>NZ_CP015224.1 GCF_001629735.1 Lysinibacillus sphaericus
AAATTGTTATTTGAGCTTTTACAGGAAATCCATTGTTCTACTAATATTCCATTAGTTATGCATGGAGCCTCGGGGGTGCCAGAAGAGGATGTGCGTAAATCTTTGAAATATGGAATTGCGAAAGTAAATTTTTCTACGGAGCTTAAAGACTTATTTGCTGAAGAATTAAGAGCTTATTTTAAGGATTATCCAACAGAAAATGATCCAAGAAAGTATTTTCCTTCCAGCACGGGAATCTTTAATTAAATTAGTAGAGCAAAGATTGTGATGTTACAAAAATGATTACTACTTTAACCTTAAACGCAGCCATTGACCAAGTATATGAGCTGGACTCTTTAATGATTGGTCAGACAAATCGTGTGTTACAGAAGTCACAACAAGGTGGTGGAAAAGGGGTTAACGTAGCTCGTGTTATTGCATCACTTGGTGGTGAAGTGAGTATTGGCGGTTTCGTTGGTGGATTAAATGGTAGTAAAATAGCCGAGCTTTTACAGGAGGAAAATCTCCAAACTGATTTCGTACAAATAGTGGAGGAAAGCCGGATTTGTTTAACGATTATTAATCAGCAAACGAAGGAAATGAGCGAGTTGTTAGAGGTAGGACCTACAATTCATGAACAAGAGTGGATAAAAATGTTAAGCTGGATTGAAACACAAGCGGAACATGCTACCTATTTTGTATTGTCAGGAAGCCTACCCCAAGGTATACAGAAAACGGCATATGCAACGATTATCAAATTATTAAAGGAAAAAGGTATTAGAGTCGCACTTGATACAAGTGGCGATGCTTTGAAAAAGGGTATTACGGCAATACCTTTCATCATTAAGCCTAATAAGGATGAAATTGCTCAATTAATCGGTAGGTCTGCTTTGACTCAGGAAGACTTAGTTCATACTGGTGTAAAATTACAAAAAATGGGCATTGAGCATGTATGTTTTTCATTGGGCGAGCAAGGCGCTCTATTTGTTCATCCGTCAGGGGTTTACAAAGTGAATGCACCATCGATAAATGTGGTCAATACAGTAGGAAGTGGTGATGCCTTTTTAGGAGGACTTATTTATAAGCTCTCACATGGTGCAGACCATACAGAGGCATACAAATGGGCTGTTGCCTGTGGCTCAGCGAATGCAGCACATAATGAAATTGCAAAAGTCCAAAGAAAAAATGTGGAAAAAGCTTATCGATGAGATACAAATAACTAAAATATAAGAGAAGTAGGGATTTGGTTATGTACACATACAATGAGATTATGGCACAAGGACAAAAGTTAGAAAGAACAAAGGACACTGTTCAATTAATTACTTTCCATGAAAAAGCTGTAGATGTAGTGCTTTTCACTGGATGTGGAACATCCTATTATTTAGCCATTGCAGCAGCGCGATATTATCAAGCCGTTACGGGAGAATTTGCCATTGCGGTACCAGCATCTGAGTTATTTTTACACACAGACACTTTTATATTAAAGAATAAAAAGTATCTTATTATTGGAATTTCACGATCGGGGACAACTTCGGAAATCATTATGTCCTTAGAGCATTTGAAGGATGCGAAAAATATACGTACTATGGCAGTACATGTAATGGTGACACACCTATGGCAAATTAACAGATGAATTGATTGCTTTAAATCATATATCAGAAAAAGCGTGGTCATGACACAAATCATTTTCTAATATGCTATATGCCTTGCAATTATATGCTACGAAATTAGTGGAAGAGCGGATATGCTGGAACAATTAGAGAAAATCCCGCTCTTGTGCATTCAGCATTAGGCAATGGACAGCAGTTAACGCAGGTGACTGAAGATGCTTCCATAAAGCGCTTTATTTTTTAGGTCAGGTGTTTTTAATGGGTTGGCTAAAGAAGCAACATTAAAGCTGAAGGAAATGACCCAAACGGAATGTGAAAGTTACTCCAAATTTAGAATTCCGACATGGTCCAATTTCTATTGTCGATCAGGAAACGGTTGTTATTATATTTACACAAAATGAAACGAAGGAATATGATCAGGCATTAGTGAAGGATATTCCAAAAGCTTGGAGGCTTCGTTGTTATTAATCGGTATAGCTTCTGAAGAATTAGAAGCAGATTTAATTTTTAAGCTATCTGCAGAAGTAGATGATGTAAATCGCCTTGTTGAGCGGTTCCTTACTTCCAACTTTAGCTTATCAGCATGCCATATTTAAAGGGCGTAATCCCGATAAACCACGTAATTTAACACAAGTCGTCAACTTTCATAATAGTAGACTCTTCCATAGGTAATAGATATATTTCTATCTTTTACTTTCTGATAATTTTGAATTTAAGTGAATCCTGTGTGGAAAACTGGTGATGAAAAGATGAGTCATATTTTAGTAGCCGATGTTGGTGGGACAAAGTTAGCCACAGCTTTATTCAACCAACACCAGCAGCTCTTAATTAAAAGAGAGGTACCAAGTGATATTTTCAACTAGAGACGCTTTATTCCATTGTTTAATCAACAGCTTGAGTTGCTCTGTATGGAGAAGAAGCTCTCTTTTAAAGATATCTCTAAGGTAAGCATTGGTTTACCTGGTATTGTTGATGTTCAAAAGGTCTAAGCCATCTATCAAAATAATATACCGTGGCGTAACTTTCCGATTTGTGAACGCTTAGTTGAATTTTTTCCCCATGCACAGATTATGATGGATAACGATGTGCATATGGCAGCCTGGGAGAGTATAATGCTAGAGGATTTCAGAAGGAAACGATGGTATATGTAACATTAAGTAAGGGATATCTTGTTGTACCATCGTTAATGGTGAATTTTTACGAGGAACAGGATTAGCTGGTGAAATAGGGTTTAATATTGTCGGTCATGCTGGTGAAACGTTAGAGGAAAGTGTCGCTGGGCCAGCTATAGAAAAGCTGGGAAGAGTATTACTAGGAAATTCAGCTATTCGATTAAAGATATGATGGAGCTCTATTACAAGGGTGACCCTATCATGGAGAAGGTGTTGCAGCAAATTATTGATTGCATGGAAAACAGTTACACCAAATGATTTTAATGCTTGATCCACACTGCATCGTATTAGGCGGAGGTTTTTTTAATCATCAGCCGAAATCATCGAGCAGATTAAAGAGGTCATTCAGCAACGTTTGTTACGTACGCCTTTTGAAGGGAAAGAGCAAATTATAGAGAGTAGTATTCGGAAAGCTGAGGCAGGTCTGTATGGTGCAGCAATGAAGTAATAAAAAACAGTGGTGCGATTAGGAAAATGGGAAATTACATCGATAAAAATTTCATAAAAAGACCCAACTTCTTTCTATCCCCTATATAGAGAAATTGGGTCTTTTACATTTGTATGTTTTTAGTACGTAAATGTCATGAATGGTAGAGGAGAATAACTAACTGTCAAATAGAACGGTTAATCTGAAATTAGTGAGGTTGATTGCACATTAAACTGTAAAAAGAGAAACAGACTTGTTGTAGTCTGTTTCCTTTTCAATGAGGCTTATACTTGTCTATTATTCTAACGAATGCGTTGCTCTGTTTCTAAGTCAAAGAAATGAGCTCGTGACATATCAAAAAGTAGGTGTGCTAATTGGCCCTGAGTAATTTTGGTATCAGAGTTTACACGTGCAATATAAGGCTGTCCATTTAACTGTGCATGTAGCATAAGCTCAGCACCTGTTAATTCGGATACATCAACATTTGCTTCAATAGCTGAGAAGAATGGCTCAGAAATGACAGAAGATTTTCATATATATGTTCAGGACGAATGCCAAGAATCAATTCTTTTTGTAAGTATCCTTGCTCTAATAATAATTTGGATTTTTCTGCTGGAATGGTTAATGTAATAGGTCCTAATTGAATCCCTTCCTCATAGAAACCCCTTTAAAAAAGTTCATTGATGGTGAGCCTATAAAACCACCAACAAATTTATTTTCAGGTAATCTGTATACTTCTTCAGGCGTACCAATTTGTTGAACAATACCATCCTTCATGACAACAAGGCGTGTTGCCATTGTCATTGCTTCAGTTTGGTCATGTGTTACGTAAATTGTCGTTGTTTTTAATCGTCGATGAAGCTTAGTAATTTCTGCACGCATTTGCACGCGTAGCTTTGCATCTAAATTGGACAATGGCTCGTCCATTAAGAAAATATTTGCATCTCGGACGATTGCTCGACCAAGGGCAACTCGTTGTCTCTGACCACCCGATAGAGCTTTAGGCTTACGATCTAAATACTTTTCTAAATCGAGTATGGCTGCTGCGTTGTGAACACGTTCTTTAATTTCTTGTTTTGAAAATTTTCGAAGCTTTAAGCCAAATGCCATGTTGTCATATACTGTCATATGTGGATAGAGTGCATAGTTTTGAAACACCATCGCTATATCACGTTCCTTAGATGGCACATCATTCATTTTCCTGTTATCAATTAAAAAATCGCCTTCCGAAATTTCCTCTAACCCTGCTATCATACGTAATGTTGTTGACTTTCCACAACCTGAAGGACCAACAAGTACAATAAACTCTCGATCCTGAACTGTTAAATTAAAATCAGATACAGCCGTTACACCACCATCGTATATTTTATAAATATGATTAAGTACAATTTTCTCCATATTTAATCCCCTTTGTTCTTTTATTCAGTGTAAATAAAGTAAGGAAGAAAACCAATGTTTAATGTGCATAATTTTCAGTTAATTAATTTTGTGCATTTTGTAAAAAGGACCAAAGATAACTAGCAAAGTAAACAAGAATAACACCATCTAAATTTTTGATAGTAATATTGGTGATTTCTTGAAACTTTAATAATCGATAGGTAAGCGTATTACGATGTATATGTAATTTTTTGGATGTCGACGAAATATTGAAACCACATTCACAAAAAGTTTTAATTGTTTCCAATAATTCCTTGTCTGACTTTAAAGGTAGAATAATCTGCTCTTCAATAAATTTAAGAATAGAAGTGGGCAATTGTTCTGTTAATAAAATAGGGAATATTGTTTGAAATGAATAATAAGGTTCAGCAGTTCTTAAATGTAAGCATTCTTTGAACCATTGTGCTTCTCTTTGGAATTTAACTGGAAAATTTTGATCAATTACATAAAATTCTCCTACATATAAATGGATGCGGACATAAAAATCTACTTCAATCGTACGAATAAGGGCAAGTAAATCTTCCCTCTCATTTATGGAACAGTTTTCAGGTTCAATAAGTAAAAAGTGATTAGTAGCAACTTGAATGAATATCGTATCTTCCTGAAAAAAATTGTATAGCGCTTCTTTTAATGCTTCTAAAGGAGGGTTTTCGTTTATAAAAGTTATTTGAATAACACGTGCTTTCTTAAAGGTTAATTTGGATGGCATGTCACCATTTGAGTAAATAAATTCATACCATATATCCGAGGCTTGAAATAGTGACGAAGTAACTTCAGTATAAAAAACCGTCAGCCATTCGTAGTCCCGGTGTGAAACCTCATGCTTTGAGATAGAGAACCATTCCTTAGTTTCGTGATGGTAAAAAATATGACAGTCATTTGATAGTTGAGTTGGCTTGGAACGATAATAACGATAGGAAGGAAACAATGCTTTGAGATTTAAGTTCATGAAAGACTCCTTTTCTTTCGATATATAGTAAAACATTTAACTGAAAAGTCATACGGGAAAAATTCGTAAAAATATATAATCAAACGTGCTTTAAAATTTTCTACCATTACTAGTAATAATAAATGTTAGGGTGAAAAAAGTTAAGAAGTGTAAATAAATTCATAGCCATGAAGATGGTGAATAAGAATGGTTAATTCTTATTCATTAGGGCCCCCTGTTCAAAAAAGAGTAAAGATAGTAGAATAGCCTAATGTTTCAATACCGTAGACAAACTTTAAAAAGTTTAGTTGTGTTTTCCGCAGAAGTTCCCCTTCGTTCCCATCAACTTTTCCCCATTTAGTATTGATTGTAAAGGAGTGTTAGTTATTGGTGGAATGAACTTGCACTTGATCGACAGCACAGGGGTCACAATTTAAAACTAGTTTCAAGGTGATCACTTCTAAAAGGAGGATTACAGTTGTAAGTAGTCCATTATAATTAGAAAATCCATTTACTAGTGATTAGTAAATGGATTTTTTCATTTATGATGACTTCCCGTCTTTTGTCCAGTCAGCTACTTTATCTTGATTGTCGTTAATCCATTTCTTGGCTGCTTCCGTAGCACTCATACCTTCCATAATATCAAACATCACACTTTCAATATCTTCGGCAGTCCAATAGAAACGATCTAGGACATCATACGCCTCAGATGCATCTTCTTTTAATCCTTTACGAGCGAATGTACCAATATATTCTTCTGTACCATATAAACCTTTAGGGTCTTCTAAATATTTTAAATCGTAGGCATTAAAGATCCAGTGGGGTGACCAACCTGTAATAATGATTTCATCATGGTTTGAAATGGCTTGACTAAGGGCTGCGGTCATGGCACCGGCTGAAGAGGTTAAAACATTCCAACCTTCTAAATTGGGATATTCCTTATAGGCATTTTCGGTTGTAGCCATCATATTAGCCCCTGGTTCAATGCCTGTAATTGTTTTATTGGCTTGAGTTGTTAAGTCTTCAATTGAATTAACATCCATATAACTTGGAACGACTAAGCCAATTTTAGCACCAGTAAGGTTTTCGCCTAA
The DNA here is from genome assembly GCF_001629735.1 of Lysinibacillus sphaericus. Taxonomy (GTDB): domain Bacteria; phylum Bacillota; class Bacilli; order Bacillales_A; family Planococcaceae; genus Lysinibacillus; species Lysinibacillus pinottii. The sequence goes on from NZ_CP015224.1 coordinate 6,648, forward strand.
ATTCTCAATTTTATCTTTGTATTTCTCTACTTGAGGAGCATGTGTTTGCGGTAACCAGGCAGATACCATACCGTCAACCTCACCGTTCGCAAGTGCCTCCCACATGATGCCATTGTCTAATGGTGTTAGTGTTACATCATATCCTAAATTTTCTAATACTTGTCCTACCACATGAGTAGAAGCAACCTCTGTATCCCATTCAACATACGCCAAGTTAATTTCTTTTTATCTTTCGTACCAGCATCTGCAGAACCACATGCAGCTAATAGTAGTAGGCATGAAAAAACAAATCCTATCTTCCATACTTTTGAATATCTCATCATATTCCCCTTTCAATAATTCCTTACCTCTTAGTGAAAATTAATAAATATCAATAAGTAACAACTTAATTTTATATACAAGTTGTTACTTTTGTCAAATAGAGGTTTCCTGTAACTCATGCAATAAAATGAAGAATGAATCATGGAAAAGGTGCTGAATAAGGGACTAAGAAGCCCATAGATTTTTAACTCGATTACATATGATAGGTGAAAATGGAGACTGGGTTTTGAGGAGGCTTAGTATGCACTGGATTACTATTATTCTAATAGGGATTGCTGCAAATCTAGACAATTTGGGGATTGGGCTTGCTTATGGTGTCAAGCAAGTTAAAATCCCTATTTTATCGAATGCAGTGATCGCTGGCATGTCAATGATTGTCACATATGTCGCTGTAACAGCTGGCAGCACTGTTGTTGAATACATTTCACCGCATACTGCCAATTTATTAGGAAGTTTACTATTATGCGTTATAGGCATATGGACCTTGATGTCCAATAACTTTTCTAAACAGCGGATAGCAGGGAACCCTGAGCTTTTTGATGAAGATAAAAATTTAGTGATCTCAACTCGAGAGGCAATGGCACTCGGTTTTGTATTGTCAGCTAATTGCTTGGCAGGGGGCATTGCCATTGGAGCAAATGGCATCTCTGCAATATGGACAGTAATTTCCATCGGTGTCTTTTCTTTTGTTACGGTGGGGGTAGGCAGTCAATGTGGGGCGTTGCTCGCCAAAACGTTTATTGGCAGGCATTCAACAGCTATTTCAGGATGGTTATTATTATTGATTGGTATTTTAGAGATGTTTGCTAAATAAAATGATGAGCGAGAGTATCACCAAATTTTGGTGATATTCTTTTTATTAGGAGGAAAATTTGACATATTGAGGACGAATTTGGATTAATAGTTGACATTGACTGGCAGTAACGATTATTCTTGGGAGTAGAATCGTAATTGAGAATTATTTTCGTTTACATGGAAGTGAATCTATCAATTAGGATGTTTTATTATGACTAAGGGAGGCGTGCAACACATGAAGAAAATGCTCATGTTGATCATGCTTGTTAGTATTTTTTTCGTTAACTTCGGGTTAACGCAAGCATCTGCTCAGCTGGCTGATGGCACTCATTCGATAAAATATCAGGTCAATAAACCTGAAAGTAATTCCGCATCCATTGCTAATGATTATTTTGTAAAACCGGCTAAAGTGACGGTGAAGAATGGCACTGCTGTAGTACAAATTACATTAAAAAACAGTGCATGGATTACGAAATTTCAACCACCAGGTGGAGCAACTGTAGTGAGTGAAGATCAAGCAACAGATACACGAACGGTACAATTCACTGTTAAAGACCTAACAAAACCTGTAGTAACAGCGATGAAAATTGATATTGATGATATCAATTATCATCATGAATACAGTGTATCACTTGTATTTGATGCCACATCAATTGCAAATACAGCGACTGCTTCTACTCAACAGACAGAATCCAGTAAATCTCAACCTACTTCTTCAGCAACTACAACTGGAAGTCAAGTGCCCAATCCACAAACAGATGATGCAACACCTTATCTATTAATCGTTGCGTTAGTGGGGTCAGCATTTTTACTTTATAGAAAAAAACTACAAACAAAAACGGAGGGTCAATAAAATGGCTAAAAAACGTCAATCACGTGCAACTAAAATAGTACTAGCTTCATTGTTAGCAGCATCTCTTACAGTTCCTTCCTTTGCATCTGCGGCAGAATTAGTAACAACAAATACAGAAGTGAAGGCAGAAACAACGAAAGCTGCTAAAACGGATTCAGTTATTAATTTCCAAATTTTTAAAACAGGTACAACAGAAGCACAGCCTGCAATTAGTTCTCATTTAGTACCACAAGGAACAATCGTTGAAAAAGACGGTAAATTTGAAGCTCAATTAACAATCACTGCTAAATCTGCACCAATGATTGCAGGTCTACAAACAAAACAAGGCGATACATTTTTAGATGCTAAAGAAGTAAAAAATAACGACGGTACTATTACATACAGTTTCCCTGTGGTTGTTGATGAAGTTAAATCAGCAAAAATCCATGTAGTTGTTCCTTCCGCAAATATGGATAAATGGTATGATTTTGATCTAAAAGCAGTGAAAGAAGTAAAAGAAGAAGTGAAAGTGAATGAAGTTGCTGTCACTGTTTACAAAGATGGTACAACAGAAGAGTCGATGATGAAACAATATATCGCACCAAAAGTAGGAGTTACTGTAAAAGACGGTAAAAATGTTGTGACAATGACATTCCCTCAAGGTCAATATGTAAAAGGTTTCACTGTAGAGGGGAAAGAAGCAACTTTAGTGAAACAAGACGATGCAACAAATTCACGCACATATTCATTTGAAGTTAAAGATTTGAAGAAACTGGTAAGTGCTCAATTACACATCGTTGTAAATGAACCAGCCCAAGGTGTGAAGTATGATTCGAATCATACAGTACAATTTAGCTTTGCTGTGGAAGGTGCAGTGAAACCAGTTATCAATCCATTTAAGGACATTAGTAAAGATGCGAATAAAGATGCCATCCTATCACTTTACAGCTTAGGAATTGTGAAGGCACAAGACAATTTTAGACCAAATGACAACATTACACGTTCTCAATTTGCTTTAATGGTGGCACGTTCATTGAACGTATCTTCTACAAAAGATGCTGGATTTAAAGATACAGGTAAGCTTAGTGCGGAAGCTGTTCAAGCTATTAATGCATTAGCTGAAGCAGGCATTGTTAAAAAAGCGACAAACTTCAATCCAAATGATACACTTACTCGTCAACAAGCAGCTGTCATGATCTATCGCACAATAACACATGTAGCAGGAAAAGAAATGAGCTTTGGTGACACAGGTCTTTCTTACTATGCTGATGGAGCAAAAGTGAAAGACGAAGAAGCAAAAAAAGCCTTTGCACTTCTATATGCAGGTAAAGTAATGACTGGTTCTCCAACTGCTGATGGCAAAACAGTTATTGATGCCAACAGTCCATTAAAACGTTCACATATGGCGAAAATTTTAAATGGCTCATTGCAATACATGAATAAATAATAAGGATTTTTACAGCAACTTCCTTTCTCATATTTTATGGGGAAGGAAGTTCCTATGTGTTTAAAATGGGAGGAGACCATGCAATGACAATCATAAAAAAGCACATTTGTATTTCGGCTGTTTTGGCAGTTTTATTGCTTGTTTTCCCTCCATCCATTCTTATGCAAGCAAAAGCTGAGAACCTTGGCATAATAGATGGTAGTTATCAAGTTGAACTAAGTTTTTCTCCTATTGAAGGGTTTGAAGGAAATCTTTTTAAACATAAAGCAACTCTCACCGTAAAGGATGGTCAGTATCAATTAACTTTGGCACTTGAACAATCATATTCTGTACGCGACATACATATCGAACAGCTTGGCAATGAAATTTCTTTGACTCAAGATATAGAAAATTTAGTTCAGTTTGATGTTTTGGCATTACAAGACCCGATTGTTATAAAGGGCAATGTGGAGCTTGCAGCTGAAGAATCTTATTTTTCGTTCACTCAAGAGCTGCGAATAGAGATAGCGGGACTTACTCCGAATGTTCCTCAGGAAAAAAACAAAACGGATGAAGCTGAAAACTTAGTTGTAGAAGAAACAAAAGGCCAAGAATGGGCAGTGGACTATGTATTATTAGCGGATGGTAAAAATGAACCTTCTATTTTGAATAACTATGTGAAGCCAATCGCAAAGGTTATTGAAAAGGGTGGTAGATACTATGCGCAAATGACTATTTTACAATCAGCTTGGGTGACAGGTCTACAGATAGATGATAAGGGAAATCAGATTGAACCAAAGCAAGTTTCTCTTTTAGATAATGTACGCATGGTGGAATTTGAGGTTGAGGACTTAACACAGCCGTTAAGAATGTGGGTAAAGATTGATATTCCTGACATTTCTTATCATCATCAATATTATGTTCAGCTAGTATTCAATCAAAAGCAGGTTTCATTGCTTTTACAAAAACCCACGAACGAAAAACCTACTACGCAAGTCGTACGTGACAAGTCGGTGGAAACGGAGCAACAGGAGCAGGTACAAAAGCCACCAATACAAATAAGTAAAGAGAATGTTTCTAGCAATGCCACACAGACATTACCAGCTATTCAAACACCCTTGCTTAGACCAAAGGAAGAAAAATTAACATTTGATCGTACACTTGATGAACCAACTGATGAAGCTTTAGAAGAAGCATTAGAGGACAGCAAAACAAATGAGGAAACTACGGAAACAAAAGTAGTAAAAAAATCGACTGCAGATCAGCAAATGGAGCCGTTAAACTTCGTAAAAATTATTGGGCTAATCGTTATTTGTCTGGTATCAGGATGGTTACTGATTAAGCGTATTAGGAAAACCAAAAATTTAGCTGACTGAGCAGAAATAAGTGGGGGATGACACAATGAAAAAAGATTGGAAAATGAAGGTACTGTTGCTGACATTACTATCACTAATTCTTGCTGCATGTAGTAGCAGCGATCAAACAGAAAAAAAAGAGACAGTTACTGATAAAGAACAGGTAACAGAAGATAGTGAGCAACGTATTATTGCTGGGACTGTAGTGGTAGCGGATATCCTTGATAAGCTGGAGCTTGATGCAATCGCTGTACCTGAAACAGAAAAGCAATTAGCAAAGCGTTTTGATGGTCTGCCAACAATCGGTAATGCGATGGAGCCAGATATGGAAATTGTTAAGTCATTAAATCCAACAGAAGTATTATCCGTTTCCACTTTAGAATACGATTTACAGGATAAATTTAAACAACTTAATATTCCTGTTGATTTTCTTAATTTCCAAAGCGTTGATGCCATGCTAAAGGAGATAACATCTCTAGGAAAACGCTATGATCGTGAAGCTCAAGCCGATGCATTAGTAAAAGATCTACAGAAGAATATCGAGGCAGTCCAAAGCGTAGCTGCGAATAAAGAAGGTCCTCGCGTATTAATTTTACTAGGTATACCAGGGAGTTATCTAGTAGCAACAGAAAATTCCTATGCCGGGGATCTTGTCAAACGAGCAGGGGGTATCAATGTAATGGAAGGGCAAGATGCAGAATATCTATCTTCTAATACGGAATATCTTCATAATAGCAATCCGGATATTATTTTGCGCTTATCACATGGCATGCCCGATGAGGTTGTGGAAATGTTTGATGAAGAATTTAAAACTAATGATATTTGGAAACATTTCGATGCAGTGAAAAACGGTAAAGTCTATGATTTAGAGGAAGAATTATTCGGGACGACATCCTCCTTGCAGGTACCACAGGCTTTAGGACAGCTGATGGAAATTTTCTATCGTAAATAGTAACTCGAATGTCGCTCGTATGATCAGTATTTTTACTCGTCATAGAGCGTTTTTCTTATCCTATATGGAATAAAAAAAGAAAAAGGAAGTCCGATATGACAAAAAGAATCGTCAGTTTTTTACTTGTAATTTTTTTATTACTGGTGACAGTGATTTATTCAGCATCAACAGGTAGCATTAAAATGGGCTTTTTTGAGTTTATAGGGGCATTATTTAATGAGGGGAATAGTCAAATGGAGGCTATTCGTGATTTACGCTTCCCACGTATCATTGTGGCATTATTTGCAGGTGCCGCCCTTTCAGTTTCTGGGGTGCTTTTACAATCGGTGATGCGTAACCCATTGGCAGATGCAGGGATTATCGGAATATCTTCGGGTGCAGCATTTGTCCAATTGTTTATTGTTGCCTTTTTCCCCACATTATTTTTTATGACACCCGTGTTAGCATTTATGGGTGGAGCCTTAGCCTGTACGCTTGTCTTTGCATTATCTTGGAAATCTGGCTTAAGCCCGCTCAAATTGATTTTAGTAGGGATAGCGATTAACGCTATGTTTACAGGCTTAACCGAGGCTATGATTAGCTTAGGCGGCTCCTTAAATATGTCCGCATCCAGTGTTATTGGTTCTAATCTAACCATGCGAACATGGAAAGATGTTTCAACAATTGTGACATATGGTTCAATCGGATTAATAGGTTCTCTTGCTTTATATAGTTGGTGTAATTTACTCGTATTACAAGACAAAACTGTTAAAAGCTTAGGATTTCAAGTTGTGCGAGCACGGTTATTAATTGCAGCAGTGGCTGTCTTACTAGCAGCTGTTTCAGTTGTTGTTGCAGGAGTTATTTCATTTGTGGGTCTTTTAGTACCTCATATTGCTCGCAGATTAGTTGGCCATGATCATGCTGTGCTTATTCCGTTTACAGCATTGGCAGGAGCATTACTAATTTTATTAGCAGATACAATTGGACGTACAATTGTTGCACCACTTGAAATCCCGGCGTCCACCATTATGGCCATTATCGGTGGACCCTTCCTAATATTCTTATTACGAAAAGAGTGACAAGCATGAATATACAAGACATTATTGTATCGCATGATAATACACGTAATCATTTAAAGGGTGTTTCCACATCAATTACAAAAGGCAAAATTACAACAATAATTGGTCCGAACGGCTGTGGGAAATCAACTTTATTAAGTGTCATCTCTCGTCTGCATTCACCTAAATCAGGAAATGTCCTGTTAGAAAATAAAGACTTACTAGATTATAAGCCTAAGGAATTTGCTAAAAAACTAGCCATAGTATATCAGCAAAACGATATACCGAAAGATTTAACAATTGAAAAATTAGTCGGTTTTGGTCGTCTTCCCCACCAAACATTGCTGAAAAAGGACAATGAGGGAGATGAAAAAGCCATTGAATGGGCACTGGCTTGTACAAATTTACAACAAAAGAGTTCAACAAATTTAGAGGCGTTATCAGGTGGGGAGCGGCAACGTGTCTGGATTGCTATGGCTTTGGCACAACAATCAGAAATACTATGCTTGGACGAGCCGACAACATATTTGGATATTTATTATCAGCTAGAATTATTAGAGCTTGTCAAAACATTAAACGAGCAGCACGGCTTAACGATTATCATGGTGCTACACGATATTAATCAAGCTATTCGCTATAGTAACCATATTATTTTAATGAAGGATGGTAAAATATTTGCAGAAGGTACCCCACGTGATGTAATTACGAAAGATGTTATTAAAGAGGTATATGGGGTTAACGCGGTATTTAATGAAGATCAACAACTTGGCTATTATATGATGCCAATGGGGATATGAATGGTGATGGGATGAAAAAGAAGGCGTCAAAGTTTGTCACATTTCTATATGTAGCAATATTTTTATTTTCTGCATTTTCCCTTGCAAAGTATCTATATACGTACTATGAGACATCAAAATCGCTGAAGGAAGTGCAGGATATATATCAAGCTACATTAAGCACTATTGAAGATCAGCCTGTAAATCAAGAGGAAGAAACTCAAGCTCCTTCAACGATAAGACCTCAATTCCAAGATTTATTAGCAATGAACCGTCAAATTGTAGGATGGATTTCAGTGGATGGAACAAAGTTAAATAATCCAGTACTACAAGCTGACAATAATGATTTTTATTTAAATCATAATTTTAGAGACGAGGAAAGTCGTGCAGGCAGTGTCTTTATGGATTATCGAAATAATATTGTTTCTATGAGTCAAAATACAGTTTTATATGGTCATGCTATGAAAAACAATACGATGTTTGGCAGTCTAAAAAATTACTTAAAGCAAGACTACGCGAATGACCATCCCATTATTTATTTAGATACCTTATATGAAGGGTATGATATCGAGGTATTTGCAGCATATGAGACAACTATTGATTTCTACTATATTGAAACGGATTTTACAAGTGACGGAGCTTATAAGCAATTTCTAGAGGAAATTCAAAAGCGATCATCCATACAAATGGATGTCGCTATAAGTCCCGGTGATAAAATCCTGACATTGTCTACCTGTAAGGATTCAGTGATGAGTGACGAGCACCGCTTTGTTGTTCAGGGTAAATTAGTAAAACGTGGTGAATAAATAGAGCTTGACTTTCTTTTTATTGAGGAGAACCTTCACTGTCAAGGTTCTCCATCTTTTTAGCCTTTTTTATTGGATTTTCTCCGCCAACTCTAAAATAATGCCCTCAGGACCACGCACGTAACATAATTTATAACTTTCTTCATATTGCTGTATCTCACTAAAAATTTTTGTACCCCTTTTTTTCAATTTAGCAATAATACCTTCAATATTTTCAACATTAAAGCAAATATGTCGGATTCCAAGCGTATTTGCAAAAGTTGGCTGTATACCTTTTTCATCAGAAGGCGAGTAAAATTTCACTAGCTCTATCCATGTCTGACCATCAGGCATCCCCAATCCTACACATGCCGTTTTTGTATAATTAAGCCCTACAATTCGGCTCAGCAGTTCTCCTTGTAATTCCCATTCTGCTTTCACTTCAAGCCCTAGCTCAAGAAAAAATGCTTTAGCCTCTGAAAGATCATTCACGTTTATGCTCACATGATCCATTCTATTGATTTTCATACCTCATACCTCCAAGTCCTCTTCGCAGAATTATATAACAAATGGATGAAAAAAAATCCTGATACGATCATGAATTTTGATAGACAAAGGATGATACATAAAAACTCTTTAACGTTATGCTTTATTTATGGCTAATGTGGACAAACCTATGCTTGTTCGAAATCGTAAATTGAATATTTCAAATTTCAAAAAGAACTTTTAACAAAAAATAATTAAATTACTTGACGTAATTTAATTATTAATATATAGTAAGTTACATAAAGTAATCAATTACTTTTCATAACCAAAGTAGTACAAAAAGATAAGTAACTACAAATGTTTAGCCTAATCAATGTTGGGTAACATAATTCATGTAGTTGCTTCATATTTTAAAATATATCTCGAAATCGAGATAAAATCAACTTATTGGAGGAATTTTAAAATGGCAAAATGGAATATTGATTTAGGGCACTCAGCAATTAACTTTCAAGTAAAACACATGATGGTATCAAAAGTGAAAGGTGTATTTGATAAATACACAGCGGACATTGAGGCGGCAGATCTTGCAGACTTAACAACTGCTAACATTAGCTTTACTATTGATCCAGCAAGTATTAATACACGTAGTGAAGATCGTGATAACCATTTAAAAGCAGCGGATTTTTTTGATGCTGAACAATATCCAACAATTACGTTTAAATCAACAGACATTACTAAAAAATCTAGCGATGAATATTCAGTAACAGGAGACTTAACTATTAGAGGTGTAACAAAATCAGTAACATTTGATACAGAATTTAATGGCAAGGGTACTAATCCTTGGGGGCAAGAAGTATATGGTTTTGAAGCTGAAACAACTATCAATCGCGAAGACTTTGGTTTAACTTGGAATGCAGCCTTAGAAACTGGTGGAGTACTAGTAGGTAAAGATATTAAAGTATCAGTTGAGTTAGAAATTAACCCAGCTTAATAAAGAGATTTTCCTGCATGCTTGAAGGTATATTCAAGCATGCTTTTTATATGTCCAAAAAAAGGTATGTACTTAAGAAATATTCTAGTAATGATATTTTGTAAATTAATTCCATCGAGTATGTTTTTTGCATATTTTTAGCAAATTCTGCATATAAATCATCATATTGTTTTTGGGGGCGATAGGATGAATGTATTAGTGACAGGTGGCTATGGTTTTATTGGCAGTGCAGTAGGTAGGCGTTTTTTTGAAGAAGGTGCATCTGTTTATATTATTGATAATTTAAGTACAGGTCACTTACGGAATGTTGATTTTGAGCATAAATCTTATCTTTTAAATGTGGAGGATGAGGTTTGTGAGCACCTTTTTAAAGAGACACATTTCGATGTGGTCATTCATTGTGCAGCACAAACGAGTGTTCAACAATCCTTACAGGAGCCAGTAAAGGATATTTTGACGAATATTGTTGGGCTAAGTCAAATGCTCTTTTTATCATCTAAATATAAGGTAAAGCATTTTGTTTTTGCCTCCTCAGCGGCTGTGTATGGAAATAGTCACTATCCGCCACTAGAAGAAACAGATGTGTGCGAACCTATATCAATGTATGGGCTAAACAAGAGCATAGGGGAAACCTATTGTGAAAAATGGCAAAAGGATTATCGGTTACCTATCCTTATTTACAGATTCGCCAATGTTTTCGGTCCAAGACAACAAATGCAAGGTGAAGCTGCTGTCATCCCAAGTATGTTAAAGAGTAGCATGGAGGGAAGACCCTTTACAATTTATGGTGATGGTGAACAGACACGTGACTTTATTTACGTCGATGATATTGCAGATGCCATTTATGCCGGTGTCCATTCAAGATTACAAGGTATCTATAATGTGTCCACAAATGAAGCGTGGTCTCTTCATCAAGTGATTTTGTTGCTTCAGCATTTAAATCATCCACTTGAAATTCAATATGCACCCGCAAGAGAAGGAGATATTGAACATTCATTTTTAAATAATGACAAATTAGCCAATGCAATTGGTTGGAGACCCAAAATTTCTTTTGCAGAGGGAATTGAACGTACGTTGAATGCTTTACAAGTTGATAAATTGGCGGAAATTTAACTATATAGAGGATTCGGCATATTACACAGTGTAATATGTCTTTTTCTATGTCTATAGTATAATAATTCATTAAAGAAATGGATGTGGACGGAGGCTTACATATGCTTGTAGATTTTAGAGTGAACAATTGTCTAAGCTATAAAGAGGATACATTATTTTCAATGGTAGCAGGAAGTCGTCTACGAAAATGGAAGGATACCCATACCATACCGTTGGATGATTCACTTCGTGTCGTGAAAAGTGCATTTATTTTTGGGCCGAATGGAAGTGGTAAATCCAATCTATTTACCGCGCTTAAAGTTTTGAGAACCTTACTCTTTAACTTTGAGAATCTGAACAATGTTAAACAATTACGCCTGCCTTATCAACCTTTCAAGCTAGGAAGTCAGCAGGGCCAACCAACAGAATTTATGATTTCACTATTTTTGGACGGTGCTTTGTATGAGTATGAAATTCAGTACAATGCTTCCATCATTCTATATGAGCGTCTTCACAAGACAACTCATAATTTGAAGGAAGAGCTTTTTGTCCGACGATGGGATGGTGTGGATTATTCGTATGAAACAGCTCATTCGACTGCACAGGAATTAACAAAATATACGCGGAATAATACAGCCTTTATATCAGTGCTACATGTTTTTAATGATTCAGACGCGTTAAAGGTATTCGATTGGTTTTTACATAAAATGCTGTTTCTAGATGAAGCGAATCGGTTATCAAGTCATCCTCTAATTCGTAAACTTGAAGAGGAGCCCTTTAAAAAAGAGGTCATCAAACTTCTTAAAATTGCCGATTTTTCAATTCAAGATGTCACGGCAAGACGTGTGGAGCGCAGAGAAAAAAATACCATTGGCTACGAATTTGACAGCCCTGAGGTCATTCAAGAAGTTGATATTGACCTACATTATTTATCATTTGATGAATCGGGTGTGCCCATCGGAAACGAGACGATCAATTGGACGATGGATTCTAAAGGTACAGTGCGCATGTTGCATTTAGCTTGTGTGATGGTAGATGCTTATAATAAAGGAAAAACTATTTTTATTGATGAATTCGATACAGCTTTTCATGTATCAATTTGCGAATTTCTAATGGCAATCATGAATAGTAAACGTAATACGAGTAATCAATTTGTCGTGACGAGTCATGAAATAGAGTTATTGGATCAGCCATTGCGTTCTGATCAAATTTGGTTTGTTAATAAAACCTTTAAAAATGAATCTGAGCTCTATTCTTTATTTGATTTTGCAGACTTGCAAAAAAAGCGTGGCGACCTTTCTTATGCAAAACGTTATTTAAAAGGAGAATTTGGCGCAACGCCCGTTATTAATGAATATTTATCTGAACAATATTTAGAAGAAGCGGAGGTATCTGAGCAGTGAGAGTACGTCAACAAGGGAACCGAACACTGCGGAAAACTATTTTAATTTATTGTGAAGGTGAAACGGAGCGTATTTATTTTGAACAGCTACGTATTTTGAAGCGCTCTAAAATGGTGAGTGTCAAAATAAAAAATGTTAAACGATCTGCCATCAAGCTTGCTCAACATGCTTATCGGGATTCTAGTTATCAATATTTTGATGAGGTCTGGATTGTTTTTGATAAGGATGATTTAACAGAAAAGCAATTGGAGGAAGTAAATCAATTTTGTGAGGAAAAAGAGATTCAAATTGCCTATTCTAATGAGGCTTTTGAATTGTGGTTACTTTTGCATTTTGAGGAAGTGGATAGCTCGGAAAAATATCCACGTGCCGTCTTAAATGACAAAATGGAACAACACCTCGGTGTGAGCCGATATTTCCGTCATAAGGCTGATGAGACGATTATTGCCCCCATTGCATTACGTCATGAAGTAGCGATTAAAAATTGTACAGACATGATGGCTCTTCGTAGTTCGGAGAGCCGTGACAACCCTTACTGTAACATACATGAAATGATACGATACATATTTTAAAAACGGTAGGTTCTTTTTGTGACGTAGGGGTCCTACTCTTTACTTTAGTGGAAATAGATTGTCAAATAAATGCATGTTTAATCCAAACAAACATATAGTGTCTATTGAGCGAAATCAGTAATAGTATGAAAGGGGATTGCGTGGATAAGCCAAATTCGAATCAACGCAAAAATATAGAGGAAAATGCCAAGGATCAGCAACTAGAGCCATTTCGTGTAGAGAACGAAGGCACAAAAATGACTACGAATCAGGGTCTTAGAGTGTCAAACGATGAGGATTCCTTAAAAGCAGGAGTCCGTGGTCCGACAATTATGGAGGATTTTCATCTTCGAGAAAAAATTACACATTTTGACCACGAACGAATTCCGGAACGTGTCGTGCATGCTAGAGGTTTTGCTGCACATGGTGAATTCGAATTGTATGAGTCGATGAGAGAGTATACGAAGGCGAAATTTTTGCAAGACCCGAAAAAGAAAACGCCAGTGTTTGTCAGGTTTTCGACAGTGGTAGGTAGTTTAGGTTCAATGGATACGGCTCGTGATGTACGGGGATTTGCAACTAAATTTTACACGGATGAAGGAAATTATGATTTAGTAGGCAATAATATTCCAGTCTTTTTTATTCAGGATGCCATTAAGTTCCCAGATTTAATTCATGCAGTAAAGCCTGAGCCGCATAATGAGATGCCACAAGCTGCCTCTGCCCATGATACGTTTTGGGATTTTGTGGCGAACAATCAGGAGATTGCACATATGATTATGTGGCATATGTCAGATCGAACAATACCTAGAAGCTTCCGTATGATGGAGGGTTTCGGGGTGCATACATTCCGTTTTGTTAATGATAGAGGAAGATCAAGATTTGTGAAGTTTCATTGGAAGCCTGTACTAGGTGTGCATTCACTAGTTTGGGATGAAGCTCAGATAATAGCTGGGAAGGACACAGATTTTCAGCGACGGGATTTATGGGAGGCCATTGAAATTGGAGATTATCCAGAGTTTGAGTTAGGGGTGCAAATACTTGAGCCAGAAGACGAATTTAAATTCGATTTCGATATTTTAGATGCCACAAAACTTTGGCCAGAAGAACTGATACCCGTAAAAATAATTGGAAAAATGACCTTAAATCGCAATGTGGATAATGTATTTGCTGAAACTGAGCAAGTTGCCTTCCATCCAGGAAATGTTGTACCAGGCATTGACTTTACCAATGATCCACTATTACAAGGTCGACTCTTCTCCTATTTAGATACACAGTTAATACGTTTAGGGGGTCCAAACTTTACAGAAATCCCTATAAATCGCCCTCTTTGTCCTGTGCATAATAATCAACGTAATGGTTTTAGTCGACAGGCAATTAATCTAGGAAGAGTAAGCTATCATAAAAATTCATTAGCCAATAATACACCTGCAACATCCACTGCAAGGGAGGGAGGATATGTTCATTATGAAGAAAAGGTTGAAGGGCGAATCACAAGGGCACGTAGTAAATCCTTTGACGATCACTTTTCACAAGCTAGACTCTTTTGGAACAGTATGTCCCCTCCTGAAAAACAGCACATTATAGATGCTTTTAGCTTTGAGGTTGGAAAAGTCAAGAGTAAATCTGTGCGACAACAAGTTGTAGATATGTTTGTTCACGTAGATAAAGCAATGGCTACAACTGTTGCTGAAAATGTGGGTGTTAACCCTCCTAGTGGCGAACAGTCCAAGGTAACAGCCTCTTCACCCGCACTTAGTCAAGCCAATACCATTAAATTACCTTATACACTTAGGGTAGGTGTTTTAATTGGTGATGGATTCGATGCGAATGAGGTAGGGGAGGTATTAAAATATTTAACAAGGCAGGGGGTGCGCTACAGCATTATTTCTGATCGACTAGGAGTTGTGACTGGAAATAATGGTGTTCAATTAACAGCAAGCGACACCTTTATTACAACCGATGCCGTATTATTTGACTCGTTATATGTGGTGGGTGTAAAGGCAAGTAATCAAGCTAAATTTAATACACATATCGTAAATTACATTAATGAGGCATATCGTCATTACAAACCGATTGGATTTGCCGTTACAGGTACAACGTTTTTCAATATGTCGAATGCCAATGTAGGGCCAGGTATTGTTTTAGCAACTGGGAATAAGGATTTTTCTAAAAAATTTGTAGACGCCATTGCACAACAAAGATTTTGGCAACGGAATATTTATTAAGCCTATTAGTTGGGAAAAATATACGCGTAATGAAAGTAAAGTCGAGGCCAGACTGGAGACAAAAGCAATTGAGAGAAAACCTCTCAATTGCTTTTATTATTTTTCATCTTTAAGCTTTAAATTTCTGAAGGATCCCTTTCAATGACCTTACTGGTAATATTGCATTCAATTTTTGCAAATGATAAGGTGATACATGAGGTGAAAAATATGGAAAAATTTGATATAGCAATTATTGGTGCAGGGCCAGGAGGGTATGTAGCGGCCATTCATGCTGCCAAAAATGGCAAAAAGGTTGCGTTGATTGAACGAGATAAATTAGGAGGAGCTTGCTATAATGTTGGATGCATTCCATCTAAAATTTTATTGGAGCATAGTAAACTAGTGCAGGCAATAAATCGAGGAAATAGTTGGGGAATAGAAACAGACAATGTTAAAATAAATTTTCCTCGATTAATGCAACGTAAAGATACAATTATTCAAGAGCTTCTAACAAATATTGAGCACTATATTATCAACAACCATATAACTTTATATCGTGGTGAGGCCACATTAACTAAAGACTTACTGATAACAGTAGGAAATGAAACTTTGACGGCGTCAGATATTATATTGGCAACAGGCAGTAAACCATATGTTCCACCATTTGAAGGGTTAGAGTCCGCTACCTACTTTACAACAGATACATTTTTCAATCTTAAAGAGCTACCAGCACAGTTAACGATTATCGGTGGTGGTGTGATTGCAGTAGAAATGGCCTTTAGTTTAGCCCCCCTAGGAACGAAAATTACAATGCTTAATCATAGTGAGGATATTTTACAAACGGAAGAACCAGAGGCAAGACCCCTTATTCGAGAAAAGATGAAGAAACTTGGTATTGAGCTTATAACAGATTTCCAATTCGAAAAATTTGAAGGCCATACTATTCATACGACAAAAGGTATATATACATATGAAAATCTTCTGTTTGCGACAGGGCGTCGTCCTAATACAGAAATCGCTCAGCATTTGGAGTTAACTTTTGAAGGCCGTTTAATTGCCGTGAATGAGCATTTACAGACGAGTCAGCCTCATATTTATGCAATTGGTGATTTAGTCGGTGGTTATCAGCTTGCACATTCTGCGAGTGCGGAAGGAATCTATGCTGTGGATTATATTATGGGTAATCAACCAGCATTAATTGACCAAGCATCAATCCCGCGTTGTGTATATACACACCCTGAGATTGCCACATTTGGTTTACTAGAAGAACAGGTAAAAGTACCTTACACGATGACAAAAATGCCATTACAAACAAATCCAAAGGCTTTAATGGAGGGAAATACTGAAGGCTTTGTGAAGCTAATAACAAAAGAGGGCAGCGGTCAAATTCTAGGTGCTTGTGTTGTAGGGGATGGTGCAACAGAAATGCTGAATGCTATATTGGCGGCAAAAAACTCAGGTGGTACAGCTCTTTCTTTAGCACAAATGATTTTCCCACATCCGACTGTATCTGAGCATATTGGAGATACTGCCAAAGCTGTTTTTGGAAAAGCCATTCACCAATAATTGAAAAGCTATTGACATTAAAGAAATATATGTTAGATTAATTTTATAAGAATACTTGGTTTTGGAGTTGACTAGGCAGCTAGAGGCTTCTATTTTACAAGGCGGTTTTCGTTTGATTGTAAAATAGGGGCTTTTTTTAATGGCTTTTAAAAAATTAAGAGGAGCTGGTAAATTGACAAAAGCAGTAATCATTAATGGCAGTAACTCAAAAAGCTCTAGAGTTATGGCAATCCATGAAAAGGTTAAAAATCATTTAATGGCACAGGGTGTAGAAGTCCATTCCAATTATATTCATGAACTACCGGCTGTAGATCTAATAACAGCCAATTTTGCAAGTGAAAGTATACAGCTAGAGAATAAATGGATTGAGGAAGTACAAATAGTCGTCATTTTAACCCCTATATACAAAGCATCGTTTACGGGAATATTGAAAACTTATTTAGATTTACTACCCCAAAAAGCACTGCATGGGAAGGTCATTCTACCTATCGCTGTTGGGGGTTCTATTGGTCATTTATTAGCATTAGAGTATGCTTTGAAGCCTGTTTTAGCTGTACTAGGGGCGACCTCAATATCGCACTCTGTTTATATTGTAGATAAACAAATTATTCGGTTAGATGAAGGAGGTTTTGCCATAGAGGAAGAAGCAATCAGTAGACTAGAAGCAGAGTTAGAGCAGTTACGGCAATTATTAATCGCTAATTAAACATGATAAAAGCGCATTAAAGGGGTACCCTATAATGCGCTTTCATTTAATTTACTTCAAGATTTTCTTCGTTTTCTACCGGTGCTGTAGAAAGATATAAGAAAGCCTCATCTTGCAAAAGCAATAATTTTTCTTCACAAATCCCATGTGATAATGGTCCAGAAAAAATAGACTCCCACCATGTCGTTGTTGTTGTCATTCATCTACGCCCCCGTTTCGTTTAGTATGTAGTTGTGTAGTTGTATATTTCCCAAGATGAAAAAATTAAAACATTTCACATACTCAAATTTCTTCCCCCCTGATGTAGAAAGAGGAATTTTTCCTCCTGATGTTGTATCGTATAGACAATGATAGTTTGTTTCGAAATGAAAAAACTATGTATGCCATTTTTGAAAAGGGGTGCTTTATTGATGAATTTTACGTCTAAAGATGTGGAAAATATGATAACAGAGCAGCGTCAATTTTATTTTTCTCGTGCCACTAAAAGTGTCAAATTTCGAAAAGAGCAATTAAAAAAACTAAAGAAATCCATTTTGAAATATGAGAAGGAAATACTGAACGCACTATACTTAGACCTCCGGAAAAGTGAGTTCGAAGCGTATGCAACTGAAATTGGCATTGTCTTAGATAGTATTTCTTACATGGTGAAGCATGTGGAAGAATGGATGGAGCCAGAAGCAGTCAAAACACCTATTCAATATCAGATGGGTAAGAGCTTTATTGTTCGTGAACCGTATGGTGTAACATTAATTATTGGTCCGTTTAATTACCCATTTCAATTGGTCATGGAACCATTGGTAGGTGCTATTGTTGGCGGTAATACAGCTATCGTTAAACCGTCAGAAACATCTGTACACACTGCAGCCATTATAAAAAAGGTAATTGAAGAAACTTTTCACCCATCCTATATACGTGTAGTGGAAGGGGAAAAAGATGAGGTTACTGCCTTAATCCATGCTTCCTTTGACTATATCTTTTTTACAGGAAGTGTAGCAGTTGGCAAAGTGGTTGCTAAGGCAGCAGCAGAACGATTAACTCCAATTGCTTTAGAACTTGGAGGGAAAAGTCCAGCTATTGTTGATCAAACAGCGAACCTAGAAGTAGCAGCGAAGCGGATTGTATGGGGTAAATTCACAAATACTGGGCAAACATGTGTGGCACCAGATTATTTACTTGTTCACAAAGATGTTTATGATCGCTTTATGAAAATTTTAAAAGAGACGATACGTTCTTTTTATGGGAAGAACCCATTAAAAAGCCCTGATTACGGACGCATCGTGAATCTTAGACAGTTTGATCGTTTACAGCAAATTATTAAGGAAGAACGTGACGCTATAACATTCGGTGGACGGATAGATCGAGATGATTTATATATTGAGCCAACAATCATCGAATATGTAAAGTGGACAAGTCCTTCGATGCAGGAAGAGCTTTTTGGCCCTATCCTACCTGTTATGATGTATAACGATTTACCACTGGCAATTCATGAAATACGCCAATTACCGAAACCATTAGCGGCATATTTCTTCTCAGAGCATGAAAAAGCGACTCAATACTTTTTAGAGGAATTGCCATTCGGCGGAGGATGTATTAATGATACGATTACACATGTTGGTAACTTACACTTACCATTTGGAGGTGTTGGTCCATCGGGTGTGAAAGCATATCATGGTAAAGCAAGCTTTGAAAACTTTACACATGCAAAATCCATTTTAAAGAAATCTTCTAAGCTTGAGACGAATGTACTGTTTCCACCGTATAATCAAAAGGTGAAAATTGTACGCTCTATTATGAAATAGTTAAAATGGGGGTATCTTTTTTCAAATGAAGATATCCCCTTTCAAAAAAACCCTCCTTTGTATAGAAAAATATCCCCAAAAATCCCAACCTAGGCGTGTCGAAAAATGCCGATTAGTCATTAATTATGAAAAAATTGAAGAAAACGTATTTTTTGTTCAAATGAAAGCGTTTTCGTTAAAAAAACAGCACGGAGACATTTTATTTATCGCGAAATAAGTAGTAAAATAAGTTCAATAGAGCGTGGGGGGATTCATTTTGTCGTTTTTTGTCGAATAATCAAAAATGATGACATGAGTGTAGAGATTGATTGGAGGACTATGAAATGTATGCAGAGGAATTGTTAAGTGCATTACCTTTGAAAAAAATAATTGGCATGTTGCCAGACCAAGTGACTGATATCGTAGTAGATTCAAGAAGTGTACAGCCAAATAGCATGTTTGTTTGTATTAAAGGTTATACAGTGGATGGACATGACTATGCTCAAAAGGCTGTAGATGGAGGTGCTACGATTGTTGTAACAGAGCGGGAATTGCCGCTAGGTGAGATGATTGCTCAAGTAATTGTAAAAGACACAGACCGTGCAGTAGGCTTGTTAGCCGCAAAGTTTTTTGATTATCCTTCCAAAGATATAACGATGATCGGGGTAACGGGAACGAATGGTAAAACATCTGTAACAGGTATTATTCAAAATATTATGCATGGTATGGGTGAAAAATCTGCCTTATCTGGCACAATTGGCTTTAATTTAAATGGAATTTTATATGAATCTGCCAATACAACAAGTGATGCGTTATCAACACAACAAATGATTTTTAGAGCAAAAATGGAAGGCTGTCGTTTAATGACGATGGAGGTTTCATCCCATGGATTAGCACTTGGACGTTTAGCAGGTGTTGACTATGATGTAGCTATTTTTACAAATCTAACGCACGATCATCTTGATTTCCATGGTACGATGGAGGAATATGGGCATGCCAAAGGTTTATTATTCTCCCAGCTTGGACAAGATTTAGAAAAAAATAAATTTGTTGTGCTAAATGCCGATGATGCTTGGTCAGAGCGGTACGCAGCTATGACACCATTTCCAGTGTGGACATATGGTTTAAAAAATGAAACAGCAGATTTCCGTGCCATTAACTGTGAATATCACGATTATATGACATCTTTTGATGTGGAGATGTCAGAAGGAATTTATCGTGTGAAAATGAATTTACTAGGTGAATTTAACATTTATAATGTGTTAGCAGCAATGGTGGCATTTTATGGTCGTGGCTATTCTATGGAGGCCATTATTGAGCAAATCGAGCAACTTCCACCAGTTAAAGGACGTATGGAAAAAGTATGCTCTGAGCTACCTGTACAAATGTTTGTTGATTATGCACATACACCTGATGCTATTGAAAAAGCGATTGAGGCAGCACAACCATATAAAAAGGGCAAACTTATTTTCTTAGTTGGGACAGGTGGTAACCGTGATAAATCAAAACGTCCTGCCATGGCTGAGAAGGCGTCGGCAGCAGAGTATGTTATTTTGACAACAGATGACCCACGCTATGAGGACTATAATAGTATTACGGGTGATTTGGCAAAAGGGATGTTACATGACAATTTTGCCTGTATCGGAGATCGTGCAGAGGCAGTTCGTCATGCGATTGAGGTTGCTGAACCAGGCGATATGATTATTTTTGCTGGTAAAGGCCATGAGGATTATCAAATTATTGAAAATACAAAATTTCCGCATAGTGATGCAGAAATAGCAATAGAAGCTGGCCGTTTGAAATTTGTTTGATGGAATATAAGATTTAGGAAACCCTTTTAGATAGTACTAAAGGGTTTTCTTTTTGGCGATTTCATGTAAAAAGGTTGTACGAAAGGCAAGACTTCTTTTATTATTATTAAGTATGAAAAAAGGAGAATGACGAGATGAATTCAAATTTAGAAAAAGATATACAATCCCGTCGTACTTTTGCCATTATCAGTCACCCTGATGCTGGGAAAACGACGATTACAGAAAAGCTTTTACTTTTTGGAGGCGCCATTCGTGACGCAGGGACAGTAAAAGGAAAAAAAACAGGTAAGTTTGCAACATCTGACTGGATGGAAATCGAAAAGCAACGTGGTATCTCTGTTACTTCTTCCGTGATGCAATTTGACTATAATGGCTCACGTGTGAATATCTTGGATACCCCTGGGCACCAAGACTTCTCAGAAGATACTTATCGCACATTAATGGCAGTAGATAGTGCTGTCATGGTAGTGGACGCCGCTAAAGGGATAGAGGCGCAAACTTTAAAGCTATTTAAGGTTTGTAAAATGCGCGGTATTCCGATTTTCACTTTTATTAATAAATTGGACCGTCAAGGGAAAGAGCCGCTTGAGCTAATAGAAGAGCTTGAGGAAGTACTGGGGATACATGCATATCCTATGAACTGGCCGATTGGTATGGGGAAAGAGTTTCTTGGTATTTATGATCGTTACAATAAGCGTATTGAGCAGTTCCGTACGGATGAAGCTGAACGCTTTCTGCCAATAGATGAAAATGGTGAACTTGCTGTAGAGCATCCGATGAAAGTTACTTCTTATTATTCTCAAGCAATGGATGATATATTACTACTGGACGAGGCTGGTAATGAATATTCGGAAGAAAAAATTCGTCGTGGCGAATTAACACCAGTGTTCTTTGGTTCAGCTTTAACAAATTTTGGGGTACAAACATTCCTAGAGACTTACTTACAATTTGCACCAATACCACAGCCTAGAATTACGGAAGATGAGCAGTTTATTGATCCGCTTGAACAAGAGGAATTTTCAGGATTCATATTCAAAATTCAAGCTAATATGAATCCTGCGCACCGTGACCGTATTGCCTTTGTCCGTATTGTGTCTGGTAAATTTGAGCGTGGCATGAATATGACTTTGTCTCGTACTGGCAAATCCTTTAAAGTCACACAATCTACACAATTCCTAGCTGATGATCGTGAGACTGTAGATGAAGCTGTTGCAGGGGATATTATCGGTTTATATGACACAGGGACTTATCAAATTGGAGATACCGTAGTGGGTGGTAAAAAAACATTCCAATTTGAAAAATTACCACAGTTTACTCCAGAGTTATTTGTCCGTGTAACGGCTAAAAACGTAATGAAATCGAAGCAATTCCATAAAGGTATTTTACAATTAGTACAAGAAGGTGCCATTCAATATTATAAAACACTGCACACAGAGGAAGTTATTCTTGGAGCAGTGGGTCAACTTCAATTTGAAGTATTTGAACATCGTATGAAAAATGAATACAATGTGGAAGTAAGGATGGAGCCAATTGGTTCGAAAATTGCCCGTTGGATTGAAAATGAAGAGGATGTTAAAGAATCTATGTCCTCTGGACGTTCAATGCTGGTGAAAGATCGTTTTGATAATCTTGTGTTCTTATTCGAAAATGAGTTTGCCATGCGTTGGTTTGCCGATAAAAATGAAAACATTAAACTTTATAGCCTTCTTTAATAGTCAACACGAATCGACAATTTTGCGATTCGTGTTTTTTTACAAGGAAATTTGACACGGATTGTAGAATATATACAGTATTAGGAAATTTGAATTCGCAAATGCGCTTAAGATAGGAAATTAGCTCATTTATAAAATAATGCCCTTTTCGGCTATGATAGAAAGGAAGAGGTAGAAGAAGGAGTTTTTAATATGAACATCAGTAATTTTTCGATTAAAAGACCAGTATTTACTATTGTAACGATGCTATTTGTAATTTTATTAGGTGGTGTATCGTTATTAAAAATACCGATTACTTTAATACCTGAGCTAAATCCGCCAATAGGTGTAGTAGTCACCTCTTATCCGGGAGCCAGTCCAACAGAGGTGAATGAAAGGGTGACGAAGCCTTTAGAGGCAACACTAGCCACCTTACCAGGCATTAAGAAACTACAATCAACTTCACAAGAAGGAAGCAATTTAATCGTCCTTGAATTCAATTGGTCCACCAACCTAGAAGATGTCCAGCTTGATATTTTACAGAGAATTGATATGACACCACTTCCCAATGATGCGGGCAAACCAAGCTTTTTAAAGTTTGATCCATCCCAATTTCCCATTATTCAGCTTTCATTGCGGGCAGAAAATGAAAATGTAGATGTGCGCTTATTAGCAGAGGATTTAGAAAAGGAGCTTCGACGGACAGAGGGTGTCGCAAGTGTAAATGTTTCTGGGAAGCTTATAGAGGAAATACAAATAACGTTAGATGAGGTAAAGTTAGTCGAAAAAGGCTTAACACAGGCAGATATTATTCAAATAGTCCAAGCGAACAATGTATCACTTCCTGGTGACCCTGTTTTAACTGATGATGGAAAAATGTTAACAACACGTATTGTTAGTACTTTAACATCACCTCAGGATATAGCCGATTTAATTGTTTCCGTGAATCCTTTAACAGGTGAAGCGTTAACAGTTGGCAACCTCGCCTCTGTTAAAAGGGCAGAACAGCCATCTGTAACGACAACCCGTGCCAATGAGCATGCAGCAGTTCTTATGTCCGTTTTACAGGAGTCGGGTGCGAATACTGCTGAAGTGTCAAAGGAGTTTCAACAAACCTTAAATGAATTGCTAGAGAAAGAGCAATACAGGGGAATTACAGCAGACATATTAGTAGATCAAGGCAACTACGTGGATATTGCCATTAGCAACATAGGCTCTTCCTTAATTTTAGGAGGTCTGTTTGCGATGGTCGTTCTTTTTGTGTTTTTACGCAGTGTGAAGAGCCCTATCATTATTGGTATTGCCATCCCCTATTCGGTTATTGTGACATTTGTATTAATGTTTTTGGCTGATTTTTCACTCAATATTATGACATTAGGTGCTCTAGCATTGGGTATTGGCATGCTAGTGGATAATGCAATCGTTGTTATTGAAAATATTGAAAGACACTTAGGGTTAGGAAAAGATCCTATTACAGCAGCGCAGGAAGGGACAAGGGAAGTTGCTCTTGCGATTACTGCTTCAACACTAACAACAATCGCTGTCTTTATTCCTGTTATGTTCATCGAAGGACTGATTGGACAAATTTTTACAGAATTTGCTCTCACTATTTCATTTAGTTTAATTGCCTCTTTAGTAGTTGCCCTTACAGTAGTACCGATGCTAGCGAGTCGGCTATTAAAAATGAAAAGTATTAACTTTTATGAGCAGCGTAGTAAATCTCTATTTTATAGGCAGTACAAATCGTCTATTGTGTGGGTTCTGCAGCATCGCATGCTCCTACTAATTTTCACGGTAGTTTGCTTTGGCCTATCATTATTTGGATTGACTAGAATAGGTACTGAATTTTTACCACCTACCGATGAAGGTTTTACAACTATTAGCGTCAATCTTGAAAAGGGTGTAGCTGTATCGAAAACTGAACAGGTAGTCAGAAAGATTGAGGAACGTTTAAAGCAGGAAAAAGATGTGGATGTTTATGTTAGTTTAATCGGCGGTACACAACAATCACAATCACGTGGACAAACTAGCCCGAACCAAGCAGAGATGTATGTAAAGCTTGTGCCTTTAGCAGAAAGAGAACGTTCAATTTTTGAATTTGTTGAAGAGCTAGAGCAAGACTTACTGGGAGAGCTAGAGGAGAAGACTGAACTGACATTTAACGTATCGACAGCAACTGGCTCATCACCGCATACTTTAACGTTTCGATTAACCGACTCTGATGAACAAAGGCTCCAAGAGGCAGTCAATAAAGTACAACAAGACCTGCAAGCAATTGAAGAGGTGACGAAAGTTTCCACAGATTTAGATAATACTGTTCAAGAAATTCAAATTGAAGTAAACCGAGAAAAGGCAAAAGACTATGGTTTCATACCCGCGCAAATTGCACAGTCTGTCAATCAAATGACAAGAGGACAATTAACCTCCCAATTAATTGCAGAGGATGGTGCTGTATTACCTGTCTACACAGGTTTCGGTCAGCTCTTCAATGATAGTATAGATTCACTAAAAGCAATGCAACTGCGTTCACCAGCAGGGGTATTTGTGAAATTAGAGGATGTTGCGACAGTTTCTATAAAAGAGGGACCCGTCTCTATTCGCCGTTCAGATCAGGCGGCAGCAGTGGCATTTTTTGTTGAATATGAAACGAAGGAATCTTTAGGGGGAATATCGGCAAAAGTAGATAAAGCAATAAAGAGTGCTCAATTAGCTCCTACTACACAAATCGTATTTAGCGGTGATCGTGAGCTTTATGATAGTGCAATCGATGATATGCTATTAGCAGTGATTCTTGCCATTATATTAGTGTATATTGTGATGGCTGCTCAATTTGAATCATTCAAATATCCGTTTGTCATTATGTTTACGGTTCCATTAATGATCATAGGGGTAGCGGCTGCCATGTTTGCTACAAATACTTTAATTGGTGTGACATCTGTAATAGGAATTTTAGTACTTGTAGGGATTGTTGTAAATAATGGTATTGTGCTAGTTGATTATATTAATCAGCAAAAAGCAAATGGTATGTCTGCTTATGAAGCAATTTTACTAGCTACTCAGGATCGTCTCCGTCCAATCTTAATGACAGCGTTAACAACTATATTAGGGTTGTTGCCACTTGCACTTGGCATAGGTGAAGGAACAGAGATGAATCAACCGATGGGAATAGCTGTTATTGGAGGACTTGTGACTTCCACGTTACTAACCCTATATATTGTACCGATTGTTTATAGTTTAGTGGATAAAGAAACAAGAAAGATGCGTTAGAATCAAGGGGGGAATGGTAGATGAAAGTTCATTTTTTTACTGGTTTTCCTGGTTTCATTTCAAGTCAATTAATTAGGTCATTGTTCCGAAACAAACAAACGCAACAGGTTATAGCAATCGTATTGACTGGCGAAACCATTAAGGCCCATCATGAGAAAAATAAAATAGTAAATGAATTTCCTAACTGTTCGATTCGAATTGTAGAGGGTGATATTACCCTACCGAATCTTGGTGTAGATAATCAAGTAATAGAAGAAATCATACCTCAAATTGAAGTACTTTGGCATTTAGCAGCTATATATGATTTAGCTGTACCACGTGATATTGCTTGGAAAGTGAATGTTCATGGGACAACAATGGTGAATGAATTTGTGCGTTCTTTACCTAATTTAAAACGCTATATGTACTTTAGTACGGCATATGTGGCTGGTACACGTGAGGGGTTACTGCGTGAAAGTGAACTGATCCGACCATTCGCATTTAAAAATTATTATGAAGAGACAAAATATGAGGCTGAGCTCCGAGTAGAAGATTTAAAATCAGAAATCCCATTAACAATCATTAGACCTGGCATTGTGAGGGGACATTCTGAAACCGGTGAAACTATTAAGTTTGATGGACCCTATTTCTTTTTAAATTTAGTAGAACGCTTAAAATGTTTACCTATTATTCCGTATATTGGACAATCTACGTCTACAATTAATGTAGTACCAGTAGATTATATATTAAATGCCTCGACTTTTTTGGCATCAGAACAAGAGGCTGAAGGCAAGACACTTCATTTAACAGATCCGAACCCTCATCCTGTACAGGAAGTATATCGTACTATGGTGAAACTAGTGACGAATGCTTATCCGAAGGGGCGTTTACCGTTTGCGTGGGCAAAACTATCTCTGCAAATCCCTTTTATTCGGAGAAAGTTAGGGGTGGAACAGGAGACATTAGATTATTTAACATGGAATGCCACATTCGACACGACTGAAGCCCAGAAAATTCTACAAAAAGGTGGAATTACATGTCCTGATTTTATTCAAACGATGCCGAAAATGATTGATTTTTATTTAGCACATAAAGAAGATACGAGCTACCAGATACAAATTAAGTAATGAAAAAAACCATTTAGATATTTTTGTCAGCTGTAAATGATAGTGCTATAATATTTGAAAGAAGATACCTTCGACACTTTGTCAAAGGGGAGTAGCTAACAGGTTTTGCAATTGTACCTGGTTTCACATTCGTCAAGACATGGTTTTACCATCGGATGTGATAGTGAATGGCTCTATACGTAAAATGATGACTGATGACGTGTAGATTGATGTACCGATAAGGTACTAATTTACTTAGCGAGACCTTTGCCACTTAAGGCAGGGGTTTTTTTCTTTTGTAACTTTAGTGGAACAAGTCATTTTGGGGTATTTCGAGCTTAGAGGAGGCACTAGCATAAATGGAAGCAATAATATTACAATACGGCTGGGTTTTAATTGTCCTAGTTGTTTTAGAGGGTTTACTAGCGGCTGATAATGCAGTAGTAATGGCTGTAATGGTCAAACATTTACCGCAAGAACAACAAAAAAAAGCGTTATTTTACGGATTATTTGGTGCTCTGATTTTTCGATTCGCTGCTCTTTTTGTCATTACTGTTTTAGTAAACTATTGGCAAATACAAGCAGTAGGTGCGGCTTATCTGCTATTTATGTCGGCGAAAAATATTTATGATTTGCGCAAACATAAAAATGATGAGGAAGAAGATACGAGTGAAAAGGCTGGGAAAAAGGGGTCTGGATTCTGGTTAACTGTACTCAAAGTAGAAGCAGCAGATATTGCATTTGCTATTGATTCAATGCTGGCAGCAGTGGCTATCGCTGTCACGTTGCCTCATTTAGGGAATTTTGATATCGGTGGCATCAATGGTGGACAATTTATCGTTATGCTCCTAGGCGGTTTTATCGGGGTTATTATGATGCGTTTTGCTGCCCAATGGTTTGTTAAAGTATTAAATGATTATCCTTCACTTGAAACAGCAGCATTTTTAATCGTTGGCTGGGTAGGGGTAAAGCTCGTTGTTTTAACATTAGCCCACGAAAAAGTAGGGATATTACCTGCAGAATTCCCGCATTCCACTGCATGGGAGTTAACATTCTGGATTGTCTTACTAGGCATAGCATTTTTCGGCTATATAGTAGGTGTTCGAAATAAAAAATAGCTATTAGTCAGTAGACAAAAGCCATCGAAAAATTGGATATGCTCCCTATTAGATAGACAGATTAAAAATAAAATTTGTTTATCTAAGGGGAGCATTTTTTGGATGAAATAAACATCCAATCGAGTTAAAATGACATATCCTTCAATTGTTCGAGGAAGGTCACTTTACTATCTGGCCATTGTACGAAAGGTTTTCATTACAACCTCAAACTTTATATAGCTGGAAAATGAAATATGAGGCAAATGGACGTGATGAATTACAGGCAGCTACTTCATGTGAAATTTAATCAAAAGAGTTAAAATGAGCGGCTTTGGAAGACTATATTCAATGGAGAGTTAGATTCAGCGATAAATGACGCTATTTATTTTAAAATCAATATCGCTACCAGAAACAATTAAACGGCTTGAGTCCTTAGAATTCAGAGCGCAAGCCGCTTTATACATTTTTTATTATTTCCACTATCTATATCAAACCAATTAGTAGTACTACTAATAAGCCTCCAATTGTAAAAATAAAAATACTCCAAGCCTTTAACCACTTATTCAAAACTTCACCTCCAAAATGAAAAAAGTATTTCGAATCATCCAATTATATTTATTCTTTATCGAGTCGAAAAGTATAGTAATCACTATTCCTCTTTCTTTTTTCTTGTATTTTTTCTATACTATAATCTATCTAGTTGGGCATCATATGTAGAGGGGTTGTTAAAGTGCCTTGGAAAAAAACTTCCAATAGACTTGTCACACCATTTCAGGTACTTGTATCTTATTATTTCATAGCGATAGCGATTTCCTTCCTGTTATTACGGCTTCCAGGGGTTCATCAAGAAGGAGTAAAGGTTTCCTTTTTAGATAGTCTATTTACGGCGGTAAGTGCAGTAAGTGTAACTGGTTTAACAACCATTAATATTTCCGAAACGTATACGAAATTTGGACTTGTGATGATTCTTGTTATTTTACAGTTAGGCGCAATTGGTATTATGTCACTGGGTACCTTTGTGTGGCTATTAGTTGGGAAAAAAATAGGGATGCGCGAGCGTCAGTTAATTATGATTGACCATAATCAGTACAATTTGTCTGGTGTTGTGAAATTAATACGTGAAATTTTAAAAATACTAATTGGTATCGAGGTAGCAGGTACGGTTATCTTAACGCTCCATTTTACCAATTATTTTGATACGTTAGAAGAAGCATTTTTACATGGAATCTTTGCTTCAATTTCTGCTACGACCAATGGAGGATTTGATATTACGGGAATGAGCTTATTGCCATTCCATGATGATTATTTTGTTCAGTTGGTGACAATGGTACTTATTGTGTTAGGGGCAATCGGTTTCCCAGTATTAATTGAACTAAAGACTTTCTTACTCAAGCGACATGCGAATTTTCGATTTAGCTTGTTTACAAAAATCACTACGTCTACTTATGCCATTCTATTTGTTGTAGGTGCTCTGGTCATTTTACTTCTCGAATCCTTCCATTCTTTCAAGGAAATGTCCTGGCATGAGGCGCTTTTTTCAGCAATGTTCCATTCTGTATCTACAAGATCTGCTGGGCTTACAACTTATGATGTGACGACATTTAGTGAGGCGACAGATATTTTTATGAGCTTTCTCATGTTCATAGGTTCTTCTCCAAGTTCAGTGGGGGGAGGAATTCGAACAACTACTTTTGCCATAGCCATATTATTTTTAATTACATTTGCAAGAGGGAGAGAGGATATTCAAGTGTTTGGGCGAGAAATTCATTTAATTGATGTTTTCCGCTCCTTCGTTGTCATCTTATTAGCCTTTTTCATGGTTTTAATTGCAACGATTATTTTGCTTATTACAGAGCCACATGCCTCCCTTATTCAAATTATTTTTGAAATCACCTCTGCGTTCGGTACTTGTGGTATGTCATTAGGAATAACTTCTGATTTATCAGTCATTGGTAAAATTATTATTATTATTTTAATGTTCATTGGTCGAGTCGGCTTAATATCCTTCCTTTATACACTTGGCGGTGGAGGACGAGGTAAGAAATCGAAATTCCATTATCCAAAGGAACGCGTAATAATCGGATAACACTTTCAGAACATTGATATATAAGGATTTGTTGAGGGGTAATCGTGGGATTGCCCCCTTTTTGCCCCCATAAGGTCATTATCAAAAATCAATTAGAATATGCAAAATACCTAGAAGGGGCGAAGGCGCTGGTATGTGGAAGTAGAAGCAAAGTCATCAACTGATGTTTTTGAGCCATTGAAGTTTAAAGTAAAGAGTACTCATCAGTGCTTTTAAATCATTAAAATAGTCAACCAGGCGATCATAAAATGTTCGTATCTGGTCTTTTCTGTTTATTCACTTTGTAAGTCCTTTTCTTTTGTATTAATTAGTTGCTTTAAACCTTCAAGTCCTATAATCAATTAATATACGTATTAAGGCCAGAGCAGCTTTAAACCTAGATACCTAAAAGTTGTTTCTTCTTCGTATCAAATCTTCTTTTATTAAAATACTGGCAACCATAAGTTCATTTAATTTTTATTAATTCGTCAATTGGAATTGATGATGTTGCAGGCGGGGGCGGGAAGACTGCAGATCCTTCTATGATTTCATCATCAGTAAATTGCTCAGCAACTAGTAGGAATTCCTTTTTTTTAATATCATCCTACAGGTATTTGATGTTCTTTTATTTGTTCAAATATACATTTTAATTTCCACCTTTCCAATACATGAAGGCCATACAATAAAATTGTATTAATACTAGTAGGTGTTGTCAGTGAAATTAATGACTTCCTGTCGAAATACGTCAAGACAAATGTAATGACACTATAATACGCCAACTACACTAAATCTGTTAAA
The DNA here is from genome assembly GCF_001629735.1 of Lysinibacillus sphaericus. GTDB lineage: Bacteria > Bacillota > Bacilli > Bacillales_A > Planococcaceae > Lysinibacillus > Lysinibacillus pinottii. Next base: position 37,524 of record NZ_CP015224.1, read on the forward strand.
TGAATTAGAGGTTTTAAAGGATAACACCTTCAGAACGTTGATATATAAGAAACTGTTGAGGGGGAATGTTGATATTGCCCTTTTTTTGTCAAAGCCATTAAGTATTAGTGTTCATGTTAGGGAGCTTCATAGCTGCATGATTGTGCATTCATATTTAAAGCTGTCATTCGAATCCATCCTCTTATCGGTAGCTGGTAATAGCATAGAAGGGTAAAGGACTTTCTTCTATTATATATAGAAGAAAGATATAAAATTGTCGAATATTGTCATTACAGATGTCTATACACTAAAAAACCATCTATTAATAAATCATATACTTTTTTTAAAATCGAAAATTAACTATTGAAAAGGACTAGGTAGTTCCAATAAAATAAAAAATACATAAAAACACCATACTAATAAATGTGAAATTATTGGCTGATATTCTAAGACGACCAGATTTTTGGCGTAGAATATAAGGGCTCCATTCGTTACCAAAATGTCTAAATGAGTAAACTGTCACAAAATTTTTGGAAAATTTAAAAATTAATTTCCCGAGTATGGAAATTTTAATTGGGTATATTTTCAACCTATAAATCGTCTACCTTTAAGAAATTTGCCCTAATCATTTTTAGATTCGCTGTGAATACTTGACTACTAGATTAAGGATGCAGAAAAGCGATAGGAGCTCTACATTTCCTTTTGAGTGTATCTTTAAGAATTGTTTAAGACAAATAAAAAAAGCTAGTCCTGATCGTTAAATCAGTCTAGCGTTTCTTATTAAAGAGTGTGGATTGTTGCAAAGTAAGGAGCTTGACCATGACGGAAATAGGTTAAGAGATAGCCATCTTTTTGTACAATTTTGCCATTCAGGAAATCATCATAATTGAGAGAATGCGGGATGACCAAAGTATGCTTAAATAGCTCTTTCTCAGTGAGTTTAAAGTCTGCAAATTCCTCACCTGCGATAGCTGGATTTTCACGTAATGTCTGATAGATTAATTTTTGTTGCTCTTCTGTTGGACGTTCCTTCCACCATAATTTACGTGGTTGGAATTGCTGAGCCGTTAGATAATCTAGTTGCATTAAGCTCTGAATAATGTTTAAATTTGCACCATCCACAGTTTCTAAGAACATTAGTAAACGACGGAATAAATCTTCTAATTGATGGCCAATACGGGACCATCCTTTAGTTTCCCAATACGTACCAAAGCTTTGGAAAAAGTCAAAAGGTGTATCGAAGACCTCTGTCACTAAATATTCGATTGTATGGTCCATACGATGATCATTCCAATATTTCTCTAGAACATCCTCTGCATGTTTAATGCGAACAATATCATCAAATGTGAGGACATTATTAGAAAAGATTTCATAAGGAGCTAGGTCAACGTACGTATAACCAAACTTTTCAGCCTCCACTCGAAGGCCTGTACCACGTAAAAGTTTTAAAAAACCAAGTTGAAGTTCTTCTGGTCGCATGGCAAAAACATCATTGAATGTTTGACGGAAGCTTGCGTAATCCTCTTCTGGTAAACCTGCTATTAAATCTAAATGTTGATCGATTTTTCCGCCTTCTTTAACCATTGTCACGGTTCGTTTTAGTTTTTCAAAGTTTTGACGACGTTGTACAAGTGTATTTGTTAAATCGTTTGTGGATTGAACACCGATTTCGAAACGGAATAGACCTCTCGGTGCATTGTCATTTAAAAATTGGATAACTTCAGGACGCATAATATCGGCAGTAATCTCAAACTGGAATACAACACCGGGTTTATGTTCATCAATTAAAAACTGGAACATTTCCATAGCGTAACTTCGGCTTATATTAAACGTTCGATCCACAAATTTTATAGTTCTAGCGCCATTATCCATTAAGAAACGAATATCTTCTTTTATTTTTTCACGGTTAAAGTAACGAACACCAACTTCTATTGAAGATAAACAGAATTGGCAGCTAAACGGACAGCCTCTACTTGTTTCAATGTACTGTATGCGTTTCCCAAGATGAGGAAGGTCCTCTTCAAAGCGAAACGGACTTGCTAATTCACGCAAATCTATCTTAGGTGGCTGAGCGTGAATTTTGACTTTCCCGTCCTCCAAATAGCAAATCCCAGGAACTTCCTCCAATAATATTTCTCCGTGTAAATAACGTAACAATTGTTTAAATGAAATTTCTCCTTCACCCATCACGATGAAATCTACTTCAGGTATACGACGTAGCCAATGGTGAGAATCGTAAGAAACTTCAGGGCCTCCAAGCAAAATTTTAACATTTGGACAGACTGTTTTTAACATTTTAATGACATGAATTGTTTCTTCAATATTCCAAATATAACAACTAAATCCAATAATATCAGGTTTTTTTTGGAACAAATCTGATACAATATTAAAAGCAGGGTCTTTAATTGTATATTCTGCTATAATTGGATTGAATTCGGGCGCAGCGGCACCTTTTAAATAGCGTAATGCTAAGTTTGTGTGTATATACTTTGCATTTAAAGTAGTTAAAATAGTATTCATACAATAATCTTCCTTTCAATTTCTAATTGTATCAGTCAAGTATTTGACGTACAATATAATTCTTTTTACCTATTTATTTTGTGAACAGTTCGTGAGATAATTTAAAATACTTAAATTTACTAAATTTTGTAATAATAGAATCGTACTGTCATAATGTATAGTAAAGGCTCAAAATTCGATTTAGAGGTTTCTTACTCTTTTGAAAGGTTCGGTGAGAAAGTTGAAGCAAAATGATATTAATCAATGTTTTGGAAATCTTATGAAAAGTACTTCGTCACCAACACTTATACTCAATAAAGCAGGGAAAATTTTGAACGTCAATGAGGCTGCTATCCAACTTTTTAATCTTAATTTAACGTTTATTGGTAATTTGGCTATGGACGAGCCGTCTAAATTTAAATGGGCGAAATTCGTCCAACAATTACAAAAGGATTTACGATCAGAAGAAATTTTCAACATTCGCACAGTTGGGAATGAGTACGAAATGTTATCTTTTAAATGTTTCTATGACCCAAATGCCGAAGAAATTGTTGCGCAAATTTCAACATTAAATGATGATGTTGCCCATAAATTATACGTTAGTCAAGAGCATGAAAGATCTCAATCCTTTAATGCATATGATTACTTACCTTATGCTGTTATTGTGAGTGATGCTAGCGGTATTATTCTTGGGCTTAATAAGTATGCAGAAATGTTTCTAAAAGTAGAAAGCTCGCAGTTACTCCATAAAGCTCATCAGCATATATTTGATTTATTTACATTGAAAAAAGGGCAGATTACATCCTATCTTTCTAAATTAATGGGTGAAAAACATGCAAGTCTTCACGTTGTCGATGAAACCCAAGTAAGTAGAACTTGCTATTATGAAATATCCAGTATCTTTGATGAATACAATAATATTATTGTCACAGTTATTAATGATGAAACAGAGAAGAAGCAACTTCAACATAAAGTTGAACATCAACATGCTTTAAATGTTGTTGGACAAATGGCAGCGAGTATTGCGCATGAAATTCGTAACCCATTAACTTCTTTAAAGGGGTTTACTGATTTATTAAAGATAAATGCGGATGATGAATCACGCATGTATCTCTCTGTCATTGATAGTGAGCTTCAACGAATGGAGCAAATTTTATCAGAACTTTTAGTTTTGTCCAAGCCATCAACTATGAAAGTGGAGTTGCTGGAACTAGATCATATCGTGAAGCAAGTCATTGAGTTCATGTTACCAGATGCACTCATGAAAAATATTATGATTCAGTACATTTCAAATCCAAATCAAGTTTATATCGGCGGAAATGAAAATCGATTAAAGCAAGTGTTAATGAATCTTATCAAAAATGCGATGGAATCCATGAACAATGGTGGTACGATTACTGTAGAAATGACTACAAATGACTGCGCGATTGTTGAACTTACAATTAAAGATGAAGGCGTTGGAATGGATAGCACAACCCTTCAAAACCTATTCCAGCCTTTTTACACGACAAAATCATCAGGGACAGGACTGGGCCTTGCTTTCGTGAAAAAAGTTATAGAAGAGCACGATGGAATTATAGGTGTTAATAGTGAATTACAGAAGGGGACATGCTTCCATCTGCAGTTCCCAATCTATACATTTAATCAAGTGGATACACTCGAAGTGTCCACAAAAGATTCTGCCTATTTAGTCACATAAAGAGAGAAAAATGGTTGAATAACAACAATATAACCTTCTAAATCAGATAATGCTTTTGACAATGCTTTTCTAATATCGCTATAATGTCAAGTATAAAGAGCGAAGTGAGAGGAAAAGAATATGACGTCAGAAGACTTAAAACAATCTTTAAAATTATATATTGTATTGTCACGTGCACTTAAGGCTATTAATGAGACAACACATCAATTATTTCAGGATAATGGTTTAAACCCAACTGAATTTGCTGTACTTGAGCTTCTTTATCATAAAGGAAGACAGCCATTACAGCAAATTGGCAATAAAATTTTACTTGCCAGTGGGTCTATTACGTATGTCATTGATAAGCTTGAAAAAAGAGGCTACTTATTGCGTGTGTCTTGTCCTTCAGATCGCCGTGTGACATATGCAGAAATCACGGATGAGGGCGAAGCATTTATGGGAGAACTATTCCCAAAACACGAGCAGCATTTGCATGAAATAATGAGTGTATTATCTTCAGAAGAAAAAGAGCAAGCTATTACATTATTAAAGAAAATGGGCCTTTCTATTAAAGATTTATCTTATTAAAACGTTGTCTCATTCATTTGAGACAACTTTTTTATCATGTGGAAAAAGTAAGATATCACAAAGAGCTTATACATACATAAAAGGACGATAGAGACAAGTTGTCTATCGTCCTTCCTTAGTATGAATTATTATTTTTTAGAAATAGTTGCTGCCATGTTCATCATAGCATCTGTTAAATCTTGCTTATCATTATCGTGAATAGTTAATTTTGTAATGAGACCATCTTTTTCAAAAACAACCCCAATTACTTTCTCTGTGTCAAAGTCTACAACATAACCTTCAATATTTTGAACATCCTTGAATACAGCTAATTCATCAGTAGTTAAAGCGACTGTTTCACCTACAGCATTCATATAATCTTGCATTGCTGTTTTTACTTCAGTAAAGCTTGATTGAGATGCCTCAATTGTTTCAATACGCATAAACACTTCATCATCTTCATTAGATACTAACATATCTTTACCAGGCTCTTCTTGTGTCAATGTGAATCCTGAAAGTTGTTGTAGTTTATAGCTTTGATCAACGCTTTTAGATTCAGTTGCCTTTTCTGTTTTATCTACACCATTTTGTTTGTAAGTCACATCTTGTTGTGGCTGTTTGGAAACATCCTCTGTATTTGTTTCATTTGAAGCAGGTGTATCTGTATCCTCTTCCTCTTGTGCTTCACCTGCTGTTTCATCACCAGATGGTTTTTGATCGGCAGCAGTATTTGACGGCTCATTTTGTTGAGCATCTGAATCCCCTGTTTTTTCAGAGGTATTACAACCTACAACTAGTACTGCTGTTAATAATAATGCAAGAATTGAAACTAATTTTTTTTGCATAAAAAACCCTCCTTTTCTAAATTAAACGTTAGTAAAGCTAAAATGTTTCCAAATAATAATGTTATGATGTTAAAGGTAACACTAAAAATAATAATAGTACAAAAACAACATGAGCTACAATAACAAGTGGCATACTTTTCCGCCATTCATACAAGAAGCCCCAAATAATACTTGTCACAAGTGCAGCAACCACGCCTAGAATAAAGCCGCTTAGGGCTATGGAAATGGCACATAAAACTGCCGTAACTAGGACAGCCAAAGATGGGCGCATAAAGCGTTTTAATTGTTGCTGAATGTAACCACGCCAAAACAATTCTTCGCCGATGGCAACAATAAAAACAAGTAATGCATAGTGCCAAATATTTTGTGGTCCATAATTTGTTAAAAATTTATGAACAGATTGTACTAAATTATTATTAATATAGGGAGCAAGCCAATAACCGAAGCGAATAATACCATAAGTGATGGTACCGTATCCAATTCCAAAGAGTAAAAATTGCCATGTCGGTAATTGATCTTCAATAGAACCGGCTAGTATGGCAATGGCAATACATACTAGTAAAGTAAATGCATACATGTACCAAAATACTGCTTGGTTAGCAAAGGTAAAGGCAAGCATGCCATAAACGAATAATAGAGAAAGGAGTAATAGTATTGTTTGTTTTGAATTTGTTAGCATATACGACCTCCATGCTTTAATTTTATCAAAAAAAAAGCCCCATATCATCTATAAAGACAAATAGGGACTATTCAGACTATTAAGCTTCATTCGTATATAAAATTTTATAACGTTTATGATTGACGACCGTTTTCTCTTCAATTTCAAGGGAATCAAAATTCTCCATATATGTTAAGTTAACAATCACCGAATTTTCATTTACCTTTTCGACAATACCTTGGAGACCATTTTTAAACTCGATAATATTTCCAACTTCAGCTATTTTCACAGACAGTCAGCTCCTTCATCGACTAATAATATACAGTTTGCACGAAAAAATGGTAAACGTAAAGCTTTTTTTAAATAATTCATAATTTAGTACACAAAAGATGAAAAGAAAGGAATAAAACTAATGGAAAAATACGAAAATATGCTTAAACAATTACAAAATGGGGAAATAGGAAGTATCGAAATTCAAAAGGAAGATTTTTACGAATTTCGGGAAATACTTGTAAGACATCCTTTATTTAAACATTTTAGGGGTGAGGCCAAGCAAAATGGACGAATTATCTATACTTATAACGAAATACCAAGGAGTTAATTTGTCGAACATTGTCGTAAGTTAATGCTGTAAGAAATGAAATATAAATGTATAATAATGGTATGATTATTTGTGTGTGGAGGGTTGTATGAATGGTCAATCTACTCTTGAAACAAATGGAACAAACTCGTGAGTTGATGATTCGCTCTGGTGTTGAAAACGGGTTACAAAATGCAAAAACCATTCAACTGAGTCGCAGATTAGACCAGTTAATGAATACCTATTATAGACAGACAGCATTCGATGAAGAAAAAGACCAAGACGAATAAAAAGATTGTTCCAGTATTCAGAGTAATAACATTATAAAAATAGATGTTTAAAATGCATTTCATTGGGGAATAACTTACTATGAACACAGCAACATTCTCATTTCCCCCTTTAGAGCAGTGATCCCCCAATCACTTGCTCTCTTTTTTTTGCTTATTCGGTATATATGCAGGCCATCCTTTTTTTAGTACAAGTTATAGGAAGAGTTTGAATTATTTTATTTATTCGCCTAAACTGAAAACATCAAGTCACTTAGGTGAAGGAATCCTAACTTTATGACAAAGGAGTATGTACATATGAAAAAGCAACGTATTGCATTTATCGGGACTGGCGTTATGGGGACAAGTATTATTAAACACTTATTGAGGAATGACCATGAGGTGACGGTGTATACTCGAACTAAAGAAAAAGCAGAGCCACTAGTAGCTTTAGGGGCATCTTGGGCTAGTTCGCCAGCAGAAGCATTTAAAAATAAAGATATTGCATTTACAATGGTTGGTTACCCATCAGATGTGGAAGAGGTTTATTTTGGAGATAATGGGCTTTTCAAAACAGTTGAACCTGGCAACATTGTTATTGATATGACAACTTCAGAGCCTTCTTTAGCTAAGAAAATTTATGAGCATGCTCAATCTATTAGTGTAGAATCTTTAGATGCACCTGTTTCAGGTGGTGATATCGGTGCGCAAAATGGTACATTGTCCATTATGATTGGTGGCGATTTAACAACCTACGATAAAGTTTTACCGTTGATGAAGCATTTTGGGGAAAATATTGTTTATCAGGGTGAGGCAGGGGCTGGTCAGCATGCAAAGATGTGCAATCAAATTGCCATAGCTTCAGGTATGATTGGGGTATGCGAATCACTGGCTTATGGTCTTAAGGCAGGGCTGGATTTACCGACCGTATTGCAGTCAATTGCATCAGGTGCAGCAGGCTCTTGGTCTCTAAGTAATTTAGCACCACGGATGATTAAAGAAGACTTTGCACCAGGTTTTTATATCAAACATTTCGTGAAGGATATGAAAATTGCTTTGGATGAGTCCAAGAAAATGGGAATCACTTTACCAGGATTGGCATTAGCCTATGAAATGTATGAAAAATTGATGGAAGATGGCTATGGTGATAATGGGACACAAGCTCTTCTTCAGCATTATAGATAGTTATATTTGGTTGGATTAAAATAGGAAACCTGAAATCTCTTCATTTTGAGGAGACTTCAGGTTTTTTCATTACTCTTTCCCAAAAAGTTGGGCGTCTAGTGAAAGGCTAGAAGCACCAGCTAGAGTAAAGTATAGAGCAATAGCACCTAAGGCTAAATCTAATTCGTAACCGGCTAAACCATCAGCCCCAATAAAGCCAATGCTAAGCTTAGCTGTGAAAATGGCTACAATCATAGTGATTGTTAGTAGGGCACCAAAAATTCTCGTTGCTAAACCTAATATAAGGGCAATACCTCCCACTAATTCAATAATCGCAACGATATACGCCATAAATCCTGGTATACCTATACTGTCAAAAAAGTCTGCCGTATAGCTAATACCTCCTTGGAATTTTTGAAAGCCGTGTACTGCAAAAATAATGCCAAGAACGACACGTAAAATAGTTGAACCAATGTTTTGCATATTATTGTATCTCCTTTTCTTTAACTTACATTTCGTAACCTAGTGTATTTTTAAAAACGACTTTTGTCAAGTAACTAAATGTATTTTAAGAACTGAATGTCGAAATAAGTGTTATACTGTTGTATATGAACTACTAACAATGGAGGCTTGTAACGTGGATCAAAAAAAAATTTGTCCTCGATTTGAAAAGGCGCTAAAAATATTAAATCATCGCTGGAATACTTTACTTATATTTCAATTATTAGATGGTCCACAGCGATATTCAGTCATTAAAAATCAGTTAAACATAAGCAGCCGCGTATTAACTGAGCGATTAAAGGAGCTAGAGACCGAGGAAATTGTATTACGCACGGTCATTCCTTCTACCCCAGTCGTCATTGAGTATGAACTGACGGAAAAGGGATATGCACTTGCTCCGGTGTTAAAAGCAATTGAACAATGGTCTTCTGAATGGGTAGCAATAACTGAAAAATAATAAAAAAGATATTCAGGCGAGGGGGCTTGAATATCTTTTTTTTTACTAGAAAAAAATTGAGAAAGGGCTTTGTTTTTCGATCTATTAGCAGTTATGTTTTAGGAAATTTACTGTTATATTGTAAATAATATTAATTTTCTTTTAAAAAAGAAATTTTTTATTACGGAAAAAAATTAATGGATTATTATAGAGAATGTAAGGGAGGGTTTTATGAAAAAGAGTTCAGCAATAGATGTTCAGCATCGAAGTCAGTTAGCAATTTACTTATCATTACCAATACTGTCATGGGCCTTCTATGATTTTGCTAATACAATTTTTTCTTCAAATATTAATACGATTTTTTTCCCGTTCTATATGGATGAGGTATTAGGGACAAATGAAGTTATGCAACAAGTAGCTAGTACATTTATTTCGTACGCGAATGCCATTGCTAGTTTATTACTTGTAGTATTCTCTCCGCTGTTCGGAGTATGGATTGATAACACTGGCTATAAAAAGAGATTTATTGTCTGGTTTGCGTCTATTTCCATTCTTTTTACGTTTATGATGGGGATCTTTGCTAACCTACAGACTACCACTCATTACTCAGGCGTCCCCCTTAGTTTATTTTTAGTCGTGGCAAGTTTTGTTATTGCAAAGTTTTTCTTTAATTCCAGTCTAGTATTCTATGATTCCATGATGGGAGATTTAGGAACGAAAGAAGAAATGCCGCTCATATCGGGCTATGGTGTTGCAATAGGGTATTTGGGTACACTTGTTGGACTTCTCGTTTATTTGTATGTTGGCAGCAGTGATTTTCATCGTGCATTTATTCCAACAGCAATTTTGTATTTATTATTTTCGCTGCCCTTATTTTTGATTAATAAAGATACACCAATACCAAAAGCACAGAGGAAGTCTTTAAAATTTTTAGATGGCTATAAGGAAATTATTCAAACCTTCAAGGATATGAAGCAATATAAGGCTATCTTTACTTTTATGATTGCTTATTTCTTTTTGAATGATGCTATTGCGACTACGATTGCAATGATGGCAGTTTATGCGACAGCCATTGTTGGGTTTAGTTCAGGTCAATTTATCATTCTTTATCTAGTCTCTACTGTATCAACGATTATAGGTTCTTTGGCATTTGGCTATATAACGAAATCAGTAGGAGCTAAGCGCGCCATTACTATGGTAGCTCTAATTATGATTGTCGCTTTAGTGTTTGCTGTATTTGCCAAAGCACAATGGATGTTTTGGCTTGCAGGTAGCCTTTTTGGTATATCACTTGGCTCTATGTGGGTAACGTCTAGGACCTATATTATTGAATTGTCACCCAATGAGAAACGTGGACAGTTCTTCGGCTTGTTTGCTTTCTCAGGGAAAGTATCCTCCATTATTGGGCCAGCCGTATATGGAACAGTTACATTGTGGATGAAGGATTATGGTACACTAGCAAGCCGTGTCGCACTATCGACGTTAATTGTAATGACAGTTATCGGCCTGTTGGTACATCTAAAAGTTAATGATAAAAATGGAAATAGCAAGTAGGAGAAATGTATTGCCTATGATACAATTGAATTATAAATTGAAGTAGAGAAAGGAGCGGGGTTGCATTGGAACATAAAGGAATATTATTAGAAAGTGGCACAAATGAGCTAGAAATCGTTGAATTTGAAGTGGCTAACAATAAATTTGGTATCAATGTAATTAAAGTAAAAGAAATCATTCAACCGATTCCAGTAACATTTATTCCACACGCGCACCCGCATGTAGAAGGAATCATTCAATTACGAGGTGAAGTATTACCAGTTGTGGATATGCTACGGGTATTAGGAATTCAGAGTACTGAGCGTAATCCACAACAAAAATATATTGTTGCTGAATTTAATAAGCAACGTGTTGTGTTCCATGTGGATAACGTGACACAAATTCACCGTATATCGTGGGATCAAATTGAAAAGCCTTCAGATATGTATCAAGGCGGAACATCACAAGTTATAGGTGTTATTAAACAAAACGAACAGATGATTCTACTACTCGATTTCGAAAGAATTATGGTGGATATTAATCCTGAATCGGGCATAAGTGTAGAATCTGTCAAAAAACTGGGCAAACGTGAGCGTACTGGAAAACGCATTTTAATTGCAGAGGATTCACCTTTATTACGAAAATTATTATTTGATACGATGAATGAAGCTGGCTATGACAATGTAGAATTCTTTGAAAATGGCCGCGATGCTTATGAATACTTAGAAGGAATAGCGAAGAGCGGTAGTGATATTGCAGAACATATTCAATTAGTTGTAACGGATATTGAAATGCCACAAATGGATGGGCATCATTTGACAAGAAAAATCAAAGAACATCCTGATCTTCAAAAACTTCCAGTTATCATATTCTCAAGTCTAATTACAGATGACCTTCGTCATAAAGGTGATCAGGTAGGAGCAGAAGATCAAATTAGTAAGCCAGAAATTGCAGAGCTCATCCTACGTGTTGACCAATTAATTTTGTAAAAATTGTGCCTTACATGATACTTCTCAATTTTAATAATGGGTATCCTGAAAGTATAAATAAATGAAAGTAAAGTCGGATGCCTTTAAAGGGTCCGACTTTTTGTATAGGTATACATATTGTGAACAAAATAAACTGAAGATGCTTGAAGGATGTGATTATTTGAATGAATTAAAAACAGCTATTATTGATATCGGCTCCAATACTATTCGCTTAGTGATATATCAGTATAACAATGAAGAGGGGCTTCATGAGCTTGGAAATATTAAAACGGTAGCACGTTTGCGTACATATTTACAGCCCTCTGGTGAGATGTCTAAAGAAGGTATCCATGTGTTAGCGGAGACCTTAGAAACATTTAAAGCGATGTTAGAAGATTTTGAAGTGACAGAAGTGAAGGCAGCTGCAACTGCTGCTATCCGCCAGGCGACCAACCGCGACCAAATAATAGCAGAAATGAAAGCTCGAACTGGCATCCAAATTGAGCTTTTATCAGAAGAAGAAGAAGCTTATTTTGGCTTTGTAGCTGTCGCTTTTTCCAGTGGCACAAAATCAGGAGTTACGATTGATATTGGTGGTGGAAGTACCGAAATTACACTGTTTGAAAATAAAGAAATTCAGCAATCACATAGTTTCCCATTTGGGACAGTTTCATTAAAGCAACGTTTTGTGAAGGGGGACATCATTAATAGCAGTGAAAGGAAGGAACTTATTGCCTTTTTAAAAGAGCAATTTCAAACCTTAACATGGATTCAAAATAGTGGTTTACCGATCATTGCAATTGGAGGAAGTGCGCGTAATATTGCACAAATTCATCAACAAAAACATGATTATCCCATTGCCAGTGTCCATGGATACGAAATGACAAAAGAAGATTTAGATGAATTAAGCTTATTTTTAGGCCAATTAAGTTTTCAAGAATTGAGGCAGCTTGATGGTCTATCATCAGACCGTGCCGATATTATTTTACCTGCCTTAGAAGTATTTAGAGTATTAATGGAGACTGTAGGAAGCAAGTCTTTCCAACTAACGAAGAAGGGATTACGTGAAGGACTAATTATCAAAAAGATCTTACAAACAGATAGCAATGCTTTTGATAAATATAATGTTTTTGACGGCAATGCCAGGCGGCTTGCTCGACAGTATGGTCGAACTGAAAATGAGGTCGATTATTTGATGCATTTAGCCGATCAATTGTATCGCGAATGTTGTCATTTAGGCTATTTACAATATAATGCGGAAGATTTGCAGTTAATAAGAAAAGCAGCAAAGGTATTTAATATCGGTGAATATATAGAACTAAGCTCTGCAAGTCAACATACCTTTTATTTGATTGCGAATCAATCTATTGATGGTTTAAATCACCCAGAAAGAGTCAAACTAGCCCTTCTAGCCTCTTATAAAAATAAAGATTATTTTGAACGATTCGCTGCCCCATTCGCTACTTGGATGAATCGTGAGGAGTATCGGAAAATAAGAGATTTTGGAGCGTTATTAAAATTTGTCTATGCTTTAAATGTCTCAAAGCGAAATGTTGTACATGCAATTGATATGCATCCAGAGGAAGACTATGTACAGCTCAATATTTATATAAAGAACAATGCAGCAGCTGAAAAATATCAAGCTAATCGACATAAAAAACATTTAGAGCGAGCATTAAAAATCCCAATGACAATCAATTTTATTGAAGAAGGATGGAATAAGGATGACAACTGAAATAACGAATAATGAGCTAAATGAGGAAGAGTTTTTAGAAAATCATAGTCGTTTACTAGAGGAGATTGCGAAGCCTCAGTACTATAATAATCGAGAGTTAAGTTGGCTTGCTTTTAATGAGCGTGTATTAGAGGAAGCGGAGGATGTGAATAATCCTCTGCTAGAGCGTTTGAAATTTTTAGCTATATTTAGTTCAAATCTAGATGAGTTTTTTATGGTGCGTGTGGCAGGCTTACAAGATCAAGTTCGTGCAGGGTTCCATAAGGCTGAGAATAAATCTGGGTTAACACCAAAAGAACAATTAGCGAAAATTGCAGAACGTACACAAGCTTTAGTGCGTCGACAAACTGAAGTATACCGCCATTTAATCTATGATTTATTACCACAGCATAATGTACATATTGCAGACATGAAAGATCTAAATAGCACACAAAAAGCTTTTATTAACGAGATGTTTGCAGAAACTATATTCCCAGTATTAACACCTGTAGCAGTAGATGCGTATCGTCCCTTCCCGACATTGCTTGGGAAAACACTAAATTTACTAGTCCTATTAGAGCAGGATGAATCAGATCTTGAAAGTCGTGAAAAAGTCGCAATCGTTCAAGTTCCATCTGTTTTAGATCGATATATCAAAGTGCCTACTGAAGAAGGTAAAACAGTCGTTGTACTACTGGAGGATGTCATTGTAGCACATATTGAAAAATTATTTTATGGCTATAGTGTAAAATCAGCGCAAGCCTTCCGTTTAACGAGGAATGCGGATTTAACGATCCACGAAGAGGGTGCAAGGGACCTTCTCGTTGAAATTGAAAAAGAGTTGAAGAAACGAAAGTGGGGAGTAGGAAGCCGTCTAGAAGTTCGAGTTGGAGAAATGAATGAGGAAGTGCTTCTATATTTATTAGATGAATTTGAAATTGAAGAAAATGATGTTTTCCATATTGATGGTCCTTTGGATTTAACCTTTATGTTCTCTTTTGTAAAAGGTATAGCTGTTGGCCGTGAACATCTTGAATATGAAAGCTTCATCCCACAGCCACCTTTAGATTTACAATCTGACGAAAATATTTTTGAAAAAGCATTAACACAAGATATCTTTTTCCATCATCCATATGAATCATTTGCACCGATCGTTGACTTTGTCTCAGAGGCAGCAGTTAATCCGAATGTATTAGCAATTAAACAAACATTATATCGAGTAAGTGGCAATTCACCAATCATTCAAGCACTGAAACTGGCTGCTGAAAATGGCAAACAAGTAACAGTTTTAGTCGAATTAAAGGCTAGATTCGATGAAGAAAATAATGTGCATTGGGCAAAACAACTAGAGCAAGCAGGCTGCCTTGTTATTTATGGGATGAACAATTTAAAAACACACTCCAAAATTACATTAGTCGTTAGTCGTCGAAATGGAAAAATTGAACGCTTTGTTCATCTTGGCACAGGAAATTATAATGATGCCACTGCAAAAATTTACACGGATATGGGCATAATAACGACAGATAAAGAATTTGGGATTGATGCGACAAACTTCTTTAACTATTTAAGTGGCTATACAGAAAAACCTACATTTAATCACTTGGTTGTGGCACCATTTGATATTCGAGATGAATTTATTCGTTTAATGGATGAAGAAATTGCTTGTCATAAAAAATATGGGAATGGTTTTATTCGAGCTAAAATGAATTCATTGACAGACAAAGATCTTATGATGAAGCTATATGAGGCTTCGATTGCTGGGGTAAAGGTAGAACTTATAATACGTGGTATTTGCTGTATTAGACCGGGGATTCCTGGCATTAGCGAAAACATTACTGTAACAAGTATCGTTGGTCGTTTCCTTGAACATTCCCGAATCTATTGGTTCCATCATAATGGTGAGAATAGAGTATATTTATCTTCAGCTGATATGATGACACGTAACATGATTAAACGTGTAGAAATTTTGTTCCCTGTATATGCAAATGAAGCAAAAACTCGTATTATTGACATTATGAATACACAATTAATGGATACTGCTAAGGCTCGTATTCAAGACTCCAATGGTAAATATCATTATAAAGATTTTGATCGTAGTGAAGATCCGCTGAATAGTCAGGAGATTTTCTTACAAGATGCATTAAAGCCTACGCTAGACGAAGAATAGAGCAAACACGCTACTTAGTGAGGGATAGAATGAAAAAATATAGAGAGAGTGTAGCGCCATTTGCAGAATATCAACAGCTCATTCAAATGAATCCGTTTGATGCAGTCGTCTGTTTGAGAATAGTTGATAAAAAGAGGTTCGAGGTCGTTGATTTTAATGATAAGCTATTATCATTTATGGAGCTGCAGGATAAAGCAGCGACGAACGCTGAACGTTTTTTTACCAAGCAATGCTGGCTGCAGTTGTCGAATTTTCTAAACGAAGAAGTCCATACACAGCATGTCCTGAAATTAGGTACCGGTTTTTATGAACGAGCATTTGCTCTTCATATACAACATTTTTCTCAATCCATGGTTGCAGTTATTTTGAGAGAAACACAAATAGAAGAAAAACCTTATTTACAATACGTGGAACAACATGTAAGTCCGGTACTGACGGTAGATTTACAAGGCCGAATTATTCATCAAAACATGGCTGTTACGTCAGCAATTTCTAGAGACCAGCAGTGCTTAATAGGACGAGATATTTTTTCATTATTGGACAGTAAATATAGTAAAGAATTTAAATTATTATTTGCCAAAACAATTGAAGGTTCAGCTTTTGGTATGCCAAAATGCTTATTTAAGGACCAATTGTTAAGTAAAGAGCCTTTTTACTTAAGAACACACCCAACCTATTATAATGGGGAGGTTATAGGGGTTCATTTATTTGTTAAAGATGCAAATTCATTTCTGAATGATCATGAGGCATTTTATTACCTAGCGTTAATGGATGAATTAACTGGCATTTGGAATCGTAAGGCATTCAAGGAGCATTGGTTACATTATCTAAATGACAAAAAGCAAGAGCACAAGCAAGCAGCCCTTATTTTAGTGGATATTGATCGTTTTAAAAAATTTAATGAATCCCTAGGTGAAAGTAAAGGGGATGAGCTCATGCGTATGTTTAGTCAAAGACTTAATGAACTTTGCTATTCAAAATGTGCCCTTTATCGTTATAACAGTGATGAGTTTATCTTTGTACTAAAAGATGCGACTATTCAAAAAATTGAGCATACCGCCAATGCTATTTTGAATGTTTTAAAACAGCCATTTATGATAGATGGACAGGAATATTTTATTAGCGTTTCAATCGGTATATCCCTTAGTCCAGCAGATGGCAAGGATTTAGAGACTCTTGTAAGGAAAGCCGATAAGGCATTATTTTCTGTTAAAGAGCATGGGCGATCTCACTATCGTTATTATCGTGAAGATATGACGGCGATTTTCCCAAATGAAGCTTTAATGGAGGCACATTTACGACGTGCTATTGAATTTAATGAGCTTAGTCTGCATCTCCAGCCTCAGATGGACTTAACAAATAATAGCATCAATAGCTTTGAAGCTTTATTGCGATGGAATAACCGTAAATTTGGTTTTGTTTCCCCTGCGCAATTTATACCTATTGCAGAGGCTTCAGGATTAATTATTGAAATTGGTGATTGGATTATTGACGAGGTTTGTCGTCATCAAAAAGAATGGCAATCTAAGGGCTACCGTCCTGTGCGCATAGCTGTCAATATTTCACCAAAACAGTTTAGGAAAGAGAACTTCGCACGAAAAATAAAGGCAGCATTAAAAAAATACGAGGTGCCTGCAGAACTTCTGGAGGTAGAAATCACAGAAAGCTCGATGACAAATGTTCATGAGACATTTTCGATTCTTACAGAGTTAAAGCAATTAGGGGTTTATGTGTCAGTAGATGACTTTGGAACCGGCTATTCTTCATTAAGCTATTTAAAGCGTTATCCAATTGATATTATAAAAATCGATCAATCGTTTATTCGGGATATCGCTAAAGATGACAAAAATGAGGCCATTATTAAGGCCATCATTTCGATGTCTCATAACTTAGGGTTAGAGGTAATTGCCGAAGGAATTGAAGAGCCCACGCAAGTTGATTTTCTCAAACGTCACCGTTGTCAAAAGGGACAAGGTTATTTGTATAATAAACCACTACCAGTTGAAACCATTGTACAAAAATATTTCGTCAGCTAGTTAAAAGTAGCACTCATCACTCAACGGATGAGGTGCTACTTTTTTTATTTGACACTTTTAAGACCGTTTAACACAATAGCTGTAAATCGGTTCATCTCAGCTGCCAAGTCAAAGTTTTCGTTATGGATTAACCAATCATAAACATTGGCACGCATACAACGCTGTATGATGGCCTGTATTTCAGTAGCTGATAAATCCTGTCTAAGTTCACCTTGTTGTAGCCCTTCCTCAATATATGTATTCATGATTTGAAATATCTTCCGCTCGGGATTGATTAAATAATGATCCTGTTTTACTTGATTTGTCATTGCAGCAGTATACACAGTGCGTAACAGATCCTTTCCTACAACATTCATTAAGTATTTCATTTGTTCTTGATACACTAATAAAATTTTTTCACTTGCTGGCAATGTATGGTCTATATTTTTTTCTAAAGTACTATAAAAATGATCCAGCTCTTTAAATTTTTCTAAAATAACGTCATATTTAGAGGGGAAATGTGTATAAAATGTACCCTTGGAGACATGACAAGCCTTGGTAATTTGTTCCACAGTAACATGTTCAAATCCGATTTTACCGAATAAATCTAGGGATGTTTTTAATAATTTATCACGAGTTTCTAATGCCTTTTTTTGCCTGCTTGTTAGTGATTCCATAGTGGCAAATTACCTCCGATTTTAAGTATTGTAAAATATTTTTTAAATTAAAAATTCAGAAAATATAAAATTTTTAATTGACGAGATGGATTTATTTTGATTATGATTTAATTGACCGAAGTCACTGACTAAGGTCAATTAAAGGTATCTCGTTATTAATGTTACGATAAAAAACTGTTGTTGGCTAGTGACTATCCAGCACTATTGCTGAATTTTCAAGGATTGGGGGATATCCAAATGAATAGAAAATTAGGTTTTATCGGCTTAGGAAATATGGGGTTACCAATGTCTATTAACTTATTAAAGGCAAACTATGAAGTGTATGGCTTTGATACAAATACGAAGGCAATGGAGCTATTTACAGCAGCTGGCGGTATAGGTCTTGAATCAACAAAGGAAGTTGCAAAGCAATGTGATGTGATAATGACTAGCTTGCCCACACCTCAAATAGTTGAAATGGTGTATCAAACAGAAGAAGGCATTATACAGCATGCTAAGAAAGGTGCCTTACTCATTGATTTTAGTACGGTCAATCCCGATTTGAATGATTCGTTACATAAAGAAGCGAGTGTGTTGGGATTACGCTATTTAGGAGCACCTGTAAGTGGTGGTGTCATAGGGGCTATAAATGCCTCCCTAACAATAATGGTCGGTGGTAGCAAGGAAGATTATGAAAGTGCAAGCCGAATATTCGGAATAGTGGGGAAAAATATCTATCACCTAGGTTTGTCCTCAAGTGTAGGTTCGCGTCTTAAATTATTAAATAACCTAATGATAGGGTTTTACACAGAGGCTGTAGCTGAAACAATTGTACTTGGTGAAAAAATGGGGATTGATGGAGATACGCTATATGAGGTATTAAGTAATAGCTACGGTCAAAGTCGGATTTATGAGCGTAACTATATGGAATATATGAAAAATAATGATTATGCACCTGGATTTTCAACGAATCTTTTATTGAAAGATTTAAAGCTAGCAAAGGAAATGGCTGATGAAGCTGGTGTATCTCTTCGAATCGGCGAAAAATTAGTGGAACTTTATAGCGAGATTGCTCAGCAGGGCTATGGTGAAAATGATATGTCTGCAGCTTATTTAAGCTTAAAGGATACATGTAAAATAAAACAATTATAAGGAGGAAATGATGATGACGACAGCTCAAGAGGTTAAAACATTAACGCATTTTATTGGTGGACAGTTAGTTGAAGGAAGAAGTGGAAGATTTGGTTCTGTATACAATCCAACTACCGGTGATATTATTGCAAAAGTGCCATTGGCAACTTTTGAGGAGACAAGAGAGGCAATCGAGCAGGCTCAAGCAGCCTTTCCATTATGGCGTGATACATCCGTGGCTAAACGTGCAGAAGTCGTCTTAAAGTTCCGTAATCTTATTACTGAGAATATGGAGGAGCTATTACAAATTATTTGCACGGAAAGCGGAAAAACGTTGGAAGATGCCAAAGGCGAAATTACACGAGGTCTTGAGTCTGTTGATTTAGCTATTGGTGCCCCACATCTCATGAAAGGGGAATACTCTGTGAATGTTGGAGGTCAAATAAACGCTTACTCAGCAAAATATCCTCTAGGTGTAGTAGCGGCGATTTCACCTTTTAATTTCCCAATTATGGTGCCTTTAGCACAAACGAGTATGGCTATTGCGGTAGGGAATGCAGTTATTTTAAAAGCATCTGAACGTGTGCCAATGACCGCTTTATATGTTAGTAAGCTGTGGAAAAGAGCGGGCTTACCAGATGGGATTTGGACTGTGATAAATGGTGATAAAGATGCAGTCAATGAACTTTTAGAGAACCCAACCGTGCAAGCGGTTTCATTTGTAGGTTCTACACCGGTTGCCAAGTATATTTATGAAACAGGTTCTAAGTATGGAAAACGTGTAACAGCACTTGGCGGTGGAAAAAACAATATGGTTGTCATGCCAGACGCAGATCTTGAACAAGTTGCAAACGCCTTTATTGGGGCAGCCTATGGGGCAGCGTCTCAGCGTTGTATGGCAATATCCACAATCATGCCTGTAGGCAAAGATACTGCTGATCGACTAGTGTCGATATTAAAAGAGAAGATTACTAATCTGAAGGTAGGTCCATATACAAATCCTGATTCAGATTTTGGTCCAGTTATTTCTCAACAATCAAAAGAAGCAATACTCGCTGCAATTGATCGTGGAGAATCCGAGGGAGCATCCATTATTTGTGATGGTCGTGTTTTGGATATCGTTAAAGAGTCAAAAGGATTCTATGTAGGTCCTACACTTTTAGATCATGTAAAGCCTGGTATGGAAATTTATGAGCAGGAAGTATTTGGTCCTGCTCGTAATGTTGTACGCGTGGACTCTCTAGAGGAAGCCATTGAACTAATTAATAAGCATGAGCTGGGAAATGGTGTCACTATCTTTACAAATGATGGATTAGCAGCTCGTAAATTCACAACAGAAATAGATGTCGGCATGGTAGGGGTGAATGTGCCAATTCCTATTCCGGTTGGCTACCATAATTTTGCTGGTTTTAAAGGCTCTCGTTTTGGTGAAGGGCATATGTTTGGTCCAGATCAGGCGCGATTTTTTACTAAAACAAAGACTATTTCAGAACGCTGGATGGCAAGTAATACTTCCACTGCGTCTACATTTGCATTCCCAAGCAATAACGACTAATACCTATAAAGAGCTGTAGCGTTATACAGCTCTTTTTCTAAAAATGGGGAGGGGTGGGATGTCTATGTTGGCGTACATGGGTCTTTTTGGTAGCTTAGCATTATTAGTTTATTTAACAATGAAGGGCGTTAATTTACTTATTTCAGCACCGTTAACCGCACTGTTAGCTGCTTTAACTAATGGTTTAGCATTTTTTCCTCAAACTGCAAGTGAGAACCAAGCCAATTTTCTAACAAGCTATATGGATGGATTTACTGGGTTCGTTGGTTCTTGGTATTTAATGTTTATGGCAGGTGCTATTTTTGGGAAAGTCATGGAGGATACAGGAGCAGCGGATAGTGTTTCAACATGGATTATTCAAAAAATCGGGGTGAAATATGCAACATATGCGGTTGTGTTAGCAGCAGCGGTCCTTACTTATGGGGGTGTTTCTGTTTTTATCGTAGCATTTTCTGTTTATCCGATGGCTATCAGTTTATTTAAACAAGCGAATTTTCCACGACGCTTTATCCCCGCTGCACTTGGTCTAGGCTCAGTCACTTTTACGATGACGTCAGCTGGCTCACCTGAAATTCAAAATTGGATTCCCATTCAATATCTTGGAACGACACCATATGCAGGATGGCAAGTTAGTATTATTGTCGCTATTTTTATGGCTGTTGGTGGTTCTCTTTGGCTGAATTGGATGATTAAACGAGCTGTAAACAATGGAGAAATATTTATAGAACGCTCGACAGATCCAATAGTTGATGAAACGCGGAAGCTTCCCAGTCCGCTACTTAGTCTAATACCATTGCTAGTCGTCTTAGTGATTTCTTATGTTTTCCATAATTCGCTTGGAACTTCTGCTTTAATTGTTGCTTTGACAAGTGGCTGTATTGTCGCCTATTTAGTGAGTTATAAGTATGCCAAATCCGTTGGAGCAACATTAGCAGCGGGAGCAATGGGTGCCATTATTGCCATTGCTAATACAGCGGCTGTAGTAGGATTTGGTGGTGTCGTAAAAGCAACGCCATCCTTTTTGGCTACCGTAGATGTCATGACAAATATCCCTGGCAGTCCGTTAATTGGAGGAGCCCTAGCTATTGCTGTCATTGCAGGTTTGACTGGTTCTGCATCTGGTGGTCAAACCATTGCGATGCCTTTGCTTGCACCCCACTATATTGACATGGGGGTAAATACAGAGGCTTTGCATCGGACAATTGCCATTTCATCAGGATCACTTGATTCATTACCACATGGTGGTTATGTGGTCACTACCATTAATTCAGTCTGTAATGAAAAGCACAAGGACGCCTATATGCCATTTGGAGCGTTGACGGTTATTATTCCAACTATCGGCACAATAATAGCTATTATCTTATTTTCAATAGGGATGTAGGAGGAATGTTGTATGCAAGGAAAAACAGTGTTCATTACTGGAGCAGCTCGTGGCATTGGTCTTTGCATGGCACAAGCATTTACCGAGCAAGGGGCAAATGTCGTCATTACGGATAAAAATGAACAGCTTTTAAGAGAGGCTGTTGGAAAAAACCCCTCCTTAACGGCTTATACATGTGATGTGACAGATGAAGAAGCCATAAGAGAGGCAATTAATTGGACAATCAATCGATTTACAACGTTAGATATTTTAATCAATAATGCAGGATTTCAACATGTCTCGCTTATTGAAGACTTTAAGACTGAAATTTTCCAAGACATGCAAAAAGTAATGGTGGTTGCTCCATTTATTGCGATGAAATATGCATTCCCTCATATGAAGAAAAATCAATGTGGTCGTATTATTAATATGGCCTCTATTAATGGAGTGATTGGATTTGCTGGAAAGGCCGGTTACAATGCGGCGAAGCATGGTGTCATTGGTTTAACGAAGGTAGCTGCACTGGAGGTAGCGAAGGATGGCATTACGGTAAATGCGATTTGTCCAGGATATGTGGATACAGAATTAGTTCGTCATCAGTTTAAAGATTTAGCGTTAACTAGAGGAATTCAAGTAGAAGAAGTACTTGAAGAGGTACTCTATCCTCTTGTACCTCAAAAGCGTTTACTTGATGTTTCAGAAATTACAGGGCTTGCTTTATATTTGGCAAGTGATTTAGCTAAAGGGTTAACGGGTCAGGCAATTCTTTTAGATGGTGGCTATACAGCTCAATAGTGTAGGAGGGAGAAAAATGATTCAAACAAAAACAATCTTTACTGTTCATTCACCTGGAACGATTGTTTATGGGCGTGATTCCTTTGAAGAGGTGGGTGAGTATGCTAAAAAACTCGGTACCAAAGCGCTTATTATTAGCGATCCCATTATGGACAACTTAGGCTTTGTGAAGCAATGTAGTAGCTTGTTAAACACAAATGGAATAGAAGTCGCCTCATACCTTGGGGTAGTAACTGAGCCGGATGACACGTATGTAGAGGAAGGCCTACAGCTTCTTCTGCAAGAAGGCTGTGATGTCATCATTTCTGTTGGAGGTGGAAGCTGCATTGATACAGCAAAGGCAATTGCAGTGGTGGCTACTAACGGTGGCTACATAGGAGATTACATGAAAATGGCAAAAATTGCAGCGCAAGCGCCAATCCCACATATTGCTATTCCAACAACAGCTGGAACAGGTTCTGAAGCAACAGATGCTACTGTTATTACCAATACAAAGAGTGAAGTCAAAATGATGATTAAACAGCCTGCCTTTATGCCAACGATTGCCATTGTTGATCCTATTTTAACGATAACATCACCGCCTGCAATTACAGCGGCTACAGGGATTGATGCCTTAAGCCATGCCATTGAAAGTTATTTGTCACGTTTAGCCCACCCATACTCAAATGTACTTGCTCTTTCTGCCATGGATTTAATCATTCATAACATTATGAGAGTTTATGAGCAAGGTGATGATGTAGATGCGAGAGAAGCTATGTCATTAGGTTCCATGCAGGCAGGCCTATCTTTTTCTAATGCTTCGGTCGCGTTAGTACATGGGATGTCTCGTCCAATAGGTGCGTTGTTCCACGTACCCCATGGTATTTCCAACGCGATGCTTTTACCAGCCGTTTTAGAATTTTCAAAAGAAGCTTGTATAGATCGGTTAGCAGTTTTAGGAGAGTTCTTTCATAAAAGCAATGAAATATTATCACAAGAGGAGCTTGCTCAGTTAGCCATTTCTTCCATTAAGGAAATATGTAAACTTTTGAATATAAGTAATTTAAAACAGTGGGGCATAGAGGAGGCAGCTTATTATAAGGCTATCCCTAAAATGGCTGAAGATGCGATTGCAAGTGGTAGTCCTAGCAATAACCCGAAGATACCGACAAAAGAGGAACTAATGGAGCTATATCATATAGCTTATACTTATGAATTCTAAAAAATTTGCGAGCTATTCATTATTGTGGATAGCTCTTTTATATTTTTTATAGAAATTAAAAGGAGTGAAAAGCAGAATTAATATGACATATTCGAGAAAATATAGTAAAATTTTAATGAATAACCATTCATTTTTAATAAAGGGGGAAATGGAATGTTGCAGGGGAAGACAATTGTCATTACAGGTGGATCAAGTGGGATGGGCCTTTATATGGCGAAGCAATTTGTTGCTGAAGGAGCAAATGTTGTTATAACAGGGCGCAACGAAGAACGTTTAGCAGAGGCAAAAAAGTTTATTGCAGAGGCTGGCTCAACTATTGAAACTTTTCAAATGGATGTACGAGTACCAGAACATGCAGAGGCGATGCTAGCGTTTGCTATTGAAAAATTTGGACAGGTTGATGGTCTTGTTAATAATGCGGCAGGTAATTTCATTGTACATGCTGAGGATTTAACACCTAATGGTTGGAAGGCAGTTGTAGATATCGTGTTAAATGGTACGTTCTTCTGTTCTTCAGCTGTAGGTAAATATTGGATAAAAAATAAAATTAAGGGCTCTATTTTGAATATGGTGGCTACTTATGCTTGGAATGCAGGAGCTGGTGTGGTCCATTCAGCTGCGGCAAAAGCTGGAGTATTATCATTGACGAGAACATTAGCAGTAGAATGGGGAAAGCAGTATGGTATCCGCGTCAATGCAATAGCACCAGGACCAATTGAACGGACGGGTGGAGCAGATAAGCTTTGGGAATCGGAAGCAGCTGCTGCGCGTACATTAGATTCTGTTCCACTAGGACGAACGGGTACACCTGAGGAAATAGCTGATTTAGCAACATTTATGATGTCTAATAAAGCAAGTTATATGAACGGAGAATGTGTGACATTGGATGGTGGCCAGTGGCTCAATCAATATCCATTCTAAAAATGTTTGCATAATGGAGAGCTGGATTGACGCATACTAAGGGAAAAGAAAGGAGTTTTGACAATGGGTATGTGGTTAATACCAGCTCTAATTGCCATGATAATTATTTGTGTTATTTCGTTTGTATCCACGTTGAAAATTGCAAAGATGACTTCTGAACGGAAGTCTGAAAAGGATACTCCGATTTCAGAAACGGTTGAAGAGTATGCAACGATGCTCAATCCAATCGTATGGGTATATCTGATATTTTTACTCTTTTTAGGGATCATGATTTTTTATTACTGGAGTAAGGCTGGCTATTAGAAATAACGCATCCTCAATCAGAGATGAAACACTTTAACTGATTGAGGGTGTACTTAGTTTTTGTTGAATGATTCAAAATAATTCGTTATTCCTGAAAAACTCTTCCCGTCCTGATCATGGTCAGACATAGAAAAGTTGTGATATGATGAAAGGGAAGGACTGTTCTGCACAGCCAGGACAGAAAAGGAGAAGAAGTTCATGATTTCAACTAACAGCAAAGACTTATTAGCAATGCCAATTAGTGATTTTATCATTTCCTCTGAAAAAGTTGCACATGTACAAAGTGGTAATAGTGCAGAACACGCACTCCTTGTACTAACGCGGACAGGATATTCGTCCATTCCTGTATTAGATATGAAATATCGACTTCAAGGTTTACTGAGCATGAAAATGATAACGGAATCGATTCTAGGACTCGAACATATTGAGTATGAAAAGCTTCCTGATATTAAAGTTGACTCTATTATGGAAAAAGAGATCGCTGTATTAAAATTGTCAGATACATTTCAGCGAGCTTTGGATTTAGTTATTAACCACGCATTTTTATGTGTAGTGGACGAAGATGGTACATTTGCAGGGATATTAACAAGACGTGTTATTTTAAAGCAATTGAAAAAATATATTTATCAAAAAGAGTAGTAGTTTAAGAGGGAGCTCATATGAAAGTCATGAGGCCCTCTTTGCTTGTATTGGAGGTTTACAGATTGATGGCAACAGAGGCAGAGATTTTAAAAATTTTGGCTGAGGAACGCAATATGCGGAAAGCAGCTGAACGTCTATTTCTATCCCAACCAGCCCTTTCTCAACGTTTACAAACCATTGAAAAGGACTGGGGTGCACAATTATTTATTCGTTCACAAAAAGGTTTAACAGCAACACCTGCTGGTGAACAGGTTATTGCCTATGCAAAGGAAATGCTAGCGAAAAAGGAAGAAATATTTGAAACGATTCAATCTTTAACAACAAAGGTAAATGGGACATTGAAAATTGCCTGTGCGTCCATTGTTGGACAAAACTGGTTGCCTAAAATCCTAAAGGAATTTGTATCTAAATATCCTGATGCAAAAATATCGCTTATGACGGGCTGGAGTTCTGAAATTGTGAAAGCACTTTATGAGGGCGAGGCACATATTGGAATTGTACGAGGTCAGGTAGATTGGAAAGGGGAAAAGATTCACCTTTTCAGAGACACTCTTTATTTAGTGGAT
Source organism: Lysinibacillus sphaericus (assembly GCF_001629735.1). Classification (GTDB taxonomy): domain Bacteria; phylum Bacillota; class Bacilli; order Bacillales_A; family Planococcaceae; genus Lysinibacillus; species Lysinibacillus pinottii. Next base: position 64,224 of record NZ_CP015224.1, read on the forward strand.
AAGGAATTGAAGACAATTGAAGATGTACTGACGACAGATCGTCCATTTATTCAATACAAAAGTGATTCGAACTACTATCAGGAAATTCAACAATGGTGGCAGCAACACTTTGCTCAAAATCCCAGAAAACAAATTTTAGTAGATCAAATTGAAATTTGTAAACAGATGGCTTTAAATGGAATAGGTTATGCTATACTACCATCCATCACATTAAATGATCATGATGAAATTCATAAAATACCTTTAACAAACGATGAAAAGGAATTTGGGATTACACGAGATACATGGCTTATTGGCTATGAATCATCTTTTGAATTGCGTCAAGTAGAGGCATTTGTAGAAGTAGTGCAAGACCATGCACGTTGTTTGTTTGACTATACAAAATAAAAAATAAGGCAATTCCAGTCTATTAGGGGATTGCCTTTTCGTTTTGGCTCAGTGATTTCTTAAGAGTTTATGAATATTGATGAAGATATCATAAGAAATGGAACAAAATGCAATTTAAATCGTATAATTATGTAACCATCTACTTACATAAAAAGGGGTTGAGCTTTTGAAAAAGACAAAAATTATGGCACTGACTTTATTAGTAATGCTGATGATGAGCTTTCTGTTGCCTTCCACACAGGCGCAAGCTGCTGCACCATTAGAGGTCAAAGCAACAGCAGGCATTTCAGGGAAAGCTAAATATCAATCAGTTGTGCCCTTACAAGTTACAGTGAAAAATAACGGTGCAGATTTTTCTGGAGATATGGCAATAAATTCTTCTAATTCCTATGAAGCAGCATCCGCACTTGTCGTTCCAATTGATATAGCAGCTGGAGAAGAGAAGACATTTACCTTCTATCTAGATGGTTTAGCTGACAATGGATATTCGGACGCAGATTTATTTGCTTTTTATGAAGGAAATATTGAAAAAGGAAAAAAGATTGCCTATAAGGGGACTAAGCGTCTACAATCGAATTTTTTAGATCCTACATCAACATTTGTCTATACATTGACAGATAAAAGTGATCGACTATCAGCACTTTTACGTTTATCATCATTTGTTCCTCAAAACAATGTAGAAATATTTAACATTAATCAATTAAAGGATTATACATTCCCAGAAGATGAACAAGGACTTGCCATGGCAAATGTCATCGTCGTAGATGAAGTTGCAATAGCCGACTTAGCACAAAAACAACAAGAGGCATTGCTGAAATGGGTACAAGATGGGGGTACATTACTTTTAGGGGCTACTGATCAAGTGGATGCCACAGCAGGGGTTTTTAAAGATTATTTACCAATGTCATTATCACAAGAGACGACATCTATCTCTGCAGAAACATTAACAAAATTATCGGGGGGTGGTATTTTTACGCAGCCAATTTCGATTCATACAGCTACTAATCTTGAAGGAAGTTTACCGGTATTAACGGAGAATAATGTTGTACTAGCTTCGAAGAAAAAAATTGGCGGTGGTGAAATTATTCAAACAGCCTTTTCTTTAGGAGATCAGCCGCTTGCTTCAATGGATGGCTATGCAGCCCTTCTAGCAAAAATGATCGATATTCAAAGTATTTCGCAGCATGGAATGATGAATCAGGGCCAATCCCCACTCGATCAAATTTCTTATGAGCTTCGTAACATAAATGAATTATTCCCGTCCTTTGAAGTTTCAGTAAGCTATATGCTTATCGTCATTATTCTTTATATTATCATCATTGGCCCAGTTCTTTATTTTGTTCTGAAAAAAGTAGACAAGCGTGAGCATGCATGGTGGATTATTCCCGTGTTCTCAATCGTTCTTTCGATTGGTCTTTTCATTGTTGGAGCAAAAGACAGAATTGTTCAGCCACAAGTACAACAATCCGCATTTTATAAGGTCAATGAGGATAGTAGTTTGAATGGGTATTATGTTGAATCAATCTTAACGAATCGTAGCGGGGATTTTATCGTTAATGCGGATAAAAATACAACGGCAGTTGCGATGAGAAATTATAATAATTTCACAGGTACTGTGGGTGATTTACATGAATCTTCTTATATTAAAGAAAATGCCAACGGTTCAACGTTAACATTACGTGATTTAAATTATTGGTCTGTTCAATCATTTGGAGGGAAAACATCAGCTCAAAATATTGGGAAAATGGATGTTGATATCACATTGAAAAATGAAAAGCTGACTGGAACAATAAAAAATAATTTCCCATTTGAATTAAAAGACGTCACGTTAATTTCTGGCGTGAAAGAAGTAAAGCTGGGTGATATTAAAGCAAATGGAACTTTGCAAGTAGACAAGGAATTGAAGACAACGGTACTTCAAAAGCCATCTGTTTTTAATAATTACAACTACAGTTACCCATCTCAGAAGGATGAGGTAGATCCAATGCGTGTTGAACGAATGAAAACATTAGCATTACCACTTGTAGAGAATGATAGACAGCCAATACTTACAGCATGGACAGATCAAGCGATAGTAGGGGCTGAGCTTGAAACAAGTGCAAATATGTCTCCAATTACAATGCTTGTTCAACCGTTTAAAGGGAAAGTGGAACTATCAGGACCATTTACAATGAAACGCAATAATTTCACGTACTCATTAAACTCACTATCCGCGAGTGGATATTTCGATAAAATCGATGAGGAATTGAATAACTGGTATCTATCTGATGGTTTATACGAATTAACAATGGCAATGCCTGATCAATTTATGGACGCTGTGGAATCACTTAATGAACTAACCATTTCTAATAAGGATGTTAAACGTATGCAGCTGTCGATATGGAATAATGCCACAAATATGTATGAGCCATTAGTTGATACAAAGCAAGTGTTTACAGATAATATTAAAAATTTTATTAATCAAGATAGTGAAGTTCGACTTGAAATTAAGTATGGTCCAGATCCAACTGGTGAACAAACGAAATTACCTGAAATAGAGCTGAAGGGAGTGGCAAAATAATCATGATTGAAATTCGTGACCTAACGAAAAGATATGGCTCCTTTACGGCACTGGATCATTTAAATTTGTCCTTAGAAGAAGGCATCGTGTTTGGCTTTGTTGGTGCTAATGGAGCGGGTAAATCAACAACATTTTCTATTTTAGCGACATTACTGTCACCGACATCAGGTGATGCGTTGATAAACGGTAAAAGTGTTGTTAAGGAACCGAAAGAAGTACGCAAGCAAATCGGGTATATGCCTGATTTCTTTGGTGTTTATGACCAGCTAAAAGTAGATGAATATTTAGATTTTTATGGAGCTAGCTACGGTATTCAACTAGCAGAGCGCCAAGTGCTGATTCCACAGCTTTTAGAGCTTGTAAATTTAACGAGCAAACGTTATGAATACGTTGATTTATTATCGCGTGGGATGAAGCAGCGTTTATGTCTTGCACGTGCACTTATCCATGATCCTAAAGTATTGATTTTAGATGAACCTGCGTCAGGATTAGACCCTCGCGCCCGTGTGGAAATGCGAGATATTTTACGGAATTTAAAGTCTATGGGTAAAACCATCTTAATCTCTTCTCATATTTTGCCTGAGCTTGCTGAAATGTGTGATGAAATTGGCGTCATTGATAATGGCAAATTAATTGCACATGGAAATGTTGCTGCCATTCAGGCGCAGTTACAGGGAGAAAAGCGTATCGTCATGAAAGTAACAGATCGTATACACGAAGTACGTGCATATTTGGAAGAAGATCCCCATATTTCATCTATTGATGTCCTTGAGCATCGTCTAGAAATAGCCTTTAATTATCGTGGAACAGATGCAGAGCAGGTAGCATTACTGAAAAAGGCGATACTTGCAGATTTACCTATTTATGCGTTAAGTGAGGAAGAGAAAGATCTAGAGGATGTCTTTATGGCGATTACGAAGGGAGCGGACAGTCAATGATGGAAAGATTTTATAATCCAGTATTTGTGAAAGAGTTAAAATTACGATTCCGTTCTTTTAAAAGCTTCTCAGGATTAATGTTTTATTTAGCGGTACTTTGTATTTTCATTGCAGGTTTTTTATTGCTTACCACTGAATTTACTGGCAAGGGATTCTTTAAACCAGAAACAAGTTTTATGATGTTTGCTGTATTAACCATTTTACAAATGGCATTAGTTCTTTTTATTACTCCAAGCTTAACAGCAGGAGCAATCAGTAGTGAGCGTGAAAAACAAACCTTGAATATTTTGCTAACAACGACACAAAGCTCTACACAAATTGTTGTTGGTAAATTATTATCATCGGTGTCGTTTCTAGTTTTAATGCTTGTAGCAGGATTACCATTATATAGTTTAGTGTTCCTATTTGGTGGGGTTTCACCTTCCCAGCTTGTTTCTATATTTTTATTCTATTTAGTTACTGTAGTAGCAATAGGTAGTATTGGTGTCATGTTTTCAACTATTACGAAAAAAACGATTGTTGCCATGATTGCCACATATGGTTCTATTATCTTTTTAGGTGGGATTACAGCGTTTTTCTTCTTTTTAACAATGGCTTTCCATCAAATGGGTAATGCTGTAGGTGCAAGTACCTCCTTTATGACTTATTTTTGGGCTTCAATTAATCCAGGTGCCCTAATGCTGACGCTGATTTCACCTGAGATGGGAAATGCGTTAGCTGAACTTTCAGGAGTGGAACTACCTGTGTGGATTACTTATTTAATCGTTTATGTATTGATTATTGTACTTTGTTTAACAGTTGCCATAAAAAAATTACGTGCCAACATGAAAAGTAACCGATGAGGAGGAATTATTATGGAGCGTCGTAAGCAATTACGAAAATATATTCAGCGTGCAAAGTCGAGTTTAACACTTGAAAAAAGCATTCCTATTGCACAATATGGTCTGTTTTTGGCATTGCTTTCGAGTGCTTCTCTCGTTCTTATTTCAAGATTATTTGTCTGGCCCTATTACCGCCAAATTGCGTTGGCTATCTTTGTTACACTTATTATTGCAACGATCGTTTACATCTGGTGGAGACGTGTCAAAGAGAAAGAAGCTTTGCATACATTGGATCACTATTTTTCACATAATGAGTTGGTTACAGCTTTATCATTGAAAGACGATCAGGACCCACTTGTTCAAGCATTATTATTAAAGGCGATACAGAATGTTGAACAGGCTTTCATAAGCTTTAAGGCTCGCAAGAAAAATTTGTTTCGACCAAAGGCGTTTATTGGACTATTTGGCACTGCTGTCGTCCTAGCAATTCTTTATATGTTCCCGGCAGCGACTCAAATAGAAGCGATTGAAGTTGAAAAAGAGCAAGCTGTAATCGACGATATGAAGAAGGAAGTTGCGGAGCTGGAGAAAAAAGCGCAGACAAAAGAAGTGAAAGAGCAATTGCAAGAGCTTCAAAACACGCTTAAGGAAGCAGAAACAGCTGAAGAGGCACTCCGCGAAGTGGTGAAGAAGCAAAAGGAGCTTGCTCTTAAGGAGCAGCAATTAAAGGATAAACAAACGGCAAGTCAAGACGGAGCTACCGATGAACAAGGCTTATCGAAAAAAGAAGTTGAGCAATTGAAGGAACTTGCACAAATGCAGCAACAGCTCACACAAAATGCAAATGCAACACAAACAGCTATGAGTAAACTTGGTAAACCAGCGAGTAATTCCTTACAAAATGCAATTGCAAGTGCTAATAATGCTGGCACTAACAATCAAAATAATAATCAACAACAAGGTAGTCAGCAGTCATCTGGTAATTCCCAGCCAAGCAATCAGCAAGGGCAGACGAGTCAGTCTGGTCAAAATAATGCTCAAAATGGTTCCCAACAACAAAATGGTAATAGTCAAGGACAAGGACAAGGACAGGGCCAAGGACAAGGACAAGGACAAGGACAGGGCCAAGGACAAGGACAAGGACAGGGCCAAGGACAAGGACAAGGACAGGGCCAAGGACAAGGACAGGGACAAGGTCAGGGCGCAGGTAAAGGTCAAGGTGGTCGAGATTTATTAACGACACCGAATCGGATTGGTGGGTCAAACGAGACATCCGTGGATGGTGGAGCATTAGGAGATGGCTCTCATGTCTCTGAGCAACAGGGGAATGGTCCGATAACAAAGGGCAGCATTCGACCGTATGAAGAAATAATTGGTTCTTATAAAGACAGCTATTTAGAAAGCTCAGAGCGTTTACAATTACCGAAGGATTTACAAAATGTCGTGCAATCTTATTTCACGTCAATTGAGTCGCAGTAGGAGGAAATGAAATGGCATTTACAGAGCAACAATATGTAGAAATGAGTACAAAATTACAACAAGTAAAAGATGAAATTCATCGTTTTATTGTAGGGCAAGAAGATGCGATTGATTATACTTTGTATGCTGTACTAGCAGATGGTCATGCATTATTAGAAGGTTTACCAGGCTTAGGGAAGACGATGTTAATTCGTACAATTTCTGAAGTTCTTGACTTATCGTTTTCACGTATACAATTTACACCGGATCTTATGCCGGCGGATATAACTGGGACAAGTATGATTGAACGCACCCCAGATGGTAAACAACAATTTACGTTTCAGCCTGGCCCTATTTTTAGTCAGATGGTGTTAGCAGATGAGATAAATCGCGCTACACCCAAGACTCAAAGTGCTTTGTTAGAAGCAATGGGAGAAAAAACGGTAACGATTTTGGGCGATACAAAAAAAATGGCGAGACCATTTTTCGTGTTAGCGACTCAAAATCCGATTGAAATGGAAGGCACATATCCGTTACCAGAAGCACAGATGGACCGTTTCCTTTGTAAAATTCTTGTCCCCTATCCGGAAAAAAATGAGCTAATGGAAATTATGAAGCGAACGACAGGTGCTCAGGAAATTGGCTTACAGAAACTGATGAATACAGAGGCTCTAATAGAAGCCCAGCAAATGGTGAAGGAAGTGCTGGTTGCTGATGAAATGCTTGAATTTGCAACCGATTTAGTAGTGGCAACGCACCCAGAAAGATCTGATGCTCTGGACGAGGTCAAGCAATATGCGATGTATGGCAGTGGACCTCGTGGTTTGCAAAGTTTAATAAAATTAGCAAAAGCTAGAGCGCTGATGAATGGTCGGTTCCATGTTTCAGTGGCTGATATTAAATCAGTAGCAAAACCTGTATTACGTCATCGGATGCTATTGAACTATGAAGGGGAGGCTTCAGGAAAAACAGCAGATGATGTCATTGATGTTATTTTAGAAAAGGTTCAACAAGGTGTTAGCAAGTGACAGCCAACTACTTATTGCCCGAAGACTGGTTAGCGAAAATCAGTCGTTTTCAAGTAGCTACTGCCTCCAAGCTACGCGGGCAGCATAAAGGCTCGCATCGTTCACAGCGCTTTGGGGCATCCCTCGATTTTTCGGATTTTCGAGAATATCATTTAGGTGATGATGTACGACAAGTGGATTGGAACGTCTTTGCCCGAACGGATAAATACTTTATTAAAAGATTTTTAGATGAACAAGAAATGCGCGTACACATCCTACTCGATACCACAAAATCAATGAGCATGGATGCCAAGTGGACTTTTGCTCGTCAAATAGTGGCATCCCTTGGTTTAATGGTACTTGGTAGAGACGATCGTTTATCTTTTTCATTTTTACAAGATGAAACGAAGCCTCCATTTCGTCGCAAGGGCGCCATGTATCGCCGAGCATTTTTACAAATAGTAACAGATATAGAGGAAGCGAGTTATTCGAATTCTTTTGCACAGGGTTCCTTAAAGGCTTTACCAAAGGATAGTACAGTGTTATTTATTGTTACAGATGGTCTAGAGTCAATTGAAGAATGGGAGCAACTTTTAAAAAGGCTACCACGCTATGCTGGCGATGTACGTATACTACAAATAGTGACGGAAGAAGAACTATCACCAAATTATTCAGGGGATGTGCGTCTTCTTGATCGTGAAACAGGTAATGAAGTCAATGTGACAATGTCCACTAAAGTACTAGAAACCTATCATGCAAGACGTTTATTACATGAAGAAGAGTTTGAAGCTATTTGTCGTCGTTTCGGCATTCGAAAATTACAATTGAAGGTGGAAGATGGTTTGCAACAGGCAATCTTTCAGCAATTATTAAAAGCACATTGGATTAGGTGAGGTGAGCCGTATTGGGCTTTAGTCAAATTATGTTTAGCTGGACGGCCATCATCCCGGTCATTGTCCTACTCTATTATTTCTTTCGAAAAAAATATACAGATCAGCCGGTCTCTTCAACACTTTTCTGGTCTGAGATTATGCAGGAAACACGGGTATCTCCTTATTTAAAGCATTTGCAAAAGAATGCCCTACTTTATTTACAGTTACTAGCATTGTTGCTTCTTGTGTTGGCACTCATGAATCCCTATGTGAAAAAATCAACGATTGTTGGTGAGCAAACTATATTTATTGTGGATACTTCTGCAACAATGTTAGCTGGTAAGGGGCAATCTACCTTTGACACACATAAACAGGAAATGCTGACGCTTATAGATGAATTAAATGGGAGACCAGTCACGTTAATTACGACTGGTTCAGCACCAAAAGCGATTTTGCAGCAAGAGACAAATGTTAAAGAAATCGAAAAAGGTATTAAAGACTTACAAGTAACCTATGAAACGGCAGAAATGGATAAGGCGCTAGATGTGGCACAAGCATTTGTAGGAGATACACCGACTTCCATCTATGTATTTACAGATGCACTCGATAAAAAACAACTACCTATGAATAAGGACTCCGTTAAATGGCTAGTAAGAGGTGCTGCGAAGGACTTAACAAATATTGCTATTACTCGATTTGCTGCAACAACAGATGGACAGGCTACAATGGCGCTTGTGCAGCTTCATAATGATACAGACAACGAGCAAAAGGTCACACTAGCATTACTAAATGAAGAGGGTAAAGAGTTAGTAGCTGAGAATATCGCTGTTCCTCCAAAGGAAGCGATAACAAAAACCTTCAAGGAGTTACCTGTAGAAAAATCGATGACAGCGATTATTGATGCGCAAGATGATTATGACGTAGATAATCAACAAACGGTTTTACTACAAACGGCTACTTCAAAAATTGTGGTTGATCAGGGCATGCATCAATTGATTCAAAAAGGATTTCAATCCGTAAGTACGGGTGTGAAAATCGTTCCGCCTTTACAAGTAGTAGACAATCAGGATGCCACGGTGATCACTAATCAAGCTGAATTGCTGGAAAAGATGGTCAAACCTCTTGTGTTATTTGGCCGTGATGATGCTGAAAAGGTAGAGGTAAGTGGCATAGTAAGTACTAAAAGTGATGCTTTATTTGCTTTTAGTGAGCTTAAGGATGTTTATGTTAGCGCCTTGTATCCTGGATTTACAAATTATGAAACTATCGCTACTGTTGGAGAAAAGCCGTTTATACAGCGCTCTCCTAAAGGGGATATCGTCGTCTTAGCAGATATTGCAGATACGGATTGGCCACTACACCCATCATTCCCGTTATTCTTATGGAGTACTGAACAGCAGTTATCAGAATCCATTGGTTCACTCGGTATTTTCACACCAAATGAACAAAGAGCAGTAGCTTTAGCGCAGGAAGACTGGAGCGTATATTCACAAGAAGATGAATTTCTATCATTGGTTACGGATGGTATGCTAACTGCGCCAACAAAACCTGGCATCTATTTTGTGCGTTCTAATAATGAAGAAAAACATTTTATTGTACAATTGCAGGCGCAAGAACGTGTTATTGAGCAAGGAACAAGCTATACATTAGGGGATATTTCTGATAACGGAAAGGCTGAGATTTCGAAGGCTTCTTTTGTCCCTTGGCTAATTCTTATTATTTTAGTTTTACTTGTTTTAGAGTGGGAGGTGCAACGACGTCGTGGATTTACGAATTGATATGCCATTCATATTGTTGCTATTACTTCCATTACTCATCTATTTTGGTTGGACCTATTGGCGAGAACGACAGCGACTAAAAAAGAGTCATGCTTTCGTACTTATGATTCGCATGCTAGCGGTAGGCTGTTTAGTTTTCGCATTGGCAGGGCCGTATCTTTTATTACCTATAAAAGAAGAACAAATCGTGTATCTAGTTGACCGCTCAGCTTCCATGAATGGGACTGAAGATGAGATGGTACAGTTTATACAGGATAGTTTACAATCGAAAAAAGATGAACAGCTTGCAGGGCTGTATTCATTCTCATCAACATTACAAACAGAAGCCATTATGACTAAAACATTAAAGGAAGTACCAAAGTTTACGGAAATAAAGGCTACTGATCAAACGAATATAGAACAAAGCCTGCAACTTGCCACAGGTATTATAGATCCGAAAAAAGCAACACGCCTTGTGCTATTAACAGATGGCAATGAGACAAAGGGAAGTGCTTTAGATTTCGCCACGAAGTTTAAAGGCTCCAATATTAGTGTGGATGTTGTGCCCTTCAGTCAGCCTGTTGTGAATGATGTTTCATTAAAAAGCTTTGTGTCCCCACAAGTTGCCTATGTAGGTGAGCAACAACAACTGGTAACAGAAGTGCATGCAACAACAGCTGGACAAGGCGAGCTATTATTATATGAAAATGATGAACTGATTCATCGTGAGGGAGTCGAGCTAGCCGAAGGAACGAATATGTTTACCTATAAACATGCAGCGACTGGTGAAGGGCTGGTGAAATATGAAGCCGTTGTTCAAGTAGGACAGGACGCAATATTTGAAAATAATAAATTAACAAGTGTCACAATGGTACAAAGCGAACCACATTTACTCATTGTGAATGGCTATGAAACAGCTTCACCAATAGCGGCGGCACTTGGTCAGCAATCAATAGGCTATGATGTAAAATCACCTGAAAGCTTGCCAAATGAACTCTCCAGTTATTTGCAATATAATGCCATTATTTTTGATAATGTACCGGGACATTTAGTCGGTGAGGCAAAAATGAGTGTGATAGAGCAAGCAGTCAAAAACTTTGGTGTTGGTTTTGCAATGGTGGGTGGAGAAAATAGCTTTGGTTTAGGTGGTTATTTTAAAACACCAATTGAAACTTTATTACCTGTTGAAATGGAGATAAAGGGGAAAGAACAATTACCTTCGCTAGGACTTGTCATTGTGCTAGACCGTTCTGGCAGTATGTCAGGATCCAAGCTAGAGCTTGCAAAGGAAGCGGCTGCACGATCAGTTGAAATGCTACGTGATGAAGATACATTAGGATTTATAGCATTTGATGATCGTCCTTGGGAAATTATAGAGACTGGACCTTTGAATAATAAAGAAGAGGCAGTGGATACCATTTTATCCGTTACACCAGGAGGCGGAACAGAAATCTATGGTTCACTTGCAAAAGCATATGAAAACCTAGCAGATATGAAACTGCAACGTAAGCATATTATTCTTTTAACGGATGGACAATCGCAGCCAGGAAATTATGACGATTTAATTGAACAAGGAAAAGATAACGGAATAACCTTATCGACAGTAGCTATTGGTCAAGACGCGGATGCAAACTTATTGGAAGCTCTGAGTGAGATGGGGAGTGGACGTTTCTACAATGTTATCGATGAGCAAACTATTCCGTCCATTTTATCTCGTGAAACGGCCATGATTTCCCGTACGTACATTGAAGATAATCCATTCTATCCTGTACTGTATAATGCAGGGGGATGGAATACGCTATTTGCCAATGGCGTTCCACAAATGAATGCTTATATTGGAACAACCGCAAAGCAGGGTGCTACTGTCGTGGCTGAAAGCGAAAAGGAAGATCCAGTATTAGCACAATGGCAATACGGTCTTGGCAAAACATTCGCATTTACTTCTGATTCAACAGGAAAGTGGTCAGGAGACTGGGCAAGATGGCAGGACTGGGGCACATTTTGGCAAACGCTTATTTCGCAAATGCTCCCAAGTTATAATGACGTTGCCTACGATGTAAGAGTAGAATCAGATGGATCCTTTATGATTACAGACCCTACAAATGAGGCAGCATTTTTAGATATTGTGGCTGTTAATGAAGCGGGTGAAGAGCTAGACACACAGCTTGAAACTATATCAGCCTCTCAGGTGCGAGCTGTGGTACAAGCTGAGCCGGGGTTAATCTTCTTCCGTATCGCTGATGAAAAGGAAATGATTTATCAGGCGGGATTAAGTGTTCCTTACAGCGCTGAATATGAACTTCTTCCTGTTAATGATAAATTAATAGAAGAAATAACCGAACAAACAGGTGGTGCTGTTTTAAAAGAACCACAAGAAGTGTTCCGTGACTTTACAAAGCAAGGGGCGGATCGTCAAAACATTGCCACATGGCTTCTCCTTGCAGGTATGCTCTTATTCTTTATTGATATAACAATAAGGCGCTTTGGCTGGAATTTCCTAACGAAGTCGAAGAAAAAGGAGCAACTGGTAGAGGATCTCCCTGTACAAGCAGAAGACACGAATGTAGCACAACTATTAAAGGGTATGAAAAAACGCCAATAATTTTGTTTAGATGAAAGCAGTGCGAATTTCGCACTGCTTTTTGTACATTCATGGAAAAAGAAATCCTCCTACGACACTATTTAATAAAGAGAGTAGGATTAAAATATCTTACTAGCACCGTTTTTCGCAAACTGCTAGCTACTAAAATGCCTAAAATTGCTCCAATTGTACTTGATATTAAAAAGGCAGGCATAAAAAATAAGGCTGCTACGGAAGTTCCCATAAGTACCTTTGCATAGGGCACTGCTACAAGTGATGCTAGAAGACCAGTGCCAATCACTTCACCCAAACCAGTAAACCAAATTTTACCGCTATATTTATAGGCAAGCCCTGCGCATAATGCACCAATAATACTACCAGGAATGGCTAAAAGAGAGCCTGTCCCTGTAAGGATTCGAATTATGGCCGTAACAAAGGCAACCACAACTGTAGATACGGGTCCAAGTATAATGGCTCCTATTACGTTAATAGCGTGCTGCACCGGATAAGCACGAGCAATCCCAGTTGGAATGGAGATAAAAGTAGAACCTGCAACAGCAAAGGCTACTAATAAAGCCATAATTGTTAATTTTCTAATAGACATGTTAGGTGTACTCCTTTTCATTTTAGCCACTAGGAAAATGAAAAAAGCCGCTTCCTTCAAACGACAGGAAGCGGCCTTGCTTATACACTGAAAATAGCAAGAAGCGCCACTTTCCTCCGCTAGTATGAACTAGATCAGGTTCGAAGGGTCCGTATATAACCATATACGTCTCAGCCTTTAGAAGACTCCCCTAGTGGTAAGTATTTTTCTATTTTTTAGAAGTGTAACATACTTCAATAAATAGTCAATAAGAGTTACCTATTAATGTGAATCTGGATGCATAAGCTGAGGCGCCTTTTTCAATGTCCAAATCAGGGCAAGGAAGAAGCAAGCTAATAAGATAATGGCACCAAAAATATAAGGACTGTTCATATTCCAGTCAAATAAAAAACCAGCCAAAGCGGGTCCAATCATATTTCCTAGACTCATATAGGCATTATTCAAGCCGGCTGCGAATCCTTGCTCTTTTTCTGCAAGTTTTGATATGAGAGTATTAACAGCTGGACGAATCAACGTTGTCGCCGTAGAGAAGATGGTTGCAACAACTAATATTAGTGCAAAACCAGAAACAAATAATATTAAGAAAATAGCAACGGCCGCAATAAATAAATTGACCAAAACTACTTTCATTTCACCAAACCGTTTAAAGAGTGGCGTAATAATAAACATTTGTACAATTACCCCAAACGCACCACCAACAACTAAAATGATGGCAATATCGCCAGGTGAGTAATTAAATTTCTCTGTCACAAATAGTGATAAGGTCGTTTGGAAGTTAGCAATCCCAAATGAGAATACCATCATAATAATTAACATAACAAAATAAGGCATATGTACAGAGCGAGCCATCTGTTTTACCAGATTATCTTGCTTTTGTCTATTTTGCGCAGTATTTGGCTTTGTAGATGGTAATAAAAAGTAAGATAAAATAGCCGCTAAAATGGCGGCAGCTCCCGCCATGAAAAATGGAAAATGTAAGCTAACCTTTGCAAGGAAACCACCAATTCCAGGGCCAATCATAAAGCCGAAAGACATAGCAGCTCCTAACAAACTCATTCCTTTTCCGCGTTCTTCATAAGTTGTCACGTCTGCTACAAAAGCCATAATAGGAGGTGCTACAAATGCAGAGCCAAGGCCACCTAAAAAACGTGCTAAAAAGAGCATCCATACATCTGTAGAAAGGCCAAAACCGATTTGTGCAAGTCCTGTTAGTATAAGACCGAAAATAATTAAATTTTTCCGCCCATACTGGTCCGAAAGATTCCCAGCAATTGGAGAAAATACGAATTGTGCTAAGGCGAACGTTGCAATAAGCATGCCTAGAACTTGTCCTGCTGCTCCAAATATTCTTAAATATTCAGGCATTACAGGAATAATAATTCCAATACTCCCCATTGCGATAAACATGTTAAACATTAAAATATACAAAGCCGCCTTATTGGACTTCTGCTGGGTCATCGACAAGCCCCCCTTTTTGTAATCAAATATAGTACAGTCTATCATAAAGAATTATGGCTGGCTAATAGTTGAGATTGCTGTAACTGGTTCGATATGTAGAATGATTTTCCAGAAAAGCTTTTATCTCATAAAAATTCGGGGTGTGGAGTGAGGAGAGAGAATTGCTTTTTCTAGAGACTTGAAGTAGGGAGAGTAAAAAACTAGTGAAAATAAATAATTGCGTTTGCCATTACCTATAACCGTGTAGATGAAAGTTAAAGATGAAGTTATAATGCGCAGGTGTCGTACGACGTAGATTCAAGGTCTTTTTATGGATAAAGAAAAACTAAAGATTGCTGGCATCTTGAAAAAATTGATGATACCTAGACGAAGTGGGATTGTATGATCGACAACTGGTTACTAGTAGAATTTCTTTCTAAATATAGCGATACAAATGAATGCTTAAATAAAAAAGGCGAATTGGTTTGTAGACCAATTCGCTCTTATAAATTATCGAATACTCATTTTAAATTCTAAAAACAGTTCATTATATTTTCCTAAGTAATCTGGACCTAAGTTTTTGTATACCTCTAAGGTATCACGTTGGTCCTCAGATGGGTAGTAGCGTTCATCTGAAACTACTTCTGGGTCCATTAAGTCCATCGCAGCAATATTTGGCGTTGAATAGCCAACATAATCGGCATTTTGAGCACCGGATTCTGCACTTAGCATAAAATTGATGAAGGCATGTGCACCATCAATATTTTTCGATGTTTTGGGAATAACCATATTATCGAACCATAGATTGGAGCCCTCTTCAGGAACAGCAAAGTCCAACTCTTCATTTTCAAACATCATGTCTGCTGCCTGACCAGACCAAGTGAGGGCTACTGTTGCTTCATTATTAATCATTAATGGTGTAATTTCATCCCCAATGATCGCTTTTACGTTGGGCGCAAGTGTAATCAATTTGTCAGTTGCTTCCCGTAGTTCATTGTTATCCAATGAATTCAAGGAGTGTCCAAGACTATTTAACCCCATCCCAATCACTTCACGGGCACCGTCTACTAAAAATACTTTTCTTTTTAATGAAGGATCCCATAAATCGTCCCAAGAAGAGAAATCTAAATTTCCAACTAGTTTTGGATTATAGACAATCCCTACTGTTCCCCAAAAGTAAGGAACTGAATATTGATTGTTATCATCGAATGGTAAGTCTAAAAAGTAAGGGTCGATATTTTTTAAATTCGGTATTTTTGCTTTGTCTAAAGGAATCAATAAATTATCTTCCTTCATTTTTTCAATCATATACTCAGAAGGAACAGCAATATCGTAAGCTGTACCACCTTGCTGTATTTTTGTCATCATAGCTTCATTGGAGTCAAATGTTTCATAGATGACATGAATACCTGTTTCTTTTTCAAATTCCTTCAATAGATCAGGGTCAATATACTCTCCCCAGTTAAAAATGGTTAAAGTGTCTTTTCCACTTTTACCGCCACCTGCACTTAAGGCGTCAGCAGCATAGAATAAAAGGGCAGAAACAACAAGGATAGCGATGGTCGCTTGAATTAATGACTTCATTGTTGTCCCTCCGTTCTTTTGCTTGTACGACTTGTAATGAAGTAATAACCAACCACAACGATAACGGTTACAAAGAATACTAATCCAGAAATAGCGTTAACTGTGAGAGATATTCCTGCGCGAGCCATCGAGTATATTTCTACCGATAATGTACTGAAGCCATTGCCGGTTACGAAAAATGTCACAGCAAAATCATCTAATGAATACGTAAGAGCTAGGAAGAAACCTGCAAAAATACCTGGCTGAATATACGGTAAAATGACACGCATCATAACATCCTTTTTGGTTGCTCCTAAATCTAACGCTGCATCAATTAGTGATTTATTCATTTCTAACAATTTAGGTAAAACCATTAACACTACAATCGGTACACTAAACGCTACGTGTGCTAATAATACTGAAGCAAAGCCTAATTTAATGCCAACCATTGTAAATAGAATTAAAAAGCTTGCCCCAATGATGACATCTGGACTGACAATTAAAACATTGTTTAGGGACAATAATGTATTACGCATTTTTGAATCTTTGACAGTGACAATACCAATTGCTCCTAATGTTCCAATAATAGTAGAAATTAAAGCAGATAGTAATGCTACGATAACAGTATTGATTAAAATAACAAGTAGCCTTGAATCTTCAAAAACAGCCTGATAATGCTCTAAAGTAAAGGACTCAAAGTTATTCATGGAGCCACCACTATTGAACGAATAAAAGATTAAATAGAAAATGGGTGCATACAGAACGACAAAAACAATCGTTAAATAGACTTTGGCTGATGCAGAGAGTTTGTTCATCGTACGCGACCTCCTTTATCTTTTTGTCCCGTAACAAGCATAATGATGACCATAAATAAAATTAAGAACACGGCAATAGTTGAACCCATCCCCCAATTTTGTGTCACAAGGAATTGCTGCTCAATCGCTGTACCAAGCGTGATAACACGATTTCCTGCAATTAAGCGAGTAATCATGAAAAGTGATAGAGCAGGGATGAAAACAACCTGAATACCTGATTTAACACCATCCATTGTCAATGGTAAAACAACGCGACGGAACGTTGTAAAGGCAGATGCGCCTAAATCACGAGATGCATAAATAAGTGTCGGATTTAAACGATCTAAAGAATTAAATATCGGTAAAATCATAAACGGAATAAAAATGTACACGGATACAAAAACAAAGCTAATATCCGTAAAAAGCATTTGCTTTGGATCAAAGCCAAACACTTCGATAAATGCATTAATTGGCCCGTATAAACCAAAGATGCCGATAAAGGCATATGTTTTTAACAATAAATTAATCCATGAAGGAATAATAATGAGCAGTAACCAAAGCTGCTTATGTTTCGTTTTTGTTAAAAAGTAAGCAGTTGGATATGAAATTAATAATGTAAATAATGTAATTAAAAATGCATACCAAAACGAGCTTAATGTCATTTTTAAGTAAACAGAAGTGAAGAACGCTTTATAATTATCGAGCGTGAAATTGCCATGTAAATCGAGTAGGGAATAATAAACAACGAGTGCAATCGGCGCGATAACAAAAAAGGCGATCCATAAAACATATGGAAATAACGCTGATTTTGATGGCTTAGTTTGCATCTTCGTCGTCTCCGTAGGATTCTAATCGTTTATCGAACTCTTCCTCTGTTTCATTTAAACGCATTACATGAATGGACTCTGGATCAAAGTCTAAGCCGATTTCTGTCCCTACTTCAGCTTTTTTCAACGAATGGACTAGCCATTCATTGCCATCTTTATCATACGTAGATAGCTCATAATGGACGCCACGGAATAATTGTGTATCTACTTTTACTACAAGCTTCCCTTTATCTATAGTTGTCATTTCTAAATCCTCTGGGCGTATAACAATATCAATTTTCTCATTTGGTTTCATACCTTGGTCAACACATTCGAAAATCTTACCAGCAAATTCAACCTTAAAATCTTCAATCATGACACCGGGTACTATATTGGATTCACCAATGAAATCTGCCACGAAGCGATTAATAGGTTCATCATAGATATCTACTGGTGTACCAGATTGTTGAATTTGCCCTTCACTTAAGACGAAAATTTCATCACTCATAGCAAGTGCTTCTTCCTGATCGTGAGTAACGAAAACAAAGGTCTTGCCAAGACGTTGCTGTAATTCACGCAATTCGTATTGCATTTCTGTACGCAATTTTAAGTCTAATGCAGAAAGTGGTTCATCCAGTAAAATTACTTCAGGGTCGTTAACGATGGCACGCGCAATTGCTACACGCTGACGTTGACCACCAGACATTTCGGAGATTTCACGATTGCCATAGCCTGCTAAATTGACAAATTTTAATGCCTCCGCCACACGTTCTTTTATTTCCTTTTCAGGTAACTTCTTGATACGTAGTCCGAATGCGACATTTTCAAATACATTTAAATGAGGAAACAGCGCATAATCTTGAAAAACAGTATTCACCTGACGTTCATTGGCAGGAACAGAATTTATTTTTTTATCATGGAAAAACACATCCCCAGTTGTAGGTTCTGTGAAACCAGCAATAATTCGTAAAATGGTTGTTTTTCCACAACCAGATGGGCCAAGGAGAGTATAAAATTTGCCCTTTTCTAGTTCCAAGTTGATATTCTTTAAGACGACTGTTCCGTCACTATAAGACTTGGATACATTTTCAAAACGTATAATAGAATTCATTGTCATTGATGCGCCTCCTTAAGCTATAAATATGAATCCGTTGCAACGAGTAAAATTTTCGTCTCAGCAGCATGGGCATTAAAAATTTGATGATGGTCTGTCGCGTCAAAATAAAGAGCATTGCCTTCACTAGCGATATATTGTTCATTCCCTAAAACGAGACGAATACGCCCCTTAACTACATAAATAAATGTTTCTGATAGTGATGGCTCAAATTGCTTGAATTCGCCATTGGCTTCAAATGTTAAGAAAATGGGCTCCATTTCTTTTTCGTTGGATGTTGGAATGAGCCATTGAATTTCGTATTTTTTCTCTTCATCTGTAAAGATGGACTGATCTTCCTCCGTATAAACTACCTTTTGTTCAGGTGATTCATCATCAAAAAATTCCTTGGGTGTGGACCCTAACACTTCTAATATTGAAAAAAGTGTTTCAATAGAAGGTGAATTCAAATCACGCTCTAATTGGGAAATATAGCCCTTACTTAAATCTGTACGTTCTCCAAGTTCCTCTTGGGTAAGACCTTTTTTTAAACGAAGCGCTTTAATTTTTGCTCCTATTTGCATCTTTTCCCTCCTAGAAGAAGTTTAGCAATCATAAACTTTTGAAATATGAAGTTTACTTTAACGAAACTTTTAGTTTACTAAAACCATTACAATTATACATAATAAATAAAAATTTGCAATCGTTATTTATGAAAAAAATCGCTGTAAAATGTTAAAAAAAGAGTCATAAATGTAGTGGAGAAAAAAATTGTATAAAGAAGAATATAATTGTTAAAAATAGCTAATAAATAGGATGTAGCAGAAATTCCAATTTCGGATTTGACAATTTTTTGTCGCCTTATTTCAATCGTGTAATTGGGCGGAGCTTACTTGTTTGAAAAACTACGTTTACTCTGCTATCGTAGAAGACGAGTTCGCTTGTGCGAATGGAATATATAAACTACATATTTATTCGGAGGGATTTATTATGGCAGAACGCATGGTAGGTAAACAAGCACCTGACTTTACAATGGAAGCAGTACTTTCAGACAAATCATTTGGTAAAGTATCATTAGAAGATATTAAAGCACAAGATAAATGGACAGTACTTTTCTTCTATCCAATGGACTTCACATTTGTATGTCCAACAGAAATCACTGCAATGAGTGATCGTTATGACGAGTTCGAAGACTTAGATGCAGAAGTAATTGGTGTTTCTACTGATACAATCCACACTCACTTAGCATGGATTAATACAGACCGTACTCAAAATGGTCTAGGTGAATTAAAATACCCATTAGCTGCGGATACAAACCATCAAGTATCAAAAGAGTATGGTGTGTTAATTGAAGAAGAAGGTATCGCGCTACGTGGTTTATTCATCATTAATCCAGAAGGTGAATTAAAATACCAAACAGTATTCGATAATAATATCGGCCGTGATGTTGATGAAACATTACGTGTACTTCAAGCACTACAAACTGGCGGTCTTTGCCCAGCAAACTGGCGTCCAGGTCAAGCAACTCTATAAGAGCATAGAGTTGAGTCATGCTGTAACAAAAAAAGAGTCCCCACGACATGTTTGTGGGGACTTTTAAGTGAAGTGGCGAGTGCTAATTTACTTTATCTTAGATGGCAATAGAGTTTGGGGAGGAGTTTTAACCAAATCTTAAGCATCTAAAGAAAATGATCTATTAGAGGAGGATTTTTATGAAACTTCGTGAACAAATGCCTGAACTAGTTGGCGCAACAACTTGGTTAAATGGCGAAGTAACAAAAGCGGAACTAGTAGGCAAAAAACCAACATTAATTCATTTCTGGTCAGTAAGCTGTCATTTATGTAAAGAAGCTATGCCTGATGTTAATAATTTCCGTGATCAATATAAAGATGAACTAAATGTTGTAGCAGTACATATGCCGCGTTCTGAAGCAGATACTGATTTAGAGACAATTAAGGCAGTAGCGGCTGAGCATGATATTTCGCAACCAATCTTTGTGGATAGCGAAATGAAATTAACAGATGCTTTTGAAAACCAATATGTACCTGCTTATTTTGTGTTTGATAAAGATGGTCAACTGCGTCATATGCAAGCTGGTGGTAGTGGTATGAAAATGTTAGAAAAACGTGTAAATCGCGTACTAGATGAAATGCGTAACGCTGAATAATTATAGTAGGTGATGACGGGGATGAAGGTCCTCGTCTTTTTTTATGTTTGGAGGGTTGTCCAACAATGACGAATCGCGTCTTGTTTTGACAATACATATCACAAAGAATACGCTACAATGATGGTATAGTAGTTTTCGGAGGGATTTTTTATGATGAAAAAAGAGTTTGCGGTCATTGGGCTTGGACGTTTTGGGGGAAGTATTGTTCGTGAATTAATGAGTCAGGGTGCTCAAGTGATGGCAATTGACCATTCCTCAGAGCGTGTAGACGAATTTGCTTCTATTGCGACACAAGCTGTCATTGCAGATTCAACAGATGAATCGGTCCTAAATTCATTAGGTATCCGTAATTTTGAACATGTGATTGTAGCCATTGGGGAAGATATTCAAGCAAGTATTTTAACAACCATTATTTTAAAAGAAATTGGTGTTGAGCAAATTACAGTAAAGGCTCAAAATGATTACCATGAAAAAGTATTGCGTAAAATTGGTGCTGACTTTGTAGTCCATCCTGAAAGAGATATGGGTATTCGTATTGCTAATAATATGCTATCGAATACAGTACTAGATTACTTAGAGCTTTCAGATGAACACTCTATTATGGAATTAAAGGCGAATGATGCCATTGCGGGATATTCTATTATGGATTTAGATATTCGAGCAAAATATGGTATTAACATTGTAGGGCTTAAGCGTGGTGCTGATATTATTGTATCACCACAGGCAAGTGATAAGATTTTATTGGGAGATATTATGCTTGTAATCGGTGCTGACGTTGATATAAATCGTTTTGTCAAAAAGGCATTGAATGGGTAATTGTCCATGACTAAACGAAGATGGAGACTTATTATATTTGCAGCTATTTTACTGATTGGTATTTTTGTTATGCAGTCTCGTGAAAAAAATGAGAAGGAATCGATTTCTCTTATTTTAGATCAAGCCGCCAAAATTGATTCAATTGAAATATTTCAAGGGGAACAACCTGTATTTCGAGCAATCAACGGCGAGGCGAAAAACTTCGTCGAGAAATACCCATTAAGTCATGTAAAGAAGCTTTCTAAAAAAGAACGAACATTCTTTGAAGAAGAGCCAGCCTATCATATTGTTTATAAAATAAAGGACAAGCCGCTTTATGAAGTGGACATTTTAAAGGTAGCGATTAGCTCTGAACTAAGCGAAGAATTACAACAAATGGTTTTTCCTATCGGTGACGGTCACTATATGATTTATTGGACTCAAGAGAAAAAAGCTTTAGAACAATCAACCAATACTCAGCGTTTACTGGAGACATATCAACATTAATGAAGGTAGTGACACAGCATGTCCGGCTGGTCACTATTTTTTTATTTGTAGGTATGTGTTGTTTGGAAAAAATTGTTTGATTTCAGTATGGTAGTTCGATTAAACTTTGACATAAAGAAGGGGGTAAAAATATATGAAGTTTATGTCTAATCGATGTGTGATCGAACGTATACAACCAGAACACTTCATAGATATTCAGGGGCTCTACACAAATGAAAGCGTCAGAGAGTATCTTGGAGGAGTTCCACAAAAAAACTATATTGAAGCTTCTTTTCGAGGCATGCTAGAGGCACCATTTCCTAATACATATTTTTATATTTCATTAAAGAAGACGGGGGAATTTATAGGCCTTGTATCCATTGATGAGTATCATGAGCAAGAGATGTATGAACTTTCCTATCAATTTTTACCTCAGTATTGGGGGAGGGGGTTAGCATTCGAAGTGTTAACACAAGTGATAGAGGAAGGTTTGAAGTATTTAAATATCTCTTCTATCGTGGCAGAGACACAAACTGTTAATCATGCATCCTGTCGCCTACTCGAAAAGCTAGGGATGAAAAAAGTACAGGTACTTGAAAGATTTGGTCGAGAGCAAGCGGTCTATGAATTTAAAAAAACGAGTGCTGTCACTAGACAAATCGTTGCCATATCAGGCGGAGGATTTTCTCAGCAAATCCCTTCCTTTATTGACCATTATATTTTGAGTCAAATTAAGACAAATGAACGTATCAAAATTTGTTTTATTCCAACAGCAAGTAATGATGCACAGGGGTATATCGACAAATTTTATTCAGCATTTACACATTGTGACGCTACTCATATTTTGCAAAAGGACATGAATGACATACAAATTCGAGAAAAAATATTGGCACAGGATATTATCTATGTAGGTGGGGGAAATACCAAGCTTCTTTTAGATAAATGGCATGCCTATCAGTTCGGGGAGTTATTGAAGGAAGCTTATAAAAGCGGTGTTATTTTAGCTGGCATTAGTGCTGGGGCAATGTGTTGGTTTGACAAATGCTTTAGTGAAAATCAAAACAATCATTATGAGGAATACAACGGGCTAGGGATATTATCAGGAACATTTTGTCCACATTATGATGATCCAGAACGAAGCATGCTATTTAATAGCTGGCTAAAAAATAATGCAACATTGCAGGCATATATGCTGAATGATGCAGAGACGCTTCATTTTAACAATGAAAAATTAGTTGCTAAAATCCAATGCTATTAAAAGGGAAGGAAATTATGGTCAGGTCAAACATGCTAAAGCTTTAAAAGCAGAGATAGGGGGCTTTAGATAAACATATATTTATTTTCTAATGGATAAAGAAAAAAAATAGGAAGTGAGGTTCTTGACATGCTAATACGAGAAGCAACAAGAAATGATAGTGCTCAAATTATAGCTGTTATGAAAAATGCGGAAGCATCTAATTTGATGTTATTTGGTCCTGGCGAACGAAAAATGGCGCCTGAGCCGTTTGCAAATTATTTAGAAAAGCTAAATCATAGCCGTCATTCAGCCTTATTCGTAGCTGAAATAGATGATACGGTGGTCGCATATTTAATTGCACAAGGTAATGAAGCATCCAGAATTGCTCATCGTGCCTATCTTGTCATTGGCATCCAGAGTAATTATAGAGGCAGAAAAATTGGAACAGCCTTATTTAATCATGTAGAAAAATGGGCAAAAGATAATAGTATTCATCGTCTCGAGTTAACGGTGATGGAAAATAATGAAGCTGGAATTGCTTTATATAAGAAAATGGGCTTTGATATTGAGGGAATGAAACGGGATTCCTTGTATGTGGATGGACAATATATCAATGAGTATTACATGTCAAAACTTGTATAAGAAAAGGAGTAGGAGATGACTACTATCGGTATTTTTTCACCGTCCTCTCCAGCGACGGTTTCTGCGTCAAAACGTTTTGAGCGTGCGAAAGCATTTCTAGAAGAGAGAAATTTTCATATTGTAGATGGTTCTCTTACTGACAAATCCGATTATTATCGCTCGGGCTCACCTAAAAAACGAGCAGAAGAATTAAATGAATTACTTCGCAATCCAAGGGTGGATATTATTATGTCTACGATTGGAGGTACCAATTCCAATAGTATGCTACCTTATATTGATTATGAGGCTTTCCAACGAAACCCCAAAATCATTATAGGCTACTCTGATGCAACAGCTATTCTACTGGCGCTTTATGCGAAGACAGGTATCTCAACATTTTATGGTCCAGCGTTCGTGCCTTCCTTTGGCGAGTTTGAGCCATTAGTCAACGATACATACAAATTTTTTGAGGCGTATTTCTTGCAACCCCAAGTGCTTCCTTATGAAATACAAAAGCCCCCTTACTGGTCAGATGAGCCAGTCAATTGGCTAGAGAAAACAGTGGAGAAAAAGTTAATCAAAAATGAATGGATAACCGTCCGAGAGGGAGTTGTAGAAGGGAGGCTAATTGGGGGAAATGTTAATGCCATGTATGGTTTTATTGGTACGCCTTATTTCCCAGTAATTGCTGAAGGCGACATTTTATTAATAGAAGATTGTATGAAAAATGCGGCGATTGTGGAAAAGAATTTTGCGATGCTCAAATTGCACGGTATTTTGGACAAAATCAGTGGAATTATTTTGGGCAAGCATGAATGTTATGATGATCTAGGGACCGGACGCCAGCCTTCCGATATATTACTTGAACAATTGGACGGTATAATTATGCCTATTTTGGCTGAAGTGGATATTTCTCATACACAGCCTATGCATCCGATAGCAATTGGTAAACGAGTGAGGCTAGATGCTACAGCTAGAAAGATTTATTGTATCGAACAATGGTTATAGTACAAAGCCTTGCTAATTTGGCAAGGCTTTTATTTGTTATGGGTTCCTTGCATCATCATCAGTTATAGCGTACATTTTCACATTTTTATATTGACCCTTGACGAACATACTTTTGCGTAACAGCCCTTCAATTTGCATTCCAGATTTCTCCATTACCTTTTGAGAGCTTATGTTTTCTTCAAAGCATCTCGCTTGAATACGTACGAGCTTTAATTCCTGAAATCCAAAGTCAATCAGCTTTTTTGTGGCTTCCGTTGTCATTCCTTTATTCCAATAATCCTCCGAAAGAACAAAACCGATTTCCCCACATTTATGGGTGTTATCAACTGTAACAAAGTCAATTGTCCCAATTAGAGTCCCTGAATATTCAATTCCCCAAAGTAAATGATTGCCTTGCTCGTACCCATTTAAAATGAACGTCAAAAAAGCTTTAGTATCCTCTATACTTGTATGGGCATGCCATGTTACATAACGGGCTACGCTTTCTCGAGAAGTATAATCGAACATAGCCTCGACATCCTGCTGTGTAACAGGTCTTAAAAGTAGTCTTTCTGTTTTCAAAATGGGTACATTATATTTCATGTAATCCCCTCCTTTAACATTATTGTATACAAAAAAGCTGACCTCAGAATGAATGGGGCCAACTTTTTATAAAGGGGAGATGGGTGAATACACATACACATCATCTGTGGACACATCTTCTATGCGTAATCTCATTTTACGGATAGCGTTTATCGGTTGCAGAGGAGTCCTTTGTTTTCGTTTTATGCTGTTCATCTTTGACTTTTTCATTTAGTTCTTCGACAGGTATAGGATCAACGGTTTTCATATCCTCATGTTTATCAAAAATACTTTCCTTCCCTGTATCCAACACATCAGGATTGTTTGTATAGCGCGTTTTTGATTGCTTTTTATTAGTCATTTATAATCACCTCTTACTATACACTTTCACCATTTTACTAGAGTTTAAACATAATCGTTTTCCATAGTCTACCCTTGAAAAAAAACATAAGAAGGGCAGTGAAACAGCCGTGGCTGTCATCACTACCCTTTTTCTTAGGATACTATAGTGGCCTTTCCTTGAAGGGCACGTTCTTCCATCGTGACATCAAATTCTTTTTCGGATTTCGATACTACCACACAAGCAACGCCATTACCAATTAAATTTGTAACAGCACGAGCCTCTGACATAAAACGATCGACACCAATTAAAAGTGCTATTCCTTCCACTGGTATCATTGGGAAAGCAGCTAAAGTCGCTGCTAATGTAATAAATCCTGATCCGGTTACACCCGCTGCACCTTTAGAAGTAATCATTAAAATTCCGAGTAATGTAATGATTTGAATCCAAGTTAGGTCCATCCCGTATGCTTGTGCAATAAACAGGGCTGCCATTGATAGATAAATAGAAGTCCCATCTAGATTGAATGAATACCCAGTAGGAACGACTAAACCTACAACCTGCTTTGAGCAGCCATAATTCTCTAGCTTTCGCATCATAGATGGTAGAGCTGATTCAGAGGAGGATGTCCCAATTACTAAGAAAATTTCATCTTTGATGTAAGCAATAAATTTAAAAATATTGAATCCAAAAAACTTTGCAATGCCACCTAAAATAAAGACAACAAATAAAAACATTGTAATATATACGGCAGCCATTAATAGACCTAGATTACCTAAGGATTTTAATCCAAAGTTCCCAATTGTATAGGCCATTGCACCAAAAGCTCCAATTGGTGATATTTTCATCACCATACTGACAATCTTGAAGAAGATTTCTGCTACTTGCTCAAAGAATGTGATGACTGGTTTTGCAGGTGCTCCGATTGAGGCAGCTGCTAAGCCAAATAAAATAGCAGAGAATAGGACTGGTAATAGTTGACCAGTTGCCAATGCACCCACTACATTTTCAGGAATAATACTAGAAATAAATGCACCCAAGCCTTGCTCAGATTCAGCCGCAGCAGTTGTATATTTCGAAATATCAGCATCAGACGCACCTGATGTATCTAATCCAGTACCAGGACTTACAATTAAAGCAACAGCAATTCCGATTGCTAAGGCAATTGTGGAAACTATCTCGAAGTAAAGTAATGCCTTACCTCCGATTTTCCCAACCTTTTTCATATCCCCCATACTGCCAATTCCAATAACAACTGTTAGGAAGATAATTGGGGCAATTAACATTTTAATTAATTTAATGAATAGATCTGCTAAGATTTTTAAACTAGCACCGAACTCGGGGAAAATGGCACCAACAATAATCCCAAGGATGATAGCCACAATAACCTGAACAGTTAAATTTTTCAGTATCCTCATTTTTTGCTACCTCTTTTCTAAATTTTCTCTTTGATATCGCTTTCACTAGAATCATCATAGCGAATACTTCTTAAAAAAAGAGATTTAGAAAATAAGAAACATAACGTTCATTAAGTACATTTTCTTACATTCACATATAAATATAGTAATATCAATAACTATCTCTGTTATGGTACGCTAAAGTTAATCTATTATTGTTATAATACAAAAACATAAAATAAAAAAAGAGTTCATTGTAAATGGTCGAATTATAATATTGTTCATTAAATTCAATATTTTCTGCTATTTATATAGACTAAAGGTGTTGTCAAAAGAATTTTTTGCAGATAATCTTAAAACCATATCGTAAATATGTGTGCCACTACTAATGAGAATGCGAATTTGAAAGGAAGGATTTATTGAATGATGAAAATGCCTGTAAACGGCAAAATACTGTTAATGACATTTTTAATCATTGCACTCTCCTTTTTACTAGGTGGTATTTTTGTACTCGGTAACTTATTATCTGAACAGGAAAAAGATTACGGTCAGCGAGCAATGCTTGTAGCACGAACTGTATCGAATGTACCAGAGTTAAGTGTGCATTTGAACAATGACAATATAAAAGAATCCGCCAAAAATATTAATAAAATTGTAGATGGCATTAGAGTGATTAATAAGGCAGAGTATATTGTTGTGATGAATATGGATCGTATTAAACTATCTCATCCAGTAAGTAAGGAATTAGGACAGCGCAGTGAGTCGCAGGATTTAAATGCGGCATTTAGTGAGCATTATTATGTTTCGAAGGCACGTGGAGAATCAGGTGTCATGATACGGGCTTTTGTCCCCATTATTAATGACAAAAGGGAGCAAGTGGGCATTGTAGTAGTTGGCTATTCATTACCAACACTGCTAGAAATGCTACAAAGCTATGAGCGAGAAATTATGATAACTATTGTTATCTCACTGATTTTCAGTATTTTTGGTGCATATACACTTGGACGGCATATAAAAAAACAAATGTTTGGGCTAGAACCTCATGAAATTGCCAAAATGTATGTGGAAAGAACAGAAACCTTTAATGCTATGCATGAGGGAATAATAGCCGTTGATAAGGAGATGAATATAACGATTTTTAATGAGAAAGCAGCTGATATTTTAGGTGTTACTCGGAAAATAGAGGACTGTATTGGACAAAAGATTTATGATGTTTTGCCGGATACTCGCCTGCCTGAAATTGTTGAAACAGCAACTCCTGTTTATGATCAAGAGCTTTACATTAATCATCATAGTATCTTAAGTAATCGTGTCCCCATTATTGTGAATGGCGAGCTAGTTGGGGCAGTTGCTATGTTTAAAGATTTAACAGCTGTGAAGAAGCTTGCAGAGGAAGTGACAGGTGTAAAGGCCTTTGTTCAAGCATTACGTGTGCAAACCCATGAGCATAAAAATAAAATTCATACGATTGCAGGACTATTACAACTGGGACACACAAAGCAAGCACTTGAATATGTTACAGTCACCACTGAAAATGAAGCATCATTGACGAAGTTCTTAAACGAACGCTTTCATAATGAAAATATTTCAGGTTTGTTATTAAGTAAAGTAAGTTATGGAAAAGAACTGGGTATCGAGGTTGAGATTGATCAGAAAAGTCATTTTAAACGCTTTCCTCCTCTATTAGATCATCATGATTTTGTTGTGTTACTCGGCAATTTAATTGAAAATGCTTTTGAGGCTTTGAATGTCCTTTCTAAAGAAGATAAATATGTAGCCATCTCTGTAGACGAGCATGATGGAGTCTTAGCGATAGCAGTTTCTGATAATGGGATTGGCATGTCCAAAGAGGTACAGGATCGTATGTTTGAAAATGGATTTTCTTCAAAGGCTGCTGAAAATCGGGGCATTGGCTTGCATCTAGTCTATGAAATTATAAGAAAAGGCAACGGAGATATAGAAGTAGTGAGTGAATTTATGAAAGGAACAAGTTTCTTAATTTTATTTGAGTTAGGAGAAGTATAGATGGATGTAATAAATGTCTTATTAATTGAAGATGATCCAATGGTACGAGAAGTGAACAGGCAATTTATTGAGCAAATCAAAGGTTTTTCTTTAGTCGGCTATGCTAGTAATGGTATTGAGGGAATTCAAAAAATTAAACAATTAACCCCAGAGCTTGTCTTTATAGACATTTTTATGCCAGAGCAAGATGGCATTATTACGTTAGGGAAAATTCGAGAGGAGCATCTTCCGGTCGATGTTATCGCTGTAACTGCTGCGAATGATATGCCCACTGTGCAGCGTATTTTACACTTAGGTGTATATGATTATATTATGAAGCCTTTTACATTTGAGCGGATTGAGCAAACATTAAAAAATTATCGAAGCTACAGAAAAAAAATAAGCGGTATGCAGGATTTAACCCAGCATGATGTGGATCATTTAATGCAGCAACGTCTCCCTGAGCAAGTTGTTATTACAACAGCAGGAACGGAGGCAATTACTATAGAGGAGCTACCAAAGGGGTTTAATCGAGCTACGTTAGATAAAGTGTTTGCCTATATTCAAACAAGTGGTGGGGCAGTATCTGCCGAGGAGGTTTCTACTTATATAGGTACAGCACGTGTTACAGCTAGACGTTATCTTGACTTCTTAGAAAAGCAAAGTCTATTAAAAGTAGATATACAATATGGAAGTGTAGGACGTCCTATTCATCGTTACTATATCTAATCATTAGTTATGTTAGATTTATCGGTTGTATGGTCATTCACTTTACTGTATGCGACTCTAAAAAATTAGAGCCAATAATGGTCATTTTTATGTCTCTAATTATAGAGGGATGAAAATGGCCCTTTTGATGTTGGTTAGTTAGGAGTATAAAATTGTTCTATATAGTTTATTTATTAATGAATAGTAGTACCTTACTTTGACAATACATATAGCAAAGAATACGTTACAATATGGAAATAGTCTGTTACCTTAAATAGGTAATAGAAAGTTTAGTTAGATTATGGGAAGTAGGTTTGGCATATGTTTACCGTTCGAAAAGAGGCACTGTTGAAATTATTAAAAATTATTTTCCCAATAATACTTTTGGGGATAGCTATTTATGAAATTCAACAAACAGTGAGTGGGATAGATGTTCATTTACTACAAAAAGAAGTGAATGAGCTTCAGCTATGGGAGCTTTTATTGATCTTTCTAATCACCTTTTTAGCGATTACCCCAATGATTTTTTACGATGTTATTTTAGCAAACATCTTACGTATCAAGATTAATAAACGTAATCTGCTCAATCATTCATTTATTGTTAATACCTTTTCAAACCTCATTGGCTTTGGGGGATTAGTTGGTATATTTTTACGCGATTATTTTTATACCAAATATAAAGAAGATCAAGAAGGCATGATGCGAAGTATTGCTTCGGTCACACTGTTTTATTTAACCGGAATTTCCTTGTTAACGTGGATTATGTATATATTCTTTTGGGATTTCCCGTTGCTTAAAGAAGAACGATGGTTATCGATTGCCGTAGTTCTTGTCAGCCTATATGTACCAGCTTTTTTGGCGATGTATATAATTCGCTATAAAAAGGAAAGTTCTTTAACACCAAAAATATCAGTTCAATTGATGATCACTTCAGTAGCTGAGTGGCTTGCCGTATTTTTTGTGATCTGGGCTTTAACGTTTATTTTGAAGATTCCAATAGAATTATCTACATTAATTCCCATTTTTTTAATTGCTTCTAGCGCAGGAATAGTCAGTATGATACCTGGCGGTGTTGGCTCCTTTGATCTCGTTTTTTTATGGGGAACACAAAGTATTGGAATTGCTGATGAAAAGGTGTTGTTTCTATTAATATTGTATCGAGTGGGCTATTTTGTTCTACCATTTTTAGTTTCTGTACTCTTATTTATTAAAGAATATTGGATGCGGTGGAATCAATCTTGGGATGACTTACCTAATATTATTTTTCAGAAACTAAGCCATACGCTATTAACCATATTGGTGTTTATATCTGGCATTATTTTATTGCTATCTGCAGCTTTGCCAGGGATACTAAGTCGTCTAAAAATTGCTCAGGAGTTTTTATCCTCGCCCATTATGAATGTATCCCATCAATTGACCGTGGCAGCGGGCTTTATACTGTTAGGGTTATGTAGGGGAATCAAATACAAGGTAAAAAGGGCCTACCAGCTCGCTATTGTTGTGCTAAGTAGTTCGGCGCTATTTTCAATTTTTAAAGGTTTTGATTATGAGGAAGCCATTTTTTTAGTCATTGTCGCAGTGTTATTAATGGTGTCAAAAAAGCAGTTTTATCGAGAAAGTTATGTTTTGACATGGGGAATTGTCATTATTGATTTTGCTGTAGTAACTGTTATTACAGCGATGTATGTGGTAATTGGCTACGTTAATTTGCCCTCTGCCAAAATTCATTTTCCTAGTGCCCTACAAGACTATATGATAACCGATTATCAGGACCTCTTTAATAGTGCGATTATCGGTATTCTGATCGCCATTGTTATTTTTTATATAGGCTATTTTATATGTACACCTAAGAAAATGGTCAAACTTTTATCTCATGAACAAGAGGAAGCTATTAAAAATCATTTGATGTCCTATCAAGGGACGGAGTATTCACATTTAATTTTTTTACATGATAAATTTGTACATTGGAATGATAAAGGAACAGTTTTATTCTCTTATCAAATTTATGCAGATAAGATTATTGTTCTTGGAGATCCGGTTGGTAATGAATCTGATTTTTTATCTGCTATCCAGGAATTTTTGGAAATGGCTGATCGTTATGGCTATACACCTGTATTTTACGAAATTAACAATAAAATTTTCTCCGCCTTACACGAGTATGGATATAGTTTCTTTAAGCTTGGTGAGGAAGCCTTTGTAGATTTAGATAAATTTACATTTACAGGAAAAGAAATGAAGGGTAGCCGAGCAATCAGAAATAAGTTTGAACGTGAAAATTATATAGTGGAAATAATGAGTCCACCTTATTCTCAGGAAGTCATGAAGGAATTGAAAGAGGTATCAGCAAAATGGTTGCAGGGAAGGGCAGAGAAGGGTTTTTCACTTGGTTTTTTTGATGAACATTATTTAAGTACTTCAAATATTGCTGTTTTACGTGGTGCTCAAGGAACGTTTGGCTTTGCTAGTATTATGCCCATGTATGATCAAGGGGAAAGGGTTTCTGTTGATCTTATGCGCTTTAAGCCTGGCTCACCATCTGGAACAATGGATTTCATTTTCCTATCACTATTTGAATGGGCAAAATCGGAAGGTTATCGTGTCTTTAATATGGGGATGTCTCCTTTATCCAACGTCGGACAATCTAGATATTCCTTTTTAAGTGAAAAAATAGCTGCGCAAATCTTTCTACATGGACAGCATTTTTATCATTTTAAAGGATTAAAAAACTTCAAGTTAAAATATGCAGATTTTTGGGTACCCAAATATGTAGCGTATCGGAAAAAATCATCATTACCATTCACGATGGCACAAATCACATTGTTAATCGGTAGCAAGAGAAAATAGTGCCCCTTTAAAATTTCAGAAACAAAACAGTCAGCTGTGTGTTGGCTGTTTTGTTATTTTCATCTGTTAGTCGTTTATTCACTTTCAGCAGGCAAAAGCCTTTTCAATAAGTTTTGTTAGAAGAAAAATGATGATAATTAAAAAAGCCCTGCATGGTGACAGGACTTTCTTAACATCGAGGAAGGTGCTTTGCAGCAGGTTTGCAAACGTCAGTTGATTAACTAGAAGGATGTTTAAACATCTTTATGCTCAGCAGTAGGTCTTCCAGCATGTAATAAGACTTTACTGCCCAGTAGGAAAAATCCTTGGATAAATAAGAGGATTCCTGTACCAATAAGTAGCCACTCGATAGCAATAATGTCTGCAATCGGACCGAAAATAAGCATACCTAAAGGCATCATAGAGGTAGATATCATACTAAGAATGCCAAATACTCTTCCCATATAATCACTATTCACTTTTTCTTGTAATAACACCGTTGCGGGTGTATTAAAGATTGGCATAGCTATTCCAGTAACTGTCATGATTATGAGATACAGCCAAAAAACAGGAATGACTCCGAGAGCCATTGTACAAAGACCAAATAATAAAGCAGATAATGTCATCGTATGCACTTTATTTTTAAAGCCACCCCATGTTGCGATTGCGATACCACCAATTAACATCCCAATGGCAAAGGCCATCTCGATAGCAGTCAAGCGCCAGACATCATTACCAAAGCTACGAGTAACTTGCAAAGGTGTTAAAAAGGCAGCAGGGGCAGCGAGCAGCATGAAAAAGGCAAAGAACAAGAATAAATGTTTCAAGAAAGCATGCTCTTTAATGTAGATGAAGCCTTGTTTCATATCACTAAAATAACCTGTTGTTTGTGGCTGATTAGCTTTTGCATGTGCAGGAATATGCAGAAATAATAAGAAAATAGCAATAGCAATAGCAGCTGTTGTCACATCAATAAAGAAAATAGACTCGATTGAAGCCATCGTTAATAATGCTCCACTTGCCATAGGTGCAAGAATCATGATAAAAGCTTGAATACTACTATTCGCTCCATTAACTTTCATTAAATGCTCTTCAGGTACAAATTGCGGTAAAATAGCGCCCACAGCTGGTGTTTGAATACCTGCACCAACTGCACGTACCGCCGATATGACAAACAATAGCCAGAGTTCATCATAGCCGATTAAAAATAAAATGGCTAAAAAGAGTGTAGATAAGGCGATCATGCCATCTGCCAAGATAATAAGCCATTTTCGGTTATAACGATCTGCCCAGACACCAGCAATAGGTGCTAGGAAGAAGGTTGGTAAAAAGCCACAAATAATCGCAATGGTCATCATGCTGCCTGATTGCGTTGTAAGCGTGATATACCATGTAATGGCATATTGCACAAGAGCAGAGCCAAAAAGTGAAATCGTCTGACTACTTAAAAAAAGTATTGTATTACGTTTCCAATGTTCCAATTTCGTCATCCCTTTCTAACAGTAATGCCTGTGTGGAAAGTAAAAAGACAACAAAAAAGAGGGGAGTAGAAGTCCCCCTCTTTTCCAGTATTCCTAAAACAGACTAGACCTAATTCCATTTCCTTGCACAGCAGGCAAAGAGTACACATATTTAATTAGTAATGTGAAATCGTAGTCTAATTGAAGCTGTCATTTGGAATACCCTCCGTTCATATAAGTTGTGTTGATTGTAGCATACAGTTTATGACTGCGTAAAGAATGAATCAAACAAAAATTAGGTTAAATTATAAAATAAGGAAATTGTAACGGAATAATAATGAAGTGTAGGTCATCTGTGTTTTTTGGAGGGATTATAATGATACATATTTTTGCATTAACTAAAGCGCTTTTTAAATAGGGTTATAGAAACAAATGGTTTTGTTTTAGTCATACGTAGTAATTCAAATTCCATGATTATTATTTGATCCAGTTAGTGAAGTTGCTTCAGGAACGTGCATATAGCGTGAACTTATCATATACTAAAATAGAAAAATAGCAAATGGAGGAAATATGAGAAAGAAAAATAGTAAATGGAAACTTATTGCTTTAGTCGCTATGATTTTGATGTTATGCCTATCAGCAATCCCTGCTAATACAGTGAAGGCAAGCACAACACAGCCGAAACGAGAAATGCGGGCTGTCTGGATTTCAACGGTTCTCAATCTTGATATGAAAGCAGGTATGAATAAGGAGCAGTACACGGTTTGGGCACGCCAAACATTGGATCAATTAAAAGCCAATAAATTCAATACTGTTATTTATCAAGTAAGACCAACAAATGATGCAATGTATGCATCTGAGTTAGCCCCATGGTCGTCCTACATAACAGGGAAAAAACAAGGTACAAACCCCGGTTACGATCCTCTTACGATACTAGTAGAGGAGTCACATAAACGAGGGATGGAACTGCATGCTTGGATGAATCCTTATCGTGTAACAATGTCTGGA
Source organism: Lysinibacillus sphaericus (assembly GCF_001629735.1). Lineage (GTDB taxonomy): Bacteria > Bacillota > Bacilli > Bacillales_A > Planococcaceae > Lysinibacillus > Lysinibacillus pinottii. The sequence goes on from NZ_CP015224.1 coordinate 99,518, forward strand.
CAAAAGCTAACTGACCTTGCTCCCGATAATGTAGCTATAACACATCCAAACTGGGTTGTTAAATATGGCAAACAATATTATTTAAATCCTGGTTTACCTGAGGTGCAAGACTATTTAGTTGAAATAGTAAGAGAGCTAGTAGCCAATTATGATGTTGATGCCGTTCATATGGATGATTATTTTTATCCATATAAAATTGCAAATGAAGTTTTCCCAGATCAAGCAGCTTACAAAAAATATGGTGCTTCCTTTAACAAGGTAGAGGATTGGCGAAGAAATAATGTGAACAGGCTTGTTGAAAATCTTTATACAGCTATTAAAGAGACAAAGCCATATGTACAATTTGGTATTTCACCATTTGGTGTATGGCGTAATAAATCATTGGATAAAACAGGAAGTGATACACGAGCTGGTGTCAATAATTACGATGATTTATATGCAGACGTCAGAACATGGATTCAAAATGGCACGATTGATTATATTACCCCGCAAATTTACTGGTCAAGAACATTATCTGTTGCCAAATATGGGACATTGTTAGATTGGTGGAGCCATGAAGTACAAACATATGCAAAAATGCATCCTGTTCATCTATATATTGGATTGGCTGATTATAAAGTTGGCAATGACAGTGATGCTGCATGGAAAAATAAAATGGAATTGCCCAGTCAAATACTAGAAAATCGTTCAGAAAAAGTAGCAGCCGATGGGCAAATGCATTTCTCGTTAAGAAGTTTTCAAAGCAATAAATTAGGCTATGCAACAATTGTTAGTCAACAGCTATATAATTATACAGCAATGACACCAGAAACAATTTGGAATGATGACGCAGTGCCGAACAAGCCGACTTATGTAGAAGTGACAAAGGAAACGGCAGGTCGTAAGATTGAAATTATTGACGATAATGGAACACAGCCACGTAAGTATGTTATATATCGTTTTAAAGGGAACAAAGAAGGTTCCTACCATGACCCTCAAAATATAGTGGATGTTGTATATAATAAGGATGGCATCACTCAATTTGTGGACAAGTCAGCTCTTGCTAAGCAAAACTATACATACGGCATTACGGCCGTTTCTGCTACAGGTGTAGAAAGCAAGGAAGCTTTTGTAGTGAAAGAGGTTCAATAAATAATAAAACAGCTACTCAAGCGATTGAACCGCATGAGTAGCTGTTTTTTATTAATTTTCTTCGATATCTTTACGATTTTTCTTTAACATTTTTGAAAGCATTTCATACACAATTGGTACAACCACTAATGTTAATAGAGTGGATGATAATAAACCACCAATTACAGTAATGGCTAAGTCTTTTGATATTAATCCACTACCACCAGAACCAAGTGCCATAGGAACCATCGCACCGATTGTTGCAATAGCTGTCATCAATATTGGGCGTAAACGTGTAGCACCAGCTTCTAGAATGGCTTCACGCATGACTAAACCAGCATGTTCCATATGAATAATACGGTCAACTAATACGATGGCGTTCGTCACAACGATACCGATTAACATCAGTAGACCCATCATAACAGAAACAGAAATCGTTTGACCTGTTACGAATAAACCAACAAATGCACCGATTACGGCGAATGGAAGCGAGAAGAGAATAGCGAATGGAGCTAAACCTTCACCGAACGTAACAACTAAAATGAAGTATACAATCGCTATTGCCGCTAGCATAGCAACACCCAGCTTCGTGAATGTTTCTTGCATATCTGCAGCAACTCCAGCAACACCTGTTGTTACACCCTTTGGTAAATCTAATTTGTCAATTTTCTTATCGGCAGCAGAAGTTGCTTTTGAAATATCATCGCCGATAATCGTACCGGATACTGTTGCGAAGTATTCACCTTTTGAACGAGATAGTGAGTTAAGAGTCGTGCCTTCTTCAACATCTACTAGCTCACCAATAGTCATCGTTGTGCCTAATGCTGTTTTAACTTCAGTTGCTAAAACATCCTCAAGTGAAGTCGCAGCTGCTTTGGCATCACGTTGAACAATGACATCAATATCTTTTCCATCATTTTTCACGGTTGTTAAAACTTCTTGTGATGTATTTGCATTTAAAGCCATCACGATTTGAGCAGTTGTTAAACCATATTGAAGGACATTCTTCTGTTCTACTTTAAGTACATTTTCAACATATGGATCTTCGTTATCTGATTTAATATCTTCTAGGCCATCCACATCTTTTAAAGCACCTTCTACTTGATTTACAGCGTCTCGTAGCTTATCTAAATCATCACTATATAGTGTGTAGCTTACTTCGTTTGAAGACATAGACATTGAAGAGAAGTTCTGAGATTTCCATTCTCCTGATTGACCTATATTAAATACATAGTCTTCTACTTCTTCACGAGCTTTAGGGAAGTCTTTCATATCTGGATCAAAGATTAGGTACATTAAAGCTCCGCCAGCGCCTCCGCCCATCATCATTGCTGATGGATCGACATTGTTCGCATCTGTAATGGAAACTTGTAAAATATCAACGTCTTTGCGCTTCATTAATTCTTTTTCTACTTTTTCAACATTTGCTGCAGTTTCATCTGCAAGCTCTCCAGTTGAAGGAGTATATGTGAGGTACATAACTTTTTCTTCCTGTGATCCCATAAAGCTAAACCCAATTAAAGGAGTTAACGCTAGTGAACCTACAAGTAAGAAAATCGCAATTAGAGACGTAATAATTTTATGATTTAACGCTTTTTCTAAAACACCTTTGTACCATGTTGCTAGTTTACCAACTTCTTTATGCTGGCTTTCTTTTTTCTCACCGTATAGTTTTTTACGGAATAGGAAATGGGATAATGCAGGTACAATGGTAATGGCTACTAATAATGATGCACCTAATGCAAACGTCATTGTTAGTGCGAATGGCATGAATAGTTCGCCAACCATACCACCTACAAAAATAAGTGGAGCAAATACAGCCACTGTAACTAATGTTGACGAAAGAATCGGTTTAAACATTTCAATGGTTGCTTCACGAATTAAAGCTCGACCTGTTAATTTTTCTTGTTTTAAATGGATACGTCGATAAATGTTTTCAACAACTACAATCGAGTCATCGATAACACGTCCAATGGCAACGGTAATCGCCCCAAGGGTCATAATGTTTAATGTAATATCCATCCAGTTTAGTAGTAGTAATGCCATGAAAACTGAAACTGGGATCGAAACAATCGAAATAATGGTTGATTTGAAATCACGTAAGAATAACAAGATGATTAATACAGCAATTGCACCACCAAATACGGCCTTTTCAATCATGGTAAAGACAGAATCTTCAATTGGGGCACCTTGGTCAAGAGAGATATCTACGTTTAGGCCATCTAAACGTTTTTCTTCATCTTTCATAAGGTCTTTAACGGCATTGACAACAGTTACAGTGTTAGCATCTTGACCCTTAACGATTTGAATGGCTATAGCATCTTGACCGTTTGTACGGGACACAGATTGTACTTTACCTTCTACTTCAATCTTTGCAATATCACCCAGACGAACGAATGGTGAAGGATTTGTTGCTGAAGGTGTGACTGGAATTAATAAATCTTTTAGTTCATCTACGGACTTTACTTTACCGTCTACAGAAACTGCTTGTTCTCCAACAGTAAATTGATATAAACCAAGTGATAGTGACATATCGCTTGCTTGAATCATTTGCTTGACTGTTTCCTCTGTTAACCCTAATGCAGCCATTTTTTCTTCATCATATTTAAAGGATACTTGTTCAATATGCTGACCTGTAATGGTTGCAGAGGCAACACCATCAATTTTTTCAATCTTAGGAAGTAAAACATCTTCTACTGTAGAAGTAAGATCGACAATATCTTCCTCAGAACTACTAACGGATAAAGCTACTACTGGCATCATGTTCATACTGATAGCCATAATAGTTGGCTCTTGAGCACCTTCAGGCAATTTTAGATTATCTAAAGCTGCTTCTAACTGACGCTTTTTTTCATCCATATCAATGCCATAGTCGTATTCAACCTGCACTTGTGCTACGTTGGAAGAGGATGTTGAGTAAACTGCCTTCACATCTTCTAAGCTTTCTATGGATTTTTCGAATGGGATGGAAAGCTCATTCATGACTTGTTCAGGCGTTGCACCTGGATATACGCCCATGACAATTAAGTATGGGATCGAGATATCAGGTATAGATTCCATTTTCATTCTTGTGCCGGAATAAATACCAGAGACAGTGATGATAATTGTTAATAACCACACTGCCAATTTGTTTTTCAATACGAAATTAACTAAACCTTTCACCTTCACACCTACCCTTTATTGACTAACTAAATTCAATTATTTATACTAATGACTAATCGGTCATTTGTCAACGAAATGCATTAGGAGAGAGTTAAAAATATGTTAAAAAAGCAATTAATTATGGAGAAAGCATTAGAGCTGTTTTCTGAACAGGGTTTTGAAGCTACATCAGTACAGCAAATAACAGAACGTTGTGGGATTTCTAAGGGTGCGTTTTACTTATCCTTCAAAACAAAAGACGAGCTTGTTATCTCTATGGTTGACTACTACTTACAACAATTTATTACAGATGTTGACCGAGTAGTCAGAGGGACGTATAACAAAGAAACGATTTTGGTTGAATTTTATAAAAGTATCTTTCAGGCATTCAAAAATCACTCTGCATCTGCTAGAGTATTTTTTAATGAGAAGGTCTTTCTAACAAAAAAAGAGCTATTTCATAAAATAACAGCGTATGAAGCAGAGATGTCTAAATCTATCATTTATATGCTGGAGCAACTTTATCAGGATAAGCTACAAGAAACAAAATACGATGTCATGTATTGTATTAAAGGTTTTATGAAGAGCTATGCGGAACTTTTTATCTTTTCAGATATGCCTCTCGATTTAGAACAACTTGCGAAATCTTTAGCAGAAAAAACAGATATTATTGCACGACATACAACGATACCTTTTATTACGAAGGAGCTTGTTACTTTTATAGCGAAGCCTTGCGAACAGGATATTTCAAAGGAAATGTTACTGCAGTTAATTGAACAAAATATTGATAATACTGAGGATTCTATTGAAAAAGAATCATTGGAACTGCTAAAACTCGAAATAGAAAAGCCAACATACAGTAAAGCCATCGTAAAGGGGCTAATAGAAAATCTACGACTTAGCCCTGCGTATCATTGGATTGCTTATGTATGTGCAAAATACTTAAATATTTAAATTATAGGATAGAATTGCTCACTTTAGATCGGTGAACAATTCTATTTTTTTATTTTTCTTTCAAATGTATGGAAATATTTATTAAATGTGGCAGAGATCGGTAAGCCTCTAATGCACTACTAAAAGGGTCTTGAATCCATAATAATCGTTCGAGAAAATCCTTCACTTCTATCGGTAAATTCAATTCTTGTTGCCACGTGTCCTCTTTCTTTTTACGTGGCTTAAAGTCTGAATAAAGTAAGAACAATAGAAAATGGCCCACGAAATATAGATCGCTAATATGATTTTCAGCTCGCTTCGGGTTTTGTATAGAAGAAAGTTCCACTGCCTTTTGTAATGTCGTTGCGAGACCAAAATCTATAATGTGTAATTGTTGATCAACCAATAAGATATTAGGTATACGTAAATCTCGATGGACAATTCCGTGATTGTGTAGCAGGATAATTTGTTCTAAAAGCTGTTTGGTTATTTCAAGTGACTGAGCGACAGGAAATTTAACACCTTCTTGAAAAATAAGCTGTTCAAAGGTTTGGCCGTTTATATAGTCCATCATAAAATAAGGCATATCTTGGATAGTTCCAGTCGAATGGATTTTAGGTATATTCGGCAATGATAATTGCTGTAGAATTTGAATTTCCTGCCTGAATTTATGTATGGTCTTTTGGTGATGACGATGCTTGGGACGCAGGCATTTTAAGACGAACAGACCTGTTGATGAGCAATTTTCAATTAAGTACGCACGACCATATGAGCCAAAGCCAAGAAATTTTTTAAACGTGAAATCTGGATGCTCAGCTATGAAAAGCTCTACAGCATAATCAAAGTTTTTTTCTGAAAGTCGTTTCCACCACATTAGCTACTGAAAAAACTCAAAGAGCTGAAAAAACTACGTGAGCTTTTACGAGAACTACGTTTATAATGCTTATGGCCATAATAATTATGGCGTTTGGAATATCTGCGACGACTGCTTGATGAAGAATAATGACGTTTGGATTTACCATTGAGTAGGGATTGAAGAAGTTTATTTAGCATAAAACGCTCCTTTTGGATGTTGTTATTACTATATACGCAAAAATAAAAAGGGAGGTTTCAAAAAAAGAAAAAAATTAAGTAAATTTACAATTAGCAAAAAGAAAGAAGCTATGTACATATTACATAGCTTCTTTCCATGAGGCTAAACCTCCATAATAATCGGTAGAATCATTGGACGACGTTTTGTTTTTTCAAATAGGTAAGGACCTAAAACGTCTGTAATTTCGTTTTTAAGCTCTGTCCATTGAGGAGGGGTTTTGCTTTGAATGGTTTCATTCAGATGACGATTAAGCATTTTTTGAGCTTCATTGATCATCGTACCTGACTCGCGCATGTAGACAAAGCCACGGGAAATGATATCAGGACCTGAAACAATTTTTTGATTTTCCATATCTACGCTTACGACTACGATAACTAGGCCTTCTTCAGAAAGAATGCGACGATCGCGCAACACAATATTACCAATATCTCCAATACCATTACCATCGATATAAACATCACCAGAAGGGATACGACCAGCCACATGTGCCTCATTGGCACTTAGTGCTAACACATCGCCATTTTCCATAACAAATGTATTTTCAAGTGGTACATCGCAATCTTCTGCTAAGTGTGTATGCATTTTTAACATACGGTATTCGCCATGGATAGGCATAAAAAACTTAGGTTTCATTAAACGTAGCATCAATTTTTGTTCTTCTTGTGAGCCGTGACCAGAAGTATGGATATTGTTTAATGCACCATGAATAACTTCTGCACCCGCACGGAACAATAAATTGATGATTTTATTAACACTCACAGTATTACCAGGAACCGGTGAAGAAGAGAAAATAACTGTATCACCAGGTTGTATTTGGATTTGACGATGAGTACCATTGGCAATACGTGATAATGCAGCCATTGGTTCACCCTGTGAGCCTGTACATAAAATCATTACTTCATTTGCTGGAAGTCGATTAATGCTTTGAGCATCAATAAATGTATCTTTTGGAGCGTTGATATAACCAAGCTCGCGCCCAATTGTAATCGCATTATCCATAGAGCGACCAAAGACAGCAATTTTTCTTCCGTATTTGATAGCAGCGTCTGTTGCTTGTTGTAAACGGTGAATATTTGACGCAAATGTAGCAAAAATAATTCGGCTATCCACTTTACGGAAAATTTCATCGATACTTTTGCCAACTGTACGCTCTGACATTGTAAAATTAGGCTTTTCAGCGTTTGTACTATCTGATAGTAAGCAAAGTACGCCATCTCGTCCTATTTCGGCCATCTTTGTTAGGTTGGCTGGTTCGCCAACAGGTGTAAAGTCGAATTTAAAGTCACCTGTATGAACGATATTACCAGGTGGTGTTTTAACAACAATTCCATAAGCATCAGGGATACTATGAGTTGTTCTAAAGAAGCTAACAGATGTTTTTCTAAATTTAATAACATCTTCTTCTTTAATTTCGATGAGTTTAGTTGTACGTAGCAAGCCATGTTCTTCTAATTTATTACGTAATAAGCCAAGTGCGAGCTTACCACCATAGACTGGAACATTCACTTGACGTAAAAGATAAGGAATACCGCCAATATGATCCTCATGTCCATGTGTAATAAATAGTCCTTTGATTTTATCGACGTTACGTACTAAATACGTATAGTCTGGAATAACATAGTCAATGCCGAGTAAGTCATCTTCTGGAAATTTAATGCCAGCGTCAATTAAAATAATTTCATCTTGAAATTGAACGCCATAAGTATTTTTGCCGATTTCGCCCAGTCCGCCGAGCGCGAAAACAGCTGCTTGGTCATTTTTAACAAACTTCATGTTTGTTAAATTTCCTCCAAGACGAAGTTCGGGCTTGCTTGTTCGTACTCCAAATAGTTACCTTCAAGCAGCTGGACGAACTCGATATTGTAGTTACGGTCTTTTAACTTTTGACGTACTTCTCGTTCTGAAGCAGCTTCAAGATATAGACTTTTAGTATTTTCGCGAACTGGAATCTCATTTGCATTTTCTTGATAATAAACTTTGTAAATCATAGTTTGCTCTCCTTTAATTGCGTACAATTTTATTGCACCTTTGACTACTACCACACACGTGCTACAAGAAAACAACGAATTTCTTATAAGAAGAAATGTACGTTTGTAGTCCTTGTATCTCAATACTTCGGTTGTGCACTATGTTATAAAATGAATAGGAAGTAGTGAGACAGTGGTTGCGTATAGCCAAATAAATGCATTTCCTTTATATTATCACGCAGTTCCTCTAAAATAAAGAAAAGCCCTTCAAATAATGAAGGGCAAATGTTAGGCAATTGATTTTTTTCCGAGTACGCCACGAAGTTGCTTCAACAATTTCCGTTTTAGTTTCTTCAGCATGGCACATCACTCCTTAGGATCATTATAATCAAAATTATTGTCTGTGTAAAGTCATTCACCTTGATGGGTACTATTTATAGAAAGGGATTATAAAATGAATAAAATTTTGTTTTTTGATGTTGATGGCACTCTCTATAACAGCGAAAAAAAATTACCTGAATCTGCAAAAAATGCTCTTTTGGAAGCACGCTGCAATGGCTATGAATTGGCGATTGCTACAGGTCGTGCACCTTTTATGATTGAATCATTATTAGAAGAACTTGATATTAATACGTATGTTACTTTCAATGGACAGTATGTTGTTTATAAGGGTGAGGTTGTCTATACGAACGGAATTGAAAAAGATGAATTAGCTAAAATTATTGCTTTTGGTGAAGCTCGCAATGAACCGGTAGTGTTTTTAGATGACAAACGTATGATTGCGTCTGTCAGTGACCATATGATGGTAGCAGAAAGCTTGGATACACTTAAATACCCGTATCCAGAATTAGATTCATCCTATTATATGCAGAATGATGTATATCAAACACTTATATTTATGGAAGAAAAAGATGAACCTTTATATTGTGAAATGTTTCCGAATGTCCAATTTGTCCGTTGGCATCCGTATTCTTGTGATATTTTGCCAAAGGGCGGTTCGAAGGCGGTAGGGATTGAAAAAGTATTGGATAAAATGGGCATCACATTAAAGGATGCCATTGCTTTTGGAGATGGTATTAATGATATAGAAATGCTTCAAGCGGTTGGGACCGGTGTTGCAATGGGAAATGGTCATGAACGAGTGAAGGCTATTGCACATCATATTGCCGATCATGTAGATGCAGATGGTCTCGCTAAAATAATGCGCAAGCTTGCTATCATATAATAAAGAAACAACTAGTTGACAATCGTAGCAACTAGTTGTTTTTTTGGTTAAATTACTGGTGTTCTTCAGAAATGTTCACTAGTTTTATTTCAACCCCTTTATCGGAAAAATGTTGAATCGTTTTTTTAGACAGTGTGTCGTCTGTAATAATGACATCTACTTCTTCAAGAGGACATACTTGAATAGCTACATCCTTGTTAAATTTTGAAGAATCAGTAGCGACATAGACGGTTTGAGAAATCGAAATAATTTTTTTTCTCGTAATAGCTTCTTCTAGATTAAAGTCGGAAATCCCCTTTTCAAGAGATACCCCACTAGCGCAAATAAAAGCCCTATTAATATTTAGATGTTCGAAGTGGAAGAGAAATTCATTCGATGTAACGGATTTTTCAGAGTGACGCACTTTTCCACCGAGCAGTATAACTTCAATATTAGAGCCGATTAGATCGAAAGCTACAGGTAATGAGTTTGTCACGACTGTTAATTTTTCCTTGTCCAATAAAAATGGTGTCATTTGATATGTAGTTGTTCCACTATCGATAAAAATACATTCTCCATCTTGAACAAGAGAAGCACTTGCTTTGGCGATGGCAATTTTTTCTGTTAACTGTTCATGTAGTCGTTGATCAATTAGTCCCTCTACAGGTTCAATATATTTAATACCTCCATAAAACTTCTCAATTTTCTTGTCTTGCACTAGCTGTTGAATATCGCGACGAATTGTTTCCATTGAGACATTAAATTCTTTCGTGAGTGTTACCAATTTCACAACCTTATGCTGTCTTACAAATTGTAATATTTGTTGTTGTCTTTCAATCATATACATTTCATCACCTCTAATAGATATTTACTCAAAGTATACATAACTTTGTCAACAATTGGTCAGAATTTACTCAACATTTACACAAAGGCGTATTTTCCTTTACAAATGGCCCCTATACTAAAGCTAAGAACTGAGAGAGGTGACCAATTTGTTAGAACTGAAAAATATCTCAAAAAGCTATAAAAATAAGCAAGTCTTAGTAGATATCAATGTAACCATCGAATCAGGTGAAATCATATCTTTATTAGGGCCGAGTGGCTGCGGTAAAACTACTTTGCTTAATATCATCTTAGGGCTTACAGAGCAAACGGGTGGTCAGCTGCTCTACAATGGGCAAGATATATCGAAGAAATCCATGCAAGAAAGAGGATTCAATATTGTTTTTCAGGATTTTGCGTTATTCCCTCATTTAAATGCCTACGACAATATTGTATATGGATTGAAAAATAAAAATAAGCAAATGTCCAAAGAAGATGTACAGGAATATATTGATTTTTTAGAACTGACTCCGCATTTGCAAAAAAAGATTCATGAATTATCAGGTGGTCAAAAGCAACGTGTATCTATTGCTAGAACGCTTGTTATGCAACCCAACATACTTTTGTTAGATGAGCCGTTAAGCGCACTTGATGGGGTCATTAAGGAATCTATCAAGGAGCGTATTAAATCAATTGCTCGTGAATTTAATTTGACGACAATTATTGTGACACATGATCCAGAAGAAGCGCTAACTTTATCGGATAAAGTTTTGATCATTAATGAAGGAACAGTCGCTCAATTCGGTACACCACATGAAATCGTAGCAGCACCGAAAAATTCATTTATTGAGGATTTTATTTTAAAGCAGCTTCATATTAAGCGAAATAATATCTATCAATTGTTTGGAGAAACATATGCTTAAAACGAATAAAATGATGAAATTAATCTTTCTGCCGATTCTATTATTTCTCCTATTTTTTTTAATAGTGCCATTGATTTATATGTTTTGGCACTCTTTAAAAGTAGGAAATGATATTTCCGTTCAACATTATATAGATGCTTTAAAAAATGTAGAAATCCGTGATGCTTTCTTCAATAGCTTTAAAGTTTCTTTTGTGGCATCTGTCATTACAACCATTTTAGCTTTTTTATTGGCCTATGCTGTTCATTTTACAACGATGCATCGCCATACAAAAAAGCTAGTACAAATAGGAATTACGTTGCCTATGCTATTGCCGACTATCACCTATGGCTTCGTGTTGATTTATACATTTGGTAATCAAGGAATTCTAACAAGATTAGCTGGACAACCACTTTTCACGATTTATGGATATAACGGTTTGGTGATAGGTTACATCTTATACACATTGCCAGTCGCTTTTATTCTAATGCAAAACTCTATGCAATATATCGATAAACGATTTTTGCTAGTGTCTATGTTAATGCATGATCGTCCGCTCCGTCGTTTTTATCATACGGTATTACGTCCGATGCTTGGGACGATTGGTGGTGCGTTTATTTTAACATTTATTTTAAGCTTTACAGATTTCGGAATCCCTGCATCAGTAGGTGGTAATTACAGGGTAATTGCCACTGAACTTTATCAAGCTATGCTAGGTTCGATTGTGCATTTTGAGCGTGGGGCAGTTATTTCAGTGTTAATGCTTGCCCCAGCTATATTGGGTGTCCTCATGTTAACCATTTTAGAACGTTTTAATTTTCATTATAAACAGGCGGGGAGAAGTGAACTTGTTAAACATCGTCTTCGTGACACATTGTTTACTGCCTATTCAATTGCCTCTGTTGCAGTCGTATTTATCATTTTTTCAACCATGTTTATCGTTCCATTTACGAAGGGTTATCCCTATGATTTCAGCTTTACATTTGAACATGTGCAAAATGTGTTAGCGGAGAAAGATTTAATAAAGGTGTATGTTAATTCACTTATCGTTGCGGCTTTAACAGCTGTTTTAGGTGTAATGATTACATTTATGTCGGCTCTTCTTAATGCAAGGACGCCATTGAAAGGAAGGAAAAGCTTAGATATTGCCTCAATGATTACTAACACAGTTCCTGGAATGGTGCTTGGTCTATCGTATTTGTTTTTCTTTAATGGAAGTTCATTAAAGGGTACATTTCTTATCATTATCGCATGTAATATTGTGCATTTTTTTACAACTCCTTATTTAATGGCTAAAAATTCATTGCAAAAGATGGACCCAACCTGGGAAGTGACAGCGGAGCTATTAAAGGATTCTTGGTTAAAAACAGTCATACGCATTATCTTGCCAAATATTAAATCGACCATTTATCAAATGTTTAGCTACTATTTTTTAAATGCAATGGTCACGGTCAGTGGCGTTATTTTCCTTGTCAGCACAAAGACTATGCTTGTTTCGACAAGAATAAAAGAGCTTCAGCATTTTGCAAAATATACAGATATTTTCGTACTATCGATATTCATTTTATGTACAAACCTCATTGTGAAATTAGGTTGTGATTATATAACAGCACATCAAGAAAAAGTGGAGGAGATCTCAAAATGAAAAAATCAACAATCATGATGTTAGGGACAGTTAGTGCAGCAGCAATAATATTAACTGCATGTGGAGGGGGAGAAGCAGGTTCGAAAGATGAAATAATTATTTATTCAAATGCAGATGATGAGGCAATTGAAGTAATGGAATCTACATTAGACGAAAAAGGCTATAAAGGAAAATATGTAATTCAATCATTCGGTACTTCAGAGTTGGGTGGAAAAATGATGGCTGAAGGAACAGATATTGAAGCGGATATCGTAACGATGGCTTCTTATTTTATAGAAAGCGCCCAAACCTCGAAATCCATGTTTACAGATATTTCTTCGGATTTAAAACCTCTTGATGGCGGTGTTACATATGCATTGCCGATTTTAGGAAATGTTGGATCTATTTTTATTAATACAGGTGTTTTGCAGCAAAAGGACTTGCCGGTTCCAACAACGATAAAAGATTTGACGGACCCTGCCTTTAAGGATTTACTCTCATTCCCTAATATTATGGACTCTTCAACCGGTTGGCTATTAGTACAAGCCATTATTAAAGAATATGGTGAGCAAGAGGGACAAAGGATTTTGGCGGATTTAATTAAAAATGCTGGACCTCATATTGAAAGCTCTGGATCAGGACCAATAAAAAAAGTGAAGACAGGAGAAGTAGCAGCTGGATTTGGTTTACGTATTCAAGCTATTGATGCCAAAAAAGAAGGACTACCAATAGAATATATAGACCCAGTGGAAGGGAACTTTACGCTAACAGAATCAGTTGCTGTGGTAGATAAAGAAGGAGATGAAACTTTAGCTAAAGAAATGGCAAAGGTAATTGCAACAGAGGCTCGAAATGGTTTATTAGAGCAATACCCTGTAGCGCTTTATGAAGGAGAGCAGGTAAAGGCAGAGCATGTGCCGGCACACCTTAAAAAGTGGGATACTACCTTAACAGTAGATTTACTAGAAAAACACCAAGCTTTCTTTAAAGAAGCGCAAAAATAAGGGGTTGTAGAAGATGAGCAACTATAAATTATTAACACCAGGACCATTAACAACTACTAAGACAGTCAAACAGGAAATGTTAAAGGATCGCTGTACGTGGGATGACGACTATAAAAATGTGACACAAGTGATACGGAAGCAACTCTTAAATTTAGCGCAAGTCGATGAGCCACATTATACAGCAGTACTAATGCAAGGTAGTGGCAGTTTTGTTGTAGAGTCGGTGCTAACAACTGCTGTGGGTGAAGATGATAAATTGCTAATTATAACGAATGGCGCTTATGGTGAAAGAATTGTAGAAATGGCTAAAGTGTTAAGATTGGCACTAGTTGTTTATAGTGTCCCTTATGATAAACAGCCATCATCGTTAGAAGTTCAAGCGTTACTAGAAAAAGATGCAAGTATTACACATGTAGCGGTTGTACACTGTGAAACAACTACTGGTATTTTAAATCCAATTAAAGAAATAGGAGAAGTTGTTTATTCTTTCAACAAAACATTTATCGTAGATGCTATGAGTAGCTTTGGTGGTGTGCCAATGGATTTATCCGACTTGCATATTGATTTTTGTATTAGTAGTGCCAATAAATGTATTCAAGGTGTTCCTGGGTTTGGGTTCGTCATTGCTAAAACAAATATATTAGAAAAATGCAAAGGACAAGCGCGCAGTGTAGCCTTAGATTTATATAGTCAATGGGAAGTAATGAAAAAGGATGGGAAGTGGCGTTTTACTTCCCCAACACATGTAGTAGCGGCATTTGCTAAGGCGTTAGAAGAGTTAGTGGAAGAAGGAGGAGTTAACGCACGTTACCAACGTTATGCTGATAATAATCTATTACTGCGTTCTCGTTTATCGGTACTAGGGTTCGAGGCATATATTTCTGAAGAGCTACAATCACCGATTATTACAACGTATTTGTTCCCACATAAAGAATTTTCTTTTGAACATTTTTATCAGGAAATGAAAAAGGCAGGCTTTGTCATCTATCCTGGTAAGCTGACAGATGTAGATACATTCCGTATTGGAAATATTGGAGATATATATGAGGAAGATATGCAGGCCTTATGTGAAGTCATTGAAAACTATATGGTGGTGAAAAATAATGAAAATTGAAACAGTTATTTTGGATTGGGCAGGTACAGCAGTTGATTTTGGTTGCTTTGCCCCTGTAAATGTCTTTTTAACGATTTTTGAAGATGCTGGTGTAACAGTAACCCTTGAGGAAGCTCGTAAACCTATGGGCATGCTGAAAATTGATCATATTCGTACGATGCTTGAAATGCCAAGGATTAATGAAGAATGGAAACGAGTTCATCGCCAGCATTTTACGGAGGAAGATGTACATCTTCTATACAATCAATTTGAGTCAAAGCTAATGGAATCTTTGGCGACCTACACAGATCCTATTCAGCATGTAACCGCGACTGTACAGCAATTAAGAGAAGCGGGTATTCGATTTGGTTCTACTACAGGCTACACAGATTTCATGATGGAAGTCGTAACAAAACAGGCTGCTACGAAGGGCTATCAACCAGATTTTTTAGTAACTCCGACACAGGTTAGTGATAAAGGGCGACCCTATCCGTATATGATTTTCAGAAATATGGAGGCATTAGGAGCGAAATCAACCAAGCAAGTAGTAAAGGTCGGCGATACAACATCAGATATAAAAGAGGCGCTGAATGCAGGTGTTTGGGCTGTTGGTGTTATTATTGGAAGTTCGGAAATGGGACTGTCTGAAGAAGAGTTCCTAGCTTTAACTGCTGAAGAACAACAACAAGCCATTGAAAAAACAAAACGTATTTTTGAGATGACTGGTGCACACTATACCATTGAAACGATGAAAGACCTACCTATATTAATTAATACGATAAATGAAGAGCTAGCAAATGAAACGAACGATAGAAATTGAGAACAAAGAAAAAACAAACCTCAGCACAATTGCTGAGGTTTGTTTTGTTGATTTGCTTTTAATCACGTTCATAAGGAATTGAATCTGGAATTTCAGCAAATGGATTTTTCTCATTAATACGGTCATAAAACATGACACCGTTCAAATGATCTAATTCATGCTGAAAGGCGATGGCAGGCAATCCTTTAAGGCGCATTTTCTTCTCTTCCCCATCTATAGTTTTAAATTTTACTGTAATGCGTGCATGGCGTGGGACGTATCCAGGAACATTACGATCAACTGAAAGACAACCTTCTCCAGCAGAAAGGTATGTATTTTCAACTGAATGGCTGACTATTTTGGGGTTTATGGCTACGAAGCTTAATTGTTCACCAGCATCATCTTGCAAATGAAGTGCAAACATACGCTGTAGACTATTTACTTGATTGGCAGCTAAGCCTATGCCGCTGCGTAAATTATATTTTTCTGCCATTTCTGGGTCTTGGCTATTGATTAAGTACTGCAGCATATCCTCGGCGAGCTGCCTTGTTTCATCAGATAAAGGGAATTTAACTTCCTCAGCTTTCGTGCGTAAAGTCGGATGACCTTCGCGGATAATATCATCCATTAAAATCATATAGTAATCTTCCTTTCATCTTTGTAGTGCTCTATTAATTAGTATACATCACGTCTAAAAACAATCACATGAAAAAAGACCTTATTTGAATATACTCAAAAAATTTTTCGAATGCTATTAGATTTTCTAGAATGGGGTATTCTACTATTGGAAAACCTGTTGAAAAACTTAAGAATTACAAGGTGTAAATATGGTGTTCTAATACAGAATTTCGTTATTAGTAATACAGTATAGGACAGAGATAATTAAATGTTATTCTAGAAAAAATCTTTGTTTATAGCCGTAATATATGATTGACCGACAGTATTTTATTCAGTATACTGAGTGTCAAGAATAAGTTGTACTAGTCAAAAAGGTGATTTATTTTAATACAGCTGAAAGGGAGATGTGACAAATGAGCAAGAAAAACAATAATATTTTTGATGCTAAACAAACGCTAACTGAAATCGAAGATAAGTTTGAAATGTTTCAAATTTTGAATGAAGAAGGCGAAATTATAAATAATGAGGCAGATCCTAAATTATCGGATGAAGAATTAGTTGAACTAATGACACGTATGGTTTACACACGTATTTTAGACCAACGTTCAATCTCACTGAACCGTCAAGGCCGTTTAGGTTTCTATGCACCAACGGCAGGTCAGGAAGCTTCTCAGCTTGCTTCACACTTTGCATTAGAACAAGAGGATTGGATTTTACCAGGATATCGCGATGTTCCACAAATCGTGTGGCATGGCTTACCTTTAGATAAAGCGTTTTTATTCTCTCGTGGTCATTTCATGGGGAACCAGGTTCCTGAGGGTGTAAATGTTTTAGCACCTCAAATTATTATCGGTGCTCAATATATTCAAGCAGCAGGTGTTGCACTAGGTATTCAAAAGCGTGGGAAAAAGGCTGTTGCCGTAACATATACAGGTGATGGTGGTTCATCACAAGGGGATTTCTATGAAGGTATTAACTTTGCAGGTGCATTTAAATCTCCAGCAATCTTCATTGTCCAAAATAACCAATATGCAATTTCAACACCACGTGAACTCCAAACTGCTGCAAAAACAATTGCTCAAAAAGGTGTGGCTGCAGGTTTACCAAGTATTTTAGTAGATGGAATGGATGCGCTTGCAGTATACGTTGCAACTCGTGATGCACGTGAGCGTGCTATTAATGGTGAGGGTCCAACGTTAATTGAAACAATGTGTTATCGTTATGGCCCACATACAATGGCTGGGGATGACCCAACGCGTTACCGTACTTCTGATACAGATAATGAATGGGCTCAAAAAGACCCACTTGTACGCTTCCGTAAATACTTAGAAGCTAAAGGTCTATGGGATGAGAAGAAGGAAGAAGCAGTTATTGAGCGCGCAAAAGAAGAGATTAAAGAAGCCATTAAAAAAGCTGATGCTGCTCCAAAACAAAAAGTAACAGAGTTAATGGAAAACATGTATAAAGGCGAAATGCCATCTAATTTAAAAGAACAGTATGAAATCTATAAAGAGAAGGAGTCGAAATAACCTATGGCACAAATGACGATGATTCAAGCAATTACAGATGCACTTCGCACAGAATTAAAGAATGATGAAAACGTTCTTGTATTCGGGGAAGATGTAGGTGTCAACGGTGGGGTATTCCGCGCGACAGAAGGCCTACAAAAAGAATTCGGAGTTGACCGCGTTTTTGATACGCCGTTAGCAGAATCAGGTATTGGTGGCTTAGCAGTCGGTCTTTCTCTACAAGGATTCCGTCCAGTTCCTGAAATTCAGTTCTTCGGCTTCGTTTATGAAGTAATGGATTCAATTAGTGGTCAGTTAGCACGTATGAGCTACCGTAGTGGCGGCGTATATAACGCACCAGTAACAATTCGTTCACCATTTGGTGGTGGAGTGCATACTCCTGAGATGCACTCAGATAGCTTAGAAAGCTTAATGACTGCACAACCAGGTTTAACGGTAGTTGTACCATCAACACCTTACGATGCAAAAGGTTTACTTATTTCATCTATTCGTAATGACAACCCAGTTATTTTCTTAGAACATTTAAAACTTTACCGTTCATTCCGTGAAGAAGTACCAGAAGAAGCTTACGAAATTCCACTAGGAAAAGCGGATGTAAAACGTGAAGGTAAAGATTTAACAATTGTTGCTTACGGTTTAATGGTTCATGAAAGCTTAAAGGCTGCAGAAGAACTTGAAAAAGAAGGCCACTCTGTTGAAGTAATTGATTTACGTACAATTCAACCAATTGATATCGAAACAATTATTGCGTCCGTAGAAAAAACAGGTCGTGCAATCGTTGTACAAGAAGCACAAAAACAAGCAGGTATCGCGGCAAATGTAGTAGCAGAAATTACTGAGCGCGCAATTCTAAGCTTAGAAGCGCCTGTTCTTCGTGTGGCTGCACCAGATACTGTGTACCCATTCCCACAAGCTGAAGGTGTTTGGTTACCAAACTACAAAGATGTAATGGAAACAGCGAAAAAAGTTTTAACATTCTAATGAAGCTTCTAAACTTGAACATCAGTAAATAGAAAGGATGGGTACACATGGCATTTGAATTCAGATTACCGGATATTGGCGAGGGAATTCACGAAGGCGAAATCGTGAAATGGTTCGTCAAGGCTGGAGATACAGTAAAAGAAGACGATATTCTTTGTGAAGTACAAAATGATAAAGCAGTAGTAGAAATTCCTTCACCAGTTGAAGGAACAGTAGAGGAAGTTTTAGTAGGAGAAGGAACAGTTGCCGTTGTAGGCGATGTTTTAATCCGTTTGGATGCACCTGGCTATGAAGATTTAAAGCTAAAAGGTGATAGTCATGCTGAAGAGAAAACAGAAGCACAAGTTCAAGCAACTGCTGAATCTGGTCAGAACGTAGAGAAAGCTCCTGCTAAAGAGGAGAAAGCACCAGAGAAAGCTCCTGAAAAAGCCGAGACAGTTGTTGATGAAACAAAACGTGTTATTGCGATGCCTTCTGTTCGCAAATTTGCACGTGATAACGACGTAAACATCCGTGAGGTAAAAGGTTCAGGCAAAAATGGTCGTATTTTGAAAGAGGATATTACAAACTTCTTAAATGGTGGAGGTACTGTTGAGACAGAATCAGCAACTGATGTGACAGTTGAAGAAGCTGTTCAACAAGAAACTACTCCAACAGCACCAGTTGTTCTTGAAGGGGAATTCCCAGAAACTCGTGAGAAAATGTCTGGTATTCGAAAAGCGATTGCAAAAGCAATGGTACACTCGAAACAAACAGCTCCACATGTTACACTAATGGATGAAGTCGATGTAACAGCTCTTGTAGCGCATCGTAAAAAATTCAAAGATATCGCAGCTGAAAAAGGTGTTAAATTAACATACTTACCTTATGTAGTGAAAGCACTAATCTCAACATTACGCGAATTCCCAGAATTTAATCGCTCATTAGATGATGCAACACAAGAAATTATCCAAAAGCATTACTACAATATTGGTATTGCAGCGGATACTGATAAAGGTTTACTTGTCCCAGTAATCAAGCATGCAGATCGCAAGTCTGTATTTGCAGTGTCAAATGAAATTAATGAGTTAGCGACTAAAGCCCGTGAAGGTAAACTTGCACCACATGAAATGAAAGGTGCATCTATGTCTATTACGAATATTGGCTCTGCGGGAGGTCAATGGTTTACACCAGTAATTAATCATCCTGAAGTAGCAATTCTAGGTATTGGTCGAATTTCAGAAAAACCTGTAATAAAAAATGGTGAAATTGTAGCCGCACCTGTGTTAGCATTATCATTGAGCTTTGATCATCGTATGATCGATGGAGCCACTGCGCAAAATGCTTTAAATCACTTGAAGCGTTTGTTAAGTGAGCCAGAATTATTATTAATGGAGGCGTAACAAAAATGGTAGTAGGAGATTTCCCAATCGAAACAGATACTCTTGTCATTGGTTCAGGTCCTGGAGGATATGTAGCAGCAATTCGTGCAGCTCAAACTGGCCAAAAAGTAACAATCGTTGAAAAAAATGTACTTGGTGGTGTGTGCTTAAACGTAGGTTGTATTCCATCAAAAGCATTAATTTCAGTAGGTCACCGTTTTGAGCAAGCTAAGCATTCAGATGACATGGGAATCATCGCTTCTGATGTGAAATTAGACTTCTCAAAAGCACAAGCATTTAAAGACAGCGTTGTTAAAAAATTAACTGGCGGTGTTGAAGGCTTACTTAAAGGGAACAAAGTTGAAATTGTACAAGGTGAAGCTTATTTCGTTGACGCTCATTCAGTGCGTATCATCAATGGTGAATCTGCTCAAACTTACACATTTAACAATGTCATTATTGCAACAGGTTCTCGTCCAGTTGAAATTCCTACATTCAAATTCTCTGAGCGCGTACTAAATTCTACTGGTGCACTTTCTTTACAAGAAGTTCCTGGTAAATTAGTGGTAATCGGTGGAGGTTACATTGGTACAGAGTTAGGATCAGCATATGCAAACCTTGGCTCACAAGTAACAATTATTGAAGGCGGAAAAGATATTTTAGCTGGCTTCGAAAAACAAATGACTCAAATCGTGAAAAAAGGCCTTAAAAAGAAAGGCGTTGAAATCGAAGTAAACGCATCTGCAAAAGGCGTTGAAGAAACAGAAAACGGCGTAGTAGTAACTTATGAAGTTGGCGGAGAAGAGAAAAAAGTTGAAGCTGATTACGTATTAGTGACTGTAGGTCGTCGTCCAAATACTGATGAAATGGGCCTTGCTGAAATCGGCGTTGAATTCGGTGAACGCGGTCTAATCAATGTAGATAAACAATGTCGTACAAATATTTCAAATATCTATGCAATCGGTGATATCGTTGCTGGACCTCAGCTTGCACATAAAGCTTCTTATGAAGGCAAAGTTGCTGCTGAAGCAATTGCTGGTGAAAAATCAGTTGTTGACTATCTTGCTGTACCTGCTGTATGTTTCACAGATCCAGAAATGGCGACAGTTGGTTACAACGAAGAACAGGCAAAAGCAGAAGGTATCGAATACACTGCCGCGAAATTCCCATTCGCAGCAAATGGTCGTGCTCTTGCATTAAACCAATCTGAAGGCTTCGTGAAGCTTGTTGCTCGTAAAGAAGATGGTTTATTAATCGGTGCTCAAATCGTAGGTGCTGGTGCATCTGATATGATCGCTGAAATGGGCTTAGCCATTGAAGGCGGAATGACTGCTGAAGATATCGCATTAACAATTCATGCTCACCCAACATTAGGTGAAATTACAATGGAAACTGCTGAAGTATTACTTGGCAACCCAATTCACATTGTAGCAAAAAAATAATGTAAAACCGTTTAAACGGCTATAAAGCAAATGCTTTGTAGCCGTTTTTTGTATATTATCTATAATTTTGTTAAAGTAAATATATTGTTAAGAATATTCGAAAATATTTGGGGTGAATATAATGGAACTAGGCTTAAAGGGGAAAGTAGCAATTATAACAGGATCGAGTAAAGGTATTGGCTATTATACGGCCATGCAACTTGTAAAAGAGGGTGCACAGGTTGTCCTTTGTGCACGTGGAGAAAAACAGCTACAGGTGGCAGCTGGGTGTATTAAAAATGAAACGGGTATCGATGTTTTAATTGTTCCAACGGATATTACTAAAGAAAAAGATTGTAAGAATCTAATTGAGCGTACAGTTGAACATTTTGGACACGTTGATATTCTCATTAATAATGCTGGGACAGCTTCAGCAAATCCTTTTGAATCTGTGAGTAGTGAGCTGTGGCAAGCAGATTTAGATTTAAAGGTATTTGGGGCTATTCATTGCTCAAAATATGCTGCGCCATATATGCGTAAGGCTGGTGGCGGTGCAATCGTTAATGTGACTGCGGTGATGGCTAAGACTCCCCCTGCAAGCTCGCTTCCTACAACTGTTAGCCGTGCTGCGGGACTTGCCTTGACAAAAGCGATGAGTAAGGATTTAGGTAAGGATAATATCCGTGTAAATTCTGTATGTATTGGGCTTATTCGCAGTGATCAAATCGAAAAAAAATGGAAGAAGGAAGATCCTAGTTTATCGTGGGAAGACTATTCTCGTAAAGTAGGACAATCTATTCCACTTGGTCGTGTAGGTGATACACAAGAAGCTGCTAACGTCATTACGTTTTTAGTATCTGATGCAGCTAGCTATGTTACCGGGACCTCATTGAATATTGATGGTGGTTCTGGTCACGCATTATAGTGAAAAAATCCACTATACTTTCATTAATAGAATGTGTAGTGGATTTTATGGATTATCCTTCTTCGTTAATCAGAACATTTTTACCACGCATTTTCATGAATAGTGGTATAAGTAACCAAGCAATAGCAGCTATTAAAAATAGTAATGATAAAGGCTTTACTATAAAAATAGAAAAATCACCATTAGAAATAGTTAATGCACGGCGCATATTATTTTCAATCATCGGTCCTAGGACAAGTGCTAGTACTAAAGGTGCTACTGGATAGTCATTTTTAGCAAATAGATAACCGAGCACACCACAAGCTAATAATAAAAATAAATCAAAAGTGGCGAATTGTACTGCATACACACCAAAAATTGAAATCGCAACAATAATGGGCAATAAATATTTTTTCGGAGTTTCTATGATTTTTGCAAAAATACGAACGAGAGGCATGTTTAAGGCTAATAACATAAAGTTTCCTATAAACATACTGGCAATTAATCCCCAAGCGACTTGAGGATGCTCATCAAATAATAATGGACCTGGCTGAATATTATACATAATAAGTGCACCCATTAAAATAGCAGTTGTACCTGAACCAGGAATACCTAATGTTAGCAATGGAATCATTGCGCCTCCTGATGCAGCATTGTTCGCTGATTCAGGTCCAGCAACACCGGCAATATGGCCTTTTCCAAACTTCTCAGGTGTTTTACTGAATTTCTTTTCGGTAATATAAGAAAAGAATGAGGCAAGTGTTGCGCCTGCGCCAGGTAAAACGCCAATGAAAAATCCTAGTAGTGAACCGCGAGCGATAGGGATAGCGCTTTCTTTTAAATCCTGCTTTGTTGGTAATACACGATTAATTTTTGCTAATTGACCATCTTCCTCATCTCTTTCAAGTATCGTTTTAAATACTTCTCCTAACGCAAATAAACCAACGGCAATTGTTAAAAATTCAATACCTGAGAACAGCATAGGTTGACCAAATGTAAAGCGTTCGATTCCGGATACAGCATCAATGCCAACTGTACCGAGCATAAGTCCTAAGGCAGTCATAATTAAAGCTTTTGTAATAGAGCGGCCTGCAAGTCCACTTACTGCAGCAAGCCCTAGTAACATTAATGAAAAGTATTCTGCTGGTCCAAATTTAAGGGCTAATTTTGATAATGGATTCGCTAATAGTATTAGACCAAGTAATGCTATAACCCCAGCACAAAAGGAACCAATTGCTGCAATAGAAAGAGCACTTCCAGCACGTCCTTGCTTAGCCATTTGGTAGCCATCCAATGTAGTAACAACTGATGAGGATTCACCAGGTGTATTTAATAAAATCGAAGTGGTAGAACCACCATACATGGCTCCATAATAAACCCCTGCAAGTAAAATAATTGAGCTTGTAGCGGCGGCCTCCGTAGGTAATCCCGCTGTAATGGTTGCGGTTACTGGGATTAATAAAGCAACGCCGCTCATTGGACCTATGCCAGGAAGGACACCAACTGCTGTTCCAATTATGACACCAACAAGAGCGAATAAAAGATTTTGCCATTGAAGGGCAATAGCAAATCCATCAGCTAAAAATTGCAATGTAGACATATGTTCACTCCTTTACATTAAAAAGTTGGGAAACTAGGCAATGAACCTCCTAGTAAACTTGTAAATAAATAATAGACACCCAATGAAAATCCAGCGGCAATAATAATGGAATAAATAAGCTTAGCTCGTTCCATCGTTTGGAAGCTAATACATAAAAATAAAAACGTTGTGATCACATAGCCTATTTTTTCTAGGAAGAATACATAGGCAATCGCACTAACAAAAATGATTAAAAATTTCTTGAGCTCAGTAGATGAGGTTTTAGAAGGTGCAGTTGGTCCTCCTGTAATTCTCTCCCTTACAGCATTTTTCCATGATTCATAAAATAGTTGAAGACTTAATAAACCTAAAATAATACCTAAACCTAGTGGAAATATTTTAGGACCGACTGTAGATCCATAAGCACTATCAGAAATTTGCGTTGCTTGAAAGATAAATAAAATGCTAACAGCTAAGAGGATAATGCTAAATGTTTTATCAAATGTGTAATTCAATCGTTATACACCTCCGTTGATAATAATTTAAGGTTGCACAAGTAAATCTTATTGGATGGAAATACTTGTGCTCTTTTTCGAGACAGGCTATTCTTTACTTTTGCATACCAAGAGCTGTCAATAGTTCTACGATGATTTTATTCTGATTGTCTAGGTAAGTTGTAAAATCCTCAGCATTGCGGTATTCAGCTTGCCAGCCATTACGTGACACCTCAGCTTGCCATTCTTCTGATTCAGCCATTGCTTGTAATTTTTCAGACCAGTAGGTAACCGCATCTTCACTCATATTTTTCGGACCAAAAATACCACGCCAAATAGTAAATTCTTCATCAATACCAGCCTCTTTAAATGTAGGAACTTCTGCTAGCTCACCTTCTAAACGTTCAGAGGAACTTACGGCTAATACACGCACATCTCCTGATTTAACATAAGTAGCAATTGTCGAAGCATCTGTTGCAATGACATCAGCGTTGCCGCCTAGTAACGCGGTTACAGCTTCACCACCACCATCGTAAGAAACGTATTTAATTGTTTTTAAGTCTAAGCCAGCTTTATAGGCAGGAATAATTCCTACTAGATGATCCATAGAGCCCGGTGCAGAGCCACCTGCTAAAGTAACATCTTTTGGCGAATCTTTTATAGCATTTAATACATCTTCAAGCGTTTGGAATGGAGAATCCTTCTTAACAACAATTGCACCATAGTCACGCGTTATTTGTGCTAAGGGTGTAGTGTCCTTGTAGCCAAATTTACTATTTCCTTCAGCTTTTTCATGATTAATAAGAATTGGCGGTGATTTAACCATTAACATATAATCATTGCTAGCTTCCTTTGTAGCAAATGTTGCCATAAAGGCAGCACCACCGCCGCCTGGCTTGTTTTCAACTTGAATTGATTTATTAATTAAACCTGTATCATTCATCGTTTTTGCTACTGCACGAGCTGTTAAATCCCAACCACCCCCCGCCCCTGATGGAGCAACAATGGTAATATTACTTTTCGGATAATTATTTGCTTTTTTTCCTTCTGCTGTTTCTCCATTTGATGATGAACAGCCAACTAAACTAGTAAATAGTAAGCCAGCTATCATAACTTTTGAAATCTTCCTCCACATAAAAATCCCCCTTAAAAATAAAATGATAGCGCTATCATTCGAGCGCTATCATAACTATAACTTATATCAGAATTGTGAAAATATTGTGGTGATATTGTGGATTAACGTCATTTTGTTCATAAAGTTTATGAGAAAATAAAGTATCGCCGTTCAGGACGACCAACTGTGCCATAAGTTAGTTCGATATAGGCCTGCTTTTGTGTGACTAAAAATTCTAAATAGCGGCGAGCAGTGGAACGACTAACACCAATATTTTTTCCTAACAGTTCAGCTGTACTACCATCTTTCCTTGTGCTTAAATAGTTGATGACATGATTCATCGTTGTTAGATCAATGCCCTTTGGTAATAGTAGCTGTGTATCCTCTGGGATGGATGAAGCAGTTTTGGGCCAAAGGCATTGAATTTTTTCTTGTGTAAATTTCTCATTATTTTGCAGGAGTAGATGCTTGAAACGGAATTTTTCTATACTTTCTTTTAGTTGATCGAATGTAAATGGCTTTAAAATATAGTCAGTAACATTTTTACGATACGCTTTTTGTACAATATGAGCCTCCGTGGCTGCGGTAATCAAAATAATGCTACTGGTTGGGCTCATTTTTTTGATTTTATCAATTAGATCCACGCCAAGTATATCTGGTAAAAATACATCGAGTAATATTAGCTGTGGTGCAAATGATTGAAGCCAGTCTAAAGCTTCTTCTCCAGTATTTGCACACGCAATTACTGTAAATCCTTCAATTTTCTCTAAAAAACGACGATGTACGTCTGCTACACGTACATCGTCTTCAATTACTAGCACTTCAATATCAGTCATTGTTAATAGTCCCCCTTTTACTAATAGATATGATAAATAGGGCACCTCCTAAATCGCCTTCCCCAAGAGCGAGTGTGCCGTTTAAATCATGGATGCTAGAAATTACTTTCTTTAACCCATAGCCTCGATGCTTCCTATCTTTAGTTGAGATATTTTCTGAAAATAATACATCTAGTTTTTCTTGTGCTATGCCATTGCCAGAATCCTCGACCTCAAAGATGATTTCCTCTCCATTATCAAAGATAAAAAGCCTTACAATTGGCTGTTGCTCCTTATTTCTTTCGACCTCCTCAAAAGCATTGGTTAGTAAATTGCCCATAATCGAAATAATAAGGCCTTTTTCGATATTTTCAGGGAAGGTTTCTAAATAACTATCTTCATCAAATATTAGTTGAATCTTTAATTCACGAGCACGATTAAAAAATCCGATAATTAAACCATTTAAGAATGGGTCTTTAACACGATTTGTAATAAATTGTGTTAACGATGAATGTCCTTGTACCTCATTATGAATAATTGTTAAAGCTTCATCGGATGCATTTAATTGAATAAGACCAGAAATGGTATAAAGGATATTATTAAACTCATGTGTTTGTGCACGTAAAGCTTCTGTATATTGTTTTACTTGTGATAATTCAATCGCCATTTGCTCAATTTCTGATTGTAGCCGGAAACTTGCTACAGCACCGACAATTTTACCATTCACTCTCATAGGAACACGGTTAACGATAATTTCATCACCGTTGATAATCATTAATTTATCAAGCTGTTTCTCACCATTCATTAATACATTTAGTAGGTGTGTATTTGGGATATGTTGCTTAATATTATGTCCAATAATCGAAGCAGAATCGGGTAAATTTAAGATATTGGCGGCGGCATTGTTTAATGTTGTAATTTTGCCTTTATCGTTGATCGTAATAATAGCTTCTCGTACTGATTCTATTAAAGTATTTTTTTCTGTTAATAGATTGGCAATTTCATTTGGCTCCAGATTAAAAATTTGCTTTTTAATATTACGGGATAAAATAATAGAGCCAATAATACCGATGGTGAGTGCAATAATGATTGTATAAAAAATGTTATCCAAGTATAAAAAATATAAGTTATCCAATTCACTTGTTAAATAGCCAATTGACACAACGCCTAAAATCGCTCCATTCGTATCAAAGATAGGCGCTTTCCCACGTATAGATTGTCCCATTGAACCATCGGCGATTGAAATATAAGATTCACCGTTGATCAATGCTCTGTCATTATCATCACCTACCATGGATTTGCCAATACGGTCGGCGAGAGGGTGGGTGTAGCGAATGCCATTTTTATCACCGATTACAACATAAGTAGCTTTTGCAGCAACCATAATATCATTGCTAATTTTTTGCAGACTTTCTGATGGGTTGTCGGTGTGAAAGGCTTCTATTACGTCGCCCCTACTAGCAGTTGTTTCCGCCAAATAAAGCGCTCGATTACCAATTTGTGTTTGCAGTGCATCAGAAATTGTTATGTAGAAGAGTAGACCAGCTAAAGTGACAATAAGAAATATTAAAAAGCTGCTGTAATAAGAAATGCGAGTTTGAAGTTTTAATGTTTTAAAGATAATAGAAGATCCCACCTTATTGTGTATTCTGGAGACTTATATGATTGTTTGAAAAATGAGTATCTTTTGTAATTTCAGATTATATATAAAAATTCTGGAATTTGCTAGCTAGTGATTAAAGAAAAGGGGATGAATAGAGGATATTTTTCATTGGTAAAAAAAGCTATTTGAATAGTCCTTAGTGACAATTCACCCTAAATATCGATTAAAAATTGTATATGTAAAAACTTAGAATCATTTTTAGTCTTTTTGTAACTGATTATTATTTTTCTAAAATTACAATAGACAGAAAATTCCTACAGATGTAGAATGAACGATATAGGGGGTGAAAAGTGGCGAAATGTTGAACGAAAATTTTGCTACAATTTTGTTGCGAGTTGCTCGAATCATTTTTCAAATTGGCATACTGACCATTTTTTATTATATGGGGGTAGGGATTGTTACTTATTTACACATACCGCTTCCAGGGAGTGTCATTGGATTACTGTTATTGGTACTTTCACTCATTTTTAAAATCATTAAGGTTGAATATATTCAAGATGGCGCAAGTTTTTTAATTGGCGTTTTAACGTTGTTTTTCATACCGGCAACAGTGGGTGTTATTGATTACCCAGAACTCATGTCAATTACTGGCTTGCTTATAATTCTAGCCGTTATTGCTAGTACATTAATCTCTATTTATGTCACAGGTTTACTGACGCAAATAATTGAGAAGAAAGAATTAAAGAAAAAAGAAGGAACAGAATCTATTGTTGAAGAAGGGAAGGGTGAGTTAACGGTTGATTGAAGCAATTGTTGTCCTGAGCACTATTATTATGTTCATATTATTTACGAAGCTTTATCAGCGATATCCACATCCTATTATGATTCCTTTAGTTACGACTACCGTCGTTAGTGCAGTGATTTTACTAGTTTTTAAAATCCCCTATGCTACATATATGGTAGGTGGAGAATGGCTTCAGAAAATGCTTGGGCCAGCTGTAGTTGCACTTGCCTATCCTCTTTATAATCAGCGGGCAATTATTATCAAATATAAATATTCTATTTTATCAGGACTCATCATCGGCATGGTGACAGGATTAATAACTATTTTTTTATTGTTAAGATCGATTGGTGTAAAATCTAGCTGGATGCTGACAGCCTTGCCTAAATCTCTAACAACGCCTGTTGGGATGCAGGTCAGCGAAACAATCGGTGGTATCCCGCCATTAACAGCTGTTTTTGTGATGATAGCAGGGTTTGTAGGGGCTATTATAGGCCCATTAGTTATTAAATATGGCAAAATCGACTCGGCGGTTAGTAGAGGGGTCGCAGTGGGGAGTGCCTCTCATGGTGTAGGACTTGTGAAATTAAGGGAATATGGAGAACAGGAATTATCAGTTGGTTCATTATCGATGGGCCTAACGGCTATTATTGGGGCTTTTTTCTGTCCATTATTTGTGTATTTATTTTTATAAAGAATTCTCATTTTAGGAGTTGTCTCAAATGGTTTGAGACAACTCATTTATTTTTTCTCAATAATGAATTGAATAGTATGGGCTAGTCCAGTGTGTAACGTCCCTTCATGGCGTATTTGCTCTCCTGTGAAAAAATGGATAATTTTGTGAGACTGACACCATTGCAGAACATGAATGGGGTCATATAAAAAATCGAGCTGCTGTGGACCACCAGACGCATAGGGGAGCTGATAAATAGAATATAATTCCATCATGATCCGCCCACCTTGCTTGACTGAATCGATAATCTTTTGGATGACAGCCTGCTGTTGTTGTAATTGAAAATGACCAAAAATCATAATAGCCGCATCATATTTCTCCACAGGTAGGTCATCCAGTAGTAGATCAGTTAGCATAGTTTGAACTGACACATAATGTTTCAGTGCTAATTGTTCTGTTTTCGTAAGACCACTTTGTGCATAATCATAGGCAGTGACAGTATGGCCCATTGAGGCTAAAAAAACAGCATTGCGTCCTTCACCTTCTGCATAGGCTGCGATATTAGGGCATTCTTTTAAATAATTTACATAATCTTTAATAAAGGCATTTGGTTGTTCACCATAAACGTATTCAGATCCTAGAAAACGTCGATTCCATGTATTCATGAATCCATTCCTCCTTTTCTATATTGTAGATAATGTGCATTCGTTATTCTAACTTTTAGCTTATAAAAGCTAATAATAAATTCTGGCTTCTAAGTTAATTGTGATCTATTATGTAATAATAATTAGGAGGTAAATTTTATGGGTGATTTGGAAAATTGTTTACAGAAATTAAGGGAACAACATCACTATACTCAGGATGAAGTGGCAGAGTACTTACAGATTTCACCGCAGGTTGTGTCTAAATAGAAATTAGGAAAGGTTATCCTGATATAGATAATTTCATTAAGTAAAGTGAACTGTTTCAAATTTCCTTAGATGAACTGAATAAAATAGTTGGCGACTTTTTTATGGCATTCTTGGTGGTTAGCCTTTCCGATTTTAGCGATCGCAACCTCTGCTTTTTATAAATAATGAAAAAGCTAGCTCTCCTTGAAGAGCTAGCTTTTAAGATTAAATAATAGGTTTTCTTTCTTTTATAACACGAATCGTTTTTAATGTTGTATCCTCTGGTCCTTGAACTGGTAACCCCGCCTCAATATTCATTTGAATATAAAGTATATTTTCTTGAGTAATTATTTCCCCGGGAATAAAAATTGGAATTCCAGGAGGATATACCATAATAAATTCTGCACAAATACAGTTATCTGCTTCAGCAAGTGGAACTACCTCTGTATCAGCATAAAAAGCATCACGGGGTGACATAGCAAGCGCTGGAATATCTGGGACATTAACTACAGCCTCTGTGATAGCAGCTTCCGAATCAAATGCTTTTGACATACGAGATAATGCATTTACTAAAAGATTAATTTCTTTTTTCGTATCTCCTAATGTCACTAAGCATAAAATATTATAAAGGTCAGACAATTCTACTTCGATATTGGCATTATAACGTAACCATTCCTCAGCTCGATGCCCAGAAATACCCAAATCTTTGACACTTATAAGAAGCTTTAAAGGGTCCATATCATAAGTAGCAGATGAATGTAATTTCTCCTTGCCTGCACATTTTAAGTGTGGGATTTGGTTAATTCGTTTACGTGCATCCTTTGCTAAACGTAGTGCATCGTCAATTAAATCATATCCATGAATCGCTAATTGACGTCGAGCTGTGTCAAGGGAAGCGAGCAATGGATAGGATGTTGATGTCGTTGTTAGCATAGAAAAAACAGCTTGTACACGTTTTGCTGAAACGAGTCCTTCTCGAACATTCAAAATGGATGTTTGTGTCATTGAACCACCAAGCTTATGAACACTTGTAGCAGCCATATCAGCACCTGCCTCCATTGCTGAATAAGGAAGGTCATCATGGAATTTAATGTGTACACCATGGGCTTCATCTACTACTACAGGTATATCACGGCTATGAGTGATTTCGACAATACGTTTTAAATCTGCTGTGAAGCCATAATAAGTTGGATTAATAACTAGCACAGCTTTTGTATCAGGATAAGCATTTAACGCTTTTTCGACAGCTTCAGGGGATATGCCATGAGAAATCCCGTATTCACTATCGACTTCAGGATGAATAAAAATAGGAATGGCACCAGCGAAAACGATCGCCGACATAATAGATTTATGGACATTCCGTGGCACTAGAATCTTATCGCCTGGACCAACGACGGTCAGAATCATCGTCATGATGGCGCCACTAGTACCTTGAACGGAAAAGAATGTATGATCAGCACCAAAAGCTTCTGCTGCAAGATTTTGCGCTTCTTTAATAGCACCCTTTGGTGAATGTAAATCGTCTAGTGGAGCAATATTAATTAAATCAATTGATAAAACGTTGTCGCCGACGAATTCTCGGAAAGCAGGGTCCATCCCTTGCCCTTTCTTATGGCCTGGAATATGGAACTGAATGGGATGTCTGTTCCGATGTTTAAGTAATACGTCGAACAATGGAGTCTCTAGTTGTGACAACGCAGGTACCACCTCACTTTTAATTATCTAAGAAAACAAATGAATTATAGCACCTAACGACACGAAAAAATAGACTTTTCATAAAAAATAAAAGGATTTTTTAAGGATATCGAGAAATTAATACCGAATGAAAGGGGAGGTATTATGAGTTGGAATACACGGGTGACAGAGCTTTTACAAGTAAAATACCCAATTATTCAAGGTGGTTTAGCGTATTTAGCCTATGCTGATTTAGCTGCAGCAGTGTCGAATGCTGGAGGGTTAGGTCAAATAACAGCAATGAGTTTACGAAGCCCTGACTTATTGCGAGCAGAGATTCATAAAGTACGAACATTAACAGATAAGCCTTTTGGCGTAAACTTTGCTATTGGTATGCATGGTACAGGCTATGAGGAAATGGTTCTCGTTGCAGTGGAAGAAGAAGTACCTGTTGTGACGATGACTGGAGGTAATCCTGCACCCATTTTTGATTTATTAGCAGGTACAGATATAAAAAAAATGGTACTGGTAGCTGCACGTAGACAAGCACAAAAAGCTGAGCAGCTTGGAGCAGATGCTGTAATGGTTGTTGGACAAGAGGGTGGCGGACATCTTGGAAGAGATGATGTAGGTACGATGGTGCTCGTCCCACAGGTTGTTGATAGTGTAAAAATCCCAGTTATTGCTTCAGGGGGAATTGGCGATGGCCGAGGCTGGATGGCTGCCCATGCATTGGGAGCTGAAGGAATTGAAATGGGTACTCGCTTTATTGCAACTAAAGAATGTGTTGATGCTTCTGCAGCTTATAAAGAGGCACTAATAGCAAGCACAGAGGCTGATACAACGATTATAAAACGTTCTATTGGTGCACCTGCTCGTGCTTTACGAAATGAGTTTACGGCAAAAATTTTAGATATTGAGAAAAAAGAGCCAACCTATGAAGCGTTAAAGGAATATATAAGTGGTTCAGCGAATAAGCGTTTTATTTATGATGGTGAACAAAAGCAAGGCTTTGGTTGGGCTGGACAAGTAACAGGGATGATTCATGATATTCCAACCGTTGAGGAATTAATCAATCGAATGGTTGCAGAAGCGGAAAGTATCCGGTTAAAATGGGGGCAATAATGTAAAGGTGGTTTTGTCGAATGGAATATTCTTATCCGTTTTCAACAGATTGGTCTACAGAGGAGATTGTGGATGTTGTTCAATTTTTTGAAGGAATTGAACAAGCTCATGAAAAGGGCATCAAGCGTGAGGTTATGATGGCTAAATATCGCCGCTTTAAGGAAATTGTTCCTTCACAGGCTGAGGAAAAAACAATCTTTCGTGAATTTGAAGAAGCGAGTGGCTATATTAGCTATCCTGTTGTTAAACAAACAAAAGAAGCCGCAGATGGTACAATTATAAAAATAGTCCCTAAAAAAAATCGATAAGAAAGCGGATGTGAGAAAAACTCACATCCGCTTTTTATTTTAGGGTGTTAAAAAACGACATTTGGCATACACTACTTCAACAAATAACATTAGGTTAAAGCTTATTTTAGGTCCTTCCCAACGATGACATTGTAAAAAGGTAGCAGGCTGTTGAATGTTTGTTCCGTTAACTGGTGGAATTCACTGGCAGTTAATTTTGTTGCTTGGTCTTTTGGAATATGACGACCAATTAAAAACTCACCTTTTTTTACATCTCGCAGACGTAAGAGCAATTCCTTAAGCTTGTCTTCTTTCGCCTCTTCAAGTGAAATGGCCTCTGGGGACATATGATCACCAGACACAATAAAGTCATCAGATAGCTGCTCAAATAAGGATGGATGAGCGAGTAAACGTTCTGCCATTACATTTTTTTTGAGGAGCTTCATAAATAATAGCTAAGACGATGAATAAATGTGAGTGCCATAGACCAATCTGAAAGTGAGGCAATGATTTATAACCTCTTTTATACGGGGCGAAGGCAACCCAACTATCTTGTGGAGGGTTGACAGTTCTTCGAGCGTGTTTGGCAACATGAGGAAAGAATTCTTCACCTAGCTTGCTTGAGAAATAGGTGGCAAAATCATCACCAAGCTGATGGAATTTTGGGCGTACATGATCGTTTAATGCATTCATCCTTTGTTCTAAACCGTCTATTTTAAAAACATTAAAATCTTTGTTTGTCCACTTTATTTTAGGCAATTTTATTTTACTCCTTTCGTTTTATAAGGTTTATTTTACGCTGATTTTGGGAAAAAATCTTATAACAAGAACTATATCGAATTAGAAAAGTTTTTGTAAAAAAATTTAAAAAAGGAAGTGTTTTTATGAAACCAATCGTAAAAATTATACGTAAAGTTGACATTGAAAAGCAATATGAACACATTTTACAATTGGAATTAGATTATGAATTAGCTTCGCTGTTTGCAGCGATGAATGAAAAAAACGAAATTGAAATTGAAAAAAGTAAAAAACGTCTTGGAGAAATCCAGATGGAACTTGAAAGCTTGCACGCCTATGCGTAATCAAAATCTTATACCCATTTAAAAAATCACTTGCTGAATATTCCGACAGCAGGTGATTTTTATTGTGACAAAGGGTAAAATAGATACTATATTAAGCGAAATGAATTTCAGTAATTCTGGAAATTCATGTTTTATATCGCTATAAAGACATTGTAAAGAGATGGAACAGATGAAACTAAATGAATAAAGAGTGAGGAAAGAAAAGGCTTTTTCTTATATTCGAAGGGTGGGTTTTAATTGGATTTACAACAAATAGATGAATTTGCGAAAAGTATAATCTTTGAAGCTGGAAGGCGTATTCGAAAAGCCTTCTCGTATAATTTAGTCATTGAGACAAAATCAGGTGCCAATGACCTGGTAACAAATATTGACCGAGAGACTGAGTTATTTTTTATCGACCAAATTAAAGCTTTTAATCCAGCCCACAAAATTTTAGGCGAAGAAGGAATGGGAGAAAAGGTAGAGTCATTAGATGGTGTAGTTTGGATTATTGATCCAATAGATGGCACAATGAATTTTGTCAAACAACATCGTCACTTTATGATTTCAATAGGTATTTTTATTAATGGGGTAGGCAAGTTAGGGTACATATTTGATGTCATGCGTGAAGATTTATTTTATGCGATTGAAGGCCAAGGCGCATGGTATAACGATTCTCCATTGCGGAAACTTCAATCCGTTACGATGGAGGAATCAGTCATCGGCATCAATGCACATTGGGTAGCACCTAATCGACATATTCATCATGAAAAGGTCATTGAAATGGTCCGCAAAGTTAGGGGCACGCGTTCCTATGGCTCAGCTTGTATGGAAATCGCATTTGTTGTTAGTGGGAAGTTGGATGCTTACGTTTCCATGCGCCTATCACCGTGGGATATAGCAGGTGGTACCATTATTGCTCAAGAGGTTGGGGCCATTGCCACAAATTTGCATGGAGAGGGCTTTGACTTCTTGCATCAAGACACTTTTATTATCGCTAATCCTTCCATTCATAGAGAATTATTGGAAAAATATATTGTACCTTATGAATAAAAAGGAGCCGTCTAGTTACTAGACAGCTCCTTTTTTTAACTAAAGTAAACCTTGCATACGTAGTTTACGCTTCATTTTAAAGGCTGTCATGAAAATGACACAAGTAGCGACAATACCTGCTATTGCACCAAGTACACTACTAGCCGCCACTGAATAGCCAATTGAACACATTGCTAAAACAGCTGCTAATGCATAAATAGCCATTACGAATTTTGCACGATTCATAGCCTAGCCTCCTATATAAAAAATTTATCAATCAAATATATTTTTTAGAATGATGGAAATTCTAATAAGGACATTTCTATCCTTCTTGTGCTATAATATCACAGTTAAACATTCGAAAAAAGAATATGGAGTGGAATAATGACAAACTTACGTCAAGATCTTCGCAATATCGCAATAATCGCCCACGTTGACCATGGTAAAACTACCTTAGTCGACCAATTACTAAAACAATCAGGTACATTCCGTTCAAACGAACGTGTTGAAGAACGTGCAATGGACTCTAATGATATTGAACGCGAACGTGGTATTACGATTTTAGCTAAAAATACAGCAGTAAACTATGAAGGAACTCGTATCAACATCCTTGATACGCCTGGACACGCTGACTTTGGTGGTGAGGTAGAACGTATTTTAAAAATGGTAGACGGCGTTTTACTAGTTGTCGATGCGTATGAAGGTTGTATGCCTCAAACACGTTTCGTATTAAAAAAAGCATTAGAACAACGTCTAACACCAATCGTTGTTGTTAATAAAGTAGACAAAGACTCAGCTCGTCCACTAGAAGTAGTAGATGAAGTACTTGAATTATTTATCGAGCTAGGTGCAGATGACGATCAATTAGACTTCCCTGTAGTCTATGCTTCAGGTGTAAATGGTACAGCTTCTTTAGACGCTGATCCATCTAAACAAGAAGAAAATATGAAATGTCTATTTGAAAAAGTTATTGAATCTATCCCAGCACCAGTTGATAACTCAGAAGACCCATTACAATTCCAAGTAGCTTTACTTGACTATAATGACTTCGTTGGACGTATCGGAATTGGCCGCGTATTCCGTGGAACAATTTCTGTAGGTCAACAAGTTGCACTGATGAAATTAGATGGTACAGTGAAAAACTTCCGTGTAACGAAGATCTTTGGTTTCTTCGGTTTAAAACGTGAAGAAGTAGAGACAGCAAAAGCTGGTGATTTAATCGCCGTTTCTGGTATGGAAGATATCAACGTAGGTGAAACAGTTTGTCCTGTTGAGCATCAAGAAGCGCTTACGCCATTACGTATCGATGAACCAACTTTACAAATGACATTCTTAGTAAACAACTCTCCATTTGCAGGTCGTGAAGGGAAATGGGTTACATCTCGTAAAGTAGAAGAGCGTTTACGTGCTCAATTACAAACGGACGTATCATTACGAGTTGAAGATACTGACTCTCCAGATGCTTGGACAGTTTCAGGTCGTGGTGAGCTTCACCTATCGATCCTTATCGAAAATATGCGTCGTGAAGGTTTTGAATTACAAGTATCAAAACCACAAGTAATCGTGCGTGAAATCGATGGTGTAAAATGTGAACCATTTGAGCGCGTTCAAATCGATGTACCGGAAGAAAATGTTGGTTCAATTATTGAATCTATTGGTACACGTAAAGGTGAAATGCTTGATATGGTGAATAACGGCAGTGGTCAAGTTCGTTTAACGTTCTTAGTACCGGCTCGTGGTTTGATCGGTTATACGACTGAATTCATGTCAATGACAAAAGGTTTTGGTATTATCAACCATACGTTTGATTGCTACCAACCATTACTACCAGGTAAAATTGGTGGACGTCACCAAGGTGTGCTAGTTTCTATGGAAACTGGTAAATCAACAACTTATGGTATGATGCAAATTGAAGATCGTGGTACACTGTTCTTGGAGCCAGGTACAGATATTTACGAAGGTATGATCGTTGGAGAAAATACTCGTGACGCTGATATCACTGTAAACATCACTAAAATGAAACAAAAAACAAACATTCGTTCAGCAAATAAAGACCAAACGAATGTTATTAAAAAACCACGTATTTTATCTTTAGAAGAAGCGCTTGAATACTTAGGTGATGATGAGTATTTAGAAATTACACCAGAATCTATTCGTCTGCGTAAAAAAATTCTAGATAAAAATGAACGTGAGAAAGCAGCGAAAAAATTACGTAACGCAGAACAATAATTTTCGCTGACATGAAAGGAAGAGGAGTCTTGGATATTAAGTCCGCTTTATTGGGTGAACTAAATGTTATTCAAGTTGCTGCACAGACAAGTTCCGAGGAAACAACAAGAGTTTTTGGAAGAATGGCGGGTATAACTAGATTTTTATACGAAAATTTACCAAGCTATGAAATTGCAGGCTATGTTGTATTTCTTCTTGTATTTGCACTTTCTGCCATTGTCTATAAGCTTGGCTTTGCCAAGAAATTAAAACTATCTCAAAACATTATTATTTATGCGTTCCTCTTTTTGGGTTGTATCATGCTAACATTCTTCGCTCTATTCTTGCCAATGATTGAGGGCTTGATTGTAGCCGCCTTAATTTTAATTGTTTATAAAACAAGATTATGGCGTGAAAAAAGAGAAGAGCAACAAGCTGCCAATCAATAAAAGGCAGTACGTATTATATATTTAGAGCTTTAATCGTTTATCAAACAGCCTTAGCACAGTAATTGCTAAGGCTGTTTTTTTATATAACTAAAAACTTCTTCAAAAAAATCCTATTGCATACCTAATGCTACACAATTACAAAATCAATATAAAATGGTTGGCACCGAATTCTTCAGATGTGAATAAGTTAATGTCGATAGGCTTATTTTCATCACATCAAGGAGGAAAGGGAATGCGTTGGCTTACAAAAGGTTTTCTAATAGGTGTCATTGCTTTGTTACTCCTTTCTTTGACAGCATGTAATAAAGCAGAGCTAGAAAAAGTCAAAGTTGGAGAAGTAACTCGTTCGATTTTTTATGCACCTCAATATGTAGCGCTTGAAAAAGGATTCTTCAAGGATGAGGGTCTTTCTGTAGAGCTACAAACGATAGCTGGTGGCGATAAAACTATGACGGCATTGCTGTCAGATGGTATTGATATTGCTTTAGTCGGGTCAGAAACTTCCATTTACGTCACATTACAAGGGGCGAATGATCCCATTCAGAATTTTGCTCAGTTAACCCAAACTGACGGTACTTTTTTAGTTGCAAGGGAAAAAATAAATAAATTTTCATGGGATCAATTGAAGGATTCTACATTTTTAGGGCAGCGTAAAGGCGGAATGCCGCAAATGGCAGGGGAATTTGTGTTGAAGAAGCATGGCATTGACCCTGTTAATGATTTAACCCTTATACAAAATATTGATTTTGCGAATATTGCTACAGCTTTTGCCTCGGGTACTGGTGATTATGTGCAGCTATTTGAACCAACAGCTAGCGTATTTGAAAAAGAGGGGAAAGGCTATATTGTAGCATCTTTTGGCACTGAGTCTGGTAATTTGCCTTATACGTCCTTTATGGCGAAAAGCAGTTATTTAAAGGATGATAAGAAGACAGTTCAAGCCTTTACAAATGCCTTGCAGCGAGCACAGGATTTTGTACAGCAAGAGAGTGCCGCTGAAGTGGCAAAAATTATTCAACCTTATTTTGAAAATGTAGATGTTGCGATTATTGAAACAGTAATCGAGCGTTATAAAGCACAAGGCTCTTATGCAACAGACCCAATCCTCGATGAGGGGGAGTGGGATAACTTGCAAACAATAATGGAGGAAGCAGGTGAACTTCCTCAACGTGTGGAGTATGAAAAACTTGTGAACACAACTTTTGCTAAAAAGGCTGCTGAGTAATGGAATTTTTACAGCTAGAGAATATTCACCATAGTTATTTTTCAAGCACCCAGGCAAAGGAAGTATTACGTGATATTAGCTTGGCCATTCGTGAAGGAGAGTTTGTGTCCTTTATCGGGCCTAGTGGCTGTGGCAAAACGACGTTATTATCAATAATCGCTGGTTTGTTTCCAGCAACAGAAGGCAAGGTCTATATAGATGGTGAGGAACTATCGGCATATAATCAATCAAGCATTGGCTATATGCTTCAGCAGGACTATTTATTTCCGTGGAAAACGATTGAAGAAAACGTTACTATTGGTTTGAAAATTATGGAGCGAAGCAATAATACGCATAAAGTAACCGCCAATGCTCTTTTGCAAGAAGTAGGATTACCAAATGTGGGAAACAATTATCCACGAGAATTATCAGGGGGTATGAGACAACGTGTGGCACTTGCTCGCACCTTAGCAGTAAACCCTAAAATTTTATTGTTAGATGAACCATTTTCAGCTCTTGATTATCAATCAAAATTAAAGCTTGAGGATTTAGTTGTAGAAACATTAAAGACCTATAGAAAGACAGCAATTCTTGTGACACATGATATTGGAGAGGCAATAGCTATGAGTGAGCGTGTCTTTTTATTTTCTGCCAATCCAGGGACATTGCATAAAGTGTTTGAAATACCTGAAGAACTTCGTGAATTGTCACCGTTTGAGGTAAGACAGCATCCGACCTATGCAGATGTATTCCAAATCATTTGGAAGGAGCTGGAGAGCCTTGGATAACACATTATTTAAACAATATCAGCAAATGCTGAAAAAAGAAAAACGCTTTGTACGGCTATATCAGCTTATTATTCTGCTTCTTTTCTTTGGAGGTTGGGAGCTGCTTTCTAGATTAGAATGGATTGACCGTTTAATTTTTAGTTCACCGACACAAGTTTGGCATACATTTATCGAAAAAGTAATTGATGGAACTTTAACATTGCATGTTGGTGTGACATTAATGGAAACGGTTATTGGCTTTATTGCTGGGACTTTACTGGGGACGCTCATAGCTATCCTATTGTGGTGGTCACCATTTCTATCGAAGGTACTCGACCCTTATTTAGTTATTTTAAATGCGATGCCAAAAGTGGCGCTAGGACCTATTCTTATTGTTGCACTAGGCCCGGGTTATTTTTCCATCATTGCGATGGGGGCTTTAATTTCCATTATTATTACGACCATCGTAGTATATACGGCCTTTAAAGGTGTTGATCCGAATTACAGTAAAGTCCTACAAACATTCGGTGCAACTAGGTGGCAAATCTTTCGAGAAGTCATCTTACCAGCATCCTTTCCGACCATAATTTCAACCTTGAAGGTGAATGTGGGACTATCGTGGGTTGGGGTTATTGTTGGTGAGTTTTTAGTTGCCTCTAAAGGTCTTGGCTATTTAATTATCTACGGCTTCCAAGTGTTTAATTTTAACCTTGTGCTCATGTCCTTGCTTATCATTGCATTTTTTGCAACGATTATGTATCAGGTGGTTGAGTTGATAGAAAAGTCGGTTATTAAAAATAATGGCTAATATAGTAAAGAGGTGTCTCCTATGGGATGCACCTCTTTTTGGTTTTATACATTAAAATTCTTTATCCATTTGTGGTGAAGTTCTATAAAAACGGAAATTACCTGTTTCTAAACGTGCAACCGTATTTTCTTTAATACGATCATGGCAATTGTCACACATATAAGTATGGATTGGACGATTACGTAATTTTTTAGCTAAAGGTAAATTATCGTCTATATTTTGAATCGTATCGCAAATTACGCATTTTACGCGCATTGCATTCCCCCCTATTCAGCGCGAATGGCTAATACGTTTTTAATAGGATTGTCAAGATTTGAACCATCTCTCATTAATACATGGATAGGACCATCCTCTAAGAGTGGTTTGCCATCTTGGCTATATTTTAAAATAAGTTTATAGGCTTCTTCAATAGAAAAAGGATATTCCTGACCATTTTCACATTCAAAGATAATCTTTGTTGCTTCAGGTTTAATTTCAGCATTTTTCAAGAAATGACCTAATTCAATACCAAATGTGCCTGTTTCCATTCCTTTACGGTCAAATTTACGCTCTGATTTTAATGTAGGTGGAAATGTAGCTCCTTCCATAATCTCACGAGACCAGTGAGCACCAACTTCACGCATATATTTGATGTCTGAATCTTCCTCAACATCTTGTGTCGTGAAATATGTTTTTAAATCTAATTTACGGTCATCGAAAATCCAAACAGTGGGATCTAATGTTAATTGATATGATACTGCGCCCTTGATAGGAATTATTGTTTCCATGATAGAAATCCTCCTCAAATCTTGTATATCCATGACATAGTATAACGCTAATGCCTAAAAATAATAAAGAAATAAAATTGGAAT
Organism: Lysinibacillus sphaericus; assembly: GCF_001629735.1. Lineage (GTDB taxonomy): Bacteria > Bacillota > Bacilli > Bacillales_A > Planococcaceae > Lysinibacillus > Lysinibacillus pinottii. Next base: position 141,439 of record NZ_CP015224.1, read on the forward strand.
TCGGTATTTTCCAATGAAGACACTTGCATTTTTAACGACTAAAAGATAAACTTTATTAAGATAGAATCGAAGAAATATCAGATAATGGGGGCGTCCTCATGGATACGAAATCACAAACTTCTTTTCAAGAAAAGGCTTTGGAGCTTTTAATTGCTGATGCAGATAAGATTGCTCGCCTTATTCGAGTACAAATGGATCATTTAACAATGCCACAATGCCCTTTATATGAGGAAGTATTAGATACACAAATGTTCGGCCTGTCTCGTGAAATTGATTTTGCTGTGAAGCTAGGTCTGATTGAACGTGAAAAAGGCAAGGAAATTCTCGATTCACTCGAGAAAGAACTTTCTGTACTACACGATGCGTATACAGACAAATAAAAAGAAAAAACTCAAACGCTTTTTTGCGCTTTGAGTTTTTTTACTAGAACGAGGTTTTTCACATGAAACAATACTTAAAACGATATGCACAAAATTTTGATTACCCCTTATTTTTTACTGTCCTATTATTGAGCTTATTTGGATTAATTATGATTTATAGTTCAAGTATGATGGTAGCTATTGTACGTGAAGGAGAAGCGCCTGATTACTTTTACCAAAAGCAAATCACCAATTTAATAGTTGCCTCTTTAGGTTTTATTGTGGCAGCATTTTTCCCTTATAAGCATTATGCGAATAAGAATATTATGATGATACTTACTATCATATTAGCTGTTCTATTTACTTGGCTAAAGGTAGCAGGGCATGGTGCAGAAGATGTAGGGTCACAAAGTTGGATACGTGTGCCTGGTTTAGGAAACTTTCAGCCATCTGAATATGCAAAACTATTTATAATTTTATATTTTGCAGCTGCTTTTTATCGCAAATCACAAAAATATACATTTGAAAAACTTCAACCGACGGAAATCTTTTATCCCATTTTTCTATGGATTCTAGTAGTGGCTGGTGTTGCATTTGAAACAGATTTAGGGGCAGTTATTATTTTATGTGGTATTGCCGTATCCGTCGTAGCTTCCAGTGGTATTCCCTTTAAGACCTTTTGGAAATTTTTTGGTGTATTGGCGGCATTCGGTGCTGCAATCCTTGGCATACTTTTGTTATTCAAGGGTGAACTATTAACTGATAACCGAAAAGGGCGAATTTTATCTTATTTAAATCCGTTCGAATATGAAAATGGTAGTGGTCACCAAGTGGCCAATAGCTATTATGCAATTGGTGGAGGCGGCTTAGAAGGAAGAGGACTTGGTCAATCCATTCAAAAATTAGGGTACCTACCTGAACCACAAACAGATTTTATTATGGCTATAATTATGGAAGAATTAGGGATATGGGGAGTTTTAATCGTCCTGACTGGTTTAGGGTTTATCGTGTATAAAGGTTTTTCTATTGCTTTGCGAACAAAGGATCCAATGGCACGCATGATTGCGGCAGGTATTGCGAGCTGGATAGGCTGGCAATCGTTTATAAATCTTGGGGGTGTAACTGGGTTAATCCCGTTAACCGGTGTAACGTTACCTTTTATAAGCTATGGCGGTACATCTATAATCATTCTATCTTTAGCAATGGGAATATTAATCAATGTTTCTATGTTTGAAAAGGTAGAGAGGAAAAAAACACAATCATAAAGGGGGATATCTATGGAATCAATCAACAAAATCCTTGTAGCCAATCGAGGAGAAATTGCAATTCGTATTTTCCGTGCTTGTACGGAGCTGAATATCCAAACTGTTGCTATCTATTCAAGAGAAGATAGTGGTGCTTTTCATCGCTTTAAAGCTGATGAAGCTTATTTAGTGGGAGCGGGCAAGAAACCAATTGATGCCTATTTAGATATTGAAGGTATTATTGCCATCGCAAAAGATGCAGATGTTGATGCGATTCATCCTGGGTATGGTTTTTTATCAGAAAACGTGGAATTTGCACGTCGCTGTGAAGAAGAGGGTATTATCTTTATTGGACCAACTTCTGAACATTTAGATATGTTTGGGGATAAGGTTAAAGCACGTTTGCAAGCCATTGCGGCTGACATTCCTGTTATTCCTGGTACAGATGGCCCTGTAGCCAATTTAGCAGAGGTAGAGGCATTTGCTAGCACTTTTGGCTATCCAATTATGATTAAGGCAGCGCTTGGCGGTGGTGGTCGTGGCATGCGTCTTGTGCATGCAGCCGAGGAGCTTGCTTCTGCCTATGAACGCGCAAAATCAGAAGCAAAAGCTGCTTTTGGCTCTGATGAGGTGTATGTTGAAAAGGCCATTATAAAACCAAAGCATATTGAAGTACAAATTATTGGTGATCAGCAAGGCAATATTGTGCATTTATATGAACGCGATTGTTCAATCCAACGTCGTCACCAAAAGGTAGTTGAGATTGCTCCTTCTAACTCGATTTCCGAAGAGCTAAGAAATCGTATTTGTGCTGCTGCTGTGAAAATAATGAAGAATGTCTCGTACATAAATGCAGGGACAGTGGAATTTTTAGTCGCAGGGGACGATTTTTATTTCATCGAGGTAAACCCTCGCATTCAAGTAGAACATACGATTACAGAAATGATTACAGGTGTAGATATTGTTCATACCCAAATTAAGGTAGCAGCAGGTTATAGCCTGTTCAGCGAAGAAATTCATATGCCAAAGCAAGAAGATATGCCAATGATCGGCTATGCAATTCAGGCTCGTGTAACAACAGAGGACCCTGCTAACGACTTTATGCCGGATACAGGAAAGTTAATGGTTTACCGCTCTAGTGGTGGTTTTGGAGTGCGTTTAGATGCCGGTAATGGTTTCCAAGGTGCTGTTGTCACACCATACTATGATTCCTTACTCGTAAAAATCTCTACATCTGGCATGAATTTTAAAGAAGCTGCTGCGAAAATGGACCGAAATTTAAAAGAATTCCGTATTCGTGGCGTCAAAACGAATATTCCGTTTTTAAATAATGTTGTGACACATGAGAAATTTTTATCCGGTGCCTTTGATACAAGCTTTATTGACACTACACCAGAGCTGTTCCATTTCCCAGTACGTCAAGACCGGGGGACAAAGCTGTTAAGCTATATCGGTAATGTAACGTTAAACGGATTCCCTGGTGTGGAAAAGCAATCAAAGCCCATTTTTGTTCAACCGAACATTCCTAAAATAGATCGTTTAATTGTGCCACCAACCGGTACGAAACAAATTTTAGATACACAGGGAGCAGATGGCTTAGTGCAATGGATTTTAGCACAAGATGATGTGCTATTAACGGATACTACTTTCCGTGATGCTCATCAATCTCTTCTCGCTACTCGTGTACGCTCGCATGATATGTATCAAATTGCAGATGCAACAGCTCGTATGATGCATCAATTATTCTCTTTGGAAATGTGGGGCGGTGCTACGTTTGATGTGGCGTATCGCTTCTTAAAGGAGGACCCATGGGAGCGTTTAGCAAAACTACGTGAGCAAGTTCCAAACGTATTATTCCAAATGTTGTTGCGTGGTGCCAATGCTGTTGGTTACACGAACTATCCTGACAATTTAATCCGTGAATTTATCGCAGAATCAGCTGCATCGGGTATTGATGTGTTCCGTATTTTCGATAGCTTGAACTGGATTAAGGGAATGGAAGTAGCTATAGATGCAGCACGACAATCAGGGAAAATTGCGGAAGCGGCAATCTGCTATACTGGCGATATTCTGGATGATACTCGTGCGAAATATTCTGTGCAATATTATAAGGACATGGCCAAGGAACTTGAGGCATCTGGTGCTCATATTTTAGCTATTAAAGATATGGCTGGTTTACTGAAGCCAGAAGCAGCATATCGTTTAATTTCCGAATTAAAAGAGACGACAAGTCTGCCAATCCACTTGCATACCCATGACACTAGTGGTAATGGTATTTACTTATATGCAAAAGCCATTGAGGCAGGTGTAGATATCATTGATACAGCATTAGGGTCAATGGCGGGTCTCACATCTCAGCCAAGTGCAAACTCACTTTACTATGCCATGAAGGGCAGTAAACGTGAGCTCCGTGCAGACATCGATGCATTGGAAAGATTGTCTTATTATTGGGAAGATGTACGTAAATATTATAAGGATTTCGAAAGTGGCATGATTAGCCCACACTCTGAAATCTATGTACATGAGATGCCTGGAGGACAATATAGTAATCTACAACAACAGGCAAAAGCAGTAGGCCTTGGCGATCGCTGGGAAGAAGTTAAACGTATGTATTCCCGTGTGAACCTATTATTTGGGGACATTGTCAAAGTAACACCTTCCTCGAAGGTAGTAGGTGATATGGCACTCTTTATGGTACAAAATGACTTAGATGAAAATACTGTATTAACAAGGGGTCAAACGATTGATTTCCCAGACTCTGTTATTGAATTATTCCAAGGCTATCTAGGACAGCCACACGGCGGATTCCCTAAAGCATTGCAACAAGTAGTGCTAAAAGACCGTAAAGCTATTACAGTTCGACCTGGTGAATTATTAGAGCCTATTCAATTTGAACAATTGGAGGCAGTGCTAGAAGAAAAATTGAATCGTCCGGTTTCGAAAAAGGACGTATTGGCATATGCCCTTTATCCAAAAGTTTTTGAAGAGTATGCGAAAACGGCAGAATCTTTCGGTAATATTTCAGTTCTTGATACGCCTACATTCCTTTACGGCTTAAAGCTTGGTGAAATCATTGAAGTTGAAATCGAAAAAGGAAAAACGCTGATTATTAAACTGGTCTCTATCGGCGAACCGCAACATAATGGAACGCGTGTCCTGTACTTTGAGCTAAATGGTCAATCCCGTGAATTGGTCATTCAAGATATGACCGTGGAAGTAGATGGCAATCTGTCATTAAAGGCAGATCCAAGTAATCCAAATCAAATTGGTGCTACAATGCCTGGTACTGTATTGAAGGTCGTTGTGTCCAAAGGAAGTCCTGTAAAACGTGGTGATCATCTATTGATTACAGAGGCAATGAAAATGGAAACAACTGTCCAAGCACCAAAAGATGGTATCGTTAAAGAGGTTTATGCAAGTGCAGGAGATGCTATTTCAACAGGTGATTTGCTGATTGAAGTTGAATAACTGATAGTAATACAAGGTATGTAGATGCTTTTTTAATATCTGCATACCTTTTTTAATTGTAGAAATGAGAACAATTATATAGAATTTGATTAATTGATTAAGAGATGTTTGAGTAATCAATGAGATTTTATGGAAATTAATAAAAATACCTTTATTCAGGAAGCAAGGAAACAGCAAATTATTTGATGTAACTATAAGGACGTTCAGTGATATTGGCTATGTGAAGTCGAGTTTAGCCCAAATTGCAAATGTACTTTCATTAGCACAGCTTTAATTTCATATCATTTCGCAAAAACACATGTTGCGGATGATTCATTAGCTCATTTTATGGAGGTCATATCAAGAGATACACCCAGAAGGTAATACTGCGCTACTAGTACTGCTAATAACATTCCTTTTGATAAGTTGCCAGGTGATGGAGAAGATCTTTATTACAAGCCTTGAGCAATATATTAACTAAAGGAACAAGGGGAATATATTACATCTGTCCATGTTATGGTAAAACTTATTCAAGGATTGATTGGGGAGTACATGTTAAGAAGGATACCTCATCGAAGAGGTCATCAACATTAGCTGGACAGCTATGAAAGTAGAGGACACTAACCATGCCTAAAGCTTTATTTAATTGGATGTTTGTCATTGGTTTAATACTATTAGGTGGTCGTCTTGTAACAGTGATTTGTAGATATTTTGACATTCCATTTACATCATTCTTTAAAGACTACGCCCTAGTATCTATGATTATTTTAATAGTAGGGATTATAGGAACTGAATCTATGAAGAAACAACGATAAGAAAAAAAAAAGATTCGTTACAAATACTGTAACGAATCTTTTTTATTAAACTATTTCATTTTTTCATTGTAGTTACTACGAGCAACGAGCATGATCATGTAACATAATAGACCGAACAAGAGAGAAATTAATAATGAATGCATTAAAGCGACTGTTAAGTTCAGTTTAGTTAGGACTACTAACATACCAGCAATCACTTGTAAAAATACTATAGTAAAAGCAATGATCCAACCATAGTAAACCACACGTTGATTTTTATATTCTTTCACAGCGTGCCAAGTTATGTATGCAATCCAAATAAAAATAATAAGAACAGCTAAACGATGTCCCATTTGCACCCATTCGTACATGTTATTTGGAGATGCTAATGGTGTTTCGTTATAGCAAAATGGCCAGTCTGGGCAAATTAAGCTCGAATCTGTATGTCGAACTAACGCACCGGTATAAACGACCAAATAAGAATAAATTGTGACAGCAATTGTATGCCAACGTAACTTTTTACCAATAAATACGTTATCGGCATCAAATTTCCGATCGACTTCAAATACAATCATAGAGAGAAGCAGAACCGCGGCAAAGGAAATAAGAGAAATACCAAAATGAAGTGCTAAGATGAAATCACCTTGCCCCCATAGTACTTGAGCAGCTCCAATAAGAGCCTGCGCAATTAAGAAAAACATTGCTAAAAAACCTAAAAGTTTTACTTCACGAATATGTCCGAGCTTACGCCATGTCCAAACTGTTAACACAAGAATTGAAATAGATACGACTCCAGTAACAAGACGATGTGAGAATTCAATAAGGACTTCCGGTGTAATCTCCTTTGGAATAAGAGATCCATTACAATCAGGCCAGTTTCGACCACAGCCTAAGCCACTATCTGTTTTCGTAACGAGAGCCCCACCTAATAAAATAAGGAGCATCCCTACCGTAGCGGCAACAGCAAACCACTTTAAATATCTATTGTGTTGCATAAAATGAGTCACCTACTTTATCTATCAACATTACAAGAACGTAATGTTTCTGCTACTAGATAATATCGAAAATACGTTTAAAAAACAACTTGTAAAGGGAAGGGAGTACTAGATGTCGATTCCATTTCACAAATTGTTCATAATTTCGTGCTTTAACCTTCACAATTCATTTTAGAAAATGATTTACTATAGATATGTTGTTTTTAATTATATTTCTAGACAAAACTAATTTTTACAACTTCATCTAAATTTCACTTAATGTCTAGAAATCAATCGCAAATTTCGCTATAGTTATTGTTAGCGGAATATGCTTACAAAAATGAAAGGAGAGGTAGTATGTCAAACGGTCGTACGCTGGCGGCTACTAGAAATACTGGTCCAGAAACAACATCAGTTGTAAAAGATTTCTTAGCACTAATAAAAATTGGCATTGTAAACTCGAATCTTGTCACAACGTTTACAGGGATGTGGCTGGCTTTTCAATTTACTAGTAGACACTTCTTGCAAGAACTGGATGTCATCTTATTCACCATGCTGGGTGCGGCATTAATCATTGGTGGCTCAGGTGCAATGAATAACTTTATTGATCAAGATATAGATCCGATCATGAAAAGAACGAAGGCAAGACCGACAGTGACTGGCAGATTCAAGCCAAATTTTGTATTGACCATTGCCCTCTCATTTTTAATTGTAGGTGAAATTTTGTTATTTGCGGCATCGTTTGCAGCCGGCATGTGGGGACTAGCAGGAATATTTGCTTATGTCGTTCTGTATTCAATGTGGTCAAAGAGAAAGCATGTTAGTAACACGGTTGTAGGAAGCATTTCAGGGGCTATTCCTCCTATTATTGGATTCGCAGCAGTTGAGCCTGCTTTAGGTCCAGGAGCACTTGCCTTATTTCTAATTATGTTTGCATGGCAACCACCACATTTCTACGCGCTTGCTATGAAACGTACAGAGGAATATCGTGCAGCTAAAATACCAATGCTACCAGTTGTAAAGGGATTTAAACGTACAAAGTACTCAATGTTATTCTGGATTCTTTTATTATTACCGTTACCTTTCCTTTTACCGGAGCTTGGAATTGGCTTTTTAACTCTTGCTACTGCATTGAACTTGGGTTGGTTAATACTAGCTCTGAAAGGCTTTACAGCAAAAGATGATATGAAATGGGCAAACAGAATGTTTATTTATTCATTGAATCATATGACCATACTATTTGTATCCATCATAATATTTGCGGTGTTTAGCTAAATTTAGGAATTCTTTCTTTTTTAAAAGAATTCATATAGACAGAACTAATGTCCTATGTACACATGAAAATACAACAAAGAAAGAGGGGTTTAATTAAGCTATGATGAAAGGGCTTAAAAAATGGCGTCTTTTTTCACTTCTAGCAGTGATGATGGTTTTCCTTTCAGGTTGTGGTGAAGATTATCTTTCTACACTAAAACCATCTGGAGAAGTAGGTAAACAACAATTAAATTTATTACTGTTAACTACTGTAATTATGACGCTAGTAGTGGTAATAGTATCCGTTATTTATTTACTTGCATTCCTGAAATACCGTCGTTCACGCGTTGGTGAAAATGTTATCCCTAAGCAAGTAGAGGGTAGTCATACGTTAGAAGTGATTTGGACAGTTATACCAATTATTCTATTATTAATTATCGCTGTACCAGTTGTTACAACTACTTATAAATTTGCAGATGTTGCTGCAATGGATGAGGTAGATGAAGAGGGGAACAAAACTGCCCTAACAATCAATGTAACAGCAAAATTGTACTGGTGGGAGTTCGAATATCCTAACCAAGGTATTATAACGGCTCAAGAGCTAGTAGTACCAACAGGTGAAAAAGTTTACTTTAATTTAAAAGCTGCCGATGTTAAGCACTCATTCTGGATTCCTGCTGTAGGCGGTAAAATGGATACAAACGTAGAAAACTTAAACAAATTCTATTTAGTATTTGATAAAGAATCTAAAGACCTAAAAGATGGCGTATTTTATGGTAAATGTGCTGAATTATGTGGACCTTCACATGCTTTAATGGACTTTAAAGTAAAAGCTTTAAGCCCAGATGCATTTGACGCATGGGTTGATGCAATGAAAGCAACAGAAGGACAGACTGCTGACAAAGCATCATCAGATCTTGGCGAAGCAACTTTTGCTAACAGCTGCTTAGGCTGTCATGCTATCTCTGGTTCAGGAGCAGGCGGTACACCAGGTCCAAACTTAACTACGTTTGGTGACCGTAACCGTGTTGCTGGTTTCTTAGAACACAATGAAGAAAACTTAAAAGCTTGGATTAAAAACCCTGAGGAATTTAAACCAGGTAACTTGATGATGAATGCTGATGGTACTGCACCTATATACGGCAATTTATCTGACGAAGAAATTGAAGCTCTTGCAACTTATATCATGGGCTTATCAGTTGAAAAATAATTTCCGTTCTATGTAACAAATTTTGAGGGAGGTAAAAGTTGTGAGCTCATACACACAGAAAAAGGGCTTTGGAGCAACTGTCTGGGATTACATTACTACTGTTGACCATAAAAAGTTAGCAGTTATGTATTTATTAGCCGGTACATTGTTCTTCGCTATCGCTGGTTTTGAAGCGTTATTAATGCGTATTCAGTTAATGAAACCAAATAACGATTTCGTGTCAGCTGGTTTTTTCAATGAATTATTAACAATGCACGGAACAACGATGTTATTCCTAGCTGCTACTCCATTACTATTCGCATTTATGAACATGCTTGTACCATTACAAATTGGTGCACGTGACGTTGCATTCCCGTTCCTTAACTCATTAGGGTTCTGGTTATTCTTCCTAGGTGCAGTATTCCTTCACCTGTCATTCTTTATGGGTGGCGCTCCTGATGCGGGCTGGACTTCTTATGCATCACTATCTTTATATTCTCCAGGGCATGGTATTGACTTCTATGTACTTGGTTTACAGATTTCAGGTGCAGGTACGTTAATTTCGGGTCTTAACTTTATCGTTACGATTATCACGATGCGTGCTCCTGGTATGACATTCATGCGTATGCCATTATTCACATGGACAGCTCTTGTATCAAGTGCATTAATTTTATTCGCATTCCCTCCATTAACAATTGGTTTATTAATGATGTTATTTGACCGTATGTTCGGTGGTAACTTCTTTGACCATACAATGGGTGGTAACACAGTTATTTGGGAACACTTATTCTGGATCTTCGGACACCCAGAAGTATATATCTTAGTATTACCTGCGTTCGGATTATTCTCTGAGATTATCCCAGCGTTCTCTCGTAAACGTTTATTCGGATACTCTTCAATGGTATTCGCAACAATTTTAATCGGTTTCTTAGGGTTCATGGTTTGGGCCCACCATATGTTTACAGTTGGTCTTGGACCAACAGCAAACGCTATCTTCGCCGTTGCAACAATGGCAATTGCCGTTCCAACAGGTATGAAGGTATTCAACTGGATCCTAACGATTTGGGGTGGATCTATTAAAGTTACAACACCAATGCTTTATGCACTTGGTTTCATTCCGTCATTCGTTGCGGGTGGTGTTACAGGGGTAATGCAAGCATCTGCACCTCTTGACTACCAATTACATGATTCTTACTTTATCGTAGCTCACTTCCACTACGTAATCGTTGGTGGTATCGTTACTGCATTATTTGGTTCAGCACATTTCTACTGGCCAATTTTCTTCAACCGTATGTTAAACGAAACGCTTGGTAAAATTACTTTCTGGATATTCTTTATCGGATTCCATTTAACGTTCTTCGTTCAACACTTCCTTGGTTTAATGGGTATGCCACGTCGTGTATTCACTTACATGGAAGGTCAAGGTTGGGATCAATTCAACTATATCTCTACAATCGGTGCATTAATGATGGGTGTAGGGGTTATCTTAATGGTAATCAACTGCTTAATGTCTATCAAAGGCAAACCAGCAGGTCGCGATCCATGGGGCGATGGACGTACATTAGAATGGTCAATTCCACAACCAATTCCATTCTACAACTTCCGTCAAACACCTCTTGTTCGTGGTTTAGATCCATGGTGGATTGAAAAACAAGAAGGTAACAAAGAAGTTACATTTGCTGAGCCACTAGGCGATATTCATATGCCAAATAACTCAGCGATTCCATTCGTTATTTCATTAGGTATGTTTATTGCAGCATTCGGTGCACTTTATAATCCTGATGCAGATAAACCTTGGTCAATTTATGTTTTAATTGCAGGTCTTGCAATTACATTTGGCGCAATGATTGTCCGCTCTGTTAAAGATGATCACGGCTTCCATTTACACAAAGAAGAAATTCTTGAAATTGAAGAACAACTTTATGGCAAAGGGGGAAATAAATAATGGATTTCAATACTAAATTTACTCCTCATACTTGGCCAGATCATCCTGAACAAGCAACGCTGGAAGGTAAAAACAAAGTCGTTGGTTTCTGGATTTTCCTTGCCTGTGAAGTTGTACTTTTCGCAAGTTTATTCGCTACTTATTTAGCGCTTAAGAACAAAGGGCCAGCTGGCATGGAGTTCACAACTCAAGGTTTATTTGAATTACCATTAGCATTTGCTATGACGATGTTACTTTTAACATCTTCACTAACATCTGTTTATGCAATTTACCATATGCGTAACTTTAACTTTAAAGGAATGCAAACTTGGTTAGCAATTACTTTAGCTTTAGGTCTTGGTTTCTTAGCTCTTGAAATTTATGAGTTCCAACACTATGTACATCTTGGTTTTACATTTAACCAGTCTGCATTCGCAACTGCGTTCTATTCTTTAGTTGGTACACATGGTTTCCACGTAACTTTAGGACTTGTATGGATCGCAACTTTAATGATTCGTAATGCTAAACGTGGTTTAAACTTATACAATGCACCTAAATTCTTCGTAGCTGCTTTATATTGGCACTTTATCGACGTTGTTTGGGTATTCATCTTTACAGTAGTTTACTTGATGGGAGTGATCGGATAATGTCTTCACACGATACACCTATAGTTGCTAAATCACAGGCACAATATGAGTATGATCGTCATCATAATGCCGTTCATATGCGTAAACAAGTACTCAACTTTGCGATTATGATTTTCTTTACTTTTATCGCTTTCGCAGTAGTTGCAGCTGATTTTTCTAAATACTTAATTATGCCATTCGTTTTATTATTAGCGGGTGTTCAAGTTGTACTTCAACTGTATTCTTTCATGCACTTAGAAGACAAAAAAACACACTTCGGTGGCGTTATTGGTTTCTTCATGTGGATGGGGATTTTAATTGCATTTACATTCTTCTTAGCATTCTTAACAATTATTTGGTGGTAATCACCAAAAAAAGCACGTTCGTTACTTTGTACGAACGTGCTTTTTTTATTTTAAATTTTAGTGATAGTTGCAAAAAGAAGCAAACACTGGCAATCTTAACATTTGTTCACCTTTCGTTCATTGCAGTATAGCTGTAAGCGTTTTATAATAGGAGTACTGAAGTTTAAAGGAGTGCGTTCTATATGCCACTTAGTATATTTGGTTTCCAAGCATTATGGAGCCCATATTTAATAGGGGTTCTTGTCTTTATAACAATCATCTATTTTTTAGTCACAGTAAAGTGGCGTCAGGATTTTAAAGAAAGTGAACCTTTAAAAAAGGGACAAGCAATCTATTTCGTATTAGCCATGATTACCATTTATATCATTAAAGGATCTCCAGTTGATTTAATGGCTCATATTATGTTTACAATGCATATGGTTCAAATGGCTATTTTATTATTACTAGTACCGATTTTCTTAATTAAAGGAATACCTTGGTGGGTTTGGAAGGTTGCCATTGAAGCACCTGTTGTTAGAACTATATTTAAAGTATTAACACTACCAGTTGTTGCCGTGTTTGTGTTTATTGGTCTATTTTCCTTCTATCATTTACCAGATGTATTAGATTATATTAAATTAAATGAAACGCTACATGGTACCTATACATTTGTCTTATTCCTATCTGCTGTATTTATGTACTGGCCTTTAATTCAAAATATCCCTGGTAGAGCTCAAATGAAGCCCTTGCATAAATTAGGCTATATTATTGCAAATGCCGTTTTAATTACTCCTGCCTGCGGATTAATCATATTTGCGCCTAATGCCATGTATGAAACGTATACGAATGGTGAAGCTTGGTTAAAGGCAATGGAGCTCTGTGTTCCAGCTTCTACGTTATCGGGGCTATCATTATCAGGACCTGAGTTATTTACAGACATGAAACCTGTTGCTGACCAGCAGTTAGGTGGCGTACTAATGAAAATCATACAAGAGCTTATTTTTGGTGTATTACTTGGTGCCATCTTTACAAAATGGTATCGTGCTGAACAAAAGGATCCAGATAAAATTACAGCTGATGCATTAGCAGCCCATCAAAAAAAGTGGGAAAGTCAACAGCAACATTAATTATAAAATAGAAATTTACTTTGTATAAGGGGTTTTGATAATGGAATTGCAAATTTTGCCTACTATTAGTACATCGTTTATCGTCATTAGTGCCGTACTAGTAGCAATAGGATGGGGCTTAATTATAAAAAGAAATGTAGAAGGGCATAAAAAGGTAATGCTTGCTGCAGGTGTTGCTGCTCTTATCTTCTTTATTATTTATGCTTCACGTACGGTGTTTATTGGAAATACTGCCTTTGGTGGTGGAGAACATTTAAAACCATATTATACGTTCTTCTTGATATTCCATATTATTTTAGCAACATCTGGTGCCGTGTTTGGGATAGTTAGTATTATTTCAGGTCTTAAAACAAACCTAAAATTACACCGTCGTATCGGACCAATTACAAGTATTATTTGGTTCTTCGTCGCTATAACAGGTGTCCTTGTTTATTTATTATTGTATGTTTTATTTGAACCAGGCGAAACAACATCCGTTATTAAAGCTATTTTAGGCTTATAATAAAAATCTCCCACCTCATTTTTCTATAGGTGGGAGGTTTTTTGTCGTTGGCTGAAGTAATGAGAGTACCACTACAAAAAGTAATGGACCAATTAAAATACCCAAAAATCCAAAAATTTTGAATCCAATAAACATGGCAATAAAAGTTGAAAGAGAAGAAAGTCCAATTTTATCACCTATTATTTTAGGCTCAATCATACGACGAACTAAAAATTGACCTACTGTTAATACAATTAATACAACGGCATAAAGATAGTCGCCAGCAAAAACTTGATAGATTGCCCAAGGGACTAATAAAATAAAGGAGTCTAGAAAAGGAATAAAGTCCAAGACGACAAGCAGCAATGCTAACAATAGAGGGAATGGCGTTTTAAGAAAATAAAAGGCAGCGATAGCTAAAGCAAAAATGCCTAATCCTACTAGCAATTGTGCTTTCAAAAATCCAAATAAGGCTAGTTTTACTCGTTGCCCAATAAATACAATTTTCTGATGGTAATGGAAAGGGATGGGCATTAATATTTTTTGATTGATGGTTGGCAATTCCAAAAGTAACATATATAAGACGATCCAATAGACAAAAATATCAAATAATCGTGTAGGGATATACGTTAATAAGGCTGACCAGACATCGATGTTTGTTAAAGAGAGTGCAAAATTTTCAGTGGAAACTAAAGCTCTTGCAATCATATATTGAATTTGTGAAACTAGCTCTACAGGTAAATGGTAGGTGTGGTTACTCAATTTAGATTGCATTTGAATCCATAGTGCAGAAAGTTGATTCAGATAATCTGGAATATGAATTATAAAAGATGAAAATTGTTTCCAGCTTATATAAATAATAAGCGTACATAATAATAAAGATATACTTAGAAAAAATATAAAAAAGATCGAGACCACTATTTTACGCTTTTTTCGAAAACGTTTGCTCATCCGAACTATAATAGGTTCTAAAAGTAAGGCGGTTAAGTAGGCAAGTAAGATCGGCAATGATATTGAAATGAACCAGAGAAGAAAGACCCCAATTGCGATAACGATTATGGGATGACGAAAAAAAGGACGATTAAAAAAGGACAACAATTTTCTCACCTACATCTTCTTATAGATATAGGTAGTATGAGAAGAAATCAAATTTTTACTCAAAATAAAAAAGACTGGGCTACCAGTCTTTTCGTAACAATGAAGCTATTTAATGCGATACTTGCTATCACTTTTTCAGTTAATAAAGATTAGCGTGCGTTAACAGGTTCAAAGTTATTTTTATTTGTAGGCTCGATTGAGAATTGATCTAATTCTAATTTAACCTTTTTTAAGATTTCTTCACATTTTTTCACTAGGTGTGCTGGGTAAACTTCATCATCCCCATATTCAACACCATGTGGATAATAGTACTTACCAAGTGCTGGCTTCATTAAAGTAAGGATGGCATCGTGAGCACCAACATCACCAGAAATGGCATATGCGAAAACGCGTAGGTAATAGCGACCTTCACGAGTATCGAAACGTTTATCGAATGTCATACGTTCATAATCCCAACCGCCATCACATTCTAAACCATGTTTTTTCATAATGCTGACAAGTAGCTCTTGATCAGCTGTTAAATTTTCAAGGTTAGTATTTTCAAAATACATGTATAATCCTCCTTTAGGTTCTCGTACAAAGTATACGCTCATTTTTATAATAGAGCATATTCGACATTGTTGCAATGACAACATTGTGTCAACCCAATTACAATTGATATAATAACTTACAATAATGGTGATGAAAGGAGTCCTATATGAAAGCTTTATTCCGCATATTAATGATTTGTGGTGCGATAGCATTAATCGGCTTTATGTTTTTTAATACCCCTAAGGAAAATGAACCACTAGAAGGCCCGAATACCAATTCTAATATAATCCCTCAAACAGAACTAAAACAGCCTGATATAGGAGCAATGACACGTCCACAAACGGGTATTTCAACATTAATAGGGAAAGGCACACAAACTGTTTTGGAACAATATGGGGTACCAGGAAGAAAGGAACCCTCCTCGTTTGGGTATGAATGGTGGGTCTATAATAAAGATATTTCTACCTTTTTTATGATTGGCGTTGAAAATAACGTTGTTACGCAAGTTTACATAGCAGGGCAAGATATCAATGCTTTCCCTTTTAAAGTAGGACAAAAACGCGATGAAATTTATCGCATGACGATTATTGATTATGAGGTAGCCGCCAATGTTGGTGATAATATTTACATATTCTCGATGAATGAAGAAGATATGCAAACAAGATTACTGGTCAAATTTGATGGACTCTATGCTCAGCTTTATATTGACCGAGAAACAAGTGAGTTACAGGGGATCCGATATACCGATAGTGAAACACTTGTCCTTCACCAGCCATATGAAATGAGTTATCAAGGAGAGCTTGTTAGACGTACACCGCCTTCTTCATTTTTACAGCAAGAAATTGATAGGGCGAATGCCAAACAGCTCGATGATTTACTAAATGTAACGAGAAAGCATCATGGGTTGCTGCCTGTAGAAATGAATGAATCATTGGAAAATACAGCGAGAATGCATAGCGAAGATATGAAGGTACAAAATTTTTTATCACATGAATCCCCCACTTATGGAGATCTTAAAAAGAGGTTACAAGCACAGAACATTGACTATAGCGATGCTAATGAAAATCTAGCAACTGCCTATTTTGATGCGATTGAGGCAATGCATGGCTGGACAAATTCACCAGAACATCGAAAAGTTCTTCTAAATGATAAATATTCACAAGTTGGTTCAGGCGTTTTCGTTGATTATTATACACAAATTTATCTAGAACCTGCTTCACAGAAGGTGGATCATGAGGAGTCAAATAATGAAGACACTGAAAGTGAGGAACCTGTAGAGGAAGAGAATAAGGACCAATCACCATAAAATAATAAATTTACATGAAGACAAGCCTTCGCTGAATGGACTTGTCTTCATTTTTTTGTGCTTGTTAGTGCTCCGATTGGCTTCAACATTTTTCGTCACACCGTTACAAAGGCCGTCATATGATAGAGAACTGAAAGGGGGAAGAGGCTTGCAATTAGCAGAGTTATTGAAAGACTGGCCATGTAGCGTGACGGGAGGTTCGATTCGAACAGAAATTACAGGCGTAGAGGATTATGCACAGGCCGTACAACCTGGCGACATTTTTATTGTACGAAAAGGCAAAAAAACTTCAGGAAGTCGTTTTGTCAAAGAAGCATTGGCCCGTGGAGCAGCCGCAATTGTCTCGGAGGAAAGTATTTCTTTACCCATTATTGATAAAGAAATTCCTTTTGTATGGGTTCCTAATACAGCCTTATTTCTATCGTATGCAAGTGCAAAGCTAGCGGCTTTTCCGGCAGAAGCATTAAGTGTTATTGCAATAACGGGGACAAATGGGAAGACCACAGTGAGTCACTTTGTCAGTCAACTTTTAAACGCTCTACATAAAAAAGCAGCGGTTATAGGAACGATTGGGTTTTATCTTGATGGCGAAAAGCAACAAACATCTTATGAGCAGCTTACCACATTGCAGGCTAAAGAATTACATCCGATATTAAAACAATGTGTACGCAAAGGTGTCTCACATGTAGTGTTAGAAGCATCTTCAATGGGATTACAGCAACATAGACTTGATCATTGTGATATTGATTGTGGAGTGTTTTTAAACTTATCAGAAGATCATTTAGAAGATCATGGGGGATTAGAAGCCTATAAACGTGCGAAAAAAAGATTAGCTGACTTATCTAAAAAGTTAGTATTAAACGGCGATGATAACTTTTGCCGTTCTGTTGGAATTTATGATAAGAAAAAATCCTGCTCATTTGGCTTTGATAATCACAATGATTTACATATCCAAATTGTCAGTGAAACAGTTGGCAAAACAGTGCTTTGCTTACAAACATCTGCGAGTGAGCATATTGTAGAAATCCCATTTGTAGGGAAGTATCATGTGCAAAATACGGTTGCAGCATTGATGGCAGTATGGCGCTTAGGAATTCCAATAGATGATATAATCGAACATATGTGGTCCTTAAAGCTTCCAGAAGGTAGGCTCGAGAAGATCGATAACCCAGTTGGAATTGATGTTTATGTAGATTATGCTCATACTGCTGAAGCGCTCCAAGCGGTGTTACAAACCTTCGATCGTTCGAAAACGATTTATCTTGTCTTTAGTTGTGGAGGAAATCGAGATAAAGCGAAACGCTTTGCTATGGGCGCTGTAGCAAGCAAATATGCAGACGTTATCTATTTAACAACAGATAATCCTCGAGATGAAGATCCAATCATAATTAATGAAAGTATTATTGCTGGTTTTACAGAGCAACAATACTATGAAATTTATTTAGACCGTAAAGTGGCAATCCATCAAGCGTTAGCGAAGGCAAAAAAAGGGGACATTGTCCTTGTTGCCGGAAAAGGGCATGAACAAACACAGCAAATTAAAAATCAAAAATTCCCTTTTTCCGATCAACAGTGTATCAAAGACTATTTTACAGGTTTACTTACCGACGCTGAATAACAAAGAATGATCCCGTAGCAATGGCTAGCTTGCGCCCTGTCTCATCTTCAATATCGCATTCCATTACAAGTGTTTGCCGCCCTTTATGAACAAAACGACCACGCGCAATTAATTCTTTATTCGTTGTTGTGGCAATATACGTGACATTCATATTTGTAGTTACTACATTAAATCCTTCTGGTACAGAACGGGAAGCAAGTCCACCCATTGCCGCATCGGCTATAGTCGCAATAATGCCGCCGTGTGGCACCTTTATCGTGTTATGAATAACTGGTGTAATGGGAATACGAACCTCACTGACTTCAGGCTCAAACTTGCCAACCATGTGTAAGGCAGCGTTAATAAAGCGACGATGAATGCCTTGTTGTTTTTCTCGGAGCCCGGTTAAAAGATGTAAAAGAACTTCTTCATCTTCCTCCGTACTATCTTGTAAAATTGCCCCTAATAATAGATCGATTTTTTCTTTGGATGTTGTCATCAATTGGAAAAACCTCTTTCATTAATAATCTCATTAATGTAAAATTACCATAAAATCTGTTATGATGGGAAAGAGATTGGGGGAATTAAAAATGATGATGACCTCTGACTGGGTATTCATTTTAGATGAGGCGGAAGCGCTTTGTGAGATGATTCTTTCCTCAGAACCTGCGATGGCGCTCCGACAAGCGTATGATGCCGTTTATAGTGATACACAAATTGTAGAAGCTATTTACGCGTTTAATCGCATGAAAGAACAGTACGAAGATGTACAACGTTTCGGAAAATATCATCCGGACTACCATACAATTATGAAGTCGATTCGCCAACAGAAGAGGGCGCTTGACTTAAATGAAAAGGTTTCTGCCTTAAAAATTGCTGAAAACGATTTTCAGGACTTGCTTGATGAGATTAGCCTACTTGTAGGGAAAACAGTCTCTGAAGCGGTAAAAGTTCCTGTAAGCAATCCATTCTTTGCATCTGGTTCATCTTGCGGAGGAGGATGTAGCTCGGGCGGTTCATGCTCATGCTCAGCGTAAATGAAGATGTGTTAAAACACATCTCTACTAGACTGTACACAACTCGAAGTAAAACTGAGTTTGTTTACAGTCTTTTTCTATACAATTATGGCAGGAGGCAATATACATGAAAAACATAGGATTGCAGTCGTACCAGAAGATGGTATATGAAAAGAGGTAGTACCAGCAGTTATAGATGCACATGCACTTAATAAGGGGGATCTATTAGATGGTCGCTTTCAATACGAGTGGACATCTTTCCAGGGGCATTATCACTTAGAGAGGACTAATATGAAACCTGAAAATGGGATAGAGATTTAGAGTCATATGACCAAATTTTCTTATGGGCAGTGGGCATGCCGCAATTAGTGCCAGACCATATTTCTTAAGAGGGCTACTGAACGGATGCGGTATTACAACATGAAGAATCAGTCTATCAATGAAAGACATTACTTAATATAACAAAAGCCATCGTGTATCTCGATGGCTTTTATCAATAGTAAGAAGGAAGGCGTTTATTTAAAACATTAGCTTTCCATAGGATAATTCCTTGTTAAGACTCTTGAGTTTGCAATAATTCTACGGCTATATCAGGACGATCCGTAATAATCCCTTTAG
Organism: Lysinibacillus sphaericus; assembly: GCF_001629735.1. Taxonomy (GTDB): domain Bacteria; phylum Bacillota; class Bacilli; order Bacillales_A; family Planococcaceae; genus Lysinibacillus; species Lysinibacillus pinottii. Next base: position 161,368 of record NZ_CP015224.1, read on the forward strand.
CGCCGTTAGTAATTAATTTTTTCATCGTCTCTATGTCATTGATTGTCCAATAGTGAACTGGAATGTTGAGATTATTTAAAAACTGAATAAATTTTGGAGAATCTAAAGCGATAACCCCTGATTTAGGAGGAATTTGGAACACATCTACTTTTGGATGATATAAATGTCCGAATTGACTGGAGAAGGAAGCAAATGCTTTTCTTACATCTGATTCACCTGCACCAAGCGCCACCTGATTTTGAGCATATAAGTTAAAACGATCTATTTGCTCACCATAAAAACTTGTTACAACAACACGATCCTCTGCGCCAAGTTCTTCAATTAAACGCCAGAGCTTAGAAGGCATTAGACTTCCTTCATAAGTTTCAGGGGCATCTTTAATATCGATATTGATTAACATATGTGGGTACGTCTCAAGTAGCTCACGTAATGTTACTACTTGTAATTTATCCTCACGATAAGGGAAGGCTCCATCCAAATCTTCAAATTGATAGCCGTGGTTTAAGGCATTGATTTCTGCCAATGTCATATCAGCTATAAGACCGTAGCCATCTGTTGTTCGTTCAACTGTATCATCGTGGAAAACAATAATTTCTTCGTCTTTTGTTAATCGTACGTCTATTTCAAATCCATCAACGCCTAGCTGAGCTGCTTTGTCAAAGGCGATCATAGTATGTTCGGGTGCTAAATGAGCTCCGCCTCGGTGTGCAAGAATGATTGTGCGATCAAACTGTAATGCTTGTTTACCTTCACGTTGCTGTGGTTTAGAAATAGCTTTACTACCCGCCCAAGCTGCCGCACTTGCAGCTGCGATTGCAATTGCTATTTTAGTTTTCTTCCCCATATTCGTCCTCCTTAACAATTTTTTTCTAAAGTAATGGTGAATTCATTGTTTCAATGACTAGCTCCCAACGTTCGTCCAAGAGCTTTATAAAAAACTAGTAAGTAGTTAAGGGAATGATGATTTTTTCATGTCGACTTCTACCTTCATCCGTGATGAAAGAATGAGGCATAAACATCTCATCCTTCAGTAAAATATACATTCCATGGAAAAAATAATCATGTAAGCTATTTAAAACAACTGATTCGAATTTCTACGATGCTAACGTAGTATGCTTTTCCATTATAACGGAAAATCGAGTGTTCTGTCAGCTAAACTCTGTTGCTATCATTTTCTGGTCTATGGTATGCTTTTAGGTAAGAAATGAGGGAATCCATTATGAACGAACGACAAGGGCTAATCGTTTACGTCCATCAATTAAAACATGCGAAGTCTCTTCGGAAATATGGTCATGTTCTTTATATTTCTAGAAGACAAAAATATGTAGTGCTGTATTGTGATCGTGAGGACATTGAAATGTTGACAACAAAACTACAACGCCTTCCATTTGTGAAAGACGTTGTGGAATCTTACCGTCCATTTGTGAAAACTGAATACGAAAATGCAAAGCCAGATAAAGCCAAGGAATATGACTATAAAGTAGGTCTATAATATTAGGCTAATGCTGGTATATAGTTATTTAGTCTTAATATGCCGATTAAGTATTGATAAAATAGTTTTGATTCCGAAAATATAGATGAGTGCTTTATTTCTACAACAACTGCTTTTCGGTCTAGTTGTTCTATTTGTGCTTCAAACATTTTTTGTCGCTTAGTTGGTTGTTCATCATGATAAGGGATGCCTTCGCGACAAATATATATTGGCATGAATTTACTTTCACCCACTGGTTTGAAGGCAACGGCTAAGGAGATTACCTTTTTATCTTCTTTTGTAGATGTTAGTATAAAGGCCTGATGAAAGCGTTCCTGATTGGTTTTAATAATTTCAAGTAGCTCGTATACATCACCATAGCCTTCTCCTAATTCTATAAATTGTTGTGGCATAATAATTGCACATCCTTTCCAATACTCATAGTATCATGCTGCGGGAGGTCAAGCACATGAAATTTGCATTAAGCTTTTTTTCTATTTTAGTACTTATTATTTCAGGAACGTTATTTTTCCAGTATCATGCATACTCATCTGATTTAGAAACCGGCATAGGGGATTTTCATTACTCGCAGGAAATTGAGATTGTTTATCGTGAAAATAGCTTAGATATTCGCCAACATTTTAAAAATTTGCCAAATCAAAAGGTGAAAATAAAATGGCCTGAAAAGGCAACAAATCCTAGTTGCTTTATCGAGAATGAAAAAAGCTGTGATCGATTATCAGATGAGGTCTCTTATTTTGCAAAAGGGGAGACAAAATCACAATCTGTGTCATACATAATTCCGATTGAGGGTGGCTTGAAAAATAAGATGCTCCTTCAAGACGTTTTTGCTACACTAATTAATGGTGAAGCGTCCTATTCAATTGTTCATATTTCTACAGATAGTAAAATTAATGGACAATGGATTACAGGTTTGCCATTAGTAGGTCAACAACAGCTATCACTTGTTAACTATACGATGTTTAGAGGCAACGGAACTGTTCATGATCTTTATTGGCAAGCAGGAAAACTCAAAGTACAAGAACAAACGCCTATATTATCAATCTATGCACAACAGGCTGTTCCGAATGATTTCCTAAAATCTTTAGAGAGTTTACAGTTTTTAAATGATGAACATATCGCGATTATTCAAGAGAAAAGTCCTGTCCCGGTTCATGATGAAAGGTTGTTATTTTTACCAACACTTACAGCTCAAGCTGTTGAACAGGAAGTCATTTTGTCCCAAATAAAATCGCAATATACATTTGTGGACTCCCCAGAATGGTTGCTAGAAGTTGTGGCATCCTATTTAGTGAATGATTCAATTGGTGGAGACAAAGCAAAGAAAATTGTGAAGACATTGAATGATTATATGACAGATAGTCAACAGCAGAGTTGGCAAGATAAGTTGAAAAAACTTGGAGATGACCCTATTTCTCCAAACACTATGGATGAGTATTTATCGCAAGTGTTAGATGCTAAGACATCATACTTTACGTTAAATGCAGCACAGAAAAACGGAACATATCCGTTATTATTTGAGGATTCTCGAGATGTATATGTGAATGATGTGTTGAAGGAAGACGTTCATGTTATTCTATATGAAGGACAAGCGTTATATACGGCAGATACGTTATTACCTTATCTTGGTTATACAGTCGGAGAAGGAAAGAACGGCTATTATGTAAATAGCGAGCATCGCACATTCCGATTCCCTAAAGAACCTGGATTTTATGTATTCAATCAGCGAAGATATTCAACAATTTCAGAGCCAATTATTAAAATTGCTAATCAATATTATGTGGAAGAAGCTTGGTTACAACGTTTATTCTTAGTTGAATTACAAAAGAAAGAGGAACGTATTCAAGTATTAACACAAGAGCAACAATAAATTTTGCAGCGGAGGGCTTTCCTTTCGCTGCAAAAATAATTTATATGGATGAAAGTACGGTGATAGCTTATATGAGAGTTGTAGCAGGAGAGCGTAAAGGAATGCCGCTAAAGGCGATAGCTGGGAATACGACGAGGCCTACAACTGATAAAGTGAAGGAATCGATTTTTAATATTATTGGTCCTTTTTTTGATGGAGGTACTGCACTTGATTTGTTTGCAGGAAGCGGCGGTTTAGGTATTGAATCGCTAAGTCGTGGTGTAGAGCGTGCTATTTTTATTGAAAAAGATGCAAAAGCCTTTCAGGTGCTGCAAGAAAATATAAAAAAATGCCGTTACGAAGAGCATACTGAGCTGTTTCGCATTGATGCAAAGCGTGCTGTGAAAGCGCTATTAAAGCGTGATATTACGTTTTCATTAGTTTTTTTAGATCCACCTTATCATCAAAAGGAATACTATGACTTAGTACAATTACTCGTTGATAATGAAAAAATTCAACAAAATGGTATTATTTTATGTGAACATGCAAAAGAAGTAACATTGCCTCAAAGTTTTGGTGAGTTTGTTTTAAAAAGACAAGAAACATATGGCGGAACAATTATTTCTGTTTATCGCTGTACAGAGGAAGAGGGAGAATAAGTTGTCAGAGAAAATTGCTGTAGTTCCTGGAAGTTTTGACCCTGTGACATTTGGCCATTTAGATATTATTAAACGTGCAGCCGATGTGTTCGATATCGTCTATGTCGCCGTATTAAACAATTCAGCAAAAAATCCGTTGTTTTCTGTAGAGGAGCGTATGGCTTTAATGGCTGAAGTAACAAAAGCGTTACCTAATGTTCGGATAGAAAGTTCTTCAGGTCTTCTCATAGACTATGCTAAAGAAAAAAAAGCCAAGGCCATTGTACGTGGCTTACGAGCAGTTTCAGATTTTGAATATGAAATGCAAATTACTTCTATGAACCGTTTTCTTGATGAAACCATCGAAACATTTTTCATTATGACGAAGAATCAATACTCATTCCTAAGTTCCAGTATTGTAAAAGAGGTTGCGAAATATGGAAGTGATGTAAATGAGCTAGTTCCAGATTGTGTTGTACAAGCTTTAAAAGAAAAATATGGTTTTTCCCAATAGTGGTTGAAGAGGATGTCGGTAATATACGCTGAACATCCTCTTTTTTATCTGTGAAAACTAATTATTTCAGAAAAAATAGAGCATAAATAGTTGGTACAATGATTATGCTAAGGAGGCGGAATTTTAGATAAGGTCTCACAGAAAGTTTGGCGGATTTAGCAATCACAAAAATTTGTAAATGAATACTTATACTTTGCATCGTTAACAAAATGACGACTAGTAAAGTAGTATATGGAAAATCTGGGAAGGCAGTGACAGTCATTTTAAGACCATTTGTCACTTCTAGAATAGCTGCTAAGGAAAGTTCAATTGTATAAGGCAGCTTTGGTATTAATTGATCTAAGCCCTGTTGCACAATAGTCTGGATGGTTGTGAAAAAGATAATAGTTGTGCCCACTAGCAAAATTGTTGGGGCAGTTTCTTTAATACTTTCTGAAAAGGGAGCCGTATAAAGTGTAGTGTTGTGAACAGATATGGTAGGTGAATCCGTTTTGCGGTATAAAAAGTAACCAGTTACTAAGCAACAAATATTAAACGTATGTAGTAAACATAAAAATAACCATCCAAACGTATTACTGTGTAGTAAATCAAGACTTACAAAACCTAACACGAATAATGGACTTGGTGCATGACAAACAGCTAGTAGAAAATTTGCTTCTTTAGGATGTAACTGACCGCTGTTTTTTAAATAAACAATAGTGGTTGCTCCAGTTGGATAGCCCCCAAGTGCGCTAATAATATAGGCTTGTACGTATAAGGAAGCTCTCTTTGTTTTCGTACGCATAGGCGCTGTTAAACGCAAAAGCCATTGTGTTAATACCAAATAGGGTAGTAAATACGGAAATAACGCCTCCATGAAAAGAGATAAGCCTAAATCAGTACCACTATGAGCGGTTTGTGGGAATAACAAGAGTAAGAGAATTAGAATTACGCAGAGCGCTATTTGAATTGTAGCAAACATGTTATCATCTCGTTTCAACTTTTTGTCATTCACATAGGCAAATGCTAAAATTAATATATGTGAGAAAGGCAAAAACATGAACGTATGGTTTTGCAAGCGTCCTAGGAGGTGTATTCAAGTGAAGAAAAAAATTGGCATTTATGCGGTGGTAATAGTCGTGATTTGTTCTATGATGTTATACCGACTAGACGCGTATATTATGAAACCTGGTAGTGCCTATGATGTCAGTAAATTTGTTACAGTCGATAGCAAGGAGCCAGATAGTTTAGGGTCTATGAGTCTCATGACGGTTGCCATGCAGCAAGCCACACCGTTTTCATATTTATGGGCTAAAACTCAAAAATATCAAAAACTCATGGATATTGAACAAGTCCGAAATCCATTAGAGGATGATGAGGAATATAATGTTCGACAGTTGAAATTAATGTCAGATTCACAATTTAATGCAAAATATGTAGCTTTCCAAAGAGCTGGATTAGAGACAAAAATTCATTTTAACGGTGTTTTTATCTTAAATGTATTAGATGGTGGTGCTTCAGACGGCATCTTAAAAGCTGGTGATGAAATAATTGAAGTGGATGGTCACAAAATAACTAATCAGCAAATGCTTGTAGAGCTTTTACAGCCTAAACAGCTTGGGGATCAAGTAACGATTCAATTTATACGACAAGAAGAACAGCAAAAGGCAACGGTTACATTGAAGGAAATTCCAAATGCGCAAGAACATAGAGCGGGTTTAGGGATTTCTTATACAGAAAGCAAATCAATTGAAACCAATCCACAAGTAACAATGAAAACAGAGGATATTGGTGGTCCATCTGCAGGATTGATGTTTACACTTGAAATATTAGACCAACTTCTGGATGAGGATTTAACGAAAGGTTATGCCATTGCAGGTACAGGAGAAATGCTAGTGGATGGATCTGTTGGTCGAATTGGGGGGATTGACTATAAGGTCATAGCGGCTGATCGTGATGGTATGGAAATCTTTTTTGCCCCCGATGATGAAATTTCTACAGAAATGAAGGCAAAATATCCAGATTTAGAGTCGAATTATACAACTGCTGTAAAAACAGCGAAGGAGATTGGGACAAAGATGAAAATTGTACCTGTGAAAAATGTAGATGATGCCATAAAATATTTAAAGCAGCTGCAACCAAAATAAAGACGATAAAGGGATGCTAGACTATCTAGCATCTCTTTTTATGACTTTAATTACGAATTGGGGGTGTTTGATAATCTTTAGGGAGACTCTGCGCTGTAACGCCTTGTTCTATACTTAAATTGTATAGCTCTGCAGCATGAATATCGATGGCCAACATAGCATCATTTGCAGCTGCAACACGACTTATTAAAGGTAATTCAATATCTTTTTTGCGCTTTCCTAAATAAGCTTGACCCTTTGCGCTCATGCCAAGTAAACGGATAAATGATGGGGCTTCAAAGCTCTGTAGCTGCTCCTTTGTAAACCCTGTATAAATATGAGTGATCATACGTTGTATTCGTGTCCATGTATAACGTTTAGATTTTATTTTTTCCATAAAGCTATTAAAGGATGAGCTATTTTTTGCAGCTTTCATAATAGCGTTCTCAATTCCTTCAGTTACTTCTGCATAACGAGTGAGCTCTGAAGGCGTGTGTCTCATGATAGTGAACTGTAATAGTGGCCAAAATGATTCCCAACTGGCAAATTTTTTATAGTGTCTATGCCAGTCTGTCAAATAATCAAAAGATGTCTCAGGGACAACCTTTTGCACACTTTGTAAAGAACTTGTAGATGCTAGGGCTTTACGTATTCCAGTGGCGCTTGCAATGGATGAGTCCTGTTTAAGTGCATCATGATAACCTGCTGCGATACGGGGAATGGTTAGCGGCTTGATGTTACTGTCCAGCGTTCTCGCCGCCTCTAGATAATGAAAGCCAAGAATATTATTGGGTTGTGCAAGATCAATGTATGGGGCTGGGAACTTCTGAGTAAGCTGTTCATAGGCGTAATATAGGCTTTTAGGGTAGCTAGCCCCCGTTTTAAGGCTGTCTTTTATGAGTGCGTCATATTCTGTACGGTTATTGTCAATCAAATCATAAGTGTTCAAGAATGGTTGGATAGAGCCATCCTCACTACCAAAAGCAAATGAGTCACAGCCAACGGCAGTTAATATTGAAATCGCCCCCTTTGCGAAATCAGTAGCAGGAGCTGTACTATAGACATAAGGTAGCTCAATGACAATATCTACACCACCTGCGAGTGCCATTTTTGTACGTGTCCATTTATCAACCATAGCTGGTTCACCACGTTGTAAAAATGTTCCACTCATAACAGCGATGACAATATCTGCTTTCGCTACTTTTTTTGCCTGTGTCAAATGATAGGCATGTCCGTTGTGAAAAGGATTATATTCAACAACAATTCCAACTGCTTTCATGCTTTCCCTCCTGGTCATTTATGTTTTTATGGTAAGCTGTTAGGAGCAAATATACTTCTTATAGTATATAATTATAAGTAGGTTTTAAAGTAGTGACAAGAAATTATCTTGACATCTATTTTTACACATTATATAATCAACATTGTTGTCTCGAGGTGATTAAACGAATGAAATGGTCAATTCATCAATTATCTAAATACCGCCAAAACGGGATGCCAATCGATGCCTTTGTCCAATTGGACGAAGTGATGGAGCGAAACCAGGATATTCGAGCAATTTCGCCCGTTCATGTAAAAGGGCTATGTACTTTTGGTGCATCGCAAATGACATGTCAGTTAACTGTGAAAGCGACGTTAACACTACCATGTGCTCGCACGTGGGAGGATGTTGAGTTTCCTATCAATGTTGAGACAGTTGAAATTTTTAGCTGGATTGACGAAGATCAACGAGGAGACGATGACGGAGACATTCACTATATTGACGGTGAAGTCATCGACATGAAACCAGTTCTTGAGGAACTAGTGTTACTCGAGGTGCCTATGCAAGTGTTCAAGGAAAATACTGAAGGACAAGTGCAAGGCGGTAAAAGCTGGTCTTATGCAACAGACGAAGACGTAGAGCTACACAAAAAAGCTGACGAACAAAAAGTGGATCCAAGACTAGCTGCTTTAGCTAAGTATTTTGATCAAACAGACGAATAGACGATCTGTAAGGAGGTGCCATCAATGGCTGTACCATTTAGAAGAACTTCTAAAACTGCAAAAAGAAAGCGTCGTACGCATTTCAAATTATCTGTACCTGGTATGGTAACTTGCCCTAACTGTGGTGAGGCTAAATTATCACACCGTGTTTGCAAAGCTTGCGGACAATACAAAGGTAAAGAAGTAGTAAGCAAATAATACAGTGTTTGCTCACTTAAAAGGCTAGTAGAGAGACCATGGCTCTTTACTAGCCTTTTTTTGATGGATTAAAAACGGAATATTGCGTCGTTTGTGAAGTTTAATATAATAGTGAAATAATTGTATGATACAATTATTTCATGGAGACAAAGGGGGTAGTGATGTGAGTTATACGATTGACAATCGTGATGGTGTTATGACTTTTACGATTAATCGAGAAGAGAAGCGTAATGCTGTCAATGATGAGGTTATGAATGGTCTTCAGGAAGTCATTATGTATATTCGTAAACATGAGGATGTACGTTTTTTAGTAGTGACGGGTGCTGGAGAAAAATCATTTTGCTCTGGGGGAGATCTATCTGAGTTTCATTCTCTGGAGACGGAGGATGAGGCATTTGGTATGTTAAGTAAAATGGGGAACATATTATATGACCTTGCGACGCTCCCGGTTCCGACGATAGCGCTTATAAATGGTACTGCAGTTGGTGGCGGTTGTGAGATTGCCACGGCTTGTGATTTCCGTTTAGTGGCAGAACATGCCAAGTGCGGTTTTATTCAAGGGACCTTAGCCATTACGAGTGGCTGGGGTGGTGGTACATATCTTTTTGAAAGAGGGTTACGTCATGATCGTGCGTTAAAAATGCTTGTAGATGCAAAGCCATATCCTGCACATTTGCTCTATGAAATAGGGTGGGCAATGCGAGTTTTTGAAGGCTCAAAAGAAGAGGCGTTAAATGATTTTATTGAACATATGCGAAAAATACATCCGTCTGTTCATAAAGCTTATAAGGAAATCGAACTTCGTAAATGGCGCGAACGAAATATGTATGAGCGGGTGATGGAGGAAGTTCGTACTTGTGCAAAATTGTGGGAAAGCGAAGCGCATCATCTGGCTGTTAATAATTTCTTAACTAAGAAGAATAAAAAGTGATGTATAAAGGCAGTGATGAAAGTAAAACATCATCACTGTCTTTTTTCATGCAATGATTCTATTTTGCTCGCTACTGCATATAGTAGTAAAAAATGCGAGGGTGATAGATTATGGAATTGAAAAAAAGAAAAGATCAATGGACAAAGGAAGACGATGAAAGACTAGCAGAAATTGTCTTGCATAATGTGCAAAATGGCAAAACGCAGTTGGAGGCTTTTGAAATGGCGGCTGTGGAATTGGGCCGTACAAAGCAGGCATGTGGCTTCCGTTGGAATAAAACATTACGTGGTCAATATAGTCAGTCATTATTAGCTGTAAGAAATCAACCACAACAATCTATGCGAAGCCACTTGAAATTGGCATTGACAAGTTTTGACGAATTAACAGATGCCTATCAAACCCTTGAAATGAAACATCGCGAGTTGCAAAATGAACATGAGAAATTAGTGAAGTGGCTGCAACAAGGTTATTCATTAATGAAAGATTAAATTTACAGTAGCTTCGGAAGATTATACAATATTTATCTTTCCTAGAGATAAAACCCTTTCAGTATATCGTCAATAATCAGCCAATCTTGTATAATAGAAGAACCTGCTTAGGGGTGCCTTAGAATTTATTCTGAGGCACCTTATTCTTATAGCTTTATAAAGTAGTGAGGAAAGGATGTAAAATGAAATGATGAAGGTAGCAGTTATTGGTGCTGGTGCGGTTGGTCAATTAACAGCAAGCTTTTTAGCAGAGTCGGGAATGTCAGTGTCATTGGTTGCCAGAAAACAGGAGCAGGTAGAAGAGCTAACTATCAATCAATTAACGCGATTGAATGTTGATGGAACTAAAACTGTACAAAAAATTGTTTCTACAACAAATTTAACTTCTTTACCACCTCAAGATTTAATGGTCATTGCTGTTAAATATGTTCATTTACAGAATCTCTACGACCAATTAGCGTCACTATCAAATGAAATACCTTTGCTCTTTTTGCAAAATGGCTTAGCTCATTTTGAGGAGGCACTAAATTTACCTCAAAAAAATATCGCGTTTTGCTCTGTATCTTTTGGCGCACAATTGCTGAATCAAACAACGGTTCAACATAGAGGAATTGGTCCATGTAAAATAGCTATTGAACGAGGGGAACAACATGTTTTTTTTAAGTTGTTACAGTTACAAAACCCATTGTTTCCTGTTGAACTGGTCGATAATGCGGAGAAGATGCTATTTGAAAAAGCTATATTCAATAGCTTAATCAATCCATTAACTTGTGTATTACAAATAAAGAACGGGGAACTAGTGACGAATACACATGCGTATGTACTTATGAAAAATTTATATGAGGAGTTAACAATGGCGTTCGAAGGCATTGAGCGCACTATATCTTTTGGAGACGTGGTAGACTTATGTAGGCAAACAGCCGAAAATACCTCTTCTATGCTTGCAGATCGTATGCAGGGAAGAAGAAGTGAGATTGAAACAATTGTTGGTGCCATACTGAATAAAGCCTTAACAAATGGTCATCATTTGCCTACTTTGCGTACCTTATATCTCCAAGTACTTGCGATAGAGGAGAGCGGTGAACAAAGTTGAAAGACATTTTACATATAATTGTTAGTATCGTTATTTTTTGTCCAATTGTTCTTTTTATTATAGTCTATCTAATTAGTAGGAAAGTTAAAATACGGGGCACGCATGCATTTGGTGCAGCCTCTGATGTGACAACCTTCTGTTTGTTCTTTTCGGTACCCTTAGGCATTGGGGTACTATGGCAAATAAATGTAGGGGGACTTTTAGTCATACTTGCAATAATGATGGCTATGATTTTTACATATATTGATTGGCGGACAAAAAAAGAAATAGAAGTGAAGCCTTTATTAAAGAAAATTTGGCGTTTTTTATTTTTATTATTGAGCACCGCGTATGCTGTTATTTGTATAATTGGTGTCATTCAGTCCCTTGTAGACTATTTTCGGGTTGTCTAAGCATTTTCTTTTCAAGTTGGAGCTATAAGGGTTAAAATAATAGCATTATAAAGTAGATATAAAAAATCATTCTTTATGGATGGGAAACTGATTAAAGGCCATAAAGCCCAGAGCTAGAAGAATAGTTCAGTAATATTGCACAGTGCTATATATATGGTGGGAGAAATGCAATATGGGCTAAAACATTTACTGCATCATGTGCATAATATGTGAGGAATCAATTTCTCGTTATAAGTAAATTAATGATTGAGTGAGTAGAGGAGCTTATGTTAAATGAAACTGGAGTCTATCCAAGTACCTATAAAAAATAATGTGCTAGCCGATTACTGGTCGCCAAATACTGCCATTCATCAGTTTTTTGAATACGAATTTAATGATCAGGCTTTTGAGAAAAGAGCGAAGCATTTAGCACAACATGCCAGAGATCAAAAAGAGCTGACAGCCATCATCCGTCAATTTATGGAGCCGCTAGGGCTATCACAAAAAGCGAATGAGCATTTACAACAATTAGAACAGGGAGCTATGGTCATAATTGGTGGCCAACAAGCAGGTATCTTAACTGGCCCTCTTTACTCCGTTCATAAAGCGATTTCAGTGATTGTGTTAGCAAAAGAGCAAAGTGTGAAGCTTCAAAGATCTGTGGTACCTGTTTTTTGGATAGCTGGAGAAGATCATGATTTGGAAGAAATTAATCATACCTATACGGTGCATGGTGAGCTATTAAAAAAACGTGCATACAGTGAGCGCTCTAGACGTAAAACAATGGCTTCTGCAACAATGCTCAATAAAGAGTCAATGACACAATTCATCCATACCGTTGTTAGGGATATTGGGGAAACAGAGTATACAGAGGCGCTTATTAAACAATTAGTAGATGTGCTGAACGAAAGTGAGACATTTACTGATTTCTTTGCGCGGTTAATGAACCAATTATTTAAAGATGAAGGGTTACTGTTAATTGATGCAGCGGATTATAATTTCCGTCAATATGAAAGTACCAATTTTACGCATATCATTCAGCATAGTGAAGAAATTGCTAGAGTCGTAACAGAAAAGGAAGAGCAACTAGAGCGAACGGGCTACGGAAAACCTATTTTGGCCACACGAGAAGCAGCTAATTTATTCTATGTAGAGGATGGAGAACGTCATCTTTTAGAAAGAAAAAATGATCTATTTATTAATTTAGCAGCAAACCTTAAATTTACTCGAGAAGAGCTATTAGAGATTGCTGAAAAATATCCAGAGCGTTTGAGTAATAATGTAGTGTCTCGCCCATTAATGCAGGAAATGACGTTCCCTGTACTAGCATTCGTCGGTGGTCCAGGTGAATTAGCTTATTGGGCAACATTAAAGAGTGCATTTTCTGTGCTAGACCTACAAATGCCTATTTTTGCTCCACGCCTTCATATGACGATTGTGACGCGTCATGTAGAACAATTATTACGTGAACATCAATTGTCTGTTACAGATGTTTGGAATGGCAAAGCCTTAGAAATGAAAGAGCGTTTTATTCATGATGTGCAAGATATTGAAGCTAAACGCCAAATTCAGGCTATGGAGCAGTTATTAGCAGAAAAGTACAGTGAGCTTGCATCGTATTTAGAGGAACAACATTTAACTTTAGATAAAATCCTTGTGAAGAATCAAGAAAATCATGCAAAACAATTTGATTACCTTCAGCAAAAAATTGAACAAACTGTACTCGATAAGCATGAGACTACTATACGCAAATTTACGACGCTACAAAATGAGTTGTATCCAAATGAGGGCTTCCAGGAAAGAACGTATAATCCGTATCAATATTTTAATGAGTTTGGACCTATGTTGATTGCTGAAATGTTAAAGCAAAACTATAGTATTGGCAAACACCACTATTTACTTTATTTATAAAACCTAAGTATCAAGTTCTTTATACCTATGTAGTTTTTTGATACAATAGGGATTTGATGAATAATGTCTATAAAAATCGTATATAGAGAGCTATCCTACTAAGGATAGCTCTTTCTTTATGTCATTTAGCATATATCAAAAATTCCTATCAAGGTCTAATTGCATATTAAGAGATAAAATGTCAAGTTTTTTTTAAAAAAAGTGGAGGAAAGTGGGGGGATGTGGTACATTATTTAATAAAGTGGGGTGAGTAGTATGTTCATGGGAGAATATCAACACTCCGTTGATGCAAAAGGGCGATTAATCGTGCCGGCAAAATTTCGTGAAGCTTTAGGCGAAGCGTTTGTTGTCACAAGAGGTCTCGATAACTGTCTATTTGGCTATCCTATGAATGAATGGCGAAAACTCGAAGAAAAGTTAAAAGATTTACCGATGACCAAAAAGGATACACGTGCATTTGCAAGGTTTTTCTTTTCTGGAGCAACAGAGGTAGAAATAGACAAGCAGGGGCGAATCAATATTCCAGCTACTCTTATGCAACATGCACATCTGGTTAAGGAATGTGTAGTGTTGGGGGTTTCAAATCGAATTGAGATTTGGGCTAAGGATGCATGGGAAGCTTACTTCAGCGAGTCTGAACAATCTTTTAATGAAATTGCAGAAAATATGATTGGCTTTGATTTTTAACTTTTGATAGGCATGTCAATGCAAAGTTGACATGAGGTTAAGGCCTGAAAGGAGCGAGTGGTATGTTCGATCATACAACCGTGTTATTAAAAGAAACTGTTGATGGGTTGAACATCGATCCTGATGGTGTATATGTGGACTGTACGTTAGGTGGTGCAGGCCATAGTGAATATTTAGTACAGCAATTATCAGATAAAGGCCGATTAATTTGTTTTGATCAAGATATGACGGCTATTGAAAATGCGAAAATTCGATTAGCGCCCTATATTGAGCGTGTCACGTTTATCCACTCGAATTTCCGGTATTTAAAAGAAGAATTATTGGCTCATGGTTTTGAACAAGTAGACGGCATTTTATATGACTTAGGCGTATCTTCACCTCAGTTAGATACACCAGAGCGAGGCTTTAGCTATCACCATGATGCACCACTAGATATGCGCATGGATCAAACGGCAACACTTACAGCTTTTGAAGTTGTCAATCAATGGGCTTATGAGGATTTAGTACGTATTTTTTTCCGTTATGGGGAAGAAAAGTTTTCAAAGCAAGTTGCTCGTAAAATTGAAGAGGCGCGCAAATCAGCACCGATTGAAACAACTGGACAACTTGTAGAACTTATTAAAGAGGGTATTCCAGCAGCGGCACGCCGAAAAGGTGGGCATCCAGCAAAGCGCATTTTCCAAGCAATAAGAATTGCTGTCAATGACGAGTTAGGCGCGGCAGAGGATTCATTAGTCGATGCGATTGATATGATTAACGTAGGTGGACGCATTAGTGTCATTACGTTCCATTCATTGGAGGACCGCCTATGCAAGACAATCTTTAAGGAAGCGTCATCATTACCGGAATTACCACCAAATTTACCTGTAATTCCCGATGACATGAAGCCAACTTTAAAGCTTATTACACGAAAGCCAATTGTTCCTTCAGATGAAGAATTAGAAGTGAATAATCGGGCGCGTTCAGCAAAGCTTAGAGTGGTGGAGAAAATTAACGACAAAGGGCGTGAGTAAATGGCAGCCGTACGTGTAAGGCAACAGCACCAACATCAACAAGTGCAACAACCGATAACACCACCTAGTCCACAACCCACTATCATACGTCGTAAAAAAACGAACCAGAAGTTTGAGAAGACAATGCTAATTGTTTTAGTTAGCATTATTGCTGTATTAGGTATCCTGGTATTAAATAAACAAGCAGCTATTCAAACTACAAACATGGACATTCAAAACATCGAATCAGAAGCAGATGAGATTGCAAAACAGAATGTTGACTTAACGGTTCGTGTAAGTGAACTTTCTACATACGAAAACATATGGAAAAAAGCGAAAGAACTCGGTTTAACTCAAAATGAGAAAAATGTAAAGGTAGTGCCGGGAGAATGAAAAAAAAGAGATTTCGATTCCAATGGGGAGCCTTTCTATTATTGATTTTTTATGGAGGGCTCTTTTTTCTATTATTCACAAGAATGGTGAACATTCAGGCGACAGGGCAAGTAGAAGGACAGGAGCTTGCAGCAAGAGCAGCTGCTAAGTATGGTAAGGAAAGTGTTATCACAGCAAACCGAGGAAAGATTTATGACCAAAACGGTCAAGTGATTGCAGAGGATACGTTAAGCTATCGCCTAGTAGCTGTCGTAAGTGAAGCAGCTACAACGGATTCAAAGAAACCGAGGCATGTTGTAGATGCTGAAAAAACGGCTCAAGTTTTAGCGAAGTATATTCCAGCCATGCAAGGAAAAGAAGACGAAATTCTTAAAAAGCTAAATAATCGCTATAGAAGCGATGGGAAACCATTATATCAAGTAGAGTTTGGTAGTTCAGGACGCGGTATTAGTCACGAGGTTATGAGTAAAATAAAGGAAGAAAAATTACCAGGGATTCTATTTGTTAGCGACTTAAAACGATATTATCCAAATGGTGTCTTTGCCTCCCATTTAATTGGCTATGCACTGAAGAAGGATAACGAGGACGGGACTGTTACAACAAAAGGCGAAATGGGCCTAGAATATACGTATGATAAAGAACTGACAGGCGTCGACGGGAAAATCAAATATGAAACAGATGCTTTCAGCTATTTATTACCCAACAGCGAGAAGATGGTGACGCCTGCTAAAAATGGGGATGACATTTATTTAACCCTCGATAAAACCATCCAAAGCTTTTTAGAGGAAGCAATGTCAAAGGTTGAAAAGGAATACAATCCGGAATCTATGACTGCGGTTGTAGCAGACCCCAAAACAGGGAAAATATTAGCGATGTCCCAACGTCCTACGTTCAATCCTGAAACACGCGAAAGCCAAAATATGAAATGGCTGAACGAGGTAATTGAGGAGACAATTGAGCCTGGTTCAACGATGAAAACATTCACGCTCGCTTCAGCGATTGATACAAATACGTGGGCTCCGAATGCAAAATACCAATCTGGCTCTTATACAGTACATGACCGAACAATTCGAGACCATAATCAGGTTGGATGGGGACAAATTAGCTATTTAGTGGGATTCCAACGCTCTTCGAATACGGCCATGGCCCACTTATTAAAATTGATTGGCGATGATGTCTTTGTGGAATATTTAGACCGCTTTGGTTTCGGCCACAAAACAGGAATTGATTTACCAAATGAAGCGGCAGGTACAATATTATCTCAATACCCAATCCAACGAGTGACAACAACATATGGGCAAGGGTCAACCGTAACACCTATACAGTTAATCCAAGCGATGACTGCTATTGCGAATGATGGCAAGATGATGCAGCCCTATGTAATTGACCGCATTGTTGATTCATCAACAGGGAAGGTTATTCAAAATCATGAACCTGTTGAAAAAGGACAGCCAATCAAAGCAGATACAGCGAAACAAGTACGAGAAATCCTTGCTTCTACACTGACATCAGAATTTGGTACGGCAAAGGATTTTATATTAGAGGATTACGAGGTTGCAGGGAAGACAGGGACAGCGCAAATTCCGAGAGCAGATGGTACGTATGCTTGGGGCGCTAACCAATTCCTATATTCATTTTTAGGAATGGCTCCCGTTGATGATCCTCAGCTCATTATGTATGTCTCAGTGAAAAAACCTAAGTTAAATAATGAGCTTGGATCAGTGCCAGTATCTAAAGTGTTTAATCCTGTGATGTTAAATAGCTTAAAGCACCTTAATATTAATCCGGATGATGTACAGCATGTGGATAAGGTAGATATGAAGGATTATACAGGTCAAAGTGCTGAAGCGATTGAAGTAGAGCTAGGAAACAATGGATTGCAGCCTGTTATTGTTGGTAGCGGGGGTAAAATCATAGATCAATATCCTAAAGATACAAAACAACTAGTAAAAGGTAGTTATGTATTTTTAAAGACAGATGGCGATATCATATTGCCAGACTTTACGAATTGGTCATTAAGAAATTTACTTGTATTCAAATCCATGACAGGGGTAGAGATGGAGATTTTCGGTGAGGGCTTTGTAGCGAGTCAAAGTGTATCTCCAGGGACTGTTATAACGGATAGTTCGCCGATTGTTGTTAAGCTCAAAACACCTGCTGAAAGTTTTGTGCAAGATGTAGAAGCTGCCTCTGAGGGTGAAATTGAACAAGTAGAGGATGAATAATACTGAATAGAAGTCCACTTTATTTCATACGTTGTAAAAAACAAGGTGTGATGTCGAATGAAGTGGATTTCTATCCATTCTAAAAAGCGTTTACGTATTTTATATGTGTTGTTTATGTGTGCAGCAGTGGCGATAGTGATTAGGCTGTTCTTTTTGCAAGTGTTAGATCAAAAAGAACTGACATCGAAGGCAGAAGAGAACTGGGACCGAGAAATACCGTTTGCTAATGAACGAGGGCATATTACTGATCGAGATGGGGAGAGTATTGTAACTAATAAGCTTGCACCAACTTTATATTTTATGCCCTCTCAAAGTAAAGATATTGAAGGGGCCGCTGAAAAAATTGCGCAAGTTTTGGAAGTGGATAAAGAGAAACTGTTAGAGAAGATGAAGAAAAAAGCCTATTTAGTAAAGCTAGCGCCTGAGGGAAAAAATATCCCCTATGAAAAAGCAGTTGAATTACAAGGCTTACAAATTGAAGGACTATATAGTGGTGTCGACTACTCTAGAGATTATCCATATGGGACACTTTTATCTCGATTTTTAGGATTTACAGGCTATGATGCACAAGGTTTAGCTGGTATTGAATACGAATATGATAAGTTTTTACAGGCTAATTCTTCTGCAATTCGCCTCTTTACAGATGCAAAAGGCAATAATCTACCAAATGTCGCGAGTGCTTGGAAAGCTGGTGAGGATGGAGCAACTATTGAGCTAACGATTGATGTCGATGTCCAGCAGGTCGTTGAGCGTGAATTGTCACAGGCTATGAAGCGCTATGAAGCGGACCAAGCATTGGCCATTGCTATGAATCCAAATAATGGTGAAATTTTAGCATTAGCCTCTTATCCAACTTTTAATCCGGCTGAATATCAATTAGTCGAACCAACGATTTATAATCGAAATTTACCTGTATGGATGACATATGAGCCAGGTTCTACTTTCAAAATTATTACCTTGAGCGCTGCATTGGAAGAAAATTTAGTGGATTTAGAGCATGATACATTTTATGATCCAGGGTATACAATGGTTGCTGGGGCAAGACTACGTTGTTGGAAGCGTGAAGGGCATGGACATGAAACCTTCTTAGAAGTTGTGGAGAATTCCTGTAACCCAGGCTTTGTTGAATTAGGGCAGCGGTTAGGAAACGAGCGACTATTGCAATATATTAAAGATTTTGGCTTTGGTCAAAAGACTGGTTCCAATATTGCTGGTGAAGCCTCAGGAATTTTATTTTCTAAGGAAGCCTTCGGACCCGTTGAACAGGCTACAACCTCATTTGGGCAAGGGGTAGCGGTAACTCCAATTCAGCAAGTTCAAGCGGTAGCAGCAGCTATAAATGGAGGCAAGCTATATACGCCTTATGTTGTGAAAAAAGTATTTAATCCAAATACAGGGGATGTCATACAGGAAACTGAACCTGTTGTCAAAAATCAGGTGATTCGTGAGGAGACTTCTGCAAAGGTTCGGGGCGCATTGGAGTCAGTTGTAGCAAATGGTTCAGGTCGACAAGCCTTTAGAGATGGTTTACGAATTGGCGGTAAAACAGGAACCGCGCAAAAGGTTGAAAACGGCCGTTACAAGAGTGGGGAATATATCGTATCATTTATTGGCTTTGCGCCAGCTGACAATCCGCAAATTGTCGTCTATGTAGCAGTCGACAACCCTAAAAAGACGACGCAGTTTGGCGGTGTTGTAGCAGCACCTATTGTTGGGCAAATAATAGAGGATGTTGCACCGTTTGTAGGTATTGAAAAATCAAAGGAACAGCTTGAAAAGGATTATCGATATGGTGATCCGATTACTGTGAAGGTACCAAATTTTATTGGTCAGACAAAGGATGATATTGCCAAGCAGTTTTATCCATTTCGTATAGAATGGCATGGAGAAGGGACTAAAATTGGTAACCAATTACCTGAAGTGGATAGTGTTATCAAACAAGATGGTACCATTCATTTATATTTGGAGAACTGAAATAACTTTACCTTTAAAAAATGGGAAAGAACCACTATTATTATGAAGGGTAGTAATAAATAAATGAAAGTTTATGCTTTTTTCCTAACGAAGAAAGTGAAACAAGATTTAAAGGAGATTTTTCAATGAAACTCGCAACAACACTTACCATTTTAGCTCTTGCTTTTATAGTAACAGTTATCCTGGCACCAATTAGTATTCCACTTCTTCGACGCCTAAAGTTTGGGCAAAGTATTCGTGAAGAGGGACCGAAATCACATATGAAAAAAGCTGGTACACCAACAATGGGCGGTATAATTTTCTTAATTTCTATCGTCCTAACAACTGTTGGTGTAGGAAGCTTTTTAGATTTATTAACGACACAGACCGTAGTACTTTTATTAGTATTAGCAGGATTTGGCTTAATAGGTTTATTGGATGATGGTTTGAAGGTTGTATTTAAAAGGAATTTAGGGTTAACCTCTCTTCAAAAATTAATTGGTCAAATTGTTATCGCCATCCTTGCATATTTTCTACTGTATGTTGGATCTTTTGATACAACGCTCGCTATTCCATTTACAGATTGGACAGTTGATCTTGGTGTATTCTATGTTGCCTTTTTAATCTTTTGGTTAGTAGGGTTCTCCAATGCGGTGAATTTAACAGATGGTTTGGATGGACTAGTGGCAGGAACTGCATCGATTGCTTTTGCGGCTTTTGGCGTTATCGCACTCTTCCAAAGCCAAGCAGATATCGCTTTATTTGCATTTGCTGTTACAGGAGCATTATTAGGGTTTCTATTATTTAATGCGAATCCAGCAAAAGTATTTATGGGTGATACGGGTTCATTAGCATTAGGTGGGGCATTAGCTATGGTATCGGTATTAGTAAAAGAAGAATTTTTACTTTTACTAGTTGGCTTGGTTTTTGTCATCGAAACATTATCCGTTATTTTACAGGTAGGAAGCTTTAAGCTACGTAAAAAGCGTATTTTTAAGATGAGTCCAATCCATCACCATTTTGAATTATCAGGTTGGTCAGAGTGGAAGGTAGTGCTTGTCTTCTGGTCAACTGCCCTAGCAGTAGCATTGATTGCAGTTTTATCGGAGGCGTTTTAATGAAAAACTATACAGATTTACAACATAAAAAAGTACTTGTGTTAGGCCTAGCGAAAAGCGGTGTGGCCGCTGCTGAAATTTTACATGAGCTCGGCGCCTTTGTAACAGTCAATGATTCCAAACCATTTGATGAAAGCCCAGATGCACAGGGTTTATTACAAAAGGGGATTACCGTAATTTGTGGTCGTCATCCTGAGGACTTACTGGATGAAGGTTTTGAATTAGTCGTTAAAAACCCAGGTATACCTTATAGCAATCGCATTGTAGCGGATGCTATACAGCGCGGTATTCCTGTATGGACAGAGATTGAACTTGCGTATTTAATAAGTGACGCGCCATTTATTGGTATTACAGGCTCGAATGGAAAAACAACAACGACCACTTTAATATTTGATATGTTAAACAACGGAAGTAAAAATCCATTAATTGCAGGAAATATTGGTACAGTTGCTTGTGGCGTTGCTAAAGAAGCTAGTAAAGATAACGTTATTGTAACGGAGTTGTCATCTTTCCAATTGATGGGGACTAAAACATTTAAGCCTAAAATTTCTATACTTACAAATCTTTATGATGCCCATCTTGACTACCATGGAACATTTGATAATTACGCTGAAGCGAAGTTTGGTGTGACACGTAATCAAGATGAAAGTGATTATTTTATTTATAATGCGGACCAACCAATTGTAGTTGGCTATGCGGCAAAATCCAATGCGCAAAAAATTCCGTTCAGTTCAAATGGGCGTACTGTCCACGGAATCAGTGCAGATGATACAACGATCTATTGGCAAGGGGATCCGTATATGGACCGAGCAAATATAGCACTGCCTGGTAAGCATAATTTAGAAAACATCCTAGCAGCAGTGGCGGCCTGTATTTTAGTTGGCTGTGACAAAGGGAAAATGGAAGAGGTTTTAGCGACTTTTGGTGGGGTGAGACACCGTACTCAATTCGTACGCGAATGGAATGGTCGAAAGATTTATAATGACTCCAAAGCAACGAACTGTTTAGCAACAAAAAGTGCTTTAGATGCATTCCAGGCGCCCGTTATTTTGTTAGCAGGTGGTTTAGATCGTGGACATTCTTTTGAGGAGCTTCGACCTAGTATGAATCATGTTAAAGGCGTCGTCGCATTTGGAGAAACTGGATTACGTTTTGTTGAATTTGCAAAATCATGTGGTGTCCAACAAACAGTAATCGCTCAAAATGTGGAAGACGCTGTACACTATGCAGCACCGATGTCAGCAGAGGGAGATATTATTTTACTATCACCAGCTTGTGCAAGTTGGGATCAATATGACAGCTTTGAAATACGCGGAGATGTTTTTATTGATGCTGTAATGAAGCTGTAATGAGCCTGTAACTATTTTAGAATATACTTGACTTGGAAGGATGGCATTACTGAGAGGGAAAGAAAGCTACTTATTGCTCGTCACAACTTTGATGCTATCAGTAATCGGCATTATTTTCGTCTATTCTGCGGGGACTTATTGGAGTGCCATTCATTATAGTGGAAAAATGCCGTTTTATATGAAGCAAAGCGTATACTTTGTGGTAGCCATAATTGTATTTTTAATCACAATTCGATTAAATATTTTGAGAGAGCAGTCCTTTTGGAAAATGGCCTATATATTTTCGTTAGTCTTACTTGTTCTAGTGTTAATACCTGGTATTGGGCTAGTGCGAAATGGCTCGCAAAGCTGGATTGGGATTGGTCCATTGACAATCCAGCCAGCAGAGATAACGAAAATAACAGTCATTGTTTACCTGAGTCATATTTTAGCGCAGCATAAAACAGGAACGCCAGTTGTTAATTGGCGCCATGCTTTAATCCTCCTAATCCCTGTTGTTTTGATTATGTTGCAGCCTGACTTTGGTTCAGTATTTATTCTTGTTGTTGCTGTATTTTTATTGTTTTTTGTCGCTGGCTACCCGTTAAAGCTATATGCCATGATTATGTTAGCTGGTATAGCTGGACTAGTAGGACTAATTGCGACTGCACCATATCGACTAAAGCGAATAGAAGCATTCCTCGATCCATGGGCTGATCCCTTAGTAAGTGGATTCCAAGCAGTGCAATCACTTATGGCGATAGGTCCTGCTGGAATTTTTGGTCATGGTTTTGGACAAAGTCGGCAAAAGTTTCTATATTTGCCTGAGCCACAAAATGACTTTATTTACGCTATTATTTTGGAGGAGATCGGCTTGATTGGTGGTCTCGTTATTTTAGCACTTTTTGTACTGACAATTTATGCAGGCTATAGATTTGCTGTACAGGCTAAAAGCCGAACATCCTATTATGCGATTATAGGGTTAGTCACAATGCTGATGGTGCAAGCGTTTCTTAATATAGCTGTTGTAATAGGTTTAGTACCCGTAACGGGTGTTACATTGCCTTTTATCAGCTACGGAGGAACATCTTTAGTCACAATGTGGTTAATAATAGGTATTATTTATCAATTAGCGAAATAAATATAAAGGAGGAGTACTTTTTGGAGAAAGTAATTGATATAGAAGATCGTATACCTACGCTAAAAAAGCGACGAAAAAAGCGTACAAATCGTAAATTCATCGTGCTAATATTACTTTTCTTTATTGTGTTAGCAGTACTCCTTTATTTTCAATCTCCATACAGTAACATCAATAAAATAACAGTCAATGGTGCTAAGCTGGCAAATAATGAACATTATGTGGAAACAAGTACCCTGGCGCTAGGTAAATCAATGTGGGGTTTCAAAATAGAAGATGTGGAGAAGCTTCTGTTGAAGGATAAATGGGTAAAAGAAGCACATGTTAAACGTAACTGGCTTCGAGGCGTAACGATTGATGTGAAAGAGTGGAAAAAAGTTGCGTATTTGGCTGGGGACGGCACCTATTATCCACTGCTTGAAAATGGTGAACGTTTTGAACAAAAAGGAAATGATACGCCAATTGATGCACCTGTTTTTATTGGTATTACTGGCGAAAAAACAATCAAAAAACTTGTTGAACAGTTAGCACAATTAAAACCAGAAGTATTAGCTTTAATTTCTCAGGTTAACACGAATAGTAATGATACAAATCCGAACGCGGTAAAGCTTTATATGAATGATGGATATGAGGTACGAGCTGTTATTCAGACGCTTGCGGAGAAGTTAAATTATTACCCCTCCATTGTTGCACAAATTGCAAATTTAGAAAAAGGCGTGATTGATTTAGAGGTCGGTTCCTATTATCGCCCTTTTAACGAGGAGTACAACAAAATAAGCATCGATATGGAAGCTAATGCAGATGGGGAAATGGTTGACCAGGAAGTGACAGACGATGAACAACAAAAAGATGAATAGCAAAGGAAGTTTTTTTTCAAGAAAACAATTTGAATTACTGATTGTTTGTGTGACAACAGGATTTATTATCGGCTATTCATATAATCAGGCAAAAGATAACCGGGAAGCAGGCACGATTAATTCAGAGCTATTTGAGCAAGAAGATTCTTATCGTGAGGAATTGATCACTCAACAAGAACGTAATAAAGAGCTATCGGATGAGCTAAATAGTCTACAGGAACAAATTCGAAAGTATGAAAAATCATTTGCTTCTAATGAGAAGGATTATAAAGAACTTGTGGAACAAGCAGAGGATTTACGGCTTCTACTTGGTGAATTGAAGAGTGAGGGAAAAGGAATAAGGATCACTCTCCAGGATGGTGACTATGATCCAAAATCTTTGAATCCGAATGACTATATTGTTCATGAAAGTCATGTTTTTAAATTGTTGAATGAACTGAAGATATCGGGTGCTCAGGCAATTGCTATTAATGGGCAACGTGTCATGGCCAATTCCTATATCCGATGTAATGGTCCTGTAATAACTATTGATGGTACACAGCATCCCGCTCCTTTTGTGATAGAAGCTGTTGGAGATTCCGATACTTTAATAGCATCTTTAAATTTAAATGGCGGTGTCGTTGATCAATTATTAAATGACAATATTGTAGTGTCTTTAGAAGAACATCAAAAACTTACAATGCCAAGAGTAAAAGTAGAAAGTTAAGGACAAGACCTATTTCATGTTTAAAGTCTAATTTTAGCCTCTAGGAAAGTTTTACATTGAATTCTGAGGGGCATACGATACGTCTAGGAGGGGCTATTTTGCGAAGAAATATGTACACCCGAATAACGATCGTGCTATTTATTATCGGTTTGATGATAGCGGTACAATACAATACCATACAAAAACCAGCAGAGCGAGATACACGAGATATTTGGGCAATAAGAGAGGAATTAGCACAAGAAAAGCAAAGACATTCCGCATTACTGGCAGAAATTCGCTCACTTCATGAAGTAGTGGATCGCTATGAGCAATCTGAAAAAGTAAATCAGCAAGCCGCTTTACATGAAACATTGAATCGTTTAAAGCAACAGGCTGGACTAACAGAAGTGGTAGGGCCGGGTGTCAGACTTCGTATTGAACCCGCACCTGAATTAATAGAGATGGGTTATGAAATCAAAGAGATATCGCCTGATTTATTAACCCAATTATTAAATACGCTGTTTAAAAACGATGCAACAAGTGTTTCAATAGATGGCAATCGTGTTGTTCAAACAACAGCCATTCGGGACATAAATGGGAAGACAACGGTGAATAGTGTACCATTGTCGACACCTAAATTTGATATATATGTTGGGACAAGCGATTTTAAAGCAGCTCAAAAAATGTATAATTCGCTTCAAGCCTCAACGTTTATAGATTCATTTTATTTAGATAATTTTAATTTAGTGATTGAAGAGCCAATTGATCAATTACAAATTCCAGCATTTGATCAGCGATTGACAAATGATTACTTAGCAGAGGTAAAAAAAGGAGATTAATTTATGTGGCTACCATTTTTAGGTTTGATATTTGGACTTGCCCTTGGCTTGTTAACAAATATACAAATCCCCTCTATGTATGAAAATTATCTGTCAATAGCTGTTTTAGCAGCTTTAGATACATTATTTGGTGGTATCCGTGCTCAATTACAGCAAGTGTACGACGATAAAGTTTTTGTATCAGGATTCTTTTTTAATATAGTTCTCGCAGCAGGGTTAGCTTTTATAGGTGTGAATTTAGGGATAGATTTGTATTTAGCAGCTATTTTCGCTTTTGGGGTACGTTTGTTCCAAAATATAGCAATAATTAGGCGTATATTACTAACACGGTTGGGTGAGAAACGTCACAAGAAAGAAAAAACTTCCATAGATTAAGAGAAAAATTGACCAAAATACTCGATTTGCTTAGACATTATGCCAAATTTACAATAGAATGAAAATAAGAGCATTTTTCAAGGAGGTGCAGCGAATTGAATCAGCAAGATTTATACATTTCACTTGATATTGGATCCTCCTCTATCAAGGTATTAATAGGTGAAATGAGTGACGGACAATTACATGTAATTGGCGTCGGAAATGTAAAATCGAATGGGGTTCGAAAAGGAGCAATTGTTGATATAGATGCAACAGTTCAATCTATTCGAAAAGCAGTAGAACAAGCCGAACGAATGACAGGTTATCAAATTCACGAAGTCGTTCTAGGCGTTCCTGCTAACCAAACGATGTTACAGCTAGTTAAAGGTGTTGTCGCTGTAAATAGTGAAAACAGAGAAATTACAGATGATGATTTAGACAGAGTGGTAGAATCTGCACAAGTCATGTCAATACCTCCTGAACGTGAATTAGTTAACATCATTCCAAGACAGTTTATTGTGGACAACCTTGATGAAATTAAAGATCCTCGTGGTATGATTGGCATTCGTCTAGAAATGGATGCAACCATGATAACGACATCCAAAACGCTTTTACACAATGTACTTCGTTGTGTTGAGCGTGCCGGTTTAAGTATACGAGAAATATATTTGCAACCATTAGCATCAGGCTACTTTGCATTAACTGAAGATGAAAAAAACCAAGGAACTGCCTTTATCGATATAGGAGGCGGATCTACTACAATCGCAGTATTTGAAGAGGGATTGCTAACGCATACAGGTGTCATACCAGTTGGTGGTGATCATATAACGAAAGATATTTCTATCGTCTTAAAGACACCAACAGAACAAGCTGAAAATATCAAACACCAATTTGGACATGCCTTTTATGATGATGCATCTGACGATGAAATCTTTGAAGTACCAATTGTAGGAACAGATTCTACTGATCAATATAGTCAACGCTATATATCAGAAATTATTGGCGCACGCCTAGAAGAATTACTAGAATTAGTGATTGACGAGTTAGCACGTCTAGGTGTTAGAGATTTACCAGGTGGCGTTGTTATAACGGGTGGTGTTGCTAAACTTGAAGGTATCGCCCAGTTAGCGCGTCAAATTCTACAAACGCGTGTAAGAATTTATACACCCGATTATATTGGCGTTAGAGAGCCTTCATTTGCAACAGCGGTTGGACTTATTCGTTACGCCTATTTAGAAGATGATTTTTACGGTAAAAGTACGAATACGCAACCTGTTGAATATGCAGCTGTAGGAGCTCAAGCAGCTATGCCTAAAAAGCAAGAGTATTCTGCACCTTCAGAACCAAAAGAAAGCGTAATTGGGAAAGCAAAAAAATTATTTGATAAGTTTTTTGATTAACTAGAATGCGTAATGATTGATACAGAGTCGAGTTACCGTGGGAGGAAAAAGAGATGTTAGAATTTGATACAAATGTAGATGAACTTGCAGTAATAAAGGTCATAGGTGTTGGTGGCGGCGGTAACAACGCTGTCAATCGAATGATAGAACATGGTGTACAGGGTGTTGACTTTATCGCAGTTAACACTGATTCACAGGCATTAAATTTATCAAAGGCAGAAGTTAGGCTTCAAATTGGAGCGAAACTGACGCGTGGTTTAGGTGCAGGTGCAAATCCAGAAGTAGGGAAAAAGGCTGCTGAAGAGAGCCGCGAGCAATTAGAAGAGGTTCTACGTGGTGCAGACATGGTATTCGTCACTGCTGGTATGGGTGGAGGAACCGGTACGGGTGCAGCGCCAGTAATTGCACAAATTGCTCGTGAATTAGGAGCACTAACAGTAGGTGTTGTGACACGTCCATTTACGTTTGAAGGGCGTAAACGTCAAACACAAGCTATCGGCGGCATTGGTAGTATGAAAGAAGCTGTGGATACGCTAATTGTTATCCCGAACGACAAGCTATTACAAATTGTCGATAAATCAACACCAATGTTAGAAGCTTTCAGAGAAGCAGATAACGTACTTCGTCAAGGTGTTCAAGGTATTTCAGATTTAATTGCAACCCCTGGTCTTATTAACTTAGACTTTGCAGACGTGAAAACAATTATGTCAAACAAAGGCTCAGCATTAATGGGTATCGGTATTGCTACTGGTGAAAACCGTGCTTCAGAAGCAGCAAAGAAAGCCATTTCAAGTCCATTACTAGAATCATCTATCGATGGTGCTAAAGGTGTTCTTATGAATATTACAGGTGGCTCTAATCTTAGCTTATTTGAAGTACAAGAAGCGGCAGATATCGTAGCTTCTGCATCTGACGAAGAAGTAAATATGATTTTCGGTTCTGTTATTAATGAAAACCTTAAAGATGAAATCATTGTTACAGTTATCGCAACTGGTTTCTCAGAGGAAGCTTTACAGCAACAACGTAATACAACAAAACCATCGCTCAATATAAATAGACAATCTGCTCCACAACAACAAGCACCGATTCGTGAACAACGACAAGAAGTGCATGTTCAACAAGAGCAGCCACGCCAAAATCAGCAACATTATGCACAGGATGACATGCTTGAAGTCCCAGCATTTTTACGCAATCGCAAAAATCGCGGTTAATTGAAAAAACAACTTCTAAAAAGCTCGTATTTTACATATGTAAAATACGAGCTTTTTATTTTTGTTGTCGAGATGTTCATTTGTGTAAGGAAACCATGTATTTTGTCAAAACATTTTAAGGAAATGGTGCGATTGTTTGACAATATTTGTGGGAGTAACATGCTAACTTTGTAAGTAGGAGGCGGCTGTTATGTATGGAGAATGGCTGGTGCTCATTAATACGCTTTTCAATCTAGCAATACTCACGTTTACCGCAAGAGTAACAGGGGTTTTGGTCAAGAATTCAAGATTATTAATGAGTTCATTTTGTAGTAGTTTAGTAGCTGTAATTGGCGGTCAAATGCTGTGGTCAACGGTACTTAGTTTTATATTGCTCATAGGTATAGCTTTTCGCTTTAAGATTCGAAGCTTCCAAAAGCAAGGACCGATCGTTTTAACAGCAACGATCGTTATCGGCGGATTGCTAACAGCACTACAACCCTATTTAAAAAATCTTTCTGCCAACCATTTTATAATGATTTGTTTTGTACTAGCAGTTTTAAATCTTGTTGCATTTTATAAGCAATGGGGTTTTGTTAAACTAGAACGTTTAAGTGGACAATTTGTATTTGATACAACTTTAAAAATCTTTGGTTCGATAATACCACTTTCAGCTTTTGTGGACACAGGAAACCAAGCAATCGAGCCGCTTTCAGGGAAACCTGTTCATTTCGTCTCTTATACAGCTCTAAGCCCACATTTACCTGCCGATTTTTGCAAATCATTAGTAGAATGGCAAGAAACAGATCCGTACAATGTATCTATGTTTTCAGAAGATTATCAGCGTTATATTCGATTTATTCATATCAATACCGTACAACAACAAACCGTTGTTCTTGGTTTTCGCTTTGATGAGTGGTTGATAAAGGGGGAGCCTTCACAGGTGAAATCGAATGAATATATCGTTTTAACAAAAAAAGCAAAAAATTTTCCACATAGCACAGCAGCAATTTTACATTTTTCAGCGCTTTCAAATAACTCATAGAGGGGGAGAACTATTGCTTCTTAGGCTACTTGCTAGCTTGAAAAAATTTTGGAGTAAGTTTCGTAGTCGTGAAACGTACTATATAGGGGGAAATGATTCATTGCCAGTGCCACTAAGTCGAGAAGAAGAAGTTACAGTCATTGCATCCTTTATGAAAGGTGATTTACGAGCTAGAGACACACTAATTGAACGTAATTTACGTCTTGTTGTTTATATTGCTAGACGTTTTGACAATACGGGAACGCCAATCGAAGATTTAATCAGCATTGGTTCTATCGGATTAATAAAGGCAATTGAAACGTTCAATACAGATAAAAATATTAAGCTTGCAACATACGCATCTCGATGCATTGAAAATGAAATTTTAATGCATTTACGAAAAACAAGTCGTATGAAGGGTGAAGTATCATTAGACGAACCTTTAAACTCTGATGCAGATGGAAATGAATTATTACTGTCAGATATTTTAGGTACGGAAGAGCACATTATTCTTGATAATGTGGAGAAAAAAATTGAACGGCAGCATATGTTCCATGCCATAAATTTATTAGGTGCACGTGAACGATATATTATGGAATGCCGTTTTGGTCTCAATGGAAAAGTAGAAATGACGCAAAAAGAAGTAGCAGATCATTTAGGGATATCACAATCATATATTTCCCGTTTAGAAAAGAAAATTATTCAAGATTTACGTGAAAATTTAAATCAGCCAATTTCTTAGAAAGGGAAAATTATCCTACCTAAAATTGGTCATAGCTTTTGTGCATATTCTTGTTTCTCTCGGACAAACTGATGTCACGGTTTAGTCAGAGAATAACATCCGGAGGAATCGAATATGCGAACAAAAGTAGATCTTTGCGGCTTAGATACATCGACTTTGCCAATTTTAAAGCACGAAGAAATGAAGGAGCTCTTCATTCGTTTACAAGCCGGTGAAACTGAAATCAGAGAAGAGCTTGTCATGTGCAATTTAAGGTTAGTGCTAAGTATTGTTGGTAGATTTGCCTATAGAGGTGAACAGGCAGATGATTTATTTCAAGTAGGCTGTATTGGCCTCATGAAAGCCATTGATCATTTTGATTTAAAGCATAATGTAAGATTTTCAACATATGCTGTCCCAATGATCATTGGTGAAATTCGTCGCCATCTGCGTGATCATCATGCATTACGAGTATCTCGTTCTTTAAGGGATATTGCCTATAAGGCAATGCAGGCAAAAGAACAGTGGATAACCGAAAATTTGCGCGAACCAACGATTGAAGAAATTGCTGACATGATTGACATGAAAAAAGAAGATGTTTTATTTGCTTTAGATGCTATTCAAGACCCAATGTCATTACAAGAGCCCATTTATTCAGATGGTGGGGACGCTGTTTATATGATGGACCAATTACGTGATGATGATGTATCAGAAGATCAATGGGTTGCCTACGTGTCGGTAAAGGAAAGCTTGCAGAAACTAGATGAACGTCAGCAAATGATCGTGGCAAAACGATTTTATTATGGAGAGACACAAACTGAAATCGCTAAGGAATTAGGGATTTCACAAGCACAAATTTCACGTCTTGAAAAGAATGCAATTGAAACAATGCAAAAAGATTACAAATAAAAAATGCGCATCGAATTATTCGGTGCGCATTTTATCTTCATTCAATGAACAGTTGATACATAAATATAAAGAGACAGCAAAGTTTGGTGATAGAGAAAAATAATTTAGGTGAAAGAGTACTGGATAGAGGAGGTTATTTATTGCGGTTCTCAATGTTACAGCAAAAGGAAGTAATTGAAGCAGGAAATGGACGATTTATAGGATTTGTGGTAGATGCTGAAGTATCGAAAGAAACGGGCTATGTAACAGCATTTTTAATTGCTGAGCCCCGAAAATATCTTGGTTTTTTTAAAGGAGAAGAATCTGTAAGAAAAGTGTATATGAAAGATGTGCTTGTTGTTGGCAAGGATGTCATTCTAGTCAAGGCACTTTCCTAAATAGCTGACATAGGTCAGGCTATTCATTGATAAATCAAGCATTGCTTGTTACAATAAGAGAAACTAATGTTGTAAAGTTGGGAAAAACAGTGACAAAAATCTTAGCAAATTTAAACAAATTAAATGATTTAATAGCAGCAGCAGAAACAAGAGTCAATCGCGAAGCCAATAATGTCCAAATAATAGCTGTGACGAAAGAGGTTTCTGTAGAAAGAACGCAAGAAGCTATCGAAGCTGGATTGACTCATTTAGGAGAAAACCGACCGGAAGGCTTAAATCGTAAAATATCTGCGATTCAAGCTGATGTCAATTGGCATTATATAGGGTCCCTACAAACACGTAAAGTAAAACAAGTGATTAACAGCATTGATTTTTTACATTCATTAGATCGTTTGAGTTTGGCAGAAGAAATTGAAAAAAGAGCAGTAAAGCCCGTTAAATGTTTTATCCAAGTAAACGTTTCTGGGGAAGAATCAAAACATGGTTTAAGCATGGAAGAAGTATTACCTTTTGTAGAATCATTGAGAAGCTTTACAAAAGTCCAAGTTGTCGGTTTAATGACCATGGCACCAAACACAGAAGACGAAGCACTTATTCGTTCTGTATTTAAGCAATTAAAACAATGTCAACAGCAAATAGCCGAGCAAGGATTCGCACACGCACCTTGTACCGAGTTATCAATGGGCATGTCTAATGACTTTGAAATTGCGGTAGAGGAAGGGGCTACTTTTGTTCGAGTCGGAACGGCTCTTGTTGGAAATGAAAGAGGGGAACAGGATGAGCATGAAAAATAAAATTAAAAACTTCTTTTACCTTGAAGAAGAACTAGAAGAAGAAATCACGCAAGCTCCTATTCAGCAGCAACAACCCGTACAACAACAGCAACCGATTCATTCAGTAAAGCCTAAAAAAACAATTAAAGAACGTAAGGCATCGATCCATGAAATTGTGCCGCAAAGTACAGCTACTCCTAATAATATTGTTAGCTTGCAAGCTGCGATGAGTTCCAAGGGAGCAAAAGTTGTCTTAATAGAGCCTAGAGTCTATGCAGAAGCACAAGATATCGCGGAACATTTAAAAAATAAACGTGCAGCTATCGTCAATTTACAACGTATTGAACGAGAGCAAGGTAAACGCATTATTGATTTTTTAAGTGGCACAGTCTATGCCCTTGCAGGGGATATTCAACGTATCGGGAAAGATATTTTCCTTTGCACTCCAGATAATGTAGAAGTAACTGGTGAAATTACAAACTTTATTTTAGACGATAATTAATAGCGAGGATTGTAGTTTATATGACTTTTTTTATAATACTTGGTTATGTATCTTTAGCATTTAGGATTTATTCGTTTATGCTAATTGCATATATCTTAATGTCTTGGGTGCCTGCCGCTCAAAATTCAGCCATTGGACGAATGCTTGAAAAAGTGTGTGAGCCTTATTTGGGGATATTCCGAAAGTTTATCCCTCCGCTTGGTATGATTGATATTTCACCAATTGTGGCGATCTTTATGCTGAATTTTATTGAAAGAGGACTTGTTATAGTCATTCAGAAAATATTTCTTATGTTCGTATAGATATAAAATCCTCACGTTTTAGTGGGGGTTTTTTATTTATATGGAGTATAGAAAAAACGTAACAAAGAAATGTTGCCCTAAAGCTTTAAGCAGATGTCACAAATTTTAAAGGGTCCATTTCGAGTGAATTAGAAAAAATTTGATGCAATGATGTCAAAGTACCAATGATTGGGAATACTATGTTTATCTAATTATTGAAGCAAATAGGGACGATGAAAGAGGAGACAACAAGATGGAGCACTTGATTCAGCATTTTCGGAAAGATGAGCAACCTTTTATTGAACAGGTAATAAGCTGGCAGCGGGAGGTAGAGGATCGCTATGCACCTAAGCTGACTGATTTTCTTGATCCAAGACAGCGCTTTATAGTGACATCTATTATTGGACAGGATGACTCAATGAATACATTATGTGCAGGGCTATTTAATGAAGCAGAGAGACAACGTATGCTCATTTATCCAGCCTACTATGAGCCTACAGAGAAGGACTTTCAACTGACAGCTTTTACACTTCAGTATCCCGTTAAATTTGTACAATTACGCCATCCAGATGTTTTAGGAGCCTTATTATCATTAGGGTTAAATCGTAGTAAGTTCGGTGATATTCGCGTTAATGACCATCAGATTCAATTTGTCGTTGCACAGGAAGTGGCTGAATATGTGCGTCTACATTTAACTGGCATTGGTAAAGTAAAGGTACATGTTGAATCTCTTAAAGAACAGGAGCCTCTCCTTATCAATGAAGAGGAATGGTTAGAGGAATCTTACACAGTTACCTCCATGCGACTAGACGTTATTATTGCAACAGTTTTGAAAGTGTCTCGTCAAAAGGCACAAGCTTTAATTACAGGTAAAAAAGTGCGTGTAAATTGGACAGAGCGTGATGCCGTTGCTTTTGAATTACAAGAAGGGGATATTCTATCGATAAGAGGAAGCGGTCGTATGAAAATAATTATGACAGAAGGCCGTACAAAAAAAGATAAAATCCGTCTACAAGTCGGTCGATTGGCCCAAAAAAGCTAAAAGAAAAGTAAATTTCATTAATTTATACTGCTAAGTTGTCGGAAGAATTGTATAATAGGAAATACGAATGTACACGAAAAGGAGAGAAGGATTGTATGCCATTATCACCTATTGATATACATAATAAGGAGTTTACAAAAGCTTTCAGAGGCTATGCTGAAGATGAAGTAAATGAATTTTTAGATCAAATCATTAAAGATTATGAAATTTTGTTGCGTGAAAAAAAAGAGGTTGATAAGCAACTAGAAATGGCCTTAGAACAAGCGAGGCATTTTAGCACTTTAGAAGAGACCTTACAGAAGTCTATTGTTGTTGCGCAAGAAGCAGCAGATGAAGTGCGAAGAAATTCTCAAAAAGAGGCAAAGCTTATTGTCAAAGAGGCAGAGAAAAATGCTGATCGAATCGTTAATGATGCTTTAACGAAAGCGCGTAAGGTAACGATTGAAATTGATGAGCTTAAAAAACAGTCAAAAGTTTTCCGTAATCGTTTCAAGATGCTAGTCGAAGCTCAGCTCGATTTATTAAATGCGGATGATTGGGATCATTTACTTCAGTATGATATCGATTTAACAGAGATTCAAGCATCTGTAGATGAAGCGCAAGAATCAGAAGATATGTAGCTTTACTTTTCATTGAGATGATCAAATTTAAATGAAACTTGACGCGATTGTTTGAATTTCATATACTTTGTAATAGTAATTATTTTGTACAGACATATGCATAGAAGCAGAGACGAAGACAGTATTTGTTAGGCGTGGTGAAGCGATTTGGGGATAGTGGAAGCCCAAACAAGCAACTAACAATGAATATCACTTCCGAGCTAAATAACTGAAAAAAGTAAGTTATTTCGTGGTGCACGACGTTAATGTGCTTGAAAGAGGTAGTGCAGCCTAATGGATTGTGCTACAAGTAGGGTGGTACCGCGAGTAGAAGCTTCTCGTCCCTTAGTGGGATGAGGGCTTTTTTTATTTGTCCGCGAATCGTTTCAGATAAGTAAGCCTATAACTGTCGTAAGAGAATAGTGTCGATATGCTTTATGTAAATTAAAGGAGGATTTTTTATGGTTGAATACAAAGATACGTTATTAATGCCAAAAACGGATTTCCCAATGCGTGGAAATTTACCAGCAAATGAGCCGAAAATGCAAGAAAAATGGAATGAAATGGATATTAATAAATTGCAGATGGAGCGTACAGAAGGACGTCCTGAATATGTACTTCATGATGGCCCTCCGTATGCAAATGGTGATATTCATATTGGGCATGCATTGAATAAAGTATTAAAGGATATGATTACCCGTCATCGTTCAATGACTGGCTACCATGTTAATTATATTCCTGGTTGGGATACGCATGGTCTACCTATTGAACAAGCATTGACAAATAAAGGTGTTAAACGTAAAGAAATGTCAGTAGCAGCTTTCCGTCAACTTTGTGAAGAATATGCATATGAGCAAATTGACAATCAACGAAATCAATTCCGTCGTTTAGGTATCCGTGGTAATTGGGAAAACCCTTATATTACATTGAAACCTGAGTTTGAAGCTCGCCAAATTGAAGTATTCGGAAAGATGGCGGAAAAAGGGTATATCTATAAAGGCTTAAAACCAGTATATTGGTCTCCGTCTTCTGAATCTGCTCTTGCTGAAGCAGAAATTGAATATAAAGATATTAAATCGCCTTCTATTTATGTAAGCTTTGCTATTAAAGATGCAAAAGGTGTTGTACCAGCAGATGCTAAATTTGTTATTTGGACAACAACTCCTTGGACATTACCAGCAAACTTAGGGATTTCTTTAAATCCTGAGTTTATGTATGTTGTCGTTGCAGTAGCTAATAAAAAATT
Organism: Lysinibacillus sphaericus; assembly: GCF_001629735.1. Classification (GTDB taxonomy): domain Bacteria; phylum Bacillota; class Bacilli; order Bacillales_A; family Planococcaceae; genus Lysinibacillus; species Lysinibacillus pinottii. Next base: position 197,571 of record NZ_CP015224.1, read on the forward strand.
CATCATTGCAAAAGATTTATTAGAAACTGTGGCAACTGCACTTGAATGGGAAGCGTATGAGGTTATTCAAGAAGTGAAGGGTGAAGTATTAGATCGTATTGTCGCTCAACATCCTTTCTATGATCGTGATTCACTTGTAATGGTAGGCGAGCATGTTACTGCTGACGCAGGTACTGGCTGTGTTCACACAGCTCCTGGACACGGGGAAGACGATTATCATATTAGTAAGCAATATGGTTTAGACATTCTGAGCCCGCTTGATAATAGTGGCTGCTATACGGATGAAGCACCTGGGTTTGAGGGCGTCTTTTATAATGATGCCAATAAACTAGTAACAGAAAAGCTAAAAGAAGTAGATGCATTAGAAAGTCTTGGGTTTATTTCACACTCATACCCACATGATTGGCGTACAAAAAAACCAGTTATTTATCGTGCCACACCGCAATGGTTTGCGTCTGTTGAAGCGTTCCGCGGGGAGCTCTTAGAGGCTGTTAAAGCAACTGCATTTACACCAGCTTGGGGAGAAACACGTCTTTACAATATGATTCGTGACCGAGGAGATTGGGTAATTTCTCGTCAACGTGCTTGGGGTGTACCAATTCCAATTTTCTACGCTGAAAATGGGGAGCCAATTATTACACCTGAAACAATTAGCCATATTTCAGCACTATTCCGTGAGCATGGCTCAAATATTTGGTTCAAAAAAACAGCAAAAGAATTATTACCGGAAGGCTTTACACATCCAGGTAGTCCGAACGGTGAATTTACAAAAGAAAATGATATTATGGACGTATGGTTCGACTCAGGTTCTTCACACCAAGGTGTACTTGTAGAACGTGGCATGAAGTACCCTGCTGATTTATATTTAGAAGGCTCAGACCAACACCGTGGATGGTTTAACTCTTCTCTTATTACATCAGTAGCTATTAACGGTTTTGCACCATATAAAGGACTTTTAACACATGGTTTCGTTCTTGATGGAGAAGGTCGTAAAATGAGTAAATCCTTAGGGAATGTCATCATTCCGCAAAAAGTAATGGATCAATATGGAGCAGATATTCTTCGTCTATGGGTTGCTTCTGTAGACTATACTGCTGACGTGCGAATTTCTATGGATATGTTGAAGCAAGTATCAGAAGTATATCGTAAAATTCGTAACACTTTCCGTTTCCTACATGGCAATATTGCTGATTTCGATCCAACAAAAGACCGTGTAGCCTATGCAGAGCTTCGTGAAATGGATCAATATGTATATATGCGTTTACAGGATGTTTTAAAAACTGTTCGTACTGCATATGATCGTTATGATTTCGCTGCTGTATATCATGTTGTGAATAATTTTGTAGCAGTGGAACTATCTTCATTCTATTTAGATATTGCAAAAGATGTTGTTTACATTGAAGGTTCTGACAATAAAGATCGACGTGCTATGCAAACAGTTATTTATGATACGTTGATGACTTTAGTTAAAATTATGACACCAATTATCCCTCATACTACAGATGAAATGTGGTCATACTTACATGCTCAAGGTACTGTAGAGGAAGCTTCTGTTCAATTAACGGATTTCCCAGAGGAAGATGTACAAGCGAATTTTGAAAATCTTCGTGCAAAATGGGAAAAAATCATTGATGTACGTGATGATATTTTAAAAGCATTAGAAGAGGCTCGTAATGCTAAAACGATTGGTAAATCTCTTGAAGCAAAAGTAACAGTATATGCAAAAGAAGATGTTGTGGCATTATTGAACGATGCGAACATTGACTTTGCACAACTATCTATCGTTTCTGCTTTTGAGGTAGCTACAATCGAAGAAGTACCAGCAGATGCTTTGGTACTTGAACATGTATCCATTGTTGTTGAGAAGGCTACAGGTGAGAAGTGCGAACGTTGCTGGTCTATTTCAGAAACAGTTGGTGCGAATGCGGCACATCCTACAGTATGTGCTCGCTGTGCAGAAGTAGTAGAAAAATATTACGCATAAGTGGAATCAGTGAATAATAAGAATCTGCATTCTATGTAGCTTATAAGCAAGTCTCCTTTAGGGGGCTTGCTTTTTTCATGTGGTTTTTGCAGATTCTTGAAAAACTACATCCTACTTAAACAAAATTTCCTTCGTATTGCGGTAGTCTGTTGGCGATATTCCAACATATTTTTTAAAGGTTAGACTGTAATAATTCGGTGTATTAAACCCACAGGTGGAGGAAATTTTTTCGACCGTATAATCAAACTTTCGTAAAAAGGGTAAAGTCTTGATAATACGTGTAAAGGCAACATAGTCAACAAAATTACGACCCGTTTCTTTTTTAAATAGCCTGCTAAAATGTGTTGGGCTAAAGCTTATATATTTCGCAACTTCACTTATAGAAAGCTGTTCGTCAAAATGCTCTTCTATAAATTGAATAGCTTTTTGAAGCTGTGGATGCTTCGTTAAATCTTCATAATATCTTATATGAATGTTATCAATAGGCGGTTTTCTACGAGCTTTTCGTGCCTGACTATAGGATTCCTTCACTTGCATAGCATCCTGAAATACACCTCCAACCCCCATAAAAAGATGGATACAATGGTCCTTTTTTAGTGTCTCGATGACCTCTAATAAACATGCTTTGCCCTCTGGCCAATGTTTGAATGAGTTATAGTCATTAGGAATTCGCAAAAGAAGAAGCAAATAGCGTTCAAAATGTAAAAAGGACAACGGCGCTTTATCTGCAAATTTCTGTTGAATAACAGTTGTAATGAGGCTACTTGCATCTTGTGGATGAGCTTTTTTTTCATTGACATCGATATAGCCCTGTATTAAGAACACCATATTAGGGATACAGTTAGGCGATAAAAAGGATGCAGATTGAATGATTTCCTGTTCATTATCAATCTCACCGCGTATAAGACGTTTTAAAAATGCTTCTCGAAATGGAGAAGTTTGGTTATGGGATATTTGTTGTGTCAGTTCAAGCATGGTAAGTGTACTAGCCTTTTCTTCCAGATAGGCAGTGTGTAACTTTTTTACAATACGTAAAAATTTTGATTTTTGTAATGGTTTAATGAGAAGTGCAGGTAAAACTAATTCAATTGCTATACCAGTCGAGTAGGTGAGGTGTTCTGTAACAATTGGGACAATTATACTATTAGGATAATTTCTTTTTAGTCGCTTAATCTTAACCCAATCAAATAACCGATTGACTTCATAGACAATAATGGTGTCATCTTCTGGTTTAGGCTCTTTACACTCCATTAAAGCGTTTGGTAAAACTTCTTCTAACCAATCTCTCATTTGTTGCTTATCCAATGAGCTTTCCATAAACCATACCACCTTTAAAATGCTACCAGCCTCCTAAGAATAAAATTGATAGAAATATTTTAACTTAAAATAGCATTTTTTTGTACTAATACAGCAATATTTTATATCTATATTGAAGTTGAAATAGAATAGAATAATTGTAGTGAATAATAATTTGAAATTTTAGATAATTATTTACTGAAATAAAAAGGGGGAGTTGGCTATGGCAGAAGTCGGGAGTCATGATTACGAATATGTGGAGGCAGGCACCATTGATGTAAAGGATCTTCCACCTCTAGATGCGGCGACAAATAAAATTATGAAAGATGAATTTACAACAGGTTTAGGCTTATCGGTATTTTATTTTATATTGATTTTTAGTATCCCAGTTATGAATTGGTTTGCGCCGGAATTTGCCTTTAAGAAAATGTGGGGTGGAATGACGGTAACCTGGTTTGTGACAACAGTTGTGATGATGGCAATGGCATTTATTATCGCTTATGTGCATACTTCCATGTACGAAAAGCGCCTAAAAAAATATGATCTAGCCAATAAGTAGTTGAAATAAGGGGGATAAGTGAATGATAGAAGCTCTTTTAGAACCAAAGATGTTAATGACCATTGCATTAATGGGAACGATTGTATACATTACGTATTTAACAAAAAGAAATGCAACAGCATCGGATTTCTTTGTAGGAGGAAGAAGCTTTGGGTGGTTTACAAATGGTTCTGCAATTGGCGGGGATTATTTAAGTGCAGCCACATTCCTTGGGATTGCAGGCTTAACATTTCAACTAGGATATGATGGGGCTTATTACGCTTTTTGTTTCTCCATTGGTTTAACCTTATTAGCTATTTTCGTAGCGGGTCCTTTGAGACGATTTGGTGCATTTACGGTAGCAGATTTTTTGGGGTATCGTTTTCATAGTAAACGTGCACGACTAGTAGCAGTCGCGGTAGTATTAGCCATTTCAGGCTTTTATGCGGCTCCGCAACTATTAGGTGCTGCTCAAATTTTAAGTATGTTTTTTGGCACTTCCTATGAATTTGGCATTATCTTTACATGTGTAGTCATGATTTTTTATGTAGGTATTGGTGGAATGAAAGGAACAACCATTAACCAAGCCTTGGAGCTATGGATTCGTCTTGGTGCATTTATTGTCATGTTAGTAGCAGCGGTATATAGTGGTTTGCATTACGATAAAATTCTTGCAGCTATTAATTCCTTTAGCGGTCCTATTTCAGGCACATCCCCATATGCTTTAGATGGGAATGAAGTTAATTTTGATGGTGCTGCTTGGACAGGGACAGGCTTTTATTTCCCAACATTTTGGCAAACGATTAGCATGACGATTGGTTTAGCTTTAGGAACCATTGGACTCCCTCATATTTTATTGCGCTTTTATACGAATCCAAGTGCAAAAGCAGCACGAAAATCTGCCCTGATGGCTATAGGAATTGCTAGTACATTCTTTTTTTTAGCCGTTTATTTAGGAGTTGTTGGTCGTTCCATTTTCATTTCGGGAACAGCTAGTGAGGAGGTTATGCGTGATCTTGTACTTGGCGGAAACAATATGGTGATACCAACTACAGCGTTAGCTCTAGGTGGTAAATGGTTGCTGGGCTTAGTTATTGCGGGGGCATTTGCAGCTATTTTCTCTAATCTTTCAGGTCTTTTTATTACAAGCTCTGGGGCACTCGCTCATGATTTATATGCGAACATTATGAAAAAAGACATTACGCAAAAACAGCGTGTCATTGCTGGAAAAGTAGCTATCGTACTATTAGGTATTTTATATGGGGCACTTGGGCTCCTTGTTAAGGATGCATCTATCGGTCATTTAGTGGCGCTCGCCTTTACAGTAGCAGCAAGTACATTTACGCCAATATTTATTTTAGGGATTTGGTGGAGAGGCATGACAGAGAAAGGAGCCATTGCAGGATTACTTATTGGACTTGGCGTATCTATGTGGATGATTTTTTTACCAGGAACTTTACCGAGTTTCTTACAGTTTAAAATTCCAGGAATTGTAACGGTTCCTGTAGGCTTCTTATCCGTTATTATTGTGTCACTATTAGATCGAAAGGTACCTGCTGATGTCAATGAATTTATGAAGCGAGTCCATTCAAAAGAATCTGAAACAGTATAAGACAATAAATTTGGCTATTTCTATTGCTCGAAAAGTGATAGAGATAGCTTTTTTGTATTTTCAAGACATTTGGAATCGCCATATTTTTGATGTGATATTAGTTATTGTGAATGGTGCTGATATGGTAGAATAGGTTAGATGTTGAGCGAACGGAGGAATGTTTGTGTATAAATATTATGGATTGGCTGCCTTTGTCGTATTATTGGATCAATGGACAAAGTGGTTGATTGTGAAAAATATGGAGTATGGTGAACGTATTGCTGTAGTAGATCCATGGTTTGGCATTTTATCACATCGTAATAGAGGTGCAGCATGGGGGATGCTAGAAGGGCAAATGTGGCTGTTTAGCATCGTGACAATTGCCGTTATCTGTGCCATTGTCTATTTTTATCATAAAGAAGCGAAAGGGAAGCCAATTTTTCAAGTGGGCTTAATGCTATTACTTGGTGGAGCAATAGGGAACTTTATCGATCGTTTATTTAGAGGAGAAGTGGTTGATTTTGTAGATGTTTTAATTCCGATTATTCAGTATGATTTCCCAATTTTTAATGTGGCAGATGCTGCGTTGACCATTGCTGTTGTTATACTAATGATTGGCTTGATTAGGGAAGATAAAAAAGAGAAGAAACAGGTGAAACAATGACGGAAGTAACATATACAATCGAAGAACAACAGCAAGGAGAGCGCATTGATAAAGCACTTTCAAGCTTACAATCTGAATGGTCGCGCACACAGATTGGGAACTGGATTAGTGACGGAAATATCAAGGTAAATGGCGATGCTGTGAAAGCAAAATATAAGGTAAAAGCGGGGGACGTTATTGCTATTGATGTACCAGAAGCTGAACCACTTGATGTAATCGCAGAAAACCTAGCACTTGATATTGTTTATGAGGATGCTGATGTTCTTGTTGTGAATAAACCAAAGGGTATGGTCGTTCATCCAGCACCAGGGCATATGACAGGCACGCTAGTAAATGGGTTGATGTATCAATGTAAAGATTTATCGGGTATCAACGGGATTATGCGTCCAGGTATAGTCCATCGTATCGATAAAGATACATCAGGCTTATTAATGGTTGCCAAAAACGATGTAGCCCATGAATCGTTAGTGGATCAGTTAGTCAATAAAACTGTTACTCGTAAATATATTGCTCTTGTACATGGGCATATTGCACATGATAAAGGGACTATTGATGCGCCAATCGGTCGTGATCAGAAAGACCGTCAGAAGCAGGCTATTGTCGATAATGGTAAACATGCTGTTACGCATTTTCATGTGGTAGAGCGCTTTGGTGATTATACGCTTGTAGAATGTCGTCTAGAAACAGGACGAACACATCAAATTCGCGTGCATATGAATTATATCGGTTTCCCGCTTGTTGGGGATCCAAAGTATGGACCGAAAAAGACAATTGATTTTGGTGGACAAGTTCTTCATGCAGCAACGCTAGGCTTCAATCATCCTTCTTCAGGTGAATACTTAGAGTTTGAAACGCCACTTCCTGCTGATTATGAGCAATTATTAAATGAATTACGAAATAGGCATTGACGTATACGCAAAGAAAGTCTATACTAACGACAGTGAATGAACAAACTAATTAAATATTCACCTTTAATAGCAGTCCAGAGAGGCTGAGAAGGGACATGTGATAGTGTTGCAAAAAATTTGTGCTGCAAATTTTTTTCGACATGCTTTTTAAACACGTATACAACCCTCTCAGGCTATTCGCCTCGAGAGGTTTTTTTATGGACACATGCTCACAATAGATTGTAGAGAGGGGGAAACGAATTTGGCTCAAAATGAATTGTTAGATGGCCCATCAATGGCACGAGCATTAACACGTATTGCTCATGAAATTATTGAACGCAACAAAGGAATCGATGAATGTATTTTAGTTGGCATTAAAACACGAGGTGCTTTTCTAGCCAAACGCTTAGCACAACGAATTGAAAAAATCGAAGGTAAACCAATTCGTACTGGGGAGCTTGATATTACACTTTACCGAGATGATTTAACAACGAAACATGAAAATGAACAAGCACATGTTGAGCAAGTTGACATTGAGCATGAAGTGAAAAATCAAAAGATTATTTTAGTCGATGATGTTCTCTATACAGGACGAACAGTTCGTGCAGCACTAGACGCTATCATGGATTTAGGAAGACCTGCTCAAATTCAATTAGCTGTTCTAGTTGATAGAGGACATCGAGAGTTACCAATCAGAGCAGATTACGTGGGGAAAAATGTTCCGACTTCTGGCTCTGAGCGCATCATTGTCAATTTACAAGATGTAGATGGAGAAGATGGCGTTATTATTTATAAAGAAGACGAACAATAAAGTGAGGAAACAAAATGTCAAATGCAGTATTAGATATTAAGGATAAGCCAACCCCACTTCAGCTAGTGACATTAAGCTTCCAGCATATGTTTGCCATGTTTGGGTCAACAATCTTAGTGCCACAGTTAGTAGGTCTTAGCCCTGCAATTGCCCTTTTAACAAGTGGGATTGCAACAATATTCTTCCTATTAATTACAAAATTTCAGGTACCCGCTTACTTAGGCTCCTCCTTTGCCTTTATTGCTCCAATATTACTGGCGGCAGGTGGTTTGAATGAGGATGGTTCCAGTGTAAACCCTGGAAATGCCATGATTGGCGCAATGGCTGTCGGAATCACGTACGGAATCGTATCTTTAATCATTTGGAAAAGTGGTTATAAGTGGATAATGAAAATTTTGCCACCGATTGTAGTAGGACCAGTAATTATGGTTATTGGACTTGGACTATCGGGTACGGCCGTGAATATGGCGATGAATGTTAACGGGGAATATAGCTTTTTACATTTCTCTGCCGCTTTAGTCACAGTCTTTACAGCAATTATCTTCACGATTTTCTTTAAAGGAATTTTAAGTACAATGCCAATTTTGATGGGCTTAATCGTAGGTTATATTTACTCCATGATTGTCGACATTGTAGATTATACACCGATTGCCAGCGCAAAATTCTTTGCTATGCCGGACTTCTTGCTACCAGGTGTACATTATGAATTTGAAATCACAACAAAAATTCTACTTGTCATGGTACCGATTGTGATCGTAACGATTTCTGAACATATTGGTCATCAGCTTGTATTAGGGAAAGTAGTTAACCGTGATTACATTAAAGAACCTGGTTTACACCGTTCCCTACTAGGTGATGGACTTGGCACATTCGTAAGTGCATTAATCGGTGGTCCACCTAAAACAACTTACGGTGAGAATATTGGTGTTCTAGCAATTACTCGTGTTTATAGTGTGTACGTTATAGCAGGTGCTGCAATAGTAGCCATATTACTATCATTCTTCGGGAAAGCAATGGCAGTGATTGCAACTATTCCAACCGCAGTATTAGGTGGAGTGTCCATCTTGCTCTTCGGTATTATCGCAGCTAGTGGTTTACGTATGCTTGTAGATAATCATATTGATTTTGGAAATAGTCGTAATCTAGTGATTGCTTCAGTGATTTTAGTCATCGGGATCGGCGGTGCAAAGTTCGTCATTTCAGAATCATTGAGTATTGAAGGAATGGCACTAGCTGCCATCATCGGTGTCCTATTGAATGCCATATTACCAGGTAAGAAGGAAGCCGAAAAACCCGTACCATACAATCAAAATAAAAATTCATAGTAGTACCTTTTAATGAATTGTCCAGAGAGGCAAAAAAAGGGAAGTTGTGGATAGGCTAAAGTAAGGATGATTCCCTGCTGTAGTTTGTCACGCCTCCTTATGCCTCGTTGATGACATCAACGGGGCTTTTACTTTATGAAAAGAACGTCATACATAGACGTTCATGACACACAACCTTATGGGGGTCACATGATGAAGAACTTATTATCGATGGAACATTTAACAACAGAAGAGATTCACCACATCCTAGATCTTGCGCAAGCTTTTGAAAATGGTGAAACATCATCGTTATCTCGGACATACAACGTTGCCAACTTATTTTTTGAACCAAGTACACGGACAAAATCAAGCTTCGAAATGGCTGAGCATAAAATTGGCTGTCATATCATTCCTTTCGATGCGGGATTTTCGAGTGTTACTAAAGGGGAGACCATGTACGATACGGTCAAAACTTTAGAAATGATAGGTTTAGATGCAGTCATTATTCGAGCATCAGAGGATGAATATTATAATGAGCTACTAAATGGTATTAATGTAGCAATCATCAATGCAGGGGACGGTGCAGGACAGCATCCATCCCAATCATTATTGGATCTATATACAATAAAAAAAGAGTTTGGGTATTTTGAAGGGCTCAATATTACGATAGTTGGAGATATCTCACATAGTCGAGTAGCAAAATCAAACGCCCATGCATTGCAACGTTTAGGGGCAAAAGTGCACTTCCTTTGTCCAGAAGAATGGGCAGGAGGATTTGAAGCGCATCATTCTTGGGATGATCTAATCGAAATTAGCGATGTCATTATGCTATTACGTGTGCAACATGAACGTCATAAAGTAAATAAAAGCTTTTCGAAAGAAGGCTACCATCAAGAATACGGCTTAACAATAGAACGAGAAAAGCTAATGAAAGAATCAGCTATTATTATGCATCCAGCACCAGTGAATCGTGATGTAGAAATTGCTTCTGAGCTTGTAGAGTGTGGACGCTCTCGAATTTTCGAGCAGGTGCGAAATGGAGTCTATACACGGATGGCAATTGTGGAAACAATTTTAAAGGGGAGAGAATAACATGAAAAAAGTACTTCGAAATGTACAAATGTTAAATGAACAAGGTGAGCTGCAAACAGTCAATATCGCCATGGCAGATGGAAAAATTACAGCAATTGGCCAAGAGGTAACGGTAGTAAATGCAGAGGTCATTGAAGGAAATGGCTTGATTGTAGCACCAGGGTTTGTCGATGTGCATACACATTTACGAGAGCCAGGCTTTGAACATAAAGAAACAATAGCGACAGGGTCTGCCTCTGCAGCAAAGGGTGGCTTTACGACAATTTGTGCCATGCCAAATACGAAGCCGGTACCAGATTCAGTGGAAAACATGCAGCTTATTAATGGGCTGATTAAAGAAAGTGCTGTGATTCGAGTACTTCCATACGGTTCACTAACAAAGGATATTTCTGGGGAAGTTCGAACAAATGTGGAGGAGTTAAAAGCATATGGAGCTGTAGCGTTCTCAGATGATGGTGTAGGAATTCAGCTTGCTTCAACCATGTACGAGCAAATGAAGGATGCTGCCAAGCACGACATGGTAGTTGTGGCCCATTGCGAGGATAATTCATTAATTTATGATGGGGTTATGCATGAAGGAAAGCGTAATAAGGAGCTTGATCTTCCGGGGATTCCATCCATTTGCGAATCCGTTCAAATTGCACGAGATGTACTGCTTGCTGAGGCTGCAGGTGCACGCTACCATGTTTGTCACGTATCAACAAAAGAATCTGTTCGTGCGGTAAGAGATGCAAAGGCAGCCGGAATTCGTGTAACAGCAGAGGTTTGTCCGCATCATTTATTACTCGAAGAAATGGATATTCCATCCGATGATGCAAACTGGAAAATGAATCCACCATTGCGTGGGGCTGATGACAAAGATTCACTGCATGCAGCACTACTAGATGGAACTATCGATTGTATTGCAACAGACCATGCACCACATACAGTGGAAGAAAAATGCTGTGGTATGGTGGGGGCACCGTTTGGTATTGTAGGTTTCGAAACAGCCTTCCCACTACTATATACACAATTTGTTGAAACAGGGAAATGGACTTTAAAACAATTAATAGACTGGATGTCAGTGAAGGCAGCTGAAATTTTTGATCTACCCTATGGCACATTAGCAGTGGGTGCTTCAGCGGATATGATTTTAATAGATATTCAAAAAGAACAAACAATTGATGCAGAAGGCTTTGTATCAAAAGGACGTAATACACCATTTAACGGTTGGGTTGCAAAAGGTTGGCCGGTCCTAACAATTTTTGAAGGAAATATCGTATATCAGGAGGCAGAGTAATGAAAAAACGTTTACTAGTTTTAGAGGATGGCACAGTATTTACAGGTACAGCATTTGGGAGTGATCGCGCTTCACAAGGTGAGGTTGTATTTACGACAGGTATGACGGGATATCAAGAAACTATTTCAGACCCTTCGTTCTATGGTCAAATTGTTACATTGACGTATCCAATGGTAGGAAACTACGGCATTAACCGAGATGATTTTGAATCCATTACGCCAGCTATACGTGGATTTGTTGTACGCGAACTTGCTAAAACGCCTTCTAACTTCCGTTGCGATTTAACGTTAGATGAGTATTTAACATCAAAAGATATCCCGGGTATAGAGGGGATTGATACGCGTAAATTAACACGTATTATTCGTAGTAAAGGATCAGTAAAGGCGATTTTAACAGCGGCCAATGAAGAGGTAAATGTGAGTGAAGTTGTGACGCAACTGCAAGCGACACCAGCTATAACACACCATGTACGTGAAGTATCGCCAAAAGCAGCCTATCCATCACCTGGTCGAGGTAAACGAGTGGTCTTAATTGACTACGGTATGAAACATGGCATCCTTCGAGAATTAAATAAACGTGATTGTGATGTACTAGTAGTTCCTTACAATACATCAGCTGAACAAATTTTAGCTTGGCATCCAGATGGCATTATGCTCTCAAACGGACCAGGGAATCCAGAAGATGTCCAAGAGGGAATAGAAACAGTACGTAACTTAATTGGAAAAGTGCCAATGTTCGGGATTTGCTTAGGTCATCAAATCTTTTCCTTAGCAAGTGGAGCGAAAGCCTTTAAACTACCGTTTGGACACCGTGGTGGCAATCATCCAGTAAAAGATTTACGCACAGGTCGTACAGATTTAACATCTCAAAATCACGGCTACGCTATTGATATCGAATCATTACAAGATACTGATCTAGAATTAACACATATCGCCTTAAATGATGGTACGTGTGAAGGGGTACGTCATAAAAAATATCCAATTTTTACGGTACAATACCATCCAGAAGCATCACCAGGACCAGAAGATTCAAACCACTTATTTGATGAATTTATTGAAATGATGGAAGTAGAAGCAGGGAAGGGGAAACAACATGCCTAAACGTACAGATATTGAAACAATTTTAGTAATCGGCTCAGGCCCAATCGTCATCGGGCAAGCAGCAGAATTTGACTACGCAGGAACACAAGCTTGTTTGTCATTAAAAGAAGAGGGCTACCGTGTTATCTTAATTAACTCAAACCCTGCCACAATTATGACAGATACAGAAATTGCGGACAAAGTTTATATCGAACCGATTTCTCTTGATTTTGTATCTCGTATTTTACGTAAAGAACGCCCAGATGCTATTTTGCCAACACTTGGTGGTCAAACTGGTCTTAACATGGCGATTGAATTAGATAAATCAGGCATTCTAGATGAGCTGGGTATAGAAATCCTTGGTACAAAACTAGATGCTATTCATAAAGCAGAGGACCGAGATTTATTCCGTAACTTAATGTACGAATTAGGTGCTCCAGTACCTGAGTCTGATATTATTCATTCCTTAGACGAAGCGAAAAGATTTGTAGTCAAAATTGGTTACCCTGTTATTGTTCGTCCAGCCTTTACGCTTGGTGGTACAGGAGGCGGCATTTGCTACAATGATCAGGATTTAGAGGAAATCGTAACATCCGGTCTTAAATATTCACCAGTAACACAATGTTTACTAGAAAAATCTATTGCAGGCTATAAAGAGATAGAATATGAAGTAATGCGCGATGCAGTGGACAATGCCATTGTAGTATGTAACATGGAAAATGTTGACCCAGTAGGAATTCACACGGGGGATTCGATTGTAGTAGCACCGACTCAAACTCTCTCGGATCGTGAAAATCAAATGCTACGTAATATTTCATTAGATATTATTCGTGCGTTAAAAATTGAAGGTGGCTGTAACGTCCAACTAGCACTTGATCCATATAGCTTCAACTACTATGTAATTGAAGTAAATCCGCGTGTATCACGTTCTTCTGCGCTAGCTTCTAAAGCAACAGGCTATCCAATTGCTAAGCTAGCAGCAAAAATTGCAGTTGGTTTAACATTAGATGAAATTAAAAACCCTGTAACAGGATCAACCTATGCTTGCTTTGAGCCAGCTCTTGACTATATTGTCGCTAAAATCCCACGCTGGCCATTCGACAAATTCGAATCAGCAAAGCGTAATCTTGGCACGCAAATGAAAGCTACTGGTGAAGTGATGGCACTAGGCCGTACATTCGAGGAAGCCATGTTAAAGGCGGTTCGTTCACTTGAAACAGGTCAAGTACACTTAGAGCTAAAGCACGCTGAAGACAACTCGGATTCTTGGATTGAAAAACGTATCCGCAAGGCTGGGGATGAGCGTTTATTCTTCATCGGTGAAGCATTACGCCGTGGTGTGACAATTGAACAAATCCATGAATGGTCAGCTATTGACTTATTCTTCTTAAACAAATTTAAAAACATTGTAGATATGGAACAAACGCTAGCTGACCATAAAAATGATAAAGAAGTGCTTCGTACAGCAAAACGTTTAGGCTTTGCAGATAAGAAAATTGCTGAGCTTTGGGACACGACAGAAGAAGCCATCTACGCATATCGTAAAGAGCAAGGTATTATTCCTGTCTATAAAATGGTTGATACATGTGCAGCAGAGTTTGAATCTGAAACACCTTACTTCTACGGCACATATGAGGAAGAAAACGAATCCATTAAGTCAGAAAAACCTTCTGTAGTAGTACTAGGTTCAGGACCTATCCGCATTGGACAGGGGGTAGAATTCGACTATGCTACCGTCCATTCAGTATGGGCCATTCAAGAGGCAGGCTATGAAGCTATCATTATCAACTCAAATCCAGAAACAGTGTCTACGGACTTCTCAATTTCCGATAAATTATACTTCGAGCCATTAACAATCGAGGATGTTATGCATATTATCGACTTAGAACAGCCAATTGGAGTTGTTGTTCAATTCGGTGGTCAAACTGCGATTAACCTTGCCGATAAGTTAGCTGCAAATGGTGTGAAAATCCTAGGAACTTCTCTAGAGGATATCGACCGTGCAGAAAACCGCGATAAATTCGAACAGGCTTTACGTGACTTAAACATTCCACAGCCACAGGGTGAAACAGCGGTTTCTACAGTTGAAGCACTTGCCATTGGTGAGCGTCTGGGCTTCCCGGTACTTGTCCGTCCTTCCTATGTTCTAGGTGGACGTGCAATGGAAATTGTTTACAACCAAGAAGAATTACAGCACTATATGGAGAACGCAGTGGAAGCATCTCCAGATCATCCGGTATTAGTGGACCGTTATCTAACAGGGCAGGAAATTGAAGTAGATGCTATCTGTGATGGAGAACATGTATTAATCCCAGGTATTATGGAGCATATTGAGCGCGCAGGGGTTCACTCTGGTGACTCTATATCAGTTTACCCACCACAGAAATTAACACAGTATCAAAAAGATACATTAGTAGATTATACAACACGTCTTGCAAAAGGTCTTGGAATCGTAGGCTTAATGAACATTCAATATGTAATTTCCCAAGGTGAGGTATATGTCATTGAGGTGAACCCACGTTCATCACGTACAGTACCATTCTTAAGTAAAATTACAAATATCCCTATGGCTAATATTGCAACGAAAGCAATTCTAGGGAAATCGATTGTCGAGCAGGGCTATCCAACAGGATTAGCCCCTGAGCAAAAAGGTGTATTTGTGAAAGTACCAGTGTTCTCATTTGCCAAACTACGCCGTGTAGATATAACATTAGGCCCTGAAATGAAATCTACTGGGGAAGTAATGGGCAAAGATGCAACATTAGAAAAAGCACTTTACAAAGGCTTAGTTGCAGCAGGAATGGAAATTCGCACAGAAGGAACAGTATTGTTTACGGTATCTGATAAGGATAAAGAAGAAGCAATCGCATTAGCAAAACGTTTCTCAACAGTAGGCTATCGCATTGTAGCTACTGAGGGAACAGCAAAAGCATTTGAAGCTGCTGGAGTGCGCACGGATGTTGTTGGCAAGATTGGTGCGAAGGGACAAACACTGATTGATTTAATCCAAAATGGCGAAGCTCAGCTTGTCGTTAATACATTAACAAAAGGTAAGCAACCAGCTCGAGATGGTTTCCGAATTCGTCGTGAGTCTGTAGAAAATGGCGTACCTTGTCTCACATCTTTAGATACGGCAGAAGCAATGGTACGTGTCATTGAATCTATGACATTTACAGCAGAAGAAATGCCAAAAGCGGAGGTAGTACACTAATATGATACGTCAAGAGAAAATGAGGGTCGTCTCCCAAAAGCAAATTGCGACAAACATTTTCGAACTGACACTTCATGGTGAACTGGTTCAGGATATGACTCCTGGCCAGTTTGTCCATGTAAAGGTGTCGGATTCGTTGGAGCCGCTTTTACGTCGACCAATTAGTATTGCAAATATAGATAAAGATAACAATGAATTTACAATGATTTATCGTGCTGAGGGTCGTGGTACCAAAGTATTAGCAACAAATCGTGAAGGTCAACAGGTCAATGTCCTCGGACCAATTGGAAATGGTTTCCCAGTAGATGCAGTAAAAGAGGGAGGAACAGCTCTACTAGTCGGAGGGGGAATCGGAGTGCCTCCACTACATGAGCTTTCCAAGCAATTAAACGCACGTGGTGTTAAAACAATACATGTGCTTGGCTTTCAAACGGAAGATGTATGCTTCTATGAAGAGGAATTCAGCGCCCTTGGGGAAACGCATTATGTAACGGTTGACGGCTCTAAAGGGACAAAAGGCTTTGTGACAAATGTGTTAGAGTCTCGAGCACCTGAATTTGATGTCTTTTATTCTTGCGGTCCTCTCCCAATGTTAAAAGCACTTGAAGGCTTCTATCCAGAAAAAGAAGGTTATTTATCATTTGAAGAGCGTATGGGCTGTGGTATTGGTGCTTGTTTTGCATGTGTCTGCAAAACAACCGATCAAATAGCAAAAGACTATGTCAAAGTATGCTCTGATGGTCCAGTTTTCCCGAAAGGTACGGTGGCATTATGAGTCGTTTAAACATTCAATTACCAGGTTTAGATTTAAAAAACCCTATTATGCCTGCTTCCGGTTGCTTTGGTTTTGGACGTGAATATGCACAGCTTTACGATCTATCCAAGTTAGGGGCAATAATGATTAAAGCAACAACAGTTGAAACTCGTGCAGGTAATCCAACGCCGCGTGTGGCTGAAACAGCAGCAGGGATGTTAAATGCAATTGGGCTACAAAATCCTGGCATTGAAAAAGTGATGAATGAGGAATTGAAATTTTTAGAGGGCTATGATGTACCAATTATCGCCAATGTGGCTGGAACAGAGACTGCAGATTATGTAGAAGTAGCGAGACGTATTTCAGCAGCACCTAATGTCCAAGCTTTGGAGCTGAATATTTCATGTCCAAATGTTAAATGTGGTGGCATTCAATTTGGGACAGATCCAGACACAGCACGTGAGCTTGTCAAGGCGGTTAAAGCTGTATCCACTGTTCCTGTTTATGTGAAGTTATCACCGAATGTAACAAATATCGTAGACATTGCTTTAGCTGTCGAAGCGGGTGGCGCGGATGGCATAACAATGATTAACACTTTAGTAGGTATGCGTTTAGATGAGCGGACAGGGAAACCAGTCATCGCAAATGGCACAGGTGGTTTATCGGGTCCTGCTGTAAAGCCCATTGCCATCCGAATGGTTTATGAGGTGTACAAGGCTGTTAATATTCCGATAATTGGCATGGGTGGTGTGACAGAAGCACAGGATGTCATTGATTTTATGTCGGCAGGTGCTTCAGCTGTGGCAATAGGAACTGCAAATTTTGTGGACCACTTCGTTTGCCCAAATATTATTGATGATTTACCAGCAAAACTTGACGCACTTGAGGTAGAACATATAACAGATATTATTGGAAGGAGCCATCGTTGATGAATACTAAGCCTATACTAGCATTAGATTTTCCAGGAGAAAAAGAAGTATTCGATTTCTTAAAGCACTTCCATGAGCCTCTTTTCGTGAAAATTGGAATGGAATTATATATGCAAGAAGGGCCTGATATTGTACGCAAAGTAAAAGAGTTAGGTCATGATGTTTTCCTTGATTTAAAACTACATGATATCCCGAATACAGTATTCTCTGCTATGAAGGGCTTAGCCAAACTAGGAGTGAATTTAGTAAATGTCCATGCGGCAGGTGGACGTCCAATGATGGAGGCTGCCCTAGAGGGTCTAGAAGCAGGAACACCTGTAGGCAAAGAACGTCCAGCATTAATTGCTGTAACACAATTAACATCCACAACAGAGGAGCAAATGCAGACGGAGCAAAGAATTGCTTTATCCTTACAGGAGTCTGTTCTACATTATGCACGTCTAACAAAACAAGCTGCCTTACAGGGTGTCGTTTGTTCGGTACATGAGGCTAAGGCAATAGCTGAAGTGTGTGGAGAGGATTTTCTTCGGGTAACACCAGGAATTCGTCTAGCCGGTGGCGCTGCACACGATCAAAAACGTATTGCCACACCGGATGGAGCAAAACGTGAAGGTTCGTCACTCATCGTTGTTGGACGTGCTGTAACAGGTGCACAGGATCCAGTAGCGGCATATAAAATCGTAAGTGAATTATGGGAGGCATAAATGATGACATTACAGAATGAAATTGCACACGCTATGCTAAAGGTGGGTGCTGTAGAATTAAATCCAACAGAATTATTTACATGGGCATCTGGTATAAAATCACCTATTTACTGTGATACACGTTTAACAATCTCTGACCCTGTTATTCGTAAACAACTTGCGACTGGCTTAGCAGCTGTAATTAAAGAGCATTTTGGAGCGACTGAAATAGTAGCTGGTACAGCAACAGCAGGTATCCCACATGCAGCATGGGTAAGTGATATTTTAGAATTACCAATGGTCTATGTACGCTCTAAAGCGAAAGAACATGGCCGTGGCAATCAAATTGAAGGAAAATACGCAGCGGGCCAAAAAGTAGTTGTGGTGGAGGATATCGTTTCTACTGGTGGTTCTTCCATTACAGCAGTTGAAGCATTGCGTGCAGCAGGCTGTGAAGTACTAGGAGTTGTTTGTGTCTACACATATAATCTTCCACGAGCTGAACAAGCATTTGATGAAGCTGGCATCCAATATGTCTCCTTAACTAATTTCGATTATCTGATTGAGGCAGCAAATGAATCAGGTGCTATTAGAGAAGAAGATATTCCATTCTTAAAAGAGTGGCATGCGAAATTAAAGGCAGGAGAGCTATAATAAAAAGCTGTTCTACTGGTTATTTGACCTGTAGAACAGCTTTTTTCTTCCTATTTAAATAGGGAGAGGGTATTTAAAATTGAATACTAAAGCCATTAAAACGATGTATACCTGTCCCAAAATGTACTAGATTGTTTTTTCGAAGTGTAATAACTGCCTTTTTTACCTCTAATAAGATAGAAGGGTCAAGACCTAATGTGTGATGAGAACCAAAAATTTTCGTAAGCGAAGATAAGTTAGCTATTTTTTCTAAAGATTGGACTAAATCCTCGGGGCTAGTAGTTGGAAAAAATGCATAAATAGGTGCTTGATCATATAGTAAGTCCCCAGTAAACAAATAGCCATATTTATGATCCAAAAGAGCAATATGGCCAGGAGAATGCCCTGGTGTGTGGAGTATAGATAATTTTCGGTTCCCTATATCTATAATATCACCATCTTCTAAAACACCAGAAGGCTGTCCCTGAAAAGGCTTGTAGTCCGAAGGATTAAACGTTTTAGGTGTAGGTATCGTAATATTACGGCCAACATCCGTTCTAATCTGTTCGATAGATAATTTAGGGATACCATGGATTAGCCAATCAACCTCATCTTTATGAACATAAATATCATCAAACGCTCCGTGACTGCCAATATGATCCCAATGAACATGTGTTGTAATCACAGAAATGGGCAAAGAGGTTAATTGTTTACTAATCCTTTGAATATTATCAATCCCAAGACCTGTATCAATAAGAACAGCTTGTTTCTCCCCAAGCAATAAAAAGGAATGCACCTTTTCCCAATGACCATATTCACTTATAGCATACGTTTCATTATTGATTTCCTCTACAGTAAACCATGCATCATTAATTTTTGCCATGACAGCCAACCTTTCCTTATGTTGAAATGAAAAATAATATAATAAAACTTTGTCATTGGAAATTTTAACATAAAATCATGTAATTTCCTTTTAAAATATTCTAAATAGTATTTCTATATTGAATATTAAAGAAAAATTCGGCAATTAGGAATAATTAAGAAGTATGGTAGATAGCTATAAACTAAAAGCTTTAAATTGTTTTCTTAAAGTAATTTGAAATATTAGCACTTCAACGTCCAAAATTATTCATTGAAAATAAAAATGTGTGAAATATAATTTTTCTATAAAAGTTAATTTGTTATTTTTTGCTATAAAACACTCATTTATTTGAGTTTAACTGTGTTTTATTTGTAAAAGTAAATTTGTGGTATGAATTTTTTTGTTATATTTGAATAATTTATTTTTGTATAAATTATAACTTTGTAAAGATAAAGTAAAATATTTCTTAAAACGAAAATATAAAACGAGCATTTTTTAGAGGGAGATGTCTGGTGGAAATTTATAAGCTGGATTGAAATAATTTGAAAAAGGGACTTGCGTTTATACATGTTTTCTAGCTAAAATAATAGCACAGTTTAATTTTCAGATAATTCTATCAGCAACTGACGAGTTGAAGGCGAAAAAATTATTAAAATCATACTTGCCAATATAAAAATGAGGGGAGAAGAGAGAAAAACTAAATATGATTCTGATATAAAGTATCGTTTGTATTTTCAGAATATTGAATTATAGAGGAGAGATTGTTTGAATACAGCAAAAGACTTACTAACAATAACAAATTTGACTACAAGTTTTCGCATAAAAGATACATACCACGCTGCTGTAGATGATGTCTCACTTTCGCTTCAAAAAAATGAGGTATTAGCAATAGTTGGAGAATCAGGTTGTGGTAAAAGTACGTTAGCGACTACTATTGTAGGTTTGCACAATGAGGTTAATACAAAGGTTACTGGTGATATCTTTTATAATAATCAAAATTTAGCAAAATTGAATGACCAACAATTTAATAACTTACGTGGTAATGACATTGGGTTTATTTTTCAGGACCCACTATCAGCACTTAACCCTTTAATGAGAATAAGCGAACAAATTGAAGAAGGGTTAATCTATCATACAAAGCTTTCAAAACAACAGCGAAGTGAAAGAGTATTAGAACTACTCAATCAAGTTGGAATTGCAAATCCAGAACGCGTAGCTAGACAATTTCCTCATCAGCTATCGGGGGGGATGCGTCAGCGTGTCATGATTGCGATTGCCCTATCATGTAAGCCAGCTATATTAATTGCTGATGAACCAACAACAGCATTAGATGTTACCATTCAGGCCCAAATTTTGGACCTGTTAAAAGCATTACAGACTGAGACAGAGACAGGCATTATTCTCATTACGCATGATTTAGGCGTTGTAGCAGAGATGGCTGATCGTGTTGTAGTTATGTATGCAGGTGAAGTAGTGGAGGAGGCACCGGTTCAGGAATTATTCAATAATCCAAGGCACCCTTACACGCGTTCACTATTAAATTCAATTCCACAAACACATAGCGAAAATGAAAGACTCGAGGTTATTCAAGGGATGGTACCATCTTTAATCAATTTACCTCGAGAAGGTTGTCGTTTTTCAGGACGTATTCCGTGGATTGATGCATCTTCACACGAAGCAAAACCACAATTACATGAAATTGCACCAGGACATTTTGTGAGATGTACCTGCTGGAAACACTTTCATTTCGAAGGTGAAGAAGGGGGCGGGACTGTATGAGCTTTATGCAAATAAAAGATTTAAGTGTTCATTACCCAATACGTGGAGGATTTTTTAATACCGTTGTTGATCGCGTATATGCAGTGGACGGTGTAACAATGGAGTTCGAAAAGGGCAAGACGTATGGGCTAGTAGGAGAATCAGGATCAGGTAAATCAACAACAGGAAAAGCAATCATAGGTCTAGAAAAGATTACCTCTGGTCAAATTTTTTATGAGGGTGAAAATGTGACAAACCAACAGAGAAAACGTGATTCTGCCTATAACAGAGACATACAAATGATTTTCCAAGACTCTCATTCTAGTATGAATCCTAGAAAACGTGTTCTCGATATTCTAGCAGAGCCTATTCGGAATTTTATGAAGCTCAGTGATCAAGAGGAACGCAAACGTATTAAAGAGCTACTTGCTATTGTTGGGATGTCGGAAGATGTTTTACTAAAATATCCCCATGAATTTTCGGGTGGCCAAAAGCAACGTCTGGGCATTGCGCGAGCGGTTGCTTGTAACCCTAAAATGATTATTGCAGACGAACCTGTTTCAGCGCTAGATCTATCAGTACAGGCACAAGTACTGAATTTCATGAAAGATATTCAAAATGAGTATGGACTTACATACTTATTCATTTCCCATGATTTAGGCGTTGTTAAACATATGTGTGATCATATTTCTATTATGTACAAAGGACGCTTTGTGGAAACTGGTACAAGACATGATATTTATAAGAATCCGCAGCATATATACACGAACCGCCTTTTATCAGCCATTCCGAATATCGAACCAGAGACTAGGAATGAGCGTAAATTAATTCGACAACAGGTAGAAGGAAATTATCAACAAGAGCAACATAAATACTATGATGAGCATGGAAAAGTCTATCCACTGAAATCCATTTCAGACACACATATGGTTGCAATGTCAGGAGGAATGTGAAATGTGGAAAACAATTGCTAGAAGAGTAGTTTTAATGATTCCTCAAATGTTTGTGCTAAGCTTAATTATTTTTATCTTAGCGAAACAAATGCCAGGTGATCCTTTTACAGGGTTAATTACACCAGAAACAGACCCTGCACGTATCGAAGAACTTAGAATTCAAGCGGGTTATTATGATCCATGGTATGTACAATATTACCATTGGGTGATCAATGCCTTTCAGGGAGATTTTGGACAAAGCTATACATATAAACTTGCAGTGTCCTCATTGATTGGCGAGCGTGCATTAAACACTTTTTGGCTTGCCCTACTTAGCACCATTCTTGTTTATTTAATTGCTATTCCATTAGGAATGATAGCTGGACGTAAGCAGGATACATTGTATGATAAGTCGATTACCCTGTATAGCTTTATAAGCTATGCAATACCAACTTTTGTATTGGGCTTAATTTTCTTATATATCTTTGGATATCGTTTAATGTGGTTTCCGACGAGTGGAACAGTCGATGTAGGGGTGGAACCCGGAACGCTCGAGTATTATTGGAATCGTTTGTATCATTTAATATTACCTGCAATGACGTATGCCATTTTAGCGACAACGACGATTATTCAATACTTACGTTCAGAAATTATTGATGCCAAGACACAGGATTATGTTAAGACAGCACGTAGTAAAGGTGTACCAATGAAAATCATCTACAGAAGACATATTTTCCGTAACTCTTTATTACCTATTGCGGCCTTCCTTGGCTTTACAATTACAGGCTTATTAGGCGGCTCGATTTTCATAGAGACAATTTTTGGCTTCCCAGGCATGGGGCAATTATTCATCCATTCCGTAACAAGTCGTGATTATAGTGTTATTACAGCTCTTGTTATGCTTTATGGCTTCTTAGCGTTATTAGGTAGTCTATTGTCAGATATAATTATGAGCATTGTTGATCCACGTATCCGCATAGACTAACAGTTACATTGAACGCATAAGGAGAGGTGAAATAAAATGGAGCAAAAAAATGATGTAGTAAAAGTTGAAAATATGCCACCAACAGGGATTCAAGTCGTTATTCGTGAATTCAGAAAAGATAAATTAGCGTTATTGTCATTTATTGGAATTACTTTGCTTATAATTGTAATATTAATTATGTCCGTATTTATGAATCAGGATGAAATATTACGAATAAAATTATTAGAGCGTTTTACAGAGCCTGGTGTTAATGGATATATTCTTGGGGCTGATGAAGCGGGTCGTGATATGTATGGACAGCTTATTATCGGCGCGAAAAATTCTATTTTAATTGCAGTTGCTATTACCCTTATTGCGAATGTCTTAGGGATTGCCCTCGGCATTATAATGGGCTATTACGGCGGCTTTATCGATAATTTATTTATGCGTATCATTGATTTCCTTATGACATTACCGACATTAATGATCATCATTGTATTAGTTACAATTATTCCGAAATATGGTGTTTTTGAGTTGATTTTGATTTTAAGTGCCTTTCAATGGATAAGCACTGCACGCCTCGTTCGAAGTAAAGCTTTATCCGAAGGGCGTAGAGATTATGTGAGTGCCTCGAAAACAATGGGGACTAGTGATTTTGCCATTATGTTTAAAGGGATACTACCAAATTTAAGCTCGTTGCTAATAGTAGAATTAACGTTAAACTTTGCAGGGAATGTTGGTATTGAAACGGGTCTATCGTTCTTAGGCTTTGGTTTACCGCCGTCCACACCTAGCTTAGGGACATTAGTAAGCTATGCAACAAATCCGGTAGTATTATCTTCAAAATGGTGGATTTGGTTGCCCGCATCATTATTAATTTTAGTTTTGATGCTTGGTATAAATTATGTCGGTCAAGCGTTAAGACGTGCAGCTGACGCAAAACAACGATTAGGATAAAGGGGAGGATTTACACATGAAGAAAAATTGGTTATTCTTGTCCATTTTATTTGCATTCATGCTAGTTTTAGCAGCCTGCAGTGGTGGAGGCAATGGGTCTGAAAAAGGCGCAGAAACTGATAACAAAGAAAAGTCGGGTGAAACAGAAAAATCCGGCGAGTCTGAAGGTACTAGTGATTCATTATTACCAATGGAAGTAACAAATGAAGGAGACGCAATCCAAGGTGGTACATTACGCGTAGGACTTGTAACAAGCTCTCCGTTCCAAGGTATTTTCAACTGGGAACTATACGAAGATGCTTATGATTCAGAAATTTTAGCCTTTGCGTCTAATGTGCTTTTTGAACAAGATGGAAACTTCCTTGTTACAGACAAAGGTATTGCAAAGTTAGACGTTGATGTAGAAGCAAAAACAGCAACTGTCACAATTCAAGGTGATTATAAATGGTCAGATGGTACACCTTTAACAGCTGATGATTTAATTTTCCCATATGAGCTAATTGGTCACCCAGATTATACAGGTGTTCGTTATGATGATGATTTTAAAAACATTGTAGGTGCAGAAGAATACCATAATGGTAAAGCAGATACAATTTCTGGTATTACAAAAGTCGATGATAAGAGTATTAAAATCCAACTTAAAAAAGTATCACCAGCTATTTACTCCATTGGTGATGGCTTATGGGCATATGCAGAGCCTAAACATCAATTAGAATCTATTCCAGTGAAAGACTTACTTGCTTCAGATGCAGTACGTAAAAATCCAGTAACACTTGGTGCATTTAAAATTGATAAAGTCGTAAATGGTGAGTCTGTACAATTTGTAGCAAACGAACATTATTTTAAAGGCAAGCCAAAAGTGGATAAAGTTGTACTTGAGGTTGTTCCACCAACTTCAATTGGGGAAGCACTAAGAACAGGGAAATATGATCTGGCTACATCATACCCGACTAATCAGTACGATAGTATTAAGGATTTACAAAACTTAGCATTATTAGGTCGACCAGAATTATCATATTCTTATATCGGCTTTAAATTAGGAAAATACGATACAACAAATAAAGTAAACGTATTTGATGAAAAGTCAAAAATGAATAGTATTGAATTACGTCAGGCTGTTGCCTATGCAATGGATGTTGAAGGTGTTGCAGAAAAATTCTATCAAGGATTACGTGAGCGCGGAAATTCTTTAATTCCACCAGTATTTGCATCCTATTATGATGCAACATTAGAAGGCTATAATTATGACCCTGAAAAAGCAAAAGAATTATTAGATAAAGCGGGCTTTAAAGATGTTGATGGTGACGGTATTCGTGAAGATAAAGATGGTAAAAAATTCTCTATTCGCTTAGCTTCAATGGCTGGTTCAGAAACAGATGAAGCAATTGTTGAATACTTCCGTCAAAACTGGAAAGAAGTGGGGTTAGACGTACAATTGACAACAGGTCGTCTTATTGAATTCAATGCTTTCTACGATAAAGTTCAAGCAGATGATCCAGAAATCGATATGTATCAAGCAGCATGGGGAACTGGAACAAACCCGTCTCCTAAAGGTTTATATGGTGAAGGTGCTGAATTTAACTTTAGCCGCTATGTATCTCCTGAATTAACAAAATTATTAGATGCTATTGACTCAGAAGAGGCTATGGATCAAGATACACGTACAAAGGCTTTCCGATCATGGCAAGAATATATGAGTGAAAAAGCAATGGTAGTGCCGACTTTCTTCAGAACAGAAGTTATTCCTGTTAATAAGCGCGTGAAAAATTACAATGTGGAATATGGAAATACTACAGAACTTCAAGATATTGAATTAACAGCAGATGCTCCAATAAAATAATTGGGATCGGAGAAGCAGTCTTTCTTGATAGAAGAAAGGCTGCTTTTTTCCAAAAATAGAAGCATTACATTGCATAAAATAAAGTAAAAGGGGTAAAGACATTTACCTCCTAATAAAATTCATTATAAAAAACCATCCATTGGAAAGCTCCAATGGATGGATATATAGTGAGTCTTATCGATTATTAACCCAAGTTTTAACTAAATCAGCAGTTCCATATACATAGTGTTGGTCGCCTACTTCATGATACGATGCACTTTCGTCAACCTCCGTATGCTTGTACGGAATACGTTGACGACGTTTCTCAGACATTGGATCAGGAAGTGGGATTGCTGATAATAAAGATTTTGTATACGGGTGAACAGGATGATTGTAAATGTCATCTGCTTTACCGATTTCCATGATTTTACCGCGGTACATTACAGCAATACGATCACTGATGTATTTTACCATCGAAAGGTCATGGGCAATGAACAGATATGTTAAGCCACGTTCTTTTTGAAGTTGTTTTAGTAAGTTAACAACCTGAGCTTGGATCGATACGTCAAGCGCAGAGATTGGCTCATCGGCAATGATAAACTTAGGATCTAAGCTTAGTGCACGGGCAATCCCAATACGTTGACGTTGACCGCCAGAGAATTCATGTGCGTATCGATTCGCGTGCTCTTTGTTTAAACCTACAGCTTCAAGTAACTCTTGAATTTTCCCACGACGTACATTTTTATCCTTGTAAAGGCCATGGATATCAAAGGCTTCACCAATGATTTCACCAGCTGTCATACGAGGATTTAAAGAAGCGTAAGGATCTTGGAAGATCATTTGCATTTGGCGGTTAAAATTCTTTAACTCATTTTTAGATTTTTTTCCATGAACATTTTCCCCATCGAAAACAATCTCGCCACCTGTAATATCATATAATCGAATGATTGAACGACCAGTTGTTGACTTTCCACAACCTGATTCACCTACAAGACCAAGTGTTTCACCTTCATAAACATCGAAGCTAATACCATCTACGGCTTTGATTGGATTACTTGGTGAACCAAAATGCTGCTTTAGGTTTTTAATTTCAAGAATTTTTTTAGCACCAGTTTTAGTCATTTTCTTGTGCCTCCTTTGCTAAATACCCTTCTATACGTTTAGCAACCGCTTCAGGAAGAGGAATCTTTGGTGCATCAGGATGCAATAACCAAGTTTTTGCAAAATGTGTTTCACTTACTTGGAACATTGGTGGTTCTTGTTCATAATCAATGGCCATTGCGAACTCGTTACGTGCTGCAAATGCATCCCCTTTAGGTGGGTTCGTAAGATCTGGTGGTGATCCAGGAATCGTGCGTAATAACTCATCTGTATCATTATCCAAATCAGGCATGGAACCTAGTAGACCCCATGTGTATGGGTGCTTTGGATTATAGAAAATATCATTAACAGTACCATATTCTACAATTTGTCCAGCGTACATTACGGCTACACGATCTGCGATGTTCGCTACAACACCTAAATCGTGTGTAATGAAAATGATAGATGTTTTCGAGTTCTTTTGGATTTCCTTCATTAGCTCTAAAATCTGTGCTTGAATAGTTACGTCTAGGGCTGTTGTTGGCTCATCGGCAATCAGTAGCTTAGGATCAGCTGCAAGGGCGATCGCAATAACAACACGTTGACGCATACCACCTGAAAATTCATGTGGGTATTGATTATAACGTTTCTCAGGGAAGGGGATACCTACCTGTGTTAAAAGCTCAATGGCACGTTTTTTTGCATCTACTTTAGAAACTTTTCTATGTTGCAAAATTACTTCAGTTATTTGACGTCCGACCTTCATAGTTGGATTCAAACTTGTCATTGGATCTTGGAAAATCATTGCAATTTCATTTCCGCGTACTTTAGACATTTCTTTATCAGTTAACGGAACTAAATCACGACCATTAAATAAAATTTGCCCTGACTCATAAATACCAGGTGGCTGTGGAATTAGTTTCATTAACGCATTACTCGTAACACTTTTTCCAGAACCTGATTCACCAACTATAGCTAGTGTTTCACCTTCCTTTAAATCAAAGTTAACACCACGTACAGCATGAACAAGCCCTGCATAAGTTTTAAAGTTAATTTTTAAATCTTTTACTTCTAGAATTGTTTTACTCATTTCGGCCACCTCCTTATTTACGTAGTTTTGGATCTAGAGCATCACGTAAGCCGTCACCAACAGCGTTAAACGCAAAGATTGTTAGTGAGATAAATACTGCTGGGAAAATCAAGCGCCATGGTGCATTTGCTATAGCTTTATTACCGTCGGAAGCCATTGTACCCCATGAAGCAGTTGGAGCAGGAACCCCAAGACCAAGGTAACTTAGGAATGACTCAGTGAAGATAGCAGATGGAATTGTTAAAGTCATCGTTACTAAAATGGCACCAAGAGCATTCGGCACTAAGTGTTTAATAATTAAATGTCCTGTACTTGCACCTAATGTGCGAGCAGCAAGAACGTATTCTTGATTTTTAATAGATAATACTTCACCACGAACGATACGTGCCATGTTAATCCATCCAGTGATAGACAAGGCAATAATCATAGGGAATAAACCTGGTTGCATAACAACTAAAAGTACGATTACTACTAAAAGGTAAGGGACAGCTGTTAAAACGTCAGCAATACGCATCATAATATTATCAACGCGACCGCCTGATAAACCTGAAATACTTCCCCAAATAACACCGATAATTAAGTCAATAACCGCCGCAGCAATTCCGATAAATAGGGAGATACGAGCTCCTTCCCAAATACGAACGAAAATATCACGACCAAGGTCATCCGTTCCAAACCAAAATTGTGCAGATGGTGGTGCATTGTAAACACCTAGCTGATCACTTGCTTTATATTGAGATAGCATTGGTGCGAATATAGCCATTAAAATAACAATAATTAAAATAATGATCCCAACAATGGCCATTTTATTATGAGAGAAACGGAGAAATACTTCTTTCCAAAAGGAGACTGATTTGTCAGCTAATTTTTCCGTTGCTTCATGATTACCACCAACAATTTTAAACTTATCTTTTTCAATTTGTTGCTGTGTCATTATTTTTTCGCTCCTTTCAGTTTAATACGCGGATCAATCACACTATATAGAATATCAACGATTAATACCGCAAATAAAAGGATGATGGAATAGAACACTGTCGTACCCATAATGACCGTATAGTCACGGTTTGTAATACTTTGAACGAAGTGTTTACCAAGTCCAGGAATAGCGAAAATTTGCTCTACAATGAAACTACCTGTAACAACCCCAGCTGTTAAGGGACCAATATACGTTACGACTGGTAGTAGGGCATTTCGTAATGTATGGCGGAAAACGATTGTCCATTTACCAATACCTTTCGCACGAGCCATTTTTACATATTCACTATTGTTTTGTTCAAGCATACTTGAACGAGTTAACTTTGCAATAAAGCCCATGTGAGAGAGCGCAATTGCAAAGGCTGGTAATATACTATAAACAAAGCCTTTCCATCCACTGATAGGGAACCAACCAAGCTTAAAGGCTAAGAAATACTGCATTAAACCTGCTAAGATAAATGAAGGTACTGATATACCGAGCACCGCAAAGGACGTTGCCAAATAATCCGGGAACTTATTATGATATAGCGCGGAAACTACGCCAATTAAAACACCGAATCCAATTGCTAATAGCATAGCCTCAATCCCCAATGTTAAAGAAACAGGGAAACTTTCAGAAATCATATCATTTGTAGAACGCGCTTTATATTTCATTGACTCACCGAAATTGAAAGTGGCCGTATCGATTAAATAATCTTTATATTGTATATACCAAGGGTTATTTAATCCATACGTTTCGTTTAACTTCTCCTCGATTTGAGGGGGGAAATTACGTTCACTCGCAAAAGGACTACCAGGAGCGAGACGCATTAAGAAAAACGTAACAGTTACGATGACGAAAAGCGCGAGAAGTATATACATCAGCCTTTTCAAAATATATTTAATCACATAAAACTCCTCCTTCTATTTGTCAATTGTCTGACAAATATATGCCTTCGTATTTTAAAAAGAGCTGACTCGCGCCGTAGGGGCTACGAGGCAGCTCTTCGCTGTAGAGCTAAATAAGCGAAATGTTGTTGATTATTTCTCTACTTTAACCTCTTTAAGAGAGATGTTACCAAGGATGTCTGCCTTCATGTCTTTCACATAATCTTGTACTACAGATAGGTTCGTGTAGTAGTAAATTGGAACAACTGGGAACTCAGAAACAGCAATTGCTTCAGCTTGTTTTAAAAGCTCAAGACGTTTCGCTGGATCTGCTTCTGTATTAGATTGATCTAATAATTTTTTGTATTCTGCATTTTCCCAACCTGTATCATTGTTACCGTTTGCAGCAGTGTCATACATTTCTAAGAATGTATAAGCATCGTTGTAGTCACCAACCCAGCCCATACGGCCAACTTGGTAGTCTAATTGGTTAAGTTTTTCTAGGTAAACTTGCCATTCAGAGTTATCTAGACCTACAGTGATTCCTAGGTTTTTAGTCCAGTTTTCTTGTACGAATTGAGCGATAGCAGCGTGTGCTTCACTAGTGTTGTAAGAAAGATTAATTTTTACATCTGCTGGGTTTGTAATACCAAGTTCTTTCATACCAGCTTCAAGTGCTGCTTTAGCACCTTCGATATCGTTATCTTTGTAGTAACCACGGTCTTCTTCAAAACCATGAACTGCGGTAGGAACCATACCTAATGCAGGTTTTTGCTCACCTTTAGTAACATTATCAATTAAACCTTGACGATCAACTGCTAATGCTAATGCTTTACGAATGTTAGCGTTTCCAGTGATTTTATCTTTTGTATTTAGCTTGTACCAATATACAGAAGCTTGGTCATTAATATTTAAAGATTTATCAGCTTTAAATCCATCGATAGCATCAAGTGCTACAGATTGGAATGGTGCTCCAAGATAGTCAATTTCTCCACCTTTGAACATTGTTACTGCTGTTGCTTCAGATTCAACCATACCGATATTAACAGTGTCTAAAGCCACTTTATCAGCATCCCAGTACTCTGGGTTTTTCTTTAATACGATTGTATCGTTGTGTCTCCACTCACCTAATGTGAATGGTCCGTTTGTTACAAAGTTTTCACCAGCATCTGTATACCACTCATCATTACCTTCAACTACTTTTTGGTTTAATGGTGCGTATGTTTTGAATGCTGTTAATTCTAAAAAGTAAGGTGTTGGGTTTTCTAAAGTTACTACTAATGTTTTTTCATCTTCAGCTTTAACGCCTACGTCATCAGCAGAACCTTCACCATTATTGTATGCTGTAGCACCTTTAATTGGGTAAAGGATTGAAGCATATTCAGAAAGATTGTCTGGGTTTAATGCCCATTTCCAAGCATATTCGAAGTCACCAGCAACTACTGGATCTCCGTTTGACCATTTAGCATCACGTAATTTAAACGTGTATGTTTTTAAGTCTTCGCTAACTTCCCAGCTTTCAGCTGCAGCTGCAACGGGACGAGCGTCTGCATCAAGCGTTGTTAATCCTTCAAAAGTATTTGTAAGAA
Organism: Lysinibacillus sphaericus; assembly: GCF_001629735.1. Lineage (GTDB taxonomy): Bacteria > Bacillota > Bacilli > Bacillales_A > Planococcaceae > Lysinibacillus > Lysinibacillus pinottii. The sequence continues at coordinate 229,199 of NZ_CP015224.1, forward strand.
TAACTCCAGAAGTTGTATCTGTTGCTAATGCAGGATGAAGTGATGGTGGTTCAGAAGCTACCACTACATTTAATTCGCCACCTGAAGCTGTTTCAGATGAACCAGAATCTTTTCCATCGTCTTTTGATTTTTCAGACGAATCTCCACCGAAGCCACATGCAGCAAGTACTAAAGAAAATACTGCAAGAACTGTTAGTAATAAAAACTTTTTGTTTTTATTCATGTGAATCCCCCTTATACAATTTTTAAGCCTTTTGTGAAGCTCCTATTTAATATACCAAAAAAATCATTGTGCACAAAATAAAAAAGATTCAAATTTATATAGTATTATCTGACAAGTAAGAGAATAATAAATTTTTCCGATTTAACATGCTAATGAAATAGAGTGTATGTATAATAAAAATTTGATATTTATCTATTCTGAATATCAAAAATAGAGTAAAAACAAAAAAATGATTTACTATATAGAAAATTCCTATTTTTTCGATAATAATATTAAATTTTGAAAAATGATACAAAAGTCATAGATGTAATACTTTGAGGGAATTGAATAGATTTGTAGAAAATCTAAGCAAAACTAAGTGAATTAGTTTCGTTTGCAGGTAATTTCTTGTAATTTGTGATCTCGAAATATGAATATTTCTATCTATTAATGATATATAAGAAACTTATTTTGTAATTTTCTAGGATTATCCATCTATTAAGTTGAAAAAGAAAGAATAGAGCTAATCTATGAAAAAATGTACCCATACTAAGAAAAAAATGGATTAAATGATAAATCAGTTATACCAAATATATTCTATTGAAATAATTTCCTTGGAGAGAAGTTAGATATTATATATGCACTCAGATTAAGTTTTATTCATGCAAGATAAAGTCTATATAAACCTTGATTACTGTACACTCTTTACTAATTTAATCCATTTTATTTGTACTGTTTTTTTGAGGATGTCATTTGTCTTACTGGCGAGGATTGATTATGCAAATAATTACTAAAAATCTGATTTTTCAATGTTTAAGTTCTTTATAAATTTCCTGATTGAGGCAGTGTGCTTTGTTGTTCTGAAGATTTATATAACATAATAAATAAAAAATAGTGCATTCCAGTATAAAGAATGCACCATTTGCTTCATTAAAGTTTAAACTGATTAATTTGTTGCTGTAAATCTAAGGACTTTTCGCTTAGATGCGAGGCAACCTGATTGATTTGTTGCATAGTGATGGTCTGTTCTTTGCTAGCAGCGGCTACTATTTGAGTACTATCTGAGCTAGTCGAAGCGCCGTGAGCAATTTCTGCGACAGAGGCCGCTACTTGTTCTGCGCTAGCTGAAATTTCTTCAGAAGTTGCTGATATATCTTCTATTTGGTCTGTCATTGCATTGATGGCTTTTACGATTGCCTCAAATGCTTGTCCTGCATGTCCAATGATTTTGACACCATCTGCAACTGAATGGAGGCCATCTAAAACAGCTTTTTCTACATTTTGTGTATCCTCTTGAATCTCCTGCGTTAAGACAACGATTTGATTAGCCGATTGTTTGGATTCTTCAGCTAACTTACGGACCTCATCTGCGACAACAGCAAATCCTTTTCCATGCTCACCCGCACGTGCTGCTTCAATGGCAGCGTTGAGTGCCAATAAATTAGTTTGATCAGTAATGGCTGTAATGACAGTTGTAATCTGGCTAATCTCTTCGGATTGTTTACTTAATTTTTGTACAAGGTTGTTGATTATTTGCGTTGAATCATGGATCACATTCATTTGTAGTTGAGCATTCTCTACGGTGCTGTTGCCGTTTGTAGCTAATTCATTTGTTGTTACAGCACTGTGATGAAGTTGTTGTGTAGCTTCTGCTATACGTTGAACACCTACAGCTGTTTCATCCATAGCATGGGCACTTTCATTGGCAGCGACGGTAGCTGCTTTAGCAACATTGGCAGTTTCATTAATACGCACCGTTATTTCATCAGCTGAGGAAGTAATTTCTTCGGTAGAAGCCGAAAGTTCTTCTACTGATGCTGTTAGATGCTCAGCATTGTCTTGAATATGGGTTAATAAATTTTTTAGGTTGCCTTTCATTGAATTAAAGGCCGTTGAAAGTTGACCAATTTCATCTTTAGTGTGGTGAGTCACATCTTGATGGTGTAATTCTCCGATAGCTATTTGGTTTGCCGCATGGACTACCGATTTTAAAGGGCGAGAAATAGTTCGCTGTATATAAACCATCAGGATAATACCAAGGGCAACACCAATAATGATAGCAATAATTGAAATGATTTGAGAGTTGAAAACAGCTTGTTTAGATTCTTGTGTAACCTTTTCAAGTTGTCCCTTTTGATAGTTCGCAATTTTATTGGATATATCCTGAATGCCTTTATTAGCCTGCTGGACTTCACCATTAACCTTTAGCAAAGCTCCTTCTAGGTCACCAGCTTCAAAAAGTGTGAGTGCGTCAGTAGCTGATTTATTAAAAGCATCATTAAAAGCATTTAATTCTTTTGCATATGTATCCATTTCAGAGGAATTTGATTTTTCTTTGATTTCAGCTACATGCTCATCGAGTAAATTTGCATGTTCTGTGAAATTTTCTTTATTTACAGGGTTGTCTTCGATAATAATGGCGCGAATAAAAAGACCTTGCATGGCCATTTCAAATTGAATATCATCTGCTAATTCCACAAGGGCTACGTGAACTTCCAATGCATTCTCAATCTTTTTTTCAATGTTTGAAAATAATATGAACATAATCATTAACGAAATAATTAACGTGAGAATAATGGTAAAGAAACCGAAACTTAATTTTTTGCCTACAGACATATTGATACGCCCTTTCCAAAATGCTAGTCAATCTTTTATATTTTGATTTTGCTTTGCTAAAAGGTAGAAGTCAATAACTGTAGTAAGAAACAGTTCAGATGATTCATATGTTTTTTTATTGTTAGTATAATAAGGAAGATTGTCTGTAAGAAACAATCAAGATGTGGCTGTTTTCATTGTTTTGTAGGACGGATTACGTGTACATAACTTTAAAAAAGAAAAAACCGAGAAAATTTATCTCGGTCTCTATCTTTACGACTGCTTTTTTAATTGTAAAATGAGTGCTTCATCGGGATCGATATACAAAGTTTTTTGTTCGAAGTAAATTACAAAACCGGGTTTTGCCCCATTGGGTTTCTTAACCTGACGAATGTCTGTATAATCCACTGGAACAGAAGAAGATTCTCTTGCCTTCGAAAAATAAGCAGCTAATGTGGCAGCTTCACGTAAAGTTGTTTCATCGGGCTCGCTAGAGTGGATGACAACATGAGAACCTGGAATATCCTTCGTGTGTAACCAGATATCTGTGCGTTTTGCAATTTTAAAAGTCAACATATCATTTTGCTTGTTGTTCTTGCCAACTGAAATGGCTGTACCTGTGGAAGAAATATAGCGTTCGGGTTCAGGTTTCACAGGTTTTTTCTTTTTCTTAGAATGGCGTAGCTTTAAATAGCCCTGTTCGGCAAGTTCTTCACGAATTTCGTCAATATCGCCAGGTGATGCTTGCTGAACTTGTTGTGCTAGCATTTCAAAGTAAGTAATTTCTTCTTGTGTTTTTTCAAGCTGTTGTTGCACCATGATTAATGCATTTTTGGCTTTGGTGTATTTCGTATAATAGCTTTGAGCGTTTTCTATAGGTGTTTTACGTTCACTGACTGGTATCGTAATCTCTTCGCTATTTTCGCTGTAGTAATTTATGACTGTAACTTCCTTGACACCCTTTTCAAAAGCATAAATATTAGCCATTAACAGCTCACCATATAACTGAAATTGATCGAGCTTTGAGGCGCGTTCAAAGTCCTTCGTTAGCTTTTTCGTTTTTAAAGACAGTTTATCAATTTCATTTTGTAGCCATCTTTCTAAATCACCTGCTTGCTGCTTAACACGGTCCCGTTCCGCACGTGCAAAGAATACACGATCAAGAAGCTCATGAACATTCGGATAAACTGTAATATCCCCATGTAAGTGGGTTAGTTCAATTGGTGAGAAGTAAGTTTTGTGATTAGCCAATACATACATAGGGCTCGTTCCACCATTAGAAAAACCTGCTATAAATTCTTTGAAACATTGTACTCGATTTAATGATGGTGTCATGCGGTACAATAATTCTTCAGCATGAAGAGGTGAAAACCCAGCAAATTGTGTCACGACGTCTTTGGCATTTTTTGTTTCCGCAAAAAATATTGCTAGCTCTTCTTCTGTTACTAGTAAGGGATTCCATTTATTTTGCGTTGGTGGAGCTAAGTAAGGCTGGCCTGGTAAAACGGTACGAAAACTATTTACAGATGGAGGCAAGTGCTTTAAACTATCAACAATTTTACCTTGCTCTTTATCAATTAAAAGTAGATTACTATGTCTACCCATAATTTCAGCATGTAGTTGTCTAACTATAGGGTCACCAATTTCATTTTTACTTTCGATTTCTACTATTATAATACGGTCAAACCCAAGCTGTTTAACGGAGGAAATAAATCCACCCTCTAAATGCTTGCGCAGCAGCATACAAAACATAGGGGGTTCTGCTGGATTTTCAATCGTTTGTTCCGTAAGATGCACTCGTGCATAAGAAGAATGAATAGAAAAAAGCAATTTATGATTTTTCCCGTTTGCACGAACATGTAAAACAACCTCTTGAGCGTTAGGTTGGTGTATTTTAGTAATTCGACCTGTGACAAGTTGTTGTAGGTCGGCTGTTATTGAATAGGTAAATAAACCGTCAAATGCCATATGAATTCCTCTTTCCAATGATAACAAGCATCTTGGTACTTTCGTATTTTTTTCTTGTTGCATCTGCATTCGCTTTTTAAGCCTCCGCAAAGCACTAATTGTATGTTTATCATAGCATTTTTTAGGCGAATATTAAAATATAGCTTCAATTGTGGTAGAATTAGCTCTTATTCGATCCAATTTTTTTTGGAGATTCGTCATATTCGATAAAGCTTATGTTATAATATTCCCAGTATGCAAAGAAAGGTGTGACGAACCTTGGTGCGTAGTATGACTGGTTTTGGCAGAGGTGTCACAACAACTAGAGACTTTCAATTAACCGTAGAAATGCGCTCGGTCAACCATCGCTTTTTAGAAATCAATGCTAAATTTCCGAAAGAATGGCTTGAAGCTGAAATTTTTGCAAAGAAATTTATTTCTCAAGCTTTGTCACGCGGAAAAATTGATGTGATGGTATATGTGAAGGACTTAGAAAATGTAGAGCAATCTATTGAGATTAATTGGTCATTAATTGAAGCGTATCGTAAGGCAAAAGAGCAATTAGCAAGTAAAGTACCACTAGAAGAAAAATGGACGATGCAGGAGCTTTTATCGTTAGAGCAAGCACTCGTACAGCAAAAACCACAACTAACACCTGAGGATTTACTTAGTGCTGTTGAACAAGCGATTTCACAGGCGATAGAACAGCTTGTACTTATGCGTGAGCGTGAGGGGCAAGAATTGCAGGAAGTTGTTGTACAATATAAGCAACAGTTAAAAGAACAAGTGAATCAAATACGTTCCTGTTCATCTCTTGCTGTTGAAAAATATCGTACACGATTAGTAGAACGGATTGCAGAAGTTGCAGATGGAACTTTATTAGATGACCGTTTATTAGCAGAAGTAGCGATTTTTGCAGAACGCGTTGACATTTCCGAGGAATTAGACAGATTGGATAGTCATTTTAATCAACTGGAAGAAACGTTACATGAAACGATTTCAGTCGGAAGGAAATTAGACTTTTTAATGCAGGAGATTCATCGTGAAATCAATACGATTGGTTCAAAAAATCAATCTACAGAAGCAGCGGTTGCTGTTGTTCAGGCGAAAACAATTTTAGAAAAGATGCGTGAGCAAGTTCAAAATATCGAATAACTTGCACGTGTCTGTTATAAATTAAGGGAGATATAGAGAATAAATGATAAAAGAACGTGGATTATTAATTGTTCTGTCTGGCCCATCTGGTGTAGGTAAAGGGACAGTGCGAAAAGAATTATTTTCTCAGCCGAATACGAATTATGAGTATTCCATCTCGATGACGACACGAAATCCTCGCGAAGGAGAAATCGATGGTGTAGACTATTTTTTCAAGAAACGAGAAGACTTTGAAACGTTAATTGAACAGGGTGGCTTATTAGAGCATGCTGAATTTGTAGGAAACTACTATGGTACACCATTAGCCTACGTGAATGAAACACTGGATGCAGGTCGCGATGTGTTTTTAGAAATCGAAGTGCAGGGTGCAGCGCAGATTCGTAAAAAAGCACCAGATGCCTTATTTATTTTCTTAGCCCCTCCAAGTTTAACTGAATTAAAAGATCGTTTAGTTGGACGTGGGACGGAAACAGAGGATATCATAGCAAAACGCATTGCTACAGCAAGTGAAGAGCTTGAAATGATGAGCTTATATGATTATGTTGTAGAGAATGATGAAGTGACAAATGCCTGTGATCGTATTAATGCGATTATTAAAGCAGAGCATTGCCGTAGAGAACGTGTTGAAAAAAGATATTTGTCAATGTTGAGAGGAGAATAAACAATGTTATACCCATCAGTAGATGCTTTAAAAAAAGAAATCGATTCAAAATATTCACTAGTGAGCCTTGCTTCAAAACGTGCTCGTCAAATGCAGGAAGAGCAAAATACAGAACGTTTACACAAGTACGTATCTCATAAATACGTAGGAAAAGCACTTGAAGAAGTAGCGGCAGGTGTTCTTACGAAAGTATCACAGGATGAGTCAACTGTGTACGAAGACGAAATCTAACCTCTATGTTAGTCAGCAGTTGATTTGATTATACAGAATGCCGAGAGCTCCCAGGGAATCCTCCTTTGGGAGCTTATCATTTGAAGGGATGACACCTAGCATGAATAAAAATATTTTACTATGTGTTTCAGGCGGGATTGCCGTATATAAAGCTGTTGCTCTTGTTAGCAAGCTATCACAAGCAGGGGCGAACGTAAAAGTGATGATGACTGCCTCTGCCAGACAGTTTGTGAATCCATTAAGCTTTCAAGTGATGTCCAAAAATGATGTTTACTTTGACACGTTTGATGAAAAAGATTCTAGTGTGATTGCCCATATTGATTTAGCGGATTGGGCTGATTTGATTTTAGTTGCACCTGCAACTGCTAATATGATTGGGAAAATGGCCAATGGAATTGCGGATGATATGGTATCAACCACCTTACTAGCTACTACTGCGCCAGTGTGGATAGCACCAGCGATGAATGTACATATGTATGACCATCCAGCAGTAAAGCGTAATCTAGAAAGATTAGCAGCAGATGGCTACCAATTTATTGAGCCTTCGGAAGGATTTTTAGCATGTGGCTATGTTGGAAAGGGGCGCTTAGAGGAGCCTGAAAAAATAACAGCTATTGTACTGGATTTTTTTGCAGCGCCAGCGACAATAAAGCCACTTACAAATAAAACAGTTGTAGTGACAGTTGGTGCCTTGCATGTACCGTTAGATGAGAAGCATGTGATTAGCCCACAAGCTAATGGTCTTATTGGACAGGCTTTGGCTAATGAGGCGAGGGAATTAGGCGCGCACGTTATTCAAATAGAAAATGGTAGTTTGAATGATGTGATGCAACAGCTTGAAGCCTCTAAAAATCAGAACCCAGAAATTATCTTGATACATGCAGCTAATGTACCGACAATGGAGAAAACGCCGCTTATTTCAGTAGAGGGTATCAAGGCTGTCACGTTTGGACAAGAAGTGCTTGGTGAACCCATGCTCAACATTCGATCGGATCGTTGGATAGAATTTAGTGAGGAAGCTCAGTTAAATGGGCGCATAATAGCTACGACTAATCCACAGCAATTTGCCCGCACATTATGGACCCATATTTTAAAGGGTGAGGAGCAATGAGTTTATTGATAGCGGAAGTCATTGTTGACGTCTCAACCTACCATGTCGATCGTCCTTTCGATTATCAAGTGCCGCCAGAATGGGAAAATGTAATAGAAATGGGCTGTCGTGTGAAAGTGCCATTTGGCCCTAGAAATGTTTTAGGCTTTGTAGTGGGAATAAAAACTGAAACAGATGTGCCCCTCAATAAATTAAAATCAATCGCTCAAATTTTAGATATGGAACCAGTATTAACAGCGGAAATGCTTCAAATGGCAAAGTGGTTGAAGAATCAAACGATTTGCTATGAAATAGATGCTTTACAAGTAATGTTACCTTCAGCATTACGTGCGAAATATGAAAAAATTGTAAAGCTACATGAAGATCAATCTATACCCAATGAAGTACAGGTGATTTTTGGTAAGCGACAAAAAGCTAATTTTAAAGAGTTTGAACGTGCAGGTTTACTTCCTTTATTAAAGCCATTAGTTGCACAAAATAAGGTGACTATTGATAATGTTGTGAAACAACAGGGTCATGTGAAAGAAATACGGATGGTGAAAATTACTGAAGAGCCTAACGTTATTGATAAAGCGTTAAAGCAATCAACTAGAGCTGTGAAACAACGTCTATTACTAGAATGGATGGAGCGCCATTTAGGGGAGGTTTTGTCACCACAGCAAATTTGTGAGGAGGCAAGAGTCTCTTCTTCAGTTTTAGAGAGCGTTATTGATAAGGGTGCTGCGCAATTTACTCAAGAAGAAGTGTATCGTGACCCGTTTACGAAAGAGGTTTCACGTACGCAAGCCTTACAATTAACAAATGAGCAGGAAATTGCTTTACAAGCCATTAATGAAGCTTTGGAGCAGCAACAAGCGCAAACGTTTTTATTGCATGGCGTAACAGGGAGTGGCAAGACAGAGGTATATTTGCAGGCGATACAAAAAGTGTTGAACGAAGGCAAAGAAGCCATTATGCTCGTACCTGAAATCTCTTTAACGCCTCAAATGACAGAGCGATTCCGTAGTCGTTTTGGAGAAATGGTTGCGGTGATGCATAGTGGATTATCTGTGGGCGAGAAGTATGATGAATGGCGCAAAGTTCAACAAGGGAAGGTGAGAGTAGTCGTTGGGGCTCGTTCAGCAATATTTGCTCCCTTTACGAATATTGGTCTTATTATTTTGGATGAAGAGCATGAGTCAACGTATAAGCAAGAAGACTCACCACGTTATCATGCAAGAGATGTAGCTATTTGGCGTAGTGAATATTATAATTGCCCTGTTATTTTAGGTAGTGCTACACCAGGATTAGAATCTTTTGCAAGAGCTAAAAAGGGTGTTTATACCTTACTTTCATTAAAATTAAGAGCCTTGCATCAGTCCTTACCAACCGTTTTTATTTCAGATATGCGTGAGGAGCTTCGACAAGGAAATCGATCCATGTTTTCGCAATCACTTATAGAAGCAATTCGTATAAGATTAGAGAAAAAAGAGCAAATGGTGTTGTTTTTAAATCGACGAGGTTACTCATCTTTTGTGCTATGTCGGGATTGCGGGACAGTTGTCCAATGTCCCAACTGTGATATTTCTTTAACCTATCATCGTACAACCGAAAAATTGAAATGCCATTACTGCGGCTATGAAGAACATGTGCCTCAAATTTGTCCACAATGTCAAAGTGATCATATACGTTATTTTGGTACTGGCACACAAAAGGTAGAGGAAGAAATATATAAGCTGTTCCCAGAAGCAAGAGTATTGCGTATGGATGTAGATACGACAAAGCATAAAGGTGCACATGAAGAAATATTAGCTGCATTTGGAGAGGGACAAGCTGATATTTTACTTGGCACACAGATGATTGCAAAAGGGCTTGATTTTCCAAATATTACGCTGGTAGGCGTACTTAGCGCTGACACCTCCCTACATTTACCAGATTATCGAGCAGCAGAACGTACATTTCAACTATTAACACAGGTAAGTGGGAGGGCAGGAAGACATGATAAACCCGGAGAGGTAATTATTCAGACCTATACACCAGAGCATTATGCTATCGAGTTAGCTAAAACGCAGGATTATGAGCCATTTTATGAGCGTGAGATGTTTTTACGACGTCGTTCCAGTTACCCACCATATTATTACGTGGCGCTTGTGCAGATTTCTCATGAGGATGTTATGGTGGCTGCTGAATATGCTGGACGCATGGCTGATTGGCTCCGTGGAAATTTATCGAATCAAGTGGCTATTATTGGCCCAACCACGGCAAGTATTGCTCGACTCCAAAATAGATATCGTTATCAATGTTTGATAAAATATAAAATTGAACCAAATCTTATTCCGGTATTACAGCGTCTACTTGCTATGTATCGAGCAGAGTGGATCAAACAAGGAATATTAATGACGGTAGATTTAGATCCGTCTACTATATAAGAGAGTATAAACACAGTTTTACGAGCATATGTCTAACAAATAAATAAAATGGTATGGCTCTAGCTAAAAGCAGAAATGAGGATATAATAATGGCAATAAAAAAAGTAATCGAACACCCAGCACAAGTACTTTCAACACCATGTGCAGAAGTAACCGAAATAAATGATGAACTCATTACATTACTGGATGATTTATATGACACTATGGTTGAATATGATGGTGTTGGCATTGCTGCACCGCAAATTGATATAGGGTTACGAGTAGCGATTGTAGAATTAGGTGAGGAACGCGATATTTTAGAAATGATTAATCCAACTGTTATTGAAACGGATGGAGCGGAAATAGATATTGAAGGTTGCTTGAGTTTCCCAGGATTATATGGTGAGGTTGAACGCCCAAGCTATGTAAAAATTGAAGCTTGTGACCGTGAAGGACGTGTCTATGAATTAGAAGCAGGGGGCTTTGATGCTAGAGCAATTTTACATGAAATTGATCATTTAGATGGCGTGCTATTTGATTCAAAAATCCAACGCGTTCTAACAGCAGAAGAGCTTGAAGAAATGTATGCAGAAGAGGAGGAATAAAATGACTTCGATTATTTTTATGGGGACACCTGACTTCTCCGCACCCATTTTGCGTATGCTACATGAAGAGGGGTACGATATTAAAGCAGTGGTGACACAACCTGATCGACCTGTAGGACGTAAACGTATATTGACACCACCACCTGTTAAGGCCGCAGCATTAGAGCTAGGATTACCTATTATACAACCAGAAAAACTACGTGGATCTGAGGAACTACAACAAATTCTTTCGTTACAGCCAGATATAGTCATTACCGCTGCATTTGGACAAATATTACCGAAAGAACTTTTGGATGCTCCTTCACTTGGCTGTATTAATGTCCATGCTTCATTATTACCAAAATATCGTGGAGGCGCTCCTATACACCAAGCTATTATAGATGGTGAAAAAGAAACTGGCGTAACAATCATGTATATGGCAGAAAAGCTTGATGCCGGTGATATTATTTCACAAAGAGCTATCCCTATTGAACTAGATGATCATACGGGTAGAGTTTTTGATAAGCTAAGTATGGTTGGTCGAGATTTATTAAAGGACACACTTCCATCTATTATTAATAGAACAAATAACCGCACTGTACAAGATGAAACGCAAGTTACCTTTGCGAGCAATATTTCGAGAGAACAGGAACGTATTGATTGGACAAATGACGCCACAACTCTTTACAATCAAGTACGCGGGCTTCATCCATGGCCTGTAGCTTATACCACTTTTGAAGATGGTAATTTTAAAGTATGGTGGGCGACTATAGGCAAAAGCAAGCATGATACTATTCCTGGTACTGTTGTTGCAATTGCGAAAGACCATTTTGAAGTGGCGGCAGGCAATGGGACAACATTGGCATTATATGATGTACAACCTGCAGGTAAAAAGCGCATGACAGCTGAGGAATATTTACGTGGTACAGGTTCTAAATTACAGATTGGGGACCAATTTAAATGAGTAAAAAAAGTGTAGTTATTTGGGATGGAAATGTGCGAGACGCCGCACTATCTATTCTGTTAGCCGTTGATAAAAATCAAGCCTATAGCAATTTACTTCTCAATGAAACCATTAAACGACATAAGATAGAGGCGAAGGATCGCGCTTTATTAACAGAATTAACATATGGTACATTGCAACATAAAATGACACTTGATTATTACTTAGAGCCTTTTATCCGTGGCTCTATAGATCATTGGGTTCGTTGGTTATTACGAATATCTTTATATCAAATGCAATATTTAACGCGTATCCCAGCGCATGCTGCTGTTAATGAGGCAGTAGAAATTGCGAAGCGCCGAGGGCATCGCGGTATTGCATCGACAGTCAATGGTATTTTAAGATCTGTCTTGCGTCAAGGTGTCCCTTCTATAAATGATATAGAAAATCCTATTGAGCGCCTGGCTATTGAAACAAGTCATCCTATTTGGCTAGTACAACGTTTTGTTAATAACTATGGTTTAGAAGTAGCTACAGGTATGTTACATGAAAATAATGTACCACCTATACAAACTGTTCGTGTCAATACAACCAAGGTAACTGTTGAGCAAGCTATGGCGGAACTCGAAGAAGAAGGTTTAACAGCGAAACAAAGCGACGTTATCCCAGAATGTCTACACGTAACAAATGGTCAACCTGCCCGTACCAATGCATTTAAAGAGGGGCATATTACTATTCAAGATGAGAGTTCAATGATACCAGCCAATGTTCTAAAACCTTCCCCTGGTATGCGTGTTTTGGATATGTGTGCGGCACCAGGCGGTAAAACAACACATCTAGCTGAAATCATGAAAAATGAAGGCTCTATTTTAGCAACAGACCTTCATCCACATAAATTAGATTTAATCGACCATAATACAGAACGTCTAGGGCTAGATATTATTGAAACAGCTCCAATTGATGGACGCAAAGCTCCTGAATTTTTACAAGCTGAGTCGTATGACGCCATTTTAGTGGATGCACCATGTAGTGGACTAGGGGTTATGCGACGTAAACCTGATATTAAATATACGAAGCGAGAAGAAGATTTAGAAAATCTTCAAACAATCCAACTAGCATTATTGGATGCAGCGACAAAAGTATTGAAGATAAAGGGTAAGCTTGTGTACAGTACATGTACAGTCGATAAGCAAGAAAATGAGGGCACAGTAAATGCCTTTTTAGCAGCGCATCCAGAAATGGAAGCGATACAACTAGAATCTTTACCAACAAAATTAGCGGAAAAGCAAGCTAATGGCATGCTTCAAGTCTTTCCACAAGACTTTGGCAGTGACGGTTTCTTCGTTGCCGCCTTTCGTAAAAAAGGAGAATCCAACTAATGGTGGATCAAAAGAAATTTAATGAACGTATCAACGATTTAGTTGAAGAAGCAGAAGAAAAGCCCGTTCGACGTGCGAAAAAGGAAAAACCAAATTTAAAAGAATCCATTTATTCTTTCCAACCACATCAATTAGAGGATTGGTTAAAGGAAAATGGAGAAAAACCTTTCCGTGCGGCACAGATTTTTGATTGGTTATATAATAAACGTGTTAAGACATTTGAAGAAATGTCAAACCTTTCGAAGGGATTAAGGGACAAGCTAGCTGCAAATTTTGCATTATCTACCTTGTCAACAATTATTAAGCAAGAGTCTAAAGATGGTACCATTAAGTTTTTATTTCAATTACAGGATGGTTACTCTATAGAAACGGTATTAATGCGTCATGAATACGGAAACTCTGTTTGTGTGACAACACAGGTAGGATGCCGTATTGGCTGTACATTTTGCGCCTCAACCTTAGGTGGTTTGAAGCGACATTTATTGGCTGGGGAAATTGTAGAGCAAGTTGTAAAAGTGCAGCAAACTTTAGATGAGGTAAATGAGCGAGTATCACATATTGTTATTATGGGGATTGGTGAACCTTTCGATAACTATGATGCTATGATGAACTTCTTAAAAGTGATCAATCATGAAAAAGGGTTAAATATTGGTGCACGTCACATTACGGTATCCACATCAGGTATCGTTCCAAAAATTTATCAGTTTGCTGATGAACAATTACAAATTAACTTTGCGGTTTCTTTACATGCACCAAATCAAGAGGCTCGTCAAAAGCTTATGCCAATTGCGCGTGCCTATAAATTAGATGAGTTAATGGAAGCTGTTCGATACTATACTAAAAAAACTGGTAGACGTGTGAGTTTTGAATATGGATTAATGTCTGGTGAAAATGATTCAGTAGAAATTGCAGAGGAGCTATCTGCTTTAATTAAAGGAATTAAATGCCATGTTAACTTAATTCCTGTTAACTATGTACCAGAACGTGATTATGTTCGTACGTCTCGTAGCCAAATTTTTGCGTTTGAAAAAACCTTAAAGAAAAATGGGATAAACGTAACGATCCGCCGAGAGCAAGGTTCTGATATTGCAGCAGCGTGTGGTCAATTACGTGCGCAAGAGAGATCTGAAGAAACGAGGTGACCGGTGTTGGAATACACAGTCGAAAGTGATATTGGTTTAAAACGATCCATTAATGAAGACCGTGCTGCATTATTTAAACGTCCTGACGGGCTTGCACTAGCACTTGTGGCGGACGGCATGGGTGGTCATAATGCTGGAGATGTAGCAAGTGATATGGCAATAAAACAGATGGAGACCTTTTTTTTACAGGCAGACGCACATCATTTTGAATCAACAACATCAAAGAAAGAATGGTTATTACAAACAGTAAAGCAATTGAATAAAAATATTTATGACTATTCTTTATCACACGAAGACTGTAAAGGAATGGGCACGACGTTTATTGCAGTGTTAATAGAAGAACATCATTGTTTCATTGCACATGTTGGTGATAGTCGTGTGTATTATTTCTTTGAAGATGGTGCACAACAAATAACAAGGGATCATTCTTATGTTAATGTACTGGTTGAAAATGGAGAAATTAGTGAAGAGGAAGCTTTGACGCATCCAAAGAAAAATTTTATCTTAAAAGCTGTTGGTACAGAGGAAGCAATAGAACCAGATTTTTATGAAGTAGAGTTGGCATCAAATTCGTATTTACTCATTTGTTCAGATGGATTAAGTAATAAACTAACTGTCTATGAAATGGCTTCAATCATTACGTATCCCGAACCTATAATGGAAAAAGGACGTAAACTTGTAGAATTAGCAAATGCTAGCGGGGGAGAAGATAATATCTCCCTCGTGCTGCTAACTAAAAAGGATGAGGAGGTGTAAGAATGCTTGTAGGTAAAAGAATTAGTGACCGTTATAAGATTTTAGAACTCATTGGTGGCGGGGGTATGTCCAATGTCTATTTAGCTCATGATATGATATTAAATCGGGATGTGGCCATAAAAATATTACGCTATGATTTTTCCAATGAGGATGAATTACATCGACGTTTTCAACGTGAGGCACTGTCTGCTACAAGTCTTACACATCCTAATATTGTTAGTGTTTATGATGTAGGTGACGATGGTGATCTACACTATATTGTGATGGAATATGTTCAAGGAAAAACTTTAAAGCAGTACATACAAGAATTTGCACCAATTTCACCAGCTAGAAGTGTGCATATTATGAAGCAATTAACGTCTGCTATTGCTAATGCCCATGAAAATCATATTATTCATCGTGATATTAAACCACAAAATATTTTGATGGATGCAGAGGGTAATGTAAAAATAACTGATTTTGGAATTGCCATGACGTTAAGTGCTACATCCTTTACACAAACGAATTCTGTATTAGGGACAGTGCATTACTTATCACCAGAGCAAGCTAGGGGCGGTACAGCTACAAATCAATCTGACATATATGCACTGGGTATAGTATTGTATGAATTATTAACAGGTGAATTACCTTTTTCTGGGGAGTCAGCTGTTTCTATTGCACTTAAGCATTTACAAGCAGAAACACCTTCTGTTCGTGCTTTTGATGGAACCATTCCACAAAGCTTAGAAAATGTAGTACTTAAGGCAACAGCCAAAGCAGCTTCCCATCGCTATAATACAGTGGAAGAAATGTATGAAGATTTGGAAACCGTATTATCATCTTCCCGAATAAATGAACCAAAGTTTGTCATACCAGTGGATAATGATGCGACAAAAGCTATTCCAATTATTAAAGAGGAAGTTTTAAAGAAAGATGAAGATTTAACTAAAACAAGGGTCATTGAACCTATTGTGGACTATACATCTCCAGCTCAGGCGCAACCTAAAAAACCTGTAGAAAAACCTATTCCTGCTAAAGCAAAGAAGAAAAAGTGGCCTAAGTTTGTGGCAGGATTATTGATAGCAGTAATTATCATCTTCTTATTCTTCATATTCGCAGCAGATTTATTTAGCCCGAAAAAAATAGCTGTCCCGGATGTGACAAATTTGACTGTAGAGGATGCTACAAAAAAATTAGTGACAGAGGGATTTGTGGTTGCTGAGGAGCACCAGGAGCGAAATCATGAAGACATTGAAAAGGGTCATGTCATTGAAACAGACCCAGAAAAAAATTCGATGCGAGCAAAAGGCTCAGAGATCGACCTAATTGTTAGTCTAGGCGTGGAGACAACGACCGTTGATAATTATGTGGGACAAAATTATAGTCAAGTAGAGGCTTTAATAAAAGGAAAGTATAAAGAAGTTAGAAAAGAGGAAGTTCCTTCTCGTGAACCTGAAGGTAGAATTATCGAGCAAAGTATTCCAGCTGATACAGAAGTGATAGCGAAAGAGGAAACAATGACCTTTAAAGTAAGTCAAGGAGTTCGAATGGTAAGGGTGGAAAGTGTTGTGAATTATACGAAAGCGGATATGGATAACTATGTCAATAGAGTGGGCCTCAATTGGCGTGTATCTCGTGAAGATTATCATGAAACGATTCCTGCTGGCAGTGTAATTTCACAATTGACAAAAGCTGGTACTATGGTGGAGGAAGGCTCTGTTATATCGGTTGTTATCAGTAAAGGACCAGCTAAAAAGCCTGAAAAACTTTTGCTTAAGCCCGTAGTCATTGAGTATAAACCTAAAGAAGAGGGTGTACCTCAAAAAGTTCGCATTGAAATTCAAGATAAAAATCATACATTTTCTGAACCAGTTACAGAGTTGGAAATTTTAAATGATACGCCTTACAATATACAGCTTGTTATTGAAGAAGGCAAAGATGCGAGTTATAGAATTATCCGTGACTCAGAAATCATCTTAGAAGAAAAAGTTAACTATAATGATGTCAATTAAGGAGGAATTGGATGGCGCAAGGCCAAATAAGAAAAGCATTAAGTGGTTATTATTATGTTTATGACGGTCATCAGCTTATTCAATGTCGAGGACGTGGGGTCTTTCGCAATCGCGGAGAATCCCCGCTTGTCGGTGATATTGTAGAATATTCTTTGGAAACAGAAGGATCGGATGGGACCATTCAAAAGATTTTAGAACGTCAAAATGAATTGGTTCGGCCACCAATTGCCAATATTGATCAAGGTATTTTAGTGTTTTCTGTAAAAGAGCCTAATTTCAATACCATATTACTCGATCGCTTTTTAGTTGTTTTAGAATCGTTCCATGTGCACCCTATTATTTGTCTAACAAAAATGGATTTGCTAGAAAATGACGAACGTACGGAATTACAGAGTTATATAACTGATTATGAAAATATGGGCTATACAGTTCTTCAAACTTACAAAGATGAAGAAGAATTGGTGGAAAGATTGCAGCCTATTTTAAAGGGAAAAACAACTGTCCTAGCAGGCCAATCTGGTGTTGGAAAATCAACATTGCTGAATACATTAATCCCCGAATTAAATTTAAAAACAGGTATTATCTCACAGAGCCTAGGGCGAGGAAAACATACAACACGTCACGTCGAATTGATTGAGGTCTGTGATGGTTTATTGGCCGATACTCCTGGATTCAGTTCGTTTGATTTTGATGAAATTGAGAAAGAAGAATTAGGCGCATGTTTTCCTGAAATAGCTAGAATGGCGGATCATTGTAAATTCAGAGGCTGTTTACACATGAAAGAGCCTAAATGTGCAGTTAAAGCGTCAGTAGAAGCAGGAGAAATTCGTGACTACCGCTATAAACATTACGAACAATTTATGCAAGAAATTATGGATCGAAAGCCGAGGTATTAAGGATGATACAAATAGCACCATCAATTTTAGCAGCTAATTTTGCGAAATTAGGAGAAGAAGTAAAGGAAGTAGAGCAAGCGGGTGCAAAGCTAATTCATATAGATGTGATGGATGGCCATTTTGTGCCGAATATTTCATTTGGCTCAATCGTATTAGATGCTATCCGTCCATTAACAGATTTACCATTAGATGTACATTTAATGATTGAAAACCCAGATCAGTATATTGAACAGTTTGCTCAAGCTGGAGCAGACTATATTACGGTGCATGCTGAAGCATGTCGTCATTTACATCGAACAATCCAATTAATCCGTTCGTATGGTATAAAGGCGGGGGTTGTATTAAATCCACATACACCAATCGAATCTATTCAGCATGTCCTAGAAGATATCGATATGGTATTATTAATGACTGTCAATCCAGGGTTTGGCGGACAAAAATTCATTCATTCGGTTGTGCCTAAAATTGAGGCTTTATCAACACTGATTAAAGAGCGTGGGTTGGACATCGCTATTGAAATTGACGGTGGAATTACAGCAGAAACGATTGTTCCATGTGCACAGGCAGGGGCGACGATTTTTGTGGCAGGGTCAGCCATCTATAGTAAAGAGGATCGAACAGCTGCACTTCAGGAAATTTTAGCGGCTGGTGAGGCAGCGATTAAAGGATGACGACAGTCGTTGTTTGTGCAGGTGGTCCAAAACAAGAACTATGCTCGCTCACAACGCTTCAATCACAACGGGATGTAGTGTTTATTGGTGCAGATCGAGGGGCTTTGTATTTAATAGAGCAGGGTATTACGCCACATGCAATTGTTGGTGATTTTGATTCATTATCAGATGAAGAATATCAGTTGGTGTTGGCACAGACAAATGATCAGCAACGTTTTAAGGAAGAGAAAAATGAAACAGATACAGATTTAGCCTTGCTTAAAGCATTTACGTTTGCACCTCAAGAAATTATTTTGACAGGTGTTACTGGAGGGCGTTTAGATCATTACGAGGCAGCTGTTCGCTCTATTTATCGTTTACAAAAAGAGCATCCACACATTGTATTCAAGATTATTAATCATACAAATATGTTGCAATTTTTATTGCCGGGTACACATGCTATTTATGCAGATAGCCGATACCGTTACTTATCCTTCTTTGCACATGAAGAGCCTATTAAAGATGTGACATTAAGGCAAGTAAAATATGAAACAACGAAAGAAGAAATCACTTTAGGTACATCGCGATTTACAAGTAATGAAATAATAGGAACTTCAGGGTCTATATCTTTCTCAAGAGGCATATGTTTAATGATAAGAAGCATAGATTAGCGTAAGGGGGAGAGAGTCCTGAAAGTATATACGTTCCAATTGCCGAAATTTGTTAGTAGTATCACGCGCACATGTATTAACCTATTTAAAAAAGATAAGAAAGTAAAAAAATCCGACTAAAAGTAGTCGGATTTTTTCATTCTTTGCTATATGTAGATTTTTATGCAGTTAATCATTCTATAACAAAAGAAAAAAATCGATTTACGCTCAAAGCGAAATCGATTTTTTAGAAGCGTCGATTAAACGCGCTCGATTTTACCTGATTTTAATGCACGAGCAGAAACCCATACACGTTTTGGTTTACCGTCAACTAAGATACGAACTTTTTGAAGGTTAGCACCCCAAGTACGTTTGTTAGCGTTCATAGCGTGGGAACGGTTGTTACCAGTACGAGCTTTACGTCCTGTGATTACACATTGTTTTGGCATGTTGTATTCCCTCCTTACTGTTGATGCTGAAAGATTATTATATTTCAGTTCGGTATTTCACATACCATAATAATTTAACATACGATGGCGCTCAGTGCAACAGTTTTCACATAACCTTTCAAGAAAAAAACCTTTACAGGCAAAATTGGTGAACAAAAATAGATTTTCTTTGAAAGAATCAGTTCTTCTAATCTTTTCCTCGATAACCAAGTTTCAGTGAGACGCGTTTTCCAGTATTAACTAAACGTTCAATGAGTGTTTGAACGTGCTCTTGCGAAACATTGAAGCTAACGAAACCGATGCTAACTGCTCCTACGACTTCACCAAAACCATCTAAAACGGAAACGGCAATGGAAGAAGTACCAGCTGTTCGTTCTCCGTGACTAATCGCATAACCTTGTTGTCGAATTTGACGAAGCTGTTCCTCCAACTCAGGTATTTCATCTTGTGTTACTAGCTGATCTAATATTTCTTTCGAGTGTGAGGGAGACATAGAGGCAAGAATAGCTTTATTGGCTGCTCCGATATGTAGTGGTATACGAATACCCAATTGGTCATAAATACGAATCGGATTAGCAGCACTATCTATTCTTTCAATAATAATCGTATCTAAACCTGCTGGCTTACTTAAATATACACTTTCCTCAACATCTCTTGCTAATCGCTCTAACTCTGGTCGGATTTTGCTAATATAATCCATCGTATCGTAGACTTGCAAACCGAGTTCCATCCAAATGGTACCGAGTCGATAATGTTTGGTTTGTTCATCTTGCTCAATCATTCCTTGGTTAATCATCGCTTTTAAAATTCTATGTAAAGTACTTAGAGGTAAATCACATTTTGTTGAAAGCTCTGAAATGGACAAGCTACTGTCATTTGCTTCAGAAGCTAAAACCTTCGCAATAGTCATAGCTCGCTCTAATAATTGCATTTGTCCTACCTCCTTTTCTCCTATTTTATTTTTATTCTCCATCTACGTCTAGTTCCAATCTCAAGGGTACTATGAAAAGTCAAACTTCATTCAATAAATAATTTTAAGACAAAAAGAATGGGAATTGAAAATTCCGACCAAATACAGCAGAGCCTTCTTAGTAGTTTGAGAAGAAAGTGAAAAATAAAAGTTTTCTAAATATATTGACAGTATAACATAAAACGCATATATTTTTCATATAAACTTTCCTCTTAACGGAAACGTTTTCCACTAAACGGAAAAGGAGTGAAGGGAATGCATTATTGCTCATCAATGTATACACCTTTAAAACACGTCATAGTAAAACATCCAAAAGATGCTTTCCGAAGCCAGAAACATCTTAGTGATGAATGGAAAACTTTTAACTACTTATCTGAGCCCAACTTTGAAGAAGCATTAAAGGAATATGCAGAGTTTGTTGAGATTCTTAAAAAGTATGTTGACACAATTGATTATCTACCATTGTCAGACGAGGTGGGGCTAGATTCGCTTTATGCCCATGATCCAGTAAAATTCACGCCAAAGGGTGCCATTTTATTAAAGTCTGGAAAAAAATTAAGACAGCCAGAGGCTTCCATCTACAAAGCATTTTTACAGGACAAGGGTATTTCAATAATTGGAGAACTCACTGGCGATGCAGTAGCAGATGGTGGAGACATTGTTTGGTTAGATGATCGAACACTTGCTGTCGGTAGGGGATATCGAACAAATGATGAAGCCATTCGTCAGCTAAAAGAAATGACAGCTGAAATGGTAGATGAATTTATTGTTGTCCAGCTACCACATGATTTAGGTGAAGCTGAATGCTTACATCTAATGTCTTTCATTAGTATGGTTGATAAAGATTTAGCTGTTGTACATTCCCGTTTAATGCCTGTATTTTTCCGCCAATTGCTAGTGGAAAGAGGTATTCAGTTAGTGGAAGTTCCAAAGGATGAATACGATACACTTGGCTGTAATGTGTTAGCGCTTGCACCACGAGTTTGTGTTATTCCTGAAGGAAACACGGTCACAAAACAGCAACTGATTCAAGCTGGTGCAACAGTTTTTGAATATAAAGGTCATCAAATTTCTGTGTTAGGAACAGGCGGCCCTACATGTCTGACTTGTCCAGTAATAAGAGCATAAAAGGAGAGAAAAGAATATGTTTAAAAATGTTATTGTTAAAAATCCAGGAAATAGTTTTGTAAACGGTTTAACAACTAGTGATTTAGGAAAACCAATTTTAGAAAAATTATATGAACAGCATGAAAAGTATGTAGAGGCTTTAAAAAAATGTGGGGTAGAGGTAACACAATTACCAGTAAATGAGGCATTTCCTGACTCAACATTTGTAGAGGATACGGCTGTTTTAACACCAGAATTTGCTATCATTTCAAATCCAGGGGCTGCTGCTCGTAACCGTGAAATTGAAGATATCGAACCTGCTGTAAAGCAATTCTACGATAAAATTTATTATATAAAAGGATCTGGAACGCTTGATGGAGGAGATGTATTACAGGCTGAAAAGAAATTTTATGTAGGAATTTCAGATCGTACAAATGAAGAAGGGGCTCAACAATTTAAGGAAATCGTTGAACAAGAGGGCTATGAGGCGACGATTATCCCATTAAAAGAATTCTTCCATTTAAAAACTGGTATTGCTTATGTAGGAGACAATCGTATGGTGCTAGCTGGTGAGTTCGTGGATCATCCGGCATTTGAATCCTATGAAAAAATTATCATTCCAAAGGAAGATGAATACTCTGCTAACTGTATCCAAGTCAATGATTATATTATTATTCCAGCTGGATACCCAGAAACAAATCGCAAATTACTTGACCTAGGTTATCAAACGATTGAACTAGAGATGTCCGAATTTAGAAAACATGATGGTGGCTTAAGCTGCCTATCATTACGTTTTTAAGTAGGACTGCTTAACCCAATCAATTTAAAAGAGATAAATTGATTGGGTACTTTGGTTGTTTATATATCAGAATATTCTATAAATTCACAATATATGGGAGGGTTAAATGGATGTTGGATAATGGGGATCAATTTCACAATCAACAACTAAACCGTTCGATGAAAAGTCGTCACTTATTAATGCTTTCTCTAGGGGGAGTTATCGGAACAGGGTTATTTTTAAATGTTGGCTATACCATTAATCAAGCGGGCCCAGGTGGAGCACTAATTGGCTATTTATTTGGTGGGTTAATTTTATTTATGGTCATGAATTGTCTAGGGGAATTAGCTGTTTACATGCCTGTTACCGGTTCCTTTCAAACATATGCTACACGTTTTATTAGCCCCTCAGCTGGATTTTCATTGGGCTGGATGTACTTTGTCGGGTCAGCGGCGACAGCGGGTGTTGAGTTTACAGCTGCTGGAATTTTAATGCAGCATTGGTTTCCAGATATACCTATTTGGATATGGTGTGCTGTATTTATGGTTCTTTTATTTGTCTTAAATGCTTTAACTACAAAGGGGTTTGCTGAAGCAGAATTTTGGTTTGCGAGTATTAAAGTAATCGCAGTTATTGCCTTTATCATCATAGGTGGGGCTGCTATTTTTGGCTTGATACCTTTAGCAGATCGTCCAACACCTCATTTGACAAATTTAGCACCGTCTGGCTTATTCCCAGCGGGTATTTCCATTATTTTTGTCACGATGATGAATGTTATTTTTTCTTATCAAGGGTCAGAGCTTGTGGGAATTGCAGCTGGTGAAACCGAAAATCCTGAAAAAAATATACCAAGAGCTATTCGGACAATTCTTTTTAGAATTATAGTTTTTTATATTGCTTCTATTATCGTATTATCAGCCATCTTCCCATCCTCAGAGCTTGGTCTAATGGAGAGTCCATTTGTGACGTTGATGCATATAGCTGGTGTTCCCTATGCAGCAGGTATTATGAATTTTGTTATTTTAACCGCAATCCTATCTGTCGGTAATTCATGTTTGTATGCGTCAACTCGTTTACTGTTCTCTATGTCACATGAGGGAATGGCACCAAAATTATTTGGGCGTCTTACTAAAAATAAAGTACCTCTAAATGCACTAATCTTTACGATGGCTTTCTCACTATTATCATTATTAACAAGTGTGATGGAAGCAGATGCGGTATTTGTTTTATTAATGTCGGTTGCAGGAATATCTGTCACTATTTCATGGATGGGCATTTGTGCTTCTCAATTAATGTTCCGCTATCGTTATATAAAGTCTGGTGGAAATTTGGCAGATTTAAAATTTAAAACACCATTATTTCCGTTAATACCTATATTTTGTATTTTCTTTTGCTTAGTAATTCTGATTTTTTTAGCATTTGATCCAACCCAAAGAATTGGCCTATTGTATGGCATTGGCTTTTTTATTGCCTGTATGATTTTTTATCGATTGAAATTAAAAAAAGCATCTAATGCTACTACAGACACCAAAAATGAAGAGTCATCAGATATTCGTTAAAAACCCTCTAACGAGTTCGATTTAAAGGAGAATTTTTATGGAAAATTACATGTGGAATACCCCAGAAAAACTGCGAGCACTACTATGTGAAATTGTTAGCTGGGATAGTAGAACATTGACTGAGGGGGAAAATGAATTTGCCTATAAATTGAAAAATAAACTGTTAGCGCTTCCATATTTTACTCAGCACCCTGAGTTTATCGAATTGCATGAGGCAGGTCTTGGAAGAAACGCTGTAACTGCTTTATATAAACATCCTACAGCAATCGATACGGTAGTGCTAATAAGTCATTTCGATACAGTGCATACTGAGGAATATGGTGAGTTAGAGCCTCTAGCTTTTTTCCCTGAGGAATTGACTAAAAAGCTAATGGAGCATAAATACAAAAAGGATTTACCAGAAGCCGCTAAAATTGATTTGGAATCAGGTAATTATTTGTTTGGTCGTGGCACAATGGATATGAAAATGGGACTGGCATTACACATGCAGCTAATTGAAAAGGCAAGCTTCGAGCAATGGCCCATTAATTTAATTTTAACTGCGGTCCCAGATGAAGAAGTGAATTCAGCGGGAATGAGAGCCGCGGTTGTAGAGCTTGTAAGAATACGTGAACAGTATGATTTAACGTACCAATTATTTTTAAATAGTGAACCGTCCTTTTCACAAGGACCCGCTGATACAAATGAATATATTTATTCAGGCACTATTGGTAAGATTATGCCTGCTGCTCTATTTTATGGCAAAGAAACACATGTCGGTGAGCCTTTAAAGGGAATGACAGCTAATTTTATTGCTTCTTATATGACACAGCATATGGAGTGGAATCCTCTTTTCCGCGAAACAGATTTAGGAGAGAGCACACCACTTCCGGTATCTTTACAGCTAAAAGACTTGAAAATGGAATACTCTACACAAACACCATATCGTGCTGCTGCTCTTTATAATGTATTTTTATTAAAACGTACAGCAGCAGAAGTAATGGATATATTTGAAAAGGTCGCATTTCAAGCAATGTCGGCTTGTAACGAACAGTATTTGCAAATCTGTAAACGAGAAAAAGTACAAGGTGTGGGGACAGTCAACGTATTACGATATGAAGCTCTCTTAGAACATGCCGTCCGGAAACTGGGGGCTGAAGAAGTCGATTCTATCAAATCACAAGTTCTTAAGCAAAGTACATGGGATGACCGTGAAAAGTCAATTCGTATCGTTGATCAGCTCATGATACGTTGTCAGGAATTAGCACCAGCCACTGTTCTGTTATATGCACCACCTTATTACCCGGCTATTAATTCATCCAATCATCCACTTGTTGTAAAATCGATTGAATTAATGAAGAAAACAGCGCAAACATTCGACATTGAAGTGCAGCAAATACATTATTTTAACGGGATTTGTGATTTAAGCTATGTGAACTATACAGATGAATCAGATGAATGGTTAGCCTTCGAGCGTAATACACCTGTATGGGGGAATACGTATAATATTCCATTTAAAGAAATGACCGCATTACAAGGACCGGTTTTAAATGTAGGACCATTTGGAAAGGATGCACACCAAAAAACAGAAAGATTACATGTAGATAGTGCCTTTAAAGAAATGCCTATTATGATAGATACTCTTATAAAAAGCTTATTTTAATTAAATACAATAAAAAGTTGATGCTTTATAGTATCAGCTTTTTTTATTTCTAGTATTGACTTGTCATGTTCATACTGAAAAAAATCTATATTGGAAGTAAATATAAGGAGATGCTCACATAGGCATGTGTCATGGTAAGATTTTGAGATATGAGGGTAAATAAATAGGCTGTTAACTTGCTGATCGAGCGTTATATTTCATAAAACAAATTGACGGAAATAAATTTAATTGGAAGAAGACCATTTTCGATGAATCCACAAATACGTCGATTTAAAGTCACAAAACGTTGCTACATAGCCTTTCTTTACCCCCTTAGGTTGCTTAAATTACAACGAAAGTGTTACAATATACTTTAGTCAAAAAGAGCCAAGGGGGCATTTCTATGTCAATTGAGTTAAACAATGAATTCGGCCAAATTGATATTTCAACAGATGTACTTGCACAAATTGCTGGTGGTGCTGCTGTAGAATGCTACGGGATTGTTGGCATGGCATCTAAACATCAAATTCGTGATGGTCTAACTGATATTTTACGTAAAGAAAACTTCACAAAAGGTGTTGTGATTCGACAACAAGACGACGATTTACATATTGATATGTACATTATTGTTAGTTACGGGACAAAAATTTCGGAAGTTGCTTACCAAGTACAGTCGAAAGTGAAATATACAGTAGATAAAACATTGGGTATGAGCGTAAAATCTGTCAATATCTTTGTACAGGGCGTTCGTGTAGCGAATTAAGAGGAGGAACTAAATCGAATGCAGTCTTTAGACGGTATAAAGTTTGCAGAAATGGTACAAATGGGTGCGCATCACCTATACCAAAATGCAAATTATGTAGATTCATTAAATGTTTTCCCAGTACCAGATGGTGACACAGGGACAAATATGAACTTATCGATGACATCTGGAGCAAAGGAAACGGAGCTTTCTGCTTCAGAGCATATCGGTAAAACGGCACAGGCCTTATCAAAAGGTTTATTAATGGGAGCCCGTGGAAATTCTGGTGTAATCCTATCACAATTATTCCGTGGATTTGGAAAATTCATTGAAAAAGAAGCGACAATTGATGCGAAAGGTTTTGCTAGTGCCTTCCAAGCTGGTGTAGATACAGCATATAAAGCCGTTATGAAACCTGTCGAAGGAACAATACTGACAGTTGCTCGAGAAGCGGCAAAAAAAGGTGTGGAAGTGGCAGAAACTGAAACCGATATCATTGCAGTTATGGAAGCTTTTACTGCAGAGGCAAAGGCATCATTAGATCGTACACCTGATTTATTACCTGTTTTAAAAGAGGTAGGGGTTGTCGATAGTGGTGGCCAAGGCTTATTGTTTGTCTATGAAGGATTTTTAGCTTCTTTAAAAGGCGAGCCTCTCCCAGAGAAAAATAATGCGACATTAGATGACCTAATCAATGCAGAGCATCATAGAGCTCAAGACTTTATGAACACTGAAGATATTGAATTTGGCTATTGTACAGAAATAATGGTGCGCTTAGAAGATGGGAAAGAGCCATTTAATGAGGAGCAATTCCGTCAAGAATTAAGTCCTTTAGGAGATTCGTTACTTGTTATTTCTGATGAAGAAATTGCCAAGGTTCATATCCATTCTGAGCAGCCAGGTTCTGTTTTATCAATTGGACAAAAATATGGTAGTCTGATGAAAATAAAAGTCGATAATATGCGTGAGCAACACTCAGCTATCGTTGGTGAAGAGCATAAGGCACCTATGACAACGAAAAAAATAGAGAAACATCCATATGCTATTGTAACAATTGCGATGGGCGAGGGTGTTGCAGGATTATTGCGTTCTATTGGTGCGTCTTATGTCATTGAAGGCGGGCAAACGATGAACCCCTCAACAGAAGATATCGTGAAAGCGGTACAAGAAATTGGTGCAGAAAAAGTTTTAATCCTCCCAAATAATAAAAATATTGTGATGGCTGCAGAGCAAGCTGTAGAGCTGTTAGAAATTGAAGCAGCAGTTGTCCCAACGAAGACAATTCCTCAAGGTATGGCTGCGATTTTAGCATTTAATCCAGAAGCAGCCGTTGACCTAAACAAGAAGTCGATGACTGAAGCATTTGCGAATGTAAAGACTGGTCAAGTAACTTATGCTGTGCGTGATACATCTATTGATGGTGTTGAAATCCATAAAGATGATTTTATGGCGTTAGCAGAAGGGAAAATTGTCCTTTCTACACCAGCTTTAAAAGATGCAGCTGAAAAAGTAATCATCGATTTAGTTGATGAGGATGCAGAAATTGTCACAGTTATTTATGGAGAGGATACAACTGAACAAGATGCTACAGAGCTAGTAGCATTCATTGAGAAGAACTATCCAGACGTAGAAGTTGAATTATTTGATGGAAAACAAGGGTTATATCCATATATTATTTCAGTAGAATAATTACATGCTACTTTGCTATCCCGTAAAGAAAGCAGTGCACAAAATGTGTACTGCTTTTGTTTATGCTACAAAGAAAGTGATGTCTCTGTTTAGTCGGAAACATACGTACTATTCATAGTTGAATGTACGTATCTAGAAGATATAAAAATTGGAAATATTGGAATATCAACGGTTTTTGTTGTATGTGCACAGGGTATGGACAAAGTATAACATATCTAGTTTGGCCACAAATTATAGTAGTGGTAATTTTCTGAAAGCTGACAAATTAAATACTTTACTTTTGTAGTAACTATCAAGCATGATATAAGTAAATATAAATATTATTATAGGAATAGAATAGAGGGGTGTTTGTATGAAATTTACTTCGGTTTTTGATATTATTGGACCAGTGATGATTGGGCCTTCCTCCTCTCATACGGCAGGTGCGGCTCGTATCGGACGAGTTGCAAGGGATTTATTTGGTAGACAACCTAAATGGGCGAAAATTCATTTATATGGTTCGTTCGCAGAAACGTATAGAGGGCATGGGACAGATGTTGCCATCGTTGGGGGCTTATTGAACTACGACACATTTGATGATCGTATTAAAACGGCATTTGAAGATGCAGAAAAAGCAGGATTGGAATATGAATTTATTCCAGAAACAGCTAATACTGAGCATCCAAATACGGCACGTCTAGTTATTGGAGACGATGAAGGTGAAATGTCTGTTGTCGGGATTTCTATTGGCGGCGGTAAAATAGAAGTAAGTGAAGTAAATGGCTTTAAATTACGTTTAACAGGTGGCATGCCGGCGATTCTTGTTGTACATGACGATCGTGCTGGCTGCATAGCAAACGTAGCCAATTGCTTAGCGATGCACGAGGTTAATATTGGACATATGGAAGTATCACGTATAGAACGTGGTTTAACAGCTTTAATGGTTATTGAAGTCGATCAAAATATTGAGGAAAAAGTGCTACAGCAGATTTCGTTAATTCCATATATTACAAAAGTATCTAAAATTAATAATTAAGGGGGTGTCCCAGAATGGACGTTTTATTTCATAATGTTCGGGAGCTTGTGGAACGAGCAGAACAGGAAGATAAATTAATATCAGAAATTATGATTGAGCAGGAAATATTGATAACTGGCAGAACAAGAGAAGAAATTATTCAACAAATGGATCGAAACCTAACCGTGATGGAAGAAGCGGTTGAACGTGGATTAAAGGGTGTACAATCCGTTACAGGTTTAACTGGTGGGGACGCCGTGTTACTTCAAAATTACATTGCACAAGGAAAATCACTTTCGGGGGATTTATTATTAGATGCAGTAAGTAAAGCAGTTGCAACCAATGAAGTCAATGCAGCAATGGGAACAATTTGTGCAACGCCGACAGCAGGTTCCGCAGGGGTTGTACCAGGTACTCTTTTTGCGGTGAAAAATAAACTGAATCCAACTCGTGAGCAAATGATTCGTTATTTATTTACATCTGGTGCATTTGGCTTTGTTGTGGCTAATAATGCTTCCATCTCAGGTGCTGAAGGTGGCTGTCAGGCAGAGGTTGGTTCAGCGGCAGGTATGGCAGCGGCAGCTATTGTTGAGATGGCTGGAGGAACACCACAACAATGTTCAGAAGCATTTGCGATTACGTTAAAAAATATGCTGGGCCTTGTTTGTGATCCTGTAGCAGGTTTAGTGGAAGTACCTTGTGTTAAACGTAATGCAATGGGCGCTGCCAATTCTCTTGTAGCCGCAGATATGGCGCTAGCAGGTGTCACAAGCCGAATTCCATGTGATGAAGTAATTGGAGCGATGTATCGCATTGGACAATCTATGAGTCCAAACCTGAAAGAGACAGCACGCGGTGGTTTAGCGGCAACTCCAACAGGTAAGGCTATTAGTAAAGCCATTCTCGAAAATGGTGGATTACAAAGTATTAAAGCTATCCAATAAAAACATGAAAAACATGCTATCCCAACAGGTAGCATGTTTTTATGTTGGTTGATAACGTAATGGAAAGAAAAACCCTCTTACGTACATAGTCGATTTAAGTATAATTAAATTTTAATAAGGGAAATGTATGTATCTTAATTTATAGCAGGGACGTGAATAGAGATGGATTTACGTAATTTGAAAACGTTTCATGTTGTT
Source organism: Lysinibacillus sphaericus (assembly GCF_001629735.1). Taxonomy (GTDB): domain Bacteria; phylum Bacillota; class Bacilli; order Bacillales_A; family Planococcaceae; genus Lysinibacillus; species Lysinibacillus pinottii. The sequence goes on from NZ_CP015224.1 coordinate 259,530, forward strand.
TCAACTTACCTCAACTTTACAAAAGCGGCTCAAATTTTAAATTATAGCCAGCCTACAATTAGCCAACAAATTAAAGCGTTAGAGGAAGAATTAGGACATATCTTAATTAATCGAATAGGCAAGAAAATGTTTCTTTCTCAAGTAGGAAAAATAGTAAAGGAACATACAAATCAATTATTTGGGATTATAGAGGAAATGGAACAGGATTTAAAGAATTTCGAAAAGCCATTTGGCCATTTGACAATTGCTGCGCCAGAATTTTATTGTGGCTATTATTTATCCCATATTATCGGCTCGTATTTAAAACAATATCCCCAGGTAAACCTAAAACTTCTTTGTGCCAATAGTAAAGAAACTGCGAAACTTGTGAGTTCAAATCAAGCAGATATAGGTTTTGTAGCTGGATACCCGAGTTACGCTGGCGTAGAGGGGATTTTATTGGAGGAAGAGGATTTGGTATTAGTTGGAAATCCTTTTATTATAAAGGATCATACTGTTCAGGAAATATTCGATGATTATCCCTTTATAACCTATGGTATGGATGACTGTATTGTCAGTTGCCTTCAAGAAATTCAGTGTAAGCCCCAAACGATAGTGGAATTTGGAAGCGAGGAAGCGATAAAGAGAGCAGTAATGGAACAAGTGGGTCTAGCCTTGCTGAGTGATCTCATTATACAAAAAGAGGTAAGTAAAGGGAGTCTTCAAGTTCTTTACCGATTCCCTAAAAAGTTACCTACTTATTTAATCTATCCTCAAAATGCTAAAACATTTAGTAATGTAAGTACTTTTATTGATTTAGTTAAAGATACATGGAAAACAATTTAAATGATTTGTATATGAAAAGAATGTTGCAACCTGGTGAAATCGCAGGAATGTAACATTTTTTTATTTGTAATTTTTTTGATGTATCCCGATGAATTTATATGTAAATTTATCAATAGTAACTATTCGAAATAGTAATTTTTTATTTATTTTTTTATCTATTACAATGAATAAGACGGAAATTTCAAAAAAAGGGGATGGCTTTTTATGTTGGAGAGATACGATATGCATTGATAGTGGTAATAAAAATTTGTTTTTAATCAATGATTCAACGAAGGAGGATGGTGGATGAGTAAATTTATAGCTAATAAAGAAATTGAGCAACAAAAAGGAATTAATGTTTATGTGTTAATCTTTTGCCTTATTGTTGTAGCATCTATTTTAACGTATTTTATCCCAGCTGGTTCATTTCAACGAAAAGAAGTTAATGGACGTCAAGTGATTCAACCGGGAACATTTAGTTTTACAGAGATGAACCCCATTGGATTTTTAGATATTTTTAGCAGCGTACATTCTGGCATGATGCAAGGAGCAAGTATTATTTTCTTCGTATTGATTGTAGGAGGTACCTTTGGAATACTTTCAGCCACAGGCGCATTGGAATCCTTTATCGCCATGCTATCTGTAAAAATGGCTAAACGTGAAATGTTAGTAATACCAGTATTGATGTTGTTTTTCGCCTGTGCTGGGTCATTAATGGGGATGTCTGATGAAACGATTGTGTACGTAGGAATTCTTGCACCGCTGGCTGTTGCCTTAGGTTTTGATGCAATTACGGGTTTTGCTATTGTTATTTTAGGTGCATCTGTCGGATTTTCGGCAGCTGTTATGAATCCGTTTACAGTAGGAATAGCACAAGAAATTGCGGGCTTGCCTTTATTTTCAGGGATTGCTTTTCGAATTATCATATTTATTGTCTTATATACAGTAGCAACAATATATGTTTATCGATATGCAAAGAAAGTGAAAAATAATCCTGAAATGGGATTTTACGGAAATTTCAGAAATGATGAGAGTGGTTTTGTGCAGGGGAATTCAAAAATGGAAATAAGACATAAGCTTGTTATGGCTACATTTCTTTTGAATTTTATCGTATTGATGTATGGGGTTGTAAAACTAGGGTGGTACATTACTGAAATAGCCGGTTTATTTTTATTGTTTGGTATTTTAATGGGGCTTATTGGCAAACTATCACCTTCACATATTGCTAATTCATTTATGAAGGGTGCAGGAGACTTAGTGGGTGGCGCTCTTATCATTGGGTTAGCTCAGTCTATTTTAGTGATTTTCAATAACTCAGGGTTAATTGATACAATCCTATTTTACACGTCTGCATTGCTTGATTCAGTTCCACCTGCACTAAATGCAGTAGGGATGTTTATCTTCCAGTTATTTTTAAATTTTTTAGTACCATCCGGTAGTGGACAGGCTGCCTTAACAATGCCGATTATGGCGCCTTTATCAGATATGATTGGCGTTACAAGACAAACAGCAGTACTTGCCTATCAATTTGGAGATGGTATGTCGAATATTATATTCCCAACTGTAGGTTTTTTAATGGCGGGATTATCAATAGCGGGTATTCCTTGGGGGAAATGGATAAAATGGATTTTTCCGTTTATGCTTATTCAAATAACAGTAGCTGTTATATCTCTTATTATAGCACAAGTCATACAATACGGACCTTTCTAAAGGAGTTTAACAATGGAAATAATGAATATAAAAAAATTAGCAGAAAAAGCAATAGAGGATCGCCGTCATCTGCACCAATACCCAGAGCTTTCGGGTCAGGAATACGAAACAAGTGAGTTTATTCGCCAAAGACTAGAGGAATTAGATATAGAAATTCTAGATTACGAACCTCCAGGTGTAGTGGCATTTATAAAAGGGACAAATGGATCAAAAACTATTGCATTACGTGCTGATATAGATGCATTACCTATAGTAGAAGAGGGGGATAAACCATATATCTCCAACAAGCAGGGTGTTGCTCATATGTGTGGCCATGATGGTCATACTGCAATTTTATTAGCAGTTGCTGTATGGATAAGCTTGAATAGAGAAAAAATCGAGCCGAATATTAAGCTTATATTTCAATCAGCAGAGGAAATCACCCCAAGTGGTGCTGATTTATTAATTCAAAAAGGTGTGTTGGAAGATGTAGAGGCTATTTTTGGCATTCACTTATGGCAAGGTTTAGAGAAAGGGAAGATGGGACTAACACATGGACCAATGATGGCTTCTATTGATGATTTTGAAATTATAATTCAAGGATATGGTGGTCATGGATCAATGCCACATGAAACAATTGATCCTATTTATATAGCGAGCCATTTAATGCAGGCTTTTCAAAGTATCATAAGTAGAAATGTTAATCCTATTGATGCGGGTGTCATTACAGTAGGTAATATTCAAGCTGGAACCACTTATAATATTATTCCTGATACGGCAAAATTAACCGGAACAATCAGAGCTTTGACACCGAACACTGTAAAAATTATAAAAACGAAAATGGTAAGTTTAACAGAAGGAATTTGTCGAGCATTTGGAGCAGAGGGCAAAATCGATTTTATTTTAGGAACACCTCCGCTCGTCAATGATTCGACACAATCGCGATTTATTGAATCGATTGTACGTGAACAATTTGGAGATACCGCATTTAAGGTAGTCGAACCAGTCATGGGTGGAGAAGACTTTTCTTATTATTTACAACATAAGCCTGGAGCATTTGTTTTTGTAGGTATGGGGGGGGAAAAAAGCCAATATCCACATCATCATCCACGATTTGATTTAGATGAAGATGTTTTTCCTAATGCGATTCAATTATTTATAAATATTATCTTGCAACATAAATAATCAAACTATTTATACGAAAAGGAGTTTTACATCGTGATAAAAAAGGTTGAAGTGTTTGCAGCACGTTTACAATTAAAGGAACCATTCGTTATTTCGTATGTTCATTTAGATGATATGCCTACTATTCTTACCAGAATCGAGACGGATAAGGGGGTAGTTGGCTGGGGCGAAGCTGTGCCTGATCAAAATGTGACTGGTGAAACTTGGGAGAGTACGTATCACGTTATTAAACATGTATTAGCACCACTATTGATTAATGAAGACCCATTTGCAGTAGAGCGTATTCATAAAAAGTTTAATGAAAAAATCGATGGAGTTCCTTCAGCAAAAGCAGCATTGGACATTGCGCTCTATGATTTGATGGGGAAAATAACTGGACAACCAGTTTATCAATTAATTGGTGGAAAAGCACATAAGGAATTACAGGTGCCAAGAGTGATTAGTATTAAGAGTCCTGAGGAAATGGCTAAAGATGCAAGTGAATTTGTAGCATCGGGTTTCCGTAATATTAAAATTAAGGTTGGTACAAATGCTGAATTAGATATTGCTCGTATTCGTGCGGTAAGAGAAGCAATAGGTGATGAGGTGCAACTCCGGGTAGATGCCAATCAAGGTTGGAATAGGATGGAGACACTAAAAGTAATAAGGGAAACAATAGCTTGTCATGTAGACTGGTACGAGCAACCTGTAAAAGCACATGATTTAAGAGCATTAAAAGAAATTAGAGCCCTTTCACCTTGTAGTATTATGGTGGATGAAGGTGTTCATAATATTTATGATTTAGTCGATGTCATAGAAATGCGCGCTGCGGATATGCTAAATATAAAATTGATGAAATCAGGTGGAATCTATCCAGCTCTAGCTCTTGCAAGTCTGGCAGAGGCTGCAGAGATGCCTTGTCAAGTAGGCTCTATGGTAGAATCAGCAATCGCAACAATGGCTGGGGCACACCTAGCGATCAGTAAGTCGATTATCCATACCAACGAGATGGTTGGGCCTTTAATGTTTGTAAAAGACGTGGCAAATGTTACATACGATAAAGACATCCTGCAGTTAAGCCATAAAGCTGGATTGGGAATAGAAGTTGATGAGCAATATGTGAAAGAAATTACATGTTTCTCCTGTGAAATTAAATAATCAAAATCTAACCCTATCAATCAATGGTAGGGTTTTTGCTTATATGTAGGGTTAGGGAAATAATTTATGGTACATTAAGATAGAGAGGCTATAACACTACATAAACAAGCAATGAAGGGAGTGTGGGATAAGATGACTGAATTATATGGACCCGTCAATGAATTAAAAGGCGTCGGGAAAGAAACAGCAGCACATCTTGAATCACTAGGAATCAATACAATAGCTGATTTATTATGGACGTTCCCACATCGACATGAAGATTTTCGTTTAAAGGATTTAGCGCAAACACCACATAACGAACGGGTTACAGTTGAGTGTAAGGTGGAGCGGGAACCTACCATTTTATTTTTAGGCCGCAATAAATCAAGACTCCAAGTAACCGTTTTAGCTGGAAGACATTTAGTGAAAGTCGTATTTTTCAATCAGGGCTATTTAAAGCAAAAGCTTGTACCTGGTTCCATTATTACAGTGACTGGGAAATGGGATCGTGGTAGACAGGTCATCAATGGCACATCGGTCTCATTTGGACCTAAAACGGATCAAGTGGACTTTGAACCTGTATACAGTCTGAAAGGATTAATTCAACAAAAAAGATTTCGAAAATATATGCGACAAGTATTGGACGAATATGGGGCTAATTTGCCTGATGCTATTCCACAACATTTTCAGGATTCCTATAAGCTTTTGCCTATACAAGAAGGCTTGGAGGGGATTCATTTTCCGCAAGATGCGCAACATGCCAAACAAGCAAGAAGACGTTTTGCCTATGAAGAGCTATTAAATTTCCAGCTACGTATGCAAGCATTACGTAAGGTACGTAAGGAAAATGAACAAGGAACTGTGATTCAATATGATGTGCATTTGCTCCGTGAATTTATCGCTGCGTTACCGTATGAATTGACCAATGCTCAAAAACGCGTTGTCAATGAAATTTGTAAAGATTTGAAGGAACCACATCGAATGAATCGTTTATTACAAGGTGATGTAGGTTCAGGGAAAACGGTGGTAGCAGCTATCGGTCTATATGCTGCAGTATCAGCGGGTTATCAAGGGGCATTAATGGCACCAACGGAAATTTTAGCAGAGCAACACTTGGAGAACTTGCAAGAATGGTTCCAACCATTTGGCGTACGTGTAGCTTTGTTATCTGGGTCAACCAAAATGAAGGAGCGACGTGTAATACTAGCAGATTTGGCGAATGGAGAGCTTGATATTGTGATTGGTACACATGCCTTAATCCAGCCAGATGTTATTTTTAAAAAGCTAGGTTTTGTTATTACCGATGAACAACATCGCTTTGGTGTTGAACAACGACGTATACTGAGAGATAAAGGGGAAAACCCAGATGTGCTCTTTATGACAGCGACTCCTATTCCAAGAACACTTGCCATTACAGCATTTGGAGAAATGGATGTGTCGATGATTGATGAAATGCCGGCAGGGCGTAAACAAATTGAAACACATTGGATGAAAAAAGAGCAATTCGGATCGGTCATGTCAAAACTAGAAGGAGAGCTAGCCGCTGGAAGACAGGCCTATGCCATTTGTCCTCTCATTGAGGAATCCGATAAGCTTGATGTTCAAAATGCAGTTGAAATTTATGAACAGCTAGCGACTTATTTTAATGGCCGCTATCAAGTGGGATTAATGCATGGACGTTTATCAGCAGATGAAAAGGATGCTGTCATGCGTGCTTTTAGTGATGGTTCCATACAGGTTTTAGTTTCAACGACAGTCGTTGAGGTAGGGGTGAATGTACCGAATGCGACATTTATGATTGTCTATGACGCTGAACGATTTGGTTTAGCGCAATTGCATCAGTTACGTGGACGTGTTGGACGAGGTGAGCATCAATCCTATTGTATTTTACTTGCTGATCCTAAATCTGACGAAGGAAAAGAGCGAATGCAGTCTATGACAGAAACAAATGATGGTTTCCGCTTAGCTGAAAAAGATTTAGAGTTGCGAGGGCCAGGGGATTTTTTTGGACGCAAGCAAAGTGGTTTACCAGATTTCAAAGTAGCTGATTTAGTCCATGATTATCGGATTCTTGAAACCGCTCGCAAAGATGCAACTATGATGCTGGAAACCGATGCCTTTTGGCATGATGACGACTATCAGTACTTACGCAAAATGTTAGAAGATTCTGGCGTTATGCAAGGGGAGCGCTTCGATTAATATAGTAATATGATTCACGCTAGAATGCAGGCACTTGATTTTAAAACAAGTCTTGCATTCTTTTTTTAACCTCTATATACTGATATTAGTACCAAGTGCTAATAACAACTCAAAAGGTGGCGAATGATGTTGAGACGAACAAAAAAAGAACGACAGCGACTACTAACTGAAACGATAGCTGAAAATCCATTCGTCACAGATGAACAGCTAGCAACACAGTTTCAGGTAAGTGTTCAAACAATTCGCTTAGACCGTATGGAATTATCCATACCAGAATTACGAGAGCGTATTAAAGATGTCGCTTCAAAAAACTATGAAAATGAAGTGAAATCTCTACCGATTGATGAGGTCATCGGAGAAATTGTTGATATTGAATTAGATAATCGAGCACTTTCGATTTTTGATGTGAAAGAAGAGCATGTTTTCCAGCGCAACGGCATCGCACGTGGACATCATTTGTTCGCACAAGCAAACTCTTTAGCGGTTGCCGTTATTAACGATGAACTAGCATTGACAGTACATTCTACTATTACGTTTGTGAAACCTGTTCGTGCTGGAAATCGTGTTATTACAAAAGCGATTGTTATCGGACGAGATGATAAAAATCATCGGACAAAAGTTGAGGTAACATCTACTGTTAATGGCGAAACCGTTTTTGTTGGTGAATTTGATATGTACCGTACGAAAGGTAAAGGTGAGTAATAATGAAATTAGCGCTAGATGGAATGGGTGGAGACAATGCACCAAAATCAGTAATTGAAGGTGCACTCTTGGCATTAGAGCAAATTCCAAATTTAGAAATTCAATTATATGGACAGCAAGAGAAGCTTGAGCCATTTTTAAAGCAGCATGATCGATTAACGATCGTACATTGTGAGGAAGTAGTTGAAGGAACCGACGATCCAGCACGTGCTGTTCGTAGAAAAAAAGATTCTTCCATGGCGCGCATGATGGATGCAGTGGATGAGGGTAGAGCAGATGCTTGTCTCTCAGCAGGAAATACAGGTGCTTTAATGGCAGGTGGTTTATTTAAAGTAGGTCGTATTGAAGGAATTGCCCGACCAGCTTTAGCGACGACATTACCAACACTTGATGGTAAGGGCTTTTTAATGCTTGATTTAGGTGCTAACGCAGATGCCCGTCCAGAACATCTAGTACAATATGCGATTATGGGCGATATTTATGCGAAAAAAGTTGGCGGGTTACAAAAACCTCGAATCGGCTTATTAAATATCGGTACTGAAGATAAAAAAGGAAATGAATTAACGAAAGCAACCTTTGATTTATTAAAAGAAGCGAATTTGAATTTTATTGGTAATGTAGAGGCACGTGATTTACTTGAAGGAGTAGCTGATGTTGTTGTTACGGATGGCTTTACGGGGAATATGGTGTTGAAGTCAATTGAAGGTACGGCGGGCGCTTTATTTTCAATGTTAAAAGAGGCGTTTATGTCCTCAACAAAAACGAAGATTTCGGCGGTCCTTATGAAAAATAATTTACGTGACTTAAAACATAAAATGGACTATACAGAATACGGTGGGGCTGGATTGTTTGGCTTACAGGCACCTGTAATAAAGGCTCATGGATCATCTAATGCGAAAGCGATTTTTAGTGCTATCCGCCAAGCAAACACAATGGTTGAACATACTGTTATTTCGACAATTACAGAAACAGTACGCCACATAGAAATTGATTAACAAAGGGGATTTTTCAAATGACGAAAATAGCATTTATTTTTCCGGGACAAGGTTCGCAAGTAGTGGGAATGGGGCAAGAGTTTGTTGAAAATGCAGCGGAAAGTAAAGCCTTCTATGATCGTGCAGACCAAGCTCTCGATTTGGAGCTATCTAAGCTAATGTTAGAAGGTCCAGCGGAGGAATTAACTTTAACATATCATGCTCAGCCAGCGCTATTAACTACAGGTGTAATGGTAGCAGAGAAGCTACGTGCAGCCGGAATTCAACCGCATTATGCAGCAGGTCACTCCCTTGGAGAATATGGTGCATTGGTTATTGCGGGCGTCATGTCCTTTGAAGATGCCGTGAAGATTGTGCATAAACGTGGACTCTATATGAACGAAGCTGTACCTGCTGGACAAGGTGCTATGGCAGCGATTTTAGGCATGGAATTAGAAGCATTAAATGAAGTAACTGAGCAAGTGTCTGCAACAGGTCATCCTGTGCAGGTCGCCAATGTTAATTGCCCGGGGCAAATTGTTATTTCAGGAACAAAAGAGGGTGTTGAGAAGGCATCAAGCGCTGCAAAAGATGCAGGGGCTAAGCGTGCAATACCATTAGTTGTAAGTGGTCCATTCCATTCTGAACTGATGCGACCATCGTCAGAGATGCTGAAAGCTGCGTTGGTTGATGTTACTTTAGCGGCTCCGCAAATTCCTGTTGTAGGGAACGTGATGGCTAAGGAGTTAACGGATGTTCCGGCTATTCAACAAGAGCTTGTTGAACAGGTTTATAGTGCTGTTCAATGGGAGGCATCTATGCGCGAAATGATTGCACAAGGTGTGGATGTCTTTATTGAATGTGGCCCGGGTAAAGTATTAAGTGGTCTATTGAAAAAAATCGATCGCTCTGTTGCTGCCTATTGTGTCTATGATGAGGCATCATTAGAAGCGGTTCTAGAAGCGTCAAAGGAGTGGTCAATCAATGCGTAAACTTGAGGGAAAAGTAGTTGTTGTAACAGGAGCTTCACGAGGAATAGGTCGTGCTATTGCATTAAAGCTTGCTGACGAAGGTGCGAAAGTTGTCGTGAATTATAGTGGCTCGCAAGCAAAAGCTGAAGAAGTGGTTGCTATAATTCAAGAAGGTGGTGGTGAGGCAATTGCTGTACAAGCTAGCGTCTCTCAAACAGAAGAAGTGACAGCATTAATGGATACAGCTGTGAAAACATTTGGCTCCCTTGATATTTTAGTGAATAATGCTGGTATTACAAGAGATAATTTACTTATGCGCATGAAGGAAAATGAATGGGATGATGTCTTAGATACGAATCTTAAGGGTGTTTTCCTATGTACCAAAGCGGTAACACGTCAAATGATGAAGCAACGTGCTGGTCGAATTATTAATATTTCATCGATTGTTGGCGTAGCTGGAAATGCGGGCCAAGCAAACTATGTAGCTGCTAAAGCGGGTGTTATTGGGTTAACAAAAACAACTGCGAAGGAATTAGCGTCTCGCAATATTTTAGTTAATGCTATTGCACCTGGTTTTATCGAAACTGAAATGACAGATCAGTTACCAGAAGATATTAAACAAGGGATGCTAACTCAAATTCCGCTTGCAAAACTAGGGCAACCAGAGGATATTGCAAAGGCAGTTGTTTTCCTTGCATCCGATGACGCAAACTATATGACTGGACAAACGCTTCATATAGACGGTGGTATGGTCATGTAATTTCAATTAGGCAGGAGCGCTAATTTTTTGTATAATCATTTGAGGGGAGGTGAATCATTTGTCTACAGTATTAGAACGCGTAACAAAAGTAATCGTGGACCGTTTAGGTGTTGAAGAAAGCGAAGTAACACTTGAAGCTTCTTTCCGTGATGATTTAGGTGCTGACTCATTAGACGTAGTTGAGCTTGTAATGGAGCTTGAAGACGAATTCGATATGGAAATTTCTGATGAAGATGCTGAAAAAATCTCAACAGTAGGTTCTGCAATTTCATACATCGAAAGTAAAATAAACTAATTTCGTTTGTACTTTATTTAGCAGAAATTTATCACCCTTATTGGTGTAATGGTTATCGTAATTATACAAATGGTATTTATGATTGGTTGAATAAAGGAGAAATAGTTTCCTGCTTTTCTTTACAGGGAAGCAGATCTAATAGACAAGATGTATTCAAAGGGGACGAAATAGATCGGTTTTCGATCTATAGACGTCCTCTTTTTGTTTCAATTATATAGTGGATTTACATCCCGAAGATCGATTGGGACACAAATGTGCCAAGGCTTAATTGATTTTGGAAATAAATTTGCTGAAAATTTTCCAAAATATTGTGTTTATGCCGAAATACTTTTGCATAAACGCTTTGAAAAAGGTACACTAAAACGGTAGAAACTATTAGGAAGGCAGATTTGTTCAATGGCTATGAAAAGAAAAGGAACTATGCAGAAATCTGGCGTACTTCCTGAAAAAGTACGCAATCAATTCGAGCTGCTACAGCATGAATTAAATATCACATTTATTAATAAAAATTTATTGTATCAAGCATTCACGCATTCATCTTATGTGAATGAGCATCGCCGTAAGCTATTTACGGATAATGAGCGTCTTGAATTTTTAGGGGACGCAGTACTTGAACTGTCTGTTTCTAAATATCTTTTTGAGAAATACCCCAATATGAGCGAGGGTGAGTTAACAAAGTTACGAGCATCCATTGTTTGTGAACCATCTCTAGTTATTTTTGCAAATGAACTAGGCTTTGGTCGCTTTGTTTTACTTGGAAAAGGTGAAGAATTAACAGGTGGACGGGAACGCCCAGCACTACTTGCAGATGTGTTTGAGTCATTTGTAGGTGCCTTATATTTAGATCAAGATTTACAAACGGTCGTGTCATTTTTAGAACGTATCGTGTTCCCAAAAGTAGAAGTCGGTGCTTTTTCGCATGTGATGGATTTTAAAAGCCAATTGCAAGAAATGGTACAGCAAACAAATAATGGACTTCTTCATTATGAAATCATTGATGAAAAAGGTCCTGCACATAATCGTACCTTTGTATCAAGCGTCTTACTGAACGGACAAGAGCTTGGTATTGGTCGAGGAAAATCGAAAAAAGAAGCCGAGCAGCAAGCTGCACAATGTGCTATGCGTATGATGCGAGAAGAAGCTGCAAAAGAGGAGGCTTAAAAGATGTTCCTAAAACGACTAGAAGTGATTGGCTTTAAATCATTTGCGGAGCGCATTGGTATTGACTTTGTACCCGGTGTTACAGCGGTTGTCGGACCAAATGGCAGTGGAAAAAGTAATGTCACAGATGCAATACGTTGGGTACTTGGAGAGCAATCGGCAAAGTCGTTACGTGGATCAAAGATGGAAGATGTAATTTTTGCAGGGAGTGACTCTCGGAAGCCGCTCAACTTTGCAGAGGTAACACTAATATTAGATAATACCGACGAGCAACTTGCTTTTTCCTATACAGAAGTCAGCGTAACAAGACGCGTATACCGTTCAGGTGATAGTGAATATTTATTAAATAACCAGCAGTGTCGCCTGAAGGATATTACGGACTTGTTTATGGATTCAGGCCTTGGAAAAGAGGCTTTTTCTATAATTTCACAGGGTCGTGTCGATGAAATTTTAAATAGCCGACCTGATGACCGTCGTTCGATTTTTGAAGAGGCAGCTGGCGTACTAAAGTATAAAATAAGAAAGAAAAAAGCAGAGCATAAACTTGTTGAGACAGATGAAAATTTGTATCGTGTATTAGATATTCTTCATGAATTAGACAGTCGTCTAGGACCTCTCGAAATGCAAGCATCTAGTGCAAGAGACTATGTACAAATGTCTACTGAGCTAAAAGATTTTGATATTGCCATTCTTGTGCATGATTTTAAAAATTGTGCACAGTCTTTGCGTGCGCTAAAAGAAGAATACACAAACCTATCTGAGATAGAGCAAAAGCAAGCTCAAGATATTGCAGCTTTCGATAAACAGACAATTCATATTCGTAAGCTATTAAAAGAGCTTGATGAATATTTGGATGTTTCACAAGCTGACCTAGTTAATGCCACAATGGAGGTAGAACGATGGGATGGACGAAAGGCGCTAATGGCTGAAAAGCGTCAAAATGCGTCCAATCAATTACAGCAACTGAATACGTCATTACAAGAAGCAAAAGCAGAAGTAGAGGCATTGCTTATTCAGGAGCAAGAGAAAAAAGCTGTATTCTCAGAAAAACAACAAGCCGTGTCGGTGCTAAAACAGAGCATTAAACAGTTAGAGCAATCATTAAATCGCTCGGTAAAAGAAATTGAACAAGAAATTGAGGAGCAAAAAAATCGATATATCGATTCGTTGAATGAAGAAGCGACCATCAAAAATGAGTTAAAAAATATCGATCAGCAGTTGGCTCAACAAAAAGCTATGGCAACACGAATGTCTGACCAAACTGATGAAATTGGGCAAGAGCTTATGCAAATTATTGCTGAAAAAGAACAGCTAGTAGCAGTACATACTACAACAACAAATGATTTGCAAGAAAAGCTAGACCAATATGATGCTTTGCAAATACAGTTGAAAAATGTTAATTCAACCTTTACTGAGAAGCAAGATATGCTGTATAAAGCTTATCAGCATCAGCAGCAACTTAAAGCTAGAAAAGACACGTTAGCGGAGCTTGAAGCTGACTTTTCAGGGTTTTTCCAAGGTGTTAAAGAAGTACTACTGGCACGAGATAAAGGGGAATTACAAGGTATTGAGGGTGCCGTAGCTGAGTTAATTCAAGTTGAGGGGAAATATTCACAAGCAATAGAAACCGCTTTAGGAGCTGCCTCTCAGCACATTGTCACAACTAATGAACGCCATGCCCAACAGGCTATTCATTGGCTAAAACAAAAGCGAGCTGGACGTGCGACCTTCTTACCGAAAACAGTAATGAAATCACGCAAAATTAATCTAGCGACTATCCAATTGGCCACTGAGCACCCAGCATTTGTTCGAATGGCGGATGCGTTAGTGACTTTCAATGAAGATAATCGAACGATTGTTGAAAACCTTCTAGGGAATGTCATCGTTGCAGCAAATCTTGAAGGGGCAAGTCAAATTGCTAGATTATGTGGGTTCCGTTATCGAGTTGTTACGCTTGATGGAGATATTGTTAATGCAGGGGGCTCGTTAACGGGTGGTGCTTTGAAACAGCAATCTTCACTCTTTACAAGAAAAGCGGAATTAGATGGTTTAGTTCTAAAGCTAGAGTCTCTACAAGCTTCCATTTATGGTGCCGAACAGGCTGTTGCAGCGGAAAAGGAAAAGCTAGCAACAATTCGTGATCAAGTAGAGCTGCTGAAGCTTGAAGGGGAGCAATTACGAAAAGATGAGATGCAGCAGGCGGGTCGTTTACGTGAGTTAGAAGCTGTGGAGAAAAGCTTGTCGGCTAGAGTAACTTTTGCCTCGACTGAAACACAAGATGTAAAAACACGAGAAGAGGCATTATTGGCTCAAAAGCAAGAAGCAGAGGAACGTTTAAGCGCGCTTGCAGTAGAATTAATCGAAATCAACGAAACGGTTGAGCAATTAAGTAAGGTTAAACTACAAAGTGAGACAGAAAAAGATGTATTACGAGAGCAATTGGCAGAAAAACGCTCACAATTAGCTGTAATGCAGGAACAAATGTCACAAGTTCAAATAGCTACAGCTGATTTAGCCCTACAATTAAACAAAGCTCAACAAAAAGTTGAAAATATTTCTCAGGAAATATTATGGCTTCAATCTGATGAATCGACAAATTATTTAAGTGATGAAGAGGTCGATGAACAGGTGATGACTTGGAAGGCTAGAAGAGATGAGCTACAACAGGCAATTTCTCAGAAAAAAGAAGAAAAAGTAGGGCAACAGAATGAACTTTCAACGCTAGAGGCGCAGCTGAAGGAATTACAACGAATCCATAAAGGATATCTTGAAGCGATACGTGGAAATGAGTTGAAACGAAACCGTGTTGAATTTGAGATGGACAATTTCACAGAACAGCTTGAGGAAAACTATCAGCTAACCTTCGAAGAAGCACAAGAAGAAGCACGGGCTATAGAAGATGAGGAATTTATACGCCGACGTGTTAAATTGCTTAAAAAATCAATTGAAGAGCTTGGACCTGTTAATTTAGGTGCGATTGAAGAATATGAAAGAGTACTCGAACGACATACTTTCTTAACTGAACAGCGAGAGGATTTGCTTGCGGCGCAAGAAACATTGCATGAAGCCATTAAAGAAATGGATGAAGAAATGACAATGCGCTTTAGCGAAACGTTCTTTGCAATTCGAGAACAATTTAGACTTGTGTTCCGTGAATTGTTTGGTGGGGGGCAAGCCGATTTAGTGCTTATTGACCCGCAAAATTTACTAGAAACAGGCATTGAAATCGTTGCTCAACCTCCAGGGAAAAAATTACAAAATTTAAGTTTACTTTCTGGTGGTGAACGTGCGCTAACGGCGATCGCTTTATTATTCTCCATCTTAAACATAAGACCAGTCCCATTTTGTATTCTCGATGAAGTCGAGGCTGCTTTAGATGAAGCAAATGTTGTGAGATACAGCCAATATTTGAAAAAGTTTAGTGGTGAAACACAATTCATTGTCATTACCCATCGTAAAGGAACGATGGAGGGAGCGGATGTCCTGTATGGTATAACTATGCAGGAGTCAGGTGTATCGAAACTCGTATCAGTAAAATTAGAAGACGAACCCGTACTTGCGGAGCAAAGGAGCAAATAAGGATGAGCTTTTTTAAGCGTTTAAAAGATAAATTGATGGGGAATCCAGCGGAGGAAGAAAAACTAGAGGCTCTTGAACATGATGTGGATTCTCATCAACAGGAATCAGAAGGAGACAGTGAGTCACCAATGACTGTGATTGAAGAACCTTCTGAGCAATTCGAGCAACCCTCACAAATTGAAGAGACAAAAGAATCCGAACAACCCTCACAAATTGAAGAGACAAAAGAATCCGAACAATCTTCACAAATTGAAGAGACAAAAGAATCCGAACAATCTTCAGACATCGAAGGTACAAAAGATTTAGAGCCTTCTCCAAGCGAGGAAGAAGAGCAGCTAGAACTACAAGTTATTGAGGAACAACCAGCTGAGGAGAAAAAACCTTCTGCTTGGTCTATTACGCAAAAATTTAAAGCCGGCCTTGAAAAAACACGTAATTCCTTTACATCGAAAGTCAACGACCTTGTTGCGCGTTATCGTAAAGTAGATGAGGATTTCTTTGAGGAATTAGAAGACCTTTTATTACAGGCCGATGTTGGTTTTGAAACGGTCATGGAACTTATGGATAAATTACGTTTCGAAGTGCAACGTAAAAATATAAAAGATACAAATGGTATACAAACTTTAATTTCTGAAAAGCTTGTAGAAATATATGAGCAAGGTGAAGAAGATTTAATTGAATTAAATATGCAGCCTGATGGTGAACTGACAGTCATTCTATTTGTTGGGGTGAATGGTGTAGGGAAAACAACGACAATTGGTAAACTTGCTCATCGTCTAAAGTCCCAAGGCAAAACAGTCGTTTTAGCTGCAGGTGATACATTCCGTGCAGGTGCTATTGATCAATTACAAGTGTGGGGAGATCGTGTAGGCTGTGAGGTGATTAAACAATCTGAGGGCTCTGATCCAGCAGCAGTTATGTATGATGCAATTCGTGCTGCTAAAAACAGAAAAGCAGATGTGTTAATTTGTGATACTGCTGGACGCTTACAAAACAAAGTGAATTTAATGAACGAGCTTGAAAAAGTACATCGTGTCATTTCCCGTGAAATCCCAAGTGCTCCGCATGAAGTATTATTAGCGTTAGATGCAACAACTGGTCAAAATGCCCTTGTTCAAGCACAAACATTTAAAGAAGCAACGAATGTGACAGGTATCGTTTTAACAAAGCTGGACGGTACAGCTAAGGGTGGTATTGTGCTTGCAATCCGTAATAAATTACACATTCCTGTGAAATTTGTAGGTCTTGGAGAGAAAATGGACGATTTACAGCCATTTGATGCAGAACGATATGTCTATGGGTTATTTGCTGATGGTTTAGATAAAGAATTACAAAACAATGAAGAATAACAGATAAATTGGCTTTGCCATTTTATCTTGATTTAGCATTCATCTCCTTCATGTATCGGAGGGGATGAATGTTTGTTTTTTTATAGGTCATTAATGTTAGATTAACCTCTCCATAAGAAATGTGACATTCATTTCCTAGGGTGTAATCGTGTAGAAACGCTCGCCTATGAAAAATTGAATTGACATGTTGGGAAGTAATACTAGTTCAAGGCAAGAAATGCCCAAAAGTAAGTAAATGAGGCTTTTAGACAAGGAGATTACCTTGACACAGACGGGCGCTTTTCGATATGATACAAATGACTAAATAGCAGGAGGAGAAATATTCGATGCTACTTGAAAAAACAACACGCATGAACTTTCTCTTCGACTTTTATCAAGCATTATTAACAGATAAGCAAAGAAGTTATATGGAACTATACTATTTGGATGATCACTCACTAGGTGAAATCGCTGAATCGTATGGGGTTTCACGCCAAGCTGTCTACGATAATATTCGTCGAACAGAAGCAATGCTTGAGGAATATGAAGAAAAATTATGTTTACTTGAAAAATTTCAACAACGTACCCAAATGCTTTCACAGCTAACAATGGGGATAACAGAACAAAGTATGACAGCTGAAGAGCAGTTAGCGCTTATTGAACAGCTGAAAGAATGGGATTAGGAGGCGAAAGCGATGGCTTTTGAAGGATTAGCGGAACGACTCCAAGGAACGATCCAAAAAATTAAGGGCAAAGGGAAAGTATCAGAGCAAGACGTCAAAGAAATGATGCGTGAAGTCCGATTTGCTTTAATTGAGGCGGATGTTAACTTAAAAGTAGTCAAGGAATTTGTAAAAAAGGTTAGTGAACGTGCTGTTGGTGTAGATGTTATGCAAAGCTTAACACCAGGTCAACAAGTCATTAAAATTGTACAAGATGAATTAACCGAATTAATGGGTGGCGAGCAAAGCCCAATTAAATTTAATACGAAGCCTCCAACTGTTATTATGATGGTCGGTCTCCAAGGAGCAGGGAAAACGACAACTACAGGTAAATTGGCTAATGTTCTACGAAAAAAATATAATCGTAAACCATTGTTAGTGGCAGCCGACGTTTATCGTCCAGCAGCTGTTCAACAATTAGAAACATTAGGTAAACAGCTTTCATTACCAGTTTTTTCGTTAGGCACTGATATTTCTCCTGTAAAGATTGCGCGTCAGGCAATTGAAAAGGCGAAAGAAGACCATCACGATGTCGTAATTATCGATACGGCCGGCCGTTTGCACATCGATGAGGATTTGATGCAAGAATTAAAAGATATACGCGCATTAAAAGAGCCAGATGAGGTCTTTCTTGTTGTTGATGCAATGACAGGTCAAGATGCCGTGAACGTAGCAGAAAGCTTTAACGAGGCTATTGGTATTACAGGAGTTGTGTTAACGAAACTTGATGGTGATACTCGTGGTGGTGCGGCATTATCTATACGTTCTGTAACGCAGAAACCGATTAAGTTTGTCGGTATGGGCGAAAAAATGGATGCGCTAGAACCTTTCCATCCTGAACGTATGGCGTCTCGTATTTTAGGTATGGGAGATGTTCTATCGCTGATCGAAAAGGCCCAAGCAAATGTAGATGAGGCAAAAGCCAAAGAGTTAGAAGAAAAATTCAAGACTCAATCCTTTACATTTGATGATTTCGTGGAGCAACTACAGCAAGTTAAAAAAATGGGACCTCTAGATGAAATTTTAAAGATGCTCCCTGGTGCAAACAAAATCAAAGGCTTAGATAATGTCAAAGTTGATGATAAGCAAATGGGGCGTGTAGAGGCGATTATTTACTCCATGACGCCTGCTGAAAAGACGAATCCTGAATTGATTAATGGCAGCCGTAAAAAGCGCATTGCTAAAGGTTCAGGGACCTCTATTCAAGAGGTGAATCGTCTGATTAAGCAATTTGATGAAATGAAAAAAATGATGAAGCAAATGACTGGAATGGCAAGTGGTAAGGGCAAGAAAAAAATGAAATTACCAGGCTTTGATTCATTGTTTAAATAATAATTTTTAGGTGTTAAGAAAAAACACTTTACAAACAACCTAAACATTGATAATATACTATCTTGTGTGAAACTTATTCGGAGGTGCTATTAAAATGGCAGTTAAAATTCGCTTAAAACGTATGGGAGCTAAAAAATCTCCTTTCTATCGTATCGTAGTTGCAGACGCTCGTTCACCACGTGACGGCCGTCAAATCGAAACAGTTGGTACTTACAACCCACTAACTCAACCAGCTACTGTAAACATTGATGAAGAGAAAGCTCTTAAATGGTTAGCTGACGGTGCAAAACCATCAGATACAGTACGTAACCTGTTCTCAGAACAAGGTATCATGGAGAAATTCCATAACCAAAAATTCAGTAAATAATCGGGGGCGACGTCTTTGAAGCAGCTGATTGAAGCAATCGTTTTACCGTTAGTCGATTATCCAGAAGAAGTTCGTATTGAGACGGATGAAAATGCAAATCGAATTGTTTATAAACTTTTTGTTCATCCAGAGGATCGAGGGAAAGTCATAGGCAAGCAAGGGCGAGTAGCGAAAGCAATTCGTACAATTGTTTATTCAGCGGCAGGTAGTCACCATCAAAAGAAGACCTACGTCGATATATTGGATTAATAGAAAAGATTTTCGCGCTCTTGCAACGAGTACAATTGAGTCCTGATAGGTGTGTTTACATGTCGCTTAGGAGTTCGAAGTGGCCTTTAGCATGAAGCGTAATATCTGGACTAAGAAGGAGGGAGCTTGTAGGTTCCTTCCTTTTTTCTTTATTTCGCCTAGAATTGTTCTTTTTATTTAGGAAAAACAGGGCATAAAGTTTTAACTAAGATTACAGCTAGAGGCAATTGATTATATTAATATGGACGAGACAATTGATTGTCTTAGCTGAACCTACATTTTTCCGAAGTAAATTTGCTAACTACGGGAAAAGGTAGAAAGCGAATGCAATTGGAGAGAGTAGTACGTTTTAATGAGGTGATAGTTGAATGGAATGGTTTAATGTAGGTCGAATTGTCAATACACACGGTATTCGAGGAGAGGTGCGTATATTATCGACAACAGACTTTGAAAAAGAGCGTTTTGCGGTAGGGAATAAGCTTGCTGCCTTTAAAAAGGACGATAAAAAGCCAACTTGGGTAACGATTCAATCTGTGCGTCGTCATAAAAACTTTATTTTATTAACATTCGAAGGCATGAATAACATCAATTTGGTCGAGCCGTTTAAAGAAGGTTTGTTAAAAGTGACAAAAGATCAAATGACTGATGATCTCCTGGAAGAAAATGAATTCTTTTTCCATGAGATTATAGGTTGTACAGTTGTTTCTGAAGAAGGCGAAACAATTGGTGTTGTGAACGATATTCTACAAACGGGTGCTAATGATGTATGGGTGGTTAAAGGCTCAAAGAAGGAGCATTATATCCCTTATATAGAAGATATCGTGAAAGATATTGATGTGGATGAGAAGAAAATTGTCATTCACGTAATGGAAGGTTTATTATGATGAATATTCATGTGCTGAGCCTTTTTCCCGATATGTTCTCAGGTGTTTTCGGGGCTTCTATTTTAAAGAAAGCTCAAGAAAAAAATGCGGTCAAGCTAGAGGTAACCGACATCCGTACATTTTCGGGGAATAAGCACAATCAAGTTGACGACTATCCATATGGTGGCGGAGCAGGCATGGTTTTAAAGCCTGAGCCGATGTTTAGCGCTGTAGAAGCAATTTGTGCAGGAAAACAACCACGCATCATTTTAATGTGCCCTCAAGGAGAACGATTCACCCAAAAAAAAGCAGAAGAATTGTCACAAGAGAAGGAATTAGTCTTTTTATGTGGTCACTATGAAGGCTATGATGAACGTATACGCCAGCACCTTGTAACAGATGAAATTTCTATTGGGGATTTCGTTTTAACAGGTGGAGAACTAGGAGCCATGACGGTTATCGATAGTGTTGTACGCCTATTACCAGGTGTATTAGGCCAAGAAGATTCACATATACAAGATTCCTTTTCAACTGGTCTCTTAGAGCATCCTCATTATACTCGACCAGCAGAATTTCGAGGAATGAAGGTGCCAGATGTTTTATTATCGGGCAATCACGCAAAAATTGAGCAATGGCGTGAGGAGCAATCGTTGAAAAGAACCTTTGAACGTCGTCCTGATTTACTTGATCTATATCCTTTAACTGACAAGCAAAAATTGTATTTAGAAAAACTTAAAAACAATCAACAAGATGCTTGATTGCCTAGTATATTTATGATAACATTTAATCTGTACTTCTATGTGAAGTACTGAATTACGGTGTTCCGCTGTGGCATAGATTGCGTGCAAGAGCATCTGTCTAAGGAGAGAAAACAATGTCAAACATTATTACAGAAATTACAAAATCTCAACTTCGCACGGATCTACCTGCTTTCCGTCCTGGTGATACTGTTAAGGTACACGTGAAAGTAGTAGAGGGTACTCGTGAACGTATCCAGCTTTTCGAAGGTGTAGTAATTAAACGTCGTGGTGGCGGTATTAGCGAAACTTTCACAGTTCGTAAAATTTCTTACGGTGTAGGTGTTGAGCGTACATTCCCTGTACACACACCAAAAATCGCTAACTTAGAAGTTGTACGTCGTGGTAAAGTACGTCGTGCTAAACTTTACTACCTACGTAACCTACGTGGTAAAGCTGCTCGTATTAAAGAAATTCGATAATTATGACTTAAAAGTGAGGGGCTTGTACGCAAGCTCCTTTTCTTTTTGCTTGTCATCTTAATTCCCTATCAACTAAAATAGTGTTAGACAAGGGGGCATTTCTCAATGGAAAAACAGGTGAAAGAAAAGAATGAATTATGGGAATGGACAAAAGCGCTATTAATTGCATTTGCGATTGCTGCAATTATACGATATTTTTTATTTACACCAATTGCAGTTGATGGTGAGTCCATGATGCCAACCCTTGAAGATGGCGACCGCATGATTGTGAATAAAATTGGTTATAAAATTGGTGAACCGAAACGCTTTGATATTGTTGTGTTTCATGCACCTGAACAAAAAAATTACATTAAACGTGTAATTGGATTGCCAGGAGATTCACTGGAATATAAAGATGATCAATTATATATCAACGGTGAGCCAATTGATGAGCCCTATTTAGATGCTTATAAAGCTCAAATTACAGGGGGAACATTAACAGAAGACTTTACCTTAAAAGACATCGATGTTTCATTAGATGAGATTCCAAAAGGGTATGTTTTTGTCATGGGGGATAATCGTCGAAATAGTAAAGACAGTCGACATATTGGTCTAGTAGATCAAAAGGAAATCATCGGCAACACAAGTTTGATTTTCTGGCCGTTTAATGACATAAAAATTGTAAAGTAATGCAAGAAAGGGAGCGTTTAGGAACTCCCTTTTTCTTTTAGTTTAGGAGGCACAGCAGTGACAATTCAATGGTTTCCAGGGCATATGGCAAAGGCCCGACGTGAAGTAACGGAAAAATTAAAGCTTGTTGATATTATATTTGAGTTAATAGACGCACGTTTACCTTTATCGTCTCGTAATCCAATGATTGACGAAGTCATCAATCAAAAACCTCGTTTATTAGTTTTGAATAAGGCAGATATGGCAGACGAGCAAGAAACACGTAAATGGGTAGAATATTTTGCACAGCGTGGTCATAAAGCAGTCGCTATTAACTCGCTTGAGGGTAAAGGCTTACAACAAGTAACGAAGGCAGCACAGGAAATATTAAAAGAAAAGTTTGATCGCATGAAAGCAAAAGGGATGAAGCCTAGAGCTATTCGTGCAATGATTGTTGGAATACCGAATGTTGGGAAGTCCACATTGATTAATCGCTTGGCGAAAAAAAATATTGCTAAAACTGGGAATACCCCAGGTGTAACAAAGGCGCAGCAATGGATTAAGGTTGGGAAAGAACTTGAGCTATTAGATACGCCAGGGATTTTATGGCCAAAATTCGAAGATCAAGAAGTAGGCTTTAAATTAGCTTTAACGGGTGCTATTAAAGACACCATAACAAACATGGAAGACTTAGCAGTATATGGCTTACGCTTCTTATCCGTTCATTATCCAAAGCGTATGGAGGAGCGTTACGGCTTTGGGTTCATCCATGAAGACTTGGTTGAAACTTTTGACCATATTGGGAAACTTCGACGTGTGTTTGGTGCAGGTGGAGAAATTGATTATGATCAAGTAGCTCAACTAATCGTGCGAGATATTCGTGGCTTGCAATTAGGCAAATTAACATTTGATTTTGTTAATGAACAACTAGAAAAAGAATCGGAACAATAAAAAGTTTTGGAAACTGTCACACCCTCTTCGTGGCAGTTTTTCTTTTAGGAATGAATTTTTCTACCGATAATAATTATATAGAGGAAAAATCTGAGCTACATAATGACTGAAATGGATTTAGGTTTAATGCGTAGAGGCAAGAAGGAGTAAGAAAGTGAAAAGTATTAAAGAAATTACAGTTGCACTAAAAGATGCGGAAGAATGGCAAGAGTGGATGTCGGGTATTGCGGAAGATGAACGAGTAGGTGTCCAAAAGGCTTGGCTTACTTGGCAGAAGAAGCAAGACAAAAAGCGGCAATTGATTCAGGAACATCAAGAAAAAGTGGCATTCGATTTAAGCTATGGGGGAATAGATGCATTAATTGCAGGTGTAGATGAGGCGGGGCGTGGTCCTCTAGCGGGGCCCGTCGTTACAGCAGCTGTAATTTTGCCAACAAATAGTGAGGCTCTAGTTGGTTTGAATGATTCTAAGCAATTATCGAAGGATAAACGAAATGCCTTTGCCGCTTTAATTAAAAAACATGCTATTAGTTATTTTATTCACTTCCAATCGGCTCAACAAATAGACGAGCTTAATATTTATGAGGCGACCAAACAATCTATGAAGGCAAGTGTGGAATCGTTATCGAGAAAACCTGATTACGTTTTAGTAGATGCCATGACATTACCTATGGCTATCCCTCAGGATTCCATCATTAAAGGAGATGCCAAAAGCTTAGCAATAGCAGCAGCCTCCATTCTAGCTAAAACAGCCCGAGATGATTACATGGAACAATTAGATAAAGATTTTCCTATGTATGGTTTTGCACAACATGCAGGCTATGGTACAAAGCAGCATTTAAAGGCACTAGAAGAATACGGACCAACGATACACCATCGTAAATCGTTCGAGCCGATCAAATCCATGTTTGAATAATACGTTAGTACCAATTACCGAAGGAGTAATTGATGAAAGGAGTATCTTATATGACAGCCACATCATTTAATCCAATCCAGATGCAACAAAATCAAATAACTGCAAGTAATCAACCACTTGCCTTAAAACAAGGGCAAGTATTTCATGGAACGATTAAGAAATTATACCCTGATCAAATGGCAGAGATACAAGTAGGAAATCAAAAATTTATAGCTAAACTTGAAGTTCCATTAAAAGCTGGAGATGCCCATTTTTTCCAGGTAACAGGAACAGACCCACAAGCAGAATTAAAAGTGGTGTCAGGACCGATGACGCCCACCACTTCACCAAGCCAGCAAATTAATCAGCTATTAGAATCCATGAATTTACCTAAGACAGCAGAGATGCAGCAATTATTAGGACATTTTATGAAGGCGGAGCTACCTATTTCAAAAGATCAGCTATTACAAGCTGAAATGTGGTTAAAGGCATTACCAGAAGGTATATCTAAAATGGATGCTTTGCAAACGATTCAAAAAATGATAGAGCTTAAAATGCCCATGACTAATGAGGTCTTTCAAGCGCTAATTAGTGGACAGAAGACTTCTGGCATGGCGGCTATTATGGAAAACTTTGCACAGCTTCTAGCAAGAGATACAGCCTTACCTGAACAGCTTAAGCAAAATTTAATGCAACAAGTACAAGCTATTGCAAAGCCATTTGAAGTAGAAACGGGTAGCGTGGTTCTTGCGAAAGTTCTCGAAAATTTAACAAATAATACCGCTACAACCAGTGAAAAAATGCAAGCTCTGTCGATCTTAAAGGAGTCTGGGATAATACCGAATCAGGCTACATTGCAAAATTGGTCAAGTATGAATGATGCAAAAGCTTCTCAGCAAATGCAGCAAGCGGGTCAAGTCGTTCAAGCTATCCTAACAACCAAGCCTGAAAATGCTGCTCAGCTGATTGAACAGCTTAAATCATGGACAACCAATCAGCACTTTTTAACAAATGATCAAAAGCAACAGATTAATCAACTAATTGATCGTTTTAATCAATTGCCTGTTACCAAGCAAACATTAGATATTTTTGCTAAGCAAATGCAAGATCAATTATTAAAAGCCTTTTCGCAAAATATGTCTAATCATTTATTTACACAGGACATAAAAGGACTGTCAGTAAAAGATCATCTACTGTCTTTAGTAAAGCAAGAGGTAGCTTCTCCATTACAAAATGAAGCCCTGATGCGTAATCTCGTAAAAAATAGCATCGCTTCTTCACAGCCCTTTGTTCAACAAATAGTGACACAAGCAGACGCTCTTGTTCAAAATTCGATGGATAGTAAGGCAATGGAGCATGCTATGAAAACGGTATTGAAAAATTTAGGGGTAAGCTATGAGGCGACACTCGGAAATAAATCAGCGGATTTACAAATGATTGCACATCAATTAAAACCACAGCTTCATACATTATTGCAGGAAACTAATATGACACCGCAATTGAAGGAAGCGGCAGAAATGCTAATGACACGAATGAATGGGATGCAACTATCTTCAGGAGAAAATGGACACCAACATCAATTAATTATGCAAGTACCGCTTGAGTTTTTCGGTAAGAGAATGGATGCAACATTGCAATGGAATGGTCGCATGAAGGATGATGGTAAGATTGATGCCAACTATGCAAGGGTATTATTTTATTTACAAATGGCCTCCATGCAAGAAACGGTCATTGATATGCAGGTTCAAAATCGAGTGGTTACAGTAACGGTCTTTAATGAATATTTGGAGATTCAATCTCTTGCAGAACCACTAAAGGCAGCATTAAAAAATGGGCTGGCAGAGAAAAATTATCAATTATCAGGCGTTTTTATGAAGCAATTTGACAAGGGGCAAGTGGTCAAAAGTAGTCCTGTAATAGAACAGCAAGAGGAACAGAGTGGGGTGGATATCCGCGTATGAGCGAAGAAAAATTCACCCGTAAAGAGGCAATTGCGTTAACGTATAAACTTGGTCAATTCGATAGTCCAACTGTTGTAGCAAAGGGAAAAGGGAAAATTGCCGAGAACATTTTGGCAAGGGCTAATGAGCATAATGTGCCGATTTATGAGGATCCTAACCTAGTTCAACTGCTTGGTCAATTAGATTTAAACGAGTCCATTCCTGAGGAATTATATCAGGCTGTGGCAGAGGTTTTTGCTTTTATTTATCGTTTGGATCAAGAACATGCGCGAAAATATAGAAAAAATGAAGTATTCTGATTATTTTTGCAAGCTGTTTTAGTACACAAAATAGAAGAATACGTCATAATAATAGAGAAAATTCGAACAAAAGACAAAGTGTAGACTTTATCAGAATGTTTCGTTAGAATAGACTATGTTAGTAAAACAATTCTATGCAAATGTTTGATGGGAGGATGTATTATGAATATCCATGAATATCAAGGGAAAGAGATTCTGAGAAAATATGGTGTAGCTGTACCAAACGGAAAAGTTGCTTTTTCCCCTGATGAAGCAGTGAAAGTAGCGAAGGAACTTGGCTCTAATGTAACTGTAGTCAAGGCGCAAATTCATGCAGGTGGACGCGGTAAAGCAGGTGGTGTAAAAATCGCTAAAAACCTTGATGAGGTACGTACGTACGCAAAAGAATTATTAGGGAAAATTTTAGTGACTCATCAAACAGGTCCTGAGGGAAAAGAAGTAAAACGCTTATATATTGAAGAAGGTTCTGATATCCAAAAAGAATACTATTTAAGTTTAGTTTTAGACCGTGCAACTTCCCGCGTTACAATGATGGGATCCGAAGAAGGCGGTATGGATATTGAAGAAGTAGCGGAAACAAATCCGGAAAAAATCTTCAAAGAAGTAGTTGATCCAGTGGTTGGATTAACAAGTTTCCAAGCACGTCGTATGGCGTTTAATATGAATATTCCAGCAAACCTTGTAGGGAAAGCTGTTAAATTAATGTTAGGTTTATATCAAGCATTTATCGACAAAGATGCATCAATTGTTGAAATTAATCCACTTGTTGTAACTGGACAAGGCGAGGTAGTAGCACTAGATGCTAAGTTCAATTTTGATGCCAATGCATTATACCGACATAAAGATATTGTCGAATTACGCGATTTCGATGAAGAAGATCCAAAAGAAATCGAAGCATCAAAATATGATTTAAGCTATATTTCATTAGATGGTAACATTGGCTGTATGGTTAATGGTGCTGGTCTTGCTATGGCGACTATGGACACAATTAGCTACTACGGCGGTAGCCCGGCCAACTTCCTTGATGTAGGGGGCGGTGCAACAGCTGAAAAAGTAACTGAAGCTTTCAAAATTATCCTTTCTGATCCACACGTAAAAGGCATTTTTGTAAACATTTTTGGCGGAATTATGAAATGTAACATTATCGCTGAGGGTGTTGTGACAGCTGCTAAAGAAATCGGTTTAGCTGTGCCACTAGTTGTACGTTTAGAAGGTACGAATGTAGAACTTGGAAAAGAAATTTTAAATGCATCTGGTTTAAACATCGTTGCAGCGGATTCAATGGCTGACGGTGCACAAAAAATTGTGGGACTAGTAGGCTAAGGAAGGCAGGGAGAACAATGGCTGTATTTATTAACAAAGATACGAAGGTAATTGTACAAGGGATTACGGGCGAAACAGCTCTTTTCCATACGAAGCAAATGCTTGAGTATGGTACTAAGATCGTAGCAGGTGTAACACCAGGTAAAGGTGGACTTGAAATCGAAGGAGTTCCTGTTTTCAATACAGTGGCAGAAGCTGTAGCTGCAACAGGCGCGACAACTTCAGTTATCTACGTTCCTGCTCCGTTTGCAGCAGATGCAATCTTAGAAGCTGTTGATGCTGAATTAGAATTAACAATCTGTATTACAGAACATATTCCGGTTCTTGATATGGTGAAAGTTAAACGTTACATGGAAGGTAAAAAGACTCGCCTAGTAGGTCCGAACTGTCCGGGTGTTATTACAGCTGATGAATGTAAAATCGGTATCATGCCTGGCTATATCCATACAAAAGGTCATGTAGGAGTTGTATCTCGTTCTGGTACATTAACGTATGAAGCAGTACATCAATTAACACAAGCTGGTATTGGTCAAACAACAGCTGTTGGGATTGGTGGAGACCCTGTAAATGGTACAAACTTCATCGATGTACTTGATGCGTTTAATAATGACCCAGAAACATATGCAGTAGTTATGATTGGTGAAATCGGTGGTACAGCTGAGGAAGAAGCGGCTGCATGGATTCAAGCCAATATGACGAAACCTGTCGTTGGCTTTATTGGTGGACAAACTGCACCTCCAGGTAAACGTATGGGGCACGCAGGTGCTATCATTTCTGGCGGTAAAGGAACAGCTGCAGAGAAAATTAAAGCTATGAATGCGGCAGGCATTGAGGTAGCAGAAACACCATCTGTTATTGGTGAAACACTTATTAAAGTAATTAAAGAAAAAGGGCTATACGAAAAGTGTAAAACCCATTAAAATGGAAGATGTAGCACATAGTGGCTACATCTTTTTCCTTATTTATACACTGTTTATCTTCCTTCATTATCAATTTCCTATTTCCTGTATTGAAAATTACACACAAAGTTGTGTTCAAAACACCATGCGGTCATTTACTTTCTTCTATTATAAAGGAGGTTTGTAAAATGATTCTTGCAGTAGATACACAGAGATTACTAGCTTTGCATTATGTATATCCTTTACCTCTTCAAAAACTTCAACGATTATTGTCCCCAGTGAACGTTTTAAACACTTTTGAAGAAGCTCATTATGGTGAAATCGCGAATATTTTACAAATATCGGCACATAAAGCATTACAAATTTCCCGAAGCTTTCGACAAATTATGACAATCCCATTTGAAGAGGCCTATACACGGGCCAATATTTTCCCCATACCTTTTTATCATCCTTATTTCCCGGCGCAATTATTTGAAATATCCAGTCCTCCTACTGTATTGTATGTGAAAGGTCGATATTCCCTGTTAACAAACAAGAAACAGATAGCAATTATAGGCTCTAGGAAGGCTACAGCGTATTCGAAAAGAGCGTTAGACCTAATTGTCCCACCTCTTGTTCAATGTGGGTATACGGTCGTAAGTGGGCTTGCTAGAGGCGCTGATACAATGGCACATAGGGCAACAATCGATATGGGAGGGCACACAATGGCTGTGCTTGGACATGGTTTTAATTATCTCTATCCGAGAGAAAATCAAGTACTTGCGATGGATATGGCCGATCAACAGTTATTAATAACTGAGTATCCTCCCTATATGAAGCCCGAGAAATGGCATTTCCCGATGCGTAATCGAATCATTAGTGGTTTAGCTCAAGCGTTAGTTGTGACAGAGGCAGCGATAAAAAGCGGTACGCTTATTACAGCAGAGCTTGCATTAGAGCAGGGGAAGGATATATTTGTGGTACCGGGACCTATTGATGCAGCACAGTCCAAAGGGACCAATCAATTACTTGTAGAAGGAGCAATTCCAGTAATGAATGGTCATCAAATCGTTGAAACACTAGACCTGTTTTCTAACAAAAATTGAAAAAAAGTTGCATTATCTTAAAATCTGTTATACATTTTGCAACAGGTAACTTAAAAATTTAGTAAAAGACCTCGCTAAGGGGGAGACATAGATGGCGGATTATTTAGTGATTGTAGAATCACCAGCAAAAGCAAAAACAATTGAACGTTATTTAGGCAAAAAATATAAGGTGAAAGCATCTGTTGGACACGTAAGGGATCTTCCACGTAGCCAAATGGGTGTGAGTGCAGAAAATAACTTTGAACCTAAATATATTACGATTCGTGGTAAAGGACCTGTTTTACAGGAATTAAAATCTGCGGCTAAAAAAGTAAAGAAAGTCTATCTAGCGGCCGATCCAGACCGCGAGGGAGAAGCAATTGCTTGGCACCTTGCGACTGCATTAAATATCGATATTAACTCGGATTGTCGAGTTGTATTTAACGAAATTACGAAAGATGCGATTCTTGAATCATTTAAGAATCCGCGTCCTATTAACATGGATTTAGTAGATGCACAGCAAACAAGACGAATATTAGATAGACTTGTTGGCTATAATATCAGCCCAATTCTTTGGAAAAAGGTGAAAAAGGGTTTATCAGCGGGTCGTGTACAATCTGTAGCGCTGCGTATGATTATTGATCGCGAAAATGAAATTAAAAACTTCCAACCAGAAGAGTATTGGACAATTGAGGGTACTTTTGAAAAAGGTAAAAAATCATTTGATGCACTTTACTATGGAAATGGCAAAGACAAAATTAAGCTAACGAATGAGGAACAAGTAAAGACAGTTTTAAAGGGTGTCAAAGGGACAGACTTTCATGTTGTGAATGTTTCTAAAAAAGAGCGTAAACGAAATGCTGCACCAGCCTTTACAACCTCTTCGTTACAACAAGAAGCAGCGCGAAAATTAAATTTCCGAGCAAAGAAAACAATGATGCTTGCACAGCAATTATATGAAGGTATTGATATTGGTAAAAAAGAGGGTACAGTCGGGTTAATCACTTATATGCGTACCGATTCCACACGTATTTCTGAAACGGCAAAAACGGAAGCGATTGCTTTCATCGAATCAAAGTATGGAAAAGAATATATTGCAACAGAAATAAAGCAGACGAAGAAAGCTTCAAATGCGCAGGACGCCCATGAGGCAATTCGTCCAACAAGTACGATGAGAACACCAGAGGAATTAAAGGCAGTTCTTAGTCGTGACCAGTTGCGTTTATATCGCTTGATTTGGGAGCGCTTTATTGCAAGCCAAATGGCTCCGGCTATACTTGATACTGTGGCGGTAGATCTTCAAAATGGTGATGTTTTATTCCGTGCGAACGGCTCACAAGTTAAATTTGCAGGTTTTATGAAGCTATACATCGAAGGTACAGACGATCAAACGGAGGAAACGACAAAGCTTTTACCTGAGATGGAAATTGGTGATCAAGTAAAATCGCTTGAAATTGAACCTAAGCAGCATTTTACACAGCCACCACCACGCTATTCAGAGGCGCGACTTGTTAAAACGATGGAAGAATTAGGTATAGGTCGCCCGTCCACATATGCACCGACCCTCGATACAATTCAGCGCCGTGGCTATGTTGTGTTAGATGCAAAACGCTTTATGCCAACAGAGCTAGGTGAAATCGTACACCAACTCGTACTAGAATTTTTCCCTGATATCATAAATATCGAATTCACTGCACAAATGGAACAAGATTTAGATGATATTGAAGAAGGTAGTCGTCAATGGAAGAATATTGTGGAAGAGTTTTATAAAGACTTTGAAGTCCATGTTAAACATGCAGATGAAGCTATGGAAAAAGTAGTAATAAAAGATGAGCCAGCTGGAGAAGATTGTGAGCTTTGCGGATCACCAATGGTCTATAAGCTGGGTAGATATGGTAAGTTTATGGCTTGCTCGAATTTCCCAGACTGCAGAAATACAAAAGCTATTATGAAACCTATTGGTGTAAAATGTCCGTCATGTGAAACGGGCGAAATTGTAGAGCGTAAAAGTAAAACGAAGCGTTTATTCTACGGCTGTAATCAATATCCGGAGTGTGAATTTGTATCTTGGGACAAACCAATTAGTAGACCATGCCCGAAATGTAGTGCATTATTAGTAGAGAAAAAGATTAAAAAAGGTGTCCAAATTCAATGTACAAAATGTGACTATGAAGAAGCACCAACACAATGATAGGAAGATGGTAAAATCATGACTGAACAAGTAGTAAATGTAATAGGAGCGGGGCTAGCAGGTAGTGAAGCAGCTTGGCAAATAGCAAAACGAGGTGTGAAAGTAAGACTCTATGAAATGCGTCCAGTAAAGCAAACGCCTGCACACCATACAGATAAATTTGCAGAGCTTGTTTGTTCTAACTCACTACGCGCAAATGGATTAACAAATGCTGTAGGTGTTATTAAGGAAGAAATGCGTATTTTAGATTCTGTCATTTTAAAAGCAGCAGACCAATGTTCTGTGCCTGCTGGAGGAGCATTAGCCGTAGACCGTCATGAGTTTGCAGGTTATGTGACAGAGGCAGTGAAAAATCATCCACTTGTGGAAGTTATTCATGAAGAAGTGACAGAAATTCCTGAAGGTATAACAGTTATTGCTACAGGTCCTTTAACTTCGAAAGCTTTGGCTGAAAAAATTCAAGGTTTAACGGGTCTAGATTATTTATACTTTTATGATGCAGCTGCACCAATTATTGAAAAAGATAGTATAGATATGGATAAGGTTTATTTAAAATCTCGTTATGATAAGGGTGAAGCAGCATATTTAAACTGCCCGATGACGAAGGAAGAATTTGATCGTTTCCGTCAAGCATTAATTGAAGCAGAAGTAGTCCCATTAAAAGAATTTGAGAAAGAGATTTACTTTGAGGGCTGTATGCCAATCGAAGTTATGGCGTCTCGTGGAGAGAAAACCATGTTATTTGGACCAATGAAGCCAGTCGGTCTTGAAGATCCGAAAACAGGGAAACGTCCTTATGCCGTAGTACAACTACGCCAAGATGATGCTGCTGGTACTCTTTATAACATTGTTGGCTTCCAAACACATCTTAAATGGGGTCCTCAAAAAGAAGTATTACAATTAATCCCAGGATTAGAAAACGTGGAAATTGTACGTTACGGTGTTATGCACCGAAATACTTTTATTAATTCACCAAAAGTGTTAGAGAAAACATACCAACTTCGTGAACAAAAGAATATTTTCTTTGCAGGTCAAATGACGGGTGTCGAAGGATATGTGGAATCAGCTGGAAGTGGATTAATAGCTGGTATAAATGCAGCTCGTTTAGCATTGGGACAAGAACCGATTATTTTCCCATTCGAAACGGCGTTAGGAAGCATGGCGCGTTATATAACAGAAGCGCAATCGAAAAACTTCCAACCAATGAACGTTAACTTTGGAATTTTCCCTGAGTTACCACCAGGTAGACGTTCAAAGCCGGAGCGTGCAGAAATGCATGCAACACGCGCAATAAGCACAATTCATAATTTTGTGAATTCACAAACAATTTAATTGCCAAAAGCCTCTAAAAGTTGTTATACTCTTAGAGGCTTTTTCTTTTTGTAGACAAAATGCTTGCTTAGACATGTTTTATTATTTTGTATGGAGATTTTCTCAAAATATAACTAATTACACTTGCTATCTTACAAAGATAGGTATAGTGTCAATATGTATGTTTATTAATGATGGAATACGATACAAACTTGTAAGAGATGACAAAGAATTATTTATCCGTTATATTACAAGTGTCAGTCATTTGAGAAAATTATTAATAAATTATTGGTGGTGAATCTTTCTATGTTAGTTTCGTCCCAAGATGCACTCGAACAGTTCATGCTTTACATCCAAGTTGAAAAGAACTTCTCTGTTCATACAGTGCGAGAATATGAATCAGACCTGCTGGATTTTTTGGCCTTCTTACAAAGGGAAGGAATTAATGATTTAGCGAGTGTTGAATATATACATGCACGTCTTTATGTAACAAAGTTGTACGACGAAAAAAGAGCAAGGGCTTCTATTTCTAGAAAAATATCCTCAATACGCTCCTTCTTCCGCTTTCTAAATAGACAGTATGGATTTGATGATGGGGCATTTCGTTCTCTTTATCATCCTAAAAAAGAATCTCGTTTACCAAATTTCTTCTATGAAGAAGAATTGATGCAGTTATTTGATGCGAATACCGGGGATGATTTGAAATCGTTGAGAAATATGGCTATATTAGAGCTGTTATATGCGACAGGGATTCGTGTAAGTGAGCTGACTTCCATTCAAGTTAAGGATGTAGATTTTCATTATTCCATCATACGAGTTATGGGAAAAGGTCGAAAAGAACGAATTATCCCATTTGGTCAATTTGCAAGTTTAGCAATGCTGGACTACATAGAGCAGGCTCGTCCTAGATTGATGAAAAAGACTAATCATCAGCAATTGTTTGTCAATATGCGAGGTGGGGAACTTACTCCTCGAGGGGTACGTCATGTTTTAAACGAAATGATTGACAAGGCCTCGCTCCATACGAAAATTTACCCACACATGCTTCGCCATACTTTTGCCACACATTTATTAAACAATGGCGCGGATTTGCGAACGGTGCAGGAGTTATTGGGCCACTCGCATTTATCTTCTACACAAGTTTACACACATGTAACAAAAGAGCACCTACGTCAAACATATATGAATGCTCATCCAAGGGCATAATAGAGTTAAGGAGGAAAGCAGATGGGACAAATTCATGCGACTACGATATTTGCAGTTCATCATAACGGAGGCTGTGCCATGGCTGGTGATGGTCAAGTTACATTAGGAAATGCAGTTGTGATGAAGGGTACAGCGAAGAAGGTCAGACGTCTGTTTAATGGGCAGGTTCTGGCAGGATTTGCGGGCTCTGTTGCAGATGCATTTACACTATTTGAGATGTTCGAAGGCAAATTGAATGAATATAACGGTAATTTACAACGTGCTGCAGTAGAGGTTGCCAAACAATGGCGCGGAGATAAAATGCTACGTCAACTAGAAGCGATGCTATTGGTCATGGATAAAACAACACTACTACTTGTTTCTGGTACTGGTGAGGTCATTGAACCCGATGATGGAATTTTGGCCATTGGTTCAGGTGGAAATTATGCTTTATCAGCGGGTAGAGCATTGAAAAAATATGCAGGTGAAACGATGACTGCTCGTGAAATTGCTGAAGCAGCATTAGAAACTGCTGCTGAGATCTGTGTATTTACGAATCATAATATTATCGTGGAGGCGCTGAGCTAATGACGCAAAAAAATTTAACGCCAAGACAAATTACTGAGCATTTAGATCGTTATATTGTTGGGCAAAATGAAGCTAAGCGAGCTGTAGCTATTGCGTTGCGCAACCGTTATCGTCGTTCGCTGTTAAATGAGGATATGAAGGCAGAGGTTATTCCAAAAAATATTTTGATGATTGGGCCAACTGGTGTCGGAAAAACGGAAATTGCCAGAAGAATTGCGAAGCTTACAAATGCTCCTTTTGTAAAAGTGGAAGCGACAAAATTTACTGAAGTAGGTTATGTAGGTCGCGATGTTGAATCAATGGTACGTGACTTAGTAGAAGCTTCTCACCGTCTTGTAAAAGAAGAAATGATGGAATCAGTTAAGGAACAAGCCGAGCAATTAGCAAATGAAGCTATTGTGAAACTTTTAGTCCCATCATTGCGAAAGAAACAGAGCATGCAAAATCCATTCGAAATGTTATTTGGAGGGAAAGAACAAACTTCTACGGACGATACGTCGTCTGATGAGACGGAAGTACGCTCTAAACGTGCACAAATTGCTATTGATTTACGAAATGGCAAATTGGAAAATGAATGGGTTACGGTAGAGGTAACAGAACAAACTCCATCCATTTTTGATGCATTACAAGGCACGGGAATGGATATGTCTGCTAACAATGGAATGCAAGATATGCTATCTAGCTTAATGCCTAAAAAACAGAAAAAACGCCGTGTGCAGGTAAAGGATGCGCGTCGTATTTTAACAATAGAAGAAGCAAATAAGTTGATAGACGCAGATGAAGTGGCACAGGAGTCAATTGTTAGAGCGGAGCAAACTGGTATTATTTTTATTGATGAAATCGATAAAATAGCTAGTAAAGAAGGGAATTCTTCTGCAAATGTATCTCGTGAGGGTGTACAACGAGATATTTTACCAATAGTAGAAGGTTCAACTGTAACAACGAAGTACGGGGCTGTGAAAACTGATTACATGCTATTTATAGCTGCTGGTGCGTTCCATATGTCAAAGCCTTCAGATTTGATTCCGGAATTGCAAGGACGTTTCCCAATTCGTGTAGAGCTTGAAAAATTAACAAAACAAGATTTTGTCCGTATTTTACAAGAGCCTGACCAATCGCTCATTCTGCAGTATAAGGCATTGCTAGAAACAGAAGGTGTGGAAATCAATTTCACATCTGATGCCATTGAACGTATTGCGGAAATAGCAACAGAGGTTAATCAGGAAACAGATAATATCGGAGCCCGTCGTTTGCACACGATTTTAGAACGATTACTAGAAGAGCTGTCGTTTGAAGCAGCTGAAATTGCACCAGCGAGTATACCGATCAATGCAGCCTATGTAGATCAAAAACTCGCAGGTATCGTAAAAAACAAAGATTTGTCACAGTTTATATTGTAAGATAAAGCTGTTCAGTATCATTCAGTAGTAAAAACCTTTAGAATATTAAGTGAATACTCTTCGGATTATTTATAGGAGGAACATATAATGAATTTATTAGAAAAAACACGTAAAATTAACTCGATGCTTCAAGCTTCTGCTGGTAAGCCTGTAAACTTTAAAGAAATGGCTGACACACTAGGAGATATTATTGATAGTAATGTCTATATTTTAAGTCGTAAAGGTAAATTATTAGGGATTTCAATTCACCAACAAATTGAAAATGAGCGTATGAAAAAAATGTTCGAAGAGAGACAATTCCCAGAAGAATACACACATAGCTTGTTTACAATTTCAGAAACATCCTCTAATTTAGATATCCATAACGAACATACTGCTTTCCCTGTGGAAAACAAAGATCTTTTCCAAAACGCATTAACAACAATTGTACCAATTGTTGGTGGTGGGGAACGTTTAGGAACATTAATCCTTGCTCGTTTATCTTCTCAATT
Organism: Lysinibacillus sphaericus; assembly: GCF_001629735.1. Taxonomy (GTDB): domain Bacteria; phylum Bacillota; class Bacilli; order Bacillales_A; family Planococcaceae; genus Lysinibacillus; species Lysinibacillus pinottii. Next base: position 296,251 of record NZ_CP015224.1, read on the forward strand.
TGAAGATGATGATTTAATCCTAGCAGAATATGGTGCAACAGTAGTTGGTATGGAGATTTTACGTGAAAAATCTGAAGAAATTGAAGAGGAAGCTCGTAGCAAAGCGGTCGTACAAATGGCCATTAATTCACTTTCGTACAGTGAATTAGAAGCTATTGAGCATATTTTTGAAGAGCTTGATGGTAACGAAGGTTTACTTGTAGCTTCTAAAATTGCAGACCGAGTTGGCATTACACGCTCAGTGATCGTCAATGCATTACGTAAACTTGAATCAGCAGGTGTTATTGAGTCTCGCTCTCTAGGTATGAAAGGAACTTATATTAAAGTGTTAAATGACAAGTTCTTAAATGCATTAGCTGAAATTAAAATGAAATAATACTTCTTGAAGAAGATAATGAAGGCGTCTAGGTAAAACTAGGCGCCTTTTCTTGTGCACTACACTGAAAATTTATCCGTACATTAGCTTGTTATTTTTTGTATAAATACAAGTTTGGAGAATATTGATATTTTTTGTTTCTTTTATCCTAAAGTCGTTCATAAAATTGTCACTACAATTAGCATACAAAAATGAAATATGTGATACTTTAGAATAATGGTAAATAAACTGTTGGTTATTTATATTAGAATATTCAGGTATTTGTCGAACTAGTAAAATGGGACCTTAAATTAATTTCATTTTAAAAGGCGATAAAGCTCATAAAAAGGCAAATTTAATACTAAAATCGTAAACACTGTCGAAATAGTGTAAAATAACTAGATGTTAACCAACCTTTTGTAAAGCCTACAGCTACAAGGGATGCGGAAGTATTGTCCCGGTTGTGGCGATAAAAAAAATAGGGCGTATATACTATTAAAAAGTGACAAAAGACAATAGACACTAGGTAGCATCTTAATTACAATTGTATTATTGAATATATTAACAAGTACATAGAATTTAATAAAATGAGGTGAACAGTTTTGAATTTATTTGGAGGAACTATTAGTAGCTTGGAAAATGGACTTTCCTATGCAACTTTGAATCATAAAACAATCGCAAACAATATTGCGAATGTCGATACACCTAATTATAAGGCGAAAAATGTTAGTTTTAAGGAAATGTTGGCGGAACAAAAGGGTATCGCTATTTCTGCCTATCGAACTGACAATAGACATTATGATTTCACAATTCGACAATCTACACCTGGTGTCAATAATATAGAAAACCTACGATACCGAAATAATGGCAACGCAGTAGATATGGATGCTGAACAAGCGAAATTAGCAGAGAATCAAATTTACTACAATGCTTTAATTGATCGTGTAAACGGGAAATTAAACACATTAAACACAGTTATTAAAGGAGGTAAGTAATAGATGTCTATTTTCCATGGGATGAATACCACTGCCTCAGCTTTAACTGCCCAACGATTACGTATGGATGTTATCTCTTCTAATATGGCTAACATGGATACAACTCGAGCTCGTCAAGTTAATGGAGAGTGGGAGCCATATCGACGAAAGTCAGTAACGTTTACAGCACAAGAAGGACAATTTTCAAAGTTTATGAATGTGGCACTTGGGAAAGACGCCAAAAGCGGTGTTGGTAATGGTGTGAAAGTAACTCGTATTTCAGAAGACCGAGAAACACCTTTCAAACTTGTTTATGATCCAACTCATCCAGATGCAAATGCAGATGGTTATGTCAATTTGCCGAATGTCGACCCATTAAAAGAAATGGTAGATTTAATGTCAGCTACTCGTTCCTACGAGGCAAACGTAACAGTATTTAACGCAAATAAATCTATGCTTACAAAGGCATTAGAGATTGGTAAATAAATAAGAAGAAAGGAAGATACATAATGACTATTTCGTCCGTTTCGCTAATGACACCTACTCAGGTTGTAAATGAAACAAATAAACTTAATACGACACCTTATGAAGCTCAACAAAGCTTCGCGAACTCGTTAAAAGAGGCAATAGCCAAAGTTAATGACCAGCAAATCACATCCGATAATTTTACTCAAAAGCTAATTAAAGGTGAAAATGTGGAATTGCATGAGGTAATGATTGCTTCACAAAAGGCGAGCATTACATTAAACGCAACAATTGAAGTTCGCAATAAGGTGATTGAAGCTTACCAAGAAATAATGCGAATGAGCGTTTAATCTGTTATTGAGGGGGAGACCCCTCTCAATATAGATTAATGACTACCTAAATGGTGGGCTCATAAATTTCGCAATTTATTGATGGCTAGGTTATTCACTATAACCGGAGGATTCATAATGAATGAACGATTGACGAAAATAAAAAACGACACCAGTCAATTTTGGAAAAGTCGAAGTAAAAAGCAAAAAATAGTTATGATTGGCTCCTTGGTAGGCGTCATTGCCCTTGCGGCAATTGTAACGTTTTTCGCTTCAAAAACTACATATGTTCCACTTTACAAAGATTTATCAACAAGAGAAATTGGACAAGTAAAAGAAGCACTGGATTCACAAGGTGTAACATATCAAATTGCGCCAGGCGGAACATCTATTTTAGTGCCTGAGGAGCAAGTTGACTCTTTATTAGTGCAATTAGCATCAGAAGGATATCCACAAACGGGTACGATTGATTACTCATTTGCAAACAGTTCAGGGTTTGGTATGACAGATAATGAATTTAATCTATTAAAAAAAGCTGCTACTGAAACTGAAATCGCTAAGCTTTTTAGAAACCTTGAAGGTGTTAAAGATGCAAAGGTTATGATTACTGTTCCTGAAGAAGGAGTCTTCGTAACAGATGTGAAAGAGGATGCAACTGCATCTATCGTATTAAATACAGATCCAGGATATAAATTTACAGAGCAGCAAATTACAACTATGTATAATTTGGTGTCAAAAAGTATTCCGAATTTAAAAACTGAAAACATCGTAATCTCAAACCAATTCTCTGAGTACTTTGACTTAAATGCAGCCACAACAGATGGAGCATCAACAACAACTGCTGAAGGTCAATTGCAAATGAAAAAGTTGGTTGAACGTGATTTACAACGTCAAGTACAAAATATGCTTGGTACGTTGATGGGACAAGATAAAGTAATGGTTTCTGTCACTACGGATATTGACTTCAAGAAAGAAAATCGTGAAGAAAATCTTGTGACACCTGTTGATGAAGAAAACATGGAAGGTATCGCCATTAGTGCTCAAAGAATTACTGAGCAATATTCTGGAACAGGGGCGGGAGCAGCTACTGGAACACCTGAAGCTGAAACAACTACTGATAACTTTACTACTTATAATGAAGGTACATCGGGTAACGGTGATTATGAACGTACAGAAGAGACGATTAATAATGATGTGAACCGTATACGTAAAGATATCCAAGAAGCTCCTTATAAGGTGCAAGATATTGGGATTCAAGTAATTGTTGAACCACCAACAGCAACAGATGCAGCGTCATTACCAGATGGCGTCCGTGAAGATATTGAGAAAATTTTAAGTACGATTGTACGTACAACCATTTCAAAAGACGTGGCAGCTGAGCTTACTCAAGAGCAAATTGATGAGAAAGTAGCGGTATCTGTTCAGCCTCTATATGGTAAGGCCACACAAGTTGCTGATGAGAAACCAATAATTCCTTGGTGGGTTTGGGTTATTGGCGGTATCCTGTTAGCTGTTATTTTATTGTTAGCATTCTTCATTATCCGCTCTCGTAAACGTGCGCAGGAAGAAGAAGAGCTAAGTATCCTAGAAGAACAAGAAGATTTAATGATTGACGATATTAATGAAGAAATTGAAACGGAAGCTACAATGCGTCGTAAGCAGCTAGAAAAAATGGCAAAAGATAAGCCAGACGATTTTGCGAAGTTACTGCGTAGTTGGATTGCTGAAGACTAACTAGGAGGTTCGGCTGTGTCCAAGAAAGATAAGGAATTAACAGGAAAACAAAAGGCCGCTCTCTTGTTAATTTCATTAGGGCCTGAAGTTTCAGCTTCAGTCTATAAACATTTAACAGAGGAAGAAATTGAACGTTTAACATTAGAAATTTCAAGTGTTAAAAAAGTAGAATCAAACGTTAAGGAAGAGATTATAGAAGAATTCCACAATATTGCCCTAGCTCAAGACTATATCACGCAAGGTGGTATTGGTTATGCGAAAACAGTATTAGAAAAAGCACTTGGTGTTGAACAAGCTCAGACCATTATTAATCGTCTGACATCATCATTACAAGTGAGACCGTTTGATTTTGCACGGAGAGCTGATCCAGCACAAATATTTAACTTTATTCAAAATGAACATCCACAAACGATTGCCCTGATTCTTTCATATTTAGAAGCGGGGCAAGCGGGAGTGATTTTATCTTCGTTACCACAGGAAGTACAGGCTGACATTGCAAAACGTATCGCTGTTATGGAATCGACTTCACCAGAGGTCATTAGTGAAATAGAATCGGTGTTAGAGCGTAAATTATCATCTACAGTTACTCAGGACTACACTGAAACCGGTGGTATTGATGCAGTTGTTGAAGTTCTTAATGGTGTTGATCGACAAACTGAGAAAACAATCCTTGATGCGCTTGAAATCCAAGATCCAGAGCTTGCAGAAGAAATCAAAAAACGCATGTTTGTATTCGAAGATATCGTTACGCTCGACAATCGTTCCATTCAACGTGTTATTCGTGATTGTGAAAACGAAGACTTACTCCTTTCAATGAAAGTATCAAGCGAAGAGGTAAAAGATATTATTTTCCGCAATATGTCTCAACGTATGGCTGAAACATTTAAAGAAGAAATGGAAATTATGGGACCTGTACGTTTACGTGACGTAGAGGAGGCACAATCTCGAATTGTTGCTGTTATTCGTCGCCTAGAAGATGCTGGTGAGATTATTATTGCACGTGGTGGAGGAGATGACGTCATTGTCTAGAATCATCCGTTCAATTTACACTCAATCCGATAGCGATAATGTAAAAGAGATACAAATCCGGGATATGTTTGAAGTGCTTGATTTAGAAGACGGTGAAGATGGTTCATCCCAACATCAATTATCAATAGAAGAAATAATGGCTGAGCGAGATCGTTTACTTGCAGAAGCAAGAGCTTCCTTACAAGTCGAACGTGAAGCGTTTGAGCAAGAAAAGCAAATGCATTTTCAAGAGATTGAGCATTTGAAGCTAAGTTGGGAAGAAGAAAGACCGAATCGAGTTCAAGAAGCCTATGACGAAGGATTTGGCCAAGGCTATGAAGACGGTGTGAACAAATCTACTGAAGCAATGGCCGAGTCCCTTCAAACTGCGAATGAAGTGATTAATCAGGCAAAAGAAAATGCTAGAAAATATATTGATGATCAAGAAGCAGTGATTTTAGAGCTTGGCTTAACGACAGCTGAACGAATAATTGGCGCGTCATTAGAACGTGATCCAGATCTGTTTGTGTCAATTGTCCGTAGAGGGCTAAAAGAAGCAAGAGAAATGAAAGAAATTAAAATTTATGTGTCACCAGCCTATCACGCTTTAATTACTGCTAATCGCGATGAATTAGCTGAAATGTTCCCGGTTGATGTACCATTTATGATTTTTGTTAATGAAGATTTGAACAATGAAACGGATTGCTATATCGAAACAAATCATGGTCGTATAGTAGTGAGCGTCGATGAGCAATTGAACGAACTAAGATTAAAGCTTCATGAAATATTAGAAAGTAAGGAATGATCTAGATGAAGACGGCTCAATTAATCGAACATATTCCTCATATGCCAACATTTAAAAAATTTGGTAGAGTCACTAGAGTTGTCGGCTTGATGATTGAGTCGCAAGGTCCAGATAGTTCCATAGGTGATGTTTGTAAAATTCATGTGGAAACTGTAAACAATGGTCACCAAATCATTTTAGCTGAAGTTGTGGGCTTTAAAGATGAAATTGTTGTTTTAATGCCTTTCACTTCTTTAAGAGAAATATCTATTGGTTGTCTTGTTGAAGGGACGGGGGCTCCACTAGAAGTAAAAGTGGGCCCAGAGCTAATAGGGAAAGTGTTAGATTCTATGGGTAATCCTATTGATGGCACCTTGCTACCAAAAGGGCTAATGACGGTTCCGACAGAGCAAGATCCACCAAATCCACTGACACGTCCACCTATTAACGAAAGACTTGAAGTGGGCGTAAAGGCTATTGATGGTATGCTGACAGTTGGTAATGGGCAACGTGTCGGGATTTTCGCTGGTTCAGGGGTCGGAAAAAGTACACTTCTTGGAATGATTGCGAGGAATACACAAGCAGATTTGAATGTAATTGCTCTGATCGGAGAACGTGGACGTGAGGTCCGTGAATTTATTGAACGTGATTTAGGCCCCGAAGGTCTAAGTCGGTCCATAGTTGTGGCTGCTACTTCTGACCAACCGGCATTGATGAGGATAAAAGGGGCGTTTACTGCAACAGCAATCGCCGAGTATTTTAGAAATCGTGGTTTAAATGTCATGTTGATGATGGACTCTGTAACACGTGTTGCCATGGCTCAGCGTGAAATTGGCCTTGCCACAGGAGAGCCGCCGGCACAGAAGGGATATACCCCATCTGTATTTGCGATATTACCTAAATTACTAGAACGTACAGGTACTAATGAAAAGGGTTCTATCACTGCATTTTATACGGTCTTAGTAGATGGTGATGATATGAATGAACCAATCGCTGATACGGTGCGAGGGATATTAGATGGTCATATTGTGCTTGATCGAAATCTAGCAAATAAAGGGCAATACCCTGCAATAAACGTCTTAAAAAGTGTTAGTCGTTTGATGAATCATGTGGCAGCGCCAGAGCATAAAAAAGCTGCTGAACGATTAAGAGAACTCTATTATACATACGACAAATCTGAGGATTTGATCAATATTGGCGCTTATAAACGTGGGACGTCTAGAGAAATTGATGAAGCTATTCATTATGAACCGCTTATAACTACTTATCTCAAACAGGGTTATTTGGACAAAGTGACTTTGGAAGAAAGTGTGAATGAGCTACTATCCTTATCGAACGGTGGTGTAAACTAGATGGTCAGTTATGTATATCGTTTTGAAAAAGTACTAACAATTCGTGAGCAAGAAAAAAACGAAACTGAAATGGCCTATAAAGAATCTGTCCGTTCTTTTGAGGAAGTAGCTACTAAGCTATATGACTTGCTTAAAAAGAAGGAAGATTTAATTGCCTTCCAGCAGGATCGCTTAACTGTTGGTTCATCTATTGATGAAATTCATCACTATGCACGTTTTATTGATAGTCTTGAAAAGACAATTGCAGATGTACAGCAGAAAGTGATACAAGCTCGTGCAAAGATGAATTGGCACGAAGATAAATTATTAGAAAAAAACTTGGAAGTACGTAAATTTGAAAAAATGAAAGAAAAGGATTTTAAGCTTTTCCAACAAGAGCAGGATCGTATAGAAAGCCTTTTTTTAGATGAAATTTCATTGCTAACGTATAACAAGAGAGAAATCAGGTGATTTCATGGTGAAAAAAGACAATCGATTGACAGCAGAATTAGTAGAACAGCCACCTAAGAAAAAAGCTGGAGGCTTTCTAAAGTTTTTTACTTGGATCGTACTGCCACTTATGTTTGTAGTAGCTGTTTTACTTGTTGTGGCTACGTTAATGAATACAAATGTTTTTGACTTAGGAAAAAAGGCAATTGGCAATTTACCTTTTGTTCCTTCAGAAGAACAGCAAGCAAAAGATGCTGTCGTAAACAATGATTCGAAAATAGTTAATTTACAGGCAGAGATTCAAGAAAAAGAAGCAGAAATTACACAACTACAAAAAAAGTTGGATACAACAACATCTGAAAAAGAGAAGCTCACGATTGAAAAAGAGCAACTTCAATTTGAAATTGAAAAATTAAATCGACAACAAGATGATGTGAAGCGGGATTTCAATGATATATTATCGACGTTCGATAAAATGTCTCCTAAATCTGCAGCACCGGTATTAATTAATATGAGCGATGCAGAAGCACTGCGCATTTTAACCAATTTAAAACCTGATAAACTAGCAGCAATTTTAGAGAAAATGGACGCTAAGGATGCAGCGAAATATACGGAGCTCATGGCTAAACAGTAGAAATAACGAAAGGAGGTGAAAAGAGTGGATATAGCAATGATGAAAATGATAACACAATCAGCCCCTACTAAAAATGCGGCAACAAAACCGTCAACAGTTAGTAGCTCTGATGGAAAGATTAATGGAACATCGAAACAGGATAATTTATCAAAATTCGGCTCTGTTTTTGGACAAGTCCTATCTTCCTCAACCCAACCAAATCAATCTTCACAAGCTACTTCAAACAATGAACTGGCTGATTTACAGCAGGTTTTAAACGCTGATTCATTGGAAGAGGTACTAGATTTATTAGGAGTCTCACACGATGATGGATTATTAATACTTCAGCTTGAAGAAGAAGGTAAAGCAGTGTCTATGGACGAAATGCTTGAATTAAACAATATACTAAACGCATTAGGTATTGATGATGAGCAGCTCCAAAAAATAGTTCAGCAGCTATTAGGAGAAGAAAAAGAAGCTAGTGACGTTTGGGAGCTATTATCATTAGTAGATGCTCAGGCGCCAATTCTACAATCGCTGATAGGTACTGCACTACAAGGAGAAGGTCAAGTAACACCAAAAGAGGCAACGCAAATTCTTCAAGTGTTAAAGCTAGTACAATTAGTAGGACAAAAGTCGGACTTAACAGCTCCGCAAGAAAATTTGTTAACAACCGTTAAAAGTCTTTTAACGACGTTACAAACGCAAGTCGAAACGATACAAGTAACAACAACAACCAAATCAACAGGCACATTTTCATTACAAGGCTTCCAGCAAGTCCAAATGACCAAGCAAAGTGAGACAAATTCTCATGAAATGGTGACACCGCAAACGGTACAAACCAAACCAGATACGTTCCAGGTAACTTTACCTACTGCTAAGCCTGCACAGTCAGAGGCTTTATTAAAAGAAATGCAAGCCATTATCAATAGAGCCCAAATTTCCAATGCACAAGGGATCACACGATTAACAATCAAATTGTATCCAGAAAATTTAGGTACAATTCGTATAGAGCTTGTGCAAAATGATGGTGTATTGACAGCTCGTCTACTAGCTTCTACAGCCCATGGACGTGAAATGCTTGATAGTCAAGCACATCAGCTAAAACAGGCATTTGTTCAGCAGAACATTCAAGTGGATCGTCTGGATATTGCACAATCATTACAGGATGCAGATCGCCAGCAACGTGATCAAAACTTCTTTAATAATTTCTTTAGACAACAACAGGACGAAGAACAGCAGCAAAAAACTGAGGATGATGATGAAGAGAAATCCTTTAGTGACTATTTATTAAACGAGGAGGTGTAATGGATGGCGGATTCAACGTCTAAAGTAAAGAATGCATCCATAACGGACGATCTTTACTATTCGAATTATAAAAAACCAACCAAACAAACAGGGAATAGTGAACTTGGCAAAGATGCCTTTCTTCAACTGTTAATTACCCAATTACAGCATCAGGATCCAACAAATCCAATGAATGACCGAGAATTCATTTCACAAATGGCGCAGTTTTCTTCTTTAGAACAAATGCAGAACATGACAAAGGCAGTAGAATCTTTATTAGCATCACAGCAACAAACACAAATGATGAATTATGCTACCTTTGTTGGTAAAGAAGTCAAATGGCATGAGATTTCAGATAAAACAGATGAAAAAGGAGAGCCAATCGTAAATGAAGGCTCAGGTGTAATTGAATCCTTGAAATTTGTAGATGGCAGTGTTGTCTTCAAATTAGCAGATGGGAAAGAAATAACGCCTGGTAATATTTCTGGAATCCTTGGCTCTGGAACAAGTCCAGATGGGAATAATCCTGTGCCAGAATCTCCACTTGTTCAGGCTAGTAAATTGATAGGTAAAAAAGTGACATATCAAGATGGTGAGCAGGAATTACAAGGGAGAATCGTTTCTGTTTCCAATAAAGATGGCGTCATTTACTACCTATTAGATAATGATAAAAAACTAACTGATAAAGATTTTACAGTTATAAGCGAATAAAGGTGGGGAAAAGTGATGGATAAATTTTCAATTCATCGTGTACCCTTGCATCCATCTGTTCGTGCAAATCAACCTACACCCATTCATTCACAGCAATCCTTTAAAGCCCATTTACAGGAAGCTTCAAAGCAAGAGCTGAAGGTGAGCAAACATGCGCATGAACGTATCACGGAGCGTAAAATTGACATCTCTGAACAAGAATGGCAGGTTGTCTCGGATAAGGTATTTGAAGCTCACTCAAAAGGTGTTAAACAGCCATTAGTCTTGATGGATCAAGCAGCTTTAATTGTCAGTGCTAAAAACGCTACTGTCATTACAGCAATGGATCGCACGGAAGCAAAGCAACAGTTATTTACAAATATTGATGGCACGATCGTGCTTTAAAGGCTGGACCTTCTTATGAAAGGAAGCCTTCGTGATGCTGATTGATAGAAGCACACAAATAAAAATTGAAGGGAGAACGAAAACTTATGTTACGTTCTATGTATTCAGGTATTTCAGGTCTTAAAAACTTCCAAACAAAGCTGGATGTTATTGGTAATAACATTGCGAATGTTAATACTGTTGGCTTTAAAAAAGGGCGTGTACTTTTTAAAGATTTAATGTCTCAAACACAAGCCGGTGCATCTGCCGCAACAGCAACACGAGGTGGTGTGAACCCACAACAAGTTGGTTTAGGTTCACAATTAGCAGCTATTGACACAATACATGGTGGCGGCTCTTTACAAGGTACTGGGCGTGGGCTGGACTTAGGGATTGAAGGAGATGGCTTCTTCATGGTTGCTGATGCAAATGGAGCTCCAGACCCAGATAGTGGATTCATCGGTGAAGAAGGATTCAACAATACCCTATTTACTCGTAATGGTGTTTTCTATATGGATAGCAATGGCTATTTAGTTAATGCTGACGGTAAATATTTAGTAGGTGTTTCTGCTGGGGAAGACATTGTTATGGAAGCTGATGACGATGGTATTAATCCAGATGATGCACCAATTGCTTCAGGAGATGAAGGTGCCAACTTATTTGATGATGATGGTGTCCTAGACCCTGAAGATGGAGAGGTAGGACCAATCCGTATTCCAACGACTGCTAAAGAGATTAGCATCGGAGCTAATGGTACGATCGAATATGTGGATCTAAATGGTAATCGCAAATGGGCTGGGCAGCTGATTATGGCTAAATTCCCTAACGCTGGTGGTCTTGCTAAGGTTGGTGGAAACTATTATCAACAAACGGCAAACTCTGGTGCTGCATATGCACAAGTAGCCACTGTTGCAGGGATGGGTAAAGTAGTACCTGGAACAGTTGAGATGTCCAATGTAGACTTATCGGAAGAATTTACAGAGATGATTGTAGCTCAACGTGGTTTCCAAGCGAATACTCGTATTATTACAACATCTGATGAAGTGTTACAAGAGCTTGTAAACTTAAAACGTTAATGATTGATTAGAAGTCCTTTAATTCATAATGGACGTTTTAATAAACATATTTTCATATGAGGGAGGGTCGGGCCGGCTCTCATGCTAGACCCGGCCCTAATTCAATGATTGAACTAACACGTCTTAATGGCAAAGCATTTACATTAAATGCTTTATACATAGAAACAGTCGAATCATTTCCAGATACGACCATTACTTTAACAACTGGAACAAAATTTATTGTTTTAGAGAGTGAAGATGAGGTGCGACAAAAGGTAACTGCCTTTTATAACAATATACAAATACTATCCAACCCGCATCTACGAGGTGAAAAAGATGAAGAATAATAAAATGTTAACAATGATTATTATTTTGCTAGTAGCAGTCATACTGATCGGGGTTATCTTGTTTGTATTGCTTACACAATTTAATAAACCGACAGGAGCTATTGAACCAACCATTGATGAAATTGTTGAGGCAACCGTGGAGATTCCAGAAATCACGACGAATCTTGCAGATAAAAGAGTAGTGCGCTTGTCATTAAAAGTTCAAACGACAAGCAAAGATGCTGCTGCAGAATTAACAAAGCGTGTTTTCCAAGTGCAAAACATTGCCATTCAAGAGCTTTCTGAAATGGAGCAAAAAGATTTAGAAGGTAAGCAAGGAAAGCAAATTTTCCAAAAATCATTAAAAACTAGAGTAAATGAATTGATGCAAGAGGGAGAAGTCCAGGAAGTATATTTTACCTCCTTCATCACTCAATAAAACAGAAACTGCTTGAAATGGAGGTGGGCAAATGGCAGGAGATGTGTTATCTCAATCCGAGATAGATGCGCTGCTTTCCGCTATATCAACTGGGGAAATGTCAGCAGATGACATAAAAAAGGAGGATGAGGGACGTAAGGTTAAAGTTTATGACTTTAAACGTGCGCTCCGCTTCTCAAAAGATCAAATCCGAAGTTTGACCCGAATACACGAAAATTTTGCACGACTATTGACAACCTTCTTCTCTGCACAGCTTAGAAGCTATGTGCAAATTACGGTTGCTTCAGTAGACCAAATACCATTTGAAGAGTTCGTCCGTTCGATTCCGAATATGACACTCATAAATGTATTTGAAGTGCCACCATTAGATGGTAATATATTGATGGAAATAAATCCGAACATTGCCTATTCCATGCTTGATCGTATAATGGGTGGTAGTGGGGCGAGTCATAGTAATGTGGATAATCTAACTGAAATTGAAACAAAAATTATGACAAACCTTTTTGAACGCTCATTCGACAATTTACGCGAGGCTTGGGAAAATGTTGCGGAAATAGATCCGATTTTAGTGGAGCTTGAAGTGAATCCACAATTTTTACAAATGATCTCACCAAATGAAACAGTAGTTGTCATTTCGTTAAATACGATTATTGGTGAAACAAGCGGTATGATAAATATTTGTATTCCGCATGTTGTATTGGAGCCGATTGTTCCAAATCTTTCTGTTCGCTATTGGATGCAAACAAATACGAAAGAAATGTCTCCAGAGCAAACAAAAATGCTTGAAACACGCGTAAAACAAGCAAAATTACCTCTTTCAGTTGAATTAGGGCTAACGGATATCACGATAGAGGATTTCCTTACAATGCAAATTGGTGATGTTATACAGTTAGAGCAAAAAATTAATGACCCACTTCTATTGAAGGTAGGGACATTACCAAAATTCACTGTTCAACCAGGTAAGCAAGGCAAAAAATTAGCAATCCAGATTATCGACCCTTTGAAAGGAGGAGACGAAGATGAGTGATGAAATGCTCTCCCAAGAAGAAATTGAAGCGTTATTAAGGGGCGAGACGTTGGAAGATAAAAACAGCGGCACTGAAGCTTCTTCAATTGATGAAACAAATGATTTACGAGTAGAGGATTACCTTGATTCGTTTGCACAAGATGCATTAGGTGAGGTAGGCAATATTTCTTTCGGTAGTTCTGCCACAGCACTATCGGCGTTATTAGGACAAAAAGTAGATATTACTACCCCAAGTATATCAATGATTAATCGAAATAAATTAGAAGAGGAGTTTCCACATCCTTATGTAGCTGTACAAGTGGAATATACGATTGGCTTAACAGGTATGAATTTACTTGTTATTAAACAATCTGATGCAGCTATTATTGCAGACCTAATGTTAGGTGGCGATGGATTAAATCCGAAACCTGACTTAGGAGAAATTCAGTTAAGTGCTGTTCAAGAGGCAATGAATCAAATGATGGGCTCTGCGGCTACATCTATGTCAACAGTATTCAACAAAAAAGTAGATATTTCGCCACCAACAATTGACTTAATGAATATTTCTCAAAATGAAGGTCGAGAAAATATCCCTGAAGATGATTTGCTAGTTAAAGTATCCTTTAGATTAAAAATTGGTAATTTAATTGATTCGAATTTAATGCAATTATTACCGCTAAAATTTAGTCAAAACATCGTAAAATCTCTATTAGGAGAAACTGAGTCTATTGAAGAACCTGTGGCTGCAACGATAGCACCTGAGGCACCGCCAATTACAGCACCACCTGTTCAAACACAAGCGCCTGTTATGCCACCGCCTGCACAGCCTGTTTATCAGCAGCCGGAAGCAACTATGCAACAACCTGTTTATCAGGAGCCACAGCAGTTTGCTCAACCAGCGAGAGCTGCACAGCCAGTGAATGTTCAACAAGCACAATTTGCTAGCTTCGATTCAAATGTAATCTCTCAATCTGAAGCTAGAAATTTAAATATGCTACTTGATATTCCATTGCAAGTTACTGTAGAGTTAGGACGTACGAAACGTTCTGTTAAAGAGATTTTAGAACTATCCAGTGGTTCGATTATTGAGTTAGATAAATTAGCAGGGGAGCCTGTTGATATTTTAGTGAATAGTCGTTTAATCGCTAAAGGTGAAGTCGTTGTTATTGATGAAAACTTTGGTGTACGTATTACAGATGTTTTAAGTCAAGCAGAGCGTTTAAATAATTTAAGATAGTTTCAATTGGAGGAGTTAACCATGTCTAAAAGAATTTTGATTGTAGACGACGCTGCATTTATGCGTATGATGATCAAGGATATTTTGTCGAAAAATGGATTTGAGGTTGTTGGAGAGGCGGCAGATGGATTACAAGCTGTTGAAAAGTACAACGAATTGAAGCCAGATTTAGTAACAATGGATATCACAATGCCAGAAATGGATGGTATTGCGGCTCTTAAAGCAATTAAGGGATCAGATCCAAGTGCAACTGTAATCATGTGTTCTGCAATGGGACAACAAGCAATGGTAATCGATGCAATTCAAGCTGGTGCGAAAGACTTTATTGTTAAGCCTTTCCAAGCAGACCGAGTAATTGAAGCGATCCAAAAAGCGCTAGGATGATTGCATGAAAATGTTAAAATCATTTCGTTTAACGATGATTTTTGCATTTCTTGTATCCTTCCTGTTTTTGTACCCGACACCAACTTCTGTTTATGCAGACTCTGATACGAATAGTGTGACAGATTGCATTAAAGACCCAGAAGCTTGTTATGGAGATACGACTGATCCAGCTGCTAAACAAGAACCGAGTGTATCAGCAGCTGGAGATATATCTGCATGGGAATACATAAAAATGGTTTTAGCGCTTATTTTTGTTGTAGCTTTGTTTTATGGTTTAATGAAGTTTTTAAATAAACGTAATTTAAACTTTCAACGTAATCAAATGATACAAAATTTAGGCGGTTTATCGTTAGGTGCGCAAAAATCAGTACAGCTTTTACAAGTAGGTAAAACCATGTATTTAGTGGGGGTCGGTGAAGACGTTCAGCTATTACGTGAAATTACTGATCCTGAAGAAATAGAAGCACTGTTAGCACTATATAACGAAAGGCAAGAACTTGCAGCAACATCACCTTATATTGCAGAAGTATTTTCTAAGTTTAAGAAAAAAGATAGAGAGAATTTGCAAAATGAACAAAAGCAAGAGACATTTGGCAAGCTCTTTGAAAAAAAGATATCCGAAATTAAACAGGAGCGCAGTGAAGAGATTGAGAGATGGAAGCAAAAGGAGAAGGATGATAAATGAATGATTTAATCAATATTTTTTCCAATAGCGATCCAACCAACGTCTCAACATCTGTTAAGCTCTTACTACTACTAACTGTTTTATCACTGGCACCAAGTATTTTAATTTTAATGACATCCTTTGCTCGTATTGTCATCGTTTTATCCTTTGTGCGTACGGCACTGGCTACACAACAAATGCCACCTAATCAGGTGATTGTTGGTTTAGCCTTATTTTTAACGTTCTTCATTATGGCGCCAACCTTTCAAGAGGTCAATAAAGAGGCTTTGCAACCACTATTTTCTGAAGAAATTGGTTTAGAGGAAGCTTATGATCGGGCAAGCTTGCCATTTAAAGAATTTATGAGTAAGCATACTAGACAAAAGGATCTAGACTTGTTTTTATCGTACAATCAAGCAGAAAAACCAGCATCAGTGGAAGAAATCCCACTGACAATGCTTGTGCCAGCATTTGCTTTAAGTGAAATTAAAACAGCATTTCAAATAGGTTTTATGATTTTTATTCCATTCCTAGTGATCGATATGATTGTTGCGAGTACATTAATGTCGATGGGGATGATGATGTTACCGCCAGTAATGATTTCATTGCCGTTCAAAATCTTATTGTTTGTTCTGGTCGATGGCTGGTATCTCGTCATGAAATCGCTACTACAAAGTTTTTAGGGGATGATACAGTATGACAGGTGAATTGGTTATTTCCGTTGCAGAACGTGCCATTATGATTATCCTTCTAACAAGCGGTCCATTACTATTAGTAGCTTTAATCACTGGTTTGGCTGTAAGTATTTTTCAAGCTACGACTTCGATTCAAGAGCAAACATTAGCTTTTGTACCGAAAATTGTCGCCGTCTTAGTGGCCATCGTGTTCTTTGGCCCATGGATGCTATCTCAAGTTACTAGCTATGCGAGAGACATTTTTGAGAATTTAACACGTTATATAGGGTGAGTCCATGAATGAATTAATTCCGCATTTAACGGTTTTCTTATTGGTGCTTGTGCGTGTTTCAGCATTTTTTGTTACGGTTCCTTTTTTTTCCTATAGAACCATACCACCACAAGTCAAAATTACTCTCGCATTGGTTTTAGCTTGGATGATGTATTACACAATTGATGTTGAGCCATTTGCATTCAATGATGATTACATATTATTAGTGATGAAAGAAGCACTTGTTGGCCTGTTACTCGGTCTAGTAGGTTATATTATTATGTCTGCCATTCAAATTGCAGGGAGCTTTATTGATTTTCAAATGGGTTTTGCCATTGCCAATATTATTGATCCGCAAACAGGTGCTCAAAGTCCATTAATAGGACAGTTCTTTAATATGCTAGCATTCCTTTTATTATTAGCCATTAATGGCCATCATATGATTCTTGATGGAATTTACTATAGTTATCAATTTTTACCTATGGATCAATTCCCTAGTTTTACAAATGATAGCTTTCCGCAATTTATCATCACAACATTTACAGCCGTTTTTGCCATTGCATTTCAGATGGCTGCACCTGTTGTGGCTACCCTATTTTTAGTCGATTTAGCTTTAGGAATAACTGCGAAAACAGTACCACAATTAAATATATTTGTTGTTGGTTTTCCTATTAAAATAGGGGTTAGTTTTTTAGTGTTATTTACAATGATGGCTGTAATGATTCAAGTTATTCAAAAGTTAATCACTATTATGATTTACGGCATGCGTGATTTAATGGCCATTTTAGGTGGTGGATAACATGAAACTACTACTCAATTTAGATATCCAGTTTTTTTCAGGAGAAAAAACTGAAAAGGCGACGCCAAAGAAACGCCAAGATGCTCGAAAAAAGGGACAAGTTGTTAAGAGTCAAGATGTAACAAGTGCCATCGTCATGCTGATGGTCTTTATCTTCTTATTTTTCTTTGCAGGTTCTTTACGGGATGAGCTATTAGCGTTTTTTAGACAAACCTTTATCCATAACATACGCATCGAAACACTGACTATTGACAGTGTGATGCACTTATTTATAGACACATTAATTCAAATGGCTTTCATTATTGTACCGATTATGGCAATAGCTGTTGTTGGAGCACTTGCAGGTAACTTTTTGCAATTTGGCTTTTTATTTACTTTGGAGCCAATGAAATTTGATCTGAAAAAGATGGACCCTATAAAAGGGTTGAAAAGAATATTTTCGGTAAAGGCAATCGTAGAGTTGCTGAAATCTGTATTAAAGATTGGCTTTATCGGTAGTGTAACGACAATTATTATCTGGACAAACCTGCCAGAGGTTTTAGCTTTATCCTTTAAAAGTCCATGGATAACGCTCATTACAGTCGGAAAACTTGTCGGCATTATGGGCATAGCGGCATCATTAGTTTTACTTTGTGTATCCATTTTGGATTGGCTGTATCAAAAATTTGATTATGAAAAAAATCTTAAAATGTCTAAGCAAGATATTAAAGATGAATATAAAAATAGTGAGGGTGACCCGCTGATTAAATCGAAAATCAAACAACGTCAGCGCGAAATGGCGATGCGTCGGATGATGTCAGAGATTCCAAGTGCAGATGTGGTTATTACTAACCCTACTCACTATGCGATTGCCCTCAAATATGACGAGGAAAGCATGGATGCACCTCGGGTAATTGCAAAGGGTACAGACTTTATCGCTCAAAAAATAAAGCTGATTGCCAAAGAGCATGACGTCATTATGGTGGAAAATCGGCCTTTAGCTCGCGCCATGTATGATCAAGTTGAAATTGGTGATCCCGTACCAGAAGAATTTTTCAAGGCAGTAGCAGAAATACTCGCTTATGTTTACCGTATTAAACGTAAAATTTAAAGCTTTTTAGTAGGAGGGACACAAATGAAAGTTCGCGATATTGGGGTTTTAGGTGCGGTTATTTTAATCGTTGCGATGCTCATCATCCCTCTTCCTCCGTGGATGTTAAGTTTCTTAATTGTCATTAATATTACATTAGGATTAATTGTACTGCTAACAGCAATGAGTATGAAGGAAGCATTAGACTTCTCTATTTTTCCTTCGGTTATTTTACTTTTAACCTTATTCCGATTAGGACTGAGTGTTTCCACAACCCGTGCGATCTTAGCAAATGGGGACGCGGGATCTGTCGTAGAAACATTTGGTGATTTCGTAGTCGGGGGAAATATTCTCGTAGGTTTAGTTGTCTTTTTAATTCTAGTATTAATTCAGTTTATTGTGATTACAAAGGGTGCAGAGCGGGTAGCTGAAGTAGCAGCTCGTTTCACACTCGATGCAATGCCAGGTAAACAAATGAGTATTGATGCTGACTTAAATGCAGGAATAATTTCCGAAAAGGAAGCACGCGAACGACGTGAAAAAGTAGCGGGCGAAGCGGACTTCTACGGAGCGATGGATGGTGCCACAAAATTCGTAAAAGGGGATGCCATTGCCTCGATGGTCATGGTTATTATCAACTTATTATTCGGAATCATCATCGGAGTTGTCCAAATGGGACTCCCATTTGCAGAAGCTGCAACTCATTTTTCTAAGCTAACCGTTGGGGACGGTATTGTTTCCCAAATTCCTGCCTTGCTTATTTCAACAGCAACAGGGATTGTGGTAACTCGCGCCTCTTCTAAAGGAAGTCTTGGTCAGGATATAACAGGACAATTATTTGCTCAAGCAAAGTTACTCTATGTAGCTGGAGGTACCATAGTATTACTAGGATTATTTACACCAATTCCTAACTGGGTAACACTCCCAATAGGTCTATCCCTCATTGCTGGAGCTTATATGATGGAACGTAAGAAACCAGAGGATGAAGAGGAATTACTTGAAATTGAAGAAGAAGTGGCAACAGACGGCATGAAGAGCCCTGAAAATGTTGTGAATTTATTAAATGTGGACCCAATCGAATTTGAATTTGGTTATGGATTAATTCCATTAGTAGATGCTGCTCAAGGCGGGGATTTATTAGATCGTGTCATTATGATCCGTCGTCAGTTAGCACTAGAATTAGGGATTGTCATCCCGGTTGTTCGTATTCGAGATAATATTCAGCTTCAACCAAATGAATATCGAATAAAAATTAAAGGAAACGAAATGGCACGAGGTGAGCTTTTACTGGATCATTATTTAGCTATGAGCCCAGGTGATGATGATTCTATTGAAGGTATTGATACAGTAGAGCCATCATTTGGATTGCCAGCTAAGTGGATTACAGAGCAAGTGAAGGAAGATGCTGAAATTTATGGCTACACGGTTGTGGACCCACCAAGTGTGGTATCCACGCATTTAACCGAAATAATTCGTGCGAATGCTCACGAATTATTAGGTCGTCAAGAGACGAAGCAGTTAATAGATCACTTACGAGAAACTCATCCTATTTTAGTAGAAGAGCTAACACCGACACCTTTATCGACTGGAGAAATCCAAAAAGTACTTGGTAAACTACTGCGAGAAAATGTTTCTGTTCGGAACTTACCAATTATTTTTGAAACTCTAGCAGACTATGCAAAGGTAACTAGTGATACAGATATCTTAACCGAGTATGTTCGTCAATCATTGGCCCGTCAAATTACATCTCAGTATGTGGGAGATAGTTCAGCATTAAAAGTTATTACAGTTTCAGGTAAAGTAGAAAAAATGATTGCTGATAGTATTCAGCAAACAGATCACGGAAATTATTTAGCAATGGATCCTCAAGATTCCCAAACGGTCCTAGAGACAATTGCAGCAGAAATAGAGCGTGTGTCCTTTATGGAACAATCGGCTATTATTTTATGTTCTCCCGCAGTGCGTATGTATTTACGACAGCTAACGGAGCGTTATTTCCCGCAAATTCCAGTTCTTTCTTATAATGAGTTGGATGCTTCTATTGAAATTCAAAGTGTTGGAGTGGTGAATGTTTAATGAAAATGAAAAAATATTATGCATCTTCCATACCAGAGGCTATGAAGCAAGTACGTGCAGAACTTGGTGAGGACGCTGTCATTTTGAATTCTAAAGTTGTCATCACGAAGAAATTTTTCGGTATGATTAAACAAAAAAGTTTCGAAGTAGTTGCAGGAGTGGATGGGATGGAGCCAAGTCAAGTGGCTCCAGCACCAACGCCTGTAGCACTACCTATCGCAACTAAGGAAAATGTGAGACTACAAGATATTACAAATGCGATTCAAGCAAAAATTCATCAAGATCAACCATCGCCAAATGTAGTTAAAAACGAGGACACTGGCATTTCAGAAGAATTGAGGAAGGAAATTGCAGATTTAAAATCTTTAATGCAATCGATGCATAAAAAGACTACCCAAGCTCAATATCCCGATGAACTCTTACCCTTCATTGAATACTTAAGACAGCAAGAGCTAAATGAAGAGCTCATCACAACGATAGGTGATGAGCTTTTTATGCATTTCAAAGAAGCGTCAGAAATAAATTTCTCACAATGTAAAATGGTAACGAAAAATCTACTACGTAAGAGATTAGAAGATCTGCCTATTGGAGGATTGTCCTATGAAAGAAAATATATCAACGTATTAGGTCCTACAGGCGTGGGTAAAACAACGACAATCGCCAAAATGGCAGCTAGAGCAGTTTTAGAAAAGAAGAAGAAAATTGGATTTATTACGACAGATACGTATCGAATCGCAGCAATAGAACAGCTAAAAACCTATGCTGGCCTTTTACAGGCACCCGTTGAAATTGCTTACAATGCAACAGATTTCGAACAAGCTATTCAAAGGTTATCACATTTAGACTTAGTGTTTATTGATACAGCTGGTCGAAATTATAAAGAGATCAAGTATGTGGATGATCTTCAACGTCTTATAAAATTTGATGATCAAGCAGAATCCTTTTTAGTACTGGCGATGACCACGAAAGAAAAGGATATGGCGAACATTATCGACCAATTTAATCAGCTGCCAATTGAAAAATTTATATTCACAAAAATTGATGAAACAAATTCTATTGGCACAATGCTCAATTTAATGATTAAATATAATAAAGGACTTGCTTACTATACGAATGGTCAAGAAGTACCAGAAGATATTGAAGAAGCTGATTTAGAAGCAGTACTTAATTTGTTTTTTCAAGGTGAAGAGAAATGAGAGACCAAGCTGAAACATTACGCTTGAAAATGATGAAGCAGCAAGGCGATTTAGGTCGAGCAATTGCAGTTGTCAGTGGCAAAGGTGGGGTTGGTAAAAGTAACTTCACGATGAATTTTGCCTTGTCTTTGGCCCAAAAGGGGAAAAAAGTTGTCATTGTAGATATGGATATTGGGATGGGAAATATCAATATTTTAATTGGGAAAAGTGCTTCCAATAGTTTGAAAGATTTCTTAGAAGGAAATAAGCTACTAGAAGAGGTAATATTTGAAGGACCCCATGGTTTAAGATATATATCAGGTGGGTCGGGCATGACAAATATTTTTAATTGGTCCGAAATGATGTTTGAGCAGCTTATTCAAGCATTTGAACAACTTCAGAAAAACTATGATTATATTTTATTTGATATGGGGGCAGGTGCCACAAATTGGTCGCTAGATTTACTCACATCAATAGACGAAATTATTGTAATTTCAACGGCAGAGCCGACCGCAATTACGGACGCTTATTCTATGATGAAATATATTCATATGCGAGATGCTGATAAGCAGTTTTTTGTCCTCTGTAACCGTGCATTTAGTAAAGAAGAAGGCATCGAAACAAACGAACGTTTAAAGTTAGCCATGAAACGTTTTTTAGACAAAGAAGTCACGATTCTCGGTTCATTACCCGAAGATTCGATTGTGCGGAAGGCTGTGCGTGAGCAAGTCCCATTTTCACTTGCTTATCCAGACGCACTGATTTCTAAGACATTACAACTCATAGTGATTCGTTTTATGGAGCACCGTGTGGAGGAAATACATGCACATGATCAGACAGCGAAGAAATTTTTAACGAAACTAAGAAGTATTTTTTCGAAAGGGCGTGATTAATTGGACTTTTTACATAAAAGCAAGCTATTAGTTGTGGATGATTCTGCTTTTATGAGAAAGCTAATTAGTGACTTTTTTGTTGGCAACTCGAAGGTGGAAGTAGTTGGAACTGCACGAAATGGAAAAGATGCAATCAAAAAGATACAATCATTGAAGCCATCAGTTGTGACAATGGATATTGAGATGCCTGAAATGAATGGGCTAGATGCATTAAAAGAAATAATGATACAATGTCCAGTTCCTGTAATCATGCTCTCTAGCACCACTCAGCTTGGAACAGAAAATGCTATAGCAGCTATTGAAAGTGGTGCTGTAGATTTTGTCGCAAAGCCAAGCGGAACAATATCTCTTGATTTACATAAAATCCAAAGTGAGCTTGTTCACAAAGTAGAACAAGCAGCAATGGTGCCAATTTCCAAATTGAAAAAACCTTCTGGTAGTAAACGACAACAAGATTCAGTAACAAAAGTGAGTACCGTAAACAAAGATTTACAACAACATCAAATACCTATTCCTGTGAATGCTACTGCTTCTAAAGTAGCTATAACTAAGTCGCATACTGAATGGAATAAAGCGGGGAAAAAGATTGTGCTAATCGGTACATCTACAGGAGGACCTCGTGCGCTACAGGAGGTCATTACAAAAATTCCTAAGTCTATTCAAGCTCCTATCCTCATCGTCCAGCATATGCCTGCTGGATTTACAAAATCTCTCGCTACGCGTCTAGATCAGCTAAGTGAAGTAGTTGTTAAGGAGGCGGAGCAAGGAGATATTTTACAAAATGGAGTGGCTTATATTGCCCCAGGTGGCTATCACCTAAAGCTTAGGAAAGTAGGGACAACCTTTGGTATTGTTCTTGATAATCAAGAAGCGCCAAGATCAGGTCATAGACCATCAGTAGATGTGATGTTTGAAGATGTTAGTCAATATAAGGATTTTGATAAAGTAGCAGTGATTATGACCGGTATGGGGCATGATGGTTCGAATGGACTGAAAGCATTAAAAAAAACCGGTAATGTTATTGCCATTGCTGAGTCAGCAGAAACTTGCATTGTATATGGTATGCCAAAAGCAGCGGTAGAAACGCAACTAGTTGATGAAGTAGCCGATGTAGATGATATAGCACTAACAATAATGAAATATTTGCCTTAAAAGGGGTGTCCTCTTATGGAAGTCAATCAATATTTAGAGATGTTTATCGAAGAAAGTAAAGAGCATTTACAAGCATGTAGTGAACATTTATTAGCATTAGAAAAAAATCCAGATGATTTGGCAATTGTTGGGGAAATATTCCGATCTGCCCATACTTTAAAAGGTATGTCTGCCACAATGGGTTTTGAAGATTTAGCCGATTTAACACATAAAATGGAAAATGTTTTAGATGCAATTCGTAATGAAAAAATCCATGTAACACCTGAAATTTTGGATGTGGTCTTTGAATCTGTTGACCATCTAGAAGAAATGGTTATGGATATTGCGAACGGCGGTGATGGTAAACGTGATGTGTCAGCAACTGTCGCTCAACTTAAGCGAATAGAGTTAGGTGAGGAAGCAGTACCAGAGGTGGTTGCAACCGTTGCAGAACCAGCAGCTGTGGAATGTGTTTTAGAATATGATAGTTTTGAACAAACAGTTATCACACAATCGGCTGAACAAGGTTTCCATGCCTATGAAATTTCAGTAAAATTACGAGAAGATTGTCTATTAAAGGCTGCACGTGTATTTATGGTCTTTGAGATTTTAGAAAAAGATGGAGAGGTTATTAAATCGAGTCCATCTGTTGAAAAGCTAGAAGATGAACAATTTGATCAACAGTTTTATGTAGCCTTTGTGACAAAAGAATCAGCAGAAGATATGCAGAAAAAGATCATGAAAGTTTCAGAGGTTGAAGAAGTTATTGTTACAGCAATTGACCAAAAGAAATTTAGTGAAAGAGAATATGAATCACAGCAAGAAGTGGCTGCAACTGCATTGGCTGTAGCGGAAGTAGAATCTACATCTACTCCTGACCCTTCTAAACCTGAACCAGTCGCGCAGTCTGTAAAAACAGCAGCACCAGCAAAGGCTGAAAAAAATCATGCACCTGTTGGGAATAAAACGATTCGTGTAAATATTGAACGTCTTGATATTTTAATGAATTTGTTTGAAGAACTTGTCATTGACCGTGGTCGATTACAATCTATTGCCACAGAGGTAAACCATGGTGAACTAAACGAAACTGTGGAGCGAATGAGCCGTGTTATGGGTGATTTGCAAACAATCATTTTAACAATGCGTATGGTGCCAGTTGAAACAGTGTTCAACCGTTTCCCAAAAATGATTCGTCAGCTATCACGAGATTTAAATAAGAAAATTAATCTTGAAATTATTGGTGCTGAAACAGAGCTAGATCGTACAGTTATCGATGAAATTGGTGACCCGCTTGTTCACTTAATCCGAAATTCTGTAGACCATGGCATTGAGAACCCAACATCGCGCCGTGCAAAAGGTAAGCCAGAAGAAGGTACGGTTGTCCTACGAGCTTACCATAGTGGGAACTATGTCTTTATTGAAATTGAAGATGATGGTGCAGGAATTAATCGTGATAAAGTACTAGCGAAAGCTATTTCAAAAGGTATTGTGACGCAAGAACAATCTTACTCAATGTCTGATAATCAAATCAATGAGCTTATTTTAGCTTCAGGCTTCTCGACTGCTGATGTCATTTCTGATGTATCTGGTCGTGGAGTAGGGTTAGATGTTGTTAAAACGACGATTGAATCTCTTGGCGGTAATATTTCAATTGAATCGACACAAGATGTTGGTTCCATCTTTTCTATCCAATTACCACTAACATTATCGATTATTTCTGTCATGCTTGTGGAAATTGAAAAAGAAATTTATGCAATTCCATTATCATCTATTATTGAAACATCTATTATCCGTTCATCGGAGATTATGAATGCGCATAATCAAAAAGTAATCGACTTCCGTGGCAAGGTTGTACCGTTGGTATTCTTAGAGGAAATCTTTGAAGTACCTCGTACAGAGCCGCAAGATGAAGAATTCCATTCAGTAGTGATTGTTCGCAAAGGTGAAAAACTTGCTGGTTTAGTGGTGGATTCCTTCATTGGACAACAAGAAATTGTCTTGAAGTCTTTAGGAAATTACTTAACAAATATTTTTGCTATTTCAGGTGCGACTATTTTAGGAAATGGTAAAGTAGCCTTAATTGTGGATTGTAACGCATTAATAAAATAAGGTGAAGAATAAGAGAGGTGTAAAAGATGACAAACGCAGTGGAACAAGAAAGTATTAAAGTAATTGTATTTCAACTAGC
This sequence comes from Lysinibacillus sphaericus, assembly GCF_001629735.1. Classification (GTDB taxonomy): domain Bacteria; phylum Bacillota; class Bacilli; order Bacillales_A; family Planococcaceae; genus Lysinibacillus; species Lysinibacillus pinottii. Next base: position 322,042 of record NZ_CP015224.1, read on the forward strand.
CAATAAAGAATATGCAATTCCAGTGTCCCATGTTCAGGGTATAGAAAAGTTAATGCATATTACGCGTGTACCGAAAACGGCGAAATATGTAAAAGGTGTTATCAATCTTCGCGGAGTCGTAACACCAATAGTGGATTTACGTGAACGCTTTGAATTACCTATTTCAGAACATGAGGAAACAACTCGTATTATCATTATCTCACTAGAAGATATGGAAGTAGGCTTTGTTGTAGATTCAGCAAACGATGTAATTGATATTCCTGCAAGTGCGATTGAACCACAACCAGAAGTTGTTGGCTCACTTGAGGAAGAATTTATTTCAGGTGTTGCTAAAGTAGAAAAACGATTATTAATCTTATTACATTTAGAAAAAGTATTAAATCCACTAAAGTAGGGATCGATCATGACATTTAATCAAAAGATTACCTCGCTACATTTAGATGTATTAAAGGAAATTGGCAATATTGGTGCTGCGCATGCCGCGACAGCACTTTCCAATTTACTTGGGAAAAAAATTGATATGCGTGTGCCAAAGGTAGAAATGGTGTCCTTTAACGATATGATGGAATTGGCTGGCGGATCAGAAAATGTCGTTGTTGGTATTTACCTTCGCATTGAAGGTGATGCTGAAGGAAGTATGTTCTTTATACTCCCTATTGAACAGGCAAACCGTTTTATTCGTCGACTCATTCATGATGAGACATTTGATTTTAAAAAACGACCTGTTTCTGAACTAGGGTTATCAGCTATGCAAGAAATGGGAAATATTTTATCAGGTTCCTATTTATCTGCCTTATCGGACTTCACTAATTTGAAAATTTATCCAACTGTGCCAGGCCTAAGCGTTGATATGTTTGGTGCAATTATAAGTATTGGTTTAATAGAATTATCACATGTAAGTGATAATGTCATTGTTATAAATACATCCATTTTTGAAGAAGGTGTAGAAGACCATGAAACTGTGAGAGGTCATTTCTTCCTATTACCAGATCCCGACTCATTTGATGCTATTTTTAAAGCATTAGGGGTTTCCTGATGATGCTAAGCAGTAATAGTGGGCAAGTGGTTAAAGTAGGAATTGCACAAATGGATGTAGTAAAGCTACCTAACACGATTCGAACTTCTGGTCTGGGTTCTTGTGTTGGCGTTATTTTATATGATGAGTCAAAAAAAATTGCTGGTTTAATCCATGTGATGTTACCAGATTCAAGCTTGGGAAGATCTGAGTCAATCAATGTAGCAAAATTTGCAGATTCGGGAATAGCAGCAATGATTGATCTATTAAAATTAGAGGGCGTTCAAAAATTTAAACTAAAGGCAAAAATTGCTGGGGGCGCACAGATGTTTCAATTTACTTCGGACAAAGATTCAATGCGCATCGGTCCTCGTAATGTAGAAGCTGTTAAAAATGAATTGAAAAGACATGGAATTCCTTTAGTGGCCGAGGATACTGGTGGAAACAGTGGTAGAACGATTGAATTTAATCCTGCCACATCGTCATTACATATTCGAACAGTTAACCAAGGAGTGAGCGAAATCTAATGTTTGGTTCCATATTTTATAACCTATGGGGAGCATTAATAGCTTTTACTATATATTTTTTTAGTACATTTCAAAAGCCTTACACTCCCCTTCGAGTCATTATCGGATCTTTTATCACAGCAATCATTGTATTCCTTGTGATGTATATCGTACGTACTTTAATAGCATACATATTGTATACGCCAGAGGTAAATGAGGAAGCAGTGGAAGGTGAACTAGGAGACAATGAACAAACGACTCCTGAAGGCACAAATCAAGAAGTTGCTTCGGCTAATTCAACCGTTGAATTTCAAGATGAGAACTCAGAGGAGATTGCACAAGTGGTTCGAACGATGATGAATCGAGAAGAAGAACAACAAGTGAATGCTTAAAACAGAGAGTCGCCATGAGCGGCTCTTTTTTATTTGATCGCTCAGGAAAAACTGTATGGTAGGGGGAAACTTTTGTGAAATTTACTAGTGCAAACATAGTCTTAGTGGATGCTTCTTGCTGCTGAAGCAATCGCCCGCAACTCTCAACGTAAGATAATTATCTTTAATGGTCATATCGTATCTAATTTTATGGAAAGCAATAATGTCAAAAGTGGTACTATTACGCTTCGGTCAACTAGCCATCCTTTTTTTGGCTGTTATAGACAAATGGTGAGTATATTGCAATTTTAAAGGTATTTATACCTGAAAAAATCAATAGATAAAGAGTCAAAATACTTATTATAAGAATTAGTATATATGTAAAAAGAACTAACAAAATTAAAAAGTAAAAGCTTAATAATTTAGACATATTTTTAAACTGTATACTAGGTTAATGTATAACAGGGGGACAATTATAATTTGTTTGTATAAAACGAAGAGAGACTAAGAGAAACAAATGAAATTATAGTCGATTTTTGTTATAATAGTAGGAAAGATGGCAATAGCTTATCCATTTTTTTACTCTGTTGCGTGATGCTAAGAGTAGAACGGTTATGGATTTTATAAAAAATAATGGAGAAATCCTTATGAAAGAAAAGTTTTATGAGCGCAAGTAGTCAGTGGCAAACGGGCGCGTAAAGGCGTTTTTTAGAGAGGTGGATTTCATGACACAACCAATTCTGAACGATGAGCAAAAACTGTGGAATCGCTGGATACATGAGCGTGATCCAGATGCTGGTGATTTACTCATAAAAAAATATATTTCTTTAGTATCTTATCATGTTCAACGTATTAGTGCGGGTTTACCAAAGAGTGTATCTCGAGATGATTTAACGAGCTTAGGAATGATAGGATTATTTGATGCATTAAATAAATTTGATATTAATAGAGATTTGAAATTTGATACATATGCTTCATTTAGAGTAAGGGGAGCCATTATAGACGGGCTTCGTAAGGAAGATTGGCTACCACGCTCAGCGCGAGAAAAAGCCAAAAAATTAGATGCTCAGATTGAGCAATTAGAGCAAAAATATATGCGTCATGTTACACCTGAGGAACTTGCGAAGCATATGGAAGTACCTGTGGAAGATGTTTATCAGACAGTACAAGAGCATTTTTTTTCTAATGTTCTTTCCATTAATGAACAACAAGACCAAGAAGAGGTAGATGGAAAGTCGTTTGTCATACGAGACGATACGACAAAAACACCTGAACAATCGGTGGTTAAATCAGAGTTATTAGATGATTTAGCAGAAAATATTCAGAAGCTTAATGAAAAAGAACAATTGGTTCTAAGTTTATTTTATACGGAGGAACTAACTTTGACTGAAATTGGTGAAATGCTTGAATTATCAACATCACGTATTTCCCAAATCCATTCCAAAGCGCTTTTAAAGTTACGTAAATTATTATCTAGCGAAATGATGAATGCGTAAATATCCTTGAGGGAGAGATTCCGATGAGTTTAAAAGGGGTTGAATTGCAAATTGCGATTCCTAAAACATTTGAAGCTGGGAAAATGGCTGATCAAGTACAACAACAAGCTTTAGCTCAACAAGCACATGCCAATGAAGCGTTAAAAAAGGAAATAGAACGTAAGCAAAAAATTGTCAATACATCAGAAGGTATGGATGAAATAAATGAGGATGAAGATGCAGGTGGCGAATACTTAACGGATATTTACAAAAAGAAGAAAAAGCAACAGGATCAACAAGAAAAACAGGCACAACATCCGTTTAAAGGTAATTTCGTGGATTTTAGTGGATAGGAGTTTACAATGACAACCATACTAATAGCGGTACTATTCTTTTTACAGCTACTTACATTTTACTTCCTTATTATTTTAAATACTAAGCTAGCAAAATTTAAGGATTTAGAAAAGAAGCAAGAACGCTTAATGAGTGAAATGGACGATACCATTAGTGTCTATTTAACAGAAATGAAAGATGAAAACGACCGTCTTATTAAAGAACTACAAAATGTCTCACCTTCAGAGTTAGCAGCAACTAGCGTTCAGCAAACGGTAAGCTATGAACCTCAGCAGGAGCAGGCTTATTCGGCAGCAGAGCAAGAGCTGAAAAAGGACCGTCCATTAAGCTTAGATAAAGATGCTAGGCTCTATGTTCCTAAAAATATTGTAGCCAATGCTTATTCCCGTCAGAGACAGACAACTGAAACAATAGCTTCCTCACCGATGCCTTTAAAAGTAGAGCAAAAGGAAGAAGTTAAAGAGCTAACAATGGAGCAACAGGCATTAAATTTAGCTAAGCAGGGTAAATCAACAGAAGAAATAGCGAAACAGCTGCAAAAGGGAAAAACAGAAATCGAGCTTTTACTGAAATTTCATCACTAAATTGTTGCTAACTGGGAAAAGCTATGATATAGTTGCAAATGGTGTTATTACTACACACGCATTTTGATGTAGTAAGTGGTGCTCTAAGATTAGGGTAGCTTGTTGCAGAAGATAAATGCGGAGGATAAAAACCAAACATACTAGGAGGAAATTCACATGTCAGTAATTTCTATGAAACAATTACTTGAAGCTGGTGTACATTTCGGTCACCAAACTCGTCGTTGGAACCCAAAAATGAAGAAATATATCTTCGTAGAACGTAACGGGATTTACATCATCGACTTACAAAAAACTGTTAAAAAATTAGAGGAAGCTTATGACTTCATGCGTCAAGTTGGTCAAGACGGTGGTAAAGTTCTTTTCGTTGGTACGAAAAAACAAGCACAAGAAGCGATCAAAGATGAAGCTGAACGTTCAGGCAACTACTACATCAACCAACGTTGGTTAGGTGGTACTCTTACTAACTTCGGTACAATTCAAAAACGTGTTGCACGTATGAAACAAATCGAAAAAATGGAAGAAGAAGGTACTTTCGAAGTTCTTCCTAAAAAAGAAGTAATCCAACTTAAAAAAGAACACGAGCGTCTAATCAAATTCTTAGGCGGTATCCGTGATATGCACGATCTTCCAGACGTAATGTTCGTGGTTGACCCACGTAAAGAACGTATTGCGGTTGCTGAAGCTCGTAAATTAAACATCCCTCTAGTAGGTATTGTTGATACAAACTGTGATCCAGATGAAATCGACTACGTAATCCCTGCTAACGATGATGCTATTCGCGCTGTTAAACTTTTAACTGCTAAAATGGCTGACGCTTTAATCGAGTCAAAACAAGGTGAAGAAGAAGCTCCAGCTGTAGAAGCTGCTGCTGAGTAATTCACGTTTACAAAAAGGTGATAAGTGGCTCAAAACCCTTATCACCTTTTTTAGAACCTATCATTAAAACTTTGTTCAACCAATTTGAGGAGGAAACACTAAATGGCAAACATTACTGCACAATTAGTAAAAGAATTACGCGAAAAAACTGGCGCTGGTATGATGGATTGTAAAAAAGCGCTAGTACAAACTGATGGCGATCTAGAAGCTGCAATCGATTTCCTACGTGAAAAAGGTCTTTCTTCAGCTGCTAAAAAAGCTGACCGTATCGCTGCGGAAGGTACTACTTACATTTTAGAACAAGGTAACGAAGCAATCATCCTTGAAGTTAACGCTGAAACTGACTTCGTTGCAAAAAACGACAAATTCCAAGTATTGGTTTCATCTTTAGCGGAGCAATTACTTACTGCGAAACCAGCATCAGTTGAAGCTGCTCTAGAGCTTACAAATGCTGAAGGTGTAAAAATTGAAGATCAAATTTCTACAGCTGTTGCAACAATTGGAGAAAAAATCACACTTCGTCGTTTTGAAATCAAAACAAAAACGGATGCAGATTCATTCGGTGCTTACTTACACATGGGAGGCCGTATTGGCGTATTAGTAACTTTAGAAGGTTCTACTGATGCATCAGCAGCGAAAGATGTTGCAATGCACATCGCTGCAATCAACCCAACTTATGTTTCTCGCGATGAAGTTTCTGCTGAAGAAGTTGAACGTGAGCGTAAAGTATTAACTGAGCAAGCTCTTAACGAAGGTAAACCAGAAAACATCGTTGCTAAAATGGTTGAAGGTCGTCTTGGTAAATATTTCGAAGACGTGTGCCTACTTGATCAATCATTCGTTAAAAACTCTGACCAAAAAGTACGTGATTTCGTAGCTTCTACTGGTGGTTCAGTAAACGGCTTTGTACGTTATGCTGTAGGTGAAGGTATCGAAAAGCGTGAAGATAACTTTGCAGAAGAAGTAATGAGCCAAGTTAAAGGTAACTAATTTAGCGGGCATTTGATCCTAATCAAATAATATCTAGATTTTCTAGAAAAAAATGGGGAACACAACATAGCGTGTTCCCTATTTTTCCGAAATGAACGAAAATAGTAATAGAATTTTCTATTCTGCCTTATTCTCAACTAGCAATTATTGTTAGATATACTATAATGGAAAAGGGAATAGAGATTTTTTAAATAAAGTCTTACGGAGGTTTACAATGAGTGTACCGCAATATAAACGAGTAGTTATTAAACTAAGTGGTGAAGCGTTAGCTGGAGAAGCGGGCTTCGGTTTATCACCAAAAATAATCAAGTCTGTTGCAGAAGAAGTAAAAGAAGTAGTGGATCTTGATGTAGAAGTTGCTGTTGTTGTAGGTGGCGGTAATATATGGCGTGGAAAAATAGGTAGTGAAATGGGGATGGATCGTGCAGCAGCTGACTATATGGGCATGCTTGCAACTGTAATGAACTCCCTAGCTTTACAAGATGCTCTTGAAAAATTAGGCATTGAAACACGTGTTCAATCTTCTATCGTGATGACTCAAGTAGCGGAGCCATACATTCGTCGTAAAGCAGTTAGACATCTTGAGAAAAAGCGTGTCGTTATCTTTGCAGCAGGGACAGGTAATCCGTTCTTCTCAACCGATACGACGGCAGCATTACGTGCAGCAGAAATTGATGCAGATGCGATTTTAATGGCTAAAAACAATGTCGACGGCGTTTATTCAGCAGATCCAAAAGTGGATACAACAGCCATTAAATATGATACACTCACATACTTAGACGTTATCCAACAAGGCTTACAAGTAATGGATTCAACAGCTTCTACCCTATGTATGGATAATGATATTCCACTAATTGTTTTCTCAATTACGGAACCAGGCAACATTAAACGTGCTGTACTAGGCGAAAAAATCGGAACAGTTGTTAGGAGGAATGCATAATGGCAAAACAAGTATTAGAACAAGCAAAAGAAAAAATGAACAAAACAATTGCAGCTTTCACACGTGAACTATCTTCAATTCGTGCAGGGCGTGCTAACGCATCGTTATTAGATCGTATTATGGTTGATTATTATGGCGCCCCGACACCAATTAATCAGCTTGCGGGTGTTTCTGTACCAGAAGCTCGCTTATTAGTGATTACACCTTATGATAAAACAATTTTAGGTGAAATTGAAAAAGCAATTATGAAATCAGATATCGGTATCACACCAACAAATGATGGCTCTATCATTCGCTTAATGATTCCTGCTCTTACTGAAGAGCGTCGTAAAGATTTAGTGAAGCAAGTGAAAAAAGAAGCAGAAGACGCAAAAATTGCTGTACGTAATGTACGTCGTGATGCGAATGATGATTTGAAAAAACTTGAAAAAGCTGGCGAAATCACAGAAGACGATCTACGTGGCTATGGTGATGATATTCAAAAATTAACAGATGAATTCATTGTCAAAGTGGATCAAGTAACGAAAGATAAAGAAAAAGAAATTTTAGAAGTGTAAAACAAACGTTTTACATGTCTATGATGGAACTTTTTGATGAGATGAAGGCGTCCTATACATAACAGGACGTCTTTTCTCTTTACCATTCGAATATGAGCTGAATCATAGAGAAAAGCATAGATGAAATATACAAAGCTGTGCATCACATAAATATTGATTAATTTTTTAACAAACTTATTCTTTAAAAATGTGTATAGTTCTAAAATACGCTAGTACATACATAGTCAATTTAGAGGGGAAAAAAAAGACAAAAAGCGCTTTTGTTTGTTATGATAGGTTAGTATACGTCCGATTAGTTGTAGTGGGGGAGTTAGCATGTTTAAAAAGCTATTAGGTAAACAAATAAATATGGATACACTATCATTGGAGGAGCGTGTGGCCCTAACTAAAAGCGAGCCGATTCCTGCCCATGTAGCGATTATTATGGACGGAAATGGACGTTGGGCAAAAAAACGAGCTATGCCCCGTGTTGCTGGTCATCATGAGGGAATGAAGACCGTACGTAAGGTCACGAGATTTGCGTCAGATTTAGGCATTAAGGTATTAACCGTATATGCGTTTTCCACTGAAAACTGGAAACGGCCAAAACCTGAAGTAGATTTTTTGATGCGGCTACCAGTCGAGTTTTTAGGTTCCTTTTTACCCGAGATGATGGAACGCAATGTACGTGTCGAAATGATTGGAGATCCATCTTTATTACCTGCCCATACACAAAAAGCGTTGTATGAGGCAATGGAAGAAACGAAGCATAATACAGGTCTTATTTTAAATTTCGCCCTGAATTATGGAAGTCGTTCTGAGATGGTTAATGCCATGAAAATGATGCTTCAAAAAGTACAGGACGGTCAATTAACAATGCAAGACCTAACAGAAGAATGCTTAACATCTCATTTAATGACGGCCCATTTGCCTGAACCGGATTTATTAATTCGTACAAGTGGTGAAGTGCGCTTAAGTAACTTTATGCTTTGGCAGCTTGCCTATACAGAATTTTGGTTTACAGATACATTGTGGCCAGATTTTAGTGAGGAAACCTTACTGGAAGCGGTGGAAAACTATCAAAAACGTAATCGCCGTTATGGTGGGTTGAAGGGAGAAGAAACAACTTGAAACAACGAATTATTACCGCAATAATTGCAGCAGCATTTTTCATACCATTCGTTATTTATGGAAAAGTACCATTTGCCATACTTGTGCTAGCAATGGCTATTGTCGGTTTTTATGAAATACTTAAAATGAAAGGTATTTCCATTTTTTCTGTGCCTGGCTTTTTAGGGCTGGTCACTTTAATTTTGCTTGTTATCCCGAAGGACTGGAGTGAAAAGGTTGTAGACTTAATAGGCTATTCGTCTACTCTAATGGTAGTCTATGGTCTAATGATGCTACTCCTTATTTATGTAGTCTTGGTAAAAAATAAAATAACTTTTGATGAAGTTGGTTTTATTTTATTAGGCGCATTTTATGTGGGCTTAGGGTTCCATTACTTAATTGAAACAAGAAATGTAGGTTTAGAGTACGTTGTCTATTGTTTATTGGTCGTTTGGACAACGGATTCAGGTGCCTATTTTGTCGGAAGAAAATTTGGTAAGAACAAGTTATGGCCTGAAATCTCACCAAAGAAAACGATTGAAGGCTTCATCGGTGGAATTGTCATTGCTGTCATTTTCGCTGTCGGTATGCAACTTATTTACCCATTTGCAAATGGTTATATAACACTTGTATTCGTAACAATTTTCGCCTCCATTATTGGTCAGATGGGCGATTTGGTGGAATCTGCTATTAAGCGTCATTTTGATGTAAAGGATTCAGGTAATATTTTACCGGGGCATGGCGGGATATTAGATCGCTTCGATAGTCTATTGTTCGTTGTGCCTTTACTTCATTTTTTACATTTGTTTGGTAATTAATCCGAACTATAAAGGACTTCTATTCATACATTTGCTTAGATAGAAAAAGGGGACAATGTGTTGTGAAAAAAATTAGTTTATTAGGTGCAACTGGTTCAATCGGTTGGCAAACCTACGATATTTTAAAAGAACAACGTGAAGCTTTTCAATTAGTTGCTTTCTCTTCAGGGAAAAATATGGAGAAAACACGAGAAATGATTGATAACTTAAAGCCCGAATTAGTTTCTGTGCAGCTAGAAGAAGATGCGCTACTGCTTGCTAAGGAGTATCCGACTATTCACTTCACATTTGGCGCACAAGGCTTAGTGGAGGTTGCTACACATCCGGCTTCGACAGTTCTTGTTAATGCTGTACTTGGAAGTGTTGGGCTGGAATCCACTTTAGCAGCCATTCGAATGGGAAAAACAATTGCGATTGCAAATAAAGAAACACTTGTGACAGCTGGACATTTAGTAATGGCTGAAGCGAAAAAATACAACGCAACTATTTTGCCAGTTGATAGTGAGCATTCTGCTATCTTTCAATCGATGAATGGTGAAAACCCCAAAGATATTGAACGTTTAATTATTACTGCTTCAGGTGGTAGCTTCCGCGATAAAACACGGGACCAATTAAAACATGTGACTGTGGCTGACGCACTGAATCACCCGAATTGGTCTATGGGCGCAAAGATTACGATAGATTCTGCAACAATGATGAATAAAGGTTTAGAAGTAATTGAGGCGCATGTTTTATTCGATATGCCATATGAAAAAATAGATGTACTTTTGCATAGAGAAAGTATTATTCACTCTCTAGTTGAGTATCATGATACTAGTGTGATTGCACAATTAGGCACACCAGATATGCGCGTTCCTATCCAATATGCTTTAAGTTACCCTGATCGTATCCCGTTACATAATGGTCAGAGACTAAATTTAGCGCAAATTGGTCAATTGCATTTTCAAGAAATGGACTTTGAACGTTACCCAGCATTGCGCTTAGCATACGAGGCTGGCCGTACTGGTGGAACCATCCTAACAGCAATGAATGCAGCAAATGAAGCAGCAGTTGCAGCTTTTTTACAAGGGAAAATAACATTCCTTCAAATCGATGAGACGATTGAACGTGTGATGCAAGCACACCAAAACATTGCAATACCAGATTTACAAACGATTTTACAGGTGGACAGTGAAACAAGAAAAATAGTGTTAGACATGGTAAAATAACGAGAGCAATGTATCGTTAACTAATCGCTTTTAAAGGTGGGGTATTATGCAAACAGCCATTGCATTTATTTTAATATTTGGTTTACTCGTCTTCTTCCATGAACTTGGACACTTCTTATTCGCCAAACGAGCAGGTATTCTAGTACGTGAATTTGCCATCGGTATGGGACCCAAGATTTATGGTAGAACACATGGAGAAACAATGTATACTATTCGTTTATTGCCTATCGGTGGATATGTACGAATGGCTGGCGAAGATATGGATGGCACTGAATTACAGCCAGGATATCGAATAGGGCTTGTTGTCAATGAAGATAATGTTGTTAAAAAAATTATTTTCAATCAAAATAATAAGCAATTACCAGATTTGTTATTTTTAGAAGTTGAGCGTGCTGATTTAGAAAAAGATTTGTTTGTAGAGGGCTATGATGAAGAAGAAAGATTAGTTCGTTATCAAGTAGCGAGAGATTGTATTCTTGTGGAAAATGGACGAGAGCTGGTCATTGCACCTCATGATCGTCAATTTAATGCAAAAACGGTTGGCCAACGAGCGATGACTATTTTCGCAGGTCCATTTTTTAACTTTATTCTAGCTTTTGTAATTTATTTAGTTATTGGATTAATTCACGGAGTTCCAACATATGAGCCAGTTATCTCTGAAGTTGTAGAAAATAATCCAGCTGCGGAGGCTGGGATGCTTGCAGGTGATAGAGTGACAGCCATTGATGGACAGGCTGTTGAAAAGTGGCAGGATTTAGCTGCAATTATTCAGGATCATCCAAACGAAGAGATTATGGTGACCGTAGATCGAGACGGACAATCTGTCAACTTAAACATGACTGTGAAGGAAGTCCAACAGGATGGAGAAAAGTATGGTCAAATTGGAGTGCTTTACGATAGCCCGAGAGAATTTAATCCTCTAAAGGCTGTTGTCTATGGGGCACAAGAAACCTATAATATGACTGTCAAAATATTTGAGCTTCTAGGTATGCTGATTACTGGTAAGTTTACAATAGACGCTTTATCCGGTCCTGTAGGTATTTATAAAGCAACCGAGCAAGTTGCTCAGTATGGAATTATGAACTTAATGAATTGGGCTGCAATGTTAAGTATAAATCTAGGAATTATGAACTTACTTCCATTACCTGCTTTAGACGGTGGTCGCTTATTATTCTTTGGTTTTGAAGCTTTACGTGGGAAACCAATTGACCGTCAAAAAGAAGGAATTGTCCATTTTGTAGGAATTGTTCTACTAATGATTTTAATGGTAGTTGTCACATGGAATGATATACAGAGATTTTTCTTTTAATCAATGACTAGTAAATTCTAACTTTACAATTAAAAGGAATTTTATTTATAGCTTTGGGCGCATTTTCTACGAAACATTGCGCTCAAAGCTAAATTTGTTTATGCTATTGAGAGTATAAACTTATCTATTAAAAAAGGTGGAACACTGAATGAAGCAAAGTAAAACATTTATCCCAACGTTACGTGAAGTACCTGCTGATGCTGAGGTAAAGTCACATAAGCAATTACTACGTGCAGGGTTTATTCGTCAAAATACAAGTGGGGTATACTCGTATTTACCGCTTGCAAAACGTGTGTTATCAAAAATTGAAACAATTATTCGAGAAGAGATGGAGGCCATCAATTCGATTGAGCTATTAATGCCATCTCTACAATCTGCTGAGCTTTGGCAAGAGTCAGGTCGCTGGGAAAAATACGGTCCAGAATTAATGCGCTTGAAAGACCGTCATGACCGTGATTTTGCATTAGGGCCAACACATGAAGAAGTAATTACAACGTTAGTACGTGATGAAATTAAATCTTATAAAAAATTACCGTTAACACTTTATCAAATTCAAACGAAGTTCCGTGATGAAAAACGTCCTCGCTTTGGTTTACTACGAGGAAGAGAATTTATTATGAAAGATGCGTATTCTTTCCATGCGTCTCGTGAAAGCTTAGATGAAACATATGATGATATGTATCGTGCTTATTCTAATATTTTCTCACGTCTTGGCTTAAACTATCGTGCTGTTATCGCAGATGCAGGGTCTATCGGCGGAAAAGGTACACATGAGTTCATGGTCCTTTCAGAAATTGGAGAAGATACAATTGCCTATTCAGATACATCTGACTATGCAGCAAATATTGAAATGGCTGAAGTTATTGCAGATTACCAGACATCTGATGAAGCATTAAAAGAAGTTGAAAAAGTAGCGACACCAGATCAAAAAACAATAGAGGAAGTTTCAGCATTCCTACAAGTAAAACCTGCCCATGTTATAAAATCTCTTGTTTTTGATGTAGATGGAGAGCTTGTAGTTGTTCTTGCGCGTGGAGATCATGAAATCAATGATATTAAATTGAAAAATGCGCTTGAAGCGGGTTCTGTAGAGCTTGCAAGTGAAGCAGCGATTCGTGAGCTATTAGGTTGTGGTGTTGGCTCCATTGGGCCAGTGAAGTTACCTGTAGACGTAAAAGTAGTAGCTGATCATGCGATTAAATCTATTCGTAATGGTATTGCAGGTGCGAATGAAGATGGATTCCATTTAGTAAATGTTAATCCTGAGCGTGATTTTGCTGTGAATGACTACTTAGATATTCGTTTTATTCAAGAGGGTGATCCTTCTCCAGATGGACAAGGTACGATTAAATTTGCGGAAGGCATTGAGGTTGGTCATATTTTTAAACTAGGTACTACATATTCTGCTAAAATGAATGGTACTTTCTTAGACGAGCAAGGGAAATCTCAACCATTTATTATGGGTTGCTATGGTATTGGTGTTTCTCGTATTCTAGCTGCGGTAGCTGAGCATTTCCAAGATGAAAATGGCTTCACTTGGCCAACACAATTAGCTCCATACGATATCCATGTTGTACCTGTAAATACTAAAGATGAAGTGCAAGTAGCTTTAGCAGATGAGCTTTACGGCTTACTAAAATCATATCGCTATGATGTACTACTAGATGACCGTGCTGAGCGTGCTGGCGTTAAATTTGCGGATGCTGATTTAATTGGTTTACCTGTTCGCGTAACAGTTGGTAAAAAAGCAACAGAAGGTATTGTGGAAGTGAAGTTCAGACAAACTGGAGAAACATTTGAATGGAAAAAGGAAGAAGTGATTGACCGCTTAAATGAATTTTTCCGTAAAAATTAATAACCTGTCATGATTGGTTTTAAATGGAAGTGAATGCTTCTAATAGAGGCTTTCATGTAATTTTGATAAAATAGGGATAAATAAATTCGCGACAATTCTGCGGGACAGTGAGCCAAGCAAACAAAACAGATAGTTTAGACTCTCTGTTAAGCTTGAAGAGCGCCCGCAGTGAGGGAGCGAATTTTTTTCTGGCATTCTTGTCCTATGTTGAAGATAAATTAGAATATGAGGCTTATATGGACTGCCTCCTCCTGAAAGTAGGTGTCGATAAATTGGAACAGCAACAAGAGGCAAGAACGAGATTTCGAATGCTTTTGCAGCAACTAGAGTTAACAGATGATGTGTACATGTCATTTTTCGAGGAAGGTGAGTTATCACGGCTAACAGTCCATAAAAAGGATAGACTATGGCATTTTACTATTCAATTGCGTGATATACTGCCATTTCCGCTTTACCAGCTTTTCCGTACCCATTTAACAGATAAATTTTCAGCAATCGCACAAGTTTATACAACCATTGAGACACAAGAGAAAAGTGTAACGGAGGAACTTGTTCAGGGTTATTGGCTAAATGTTGTCGAGCAAATTGATGAGATGGCACCAACTTTGAAAAATTGCCTCATCTCTCAAGTGCCGATGTGGAATGGTCAGAAAATTACATTGGCCTGTATGCAGGAAATGGAATTTATGATGTTAAAAACGAAGTATGCCGACAAGCTAGCAGATAGCTATTGTCAATTCGGTTTTCCAAAAATGGTGATAGACTTTGTACTTCAAGAACAAACTGAAGAAATGATTGCTGCTCAGGAAGCGTTTATGGAACAAAAACGTATGGAAGAAGCGGCTTTATCTCAACAAGCGATGCAGGACTTCCAAAAACGAGAGCAGGAGAAGAAGGACAATCCAGCTATTGCGAACCTTGGTGATCGTCCATTCCAGCTTGGTATGCATATTAAAGATGATGAAATTATGGAAATTAAACGCATTGTTGAAGAAGAACGCCGTGTTATTGTGGAAGGCTTTGTCTTTGATACGGAAATTAAAGTACTGAAAAGTGGCCGTTCTTTATTACAAATTAAAATTACTGACTATACGGACTCTATTATCGTCAAAATGTTCTCACGTGATAATGACGATGCCGAATTGATGCAGCACCTAAAAAAGGGAATGTGGGTTAAAGTTCGAGGCTCCGTCCAAACAGACACATTTATTCGTGATTTAATTGTCATGGCGAATGATATTAATGAAATAAAAAAAGAAACACGTCAGGATCTGGCACCAGAGGGTGAAAAGCGAGTAGAGCTACATTTGCATACACCGATGAGTCAAATGGACGCTGTGACGCCCGTTGATCGTCTTGTTGCACAGGCAGCAAAATGGGGTCATCCAGCAGTAGCTATTACAGATCATGCTGTTGTACAATCCTTCCCAGAAGCCTATGCAGCAGGGAAAAAACATGGCATTAAAGTAATTTATGGCTTGGAGGCTAATTTAGTCGATGATGGTGTACCTATTGCATATGCCCCAGAGCATCGCTTATTAGCAGATGCCACTTATGTTGTCTTTGACGTGGAAACAACCGGATTATCCACTGCTTACGATACAATCATTGAGCTGGCGGCAGTAAAGATTAAAGATGGCCATGTCATCGATAAATATGAAAGCTTTGCAAACCCGCATCATCCGCTTTCAGCAACGACCATTGAATTAACAGGTATAACCGATGATATGGTTCGTCATGCCCCAGAAGTAGAGCAAGTCATTAAAGAGTTTCATGCATTTATTGGGGATGGGATTGTTGTTGCTCATAATGCGTCATTTGATATTGGTTTCTTATATACAGGCTATAAAAAATTTGGTCTTGAAGGAACAACACATCCAGTCATTGATACATTAGAATTAGCTAGATTACTTTACCCTACAATGAAAAATCACCGTTTAAATACACTTTGTAAAAAATTCAATATTGAATTAACACAACATCACCGAGCGATATACGATACAGAGGCGACAGGCTATTTACTTTTACAATTATTAAAAGATGCCGATGAATTAGTCATTAAATACCATGATGATTTTAATAAACATATCGGTGGTGGGGATGCCTATAAAAAAGGTCGACCGATGCATTGTACTATTTTAGCTGTTGATAATGCGGGCTTAAAGAATTTATTTAAAATTGTTTCACACTCCCATACAAAGACATTCTATCGAGTTCCTCGTGTGACACGAGCTGTTCTAGAGCAATATCGAGAAGGTTTATTAGTCGGTTCTGGTTGTAGTAATGGTGAATTATTTGAAACGATGATGAATAAATCACCGGAAGAAGCCGAACAGGTGGCAAAATTCTATGATTATATTGAGGTACAACCGAAGGCGGTATATGCACCATTAATTGAACGGAATGTCGTCCGTGATGAATGGACATTAGAGGATATCATTCGAAAGCTTGTTAAGTTAGGGAAGAAGCTCGATAAACCAGTTGTCGCAACGGGAAATGTTCATTATTTAGACCCAACTGATGCTATGTTTAGACAAATACTTGTTGGCTCTCAAGGTGGTGCAAACATCTTAAATCGATCCAAACTACCTGAGGTGCATTTTAGAACAACGGATGAAATGCTAAAAGAATTTGATTTCTTAGGACCAGATCTAGCTAAAGAAGTTGTTGTGACGAATGCACAAAAAGTAGCTGATAGCATTGGAGATGTTAAGCCGATTAAGGATGATTTATATACACCAAAAATTGAAGGCTCTGATGATGAAGTAACCAATTTAACGTATGAAATGGCTCATCATATTTACGGTGAGGAGCTACCCGAAATTGTAAAAGCTCGAATTGAAAAAGAACTAAAATCTATATTAGGACATGGTTTTGGTGTAATTTATTTAATTTCTGCGAAGCTGGTTAAGAAATCTTTAGCTGACGGTTATTTAGTAGGTTCTCGTGGTTCCGTAGGCTCTTCATTAGTGGCAACCTTTATGGAAATTACGGAGGTTAACCCATTGCCTCCGCATTATGTTTGTCCAAATTGTAAGCATTCCGAGTTTTTTGATGATGGTTCGGTTAGCTCAGGCTTTGATTTACCGAATAAAGACTGCTCAGAATGCGGAACACCTTATAAAAAAGATGGACAAGATATCCCATTCGAAACCTTCCTTGGCTTTAAAGGGGATAAGGTACCCGATATCGATTTAAACTTTTCTGGTGAATACCAGCCGAAGGCCCATAATTATACCAAGGTATTATTTGGTGAGGATTATGTGTACCGTGCAGGAACAATCGGTACGGTGGCGGAGAAAACAGCATATGGTTATGTCAAAGGCTATGCGAATGATCACAACTTACATTTCCGCGGAGCTGAGGTGGATCGTTTAGTGCAAGGATGTACAGGGGTTAAGCGAACTAGTGGGCAACACCCAGGGGGAATTATCGTAGTACCTGATTATATGGATATTTTTGATTTCACTCCAGTACAGTTCCCAGCAGATGCTCAGGATGCAGAATGGCGCACAACCCATTTCGACTTCCACTCGATTCATGATAATATTTTAAAACTAGATATACTTGGACACGATGATCCGACAGTTATTAGAATGCTACAGGATTTATCAGGAATAGATCCGAAAACGATTCCTACTGATGATCCTGTCGTTATGCAAATTTTTAGTTCACCTGAATCGTTAGGTGTAACTGAAAAACAAATTGGCTGTAAGACGGGAACATTAGGTATTCCTGAATTCGGTACTCGCTTCGTACGGCAAATGTTAGAGGATACAAAGCCTTCTACATTCTCAGAGCTTGTGCAAATTTCCGGATTATCTCATGGAACAGACGTATGGCTAGGTAACGCACAAGAATTAATTCATAACGGGACATGTGTCTTGAAAGAAGTAATTGGTTGTCGTGACGATATTATGGTGTATTTAATTTACCAAGGTCTAGAGCCATCGTTAGCATTTAAAATCATGGAGTCTGTACGTAAAGGGAAAGGCTTATCAGAGGAATTTGAAGCAGAGATGCTCGCCAATAAAGTACCAGGATGGTATATCGAGTCATGTAAAAAGATAAAATATATGTTCCCGAAAGCCCATGCTGCCGCATACGTATTAATGGCGGTTCGTATTGCTTGGTTTAAGGTCCATTTTCCAATCCTGTACTATGCAGCATATTTCACGGTACGTGCAGATGACTTTGATTTAATTGCTATGGTTCAAGGTTCACAAATGATTCGGGCCCGTATTGACGAAATCAATTTAAAAGGTCTAGATGCCTCTACAAAAGAAAAGAACTTATTAACAGTGATGGAGCTAGCACTGGAAATGTGTGAGCGAGGCATGAGCTTCCAAAAAGTTGACTTGTACCGCTCACAGGCAAGTGAATTTGTCATTGAAGGCAATACATTAATTCCACCTTTTGATGCAATCCCAGGACTTGGTACGAACGTAGCCAAAACGATAGTGGCTGCTCGAGAAGATGGAGAGTTTTTATCGAAGGAAGATTTACAGCAACGCGGTCGTGTTTCGAAAACACTAATCGAATACATGGATCAGTTGGGCTGTTTGGAAGGAATGCCGGATGCTAATCAGCTATCACTCTTTTAAGGATCAATGAGCTGCTAATCATTCAAAGTTTGATCTGTAAAATCTAGTCATTTCAAAATCCTGTCACAATATGGTTATCTTTCATGAAGGAAATTTGCATTATACCAAGAACTATGCTATTCTAATGGTAATAATTTGTTGATATTTTTCCAGCAAAAGAGTGGGGCTTACCCGCTCTTTTCTGTTGTTATACCGTAGCAAAACAAATTTTGACTAACAGCAGGTAAGACCGTAAAATTTCACCAAAGCAACTGGTGGAATTTCTGTTTTATTATGGTTCATTACACCACCAATACTGTAATGAATGATTGACACGCTAGAATAGATACAGGAGGAAATAATGAGCAAAGTACCATCTTTAATTGAAGAGCTCGCTAAACCAATAGTAGATGAGTTAAATCTGGAGTTAGTGGATATTGAGTTCGTAAAAGAAGGACGTAACTGGTTTTTACGCGTCTATGTTGATACACCAGAAGGTGGCATCGACATTGACCAATGTGCTCAAGTAAGCGAACGACTAAGTTTGTTATTGGATGAAAAAGACCCAATTACACAAAACTATTATTTAGAAGTTTCATCACCTGGAGCGGAGCGTCCATTAAAAAAGGATGCTGATTTTGAAAAAGCAATTGGTAAGTTTATTTATGTAAAAACCTATAAGCCCATTAAGGACATGAAGGAATTCCAAGGCTACTTAACATCCTACGAGGAACATACATTAGTGATGGAAGTACGCATTAAAACGCGTAAAATTACAGTAACAATAGAACAAGAAAAAATCGCATTGGCACGACTAGCCATCGATTTTTAAGCATAATGCATATTTAGGAGTGAAAACAAAATGAGTAGTGATTTGTTAGATGCGCTGAATGCGCTAGAAGAACAAAAAGGAATTTCAAGAGATGTGTTGATTGAAGCAATTGAAGCGGCATTAGTTACAGCTTACAAACGCAACTTTAACCAAGCACAAAATGTTCGTGTGGACTTAAATTTAGATAAGGGCTCTATTCGTGTGTTTTCACGTAAAGATGTTGTGGAAGAAGTAGAGGACGATCGTCTACAAATTTCTTTAGAAGACGCAAAGGTTATTAACCCTGCTTATCAATTAGAAGATATCGTGGAACAAGAAGTAACGCCACGTAACTTCGGTCGTATTGCTGCACAAACAGCCAAACAGGTAGTAACACAACGTGTACGTGAAGCGGAACGTGGTTTAATCTACGAGCAATATGTCGATCGTGAAGATGATATCGTAACTGGTGTTGTGGAACGTTTAGATGCGCGAAATATTTATGTAGGTTTAGGAAAAGTTGAGGCTGCATTGCCAGTCAATGAACAAATCCAAGGCGAAACTTACCATCCACATGATCGCATTAAAGTGTATATTACAAAGGTTGAACGTACAACACGCGGTCCGCAAGTGATTGTATCTCGAACACATCCTGGCTTATTACGCCGATTATTTGAGATGGAAGTACCAGAAATTTATGAAGGAATTGTAGAGATTAAATCGATTGCTCGTGAAGCAGGAGATCGCTCAAAAATTTCTGTCTATGCACACAATGAAGAAGTAGATCCAGTAGGCTCTTGTGTGGGAGCTAAAGGTGCTCGTGTACAAACGATTGTTAACGAACTAAACGGTGAAAAAATCGATATCGTAGAATGGTCGGAAGATCCTGTTGTATTCGTTGCCAATGCGCTTAGTCCATCAAAAGTTTTAGATGTACAAGTAAACGAAGAAGAAAAATCTACAACGGTTGTTGTACCAGATTATCAATTATCACTAGCTATTGGTAAACGTGGACAAAATGCACGATTAGCTGCAAAGCTTACTGGCTGGAAAATTGATATTAAGAGTGAGACAGATGCACGTGAATTAGGTATCTATCCGTCTGCTACAAGCACTTTCGTACCTGCTGTGGATGAAGAAAGTGATTTTGAAGAAGTGGCAGTAGACTTATATCAGGACGACGAAGAATAAGTAAGAAAGCCCGTGTGACGAGTTAACTGACAGTATTCAGTGGGCCCCCTACGCCGACTGAATACTGTCAGAGCGTCAAGTAGAGCATGACTTGTCCACCTCTTACGACAAGCTTCAGAGAGGAATGGTGATTCTTATGGCTGTTAACAAAAAAGTACCTCTTCGTAAATGTGTAGCAACTGGAGAAATGCTACCTAAGAAAGAAATGATACGTGTTGTTCGTTCAAAAGAGGGCGAAGTAAGTGTAGATGTCTCCGGGAAAAAACCTGGGCGTGGTGCCTATGTCTCTAAATCAGAGAAGGCAATCGATATCGCTCGTAAGAAAAATGTATTGGGGCACCAACTTGAAGTGAAAATACCTGAAGAAATTTACGAGGAGCTTATTTTGCTAATTCGTAGGGAGTCAATTTTATGATCAATCAAGCAATATTTAATTTGCTTGGAATTGCGGCAAGAGCCCGTAAAGTGATTTCAGGAGAAGAGTTAGTAGTAAAGGAAGTCCGCAATGGCAATGCTAAGTTAGTACTGCTTGCAAACGATGCTTCTAAAAACTCAAGTAAGAAAATTCAAGATAAGTGCACGTACTACAACGTTGAGTATCATGTAATTGGAGATCGTTATGATCTAGGACATGCTACAGGTAAGGAGGCCCGAGTGGCTTTAGCGATTACCGATAAAGGTTTTGCAAGTAAATTGTCTAGTCTACTCAACGAAAAATAATCGGGGGTGAGCAGATGACCAAAATCAGAGTTCATGAATATGCGAAACAAGTGAATAAAACGAGTAAAGAGGTTATTGAAGCACTTAGTAAATTAAATGTGAGTGTAACTAATCATATGTCTATGTTAGAGAAAGACATCGTGTCAAAGTTAAACCAAACATTTAAAGCAACACCTGAGAAAAATGTAGGAAAACAAGCAACTCAAAACATTTCACAAAAATCTCAATCGAATGGCCAACAAAACCATTCGGTGAAAAAGCAAGAAGGTCAAAGGCAGCAATCTGCTACTTCTAAGCCTAAAGTAAATAATCAGCAACACTCAAATTCGTCTAACGAAAAATCTAAGAATACAAAAGGTAATCAAAATAGAAATATGACACAAAATAATAATAATAATAATAATAATAACAATAATAATCGTAGAGGTGGCGGTGGTTACAACCAACGTCCAAAACCAGGGATTCATGGAGGCAAACGTCGCCATCCAAAAACGCATCAACCATCAATACCAGTTAAACAAAAGGAACTTCCAGAAAAAATTACTTTTGTTGAATCATTATCAGTGGCAGAATTAGCAAAAAAATTACACCGTGAGCCATCAGAAATTATTAAAAAATTATTTATGCTTGGGGTAATGGCAACAATTAACCAAGAATTAGATAAGGATGCAATTGAATTAATTTGCGCAGACTATGGTGTAGAAGTGGAAGAGGAGATTCGTGTAGATATCACGGACTTAGAAACACACTTCGAGCAAACAGAAGAAGTAAATGAAGCTCAATTATCAGAACGTCCGCCAGTTGTAACAATCATGGGTCACGTTGACCACGGTAAAACAACATTATTAGATTCAATTCGTAATACTAAAGTAACTGCAGGTGAAGCTGGGGGCATTACGCAGCATATTGGTGCCTACCAAGTAACAGAAGGTGACAAGAAAATTACCTTCCTTGATACACCTGGACACGCTGCTTTCACAACAATGCGTGCACGTGGTGCAAAAGTAACAGATTTAACCATTTTAGTAGTAGCTGCTGATGATGGTGTAATGCCACAAACAGTAGAAGCAATCAATCACGCAAAAGCAGCGGAAGTACCAATCATTGTAGCTGTGAATAAAATGGATAAACCATCAGCCAATCCAGATCGTGTAATGCAAGAATTAACTGAACATGGCTTAGTTCCTGAAGCATGGGGCGGAGAAACAATTTTCGTACCAATTTCTGCATTAAAAGGTGAAGGCATTGACACATTACTAGAAATGATTTTACTTGTTGCCGAAGTAGGAGAATTGAAAGCAAACCCTGACCGTTTAGCACTTGGAACAGTAATTGAAGCTCAGCTAGACAAAGGACGCGGTTCAGTTGCTACGCTGTTAGTGCAAGATGGTACATTAAAAGTGGGTGACCCAATCGTTGTTGGTCATACATTTGGTCGAGTTCGTGCAATGGTGAACGACAAAGGCCGTCGTGTGAAAGAAGCTGGACCATCAACACCAGTAGAAATTACTGGTTTAAATGATGTACCTCAAGCAGGAGACCGTTTTGTTGTCTTTGAAGACGAAAAAACAGCTCGTCAAGTTGGGGAAACTCGTGCGATGTCAGCTATCCAAGCACAACGTTCTGAAAAACAACGTGTAACGCTTGATAACTTATTTGAGCAAATGAGCCAAGGCGAAATGAAAGAGCTGAACTTAATCGTTAAGGCAGACGTACAAGGTACTGTAGAAGCAATGGCTGCTTCATTAATGAAAATTGATGTAGAAGGCGTAAATGTGAAAATTATTCACACTGGTGCAGGTGCCATTACGGAATCTGATATTTCTCTAGCTGCTGCTTCCAATGCTATTGTTATTGGTTTCAATGTACGTCCAGATGTCAATGCAAAACGTGCTGCAGAAGAAGAAGGCGTAGATATTCGTTTACACCGTATCATTTACAAAGTAATTGAAGAAATTGAGCAAGCGATGAAAGGTATGCTTGATCCTGAATTTGAAGAAAAAATTATTGGGCAAGCAGAAGTTCGCCAAACAATTAAAGTATCAAAAGTTGGTACAATTGCTGGTTCGTATGTAACTGAAGGAAAAGTAACGCGTGATTCAGGCGTACGTGTAATCCGTGATAACGTAGTTATTTTTGAAGGTGAATTAGATACGCTTAAGCGCTTCAAAGACGAAGTAAAAGAAGTAGCAAGAGGATACGAATGTGGTATTACTATTACAAACTTCAACGATATTAAAGAAGGCGACATTATTGAAGCCTACATTATGGAAGAAGTTAAACGAGTATAATGATTGTATACGCAGAGGTTGAATTTATCATTCAAACTGCCCATTCGTTAAAAGAGAAACGTGCTGTCTTACAGCGTATGATTACCCGCACAAAGCAGAAATTTAATGTTTCTATTGCGGAAATTGACCATCAAAATGTATGGCAGCGCACAAAATTAGCACTTGTAGCTGTTTCATCATCGAAAGAAGCAGCTGAACGGGAAATTAATCACGCGCTCCATTATTTAGAGTCAAATCCATCATGGGAACAGCTTAATGTGTGGCGAGACTATTTATAAGGAATAGTAGGTAGTTGGGATACTATAGCATAAAAAGACCAACTATCTGTACTGAAATAGAGGTGACAAATTATGTCTCTACGTTCAAACCGTGTTGCTGAGCAAATGAAAAAAGAGCTTGGTGATATTCTTGGCCGTAAAATTAAAGATCCGCGTGTTGGTTTTGTTACTGTTACAGGTGTTGAGGTAACTGGTGATTTACAGCAAGCGACTATTTATATCACATCTTTAGGCAATGAACGTGAACGCGAGGAAACGCTTAAAGCTTTAGTAAAGGCTTCTGGTTTTATTCGATCAGAAATTGGTTCACGTATCCGTTTACGACGTACACCAGAGTTAATCTTTGAATTCGATTCATCGATTGAGTACGGAAATCGTATTGATACTTTGCTAAGAGATTTACACAAAGAATAAGCTAATAAAAGTCTGCCATTTGCATGTTCATGCAGGCAGGCTTTTTATCTTCATGAAGAAGTTTTTTGTCCTGGCAATTATGCTAGGTGCAATATTTATTTTAAAGGCAATTTGGGAGGATTTATATGAACGGTATTTTACCGCTTTGGAAAGAAAGAGGCATGACAAGCCACGATTGTGTCTTTAAACTACGCAAAATTTTACGTACAAAAAAGGTTGGACATACAGGGACATTGGATCCAGGCGTGGAGGGTGTACTACCAATTTGTATTGGCCAAGCCACTCGAATTGCAGAATATTTAACAGATGCAGGTAAAACCTATGAAGCTATTATATCCATTGGTCGTACAACGACAACGGAGGATGCAGAGGGCGAAACGGTTGCACAGGATCAGACTATTAAAAAGTTTTCTCGTGAGCAATTACAAGAGGTTTTAGCTTCATTAACAGGAATTATTGAACAAACTCCACCCATGTTTTCTGCTGTTAAGGTAAATGGTAAACGCCTCTATGAATATGCTCGAAAAGGTGAGACAGTTGAAAGACCGACTCGCCAAGTTACCATTTATGCTCTAGAACTTCTCGATGACAATGAATCCTACGAGGGACAGGAGATTACATTCCCTGTTCGTATCGCTTGTAGTAAAGGAACTTATATCCGTACATTAGCTGTCCAAATTGGGGAGGAACTTGGTTATCCAGCCCATATGAAAGAGCTCGTACGTACTGCTTCAGGTACCTTTACGCGCGATAACTGTTTTACGCTGGCACAGGTGGCTGAGCTCATGGATGAAGAGCAGGTGGCTACTTGTATTTTACCTGTCGAGTATGCATTAACAGACTATCCATATATTGAGATTACTTCTGCCAATGAAAAAGAAATTTTTAATGGACAAGTGCTTCCAGCAGATACATTGTTAAAGATACATGATAAAATTGTCTTTGGAATCAATGGAAAGGCAGTTGCGGTTTATCAAGCTCACCCTTCAAAGGCAGGCTTGATGAAACCACACAAGATGTTTCCGACGATAGAGTAGGAGGATTTTTCAATGGAGGTCATTCATTTAAAATACCCACATCAATTACAGCAAAGAGAAAGCATGCAGCCCTATTCATTAGCGCTTGGCTTTTTCGATGGTGTACATAGAGGGCATCAGGCAGTTATCAAGGCAGCAAAGGAAGAGGGAGAGAAGCGGCAAATTCCAAGCGCAGTAATGACATTTGACCCGCATCCATCATTAGTCCTTGGAGGGCGTAACGAAAAGGTTTTCTATATTACACTCTTACAGCAGAAATTGCAGCTTTTTGAGGAACAAGGCGTGGATACAGTGTTTGTTGTCCATTTCACATCTGATTTTGCTAAACTATCTCCAGCCGCATTTATTGATACATTTATTCGTGGATTAAATATACAACATGTGACAGCTGGCTTCGATTATTCATTTGGGGCATTTGGTAAAGGTACAATGGACGATATGCGTGCATTAAGCAATGGGGATTATGGTGTGACAATCGTTGAGAAGAAGACGGATGATGTGGAGAAAATCAGCTCAACCCGTATTCGTCAACTTTTACAAGAGGGTGATATGGAAGCAGCGAGAACATTATTAGGGCGTCCATTTGAAATAAACGGAATGGTTGTACATGGAGATAAACGTGGTCGAACAATTGGCTTCCCAACAGCAAATGTCCAAGCTTTAGAAGGAACTTTTATTCCTGCAAGTGGGGTCTATGCTGTCCGTCTGTTAGTCCAAAATGCTTGGTATGATGGTGTCTGTAATGTAGGCTACAAACCAACGTTTAAAGATCCGAACGATAAGCAATTGTCCATTGAGGTTCATATTTTAAATTTTGATAAGAATATTTATGGCGAAGAAGTACATGTAGCTTGGTATAAACGTATACGAAGCGAAAGAAAATTTGACGGTATTGATGCTTTAAAAACGCAAATTGAAAAAGATAAACAAGAAGCTATACAATATTTTAACGATTTACAATAGAGTCAACTGAGCTACGGTTTTTACTTGCTTGACTCAATCATTTATGGTAACATTCATAAGTGCATAATGCTCAACCTTAGCTCGGTATATCGAAGACTCCAACGTTTACTGTGCTAATGGGGATAAATAATTTTTCTTAGGAGGTCCATACAAATGGCTATTACAAAAGAACGTAAAAACGAAATTATCGCTGAGTACCGTACTCACGAAAGTGACACTGGTTCACCAGAAGTACAAGTTGCAGTATTAACAGCAGAAATCAATGCTCTAAATACTCACTTACGTACACACAAAAAAGATTTCCACTCTGAGCGTGGTCTTCTTAAAATGGTAGGTCGTCGTCGTCACTTATTAAAATATCTTCGTGAAACTGACGTACAACGTTACCGTGAACTAATCAACCGTTTAGGCTTACGTCGCTAATTACAGCGGACTGTAGACAAACTTATGTTTTGTCTACAGTCTTTTTTTTTGAATAAAAGGATGGTTTATTTCTCGTCTCTATTTATATTTTGTTCGATAATCAGCCATAACTTTTTTACGCTCCGGTGAACGAGCTAGAAAAAACATGTTCTAGTCAATAAAAGGATGATATATTCTAATCACATTTCGCAACCAAATTCAACTAGTTATATGGTAATCTACCTTTGTTGTCCATGCGACAAAAGAAATAGAGTTGAATCAATGAACTAATCAATAGTGGTTGTTTTTTATTTAGCAATGAATGGCCATTCATAACAGTCCACCATCTATAACAGCTTACTTCAGCTTGTGAAATGTAAAAACAAAATTTATGGTGAGAAGGTGCAGTTGAATGTTTAACAAAATATTAAGAGAGAATAATATTGTTGCAGGAATCTTGACCATTATTCGCATATATCTAGGTTGGCATTGGCTAACAGCCGGTTGGGGAAAATTGATGAATGGATTTGATGCATCCGGTTTTTTAGCAAATGCTATAGCAAATCCAGTAACGAGCGGTGAGGATTTAGCATATCCACTATACGTAAAGTTTATTGAATCATTTGCTTTACCCAATGCTGAAATTATTAATTTCCTTATTCCATGGGGAGAATTTTTAGTCGGCCTGGGATTAATACTAGGATGTTTAACAACATATGCTGCATTTTTTGGGATGGTTATGAACTTCGCATTTTTAATGGCAGGTACTATATCAAGTAACCCTTGGGATATTTTACTTGCTATCTTTATAGCAGCAGCAGGCTTCAATGCCGGTAAGTTTGGATTGGATCGTTTCGTCCTACCAGCTTTCAGCAATATGATCCAAAAAGTAAAAAACAAAGATAAAATAGGTCGACCGGTGTCTAAAACGACATAATTTACATAAAGAAGACGCGAAATGCCCCGTGAATGCTATTTTGACGGGGCATTTATTTTAAATTTCTTCTCTTGACACACTTAAACTTTACTACATACTTAACTTTCTTTATACTAGTAGGATGTATGACAAGTACCGTGTTATAATAAATCTATTGTGTATAGCCTGCACTTGAAATAATAATGTGAAGAAGCATTTATATCTATTTACATACATTACTTTTCGTCAGGAAGGAATCAATTTAAATTAATTCCATATAACAAAAGTATAAAAATGTTTTTTCAATAAAATATAGAAATAAATCTTAAATAAATTGGCAATAACTGAATTTAAATGTATGATTATTTCATGAAATATTTTTTAGCATAGAACAAGCATTTTTGGTACACTTACAATTAGTACATACAGACGAAGTAAGTGTTTTTATAATAGAGAGGGGTTCATTGAATGAACGAAAAGAAAGTCTATTCCTATGAATGGGCTGGCCGTCCACTTGTAATTGAAGTAGGACAGTTAGCAAAACAAGCAAACGGTGCTGTATTAGTACGCTATGGCGATACGTCAGTATTATCTACAGCCACAATGTCAAAATCACCTAAACCACTTGATTTCTTCCCATTAACAGTAAACTATGAAGAGCGTCTATATGCTGCAGGTAAAATTCCTGGCGGCTTTATTAAGCGTGAAGGGCGTCCATCTGAAAAAGCTATATTGGCGAGCCGTTTAATCGACCGTCCAATTCGTCCGATGTTCCCAGATGGTTTCCGTAACGAAGTTCAAGTAATCTCTATGGTTATGTCAAATGATTCTGACTGTACGTCTGAAATGGCAGCAATGGTTGGTTCTTCATTAGCATTAGCTATATCTGATATTCCTTTTGATGGACCAATCGCAGGTGTACAAGTTGGTTATATTGACGGGGAATTCATTGTCAATCCAACAGTGGAACAATCGAACCAATCGACAATTCATTTATCTGTAGCAGGGAACAAAGACGCTATCAACATGGTTGAAGCAGGCGCACTTGAAGTTCCTGAAGAGGTAATGTTAGAAGCGATTATGTTTGGGCATGAAGAAATTAAAAAAATCATCGCATTCCAAGAGCAAATTGTAGCTGAGGTAGGAAAAGAAAAGAAACCAGTTACATTATTTGAAATTGATGAAGCAATTCAAGCGGATATAAAAGCTGCTTGTGAGACTGATATGCATGATGCTATTCAAACGGCTGAGAAACATGCTCGTGATGAGGCAATTCAAGCTGTAAAAGATCGTATTATTGCTTCCTATGAAGAGCAAGAAGCCGATGATGACACGATGAAGCAGGTTTATACAATTCTTGATAAGATGGTAAAAGATGAAGTACGTCGTCAAATTACTGAAGATAAAATTCGTCCAGATGGTCGTAAGCTAGACGAGATTCGACCACTTTCTTCTGAAACAGGCTTATTACAGCGTACACACGGTTCAGGTCTATTTACACGTGGACAAACTCAAGCACTTTCTATCTGTACATTAGGTGCGCTTGGTGATGTGCAAATTATTGACGGTTTAGGCGTCGAAGAATCAAAACGCTTTATGCACCATTATAACTTCCCTCAATTCTCGGTTGGTGAAACAGGACCAATTCGTGGACCAGGTCGTCGTGAAATTGGTCATGGAGCTTTAGGGGAGCGTGCACTGGAAGCAGTCATTCCTGATGAATCAGTTTTCCCATATACAATTCGTTGTGTATCAGAAGTACTTGAATCAAATGGTTCAACCTCTCAGGCTTCTATTTGTGCATCCACGTTAGCTATGATGGATGCTGGTGTTCCATTAAAAGCACCAGTTGCAGGTATTGCAATGGGCCTTATTAAAAAAGGTGAACATTATTCTATTTTAACGGATATTCAAGGAATGGAAGATCATCTAGGTGATATGGACTTTAAAGTGGCTGGTACAGCTAAAGGTGTAACAGCTCTACAAATGGATATTAAAATCGATGGGTTATCTCGCAATATTTTAGAAGAAGCATTGACACAGGCTAAAGTAGGCCGTATGCATATTTTAGAATCAATGCTTGCAACACTTGCAGAGCCACGTAAACAATTATCTGAATTTGCACCTAAAATCGTAATTGTTAAAATCAATCCAGATAAAATTCGTGATGTTATTGGACCTGGCGGAAAACAAATTAATAAAATCATTGAAGAAACGGGCGTTAAGATTGATACAGAACAAGATGGTACAATCTATATTTCTTCAGCTAATGAAGAAATGAATGCACGTGCAAAACAAATTATTGAGGATATCGTACGAGAAGCTAAAGTAGGTGAATACTACTTATCGACAGTGAAGCGTATTGAAAAATTCGGCGCGTTTTGTGAAATCTTCCCAGGTAAAGATGGCTTGCTTCACATTTCTGAAATTCAAGAGGAACGCACTAAGCAAGTGGAAGACGTCTTAAAACTAGGCGATCAATTACTAGTAAAGGTAATTGAAATTGACAAACAAGGTCGTGTGAATTTATCTCGTAAAGTAGTACTACAAGAGGAAAAAGAACGCGCTGAACAACAAAAATAATAAAGATAAAAGGCTGCGTCTAATGCGCAGCCTTTTTAAATAGTTTATTCATAATAAAGAAATATACAGTTGGGGGAGATTTTTTGGTTCAAGTACATACATGTCAGAATGGTGTTCGTATTGTGTCAGAGCAAATTAACCATGTAAGATCAGTCGCTTTGGGTATTTTTGTTAATGCGGGTTCACGCTATGAGCTACCTGAAGAGAACGGTATTACACATTTTATAGAGCATATGTTGTTTAAAGGAACAGCAACTCGTTCGGCTCGTCAAATTGCGGAAGAATTTGATCGGATAGGAGGAGAATTAAATGCCTTTACATCTAAAGAAAATACATGTTATTATGCAAAAGTTTTAGATCATCATGCAGAGCTAGCAGTCTCCATTTTGGCTGATATGTTTTTTAATTCTACATTTGCAGAAGAAGAATTAGAAAAAGAACGGCAGGTGGTATTAGAGGAAATTTTAATGAGTGAAGATGCTCCAGACGATGATGTACATGAAAAGCTATGGAGTGTCATGTATCCAAATGATGCACTGGGCCGTCCGATATTGGGCAGTGCAGCTACTTTAAAGACATTTACTGCAGAGGCGATTCGACATTACATGGCTAAGCATTATGGTCCTGAGTCTGTAGTTATTTCCATTGCGGGCAATATTTCACCACAACTAATGGCAACGATTGAACGATTATTTGGACAATATCAGCCTTCTTCTGTTGCGATTGCACCTGTGCTGACAAATCCCTCATTTCATCCTGGAGAAATCTCAAAAATTAGAGATACTGAGCAAGCACATCTAGCTATTTCCTACCCAGCTATTGGTGTAAAGGACCCTGATATGTATAGCTTTATTGCGTTAAATAATATTATTGGTGGCAATATGAGCTCACGATTGTTTCAAGAAGTACGGGAGGAAAGAGGACTAGCATATTCCATTTTCTCATACCAGTCCTGTTATGCAGATGTTGGGGCGTTCACCATATACGGCAGTACTAGCCGTCAACAATTAGCGCAGCTACAACATACTATTGATGCTACTTTACTCGATATTGTTGCGGGTGGCGTCACAGAAGAAGAGCTTGATAATGCAAAAGAGCAGCTGAAGGGTAGCTTTGTTCTTGGATTAGAGGGAACTGGCGCACGTATGAATCGTAATGGTACGAGTGAGCTCGTTCATCGTAAACATCGTACAGTAGACGAGGTATTAGCTTCTATAGATGCTGTATCTATGGCCTCAGTGGATCGATTGATTGCTAAAATTTTGAAGGCAGAGCCAGCTATTTCAATTATTGGACCAAGTGAATAAAATTACCTCATCGTAAAGCCTTAAGAGAGGTGTCTCAAATGATTATGGAGACACCTCTTTTTTTATAGTATCAATTAGGCATGTAATCAATATTGTAAATTATTACCATTCACGAGAAAATATAAAATGTGGAAAATTAGCTATATGTTGGAGCACTGGCATTATCACCTGCACGGGTAGGATATGCTGAACAAGAAGAGAAAGGTACAGACTAAGAAATTAAAAAAGATGTAACAAAACATCAAGAAACTACATATGCTTCGACTGTCAAGGACAGTATCCGAGCGCAAATGGGGACACCGGATAAAGGTCATGACTGAACAGCAAATCGTTCAAAGTAATAATCTGTATTCCATGATTTAATCCCTTTTTCATTGTCGAGCCGAGTCGCAATAAGCGTTTCAGGGCATGTAATTCGTCCAAAACCACGCCAATGTCTTTTTTTATCGATTGTTCATGCTCGACAAGATTTTTGTTAAAAATTAATAAATCGCCATATTCCTTTTTTAACAACGAAGCACATTACCGTTCCTGGAGGTACTGAAAACTTACACCTTTTAGTGAAAATCCTTCAAATCCTTTTGTAACTCATGGATTGCTAGGGCATACATTCTTACTGATCCCCCTCTAACATGAAAGTGAATAAATTTTGTAATTCTTCATTTGATAAATCAACTGTTTTCGCTAATCTTACGGCCTTCTGTACATGTTCCTCTACCTGTCTCAAAAGCTCCTCACGTAGGAAATCCTGGTTACGTTCTGTAACAAGCTACCTTTCCCAGCGACTGTTTCAGTAAAGCCGCCGTCCTGTTCTAGATCGGCATAGCCATGTTTGTAGTCATTACACATATTTTTAAATCCTTAGCTAAAGCGCGAATGGATGGTAGGGAATCACCTGCTTAGAATTTATTGGCTAGAATGGCTTCTTTGAGCTGGATAGTGATTTGCTCATAAATGGGCTTATCACTGGCAGTGCTTAAATGGATATGCAAACTCCTCACCTCACATATCTGTGTATATACACTACATACAGAAGGGAGTGTGAATGCAATATATTCCTACTTTTGGTAGGGGGCACGATTTACAAAAACTCGGCATATATTGAGGTAACGGCTCAAGGAGGGAGATGAGGAATGCTACTATCTGAGATGGTGGATAAAGAGTTAATTCAAATTGAGGGCGGTGTACATTTTGGCATCCTGGCTCATACAGAATGCCTATTAGATGTGCAAACAGGAAAAATACATGGTTTTGAAATTGTCAAAGATAAATTACCTTTCCAAAAAAAGAAAATGAAAGTTAGTGAAATGATCCCTTGGAACGAAATTATATTAATTGGTGAAGATCGAATTTTATTTAACAAGACATCTACAGTACAGTCAGAATATTTACAGTGAGGTGAGCTTTTGGAAAACGAAAAATGGCTCGTTATCGGTGAGGACTCCAGATTAAAGGAACTAGCAACAATGTTAAGAAGTCCATCGAGAACAGTGTTTTATAAAAGAACGACAGTTTGGAACGAGGAGTTAAATAAGCTTGTTTTAGAATTTCAACCAAATAAAATTATTCTACCTATCCTTCCTTTAAAAATAGAAGTGGAACAGCTATATGGTATATCACAGGTTAAATTCTATACAGGTCGTTTAACTATGCATTGGAAGCATCTGCTAGAAAAAAATGAATCCCTTTGCTACTTGCAACAAGAATCGTTTATTTGGCAAAATGCTAGATTAACAGCAGAGGGGTTTATCGCCACGTTTTACGGACTCGAGCAAAAATGTATTTACGGACAAAACTTTACAATCGCAGGTTTCGGACGTATCGCCAAAATGCTCGCTTCTTTACTTGTTAAGATGGGAGCTAATGTTCATATTGTTGCACGTTCGGTTGTACAAGTGAGTGAAGCTAAAGCATATGGCTATAAAGCTACGGACTTAGATGATCGTTTATGGTCAATTAATGAAGGTACATTTATTAATACCATTCCAGCTAAATGGATTACAGAATCGTTTAAAGATCATGTTCCAGCAGTTTTATATGATTTAGCCTCAGAGCCAGGCTGCTTAGATATAGATGCTGAGCAACTTCAAACATATGTGCTGTTGCCATCATTGCCTGGGAAATACTTTGCACATAATGCTGCTGAAATTCTGTGCAAGGCCATAGAGGAGGAAGAAAATTGTTAACGGGGAAACGAATTGGCCTAGGTATTACAGCTTCCCATTGTACGTATGAAGATGTCATACCTAAAATTCAAAATTTTATGGATGTAGGTGCTACAGTTATACCAATCATTACCCATTCCGTTTTACATGCAGCAACTCGCTTTGGTACAGGGGAGGAATGGATTGCAAAAATAGAAGCTTTAACTGGAGAAAAAGTTATTTCTTCAATAAAAGAAGCAGAGCCATTTGGCCCATCCAATCCACTGGATGCTATGGTGATTGCTCCAATGACAGGTAATAGTATTAGTAAGTTTGCAAATGCGGCAACAGATAGCCCTGTACTTATGGCAGCAAAGGCAACTTTACGTAATGGATCACCTGTAGTTTTAGGAATTTCAACGAATGATGCACTCGGCTTAAATGGTATCAATATAATGAAGTTGTTAAATGCCAAAAATATTTATTTTATCCCATTTGGTCAGGACTCTCCTCATTCCAAACCCAATTCCCTTATTGCTGATTTTGACCGAATGGTAGATACTGTTCATGCAGCAATTACTCAGAAAAAGCAATTACAACCGCTGTTGATACAATATTTCAAATAAATCATAGATTACACACAATTTTCAGTATTTTTGTGATACAATAGCACACATTATGGAACATGTATTCAAGGAGAGATGACAGATGACAAAGCAGTTAACAGTTGCGGTTGTTGGAGCAACAGGAGCAGTAGGTTCAAAAATGATGGAGCAATTAATCAAACGTAAATTTCCAATAGGGAACATTAAATTTCTAGCTTCTGCACGTTCAGCAGGGAAATCAATCGAGTTTAATGGTCAAACATATACAATTGAAGAAGCGACACCTGAAGCTTTTGAAGGCGTCAATGTCGCTTTATTCTCAGCTGGTGGTTCTGTATCAGCTGTGCTTGCACCCGAAGCAGCAAAGCGAGGTGCAGTAGTTATTGATAATACGAGCCATTTCCGAATGGATCCAGAGGTACCACTTGTTGTACCTGAAGTGAATCGAGGCGACCTGGCGAAGCATAAAGGGATTATTGCAAACCCAAACTGCTCGACAATTCAAATGGTAGCTGCGCTTGAGCCAATTCGTAAAGCATTTGGATTAACAAAAGTGCTGGTTTCAACGTATCAGGCGGTTTCAGGTGCAGGTATTTCTGCTATTCAAGAGTTAAAAACACAAAGCGCAAACTGGGAAGCAGGTAGGGATGTAGAAGCAAATATTTTACCATCTGGTAGTGATAAGCGCCATTACCCAATCGCTCGTAATGTCATTCCACAAATTGATAAATTCACAGATAATGGATTTACATACGAAGAAATGAAAATGATTAATGAGACGAAAAAAATTATGCATGCACCAGAGCTAAAAGTTGCTGCTACTTGCGTTCGTGTGCCGGTCGTTTCAGGTCACTCAGAGTCTGTTTATATTGAGGTAGAGAAAGAAACATCAATCCAAGAGATTTTTGACGTATTACGCAATGCACCAGGTGTAGTATTACAAGATGATATTGCAACACAAACTTACCCAATGCCTATTTATGCAGAAGGGGAGGACGCTACTTTTGTAGGACGTATCCGTCAAGATTTAGACAACAAAAAAGGATTCCATCTATGGATCGTTTCTGACAATCTATTAAAAGGCGCTGCATTAAACTCTATCCAAATTGCAGAAGCAATGCTTGAGGATAACTTACTATAAGAGGGGTGTAAGGATGAATTTAGGTCGAATTGGAACGGCTATGATTACGCCGTTCAAAGATGATGGCACGATAAATTATCCAGAATTAGAACGTATTATTAATCATTTGATTGACAATGGTACAGATTGTATAGTTGCTTGTGGTACGACTTCTGAAAATCCAACTATGTCCACCGAAGAAAAAATAGAGGTTGTTCGTTTTACCGTAGAAAAGGTAGCTGGTCGCGTGCCAGTTATTGCAGGTACAGGGGACAATGAAACAGCATACTCTATAGCAATGACTCATAAAGCAGAAGAAAATGGAGCAGACGGCATAATGCTTGTAGCTCCTTACTACAATAAGCCAAATCAACGTGGAATCTTTGCTCACTTTGAAACGATTGCTAAACAAACGAGTCTACCAGTCATGCTCTATAATGTCCCTGGGCGTACTGGTGTGAATGTGGCCTATGAAACTTCTGTTGCACTAAGTAAGATTCCTAACATCGCTTGGATTAAAGAAGCAAGCGGCAATTTAGATCAGATGGGCGATGTTATCGAAAATGTTGATCCAGATGATGATTTCTTAGTGTACAGTGGAGATGATGGCCTAACATTGCCACTAATGGCGATAGGTGGGGCAGGCGTTATTTCCGTTGCTGCTCATGTAGTAGGCAATGACATGCAATTAATGATTAAAGCGTTTGAAGAAGGAAATCATAAGCTAGCAGCCAAAATTCACCGAGCATTATTACCTCTTGTACGTGCGCTGTTCGCTCAACCAAACCCTTCACCTATTAAATATGCGATGACAAAACTAGGCTTTGATACACTCAATGTTCGTTTGCCAATGATGGAAATGACAGATGAAGAGAAGGAAAATTTTGATAAAATTTGGGATACGTATCAAGAAAAAGCGAGAAGTTTTAGATAAATATAGACGAGGCTGATTATTCAAATCAGCCTCGTTTTTTAGTTGAGAAATTCATAACATTGCATCCTCAAAAATACTTTAATAACTCTATTTCTATAGAAATCCAATATCTGTATTTCCATCTACTAGTAATAAGAAAAAGATAAGAAAATATATTTCTGATGTGAAACATGTATTTTTAATTTGTGCAAAAGCTTAGCAAACCGTATAATAAATGTTAAGTGGTTGCTGTTCGGGATATTTTTTAGGAGGAAATAAATTGACAAAAAAGAAAAATGAATTGATTCGAATCATCCCTCTTGGGGGTGTGGGCGAAATTGGAAAAGCAATGTACGTAGTAGAAATTGATGAAGAGCTATTTGTAGTAGATAGCGGCTTAATGTTCCCAGAGGACGAGATGCTAGGCATAGATATCGTAATCCCTGATATTACGTACTTAGAAGAAAACAAAGAGCGTGTGAAAGGTATATTCTTAACACACGGTCATGAAGATGCAATTGGCTCTATTGCCTATGTATTGCAAAAAATAAAAGCACCAGTGTATGGTTCAAAATTAACAATTGCTCTAGCAAAGGAACATTTGAAAGAATTACCTGCACCACATCAGGTAAAGTTTTTTGAAGTAACAAATCGTAGTCGTATGAATTTTAACTCAACGTATGTAACATTCTTCCACACAACACATAGTATTCCCGATTCGTTAGGGGTGGTGTTCCATACATCTGAAGGCGCGATTGTTCATACAGGAGAGTTCAAATTCGATCAATCGGCGACAGGTAAATTTAAACCTGATTTAGCGAAAATGGCCCAGTTAGGGGAAGACGGCGTCTTTATTCTATTATCTGAGTCTTGTGAAGCTGAACGACCAGGTTATACGACATCGGAAATTGTCATTGAAGAACAATTATCAAAAACATTCCACTCAGCACCGGGACGTATTTTAGTAGCTGTTTATGCATCGAATTTTATTAGAATTCAACAAGTATTTGCCCAAGCTCAAAAATCATTCCGTAAAGTAGTGATTGTCGGGAAACCATTAGAAAAGGCTGTAGATTTAGGTGTACAGCTTGGCTATTTAACAGTAGAAGAAGATACGATTATTCCAATTTCAGAAATGCAAAAATATCAAGACGATGAAATTATCATTATTACAACAGGTAATAAAGGGGAGCCTTTAGACGCTCTAGAAAAAATCGTACGTAAGCATCATCGTGATATTAAAATTAAGCAAGGTGATACAGTTTTAATTACATTTACACCTTCACCAGGTATGGAAGTGCAAATGGCTAATACGATGAACTCCATTTCTAAAGCTGGTGCTGAAATTCTAACTTCTAGCAAAAATGTGCACGTATCAGGTCATGGTAGTCAAGAAGATTTAAAGCTTATGTTAAATTTAATGCAGCCAAAATATTTTATTCCTGTTCAAGGGGAATACCGTATGCTGATTGCTCACTCTAAATTAGCTCAACAGCTAGGCATGCAAAAATCACAAATCTTTATCGCTGATAAAGGGGATATTGTCGAATATAAAAATAATAAAATGCGCATGAGTGGACGTGTACAAGCTGGTAATGTCTTAATCGATGGGATCGGTGTTGGCGATGTGGGGAATATTGTTCTTCGTGATCGTAAATTATTATCACAGGATGGTATTTTCATTGTGGTCGTTACATTAAATCGTGCCCAAAAGAAAATTGCATCTGGTCCAGAAATTTTATCACGCGGCTTTGTATATGTTCGTGAATCAGAAGAGTTAATGGTCGAGGCATCGGACATCGCAAGGACTGTCATTGAAAAATATGTCGGGAAAGATACATTTGAATGGACGAATATTAAGCAAGAAATTCGTGATACTTTAAATACGTACCTATTCCAGAAAACAAAGCGTCGTCCAATGATTATCCCAATCATTATGGAATATTAATACAAATGACTCATCGTCAAGGCTTTGAGGAAAAGTAAATGGAAAAGGATTTTCTCCCAATTGCGGTGGAAAATCCTTTTTTTGGAATGTTAGAGTTCTACATGGTATGATTCGCTACATATATAAAATGGATTGCAGAAGAAGGTGATAGAGATGGCAGTTAGTAAAAGAAAAAAGGTTACTAAAAGCAAAGCAACAACAGAAAAAAAAGAAATGTCTCCCCTTATGTATGAAATTCTAGGACTGCTCTTAATTGCGCTGGCAGTCATCATGATTTTTGAATACGGTATGATAGGACGTACGCTACAAACATTCGCAATGTTTCTTTTAGGTAATTTACATTTTGCGGTTCCATTTATGCTAATATTCGTGGCGTTATTAATGATGATTGGTCGTAAAAAGGTCGGTATGAAAGACCGCTTAATTTTGGGTATGCTCCTTATTATTATGAGCTTAACCATTTTTAGTCACGGCATTTTATTTGAGCAATTATCAAAATCAGGTGGCTTATTATCTGATTCGGTTCTACGTGAATCATGGCGAATTTTAATCAATACCGAGGGAATTATTCATCGCAGTAATGCACTTGGTGGTGGAATGATTGGTGCCCTATTATTTAGTGGTCTTCATGTACTGTTTGAAGCATCAGGGGCGAGGGTTGTTGCTTGGGTTATTTTCTTTATCGGATTGATTTTGGTGACTGGGAAAGCATTGGTGCCATATTTGGCAGAGAAAATGCCAGATTTATTTGGTAAATGGAAAAAGAAACATCGAGATAAGAAAAAAAATGCACCTAAAAAGCCAAGCAATCGTCGTTCTAGAGCTGAAAGTGTGGACGAGGTTGCAGCGGTCAATCAAACTACTGATATGCCTGAGCAAGAAGAAGAAATACATCATGAGCCAATTATCTCTGCATTTACACAAAATGTGTCTCAGGAAAGAGCCATATTTGATCAGGCAGATTTAGTGGAACATGAACAGGATGAAGCAATAGATGAGGTCCATATGCAAGGGACAGATACTGTAGAAAATGCAGACTATCAGCTTCCATCTTATAATCTATTACAATTACCACCCCAACATGACCAAAGTGGAGAATATTCCGTTATCCAGGCGAATGCCAAAAAGCTCGAACAAACATTGCAAAGCTTTGGCGTAAAGGCAAAGGTGACACAAGTTCATTTGGGGCCGGCTGTTACAAAATATGAAATTTTGCCTGATATTGGTGTCAAGGTAAGTAAAATTGTTAATTTGCAAGATGATCTAGCTTTAGCACTGGCTGCTAAGGATATCCGTATGGAGGCACCAATCCCTGGGAAATCGGCGATTGGTATTGAAGTGCCAAATAGTGAGGTTGCCATTGTCACTTTACGAGAAGTATTAGAATCGAAGGATGGCGCTAAGCCTGAAGCATTGTTGCAAGTAGCGTTTGGACGAGATATTACGGGACAAGCTGTTCTTGCAGAGCTCAATAAAATGCCGCATTTACTGGTAGCGGGTTCAACAGGTAGTGGGAAAAGTGTCTGTATAAATGGCATCGTAGTGTCCATACTAATGCGTACAAAACCTCATGAGGTAAAGCTGATGATGATTGACCCGAAAATGGTGGAATTAAACGTTTATAATGGTATTCCCCATTTATTGGCGCCTGTTGTGACAGATGCACGAAAAGCTTCTCAAGCCTTGAAAAAAGTGGTTTCTGAAATGGAACGTCGATATGACCTGTTTTCACATACAGGAACACGAAATATTGAGGGCTATAATAATCATGTTCAAAAGGTCAATGAACAAACAGATGAAAAGCATCCAAAGCTACCTTACATTGTAGTCATTGTAGATGAGTTAGCAGATTTAATGATGGTCGCATCTAGTGATGTGGAGGATTCAATTACCCGTTTAGCCCAAATGGCACGTGCAGCTGGAATCCATTTGATTATTGCAACGCAAAGACCTAGTGTAGATGTTCTAACAGGTGTCATTAAAGCTAATATTCCATCCAGAATTGCATTTGCGGTTTCTTCAGCCATTGATTCGAGAACGATTTTAGATATGGGCGGAGCAGAACGATTACTTGGTCGCGGAGATATGTTATTTTTACCAGCCGGTGCATCGAAACCAAAAAGGGTACAAGGGGCCTTTTTATCGGATCAAGAGGTGGAGGGTGTTGTGAATTTTGTTATAGAACAGCAAAAGGCGCAGTATCAAGAGGAGATGATTCCTACTGAAGAAGAAACAATTTTAGAGGAAACCGATGAATTATATGACGAAGCAGTGCAATTAGTTGTCAGTATGCAAACAGCATCTGTGTCAATGCTTCAGCGTCGCTTTCGTATAGGTTATTCAAGGGCTGCACGTATTGTTGATCAGATGGAACAACGCGGTATTGTAGGGCCTCCTGAGGGCAGTAAACCTCGTCAAGTACTTATTCATCAATACGACAATTAAACAGTAAATGGATGGTCCTTCCTGTATTTTTGTCCATTATTTGCAACGATTTTGAAGAAAGAATGAATTCTATAACAGATTTTATTTAAAACTGTTTATTTCATTCTGCAAAAATGTTATATTTATGAACGATTAGTAGGAATGTTGTACATCAGATGTCTGATCTCTGATTTGGTGGTGATATATGTGACTATTAAAGCAGATCATCGTCATCTCTATCTTCAAGTTATCGATCGTTTAAAATCTGACATTGAGGCTGGCATTTTTAAAGAAAATGAAAAGCTGCCTTCAGAATTTGAATTATCGAAATCACTCGGAGTCAGTCGAGCAACACTTAGAGAAGCACTTCGACTGTTGGAAGAGGAAAATGTGATTGTGCGCCGACATGGGGTTGGGACTTTTGTTAACCCTAAGCCGTTGTTTACATCAGGCATCGAGCATTTATCGAGCATTTCTTCTATGATCGAGGCAGCGGGTATGGAGCCTGGTTCGCGTTTTTTAAAAGCGGCTGAGCACATTCCTTCTGAGGAAGATTTAAAACGCTTCCAATGTGATGGCGACGATAAAATACTCACAATTGAACGTGTCAGAACAGCGGATGGTGAGCCAGTAGTTTACTGTATAGACAAGCTACCCGCAAGCTTCCTGCCTACTGACTTTGTCGAAAAAAAAGAAGTTTCACTGTTCTCTGCTCTTGAGCAATCTGGAAAAATTCATGTTGCCTATGCGGTTACGTATATTGATCCAGTTGGGTATCATGAACAAGCTTCACCGATTTTGAATTGTGGACGTGAAACAGCTCTTTTAGTGTTAAAGCAGTTGCATTACGATGACCATGATCAAGTAGTGCTCTATTCAAAAAATTATTTCCGAGCTGATAAATTCAGCTTCCATGTAGTTCGTAAACGGGTGTAGAACATTTCTAAATTTTTTTCCTGCTAATTACAATACCTTTGGGGGGTTAATTAAATGAAAAAACGTAAATTTGGTTTAGTATTAACATCAGTATTAGCGGCAAGCGCAATTTTAGGTGCTTGTGGTACAAAAGACGAAAAACCTGCAAAAGAAAATGATAATGCTTCAGGTGGAGAAACATCAGAAGAATCATTTTCAGTAGCAATGGTTACTGACGTAGGTGGCGTTGATGACAAATCATTCAACCAATCTGCATGGGAAGGTGTTCAAGCTTACGGAAAAGAACACGGTCTTAAAAAAGGTGATGGTGGCTTTGACTACCTACAATCAGCTTCAGATGCTGACTATGAAACAAACTTAAACAACTTAGTACGTCGTGACTTTAACTTAGTTTATGGTATCGGTTTCATGATGGCTGATGCAATCGATGCAGTAGCAGCTGAAAATCCAGACAATCACTTTGCATTGATTGATGCTGAAGTTAAAGCAGACAACGTAGTAAACGTACTGTTCAAAGAGCAAGAAGGTGCATTCTTAGCTGGTGTTGCTGCAGCAAAAATGTCTAAATCAGGTAAAATCGGCTTCGTAGGTGGCGTAGATATTCCAGTTATTAACCGCTTCCACGCTGGTTTTGTTGAAGGCGCTAAAGCAGTAAATCCAGATATCGATATCCAAGTAAAATATACGGGTGCATTTGATAAAGCAGATCTAGGAAAAATCACTGCTAACAGCATGTACTCTTCAGGTGTAGATGTAATCTTCCACGCTGCTGGGGCAACTGGTAATGGTGTATTCTCAGAAGCAAAAGAACGTAAAGCAAAAGATCCAAATGCGGATGTATGGGTAATCGGTGTAGATGCTGACCAATACGAAGAAGGTAAAGTAGACGATAAAACAAATGTAACTTTAACTTCAATGTTAAAAGGCGTTAACACAGCAGTAGTAGATATTTCAAACAGAGCGAAAAA
The DNA here is from genome assembly GCF_001629735.1 of Lysinibacillus sphaericus. Lineage (GTDB taxonomy): Bacteria > Bacillota > Bacilli > Bacillales_A > Planococcaceae > Lysinibacillus > Lysinibacillus pinottii. The sequence continues at coordinate 364,543 of NZ_CP015224.1, forward strand.
CGGTGACTTCCCTGGTGGAGAAACACTTGTTTATGGTTTAGCTGAAGATGGGGTTAAACTTGCAGATTCTCGCGGTGCAATTCCAGAAGATGTACAAAAAGTAATCGATGAATATAAAGAAAAAATTGCTAAGGGTGAAATCAAAGTTCCAGAAAAAGTGGAAAAATAATTCATCTTTTGATCATCATAAGGGACTTTTAAGAAGGACCTTATGATGATTTTTCAATCTATCGTTATATTTAGATTATTCGCAATTCTCTATTTAACTAGATTTATATGAACCTTTTAGAGGTAGTATTAATGATTTTCATAATGATGGTAACAAGTTAATAGAAGAAAGGTTTCTAACGATGACCTTTCCTGTATTAATTTAGCAAAACACCTACCTCTATAGGTGGGATTAATCAGTAAATAAAAGATAGCCTTTGGTAACGAAAGCGGTCTAAAGAATTAGTGAACTGTAGCAAAAAAAAGCTCTAACGGTCATCTAGTTTATATACATTTCGAATACTGGATGTATTGCTAATCTGTGCCATCAGTCATAGTAGAGGCAGATACTAAACGCTAAGGCGGAATTACTTTATAAAAGTGCCTATTAAGGGAGTGACAATATTGGAACATGTGATTGAAATGCTAGGAATCCGGAAAGAATTCGGTAATTTCGTGGCGAATAATAATATCACCCTCCAACTGAAACAAGGCGAAATCCATGCATTGCTTGGAGAGAATGGTGCAGGTAAATCGACTTTGATGAACGTCCTTTTTGGTTTGTATCAACCAGAGGGTGGCGAAATTCGCGTTCGTGGGAAAGCTGTGAAAATTACAAACCCAAATGTTGCCAATGATTTAGGGATTGGTATGGTGCATCAGCACTTTATGTTGGTAGAGAATTTTACAGTAACAGAAAATATTATTTTAGGCTCCGAGCCAACTAAAATGGGTATTGTCAATATAAAAGATGCAGCAAAAAAAGTACAAGCCCTTTCTGAGAAGTATGGCTTGGATGTTGATCCTAATGCTAAAATTGAAGACATCACTGTTGGTATGCAACAACGTGTTGAAATATTAAAAACATTATATCGTGGTGCTGAAATTTTAATCTTTGATGAACCAACAGCCTCTTTAACACCACAAGAGATTATGGAATTAATTCAAATTATGCGTCGTCTCATTGCGGAGGGAAAATCTATTATTTTGATTACCCACAAGCTAAAAGAAATTATGGAAGTGTCCGATCGTGTAACGATTATCCGTAAAGGTGAAGGAATTGGCACTGTTGTAACCGCTGACACAAATCCTGATCAGCTAGCTGAAATGATGGTTGGCCGACAAGTTGAATTTAAAACAGAAAAAACGGATGCGAATCCAACTGATGAAGTACTTGCGATCCATGACTTAGTTGTAACGGATTACCGTGATATTGATAAGGTAAAAGGTCTGAACTTAAAGGTTCGTAAAGGTGAAATTGTCGGTATAGCAGGTATTGATGGAAATGGTCAATCAGAATTAATCGAGGCGATTACAGGTCTTCGTAAAATTAAAAGTGGTACTGTCGAACTAAACGGTAAAAATATTACAAATTTGAAGCCGCGTAGCATTACAGAAGAAGGCGTTGGACATATTCCGCAAGACCGTCATAAGCATGGTCTAGTGTTAGATTTCCCAATTGGTCATAATATTGCGCTACAAACGTATTACCAATCTCCTATAGCAAAAGGCTTTGTCATGGACTATAAAAAAGTGTCAGAGAAAGCTAATCAAATTATTAAAGAATACGACGTGCGTACAGGGAATGGCGAAATGACACCTGCCCGTGCATTATCTGGTGGTAACCAACAAAAGGCTATTATTGGTCGTGAAATTGACCGTAATCCTGATTTATTAATTGCCGCTCTACCAACACGAGGTCTGGACGTAGGGGCAATTGAATTTATTCACTCGCGTCTAATTGAGCAACGCGATAAAGGAAAAGCCGTTCTGTTAATTTCCTTTGAATTAGATGAGGTTATGAATGTATCGGATCGCATTGCCGTTATTTATGATGGTCAAATTGTGGATGAATTAAATCCTAAAGAAACAACAGAACAAGAGCTTGGCTTATTAATGGCCGGCCAAAGTAAAAAAAATAATAAGCATGATGCGAAGGAGGGGAACGACTAATGTCAAATCGTGTCATTAATATACTCGTTCCTATCATCTCTATCATTATCGGTTTAATTGTAGGGGCTATCGTCATGGTAGTCAGTGGCTATGACCCAGTACAAGGTTATATCGCTCTTTGGACAGGTATATTTGGAGATTCATACTCAATAGGGAACACAATTCGTCAAATTACACCATATATATTGGCAGGTCTTGCAGTAGCGTTTGCCTTCCGTACAGGGCTGTTTAATATTGGTGTTGAAGGTCAGCTTATTTTAGGTTGGCTAGCTGCAGCTTGGGTTGGTTATGCATTTGAGCTACCTAAAGTCATTCATTTACCATTGGCATTACTTGCAGCAGCAGCAGCAGGTGCATTTTGGGCCTTTATTGCAGGTTTCTTAAAAGCGAAATTTAAAGTGCATGAAGTAATTGCGACAATTATGCTTAACTATACTGCGTTATATATTGCCAACGCGGTCATTAAAAAATTGTCAGATGGTAGCTTTAAAACAGAACGTATTCATGAATCAGCTTCATTACGTTCTCCGTTTTTAAGAGAGCTTACAGACAACTCAAGTCTTCACTATGGGATCATTGTTGCACTATTAATGGTTGTAGTTATGTGGTTCATTTTAGAAAAAACAACTCGTGGATATGAGCTGAAAGCTGTAGGGTTCAACAAAAACGCTGCAGATTATGCGGGTATGAGTGTTAACAAAAACATTATTTTAGCGATGACTATTTCAGGTATGTTTGCGGGTCTTGGGGGAGCGATGGAAGCTCTAGGTACGTTCCAAAACGCATCCATTAAACCTGGCTTCACAGGAATTGGGTTCGATGGTATCGCCGTAGCCTTACTTGGTGCAAATACACCACTTGGCGTAGTATTCGGGGCATCACTTTTTGGTTCATTAAAATATGGTGCATTAAATATGCCAAATGCTGCCGGTATTCCAGAAGAAATTGTATCGATTATCATCGCGTTAATTATCTTCTTCGTAGCATCAGGCTATATTATTCGAGTAGGCTTACAGAAGCTGAGCAAGAAAAAGGAGGGACAATAACATGAGCTTTTTAGAAATGTTATATTTCATCATCCCTTCAGCGATTCTTTATGCAACACCTTTGATTTTTACAGCCATCGGTGGGGTATTCTCTGAACGCTCTGGTGTTGTCAACATCGGGCTAGAGGGCTTAATGATTGTTGGTGCTTTTGTTGGTATATTTATTAATTTAGAATTTGCTTCATCATTAGGTGCGGCAACTGTTTGGGTAGCAATGCTAGCGGCTATTGTAATTGGTGCGATTTTCTCACTTTTCCATGCCGTTGCTTCTATTTCCTTCCGAGCTGATCAAACGGTATCAGGGGTAGCTATTAACTTACTAGGTTTAGCTGCTACTGTATTCTTAGTAAAAATGATTTATGATAAAGGTCAAACAGATATGATTGACCAACCGATTCGCCGTTTTGGAATTCCTTATTTAGAGGACATCCCATTCTTTGGTCGTTTATTGTTCCATGATGTTTACAGTACGTCTATTCTGGCGTTTGTGGTAGCATTTGGTGCTTGGTTTATTATTTATAAAACTCCATTTGGCTTACGCCTTCGCGCTGTAGGTGAGCACCCAATGGCAGCAGATACAATGGGGATTAACGTCAATAAAATGCGTTATATTGCTGTTATGATTTCTGGGGCTCTAGGTGGACTTGGTGGTGCTGTCTATGCACAAACAATTACACATGACTTCTCACATGCAACAATTGCTGGTCAAGGCTTCATGGCGATCGCTGCCATGATTTTCGGGAAATGGCATCCAATTGGTGCGCTAGGTGCAGCCCTATTCTTCGGTTTGGCACAAACATTAAGTATTGCGGGGAACCAAATTCCTTTCATCGAAAATGTTCCAGCCGTTTATTTACAAATCTTACCGTATGTTTTAACAATCCTTGCTTTAGCAGGCTTTATCGGTAAAGCGAATGCTCCTAAGGCAAGTGGACAACCATATATTAAAGGTAAGCGTTAAAATAAGTCATGATCAAAGACTGAGTGAAATATGCTCAGTCTTTTTTTCCATGTTGAATGATATAATTTATAATTTTTCCCATACATACTTTGGATTCTTTTTGCAATTATAGACAGTAGACATGTATAGTATGTGTAGTACATCGTTATATTAAGAAGGATAGGAGGGTTTCATATGTTTAAAACTATACCTTTTGCCAAAGGTGTCAATTTGCATATCCGACAAACGACCCAATTTAAAACCGTAAATTTTTCAATTAAATGGAGAAGAGCATTAACGGCTAAAAGTGCATCGGAACGTACTGTATTAACCAATGTCCTGCAGCATAGTAATGCTAAATATAAAACAACCGCTGCTTTTCGAAGCTTTTTAGACGATCTATATGGCACTGTTTTATATTTTGATACGTCTAAAAGAGGGAATGAGCATACAGTCCTCATGAATGTGGAGACTGTAAATGATCACTATTTAGCAAATACAAGTGTGTTAAATGACGTACTTGGTTTACTGCATACGGCTATTTTTGAGCCTAATTTAGAAAATGGAGTCTTTAAGGAATCCATTGTGGAACGAGAAAAGAAGACAGTTATACAACGTATTGAATCTATTTTCGATGATAAATCTCGCTTTGCTCAATTCCGCTTACAGCAAATCCTAAGACCAAATGAACCAGCATCTATTTCGGCAAATGGTAGTGTCGAGGAAATTCAAAAAATTACACCTTCCTCCTTATTTGAGGCTTATCAATCCATGCTAGCTAACGATAAAATAGATATTTATGTTGCTGGGGATATTAATGAAGAGGAAATTGTAGCGAAATTAAAAAAAGCGCTACCATTTAATGATCGTACGCCTGAAGAAGTGCCAGCCGTTCTTCCGCAACAGCATCCTCAAAACGATTATGTTCGAGAACAGCATGAGATGAAGCAAGGGAAGCTTCACATTGGCTTTAGTACGCCTGTAAGATTTGGTAATCCAGACTTTGCTAAAATGCAGATTTTTAATGGTATTTTCGGTGGTTATCCACATGCAAAATTATTTATGAATGTTCGTGAAAAAGAGAGTCTGGCTTATTATGCTTCTAGCTCCTATGCTTCACATTATGGTCTTGTATTTGTAGTTTCTGGGATTGAGGCTAAAAATGAGGAAAAGGCGTTATCTTTAATTAAAGAACAGCTTATGACAATGCAGTCTGGTAACATAACAGATTTAGAACTAGAACAAACAAAAGCTATGCTCACGAATCAATTAAAAGAGTCCTTGGATTCTGCCCGTGGACAAATCGAAATTTTTGATCAATATAAAGATTTACCGGAGGAGTTCTCTGTAGAATCTTGGGCAAATAAGTGGAAAGCTGTGACGAAGGAAGATGTTGTGGACATGGCGAAGCAAGTGCAGCTTGAAGCGGTCTATTTCTTAAGTGGAAAGGAGCAAGCCGCACAATGAAAACAATTGAATTTAAGCAACTAGATGAAACCCTTTATTATGAAAAGCTTGAAAATGGTTTAGATGTATATATATTGCCGAAAAAAGGTTTTTCTAAAACATTTGTAACTTTTACAACGAAGTATGGTTCTATTGATCGCACGTTTATACCGATTGGTCAAACAGAAAGCATTACTGTGCCAGATGGAATCGCTCACTTCTTAGAGCATAAGATGTTTGAAAAAGAAGATGGAGATGTCTTCCAAAAGTTCAGTGAATATGGTGCTTCTGCTAACGCCTTTACATCGTTTACGCGTACGGCATACTTATTCTCTTCAACTGATAACATTTACAAAAGTACTGAAACGTTATTGAATTTTGTACAGGAGCCATACTTTACAGAAGCGACTGTCAACAAAGAAAAAGGAATTATTGGGCAAGAAATTACGATGTATGATGATCAACCAGATTGGCGTTTATATTTTGGTACGATTGAAAATATGTATCATCATCACCCCGTAAAAATTGATATTGCTGGGACAATTGAATCGATTGATGGCATTACGGCGGATCATTTATATACGTGCTACAATACGTTTTATCACCCATCTAATATGCTATTATTTGTGATTGGTGCGGTTGACCCAGAGGAAATGATGACTTTTATCCGTGAAAATCAGGGTAAAAAAGAGTTTTCTGAACCTGCATCCATTGAACGTTTCTTTGAGGAAGAACCAACTGAGGTAGCGATTAGCGAACGAACATTAAACATGGATGTACAAAAGCCTAAGGTTTATGTTGGATTGAAGGCAAAAGAAACCAATTTGTCAGGTCGAGAAATGTTAAAGCATGAGCTATCTGTTCAAATTGCGCTGGAACTTATTTTTGGACGTACATCTAATTTTTATGAACGTGTTTACGAAGAAGGTTTAATTGATGAAACATATGCGTTTGATTTTACATTAGAAAATGGTTTTGGATTTGCAATGATTGGTTCTGATTCTTCAGAGCCTGATAAATTAACATCGGCAATTAAAGAAGAATTGGCCAAATTTGAAGGGAATTCACAATTTGAAAGTGCTGATCTTGAACGTATTAAACGCAAAAAAATTGGTTTCTTCTTACGTGCTTTGAATTCTATAGAATTTATCGCTAACCAATTTACTCGTTATTCCTTTAATGACATGAATTTATTTGATGTTGTACCAGTTCTTGAGGAATTAACAATTGATGATTTGTACAAAGCGTTTGTCTCAGTTCAGGGTGAATCTCAACAAACCGTGTTTAAAATTTTACCAAGTAAGCAGGATGCCTAGTGAAAAAGTTTGCTCTTGTACTAGGTGCTTCAGGTGAAATTGGTCACGCTATTTGTCATAGCTTGGCTGAAGAAGGCTGGTCTATCTATTTACACTATTCAACTAATAAAAATGCTGCAGAAACTTTATGCGATACACTTACTAAAACTTTCCCTGCACAAGAATTTATGCTTGTACAGGGGGATTTTTCAATTGTAACAGGAGCAGAAATGGTAGCCGCACAGATTTTTAATGTGCAGGCTATTATTTTCGCAAATGGACAAGCGCATTATTCGCTGCTAGAGGATACAACAGTGGAAGATATGGACGCATTATGGAGAGTCCATGTTCAAAATCCGATGAGGCTGACAGCTTTACTATCTGAAAAGCTTCGTCAGCATGATGTCAGCTATGTATTATTTATCGGTTCTATATGGGGAGAAGCTGGATCTGCTGGGGAGGCGCTGTACGCAACTGTCAAAGGAGCACAACATGCATTTGTTAAATCCTACGCAAAGGAAGCAGCATTATCTCGTATTCGAGTAAATGCCATTGCTCCGGGCTTCATTAATACATCGATGAACAGTCATTTAAGCAAAGAGGAGCTTAATTATATTTTGGAGGATATTCCTCTAGGCTCAATTGGACAAACAATAGACGTGGCTGAGATGGTTCGTTTTTATTTGTCTGGGAAAGCCGATTACGTGACAGGACAAATCATTCGATTAAATGGTGGTTGGTACATATAATCTTCTTTTTTACACATACTACATGTGTAAAGGAGGAGAAACATATGACCATTTTAGAAAACTGGCAAAAATGGACATCGTTTTTAGGACAAAACGTTATGCAAGCTGAATCAAGTGGCATGCCTAAGAAAATGATTCAAGCAGCTGCTGTCCAAATTGGTGAATATTTAGCTTCAAATGTAGATCCTAAAAACGAGCAAGAGCGAGTGCTGTCGGATTTATGGGGCGTTGCCTCTGAAGATGAAAAGCATGCATTGGCGAATTGTGTCGTTAAGCTTGTCCAAAATAAGCATGTGCAATAAAAAAAGAGGAGAGCTTATCTCCTCTTTTTTCTATATAAAAAATTTATTTTTTTGTGAAAACGGGAACGTATGTAAGCCTTATTTCTATGCATTCAAAAAAAATAGTAAGTTTTTAAAAATAACGCCGCAATTCCATGTATTCTAACTTTCCATTACATAAAAAATCAGCTATGATGGAACTTATAAAGGATTTTTTACGTTAACTAATAGGAAGGGAACGAGTGTGTTGAGCGATTGGTACTTTGAATATGAGATTCAGGTGAATCGCCCTGGATTATTAGGAGATATTGCTTCACTTTTAGGGATGCTTCGTGTCAATATTATTTCAATCAATGGTGTCGATGAGGATCGGCGTGGTATGTTAGTGCATACAGACAACGATGAGGCAATTGAACGCTTTCGTACAATTGTTTCGACAATGGAACATATTAACGTAACCAAATTTCGACAACCAAAACTTCGAGACCGCTTAGCTATTAGACACGGTCGTTATATTCCAAGAGATGCAGACGAAAAAAACACTTTCCACTTCGTAAGAGATGAACTTGGTATTTTAGTCGATTTTATGGCCGAACTCTTTAAAAAAGAGGGACATAAGCTGATTGGTATCCGTGGCATGCCACGTGTTGGTAAAACGGAGTCTATAGTAGCAGCAAGTGTTTGTGCCAATAAAAAGTGGATTTTTCTATCGTCCACGATGATAAAACAAACGGTTCGTAATAAATTAGTGGGGGATGAATTTAGTCGTAATAATATCTTTATTTTAGATGGTATTGTGACTCGTCGTTCATCTGATGAGCGACATCTACAATTAGTGCGTGAAATGATGAATATGCCATGCATCAAGGTTGTAGAGCATCCAGATATGTTTGTTCAGCATTCCGAATATAAAATAGAGGATTTTGATTATATTATTGAATTACGTCATCACACAGATGAAGAAATTACTTATGAAATAATGGAAAAAAATCATATGTCCGAATCCGATTCATTTGGTGGATTTAATTTTTAATTTGATGTTAAAGTAGGTGTTATTAGTGGCAGAATTAGGGACTCGACTGAAAGAGGCGAGACTGTCTAAAGGCTACAGCTTAGACGATTTACAAGAAATAACGAAAATTCAAAAGCGTTATTTAGTAGGAATTGAAGAGGGCAATTATTCCATTATGCCTGGCTCGTTTTATGTACGAGCTTTTATTAAACAATATGCAGATGCGGTTGGTTTAAATGCAGAAGAAATATTAGAGACTTATAAAAATGAACTGCCGAGTACTCCAAATGATCAAGTAAGTCAATCTATCACGAATAGTCCAAGCAGAAGAAAGGTCACGAAAGGCCCTTCCAATAAAATGATGGAGGCAATGCCGAAAATCATTGTTGCGTTATTTATTGTCGTAATCATTGTAGCAATATGGGTGCTATGGCAATCTAAAAACAGTCCAGGGACAAGCGAAGGCAACACAACGTCTCCTGAAATTGAATACGATACGAATGTTAAGCCTATTGATAGTGCGAAAGATAAGAAAGAAAAAGAAGAAAAAGATGCTCTGAAAAATGACCAAAAAGATACAGATTCTAAAGAAGAAACACCAACTGATGAAGATCAAACTGATCAAACTGAAGAGATCAAGCAAACCATTTCCGCGGGTACTGTTGAAGCAGATGGAGAAACAACTTCATACACGTTAACAGGTACAGATACACTGAAACTGAAAATTGAGGTTTCAGGTCCTACATTTGTTGGTATTCGTAATCAACAGCAACAAGAATTATTAACGGATACTCGTGTTTATAATGCTGGTGAAGTGGTAGAATTTGACGCGACGACTCAAAATTATGTTCGTATCCGTCTTGGTAATTCTACGCAAGCTAAAATCTATATTAATGACGAGCTTCTCACATATGCACAGCAAGTTGTAACTCAAAATATCGTCATCAATTTCAATAAAGAACAGTAGTCATCATGTGATGGCTACTTTCTTTCATCATGAAAGGTGTTAGAAAAATGAACATACCAAATAAAATTACCATCTCACGAATCTTGCTTATTCCATTTTTTGTCATTGTTATGATGTTTGATTTTGGCTGGGGAACATTGACTCTATTTGGGGCAGAGATGCCAATCCATCATTTTATAGGTGCACTTATTTTTATTTTAGCTTCGACAACTGATTGGGTAGATGGTTATTATGCACGTAAGTATAATCTTGTGACTACATTTGGGAAATTTTTAGATCCCTTAGCTGATAAATTACTTGTATCAGCAGCGTTTATTTTAATGGTAGAGCTTGATATGGCACCAGCCTGGGTGATTATTATTATTATTAGCCGTGAATTCGCTGTTACGGGTTTACGCCTTATTTTGGCAGGTGGAGGAGAGGTCGTAGCGGCCAATCAGCTTGGCAAAATCAAGACTTGGGCACAAATAGTAGCAATCGCTGCTGCGCTTTTACACAACACAATTTTCGAACTCATTGGTATTCCTTTTGATATGATAATGCTATATGTAGCATTGTTCTTTACGCTATGGTCTGGGTGGGACTACTTCTACCTTAATCGACGTGTTTTACTTGAGTCTAAATAAGAAAGGTCTTGTGAATCATGAATGCTGAAATTCTAGCGGTGGGCTCAGAGCTATTATTAGGTCAAATTACGAATACAAATGCGAGATTTATCTCGAACCAGTTATCCGAGCTAGGCATTAATGTTTTTTACCATACAGTAGTTGGTGATAATGCAAAACGTTTAGAACAAGCTATTGAAGTGGCAGAATCTCGTGCAGATTTAATTATATTTTCGGGAGGACTAGGACCTACGAAAGATGATTTAACAAAAGAAACGATTGCTCGCCATCTCGGTGTTTCTCTTGAGTTTGATGAGGTAGCATTAACTTATATTGAGCAGTTTTTTGCCAAGCGAGGACGTCCTATGACGGAGAATAACCGGAAACAGGCTTTAATTCTAGCTGGAAGCGAAATACTAGCGAATCACCATGGAATGGCGCCTGGTATGATTTTCAACAATAATAATCATACGTATATCTTACTTCCAGGGCCACCAAAAGAGCTTGAGCCTATGTTTCAATTTGAGGCGAAGCCTAAACTTGCCGCGATGCTTAATGATGGAGGGATTATTGCCTCACATGTGATGCGTTTTTATGGCATTGGTGAAGCCGAACTTGAAGTTCAGGTACAGGATATTTTAGATGCTCAAACAAATCCAACCGTCGCTCCACTTGCGTCGGATGGTGAGGTAACATTGCGCGTAACAGCAAAGGCAGAAACAGAACAGCAAGCCCAGCAACTTATTGCTGCCAAAGTGGCTGAGATACAAGCCCTTGTTGGTGACTATCAGTATGGTATGGATGATGATTCACTTGCTTCAAAGACAGTTGAAATGCTCTTAGATAATCATCTTACTATTTCTGCTGCGGAAAGTTTAACAGCAGGATTGTTTCAATCGGAGCTTGCAGAAATTCCAGGGGTAGGGGACGCACTCATTGGAGGTGTCGTGACCTATGCGGCAGAAGCAAAAGTAAAGCATCTTGGTATTTCACAAGAATTAATAGATACGCACGGCGTTGTTAGTGGTGAATGTGCTGCTGCAATGGCAAGTGCAGTTCGGAAACAATTTGGTACAAACATTGGAATTGGGCTAACAGGGGAAGCAGGGCCTACAGCACATGACCATCAGCCAGTAGGAACGGTTTGGATTGGTATTGCCATCAATGATGAGGAGCCACTTACATACTTACTTCATTTATCTGGTATGCGAAATACAAATCGACTTCGTGCAGTGAAATTTACATGCCATTATTTAATGCAGCTTTTAGAAGAACGCGGTTATACAAAACGATATTAACATAGAGTGAAAATAGGAATTTGGGTAGAGAAAAACTATCCAAATTTTTATTTTGTATAAAAATCGAATAAATGTTCGCTTTTTTCTTGCGTGTTTTCTCAAAAACAAGTATAGTAGAGATAGACAAACACAGTGAACAGTTTTCGAAGGAGGAAAATGAATGAGTGATCGTAAAGCAGCCTTAGAACAGGCTTTAAAACAAATTGAAAAGAATTTTGGTAAAGGTTCAATTATGAAACTCGGTGAAAAAACCGATTTAGAAATTGCCACATCTTCAAGTGGATCACTAGCACTTGACGCTGCATTAGGCGTAGGTGGTTATCCACGTGGACGTATTATTGAAGTGTATGGTCCTGAATCGTCAGGTAAAACAACAGTTGCTTTACATGCTATTGCTGAAGTACAAGCAAAAGGTGGACAAGCAGCATTTATTGATGCAGAACATGCATTAGACCCTATCTATGCTCAAAAATTAGGTGTCAATATTGATGAGCTATTATTATCACAACCAGATACAGGGGAGCAAGCACTTGAAATTGCAGAAGCACTAGTTCGTAGTGGTGCAATTGATATTATTGTTATTGACTCCGTTGCTGCTCTAGTGCCAAAAGCTGAAATTGAAGGAGATATGGGGGATTCTCATGTCGGCTTACAAGCCCGCTTAATGTCACAGGCATTACGTAAACTTTCAGGTTCTATTAACAAATCAAAAACGATTGCTATTTTCATTAACCAAATTCGCGAAAAGATTGGGGTAATGTTCGGAAACCCTGAAACAACACCAGGTGGACGTGCCCTTAAATTCTACAGCTCTGTACGTTTAGAAGTTCGCCGTGCAGAAGCTATTAAGCAAGGTAATGATATTGTTGGTAACCGTACGAAAATTAAAATTGTCAAAAATAAAGTAGCGCCGCCATTCCGTACAGCTGAAGTTGATATTATGTATGGAGAAGGTATTTCTAAAGAAGGCGAAACAGTTGATTTAGGTGTAGAATTAGACATCGTGCAAAAAAGTGGTTCTTGGTATGCCTACGGTGATGAGCGTCTAGGTCAAGGGCGAGAAAATGCAAAACAGTATTTAAAAGAAAACCCTGCTGTTTTGGAAGATATCTCGAACAAAATTCGATCCTCTTATGGTATTGCAGCTTCTTCCTATACAATTGCTGCGCATGAAGAAGACGAGATGGATGAAGAATTAATGTCACTTCTTGATGAAGAATAATCAAACGATTGCATTGTTCCCAATTTATTAAGGGAACAATGCTTTTTTTGTCTATAATCTAAAATTTTTACACATAATAAGATAGAAGCTATATGCCTCAGAAATTATTTCTTATGTACTGGGTGGACGTAAAAGGTATAAAAGGTAAATTTTTTTCTAGTGTAAAAGTTATAGGGAAAAAATTCACTGAATGGATAGGACTTACTTTTTTTCTGTTTAGAGGGCGAACAGGTGCCCGACTATCCTTGACAGAGCTGATGGCTAGCTATACAATTAAATATGTATAATTTCTGAATTATGACTTTAAATAGGCAGTACATTTTATCTTCATTTAGCAAAAGTTTTATAGTTAAATATCCTTTTCGAAGGATGTCAAAACGCCTACTGAATGCAGATAATACCTTTGGTCAATTAAACGGATTTTGTTTTAAAGGCTAACAAAATCTTGTACAATTTGCCAAGGGACATAGATGTATGCGCCGACTGAAACTGTAATACCCAAATAGCAAGAGGAGGTGTTCATATGGATGGAATTACTATCATCTCCGCTTTGCTTGGACTCATCGTTGGTGCCGCTGTTAGCTATATCTACATGAAAAAAGTGAATGACTCAAAAATCACTGGTGCTAAACATGTCGCTGAAACAATCGTTGAAGAAGGAAAACGAGAAGCGGAGGCATTAAAGAAAGAAGCACTACTTGAAGCCAAAGATGAAACTCACAAATTTCGTACTGAAGCCGAAAATGACATTCGTGAACGTCGTTTAGAACTTCAAAAACAAGAGAACCGTTTATTGCAAAGAGAAGAGAATCTTGATCGCAAGGATGATACTCTAAATAAGAGAGAAGCAAGCTTAGAGCGTAAAGAACAAGCTCTAGCTGAAAGACAACAGCATATTGAACAGATGGAGAGCAAAGTGGACGAGCTCGTTGCATCACAAAAAACAGAACTAGAACGTATTTCTGCTTTAACTAGAGAAGAAGCAAAATCAATTATCTTAAATGAAGTAGAAAAAGAGCTAGCAACTGATATTGCTGTGATGACGAAGGAAGCTGAGACACGTGCAAAAGAAGACTCAGATAAAAAGGCACGTGAAATCTTATCATTGGCACTACAACGATTTGCTGCAGACCATGTAGCTGAAACAACAGTATCTGTTGTAAACTTGCCAAATGATGAAATGAAAGGTCGCATCATTGGTCGTGAAGGCCGTAATATTCGTACGTTGGAAACGTTAACAGGCATTGATTTAATTATTGATGATACTCCAGAAGCGGTTATTTTATCAGGCTTTGATCCAATCCGTCGTGAAACGGCTCGACTTGCACTTGAAAAACTTGTACAGGATGGTCGCATTCACCCAGCTCGTATTGAAGAAATGGTGGAAAAATCTCGTCGTGAAGTGGATGAACAAATCCGCGAAACTGGTGAGCAAACTACATTTGAAATTGGCATTCATAACTTACATCCAGATTTAATGAAAATTTTAGGCCGCATGAAATATCGTACAAGCTATGGACAAAATGTTCTCAAACATTCAATTGAAGTCGCGCATTTGGCAGGTTTACTGGCAGCTGAATTAGGTGAAGATGTGGCGTTAGCTCGTCGCGCAGGCTTATTACATGATATTGGTAAAGCCATTGACCATGAGGTAGAAGGTAGCCATGTTGAGATTGGCGTGGAATTAGCAACAAAATACAAGGAACACCCAGTCGTTATTAATAGTATTGCTTCGCATCATGGTGATACAGAAGCAACATCTGTTATCGCGGTATTAGTTGCGGCAGCTGACGCATTGTCAGCAGCTCGTCCAGGTGCACGAAGTGAAACACTTGAAAACTATATCCGCAGACTTGAAAAATTAGAGGAAATTTCAGAAAGCTATGATGGCGTAGAGAAATCTTATGCAATTCAAGCGGGACGTGAAATCCGAATAATCGTACAACCTGAAAAAATTGATGATTTAGCTTCTCATCGTCTTGCACGTGATATTCGCAAGCGTATTGAGGAAGAATTAGATTATCCAGGTCATATTAAAGTAACAGTCATTCGCGAAACTCGTGCTGTAGAGTACGCGAAATAATATTGAAAGTTAGAGGTTTCTCTAGATTCATATCTAGAGAGCCTCTTTTTTAATTTAGCCAGAGTCATGTTTGAGGAGCATCCATCATAAAAAAGAAAAAGGCTAGATTTTCTGCAGATGGATTAAAGAAGAAAGATGTGATCAAAATGATAGATCTTCATGCCCATATATTATTTGATGTGGATGATGGACCTAAAGAAGAAACGGATTCCTTAAACATGTTGAGGCAAGCTGCACGGGAGGGGATCACAGATATAGTCTGTACTTCACATGCTATGCATCCACATTATCATGTCCCATATCGCAAGGTAGAAGCGCTAGTCCGTTATTTACAACAGTTACTGCTGCAACAAAAAATCCCAATCACCCTCCACACAGGACATGAAGTTCGTTTACATGATGAGCTTTTGGCTCATCTTCAGCAAAAGCAACTTCATACATTAGCTCACACCCACTACATTCTATTAGAGCTTCCTTCAACTACAATCCCTGCTTATACGAAAGAGATAATTAGACGTTTAAAATGTGCTGGATATATACCGATTTTGGCACATCCTGAACGAAACCTTGCTATTAGAGAAAATCCGAAAAGACTTGATGACCTCATCCATGAAGGCGCATTTACACAAATAACGACAGGTAGTTTAACAGGCTTATTTGGTAAGGAGGTGCAGCGACTATCATTGGCTTTAGTAAGAGCAAATTACATTCATATGATTGGCTCTGACGCCCATAATGTAAGCACAAGAACGTTTTGCTTCCAAGCGGCACTTCAATATCTAGAGAAAAAGAATGAAATAGAGATGGTTGAGCGACTCCTCATGAATAATGCAAATGTTTTAGCTAACAAGCCTATCATGCGATTTGAACTTGAGGATATTGTTGTGAAGAAGCGGTGGCTTTTATTTTGATAACGTATGTAGAATTGAGTGTGAGAATAATATGAAACTATTCATCACATTAATGTTTAGCGCTCTTATTTTAATGAGCCTTATGCAGCCCGTCGATGGCATTTACCATAAATTATCTTTAGTTCTCAGCCTTTTTATAATTAGTATCTCTATACTTTGTCATAAAAAAATTATTATTCAAAATGTACAAGCTAGTATTTTTTTTAGTATGTATACGTTCTTTTGTATCATTGCAGCAGGGGTAAACCAAGATATGAATTTATTGAAAAATAGTCTTCAATTATATTGCATGTTTTTAGCAGTTTCTATTTTCTTTAATGACCTTGTGAAAGAGCATGTCATGGATATTGTTGTGAATAGTGTTTTAATAGCCTATGTCCCATTTATATTTGTATGTTTCCAACAAGCGCGCTATATGTTTGGAGGGTTTGCAGGTGTATTTGAGAATCCCAATACCATGGGGTTTTCTATGATGGGGTTAGTGGTTGTTGTACTTATAAGACTCTATCAGCTAGCCGTGAAAATATTACATGAACGACAACAGCCGAAATTAATTTTATTATTTGTTTTTTATACGACGATATATTTAATTTGTATGTATATCATACTGCTTTCGAATGCACGTACTTCATTGTTCACGGCTGCACTAGTGACGATTGTAGTAATTGTTTCTAGTATCAAAAGCTTGAATAAAGCCTTCCTGCCATTCCTAAAGTTTAGTGCTCTTTTTGCAGGTACTGTTCTAGTTGTATTAATAGCTTTCTTGAAAATGAATAGGATGCAAGATGCTGTACAAAGTATTTTATTAAAAATGGAAAAAAAGTCTACGAATATGACAGATGGCCGCCTTGAAATTTGGCAATATGTTTTTGAGCATGTTCAATTTTGGGGGCATGGTGTGGAATCATTATGGACTATAGGTGTATCTCATGCTCACAATACATTTATGAATATTTTACAGGAAGCGGGTCTACTGGCATTGATTAGCTATTGCTGTTTTTTGCTAGCCATTGCTAAAGGCTATCGCCGAATGAATGCCCAGCTTACCGTTTTGATGACGTTAATTATAGTTGCAATGTTAGGGGTTTCTACATTTGAAATTCTTTATTTTAACGTGCTCCATATTCTTGTGTTTGTTGTAAGTGGTAGCTTGAGAGATACGGACAAAAAGACGACATTGACCGAATAAGCGATAGGCTTGTTTAATATACTTTATTAGCATTGCAGCTATCTGCCTACATTAGGAGGGATCCATTTTGTGAATGAAGAAATGACAATTCAAAGTCTAGTAAAAGTATGGCAAAAACGCTGGTTCTTCATCCTAATACTGATGATACTGTCCATTGGCATTGCTGTTTTCATTAATTATTTTCTTCAAACACCTATTTATGAAGCGGAAACTCAATTATTGGTCAATCAAAAAAGCTATGAGAATCAGCAACTAATAGGAGCGCAGAATGTTGATACGGACCTTCGTTTAATTAATACGTACAATGTTATTATCAAAAGTCCTGTTATTTTAACAAAGGTAATTGATGTCCTAGCACTAGAAACATCTCCCGAAACATTAATGAAGCAAATAGAGGTTTCAAGCGCCAATAATTCACAAGTGGTTAATATTCGTGTACAGGATGAAGATGAAGCAAGGGCTGTGAAGATTGCCAATACGATAGCTGAGATTTTTAAAGAGGAAATTCCTATTTTAATGCATGTGGACAATATTAATATTCTCTTTGTTGCCCAATCCAGTGAACATCCAGTACCGGTGAAACCCAATAAATTGCTGAACCTCCTAATAGCGACTATTGGTGGTTTCAGCTTGGCACTCGTGCTCGCCTATTTTTTAGAAACGCTTGATAGGACGATTAAAACAGAGCAGGATATCGAGGAAATATTATCATTACCTGTGATTGGAGTTGTCAGTAATATTGAATTACTCAATAGTAAAAAATCAAGAGCCGGGGGGTCCTCCTAATGCTGTTCAAAAGAAAAACAAAAAAAATCCCAATGGCTCGCAAGCTGGTAACAGTTTCCGATATGATGTCAATTCCTTCTGAGCAATATCGCACCATTCGGGCGAATATTAAATTTTCGCAACCCAATCAAGATGTTAAAACTATTCTAGTCACCTCCTCTATCGCAGGTGAAGGAAAATCGACCAATGCGGCTAATATCGGTGTTGTGTTTTCACAGGAGGGAAAACGTGTCCTCATTATTGATGCTGATATGCGTAAGCCCACGCTCCATCATACATTTTATCTTGATAATGTTTTTGGCTTATCATCTGTATTATCACGTCAAGCGACCTTACAAGAGGTGATTCAAGCAACCTTTGTAGATGGTGTGGAAATCATTTCGAGTGGCGCTATCCCCCCTAATCCAACAGAATTATTAGCCTCTGAAACTATGACTTTATTGTTGCACGAAGTGAAAGAACGCTACGATATTGTGATGATTGATGCACCACCATTACTTTTTTTATCGGATGCACAAATTTTATCTAATAAATGTGATGGTACTCTTTTAGTTGTTAATACGGGCACAGTAGGAAAAGCAGCTGTTGTAAAATCAAAATCCATCTTAACGATTGCTAAAGCCAATATATTAGGTGTCATCTTGAATAATTATAAAATGAAGGGCAGCACGTACGAGCAATATTATGGAAAAGAATAAAAGGTGGAGAATGACATTGAAAAGGGTTTTGCATATTATCCCCACTACTGATTATGGCGGTATAACGACCATGATTGTAGATACTTGGATGAATGTTAATAAATTTTCATACCATTTTGATTTTGTGTCATTTAATAAGGGGACTTATCATGAAATTCTCTTACAGCAAGGTTCGAAAATATTTTACGAAACGTATATTACCGAGCAAGGTCCACTTTCTTATATGCGGAATATTTATAGGATTATAAAACAATATCAATATGATGCCGTTCATGATCATACAGGCTACCGAGCAGTTTTTACCATGCTAGCAGCTCGTTTAGCAGGTGTATCATGTCGTGTATTACATAGCCATACGAATGTTGCTGAAGAATGGAACAATAAAGCTCTGTTAGCATTGTTGAAAAGGCTAAGCGTTGGAAATGCCACGAAATTGGTAGCGTGTAGTCAAAAAGCGGGTGAATTTTGCTTCCATAAAAGACCCTACGAGGTTATTGCCAATCCAATTGATATGCAGAAGATAAAGCGTTTATCGCCAGAAGAGAAAAAGAGTTTAGCAGAAGATTTAGGGATTCAAGATGGGGATTTAGTAATTGGGCATATTGGTCGCTTTGTACCTGTGAAAAATCATTCCTTTTTAATTGAGCTTGCTGTTAAATTAAAGCAACAAAACATTCCATTTAAATTGTTTTTGATAGGAGATGGCCCCTTAGAGCAGGAAATTCGCCTTCTCGTCAAGGAACAAAAAGTAGAGGATTATGTTCAATTTTTGGGACCACGGGCAGATAGTATTAAGCTCCTTCAACTCATGGATAAGTTTATTTTACCGTCTTATTTCGAGGGCTTTGGCATTGTATTATTAGAAGCTCAAATTTGTGGTACACCAGCCATCGTTTCTTCCACACTGCCAAAAGAGGTAGATCTTAATGTGGGATTACTACAGTATTTAGAGCTACAGGGAGATATTAATAGTTGGCTGCAAGCTATTATAAAAATGAATGTAAAACCAAATCCGCAAATTATTAGGAAGAGTCTTAAAAATAAAGGTCTTGATGCAGAAGAAATAGCAATTAGATTATGTGCGCTTTACACATAGCTAGTAAACTAATTCAAAGGATGAGACTATCCAAAAAAAAATTAAAATTACTCATATCATCACTACCACAGGTCTTGGCGGAGCAGAAGCAATGCTTTACCGTCTTTTACAAAACGTGGATAGGGACATGTATGAGATAGAGGTTATTTGTCTAACAGAGATAGGAACTTATGGTAAGTATATTGAACAACAATTAAACATCAAAGTAACAATATGTGATATGCGACGCAGTATGGGAATTGCCTTTGTTCGTTGTTATCAACGATGTCGAGAGAGTGATATTATTCAAACTTGGATGTATCATGCTAATCTTCTTGGATACGTTCTTTCAAAATTACTCAAAAAGAAATTAATTTGGGGTATTCACCATAGTAATTTAAATAAAGATGACAATAAACGAAGGACAATTTTTATTGCGAAGCTTTGTGCAAAATTATCTAAACATGTGGACGCTATTATTTCTTGTGGTCCAAAGGTGAAAGAAATCCATGAAGCTATTGGGTACAAGAATAAGCAGCACCGAATTATTGTAAATGGTGTAAATACAGATTTTTATAAGCCTAGTAAGAAGCGTCAATATTATTTGGAGCGATTCAACATAGTGAACCAACCTATTTTATTGCATGTAGGTAGATGGGACCCTTTAAAGGATTATGAAAATTTGCTGGCAAGTTTAAAGCAGTTAAAGCAAAAACGACAAGATTTTTATATGTTTTTAGTTGGCTATGAGATAGAAAGCTCTAATGAGGTATTGCGGCAAATGATTGAAAACGCGCAGTTAGAGCAGTTTACATTCCTATTAGGTAGTAGAGACGATATTCCACAATTAATGGCTGCAGCTGATCTATTCATTTTATCATCTTCTGGAGAGGGGCTACCGAATGTGTTGGTAGAGGCACTTGCCAGTGGCACTTGCTGTGTGACTACAAATGTTGGGGATTGTGAATTTTTAGTAGGGAATTATGGAGAGGTTGTACCATCTAAGGATGCGGTCGCTTTATCGAAAGCCATCAATAGGGCATTAAATTACGATTCAAAGACATATGAACAAAAAGCTAATCTTGGTCGTGCACATGTTTTAGCAAACTTTGAAATTAAGCATGTGGCAGAGCAATATCAATCTCTATATCCCGCTATTATTCAAAGAAAAGAATGAAAGCCAATCCTCACTAACAGAAAGGCGTGCACATGAAAGAAATTAAGATTGGAGCCATTCTTTCGTATCTTACAATCGGCTGCACGATGATTTCTTCCCTTCTTTTTACACCCTTGATGATTTCGCTTCTTGGTCAGAAAGAATTTGGATTATATTCTTTAATGATTGTCCTTGTTGGCTATCTTTCTATTTTAGATTTAGGGCTGGGCAATGCGATTGTACGCTATATTGCTAGAAATAGAGCAATTGCGGATAAGGCATTAGAGGCATCATTAAATGGATTTTTTTTGAAGTTATTTATTAGTATTGGCTGTCTTACATTATTGATAGGCTTTTTCCTATTTTCACAGGTAGAGATGGTTTTTGGACAAAGCTTATCAGGAGATCAATTAGCCAAAGCCAAAGTAATGGGCTATATAATGACCATTAGTGTAGCGGTGCAATTCCCACTAGGTGTTTTTACTTCTATCTTACAAGCATATGAAAAATTTATTTTTATTAAATTTACAACATTACTACAGGTGATTGTACAGCCTTTGACAATGTTGTTTTTTCTGTTACAGGGAACCGATGCGGTGACGTTAATCTATATTATCGCTATTTATAATATTCTCTTTTTAGTAATGGATGCCATTTATTGTATGAAGGTCTTATCCATTCGATTTACTTTTACTTTGAAAAACAAAAAGCTGATAAAAGAAATTTTTATCTATTCATTTTTTATTTTCATTACAGTCATCGTTGATAAAATCTATTGGCAAACGGATCAAGTGTTATTAGGCATATTAAAAGGAACTGAGGATGTTGCAATTTATGCAGTGGCTATGCAAATAGTATTAATATTTATGTCACTAGCTTTAGCCATAAGTGGATTATTTCTACCTCGTATTTCTATGCTTGTCACAAAAGAAGAAGGGTTATTAGAAATTAACCAATTATTCATTAAAGTGGGCGCTATTCAGTTTTTAGTAGTGGGATATATGCTCGGTGGATTCTTTCTTTTTGGAAAAGAATTTTTATTACTATGGTTAGGCAAAGATTTTTTGGCCATCTATGCGATTGTTCTTATTATTATGGTGCCATTCAGTATTGATCTCATACAAAATTTAGGTATTAATGTGTTGAAAGCGAAAAATCTTTTTAAATTTAGAACGATTTTATTAATGATTGTGGCGCTGGTCAATATGATTGTATCCATACCAGTTATCTTTTTTTATGGGAAAATTGGCACAGCAATTATTACGGCATGTTCTTTATTTATAGGAAATGTAGTTATCATGAATATTTATTACTATAAAAAAATTGGTTTGGATATTTTGGGTTTTTGGCGGACCATTAGCAGGCTAGTTCTAGCATTTATTTTGGCTATTTGCTGTAGTCAGCTTCTATGGGATTTAACGAAACCTCCCATCATTTGGAGCTCTATCATCCTTTATATTTTTTATTATACAGTTTTGACAGGCGGGAGCCTTTTCTCTATTGGCATGACAAAAGAGCAGAGAAGAAGGTGGATAGAGTCATTACGTAAAGGAGGGGCAAAATTTTGGTCTTAGTGAGTGTGATTGTCCCTGTCTATAATGCCGAGAACTATTTGAACAAATGCCTTACGAGTATTTGTCATCAAAGTTTAAAGGACATAGAAATTATTACGATTAATGATGGTAGCGATGATCAATCATTGTCGGTTTTAAAAAATTTTGCACAGAAGGACACTCGTATAACTGTTTTAGATATTGACAATGGTGGTGTTAGTAAGGCAAGAAATTTAGGCATAGAACAAGCTAATGGACAATATATTACTTTTGTTGATGCGGATGACTGGCTAGAGCTAACTATGCTGGAAGAACTGTATCACGCCTGTAGGCTGACAGGTAGCAATATTGCTAAATGCGATTTATTTTGGCAGGAGGAAGTGGGAAGTAGGCAGCTATATTATCCTTCAAAGACATACTATACTTATAGTGCAACTGTTTGTTTAAATAAATTATTTACAGAAATAGGTGAAAAGCACTTTGGTTTTGCCAGCTGTAAACTATATAAAAAATCCTTTATAGATTTGCATAGGCTAAGATTTGATGAAGCGATGAATTTTGCAGAAGACACGTTGTTTCTATCGAGAGCAGTAATAAAAAATCAATCCATCTGCTACGTCCCAAGACAGCTTTATTACTATAATGTTGACAATCAAAATTCACTTACAAGCAGGGCTATGAGCAATATAAGAAACAATTATGATTTGTTGTATAAAAAGCTTTTTGAGGAATTACAAAATGGAGAAGTTTATGAGGAAGTAAAGAATAGCTTTTTAAATTACCAATTTGAAGGGCTCCTTGTTATTCTCCATCAATGTCCAACTAATCCGCAGGCCATTAAAAGTGCCATTCAATCCTTTTTACTAGCATACCCAGCTGTTTTGAAGGTGAAGCTTATCAACCGTAATCTAAAACAGATTATCTTTTTAAAGCTCATAAAAATGAATTGGCTTACATTATCCTCTACACTTATCTACATAAAGGTGAAAAAAGCCAAAGTGATATAATGGCCAGATTTTTATTTTATTTTGCTTAATCCTCCACCTAGCGTTACAATTAATGATGTTATTCAAGGTACGTAAAGTCTCTAAAGGCAAATTTTTAGAGACGTAATGGAAAGAAAGAGTGGTTGAAAAAATGAAAGTTTTATTTATTGGCGATATTGTTGGTTCAATTGGTCGAGATGCGGTAGAGAAATATTTACCTCGTTTAAAAAAGAAATATAATGTCGATGTTGTCATTGCCAATGGTGAAAATGCTGCGGCAGGTCGAGGAATTACACGTAATATTTATAATGACCTGTTACAAATGGGTGTAGACGTTATTACAATGGGTAATCATACATGGGATAATAAAGATATATTTGATTTTATTGATGATGCTGATTATTTAATACGTCCAGCCAATTTTTCTGAAGAAGCGCCAGGTAAAGGTATGGTGCAAATTTCTAAAAATGGTGTGACAATATCTGTCATTAATTTACATGGTCGTGTATTTTTACCACCACATGAGGATCCATTTGCAATGGCAGAAAAATTGATTGAAGAAGCTCGTCAAACGTCACCGCTTGTATTTGTAGATTTCCATGCGGAGGCAACTAGTGAAAAGATTGCACTTGGCTGGCACTTAGATGGGAAGGCTTCTGCCGTTGTTGGGACACATACACATGTTCAAACAGCAGATGCTCGTATCTATCCTAATGGTACAGCTTACATTACGGATGTAGGTATGACAGGTCCGTATGATGAGATTTTAGGGATGACGAAGGAAAGTGTCATTTATAAATTCCAAACAAATATGCCTTCTCGTTTTGAAGTACCGAAAAAAGGGCGTGAGGTATTAAGTGGTTTCTTTGTAGAGATTGATAATCAAACAGGGAAGGCTAAATCCTGTGAACGCATTTATATAAATGAAGATTATCCATTTCAAGGATAAATAAGTCGAAGAATGTTGATTTACAGCACTTTTTCCGAGGAAACAGGATTCTTTGTGAAACTAGTCTATTTCCGTCTTGCGGCGCATAAAATGTGCTACGGACAATAACTTGAGGTCCAAAAAGGGGGACATGAGTTGTTGAGCGTAAACACTATTCGCGAAACGGGGAGGAATAATTGTGGATTCATTAAAAGTATCATCACGCTCTAATCCAAATTCAGTTGCAGGTGCATTAGTCGCGGTAATCAGAGAAAAAGGGCAAGCAGAAATGCAAGCAGTTGGGGCAGGTGCACTTAACCAAGCCGTGAAAGCAGTGGCCATCGCACGCGGATTTGTAGCGCCAAGTGGCACAGATTTAATTTGCGCGCCGGCGTTTGCCGATATTTTAATTGCTGGTGAAGAACGTACAGCCTTGAAGCTGCTAGTGGAAAAACGTATTCGATAAAAAGTAATAAGTAAAATGCCTTGTCACATAATAAGTGACGGGCATTTTTTCGTTTTCCTGTTTACATATGATAGATGTCACTTGAAATAGGTTCGTTATTTTGCTTAGATTTGAAAATTACAACTTTATGAACAGGATTTTCAGTCAAAGGTCTGATTTTCGCCTAAATCGTTGAGAAACAATAGTGCAGAAGGTTTCTTCGTGTTAAACTTATGAAGGAAAAATAATAGTACACATTGGATTTAAGGAGTTGTTGACATGTTACATCAGCTTTCATGGAAAGTCGGTGGGCAACAGGGTGAAGGGATTGAGAGTACAGGTGAGATTTTCTCAATGGCAATGAATCGTCTAGGCTATTTCCTATACGGTTATCGTCACTTCTCTTCTCGAATTAAAGGTGGCCATACGAATAATAAAATTACAGTTCGTCCAACAGAAGTACGTGCAATTGCGGATGATTTAGATATTTTAGTGGCGTTCGATCAGGAAACAATCGATGTCAATTATAAAGAGCTTACAGAAAATGGTGTTATTTTAGCGGATGCCAAATTTGATCCTGTTAAACCAGAAGATTCAAAGGCTCCATTATTTGTTGTACCGTTTACAGAAATAGCAGCAGAGCTTGGCACTTCATTGATGAAAAACATGGTAGCCATCGGTGCAACCGCATCATTGCTAAACCTAGAGGACGCAGTGTTCCAAAATGTTGTCGATGATATTTTTGGGAAAAAGGGCGAAGAGGTCGTTCAAAAAAACATGGAGGCCATTACTCGTGGTCGTCAAATCATGAATGAGCTGTTAGGTGATCGTGTAGGTGCATGGGAGCTTTCTCCAGCAGATGGAAAACGTCGGATGTTTATGATTGGTAATGATGCAGTAGCACTTGGTGCATTAGCAGCTGGGACACGCTTTATGGCAGCCTACCCAATTACACCAGCTTCTGAAATTATGGAGTATCTAATTAAGAAACTACCAAAATTCGGCGGCACAGTCATCCAAACAGAAGATGAGATTGCCGCAGCAACAATGGCGATTGGCGCTAACTTTGGTGGTGTTCGCTCCTTTACAGCATCGGCTGGACCTGGTCTTTCACTGATGATGGAAGCAATTGGTCTTTCAGGTATGACGGAGCAGCCATTAGTGGTCGTGGATACACAACGCGGAGGTCCTTCAACTGGGCTACCAACAAAGCAAGAACAATCAGACTTAATGGCAATGCTATACGGAACACATGGCGAAATTCCTAAAGTAGTTCTTGCACCTTCTACAATGGAGGAAGCATTCTTTGACACAATTCAAGCATTTAATATTGCGGAGGAATTGCAATTACCAGTTATCTTAATGACTGATTTACAATTATCGTTAGGGAAACAATCTGTAGAACCATTTGATTACAGTAAGATTGAAATTCGTCGTGGTAAAATTGTGATTGATGATCTTGAAGAAGCCGCTGATAAAGCCTATTTCAAACGCTATGAAGATACTGAAGATGGGGTTTCACCTCGGGTATTACCTGGTACATTACATGGTATTCACCACGTTACAGGCGTGGAACATGATGAAACAGGGAAGCCATCTGAAGCAACGGGTAATCGTCAAACTCAAATGGATAAACGCTTCCGTAAGTTAGAGAATTTGAAATTTGATAATCCAGTGTTTGTGAATGCTCCACATGAAGAGGCGGATATTTTATTAGTAGGCTTTAACTCAACAAGGGGCGCTATTGAAGAAGTACAAGAACGACTCAATGTGCAAGGAATGAAAGTTAATCATGCACATGTTCGCTTAATTCATCCATTCCCATCTGCGGAAATGGCACCACTTGTAGCGAAAGCGAAAAAAGTAATCGTTGTGGAAAATAACTATACGGGTCAATTGGCAAACATTATGAAGATGAACATAGGTGGTCACGATAAAATCGCGACAATCACTAAATATAATGGTACACCATTCTTGCCAGGTGAATTAGAAAATCGTGTGAAGGAGTTGACTCGCTAATGGCAACATTTAAGGATTTTCGTAATGCAGTAAAGCCAAACTGGTGCCCAGGCTGTGGAGACTTCTCTGTACAAGCGGCTATTCAACGTGCTGCTGCGAATGTGGGAATTGAACCAAATGAACTTGCAGTAATTTCTGGGATTGGTTGTTCGGGTCGTATTTCAGGATATATTAATTCTTACGGATTTCATGGTATTCATGGTCGTGCACTTCCGATTGCACAAGGGTTAAAAATGGCTAATCGTGATTTACATGTCATCGCTTCTGGTGGTGATGGTGATGGATTTGCGATTGGTATGGGGCACACCATTCATGCAATTCGCCGTAACATCGATATTACGTATATTGTCATGGATAACCAAATTTATGGTTTAACAAAAGGTCAAACATCGCCTCGCTCTGCTGCTGGATTTATTACTAAATCCACACCAGGTGGAGCAATTGAGCCATCGTTAAAACCTTTAGAAGTTGCGTTAACAAGTGGTGCTACATTTGTGGCACAAGGCTTCTCGACTGATATTAAAGAGTTAACAGCTTTAATCGAAGCGGGTATCAATCATAAAGGCTTCTCATTCATCAATGTCTTTTCACCTTGTGTCACATATAACAAAGTGAACACATACGATTGGTTTAAAGAGAACTTAACAAAGCTAGCGGATGTTGAAGGCTATGACCACACTGATCGCGGTATGGCAATGCGTACAGTGATGGAGAACGAGGGCTTAGTAACAGGCGTTATTTATCATGATACAGAAACAACGTCCTATCAAGAAAAAGTACCTGGTTACTCCGAGTTACCATTAACAGATATTGATATCAAAATGAGCGAAAATGAGTTCAATGAATTAGTAAAAGAATTTATGTAAAATGCTAGAATCAAAGCATTTGGACTGGTAATAGTCCAAATGCTTTTTTGGTTGTATGAATGTATTGCTTATAGAGTTAGAAAACAGCAGTAAAGATACAAAAAATATGTGAAATCATATTCAAGTTGTGAATCTAAAACAAATAGAAGGGGCTGGTAGAGGTAAAAATCTCCCCGAAAATGCTACAATAAAAGAAAAAAAAGAGGCGATGCACGTGAATAACGTCATTGATTTTATTGCAAAGAAAAGGGAACGTGAAGAAAGGCAGCGTGCTCAGAATTTAGAGCGGTATGTGGCAACACACTGTAATTTTCAACAACCTGAAAATATTGACGCGCTAGTAGAGGGCAAACTGATAGAGGTCAAAGATCATTCGTTATTTTTGGGCTTTTTGTCTATTTTAAAGGATGAGCAAATAGAACCAATGACTATTTTTCAGGATGTCTTTACGTTAGAACCCGCTCGTTTTGAAATGTCTTATAATATGAGATGGTGGTCTGTTGTTCAACTAGCGTTTACATTTTTAACAATTTTAAAGGAAAATGAGCCGCATACATATGCAAATTTTTTAGGTCTCTCCAAATAATCTAGGTATGTGTACGTCTCTTCAAACAAACGTGCACATACAGAACTAGATTTCTCCTTATCTCCTTCCTTCCATTTTACAATTCTCCTTCAATTATTATTTACATTCATAGATTTTATAATTTCTCAATAATTTTTACTAAATATTTTAATGACCTCCATACTTGCTTAATGTTTGTTTTATACCATTACGGATGTAAGCAAATAAAAATAAACCAAAACAAATGGAGGGTCCAACACATGGCAATTCAAAAGTTGTGGAAAAAAGGCTTAATTGGTGCATTAGCCATTTCCATGTTGGCAGCTTGTTCAGACAGTTCATCAGGTACAAATGAGGTAAAGGAAGATGTAACGCTTGAAGAAATTACGACAAAAGCAAAGGAAGAGGGGGCTGTCAATTCTGTTGGTATGCCTGATACATGGGCGAACTGGGTGGAGACTTGGGAGGAGCTAGGAACTGAATATAGCATTAAACACAAAGATACAGATATGTCGAGTGCTGAAGAATTAGCTAAGTTTGAAGCAGAGAAAGATGATGCTACAGCAGATATTGGTGATGTAGGGATTGCTTTTGGTCCGATTGCTAAGGACAAGGGCCTCACATTACCATACAAAACTTCTTATTGGGAAGAGATACCTGATTGGGCAAAAGACAATGAAGGCCATTGGATTGTAGGCTATACAGGAACTATTTCATTTTTAACAGATAAAAATAATGTAAAAGATGCTCCGAAATCGTGGGAGGATTTAAAAAATGGCAATTATACAGTCAGTATTGGAGATGCATTAACAGCTAACCAAGCACAGTTTGCCATTTTAGCTGCTGCCATGGCTTTTGGTGGAGATGAGTCCAATATTCAACCCGGGATTGATTTTTTTGCAGAGTTAGCGAAGCAAGGTAGATTACAGGGTGACCCATCTGTCGCAAATTTAGAAAAGGGAGAAATTGATGTCGCTATCTTATGGGATTTTAATGCATTAGGCTATCGTCACCAAATTGATGAGGAACGTTTTGATGTAGTGATACCGAAAGAGGGTTCTGTTACTTCGGGCTATGCAACGATCATTAATAAGTATGCTAAAAACCCACATGCAGCCATGCTAGCACGTGAATATATTTTATCTGATGCAGGTCAAGAAAATTTAGCAAAAGGCTATGCAAGACCAATTCGAGACAAGGTGGACCTACCACAGGATGTAAAAGATTTATTGTTACCAGCTGATATGTATAACAATGCTCAACCAGTAAACGATCAAAAGAAATGGGAAGATACAACAAAGCAAATTCCACAATTATATCAGGAGCAGGTGTTAATCCATGCAAAATAAGAAAGTAGTTTTAATTGTCGTTGATGCACTACGCTTTGATACTGCTTGTTCCCATATGGGATTTTTACACCATTTAGTAGAGCGAAAGGTAGCAGCCCGCTATAAAATTTGTTCGGAGGTTCCTGCGTTATCTAGACCATTATATGAAACCATTTTAACAGGGACACCCCCAATTGTTCATGGTGTCACAAGTAATATGACCGTCCGTTTATCGACTCAAAAAAGTGTCTTTCACGTTGCAAAGGAACACGGATTGTCTACAGCAGCCTCAGCCTATTATTGGGTAAGTGAACTTTATAACAGAGCGCCATTTAACCATATGGCTGACAGAATTCAACTGGATACATCCTTACCAATTGACAATGGATTGTTCTATTTTGAGGATCATTATCCGGATAGTCATGTATTTGCAGATGCAGCCTGGTTAATGGATGAAAAGCAGCCTGATTTCCTTTATATTCATCCGATGAATGTTGATGATGATGGTCATAAATTTACTGCGGATTCCGCACAATATCGCAATCGTGTTTTAGCGATGGATGCCATATTATCATTATTCATTCCAAAATGTATGGCACAAGGGTATGAGGTCATTGTTACAGCTGATCATGGCATGACGAGTGATGGCAATCATGGAGGAACAACGGATGAGGATCGTTATGTTCCACTGTTTGTAATCGCCGATTCTGTCAAGGCAGGGATAAATGAGGGTGTTGTTTCCCAATTACAAATTGCACCACTATGCTGTCATTTATTGAAGATGGAGCCTACTGATGAAATGGTGCCACTTTTACTTGAAGGTGTATATACAGCAAAAGAGGTTTAAATCATAATAGTCGCTCCTGTTAGGCTAGAGCGACTATTATCCCCTTGGGCAGCAGTAATTATAGAAAGAAGTGATTGTGTTGATATCGAAGCGGCAATCCATTGCCTGGCTTTCTCCTTTTCTAGTATTACTATTATTATTTTTCCTTGTCCCTTTATTGTATATGCTCATAACTAGCTTTCAAAATAGTGATGGCTTCACGCTAACGCAATACAAGGCTGTCTTTACGAACGGCTATATTTTACAAGGTTTTAAAAATAGTATTACCTTATCCATCATTTCAGCTATTATCGCGTTAATGGTTACATTGTTCGCGGTCTATGCGATGATGAAGTTTTCTGAGCCAGTGAGAGAGAAAATTTTAATACTAACAAATTTAACATCTAATTTTTCGGGTATTCCGTTAGCTTTTGCCTTTATCGTGTTACTTGGCAACAGTGGTTTATTTACACTGTTATTTGAAAAATGGGATATCGATGCACTGTCATCATTTTCACTTTATAGTTGGGGTGGCCTTTTATTAATTTATATTTACTTTCAGCTTCCACTATCGCTTATGCTGTTATATCCGATTTATGATGGAATCCAGCAGCAGTGGAAGGAGGCAGCTGCACTTTTAGGG
Organism: Lysinibacillus sphaericus; assembly: GCF_001629735.1. GTDB lineage: Bacteria > Bacillota > Bacilli > Bacillales_A > Planococcaceae > Lysinibacillus > Lysinibacillus pinottii. The sequence goes on from NZ_CP015224.1 coordinate 395,621, forward strand.
GCATCCAGTTGGCAGTTTTGGAGGAAAATTGGTCTACCCGTGATGCTTCCAGGGATTGTCGGAACTTTTAGTGTATTATTTGCTAATGCTATGGGTGCGTATGCCTCAGCCTATGCACTGACTAGCAGTAATTACAATTTAGTGGCGATTCGTATTGGCTCATTAATTAAAGGTGATATCTTTGCCCAACCAGAGCTAGCAAGTGCAATTGCGGTCATTTTAGCCGTATCGATGGTAACGGCGATGTTAATTAGTGAGTGGAGCATCTCAAACACAAGGAGGAAGCTTAAATGAAAAAGCGAGGCTTGGCTGATTTATTTTTCCTCCTGTTAATGGGGTATCTTATATTGCCCGTTCTAGCAACGATGCTCTACGCTTTCGCATCAAAATGGAATTCAACTATATTACCAGAAGGATTTACATTAAAATGGTTTTCCACATTGTTTCAGGATAGTGAATTTATTCAGGCATTTGGACGTTCAGTATTGCTAGCAGGTGGTGCTGTTAGTATCGCACTCCTCGTTATTGTGCCAGCCATCTTCGTTATTGTCTTGTACTTTCCAACGTATGAAAAATGGATACAGATGGCCGTTGTCATGGTCTATTCTTTCCCAGGAATCATTTTAGCGGTTGGGCTTATCCGTGTTTATAGTCAAATAGGGATACCGATGATTTTCGTTGTTCTAGGGGCCTATGTTGTTGGAATTCTACCTTATATCTATCAGGGCACACGAAATAGTTTGCGAAATATAGATGCAAGGCAGCTTCTTGATGCAGCTCAATTACTTGGGGCATCTAAAAGGCAAGCGTTCACAAAAATTTTACTGCCTACTGTTTATCCAGGCTTATTTGCAGGTGCGCTGTTATCTTTCTCTGTTTTATTTGGTGAATTTGTCTTAATTAATCTTGTTGTTGGCTCTCGCTTTGAAACAGTTCAAATTTATTTAATGAAAAAACTTAGTACTAGTGGACATATTGCTAGTGCAGTAGTTTTCATTTATATCGTGCTGATGGGTTTATTAACATTTGTCATTGCTTTAGTAACGAAACGATCGAAAGGTGCTACAAATCTATGAGTTATCTTGTTATTGAAGGGCTTCATAAAAACTATGGGTCATCAACTGTTTTATCGAATATTAATATGAAAATTGACAAAGGTGAATTTATTACTTTATTAGGGCCAAGTGGCTGTGGAAAGAGTACGATTCTTCGCATTGTCGCAGGCTTGACAGATGCATCGGCAGGGCTTATTTCCATTGAAGGCAAAGATATGAATGGTGTACAACCTAAGGATCGCCAAGTAGGGATGGTTTTTCAATCCTATGCACTTTTTCCGAATATGACCGTGCAAGAAAATGTCGCCTTTGGCTTACGTATGCAAAAGGAGAATTCAGTTGATTTAGAAAAACGCGTTCAAGATATGCTGGAGCTTGTTCATTTAAGTGAAAAAGCCCACGCATATCCGAAAGAACTATCGGGAGGTCAACAACAACGTGTTGCACTAGCACGAGCTTTAATTGTTCGACCTAAAGTGTTGTTATTAGACGAGCCACTGAGTGCGCTAGATGCTCAAATACGAAAGAAGCTTCAAACAGATTTACGAGCCATTCAACGGAAGCTCAATATGACGATGATTTTAGTAACGCATGATCAGGAAGAGGCCATGGCTGTTTCAGACAGAATATTTGTAATGAATAATGGCAGTATTGCGCAAAGTGGGACACCAACTGAGATTTATACAAAACCTGATAATGAATTTATTGCTAATTTTATCGGGCATTATAATGTTTTTTCCCGACAGGTATTAGAGCGAATGCTCGGAGAATCTTTACCAGAAACCTCCCGTAAATTTGCGATTCGTCCAGAAGCTCTGCATTTCGATAAAAGAAACGGCGATCTGTCTATAACAGGAACAGCGAGACAATCATTAATGAGTGGCAATATCATTCGAACAACATTTGAGGGAGAAACCATATTTACAATGGAGCAACTGCATCAACAGGGTGATTCAATTGAAATGGGAACAACCTATAAGTGTTATGTCGCAAAAGAAGATGTGATTGCATTATCATGACTTACGCAAAACTAGAAAGATTTGAATTTATCTTAAAACAATTAGAGCGGGAAGGGAAAATTATTGTTGCGAATATTGCTGATGCGCTTCAAGTAGCCCCTGAAACAATACGCAGAGACTTTGATGAATTAGAGCAACAGCGATTATTAACAAGAGTGCATGGAGGAGCTATTAAATATACGAACGTGCGGAATGAGCCTGCCTTTTTGCGTAAGCTTCAAATGCAAAAAGAGGCTAAGCGTCAAATTGCTCGCATGGCCGCAAAACGTATTGGTGATGGAGATACGATAGCCATTGATACGGGGACGACAACGGTCCATATTGCAGATTTTCTACTGGCTGTTGACGATATAACAGTTGTTACGAACTCGATTGCAGCAGCTGTCCAGTTCAATTTAGCAATAGAAGAAAGGCGCATGACGGGGAAGGTTATTTTACTAGGAGGTACTGCGAATCCTCGACAATCCTCTGTCGCAGGCGCTATGACTTTGGAAATGTTAGATAATATGAATTTTGACAAAGCATTTATCTCATGTGGCGGCATTAGTGAGGGTGTCGTGTATGATTATGATTTAGATGAATCTCTTATTTCAAAAAAAATGCAAAAGCATAGTAAGGTTAATTATTTATTAGCGGATGCATCAAAGATTAATGGAAAATCATTTTTCCAAATCTGTCATCTTGAAGAATGTACGGAAATTTTTTGTGAAAGTACTTGTCCATTAGAGTGGCAGGCTTATGAAGAAAAATGGACGGTATGTAATGGAGGGAAAAGTTGATGACTATTGATTATCATGTACATTTAGAAGAGGGTCCTTATTCATCGCGCTGGCTAGAGCGTACATCACAGGCGCTTGAGTTCTTTCAATGTGTGGATGCATCTGCACAAGGTTCAAAGGAGCAAATGACCTATCAACTTCAGAGGTTAACAAAGAGGGTTCAAAATGGCTGTTATAGTGAGGAATGGTTAGATTTATATCTTCAGCAAGCAAAGCGGCTTGGATTACGTGAGGTAGGCATTGTTGATCACTTATATCGTTTTAAGGAGACGCGCGCTTATTTCGAGCGCTTTATGAAGTTGGACGATAGTGAGATTGGTCAATTACAGCAATATTGGCTGGATCGTGTCATGACAGAAAATATCGATTCTTTTGTCTCTACCATTCAGCAGGCGAAGGAAAAATGGCACCAAGAAGGAATTGCCTTAAAACTAGGTATAGAGGCAGATTATTTTATAGGTGGGGAGATGGAACTAACTTCATTATTAGCAGACCACCCATGGGATTATGTCATCGGTTCAGTCCATTTTGTGGATGGATGGGGCTTTGATAATCCCCAAACAGAACATCTATTTGAACAAATGAATCCGCAAGCATTACAAGAAAATTATGAACGATTCTTTATGACTGTTGAAAACATGATTCAGTCCAAACTATTTGATTTTGTTGCCCATCTTGACAACTTTAAAGTATTTAATTATCAGGTAGAGGATCAGGCTTTTCTGAAAGTTTGGTATGAGCGTATCGCACAAGCTTTAACGTCAACCCAAACTGCCACTGAGATCAATGCCGGCTTGTATTATCGTTATCCTGTAAAAGAAATGTGCCCTGGCCCTCGTTTTTTACAAACCTTACTTGATTATGGGGTTATTTTTACTGTATCCTCAGATGCCCATTTCCCTGATGATTTAGGAAAATATACATTTGCCAATACGGACTTGCTCAAGAGTCATGGGGTTCAATCTCTTGTCTCTTTTGAACAACGCATTAAAAAATTTATAGAAATATAGATACTGGAGAAGGCACTAAAGTTTTATATTAGTGTCTTTTATGGGTGCTACATATGTACAATCTAGTGCGCATACAAATGAATAAATTCATTTTTACTAGAGAGGCGATCGAATTGTCATACCTACAGGAACAACCTTTTTTGCCTATTGTTATACAGTCAGGACAGCATGCCTACGGGGTAGCCCGTTCTTTTTATGAAGCTTATCATATTAAGAGCCTTGTTATTGAGCCAGCTAGAGAGCGAGGGAATTTCCGATCACTTTTCTCCGGTGGTGCACAGGGCATCGCCACTCAAAATAGTGGTATCCTCGAATTTCAATATGTAGAGCATTTAGATGACCCTCACTATTTTGTGCAAGCGCTGCAGATGCTGGCGAAGCAGTTTCAGCATCAACGATTGATTTTATTAGTGTGTGACTGCTTATACGCAGAGCTAATCATTCAAAATAAAGAGGAGCTAGAAAAATATTTTATTTTACCCTATATCGACCAAGCTTTGCTAAAGAAGGTTCAAACGAAGGAAAAATTTTATCAACTTTGTGACTTATATAAGTTAAAATACCCCCAAACAGTGACTGTAACAAAGGAACAACAGACAAACTGCGTTATACCATTCCACTACCCAATCATTATTAAACCTTCTAATTCTGTGGCGTACTCTAGCTGCTCCTTTCCTGAGAAGAAAAAAATTTATCTTGCCCATAATGACAGTGAGGTGCAAAAGATTGTTCACTGTATTTATCGCTCAAGCTATCAAGATTCCTTAATTTTACAAGAGTTTATCCCCGGTGATGATTCGTTCATTCGTGTGTTAGATGTTTATGTAGGGAGGGATAAAACAGTGAAATTGATGTGTTTAAGCAATAAGCTATTTGAGGACCCCTCTCCGCAAAACAAGGGCATCTCTTTAGCTGTCATGACCGATTATGATGAACAATTGATGGATACAATACGGCATCTGTTGGAGGACATTGGTTATACGGGCTTTGCCAATTTTGATATGAAATATGATCCGCGAGATGGGGAGTACAAGTTATTTGAGCTGAATTTACGAGCCGGTTCTTCCAGCTATTATGTGACAGCGAGCGGCCATAACTACATGCAATATGTAGTGGATGATTATCTATTCCACATCCCGCTTGAACGAACATATGTCCAAACTAAGCATTTGTGGTCACTACTGCCTCCCAGAACCTTATATAAATGTATGGGGAATGAAAAATTAAAAATGGAAGCAAAACGTTTAGTGAAACAAGGTCAATATACAAATGCTTTATTTTATAAAGAGGATATGAGTATGAAGCGTTGGATTAAGCTGAAATTATACGATGGATACTTATATATCAAGCATAGGAAGTATTTTATTAATCGGGACGTTTAGCGCCTAATAGATAATAGAACTTGAAAATGGACGAATCAATCCTTTCAGCTACTTGTAATTAAGTCGAAACCACGACATTTGAAGCGCAAGCCTTGTAGGAAGTATCAACTATTCAGTATAATAGTAAGATGGAAATTCAAGTGCATGGATTTCGTTTGAAAGGAGTTACCTGATTGCGATGAATGAGGAACAACGCTTAGCTAATCAACAGGTCAATCAACCAAAAAAAGAAGACAAGCCTGAAAAGGATTACAGTAAATATTTTGAGAAGGTCTTTACGGCACCTTCCTTAAAAGATGCTAAAAAACGTGGCAAAGAAGATGTGAAATACCATAAGGATTTTAGCATTGACGAACAATTTGCAGGAATGGGTAAAGATCGTACTTTTTACATTCGTACTTATGGCTGCCAAATGAATGAGCATGACACAGAAGTAATGGCTGGTATTTTTATGCAGCTGGGTTACACACCAACTGAAATAATTGAAGAGGCTGACGTGGTCTTGCTGAATACATGTGCCATTCGAGAAAATGCTGAAAACAAAGTATTTGGAGAACTTGGTTTCCTGTTGAAATATAAACGAAAAAACCCAGAGATGCTAATCGGGGTTTGTGGCTGTATGTCGCAAGAGGAATCTGTTGTTAATAAAATTTTAAGAAGCTATCCACATGTCGATATGGTTTTTGGAACGCACAATATTCACCGCCTACCAAACATTCTTAAGGAAGCTTACATGTCGAAAGAGATGGTCGTAGAAGTTTGGTCAAAAGAAGGCGATGTGATTGAAAATCTGCCGAAAAAACGCCTTGGTTCCATTAAAGCATGGGTTAATATTATGTATGGTTGCGATAAATTCTGTACGTATTGTATCGTACCGTATACACGTGGAAAAGAGCGGAGTCGTCGTCCAGAGGAGATCATTGCTGAGGTTCGAGAGCTAGCGGCAGCGGGCTATCAAGAGATCATGTTGCTTGGTCAAAATGTCAACGCTTACGGGAAAGACTTTGAGGATATCGAATATCGTCTTGGTGATTTAATGGATGCTTTAAGAAAAATTGATATTCCAAGAATTCGTTTTACAACGAGTCACCCTCGAGATTTTGATGATCATTTAATCGAAGTACTTGCAAAACGTGGTAATTTAGTAGAGCATATTCATTTACCAGTACAATCTGGCTCTAATGACATTTTAAAAATTATGGCTCGTAAATATACACGTGAGCATTTCCTGACATTAGTAGAAAAAATTAAGGCTGCCATTCCTGAAGTAACATTAACGACAGATATTATTGTTGGCTACCCAAATGAAACAGAGGAACAATTCGAGGAAACGCTTTCCTTATACCGTGAAGTTGGCTTTGAGGCAGCATTTACGTATATATATTCTCCTCGTGAAGGGACACCGGCTGCAAAAATGGTCGATAATGTACCTGAAGAGGTGAAAAAGGAACGACTTCAACGTTTAAATGAAGTTGTGGGTGAGTATTCTCGTAAAGCCTTAGAGCGTTTAAATGGTGAGGTTGTCGAAGTGTTAGTTGAAGGAACAAGTAAACGACGAGATGATGTGCTTGCAGGCTATACACGTAAAAATCGTTTGGTCAATTTTAAAGGACCAGCAGAAGTAATTGGTCAATTAGTAAAGGTTAAAATTATCGAGACTACATCTTATTCACTTACTGGTGAGTTTTTGGAAGTCGTAAAAAATGAAAAGGTGGAAGCGTAAATGACACAAATCTTATACACAAAAGAAGATTTAATTAAAAAATCACATGAAATTGCACATATGATTGCAAATACACCAGAGGTTGAATTTTTCAAAAAAGCAGAAGCTCAAATCAATGAAAATCAACAAGTACGTGAACGAATTGCTAGTCTAAAAAGTTTACAAAAACAGGCTGTTAATTTCCAACACTTAGGGAAAGAAAAAGCGCTTAAAATGATTGAAGATAAAATTGCAAAAATCGAAGAAGAAATTAATGATATCCCAGTTGTTCAACAATTTAAAGAATCACAAGGCGATGTTAATGATTTATTGCAATTAGTATCGAATACAATCGCTAATAATGTAACAAATGAGATTATCCGCTCAACAGGCGGCGATGTGCTACGTGGTGAAACGGGTTCATATGTAGATAATTCTCAACCAGGTAGCTGTTCTTAACAGATTATAGAAGTAAAGCTCGAATGACAGCATTCGAGCTTTTTTATGTTCATTTCTATGGAGGAATGCTCATGCTATAGCAGTCTCTTTCTGAAAGAGTTCTAGAGGAATCATTTAATTCTCTAAAATATATGTTCACCCAATGGGCGCAACCTGCATATGATGGAGTGAAAAGAGTCGAAGGAGGAATTGCGCTGAAACGTTTACGACAAATCGTGACGAAAGCAGTAGTTGCCAAAGGGAAGAAGAGAACGGAAGAGCGTGTAACATTATCACCAACAAATAAACCGACAAGTATTTTAGGATGCTGGGTAATTAACCATACTTGCTCTGCTAAAAGAGTCGGGAAATTTGTAGAAGTAACAGGGAAATTTGATGTCAATGTATGGTATGCCTACAGTAATCATTCGAAGACAGCTGTGTTTTCGGAAACAATTCACTATAAAGACAAAGTGAAGCTTCACTATCGAGAAGGGGAAATTAGTGTTGGTGATGATGTTCGTGTACGGGTAATACAAGAACCAAATTGTATTGAAGCAGTTATTTCTTCATGTGGTACGAAATTTGAAATTGTAGTGGAACGTGAAGTGGTTGTGGAAGTAATGGGTGAAACAACAATTTGTATTAGTGTACATCCGCTAGATTATGAAGAAGACTGGAGCTTTAATGATGAGAGTTCATCATCCTCATCCTCATCTAGCTCGAGCTCAAGCTCATCTTCAAGCTCTGATGGAGAAGGTAGGTATGTATTAGAGTCATCATCGTTTCCTGATGAACGACCAAGATAATTTTAGAAACCATCATTTTTCGATACATGCGAAACGCTAGCATCTTAAAAAAGGTGAATGAAGCGTTTCGCATGTATCTTTTGTTATAATAAAAGTATCTATAGGTAAGAGCGAGGTAAATATTTATATGACAACATATACACCAATGATGCAACAGTATCTGCAGGTTAAGGAAGATTACAAGGATGCCTTTTTATTTTTTAGATTAGGTGACTTTTATGAAATGTTTTTTGAGGATGCCATCAATGCCTCACAAATTTTAGAAATTACATTAACGAGCCGAGATGCAGGGGCAAAAGAGCGAATTCCCATGTGTGGTGTGCCGCATCATTCAGCTAAAAATTATATTGAAACACTTGTGCAAAAAGGCTATAAAGTGGCCATTTGTGAACAAACGGAAGATCCAAAGCAAGCAAAAGGCGTGGTCAAACGTGAAGTGGTTCAACTCATCACACCAGGTACAATTATGGAAGGTAAGACACTTGAAGGGAAATCCAATCATTTTATTGGAGCAGCCGAACAACTGGATGACACAACATTTGGCTATGCATATCTAGATTTATCAACAGGTGAAGCCGTGGCTTCTTCCATTGAAGGCGATGGCAAAGCATTATTAATGCAAATGCAGGCCTATGGTATTCGTGAACTTATTGTAACGGATAGTTTACAGCTATTGTTAGCAGAACATGCTGCAAATGCTGCCATTGTACTGTCAGTGGAAGCCGATGAAATGACGATGGATAAAGCAGCTAGCTATGTAGAAGCTGTTCCGCCAGCCTTACAAATTTCATGCCTTCGATTATTGGCCTATATAGATAAAACACAAATGCGTTCGTTATCACATATTCAAGCATTTACGTTTAATGAAATGAAGCATTATTTACGCATTGATTCTAGCTCAAAGCGGAATTTAGAGCTCATTCAATCCATTCGCGGTGGAGATCAAAAAGGGACACTGTTATGGTTACTCGATGATACCGTCACAGCAATGGGTGGCCGTAAATTAAAACAATGGCTACATCAGCCGCTTGCCACACGCTCAGCTATTGAGTCTAGACTAGCGATTGTGACTGATTTATTGGAAGAATATTTTGTTAGAACAGAGTTACAAACTGCCTTAAAACAGGTATATGATTTAGAGCGTCTAGCTGGTCGAGTTGCTTTTGGCAATGTAGGTGGCCGTGATTTAGCACAATTACGAGATTCGTTGCGCCAAGTGCCAGCTATTCAGCAGCAGCTAATGGGTGCAGGTAAGGAGACCCTCCAACAAATAGGGGTAGCACTCGATACATGTACAGATGTTGTGGAACTTTTAGCAAAAGCCATAACGGACAATCCACCTATTACCATTAAAGAAGGTGATGTGATTCGAGACGGCTATCATGGACGATTAGACGAGCTTCGATATGCCGCCCGTAATGGTAAGGATTGGATCGCTCAGTTGGAGCAAGAGGAGCGACTAAAAACAGGCATTAAAAACTTAAAAATAGGCTATAATCGCATCTTTGGTTATTATATTGAAATTACTAAATCTAATATTCATTTAGCGGATTTAACTCGTTATGAACGTAAACAAACGCTTGCTAATGCAGAGCGCTATATCACACAGGAACTAAAAGAAAAAGAAGCGTTGATTTTAAATGCTGAGGAAGAAAGCCTAGCACTAGAGTATAACTTATTTGTAGAAATTCGAGATGCATTAAAGGAATTTATTCCACGTGTACAGGCACTGGCAGCGAGCATAAGTGAGTTAGATGTTTTGCTAAGCTTTGCTAGCATCTCAGAAAAATATCGTTTTACAAAACCACAATTCCATAACGGACGAGCGCTCGAAATAATTGAGGGTCGCCATCCTGTTGTGGAAAAGATGTTAAACAAGCAAATGTATGTACCAAACGATTGTGTGCTAGAGGAGCAGAACAACATGATGCTTATTACGGGACCAAATATGTCTGGTAAAAGTACCTACATGCGTCAGGTAGCATTAATTGTCGTCATGGCACAAATGGGCTGCTATGTACCTGCTGAAAAGGCTAAGCTACCTATCACTGACCAAATTTTCACTCGCATCGGAGCAGCTGATGATTTAGCAGCTGGGCAATCAACATTTATGGTGGAAATGCTTGAGTCTCAACACGCCATTATGCATGCCACAAAAAACAGTTTAATGTTATTTGATGAAATTGGGCGAGGAACCTCTACTTATGATGGGATGAGTTTAGCTCAATCCATGATGGAGTATATTCATGACAAAATCGGTGCCAATACGTTGTTTTCTACGCATTATCATGAATTAACAGCTCTTGAAAAGGATTTGCCACGCTTACAAAATGTCCATGTGGCAGCTACCGAAAAAAATGGCATGGTTGTCTTCCTGCATAAGGTGAAAAAAGGCGCTGCTGATAAATCATACGGTATTCATGTGGCACAATTGGCGCAGCTACCAGAAGAAATTTTGGCAAGAGCTCGTGTGCTATTGGAAAACTTTGAGGCTGGGAACGAAGTAGTGGCTGAAGCACAGAAAATAGCAGAACCACCACTGCAAATGTCTTTATTTACTGAAGAAGAGCCAATGGCACCAGCTGAGGCAGAGGTACTAAAAAAATTAGAGAAAGTTAATATTTTAGGAACTTCACCGATGCAGGCGATGAATATTTTATATGAGTTACAGCAAGAGTTATTAAACATGAAAAAATAAAGGAGTGATACGTTAGTGGGAAACATACAAATTATGGACGAATGGCTCTCCAATAAAATTGCAGCAGGAGAAGTAGTTGAAAGACCAGCTTCAGTTGTCAAAGAGCTAGTAGAAAATGCTATTGATGCGGGAAGTACGTCCATTGATGTTTTTTTACTAGAAGCGGGTCTCACTTCCATTCAAGTAATTGATAATGGTAGCGGTATGGATGAAGAGGATGCTATTATGTCATTCTCTCGCCATGCAACGAGTAAAATTCATCAAGAACATGATTTATTTCGTATTCGTACATTGGGCTTCCGTGGTGAGGCATTAGCATCTATTGCTTCTGTTTCAAAAATGACTCTAATTACATCGAACGGTGAATCTGGTACACATTTAGAGCTGGAGGGTGGTCATATGTTGACGCATAAGCCCGGCCCTTTACGTAAAGGTACAGATCTGACGGTATCACAATTGTTTTTTAACACACCTGCTCGCTTAAAATATATGAAAACTATTCAAACTGAGCTTGGGCACACAATTGACTTAATGAATCGTCTTGCCCTTAGTAATCCGCAAATTGCTTTTAGATTACTGCATAATGGTCAAATATTGCTCCAAACAAACGGACGAGGAGATGTGCAACAAGTGCTTGCTGCCATTTATGGAGTACATAATGCCAAGAAGATGGTGTCCTTCCAAGGAGAGTCACACGATTATCGTATTTCCGGCTATGTGACCCTACCAGAGGTAACTCGTGCTTCAAAAAATTATATGTCTCTATTCGTCAATGGGCGCTGGGTTAAGCATTATTTAGTACAAAAAGCCATTGTTGATGCCTACCATACGTATTTACCAATTGAACGTTTTCCCATTGTGGTGCTTTATATTGAGGGAGATCCATATTTGACAGATGTCAATGTGCATCCTGCTAAACATCAAATTCGTTTAAGTAAGGAGCCAGAGCTTTTAAAATTAATCGAAGAAACTATTCGTGAGAGAATACGTAGCGTTATTCGTGTACCACAAATGGAGAAAAAAGAAAAAATCGTCAAACCAGCTACAGAGCAATTAAATATTTGGAAGCCTGCACCTAAGATAGATGTGGAGAAAATGAACGCAATTGTAGAGAAGTTATATGATGTGCAAACCATTCGAGAAAACCAACGAGAAACTCCAGTAGAGCCAGAGCCTGTTTCTACTATTGTAAAGGATTATGGGCAGACAACTCCGTCATTAGAGGCTGAAGAAATAGAAGAAATAACTATTACCGAGCAACATGAGGATTTAGTAGATGAAACGGGTAAGGAACCGTTCCCTGAGCTGGAAGTAGTAGGGCAAATCCATGGCACATACATTGTCGCCCAAATGGAGGATGGTTTTTATTTAATTGATCAACATGCTGCACAAGAGCGCATTAAATATGAATTTTTCCGGGAAAAGGTTGGTCAAGTTAATCCACATGAACGTCAGGCATTACTGCTGCCACTAACATTCCACTATGCGGCTGATGAGGCACTTTTATTACGAGAACACAAACAAGAGTTAGAAGCAGTAGGCGTATTTTTAGAGGAATTTGGACAATCTTCCTTTGTAGTACGAGAGCACCCTAGTTGGTTCCCTCAAGGTGAGGAACAGGAAATCATTGAAGATTTAATTGAACAGGTGCTGACGACTAAAAAGGCAGATATTAAAAAATTACGTGAAGCCGCAGCGATTATGATGAGCTGTAAAAAATCTATCAAAGCCAATTATTATTTAACGAAAGAACAAATGGAAATTTTGCTTAGAGATTTACGCAAGGCTGATAATCCATTTACATGTCCACATGGACGTCCAGTGCTAATTCATTTTACATCGTATGAAGTGGAAAAAATGTTCAAACGAGTCATGTAGTGAAGAGGGGGAAAATAATGGGCGAATTTATTTTAGCGATTGATCAAGGCACAACAAGCTCAAGAGCTATCTTATTCAATAAAAAAGGTGAAATTATTCATGTAGCACAAAAGGAGTTTCAGCAAATTTTTCCAAAGGCTGGTTGGGTAGAACATAATGCCAATGAAATTTGGGGTTCGGTCCTTTCAGTAATTGCAACCGTCTTAACAGAAAGTGGGCATGATGCTAGCGAGGTCCATGCTATTGGAATAACGAATCAGCGAGAAACAACTGTTGTGTGGGATAAACATACAGGACAGCCTATTTACAACGCCATTGTCTGGCAGTCGCGTCAAACGCAGGAAATCGTGAATGACCTGAAAGAACAAGGGCATGAGGAGCTTTTTCAGCAAAAAACGGGATTACGTCTAGATGCTTATTTTTCAGCCACAAAAATTAAATGGATATTAGATCATGTAGAGGGCGCCCGTGAAATGGCTGACAATGGAGATTTATTATTTGGCACGATTGATTCTTGGATTGTTTGGCGATTATCAAAGGGAAAGGCTCATGTTACCGATTATTCAAATGCAGCTCGAACATTACTATACAATATTCATGAATTACAATGGGATGCGGAACTTTGTCAGTTATTAGATATTCCGATGTCGATGCTTCCTGAAGTGAAAAATTCATCAGAAATTTACACTGAGACGGCAGCAAGTATTTTCTTTGGTGAAAACATTCCGATTGCAGGTATTGCTGGTGATCAGCAGGCGGCCCTTTTTGGGCAAACTTGTTTTACAAAAGGCATGGCCAAAAACACTTATGGTACAGGCTGCTTTATGTTATTGAATACAGGAAAACAGGCTGTAAAATCGAAAAATGGGTTATTGACGACAATTGCTTGGGGAATAGATGGTAAAGTGACCTATGCATTAGAGGGAAGTGTTTTCGTAGCAGGCTCAGCGATTCAATGGCTACGAGACGGACTACGTATGATTCGGACAGCAGAGGATTCTGAAACCTATGCTAAAAAAGTAGCCGATACGGATGGCGTCTATGTTGTACCTGCCTTCGTTGGACTAGGTACACCTTATTGGGATACAGATGCTCGTGGTGCCATTTTTGGGCTAACGCGGGGCACTTCTAAAGAACATTTCATCCGTGCGACACTTGAATCATTAGCCTATCAAACGAAGGATGTACTCGATGCTATGGAAGTAGCAGCCGGGGCACCTATTGAAGTACTCCGTGTAGATGGTGGTGCGGTAAAAAATGAGTTATTGATGCAATTCCAAAGTGATATATTACAGTTGCATGTTGAGCTGGCAAAGCTCAATGAATCAACGGCATTAGGTGCAGCTTATTTAGCAGGACTTGCTACAAATTTTTGGCCAAATCAAGAGGTTTTATCAGCACTGAGGGTAAATGGTCAAACCTACCAGCCGAAAATGGAAAAAGACCAAGCGACAGCTCATTATGCTGGCTGGCAAAGAGCTGTAGAGGCAACACGAATTTTTAAATCTTAGCTATTGGGGGAAAAAGGTATGTTTTCATATGAGCATCGTCCAAAAATTTTATATTATTTAGAGCACTATAGTTTTGACGTTTTAGTCATTGGTGGAGGCATTACGGGTGCAGGTATTGCTCTGGATGCTGCCTCAAGGGGATTGTCCGTTGCATGTATCGACATGCAGGATTTCTCTGCCGGAACATCGAGTCGGTCGACTAAACTCATCCATGGTGGACTACGATATTTAAAGCAATTTGATGTAGGAGTTGTAGCAGAGGTGGGACGTGAACGTGAAATCGTCTATGACAATGCTGTTCATGTGACAACACCAGAAAAAATGCTTTTGCCTTTATATAAAAAGGGTTCCCTTAGCCCAATGACAACATCTCTAGCCTTAAAAGTTTATGACCGTTTAGCAGGTGTCAAAAAACAGGAACGTAGAACAATGCTAAATGCGCAAGAAACCTTAGCATTAGAACCTTTACTCAATCAAGAAGGACTTGTCGGTGGAGGCTATTATGTTGAATATCGTACCGATGATGCGCGTCTTACGATTGAAGTATTAAAAAAGGCTGTTGAATATGGGGCACTTTGTCTTAATTATGCGGAGATGAAGGAATTTATCTACGACAAGAAAAAGCTAATTGGAATTAAAGTAGAAGATCATTTAACAGGACGCATTTTGAATGTACACGCTGCACAAATTGTTAATGCTACAGGTCCGTGGGTAGATGATGTACGTCAAAGGGATAAAGTAGCTGATAATAAGCAATTACGGTTGACGAAGGGTGTTCATATTGTCCTAAATCAAAAAGATTTTCCATTAAAGCAAGCAGTTTATTTCGATATTGCTGATGGACGTATGGCATTTGCTATTCCGCGTGATGGTAAAACCTATGTAGGTACAACGGATACTGTCTTCGAGGGCAATCCAGTACATCCTGTTGCAACACAGCAAGATGTGGACTATTTAATAGAGGCGGCAAAGAAAGTATTTCCTACAGCCAATATTACGAGAGCTACTATTGAATCATCGTGGGCAGGCGTTCGTCCATTGATTTATGAAAAAGGAAAGAATCCTTCAGAAATTTCAAGAAAAGATGAAATTTGGACGGCTCCGAGTGGTTTAATGACGATAGCAGGTGGCAAGTTAACAGGCTACCGACAAATGGCAGAATCGATTGTAGATAAAATTGTAAAAATCCGTCGTTATAAGCATGCGAGCGCATCCATAACTCGAGAGTTATCACTGTCAGGAGCAAAGGGGATTAATGCCATCAATTTCCCTGACTATATTGCCTATAAAGCTCGAGAAGGTGTTCAGTATGGTTTAAATTACGATGAAGCTAAGCAACTTGTTCAAAAATATGGCACGAATGTGGATGCTTTATTTGATCGCGTAAAATACTTACATGAGCATGGTAGTACAATGCCACTTACTTTACATGCGATGCTATTATATGGCTTAGAAGCTGAAATGGTCTATACGCCAAGTGACTTCTTTATTCGCCGTACTGGTATGCTGTATTTTGACATTGAAGCAGTCCAGCTTTATAAGCAACAAGTGCTTCAAGTGATGCAACAACACTTGAATTATACGGAGGAGCAACGAAATGCTTATATGGCTGAATTAGACCAAGCCATCTTGGATGCCACTATTTTCGTGAAAGAAGGGGAGTAAGCGATGGAGTGTTATATTCAAATGTCTGATGGCCATTTTGTATTCACACGAACATTAGAATCTAAAAAGCCTTGTATTGGACATATCCATATATTACATGGCATGGCGGAGCATAGTGGTCGATATTTAAAATTTGCTTACACTCTTCAAAAAGCCGGCTATGTAGTGACGATGCACGATCATCGTGGACATGGTGAAACAGCTGCTTATAATGGAACTTTAGGCTTTTTTGCTGAAAATAACGGCTTTGAACGTGTTGTAGAAGATGCACATGAAGTAATGACTCAATTACATGCACCATTTGTCGACAAACCGTTCATTATTTTTGGTCATAGTATGGGCTCATTCATTACGAGACGCTATATCCAACGGTATGGGGAACAGGTAGACAATGTTGTGCTCTGTGGAACGGGTAATGTTACAGCTTTACACGCAATTGGTAATATCGTGTCCAAAGCTTTAGCCAAAGGTCTTGGTAAAGAGACAGAAAGCAGGCTTCTCAATCAATTAAGTTTTGGTAGTTTTAATAAGCAGTTTCCAAATCCGAAGACTGCCTATGATTGGTTATGCTCTGTACAGGTAGAAGTTCAAAAGTATATAGATGATCCATACTGTGGCTTTATTCCAACCAATCAATTTTTTGTAGATTTGACAACAGGCTTTTCAACCTTGAATCGCAAAAAAGAGATTGCCAAAGTAAGAAAGGATCTTCCAATACTTTTGATAAGCGGCAGTAAAGACCCTGTCGGTGAACAGGGACTAGGAGTGTACGCAGTGGCAGAACAATTAGCAACTGCTGGTGTGGAGGATGTCACTGTTTATTTATTTGAAGATAAAAGACATGAAATTTTAAATGAAGACAATCAAGAAGCAGTCTTTCAAGTATTATTACGGTGGTTAGAAAAATATGATAGAAAATAAATTACAGCAGGCTGAGGTCGTAGCAATTGTGGGACCAACTGCTTCTGGAAAAACAGCGTTAAGTATTGAACTTGCCAAAAAGTATAATGGAGAAATCATTAATGGTGACTCAATGCAAGTTTATAAAGGGCTAGATATAGGTACGGCGAAAATTACGGAAGAAGAGATGGAGGGAGTTCCTCATCATTTACTAAGTTTTCTGGAGCCGACAGCATCATTTTCAGTGGCCGACTATCAAAAGCTAGTAAGAGAGAAAATTGCAGACATACAAGCTCGTCATAAGCTACCGATTATCGTAGGTGGGTCAGGCTTATATGTACAAGCTGTTCTGTTTGATTTCCAATTTACTGATGAAAAAGTGGATGAGGCAGCACGTCAAGCCTATTATGATGAATTAGCGAAGCTTGGTCCCGAGGCAATGCACGATAAATTAAAACAACTAGACCCTCAAACTGCAGAAGCCATTCATCCAAATAATACACGTCGTGTCATTCGCGCATTAGAGATGCTAGAATTAAGCGGTGTATCGAAGGCAGCTGAAGCTCAAAATCGAGGCGAGGTACCTCTCTATAATCACTTGATTTTAGGGCTAGGTCAAAATATGTCACGAGAGGTGCTTTATGACCGTATTAACCGCCGTGTCGATTTGATGATGGAGAATGGTCTTTTAGAAGAGGTCCAAGGGCTATGGCAACAAAATATCCGGGGTGTGCAGTCTATACAAGCCATTGGTTATAAGGAATTATATGATTATTTAGATGGCAAATGTTCACTAGAAGGCGCCATAGACAGCTTAAAACAAAATTCTCGTCGCTATGCGAAAAGGCAACTTACTTATTTCCGCAATAAAATGGATGTCCATTTTGTGATGACAGGTGAACAATTATAAAATTAAAGAAAA
Source organism: Lysinibacillus sphaericus (assembly GCF_001629735.1). GTDB lineage: Bacteria > Bacillota > Bacilli > Bacillales_A > Planococcaceae > Lysinibacillus > Lysinibacillus pinottii. Next base: position 413,389 of record NZ_CP015224.1, read on the forward strand.
ATTTCTAAAAATTACTAATTGATAAATTGGTAGAACGTGCTACTATAGGAATGAAGAGGTAGAAAGTTAGTAGGGAGGCTATTTGATGAAATCAATCAACTTGCAAGATACGTTCTTGAACCAACTACGTAAAAACAGTGTTTTTGTAACTGTATTTCTATTAAACGGATTTCAGTTAAAAGGGACTGTGAAATCATATGATAATTTTACAGTTCTATTATTGGATGCTGATAATAAGCAGCACCTGATTTACAAGCACGCTATTTCTACATTCGTTCCAGCAAAACCAATAGAATTTTTAGAGACAGAAGCATAAAAAGATTGTTAAACAGTTAGTGTACTCCACACTGGCTGTTTTTTTTGCTTCAGGCTATAATGATAAAGGAAATAGATATTTGGAGGACGAGTTTGATGAAATCAATGGAAACAACACAATTATTAGAACTATTAGATGCAAATGAAGACCTATATATTATTGATGTTCGTGAAGAGGATGAAGTAGCACACGGCATGATTCCTGGCGCTCAGCATATCGCTCTTGGGACAATCCCAGAACGTCTAGAGGAATTAGATGAAACAAAGCCATATATTATCGTTTGTAAGGCTGGTGGCCGTTCAGCTAATGCTTGTTCTTATTTAGAAGCACAAGGATTTGATGTGACAAACCTAGAAGGTGGCATGTTAGCTTACGATGGCGAATTAGAATTTAAATAATGACATAATGAAAAAAGAAAGAGTGTATACTCTTTCTTTTTTCATGTGCTTATTTTTGGAGTGAATCCATGATGAGGCTAAAGTTTTTTTCAAAGTTCATGTACGGGTTCACATTTTTTTGCCCCCGAACCTTTGAAGCATAACTGGCAAAATTTAAACCAGCACCGTATATTTGTAAAGCGCCATTCGCCAGGTCTCCCTTTTTTAGAAGCTCAATGCCATCCTGTAAGAAATTTTCACTCTCATCGAAGTGACATTCCGCCATGTATTTATCTCCACTATAATATAATTTCAAATTTTCTATAATGACATACGCTGTTCCTTCACTGATGAAAGCATCAACATTCATTAATAACTGATTAATCGGTTTTACTAACTGCGCATATTGACTATCATAGTTTTCACAAGTCTCTGCAATAGCGTTTCTTAATTCTCTTGCGTGCACTCTAACTCCTCCTTAAAGAAAATTTTATCCTTACCTAATGAAGTAATTAGTGATTCATTTTCCCTTTATCTATAAAACATACTCTTTAATTTTCTGAAATATGTTACAATTATATCGGTGAAGGAGGGATTTGTATGTTTCGTTCAATAGCACCCCCAACAATGTCTTTACAGTAGAATCTACTGGTAAGGCATACAATAACAGTTTGCTCATTTTCAATAGATTCTACTGTGTAGGTTAATACTTATACGTAGAAAGTAGGAATTGTAATGAGCGGAAAATTAGCGTTTGTATTATCCATGATTATTTTTGGCGCAGTTGGTGTTTTTGCCAAGTATATACCTTTATCTTCAAGTGAAATCGCTTTTTGGATGAGCTTAATTGGTGCTTGTTTTTTGATAGTGATTTTTATTTATAAAAAGGAAAGCTTTACGAAAAGAAGTATTCTCAAAAATAAGTGGAAATTAGTACTTTCTAGTGTTGCCTTATGTGGGAATTGGATTTTTTTATTTCAGGCTTATAAAGAAACAACAATTGCTAATGCTGCACTTAGTTATTATGTTGCACCAGTACTCGTTATCTGTTTATCTCCAATTATCTTAAAGGAGAAGCTAGTTGGCAGAAAAATGATGTATGTCTGTGTGGCCCTTATCGGACTTTATTTGATTGTCCAAAGTCAAGGCACTGGGGACAGTAAACAATTTATTGGCATTGTCTACGGTCTTATCGCCGCATGCTTTTACACAGCTCTAACATTTACAAATAAATGTATAGGTAACATAAAAGAACCAGGAAATACATTAATTCAACTATCTTTAGCAGCATTTTTCCTTTGTTTTTATATACTTGGGACAACAGGATTTCAGGTCATGACAATCAGTTTTAAGTCAGTCTTACTATTAATAGTATTAGGTATTGTCCATGCAGGAGTTGGATTTTTATTGTTCTTTTGGGGCATGTCAAAGCTGAAAGGGCAAAGTATAGCCATCCTTAGCTATATAGATCCACTGACATCATTAGTCATTTCAACGATGTTTATTGGAGAAAAAATGACGCTACTACAACTAATAGGAGCGATACTATTATTAGGGTCAACATTGCTAAGTGAGCTAGAAAAAAATAGGTAGCCGAAGAAATGATACAAGTAACGCATTCAAATATTGACAGAAAAAATACTCTGTCGTAGATTAAAAGTAGTTTAATATAAGCATTAGGTGCCCATTAAGGGAGAATAGGGAATAAAGTGAAAAACTTTAGCGGACCCGCCACTGTAAAAGGGAGTTTAATAGTGAAGACCACTAGCTCATTGCTGGGAAGGTACTATGAAATGTTGAACTTAAGCCAGGAGACCTGCCTATTTGCTTTAAGAATATAGATGATGGAAAAGTCTGTAGTTTATTTGTCATGACAATAAACTACAGGCTTTTATTTTGTCTTCATGAAGAACGAGAGGAGAAATGACAATGCAATTATTACATGACACGATTCAAAACATTCAAGGCGCTGATAAAAATAGTAGGGAGCAAGCAAGAAAACGAATAGATATTCTTTGTAAGCCTCCAGGAAGCTTAGGGAAATTGGAGTCCATTGCTGTGCAACTATCTGGAATTACAGGCCAGTTATATCCGATGATTGATAAAAAGGTGATGATTGTCTGTGCAGCAGATCATGGAGTTTGTGAAGAAGGCGTGACGCCGAATCCTCAAGAGGTTACTTTATTTCAAACATTGAATTTTCCGAAGGGAGGTACAGGTGTTTGTGCAATTGCAAGTGTGACCAATACCAAAGTTGTAACGGTAGATGTTGGAGTTAAGGAGGATATCCCTCTCAATGCGGATGTAATCATCCAAAAGGTGAAATATGGAACAGGTAATATAGCACAGGGCCCTGCTATGTCTAGAGAGGAGGCTATTCAATCCATAGAAGTGGGGATTCGTGTGGCAACAGACGAAATTACAAAAGGGGCCAACCTACTTGGAACAGGTGAGATGGGCATTGGTAATACAACGCCGAGCACAGCAATCTTAGCTGTTTTGACTGGCTATGACCCTATTCAAATAACCGGGTTTGGAGCAGGTGTTGGTCAAGGAGGAATTGCTCATAAAGCAGCGGTCATTGAAAAAGCAATTATGCTTAACCAACCAAATCCTAACGATATCATTGATGTACTAGCTAAAGTTGGAGGGCTAGAGATTGGGGCTATGGCTGGTATTATACTTGCTGCCGCAAGTCACCGAAAACCTGTTGTGATTGATGGTTTTATTTCGACTATTGCTGCGCTTATAGCTTATCAAATTGAACCGAAAGTAAAGGACTTTATCATAGCTTCTCATGCTTCGGAGGAACCCGGAGCTAAAATAGCCGCTGAATTGTTGGGAGTGGAACCGATGCTGCATATGAATATGCGGTTAGGAGAAGGTTCAGGTGCAGCCCTAGCCTTTCCTCTATTAGATGCTGCTTGCTCAATGATGAAAAATATGGTGACACTGGAAGAAGCAACGAATCTTTTGGCTAAATAGTTACTGAAAAACAAATAAGCGCAAATAGTTAAAGAGCTATTTGCGCTTATTCGTTTTTTTTTATCAATGATAGACTCTATGCCCGATTCAACCTTCGCAAAGGTAAACGCCATTTCATCATATAGGAAAGAATACGTAATGCTGTAATTACCGCAAATAAAATATAAAGGAAGATATCTCCTGTAAAAACTTCAAATCCAATAACAAGCCCTGCGAGAGCAGCCCACACACCATAGACTTCGTCACGAAGTACAAGTGGTTTTCGTCTAGCTAATAAATCACGCACGATACCACCACCCGACCCTGTTAAGACCGCAGCTACGATGACAGCACTAATCGGCATATCCAGCTTTACGGCGTAGAGTGCGCCTTGAATAGCAAATGCTGATAAACCAATCGCATCTGTAAAATTACCCCAACGATGCCAATGTTGAATCAAATGATGTGGAAAAATAAAAAATATGGTAATTGCAGCAAGCGCAATTTGAAACATCATATCCTGTCCCCATAATGTCGTGACAGGTAGACCGATAAGTAAATTTCGAATAGCCCCTCCACCAAAAGCAGTGACAATACCGAGTATATAAACACCGAATAAATCGTATTCCTCTTCCATTGCAATAATTGCCCCAGAAATAGCAAAGGCAATTGTACCGATCATACTAAAAACTTCCCAAGCCATCCCTTTCACCCCTTCTATCAATAAATGAACCTCATTCCTAAAGTTGAAAGATCCTGTAAGTAACAAAATCTATGAATTTAATAGCCAAAATTAAACATTAAATACGCTTCTTGAAATAAGTCCGCACATTAGCTTAGCGTAAATTTCACTCAGAAACAATAGGCAAGTTTTACAGGGACCTATACAAATTGATAAGATGTTAATGAAATAAAGAAAAACATCTGTCATAAGCGTTCATTACAAGTAGACAATCAGGGAATCCTAGGATAATCGAGGTCCATTTAGATATAGAATAAAGTTTACGGAATAATATGCATGACAATTGTGAAATGGAGAAGAAAAGAATGACGTTTACATCTAATTTATCAGCATCGACGCTATCTTTAGCGGCAACAATAGAAGAAAGAGTGAGACCTTTTCATGCTAGGGTGGAAGAGATGGCGTTTTATAACCAACAAAAAGTGCTAGCGGCATTTCGTAAGCATCAAGTGAGTGATTATCATTTACACCCATCCAATGGCTATGGCTATGACGATGAGGGACGCGATAATTTAGAGCGTGTCTATGCTGAGGTGTTTGGAGCAGAGTCCGCCATTGTTCGACCGCAAATTATTTCAGGCACACATGCAATTACGCTTAGTTTATTCGGTGTGCTGCGTCCTGGTGATGAGTTGCTCTATATTTCTGGACAGCCATATGATACGTTACAATCCATTGTTGATGGTGGTGACAAAGATACAGGTTCCTTGAAAGATTATCAAATCGGTTATTCACATGTTGAGTTACTGGATAATCAAACCATTGATTGGGAAGGAGTGGAAGCGGCCATAACGGCAAAAACGAAAGTGATTGCCATTCAACGATCAAAGGGCTATGCAACGCGACCATCCTTTTCTATAGCAGAGATTGCTGATATGTGTGCAAAGATTCGTGAGCTAGCTCCACAGGCCATTATTTTTGTTGATAATTGCTATGGTGAATTTGTAGAAAAGCAAGAGCCTACAGAGATTGGTGCTGATTTAATGGCGGGCTCTCTCATTAAAAATCCAGGTGGAGGATTAGCGAAAATTGGAGGTTATATCGCAGGCCGAGCAGATTTAGTGGAGAAATGTGCGTACCGGATGACTTCACCTGGAATCGGGGCAGAAGCAGGAGCTACATTAAATACATTGGGTGATTTTTATCAAGGGTTTTTCCTAGCTCCACATGTTGTATCACAAGCATTAAAGGGCGCCATTTTTACGGCAGCTATGCTGGAGGAAATAGGGATGAATACATCTCCAAGTTACCAGGCACATCGGACAGATTTAATACAATCGGTTTCTTTCCAAACCGCACAGCAAATGATTGACTTTTGTCGGGAAATACAAGCCAACTCGCCAATAAATGCTCATTACGCACCAGAACCAGCCTATATGCCAGGCTACGAGGATGATGTCATTATGGCAGCGGGGACATTTATCCAAGGCTCCAGCATAGAGCTAACAGCAGATGGGCCGATACGACCTCCCTTTACAGCCTTTATACAGGGTGGGCTAACTTATGAACATGTAAAATTTGCAATTTGTAGTGCGGTACAAGCTATTCAAAAATAGAGATGAGGAAATGGACAAACCGTAAATTTGAATAGTTTTTTACAATTTTCTCTCGGATTGAAAAAAATAGTGCCAACCATGTTAGGAAACCTGACATGGTTGGTTGACAGTGAAAAAATTTCGTTATATGATAAGCGGGTATTGGAGGAGGACTTAAATGAGTCGTGAAATTAGACGAACTATGCCGTTATTATCAATGAGTATTGTAATGCAATTAACTGAGCTCTCGGCACGACAAATTCGTTATTATGAAGAACACCATTTAATTGAGCCGCACCGAACAGAAGGCAACCGTCGAATGTTTTCATTAAATGACGTCGACACATTGCTTGAAATTAAAGACTACTTAGAACAGGGTATGAATATGGCGAAGATTAAAAAGATATTTGCTAAAAGGAAAAATCCTGTTTCTACAATTGAAGAACAAGATTTAAGTGATTCTGAATTACGTCAAATTATGCGCGAAGAAATGCGTCAAGCACAGCGCATGCAAAAATCATCCATCCGACGAGGGGATTTATCTCGATTCTATTAAAAATAGGGTAGGGTAAACATAAAAGCTAGACAAATTATAGGAGTGTGGAAAACTGTGGGTAAATTCACAAAAGAGGACATTAAACGTCTCATCGAAGAAAAGAATGTAAGCTTTATTCGTTTACAATTTACAGATATTCTTGGCACAATCAAAAACGTTGAGATTCCTGTAAGTCAATTAGACAAAGCACTAGAAAATAAAATGATGTTTGATGGCTCATCTATTGAAGGCTTCGTTCGAATCGAAGAATCAGATATGTATTTATATCCTGATCTTGATACTTTCGTGGTATTCCCTTGGACTTCTGAAAAAGGGAAAGTGGCACGTCTTATCTGTGATGTTTACACTGCGAAAGGCGAACCGTTTGCTGGTGACCCACGAAATAACCTAAAACGTATTCTTAAAAAAATGGAAGATATGGGCTTCTCAAGCTTCAATTTAGGGCCAGAGCCTGAATTTTTCTTATTCAAATTAGATGCAAAAGGAGAACCAACTTTAGAAGTAAATGACCATGGTGGTTATTTCGATTTAGCTCCAACCGATCTTGGTGAAAACTGCCGTCGTGATATCGTATTAGAGCTAGAAGAAATGGGTTTTGAAATTGAAGCCTCTCACCATGAGGTTGCTCCTGGACAACATGAAATCGACTTTAAATATGCAGACGCTGTTACAGCTTGTGATAACATCCAAACATTTAAATTAGTAGTGAAAACAATCGCTCGTAAACACGGTTTACACGCTACATTTATGCCAAAGCCATTATTTGGTGAAGCTGGTTCTGGTATGCACTTTAACGTGTCACTATTTAAAGGTAAAGAAAATGCATTTTATGATGAATCTACGGAATTAGGACTATCAAATACAGCTATGCAATTTATGGCTGGTGTCCTTGCACACGTACAAGGTTTCACGGCTGTTACAAATCCAACAGTTAACTCTTATAAACGTCTAGTACCTGGTTATGAAGCGCCATGTTATGTAGCATGGTCAGCACAAAACCGTTCACCACTCATTCGTATTCCATCAGCACGTGGTCTGTCAACTCGTGTAGAAGTACGTTCAGTGGACCCATCCGCAAACCCATACTTAGCGATGGCTGTTATTTTAGAGGCAGGTCTAGAAGGTATTCGTCAAAACTTGACACCACCAGCAGCTATTAACCGTAATATCTATGTGATGTCGGAAGAAGAGCGCCAAGCGAATGGTATTGAAAACCTACCAGCAGCACTTGACGATGCTTTAACATTACTGGCTAAAGATAAAGTAGCGCAAGCAGCTTTAGGTGAGCATATTTATGCTAACTTTAAAGAAGCAAAAGAAATCGAGTTCGATATGTATCGTACAACTGTACATCAGTGGGAACGCGATCAATATTTAAAAATGTATTAATAACGAATAAAACCGAGTACCTCTAAGAGAGGCTACTCGGTTTTTTTGTTTGAAATAATGAACGGGTATTACTCGCCCCCCTCATTATTTATTAATAGCCCATATGTTTATGGGGATGATGCGGCATATGACAAGGGTTAGGTGGCATACCGCACATTGTATGTGTTTCACAGCATTCATTAACAACTGACTCTGTGCATGGGAAATAGTATTGGTGATCAATCATATGTTTGTTCACTGTTGTGACATGTGCTGGTTGTACATGTGGAACAACTGTATGGATATAATTTGTGCGAACATATTGCTCTGGTGGTAAAAATTGTGGTGGATCAAATTGCATGGGCATTGTTTGTGGCGGACAGCAGTGTGGACCTTTTGCCGGATGGCGTCTTCGTTGAAACATGTTATAACCTCCTGTTTTGATAAGTTGTCGTTCATTATTAAGATATGAGATAGACGTCAATAGGGACTATTTATTTGCCTATTATTGAATAGGTAAATCTAACAAGTCACTGGAATGGTAGAACATCTAATGTAGAATTGCCTTCACATTAGGTGAAAAAAGGAACTACAAATCGCATTTTTCACATTCTATTGTTGTCAAAATAGTAGTGAATCGATCTAGTGTTTAAACAATAGTCCTCTGCATCTTGCGATAATTGTGTCGAAATTTTTACAAATAACCAACAAACCTAATGCTTCCAAACTATAGATGATTGAGTTGGAAGCTAAATTAACAATAAAATTATTAAAAAAGTATATTTTTTGAAAAAATAGATATTGTCAAGCAAACAGTCATACAGTATACTCTTTAATTGATAATGATTATCGTTATTGATTATAATTTAGGAGGAAATGTATGTCGAAATTATCACTACGTAACAAAAATATTTTTATTCTTTTTGCATTAGTATCAATCTTCTCTCTCTTGATGGTTGGATGTGGAGATAAAGCATCAAACACTAGTAGTAGTTCGCAAGAAACTGATAAAGCTGAAGAAGGTAATACAGAGTCTTCTAGCCGTGAAATTACCCACGCTATGGGTACTACGACAATTGAAGGAACACCTACAAAAATCGTTACGCTATACCAAGGGGCTACTGATGTTGCAGTAGCAATGGGCATTAAGCCAGTAGGAGCAGTAGAATCTTGGGCAGAAGCACCTTTTTATAATTATTTGAAAAAAGATTTAGATGGTGTTGCAGTTGTGGGACAAGAAACACAACCAAATCTTGAGGAAATTGCAAAGCTTAAACCAGATCTAATCATTGCATCGAAAGTTCGTCATGAGGAAATTTATGATCAGTTATCACAAATTGCTCCAACCGTTGCTCATGAAACGGTATTTGATTTCAAAGGTACAGCAGAAATGATGGGTCAAGCAATGAATGAGGAAGAAAAGGTTAAAGAGTTATTTGGAGATTGGGATACGCGAGTTGCTGATTTCCAAACAAAAATGAAAGAGAAGCTTGGCGATAAATGGCCATTCCATGTTGCGGTTGTCAATTTCAGAGCAGACCATGCACGTATTTATGTAACTGGATATGCAGGTTCTATATTGTCAGAGCTTGGCTTCCAAGGTCCTAAAAATTTAACTGATGACTCATTGGAGATCGTCAAACTAACAGATAAAGAAAGTATTGCGCAAATGAATGCCGATGTCATTTATATGTTTATGGAAAATGATGACGCTGTGAAAAAGAATTATGAAGAGTGGACAAATCATCCTCTATGGAAAGAGCTCGATGCTGTGAAGGCAAATCAAGTTTACCAAGTAGATGAAATCAATTGGAATCTAGCTGGCGGATTGATTAGTGCTAATTTAATGCTAGATGATATTTATGACAAATTTGAATTAGATAAATAGAGAAAGTGATTAGGGCTGTTTAAAGTGTTAGAGAATGCTTGAGAGACAGCCCTCTCCTTGTAGTGTTTCGCCTATAAAAACCTACAACTTTTCTCAAAAGATAAAATGTGGTTCAAGAAAGTTGGCGCAAAATGAGAATTTTTCTTTCTACTACCTCGATGAAACAAATAGGGTTGTTCATCAGTTGTTTGGTCCTATTGCTGACGTTTATGTTCAGCATAACTATTGGTCAAACATCTATTCCCTTCTCGTCAATCTATGATGCCATTTTTCATTATGATGCTGCTAATAAGGAGCATGTCATTATTCGAACATCTAGATTTACAAGAGCTGTGATCGCTACAGTAGTTGGCGCAAGCCTTGCTATCTCGGGAGCATTGATGCGGGCATTAACAAGAAACCCTTTAGCAGCTCCTGATATTTTAGGTATTAATGCAGGGGCAATATTTTTTATTGTCAGTGCCATTACTCTTTTTTCTGTTAATTCTTTAATGAGTTATATGTGGATTGCCTTTTTAGGTGCTGGTGCAGCGGGAGCTATGGTGTTTTTCCTTGGATCATTAGGAAGAGATGGTTTAACACCGATTAAAATAGTACTAGCTGGTGCAGCGATTACAGCTCTATTTGTCTCGTTTACGCAGGGGCTTTTAGTAATTGATGAACAAGGTTTACAAAGTGTACTATTTTGGCTAGCGGGGTCAGTATCAGGTCGTAGCATAGACATGCTCATACCTGTCCTACCATTTATTTTAGGGGGCACGATCATAGCAATAGGTATGGGTCGTTCTATAAATATTTTACAATCAGGTGATGATATTGCAAAAGGATTGGGACAACGAACAATGGTGACGAAACTCACACTTGGCATCATCATAATTATTCTTGCAGGTAGCTCAGTTGCTGTAGCAGGTTCGATTGGCTTTATTGGTTTAATTGTCCCTCATATAGCGATTCATCTTGTTGGCATGGATTATCGTTGGATTATACCGTACAGTGCGGTATTAGGAGCCATACTGCTGTTGCTTGCAGATATAGCAGCAAGATACGTAATTATGCCATTAGAAATGCCAATTGGTGTAATGACTGCATTAATTGGTGCTCCTTTCTTTATTTATATTGCACGAAAGGGGTTAGCTAAAAATGTCTAATTATAGGACGATTCGAACGAAATCCGATCGCATATCTTTTCAAATCGCCAAAAAGACTTGTTGGATTATACTACTGTTAAGCTTATTATTAGTCATCATAACGATTATTGGTTTATCTGCGGGTAGCGATTTTATTCATCCTGTCACCGTAGTGAAGGAATTATTAGGCTACGGAAACGGAGAGTACGATTTTGTCTTACATACATTAAGGCTTCCGCGTATTTTAATGGCCTTATTAGTTGGTGCTGCGCTAGGAGTTGCTGGTTTAATTTTACAAGGAATCATAGGCAACCCTTTAGCTGCTCCAGATATTATTGGTGTAACGAGTGGGGCGTCCATGGGTGCGATTATTTTTATCGTGTATTTTATGGGGTCAGTGGGCATTCAATTTTTACCGTTAGCTGCCATTTTAGGTGCGGCTATTATCTCCTTTATCATTTACCTGCTGTCATGGAGAAAAGGTGTCACACCTATACGTATGGTGCTTATTGGAATTGGGATTTCCGCGTTAGCAAAGGCAGTGGTAACTATGCTGTTGGTGATCAGCGAGGTAGCCGCAACAACGAAGGCCTATCTATGGCTGACAGGTAGTTTGTATGGGGCAAATATGACAGATGTCTACTTGCTTTTACCATGGGTTACTCTCTTATTACCTCTAACATTTGTTTTAGCGAGAACCGTCAATGTGAAGGAATTAGGAGATGACATTGCGATAGGGCTGGGCGTAAAAGTTCAAGTGTACCGTTTGCTCTTTTTACTTATTAGTGTAATGCTAGCTGGTTCTGCAGTTGCTTTTGCTGGTGGAATTGCCTTTGTTGGATTAGTAGCCCCACATATGAGTAGATTGCTAGTAGGGCGTTCTTTTGCAGGATTAATACCTGTTACGGCTATAATTGGTGGCATTATTGTCATTGTAGCTGACATTGTTGCACGTACAGCCTTTTTACCAAAGGATTTACCAACAGGTGTCTTTACGGCTGCAATTGGAGCACCATTCTTTATATATTTACTATTTAGAACGCGCAATCAATAATGCCCAATGATAAATGAGTTAAAAGCGTGAGAGAAGAGGGTGAAGGGATTTTGAAAAACGTCTTAGAAGTACAAAATCTAGATGTTAGCTATGGTGAAAATCTTATTTTAGAAGATTTGAATCTTCAAATACCAAAAGGGAAAATTACGGTACTAGTAGGTGCCAATGGCTGTGGAAAATCTACGCTCCTTAGAACGTTTGCCCGACTGCAAAAACCAAGGTCAGGTGAAATTTTCTTAGAAAATCATCCACTAGACGCCATTTCAACTAAAGAGGTGGCAAAACGTTTAGCCATTCTTCCACAGGGACCTGTTGCACCAGAAGGATTAACTGTCCAACAATTGATTAAACAAGGTCGTTACCCTCATCAGAGCTGGTTAAAGCAATGGTCTACAGAGGATGAAACTATTGTGAACAATGCTCTTGAGGTGACACAGATGACCGAATTTGCGGATCGCCCAGTAGATGCATTATCAGGTGGACAGCGTCAGCGTGTGTGGATTGCTATGACATTGGCTCAAAAAACGGATCTTATTTTACTAGATGAACCTACAACCTATTTAGATATGGCTCATCAAGTAGAAATTTTAGATTTACTATTTGATTTGAATGAACATGAAGGCCGTACAGTTGTTATGGTATTACACGATTTAAACTTAGCCTGTCGTTATGCTCATCATATTGTAGCTGTGCGAAATAAACGGGTATACGCACAAGGAAAGCCAGAGGAAGTGGTGACACCTGAGATGGTACAAGCGGTCTTTCGGATGGACTGTACCATAATGAGAGACCCTCTATTTGGAACGCCATTATGTGTTCCGCATGGTAAGGGACGAACAGTTCAGATGGAAGCATTTGAGGAGGTAGCGGCCACTTGAGCAACAAATTGTCAGCTGAAGAAATACCCATACTATTAAGCGATTATCGATTGACGTTTGAGCCCGCGATAGACGCTACTTACTCCATAAGAGCGGAAAATTTATTGGACTCTGAACTGGCCCTAGTCTATTTACAAACAATCGCACCTTTTTTTCAATCGGCCTCTTTATTAGTGACAGCATCGTTATTTGGAAAGCGTTATAGTGTCTTGACGATGGCTTCAGCATTCTATGCCATGTCGAGATACGATAAAGGGCTACACGTTGCTATTGATAATATTTGGGTGGAAGCAGAAGGACATGCGAAGCCATGGCTACCTAACGTTCGGTTCATAGATCATACGGTGTCTGTGCCAACAATTGATCGTAAATCATGGCGTGACGAGGTGCTGAAAGGAATTTTTGCGGACAATCTAGCAAAAGTGTGGCAGTCATTAATGAAAGTAAGTAAAATCCCAAAAACAATCTTATGGGAAAATACAGCTATTTATGTCAATTGGCTATATGAAACGAAAATAAGAGAAGGGGCCAATGAGCAAGAAATTACTCGCCTACAAGAGGATTATGCCTATATTGTACATGAGGCACCAGGTGCTCTCTTTGGCGAGAAGAAAAATCCTCTGACTAAATATTGTGGACCTAAAGTGACAATAAAGGAATCTGAGCAACCTATCCGCTTAAGAAAAACATGTTGTTTCTATTACCATACATCTGATGAAGCAAATGACTTTTGTATCTCCTGTCCTAAAATCAAAAGACTCGTCTAACCTCATAAAGTTTACAAATTCCTCAAAGTGAATAAATGTGATGTTTATTCACTTTTTACTTACTTTAAAAATTTCTGTTTGTTATCTTATATAATTGTTATACTTGATTGAAGCATTTGTTGCCTGTATAAAAATTCAGAAAAATGTGAGATTGAACCAATGGCTTTATAGCGTTTAAAATAGTTTTATAACACAGTAATGTTATAAAAACATGAATGATGTGAGTATTTTTCTGTTTAAAACTCAAAACTCTATTGTTTTTATAATAGTACTATAACAGGTTATGAGGGGAGGTTTTGAATGAACACAACATATAGAGCTTATAGAATAGTAGATTGAGAAATAGATCAAGTTGCAATTTCATGATTAATAGAAATGAGGTTTTAATCAAAAAATGAAAAAATATGCTGTTTCTACATATGTTTATTTTATCATCCCTTCTTTAATTGGTATTTTTCTATTTATGACACCTGTCTTAACAGAAGAAGGCTGGAAGGTACCAATTGCAATTTTAGCAAATGTTTTAGCAACTATTGTTGCTCCTATTATTAGTTATTTTACAATTTTTATGTTTGCTATTTCAGCAATTGGCGCACTTATGGCTAAATTTATTCCTCGTAAAAACGTAAAAGAGCCAAGTATTTTAGATACATTGTTTTATGTTAATTGGTTTTGGACGATTACCCGCTGTATCGGCTTAGTTTTTGCTTCAATGGTTGTCTTTAACTTTGGTCCTTTTGCCATCAACAACGAAAATACTGGTGGACTACTGATGGATCCTAATGATGGTCTTGTCACATTTTTATTTACCATCTTCTTGTTTGCTGGATTCCTCTTGCCGTTTTTGACTAATTTCGGGCTTCTTGAATTTTTCGGTACAATGATGGTGAGAATTATGCGACCCCTATTTAAAAGTCCGGGCCGTTCTTCCATTGATGCCCTTACATCATGGGTCGGTGATGGAACGATTGGTGTTTTAATGACTAGTAAACAATATGAAATGGGGAACTATACCAAAAAAGAAGCAGCTATTATTGCAACAAGCTTCTCGGTAGTATCTATTACATTTTGTATCGTAGTATTGGATACGGTTCATTTGGCACGCTATTTTATTCCATACTATTTAACAGTTGTCTTTTGTGGAATTGTACTAGCGATTATTATGCCCCGTATCTATCCACTTGCACAGAAAGAAGATACATATATAGATGGTACGCCTGTAGACTATTCACGTGAGGAATTACCAGAGGGCTATAATTTAGTCTCACATGGCTTAGAAAATGCACTTGCTGTTGCCCATGACAATCGTGACCCACGCAAATTTATTAAAGATGGATTTAGAAATGTTATTGATTTATGGGTTGGTGTTGCGCCTATCGTAATGGCTTTTGGTACGATTGCCCTAATGCTTGCCGAATTTACGAGTATCTTTGTGATTTTAGGCAAACCCTTTGAGCCTATTTTAACAGTACTTGGTTTACCAGAGGCGGCACAAGCAGCACAAACAATGGTTGTGGGCTTTGCAGATATGTTCCTGCCTTCTATTTTAGGTGCAGGGATTGAATCTGATACCACTAGATTTGTCATAGCAGTTGTTTCAGTCACGCAGTTAATTTATATGTCTGAGGTGGGTGGACTTATTTTAGGTACGAAAATTCCATTGAAATTTTTCGATTTAGTGGTGATATTTATATTACGTACACTTATCTCACTTCCAATTGCTGCATTAGTGGGCCACCTTTTATTCTAATCAAAATGCCAAGTCCTAGATGGACTTGGCATTTTTCATGGAATTTATAGCATAGGATTTCTTTACTCGCTTCCATAAAACAAGCATATAGACAAATAGCACTAAAATAATAAGATAACCACTAAGCGTAGGGCTCTCTACATTTCCCATAAAGTTAAAGAAATTATTGAATCCGTGGAAAATAATGGTAATAATAATCGATTGCCCATCTAAAATAAGTAAAGAAAGAACAAGGCCCACTAAAAGGGCATAGATGATTTGAATAATAGTATCTTCAAGCGATTGCCCACCAAGTAATTGTAAAGCATGTGTAATGCCAAACAATAAACTAGAAATGAATACCGCTGTAAATGCACCCTTGGCAAGAAGCATTCGCACCATAAGGCCCCTAAATATGGTCTCTTCTATAAATGCCACAATAAGCACTTGCATTAAAAACATAAAAATAAGATCGCTAATCGATGTGAGATTTAATCCTTTAGTACTTACAAGGATGATTCCTAAAACAAAAAGTAGCGGTAAAATCATTAATAAATGATTCTTTTGAATAGGATGAAAGAAATACATTTGCCAGTTTTTTTTCAGGGCAATATAAATGAAGAGTCCCAATGCTAGTGGAACTAACATAACAAACTGTAACAAAGGGCTTGATGGTTCTTTAATAGAAACAAAAGCTCCGTTACCAACATAGAAAAGTATGATAAGAAACTCTAAGCCAATTATTTTGGCAATCACTTTTTGTTTCATTCTGTTCATTTCCTCCTAATCATGCTAGCAGTAATTAATAGGAAGACACTTAAAAAGAGAGTGCTTCTGAAAAAAAATAGGGAAATACATTCTAAAATGATGTTAAAATCCACAACACGTAATAAATGTACTCGTCGTAATTAATGAACTATTATCCATTGTATCAAATTTTTTCCTCAATTTTAGATTGACTTTTTTTGGTGAGATTTGCCGATTAAATATGCACTAAAGGGGAGAAAGGAAATAATTTTTATGAGCAACATACAGACGACAAAACTAGCTAGAAAAAGTGAAATAACTTGTAGAGAAGTGGTAGGGAGTAATGCACTATAGGGAGCTAGATATTCTTGAATAAGCCAGTGAATTAAAAAGATACCAAAGGAATAACGACTTATGGTATGGATGAAGGACAGCTTAGGTAAAATTTGGGCAAATGTTAAAATGAAAATCGTCATCGCTAACACAAATAGAATCATATCGATTCTTCTTGATGTAATTTGCTGGTCGCCCAAATAATAATTTAAATAGATAATGACTGTTGCAAGTATAACCGATAAAACGGTAAAAAATTTATATTTAACGAGATAATATGTGAATCTTTCATAATGACGACCCATGAAATAGGCAAATACAAAATAAGGAAGCCAGCCTACGAAGAGCAGTCGTATAAAATGATCGTTATTTACGAAATAATCTATATTTAATTTTGCTAGTGTCATATAGAAAACCCCTAGTAAGAACATTATGGGAGCAAACCATATACAGGATAGATTATATTTTTTTACCATAAAAAATAGAATATAGAGCTGAAAAATCGTCATGACAAACCACCCAGAAAAATCCCCCAAAATAATGTGACGATACAGGGCATACCAAAAATTTTCATGATAATGAAAGGCTGCATTAGCCGCATATAAAATACCAGCAGCTACAAACGGCATGACGATAAACTGAAATCGATGCCATAAAAAATGGGAAGGCAGCTGATGTTGATAGCGATTAGCTAATATTAAAATGGATAATAAAATGAAAATGGGTGTGGCGGCACATAGCACAAGTCTAAAAAATTGATAGAAAGGTTGATCAATAAAGCCATTAATAATTTCAATATTTGTCGTCGCGTGCAATAGCACAATACTTAAGCAAGCAATAGCTCTCAATGCGTTCCACTCGTACACCATCTCAATCACCCTCGATTTCAGTAAATTGGCGGGCATCTCCTGCCAGGATGCAACCTTACTAACTATATGAATTTGGCATTATGGTTACAACCGGTCTGTCTTTCACTCGAAAATAGTTTAGTTCGCAAATTATTATTAAAAATACCTAGTAAACTTGTCAAAAGCTCCATTTTTGCATATGTGTTACATAACCTCCCTGCATATACTGGTTCAAGAGGGGGGGAGGTGAGCTTTTATGAGAATTAACTGGAAGGTTCGTCTTCAACATATACCATTTTTATTAGGTCTATTTTCATTGTTACTCTTACTCGCACAACAAGTAGGAGCGATTTTCGGCTTTGATTTGACAGCTGCAATAAGTGAGCAAATTGCAGCTATTTTAAATACAGTTCTATCTATTCTTGTATTAATGGGTGTCATAGTAGACCCAACGACAAAAGGTACAAGTGATAGTGAAAAGGCATTAATGTATAGGAGACCACGATAAAGTATTCAAAAAGTGTAATTTTACAATAAGGATAAATATGTTATAATGTTAGAAAATTGATACAGTGGGGAGGATGATTGAATGTCCCTTGAAATGGAACGAAGAGTGGCTAAACTTGAGGAGGAAATGGCAGAGTTACGTCAGGAGTTAAGTGAATTAAGGCGAATTCAAAGCAATGAGAAAATAAATACTCTTGATGCAAGACAGTCAATGATCGAGCAATCGGTTCCAATAAAACCAAAACCAACACCAAAACCAACAGTGGAGTCGAAGACTACCCCAGTCAAAACAGCACAAAAAGAGGTGCAACCACAGCCATCGATGGAGGAACGTGTTATGTGGGCACTTCCAAAAGTATTCATGGTTATTTTAGTTATGGGGGTACTTTGGGGTCTCAAACTTGTTAGTGACTATGGTTATTTATCGAATGGCGTGAAAATCATCCTTGCCTATTCATTATCGGTAGGATTGGCGATTATCGCTTATATTCTGGAACGTAGAAAAGTAGGCTCTCCCGCTATTACCGTCTCATTATATGGCGGAGCATTTATTGTTGGTATTTTAACGACTGCAGCTAGTGCCATTTTATACGAGATCATCCATCTCACACCAG
Source organism: Lysinibacillus sphaericus (assembly GCF_001629735.1). Classification (GTDB taxonomy): domain Bacteria; phylum Bacillota; class Bacilli; order Bacillales_A; family Planococcaceae; genus Lysinibacillus; species Lysinibacillus pinottii. The sequence goes on from NZ_CP015224.1 coordinate 431,739, forward strand.
CGCTTGGTATTACGATTCTTTATATTGGCTATGGTATTGCAATAAGTTACTTAAAGAAAAATGAGGCATTAACTATTTTTGTTGCTTTTACCTCATTATTACTACCTTATTTATTAGAATATATGGACTTTAGTGCCATCATTATTTTACTATTTGTTATCGTTTTATTTGCCATGCTGCAATTGGTTGTCCAACAGCACAAGCAGAAGCTTGCCCTTTATATTTCAGCCTTTTTCTCAGTGGTGGCAATAGGTGTTGTTGCATTTATGAATCATGATAAGCAAGTTGTCTTTGCTTTTGGTTTACTTGCTATACTAGCCATCTTTTATGCAAGCTGGTGTCGATTATTTCATGCACAATCTAAATGGAGAGCTCTTCATATTGGGCTCCAATTTTCGTTAGGGTCATTTAGTTTATTGCTGATGAACCTGATCATACGCTCACTAGAATATGGGGAAGCAGTGCTACTTGTTTTGTTTGGTTTATTCATAGCATTATCGTTTTATAGTCATCGTCAAAAATGGCAGGAAGTATTTGATAGTGCTATAACACTCGCATTTATGACCGTATGTAATACGGTACTTATCATGAATATACCTGATAAAGTGGATGATTTACTATATCCATTGATCGCATTTGCAGGTGTAATGATGAGCTTACGATTACGGGCCAGTATGATGAAGGTAGTCACATCATTTTTCCTTGTGATGACATTGTTGCTAAACTTTATTTTCCATGAACCAACACCATTTATGAGCTTTAATCATGTAAGCCTGTTCATGCCGATTATTTATCTTGTAGTCATTTACTTGTATGCTAGACGCCCAAAAGAAACGTTATCACCTTTTGAGAAAGTCATGAAGGATGTATATGCTATTGATATTTTAGCAGTAATCACCACAGGCTACTTCTTAGCTTATATGAGCAAACTAGATACAGCCTATTTTGCGGCAACAAATGGCATTCAGTATTTGATGTGTATGGCACTAGCTGCTTTGTTTGCAGGAACTCTGCTCGTGTCAGAGAAATTCAAAGGGCGTGTTCTAACGCCTGTGCTGGGAGCATTCTTTATCGTATTTTCTTTGATGGTCAGCGCAAAGCCTTCTATGTTGGACAGCTTAAGTATGATGACCAGATTAGTTTATATAGCAGTAATAGTGGCGATTATTGTGGACGTTCTAGTAAAGGGCCGTATTTATCGGCTATATGCAGAACGAATGGGGAAATATGTAGACGCTATTGTTAGCTCAGGTGTCGTACTCACAATGATCTCGATATGGGGGCTCGTTCATCAATTTACGTATAGTCATCTACTTGATTGGAAACTAAGTATAGCTCTTACAACGATTACATTATTTCTAACCGCGAGTATTTCGTTATGGCTTAGTTCCACGCAACAATTAAAAACGCTTCGCACTACAGGCTTTGTTATCTTAGTCATTGCGTTTATCAAGCTGATTTTCTTCGACCTATCAGCACTTGATTTATTAATTAGAGCTGTTCTATTTATAACAATTGGTGGCATTGGCATGCTGTTATCAGGTAGGTTACTGAGGAAATAAATAAAAGAGATTCCAATGATTTTTGGAATCTCTTTTATCTTGTGCTAAACTGATAATACTCTTACTCTACTCCTTCTTTCTTCTTATCGTACTTTAAATCCTTTGTGAAAATATTCCTCAAATACATCACATATTATCTATGTCCCTTGTTCTGAATAACATTGGTTACGTGTATTACCGAGCAAAACTACAATAATTATATGAATAGGCGCATCATACGGATTGTATGGGCGCCTATTGGTTTAGGAGGACATAAATTTGGAAATGGCTTATACAATTATCATTTTTTTATTTGGTCTAGTGTTTGGCTCTTTTTATAATGTAGTTGGCTTTCGTGTACCGCGGAAGGAGTCTCTTGTACTTCCTTCCTCCCATTGTACAAACTGTCAGAGACCATTGACGGTTCTTGATTTAGTGCCAGTATTGTCTTATCTGTTTATAAGAGGAAAATGTCGGGGCTGTGGCTTTAAAATCTCGTCAGTATATCCAGCGATAGAATTGTTGACTGGAGGATTATTCGCCCTTGCTTATTTGAAGCTAAACTGGAGCATGGAATTCATAGTAGCTTTATCGTTCATCTCATTGTTAGTCATTATAGTTGTTTCAGATTTTACTTATCTGTTAATTCCAGATAAGATTCTTTTATTCTTTTTGCCTATATTGGTCATTGGACGTGTACTATCACCTTTAACACCTTGGTGGGACAGCCTATTGGGTTCACTCGTTGGTTTTGGCATATTATATAGTATTGCGGTTTTATCGAAAGGTGGAATGGGAGGAGGGGATATTAAATTATTCTTTTTAATTGGTCTTGTTCTCGGTACTATTCATACGCTGTTGACTTTATTTTTAGCTGCTATCATTGGTATGATAGTCGGAATAGTTGTCTTATTAAAGCGTAAACAGGGAAGAAAAACACCTATTCCCTTTGGCCCATCAATTGCATTAGCCGCTAATATTGTTTATTTCTATGGAGATTCGTTCATCAAGTGGTACTTAGGTTTTTGGTAAGTATTTAATCTTCAATTTTGTGGAGGGGAATCAAGTGAAGCCGATTATTGGAATTACAGCTTTTGTAGAAGATGATTTATCAGCTCATTTAAATGCTGCTTACAGCAAAAGTATTATTGAGGCGGGCGGTATCCCCCTCATTATTCCGTTAGGGGTTGAGGAAGATGCTGCACAAATTTTAGCCCTTACGGATGGCTTATTGCTATCGGGAGGCTATGATGTACATCCTTTTTTATTTGGAGTGGACCCTTCACCAAAGTTAGGTAAAATTCATCCAGCTAGAGATGCCGTAGAATTAGCATTAATTGAGGCTGCATTTTTACGAAAAATGCCTATTTTCGGTATTTGTCGGGGTATCCAAATATTAAATGTTGCATTAGGCGGGACGTTATATCAGGACATTGATAGTGACCATTATAGTACAAAGCTTATTAAACATATGCAACAGGCCGGTAGATCAGTAGCAACGCATTATGTACAAATTATTGCGGAGAATTTATTAGCCACTATTCTGGAACAAGAGAAAATTGCCGTCAATTCTTTTCATCATCAATCAGTGAATGTACTAGCGGAGAATTTAAAAGTTGCAGCGAAATCAAGTGATGGCATTATTGAAGCAGTGGTACATGAGGAATTACCATTCTGCTTGGCTGTCCAGTGGCACCCAGAGGAATTAGCTATAGCAGGAGATCCGCATGCACAAAAGCTATTTGCAGCGTTTATTGAAGCGAGCATAAAATTTAAAAAAGAGGCTTAAAAGGCCGTTGTCAAAAGAATCCAATAGTTTATGGATTCTTTTTTTGCGTAAAAAAGAGGATTTATGCTCAGTGAAGGAACACAATCCTCAAACCCTCATTTAATTAATGTACACGGCGATACAGACCAACAACTTGTCCCAAAATGGATACTTGATCGACGATAATCGGTTCCATTGATGAATTTTCAGGCTGTAAACGGAAATGGTTTTTTTCCTTAAAGAATCGTTTTACAGTAGCTTCATCTTCAGCTGTCATGGCTACAACAATGTCTCCATTATTAGCCGTTGATTTTTGCTTCACAATCACTAAATCACCATCTAAAATTCCTGCTTCAATCATCGATTCACCCATAATTTCTAGCATGAATAACTGATCCTCACTCGTGCCATATGTATCAGGCAGTGGGAAATACTCTTCAATATTTTCGATAGCTGTAATAGGAGAACCTGCTGTAACCTTCCCTACAAGTGGTACATGGATGACGTGTTGCTTTTGGATGGATTCTTCAGGTTCAAGAATTTCAATAGCACGTGGTTTTGTTGGATCTCGACGAATAAAACCCTTTTGTTCTAATCGAGCCAAATGACCATGAACAGTTGAACTTGAAGCAAGTCCAACAGCTTCCCCGATTTCACGGACTGATGGCGGATACCCTTTAGCTCGTACCTCGTCTTTAATGAACGCTAAAATGTCCTCTTGTCTTTTCGATACTTTTTTCATGATTGCTCACCTCTTTTTTCTAATATCATTCTTCTTATTTGATAGTATAACAGAATGCGAACACGTATGCAAACATAGGTTCGAAAAGTGTTTGACAAAAACGTTTGTTCGCTTTATTATGGGAACATATATTCCGAACAAACATTCTAGAAAAGAGGTTATAATGATGAAATGGTTAAAGAAAAATACACATATCACTATATTATTAGGTGCTTGTTTACTCTTCGCAAGTTACCTTTACATCACTGATCCGGGGGATGTTAATTACGCTGAAATTCAAATTGAACATGGGGATAGCTTGTGGTCGTTAGCCGAACAATACCGTGGTAAAATGAGTAAAGAAGATTGGATTAAACTTGTCAAATCAGAAAATGAGTTAGCAGATATTAAAATCGTGGCGGGTAAATCTCTAGTCATTCCAGTTTTGAGTGATCAAGCCAGTCCCATCAAAACCATTGAAATTGCGAGAAACGAACAATGAAAAATAATCAAATGACGGCTGTTGTCTATTGCCGGGTAAGTACTGAAAAAGAAACGCAAAGCTCCTCGTTAGAGCGCCAACAAGAAGAATTAGTGCTCTGTGCTAAAGAGCAAGGCTATGAAGTAAAGGGTGTTTTTAAAGATAAGCATAGCGGTTATGATGTTGAACGCGAAGGCTTACTTGAAATGCTTGATTTTATAAAAGAGAAGGAAGTAAAAGCTCTTTTTGTACAAGATGAAACTCGTTTAGGCCGTGGAAATGCCAGGATGGCAGTATTGCATTTATTACAAAAATCAGCAACAGATGTTTATTCGATGCGTGATGCAGGGCCAGTTCAATTAAACGAAATGGATACGATGCTACTAGAGATTTTAGCAATTGTAGAAGAGTATCAACGTAGAATCCATAATGCGAAAATCCGCAGAGGTATGCGACGTGCTGTGGAAAATGGCTATCGCCCTGAAAATAACCTATCCAATCGTGGGAATCCGCATGGTCAGGAACGGAAGGAACTCCCTGTTGATGAAATCGTGAAGCTACGTAATCGTGGTTTTACCTTTGAGGAAATTTCCATTACTCTTAGAGGATTAGGCTTTGAGGTAAGTAAGGCAACCGTACATCGCCGATTCCAAGAGCATCAAGAAAAATTAGCAGGCAAATAATATAGCCTGCTAATTTTTTTAATACAAGCTTTCGATAATAACATTTTGGGGTAGTTGAAAAGGGTTATCTTTATTAATTCGATCATAAAACATAATACCATTTAAATGATCGATTTCATGTTGTACAACGATAGATTCATAGCCTTTTAAAGACAAAATAAATTCCTGTCCATCAATAGTATAGGCTTTTACTTTAATTCGTTCATATCTTGGTACAAAACCGTGAACTGGTCGATTAACAGACAGACACCCTTCTCCCTCAGGCAAATAGATCATATTTAAAGAATGGCTCATTACTTTTGGGTTAATGAACATCATTTCGGGTTTTTGGTCATGATCTTCAAAAAGGACAGCAAACATTCTTTTATCTACGCCAATTTGATTTGCAGAGAGGCCACTACCAGGACGTAGCTTATACTTTTTTGTTAAAATCGGATCTTGGCTGTTTTTTAAATATTGAAGCATAGAAAATAATATATGTCGGTCCTCTAAGGGAACTGGTATGGCAACATCTTGTGTTTGTTTTCGTAATAGGACCGAGTGTTCTTTTACAAAATCTTTCATAGTAATCATGTAATCAGGATGAAATTTTGCCATCGAAAAATACCTCCTCCGTATTCAGAAGTTTTTTCAAGCTAATTTGTATGGTCGGATCATCCATTATTGACCAAGTGCCTAATACCATTTACAGGAACTTCTTCCATTTCCACGAGCTTAGTAGTTTAGTGTTTAATGTTCTTCTAACCTCCTAACAAATTGTCCCACTCTTCACGTAAGACTGCGTAATAGTATTCGTCCCACCATTCATCCCCATATGGTATACACTTTTTAAAAAAACCTTCACGCCTCATTCCGATTTTTTCCATAACTTTATAGGAAGCGATATTTTCGGGCTGACACGTTGCAATAATTCTATGAAGTTTCTTTTCATTAAATCCATAGTCTAATACAGCATGTGCAGCTTCAGAAGCAAAGCCTTGATTTTGGTAACCTGGATTTAGTACCCAACCGATTTCATATGTATGATCACCGAAATAAGGATGGAAAACAATATGACCAATCACTTGCTTGCAATTATTTGAAACAATAGCAAAATGTTTTGCTTTGTCGCTGCTATTTTCTTTAATAAATTTCTTTGCCTGATCTTCAGTGAAAACACCTTCAGGCATATAATGCATCACTTTTTCATCTGAAGTATAGCTATAAACAGCTTCCCAGTCCTGTTCTTGAAATGTTCGAATGAGTAATCGCTTAGTTGTCACGTTCACATGTATATCCTCCAATATATAGTTAAATTTTTCCTTCCATATAATACTTATACACTTCAAACATCTGGAAGTCATGTATTTTTTTATTTCAACAGATTGAATAAGGGTTGGTATAACTGCATTTAATGGGAAACCGTGCTATACTTTGCATACCGAAGTCAATAAGATAGGTACTGAAAGGTGTGTAACTATGTTATCAAAAGAAAAAATTAACCGTATAAATGAACTTTCTGCTAAAGCAAAAAATGGTCAACTAACGGATGAAGAGGCAAAGGAGCGAACAGCGCTTCGTAAAGAATACTTGGATACATTTAGAGCAACGATGCGTGATACGATTGAAAACGTAAAAGTGGTTGATGCAGAAGGAAATGATGTCACGCCAGAGAAGGTAAGACAAGCGAAAAAAAATAAATTTCTAAATTAATGTGACACAATTTAATAAAGCATGTATGAAAATACAAATAGTATAACAAAAGCATTGTTTTCTAAAGCAATGTTGACTAAACTGTAGAAGAACAATTATAGGACGAGAAAGGATGTCACAATATAATGACTCAACATGCGGATTTATTAGCAATTAATGCTATCCGAACTTTGTCAATCGATGCTATTGAAAAAGCAAATTCTGGTCACCCAGGTTTACCAATGGGGGCAGCGCCAATGGCTTATACGCTTTGGACAAAACAATTACGCCATAATCCAGCGAACCCAAAATGGTATAATCGCGATCGTTTTGTATTATCAGCTGGTCATGGTTCCATGCTTCTATACAGCCTACTTCATTTAGGCGGCTATGGTTTACCAATGGAAGAAATTCAAAACTTCCGCCAATGGGATTCATTAACACCAGGACATCCTGAATATGGTCATACAGTAGGTGTGGAAGCAACAACTGGTCCTCTAGGACAAGGTATTGCCATGACTGTAGGTATGGCAATGGCAGAGCGTCATTTAGCAGCTACTTACAATAAACCAGGTCATGACATCGTTGACCACTATACATTTGCATTATGTGGTGATGGAGACTTAATGGAGGGCGTAGCAGCAGAGGCTATTTCATTAGCTGGTCACTTAAAACTTGAAAAATTAATCGTGCTTTACGATTCTAATGATATTTCTTTAGATGGAGACTTAGAAAAGTCATTCTCAGAAAACGTCCAAAAACGTTTTGAATCTTATGGCTGGAATTATTTAAAAGTTGCAGATGGCACAGATGTTGATGCGATTAATGCAACTATTGAAGAAGCTAAAAAATCAACTGGCAAACCAACATTGATTGAAGTGAAAACAGTGATTGGTTTTGGTTCACCAAATAAATCGGGTAAAGCGGATTCTCATGGTGCACCACTTGGTACAGATGAAGTGGTATTAACAAAAGCTGCCTATGAGTGGGCACATGAGCCTTTCCAAATTCCTGCTGAAGTATATGATACTTTTAATGCTGCGGCTGAGGTGCAAGGAGCACAGTCTGAAGAAGCTTGGAATGCGAAATTTACTGCTTATAAACAGGAATTCCCAGAATTAGCAGCTCAATTTGAACAGGCTATGAAGGGTGAATTACCAGCAGACTTCGCTTCGGAATTACCAGTGTATGAAGCTGGTAAATCTGTAGCAACACGTTCTTCTTCTGGCGATGCGATTAATGCTATTGCTAAGAAAACTCCATCATTCTTTGGTGGCTCTGCTGACCTTGCTGGCTCTAATAAAACAACGATGAAGGGTGCAGGCGACTTCTCAGCGGACGATTATGCTGGTCGCAACATCTGGTTTGGTGTGCGTGAATTTGCAATGGGCGCTGCTTTAAACGGTATGGCACTTCACGGTGGTTTAAATGTATTTGGTGGTACATTCTTCGTGTTCTCAGACTATGTGCGTCCGGCAGTTCGTCTGTCAGCATTAATGGGTCTACCTGTAACGTATGTATTTACACATGACTCGATTGCTGTTGGCGAAGATGGTCCAACGCATGAGCCAATTGAACACCTTGCATCACTACGTGCAATGCCTAATTTATCTGTTGTTCGTCCTGCGGATGCAAATGAATCAGCTGTTGCATGGGAGCTTGCCGTTGCATCAGAAAATACGCCAACAGTATTAGTATTGTCTCGTCAAAACTTACCTGTTCTTAACGCTTCTATTGAAACAGTACGTGAAGGTGTGACGAAGGGTGCTTACACAGTATCTCCTGCAACTAAAGCAGTAGCGGATGCTATATTAATTGCAACAGGCTCTGAAGTATCTCTTGCAATTGAAGCTCAAAATGCATTAAAAGGTGAAGGTTTGGATGTAGCTGTCGTTTCAATGCCATCTATGGATCGCTTTGAAAAACAAGATGCTGCCTACAAAGAATCTGTTTTACCAAAAGCTGTCACTAAACGTCTTGCGATTGAAATGGGTGCATCATTCGGCTGGCATAAATATACTGGCTTTGATGGTGATGTGCTTGCAATCGATAAATTTGGCGCATCAGCTCCAGGTGAAGTAGTAATGGAAAAATACGGATTCACTGTAGAAAATGTAGTTGCGAAGGTAAAAGCGCTATAAGATTTTTAATAAAGTACCGCAACACTCAGCGTATCAATTCGCTGGGCGTTGCGGTACTTTTTATAGCATGTGAGAATCAAATGTTAGGTATTGAGTGACGTATCACTAAAGGAATTAACAAATATATCTGTGGCAATAATTTTCAAAAATATCCCAAATCAAATAAACTGCATATGGTTATGCAGTTCAGACTGTGACAAAAGGAATTGAGAAGTTCACACTCGATTCCTTTTGTCATTTTTTTACTTTCTTTATGTTTAAAAATGGTAATTTGATATCCCATAAAACAGACTCTTCAAGTATAAGAACTCTTTTAAGCCGCCAGCCACGTCCAAGTAGCTAGTTTCTTTAAATTCATGACAGCAAGAGTTAGTATCGCCTGCATGGACAATTTTTCAGACCTCTAGGTTGTCCATCGCATACCATTGCATCGGCAAAGACATGCTCAATCGTTTCTTTACGCTTGCATAAATTTGTTTGACGTCATAGGAATGGCGTAAATGTTCAGCTTCCTCCACATACAGTTCCCAAGTATGGCGTTGAATGAGTTTTTTGTGATTCTTACTTTCAGTACATTGGGAAGGCTTGACACTTCGCACAAATCAAAGGTTTCGATGTATTAGCACCTCAAAATTTACTTTTCAACATCCTATATAGATGGGGCACTTTATGTAGAAGTTGATGGGAACGAAGGGCGGTGACTCCAGCGGGAAAAGCGGGAAAGACGAGATCCTGGACTGAGCGAAGCGAGGGAAGCAGCTCGACCCCGCCCGCGGAAAGCGTCCACCCGTAGTGGAAATCAACGGCTTTACTTTATTTCATTGAGTTTGTCTACAGTCTGAACTGCATATGGTTATGCAGTTTTTTTATGTAGGAATTATTTGGCAAGCCCATTTTGAAATGCATAGACAACAGCCTGTGTACGATCCTGCACTTCTAGCTTTGCTAGAATATTGCTAACATGTGTTTTCACAGTTTTTAAAGCAATATATAGCTCATCGGCGATTTCCTGATTGGCTTTGCCCTGTGCCATTAATAATAGGACTTCCATTTCACGGTCAGTAAGTTGCTCGTAAAGAGGTGTATTATTGCCGTTGCGCATACGGTGCATCATTTTAGATGTGACTTCTGGCTCTAAAACCGTTTCGCCACCCATTGTTTTACGAATGGCTTCCGCAATTTGTTTAGCATTAGATGTTTTTAAAATATAACTTACTGCTCCTGCCTCTAATGCAGGGTAGACTTTGTCATCATCTAAAAAGCTAGTCACCATCATGATTTTTGCCTCAGGCCATGCCGCTAAAATTTCTGCTGTTGCCTCAGCACCAGTCATAATGGGCATAACATTATCCATTAAAATAATATCAGGCTTTAAGGCAAGAGCACGCTCAACTGCTTCTTGCCCGTTTTCAGCCTCACCAACAACTGTAATATCAGGCTGTGCGGATAAGTAAGCTGAAACGCCTATACGCACCATTTCATGATCATCCACTATGAGTACTTGTATCATTACTATTGACCTCCTCCTTATGTAGTGGAATTTTTACTTCGACAATCGTTCCTTCTTCAGGGACTGACACAATTTTGTATGTGCAGCCTATTTCAACTGCACGTTCAGCAATATTTTGCAAGCCGTAAGAAGTGGATTTATCGGCTTCTACATCAAAGCCCAAACCATTATCTTGAATGCGTAAAATGGCTAAGTCATCTCGTGCAACAAGCAACAATTCAACCTCACTTGCTTTGGCATGTCGAAGTGTATTAGAGAGGGCTTCCTGGGCAATGCGGAATAAGTGATCTTCTTCTGCTTTCGTTAATGCCATTTCTTCTAGCTCATATTCAATATGAAAGTAAACCTTTTGCTGAAGCTCAATAATTAATTCCTCTAAGCCTTGCGCAAGCGTTTTATTGCGGAGTGCAACAGGGCGTAAGTGTAACAGTAACGCACGCATTTCGAGCTGTGCTTGTTGTACTATTTTTTCCACTTGCTTTAAACTAGTCGCATTTTCGTCACTTTCAGTTAAAGCAGAAAGCAACATGGAGGCCGCAAACAATTGCTGCGACACAGAATCATGTAATTCTCTAGCCAGACGTTGACGTTCAGCAACGATGCGTTCCTGAATAATTTTGTCATGAGCTTCTGCACGTTCATTGGATAAGCGCTGTAGGCTTTTACGCTGTGTATCTATTAATTCACTTGTTTGAATAAGTGCTTTTTTTAATGGTTTCGGAAGGGCTTGCTTTTTAGAAAGTACAAAATCAGGCTCAATTAACTGTTTGACAATTTTTGTTGCTTGAGCCTCTCGGGCACGAGCAGTCATACTAATCCAACTGGCAAAGAGGAAGCTTAGAGCAAATAGGCTGACTACAATAATTCCGCCAAGAGGAAAATTATTATAATTTTGTCGCCATAAAGGTTCCCAAGCTTTTTCATCAGGATTTCCCCATACGGCAACAAGCAATCCGAATGTAGCGCTCATTAAAATGAAAAATAAGGTAAATAATCTTGAGATAAAGGCAATCATTTACGCAGCACCTCCAAATCTCCAAGCCATGTTGCAACATGAATAATTAATATGCGTTTTGCATCCTCTGGATTTCCATCAGAAAAGCTAACACTTTCATTTAAAATACGTTGTGGGCCCACATGTAAGCAAGTAAGCTCACCGAATAGGGTAGTATAGTGTATACGAAAAGGTATTTCATATGGGACATAGATTTGTACTTTACCGATACCTTGACGAATCGTAATTAGACTTGTGCCAGCAGGCAAAATCGTTTGAGTCGTATCCACTGTAATATCCCCTGCTAAACGTTGAATCTGCACATCTTGCCATTTGTATGCCTCTGTTGGTGCTTGGATGGTGCCAATTAAGTCGTTTTTCGAAGTAGATAGTTTTTCAAAAAGCTCTGCACCGACTATTTTTGGTTCATTTTCTCGTTGTAAGTATTGATAAAGCATATATAAGAGCATTATGACAATGAATAGACGGAGGCTCCACATTGTGAATAATGCAATCGCGATGAAGAATATGCCGGTCCATTTAAAAAAGCGAACTTTTTTAGAAAAGCTTAAATAAAGCAGTACGGCCCCAATCAATAAACAAAAGGCGCCACCATTATTAAAAATAGTAAGCTCCACAAAAACGAGTAAAAAGAAGCATAGTACCCAAAATGTGAGCTTATTTGTAGTGAAATTCTGCAAGAGGGTCACCCTTCTTTCTACTAATAGTATAAAAGAGGGAATGGGACCCTCTGTTTTAAAACGTGAAAGAATGCGCCGGCTAGCGAGGGCGCATTACTTCCATTATAACATGTTATTTATTTTCAATTAGCAGTGGAGAGCTTTCCTCTGCAGCTTTTTTTTCTAATTGTGCCAATCTTGCTTCAAATGTTGTAACTTCATGATCTTTGTCAATTTGATAAGCTAATTTATCAATATAAGCTTCCAAATCTTCAAAATTTGTTTTATTGTTTTTGGCAATCATACCGTCCATTTGATGATGGGCACGCGTGACGTTTTCTTTGCCCATTAACTGTAATTGACGAACTTTCATGTCTTTAATTTTATGTTTCATTGTTTCGAATTTACGCTCTAGCTCGAAATATTCACGTGTACTTGCTTCGATACTCGCTTGTAACGTATGATTACGGGCAGTGTAAGCTGTCACTTCATCCATTGCAAAATCAATTAAATCTTGCTCGCCACTAGTTTTCGCTAATGTCAGTTGAGATTCACGTTTAGCAAGTAAATCTGCATTTTGTTGATATTCTTGCTCAAGCTTTTCTTTTAATTGTCCTTGACGTTCTAATAATTTACCTGTTTCTTCTGTTTGTTTTTCAGCTTCTCGGATGTACTGATTTAACATAGCAATTGGATTTTTTTGTTCCTTCTTATCAAATAACTGATGTAAGTCTGCTTCTACTGTATATCTAAAACGTTGAAATAAATTCATATTTATTCTCTCCTTTTATTTTGTTAAATTTGACCATTCTTTTTCGAAGTTTGTAAATGGATCTTCTTCTTTTTTACCTTCAATTGTTGGGATTTTTACTTCTTCGCCATTCCATTTTTTATAAATGACATAGACAATAGCGATTGCTGCAAGACCAATCATTGCAGGAATATTAGATACTGCTGATAGAATACCGATTAAACCAACCGCAAACCAAAAGATTTTACCGAAATTTGACTTGCTTGCCATGTAGAAATGCATCCCTAGTGCTACAAATAGTCCGGAGAATAATAAGCCTGCCAATGGTCCGATTAAGGCAAGTGCAACACATGCTGCGATAACGCCTCCAGTTAATAAAAGAAATTTTCTCATTTGTTTTAGCTCCTTTCGTTTGTACCTTTATGTTACCTATTATCAAGATTGTCTAAAACGGACTCGAAATTGATTTTCTACTAGGTCTTGAGGCTGAGAACTATCTAAGCTGCAACAAAAGAGGATTTTTGGCGTACCCAATGAGTAGATATTGCTTGTTTTTTAGGAAAAATAGCCGTTCATTTTTAGAGAAAATTATCATCTGCCATAAAATAATTTTTAGATCCTAAACTAGAAGCTTTTCGACAAAAATAGAAGATGAAAGCTTCCTCCGTTTGACAAATTAACAAGATGGGATGAGCTATACTTATGGAAAATAAACTGAGCGAAGGAGGATTTCTGGTGAGAACCTATTCCATATATAAGATAAAAGAAGAGCATTTAACGTTTATTTTTGGCAGAGAACGAAAGTTATTAGAGATGATGCAAGGCTGTGAAGACGCCAATGAGAAATCCTTAAAAGAGCTTGCGTATATATGTGAATCCGTTCGTTTTGATGAAATAGCAGCAATGTTAGAGCATCAACTTGATTCCAAATATGCACATTTAGAAAGAGCTCGTAATGCTTTGTTTTTAGAACATCCGATAAAAGGCAAAATGGCTATTTATTTAGTCGATCGTAAGATTTGTGTTTATTGTGAAGGCTCACGAATGCTAGATTTAGATTTATTTCAAATGCTTGCCAAGATGAGTGAACGATTTATAGCTTTCAATAAACAAGATAATGAATGTGGGTGGTTGAAACCTATGAAGTATACAATGCACTAGGAAATTTCACTACAATATATAGTAACATGCTATCATTTGGTGTATAATGGAGCGTGGAGAGTTTTTTCTCGGTATATTGTAGTGGAGGAGGTTGGTTGTATGCCTACATGGGGCTGGATTATTATCGTAATTATCGCATTAGCAGCGGGAGCGGCACTTGGTTTCTATTTCGCTCGTCAAGCTATGATGAAATATTTAAAAGAAAACCCACCTATTAATGAGCAAATGATTCGTATGATGATGGCACAAATGGGTCGTACGCCGTCTGAAAAGCAAGTACGTCAAATGATGGCACAAATGAATAAATTCCAGAAGTAATTTGGAATGTTCCGAGCAACTAGTTCAAGCTTAACTAGTTGTTTTTTTATTTTTGATAGTATTTAAATAATTCTTAAAAATCATACAACTCTATCGGGAAACTATGTATAATGGAGTTACTATACGGAAGGGAGTTGTGTATATTGCAAAAAGAAAAAACAAATGTAGAAAGTTTTGATCTAGATCATACAAAAGTAAAGGCACCTTATGTTCGTTTAGCAGGTGTGAAAACGGGCAAAAATGGCGATGAGGTTTATAAATACGATATTCGCTTTAAACAGCCAAATAAGGAGCATATGGAAATGCCTGCATTGCATTCTTTGGAGCATTTATCTGCTGACATTATCCGTAATTACTCTGATCATATTGTTGATTTCAGTCCAATGGGTTGTCAAACAGGCTTCTATGTGTCCTTGATCAATCATAATGATTATGAGGATTTATTAGCTATTTTAGAGAACACATTTACAGATGTGACAAAGGCAACCGCAGTGCCTGCATGCAATGAAGTGCAATGTGGCTGGGCTGCTAGCCATAGTTTAGAAGGGGCCAAAGCATTAGCGAAAGAGTTTTTAGCGAAACGTGATGAATGGCATATTATTTTTGAAGATTAAATAAAATAAAAACCTTGCGAGTAAAATAACGCAAGGTTTTTCATTGCCCTAAAAATGGAATGGAATGACATTCGAAGAAGAAGAATCCTGATTGATTTTTTGATAAATAAAATTGTCTAAAAAATCATGAATTAAATCCTCATATTCATCCATATTTTCATTAAAGGATTGTGCATGTGCCCCCGTATCAAAAAGTTTTAATTTTTTTGGACCGGTTTTTTTATTGTAGAGATCGAGTGACATGGAAGCTGGAATAAACGTATCTGGAATACTATGGATAAAGAGCACAGGTTTTTCAATATGTGTGACGGCTTCGGCAGGTGTTACACTTTTAAATGAGTAGCCGTCCCGGAGGCGGACAAAGAAATCGGCAAAACGGATGGGAATAATAGAGCCATATTTAAATTCTGTTTTGGCTATTTGCTTGAGCAACATGGAAAAATCGGAGAATGCACAATCTGAAATATAAAAATCAGCACCATCTTCCACCGTACCTGCATAAAGTAACATTGTTGCTGCACCCATAGATTCCCCATGAATACCTAGTATTGCATCCTCACCGATCATGGCTTTTACTGTATTAACTACAGCATCAAGATCATTTTTTTCATAGTGACCATAGCTAGTTGTTTTGCCACCAGATTCGCCATGACGCCGATGGTCAAAGATAACTGAATTATAGCCTAGCCTTTCAAATAGCCGAGCGTATTTGACGGAGTTTATTTTATTTTCTGTAACGCCGTGACATATGATGATGGTGTTATTGGTTTGTAACGGCTGAAACATAATTCCTCTAATTGTGTAGCCATTTGGAGAATCAATATTAAGTTCGCATTTCAAGTTTTTATTGTACCAAGCCTCATCAAAACGTTTGGCAGTCGTTTCTCGTTCACGAATAAATTCTGGATCTTTTTGTTGAATATACATTAATTTATTGGAAAGCGCGAAGCCGAACAGACCAGTAGCTGCAGCGGCAAGCGTTGTTGTAATACCAGAGAATAAAAGCATCTTCTTTTTCATGATAAAACACCTCCACATGCTATTTCTTATTTGTAATGTTCCCAACTGAGATTGTTTAAAACACGTCAACATTTTACAATAACTTTGGCAAAACTGCGATTATTTCTATTATCGAAAATCGTCAAAATATTTGTTAAAATATACATATCTGCTAGTAGCATATGCAGCAGTGTTGATTTTTGAACGGGGAAAAGGGGAGAATGGACATGATAAATGAGGTAGTAATCGTGAGTGCTGTTCGAACAGCTATAGGCTCATTTCAGGGGACATTAAAAGACGTACCAGCTGTAACTCTAGGTAGTATTGTTATTAAGGACGCTTTAGCACGTGCAGGAGTAGCTGGGGAACAAGTCGATGAGGTCATTATGGGGAATGTGTTATCGGCTGGTCTTGGACAAAATCCAGCTCGTCAGGCAGCGATAAAAGCTGGTTTACCAAATGAGGTGTCAGCACTAACAATTAATAAAGTTTGCGGATCAGGTTTAAAGGCTGTGCATTTAGCGACGCAAGCTATTTTAGCTGGTGATGCTGAAATTATCGTGGCTGGAGGCTTTGAAAATATGAGCCAAGCCCCTTATGTTTTAAAAAATGCGCGTGAAGGCTTCCGAATGGGCGATCAAAAGGTTGTGGATACTATGATTCATGATGGTCTATGGTGTGCATTTAATGATTATCATATGGGCATTACAGCTGAAAATTTATGTGATATGTATGAAATTTCGAGAGAAGAACAGGATGCTTTTGCAGCACGTTCTCAGCAACGTGCAGAGGCAGCAATTGCAGCTGGTAAATTTGAAAATGAAATCGTCGCTGTCGAGATTCCACAGCGTAGGGGAGAGCCTATTGTATTCGACAAGGATGAATTTCCGCGTGCAGGCGTGACAGAGGAATCTCTAGGTAAGCTACGCCCAGCATTTAAAAAAGATGGTTCCGTAACAGCGGCTAATGCTTCAGGTATTAACGATGGAGCTGCGGCAATTGTTGTGATGTCTAAGAAAAAGGCGCAAGAGCTTGGTATTCAGCCGATGGCGATTATTACAGCCAATGCAAGTGCGGGAGTAGATCCTGCAATTATGGGAACTGGTCCAGTTAAAGCAGTCCAAAAAGCACTGGCTAAGGCAGCAACAACTTTAGAAGAAATCGATGTGATTGAAGCAAATGAAGCTTTTGCAGCACAATCGATTGCTGTTGATCGTGAATTACGCTTTAATCATGATAAACTAAATGTAAACGGGGGCGCGATTGCTCTTGGTCACCCAATTGGTGCAAGTGGAGCTCGTATTTTGGTCACACTCTTACATGAGATGGAAAAGCGTGATGCAAAAATAGGCTTAGCCACTTTATGTATCGGAGGTGGTCAAGGCGTAGCCACAGTAGTGAAGCGTCCTTGATGTCAATAAGAAGGTGAATGAAATGGGAAAGAAACGAAAACAACAGAAACAGACAAGCAATAGCATGACAGCAAGCTTGCCAAAGCAGGAGGCAGTCACATTGGCAGACCAACTAGGTGGCGATGTGCTAGCTAAATTAAAGGCGGCAAAGCAAGATTTATCCATGAAAGAACAGGCTGCAGAAGAGGAACGCCAAGCTAAACTAGCTTTTGAACGTAAGCAGCGAGAAAAAAATAAATCATTTGAAGAATTACTAAATGAGTATGGCGATAAAGGCACTAAATATTAACAAGAAAACAGTGAATTCACACTTGTGGAATCACTGTTTTTAATTGTAAGTAGAAAAGCAACAAATCATTTTGCTTCCCCTCAAATTTTAGAAAAAGCAGGGGCTACCTTGTATCAAGAAACTGAGTTTTTGATTATTGAAGATTCCTTTATTGATTTATATAAAAGACAAAAGGCTAATATAGTGCCTTTTGTCTTTTATTTTTCAACAATTTCCTGAACACAGCAACAGCACTAACAAAAATAATAGCTCCAGCTGTATCAACAAGCACATCTTGGCCGCTCATTGTACGACCTGGTGTAAAGCTTTGACGAAATTCATCAAGTATAGCAATAAATGCTGTTCCAGCAATAGCAATAGTTGCTGCGAAACGGTGTTTACCCCAAGCAAAGTATAACCCAAGCGCAATGCAGCCAAATCCGATAAAATGTGTTAGTTTACGAATTAAAAATTCGACAAATGGAAAATAACCACGTTCTTCAACTGATACGACTGTGTCCCAATAAGGGATTTTTAAAAAGGATAGTTGTTTTTCAAAAGGTTTATCTGCTAATAAATTTTTAAGCTCTGGTAAAATACTTTGTTGTTCGTAAGTCATACTAGAGGAAATAATTAGCACAACTAGACAGATGATAAAAATCAACCACTTTTTCATCGATGTTCTACATATTGTTCATTTTTTGTTAAAGTGTTTGCTGCTTCCAAGTCGGTTATAGCAGTCATGCTTTCATAGGCAGAGAGGGTCTGTGCTAGTTGCTCCTGTGAGCTTGCTCCAATTACTGTAGAAGCGATTGCAGACTCTTTTAAATTAAAAGCCAGTGCCAGTGCATGTAAATTATTATATTGTGAAGCTAAACTTGTTAACGTTGTTGTTAACTCTTCTGAAGAATAGTTGTTAAAACCTTTTACTCCCTGAAGACGTTGCTGCCAGCTATTTGTTAATAAGCCCTTAGCCACTGTGCCACGTGTTACAACAGAAGCGCCTTGGTTCGCAATAAAGTCAAACCACTCCTCGGGGCGGCGATCTAAAGCACTATATTGCATCATGACGCTTTTAGCTGAACTTGCAGGTAAAAAACGTTGCAAAACGTTTGGACGAATCGAAGAAATGCCATATTCTCGAATAAGTCCTTCTTTTTTCAAGCGCTCAAAAGTGTCGATAATCCCATCCCAATCATCTCCGATTGTACCACCGTGTAACTGATAAACATCAATGTAGTCCGTTCCTAATCGTTTCAAACTAGCATGAATAGCTTGTCTTATATAGGATGGCGAAGCATCCCATTGCCAGCCTTCTGCACCTTCAGTCCAGCGATTACCTACTTTTGTGGCAAGGATAATCTCTTGACGACGTTTCCCTAATGCCGCACCTAGGATCTCCTCATTCGTACCAAAATCATATAAATCGGCAGTGTCAAAATAATTTATGCCCGCATCTAATGCCATATCGACAATAGCTGCTGCTTGCTTTTTATCTGTGGAAAGTGACATGCCTCCTAAACTAATTTCTGAAATGAATATTTCACTAGTGCCTAGCTGCCTCTTTTTCATGAAACGACCTCCTTCGATTTCTCTACTTGTAATGGTACAATGAACATATCTGAAGGACAAGCGAGGTTATCGTCTATGAAAAAGTTTGAGGAAAAAACGACAAAAACGACACCCATCTATGACGGAAAAATTGTAAAGCTACAGGTTGATGATGTCATATTACCAAATGGTCAGGTTGCAAAGCGTGAAATTATCAAGCATCCTGGAGCGGTTGCGGTAATTGCTGTGACGGATGAGGGTAAATTAGTGTTAGTGGAGCAATATCGAAAGGCACTTGAACGTTCTATTGTTGAAATTCCAGCGGGGAAACTTGAACCTGGTGAAGAACCAGCGATGACAGCTCGCCGTGAATTAGAGGAAGAGACAGGCTACGGCGCGCATAGCCTTACATACTTACAAACATTTGCAACGTCACCGGGGTTTGCAGACGAGATCATTCATCTATATGTAGCGAAGGATTTGTATATCATCGACAATAAAGCAGCGTTAGATGAGGATGAGTTTGTCGAACTTTTAGAAGTTTCGTTGGAAGAAGCACAATCAATGGTGGGGGATCGACGTATTTTTGATGCTAAAACTGCATTTGCTGTACTTTGGCTTGCTACCTATTTAGAAAATAATCTTTAGCATAATAGAGACGGACGAGCATAAGCTGTACAAACCTTGATAGAAAAGGAGCATGTTTATGTCTCGTACGGTGTCTATATTTTATCACGCTTCCATCATTGCAGTTAGCTTTGTTTGTGGCGTTATTTTCTTTCATATTTTTGGTGGATCGAAAGCGGAACCGTTTATTTTATTTATAGAACCTCGTTTAGCTGATGGGGACAGGCATTCGATTTTTCATTTAGTGCTTCCTGTTGCCATTTCCATAGGTCTTGTATTAATACTAGCAACTCACAGTGTGTTAAAAATTTTAGTACGTGTAACTGTAGCCATGCGTGCAACTTTTTTTGGCTTTAGTTCTGTATTTTTATTACAAAAACTTGAAGCTTTTTGGCTTTATACGATTTGGTGGTTTCCATTTCAGCTTATCTATTGTATATTGTTGCTAGTCCTATGCAATTTACTTGTACCCGCTTGGTCAAAGCGAAAAATCGGGAAACAAGTATCTGGTCGGACAATTTTGTTGAATTTTATCGCATTTTTCATCATAATAGTTGCTGAGTTTATTGTTGTTTCATATGTGTTAAAATGATGGATTTAATAGACAGAGATTGTGATCAGATAAAAAAGTAAAAGCGTGTTAGAAATCTATTCACTATCTTGTAATAGGATTTACTCCTTTGGTATAATGGAAAGAGTTTAGGGGGGCGTCACATGGAGAGCCGAATTGATCGTATAAAAAAACAGTTGCATAGTGCTAGTTACAAGCTGACGCCGCAGCGAGAAGCAACAGTTGCTGTCTTGCTTGAGCACGAAGAAGACCACCTAAGTGCTGAGGATGTATATCTTTTAGTAAAAGAAAAAGCACCAGAGATTGGTCTAGCGACTGTTTATAGAACGTTAGAATTATTAACTGAGCTCAAAATTGTCGACAAAATCAACTTTGGCGATGGCGTGTCGCGCTATGACCTACGCCAAGAGGGAGCTGCCCATTTCCACCATCATCTAGTTTGCATTGAATGTGGAGCTGTTGATGAAATTCAAGAAGATTTACTTGAAGATGTGGAAGCCGTTGTTGAAAAGCGTTGGAACTTTATCATAAAGGATCACCGACTAACTTTCCACGGCATATGCTGGCGCTGTCATGATAAAAACGACGAATCGAATGAAGAAAATTAACGAAAAGCTGTCTGTTTTAATCTCTAGTATAGATTAAATCGGGCAGTTTTTTGTTTTTTTATGAAATAATCATCCTTATTATCGTTGGTTTATGTCGAATGGAGGGGGCTTTAGCACATTTCTAATAGCCATGCTAAAATAGAAAATAATTGACAGTGAGGGGGCGTTGTGATGAATGAATTTCAATACGCAGTAGAGGATTATATCCATTTTATCCAAGTGGAACGGCAATTATCTGTTAATACATTAGCATCCTATCGCCGAGATTTAGAAAGCTATGTAAATTTTTTGCAAAATGCAGAGGGTATGGCTAATTTTAACCATATAGAAAGAACGACCATACTACGACATTTAGAGCAACTACGCGTACAGGGGAAGACAAGCCGTACGATTGCTCGCCATATTTCATCTATTCGTAGTTTTCACCAATTTTTACTACGAGAAAAGCGTGCTGAATCAGATCCAACGGTCCATTTAGAAATGCCAACAATTGAGCAAAAATTACCGAATATTTTATCTATAGAGGAAATCGAAGCCTTATTGACTGCGCCGAATAGAAGTAAGCCACAAGGTATCCGTGATTTAGCGATGCTGGAACTATTATATGGTTCGGGTATGCGAATCAGTGAGCTTATAGCCTTAGATTTAGCAGACCTTCATTTAACAATGGGATTTGTTCGCGTATTTGGGAAGGGTGGAAAAGAAAGAATCATTCCACTTGGCAAAAGTGCTTTATCAGCCATAAGTACCTATTTAAATAATGCTCGTGGTCAATTACAGGGAAAATATCCAAAAACTGATGCGTTTTTTATTAATCAAAGAGGGAAACGTTTAACAAGACAAGGTTGTTGGAAATTAATGAAGGAGCATGCTTTAAAGGCAGGCATCCAACATGAGTTAACACCACATACATTGCGTCACTCTTTTGCTACTCATTTAGTCGAAAATGGGGCTGATTTACGTGCTGTACAAGAGATGCTAGGTCATGCAGATATTTCAACAACGCAAATTTATACACATATTAGTAAAACAAGATTATCGGAAGTATATAAGCAATTTCATCCACGTGCTTAAAAATTTCAGAAAATTTTTTTCGGTCGGATGTCTGACCTTTATTTTTCGCATTTTTTTGGTAAAATAGAGTCATGAGATTGGAGGCAATAATGATGAATAAACCGTTTAACAAAATCCATGTCGTTGTAATGGACTCTGTAGGTATTGGTGAAGCGCCAGATGCTGCAAATTTTGGCGATGTAGGAGCACATACATTAGGACACATCGCTGAAAAAATGAATGGGCTTACAATGCCAGTAATGGAGTCAATGGGTTTGGCAAATATTGAGCCGCTGCAAGGAATGCAAGCGACAAACGAGCCGAAAGCATACTATGGGAAAATGCAAGAAGCTTCTGTTGGGAAAGATACGATGACAGGGCATTGGGAAATTATGGGGTTAAATATTGATAAGCCCTTTAAGGTGTATCCTGATGGATTTCCTGCAGAGTTGATTGCTGAGCTAGAAAAACGTACGGGTCGTAAAGTACTCTGCAATCAACCAGCGAGTGGTACGCAGGTTATAGAAGATTTCGGTAAAGAGCATATGGAAACTGGAGCAATTATTGTCTATACATCAGCTGATCCGGTATTACAAATTGCTGCACACGAGGAAATTATACCATTAGAGGAATTATATAAAATCTGTGAAATTGCGCGTGAATTAACATTACAGCCCGAGTATTTAGTCGGTCGTGTAATCGCACGTCCATTTATAGGTACGCCAGGGGACTTCTCCCGTACTTCAAATCGACATGACTATGCGCTGAAGCCATTTGGTCGTACAACGATGAATGTCTTAAAGGACGCGGGTTTAGATGTAATTGCAATTGGTAAAATCTCTGATATTTTCAATGGTGAAGGTGTCACAGATGCTGTACGTACTAAAAATAATACGGATGGAATGGACAAATTTGCTGAAGTTGTCCGCCGTGATTTCCATGGAATGAGCTTCCTAAACTTAGTAGACTTTGATGCTAATTTTGGACACCGTCGTGATCCACTAGGCTACGGACAGGCATTGGAAGAATTCGACGCGCGACTGACAGAAGTTACGAGTGCAATGTCAGAGGATGACTTATTAATTATTACAGCAGACCACGGAAATGATCCAACCTTCCACGGTACAGATCATACACGCGAGTATGTACCGTTAATTGTCTATTCTCCACGTTTTAATGGTGGTGCTGAACTAGAGCTTCGTGAAACTTTTGCAGATATTGCAGCTACAGTGGCTGAGAACTTCCAAGTAGAAGCACCAGCATTTGGTAAAAGTTTCTTACAAGAATTGAAATAGGGGGTTTTTCGAATGAATATGGTGCAATTGTTTGAAAAGAAAAAACAAGGATTAGAGCTCTCACAAGCTGACATTCAGTATTTTGTTGATGGCTATACGGCAGGTTCCATTCCTGATTATCAAGCAAGCTCACTCTTAATGGCGATTCGACTTCTAGGAATGTCTGATGATGAAACGTTTTATTTAACAAAAGCAATGATTGAATCAGGGGATGTCATTGATTTAACGTCTATTGAGGGTTTTAAAATTGATAAACACTCAACAGGTGGCGTTGGTGATAAAGTCACACTTGTAGTCACACCTATAATTGCATCTCTAGGAATTCCGGTAGCTAAGTTTAGTGGTAAAGGTCTAGGCATTACAGGTGGTACAATCGATAAGTTAGAGTCCATCCAAGGCTTCAAAACAGAGCTTTCCTCACAAGAATTCATTGATAATGTCAATCGACATAAAATTGCAGTTGCTGGGCAAACAGGTAATCTTGTACCAGCCGACAAAAAGTTGTATGCATTAAGAGATGTGACAGGCACGGTGGATTCGATCCCATTAATTGCTGCATCTATTATGAGCAAAAAAATCGCTAGTGGTGCAGATGGTATTGTGCTAGATGTTAAATGTGGTTCAGGTGCGTTTATGAAAACGCAAGAAGAAGCACAGCGATTAGCTGATACAATGACAGCGATTGGGGAAAAACTTGGACGCAGAGTCGTTGCCCATATTAGTGATATGGATAATCCTCTTGGTAAAATGATTGGTAATAAGCTTGAGGTATTAGAAGCCTATGCATTATTAAGTGGTCGTATGGAAGAAACACATGAGGATTTACTAGATGAATGTGTAGTCATTGCTTCTTTAATGTATCAAGTTGCCGCAGGTGTTGATGAAGCAGAAGCAACTGCCGCAGTTAAGCGCGTACTAGCAGATGGTTCTGCGGCTGCGAAATTTGAGGAGTTTATTGTTGCACAAGGTGGGGACGTATCAGATATTGTACAAAATGAAACGGCCCATAAAGTTTCAGTTGCGGCAGTGACGGAAGGTACTGTGGAAACGATTAATGCCCTTTTAGTTGGTGAAGCTAGTGTTAGTCTAGGTGCTGGACGTTTAACAAAGGAATCCACGCTTGATTACGATGCAGGCATTCAACTGGTAGCTAAAAAAGGCGATCGTGTAAAAAATGGGGATATTATTGCTTATTTATATGCCAATAACCAAATCAATCAAGATACAATTCTTAAAATACAGCAAGCTTATACAATTGTATAAAATTTCTTTTGCGAGAGCTCTCACAGACGAGGGTTCTCGTTTTTTTGTTGTTCCACCATTAAACCTATGAAATGTTTACATTTCGTATAAATTTCATATTGAGATAACTGCCGCTTGTTTAAAACACGTTCACTTATCCCATACTGCACGTAAACCTAAAAAGCTATAAGTATGTCGATTTGACACTATTTCAGAAGACTTTGCACTAGTTCTGTCAACCGCAAGGATTCAGCGTATTAAATGTGGAATTGCACGAGGAGGAGGCGATGTTCATGCATTTTCAATTAGAAATGGTCACAAGAGAGACAGTCGTTATACGTTTATTTGGGGAGCTCGATCATCATGCAGTAGAGCAAATTCGAGCGAAAATTTCTGCAGCAATTTTCCAAGGCACTGTGACGACCATCATTTGGAACTTAGAAGGGCTATCTTTTATGGATAGTTCGGGAGTAGGTTTAGTGCTTGGTCGTATGCGTGAGTTAGAGGCAGTTGCTGGGCGAACTATTTTATTGAATCCATCGCCAACCATGCGAAAAGTTTTTCAATTTTCAGGTTTAGGGCCTTGGATGATGGATGCAACAGAGGAACAAGCGATTGATCGCGTAAGGGGGATTGTAAATGGATAACGAAATGACATTAACTTTTTTAGCACTTAGTGAAAATGAAGCCTTAGCCCGTGTTGCGGTCACAGGCTTTATTGCTCAATTAGACCCAACTATTGATGAGCTGTCTGAATTTAAAACAGTTGTCTCAGAAGCAGTTTCCAATGCCATTATTCATGGCTATGAAGAGGATGGCAAGGGTGTTGTCACTGTTCATGCTAAACGTGAAGATGACGTTGTAACGGTGTCTGTAATGGATAAAGGGATAGGAATTGAAGATGTGAGTCAAGCAATGGAGCCGTTATTTACAACAAAAAGTGTAATGGAGCGCTCAGGTATGGGCTTTACGATTATGGACAGTTTTTCTGATCAGCTAACAGTCATGTCCAAGTGGCGAGAAGGAACAACTGTAACATTTACGAAGAAATTTTACACAGTTCGGACAGCGGTAATGTGAGGGTATCATCGTGAAGCCGTTAGAACAGTCGTCCGAAAAGCTTTTGTCTCAGGAGGAAATGCGTGATTTAATAGCACGCGCACAGCAGGGCGATCATGAGGCTCGTAAACGAATGGTAGAAGGCAATACGAGGCTTGTATGGTCCATTGTTCAACGTTTTACAACGAGAGGTGTTGAGCTCGAGGATTTATTCCAGATAGGCTGCATAGGACTCATGAAATCAGTAGATAAGTTCGATTTATCGTATGATGTTAAATTTTCAACCTATGCAGTACCTATGATTATTGGTGAGATTCAACGCTTTTTAAGGGATGATGGCATGGTGAAGGTGAGTCGCTCTATTAGGGAGCTGAACTTTAAAATCCGACATGCTACAGACGAATTTATTAAAAGGAATGAACATCCGCCAACGATTCAGGAGCTGGCTCAAGTACTTGGTGTGACAACCGAGGAAATTGTGACAGCATCAGATGCATTGAGAGATCCAGCCTCTCTACATGAGCAATTGTATGAAAGTGAAGGAGATTCCATCACATTGATGGATCAAATGAAGGATGAAAAATCCGAGCAACCATTTGATTATATCCCCCTTAAAGAAGTGCTTACAAGGCTTGAACCGAGAGAACAGTCTATCATTTATTTACGGTATTTTTCAGATTGCACGCAAACTGAAATTGCAAATAGGCTAGGCATATCACAGGTGCAAGTATCCCGTTTGGAGAAAAAAATTCTAGCTCAATTAAAAAGCTGGATGGCTACAAGTGCAACTGTGGAGCAAGAAGTAATAAAAAAAGACATCTAAGAAAATGGTGACAGCATGACAAATAAATTATTTAGCAGCTTAGAAGAAGCCGAAGATTTTCTTAAGGAGCAATTTGGTGACGGCGAATCATTTGACGTTGGGATTAAGCATTTATTTGTCAAAGATTTGCCGGTTCTTTGCGCCTATATTAGTGGCCTTGTGGATGGCGAAGCCCTAACACAATTACTTTCAAACATGCTCCCTGATGAGGACTATGACATCGATGTGGAGGATGAGAAGGAGTATTTTGAGTCCTATTTTAACTTTCACGGACGTTCAGAGGAAACCGAGCGTAAAGCTTATTTATTAGCCATTTTAAGCGGGCAAGTGACCTTTATTACTAAAAGTGGCTATTGCTACATTGCCGAGCTCAGAAACTATCCAGGACGTTCCCCTGAGGAGCCCGACAATGAAAAGGTAATACGTGGCTCAAGGGATGGTTTTACAGAAGGAATATCTCAAAATACGGCTTTAATTCGTAGGCGTATTCGCAATAGTAATTTACGTTTCGAGCTACATAAAATATCCAAAATCGGCCAAACCGACGTCGCAATAGCGTATATGAAGGATATTGCCAATGAAGATATGCTCGAAAAATTACGACAGCGCCTTGACCAGATTAACCACGATGGTTTAACAATGGCTGATAAATCATTAGAAGAATGGCTGTTTAAGCAAAAATTCCATCCAGTTCCGTTTGTTCGTTACACGGAAAGGCCAGATATTGCTGCGGCGCATTTACTGGAAGGGCATATCGCCATAATGGTAGATACTTCACCATCTGTTATTCTTGTGCCAATTACAATTTTCCATTTACTGCAGCATGCGGAGGAATATAGACAGGCGCCATTAGTTGGAACATTTGTACGTTTTATGCGGTATTTCGGCGCTATTATGGGTTTACTTTTATTACCTTTGTGGTATGTATTTGCAACAAATGAATCATTGCTGCCAGAGGCTCTTTCTTTTTTAGGGACCCAGGAGAAATCGCATGTACCCTTATTACTGCAAATACTTATTGCAGATATTGGTATTGAATTTTTGAGGATGGCCGCCATTCATACCCCAACACCGCTGTCTACTGCGATGGGCTTGGTTGCGGGGGTAATTATTGGTCAAATCGCGATCGATGTGGGACTATTCTCAGCAGAGGTTGTACTCTATACAGCGGTTGCAGCTATTCTCATTTTTATTATCCCGTCCTATGAGCTAAGTATCTCCATAAAAATATTTAGGCTGTTCTTATTGATTATGGTAGGTATTTGGGGCGTTAATGGTTTATTCATTGGCATATTCTTAGTGTTTACGTATTTATGTTCATTACGACCAATGCAGGCACCATATTTTTGGCCGCTTGTCCCATTCTTCCCAATGGCGATGCTACGTGTTCTTATTCGTTTCCCAATGACGGCAGATGCATTAAGACCTTATGTAGTTGCTTCCAAACAGCGAAAAAGATCATAGGAGCCGTTGCACTCGATTTTTTCATGTGATAAAGTTCACATATAGTATTTTGTGATTTTTGCAAAAATTATTTTCATTCAGCAAAAGGGAGGTTTTATACATAGGCCACTTGAAGCTGGATGAAATTAATTTTTGGTGGGACTACTTTATTACCATAGGGTAGATCCTACCATATTTCTGTAAAAGTGACAGAATGGAACGAAGTGAAAAGGGAGAGATGCACATGCATTTATATGGAACACAAGCGATTTCTGAGAATGGTCATTTAACAATTGGACAGGTAGACACACTAGAGCTTGCCAAAGAGTACGGTACACCACTTTTTGTGTATGATACTGCACTTATTCGGAAGCGTGCTCGCAGCTTTATCGATACGTTTAAAAAACTAGGCGTAAAAGCAGAAGTAGCTTATGCTTCAAAGGCATTTGCATGTGTAGCTGTGTATCAATTAGCAGCAGAAGAAAACCTATCTTTGGATGTTGTATCAGGTGGAGAATTATTTACAGCTATAAAAGCAGGTTTTCCAGCTGAGCGCATTCATTTCCATGGCAATAATAAAAGCATTGCAGAATTAGAGCTAGCTTTTGACTCCAAAATCGGTTGTATTGTTGTAGATAATTTCTATGAGATTCAGCTTTTGAAAGAAATATCTGAACGTCGCCAACAAAAAATGCGTATATTACTACGTGTTACACCAGGGGTTGAAGCACATACGCATGATTTCATTACGACAGGTCAAGCTGATTCAAAATTTGGTTTTGACTTAAACAATGGTCAAGCGGATGAGGCATTCCAACAAACATTTAACCATGAATTCTTAGAGCTATTAGGCTTACATTGTCACATCGGCTCACAAATTTTTGACACTGCTGGCTTTGGGTTAGCAGGAGAAAAATTGATTGACAAAATTTCTGATTGGAACAAGGCTCACGGATTTACATGTACTGTGTTAAACTTAGGTGGGGGCTTTGGTATTCGTTATACTGAAGAAGATGCACCGCTTGAACCGCAAGTATATGTAGAGGACATGATTACAGTAGTGAAAAACAAAGCAACTGTACTTGGACTAAAAATGCCAGAAATTTGGATTGAACCAGGTCGATCACTTGTCGGTGATGCAGGAACATCTCTTTATACAATCGGATCACAAAAAACAGTACCAGATGTGCGAAAATATATTGCAGTTGATGGTGGGATGAGTGATAACATCCGCCCAGCATTATATGACGCTAAGTATGAGGCAATCATTGCAAGTAAAGCGAATGAACCGAAAAATGAAATTTATACTGTTGCTGGTAAATTATGTGAATCTGGCGATAAATTAATTATTGATGCTAAACTACAAGACGCAGCTTCAGGTGATGTTTTAGCCATTTTCTGTACAGGTGCATATGGTTATTCTATGGCAAGTAACTATAACCGTGTTCCTAGACCTGCTGTTGTATTTGTAGAGAATGGACAGCATCAATTAGCTATTCGCCGCGAAAGTTATGAAGATATTGTGCAAAACGATCTCCCGCTAACTTTAAAAAAGGGTGAGTAAATTTGAGAAAGAATAAATGGGTATTACTAGCATCCATTTCAACTTTTATTGTGTTGTGGGGTATTGTCTATTGGGTGTTGGCGTCTAAAGGAATTCTCGGACCTGGTTCGTAAGACAGAAATTGGCTTGCGGTAAAAGTACAAATCGTGTAGGATAGTCAAAGATTATGTACAGCTAGAAAAAGAGGGAATAGACAAATATGTTAATTCGATATAAAAAAGCTTTAGAGAAAATAGCAATGGGGCTACTTTCGTTTATGCCGAACGAAAAAGACGTAAAAAAGCTTACCGAGACCATCCACTCCTATGAAAATGATGATAACTGGGTTTTATACTTATGGAAAAAAAATGATGAATACGTTGGCATTGTTGGGCTGGTAACAGATGAGAATAATACTGCTACGATCCAACATGTATCTGTTGTGCCTTCCTATAGAGGCGAGGGTGTTGCGAAGGAAATGCTTCAGGAAATAGGAGTGCTAGGTCAATATGAACATGTACGCGCGACAGATGAAACACGTCAATTAGTTCAAAAATGTATCAATTGCATCGAAAAAAAAGCAGACGAGTAACATCGTCTGCACATACTGTAGACAAAAGCCATCGAGCATTCACACTCTCGATGGCTTTTGCTATTCTCAATTGGTAATTACTGTAGAGATAACGACTCTAAATGACTACGTCTCATCCCTTGAATAGTACTTGGGTTATCAGCGTTTTAGCATCCCAAAAGTTTCGTTGATTGAAACAAAGCCGACTCCTGCGGAAAAAGCGAGGGAATCGAAATTCAGGATATCACGAAGCTAAGGAAGCGATGAAATCAGCACATCTTCGCCAGCGGTGCACGTAGTGGAAATTAACGTCTACCTTTTCTTTGTTTACTTTCTTGTCGCTCTGCAAGTATATGTGAGCGATCTCTTAGCATATGCTTATGAAGAAGATAGTTTGAGTTACTATAGGGTAAAATTTGTATACGGGCTATTGTTAATTCCAGCAACTTAGGTGAAAGGGGGAGCTGGAATGCATGAAAGGACTTGCCTGTTTGAATCGCGGCAAGACAATTTTTTATTTCTGTCAGGAGTTGATAGTAACTAATTTCATGGAAAAAGATATGATCTTCATTTTGTTGAAAATTATAAAGTGCTTTTTCTAAAATTCGTATAGCGCCAGTATCATTACCACGCCGCCAATGATATAAGCCTGTTGCAAGTTGTACATAGCCAACCAATGGGTGCATTTTATCACCATACGCGATTTCCTTCCAATATTCCTCAAGCACTTCATGGCATTCAAAAAAATCCTGATTGCCATTAAAATAAGCGCAGTAATCAATAAATAAAGTATGATGCTGTGGATGCATTTTGAACTCCTTTCCACTATACTATAAGAACATAGAATCTCAGGGTGGTAAAATTATGTCTTACGAAGTAAAATTAGATGCCTTTTCAGGGCCTCTTGATCTATTATTGCATTTAATTCACAGGTTGGAAATTGATATCTATGATATCCCAATGGCTGAAATCACACAACAATATATCGACCATATACATGCCATGCAAGTATTGGAGTTAAATGAAGCAAGCGAATATTTAGTAATGGCCGCAACACTGCTAGCGATTAAAAGCCGAATGCTATTACCTATTCATGAGGGCGAAATGGAAGATGCCGAATTGGAAGTTGATGGCCCAGACCCGCGTGAGGAACTGGTGCAACGATTAATCGAGTATAAGAAATATAAGGAAGCTGCCAGCAATTTGCAAGAGCTTGAAACAGATCGAGCGCAGGTATTTACAAGGCCACCTGCTGATTTAACCGGCTTAGCATCGGACGAACAAATGGCTTTGTTTGATTTGAATGTGAATATTTATGATATGCTTGGAGCATTTCAAAAATTGATGCGTCGAAAGAAATTAAAGAAACCTCTTAAAACGACAGTAACGAGGCAAGAACGGTCAGTGAAGGATCAAATGCGTTCGGTTGTAGATTCTTTGCGATTAACAGGTGGACGTGCATCATTTTTCGAGCTTTTTCCCTATGAAGATAAGCCGACACTTATTTTGACGTTTGTATCCCTTCTTGAATTGATGAAACGTCAGGTCGTTATCGTAGAGCAAGATGGTAACTTTGAAGAATTAACAGTTACCTTACAGAAGGAGGAATGGGAAAATGACGAAAACATTGATGTTACAGAGTAGAATTGAAGCCTTATTGTTCGTTGTCGGAGATGATGGCTTAACAATTAAACAACTTTCTCAGCTGTTAGGTGAACAAGATGAGATGATAGTACAGGCAATGGATGCCTTGCGAAAAGTCTATGAGGAAGATTTAGCTAGAGGAATAACTGTGAAAGAAATGGCAGGCGTTTTTCAGCTTATTACAAAATCAGATTTAGCAGATACTATTCAAAAATTGGTAGAAAATCCAACTGCACAATCCTTATCCCAGGCTTCTCTTGAGGTTTTAGCGATTGTAGCCTATAAACAACCAATTACTAGGGTAGCTATAGAAGATTTACGAGGTGTAAAATGTGAAAGACCTATACAGACTTTAGTATCAAGAGGGTTGATTAAAGAGGTAGGGCGTTCAGAAGGAACTGGACGTGCTATCCTATATGGAACAACTAAAGAATTTTTACACTATTTTGGTTTAAACAGTGTAGAGGAAATGCCACCTCTGCCAGAGGAGGAGTTTGCAGAAACTGAGCAAGAAACCGATTTATTTATGACCAAATTCCAAGAAGCTTTTAATGGTGCAAAGTAATGTATAGGAATAATGCATAACGACCAACATAAATCTATACTTTCCTATCATATTGAATAAGGAGTGGCTCGTTGCTTCGGTTATTTCGATTAATAATGTTGATGATCATTGTGTTAATGGTAATACTTCCTCAATCAAGCTTTGCGAGAGGAGGAAGTGGCTATGCGGTCTTAGATGGAGAGACAGGTCGCGTGTTAATAGGTTCAAATAGTAATGAACGGCTACCAATTGCTAGCTTAACGAAAATTTGGACGGCACTTGTGGCTATCGAAAATAGTGATTTGCAAGAGGAAGTTGTCATCTCACCAAAGGCTGCCATGGCTGAGGGAAGTTCTATTTATTTGCAGGCAGGCGAAACGGTAACCGTAGAAACGTTATTATATGGTTTAATGCTTCGTTCAGGCAATGATGCTGCGACAGCTTTAGCAGAGCATGTAGGGGGTTCTGTTGAAGGCTTTGTCAAATTAATGAATGAAAGAGCCGTTATTGCGGGTCTTACCAATACGGTTTTTATGAACCCCTCTGGCTTACATCATGAAGAGCATTTATCTTCTGCAAGAGATACTGCTGAGATGCTAAGAGTCGCTTTACAAAATAAAACATTTGAGAAAATTGCCTCAACGGTTCTTTATAAAGCGAATACGGTTAACGGAATGCTATGGGAGAATAAGCATCGACTATTAAGAGAAGGCTCAGGGATGGCTGCGGAAATTGATGATGAAACAGAACAACCTGTGAGTTCTTTAAAATCTGCTACTGGAGTTGCCTATGCTGGTAAAACAGGTTTTACAAAGGTAGCTGGTCGTACGCTTGCAACAGCCTTTCAAAAGGATGGGCAAACCTGTATTGTTGTCACGTTAAATGAATCGGATGATTGGAATGTTCATCGAAGCTTTTCTAATCAAGTGTGGAGAGATTACGATCTTGAAACAGTGGTGAAGAAGGGCAAATACAACGTTAATAAAAAATTGGCTATTCGATTAGAAGAGCCTGTTCGCCTGCAATTAAATAAAGAGGAAAAAGAGCAAGTGCGGCAAGTTTTACACGTTTCAAGAAAACGTCAGGAAGCTGTCTTATCAATCTTTTTAGGTGAAGAACGTATTTATGCAATACCAGTAAAAGTTGAATCAGCGGATCGTTGAAAAAACGATTTGCTGATTTTTTTGTTATATAACCGGTTGAACTGAATAAGGATATATGATGCGAGAATATCTATTTCCTTAAAATTAATCTAATCAAAGCTTAGCAACTTGGGGTAGCAATGGAAAAATATAAAATTACTCTTGATTACGTTCAAAATAAGAGTGCAAACAGAGCATATAAACATTTTTTTTAAAACGATTTGCTTACTGGTAAAAAGAGTATACTACTAGAAGGGTAAAATAAAATTTTTATTCCTACTATTGCTAAATGTGCTAAAGAAAAATTATTACGAATACTCCAACAATGATTGTGAAATTTGTTTTTCTTTAATATTGCGCTAAAGTATGACATAATTTTCACAGATTAGCGGGAAAATTAACCCTATTCAATTGAACGAGAAATCGATTTTCAACGAAATTGTTAATGTGAAAGAAAACTAGAGGTGAAGAAATGGAAAGATTACAGAAAGTCATTGCTTATGCGGGTGTTGCTTCGAGGCGAAAAGCAGAGCAATTGATAGTAGAAGGTAAAGTAAAAGTGAACGGTATAGTTGTCCGTGAATTAGGCACAAAGGTGTCTAACTCAGATACAATTGAAGTGGAAGGCGTAAAGCTTGAAAAAGAAGATAAAGTTTATTTCTTACTTTATAAACCACGTGGCACTATTTCGGCCGTGACAGATGATAAAGGACGCAAAACTGTCACAGATTTATTTCATCATATTCCGCAACGTATTTTCCCAGTGGGTCGTCTTGATTATGATACATCTGGATTATTGCTATTAACAAATGATGGAGAATTTTCCTATATGTTAACGCATCCAAAATTTAAAATTGACAAAACGTATATCGCACGTGTCAAAGGCATTCCAACAATTGAAGGTCTGAAAAAGCTTCAACGTGGTATTAAATTAGAGGATGGAAAGACAGCACCAGCCAAAGTAAGTATGACATCCTTTGACGAAAATGCTGGCAAGGCAATTTGCGAAATTACGATTCATGAAGGCCGTAATCGCCAAGTTCGACGTATGTTTGAAGCTATTGGTACACCAGTTGTCAAATTAAAACGTGAACGATTTGCCTTTTTAGATTTATACGGACTTGCACCAGGTGAATTCCGTGAATTGTCTAAGCATGAAGTCAAGCAATTGCGTGTGTTAGCAGAAACAGGGAAACTGGATTAAAAGAACTTGCCAGAAGAAAGTGAGGATACTTTAAAAGGAATAAAAACTATTTTCACTTTCTTTTTGGTGAAATCGTTCATAAATCATTCATAATTAATAGCTAAGTGTTTTTGTATCATTTTGCTATAATAGGTGAGAATAGTACGCCTAGTTACATTTTAGCCAGAAGAGCTTAACACATCGTTGACGTACAATTTTCATAGATGTTTTTACATACGTAAAGACGTTTATAAATTGAAAAAGTTCTATGCTAAAGTCTTTATAATGTAAAAAGCTTCATGTCTACAATGTTTACGCAAAGTCGTAAATGATAGGGGGTTTATTAACTTGGAGAAAAAGAAAAAGCGTCTCGTACTACGAACGGTCATTTTAGCAGTATTAGCATTGGCAATCGGGTACACGGTTTATGGAACAGCAACAAAGGAAAAAGTAGAGTTAGTAGCAGTTGGCTCAGAAGCACCTGACTTCACGTTAGTAGATTTAGACGGTGAAAAACATAAATTGTCGGATTATAAAGGACAAGGGGTATTTTTAAATTTCTGGGGAACTTGGTGTAAGCCATGTGAAAAGGAAATGCCTGCGATGGATAGACAGTATCAAATATTTAAAGATCAAGGTGTACAAACTTTAGCGGTTAATATCGCTCAAACGGATTTTGAAGTACAGAATTTTGTCGATCGATATAAATTGTCTTTCCCGGTAGTTATCGATAAAACAAAAAGTGTTATGACTGCTTATAACGTAGGTCAACTACCTGCTACAGTGTTAATTGATCCAGAAGGAAAAGTCGTAAAAATTATTACTGGTGAAATGACAGATGCAAATATTGCTTCGTACATGGAATTAGTGAAGCCGAAATAAGGAGTAAATGACGATGGAAAAAATCATTTGTGCTTGTGGTCATAGTAACCCTTACGGCACGAAGCTCTGTGAGAAATGTGGTCGTCCTTTAACGGAAGAAGAGAAGCAAAATAAAGTTGTTGATATGCGTTATGACGGTACTGCCATTCGTTCTAAAACGTATAACAAATCGATTATCGACAAAATTTGGAATTTCTTCTCTAGTGTTAAAGTTGGTATATCTTTAATTATTATCACATTAATTGCTGCTTCAATCGGAACATTACTACCACAAGAGTTTTATGTAAAAGCCTCTGATATAGAGAAGGGAGCTTATTACGCTGACGTATATGGTACGTTTGGTAAAATTTATTACACGCTAGGACTCTCAGATTTATACAGTTCATGGTGGTTCCAAATTTTAGTTGGTATGCTAGCTGTATCAATTATTGTAGCGAGTCTAGACCGAGGAATCCCACTCTATAAATCACTAAAGAATCAGCGTGTTAAAAGACATGAAAGCTTTATGAAGCGTCAACGTATTATTGGTGAAGGTCAAATAACGGCTGACGCAGAGGAGACGCTTGATAAAGTGGCTCAAAAAATGACTGAAATGAGATACTCTGTTCGTCGAGATGGTAGCGCTCTCTTAGCTGAAAAAGGTCGCTTTTCTCGTTACGGTCCGTACATAAACCATGTCGGTCTCATTATCTTCTTAAGTGGGGTTATGTTACGTCTTATCCCAGGATTTTATGTTGATGAATCAATATGGGTCCGCGAGGGAGAGACACGTGCTATTACTGGCATGGACGGTTATTTCATTGAAAACAAAGATTTTATTTTAGAAACTCACGATAATGAACCTCAAGGAGAGCAAGTAAAACAGGGTGTTAACGTGGTTGCTAAAAACTTCCAAACTGATATTACGCTTTACAAACAGCCTAAAGATGCAATCCCTGGCGATACGGAAAATTTAGAAAAAGTTAAAGATTATTCGATTCGTGTCAATCACCCATTAAAAGAAGATGGCTTCGCTCTTTATCAAATGGATTATCGTCTGAATGAATTAAAGCAAATGAATTTTGAATTAATTAATAAGGCGAGTGAAAAATCACTTGGTAAAGTGGAAATTGATTTAACAAATCCTAAAAAAGAATATGATTTAGGTAATGGGTCTTCCGTGCAAATTCTAGTTTATACACCAGATTTTGATGGCTTTGAAAATGGAGAACCTCAAACAAAAACATCGATTCCAAATAATCCGGCATTTTTATTTAAAATGACTACGCCAGAAACACCAGAAGGCGAAGTAAGTTTTGTGGAAATTATGCAGCCACCACTAGAACCACTGGGCGAAAATAAATATAGAATGAAATTTGCTGCTGCTGAGATGCGTGATATGTCAGGTATTACGGTCCGTAAAGATAGTACAATTCCTATCTTATTTGTTGGTGGAGTTATCTTTATGATTGGTGTCGTAATTGGATCATACTGGAATCACCGTCGTTTATGGCTTCAAGTTGAGCCGGATGGCCGTGTTTTAATGGCTGCCCATGTTAATAAAAATATGTTCAGCATGAAGAAGGATTTAGATGCTGTTACAGCATTTGCTGCATTGCCTCCGTACAAAGATCAGTTAGAGAAAGAAGAGGCTGGCGAAGAGTCCACGGATGGTGGCATTAAAGAAAAGGAAGGTGACAACACCTTATGAGTTTGATTGACATAAGTGGAAACCTGTTATTTGTAGCTTTTATTGCTTATTTAGTTGCGACGTTATTATTTGGTGGTTCCATTAAGCAAGGGAATGCTACGGGTAAAAACACGGGTAAATGGGGTAAGCTTGCCATTGTGGTAACAATTATTGGATTTGTATCACAGCTTGCCTACTTTATTACACGATGGATTTATACTGGACATGCGCCAGTAAGTAATATGTTTGAATTTACAACTGCCTTTGGTATGTTCATTGTTGGTGCGTTTATTTTAATTTACTTTATTTATCGTTTATCTGCACTTGGATTAGTAGCATTACCAGTAGCACTTTTAATTATCGCTTATGCTTCGATGTTCCCGAAAGAAGTAAGTCCATTAGTGCCCTCATTACAAAGCCATTGGTTAACAATTCACGTAATTACAGCGGCATTAGGGCAATCTATTTTAGCGATCAGTGCTGTGGCTGGACTTATTTACTTATTAAAGGTTGTAGATTTAACGAAGCCTTCTAAACAGCGATTTTGGTTAGAAGCCGTTATGTACTGTCTTGTAGTAGTTGTTGGGTTTGTCGCTGTGACATCTACATTCAGTGCAATGGATTATGAATCTAGCTACAATTATGTGGATAAAGAAGGAACTACACGTAAAATTATTTACAATTTACCACCTGTATTCGGTATGAATGAGTATGAGGTGGTTGAAGAGCATGGCATGTCACCAATCGT
This sequence comes from Lysinibacillus sphaericus, assembly GCF_001629735.1. Taxonomy (GTDB): domain Bacteria; phylum Bacillota; class Bacilli; order Bacillales_A; family Planococcaceae; genus Lysinibacillus; species Lysinibacillus pinottii. Next base: position 469,650 of record NZ_CP015224.1, read on the forward strand.
AGAAATGCCAGCATTAATTAATGCGAAGAAATTAACAACTGTCTTCTGGTCATTATTAGTAGGGTCAGTATTTTATTTATTAATTCGCTTAATTGCACGTCGTCGAATAAGTGCTATTTTCCAACCACTTGTGAAGCGTGTTAACTTACAATTACTTGATGAAATTGGTTATCGTTCAGTGCTAATTGGTTTCCCTGTATTCACCCTAGGCGCTTTAATCTTTGCGATGATTTGGGCGCAAATTGCTTGGAGTCGCTTCTGGGGTTGGGATCCTAAGGAAGTATGGGCTCTTATTACATGGTTATTCTATGCGGCATTCCTACATTTACGTTTATCAAAAGGCTGGGAAGGTCAAAAATCTGCTTGGTTAGCATTAATTGGTTTCGGCATTATTTTATTTAACTTAATTGCTGTTAACTTAATTCTTGCAGGTTTACACTCCTACGCATAACCTGTGAAACAACAAGCCTTTTCGCTGTAGCGAAGAGGCTTTCTTTTCTTTTCAATATGTGTCACACCATGTACAATAGAAGTTAGAGAAAGATTGGAAGAGAGGGATCGTGAAAGTGTCAGAAAATATTTCAGTATTAGTAGTAGATGACGAGGATCGTATTCGCCGCTTATTAAAAATGTATCTGGAGCGAGAAGGTTACCTTGTTGACGAGGCAGAAAATGGTGAACAAGCGATCGAAAAATCTTTAGAAAAAGAATATCACTGTATTTTACTTGATATTATGATGCCTGAAAAAGATGGGCTAGAAGTGTGTGCAGAAATTCGTGAACGAGCAGCAACACCTATTATTTTATTAACTGCTAAAGGTGAGGAAGCTAATCGTGTTCAAGGCTTCGAACTAGGAGCAGATGATTATATTGTAAAACCATTTAGTCCTCGTGAGGTTGTGTTACGTGTGAAGGCTATTTTACGTCGTTCACAGGCATTCTCACCTACGACAAATGCATCCTCTTCAAAAGATTTAGTGGTGTTCCAGCATTTGATGATCGATCATGATGCACACCGTGTAACGGCTGAGGGCATTGAGGTTAATTTAACACCAAAAGAGTATGAATTACTTTACTTCTTAGCGAAATCGCCAGACAAAGTATTTGACCGTGAACAACTACTAAAAGAAGTTTGGCATTATGATTTCTTTGGTGATTTACGTACAGTTGACACACACGTAAAACGTTTACGCGAAAAGCTCAACCGTGTTTCTGAAAACGCTGCTAAAATGATTGTGACAGTTTGGGGCGTTGGTTACAAATTTGAGGTTGTCAATGAATAGAATATGGAATAGTGTTGTCGGGAAGCTATGGGTAACCATATTGCTTCTCGTTTCATTTGTATTATTTGTTTTCACGGTATTAATGCTTGAATTTCTTCAAAACTACCACATGCAGCAAGCAGAAATATCTTTACGTCAAACGGCTGCCACTGTGGCAAGTATAGTGGATGACAATGAAACAGCTGAATCGACTTCGGAACTATTAAAAGATATTTTACCTAAAGGCACCAATGCACTAATTGCAATTAGCCATGTAGAGGTATCCTTTGCCATGCAAGAGGGTGTCAATAAAAAGAAAATTCAAGATACCATTTTGGCGAATAAATCTTTCCGTGAAGTCTTTCAATCAGACGAACCCATTATTAAAGAAATGATGATGCCCTCCTCTACAGATCCAGAGAAAATGGAATCTTATGTAGTGCTAGGCTTCCCCTTGAATGTAGAAAATGCTGTACATGGAGCAGTTTTCATCTATCAGAGCCCCGATGCTCTACATAAAACGTCCAAGGAAACGACGAAAATTGTCTTTTTGGCAGCTTTCATAGCATTTGTCTTGACGACATTTTTTGCGTTCTTCTTGTCTTCTCGTATAACTTCACCACTTAGAAAAATGCGTGAACTGGCATTTGAAATTGCAAAGGGGAATTTTGAAGCAAAAATGCCTACCACTCAAAATGATGAAATTGGACAGCTGGCAGTTGCCTTCAACCAAATGGGTCGTCAATTAAAGCATAATTTAGAGGTTATCAATCAAGAAAATGAACAGCTATCAAATATTTTGACATCCATGACAGATGCAGTGATTACGTTTAATCGTGACCGTACAATATTATTAAGTAATCCACCAGCAGAACGTCTAATGCAAAAATGGTTTGTAAATAAAGGCTCACAAAGTGCTAAACCAATACCGCCAGAGCTTTATCATATGCTGGACCATGTACTCATGTTTGAGGATAAGCTAGAAGAGGAAATTGAAATGGATGGAAATTATTATACTTTTACAATTAGCCCTCTTTATAGTGGAGAAATCATTCGAGGGGCAGTCGCGGTTATTCGTGATATGACAGAACAACATCGCCTAGAAAAACTTAGATCTGATTTTATTGCGAACGTCTCTCATGAATTGCGTACTCCTATCGCCATGCTTCAAGGTTATTCTGAAGCATTGATGGATGATGATTTTATTCAAGATCAGGAAGAACGTAATGAAATTACAAAAATTATTTATGATGAATCCAAACGAATGGGTCGCCTTGTCACTGATTTATTAGATTTAGCACGCATGGAATCGGGGCATATGACGCTCTATAAAGATGAATTACCGATTAATTCTACATTTGAACGTATTACTCAAAAATTTGCACAGGTGGCAAAAGAGAAGCATGTTCATCTACTATTCGATAGTGAATTTAATGACGACGCTATGATTAATATAGATGAGGATCGTATCGAGCAAGTACTCACGAATTTAGTCGACAATGCATTAAGACATACAGATGAGGGGTCTGTCACGGTAAAAGTAGAAAAGGAGCCAACATTTGCTAAAATTTCTGTTCAAGATACAGGACATGGTATTCCTCAAGATGATTTACCTTATGTCTTTGAACGCTTTTATAAAGCGGATAAGGCACGTACTCGATCTAAGGGTGGTACGGGACTTGGCTTAGCCATTGCACGAAATATTGTAAAGGCACACTCAGGAAATATTATGGTAGATAGTGTGCTTAAGGAAGGTACAACCTTCACATTTTATTTACCGTTCGATTAATAACAGGGTTTTGTTATTAGTTGGCTGTAACTTCTGCGAAAGTAAGACGACAAATAATATAGAACGGGGGTGGAGTGCATTGAATGACTCCGTGTTCCATCGACTTTACGATGCCTATCATCAAGACGTGTTCCAGTTTCTAATCTATCTAGTAAAAAACCGTACACTTGCTGAGGATTTAGCGCATGAGGTTTATGTAAGAGTATTGCGCTCATATGATCAATTTGCAGGCAATAGTAGTGAGAAAACATGGCTTTTTGCAATAGCCAAAAATGTTGCGATTGATCATTTTAGAAAGCAAGCTGTTCGTCAGAAGCATTCGCTTGATTTCTTTGACTGGGAAACGGAACAGCTCCATTCAAACACACCATCACCGGAGGAAATGCTACAGGCCAGTGATGAATTTATGCAAGTAGCGTCAGTATTAGAAAACTGTACTGGCGACCAAAAAATGGTCATTATTATGCGTTATTTCCAGGATTTATCGATAGCAGAAACGGCGCAAATACTTGATTGGACAGAAGCAAAGGTAAAAACAACCCAGCATCGAGCCATTAAATTTTTAAGGCAACAGCTACAGCCGATCAGAGAACAGGAGGCGAAACGGCAATGACACATAAGCCATTTGATGATGAGCAGCTTGAACATGTACTGAACAATGCCCCTAAGCTTTCTGACCACCGTTCGAAAGAAGATATATTAAATCGGTTAATGGCAGATGCTCGCTTGCAAGATAATATCCACCTTCAAGAAGCTATGCAAGAACCTATAGAAGATGAACCATCTCAACAGGAAGATCCTATCATTAAAAAGCCTGCGACAAAATCGAAGGTACGTAATATGCAGATTTTTATGAGTGTAGCCGCAGTCTTTGTGCTAACAATACTCGTTGGCACAGTATGGAAGAATAATCAAGGTGAACAAAAAGATCAAGCGAGTATGCCTGAAACAGCTCAGTATTCTACGATGCAAGAGGATTCAGCGGCAAAGGAAGCGGCAACGCAGGATGAAATGCTGGATTCCAAAAGTATTGTCGCGGAGCATGAGCGCATTTTATCTTTACGTACCTCTGTCTACGAGGAGGATGTAAAGGATGCTGTCGTTTTCCGTATTGGTTTGGCAGGACGCGATGCGGAAAGTGTTCCTATGACGTATGTTATCCCAAATGAACGTGTGGCTACTGATTTTGGAGGAGAGAAGCCTTCTACCTTACGGATGTATGAAAAGTATGCTCCGCAAATTGACGAGGAGGCTAAAGGGTTTACAGAGTATCATCCTTATAAAGGTGAGCTGAAGGAGAAGGATGATAAGCTCATCCATGTCTTGCCAAAGGAAAATGACTATGATGTTGCCTCTGCTACAGTTAATGAATACAAAGGCACAATGGAAGATACCTTCTCGGACTCTGAATATTCCGAAGTAGAAATACAAAATGAAGATGGAACACCCTATGAGTTTTCTCAAGAAGGTGAGCCAAATCAAGCGATGTCTTTAACTAATGCCAAGCGTTATAATTATTACTTGTACCAAGATACTAATGGTGCAGAATATTTATCACCAGATTTCCGTCAAACTTTTGAGACAGTTACAGAAGCACTTACACAGATGAAAAATAAAAATGATGATGTCTATACATCCGTTGTGCCTGAAAATGTGACATACACAGTCAAAGAACAAGAGGAAGGTGTAGTTGTTACCTTTGATATTCCGCTTGATTTAACATCTATGGAACCAATACGAGCAACTCAATTAATTGAGGCCATGATGTTGACTGCTGCTAGCTTTAATCAGCAGCTACTTTTAGATAATGTTGTGCAAGAAAGCTGGGAAGGGTTTGATTTGAAGGGTTATTTACCAAAGCCAGTGGGACCAAATAAACAATTTTTACCATAGTCGAAAGAAGAATAAAAAAGAGAGGCATTCCCATATAGCGGGAATGCCTTTACTGTTTATAAAACATAGCAATTTAATCGGATTTTTTTGAGCAGAACTATTTACTTTTACTTCATAATTCATTATAGTAAAGCTGTAGTATAAAATAATATGATTCATCTTCGGGGCAGGGTGAAAATCCCGACCGGCGGTAATAGAGTGGTAAATCGCTAGTGAATTTATTCATTAGCTCGATTGATTTATTTTTAACTCTTCAGCCCGCGACCTGTGCGAATTTTCGCATGGCTGACTTGGTGGAATTCCAAGGCCGACAGTTAAAGTCTGGATGGGAGAAGATGAAGGTACGATCGTCATTCATTGTCATGAAATAAACTATGACCGAGCGCTTTTTTGTATGGTTTATTTAACGGTGCTCAAAAATTAGTTGATGAGGACGTTTATTCGTTATGCCTTTCTCCCTTATGCTTTATTAAACGCATAAGGGTTTTTTCATGAAACAATTGAAAGATCGTCACCTTTCTTCTTGCGAGATTGAATCAGCAAAGAGGAGAGAGCTTTCTATGAAGAAAAATGTCAAACTTCAATCGTTTATTACGATTGGCATGCTGAGCAGTATTTCGTTTTTATTAATGCTTTTTAATTTCCCAATTCCACCATTCCCAGCATTTTTAGAAGTGGATTTCAGTGATATGCCTGCCTTACTTGCAGCAATCACGATGGGACCTGTAGCTGGTATTTTAGTAGAGTTGTTTAAAAATGTGTTGGATTGGATTTTCTCAGGCACTCCAACAGGCGTTCCCGTAGGGCATATGGCTAATTTTGTAACAGGTATTTTATTTATATTGCCAGTAAGCTTTATTTTTAATCGCTTTAAAACAATTGCTGGTCTTGTTGGAGGTTTAGCAACGGGAACAGTTGTGATGGCAGTAGGAATGAGTATTTTAAACTATGCTGTATTTTTACCAATGTACACTTACTTTTTAGGTATGGAGCCTGTTGTAGGTGATTCATTATATAAAATGATTGTCGCTGGTATTTTACCATTTAATATTGTCAAAGGAATTTTATTAACGGGTATTATGGCGTTATTATTTACAACAATGCGTAAATGGATTGACCGCCAGCGTTCTATGTATATAACAAAATAAATTGTACTAAACCTCGAGTGAAGAACTCGAGGTTTTTTTATGAGATGAAATGGTGGAAGGAAAATAGAAAAAGGTAATAGGTTGTCGAGATATCACTAGTTCTTTTTTAGTAATACCTAGTCGAGAACTCTATTTTCATGTAGAATTAGAGATGAGTTTAGAATGTTTGAGGAGTTTGAAGAGATGAGTGGAAAAAAAGGACAGTGGTCTAGTAAGTTAGGATTTATTTTAGCATCAGCGGGTGCTGCAATTGGACTAGGAGCGATTTGGAAGCTCCCGTATGTAACTGGGCAAAGTGGTGGAGGCGCGTTTTTCTTAATATTTGTGCTATTTACATTATTAATTGGGCTCCCGATGCTATTATCTGAATATATATTAGGGCGAGGTACGCAGTCTGAGGCAATCACTGCCTATAAAAAAATTGCTCCTACAAAGCAGGGGTGGGCATGGATTGGCCGAATGGGTGTTCTCGGATGTTTTTTATTACTAACATTTTATAGCGTTGTCGGGGGCTGGATTTTTATTTATAGTGGGCTAGGATTAACAGGTGCTGTCATTGACCCAGCTATTGATCCTGCAGAGCTATTTGGAAAAATAATTGGTACACCTTGGATTACGCTTGTAGGTTTAGCTTTGTTTACATTAGCAAATGTACTTGTTATTTCATTAGGAGTCCAAAATGGTATTGAAAAGGCAAATAAATGGATGATGCCATTGCTCTTTATTATGTTCATTGTCCTTGTGATACGTGCTGTCACATTAGATGGCGCCATGGAAGGGATAAAATTCTTTTTATGGCCTGATTTCTCGAATATTACAGGGAAATCTATATTAGAAGCTTTGGGGCAATCATTTTTTGGATTAGCAGTAGGATTTTCTTGTCTTGTTACATACAGTTCCTACCTCAAAAAAGATGTAAGTCTTCCGAATTCGGCAGGCTCCGTAGTTATGCTGACGGTACTGGTTTCATTTTTAGCCGGACTAGCCATTTTCCCGGTTGTTTTTGCTTTTGATTTAGAGCCGGCAGCAGGGCCGGGCTTATTATTTATGGTGCTACCAACAGCATTTAGCCAGATGCCGTTTGGGGAAGTATTTTTAGCGATGTTTTTATTATTGTTCTTATTTGCCACATTAACGTCTTCGTTTAGTTTATACGAGATTATTGTAGCGGCATTGATGGAAAATAGTCAAAAAACACGTCTTGTATGGACTTCATGTCTTGGTGTAGTCGTATTTCTCGCAGCCATTCCAGCATCCCTTTCCTCTAGCTTGTTAGCTGATGTATCGGTTTTTGGAAAGAACATATTTGATGCAACTGACTTTTTAGTATCTAACTTAATGCTACCATTGGGGAACTTGTTTATTGCTATTTTTATTGCCTATGTAGTGGATAAGGAATTTGTAAGAAGAGAACTGTTAATGGGAAGTCATATGGGACAGGGATATTATTCAGCCTACAGATTGTTAATGTTGATTATAGTACCTGTTGTCATTCTGGTAGTGTTCGTTAATATGCTTTTACAATATTAAAAAATAAAATATAAATTAGGTGTATCCATTTAGTTAATGGGTATACCTTTTTTTATGTATCGAAAATCAAGATGAATATATTCTAAAAAAACGATGTTATAAAACCTTACATGAATGTTGCTAAATTTTAAAAAATGATGTATTTTTAAAACAGTCATAAAAAAGTTGTGTTAATTAAATTTACATTGGAGTGGTGGAAAATGAAACATTATACAAAAGAAGGTATTATACGCCGAGTGAAGGAAGAAAATGTGAAGTTTATTCGCCTACAATTTACTGATATATTAGGTACGATTAAAAATGTAGAGATACCTGTGAGCCAATTAGAAAAGGCATTAGACAATAAAGTCATGTTTGATGGTTCTTCGATTGAAGGTTTTGTACGTATAGAGGAATCAGATATGTATTTAAGACCAGACTTTAATACATTTGTAATTTTTCCTTGGACAGCTGAAAAAGGTAAGGTGGCACGCTTTATTTGCGATATTGCAAGACCAGATGGAACACCTTTTGAAGGGGATCCACGATCTAATTTGAAGCGCGTTTTAAAGGAAATGGAGGAGTTAGGCTTCACTTCCTTTAACTTGGGACCAGAGCCAGAATTTTTCCTTTTCAAGCTGGATGAAAAAGGGCATCCGACACTTGAACTAAATGACAGCGGAGGATATTTTGACTTAGCTCCGACAGATTTAGGGGAGAATTGTCGCCGTGATATTGTTTTAGAACTAGAGGGGATGGGCTTTGAAATTGAAGCTTCTCACCATGAAGTTGCACCTGGACAGCATGAAATTGACTTTAAATATGCTAGCGCCATCGAAGCATGCGATAATATTCAAACATTTAAATTAGTCGTAAAAACGATTGCTGCACAGCATGGGCTACATGCAACATTTATGCCTAAGCCACTATTTGGAGTTAACGGCTCTGGCATGCATTTTAACCTATCGTTATTTGAAGGGGATAAAAATGCCTTCTATGACGAACACGCAGAACTTCAATTAAGCGCAACAGCTCGTAGCTTTATGGCAGGTATTATCCAGCATGTACATGGCTTTACTGCTATCACGAATCCACTGGTTAATTCTTATAAACGATTAGTTCCAGGCTATGAGGCCCCATGCTATGTTGCATGGTCTGCTCAAAACCGTTCGCCACTTATTCGTATTCCAGCAGCTCGAGGATTATCAACACGTATTGAGTTACGTTCAGTTGATCCTGCAGCAAATCCTTATTTAGCAATGGCTGTAATCTTAGCATCTGGACTTGACGGCATACGGAAAGATTTAACGCCTCCAGCAGCGGTAGATCGAAATATTTATAAAATGAAAGGTCCAGAGCGTGAATTAAATGGTATTGATAGTCTACCATCTTCATTGGAACACGCATTAATTGAATTAGAAATGGATGCAGTTGTACGAGAAGCTCTAAGTGATCATATTTATGAAAAGTTTAATAGAGCCAAAGAAATAGAATGGGATAAATACCGTACACGGGTCCATAACTGGGAGCGTGAGGAATATTTAACGATGTACTAAAAAATATTGGAGCTTATTTTGCTCCAATATTTTTTTACTGACTTTGATACCCTTTTGAACTATCATGAAAGAAAAGGGGTGTGGGCAATGACACAAACGACTCAAGTTGTGACAATCCAAAACAACGATATTGTGCAATTTGAACATGATATTAATCGGGCTTTATTAGATTTGAGTTACTTTTTCATACTTGATATCAAGTACAATACCCTCTATATCGGCGAACAGACGGTCATCCATTCTGCCTTAATTATTTATCAGCATCAAGAAGAGAACAGCCAATAATTTTATATGAAAAAAATCGGTCATGTCGAGAGGCGTGACTTTTTTTATTGACATAAACATAAGAGAAATGGTCGATCTTTTAGGAATGTTAATGGTAGTAGTGCGACCTCATCTTTAGATTTCCATGCAATATCATACATTAATTTATTCAAGATTAAGAAGGGTCATTTGTCCGCCAATTATGATGGCTTCAAAGTAACAGACTTCTACAGCTGCATTAGATTTATCATCGATACTACCTGTAGCCTAATTCTTCGTATACTTCATGATTACAACATGCTTGGAAATTTCCCATTGCCCCCTTTTCATCTGAATTCTTTTCTTCCTCATTTGGTAAGATACGATGATGACACTCCTTGATTTAAGGACAAATAAAGGCCTTGTCCGTTATTATAAATATAATGGTTGTTTTTCGATAGTTAGTACAATGGATTTTAGTGGAGAAAGGCGAAAATCGTATGTAAAGTAACGAAAATAGAAGGAGTGTTAGTGATGAAAAACTGCTTCTACACATACCTGTCCAAAGTTAGCATAAAAAGACAGGCTGGAAAGCATTAACTATTTTAAGATGGTATCAGGGAGTGAGAGCAATGAGTTGGATTGAGTCGATTCAAAAAGCCATTAATTTTATGGAAGATCATTTATTAGAAAACATAACGATTGAACAGATTGCACAGGAGGTTAATTCATCTGTCTTCCATTTTCAGCGAACGTTTGCGATTTTAACGGATATGTCCATTGCGGATTATCTACGACGGAGGAGATTAACATTAGCGGCTCAGGAATTAATGGATACAGATCAAAAAATAATCGATCTCGCCTACAAGTATGGCTATGAAACTCCTGAAGCTTTTACAAAAGCGTTTCGTAAACAGCATTATGTAACGCCGAGTGAAGCGAGAAAGAGGCAAGGACCACTAAAATCATACAATCGCCTGGTGATTCAGGTAAGCTTGAAGGGAGCAGAACCAATGAAGTATAAAATCGTAGAAAAAGATAAGTTTCAAGTTGTTGGGGTGAAAAGAACGTACAATTGCCAAGACGGAGAAAACACTCGGGAAATTCCATTGTTTTGGCAGGAAATCAATGAGAGTGGCTTCGATCATCAGCTATATCAATTAAATAATGGCAACATCAATGGAGTATTAGGTGTTTGTGTACCAAATACAAACCAAGGACAACAGGGCTTCATTGATTACTGGATTGCTACAAATCATGTAGGTGATGTGGGAGAGGATCTATTAACGATGGAAGTACCTGCATCAAAGTGGGTTGTGTTTGAGGTGCACGGGCCAATGCCAGATGCTATGCAAAATACGTGGAAACAAATATATTCAGAGTGGTTCCCCTCCAATCCATATGAGCCAGCAGGAACGGCTGAGCTTGAAGTGTACCCAGAAGAGGATGCGTATAGCCCCGATTCATACTCAGAAATTTGGATTCCAATTAAATAGCGTTAAAGTAATAAAGCCAAGAATGCTAAACGAGTGCATTCTTGGCTTTACTTATGCGCGAAAGGAAAACTATTCTTTTTTTAGATACCATAAAGATGTAAATGAAATATATGTTTTGAGATTAACGTTTTTATTTTTATCGTACTATATTTTGATGAGGGGGTTAACGATAAGAGGTATGATTCAAAACAAACGTGTAGAAATTTCTAAAAATGAAGCGCGGCAATTTTGGAAGATGGGGAAAGTCGCGTATGTTGCGACAGTTGATGAGGAAGGATATCCTTATGTAATTCTATTTGTTTATGTGTATGAAGGAAAACTTTATTTGCATATTGGTAATATTCTAGAAAGCCATTTTTGGTCCAATATTAAACAAAACCCTAAAATCAGTATAGAAGTAAGTGAAATGGGCGATTTACACCCAGGGAAAAAATATTCTTACCAATCTGCACTTGTCTACCAAAGTGTAGTGCTATTTGGATAAGGTGTAAGAATGGAAGAGGAGTCAAAGAAGGAATGGTTCTTTGATGCGCTTTTAGAGAAGTATGGTAATCCTGAATGGATATTTGAAAAAGAGGGCTATCCAATTATGCCTAAAATAGAATTATTCAAAGTACAAATAGAAAAGTTAACGGGGAAAATTAATCACGGCATGTATCACTAAGCAAAAAGCTAAGAATGATTAGATAACCATTCTTAGCTTTTTATATTACTCTTTACATAGTACATATACTTGTAAATTTTTTTCAGTGCTATCGTAGCCCTGCAAAATAAAATTCAATTTCTGTAAGACTCTGATGGAATTGATATTCGCCGCATCGACCTTTGCTATAATTGTCGACATGTCCAAATGTGTAAAAGCTACATGGATTAAAGCGATGATACCTTCTGTGGCGTAGCCTTTGCCCCAATGAGTCTTCGCCAAGTCATAGCCAATTTCTGCGGTAGCATTATCGTAATCCACGTTATGAAATCCACAGGAGCCAATGATATGATTACTTGTCAATTCAATGATGGAATAGCGAATGGCACGATGTTCATTAGCTAATTGATTTAGTAATTCAATCATGTCTAGCGCCTGTTCTTCGTGTGTAAAGCTTGAGATATTCATAAATTTCGTCACAGAAGGATCTGACCAAATCGACCATAAACTTTTAGCGTCAGCATTAGCTACTTTTCGTAATAATAATCTTTCCGTGTTCATACATTCAATCAATACTTTTACCTCCAAAATTTTAATGATGTTGGATGAAAAATATTGCTATCTGTGCATAATTCAGTCCCTTCAAATAAATCTATATTTTATTATAGAAGATAAGGTACATAATGCCAATAAAAAGGGGGAAACATCGTGATAAAAGTTACAGTTAATCATTATCCGAGCATTAAACGAAATATTAAAAGGGCTCCAACATTTGTTTATAGTGTTCTCGATCAATTAATAGAAGGAACAGTTTATACAGATACAACTTTATTTCAAACGCTATTAATACATACAAAATCAGGAATTTATTTTGTGTATGGTAATTCAACTACTAGTGAAATTGATTGTCAGCTTTCCGCCTGTCTCGAGCAATCTATAAAGCAAGGGGAGCGTTTTACCTTATTTTCATATTCAGAGCAATGGAATACTAAAATTGAACAACTGCTAAAAGGACAGCTAAGAAAACTAGAACGCTATACATTTACATTTAATAAAAGCTTGTATGATGGTAGAGATGAGCAAAAAGTATCGAATTTTGAGGTGATGTCAATTACTCGACATCATATAAAAAAAGCGATGGAGTTCACCCATGCTTACTATGATGAATATTGGGATTCTACAGCTAATTTCCTGACAAATGGATTTGGTTTTTGTTTACTACATAAAGAGCAAATCATTAGTGAAGCTGTCTCTATTTTTACATCAAACGAATATGCGGAAATTGATATTATGACAGATTCGAATTTTAGAGGTCAGGGATTGGCTAGTTTGATGGCGACAACATTTATCAATCATTGTTTGGCCAACGAGCTAAAGCCTTGTTGGGATTGTGATGTTACAAATAAAGCATCCATTTACTTAGGTACGAAGCTGGGCTTTACCGATCCACTAAAATATGCGATTTATACAAGAAAAATAGCCCACGTTGTTTTCAAAACACCGTGAGCTTTGTTGTTAAAAGAAACGATTGCGTAGTTCGAATACTTGATAAAATAGTCTAGCATCTCTCGCCATCTTATTGGGTGTATGCATGTGAGGTCTGAGGCATTGCTGAAACAGTTCATCACAATATCTTATGCTACCGTAACGATCATAACATTCATCATGTAGTTTACAGCAGCTATCCACCGCATTCGTGGGCTCACCTGGTCCCGAGCAACCAGGTCCGCAGTATCGATAGCCAGGATAACAAAAACCAAATTTACGATTTCTTTTCATGGGAGAAACCTCTCTTCTGCTATGTTCTTACTATAAAGTATGTTATTTTTTTCGAGAGAATCGGATAAAAAACTATTAAGTTAATCTTTTGATTTGTAAGGTTCCTGTAAGCTTTAAAAAAAATAGCTGTAAGGATGAAGAGTTATGCTAGCTATAGCATAAAAGATAAGGAGTTAGTTGAACATGAATCCATCCGTTACAAAAAAAGAACGAATTCTTTCCTTGGATATTATTCGAGGATTAGCTTTATTTGGCATTTTATTTATTAATGTAGGCGCCTATCAGGTCATTATAGAAGGCGGACCTATACCTGATTATAGTGGCATCAATGGAGTGATCGATTCACTTATTGATATTTTTATTGAAAAGAAATTCTTTTCAATCTTTTCCTTCCTATTCGGTGTTGGCTTTTATATTTTTGCTTCCCGGGCAGAAGCACGTGGGGATAAACCAAAATGGCGCTTTGCAAGACGTTTATTTGCATTATTGATAATCGGTATCATTCATATTTTCTTGTTTTGGGGTTCGATTTTAGCCATTTATGCAGTCATTGGATTTTTATTGCTACCATTTTACTCTGCGAAAATTTCAACAATTTGTAAATGGCTTTTTACAATCATCACACTTCATATTCTTGCTATATTAGGTCAAATGTATATGCCGACTCATGCTGTAATGTCCACTATTTCAGGACTTTTAGGCAATGATGCTATCGCTATATTCATCATGTTTTTAAGCGGATTTTTAGTAGCAAAAGCTGGTTGGATTGGTCATATTGGGGCACATATTCAAAAAATAAAATGGCTGCTTTTTGTTACAGGCCCATTCTTTATTGGTTTTTCATTGTGGATATGGTTTGCATCACAAGCAGATGACCAACAGCTACAATCTATTATTGGTTTAGGAGTAGTTCCGACAACATATTTTTATTTAGCTTGTTTATTTATAATTTTGGAAAATCGTCCTATTGTGAAAATGCTTCAGCCGATTGGACGAGTGGGACAAATGGCATTTACCAACTATTTAGCCCAAAGCTTTATTGGCACGGCAATTATCTCACTAATGGGCTTAGAAGTCGTTTCACCATCAGATATTGTAGTAATCGCATGTATTATTTTTGCCATTCAAATTATCTTTAGTATGATTTGGTTCAAATTCTTTTCAATTGGACCATTTGAAAAACTATGGCGCTATATGACATATGGTAAAAAGATTTCGACAAAGACATCGTAAAAGCTCTATAAATTAATAAGGGAAATAACAAAAATCGGTGAGACTGTTGAAAAGTCTTACCGATTTTTATTTGTCTAATCCTTCCAGCCCTTACAGACATCAATCCATTCTTCATACGGTGTATAGGTTTCTAGCTCGGAAATCGTGACCTCTATCGCAGAATTGCTACTACCACATGCAGGAAATACCGTTGTAAACCGTTTAAGGGATTCATCTAAATAAATAACAACTCCTTCATTAACGCCAAAGGGACAAACTCCACCGACATCGTGACCTATCATAGCTTCGACATTATCTTTACCTAGCATCTTTGCCTTTGTTCCAAAAACTGCTTTATATTTGGCATTATCGATTTTTGCATCTCCGGCTGCCACAATTAGTATAGCGCTATCATTGACAAGAAAGGATAAAGATTTTGCTATGCGGGCAGGCTCACAGCCAAGTGCCAGTGCTGCTAATTCAACGGTGGCAGAGCTCTCTTCTAATTCTTGTATTTTGTGTTCCACATGCCATTGGGCTAAATGATTCCGTGCTTTTTCTATTGCCATATGTACAATCCTCCTAATCCGTCCAGTTGTGCCTTGGCGAATTTTCCCCTACTAAATGTTGGATCCACCAAAAGCTCTATCTTGTTTCAAGCAGATGTCGAATCAAGATAAATTTAATTTTAACATAATTTTCAGAATATAATGTTGCGAATATCTGCTTTATTTAGTACGATTAATTTGAAAGTGTAAAATTACACTGGAGGGTTGCGGCTTGATTAAATTCTTACAAATTGTGAGCGTTATGATTGGTTTATCAGTAGTGACATTAATGGTAGTACTTATTGTCATATTGAGTGGTCATATGCACTTTCTGCAACTAGTTTATACGGTTCCAGTTTGTGTATTTGTATTGTTTGTTTGTGGAATATTTAATTGGATGAATACAAAAAAGAAAAAGAGATGGGTAATGGGTGCATTGGGTGTGACAATAATATTTGCTTTAATTCCTCCTATTCAACATTATTATAAGCTGAGTATTCCTACTGTTGATGCAGAAATTGATATATCTGCTTATCAACCATTTACGCAGGACAATCAAGTGGTAAAGCCTGACGAAAAAGTCTCATTACAATTGACAGGGTCATTACCACGATTAGATGGAGCCACAGCTATGTATCCTTTATATGCAGCCTTTGTTGAGGCTACTTATCCTAAGGGAGACTATCAGCCATATAAGAGTAGGGTCCAAGTTAACCGTACACCAGAAGCCTATCAAAATTTAATAGCGGGAAATGTGGATTTAATTTTTGTGGCAGCACCATCTATTAAGCAAGAATGGCAAGCAGAAAAAGAAGAACTTACGTTTAATATGACACCGATTGGGCGAGAGGCATTTGTTTTTTTCGTCCATCATAAAAACAATGTGGATAATGTAACATTGGATCAGGTGAAGAAAATATATGCTGGTGAAATTACCAACTGGCGTGATGTTGGCGGTGAGGATGAAGCCATCCGTGCTTTCCAACGTCCAGCGGATAGCGGAAGCCAAACAGCATTAGAAAATTTAATGGATAATAAGCCAATTATGGAGGCACCCTCTGAAAATATTGCCTCAGGAATGGGTGGAATTATCCATGAAGTATCTCAATATCGAAATTATAAAAATGCGATGGGCTTTACGTTTAGATACTATTCGACAGAGATGGTTCGTAATAAAAAAATCAAATTACTATCCATTGATGGTATAGCCCCAACTAAAGAGAACATTCGAAATGGGACCTATCCTTTAGTCTCTGAGTTTTATGCGGTCACTGCTGGGGGGGAGAATGAAAATGTTCAAAAGCTAATCGATTGGATACTTACCGATGAGGGTCAAGCATTAGTAGCCAAAGTCGGTTATGTTCCAGTGGAAAAGTATTAAATAGTTTGCTATACTAAGGTTAATAAAATATTGTAAAGTTTTCTAGGGTTCCGTAGCAGATGCTAGTCTGGTCCGAGAGAAAACCACAAATTGATTTTGTGACACGGAAGGATAAAAGCCTGGGAGATACTGTTGAAGGACAGTTTCTTCTGGGCTTTTTTGTTTGGCTAAAATCAGGTGTTTTGGCGAAAGCTGAGGAAGGATAGTCATCAACAAGTGATTCGTCGTGTCTGATAAGATGGAGGGATTTTTTATGAATAAGCATTGGGTAAGTGTCATTATCGCTGCTTGCTTTGAAGTAGGCTGGGTCATTGGTTTAAAGCATGCTTCGGGTGTGTGGGAATGGATAGGCACTGTAATTGCAATCTATGTTAGTTTTTATTTACTAATTAAAGCGGGAGAGCACTTACCAGTTGGTACGGTATATGCGATTTTTGTAGGTTTGGGGACAGCCGGCACAGTATGCGCGGATAGTTTACTGTTTGGAGAGCCGTGGAAGCTAGCAAAAATACTATGTATTGTTGTTTTATTGGCAGGGGTTGTAGGCTTAAAGCTTGTGACAGGAGAGCCGAAGGAAAAAGAGGTGACTGAATAATGGCATGGATGGCATTAATAATGGCAGGCCTATGTGAGATGATGGGTGTCTATATGATTAGTAAATATAATAACGAAAAGAATAAAAAAAACTTAGGATTATTAATATTTGCATTTACATTAAGCTTTGCAGGACTTGCGTATGCTATGGAAACCTTACCGATGGGTACTGCTTATGCAATTTGGACAGGAATTGGTGCGGCTGGAGGAGCCTTGCTAGGAATGTTCTTCTTTAATGAATCAAAGGATTGGAGAAGAATTGTTTGTATAGTGCTTGTTTTAGGAGCAGCCGTCATGTTGAAAATTTTGTCATAAAAGAAGCATAACAAATGCACTTCCCGTTGAAACAAAGGAAGTGCATTTGTTTACATTATTTTTTTACATCTTTTGTCCATTCAGCTACTTTTTCTGGATTTGCTTCAATCCATTCCTTAGCAGCGTCTTTTGGATCTTTACCATCCATAACCTCTAGCATAACGCTTTCTAAATCTTCAGCTGTCCAGTGAAAGTTGTCTAACACTGAATACACTTCTGGTAAATCCTCTTTTAACCCTTTACGAACAAAAGTATTGATTGTTTCTTCGCCACCGTAAACACCTTTTGGATCTTCTAAATATTTAAGATCATATTTAGCAAATTTCCAGTGTGGTGACCAACCCGTAACAATAATTTCTTCCTTATCTTTCAAAGCCTTAGCTAAAGAAGTAGTCATTGCACCAGACGAAGAAGTAACAAAATTCCAATCTGCTAAATTATCATATTCATTTAATGCTTTTTCTGTTGCTGCTGTTATACCAGCTCCAGGCTCAATACCAGTAATTGTTCGATCAGCTTCATCTGTTAAATCTTCAATAGAGTTTGCTTTCATATAGCTTGGTACAACTAAGCCGATTTTGGCGCCAGCAAGGTTTTCGCCAAGCTCATCTAATTTATCTTTATATTTTTCATACTGTGATTCATGTGTATGTGGTAACCATGCAGCGACCATGCCGTCTGCCTCGCCTTTAGAAACTGCTTCCCACATAATGGCATTATCCAAAGGAGTTAATGTCACATCATAGCCTAAATCTTCAAGGACTTGCCCCACTACATTTGTGGAGGCGATTTCAGTATCCCACTCTACATAGGCTAAGTTTACCTCCTTAGAATCACTATTTTTTCCAGAACCAGAGTCTTCTCCGCTACATGCAGCGAGCATGAAGCCTAAACCTAAGGCCATTCCTAATTTCGATAATGTTTTCAGTTTCATCTAATCTCCCTTTCTGTCCATCATTTATATCTATTAAACTGCCTTCTTGGCAAGAAAATAAACTAATTTTATAAGGCTTTCTTTTTATTAAAGCTTTGTGTTAAACGGTCAATAATAATGGCAAAAATAACTAAACCTAAACCTGCAACGAAACCATTCCCAACCTGTGTACGTTGAAGGGCTGTTAAGACCTCACGTCCTAAACCTGGAGCACCAATCATCGAGGCGATGACTACCATAGAAAGGGACAGCATGACAGTTTGGTTAATACCTGCCATAATCGTTGATTTAGCAAGTGGGATTTCTACTTTAAATAGTTTTTGACTAGCTGTACTACCGTAAGAGTCTGCGGCTTCCACTAATTCTTTAGGTACCTGACGAATACCAAGGTTTGTCATACGTACCGTTGGAGGTAAAGCAAAGATAACTGATGCGAAGACACCAGGTACAATTCCGATGCCGAAAAAGGCAACGGCTGGGATGAGGTAGACAAAGCCAGGCATTGTTTGCATGAAATCGAGTATTGGTTTAATAATACTTTCAGCGATTGTAGACTTCGACATTAGAATCCCAAGTGGAATACCAATGATGATGGAAATAATACTTGAAAAGATAACGAGCGTGGTTGTTTCCATCAGATTTGTCCAAAGACCTTGATTATAGATAAACAACAAGCCTATTAATGAAAATGAGGCAAGTCCGAATTTTTTACCAGTTGCATAAAAGGCAAAAACAACGACAAGTAATATTAAAATAATGGCTGGGATACTATTTAACAAATCAGTGACCTGATTCATGAGTAGTTTTCCAAATTGCTGAATCGAGTTAAAGAACGCTGAAAAATTACTCGTCAACCAGTCCATAGCTGATTCTACCCATGGAGCTAGTGGTATTGTTGGAATATTATCTAAAAAATTATTCATGTACATCCGCCTCCTCATCACTCGTTGAAAGTGCTTGGATGACAACGCCTCTAATCAGCACACCAAGCAAGCGACCATCTTTTACAACGGCAATAGGAGTAGGTGAATTATAAATCATCCCTAATATATCCTGTAATAGCATATCTGGTGGAACTGTTAACACTTCTGATTGCACAATGGAGTGAACGGTTTGCTCTTGCTTCTTTGCTGAAGCTAATGCGTCGTCTGCTGTAATAAAGCCTTGTAAATGTCGGTTTTTGTCGACCGCCATTAGTAAACTAACCGCTTCTTGTCGCATGCGTTTTAGCGCTACTTTAGGGCCATCTAAATCTACGTTGACATACACTGGTCGCACCATGACATTTTCAGCCGTCAATACTTTAGAACGGTCCACATCTTCCACGAATGTTTTGACATAATCATTTGCTGGGTTGGTTAATATTTCTTCTCCCGTACCAATCTGAATGATAGAGCCATCCTTCATAATAGCGATGCGATCCCCAATGCGTAATGCTTCATTCAAATCATGCGTGATAAATAAAATTGTTTTTTTGACCTTTTGTTGTAGATCAAGTAGCTCATCTTGCATTTCTTTTCGAATCAATGGATCTAATGCTGAAAAAGCTTCATCCATTAATAAAATTTCAGGATCATTGGCAAGAGCACGCGCTAATCCAACACGTTGCTGCATACCACCTGATAATTGACTTGGATACTGATCTTTGTAAGCGAGTAATCCAGCATTTTCAAGAGCCTGCTCTGCTTTTGCTTGGCGTTCTTCCTTTGAAATGCCTCGGATTTCAAGGCCATATTCGGTGTTTTGAAGTAATGTACGATGGGGGAATAAACCGAAGTTTTGGAAAACCATACTCATTTTATTTCTTCTTACAGTCCGTAAACTTTCTTTACCCATTTTAGAAATATTTTCTCCATCGATATATATATTTCCGCTCGTTGGTTCAATAAGGCGGTTTAAGAGCCGTATTAATGTAGATTTACCGCTTCCTGATAATCCCATGATAACGAAGATTTCTCCCTCGTTTACTGTAAAGCTGGCATCGTATACACCAACAGTTGCACCTGTTTCTTTTAAGATATCAGTCTTACTTTTTTGTTGCTTGACGAGTTCTAGTGCTTGGGGAATATGTTTGCCAAACACTTTCGATACGTGTTCTACTTTTAATTTTTCCATAGAAGCACTCCTTTCGTAGATTATTACTATATGAGGATAGTGATACCCAAAAATAAACAAGTAACAACCTTACTGTAACAAAGGGTTGTTACTTTTGTCAAACCGACCAATAAGAAAAAAACCGCTTAAACGCTGTGATATCAGCGCCTAAACGGTTTTTAATTGGGATATAAAAAGCCTTGTACTCTAGCGAAGCTTTCGTCATTTCCCACAAAATAAATAATGTCGCCTTCTTCGAATGATACATAAGGGCCAGGTGATAGTAATAATTCATTACCACGACGAATACCGACGATGGTACTTGATGTATTTTGCCAAAAATTTAAGGCTTGTACAGTTTGATGAATGCATGGACTTTCCGCAGTCATTTCTAATTGATAAGGGATAAATGGATTTACTGAACGGAAATGCTCCGTACGACTAATTAGCTGCTTTGCTTTGTCTTGTAAATTTATTAATTCATGCTGTTGCTTTTGAATACTTGTCAGAAGCTCACTTTGTATTTCATGAATCGATTGAACGTCATGAAACTGTCGGACAAAATGAGCTGCTTTTTCATACGACTTAATGATGACACCGCTACCTTTCGTTGCCTCTACAATTTCTAAGTCTTGTAAAACAGCGATTGCTCTTCTAGCAGTCTCAGCAGACACATTATATTGACTTGCAAGAGATGATCTAGCATATATTTTATCGCCGATGCGGTATTTTCTTTCGACGATCTTGGAGGCAAGGTCGATAGCAATTTGTTGATATTTTGGCTGCTTTAGTTGAACAGTTTTTTCTAAGTTCATTTTAAACTTCCTTTCGTCATTACAGGTACCACAGCTTATTATAGACTAGCCTGCACAGAAAAAATAGCATCTCCATAAGCTAGTAGTATATGATGAAAAAGTAATGCTAAAATTTTTGTATCTACTATTAAAAATAATAGGATAGTAGCCGTTGTTTGACACTTTTCAGTTATTATTATAAACTAAGTTACGTTATGTAAGTGGTGTGAAAATACATGTGCTCAGTTGGTGGTTTAACCAACTGTTTCCTATAGAAGGTTGGAGATTAATATGACAATTACTACTAAAATTATGGACATAGTGAAAGATAAAATGACAGTTATAAAGCACACGAATACAGAAAATATTTGCCTAGTTGGTCCTGTCAATTTGCCCGTTCAACAAGGTGACTTTTCTGCTACTTTTCAGTGGTATAACTGGCTTACAGTAGATGTGAATGTATCAAAAGAAGAAATCATTGATAGCTTAGCTACAGCCAATTTGGCTTTCTTACAGCAATCATCAGTTCTTGTATATGGTGATTTTACCCATTCAGAGGATGCTTTAATCCGCATGCATAGTATTTGTCACACTGGTGACATATTTGGCAGTCAGCGCTGTGATTGTGGCTATCAATTGCATGAATCTATGAAAATGATTGTAGAGCACGGCTGTGGAGCTATTTTTTATTTAGCCGATCATGAAGGGCGAGGCATTGGATTATTCTCGAAATCACTCGCTTATTTATTACAAGAAGAAGGGCTAGATACAGTAGAAGCAAACCATGCACTTGGCTTCCCTGACGATACTCGTTCATATGAAGAAGCACTTGCGGTATTAGCAAC
Source organism: Lysinibacillus sphaericus (assembly GCF_001629735.1). GTDB lineage: Bacteria > Bacillota > Bacilli > Bacillales_A > Planococcaceae > Lysinibacillus > Lysinibacillus pinottii. Next base: position 491,685 of record NZ_CP015224.1, read on the forward strand.
ACTACGCGCAAAACCTGTGACACTTATTACAAATAATCCTAAAAAATTGGCTGCTTTACAGGCTCGTGGCTTGGCGGCAGAAGGGCATGTTCCTTTATGGGGTGGCTTAACGGAAACGAATCGTTTTTATTTGGAAACGAAGGTTGAAAAATCTGGACATTTACGAGAAAAACAATAAGTGGAGGTGGCGACCATGACTACTAAAGACGAAAAATACATGCAACTAGCTCTAGACCTAGCAGCTAGTGCAAAAGGTAATACAAACCCTAATCCACTTGTCGGGGCGGTAATTGTCAAAAATGACATTATTGTAGGCACTGGTTTACACAGAAAAGCAGGCGAACCACATGCAGAAGTTCATGCTTTTCGTATGGCTGGAGAACATGCACAGAATGCTACACTATACGTTACGCTTGAACCTTGTTCACATTTTGGTAAAACGCCTCCTTGTGCGAATCTAGTGAAGGATTCTGGCGTTAGTCGAGTTGTGGTTGCGATGCAAGACCCTAATCCTACTGTAGCAGGTCGTGGCATTCAATTGTTGCGTGATGCAGGTATAACAGTGGAGGTAGGTGTTTTGGAGCAACAAGCACGTCGTTTAAATGAACGCTTTATCCATAACATGCTCACTAAAAGACCGTTTATTATTTCAAAATTTGCGATGACTGTAGATGGGAAAATTGCTACGCATACAGGTCATTCTAAATGGGTAACAGGTAAGGCTGCACGTGAGGACGTCCACCGTATTCGCCATGAGGTAGATGGTATTCTAGTTGGTGTTGGTACAGTTATCGCTGACAATCCATCATTAACAACAAGATTAAGCGAGGGCTACGGAAAAAATCCAACACGTATCATTATGGATAGTCTATTACGTACACCACTAGATGCGAATGTGTTGAATACGGAAGAAGCCCCAACAATTCTTGTTTGCAGCAATGATGTTAGCCAAGAAAAGATCGATTTATTGATAAATAAAGGTCTCACAGTTTTACCGATAGAGAAGGACGAACGTGGGCTAAATATTGATGAAATGCTTGCAAGACTTTATGAGCATGGCATTACAGATATTTTGCTAGAGGGTGGTAGTAAAGTGAATGCTTCATTTTTACAGCAAGGTGCCATTGACAAATATGTGATTTATATAGCGCCAAAGGTTCTAGGAGGGAATTTATCATTAACCCCTTTTGCGGGCTCTAATCCCTCCTTAATGAATGAGGCATGGCAGGTTGAATTTGCCTCATTTGATAAGATAGGCGAGGATTTATGTATTATTGCTTATCCAAAGCAAGGTGAAGAAAATTGAACTATGAAGCGGATGTTTGTATAGTAGGGGCTGGACCAGCAGGTGCACTTTTATCTTATTTACTGGTCAAAAAAGGGCTATCTGTCATCCTACTAGAACAAAATGCGGATCTTGGAAAGTCTTTTCGTGGTGAACATTTAAATGAAGAAGGCGAGGCTGTTTTAAAAAGTCATCAACTTTTCGAAGCAGTCGAGTCGCTTGGCTTATTACGCATGGAAAAGCTAGAATATTACGCAGATGGTAAGGCCTTTAAAACCATTTTTCCTAATGACATAGTAGGTCATCTAGGAATTCATGTTCCTCAAGCTAATTTATTAAAGGGGATTTTAGAAAAAGCGCTGCTATTTTCTCATTTTACTTGTCTGCTACATACGAAGGTAACGGAGCTTATCCAGGACGCGTCGGGTTATTATAAAGGCGTAATCGCCATAAAAGATGGAACAACCATAAAGGTCGATAGCCAATTAATAATTGGTGCTGATGGACGCTATTCAACGATTCGTAAGGCGGCACATATTGATGTTCAAAAACAAAAACATGGCTTTGACTTGCTATGGGCTAAAATTCCTGCACCTTCAGGCTGGGAGCCTTCTATTAAAATGGCATTAATTGGAGATAAGCAATTATCATTGTTCACGCAAGTTGGTGGCTTTATTCAAATTGGATGGAATATTGAACAAGGGAGCTATCCACAGCTTCGAAAACAATCATTTACACCTTTTATCCAACAGCTTACGATGCAATTCCCTGCATTATCTGAGCCTGTAAAGGAGGACATTCGGTCTTGGAAAGATTTTGTGCTGTTAGATGTTTTCAGCTGTCATTGTAACTGTTGGGGCACGAAGGGTCTTGTGCTTTTAGGCGATGCGGTTCATACGATGACACCAACAGGAGCATTTGGCTTGAACAGTGCGCTAAAAGATGCGGATTGTTTGGCATCTCTATTAAATAAAGATTCATTAGCTCATTTTAATGTTCAAGATTTTCAGCATATGCGAGAGCAAGCTATTGAGGATGTTTTAGCAGTACAAATAGAGAGAGAACAAACTTTTTCTGCTCATTTTCTAAATAGAGCATCATGAAAGGATGTAACACATCTAATGAAATTTGGTTTTGACATTGATGATACACTGATAGATTTACGGGCACATGCCTTTGCCATTTACAATAAAAAAATGGGGAAAAATATTCCGATTGATATTTTTCATACGCTAAAAAGAGTAGAAATTCATGAGCCTTTTGGTTTATCAGATGCAGAGGGCGCAGCGATGTGGAGTAGTTCATTAGAAGAGATTTATTTTACGAACTGTCCTTCTTTTGAAGGGTCATTAAAAATGCTGCAAGCTTTAGCTTATCATGGTCATGATATTTACTACATTACCTCTCGGCCGAAGCAATTTTGTAAGCAAACAAAAGAATGGATGGAAGCACAGGGGTTTCCGATAAAAGAGGGCCATTTTTTCTGTGGGATGCAAGATGCCGAGAAGGTAGCGATTATAAAAGAGCTTGCTTTAGATGTTTATGTAGATGATAAACCAGCAGTACTGGAGACACTTCACAATATACAAACAAAAGTAATTTTAAAAAATCAATCTTATAATCAGCATGTTGAGTTACCAAGATTGCATCATTGGCAGGATTTTTTAGCACTGATTGAAGCGTAAGATTTTTAATATGGTTGAACCCCAAATTATAGTGATTGATAAAGTTACATGTTTGGGGTTCTTTTTAGGTTAATAAAAATAAAATATTAAATTGATAAAGAATGAAATAAAGTAACGTCGCTTATTTCCACAATTGGAATTGCCGCCTTACGTTCCACTCTGCTTTTATGATGAAGCATCCATTTAATGCCGGCTATTGATTGTTTTCTACATGTATTCAAAACTAATAAAATCGATTAAGCTGGAAGCGTGTTAAATCCTGCTTGCATTTACCATGTAATGTTAATTCTGCGAGAGCTTCTCCAACGGCACTGCTAAATTTAAAGCCATGACCTGAAAAACCTGCCGCAATTATCATATTTGGATGAGTAGGTAAGAAATCGATGATGAAATCTTCGTCTGGCGTCATGGAATATTTGCACGTTTTCCCGTATTTTAATGCTCCATGCTGAGGCATAAATTGCTGAATGAAATGTTGTAAATCTGCACGATCATGGTCATCGAATGGATGAAGAGGTTTATTTGGATTTATTTCTTCGCCGCCATCATGTCGACCTAGCTTTAGTCCTGCACCATCAATGCTTGGGAAGCCATAGTAAGAGGAATCAGCGAATTCAAAGCAATAGGCTGGAAAGACCTCATTACTATAAAGCTGTTCATCCGCTTCAAACCATGCAAAGGTTTTTCGCGTTGGTGTAACAGGAAGGGCGATGTCCAGCGTTTGAAGTAGCTCAGTTGCCCATGCCCCAGCAGTGACAATTAAATGCTTTGCCTCATAGACTTGATTGGCCGTTTGAACTTGCACAATTTCTCCCGCTTGGATGCCAACAACTTTTTCTTTTATCTGTAAGCGTGCCCCAGCTTGCAAGGCTAGCTTTTTATAGGCTCTAATACATGCTTCAACTCGAAGGACCCCAGCTGTCGGCTCAAAGCATGCTACCAAATTGGCTGGTAAAGATAATCCAGGCCACTTGTTCATGGCTTCAGCTGCTGAATAGTGTTCGAGTGCTAATTCATGAAGGGTAGCGCTGGCTTTTACGTTTTGAATAAAGCTGCAAGTTGGCTCTCCGATATTTACTACCCCAGTTTGTAAAAATAAGTTCTCATCTGCTAAAGATTCGAGCTCCTGCCATAGCTCCCCAGCTCGTTTAACGAAAGGTACATAGCTAGCTCCCTCACCATAGGCAAATCGAATAATTCTTGTCTCTCCATGATGGCTCCCTTCCTCATGAGGGGGATCAAAAGCATCCAGCATTAAAACACTTTTCCCAGACTTTGCTAAATAATAACCTGCCGCCATCCCCATAGAGCCTGCTCCAACTATAATGACATCATATACCATAATAATCCCTACTTTTTTGCTCAAGTATAACAGATTGTTAGAAAATGAAACAGAAATTTTTGAAAAATTAAATATGCACAACCCCCGCTTCCAATGTAAAAAGAGGGTTGTGCATGAATTGGTTGATTATTTTGAGCGTGGTAATAGTTTATTGAGGACAATGGCTACAATTGCAGCTGTGGCAATTGGTGAGCCCAATAAATATTGAACAGTTGTAGGTAATGAATACAAGAAATCATCTGGCAATAATGTCAACGCTAACGTTAAAATGACTGGAATAGCAATCACATACATTTCCTTTTCGCCAATAGGTTCATTTTTCATTACCTGCAGACCACTAATAGCAATGATGCCGCATACAATGACAAACACTCCTCCAATGACAGCCGAGGGAATCGCTGAAATGAGTGCGGCTAATTTACCAGAGAAACCAAAAACTATAAACCAAATACCCGCAGCAATAAATACGCGACGACTAGCAATTCCTGTAATGGAGATAACCCCTGCATTTGTAGAGTAACCAGTTACAGGTGTAGAACCTAGTAAAGAAGCAATAAAACAGCCAATCCCTTCACCAACAACACCGCGATTAATTTGCTTATCCGTTAAAGGTTTGTCGATGACATTACTAATGGCAAACCATGTGCCAGTTGTTTCCGCCATTAAGACAATATAGATAATGACCATTGTAATAATGGCGGAAATATTAAAGCTAAAGCTGAAATCCGCGAATGGAATTTGTGGCATACTAAACCATTTTGCTTGTGATACAGCTGATAAATCTAAAACTCCCATCATATTTGCAGCAACACTACCGACTATTAAAGCAATAATAACGGAGCCAATACGGAATAGGCGACCCTTTTGATGGAAGACTGTACCAAACATTACACAAATGATTAGGACAACTGCTGAAATTAACGCTAAATAAATATTTTGTTCAATGGATGCACCTGCCCCATTAAAAATATTATCGCTTAAACCGACAGGCATTAAGGATAAACCAACAACAAAAATAATTGTTCCCCCTACAATGGGCGGAATAAATGTCTGTACAATTTTATTGAAGATACCTGTGTAACCTAAAATAATCACTAAAATGGCCCCAATTAAGCTTGCACCTAATATTGTGCTCCAACCTAAATCACCACTGCCACTTGCTGCATAAATACCAACGATGGCTCCTAACGGAACATAGGAAGGACCTTGTGCCATCGGTAATTTCATACAGAAATGTGTTTGTATAATAGTTGCAAGTCCAGCAGCAATAAAGGTTGATTGGATTAATGCACTGGCTTGACCAGTTTGTAAGCCAATTAACATGGCGATTAAAAATGGGACAACGTAAACATCCATTGCCATGACATGCTGTAAACCTAGTAGCGCTGATTGACCAATCGAGACTTTTTCATCTGGAAGTACGGTTAATTGTGTTGTTTTTTTCGTTGTATTAGTTAGTTGGCTATGTTGCGTTTCCACGAAGATGTGCACCTCATATGAATAAATTTTTAATATAGACAGTTAGTAAATCATTAGTCCCTTGAATGAACTTTATTTCCTTGGACCCAAACCTCACGAATATTCTCTGGACGAACAAGATACATTATTTTTTGGAAAATATCGTGTAATGCTTCTTGGCTATCGAAAATTGGAAGCTTTGCAGAATGGATCTTTGTATCAATGATTTGTACATCCCATGTATAATTTTCCTGTAAACGGCCAATTGGAAGACTTAAGCTTTCCCCGCCACCAGCTGTCGCTAGATAAAAGGCTTCATTAATCGTAATACGTGAATTTGGAACACCACGTTTGTTGGCTACAATTGCTGTATCTACACCATCTTCAAGCATTCTCGATGACATGACTGCCTGTCTTGCATTATCGAAAAGGCTAGGGGAAAATCCACCTGATATATCTGAACCTAATCCAATATCAACACCAAGTGCATGGAAGCGGGCAATAGGAATAACGCTATTTGCAAAATAGGCATTAGAAATCGGGCAATGACCGATAGCTGTGCCTGTCTCAGCAAATAAACGTGCATCATCATCGCTTAGGAAATTACAATGGGCCATAACAGATTTTTCGCCTAATAAACCAAAATCATGGAGAGCCTCAGCATCATTTTTATGGAATCTTTCCTTGACGTAGCCATGTTCCCAGTCGCTTTCGCTACAGTGAGATTGGATATGTGTATTGTATTTTGCTGCTAATTCCCCTAAGCCCTTTAAAGCATTGTCGGTACAGCTTGGAATGAAGCGAGGAGTGACAACTGGGTATACACCTTGCTTAGTTGTCTTTGCTAAATCTTTAACAGCTAAAATGAATGCTTCTGTATCAGCAAGCGCTGTTTGTGTAGTAGCATCTCGGTAAAAATGAGGATTTTGTTCAGGGTCATCCATCACCACTTTTCCGACTAATCCTCGTTGCCCCTTTTCAGCACAAATTTTTGCTAAAAGAATACTAGCCTCTTTATGAACTGTCGCGAAATATAAGGATGTTGTTGTGCCGTTAGCAAGGAGTGTGCTCACTAAATCTTCGTAGACCTCTTGGGCAAATGCTAAATCCGAAAATTTTGATTCGATAGGGAATGTATATGTGTTCAGCCAATCATAAAGTGGTATGTCTAAAGCTGTACCAGATTGCGCCCATTGTGGTGCATGTACATGCAAGTCGACAAATCCTGGTAAGAAATATTGACCTTCATCTAATTGATGAAAATGTTTATGGTGTTGGTATGTAGTTAATAGTTGTTGGTAATCAGCATGTTCAGGAGAGACTGTTTTTTCAATCATGCCATCTGCATTAATGAAAAATAAATAATCTTTTAAAATCTGAACTTCAGTAGCAGATGTACTAGTAAAAGCCGTTCCTTTAAAAATTTGCGTATATTCAGCCATAAAAACCACCTTAATGTTCGTTTATTGATAATAACACGGATTATTATAGGCTATTTAAACTATTAAGTCTATAAAAAAAACGAATAATAATATGGGGTGGTAAGAAGAGAGATCAAGTCTTAGCCTACATTTTTATAGCTTTTACGGACGCTGAAGGATACAAAAAAAGGCACTCTTTTTTGATGCTAGAGTGCTTTTTCTTTAAGAAATCGTTTCATTAATGATATGAAGAAAGTGATTAAAAGAAGCTGAATGGTGTTGTTCATTTTTTCGTGTACAAAGATAAATCGGACGCTGAATGTCAATCTCTTTAATAAACACTCGTGCTATTTGTTCCTGTTGGATAAAGCTGGATGCAGCAATAGATGGAGCTAGCATCGTCCCAAAACCAGCTGCAATAGCATGAATCGACTCATTGATTCCATCTAGCTGTAGTCCTACTTTAGGTGGGGGAATCTTATATACTTTACATAATGCATTTAAGTATTCCTTTGTGGAACTACCGTCTTCTCTTGTGACAAAGGGCTGTTGCATGAGTTCTGAAAGAGAAACCGTTTGCCCAGCTAATGAATGATTGTATGGCACAATAAACCAATAATCTAGATTCATCAGAAATTGATAATGAATATCAGGGTGATGACCATCTTCTTTAACAATAAAGGCTAAATCTGCTTTATAATGGAGTAACTCTTCTATTACTTGCTGTGAATTAGCTGTTTTTAAATGAATATGGGTAGTTGGGTAGACTTGTTTAAAATGAGCCAATAATTTAGGTAATAAAAAATGAGAGGGTACATGTGTGGAAGCAATTTGTAATTCCTCATGGCCTGTATTTTTTAACTGTTGTACTTTATTTTCGATATCTATTTCTAAATCAAATAAGCGCTGTGCTTGCTTATATAAAAAGGTGCCGCTTTGAGTTAATGTAATACCTCTACCTTTTGATTCTAGCAATGTTAAACCTAGTTCTTTTTCTAAATTTCGAATTTGAATGGTTACAGCGGGCTGACTAATCATAAGGGCCTGCGCAGCTTTGGAAACACTATTGAGTTCGGCTACCTTTGTAAATAACCGCAGTGCATGTAGATTCATGATAGACACACCTTTTATAAATTATTTTTATGCTTTTATATACATTATATATTAGATTTATTAATTTTTGCTCGGTATCCTTTTAATTACAATAGGGGAAAAGGGGGGACACTATGAATCGCCAACATATGGGGATTGTTTTCGGAGGAATTTTATTACTCGTCATCGCTATGGGGATTAGTCGATTTGCTTTTACGCCGATCCTACCGTTTATGCGACAGGATGTAGGATTTTCTTTAGAAGTTGCTGGGTTTTTAGCTTCAAGTAATTATATTGGCTATTTCATTGGGGCACTATGGGCGGGCTTTATTCATCGTCAGCGTAAACAAATTTTAATGGCAAGTGTTATTTTTAATGTCCTATCAGTTGGATTAATGGGCTTGATTGAGGTGTATAGTATATGGTTAATTCTTCGATTAATCGCTGGTATTACAGGTGGACTCATTTTTGTTCTAACGTCTAGTATTGTCATGGATTATTTGGCGAAACACTCACTATCCCGATGGTCGGGCTATGTATTTAGTGGTATAGGGCTAGGGATTGCCATTTCAGGTATATGCGTTCCTCTTATTGAAGAGAGACTTGCATGGCAAGGAACATGGGTAGGACTAGGCATACTATCAATTGTTTTTTTACTGATTACTACCATTTTATGGAGAGGTTTAGAGGTTCAGGATACTTTAAAAGGAGCAAAATCTTCGAATACGAAAATGACAAAGGGCTTTATGCCATGGCTTATCCTGTCCTATGGACTTGAGGGACTTGGGTATATTATCACGGGTACATTTTTAGTTGATATTATTCACAATATTCCTTCTCTCCAAGCATACTCCTCGTATAGCTGGGTTGTTGTAGGATTAGCCGCCATCCCATCAGCACCTGTGTGGACGATCTTATTAGAGAAGTTTTCAGCGATAAAAATTTTGTTTGTGGCATACATACTTCAAGTAATAGGCATCTTGTTACCTGTATTTTCACAAACCGTATGGAGTGTATTGCTAGCATCATTTTTATTCGGTCTAACCTTTGTAGGTATTGTGACACTGACTACATCCTATGCACGACAACTTTTTCCTACACAGAGTGGATTTGTTGTATCATTACTAACAACGTTTTATGCGTTTGGACAAATAATTGGACCGATTGTCGCCGGACAGTTGGTCGATATTTATAATAGCTATAAGGCTGCACTAGTCTTTGCGGGTATCATCGTCTTTTTGGCGTTACTAGTGATGTTAGTGGGAAGATGGCTAACCATTAAAAAGGAAACAGTTGCTGAACATACCATTTCTATATAAAGCATAAAAGCCAGAAATCCTATATGGATTTCTGGCTTTAGTCATTTACTTAAAGAAGGCGTGCCTCTATCTACATGATATTAAAAAATTAAATAAAAGTCTATAATTTTTTTTCTTTATATGAAAAAATAGACAAGTGCACAAGGGACGTAACGTTACGATTTAACATTGAAATGAGGTATTTTCATGAATACAGAGCAAGCCATTGAACGTTGGAATCAATATGCGGAAAGGTATACGGCTAATTATTATGAGTATGGTGATATTCATCACGAAGTACTATTAAACCCTACTATCTTTTCTTTACTGGAAGAGGTGGATGGAAAGCATATATTAGATGCGGGGTGTGGCGAAGGATATTTAAGTAGAATACTAGTGAAAAAAGGGGCTATCGTAACGGCTGTTGATTTTTCACAAAAAATGCTAGACATTGCTATGGAAAGAACACCGCAGCAGTTGCCGGTCCAATTTTTTCATGGTAATTGTGAAAATTTAGCCTTCTTAGCAGACAACCAATTTGATCGTATCGTTTCGAATATGGTTCTTCAAGATTTAGAGGATTATCGTGCTACAATACGTGAGATGTATCGCCTTTTAAAGCCGAATAGTACTTTTATTTTTTCAATATTGCATCCATGCTTTGTTACACCAAATAGTGGATGGATTAGACATGAGCAGCTGGAGCAACAGTATTGGAAGGTACAACGTTACTTTTATGAAGGCGTATATCAACAACTAGCTGCTGACCCACCTATTGTATTGTTTCATCGCACATTAACAAGCTATGTGGAAGCGATTACGGAAGCTGGCTTTCATATAGAAAAAATTGTAGAGCCTAGACCGTCACAAGAGATGCTAGAGAAGTATCCTCAATTTGAGGAAGATTTGCATTGTGCTGATTTTATTGTATTTAAGTTGAAAAAATAAGGAGCAGAGTCCGTGAGATTATTTCATGTTAGCGAAGACCCTACGATAACGATTTTCCATCCTCGTATACCTGAGCGACTAGATTTAGATGCAAGCAAAGGTCTTGTATGGGCAATTAACGAGAGATGCTTGCCTAATTATTTAACTCCCAGAGATTGTCCGCGTGTTTGTTTTCATGCTGGGAGTCAAACTACAGAGCAGGACAGACAGCATTATCTCGCAATAGCTCCTCATGTAGTAGTGATTGAAAGCAAGTGGTTAGAGGTATTGAAAAATACAAGACTGTACCTATATGAATTTGAGAGAAAAGGGTTTACGTTACAAGATGAAAATGCTGGCTATTTGGTTAGCGAAACAGCTCAAATTCCTATTGCGTTATTTGAAATCGAGGATATATGTAGTGAATTGCTAGAACGTAATGTCGAATTGAGAGCAGTAGATAGTCTATGGGATATCCATGATGAAATACAGCATACAACGTTATGTTGGTCAATGTGTCGAATGCGATTAGCCCAGACAAGACCATAAGAACAAGCCTCGTCATGTACTTTTTACAATGACGAGGCTTATTTATTATATTTTAGATGTTTGTTCAATGGGTGTTGAAGAGATATTGACTAATTTTTTGTCTTGATAAGTAAAGATGTATTCGTAGTTTGTTGGTTCATTAAGCATTGTAGGCAAATAATACTTTAAATCCGCAATGCCTACATTTTCAGGGTGGAAAATCCAAGAAAGCTCCTTCCAATCAAGAATGCCCTCTGCAACCTTTATCGGTGTAATATATGTAAATGAATCAGGAATCTCTGCTATAAACGCATACATACAGCCATAATCAATGACCCCATCGGTCCATGTTATTTTACCTTTATATGTAATATCCTCAACCGTAATACCTGTCTCTTCTTTAATTTCTCGTAGGGCACCAGCTAAAGGTGTTTCATTTTGTTCAATTTTACCACCTACACCATTCCATGCGCCCATCCAAGTTGGATAATCTCTATTAAGTAATAGGATGTGCTCCCCTTTTTTTAGAAAACAAATCGTAAATTCCACGAAAATCTACTCCTTCTTCTTTATTTTAACATTCCCTATCAATTTCTTAGAAAGTTAAATAGATGGTTAATCCCTATTTTAGAACAGCTTTGATAAGTATTGTATCAGAGAAAATGCTAGGTCACTTAGTCATTTTCCAGGAACGCATGTTAAAATGATGTTATTCATACAGACGATCATCATGGAGGGAGAGGGAGGCAGTGATTTTAATAAGTGCTTGTTTAGCAGGATTAAATGTTCGTTATAACGGTACGAACTGTCTAGATGATAGTGTACAAAAGCTAGTGTTAGAGAAAAAGGCTGTCACCGTTTGTCCAGAGCTGATGGGAGGATTTTCAACACCTCGTGAGCCTGCTGAAATTGTGGGCGGAAATGGAGAAGATGTTCTTGATGGCAAAGCTACCGTTATTGAAAGGTCTGGCCGTGATGTCACAGAGCTGTATCTGAAGGGAGCGTATGCGACCTTACAGAAAGCGCTAGAGGTGGGGGCGACTCAGGTCGTCTTAAAGGAAAATAGCCCATCCTGCGGTAGTGCAGCGATTTATAATGGCGAGTTTAACGGGACTAAAATAGTTGGGGAAGGCGTAACCACTGCCTTACTTCGAAGAAATAATATTGTCGTGCTATCGGAAGAAAATATTTAGTGAAGTATGGTTCCTCCAGAAATCGATAAAAGGAGCCCCTAATGAGTAGGGGCCAAGCATAAATATCAATATTCATATTTTTAATGGCATGGCATTGCTCGCTACCAGTTGAATAGGTTTTACATACATTTGGGGCTCGTATCAATACTTCTTTTTCCATAGTAATCCTCCTTTTAATATATTTTCATTAGTGTTATATGTAATGATTAGTAGGTCCTTATGAAATTATTAATAAATTCATACAGTCGGAGTAACCTTTTCAACTAAAAAACGTTGTAATAATCTGAAAGATGTCATAAAAGGAGATGGAAGTTTTGCCATTAACATTTGCTCATCCAGCGGCGGTCCTACCTTTTTCTCGGAAAAGTAAATATATTCATTTTTCTGCCTTGGTATTAGGTAGTATGGCTCCAGATTTCGAATACTTTTTAAGGGGACGGCCAATAGGGGAGATTGGTCATACATTTACAGGGTTCTTTTTATTCAATCTTCCACTCGTTCTAGTAATCTACTTGATTTATCAACGGTTTATCCATCAGCCAATCATGAGCCATTTACCAGAATTTTTACAGGATTTTAATAGCTATCAAAAGGCAGGGACTAAAACTTGGAAAATCATTGTTTTTAGTTATTCAGCATTACTAGGTATGCTAACCCATGTCATATGGGATTCATTTACACATCAAAATGGGCTTATGGTGACCAATCTTCGTTTTCTTTCTCAAACATTTACTTTATTTGGCTTTCCAATTCCCATATATAAATTTTTACAACATGGAAGTACATTGTTAGGCATTTCGCTTATTTTGGGATATATGTATTACAGGGCATCTTTGATTAAACATAAAAAAGTGTCGGCCGTATCTCCTCAGAAAAAAATTGCTTTTTGGAGTGTACTAGCACTATTAACGTTTGTTTATGTAAGTCTTTGGCAGTTAATCAATGGCATTCCTTTAAGCAGCTATGGAGTATGGGTTGTCCGTATCATCGATTCATTTTTTGGTAGCGTACTTACCCTTTCATTCTGTTTAGCATATCGGAAAAGTACGATGAACGATAAAAAGACTACCTAAAATGGGAGTCTTTTACGAGATAGGGAGTGTGAGAATAAAGGTAGTACCTTCCCTGTGCTTGCTATGAAATGGAACCATGGTGTTCCTTCATAATAGACAAATAGATAGCCCCTAGCCCCGCTCCTTCGTTTTTAATAGCGGGCTCTCTTTCGGGCTGGCGACCTCTAAAATAACGTTCGAAAATAAAGGGCATTTCTTCCGGAAACACCCCTGAATATAGAGTGTTTGATACTCGATATAAGTAGTAATAGTTATAGTATCTCCAGTGGAGGTATGCTTTAGGGCATTGGTAATTGCCACTAGCTCACTTAGTGAAAATGGTTTAGTCATATAATCATCCGCACTGAATCCTAGCCCCAATACTTTATCGGTAACACTCCTTCTAGCACTCAAACTGAGTATCGCCACATTACTATGTTCACGGATTTTACGGCATATGTCGATCCCATCACAATCGGGTAGAGAAAGATCAAGGATTACGAAATCTGGAGCGGACTCTTGCAAATAAAGGATAGCTTCATGGGCAGCTCTTACAATATGTGAATGGAACTGATGAACGCTTAAGTAATCCTTTATAATATTGGCAATATCATTTTCGTCCTCCACAATTAGCATATTGATGTTCTTTATGAAACTATCTCTCCTTCATAAAAAGTGAGAATCATTTTCTTCTTCGGTTAACGAGGAAGAAAAATAAAGTAATGATAAGGGACGCGTAAATGATTATCCAAGCATAGTGCCAGTAAAATACGTTAGGGACTACTTCAAGTTGATCACCTACACTCATTATTTCTAGTGAAAAATGAACAGGTGGTAGTAGCCACAGGAGACTAGCTTGTATATTATTTTTTAAAGTAGCGATAACGACAGAAATAATTAGGATACTTATGACACCCCACCAAGTATTTTGCTTATTTTTTACAAGTTCTCTTGTGAACAAGGCAGTGAGTGCAATAGCAAGAATCGATAAACTAAAGTGTGACAAGAAACCTAATACTATATGTAATGGTTTGGGTGTTTCGAAAAACGCATCAATTAGAATCGGATAGAAGACAGAAACGCAGCTTAAGCTAAAAGCAATTAAACCACAAATAATGAAAACTCCCATATTGTAATGTGTTGGACTTTTGGCATGAAGAGTAGTAATCATCTTTTGTCCCTCATCCTCTGCATGAAATAACGTAACAGTAAACCAGCCCATTAAAAAGAATAGAATAAGTGATGTAAATGAATAGCTATCTAATATAGGATTAGGAACAAAGGTATAGTTAACGACAAGACATAGGATAAAAATAGTAAAAGGTGGTACGTATTGATAGGTTCTTAAATAATTGATCAATTGATAGCGCAATAAACTGCTCATCCTTTTCAATACCTCCTATTAAAAATGAGAAGAAAATTGTTCTTTTTTGTGATGTACATTAGTTAAATATTTAATAGAGGCATTTTTTTGTAGTAGCTTTAGCAATATTTGATCTGAATCCTTTGTCTGTACAATTGCTACTATTTCGAAATGCCCATTCGCTAAAGGTCGTTTTTGTTGGATATCCATCAAAGGTAAAATTTCATCTAGTAATGCTAAACTTGCAATGTCAAATAGTAGTCGATTCACAGGATAGCTAGTCAATTCCTTTGCATGAATAATTTGATTTTTTTGAATAAGCAAAACTGAATCGACAAGGTTTTCGAGTAATTTTGTTTCATGGCAAGTTAGGATGATGCTTAGTCCTTTATCTCTTACTGTAGCCAATATTTGTTCGAAATCATTTTGTGCTTTGGCGTCTAGCCCTGACAATGGCTCATCCATTATTAATAAATCTGTTTCTTCTAGCATGGCTTGCATGATCATTACCTTTTGCCTCATTCCTTTAGAGAAGTGGACGATCCTTGTATTTTGCGACTCTTTTAATTGAAACATATCAAGCAATTCTTCTATCTTTTGCAAAAGATGCCTTTTTGGCATACCTCGAATCCGGCCCATATGATAAAGATATTCTTGTGGTGTAAATAAAATATTTGAAGGGGTGACTTCTGGGACATAACCGACTTTTAGAGAGGTTTTATGCGCCACAATTTTACCGCTGTCTGGTTTAATAAACGCCGCAATAATTTTGAGTAAAGTGCTTTTTCCAGAACCGTTTTTTCCGACAAGCGCAATAATTTCATTGGCCGCAATCGAAAACGATGCATGATCTAAAATTGTTTTCCCATTGTATTGTTTACAAACGTTTTGTATTTCCAAAATAGTAGCCATCTTCACTCACCTTTATTCTTTGGATAATTATGATTATAAAATTATTATAAAGAAATTTGGTCTTTCACTCCAATAAAATTGGATAATTTTCCTGTATTTAGCTATTAATTTACTCGCAATAAAAAAGTTCTACTAATAAAGCAGAACTTTAATATTTCATTATAACGAACGATATTTTTTTAAACTGATAATATTTAACGTAATAAAAACAATAGCGAAACAAGCAAGTATGCTGAGATTCAGGATAATATCAGGGAAAGTATAACCTTTATACATAACGCCATTCAATGCGTCTGCTGCATAGTAAAGTGGCATGATTCGGCCGATGTTTTGAAGCCATTCAGCCATACTCTCAAGTGGGAAAATGCCCGAAAAGAATACTTGTGGAACAATAATTAATGGTATAAATTGCATCATTTGAAATTCAGAAGCGGCAAAGCTCGATAATAGCGCACCTAATGATAAGGATACAAGAGCGACTACCATATTAATAAGTAAAACAAGCCAGCTTGAGCCTACATGGACAATATCAAGTACATATATGCCAAACAACACGATAATAATCGTTTGTAGAAAGGCAAATAGACCATAGCCAATCATATAACCTGCTACAATTTCGGAACGCTTAATGGGTGTTGCGAGTAAACGTTCCAAAGTTCCAGAGGTGCGCTCCTTTAACAGGGCAATGCCAGTAATTAAAAAAACAAAGAAAAAGATAAAGAAACCAATGAGCATGGGACTAAAAATATCAAAAATGGCAGTATCCTCATCACCATACACATAGTCTGTTTTCAAGCTTCCCATTGTTGAGGCTTGAGATGGCTGTAAAATTTGTGCAAGCTGCATGGTTAAAGCCTTTGACTGGGAAGGATCAGCATTTAATAAAGTTAATTTACTACTATTTGGCTCTATTGCTAGCCATCCATCATACTCATTATCCTGAAGTTGTTTTTTTGTAAAATTATTATCTTCAATAATAAAAAAATCCGCATTTTTTAGTTTCTCTATGATTGGCGTGGGGGCATCGGAGACAACTAATGTGATCGTAGCTTCGTTACTATTAAAAATAAAGTACATTAATGACAGTACAAGCAGTGGAGCTAAGAACAATAATGCAAGTGTCCGTTTATCTCGTTTCATTTGTTGGATGATTCTTGTTACCATTGCAGCAATTCTCATAGTCCGTCCCCTCCAGCCAATAAAAATACTTCGTCAAAATCTTTTGCTTGGTAATGTTCCTTTAATGCCTGAGGTGTACCCTGGGCAATAATCCGACCATTTCTCAGCATAGCTAATTGATCACATCTTTCTGCCTCATCCATTGCATGGGTCGTTACTAAAATGGTTTTATGTTTTTGTTCTTTTAAACGAATGAGCTCTTGCCAAATTTCTTTTTTGAGGACAGGATCAATACCTACTGTTGGTTCATCTAAAATCAATAGCTTAGGATCTTGAATAAGGGCAATTGCTAAGGATAATCTTCGTTTCATTCCGCCAGAATAATTCTCCACCTTAAGCTGTAAATCATCGGTTAGACGGACAAGATTGGCAGCATAGGCTACACGCTCCATTCGTTCTGCTTTGGATAAGGGATAGAGCTTAGCGAAGAAATGTAAATTTTCCTCCCCCGTTAAATCTGTATAAAGAGCATCTGATTGTGCCATATAGCCGATATCTTTCAATAATTGTTGATGAGGTACAACCAAATCTAATACTTCAATAGCGCCGTTATCAGGTTTTAGCATACCCATTATCATTTTAATTAACGTTGTTTTTCCACAGCCTGATGGACCAAGCAATCCCATTAATTGCCCCTTAGGGATATTTAAAGAAAGGGGGGCAATGACCTGCTTATATTGAAAACTTTTTTCAAGGGCATTGATGGAGATGGCATGGTTTACCATATAAAATTCACTCCTTCACTGAACACAATGTTGATTTGATAAAAATTTTAAGGTAGCATGTGAGCAAATACAATAAACAGTTTGCCAGTATGTGTTAAGTAAATGGAGGGAAGCGCATTGTCCGTACATGATAAGATGAATTTTGAAACAAAACTAGCGATTAAAACGGCATTGACCCAGCAAGTGGAGGAGGTCGGCTTTGAACGCGTGACAGTAAAAAATTTAGCACTAACCGCTCAAATTAATCGAGGCACCTTTTACTTACATTATTCTGATAAATATAAAGTGATGGAGGATTTGCAGCAGGAACTTTTGATGGAATTGGAACGCTATGTGAAGCATGTACAACCAGTGGATGCTTTTCAAACTTTAAAAATGGGACAACTTTATCAACCGTTCATCAAGGTCATTACCTGCATCAAAGATCATGCACCTGCCTTTCGTATGTTATTAGGTGAACAGGGAAGTCCTAGCTTTACACAAAAAATGAAAACCATATTTGGCAATCATATTTTGGACAGATTGTCGGCGGTTCGCGAGGAAGTGAGGGACCCCGAATTTCAGCAATATTTACAAGCCTTTATAGCATCTGCAATTTTAGGAGTCATTCAAGAATGGTTAGAGAAGGGCAATGAGAATTTAACGGTAGAAGAAATGGTCACGTTGCATTTCCGATTATTACGATTTTTAGGCAATGTAGTAGCTGGCAGTTAAACGAAAAAAATCTAAATAACATAGTATGGACTATGTAGACTTGCGCCTCATAAAAAAACGAATAACGCTAAGTAGCGAACTTGACCACAGGGGAAAAATGAAAAAGAACATGATTGTGACTTTTTAATTAGTCTCATTCATGTTCTAATAAATTTGGATTATTTTTCATAATATTCGCTCAACGCAACTTCCAAGCGTTCTTCTAAATGCGTTGAAATATAATTTAAAACAAATTGTTCTTTTTCCATGTCAATTTGAGAAGATCTGAACATCCTTTTGAAAAAACTAACTTGGTTGTTCATTGAAAATTGCTGTAATGCTTCCGTACGTAAAGTAGAAACGATTTCATTTTCGATATGACGCTCTCTAATTTTTTGCACAATGTCCTTGACACTATTTTCTTGCAGCTCGGTAATCTGTTGCTGGAGATTTTCATTCTCCTCTTTTAGTTCTGCTGTTTCTTTTTGAATTTCCTCAAACTGAAGAGTAGAATCGGAGGATAATCGTTGAATATTCTCTGCAAGAAATTCCTGATTAATGTTAACTTGTAACGTCCCATGCTTCTCATTCGGCAAAATCTGAAAGAGTCCTGTTTGAATCATTTGCTGTAGGACATTCCCAAGAACATCAATTTTATGAGATAAATCTCCGGAATCCATGGTCGTAGCTGTAATTTGATGCTTTAACAGTTGACCATTATCATCAATACCAAGCAATAATTTTATACCCTTCACACGATATTCATCCTTTAATAATAAAATCATTCTTAGCCTTAATATAGCTGGCAAATCTAAGCGAATATTACCATTTACATTCGGTGTAGCATTGTCAAAAATGTACTGTTCAAACGGTTTCAAATAGTAGCGAAGCATGGCATCTGTAATATCAAACCAGCCAGCGATTTCTGCTATCGTATAGTGATTTGTTTCATCGATGTCTGCCAAATATTCATCATTGTATAGGCTCTCCTCTAAAGGCGTATGCTGTAGCGCAACAAACAATGGGTCATCTTGCACAATTCCAAGTACCATTTCTTTTGCATCATTTACTTTAAGCATCCTTTCACACCCCACTTTATTTTTCCCATAACAAAATGTTTTCTATATAGGTTTCTATTCGATTGGCAGCAATTGTATGCCTAATTTAAGTAGGAAATAATCATTAGAACAATGTACCTTCTAACCTTTTATGACTCTTTTGAAAAAAAAATTCGTCCTAAGTGGAGATGTGTGGGGGATAGAGGAGAGGGGACTATTAAATGGGCCCCCTCCATTTTTAGACTAATATCCAATCATAAAATACTGGTCAAGTTTCCGATGCTTCGGTATACACAATGAAGCAAAGTTAGGCTGGTTTCATTAATGCAAAAAATTTTCCTTCCTAATTGGAAAGTAGCCGTCTATCGAAATAATCATCCTAGATCGTATGATTATTATTTCCATACATTTTTAGAGTGTTAGCATTTAATTCATGTATAAATTTATTGTTTTTATATTGTTCTAATCTTTTATAAGCGAGATCCCATTCAACATTGAATAGATCTTGAATTAATTGAATGGCTTTATCCTCATTTCCTGGTAAGGTTATGTTATTTAACATAAATGTTGGTACACATGCTTGTACCATAAAATTATTAGCCTTCCACTCTTGATACTCAATCCATGAATAGGGCATTTTCTCCTGGCTGCCACAATGTAATAAAACATGACAAAGCTCATGGCAAAAATCCTGCCACATCTGTTTAGGTGATAGGTCTTGATTTAAAAAAATATAAGCTCTTCCACCCAAAAACAAAACTTGACTAGGATTATCCCAGAAATATAGTAAAATACCTAGCCTGCATGCAATTTCATTAACATCTAGCTGATGTGGTAATAAAATTCCTATTTTCGTATAAAGGCTTTCAATAAAATCTTCAGTGTATGTAGTATTTGACATAAAATCATCCCCAAACTCTATGTAATGAAACGTATGTTCTTATTTATTTTATAATAAAACCCCACTTCTAGGAAGAAGGGCTAAAAACATACATCTTATTTCTTTTCATGTTTGATAATTTCCCAAATATCACGTAAACGACGAACGGTTTCTTCATCTGATTTAGGAAGCTCTTTATAAAAAACCTGCAACTCTGGATCGTTCGCAAATGCATGAAAAGCTGCCTCGTCTTTATCAAAAGGTTGTTTTTCATCTGTTTCACATAATATATACGCTACACTTACATCGTATTTTTCTGCTAACTTTTGAACACTTCCTATGGAAATTTCGTTGCGGCCTTGTTCATAATAACCGTACGCACTTTCCGAAATACTTAAGAATTTGGCAACATCTGCTTGCGTTAATTTAGCTTCTTTCCTTAACTCTTTAAGCCTTTGCGATACATTAGACATGACATGATTACACCTCACTTAAATATATAGTTTAATTATACAACAATTTGTTGGGTTTATAGCCAATTAAAAATAAAAAACAACAAAAAATCTAGTTTTTGTTTGACTGACAACTTTTTGTTGGGTATTATTAAGACAACAAAAAGTTGGGGGTGCGATTTTGAAAACAACAAATCGTCGGTTAATACTTATCAAGGCTAGAAAACAAAATAATTGGTCACAGAAAAATGTTGTGGAAAAACTTGATAAATCAATAGGTATTACTATTAGTGAAAGCTATTATGGAATGATTGAGCAAGGAGTACGCACACCTTCTTTAGAAGTAGCATTAGCAATTTCTGAACTATTTGAAATGGAACCATCCCAAATTTTTTTACGTAACAAGACAACTAAATGTTGTGTTTGTAAGGAGACCAAAAGAAAATTTATATATCAATCCATTCCAAGCTTTTAACCATCATAATTTAAACGTTCCAATTGTTGAATGAGTAATAACAAGCCCCGGACTTGTACGGAGTTAGCGCTAACTAATATGACTGAAATAATTATTCTTTAGAATAAGGACCAGTCTCAATTCAATGTAGGTCGTTAGAATAAATATTGTCAATGAATATGGATTTTATGAGAAATATACTCGGTATCCCTTCAAACGGGGCAGTCTTACTTTTCTAATAAGCTTTTGGACAAGGTGGATCATTTGAGTAATACAAAAACTAAAAAAAGCATTTTATACGAACTAGACATCAATGAATTACTTATACGAATGAGGGGCGAACGCAAATGGCTAAATTTAGGCATGTACACACAACATTTTGGGATGATGGCTTTGTATTAGATCTTACACCAGAGGAGAAATACTTCTATCTATATTTGATGACAAACGGTAACACAACTCAATGTGGCATTTACGAATTACCATATAGAGTCATAGAAATGCATACCGGCTATAACCGTGAAACTGTACAAAAATTATTACAAAGATTCTTTGAATACGGGAAAATCTCTTACAACGAATTAACAAAGGAAATCATGTTGATTAACTGGGCGAAATACAACTTTATCAATTCTCCTAAAGTCAAAAAATGTATCGAAAAAGAGCTTCTTGCCGTTAAACATATCCCTTTTGTTAGGAGCTATGTTACTTCATTAGAACAGTTAGGATACAGTATCGATACCGTATGTATATGGTTAAATAAGCTGAATGAGCAAAAAGAGTCTAATGATAGTAATAATAAAGATTCGATACCCTATCCATACCCTATCGATAGACCTTCTAAAGACTGTAGGGAAGAAGAAAAACAACAAGAAAAAATAAAAGAAAAAGAAAAAGAAAAAGAAACAACAGAGTGTGAAGATAGTCAGTCGACAGTCACTAACGAACAATTAATTTTTTTAACTAAATTCTATGATGAAAACATCCAAAAAGCTTCTAGTTATATTTGCGAATGTATAGAACATATGGCATGTGAAAATAATCCAGTCCTTGTTTATGAGGCTATGAAAATTGCGGTGCTACAGCAACCAAACAAACCAATTCAGTATATAGAGCGTATTTTAGTAAACTGGCGAACAGATTTAATAACGAATGATGGGCAACTAAAGGCTAAGGAACAAAGGGAGATAAACAAGAGACAGCAATCCTTCCCTTATTCTTATCAAAAGTCTCTTGGCCGAAGAGAAATAGTGCCAGAATGGTTTGATAAGCGTAATGATAAAGTAGAGCACCCAATACCATCTACTGAATCTAATAACAGCGCGATAGATTTTGAGGCCGAGAGACAAAAAGTTTTAGAAATGCTTGGCAAATAAAAATGTGAGCCATTGCTAATAAATGTAATTTCGTAAGTTTGGTGGTCAAGGATGAACTAGCACTTAAAAACCAAAAGGGGATTTTGAGGATGGGTGGTTGATATTTATTTAGCACAAGGGTAAGTACTTAACGGTTAATGACGGAATGATAGAGCAGAGAGAATTGAAAAGATACATAGGAGGGCAAAGCTATGATAATAGAGAAAATACCACTAAATCGTTACCAACTAGACAAGGCAATTAAAAAGTACAATGACAATATGCGTAAGTACATGAGAATGAAGGAAGAATTAGAATCATTGACAGCTGTGGCTTCTACAACCAAGTATGGCTTTGAGGCAGCAATGCCAAAAGCTATTGGAAGAGCGAGTGACCCAGTTCATGCACATGTTCAGATGAGGGCTTTACGTGAGGAGCGTATGAACAAGATTAAAGATGAGCTACTATTAGTTCAAAATTTAGCTGACAAGGTTACAGGCGACCTTGAACTGGAAGTCCTTTTCTGGTTACTAGAGGGTATGCCATTTCGCTGGATTGGAGCAAATCTGAATATGAGTCATACTAGTGTACAACGTGTGCGTGAAAGAATTTTAGATATGATGCTGAAGTAACCTAAGGGTTACTTCTTTTTTTATAATCCTTTAAATAATTTGCTCAAGAAATCCATTTCGTATCGGTTGTTTAATACGCGTATTCACTGAAGTGCGAGTACAAAGCTTTACTAGACAAAAATACATATTAAAACACAAGGGAATTCTAAAACAAATAGAAGATTCTATACCTCCAAAAGTTCTTGATTAAATCTAAAGGTAGAAGAATTGCTTGGTAAGATTTTTTTACTTGCCAAATGTTCCAAGTGTGACAGATGTTCCAAACGTTCCAAATATATCATTTTAAGTAACTGATAGTGTAAACTTGGAAGTAGGACGACGAGGTAAGGATTTCCCCTTTTGAAATTTATAACATCATAAATTAACAAGAGTGAGACCGTCGACCGATCAATATGTCCCATAAGCTTGGGTGAGGCATAAATAAGCTGTTTTATTTTTTAGGGATTAGTTATCGGATCTCCAGGAATATAACAGGCAAAAGAGGGAGTGGTTTCAGTTGAAAGATTTGTAAAACAAAGCTAAGTGGGCAAGGGTAGTAGCTATAGACATCTCATCAGTTCCATAAGAACAAAACGTATTCCAAGCAATCAATTGCAAAGGAGACTATGCGAAATGGTTCACATTCAAGTAAAAGTAAAATGACGCTTTCCTATTCGGTATAAGGGAAGGCGTTTTTTAGTTGGAGAAGAAAAACCGATTCACAAATCAAGGTTGGATCGATTGGATGAGCTGAAGCTTAAATAATCAAAACACCTGAGCTCATATTTACTAACGAATTTGTTGAAGGAGGCTTTGGATGGAAATTTATGATATTCAAAATGCTTTATCTATTAAGCTTCACGAAGCTTTCGGAGCGGAATATAAAAAATATATAGATGAAGTGCCGCAGGAGTTTCATACGCCTGCTTTTTTAATTCAGTTTTTGAGCTTAGAGCATATCCGACAAATAGGTGGTCGATGGAAAGTAACAGCAAAGTTTAATGTAAAGTACTTCCCTGAAAATGGCATATCTGAGGCGGCTAATATGACTTTGAAGGTTCAACAAGTAATCAAAGAAATAACGCTGTTAAATGGTTCACTACTGCTTGGTACCGGAGCAACTAGCGAAGTTATTGAAGGCATTGGCAATAATTTTATTCAATTTAATTTCTTCTTACAAGAAAATGAAGAAAATACTTTTATGGGGTCATTAGATCATTATATGCACAAAGAAGAGGTGGTTTCAGTTGGCAAAAGCAATTCAGAAGAAGGTTGAGTTGAAGGAAAGCAAAAACGTAATTTTTTCAAAATTACCTGAATTTACAAAAGATCAACTTTTAAAAAGTCAAAAATATTTATATCGCCGTGATGCATTAAACGCATTACTAGATTCAAGTAAAACTTATTCATTCGCTCAAGTGGATGAAATACTAAAGAAATTCGATAAGGGAGGTAATTAATATGGCGTTAGGTGGAGGAGTATTTTTATCACAAAACAAAGTATTACCAGGAAAATATCACAATTTTATTAGCGCTACTCGTGCATTTGTAAATCTAAGCAATCGTGGTTATGTTGGTTTGCCAATTGCACTTGACTGGGGCTTAGATGGTGAAGTATTTGCTGTAACACAAGAGGATTTACGAAAGGATTCACGCAAAATTTTTGGTTATGAATATATGGACTCAAAAATGAAAGGTATCCGTGATGTATTTAAAAATGCGGTCACGGTTTATTTTTACAAACTTGCGGTGGATGCAGAGGCAGCGACAAATGATTTTGCAACAGCTAAGTACAAAGGTGCTCGAGGGAATGATATTACGATTGTCATTCAGGCAAATATTGATGAGCCATCGAAATTCGATGTTAAAACATTACTTGCTAATGTGTTAGTAGACGAGCAAATGGCAGTAGCGACTGCTACAGACTTAATCGCCAATGATTTTGTCGTGTTTAAACCGAATGCACCTCTAGCTGTTACAGCTGGTACAGCATTAGCTGGAGGATCCAATGGCTTAGCTATTACTGGAGGTGCACATCAAGAGGCACTAGACGCTTTAGAAGCATACGGGTTCAATATTCTAGGCTGCTTGTCCTCCGAAGGTTCAATTAAATCGCTGTATGTTGAATATACAAAGCGTATTCGTGACCAAATCGGTGGTAAATTCCAACTTGTAGGTCATAAACTTGGCAGTACTAACCATGAAGGTATTATTGATGTACAAAACGATACTATCGGACCGGAAGAAGAAGTATTTGGTGCCGTATATTGGGTGTCTGGTGCTCAAGCTGGGGTGGCTGTCAATAAATCAAATACTAATAAAAAATACGAGGGTGAATTTACACTTGATATGTCTGAAACAAAGACGCAGTCACATCTCTCAACTTTATTAAAGGCTGGCAAATATTTGTTACATCGTGTTGGTGATGAAATTCGTGTACTTGAAGATGTGAATACCTTTACTTCATTTTCGGATGATAAGAACGAGGACTTCAGCTTGAATCAAGTCATTCGTGTACTTGATCAGCTTGCGATTGATACAGCTCAATTATTTAATACTCGTTATTTAGGTCAGGTGCCAAATGATCAAGATGGTCGCATTTCCTTATGGAATGACATTGGTAGTCATCGAATGGAAATGCAACGTATTCGAGCTATCCAAAATTACAACAAGGATGAACTAACGGTAGCACAAGGTAATTCAAAGAAAGCTGTTGTAGTAAATGAAGTCGTGATTCCTACGGTTGCGATGTCACAACTTTACATTACAACAACAGTAGCATAAAGGGAGGGCAAACAGATGAAATCAAACAAAACATTAATTCCAATGAATTTACAGTATTTTGCGGATGCTACAATGCATGCTCGCAATGCCATTCATGGTGCTCAAGGTCGAGCATACGTGACGGTTGAAGGAAGTCGTTATTTATTTGCTCAATTAATTAATTTAGAAGCTCGTATGGATAAAACTAAAACGCAAGTTCCTATTATGGGGCGTGTAGCTAAAGGTAATAAGGCTACTGGAGCAGAATATACAGGCAGTGCTACATTCCACTTTAATACGTCAATATTCCGTAAGTTATTAAAGCGATACAAAGACACTGGGCAGGATATTTATTTTGATATCCAAGTGACTAACGAAGATGGGTCAGCGTCGGTAGGTCGTCAAACAACGATTCTGGTTGATTGTAATATGGATGGAGGTATCATCGCTGCATTAGATGCAGATGCGGAGTACTTAGAGGATTCTATTGATTTCACCTTCGAGGATTGGGATATGCCAGAAGAATTTACAACATTACAAGAAATGCTATAAAACGAGAGCTCATGATGTGGGCTCTTTTAAATATAAATAAAAAGGATATGGTGATTAATTATGTCAAACTTAACTGCATTTTTTGCACACAATAAAAAGCAAAATGAAAACATTAAGCATGCTATTTCAAAGAAATTCGTGGATGAACAAGGGAATCCAATTGAATGGGAGTTCGCGCCAATTTCGCCAGAACGAGACGAGGAATTAAAATCTGAATCTACTAAGCGTTCTATGATTATGCAAGGAAAGCGTAAGGGGCAGTATAATACTGATTTTGATCATTTTAAATACCAACGTTTATTAACTATTGAATCTATTGTATATCCTAATTTAAACGATAAAGAGCTACAGGATTCTTATGGTGTGATGGGGGCTGATGCTTTACTTGGTAAGATGCTGACAATTGGTGAAATTGCAGATGCCTCAGCGGTAGCACAGGAAGTTAATGGGTATCAAGCGGAACTAGAGGATATGGTTGAAGAAATAAAAAACTAATAGACGACGGTGATGGTGAAGCTAATATAATGCATTGGTGGGTGCATAAAATGCGTCGTCTTCCGTCTGAATATGTATCGCTATCCTTGGCGGATAAAGCTTGTATTATAGCGTCTCTACGGATTAAAATCGAGGAAGATAAGAAGCAAGAACGCGAGGCAAAACGAGGGTCTAAAAAAGGTAGAAAGCGTTAATAAGTAGCAAATTAGCCTACAGGGCTATCATTTATTTAATTTATGTCAATTTTGGAGTCTTGCAAATTCAACTATGCTGGAAAATTGAGTTGGAAACAATAGAAAACACATAGCTCTACTTAAGTTTAGGAAGAGTTAAAGTTTAAATTATTAAACAATAGCCATAAAAGCATCCTTCTCAAAGGATGCTTTTTTTATAAAGAGGTGAGAGTTCATGGCTACAATCCGTACGGCAATTCAAATTGATGATCGTTTAAGTAAACCAATTAAAGCCATGCATAATATGGTTTCCAGAATGGTTAATCAGTTGGAAGCTATGCATGCCGCTTCTGGGCAAATGATGGATATCTCTAGTGTTCAACTAGCTCAAAGAGAATTAGCTAAAACTGCTGAGCAATTTAACAGAGTTGAAATCGAAATTCGAAAAACTGATCACACCCTACAAAGTTTTAGCAACAATATTAGGGATGGTACTACAGCAGTTGGTGGATTATTAACTAAAATCAAGGAGATAGCAGGTAAATATTTAGATTTTCAAGTAGTTGGGAGAGTACTCTTGTCCAATGAAAATAACACCACATCAGGGTTAAATTTAATCAACAATGGTTTACAAACAACCGAGCAACCTTTAACACAAGCAATGGGAAGTGGAAACCTTCAAGGCCAGGATTTAAATAATGCATTTCAGTCTACGTCAAATGGTGTCCAAAATACTACGAATTACCTTAATGCTTTAATTGAGAAAATACGAGAAATAGCAAGTAGTGGTAAAATTTCTATGGCCGAGATAAGGAAAGCTGTCCTTGGTTTGGCTTTTGAGGGAATATTCGATGGGATTGTAAAAAACGATCTTTTTAAGGAGCTCGTGCAAAATGCAGCTAATGCTATGGAGAAATTATCTTCAATTGTCTCGAGTACATTGAGTTTTTTTATACCCGATGGAAGTTTAAAAGATAGTTGGTCGTTTATAGTTCCTATAATAAGTACTGTTGCAGCAGCAATGTTGGTATACGAGTCTGCTTTACTACTAGTAAAAGCAGCAGAAATAGCCAGTACGATTTGGACTGGTCTAAGAACGCTTGCGATTGGATTATTAACGGCAACTACATGGACGAGTGTGTCTGCAACATCAGCCGCAACAGCTGCAGCATGGGGCTTAAATGCAGCGATAGCAGCCAATCCTATATTTATTTTAGTAATAGCCATTGTAATTCTTATTGGTCTTTTCTATTTAGCAGTAGCGGCTTTCAATTATTTTGCTGGGACATCGATTAGTGCTACAGGAATAATAGCTGGGGCATTCATGGTGTTAGGATCAATGATTTATAATGTAATCGCCTATATGTGGAATATGTGGGCCTCTTATGTGGAATTTTTTGTGAATGTATGGAAAAACCCAATGTATTCGGTAAAGAAATTATTTTATAATCTAGCAACTAATATGTTAGATTTAATTATTTCAATGATTAGTGGATGGGATGGATTTGCTACAAGCTTTGTTAATGCTATTGTTGACGCAGTTAACTTTGCGATACAAGCTTGGAATTGGTTTGTGAAGCTATTACCAGAGAATATTTCATCTTCCGTAGGTTTAAAAGTGGGTACCGAGTATAGTCACCGAGAGTCCATTACAAGTGATCTAAAGGGTCTTAGAGGAATTTTGGATAACTGGGTTGGCGAAGCTCCTGATGATTATTGGGAAGCGCCCAAAATGGAATTTAAAGAATTAAGTAAGTCTTGGGATAAAGGATACAATTGGGGGGCCAATCTATTTCAATCAGGTGAAGAAAAAAGCAACAATATTAAAGATGATAAGATAAAAAATGACATTGAAAATGCGCTAGCGTTAGGTGACAAACTCGATAAAGGTAATGAGTTAGGTAAGAAAACAGCGGACAATACTGAGAAGGCAACGGAAGGTATTAAAATAATGAATGAGGATTTAAAGTATCTCCGTGATATAGCTGAACGTGAAGCAATCAATCGTTATACGACGGCAGAAATCAAAGTAGATATGAAAAATGAAAACCGAATTAGCAGTGAACTAGATATTGATGGCATTATTGATAGATTTGGTCAACGTGTTGAAGAAGTTTCAGGAATGCTAGCAGAAGGGGGTTCAATCGAAGATGTATAATTTTTTTCTAGATGGCTTACAGTTTCCTATCGCACCTTCCGAACTCACTTTGAAGATTAATGGCAGAAACGAAACAGTAGTGTTAATGAATGAGGGAGAAGTAAATGTAATAAAAAAAACAGGACTAACGAATATAGATTTTGAGGTATTACTGCCCAACGTCAACTACCCATTTGCTGTTTATCCAAATGGTTTTCAACCAGCTTCATTTTACCTTAGTAAACTAAAAAAATTAAAAATCTCTGACAAACCTTTTCGATTTCTCGTAAATCGTATGCTGCCTACAGGTAATTTATTATTTGACACAAACATGACTGTATCAATTGAGGATTATGAGATTAAGGAATCAGCCGATAATGGCTTTGATGTTATTGTACGAATCCAGTTAAAGCAATACAGGGAGTACGGCAATAAAAAAATCAACTTGAAACCAGCTACAAAAGCTAATAATGCAGGAAGTACAGCAAAGACCGCATCGAAAGCTGTAGTAGAGCAGAAGCGGCCAACTACAGGAAAAGAAACCCCAAAAACACATACTGTTAAAGCAGGAGAAACATTGTGGGCTATTGCTAAGAAGTACTTAGGTGATGGCTCTAAATACACCGAAATAGCAAAAATTAATAATATTAGCAATCCAAACGTAATTAAACCAGGGCAGGTGATAAAACTTGGCTAAATCAAAACTTTGTATCATGAGTAAGGCGCAACTATACGAATGTGCCGTAGAGGAAGGTATAGTGTGGGAAACACATCGAAAAGGCACTCCAGGAAAACTGACATTCAATGTAATTAAGGATGGTATGCTTAGCTTTCATGAGGGGGATGCAGTTACTTTCGAATATGACGGACACAAGATTTTCAAAGGTTTTGTCTTTACCAAGAAACGTTCGAATAACAGAATCATTACGGTTACTTGTTACGATCAACTTCGCTACTTTAAAAATAAAGATACCTATAGGTATGAGAATAAAACAGCTGCTCAAGTACTTAAAATAATTGCAAAGGACTTTAAGCTAAAGACCGGTACTATAGACGATACAAAGTATGTAATACCTTGTATGGTTGAAGATAATCAAGAACTGTTCACGGTTATGTCTAATGCCTTGGCTGAAACGACTCTCAATACTCAAAGGCTATTTGTGCTCTATGATGACTTTGGAGCTTTGAATTTACGTGAAGCTAAGGCGCTTCAAACCGATTTACTGATAGATGAAGAATCAGGTGAAACGTTTGAATATACTTCATCCATTGATGAAAACACGTATAACAAAATCAAGTTAGTACGTGAAAATAAAGAAACAGGTGAACGTGCTACTTACATGGCCGAAAGTGAAAGCAGGATGACCGAGTGGGGTGTTCTTCAGTTAACAGATAAGTTCGATGAAGGGGTAAATGGTAAGGCTAAAGCAGAAAGCATGCTTAAGTTTTATAATCGTAAATCGAGAAAGCTACACATTAATAAAGTATTCGGTAATCCAATTGTACGTGGTGGTAGTCAGGTAGCAGTACTCTTGTATGTTGGTGACTTATCAGTGGCTAATTTCATGATGGTTGAAAGTGTGAGGCATACCTTCAAAGAATCTAATTATAGTATGGATTTAACGCTGATTGGCGGTGATTTCATTGCGTAGTATGGAGGATATTTTAAAAGAAATTCAAAAACTTGTGTTGGGAGTTCTGAATGCCCAAAAGCTCGCTACGGTTATTTATGGCAATGTATTAAGAGTAGATCCACTAGAAGTTCAAATTGATCAGAAATTGACTTTAAAAGAAGAACAATTGAAGCTCACCCGTGCTGTAATGGACTATGAAGTAGAGATGGGTGTAGATGGTGGACCAGAGCAGATATATAAAATCTATAACGGCTTAAATACGGGTGACAAGGTGACGATGATCCGCGTGCACGGTGGTCAACAATACTTAATCATAGACAAAGAGGTGATTTGATGATTCCACAGGCCATAAACGATGGACTGACATTCGATTTTGAGGAAGAAATTGAACCTTCTAAGACATTTAAAATAAATAACGAATTAGATCGCTGTTATGGCACCATTGATGAACTAGAGGCCATGAAACAAGCGATTTTTTTTATGCTTAATATCGAGCGTTACGATCATTTAATTTATAGTTGGAACACAGGTTTTGAAACCAATGATTTAATTGGCCAACCAACAGTATATGTTGCCAGCGAAGTAAAACAACGCATTCAAGAGGCTTTATTACAAGATGACCGCATTACGAATGTTGATTCATTTGAAGTAACAACCACTAAAAATAAAGTGCACGTTCAATACGTAGCCCACACCATTTTTGGTGAAATCACTGCAGAGAAAGAGGTGGATTATTAATGGTAGCAATTTTTGATTTAAATACTTCCTATGAGGATTTATTAGTTCAGAAACTTTCTAATGTACCAGCACAGGATAAACGAGAGACATCGTTGATTTATCAGGCAACAGCAGCCAATACTGCCGAGACTGCTCAAATTCTTTTTACATTGCTAAACTACGAAAATCAAATGTTCGCAGATACGGCCTCACGACAGAATTTAATAAGGCGGGCAGCTGAACGGGGACTTAGTCCAACGCCTGCAACGAAAGCTATACGCAAAGGAGTATTCAATATCGATGTTCCCTTAGGTGCACGTTTTTCGCAGGAAGAATGCAACTACGTAGTCCTTGAAAAAATCGAAAAAGGTATTTTTAAGCTGGAGTGTGAAACCGTAGGTGAGATTGGAAATTTCGAGACAGGACAACTAATACCGATTGATTACATTGCAGGTCTTGAGACAGCACAGTTAACGGATTTGTTAATTCCAGGAGAGAACGAAGAAGATACAGAAGCTTTTAGATCGCGTTATTTCAATAGCTTTGAAAGTATTTCGTTTGGAGGGAACCGCGCCGATTACAAAGAGCGAGTTGGAAATATACCAGGGGTTGGAGGTGCACGTATCTACCGAGCAAAATATGGAGGTGGCACTGTTGGCGTTACGATTATTGACTCTACTTTTTCGAAACCATCCAATGAATTAGTGGGGTTAGTACAACAGTTGATGGATCCATTAGATGCGCAAGGTGACGGAGTTGGCCTTGCTCCTATTGATCACAACGTTACTATTTCGGCTGTCAATGAAACAACAGTAAATATCATATCAACAATTACCCTGCAATCTGGTTGGTTTTTTGAGGATGTAGAGAATGCTATCCAAGAGGTAATTGATGGATACTTTAAGGAGCTCGCAGAACTTTGGGCGTCGGCAGTTACAAAACAAGAAGATGAAGCAGGGCTGATTATTCGTATAAGCCAAATTGAAACACGTATTCTTGGTATTAATGGAGTCATCGATATAGCTAACACAATATTAAATGGTAAGGCAAGCAACCTGGAACTTGATAAAGAAGCAATACCAAAGAGGGGGACTATAAGTGGCTAGAAAAGTGGATGTTTTAAGCTACCTCCCTCCTATCCTTCACGAAATCAAGGAACTTCAAAAGATTGCATCACTTGAAAATCCATCATTAGAGCGAGTATGGGAACTAACGGAATCGTTATTTAATAATCAATTTATCCTTGCCCTAGATGAAAGTGGTGCCCATCGTTATGAGAGAATGCTTGGTTTAATTACTAATGAATCAGAAACACTTGAAACACGTCGTTTTCGCATTTTATCACGGTATCAAGAACAAGCACCGTATAGTTTTCCCGTTCTGAAACAGCTACTTGATAGCTTACTAGGGGAGGGAAAGTACGAGCTTACTCGCAGTACATCTGAAAAGTGGGTACGTGTAAAGCTGGAGTTAACCGTGTCTCGAGAATTTGAAATTGTAGAGGTATTACTAGAGCGAGTAACTCCACAAAACATGTTGGTGTATGTGGAAATTAGATACATCCAACATAGTGCACTGGCGCGCTTTACGCACGCTCAATTGGCCGCCTATACACATAAACAACTGAGAGAGGAAGTGTTATCGTAATGTCTACTGACACTGTTAATTATGGTTTTAAAAAGGATAATGAAGATGAGTTTTATAATGTAAATGTGGTTAACGCCAATCTTGATAAGATTGATACGGAGATGAAACGTATTGAGGATACCATCCCAACTGTCAGCCCTACTGATTCAGTCAAATGGCTGGAAACAGTAGGAGGCACAGCGAACGCCTTAACTGCAAATATTCCTGACATTGAAAGCTATAAAAATGGTCTAGCTGTATCATTTCCAGTTAATGCAAACAGTACAGCAGCAATGACATTAAATATAAATGGATTAGGTGCTATTCCTATAAAAAAAGCGAATGGCACAGCATTTAGTAATGCAAAGGCTAATGGTGTGTATACTGTTCGCTATCGTGCAGGGGCTTTTATCTTACAGGGTGAAGGAGGTGTAGGAACAGCCAAACCCGAGGATGTTGTAAAAGATAAGACGTTTACAAATGATGAAGGTGAACAAGTCGGTACACTAAAAGTGTATAACAGTGGCGAGAAAATACCAACGTCTAAAGTAACTGCAGGTTATAGGTCACAATGGATCGCGGCACCTGTAAATTACGGTGGTGCTTTTCCAACAGGAGTAGACAAAGACGGAAATGTTTACATGATTACTAATCCAGATAATCGTGATAGTAGTGTTACCACTTTGGCAAAATATTCACCAACTGGGTCGTTAGTAAACAAAATAACATTATCCGATCCTAATAGACCAATTCCTAGTGGTGTAACTGTTAATGGTGATTTTCTTTCTTTTTACTCAGGTAGAAACGTCTTTATATATAATTTGGACCTGACGCAACTTGCAGTTATACCTTTAGGAAATAGCGGTATAGCTAACAGAGTGGCTATTACGAATACAGGGGACGTATATGTTGCAATTAATGTATACCAAAGTGTCGGCGGTGATAAACGTGAAATACGAAAATATAATCGATATGGGAGTTTAATATGGACGAAACCAGTAGATAACAACGCGGATGTTGTCGACATGAGACTGTTATCCGATAACAATATTGTTATTGCTACTGGATATGGTGGTTATAGTGTAGTCAAAATACAAGCTAGCAATGGAGCGACTCTATGGACGGTAGCATTATATACTATTCACAGCGCTGTGAGCGTATATATATCAAGTATGAAAAACGTTATAGAGTTATCAGATGGAAGTATAATGGTATCATATGGCGGAGGTAACTCTAGTTATACTCCGTATAGAAACGAAAACCTTATACGTGTTATATCATCTTCTGGCGCCGCAGGAAGTGCTATAGCGATAAACAATTTAATAGGAGAACAATATTCGTACCCATTAAATTTATGCACTGACGGTAACGGTGGCGCATACTTTGGGACAGGCGCTGGTTTTTATTGGCGGGAAGTCGATAGTACAACCATATCAAACATGAACTATAACATAATCGGCAGACTCAACAAAAATCTACAGATAGTATGGAATCAGATTTTATCACAAAGTCGAAATGCGTATATCGAACATATTCAGGCATTAACCTATGAACCATTATTTGACAGTGTAATAATGTCACAAAGTCAAGGAACATGGTCGTATGGAATTATAAGAAAATGGGATTGGTATGTATCCTTAAAATAAGGAGGATTTTTAAATGATTTTATTATGGACACAAGAAGTATCAGAAGGGAAAGCAGCGGTTGTGGGTACAAACTACATTCCGTTTGATCCTGTATACGGAATTAAAGATGAGAATGGAAATTTAATGTCAAAAGAAGCGATTGAGAAGATGGGCGGGGTATTTGTCGAGTCTATCCCCCAGCCAGAATCTAACGGTAAAATGGCAATGCATTTCGTCAATCCCCAAACTGGAGAACAGTGGTATGAATACGAAGTAATACCGAAGACTGAAATGGAAATACTAAAAGAAGAGCTAGCTGCCGTAAAAGCAGAAAATAAAGAATTAAAACTAGCTATAGCTGAATCAGCGGAGGCACAACAGCAAGACAAAATAGAAAATCAATTAGCTATTGCAGAAGTGGCGGAATTAATAGCAACTAAGGAGGTTTTATAATGGCTAAACTATATTGGGATTTAATTAAAATGAATTTGCGAACAATCGATCAGGTGCCGTTGTTATGGCGAGAAGCTGTACAAGCATTACTTAATAGCGAAAACAAGTAAACGCAGCATAAGCTAGCGTTATTTTTTATGTGTTTTAAGCTATGAAAGCAATCGAGATGAACTACTGAATCTCGATACTTTTCATAGCTTTTTATTTGAATCAAAAGAGAAATGGATTGATGTCATGGGAGATGAATTAATCAGAAATATTTATGAACGCCTTGGAGGTATCGAGGCAAAAATTGATGATATTAGAGATATTCGTCAAACTGCGGATAACGCTAAGGATATCGCAGAGGAAGCATTAGCGAGTACTAAAAATGCTCACCATCGATTAAACAAAATTGATAAAATCGTTTGGTGGGTATCTACAACTATTATAGGCGCTGTTATTTTAGGATTGTTAACACTTGTTATCAAAACCTACTAGGGGGATCATACTATGGAATTTTTATATGATTATATTATTGAACAGGCGCTAATTGTAGTGCCTGTTTTATTGGTTATAGGACAGGCTTTAAAGAATACACCTAAAATGCAAGATTGGTTGATTCCCTATATTTTATTAGTAGTTGGGGTAACGTTTACAATCAGCTTGATGGGTTTCACTATGCAAAGTATTGTACAAGGGGTTCTTGTAAGTGGAGCTGCTGTTTTTAGCAATCAATTATATAAACAATACTCAAATAAAGAGGGTAATGGAAAATGAGTTATGTCATTGAAAAGCGCTTCATGTCAGGACTACCAAACTATGCTTTAACTGCAGTCAAATACGTCATTGCCCATGAATCGGGCAATGCAAATAATTGTGGCCCGAACGCTCTAGAAAATGAAATAACCTATATGAATCGTAATAAAGCAAATGCCTTTACTTCCCATTGGGTAGGTGGTGGAGGACGTATTGTACAAATTGCCCCCGTGAATCGCGTGCAATATGGTTGTGGGCCAAAAGGGAATCCATTTAGCTTTGCCCAAGTAGAACTAGCTCGAACCAATAATAAGGAACAGTTTGAAAAAGATTACGCGGCTTATGTTTGGGTATTAAGGGAGCTTGCAAAAGATGCTGGAATCCCTACTATACTTGATGGTAGTGGCAATGGTATAAAGTCACACCGCTGGATCACAGATCATTTAAAAGGTACGACACATCGAGATCCATTTTCATATTTGATGAGCATGGGGATATCAGAGGGTCAATTTAAAAACGATATTTTGAATGGTATGGATATACCACAACAAATTGAAAAGGATGATGGTTGTATGAAATTTACAAATGAGACAACAAAAGCTGCAGTACGTGATTTAATCAAACAAACCGTAGACAAGAAATTAATAGACAAATCATGGCTAGATAAATTCGATGCGGGTACATTAACTGGGGGAGATTTTGAAGGATTAAAAATCATCATTACACAACGGAGCACTTAATAGCAGAAGCCTGTTACCCTAATTGCAAAAGGGCGTATGAATTCTTATTTTTGAAATATGAGGTGTTGTGGTTTCCAATTTGGATTCGATGAGAGACTGTATATCATATGAAGAATTTCGAAATAATTGGGTTGAAAACAACAGTGAATGGTTTAATGAGGATAAGAAATTGCAACATTGGAATTACAAGGATCCAATTCAAAAACAATCAAACTATCTAGTAAGAATTTAAAAAGACTGGGTCTCAAATTTTGAGCCTAGGTTTTTGTTTTTTATTATGAAATTCTTATATACAAGTTGCTGCAATCGTATTTTTTCTTTTATTTAACTTTAAATGTATAAATTACCTTGTAAAATAAGAACGTTTGTTCTATAATAAAACAAGAACAAACGTTCTTAAAAGGGAGCTTTTTATTAAAACATAAGGGGATGATAACTTTGGCATTTACAGTCAAAACAGAAGCAGAAAAAATCTTTACTAATATTATGGGAGATGGTGCAGTACGTTTGGCAGCAGATTCAGGCTCTAAAACTAACTTCCATGATATTTTTGGTACAACTGATAAATCAGTACCAGTCAAACGTCAACGTGCTGGCAGTCAATTACTATTCTTGACATCTCTTTACTCTAACGCATCTTCTGCGACAGTTCGTGGTCAAATCTTAACTCGTATTCACCGTATTTTAATCAACTACAAATCATTCATTAACCCAGCCAATCCATCTCAGGAAGGTCCAGAAAATCCAATTTTAGCTTTAGGTGCTTATGCAGCGTTAGCTCTTGCAAAAGATGCTGATATGGCTTCGTATACACAAGCTGATTCATCTCGTCCAGTAACTCAAACAGAATTACGTTCAGCACTTACTGGTTACGTTAGTAAGTCCTACACTACTTTTACTGGTCTAAATAGCTATAAAAATGTACGTCTAGCAAATGGAAATGGTTTAACAGTTAGTACTGGGTCATTAGTTGGTACTAAACATGCTAAAACTGGACTTAATGGTGTAACTCTTGGTTTAGGTGCAGTTCACTTTATTAATGCTGCTATTAACGGTGCTGGTAATGCAATCTATTCTGACTTGAGCGCTTGGTTCACACAAATGTGTACGCGTCTACGTGAATCATACGGTAATTCTCGTGGAAACAACGGTTTAACTGAACTTTGTGTAAATATCGGGGCAGGCCGTGCGGGTGATAATGGTACAGTAAGTGATATCGACCAAATACGAGGGTATTTCCCATCATCTGGCTACAACTCATTCGTTATCTGGGGTCTTAACCTTGCGGCTCGTGCTTATCGAATTGCAGAATTAGGTGACACTACAAAAATACCTCAATTCAAAAATGCAATAGCTTTAAGTTCTCACGTTTGTCAACAAACAGCAGCAGAAATTATGAACTACTACAATACTCAAATTATAAACGAAGGTCGTTCTTATGAGATTGGACTTCCAAACTTTAAGGCTGGTAGTCCGGACGCTACAGATTCAACCACTGTTCCAACGTCTGGTTATGCTTTAGCGGCTTATCAACACTTTGCTTCAGTAAATACACCAACATCAGTGCAGATTAAAACCTCAAATGAAAATTTCAATACTTTAGTAGCACATAACAGTGATCCAGCTTCAGTAACAGCTTATCTATATACAGCAGCTTGGTATGGTGGTCACACTCTAGTAACCTCTGGTAAATTAACTTCTGCAATTGCAAACAAAGCAGGTTCAGCAGCACTTCCGTATAACATTGTTTCAACTAATACTGGTGGTAAAGCAGAAGCTGGTGCATCCCGTATCCTTCAAGGCTTAGCAGGAGCAATGAACAGTGGAATAACAACACTTTAAAACAAGTTTAGAAAGAATCACTAAGTTATTGACGAAAGAATTTATTTAAAAATTTAAGCCCATTAGCTTAATTGGTAATGGGCTTTTTCTATTAAATCGGTATTATTTTCAGTATTTATCTTTGGTATTACTTAATTATTACTTAAAAAATATCAATATATTATTCAATCTAATACTACTAAAATATAGGAAGTTCAAAAAAGGAGAATGTTTGATGAAACAGGTATTTATAAAACCAGCTGAAGGTATTTATACAAGCCTTTATGGCATGAGAAGTGGTTCAATGCATTATGGAGTGGATATTGCAAATACTAGCTCCAATGTACCAGTACATGCTTCCTCTGCGGGTGTGATTAACAAAGCCGTTGGTGGTTGTTCAAATAATGGCTCTATCGGTAATACATGTAATGGCGGTTATGGAAACTATGTAATAGTTCGACACAGTATTGATGGGAAAACATATGATACACTTTATGCTCATTTACAATCTATTAGTGTCTCTGTTGGTCAAACTGTCAATCAAGGTGATAAAATTGGTGTTATGGGGAACAGTGGGAGTTCAACTGGACAACATGTGCATTTTGAAATATATGAAAAAGCACGAGTGTCTCAATCAGAGGCGGTAGATCCTATGCCTTATTTAAACGGGGACAAGCCAACAGTTAGCTACCATACGTATGATGGAACTTGGGCAACGATTACAATTACTCAGAAGGCAAATGTGTTCAAAAATGTTGGCTATGAAATTATCGGTCAACTTGAAGCTGGTGGAAAATACAAAGTGTATGGTCAAAGAGAGTATGCAGCTGATGGAACTCTATTCTATAATGTAGGGTCTGGTTATGTTCACCATGCTTACGGAACTATTGCTAATCACCATGCAACTGTTACATCTACTATTAATACGTATAGCACTCCTAACGGAGCGTTTAAACGTCAATTAGCACCAGGAACTTATAAAGTACATGCCGCCAAAGATGGTTGGTACAATTTAGGTGCAGAATGGGTTAAAGCGGATCAAGTATTAGTAACTAAAAACTAAATTCAAAAGATAATTAATATGATTAAAGACTAGCCTAGCAATGATGTCGGTCTCTTTCTGTTAGTAATTTTAATGACAGGATGGAAAAAATTAAAAGGATTATCAAAAGAGACCTATCAATAAGGGTTTTATATGTAATTTATAGTTAAACAATGTCATGAATCACTATTAAACAAAATTTTTAAAAAACAGGGTCTCATTGAACTGCCCCGTAAAAGTTAGACATCAATCTAACTTTTACGGGGGTTTTTTTTATGGCAAAAGTAAGTGTTGAACAACGTATTCCAGCAGTTCAACGATATTTAAATGGAAATGAACCTTTGATCGAAATTGCGAAAGATATCGGTGTGACAGCTCAGGTTGTCAGCGAATGGGTTCGCCGTTATCAAAAAAATGGCGTAGAGACTTTCTTAAAGTCCTATACAAACTATTCAGCTGACTATAAAATGAATGTACTTAATTATATGAACGAGACAGGTACATCTTCGAGAGACACAGCAGCACTATTCAATATTTCATCTTCTGGCATGATTCGGAATTGGAAGTTGAAGTTTGAAGTTGGTGGTTATGATGCCCTTGTTTCTAAGAAAAAGGGGCATCCATCTATGAAAAAAGAGACAAAAAGAACAACGAAATCAACACCAGCTGAAGGATCTGTTGAGGCGTTAGAAGCACGAATTAAACAATTAGAAATGGAGAATGCGTACTTAAAAAAGTTGAATACTTTAGTTCAAATGCAAGAAAAATTACCAATCAAATCAAAGCGCAAGTAATTAATGAACTAAAGGAAATCTATGAAGTAGTGGAATTAAACAAAGTTGCTGATATTCCATGTAGTACATATTATTACTGAGAGAAGCGTTTGAATCGTCATGATAAATACGCTGATGTGAAAGTCGCAATTCAGTCCATCTATCTGAATGCCATTGGCATAAAGTGTGAAGTCCGCATGAAGAAATATCGTTCGTATAAAGGTAACGTTGGAAAAATTGTCCCAAACATATTA
This sequence comes from Lysinibacillus sphaericus, assembly GCF_001629735.1. GTDB lineage: Bacteria > Bacillota > Bacilli > Bacillales_A > Planococcaceae > Lysinibacillus > Lysinibacillus pinottii. Next base: position 532,192 of record NZ_CP015224.1, read on the forward strand.
CAACGCGATTTTACAGCGAAAAAAATGAACGAGAAATGGGTAACAGACGTGACAGAGTTCCATCTATTTGGTGAGAAACGTTATTTATCACCCGTCCCTGATCTATGTAATGGCGAGATCATTGCATACACGGTCATGAAGCGAGGATGAAATTGCGTTATTAACCCATAACATTAATCAAATGTCAGAAGAAATTATGACCAGCATTGACATGGAAAGAAAAGTTGAGCAGCAGCAAAAGAATGACCTCATTACAAACGTTTCTCATGACCTAAGAACACCTCTGACGTCTATTATGAGATACTTGCGTTTATTAAGAGAAGAGAAATATGAGACAAAAGAACAGTATGACGAATAGTTGAAGATAGCCTTTTCTAAATCTGAGCAATTGAAAAATTTAATTTCTCACTGCCCTTTACGGCGTAACTAATTTGTCCAAAGTGGATAAATGGTTATAGCATGATGTGGTTGTTCATGGCTGGCAAGCATATCCTGCATGGCAGCTAAGAAAGCAGTGTTTTTAATTAATATTTGAATTTCTGTCTGTTTGTATTGCTTTTGAAAATCAGTAATATAATCTCTAATGATTGAAAGGTTGTAGTGACTGTTAATTTCCACTTCAACGAAAAATGGCAATGTTAAATCAGGAAGCTTGGTACTACCACCGCGGCGAATCCAAACAGCTTCTTGTACATAATAACGGATGGGTAGTTGACGGTTACTGGCAATAAAAATATCCATAAAAAGCCCCCTTCTATGTCTATTTCAAGCCTAAAGGAAAATTCCTCAGTCGTCAAAAGAAAACATGTGGAAATCTTAACAGCGATTTTCTCATGTTTTTTTGTTTGCTTTTTGTTGAATTTTGTTTGATTATGTCCGTTTTTTGGACTAATTGTAAAGGCAGTGTAAACATTTATTTAATCCATTGTAAATGATATGTACAGAAAGCTTAAAACTATTAATAATAAAGTCTGACAACAAGGAAAGGGTTGAATAGATTGGATATCAATATACAGGAGATGATTTTCCAATTTCTTGGAGGGTTAGGCTTATTTCTTTTTGCTATTAAATTTATGGGAGATGGTTTACAGAAGGCTGCTGGTGACCGTCTACGAGATATTTTAGATAAATTTACTACAAACCCATTAATGGGTGTACTAGTGGGTATTATTGTTACGGTTCTTATACAGTCCAGTTCAGGAACCACTGTTATTACAGTAGGACTAGTAAGTGCTGGACTTATGAAATTGCGCCAAGCAATTGGCGTTATTATGGGTGCCAATATTGGTACAACTATTACTGCCTTTATAATAGGGATTGACGTAGGTGCATATGCATATCCCATTATGGCAGTGGGTGCCATTTGCTTATTTTTCTTTAAGAAAAGTATCATTCAAAATATTGGACAAGTACTTTTCGGGTTTGCTGGTTTATTTATTGGTTTAGAGCTCATGAGTGGTGGGATGAAGCCTCTTCGAGATTGGCAGCCATTTATAGATTTGACTATCCAAATGTCCGATGTACCGATTTTAGGTGTATTAGTAGGTACAATATTCACTTTAATTGTTCAATCTTCCTCTGCTACAGTTGGTATTTTACAAGGACTTTATGCTGAAGATTTAATTTCTTTACACGGAGCATTACCTGTTTTGTTTGGTGATAATATTGGAACAACCATTACTGCTATCTTAGCTGCCTTAGGTGCTTCTATAGCAGCAAAAAGAGCTGCTGCCACTCATTTACTATTTAACGTAGTGGGTACGATTATCTTTATGCTGATACTTGGCTTATTTACGAACTACGTAGAATGGATTGCTGGGTTGCTTAATTTAGAACCAAAAATGCAAATAGCCTTTGCTCATGGAACTTTTAATGTCATTAATACGCTCGTTCAACTGCCGTTTATTGGCGTTTGGGCATATGTCGTAACAAAATTAATTCCTGGTGAAGATTCAGTCATCGAATATAAACCAAAATTTTTGGATAAAAATTTAATTGTTAAGTCACCTTCAATTGCACTAGGCCAAGCAAAAATGGAAGTCGTGCGTATGGGGGAATATAGTATTCTAGGATTAGAAGAAACGTTAACGATTTTAAAAACAGCTGACACAAAATTGGTAGGCAAGGTCGAACAATTGGAAGAAGCTATCAATAACTTAGATCGTCAATCTACAGAATATTTAATAGAGCTATCAAAGCAATCTCTATCGAACCATGATTCTCAGCTGCATCATGCTTTGTTTGACAACATTCGTGATATCGAGCGAATTGGTGACCATGTAGAAAATATTATCGAGCTTCTACAATACAAAGATAGTAATCGCGTCCGCTTAAGCGATCAAGCGCTGAAAGAGTTAGAAGATATGTTCATTTTTACATTAGCGACTGTAAAAATGGCTATCGAATCTCTCGACAAACAAGATCGATCTTTAGCACAGCAAGTGGTTGAAAAAGAAAATGAAATAGATAATATGGAGAGACGTTTACGTAAATTGCATATTAAGCGATTAAATGAAGGCGTATGCTCAGGTTCAGCAGGCATTGTATTTGCAGATATCGTCAGTAATTTGGAAAGAATCGGAGATCATGCATCCAATATAGCGGAAACTGTTATTTCCTAAAATGGAGCTGTTCAGTAGCGTGAAAACTACTGAATAGCTTTTTAATTGGCGTTCAATGTGATGGATAAGACATCTAAAATGGTGGATAAAGCCTTGAAAGTGACGGATAGAATCGTAAATGTAGGGGATAAAGCCTTGAAACCAATAGCTATCCATATTCATTAGTTGGTGCTGCAATAGTCGTAATCATAGGGGTGTTGAGTTTATGAGGTGGAGTAAAGTACGAGTATGAATAGTTTCTCTTAAAATGAAAAAAGTAAGTAAGACATGGTTGCGTCTTACTTACTTTTACTTTAATGGATATCTCTTTTCTTAAAGTTACCGCCACGAACTTCTGAAACATCAGAAATCACAACAAAGGCACCTTCATCGATATCTTTAATAATAGAAACTAACTTGTTTTCTTCCATACGGTTAATGACACAGTTTAAAATTTCAGTTGGTTCATTGGAGAAGCCACCACGTCCATGTGTATAGGTAACACCACGTCCGAGACGAGCTTGGATTGCGTCCCCAATCTCCTCAGATTTTGCACTAACTACACGGACTTCTTTTGATTTCTCTAAACCAACCTGGATAATATCGATAACATTTTTCGCAATATAATATGTTAACGCTGAGTATAAAGCGCTCTCTAAGCCAAAGATAAAGCTTGCCCCTAAGAAAATAAAGGCGTTGATAAATAAGATAATATCGCCGACTGAAAATGGAATTTTACGTGATAGTAATACGGCTAAAACCTCCGAACCATCTAAAGCGCCACCGTTACGTAAGACAATCCCAATACCTACACCAAGCAGCATACCACCAGATAAGACAATTAGTAAGGGATCATTCGGGCCTAAAATGGTTTTGACATCATGTAAAAGAACCGTGGAAATGGATAATGCTGCGATACCAGCACTACTCATTAAGGCAAAGGTTTTTCCAACCTGCTTATAACCGATATAGACGAATGGGATATTTAGTACAAAGAGCAGTAAGCCTAATGGAATTTCAAATAGGTGAGCTCCCATAATACTGAGACCTGTTACACCACCATCAATAACAGCATTTGGAATCAATACAGCCTCTAGCCCGTAAGCAGCAATAACTGCCCCAATAATAATCATAATGAATTTTCGTGTGTTTTCTAGTGACTTTCCTTTTTTCATAAATCTTCTCCATTTCTTTACGTAAAATATTACTTAAGGTTTTGGAATAATATTTATAGCAATTGTTTTAGTCTCCGAACCTTTACTTGAGTCGGCCATATTATAGTATTTAGTTAGTAAAGCGTTTAATTCATCATCAAAATTCTTGAATTGATCAACTGATAACGTCAAGTCAATAAAAGAAAAAGTAGCTAAATCTGCGGTACTTTCTTTTTCATCAAGTGAATGTAAATAATTTTGATATTGAGATAGTAGCGCTAATTGATAGTAGGAAATGTAATTTAATTTTTGCTTGGTTTTGAGCTGTGTCCACTCCTCCTTACTAAGTTTTGCTGCCCCTTCATTTAATGCATAGAACTTCTCTGTAACAGAACGTACTTTTCGCTCCTTCACAATTTTTATGACGTTTTCGTCCACTAAAATTTGGATATGTCGATATAAAGTAGCTTGCGGTACATCCTTAATGACTGAAATCATCTCCAAAGTGCTTAAGCCTTCTTCTTTATTGTGCATTAGAGCTTGTAAAATTTTCATTCTCACAGGGTGCATTAATACCTCTGCTTTATTGCGCATAAACCGATCCTCCTAATAAATGAATGAGATGGTATCAAGGAAAGCATTCGAATGTTCTCAAATTGAGAACATTATCAAAAAATATATTATAGGTTTTTTTTGGGGGTGTACAGTAAAAAGGTAATGTAATTTTTTTACGCTTCTGTTATCATTATTGATAATGATAATGAAAGGGGCTATAAATTTATGAAATTACACTATGGTTTTGAAGACTTAGGTCAAATGGATTGGGCAAGCATACTACCAATCCTTTTACCTTTTTTATTCGTAGGTTTTTTACTTATCGTTGTTGCACTTGTCGATCTATATCGGCACCGAGAAACGAGAGAAAATATACTAATGTGGGCAATTATTATTTTGTTCTTCAATACAATTGGTTCGGTTCTATATTTTGTAATAGGTAGAAAGGATGTAAATAAACATGCGCTTAGAAATTAATAATATTACAAAAAAATTTAAATATAAAACGGCTGTGAATAATTTTTCATTAATTATAGATACGAATGAATGTGTAGGGCTTATTGGACCAAATGGAGCAGGGAAATCCACATTAATTCAAATCATTGCTGACATTCTCTATGCAGATGAAGGAAACATCGTGCTTGATGGACAAAAAATTTCAAAGATGAAAAATCAAATTGGTTATTTACCACAGTACCCTAATTTCTTCTCGTGGATGACAGCATTTGAAACGCTATCCTTTATGGGGACACTTTCTGGTATATCAAAAAAACAATTACAAAAGGACATTCCAATTCTTTTAGAAAAGGTGGGCTTAGGGAAAGAAGCGCATGTTCATGTCGGAACATTTTCTGGAGGTATGAAACAGCGTCTTGGCATCGCACAAGCTTTATTACACAAGCCAGCTTTAATAATTATGGATGAACCGGTATCAGCACTAGATCCAATTGGTAGACGTGAGGTGTTGAATTTATTAAAAGACATCAAAAAAGAAACGACCATATTACTCTCTACACATATATTAGGCGATGCGGAGGAGGTTTGTGAGCGCTTTGTGGTCATTAAAAATGGTTACAAAATAGAAGATGCGACAAAATTAGAGTTACTGAATCGCTATCAAGACTCAGCTATCTTTATAATGATTCAAAAGAAAGATGTTAAGTGGCTAAAAACGATTGAACAGTTACCGTATGTAAAGAAAATCGAAGGTTGTGGTGATGGCTTTAAAGTATATGTCAATCAGTTGGAAGCGGATGCCCATCGATTACTACAGTGCGGATTGGATTCTAACGTGATTTTTACAAAGTTTAATCTTGGCGTTCAAGAAAGCTTAGAAGAAATATTTTTAGAATTGGTGGTGTAGCGGGAGTGAATACGTTTATAGCATTAAGTAAAAAAGAAATGAATCAAATGACAAAGGAGTATAAGGTCATTTGGCTACCCATTGTATATATTCTACTAGGTCTAACTCAGCCAATCATGATGTATTTCTTGCCTGCTATTTTACAATCAATGGGTGGTATTGAAGGGATTATGATTGATCCAACATTGACAAAGCCAGAGGGACAAGAAGTGCTTGCCTCAACCCTTAATTCGCAATTTGATCAATTAGGTATAATCATACTTACCATTGCAACGATGGGTATTATTCAAGGAGAAAAAGCCAATGGAATGATGGCATTCATTCTCACAAGGCCTGTATCTATCTCCTCCTACCTGGGTAGTAAAATCCTTACTCATTATGTTTTAGCTGTTTTATGTATTACGATTGGCTATGCAATGTCCTTTGGCTATACATCTTATTTATTTACCTCTGTACCGATAACGCGTGCATTAATGGCTTTAGTATTTTATTGTATTTGGCTGTTGTTTGTTATTACATTTGTTGCCATGATCAGTACCTTTTTTAACAGTTCACCATTTATTGCTTTAATCAGTATTGGTGTTTTATTCATTTGTCGTTTTTGTGCTGGCTTACATCCAATTTTAGATGTTATTAATCCAGCTAGTAATAGCTTGTATGCGACTACGATATTAATGACAGGTGACGTAGCAACATGGTATGGCTTTAATTTTGTTGTCACAATAATACTTGTACTATTCATGGTGGTTATCATGCATCATTTTATTGCTAAAAAGAAATTTTAATATGAAGGAAATCCTCGGCAAATGAATGTAAAAGTAAATCGTAAAAGCAAAATTCCCTATTATCAGCAACTCACACAGCAGCTGCTTTTATCCATAACGACAGGAAATTTAAAAAAGGGAGACCATTTGCCTTCTATTCGTCAGCTAGCGGCACAAACCAACCTTAATCTGCATACAGTTCATAAAAGCTACAAAGAGCTTCAAAAAAAGGGTATTATTACCATTAAACCTCATTCTAGAGCAGTCGTTAGTGTAGATTCTAGCAAAGCAAAGACTATTTCACTTCAACAACTTTCTATGAGTGTGGAACAAATATTGATAGAAGCGTATCTTTTGGGAATTAAAGAAGGGCAACTTGAAGAAATGTTTCAGGAGAGTTTACGAAAATATTATACGGAGAGTTAGAGTGAAAGAGAGGGCTTCTACAATGCCCCAAAAACTATCCAACCGTTACTGTTACTGACTGTTAAAGAAATTGCATAAAAGGCTGCATAGACAATATTCCGCTATAAAAGCCCAAGCTTTCATTTGTGAACGTTATTTTATTTGAAGTTGTATGAATAATTGAAGAATCGATATAAAGATACAGCTAAAAAAATAAGGATGATAAAAGGTAATAAGGAAATTACAATCGGTAAAATAAAGCCCAGTAGTGCAATGGCAGTGACTACGCCAACAACAGCTAAAGCAATTATTCCCCAAAATGCGAGTTGGTCAAATATACATGGAATTTTAGCGAAAAAAGAAATTGTTAAAATTTCTAAAATAATCCAGTCTATTGGGCTGCTAATGAGAAAAGCACCAACTGCAATCATGATGATTAAGCGGAAAAAGAATTCTCTTTAATTTTCATAGGGCATGACGTGTGAGTAATGTGCCAGAACGGTTGTCTTCGGCGAATTACGGTGCTGGACAGTTCTTCGAGTGCTCTTGTCGACGATCTGCCGGCAATCACGGGATGCCTTTTTTGGAGAAGTTTATGCCTGGGATATATGAGCCCGTATGATGAAAGTTTTTTCATTTCATCATACGGGCTACTTAGTGGGATGCTTAGTGACAAGAGAAAGGTTAAATTAGAGAGGGGAAAAATTACGTGATGGCGAGTGTTTAGGAATCAATCCTATTAAATTGGAGAAATAAAATTATTCTTTCATCAAATGTAAATAATTAAAAGCGATTTTTAACAACATAATTGTATTTAAGTTATTGAAGTCTATATTCATTAACTCTGAAATTAACTTCATACGATATCTAATTGTGTTTTTATGTAAATATAATTGTTGAGCTGTAACTTCTATATTCATATTACTTTTTATAAAATGTTCCAAGGTATCGAGAAAGTTAGATTTATTTTTTTTATCATACTGTATTATTGGATCAAGTGTTTCCATATAAATATATCTCATTTCTAAATCTGAGTTTTCTGAGTATAAAACCCTTTCTAAATATAGGTTGGAAAATTCAACAATAATTAGTCTAGAGTCTTGTACGTTAGCGGATTGTTTGACTATCGTGTTTAATGCAATCCTTGCTTCTCTATAACATTCCTTCAAAGAATTAAAATTATATTTTCTACTTACACCTACTGAAAATCGTATTTTTGGAAAATGTTTACTTATATCATATACCAAATGATCTAACAGGGACCTATAGTTATTTATGGGTAATAAAATAATTATTTTGCTATTTAAATCTAGGCCGGTTAATATATTATTTTCTTTACATAGGTTAGACCAATTAAAGAAACTTAGAATTTCATGATAGGAAGGCAACGTAATCGCGTTATTTATAGGCTGGATTTGAACAAGTGCTATAATATACTGATCATGTAAAGTTATATCTAAATCAATCAACTTTTTATTTAATAGCTCTTTAGTTTGATAGTTATCATTGATCAAATCCAACAAAAATTCATTCATTTGGCGTTGTTCAATAGATTTTATAATATTTTGTTGCTCTACATGTAAATTAGCTATTAGCGCTGCGTGTTCGATTGCAACAGGGGCTTCTGCTGACTCCTCATTTAATAACCCCCAAATAAAAATTCCTCCCTCTAAAGTGTTTTTTTCATTAATCCATTTGATTGTAAAATTAATATTTTTATAGCGGACTTCTTCTATTTCATTGCCGATTCCACTAAAGACAGTTGTTATAAGATAATCCAATTCTAAATCATGTTCAAATTTCTCAGGATAATCTATACGGATATTCAAACCTTTAAGATAAATTGTTAAAGGAATTCCTATAATTTTATATAAAATTTCTGCTAGACTGTCTATTTTTTTCTTTCTTTCAAATAAGTATGAAATTTATTATAGACGTTGTTTAATGCTTCTATTTCTTGATTTCTAAATTTATTAATAGTGTTTGTAATTTCTCCTAAATATTCAGTCCAGGGATATTCATTATTTAATGAAATAATAAGAAAGCCTTTTTTATTACAATATTCTATTAATTCACTTGGGATATAAGGAATATGTCTTCCAATTTTAATACCTAATCCAAAGCATTTTCTTTCAATTAATACTTTTATAAATGCCAATAAATCACTTTCCCAAGATTGCATTTGATTAGAATTTACGAAAAAACCTGTAGTAAGTACAAAATCGCCTGAACTTAACCACTTATCGCCGTCAGGAGCATCGATAAATGTTACGTTTTTAATTTTTTGTGCTAGTGGACAAACTGTGATAACTTCCGTATTTTCAAAACAACCGAGAGCAAGCAATTCCTTACAATTCATAAAATCCCCCCCTTTTTTATTCAAAAGTACAATAATTTCAATCTTAATTTAGATAATTATACAACAAATGAAGCTATATAATTGCAAATAAGTCAGAATATAAAGAATTTTCTGTTATGGAGGGATTGAAAATTATAAATGAAGAAGTTGTAGATATGGAGATTGTAAATAAGGAAAGAGTAGTGAATTTATTAAGATGTTTAGTACAAATTAATACTGTAAATCCTCCTGGTAATGAGAAGGAACTTGCCTCACTTTTAGATGTATTTGTAAAAGATTTTGGTTTAGAAACAAAAATTATAGAGTCATTAGAAAATCGATCTACTATAGTCATTTACTTACGAGGTAAAAATAAGAATGCGAAGAAGCTTTACTTCAGCGGTCATTTAGATACTGTACCGATTGGGGAAGATGAATGGGATTATGATCCATTCGAAGCAAGGGTAGAAAATGGCTTAATTTATGGACGAGGTACTTGCGATATGAAAGGTGGGGTAGCAGCACTCATAGAGGCTATGCTAATTCTTAAAGAATCTGGAACCGTATTAGAACATGACATCATATTTTTAGGAACTGCAGGTGAGGAAGTAGATTGTTTAGGTGCACGGACCCTAATGGATAATGGAGTTATAGAAAATCCTGGTGCCATAGTTATTGCGGAACCTACTAGTTTGGAAGTATTTATTGGACATAAGGGTGTGCTTTGGCTTGAAATTAGTACCTTTGGTAAAACAGCACATGGCTCAATGCCTAAACAAGGAATTAATGCTATTTCGAATATGTTAAAGATTTTAGAAGAACTAAATAACTTAGCATTCCCTTTAAAAGATGAGCTATTAGGAAGTACTACAATGAGTGTTAATAGGATTGACGGTGGGGTTGCAACAAATGTTATTCCTGATAAATGCACAGTCGCAGTTGATATTAGAACAGTAACGGCTGAGACAAATGAGTTAGTGATAAAAAGTATTGAAGAAGTGATTAGAAAACTAAAGTCGAACGATCCATCTTTTGTAGCTAGTATTAGTGTTTTACAAAATTTAAGACCTCTCTTAAATGATAGCAAAGACAAATTCATACAATATGCACAAAAATTGAATAAGGATTTAAACTCAAAAGAAATTGAAAATATTGGTGTCAATTACTATACAGACGCATCTATCTTCGGAAAATCATTGGATTGTCCAATAATAATTTATGGTGCTGGGGATGAAAAACTAGCCCACCAGCCAAATGAAAATATTGAAATTGAGAGTTTAATTAAATCAATCAATTACTATGTTAATCTAGCAAAAAATTTCCAGGACATTTATTAAATCTAAGGAGGACTATAAAATGGGTGAATTAAATAATACTGAATTTATGTCAAAAACGACGGTGTACACAGGATCGGGGAGTTTGAAGTTTCTCTCAACTACTCTTGAAAAGTTTGAAGACGGGAATATTTTAGTAGTTACTGATAAAGGAATTGAGGCTTCTGGTATTTTAAACAAAGTTATTAATTCATTGGAAGGCGTCTCAACAGAAAAGCATATTTTTAATGACGTCAAACCGAATCCTAGTGTTACAGCTACTAATGCAATCTATGAATTATATAAAGATAAAGGGATTAAGAAAATTGTTGCAGTAGGTGGAGGAAGTGTTATTGATACAGCCAAAGCATTAGCTGTACTTTTTACAAATGGAGGATCAATTTCTGATTACTTTGGCTTTGACCTTTATCAAAATCAACCGTTACCAGTTTTCGCTATCCCAACTACAGTTGGAACAGGAAGTGAAGGTGGTCATGCAGCTGTAATTACTGAAGATGATAAAGAATTGAAAACAAAGAAATTGGTATTTGGAGAGGCACTATTCCCTAAAGCAGCTATTTTAGATGGCGATTTATTATTAGGAATGCCTAGTTCGCTAGTTTCAACGACAGGAATGGACGCACTTACTCATGCTATTGAGGGGTATGTTTCTAGAAATGGGTCTATTTTGACTGATGCTCTTAACCTTCATGCAGTAAAAGTAATTGGAGAAGCTATATTAGAAGCAGTGGCCGATACTACTAATGTTTCAGCTATGAATAAAATGGTACAAGCAAGCGCTTCAACTGGTATCGGTATGTCAAATGGTGGCTTAGGCTTAGTGCATGGAATTTCACATGCTATCGGTGCACAATTTGATGCACCTCATGGAATCGTAAATGCAATTTTATTACCGTATGTATTGGAATATAACTGGATTTCTAATCCAAAGAAATTTGCAGATATTGCTCAAGCTTTACGTGTAAATACTTGGGGAATGTCAGTAGAGGATGCAGCTAAGGCTGGGGTAAAACGTGTTAAAGAACTAACATTAGAGGTTGGGATTCCAGCGAAATTAAATGATATTGGGATTGAGAAATCAAGCATTGATGTCTTAACTGATATTGCATTCAACGATGAATTATATATGAATGCAAATCCTAGAAATGCAACGAGAAAAGATATTTATACTATTTTATCGAAAGCTCTATAAATCAAAAAAGGAGAGTGTGATTATGAATAAAACAATTGAGATTTGTCAAAAAAAGTGTCTGAATTTTTAGAGAACGATGCGTATCTGTATATTAATGGTGAATTTGTACCTTCTTCAAATAATGTTATTTTTGAGACATTCAATCCAGCTAATAATGAAGTATTAGCAAAGGTTCATGAGGCAAGTGTGGGAGATGTGAATAAAGCGGTCTTAGCAGCTAAGGAAGCATTTGAGAATGGTCCGTGGTCTACTATGACTCCAGCTGAAAGAGGAAGTCTAATTTATAAATTAGGCGAACTCATTGATGAGCATAAACAAGAGCTAGCAGAAATTGATAGCTTAGACAATGGGAAACCTATTACGGAACTATTCGAAAACGATATTCCAAATGCTGTAGGCCAATTTAAATATTTTGCTGGTTGGGCGACTAAAAATATGGGTCAAACCATTCCGATCGGCGATAACTTTTTAAACTATACACGTCATGAACCAGTTGGTGTAGTTGGTCAAATTATTCCTTGGAACTTCCCTTTAATGATGGCATCTTGGAAAATTGCTCCAGCATTAGCTACAGGCTGTACAGTTGTCCTTAAATCAGCAGAACAGACACCCCTTTCTGTATTATATTTAGCTAGATTAGTAGAATTAGCAGGAATCCCTAAGGGTGTAGTAAATATTATTTCTGGTCACGGTGAAACTACAGGAGATGCATTGGTTAAGCATCCATTAGTCAATAAAATCGCATTCACAGGTTCTACTGCTGTAGGTCAAATTATTATGAAAGAAGCCGCAAATACAATGAAGCGAGTAACATTAGAATTAGGAGGTAAGTCTCCGAATATTGTCCTATCTGATGCAAATTTAGAGAAAGCAGCTGATGGAGTATTTGCAGGCATAATGTATAACCAAGGTGAAGTATGTAGTGCAGGTTCCAGAGTTTACGTGCATGAAGATATTTATGACATTTTTATTGCGAAATTAACTGAACGTGCCGAAAAGGTGAAACTAGGTAGTGGATTATCTCACAATACGACGATGGGATCTTTAGTTTCACTAGAACAAAAAGAGCGTGTAGTAAATTATATTAAAATTGGACAAGAAGAGGGAGCGAAAATCTTATATGGAGGTAAAGCATCAGAGCAAGGATGCTTCGTTGAACCTACAATTTTTGTAGATGTTAATGATTCTATGAGAATTTCTAGAGAAGAAATTTTTGGTCCGGTTATGGTAGTGTCTAAATTTAATTCTGAAGAAGAGATAATTCATCGAGCTAATGATTCAGAATTCGGCTTAGGAGCTGGTATTTGGACTGAGAACTTAACAAAAGCACATCGACTTGCAAACAAATTAAAAGCCGGTTCAGTTTGGATTAATTGCTACAATGCAACAAATCCTGCATCTCCATTTGGTGGATATAAAAAGTCAGGGTTTGGCCGTGAAATGGGGTCATACGCTTTGGATAATTATACTGAAGTGAAAACAGTTTGGGTAAATTTATCTTAATAAAATTATATTTCCATATATTAGGGATATCGATCGAACAAATAATGTAATTCAAACAGTATAAATAAGACAGCTATATTATCTCATATAGCAAGTTTACATTAATCTAGCTGTTTTTATGATAATTCATGTCCATTTAGTCTTAGGCTTTCAAGTAATGATTTAAAGTTTTTTAATCATTCATAAATTTCCTTATAAAGGGAGGAATAGCATGGTTACTAAATATATTATCGTCTCCATTTTTTTGGTTATATTATTTGCGGTATCCTACAATACGTTCAGAAAGATAAAAACTTATCAAGATTATAATTTGGCTGGCAAAGGAACAGGATTATTTGCATTAACGGCAACTCTAGTAGCAGCAGAGTTTAATACAGCAACTTTAATAGGTGGAGCTTCTGTAGCTTATCTATTTGGTACTGTTGGTATGTGGTATACATCTTTAATATTTATTGCGGTATTTCTTGCATACGCATTTACGGTTGCTAAAAAATATAGGAAATTAAATATTTCAACCATTTCTCAATTTTTTGATAAACGTTTTAAGAATGAAAAATACTCAGAACTTATAAGATTTATGTCAGCCATCATCACATTGTTCTATACATGGCTAGCACCAGCTTCGTATCTAGCAGGTTTAGCAGTAATAGGAAGCGTTTTACTTGGGGTAGATCCAGTAATCTTTTCCATAACAATTGTAGTGATTTGTCTAATTTTAAGTATCACTGGTGGATTATTGACAGCAATTGGTATTGATGTTGTAGCATTTATAATGATTATGATTGGGATTCCAACAATTTTATTTATTGGTATTAGTGCAGCTGGTGGATTTGGAAGTTTGAGTCAAGTATACGAACCGAAACTTTTATCTTTGGCACCAGTTTGGGATACAGAGGTTAACTTCCCTATCGCATTGACATGGGGCCTGCAAATTCTGTTCTTATATATTGCTGCCCCTTGGTATGGTCAACGAATCTTCTCAGCAAAGAATGAAAAAGTTGCTTATACAGCTATGCTATGGAATACATTTTTCATTGTAGTGTTATACGGTATGGTCGTTTTAGCTACAATGTTCTCAAAAGTTGTATTCCCAAGTCTGGATAAACCAGAGGAAGCGTTACCTTTATTAATAGCAACTCAAAGTAACTCATTAGTACAAGGATTACTATTAGTAACATTATTACTTGTAGGGGTTAGCACTCTGATTGCAGTTTGGAATTCTGCAGTTTCAATCATTGTAAATGATGTTGTACGCAGATATTTCTTGAAAAATAAAGGGGATAGACAATTCATAATTGCTTCAAGAATATGTTTTGTTATAATTGCAGCTTCTACATTAATTTTTGGGATCGTTTTCATTGGAAATATTCAAAACTCATTGCTGTTTTTATCAACTTTTACAGGTATAGTGGCAATTCCGATACTAATTTCATTGTATTGGAAAAAGTACAACAGTTTGGGCGCACTTTCATCAATGATTTCAGGGTTAGCATATTCCGGAATCGCTATAACTTTAAGCTTCCCAATTTATTTTATTAGCCCTATTGCTGTAATTGTAGCTACTATTGTAGGAATAATAGTTTCTTTGGCAACATCTAAAAACCATGTTACCGATAACCAAGAGTTTTATGAATTAATTGAATCACCTTTAGAATTAGAATCCCATGAAACTGAAAGTGTATTAATTCCTAAAGAATCAAACTAAGTGGGGAGAGAGTTATTAATCAGCTCAGTCGCAATGTCAGTATGCGAGGTATTGCCGATGGCGCTTTAAAGGGTTATTCATCAACTTTTAGTGTTGATAAAGATTAAATCGATCCATTTAAAATACCTGCGCCTGAAGATGTTTTAAAAAGGGCGAAAAATACCGATATTTGGCGTCAGATCTAATTAATAATAGTTCAGGCACAATTATTAAGGGACGAGCAGATGATAATAGTTTTTACTACTATGAATTTCCCCAATAGAAATGACAATTTACAGAGACTGATTATAACAATGAAGACCACTCCGTAAAGGGTGGTCTTACTTATATTTCTTTTATGGGAATCAGTATACCGCCACCAATATAAGACAAATTAGCATTCTATCAACCTGAGCTGTTTCCAATTTAGACATATGAAGGTACATAGGCCCATAAAAATTTTATCAGGGAGCGCCTTATTTAAATCAAAAACACCGCTACAATCGTCGTCACAACAAGCCCAATGGCTACAGGAATTAAGTTCCGCCTTGCCAGTTCAAATGGGCTGACATTACAAATAGCAGCAGCTGGAATTAAAGCCCAAGGAATCAAGGTGCCACCACCAACCCAAATAGCTGTGATTTGCCCTAAAGCAGTTAAAGTGGCTGTTCCCCCACCAATGGCATTCCCAAATAGACTGCCAATTGAGCCTGCTAAAGAAATTCCAGAGAAGCCCGAACCATCCAATCCAGTAATAGCTCCAACAACCGCTAACGTCATAACAGCAATTTCCTTTGTTAAAGGTACGACCGCGGCAAGGCCAACTCCAAGATCATTAACAATGCCGTGTGAGGTAGCGGGGAGATGGTCCCCGATGATTTGTGTAAAGCCAGCATCTCCAAGATAGAAGAATGCGGCGATTGGGATAACAGGGCCGAAAACTTTAAAGCCGAATTGGAACCCTTGTATCAAATAGCTTGTTGTCTTCTCGAGACCCTCCGCTTTATGAGTAACAATACTAAGCAAAAGTAGGATAAAAACAGAGGTTCCACCGATTAGAGCAGTTGCATCGCCGCCCGTTAATTTGAATACTGACATCGTGATTACATCTAATATAAAGGCAATGGGAATAAGCACGGCGAAGAAACGCTTTTGCCCAATTGACAGTAAATGTTCAGTAGTTTCTTTTTCGCCAGCTTCCTCTTCCTCGTTGACCGTATTGAAAAGTAACGTTCCTCGTTTCATATCTCGCCGTAAGAAAATATAAGCAACAATTGTCGTCACAACCCCCATAGTAATGACGAGTGGAATACTAGCCGTAACCACATCTCCAACAGGTATACCTGCTGCATCAGCGGTTAGTTTTGGAGCCCCTTGTATGACAAAATCACTCGATAACGCCATCCCATGCCCAAATAAGTTCATCGCCATGGCAACGCCAAGTGCAGGAAGCCCCGCACGAATCGCAACAGGCAACAAAACGGCTCCTAACAACGCAACAGCCGGTGAAGGCCAGAAAAACCAAGAGATTAACATCATCAAAAGACCAATTGTCCAATAGGCAAGTGCGGGTGTCTTAATAAATTTGGTAAAAGGAGCAATCATAATCTCATTAATACCTGAAGTTATCATTACTCGACTCATGGCAACAATAATCGAAATAATCAAAATGGTGGATAACAACTCTGTAATGGCGTAAATAAAGCTGTTAAAAATACCACTAATGGACGAAGTTAAATTGCCAGTCGCAATGATCGCTAGCATGAAGATGCCAAGTATACAAATGAGGGTGGTATCACGACGTTTAACCATAAATCCGATGATGAGCACAATGAAAATAACGTAAATCCAATGGAGAGCTGTGAATTCAATCCCCATAATGTTTCCCCCTCAATATTCGACCTGATTTTATAGAATATGAAGAGAAAAAAAAGATGGTGATGATTTTGAAAAATTTCGAGCTTGGTGGAAGTTCTTGTAAATTTATAAGGTAAATAATAACTATTGATGCTGAAAAGCATAAAATTAATGAAAAGGGCCGTGCTACACGTTGAAGTAATACTTTGAAATGATGAAGGAGCAAGAATAATAAGCGATAGCATTGTTACGAAGAAGAACGCTAATCAAGAGAAAAAAACCTAGCCATTATGTATAAATATTAATAGGTAAAAAATATAGTATGACAGTAATTATTACTTCGTATTGACTTTATAGATACAACACTTTATTATATAGACCAGTCATTATAATTCGGAGGGGAACATGCCTAGAAATCAAGAAAGTAAAATGAAAATTTTATCGACGGCGTCAGTACTATTTCAAAAACAAGGGTACCACGCTACTGGATTAAATCAAATTATTAAAGAGTCGGGTTGTCCAAAAGGTTCGCTTTATTATTATTTTCCTGAAGGTAAGGAACAATTAGCGACAGAGGCAATTAACAGAACAAAGGATCTTGCTGTTCAAGAGCTAAGAAATTTATTTTCACAGCATAATGATGTAATAAAAGCTTTAGAGTGTTTTTTTGATCAATTTACAAGTTTTGATTCGAAAGTTGCCCATGATGGGATCCCATTAGCACTTATTTCTTTGGAAACTTGGCATATGAGTGAGCAACTTCGTTTAGCATGCAAGGATGCTTATGAAGCACTTATTTTGATAGTAAAGGCAAAATTTATTCAATCAAACTGGCCCCCTAATGAAGCTACAGAAATGTCGTATTTAGTCTTTAGCATGATAGAAGGTGGCAGTATTTTTGTACTCACTTCCCAATCAAATGAACCACTTAAAAGAATATGTAAAACGATTATAGAATTACTCGAGATAAAACAACGTGAAATTAGAGGAAATAGAGGGATATAAAAAGCCATACATGCTCAAAGAATGAGGTTTTCATACATTGGAATACTAATAAACAAAAGTTATATAGCCAGAATTCAAAAGGAGGTATGGTTTATGCCATTGGATAACATTTCAAGTAACTAATAGTACAAACTAAGGAGTGCTTGAAATTTGCTAAAATCATATATTCATTCATTTTTAAACACAAAGGAAGAGGAATTTAGTGGAAATATATTAGTAGTTCGTCAAGGAGAAACCATTTATAAAGAATCTTTTGGAAAAGCAAATTATGAATGGGACATACCAAATACCGCTATAACTAAGTTCCGTATTGGGTCAGTAACAAAAATATTTACTGCCATTGCAATTTTAATACTAATGGAAGAAAAAAAGTTATTGTTACATAATACTGTAGCTGATTTTATTCCGAACTTTCCAAAAGGCAACCAAATTACGATTGAACATCTATTAACTCATACATCTGGCATTGGTAATATAACTGATCAACCTGATTTTTTATTAAAATCTTATCAGCTACAATCTCCAGATGATTTGATAAATTGGATTGCTTCATGTTCATTCAAATCTTTACCAGGGAAAGAATTTAATTATTCTAATTCAGGATACATTGTGTTAGGTAAGATACTTGAAGTAATAAGTGGTTTAAGTTATGAAGAATTTCTTAAACAAAAGATTTTACAGCCTCTATCCATGTTAAATACGGGTCTTGATTCTAACGAAGCTATTCAAAAGCATAAAGCAAGTGGTTATGAGTTGGATAAAAATAATAATATTTATCATGCTAGCTTCATCAATATGTCTAACACTTATTCGGCTGGAGGGTTATTTTCAACAGTTGAAGATTTACATTTACTTGATGATGGAATAAAAAGTAATAGTTTATTAACCAAAAATATAACATCTCAAATGTTTTCATCAGGTCGTTTTGGCTATGGATATGGATGGAACATTACGAAGACAAAAAAGAATAATATGCTCATTTTTCATCATGGGGGCATTAATGGTTTTACGTCCTCATACTTGAAGTTGCTAGAAAAGAACGTGACGATTATAGTTTTAAGTAATATGTCGACGTTATTAACGTCAACAGTTGCTAATGAAATTGTTGCTTATTTAGAGAATTGCAACTAAGGGTAAGACACTTTTTTTTATTTGGATGAAATTGCTAGAGCAGAGTCTTATTGAGGCCTACAAATTGTTAGATAATAACTAGCAATTTGTGGGCCATTTTTATGGCATAATACTGTGCAATTTATCTATCAAACTAGCTCCATATACAGGTCTAATCAACCTAACAACTACTTTTTTAGCATGTTTTAATTTTCTCTAATTACGTACCCACAAACAAGATAATTGAAAGAATTGAATTTTTATAATAGAATACTTTTATAGATTATCGATAATCTATAATCCATAATATATAACACCTGTAGCTAATCACCCTATACACTGAACTATGTTAAAATAAAACATATAAATTTATTGGAGTGGTTTAATGGGGTTTGATGAAAATTCAATTTCAAAAAAAACAATTTCTGAACAAATAGCTGAACAATTATTATTTCGCATATTTTCTGGTTATTATGAACAAGGTCAGCGCTTAATAGAAGCGGAAATTGCAAAAGAGTTACAAGTAAGTCATGCACCTGTCCGAGAGGCACTTTATCTTTTACAAAAAGATGGTGTAGTTGAAAAAGTACAACATAAAGGTGTAAGAGTGAAGACTATATCCGATCAGGAATTGAAGGATTATTTGGAAGCGCTTTATAACCTATTGGATTTTGCACTGACTAAATGTGAACCTAAATGGACTGGTGATTTGCAAAATGAACTATTAATTCGTTTTGAAGCGATGAAACAAAAAAAGTCTGCTGAAAATATTTATGAATATGTTGTTTCGTTTGCTCATTTATTACAGTTGTTTTTTGATGTTTCAGGAAATATTGCGATGCTACGATTCTTTAAAGAAACAATCTTTGTTACAAATGTAGTTGCCCAAACAAAATGGAAAATGAATCTAGTTGAGTCCTACCATATGTCCATCAATACATTTATCAGATGTATAGAAGCGTCAGATTTTGATCATGCACGAGTAGCTATTAAAGATGTTATTTTATGGTACCAATTTAAATAATTTTATGGGGGTAACATAAATGAAAGCTGCAGTTTGGCATGGTGTGAAAGATATTAGAGTAGAAGAGGTTGAATTACGTACTTTAAGAGAAGATGAAGTGAAAGTAAAAGTAGCATGGGCTGGTATTTGTGGCAGTGATTTGCATGAATACGAAGAAGGTCCAGTTTTTGTACCAGTTGATGTGAAAGCTGATTTAACAGGTGAAGTTGCCCCACTTACAATGGGTCATGAATTTGCTGGTATCATCGAGGAAGTTGGTTCTAAAGTTACGGACTTACAGGTAGGAGACCGAGTGGTCATCAATCCTACTTTAACTTATAGAAACAAACATGAAGATGTCGATCGATATGATGGATTTAACTTTATAGGATTACATGGAGACGGTGGATTTGCGGAATATGTCAATGTCCCTGCAACAAATATACACCGTTTAGCAGATAACTTAACATTACAAGATGGTGCACTAGTAGAACCAATGGCAGTAGCTGTACAAGCTGTCAAAGATGCTGGCGTTACATTAGGAGATTCTGTTGCAGTATTTGGAGCTGGCCCAATCGGATTATTAACAGTCATCGCTGCAAAAGCATCTGGTGCAAGCAAAGTCATCGTATTAGATTTATCTGATGAACGATTAGAAAAGGCAAAAGAATTGGGTGCAACCCATGCTATTAATTCAGGTAAAGAAAATCCTGTACAGGCAGTTCGAGCAATTGTAGCAGATGGTGTTGATGTATCTTTTGAGGTTGCTGGTGTAGCTCCTACCTTTAAGCAGGCAATAGATGTTACAAAACCTCGTGGGAATATGATGATCGTTTCTATTTTTGCTAGACCAATTGAATGGAATCCAATGCAACTTACAAATACAGGTGTTAATGTACTATCATCCATTGTCTATACACCATCCATTTTTCAAAGAACAATTGATGCAATGAGCGCTGGTCAACTAAATCCACAAGGAATCATTACAAGTCAAATTGAACTAGATGAAATTGTTGACAAAGGATTTAAAACATTAACAAGCGACAAATCGCAGTCTAAAATTTTAGTTTCTATTAGTGGAGAAAATTAATAATCTAAATCTATTCTTCGGGAGCATGGCTAATGGCAGCCATGCTCTTTTCTTATTTTTATAGTCTGCTACTGAGGTGCATTTTAGCTTTAAAAATATACCTTAATTTCTTTCTCTTGCCCTTTGCGTGTCTCTAATATTCTTTTGAACCGTGATGGATGCAAATAAACTAAGAACAAATGACATCCCATAAAATCCTTTTTCGCTTAAAACAATACTTTCAGCATTGTATAATCCAATAGCCATTAATAAAATAGATACTATAAGTGCAATCCAACTAATACCATAATACATATTTGTAACGGGTATTCCCTCATCCTTATCTCTTACTGATTTTTGTAGAGATACTGCCGAGTAAAGTCCTAATACTAAAACTGCTAAGTAATATCCAGTTTCGTTTAGTGGCATCGTTGCGTTAAACAAACCTATAAAATAAGCAGTAACACCCACTAACAATGCAGCCCAAGAAGCACCCTTAAAAGCAGCAGTCGGTTCTCCCTCCTGCCTTTCCACTTTGATTTTTGGAGCTGGCTGTTTTTCCTTTTCTTCTGAACTCTCAGTTTGATTCGACAATTTTCTCCTCCTTCTATCACTGTATAATAACTTCTTCATCTACAGGATGTTATGAGAACAGAAACATATTTGAATTTTTTTTTTCTTCCTTAGCATCAGGTTTACTATCTTGAATAGGGTGCCCTTGCCTATATCAGGGTTCAGTTCATTCCTCTAAAGCTATTTTTTAACTTAATTGAACAATCGTTAATGCGCGGCTGCCATATCCAGATACAGGATTTCCAGCTGCACTTACGCCAACTACATCTCCAGGATTTAAAGGAGTTTGAATGATATAGGCTGAACTACTTCTATTAGCCACATTAAATATTGCCTCTCCTGTGCCATCATAAATGGGAACTCCATTGATTGTAATGAATACTGTGAAAAATGGCTGAGTTGGATCTGGAGCTGCAGTGGCCTCTGAATTTATAGAAATTGTAATCTGGTATATCCCACTTTCAAGAACTACCAATTCATTCCCAGAGCTACTTACTGTAATATTTTTGGATAACGGACCTACTTCATCAAATGAAATGGGTGTCCGAGTGGGTCCAACCACAGATTCTAATACTAGACTTCTTAGTGAACCATAACCCAACACGCCTCTTTCAGCAGGCGCAATTGGACCAGAAAGAGCAACGATTTTTCTAAAGAAATTGTTTTCATTTTGACAAATACATTTATGCATTTGGTTAAATAACATATTTTTCACCTCAGTAATATAATTAAAGTATTATATTATATTCCTTTAGAAAGAAGGTACTTGTACGAGTGTCCAATATGTATAAATAAGAGTACGACAATTGAGTGGCTAATATGACTGATTGTCAGGCTATCATAACTCGAAATACTATGTCTACTCGAATACAATGGAGAGCTACTAATTTAATTTTCCCTTCAATATGCCAATACTAAAATCAAGGATGGGAATGGTTTCATATATTAGGCAGTGTTTACTCCTGATAATATGTACCATACTGCAGGTAAAGGAATGGAAACGTTAGGGCTTACCTATGAATAAAATTTTTGAAACTATCATTCTCGTAACGGAGCGGTGGTAAGGACCTGTTTACGAACAAATGAAATAAATCATGATGGCGAAATCTGTTTTACATATTAAAGAGCTGTAAAGAGCAAACGCCATAGATGCCCCTATAAATACAATTAAAACAACAGGTACTTATACTGGATGGAAATGCAAAAAATTAAACAATTTATATTGAATGATCCTCTATACAAACATTATTATGGATAGTCAAAAAAAGAGGTTGAAAATGATGAGTAGTGATTATTCCATTACTAGGTGCAACTTTTGTTGCTGTAAGGGGTAGGGGCTCTTTTGAAGGAGTATATGGAGCTAAATTAAATGTGAAAACTTATGATATTACCGATAAAAATAAAGCTAAGGTAGTAGATTCAAGTAATATTAATTTATAGAATTTATTGTGATGGTGGGTTGTTTAAGTTTGGCATCAGGGAATGGTTTACGCCTCTAGAAATACAACTAAAACGATTAGAGGTTTATTGGATTTTTGATGAACTGTATTTTAAAGTACTTCCCCTAAATATTCCTTTTAGATAACCATTTTCCAAATGGCTACTTCCAATTTAGCAGATGTATTAAAGTATAGTTTATATTTATTTTGAATACTATATTATATGAGTTTTGTAAAAAAACGAAATAAAATCCTCATCGTACTGTTGGTGAATGTGAAAAATATCAATATTTAAAGATTTTTTGAGAGACTACTCTAATTATGGTTTCTAAGCTTTTGTAGTAATTGAGTGATTATAAAATCTAAATTACTTTTCTACAGCTTCTCGAACTTGATTTATACAGATTAGGAGGGAAACAATTTGAAAAAAATGGTTTTGTTATTAGGTATAGTGACAAGTATTCTTTTTTCTACTCCAGATGTTTTTGCCTCAAATACGATTGAACCAAACGGATTGAAGCCACCAGGTGAAAGTTTTACACCTGGAGAGTGGTTTCTTGGAGATACTCCACCTAATGCTGATCCGAATAAACCACCTATTGTTTTCGTTCAAGGAAAAAACGGTAATTCTACCAATTGGTATGGTCATACTGAATATCACGGTCTTAATGATATGTATACAAAAGCTTATGAAGCTGGATATCAAACGGTATTTGTTCAATTGTATGATTCAGCAGGTAAAGGCTCTTATAGTCAATACGATAACGGAAAATTATTAGCCTCTATGTTAAAAGAAATCAGTCAATATTTTCATGGAAAAAAAATAAATATAGTTGCCCATAGTAAGGGTGGGCCCGATACTCAAGCAGCATTAGTACTTAATAATGCTCATCCGTACGTTGGTAGAGTGTTTACTTTAGGATCCCCTCATTATGGATCAGAGTTAGCTGACCTTGCATATAGTTGGTGGGCAGGTTGGCTAGCTGATTTACTAGGTGAAAAAGATGATGGAACATATTCACTTCAGGTTGGAGAAATGGAACACTTTCGCTCACTAATAGACAATCACCCCAATGTAAGCAAAAACAACTATTATACAATTGCCGGTACTAATACAGGGCCATTTCTATCTGCACTTTGGATGGGTGGTCTATATCTTTCCGATCCAAATGATGGATTAGTTAAAGAGGCGAGTACTAAATTATTTTACGGAACACATCTATTTACCGATACCTCACTTGACCATGACAATATTCGAATGGGATCTGCGGTATTTTCTAGATTGGAACATTATCTACAGTCTTCTTCTACTGATCTTAGCATTATGAACAAAGAATTCTTTTCTCAAACTGATATGTTTCAAGAGTTAGATGTTTCTCATTATTTTTATGGAGGAAAGTTACAGTCATCAAATGATGTTACACATTCTTTTTATATAGATACCGCACTCGATAATGTTACATTGTGGACAGGAATGACTACTGACAAGATAGAGTTGGTATCTCCTTCAGGAAAAAAATACACAAACGAGACAATCGAATCTTATGAGGAAGCCTCTTTCTTTAATGGCGTGGTACCTCATACATTTCCTAATGTTATCTCTGAGAAGGGGGAATGGAAGGTAAATATAAGCACGCAGGAAGGTGATAATGCGTATTTACTAGCTGTTCAACATGGAGGCCCATCTTTGATTAAGGTGAGTATACCAACAGCAGCATTAGAAACGAATAATATTATTACAATACAAGCAAATCAAAAATTACGAAATCTTGCCTTCGATGTACAAGTACTAGATCCAGCAGGCAAAGATATTGCCTCCTCTCTACAAATACAAAAGGTTGATCAACAAAAATTTTCAGTAATTTTTCCAGAGAATAAAAAGGCTGGTGTATATAACATAACTTTAAACATTTCTGGTGAAACCTTACAAGGTGAGCCATATAAGAGGACGATTGTTCGTTCTAAGTATTTAAAATAGACATGACTTAGTTAGGAAAATTAGTGAATATAAAGGAAGGTTAGCTGCTTATCATGAGGAAAGATTTCGATATGTTTACTAGCATGGGAAATGCTTTGCCAATACAATACTAAAAAAACATGTTTCTATATATGAGGATATACAAGTTTCTAATAAACGATTAAAACAATACCCCAATCCATCTCAGAAGATGAAATATTTTTTTATTATGAAACACTCACGCTTGAGCGTGAAAAATCTAATGATTTTGCCCCCTTTAAGTTAATGTTATTTTAACATATTGAAGTTTTTTAACATTGACTATTAGGGGGTATCATGCGCTCAACAGGGTGAAGGGTGACCTTCTTACTTTTTAGCTCCATCATCCTTGATGAAAACATGAATATTAAATTTTTTAATTGAATGTTCAGTAATGGAATTTAATTTATCTACAGTCCATGATTGGGGCTTGAAGCGATAAGCTTTTTCTGAAAAATTGAAGACATCAGAGTTTATTTCCAACCCTTTATTAAAGGTACTTTGAAACTGTGATAAAATAATATTTTTAATTTCATTTTCAATTGTTTCTTTTCCAATATTTTTTGGATTTTCTCTGATTGAAGCTTTAATGTCTAAATTTATAATATATTTTGGAATTGAATTATCCACAATTTCTATATGATAATCTATAGTTTCAATAAACATTGAAACTGACTTATCCTTTATTAATAATTTCATGTTATTAAAATCCTTATTAAACCAATCCAGCCCTGAAAGTTCTTCTTCTTTTATCCAACCATTGAATTTTTGACGTGAAAGAAAATAAGCACCACTTATTTTTAAAATATTTTTAGATTTATTATCCTCCATCCAATAATCTTCACTAATTTTTATTGTAGGAACCATAATGGATCCAACTGGTTCATAATACCTTTTAATCATGTCTTGAACAGTACTGGTTGAGATGAATGAATTAAAGAATAATTGTTCATTTGGATCATAAGGAAAAGTTAATATTGGCGGTTTGTAAAAGAGACCATGTACATTCATTATCTCTTTAATATCATCTTCTTCATATCCATAAGCTAAAGTATTATAACGTAGATAATAATCCCTACTAAAAAAATCAAAAAATTCATCCAAATGACCATCCAATATATTTTTGGAAATAAAGAAAGTTTGTATATGTCCATAATACAAAGGGTTAACAGAATTCTTTTCTATATCATCGATTGCTCCCTGAATAGTTTCACCTTCTCCATGTCCAACAACAATTGGAGCAGGCTCAGATGCAATGCCAGGATCTGAGCCCGCAACATTGGTAAATCCGAAAGCTTGAAAATATAAATGATACATATCATTAGAATAATCTATACCAAGAGCGGTAATATAAACTTCACTTTGAATTTCCTTCGTACCTAAACAGCCGCCTAGAATAAATAATAAAGGAAAAATTAACGTCATTTTGTATGGGGAAGTAAAGTAATGGGACATATAAACTCCCTTCTGCTGAAAAAACAGTCAGTCTTTTATTTTAATTCTAAAGGGCATTTTTAAAAAACCTTTAATAAGATTGGGTATACTTACTTTTGAAAATGTAGAAAGGTAAGGATGACCGAAGCTTTCTAATGACGAGATATATGTTAAGAAAAATAAGACACTTAAAACAAAGCCATACATTCCAAAAAAGGAGGCAATTATTAATGTTGCGACTCTTATTAAAAATACATTGCCTAGTACATTTTGATTAATTAATGTATAGCTAGATATAACGGTAAGTGCTCCAATTACTAATGTTGATGGTGATGTAAATCCTGCTCTTATAGCAGCATCTCCAACTATTAAGCCTCCTAAAACTGCAACCGTTTGACCTACAGCTTTAGGTAAACGTATTCCCGCTTCTCGAAAAAGGTCAAAAAAAATGAGCATAATAAGAATTTCGAACGAAGAGGAAACAGGTAGTCCAATTTTAGATGCAGATATTGATACTAGTAAGGGAAAGGGTAGCTGGTTTAGTTGATGGACAGTTAATGCAATCCAAAGTCCAGGTAAAAATATACTTGTTAATAAAGAGGTAATTCTTAAAATTCGTGATAAACTCACAAATAAAAAATTGGTTTGATCATCTTCAGCTGCTTTCAAAATAAGTAATAAATTTACGGGTCCAATTAAACAGCTTGGACTTCCATCTACCAGTATGACAAAACGGCCTTTATTGAGGGAACTTACTACAAAATCTGGCCTTCCTGAATAATCCAGGAGGGGAAAGAGGGGCAGCTTATCATAAAGTAATTCCTCAATATGATAACTACTTGCAATATTATCTACTTTTATTTTATTTAGTTTGCTTTGTACATTCTTTAACGTATTTTGGTCAATATAGTTTTCAATGTAGAGCAATAAAACTTTGGTTTTACTGGTGTCGCCAATTGTAAAATCGTTACTTGATAAATTTTTACTTTTTAATCTCATTCTTATTAAAGAAAAATTGGTATCTATATTTTCAACAAACCCATCTCTCGGTCCTCTTAATGAGACTTCCATATTTGATTCTTCAATGGATCGTTCAGGAAGTTTAGCTAAATTGGTTGAATATAAGCTATTTGATGGAACATGGAAAAAATATAAAAAACCTGAGAAAATTTTGCTATTCATTTCATCTGTCTTTGTTCGGTACTCTTTGATTTCAAATACTTCTAAATAACGGTTTATAATTTCAACATCATGTAAATGTCCGTGTTCAGCAAGGAATCTAATATTTGGTAATAATGAATTCAAAAAAAGTACACTATCAACTAAACTATGGCAATAGACAAATATAACTTCATGCTTTTCATTATTAAACATATAGAATTTACTACTTATCGTTATATCTGATTGGTGGCCTAATTCTTTATAGAGAAAATCCTTATTTTCGGTCAAGATGATGAACTCCCTTTTGCTTTTTTTCTACTACATAGAAAACAATCATAAAAAAGAATAAAAATAAAAAAATAGAAAGGAGATAAGCGCTTTTTATAAATGACAAAAAATCAGAAACAGACCAAGGAATTAATAATCCTATTGTTAAGCATAAATAACCAACAATTAATATGAATTTTCGATTTTTAAAGAAGGACGACACAATATACATAAATAAACATATACGAATAAAAGCCATTGATAATAATTGGAGAACAGATAAAGAATCTAACCTTGTAAAGTACTTACCAAATGATAAAACTCTCCATTGCTCGTTAATAGGAAAGAGCATTTTTTGCGTTAGATAAATGCCGAATTCAGATACAGCCGTCACAATAGCGATTAAAACGAATAAGACAAACAGAATAGAAAATATGAGTATACCTTTCCTTTTCAGTTTCTCTTTTACATAACCATTTAAAACGATTAAAATAAAGCCCATTTCTAAAATACCAATACATATGTATAATATTCCCCAATAAATGGACGGAGTATTACTTGTATTTACTGGTAATAATAGTTCGTATTCATTGTTCATTGAGTTTCCTAAATTGAGAAGAACAAACAAAAAAATGTATAGTGAACAAATAATCAAGGACTGGATAGCTATGGTCTTAAGCCCTTTTAGGGAACCATAAAAGCATAATAATATAAATAAAATGACTGTAATAAAATAAGGATAATCAGAGTTAAAACTTTCTTCTGCCCAAATAATCGTAAATTTGAGTGAGACAAACGTTGATGACATTAAATAAACGATATATATATAAATGATGAATACGTACAGTGTTTTATTATTTTGGACAGTTTTTAATTCAAGGATTGAACTATTATTTAATGAAGAAGTTATTCTAGAAATAAATAATGCTAAAAGGAGTATGGGGATTAAACTGAGCAAGGCACTTATCCAAGCTTCACGTTCCACCACTGTAAAAATTGAGGGAATTAAAACAAAGTGTGCTAAAAAACTAACTGATAAGAATAACAAACAATATACATGGATTGGCTGTAAAACTTTGTTCATTTTATCATTAACCCCCTCCTAACAATACTCCCCAAGTCCGAGGTCATCTAATCGAATGGGGTGTATTTTTATTATAGACACACGTAAACGCCTTTATAGCTCTCGAATAAAATATTCACTCTCTTCTGAGGATTTATAATAAGTAAACTATGCTGCATTTCAGCTTTTACCCACAACCATTATTGTTATTATGTACAGCCAAACTACCGTACCTAATAAACCTCCAATTACTCTACTAATTTTCAAAGCATGTTAAAAAGCAATCAAAAGTAGATTTTGTTTTATTTTATATAACTGCTAATATTTAACTATATTGAAGCAGTGTGAAACAGTGAAAATGCTAATAAATTTTTAAGAAAAATTGCACCAAATTTAATAAAAGGGGGCTTTTTCAATTTGCTTAAGAAGAATATTATCATTTTAGAAAACAATCTTTATTTAAAAATGGGCTTAGTGAAAATTCTGGAGAATGACTATAATATTTATTCAGACATTAACTTATCAAAAAATCTTTATGCTTTAATGAGTCAATACAAACCAGATATTATCGTCATTAATAAGCTTAGTAAAAATAACTTAGAAGATGTCAAACGAATTCGATCCGAATATCCTACTACATATGTTGCTATTCTTACTTCAATTATTTTAGAGGAAGAAATGCACGAGGCTTTGTTAGCTGGTGTCTCAGGGTTTATTTTATATAATATAAAATTAATAGAATTAACAAAAGCAATAGACTTAATTTCTAAAGGTGAATACTATTTTGATAGCTCGTCAATGACAACTTTTATAAAAAGCTATTTAAAACTATTCGATTCGAAGAAAATAATAGCGCATCTTTTTACAAAGCGGGAATATGTCATTTTGCTAATGCTTGCAGAAGGTAAAGACGTACAAGAGATTAGTCAAAACCTTAATATTTCCAAAAAATCAATCAAAATGAACATTAATAAGATTTATAACAAATTATCAGTAAAGACTCGCCTACAAGCGATAGAAAAAGCTATTAAAAACAGGTGGATTCCTTATAATTTAGCTATATCTAATTTATATGTGATGAATTATAATCAAAAACAGACAATACTACATTGATAAAAATCCGAATATTTCTTATATTCGGATAATTTTGCGTTCATTGAAAACCCCTACCACGTAAGAATTCCACGTATTTTCTCCCACTTTAACTGATTGTATCTACTTGGTGCTCCTGACAATAAAATGATTGACT
This sequence comes from Lysinibacillus sphaericus, assembly GCF_001629735.1. Taxonomy (GTDB): domain Bacteria; phylum Bacillota; class Bacilli; order Bacillales_A; family Planococcaceae; genus Lysinibacillus; species Lysinibacillus pinottii. The sequence continues at coordinate 562,310 of NZ_CP015224.1, forward strand.
GCCATAACAAAAGTGCTTAAATTACAAATAATTCTTTTTTCTTATATCTAATTATCAATTTGTGTATCATTTGAAACAAATATTGATTTTGAAGACATGTGAATAGATGTTATGGTAATGGTTAATTAATATAGGTATATTTAATTATTCCGAAAGAATTTAATAGCAATCTTTGCTCGCTGGGTTTTAAAAAAAGTGTAATAAACCATAATATTGTTACCAGTTCTATATAGGTGTATCTATATTGGTAGAGAAATTCGTAAGAAATAGAGGTGAGAGTATGTATAATTTTTTAGATCGTTTCACTTTACAAAAGGTGCAACTGTTAGATCATATCCATAATGAAAAACGATTCTTTTCTAGTCAGGAGTTAGCTAAAAAAATGGATTTATCTGAAAGAACCATCTTAAAAATAGTGACAGAACTCTCAAGTGATTTAGAAAAATTTGATGAAGCTATTTTTTTAAACGAACTGAAACAAAAGCAATTTAAATTGGATTATAAAGATTATTTTTCGATTAAAACAATCGAAAGATTTTACCTGCAAAATTCGTTAGCATATAAAATTTTCAATGATATTTTTTATAATAAATTAGTCGATTTTAATATGTTTATTATAGAAAATTTTACAAGTCAAGCTTCTATATATCGTCAAATAAATAAAATTAAACCTTTATTAAATGAATTTCAATTAAAATATACGTCTCAAGATTTCATTACACTTGAAGGATCTGAAAAACAATTTCGTTACTTTTACTATTTGTTCTATTGGAATTCATGTTGGGGAGAAACTTGGCCTTTTTTAGGAATATCTAGAGAGGAAATAGTAGAAATTATTAAGGACTATAATCGAGAATTTCAAATTTCCGTATTATACTTGCTAGCGATTTGCTTAATACGGGCTAAAATGGGTTTTGTCATAGAAGATGACGTGGCATATACAAGATATACAGAACATCATTATCAATTTGAAAAATTTTCACAAACATTTAGTGTTTTATTTAAAAAATTCACAAACCTGAATGATGAAGCAATAGAGAAAGAGATAAAGTTTTCATTTTCATTTCTAGAGTCTCAGCATCGTTATGAGAAAAGTGAAAGTTCCATAAGTTTAATGATGAATTTTGGTCAATACCATAATCAAGAATTATTTGTACAAGCTACTTTGTATTGGATGGAGAAATTTAGGAAGTTCTTTTCAATTACTTTAGATATAGAGGAATATGGAGTACTGTTTGTAAACTTACTGAACCTTCATTATCATACATTGAATTTTTCTGGTCCTGCATTTTTATTTAAAGAAGACCTTTATAAAAAGAGATTTGATTGTCATGCTACTATACAAATTGAAATTATGAATCAATTTTACGACTATCTTTTAGAGAATGAAGAATTTTATAAGGTTTTTGAACGAAGAGAGCTTTTAATTGGTAGATATCATAGATTACTAAAGCAATCAATCGATGTTCTTAAAAGAAGCACCATAAAAATAAAAATATACTCCTTGATTCATGATGTTCATTATTTATTCGATAAGGTCAAACGCGTCTTTTCGCATGTTGATTATTGTACAAAAGATGAAGAAGCCGAATTGATCATTACTGATCGCCTATACTTAAATATTGCTAAAGACAAAGAAGATATTTTTGTATGGGATTCTATACCTGGGAGAGAGGATTTTTTCAGGCTAGGTAAAAGACTTCAAAAGATTTACTTTACTAAAGAACAACAGCCAGACCAATTACTTTTAAAAACATTATTAAGTCAAGTATAAAGTGTGGGGATTTCATTGATTTTGAGACAAGAAAACTGAAACAAGAATTATTTGATTATTTTGAATACTATTCTTAAAAATAGTAGAAAAACATAATGGTTATACATCTGACTGCTTCATTTTTATGAGTGCATACCATCTTGCTTTAGACAAAGAATCATCATTGTACTACCTTTAACCATTTTCAAATGAAGGGGTTAAAATACATAGTCTTTTTGGTTACCTTTCTGTATAAAGTAGTTTGGGTACTTGGGAAACGAACCGGTGATAAAGTAAGACCAAACGTTTTTGTTATTAAGTGAATAACCGTTAATTCATACAAATTTTCGTTTGCTATATTTCCAATCGAAGGGGGTAATTATGATGTTACGCAATCTTTCTACAATGAAAAAATTATTAGTTTTAATGTTAATATCCATTTTTACAGTTGGTATTATTCAAGTCGTTGGATACAATACGATGAAATCTTTAAAAAATAATATAGAGGATATATTTAAGGACCGCTTAGAACCAGGTATAGTTTTGACTGATTATAGGCTAAATAACCGTATTATTTTAACATACATGTATCGTTCCTTCCATTACACTGATGAAAAAACGATTAATGAAATTCATGCTGGGGTAAAGAAGGCTTTTGAAGAAAATGAAATGAATCTTCAATTACTTAATGACACCAGCTTAAAGTCAGATGAAGCAGAAATAATAAATGAACTGATTGATGAATATCCAAGTTTTAAAGAAACTATGGAAAAAGTATTCGAATTAAGTCTTGCCAATAAGAATGAGGAAGCATTAAATCTCTATTATTCTATTGCTGAGCCTGAGTATAATAGGATTTTATCAAAAGGTCGAGAGTTAACACAATTAAATAGAGACTATGCAAGCTCTTTGTATAAGGAAAGTGTAGAAGAAGTAAATAAAAATACTAGGTATACATTGATCATTTCAACGGTATTAAGCATACTGTATGTTGTGTTCGGTTTTATTGGTGTCCGTACATATATAACAGCTCCAATAGATAAAATAAAAACTGCTGTCCAACGGGCAGAAGCGGGAGAATTAAATTTTAGTGTAGACTATGATTCTAAGGATGAAATTGGCGTATTATCTGCATCACTTAATCGTATGATTACTAAATTAAGAGATTTAATAGGTCAGGTGAAGCAATCGTCTGAACATATGGCAGCGTTTTCTAATGAACTCACGGCAAGTACGGAACAAACAAGTAAAGCCAGTGAGCATATTGCAACTGTTACGTTAGATATTGCAAGTGGAACAGAGCATCAAGTTCGAACACTAATAGAAACAGAAGATATTGTTACGCAAATGGCCCAAGATGTCCAAACAATCGAAAGTAATTCAACTAGCGTATCAGAGGCAGCTATTCATGCAGAACAAATTTCGGTGGATGGAAATGAAATTATTAAAAACGCTGTTCAGCAAATGAACAAAATCCAAACGTCTATTGATAGTCTAAATAATGTGATTTTTGGTTTAGGAGATCGCTCATCAGAGATTGGGCAAATTGTAGAAGTTATTACAAGTATTGCTGAACAGACGAATTTATTAGCATTAAATGCAGCTATAGAAGCGGCAAGAGCAGGGGAAAATGGTAAAGGATTTGCTGTGGTTTCAGAAGAAGTTCGAAAATTAGCTGAAGAATCCTCTTTGTCTGCACGGAGAATTTCTGTATTAATTGATGGGATTCAAACGGAAACGAATAGAGCGGTAGATTCAATGCAATTCACAACAAATGAAGTGGTTATAGGTATAAACTGTGTAAACACGGCAGGAGAATCCTTTAAGAAAATTCAACATGCTACCAAGGAAGTTTCGGCTCAAGTTCAGGGGATTTCTACTTCAGTAGAGCATATGGCGATAGAAATGAGACATATGACTGATTCTATGAAGCAGATCAACGGAATCGCTCAAAGTTCTGCGGAGGGAACACAAAATATTTCGGCAGCTACTGAAGAACAGCTAGCTTCCATGGAAGAAATTACTGCATCTACTTTTACACTTTCTAAAATGGCAGAAGAATTACAAAACAAAACAAATACGTTTAAAGTTTGACGTGGCAGATTTTTTAAGAAGTACATAAGAGGAATTGAAGTTATTCTACAATTATTTCAGTTAAAGGATAATCGAAGTTCTTAGGCAAGGATAAAAGGATTTGATAAACAGCTAAGTAAAAAGATACGCTTGATGTTACACTTACTCCCTATAACCAGCCAGGTACTCTAGACATTTGCACAAATGAATAACCAGAAGCTCCTATTATAGGTGAGCTTCTGGTTTTTTTGTGTGAAATTATAGGAGTTAGATAGATTCCTTAGACGTCATCAATCTGGGCTATTCATAAGTAGGTGCTAGCCTGATGTCAATGCCTTTTCTATCGCTTAATAACATAGCTGGGATAACCTAATTTCGTTACTCCCTTCATTCTTTTTTGCTGAACGGTCAAATTCAGATTCTCAAGGACATGTTGCAATAGTTTTAGAAGGTATAGCATATATTGAACTTTAATTCTCAAAATAGGAGTGGGGCAAGTGAACGATATCGAGCTATTGTTAAAAAAATTAAAGTACTTTGATAAAAAATTTAAGTTCATGATCCAGCAAAACAAAGATCATCTTCTAATTAATTATGATGAGCTATGTGAATTAATGGATGATTATTCTTCTTTTATAATCAATCGTGATAATGAAAAACAATGGAAACATATCAAACAATCGATAGAGATACTATCATTAATCGACAATTTAAGAAATAATTCTGCTGTTTGTGTCCAAATCCTAGAGAAACATTGGGCGGTATTACTAAGTCATGAAGAGAAAGAGATGACCGATTACTTTCGTAATATAGGAGCTTGTATTTGCAAGGAATTTGGAGGTTTTCAAGTTACCAGTCAATCGAAGGTACTTTTGATAGGTTCTGGGTCTTTTCCCATAACATTATTAATGGTTGCAGAACAAACAGGAGCAGACGTTTTTGGAATAGATATTGATGATGAGGCGATTCAGCTGAGCAAACATCTAGTAAATAAATTAGGAAGTCATTTATCCATTCAAATTGATAAGAAGACATTAGAGGAGCTAACAGTTATGCAGCAAATTAGTCATGTTATATTTAGTTCCACCGTAAGTAATAAATATGACATTTTAGACCAATTATATGATGTGACAAATAAAGATGTGCTGATTGCTATGCGTTATGGAAATGGACTAAAGTCTCTTTTTAACTACCCTAGGCAAAATGTAGACGAAAATAAATGGCATATAATAGAAGAAGTTATGCAACCTCAACATGTCTTTGATGTTGTTTTATATCAAAAGGTACAATGAATTTAATAGGTGAGGAGAAAGCTATGACTTATTTTAATCATGTATTACTGTTAGGAACAGGGCCTACAGTCATTCAATTAGCTGTGAATTTCAAAAATTTTTTCAAGAGTAAAATTGCTATTGCAGGTCGAGAATCTGTACGTTCCAATATTTTCTTTGAAGCAGTTGTTCAGCATCAGCTTGTACTTAAGGTGTCTGTACAAAATACACAACATCAGGCTGTTTCAGGAGTATGTAAGATTGATGCATGTTTTAAGGGGTATCATAAAATATCTGGAAAGTGGGATACTGTTGTCCTTTGTGTGACGACAGATTCTTATCTAGCTGTATTAGCACAAATTGATACGAAAGTATTGAAGGAGGTTAGTAGCTATATATTAATCTCACCTACATTTGGTTCTAGTCTTTTAATGGCTAATTTTCTAAAGAATCTTTGCCCTCATGCAGAGATCATTAGTTTTTCCACATATTATGGAGATACTAGATGGATAGGTGGAATTCCATCAAATGAAGTTTTGACAACAGGAGTGAAGAATACAATTTATATTGGCTCAACCTACTCAACGTCTTCTAGACTAGTTAGAATTACTGAATTATTTAAGGATTTGGGAATTCATTTGAAAAAATTAGCTTGTCCCCTTGAGGCAGAAACAAGGAATATTTCTTTGTACGTCCATCCTCCCTTATTTATGAATGATTTTGCATTAAAAGCAGTATTTGAGGAGGATAACGTAACAAAATATGTGTATAAGCTTTATCCTGAGGGGCCTATTACTTATACTATGATTAGGCATTTACTAACCTATTGGGGAGAAATGATGAAAATCACAAACCACTTCAATATTCAACCTCTCAATTTATTAAAGTTTATGGTAGATGATAATTATCCATTGCAGCCAGCAAGTATAAATAGACAGGAAATCGAGAATTTTAATAAACTTGAATCTATACATCAAGAATATTTGCTCTATATTCGTTATGCTTCTTTATTAATTGATCCATTTTCTATACCAAACAAAGAAGGAAAATACTTTGATTTTTCGGCAATCCCTTTTAAAGGAATGTATAAAAATCTTGATGGAGAATGGGATATTCCTAGAATGCCAAAAGAGGACTATTTTCGTATGAAAATCATACAAGGGATTGCGAGTGCCCTGAAATTGGAAAGCCCAACGCTTGATCATTTTGTCCAAACCTACGAAAAAAAACTACAGCAAGTTGTGGCTACATCTAGGAATAAAATATTTTCTGATGCCTTCCAAATAAAATCCTATTCACAAGAAATCGAGATGATTTGTAAGGATTTAATTTTAAGTGAAAAACAAAAGACAGGGAAGAAAATATGTAACAGGATTAATTAGTTATTAAGTTTTCAATCAGTCGTATCATTAAGCTGGCTTTAGCGGTCGTATGAAAACTAAGAATTAGCGGACTCTTCAAAAGTCTGAAGTTATTGCTAAATAAATGCGTAGTGCAAGCCACCAATTAGTAGATGGGTGGTTCTATTTTAAATTGACAATGATAATCATTATCGATAAGGTGGAGATAGACGAGCATCGTCATCTCCACCTTTTCGCATGTTAGGCTAAATACGTTTGAATAATATTGCAGAATGGACCTTCTGTAAAAAGATAGAGGAACAGACCTAAAATGTCTGTGTCTTTTAGCTACATCAGTAGCTTATTGAAGGGTATACGCTGTTTATGGTCAAAAGTTATTCAAGATGTACAGCTAGAATTTTACGATTACTGGTAAACAATTTTTGAAATGAGGTATGCAATTTGAACATCGATGTAAATCAGTTAGCAGAATATTTAGCACATATTCCATTTCAAGTAGAAGGAATATATCGATATGCTAGTAATTCAGGTGTGCCATACGCTGACTATACAGATGCTTTTCCTGGATTTGTTTTTCCACTTAATGGAAAAATACAATTTCATTTCAATGGCACACCTTATATCTTTTCTCCAGGAAAAATTGTGCATGGCGGTGCAAAAATGAAACTGGATCAAAAGAATTTTGATAATACGAATTGGGAATATATCCTTGTTCTCTATCGCATATGTAACTCAGAACCGCAGGAGGCAGGCTTTTCTCATCAACATTTTGAATTATCAACTGGACAATCTCCTCGTCTTATCGAATTAGTTATGCGTCTTTGGCATGTGTATAATCAGCGCGGAGGCATTTCTAGGTTTCAGACTGAAATGCTATTTCGTGATGTATTGAATGAGGCTTTATTATGTGTGGTTAATCGGCAAAATAGCTGTCAATCACATATTTTATTTGAGCAGGTATCTTCCTATATTCATGAACACTATTATCAAAGCCTTACAATTCCCTTGCTTGCAGAACAATATAACGTGAATCGAAATCGGCTATCTTATGTATTTAGAAAACATGCAGGGATGGGACCAGCAGAATATTTATTGAAATACCGTATAAACATGGCACAAGAAATGCTCTTTAAAAGTGATGCTCCTGTACAACAAATTGCGCAGGCTGTCGGAATGGATGACCCCTTTTATTTTAGTAGAGTGTTTAAGAAACAATTTGGTATACCTCCTAAAGAGTTTCGTGAGAAGTTCATTAATAATCCATGCTAGTTTCAACAAGCATCCATTCAAATCTATCAATGCCTTTACTATACTAATGGCATATCAAAGATCATATGTTGGAGGAATTTAGGATGCAAAAGATGAAAGGATTGTGTTTCTCAATACTTTTATTAGCTGGAATACTAGGAGGCTGTAATGAAACACCAACTGAAAATAAAGGAATATCTACAAAAGAGACATCTACTTCAGCGATTCAGCAGGATACTACTGATTGGCCAAGAACCATTAAGGATGCCTTAGGTAAAGAAATAGTTATCGAGAAGAAACCTGAAAAAATAGCGTCGCTTTGGTATTTTTACCCAGAAATATTAGTTGCACTGGGTGAGCCGCCTACAGCTTCTACAGATAAAGAGTATCTATCTTCTTTAGCCTATTTAAATGGAAAACTAGATTCAACCGAAGAATTAGGAGATAAATTGTCTCCTAGTATTGAAAAAACTCTATCGACCGAGCCTGATTTTATTTTAGCAACAGAACATCATGAAAAACTGTATGAATCACTTGAAAAAATAGCGCCAGTCATTACTTTAAAATACCAGGATATTTATGAAGATTGGCAATATGGTCTCCGTACAGTAGCCGAGATTATTGGCAAAGAGGACGAAGCTGAAAAAGTAATTGAAAAAATGATGCAAGCAATTACAACTGGGCGTGAAGATTTAAAATCGATTGAAGGAGAGTCAGTAGCACTTATAGTGTCATGGGATGGAAAAACTTTTAATGTTTTGGGTGAAGATAACCCTGTTTATACACTTGCGTTTGATAAAGAAAAGGGGTTGGGACTTACACCAGATATCACATTTAATGGTAAGAGCAATCAGTTTTCTGCGTTCGAAGGAATTTCAACTATTCAAGCAGACCATATTTTCCTTATAGGGGATATAACCAAAAAAGAAACATTACTGAGTGAGTTAAATGAAAATAATGTTTGGAATAATATGAACGCGGTAAAGAAAGGAAATATTCATTTGATGGATACATCTGCTATTACTGGTGGCCCACTAGCTATGGAATACGCTTTGCAAAATATAACAAAAGCTCTAAAAAATTAAGTAGAACAAATAAAGGGAGAGAAGTATATGTATTATCAAGCTATTAATCTGAATGAGAGTGCAGCTCAAATAAATGAACTATGGGCACCAAAAGTTATTGGTGAAATACACGATTTCCAATTCAAGCTGGTTAAGATTGATGGAGATTTTATATGGCATGAGCATCAAGGAGCGGATAAAGTATTTATTGTCCTCCAAGGAGAGCTATTTATCGCTTTTCGCGATGGCCAGGTGAAAATTTCACAAGGGGAGATGGTTATAATTCCAGGTGGCCCTGCGCATAAGCCTTTTGCCGAAAAAGAATGCCATATTATGCTAGTGGAGCCTAAAGGCATAGTAAATACTGATAGTAAATAAAATAACAAAAATTCTAGAGCTGCATAGTCAGCTCTTTTTTATTGAACGAACGAGGCAAGCTAGAGATGGAGATAAGTGTGTTAATAACAATATATCGACCTTCAGAAGAACTATTTTATAGGAGTAAAGTATCAAAAAAATAGAATGAATTTCGAGGAAAAAAATGTTGAAAAATACTTAAATTGTAATATACTTATTTGGTAGGGTCTCATACTATAGTATTTATAAATTTATTGGAGGTATTTTATGTCAGACAGAAGTTTCGTAGCAACATTATTACTTTGTTTCTTTTTAGGAAGTCTAGGTGTTCACCGTTTTTATGCTGGTAAAATCGGTACAGGAATTTTAATGTTTTTAACATTAGGTGGATTGGGTATTTGGACAATTATTGATTTAATTATGATAATCGTTGGTAAATTTACTGATAAGGACGGCAACATTATTAAATCGTAATAGAACATAATTAGTAAATTATTGAAATATAAAAACGATGGGCTTGTACATAGATTATTTTCAGCTTGTTGATTTTATTTATAGTAATGCGATAAAAGAAGGGAGACTTTTCTAAATGTCTACCCTTCTTATTTATTTAGTGGTTAACTAATTGAGCGGATCTTATTGTTTAAGTACTTTAAGCTAACAGTATACTGCAGCTACATTAAAATAATCACTTTTTTAGTAATAATAGCTATCATTCATCATCTCTACTACAACGCCTATTACAAATGAAATAATCGTGATAATGATTGATATAGCTATACCAAACAAAGCATATATTAAAGCTGATTTTGCTGCTTTAGGTTGTGTATCTTTCCATACAAAATAGATAATAATTCCAAGTATAGGGAAACAGCATAAACTGAGTACATTAATCCAAATGTTTGGTGTATCATTTTTTGCCGCAGTTACTTGACCGCTAAATTTTAATATGTTAACGCCACAGTGTAGACAAATTTCGGCATTCTCGTTAACGCTAGAACCACAATTGGGACAATACATATTAAAGACCTCCTGCATCTTAGAAAATGCCCATTTACCAACTTTTTTCTGCTGTTCAGCTAATTAGTATAGTATCGATAACGGTTGAACGTACATCCCTTATAGAGCATATTTAGCTAAAAAAGATTATGTTCACTACAATAAATACCTTACATATGTAATCACTCGATTTAGGAACTAAATAATCCTATAAGGAGCATGGCAATATAGAATAATATGATAAGTCCTAAGTTAATAAAGAAGAAAGTTAAAGCAGATTTAGCCGCAATTGGTTTTTCGTCTTTCCAAACAAAGAACAACACTAATCCAACAAGTGGCACACAGCAAAGTGTAAGTATGTTAACGGCCAAGTTGGGTTTGTCTTCACCACTTGCATTTTTTACGCGGACTCCACAGTGGATACAAATTTCTGCGTGCTCCGAAATTTGTTCGCCGCAATTTTTACAATACATAATAGGTCCTCCAGTATTTTATAGATTTCTTCCAACATATTGGCCAAGTAAAAAAAATTGGTAACCAATAGTATAGAAAAGATAAATAATGCCGATTCCACCAGGTAATCCAGTGAGGAACCGCCTATTATTATTACTTGTCCATTTACCAAATAATTGTCCTATACCATCGATAGCCATTGGTAAAATTAATAAGGCTATAATCCATAAATCAAATCTTCCTAAAAGTATGACTAATAGTATGGATAAGAGATAGCCTACTGCCATACCAGTACACCTTGCACATAGTGGGAATTTTTTCCCATTATAATGAAATGACCGGTCTGGTCTTTGATGGCAAAAGAAAACAACCTTCAAAAGAAAATTAATACTATTTTCCAAAACTGTAACTCCTTTATTATTCTAGCGTATAGTATATAACATAAATAGAATTTATGGAATATACTACATAATTTAGTTTTAAATATATAATTTTTTAAATATTGATTGAATGAGAAATTAGTTGTTCGGAAAGATAGTTCAAAAGAGCGTTTGACAGAGGATAATAAAGTTTTTTTTGAGCTATTAAGAAGTCGACAGCTTCGGCAAAGATATATAGGCCATCTTTATATTATGGGGGGTCAATAGTAATAAATAAGTGCGGTTTCCAAAGCTGATTGAGTAGTTGAAACTCATCAGCTTTTTTCAGTTAAAGTGATTATCGCATTGTGAAAAAGGTTGAGGAGAAAGGGGCAAATGTTTCAATTTCTTTAAAAGTGATAGAGCGTTTACCTTGTCTCTGGCTTATATAAGCGGAAAAATTTAATGTAACGGCAGGGGAAAAAGACAAAGAGCTGATATTACTTCTCTTATTCATATTGTTAAAGTTTACTATAGATTATTTTACATAGTATTTAGAATATTAATAATAAATTAGAATGTTTTTATTATTTTTCTGTTAAAATTACTATGTTAACCAATATTTTGGTAGTGTTAATTTTGACAATTACCTTGAATTCATTCATTGGATTAAACAATACCCTTATTAAATAGGAAAATGGGGAGGTATTACTCTAAGTATGAGTAAATGGAGGAAATCGAAGTATTTAAAAGCAATAACAGCAATGGCATTAACGGCTTCAACAGTAGTGGTGGTAGCACCGATTGCATCAGAAGCAAGTAGCTTTAAGGATGTCCATCGAACGCATCCATTTTATGACGACATTAAGCATTTACATGATCGTGGCATGATTAATGGGTTCCAAGATGGCACATTTAAACCTGAACAAAACGTAACACGTGGACAAGCTGCTAAAATTATTGCAAGTGTTTTAGGACTAGACACATCCAATGTTAGCAATCCCAATTTTAAAGATATTTCTACTACTCAGCCATATTTTGGAGCTATTGCGGCTTTAAAGCAAGAGGGGATTATTGATGGGTATGAAGATGGAACATTTCGTCAGGGTGATTATATTCAACGTAACCATGTAGCAAAGATTTTAGCGAACGCGTTTCATTTAAAAGCTTCGAATACAAATTCATTACCATTCACGGATGTGCGTGCTGAGTACAAAGAAGCGATTGCTGCTTTATATGAAAACAACGTAACGAATGGCAAGACAGCTACATTATTTGAAGGTTCTTCAAATGTAACACGAGGGCAAATGGCTGCATTTATTAATCGTTCAGAAGCGGTTGGTCCTTCGATTTCTCACCCCTCTCAAAGTGTAACGTTTAAAGTTGAAGACTATACAGCGAATGAAATGACTATTAATGGTAAGACCTATCTTTTTAATGATTCAGTAAAGTCAATTTTTACCACTGAAAACAGAACCGCACTATTGGAGGCTGAAATTACAGCAACAATTAAAAATGGTGTGATGACAAAAGTAAATAATGTTGTTTTAAATAATGCAGGTTCAGTAGAGAAGGGAGTTGTATTCAATACAAATGCAACGCTTGATTCCATAACAATTAACGCAGATGGTGTGACAGTTAAAAATATATCGGTTACAGGAAAAGCGACTATTACCCCAACTGTTAAAACAAAAGTGGAATTTGATGGAGCCACAGTTACTGACGGAATTTTAGTAGATACCATGGATGGAGCTAATGCTTCTTTAGAAAATAAAATTGCAAATCAAAGTACACCTGTATTGAAAATTAAAAATTCGCATACTGGAAAAGTACATGTCAAACGAAATAATATTTCGATTGTGTCGAACACAGTCATTCCTGAAATTATTATGACAGCTGCTATATCCGCTATCAATATTGATGGAGCAGCAAATAAGGTAACAATAGATTCTACGGCAAAACTGAATATGACTGGAAATGTAAAGTTTGAACGACTTTTGCTTTCCACGCCCGCGGAATTAGCGTTAAATGCTGCTGGTGTAGTTAATTATTTAACGATTCTAAACCCTGATGCAAGAGTTTCAATCGGTTCAGATTTACTAATAAATAACTTATCGATCCCAACAGGTTCATCTGTAACAAAGATTATTACGAATTATGCCTCGGTGGCTAGCAAAATTAAGGCAATTATTGGAGGTTCTTCGCCGAGTACTGGGGCACCAAACACAGGTGGAGGAAATGTGGCCCCTGATCCAGTTATTCCCCCAGAAAAAGTGAATGAATTTAATGTTAAGAATGCTGAGGAATTAAAACAAGCATTAAAAAAAGCTAAAGCAGGAGACGTAATTAAATTAATAGCTCCAGTGTCTTCAGATGTAACATTAACAGATTTAGTCATGATTGATTTGAATGGTCATACCTTGATGGGGAATGTAACGATAACAGCTCCAACAGCTAAAGGGAGATATTCTTTAATGCCAACTGGTAGTACTGGTATTATTGCAGGTGATTTAATCATTGATGCACCAAATGTTAACATCAGTTTAGATGGGTTATCTGTTGAAGGAAACACAGTAATTGAGTAATTGACTAATAACTTTTCTGTAAATTCCTTTGCAAGATAGAGAAAAGGTTAAAAGATAAAAAATCTAAGGAGCTAAATGAATGAAGAAATATGAATTTAATGTCGTTTCCAAAATAGCGTTATCATTTTTACTTGTAATTTCTATGATTTTGCCCTATCTAACAGTTGTAAAGGCGGAAACGACAGAAGCTATTGGAGTGGGGGAAGCTGTCAACCAATTTGATCCCAATTCAGCTAGGAATAATGTTACTGTGGAAGGATATATAGTTGGGTTTGTTAAAGGTGAAACTTCGTATTCAGTGATAGCAGATAGCGACACAAATCTGGCTATTGCCGACACACCTGGTGAAACAGATGTCACGAAAATGCTGTATATTCAATTACCAACCTCCCCAAGCTCATATAGAGCCAACTTTGGTTTAAAAACAAACCCAAGTAATCTTGGGAAAAAAATTAAAATAACAGGGTCACTAGATAAATATTTTGGTAGTCATGCAGGGCTAAAATCACCCACTTCAATTGAGTTCGTTGGAAGTGAACCAACAGAACCGACTAATCCTTCTGTCACAGAAGGGACAATTGCCGAAGCTCGTGCAGCTGTTGGAACAGACCGTATAGTTCAGATTCAAGGGACCGTTACAGCAACACCTGGTAGCTGGGGTGGCAAGGCCTTCTATGTACAGGATGAGTCTGCAGGGGTATATGTTTTCTCTAATTCAACTGAAGCAGGGAGCTTAGCTGTTGGAGATATTGTCAAAATCACAGGGAAAACGAGTTTATTTAGTGGAGAAGTTCAATTTAATTCGCCAACAATTGAACGCATTTCTTCAGGGACAGCACCAGCACCACAAATAGTTAATCTACCCATTGATGACAGTATACAAGGTAAGTTAATTACACTGGAAAATGTGAAGATTAAAGATTTAGCGTCATCTGGTACGTATGGAACATTTGAGTTTAAAGCAGCTGATGCAGAAAATAACGAGCTTTTAATTCGCCATGATAACCGTACGGGCTATCAGTTCTCTCAATTTGAAGCAGATGGGTTCAATAACAATGATGTGATTACAGTGACAGGGATTGCTTCCATTTTTAACGGGGCATATCAGTTAAAAACGTTAAACGCGGAAAGCTTTCAATTAGTATTAAATTATGTGCCTACAGAAGTAACGAATGTGAAAGCTTTTCCAGCAACGGGTGAAGTTTTTGCAGGTACAAAGGTAACATTGTCTACAGATACACCAAATGCAACAATCTATTACACGTTAGATGGTTCCGAACCGTCAACAGCTAGTGAGGTTTATAATACAGCAGCGGGCATTGTTGTAAATGAAGCAATGACGATTAAAGCATTTGCTACAGCAACGGGCTTAAACGATAGTGGAATGACGACCTTTAATTTTACAATTAAAGATGCACCAACCCATATTTCGATTACGGAAGCACGTAATAAAGAAATAGGACAAGTGGTAACCGTATCAGGTATTGTAACAGCAAAATTAGAAACAGCGACTGCTCACATTCAAGATGAAGACGGCGCGGCGATAGCTATTTATCCTGTAGATAGTCTTACTGCAAAAGTCGGTGATCGGGTGTTGGTGCAAGGTAAAGTAGATGAATATAGTGGACTAAAGCAATTAACGAATATTTCGCTTGTTGGCATGCCTGTTCCTTCTACAATACCAGAGGCACATATTATTAAAAGTATTGAGGTTGGAGAAGACAATGAATCGAAATTAGTAACCATTAAAAATGTTGCTATTACTGGTTCAGGTCAAAACTTTACCGGAACTGATGATGCAGGCACATTTGCTATTTATGATAAAACAAGAGACTCTGGTTTAGTAAGTGGAAAAACGTATGGGGAAATTACAGGCATTGTTGGTCAATATACAAATCATCAACTCCTCCCGCTTCGCATTATTGAAGATGTAACAAAGGTTCAGGATATCAAAGCTTCTCACGTTGGTGGAATAACAGCTGGTACGAAGGTTACGCTTTCTACCATGACAGAAGGTGCAACGATCTATTACACATTGGACGGCTCTGCACCAACAACAGCTAGTACAAAGTATACAGGGGAAATTATTGTTAATCAGCCATTGACGATTAAAGCGATTGCAGTGAAAGAAGGTTTAACGAATAGTGCGATTGCTACATTTGTTTATGAGATGATTGATACTAACAATGCCACAATTAGCGATATTCAAGGGGCAAGCCACCTATCGCCATATGTCAATTTAGCAGTAAATGATGTAGAAGGAATTGTAACATTCGTTATTAATTCAAGTAGCTTCATTATGCAAGAAGGCGAGACAGCATTCGATGGCGTAAAATCGACAGCGATCAAGGTAAGTAAGTCGGCACATAATGTAGTAGTAGGGGACGTTATTAAAGTATCAGGAAATGTAACTGAAGCGGGTGGCAACTCTCGATTAAGAGATACGCAAATTTCAGCAACCAATATTACAAAAACAGGTAAAGCAGTAATTCCAGAGCCTCTTGTGATAGGAGAGGATCTATTCCCGCCAAATAAAATTATTGATAATGATGGCTTGGCAATTTTTGATCCACAAGAAGATGGCATCGATTTTTGGGAATCCATTGAGTATATGCGAGTATCGTTCCCAGAGGCGAGAGTGATTGGACCGATGTACAATAATGATTCACCAATTGTTGTACCAAGCACAACAAATAATACATTTAATGTGAATGGCGGTTTAAATATTGCAGCCGATGATTATAATCCAGAAAAAATTATGCTTGAAGGAGTAGCTGGAAAAAATTATGATTCAGGGGATCGCTTTAATGAACCGCTTATCGGATTTGTAGAAAACTTTACAGATGGCTATCGACTGAACACGAATAATGTTTTTCCTAATGTAACAAAGGCACATCTTCAACAAGAAGTGACGCATCTTCAACCAGTAGCGGACAAATTAAATGTCGCTTCTTATAATATCGAAAACTTTTCGAATAATCCTGCCAATACATCTAACGAAAAAGTAGACAGAATTGCAGCGACATTTGTAAATAATATGAAGTCACCAGATATTATTACATTAGTCGAAGTTCAAGATAACGATGGTCAAATTGATTCAGGAAATGCAGATGCATCTGAAAGCTACATGCGATTAATTCATGCGATAAAAGCTGCGGGTGGTCCTGCTTATGATTGGATTGATGTCATGCCAATTAACAATACAGTAGGCGGTGCACCAGGCGGTAATATTCGTGTTGGCTATCTATATAATCCGACACGTGTTTCATTAGTGTCAGGTATAAAAGGGTTAGGCAACCAAGCGAATACATGGACAGCAGATGGAAGCCTTGCTTTAAATCCTGGCTTTGTTGATCCATCAAAATTTGTAGATACACGAAAACCAATTGCAGCGGAATTTGAATTCCAAGATGAACGTGTAGTTATTATCGGAGCTCACTTAAATTCTAAAGGTGGGGATGGTTCACTTTGGGGACCAACACAGCCACCAGTTTTAGAATCAGTTAAGAAACGTATTCAACTTGCTCAGGCCATCAATGATTTTATCGATGAAGGACTTGCCATAAATCCGAATTTAAATTTCATAGTGGCAGGGGACATGAATGACTTTGAGTTCACACCAGCACTTGAAACATTGAAAGGAGATGTTTTAACGAATATGATAGATAAAGCCCCAGAGCAAGATCGTTTTACGTACTTCTTCCAAGGGAACAATCAAGTGTTGGATCATATTTTAGTTTCGAATCATCTTGCGGATGTTACGGAAATTGACCTAATTCATATGAATGCGAACTTTACAGAGGCACAAGGCAGAGCATCGGATCATGACCCTGTATTAGTTCAAATTGATTTGCAAGCAGGAAAAGAAGAAATACCAACACCAATAGTACCTGAAAATGTATATAGCTTTAATCACTACAAGACTGGTAAATTAATAGTGAATCGTCCAAGCATTTCATTAACGTTAGGGGAAAATACCATTATTAAAAATGGCATTGCAGTATTTAGTCAATATGCCGAATTCCATGGCGAAGGATTTGCAAACAAAACTGTAGTGATCAGTCCTAAAAAAGGAAATGCGATTATTGACTTTAAAGGTACGAAAATTGGTTCCATTATTATTGAAGGAAAAAATGTAAAAGAAATCCGTAATTTACCTGCTGGATCGACCATAACGTATACAAAAGGGGCATCGGCAGAGGAAATTGAATTTAAGTAATGATACTTGCAGGAACAATGTAAAGCATATGCTAAACATACTTTATTTTGATAATTAAACAGTACGGACAGTATTCATGAAGTACAGTAAAAAAATTAGCCATTCCAAACTTTTGGAGTGGCTTTTACTTTACCTCATTCATAACTAGCCTATAGTAGATTCATTTCTGTGGACAAGAATTCTTTCAACGGCAGATATTTGATGGTCCTATGTATTTTAAATATGAAAACGAAAAAATTGACGAAAAAAAACTAAATAGATATTATAGATATGTTAAGTCTTTAATAGGGCGGTAAGACCCGACAAACTAAACGTTATTTTATGCTACGTAATCTTTAATGAGGTAGTTAAACATTAAGGGTTTAATGACTCATAATTGAAAAGGTATATAACTTTTGCGGTGTCTTTTGCCTTAATTACAGATATTAAAGGTCTATAATATATTTTGATGTGGAGGAAAAAAGGATGAATAAATACGATTGTGTAATTATAGGTGGTGGCCCTGCTGGTTTAAGTGCTGCCTTAACATTGGGAAGGGCGCGCAGAAAGATTGCTATATTTGATAATGGAACTAATCGAAATCGTGTAACTCAAGAGTCGCATGGTTTTTTAACAAGAGATGGGATAAAGCCACAAGAATTTAAGAATATAGCTAGTAAAGAAATAAAATCTTACCCATCTATATCTATGTTAGATCAAACAATTATCGAGATAACTAAAAATGATAAAAGCGGTTTATTTCTTGTCAAAACTTCGGAAAATAAATCATATATGTCTGCAAAAGTATTGTTAGCTACTGGAATACAAGAGGAGTTTCCCCTCCCGCAAATCAGACAATATTATGGTAAAAGCTTGTTTAGCTGTCCTTATTGCGATGGTTGGGAGCTGAGAGACAAGCCATTGGCTATCATAGCAGAAAAAGAGGAGCATATTAAACATATGACCAAATTGGTTTTTAATTGGTCACAGGATTTAATCGTTTTTACGAATGGTCATCAACTTTCCGATAACGTTCAAAGTGAATTTGAACGTAAAAAAATTAAACTGTATACAGAATGTGTAAAAAACTTGCATGGGGAAGATAGTAACTTAATTAGTATTGAATTAGAAACAGGTGAACATATTTTAAGAAGTGGTGGATTTGTCGTACCTAATTTTTATCGTCCAAATAAATTTGCTAAACAGCTAAATTGCCAAGTTGATGAAAATGGGATAATTATTACTGATGGTGCTGGACGAACAACAGCGGCTGGAATATATGTTGCAGGTGAAACGGAAAAGGGGGGTGCCTCTTCTTTAATGATCGCTGCTGCGGAAGGTTTTAAGACAGCCTCTAGTATAAATTTGGATATCACAATAGATAGGTTTTAAGTAAAAGGTTAGCTGATGAGTATAGAAAATTCATCAGCTATTTTTGTAAATAAAGGATAAAGTTAATATACCTAGTTGAGCGGACAGAGAAAGAACTTGGATATGTTATACTATGAATACAGAATAACTGGCTAAAGGTACCTGATTATTATGAATAGTTGCAAAGGGACAAGTACAACGAAAAATCTGCAAAGATAGGATATATTGAGTATGATGAATGATTTACATCTTTCTCAAAGTGGGTTGACGATTATGTAGTTTTAGTCATAATTGCATCTTTACTATTATGGAAAGATGCCTTTTTTATGAATAAAATTTCAATTGGGCCTAAGTTATTAGGTAAATAAATGATCAGCATGTATCTTCCTATTTTTTTTATAGTTATATTTTTATATGATTATGTTTTAGCTCTTTCGTTTAAGGTTATGTCAGAAAATATGAATAGTCTCAAATTGATGAACTTTTATTTCGCGATTTACTTTTTATATAAAGGATGGTACACTTAAAACTATTGAAAAACAATATATTGTGTTCGTTTTGTATAGGTACTACTATATGTAGTTTAATAGGGAAGTTCGGTACTATTCCGACGCTGTCCCCGCAACTGTAAAGCTGACGATGATTGTAACCACTGTGCATTCGCATGGGAAGGAAATCAGAGATTGAAGCAAAGCCAGGAGACCTGCCTTTATAAAACAAATTTATCATTTCTTCGGGGATTAAGAGATGGGAACGTCAGTATTTTTAGTATGTTAACGTTTCCATGTAAGCTATCTCTTTAGAAGAGGTAGCTTTTTTATTTTATGAAAAGAGGGATTACTATGAAACTTTATACGAAAACAATCTGTCCAAAATGCCTTTGGGTAAAATCCGAATTACAACGAGCAGGACTTGAAGCAGAAATTGTTAATATTGATCACGATGAACAAGCTAAACAAACAATTATTGATGCAGGTTTTTTAAGTGTGCCTGTTTTAGAGGTGGATGAAACATTTATAGGGGATGTTCAGGAAATTGTTTCTCGTATTGAGATGATTACACTATGATCGTTTACGCTAGTCGTACAGGAAATGTCCGCAATGTAGTATCTAAACTAAGGGCAGAATCTATTGAACTCTCAGAGGAATTAAGCTTGAATAAGCCTTATCTTTTAATTACATACACAGATGGTTTAGGCGACATTCCAGCAAAAGTGCAACGTTTCTTAGATAAAAACAGAGATTTTTGTAAAGGAGTAGTTGCTAGTGGCAACAGTAACTTTGGACATCATGTATTTGGCGCAGCAGGAGAGAAAATTGCTACTACCTATCATGTACCATTAGTGAGGAAATTAGATTTGCGCGGCAATCAAACAGATTATGAAGCTATACAAACGTTTTATGAAACGAGGGTAATGGGATGAAAACTTATTTAAAGCTTAATAATGACGTACTGAATCGTTATAGTACAACGGGGCTACTAGAGTTAGAAAAGGATCGTGAGGCTACGCGCCGCTACTTTTTAGAATATGTCAACGTACGTTTACGTTACTTTATAGATATAGAGGAAAAAATCCGCTATTTAGTTGATGAAGGCTACTACGAAAAAGCTTTTATCGACATGTACGAGATGGATTTTATTAAAAAGTTGTACAAAAAAGCGTATGATTATAATTTCCGTTTCCCATCATTTATGAGTGCTAGCAAATTTTATGACAGCTACGCTATGAAAAGTCGTGATGGAGAAGAAATCTTAGAAAAATATGAGGACCGGATTGTCATTATTGCCTTGTACTTGGCACAGGGGAACACGGTACTAGCAGAACGTTCTGTGGAAGCGATGATGGAAGCCTATCAACCTGCAACGCCTACTGCATTAAATAGTGGGAAGAAAGCTCGTGGCGAATTAGTAAGTTGCTTTAAATTATCCATGGATGACTCCATGAATAGCATCGCTGAAAATATTGGTTATTGTTTAGAGCTATCACGTCTAGGTGGAGGGGTCGGGGTCAACTTAACGGATTTACGTCCTTTAGGTGATCCAATTAAAGAAATACTAAATCGTGCAAGTGGTGTGATTCCAGTGGCGAAACTATTAGAAAATTCTTTTAGTTATTCTAATCAGCTTGGTCAGCGTAATGGCTCAGGAGTTGTTTACCTAAATATTTTCCATGCAGATATAGAGAATTTTATTTCATCAAAAAAACCAAATGCTGATGATAAAATTCGCCTCGCAACACTATCAACAGGTATTATTATACCAAGTATTTTCTTCGAACTGATGAAGCGTGATAAAGATATAGTGTTATTTAGTCCATATGATATTTTTAAAGTATATGGTAAACGAATGTCGGAAATTTCAATTTCTGAAATGTACTATGAACTACTAGATAATCCTAAAATCCGTAAAATTAAACGTTTGAATGCGCGTAGACTCTATACAGAGGTAAAAAAAGCTCAATTCGAATCCGGTTATCCCTTTGAAATTTTTGATGATAATGTTAATGACGTACATCCACTAAAAAATATCGGTCGCGTAAAAATGTCAAACTTATGTACTGAAATCTTGCAAGTTCAAGAAACTAGTGTTATCACAGATCAAGATCAACCTAACGAATATGGGTTAGATGTGTCGTGTAATTTAGGGTCAATTGATATCCACGCAGCGAGTAAAGTAAATGATTTTGAAGCATTAATCGATACAGCTATGCACTTATTAACAAATGTATCCCAAATGACGCACATCAAAAATGTTCCGTCGGTCGCAAAAGCCAATCAATTAATGCACTCAGTAGGTCTAGGGTGTATGAATCTCCATGGACATCTTGTTACGGAGGGAATTATGTATGGCTCGAAAGATTCTATTCATTTCATGGACCGCTTTATGGAAGCAATGAACTATTATTCTCTAAAATCATCGATGGAAATGGCTAAAGAAAAAGCAGAAACGTTCTATCGATTTGAAGATAGCGATTATGCTTCAGGTATCTATTTTGATCAATATGTAAATAAGACTGAAGAAGAGCTTTCACCTGCTGTATTAAAAGCACTCGGAAACATTCCAATCATTACTAGTAAAATGTGGGGATTATTAAAGCAAGATGTTATGCAATATGGCTTATTCCATTCATATCGTTTAGCTATAGCACCAACTGGTAGTATTTCGTACATTCGTAGCTGTACGGCCTCCATCTCTCCATGTACAGAACGTGTAGAGGTTCGTGATTATGCAGATAGTCGAACAATTTATCCAATGCCACATTTAACAAATGAAAACAGTCATCTATATGTAGAGGCATATGATGTTGATCCTTATGATTTAATTGATTTATACGCAGCTTCTCAAAAACATGTTGACCAAGGTATTTCAATGACTCTTTATGTCACTGATAATTGGACAACAGAACAACTAGCTAAAGTATACATTTATGCATGGGTTAAAGGGATTAAGTCCGTTTACTATGTTCGTCAACGATTACAAAGCTTAGAGGAGTGTGTAGCATGTCAAATATAGTGTATGAGGCAGTCAACTGGAACAAAGCAACAAGTGAACTGGCCCAAATTTTTTGGGACCAGCAATGGAAGCAAATTTGGTTTCCCGAAGAAATTGCAGTGAGTAAAGATATTCAACAGTGGAAAAGTTTTGAGCATCAGGACACGTATAAAAAAGTGTTTGCAGGATTAACCTTGCTGGATACCGTTCAGACAAATATTGGGATGAATCGTGTTGCTGCTTATACAGATGATTTACAGGAAAAGGCTGTATTAACCGTTTTTGATGCATTTGAGGCAATACATGCTAAATCATATTCTTATATATTTACAACGCTTTGTACAAACGAGGAAATAGACGAGCTCTTTGAATGGGTAAAGAAAAATGAATATTTACAATATAAGGCAAATAAAATAGCGGATATTTATAATAGTATTGAAGAAGGGGACGCTGAGAGCTTATGGAAAGCGATGTTTTCATCCGTTATGCTTGAATCCTTCCTTTTCTATTCTGGCTTTTTCTACCCATTATACTTAGGTGGGCAAGGTTTTTTAAGAAACAGTGCTGAAATTATTTCCCTCATTTTGCGCGACGAATCCATTCATGGTGTTGCAGTAGGATTTTTTGCTCAAAATCTATATAAGCAATTTTCAAAAGAAAAGCAAGAAGCTTTACAATTATGGGGCTATGAATTACTGCTGGATTTATATCAGAATGAAATGAAATATACAGAGGACATTTATGCGGAGACAGGATTATCGCCTGAGGTAAAAGCCTATGTGCGTTATAATGCAAATAAAGCCTTAATGAATGTTGGTTTTGAAGCTATGTTTCCTGAAGAAGAAGTGAATCCAATCGTTATGAATGGAATTCGTAATGAGGGCTCCACATATGATTTCTTTTCACAAAAGGGGGCTACCTATGCTAAGGCAAAAGTAGCGCCAATTACAGATGACACATTTAATTTTAATCGTTAGGATGAAGAACAATGAATGTAGAAGTAAAAATCAAAAGAATGCATGAAGATGCAATGCTACCCATGCAAGCTAACCCTGGCGATGCTGGGATGGACCTCTATTCCATTGAAACTGTAGAGATACCTGCTGGTGGGACTAAATTAATTAAAACAGGAATTCAAATTGAATTACCAAAAGGAACGGAAGCACAAATTCGACCAAGAAGTGGACTAGCCTTAAAACATAGTATTACAGTGCTCAATAGCCCAGGAACAATCGATGAAGGCTATAGAGGGGAAATCGGTGTAATTTTAATTAATCATGGTCAAGATACGTTCTTCGTAGAAAAATCTATGCGAATTGCCCAGATGGTGATTCAATTTGTCCCTACTATTCAACTCTTGGAAGTTAATGAATTATCTCAAACGGTTCGTGGAACTTCGGGATTTGGAGCGAGTGGTACAAAATAAGATTAAGTTTTCAATAGGCGTTTGTAAGGATTGAGTTTGGTATGTACTGAACTCAATCCTTTTTATTTTTCCCTAGAATAATCTAATCAATTTATATTTAAACATAGGTTGTCACATTTGTGTAACGTAGGTTCAGTAGGATTTATATGAGGTGATAATATGGCAGAAGAGTTTGGCATTAACCGAATGGTTGCTGGAGCGGATCAATATATCAAGGATTTAATGGATATTTTTAATGATTATGGCTGTCATTGGGCATTTTATGCATTTCGTGAAGATACGTGGGATGGTATAGATTTTGAATTAGGTAATAAACCTGTCGGGGAGGCATATTGGAATGCGAAGGCTAATAGAGAGCTACCCTATAGACAAGCAATAGAAGTAGATAATTCTATTTGGGAGGTCTTAAAAATAGATAGCAAGTAATATGGTTTGTTCGCTAAGATCAAATAAAAAGTATATGAGTAGTACAAACCATCGTTTGTACTACTTTTTCACATGGCGTTCAGAGCTCTAAATCATGACATCTATTCAATCAATATATTGCTGCTGGAATTAGATAGTAAGCTGTATATCATCTAGTTCCGAAAATAGTTACGTGCTAGTAGAGTGGCAGTATGATATTCAGCAGGCAATTCATCCTCAAAAAAAATAGCCTCTACGGGACAAACTAATTCACAAGCGCCACAATCGATACAGATATCAGGGTTAATGACATATTGTGTATCTGTATTTACAATGCAATTTACGGGACAGACATCTAAACAAACGGCTGCTTTTTCATCCCTACATAATTCTGTAATTACAAAGGCCATTATAAATCCTCCCCTAATTGATGTTTTAATTCTTCAGGCGAGTGCTTCCAATACTGTTCATTAAATTCAGATAAAAATTGGAAAAGTAGTTTTTTTGATTTGGGATCGACATGACTTAGGATAAATGTCCCTTTAAGTGCTTTATCTAAATAATTTACTTGCTCTGGCAACGATTTATAGCCAAGTTTAATGCGTCGTTCTTCCTTTGCTACCCGTACTTCACTTGCAGTACATCCCGCATAATAAGGTCCATTTTCCCCGACCTGAAGAGCTACCCAAACGATCCAATAACGATTATAATCGTCACTAGCATGAGCTAAATCTGGTGAAAAACGCACTTTTTTTTCAATAATACTTCGCCCATGTAAGGCTTCTAAGTCTATAAATACGTGTTTTTTTTCACAATCTATAATAATAGGCGTTACATTATTTAAATCAAGGGTACCTACGCCGTAACCCCCATCTCCATCGGTTGAATCATTACTTAAGATGGTAAAATGTATCTTTTCTTTCATAGAAAACACCCCCACATACTTTCTACAATATTTACATATTCCGATTTCCAAACAATTTATAGTACAAAAAATAGCACACTTATTACGATAGCTTTAAAAAAGAATCTAATTGAACGTTTTAGTAGCAATTTTAAACTATGCGTAAGGGCTGCCTAGGATTTCTCCTTATACTTTTTAGATTAAAAAGTATAACTGAACTATACAGCTTATTATCCTTTGTTGTCTTCGGACTTACGTCTGAATTGTTATGATCTGGTAAATTAACTATATACAGTTATGGATATTTCGCTTAAAAATTTTGGAATTTCACGTAATTAAGGAACTTGAAAAATAGTCTATTAAGAGGATGATTTAGGATAAATGGAGCTCAACCATTCTCCTAGTCTGTTGAAAAAGTTTACTTGACTAAGGGGAGGTAGTGCCATCCACAGACATTCTGCTGCACGACAACATTCAATTCTTCTGCCATCATTATGAAAAAACGCATCTTTCCTATATTTATTTTCATCCATCCCTTCAAAAAAACGATATATAATTTCAAGCTCACTCAATTAGCGAAACAATGATTTTAACAATTTATATTTTATTTTATTAGCATAGAATTTAGTCTGTTAATATTTTACATTTATATCGTTAGAAAAGCTATTAGCCCTACTATTATTTTAAAAAATAAATGGAATCTAAAAAAATAGAAAGTTAAAGTTTCCAGCAATAAATAACTGTTTTTTCTGCATCTTGTCTTCATTTCTCTATGAGTTTCTATTTATAGGTAATTATTTATGAAATAATTACCTATACGACCAATTTGGTATTAAAATTACCTTATTTTTAGCGTTTATTTATTGGTAATGTAGTTATATTATTGTCTTGTAAAGCAAATTTAAGATTGATTGGTATATTTCATCATGAAAATTTTTGAAGGCTGCTTTATCCATAACTATTAGTAATTATTATTTGAGAGAACGTATTATACATATTAATAAAATTTAATAGAGCGGTAATATTGTTCTCACAGAATAATATAATTTATTTGAATTCTGGAGGAATATACAAATGACGAAACATAACAAAGGTCGTAAATTTTTTGCAACTACTGCTACAGCAGCACTTGTAGCATCAGCAATCGTACCGGTAGCATCAGCTGCTGAATTTAATGATGCAGGTAGCATTTCATCATGGGCAAAAGAAGCAGTACAGTTTTTAACTGACAAAGGTTTCATCCAAGGTGACGAAAAAGGAAACTTCAACCCAGCTGGTACACTTACTCGTGCTGAAGCTGCTGAAATTTTATCAAAAGCATTAGACTTAAAAGCTACTGGAACAGAAGATTTTACAGATGTAGATGAAAATGACTGGTTCTATAATGCAGTGCTTGCCACTTCACCAGAATTATTTGATGGTATGGGTAATGGTAAATTTGAACCGAAAGCACAATTAACAAGAGAACAAGCTGCAAAAGTTATCGTACAAGGTTATCAATTAACTGGTAAAGCAGACCTTAGTCAATTCTCAGATGCTTCTAAAGCTTCTAAATGGGCTGTATCTTACTTAGAAACAGCTGTTGAAAATGGTGTAATCAATGGTAAAGGATCATTATTAGCACCACAGGATAAAATTAGCCGCGAAGAATTTGCTACTATGGTAAAGCGTACAATTGATGCAGTTCAAGAAGTAATACCAGCAGTAGAATCTGTAAAAGGGCTTAACGCAAAAGAATTTGAAGTGAAGTTCAACACAGCTGTTGATGGAAAAGATGCTGCTGTAACAGCGAAATACGCTATTGACGGGGTAGCTATTACGAACGCAAAAGTTTCTGAAGACGGAATGACTGTTATTTTAACAACTGATAAAGAAATTAAATTAACAAATGGCAAAGTAACTGTAAACCCAATCAAAACAAAAGCAGATGCAAAAGTTCTAACTGAAGAGTTTAATAAATTAATCACATTTGCTGATACAACTCCTGTTAGCGTAAATTCTGTTGAAGCAAAAGGCACAACAGCAGTAATCACTTTCGATGAGCTTGTACAAAACGAAGGAACAGTTAGCTTAAATGGTACTGAACTTGCTAAAGATCGTTATACTTTATCTGGAAAGACATTAACAATCAAAGGCTTAACTGCTGAACAGACTTATAAAGTAGACATCGTAGGAGCAACTGACTTTGCTAATAATATTGCAAATCCGATTGCAGTGAACTTCACGGTTCTAAAAGCAGACGTTGATAATTCAAAACCAACTGTTTCAACTGCTGTGAATGGTACAGAAATTACGTTTGATTTCTCAGAAGAATTAATGAAGCAAAATCTTGATGCAGATGCGGGCGCTACTGCTGAAGAATATGCAAAAGTAACGGTTGGTTCTACGGTTTACTACTTAAAAGATGCTGATATGAAAGATGCAGAAGATAAAACTGTATTTACTATTGATGCAAAAGCTGCATTAGGTACAGCTACATTCATTAATGCGGACGTTAAAGTAGAAGGACAAAAAGATTTAGCTGGCAATGCAGGAGATGCATTTGAGTTCAAGGCTATTCTATCTAAAGATTTAACACCTGCTACACTTGTATCTGCTTCTACTAAAATGTTAGTAGCTGATGATGTAAATGCTACTACTGATGTAGATGCGCTATACCTTACTTTTAGCGAACCAGTAAAAGTAGATGGTAAATTAACTCTTAAAACTCAAAATGGTATTGCTTACACTACTGGAAAAGAAACAGTTGTAAAAGCAGATGCTGGTTATGATGTAGATGGTAACGGTAAAATTGAGGGTGCAGAGAAAAATACGGTGAAAGTGGACATTGATTTAGATAGTAATTCAACATATACATTTGAATTATCTGCTAAAGCAGTGGCTGACTTAGCTGGCAACGTAACTGCAGATACAATTACATTCAATGTGACAACTGGAACGTATGAAGCTACACCAGAAACTACTACAGATTCATTAGTACTTGGGACAACACCAGTTGTTGTAACAGATAACAATGTATTCACTGTTGAATATGCTGCTGATGTGACTGCAACAGCAACAAATGCTTCTAACTACACACTTGGAGGAAAAGAGCTACCTGCTGGCACTCAACTTCAATTTGTGGACGGCACTAAAAAAGTACGATTCACTTTACCAGAAGGTTCTATCACGGCAAATGGTAATTATGTACTTGAAGCTAAAAATGTAGTAGATACAAAAGGTAACACTCTTAAAAATGGAAAAGCTACAACTCTAGTGGCTCTTAAAGAAAATATTGTACCTGTAGCTTCTAAAGTAACAGTAGTAGATAGCAAAACATTTACAGTTGACTTCACTGAAAGTATTGCTGATCAAGCTACACCAACAGGTTTAACAGTAAAAATTGCTGGTTCAACTGTAGAAGTGGCTAAAGCTGCTGTAGCTAATGGTAAATTAACTGTGACAACTAAAGCTGACTATGCTTTAACTGATAGCATTGTAGTTGAATTTAAAGCTACAAACCTTGTTGATGCTAATAACAACAAAGTAAAAGACGGTTCAATTTCAAAATAATTAAGCCGATCATTGAAAAAAGCTCTGTGGAACAATTTCCACAGGGCTTTTTTGTTAGTCAATATAGTTTCTACTATTATAAGAGGCAACATTTATTTATAAGGAAATTCTTTTGGAATCGGTCCGAATGCAATCCAATGATATTTAAAATATTTCCCCACCAAAAATACCACAATCCACGTAATAAATAGAGCAACAATAAAACCTCCGACACTCCAAACATGAAATAAGAGACTATTACCGCTGACAGGAATTTGGCGATAAAGGAAGAGGAAAAAAGGATGTAGTAGATAAATGCCAAATGATAATGTACCAAGATTAATAAGGGCATTTACCAAGGCTTTATTCCCTCTATTAAAAATCCAGAAAGAAAGCTGTAACAAGACGATACAGGCCGTTAAAGATTGTAGCTGAAAGACTAGTTCAAATACGATACTGTTGGCTAAATAGGTTGAAGATGAATAAACAAAGTAATATAGATAAATATTATAAATTGTAGAAAATAACCAAATAGCCCAAATGAAATAAATAGAAATCGGAAAGTTTTTTTGGGTTAGTTGGAACCACCGTTTATATTTTTCAAAATAAACCCCTAAAAATCCACCAGCCAAGAAATAAAGTATATAAGAGAATGAAATACTCCCTCTATAAGGATACTGCCAATACTCAGCATTTAATAGGATAAAAATCCATTGAAGAGCTAGTCCTGTCCAAATCAGAAGAGGGGATAGGGCAGGTTTTTTCTTTAAAATATATAAGAATAACGGGAACATTAGATAGAACTGCACCATAATAAATATATAATATAAATGAGTATATGCTTTTCCAATTAATAGTTTCTGAAGAAATTCAACACTAAAAAGGGCGTGCCATGCTAATGAAAAATCGCACGTCACATAAAATTGCATAGCGGCAAAATAAAAGACAGAAAAAAAGAGATAGGGAATAAGTATTTGGGTCACTCTTTTTTTATAAAAACAAACAATCATTTTTTTGGTGAAATCCTTTTGGATATAGTTGTAAAATAAAACAAACCCACTTAAAAAAATAAAAACAGGGACAGCAAATTTAGGAAAAATATTGAAGAAAACATAAATAGAGTAGAGTTTTGATTCGCTGGACAAAGCTGTAACAGGTGTACTAGTAGAATGGATAAGAAGTACAGCTAGTATAGCTAAGGCTCTAGTAATATTTAATTCATCAATATGTGCTCGTTTCATATAATCATCTCCAAAAATAGTTGATAGTTTTTGAGTTCCCTGAATGTAATGCTTATATACATTAATGGTATGTTTAGAACCATGAATTTAGACAATTTTTTATCAGAATCGTCTAGTATTACGGTCATGGCTTACTATAATGAATTTTTATGTCAGGCGGGTGTCAAACAATAAAAAAGCTACCATGCCTGATGCATAGTAGCTTGAAGTACTGAAAAAAGTATTTTAAAAGCCTTCCTACATTCATATGTAAGAAGGCTTTCGTTCGCACTTTATATAGGAGTATCTATTTATAATTTCACAAGAAATCGACCTCTTGCTTGACCTTTCAATAAAATAGGTAAAACATTTGGAAGTTGCTGTAATGTTACCTCTTGATAAATGAAGCCTTCAAGGTTAGCTGGTTTAAAATCAGTTGCTAAACGATCCCATATGTTCAATCGTACATCCATTGGACAATAAACAGAATCAATTCCAAGTAAATTTACACCTCTTAAAATAAAGGGGAAGACGCTTGTAGGAAGGTTTGTTCCTGCTGTTAACCCACTGCTAGCAACAGCACCGCCATACTGAATTTGACTTAATAAAGAGGCAAGTGGTTCTCCTCCAACAGAATCGACAGCTGCAGCCCATTTTTGTTTGCCTAATGCTCTAATCTTCCCATCAAATACCTCTTCACGAGCTACAATTGAAGTGGCCCCCAGGTTATTCAAGTATTCATGTTCTGAATCTTTCCCTGTACTTGCTTCTACTTGATAACCTAGTGTTGAGAGAATTGAGACAGCGAAACTACCTACACCACCAGTTGCCCCCGTAACAAGGATTTTTCCATTCTCAGGACTAATGCCATTTTCCTGTAATCTTTGAATCGACAAAGCAGCCGTAAATCCTGCTGTTCCTATTATCATTGCCTCTTTGAGAGAAAGACCGCTTGGACATGGAACAATCCATTTAGATGGGATTCGAGCGTATTCACTAAATCCTCCAAAATGAGATACGCCAATTTCATAGCTTGTTGCAATTACCTTGTCACCCTCTTGAAAGCGAGAATCTTCAGAGGATACAACAATCCCAGCTAAATCAATCCCAGGTACGAAAGGATAGGAAGTAACGATTTTACCATCCTGTATAGCTGCCAGACTGTCTTTATAATTAATGCCAGAGTAGCTTACTTTAATTAATACCTCACCATTCGGAAGATCATTTAAAGTAAGATCATTAACTTTCACTGTAAAATTTTCATCTTGATTGACTACCAACGCTTTAAAGTTTTCTACTGTCATCGTAAACATCCTCCTACAATCTAATTCCATTAAACAGTATCAAAATTATTCTGACCGGTCAACATAAAATTGGAAAATGCACTCTGTTCATGTATAATGACTTGTATCAAGTCATTGGAGGCTTCTATGAAAAAGAAAGAGGAAGAACGAAAAAAACAGATAATGAAAGCAGCCTTTGATGCTGTTTCAAAATTAGGCTACGATAATGTCACATTACAAGATATAGCCAATCATGCAAATGTTTCGAAAGGGGTAGTCCACTATTACTTTACGAGCAAGCAAAACATATTATTAGAATTACTGGAATCCACAACAAACAAAATCTATAGTTTTGAAATAAAAGAAATCGCCAAATACGAGACAGCAATTGAAAAACTTCACGCCTATTTAAATGCTGTTTTTGTATCCCCTCAAGATAATAAAAAATTTTACAGAGTGTATTTAGATTTTTTAGCCCAAGCGAATGGAAATGAAGCGTATAAGAAAATAAACTTAAAATTTTATGAGAATTGCTGGGGAATCGGACAAGAAATTATTAAGTTGGGACAACATGAGGGTGTGTTTTGTCAGGATATGGATTCCCTCGCAAGTGCAAAAATGATGAGGGCGATGATTGATGGTTCTTTGATACAATGGTTAACCGATGATTTAAAAGAACAACATCAATATTATAAAGAAACATGTTTGAATAGTATTTTAAAATTATTAAAAACGTAGAAATTTTAAAGCCTTACAGCTATGATGTAAGGCTTCAGACTGTAGACAAACTCAATGAAATAAAGTAAAGCCGTTGATTTCCACTACGGGCGGACGCTTTCCGCGGGCGGGGTCGAGCTGCTTCCCTCGCTTCACTCAGTCCAGGATCTCGACTTTCCCGCTTTTCCCGCTGGAGTCACCACCCTTCGTTCCCATCAACTTCTACATAAAGTACCCCATCTACATAGGTAAATTTTTGGAGTGATAATACATCGAAACCTTTGAATGGTGCTAAGTGTCAAGCCTTTCCCAATGTACAGAAAGTAAGAATCACAAAAAATTCATTCAACGCCATATTGGGGAACTGTATGCGGAGGAAGCTGAACATTTACGCCATTCCTATGACATCAAACAAATTTATGCAAGCGTAAGGAAACGATTGAGCATGTCTTTGCCGATGCAAAGGAAAAGCATGGTATACGATGGACAACCTAGAGGTCTGAAAAATTGTCCATGCAGGCCTATACTTACTCTCTTGCTACCAAAAAACTAGCCGTGGCAGGCGGCTTCAAAGAGTTCTTATACTTGAAGAGTCTGTTTTATTGGATATCAAATTATCATTTTTAAACATAATGAAAGAGAAAAAATGACAAAAGGAATCGAGTGTGAACTTCTCAATTCCTTTTGTCGACAGACTGAAGCCTTACAGCTATGATGTAAGGCTTTTTTTCTGTCCAAAAATGAAAAGGTAAATCTACTTAATAGAATTTTTAGTAGTAAAAAATGGTCCTGATATAACCAAATAAGGATACATTTTTAATATTATACCTTTAAATTGTATTAAAATCTTAAATTACCATTTAAATTTTCGGAAAAAACGATAAAAAAAGAATAGTTTTACTGTTTCAATATTGAAATTTCTGACAATAAAAGATGTGAAATTGTAAAATACTGTTTTTGTATGCATTGGTTTGCTCTTTATGCAGTCATTTATGCATGATAAAATCTATGTTTTCAATAATCCAAACTGTATAAAAATTAAAAATAATGTCGAGTTGAGTCAATTTTTCATTTTCTTTATACTGTGAAAGTAATTATTGGAGAGGAGAAATTATTATGCGCAAAGAAGTTACGATTATTGGGGTGCCAATGGATTTGGGTCAAACAAGAAGAGGAGTTGATATGGGGCCAAGTGCCATACGATATGCTGGGCTAACAGATCGACTTGAGGGTCTTGGATATTCCATTCAAGACGAAGGGGATTTGACTATCGAACTTGTTAATAAAGAAGTAGAAATAGAAGCAACAACTAACTTGAAAAATTTAAAAACGGTAGCAGATGCTAATGACAAGCTTGGTCAAAAAGTAGATCAAGTTATTTCCTCAAAACGCTTTCCTTTAGTTCTAGGAGGAGATCATAGTATTGCCATTGGTACATTAGCAGGTGTTTCCAAACATTATGAGAATCTAGGTGTTATTTGGTACGATGCCCATGGTGATTTAAATACTGGTGAAACTTCACCTTCAGGTAATATTCATGGAATGTCTTTGGCAGTAAGCTTAGGACTTGGTCATCCAGAACTTACAAATATTGGTGGTTATGCGCCAAAAGTTAAGCCTGAAAATGTTGTTATTATTGGGGCACGTGATTTAGATCCGGGTGAGAAGCAACTAATTAAGGAAATTGGTATAAAGGTCTATACGATGCATGAAATCGATCGTTTAGGCATGACGACCGTAATGGCTGAAACGATTGAATATTTAAAGGAGCGCACTGATGGTGTCCATTTATCGTTAGATTTAGATGGCCTTGATCCTAATGATGCTCCGGGTGTAGGAACGCCAGTGGCAGGTGGTATTAGCTACCGTGAAAGTCATCTAGCTATGGAAATGCTATCAGAATCAAATATTATTACTTCTGCAGAGTTTGTAGAGACAAACCCGGTATTAGATAAATATAATAAAACAGCTATCGCTGCCGTAGCTTTAATCAGCTCACTCTTTGGCGATACATTACTTTAAGCAAACGATAGGGAAGTTGCAAGAGCGATAAGGAAGAACTTTTTAATAAAATTAGGTCGCCACAACCGAACATTAGAAAATTGCTCTCCCTAATAGTAGTTTACAATAGAACGAATTAATGCTCTAGACTAAACGGGAACTTTTATTTGTCAGAAAATTGACTGTTCACAAAATAGATTAAATTTTAAAAATCAAATCTATTGATATTTCTAATAGTTATCTTTTTGCACCTACAAAAGTAAGTGCTTACAAGATAGTAGCATAAGGGGTTTTTTTATGGCATCAGAACAATATGAATTAAAAAGAAGTATGAAAGCTAGACACTTGTTTATGATCTCACTTGGAGGCTGTATAGGAACAGGGTTTTTCCTTGGATCAGGCTTTACCATTAATCAAGCCGGCCCAACAGGTGCTATTCTTTCGTATTTAGTAGGCGGGTTAGTGATGTATCTAACGATGCTTTGTTTAGGTGAATTATCAGTAGCTATGCCAGTATCTGGTTCATTTCAAACATACACGACGAAATTTATTGGTCCTGCTACAGGCTTTGCTGTTGGCTGGCTTTATTGGCTGGGGTGGGCGGTAACGGTTGCCCTTGAATTTTTAGGGGCTGGACAACTTATGCAAAGATGGTTTCCTGAATCACCCGTATGGATGTGGTGTTTAATTTTCGGGGCCTTGCTCTTTTTATTAAATGGTTTATCAGCAAAGGCATTTGGTGAAGCAGAGTTTGTTTTTTCTAGCATTAAAATTTTAGCTATCATTATGTTCCTAGGAGTTGGGGGAGCAGCGATGTTTGGCTTGATCGATATGAAGGATGGAACGAATGCCCCATTCCTTACTCATTTTTATGAGGGTGGACTATTTCCAAATGGTGTAACAGCATTGCTTATAACGATGATCACTGTGAATTTTTCATTCCAAGGGACAGAGTTAATTGGTATTGCTGCAGGTGAAAGTGAAAATCCAGAAAAAACGATTCCTAAATCTATTAAACAAACCGTATGGCGTACGCTTTTCTTCTTTGTTCTATCCGTTGTTGTGCTTGCAGGTATGATTCCTATGGATAAAGCTGGAGTTGTTGAAAGCCCATTTGTAGTTGTATTGGATAGTATAGGTATACCTTATGCGGCTGACATCATGAACTTCGTTATTTTAACAGCGTTATTATCGGTTGCTAACTCGGGTCTATATGCAGCAACGCGTATGTTATTCTCTCTTTCCGTTGAAAAAATGGCTAGCCCAGCTTTAGGGAAGGTGAATAAGAGAGGGATTCCTATGAACGCATTATTAATAACACTTGCTGTAGCTGGATTATCACTTCTGTCTAGTGTTTTCGCTGCAAAAACTGTTTTTGTTTGGCTTTTATCGCTTGCAGGTTTAGGCGCTCAAATAGGCTGGATTGCCATTACAGCATCACAAATCGCTTTTAGACGTTCCTATGTACGACAAGGTGGAAAAGTGGAGGATTTAAAATTCAAAGCTCCACTTTATCCCATTATTCCAATTATCGGTTTAGTCGCAAACTGTATTGTTATGGCAAGCTTGGCATTTGATCCATCGCAACGATTAGCACTTTATTGTGGTGGAGCATTCTTTATCGGCTGTTATGTCGTTTATTACGTAAAAGTGAAGAAGACTAAGGTGATGAAAATAAGCCAACAAGAAGTACAGTTAAAATTAGAGCAAAAAATGTATCTTTAACTATGGGAGTAGCTGCTAAGACGGCTACTCTTTTCTATTTTCCCTTCTAAATTCCACAAATTTAGAAAATGAAGGACGTATTTCATAAAAAATTGTTCCTATAAAAAGCGGGGAAAATTTATTGATTATCGATAAAAAAATATTGAAATAAGATAATTAATCGTATATTCTTCATACAAGAAGAATTTAGTTTTGCAAGCTAAGTTCCTCAAACTTTGTATCATTACTGAGGTGGATGAATGATGAAGAATTTTTTGAAAGACTTAGGGTACTTTACGTACCATCAATCATTATCTTGTATTTTTCCTGTAGTTATATTTATGACTCTCGCGCTCTCAAAAGTAATTCATATACCAGGCGTTGCAAGATACGATTTCATTTTAATAATCTGTCTAGTGACACAATACTTGATGTATAAATTTGGTCTAGAATCGAAAGATGAAATAAAAGTAATCTGTCTGTTTCATATTATTGGGCTTGTTCTTGAACTTTATAAAGTGAATGTTAATTCTTGGTCTTATCCAGAAGAGGCTTGGTCAAAAATTGGAGGTGTGCCATTATATAGTGGCTTTATGTATGCGAGTGTAGCCAGTTATATTTGCCAAGCGTGGCGCAGGTTTGATTTAAAGATTGTCAATTGGCCAAAAAGTTATATAGCTATTCCACTGGGGGCCATGATTTACTTGAATTTTTTCACACATCATTTTATGTATGATTTGAGATGGCTGTTAATGGCTTTACTGTTCATTGTGTTTTACCGTACTGTTGTCAAATTTACTGTACGGGATAACATCTATCAAATGCCAATTGTCGTGTCATTCTTTTTAATTGGATTTTTCATTTGGATTGCGGAAAATATTGCTACATTTTTTGGTGCATGGTCATACCCCAATCAAGAGGTAGCTTGGACGATCGTTCATTTTGGGAAGATTAGTTCTTGGTTTTTACTTGTCGTTATTAGCATTATGATAGTGGCACAGCTCAAATTATTTTATCGAGACTCGGAAGAGTAAAAGAGAAAAATAAAATCTTCCCTAATTCGATAGTTTGAAGTTGTACCCACCGGTTTTCATCAAACTGTGCCTTTTTTACGTGTCCTTCCTGCTGTAGACTCCTCTGTAGAAGAGAATTGGGGGTTGAAAAATGGAAACGGACATTCGAATGCATCTAAAAGTATGTACAGATGACAGCCATATCAAGCAATTTTTAGAAGACGGACAAACTGCTTTTCTTGGATTAGTGGATGAACATATGCCTTATGTTATTCCATTAAATTATGTCTTTAAAGATGGATATTTTTATTTTCATGGAGCGAATGAGGGGAGAAAAATAAATATTATCGAGAACAATCCAAATGCATGCATTACTGTATGCGAATCATTTGGAACAATGGTAGATCCCATTCCTGCTGAAACGGATACGGCATATATGAGTGTTGTGGCGAATGGTCAAATAGAAATAGTAACAGATTTGAATGAATCAACGGCTGCCATGCAGGCAATGCTTGATAAATATGTACCGAGCTATTACCTTACTCATTTATCGAAAACACATATCGAAAAGTATCAGTCTTCTTTAGGGAGTAAAACATTGGTACTGAAGGTGAAACCTATTACTATAACAGCCAAAGAAAATAAATTAAATGAACAAATGAAATTTTATCCAGGGAGAATAGTAACGCAAGATATGTCTCGAAAAACTTCTTCTACTGCCATTGATTCATCCAATTAATACACTTAAAAGATGAAATTGAAGCGAAGCGAGGGGAGCCGCTCCTTCCCGTGGAAATGAACGACTTTACTTATTTCGATATACAAAAAGATTTGGAAATATGTTATTTCCGAATCTTTTTTATTTGGTTTCCAAAATAAACTATTCTTATTTATAGATATAGCTATAAGTAAATGCTATAATGCCTGTGAAAAATCATGGGAAATAAGAGGATAGAAAGAGGGGCTGTTCGTTTGAACATTTTAGTAGTCGACGATGAAAAAGAAATTGCAGATTTAATTGAGCTTTATTTAAAAAATGAAAATTATAATGTATTTAAATATTATTCAGCTCAGGAGGCATTAGCTTGTATTGAGCGTGAAGGTTTAGATTTAGCTATTTTAGATATTATGATGCCAGAGATTGATGGCTTTACCATTTTGCAAAAAATACGTGAAACCTATAATTTCCCTGTGATTATGCTAACGGCGAAGGAAGAAGAAATTGATAAAATAAATGGATTTTCTTTAGGAGCAGATGATTATATTACGAAGCCTTTTCGACCATTAGAGCTGGTCGCTCGCGTTAAAGCACAGTTGCGAAGATTTACGTTATACAATCAAAGTTCCAAGCCACATGAGGATACGATTGATTTTGCAGGTTTAATGATTAACAAAAATACAAGACAAGTCTTGTTAAATGAAAGACAATTATCCCTTACACCTACAGAGTTTTCTATATTGTGGTATTTAAGCTCGAATAGAGGGAAGGTTATTAGCTCAGAAGAGTTATTTCAGGAAATTTGGGGAGAGAAGTATTTCAATAGTAATAATACGGTTATGGTTCATATACGGCATTTGCGCGAGAAAATGAGAGATTCTGTAGAGAACCCAAAATTTATTAAAACGGTTTGGGGAGTGGGGTATACCATTGAAAAATGAGTTTGGAAGACTGAAGAGGAAAATGATTTTACAAATTATCTTTATTCTTGTCGTGGCCATTTTATTTGGTCTTATTATCAACTTCGCCCTCATCGATGGTGTTTTGCAAGCGCCTTTTGCTAATGCTTTTATGTCCTTCTGTGAAAATGTTTTACAATTAGATTATTATGCAGCCCGACAAGCTTATTTTGTATTATTCCAACAAAATAAACCCCTTTGGCTAACGATTGGATTCATTTTATTACTTCTAGTTATTTTTTATATGGCCCTATCTCGTTTTACTCGCTATTTTCATCAAATTAGTTCTAGTATTTCCATGCTTTCTGACGAGTCAGAACAGGAGATCCGTCTTCCCGCAGAGCTAGATTTTTTAGAGAAAAAATTAAATGATGTAAAAAATAAATTAGAAAAACGAGCGAGGGATGCGCAAGAGGCGGAGCAACGGAAGAATGACCTCGTTGTTTATTTAGCACACGATATTAAAACTCCTTTGACTTCGATGATTGGCTACTTAAGCCTTTTAGACGAGGCTAAGGACATGCCTATAGAGCAAAAAGAAAAATATGTAACGATTACGCTCGAAAAATCTTATCGGCTTGAGCATTTAATTAACGAGTTTTTTGAAATCACTCGATTTAATTTACAATCCATTATTTTAGAGAAAGAATCAATACCTTTAAACTATATGTTGATGCAAGTCGCCGATGAATTTTATCCATTGTTAGCACCTAGAGGTCAAAAGGCAATCGTCCATATAGATGGAGAGATTACGATATATGCAGATGGAAATAAATTAGCAAGAGTATTTAATAATATTTTAAAAAATGCAATGGCCTATAGTGATCCAAACAGTACAATTGAAATTAGTGCTAAAAATGAAAATAATGAGACATTTATTTCGTTTTCAAATACAGGGAAGACTATCCCTTCTGAAAAACTAAAGATGATATTTGAAAAGTTTTATCGTTTAGACAATGCGAGATCCACACAAACTGGTGGTGCGGGACTAGGATTAGCTATTTCAAATGAAATTGTACAAGCCCATGGAGGAACCATTACAGCTACTTCAAGTAACGAAAAAACTATATTTACTGTCATGCTTCCGAGTAATTCTTAAGAAACCTTAAGAATTCACTAATAGTTAATTAAAATAAAGCTCCTCTTTTTATGTTTGAATAAAGACATAATGAGAAGGAGTTGTTTTTATATGTTCAAGAGAAAAGGAATTTTTACTATACTATTCATGTTCGTCATGCTGTTTGTTTATTTTATATGGGCCAAAGAAACGCCTGTAAGCTTACAAGTTAACACGCAGTCGTTCGACACGCCAACAAAGAGCGGCGATATGATGAATGTTAATTTATATAGCTCAAATGCTATTTTAGTGAATTTGGATGACAATAAAGTTTTGATAGATAAAAATAGCGAGGAAGTTATTTACCCTGCGTCATTAACAAAAATGATGACGGTTTTAGTTGCTATCGAGCAGATTCCTAATTTACAGGAAGAAATTGTTTTAGGGAACAATATATTTAATAATTTATACGAAGCGAATGCATCACTTGCTGGTTTTCTCCCAAATGAAAAGCTAACGCTAGAGGATTTATTATATGGTTCTATGCTGCCATCAGGGGCAGAGGCTTCCATCGGTTTAGCTGAATATATTGCTGGTTCGGAAAGAAAATTTGTAAATCTAATGAATGAAAAGGCCCAACAGTTAGGCATGAAAAATACTCATTTTATGAATACTACTGGATTGCATCATTCAGATCATTATACGACTGTTAAAGATATGTCTTTACTGTTGCAATATGCATTAACAAATGATGAGTTTCGTCAAGTTTATACAGCCGAAAGATATTCTATCAAACCTACAAATCGTCATCCTGAGGGGATAACTTTTACAAATAAAATGTTTCAAAATATGACAACAAGAGCATTACCAGGCGGAGAAATTTTAGGTGGAAAAACAGGTTATACTGACGACGCGGGTTTATGCTTAGCAAGTTTAGCTACAATAAATGGACAAGAATACATCCTAGTAACAGTGGGAGCGGAAGGAAATTCCCGAACAGAACAATATAATATAACAGATGCATTTTCCGTGTATAGTCAATTATAAATTAGTGTAGAAGATTAACCTTTAGAGAATCGTCATAAATCAACCAATGCTGAATTAATAGAAAATTACTAATTGTTTTATTTTTCATCCTTCAAAAAATGCTTTATAGTAAATGTATTCAAACATGTTTGCTACTAAGGAGGATACAATGGGGAGATTAGTGCATTTTGAAATTCATGTAAGTGACATGGAGAGAGCAAAGAATTTCTATGGGAA
This sequence comes from Lysinibacillus sphaericus, assembly GCF_001629735.1. Lineage (GTDB taxonomy): Bacteria > Bacillota > Bacilli > Bacillales_A > Planococcaceae > Lysinibacillus > Lysinibacillus pinottii. Next base: position 603,095 of record NZ_CP015224.1, read on the forward strand.
CGTTTTTGGTTGGTCATTTCAAGATTGGAGTGACTACGCAGGGATGCCCTATTTTGGGGCAGTAACAGGTGGTGAGGATGAGCATGGCATTGATGGCGCTTTAATGCAACGTCAAGGTCCTCCTCCGGAGCCAAACCAAGCTATGAATGGATTCGCCTGTACGATGGGTGTAGAAAGTTATGATGTAACAGAAGCAAGTATTCTTGAAAATGGTGGTCAAGTAGCCATGCCCAAGTATGCATTACCCGGTATGGCATGGCAGGGATACTATATGGATACGGAAGGGAATGTATTTGGTATTCATCAGCCAGATAAAAATGCAAAATAAGCAAACTGATGTAGCATTTGCCTAGTAAGTAGGGAAAAGTGCTTGAAGGGGTCATAAAAACTCAGAGCAAACCGACTTCATCAAAACTAACCCCCTATGCAAACAACTAGTAAGACTTATGTTCTTTTACGGACATAGGTCTTTTTTTAATTGGTGGTAACGCATCGTCAGAAGGGATGAAAGTGGTTAAATTTTCAAATTGATAATGTTTTATTTTGGTAAATTTGGTATCTTTAATAAAGGAGTTTGAATTGCTACATAGTGATCAAGGAGTAAATGGAATGAAAAGAAGAAAACGAATGTTATTATCAGTGGCATCCCTCTTGTTATTAAGTTCTTGTAATAGTGAGATGGAGGAGGTCACGAAGGATGAGAAAAAGTATATATCGTCTATTCAAAAAAAGGAAACGTATGAAATTCAACAACCTGCTAAATTTAATATTGCTAGAGGCTCCATTATTAAGAATATGAATAATGCATTAAATATGAATGAAATAGAAAGAGGTTTAATGGAATTATCAGTCAATCATTTTTCCACAGAGAAGTTCTATATGCAGGAAGGTCAATATTTAAGTGGTAAAACAATTAGCCAATGGCTAAGTAGAAAAACCAATGAAGATGTGGGTTTAAACCCCGCTATTGAACATCAAACCGATAATGTATTAGAGGATGAAAAGAGGTATCCCTTAATCCTTTCTCATGTATTGGAACAAGATTTTATTAATAAAGAAACTAATAAAATAGAGGGAATGTCAATCGCCATATCGTTAAATGAATATTATGATATACGAGTAACTGATGATGAAGGTTTAATTTACACTGGGCAAGTGAAGGTAGACCAAAATAATGATGAAATTGATGATGTCAAAATCTTTGGTAAAAAAGTAGCTGAAAAGATAGTTAAAGATATTAGGGGAAATGTAAAAATACCGAATGTTCCTATTTACCTTACGTTATTTCAGGAATCGAATATAAATGATATTATTCCAGGGGTATTTTTAGCAGAAACGTTTATTCCTCATGGGGAAGCTACCATTACAAAATGGGCTGAAATAGATAAGAAATTTTATATATTCCCTTCGGAAGCGTTATATACTTTAGACCAGAATATGTATACAAAACTATTGCTTTTCAAAGAGGATATTCAGAAAGGATTTAAACATTTAAACCTAAAAATATTTGGCAAGCTACAATATGAAAAAGGCAAATTAACAGATATTCAAATAGAGGTGAACGCTCCACTTATAAATGAACCAGAGCTGATTGGTCTATTACAGCTCATAAGTACCAATTTAAATAGCATATTAATTGATTATACTCCCATTACAGTTCGGATCATTGATCAGCAACAAGATGTAGGAATTGTCCTTTGGGACCCTCTTGAAAAACAAATTTTTGCAACGCCTATTTAACTTCTCGACATCGTAAATGTTTATTTTAGGCTAGCTGTTAATAAAGAGGTCAAACTTTTCATGGATGATAATACCTATATTATCCTTTATAGTAAGTGTTTAAAAAGTACAGGTGCCCATATAACTGAGGCACCTCTTTTTTTATGGCAAATGGCATTGCAATCTTTAAAATGAATGGGTATGATGAAAATGATAATCATTTTCATTTAAAAGGAGTGAAGTATCCATGAAAAGACATCTCATTATTGGTATGCATCTAGCTGTGCATGACAAGGATGGTGAGAAAGGTGCATTGATTGATGAACATATTGCATTCGCAAAGCGTGCGGAGGCGGCTAAATTAGATTTTCTATTTAAGGCAGATTATTTAATGGCTCATCCAGAATTAATGGCTAAAACAAAAGGTACAGTTGGGTTAGACCCTAGCTTTTTATTGGCAACAGTGGCCAGAGAAACGAAGCAAATAGGATTAGTAACGACCATTTCTACATCCTTTACACCACCCTATTTGATTGCCCGTCAATTACAATCCTTGAATTGGATTAGTGGTGGGCGTGTAGGGTGGAATATTGTGACTTCCATTGATGGTGCTTATAATTTTAGTAACGAGCCTATGCCTTCCTCAGAGGAGCGGTATGCTAAAGCGGCTGAATGTACTAAGATTGTGAAGCAGCTATGGCATAGTCATCCATATGAAATGTTAGAAACAGATGGTGATATAGAGAAAATAAAAGAACTTATGAAGCCTATCAATCATGAGGGAGAGTTTTTCCATATAAAGGGGCCGTTAAATATACCGATGCATCCGGCAGGAGAAATGCCATTATTTCAAGCAGGAGCATCGGACGTAGGGCGACAATTTGCAGCAGCCGTATCGAATGCCATTTTTGCGGCGACACCAGCTATGGAGGTTGGTATTGAAATGCGTAATGATTTACGGAAACGTGCTGTTAACGTGGGACGTACAGCAGATGATATACGGTTATTACCAGGACTCTATTTCTTTATTGGAGATACATATGAAGAAGCATTAGACATGTACCATCATGCACACGCACATTTAACCCTGGAGCGTCGTTACGATGCTTTAGAATCAGTTATAGGTTTGAATGTTCGGCATATGGCACTTCATGATCCTGTAACAGTGGATATGTTACCACCTGAGAATCAGAAAGTACGCAGTCGAACACATGCTAAACTTGTTCGTCGTTACATCATGGAAAATGAACCATCTGTTGAGGGATTGCTTGCTCGTCCAGAAGTAATTGGATCTGCACATCTTGTAGCAATCGGCACATCACATGATATTGTCGATCAAATCGTTACTTTTTATGAGAAGGGGGCATTGGATGGCTTTATTGCTGTTCCAGGTGGTCCTGCGAAATCTTTGGATTTATTCTTTAGCGATGTTATCCCTATGTTAGTAGAGCGTGGGTTATTCCGGGCTGAATATGAAGGTAGCACATTACGGTCCCATTTAGGCTTAAACATGCAATTATCTAATAAATAAACGTAAAAGGGCAAACAAATCGTTTTGCCCTTTTATTGCTAGAAGCTCATCCGAATATTAATAGGATAAAGATAGGGTGATTCGGGTTGTTCAATTGCTACCCAATTATCAATATGGATGACAGGTAAGCTTGCCCCCTCATAAGTTGTTTGACCAATTGTGCCGACTACTTCGAGCCATGTATCTTCTGTGAGCGTAGGTGCCTCAGAGAATTCTGTTAGAAAGCCTACGATATTGCTTAGGGGTGATACCCGTAAATTTCTTAAAAACTTTAATAAAATAGCTTTGGTCTGTGAAATTAAGTAAAGAGCCAATATCTAAAATTGGATAGTTTGTAAATGTTAAAAGCTTTTTCGCCTCATCGATTCTTTGTTGCTGAATATATTCAGTAAAGGAAATCCCAACTTCTTTTTTAAATAAAGAAGAAAGATAATTAGGGCTTAAATGGCAAATAGCTGAAAGTTGATCGAGAGTTATATCCCCATATAATTGATTTTCAATAAAATGGACACAAGTAGTAATGGGTGCTGAAAATTTCCTTGTACTAGCTTGTGCCACTCGGCTAGTATAGTCGTAAATAGCTTCCTCCATTAACGAAAGAATGTCGATTAAATTATTTTGATCCTCTAGTTTTTGAATATAAAAATCACTTAATGTAAAGGCTGTTTCTTCGTTTAACCCACCTTCAATCGCTGCACGACAAATTAGGGCAATCCCAGTAATCATCAAATATTGTACACTTTTTAAATTATTGCGTTTTGAAAGTACTCCTAGTTCCGCTTGTTCAACAATGGAATAATTCAAGACTTCTGTTAATTTCTCCATACGCCCATTTTTCACATTGTCTAACAATATTTTTTCGTAGTAAAGATTTGTATGAACGATATCATTTCTTCTGGCATACGAAAGCTCAAGCGCTGTATGTCCCTCATGACGAATGAGGGGCTTTAGCTCTTGATTATAATGAATAACCGCTGTTTTATTTAATTTTCGCTGATAGATGGAATAATAAACAAATAAACTAATAGCTAAGTATTCCTGATAATGAAGAGTAGGAATAGGCTCATGCTCATAATCAGTGATTTCCTCCATTTGTGGTGAAAGAGAGGGTCCGACAATTAAGGCTCCCAAATATTGTTCGTTTATCGTGAGGTTGATAAAGAAAAAATTAACATTAGCGATCGTGAAAAAAATCGGGTAGTCGGTTGAAGACGTATGGTAAGGATATGTTTTCAATTGTTCCTTTATAGAACAATAGGATGAATGATTGAGACATTCCGCTGATGCATATTCAAAAATTATTTCTCCCGATGCATGAATATAAGAAACAGGAAGATGATGTATTTCATAAATTAATTGACTTATGTATTGAAGGTCGATAGTGGATATTTTCACGTTCTACACACCTCAGTCCTTAATGGTGCTATCAAAATGAAAGCAGTTTCAATTTTTATGAATAGACAATAGGAAAGTACTATTTTGTGTAAAATAATACAATAAAAAAGGGGAAAGTAGCAATAAAATAGACCATGTATTCAACATACTAGGGAGGAATGGAAGATGGAACTTTTAAATAAAATTGCAGTTGTAACAGGTGCAGGGAGCGGTATTGGAAGAGCAAGCAGTTTAAAGCTTGCTAGCAACGGTGCAAAAGTCGTGATTGTTGATTTCAACAAGGAAACGGGAGAAGAGACATTAAACTTGATGAAAGAGCAAGGCGGAGAAGGAATCTTCGTTCAGGCCGATGTTTCGAACAGTGAAGATGTAGAGAAATATGTGAATGCTGCTGTTGAAACATATGGTCGTATTGATGTGTTTTTCAATAATGCAGGCGTGATTCAGAAAATCTCCCCATTAACAGAGATTACTGATCATGAATATGATCGTATTATGGCAATCAACGTAAAAGGTGTTTTTCTTGGCTTAAAACATGTGATTAAAGTTATGGAAGGACAAGGTAGCGGCTCGATTATAAATACGGCTTCAACAGCGGGCGTTCGTAGCGAGCATAGTATGGCCATTTATTCTGCAAGTAAGCATGCGGTTGTAGGTTTAACGAAATCTGCTTCATTAGAATATGTGAAAAAAGGTATTCGTATCAATGCGATTTGTCCTGGCGGAGTAGAAACAGCGTTAACAAACAGTGTCACTGCTATGTTTGAAACAGGTGGCTATATTCCAGAGGAAATTCCAAATATGAGAATGGGACGCTACGCTAAACCAGAAGAGTTAGCAGAAATGGTTGTTTTCCTAGCTTCAGACAAAGCAAGCTATATGACAGGCTCTATCGTAGTGGTTGATGGCGGCTTAACATTGTAAAATGAAGAAATCCAGTGCAAGACTAGCCACTGGATTTTTTCATGTTTGATTGGGGCTATAAAGTGAATTTTTTTAGCTCATTCATTAATGTATCCGTCATTTTTTGAAGATCGACGATTTTTGTATTTATTTTCTGGAAGGATACTAGTTGTTCCTGCGTGGATGCTGAAATTTCCTCTGTACCCGCCGCCGTTTCTTCTGTAATCGCAGAGATATTTTCAATCGTCCCATTCACTTGCTGGCTCATTTCATTTGTTTGCATCATTTCCTTAGTAAGATGCTGTAAATCTTGATGGATATCGGTGATATGATTAGTAATGGCTGCAAATGAATGTTCCGTTTCTAGCATTGATTGTGCTTGCTCATTTGAAAGCTCATGCCCTCTTTCAGCCGTAACTAGAATGTGGTCGATACCATCTTTAATATGAGTCACCATCGAAGAAATTAAATTTGTGGCATTTTCAGTTTCCGAAGAAAGCTTTTTAACCTCATCGGCTACAACGGCAAATCCTTTTCCTGCTTCGCCAGCACGGGCTGCTTCAATAGCCGCATTTAAAGCTAATAAATTTGTTTGACTGGCAATGGTATGAACAGCATTAGCTGCTCCTTCAATTTCCGTTGTAAATTGTGAAAATTGAGTAACTGCATTCTTTATTGCTAGTGAAGCGCCTTGAATATCTTTTGCAATGGTAGATTGTTTTTCCAATGTATACTGCCCATTTTGAACGGCATCCAATGCCTGTTTACCATGTATAGCTGATTGCTCCGTTGTGTGAGCAACGGATTTAAATTGATCCGACATATTATTCATGAGCATCGCGACCGATTGTATATCTTCTGACATCGTGTAACTACCCTTTGCTAATTCGTCAGTAGATACGGCTACTTGATTGCTACCTTCGTTAATATTTTGCATATGGCTTGTTACATCCTGTGTAAATAAACTAACATCCTTGCCTATTTGATCAATGGACAACACAGTGCTTCTTAAATTCGTCATCATTTGTGAAAAACTTTCCGTCAATCGATCAATCTCGTAACGGCTATTTGATTGATAGGAAAGGGTGGAGGTATCTATTGTAAGGTCCCCAGTAGCCGCGCTCTGCGCACATTCTACAATTTGGTTGATAGGTTTGGTAATTCTTTTAGCAGCTACATAGGAATAAATAATCGTTGCTAAGATTAATAGGATACTGCCTATGATAGCTGTTGTAATAATAAAACCAATTTTTTGCTTTGTTACTTGTATCATCTCTTGATACCATTCATTTGTTTCTTTTTTTAACAAATACATATCATTTAAAATGCCTTTAATTCGAAGAGATTGCTTTTTAATTTCTGAACGATTGTCATCTTGGAAACCCGATTTTGTAGCTTTTTCAAGCTCTGCAAATTTATTCGATATTTTATTGATTAATTTTTGATGTTCAGGAATTTTTGTCAGAGATGCTAATGCATCTAAATTGACTTTTGTTTCTTGTAATATAGCAAGCGCTTCGTTTTTATTGGCCTCACTATCTAAATAGGTGTAGTTGTTTAATGATTGGCTAGCAACTACGAAGCTTTGTTCAAGCTCTTTCACTGAGAGTAATAGTGCGGTATCGTCTTGTGCTGTTGTTTGAATGGAAAATGTTTGAACAATAATAAAACCAATCATCCCCATTGCCAGCAAGATGGGGATCAACGTGTTCATAAATAATTTCTTTCGTAGTGTCACTGGCTATCCCTCTTTTCTGCAGAAACTTTTATCGAGCCTGCAACAATCGCTTCACGGGCTTTTTCAATAGCGACTTGTTGCTCAGACTTTAATGTAATCACACGGATATCAGCTAGTCCAACACCTTGCTCGGCTAGCCCTAGAGCCAAGGATTTTTCAGTTAATTTACCTTCGTCCACCAATGTTTTTGCGAGTTGAAAAACGGCATGGTCAACATTCTTTAACATAGAAGTGACGACTGTTTTTTCAGCAATATAAAATTGATCGATATCAACCCCAGCTGCATAAATTCCCATCTCTTCAGCTTTTTTAATCGCCCCAAAGCCTGTAAAACCAGCAGCGTGGTAAATAAAATCAACTTGATGTTGAATATATTTATCAGCGATTGCCGCACCAGCCTGTGTATCATCAAAGGTTCCTGCATAGTCACTCATAATTTCAATATTTGGGTTTACATAGTGAGCTCCTTCTATAAAACCATTTTCAAAGTGATGGATAACAGAAGCATCTGCCCCACCAATAAAGCCGATTTTTCCTGTTTTGCTTGTCATAGCAGCCACCATACCAACTAAGAAGCTTCCTTCCTGCTCCTTAAAGGTAATAGAAATAATGTTGTTCACATCTGACTGTCCATCAATCAATACAAACTGTTGCTCCGGGAATTGCTTCGCAGTCTTTTCTAGTGCCTCTTGTACAGAGAAACCGAGACCAATGATAATATCATATTTTTCTTCTACAAGCTCCTGTAGTTTTTCCTCATAATTTCCATCTGGTGCCTCTTTATAATCAAATAAAATACCAAGCTCATCCCGCGCCTTTTCAAGTCCTTTAAAAGCAGAATCGTTGAATGATTCATCTCCAAGTCCAGCATCCGATAGTAAAACGCCTATCTTATAGTCTTCCTTTGATGTTTCTGTCTGAGCCGATGAACAACCTGCTATTAATAGAGCAATCAAAAGACAAGCCACCATTAATTTCTTCAAAATGTGTACTACCTCCTGTTGTTTCCTAGTTATAAAGTATATATCGGCAAAAATTTAATATTTTTAGTCTGATGTCAGACGACGAATAAAATAAATTTCTGTAGAATCTATAAGAATATATATCCAAATCTATATACATAATAAGTTAATAATCTAAAGCTTGATGACTAATCAAGTAATAAATTTATTAAAGTTTCCCACTTTCCCACGTATGTACAATAACAAAAAAGCCCAACGCAATTTGTTAAATAGACTATACTAATAAGAGGATATTAGATTTGTTAATTAGATGTTGAAAATATCGTAAAGTATGTATTCAATAAATGGAGCGTATGGTTGTTTTTTGTGGAGTGCGCAGCTCACAGCGGGAGGCGTAATGAGGTCTTTGAAGCCCTTATCAGAGTTCAAATGTTACTCTCCTCCAACAAGAAAAAGCAAAACGAGCGGAAAAGACAATTTACCTTACAATTACAGTTATAGCAAATTTCTATGACTACCTTTATCGGAATGAAGAAGTGTAAAATGACATGATGGAAAAGCTGATGAAACAACTGTTTACAGAGAGACACTCACGTTATAAAAGTTTTTTACATCATGTAAATAAGGATTAACCCTCTATCAGAAATATACTTAAATTAAAGGAACCACGAAAAAAAGTAGACACACTCACAAAGGACAAGTGCAGCAAGGATTAGAAGCAACCCCCAATATTCGAAATACATTCTTAATTCAATTGTTATTTAACAAAGGATTGCATATTGGAGAAGCTCTCGCTCTTTTCATGGAGGGTTTCATTTTTGATCATGGCAAGGGACATCGAATTCGTTTAGTGGATCGAAGGGAATTAGAAAATGGTGCAATATTAAAGACTGCTGAACGAGAAATGTATGTTTCGCCTCCATTTTCTAAATAAAATAATTGATTAAGATTAGGCTTGAAGAGCTTTTTGTAATGATTTTTTCATTGCTTCTACAAAGTTCTGACGTGTCTCTTCAGATAATTCTAATAAGGAAAGATAGGGATTTAGATCTTCTAATTCGACTAATAAAAGCTCCCCTTGTTCGCTTCGACAGGCATCAACTCGTTGAATCCCCCAGTCAAGATTATTCCAGTCGATAAAACGTTTAGCAAAAGCTAAATCTTCTTCTGTAGCTACATACTCTTTCAATTCCCATCTTTTATCTTTATCTGGTGCATAAAGGGCGTATTGAAGTTCTTTATCGATAAAATAAAATGAGACTTCATATTCAAAATTGATAAATGGTTGTACTAATGTATTTTTCGATTCTGAATTAACTTTTTCACTCAATTCATCTTTTGTAACAAAATCCATCCCGATAGAATCTGCTCCATCTTTCGGCTTTAAGATATACGTGTCTACATCAGGGAGTTTATTTAAGGAATCAAGAGTATCAATCGTTGGAATAACAGGAAAATGAGCATTTGTTAGTTCTATTAAATATTCTTTTCCGTTTATGTCAGCCTTTCCATTAAACGAATTATATGTGTTTAAATGTCTAGAAACAATTCGGTTACGGAATGCTTCATATTTGTCTTTAAAATTTGCAACTGGACCTGCATTTCGGAAAACAATTAAATCAACATCATTTTCAAATGATTCAATATCTTCAGGATGACAGATGACCAAACTAAAGGTTTCTCTAAGTTTAGAGGTTAGAAATAAATCCTCTTCATAATAGTTTCTTCCTTTTGCTTCATAATATAAATCTGTTACAAATAATAATGTCTTCATTACGCCTTCACCTGCTTTTCTTAAATTTTTATTGTGAAAATATTCTCTAAAAAAAAATCCCGTCTCAGTAAGAGACGAGATTGAAACTCGCGGTACCACTCTTGTTTAATAAAGTGTTTGAATAACACTTTACTACCCTTTACAAACGTACTATCATACGTTGTCCCTTGTAACGGAGGAAACCGATAAAGCCTACTAAACATTCGACTTTACTTCTCAGAGATGATTTTCGGTTATTATCTGAACACTGGTTTTCAGCAAAACACCAGCTCTCTTTGGAACAGAAACAATAACGTACTCTTTCTCTTCATAGAATTTTATATAAAGTAAATTAATTTTTTATGATTATATATTAGACAGAAAATAAAATCAATGGAATTTTAAAATTAGGTCTTGATATATTGTGCGTAGGGCTTTTATCTAAATTTTAAACAGCTCCAAATAATTTTAATAAATTAATAATAATAATGCCGATAACACCAAAGTCTGAATCACCAAATGTTGTGCCTTCGTAGCCGATGTCTCCCATAAAAATCAGAAGTATCGCAGGAATAAAGCTAATCAATAAACCGTTGGCAAAGGCACCTGACATGGCACCAACTCTGCCTCCTGTAGCATTACCAAACACACCTGCTGCAGCGCCAGTGAAGAAGTGGGGAACTAGCCCTGGAACAATCACTTTCAGTCCGATGAAAGGTAGTATAAACATTGAAACAAGTCCAGCTAAAAAACTAAATAAGAAACCGATGATAACAGCATTTGGGGCGAAGGGGAAAATAGTTGGGCAATCGAGTGCAGGCTTTGTATTTGGTACAAGTTTATCAGCAATGCCTTTAAAGGCTGGAATAATTTCAGCAATTAACATCCGTACACCAGCTAAAATGATATAAACACCAGCTGCAAATGTAATCGCTTGCATAATGGCGAAAATAATGAAGTTAGATCCATCAGATAGTTGAGCCTCAATATAGGAAGGCCCTGCGAAAAACGCTACAATGATAAAGAATACACTCATAGTTAAAGAGATGGCGACAGAGGTATCTCGTAAAAAGCCAAGTGACTTAGGTACCTGTATATCCTCTGTTGATTTTGCTTTATTGCCAAAGAGCTTTCCGATTTTAGCTGATACATAGTAACCAACACTACCAAAGTGACCGACAGCAAAATCATCATTGCCTGTTATTTGGCGGACAGTTGGTTGCAAAATAGCAGGGAATACTACCATACAAAGCCCCAGTATAATAGAGCCGACGATGATAAGAGGTGTCCCACTCATTCCACCAACAGATAAAGAAGCAGCGATTAAGCAAGCCATGAATAATGTATGATGCCCAGTTAAAAAGATATATTTTAATGGCGTAAATCGCGCAAGTAATAAGTTGAAAATCATCCCAAATACCATAATGAGTGCAGTTGCTGTTCCGAAATTAGTTTGAGCAGCTGCTACGATAGCTTCGTTGTTAGGAATAACTCCCTGAACTTGAAAAGCATGGTCGAACATTTTACTAAAATGATCTAACGAGCCAATTAAGACTGTTGCTCCTGCCCCAAGAATCACGAAGCCCATAATTGTTTTTAAAGTACCAGAAAGAACAGTGGAGCTTGATTTCTTTTGAATTAATAAACCAACAAATGCGAATAGGCCGACTAATATAGCTGGTGTTCCTAAAATGTCATGCATGATAACATCTAACATACCAACACCTCATCCTATCCAATTTTTTTTTTGCTTAAAGCCAAGGTTCCAGCTTTTCCTTAATTTCCGATATATTCATCATATTGACGATACTCACGATGATTGCGTTGTCTTTCGCTAATTCATTCACAATATCGGCCGCACCTAAATAAATATCAGCTTTCTCCGCCTTTGCGGATGCTAAATCCGTATGGGTCACCTCAGCCTCTTTGCCCATAGCCTCTAATGCCTTCTTTACATTTAATTCTAAAATAAAGCTACTTCCTAATCCGCTACCGCACACGACTAATATTTTCATCCTGCTGACTCCTTTGTCGTAAATTGTTTAATTTTCTCACTTATGTCTTCCTCATGCTGACAAGCAATTAGGCTATCAACCTGATTCGGATGTTGTAGCACTAAGGTTAGATCAGCCAATGCCTGTAGATGTGAAGTATTGTCCATAGCAGCTAAAACAAAAATTAAAAAGACAGGCTGATTAGGGCTGAAAAAAACAGGCTGCTGTAAACATAGCAAACTTACTGCTAGAGCATAGACACCGTCTGATGGTCGTGCATGTGGAAGAGCGACTTTCGGTGTAATAACGACATAAGGACCATATTGCTCAATGGATTGAATCATTGCCTCGATATACCGCTGTTCAATTTTGTTTTGACGGACTAATGGGGTGGCAGCTAAACGAATAGCTTCTTGCCAGGACGGAACAACGTTTGCAATTTGGATACAATCCTTTGTCAGCAATTTGGTTAGCAAATACTTTCCTCCTTTCTAATAAATATATCCCCATTGCATTTTATTACGGCTATCTGTGGAATTATGTCAGAACTGAAGACATTTTTAATCGCTGTGCTACTTTGTAAATCGACATTTTGACAAACTCATCAATGGCATTATCTAAACGAGTTTTAGGATATATAAATTGAATCTTTCTCTGAAGCGTCACATCCTGTAAATCCTTTTCATTAGTAGACCTGATTTTAACTATTCTTCAATTAAGGCATCAGAAACGAAGGCTAAGTTCTTTAAGAAGGTCAGCATTTTTTTATTGTACTCACAGAATCCAATTCGATGGTATAAGTAGAAGGCTGAAAAGGGTCCATCCACTTTTCGATAAAGTGATTCGTGGAGCTAGAAGAAGTATGCAATAAAAGCTTATTTTTAAGAACATCCTCTTGGGTGATGCTCTTTTAGAAGCAAGTTCATGTGTTGGACTGATGCCAAAACAAGGGAATCCTCTCCGATTGTCTCGTATTGAAGGGCAGTATTTTCCTGTTTAGTTCCCTTAATGAGCCCAAAATCTATTTCCTGAAGCGCCACTTTATTTTCAATTTCAGGAGCTGTTTTTACCTCTAACGAAATACGAATCTCTGGATAAGCCAGTGAAACTTGATGAATTAAATCTGGCATAAAAATATGTGCAGGTAATCCGCTTGCTCCTAGTCGTAGGGAGCCAATATGGCCAGCTAATAGGTTTTCAATAAAGCGAAGCGAAACATGCAGGAGCAGCAAAAGCATAGGTTGATTTATCAGATGAAGGGCAAAAGCTTGTAGCAGATGCTTACTTATTACGAGGAAACAAAGAGATACCATTTATTATCCGCAAGCTATTTAAGTGAAGATCAACGTGGGAAAACAACATTTGTAATGGATAAATAATAAGCACTATCTTAAATTCACGACATTTTAAAACAATGAGAAGGATATATGGTCCTCATTGCTAGAAATGGAGCGAATTTTTTCTTGCAAAAAAGAGATGATAAAAAGTAGTCCATATTTGTTCTAACTTTGATAATTTCGCTTACACTGACTATAGGACGAACTTTGTTTGATATGAGGGGGAATTGATATAGCTAAAAAAATCGGCATTGTTGCGCTACTATTTTTCGGTGTTTACGTGCTTTGTATGTACTGGTATATATTCCACAGTGGAGGGGGCAAAATTCCAAGTGCCTTACAGGGAACTGCTGCTGATCCAGTGATGTTTATGTCTGGTAAGGAACTATTATTAAGTGGTGAATACTCAAAAATACGGAACTTTTTATTTTTTGTAGCTACTCCCTTGGAATGGCTTGTTTACTTCATGATATTACTGTTTGGTGTCTCACGTTATTTTGAGAAAGTGAGCACATCCCAAACAAAGTGGAAGCTTTTGCAAAATGCAACCTACTTATTTTTATTGTCATTACTAGTCTATGTCGTTTTATTCCCACTGGACTATTATCGTTATTATCTCAGTAAAAGCTATGGCATCAGCACGCAAGCATTTGGATCTTGGATGAAGGATGGTGTCATTGATTTTTGGGTGAACTTTGGAATGACCTTGATCATAGTGACAGTGCTCTATTGGCTCATTAAAAAGAGTGAAAAAAGATGGTGGCTCTATGCATGGCTATTAACCATCCCCTTTTCAATTTTTGTGATGTTTATTCAGCCAGTTGTGATCGACCCTTTGTACAATGATTTTTATCCGTTAAAAAATAAAGAGCTGGAAAGCAAAATACTTTCACTTGCTACCCAGGCACATATCCCAGCAGAGCATGTTTACGAGGTGAATATGGCTGAGAAGACGAATGCCCTAAATGCTTATGTGACAGGGATCGGTAGCAATTCAAGAATTGTTCTTTGGGATACTACATTAAACAGATTGACGGATAATGAAATTTTGTTTATTATGGCGCATGAAATGGGGCATTATGTTGAAAAACATATTTATTTTGGCATTGTAGGCTATCTTTTACTCTCTTTAGTTGGTTTATGGCTAACCGCCAAAATTATGCGACGCTTAGCTTCACGATATGGACAGGTATTCAACATTAATAAAATTAGTAATATTAGCTCCTACCCATTATTTTTACTAATTACTTCCATATTATTATTTGCTTCCAATCCCGTGTCTAATTATGTATCCAGATACCAGGAATCGAGAGCAGATCAATATGCGATTAACTTGATGAATGATCGGGAAGCGGCTGTAACGGCATTTCAAAAGCTAACCATTTCAGGCTTAAGCGAGGTCAATCCACCGCTTTTGGTGAAATGGTTCCGTTATACACATCCTCCAATGCTGGAGCGTATTGATAAGGTCGCTGATAATGGCGAACAGAAACAAGAGGGTCCTTTAAAGGAAGAACAGAAGAAAAAGTAAATAAATAGGTTTTCTCAGTAAGTAAGTTGGGTAGTCTATGGAAAAGATGTATCAAAATTTGGTCGTTTATAGGGGACATCATCATGCGTAATGTGATTATTATTACACTTTCTTCCGTTTTAGTAGCCTTTGCTTATAATTTTTTGTTAATTCCTCATGAAATTTTAAGTGGGGGATTAAGCGGTATTGCTATTATGCTTGGGATTATAACGCCGTTGAATACCGGGGTATTAAACTTACTATTGAACTTACCTCTGCTCATTTTAGGTGTGATGAAGCTTGGGAAACGATTTATTAGCTATACAATTCTATCGGTGGCTGTTTTATCAGTAAGTTTATATATTATTCCGATTTACAAGGCCACACAAGAGCCAATTCTTGCTTCCTTATTTGGTGGGGTCATCGTAGGTGTTGCAATGGGGTTGATTTTCCGAGCAGCAGGCTCCTCTGGAGGCTTTGATATTATTGCTATGCTACTAAGCCGTAAACGTGATTTTCCGCTTGGTACTTTAATTGCTGCTATGAATGGTATCGTAGTGGCAGCTTCCGGCTTTGTCTTTAGCTGGGATGCAGCGCTATTAACGCTTGTTTCCATTTATGCTACCGGAAAAGTAGTGGACACGATTCATACAAGCCATATTAAATTAACCCTTATGATTATTACGAATAAAGGCGAAGAGGTCAAACAGCAGTTATTAGAAAAGCTTCATCGAGGGGTAACGATTATCGATGCGAAAGGAGCCTATTCTGGCGAAGGCCGTAAAGTGTTAATTACGGTTATTACACGCTATCAACTGGCTGATGTAAAAAGTACGATTAAGGAAACCGATCCTAAGTCGTTTGTGAATATTTTGCAAACAACCGAGGTGATGGGGATGTTTGATCGTGGTACAAGTAAATAACGCTATTCTCAACACATGATTTCGATTATACTAATTATAATCGAACGTGTGTTTTTTTATTTTAGAGGTAACTAGTTGATCTTGGAAGGGGAATGGAAATGGAAAAGGAAACGATTCATGCAAATTGTCTTCAGCTGCAAGGAACAACGTATGACTATAAGGAAGAATGGCAAGCAGATCGCTATCATATAGGCGGGAAGATGTATGCCATGATTGGAGGAAATACCACAGGTAGGCCAGTGCTAACGTTAAAATGTGAGCCTGCGCGAGCAGAGGAATTAAGAGAAGCCTATGCCAGCATTATACCTGGCTACTATATGAATAAAACGCATTGGAACTCCATTTATATGGATGCTGAAGATGTCCCGATGGATTTGGTAGAGAATCTTATTAAGCATTCGTATGAACTTGTTTTTAGTAAATTAACGAAAACAGCACAGCAGGAAATCTACCTATTGGAAGCAAAAGAATAACAAGACTCCTATGAGTAAGGGATAGCGCATCTACCTTGATTATTGGTAAATGCGCTTATTTTATAATCAATTATAACCACGCTCACCATAAGGATTTAGTGTGTCGAGCCATTTTTGCTCTAGCTTTTCAAGCTCTTTTTTAGCATCGAAATAACCCTCTTCCTTCTTCTTTAAATACTCAACGATTTTCACCTCGAAGGCATCTTGACCAAATGAATTGTAGTCCGCCTGAAGCTCCTTATTCGTATGTGTATTAGTTTTGAGCATAAATTGAAAACCATTTAACCGTTTCAAATTATTAAAGCTACCGACAAATACTTTATCTGTTTGTGTATTCGTCATTGTAAAAACACCCGCTTCAATTTTCATGTCCTTATACATTTCTTTTAGTTCTTTTTTATGATCCATTTTCATGACCTGCCTTCTTATTTTTTTACCCAGTAAGCACTACCGTCTGCTTTACGGTCCAGAAAACCGTATTCAATTAAGTAACGGCGTATATGAACATAGTCTTCATACATGGGTTTGATGATTTCATTCAATTCTTTTTCCGTATATTGTTTTTCTTTGTCAAAAAGCATTGAGATGGCACGAAGTACTATAATTTTTTGTTTTTCACGCTTAGGAAAACGAACTAGCTCCTTACCAACACCATGTGGAAATAATTTCGCTAATACTTGTTGTTCTTCTGAGAGAGTGACATTATAGCGATCGTCAACCATTGTAGCTGTTTTATGAATAGACACAAACGTATCCTCCTTTCGATCTTGTTCCTTCAGTAATTCCATCATGACTAATAACGTCTTGGCTTGGCGTTCTTTTTCCTTTAACGCAAAACGGTGATGACGAATAGTCGTGGCACTGCCAATCTCTAATTCTTTTTTTATATCCTGATCTGATTTACCTTCATAAAATAAGCGTAAAATATGACTTTGATGCTCAGTTAAGCCGGTCATTTTTTTATTGAGTCCATTTAAGTAATGAAATACAGACTGGTGTGTAATTGTAATATGGTGCTGCATCATTTTTTCGGCTTCATACAGTAAGCCATCGTACGGGTAAATAATTCCTTTTTCTATTTCTTCTCCACATAGTAGACAAGTGAAATGTGTCTCATCGTCGATATAACCCTTTTTTAGATTATCGATAGGGGCTTGCCAAAATAGTTCATTTACATCCATTAGGAATCCTCCGTTAAAAACAAACGATTTTTATATTTGTTTGCTTATTTATTATTAAAATAACAAATTGTTTGTTATAAAGCAATAAAAAACACATCGTTTTCTAAACGATGTGTAAAAACGTTGGCAACTATTTATTTATATTTTCTTTTAAACAAAAGGAGGGAGGCAATTGCTAGGATGAGTATTGTACCAACGATAATGAGGATGCTCGTTGAGGCATGAAGGGTATTACCATGAAGCTCATAGACAATACCATAATTAATTTTATAGTCATTCACATAGGAGACCGGTGTACCTTCAAAGATATTGGTAATGGAGCTTTCCATAAATGTGTTTCGTAAGAGTAATGTAGTATGACTAACCGGAAAATACATAATTAAATTTTGTGCAAAGCTTGGTAGAGCACCAAGTGGGACATAAACACCGCATAAAAATCCGAGTAGTGTACCGACAATAGTTCCTAATGTTGAGAAGGCATTTTGTGTCGACACAAACAAGGAAAGAAATAGATTCAAGACACTTGCGAGCAAGACAGATAATAAGATAATGCCAAGTACTTGAACAAAATGTGTAGGGCTTAAAAGCTTACCGCCTGTTGCTACTATAAAAATTTCACAGCCAATTAATGCGATAAAGGAAAAAATACTGCCAATTATTAATGCATTGAGTACATAGCTCATTTGTATGGTGGCGCGGGAAAGAGGGGCAGTTAAAAAATCGGCCATTGCCTTTGATTCCTGATCCTTTATGGCAATACTATATGCACCAAGTGTTGTTGAAACGGCAATCATCGATAGTAACCCTGCTACAACCCATTCGTTCACCATGGTAATCACTTCAGGTGTGGCTTCCGTGATTCGTTCAATGGCATCTACTTGCATTTTTTGGAGGAATACGGCGTAAAGCACAATGACGATAATCACCGATAGTAGAGAGAAGAACACTTGTGTTTTATCTCGCCTAAATACTTTGTTATTTCGTTGTACTAAGCTCATTAAGGCTTCCATTATGCAACATCCCCCTCTGCCATAATATGAAGAAAGACATCGTCCATCGTTCCTTTAATCACTTCAAAGGAGGCGATGAGTGGCTCCGCTTTCTTTAAAAGGGAGAGAGCTTGTAGGGTGGACTCCAAACGGATTGTATAGATCTCCTGTTTCTCGGTATAGGAAATGGCGTGTTCTTCCAGCCATTTAACACCGTCTATTGGATTATTGAAAACAACGGCCATAGAGTCATAGGCATACTTTGTTTTCAACGCATCAGGCGTACCCTGTGCGACAATTTTTCCTGCCTTTAATACAAGGACCTGATGGGCGACTGCCGCTTCCTCCATATAATGGGTTGTTAAAAACACAGTCATATTCGTTTCGAGTTGGAGCTGCTTGATGGCCTGCCAAACTAATTGTCGTGTTTGTGGATCTAAGCCGGTTGTAGGTTCATCTAGAAATAATATAGTTGGACGATGAATAAGTGCACGTGCAATGTCTGCTCGTCTTTTTTGACCGCCTGATAATGTTCCATATTTTTGCTTTTCTATATCCTCTAAATGCAAATAGGAGGAAACAAATTGATAGTTTTCAGCAAGCTGTGTTTTTGCTAATCCATATGTTCTGCCTCTGTGTAGAATGTTTTCCTGCACAGTTAAACGATCATCTAATAGGCTTTGTTGGAACACAACACCAATGGATTTACGGATATCTGCGTTATGATTGCTGACATCTAGTGTAAAGTTATTAATAGTGACATGGCCGCTGGATTTTTTTAATAAAGTACAAAGGATTTCAATGGTTGTCGATTTGCCAGCACCGTTTGCTCCTAAAAAAGCAAAGAGGGTACCTCGTTCAACTGTGAATGAAATGTCGTTAACCGCATGGTGGTCACCATATTGTTTACATAAATTCTCAACTTTTACCGCGAAGGTCATCTAGATTATTCCTTTCTCTTTCGGATTTCTCGATTTATTTTTTCAATATCATTTAATTGAAGGATATAAAGAATACACCAAACGATGATGTAAATAACGGCTTCAGAAAGCAGCACATATTTCACACCAGAATGCATAAACCAGCCACCAAAATAGCCAGCAATTAAAACACAGATTGTCACAGCGATTAAATGCAAGAGTAGCTGCGCCATAAAAGGAATGGATTCAAACTCAAAAATACCAGATATAAGTCCGATGGCAATGCCAAGTATGGCTGCAATTACA
Source organism: Lysinibacillus sphaericus (assembly GCF_001629735.1). Taxonomy (GTDB): domain Bacteria; phylum Bacillota; class Bacilli; order Bacillales_A; family Planococcaceae; genus Lysinibacillus; species Lysinibacillus pinottii. The sequence continues at coordinate 622,729 of NZ_CP015224.1, forward strand.
GTTTGCTCCAGTAATTCTGTGCCGGACACCATCGCATTATTTGATAGGACGCTAAATGTCACTAAGACATAAGAAGAGCTAAGGGATATGAGTAGTCCGATAATCATCATGCTTATATATTTCATGCTATAGATCCCTCCCAATACCTAAGTGTCGCTTCAATTCTTTTATATATTTACGACTAACATGAATGGTTACATCATTTTCAAGCAGTAATTGTGTTGTACCGATTTTGCCCATTTGAATAGAGGAGATTTTATGGATATTGACAAGTGTAGATTTACTTACTCGTACAAAGTCCTTTGAAAGCTGTGCCTCTAGTTCATATAATTTTCGTTTAGACTCAAACTCTTGCTCATTCGTTTGTAAAAATACTTTGGCATCCTCTGCATAGATGGAATAAATATCAGTAATTTTTAGTAGATGAATTTCTTGTTGAAAGTACCCATCTAGCATAGTAGTTTGGGACGCTTGTAATTGCTGCATGAGTCTTTCAATTTGTTCGTTGTATTCTTTCGCATGTATATGAACCTCTGTTTCTTCAAGTTCATGGTGAATCGTTAAATGAATTTTCATAGGAGACCTCCTTTACTTTCCCCATCAAGGAGAAAACGCTGAATCAGGTAATAATAATGTAGCATAGAAAATTTTAGCAAAGGTAAATTATTGGGTAAGAGGTTCAATTTTATCGATAAGAGGTTATTTTTGAACGATAGCAAACCATACAAAAGTCGCTTCAATAGAAAAAAAGGTTAAGAAACGTCATAATATTGTTATCTAGTTGTAAGGGGTTGCTAGTATGTTTGTTTTTGGTAGGCATATATTGATTACATTATGCATTGGCCTCATAGGTGCTGTCGTTTTTCAACTACTTCATATACCAATGCCTTGGTTGCTAGGCGCTATTACAGCGGTACTTATCGTGCAATTGTCGACCAATGTACAATTGAGATGGCATTCTTCCTTCCGTAATTTTGGTTTAATCGTAGCAGGGTATTCTATCGGCTTTGCCTTTACTCCAGAAGCGGTGCAGGATATTAAGCTTTTTTTAGGGAGTATTGTCGTTATAAATGTGATTTTTATATTGTTATTTTTTGGTGTCAGTTATTTAGTAGCCAAACGTACAGATTTGGATTTTGCAACGGCATTGACATGCTGTGTACCTGGTGGCATGGCACAGGTTGTGGCTTTTGCTGAGGAGCAAGGCGATATGGATATGGTGGTCATTACGTTCTTTCAAATCCTCCGTGTTCTTTTAATCGTCGGCTTTGTCCCGCTCATGTTGACAGATGTTGGTGGAAACAGCACTATGAGCAACGGAATGTATACATGGGGCCTTGTCGGTATACTAATCGTTTGTGGCTTAGCAGGGTGGATTGCTCAAAAGCTTAAAATTCCAACAGGTTATATGCTTGGCCCCGTATTTTTATTGATGGGAATTAATATGGTGGGGATAGAAGTGCCTAGAATCCCCGTATCTCTTCTACATATTGCTCAATTGATGGTTGGAATCCATATCGGGTTATTGTTGAAAAAAGAAGATCTACATTTATCAAAGAGGCATATTTTTTATGCATTTGTATCAGCTGGCATTTATATAGGGGCAGCGTATGGCTTAACATTTTTAATGAAAAGTTTATACAGTCTCGACTTTAGGACAGGCTTTTTAAGTATTGTGCCTGGGGGACTTGATCAAATGGGGATTATTGCGGCTTCTGTACATGCCAATGTGACAATCGTCACAGCTTTTCAACTCTTCCGAATCCTAGTGATTTCAATTTTCCTTGTGCCTGTCGTCAAAATGTTTGTAAAAAAAGTGAAAACATGAAGGATAGTTATCAATTAATCCCTCATGTTTTTTTGCTGGTTATATTTCAATTGATGGATTAAATCCTGCAATGTTTCGGCATTCGCTGTTAGCAGTAATGCTGCGCTATTAATAGCATCCATGCTTAAATGAATTACTATTTTTTACTGGTATATAACTAGATTGCCAGTTTGTATATTTATAAAATAAAACGATTGTTAATTTAGCCCCTTTTCAAAAAATCTGAAAAATGGTATTATATGTTTAACTATAATGAACGGAGGTGAAAAAGAATGAATAAAAACGCTACGGACGCATGTGTAAAAGTGGATACGGCTATGTATTTTGCACGCGTCATTACTTTCGATTTTGCGAACAACGGGATAGGTCTGTCCATTTTTAAGCAAAATCAAATAACAAACGTAGCGAATTAACCATTCTTTTTCACACATTTTAATGAGAAGAAGACTGCTTGTTAATGAGCAGTCTTTTTTGTGTCGTCTAGATGTTTTCGCGCGTTTCATTGGAGGAAAAAACGATGCAAATGAAAGCTGAGCAAATACAAAAAATTATGGGTGGCAATATATTATTTGAGCATTTACAACTGGAAGTAAATAGTGGTGAACATGTTGCGATTGTTGGGGTAAATGGTAGTGGTAAAACAACTTTATTGCAGCTTCTATCGGGCGTAGATATGCCAGATCGAGGACGTATCATAAAAAGTAAAGATGCCACGATTGGCTATTTACATCAAATTCCACATTATCCAGGACATTCAGTGAAGGAAGTATTAGAAGAGGCATTTGCTGATATTTATGCATTAAAGGCTAGAATGACGATACTGGAGCAAGAAATGCAGTCAACCGTAACGGATAAAACTTTATGGCAATATGGGCAAGTGCAGGAGCAATTCATGCTACAGGGGGGCTATGAGGTGGAAGCCCAATTAGTGATGATTGCTAATGGCTTAGGTATTATGGGAATGTTGGCGCAACCGTTTAGTAGTTTAAGTGGAGGCGAGAAGACGAAGATAATGCTAGGGCAAATTTTATTGAGCCATCCAGCTATTTTATTATTAGATGAACCAACGAATCATCTTGATATGCAGGCGATCGAATGGCTTGAAAATTATGTGCGCAGCTTTGAGGGGATTGTTATTGTCGTATCTCATGACCGACATTTTATGAATCAGATTGCACATAAAGTAATTGAAATTGAAGATGGAGAGGCATTTACGTACAGCGGTAATTACGATGCATTTCTTGCGCAGAAAGAGGCAAAGATCGAACAACAATTTTCTGATTATGAAGAGCAACAAAAGAAAATTAAGAAAATGCAAGAAACGATAAAACGCTTAAAACAATGGGCTAATGAAGCAAATCCACCAAATGCTTCTATGCATAGACGAGCAAAAAGTATGGAAAAAGCATTAGCACGTATCGAACGGGTGAAGAAGCCACTCTCAAAAAAGAAAATGAATCTGGCTTTAACGATGGCTGAACGTAGCGGCAAAGAGGTAGTACAATTACAAGACATACACCACGGCTATGATAAGCCTTTATTGATAGACAGTAATCTGGCTATCTATTTTGGAGAAAGACTTGCGATTGTTGGGAGCAACGGTAGTGGTAAATCAACTTTATTAAAAATGATGCTAGGGGAGGTCGTTCCTAACCAAGGTGTTTGCCACGTAGGCAGTAATGTGAAAATTGGCTATCTGTCTCAACAGTTTGAACATAAAAATCCAGCTATCCGATTAATTGATGCCTTTCGAGAAAATGTAGCGGTGTCTGAGGCTGAAGCGCGCCATATTCTCGCACGATTTTTGTTCTATGGCTATGATGTCTTCAAACAAGTGAAGAATTTAAGCGGTGGAGAAAAAATGCGCCTTCGATTAGCTCAATTAATGCATGAGGATATTAATGTGCTCATTTTGGATGAACCAACGAACCATTTAGATATAGAAGCAAGAGAAGTATTGGAGGAAACGCTAGAATCCTTTGAAGGAACTATTATTGGTGTGTCCCATGACCGCTATTTCTTACAAAAAATATTTACAAAAACAGCATGGCTAAAGGATCAAACTATTCATGTGTTTGAAGGAGATTACGAGTGGGCTAGACAAAAGCTACAGGAACTCTCTAAGAAAAAAGAAGTTGTAAATGAACGGGTGCCTAAAATACAACCTGTCAAAAAAGAGCTATCCATTGAACAACAAATTGAAAAATTAGAGGCAAAACTAGAGGAACCTTCACTTGTTGAAGAGCAACGGCAAAAGCTGGAACAGCACATAGAGGAATTATATAAAAAATGGGTGGAAGAGGGAACGGAACATGCTTAATTTAGAACGCATTATGCAGCTTGATATAGATCATGTAAAGAGTTTTAGTGAGATGGAAGTATGTCAAGAAGGAGTTTTATTCTACAATAAGGCAATCCCAACTTATTATGATGCTAATCATGCACATGTTTGGCGAAAGATTGAAAATCCTGCTCAGTTTTTACAAGATATAAAAATGTTCTATCAATCTAAGTCGCTTATCCCACGGTTGTATTTATATAATCTTGAGGACAATCAAGCATGTATGGAGGCTTTAGAGACGCATGGCTTTCAGTATGAGCAGTTTGTCAATGAAATTCAGTGTTGGAATGGTGAGTTTAGTCAACTCTCACCACATCCAGCCATCCAAATTGAACGAGTAACAGATGTAAATATAGACGAAGCCATGGCAGTGGAAATGAGCATTTCTGCCTTTGGAGATCCTGAATTAATTAAAATGGCCTTTGAGCAAGCTTATTCTTCGCCAAGCTTTACGTACTATTTATTAAAACTAGATGGGGTGCCATGCTGTACGGCTAGTATGTTTGTGTCAGGAAAGCAAGGAAGAATTGAGAGTGTAGCAACCATTGAAAGCTATCGAGGACGTGGTTTAATCGGCTATATGTTGCAGCATATCCAACAACAATCAGTGAATCAAAAGCTCGAGCAGCTATGGATATGGCCAATTAACGATCAGGTTGCTAAAGTCTATGATAGGGCAAATTTTAAATCAATTGGATCCATTGCATCCATTCATGCATTTACAGAAGGAAAAAGTATTCAAAATATACGAGAAAATTCTTAAACTAACATAAATAGCAACCCGCCAACTTCCTGTAAGGTTTAGAAGTTGGCGGGTTTTTTAGAACTGTACTTGCCAATTATAATTACATGACGCTTGGGTCATGGTCTGTTATAACAGCTAATCGGCCATGAGCTCGGTCAAATCAATTTGAATCTCTTTCACAACAGGTCGATTTCTTAAAAGGTCAAAATTTGTTGCACCCGTTGCACGATAGCTCATTACGACATCGAAATCTTCCTCCCTATTAATAGCTACGCCATGATATATCGGTGCAGGTACTAAACTAGTCAAAGGATATAATTTTGAATGCAAGCTAGTAAAATTCCTGAATAGTATCGACTATTCAGGAAATTTGTTTTATTCTTATAAAAGAGGAATTTTCATGGATTATAAGTTTTTTACTTGAAAAAATACCGTATTCGATTTATTGTCTTTAGAGATACTTGTTTATGGACTTGGAGGATATGGAATGCACGGAATTTATATACGCTATAATGTCTCAAAAGAAACCTCAGCAGCAAAATGGCCCAAAAAAATGGATGCATTTGCGTATGTTCAACGAGGAAAACCACAACAAGACAATGACAACTTGCTGTCACCAGAAGAGCTAAAAAATCATGCGATTCGCTATATTAAAAGCTTAAAAGACAATGCAAGTGAACATCTAGTAGAGCAACGCAACGGCGAAATTGAGCATTTTGATCGCCGTTATATGGAATCCTTAAAATTAAAGGAAAGCATTGATTCACAGCTGATTAATCTTGAAGAAATCCGTTTATTGCTGCAACTAATGAATGTTTTAAATTTATCGCATGCCTTCGGGGAAAATGCTGGAAAGCTCCTACGTCAAATTACACCATATGCAAAAGAGGTAGAGCATCCAACATTCCAAACTACTCGCGTTGAACGGCATTTTTATACAGAATTAATCGAGCAAATAGAAGTCATTTACACACGAATTATGCGTCAGCATAACCCATCAACAACGGAAATGCAGCATTCAGAAAAGCTCTGGACAACAGTCTGTGAGCAAGCAATAGAAAAGGTAGAAACACGAATTGAACGCTTATCTTCTATCAAATTAAAGCATGAAAACAATTTATTAGAGTTTAATCATTTAAAACAACAAAATATCGAGGCAAAGGAACGCCTAGATTTAGCCGTTCATGAATTGGATGAGATTTTAAATGTACTAGAATCTTAAAAAAGCATGTCTACCGATTGGAATTCCAGTCGGTGACATGCTTTTTATGTATGAGCAAGTGGCAGTTCAAGCCGATGAGCCCATTCTTTATTTTTCCTCGGTTTGATCGCGCTTAGCTTGGCGGGAAATCCGTAATAAATCCAGCCCAAGCAATACGATAATGATATAGAACAGTGGGCTAGTAAATGATAAACCAATTTGTGACTGTCCACCGAGCAAAGTCAATACAATCCATAAACCAACTGTATACAGAGTCAAACCAATATAGGCCTTCTTAGACATCTTTTTATATCGACCTTTATCTAAGGCAAGCTGTATGATCACTAGCACGACTAATATAAGAAGAATCATTTTTTTAGTCAAGATCGTTGCAATCGTTGTGTCAGGGAAGAAATCATTAACAAATAATAATGTGAAAAATACTAGAATAAAGAAATTTAAGATCGTCGAGAGCTTCATGCTATATCTCCTTAGTTGCCATAATTCCTTTCTATTGTAACATGGTTCTATTAGATGGGAATGGATTTATGTTATATTAGAGGGAAAATTATAAATAGAGTAAAAATAATACAAGATAACCCTCAATAATTTTGTAGTCTGTGGTGAAAGAGCAAAATAATACTAGAAGCTGAATGAATCTTGCGCTTTCCATTTTATAATCTCCAGGTACTCTTTATGATGAATAGAAGCTTCCTTTCTACCCACTCCATCTATACTTTTATAACATTGCACTTAGTCACTATAAATATGTAAAAATAGGGGAATATTAAAAGTTTGAAAATTTTTGAAACTTTTTCTAAGTGACATCCGTATAGTAGGTAATATGATGAAAAGGGGTGAGCAACTTGACGCTATTTGGCTATTCACTCGAGCAAATCTTTTTGGTGGTTTTGATTTTTTCTGGTCTTGCCACAATACTAGTTATGTTTTTTGGTGATGCAGTTGAAGGTATTGGGGAAGGACTGCCCATTTTTAATCCGAGTGTCATTCTTTCTTTCATTACATTGATGTCTGCAGCAGGATTTATTTTAGAAAAACTAGCCTGGTTCTCTAGCGTTTGGAACATTATTGCTGCATGTATCATCGGCGCTATTTTAAGTACTTTTTTTTATTTATTTGTTCTCGTTCCACTACGGTCAGCAGATGTTTCATTGGCTTATACGGAAGAATCACTAGGTGGACAATTGGGAAAAGTCATTGTACCCATACCTGTAGATGGCTTTGGAGAGGTTGTCATTGAAACCACAAGTGGTATGATTTCCAAGCGGGCAACAGGCTATGATAATGAAGCCATTGACTATGATGAAACCGTACTTGTCGTGGATGTGAAGGATGGTACGCTTTTCGTCAGAACATATGAGAAAAAATTTGTCTAAAGGAGAGATGAGTCTATGTCAATCGAAATTTTAATCGTTTTAGGAATTGTAGCATTTGTATTAATAGCACTAGTAGGTTTATATGTATCAAAATATAAAACAGCAGGTCCTGATGAAGCACTGATTGTGACGGGTAGCTATCTCGGCTCTAAAAATGTACATAAAGATGAGTCGGGGAATCGTATAAAAATTATTCGCGGTGGCGGTACATTCGTATTCCCTATTTTCCAGCAAGCACAGCCATTAAGTTTACTATCTAGCAAACTAGAAGTGACAACGCCTGAAGTGTATACGGAGCAGGGTGTTCCGGTAATGGCTGACGGTACAGCCATTATTAAAATAGGTGGCTCTATCTCTGAAATCGCAACGGCGGCAGAGCAGTTTTTAGGAAAGCAAAAGGCAGAGCGTGAAGGGGAAGCACGTGAAGTGTTAGAAGGTCATTTACGTTCAATTTTAGGCTCCATGACGGTTGAAGAAATCTATAAAAACCGTGATAAATTCTCACAGGAGGTTCAACGTGTTGCTTCTCAGGATTTAGCTAAAATGGGTCTTGTGATTGTATCTTTCACGATCAAGGATGTACGAGATAAAAATGGCTATTTAGATTCACTCGGTAAACCGAGAATCGCTCAAGTAAAACGAGATGCTGATATTGCGACAGCAGATGCGGAAAAAGAAACACGTATTAAACGCGCAGAAGCATCGAAGGAAGCGCAAAAGGCAGAACTAGAGCGTGCGACAGAAATTGCGGAAGCGGAAAAAGAAAATCAATTAAAGGTTGCTGAATTCCGTCGTGAGCAAGATATAGCAAAAGCGCGTGCTGACCAAGCCTATGAGCTCGAAACAGCTCGTGCTAAACAGGAAGTAACGGAGCAAGAAATGCAAATTCGCATTATAGAGCGTCAAAAGCAAATTGAATTAGAAGAAAAAGAGATTCTACGTCGTGAGAAGCAATATGATTCTGAGGTGAAGAAAAAGGCTGACGCTGATCGTTATGCGGTGGAACAAAATGCAGCTGCCGAAAAAATGCGAGAGCTTGCACAAGCAGATGCAGAAAAATACCGTATTGAATCCTTAGCAAAAGCAGAAGCGGAAAAAATCAGAATGGATGGTCTTGCTAAAGCTGATGCAGAACGAGCACAAGGGGAGACAGAGGCAGATATTATTCGTCTTCGTGGTCTTGCGGAAGCTGAAGCTAAACGTAAAATTGCCGAAGCCTTTGAATATTATGGTCAAGCAGCTGTACTGGATATGGTTGTGCGCATGATGCCGGAATATGCAAAAGAGCTAGCGAGCCCACTTGGTAATATCGATAAGATTACAGTCGTTGATACTGGTGGTGGGGAAGGTAGTGGCGCAAATAAAGTAACGTCCTATGCGACTAATTTAATGTCTACACTACAAGAGACATTGAAAGAAACTTCTGGCATTGATGTGAAAGAACTGATCGAGAGCTATGCTGGTAAGCATACATTGCGTCCAGAATTAGAGCAAATTGCCCTAGGCTTAGAAAAAAAGCAGGCACCTGTTGAGGCTGTCGAAACAAAAGAGACTGTAGAGCAATCCTAATCAACCTAAATTTACTTAAAGAAAAACTACAGCTCTAATTGTGATAGGCTCCCTATTAGGTAGACAGATCAAAAAATCTGTTTATCTAATAGGGATTTTTTTATGACAAAATGTTCTTTCACTAATGATGCAGTTTGAGATATCAGGAAAAGAACACATTAAGTGAAGCAGGAAAAAATTTCCGATGTATTGGTATCTTGGCAATGAAATCAACAGAACACCTAAAAAATATACTATTGAGAGAAATATTTCATTTTACAATAAGGACGTTAATAAAAAATTTTAATAGCATTCAGGGATGCACCAAAAAAAATCACTCTCTACCTAATGGAAACTCCATATCCACATATTTATGCAAAAAAGCCCAATCCTTTCAAATTGCGCTAATTTCGTTTTATATTCAATTTTACAAGTGGTCACATTATTTTTTCCTGAGAATACCCGTAATTTCTTTGCCAGTTCGGGATGATTTTCAGCTTTGCCAACTGCTTTTGTTTTGTTTCAGCACTGGTTCTTAAATACCGTCTTGTGGTGTCAATGCTTTTATGTCCTAAAATATCTGCTAAATCCGACAGTGGATTGCCGCAGTCTAAAAAGCTTCGAGCGAAATAGTGCCGCAGATTGTGGGGGAAAACCATTGCTGGATCAATTCCACATTGCTCTGCTACTTCTTTCATTGCACGTGCAATATAGGAACGGCTTATTGGGCTGCCTTTACTGCCCGTAAAAACGATACCGCTTTTCACATTTTTTTCCCTGCAATATAAGGATAAATAACCTTGTAAGTCCTTATGTATTACAATCGTGCGTACAGTTCCTTTATTCTTAATAAGAACCTTTCCGCTGTTGATAGCCTTAACGGTGATAAACTGCAGTTCCCCTATGCGTATTCCTGTGTAGGCAAGCGTCAGCATAATCATCGCGATTTTCGTCTTTTTATTTGTGAAGGCGCTTTCAATTAACTTGTCAAGTTCCTTTTGGGTAAGCTCATGTTGAGCAGTTGTCTGCTCTTGAATTCTGAGAGCCTTTAGCGTGAAATCATCCAGCCCTATAAATTTAAAAAATTTGTTGACCGCCGCAATGCTGCGATTGACGCTTGAAGGTTTCAATCTTATTTCCAATGATTTTTTATACTCTATTAAATATTCTTTTTGCAATTTTCCGTCTTTTTTCTCTAAAAAAGCAAACAGTTTTAAAATATCTTTTTGATAGCTTCTAATACTATTTTTTGCGTATTCATCATATGTTAAATGTTTAATGAATTTAGGCAAAAAGTCCTTTAACGTGTTTAATAGCATAAAAATAATATACTCCTTTTTGACTTTGACACGAGTATATCAGCAAATATTACAATTTACAACACAGTTGCGATAAATATAATTATCGCAACTACTAGCTTTATAATAAACTATAATGAGCATAGTAAACCTTATATTATTTCATTATTCGAAAAAAATCGACAAAAAAATCTCAAAGCTTGCAAAGCACCTTCTTAGAAGGATTTTGTAAGCTTTTTTTGGTTGCGATAATTATATTTATCGCAACTAAAATAAAAAGATTGGTAAGTAAAGATAGGGGTGGGGCTAGGAGGGAGAAGCATTTTAACACATACTTAGACAATCTTTTTATTAACAGAATAAATCACCAAAGTAATATTAATTCAAATTTAAAGTTGTACCTTTAGGAAGTTACTAACAAATTGGAGGTAATGAAAGATGAACTATTTTGAAAGAATAACCGGTACTGTAAAAGGAATATGCAATAAGTGGACGGTTTCACTACTGTTATTTTTGATAATGTTTTTGTCACTCATGCCGCAGTTTTTGTTGTCGGTAAATGCGGATAGCGCAGCTACACTGTTTGTATCACCTAGTATAGTTTCCAACGACACCGCTCCTAGAGTGGATGGCGCAACATATGCTACGCTGCAGGGGGCGATAAATGCAGCACAGGACAATGATACGATTGCTGTAACAGAAGATATAAATCTATCCTCTGCGATTTCAATTATGAAAGATATTACGCTACTAGCTAGCGGTGGAAATTACAAGGTTACACTGGGTATTAATGCTAATTTTAGGGTTCAGGATGGCTTTGATTTGACTTTGGGAGGGGGCTCGGATACTGAAGTACTTACACTTTCAGGTCCCCAGAGAACAATTATAACCGTTGCAAATGGGAATATTGAAATAAACAACGGAGCAAAGCTTTTAGCGACTGGGCCTCGGAATATGGTACTGGATTTATACGATCCGAAGGCATCTGGAAAAATAACCGGCAGACATTTGGAATCTTCTGGATCAATCGCCATTTCGATGACGAATGGTGCCAGGCTGGAGGAAATCAGTGGCGGAACTATCATTGGTAAAACGCACTCGTTATATATGTATGACGAAGATACAAAAATCAATCTAATTTCGGGCGGCACCTTCAGAAATTTAGCTGCTTCTCCAGAGAGGTGGGCGAACGTTCAGGTGGATGGTAAGGCACAAATTGGTGAGATATCCAACGGGGATTTTTTTGCGGAACAAGAGATTGCTGCTCTTCGCCTGCTTCGTGGTGGAACTATTGGAAAAATTAGTGGTGGTCGATTTATTTGTGCCTATACCAAGCTTACTGCAAATTACTATGGAAGAGGCATTGACATTGTAGCATTGGGCGACCCATCAGGTATCGGTGAAATTTCTGGCGGAACTTTTGATGGAGAGATTGGTGTTCTGCTACTAGAAGACGGCGCTTTTATTAACAAGATTAGTGGTGGAACCTTTTTAGGTGGAGAAGCTGGGCTTCAAAATGATATTGGTGGAACTATTGATATCATTAGCAATGCCATTATTACTTCGACAAACGTTGGCCTTCTGAATGTTGGTACGATTAATGAAATCGGCAGTAATACAGAAATCACCGGAGATTCTATTGCCCTTTGGAACTATGCGTCGAATCATCCCAATGCTATTATCAAGCTCATCAGTGGGGGCAAATTTACCAGTGTCAGCGCATCTGGAGAAGCTTTCCTAAATGAAACGACGGTAAACATGATTTCTGGCGGCATTTTCATTGGCGGCTTCCATGCAATCAATTCAACTACTTTAAGTAGCACCTCTCCTGCAAAAATCGACACTATATCGGGAGGCGTTTTCTACGCCCAAACGACAGGCGATCCAAGCTTTGTGACTATAAATCTAGCCAATCCTTTAATTTTGGAACCGTTTTTATTGACTAACAAGGGAAAAGCACGTTTTTGGGGAAACGAAGGCAGTATTTTTAATGATGAAGCCCTAGTAATCTACCCGGCAGATTACCGTATGAGCACTGCTACTGAAACAATAAGCGATATTGTAGGTGTGGGATTTAAATATTTGACAAAGTCACTTTATACAGTAAACTTTAATTCCAACGGTGGTTCTGCAGTGGCAGAACAAACGGACATTCCTCGAAGTAGCCTTATAACCGAGCCAACGCCACCAATCAAAAGTGAGTATACGTTCAGCGGTTGGTATAAAGAAGATACACTAACTAATGCATGGAAATTTGATACAGATACTGTTACCGACAACATTACTTTATATGCAAAATGGACAAGTAAAGGTGGCAGTGGTAACAATAACAGTAACAATAACAGTAACAATAACAATAGCAGTAACAATAACAATAGCAGCAGTGGAGCACCTTCGGCGACATTACTAGTTCAAGGCATAGACAAGCAATCTGGAGAAATTATCTATAGTAAAAGTTCAAGTGTGATAGTCGGCACGACAGAAACGATAAACGCCCTGGCTATTGAGGGTTATCACTTGGATACGGGCAGTAAAAAGACGGAAACGATAACGTTCAAAGCAGGTGAAAACAAGGTTGTATTCTTCTATAGTAAGAACATAGAGGCTATCCCCGAGCTTGAAACTGGTGAACATATCAAGTATATTAACGGCTACCCTGACGGCAGCGTAAAGCCAGGAAGCTCAATCACAAGAGCGGAAGCGGCGGCAATATATTTCAGGCTGATAAAAGACGAAAATAAGAATATTGCTGTAAATGGAACATTCAGTGATGTCGGTGGCGACACATGGTATGCACAGTCGGTCAATTACCTTGCAAGTCAAGGCATACTGGTGGGGTATAGGGATGGCACGTTCAAGCCTAGACAGACAATTACAAGAGCGGAATTTGCAGCCATAGCTTCAAGATTTGATAACCTATTAACAAACGAAAACACTTCGTTTAAAGATGTCTCAATCGACCATTGGGCGGCAGCGTATATTGACAGCGCGTATACTAAGGGGTGGATAAATGGCTATCCTGACGGCAGCTTTAGACCGGCAAGTTCAATCACTCGCGCTGAAGTGGTGAAAATTATTAACAACATGTTAAACCGCAAAATCGAACTTAGCGATATCCCATCGGACGCAGTGCAATATAAGGATTTAACTAAAAAACATTGGGCGTATTGCTACATCATAGAAGCGTCTACAGAGCATAGCTACACGCGTAAGGATAACGGCTTTGAGCTGTGGAAATAGTAAAGGAAGTATTTTCTATTATTTTGTATAGGGGAAATTTATCTGGCTAATTATATTCAAAAGTGAACTGCGCTAAATTGTTAGACACATTCTAACAATTAGAAGCGCAGTTTTTTTATGGATAAATATACGGCTAATAAAAAATTAGAAGCTGTTTTACGTTATTTAAATGGCAAAGTAAGTTATAGAGAATCGGGAAAATGTACGACGGCAATTGTCAAACAAACTGTCAAAAGTTATTTGATTTTTAATAACGGTAGCCGAATATAAGCGAAACGAAACAACCAGTCGCCGATTCATTACCAGCAACGATTGAATGATCTTTTTGATCTCTGTCTTATATAGGAGTTAGTCCCGAATCGATTCATCAGGTCGCTTTGTTATTTTTGTTGCTGCCACTCACTTCGGAGCATGCCATATACAACATGATCCACATAATGATCATAAAGCCATTCTGCTGCTCGTAGGGTGCCCTCTTTCATTAAACCAAGGCGCTCTGGGATTGCGCGACTTTTTTCATTGCCAACAGCAGCACGAATTTCCACTTTATGAAGTTGTAATGTTTCAAAGGCATATTGTAATAGAGCTTTTACAGCTTTGGTCATAATGCCATGCCCCTGTGCACCTTCACTAAGCCAGTAGCCAATCGTGCCGATTTTATTAGTGGGATTAATAGTATTAAAGCCAGCGATGCCGACAATTTCATTTTTAAAGAGAATGACGAGAGAAAGGCTATTATTCGCTTCATACCCCTTGATACAGCCTTCTATATAGGCTTTTGTATCTGCTACTTCCTTTGTATAGTCCAGCCATGGTAGCCATTCCTTTAAATACTTTCTTGAAGCATCGGTACATGCAAAAACTGCTTCTGCATCCTCTAGGGTAATTGTACGTAAAGATAAATCATCATTAATGTAAATATCCATCTCATCACCTCATTTCTATTTTAGTGCATCATGCATAAAGCCTTTCATTTCTCGGCTAAGCACTGTCAGCTCTTCGATAATTTCGCTAAAATCTTGTACGAGCTGTGCTTGCTCATTCGTGGCATCATTAATTTGTCCCATATTTTGCTTTAGGTTTTCAAGATTTCTATTAATATTACGTAAGGAGGATTCTATATTTTCGGTAGCACTAGATGTCTCAAAGGACAATTTTCGAACTTCCTGTGCCACAATATTAAAGCCAGCACCATGTTGTCCAGCGCGAGCGGCCTCTATGGATGCATTTAAGCCAAGTAAATTGGTTTGGCGGGAAATGCTTTTAATTAAATCCGTTACGGCATTGGTTTTTTCTGAATCCTCTAGGGCATGCTGTGCCTGCTTATTTATTTCCTCACTAGTCGCCGCTAATTCCTCTGAATGGGAAGCAATTGTATGTACTTTATCCTGTAGGCTATTGACAATATTATCCATAGTACTCATATAATCTTCGAGTTTAAGCTCATTATCTATTGGTAGGCCAAACGCTAAGGCACCTACTACTAAACCATTTTCGCGAATGGGGAATGAAAAAGCATTGATTGCTACGCCGTAAACATCCTTCGGTATAACCACATCTGCATTTTGTCCGTTAAAGGCAATGTAAACATTTTGGTCATTAGCATTTACTTTTTGTCCATCATGATAGCCTGAATCTACACGTTTACCTGCTAAATACTTGATGACTGTTTCACTGTCCTTTTCAATAACAGCTACAATGGCTTCTTGCTTTAATGCAAGGTGAATATAAGGTGCTGCAAGGGCTAAAGCTTCGATAATTTTCATAAAAATTCCTCCAAGTCTAGTCAATGAAAAATGGTTGTGTCATCTGTATTCATTGTGACAATGGTTCTAGATGATTACCTTTACTGTAGCATAATATTTGCCAAGTCAAAATAGTAAATTCCTTTTTATAAATAGCGTTGGAAAGAGAATTGGATTGTTTTTAAATGTCAATTAAATTTTACTTTTTTTAGTGAAAATGACGATGGATTTGTCCATTTTTTGACGGAGAGGTCGTGTGTTTTGCAAAATATTGTATTAAAATAATAGTAGAAATGCTGAAGAGCTGAAGGAGAGAGAGTCATGGAATATATACAAAAGGGCACGAAAGCGTTTCGTAAAGCAAATTGGGTCTTATTTTTGGCAGGCTTTATTACTTTTGCTAACCTCTATATAACACAGCCATTACTGCCGACATTTGCAGATTTGTTTCACGTCTCGCCAGCTGTTGCAAGTTTATCTCTTTCTGTCACTACCTTTGCCTTAGCAGTGAGTTTAATTATTATTAGTTCGTTATCTGAGGCATGGGGAAGAAAATCATTGATGACGATTTCTATTTTTGCAGCCTCTGTATTGACAGTGGCACTTGCGTTTTCACCAAACTTTGAAATAATTTTAGTATTGCGAGTGCTTCAAGGAATCGTTTTTGCAGGTTTACCGGCAATTGCCATGGCTTATTTAGGCGAGGAAATGGAACCAGCAAGCTTAGGGGTTGCCATGGGTCTATACATTAGTGGTAATTCTGTAGGAGGACTTAGTGGACGAGTCATTATTGGGACATTAACGGACCATTATAACTGGCATGTAGGGATGATGGTGCTAGGAGGAATCAGCCTTATTGTCAGTGTGTTGTTTGTCTGGATGCTGCCAAGCTCTAAGCATTTTAGCCCTCGTCCTTTACAATTAAAAGCATTAACTAAAACGCTGTGGCAACATCTGAAGGACCCTTCTATGTTGTGTCTATATGGTATAGGATTTGTTCTGATGGGAAGCTTTATCACACTTTATAACTATATTGGCTTTAAATTAATGGCCCCTCCCTATAATTTGAGCGCGACCATTGTAGGTTGGATATTTGTTATATACCTAGTAGGAACAGTAAGCTCAGCTTGGTTTGGTAGTCTAGCCGATCGTTACGGACGCCAACAAATGCTATTACTAGCCATTGCCATCATGTTGGCAGGAGCCGTTGTAACACTCAATGGGCTCCTTACTTTAAAAATTATAGGCATTACGGTGTTTACCTTTGGTTTTTTTGCTGCTCATTCTATCGCAAGTGGCTGGGTGAGTAAACGGGCAACACATGATAAAGCACAAGCATCATCCCTTTATTTATTTTTTTATTATGTTGGTTCGAGTGTTGGTGGGACAGTAGGTGGTGTTTTTTGGGTGAAATATGGCTGGATAGGTGTGGTCGCCATGATTGCTTTATTTTTACTAATTGCTTGCGTTTTATCTTTCTTATTGAAGGAATTAATTGCTAAGCAACATGTTACCACCACTCTATAGTATTAAATGATGTGAGGTGTTGTTTTGCAGGAATTACTTTTGTACTTTTTTATTATACTAACAGCTTCCATTTTGCAAACAAGTACGGGGTTTGGTTTTTCTATTATGGCCACCCCTTTTTTATTGTTGCTTTTTTCTCCGCAAGAGGCGATGCAAATAAATATCGTACTGTCCCTTGTTATTTCCTGTTCTCTAATTTGGAGGGTGAGGCATGATATTGATACCGTTTTGCTGAAGAGGATTATAATTGGTAGTGTTGTGGGTGCTCCTTTCGGTAGCGTTGTATTTGCTTTAGTTGATGCCACGACATTTAAACTTATAATCGCCATCCTTTTAATTGGCCTTACGTTTTTATTGATGAAAAATTTCTCTATTCAACAAACAAGTGGTAGAGATTATGGCGTTGGTTTAATCTCAGGAATGTTTACAACAAGTATTGGTATGGCAGGACCGCCATTGTTGATGTATTTTGCGAGCACGCATCAAAATAAAGAAACCATTAGAGCTATTTCACTAGCCTATTATATTTTTATCTATCTTATTAGTTTACTATCTCAAGTTACTGTTGAGGGCACAAGTACACTAGTGTGGATTTATAGTCTGTATGCCTTGCCTATTGTTTTCATCGGTTTGATTTTGGGACAAATGTTGTATACTAGGCTCAATCAAAAGCTATTTAGATCATTGATTTATCTTCTTTTAGTAGCAGCAGGTCTGATTTTATTCATACAAAGTATTGGGACGATATGATAAAGAAAAAAGAAGAATGGAAGAGAGTATTTATCTTCCGTCCTTCTTTATAGTTAACCCATAATATTGTAGCCAGCGTCGATGTAAATAGTTTCACCAGTGACACCACGTGATAAGTGAGATAGCATAACAATGGTCATATCAGCTACTTCATCTTGTTGAACATTTCGTTTTAAAGGAGCTGTTTCCTCAATTTTGTGTAAAATTGTATTAAAGGAAGGAACCCCCTTTGCAGCAAGTGTACGAATAGCACCGGCTGAAATAGCATTGACGCGAATATTGTCTTGACCAATATCAGCAGCAAGATAGCGCATAGAAGCCTCTAATGCAGCCTTTGCTACACCCATCACATTGTAGCCATCAAGCACTCGTTCCGCACCTAAGTAACTCATTGTAACGATCGAGCCACCCTCTGTCATATATGGATGAGCGGCTTTTGCTGTTGAAATTAGAGAGTAGGCACTTGTATCTTGTGCAAATGCGTAGCCTTCACGTGTTGTTTCTAGGAAGCGGTTGTGTAAATCTTCGGCGTGAGCAAAAGCTACTGAATGCACAATACCATGAATAATGCCAACCTTTGAGCCAATTTCATCAAATGCTGCTTTTGTACTTTCATCACTATTAACGTCACATTGAACAACAAGAGAATCAGCTTGACCCATATTGTCTAATTGCTTTTGTAATTTTTTCAATGAGCGTTCTTGACGATAAGTGAAAATAACGTTTGCCCCTACATCAAATAAACGTTTTGCAATGCCCCATGCGATACTACGATCATTCGCTACACCCATGACAACAATATTTTTATCTTTTAATTGTAATAAATTATCCATCATTATAAAGAACTCCTTTGTGAGATAATATCTGTTATTAGTACCAACTACTAAAATCTTATCATACATAAAAAAACGTTGCAATAGAGTAGCCGATTATCGGGCAAAAAAAAATTCATCCCTACTATGTGAGAGACGAATGAAATGGCATACTAATTAGCTACATAATCTTCATACATATCTACTGCTTGATAAACAGCACTATTGATAGTGATTCTAAAGCAATTGTGGTTACGAATTGTTTGAGCAAGTATTTTGATGGCTCTTGTTTGGTCTCTATGGAAAGGCGTGTTGTCCGTTTGAAACCCATCATCTAAATATGCGAGAAAATAAGGTTTGTCTTCCTGAGAATTTAATAAATCGGCCGCAGTACTTTTTCCAACCGTCTTATAAACCCATAAATCGATGGCATTTCCTAACTGAAACGCAGCAAAGTATTGTAAATCGTCATTATTACATTGATTTATTTTTTGAATTATTTGAATTTTTTTGAGCTCTTCCAGCAAAAATGTATTGATAGAGTAGTAGATGGCTTTAGAAGGATTGAGAATCAGTTCATCGGTATGCTGAGATTTAAAAAAAAACCAATTATTTAACACAATGGCCCATGAATCGAGTGTATTCAAACATTTCGCATAAACCTGCGGAAAAATTATTTGCCATTTTGCCGCGAGTTTTTTAAATTGATTGATATGCTCTTTATCGATATGGAATAAACTATGCTCTACTTGTAACTGCTCAAACATCATCATTCCTCCAATAGATTGGTCTGTATAGCATATGATTGATAATCTTGTTGCAAAAGTTAGTAGAATATTTCATCCAAATGAAGAAGGCACCCATTGAAGGATGCCTTTTGGGTGTACATACATATTGAAGACTATTCGAATTTTAATGAGTCACCATCAAAAGTTTCATCTGCTACTTTGATAGAGTCAGTTGGACACCCTTCAAAAGCGTCTTGCATATCTTCTAATAGATCTTCTGGCACTTCAGCAGTTCCCATGTTATCATCTAAAATAACGAAGGCAATACCTTCATCATCATAATCATAAATGTCTGGCGCTGCGGCTCCACATGCGCCACAAGCGATGCATGTATCTTTATCAACTATTGTGTATTTAGCCATTTTTTTCTCTCCTTTAACGATGTTCCTACAAAGCTTCATACTCATTTTAAAGATGTTTATCTTACATTTCAACTTAAATACTATTAAATTGGAGGAATTTGCGTCAATGTTTCATCAAATTCTATTGCAAATCTTTCAAAAACTCAATAAGGAACGGACGATTTCGGCTGCTTATCACGTCTTGAAAGGAAAGCGGTCAGGTCAGACTATTCAAGACATTGGCCTTTTTCAGTTGCATCAATATTTTGGTTTATTACCTAAACTACCACGGACTACCTTTGATGAGGCGGTAACGTTATTTATGCAATATAGTTGGCTAAAAGTGCAGGAATCTGGTCACTTTTACATGGAAAAGCTAGGTTTGCAGCGAGCGCAACAAACCCCGCCATTTTTCTTTGATGGATGGCATTATCGAGGAAATGAGCATGTGTTTTTTGCACGTCTTTCATTAATTGTGCAAAGTTTGTCGTATCAAACTGCAGCTGTTCGTTCTTTCTCACCCATCAGTAGAGATCCTGATATTCAAAATTGGGTGCGATCCTTTTTGCAGAATCATCATTATCTACAAGGTCATTTACAACAGCAATTATTAGATGAATGCACCAGCGTGCTGAAGAATATTCCAGTTTCAGATGGTAGCAAACAGCTTGTCCTTTATCGATTAAGTGGGTATCGTTTGCCTGGTTGGACATGGCAGCAGCTTGCCGATAAACGGAAGGAGTCTGTGCTAGATAGTCAATTAGCTTTTATTGAAACACTACATAAATTATTAAACGAAGTGCAACAAAACAATGATTATCCATTGCTTAAAGAAGTGGCACAAGGAGTAAGAGTGAAAATATTGCTAACCGATTCCGCACAGCAAACAGCACAATTGTATGAACAGGGATATTCAGTTGAACAAATAGTGCAAATAAGAAAACTGAAGCAAAGTACTATTGAAGACCACTTTGTGGAATTAGCGATGTATGAACCGAACTTTTCCATTGGTCCATTCGTCTCATATGAGGAAGCTGAAAAAGTTTGGCAGGCATCAAAGCATTATCAAACGAAAAAATTGAAAATCTTACATGAGGCTTTAAAGGAATTGAGTTATTTTCAATTAAGGCTTGTCCTTGCGAAAGGAGAAGTATAAATGGAACTGGAAGAACTATTGCATAAACATTTTGGTTATTCATCATTTCGACCAGGGCAAAGGGAAGTCATTGAAGCAATACTTCAAGAGAAAGATGTAATGGCCTTATTGCCAACAGGAATGGGAAAATCACTTTGCTATCAGCTACCAGCTTATATTTTAGAAAAGCCAGTGCTGATTGTATCTCCATTGCTTTCATTAATGCAAGATCAGGTAGAGGAATTGAAACGTTTTGGGGAAAAGAGGGTTGTCGCTTTAAATTCTTTTTTATCCATCACAGAAAAAAGATATGTATTACATTATTTAGAACAATACCGTTTCATTTTTACCTCGCCAGAGATGCTACTTCAGCAGCAGGTTCAAGAGAAACTAGCACAGGTAAAATTAGGTTTAATCGTAGTGGACGAGGCACATTGTATATCGCAATGGGGCTATGATTTCCGACCAGATTATTTACGGATAGGTGAGTGGCTATCGAGGCACAATCGACCTCCATTGCTAGCACTATCCGCCACTGCAACAAGGAAGGTTATGCAAGATATTCGAGAAACATTATCGTTAAAGGACCCATTTGAATTTATGTATAATGTTGATCGGCCCAATATTCAATTAGGACGCATTGTTCT
The DNA here is from genome assembly GCF_001629735.1 of Lysinibacillus sphaericus. GTDB lineage: Bacteria > Bacillota > Bacilli > Bacillales_A > Planococcaceae > Lysinibacillus > Lysinibacillus pinottii. The sequence goes on from NZ_CP015224.1 coordinate 644,072, forward strand.
GGAGGATAAGGCGGATAAAGCGAGCTGGCTTATGCGACATGTCAAAGCAACTGCTGGCCCAGGTATACTGTATGTTTCCTCACGCAAACGAGCGCAACAGTATAGTGAGGCATTTTTACAAGTAGGTATTCGTACTGCAGCCTATCATGCAGGCTATGGGGCTGAGGATCGCCAATTTATTCAGCAGCAGTTTATTGATGGAGAATTGGACTGGATAGTGGCAACAAATGCTTTTGGTATGGGGATTAATAAACAAGATATTCGTCAGGTCATTCATGAATCAATGCCTGCTAATATTGCAAATTATATGCAGGAAATTGGTCGAGCAGGTCGAGATGGTGAACCTGCACATGCCATTTTACTCTATTGTGATGGTGATGAAGAGCTGGCGAAGTTCGTTGTGACAGGTGACCTTCCGAGTTCTCAACATGTTGATCGCTATGAGGAGCTTCTTTCTCAGCAAGTACTACCAGCACAGATGTTAAAAAATGGAGAATTAGGAGAGACAGCATTTCGTGTGTTGGACTATTGGATGCAACAAGAAACTAAGGAGCAAGTAAAGGCTCGCCTCAATCAATTAGCCCTAGAAAAATACCGTGCAGTCGATGAAATGTTGAAGATTATACAGACAAAAGACTGTATTCGTGAACATCTTGTCGGGTATTTCGGGCAAAAATTGCAAAAAAAACCGGAAAAGTGTTGTGAAAATTGTGGAATCCATTATGATGAAATCAAGAAAGTACGCTTAACAACAGAGAAAAAAATAGAAATGATTTCGTGGGAACGTCGATTGCAGCTACTATTACTGGGTAATTAGACTAAAACTGACGGTCATTTACTTTTTTCGTAAAATTCGTCATAATAGAGTGACAAAAAGAGTAGTAAGGTTTGGGGGAAAGACAAATGAGTAAAGAAGATTATCGCGATAAAATAGAAGAACATCGTCAATCATTTGAAGATGAACAAAACGAACAGCAAACTTTGTCGAGAGTTTCCAGAATGAATAAAAATGGAGATAAGAAACAAAAGCCTAAAAATCCGAAACGGAAAACACCGTTAATGACGATTCTTTTTGTTATATTTATCCTTATTCCATTAACAATTCTAGTCTATTTTTGGAAGTTTTACGAGCCAGGGAAAACAATAGAGCAAGCTGAGAAAGATTCAGGTGAACAGGTCGTCGAAATGGATTCTTCAGAGGCATCTGCATCTGACAAGGACAAAAATAAAGACAAGGGCGAGCAAGCTGATCAAAAGTCAAACGAACCATCTAAAGAAAATGCTGATAAAGTAGCAGCTGACCAAAAAGCTGCTGAGGCAGCGAAAAAAGCTGAAGAGGCAAAAAAAGCGGAAGAAGCAAGTAAAGCGGAAGAAGCTCGCAAAGCTGAGGAGGCAAGAATAGCTCAGCAACAGGCCGAGGCAGCGAAAAAAGCTGAAGAGGCAAAAAAAGCGGAAGAAGCAAAACAAAATACTAAAGCAAGTACACATACTGTTAAAGCAAATGAGAACTTATTCCGTATTGCATTAAATCATTATGGTGATGGCAGTGAAGCGACTTTAGCTAAAATTCGTGCTGCCAATGGTATGTCTTCAAATACAGTTATGGTTGGGCAAGTAATTAAACTTCCTTAGACAAAAACCATATAATGGTCATATAGTTTAGCTAGTATAAAATAAAGGACAAACGTTCACACCAAAACGTACGTCTGATTTAGTAAAAAGACGATTCTTCATAGGAAACGAATCGTCTTTTTGCTGTCGTAAGGAGAAGTGAGGGAATGCTATATATAGGGCTATTGCTTATCGTAGTGGTCGTCTTTCTGATTTATATGTTGAAGGTGGCACATGAAAACAATGTTTTACATCACCAGCTACTATTAAAGGGAGCGCCGGAAAAACTACGTTTATTTTTTATTTCAGATGTTCATTTACGTAAAATTAATAAAAAAATGATTGCTCAATTAACAGGACATTTTGATGCTGTCATTATTGGTGGAGATTTAGCAGATAATCGCACACCCATTCCACGTATTCATGAGAATTTACAATTATTAACTTCTATTGGACCTACTTATTTTGTATGGGGAAATAATGACAGAGAAGTGGGAGAGGAGAGGCTTAAGAGCATATTGCAGCAGCATCATATTCAAATTATTGTCAATGATGCGGTGCTGTTACCTGCGAAAAACCGTTTCTGGCTTAGTGCAATTGAGGATACAACAGTTAAAGAATATAGCTTTGAAAAAGCATTTGAAAAAGTAGAAGAGCATGATCTAGTTGCTTTTATTGCGCATAATCCAGGTGTTTTTGAGAAAGTCCGTGCCAAGTACCGTGCTGATTTAATGATGGGTGGACATTTACATGGAGGACAGATTCGATTTGGTCCATATGGTGTCCATCCTAATGGTTCTTATCGAGAGCGAGATGGTGTTATGACTTTAGTTAGTAATGGCTATGGTACTACATTATTGCCAATGCGACTTGGTGCCAAACCACAATGTCATATCATCGACATTGATATTTCGAGTAAATAAACAAACAAAACTTGCTAGAAGGCGTATAATAAAAAGGTATCGTCTATTTTAATAATGGATGTAAGCAAGGAACAGCAACTATAGCTGTCCATATTCGATTGGAGTGTCAAGAAATGCAGCAAGCAGATGCGATTATTGTTGGAGGAGGCCCATGCGGTTTAGCAGCAGCAATAGCTTTGCAAAATATTGGATTAAAACCCATCGTTATTGAAAAGGGAAATATCGTAAATGCGATTTATCATTACCCTACCCACCAGACTTTTTTTAGTACAAGTGAACGATTAGGGATTGGCGATGTGCCATTTATTATTGAGGGACGTAAGCCCAAACGGAATCAAGCCCTTGTATATTATCGAGAAGTTGTTCGATTAAAAAATATTCAAGTTAACCGCTTTGAAAAAGTGCAAAGTGTTGTGAAAAATAATGGTATGTTTACTGTTACTTCAGATAAGGATAGTTATGAAACGCCTTATGTCATTATTGCAACAGGCTACTATGATCATCCTAATTATTTAAATATCAATGGAGAACAATTACCTAAAGTTTTCCATTATTTTAAAGAGGGACATGAATTTTTTGATACGGATGTTCTTGTCATTGGGGGCAAAAATTCAGCTATAGATGCAGCGTTGGAATTAAATAAGGCTGGTGCTCGTGTTACGGTTGCCTATAGAGGACATGAATATTCTCCAAGTATTAAGCCATGGGTATTACCTGAATTTGAAGGAGTAGTCAAAACAGGAGAAGTTGACATGAATTTTAATACGAATGTGTTAGAAATACGTGAGCATGAAGTAGTCTTAGCAATAGATGGCCATGAAAAGGTGATGAAAAATGATTTTGTCTTTGCTATGACTGGCTATCATCCTGATCACTCCTTTATTAAAGCTATGGGCGTCAATATTGATGAAGAAACGGGTCGCCCTTATTTTACACCAGAAACGATGGAAACAAATGTGGAAGGATTGTTTATCGCAGGCGTCATTGCCGCGGGAAATAACGCCAACGAAATTTTTATTGAAAATGGACGTTTTCATGGGGATTGCATCGCACAAACTATCGCTCAAAGAAAAGGATAAAGGTGAGGCTGTATAGGCATGTAGCTTATACAGCCTTTTAGCAAGGGGGAATATGATTGATTGGTTTGTATTTGCTCTTCAGTTATTTAATAGGAAACTTCATGACAGCATTTTTCGTTGGAAAGATATATGGTGTTAATTTACAGGAAGAACGCAGTAAAAACTTAGGTGCGCGCAATGCGGGAAGCGTCCTTGGCAAGAAGGCCTTTTTTATGACATTTCTAGGTGATACCATGAAAGGTGCACTGGTGGTAAGTTTAGGGCGCTTATGGCATTTAGAAGAATGGGTCATTGTTAGTGGAGCAGCCTGTGTCATTGCAGGGCACTTATATCCATTCTGGCTGAAATGTAAAGGAGGAAAAGGAGTCGCAACTTTTATTGGAGTTGGCCTCGCTCTATCAACAAGCTTGTTTTTATGGATGATTGCAGGTACGGCGGCCGTGCTTATATGCACAAGGAGCTTAACATTAGGCATGGTTGGAGGTTTTATTTTTTATGTTGGCGCTATCATACAATCGGGTCAATTAGAGGCCTATGCACTTTTGATTATTGCAATCGTGTGTATGATCATAAGACATATGTCTAATATTAAGGAGTCATGGAAAAGAGGGAAGTAACGAGATGTATTGGTGTAAAATAGCTCAAACAAATGAAGAGTATGAGGCGATTGCGCGATTAAATTATGAGACATTTGTGGAAGAAATTCCACAGCATGAGCCCAATAAGCAAAGACTAAAAATTGACAGATTCCATCAGGAAAATACATATATAGTAGTGTATAAAAAAACAGAATTAATCGGAATGGTAGCATTTAGAGATCAAAGACCCTTTTCGATGGATGAAAAAATTGGTAAGGTAGAGCAATTTTTACCGGAAGAGATTTGTGGCAAGATTTGTGAAATACGTCTACTTGCTGTGAAAAAAAATTATCGAACTGGGCGAGTCCTATGGAGGCTCACACAAGCTTTAAACACATTTGCCTATGAAAAGGGCTACACCGCAGCAGTAATTTCAGGAACAACGCGTGAAGAAAAGCTCTATAAGCAAATGGGCTTTCAACAATTTGCACCAGCTGTTGGAGCAAAGGATGCACAGTTTTTACCAATGGTGCTTACTAGAGATGTATTTGAGCATGACCTACAACGTAGGCTTGCAAAAGATGACTATACTTTTTATCCTGGACCTGTTAAGCAATTGGAGACAATTGGTTATACCAATTTATCGCATCGTTCGTTAAATTTTAAGGCAATCTATGAACGAGTACAACAACAGCTACTACATTTAGCGAATACTAAGCATGTTGGAATAATCGTTGGAACTGGAACTTTGGCCAATGAAGTGATGCTTGCTCAACTACACGCTCAGCAACTAGGAAAAGGTCTTATTTTAACAAATGGAGAATTTGGTGAACGGTTAAGAAAACAAGCGGTCCGTTGGTCTTTAGATTTTGATGCAGCAGAACAACAATGGGGAACAATTTTTGATTACGAGAAAATAGCATCGTTGCTAGAAAATGGAGCATATCAGTGGATGTTGGTAGTGCATGGGGAAACCTCAACGGGGACTTGCAATGATTTAGAGAGTCTTGGTCATTTGGCAAAGTGTTATAATGTAAAACTTTGTGTAGATAGCATCAGTACGTTTGGGGCTATGCCATTTTCGTTACAGGACTGTTATTTAGCTACCGCAGTGAGTGGGAAAGCAATTGGGGCAATGAGTGGGCTAGCATTTGTATTTTCACAATATTTAGCACAATCCACCACTACATTGCCTGCATACTTGGACTTAGCAAATTACCACCAAGGCGCCATACCCTTTACGCTTCCAGCCGTGTTGCTCGGAAATTTAGATGAGTCATTACAAGCCTATCCAGTCCGCTATGCGCAGCTACAGCAACGTTTTGAGGCGCTACTGCAGCTACCATATATGCACTTTCAATTACCAACAACTCAGTACCCAATGCTTATAACGATTCAACTGCCAGAAACACTCTCAAACTTACACATCGATTTAGCCTTAAATGGACTTTTGGCTCATGGTGATAGCCCATATTTACGCCAAAGAGGATTCCTTCAATTCGCAGTCATTCAGCCCGATTTCGAAGACGCCCTTGTACGTCTTCATGAAGTGCTGCACTATTATGAACAAATAACCGAGGCATAAGCAAGTGCTCCATATGAATACATTGATTCTACAGGAAAAAATCCTTTAAATTTAAAGGACTTCCAGTTGTGTTCAGTCCAATTAATAATTTTAATCGTGCCTTTTGACCATTGATACCCGTGGCAAATATTGCACCTAAGTCTTCCAGCATTTTACCGCCACCAACATATCCATAGACACCTTCTGCGATACCATTAAAGCAGCGGGAAACAAGGATTACAGGGATATTGCGTTGGATCAAGCTCTCAATGCCTTTTACAACAGAAGGAGGGACATTTCCTTGTCCTAATCCTTCAAGCACCACACCTTCATATTTACATGCGAGCACGACATCAAGTAAATCTTCTTCCATACCAGCATAAACCTTTAGCATAGCTACGCGTTTAGATAAACTATTAACGTCTACATATTGACGACGAATTGGCGCATGATGGAACAAAATACGTGATTTTGTAATAAGCCCGATTGGTCCATATTGTGGGGATTGGAAAGTATTGACTGAACTTGTGCTCGTTTTCGTTGTATTGACGGCAAGATGTACCTCATCATTCATAACAACTAGAACGCCTTTGTCCCGAGCTTCATCATCGACTGCTACTCGGATTGCCTCCATCAAATTATAAATGCCATCTGCTCCAAGCTCATTGGATGAGCGCATCGCACCTGTTAGTACGATGGGAATGGCTAAATTTGTTGTCAGCTCTAAGAAATAGGCAGTTTCTTCTAATGTATCTGTACCATGCGTAATAACAACACCGTCGATTTGCTGGGCTGTAGTTTGCTCTATAATCAAGTTGCGTAATAGAAGCATTTCTGTTGGCGTGATATGTGGAGAAGGTAGGTTAAAAGCTTCTATTTCAATAATGGTCGCCAATGAATTAAGTTTATTACTCTCTTTCATGAGAGGGTTTTCTTTGTTGGGCATAACTGCTCCCTCAGCACTCATCGCCATGGAGATTGTGCCGCCAGTATGAATTAATAAAATTGTTTTTTTCATGAAAAATAAAATCTCCTTTTAAAAAGTTTTTTTGTCATTACATGGTATAATAATAGCAGTCTATTGTTGAAAGGAGCCGGCATCATGATCATTTTATTATCTGCTGCCATTGCTCCCGGTCTAGCGCTTTTTAGTTATTTCTATTTGCGCAATCAAATGGCTACGGAGCCAAGAAGAACTTTATTGCAAACATTTTTATACGGTGCATTTTTAACGTTCCCGATTCTGTTTTTACAATATGTACTAACAGAGGAAGGAGTTTTTCGATATTTTTACCTTCAAGACGTTCTTTTTTCTAGTGTTATTGAAGAATTTTTTAAATGGTTTGTACTATTAATAGCCATCTACAATCATGTAGAATTCGATGATCCATATGACGGTATATTATATGGGGCAAGTATATCACTTGGTTTTGCCACAATTGAGAACGTACTTTATTTATTATCCTTTGGCTTGGACACAGCATTTATGCGAGCTCTATTACCTGTATCAAGTCATGCATTATTTGGCGTAGTAATGGGCTACTATTATGGACGTGCTAAGTTTTCAAAGCTTGCCAAGACAAAAGAAATGATTGCTATGGCGCTTTGTGCACCAATTGTACTTCACATTCTATACAATACAATATTATCATTTAAAGGTCACTGGATTTATTTAATGATTCCGTTTATGCTGTTTTTATGGTGGTTTGGCTTACGAAAAGTGAAACTAGCGCATTACCATCTGGTACAACATTTGCATATGCATAAAAAAATATAAAGCGTAGAAATCGTCAAGATTTCTACGCTTTATTCTTTTTTATCATGTATAAATTGCCTCATTTGTTTCAAGCTATAAAAAAAAGGAGTGATAAAAGTGCGTTTAGTAAGCATACTTTTTGCTTTGATATTAGGAATTAGTATAATTGCGATTCCTCAAAATGAAGTGATTGCATTTAGTAACCAGCAAATTACTCGTGGTGCCTATGGAGATGATGTCATTGAATTGCAAGCAAGGCTACAATACTTAGGTTTTTATAAGAGTAAAATTGATGGGAAATTTGGCTATAACACATACTGGGCATTACGTAATTTCCAAGAGAAATATGGTTTGCCAGTAGATGGTATCGCTGGAGCGAAGACCAAAAAAACTATAGCTGGTTATTCTGATTACGATGAAAAATGGGTGAAAGCGCAATTAAATGCTGGTAATCAATTTACCTATTATGGTGGTATTCCGCTCGATCAGCAAGTGAATAAAGGAACTAGTACAGGTAGTGGTGCTGGCAGTGGCGGAGGAAATAGTAGTGGTACTACTAATAACAATGGAACACAGACACAAGTTCCTCCAAAATATACAGAACGTGATTTACAGTTAATGGCGAATGCTGTGTATGGAGAAGCTAGGGGAGAGCCGTATGAGGGACAAGTAGCAGTAGCCGCAGTTATTTTAAACCGTTTAGAAAGTCCTGATTTCCCAAATACTATTTCCGGAATTATATTTCAGCCTTTAGCGTTTACAGCGGTAGCAGATGGACAAATTTGGTTAGAGCCTAATGATAGAGCAAAAGAAGCTGTTATTGATGCAATGAATGGCTGGGACCCATCTGAAAATGCATTGTATTATTTCAATCCGAAAACAGCAACAAGTAAATGGATTTGGTCACGTCCGCAAATTAAACAAATTGGAGAGCATATTTTCTGTTCATAGAAAGGAGGAACTTAGATGAAAACTTGGCTCGTGGTCTTAACGATAGCTGTTATCGGGTTAGGGGCATATAGTATTGATTTACATGGAGATAAAGAAGATTTACAACGTACCGTATTAGCACAGTATACAGATAAGTTAACAGATGCATCTGAAAAACTATCTCATCTACAGCGATCAGTATCGCAGTCACTACTGTTTCAAGACGAGCAGGCAATTCACAGTGAATTAGATTCAGTTTGGCGTTTAAGCTCAGAAGTTCGTTCTTCAATTGCTAATATTCCGATAGGGCAAGAACTATCAAATGAATGGATGAATTATTTAGGGCGACTTGGCGATGAAGCGAAGAGAACAGCAAAGACAGGCGATTATGTAGCTTGGCGTGAAAAAATGCCACAGGTTTCTTCGAATTTACAAGCGCTGTCTGATGATTGGACAGCCGCAACTGTCGATTTTTATAAACATAATGGAAAAATGGATGTTTGGCTGCAGCAAGTGGATAATAAAAATCCAAACACAAACTTTGATAAAGTGAAGGACACGTTAAAAGGTTATGGAGAAAAGGATTTCCCGCTAACATTATCTGAGTCAGACTGGCAAAAAAAGATTGAGTTAAAAGCTTTACAGGATGCCGAAATTACGGAAAAAGAAGCGTTAGAAAAGGTGAAATATTTATTCCCAGTTATTAAAGACGCGACATTTACTGTAACAAAAAGTAGTGACACGGCACCTTATCCGTTCTATCACATACAATTCCACCAAGGGATTCGTTTAGGGTATGTGGATTTAACGGTAAAGGGAGGGCATTTACTGTCCTATTTAGTGGAACGTCCTGTTGATGAAGCGAAGCAGTCACAGGAGGAAATCCTCAAAAAAGCCGAAGAATATGTCAAAAAACTTGGCATGAAAGATGTAGCCTATGTGGAATCGCGCGAAAATCATCAGGCTTGGCACGTAACATTTGCCCGTGTACATCCAGGGGATAACGCTTTAATTTATGCGGATGGTGTTCAACTTAAATTAGCTAAAGATACGGGTGAGTTGTTGGGTGCAAACGCGATGGAATACATTCAAGAAGAGAATATTAAAAAACAAACAGCAAAACCAATCGATTGGAAAACATTCTTCCAAGATGATATTCAAGTCCAAGAAGTAAAAAATATTTATACGGATAATGGGGAATTTGAACAACGTCTATGCTATGAGGTCATTGCATTGCGTGATGGTAAAACACAAGAGACATTTAGAATCGTCATTGATGCAGAAAATCATAATGTTTTAAAAGTGGAATATTTAACTTAATAATAAGAAAATACTACCAATTTTTATAGCCAAAATTAATATCTCATGAGATAATTAAACCATATTTTTCGTACGGGGAGATGCTCATGGAGATTAAAATTGGTACACAATTACAACTTGAACCTACTTATACAGAGCGTGTGGAGAAATTCCGCTGTAAGGTTGTAGAGCAACAAGATCATATTCTTTATATTGATTATCCAATTAATATGGCGACAAAGAAAACAGCATTTTTGATAGATGGCTCTGAATTTAGAGCAACCTTTCGTACCGAGGACAAACAATCATTTGCCTTTAATACAGAGGTAATAGGTCGTAAAGCGGGCCATATACCTATGATTATGTTGCATTGCCCAAAGCCAGAGGAATTTATCAAAATTCAACGTCGAGAATATGTCCGTGTTGAAACACCAGTGGATGTGGCCGTTCAGTTCAAGGATCACAAATATCAGTTAGTAGCTGCGGATATTAGTGCAGGAGGCTTAGCCCTCATTTTGAAAGGAGAAGTAGCTTTCGATGATGGCGATGAGGTGAAATTAACAGTTGCCTTGCCGTTTGTCAATGGGGATGTGAAATACGTAATAACAGAGGCAACTGTCGTGCGTATTTTTGAAAAAGATTCTAAACGAATTGCAACAATCCAGCTGACGGATTCAGATGATGTAGACCAGCAACATATCGTTCGCTTTTGCTTTGAGCGCCAGTTAGGCAATCGACGTAAAGAATTGAATCCATTTAATGCTTAATATGCCGCATAGTAATTTTTTAAAAGCCCTCTTCTAGCAGAGGGCTTTTTATAGGTTATATGATACAATATGAGGTGACAGAAAGTAGGGAAGAATATGAAGAAAAACATCCAAATTGCGATAGATGGTCCTGCTGGTGCCGGTAAAAGTACTATTGCAAAAATTGTTGCTGAGGCACTTGATTTTACTTACATTGATACAGGTGCAATGTATCGAGCAGTTACGTATAAAGCGATGCAACAAAACATACATTTAGATGATGAAGCAAAATTAGCGGAGATGCTAGCGGCTAGCACCATCGATTTAAAGCCATCTCCACAGGGGCAGCTTGTTTTTTTAGATGGTCATAATGTATCAGCCGATATCCGTTCAAATGAAGTCACTTCATCCGTTTCTCAGGTAGCTGCACATGCAAAGGTTCGTGAGTTATTAGTAGCTCAACAACAAAAGCTGGCAGCAAATGGTGGCGTCGTAATGGATGGCCGCGATATTGCAACACATGTATTGAAAAATGCAGAGCTAAAGATTTTTATGTCTGCAACGGTAGAGGAACGTGCAAGAAGACGATTCATAGACAATCAAAAAAGAGGAATCGACTCTTCGCTTGAAAAACTTCAGGAAGAAATTGCATTGCGTGATAAAAAAGATAGTGAACGCGAAGCATCACCACTTATCCAAGCAGAAGATGCCATATTTTTAGATACGACAGCATTGTCTATCGATGATGCAGCACAAGCTATTTTAAAATTAGCAGAAGAAAAAATGCTATAAATCCTAAAATTTCAGACATTTTTCGAATTTAAAGGATTTATTTTTGTCTTTGTCTTCAATATCGAATAAAATAGTAAGGGAAGATGCGAAGGAGGGTTACATATGTCTGAAGAAATGAACTATGCAGAACAAACGTTTAACGAGGGTGATATCGTCAAAGGTATTGCAGAGCAAGTTGATGAAAAAGCAGTATCTGTATCAATTCCGGGTGCACCATTTGATGGTATTATCCCAATCAGCGAATTATCAAGCTTACACATTGAGAAAGCTTCTGATGTCATCTCTGTTGGGGATGAGTTAGAATTGATGATTACAAAGGTTGAGGAAGAAAATTTTGTCCTATCAAAACGTAAAGTGGATGCTTTAAAAGCATGGGATACACTCGAGCAACAATTTACCGCAGGAGAAATTTTTGAAGCGGAAGTAAAGGATATTGTTAAAGGTGGTCTTGTCGTAGATTTAGGTGTACGTGGCTTTGTACCAGCATCACTTGTAGAAGACTACTTTGTCGATGATTTTGAGGGCTACAAAGGCAAATCATTAAGCTTCAAAATTGTTGAGCTTGATAAAGAAAAGAATCGTCTTATTTTATCTCATCGCGCAGTGGTTGAATCAGAAAAGGCATCACAAAAGAAAGACGTTATAAATCAAATCAAGGCTGGCGACGTTTTAGATGGTAAAGTACAGCGTTTAGCATCATTTGGGGCATTTATTGACCTTGGTGGTATCGATGGTCTTGTCCACATTTCACAAGTGTCTCACGAGCATGTGAGTGATGTAAGTGAAGTTTTATCAGAAGGACAAGGTGTAACTGTAAAAGTTCTATCTGTTGATCCAGAAAATGAACGCATTTCATTATCTATTAAAGAAACGATTCCTGGACCGTGGTCTAATATCGAAGAACGTGCAGCTAAAGGTACGATTTTAGAAGGTAAAGTGAAGCGTCTTACATCATTCGGCGCATTTGTGGAAGTTTTCCCTGGTGTTGAAGGATTAGTGCACATTTCGCAAATTGCTCACAAACACATTAATACACCACATGAGGCATTAAAAGAAGGACAAGATGTACAAGTAAAAGTCCTTGATGTCAATGCTGAGGACGGTAGATTAGCGCTAAGCATTAAAGAATTACTTGAAAATCCAGAAGCAGAAGAAGTGATCGATTACGAATTACCTGAAGAAAACACAGGCTTCTCATTCGGAGACGTAATTGGCGATCAATTAAAAAATTTTAAATAAGAAGAACGCGAGGATACAAGATTGTATCCTCGCTTTTTTGTTGGAGTAATGGAATTCGAAAGTGACGGATAGAACCTTTGGATTAAATAGTAGATAGGATTCAAAAAGCAAAGGATTTATCCTCAAAAAGCCTTCACACATGCTCTCAAAATACATGAAAAAACCGGGAAAATAAATCGTTTGGATTGTTAAAGCCATACATAGCGTTCTACTTTATGGATATGATATGATATAATGGCATTTTTCGTGTATAATAGCGAAAGACAAGAAGTTGGAAGGATGAAGTACAGATGACGAAACCAGTAGTAGCCATCGTAGGTCGTCCGAACGTAGGTAAGTCGACGATTTTTAACCGTATCGTTGGAGAGCGTGTGTCTATTGTGGAGGATATTCCAGGCGTAACACGTGATCGTATTTATAGTTCGGCAGAGTGGTTAACACATGATTTTAATATTATTGATACAGGTGGGATTGAAATTGGGGACGAGCCGTTTTTAGAGCAAATTCGTCAACAAGCCGAAATCGCCATTGAAGAAGCAGACGTTATTATTTTTATGACAAATGGTCGTGAAGGGGTAACCGCAGCCGATGAGCAAGTAGCTAAAATTTTATACAAAACTAAGAAACCAGTTGTTTTAGCAGTCAATAAGATTGATAATCCTGATATGCGTGAAATGATTTATGATTTTTATGCATTGGGCTTCGGTGAGCCTTGGCCAATTTCTGGCTCTCACGGCTTAGGGTTAGGGGATTTATTAGACGAATGTGCGAAACATTTCCCAAAAGAAGATGAAGAGCAGTACGGAGATGATGTGATTAAATTCTCATTAATCGGTCGTCCAAATGTAGGGAAATCATCTTTAGTGAATGCTTTCTTAGGTCAAGATCGAGTGATTGTAAGTAATATTGCAGGGACAACACGTGATGCAATTGACACACCTTATGCGTATGAAGATCAGGAATATGTCATTATTGATACTGCAGGTATGCGTAAAAAAGGTAAAATTTATGAGACGACAGAGAAATATTCAGTTTTGCGTGCGTTACGTGCGATTGAACGTTCAGACGTTGTGTTAGTGGTACTGAATGCGGAAGAGGGTATTCAGGAGCAAGATAAGAAAATTGCTGGGTATGCACATGAAGCTGGAAAAGCAGTGGTGATTGTTGTCAATAAATGGGATGCTATCGAGAAAGACGAAAAAACGATGAATGTTTTTACGCAGCAAATTCGTGAGCATTTCCTATTTTTAGACTATGCACCGATTATTTTCGTATCGGCGAATACAAAACAGCGTGTTCATCAGATTTTACCAATTATCCAACGTGTCAGTGAGAATCATGCGATGCGTATTCAATCTTCTATTTTAAACGAAGTCATAGAGGATTCTGTAGCACGTAATCCTGCGCCAACCGATAAAGGTCGTCGTTTACGTATTTACTATGCTACGCAGGTTGCGATTAAACCACCAACATTTGTGGTATTTGTCAATGAACCTGAGCTTATGCACTTCTCCTATGAACGTTTCTTAGAAAATCGTATTCGTGAAACATTCGATTTTGAAGGAACACCGATTCGTTTAATTACACGAGCACGAGCTTAAAGTTATAGTCATACACATACAATACGCCAACCCGACATATTTGTTGGGTGGCGTCTTTTTACAAGAAAAAATTAGTGTAGACAACCCACTATAAGGGAGGATTTTTTATGGAAAAAGTTTGTGTGTTAGGAGCAGGCTCTTGGGGGTCTGCGCTGGCAATGGTACTAGCGGAAAATGGCCATGATACGCTTGTATGGACACATCGAGCTGAACAGGCAGAAGAAATCAACCGTATGCATACTAATAAAAAATATTTACCTGAAACGGTATTGCCAACAAATTTACATGCTACGAGTGATATTGCAAAGGCAGCAACACATGCTGAAACAATCGTTGTGGCTGTGCCGACAAAAGCAATTCGTGAGGTTTGTGAAAAATTGACGGCTGAATTAACAAAAAAAGTTTTATTTGTACATGTTTCAAAAGGAATTGAACCAGATTCTTTAAAGCGAATTTCTGAAATATTAGCAGAGAGCCTACCTGCTGAAAAAGTGGATGAAATTGTAGTGCTTTCAGGGCCGAGTCATGCGGAGGAAGTAGTTCTTCATCATCCTACAACAGTTACAGCTGCATGTGCAGACATAGACGCTGCTGAAAAAGTACAGGATCTATTTATGAACCAATTCTTCCGTGTTTATACAAATGACGATGTGATCGGTGTAGAAATTGGTGGGGCACTGAAAAATGTTATCGCTTTAGCTGCAGGCATTACAGATGGCTTGAATTATGGTGATAACGCGAAAGCGGCATTAATTACGAGGGGGCTTGCGGAGATTACTCGTTTAGGTGTAAAAATGGGTGGTAATCCATTTACGTTCTCAGGCCTTACGGGCATGGGAGATTTGATTGTAACGTGTACAAGCGTTCACTCAAGGAACTGGCGAGCAGGGAATATGTTAGGGCAGGGCATGAAGTTACAAGAGGTTCTTGATCAAATGGGAATGGTTGTAGAGGGAGTCCGGACTACAAAGGCCGCCTATCAATTAGCAGAGAAGTATGGTGTGGCAATGCCTATTTCTACGGAGCTTTATAGCGTACTCTTTAATGATGTAGAGCCGAAAGTGGCTGTTGATGCACTTATGATGCGCATGAAAAAACGTGAAATTGACGAGATGAAGCATTAATATTATTTTTATGATTAAATTTGTCATGAAACGGACATAAATAAGGTGTCTTAGTGAATCTACTGAGACACCTTATTATGTGCTATTAGTTGAATAGTGAAAGCATTTTAAAAGGTTGTCCATTTCTTGATAGTTATGGGACAACTATTTCTTTTTAACAAAGGCACATAGTATAATATACTTTGATTGTGTCTTGACATAGAAAGAAAGGTGGTTATTTGAAATGGGCCCGTTAGCTCATATGCCTGCTTTAGATGTAATGTGGGTATCGTTTTATTGTATAGGTTTTATGATTATATCAGTCGGCTTAATTTATTTAGCTCGTAACAAGATTTCAAATGTATTTTTACGAACAATCGTAAATTTATGTGCATACATACTGTTTGGACTTGGCACATTTTTAATGGTACTTATAGTTGCCACTTGGCCAGCATAATAAATAACGAGGTGTCAGTAACATGAAAAAACTAAGTGCTTTTCTGTTGGTAATTGCAACCGCCATATTGTTAGTCGGGTGTGCGTACCCAGAAGACGAGAAAAGGGCGAAGGTTACGCCTGATGTGGACCAACTAGCAGCTGTTCAGCGTGCTGTTAATGAATACCGGGAAGCAACTGGTGGGCTAGTACCCATTAAAAATAGCGAATTAGATACAGATTTATATATCAAATATTTAATCGATTTTGAAAAGCTTATGCCGAAGTATTTGTCGACGATCCCTGGAAACGCCTATGAAAAAGGCGGTATATATCAGTATATTATTTGGGATCCAGAACATGATGCGACCGTTAAACTAGTAGATTTAAATGCTGCAGAGCGTATTCGTGAAATAGGTATTCGGAAACTATCTACACAATACTTACCAATAACAGGTTCAACATCTGATAATGTGTACCAAATTAATTATAAGGATTTGGGCTATAAAACAGAGGTTACTGTGAAAAGTCCCTATTCTGGCGTCGAATTGCCGCTCTTTATGACTGGAGACGGTGAATTGCATGTAGATTATTCCATTGATTTAGGGCAACTTCTAAAAGAAGACAAGCCAGATGTCAAACCAGGTGATGATATTCGCCAATTACTTGTCGATAAATTTCCTGTAGTACCTGCCTACTCTGTTCCGTATACAGTGGATGAGAAAGGTGAGCCAGTTTATGATATGGACACTTATAAGGCAGATGTTAAGAAGGCCCAAGAACGACAAAAACAAGAGGCCGAAGCCGCCAAGAAAAAAGAAGAATAATAAAACAAGCTCCTTACATTTGTGAGGGGCTTTTTCATATTTGTCTACAAGCTCGCATATAGTGAAAAAGCGTAGATAAAGGAGGCAGAAACCTTGAGTGAAGCAGTATTTAGAGAAATTGCAGAGCGAACAAATGGCGATGTTTATATTGGTGTTGTCGGTCCAGTACGTGTAGGTAAATCAACATTTGTAAAAAAGGTAATGGAATCCGTCGTGTTACCAAACATTGTGGATGAAACAGAAAGAATGCGAGCACAGGATGAGTTGCCACAAAGTTCTCCAGGGCCAGTCATTATGACCGCTGAGCCGAAGTTTGTGCCTGCTCAAGCAACCCGTATTGTGGTCGGTGATGATGAAATGCCATTTCAAATTCGTTTAGCAGATTGTGTGGGTTATATTATCGAAGGAACAAAAGGCTATGAAGATGAAAATGGTCCGAAATTTGTTCATACTCCTTGGCATACAGAGCCTATTCCGTTCCAGGAAGCAGCGAAAATAGGTACGGATAAAGTAATTCGCGATCATGCGAATATTGGAATAGTAGTGACGACTGATGGAACAGTTAACGGTATTAGTCGTCGAGCTGCAGAGAAGGCAGAAGAAGAGATTGTTGAGCAATTAAAAGAAATTGGCAAGCCTTTTGTCATATTACTTAATTGCCAAATGCCTGCTAGAGAAGAAACTGTTCAACTGCGTAATGAGTTGTTTGAACGTTATAATGTTCCTGTTATCGCCATTTCAATTGATCAAATGAGAGAAGCGGATATTCAGTATATTTTACAAGAGGCACTATTTGAATTCCCAATCCGGACAATTGAAGTGGAGAAGCCAGATTGGTTAGACGTGCTAGATGCCTCACATCCATTAAATGTTGCACTGATTGATTCGATGGAAGAGGTACTTTCTTCTGTTATGAAAATTAGGGATGTGCAACAAGCATCTGACGCTTTTAAAGCTATTGATTTTATAGATCAAAGTGAAGTAGTTCATGTAGATGCGGGTATTGGAACAGCTGTAATTCGTGTGTCCTTACAGGGTGAACTATATAAATCGGTTTGTAATGAATGGTTAGAGGAACCGATTGAAACGAAAAAAGATTGGCTACTATTTATTAAGGAAGCCGCTGAGGCAAAAGAAGCTCAAAAACGCTTTAAAAGTGCCATACATGATGCGGATATGACAGGTTATGGTGTTACATTACCAATGATGCAGGAATTTGAGCCAACAGCTCCAGAATTAATTAAGCAAAATAATTTCTTTGGTGTACGAATGAAAGCGAAGGCGCCATCTTATCATATTATTCGTGTCGATATGGATTCAGAATTTGCCCCATTAATCGGCTCTGAGTTCCATAGTCAGCAACTTTTAAAAGATTTGAACCATGCTTATTTACATGATCGTGATGCACTATGGAATACACAGCTATTTGGAACACCATTACATGAAGTATTAAAAGAAGGTATTCGCTATAAAATGGATGCAGTTCCACCTACTGCCAAAAAACGTATGCGTCAAACGATCGAACGTATGGTAAATGAAGGGGATCGTGGGTTAGTTACCTTTATTTTATAGTGATAAAAATTAAAAAGAAGTGTAAAAAAATAGGTAAAGGGCTTTTCGTTTTTATGCGAAAAGTCCTTTTTTTTGATTTTTTGGGTGAAAAACTGATTTTTTGGTTATAATCATGAATGAATACAGTTGCGTAGCGGTTTTCTATGTGTTACTCTTTTTACAGAATTGGTTCATGACCCTTTGAGAGGAGGTGAATGGTGTGAATAAAACAGAATTAGTAAACTCTGTTGCTGAAGCTGCAGGTCTTTCTAAAAAAGACGCTTCTAAAGCAGTTGAAGCTGTATTTGATACAATTCAAGATGCTCTTGCAAAGGGTGACAAAGTACAATTAATTGGTTTTGGTAACTTCGAAGTACGTGAACGTGCGGCTCGTAAAGGTCGTAACCCACAAACTGGTAAAGAAATCGAAATCGCTGCTAGCAAGGTGCCTGCTTTCAAACCAGGTAAAGCGCTTAAAGACGCGGTAAAATAATACACGTCTAGTAGTTACATAGAGCAGTCTTCATGTTAACGAACATGGAGACTGCTCTTTTTAACGTCAAGTATTAATACATAATCATATAAAAGCTAGATTTGCTAACTTGCAACAAATTTTTTGTGAAACAAGTAAGTCATTTTGCGCTTACCTTTTGGATGTGCTACGATGCATAGGGAAATGTGTAATGTTTTGATATGCAGGAGGTTTTTTTGAATGTCGAATATAGATTTATTAAAAATAGAAGAAGCCGTTAAAATGATTTTAGAGGCGGTAGGTGAAGACGTAAATCGAGAAGGTTTATTAGATACACCAAAACGTGTTGCCAAAATGTATGCTGAGATGTTTAGTGGCTTACATGAGGATGCTAAAGACTATTTTAGAACAGTGTTCCACGAGGATCATGAAGAGTTGGTTCTTGTCAAAGATATTCCTTTTTATTCGATGTGTGAGCATCATCTAGTTCCGTTTTATGGAAAAGCACATGTCGCTTACATACCGAATGACGGCATTGTGGCAGGGCTAAGCAAATTAGGTCGTGCAGTAGAAACAATTGCTCGTCGACCACAGTTGCAAGAGCGTATTACGTCTTCAGTCGCTGATACAATAATGGAAATGCTAGCACCAAAAGGGGTTTATGTGGTGATTGAAGCTGAGCACATGTGTATGACCATGCGCGGGCTGAAAAAACCAGGCTCCAAAACCGTAACATCTGTAGCAAGAGGTGTTTACGAGGAAGATGAAGTGAAACGTAGAGAAGTTCTATCATTTATTCAAATGTCTTAAATTGCTTGTCTAATTATGTTATGATGAACTAAGAATTTGTCGGATTTAAGGAGTGTACAAGAATGTCACAAGATTATATTGTTATTCAAGCTGAAGAAGATGGTGTACATGTCATTGGTTTAACGCGTGGAACAGATACAAAGTTCCATCATTCTGAAAAGTTAGATGCCGGCGAAGTTATGATTGCTCAATTTACAGAACACACTTCTGCGATGAAGATTCGAGGGAAAGCACAGATTCATACAGCACATGGTGTGATTAATAGTGAAGCAAAAAAATAATAAATAGACAAGATATGGTTTCATAATAGTTTTTATCCGTGCCATTTAGGCACATATAAATGAGTTAGTTGTGAAAAACTAATTATATGGGCAGTAGCATTCCCACCTCATGGGAAAGCTTTACTGCCTATCCTCTTGAAGTAAGCAAAATTTTTTTATTCCGCATCGTTGCGTATGCTATAATGACTCAGTAAGCAAACGTTAAGACTAAGATAGGATTAACGTATTTGAAAGTGAAATGGAGTAAGGTCTATGAATGCAACATACATTCAAAATTCAATTGCCCAGTTAAAAACAGAGATTTTCATGGATGTTCGTCATAGAACTTTGCAAAAATACACAGGAATGCCTGTGCTAGATGAAAATCAATTGTTTTATTTGTTAGTCCCATTTTTGAATGGTGAAGTGTGGCAACAGGAGCAACAAGAGGCTGCCATTACTGTTGGCATTGTGTATGCGGCATTGGCGGCACACGATCATATAAAAGAATTAGATGCTACTTCTAAAGAACAGCAGCTAACGGTATTAGCTGGGGATTTTTATAGTGGTCGTTATTACGAAATATTAGCAATGTCTGGAAATGTCGAATTGATACGAAAATTGTCACAAGGAATTGTGACACGATGTGAAAACCAGATAAAGGTTTATGAGGCTGAACAAAGAACGATCGAGCAATGGTATGCTTCGATGTGCAATATTGAATCAGGATTAATTGCTCAATTTTTCGAGCTTTATTCTTTTAGTGAATATATACCGTTAATGGAAAAAAGTTTATTGATTTTACGTTTAGAAAAAGAAATGACAGCTTATCAACGTGGACAATCGTCTTTAATAGGTAAGGCACTTGAAGAAAGTGTTCAACGTCATGGTACAACTTTTCATAGCGTCATCAAGCAGAAAATAGTGCATTTAAAAATAGAGCTGTCAAAGATGGTGGAGAGTGCATCATTTTTACAAAATGATGTGAAACGAGCTTTACATGCACATGTAGAGGCTTCTATTGCTTCTACTAACGGATAAGAGAGGTTTTCAAAATGGCTAAAACGAAAGCAGAGCATGTTCATGAAGTATTTGAGAGTATCTCGGATAATTATGACAAAATGAATGGTGTTATTAGTTTCCAAATGCATATTGGTTGGCGTAACGATACCATGAAACACATGGCTGTCAAACCGGGATCAAAGGCATTGGATGTTTGCTGTGGTACAGCAGATTGGACGATCGCATTGGCTGAGGCAGTTGGAGAAAGTGGAGAAGTTAAAGGACTCGACTTTAGTCAAAACATGCTTAAAGTTGGCGAAAAAAAAGTACAACCATATCCGCAAATTGAATTGATTCATGGAAATGCTATGGAATTACCTTTTCCAGATGATACGTTTGATTATGTGACGATTGGTTTTGGTCTACGCAATGTACCAGATTATTTGCAAGTATTAAAGGAAATGCACCGTGTCGTAAAACCAGGTGGTATGGTTGTATGTTTAGAAACATCTCAATCTGAAATTCCTGGTTACCGTCAATTATTCCGTTTTTATTTTAAATATATAATGCCGATATTTGGTAAAATATTTGCGAAAAGTTACAAGGAGTATTCTTGGCTTCAAGAATCTGCGAATGATTTCCCAGGTATGAAAAAGTTAGCGGCATTGTTTGAGCAGGCAGGATTAGAAAAAGTAACGTACAAAGCATACAGTGGCGGGGCTGCGGCAATGCATATAGGCTTTAAAAAGATACGTTAATGGGGGAAGGTTTTCACACGTGGAAAAGATGAAGTTAAAACTACTCTATTCCGATTTGAAATCAGATATCGATATCATTGAACGAGAGTTAGAAAATGCGGTGGACTCATCTTCATATTTGATCAACGATGCTTCTCTCCATTTATTACAAGCTGGTGGCAAACGTATACGACCAATTTTTGTATTACTAGGTGCAAAATTTGGTGAATATGACATTGAGAAGATGAAGGATGTTGCAGTCCCTTTAGAACTCATTCATATGGCATCACTTGTCCATGATGATGTTATTGATGATTCCAATATGCGAAGAGGACGCCCAACTGTCAAAGCGCAATGGAATAACCGAGTAGCAATGTACACGGGCGATTTTATTTTTGCACGTGCTCTCGAATATATTACAAAATTAGAAGACCCACTAGTTCATCAAATTTTAGCACGTACCATGGTTGAGATTTGTAACGGTGAAGTTATTCAAATTGAAGATAAATTTAGACTAGATCAAGGTTTAAAAGATTATTTTAGAAGAATCAAACGCAAAACAGCTTTACTCATTTCCTCAAGTTGTGAGTTAGGGGCTGTGGCGGCAGGCGTTGATGCTAAAACTGTACGTCATTTAAAGCGCTTCGGCTACTTTGTGGGCATGAGCTTCCAAATTATCGACGATGTTTTAGATATAATGGCAACAGATAAGGAGCTAGGAAAGCCAGCGGGTAGTGATTTACTACAAGGCAATATTACCTTACCGATTCTCTTGTTAAAGGATGATCCGGAGATGCAGCCTTATTTAGTAAAAGTATTTGCCGGTACATTAACAGAAGTCGAACGTCAAAATATGTTGCACTATGTGCGTAAATCTCATGCAATTGAGCAAGCTAATCGTATGAGTGATAAATACTTGAAAAAAGCTTTACAAGAAATAGATGCCTTACCAAAACATCCCGTAAAGAAAAAGCTACGTGATGTCGCATTGTTTATGGGTAAGCGCAAATTCTAGCTTTTTGTTGTACAAAGTCGCGTTTTTTGTTAATATTTATCGGTAGGTGTAAAACCTGTTAGAAGAACTTAAGGAGTGTTTTAAACATGGCAATTGAACAAACTTTTTTAATGGTTAAGCCAGATGGCGTTGAGCGTCAAGTAGTTGGAGACATCGTTGATCGTTTTGAACGTCGCGGTTTTGTAATGAAAGGTGCTAAATTAATGGTAATTCCAAAAGAATTAGCAGAAAAGCACTATGCTGAACATGCTGAGCGTCCATTCTTTGGGGAACTAGTTGATTTCATCACTTCTGGTCCTGTATTCGCTATGGTATGGGAAGGCGAAAACGTAATTAAGCTTGCTCGTACAATGATGGGAGCAACTAAACCTGAGGAATCTAACCCAGGTACAATCCGTGGTGACTATGCAACAACTGTTTCTCACAACATCATCCACGGTTCTGACTCTCTTGCTTCTGCAGAGCGCGAAATCGCTTTATTCTTCGGTGAAGATTTAGTTTAATTTTCGATTCTAAGAAGCGTAGCGAAAAAAACTACGGATAGAACTAAATAATAAAATCATCTATTTTTCGATGTGACTTTTACCTTCTAACAAAAAAATGTTAGGAGGTTTTTTGTTTGTCAAAATCATTCAATAAAGTTAACTCAAACATTGATATAAGCTTATTGACTATCAAAACTGAAAAAGAACCAAAGAAAGAAATGGTAAAAAAAACCGATAACTCAATAGTTAAAATTGATACTTTTGATGAAATGGATAGTAGAAATATAAAAATTGGACATGCATTAAAAATTTTAAATCAACAATGGCGACTAAGTGGATTAAGACCAAGGACAATTGATAGTTATAACTATAATTTTAAGCGTTTTGTTGAGGTTACCGAAGTTGAATATCTCCACGAAATCAACAATGAAAAAATTTATCAATATTTATCAAGCTTCGACAATGTGAAGGACACTTCCCTACAAGGTCGTTTAAAGCAAATTAAAGCCGTTCTAAGCAAGTGTCACGATAACGGATGGTATAACTCGAAGTTTTGGAAAAACATCAAAATAAAAGTAAATACAAGCGTTAAGGAAGCTGCTACAGAAAAAGAGTTAACAGTATTGTTATCACTTTTGGATAAATCAACATATTCAGGATTACGTGATAGTATAGCAATTTTACTTTTATACAAAACAGGTATTCGAATTAAAACATTGGGTGCGTTGAGAGAGCAAAATATTGATTTTGATAATATGCTTTTGAAATTACAAGGAGAGATAATGAAGGCGCATAGACCATTGATTCTCCCTTTAGATGATGAAATGTGTACTTTATTAAGAGAGTTGATTTCAATAAACGATTATGTCAGGAAGGAACATAGAGAAAAGAATGATTATATTTTTCTTTCAAACATAGGCGTACCAATTTCAAATACAGTTTCACCGTCAAATTTAATTGCAAAAAATTTATGGGTGTACAGTAAAAAGTGGAATTTAAAGAACGTTAATCCTCATTCCATTCGAAGGTTGTATGCCCAAAATTTGGTGAAACGTGGGGCAGATATAAACTTAGTATCTCATGCCTTAGCTCACTCAGATTTATCAACAACCTCAAAATATTTGGGATTAGATATTGGTACAGTAGCAAAAAACTTACGTGACTTTTTATAAGGGAGGATAAACGAAGATGTACAAGCTATGCTGACGTACTTTGACTAAATCGAGGATTAGTAGATTAGTTACCACAAATGATGAAAACAAAAGGAGTAGAAGACAATGATAGACTACAAAATTATTTTTTCAGTACCACAGACTTTTGAAGGGTTCAACGAGTTTGCAACAGCGCAGGGGAATGTTGACAGCATTGTAATTACAACTAAAGATGGTCAGACGGTGGTCTTAAATGATGTGGAAAGCTTTGAGATTGTTGAAGCAGTCAAGATTGATGTACATGAAGAACAGGATGAAAAGCTTATATAGAAAACTCGACTAAGCGAGTATAAACAGGCATTAGGCTTAGAGCGTTCTCACGTTATCTGAATGATGATGTGAGAGGTTGCAATAGAAAATGATTGCATAGAAAAAGCCATTAGTGCGGGAACACTAACGACTTTTAACTGAATATGACTACCGCAAAGCGATAGCATACACACCAATGTAACGCTATTGTACAGCCTATTCAAAAAAAATTCAACGTCTAGGCTTATTTAAGTGCGTTTATTTTTGGTAGTCGAACGTGGAAGCCTAGTAACACGTTCTCAAACTAAACTTGACAGGTTTGTACGATAGCCGATGTAATAATTATCGTTAGCACTCTATGTAAGCGTTCCTTGTTTCGCTTTGGGTGCGAATGGTGGTGACTACCGTTAAAGGTCAGGAGTGGAAGGTCTGAGTGGTTACGGCTACACAGGGTATTATCAAACATCACAAAAGTTTCGTGATTTCCTCATGCAGTAGGATAAGGATTAGTGGCATAGCAGAAAGCGATTGTACAGATTGTGAGAACTATTGGGGGCAGAAGTAGATAGTAGATATACCGAACGAGAGTTCACGCTTAAACAGGGCATACGATACGGATTCTACGAACGAGGATTCATGAAACTATGAGAGGTGTCTGTCTTGTTCCTTGTAGTCTATTTATAGATTTCTTGAGAACAAGGCAGGCACTTTTTCACCGAGCCGTTGCTACTCACTCGGCTTCATGTTTGGTAGGACGTGAATGATTGTCAAGCATTAAATCCACTTAGGGCGTAAATAATATTAGTTTATTAGTGATTAAAATTGTCTATATAAAGTGTGTACCATTTTGGAACAGATTTTACACTAGGGTGGGTCTAAAATGTGTCCCAATTTGGGACAGTTTTTAGATAAGGTGGTCTAAAATGTGAGCTGAGTTGGAACACATTCTGACAAGTTTAAAGAAAGAAACATATTAAAGAAATAAATAGGGATAAAGAAAAAAACTATGGACGGGCTGACGCCCTAGTCTGCTTTCATGAATTGAATCTAAGAATCTACTAGGTGGAATAGATACACCTTCCTCAAAGGAAGTAGTGTCAAAACAGTCATTTGATATATGGTTTCTTAATATCATAAATTTATCAGATAATACCATCCAACTTTTTGGTATGATTGACATAGTAATAAGGAGGATGTTTTTAATGAGAATTAAGGAAATTGAATATTGGGTAGATGATATTTTTGCAGATGCAAGTCGTATAAATAATACGCTTTCAGTTAAAGTACAAAAAGCAGAAGAGGATATGAATTTTTTTAGTGATATAGATTGGGAAAACTTTTATTATGATTCTGTTTCTCAAGTAGAAGTATTGATTAAAACTATGCAAAAAAGTCCTTTTGAAAAAAGCCTTAAAAAAGAAATAGGCGAACTAAGTTATTTTATTGCTAGCAAAGATACTCATAGATTTAATGAACTTAAAATAACTTTAGAGAAAATACTTGCTAAGTTTTCAATACTTATAGATACAGTAAGAATTGTGGAAGATAATAGAAACGAAAAATATAATTTTGTTTATGCGATTAAACTACCTTCTTTTGAGTTATTTGATGATGTAGCAGAGTTTACAAAACATTTGAATCAGATTTTCTCAATAGTTCTTACAGATAATAAAAAAGCCAAGTTAGTCGGATTTGATAAAGGTTCAGAATGGTATCAAGTTGCATTAGATAGTTTAGTGGACTTCAAGATATTCGGTTTATTTTTAGCAAATGCTATCAAGTATGTAAAGATAGTTTTAGAGGATAAACGCAGAGAAAATGAAGTGAATTTTGATGCGGAGACTAAGCAATTAATTTTGGAAAATATGAATATGCAACAAAAAATGATAAGACAGGAGTATGTTCGTAGTGTAATGAATACTTCTGACGTACCACAAACACCTGAGAATTTTGAATTGCATCAAATGGCTTTTGAAAGAATGGCGAACTTAATGCTTAAAGGAACTGAGGTACATATAGAACGTCAAATTGAAAATAATAATGAAGATTCTAATGAAGCACCTGTTCTTTTACCGAATTTAGAAAGTGTAAAAGGTCTATTAGAATTATACAGAGATACATTGTTAGAGCATAATAGCGAATCTGATTCTAGTGAAGAGGATTAGTTATTATAAAAGCACATCGAAATTTCGTGGTGTGCTTTTTTCTCTTGCCTACCTTCTCAGAATAGCCCTCAGACGATTCGAGATATAGCAAGATGGATACTTGGTTGCTTAGATGGCTCTCAGGTCGTGTGTGAAGGTTGTGACCTTCGTTATGCGGGTGACTTAATTAATACCCTTCTTTTGGAGGAAGTAGTGAAAGCACCTATTTTGCAGGTGTTTTTTAATTGTGCGGAAAAAAGTATTACAAAAGTGACTTCCCACCGCCTTAAAGAATGAGGGATTCTTTTCTTTACTGAGAGACAATGGCGTAGAGTAATCTACACAAGCACACTAGGACTAAAAACAAAACAATGTACTAAGTGCGGTGAACACTTGCCTGCTACTGACGAGTTTTATAGCGACAATAAATCAGCAAAAGATGGACTATTATCTATCTGTAAAGCATGTCGATAAAGGGCTTGTACAAAAAAGTATTACAAAAGTGACTTCCCACCGCCTTAAAGAATGAGAGGGTTATTTAATAAAATGAAAGTTTTACTTATGCTCAGGTTTTACTAGAGCCTTAGCATAATTTCCATAAGATAATCCAAAAAATGATAACTACTGAACGTAATTATCGCCATTGTTTGAGGGCTACTTTATTGTAGTCCTTTTTTTATTGAGTTTTATTCAAATCTTTAACTGAGTATGTTCATTACATCTATTGAATGTGGAGCGCTCAGGACACCACTTGGAAAGCTTGAGTAGCACCTGTGAGCCATCTTGATGGTTCGGGTGAAGATTTATGAGTGGCTCAATTAGAACACCGTACAGAGCGTTCTCAGGTCTTAAATAGGTTGGTGGAAAATCAAGCCATGAGCATTTGCTTATTAGCTTTTTTATTCGTGAAAATACGGAAAAATTCATATCAGAAGGAGGATTATTAATGGAAAACTTACAAACAGAAGAATCAGTTGAAATGGTAGCAGAGGTAGTTGAAGCACCTGTTGAACAGACAGAGGAGCAAGCGGTTGACTATGACGCTATCCAAGACCAAGCCAAGCAACTTGAGATTGAAAAACAACAACTTAAAGAGGATACTTTGAAGTTCCGACTTGAGCAAGAGGGCTTAGGTTTTGCCAAAGACTTTGCAACAACGTATTCACCTACAGAAAACATTGAAAAGCAAATTGAAATGATTCAGCAATTAATCGCTGAAATCAAGTTAGATATGGGCTTCAAGCCAAAAGAAGTTGCTAAGCAAGATGATTATACAGCTCACAAGCAAAATGGTGACGCTAAAGGCATGATTGCAAGCAAGTTCGCAAAATTATTTAAGTAAAACAAAATAACAGGAAGAAGGAATTTATTAATGTTTAATTCACAATCATTCACAGAATCAGAACGCATTTCATTAGCAAATGAGATTGCAGTAATTGGAGTTCAGGCAACGCCATTTACATCATTACTTATGGCAAAAGGTAATATTGAAAAAGCGCTTAGTACTGTGTACACATGGAGAGAAAAATCACTTTCAAATGATGAAGATATTTCAGCAGTAGAGGGTGCGGACACCACAGTTTTCTATGAGAGCGCTAGAGCAGAGCTAAGTAACATCCTTGAGATTTTCAAGAAGGGTGTTCAGGTATCAGGTACAGCAGAAGCAATGCAATCAACTCAGTTCTCAGCAGAGGTTGCTGACCGATTGTTAGAGCTAAAAGTAAACATGGAAAAGAAATTCATCAATGGTCTTAAAGCAGATGGTTCAAAAGCGCCTTTCAAGCGTCAATTATCAGGTCTAATTGAAATGGCTGACGCTACTAATGCTGTAACAGCTCCAATTGATGAAAAAGCAATTAAACAAGTTATGCGTAACCTTTGGAATCAGAATTTAGCAGAAGGTCAGGTTTATGCCTTTGTAAATGCTGATATTAAAGAAAAAATTGACGCTATCTATAAGGATAATTACTCATACAATCATGTAACAACTTCTTTTGGATTGCTAGTTGATGAAATCAATACTAACTATGGTTCAGTGAAATTTGTTTTATCTAAACATGTTCCTGCTGACAAAGTGGTGTTCTTTAATGACGCTTATGTTGATTTAGCATACTTGCGTGAGCCACACTTTGAGCCACTTGCAAAAACAGGTGACTCAGTGAAGGGTCAAGTGGTTGCAGAAGCTACATTAAAAGTTGGTTCAAAGAAAGCAGTTGCAGTATTAACTCAGGGCGAATAATACCTTTAGGCACTCTCTGTAATGGGAGTGCTTTTTTCAATTCATATCATGCAAATTTATTACTAGAAGAAAGGAAGTAAGACCATGACACAAATAGAGCTATTTTTAATGCGTAGACAAAAGCGAATTAAGCTATCTGATATTGCTAAGCACATTGATTGCTCAATCGCTTTGCTATCACGTCACGAAAATAACAAAGTAGCAATGGATTCAAGCAAAGTGAAGATGTACAAAGAATATATCTTGAACAACTAAATGCTCAATGGAGTAGAACAGGAGCGTTACAGATGAAACAGTTAACTGAGCAAGATTTCTTCTTTTGCTTTACAAAGAAGTTATCAATATTTCTAAAAGAAGAAGGCATTTCATACATCATTAAGGCTAAAAGCATTAAGGATAATGCCATTTATACAGTCTATCAAAAAACTGATGAACTACAGCGAGCTTTAGACAAATACAAGGAAATCAATTAGGGAGTTGCCTAGAGGGTGACTTCCTTTTTATTACAAAAATACAATCACACAGGAGTTTTTAACAATGGAAAAATTTACTTATATTCAAATTAACAATCAAATGATAGATGAAAGAACTGAGTTTCACCTTACATCTGAGGAATTATATGTTTACTCGTTGCTATCAATGAGCAGAAACCTGAGAGGTCAAATATTTACAACACCATCGACTATCCATGATATGGGGCATATCAAGTTAGCAAGTAGCCAAAAGCGAGGGGTACAAGCCATTAAGAATACGCTTATCTCACTAAGAGATAAAAAAGTTATTAGATTTACAAATGCAGATGGTGAGCTTACAGATGCTTTCAAAGCAAATGATACTTTATTAGTTGAGCTATCAAAATTTGACACTGAGTATTTCACTCAACTTGATTTTGAGGTGTTTGATGGAATCAAAGATATTCGCCATTTGCATGTTTACCTAGCTGTTTTTAAGTGGGCTAACAGTGGTGATGGCATATTTGGTTGCTCTAAGTCACGTTGGGCAAATATTTTAAAATGCTCAGAATCGACAGCATTTAAAGTAGTCAATGAAGCTGTTGAAGTAGGTCTGATTCACAAAAATATCGGTGATTACAATGACACAGGTAAACAAAACACTAATCAATACAGAACAACACCTTTTGAAGATGATGAAATCACACATCATTCATTTAGAAAGAAACATGGTGAAAAGGAAATAGAGGAAGTAACTAACCTAGAGCATTTTACTGTAGAAGAACTAAAAGAAACAGAAAAGCGATTCAACACATTTAAAGATGAAAACGGTGAAGATGTGTTCCCTAATGAACAGGATTATATTGCTGTTTTAGACTTACGAAAACAAAAAAGAAAAGTAGGCTTAACTGACTTTGAGAAAAGAGTTCTTAGAGCAGGGGAGAATCGCATTAATAAACTGAAAAAGCAAAAACCCTTAGTGGATAAAGAAACATATGAAGAGTATAAAGTGGTTGATAGATGCATTGAACTAGCAAAACTTGCTATTGAATGTAGAGATGGATATAACAGCTAAATCCCATCAAAAGAAAGGAATGATATTTATGGATATTTACAAAGCACTTGAAGCAGTTCCATACAAGAAAAGGGAATACTTCAAATGGAAGTTTGACTTATATATCAATCGAACAGAAGAACTTTCGGAAGAAGAACTGTGTCAAAAATTAGATGTGAAAACATTGAACCACATGAAGAAGTGGGAGAAATCTTCTGAGTATCTGATGTTGACTAATTTGTATCTTGAATCACGCATGGCGAATGATTTAGAGCAGATTTATCAAGTTACAGCAGAGAGAGCCATTGAAGGTGATGAAAAGTCTATTAAGCTATTACTAGACCTTCAAAAGCAGGTGAGAGCATTTAACAAGGAAGCTAAGACAACTAAAGTCTATGAGCCAATAGAAAACGATGGTGCTTATGATGAATTGGAGCTGTCTTAAAAATGGTAACTAAAGTTAATAAACTGACCAAAGTTCTTAGTGAGTTTCCATTATTCGCTAAGAACTTTATTTTTATTACTGACAACGAGAATCAAGTCATAAAGTTTGAAATCAATGAAGCACAGCAAGAAATTGAAAATCTTATGCTAGAAAATCGCTTTGTAGTCATTGGTAAAGCTCGACAAGCAGGTATAAGCACGTTTGTTCTTGCTAGGGCATTGTGGCGAGCATTAACCAAGCCTAATGAAAATATCTTGATTGTGAGTTATAAGGGTGATTCAGCAAAAGCACTCTTTGAAAAGTTGAAGCAAATGAATGATGCTGTTCCAAGAGATAAATTCCCTCATGTGTTTCCAAATGTTCGCAGGGATAACAGAAGTGAGTTATTATTCACTAATGGCTCAAGAATCAGTTCTGTGACAGCGGGGAACAAAGATATTGGGCGTGGTTCAACGTATACTTATGTCCATTTATCTGAGTTTGCTTTCTATGCTTCACAGGAAACGCAACTACTCTCAGTTGAACAATCCCTTGCAAAAGGAGCTGAGAGCCAATTAACAATTGAAACAACCTCAAATGGTACAAGTAACCACTTCTATCGCTTGTATATGCAAGCCCTCAAGAATAAGTCTAAGTATGTTCCTTACTTCATTCCCTTCTATCACAAGCTATACAAAAAACAATTCGCCCATGACTATGATGAAGCTGAGCGTTGGTACAAAGCTACCAATGGTGGCAAGAGACTTGTTTCTGATGATTTAGAAGAAGATGAATCAGTTCTACATAGAGCAGGGGCAACTTTAAGACAACTTATGTGGCGAAGATGGAAAATTCAAGACATGGAGAATGAACAACAGTTCATGCAAGAATATCCTTCTAATGCGTTAGAATCCTTTATTAGCACAGGGAAAAGTGTATTTGACCAAAACAAGGTATTAACTAGGCTTTCTTATTCAATTGAGCCATTATCTAAAAATGAGGTGCTGTCAGAAGTACCTGAGAGCGTTCGAAAATACATCGGTAAGGGCTTAGACCTTTTCGAATTGCCTGAGCGTTCAAAAAAATATTACTTTGGTGTCGATACAGCAAGTGGCTCAGGTAATGACTACTCAACAATTACTGTATTTGATTCAGAAGGGCAACAAGTAATGAGCTTCTACCATAATAAAATAGCAGTCTATGAATTTGCTCAGGTCATTTATGACTTGGGTATTTTTTATAACTATGCTTTTTTGACAGTAGAACGCAACTCATATGGTTTACCTGTCATTGAGCGCCTACGCAAAGAGCGTGGCTATCTCAATATGTATAAGATGAAAACCTTTGATGAACGAGGAAAGAAGAAGCTACAAATTGGTTTCATTACATCTGAGAAAACAAAGGCGATTATGATAAGCGATATGAAAGAGCAGTTTGAGCTAGGGCTTGTGAATATCGAATGTAAGACTACCTTACAGCAAATGCAAATGTTTGTTGAAACAAATGGTCGCTTAGGTAATAAGCGAGGGAATAGTGACTTGCACCATGATGATAGCGTGATTTCAACAGCATTAGCAATTCAAGGTATGAAAATAAATAAATGGTATGTATGAATTTGGTCTTCTTGTGGTAGATAATTACTTTTTATTGTAATATATAAGTATAGGAGGGATAGTTATGAAATGGTTAGATTTGTATATTGAAAGTTTAGAGGAATTTAAAGAAAAAACAGAAGGATTCTATTTGGATATGGATACATTTGTTTTACTTCTTGGTTTTAATGTTGGACTAGGGTTAAAACCGAACCAAGAAGTTAATAGAATTGTGGATTTTAAAACACATATTGAAAATATCTTGTCAGAAACAAAAATTAAAGAAAGTTTTCTTATTAAATCTTTAGTTTATGCAACAACTGAAATTCTTGAACATAATTTAACGAATCATGGTGATGCAATTTCTTTACACCTATCATCATTAGATAATCCTACTATAAAAGAAATATCAGAGAAAAAAATTGAAGAATTAACTAGCCCTAAATACTTATTAGAATTACGTTTATCTCTTGATATATGGAAACAAATTGTATCTGTTAAATTCTCATCTTCTAATCAACGGTCTTTAGAACGAGATGAAATGTTGAAGAAGAGTGAAAAATATAAAGATTTTATTGAAGATTTAACTGAAGAAGAAATGAATATGACATTTAAGGAATTGGTACAAAGAGATTCCTAGTAATAATTTGTGGTTACAGTCACGCTCTGATAAGAGTGTGACTTTTTTTATTCTAAAATTAGGAAAGGAAGCAGAAAATGAATTTAGATAGATATTTACAGGTTAAACACAAAAGCAACCCTCATTGGTTCTTAGAGGAGGTGAACTCTTATGACAACCAAGAGCGTTTGCAAGATGTGTTTAGTAAGAAAAAGTATTTAGATGGTCAGCACAAAATACTACAGCGTGATTCATTTAAGTACAATGGTCAGGTCATTGAGCCACGCAAAATTGTGATTCAGATGGCTAAGACTATTTTGAACTTCCAAACGCAGTACCTGTTGAAGAACAGTGTCAATATCATAGGTGCTGAGAAGATGATTGAGCAGTTCTTGAAGGTCAATAAGCTAGGTCGCTTTGATGATAAAAATGTTATTATACTTAGCAAGCTGATTAAGTTTGGTCAAGTGGCTGAATACCTTTTTATTAATGCTAAAGGGAGAATTGATTCAAAGATTATTGATGCAGAGGATGGGACACCTGTGTTCAATCATCATGGGGAAATGATTGCCTTTATTGAGCATTATGTCTTTGATGGAATTGCTTATTACACAATTTATACTGACAAACTAGGGCAGGAATGGTCAAATGAAGGTGGTGAGTTAAAACTCGCTGCTCAGTATGCTAACCTAAGTGGCTTACCTGTCCTATACAAGACTGACAATGAGTTTAGTGATACAGAGGGGCGCTCAGAGTTAGATGATTACACAGGTATCTTAGATAATATGGAAGATGTGTTATCCAAGTATGTTGATTCAATGTACAAGTTTATGAATCCTATTCCTGTTGCAGTTGGTCAGCAACTTAAAGACTCCTTGCCTACTGACATTGTTGGAGGTGGTTTAAACCTTGATGATGGTGCTGACTTCAAAATGGTGACTAATCAATTAGATTCTAAGTCTTTTGAATTAGTCTACAAGACGCTACAACAGGCTTTATTAGATGTAAGTTCAACTCCTGCTGTATCAATGAACAAAACTGATGTGAGCAATTTATCAGAGGTTAGTATTAAGCTGTTGTTCTCACTAGCAGATACAAAAGCAGGGCTAAATGAAACTTACTTGAAACAGGGCTTCTATGAGCGTTGGGAGAAGGTCTGTGAGCTGTTGAGATACAAAGATGTTCAAATTTCAGAAGATGATTTTATGACGCTTGAATTTAACTTCCAATACAACACACCATCTAACCATGCTGAGATTATTGACAACATGAGTAAGCAACATGCAATGGGTGCTTTAAGCGTTGAAACAATCCTTGAGCAGTCGCCATATGTGAATGATGTTACGCTTGAGATGAATCGCATACAAGATGTGAAACCATTTGAGCAGGTAGAACACAGTAATTTTGGTGGCTCTAGTGATGATATAGAAAAGGTATCGTAAAGATGGATAACATAGGGATAAAAGATAAGTCTATTGTTTGCTGAAATCATAGGGATTTTGGTTGAACGTAGGCTTTTTATTTTTGGTGAAAACTAGTGGTTTTTCAGGTGTGGAGGGTTGGAGTGACTATATCCAATTTTTCACGCCTGTTACAACAGTTGTATTGGAGGTGAATGAACAATGGAGAAAATGAGTTTATTCACTATCCTAGCATTAACAGGAACATCATTATCCTTCCTTATTGGTGGGTGGCATGTATCATTGACTGTTCTTGTTGCGTTTATGGTTATTGATATTGTTACAGGTGTCATTGTATCACTTGTGCAAAAGCGTCTGTCCTCAAAGATTGCTTTTGTCGGCTTCTTGAAGAAAGCCACTATTATGATTGTGATAGTCTTGGCGAACCTATTAGATGTACTTACAGCGTCAGGTGCGCCTGTGTTTAGGACAATGGCTATTTACTTCTATATCGGCATGGAAGGGTTGTCTATTACTGAGAACCTAGCTAGGATTGGTGTACCATTGCCTAGAGGTGTGAAGGAAAGACTATTACAGTTGGCAAATGAGGAAAATCAACAAAAATATTAATGTATAAAATCGCTGTTTTTTATGCAAGATTTTCAATAGCCTTACAGATATGTAGACGGAAGAAACCTTGATATATCAAAGATGTATAGAAAATGTATAATAGTGATTTTTGATAAAATCGAAGAATGTTGATATATCAACTATTTGTGACTACTTGTAGTTTACATAATTCAGCTTATCGGAAGTTAAAAATGAATATTTATACAAAACAAATTAATTGGAGTGATAACTAAAAATGAACAATTTACAACGCTTGCAGTTGGAAACAAAAGGAATTAACCTTGAGCAGAATGAGTTGATGGTGTATCTTGCTGAAAACGGTCTTGAAGCTCATGCTGAGTACAATCCGCAGTCTATGACAGATAAAAAAGCAATCTATGCTACTGCTCTTAGTATGCTTGAATCAGTAGCTAACAATCCGAATATGATGAAGTCAATCAAAATTGATGATATGACGGTCAGCGAGTTCCATGAGAACCTCATGAAGCGTATTGACCAATTAACAAATAAAGTAAGGAAAATGAAAACTGAAAATAATAATTCTGAGATTTTCATTTTGTATATTTAGGAGTGGATAAGATGAATTTATTTGATGCTCAGACGCTCACAGAAACGCTCTCAGGGCTTGTTCAGCCTTATATGATGAATGAACTGACAGACACACCAAGCGCAGTAGATGGCTTTGTAACCAATGCAATGCTAACGCCTGACAGCACCTTTCATTTCCATTCCTTGAGTGAGTTTAAGCGTGGTGACTATATCAGTATTAATAGTAGGTACTACCTTGTAATGACTGATGTAGTAGCTTATAGAAGGTTTAAATACAAAGCTTTAGTACAGTATTGCAACTATGTCCTAGAGCCGACCATCACAGTTAAAATCAAAGTGGGTACTGACGCAATGGGTAGACCTATCTATAAGACGGAAACTGTTGTAGACCGTCAAGAGCCTGCTGTTATTAGCTATAAGGAAATGACAGTTGACGAAGAACAAATTGTAACAGCTACTAAGACGCTT
This sequence comes from Lysinibacillus sphaericus, assembly GCF_001629735.1. GTDB lineage: Bacteria > Bacillota > Bacilli > Bacillales_A > Planococcaceae > Lysinibacillus > Lysinibacillus pinottii. The sequence goes on from NZ_CP015224.1 coordinate 679,918, forward strand.
GTTATCAATGTACAAGACAACACCAAGAATCGAAAGAGTTTCCAAGTGAACGAAACAATAAAGCTCTATGGAAGGTCATATAAGGTTATTAATGCTGAGATTGTGAAAGCAGGTCTGATTGAGCTAAAGGTGCAATCAGAAGATGTGTTACTTCCTATTTAATGGGTCATTGATGATACCCCTGTGTGTGTTTTTTGTACTATACCATGTCATTTTTCACACGCACTTAAAAATGGTATAATGTGGTTTACTTGCTGTGAAGTAAACTTATACTCTAGGGGGAATATAGTGATTGTTATTGATACTGAAAGCGCAGAAACAATTGTAAGGTCGTTGTGTAACATTTTCAAAATAAGTGAGACAGACTTAAAAATACTTTATATGACAGATGAACATTTTGAATTTTTAAAATCTAATCATGAAGATATTTCGTTAGATGGTTTTTATCAGTTAGTAAAATCAGCGGATAAGCTAGAGGACTTGAAAAGTTACATAGAAGATTTATATGTTACTTCTTTTCATCTGAGTAAGAGAATTAACCCGATTGAAGGAAACGAAAAGCTGTACAATCTTCATAGTGCGCTACTGAGTGAAACAGAAATTAAGTGTTTCTTTGAAAACCATGATATTATTTTTGAAAAACAAGGTACTAAACTAAAATGTATCTTTAAAGGACAACAAGTGGATTGGGAAAATTTTTATAATACTGAGCATAGGAATGTTGCTAGATTGGTTGCGAATCGCTTAGAGGGAAATTTGTTCTATAATTCAGATAATTGTATCAATGGTTTTTTATTCAATCATAATATAGTAAATCAATCTAATGTTGTTCATTTAAGTAAATCGCCTGAAATTGTACAAAATATATTAGAAGTCTTGGGATTAAAGGAAGCTATTCAGGAGTATAACACGAATTGCCTATATATAATAAAGTATAGAGTGAAATTTATTGACTTTATCTTTGATACAAATTCTAAATTATCTAATGAAGAAAAGTTTGAAAATCTATTAAAGCGACTATTACAATTCCTAGCATATTCACTAACAAATAGTGAAACTATGATTTCGAATCCTATAGTTAGGACAACAGATGACTTAGATGTTGAACCAAGTGATGTATGTAAGTTTGAATTGGTTTCGATATGAGCAACAGTTGGTGAATCTCTTTTTTGTTTGCCTTCCTTTTCCAATTCATTTATAATCGAAAATAGAAGGTAAATAACTTAGTTCTAATTAGTTTTTTTCGTTTATTTCAGAGAACCCATGATATTAGTGATTTCAGGGATAATAGTTAAAATCTATTTTCTTGGTAGCTTCCCAGGTACAATCCGTGGTGACTATGCAACAACTGTTTCTCACAACATCATCCACGGTTCTGACTCTCTTGCTTCTGCAGAGCGCGAAATCGCTTTATTCTTCGGTGAAGATTTAGTTTAATTTCGAATAGATTAGGCAATCTCAATATAATTGGGGTTGCTTTTTTTATTGCTTAAAAAATGGAGATGGATAGTATCGTGGAAATACGATAGTGGTAAAATGCATGCTCCTTTTTATTAGCTAAAATATTAATTTATTTCTAGAACCGTCTAGAATTGTTAAAAACTACTTACTCATGTACAATAAAAGATGTAATATTCTGATAATTAAATTAGGTATATATTAATAGTCTTGTCAATAAACTGTGAAGGATGACGAAGAAAAGGGGTAATGGAGATGAGAGAAGTGGTGATTGTTGCAGCTGTGCGAACGGCTGTGGGGCGAAGGAAGGGAGCATTAAGTCATGTTCGAGCGGATGATCTGGCAGCTGATGTGTTACAGGAGGCTGTACAAAGAGCAGGCATAACTAAAGAACAGGTGGATGATGTTATTTTAGGTTGCGTAACACAAACAGCAGAGCAAGGGGGAAATATTGCACGGACGGCCCTGTTAATGGCTGGATTTCCTGATAGTGTGCCAGGGGTGACCATCGATCGTCAATGTGGTTCGAGCCAGCAAGCTGTGCATTTCGCAGCACAAGCCATTTTAGCAGGAGATATGGATGTAGTTATTGCTGGCGGTGTGGAAAGTATGTCTAGGGTTTCTATGGGGACTAACATGCAAAATGCTCATTTAGGTAATCGCTTACAGGAAAATTATAATATTATACATCAGGGGCTATCAGCAGAAAAAATAGCCGAAAAATGGTCATTATCAAAAGAGCAGCTCAATAGTTATGCCTATGAGAGTCATCAACGCGCACTAGCAGCCATTGAAGCTGGGTATTTCAAAGATGAAATCCTACCAATTGAAGTAATCCAAGAAGATGATACTGTAACAACCGTTGGTAGGGATGAGGGTCCTCGTGCTGAAACTACTGTTGATATTTTAAATAGTTTAAAAACTGTTTTTCAAGAGGATGGCGTGATTACGGCTGGTAATGCGAGTCAGATGAGTGATGGGGCATCAGCAGTAGTGGTTATGGCTTTGGATAGAGCGCAGGAACTCGGTATTCAGCCACTCGCTAAAATTATTACAAGAGTTGTTGTGGGCTCTGACCCGACATTGATGTTAACAGGGCCAATCGAAGCGACTCGAAAGGCGTTAGAACGTTCTGGCCTGAAGATAGAGGATATTGATACCTATGAGGTCAATGAAGCCTTTGCACCTGTGCCACTTGTTTGGTTGCAGGAAATTGGTGGGGACCCAAAGAAACTCAATCCAGATGGAGGAGCGATTGCACTAGGACATCCATTAGGTGCTACCGGAACAAAATTGTTAACGACTTTGCTCTACCGCATGGAGCGAGAGAATTACCGATACGGCTTACTAGCTATTTGTGAAGGTATGGGGATGGCTAATGCTACGATTATTGAAAAAATGTAAGGGGGATATGGGCAATGAGGAAGCATGATGTAGTAGCAGTAGTAACAGGTGGTGCATCGGGTTTAGGAGAGGCGACTGTTCGCCAAATCGTCGAACAAGGTGGCAAATCCATCATCTTTGATGTGAATGATGAACGTGGACAAGCTATAGTAGAGGAATTAGGGCAACATGCACTCTATGTACGAGTAGATGTTACAAAGGAAGAGGATGTAGCAACAGGTCTTGAGCAAGCCATAGCAGCATTTGGCCCTATTAATGTTGCAGTGAATTGTGCAGGAATTGCGGATGCGAGCAAAATAATTTCCAAGCGAGGTGTTCATGCACTTGGTTTATTCGAAAAAATAATAATGGTTAATTTAATTGGTACATTCAATGTCATCCGTCTAGTTGCTGAGAAAATGCAGCTAAATGAGCCAAATGACGATGGTCAGCGCGGCGTTATCATTAATACGGCATCCGTAGCAGCATTTGATGGCCAAATTGGACAGGCTGCCTATAGTGCATCAAAGGGTGGCGTAGCAGCGATGACACTACCAATTGCACGTGAGCTCGCCGCGTTTGGTGTGCGTGTGATGACTATTGCTCCTGGTTTAATTGAAACACCGATGTTTGCTTCTTTACCAGAACCTGCAAGGATGGCTCTTGCGCAAATGACACCATTCCCTAAACGGCTTGGCAAGCCGTCAGAATATGCACTTCTTGTAGAAAGCATTATCCAAAATGGTTTGTTAAATGGTGAGGTCATTCGCTTGGATGGAGCCATTCGTATGCAGCCTAAGTAAATCTTTTTATCTGTAGTGGCAGTCAGCCTCGGTTGTTTCAAAAATTTGTCAGCGAAGGGGAGCGGTAACATGCATATGATGGATACGCCTTTATTATTAACAAGTTTTTTGAATCGAGCAGAACGATTTTTTCAGTCAAAGAAAATATATTCGCGAACAAGTGCTACGACAATTCATGAATTTACGTATAAAGAATATGTCAAACGAACTCGTCAATTAGCGGATGCTCTCACAAAATTAGGTATGCAGCAGGGCACGAAGGTTGGGACATTTGCTTGGAATCATCATCGTCATTTAGAAGCCTATTTTGCTGTACCTTGTGCAGGAGCAGTTCTTCATATGATCAATATTCGGTTGGCACCTGAGCACATTATCTATGTCATTAATCATGCAGAGGATGAAATATTATTAATTGACGACAATTTAGTACCCCTTATTGCACCATTTGTTTCACAGCTGAAAACGGTTAAACACATTATCATTATGGGTGATGCTGTGGCACTTGAATCTATCCCCATTCCAAATGCTTTGTCCTATGAGGCATTAATTGCAGATGCTAATGAGCATTTCTCATTTCCAGATGATTTAGATGAGAATACACCTGCAGGTATGTGCTATACAAGTGCAACGACTGGTATGCCGAAAGGAGTAGTTTATACACATCGCAGTATTGTCCTTCACAGTTTAACTGCTGGGCTTGCAGATAGTATTGCTATTTGTGAATCAGATGTTGTACTACCTGTTGTACCAATGTTTCATGCTAATGCATGGGGATTCCCCTTTGCTAGTGTAGCCTTTGGTGCCACACAGGTATTACCTGGTCCAATGTTTACGCCACAGCTTTTACTTGAGCTTTTTGATGTGTACAAAGTAACCTTGACGGCAGGTGTACCCACTATTTGGCTGGGCGTTTTACAGGAGCAACGTCTAAACCCTCGTGACCTATCGTCTATGCGGTTAATTGTTTGTGGAGGTTCCGCCTCACCTATTGGTCTTGTAAAGGGCTTTGAGGAAGAGTTGAAGATTCCTTATATGACTGGGTACGGCATGACAGAAACCTCTCCACTTGTAAGCTTATCAACGTATTTAACCCATATGCAGGACTATACGGCTGATGAAAAAATGCATGTTCGCATTACCCAAGGGATGACAATGCCACTTCTTGAGACTCGTGTTGTTAATGAAAATGGAGAGGTGCCATGGGATGGTAAAACGATGGGAGAACTAACGATACGAGGTCCGTGGATTGCAAATGAGTACTATCAGGATGAGCGTACCGATGAAGCTTTTAAGGATGGTTGGCTTTATACAGGGGATATTGCGGTAATGACGCCGGATGGTTATATAAAAATTACGGATCGTACAAAGGATTTAATTAAGAGTGGCGGTGAATGGATTTCGTCAGTTGAGTTAGAAAATGCCTTGATGTCCCATCCAAAAGTCTTTGAAGCCGCTGTTATTGCCATCCCACATGAGAAATGGCTGGAACGCCCTTTGGCGTGCGTAGTGCCAAAGCCAGAATACAAAAATTCTATTTCTAAAGAGGAACTAATCGAAAACTTACAAGCGCAATTCCATAAAACATGGATACCAGATGATATTGTTTTCATTCAGGAGGTACCAAAAACATCTGTAGGTAAGTTTTTGAAGGCGAAATTGCGAGAAGATTTAAAACATTACCGTATACAAGTTTAGTCCTGTAGCTAGAATGAAGGTAGTGAAAAACTACCTTCATTTTTTAAATTGAAATAAATTTCTGGAAAGTGAAACTATTTTTTCTATTTTGCCGTATAATTTTAGAAACGAAAGGATGTGGATATATTGTCAATTGCCATTGTAGCGATTATTGGTGGGGTTATTATTTCTTTAGCAGGAATTTTTACAGATTCCCGTACAAGACAGCAAAAAATAAAATTAAAGGCTATCGAAAAAGAAGTAGAATTAGAAAAGCTGCGATTAGAAACCTATACAATTGAAACGGAAAAAATGCGCCTTGAATTAGAACAGTCGAAGGTGCTACTATTAGAGGAAAAACAAAACTCAAACAAGTAGACGAGTATACATGAGAAAGACTATTTCAGGATTGTCTCTTTTCAGCTATAATGGAACTACGACGCTAGAGGGGAAGATGACCATATGTCTGATTATGAACAGTTTATAGAAGGTATCAAGCGCAAAACAGGAATAGATTTAGCGTTATATAAAGAAGCGCAAATGAAAAGACGATTAACCTCACTTTATGAAAAAAAAGGTTATCGAAATTTTGTTGACTTTCTAAGGGCACTTGAACAAAATCGTGATTTAATGAATGAGTTTTTAGATCGTATGACGATTAATGTTTCTGAATTTTATCGTAATGGCAAGCGTTGGGAAGTATTGCAAAAGAAAATATTACCTAAGCTATTACAAACTAATAAGCGTTTAAAAATTTGGAGTGCTGCTTGTTCAACAGGAGAAGAGCCGTATTCATTAGTAATGGTCTTATCTCAATTAGTGCCTTTATCTCAAATTCAAATTATTGCTACTGATTTAGATGAAAATGTCATTCAAAAAGCGAAATTGGGTGTCTACCCAGAGCGCTCCTTAGCTGAAGTGCCAAATGACATTAAAGCTAAATGTTTTGAACAAGAAGGATCCTTCTACCGCGTGAAAGATGAGATTAAGCGTTGTGTGACCTTTAAAAAACAAAATTTGCTCAATGATACCTATGACAGCAATTATGATTTAATAGTTTGCCGCAATGTAATGATCTATTTTACGGAAGAAGCCAAAGATCAAATTTATAACGATTTTAGTAAAGCATTACGCAAGGATGGCATATTATTTGTAGGATCGACAGAGCAAATTTTTAATCCATCTCGTTACCAATTTGAAGTAGAGGACACATTCTTCTATCGGAAAAACAGTTTATAATATGAATGAAAAGCTTGTACAAATGACTGGTTTCATCATGTACATATAGTAACTAAAGCATTAACATAGATAATTCGTACGCTTTTCGCTTATCCTAAGCAAAGGCGTATTTTTTATAAATTTTAGCACTTCACTTCAGTAGTGTAGTAATGTTTTATGCAAGTCGTTCAGAATATTCGCATATAGGTTGTGTAAATAGTATGAACTTAAAAGACATTTGCAAAAGGACTGTTTTTTTAAAGAATATATGTTATAGTGAAAAATACATACTTTAGCGAGTTGAAGGGAGAAAGCGTTTATGCGTTACTTAACAGCGGGTGAGTCACACGGCCCCCAACTAACAACAATTATTGAAGGTTTACCATCACTCTTACCTATTACTGCAGAAAAAATTAATCACGATTTAAAGCGACGTCAAGGAGGTCATGGACGTGGACGACGCATGCAAATTGAAACAGATACAGTAGAGATTGTCGCAGGCGTTCGTCATGGACAAACACTTGGATCACCTGTCGCTCTAGTTGTAGCCAATGATGATTGGAAGCATTGGACGAAAATTATGGGTGCTGAGCCATTAGCAGAAGATGTAAATCCTGAGGATATCAAACGGCAAATTTCACGACCTCGTCCGGGCCATGCAGATTTAGTTGGAGGCATGAAATACGGACACCGTGATTTGCGAAATGTATTAGAGCGTTCTTCAGCTCGTGAAACAACTGTACGTGTAGCAGTCGGCTCTGTGGCAAAGGCTTTATTAAATGAATTAGGTATTTCTATTGTGGCGCATGTTACGGAGATTGTCGGAATTAAGGCTGATACCTCCTTAGTGGAAGGGAAAACAGTCGATGAAATTCGTGCCATTGTGGAAGCGGACCCTTGCTATTGTGTAGATCCAGTGGCATCTGCAAAGATGGTAGATGCGATTGATGAAGCAAAAAAAGCTGGGGATTCTATCGGTGGAGTTGTTGAAGTCATCGTAGAAGGTATGCCAGCAGGTATAGGGTCTTATGTACACTATGATCGTAAGCTCGATGCTAAGTTAGCGGCGGCAATGCTTTCTATTAATGCATTTAAAGGGGTAGAATTTGGGCTTGGTTTTGAGATGGCTCGTCGCAAAGGCTCTGAAGTTCATGATGAAATTATTTGGACGGAAGAAGAAGGCTATACTCGTGCGACCAATCGACTTGGTGGCTTAGAGGGTGGTATGTCTACGGGCATGCCAATTGTTGTACGAGGTGTAATGAAACCAATTCCAACATTATATAAACCATTACAAAGTGTGGATATTGAAACAAAAGAGCCGTTTAAAGCAAGTGTAGAGCGTTCGGACAGCTGTGCGGTACCAGCTGCATCAGTTGTAGCGGAGCATGTTATTGCCTGGGAAATAGCGACTGTTATTTTGGAACAATTCCATAGTGACCAATTACCACAATTAAAAGCTCAAATTGATGAACATCGTCAATATACGAAGGGGTTCTGATATATGCGTGTTCCAGTTGCAACAAAATCACATCATTATGAGGTTCTACTTGGCCATCGTTTTCTAACTGAAGCTATTCAAACATATGCGGATCAGCTAAATAAAGCAGATAAGTTTTTTGTCTTTACAGATGCTCATGTATGGGAGGCTCAGGGAGACTATTTCAAGGCAAATTTCCCATATGATTTTGAAGTATTTATTTTGCCTGGTGGCGAAGCATGCAAAACCTTTGAGCAATATTATGCAGCTCAAACTTTTTTACTTGAGCAAAAATGTTCTCGGAAATCATTTGTTTTTGCTTTTGGTGGAGGGGCTGTTGGTGATTTAACGGGATTTGTTGCAGCAACCTATATGCGCGGAATTCCGTTTATTCAAATTCCAACAACTATTTTGGCGCATGATTCAGCCGTAGGTGGTAAGACGGCTATTAACCATCCATTAGGAAAAAATATGATTGGCGCATTTTATCAGCCGGAAGGTGTTATTTACGATACAGTTTTTTCTGAAACCCTACCTGTACGCGAAATTCGTTCAGGAACAGCTGAGTTAATCAAACATGCGATGATTTCTGATTCAGCATGGTTAGAGGAATTAATGGCAGCAGATTCCGTGATGCATTTTAATCAGCAGGAATTAGCGATGCAGCTAAAAAAGGGAATTGAGGTTAAGGCAAAAATTGTCGCAGAGGATGAAACAGAGCAATCTGTTCGAAAGTTTTTAAATTTGGGCCATACATATGGACATGCGATTGAAGCGGCTGCAGGCTACGGCAAAGTCGCTCATGGTGAGGCAGTCATGATTGGTCTTGTGTATTGCTTATTATTGAGTGAACGTTATGGGGAGCTCAATCGTCCATTTACTAAAGCATTTTTACAATTTGCAGTTAAAAATGGCTATCCTTTTGAGGCAGTAAATGACTATACATTCGAACAATTAACAAGTTATTTAATGAAAGATAAAAAGACAGAATATGGAATTTTGCAATTTGTTTTGTTAGAAAAAATCGGTAAACCGTTTGTGCGGGCAATTGATTTAAAAGAATGCAAAGAAGTAGATGCCGAATATAGAGAGTTATTAGCGGAGGTGCTTGTATGATTCGTGGACTTAGAGGAGCAATTACAATTGAATCTGACAAGCCAGAGCTTGTATGGGATGAGACAGCAAGATTAGTGCGTGAGGTTGTGGCAGCAAATAATGTAGAAATAGATGATATTGCTTCCATTTTGATTTCTACTACGCCTGATATTACCTCAGCATTTCCTGCTCGGGCAGTCCGATTGATGGAAGGGTGGCAATATGTTCCAGTGATGTGTACACATGAAATGGATGTACCGAATGCCCTACCATTATGTATTCGAGTATTAATTCATGCGAATATAGAGGTAGCCCAAAAAGATGTTAAGCACTTGTATCTCAATGATGCAGTGAAATTAAGACCAGATTTAGCACAAGCTAAATAAGTAGAGGAGATGTTTTAGATGAAGTGGAAACAACAATTGGACGGTATGCAAGCGTATAAACCAGGAAAACCAATTGAAGAAGTGCAACGTGAATATGGCTTAAAAGAAGTTATTAAATTGGCATCTAATGAAAATCCATTTGGATGCTCACCTAAGGTGACAGCTTATTTACAAAATAATGCAGTGAATCATGCTCTTTATCCAGATGGCTATGCACAAAATTTACGTACAGCTGTTGCAAATCATCTAGGTGTTCAAGAGACACAGCTTCTATTTGGTAACGGCTCTGACGATATCATTGCTATTATTACTCGTGCTTTGTTGTATCCAGGGGTAAATACCATTATGGCTGACCTATCCTTCTCCCAATACTGGCATAATGCTGAAATTGAAGGTGCTGAAATCCGTAAAATTCCTTGTGTGGAGGGTGCACATGATTTAGAGGCGATGGCTGCTGCGATTGATGATCAAACAGCCGTTATATGGGTATGTAGTCCGAATAATCCTACTGGTGTGGTCATTCCAGATACGGCTTTACGTGCCTTCCTTGCCAAAGTACCAAACGATGTACTTGTCGTACTTGATGAAGCGTACATTGAATACGTGACACATCCTGAACATAAGGATACTCTACCAATCATCGACCAATATCCAAATGTTCTTTTATTACGTACATTCTCTAAGGCATATGGTTTGGCATCGTTCCGAGTTGGCTATGCGATTGGCCAACCAACTATTATTGAAAAGCTTGATCCGGTCAGAGGTCCATTTAATAATACAAGTCTAAGCCAAGCCGTAGCTGCTATTGCACTTAGTGATCAGGAATATATAGAAGCATGTCGTGAAGCGAATGAACATGGTAAAAAACAATATGTTGAATTCTGTGAAAAACATAATCTAAAATACTTCCCATCTGATACGAACTTTATTTTCTTTGATACAAAGGCTGATAGTGATGTCATTTTCCAAGAGCTTATGAAAAAGGGCTTTATTGTGCGCAGTGGTAATGCTTTAGGATTACCAGGATTTATCCGTGTCACAATCGGTACCGAAGCCCAAAATGCAGCATTGCTAGTTCAACTTGACAATGTATTAAAAGAGCAAGGAGTATTTGCATGACACGCAATGTGCTCGTTATTGGGCTAGGATTAATCGGTGGTTCTATCGCCCTTGCTTTACAGAAGGCACCAGATACAAAGATTATTGGTTATGACATGGATGCTCAAACACGTGAGCATGCACAAGCATTAAATATTGTACATGACACTGTGACGGATCCACAGGCAATTGCAGCGGATGTCGATATTATTATTTTCGGTACACCAGTTAATGCAACGCTTGAATGGATGGAGCAATTAAAATCATGGCCATTAAAAAATAAAGTCATTGTAACAGATACAGGAAGTACAAAAAAATTAATTATGCAAAAAGCTGGTGAATTACGTGAACTGGGCATTACGTTTATTGGTGGACATCCAATGGCAGGTTCACACAAAAGTGGCGTATTAGCTGCAAAGGCGCATCTTTTTGAAAATGCCTACTATATGCTAACACCGCTCGCTGGTGAAGAAATTGTTCATATGGCACAGCTAGAAAGTCTATTAAAATTTACGCATGCAAAGGTGGTAAGTGTTTCTGCAAGTGAGCATGACCATATGACAGCTGTGGTGAGCCATTTCCCTCATGTTATTGCAGCTTCTCTTGTGCATCAATTAGGAGGAGAGAATGGGGAATATCCTATGACTCGCTCTCTTGCAGCAGGAGGCTTCCGTGATGTGACGCGTATAGCCTCTTCCAACCCGGTTTTATGGCGAGACATCACTTTACAAAATCGTGATGAGTTACTTACTCAGCTAGAAGGCTGGGAAAAAGAAATGGGCCGTATTAAGGATTTGCTGACGAATGGTACCTCTCGAGATATTGAAGACTATTTTTCTATTGCCAAAGAACTGAGAGATGAATTACCAATTAGCGCAGGAGCAATGTATACAGCGTTTGACTTATACGTAGATGTTCCAGACTATCCAGGTGTCATTTCCGAGGTAACAGGTTTGCTAGCTGATGAGGCAATAAGTATTACGAATTTAAGAATTGTCGAATCGAGGGAGGATGTTTTCGGTATTTTGGTCATTAGTTTCCAAAGTGAAAATGACCGCGAACGTGCAGCAGCATGTATACAAAAACGTGCGAAATTTGAAACATATATTTCATAAAAAAAGAAAGCGTCGGGATTACGGCGCTTTCTGTCTTCATATTGGAGGGAGTAAATTAATGAGTGAAAAAGTTTTACAATACAATAAGCCATCTTTACAGGGATCACTAACTGTTCCAGGCGATAAATCGGTCTCTCACCGTTCTGTGATGTTTGGTTCCATTGCGACTGGAACAACAACAGTAGAAGGTTTTTTACTTGGGGAAGATTGTTTAAGTACCATTGATTGCTTCCAGAAGCTTGGTGTGCATATTGAGGTGGAAGGAACGAGTGTAAAGATAGAGAGTCCAGGGATGGATAGTTGGCAGGAGCCTACAGAGGTGTTGTACACAGGTAACTCTGGTACAACAACGCGCTTAATGCTCGGAATTTTAGCAGGATCTTCAGTTCATTCAGTCATGACGGGGGATGCATCTATTGGCAAGCGACCAATGCGACGTGTTATTGATCCACTGCGTCAAATGGGAGCCCATATTACGGGACGTGCAGACGGTCAATATACACCATTAGCCATTCAAGGTACAAAACTCCAGGCCATTGAATACAACATGCCAGTAGCTAGTGCACAAGTTAAATCTGCTATATTACTTGCAGGCTTGCGTGCTGAGGGAACAACGATAGTTAGAGAAACAGAAGTGTCAAGAGATCACACTGAACGAATGCTCCGTCAGTTTGGTGCCGATGTCGAAGTGAAGGATGGGGTTGTTTCATTAGAGGGTGGACAAGCTTTAAGTGGGACTCATGTTTCTGTACCAGGGGACATCTCATCTGCAGCCTTTTTCTTAGTGGCGGGGGCAATCTGTCATAATAGTCAATTAACACTTGAAAATGTTGGCGTTAATCCAACACGTGATGGAATTATCGAGGTCCTTTCTAAAATGGGTGCAACCATGACAGTGATGCCAAATGACAATAGTCAAGCTGAACCAACAGCAACTATTCAAATCCAAACATCTACTTTATCTGGTACAACAATCGAGGGAGACATGATTCCTCGTTTAATTGATGAAATACCAATCCTTGCTTTACTTGCTACACAGGCACATGGTCAAACCATTATTAAAGATGCCGAGGAGTTAAAAGTAAAGGAAACAGACCGTATTACAGCGGTTGTAGCTGAATTAAAAAAGCTGGGTGCTAACATCGAAGCAACAAATGATGGTATGATTATTGAAGGGCCAACACCATTAAAGGGTGCAAGTCTCAAAACATATGGCGATCATCGAATTGGAATGATGGGTGCTGTGGCTGCTTTAATGACCGAAGGACCAGTCACTTTAGATGATGCACAGTGTATCGCTGTATCCTATCCATCATTCTTTGAACATATTGAGGCAGTAAGGTAACAATTGAAGATTGACTCTCCAAGCTTTTGGGGAGTTTTTTCTTGTTTCGGTGGTAAATGTTTTGTAGCATAAAGGTATCAAAGAAAGAATAGGTGAATGACTGTGAACAATGCGATGACTGAAATGATGCAAGCACTTGAACAGGGAGACTTAGCATTAATAGATCAGCTACTTGAAACATTTTTAGTGAAGGAGCTACCCGAGGAAATTTACGCACTTTCAGAAATTTTTATGCAATATGGGTACATGAAAGAAGCTGACCGCGTACTGGAGCATTTACAATTCTTATTCCCAGAAGAGGCACAGTTAAAAATAGATCGTGCAAATGTATTAATGGAGCTTGGTGATGAAGATGAGGCATTAAATTTATTGCTTGAAATCGAAGAAGGCTCACCAGAATATCCACAAGCATTATTAGTTTTAGCGGATTATTATCAAATGCAGGGGTTATTTGAGGTAGCAGAAAAACGTATAAATGAAGCACTAGCAATTTTGCCAGACGAGCCATTACTTCATTTTGCCAAAGCCGAACTGTTATTTGAAACAGGTCGTTTTTTGGAAGCCGCAAGATTGTATGAAGAATTAAATGAGCAACAAGAAGAATTTGCTGGTATTCATCTTGTGGAACGATTAGCGGAGGTTTATCGTGCCGGGGCTGCCTACGAAACAGCATTGGATTATTATTTAAAGGCACTTGAAGATGAGGTGAAACCAGATATTTTATTTGGTGCTGCGTATTCAGCCTTCCAATCCCAAAAATACGAGATGGCTATTAAACAATTAGAGGAATTGAAAGAGTTAGATCCTGATTACTTCTCGGCTTACTTATTGCTGGCAGAAAGCTATGCGATGACAGAGGAAAATCAAAAAGCCTATACGGCGATCCAAGAGGGATTAAAACGCGATGAATATGATAAAACGCTCTATTTATTTGCTGGAAAAATGGCCTTGAAAAATAGTTTACCAGTAGAAGCTGAGCAATATTTACGAGAAGCAATAGCATTAGACCCTGAGTATATGGAAGCCGTGTTAGCACTTATTTCTGTTTTAGGACAACAGGAACGGAATGAAGATGTTATCGAATTATTTGAGACTCTACAGCAAAATGATTTTGAATGGAGCACGTTATATCCATTTGCTGCAGAGGCATATGAAAATTTAGAATTGTACGACCGTGCATACGAATTTTACCGTTTGGCATATAATGATTTTAAGGAAGACGCAACATTTTTAGAAAAATATGTGTACTTTTTATTAGAGGAAGGTAAACGTTCAGAAGCGAAAGTGGTTCTTGAACAATTAATGAACATTCAACCAGGTGAACCAGAATGGCAAGAGAAGTTAGAAGCCTTAGAATTTGAGTAAAGGAGGGAGTGGGTATGACTGCTTCTGTATCAGTTGTTGATAAAAAAGCATTTGTTCGATGGTTTTTAAAAAATTATCAATTGAAACGTCGTGAGTGTGTGTGGATTTTAAATTACTTACTTAGTAATGATGACTTATTAAAACGAATCCGATTTGTGGAAGAAGCTCACTATTGTCCTAGAGCAATGGTGATGTCTACGGTTGATTCAACAGGTGTGCCTTTTCGTTTCTATAAAGGCAATGTAATGACAGCAGACGCTGAAAAGTCTTTCCATGATTTACGCTTACACGAGCAAGAAGATATGTATATACAATTGAATTTTCCAAATATACCACCAAGTGCACAATACTTAGCAGTTTTAGAAGAAAACCCTTATATGCCAGAGACACTGTTAGTTAGTGAAAAAGATCGTTTACTGGCAGAAGAACTGCTTTCCAATAGCTTACTCGTATTCCAAGAAGAAAAATTACTTGCACAAATTGATGATGCCCTCGATCAGGGAGATGAAGAACGTTTTTATGAATTGTCTAATTTGTTACAAGCATTAAAGGAAACGGCTAATTTACCTTAGTTATAGGTAAAAATTGAATGTCCTTTACCCACTTCAATATGGTAACATTACTAGTGAATGATTGTTTTCACTTTTAATTGGGTATCCTATTTGAAGAGTGGAAAAGGGCATTTTTATTATGTGATAAAGGAGGTTTGTTGAATGTACTTTAATGCAAACGATGTGACATCATTTTTGGGACAGAAGGATTTCATCGATACTGCGATTGTTCCGCTCATATCCATCGATTTAGCTTCTGAGAAAATGAAACAAAGTGGCGCTGAGGTAGATTTTCTAATGTCTTTAACTTCTTTCATAGAACAACAGTTTAAAGGCCGTTTACTAGTCATGCCACCTTTTTCTTATATGGCTTCTTTAAAAAACGAAGAATTACCGAAGCAATTTGAAACACAATTACATAATGCTGGCTTTAAGCATGTGTTCTTCATTACTTGTGATCACTCTTGGACAAATATTGGAGATATAGTAAATATTATTTGGTTACCAGCAATTCCATTAGAAAGCATGGACGCAGGTGTGAAAAAATCAATTCTCGAAGATCAATTACGGCAAGTGGTTCCGATGCTTTCGACCAAATGGGCACAGATTTAACAATTAGTTTCAATAAATGTTCACATTCTCCAGCTTTCCACAGAATGCTATATTGACCAAGCTATGGACTTGATATATCATATATATGTCCTAGTATTACTATTTGTAAAAGTATGTCCGTTGGACTGACCTTTAAGTTAGAGGGGGGAAAATAATGAGTAATAATCGAGTTTCACGTCGTCAATTTCTAAGTTATACTCTTACTGGTGTAGGTGGATTTATGGCGGCAGGTATGCTAATGCCAATGCTTCGCTTTGCAATTGATCCTGTGCTACAAAAGCATGAGGGTGGAGATTTTGTAAAAACAGAGCATAAAATCGCTGACTTGACTGAAGAGCCTGTAAAAGTTGACTTTTCATATGAACAAGTGGATGCATGGTACAAATCACAGGTTACAGATGTAGCTTGGGTTTATAAAAGTGGCGATCAAATCATTGCCCTTTCACCTGTTTGTAAGCATTTAGGATGTATGGTTGACTGGAATGGAGATTCTGCACACCCAGGTCAATTCTTCTGTCCATGTCACGCAGGACGTTATGAGAAAAACGGGAAAAACGTTGCAGGTACACCGCCTCTAGGTCCGTTGGATGAATTTGAAGTACAAGAACAAGATGGCTATTTAATGATTGGTCCAGCTAAAGCAAATACTCTAGTTAAATAAGTAAGGGGGTACGACAACAGTGCTAAATAAAATTTATGATTGGGTCGATGAACGCCTAGATATTACACCTATTTGGCGTGATATTGCCGACCACGAAGTGCCAGAGCACGTTAACCCTGCACATCATTTTTCAGCATTCGTTTACTGCTTCGGTGGATTAACATTCTTCATCACAGTAATTCAAATTCTATCTGGTATGTTCCTAACAATGTACTATGTACCAGACGTTGTGAATGCCTGGAAATCAGTTTATTATTTACAAAACGAAGTAGCATTTGGTGAAATCGTGCGCGGTATGCACCACTGGGGAGCTTCATTAGTTATCGTAATGATGTTCTTACATACACTTCGTGTGTTCTTCACAGGTTCTTATAAGAAACCTCGTGAGCTAAACTGGATGGTTGGTGTAGGTATTTTTGGTGTAATGATGGGTCTTGGCTTTACAGGATACCTATTACCATGGGATATGAAAGCATTATTCGCTACTAAAGTAGGTATCGAAATTGCAGCATCTGTACCGTTTATCGGTTCGATGATTAAAGTATTATTAGCGGGTGACACTACTATTCTTGGTGCTCAAACGTTAACTCGATTCTTTGCGATTCATGTATTCTTCTTGCCTGCAGTATTGTTTGGGTTACTTGCAGCACACTTTATCATGATTCGTCGTCAAGGAATTTCAGGGCCGTTGTAATTGTCTTGACGGTTCGATGATCTTTAAAAGGAGGGGACACTATGCATCGCGGAAAAGGAATGAAATTTGTCGGCGATTCTCGTATTAAAGCGAATCACAGAATGCCGAATGTTCCAAAGGATTATTCCGAATATCCAGGTAAGACGGAAGCTTTCTGGCCGAACTTCTTACTGAAGGAATGGATGGTAGGTGCTGTATTTTTAATTGGATACTTATTATTAACTGTCGCTCACCCGTCACCACTTGAAGGGCCGGCAGATCCAACTAGAGCATATACACCGCTACCGGACTGGTACTTCTTATTCATGTATCAACTTTTAAAATACTCATTTGCTTCTGGTCCATACAATGTAATTGGAGCAATTGTAATTCCAGGTCTTGCATTTGGAGCGCTATTATTAATGCCATTTTTAGACAAGGGTCCAGAACGTCGTCCATCTAAACGTCCATTACCGACAGCGTTTATGTTATTAACTCTAGCTGCTATGTTCTACCTAACTTGGGAGTCAGTTGTTAACCACGACTGGGAAGCTCAAAAAGCTATGGGTGCAATCGTAGAAACAGTTGAATTCGATAAAGAATCAGAAGGTTATAAACTATACGCTGGTTCAGCATGTATTACATGTCACGGTGAAGGCTTAGAAGGTGGAGCTGGTGCACCATCTCTAATGAACACTGGATTAACAGCTGATGAAATTAAGGACATTGCTCATAATGGTCGTGGTAACATGCCACCAGGATTATGGACAGGTTCAGATGAAGATCTTCAGAAACTTGCTGAATTTATCGAAAGTTTAAAAGCTGAGTAATAGTAAAAGAGTCAGGAAACTGGCTCTTTTTTTTCGACCTTGTTATATATTTGGACTGAAAGCTAGTAGAAAAGGTTCCCTTACCCTCGATTTTTTAGCGAAAAATGTCGAAAAGTAGATAAAAGCGAATGAATTCTATCCATTAGCACATATTGAAGTTGTGAAAATAATTTCACCTACAAAAATCTATACTGTACATAAACAAAGAATTTTAGCAAAGCGCAAGGAGTTGTAATCATGCAGATAACACGTGCAAATCTTTGGTATCTTCTTAACCATAAGTCATTCTTAATAGCGCTGCTTATTATTAATCTATTAGGCACAGTATATGGCTATTATTGGTATGGATGGCAGCTTGCAATTACTAAGCCTATTTTTTATATTTTTGTTCCTGATAGTCCAACAGCTAGCTTATTCTTTTGCTTTGTGTTAATTGCTTGGATTATGGGAAAAAGATGGCCGTTAATGGAAGTATTAGCGCTTGTAACATTAGTGAAATATGGTCTATGGGCTGATGTCATGAATATTTGGACATTAATTGAAACAGGGTCAATCGGTTGGCAAGGCTGGATGCTAGTTGGCTCACATTTTGCAATGGCCGTTCAAGCAATCTTATATATGAAGAAATATGTATTCACTTACTGGCATGTATTTATAGCGGCTGTCTGGACGCTCCATAATGATGTCATTGACTATGTGTTTGGTCAAATGCCTATGTATGGGGATTTAGTCAAGTACACAAGCTATATTGGCTACTTTACGTTTTGGTTATCAATTGCATGTATTCTCCTTGCGATTTTCTCAATTAGGTGGCGCAAATATTTGCCGAATTAGGGTATAAATTATAGAATTATAGTATAGAGGTAGAAAGGGGTTAGAATATTGTCAACAAGCATGTATATAGTTTATTTTATTATTATTATGCTGCTACCACTTTATGCACAAATGAAAGTAAAAGGCACGTATAATAAATTTGCGAAACAACGTACAATGAAAGGCCAAACAGGTGCAGAGGTAGCGCGTGCGATTTTAGATGCGAACGGCTTATATGATGTACGAGTTGTGCCAACACAAGGTGTGTTGTCTGATCATTATAATCCGGCAACTAAAACAGTTGCTTTATCAGAAAGTAACTTTTATGAAGCGAGTGTTGCAGGTGCTGCGGTAGCTGCCCATGAGGTAGGTCACGCCATCCAACATAAAGAAGCTTACTCTATGCTTACATTACGTAGTAAGCTAGTCCCAGTGGCAAATATTTCTTCGAATGCATCTTGGATTTTTGTAATGATTGGTATTTTTGCAAGTAGTACGAATTTCTTGCTTTTAGGTATCATATTATTAGCAGCAGGTGTTGTTTTCCAATTAGTGACACTTCCAGTGGAGTTTGATGCTTCAAAGCGGGCATTAGTTCAAATGAATTCGCTTGGCATTATTACAAATGAAGAAGAACGACCAGCACGAAAAGTATTAAGTGCTGCAGCATTAACATATGTAGCAGCAGCAGCGGTAGCGGTACTAGAATTATTACGTCTAATTCTAATTTTTACGAATATGCGTAGCGATGACTAAGAAAAAAACTTGTTATGGTGGAACACCACTATAACAAGTTTTTTATCTTCAAACACTTAATGAAGCGGTTGTTTTTGATCATCAAGAGTGAAGCCTTCTCCTGCTACATCGCGTACTTCTATAATAGAAACGAAAGCGTGTGGATCCACTTCATGAACAATGGATTTTAGGCGTACAACTTCGTTGCGACCGATCACACAATAAATAACTTCCTTAGGCTGCTTAGTAAAGTGGCCATGTCCTTCCAAAATAGTGATCCCGCGTTCCATTCGTAAGGCGATTGTTTCGGCAATAACACCGGACTTCTCAGATATAATGAGAGCACCACGCGCTGCATAGGCTCCTTCCTGTACAAAGTCAATAACACGAGCGCCAACAAATACAGCGACTAATGTGTACATCATGGAACGAGCATCTAAAAATGTAAGCCATGAAAGGATGATGACAATGGCGTCGAAGACAAACATCGTTTTACCCATACTCCAGCCAAAATATTTATGTCCAAGTCGTGCCAAAATATCAACGCCGCCGGTAGTGCCACCAAAGCGGAAGACAATTCCTAGGCCAAGTCCGACGAATATACCCGCGAAAAGAGCAACGAGTAACATGTCATCTTCTAAATGAATGGTAAACTGATATTTCTGGAAAATCTTTAGAAAAAGAGAAACAGATAAAGTGCCAACAAGCGTATAAACAAAAGATTTCTTTCCAAGTAATCGATAACCAATTATAAACATGGGAATATTTAATAATAGGTTCATTAAGGCGGGGTCCCATCCTAATGTAAAGTATAGTATGAGTGTAATTCCACTTAGTCCACCTTCACCTAGCTGATTTTGAATATTGAAGTGAACAAACCCGAAGCTAAAAATGGCTGCTCCGAGCATTATTGCGATAATATTACGAATTTTAATCTGTTTTAACATTTGGCCTCCTGTAGTTCCAAACAAATGAAGTAGTGATATCTATTATCTGACATTTTATTGGTTTTGACAACAACGGTGTAAATTATATAGGATGGTAAATAGGAGTGTGATGTAAATGACAGAACAACTAACAATGCAAGCATTACAACAGCGTGTTGATAATTATATAGGACAATTTAAAGAAGGATATTTCCCACCATTCGAACTGCTAGCCCGTTTAACAGAGGAATTAGGAGAGCTATCTCGTGAGGTTCAGGATGTATATGGACAAAAAAAGAAAAAGAATACTGAGGAAATAAACAGTATTGAAGAAGAACTTGGTGACTTTTTCTTTGTTTTAGTATGCTTTGCCAATGCTCAGGGTATTAAATTAGATGAAGCTCTATTAAGAGTCATACATAAATTTGAAACAAGGGATAAGGATCGTTGGACGAGAAAGGATGAAGAATGATGTCGATTCGTGTAGCTATTGCAGGAGCAAGAGGAAAAATGGGGGCTGAGGCTGTACATACGGTCATGAAACATGACAAAATGGAATTAGTAGCTGTACTAGATTATAAGGAAGTAGGAAAAACATTAGCTGATTTAGACATGTTCCCAGCGAGCTATACAGTACCTATATTTACGGAAATGCATGATCTTGTAGAAGCAACTTCTCCAGACGTATTAGTGGATTTAACGAACCCACATTCTGTATACAATCATACTAAAGAAGCGTTGAATTTAAATGTACGACCTGTAATTGGTACAACAGGATTTACTGATGCACAACTAGAGGAATTATCAACCATTGCCAAAGAAAAAGAGTTAGGCTGCATTATTGCACCAAACTTTGCGATTGGCGCTATCCTGATGATGAAATTTGCGAAAGAAGCGGCCAAATACTTACCAGATGTAGAAATTATTGAAATGCATCATGATCAAAAACTTGATGCACCCTCTGGAACAGCTGTGAAAACAGCTCAATTAATACAAGAGGCACGTACGCAAAAGACTCAGGGGCATCCAGAAGAAAAAGAAACCATTGAAGGTGCAAGAGGTGGAGACTTTGATGGCATGCGCATCCACTCTGTTCGCTTACCTGGTTTAGTGGCACACCAGCAAGTATTATTTGGTGGAGATGGGCAGCTTTTAACAATTCGCCATGATTCATTAAATCGAAATTCATTTATGTCGGGCATTGCCTTTTGTGTAGAAGAGGTTATGAAAATGGATCAACTTGTTTATGGTTTAGAAAACATCATCTAAAGATTGGGATGGAAGCTATATGAAAATCGCATTGATTGCACATGATCGTAAAAAAGATAATTTAGTACAGTTTGCTATTGCTTACAAAGAAATTTTACTTGAACATTCACTTTATGCTACCGGTACAACAGGACAGCGTGTCATTGAAGCCACTGGTTTAGAGGTAACACGATTTCGTTCAGGTCCACTTGGTGGCGACCAACAAATTGGCGCAATGATTGCCAACAATGATATGGATATGGTTATTTTTTTCCGAGATCCATTAACAGCACAGCCACATGAGCCAGATGTTTCTGCACTTATCCGTCTTTGTGATGTTTACCAAGTGCCACTGGCGACAAATATGGGGACAGCAGAAATATTATTAAAAGGCCTACAAGAAGGCTTTGTGGATTGGAGACTGATACAAGAAAGACGTAACTAATAAAAGACGTGATTTAGAAAGGATGATCATCGAATGAAAAAGCTAAAAATCGGCATTACCTGTTATCCAACAGTTGGAGGCTCTGGTGTAATTGCAACAGAATTAGGCAAAATGCTTGCAGAAAGAGGGCATGAAATTCATTTCATTACCTCAAGCGTACCATTTCGATTGAATAAAATTTATCCAACCGTCTTTTTCCATGAAGTCGAAGTTAATAATTATTCAGTGTTTCAATATTCACCATACGATATTGCATTAGCGAGTAAAATGGCAGACGTCATCAAGGATGAAGAGTTGGATGTGTTGCATGTGCATTACGCAATTCCACATGCAGTATGTGCTGTGTTAGCACGTGAAATGAGTGGGCGAGATATTGGCATCGTTACAACACTTCATGGCACAGATATATCAGTGCTTGGGCAGGATTCTACGCTTTCACAGGCCATTAAGTATGGAATTGATAAATCTGATATTGTGACGACCGTGTCACACGCATTAAAAGAACAAACTTATGAATTAATTGATACAGTTAAGCCCATTGAAACCATTTATAACTTTGTGGATGAACGTGAGTACTTCCCTCGTAATTCCAGAAACCTAAAAGAGCAATTTGGTATTCAAGAAGATGAAAAAGTTCTCATCCATGTATCTAACTTCCGCAAAATCAAGAATCTTCCACATATTATTGAAGCCTTTATGAAAATACGTGCTAATGTGAAGGCAAAGCTCTTATTAGTGGGTGATGGGCCCGAAAAGCATCGTGTAATGGACCAAGTAAAGGAAAGTCCATATATGAAGGATGTTCTATTTTTAGGAAAACAAGAAAATTTAGCTGAGCTATATGCTATTAGTGACCTAAAATTGTTACTTTCTCAACAGGAATCGTTTGGACTGGTTTTATTAGAGGCAATGGCTTGTGGAGTACCTTGTATTGGAACAAATGTAGGGGGTATCCCGGAAGTCATTGAACATGGTGTGGATGGCTTTATTGTGGACTTAGGAGATACTGAAACGGTAGCTGAATATGCTGTTCAGTTGTTGCAAGATGAGGAAAAATTGCTGCGTTTCAGAGAGGCAGCCATTCGAGCAGTCGGCGACAAATTCCACTCGTCCAAAATTGTAGAACAATACGAAAATCTGTACGAGAAGGTTGCGGAAAGAAATCATGCAAAACAATAAAGAATGGCAAACAGCCTATTCAGTAATTGAACAATTAGAACAAGCAGGCTTTGAGGCAGTTATTGTAGGTGGAGCTGTTAGGGATGCTTTACTGAATCGCCCTGCGCATGATGTCGATGTTGCGACAAACGCGCTGCCTGAAGAGGTAAAGTCAGTTTTTCAACGGACTGTAGATATTGGAATTCAGCATGGGACGGTACTTGTTATCGTACCTGCTGGGCCAGTTGAGGTAACAACTTATCGTACAGATGGGGAATATACAGACCATCGAAGACCCGATAAAGTGCAATTCGTTCGCTCTCTGCAAGACGATTTACAACGCCGTGATTTTACAATGAATGCCATCGCTATGCGTCATGATGGCACTTTTGTTGATTATTACGGGGGTCGTCAAGATATTGAACTTCGTGTTATTCGAGCTGTTGGAGATGCTGACAAACGTTTTGCTGAGGATGCCTTGCGCATGTTACGAGCAATTCGTTTTTCAGCACAGCTTGATTTCACAATAGCGAAAGATACTATGACTGCGATACAAAATAGAGCGCCCGATATCGCTTTTATTGCAAAAGAACGAATTAAAGCAGAGCTAGATAAGCTATGGCTTGGAACGTCCGTTTTTAGTGGCCTTCAAAAATTAGAGGAAAGTGGCTTGGCAGCTTATTTACATGGGAATTTTCAGGCTCATCGCTGGTATGATTTTCGGACTGAGGACAAGCATGTAGGCTGGGCTTATTTTGCTTTACTTCAAGGTGCAAATTGGCGAGAGATTCTACGGGATTATCGATTGTCCAATAAAGAAATGGCGTTCGTTAAAGCTGTATTGACAGCCTATGAAGCGTTAAATAGTGGCTGGACAAACATTCATTATTTTACCTACAAAGAACAGGAGTTAGAAGCAGCCATATATTTCGCAAAACTACTCCAACTGGACGTTTGTTTACCTAGCCAGCCTATTCGTGTATTACAGGATCAGCTACCCATTCAACAGAAGCAAGAAGTTGTGGTGAATGGAGCGGATTTACTTAAATGGTCTGGAAAAAAGGGAGGCCCTTGGGTAAAAGAAGTATTAGGCGACATACTGGAAGCCATAATTCATAATGAACTTGAAAATGACCAGGAGCGTATAAAAAATTGGCTAGATTGCCACTACTTCCATGAAGCGTAAGCATATATATATTGACAACAAGCCGTCTCAGGAAAATGTGGGACGGCTTGTCATTTTATATCACTGATGGTCATTTCAGTTGATTTACAGTATGATGAAGTATAGTTACATAAAAAGCGGAGTTTACAAAAGGATTGATGTGAACATGACAATTTCCATAAAAGACGAAATTTTAAAAAGAATACTGGCTGCCAATGGAGAAGCAGTTTCAGGTCAAGAATTAGCGGATTCCCTTGGTGTCTCAAGGACGGCTGTCTGGAAACATATGCAGACATTACAAGAAGAAGGCTACACGTTTGAAACGATAAAGAAAAAAGGCTATGTATTAACAGGTGTACCAAATAGTTTAAGTCCCACACAAATTGACCTTTTTTTAAAAACAGAGCATTTTGGAAGAAAAATTCATTATTTCGATGTTGTAGATTCCACACAAACGATTGCCCATAAACTTGCACAAGAGGGTGCACCACATGGCACAGTCATTATTGGTGAAGAGCAAACAGCAGGTCGAGGTCGGATGGCTCGTCCGTGGGAATCAGTGCATGGTAGCGGTATTTGGATGACGATTATCGTTCGACCTGATGTCACACCTCAACAGGCATCCTCTTATACGCTTGTTGTCGCAGTGGCTGTCACAATGGCCATTACAACACTCTATAAAGATATTGAGCCAGCTATCAAATGGCCCAATGATTTATTAATTAATGGAAAAAAATGTACAGGTATTTTGACGGAGATGCAGGCAGAGGCAGATCTGGTACAGGCATTACTAGTTGGCATTGGAATAAACGCTAACCAGGAGGCAGCCGATTTCTCATCAAATATTGCGGAGATTGCTACTTCACTACGATTAGAAGCAGGTGAGGAAATTAATCGTGCAGCACTTGTAGCATTAATTTTACAGTACCTTGAGCAATTTACAGAGCTATATGTCGAAGAAGGATTTGCAAGTATTAAAACCCTATGGGAGCAGCTGTCTTGTACGATTGGTCAGCGTATTGAGGTGACGACAATACGAGAACGCTTTGAAGGGATAGCTAGTGGAATTACAGATGATGGGGTGCTACAGCTTACACAAGATGATGGTTTGGTCCGCACCATTTATGCAGGAGATATCAAAATACTATAAAAAAGAAGCTGCAAGGTGTGTACCTGCAGCTTTTTTGATGACTTCAATTATTATTATTTGAGTGAAACATTGACATCACCGTGCGATAAAGAAACGTTCAGCTGGTCATCACCCTTGTAAAGCTGAGTGACCTTGCCATTTTCTTCTGTGCCATTAACCGTTATATCCCCAAAACTTGTTTTTACTTCATAACCAAGATCACTTTGTTTATTTTGTAAGTGAAGCGTTGCATCTCCAAAGCTAGATGTAATGGTTGATGTCCCATTTAAAGTTCCAGCAATATGAATATCACCATGCTCACTTTCGATGTTTACACCATTACTAGAATATTGCTTGAACGTTAAATCCCCAAAGTCCTGTGTAATCTCTGTTTTCTCTCCAGTTATGTTGTTGAAGGTAATATCTCCGTAATTTTGCATTAAATTTAGCTGTTGATAATGCAACCCTCGAAGTGTTGTATCCCCGAATTCACTATCTATTACAATCGCCTCTATGCTAGTATTTGCTGGAACATAGATTTTGATAGAGGGAGAAGAAAAGCTAGAGAAGCCAAATGCAAACCCATTTTTTTTCTTTGCCTTTGTTTCAATCTGTAAAGTTCCATCTTCAACATGATACGAGACGTCTTGTTGTTCGAGTACATTCGTTTCCAGTTTATAATTGTCTTCAGTTGAGACAATGGTAATATCCCCATAATCATTCACGATATTTATACTAGTAAACTTATCTAGGTTATATGATTCATGAATTAGTTTATGGCTACCTGGCACGTGAAGGCCATCCCCATCTTTGATAATGAACCATCGACCTCCTGAAAAATAGCCGACCAATGTCAGTAAAATACCTAATGCAATTATGGTTATGGCAACAAGGGAGTTTTTAGAAGTCATTTACAGGCCTCCTTTCTTTGTTTTCGTTATTTTATGGAACAATCTGCCCAATGTTTCTACAGAGACCAGGACGGTTTTCTTAATAAAACGCGCAACGAATGGAAAGAGTAAGACACCCAACCCTGTAATGATTAAGCCAACCCCCATAAATAATAATGCGGTTGGCCAATGCTCTGTTAAAATAAAGAATCCTGAAATAAGGGCAGCCATTCCGCCGATAAAAATACTTAAAATGCCAGCTCCAATCGCAAAAATCAAACTAATAATGACAGCACCAAATGAGACAATAAGGGCGATAGCTGTTGCCAGAAGTGGTAAAGAAAGCGGTGCAGAAAGGATAGCTAGAATAATAAGCCATATAGCTGTCATATTCTTTTTAGTCGATTTCTCCGAAGTGTTTTCTAAATCTTTCAAGGCAAAATCTGCCAATATTTGCGAGGCAACATGAGAGGGGGAGCCTAGCTCTGAAATAACCTGTTGCTCATTTTCCTCGCCTGCTTCTTCAAAGTATTCTTCATAATAGGCAAGAGCCGTGTCTAACTCATGCGCAGGAAGTCGCCGTAATTTCCCTCGTAGCTTTTTCAAATAGCTATCTCTATCCATCTATATTCCCTCCTAAAAGTACACAATCAACCTTTTCCTTATACACTCGCCATTCTTTTAAAAGCTCTAATAATCGTATACGGCCATCCTCTGTAATTTGATAATAGCGTCTATTTCTACCTTGATAGGGCTGATCGTAGGTTGTTAAATAATCCGCTTTTTGTAAGCGACGTAATACGGGGTACAGTGTAGACTCTGAAATATCCATGACGGATTGTACTTGCTGAGTTAAGGAATAGCCGTATGCATCTTCTTTGTCCACAATGGCCAATACACAAGCATCTAGTAAAGCTGAGCCAAGCTGAAATGTCATCTTTCCACCTCACATTCATTACTTATACTTCATTTTATATTATATGCCATATAGTATGTGGATAGTATATGACGTATAGCATTGATTGTCAAATTTTATAAATGAAAGTTGTTATTATTAGAAAATAATATTTGAAGATTACAAGTTTTATTGTTATAGTATGTGCTGAAGGGCAGTATCCATTGTGAACGGCACCTTCTAAACGCAAGATCCAATACGAACAAATATCTGCCTTGATCTTTATGACAGGGACGGAAGAAAACAATACGTTCAACAAGTAGCTCACTTTCAAAGTGAAGCTAGCACCTCTTGCCGAGTTATGCAGGGGGCTTTTTGCTAACGAACGAAACACAACCCTTCTGTCCATTTTGGAACCGAGGGGTTTTTCTGTTTTCTTCCCTTAAAAAGGAGGACTACAAAATGAAAACGACAACAGATTTTTTAAAGATGAAAGCGGCAGGAGAGAAAATCGTGATGGTGACTGCCTACGATTATCCAGCCGCTAAATTTGCAGAGGCTGCTAATGTTGACATGATTCTAGTAGGAGATTCACTTGGAATGGTTGTCCTTGGCTACGATTCTACAATGCCAGTGACTGTAGCAGACATGATTCATCATGCAAAAGCAACTCGACGTGGGGCGAAGGATACTTTTGTGGTAGTTGATATGCCATTTGGTTCCTATCATGGTGATGTCAATGAAACATTGAAAACGGCCATTTATATGATGCAAGAAACAGGTGCTGACGCCTTAAAAGTAGAAGGGGCAGGAGATATCATTCCGGTCATTCAAAAACTTACAACTGCAGGTATTCCAGTGGTTGCTCATTTAGGCTTACTGCCACAATCAGCAGGCGTACTTGGTGGATATAAGGTGCAGGGGAAAACGGCTGAACAGGCAACAAAACTTATTGAGGATGCCAAGCAGTGTGAAGAGGCTGGTGCATGTGCAGTCGTCTTGGAATGTATTCCACATCAGCTAACAGAAATTGTGTCAGCTCATCTTATCATTCCTACCATAGGTATTGGTGCAGGTGTAGAAGCAGATGGCCAAGTGTTGGTTTATCATGACATGTTAAGCTATGGCTCACATCATGTGCCAAAGTTTGTTCAACAATTTGCCAATATGGGGAAAGAGGCAAGTGAAGGAATGGTTCGCTATGTGGAAGCTGTCAAAGCAGGTACTTTCCCAGCACAGAAGCATTTCTTCACAATGAAAGAGGATGCATTAGACCAGCTATATGGAGGCGTCCAATCATGAAGGTCATGACAACGATACAAGCATTAACCGCTGAAATTCAAGCAGCTAAACAAGCTCATAAAACGATTGGCCTTGTTCCAACTATGGGATATTTACATGAAGGCCACTTAACATTGGCTCAAACAGCACGTGCAGAAAATGATTTAGTTGTCATGAGTATATTCGTCAACCCAACACAATTTGGACCAAATGAAGATTTTGAAAGTTACCCACGGGATTTGCCAAGAGATATTGCGTTAGCAGAGTCTGTCGGCGTAGACCTTGTATTCGCACCAAGTGTTGAAGAAATGTATCCGCAGGATGGTGGAATTCGTATTCATGCGGGTGAACAGGCAACGATTCTTTGCGGAGCAAGTCGTCCTGGCCATTTTGATGGTGTGCTACAAGTTGTAGCAAAATTATTCCATCTTACACTTCCCACTAGAGCATATTTCGGCCAAAAAGATGCCCAGCAGGTTGCCATTATTACAACAATGGTCCGTGATTTTAATTTTCCTTTAGACATGCGCGTCGTACCTATTGTCCGAGAGGAAGATGGATTAGCAAAGTCTTCTCGCAACATTTATCTAAGCGAATCGGAAAGAGAAGAGGCTCCTGCCATTCATGAAGCACTACAATTGGCTCGGGATAGCTTTTTAGCAACGGGAGATGTTAGGGAAGCATTAGCAAAGGCCAAAGCTCATATTCAAATACAAACTCATGGCCGAATTGACTATATTGAATTATTAGCCTACCCAGATTTAACACCAGTGACTGAAACGACACAACAAGTATTGTTGGCAGCTGCTGTGTATATTGGGAAGACACGCTTAATTGATAATAGTATCTTTACTGTGAAAGAGGGACTATAAATATGTTACGAATGATGATGAATAGTAAAATCCACCGTGCAACAGTGACACAGGCAGATTTAAATTATGTCGGCTCCATAACAATTGATGAGGACATACTTGAGGCAGTTGGTATGCTCCCAAATGAAAAGGTACATGTTGTTAATAATAATAATGGCGCTCGTTTTGAAACGTATATTATTGCTGGTGAGCGTGGTTCAGGTGTAATTTGTGTGAATGGGGCGGCAGCCCGACTCGTACAGCGTGGCGATATTGTCATTATTATTTCCTATGTATATGTGGATAATCATGAGGCTAAGGATCATAAACCGACTGTTGCCATTATGGGAGAAGATAATTCGATTAAAGAAATGATTTCTTATGAACCAGAAGCAACAGTGATGTAAGACAAGAGAACGTTTTACCATGATTCCAGAAACAAATGAGTAAAGTGGCTGGAAATCGATATCAAAAAGGAGGATGGCAAGGCTCATGACTGTAGCCGATTAGCCCATCCTCCTTTTTATGTAATCAAAACCGCTACAAAAGTACTGGTAAAATTTTGTTTTTCTAACTATTAAACTAGTTTGTGAAATTAAAATTTTACAAATGTTCTAGTATTTTATGAGATATTTATGTAGAATTTAGTTGTTAGTACATCATTTTACTAGTGGAGGTATCATTTGTAATGGAAAATAAACGTAACAAATTTTTAACAGCAACTGCAGCAGCATTGGCTATCACAGCGGTAGCAGCAGCACCAGCATCAGCAGCTAGCCCATTTTCGGATGTAAAGGAAAGTCATGCAGATTATAAGGGCATTTCGACACTTTATGCGGCAGGTATTATTAGCGGATTCCCAGATGGTACATTCAAACCTGATACAAATGTCACGCGCGGACAGGCTGCAAAAATGATTGCAGGCGCATTAAAGCTAGACACGATAGAAGTTGTGAATCCAAACTTTAAGGATATTGATGCAGCTAATCCGTATTACGGCCCAATCGCTGCATTAGTAGGATTAAAAGTTGTTTCAGGCTATGGAGATAATACATTCCGTCCAAACCAAACGATTACACATGGTGATTTGGCAAAAATCTTGTCATCTATTCCTAATTTACCAGAATTAGAGAGTGCTAAAAATCATGAAGCTAGTAAAAGTGTAACACGTGGACAACTCGCAACATTGATTGCAGAAGCTCTAACTAAATTAAACCCAGAAACGCCTGAAAAACCAGAAGATGCATTTACATTATCCATTTTACATGTTAATGATACACATGCTCGTGCAAATGAACTACCGAAATTAGCAACAGCTGTAAAAGAGCAACGTGAAACAAAGAAAAATGTTTTAACTTTACATGCGGGTGATGCATTTAGTGGTACATTATACTTCAATGAGTTCCATGGGCAAGCAGATTTAGCGCTATTAAATGAAATTGGCTTTGACGCTATGGTATTTGGTAACCATGAATTTGATTTAGGTTCATCACCTGAAGGACATCAAGCACTTGCAGACTTTGTTAAAGGTGCTAAATTCCCATTTGTGGATGCCAATACAGACTTTTCAGCAGATGCTAAATTTACAGGTTTATTTACAGATCTTATTTCAAGTGAACCTGAAAACGGTAAAATCTATTCAGGTATTGTAAAAGAAATTGATGGAGAAAAAGTTGGTATCTTTGGTTTAACAACAGAAGAAACTTTGGATATTGCTTCTCCAGGTAAAGTGAAATTCACTAACTATATTGAAGAAGCGAAAAAAGCAGTAGCTGCTTTTGAGGGAATGGGCGTTAATAAAATTATTGCTTTAACACATATTGGCTATAATGATAATCCAAATGTGGATAATGATATTTTACTAGCGAAAAACGTACCAGGCATCGATGTAATTGTTGGTGGACATGACCATACTAAATTAGACGAGCCATTTGTTGTAGATACAAACACTGTAGGCGAAGCAAAAGATGCAACATTAATTGTACAAGCTAATGAGTATGTCAAATTTTTAGGAACATTGGATGTCACATTTGATGGCAAAGGTGTTGTCACTGAGTACGGTGGCGAATTAATCGACCTTGGTAAAGTAGCTGAAGATAAAGCATTAGTAAAATTACTAGCGCCATATAAAGCAAAAATTGATGAAGTTAACAACAAGGAAATCGGTGTGAAAATTTCTGAGGAGTTAGCAAATCCACGTGCAACTGAAACAAACTTAGAAAGTGTACGTAGCAATGAAACAGCGTTAGGTAATATTATTACAGATGGTATGTTGGCAAAAGCACAAAAATATACAGATAAAACAGTTGTCATGGCACTACAAAATGGTGGCGGTATTCGTGCAGCAATTCCAGCAGGCAATATTACGGTTGGACAAGTGATTACAGTATTACCATTTGGTAACACATTAGCATTAATGGATACTACTGGAGCTGAGCTAAAAGCAGCATTTGAAGTTTCCTTAAAAAATGCACCTAAAGAAAATGGTGGTTTCCTACACATTGGTGGAGCGAAATTACAATATGACTCATCAAAAGAAGCTGGCTCACGTGTTGTTTCAATCGAATATTTAGATAAAGCAACTGGCAAGTATGTTGCTTTAGAAGATAATAAAACATATACAGTAGCAACGAATGCCTTCACTGCTAAAGGTGGAGACGGCTTTGATATGTTTGCTAAAGCATATGAAGAAGGTCGAGTAACAGATTTAGGTTTATCTGATTGGGAGAACCTACAAGAGCAATTATTATCATTAAAAGAAGTGAAAACAACTGCTGAAGGTCGTATTGTTGATGTTGCAAAAAAGAAATAATACTTTCTAAAAAATAGCTTGAAAACAACATCATCTTTAAAATATGTCACAAGGCTATTTCCGCAACCTTAAAGGATTCCCTGAGGTTGCGGTTTTTTAATTTATATGGAGCAAAAGGAATTGCCTATTAGAAGACGTGTAGGGGAGAAAGGATGCTGCTGAACCAAATATATGATAAAATTCTTCTTATCTAATGTGAACTGTGAGTTGAGATGTATGATGGAAAGTCAAAAATATGCCATTGTGGATTTGGAGACAACGGGTCATTCACCAGCGAATGGGGACCGGATGATTCAAATTGCCATTGTTATTATGAAGGATTGGGAAATTGAGCGTACCTATACGAAATTTATTAACCCAGGCAAAGCCATTCCTACTTTTATTCAAGATTTAACGCATATAACAAATGAGGATGTAAAGGATTCATACCCTTTTGAGGAACATGCGGATTACATATATGAGCTACTGGCTGATTGTGTGTTTGTAGCCCATAATGCCGATTTTGACTTATCATTTTTACAGGCGGAGTTTAAACGGGCAGGCCTTCCAAAGTGGCAAGGTAAAAAAATGGATACAGTAGAGCTAGCAAAAATTTTGTTTCCGATGTCACTCGGCTTTAAGCTAGGAGACTTGGCGGCGGATTTAAATATAGAGTTGGCCAATGCACATCGAGCGGATGATGATGCTCGTGCTACAGCAGAGCTGTTCAAATGTTGTTGGAAAGAGCTACTAAGTCTGCCTCAACTAACATTAGAACAAATGCATAAGCGTTCTTTTCGCTTAAAATCGAATATTTCACAGCTTTTTTTCGAGGCACTGCAAATAAAACGTCAGCATAAAACAGGCAATGAAAATGTGCACTATTACCGGAATTTTGCGATTTGTAATGGTCGTAATAAACATGACAATGCGTCAGAGACGATTGATTATCCGCAAACAGTGGCAGATAAAACGGCCTTAATGACAAAGGCTCTACCCAATTTTGAAGAACGTCCAGCACAATTTAAGATGATGGATACGATTTGGCAAGCACTACATGAGCAAAAGGAATGTGTAATTGAAGCTTCCACGGGTATTGGCAAAACGGCAGGTTATTTACTGCCAGCCATTGTATATGCTCGTACTGTCCATAAGAAAATCGCGATTAGTACCTATACATCCTATCTACAAGAACAGCTTGTAGAGGAGGAGCTACCAAAGATAGAGAAAATCCTTGGTACAAAAGTAAACATATGCGTACTAAAGGGGATGCAGCATTATATTGATCTAGATCGTTTTGAACAATGTATGGCATATGGTGACGAATCCTATGATGATACTTTTTCTATTTTACAGATTCTCGTTTGGCTGACGAAAACAGAGACGGGTGTGCTAAGTGAGCTGAATGTATCAGGTGGCGGACAACTGTTTTTAGAGAAAATCCGCAAAATACCAAATGACAAACCATCTAAAGGCTTTGATTTCTATGAACAAGCTCTAAAGAACAGTGCATTTGCTGACTGCATTGTGACAAATCATGCTATGGTTTTAAGCGATTTGGTTCGTCAAACGCCGATATTTACACAAGTAGATGGATGGGTAATTGATGAAGCACATCAATTTATTCAGGCTGCGATGCAACAGGATGAAATAGTCTTCTCCTATACGCAATGGAAATATATTTTCGGTCAAATTGGCACAATGGAGGACACAGCACTATATCACCTTTTTTGTGAAGCGGCAAAGAAAAAACAACGCGTATCGATGCAAAGTTTACAGCGACTGGATGCTCAGTTTATCCGGTTACAGCGTGCATTTGATGAGACCATTCAACGAACAGTTCAAAGCATGCAGCAGCATATGAAAGGGAAGCGAGCTAGCAGCAAATGTACCTTGTTTATAGAGGATGTTACGCTTGCCAAAGAGTCATTTTTACATGTAAGCAAACTAACTCAGCAATGGCTTGATCTTGCGACTGAAGCAGCCCAAGGATTTGAAAATAATATTGAGCAATTAGATAAAAATGATCTTTATGTTGTATCCGAATGGCATTATTGGATTCGAGAAGTAAAAATAAAAATTGCGGAATGGGAAGACATATTCCTGTCACCACAGGACGGAAGTTCAGTTTGGCTAGAATTTGATGTTCGAAGTGTTCCTGGCAGTTTACATGTTTTTAAAAAACCAGCCAATGTAACACCCATTATTGAACAAGTATTAGCACCTCTTCGCAAGCAAGCGAGCATTATATGGACATCAGGCACATTAACGGTACCAGGCAATGAGCGTTTTGTTACACGACAATTAGGAATTTCTGATAGCGTTGAAGTAATAAAATTACAAGCACCGCCAGCCTATTATGCGGGTGCAAAGGCATATATTGTCACTGATATGCCAGACATTCAGCATGTTAGTCAGGAAGAATATATTGAGGCAGTTGCTCATGCGATTACGAGAACTGTTAGAATGACAGAAGGTCGTTGTTTTGTGCTTTTCACAGCCCAGGATATGCTACGGAAAACAGTCGAGCTCATTCAAGATAGTGAACTTTTAGATGATTATATGCTTTTTGCGCAAGGTGTTACAGGTGGTAGCCGTATGCGTATTCTGAAATCATTTCAAAAATTTAGCCATGCTGTTCTTTTTGGAACAAACAGTTTTTGGGAAGGTGTAGATGTTCCTGGAGATGCCCTTGCCTCTGTTATTGTCGTGCGGCTGCCATTTTCTTCACCAGAAGAGCCTATCTTTAAGGCAAGAGCTCAGCATCTTACAGCGCAAGGACGCAATTCCTTCACGGAGTTGTCATTGCCTGAGGCTATTATGCGCTTTAAGCAAGGCTTTGGTCGCTTAATTCGTTCATCTCAAGATAAAGGTGCTTTTATTGTCCTCGACCGTCGAATAACAAGCAAATCCTATGGCAAAGAATTTATAAAAGCACTACCGCCAATCGACGTAAAGAA
Source organism: Lysinibacillus sphaericus (assembly GCF_001629735.1). Lineage (GTDB taxonomy): Bacteria > Bacillota > Bacilli > Bacillales_A > Planococcaceae > Lysinibacillus > Lysinibacillus pinottii. Next base: position 714,952 of record NZ_CP015224.1, read on the forward strand.
ATTGCAGCTACCCGAATTATTAAAAGAACTGAACCATTGGCAAAAATAGAATGAACCCCTTTTAGCATGAGCTAGAAGGGGTTTTTAAATGGCTTAGACGTTTCATCCTATTGTAAGGGTTGTTTGTTGTTAGTTTGACCCTCAAAAAGGTTAGCGTTTTGAACAATTTTAGTAATATAGCTCATAACGATTTCCGTTGCTTGTTGAGCATCATAGCTTTTTCGATTATTTAAAAGGTTGGTAAACATACCTTGCCAAATTAAGAGTGTGATTTCATTAATAGCATCCACGTTACCCTCTGTTAAGTAGCCCTCCTTTAAAGCAATTTCTAACATAGAACGACCTCGTTTTGTCAGGCTGTGCTGAAACAATATAGTCTTTAAATCATCTGGAATATTAATTAAATCATTGGGGTAAAAGTTATAATAATTTTCCAATAATTTTTCTGGTGTTTCTCCTAAATCCATAATAAAGACGGCATGAAAAATCTGTGGCTGTTTGAAGGAGTATTGGCAAAAACATTCCCAAGCTAATAAATATTTATCAATAGGATCTTTGCCTCTTTCTATGTAACGCGCAACTTCGTTCGTATAGTCTTGCATACATCTCATTGATGCAAAAAAGAGGAGATGAGAGATTTCTGAAAAATAATTGTAAATGGTTGCACTGTTATAACCAGCCTTATCGGCAACCTTTCTAATCGTCACATTCTCCAATCCTTCTTCTTCTATAATTTCTGCCGTGGCGTCTACAAAGTATTTCCACATACGACTCCTTTGTATTTCCTTTTTTTTCATAGTAATGTCCCCCCGACGTACACTGTCCATGTAAAATTATTAGTTAAATTCATATATTTACCATTTGTAAGTTAATTTAAACTTATTATAGCATAACAATTTTGCTTTACATCTTCCATTATAGCATCAGCTTTTAGCATTTTCAGTGTTGTACATTGGAATTTCAGATGATATACTAATCACAATTATTTTATAATCATGATTAGTAAATAATTAAGATTCTGAATAATTAGATAAAAAGGGATGCTAGAGCAATGAGTTTAAACACAAGAGGAGGATTTATTCAATGAGTAAAAAAATTGTGACACAATTTGAGTGTACATATGAAACAATCGAAAACACATGGATTGAATTAGCAGACGGCACAAAACTTTCTAGTCGAATTTGGTTACCGACAGTAGAAGCAGGACAAAAAGTACCAGCTATTCTGGAGTATATTCCTTATCGCAAAACAGATGGTACAAGAGCAAGAGATGAGCCAATGCACGGGTATTTTGCGGGACATGGATACGCCGTTGTTCGAGTAGATATGCGAGGGTCAGGTGAGTCAGATGGCTTATTAAAAGATGAGTATTTAAAGCAAGAGCAGGATGATGCACTTGAAGTAATTGAATGGATGGCTAGCCAAAGCTGGTGTAATGGCAATATTGGGATGATGGGGAAATCATGGGGTGGATTTAATTCTCTGCAAGTAGCTGCTAGAAGACCAAAAGCGTTAAAGGCGATTATTACAGTAGGCTTCACGGATGATCGCTATAACAATGACATTCACTATAAGGGTGGTTGTTTGTTAAATGATAACTTCTGGTGGGGCGCCATTATGTTAGCGTACCAGCTACGTCCGATTGATCCTCATATTGTTGGCGATAGCTGGCGTGAAAAATGGATGCAACGTTTAGAAAATATGCCTTTATGGATGGCACAGTGGATGGAGCATCAAACAAGAGATGACTACTGGAAGCATGGTTCAGTTTGTGAGAATTATGATGACATCGAAATTCCTGTTTTTGCACTAGATGGTTGGGAAGATTCCTATACGAACACAGTTTTAAGTTTAATGGAAGGGCTTTCTGTTCCTAGAAAGGGCATTATTGGCCCATGGGCACATGTTTACCCACATGATGGAGTTCCAGGTCCAGCAATGGGCTTTTTACAAGAGGCCGTGAAATGGTGGGATCATTGGTTAAAAGGAATTGACAATGATGTAATGGACGGACCAATGGTGAATGTTTGGGTTGAAAAAAGCATGGAACCATCTGTTAAGAAACCAGTCAGCCATGGCTATTGGGTTGGACTCGAATCATGGCCAACAGTGGCAGAGGTACAAACGAAGGCGTATCAACTGACACATGGAAAATTAGTAGAGCATCGTAGTGATCACCAAGAACAGGTACAATTAAAAACACCACAAAATCATGGTCTATTATCGGGAGAATGGATGGGTGCTGGAGTACTAGGCGAAAGTCCAGCAGATCAACGAGTTGATGACGGAATGGCCATGATATTTGAAACAGACATGCTAGAGAACCCACTAGAGATTGTGGGTTATCCGAAGTTTGAAGTGGAATTAATGAGTGATAAACCACATGCGATGCTGTTTGCGCAGTTGTCAGACGTTGCACCAAATGGAGCTGTTACTCGTGTGTCCTATGGCGTGATGAATTTAACACATTTGAATGGTCATGATCATGTAGAATTATTAATTCCTGGTAAAAAAGTGAAAGCCTTTGTGCAATTAGATTGCTGTGGACATCAATTTAAAGCGGGGCACCGTTTACGCTTATCATTAGCAACAACGTTTTGGCCAATGTTTTGGCCGATGCCAGAAGACGCTACATTGACATTAAATCTTGAAACAGCTACTTTCACATTGCCAACCTTCCATGGACATCAAATAGCTGGACCAAATATGAATCCTGAAAGTGCAACATTAACACCTATAACAACGCTCCAAGAAGGAAGAGTGGATCGTTCTATTTCATACGACATTTTAACAGATACATGGACATGTATTACTGATGGGGTTGGAGGCGTTTTTGGTGAAGGGATATATCGCTTTGATGATATTGATATCACGGTTGAACATAATTTGAAACGAGAATTAACCTTATCGAATGCTGATCCATTGTCAGCTCACTATACAATCTATCAAAAAATGAAAATAGGTCGTGAGGGTTGGTGGATAGATGCTGATATTACGGTTACTAAAACATCTACTCTAGAAAACTTCCAAATTATTGGGGAGATGGCGATCAAAGAAAATGACAAACAGGTCTTCCATAAGGAATGGGATCAAAAAATTAAACGTCATGGCTTGTAAATAACATATAAGGGGTAAACATATGGAAGCTAAGTTAAAAAAGAATACAGCTACTTTAGTTATTTTAGCTGTTTCAGGTGCATTAATTTATGCATTACCTTATTTTAGAAATTACTATTATGATGTCTTTCTCGATGCATTTCATTTGACGAATACTCAAATGGGGACTCTTGGTAGTGCGTATGGTGTTTGTTGTTTAATTTCCTATATATTTGGAGGTTTTTGTGCAGATCGTTGGAAAACGAAATATTTATTAACCATTTCTCTAGTTGCCACAGGGTTATTAGGTTTTACATTATTACTGTATCCACCATATCCAGTGCTTCTCCTCATACATGCTGCTTGGGGAATCACATCCATCATGACGTTTTGGGGAGCATTAGTAAAAGCAGTACGTTCTTTAGGTTCTGAAAATGAGCAAGGAAAAGCTTTTGGTTTTTTTGAGGGTGGTCGTGGTGTAACCAATATCATTCAATCTGCTGTGATTTTAGGGATATTTGCTTTTTTTGCGAAGCATATGAGTGATAAAATGGCACTCTCAGCGGTTATTACGGTATATTCGGTTATTTGTCTTTTGTTGGGATTCATGATTATGATGCTTTATAAAGACCCTGATCAAGGAACCATCAGTCGTGAGGACAAGGATGGGAGTAAATCATTTGACTGGGCAGTCCTATGGAAAGTGTTAAAGATGCCAACTACTTGGCTTGCGACTATTCTTATTTTTACGTCTTATGCGATGATTATTAGTTACTATTACATCACACCTTATGCAACAGCTGCATTTGGTGCATCTACGTTAATCGCTGCGGCTTTGGGCTACTTCTCTCAGTATTGTCGACCAATTGGCAGTTTTAGTGCAGGCATTATCGGTGACCGGATAGGTGTGTCTAATATGGTGTTAATTGGCTATATATTATTAGCACTAGGCTTAGTAGGGCTCATTTTACTGCCCGGCAAGGCTTCCTTTATCCTTATGCTTTTAATATTTATAGGGATTATTTATACATCAATGTATGCTTTACAGGCAATGCATTTTGCTATTTTAGTAGAAGGAGATTATCCTGTAGAATCAACAGGTACAGTGTCCATGCCGCTAATGATTATTGGCTATAGTGGGGAAATCTTCATGCCGATTATTGCAGGGGCTTGTTTAGATTATTGGGGTGGCACAGCAGGCTATAAAGTATTTTTTGGTATTTTATTAGGTTTAGCTATTGTTGGCTTCGTTACAGTAGTCATTTGGCAACGTGTGACGAAAGAAAAACGCAAGGAAATTGCATTGCAACGAAAGCTTGCGAAGGACCAGGTGCTTACCTAGTTTAGCCAAAAATAAATAATAGAATGGCTCCATTGAGGCAAAAAGATGACTTTGGTAAAAACCGAAGTCATCTTTGTCGTTTAGAGGAGGCTATGCAGTATTTACAGAAGGAAAAGAGCCATCATAATAGGGGGGATGCCTCTTGGTTAGTCTCCCAATTTATATCGTCTTGAAAATATTCTACACGGTTTCTACCATGTTCCTTTGCTTTATATAATGCTTTATCACATCTTGATAATAAAGAATGAATGGTATCGCCCATGACAAAGCTTGTCACACCAAAGCTACTCGTTTTGTGATGAACAACTGGAAATGAATGTTGTTCTAGTTGCTGTCTTAGATTTTCTGAGAGATGCACAGCATCCTTTAAGGGAGTGCGTGGACAAACAACTAAAAACTCCTCGCCACCCCATCTACCAACCGTGTCTTCTACTCGTACATAATTTTTTAAAAGGTCTGCTGCATGACGTAACACAAGATCACCCACTTGATGTCCGAATTCATCGTTCACAGCTTTAAAATGATCAATATCTAACAAAATAATCGAAAGTGGTGTGCCACTTCCTGTAGCTTGCTCAAATTCTTTTTCTAATACGTCATCTAAGCGGACACGATTTGGTATTTGAGTGAGACGGTCCGTATTTGCCAATGCTTCAAGCTCAAGCTTGGCTGATTCAAGCTCTTTTGTGCGTTCCTGAACTTTATATTCTAATGTTTCATTTAATGTTTCTTGCATGATTTGATGTTCTTTCTTAATGATGTTGATTTTATCACCCAATGCTAATGATAAAAAAATGGATTCGAAAATAGCTCCAATAGCTGGTACTTCCTCAAAAATTCGTGGATGGAATGGGATAATACTTAAAAAGGCCAGCGCTTGAACAATGATAGAGCTTAGTAAAACTGTCCAGCCAATGATATAGTATCGAGCCATCTTTTGACCTTTTCTGAAAACAAAAATGCCAGACAGCCATAGAAAGATAAAGACTACTACTGCAAAGGTAGTTGTGAAATTATTGATGAGTGCGACGTCTGGGAGAATAAATGACGCCATTAAAGAACTAATTGTTATCCACAATAGTAATTTTCCGATTTTATGGAAAGACGGTAGAAATGTCTTTAACTCCAGAAACTGAAGACAAAATAGAAGCATAAATAAAAGCAGCAAATTGCCACTAATTGTTAATGATTTAATAAAAAATTCCTTCGACACCCATGTGCCCAATAACTCAATGTCTAGCGAATTTAAAGTTGCTTGATAGAAAATAAAGCTCAGCATATATAAAACATAGAAAAAGTAAGCTTTTTCCTTCAATGAAAAAAATAAAAATAAGTTATAAATTAATAGAGCAGATAAAAAACCATAGAAAATGCCAGTTAAAAATTTATAGTCACTGATTTTATTCGTAAAACTTAATTCCGTATATAAATAGGAGGTAATACTTAGGGGCAATGCTCCATCTAACTTGATAAAAATTTCTTGAGTAGAAGGGTCTTGGATGTGAAATAAATTAGACCTAGATGGAAGAGATTGTTCCCCTAGATTATCAATTCCCCTACGTTGCACATCATAGGATCCATCCGCTTTGACCAAGAACAACTCAATACTATCTAATTTATCGGTCACCTCTAGCCAATAGGGTTCCTCTTTATACAATAAAATATCTGCCATAGATAAGCGCAACCAAATGGTATCTTTAGTATGCCAAAAGAAGGGATAGGGTTGATTGCTCGCAACAAAGAGATGATCATAATTGCCGTTTAATATTTCTTCAATAGAGACCTTTTTAGATGTATCTCGAAAAATTTTATAATGTTCTCCTAATATTATAGGGTCTACTAGCTCATCTGTTGGACTCATTGCACTAACAGGTGGTATAAGGATGACCAAAGATAGGGTAAAACAAATCAATAACATGATTTTTCTAATCATTTTGTTTTTCATCAAAAATTCATTGCTCCCATTCTATAGTTACTAGGTGAAATTGACTAGCTGCAATATTTGTTTAATTTTCTCTTTTTAGAAATTTAAGTTAATTCATACCTCCTTATTATAGACCATAACAGCAAGATTGAGGACGAAATAATGGGGACTTCCTGATAATATGAGGCCTAGTAAACGATATGGAAGCTTTTCATATGTCAAAAATACAGATTTTTAATGATTTACATTTCTTACAGGAGCTTTTATTTTTAGGGAGCGCTTGGGATGGTTTATCGGCACTCCTATTAGAAAAAGCAGGTTTTCAGGCGATTGGCACTACTAGCAGGGGGGATTGCGAATTTACTTGGCTATGCAGATGGTGAACGGATTGATTATCAGCGTCATTAAGCTATTATTCAAGCTATCGCAGAGCGAGTAAACATCCCAGTAACAGGGGATATTGAAGCGGGATATGGACATGATGAACAAAGCATTATTAACAATGTATGAAGGACAGCAGATGTCGGAGTAACCGGAATTAATATTAAAGATTCATTCAAACATCAAGCAAAATTAAGAAGTCTGACTGATTACTGTCATTTATTCACAAATATGAGGGCCATATTAGATAATCGCGGTTATCGAAATTTTTTTATGAATGCTAGAACAGATACGTATTTCAGTTAGAGCAGCCATTTCACGAAACGATGACTTGAGCCATCGCTTATGTAGAGAGTGGAGCAAGTGGTATCTTTATCCCAGGCTTAACAAATGGCCAAACTTTAAAAAAATTAGGGGTATGGCGGATAGTTTTGGCAATGCATTTTCAGATAAAATCATTGCCTATTTAACACAGCATGCTGCACAATTAGTAAAAAATCAAGATACATCTTCTTTATATGTATAATCTATGAAAATGAGGGGAGCTATTCGTGGACAATCCAATTAATTTATCCTTTGAGGAGAAGTGGTAGAAGATTATAGCTTGTGATCAAACTTTTGATGGGCTATTTTATACGGCGGTTAAAACGACTAAAATTTATTGCCGTCCTTCCTGTAAATCAAGAAAACCCAAAAAGATGAATGTTGAATTTTTTCAATCTATTCAAGAAGTCGAGGCGGCAGGCTATCGAGCATGTAAACGATGTCAGCCTGAAATTGAATGTTCACCGCAAACACAATTGATTCAACAGGTAACGTCTTTTATCATCAATGCGTATAAGCAAAAGGTAACCTTGCAGGATATGGCAGACCATGTTGGTATTAGTCCATTTTATCTTGAACGGCTATTTAAACAAGTGAAGGCGGAAACTCCTCGAGCTTATCTTGAAAAAATAAGAATTGATAAGGCGGCTCACCTATTAAAGCATACAGACTATACAAGTTTGGAAATTTGCTATGAAGCTGGATTTCAAAGTCCCTCTAATTTTTATAAAGTGTTTCGACGATTAAAAAATTGCTCGCCCACAGAATATCGAAATCTTTGAAGGAGATAGACTATGAACTGGATAAATCACACTGATTATTTAGAAATCGAACTTCCGGCGGAATTTAGTTTTACAGAGTGTTTGATTTTTTTAAAGCGATCCAATCAAGAAATTCTCCATCAAATAAAAGAAGGTGTCCTCTTAAAAGTATTAAAGATAGAGGATCAGCTCATTTTATGTAGAATAAGTGAGCAAGCTTATAAAATGAAAGTAGAATTTCCGATGATTCAGCCATCGGTTAATGAAAGAGAAAGAGTGGTCCACTATCTTAAAGAATGGTTTGATTTAAATACTGACTTGGCTTGTTTTTATCAGATGGCTAACAAGAATAACATTTTACAGCCCTTGATAGAAAAATATAGTGGATTACGTTTATTAGGAATACCTGACTTATTCGAGGCACTTGTGTGGGCTATTATTGGACAGCAAATTAATTTAACGTTTGCCTATACACTTAAAAAGCGATTTGTTGAACATTTTGGAGAAAACGTACACTTTGAAGAGGAGAATCACTGGTTATTTCCAACACCGGAAAAAATAGCGTGTATTCAGGTGGAGGAATTGAGAATGCTCCAGTTTACGCAGAAAAAATCAGAGTACATCATTGATATTGCGAAAATTATAGCGAATGGTCAATTGGCAAAAGAAAGGCTACATCAAAAAAAAAGATTATGAGGACAAGAAAAAAAGTTTAATGGCTATTCGAGGCATTGGGGCCTGGACAGCCGATTATGTGCTAATGAAATCTTTACAAGAGCTATCTGCATTTCCTATAGCAGATGTGGGTCTACATAATGCACTAAAAATGCAATTAGGTTTGGAACGAAAACCTTCAATGGAGGAAATTTTCCATTATTCGCAACATTGGCAAGGATGGCAGGCTTATGCCACCTTTTACTTATGGAGGTCACTATATGAAACGGTTTAAGTTAGATTATCAATCACCGATTGGCATGATTGAAATTGAAGGAAATACAGAAGCAATTGAGGGCATTAATTTTGCAGAACGAGAAGAGCTCATCCATGCTCCTCAACAAGACACACCTACAGTGTTGCTGGAATGTTTAAAGCAAATACATGAATATTTTATCGGTGAACGTCGTGAATTTTCTTTTTCTTATGTTTTTAAAGGAACGGACTTCCAACAAGCCGTTTGGCATGCATTACCTAATATAGGCTACGGTGAAACAGCCTCTTATAAAGATATTGCAGTGGCTATTCACAATGAAAAAGCGGTGAGAGCTGTTGGTAGAGCCAATGGTAAAAATACTATTAGTATCGTTGTTCCATGTCATCGAATTATTGGCTCTAATGGATCTTTGACTGGATATGGTGGTGGGATTTGGCGTAAAAAATGGCTTCTTCAACATGAACAATCCCATCATTTAACGAGCAATACTAAATAAGGTTAAATGCTCTTAGTCCAATTGGACACCTCGCCACTTCTGCCTGTATAAAAAAGTGGTTATTGCAAAAAATAAGACCGTCAAAACGGCGGTTTTAATGACTAGTCTTTATCATTTTATCGCTTCTTATGACACCTCTCTGCTAAAAAAATTAGCGTGGAGTAAAAATGATAAAGGAGGTGTACTCATGAGCGTGCTCTATAGAATCGCATTAGTGTTAGTCATTATTGGTGCAATCAACTGGGGACTCATTGGATTCTTTAGATTTGATTTAGTGGCTTATTTGTTTGGCGGCCAAACAGCGGTTTTATCGCGATGGATTTACGCACTAGTCGGCATCGCTGGTTTAATTACCTTACCAATTCTGGTGAAGCGATTTGAAGACGAAGAAGACGTAGATACTTATACACGTATCGATAGAAATCCTAGCTATGGCATGGAGGCTGGGGAAGAAGCGGATTTCACTGAAGTGAAGAAGACAACAGAAGTGAAAAAAGTGGAGAAAAAAGATAATAAGTAAGCTTATGACAAAAACTGGTGGCCATTATTGGTTCGTCAGTTTTTTTCAAATAGGGAAAAACTCGCGTAGTCTGTTCAACGACTACGCAAGTTTTCATTATTCTTGATTGCTTGGAAAGGCAAAGGAGGATGTAGTGTCACCACCCTGTGCAATCCATTTCTCTGAAATGGTCTTTGTTTTCGTAAAGAAGCGTACTTGATCGGGTCCAAACATATGCCCCTCACCAAATCTTGAGCGTTTCCAGCCACCAAAATTATGATAGCCTACTGGAATGGGGATAGGTACGTTCACGCCAACCATCCCTACTTCAATTTCAGTAGTGAATTTACGAGCAGCTGCTCCATCATTCGTAAAGATTGTCACGCCATTACCCAATTCATGTGCATTTATTAAGGCAATCGCTTCATCTAATGAACCTACACGGACAATATTACGGGCTGGTCCAAAAACCTCCTGCTCATAAATTTCCATACCTGGTTTAACATGATCGAGGAGCGTAGGACCGAGATAAAACCCTTGTGATTGCTTGGAAATTTCCGGATGTCGTCCATCACAAACGATGGTTGCGCCTTCCTCTAAGCTACGATCAATATAACCAATAATTGTTTCCTTCGAATGCTGTGTAATAACTGGACCAAAATCAACGTCGGAATCTGTATAAGGCCCCACTTTTAATTTGGCAATTTTTTCAGCCAGGAGCGTGACTAATTTATTCGCTGTATCCTCTCCTACAGGAATAATGGTAGAAATAGCCATGCAACGCTGAGAAGCCGCACCATAGGCTGCACCTAAAAAGGCATTTGCGACATGCTCTAAATCCGCATCTGGCATGACAACCATATTATTTTTCCCACCGCCTAGCGCAGTCACCCGTTTCCCAAATTTAGAAGCCGTCGCGTATATAGTTTCTGCAACTGGAGTCGACCCTACAAAGGATACAGCTTCAACTTTTGGGTTTGATAAGAGCTCATTGACGGCATCTTTATCACCGTTAATGACCGTCCATACGCCATCCGGTAAACCTGCCTTTGTCCATAGCTCTGATAAATATAATGCAGAACAGGGGACGCGTTCAGACGGTTTTAAAATGACGCAGTTTCCAACGGCTACAGCCATACTTGTGATGGCTAGTGGGACCATAACAGGGAAATTAAATGGTGAAATGGCAGCCACTACGCCTAATGGAGCTTTGGAAGAATAAGCGTTGATTTGACCACCTACATTAACCGAATACTCACCCTTTAGTAAGTGTGGGGCATTGATGGCTAAATCAACCGATTCTAAACCACGTGCAATTTCACCTTTCGCATCTTCTTTGGTTTTTCCACTTTCCTTACAGATTATATCGATGAGCTCATCCATATTGTCTGTCAATAATTGGCGAAACCTGAGCATGATTTCTGCACGTTTTCCAACGGATAATGCGCGCCATGCTGGGAAGGCTTTTTTGGCAGCAGTGATTGCTTCTTTTACCTCATCTTGTGTTGCTAGAGAAACCCGCGCAATGACGGAACCCGTACTTGGATTGTATACATCAGAAAAATATCCGCTTTTTCCCAAAACAGTTTGTCCATTGATAAAATGGCCTAATTCTTGAATATCCGTATTTGTTACCATTGAGCTGTCCTCCTACAATTTTATAGAATGTAAGGCTTGAGTGAATTTTTCCACAAGGAAGTCGATCTCCTCTGAGGAGACAATTAGTGGAGGAGAAAGCGTTAAAACATTATTGTAACCTGCCACAGTTACACCGTTTTTTCCAATAATTAGCCCATGTTCTTTACAGTGCGCAATGACTTTATTAACAAGTGTGACATCTAGTGGAATTTTGCTCTTTTTGTCTTGTACAAGCTCTATACCTATCAAAAGTCCTTTTCCACGAATATCCCCAACAAACGGGTTCTCCTTTAATTCCTCTCGTAAAGTTTTCAGGAGAGTATCACCTAACGTAGCCGAATAGTTAAATAAATTTTCCTCTTCCATAATTTCAATGTTTTTCAATGCCACGGCACAAGCGGCTGGCGAGCCACCAAATGTGTTAACATGGCGGAAGAAATCGTAATCGTCATTCCCTGCAAAAGCCTCATAAATTTCACGTCGAACAGCAGTAGCAGATAGTGGCATATAAGCGCTTGTTAAGCCCTTTGCCATTGTCACAATATCAGGCTGGACACCATAGTTTTGGAAACCAAAAGCTTTACCCGTACGCCCAAAGCCACAAATCACTTCATCCACAATTAATAATGCACCATGTTTTTCACAAACTGCTTGCACCCCTTGTAAGTAATTCTCATGGGGCATGATCACACCGCCGCCCGTTATGATAGGCTCCATGATGACAGCAGCAATGGACTCTGACATTTCCCATGTCATCACATGGTCGATCGCTTGCACAGATGGCAATGCACATGGATCCTTACTTTGAATATGGTCTTCATTGGCGCGATATGAGTCAGGTGGCGTGACATGGATAAAACCAGGTGCTAATGGCTCATATTTGTATTTTCGCTGAGCTTGTCCAGTTGCCGCTAAGGCTCCCATCGAGCTACCATGATAGGCACGATAGCGGGAAATAATCTTCGTTCGATTGAGCTGTCCTTTTTGTTGGTGATATTGTCGAGCAATTTTGAAGGCAGCTTCATTTGCTTCAGAGCCACTGTTCGAGAAAAAGACGACATAATCATCTCCTAAAAGCTCACTAATCTTTTCACTTAATTGAATAGCTGGGATATGTCCGACAGATAACGGTGTATACGTATTTTCTAGTAATTGATCATAGGCAACTTTAGCAATTGCCTCTCGACCATAGCCAACATTTACACACCATAAGCCCGCCATAGCATCTAAATAGCGTTTTCCTTCTATATCGGTAATCCATGCGCCCTTAGAAGATTGGACAATCAACGTTGCTTTAGGGTTATATGGCTTCATGGCGTGCCAAACAAATTGTTCGTCTTTGACTTGCCAATTCGGTCTTGTTACATTGGTCACTACACTCACTCCTTCTATACAGGTAATGGCTGAGCATGCATACGTTTTGAGTCTAATGTGGACAACAAAAATGCAAAGTCGACCCCATTTGTACTTTATATGTATGCCTTAAGTGTTTTAGAAGGAATATTTTATGAAAGAAAAGTCGGATATTTAATCTATTGATGTGTTAATACGTCCTCAATTAAAAAGGCAATATATAGATTGGTCTTTGTAAAGGGATTACTTAAGTCCATATCTAATAGCCATTCAATTTTTTTTATTTTATAAAGAACGGTGTTGCGATGAATAAACTGTCGTTCACTAATCCTACTTGTACTGCCATTTTCCTCAAGAAAGATGCGTAAAAATGGCACATAATCTGTGTTGTGCACATCATCATAGTGATAAAGTTGACCTAGTATATCGTGGCTGAAGGATTTCATGAGTGATTGATTTTGCACAGCCATAATAATTTTATAGGCACCTATTTCCTTATATTTGTATAAAAAACGATTGTTGTGGAGCTGAGCTAAATGAATGACCGTTAATGATTCATCATAACTTTTACGGACATTTTCAAGCTCTTTATGGTAGTTTCCTTTTCCAATAATAATATCCAAGTAACCATTTTTTAACGTGATTTTTTCATAGATTTCTTCAACGATTTTTGAGAAGGGTATATTCGGTGTATTGATCTGTGTTTTATCAATTAAAAAGATGAGGTAGTTTTTATGTTTTAATTTTAAGAAGCGTTGATAGTGATTTTGAAAAGCGAACTGCACCAAGACCTCATATCGATCGATGGAGGCTTGAGTGCCGACCGTTGTACAAGTAATGATGGCTAATTCTCTCCCTTGGGGAAAACCTAGCTGTGCTAGTTGATCTTTCATTGCATTAGCGTTTTGTTTGTAATGGAATAATAAATTGAACAGAACCTTTTCTTCGATGGATAGCTCCTGATGGTGGTTGGCAATAAACTGAAAGGTCGTTTTTAATAGATCAGCTATTCTATAATTCCATGGCATTTGAAAAATAGGGAAATCATTTTGATTGGCAAAAGAGATGACAGCTTCTGGAATATCAGGAATGAATGGACCTGTATTAATAATAAAACCAGCTACTTTTTTAGCGTAGGCTTGTTTCACAAGTTGTTCTAATGAATCTTCGTCTGCATCTAAATTAATACCAGTTGTGACGACTAATTCATTGGGTCTACAAAACATGATTAAATCATTGCTTTCAACAACATTAATACCCGTAACTCTTCGATACGTACCACTATGTCCAGCGACTAATGTGAGCATTGGGAATTGAACTCCCTCCACAATTTTACGAATCGTCCCCATATTTCCCCCCCTTAATTATGAACATAACTTACCATATATGATGTGCAGTTGCACATATTTTTTTAGTTTTCTATCCATATCTCTCAAATTATATCTATTTTAAAATGTTTAATAACTACTGTGAAAGAGAGGACTTGCATATGTATAAATGTAATAGTAGACGATTGCAAGAGTTAATTGAACAATTTAGTCAATTTGGGGCTACTGATAAGGGTGGCGTCACACGTTTGTCTCTTTCGGATGAGGATGTATTAGCAAGAAACTATTTTTGTGAGTGTTGCGAAGCTTTAGGTATGGACATTCATGTGGATGATATGGGAAATATTTATGCGACTCTTCCTGGGAAAAAGGATATGCCACCAATCGTGATGGGTTCTCATTTAGATTCGGTGGAAAAGGGCGGAAAATTCGATGGTGTATTAGGCGTCTTAACAGCTATTGAGGCCATTCGAACTATCAAGGAAAATGAAATTGAAGTAGATATTCCGCTTATGATTGTCAATTTCACGAATGAAGAAGGGGCTCGTTTTGACCCAGCAATGATGAGCTCAGGGGTTATCACCTCAAAATTTGACAAAGAAAAGATGCTACAATCCACAGATAAAAATGGTGTTCGTTTCCATGAAGCGTTACAAGCGAGTGGATATGAGGGAGAGCAAGGCAATCGTCTGAAGGAAGCCCTCGCTTATATCGAATTGCATATTGAGCAAGGGCCAGTGTTAGAAGCCAAACAACGAGAAATTGGAGTTGTAGAAGGTGTGCTTGGTATGGTTTGCTACGAAATTACAATTACAGGGCAATCGAATCATGCTGGTACGACACCAATGGCAATGCGGAAAGACCCTATGATTGTTGCATCAACGATTATAACTGAATTACATGAGCAGCTAGGAAAGATTGATGAGCAATTAGTGTTTACATTTGGTCGTATGAACGTGGTTCCTAATATTCACACAGTCATCCCTAATAGGGTGACATTTACGATTGATTCACGTCATCAATATCCTGAGGTGATGGAACAGGTTGAGGATATTCTTAATGCGCTACCAGAAACCGCAGGAGGGTGTAATATCCACCCTGTAAAGCTGTGGGGGAGAGAAACCGTACATTTTGATGGAGCCATTTGTAATGAAATAGAAAGAGCCTGCCAGAGCTTCGGTTATACTGCTCATCGCATGTTTAGTGGGGCAGGGCATGATGCCCAGTATATGGCAAGTATGGTTCCGTCGGCCATGATTTTTGTTCCAAGTATTCAGGGGAAGAGTCATTGTGAGGAAGAGGAAACAACCTTTGAGGATTGTGCAAAGGGAGCAGATATTTTACTAGAAACGGTTCTAACGCTACAAACAAAATTTAGTATGGGCGAAACTTATACATTGCATTAAACATGAAGTATTCTCGAATTTTGTGATGAAGGGTGAGGGGCACAGTGAAAAAAATTATTAA
The DNA here is from genome assembly GCF_001629735.1 of Lysinibacillus sphaericus. GTDB lineage: Bacteria > Bacillota > Bacilli > Bacillales_A > Planococcaceae > Lysinibacillus > Lysinibacillus pinottii. The sequence continues at coordinate 730,492 of NZ_CP015224.1, forward strand.
AGGTGGAAGAGTAGCTACTGCTGCGGATGCATTTGAGGCAGATATTTTAATTGATAATGGAAAAATTGTGCAAATCGGACGGAATTTAAGTGAGGATGGCGCTGAAACCATTGATGCAACTGGTAAATATGTATTGCCAGGGGGGATTGATCCTCATACACATTTAGATATGCCATTTAATAATACGGTAACAGATGATGATTGGAAGTCTGGTACGATTGCGGCGGCTTTTGGTGGGACAACTACTATTTTAGATTTCTGTCTAACAGCTGGTGAAGAAAAATTATCAGCAGCTATAGAAAAGTGGCATGACAAGGCCAAGGGAAAGTCTGCTATTGATTATGGATTTCATTTAATGATTGGCGATTTAACGCCTGAAACCGAAGCCGAATTACCTCAAATTTTAGAGCAAGAAGGAATTACCTCTGTCAAAGTCTTTATGGCCTATGCTAAAGAATTCCAAGCCTCAGATCGAACACTCTTTAAGGCGTTTAAAATTGCCAAAGACCTTGGAGCGTTGGTGATGGTCCATTGTGAAAATGGCTCTGTGATTGATGAGCTTGTTGAGGAAGCAAGACGTGCAGGTCATAAGGAGCCGATTTATCATGCTTTAACTCGTCCGGCCGAATTAGAGGGAGAGGCAACAAAACGTGCCATCGAGTTAGCACACATTGCTGGAGCAAAGCTATATGTAGTGCATGTAACATGTAAAGAGGCGGTGGATGAAATTATTACCGCTCGTGAAAAGGGCTATGACGTCTATGGTGAAACATGTCCACCCTATTTAACACTCGATCAATCAGCTCTTGCACAGCCAGGCTTTGAAGGAGCTAAGTATGTTTGGTCACCACCCCTTCGTCCAAAATATCATCAAGAACATTTATGGAATGCCCTGAAGGCGAAACAGCTTCAGACAATTGGCTCTGACCAATGCTCCTTTAGCTTTAAGGGGAAAAAACAATTAGGCCTAAATGATTTCTCAAAAATCCCAAATGGTGGACCTTTCATTGAGGATCGTTTCAGTATTTTATATTCTGAAGGTGTTGCAAAAGGTAGAATTACGATTCATGAATTTGTTGATATGATTTCTACAAGTGCTGCAAAAATATTTGGTTTATTCCCTCAAAAGGGAACAATCGCCATTGGCTCTGATGCAGATATTGTTATTTTTGATCCAGAGGCAAAACGCCAAATTTCGGCTAAAACACACCATATGAACGTCGACTATAACCCATATGAAGGATGGGAAGTGACTGGCGAGCCTATTAGTGTGCTAGTACGTGGCGAGTATGTCATTAAAAATAAAGAATTTGTTGGTGTACTAGGTAGCGGACAATATATTAAACGTCCATTAAAAGCAGTAGCTGCGGAAGCCTTGAAGATCTAGCTTCCTGCCGTTTAGAACCGATTGTTTTGGCTGGAGAACAAAACAATCGGTCTAGTAATTGGGTGCACGGAAAAAATGAACACATGAGGGGGATGTGGAATGGTTCCGATTCAAGAAAATGCGATGACCGTACAGCTAAAACGTAATTTTGTGGAATTAAAAAACAAGATGACAAAGAATGAGGCTATTGAGGAAGCCAATCGTTGTCTCTATTGCTATGACGCACCATGTATTAAAGCGTGTCCGACAAGTATTCAAATCCCAAATTTTATAAAAAAAATCGCATCTGGTAATATGAAGGGTTCTGCTACGACTATATTAGAAGCAAATCCTATTGGTGCTAGCTGTGCAAGGGTTTGTCCAACAGAAGAACTATGCGAAGGAGTGTGTGTTTTAAACTCTTCAACAAAGCCAATCAAAATTGGGGAGTTACAGCGGTATGCAACAGATTGGGCAATGGATACGAATGTCCAGCTATTTAAACAGGGGCAAAGTAATGGACAGAAGGTAGCCATTATTGGAGCAGGCCCTGCTGGTTTATCGGCAGCCAGAGAACTCAGCCGTTTCGGTTATCAAGTAACCATCTATGAGACCGAAGCGAAGGCAGGTGGCTTAGGGAGTTATGGGATTGTAGCTTTCCGATTACCAAACGATGTTGTAGATTGGGAAGTGGAGCAAATAGAACAGCTTGGAGTGGATATTCAAACAAATACGACGGTTGGTGTCGACATTACTGCGGATGAAATTTTGGCAGAATATGACCATGTTATTTTAGCTGTTGGTATGGGGGCTGTTCCAAATCTAGGCATTGAGGGTGAAGATTTAGAGGGTGTCCACGATGCTATTGAGTTTGTCAGAAAAACAAAAATGGGACCGCTTACAAATGATATCGTAGGAAAACGTGTAGCTGTTATTGGTGCAGGAAATACAGCCATTGACGGTGCTACAAGTGCGGTGCGTTTAGGTGCAGACAATGTCCAAATACTTTATCGAAGAACGCAAAAGGAAATGACTGCCTATAAATTTGAGTATGAATTTGCTAAGCAGGATGGTGTGGAATTTAAATGGCTCACAGCACCAAAGAAAATTATTGGTAATGAGGCTGGTAGGGTGACAGGCATTGAATGCGTGAAAATGAAGCTTGGGGAGCCAGGACCTGATGGTCGACAAAGACCAGAGGAAGTGCAGGGCTCTAATTTTATCCTTGAAGTGGATGCTGTTATTAAAGCTATTGGGCAAACCCGTTTTGTTTCATTAATTGAAGCATTCGGTTTAGCGCATACAAATGGGGTTGTTGATATAAATGAGACAACGATGCAAACGTCTAATGACAAAGTATTTGCATGTGGAGACGTTGTCTTTGGCAATGGACAGGGAGAGGCGATGGTGGTGACTGCTGTACAGCAAGGAAAAGATGCAGCATACAAGATTCATGAACGTTTAAGAAAACCAAGTGAGATTGCATAAGGGGGGAACTTACATGGCAGACTTACGCATTAACTTAGCAGGCATCCAATCGCCGAATCCATTTTGGTTGGCATCCGCACCACCTACGAATTCAGGTTATCAAGTACAACGCGCATTTGAAGCTGGTTGGGGTGGTGCCGTGTGGAAAACATTGGGGGAGCCCATTTTAAATGTATCTTCACGTTTTGCGGCTGTTAGCTATAACGGTCAACGTGTAGCGGGCTTCAATAATATTGAATTGATTACGGATCGACCGTTAGAAGTGAATTTACAAGAAATATATGAGACAAAAAAGAAATTTCCTCATCACGCGATTATAGCCTCTTTAATGGTGGAGCCAAAGCAAGAAAAGTGGCATGAAATCGTAAAACGTGTAGAAGATGTGGGGGTTGATGGTCTTGAGCTTAACTTTGGTTGTCCACATGGGATGGCAGAGCGAGGGATGGGCTCTGCCTCTGGTCAAGTCCCTGAACTGGTGGAAAAGCAAACATACTGGGTAAAGGAAGCAGCACGTACACCGGTCATTGTGAAATTAACACCAAATATTACGGATATTACAGTTACGGCAGAAGCGGCTACTAGAGGTGGAGCAGATGCCGTAAGTATGATAAACACGATAAATAGTTTAGCAGGTGTAGATTTAGATACTTGGAATACAGTTCCTCATGTTGCTGGTAAAGGAGCACATGGTGGCTATTGTGGCCCAGCTGTAAAGCCAATTGCCCTTAATATGGTGGCAGAATGTGCTCGCAATCCATTAGTCAATGTACCGATTTCGGGCATTGGCGGAATTTCTAATTGGCAGGATGCCGCAGAATTTATTTTAATGGGTGCTACAGGCGTTCAAGTTTGTACAGCAGCGATGCACCATGGCTTTAGTATTGTGGAGGATATGATTGATGGGTTGAACAATTATTTAGACGATAAAGGTTTAGCTTCCGTCATGGATTTAGTAGGTCGCTCCGTTTCAAGATATTCAAACTGGGGTGATTTAGACTTAAATTATAAAATTGTCGCAGAAATTAATAATGATGTTTGTATAAATTGTAACAAGTGTCATATTGCTTGCGAGGATACATCACATCAATGTATTGATCTTTATACTGAAAATGGACGTCCATTGCTAAAGGTTCGTGAAGAAGACTGTGTAGGTTGTAATTTATGCTCTATTGTTTGTCCAGTGGATGGTGCAATTTCTATGGTTGAACGAAAATCAACCGTTCCACCAATGACATGGAATGAACGCCAAACGCTCATTAGTAGTCTCTCAAAATAAAGACTTTTCATCTTTATTCAGTAGTAGACATTTATAGGGGGAAGCTCTAGCCTTTCGAACACCAACTGAATGAAGATAATGAAGAAAATCGAAATTCCACCTTCCTTCATTAATTGGCGATGGAGGAAGGAAAAACTTCAAGTAGTTGTCACGGAAATTAAAAAAAAGGAGAGAAACTTTATGGAACGTGACGGGAATTATTTAAAATCCCCAGATTTACTTCCAGTGACACATCAACAAAGAAATATTGGAACATTTGGTTTTGCGGTGATTTGGATAGGAATGGCGATTGTTTTAGCGGCTTTTGCAATCGGCGGTTCAGCAATTACCAATTTATCCTTACCAATGGTTATTTTAGCTACGTTGGTAGGTTCCTGTTTGATCGGTATCTTTATGACGTTAATTGGTGATATAGGTATTGAGCATGGATTATCATTCCCTGTTTATATGCGTGCACCATTCGGCACATTTGGAACTCATATTCCTTCACTTGTAAGGGGCATAACAGCCGCATGTTGGTTTGGTCTTAATACGTATTTTGGAGCATTAGCCATAAACGGCATTTTAAATTTATTGTTTGATTTTGATAATTGGTTTATTTGTTTCCTTGTATTTGCGGCGCTTCAACTCTTTAATACCTCATTAGGCATTAAGTCTATTGAGCGCTTCGCTGATTTAGCAGCGCCTGTCATTATTTTGATTTCTTGCTGGATGTATTACACATTGGCGGATCATGCCACATCACAAGGGAAAAATATTTGGACGTGGGTGGAAACGCCAACAACGGGCTTTGCCGCCTTTACAGCTTTTATGGTAGTGGTCATGGCAAACATGGGCTTTTGGTCAACGCTGGCAGCAGATATGCCATCATTATCTCGTTTTTTTAAAGCACCTAAAAATGAACGGAATTGGTTCAAGCGGAATAAAACACAGCTTGTAGGCTCCTTGATTGTTATGCCAATAACGAACACATTTATTGTCACAATTGGTGCAGTTTGTTATATGGCAGTAGCATCTGCTGATCCCATCAATGCTTTACAACAAAGTGCAAGTGGTTTTATTTTAGGTATCCTTTTGCTGATGATTGTGTTGGCACAATGGTCAACGAATACATCTGCTAATGTTGTGCCGGCTGCTACTATTTTCTCGAATATTGGTGGTCCAAAAGTACCGTTTTGGGTAGGGGTTGTTATTGCGGGGATTATTGGTATTCTTGCACAGCCCTGGAGTTTATTTAATGTGATGGTCAATGTTCTATTGATTATAGGTGGAATATTAACAGCGATTGTAGGGATTTTATTTGCGGATTATTATCTCATTCGCAAACGACGTGTACATGTCAAAGAACTGTATGAATTAGATGGGCAATTTAAATACTATAAAGGTTTTAATTTCGCTGGGTTAGTGGCCTGGGTAATCGGAGGTGCCGTTGCCAATATTTTTTCCGCTTATTCTTCTTTAGTAGGGTTTTTTGTAGGTGCAATTGTCTATTATGTGTTAGCAAAGTATTGGTGGTTTAAAAAGTATCCTCAAGCTGAGCTAGAAGATCCAAGTGATGCGAAGTATTTAGGTATTACGGTCGGACATAATTTGGATGAACTATTTGGTCAACAAGTCCCTGCGTTGACAGACCAAGAGGAAGAAGAGCTTGTGGAGCAACCGGACCCTCTGTTAGAAATAAAAGGTGCCGAATAAGTGAGACTACATCAAGACATTTTCAAAAGAAGGTGAGGTGATGGCATGTCTGAATTCCAACAAAGCACAGAGGAAATCGAAAAAGTAGATCATTATTTAGATAGTGGCTTTAAAATCAAATATGTCTACGAAAATTTAAGTGGGATGTTTGTAGAATTCGCTCGTCAGGAAGAAGTGACATTACTACAAATTCTAACGGCAGATGCACGAAAGTATTTCACAGCAAAATTACAGGAACAAACCCTATTATAATAACAAAGTAGCCTCTATTTCATTGGCCGATGGTGGAATAGAGGTTTTTATGTTTGCGGGTTTGCTATGCAACAACAGTAAGCCTTTATGGGAAGGCAAAAAGGTGTCTCTAAGAATTTGTAAGAGACACCTTTTTTTATTGTTTATTCATTTCGCTATTCTTTCGACCATAAGCCAAATAAACAATCAAGCCGATGATGAACCAAATACCACATGCAATCCATGTAAGAATAGAAAGCTGTGAAATTAAAAAGAGACATAATAAAAATGATAAAATCGGTAGTACTGGGAAAAATGGTACTTTAAAGCCTCCAGAAGGAATATTTTTATTTTTTCGTAAATACACCACACCGATGGATACAATGGTAAACGCCACTAATGTACCCATATTGACTAATTCAGCAAGCTTAGAAAGTGGCACAAAACCTGCACAAAAAGCTACTAGTAATGCAAATATCCATGTGTTTTTGACAGGAGTTTTAAATTTGGGACTTAGCTCAGCCATGCTTTTGGGCAGTAAACCATCACGGCCTAAGGCATATAAGAGTCGCGTTCCTCCATAAGACATAACTAATATAACGGTCATCATTCCTACTACGGCACCAAGGGAGATAATTCCCGCAATCCAATCTTGGTGGACAAGCTGCATCACATAGCTAACGGGGTCACTTACATTTAAGGCATGATAGGGAACAATCCCCGTTAATACCATTGATACGGCAACATAAAGCACGGTACAAATGAGTAAAGAGCCGATAATGCCAATGGGCATGTTCCGTTGGGGATTTTTTACTTCCTCAGCAGCCGAAGATACCGCATCAAAACCTAAATAAGCAAAAAATACAAGTGCCGCCCCACTGAAGACGCCGCTTATGCCAAATGGTAGAAAGGGCTCCCAATTAGTAGGCTTTACATAAAATACCCCTACGCCAATAAATAGTAAGATGACAGCTACCTTCAAGAAAACCATCCAGGAATTGAATCGAGTGGATTCTTTAATACCAAGCGTTAATAAAAATGCCGTAGCAAAAATAATAAAGATTGCTGGTACATTTATATATGTGCCAGCAGCAGGATTAAAGGCTCCTGAAATTGCTTGAGGTAGAACGATATGAAAGCCGGCAAGAAGTGAGTTTAAGTAAGATGACCATCCTGTCGCAACAGCAGCTACAGCCAATCCATATTCCAAAAGCAAAGCCCATCCTACTAACCACGCGACAATTTCGCCAAAGACAATATAGCCATACGTATAGGCGCTTCCAGTTACGGGGACACTTGATGCAAATTCGGAATAACACATGCCTGCAAAAGCACAAACAATGGCGGCAATAATAAAGGAAAAAACGATCCCAGGTCCCGCATGCGTTGCTGCCACCGTTCCGGGCAAGATGAAAATACCCGTGCCCACGATGGCACCAACTCCTAATAATAGAAGATCAAAGGCACCTAACGTTTTCTTTAGTTGAATAGTCCCTTCGTTTTGTAATAGTTCCTCGATTTCCTTTTTTCTAAATAATAGTTTACTCACAGTTACTCCTCTTTTTCTTAGAAATATGTGAAAATATTATACTTTTTTGATAATTGGGTCAATCTTTTTGCCGAAATAAAGCGAAAAAACTAAAATATTTAGAAATTTTAGAATAGGAATATTGGAAGCTGTTCAGTATGCCAAATCTATCAAAAAAACATTATTTTTTGTTTTTCCTAAAAATACAATTGTCTTTTTAAGAAAAATTGATTATGATTTTAAAGTATATTCAACGTAGATAGAACAACAGGAAAAGAGGCGTTATGGAGTGGCCAACAAAGAATTACAAAGAGGATTAGAGGCACGTCACATCCAAATGATCGCGCTTGGCGGTACGATTGGTGTGGGCTTATTTATGGGTTCGGCAAGTGCCATTCAATGGACAGGACCTTCTGTACTCCTTGCCTATGGAATTGCAGGTATTTTTATATTTTTCATTATGAGAGCAATGGGTGAGATGCTTTATATGGAGCCAAGTACAGGCTCTTTTGCAACATTTGGCTATAAATATATACACCCTCTAGCAGGCTATTTAACGGCATGGAGCAACTGGTTCCAATGGGTAATTGTTGGTATGTCAGAAATTATAGCTGTGGGAACATATATGCAGTATTGGTATCCTGATTTACCAGCATGGATACCGGGTCTCATTGCGATGATCATATTAGGTGTGGCAAACTTTATCTCGGTTAAATCTTTTGGTGAATTTGAATTTTGGTTCGCCATGATTAAAATCGTAACGATTATTTTAATGATTGTAGCAGGCGTTGGCCTGATTTTCTTTGGCTTTGGTAATGATGGTATTGCGATTGGCTTATCGAATCTATGGAGTCATGGTGGCTTCTTTACTGGCGGCTGGACAGGCTTCTTCTTTGCATTATCGTTAGTAGTCGCAGCATATCAAGGGGTAGAGCTTATTGGGATTACAGCAGGGGAAGCAAAAAATCCACAAAAGACAATTACGAATGCCATTCAAAGTATTATTTGGCGTATTTTAATTTTCTATATCGGAGCCATCTTTGTCATTGTGACAGTGTATCCGTGGGATGAATTGGGTACGATCGGTAGTCCTTTTGTTGCGACATTTGCCAAGGTAGGTATTACTGCGGCGGCAGGTATTATTAATTTTGTCGTTATTACAGCTGCTATGTCTGGCTGTAATAGTGGTATTTATAGTGCAGGACGTATGTTATATACTCTTGCGATGAATGGACAAGCACCTAAATTTTTCGCGAAGCTTTCCAAAAATGGAGTACCTTTATTTGGTACAGCTGGCGTGTTAATTGGTTTAGTGGTTGGTGTCATTTTAAGCTATATTGCACCACAGAATTTATTCGTCTATGTGTATAGTGCAAGTGTTTTACCCGGTATGATACCATGGTTTATTATATTAATTAGTCAAATGAAATTTAGAAAAGTGAAAGGTGAACAATTAGCGAATCACCCTTTCAAAATGCCATTAGCGCCTATTACGAATTACTTAACGATTATCTTTTTAATCATGGTACTGGTTGGCATGTGGATTAATGACGATACGCGTATTTCTCTAATTGTAGGAATTATTTTTTTAATAATAGTAACAATTAGTTATTATGCATTTGGTATTGGCAAAAATCGATACAGTACAGATCAAGGTAAATAGCAAAAAAGATGTTTCTCTTAAAATAAGAGGAGCATCTTTTTTTTGTCTATTTTTGCTAGCATATTTTTTACATAAATGTTCGTAAACGTGCCAAACTATAAAAAACTCTATGTGAACTGGTATTCGTCGGAATAAAGGGGTTGAACGGAATGAACGAAATGCCTGAACAGCTTGTTGCTAAATTAAAGAAGGAAATTAATGATGTAGATGATGTAAAACTAAATATGATTGCTACAGAAGAAGGGGATGTTACCCTTATCTATTTTTCCTCTCTTATAGAAAAAATGACCTTACAAACAATGGTATCTATTCCGTTAACCAATAATATGAAACAAATTCATCAAATGGCTCAATATGTGGACCCTAAGGACATACAAGAAGTTATCAAAAAACTGAATTCTGGGCAAACACTGCTGTTTTTTCATGAAACCAATGCGCTATTAAGTATGGATACGTATAGTGCTCCTACAAGGGCCATTACGAATACTGAAACGGAATCAACCGTTATAGGGCCTCAGGATGCATTTACAGAATCTTTGGAGACCAACATTTCTCTAGTGAGAAGACGAATTCAAAGTGCTCAGCTAAAAAATGAAAATCGTATTGTTGGTTCAGAGGCTAATATTAAAATTTCCATTATGTATATGGACAATATTGTGAATCATAAAAACTTGGATGATCTTAGAAATCGTATTGATCAGGTGGTATTTCCTTTATTTACGGATATATCGGTGTTGAAGCAATTAATTGAGGATAATCCATTATCACCATTTCCTCAATATTATATGACGGTACGCCCCGATAGTATTTGTCGCTACCTTATTGACGGCCGAATTGTCATGTTTATGGATAATAGCCAATTAGCAATTGTCTGTCCGACCTCTTTTTTTGAAATGTTCGTGTCGATTGAGGATTATTATAACCGATGGACAACAGCCTCTTTACTTAGAATGCTACGCTTCTTTGGTTTTTTCTTAACGATTATGATTACGCCCATGTATATTTCTGCCTTAACCTTCCATCCAGAAATATTGCCATATGAGCTTTTATTAAATCTTCAAGAATCAAGAAGTAAAGTTCCTTTTCCACCTCTCATTGAAGTGTTATTTATCGAACTTATTGTAGAGGTATTACGGGAAGCCGGTTCTCGAATGCCTGCCAAAGTCGGACAAACAATCGGTATCGTAGGCGGTATTGTCATAGGGACTGCGGCTGTGCAGGCAGGGCTACTTAGTAATATTCTTATTGTGTTGGTGGCCACTTCTGCACTATTATCTTTCCTACCACCGATTTTCTTGATGAGTAATGCTAGCCGATTTGTGCGATATATTTTCATTTTATCGGCTGGGTTATTTGGTCTATTTGGGCAAATGCTTGCCTTTGCTTGGTTAATTCATCATTTACTAAGTTTAAAATCATTAGGAACTCATTATATGACGCCAGGTATACCGAGAAATCCAACCGATTTGTTAGATAATGTCATCAGATTTCCTATCAACTATTTAACGAAAAAATCCGGCATTTCAAGGGCTCAGAAAAAAACGACAGAGGAGAAATGAGGTAAAAGACTTGAGCGCAGCTAACGTAAAGATGTTAAATCGCTATCACGTCATTTTTTTGGCCCAGAGCATTATGGTAGGGACCGGCATACTATCATTGCCACAAAAATTAAGTGCTATGGGCTATACCGAGTGGTTTATGCCCGTATTATTCGGTATTATCGCTACCTTAACTCTTTGGCCGATGATTTGGCTTTGCTCTAAATACCCGAATGAACATTTATTTCGTATCAATGAAATTCTTTTCGGGAAAGTCTTAGGGAAAAGCCTTAATCTCTTGTTTGTCATTCAATTTATTATCTTTAGTGCAGGAATTATTAGCAACTATATGCATCTCATACAAAGTACAGCGTTACAAGAGCAAACCATCACATTGCCTGTGCTGTGTTTCTTACTGTTGCTGATATATATTGTAAGTGGTGGTATCAAATCTATTGCCAGATTTTGCATGATGAGTTTTTTTATTACAATCGGCATGATATATTTTACACAGTGGGCTATTGAAAAAGGGGAGGTAAGTCATTTACTCCCTTTATTCAATTTTAGTGGGCTAGATTTCTTTAATGCATTTAAAGAAGGGTATTTATCAGTCCTTGGCTATGAATTAATTATGTTTTACTTTCCATATATAATCGATCAAAAAAAAGCCTTTCGTCATTCATTGATTGGTATTTGGATTAGTATTCTCCTTTGTTTTTTCACGACAGTAGTAAGCGTCATCTATTATTCTGAATGGCAGTTGAAAAACGTAGAGTTTTCCGTTTTAAATTTATTTAAAGCCGGCGAACTTACCTTTGTGGAACGAATCGATATTATTGGTATAACGTTATGGGTATTTTTTATATTATCCACGGCCACTGCCTATGTGTGGTGTGCCAAATTAGGCGTGGATACGTTGTTTAAAAAGAAAAATAGTTATCAATTATATGTGATTGCCGCTATCATTTTTTTGATTATTAGAATGCCATTTTCTCGAGAATTCCAAGAGAAACTTTTTACAGCAAGTAATTATATTGGGTATATGCTAATTATTTGGCCAATCTTCTTAAGCATGATTTATATAGTTCGAAAAAAGAAGGTGCAACAATGAATAGAAAGCTTCTACTAAGCATCACACTTGCGCTTTTATTATTATTAGCTGGTTGTTCAAGAAAAGAGTTGAAGGTACCTTTAGAGGATATTGGTATGGTTGGGATAATGGCTTTCGACTATATGGATGAAGATCAAATGAAATTAACGGTCGCTATTCCTCAATATTCCCCAGAGGCACAACAAAAAACACAAATTTTTTCGGTGTCTACAGATCTTGTATCGAATGGCATCGTAGAAATCGAAAAGCTTTCGGATAAAAAAATTGTCTTTAACCAATTACGAGTTGTGCTGGTTAATGAAGATTTTGCACGAAAAGGTGAGATACAAAATGTCATTCAGCATCTATACAGGAATGCTGAGGTAGGCAATAAAGTCCTCATTGCTATTGTGAAGGACAAAGCAGAAGCCATTATAAAGGGAAATTACCCGGATAAACCAAACATTAATATTTACATTAATGATTTATTGGAACCCAGTATAAATACAGCATTTAATCCGAATACGAATATTCATGATTTTATGTATACAATAACGAATCCTGTGACGGATACAATCATCCCATATCTTGAAAAACGCGATGATAAAATTGAAATTAAAGGTGTTGCTGTTTTTAAGGGGAACCATATGCATGAAGTGATTAAGCCTGAGGAAGCGTTGATTGTTCAAGCATTACTAGGAAGAAAAAGTCTCGCACCTCTCCATTTAGATCTACATGAGGGATATGGGGAGGAAAAATTGATGATTGATTTAATTGAGAGCTCTATTAAAATGCAAAGTAATAAGAATGTTGACTCACCAAAGCTCATCATTCGCCTAAAGATTAAAGGAACGTTAAGCGAATACAAAGGGTCGAGAGAATACGAGTTGAATACGATTGAAAGCATTAGTCGGTTAGAGAAGGATGTAAATAAGCAGCTAGAAGAGGATATTACCAAGTTTTTAGATAAACTAAAAAATATGGATGTCGATCCTAGTGGGCTAAGTGAAAAATTTAGAATGTACTATCATGGCAAGTGGACGACCAAAAAAACGAGGGAAGTCATTAGCAAATTACAAACAGAGGTACATGTTGAGACGTCGATTATTAGTACTGGTACGTTAAAATAAGCAGGACAATCCTTATGCTGAAGTGGATTGTCCTTTTCGTTTGTTTAAGATTTTCGCATAATAAAGCTTAAATGTCTGCCTGCCTGTTTGTCCTGACGATAGGAGAAGCCATCAGGGCTAAGGAATGTACAAGTGGCATCAACTTGGATTTGCTCAGATGGAATACCAGCAAGTTCACATTGCTTTTTCACAGTTTTTTGATTATCAATATGATATTTCTGCGTTGCTGCATTAAAATACATAAAATCGTCTGCATAACCAAGACTGCGGAACTTCTCATACACATCAGCATCTACCTCGAATTTTTGCTGGCTTAAAGCCATACCGATTTGAACGTGAAAATCCTCAGGTCGGCATTGTTCTTGTTCCAACAAATGCTGGAACAGTTTAGGTGTAATTTCTTTGGTAGTACCTTGCCAGCCTGAATGAATGACGCCCACTAAACCATTGACAGCATTATAAAAAATCACAGGAACGCAATCGGCTGTAAAACTGCATAATAATAAATTAGGCTCAAACGTATAAAGAGCATCCGTGTTTTTCACTGCTGTATCCATTTGCTCAGCGCCACGTCCTTTATCGGCAAATGTTACTCGATGAAAGTTGGCGCTATGTGTTTGCTCCGTACAAATAAAATCTTGCAGATTGCAGTTCAAAGTTGTGGCTAATTGTTGACGATTGTCAATGACATCATGGATATTATCGCAAGTATGCAAAGCCATATTATTATGCTCTAATTCCATTGGATCCTTTAAGGTAGTTCCAGCGATAAATTGATCATTATCTACATATATTTTTGATTTCATTCAATCACCCCGCTTTACTATATAAGATTCCACTATGAATGTATAGGTTCCACTCCCTTGAATATTTGTTACTACTTTCCCTTACCCTACTAGCGAACTTTTAGACATAATGAATAGATTTCTTCACATATAGTATGGGGAATCCTATGTGGAAGGAGAGAATAAAAAGATGCCTCAACTAGATATTTTATTAATTTGTCAATTAGGCATGGGTCTTTTCTGGATCATTACATATATTTTAGTTATTTATAAAGGATGGAAGGATAAAAAATACGGTATGCCTATGGTTGCTATTTGTGCCAATATTGCATGGGAATTTATCTTTACATTTCTTTACCCACAAAATGACCTTCAACGATTGATTACGCTCACATGGCTCGTTTTAGATGTCGTGATACTGATGCAATTTTTACGATTTGCGCCACCCGAATATCGAAGAATTCTCTCTAAAAAATTATTGTATGCCTCTTTTTTAGTCACTTTAATGTTCAGCATGTTGATGATTTTTGGGATTATTCATCAATTTCAGGATTATGAAGGGAAGTATGCAGCATTTTTGCAAAATCTCATGATGTCTGGGTTATTTATCGGATTATTATTACGAAGAGGGAATTTAGATGGTCAATCTATGGGCATTGCAGTCTGTAAGATGATTGGAACTTTGTTTGCTGCGATTGGCTTTTATCTCTATTTCCGTACACCGTTCATGACCATTATTTCTATGGCTACTCTTTTTTATGACTGTCTCTATATTTTACTAATTTACAAAATGAAGAGGAAATTATCGACGAAGTAGTGATTATTAGGTAACTATTGGTGGTTTATATAATTGGTAATATTTGTTGATTACAATGATATTGCAACTTGATGACAAGGTGCATCTTCATAAAGGTTGTTAAAAAGGGATTCGTCAAATTTTGTAGTTCATCTGTCATGTATTTGTAAAAATCCTTCCAAATATTTTGTGATGATTATTGCTCTGAAACTATTTACGATATTAGAAGAGCAAACAGGAAGGATGATAGACATGTTGAAAAAAATAAAAAAAGCAGCACTTGCTTCAGTTATTGCAGCTTCATTATTACTACCAGTGGGGGCAATGGCGGCTGAATCCTATACAGTCTCATCTGGTGACACTCTTTGGAAAATCGCTTTGAAAACGGAAACAGGAGTACAAGAATTAATTGATGCAAACCCACAACTTGCCAATCCAAATCAAATTTATCCTGGTCAAAAAATAATGGTCCCTGTAAAGGAACAAGCAAGCGTTGAACAAGAGGTCGTTAAACGGGTTAATGCGGAACGTGCGAAAGCAGGTCTTTCGGCATTACAAGACGATTGGGAGTTATCAAGAGTAGCTAAATACAAGTCGCAGGATATGCATGATAAAAATTATTTTGACCATACAAGCCCAACGTATGGTACGCCATTTACGATGATGAAAAACTTCGGTATTTCTTATCAATCAGCTGGTGAAAATATCGCCAAGGGTCAACGCTCGGCACAGGAAGTCGTTACAGCATGGATGAACAGTGAAGGTCACCGTGCTAATATTCTCAGCAAAAACTATACACATATCGGTATAGGGTATGTAGCGGATGGCAACTACTGGACGCAAATGTTTATACAAAAATAAATTTATTTACTATGTAAAAATAACACATAATTCACATTTGGAAATAAACTAGCTATGTGCAGTGTATCCGTAGTTTGTACTGTATATTGGTCTATCAAGTTGTACGTTTTTAAAAAAGAAGTATATAAAAGGAAGTATGTTGAGATAAGAGGTCCCTAACAATAATGCTACAATAAATCGTTACTGCTTCCTTTTTTATTGTTATGTAAAGTCAAAATGTATGAACATGTACAAAGCTTTGGCCTATAGTGGTATTTGAATGTTAAATTCCCCCTTTTACCTTCTGCACAAGGTAGAGGGGGGATTTGTATGGTTTGATATTTTGGAAAAAATGATCATTCTGTATAAATATAAAAAGGTTGTCAGAGAACTGATTTAAAGCTTTATTCAAGTAGCCATAGTTTGAAAAATATTGTGCTCCAACTAAATAAAAATCTAACAATAGACTATTGTACTTGATTTACTGTGTTGCCATGCCAGCTATAACAGATTAATTTATTTTTCTCTAGTGACCAATATATTGAAAACCACTGGCAAATCGGTATATCTTCTTCTTAACGTAGTTTCTTCATAAGTTCTATAAGAGAAACCAGAACTATCATGGGAAACAATGTCTACGCCAGTCCCAGTCACTGGTTCATTTGTATTTCCGAAGCCTGGGTGACAATGGCAGCAACCAGATTGAGAGGCTTCCACTTCAAATACTCTAATATTGCTACCGCTATATGGGTCGGTAAAGACGAAAGTGACATTCAGTTCAGGTTTAAACTCCACAATAAATAATCCTGGATAGCATGGATCTTTTCGTACAGTAAAGGCATACTCATTACTGTTTTGTAACTTGGTTCCAAATTGAATATTTCCTTCTCTATCGATCAATCCCGAAATAGTGTCAGCTACTTTTTCACCAAAGGACCTTTCCTGAAAAAAAATAGTTCCGTTCATGGGTTCTTCAATAATCTGGATTACAGGTGGTTTGCCTGCTGAATCCACAGCCCCAAATGGTTGATTAAACGTAATTGTATAGTAGCCAGTCCCTTTGCGGTGAGATACTCTGAATCCTTCTCCTGAATAGATTGTTCCATCCGCTCTGATGACCCCAGTAATCGTTCTTGGTTTTGGAATTATTGTTGGAAAATCAAGTCCAAACACACTGAAAGAAACAGCTTGATCGACTGGATTATCCCCCTGGGTTACAGTGTAAACTAACGTCGATTCATTAAACACCCTGATATTTACCCTTATTTGCTCACACTGGGCTTGACAGCATACATAGCAAGAACTGCAACAGCTTTTACATTGGTTACAGGACTTTTCATGGCATGGAGCAACTTTGTTACAACCTGCATTTTTACAACTACAATGGCGTTGACCTTCATCTCTACGCCTGCATGGACATTGATTCTCTTCCTTTCTTCTACAATTACATTGACAACCTTTCATTTGTCCAAAATGATTCTCTTCAAACTGACTCATTTACGAACTCCTCACATTAATTGAATTTCCCTTGAGATTTTACACAAGAGATACTCACATAGTATGCAAGTTTAGTAGATAAGGATTGTGCATTAACATAGATTACATGCTTCCGACACCTTGGGGTATAATAGGCAAAATAGAGGGGACAATGACGGTGCTTTTAAAGAACGTTACAATAGGTACTTTTAGGTTTTTTCTTGATATCACTAAAACACTAGGCTTTTTATATCACGGTTAGTGATATCAGTTGTAATGACTATATTTGTTAAGTCTAATCTTTATTGATTACATTGATAGTTAAGATATATCTTACAGTGTCATGGATAACGACTCATTGAATTTTGTGCTTATTCAACAAACTTGTCCGACTAATTATACATTTGGATTACTCTAGTAATGTAGAATTCCCTTATGTTTATATGGCTAGTACTTCCGTATTGAAAAAATTATTGTTCCGAT
The DNA here is from genome assembly GCF_001629735.1 of Lysinibacillus sphaericus. Lineage (GTDB taxonomy): Bacteria > Bacillota > Bacilli > Bacillales_A > Planococcaceae > Lysinibacillus > Lysinibacillus pinottii. The sequence goes on from NZ_CP015224.1 coordinate 747,877, forward strand.
GGTTTATGTAGCAGAGTGGATTTGATGCTAGTGTTAGGTATAGGCTTAAATTTGCTTCTTCTATATCAAGTTTTTAACGGGTAATAGAGTATATAAAAGATTTAAAGAAGTGGTTTGGAGTATTCTTCAAACTGCTAATGGGATTTTGCTATTAAAATCGGCGTTAATTAGTGCATTCTGGATGATTCAAATTATTATTAAGATGAATCCGAACGAATTAAAAAAATTACTATTAAGGTTACGTTTGATTTAGTAAATAAACAATTTAAGTAAATGTCGAGATATTTATACGGAAGATTTTTGCAGTATATACATTGTATTTTGGACGTTTTTTGGGATTCAGAGTGCGCCTATGGGTAATGGTAGTCTTTTTCATGCTTTTATAACTTACTATTCCGGTTGTTATTTAAACCTAGGGTGTAGAAGAATAAATAAAGTTGAACCATGTCTGACGAAGAATAACAGACGCCATCTTTATCCCCTCCATCGTAAAACTAGCGGACAATGTATTTAAAAGTAAAGCAACTAATTACAACTAGTTAGATTAGGTGAATGTACAAGAAACCTACTTCTGTGGGCATATAGTAGCCATATATGTCAGGGAGGTAGTTCAGCGTGAGAAAAGAACCGAAATTTTTGAGAATCAAGTTGAAATCAAATCCAGGTTGTCATTGCCATTGCTGCGGTTTTTGTTGCCCTTGTCGTTGTAATCACCCTTTTTTACCGGTACCACCAAGCTGTAACTATCTTGTCTATGTAACAGACGCTGGACAATTAGAAACTCCTGATAACAGAGTCTCAGTAATAGATACAGCAACCAATATGATAGTTGCCACCATTCCAGTAGGGACTGCTCCACTAGAAGTAGCGATTACACCAAATGGTGCGTTTGGGTATGTGCCAGCGCTTTTCTCGGATAATGTAACTGTATTTAATACAGCAACCAATACGGTAGTCACTACGATTCCTGTAGGAGATGAGCCTCTTGGTGTAGCGATTTCACCAAATGGAGCACTTGCCTATGTTTCAAACCATGGTCCAGCAGCTAATTCTGTATCCGTTATAGATACAGCAACTAATACTGTAACTGCCACTATTCCAGTAGGGCTCCAACCTCAAGGTATTGCTTTTACGCCGAATAGTGCATTTGCTTATGTGGCAAATGAAAATTCAGGGAATGTATCTGTTATAAATACAGCAACCAATATGGTAGTTGCTACTATCCCTGTTGGAATCCGCCCAAGATCCATTGTTTTCACACCGAGTGGGCAATTTGCGTATGTGACAAATGAAAATAGCAATAATGTATCTATCATTAATGTTGCAATCAATACAGTAGTGGGTACAATCCCTGTAGGAACCGGACCTGTAGGAGCAGCCATTACACCTGATGGTACATTTTTGTACGTCGTCAATAAAGGTAGTAATACTGTATCTGTCATCAGTACAGTGACCAATATGGTGATAGCTACAATCCCTGTTGGATCTTCACCTGACCAAGTAACGATCCTGCCGAATGGTACTTTTGCATATGTCACAAATCAAACTGACAATACAGTGTCTGTCATAGATATAGCTACCAATATGGTAGTGGATACAATCCCAGGGTTTAATGGACCGACTGGTATAGATACAGGGGTAATTTGTCTATAGGATGGAAAAAGCAAGTTATTTTCATTCACGATTATGTGCTTGTGACTTAATTGTTTCAAAAAACTGTAACTTTTTATACTCGTAGCGCTTCATTCCTTGGCAGGACGTGCCAGTTGAACCAAAATTGGGTTAAGAACTGGAAAGAATACGTTATGAAAAATTTACACATAATCGAAGAGCGTAAAATGGGGGTAGCGGTCGTTTACTTCTAACTATTGGTGCCATGCTACCCTAGTGTTACATAACTTATCAACTGTAATCCTCAATCGTAAACAAATCCTGATTGTGAGTGAAGTTTTATATGAACAGAACAAATAAATATCTACAAAAGCCACACACTATAGGCAATATATGAATAAGATGTCTCTGTAGTATGACCATAGAGGTAGGTGTTTGTGTTGAAAAAAAAGTGGGTTTCCGCGTTCTGTGTTTTATGTATAGTTGGACTTGTAGGTTGCCAAAAAAATTCGAACAATGACCCAAGGATAGAGGAAGAAAATCAACAAGTAAAACAGCAAATCGAAGAATTGAAAAAAACAGTTACCTATGAGCAAGTGCCACAAAAGGAATCGGCTCTTATAGAGATTGTAGATCCTAAGACAAAGAAGATTATTGAAACTATTTCACCGAAGGATAGTGGCTATGAGACAGAGCTGCAAGCCTATCAGCGGAATATTGAGCAGTTAGCAAAGGAACTAGCAAGAGGGACTAGTGAGAAGGAAGGCTATGACCAGCGCATGATACTCGATCGATTGGATGAAGCAGGAAAGGTTATTAAGGGAAGGCCGCAAATGATTTTAAAGGAAAGTGAATTAGTGGAGAAAATTCTAGAAGCCTCTGCTACTGGTGGTCAAGTGGAGGTACCTCTTTATTTGACTCAAAGTGGCTATTCATTAGAGGACATTCCTTATTTAGAAGAGGTCGTTGTGGCATCCTATACGACGTATTTTAATAGCGCTGACGTAGGAAGAAATAAAAATATTGAGCTTTCTGCGGAGGCTATTAATAATGTCATCGTTGGTAGTGGGGACCATTTTTCATTTAATACGATGGTCGGACCTCGAGATGAAGCAAATGGCTATCAGCCTGCACCAGAAATTATTAATAAAAAAGTGGTTATGGGCATTGGTGGGGGCGTTTGTCAAACTTCTTCAACCCTGTTTAATGCAGTGGATCAACTACGAGTTAAATATGTAGAACGTCACCATCATTCCTTGGATATAGGATATGTGCCAAAGGGAAGGGATGCGACTGTTTCCTATGGGAGCTTGGATTTTAGGTTTCAGAACACGAGTGATGTTCCTTTTTTAATTCAAACAACCTATGGAGAAAATTTTTTGACGATTGACATACGAACAGCTGAAAAATATGTAGAAATATTGACAAAGGAATAATGCTGTGAAAAGACACCATAGGACGTTGGTGTCTTTTTTAACTGGCATGATATAGTTAAAATTGGATATATAGTAAACATTAGGGAGAGAAATAGACAATGCATCAAAACTACTGGCTGTTATAGAAGCGATGGGCTTTATTGACACTGTATTCACCTCAAAACCTACATAGCTTCAATGTTCCCCCGAATTATATTTTCTTGTTTATTTTTTATCCTTTGTGCTGTTACAGCTGCTTCAATTTCTCCGATTGCCCAATGTGTTGAAGGTGAGTCTTTAAATGAAGGTGCTGTAATTCTATCTAGAGCTGGTCTTTCGAATAGTTGGTTGAGCACTTTTCTGCCTGTTCACGTGTTAACGTATCATTCAGATTAAACGTATTGGTACTTGTTCCCATAATTCCTATAGCAGTTACGTTTTCAATTGAAAGTTTAAACATCTGTAAATGTTTTGCCGTTGCCTGATGCCTGATGCCTGATGCCTGAAAATTTTGTTGTGTCTTTGTGTACATACAGTTTCAATACTGCCACTACACCTGCTATTTGTGCTCTTGTAATCGTCCCATTTGGATTAAATATTGTATCCCATTATAACGTTAAAACTGGATTAATGGCTGTGGTACCGATGCTGTTTCCACTTTAGACATATTAAGTTTTTTAATTATTAAGTTATAATGTATAAAAAGAGGATATAATTAACAAATGAGTATTATGGAGAGTAGGCAAATAAAGTACTTAAGAAGTATCGCTTTATTATCAAGATTTTAATAATAAATAGAATGGAGTGATATTGTAATGACATGGTTAACAATTGTTGGATTTTTTTTACTCTTTATAATATTTATAACTTGCGGTACTTACTTATTACTTAAAAATAAAAAGGAAAAAAATGTGCATAATAATATATTAGGTTTTATTTTTTTATTAGTAGGGATAATCCTATTAGTATTAAATTTATTATTTTTGCTCGATTAATAACTTGAAAATAATACCTAATACTATATATAAAAAAATATATGGTTAAATTCCAAATTTCGCTCCAATTCTTGCAAATGCTAAAGAAATGGAAAAGAACAACTTCCTAGCTACATCCAAACAAATAATTGATAATTCGGACTTCAATTCAGAATTAGGTATGGTTGATAAGGCAATTGAATACCTTGATAGCCTTCAAATAAATGTAATTGAAGATAATGAAAATTAGAGTCAATTGAAAATGGTAAACCGATGGTCGCAACATTTGATAAGAATTCTAATATTCTAACAACTCAAATTAAGGGCGATGATTCATCTAAATTAGTAATAGATTTGAATGAACTTGCAGCTTTAGAAGAGTCCATGAAAGAACAGACATCTGGTGATATTAGCACTTTCGCATCTTCGATGAAACAAAATATTTTCACAAACTATGAATATACTATTGAATTTACTTCACCTGAATCATGGCAATTACATAGACCGAATCCTGATAATCCAATAAATTGATAGTGAGGTCAATGACATAGCTGAACAAAGTGCAGAGGAAAGTATTGATTGGCAGGCAATATTGAACAACTGAATGTGATTGTTCAATTGGTAAAAGATTTAGCGATGAAAGCCAAAATTCTTGGTTTGAATGCGTCGATAGAAGTAGCTCGTTCGGGTGAGCATGGACGTGGTTTTGCAGTTGTCGCATCTGAAATACAAAAAATGTTCCAGAGCAATACAGAAAGTGCGAATCGTATTACGAAACAATTAGAAAGCATTAAACAATCCATTGATCAGGTGACTGCTTCTGCTAATCAAATTGCTGCCTTTACACAGCAAGTTGCGACGAGTATGCATGAATTAAGCGATCCTTATAAAGGGGTAAATAATTCTGCTGACAAGTTAATGCAGATTAGGCGAAATCAAAGACAAGAAATTTAAAGGATAATAGCCGAGTGAAGGGCTATTATCCTGCTATAAAATAATCTCTAAAATTTCATCGGGTGTCGCTACTTTGTATTCTGGCTCTTCGTTTTGTATGACTTCAATTGCGTCATAGCCCCATTCTACCCATATAATAGGTATGCCTGCTTTTTTACACGCGACAATATCCCTCTGTTCATCACCTATATATACCACTTCAGATGATGAAACATTTGATTCCTTCAAAAACTTTTTCATGACTTTATCTTTGCTAAAAATACGATTGGAGCAAAGGACATCTGTAACACAGTGAATGCCATTTATTTTGAGAAATTCTACAATATTGTCCTTTGAATTAGAAGAGATAATCAAAATCTTATATCCTCTATTATCGAGTTCGAGTAATACTTCCTTCATCCCTGCAAAAAGATGAACATCGTTTAATGATTGGCGATATAGCTTGTAAAATTGCGGTAAAATCATAGGTAATTTATACATTGGAAAGTCAAATAACTTACTACGTTCTGAAATCGATAATTTTTTTAATGTATCAATTTCCTTCAATTCAATTCCTTTAAATTTATATTTTTGTGCTAATGTATTCCATGCTGATGCAAACACAGCAGTTGAATCTGCCAACGTTCCATCAAAATCAAAAATTATAGTTTTCATTGCAAACTTTCTCCTTTATTATCTAGTTGTATTGACGTTTTATGCTTAAAAATGTTACATGGAATGGGCGACCAATTGTTAGGTCATGAAACATAGATAACAGTCATTTTAAAAGCTACGTAATCATCTTATGGTAAATATTATCAGAAAATGCTGGGTTTGCAATGGAAAAGATGCAACAAAGGAGGGTGTCTCAAAACTCTTATGAGACACCCTCTATAGCTACCTAATTCTTTTTGTGTTTTATGTTAGGGCTAATACAAATTTGCATACCATTTTAGGTGTGTTGTACGTTTCAAACCATAAAGGCAAAGAGGTACTCACTTTATCTCCAGTACTTATCACGACAAAGTGATAGTTTTGTTTTTATGGGAGAGAGCTATTCTTTTTTTGTCGTGTTTTTACTAAATAATAAGCATTGACGGAGGAGGCAATAGGAATAATTAGTGCAATGCCGATGCCTGCGCAAAAAATTGTCATCATTTCCGCACTAAAGACTTTGGAATTGACGATTTCGCCAATCGAATAAGAGAGATCCTTAAACCATATCAATAAACTTAAATAGCCACCAAAGAAAGCAAAAAATAAAGTATTTGTATCGGTTCCTAAAATGTCTCTCCCAATACTTATTCCAGATGTAAAAAGTGTCTTTCTACTGATCGAAGGATTGCGATAAAAAATCTCATGCATAGAGGTAGCAATGGAAATGGCAACATCCATAATGGCACCTATCGTACTCATAATAATGACCGATGCACCAATCTGCACGAAATTAACACCGATATAGAGAGAAAAGATACTTATTTCTTCTGTTGATTCTTCGCCAAATCCTTGAATCATGGCCTTTTTCGTTATAAACGTAATAAAAAGCAATAAAACAACAATCGTTACCATTGTCGAAATAAATGCAGTAATGGTTTTACTATTTGTTTTATTAATATAAAACAAACTAATGCAACTGATGACAGTACAAGCAACAAACGTTAGAATAATAGGGCTGTTTTTAGGGTTTGTCATGAGGAAAATGGTCACGAAGAGAACAGCAAAATTTAAAAATAAAGAAAGAAACGAGCGTAGGCCTTGCTTACCTCCAACTACCACCATCAATAAACATAAAATAATTGCCAAAACAACGATAACATTCATTCTTTAACCCTCTTTCGATTAATAAAAAAAATAGCTGTATATTGACTGATAGGTATTGTCAGGACTACTCCAATACCCCCTGCAAGGGCACGAGCTAGCTCTAATGAAAGATTCAAGGATAGAGTGAGTCCTAATGTAGATGAATTTTTCAAATAGAGGATGACCATTGGTATGGAGCCACAAATATACGCGAAGAATAGAATGCTTGTAATGGTACCCATAATGTCTTTTCCAATCTCCTGACCAGATGCCTTTAAAGCTTGTAAAGAAATACGAGAGTCTTGTTCATATAGGGCGTAAATAGAAGAGGACATAGTAATCGCGACATCCATAACAGCCCCAAGTGAACCAATGAATAAACCAGCCATAAAAACAGTTCGGTAGGGACGTGTTAAAAATTGCATTTCCTCATAGCGTAGGCCGCTTTCTCCCGTCAACCACATCACAGCAGAGCTAATACTAAGGGCTATGATTGTCCCTAAAAGAGTAGCTACAATGGCTGCATATGTTTTCGTATTCAATCCACTAATCAGTAACAATGAAATAACAGTAAATAATAGGACACACACACCACTGATGAATAATAAATTGAGGCTGCCATGCTTTACGTAAAGGTCTAATGCAAATGTTAAAATACTGGCATTTACGACTAAGCTAATAATGGCAAATAAACCTTGTCTTTTTCCGATGATGAGTAGCGCAAAGATAAAAGTCCAAGTGATAATCATGATTGTTTGATCTCGTTTCAAATCGAGAATGGTCCCCGTTAAATCTGACTGTGTCGAATGTGCATCTATTGCGACAAAAATTTCATTGCCGACAAAGTATTCTTGATCAAAGGCTCCAGACGAAGAGTAGTCATTCATCAAATCAATTATTTGTCCTTTGTGCTGCCCATTTTTAAGTACAGCCTTAATTTGCTGCGTATACAAAGTATCGTCATTGTCGTACATATCTGTTAGAGGCTCTGATTCTACCACTTTGACATTCAATATTTCAGCAATCGGTCGATCATAAAATTGTTCATTATGATGAACGAAAAAGATCGATATTCCGCAGCCGAGTATTAATAGGGCAGAGAAAATACGTTGTTTAATTGTTAAGTTTCTTAAAAATTGCAAGGGAATGACCTCCTAGTGGACTGAATAGTCACTTGTACAGGAACGATTTTAACAATAGTAAGTTCCGATATATTATTAAGTGTAACGATAGGCGTGCCATATTCCAAGGCATATAAGAATAAGAACGTGAGAGGACATTTGTAATCTAGAAAGATTTATGGTAGATTAGTGGATACTATAAAATCGAAGGGAGGACGAAGTAATGGGAACTGTTTGTGCAAAAGGTTTAACTGAAATAGTGGTGAAATCTTACAATCTTTGTGGAGGTTTGCTGGCAAAGGGAGAAGTATGCCCTTTTTTAAGCAAATTTCATATCGATGCAGGTTCCGGTTGCTTCTAGCCTTCTTTAAAACTGATAGTATCCAATCAAATGAGATGTATAGATACAAAAACGCCGGTTCTTAACGGCGTTTTTTTGTTTAATAGTAAAATTTAACATGCCCTCTTGTTCATAGGAGGGGTGGAAGGTGCCGTTTTATGACGGCACCTTTTTTGTGTTTGAAAGGAGTGAAAAGTGATGTGTAACCTTATATGTCCATTTATTTCTTGAGCGATTGCTTATTAGTAATGGATAAAATAAATAAGGAGATGGAAAAAATGATACTTCAATTAAATGGAATTAGTAAGAGCTACTTGGGAGAGCCCATTCTTTCTAACATAACGATGAAAATGGAACGTGGCGATCGGATTGGACTTATAGGTGTAAATGGAGCTGGAAAATCCACGCTACTAAAGATGATTGTAGGGGATATTCCTTATGATGAAGGCGATATTTATAGGGGGAAAGGAATTAAACTAGGTTATTTGCAACAGGATAGTGGATTGCAGCCAGACCATACGATTTGGACTGAAATGCTTGGGGCATTTACGGAGCTTCTAGAGGTTGAAAAGGAACTTCGAGAGTTGGAAATGCAGATGAGTGAGTCTTCTTATCTAAATGCCCCTGAAAAGCTGGAACAAGTGATGCAGAGATATGCTAGCAAATCCGATTGGTTTTCACAACAGGGAGGCTATGACATCGAGGCAAAAATAAATAGTATGTTAAATGGGATGGGCTTTAGTAGTACACCGACAGACACACTTATCGAATCATTAAGTGGTGGTCAGAAAACTAGACTGGCACTTGCTAAAATTTTATTAACGCAGCCGGATTTGTTACTGTTAGATGAACCGACCAACCATTTGGATTTTGCGACTTTAAATTGGCTGGAAAGTTATTTACGTGGCTATCAAGGGGCCATTCTTGTTATTTCACATGATCGTTACTTTTTAGATGCCCTTGTCCATGAGATTTATGAGATTGAACGTACTCATGGAACAAAATACAGCGGTAACTATTCTAAGTATGTGGAAAGCAAGACTAAAGATCGTGAACTGCTGGAGAAGAAATATACGATGCAGCAGCAGCAAATCACAAAAATGGAGGATTATATTCAACGGAATATTGCTATGGCTACTTCCTCAAAAAGTGCCAAGAACAAAAGGAAACAGCTTGAACGGATAGAACGTCTTGAAAAGCCGCACAAGAATCAAAAACATGCACAAATGACATTTGCTACTGATAAGAATTCACATAAAGAAGTACTGAAGGTAAAGGACCTAGTACTCTCCTATCAGTTACATGCGGGCAGAAAAATATTAATGGAAGATATTGAATTTTCATTATATAGAGGCGAACGGGTCGCATTAATAGGCCCAAATGGTGTTGGAAAATCAACGTTATTGAAGGCATTGTTACATGAATTAACTCCGGATCGTGGCGTTATTGCATGGGGAAATGGTGTGACAATAGGTTATTATGATCAGGAGCAAGAGTCATTACATCCTAATCATACAATATTACAAGAGGTATGGGGTACCTTCCCTTCGATGGAAGAGGCAAGAATACGGACAGTGCTTGGTAATTTTTTATTTACGGGAGAAGATGTCTTTAAAAAGATAGCCTCCCTTAGCGGTGGAGAAAAAGCGCGTGTAGCCTTAGCAAAGCTAATTTTGCAAAAAGCAAATGTACTTATAATGGACGAACCGACCAATCATCTTGATTTATTTAGCAAGGAAGTATTGGAGAAGGCGCTTTTGCAATTTGATGGCACATTATTATGCATTTCTCATGATCGATATTTTCTTAATAAGCTAGCAAATAAATTACTAGCATTATCTCCAACTGGTGTGACCGCCTTTTCAGGAAATTATAATGATTATGTTCAAAAGTTAAGTCATTAAAGGACTAAGAAGCCACCTCTATAGTAATAGGTGGCTCAGACTGTAGACAAACTCAAAAAAATTTGAGAGTTTGACTACAGTCTTTTTTCTTTTACAATAAAATAAAGTAAAGCCGTTGATTTTCACTACAGGCGGACGCTTTCCGCGGGCGGGGTCGAGCTGCTTCCCTCGCTTCGCTCAGTCCAGGATCTCGACTTTCCCGCTTTTCCCGCAGGAGTCGCCGCCCTTCGTTCCCATCAACTTCTACATAGGGTATTGAAAAGTAAATTCTCCATGTAGACTATATATTTATTTGTTAGAGAATCAAATGTTGCCTGTTCTTCCATATACACGTCCTAAAATGAAAGATGGATTCTTCCGAAAGCATGAGTATATATGACGGGCATTATTATTGTTATCTTTGAAACAAGGGCAGATATTGAAGTATGCGACAACGACGAAGGAAGGATATCGCCAATATAAATCGAATCCTTTGATTTGTGCGAAGTGTCCAAGCCTTTCCCAATGTACAGAAAGTAAGCATCATCAAAAACTCATTCAACGTCATATTTGGGCGTCGTATGTGGAGCTATAGTAAGGGGTGGCACCTTTTTTAAAAAATACAGACAGAAGTATAGATAATATAATTAAATAGTGTTATCGTAAGAACTAGCTAAATAAAATGATCCTTCGGGGTAGGGTGAAATTCCCAATCGGCGGTGATGAAGTCATTCAAAGTCCGTGAGCGCAAGCTGATTTGGTGCAAATCCAAAACCGACAGTAACAGTCTGGATGGGAGAAGGGTATAAGTGCGAGCTTTTTAAATTCAATGTAATTTAAAAGGTCTATTTGATTATGCATTTATTACACTACTTCCCGCAAACTTGTAGGGAAGTTTTTTATTTAGCCAATCAATTGAATAGAAGATGTTCTTCGGGGTAGGGTGAAATTCCCAATCGGCGGTGATGAAGTTATTCAAAGTCCGTGAGCGCAAGCTGATTTGGTGCAAATCCAAAACCGACAGTGATAGTCTGGATGGGAGAAGAACAAATAAGATACTAGTCTATGGAAAAAATGTATATCCAAGTAGGCTTATTTATTGATGTCTTATACTCCCAAAACCCCTTTGTGAAAGGGGTTTTTCTTTTTATAGAAGCTTCAGAAGGGAGACGGATAGAAAAGAAAGAGTGACGGATAAAAGCTACGTAAATGAGTGAAAGCAGGTGAAGAAATGTTTACAGGTATTGTAGAGGATATTGGCACTATTAAAGCCTTGCAAAGCAATAAGAACAGTATGAAAATCACTGTTCACTCTTCAAAAGTTACAGAAGATGTAAGGCTAGGGGACAGTATAGCCGTCAATGGAGTTTGTTTAACGGTGACCCATTTTACGGATCAAGAGCTGACGATGGATGTCATGCCTGAAACCGTCAAAGCGACAAATTTACATCAGCTTGCAGTAGGCGATCCAGTTAATTTGGAGCGTGCGATGCCTGCGAACGGGCGATTTGGTGGTCATTTTGTTGCTGGCCATGTTGATGCAGTTGGGAAAATTTTACGAAAGCGTCCAGTCGCTAACGCGGTCTATATTGATATCGAATTGTCTGAGGAACTAACAAGTTTCTGTATTCCAAAGGGCTCCATAACGATTGATGGCACAAGCTTAACAATCTTTCATGTTGAATCGAATTATGTCACTATTTCACTGATTCCTCATACTTACAAGGAAACAATTTTAGGCATGAAAAAAATTGGCGCATTCGTCAATATTGAAACAGATTTAGTAGGTAAGTATATTGTAAACCAATTGAAGAACGGGCAAGACAAGTCTATGATAACAAGAGATTATTTGGCACGGCATGGTTTTTAAGATCACATAATAAGGAGATGACAAGAGTGCTACATGCAATTGAAGATGCCATAGAGGATTTAAAACAAGGGAAAGTGATTGTCGTGGTGGATGATGAAGATCGGGAAAATGAGGGGGATCTTCTTGCACTTGCTGAATATATCACTCCTGAAACGATTAACTTTATGGCGACTTATGGGAGAGGTTTAATTTGTACGCCGATTTCGCAGGAGCTAGCACATAAGCTAGAACTGCACCCAATGGTTCAGCATAATACGGATAACCATCAAACAGCATTTACCGTAAGTATCGACCATATAGACACAACAACAGGGATTAGTGCCTTTGAGCGGGCTTTCACTATACAAAAGATGCTGAAGTCTCAAGCAAAAAACACTGATTTTCGTCGGCCAGGACATATTTTTCCATTAATCGCAAAGGATAACGGTGTCTTAGAGCGAAGAGGCCATACGGAGGCGACCATTGATTTAGCTAAGCTTTGTCATAGTATTCCTGCTGGGGTGATTTGTGAAATCATGGGAGACGATGGTCACATGATGCGCTTTGAAGAACTGACAAAGTATGCAGCACATCATGGTTTAAAAATGATTTCCATTGAGGCGTTAGCCGCTTATCGTAGCCAAACATTAACAACAAACTACTAACAAAGGAGTTATAAAAAATGGGTCAAACATTTGAAGCACAATTAATAGGAACGGATTTAAAAATTGCAGTAGTTGTAGGTCGATTCAATGAGTTTATTACAAGCAAATTATTAGATGGAGCAATGGATGGGTTAAAGCGACATGGTGTTGATGAAGCATCTATTGATGTTGCATGGGTGCCTGGAGCTTTTGAGGTGCCTTTTATTGCGAAACAATTAGCAGAGACAAAAAAATATGATGCGATTATTGGTTTAGGAACGGTTATTCGCGGTTCTACAACACATTATGATTATGTATGTAATGAGTCGGCAAAAGGTATAGCAAATGTATCGTTAACGACCAATGTGCCAGTTATTTTCGGTATTGTTACAACAGAAAATATTGAACAGGCGATTGAACGTGCGGGGACAAAATCAGGTAATAAAGGGTATGATTCGGCAATATCGGCAATTGAGATGGCGAATCTACAAAAAATGATTGGCTAAGAACATACTGAATAGGTTATCACCGTACTGGTTGCTTGAATAATTTTTATATCCATGGGAAAAATATGCCTAAGTATATTTATTAAACGTCCAAGTTTTCATAAATGTACTAAATTTGAGCAGGCTCAGTAGGAGATGAGAAGTATTTCAATGGAACAAATGATGAATTTGAAAATGTTGAAATCACTATTTCAACGCTCTGCTGATGTGATATTCCAACAGTATAAATTTCAGCAACATACCGTCCATATGATAACCTGTGACGCCATGATAGACGAAGAACTTCTTCAAACCGTTGTAGTCGAACGTGTCCAATCCTTATTTAATAGTGGTTCTGATGAAACGTTAGAAGAACTAATTGAACAGCATCTTCATGTTCCTTATTTACAAAAGGTCATGAAGAAAGAGGATATTATTACAAGAGTCTATAAAGGCCACGTCTTATTATATTTTGAGGAAGATCACTTGATTTATTCCAGTGATATTTCAAATAGACCTAATCGTGAGCCTGGGGAAACAACGCTTGAATTAGTTGTGAAAGGGCCAAGAGATGATTTTATTGAAGATGTATTTATTAATATAGCTTTACTACGAAAACGTTTACCTACAAATTCATTTAGTGTAGAAACATTAGAGATTGGTCAACGCTCTAAAACAACGGTAGCTGTGTTATATATGGAAGACATTGTGAATTTGAATATGCTAGAACAAATCCGTTTACAATTACAAAAAATTGATACAGATATTGTCGTTAATGGCGATTTGCTGATGGAGGCAATTGAACAAACGGCTAAAGTTCTCCCTAGACATGATTATACGGGAAGACCAGATTTTGCTCTTCAGGCATTAATGAGAGGACGAATACTAATAATGATCGATGGCGTTTCGTATGCCATGATTATTCCGGCCAATATTATGCTGCTCTTTAAAACAGCTGAGGACAATGAATATCCCATCATCGTTAGTTCAATGGAACGGGTGCTCCGAATATTTGGAATACTGATCAGTATGTTACTTCCTGGTTTTTGGCTTGCCGTAACCACCTATCATCAAGAACAGCTTCCATATCTTCTTCTTGCGACAGTGGTCGAGTCAAGAACCGGATTACCATTTCCGACAATACTTGAAATAATGATGATGCTATTTATGTTTGAAATGTTTCGCGAGGCCAATTTGCGTTTGCCTAGTGCGATTAGTGGTTCAATCAGTGTGGTGGGAGGATTAATCATTGGAGATGCTGCGATTAAAGCTGGTGTGACAAGCCCTTCGATGATTGTTATCATTGCGATTTCAAGTATTGCTGCATTTACACTAGTCAATCAAGCCTTTGTGACAGCAATGAGTATTTTCCGATTAATCATCATTTTATTTTCAGCTTTTTTGGGTCTGTTTGGATTTTTTATTTCAGTCTTTTTTATTATCCTTTATGCAGCAAATATGCGTGTTTTAGGTGTGCCCTATATAAATTTTAGTGCTGATTACGATAAGGGGGATATCGGCAAGTCCTTGCTACGTCTATCGCCAAAGAGCTATAGTCTACGACCACCATTCTTAAAACCACAAGATCGGACACGAACAGCTACTAATAAGGCAAAAAAAAATCAGGGTGTCTGACCGTTGACTAATATTTGGCTGTAGACAAGCTCAAAAAGTTTTTTTTCTTTCTTTTTCATGGAAATAACATGAGGCCGTTGGTTTTCATTACGGAAGGGGTCTAGCCGCATCTCTTGCTCTTTCCGAAAAAGTTGTTATGCCGTGCTGTACTTCTATTACTATGCGTACGAGGATGAGAAAAAACAAAGGCCATTGAGAATCATTTTCTCAATGGCCTTTGTCTAATGGTCTCTACACTTTGTAGCTATTTGAACGGAATATGGACGATGGCAGTCGTTTCAAGATGTTTCGATGATTCAATCGAAATATCTCCATGATATTTATGGACAATTTCTTTCACGATAAATAAACCTTGCCCTCGAATTTTACCATTTTCATGCTTTTTCGTAGAGAATCCTTGTTTAAAGATTTGATTCTCATCTACAATATTCGGTCCTGTATTCGTAATTTTAAATTCATATTGTGTTTCATTTGCTTGACAACAAATCATAATTTTACGTTGCCCCTCAGGCAATTCATTGGCAGCATCAATCGCATTGTCAATTAAGTTCGATAGAATCTTGATTAAATCTGTCGTTTTAATTTTATTAAAGTCGCCCTGAGAGATGGTAAAATCCATATCAATATTATGATTCTGTGCAGTTAGCTTTTTTGTTTGTAATAATATGGATAAACCTGGATGATCAATATTTAATTTTAAAGATTTAATCGCTTGCACTTCTTTAGACAGTGATGCTAAATATTGTTTTGCTTGATCTGTTTTTTCTAATTGTAAAAGGCCATGTAAAACTTGAATATGGTTCGTGAAATCATGACGTAACGAAGACACCGAGGTAATCAACGTTTTGATTTCTGCTTGGTAAGTATCTTCTGTAGCGCCTACTTCCTTCGCTACCTCTTTTTGGTACCATCTTTGTAAAAATAAAAAAGAACCAGCAACAATTAAAATAAAAACACCATTGAAAATAAAAATAAATAGGTTATCTTCAATGACTTTCCCTTTAATACCATTTAAAGTATCTGCGCTTATATCAATACCTAGATAACCAATTATTTTGCCTGTATCATCTTTAATGGGCGCACCAACAGATAAATAAGAACCGTGGACTGAATCATGGATTACCTCTGTAACATAGGTTTCACCATGATAGGCTTTTTCTACTTGTTGAGCAGGAACAGTACAAACCTCACCTATTTCAAATCCTTTTTTTAGTTCACTCGGCATACCCATTACCATTGCTTTTGATACTTTTGGGTTATCCACCTGTAATGTATAAACAAATAATGCACCTAGCTTTACCCTTGCATCATTTAAGTAACTTCTTACTTCCCAATAATAATCATTCTTGTGCGGATTATCTAAAAATTGCTGATAGGCAATGGTATCGATGGAAGATGCAATGGTAGTGGCAGCCTCTAGACTTTGATTAGCAATTGATTCTTCAACGGTCTTTTTAATTTTTACATAGGATGTAATGATGTTTAAACTTGTAAACAAACATAATAAAATTGTTGATAGAATTAATATAAGCTTTATTTTTGGATTTTTCATATAACTCGGGACTTCCTCATCTATTAATATTCTAGAATATTAATTAACTCTATTTTTTGTTTGTAAACCAAACAATGCTTGTTTATCCTACATAAAATAAAACACAAAATCAATATGACTTTAAAATTACACACCGTAAACACTAGTTTAATAATCCTTTACAAGAAAGTAAACTAAAAAGGTGAAATAGCACATTTTATGTCTCAGTTCCTATACCCAAGGAAAGTTCATAAAATTCCTGAAACAAAGGTCGCATAAAAAAATCCCTTGCCTGTCATACATCATCTGTTCCATATTTTGGTAGATAAAGTACTTTATCGAAAAATTAATTGGAACGAGGGGAATGCGACTCCTGCTGAGAGCGTCTGCCAGAAGTGGAGATCGACAGCGTTACTTTATTTCCCTGTAAAAGAAAGAAGTTTCCTAAAAAATAGGGAGCTTTTTTCTATTTGTAAGACATACATTACAAAGAATAAAGTGATAAAATGAAGGGGATGAAAGAATTGGAAAAGGATCTCCTGCAATTATTAAAAGAAGGAGGACTTATTTTATATGCAAGGCATGGGACTGCAACAGTAGGTGTAGATCAAGCGAATGCTCTATTTCAAAGTTGTCAGTATCAAAGAAATTTATCAGAACAAGGTCGTCATGAGGCTGTATATTATGGCCAGATGCTACGTTATTGGCAAATCCCCATCCTTGCGCCTATCACAGCTAGTCCTTTCTGTCGAACGATTGAAACAGCTCAGTTGGCTTTTCCAAATGTTCAGGTACAGATTGACCCTTTTTTGTTTGAGATCTTTATGTTAGGTGGAAATTTGTCGACTGTTCAACAAAATACAATTTTAATGGCTTTTCAATCTATGATGGAAATGCAACCACCGAAGGGAATCAATAGAGTCATGATTGGCCATAGTTTTCCGAAAGATATGGGGCTAGGGGATATTTCGAGTATGGGCACCGTTATTGTAAAACCTAAGGGCTTAGGTCATGGGTATGAAATTTTGGGAAAACTGACATTAGAAGATTTAGCAAAATTAGATACAATTTGAGATGAGGGAAATGATGAATATCAAAACAGTTTCTCAATGTACATTTGAGGAAGTATTGCGGGCGTGGAACAAAGGCTTTGAAGGATACTTTGTGCCAATTGACATGTCGACAGAAATGTTTTTGCAGCGACTTGTTGGGGAGGGGCTGTCAGCTGAGCACTCCATTGTCGTTTTTGACCATGATGAACCGATTGGTATTGTTATGAACGGCTTTCGCATTATTAATGGTAAGAAAGTGGCTTGGAATGGCGGCACAGGCATTTCACCCTTTTATCGTGGGAAAGGCGTTTCACGATTACTAATGGAGGAAACACTAGCAATCTATGAACGTGAAAATGTTGAAATTGCTGTACTGGAAGCAATAAAGGAAAATTCAGTAGCGATTGCTTTGTATGAGAAATATGGCTATGCTATAACCGATCAACTTCAATTTTTAAGTGGGGAATATGCAGCGAGAGTAGAACAAACATCAGCTATTCGAGCAGAAATAATTCGTCCAGAGCAATTACCTCATGTGCCATTTTATCAGGAAGATGTCCCTTGGCAATGTAGCTGGCATAGCG
The DNA here is from genome assembly GCF_001629735.1 of Lysinibacillus sphaericus. GTDB lineage: Bacteria > Bacillota > Bacilli > Bacillales_A > Planococcaceae > Lysinibacillus > Lysinibacillus pinottii. Next base: position 765,734 of record NZ_CP015224.1, read on the forward strand.
TTAAGCAAGGAGAAGCTCGGGTTTTCTATAACGAAGCAAATGATGTGCTGGGCTATATGTTATATAAAACAGTTTGGGGTAAACAGGGTGAGTTGGAGCGGGTTATTCTTTATCAATTAGAAGTATTAGACGTGAGTAATGTCAAATTACTGCCGCATTTTTTAGCCAGTTTGACAGCTCAGAAGGTGAATATATCAGCTGTTAATTTCTTAGCAAGTAATCCAGCAACAAGCTATTTAGTGGCAAATGGACTAAAGGTGACGACAGAGCAGGTACAGATGAAAAAGCAATGCTACCCATTGTTGTCAACCTAATGAAAATCCAGTATACTAATGCGATAATGAATGGGAATAGAGGATGAAGACATGACGTTTGAAGAAATATTACCACGCTTAAAAGCAGGAGAAAAAGTAATTCGTAAAGGCTGGGGCGGGGCTGAACTATATGTGAAGCTAGTCGGCCAAAGTCAACACGATGGAGAGACTTTGAATCCTTATTTTTTGATTAATGTACGTGGAGAAGGCTACACAATGTTCACGCCTACAGTATGTGATTTATTAGCGGAAGATTGGATAGTAGTTGAATAATAATAGGAGAAGTCATCTCAATTTTGAGGTGGCTTCTTGTTGTAAGGAGACATGTTATGAGATTCGAAGAATATACAAATAAAACGATTTTTATTACGGGGGCTGCATCAGGAATTGGATATGCTCAAGCACTTGCTTTTTTAGAAAATGGCGCGAATGTATTTGGTTTTGATATAGAAGCGCAAGGGTTAGTCCAATTACAGCAGCAATATCCAGAGCATTTTGCCTATATGGTTGGTAGTGTTTGTAACCAACAAGATGTGGAACAGTCGTACGAAGCTGCTATTTCTTCATTTACACAAATTGATATTTTATGTAATACAGCAGGTATTTTAGATGGCTTTGCAAAGACGTTGGATACGGACGAAGCATTATGGGATAAAATTATGAACACCAATGTTAAAGGAACGTTTTTTGTGACGAATAAAATCTTGCCTCATATGGTTGCAAGAGGAGCTGGTACGATTGTCAATATGGCTTCTATTGCTGGACTTGTTGCTGGTGGTGGTGGAGCGGCCTACACAGCCTCTAAGCATGCCATTGTTGGCTATACAAAGCAGTTAGATTTAGATTATTGTAGAGCGGGAATACGAGCAAATGCAATTGCACCTGGAGCCATTCAAACTCCGATGAATCAGGCAGATTTTGAGGGTGACGGAGAAATGGCGAAATGGGTAGCACAGGAAACGCCGGCTGGTCGCTGGGCACAGCCTCAGGAGGTTGCAAATTTAACCTTATTTTTAGCAAGCTCAGCAGCAGATTATATGCATGGTACTGTATTACCAATCGATGGTGGCTGGTTGACTAAGTAGGATTGTTCATCAAGTTATTCTTCTGCTATAATACGCAAGTAAGCAAAATTGCTTGCACTACGGCACTTCAGATAGGGCGCTAAGCTCTCTTCCTTTGGTCGTAGTTATTACTAAAATAGCGATTAGCTATTTTACAAAGGAGAATAAAATTGCATACATCGATTGTAAAAGATTCAAGCCGTATGTCAGTGAGTGAACTGACAAAGACGGCTCTTGTTGCAGCACTATATGTTGCTGTAACGGTTTTATTGTCAGTCATTAGCTTTGGCGCTGTTCAACTACGATTGTCAGAAATGTTTAATTATCTGGCCTTGTACAATAAGCGTTATGTATACGCAGTGACATTAGGCGTCATACTAGCAAATTTTATGTCGCCCACATGGATAGTAGATGTGCCAATTGGCGGGATTGCCACCTTCCTAGTACTAGTACTTTGTAGAAGCATTACAAAGCATATCGCCAATGATATCGTAAAAATGGTAGTGACGGCATTGATTTTTGCTGTATCCATGTTTACGGTTGCAGGGCAATTAACCATTCTTTATGACCTTCCTTTTTGGGCTACATGGTTCACAGTGGGGGTTGGAGAATTATTGTCTATGACAGTTGGTGGACTATCAATATATTTATTAAATAAAAAAATAGATTTGTCCAAATAATTTATTATAGCATGATCCATACAGCAAGAAGGGACTCCCATTGGTCGATGAAGACCATTGGGAGTCCCTTCTTTATAAACTATTTGTCTTATGGGTTAATTTGAGCGTCTTGGGACGCCGCACCACTAGTATTATCAGGCTTTTCCAGAAGCATCACTGAATTGGACGTAGTTGATAGATAATTTCCTTTGCCCACAGCTAAAACCTTAGCCACATATTCTATGGATGCTGTGAGTGGTTTTCCAAATGCATCTAAATCTATATTTAGACTTTGACTTACATTGGGGAGACCATTCTGATAAATTCTAGTACTATAATTATTGTTAATGGCATCACTATCTTTGAAACCATCTGCGGCATCTTTAGGTAGCATAAACACTCTATATTCCGTTACGTTTTGTCCGTTTTTGACATCGAAGCTAATGGTAATATCGGAATATCTATTTTGTTGACCTTGAATACTCAGTTGTACATTCTCTACCGCTACAGGTGCTGAATGATCCACTAAAGTAATAGAAGAAGATGGGTAGGATAAGTTATACATTGCCTTTGACGTGCCATTACCTACGGACAATATATAGATGCGATATTCTTCGCCATTCGTTATCAGTCTTCCTTCTGTATCTTTACTACCAGTTCCCAAACTTATACTAGATTGACCTTTATTTATATCCATAAAATTAGTGGCTTTAATAGCTGCGTTCACATCAAATCCATTTGCTTTTGATGCGGGTACGACAAGTATACGGTAGCTACCAATATTGGATTCATCAGAAGGCTTCGAGAACGATATTTGTAAATCTCGACCATCTCCATAATCACCAACATCGCTTACATTAATATTACTTACCGCCTGAACAGCTTTACTTTTACTAAGTGTAATGACAGGCGAAGCAGAGGATAGAGCATAGGTATTTGGAGAATTTCCATTGGATACAGTCAGTACATAGACGCGGTAGCTAGTTCCTTCCGTAATAAAATTACCACGTACATCCCTAATCCCATCCAAAGTTCTCGTTGTAGTTATATTCCCACCTTTGCTTTCAGTGATGTAATAATTACTACTATTGGCTTGTGAAAGATTAAAGCTACTGTAATAAGCTGTCGGTACAATTAGAATTCGATAATGATTGACATTTGATTCATTCGAAGGCTTTGTAAACGTTACTTGCACATCACGGCCATCTCCATTATCGTCTATATCTGCCACATTTAGATTGGATACAGCTTGCACATTAAAGTTCTTATTTAGCGTAATCGTAGATGTCGGCGCAGATAGTGCATTGCTTCCTATTCCATTCGCTACAGTTAAAACATAAATGCGGTAGCTAGTACCTTCTTTGATTGTATTACCGCGCACATCTCGAGTATTTTCAGATAACGTTTGCTCGTATGTGGATTTTCCAGATTTGTATACAGTTGTATAATTGCTGCTGGATACATTATTTGCTTCCGTCAGACTGAAGCTATTGTAATAAGCTGTTGGTACAACTAGAATCCGATAGTGACTAATAATGGACTCGTCTACAGCTTTATTGAAAGAGACAAAGAGGTCGCGTCCGTTGCCATAATCACTTACATCGTTAGCATATAGATTCGATACTGCACCCGCATTGCTGCTATATAGCGTAATCGTATTCGAGGCTGAAGATAGCGTATTATTCGCTGAGTTATTTGTTACGGCCATAACGAACACACGATAGCTAACGCCATTTTGAATGGGATATCCGTCAGTATCTCTTGCTCCTGAAGAGAGTACCTGAGTAATATTGTAGCCTGTTTTGTTTACTTGTGTGTAATAAGTGCTAGATAAGCTGTTTGCCTTTGTCAATGTAAAATTTGAATAGTTGTTAGCTCTTACTACAAAAATTCTGTAAGCGCTAAGAGTAGATTCATCGGACACTTTATTGAAGCTAACTCTTAAATCACGCCCATCCCCAAAGTCATTGATATCACTCACTTGTGTAATAATCGGAGTAGACATTGTATTTTGACTAAGTGTTACGGATGATGAGCCCGATGACAGCTTATTTCCTAATGAATTCGTGTTACTTACAGACATAACGAACGCTGTATAAGGTACGTTATTCTTAATGAGATCACCGGCAGTATCACGTGCTGTGGAAGATAAAGTTCCTGTCAAAATACTGCCGTTATTTCCCGATTTATTCACGGTTGTATAGTAGCTGCTTGATAAATTATTGGCAGTAGTAAGACTAAAATTGCTAGCATCCCTAGACTTTACGATATACATACGATAATTGGAAATATTGTTATCATTTTGCGGACGAGTGAAGCTAACTGAGATATCGCGTCCATCGCCAAAATCGTTAATATCATTCATTTTCACATTTGTTACCTCTGTAACAGACGACAAATTCGTTAAGGTAATCTTTGCGGAAGAACTCGATAAAACGCTAGAATAAGAACCTTTCCCAACCGCAAGTATACGAACTACATAAGGCTGATCATTTCTAATGAAGTCTCCATCCACATCCCTTGAATTCTGCGATAAAGTAACAGCACGATTCGAATTTGATGTAGATACTACTGTATAATTAGAAGGGGAGACCTTCAAGGCAGATGCCAAATTGAAGCTTTTGGATGCCTTCAAAACCATTACCCGATAATGATCGACGTATGATTCTGTAGACGATCTGGAAAAGCTAATCTCCATGTCACGCCCATCTCCCTGATCATTAACATCGCGTACAGATACATTGCTCGCAGGAGAAATACTGATATAGGTTGGAGTGTCAGATATAATAGTGACAGTCTGATTTTTTGAGTTCCAGTCAACCTCCTGACCAAGCGCTTCACTAACGAAGCGAACTGGTACCATAGTTCTGCCTCTTAAAATTTGTGCTGGTACATCAAGCGTAACTGACTGGCCATCAATAGTAGCTACCTTCGATTTCATTTTGAGAACTACTGTAGTATCTCCTTTAAACCCTGTTACAGTTTGACTCCTTGAATCCCAATTTACATTGGCACCCAATGCCTCAAAGATTGCTCTAAGTGGCAGCATAACACGCCCTTGAATCATCGCTGGCGGCTGATCGGTCTTCAATTGAACCCCGTCAACAGTAATTGTGATGGCTTTTGCCGCTTGTGCGGTTGCCGGTTGCAGCAATAGCGGTACAATAAGCATTGCTGCAAAAAATAAAGTCCATATTTTTTTCATATATTCCACCCTTCTTCATGCCATATAACTGACGCAGCATGACAACTTATTTAACGTATCAAAGGCCTAAAAGTTTCACCATTTTACCTCTAAAAGAAAATTTAACCATTAGTTGCTATATCGCAGTATTTCCTTGTCTACATATCGTAGAAGCTGTAAGAGAATTTTAAGAGGGAAGGTGGTAGGAGGATTAGCAAAAATAGTGGATGACACTGCCTTTATACAATAAAGAAGGCAACTCTCTCACCCATAGTCGCTTCCACTGAATGAGAGGTTGGTGACTATAGATAAAAGAATTGCCGAGAAATTAGAATGGCTTACTTTTTGGTGTTATTCCACTGTTACAGATAGTTCCTTTACAAGTAGCGATGAGGAGCCATATCCTCCTGGTAGGAAGTAAAGATCAGAGCTAGTTTCTTTAATATCCTGTAAAAAATCGAAAAAATTACCTGCTATCGTCATTTGCTTAACAGGGGAGGAAATTTTACCATTTTGAATTTGAAATCCTTTAGCAGCGACTGAAAAATCACCTGAAACCGTATTCGTACCAGAATGAAGCCCAGATAATTCAGTAATTAATACACCGTTACCAACCGACTGAATTAATTCATCTAGAGATTTCTCACCAGTTGAAATATATAAAATTTGGGGCGCAATCGTTAAGGCTCCTTTATAGGAATCTTTATGGGCATGCCCTGTTGTTTCACAGTTATCTTTTTTGGCCGTTTTTCTATTATGCAGAAGTGTTTGGAGTGTCCCCTCTAAAATAATTTCCTGCTCTTTTGTTGCAACACCCTCACCATCAAAGCTTGCTCCAGACAATGCGGCAGGATGGAATGGAGTACTTAGTAGGGAAACTGCCCCTGATGCCACCTTTTGTCCCACCTTTCCCTTTAATAGAGATTGATCTTTTTGAGCATTTTCAGCTGACAGTATCGGCATAAATGTTTCTAATAATGATGCTGATGCATCAGAGCGAAGTATGATTGGATACTTTCCACTAGGAATCGATTTTTCACCTAAATTCGCAAGAGCTTCCTCAGCTGCTTCCTTGGCAATATCATCAGCATGCAGAGAAGGAAAATCACGTGTCATTTTCAAATAACGTCCTGTTTTCATCTCTTCACCCTCTTTTACAACGGTGGAGAGGAAAATCACGAGGCCGTTCTCCTTATGTGATAAGGCAAGATTTTTACTATTCACTAATGAGCGTTCAGTCGTATATTCTTGCAGGAAACAATAATCAAGAGCAATGATACGTGAATCGTATGCGCGAATTTTTTCTTCGATGGAACGAAGGAGCTCTATTTTTTCTGGAATTCCGATAGTCTCTAATTCTTCATTGTAATATTCATAGGATGGGTATTTAGCGCTGCCATGAAAAATGGCTACGCCCTCATCTTCATCAAGTATGTTTGCATTTGCTTTTGCGCTATTAATTAAAAAGGAAATCGAATCATCGTCTAGTTTTTCTGTATAGGAATAGCCCATTTTTCCGTTGTAAAGCCCTCGTAGACTTAGCCCTCCGTCCTCAGAGGTTTCGTAGCTATCTATCTCGCCCTTGTAGAGCATGCATCGAATTGATTTATTTTGTTCATAATAAACCTCCGCTTCTATAAATCCCGCTTCTTGTGCCTTGTCTAATAGTCTTTCCTGGTATTTAGCAATGTTCATTCATCATTCCCCCTTCGTTCCACCAACTGTTATTTCGCTTACCCGAATCATTGGCTGACCAACATTGACAGGAAGACTTCCGCTTAGAGAACCACACATACCTGCTCCATGAGCGAGATTATTACCTACTCGATCAACGAGCTGCAATGTTTTTGCGCCATTGCCAATGAGTGTTGCGCCCCGTACAGGGCGGTCAATTTTTCCATTTTTAACGATATAGGCCTCCATTACGGCAAAATTATAATCGCCAGTAGAAGGGGAAACTTGTCCACCTCCCATATACTTTGCGTAAATACCATACTCGGTCGATGCAATAATATCGGCTGGCGTAGATGTGCCTGGGGCAATATACGTATTTGTCATACGTGATGTGGGGTTAAATCGATAGGATTGTCGACGAGAAGAGCCAGTTGGCTGTGCATCCATACGGCGAGCATTAAATTTATCAATTAAATAGCCCTTTAAAATCCCATTTTCAATTAAAATGTTCTTTCTAGTTTTTTCTCCCTCGTCATCAATATTTAATGATCCCCACTCGTTCGGAAGTGTACCATCATCAATATATGTAACAATTTCAGGAGCGACTTGTTCACCGATACGATTGGCAAATACTGAATTATTTTTAGCAACAGCAGTTGCCTCTAAGCCATGTCCACAAGCCTCATGGAAAATGACACCACCAAATTCATTATCAATAATGACAGGGAATTTACCGCTTGGACATTCATCTGCATGAAGCATTGTGACTGCGATACGTGCAGCTTCTCCTGCATAATGGTTTAGGTCTAGCTTTTCAATAAATTCAAAGCCTGCATGTGCACCTGGGCCATAGAAGCCCGTTTGTACCTCAGTACCCTCTGTAGCTGTCGCTTGCATACTAAGTCTACTGTGAACGCGTGTATCCTCAACAAGCTTACCCTCTGAATTTGCAATCAGTACGTTTTGTTGTTCATCAAAATATCGAACTTTTACCTGATGAATTCGGGGATCATAATGTCTGGCAATAGAGTCTGCTTGTCGCATAATAGCTGTTTTTCTTGCGTGTTCCACTGTATGAGGCATGCGGAGAATTTGATGAATAGGAGTGATGATTTCTTTATGCAAAGGGTGAATGGTACCCGATTTACCGCCTTTGATGGCCAGGGCTGCACGCTCTGCCGCTGCTAATAAACCTGCCTCAGAAAAATCATTGGTGTAAGTATAGATGCTTTGAAGTCCTGAAAAAATGCGGATACCAATTCCAAAATCACGCCCAGTAATACTTTGTTCAATTTTGCCGCTTTGTAAGACAAAGTCATTGACATATTTATCTTCAATAAAAATTTCTGAAAAATCCCCACCAGTTGCTAGCGCTGCTTCAAGGACATTTTCAATAATGGATTGTTTGATCATATATCTTCCTCCTTTTCTTGATTATACCAAATAATTAAAAAATTCTGCATTATTCTATTTTCCTAGATTTGAAGATAGCTTCACATAAATTTATGTATATTACGTAAAAAATTTTTTTATGACATATTTCTCTAACCATTTCACCACACTAACAGAAAGACAGAGGAAGGTGAAAAGATGCAACAACCATATAATGTCGGTGATATCGTTTATATTTTTTATCGGAATCCTCATATTCAGGATGTAGCGAATATACAGGAAGCCGCGGTGGTTAATCATCCAGAGCAACCAGAGGAGCTAGCCGTATTCCTATTTGAAACCTATTATCCGATAACGAATGATATGTTAATTTTTTCAAGTGAAATGGCGGCTGAGCAAGCCTACCACCAGTATTTTCATTGAGGGAGGATAACGATGAATAAACCATTTATCCCTCAGCTCGTCTATTTTGAGCCTGATGCGCTCCACTATCCGTTAGGTCAGGAGTTAAAAGAAAAGTTTGAGCAGATGGGAATCGAAATACGCTATACAACTTCGCATAACCAAGTAAGAAATCTCCCTGGAGACAATGATTTTCAAAAGTATCGAGTAGCCAAATCTACTTTGGTAGTGGGCATCCGGAAAACGTTAAAGTTTGATACATCCAAGCCTTCCGCTGAATATGCCATTCCATTTGCCACTGGCTGTATGGGTCATTGCCATTATTGTTATTTACAAACAACGATGGGTAGCAAGCCTTATATTCGTACGTATGTTAATGTGGATGAAATATTGGAGCAGGCTGATCATTATATGGCTGAACGTGCTCCTGACATTACACGTTTTGAGGCATCCTGTACGTCCGATATTGTAGGGATTGACCATCTCACACATACATTGAAACGTGCTATTGAGCATTTTGGACAAAGTGAATTAGGTCAATTACGATTTGTGACGAAGTTCCATCATGTGGATCACCTATTGGATGCTAAACATAATGGTAAAACAAGATTCCGTTTTAGCGTCAATGCGGATTATGTGATTAAGCATTTTGAGCCTGGAACTTCTCCATTAGCAAAAAGAATTGAGGCGGCTGGGAAAGTGGCAAGGGCTGGCTATCCGCTCGGTTTCATCGTTGCCCCCATTTATCTACATGATGGATGGCAGGAGGGGTATTATCAGATGTTTGAGCGGTTAGATGCTGAATTACCAAAAGATGTGCGTGAGGATATTACGTTTGAGTTTATCCAGCATCGCTTTACGAAGCCAGCTAAACGTGTGATTGAAAAAAATTATCCGATGACAAAGCTAGAACTTGACGAAACCGTGAGACGATATAAATGGGGGAAATATGGAATAGGTAAATACATTTATCAAAAAGATGAGGAAGAAGATATTAAAGAACATTTATATGGCTATATGAAAAAGTTCTTCCCGCAAGCGAAATTAGAATATTTTACGTAATGAGAGAGAGCCTTTGTCGTTCTCTCTAAATTTTTATTTATGCTACATATAGTTCATGACATTGTTTGTGACTGTTCCTATTGTATAATCCCCCCTTCAATGGTAACGCTAACAGAGAACGACAAGCAGAAGAGGAGAACAAAGATGGACTCATTTCAAGTAAATTGTTGGTCGGAGCATGAGGAACTAAAGGTGGTCATGCTTTGTGCACCTTCGATAGTAGATGTAACTGATTCAAAAATAGCTGAGCAGGTTGGGTGGAGTGAGCCTGTCAACCATCATAAAGCTATGGAAAATTTCCTGGCATTGAAGACAACGCTTGAAAACGCTGGGGTAAGAGTAATCGATTATGCCAAAGAATTAACAAAAGAACAGCAGTTGTTAAGTGAACAGCTCATTAATCGTTATTTTGTGCGCGATTTAGCCTGTGTTGTGGGGCAGCAGCTTTTACCTGGTAACGCTGGAAGCTCGTTAAGACGCCCTGAGTATCCATATGCTCATGCTATTTTAGCCAAGTGGTTTCCCGAACAATTTATAAGCAATGCACAGCCTTCTCAATCCCTTGAATGTGGGGATGTCATGCTATTAAATAAGGATGCAATCCTCATGAATCTAGGGATGAGAACTTCATTAGAGGCTGTTGAAAGCTTGAAGGAGCGCTTCTTTCAACAAGGATTTTCAGAAATTGCGGTTATTGATTTACCGAAAGGCAATGATACGCTTCATTTAGATATGAATTGTAATGTTGTGAATCATAACTTAATGATTGCTAAAAGCTTTGTGCGTTATTTTCCTGTACAGGTGTTTACAGCCCAGGGAAGTTATTTTGATATGCCCGCACCATTTTTACAGCGTCATGGTTTTGATGTTTACTGGCTGGAAACCTATAAAACCATTCCGGACATTAACTTAATTAATCTTGATCCAGAAACGTTAGTAATCAGTAAGCAGGCATCTAAGCAGCAGTTATTGAAGCATCCAATATTAAGTAAAAAGAAATTACTGGAAGTGGACATCACAGAGCTTGAAAAAGGTGGTGGAGGCATTCGATGTATGACATTGCCTTTAGTAAGAAAGTAGTGAAGGGTTGATTACATGACATCAAATACAAGTAAGGGCAGGTTGTCCTGGTGGCAGCTTTCGCTTATCGGTATAGGCTGTACGCTAGGAACAGGTTTTTTTCTTGGAACAAGTATGGCCATTCATAAAAGTGGTCCGGCTGTTTTAATTCCTTTTTTATTAGCGGCTATTTGTACGTATATTGTTTATGATGCACTTGTTAAAATGTCTGTTGAGAATCCTGATAAAGGTTCATTTCGTACTTATGCTAAACAAGCATTTGGCAGGTGGGCGGGATTTAGTAATGGTTGGGTCTATTTAATCTCTGAAATTCTTATTATGGGGAGCCAGCTTATGGCGCTCGGAATTTTTACAAAGTTTTGGTTTCCCGCATTGCCATTATGGGTTGCAGCCTCTATCTATGCTGCTATAGGGTTAGTTGTGATTCTCACAGGGATGAAGGGTTTTGAAAACTTCCAAAACATATTTGGAGCTTTAAAGGCGGCAGCGATTGTGATGTTTATTATCGTAGCCATTGTCATCATCACGAAAGGGTCACAAGCCTCTACATTGGATTCACTCTATGCGAATTATGAAGAATTTTTCTCACAAGGTATAAAAGGAATTTGGCTCGGGCTATTGTATGCCTTTTACGCCTATGGAGGCATTGAAGTAATGGGGTTAATGGTCATTGATTTAAAAAATCCAAAAGAAGCACCAAAAGCAGGCAGAATAATGTTAGTAGTTATTACGATCATTTTTTTAATGGCCATTGCACTTGCGTTAGCGCTTGTCTCTTGGAAGGACTTTACGATTGATGAGAGTCCCTTTATTACAGCCCTTCAAGGTTATCACATTCCCTTTGTGGCAGATATTTTTAATGGTGTTTTAATCATTGCTGGATTTTCAACAATGGTAGCTTCTCTCTATGCGGTGATTACGATTCTTATTACACTGGCAGAGGATCATGATGCACCCAAAATACTAGCGAAGAAAGGGAAAAGAAAAGTTCCTATGCCTGCCTTTATATTTTTAACTGGTGGCTTAGTCATAACAATCGTTATTGGCTTTCTCATGCCTGAAAAAATCTTTGAATATTTGATGACAGCAGCAGGTTTAATGTTGATTTATAACTGGCTCTTTATTTTAATAACCTATATGAAGCTTATGGAGTTATCTAAGTGGGAGCATGTGAAAAATGGGTTGGGGATGCTGCTCATAGCGGTTACAGTATCGGGTACGCTAGGAGAAAAAACAAGCAGACTCGGCTTTTTCGTGAGCCTGCTCTTTCTTGTCCTTATAGGGATAGCAACCTGGATTGTTGTGAAAAGGCAAAGTCATAAGGAAGCCTAATGGTTTGGACGTTATTTTTGCGACCTTCGTAAGAACGGACATTTGGACGGACTTTGATGATCATCACTTAAAAAATATTGCTTCCATTCATAACTATCTTCTTGACCGTACCATTTTAAATCGGGATGTCCAGGGAGTGCATCATAATGGGCTATGCGTTGACGGATGAGCTTCTTTAATTTTCGCCCAAATGCAGTAGAGTCGTTTATTTCTTCAAAAATCCAGCGTGGCTGAATGGCCATGAGCAAAGTAGAGAAATGGCGACTCCTGCGCATTTTATGTGCGGGTGTTGCGCAGGAGATAAAATAGGGCTCACCGTTAAAACAAAACTCCCATTCATTGTGTGCGGGGTCGGTTGGTATTTGTTCAGGCCAATCGAGATCGTCGATGTTAGTTAATTGGTTAAGTATGGTCCAAAACAATTGCTGATAATCCTCGACTTTATAATTACAGAGCATATCTTGAGGGGTATGAAAGAATACAGTGAGTGTTGTATATTTACCAAAAGTTTGCGAGGATTTTGTGAATTCCTTTAAACAGTGTGCTAGCTCATGAATGGATTGCTCCTTCCGTGGATCTCCAATAAAACTATAGCGCAGATGATTCGATAAAAACCCCATTCTGGCAGGTACACACGGAAAGGTATTTTCTTCATCAGCAATCGTGTTGGCAAAATCCATGTAGGCAGACTGTTGCCAAATTGGAAGTGTATCCAAATTTTCCTCAATCCACTTCCTGTCAAATATTCCTACGTCCACTTGAGTCTCCTCCTTCTATACACCTTTATTCTATTAATGAAAAAGCCAATAGGTTACGAAATTATGATGAATATGTAAGGACATATGGATCAATTATAAATTACTCAATGGATGGCATGAAGAGTAGAGTCTTGCTTAATTTAGATTGTTTTGAGCATGGGAGGAGCGGCATATAAACTAAAGATATTTGTTTTGAAAAATAGTGCAGCTTCAATGGCTGACTGATAAGAACATTGAAGCTGCACATATTATTCTTTTTGTTGAAAGACCTTTTGTTCCAGGATAGTTAGGGCAAGTTGAATATCCTTTATATCTTCCTGTGAAGCATGTTGAATAAGCTGTAAAAAGCGCTCCTCAATGCATGCAAAGGCCTCCTCCATCATTTTATCTCCCTCAATGGACAAGCGAATGTACTGCTTTCTTCGGTCCTCCGTGTCGTTGTATTTTTCAATGAGGTTTTGGTCTTGTAATTTTCGCAATTCACGACTTGTGTTGGGTAAAGACATATGCTGACATTCGCTTATTTCGGTAGGCGTTACGGGCTGGCTTACTTTAATATATTCAAGAATTTTATATTGAAGCGGTGTTATATTGGCAACGGTCACGTTTTGTGACAGCTCGTGTGTCACTTGATGGACACTTGCTGTAAACGTTACGAATTGATGAAATAAACTGCTTTTATCCATTTGGATCACCTCTTATTGTCAAGATAACAAATAACTTATCTTAAAACAATTATCATTTGACAATAAAAAATGAATCGATTATTATTTAGTTATCAAATGATAAGTAATGGAGGCGTAGTATGAAAACATTAATTGTCTATACATATCCAAACCACAAGAGCTTAAATTATGCATTTTTACAGGAAGTGATGAAGGGTTGTCAAGAGAATCCTGCCATTGATGAGATACAGCTACTAGATTTATATAAAGAAGAATTCGATCCGCGTTTAATTTTCCATGAGCATAAACGACGTCGGGATATGTATCGTGATCCGCAATTGGAAAAGTATCGTCAACAGCTGATTTGGGCAGATCAGATTGTATTTGTCTATCCAATATGGTGGGGGAGACCACCTGCTATGCTGTTAGGCTATTTCGATCAATTGTTTGCATCGAATTTTGCGTATCGAGATACTAAAGGATTATTCCCAGAAGGACTCTTGAAAGGGAAGTCGGTTGTATGTGTGTCCACGATGAAGGGACCAACCAATTATCCGCTGCTATGGCTGAATAATGCGCATAAAATTTTGATGAAAAGAGCGCTATTTAGTTTTGTGGGAATGAAGAAAGTGAAGTTTTTTGAGTTTGGTAACATGGAAAGTAAAAAAGGGAAGCACCAGCAAAAGCTGAACAAAGTGTATCAATATTTTAGAAAGGTGGCTTACTAATAAAAAAACTCGTGCAGACATCTCTAGTCGTTTGCACGAGTTTTTGTAGTATCAATGGGCAATGTAATCAAAAAGGCTGTAAATTCACCAAGCTTGCTTTCAACGGTGATGGTCCCGTGATGCATATCAATAATTTTTTTAACGATGGCTAAACCAAGCCCACTCCCACCATTTGTAGCTGTCCGTGATTGGTCGGCCTTATAAAATCGTTCAAATATATGCATTTGCTGTTCTTCGGATAGGCCTATGCCAGTATCTTGGACAATGATGGTAATGGTATTGTCATGCTGCGTCATAGACAAAGTGATTATTCCATTGTCGGGTGTGAATTTAATACTATTCGTTAGCAAATTCATCCAAACCTGATTCATTAAATCCTCATCTGCGGTAATAGTTATATTGTCTAGCTGGAGATCAAAGTCCAGTTGTTTAGCTACCCAATTAGGTTCAAGAGCCAGAATGACATTTCGCAATTGTTTATCCAGTCGATAGGTTGTTGTTTCAAATGGATGATGCTGTGATTCTAACGAAGTCAGCTTCAGTAAATTATCACTAATCTTGGACAACCGATTACTTTCCAATTCTATAATGTCTAAGTAATGTAGCCGCTTTTCTTCCGGTAGATGTATGTTCTTAAGAGCCTTCGCAAAGCCATTAATAGACGTTAAAGGTGATTGGATTTCGTGGGAGACGTTTGAAATAAATTCTTGTCGCATTCTTTCAAGCTCTCCTAATTCAATAGCCATATGATTGATGCCATGGATTAATTGACCGAATTGGTCTTCCTCATTGCCTTTTACATCTAATTGGATATTAAAATCTCCTTTCGCCATCTGTCTTAATGCTTCCACAATAGCGTCCCAGTAGTTCCGTTGTCGATTGAGCCCAATTAGGAAGATAATAGCGGCCGAACAGGCAAAGAGTACGAAAACACCGAGGACGGTGCCTAATTGCTGCCAAAAATCATGGGGTTCTGTACCTAACTGACCATACAGCCATTCCATTACATGATAAGAAATAAAAGCAAATAGAGTATTGGTAATGAGAAAGAGGAATAGAACAAATAGAACTCTGACAAGAAATTTTCGTTTTCTCATGAGGCTAGTTCCAAGCGATAGCCAAGACCGCGAAGAGTGCGGATGACAAAGCCGCTGATCTCCTGAGGAAAACGCTCACGTATTCTTTTTATATGGACATCTATTGTGCGTTCGTCTCCTTCATAATCATAGCCCCAAATTTCTTCAATCAATTGTTCGCGTGAAAATGTTTTGCCCACATAGCTCGCTAATGTAAATAGTAGTTCGAATTCCTTTAAACGAAGGACAATGATTTCTCCATTCAGATCCACTTCATGTGTATGACGATTGAGTTTAACGTTGCCAACTTCTACTACTTGAGAGAGCGCAATACGATAGCGTTTTAATATCGATTTTACACGTACAATTAGCTCGGCAGGCTCAAAGGGTTTTACTAAATAGTCATCTGTCCCTAAATGGAAACCCTTGACCTTTTGGGCGGTTTCTCCTTTTGCAGTGAGCATGAGAATAGGGAGGTCTGTATGATATGAACGAATTTCCTCACATAAAGCCCAACCATCCATATTTGGCATCATAATGTCCATGATAACCATATCAACCTTTTCAGAGGCTAGCTTGGACAGTGCATCGACACCGTCCGTTGCTTCAATCACCTCGAGACCTTCATTTTGAAGAAATACTCTTACTAATTCTCGAATATGGGCATCATCATCTACCATTAATAGTTTGGTCATTTAAATAATTCCCTTCGTTAGTTCTCTTTAATTCGTAATTGCTGCATGGCAAACTCACGATACATGGCATGCGTCTCAAAGAGTGTTTCATGTGTGCCACACCCTGTAATCTGTCCTTTTTCTACAAATAGTATTTGATCGGCATCTACTACCGTTGATAGGCGGTGAGCAATGACTAATGTTGTGCGACCTTGCATTAAATTATCTAACGCTTTTTGTACATATATTTCAGATTTACTATCTAAACTTGATGTAGCTTCATCCAGCATTAAAATTTGCGGGTTCCGTAATAGCGCTCTCGCAATAGAAATGCGCTGACGTTGCCCTCCTGAAAGCTTGATGCCTCTTTCGCCTACTTCTGTATCAAACTTATCGGGAAGATCGTTAATAAATTGATCAGCATAAGCCATTTTGGCCACTCTTTCTAGCTCATCATCCTGTACTTCACGGTCAACACCATAACAAATATTTTCTCGAATCGTTCCAGACAACAGGGCACTTTCTTGAGCTACATAGCCAATTTGACTACGCCAGGAGTGAAGTGAAAATGTCTCGATGGGCGTTTTTCCTAGCGTAATAGTACCGCTAGTTGGTTGGTAATACCGTTCTAATAGAGAGAATGTAGTTGTTTTACCCCCACCACTTGGACCTACAATGGCCGTTACTTTGCCAGGCTCTATTGTGAAGGTTATATTGGATAAAATCGGATCCTCACCGTATGAAAAGTCAACATTGTTAACATAAATAGGCTGATCTATTTTATTAACTGTGATGCCTTCTTCGATATGCTCCTCTTCATGCTCCAATAAAGCACTAATACGTTCAGTGGCACCCATTGCTTTTTGAAGTTGAGTAAAGAACATGGTCAATTGTGTCATGGGCATGATGATTTGGATTAAATATAAAATAAAAGCCACCATATCACCAGCAGTCAGTTCACCAGAGGAAACACGAACGCCTCCATAGCCAATAATAGCAACTAGAACCGACATCAGAACGAATGAAATTAATGGTGAAATAAGTGCATGGATTTTAGCCTCTTTTAAACCAAAGTTAAAGAGATTCGTAATGCCCTTTTTCCCACGCTCATATTCTACTTGCTCCGCATTAGAAGCTTTAACTAAGCGTGTTTCAGGTAAAACTTGATTTAATACCGAAGTAAACTTAGCAGTTTCGTCTTGCATCCCTTTCGAAATCACAAACATGCGTTTTCCTAGTAGCATTAAAATAACCATCGCTAGGGGCACAGCGATTAACATCACTAATGTCATTTTCCAATCTAAAAATAAAAGAATAATAATGGAGCCGATGATGGAAATAACACCCGATAAACAGTTTGCTAGATGCTCTGTAATGAGCTCTTTAACGACTGCTGTATCATTTGTTACACGACTTAATGTTTCACCTGTATCGTTTTCGTCATAATAGGGGATAGGTAAATGCAGCAGCTTGCGCCAAAGTTGATCACGTAATTTTGCCACTACATGATGACCTACACGATTCAAATAATAGATCGATAATCCACTTGCAATGGCTTGAGCGATAAAAGCAATACCAAGCAAAATGATTTGCCAATAATTAAGCGATTCTAATGAAAAGCCGTCCACTAATTGTTTTGTAAATAATGGGACGATAAAACCTACGCCCGTAGTCGCTAAACTCATAATTAAAGCGATAACTAGGAGCCAAATAGGTGGTTCAGCTCGTTTTACTAATTGTATAAATCGTCGCCAATCTGGTTTTTTTGTAGTTTCTTTTGATGTTTCTTGCAAAGCAATAAGCCTCCTTCAATGTCTTCAAACAACGTAAATCGTTCCTATGGCTTTTACTATAGCACGCGTTTATGAACTGAATGTGAAATGAAATAAAAGGTGATGTTCAAATCATCATCACCTTCAACATAGGGCTAGTGAGCGAGGCATAGATGTTTTAGAAGAAGCGGTTTTAAGATCAGCTTTAAACAACTAGCATTATACGGGACTAAGTTTTATCAGGAAGTTTAAAATATAAAAGAGTGTTTTGCAATAGGGGAAGCCTGATATAAAAATTATTGGTGGAATAATAGTGGCTATGCCTAGTAATTAAAGGTGTTTTCTCTTGAGTATCCGATCAAGAAGATTAAGATATATTTCAAGAGGTGAATATCAGAAATCTATTAAACAAGATAATACCATTTATAGAAGTCTAAGCTTCATTGTTCAGTTAGACTTCCTTTTTTTCATACTATGCTTGATCGGCAAGGGGCCAAGTTTGCGGGTTATATTTATCGGAATGAAACAGGCAACAAAATAACGTTTCCTGTTTTAGAAATTATTCACTTGCTTATATAGAGTAGGTTTATCGAATGAAACAATATCAATTATATGGTCTAAACAAACAATCTGATAATGGAATAGCTCTTTATAGGAGTATATATCTAAAGCTATAGTCCCTTTGCTTATAAAATCTAAATAAGCTGATTTTGTAAATAAACGTACGGAATTACCTATGAATTCATCCTCCTGACTTACAAAATGAAATGACTCATCATAAATAGAATAGGATACATAAGAATCGAATTCTATATCTATGACTGGGAGGGTCGTATCAATTTCAATAGGATAGACATCGTTAAATGTAAATTCATCAAAGCTTACATCATCACTTTTAGAACTAATGGCAGCTCGTTTAATAGATATTCTCAAAGAGTTTGTCCCTGGCTCTACTAAATTATCTAAAAACAAATAACCTTTCCATTGCATTAAATCTTCATAGCTCATAAAATCACCCTTCCAAATTTACAATAGAGCTTTATGGTCATTCTATCGATAGGGTTTTATAATGTCAATTAAAAAACAAAGTGTATAAGAATAAAAATTTATTGTTTTTCGATAAAAAATGATTGACTTAAAATATATCCGTGATGTATCCTATTAACGAAATCATAGGATGATTGCGGTAAAGGTTAAAAAAAGTTTTGTACAGGAATATTAGTAATTTAAGGAGAGTTATAATAATGAAAAAATACATTTTAGCTTCAACCCCATTTATTTTAGGGTTACTTAGTTTTTTGATCTTTATGATAAAAGGAAGTAGTGTAGCATCAGATGGCACACTAGAGGAGCCATTCTTTTTAATTCCTATTGGATTTTTATTATTATTTATTGGGGTAGTTTGTGTAGTAGGGCTAGCATTAATTTCACTAATAAAGAAAACTCAACATATTTAAATATTTGGTTATATAGTAGAAACAAGGACCGTTCTTTTCATCAAAAATTTCCACGGGTAAATCATAAAATCCTTGCTTCTATTGATATCATGAAGCAGGTGAATAGGGACGAATGTTTTCTAGTTCGTGCGAATATAGGGGCTACGGGCAGCCGTATCTATTAATTCAGCAAATGAATGATTCGTAATTGCGTATCATTCGTATGATAGATGCTACTCCTAGTCTAAGTGCGTTTCATTATTTACCGAGTGAACCGCTATGTAAGTCATGCCATGACAGCTTTTATTGACCAAATAAACATTTAGTCAACAGAGGAATTTTGAAAAATTATTAAAATAAGTTCCTTTTTTTGGAGAGTTCCCATATACTAATCATAAACCGACAGTCGGTCTAAAAGTGTGGTATAAGTTTTAGTCACAACCAAAATCTAAACTTATCACTACACTTTTTTTATACAAAAACAATGACAGACAGTCGGTCTAATTAGGGGGGAGTCATTACATGGAAACATACGTAAAAGGTAAAGGATTTTCAAAAGATTTTAAAATCCTTGTATTTGGGCAGATTATCTCTATTTTAGGTTCTGCCTTATTAAGATTTGCACTATCCCTTTTTGTTTTAGATGTGACGGGTAGGGCAGACCTTTTTGCCGTCCTTTTTGCTATTTCAAGCATACCTATACTTCTCACGCCATTCGGAGGTGCCCTTGCCGATCGTTTTAATCGACGTCATTTAATGGTGTTATTTGATGCCATTAGTTGTGTCGTTGTATTGATTTTCTATATTACATTGTGGACAGAATATCATTCAGTTCTAGGGATAGGGGTAGTTATGGTGCTCCTGTCCATCATTAGCGCTATGTATTCACCAGCGGTAATAGCTAGTATTCCATTATTAGTAAAAGAACAGCACCTTGAGCAGGCAAATGGGATTGTGAATGGGGTGCAAGCTTTAGCTGGTGTGGCTGCACCTGTCCTAGGAGGAATACTTTATGGAATGCTTGGCATCAAAATTCTTGTCCTAGTAAGTGGGCTATTATTTTTCTTTACAGCAATTGTAGAAATGTTTTTGACCATCCCTTTTGAGAAACGGGATGACGATGGACAATTAGTTTTGACTTTATTCAAGGATATAAAAGAGGGATTTAAATATGTTGTGAAGCAATCCTTTATTTTAAAATGCACGATACTGGCGGCTTTCTTAAATTTATTATTTACACCGCTCTTTATCGTAGGAGTCCCCATCATCCTTCGTGTCACATTAAATGTTAGTGATTCATTATACGGAATAGGGATGGGTATGATTGATTTAGCAACCATATTTGGAGCATTAACGATGGGCTATTTTGCTAAAAAGCTAAAAATTAGTAGGCTATATGTTTGGGTATTGCTAACTGCTATTTTGGTCATTCCTATGGCTATAGCCGTTATTCCACCAATGCTTCAAATAGGCTATTATGCTTCATACTTATTATTTATTGGCTCTGCACTTGTCATGGCAATGATGATGACTATTATTTCAATTTACGTAATGACCCTTGTGCAAAAGGAAACACCCAATGAAAATTTAGGTAAGGTTATGGCTATTATGATGGCTGTTTCACAATGTATGGCCCCCATTGGGCAAATGGGATATGGCCTATTGTTTGAGACCTTTCGCGTCAACATCTTTATACCGATTCTAATGATTTGTATGATGATGCTGCTATTAGCGCTCCTCACGAATAGATTATGGCGTGTACACACTTGAAAACAAAAAAACTACCGCTTACACGGTAGTTTCAGACTGTGGACAAACTCAATGAATTTCGAGTTTGCTTACAGTCTTTTTTCTTTACAGTAAAATAAAGTAAAACCGTTGATTTCCTTTACGGCCGGGGGCGAGCTGCTTCCCAAGCTTCGTTGCTGCCGCTTCACTTTCGTACAGAACACATCCACTCCATCCAGCATCTCGACTTTCTAGCTTTTCCTGCAAGAGTCGCCACCCTTCGTTCCCATCAACCTCTACATAAAAACTCCTTATTCCTACATATATCTATCCTTTTGTAGAAAACCTCTACTTTTCAATGGTTAGTGACTAAAATCTTCTATGTCCACGTCGTCTTGGCCTACTCGTACCCGCAGGTGTGGACTTAGTTGGGAAAAGCAAAATGGGCCTGTGTTGAACATTATTTCCGATATGCACAGACTCCTCTACTAATGATTCCTTTATTTCCTCTTCCTCTGTGGAAGGAATTTGAGAAGTATTTAATAATGGTACGGGTGACTCATTATGATGTGTCGTACTAGTATTTGTTGTAGGTGTAGAAGTGGTAGTAGTAGTAACCTCCTGATGGGATGACGGCTCTATTTCAGCATGAGGCTGTTGAACAGCATGGACATCTTTCATCACAAGAATAGGTCGCATCATATCATGGTCTTCGTGCTCAAGGAAGTGACAATGCCACATGTAATTCCCCACATGATCCTTCCAATGCATAATAATTTTCGTAATTTTGCCCGCATCTACTTTCACTGTATCTTTCCAACCACGCTCATAGTCCCGTGGTTCCTCAGGGGGGCCTGTAAATGATACTATTCCCTCATTTTGATAGAGGTCTAAATCAAATGGGCGACGTTCAAGAATTTTAAATTGAATGAGATGCAAATGAATAGGATGAATAAAAGGCGTTGTATTAATAAAACTCCAAATTTCAATACTATCTAAAGAAGGTTTTTCTGTCGCTGGGTCATGGTACATTCGATTGTTCAACAACAACATAGGTCTTCCGAATTCATCAGTTGTTGCCGTCAATGGTAATTGTCTTTCAATATGTGCATGATGTGGGTGTAAATCCATTGTGACTGCCAGCCTCTCTGGAACTTCACTCGTATCTTCATATTTTAAGGGAAGTGATACTCTAAATTGCATAATGACGTTCGTATGCTCATCGATAAAATCTGTATCGGTGTTAAGTAAGGTGATTTCCTGACCCTCACAAGCTGAAAAATCGATGATGACATCTGTGCGTTCAGCAGGTAGTAACTCTACAGATTGAATCGCTTGTGGGGTTGATAAAAAACCGCCATCTGTCCCTATTTGTATCATAGACTGCTCATTTGACAAGCTGATGACATAGCCTCTTCGATTGGAGCCATTGAGGAACCGGAATCTATATTTACGTGGCTCGACGTCTAAATAGGGCCATAGCTTGCCGTTGACAACAATCGTATTACCTACGAAACCTGGAGTAATGGACGGATGTACAGTAACTGGAAATGGTGGCTCATCAGGATAAAAAAGGGAGCCATCCTCATTAAATGATTTATCTTGAATTAAAATAGGATATTCGTATTCACCACATGGCAAATTAGAACGTTCCTCAAGAGCATCTCTAAGTAAATAAAAACCTGCCAAGCCAGCATAGACATTAAGGCGTGTTAAAGCCATAGCATGGTCATGGTACCACATTGTAGTACCAGGCTGGTGGTTCGTATATTCATGAATTTCTTTATTGAATTTTGGACCGGTATGTCGATAATCTCTTGTGTACCATGCCTCAGGATGACCGTCGCTCTCCCAATCCACATTGGCACCATGTAAGTGAGTGACAGTTCTTACCTCTTGGGAATCGTTGGCGGCATGAAGTGTAAAATCCACTGGTAAAAAATGCTGTAGTGGTAATTGATTTTTATATTTGACATAAATGGTTTTATCTTTCGTCGCTTCTATAGTGGGTCCTGGATAAAGGCCGTTGTACCCCCATATTAATGTATTAGGAAAATGCTTGTGAAAGCGGTGCTCGCCCTCCATCATGACTAGCTCGTAATAATCATGTTTCTTTTGTCCTCTACAGTATTTTGGTTTTGCGGTCACCGGCTTCTGTAGAGCATCTACAAATTTTGGAATGGTAGCTGGGTCAGAAGGGTTAATTGGTAAACTCAAAACATCACATCCCTTTTCAATGTCTTTAAATGCCTAGTTATCACATCATATGGGTAAAAACAACAGTTGACTGGGACAAAAATGGAGAAAAATGTGTAATGGTATAAAAATTTAATGGAAGGGGAAAACAAAAGGACATTCAATAGCTGTCTTATAAAAGTTTTTTTTGAAATCGAGGTAATAGTTGGGATATTGCTAAAAAGTCGAACGAAGTGAATGAATATGTCTTATAATTGTTACAGAACAAAGTGAAGGATTAAATAGGGGCTTGGAAAAGTGGTGAGACAGTGGAGTTAACATTAGAGGAATTAAATAAGACAATCATGGAAATGCGCATAAAGGGGTTTTTAACAGAGGCGTTGAAACTGGCAGATCAAGGTCTTTTAGTAGCTTTAGAGGGAAAAAACTATGAAATTGTATTGGACTTGTACTATCAGAAAATTTTAGTACATCATTCTTTGGGCGATACGCTAGCCATTGTCAGCCTTATTTTCGAGTATGAGGCTATTTGTGAAAAATATGGTACTAGCAAAGATTTGATGCATTATTATTTGGCCATGTCGTTAATATACGATATGGTAGGAATCCGTGAAAAAACAGCAGAGATGACGAAACAGTCAATTGCTTTTGCTCAAGAATTACAAGATTTTATGATGCTTGTTCGTTGTCATAATAATTTGTGCTATATAGAGGTAGAGAAGGGCTGTACGAAGGAAGCCCTTCAAGCGGGGTTGTTAGCAAGAGAGTATAATAAAACGCTATATGAGACACAACCAGATTTAGCAAGATTATTAGATATTCGCATCAATAATAATTTAGCAGATGTATATATTTTGGAAGGGGATTTTTTAGCAGGAAAGGCATTGCTTGATGACTCATTAACGTCTAGCATAATTTCTCAGCATAAACCTGAAAAAGTAGCAGCCTTGTTTGGCTATGGCTTTTTATATGAAAAGCAGCAGAAGCTTGAGGAAGCAGTGCAATATTATCAACAAGCAATAGATCTAGCCAAATCCTATGGTGATAAGCCCATTATGAAAAAAGTGATGCGCTTATTGTTGAATGTCCTGTACCAATTGAATTGGCGAGATGAAATTTTTGATGTCCAAAAAGAGTATATTAACCTTTCGGAACAGATGAGCGTTGATAATTTACTACAGCAAGTGTTGAATTTGGAGTTTAAGCGTCAAAAAGAGAGATTAGAAAGAAAAGCACATTATGATCCTTTAACAGGTGTCTTGAATCGCCACTTCTTAGATCAAGAGCTACATGAATGGTTACATGCTGCCAAAATAGCAGAATCCTATGTATGTATTACAGTTTTGGATATTGATAATTTTAAACTATTTAACGACAGGCATGGTCATTTGTTTGGCGATAGGGTCTTACAACTTTTAGCTAATGGCTTAAAGGAATTTTTGCGAGATGAAGACGTCAAAATTATCCGTTATGGTGGAGATGAATTCATTGTCTGTATTCGTCACCCCAAAAAGGCATACATCAAGGCACTTGTCCAAAATACACACGCCCATTTGCTAACGTTAACATTAGAAAAAGACCAGAAAAGCTATCCACTAAAAGTAAGTATGGGGGCTTGTATAAACAATCAAAAAAATTATTATTATAATGATTTATTTGAGCAAGCTGATCGTTGTTTATATGAGGCAAAAGATAATGGCCGTGCCACCCATATTTTATACGAACTATCATCATTTGAATGATTCCTATTTACTGTGTTGAATAGGAATTTTTCTATTGTTTCAGTAAATATTCTTTACAGAAATTGAAGTGCCATCACAATTTACAACGAGGCAGAATGTTACAGAATAAAATTTACTGTACCAATCATTTGAAAACGTTATTCTAGCAACGTACAATATATGAAATTAAGAAACACGACAGCATAAAATTGTTGTATAATGTTGTGGTATGAGGAAAGAAAGCAGGTTGACAAAATGGAAAGCAAAATGAATTGTAATGTAGTTAAATACACACACAAACATCCGCTATGTGTTGTGCCAAAAAAGCACGATGTGAAACAACAGGTGAATAGATGAAAAACTGGTTAATTTTCATTTCTGTCTTTATTGTTTCGTTGTCACTTGTCATTAGCATTTTAGTACTCTGGAAAGCCGAGGCTCCGTTCCGTTCAATTGAAGAGCAGGCTGAACAGTTGGCACTCGATGCCAAAGCCCTCGCAATTGTATCGGAGTCCTACACATATAATGGCAAACATTCGTATGTTACTGTGTTCGGGGTAGACGAATACGGTGATAAAAAGGCTGTCTTTGTTCCGACGAATCTAGACAAGGATTCCATGCAGGAAGTGTTATTAGAAGATGGTATTACGGAAAAGCAAGCATTATCGGTTTTTAAAAATGAAGGAAATGTACAGAAGGTCCTCCACATGAAATTGGGCTATGAGGAGCCAGGCGTTGTTTGGGAGATTACATACCTAAACGACCACGACAAACTCAACTATGTCTATATTATGTTTAAGGATGGCGACTGGTGGAAGCGCATTACGAATTTATAAGAGGAGTAGATCCCGGATGAAAAACTTATTAGCAACACGTGTAAAAACTTTAACACCATCTTCAACATTAGCTATTACTGCGAAAGCAAAAGCACTAAAAGAGCAAGGTATTGATGTCATTGGCCTTGGTGCTGGTGAACCAGACTTTAATACACCTCAAAACATTTTAAATGCTGCCATTGATTCAATGGAAAAGGGCTATACAAAATATACACCTGCTGGTGGACTTCCAGTTCTAAAAAAAGCCATTATCGATAAACTACAGCGCGATAATAACCTTTCTTATCAGCCTAATGAAGTGATTGTGGGTGTAGGTGCAAAGCATATTTTATACACGTTATTCCAAGTCATTTTAAACGAGGGCGATGAAGTTATTATTCCAATCCCTTATTGGGTGTCTTATCCTGAGCAAGTGAAATTAGCGGGCGGAGTACCTGTATACGTTGAAGGTACACGTGAACAAAGCTATAAAATTACTGCCGATCAATTAAGAGCTGCTGTAACTGATAAAACAAAAGCTGTCATTATCAACTCACCTAGCAACCCGTCTGGTATGATATATTCACGTGAAGAGCTTGCAGAACTTGCTGCAGTTGCAGAAGAAAAGGATATTTTAATCGTGTCAGATGAAATTTATGAGAAGCTTGTATACAATGGTATTGAGCATTTTTCAATTGCACAACTTTCTGATGCAGTGAAAGCACGTACAATTGTTGTGAATGGTGTGGCAAAATCTCACTCTATGACAGGCTGGCGTATTGGTTATGCTGCAGGTGATGCGGACATCGTTAAAGCAATGACTGACCTTGCATCACACTCAACATCTAATGCGACAACAACTGCACAATATGCAACTGTTGAAGCGTATAATGGCCCACAGGACGCTGTAGAGGAAATGCGCCAAGCATTCGAATCTCGTCTTGAGAAAATTTACCCACAGGTAAGTGCAATTCCTGGCTTCCATGTCTTAAAACCACAGGGTGCATTCTACTTATTACCAGATGTAGCAGAAGCTATGGCTCACACTGGCTATGATTCAGTAGACGCATTCGCTGCGGATATTTTAACAGAAGCAAACGTGGCTGTGATTCCAGGCTCTGGCTTTGGTGCACCAACTACTATGCGATTATCTTATGCTACATCTTTAGACTTACTAGAAGAGGCAGTCCGTCGTATTGATACATTTGTAAAATCAAAATGGCAAGACTAATCCCTCTAGACAACTTTGGAGGATTTCTATGAAAAAAATTATGATTAAAGATATGCCACAGCATATCGGTGAAACAGTCAAAATTGGCGCTTGGCTAGCTAACAAACGTTCAAGTGGTAAAATCGCCTTCTTACAACTTCGTGATGGTTCTGGCTTTGTTCAGGGTGTTGTCGTGAAAGAAGAGGTGGGGGAAGAAATTTTTGCAACAGCTAAGGGACTAACGCAAGAAACTTCTATGTATATTACAGGAGAAGTGAAAGCTGACGAACGTTCAAGCTTTGGCTGTGAACTAGCTGTAACAGGAATTGAAGTTCTACATACAGCGACAGATTTCCCAATTACACCAAAGGAACACGGTCCTGAATTTTTAATGGATAACCGTCATTTATGGTTACGTTCTCGTAAACAACATGCCATTATGAAAATCCGTAATGAAATCATTCGTGCTACTTACGAATTTTTCAACAATAATGGTTTTACAAAGATGGACCCACCAATTTTAACAGGGTCTTCACCGGAAGGTACATCTGAGCTCTTCCATACGAAATACTTTGATGAGGATGCTTTCCTTTCTCAATCAGGACAGCTTTATATGGAAGCGGCAGCTATGGCACTAGGGAAAGTATTTTCATTCGGTCCAACTTTCCGTGCTGAAAAATCTAAAACACGTCGTCACTTAATCGAGTTCTGGATGATTGAGCCTGAGATGGCCTTTGTAGAATTTGAAGAAAATCTAGAGGTACAGGAGCAATATGTAACGCATATTGTACAATCGGTTCTGGCTAACTGCAAATTAGAATTAGAGCGACTTGAACGTGATACATCGAAACTTGAAAATATTAAAGCACCATTCCCTCGTATTTCATATGATGATGCGATCAAGCTTTTACATGAACAAGGTTTTGACGATATTGAGTGGGGTGACGATTTTGGTGCACCTCATGAAACAGCCATTGCTAATTCATTCGACAAGCCCGTATTCATTACATGCTATCCAGTAGGCATTAAACCATTCTATATGCAACCACATCCAGATCGCGATGATGTTGTATTATGTGCTGATTTAATTGCACCTGAAGGCTATGGTGAAATTATTGGTGGTTCTGAGCGTATCCATGACTATGATTTATTAAAATCTCGTCTTGAAGAACATAACCTATCTTTAGATGCATATGCATGGTATTTAGACCTTCGTAAACATGGTTCTGTTCCACATTCAGGCTTTGGACTTGGATTAGAACGAACTGTTGCATGGATTTCTGGTACAGAACATATTCGTGAAACCATTCCATTCCCACGTTTACTGAACCGCTTATATCCATAAGCAAATCAATTTCAAAGTCGCGTAGTGAAATATCTACGCGGCTTTTCTACTTACTTAAAGAAGGAGTCAAGAGAAATATGAATGCAAATAATCATCGACTCCGTACATGGACTGAGCAGAGAATGATTCCCATCCCTCAGCTTTTTTTTCAGTTTTATAAGGAGTTAAATATAGAGGATGAAGAGGCGCTAATTGTCATGCACTTATTAGCCTTTCATATGGAAGGGTATGACTTCCCTACACCGAATGATCTAAAGAATCGTCTCACAATGCCAGAAAATGAACTAACATCCCGTTTACAACGATTAATGCAAAAGGGCTTCCTTGAAATTACTCGTGATGTGGATACAGGTGGCAAGCTCTATGAAAAATATTCGGTTTATCCACTCTGGGAGCGAATTGTGCAGATGATCGAGATGAAAGAGCAACAAAAATCCGCCATAACACTTCAACAAGAAGAAGGAGAGATTTTCCGACTCTTTGAAGAAGAAATGGGACGTCTTTTATCTCCTTTAGAGCTTGAAAAAATAGGATGTTGGCTTGATGAGGACAACCATAGTCCAACACTCATTAAAGAGGCATTAAAAGAAGCTGTGTTTGCAGGGAAACTGAGTATTCGTTATATTGATCGGATTTTGTTAGAGTGGAAGAAGAAAAATATTACGACACCACAGGCTGCACAAAAGCAAAGTGAGCAGTTTCGTGAGAAGCAAACCTTTAGTAGAAATCCAGCACGCACAGTTCAGCAAGATGCACAACCAACCAATAAAGTACCATTTTATAATTGGTTAGAAGAGAGAGAATAGGGGGCGTCCGGTTTGTTAACAAAAAAACAGTGGGAGCATTGCCTAGAAGAAATGGATCGAATGTTTCCTAATGCACATTGTGAGCTTGTGCATGACAACGCCTTTGAGCTCACAATTGCGACATTATTATCTGCACAATGTACGGATGTACTTGTTAATAAAGTAACAAAAACATTATTTCAGAAATATAAAACGCCTGAAGATTATTTGGCTGTCCCATTGGAAGAATTACAACAGGATATTCGCTCTATTGGCTTATATCGCAATAAGGCGAAGAACATCCAGGCTTTATGTCAACGTTTACTAGATGAATATAATGGCGAAATACCCGCAACCCGAGAAGCACTTGTAACATTGCCAGGTGTGGGGCGGAAAACAGCCAATGTAGTGCTATCAGTAGCCTTTGATATTCCTGCACTGGCAGTCGATACCCATGTAGAGCGTGTTTCTAAACGTCTAGGTCTTTGCCGATGGAAAGATTCCGTGCTTGAAGTCGAAGAAACGATTATGAAAAAAACACCTATGGATAAGTGGTCGAAAACGCATCATCAGTTAATCTTCTTTGGCCGTTATCATTGTAAGGCTCAAAATCCTGGCTGCCATGCCTGTCCTTTACTCAGCGATTGTCGTGAAGGTCAAAAGCGTTTGAAGAAAGGTTTGGTGAAGGAAGCATGAATAGTGAAGCTATTGCAAAAGATCAGGTAGATGCTTGGTTTGCCCAATGGACAACCCTTCAAGCGAACATCCACGAAGCCCATGATGCTCGAAACGGTACAGCAAAAGGCTTAATGGAAGAAGCAATTAAGTTGTTTGAACAACTTGTACAGGCGGCAGGAGACGAGGTGCTGCCGATTAATGGAGTTGAACGGCTTGCCTTTATCAAAGCTAAGCCAGGACAATACGCTTGTTATCGTCAGCTTGATGAATTGTTTAAGGAAACGAAAAAACGGACAGCACGTTTGCGAATTCAAGCTAGTAAAAAATAGAGTGGGTAGGATAGTTTAAGCTCTTTATAGAATGAAAAAACCGAGAAGCATCCTGTGCTTCTCGGTTTTTCGTTTATTCTGAGCTTTGTTCTTCATCATTTGGGTCTACAGGATCAGTAGGCGGCGTTGGTTGCTGACTTCCATCTGAACCACCGTTATTGCCACCGTTGTTGCCGTTATTCCCATGCCCATTGCCATTATTATTATTGCCACCGTTGTTGCCATTTCCGTTGCCGTTGCCATTATTATTACCATTATCTTGATCTCCTTCACCAGGATCTGTTGGTAAATCAATGTTTGGCTCTTCCGGATTTTCTGTTTCTACATCCTCTTCTTCCGTTGTACTAGTAATTTGGAAAGTAGTGGTACCAGGTTCACTTCGTGCACCATCCACAATGGCTACGACTGAAATCGTGTAATTGCCATCTTCCAGCGTGTTGGCCACTGTTAAACCTTTACTCTCTGTTTTACCAAGGTCAAACTTTTTACCGTCATCACGGGTTGCAGTTACTTCAAAGGAAGTCGGTAATGGTTCGTCTGTCTCTGGATTCAAGCTAGCATCATGTTCCCAAGAAATGTTGATGGACTGTGCACCTAAATCTAAGCTTGCAGATACGTTGTATGGCGTAGCCAATTCTGGTGCCTCATAAACACTCGACACTTCTGTTGGCTCAGTACCACGAACGAATAGCTCTGTTTGACGTAATTCACTTGGTGTAAAGTCACTTGCCAATTTCAATGGCTTAGACCCTACTTCAATCGTTGCTTCTACAACTGTACTTGGCTTTTTAAAGCTTTCTGTTTCAACGTTTGCTGAAATATCTTGCATAATCGATTTAAATAGATTTTGTGGTAAACGTCGTTCTTCCCACGTTGTAATTGGATCAAAATGTTTTTCATAGCCACTCCATATAGCAATGGAATAGTTTGTCGTATAACCAGCAAACCATGAATCTGGGACGCTTGTGTTCGGTAAATTATATTTATTAAAATCTTCAGCTGAATAGTTGGTTGTACCTGTTTTACCTGCGATATCTAGTCCAGGGACGTTAGCTGCAGTACCTGATGCGTCAGGTTTGTTGCCAACTACATCACGTAGCATATCTGTTACCATATAAGCTGTAGCTTCACTCATCGCTACATTAGGCTCAGGTGTATAATTTTTAGATGTTTTCCCATCACGGTAAACAATTTTTGTAATAGCGTGTGGGTCCGTATAAACGCCGTTATTTCCGAATGCTGCATAGGAAGCCGCCATTTGAATTGGGGAGATAGTAATCGCTCCACCACCAATTGCGTCTGATTCGTAAAGGTTTTCTGTTTCAATCCCTAAACGTCCAACAAACTCCTTCGCATTTTCAGTACCTACTTCTTGTAATGCTTTGACAGCGGGTACGTTACGTGAAGCATATAATGCCTTACGAGCGGTCATGGCACCCATATATCTGCCATCCCAGTTTGTAATAGTTTGTTTTGAATTGGAATAGTTCATAGGTTCATCTACAAGTGTATGGCCTGTAGACCATTTTAAATATTCAATGGCTGGACCGTAGTCCACTAATGGTTTCATGGTAGAACCAGGTTGATTTTTTGTTAAATCATCTGCATAGTTCCAGCCACGTTCGGCACCATAATGTCGACCGCCACCAACAGCTTGAATAGCACCTGTTTTCGTATCAATGACTGCTACACCTGACTGAATATCTTCTGTCGGGAAATTGCTGTCATCGTTCATGACATTTTCAACAACTTTTTGGGCATTTGGATCAAGTGTTGTATACACTTTAATACCTTCTGCCATGGCTGAACCATCACCGTTATTTTCCAATTCATTAATAACGACATCTAGGAAGGCATCGTATTTCGAACCAGCAAAGGATTGACGCGTTGCATCGTCTGCAAGACCTGCTTGGACATCAACGTTTTTAGCTTCTTCCATTTCTGTTTTCGAAATTTTTCCGTGTTGATACATTAATCCTAAAACCGTATTTCGACGTTGCTTGGCAAGATCAGGGTTTTTCAATGGATTATAAGCATTTGGTCGTTGTACTAATCCTGCTAATAATGCTTCTTCATCTAATGTTAAATCTTTTAATTCTTTTCCATAGAAATATTGGGCTGCTGTACCAAATCCATAAATACGGCCTGACATTAGCATTTTATTGAAATACATTTCAAAAATTTCTTCTTTTGAATATTTACGTTCTAATTGAAATGCTAGCCAAGCTTCCTGTGCTTTACGCTTTAATTTCTTTTCATTTTGTAAAAATGAGTTTTTGACCACTTGCTGTGTTAGGGTAGAGGCACCTTGTGCACCAAAGCCATCACGGAAGTTAGCAAGTATGGCACCACCTAGACGGTAGAAGTCCATGCCGTGATGTTTAAAAAAGCGTACATCTTCCGTTGCAAGAATAGCGTTCACCATGTCTTCGGGTATATCTTCATATTTTATATATTTGCGGTTTTCAGCACCAATTGTTGCAAATATTTCACCGTTTTTATCGTAGAACTCTGAAGACACAGGGTCTTTCAATAATTCCTCATCAAGCTTAGGAGCGGTGCTCGCATAGTAAGCAAATAAACCTGCTCCTCCAATGAAGCCTACAACACCGATGACTAATAGAGTTAAGAAAATACGTTTTATCCACATTTTAGCGGGTGTTGACGATTTTGTTGTTGTTTTCTTACCTTTTTTATTTTTTTCAGCGAGAGCCTTTTGATGCTCTCCACGTGTTCGACGACGTTCAGTCATTCTATTTCTCCTCACTTTCAAACCTGTAGCATTTTGCATCGATCAGTTGTTGGATGATGGGTAAATAATCGATACGTGGATAATAGCTAGTAGGAATTTCATACGCCTCTTCTACAATTGTTGAAAAGGGTATGGATTTACGATTGCCACTTTCCATTGCTTTCCAGGCCTTTTGTAAAACTTCATATGGCACAATAAAATATCGTTCAAAAGCTGAAAAGCGAACGATAATAAAAGCCACACCATTTTGTTCAGTCACTTGCTGCATATGGGTCATTTGATGCTCATGAATGTTTTTTAAGGGGAAACTGGTTTTGGAAGCAGTTTCCTTTGCATCAAAATCAATATAATGCCCATTCCAAACACCATTGTAGTCGGTTGTAGAGGGTGTTCGAAAATATGCTTCACGAATGACAGCAGCACTTCGTGAAGGGTACTCTACTTTGACGATTTGTACAGGGACAGGTTTCTTGTGAATAATAGCAAGTCGTCTTTTTATATAATAGTCGTTTGCTTCATTAATTTCATCTTCTAGCGTCTTTCCACGATTACTAAAAGACAAATCTTTACTTTTACTCTTTTTTTCTGTTTTCTGTACAGAAGTATTGGGGGTATACAATTTCCCATTTGGATAGCGAATTGTCATTTAGCTCACCCTTTATCAAACTGCTTTCCTATATAGTAGTTTACCATGATTTGATGGCTCTTCTCTACCTACATCCGTGTTGTCTTTGTTACAAGACTAGTAGACAGTGGATGCAATGAATAAACAAATTGCGTCGAAAAAAAGCTCATGATTGTCTTCCTCGAATCGTCAAAATAACTGATAAATTTAAACATAAAAACGTTTGAAGAGTGGTGAAATATCTACACCTTTCATTCAGGACGCCTTTTTAGTTGGAAGGTTCATTTTTAAAAATTTATCGAAAATCTTCTTCTTTCAGCTAACTTACGCTTATTTTGTCACGCATGAAGGTAATTTTATACATGCGAGGAATACTTAAGTAAAGCAAAGGGGGCGTTATTTTGAACAAGTTAGAACAATTAGTTGCGCAGTTAGATCTGGTCAATCAATTACTTTTCACGAGAGTGTCTCTGGAGAACAATGCTCAGAATATGCACTTTTTTTTGCAGCTCAAAGCAGTTAGCCAGAAAGTAAGCTTAGCAGAAAAGAACTGGCAAGTAAAGAATGCTTGTTCGCCTATTAGTAGTGAAAAATGATAGACTTTGGTACACTTATCTCATAAGCAATTGAACTAACTCAATAGCATTAAAATTGATACAGTATTTACCACAAAACAAGTAGGTAAAGGTAAGGGTATCAAGAGATGCCATATTTTCGTAGTTGAAATGATGGACAAGACATACTCATCATATATATGTACTTGCTACGAAAAATATTTGCTTACATGTAATTGATGAGAGATGAGGTGCAAAATTGTTAGTTATTCAGCAAACATCCAAATTATTAGATGAATGTGATCGATGTGTTTCACGTTTTTGGCAAATGCGTGAGGAGGACCGTACACCTGATTTTTTTCAAGAGGTGAAACCACATGCTGATAAAATTCACCAACTGTTGAAGGAATGGCAGCAAGAGGCCAATAAATGGATTCAAGAGAATCGACCGAAATATATGCATACACAACAAATTGCTTCAACGGTAGAATCGATGGAGCAATTTGTTGTGCAATCTTATTATAAGGAAACAAGTAAAAAACGTTTTTTAGATGCTATTCATTCTACCTCCTTTACAATGAAAAACTTCGAACGACTGGTAAAGGAGGAGGCAGTAAATGCTATCGAAGAAACGAACGATTAGCGAGCTTTTACATGAATGGAGATATGATGAAGAATTAAAAGAACGCATTCTTCATTGGCAAACACTTGAAGCCCGTCCTGCTAGTTATGCTTCTTTCCCAGAAAATTTACATCCTTCTTTAGTGAAGGCTTTAAAGGCAAGAGGGATCGAGCAACTTTATACGCATCAGCGAGAGGCCTTTGATTTGGCACAGAGTGGTACATCTTTTACGGCTGTTACACCAACCGCATCAGGTAAATCGTATTGCTATCATTTACCGGTGTTGCAAAAAATAATAGAGGATAACAACGCACGTGCCATTTATTTATTTCCAACAAAGGCTTTAGCACAGGATCAAAAAAATGACTTGAATGAACTTATTGAACAAAGTGGTGAAGAAATTTTAAGTTATACTTATGATGGTGATACGGCTCCAGGCATTCGTCAGAAGGTTCGTAAAGCAGGACATATCGTTATGACGAATCCTGATATGCTTCATTCAGGAATTTTGCCACACCATACGAAATGGGTATCGCTATTTGAAAATTTGCAGTATATCGTTATTGATGAATTGCATACATATAAAGGGGTATTTGGTTCTCATGTTGCTCATGTTATTCGTAGATTAAAACGCATATGTGAATTTTATGGTAGTAACCCTGTGTTTATCTGTACTTCAGCCACGATAAAAAATCCTAAGGAGCTGGCAGAGTTGCTAACAAATGAATCACATGCGCTCATCGCAGACTCTGGAGCACCTGTCGGTAAGAAAACATTTCTTTTCTATAATCCGCCCATTATTCATAAAACTTTTGGGGTGCGTAGAAGTGCTGTATTAGAGGTAAGTGATTTAGCAAAGAGGCTTTATATAGCTGGTATTCAATCCATCATTTTCGCTAAAAGTAGGGTACGGGTTGAAATGATTGTCACTTATTTAAAGGAACTCACACGCAATAAGCTGCTTGATGAATCCGTGCGTGGCTACCGAGGTGGTTATTTGCCATCTGAACGTCGGGTCATTGAAAAAGGCTTGCGTGATGGAACCATTCAAACCGTTGTCAGTACAAATGCGTTAGAATTAGGGGTCGATATTGGCCAGTTACAAGCATGTATTATGACAGGTTATCCAGGTAATATCGCAAGTGCCTGGCAACAAGCAGGACGTGCAGGAAGGCGGCAAGATGAGGCTTTAATTATCTATGTTGCACAATCGACTGCTCTTGATCAGTATGTGGTTAATCATCCTTTATTTTTACTTGGTAGTGCACCAGAGGAGGCACGTATTTATCCAGAAAATATGTTAATTCTAATGGATCATTTAAAATGTGCCGCTTTTGAATTACCTTTTTCTATAGAAGATACTTATGGTGAATATGACATACAAGAGTTGTTAGATTATTTAGCCGAAGAAGGCGTTGTCTTTAAGACGAGTGATAAGTGGCATTGGATGAGTGATCGTTTCCCAGCACATGATATTAGCTTACGGTCTGCTTCGCAGGAAAATGTGGTAATTATTAATCTGTCTATTCCTGCCCAAACAAAGGTAATTGGAGAAATGGATCGTCATAGTGCCATGACATTATTACATGAGGAAGCGATTTATTTACATCAAGGGATTCAATTCCAAGTAGAGCAGCTCGACTGGGAAGAAAAGAAAGCCTATGTCCGTGAAGTCGACGTCGATTATTATACAGATGCCAATCTTGCCGTTGAAATGAAGGTATTAGAGGAAGATCGAAGCCGAGGATATAATGGTGGTACGATTAGCTTCGGGGATGTAGGATTAGTCGCACAGGCAACTATTTTCAAAAAAATTCGCTTTGGAACGCATGATAATATCGGATCGGGGCCCATTCATTTACCTCCAGATGAAATGCATACAAGTGCATCATGGCTTTCACTTCATCTAACAGAGCAATGGTCAGAGGCGGAATTGACAGAGGTAATGATTGGAGTAGCCTATGCCATGAATGCGTTTATTCCTTTGTTTATTCAATGTGATAGCAGTGATGTAGCAGTTGTCCCACAAGTTAAAGCATCCCATAATGAGTTGCCCACATTTTTTGTTTACGATAAATATCCTGGTGGGATTGGTTTAAGTGAAAAGGTCTATGACTTATGGGAAGATCTATTAATGAAAACCTTAGAGCATGTTTCAAAATGTCCTTGTGAATCTGGATGTCCATCATGTATTGGAGCGCAGGACAGTTTGCAGGAAGGAAAAAAGAGGGTCATTATACTTCTTCAGAGATTAAATCAAATTAATTAAAAAAGAAAAGAGGGCTTGTGGTATATCTGAATGATTTCCTCAAGCTCTCTTTATCTATCTATTAATGTATATACCTGACAATTTTTTTAGAAGGATTTATTTCTTTTTTTAGTATGGAACTAAGTCCTTTTACACTTTTTCCTCTACGTTTATTGGCAATGCAAGAGGTATATTAATAAATTTGTGAAGACAATACTGTTCTGATTCGAGTGCTGAACATTTGGTGTAGTAGAATAGTCAAAAATTAGTCGATAGAAATTTTGTGTTTCTCATGAAGTAGTATTGTACCATTTACTTTAACGACGATATTTAAACTGAGTAATCCACCTATTTTTACTTTTACTGTTGATACTGTTCCATTAGTTTCTGTAATTTCACCTTTCAATTTTACAAAGGGATAAACTTGTTTGAACATACTGTCTCTACTCTTTTTATCTACTACTTCATTATTAATATAAAGAACCTCTTCCGTCACAGCATTTACAATGCGAATAATATGCCCCTTATATTCTAACTGCCATACTTTAAATACTTCTTTTTCTAAATCCTCTGTTGTGTTTTTCCATTCTTTTTTTAGTTCTTCACGAAAATTTTTAAACAATGCGTTTCCTCCAAGAAAAGTTATTAATGATTACATAAATATTTTTACTTCATTACAAAGTAAGGGTGGCATTCATCTAACGCACCTTATATATGTAATTTCATTTTATAGAAAATACTTGCAATAGTACAAGCGAATTAGATAAAAGTGTTAGTTTTCTAGAAATAAAATTATTTAAATGGTCAACCAACAAGGATGCCGTAACTTTATGGAGAATGGACTTTTTAAATAATAATTCAATGTATGATTACACAATAAATAGAATTAAAAAGGAGTTAAGGCTAAATAAACTTTATTCAAACATGTTCGTGTTGATTAATTCGGGGCTTTGTCTCGTTTGTGTGACTTACACCAACAATTAGAAAAGTAAGGTAAAGAAAATTTTAAATATACAAATATTTGTTGAATGTTAACTTTAAGTAATATATAAATAAATAGGAATATATGGTTTTTAACTAGGAGGACAATTATTCTCTCCTAGTTAATCTGAAATGGGACATAATTTTATAGGTTTAATGACTATTTGATGAAATGGTGGTGGAATATGGTACAGACTCGAAATGTTGTATCTCAAGATGATGCGTTTCTTTACGAGTTATATATTTCTACACGAAAGAACGAGTTTTCGATGCTTGCCGTAGATGAACAACAATTACACGCGCTTTTACTGATTCAATACGAAGCGCAAAAGAGATTTTATCAACAAAATTTTCCGCAAGCAAAGCATGAAATTATTTTTCATGAAGGTTTGGAAATTGGTAGGATAATGACTGAATGTAAAAGTGGGAATATTCATTTAATTGATATTTCTTTATTGCCTGATTTTAGAGGTAAGGGCTATGGAACCAAGTTATTAAAGCAATTACAAAACAGTGCGGCTAGTCAGAATTTGTCTGTTACACTCCATGTATGGCATGGAAATCCTGCAAGGCGCCTATATGAAAGATGCGGATTTTACGTTACCGAAGACATTTCTCCGTATATTGCCATGAGGTTTGAGTCACTCGGTTAAAAGACTGAATTTTCAATTTATTCGAAAGGAGGTGAGAGTCAATGAGTGAGTCTTATTTAGGAGAGATTCGTATGTTTGCAGGAAACTTTGCTCCTCAGGGATGGGCTTTATGCAATGGACAACTTCTTAGTATTTCAGAAAATGAGGCACTTTTTGCTTTACTTGGAACAACATATGGAGGGGATGGTCAAACTACTTTTAAGTTGCCAGATTTAATGGGACGTGTTCCTATTCATGTTAGTCCACAGTACGGTATAGGTGTTGCTGGTGGTACAGAATTGATTACGTTAACTGCCAATCAACTGCCAAATCATACACATACTGTTCAAGCGGCTACAGCTGTTGGGAATACCTCAACACCGACTAATAAGCTGTGGGCAACGACAAGTGGATATTCTAATTACTCAAATGATAAAGATGGAGCTGGCAATCCGTTAACGCCAGTTACAATGAACGCTAATGCTAGCTCGGTTGTTGGTGGCAATCAGTCACATGACAACATGATGCCAACAGTAGCAATTTCCTTCATTATTTCGTTATATGGAGTATTTCCTACCCAGCCATAAAACATATGTACAAAGGAGGATGAAAATGGCAGAACCATATTTAGGTGAAGTTCGATTATTTGCGATGAATTATGCGCCAAGATACTGGTTATCTTGTGAAGGGCAATTGCTTCCTATTAATCAGTATCAAGCTTTATACGCGCTGTTAGGAACGGTTTATGGAGGGGATGGGGTAAAAACATTTGCCTTACCGGATTTGCGAGGACGTGTCCCAATCCATGTAGGTCCTTCATTACCTTTAGGAACAAAGGCGGGTGAAGTGACACATTCTTTAACAGTTAATGAAATACCTCAACATACTCATCAAGTGTACGGCTCATCAAACCTTGCAAGTGTACCCTCCCCTAAAGGAAATGTATGGGCACAAAAGGATAACTTATATGCAGATGGTCCGACTGTAACGATGAATTCAGCTGCATTATCTTCTGCTGGAGGAGGACAGGCCCATAATAATATGCAGCCTTATTTAGCCGTACATTTTTGTATCGCTACTCAAGGTATTTTTCCAACAAGAAATTAAGTAAAAGGAGTTGGTATGAATGGCAGATGCGTATATCGGTGAAATCCGAATTTTTTCAGGAAACTTTGCGCCAAAGGGGTGGGCGTTATGTAACGGTCAATTGATGAACATTCAGCAAAATACAGCACTTTATTCTATATTAGGTGTTCAGTATGGTGGCGATGGGAAGACAACCTTTGCATTACCGAATTTAATGGCGTCAGCACCTATGAATCAAGGATCAGGAATGGGATTAACACCGCGAAAAGTTGGTGAAGCGGTAGGAACACAAACAGTGACGCTTTTGGAGTCCCAAATACCTGCTCACTCTCATACTCCAGTAGCTATACAAAGTGTTGGAACGTCAGGTAATCCGATTGGTTTATTTTGGGCAGAGGGTGTAGGGGCCGGGAGACCACCCAAACAACCACATTTGTATGATACCAATTTGGATGTTCAAATGAACACGCAAGCTTTAGGTTTGACAGGTGGGAGTCAGCCACATAATAATATGCAGCCCTTCTTGGTGATGAATTATATTATTTGCTTACAGGGTGAGTTTCCATCTAGAGGGTAACAGGAAATTTAAAGGGGTGGAACTATGAATCGATCGCAGGCTTTCAAAAATGGCAGGAATGGGATTAAAATGGTCCGTAAAAAAATGAGATTTTATGTCCGTATTTTAATAGTCTTAATTTTAATGATGGCATCGATTGGCTATATCCCTGCCATAGAGGTAGAGGCTGCTGTGAATGGAAC
This sequence comes from Lysinibacillus sphaericus, assembly GCF_001629735.1. GTDB lineage: Bacteria > Bacillota > Bacilli > Bacillales_A > Planococcaceae > Lysinibacillus > Lysinibacillus pinottii. Next base: position 806,072 of record NZ_CP015224.1, read on the forward strand.
TGCTGATGGTACATATGATTTCGGTGGATCTGTCAGTGGTGATAACAGTGCGGGTGCAGGATTTTCAACCTTTTCGGATAAGTTTATAATAAGCAACGGTTTTGTAGTTGATCCAGCAACATCACAATTGTATACACAAAATTATACACCTAAGGCTCAGGAAACTCTGATTATTAAAGCAGAGGGAGGGAATATATGTAAAACATTCACGTTTAAAGACTTAGGGATAAGTATTGTTCCAGATCTTCCTAAACTCACATTTAGTAAGCTTTCCTTAGTTGTAAAAGATACGAATGGAGCTACGTTAGGCTCTCACTCAATTGCTAATAAGGAGATTTCTGGGAATGGAATGATCCATCAATTAAGTACTCTCTTAAATAATGGTAATGAATTTGATTACAATGGTGCTGAATCCTTAGAAATTACGTGGCAATTTGATTTCCCTACTAATGATCCAAATACAGAGCCATCAAACTTAAACTTTGATAATATAACAATTGCCAATGTGAGCGACAGTTTTTCTGATACTCAAACTCCTACAATATCAAACAAAACAATTACATCTTCAAATGTCAGTACAACAGGTGTAACGCTTGGGTGGGAAAAGGCAACAGACGATGTGACACTACAGGGCGATTTAGAGTATCGAGTCTATCAATCTAGCAGTAATAATATGGATACTGTTAGTGATATCGAAGTAAACGGTTTAGCATTAGGAACTGGATTTTCAAAAGATTTAGAAGTATTTAATGTGACGGGGTTATTACCAAGTACGACATATTATTTTAATGTCATTGTAAAAGATGCTGCAGGCAATAAAAGTGCTTATACAATGAAGTCAGTGACGACCTCTATTCCTGCTAATGCTCCAACTGTAACTACAAATACTATCCCATCTAATGTGACAACAACAGGAGCAACGGTTGGTGGGTATGTTACAGCTGATGGTGGAGCGATAGTTACAGAAAGAGGAATTGTCTATGCAACGACTGCCAATCCGACGACCATTAATAGTAAAATAACGATAACAGGGACAACAGGTACTTTTACTGCTGACCTAAGTGGGTTAAATCCAAATACGACGTACCATTACAGAGCATATGCGACAAACTCTGTAGGTACAAGCTATGGAAGTGATCAAACCTTTACAACAGGGTCATTAAGCAATAATGCAGACTTAAGCAACTTAACCCTTTCAACAGGAACGTTAAGTCCAGCCTTTGCTTCAGGTACGACAGATTACACTGCAAATGTAGCTAGTAATGTAGGAAATATTCAGGTTACACCGACATTAGCTGATAGTTATGCAACGCTAACGCTGAATGGGGCAGCTGTCACAAGTGGAATTGGTAAGGATATTGCCTTAAATGTCGGATTAAACACCATTACTATTATTGTAACTGCACAAAATCAAACAACAAAAATTTATACGATTACAGTTACTAGAGCAGCACCAACATATACAATTGATACAATCAGTAATCAAATGTTCCCAGCACTAACAGCTGGATACACAAGCGGCACTCAAGAAACAAAAACGTTAACAATCGCAAATACAGGAACAGGTAGTTTAGCGAATGTATCGGTAGCGATAAGTGGTGCTAATGCGGATGATTTTGATATTACGCAACCATCAGCGACGAGCTTACCAAGTGCGGGTAATACAATATTTACTGTGAGGGCAAAGGATGGCTTGGCGGTAGGAACCTATACAGCAACGGTAACGGTAAGCGCGACAAACCTAACACCAGTGACGTTCACAGTTATGCAAGTGGTCCAAGCAGCACCAACATATACAATTGATACAATCAGTAATCAAATGTTCCCAGCACTAACAGCTGGATACACAAACGGCACTCAAGAAACAAAAACGTTAACAATCGCAAATACAGGAACAGGCAGTTTAGCGAATGTATCGGTAGCGATAAGTGGTGCTAATGCGGATGATTTTGATATTACGCAACCATCAGCGACGAGCTTACCAAGTGCGGGTAATACAATATTTACCGTGAGGGCAAAGGATGATTTGGCGGTAGGAACCTATACAGCAACGGTAACGGTAAGCGCGACAAACCTAACACCAGTGACGTTTACAGTTACGCAAGTGGTCCAAGCAGCACCAACATATACAATTGATACAATCAGTAATCAAATGTTCCCAGCACTAACAGCTGGATACACAAGCGGCACTCAAGAAACAAAAACGTTAACAATCGCAAATACAGGAACAGGTAGTTTAGCGAATGTATCGGTAGCGATAAGTGGTGCTAATGCGGATGATTTTGATATTACGCAACCATCAGCGACGAGCTTACCAAGTGCGGGTAATACAATATTTACCGTGAGGGCAAAGGATGGCTTGGCGGTAGGAACCTATACAGCAACGGTAACGGTAAGGGCGACAAACCTAACACCAGTGACGTTTACAGTTACGCAAGTGGTCCAAGCAGCACCAACATATACAATTGATACAATCAGTAATCAAATGTTCCCAGCACTAACAGCTGGATACACAAGCGGCACTCAAGAAACAAAAACGTTAACAATCGCAAATACAGGAACAGGTAGTTTAGCGAATGTATCGGTAGCGATAAGTGGTGCTAATGCGGATGATTTTGATATTACGCAACCATCAGCGACGAGCTTACCAAGTGCGGGTAATACAATATTTACCGTGAGGGCAAAGGATGGCTTGGCGGTAGGAACCTATACAGCAACGGTAACGGTAAGCGCGACAAACCTAACACCAGTGACGTTTACAGTTACGCAAGAAGTCCAAGCAAATTCAGTAACAGCTCCAGATGTGCCAACGAATGTATTGGCAACGCCAGGTGATAGTTATGTAAGGGTAAGCTTTGATGTCCCGACCAATAATGGAGGTAGTACGATTACTGGATATACAGTTAAAGTTTATGTAGGCGGAGTGGAGCAGCCGATGTTAGCGAAAATAGGGACGTTAAGTCCAATCATAGTAACGGGATTAACCAACGGGACAGCCTATACATTTAAAGTGTTAGCAACTAACATTGCTGGAAATAGTGGAGAATCTATGGCATCAAATGTGGTGACACCAGTAGCTCCTACTGCCCCAGGTCAGCCAACCATACCGGTGCCAACACCAAGCTCACCAAGTTCACCAACAACATCAACGAAAATTCAAGTTGGTCTAGAAATAGATGGTGATAACCCACTGGAAAAAACTACGATTGAGATTGAACGCACAAAACATGCCAATGGTGAAATTACAGATTTCGTAGCTTTAACTGAATCGAGTGCCAAGGCAGCCATTGAAAAAGCGAAGCAAATTGACAATAACATTGTTCGTATTGTTCTCCCTGATGTTAATGATGAAATAGATAAAGTAACAGTAGAAGTTCCAAAGCAATCTCTACAATTACTACGTGAAAACGGATTATCGCTGGAAATTGCTACAGAGAATGGACTTGTTACAATTCCACATAGCTCAATGAAGGGGATAGAAGATAATTTCTATTTCCGCTTAGTACCAGTTAAAAAGAATAGTGAGCGTCAAGCCATTGAAGAACGTGCCCGTGTAGAGCGCGTAGTACATGAAGCTCTTGAAAGCAATAATGTGCATGTAGTGGCGCGTCCAATGACCATTGAGACTAATATGCCAAATCGTCCTGTGCACGTAACTTTGCCATTAAAAGGCGTGAAAATCCCAGTAAATATAGTAGAGCGTAAGGCGTTTCTTAAGCAATTAGCTATGTTTATTGAACACTCTGATGGAGAGAAAAAAGTGGTTCTTCCTGAAGTTGTAACAATGGTGAAGGGGGAGCTAGGTCTTCGTTTTACCGTTGAGAAGTTCAGTACGTTTACCATCATTCAGGTGAATAGGACAAAACCACCTTTAGAAGTAAATAAACATGAAGCCTATATTAATGGATTCCTTGATGGTACATTTGGTCCTGAAAAAAATGTAACGCGGGGGCAAGTGGCAACGATGATTGCCCGTATACTAGGCTATACAGATGGTACAGTGGACACAACACCATTATTCCGGGATATTCCAAGTGATTATTATGCAGCGGGTCCCATTGCCTTTATCAAAGAGCGGGGCATTATGAATGGGGATATCTATGGTAATTTCCGTGCAAGTGATAACATTACACGTGCGGAAATGGCAACTGTAGTGGCAAACTTTAAGCAACTTCACATTGAAGAGAATCAAAATATTACATTCAAGGATACAAAAGGTCATTGGGCACAGTGGATTATAGAGGCGATACGTACAGCAGGTATCATCAATGGTCAATCAGACGGTAGTTTTGCGCCAAACGAACCTGTAACCCGTGCTCAAGCAATAGTGATGATGAATCGCATGTTAGAGCGTGGTCCACTACAAGGTGTAACATCACCAAGTTTCCAGGATGTTAAAGAAACACACTGGGCGTTTGAAGAAATTGAAGAAGCGGCCAAAACTCATACGTATGTTATCGATCAAGATGGTAATGAAAAACTTTCAAAATAACAAATAGCAAAAGCAGACTAGGGAGAGAGAGCCTTGGTCTGTTTTTTTGTATATGAAAAATTGCACGGACAAACTGGAACTCGTCATCACCCTTAATTTCAGATAGAAGAGAGAAACTATTGGTAAGACATTATAATAATTACTGCACAGCGTATTGAATTTGTTCAGATGCCATTAAAGAAATATTAAGTAAGAATTTCCTGTGAAGAAAATTTTGAATGAGTCAAGCAATCGTGGTAATCTTGCAAGAGAGTCTTATATTATAAGCAGAAAATGAGTGAACTACATGTCTTACGAGAATAAAATACTACAAATGAAAAAAATGCTTAGTAAAAAACCAGCGGTAGCTCAACAAAAGGTAGAGGAACCAGCTTTTCAGAAACCAGTCAAACCAAGCTATACCAAGCGATGGGAAGAGGCTGGGCTTAAGGTTGTGGAAAATGACTTTGGTATTGTATTTAAGCGCCATGTACAGTATCCATTTTCTTTTCAGCATGGTCATTATCGGCTACAGTCATTTTTTGATGCTTTGAAAAAATGGCAGGATGCTTCATTTGATCATCCATATGCACTGGACTTACATGAGCCTGTATTATTTTTTGATACGGAAACGACAGGCTTAAAAGGTGTGGGCACACATATTTTTTTACTTGGTTTTTTAGAGGTAGACGAAGAATGTTTTAGTTTGACACAATATATTCTAGCAGACCCTGCACATGAGGCGGCATTTTTGTTTGAATCGAAACTGTGGCAAAAATCTGCAACAGTCATCACATATAATGGTAAAAGTTTTGATTGGCCGCAGCTTGAAACTCGCTGGACACTGCATCAAAAAACATTACCAAAATTACGATCACAACGACAAATTGATTTATTGCATAGTTCGAAGCGTTTATGGAAAAATGATATGGAGCGCTTAAAATTAAAATCTGTGGAGGAAGAGAAGCTTGGTTTCTCTCGGAAGGGAGATATTCCTGGTCATCTTGCGCCAATTATTTATTTAGATGCTGTGAAAAGTGGCGGACCAGATGCTCTTATGAAGGTTTTGCTTCACAATGAGTGGGATTTACTGTCGCTTATCACGCTTTATAGTCACTCCACTCAGCTCTTGTTTGAAGAGGGGCATGAAGAATCTGCAAAAACCTTTACCAACATTGGGAAATGGTATGGTGATTTAAAAGAAAGCACACAAAGTGTTAAGGTGTTAGAAAGGGTGACTACGCAATTTGATGCGCTGGAAGCGGGTAATGCGCACTATTATTTAGCACTACAGCACAAAAAGAGTAAACGCTACAGTGAAGCTATAGATGCGTTTGTAGCCTCTCTCCATTTTGTTGAAGCAAGAACAAAGTTGCATGTCCTTGAGCAGCTAGCCATACTTTATGAGCACCAAATGAAAGATTATAAGCAGGCCCTTTATTATACGCAACAAGGCATACATCTCATTCAAAGGAATGAGCAATGGAGAGCAGAACAAAAACAAAAATGGGTAATTTCTTGGGAAAAGAGGTTGCTCAGATTAGGAAATAAGAAATAATTTCCCAGGTAATCGCATAAAACGACAAGTTTAGCTTACAATTGGAGTTTTCAGACGATATAATGTGATGAAGTATGCTATAATGTATTCGTGTATGTAGTGTGAGGAAGGGCGATGTGAATGGACATTAAATTAACGTCAAAAATGATCCTTGAAAAGGAATTTAAAAAGAACTTTAAAGGCTATAATGTGGAAGAAGTAGATTCATTCCTTGATGAAATAATTCAAGACTATGAAACGTTTGAAAAAGTGATGGCCCAACTACGTGAAGAAAATAGACAGTTAAAAGAAGAAATTGATAGTACACCAAAGAGACAACCGGTTGCTTCTGCAGCAGCTGGTACAACAAATTTTGATATTTTAAAACGTCTTTCAAATTTAGAAAAACATGTATTTGGTAGCAAGCTATACGAATAATTTTAGTCAATTATATTGTATTTAACATAAAACTCTAGTATAATCTTTCGTATCATCATGAAATTCTGGTAATCGCTGCGGCGCTAGACGTCGTAGAGGAAAGTCCATGCTCACACGGTACTGAGATGTCCGTAGTGTTCGTGCTTACTGAAAAAATAAGGTAAGGCAGCTGTTAAAGCTGACGGCGGAAGGAAAACCTAAGTTCTTGGATATGGTTGACACTTCCTGAAAGTGCCACAGTGACGAAGCTTGCTTGGAAACTTGCAAGGTGGAACGAGGTAAACCCCACGAGTGAGAAACCCAAATTATGGTAGGGGCACTCTCTAGAAGGAATTGAACAGATAGAGGGACAGAGCTAGCTCTGTAGATAGATGATTACTACCTGGTTGTACGAGGCGCAAGCTGTTTGAGTACTCAGGAACAAAACATGGCTTATGGAATTTTTTTGATGCTTATTTATGAAATAACAAGCGCTCTCCAACTCGGTGGAGAGCTTTTCTTTTGAGTTTATGAGGAAAAAGTAACCTAGTTAATCAAGTCTTGGTATGCGCGATACGTTTGAGAATGGCTACTTGCTAGCCTAGCCTCTATCGCTACCGCTTCTAAGTCACAATATCTGAAAACGGTGATTGCATCAATGTGTATTTATCTTGATTCAGCAAAAGTTTTGGTACCTAGCAAAATGTTAGATACACTTGACTCTACTCTATAGTAGCGAGAGTTTGCACATTTTCTTTTCCATTCAGGTGGTGATAGGACGACTGCTGAATCAAGTTCAAACCTCTAAGGATGTCACAGGTTTTTAAGACGAGTTTACGAGTTACTCGAAAAACTGTACACCATCTTTTTGGGGTGTCATTGATTTACATACGAGTTGGCCTGGCGTAAGTGCCCTTTAAAGGGGAGTATAGAGAGATAGGATGGGGCGGAACATGAACGGAGTAAATAATTGGGAAGGTATGGATAAATTGAAGTTGATTTCTCAATATCCTACTGCCTTAATACTTAAAATCTTCGAAAATGTATCTGAAGGTATCATGATTACTGATGAATACAAAAAAATAGTGATGGTTAATCCTGCCTTTGAATTTGTCACGGGTTATAAACGTGATGATGTGGTTGGAAAAACACCTGCCGTTTTACAATCAGGTGTACATGAATTACCGTTCTATTTAGAAATGTGGGAACAGATACGACAAGAAGGAATTTGGCAAGGAGAAATATGGAATCGTCGTAAAACTGGAGACGTATATCCTGAATGGTTAACAATTGTTTGTGTAACCAACGATGAGGGGAAGGTTACAAATTATTGTGGTATTTTCACAGATTTGTCTGAAAGAAAAATAGTAGAAAACGAATTAGAAAAACGTTTACTGACTGATTCCTTAACAGAAGTATCTAATCGTTTTGCTTATATCGAGAGAATGGATAATCTTTTAGAATCAACTTCTGCTATTTCTCATTCAGTACAGCATGCGGTCTATTTTTTAGATTTGGATAGATTTAAGCAAATTAATGATACATTGGGTCATGCTGTTGGAGATTCAATTTTAATAGAAGTTGCCAAACGACTAAAACAGTTACTGAAAAACAAAGATATTATTGCAAGATATGGCGGAGATGAATTCGTCATTACATTAACGAATGTAAAAAATGTAAAAGAAGCTGCAAAATTTGCTGAACAAATAATAAGTAATATAGAAAAGCCAATGATGATAAACGGTCAGGAAGTTTTTATTTCTACAAGTATTGGCGTTAGTGTCTATCCAGTAGATGGAAGAAATACAGAAGAACTGATTAATTGTGCTGATAGAGCCATGACTTACTCTAAGAAGAATGGATTGAACGGCTATTCTTTTTATTTTGATGAGCTGCAAACAGATGCACAGCGTGTCTTATTGCTAGATTCAGAGTTAAGAAGAGCCATTGATAATCGTGAGTTTGAACTGCATTTCCAACCGAAAATTTGTATGGACAATGAACAAATTCAGGGGTTAGAGGCATTGGTCCGCTGGAATAATGAAAGACTTGGCTTTGTCTCACCTGGAGAGTTTATTCCTTATGCAGAGGAAACAGGGTTAATAATACCTTTAAGTGAAGTCATTCTGGAAAAGGCGTGCGAGGCAGTTATTCAAATGCAAAAATATGGGTGGAAAATACCAGTGGCCATTAACATATCAAGCATTCACTTTAAACAGCATAATTTTTTAGATTCGATACAAACAATATTAGAACGCTATAATATGCCAGCAAACAATTTTGAAATAGAAGTGACGGAACGAACAGTGATGAATAGTGCTAACGAAACTGTTAGTAAGTTAGTTCGTTTGAAACAATTAGGCTTTAAAATCTCCATAGATGATTTTGGGACAGGTTATTCGTCCTTGAGCTATTTAGTGCGCTTTCCACTCGATTGTTTAAAAATTGATCGAAGCTTTATTCAACATATTGGCTCGCTCGATGAAAAACAGGCAGTTGTAGATGCTATTATTCAAATGTCCCATCGCCTAAAAATGAAAGTTGTGGCAGAAGGTGTAGAACAGGCACAACAAGTGGATATACTACGTAAAATGAACTGTGATATTATTCAGGGCTATTATTACAGCAAACCATTACCATTAAACGACCTCATGGAGTTTATGGAATATTGGGAAATTGAGCATCAAGGAAGGAAATAATCTATGGCAAATTATCAATTAGTAGCAACTTCAGCAATGGGTTTAGAGGCAATTGTAGCCCAAGAAGTAAAAGCACTTGGTTATGAAACAACAGTTGACAATGGTAAAGTATATTTTCAGGGTGATGAAACAGCGATTGCGCGTGCTAATCTGTGGCTACGAGTAGCCGATCGTGTCAAAATTGTCGTTGGACAATTCCCTGCAAAATCATTTGAACAATTATTTGAAAGTGTAAAAGCTTTACCTTGGGAAAAATATTTACCTGTGGATGCTGCCTTTCCTGTTTCAGGGAAATCGGTTAAATCGAAATTATTTAGTGTGCCGGATTGCCAAGCTATTACTAAAAAAGCGATTGTTGAACGAATGAAGCAGCATTATAAGCGACTTGGCTTTTTAGATGAATCAGGTGCCACTTACAAAATTGAGGTTTCGATTTTAAAAGATGTGGCGACACTAACGATTGATACATCAGGCGCTGGTCTTCATAAACGTGGCTATCGTCAAGCACAAGGGGAGGCGCCGTTAAAAGAAACATTAGCGGCTGCACTTATACAAATTTCAAAGTGGAATCCAAATCGTCCGTTTGTTGATCCATTCTGTGGTTCGGGGACAATTGCTTTAGAGGCAGCCATGTTTGGACAAAATATAGCACCAGGCTATAATCGTGAGTTTATTTCTGAAGACTGGCCATGGATGAAAGCGCAAATCTGGGATGCAGTCCGAGATGAGGCAGAAAGTTTGGCCAATTATGACCAACCGTTAGAAATAGTAGGTTCTGATATTGACCATCGCATGGTAAGCATTGCACAAGAAAATGCTACAGAAGCAGGATTTGGAGAGCTGATTACATTTAAGCAAATGCAAGCACGTGATTTCACGACTCAGTTAACAGATGGTGTCATGATCGGTAACCCACCATACGGAGAACGTATTGGTGATGTGGACGTTGTAGAACAGGTTATCCGTGATTTAGGAAAAGTTATGAAAAACTATCCAACCTGGTCTGTATATATGCTATCCTCCATGAAAAATTTTGAAGAATTATATGGACGCCAAGCGACGAAAAAACGGAAATTATTTAATGGGTTTATCGAAACAAATTATTATCAGTTCTGGGGACAAAAGTCTAAAAGAGATTAACGAATAGTAACGGAAGATAAGATTTTTTCTTATCTTCCGTTTCGTCGCGTATAATAGCACCAGATAGTAAGAGGGGGAACATCAATTGCGTAAATCTTTACCATTTGCATTATCAAAGGACCGATCATTTTTCGATTCACTAGGTGACTGGATGGGTGACGTCCTTTATGATGAATTGCCTGAAAAAGGCTTTGAATGTCGTGATGAGCAAATCTTTATGGCTTATCAAATAGAACAGGCGCTAAAAGAAAAAAACGTACTCTTTGCAGAAGCGGGTGTTGGAACTGGGAAAACAATAGCCTATTTACTTCCGGCTATTTCTTATGCACGCTATACAGGGAAACCGGCACTTATTGCATGTGCTGATGAAACATTAATCGATCAGCTCGTTAAAGAGGGCGGAGACATCTATAAGCTACAAAAAACGCTTGGTCTGGAAATTGATGTTCGCTTAGCCAAATCACGGGACCAATATTTATGCTTAAAACGCTTTGAGGAAGCTGAAAAAGTTGAATCAGATGAATGGATCGATGATATTTCGTTCTCCATTCCGGATGGTGTGTATGCCCAAGGTTCCATGATTGCTATTCATCCATATGGAGAACGTAGTAATTATCCAACTGTCAGTGATGAGGATTGGCAAAAAGTTAATTACAACTCGATTATGCAATGTTCTGTTTGTGATCTCCGTAATCGTTGTGGGCAAACTTTGCATCGTTCCCATTACCGCAAATCAACGGATCTAGTTATTTGTTCCCAAGACTTTTTAATGGAACATTTAGCTACCAAGGAATCTCGTGAGCGTGAAGGACAGCTTGCCTTACTGCCAGAAGTATCTATGATGGTTTTAGATGAAGGACATCTGTTAGAATACGCTGCGCAAAAGGCTATGACTTATAAAGTACAGGCAACAACAATTGTCCAACTTTTAGAGCGATTAATGGTGGATGGTGTACGAGAACGGACATTGTATGCCATGGAAAAATTACAAGATGATCACGAGCTATTTTTTGATCAACTTCGTGATGATATCGTTGCTTCTGATGAGGATCGTAAACGTATCAATAAATCCAAAACATTGCTTGCTTATGGCAAACAATTAATAAATGATGTGGAAGTATTGATGGAGGAATTTGTTTTTGAATCTGAAATGTATATGATTCCTGAATATGAGTTAAATATGGCAGAAGAATATTTAGAACAATATGAGGCTTCTTTACGTATTTTCATAGCACAAGGAGATGCAGTGGATTGGCTTGAGGAAACAGACGGTGAGGAAACGTTGGTGATAATGCCTCGATTGATAACAGAAGTTTTAGCAGAAAAACTATTCTCTAAAAAGCTTCCAATCGTTTTTTCGTCTGCCACTTTATCCGTCAATAAAGACTTTTCTTATATCGCGTATAGTTTAGGTATTCGAGAGTCCCAATCATTTTCAGTCCCTTCGCCATTTGATTATGAGGAAGTAATGAAAATCTATTTACATGAGCTTCATCAACACGATAAAACCGCACGTGTACAGCAATTACTGCGAGATGGTGAGCAAACATTAATTCTATTTAAATCCAAGCAAGCCATGTTAAAATTTAAAGCAGAGTTGCCATTAATGGAGCGTATGCATGTCGCATTCGAAGGTGATCGAGAGCTATCAGCCATTGTTCGAGATTTCCAGCAGGGAACCGTTAAAACATTATGCTCATATCATTTATGGGAAGGCTTAGATTTACCTGAAGAAGCATTAACACGTGTTATTATTTATGATTTACCGTTTCCTCCAAAGGATCCGTTATTTGATGCGAAGCGCACGTTTGCTGAAAATCCATTTGAAGAAGTGGAGTTACCGTTTATGCAATTACGCTTGCAGCAAGGAATGGGTCGTTTAATTAGGACGTCAAACGATCATGGTGATATTCATATTTTGTTGAATGAGGAAGAACAAAAACAACGCGCAGCCTTTGAAAATATATTAGCTGTTGCACCTGAAATAAAGTAGAAAAAAGAGAGTTTGCTGAATCAGCAAGCTCTCTTTTTTGATATATTAAAATAATTATTTTTCTGTTGCTGTATAATGTAATAATAAAAAACTGTTGAATATTTCTCTTTTAAGCTATATAGTTCTTTGTAATGCAACGAATTTTGATGAAAGAAAATATTTTTTGTATTGAAAATAATTTCACAAAAGGTTTATAATAATGACAAGAATTTTTAAGAATAGTCAAACTGATTGTTGATTATTCAGTGATAGGGGGCTTTAACCTGTCGAACATTCAATCATTGTGTAGAAACTATACCAATCTATCGGCAACGGATATTGACAAGTTAATAGAAATAGAAGCGACGCTAAAGTATTATGCAGAGCTTACTGATTGTTATATGTTCATAGATTGTATGATGGATAATTTATCACATGCAATTGTCGTGGCAGAAGCGTTCCCTAAAAAGGAAAAAGGTTTATATGAAAAATCGGTAATTGGAAAATTTGTTTTTGAAAGTTTTGAACCAGCTGTATTCACTGCGTTTAAGCAAAAAGAAAAATCATCCATTTCCAGAGCCGTTACACAAGAAGGCATTACAGTCGAACAAAATGTGATTCCGATCTTCAATGAACAACAGCGAGTAATTGCTGTATTGATTCAGGAAAAGATGGTGAAGATGCAAACGACACCAAAAGATGACTTTCAAAATATGCCTTTTGCATTAATTGAACATATTGTAGAACCTAATTCTCAACCGATACCAGTTGTTTCTGATTTACTTGTAGAGTCAATTATTCTTACCAATCACGAGAACAAAGTAATCTACAGTAATCCCGCTGGCTATCATTTTATTTCGGAACTTTCGGGATTAGAAAACTTTGACAATGTTGCATTGGATAAAATCTTACCGTTTTTACAGGAGGTCTATGATAAAGGCGATGATGTCTTTTTCCTAGAAATTACAATTGAACGTAAATCCTTTATCGTGAAGAAAATTCCAATTCGCAGTCATAGTGACAAGGTCACACTTCTCATTATTCATGATCTAACAGAGTTAAAGCTGAAAGAAAATGAACTTATGATGAAAACATTTGCGATACGAGAAATTCACCACCGTGTGAAAAATAATCTTCAAACAGTGACAAGTCTGTTGCGTTTGCAAATGCGCAATGAATTGTCTGCTGTCAATGCAAGTGCTTTTCAAGAGGCGTTAAATCGAATATATAGCATTTCATCTGTATATGAGCTTATTTTAGAAAATGAGGATAACGCTGAAGAAAAAGTAGACGTTATTGCATTGGCTAAAAAAATTGGACATAAAATGATTGGCACGTCCAATACAGCAACTATTCAACTAGCATTTCATCACGATCATTTGCAATTATTTTGCCATTCGAAAAAGGCAGTATCCCTTGCACTCATTATTTGTGAGCTACTACAAAATGCATTAAAGTATGCTTTTGTTGGTCGCGATGAAGGAGCCATTGATATTCATTTCATGCAGGAGGCTTCAAGTATTTCACTTCATATTTCTGACAACGGCGTTGGAATGCAAGAGGTGAAGGCATCATTTGGCATGGAAATTATCACAAGGCTTGTGGAATATGATTTAGCTGGCTCATTTTCAATTATCCCTAGTGAAGAAGGTACACATACTCAAATTCAGTTTCCTGTAAGTGAGGAGGTATTTATCGTAAATGACTAGGAAAGTTATGATTGTCGAAGATGAATCATTGATTGCGATTGATTTGAAGTTTATGCTAGAGGATAATGGTTACGAAGTCGTAGCTCAAGCTAATAATGGAGAGACCGCCATTGAGCTAGCCTTTTTGCATAAACCACAATTAATTTTAATGGATATTAAAATGCCTAAACTAGATGGTTTAAAGGCAAGTAAGATTATTGAACAACAGCTTGGCATACCTGTTCTCTTCATCTCGGCATATAGTGAAAAAGAATTATTACTATACATGAAGCAGGATAATATATTAGGATATGTTATGAAACCGTTTTCCGAAAAGAATGTGTTGCCTGTGTTAGAGGTTGCTTTTCATCAAATTGATAAGTTCAATCGTCTCAATGGGGAGATTTTACATAAGCAAACACAATTGGATAAGCGAAAAATCATTGAACGAGCTAAAGGATTGCTGATGCAGGCTGAAAATATAAGCGAGGACGAGGCTTATCGCAAAATTCGCAATGAAAGCATGCAAACACAACAAGAAATGGTGCATATTGCGGAGCAAATTATTATAAACTTACAAGTCAATAGTTGAAGCAAAGGCGCTTTAAAGAGATTTCTTCTTTAAAGTGCCTTTTTTTATATAAAAATTTATTAATCATAAAGGGGTGATGAGTAAGATGGCAATGATAGGAACGATTATCGTTTATATTATTATGATTTGTGCTGTTTTAGGGGCAATCGGAGCAATTCGAGATGCTGAGTATGGAATTGGTAAAGAATTTATGAATGGTATCCATACAGTTGGTCATATTTTCGTCCCAGCAGCAGGGATCATGGCAGCTATACCTTACTTAACATGGTTTATTAGTCATTTTATTAGTCCGATTTTTGAGTTAATTGGTGCAGATCCTGCGATTGCAGCGACCACTATTTTAGCTTCGGACATGGGTGGCTACCAATTAGCCAATGCGTTAAAAGAGTCTTATGAGGGATGGGTAATGGCTCTAGTCGTTGGATTTATGTCAGGTGCTACTATTGTATTCTCGATTCCAATGGGTCTTGCGATGTTAGATAAACGTGACCATAAATATATGGCGCTTGGTATTATGGCTGGCGTATTAACAATTCCGATTGGTGCATTTATTTCATCGATTATGATTGTACTATTTAACACAGAAGTGCGTGAAGTGATTAGTACAACAGAGGCGCCTACATATGTATTTGCCATTTCTGTTTTACAAATTTTAATCAATTTACTGCCTTTGTTCATCTTTGTTGTGTTAATTGCGTTAGGCTTAAAGCTTATTCCAAACGGCATGATTGCAGGCTTCATGCTATTCGGCCGTGTGATGGATGCAGGAATCAAATTGGTATTGGTGTTCTCGATTGTTGAAATTTTTACAGGTATTTTTACAAAAATATTTGGTGCATGGGGCTTCGATCCGATTATGGCTGATGAGATCGATCAATTCCGAGCATTAGAAACGGCTGGTTATATAGGTATTATGCTAGCTGGTGCATTCCCAATGGTTTATTTAATTCGAAAATATGCTTCGAAACCACTTGAAGCGGCTGGTAAAAAATTAGGACTATCATCTGTTGGTAGTGCGGGAATTTTAGCAACAATTGCTAATATCTTGGCGATGTTCACGCTTGTTCGTCATATGCCACCAAAAGATAAAGTGATTAATATTGCATTTGGTGTTTGTTCAGCATTTTTATTAGGCGATCACTTATCATTCACAGCTAATTTCCAGCCAACTATTATTTTACCTGTTATTGCTGGTAAGTTTTTAGCGGGTGTGATTGCGATTATTTTAGCGTATAAGCTTTCTGTACCGACGGCATTAAGGCTAGAAATAGAAGACCGCAAGGCTGGCATTATAAAAGAAGGCGAATATTTAGATCAAAAATCTTAATGGATTAAAAAGTGAGGTGATGATGTGTGAGTGAAGAAAAGAAACGATTTATTCAGGAGTTTGTGCCGGGTAAACAGCTAACATTGAGTCACCTTATTGCGAACCCTGACCCAGAGATGTTTCAAAAGCTGGGTATTCAAGAATCGGGTGCGCTAGGTATTATGACGTGTACTCCAAGTGAAACGGTCATCATCGCAGGGGATTTAGCGACCAAGGCTGCGAATGTAAAATTAGGATTTTTAGACCGTTTTACAGGCAGTCTTGTTATTGTCGGTAGTGTATCAGAGGTGGAAATGGCGATGTTAGAAATTAATCGTTTTTTATCCGAAGTACTAGGCTATACACCATCAAGAATAACAAAATCATAGGATGTGTCGTATGAAAAATCGAGTAATGATAATAGGCGGTGTGCAAGCAGGAAAGTCAACATTGATGAATACTTTGTTGGGCAGAGAAAGCAGTGCTAATAAAACACAAGCACTCGTTTATGAAGACTGGATTGTCGATACACCTGGTGAATATATTGAAAATCCCATGTATTACAGAAACATTATGGCCACTTCGTTGGAAGTAACACATGTCATTTATTTGCAGGATGCCACATCTTCAAGAAGTGTGTTTCCTCCGCAATTTAGTCTAGGGATTCCGAAAATACAAATCGGTGTCATTACAAAAATTGATGCACCTGATGCAGATGTTGAAAGAGCTACAGGTTTATTAAAAAATGTGATGACACAGGGCCCTATCGTGAAAACTTCTTCGTGGAAAAAGCTTGGCGTTGAATGGATTGCTCCACTTATTCAGCTTCATACAAACGAAGAAATTCAACAATTCGTGAAGGATTGCGATAGTCCATATCTCATGTATTGCTCACAGTAGCGAGAGGGTGGTGTAGGGTGAAGACTGAAAAAATTTATAGTGCTGGTATTGATATTGGGACAAGCACGACAAAAATGGTAGTTAGTAGCTTTTTGTTAAAGAATGTGGCTGGCGTAACCCATGTGCCAAGGATTGAAATTATTGAGAAGACGGTGTTACATCAAAGTCCCATCATCAAGACACCTTTTATCAATAAAGACATCATCGATATGAAAAAAATTGAAGAATTCATTTTTCAGCAGTATCAATTGGCTCAAATCGCACCAACTGATATTTCAACAGGCGCCATTATTATTACTGGTGAATCTGCCACGAAGGAAAATGCAAGAGAGGTTGTCCATACCATTGCAGACGGCGCTGGTCATTTTTTAGTTGCTACTGCGGGTCCTGATTTAGAGGGCATTATTGCGGCTAAAGGGTCAGGTACATTACAGCAATCTAAAAATTCTTCTAAAGTGATCGCCAATATTGATATTGGTGGAGGAACTGCCAATATTGCTGTTATGCAATTTGGAGAGGTCATTGGTACATGTACCTTACATGTTGGTGGTAGATTGATTGAATTTAACAATGGGAGGATTCAATCAATTTCTCCGCCACTCATGGAACTAATGAAAAAATGGACTAATCCATTATCCGTAGGTGATGCGGCAGAAGATCCTCGAGTAACGCTATGTATAGAAGAAATGGTCGCCACACTTGCTTTAATCTTGCAGGGGCAATTTACGGATGACAGGCATCCATTATTACTTGGGCACTTGCCAAACTGGCATAAACCAGTAGATGCCATCGTCTTTTCTGGAGGGGTAGCCTCCTGTATTTATGAAAATGAATGTACACTTCGTCAATATGATGATATTGGTGAGCGATTAGCGAAAATGCTAGTACAGCACGAGCAACTGCAATCATTTTTATGGCTACAACCTAAAGAAACTGCTCGTGCGACAGTCACTGGGGCAGGGACACAAACTACTGAAATTAGTGGGGCAACCATCCAGGTGGATGCCGAGGTGTTACCGCTTAAAAATGTTCCTGTTTTTAACTGCCATATGGATGCAACAGCAATCGACTTTAATAGTACGGTGAAAACAGCGGTGCAGCGAGCAGATGATTTATTTGCGATACAGGAAAATCGTGCACCATTTGCACTCTATTTTAGTGAATTGCCGTATTTAAGCTTTCAGGATGTACATGCATTGTGTGAGGCTGTATTGCGACACTTGGCAACTAGATGCTCCAAGGACATACCAATTATCATAGTCATTCAATCAGATTATGCAAAGATTATTGGACAAACCATACAAGCAATCAATCCGGCAGTCCCAATTATTTGCATCGATCAAATTAAAGTGGAGACGGGGGATTACATCGACATTGGAGAGGTTCTGCCATCAGGCGTTGTTCCAGTTGTTGTGAAAACTCTTGCCTTCCACTCAAAGTAAGGAGGATGAATGTGAATTTATCGGTGATATTTGGTGGAGAGAAATATAACTTTAAATCATTAAAAGATGTCATGGCTAAGGCCAATGAAGAAAAATCAGGTGATCAGCTAGCGGGAATTGCAGCTGAAACCGTTCAACAGCGTATAGCAGCAAAGGCTGTACTAAGTGAGCTTCTAGTCAAAGATATTCGAGAAAATCCATTAGTGCCGCAAGAAAATGATGAGGTTTCACGCATTATTGAGGGCGACATTAATGAGCAAATATATGGAGAAATCAAAAACTGGAGCATTGAGCAGCTACGCGAGTACATTTTGTCGAATGATACTGGTGATCGCGAGCTAAAGCGTTTAAGCAAAGGGATGAATTCTGAAGTGATTGCGGCTGTCACGAAGCTAATGTCAAATCTAGATTTGGTTCATGCAGCCAATAAAGTAGAGATTTTATCCACATGTAATATTACTATCGGTCAAAAAGGTACGCTGTCTTCACGACTACAGCCAAATCATCCCACAGACAATATAGACGGTATTATTGCTTCCCTAAAGGAAGGTTTGTCCTATGGTATTGGTGATGCTGTCATTGGCATTAATCCTGTGGATGATTCAGTTGAAAGTGTCAAAAAGGTATTAACTGCCACAAAAGAATTTATTAATGATTGGTCAATTCCTACGCAGAATTGTGTATTAGCCCATATTACGACACAGATGAAGGCCATTAAACAGGGCGCACCCGCTGATATGATTTTCCAAAGTATTGCTGGCACTGAAATTGCCAACCGTTCATTTGGGATTTCAGCAGATTTAATACGAGAAGCAGAAGAGCTCATTAAAAAGCAGGGGACGGGTACGGGTCCGAACCTATTCTACTTTGAAACAGGGCAAGGCTCGGAACTATCAGCAGAAGCTCATATGGGCATCGACCAAGTAACACTTGAATCTCGCAATTATGGATTTGCTAGACATTTCAATCCTTATATCGTGAACACGGTAGTTGGTTTTATCGGCCCTGAGTATTTATATAACAATAAACAAGTAATACGTGCAGGTCTTGAGGATCACTTCATGGGCAAAATGCATGGTATCCCTATGGGGGTAGATATTTGTTATACCAACCATATTAAGGCAGATCAAAATGATGTGGAAGATTTAAGTGTGTTACTGACAGCGGCTGGCGTTAATTTTATTATTGCGGCGCCAATGGGTGATGATGTCATGCTCAATTATCAATCAATGAGCTTCCATGATGTAGCTACATTACTACAAACATTTGGAAAAAAACCAGCACCAGAATATTTAGCGTGGCTTGAGAAAATGGGCATTTATGAAAATGGTCGACTTTCAGCTAGGGCTGGCGATTTATCCATTTTTGAAAGGTAGGTGAGTCGAGTGAATGATCAATTAGTCTCTATGATTACACAACTTGTCATGGAAAAGATGGAGAAAACTACGGAGGGGCAAGCTTCTGAGGTAACCACAACACCAACAGAGCCGCTTATTAAGTTCTATGATACAACAGCTACTAGTGGAGCTACAGAAATAGCAGAACCTATGTCTACGTCTACAAAAAGTGAACCATTAATTCAACTGTATCAGCACGGAACGCCTCAGCAGGCACATATAGCTCCTGTAGCTGTTGAACAACCGTTAAATGTAGCTGTCCCGATTAAGCCTTTTCAGTTTGAGGCTGACACATTAACAGAAAGTATACAGGCGGCTAAAAAACATACACCAGCTCGGATTGGCGTAGGTAGAGCGGGAACAAGACCAAAAACAAAAACATGGTTAAAGTTCCGTCTCGATCATGCGGCTGCAGTGGACGCTGTGTATGGTGAAGTGACAGAAGACCTTTTACAAAAACTTGATGTCTTTCAAGTGACAACGAAAGTAACAGATAAAGAGGAATACATTACAAGACCGGACTTAGGTCGTCGTTTATCAGATGAAGCCAAGTCATTAATTCAACAAAAGTGCAAGCAACAGCCGAAAGTACAGGTCATTATTTCCAATGGCTTAAGTGCGAGTGCGATTGAGGAAAATGTACAAGATGTTTATTTAGCGCTTCAGCAAAGTCTTAGCAATTTAAATATTGATTTAGGCACAACCTTCTATATTGATAAAGGCCGAGTGGCTCTCATGGATGAAATCGGGGAGTTGTTACAGGCAGAGGTTATTGTTTATTTAATTGGTGAGCGACCTGGACTAGTATCGGCTGAATCGATGAGTGCTTATTTATGCTATAAACCTAGAATCGGCACAGTAGAAGCAGAGCGCATGGTCATCTCTAATATCCATAAAGGCGGCATCCCTCCATTAGAGGCGGGTGCGTACCTTGGAACCATCGTACAAAAAATCTTGCATTATCAGGCAAGTGGGGTAGAGCTTGTCGCAAAAGAAGGTTAGGAGGCTGTAATATGAATCCTCAAAAAATAATGGCCCAAATTTTAGCGATGCAAACTATTCCTAGAGTCAACAGTGAATTAGCAGAGCAGCTAGATTTGAAGCCGCATCATCATAGTATTGGGCTCGTGACCCTCACAATTGATGATGTAGGATATGTTGCACTAGATGAAGCAACAAAGAAGGCAGATGTTGAAGTTGTCTATGCGAAAAGTTTCTATGCGGGGGCGGCACATGCATCTGGTCCCTTGTCAGGGGAGGTCATTGGCATTATTGCTGGGACCTCGCCTGATGAAATCCGTAGTGCTCTAGATGCCATTCAGCAAAAAATAGAGTTTGACACGTACTTTGAAGCTATTAATAACAATGACAACCATGCCTTATTTGCCCATACCGTGGCAAGCTGTGGGACGTATCTTGCTGAGCTGGCAGATGTAAAGGTGGGCACACCCCTTGCGTATTTAATCGCACCGCCATTGGAGGCTGTTGTTGGTTTAGACGCAGCATTAAAGGCAGCAGATGTAGAGCTAAAGGTTTTCTTTGGCCCTCCCTCGGAAACCAATTTTGGTGGCGCTTTATTAAGTGGCAGCCAATCATCCTGCGAGGCTGCGGCACAAGCTTTTAGAGAAGCCATCGAAAATTTAGCAAGAAACCCAGTGATTTAGAAAGGAGGCGGCTTTATGGCCACATTAGACAAAGACTTATTAGCTATTCAAGAAATGAGAGATGCCGTTAGACATGCTAATACAGCACAAGCTGCCTATATGCAATTTTCACAGCAACAAGTAGACAGCATCGTGAAAGCTGTTGCGGATGCTGCCTTTAAGGAAGCTGATCGCTTAGCAAAAATGGCTGTGCAAGAAACAGGGATGGGTATCCCTAATCATAAAAAAATGAAAAATGAAGTTGCTTCACGAGATGTCTATGAAGATATTAAAGAATTAAAAACGGTCGGTATCGTAGGCTATGATCGAATGAAAAAAGTGGCGGAAATTGCAAGTCCTTTTGGGGTCATTGCAGGAATTGTGCCAACGACGAATCCAACATCTACCGCCATTTTTAAAACATTAATTTCTTTAAAAACAAGGAATGCCCTAGTGCTAAGTCCTCACCCATATGCTGTGAAGTGTACAAAAGAGGCGTTAGACGTTTGCCGAGTAGCTGCAGAACAAGCAGGTGCACCAGAAGGTTTACTGCAATGTTTAACAATGTCTTCAATGGAGGCAACACAGCAGCTAATGAAGCATCCTGATATTCATTTGATTTTAGCAACAGGTGGCGGCGCATTAGTGAAGGCGGCGTATAGCTCAGGAAAGCCTGCTTATGGGGTAGGACCAGGAAATGTCCCAGCCTACATCGAAAAATCAGCAAATATTCAAAAGTCTGTACGTCAATTGGTGCACAGTAAATCGTTTGATAATGGGACAATTTGTGCTACTGAGCAGGCTATTATTGTAGATAAAGCCATTGCAGACCAGGTACAAACAGAATTAAAGAAAAACGGTGCTTATCTATTAAATGCTGAAGAAAAAGCTAAAATGGAGAAATTAATTTCACCAGTTCCTGGAAAGGTGAATCCACAAATCGTCGGCAAATCAGCATCCTGCTTAGCAGATTCTGTTGGCATCACTGTCCCAGATGAAACCAAAGTACTTGTTGGCTTGGAAACGATGATTGGTAAAAATATTCCGTTTTCTCTGGAAAAGTTATCACCTATTTTTGCTCTCTATATTGTCGAAAACAGTACAGAAGCTAAGCAAGTGATGATTGACCTTTTAAATATTGGCGGACGCGGACATACATGCTCGATTCATACTGAAAATGCAGCTTTAGCAGAGCAATTCTCCGTTGAATTACCAGTATCTCGTATTGTAGTAAATACACTATCCTCAATTGGGGCAGTAGGTGGCACAACTGGATTAGCACCATCCTTTACATTAGGCTGTGGTACATTTGGCGGCAATATCACGTCGGATAACATTACAGCAAGACATCTTTTAAACATTAAACGTATGGCTTATGGCATTAAAGATGTAGAGGTGCCAAAGCCAGAGTTTGAAGTACAGTCTGTTGTTGAGTCGGTTGTATCACAAGAGCCTTCTTTAGACACAACAATGGTTCAACAAATCGTTGATCAAGTATTAAAACAAATCACATTACAAAATAAATAATTTGGAGGAATGACAAATGAGTACAGCATTAGGAATGGTAGAAACAAAAGGTTTAGTAGGAGCAATTGAAGCAGGAGATGCAATGGTAAAAGCGGCAAGCGTTAATTTAGTAGGTAAAGTACATGTTGGTGGCGGTATCGTAACAGTTCTTGTTCGTGGAGATGTAGGTGCCGTAAAAGCAGCAACAGATGCAGGCGCAGCAGCAGCACAACGTGTAGGAGAACTTTTATCTGTTCATGTAATTCCACGTCCACACCATGAATTAGAAATGATTTTACCAAAAGCAGAAGCTTAATAAATCAGCAATGAGAGCTGATCCAACTAAAGGACAGCTCTCATCTTGTCATCAAGAAACAACAATCCATTTAATATAGAGGTGGCTAACGTGACAACAGCGACAAAAACATTTCCAGTGGCCATTTCGGCTCGTCATATCCATCTAAGTGAAGCGGATTTACAAGCGCTTTTTGGCCCACATGCAACGTTAACAAAGGATTTTGACTTATCGCAGCCAGGACAATTTGCTGCAAAGGAGCGTGTCTCCATTGAGGGACCGAAAGGCATTATTCATAATGTCCGAATACTTGGTCCAGTAAGAGCAGCTACTCAAGTGGAAGTCAGTCGAACAGATGCGATGAAACTTGGGGTAACTCCTCCGCTGAGACAGTCAGGAGATATTGACAACTCAGCAGGCATTAAAATTATTAACCAAGATCATGAATTGGCCATCGAGCAAGGGGTCATTATTGCACAAGCACATATTCATATGACTGAGGAAGATGCGAAAGCATTAGAAGTTCAAAACAATGAATTGGTTTCTGTAGAAGTAATCAGTGACCGTCCAGTTACATTTCGCGGTGTAGTGGTACGAGTTTCCAATGAATTTAGTTTGGAAATGCATATAGATACGGATGAAGCAAACGCTGGTTTTATTGAACAACAAGCACAAGGAACAATAGTAAAAGTAACATCGTAAGGAGGAGGCAAGATGCAAGAAAATTTAGTGCAAAAAATTGTAGAAGAAGTTCTGCAGCAAGTTTTAAAAAATCAATCTTCCCCTCCACATGACGGTAAAATTCCAATTGGTGTATCTGCCCGCCATGTCCACCTTGCACAAGCAGAAGTGGAACAGCTCTTTGGTGAGAATTATCAGCTTACACCAAAGTTTGAGCTTTCACAACCTGGGCAATTTGCTGCGGAGGAAACCGTGGTCATTGCTGGTCCAAAAGGATCGATTGAGCGTGTACGTATACTGGGTCCAGCTCGTTCATTGTCTCAAGTGGAAGTCAGTTGGACAGATGCCATGAAACTAGGGATAAAACCACCATTAAGAATTTCAGGTGATATACAAGGCTCTAGCCCTGTTACATTGATTGGTCCAAAGGGGAGTGTCGTGCTAAATGAAGGACTCATTATTGCACAAGCACACATTCATATGTCCCCTGAAGACAGTGCGAAATTCAATGTAGTAGATGGACAGTCTGTACAAATCAGGGTAGATGGTATTCGCCCAATTATTTTATCGAATGTGGTGATCCGTGTATCAGAGCGTTATCGTTTAGAGATGCATATTGATACAGATGAAGCCAATGCAGGTTTAATTCAGCAAGGAACATTAGCAGAAATCGTTCAGCATCAAGTGAATGAGCAACCGATCCCAGTGAAAGAGCAGTCTCCAGTCGTAGCAAAGGTAGAAAAACCAGCTATCTATCATTATGACAAAAAGCTACTTTCACAATTGGAAGTGTTAGAAATAGATGCGCAAGAAATTGTCGTGCCAAAGAAAACCATTGTAACGGCGTTAGCTTATGATAAGCTGCGAGAGTTAAATAAAACTTTAACGATCTGTTCTGAGTAGCAAATTAATCTGTGTAGCATAAAGAGGGTGAAGTTCATGCAAATGGGAAGAGTGATAGGTAGTGTATGGGCAACACGCAAAGAGGAAGGGCTGAATGGTTTAAAACTACTAATCATTCAACCAATTGACTCCAATCAACAGCCGATTCGCACTGAAATTGTAGCAGCTGATCGTATCGGCGCAGGGATTGGTGATGATGTCCTAATAACAAGCGGTGGTTCATCACGCTATATTATGAAAGAAAATCCGTTACCAATCGATGCAGTTGTTATTGGTATTATTGATTCTACTGAAGTGATGAGAGGTGAGGACAATGAGTAGTGCAATTGGCATGATTGAAACAAAAGGATTGGTAGGTTCTTATGAAGCGGCTGATGCGATGATTAAAGCATCTGATGTTACAATCGTCAAGCAGGAATTCGTAGATGGTGGCATTGTGACAGTGGTCGTGAAAGGTGACGTAGGTTCTGTACAAGCAGCAGTAGAAGCCGGAAAAGCGGCTGCTATGCGTGTTGGAGAATTATTAGGCGCTCACGTAATTCCAAGACCTGATGAAGAGGTATTCCAAATGATTAAAGGACCAGAGGCACCGAAGAAAAAGCCGGTTTCTACATCTACATCAACACGTGCTAAAAAAACAACCGAAGCCACACCAGCGACAGATAATCGAGGTGAAGCATAATGGCATTTCGTAAAAATAAAATCGCTGTGATTGGTGCAGGTCATACCGGTTCTACATTGAGTTTATTTTTAGCACAAAAGGAACTAGGCGATGTCGTTCTTGTCGATATTCCCGAAGCAGAGAACCCAACAAAAGGGAAGGCATTGGATTTACTACAAACAGGCCCAATAGAAAAGTTTAATGTATCTATTAAAGGAACAAGCAATTATGAGGATATTGCTGGTGCAGACATCGTAGTCATAACAGCAGGAATCCCTCGTAAGCCAGGCATGAGCCGTGATGATTTAGTGACAACGAATGCGAAGATTATTCAACAGGTTTCAAGACAAATTAAACACTATGCTCCAAATAGTATTGTCTTAGTTTTAAGTAATCCGGTTGATGCTATGACGTATGTCTGTCACAAGGAAACAGGCTTTGCTAAAAATCGTATTATTGGTCAGTCTGGTGTGTTAGATACAGCTCGCTTCAACACGTTTGTTGCACAGGAGCTACAAATTGCACCTGAAGATGTCTCTGGCTTTGTGCTAGGTGGACATGGTGATGAAATGGTACCATTAATCCGTTATTCCTATGCAGGAGGTATTCCGCTAGAAAAACTCATCCCCCAGGATAGACTCCAGCAAATCGTCGAACGTACACGCAAAGGTGGCGGTGAAATTGTCGGTTTATTAGGAAATGGTAGTGCGTATTATGCACCAGCTGCTGCATGCGCGCAAATGGTTGAAATCATTATCAAAGATCAACGGAAAATAGTCCCTTCTATTGCCCTATTAGAAGGTGAATATGGGTACCAAAACCTGTATCTAGGGGTACCAACAATTTTAGGAGGCAATGGCATTGAATCTGTCATCGAATTGCACCTAACAAATGAAGAACAAGCAGCGCTTCAGCATTCTGCCGAGGCTGTTAAACAAGTAATTGCCATTTGCCAAAACATAGAGTGATCAGACTCTACTTACGATGAATAGAAAGAATCCCCATCTTTCTTTAAATTGAAAATGAATGGCAGCTCCTACAAATGTTTGATTGGAAACCGAACATTACTCGAAAGCTAGTGAAAATTCTCCTAAATATATACCTCACTTTGAGTAAGAGAGGACGAACTGTAGCAAGCGCATGGTTTGCTACAGTTTTTTTATTTCCTAAAAAGTACTAAATAAGCTAAAGGAAGTTGACTTTGCCCAAAAGGGAAAGTGTATAACGGATATAAGCCATAGATAAAAGGGAGAAGGACTGGTGTGAGATCAATTGTGGTGTATCAACGAAGAGGAGGAAGATTTAGTTCCTTATGCTGCAGTTGGCGATGGCGGCAATGTGATTTGTTGTATTCCAACGCTGAACACAGCAGTTGCTATCTCATCACTCTTTATGGTCAATGCACCAGATAGAGGGCTGTTTATCAAAGAACATATTATTCCAACATTAATGCGATAATAACACAACCTATATCATAACAAACCATATCACCTCTACTATAATCAAAGGAGGAGGGATGAGGATGAATAACATCATACAGGAGATGATTGATTGGATTGAAGATCATCTCTTAGAAGGCTTTTCATTAGAACATTTAGGGAAGCATATGGGCTATTCCCCGTATTATTGTTCGTTTAAATTCCACCAAATAACGGGAATCACCATTAAAAAATATGTTTCATTACGAAAGATATATTTGGCCTCTGAAGCGTTAAAAAAGTCGGAAGAAAAAATAATCGATATTGCCTTACATTATGGTTTTTCAACACAGGAATCCTTTTCTAGAGCCTTTAAAAAGGCCTTTGGTATAAGCCCTCATGAATTCCGAAAGTCCCCACAACCTTTGCAAACATTTGTAAAAAAGAATTTAAAGGATGAAAGAGGATGGTTTACGATGGATATTTCTTCAAAATTAAAAATTGAAGCATTGCAAGAGAAAATACATGCGCAATATGATCAAGCGATATTGAATGTTTTAAATGGTCAAATGATGTACGAGGAGTTTTCGAAACAGCAATTAATGGGGAACAGTGATTATGTACCTTTCAATGAAGCCATGTGTAGCAATCAAACAGCAAGCCCGATTTTGGGCGAAGAATTTAACAAAATTCGTGCCGCTGGACACCAAGTAACAGTACAGGACTATGAGCATATAACAGTAAATCCTTTGAAGTTATTGTGGACCAAAAACTACCAATGTATCGTTTTATGGTTTGGGGATGATATGTTTTGTCAAATGAACTTGCTAACTGTACTTGCTTTTCTGGAGCAGCAAAAATACGAAGGCAAAGTTTATTTCCATATGGTACAGGAAGCGACCTATGATGTGGATGAAATGGAAATTGTGCTTGGAGACTATTTAAAGATTTATCAAGACGTTTTGATCCGCCATCGTATCCCGGAGGCAACGCTTTTACCAGTAATGTATCAGGGGATTCAATTATATTTTGACTATTTAAAAGAAGAAAATGATATTTCTTCTTATATTAAGAAACATGTTGATCAGTCCCCACAGGAATTGTTAACACAATTATTTCGCCTCTTTCCTCAATATGGGCTTGGAGATACTCAGTATTTAAAAATAATAGATACAGTGAAAAATGAAAAATCTGAGTAAAACTACTAAATGGTCCACAATATACAAAATTTTCGAAAATATGATAAACTTATAGCACAAGGAGGATGAAAGCATGACTATTCAACAATTTACTGACTATGTTAAGAAGATGCAGCATTATGAGGAAGCACTCAATGTGATTTATTGGGATATGCGAACGGGAGCACCTAAAAAAGGATTAGCACAACGTTCAGAGGTAATAGGTACATTATCAGCCTCCTTATTTGATATGCAAACGAGTGAAGAATTAGGTGAGCTTCTATTAGCATTAGAGGCAAAAAAATCAGATCTTGATTATGTGACACTTCGTTTAGTAGAAGAAGTAAGAAAGAATTACGATCAAAATAAAAAAATTCCTGCTGAAGAGTATAAAGAATTTGTTATTCTACAATCGAAGGCGGAAACGGCTTGGGAAGAAGCAAAGGAAAGCAATAATTTTGAACTATTCCTACCATATTTAGAGGAAATCATTCAATGGCAAAAAAAATTCATTCAATATTGGGGCATTAAAAATGGATCTCCATATAATACATTGCTCGATTTATATGAACCTGACATGACGACAGATGTACTAGACCAAGTATTTGGTGATTTACGAGAATCTATTGTAACGCTTGTACAAAAAATTGCTGATTCATCGAATAAACCAGATACAAGCATGTTATTTAAGCATTTTCCACGTGAAGCTCAGCGTGAACTATCACTAGAGATGCTAGCTCAACTTGGTTACGACTTTGATGCTGGCCGTTTGGATGAAAGTGTGCATCCATTTATGATTGGTTTAAATTACGGAGATGCTCGTATTACAACAAAATATGATGAAAATGATTTCCGTTCAGCTATTTTTGGTACCATTCATGAATGCGGTCATGCCATGTATGAGCAAAACATTGATGCAAAGCTTGCAGGCTTGCCGCTAGCTACTGGTACATCGATGGGTATTCATGAATCACAATCATTATTTTATGAAAACTTTGTCGGCAGAAATGAAAAGTTCTGGGAGCATAACTATGAGCGACTTCAACACTTCTCACCAGCTCAATTTGGCGATGTTGCATTAGGCGATTTTTTACGTGCCATTAATATGGTAGAACCATCCTTCATTCGTATTGAAGCAGATGAACTAACGTATCCACTACATATCATGATTCGCTATGAAATTGAACGTGACTTATTCAACGGGGATTTACAAGCGAAGGATCTTCCGCAAGTATGGAATGATAAGTATGAGGAATATTTAGGCATTCGTCCTGAAACAGATGCAATGGGAGTATTACAAGACATGCACTGGTCAGGTGGTATGTTTGGTTACTTCCCGTCCTATGCATTAGGAATGATTTATGCAGCGCAATGGAAGCATGCGATGGACAAGGATATCCCTCATTTTGATGAATTACTAGAAAAGGGAGAGCTACTGCCAATTCGAGAGTGGCTAACTGAGAAAGTTCATCAATATGGAGCATTGAAAAAACCATTTGAATTGCTAAAAGAAGCAACAGGGGAAGGCTTAAATGCCAAGTATCTTGCAGATTATTTACAAGAAAAATATACGAAACTGTATCAATTATAACGTGAAAAAAGAGATTTCTCGGAAATGAGAAATCTCTTTTTTTATGTTTACCACAATTGATAGCCTTTGGAGCCAGCCGGTGAATTCGAAATAATATCGAAAATTGGCACGGTGTAAGCGAATAAGATTAAGGCTACTAAAATGACAAGCCATACTTTAAAGTTTTCTAAAATAGCGGGTGTTGGACCACTAAGCTCATGTACATCCCCAATAGGGAACTCCTCTTCACCCTTAGGAGCAAACCAAGCTAATTTCACGACGATATAAATAATGATTAGGATGGCGATAAAGAGAATCGTTCCGCCCACAGCTTGTGCAATTTGATAAGGAATCCAATCATATGCCTGTGAAGCACCACCATATTCTGAGTAATCTGAACGACGAGGTGCACCGATAAGACCAGCAATATGCATAGCAGAAGACATAATAGTCATACCGACTGCCCATAAGATACCAGCGAAATTACTAAGATTATTTAAAGCCTTTGTTAAAGTCCGTCCTGTTAAATGTGGTATTAACCAGAAGGCCGCACCAAAGTATGTTAAAACAACAGCAGTTGCAATCGTTAAATGGAAATGCCCAGTCACCCAAATAGTGTTATGGATTAATTGGTTCATTTGATAGGAGGCATTGACAATACCGCCAGCACCACCAGGAATGAATGCCACCATACCGATAAATGGAACGAAGAAACGAGAATCCTTCCAAGGTAATTTTTTGAACCATCCGAACAGTCCTTTTCCACCTAATTCTCGACCACGTAATTCGAACATGGCAAACATCGAGAAGGCTGTCATTAGAGAAGGAACGATTACAGCAAATGTTAAAACAACTTGAATGAACTTCCATGTACCATCAATACCAGGCTCTGTTAACTGATGGTGAATTCCAACAGGAATAGAGAACAGTAAGAATAGCATAAACGAAAGTCTTGCTAAAGAATCGGAGAAAATTTTTCCACCAATTACTTTTGGAATAATTACATACCAAACCATATAAGCAGGTAATAGCCAGAAGTATACAAGTGCATGACCGAAATACCAGAAAAGGGTACGGGATAATGCAACATCGACACGTTCAATTAAACCTAATGACCATGGTAATAGTTGAATTAATACTGATGCTGCTACACCAAGTGTTGCAACGAACCACATTAAATTATTGACAACTACCATAAACGATAATAATGGGCTACGTTCACCGCTACCTTTATTTTCTTTACGCCATTGAGCATAGCGTAAAATTTGACCTGCGCCGCCAACCCAAGAACCGACTACGACTAATGTAAGGCCTAGATAGAAAATCCAGTGTGCCTTTAGTGGTGCATAGAACGTATAAAGAACAGTTGCTTTATTTAATAAAACCATCGTTGCCGCAGCAGCTGTACCGATTGTCATTAACCAAAAGCCGACCCAGCCAAGTCTACGTTGACCATTCGTAAATGTACCTGATGTACGACTTACACTAGCAATTTGGAAACCGTAAATAAAGAAAGTAGTTAAAATAAGACCGAGTAATACTCCGTGTACGGTTAATACTTGATAATAGCCAATGCCCGCTGGTAATGTAAATTGACCAGAACGTACAAATACTTGTAATAAACCTGCAAGACCACCTAATAACAATGCGATAAATGCTACATATATATGCGCCATAGCTAGCTTTGCATCGCGACGATCTACTTTTGTCATTGAATTAGTGTGACTCATTTGAATCCACCACCTTTAGCATAGAGTGCATCATCGTATGTCCTGTACCACAATATTCATTACAAACGATTAAAAACTCGCCTACTTTGTTGACTTCTGTTACATATTCTGAAATATAACCAGGCTCAAGCATCATGTTAATATTCGTACCTGCAACCTCAAAACCGTGCATGACATCCTCGCTTGTCGCGATGAATTTGACCTTTGCACCCAGTGGAACCTCAATTTGTGGAGGATTATAATTGAATGCAGAAGCGATGACAACCACCTCGTAATCCCAATCTTTGCCCTCTACCTTATGGACTCCTGGATTATCGAAAGGTGCTGTCTCTTTCACTTTCTCGTAATCTAGTGTTTTTTTACCATTATTCGGGTGGGAGCCTTGATGAAATGCTCCGATACCGAGAATAATGAGGAATGCGACTAAAGTAGTAACTCCGAACACAAGCCAATACTTCTCATACTTATGTATGTGCATATGTTTCTATCCCTTCTTCGTAGATTAAAACCTTCCAATGAACAAATCAAAGCAGTACACCCAAAGTAAAATAATGATGATACCTACTCCAAAAACTGCATAGAGTGAACCTTTTAAATTCTCATCTGACTTCTTTTTGTTTGCCATTTTTGCTCCTCCTACGCTTTTTATAGTTGGTGTTTCTTACAGACATCATATATAAATCCGATGCAATTTGATGTGAAAAAAATCACACTTCTATAGAAAATATGTGAAGAAAGTGTGAAGAATTCAAGGGAGAAAAAAACAAGCCATCTCAAAAGTCATCGAGATAGCTTGTTTCATTATTATATTTAGCTTTTTTTTAATAAAAAAAATAGATTTTAAAGAAGTCCTACCAATTTTTCTAGGAGCAAGGCAAAATTAAAACATATATGGTATTTACTCTTGCATATAATGTCTTATTGGACATAGACTTTAAACCTAGCTTTCTATTCTGCTTCTTCTTCAATGGTTAATAGAACTGTTAGAGCTCCGACGCTCGGGATGGAAACTGGGAGAGCGAAGGCCTTTTCAAAGCCATATAATTTTGTATTGCCCACCATCACAGTTGGCGGAGTGATATCAATTTCTAAGTTTTCTTGCCCAACAGCCGTACATAAATTTCCTGCAATCATGTTACCAAATTCCCCTGTAAAGGATTCTAGCATTTCTCCTTCAAGCGGCATACCGAACATGGTACTACCGATTCCGCTGAATACTTCGGGAGTGGAGTCAATGATAACGCGACCCTTTAAATCTCCTATTAAGCCAATCAATACACCCATTTGCTGTTGTTGAAAGGGTTCAGAAATAATACTAGGCGACTTTACTTCAATATCCATAGGAAGAATTGATTTTAAAGCGTGAATAGTCCCGTTTAAAATAGTTTGAAAGTACTTCGAATTACTCATCATTACCGCATCCTTTTTCCGACTTTTCTACATCTTACCATGTAAAAAGGGTAAGATGAAAGTATGTCTTGACGAATTAACAGGAAATTTATAATATATTAGTGAGAATGATTTTCAAATTCAATGTATGGGTCTGAAAAACAATAGAAAAACACTTAATTTATATGAAAAGGAGCGGTCAGCAATGACATTCGTATTGATTGGAACAGCTGTAGCGATCTATATTGGAGTAGGAAAATACGTCATGAAACAGGCGACTGCACATTTGAAATAAGAAACTATACGAAAAAAAAGAAAAGCATGGTCCGAGCACTCGGATCCATGCTTTTTTTGTATTTCTCGAAAGATAGGAAGATTTCTTGGGGAATTACAAATAAAAATTAATTGTTTTTTTCGGAATAATTACAGTAAATAGAATTTTTATTTTTTTCTGAAAACTATTGAAATATCCTATTAATCTCTGATAAGATTTTAAAAAATGGAATCGCGTTTCATAATATGGAACGGAGGGGGAAAATGGGATTGAATATTTTAGAAGTAAAGGATTTGAAAATAGGTATTCAGCACAATAAAAAGGATATTTCCATTGTGAATGGGGTGTCATTTCAACTTGAAAAAGGAAAAACATTGGGGATTGTAGGAGAATCTGGTTGTGGAAAGAGTATGACGTCATTATCTCTTATGGGGCTGTTGCCATCTGGGGTTGAATGGCAAAGCGGCGAGATTTACATAGATCAAAAACAAATTCATAAAAAATTAAAGAAGGAATGGCGAAAGATTCGTGGGAAAAAAGTTTCAATGATATTTCAGGAGCCAATGAGCTCCCTTAATCCAGTGTATAAGGTAGGCTCCCAAATCATTGAAATGATTCATAGCCATGAAAATATTTCAAAAAAAGAGGCGCATGAGCGAGCGGTTGATATGCTTCGCCTTGTTGGTATTCCTCGACCCGATAAAGTGGTTAATGAATATCCACACCAATTATCTGGCGGGATGAGACAACGGGTGATGATTGCCATGGCATTGGCTTGTGGACCAGAAATATTAATCGCAGACGAGCCTACTACGGCATTAGATGTAACTATTCAGGCACAAATTCTAGAGTTAATGAAAGATATACAAGAAAAACTGGACATGTCCATTATTTTAATTACTCATGATCTTGGCGTTGTGGCTGAAATCTGCGAGAAAGTGATTGTGATGTATGCGGGTGAAATAGTTGAAGAAGCGAATGTGTTGGAATTATTTGATCATCCACTCCATCCCTATACGAAAGGGTTACTAAACTCATTGCCGGATATGGAGACAGAACAAGAATATCTTCCGTCTATTGAGGGGGTGGTACCATCACCATCCGATATGCCAGCAGGCTGTAGATTTTTCGATCGATGTGAATTTGCAACTGAAAAATGTAAAAGTAAACCAGAACTATTTACTACGTCCATTGGTAGCACGGTTAGATGCTGGTTATATGAAAAGGATGATGTGGGAGGAGGGAATGTCAATGAGCAGTCCATTGTTAGAAGTTAAACACTTAAAAAAATATTTTCCAGTGAAAGGATCACGTTCGGGAAATTTAAAAGCAGTAGATGATGTTTCATTTTTTGTAAACGAGGGTGAAGTTTTAGGAATTGTAGGGGAATCTGGTTGTGGAAAATCCACAATGGGTAAAACACTTATTCAACTGCTAACACCTACTGAGGGCGAAATTTTGCTGAACGGAGAAAATATAGCCACACTTAGCGCCAAAGAGGTCCGTCAAAAACGTCGTGATATGCAAATCATTTTTCAGGACCCTTTTTCGTCCCTTAATCCGCGTATGAAGGTTTTTAAAATCATTGAAGAACCTTTAGTGAATTTTGGAATCGGTACTAAGGAAGAACGGAAACAACGTGTTTATGAGGTCGCTAAACAGGTGGGGCTTACAGAAAAGCAGCTCGATCGTTTTCCACATGAATTTTCAGGCGGCCAAAGACAGCGCATTGGAATTGCAAGAGCATTAGTATCCAATCCGAAATTGATTGTGGCAGATGAACCTGTATCTGCACTCGATGTATCCATTCAGTCTCAAGTGCTTAATATTATGAAAGATTTAAAATGGGACATGAACCTTACCTATATTTTTATATCCCATGATTTAAGTGTCGTGCATCATTTCTGTGATCGTATAGGGGTGATGTACTTAGGGAAGCTAGTGGAATTGGCTGACAAACATGAGTTGTTTAACAATCCGAAACACCCTTACACGAAAGCATTGCTATCTGCATTACCTAAGTCTCATCCTTCAAAGGTTAAAGAACGAGTTGTCCTTAGCGGAGATGTGCCAAATCCAGCAAATCCCCCTTCAGGATGTACCTTCCATACACGGTGTCCAAGCTGTATGGAGATTTGTAAAGTGACACCTCCGAAATTAAAAAAAATTAGTGATCAACATGAAGTTTCTTGTTTACTTTATGAAGAACAAATGGAGCGATTAACATGAGCAAAACATTGGAAAAAGGAATTAATATTTTAACGCTATTTACAGAAGAAAAACCTTCTTGGCGGTTAGATGAACTAGCTATAGAAACTGATATTCCTAAACCGACCTTACATAGATTTCTAAAAACATTTACGGATTTAGGCGTATTAAAACGACCATATGTACAAAGTGGAGGACAGGTGGTTTTAAGTGATCATTATTTACTAGGGAATAAACTAATTGAATTAGGGGCAATAGCTGCTAATTCCATAGAGATTCGTTCGTTAGCCATTCCGTATATGAAAATGTTACAACAGAAATTTGATTTGGCTGTTCAATTAGTAGTATTGGATGAAACGGATGGCCTTTATATAGAAAAAATAGAAAGTCTAAAACCGGTTCTATTATATACAAGAGTTGGAAGAAGAGCACCACTATACGCAGGTGCCTGCTCACGTATTCTTTTATCTTTTCAATGTGAAGAGAAAATTAACGAGGTCCTCCAGAAGCCTCGAAAAAAATATGCGAGTGGAACCCCTCATACGGATAAAGAGATTGATGAATTAATTGAATTTGGTAAGAAAAATGGCTATGCCTACAGCGTATCAGAATTGGAAGAAGGAACTGTATCAATAGCGGTGCCGATTTTTAATAGTGATCGAAAAGTAGAGTACTCCATTAGTATTGCTGGTATAGAATCACTACTACCACAGGAAAAAATAAATACGTTTTTAGAGGGACTGTGGGAAACTGCTGCGTTAATTTCGGCTGAACTAGGTTATTCGATGCCATATCCTTATGGCGTATAAATAGCACAAATATAAAAGGGGATGAACAATAATGAAGAAACAAAAATGGCTAGCACTATTACTAGTGTGCATGATGATTATTTTGTCAGCATGTAGTGGCGGTACATCAACAAAAGAAGACAGTAAAAATAGTAGCAAATCTTCTGGTGAAAACGCAGCACTCACAAGAGGAAATGAATTAGTTATCCGTGTGGCAGGAGATCCTCAAAACTGGGATCCCATTGATACGTTTTTACTTTCTTGGAGTACGGTAGCAACATCGGTCTTTGAAGGATTAGTTAGTCGTTCTTTAGATTTAGAAATTCAACCTGGATTAGCGGAATCTTGGGAATATAAAGATGACAAAACAATTGTCTTTCAATTACGCCAAGGCGTTACCTTCCATAATGGTGAACCATTTAATGCGGAAGCGGTGAAATTTACTTTTGATCGTTTGCTAGGAGATGAAGGTCAAAAAGGTCCTCAATATTCCAATTACACTTCTATTGATCATGTGGAAGTAACGGGTGAATATGAAGTAACTATGCACTTAAATTCTATTGATCCGGTATTACTCACAAAACTATCAGGGTATGGTGCTGTAATCGTGCCACCTAAATATATTCAAGAACAGGGTGCAGAGAATTTTGATATGAAACCTGTTGGTACAGGTCCGTTTAAAATGACAGATTATCAACGAGATAAACAAGTTGTGATTGAACGTTATGCAGATTATTGGAATAAAGATGCTATTAAACTAGATAAAGTTACATTTAAAGTAATCCCAGAAACAGCAACAGCACTTGCAGAGTTACAAACTGGCAATATTGATATTATGACACGTTTGGAAGTTTCCCAAGCTGCAACAGCAGAAGCAACTGACTTTATTGAATTAATGGAAGTATCTACACCTACAGCTTATTCAATTCGTTTTGATACGGCGCAAAAGCCAGTTGATGATGTACGTGTTCGTCAAGCTATTAACTATGCTATCGATAAAGAAACGATTGTCAAAGAAATTTTAGGTGGCTATGGGAATCTTATAAGCTCATTCCAAAGTGATTTATCATTTGGCTATAACAACGATTTAGAGCCATATCCATATGATCCTGAGAAGGCAAAAGAATTATTGGCTGAAGCGAATGTTCCAGAAGGTACTACATTAGATTTCTATATTCCAGGTACTGACGGAACATTTAAAGAGATTGCTCAAGCAGTAGCGTTTTACTTAGAGGAAGTTGGCTTAAAAGTATCTATTAATAGTGTGGAAAATACGACATTCCAATCAGAGTTAATCCCTCAAGGAAAAGCGGGACATATGTATAAAAATGGCTGGGGCGGATGGACGCTGGACTTTGATAATACAGCTTATTTAATGTATCACGAGGGAGAATTCTGGAACCCATCCTATAAAAATGAAAAAGTGGAACAATTATTAGCAGCAGAGCGTGCCACTATTGATAATGACGAAAGACAAAAGGTTTTTAAAGAGCTTACAGAAGTATTATATGAAGATGCAACTGAAGTCAACTTATATTCGGAAGTTGAAATATACGCAGTGAATAAACGAATAAAAGGTTTCCAACCACCACATGATGGCCGCTTTAATTTTGTAGGTGTCACTGTCGAGTAAGTAAAAAATTATGAGATAGTATGCTAGCATACTATCTCTTTCATTTCACATTAGGAGGATGGAATTATGCTTTCCTATATTCTACGACGTTTGTCGCATACCGTGCTCGTGATTATTGCGGTTTCATTAATTATATTTTTCTCCATTCGTTTAACAGGTGACCCCGTAAGTATCATGTTTGGGGCTGGTGAACCTTCACAGCAGGCAATAGAAGAACTGACAGCCAAACTCGGTTTGGATAAGCCTGTTTGGGAGCAATACTTCATATTTATGAAGGATTTAGTAACACTTGATTTTGGTACTTCCTATCGTTCCAATAGCCCAGTTTTAGAGATGTTACTCGAACGAGCGTGGCCGACAATTGCACTTGCTTTAGGTGGAATGGCAGTGGCATTGTTTATAGCTGTTCCGCTAGGTATTCTATCAGCTATTTATAAAGGAAAATCCATTGATGTGTTTAGTCGTATTTTTTCTTTGTTAGGCATTTCTTTCCCTAATTTTTGGTTGGCGTTTATGCTAATTTTAATTTTTGCTGTTCAACTAAAGTGGCTGCCAGTATCCGGATTTGATGGGTTTAGCTCATTAATTTTGCCATCCGTTGCCTTAGGGCTCATCCTATCTGGTATTTTAGTTCGATTAATTCGTACGTCTATGCTGGAAGTACTTAAAATGCAATATGTCACAACGGCACGGGCTAAAGGCATAAGAGAATGGCTAGTTATCATTCGACATGCTTTCCGCAATGCCTTATTGCCAACTGTAACATTTGTTGGTTTACAGTTTGGAGGGCTATTAGGAGGTGCAGTTATTGTCGAGCAAGTCTTTTCTTGGCCTGGAATTGGAAGGTTAATTGTTGATTCTATTAATCAACGAGACTATCCAGTAGTCCAGGGAGGAATCATCCTTTTAGCACTTATGATGATTTTAGTAAATCTAATTGTTGATTTATGCTACTCATTAATTAACCCAAAAATAAGAACTGGAAGAGGTGAGCAATAATGACTCAAATAATGGAAACAGAAGCAATCGAAATAAAAAAAGCCAATAAAATCGTAACCGTTCTTAAATTCGTGAAGAATAATCCAACAGGCATAATAGGCTTATTATTGGTTGTCACTACGATACTGTGTGCTATATTCGCGCCTTATATTGCTCCCTATGATCCGGGGGCGGCTAGCTTAGGACATCGACTTGACCTACCCAAATGGCTAGATGATACAGGTAAATCTCAATACGTTCTCGGAGGAGATCAGGTTGGGCGTGATTTGCTAAGTAGAATTATTTACGGAGCACGTATATCTCTATTAGTCGGGATTTGTGGCGTCATCATTTCATTAGTGCTTGGTACATTTCTAGGCATTATTTCAGGTTACTTTGGGAAATGGATGGATGATTTAATTATGCGGCTAGCCGAAGTTCAAATGGGGTTACCGTTTATTTTACTAGCCATCGTAATTATGAGTGTTTTTGGAACAGGTATTGAAAAAATTATTATTATCCTTGGACTTACATATTGGGTTAGTTTTGCGCGATTAATTCGAGGAGAGATTTTAGCTTTAAAGGAACAAGAGTATATCCAAGCAGCAAAGGCAATTGGTGGGACACATTTCAAAATAATCATGAAGCATATACTTCCTAATGTTGCTTCCTCTATTCTAGTGTTAGCAACGATGTGTATTGCAGAGTTTATTTTATTGGAGGCCTCTTTAACATTTTTAGGGCTAGGCGTGGAGCCTACAGTACCTTCGTGGGGAGGAATGTTAGCGGATAGTCGAAATTATATGACCTCTGCTTGGTGGATATCTGTTTTCCCAGGCGTTGCCATTATGTTAACGGTTTTAGGCTTTAATTTATTGGGAGATTGGTTGCGAGATCGCTTAGATCCAAATATGAAAGTTTAGGTGATATGATGAACTCTATAATTTTTTCTAGTTTATTTCAAAAGAACGAAACGAAAAAAAAACCTTCTTTATTTATCGATTTACCTAAAGATTTAATTCCATTAGGATTAATTGATTTTTGTTTACGCTTAGGCTTTGAATCAAATGAAATAGACTTTGATTTATTTCAGCGAGCCAATCAGTCCTATACAATGAAGTTTTTACCACATACTAGCACATTTATTTCAGAAAATAAGTCAACATGGATTATTTATTATGAGAGTGAATCAGCACTTTCTACATTGTTAAGTACTATAGCCAGTGATGGCATAGTCGAAACCCAAACAGTCAGCTCATTCACGTATTATGAGAATTTAAGTCATCTTTGGACAGCCTATGGCACGGGTGAAAAGGATGAGGCCCATCCCCAGCAACATGTAGGTTTGAAAATGGATATACAAGAAGAATTGAAGACAAGTGCTCTGTTAAAAGAGGCTTGCTATCTTGCATTGCGTTTAGGTTTATATGCGACATCTATTTCATTACCAGCTATAACAACAGAAGAGCGACATTTATCTATTTCCTTCAAGCAAGAACTCGAAAGTTATATGGAGTTGACCGCCAAAAACACCATTCAAATTTGTGGTACGAAAGAAAGCCTACCAGCCGTTGTCCATTCGATTGTAACAGCAAAGCATGTGTCAGAGGGTGGACTGCTTGGAGTTTGGGAGTTAAACGAAAAACAAGTGAATGAAGCGGCTATTTTAATGGAAGAAAAGTGGACTGATGAATCGGAAGCTTCTTACATCATAAAAGCACTGGAAGAAGAACCAGATACAGCGTTAGAGGCTGAAATTTATATGACAGCCGATAAAAAAATTCGTGACCAATTCAGGTTAGATGTATATGAAAAATTTTCTAATTTAACAACCATTAAAGTTCGCTCTGCCTTTAAAACAGGGTTATACTGGATATTAGAGGAAGTACTCCCATCTGTCGAGGGGCGCTTTGAAAATATCAAAATAGTTTGTAAGGATGGGGTAAGTGAAGACGGTTTAGAGCAACATAATCGCTGGATTATGGAGCTATACCCAGTAGATGAGATGATCGAAATGCAATATGGCTTACCTAAAGAGCATGTGCAATTTGAGCTTTCAAGCACGCAACAACATGTGTATAGAGTATTTGTTAATGATCAACTAATTGCTGAGCTCAATCCCCTTATGAGTGAAGTGGATTATGTGGACGGTCAGAAAAAAGCTTATCCGACTACCGCTGGATATCGATTATTGAACAAGACGGAGAGAGTGCAAGAGAATATCATATTTTCAGATCGTGAACGGTTCTATAAATTTTATGTGAAAGAATTTTTGCCACAAATGGTGAAATTGTTAAAAATAGATACCCATAATGTTAATCAAGGTCAGCTATTTCCATTGTTTGATCGAATAGAAATTGATTTTACTTCTTCTGGAATTGAAGAAGAAATCGGTGTTCAGCAAGAAGCGAATTCATCGTTTGAGGCGCTATACGAGGATTTATATTTTAATACATTAGACTATTTTCATGAGCTTGGCCGTCAGTTAGTAAATCAGCCATACAAAGCTCCGGGTGGCGTTATTCCTTATATTCATATAGAACAAGATCTGTATAAGCCTATCAAAGGTGTCATCAAGGTTTACCAGTGGAATGACAAACGAATGACTGATCCCATTACAAAGCGAATCTTGTTTAATCAAGAAGGGCAGTTTGACACTGTAGAAATGTCTATAGGTAATGAACTGAAGGTAACTGAGGCAAAAATCTATTTAAAGCACAACATGAAAAATATTTTTCCATTGTTAGAGCGTTTTAAACAATACTCAGAGGTCAAATTAAATTATGGAGATATATCTTATAAGGGTCATGTCATTCCCTTTATTGAAGTGACTGAACCGATTACGAGTGAATATTATTCAGGGCTAAAAAAAACAGATGAAAAACATACGATTGTTTTTGAAGCTGGTCATCATCCAAATGAAGTGTCTAGCACGCCTGCTATATTGGAGCTAATAGAGGATATTATTGGTCATCATCCAGAAATATTACAAAAAATGAATGTTATTATAATCCCTTTAGCCAACCCTGATGGTTATGAAATAATGGAATATTTGACAAAGGAACATCCGAAGTGGAAGCATCATGCGGCACGATTTAATGCGGTGGGATTAGAATTTGCGCATGTGAAATTCTTGAAAAGTGCGTTCGGTGAGGCAAATGTATTACCACTTATCTTAAAGAAATGGGCCCCAGATATTGTTGTAGATGACCATGGAATACCTGCTCGTGAATGGGTTCAACCGTTCGCAGGTTACGCCTGCCCACCGATTTTCCCAGTTTCTTATACGCTTCCGAGTGCCAAGATTTATGGGATTGGTCGATATGCAGATGATGATGCTACGAAAGAAATTCAAGCCCGAAACTTGGAGCTAGTAGCCGAAAGAGTTAATAGGCTGTTTGAAGGATCGACGTTTGCTCAAGAAAATGACTATTGGCGCGATCGATATTATAAATATGGAACAAAGTGGGATCCAGATAAATACCCCATTGAGGAGATGGGGAATATTAACTTTTATCGAAGTATGGAAGTAACTCCATCGTATTCATCAGTTAGTATTTTACGTTATCCACAGTGGATCGCTTTAGATATAATTTCCGAAGTTGCAGATGAAATTGTTTATGGTGAAGAATTAATTTCGTGTATGGCAGCACATAAATTATTTAATCGGGCAATTTTAGAAGCTGCAATAGCTACTCCAGTAAATAAATATAAACAATCTGGACGTTACATAAAAAAACGTCCGATAGAAATTAGGTGACGAACACATGACAAAAATTTTATTAACGGGATTTGAGCCATTTCTTGATTACAAGCTCAATCCAACTATGCAAATTGTAGAAAATTTAGATGGTGAAAAGATAGAAAACTATCATATTATTGGAAGAATTTTATCTGTCGACTTTCAACAATCTGCCGAGCAGCTAAAGCGACATATAGAAGAAATAGAACCGCAAATCATTATTTCCTTAGGACTGGCAGGAGGGCGTTTTAAAATAACACCTGAGCGAATTGCTATTAATATTAAAGATGGGGAGCCTGATAATAACGGCTACTCACCCGTTGATGAGAGCATTCAAGAGGAGGGGGCAGATGCTTATCTGACGAATTTACCCATTCGCCATATGATTAATCGCTTGCAAGAAGAGGGCTATCCGGCTGAAATCTCTAACACAGCAGGTACTTATTTGTGTAATAACATTATGTATGAAGGGCTTGTATATGCACAGCAACATGAAGGGGTACGTGCTGGTTTTATTCATATACCTGCTTCTTTTGAATTAGCCATTCAACATGGCAAAATTCCAGGTTGGCATATTCGTGATTTAATTGCTGCTGTAAAGCTTTGCATTGAGGAGACAGTACGTGCAGGTAATCATTGAATTTCCTCATTCAATGTGGATTAGCAAACATACTATTCGCTTTTCCTTTAAGGAAGAAATATCCGACACAAACTTTTATGCAGTACAAACATTTACTCGATTTCTGAAAAAACAGCTACGACACCATCTTGTCGAAAGTGTTGCAAGCTATCATACAGTTACAGCCTATGTGAAACAACGAATAGATGTCGATCTTTTAAGAATGCAATGGCTTGCTATTCAAGCATCAGCAGCCGTTGATGACAGAACAAATAGACGATTAAAAATCCCGGTTTGCTATGATGAAGAATTCGCCTTAGATAGGCAACGAGTGATGGACTATACGGGTCTATCATTTGAGGACATTAAAATGCTACATATGTCAAAAAGCTATTATGTTTATTTAATTGGCTTTTTGCCAGGCTTTCCTTATCTTGGGGAACTTGATTCTAAGTTATTTATGCCACGTTTAGAGAAGCCGAGGGCATCTGTGTCTGCGAGTTCTGTTGGGGTTGGAGGCGGACAAACAGGAATCTATCCTGTCGATTCACCTGGTGGCTGGAATATTATTGGAAAGACGCCATTAAAACTATTTAATGTCAATGGTAAAGAGCCCTTTCTATTTGAACTGGGTGATGAAGTTCAGTTTTATGAAATAACTAAGCAACAATATTGGGAAATGAAAAGCAAAGGAGTGTAGCGATTGAAGCCACTTCTGCTCATAACAAAACTAGGGGTTTATGGTAGCTTACAAGATAAAGGCAGGTTTGGCTATCGGGCATTTGGTATTCCGTTATCTGGACCAATGGATCAAGTATCGTTTCAAGCAGCCCAACTGATTTTACAAAATCATCCTAATCAAACGTCTTTCGAAATGTTCATGGGTGGCTTTGAATTTGAGGCATTGGCTGATGGGGTCTATGTTTTAACAGGGGGGCATGGTGTATGCATGGTTAATCATGCAGCCATTGAAATGTGGAAAACATTCCACCTAACAAAGGGAGATAGGTTGACGATTAAGAGCGTGAGTCAAGGCTCTATCATTTACTTAACACCGCTTGGAGGGTTTACTTCAAAATTGGAGCTGGGCAGTAGCTCATACCTCTCACAGGGGAATCTAGGTACGGAGATGACAAAAGGAAGTATTTTATATGGACAGACAGCCTCTCCGTTACAAGCTAATAGAGGTCTTTATGCTCCGTATCGTCCGACTTTTGACAGTGCTATTACTGTTAGAATTTTCAAGGGCCCTCATTTTCATTTATTTACGGAAGAGAGTCAGCAACAATTTATGCAAAATCCTTTCCAGTTTAGCGGTGGAAATCGAATGGGCTATTATTTAAAAGGCTCTGTGTTACAGCTAAAAGAAATGAAGGAGATTCTATCTGAAGCAACCCAGTTTGGCTCCATTCAAGTACCTCAGAATGGGAATCCAATTATCTTAATGGCCGATGCTCAAACAGTAGGAGGCTATCCTATTATGGCAACTGTACATGAAGATGATTTACATA
Organism: Lysinibacillus sphaericus; assembly: GCF_001629735.1. Taxonomy (GTDB): domain Bacteria; phylum Bacillota; class Bacilli; order Bacillales_A; family Planococcaceae; genus Lysinibacillus; species Lysinibacillus pinottii. The sequence continues at coordinate 850,360 of NZ_CP015224.1, forward strand.
AAGTAGCCCAAATGCGTATGTTTAACACAATACATTTTACACTGGAGGAAATGTGATACGAATGGATATTAATTGTGATCTAGGAGAAAGCTATGAAGCTTTTTTGACGGGAAGAGACGAAGAGATACTAGATTATGTGACATCAATCAATATTGCGTGTGGCTACCATGCGGGCGATCATTCCATTATGCACCAAACGGTACGTAATGCGATTCGTAAACATGTTCATATTGGTGCACACCCTGGGTATCCTGATCGTGAAGGATTCGGACGAAAAAATATGGTGTTTAGTCCAGCAGAAATTTACGATATGATGGTCTATCAGGTAGGGGCACTGCAAGCATTTGTCCGTGTCGAAAAGGGGACCCTACATCATGTCAAGCCACACGGAGCACTCTATAATCAAAGCGCGAATGATCAGGAAAAGGCTTCAGCCATTGTTCAGGCGGTGTATGATCTCCATCCTCAGCTTATTTTATATTGTTTAGCAGGAAGCCAAATGGCGGAAATCGCAAGGGATAAGGGTCTTCAAGTATATGAGGAGGTTTTTTCAGATCGCCGTTATCATTCTGATGGCACATTAGTGAGCAGACAGGAACCGAATGCTTTAATTCAAACTGAAGAAGAAATGCTTAAGCATGTAAAAGGTATTTTAACGGTAAAAGAAGTATTGTCTGTACAGTCTCAAAAAATAAAAATAGTAGCACACACCTTATGTATTCATGGAGATGGTCCACATGCCTTGGACTTTGCTAAAAAGATTGCTGCGCTTAGACAGCAACTACATTAACAATAAAGTAGATGATTTCATGCATACCCAATTGAAACATAAAAAAGTTCGCATAAATGGCGAACTTTTTTGATTGGAAGAGCTTTATTATTTTACATACATTTTCCTGTGATGCCTAGAGTTTTCAACAAGATGAATTAGCCACATCACTATGTAGGTTACCCCTAATCCGATACAAGCACCTGCTAACACATCTAGAGGGTAGTGTACACCGATAAAAATTCTCGAAAGTGCCATGAGGCAGGCCATTACTAGGAGTACAGCTCCGATTTTTTTTCGCTTCCAAAGCAAAGCAAATGCTAAAGCAAATGCCCCTGCCGCATGATTACTTGGAAAAGATGGGTCTAAATTTGATTTTTCAAGTAATAATATGACGCTATGATTGACGAATGGCCGTGGTCGAAAATATATCATTTCTATCATTTTATCGATACCAAGTGTAAGAAAAGCGATCGTTACGGCATATATGACTATTTTTCTATTTTCATGCTGATTTTGAGCGTTTGAAAACCATAGCCATATCAATATTAATCCAAATAGGATAGGGCCATATTTTGAAAACAAGAGGACAACTTGATCTAAAGTAGAGTATTGTCCAGCAAATTGGTTGAGTAGTTTAAAAAGTTGATAGTCTATTGTCATGTTTTCTTTAAGAGGAAACTCCTTCTAGTTTAGACATTTGTATATCATCCTCGGTGGATAAAAACTTTTCTAATTCACTTTTATTTTTTTCCAAATCAATATCTAGAACTGCGCCTACATTTACATGTTTGTTTTCAAAAGAACTGGCAACAGGAATCCGTAAAGTATCTACCCCATTAGAGTGTCCATCCATTAAACCTTTCCCAATCGCCAGAATTGTTTTTTTGTCAACATTAGTATCGATGTATGCCTCTGCAACACCTAATATTTTTGGTAAATTCATTAAGCTGTGAAAACTAATTTGTTCTTTAACCTTTGTCAGAATTTCCTGCTGTCGTGCCACTCGTCCGAAATCGCTTAAACGATCGTGACGGAATCGAGCATATGCTAGTAACTGGTCACCATGTAACGTTTGTTCTCCAGGAAATAATGTCATGCCAATGCCATAGGACATTTCATACGGGATGTCCACATCAATTCCATTGGGAGCTAAAAGATCTACAATTTTAGGGAATCCTTCAAAATCAACGATCGCATAGTAATTAACATCAATATTAAAGTTTTGCTTAATCGTTTTTCTAACAAGTTCGGGACCTCCAAAAGCAAACGCAGCGTTTATTTTATTCTTTCCGTAATCTGGGATATCCACATACGTATCTCTCATAATGGAAACAATTTTTACTTGGTTCGTCGTTTGATTATAGTGACCAATCATTAACGCATCCGATCTACCTTCATCACCTCTAGTATCACTACCTATCAATAGGACATTAATCTCACCAAATTGTAGGTCTGCGCCTTGGAATGGCTCAAAAGTTTCCACAGCTTCAGCTTCATTGTTACTGTCGTCTTCTGCCATGGCCAATCCACTATTGTACTGATAAAACCAGTAAACAATCCCCAATACAATCATCAATGCGAATATGAAACATGAATTTTTTAGCCATCTACGGCTTGTTTTACTACTTTCCATAAATTAATAAATCCACCTATCCGTTATTTTTCAACAAAGATTTTCCGGTAAGTTGTACTGCTATTGCATCATCTAAATAACCAATAGGGAATACATAGTCCGGAATTACATCTACAGGAATAATAAAATATAATAATGTGCTTCCAATTATTGTTAATTCAAATAATGTACCTTTATCTGAAGTAAATTTTTCATATAACTCTTTTAACTTATTGATAAATGGTCCGACACTACCTACTTTTTGAATCTTTTCGTTAAAACTCTTATGAATGGTATGTTTGCCTTCTTCCGTTTGAGAAAATAAACCATAATCGTCTAATTTCTTTTCAACATCCTGCACTGAAAACTGGTTGTTGTACACATTAGATGCCTTAAGAAAGGTTTGTATGGCATCAACAGAGGTATGAATATCAGATTGTAAATCTTCCTGTCTTTGTTCCATTGGATATCCCGCTGCTTCAAATAGCTGAATGAATGGAACACCAAGGCAGTCAGCAAATTTTTCTACATGTTGTGGTGTAGCTTTTCGTTTATTATTAATTATCCGTGAAATCGTAGCCGTATCAATTCCTGTCAGTTCACTAAACTTCCGCATGGATAACGAACGCTCTTTCAATAGCTCTTTCAACAATAAACCGAGAGTCACATTTTCTTTTCTTTCCGTCATATTCGATTCTCCCTTCTTCATTAAAATAACTGTTGAACAGAAGTGTATAATGTTGTTGACAAATTGTCAACACTTGGCCATTATCATGTGGCCATATGGAAGTAATCACACCAGCAGCCTTATGTGATTAGTTAAAAGATTTATTAGCGCATTGGCGTGTCTTCAATGGTGGTGATAGGCTGATATATCTAGGTAGAATGCAATTAATAGTAAGAAGCGGATAGGTCTTGTATTCAGACTTTTCGAAAAATAAAAAGTTTTTTTCATCGGATTTTGTCGGATTTTATAAGTATCTCTTATTATTAGGCAAGTCCCAAAAAATAATAGTAGGAGGTACGAAGGATTGAAAAAGAAGTTTAAAATTAGTTTAGCCAGTCAAATTTTAATTGGTTTGATTTTAGGGATTATTGTTGGGGGTATTTTTTACGGAAACCCCAAAATTGAAACCTATTTACAACCTTTAGGTGATATTTTCCTGCATCTAATTAAGATGATTGTTGTTCCCATTATTATTTCGACATTAATCGTTGGTGTTGCTGGTACTGGAGACATGAAGCAGCTTGGGCGATTAGGCGGGAAATCCATTATTTATTTTGAAATTATTACAACAGTAGCTATCGTAGTTGGATTACTTTCCGCGAATATTTTCCAGCCTGGTGCTGGAATAAACATGAACGAATTATCTCAAGGGGATATTTCGAAATACGTGACAACTACAGAAGAAGTACAGCATGAAGGACCGTTTGATATTATTGTAGGCATAGTACCAACCAATATCATTCAGTCAATGGGTGAAGGCGACATGCTTGCAATCATATTCTTCGCTGTTATTTTTGGTTTAGGTGTTGCGGCTATTGGTGATCGAGGTAAACCAGTCTTAGACTTCTTCCAAGGAGTTGCCGATGCGATGTTCTGGGTAACTAACCTTGTGATGAAATTTGCACCACTTGGGGTATTTGGTTTAATTGGTGTAACCGTTTCCAAATATGGTTTTGCCTCTCTCATACCATTAGCTAAATTGGCTATCCTTGTTTACGCAACCATGCTATTTTTTATATTTGTCATACTTGCACTTGTTGCAAAATTCGCGGGTGTTAATATATTGTTCTTAATTAAAGTATTAAAAGATGAGCTTATTTTAGCATTCTCAACCGCAAGTTCTGAAGCTGTATTACCGCGTATTATGTTAAAAATGGAGAAATTAGGGGCTCCGAAGGATATTGTATCCTTTGTTATACCTACCGGTTACTCCTTTAACTTAGACGGATCAACGCTATATCAAGCGATTGCAGCATTATTTATTGCGCAAATGTACGGTATTCACCTTAGCATTGGTGAACAAATTACGTTAATGCTTGTATTGATGGTTACTTCGAAAGGGATTGCAGGTGTTCCGGGGGTATCCTTCGTCGTACTGCTAGCCACTTTAGGTACTGTTGGCATTCCATTAGAAGGACTAGCATTTATTGCTGGTATTGACCGTATCCTTGACATGGGACGTACAGTTGTTAACGTAATTGGTAACTCATTAGCGTCATTAGTGATGGCAAAATGGGAAGGCCGTTTCGATCGCGAAAAAATGAAGAATTACTTTAATGAAAATGAAAATTTAGCATAAGCTTTATCGCAATGTTTAGCATTCGTTAACATAAAAAACACCTTTCGTTGATGAACCATAGCCCATCAACGTAAAGGTGCTTTTTTATACTACTAGAATCGTATTGTCTATAGACAAGAATTAAACTTAATTCTCTTTTTCAATCGTTGGGCTTCCGATATATGTGTATAAATCATCTGCTACATTCCTTTTTGCATTCACTGGAATTACTTTATTGGAAGAGAAGGTACCATATTTCTCTACATATTGGCCAAATCTTTTTTAGCCGTTCATGTCTTAGGTGAGTACTCCTTTATATTTCACTTTAAGTGTCTCAACATTTGCTTTGTTAAAAATGGCTTAGGTCTTCACTTTACATATTTCTTGATGTTCGTCAGTTCACTACTTCCAACAGGTTTGATGCTGAAAAAAATGGAATAACATTTTTGAAAATCCTCCTAGTCATAAATCCCAATTTATGTCGACCTTCTTTTGTTTCAACTGCGTTTGTGGTAGCTCATGTTGGAAATTTTAGAATATGACTCACGTAAACTCCCTTATATCTCTAGATAAAGTTTTCACTCACTTCATATTAACTCCAGATAGGTCAAATATATTTGAACTACGAAGGAGGTAAGGAAATGAATTTTATCAAACGTGCATTTTTAAGTGTGAAAGCGAGGAAAGGGAAATCGATTATATTATTTACTGTATTTTTAGTAGTTTCTAATCTAGTATTAGCCGGATTTGCCATACAAAATGTGTCACAAAAGGCAAATGATCATGCTAGACAAACATTGGGTGTAGACGTAAGTCTTCGAATGGACGAAGAAAAGCTTATGGAAAACGTGGCAAAGCAGCGACAAGAAAATCCAAATGGGGAAATACAACACCCTGAACTTTTTACAGAAGATGCAGATTTGTTAGCTAAATCACCTTATGTAATAGACTACAACTATCTTAAAAGTGACATGGTTGTAGCAGATGATTACACACCTATTAACGATGCTGAAGGTGATGATGGAGTAAGCGGTGCGGTAGGCAGTAGTAATTCTGGAAATATGAAAATGCCTAATACGTTTCTTCAAGGCGTGAGAAGTTCTGAATTATTGCAGGAATTTACCGATGGAACGCATGAAATAATGGAAGGTCGTTCAATTACACCTGAGGATAAAAATAAGAAAGTAGCGCTAGTTGAAAAACGATTAGCAGAGCAAAACGAGCTTCAAGTTGGTGATATGTTAAAGGTTCAATCAATGGAAGGGACATCTGAAGTAGAGTTAGAAATCATAGGGATATATAAAAACTCAAGTATTACTGACTTCGAGGGAAATTTACCAGCTATGATGCATCCATCTAACAAGCTATACACAAATTATGACGCGACGAAAGATAGTGATGAAGAGGGTTCAGTCATTAATGAAGCTATATACTACTTAGACGACCCAGAAAATATTGAAAACTTCAAAACGGAGGCAAAGAAAAGCAATATTGATTTTGATTTGTTCAAGTTAGATGCACATGATGCTTTATATCAGAAAATGGTGGGTCCCATTGAGAATATTGCTGCTACTTCAAAATGGATGGTCTATTTAGTATCCATTACAGGATCTATTATTTTAGCTCTTATTATTATGTTAACAATAAAAGAGCGACGTAAAGAGTTAGGCATACTCTTAGCAATCGGTGAGAAAAAGAGAAAATTAATTGGTCAATTATTAGTAGAAGTATTGTGTATAGCGGTACTAGCATTTGGTATTTCTACAATTACGGGTGAAACAGTGTCTCAAAAAATGGGAGATAGCTTATTACAGCAAGAAGTTATAGCCTCTCAAGAAAATCAAGAAGAATCAAATAATTTAGGATTCTCATTTGGAATGATGAATAAGCAAGATCATGACGTGAAGCCTATTGATGATATTGATGTAAGTATAACTTCACAAGATGTGTTGAAATTAGGTGGATTAGGACTGTTAATTGCCATTTTATCGACACTTCTTCCAGCACTATCAATTCTTCGCTTAAATCCAAAAGAAATACTTTTAAAAGATGAGTAGGGGGAGTCATACATGGACACTATATTACAATTTAAAAACCTATATTATTATTATGTAAATAATAACAGGAAGAATACTTTACTAGAGAATGTTAATTTTACCTTTGAGAAAGGCTGTTTCTATAGCATTTTAGGTCCTTCAGGTTCAGGAAAAACAACAGCACTGAGTTTGGCAAGTGGCTTAGATAACCCCAAAGAAGGACATGTGCTCTATAAAGGAAAAGATATAAAAAAAATTGGATTGGATAAATATAGAAATAAATTTGTTTCAATTATTTTTCAATCCTATAATCTGATTACTTATATGACAGCCCTACAAAATGTAGTAACGGCTATGGAAATTACAGGAGTTAAAGCAAAAGATAAAAAGAAACGAGCGCTTGAATTATTAGGAATGGTAGGTTTGACAGAAATAGAAGCAAAAAGAAAGGTTTTACAGCTTAGTGGTGGCCAACAACAACGTGTCGCTATTGCTCGTGCATTATCTAGTAATGTCGATTTATTAATTGCGGATGAGCCGACGGGTAATCTAGATGAGAAAACCTCAGCTGAAATCGTTGAACTATTTCAGGAATTAGCTCATCAAGAAAATAAATGTATCATTGTTGTGACGCATTCACAAGAAGTAGCCAAACAATCTGATCAGATAGTTTATCTTAAAAAACGCCATTTAGTTTGTGAAAATCTGAGTAAATAAACGAGGCTATTTTAACTGACAATGTATGTGCAATGTGATGGAATAAAAAAATGGGAGTGGTATATAATGTGGACAAAAATAGCGACCTCATTAGGTTTAGTCTCTCTTGGAATAGCAATAGGTATGTTTACTAACTTAGTGGATTTCAATCGAGACTTAGGTGACACTGAAGGCAATATGTATCAGGATTATAATTCGTATTTAGATGAAAGGAATCCAACTCAGCGTGATTGGGAATCTCCAAATCCGAGAGGTGAGCTGACCCCAGAACAATGGGAGGAATTCACTGGTGGACAAATGCCTGAGCAATGGGATTCGTCCACATCTAATTCAGAAGAAAGTATTCAGGGTTCTACATCTCCATATTAATTTTCTTTCATAACTATAGTGAAAAATACTATAACACCCCCAAAGATCTGTAAATCTAACTATGGATCTTTGAGGGTTTTTTACTTGAAGATTACCCTTTTCTTATGAAATGAATGTAAGACTTTGATCGTAAGGGTCATATAAAATTTTTTAGGAATAATGTAGGTATCTTCACATAAACTACAGATTGCGTGGTTATAATGGCTAACTAGGGGGGATATCTTAATGAACTATAATATTTTAGTAGTAGAAGACGATTTAGAAATTCAAGAATTAATTAAGCAGTTTTTGATGACACAAAATTATAATATAGAGGTGGCATCTGATGGAGTAGAGGGAATAAAGAGATTAAACACGCAATCATTTGATTTAATTCTCCTTGATGTTATGATGCCCAATCTCAATGGATTTGAAGTGGCCAAAATGCTACGAAATCATTCTAATATACCCATTATCTTTTTAACTGCGTTAGAAGAAGAACAAGATCAAATGAAAGGCTTTGATCTTGGTATTGATGATTATATAACTAAGCCGTTTTCATTTCATGTGTTGATCAGACGAGTGCAAGCGGTTCTTAGAAGAAGTAATCATAAAAGTTGGGGAAATCATTTGAATTTTAATGAACTGAATGTCGACTGCGACGGATATAAAGCATATGTAAATAAGGAAGAAATACCATTAACTACAAAGGAATTCGAAATTCTACAACTACTACTCCATAATGAAAAAAAAGTGCTTACTAGAGAGATCATTGTAGAAAAGGTTTGGGGATATGATTATTCGGGAGAAACACGGATGATTGATACTCATATAAAAAACTTACGAAAAAAATTAAATTTACCCTATATTAAAACAGTAAAGGGTATCGGATACAAAATCGATGAATAGGATTGTCAACATCTTAAAGATGAAAAAAATAACCTATAAGCTCTTTATGATTACTTCTCTTATATTGCTATCGTTTGCGGTATTAATTTATTTAACTTTATACTTCTTCCTTCCAACATTCTACGAGCAATATAAAACAAATCAGCTCCAATCTGGCATAACGGAAATAATTGATAAATCTAAGAATTTAACATTAAAAGAAGCGAAGGAGCTTTTGGATGAGTACTCCTTAGAAAATAATGCAATCATTTATCTACAAGAAAAGAACGGACATATTTTATACTCTCCTTCTTTTAATTTTCAGGGAAATACACAATCACCGACGATTACTGGAAAAGCATCATCACCAACACAAAATGAAGACACTGTTAATGCATTTAATCAATCTTTGCCCATACAATTTCTGAATGGACACCATTTAATAGTTACTGTATTTGCGACATTTCAACCAATCGATGAAGCTTCACAGGTCTTAGTACGTTTTCTTCCTTATATTAGCATCATTGTTGTATGTATTAGCCTAGGAAGTGCCTATTTATATTCAAGGTTTATTACAAAACCACTCCTTTATATAAATGAGCGAGCGCAAAAGATGGCTAACCTCGATTTTTCAGAAAATATAATCGTTCGTTCTAATGATGAGTTAGAGGAATTATCGAATAGTTTAAATGAGATGTCGAATAATTTGCAAAAGACAATGAATGATTTACGAATAGCAAATGAACAATTAAAAGATGATATTGAAAGAGAAAGAAAAGTCGAAACAAAACGGAGGGAATTTTTTGCTACAGTTGCTCATGAATTAAAAACGCCACTCACTGTAATGAAAGGGTATATAGAAGGAATGATTTATAATATTGGACCTTATGAAAATCGTGACTTCTATTTAGAAAAAAACCATAAAATTATAGAAAGAATGGAACAACTTGTTCGTGAAATTTTGAGTATGTCCCAACTAGAGCAACATATATTCAAAATCCAAATGAAAGAAACAAATCTCTCAGATTTAATTGAGACTATAACGAAAGACCTCGTTTTTTTTGCATCTCAAAAGGATATTACGATTATTAATAAAATTCCCCCAAATCTGTACGTATTTACAGAAAATGTTTTACTAGAAAAAGCATTTAAAAATATTATCCATAATGCAATTATGTATTCACCACAAGGAGAAACAGTATATTTAGGGTTGACGAAGGATTCAAAAGAAAATCAGATTCAAATTCAAGTCATGAATACGGGTGTACAAATTAAAGCAGAGGAACTACAACAATTATTCCAACCTTTTTATAGAATCGAAAAATCAAGGAATAGAAATACTGGTGGGAGTGGATTAGGCTTATATATCGTTAAGCAAATATTTATATCACTCTCTATTCATTATTCTGTGAATAATGTTGAGAATGGCATTCAATTTTTAGTTACATTTCCTAAAAGTAAATAAATGCTTTAAAGATTGAGTTTTTTGAAGGCTACAACCGAATACACAGACGACTCAATAATCAATTTAGATTTATTGAGTCTTATATTAGATAGGAGATTGACTGAAAATGAAGATAAGAACAAAGTTAATTATTATTTCTTTGAGCCTATTATTAATTCCAGGTTTGATTATAGGGGTTAGCAGTTATCACTCTGCTAAAGAGCACTTGGATGATTTGGGAGAGAAGATGTTAAAAAATAATGTTGAAATGGCACTGCAATTAATTGATTCAATGAATTATGCGGTTCAAACTGGAGAAATATCTTTGGAGGAAGCCCAAGAAAAAGTAAAACAAAAATTAATTGGGGATTTACAAAGTGATGGCACCCGTAAAATAACGACACACGTTGATTTAGGTGAAGATGGCTATTTTGCTATTTATGGAACGAGTGGAGATAGGGTAGCTCATCCTTTCTCGGAAGGAGAAAATGCTTGGGAAAATGTAGATAGCCATGGCGTTTATATGGTGCAAAATATGATAACCGCAGCACAAAATGGCGGGGATTTTACCTATTATGCTAGAGCCATGCCTCAAGACCCTGATTCCGAAGAAGACAAAATAGCCTACTCTGCTTTAGATCCGAACTGGGGTTGGGTAGTAAGCGCTAGTAGCTTAATGACATCATTTAATCATGGAATTCATTTAATCCAATATACGATTATGATTACCTTGGGCATTAGTATTTTAATAGGTTTAATCGTTATATTTTTATTTTCCAGACACTTAGCCGTTCCTGTTCAAATGGTTACTGAAAGTGTTGAAAACATTGCTAATCAAAATTTAACCTTTACATATTTAAACGTTAAAAATAAGGATGAGTTAGGCATTTTAGCGACAGGCATAAATACGATGACGACAAATTTACGAGGTATTATTGAATCCGTTTCGAACTCAGCCGAACATGTTGCTGCTACATCCGAACAACTCACTGCGAGTAGTGAACAGACAAGCACCGCTTCAGATGAAATTACGAGGGCTATTCAGGAAATTTCTATAGGACAAGAAAAGCAACTAGTTGGAATGGAAGAAGCAAATCATTCTGTTTTGCAGATATCATCGAGCATTACTGCCATTACTAAAAATATTAAAGAATTAAATGACCTTTCCGTTGAAACCTCTAAAGTCTCTCTTTATGGTAATGAAGTTATTAATCAGTCTGTTGAACAAATGAATCACATTAATAACCAAAACATAGTGACAACTGAAGCAATGCGATTGCTTGAAAGTAAATCACAAGAGATTGGTGAGATTATTACGGTCATTACTAACATTGCAGCACAAACAAATTTACTTGCTTTAAATGCAGCGATTGAAGCAGCGCGTGCAGGAGAACAAGGTAAAGGTTTTGCTGTTGTAGCGGATGAGGTTAGAAAACTAGCGGAGGAATCGGGTAATGCAGCAAACAATATTTCTTCACTCATAGGTGAAATTCAACTTAATACACAGCATACAGCACAAATGGTCAATGAAGGGAAAAGTGTCGTTGAAACGGGTATAGGTTATGTGGCAAACGCTGGAAAAACTTTTGAAGAAATAGCAGCCGATGTAGACATGATTAACCATAAACTTTCATCTGTCTCAACTGAAATTCAAGAAATTAATACGAATACAGAGATTCTAGTAAATGAAATACTGAAAACCAAAGAAGTTACCGATCAGTCATCGAGGTACACACAACAAGTTGTTTCAGCAGCGGAAGAACAGTCTGCTACGATGACTGAGATGACATTTGCTTCTCGTTCTTTAGCAGAGATGTCGCAGGAGCTTCAAAATCTAGTATCAAACTTTAAAACCAACGAATGAATAATTGCGTTTTGATTAGAATTATAAAATAGAAACATACTCTCATCGAAGCTACGAAGAATATAGAGCTAGCAAAATGATGAACACATAAATTTGTTAGCTTTTTTATAGCTTCGGAATGGTATCTTTTGTTGATGCTTCATATAAACTTCATACAGCATCTATACTAACTACAGATATGCTTTATAAAACAATAAAATAGTAATTTTTTAATAAAAGATGGAGGTTGAAACGACCCTATTGGAGGAATTAGGATGGAGACGGGGATATTTAAATCAAATCGTAAATCTGTATTAAAAAGTATTGAACGTAAAAAAACTTTTGCATTAGTATATATTACGATTATAAGTTGGCATGACTTGAATACTTCTAAACACATAGACGTGGTTGAAAGGAAGCTAACTTTGTATCAACAAGAAGTGGAATGGTATAGAGTATTTGATAAGGAATATATTTTAATCTGCCATGCTCAGTCACAAGCACAGTTGATTATGCAAGAATTATCGAATATTGAATTTTTGAAGATACAGTATCTTTATGTCCAAGATAGAAAACTTCCAGCGTTAAATTACGTTAGACAAGTCTATTCGCAAAACACGAAAAGTAGTGAGATAAAAGAGTGCATGTCACAGAAAGATTTAGCAACGGAAGAGTTTGAAATAGTTTTCCAACCGATATTACACAATAATAGACAAATATCCTTTGAAGCACTAAGTAGATGGCAGTCGGAAGATATGGGCTCTATGTCTACGGGTATATGTATTCCAATTTTACATATAGAGAATTTGATAGAATTAACCAAGAACATTATAAATAAGGCTGTTGAATTATTGAGTAGATATAATGAAATTATTTATGTTTCGATTCATTTATCAGCGCCATTAATCAAGGATATTACTTGGCTAATTCAACATTTAGATGAAATTAGTTTTAATAACAATCATCGAATTGCTTTTGAAATAACCGAAGAAACTATAATGGGAATAGAAGCAAGAGCCAATCTAAAAATTATTCATGATCGAGGTCATAGTATATTTATTGATGATTTTGGTACTGGAAACTCGAATTTTCAATATATGACCTTGTTCCCCCTGGATGGGGTGAAACTAGATAGGCTATTTATAAGTGGGAAATCAAATAAAAAAGTAATGGAGCTACTGACAAAATTTATCAAAGCTATGGGTCTAGAAGTAATCATAAAAGGCGTCGACAATGTTGAACAGCTTAATTCCTTATCGAAAGCCCAATATGATTCCATACAAGGCTATTACATATCGAAACCTCTAACAATAAATGAATTGACAAAATTTATATGTGAGAATAGTTAGGCTATTGAGATCATTTTTAGTGTAAGGAAAGTAAAGCAACCTCTATAGAATAAAAGGGATTTTTACATAAAAAATACCATAAAAAAACGCAATACCCTTAATGTTAGAAAGGGGTTGCGTTTTTTGCTTCATAAAACCAAGAAAAGGTGAAGGTATGAATAAGAAAGAAGGGAACTCCAGATTATCTTCAGGAAATCTCTAGAAAATCTCTAGAAAATCTCCATACTGTTCCCATATGAACTACAGATAATGCCTTTATTATAAAACCTGTAAGACAAAATACATTTTAAAAGGAGAATAAAAACATGAAAAAGAAAAAGAGATTGGCTGCTACTACTTTAGGTGCTGTATTTGCACTATCCACTTTGGGGTCTGCATTCGCAGCAGAAGTTCCGACTCAAGTGAGTGTGAGTAGTGAATATGTGGTAGGGCAAGCAACTAAACCAGCGAACTTTGATGAAATTTCAAAAGAAAAGGTGCAGGCTATTTTTGACCAAGTAGAGGCAGGCACACTAACGAAAGAAGAAGGCATGAAGCAACTTGATGCAGCGCTAGGTATAAAAGGAGATAAAAAAGCTGTAACTAAACCAGCGAATGCTGATGAAATCTCAAAAGAAAAGGTGCAGGCTATTTTTGACCAAGTAGAAGCAGGCACACTAACGAAAGAAGAAGGCATGAAGCAACTTGATGCAGCGCTAGGTATAAAAGGAGATAAAAAAGCTGTAACTAAACCAGCGAATGCTGATGAAATCTCAAAAGAAAAGGTGCAGGCTATTTTTGACCAAGTAGAAGCAGGCACACTAACGAAAGAAGAAGGCATGAAGCAACTTGATGCAGCGCTAGGTATAAAAGGAGATAAAAAAGCTGTAACTAAACCAGCGAATGCTGATGAAATCTCAAAAGAAAAGGTGCAGGCTATTTTTGACCAAGTAGAAGCAGGCACACTAACGAAAGAAGAAGGCATGAAGCAACTTGATGCAGCGCTAGGCATAAAAGGAGATAAAAAAGCTGTAATTAAACCTTCGAACTTTGATGAAATCTCAAAAGAAAAAGTGCAAGCTATTATTGACCAAGTAGAGGCAGGCACACTAACGAAAGAAGAAGGCATGAAGCAACTTGATGCAGCGCTAGGCATTAAGGAAGATAAAAATAAAGTGAGTGGTCCAGCGAGTAAACCTGTAAAGTAGCTTTCAATAAACCTTAAAAACAGAGAAACTATCCATTGTTAGCCAACAGGCAATCTGACATTTAGGGAATAAAAGTAAAAGTGACAGTATAGAAGCACCAATACATTTGTAGTTTTCACTTGTATTGGTGCTTTTTAAATTGAGAAAAATATGATTTCTCATCTTATAGATGATGATGAAAAGCACATTGCTTTAACGAAAGAAAACGAACTGTTTTCAGATTTCCTTCAACAGTTACGTATTTCTCGATTATCTAATTTTTGCTTTATTACCGTTTGTGATTTCTAGTCACCCTAAAAAAGCTTCATCCCCAAGCTAATCGACAAGAGGTCGTAGTTTTCAGTATAACCTGCTATTCTATCAATTGAAAGGTTCTTTGAACAGCTATCTATTTTTGTTAAAACTACTTATTACTTTAACCTAACTATTCACACACTTTATTTCATGGTGAAGCCTAATGATTCAATTATGATAGGTGTTCCTCTAAATAGAGTACCATTGTAAGGAGTAATGGTTAATGCAGTATCTGATATTGTATAAATACCGCCCTCTTGCATGACAGCATTAATATACAGATTGACGTAGCCATTTGGTGAAAAAATCACAAATTCAGTAATGGGATCTGTATGATCATTCCAAAAGAGAGTTGCAGGCAAGGTTGTTCCGTTTGTTAAATCAAGATCGCTTGTTAAAATGTAAAAATATCTATTAATCGTTGGAATTATTATACCTTCTGGGACAATTTCGATGGGAGGAACGATTGGACCGTTAGTGGCTTTTATACGGGGCCAAATAAATTGCTCCTCATTGCTACAATCACAGCTTCCATTGTTTATTCGACCATGTTTAGGGTTGACCATGTGTTATCACACTCCATTCTTGTAAAATTAACCTTTGCCCCCAATTCGTTTACTATAAAATATGAAGAAAATAAAATTCAATCTAGTTGAGCATCTATCATTCCATAAGGTTTCTTTCAGATAACCATGTTTTTTTAACAATACTAGTCAAATTGAAGCGTTGGCATACATGCCTTTTACCGTAAATTAGTGTTATACTTTGCTAGTTGAATAAGGTAGAATACTAATTATGAATAATTAACGAAAAAGGGGTTACTGGTTTCATGAAAGATTTTGATCAACAATTGGAGGGGCTACTAAAGCAAGCCGCTTTGCAATACATAATATATCAGCATAATGGTGATACGGAGCGCATGGATAAAACATCACTTTTTGCTCGAAAAATTCAGCAAAAAGAGTATGTGATTGGTTTTGCAGGCCATTTCTCCGCCGGGAAGTCGAGTATGATTAATGCGTTGTCTGGCGAGAATTTATTAGCATCAAGTCCGATTCCAACAAGTGCAAATATCGTTAAAGTGCATAAATCAGAGGAAGACTTTGCAGTTGTTTATATGCACAAGGAAAAGCCTGTTAAATTTGAGGCAGGCTATGATTTTAAAACGGTAAAAGAGCTTAGTAAAAATGGGGATTTGGTATCTCAAATAGAAATTGGCCATAGCGCATCAACATTACCGTTTGGTGTTACAGTGATGGATACACCTGGAGTAGACTCAACAGATGATGCTCACCGCATGTCGACGGAATCTGCACTCCATATTGCCGATATCGTATTCTATACAATGGACTACAACCATGTGCAATCGGAGTTAAATTTCCAATTTACGAAGCAATTAATGAAATATAATCCAAATGTTTATTTGATTGTTAATATGATTGACAAGCATAAAGAAAATGAATTGAGCTTTGAAGAGTTTAAAGCAACGGTTCATAATTCCTTTGCGGCATGGGGCGTTGTGCCGAAAGGTGTATTTTTCACATCTTTGAGAGAGCCTGAGCACCCACATAACGATTTTGAAGCCGTAAAGAAAATTGTTATGGATAGTATGAACGATTGGCAGGACCAGCTTGTCCAAACAGCAACAAATACATTGCGTTTATTGCAAAGTGAGCATGATAACTATTTAATAGAAGAAAGACAGGATCGTTTAGCGATTGATGAAGAAATTTTAAGTGCGGATGACTGGGCACACCATCAAGATATTTTAGAGCAATACAATAAATTAAATCGTCAGGTTGAATTATTCTCTGTTGAGGCGTGGAACGAAACATTTGAGGAGCAACGTAAAGAATTGCTTGCCAATGCTGCGATTATGCCAGCCGACTTGCGTGATCGCTTACGTCTTTATTTAGAAAGTATGCAGGAGGGCTTTAAGGTAGGGGGGCTCTTTACTGCGAAGAAAAAAACAGAGGAAGAGCGGAACCGTCGTAAAGAAGATGCTTATAGTGCTTATCAAAATGTCGTCCATGCGCAAATTACAGGGCATTTAAAGGGCCTTATGAAAAAAGCATTAAAGGACGTGGGTGCTTTAAATGAGGAACGTGCCTCAGCTATTGATGCTTATCCGTTTGACTTACCATTTGCATTGATTGAGCAGCAAGTTCAAGCAGGTGCACTGTTAACAGGTGATGCGGTATTAAACTTCGCCAATCGTGTGGCAGAGGCAACAAAGCGTTATTTTATTCAGGAAACAGATAGCTGGAAAAAAGCACAAGCGACAACATTAGAAGCAGTGGCAACAGAAACAGCTGCTCCTTCGAAATTAAAAATGGCAGGCATGCAGGATAAAGTGGATGCTATTAAGGCTGTACTTGAAATCGAGGGTTACCAACAATATAGTGCGAGCATTATGCATCAAGCGAGCAATGAAATCCGGAACGTAGCGAATGATCAGTTAACAAATTGGGAAAATTCCTTTAAACAGGATTTAGCAGAGATTCGTTTGTTTGATGAATCCATGCTACAACCAAAAGAACAAGTCATTCAGGAAGAAGCAGTGCAGCAAGCAGTTAGTGCAACGAGTTTGCCAATCGATGGCGTTATTAATCGTGCCCTGCATACCGCCAATGCTGTAAAAGAAGTACAAGGCTTTGCTGAAGTTGCTCAATATCTTGAAAATAAAGTGGAACGATTACAGAAAAAAGATTTTACCATCGCTTTGTTTGGGGCTTTTAGTGCTGGGAAGTCATCCTTTTCTAATGCATTAATGGGGGCGAAGGTATTACCTGTATCCCCAAACCCAACAACTGCAGCTATCAATAAAATTCGTCCTGTATCGCCTGAGCATCCACATGAAACAGCCGATGTACAGCTTAAAACAGCTGAGCAAATGTTAGAGGATATTCAAGGGTCCTATGCAGCGATTGGTTTATCTGTCCAGTCATTAGAGGAAGCGTATAATCGTGCTGACGAAGGGCTTGCAGTACAGTTGACAGATGAGCGTTTAAATGTGCACAAATCATTTATTCGTGCTTATAAGGAAGGGTATCCAACGTTTAAGTCTGAGCTTGGTACTATTATTCGTGTGGATCGCGTTGAATTTGAAAAATTTGTCGCGCAAGAAAATAAATCATGCTTTGTGGACAATATCGATTTCTATTATGATAGTCCATTAACGCGCATGGGCGTTACACTTGTGGATACTCCAGGAGCAGACTCTATAAATGCTCGTCATACAGGTGTAGCCTTTGAATATATTCGGAATGCCGATGCCATCCTATTTATTACGTATTATAATCATGCTTTTGCCAAAGCTGACCGTGAGTTTTTAATTCAGCTTGGTCGTGTAAAAGATGCCTTTGAGCTTGATAAAATGTTCTTTATTGTGAATGCTATTGATTTAGCAACAACGGATGAAGAGCAGGAAGATGTAAAAGGCTATGTACGTTCAGAATTACAGCGATTTGGTATTCGTTTCCCGAGACTGTATGGTGTATCGAGTCTTTTAGCGTTAAAGGAGAAGGTGGAAGGTTCAGATTTAACATCAGGCATGCCACCGTTTGAAAACGACTTCCATACATTTTTAAATGATGAATTGAGTGCATTAGCAGTGCAGGCTCTTGCGGAGGAAGTTGACAAAACAGAGCAACGCTTAGCGGATTTAATTGCACAAACGGAGGAAAACCTCAAACGTAAAGACGAGCGCTTAGAGGAATTAACCGTACTTGAAAAGCATGTGCAATCCAAGTTTAGTGTGCTGAATACAAGTATGCTGGAAAGTGAGACAAAGCAAGAGCTTGATGAGCTTCTCTATTATGTTCTACAACGTGTCTACTATCGTTACCCTGAATTCTTTAAGGAAGGATACAATCCTTCAACATTTGCGGCCATGCCAGCACAGCAGGCATTGGAGCATGCGTTGAAGGAAGTGATGCAAAGCTTACGTTTTGACTTTACACAGGAAATGCGTGTGACAAACTTCCGTTTATCACAGTTTATAAGCAAAAAAATGCAGCACCGATTTAAGGATGAAGTACGGGAGCTAAAAGAGCTTAACCGTAGCTTCTCGTTCTTAGCATTTGAATCTTCTGAGCCAAATTTACTTGATTTTGAAGGCCCATTTGGTGATATTTCGAAATATACTAGCGTAAAATCTCACTTCCGTAATCAAAAAGCTTTCTTTGAGAAGAATGAAAAAGTGAAGCTGAGCGATGCGTTAGAAGCATTAACAAAGCCGGATGCCCAGGATTATTTAGATGCACAGAAAGTTTCTCTCATGACTTGGGCCATTACGTTTATTGCAGAGGAAGCAGAAAAATTACGTTTATATATTTATCATCAAGCGCTTGAGCAAATTGAAACAGAGCGATTGGCGCTTCAAGAAGAAAGCCGTTTAGCTTCTTGGAAAGCGATTTACGCACAATTACAAAACGCATGAGGTGATTCCTATGGGAAAAGTATTCAAATCAGTAGATGAAATTCAGTTTGATGGTGTCCGTTTTATCGATGCTCGTTTTGATTTACAAGACAAAGAAGCTGGAAAAAAAGCATTTGAAGAAGGTCATGCAACAGGAGCAATCCATATGGATTTAGAGCAGCAGCTATCTGATATGGACAGTCAAGACGGTCGTCACCCAATGCCGAACAAAGAAAAATTGACATCTGTATTTCAAGAATTAGGCTTACGTTATGAAGATCAAATCGTTATCTATGATCAAGGAGCAGCACCTTTCGCTCCACGTGCTTGGTGGATGCTTAAGTATGCTGGTTTCCCAAATGTTGTCATTGTTAACGGGGGAGCATCGGCATTGGAAACGAAAGTGCCATTTACAAAAGACGTCGTAAAATACCCACCAACAATCATTGATTTTGATTGGAAGGATGAGCTGTATGCACCACGCCAAGCAGTAAAGGCGATTGTGGACGGAGAAGTGAAAGCAACTTTACTCGATGCTCGTGCGGCTGAGCGTTATCGTGGGGAATTCGAGCCATTAGATAAAGTAGCAGGTCATATACCAACAGCAAAAAACTTTGACTGGGAGCAATTAAAGAAAGATGGACAATTGCAGGCTAACGATGCATTGCGTCAAAAAGTTGCACAAGATGAACATGTGGTTGTCTACTGTGGCAGTGGTGTAACCGCATCCCCGCTTTATGCCGTATTAGCAGATGAAGGCTATGAAAACATTCAGTTATACGTAGGTAGCTTTAGTGATTGGATTACACAATATGAGGTTGAAAAAGGTACAAATGAATAAGGGTTAAAGCAAAAACGCTCACTTTGGTGGGCGTTTTTTTGGTGGTGGATCGGGTGCGGGGGAAAGTGATGGATAGAAGTGGGAAAGTGACGGATAGGAAGGAGAAAGTGACGGATAGGATAACAAAAGTGACGGATAGAGCGGAAAAAGAGCTGTCTAGCTTGCTTGATATACGTAGGTAGAGCTGAATCCTGGAACGGACGGGACGGATAGAAAGGAGAAAGTGACGGATAGGATAACAAAAGTGACGGATAGAGCGGAAAAAGAGCTGTCTAGCTTGCTTGATATACGTAGGTAGGGCTGAATCCTGGAACGGACGGATAGAAAGGAGAAAGTGACGGATAGGATGCCAAAAGTGGCGGATAGGAAGCTGAAACTGGGGGATAGAATAACAAAAGTGACGGATAGAGCGGAAAAAGAGCTGTCTAGCTTGCTTGATATACGTAGGTAGGGCTGAATCCTGGAACGGACGGATAGAAAGGAGAAAGTGACGGATAGGATGCCAAAAGTGACGGATAGGATGCCAAAAGTGGCGGATAGGAAGCTGAAACTGGGGGATAGAAAGCCAAAACCGACGGATAGAGCCAAAAAAGCGTCTCCCGTCTAGCTCGCTCGAAACAAATAGATAGAGTTACTGAATCTATGGCTCAAATGCCAAAACAAACGGATAGCCAACCCTTAAAAAAGCCGATCGAATTCAAAATGACTCACCATTCATTTTATGCTACACTCTTTTAAAAGGGGGAAAGTGGATGTTTAAACGTGAGACGAGCATAGGAGTTCAACGCCATGGTGATGTACAATGTGCACTTGGAAAGGTAGCTGTTCAGGGGTTTGGTATGAGTGTGTATAGCTTTTTTGTTGATGGCTTATTAATCGATACAGGCTCAAATTCGCTGGCACAGGAGTTTCAATCATTTTTTAAGGAGCTACCAATGGAGCAAATTGCCCTTACTCATTCGCATGAGGATCATGCGGGCAATGCCGCCTGGCTTCAACAGCAAATGGATATTCCTATTTATCTTCACCGTGAATCTCTTCAGGCTTGTACGAAGAAGGGTGATTATCCTTTGTACCGTCAAGCATTATGGGGGGAGCGGCCAGCTTTTCTAGCGCAGCCAATAGGCACTACATTGCAAACAAAAACAGCTGTCTGGGACGTTATTGAAACACCTGGACATACGACAGATCATCTGGCCTTCTATAATCGTCAATCAGGTGCTATGTTCACGGGAGATTTATACATTCAAACGAAAACGAAGGTAGTACTCGATGAAGAAAATATTGTACATACCTTAGCATCGTTAAAAAAATTATTAACCTATGATTTTAACGAAGTTTATTGTTGTCATGCAGGCTATTTAACAGATGGCAGAAATAGAATACTAGAAAAAATAGCGTATATTGAAGAAATGGAAGAGAAGGTTCGTCACTTGTTTGTACAAGGTTATTCAGTAGAGGAGATGACGTCCAATATTTTCCCTCGAGAGTATCCCATTATTAAAGTGTCTGGCGATCAATGGTCTTCTAAGCATATAATCAGAGCATTTATTCGTCATTTTACTGAAGAGTCCTTGCAATAGGGCTCTTTTTTTGTTGGGCTTAAATGCGGTAACAGCAATAGTAAAAAACTTTGTGAAAAAATGTGAATAATTTGTGACAAACTCACTTGGCTCAATGGATACGCTTACAAAAGTTTGTGAAAAAATTCTCTTTTACACAAGAAAAATACTATGTGAAATATTGAACAGCTTGAAAGGCGATAGTTGTACATTTCCCAATATTCATCCTTATGATATTAACTATTTTAAAATAATTGATTGTGAAAAGTTTAATTTGACAGAAAGGCGTGTATGAAGTCTTGTAATGCTGTGTTTTCGAAATGAAAAATAAATTGACAGAAAATTCGTTGACTATATTTTCACAAAGTAATATGATTCTAAAATATAATGAAAAACAAAGGGAAAAGGATGGGATGGAATGGACGTCATGAAGAAAGCTTTAGAAATGCATGCACATTATAGCGGTAAATTAGAGGTGATTTCGAAAGTTCCAGTACAGGATTCTTATGATTTAAGTCTTGCTTATTCACCTGGAGTGGCTGCACCATGTGTGGAAATTGAAAGAAACCCATCGCTGGTTTATGACTATACAATGAAGGGGAATATGGTGGCAGTTGTGTCAGATGGTACGGCAGTTTTAGGATTAGGGGATATTGGTCCTAAAGCTGCATTACCAGTTATGGAAGGGAAAGCGATTTTATTAAAGCGTTTTGCCAATGTTGATGCTTTTCCAATATGTTTAGATACAAAAAGTACGGATGAAATCGTCAGCATTGTGAAGGCGCTTGCTCCGACGTTTGGGGCGGTGAATTTAGAGGATATTTCAGCACCTAGATGTTTTGAAATTGAGGATCGACTGCGTCAGGAATGTGATATACCAGTATTCCATGATGATCAGCACGGTACAGCTATTGTAGTAGGTGCCGCTATGATTAATGCGAATCGTATTGTGCAAAAGGATATTGCGACAATGAAGGTCGTCATCAATGGCGCTGGGGCAGCAGGGATTGCTATTTTACGAATCCTTGTGCAAATGGGCTATAAAAATATTTTTATGTGTGATACAAAAGGTATTATTTATGAGGGACGTAAAGAGGGGATGAATCCGATTAAAGAGGCGGTTGCTCATTTAACAAATCCAGAGAAAATACATGGTACGTTGAGTGAGGCGCTCGTTGGTGCGGATGTTTTTATTGGTGTTTCGGTTGCCAATCTATTAACAGAGGGGCATATTGCGTCTATGAATGAAAACCCGGTGGTCTTTGCATTAGCTAACCCAAATCCAGAAATTACGTATGAAAATGCCAAGGCGTGGGGAGTTCGTGTAATGGGTACGGGTCGTTCGGATTATCCGAATCAAATTAACAATGTCCTGGCGTTCCCTGGCATTTTCCGTGGCGCATTAGATGTACGTGCTACGGATATCAATGAAACCATGAAACTAGCTGCTGTGGAAGCAATAGCTTCACTTGTTAGTGATGAAGAGCTTATGGAGGAATATATTGTTCCTAAGTCATTAGATGAACGTGTTGTTGCCATTGTCTCTCGTGCAGTTAGCGGTGCAGCGGTCGAATCTGGAGTCTCGGAATTGTTCCAACAAACTACAGCGCTAACAGTTTAACAAATTACAGATATCGAAATACGGCAAATGTAGAAAAGTAAAGAAATGCTTTTCTACATTTTTTTATCGAATTTGCTCGAAAAATGTTGTTGTTTGGTTTTTTATGTAATAAAATTGGTGAGTATAAGGTAATGACTTGTGCAATGGATTGAAAAGTATAAATACATAATTTTGCAATGTTTTTGAAACGAAATAGGTCTTAAGTCTATTTAAAGAGGAGAAAAAATACATGAATACATTCGTTCCATTTAGATCTATTAAAGGCAAACTGATTGCTTTCTCTTTATTGCTTTTAATGATTCCCTTGATTATTTTAGGCTATCTAAGCTATCAACAAAGTAAATCAAATTTAGAGTCGGTGGGAAAAGAAAACTTAAGAAACAGTGTGGAAATGACCATTGCCATGATTGAACAGTTTAATCAAGAGGTAGAGGCAGGTAATTTAACTTTAGAAGAAGCACAAGAGAAAGTGAAGGTCGCTATTTTAGGGAAAAAGGATAATGACGGAAAGCGACCTATTAATAAAAATATTAAACTAGGTGAGAATGGTTATATCTTTGTTGTAGACCAAAAGGGGACCTCTATTGCACATCCGAACATCGAGGGAAATAATGTCTGGGATGAACAGGATGATAATGGAGTTAAGTATATGCAAGAAATCATTGCCAAGGGGAATGAAGGTGGTGGATTTGTCTCCTATTCGTGGCCATTACCAAATTCAGATCAACTAGAGGATAAAGGGGTCTATGCAGAAACGGATCCGTATTGGGGATGGGTTATTGGTGCCAGTACCTATTTAGCAGACTTTAATAAACCAGCGGAGAGTATTTTGAAATTAACGATGATTGTAATTGGTGTCGCTATTATTATTGGGATATTAGTTATTTGGCAGTATGCAAGTAGTATGGTTAAACCTATCAACCGAGTGGTCCAAGCGATGGAGCGATTTGCAGAGGGTGATTTGACGCAAGAAAGTATGTCTATTCGCTCAAAAGACGAAATTGGCAAACTGGCAAACGCTATGAATCAAATGCAATCTAAATTGAAGGACATGATACACAATATTGCTCAAGCATCTGATTTAATTAATACTTCTAGTAAGGAGCTTTCACAATCGGCCAATGAAGTAAATATGGGTGCAGAGCAAGTGGCGATAACAATGAATGAATTAGCATCTGGGGCAGAAGGACAAGCACATCATTCGAACGAATTAACTTCCCTGATGGAACGTTTTACTGCGGATTTGCGTGAAACAAATCAGTATGGTGAGCATATTCATCAATCTTCTTTTGAAGTGTTAGGCTTAACCAATGAAGGAAGTCAGCTCATGACATCTTCGAATTCTCAAATGAAAAAGATTGATAGTATTGTACAAAATGCAGTAGAGAAAGTAAAAAATTTAGATGCCCAAGCACAGGAAATTTCTAAATTGGTGGTGGTCATTAAAGATATTGCCAATCAAACCAATTTATTAGCTTTAAATGCCGCGATTGAAGCTGCTAGGGCAGGTGAACATGGCAAGGGATTTGCGGTGGTTGCGGATGAAGTACGCAAGCTTGCTGAACAAGTAGGCTATTCAGTCAATGATATTACAACAATTGTAGCAAATATTCAGCAAGATTTTGATGTTGTTACGAGCTCATTAGAGGATGGCTATCAGGAGGTAAAAGAAGGGACAACTCAAATTAAAGCTACGAGTGAAACGTTTACGACGATTAGTGATTCTATTAATGATGTTGTAGAAAGTGTTCAATTGATTTCCAAAAATTTATCAAAAGTAACGGAAGATGGTCAAAAAATGAATAGTGCTATTCAAGAAATAGCTGCGGTCGCAGAAGAATCTGCAGCAGGTGTGGAGCAAACGACAGCGACAACAGAACAGACAAGTAGCTCAATGGAGGTTATGGCGGGGAAATCAGCCCAATTATCAACATTGGCTATAGAATTAAAGACATTGGTTGCCCAATTTAAACTGTAAAAAAATCTCCCGCTCTCTTAAATGAGAGGGGAGATTTTTTACATCATGCCTACTCCGATAGCCCCAACTAGGATAATGAAGAATAGAACGAAGAACAAGATGAATAAAATAATTCCTGGAATAAAGATCGTGAAAAAGGCCATCCAATTAGTGATTTGGTGTGCTTCTGCTACCACACCGACAGAAATGACGAAAGACCAAATAGTGACAACAATAGAAGCTAAAATGGCTGGCCAAAAAATCCATGGCAGTGAGCCCATAAAGTTTGGATCTAATAAGGATTCCGGAGAAGTGATTAACCAGATTAAATAAAATGGAATAAGCACTATAAATGGTACAGCTGTAAGGCTCAGCCCTTTAAATAAGTCTGAATACGTACCAGTACCCTTAAATAGCTTACCAAATAGCCATGTGATGAGAGCGGATATAGCTGTCCCAATAATACCAGCGATTGGAGCAAAAATTACACACAGTAAAGCCAATAACCAAGGGGAAAGTTCAGTGAAAAACTCCGAATCCGTCAGCCCTGACATGATAGAGCCGATATAACCGATGGACATAATCAAAATAGCAAAGCCGATTGATTTTTCGTTAATCATATAGCGAGCGGTTTGCTTTGGATGTAACCAAACGGATATAAACGGATTCATCTTTGGCCTTTCTTCATTTTGTGTGTCATTAAAATTTTCCATTAAACTACCTCCAAAATAATAGAATAATTGCATGTTACGCATAGTTAGTATACGAGCGACACAGTGAAAAGTTTCGTAGAAAGTAAAAATAAGTTATTTTCATGACAAAAGAGCCGCACAACGGCGACTCTTCTTAGTTACTTAGTATAATTTTTTCAAGCTCTAATGGTTTAATATATTGCTCACCTTTGTAAGCACGCATATTACCACCAGAAATTTCATCGATTAATAAAATTTCATTAGTTTGGGCATCACGGCCGAATTCCAATTTAATGTCATAAAGCGTTAAGCCCTTTTTAGCAAGCTCAGTTCCTACAAATTTAGAAATTTCAATTGTACGTTGTTTTAAAATGGCATATTCTTCGTGTGTTAACAGGTTTAACATAGCTAATGCATCTTCAGAGATTGGAGGATCTTGGCGATCATCATCTTTAATGGTAACTTCCACAAAGGCATCAAGATCTTGGCCTTCCTGCGCATAGGCGCCGTAGCGTCGTAGGAATGAGCCAACTGCCTTAAAGCGGCAAATTACTTCTAAACCGTTCCCGAACACTGTTGCAGGTTTTACAGTCATTGTTGCATCATCAAAGTTTGCATCTACATAGTGAGTAGGAACACCTTGTTCATTTAATTTAGAATAGAAATAAGAAGTTAAGCGTAAACCCGCTAAGCCAGCACCATCCATTGTTAAGCCAACCGTATTAGCGCCTGGGTCGAACACGCCGTTTTCACCTGTTACATCGTCTTTAAATTTTAATAAATAATGACCGTCTTCTAATCTGAACACATTCTTCGTTTTCCCTGTATACAATAATTCCACAAAAAACCCTCCAATATTCATAGTACTCTAAAATTATAACACGAATATTTTAAATATTTAATATGAAAAATGTTCGTTTTGTGTGTTTATTTATATCATTTATTGCTGATTTGCAATAAAAAACAAGGTGATAACGAATAATCGTCATCACCTTGTGTGTTTGAAATGCTTCGTAACTGGGTGGTGGATTTATGCTAGATTGCTAGGTCAGTAATTAATAAATTCCTTCAGTAAGCATTCCATCTGCCACCTTAATAAAGCCAGCGATGTTTGCACCCATAACTAAGTTGCCAGGGAAGCCGTATTTTTCAGCAGCAGCTTTACTATCTGAATAAATATCTTTCATAATTTGATGAAGTTTCGCATCTACTTCTTCAAATGACCAAAATACGCGGCTTGAATCTTGTGCCATTTCAAGAGCAGATACAGCAACTCCTCCAGCATTCGCTGCTTTTGCTGGTCCGAATAATACACCTGCATTTAAGAATTCATTAATTGCTTCAAGATCAGAAGGCATGTTGGCACCTTCACCAATCGCTTTGACCCCATTAGAAATTAATGTACGAGCTGATTCACCATTAATTTCGTTTTGAGTTGCACATGGTAGAGCAATGTCACAAGGAATTGTCCAAATGCCAGTGCAGCCATTAGTAAAAGTAGCATTTGGTCGGTAACTTACGTAAGTTGAAATACGATCACCTTTTACTTCTTTGATTTCTTTAATGACATCTAAATCTAAGCCTTCTGGGTCATAAATATAGCCTGAGGAATCAGAGCAGGCAACTACTTTTGCGCCGTATTGCTGTGCTTTCTCAATTGCATACGTCGAAACGTTTCCAGAACCAGAAACGACCACAGTTTTTCCTTCAAATGAATCATTCACATCTTTTAACATCTCATTAACGAAATAAACTGTACCGTAACCCGTTGCCTCTTTACGTGCTAAAGAGCCACCATACCCAGGAGTTTTCCCAGTTAATACACCTGATTCACTAGCTTTCGTTAAACGTTTATATTGCCCCCATAAATAACCTACTTCACGAGCGCCTACACCAATATCACCAGCAGGAACATCGACATCTGGACCAATATGACGGTATAATTCAGTCATGAACGCTTGGCAGAATCGCATGATTTCAGAATCTGATTTACCTTTCGGATCAAAGTTTGAGCCACCTTTACCACCACCGATTGGTTGGCCTGTTAAAGCATTTTTAAAGATTTGTTCAAAGCCAAGGAATTTAATGATGGATTCATTTACCGAAGGGTGGAAGCGTAGACCGCCTTTATAAGGCCCCATGACATTGCTATATTGTACACGATATCCACGATTTACTTGGACTTGATTATGATCATCTTGCCAAGCGACACGGAAGGAAATGATGCGATCAGGCTCAACAATACGTGATAAAATATTGGCCTTAATATATTCAGGATGTTGGACGAATACAGGTACTAATGAAATAAAAATTTCTTCAGCTGCTTGTAGAAACTCCGCTTGATGACAGTTCTGTTGTTTAAGTTGCTCGAATACGCCATCTACGTATTCTTTAGCTAATTGTTCATTGCTAACAGTTGTGATTGTCATAGTAAAACCCCCATTTAGTTGATAGGTGTATCGTATATTTATTTTTCAAACTATTCAATAAAATACTTTTTGAGTTTGTGAAAAATTGAGCAAGAGGGGTCATGTAAATATTATTTTAAAATAATTTATTGTATTAGTATTCATCTAATTATGAGAAAGGAATGATGCCTTATTGTGAAGGTTCTTATAGATGCTGATGCCTGTCCAGTAGTGGATTTGGCGCTATCTGTATCATCTGAGTTTGAGATTGAAACTATCTTATTTTGCGATACATCCCACCGTGTGGAACGTGATAATGTAATAACAATTATTGTACCGAAAGGTCCTGATTCGGTTGATTTTACGCTAGTGAACGCGCTTTCAAAACATGATATTGTCATTACACAGGATTACGGGCTTGCGGCAATGGTTTTAGCAAGAGGAGGGTATCCTATTGATCAAAATGGACGAGAAATGTCTAATGAAAATATCGAACGTTTGCTCGATATGCGTCATGTCGGTCAAAAAATTCGAAGGGCAGGTGGACGTACCAAGGGCCCTAAAAAAAGGACACAAGAAAACAATATTTCGTTTGAAATGAAATTTCGACAAATTTGTGAACGAGCGATTTCTGCACAAAAAATGGAGGATTCTACAGGTGAAAAATGAACTTAAACATGATTTTTTAGAGCAGTTTCCACAGTTGAAATTGATGGCGGCAAAAGATACTGTACTTTGGGAAAATACAAATAGAGTGAAGAATCCGGCAACATCGCTTTTTACTATGGAAGAAGTGGAGGAGGCAGAGGAAACGTTACAACGCTTTTCCGCATATTTAAAGCTGGCGTTCCCTGAGCTTGTGGCAAGTAATGGATTAATCGAATCAGGTATTCAAGAAATCCCTGCTATGAAAGGTGCGATTGAGAATAAATATGGTGTGCTTATAGAAGGTCAGTTACTTTTAAAATCCGATCATGCTTTACCTATCTCAGGTTCCATCAAGGCGCGTGGAGGCATTTATGAGGTCTTAAAGCATGCTGAAAGGCTGGCGCTGGCGAGTGGAAAGCTCCAAAAAATAGATGATTATGGGCGTTTAGCATCTGCGGAGTTTCAATCCTTCTTTCAGCAATACACCATCGCAGTTGGCTCAACAGGAAATTTAGGCTTAAGTATCGGCATTATGGGCAAGAAGCTCGGCTTTAATGTCGTTGTACATATGTCGAGTGATGCCAAGGAATGGAAAAAAGCTTTACTCAGAGAAAAAGGTGCCACGGTTGTTGAATATGAGGGTGATTACAGTGCTGCCGTTGAACAGGGACGCCAAGAAGCAGAATTAGATCCGATGTGTCATTTCATTGATGATGAAAACTCTAAGGATTTGTTTGCTGGCTATGCAGTCGCAGCAATGCGTTTAAAAGGGCAATTAGAACATATGAATGTGCCAGTCAGTGCTACAAACCCATTGTTTGTTTATTTACCATGTGGGGTAGGAGGAGGACCAGGTGGAGTTGCCTACGGATTACGAGAACTATTTGGTGAACATGTGCATATTTTCTTTGCGGAGCCCGTGGCATCTCCTTGCATGACGCTAGGCTTAATGACTGGACTTCATGATGCTATTAGCGTAGAGGATATTGAATTAGACAATAAAACCGAAGCAGATGGTCTGGCAGTGGGCCGCGCCTCCAAGTTTGTAGGAAAAGTAATGGAGACGTATATAAGCGGCTGCTATACAGTGACGGATGAAGAATTGTTTACCTCATTAGGTTTAGCAATGGATAGCGAAAAATTATTTTTAGAGCCATCCGCACATGCGGGAATGTTTGGACCGATTCGATTAATGAAAAACGGGCAAAGCTATTTGGAAAAGCATAACTTAGCGGACAAAATGGAACAGGCAACACATCTGATTTGGGCAACAGGAGGGAGTATGGTCCCTGATAGCATGCGTGCCACGTATTTAGCTAAGAGCAGAGATTTAGTTTAACAATGACCATACTTTTTGTTTAAAAAAGAGAAGGTATTACCCAAATCAAGCTATTCAAAGCACAAAAACAGGTGAAGAAAAATGCTTCACCTGTTTTCTTATTAACGTTGCAATGCTTTACGTTGAGCTGCTAAATATACCTCTTGAGCGGCAAGGACACCTGCGCCTGGCTGGAAGTCATAAGCGAAGTCTTGAAGCGCGGCCTCCAATAAGGATACAGCTTGTAGGATATCACTTGGGAAGCAGTAGCCCATATGGCCAAATCTGAAAATTTTATCTTGTAGGTGACCAAGGCCACCTG
Source organism: Lysinibacillus sphaericus (assembly GCF_001629735.1). GTDB lineage: Bacteria > Bacillota > Bacilli > Bacillales_A > Planococcaceae > Lysinibacillus > Lysinibacillus pinottii. The sequence goes on from NZ_CP015224.1 coordinate 880,924, forward strand.
CAAAATCTAGGTGATATTGCTGCTTAAGGTGTGTTAAGAATTCACCAAGCTCAATTCCCTTTGGTGCCATAATAGCTGTAATGGTAGGGGAGGCATATTGATCTTCAGTTAAGAGCTCGATGTGTAATGCTTTCATAGCGCTACGTACCATGTTTTTCATGAGTTCATGACGGGCAATTGTTTGCTGGAAGCCACCTTCCTGTTCAATTAACTGACAAACCTCATGCAGGCCATCAATAAGCGTGATAGCAGGAGTATTTGGCGTCATCCCCTTTTCAGCCCAACTACGATAACTTAATAGATTTAAATAATAGGCTGGCGTTTGATTATCTTCAATGACTTGCCAAGCTCTTTCGCTCACACTGACAAGAGAGAGTCCAGGCGGTAGCATCATCGCTTTTTGAGAGCCTGTCACGAGAATATCAATACCCCAAGCATCCATTTCAGCCGGCGCGCCACCGATGCAGCTTACGCCATCCACGATAACGAGTGCATCTGTTTCGTCTTGAATCACTTGTGCTAATTCAGCAACAGGGTTTAAAATGCCTGTAGAAGTTTCGTTATATGTGATAAAAACCGCTTTGATATTTTGTAATGGCTGTAAAAATGCCTGTAGCTCCTCAGGTGTGCAAGCTTGTCCCCACTCTTTTTCAAGCTTATGTACATGGAAGCCGTATTGCTCGCAAATGGAAACGAAATAGTCACCGAATGCCCCGACCGTAATGACCACAACTTCCTCACCAGCGGCAACCGTATTGACTGCCGCAGCTTCTAGTGCAGCTGTCCCGCCCGATGGCAAGAGTAAAATGTCCTGTGTCGTGCCAAAGACAGGCTTTACCGCCTCAATCGTTTTTCGGTATAATTCTACAAATTCTTGACTCCGATGACTAAAAATATCCCGACTCATCGCTAGCTGAACTCTCTTTGGAATCGGTGTCGGCCCCGGATGTCTTAAAATATTTTCATACATATTATCAATCCCCTTTACTTGACAGAAATTCAAAATTTTCTAACTATAATAATAACATACTTTTTGTAGGGACTAGCTGCTTTTTGAATAAATAATGGAAGAGGTTAGTATAAAGCTATCATTTGAAAAGGAGACCAAGGATATGGAAACAGTGATGCACTACCCATTTATCTATTTTTTGTACGACCACAATCAGGTGCTTGTATATACAATTCAAACGCTCGATTCCATTACATTAGCAAATGTCGTGGAAAATGGAGAATGGGAGAGGTATGAGCTTCCGCCATCAGAGCCATTTACAACATTTCGGCATGAACAAAGTGATCCTAAAGAGGGATGGTCTTTTTGGGCTGCGGCGGAACACCTTAGCTATTTGGTAGACACCATTAATGATTACATTCAGCTTCAAAGAAACAGGATGACGACAACTGCCCGAGGTGCACATATTGTTTGCTCAGAATCTGCAGCTGGCTCCTTACGAGTGGAACTTGCTCCGCCTAAATATGTCATTGGCTTTCCTGAGGATTTGTCTATAGGACCGCTGTGGAAGCTTGATGAAGAAAGAGGACAAGCATTCCGCCAAAAGTGGTTAATGGAAAATATTAACGATGAGATGGATGACTTTGTTGGTCCTACTAAAATAAGAGATGCCATTCGAGAGATACGTGATATCCCTAGTCACCTACCTATCTATATTTGGTGTGGGGACCATATAGAAGAACAATGTGGGCTTCGGTTTTTCCTCTATGTATTGCGTGATCAGCACAATGAAATATTTCTTATACATTCAAATGGACAGCAAGTGATCGAACGTCAGTGGAATCCAAATCTGTATGATATAAAGAGATTATCAGTAAAGGGACGTCAAAAATTTCTACAGCAATGGGAAGGTTTGGCAGAATCAACAGCAGTACTTCGTCAATGGGAGCATCAGCATATTCAAGAGGTGCCTGAAAATTTTTATGACTCTTTCATCGTGAAGAAGCTAAAAGAAATGCATCAGGAGCAGGGACATGTGGATTTTATTCAAACTGGAACATTTCTTTTAGAGCTACTTGCTAGCATGGAGAAACAGCCAAACATCTTTTATTTAGAATATAGAATCCGATATTTAGTTTATAATGGCACTCTAGTATTAAAAGGAATTCCTAAATCTATGCGGCATTATTATGTGAAACTACGCCAAAAAACCTCTTTAGTCTGAAGACTTAAAGAGGTTTTAAGATGGTGAACTAGGCTACGAATGGTTTGTTCATGCGCATTAAACCGTAAATAGCAAAGAACAGCCCGCCTGTAATAACCATTAGAATTGTGAAAAGTACAGCCTTACCAGTTTCACCACACCAGCGATAGAATAGGCGATATGTGAAATACAATGTAAAGCCCACCATACCTAGTGATGCGAGTATACCGATAACTGGTATAAACGAAACGATAAACAAGCCTGCATAAATAAGCGTATTTTTTAGAGCCGTTGCACGAATCGTTTCTCGATTATCTCCACCAGCAGTCAGTAGGAAAAGACTGTATACATTAATGATAGGAATCCAAGCAATATAGGCTACATCTCCAAAACCATTTGTTTTAGATGTCATAAAATAAATTAGTGCACTAATAATGTAGGCGATTAGCCCAAGAACTAGAGATGCTAAAATTAGGATAAGAAATAAGCCTCCCATGGCTGCATCTAAATCAGAGTTATAATAATTATAGTCCATCAGAAAAACCTCCCTTCTTAAGAAAATACCTCCTAATGATACCAATCCTATTATGTTTAATCTACAAGCATTTATATGTAATTTTTAGTAGCAATCACACAAATGTACTAGAAAGAAAATGTCCATTATTTCTTTTATGATGATTTTTTGAGTAATGAAGGAAAGAAATGCAAAAAATATCCCTGGGAAAATTATTGTGCTAGTGTTGGAGAATCATTTTTTAAATTTTTCACCGTTTACTATTCGCAAACATTACTATCCTATGTTTGTAGTGGTACCTGACATGCCAGCCTATTCACAAAAAAGTCACCTTCCTATATAGAAAGGTGACCATTTTACATGTATTACATGAATTTGGCGATATGCTCGAGCTCAATACGTGAAGAATTATAGGCAGGGGCTGCTGCTTTACCAATCGCAATTAAAATAACGGGTACGATATGGTCAGCTAATTCAAAATGTTTGGCGAAGGCTTCTTTGTTAAAACCACCCATTGGTACTGTATCATAGCCCATGTCTTTTGCTAAAAGCATGATTTGCATGGAAATTAGACCAGCATCAAATGTAACGATATTTTTTAAAATCTCCTGAGGAAGCTGAGAATACAAGTTCATAGAATTAGTTATCATTAAATCCTTAGTTGCTTCATTAATATAACCAAGATCGTAATTTTTTGTAAAGATTGACTCCGCATTTTCGTACATTTTTGTATCGCCTAGCACAGCAATAACAGCTGAGGAAGTTTCCACTTGTTCTTGATTGTTAGCAATGGCACGTAACTCTTTTTTTATTACTTCATCTTGAATGACGATAAAGCGCCATGGCTGTAAGTTACTTGAAGATGGCGCAGAAGTGGCTTCTGTTAGTAATTCTTCTAGTTGTTCTTGAGGGATTTTATAATTTTCGTCGTATTTACGAACAGATTTACGGTCATGCATAACTTTATTTATATTGCTTTTTGTCACTGTCATCATTTTGACTCCTTCATTATAAGTTGCGTGTTTACTATACGATAAATGAACTCAAATTCCAAGTAAATTGCTCGAATTAGAGAGTCTTGAATGAAGGATTTCTGATGAGAGGATGATTGCCTGAATGTCATGACGCACCAAACTCGAAATTTGCAAGGAGAAACAACTGAATTTTTTCATGCTTTAGATAGAATTTATCTTTTAGAAAAAATGTAGAGGAGTGCTTTATGGAGAAGTTGATTGAACGGAGTGGGTGTTTTCTGTGCGAAGCAAAGCAGTTCCTCAATCTCCTATAGTGGAAAACAGCGTCCTTTCTTCATTAAATGGTTAAAAGAAAAAAGACTATAGTTCCACTCAAATGTTTTTGAGGTTGTCTATAGTCCGAAGGGTAACACTTGCTATCTTAGTTTAAATGCTTCCCATTCTATATGGCTAGTAGGCGCGGACGATTTGAAGTGCTTTATCATTTTTTCGGGTCCACATAGATAAATACTTGTATGAGCTGGTATGGTCATCCGGTCAAAGGAAAGCCTGTCCTGCTCTGTTGTATCAATAAAGGTGACCGTAAATTTATCATTGGATTGCGCATAGTTCAGTAAAAAATCTTTATATACCATATTATCCACACCATGAAAGGAATAATATAAATCAATTTTCTTAGTAGGTTTTGTTTGTAAATAGGCTATGAACGGCGTAATGCCAATGCCACCAGCAACCCAAAGTTGTTGATTGGCTCCTTTGGCAAAGTCAAAATGGCCAAAAGGACCATCTATGGCAACAGGGGTGTTCAATTGTATTTGTTTGTAGACCTGCTTTGTAAAATCGCCGACTGCTTTGATCGTCACTCTAATTTTTTCTCCATCCCCACCAGAAATAGTGAAAGGATGGGGTGCTTTTTCAATGCCTTCCTGAAAGATTTTTAGAAAGATAAATTGTCCAGGTCGGTAATGAAGCTTTTTCGTAAGGGTCAGTTCTAATTCGATGACATGGATATTTAGTTTTTGAATGTTGGAAATAGAACCGTTATACCGGAAAAACATATCTTGATACATTGTCATCATATACAGGGCAGACATAAAACCAATAGTTGTTGTAAGAGCAGTGAAAATACCCAATGCTGAGGGCTGTAATAAATCATATTCGCTCGAAAAATAAGTATGGTAAATACCCAATGTATAAGGAAGAAGCAAAAAGCGGTGTAACCAGCGCCAATGCTCATATTTTAAAAATTTTGCTAGGAATGCAAGGGCGATTAGGATGATAAATCCATATTGCCCGAGCTCTCCAAGCTCTTTCGCCCATTCACGAAAAGATGTTTGCGGGAGTTCTTGATCAGGAACCATCTTTTGCAATTGCCCATGGATCATGATAGAACCAAGTGAAAACATGGCCAATACTTTATGATAAAAATTTAAGCGCCCTAGCCCATTAAACCAACGCTCTAGTAGTTTCATTCTTGTTGAGAAAAGAAACACAAGGAAGAGTCCTGTAATCGCTAAGCCTCCAATAATATGAGCAAGCTTGTTCAGTGGATGAATGGGGGCCAGGGGGATAGCAAAATACCAAAGGCACGCACTACTGCCCATTACCAATATAATAAAAAGTAGTCCTCTATAAGCTTTCATAAATAACCTCCATCCCTATTTTTAACCATATACTTTATGGCTATACAATTATTGGATGAAAATATTTCAGATCGTACGTTCGGAATGTATGTTCCCTTTTGGGCGTATTTATGTTACATTAAGATGGTTCGCAAAATGCGTAAGAAGGGTGGAAGTACTTTATGCAAGGGAATACCCATATGGTTGGGGGCATTACAGCAAGTCTAGCCTTTGCACAAATTTCAAATGATAATCCGCTTGTTTTGGTAGGGGCAGGCGTTATCGGTGCATTACTTCCAGATATTTGCCATGGTGGTAGCAAAATCGGAAGGAAGCTTCCTATCATTTCAAAAATAGTTAATTCGCTGTTTGGGCATCGTTCCTTTACACATAGTTTGCTGTTTTTATTTTTGATTGGGATGCTACTACATACATTTATACCTTATAAGTCCGTTACAATAGGTATTTTATTAGGGATGGCAAGCCATGTTTTATTAGATATGGGGACCAAAAAGGGTGTAAAGCTATTTTTCCCAGTCTCCATTTCGGTGCGTCTACCGCTTACTACAAAAACAGGTAGTAAAGTGGAAAAAATAGTGTTTACATTGTTAACAATGCTGTCAGTCTTTTTTAGCTATGAAATCATTGTGCAGCTTCTTGCTACAAATTAAGGAAAGAAACCCACTAAAGTGTAAGACCCCCCGGTAGGTAGCAGTTTATTTAAGGGGAGTAATGTTTGTAAGCTTTGTTTGAGTTGAAGCTTTGTGCAAGCAGAAAGTATGCGTACCAATGGGAGATTGTCCGTAATTTTTATGGAGCTTTAAAAAATATCTGAAACTAGCGATTGACCTTTGCGTAACGCAAACCTTTATAAAGTGCTGCTCAAAAAGGAACCCCTGAACGAGAAAATTCTCATGCAGGGGTTTTATTGGTATTACATATTAATGGGTCATTCTAGAAATGAGAGCCGCCCATCAGTCTGCCTGTACCTCTTCAACGGTTTGCTCAACCTCTGTACGTGTTATTTTTTCACGACCGTCTTGCATGGCTTTTAATGTTTTATGCGCTAATGCAAGTGGTAATCGACAGAATAATAATACTGTGCGTTTATTAATATCTTTCATATAAAGATCAGCTTTCGCGAGATTTTCCTCTGCATAAGTAAATAAATCCTCGCGTGTCCAGCCGTCAGGAACGAAACTTACGCCACGCTCATCCATATCCTCATGCTGATTGCGTAAAATATTGACAGCCTGGAGACCTCGACCATAGCCAATTGCTAAATCGCGATCTGTTTGAATGTCTGCACCCCACGCCCAAAGCTCAGACAGCATTGTCCCAACAAGCCCTGCTACGTAGTATGTATAATCATCTAAATCCTCGCGTGTATGCACCTGCCAATTAGCTTTAGCCCACTTCGCCATACCAAAGGCCATTTCACTTGTAGAAGCTTGGACAATTTTTCGAGATTCCTCAGGGCAGAATGCTAGCCAATCTGCTAAGCGAAGGGTTACCTCAGGTAACTGTGCCGCATAAGGCGCTACCAATTCTTGATATGCCTCATTATTAAATGTGTCCTTTAAAAGGTCACTAGTTGCCGATAATAAATCAAACTTTACATCATTGGAAAGCTGTTCATGATCCTCTATTTCATCGATGGCACGCATCGCTAAATAGGCAGCTGCTACCGATACCTTTAAATCATTTTTTAAGAAAGTGATGGGTATATAAAAAGTGCGACTTGTATCTTTTAAAACCTGCATCGCTTCTTTATAAAGTCTTTTTTGATCTTTCACTTGTATTCCTCCGTTCAAATGGTTCCACATCTATAGTATATCGTATCGTAAAAATGGGGAAAGATAAAACAGATTGTTCATGAATATGGAGATATTCTTTGAAAACGGTTACTAAAAATGATATAGTTTAATAGTAAACTATTTAAACCTATACTTTTATTGTGGTCTAAAAGGGACGGTTTATACTAGTACGACAGACAAATTTCAAGTGAGAGGAAGTATAAAGTAATGGGACGTTTAAATAATAAAATTACAATGATTACAGGTGGAGCATCTGGAATGGGGGCAGCGATGGCAAAGTTGTTTGCACAAGAAGGTGCGACAGTCATTGCAGCAGATATTAACGAGGAGAACCTAGCGAAAATCTCAGAGCTCGAAAATGTAGAGGGCATGAAATTAGATGTTTCTTCTGACGAAAACTGGGCAGAAGTGACAAAAGCGATTGTCGAAAAATATGGTCGTATCGATATTTTAATTAACAATGCTGGTATTTCTTCAGAAAAAGGTCCAGATCAAATTACACAAGCGGACTGGTCCATCATGCACAATATCAATGCTTTTGGTCCATTCCTTGGCATTAAACATGCGTCTAAATATATGAAGGAAGCAGGGAAGGGCTCAATCGTAAATACATCATCTTACACAGCCATTATTGGTGCAGGATTCAATGCATATACAGCATCTAAAGGCTCTTTACGTGCGATCGCTCGTGCAGCGGCTTCCGAGCTTGGTGCTTTCAATGTTCGTGTCAATACCGTATTCCCAGGTGTTATTGAAACACCGATGACAGCAAAATTATCGGAAGCAAAAGAAGCTATGGATATGTTAGTAAAAACTACGCCAATGGGTCGTCTTGGTCAACCAGAAGAAGTAGCGAATGCAATCTTATTTTTAGCATCCGATGAAGCTTCTTATATTACAGGTGCTGAGTTAGTTATTGATGGTGGTTATTCAGCACGTTAATTAATTGCATCGTAAAAGAAAGTGGAAATGCCTGTTTGCAAGCAGTGCATTTTCACTTTTTTTGTTTTTTTAGTAGAATGATGTTAAAGTATTATAATTCGTCAAGATTCACTTGTAGATGAGAAATAAATTGATATTTTTCGTGATTTTTTTATGAATGTTTATGAAGTTATTGCACAATTATTTCAACAGCGTTAAAGTTTAGAAAGGGCGAAAATGTCATTACAAGATTTGGGGGACTGGACGAGGCGTTATCGTTTCGGACAATGACTAGTTAGTCAGGATTTTGGCACACCAAAACTCCTTGCAAAATCCTTGACACCAATGAAGGCATGGAACTTATTTAGTTGCCTGACTACTAGCGTAATGATCATTCGTAATAGATGAGGTTACGTAATAAACACAAAGGAGAATTGTATGCCAAAGGCTATAGGTATTGATGCAGGTGGCACATTGACAAAGGTTGCTTATTTAGATGAAGACAATGAACTTATTCTAACAACCTTCCCGTCAAATGATTTGCTATCTGTGAAAAATTGGATTATTGATCATCCAGATATTGAGGATATTGGTGTTACGGGGGGACGTACAGAACAATTACTTGATGTCATTAAAACAATGAAATCGATTCATTATATAGTAGAATTTGAAGCTACATTAAAAGGTGTTCGTTTTTTGTTAAATAAGGAAGGCTACTTGTTTGAACGTAGTATGATTACTAATATCGGAACGGGTACTTCTATACATTATATGGAAGATAATACACATATACGTGTTGGTGGGACAGGCGTTGGTGGCGGAACATTAATAGGATTGTCAGCGCTTACAACAGGCATTACAGATTATAATGAAATTCGTGAAATGGCTGCTAATGGTCATCGAGAAGGTATAGATTTATTAGTCAAAGACATTTATCAAGGAATGGATACACCCATTGATGGGCATTTAACTGCGAGTAATTTTGGTAAAGTGGGCATTACACAATCCATGAAGCATCCTGCTGAGGATATTATTGCAACTGTACAGGGACTTGTTGGTGAAGTGATTACAACATTAAGTATTCAATATGCTGAGGAAAAAAATACACAGCATATCGTTTATATTGGATCGACTCTCAGCAATAATGAACATCTTGCCCGCGTAATTGCCAATTATACACGCACGAAAAAGCATACACCTGTCTTTATTAATGATCATGGCTTTTCTGGAGCTGTGGGAGCATTGTTAAATATAACGGAATATACCATTGTCTAGAGACAGATTAGAATGAACATGACTAACTTGGGTTAGGGATGTTCATTTTTTTTTTACAAAAATGCCCGAAAAAAATACCTCATATAAACGCGAGTACCTGAGCAAATTATATGTAGGAGGTGATATCTGTGGGCAATCGAAATAATAAAAACAGCAAAAAAACCATGAATGCCAGAACGCATAATCCTTTTGGCACCTACAAAAGCAAAGACCTCGATAGAAGTAATAGTAATAATAACAACCCGAATGACAACTTGAATGAGGAGTTCGCGGCAGAGTTTGATGCGAAGGCCAAAAATAAAAACAATAAAACCAATCATGATAAAAATCAACAATCCAATAAAAAGAACTAATTATTTTTTGGAGGTGTAAGCAATGGCGAAGAAAAGGAAAACAAGCTTTAAAAAGAAAAAGAAAGAGGATACACATAAAAAGAATGATCGAGAAGAATACTCAGCTGAGTTTAACCAAGTCATTCATAATAATCCTCAACAGCCCAAACAATAAACAACGCTGCTCCATTAGTAATTACTTTTGGAGCTCTTATTTTTTACTTCGTTCATCATTTTATACCGTTAATTAGGAGGGTTTTCTGTGAAAAATGTGTATGTAATGCTTGGACTTCTGTTTGCCGTGCCATTACATATTCCAGAGATAGTTTTGGCACAGCAAGAAACACCTGCCTATGCGAAGTGGGGAAAGCTAGCGGTAGAAGAAGTGAAGGGGAAGTATCCCCATGCAAAGATTGTGGACTATTTACATGAGGGAAAGGAAGTACATGGAGCGTCAACCATTGAAAAATTTAAGCTTTGGCTGAAGCAACCTGACAAAGAATTTGGAGTTCATGTACGAATTAGCTACCTTACATCGACGCAAGAAGTAGAGAAAATTGAATTACAGGAAAGCCAGTCATAAAAAAGAGGATGCCTATGCTTAGGCATCCTTAATGCTCATCCCTCTAGTTTTTTAATAAATTCATGCATTAGCCCTGGTAAATCTGGCCAAGCATGACCGCTTACTAAGTTACCATCTGTGTGAAGATTGGCATCTATATAGGTGGCCCCAGCTACTTGAACTTCTGGTTTGCAAGCAATGTAGGCTGTAAGTTCGCGTCCTTTTAGTACTTCGGGGATGGTTGCGAATATTTGTGCTGCATGACAAACAGCGGCAATCGGTTTATTGGTTTCAAAAAAATGACTCACAATGGTCGGTACATATTCATTTAAACGGATATATTCTGGCGCCCTTCCCCCTGGAATCATTAAACCATCAAATTGTGATGGATCAATATCTGCAAAAGAAGCATGTGCCTCTAAGCCATAGGCAGGACGCTCAATATATGTGTCGACGCCCTCTACAAAATCATGTAATACTGTCTGTAATTTCTTTGCGGATGGTGCTGCGATTGTGACATCAAAACCTGCCTCAAGACAACGATAATAAGGATAAAAAATTTCTAAAGCTTCTACTGCATCTCCTGCAAGTATTAAAACCCTTTTCCCCATGATTCCATCTCCTTTTCCTTGTGATCTCCTTGCTTAATTCGACATATGCAAAAAATTCCCTGCAAAGATAGAATGACCTTTGCCAAATTAGTTGCTTTACAAAGGAAAAAATGAAGCGTATAGTTTATTTAGCTAGGTAAATAATTTTTAGGAGGAAGACCATATGAATCCGATATTCCATGCTTTATTTCAAAAAAGTCGGTACTTAACGAACTGCTTAAATGAAGTGTTGAAGCAGCATCAATTATATAGCTCCCAATGGACCATTTTATATTGCTTACATAAAAACGGGCCTATGACCTTAACGCAAATATGGAAATATTTAAATGTAGAGGCACCAAGCATTACAAGAGCTATCACACGATTAGAGACATTGGGCTGGGTCGAACGATTAGACGGGGAAGATAAGCGTGAAAAAATTGTAACCTTAACTGCACAAGCCAATGACCGCTTACCAGCCATTACAGAAACAATTTTAGCTTTTGAGGAAGAAATGGTAGGATCACTTACTGCTGAGGAGCAGCAGCAGTTTATGATATTACTGGAAAAAATGAAAGGTTGATTAACTTGCAGCAAGGGAAGAATACACAAATATGGACAAAGCGATTTATTAGTCTCTTTTTAACAAATATATCTGTCTTTTTTGTTTTTTATGGGCTAGTAACGACTTTGCCGCTTTATGCCATCGGTGAACTACACCAAACAGATAAGGAAGCCGGCTTGTTATTGTCAGGTTTTTTACTATCAGCGATAATTGTACGTCCGTTTTCAGGGAAATTATTAGATGTGTTTGGGAAGAAAAAATTGCTAGTGCTATCCATAGCCGGCTATTTTGCTTGTACTGTCTTATATTTATTTATTCATCCATTTGGACTTTTACTGGGTCTTCGTTTTATTCAGGGGATCTTCTTTAGTATCATTACAACAGCCGCAGGATCATTAGCTGCAGATATTGTACCAGCCAAGCGAAAAGGGGCAGGTTTAGGTTATTTCACGATGTCTACAAATCTAGCGGTTGTCATTGGGCCATTTATTGGTCTATTATTAATTCAATATAGCACTTTTAACGTGTTATTTATTGTCATGAGTTTTTGTATACTAGCTGGAGGCATTTTAGCATTAACGGTTCATACTGACGATTTACCGCAGCCAGCACATAAAGGGAAATTAACGTTCACCTTCCATGATTTATTTGAGCGAAAGGCATTGCCCGTTGCAGCAATTGCTAGTTTAGTAGCTTTTTCGTATGCTAGTGTTTTATCATTTTTATCGGTCTATGCACAGCAAAAAGGTTTAATGGCGGTTGCCAGTCTTTTTTATGCCGTGTTTGCAGCAGCTATGTTAATTACACGTCCATATACAGGAAAACTTTATGATACAAAGGGGCCTCAATTTGTTATTATTCCAGGTATTATCTCTTTTGCTATCGGACTTATCATGCTAGCCTTCGTTGAAGGACCCATGTTATTTTTAAGTGCAGCTATTTTTGTAGGCTTTGGCTACGGAGCAGTGACAACGAGCTTACAAGCATTAGCGGTTCAATCAACAGCCATCCAACGAAGCGGCTACGCAACAGCAACCTATTTCACGATGTTTGACCTTGGGATTGCTCTAGGCTCTTATATTTTAGGAATGGTGGCCGTACAGGCAGGATATGCTTCTGTCTACTTATCAGGGGCCGGTTTACTAGGAGTGGTCTTTATTATTTATCTCCTACGTCTTGCCAAGATGAAGCCGAAAAAAGTAGTGAATATATAGTAAAACAGTTGGGATGACCCCAACTGTTTTTTACTTTTATATGCGGCCATAGCCAACGAAATATTTTTACCAATAGGTGTTCTTAATATTAGCAATAGAAACGCCTTCATTACTAGCATTAATCAGTTCCTTAATCTGATAGTTATTTTTTACAATCCATTTTGCTAAATCTACACAGGCTGTACTAGCAAAATTAGCATCCGAGCGAAACGTCATGGTGGCCATCATCGGCTCAGGTGGAAGAGTTCGTAATTGAAATGTATCTGGAAACAATGGAAGCTCCTAGCTTAAAAAATAACCGACTTCAAATTCGAATTCATCTTCTTTATCCTCTATTTCTTTCCATAAAACGACCTGAGGACTTTGAGCCAATTGGCGAATTTCTTTTGATAATATTCGATTAAATGTACGAAATAGGTCTGGAATGTCTTCTTCTTTCCCATGCGCCTTCAAAGAAAGGAACTGCTGGGCATTTTCAGCTTTGATTCTGATTTCTTGTATGGTTTCCACTTGCCCCTCACTTTCTAAAAGCTGCATACGTTCCTCAATTCGAGCAAGCTTGGCTTGTTCCATATCGATAATGCCTTGAATTTCATTTTTTTTCAGCTTAAACATTCCTTGAATATCCTTTATTGTAATATCTTCATGGAGTAAATGAATGATTTGTGGCAAAGTGAATCCTAATTCCTTATAAATAAAAATTCGGTTGATTTCAAGGAGCTGGTCTGCCGAATAGTAACGATAGCCAGTTTCGTGATCCACCTTTCTTGGCTTTAATAGGCCGATTTGATCATAGTAGCGCAATGTTTTTAAGGATACTTTGCTTAGCCTAGAAAACACACTAATTTTAAACAAAATATCACCTCCAATCTCTATCATAATGGAAGTATATAGTTTCCCGTGCAGGGGAAAGTCAAGAGTAAAGTGGTTTTTATTCAAGCAGGAGCATTTTCAGGTTTTTATCAATAAATTCAGAATCTGGCTCATGCTGTCCAATCCCTGCACAATGTCCCCACTTCGATTCAATAGGGAGGAAGCGCGCATTTGGCATATGTAGTGCATCATAATTATTGTCCTCTGGAGGAAAGAAAAGATCAGTACTTCCTGGCATGACCAATGCACGAGCTGTAATCTTGCTTAATGCAAGCTCGAAATCACCATCATACGTCGAATTGGCACTAATATTTCCAGTAATGCCGGTACGTAGCATGGAGATTAAATCATTGGCGTCAAAGCTTAAAAACACTTGATCCCAGTAATCCACGAGGTATTCCTCCAGCGTTTCATAGCCTTCTTGCTGATAGAGCTGTTCTAAATAATAAGCCTGTGAGAATCCCCAAGCTGCATAGACGCGTCCCATGGCAGCCAATCCCTCTTTAGGTTGCTCGGTGTAAAAACCATTTTTCCAGTTAGAATCAGCTTGAAGGGCAGCAATCATTCCTTCAAATACAACCTTGGCATGGGGTCTAGTCATGGCAGTCCCTCCGAATGGAGCGATTCGTTCGACCATCTCAGGGTAACTTGCTCCCCATTGAAAGGTTTGTACAGCCCCTAACGACCAGCCAACTACGAGTGCTATTTTACTAATACCAAACTTTTGAGTAACCAATTGATGCTGTAGTCGCACATTATCATAAATTGAAATGAGTGGGAAATTTGCTTGATGATAGGGCGCTGGTGTATTGCTTGGAGAAGAGGATAATCCATTGCCAAGCATATTCGGTATGATGATAAAATACTTTTCTGGGTCCAGTGCCTTGCCAGTTCCGATTAACCATTCATTATCAGTATGCAAGCCTGCAAACCATGTAGGATAAACAATGGCATTATTCTTTTCCGCATTTAGTGTCCCGTATGTTTGATAGGCAAGAACAGCATTTGGCAGTATGTCACCTGATTGTAGCTGAATGTCTCCCAGTTCATAAAGTTTATAATCTTTCATGTGAAAAACTCCTTTTTGTCATTAAAGATGGGATAGATGGTCTTTCTTGTCATTACTCTACGAGAATGCTATTGTGAAGTCAAAGAAACGTTTTTGAATAAAACATTCATTTTTTTTGAATCATGGGGTGAACTATACAATGGAATTGCGTCAATTAAAGACCTTTTATACACTCGCTTCAACACTCAACTTTAGCCGCGCTGCAGAGGTGCAAAACTATGTTCCATCCACGGTTACGATGCAAATGAAGGCATTGGAAGAGGAACTAGGTGTAAAGCTGGTGGACAGATTAGGAAAAAAAGTAATCTTGACTGATGCGGGTAGACGTTTTCTAGATTATGTAGTCCGTATATTGAGTGAACTTGAAGAAGCGGAGCATGCGGTTAAGCAATCTGGCGAAATGACGGGGACGTTGGTCATTAGTGCAGATGAAACGTTGTGTACGTACCGCCTGCCTGCTATACTGCGTCTGTTTCGCTTACGATATCCAGGAATTCGGCTTATTTTTAAGCCGCTGTCACATGCGAACTTGAAACAAAGTTTGCGAGAAGGGGACGCGGACATTATTTTTATGCTAGATGAGGACAAGCACGAGATTGGGTTTTGCGGAGAAAAAATGCAGGATGAGTCCTTTTATATTTTGGTAGCGCCTGATCATCCATTAGCTTCACGTACTGAATTGGACATTGAAGATTTTAATGGGGAGACCTTTTTACTGACGGAGAAAGGGTGTTCCTATCGCACATTTTTTGAGCGAAGTCTTTCTCAAAAGGGCATGGGGGGAATTACGGAATTGGAATTTAACAGTGCGGAGGCGATTAAACAATGTGCGAAAATAGGGATGGGCATCGCCATCTTGCCTGAAATGGCTGTGACAGCAGAATTGAGTAGGGGGGAACTAGTCTCGTTGCCGTGGGATATGTCGGCCACATCGTTTGCCACCCAAATGTTTTGGCATGAAGAAAAGTGGATTTCGCCTGCCATCCAAGCTTTTTTAAACTTGGCACGAGACTTTGCTTGAAGTTTAATCACAATAAACAATTTAACAATGACTCTCTCAATTTTCACAATCAATATTTTCTTTATCAATACATTAGGTTATAAAGATAATCCGTTTACAATGATTGTAGGTGTTCAATCAAATAGTAAATATAGACCTGTATCAAGTGTAGAGTTTGGATTTAAACCTGAAAACAGCATTTAGAGAAATAGCTAATCAAATAGTAACCACCGTGGAACGAGATGTAATGTGGCTAGAACCAAGATTATTCTGTAAGATAAACAAACACAAGGTCTTTAAGATTCGTTTCATTTAAAGGGTTTAATTTAGAAGTTAATGAGCTTTAAAATACGAAATTAAGTAAAGGGTGGTATTTATGTGTTAAGAAAAATAATTATTATTTCATTTGCATTGATTTTTCTATGTGTGGGATGTTCTAATGATACAAAGAAAATTATTTTAGAGATGGCTGATGAAAATGGAGATTTTAAAGAAAGTTTAGAAATCCTAGATAAAGATCAAGTCTCAATAATAAATAAAATTCTTACTAAAGTTAAATGGAAAGAAAAAAGTAAAGAGTCATTTGGACTATTAAAGTTTAGAATGTCTTTTGATTTTATAGACCCTGATAAGGAGTTGAAGTCTTCTTATTATTTAATCTATGTCAATTCAAAAGAACAAGTAACTCTGGTAGAAAATGATATGAAATATACTAAATTATCAAAAGAAGAATCAAAAGAATTACTTGAAATACTAGCAAATAAATAACTTAAAGGACAAAGATAGTGAAATTAAAAATCAATACATTTTTAATGAATGAAGAACAAATGCTTTAATGAAAGAATATTGATTTTTCAAAACTAAATGTTCACAACTATTGAGAGAGTCTTAAATGACTCTCTTTTATGCAATAATATTTCCCATTAAATAAAACTAAAAGATAGATTATCTATTCAATAGCATGTTGTTCCTAAAGAGAGAAACTATAGCTTGATAAAGAAATGAAAGGAGAGCAGCAAAAGTTATCAAGACCTAAATTGAAAAAAAGTAGATAAAATAAAGAGCATAACATATTAGTCATATAAAATATGTTATGCTCTCGATTTTTAACTAAAATAACGGACCACTGTTTCACATTAAAGAATATTTTGTTGCTCTACTATCTGGTACCAATCAGTTTTAAGAAAGTCATTCATCATATACTAACCCTCTACTAAACCCACTAAACTGTATTACTTGCTTATCATCCGCCTTTTTAATGTCGTTAGGTAGAAATTTATGAGCTTTAAACACTCTTATACCTTCTTCGACTTGGAGATATGATACTTTTCCGACATCCAAGAGACTTTGTATTAGTTTTTCAATGTATAATATAAATGCAGCCTTTTCATCATATTGTAGATTTAAAATAAAGTTGTACCGTTTATAAAAAAGATGTATCGTTTAAAATAAAGTTCTACTGTTTTTAAAAAAGTTGCACCATTTTGTCTCTTTTGATGTAAGAATTCTAAGTGAGTTTTAATCAAACTTTTTTATAAAAAATAACTCCTTCACAAAATTAAATCCATCCATTGTGATTAATCTTTTTTCAAAATGGATGGGTTTCTTCTATTGTAAAATCAGCATTTGTAGCACGGTTTTAATTAAACTTTATTTTAAACCAGCACAAAATGGATTCTTCTTATTTACCGTAAAATACGGGTTTGTAAGGTGTTTTTAATTAAACTTTATTTCAAAGTAACAAAAAGCTTTTATAATCGCCAACAAAAAAAACGAACTATCCACCGAAAAGCTCGGAATAGTTCGGTTTTTCTATTTATCGTGTTTTGGTAATTTAGAGATTATTCGGCTTTATGAAGGAACCAATTAGTTATGTCCCAGCCTCACTTCTTTTTCTTACATTCAAATTTATATCCACCTGCTTTAGTTGCAGCTCCACCATCAGTGGTTCCTTTAGCTCCTGCTTTGTCCTTTGAATCAATTTCTGGATAACCACCGTTAGCGTAACACTTATCAATTAGGGTCATTTTTTCTTTATGAGAAAAGTAAAGGGCAGAAAAGATAATACCACCAGCAACAATAATTGCACCAACTACTATTGGAACAAACCAAACAATATTTGCGTGACCTAATTCTGTGTCGATTTTTATATCGTCCAAATTGTACCCGTTCTGTATCAAGATTTCATCAATTTCTTCATCGCTTAAATTTTTCAGATAATTTTTAACGTAATTTAATTCTTGATTCTCTAAATATGGATTTAAACTTAAAGCCTCTTCTTCAAATAAAACTATTTCGTGAGTTTTCACTGAATAGTAAGTAGAATTATTTATTGCATCATCTTTTGCTGCTACTTCATTTGCTTTAGAGATAGGAGAAGCGATTGCGCTAAATAATAGTGTCAATATTAGCAATGGTACTAGTTTAAACATTTTTTTGATCATAATAACATTCCTCTCATTTGTTTGTATTTTTGTTAAATATTAGTATATTTATTACTCTACCATTAAAATTAAAAAATTCAACATTATCTTGTAAATAGATTTCTTTTTTGTCTATATTTTTATTTAAATAGATTGATAAAACACCCGTGAAGTTTGCCGAAGCTATTGATGAACCTTCGGTTCTTATATAATTTCCTTTGTTATTTTTAGCTATAACATCGACTCCTGGAGCAAAGAAATCTATTTTCCCTGTAGAAGAAAATCCAAATAACTCCTTATTTTTATCTATAGCAGCTACTGATATTACATTTTTATATTCGGCTGGATAATCGGATATATCACTCATAGTATCTCCACTAGAGGCTACTAGAATAATATTTTTTTTGTGGGCTTTATCTATACATTCTTTTAGCTGTTTGTTGTTTGTATTAAAACCTAGGCTCATATTGATCACGTCAGCTTCATATTCTATTGCTTTAGATATTCCGTCACAAACGTTATTTATTGTGGTTTGTCCTTTATTATTAATTACCTGGATATCAAATAACTCTACATTAGTATTAATACCTATTTTTTCATCAATAATAATACTAGCAATTTTTGTTCCATGATCGAATTCGTCATTAGTTTTATTTTCGTTTGTAATAACGTTATAGCTTTTTGTGATAAGATTCTTTGCGAAATGTCTCTTATTTATACCACTATCAAGTATTGCTATTTTTATTTTTTTATCACCGTCTTCTTTAGAGTAATTTCCAACATTCTGAATCTTTAAATTCCAGCTATCCTTGTTTTCATTGTTAGTACAAGCGTTTAAGAAAAATAAACTAATAAAACACATGAGAATTAACCTCGATTTCATAGAAATCCCTTCCTTTATTACAATATTTTGGGTAAAATCTAATTAATTATAGCTTAAAGGGGGAGATTTATGTGAAGAATGTTAATGGGGATTATAATTATATTCAAATTGCCATAATAATTGTTTTTACTTTGTTATTGGTATTTGCAATATTAATTGCTGTAAAAAGTTATTTTAATAACAAAGAAATAGGCTTGCTTTCTTCAGGATGTTTGAAAAATGATGGAGAGTACGAATTAGTAATTACTAATAAGTTAACTCAGAGTTATGAGTTTTCTTGTAATGAGAAAGAGGAACAGTAAAGATTCAATGAGTAGCGCTAACCATTCTTTTTCGTTTTTTGTCGGAGTTGTGTGAGGGGGAAATACAGGGGAAGTGACAACTATAAATGGCAAATAATTTATTGGTGAAGCAGATCATAAGAACCTTTCATAAAGGGTGAGAGCAAGATTTGTTAAATTATACATGTTGCATTAATTTACGTGAATGATGTGCCTGTGATGTACTATGAGAAATCCCTATGTCCTAACCGTCCGTAGAAAAAGGGCAAAATCTACTCAATTGAAGATTAGCCCTTTGTTTTATTTAAATTTTTAGCGACCAAATAAGAAAATAGGTCATCTTTGTTTATACCTTGTTTAATTGAATATTCGGAGGATTTGCTTCATCCAGTTACTCCTTTCAGTCTTTTTTCTTTAGGTTAAATTCGGATTGTGCTTTATTCCAATCTTCCCGAATATCTTCATCCGAAGGATGTAGGTATAGGTTCATTGTCATTTGAATTTGAGAGTGACCTGATCGTTCTTGCACTTGTTTAATGTCCTTTGTTTTCTGATAATAGATGGTAGCGTGTGTATGGCGAAATAGGTGAGGGTGTAGGTTTATCCCTGTCTTCTTTTTTAAACGCTTAAATAAGGATTCTACGTTCCAATATTCCATCGGTTTCCCCACGTCTTTTCCTCTCAATTTTACAAAAACAAAGTTTGTGTCCAAATCTAATTCATCCAGCACTTCATACAAATAATCGTCATATAAATCCATTAAGCACTGGGATACATAAATTTCTCGCTCACCAGTCTTTAACATCGCACCGTTTTCTGATTCTCCACGATCCACTAAACGAATTCGATGTCCCTTGCCATGATCAAAAATGAAATCCTCTATGAAAAGAGCGAGAGCTCCCCCCAATACGCAATCCTGTTTCAAATAACAATTGAATTAAGAATCTATCTCGAATATTAGTAGTTGCTTCTAATACTTGCTGCACTTGTTCTTTTGTGAGTGTATCTACTTTTTTTCGTGGTTCTTTTAATTTCAGTATGTTTCTGATAGAGGGCTTGTCCTTATTTATATGGTGTAAAAAACTCTTGTAATGTGAGTGTCCCCCTGTAAACACTTGCTTCATCAGCTTTTCCATTATGTCATTTTGCACTTCTTCATTACGGTAAAGGTAATCATAAAAGTTTACTATTACTGTAATTGTAAGGTTAATTGTCTTTTCCGTTCGTTTTGCTTTCTCTTGTTGAAGGGGAATAACGTTTAAACTCTGATAAGGGCTTCTTAACCATCCCACAAAATCAACTAAATCTTCTAATCTAATGAACTTATAATCCTTATCTTTTTCCACTAAGTAGTCATAAAAATGCTTTAAGGAGTAACAATATGTCTTTTGAGTATTAGGGCTTTTTCCTGTCTTATCTAAATACTTTATATATTTCATCACTGGCATTACAGGAAACCCCTCTTGATCCAATAATATGTATCTCCTCTTGTTATTTTCAATGAGAACTTCTTGTACCCTCATAGCACATCTCTCCGAAAAGATATTAACGCTCGGTCTAAAGACCTCACTACGCCTCCCGCTGTGGGCTACATCCTCCACCAAAAAAAGAACGTATGTTCTTTAATATTTTATACATACTATACGATATTTTCAATATCTAATTAACAAATCTAATATATAAAAGAAAAGAGGATATATGCTCATATATTGAACATAATATCCTCTTATTAGTTTAGTCTATTTAACTATGTCCGCCCTCCTTTTTATTTTAGGTTCTTTTGTAAAAATGCCTTAGTTCGGTCGTTTTGTGGGTTTGTAAAGAAGTTATCGGGGTGGTCAGATTCGATAATTTGTCCATCATCCATAAAGACAACCTTATTGGCTACTTCACGCGCAAAGCCCATTTCATGTGTAACGACAATCATAGTCATTTGGTCTTCAGCTAAGCTTTTCATGACCTTTAATACTTCTCCTGTCAGCTCAGGATCTAAGGCAGATGTTGGCTCGTCAAATAATAAAATTTGAGGGTTCATCATTAAAGCACGGGCAATTGCCACTCGTTGCTTTTGACCACCGGATAAATTAGCTGGATAGGCATTTGCCTTCTCGGAAAGTCCAATTTTTTTCAATAAATCTAGACAACGGCTCGAAATGGCTTCAGCTGATTCTTGTTTTAATAAGCGAGGGGCCATTTCAAGGTTTTGCTGCACTGTTAAGTGGGGGAATAGGTTAAAATGTTGAAAGACCATCCCCATTTTAGCTGTCAGGTTTTTGATTTCCTGTGGCTTGGCATACACGCCGTCCTGCACAAGATAATCACCATCTACTAAAATGCTACCACCATCAATTTCCTCTAAATGAATTAAGCTTCGGAGCATGGTACTTTTACCAGACCCAGAGGGACCGATTACCGCAATGACATCGTTCTTCTCTACAGAAAATGAAATTTGTTTAAGAACCTCGACTTGATTAAAAGATTTTTTTAAGTTGGTTACTGCCATCAATGCCATATAGATCACCTCTATTCAAATTTAAAACGTTTTTCTAGCCATTTAAAGAATACGGTCAAGATCAGCGTCATGATTAAATAAATAGCACCAGCAATAAAGAAAGGTACAATCGTAAAGTCACGATTGACGGCTGTTTGCGCAAAATGTAGTAATTCTGGAACTGCTACAGCATAGAGTAGGGCTGTGTCCTTAATTAGCGTAACAGATTCATTCGATAAAGCTGGTAAGGCTACGCGGAACATTTGTGGCAAAATGACACGTGTTGTGGTTTGCCATTTTGATAAACCGAGTACTTGTGCTGCCTCATATTGTCCTTTATCGATGGCGAGTAGTCCACCACGAAAAATTTCAGCAAAGTAGGCAGCATAATTTAAAATAAAGCCAAGGCACGCGGCTACAAAACGATCCAATACTAAATATTCACCGATTACTGGCAGCATAGGTAGACCAAAGCAAATTAATAATAATTGTAGCAATAGTGGTGTACCACGCATGATATAAATATACGTATGTGCAAGCCAAGAAAGTGGTTTAATGCGACTTTTCACTGCAAGTGTCAATAAAAAGCCAAATGGAATCGATATAAGAATGGCGATGAAAAACAGGATAACGGTCATTTTCGCGCCCTCTAGCATCGGCCATATCATAGTTTGCCAGTAATCTGTCATAGTGATGTCCCTCCAAAGAGAGTAAGAGTTTCGCAGAGGAAACTCTTACAAAAAATATCCTGTCTTTATTTTAATACTTTATCCTCACCGAACCATTTTGTAGAAATATCAGCTGCTGTACCGTCTTCATTCATTTTGTCTAATGCAGCTTGCAATTTTTCCAATAATGCTTCATTCCCTGGTTTTACACCAATACCGTACTGTTCTGGAGCAAGTGATTCCTCTAATAATTTAAATGTATCAGGCTCTTGTGTCATGTAATATTCTGCTACTACAGCATCAATTACTACGGCATCAACACGTCCTGTCTTTAAGTCTGATAAAGCTAAAACGTTATCCGAGAATTCTGTAATTGTTTTTATCTCTTTGTGGATTGGGTTACCATTTAATGCGTCTGCAGCAGAAGAAAGAGATTGAATGCCTACTTCTGTGCCTGCTAAATCAGTTAATTTCACAATCTTAGAATCTGCTTTAGTCATAACCACTTGAGAGTTTTCGAGATAAGGCTTTGTAAATAATACTTTTTCCTTGCGCTCATCTGTAATGGTATAACCGTTCCAAATTAAATCAATACGTCCGCTGAGTAATTCAGCCTCTTTCGTTTTCCAGTCGATTGGTTGGAATTCAGCTTCTACGCCCATATGCTCAGCTGCCGCGCGTGCTAAATCAATATCAAATCCCACGATTTCATTTTTATCATCGCGAAAGCCCATCGGTGCAAATTTATCGTCAATGCCAATAATGATTTTTTCCTGATCAGCTGAAGATGGGTCTTTCTCTGTTGATTTTTCTTTTGATGTGCCACATGCTGCTAAAACAATGACAGCTGTTAGCATCATCACTAAAGTTATTATACGTTTCATCCTTATTTCCCCCTATATAAAACTATCACTTTCGTTTGCTAAACTACTAATGTGTTAAAGGATATCACCGCGTCTAATGTATGTCAATATCGTTTTGGATTAATCAGAAAATTTTATGCGTATTAGAGCTAATTTTGTATGATCTTTGTAAGAAAATTGACTTCATAAAAAGAATGGATTGGGGGATATTAAGTATCTGAATAGAAGGGGAGAAAAGGGACTGTCCATAACAGTCCCTTGGCATGCATTGTTTAATGATTATTATTTTGGATAGCTTTTCGTGCCAAGGCATCAGCAGCTTTGTTTTGAGAATCAGGCACCCATTTAATAAAAAATAAATCGAAGGTGTTGGAGAGCGATAATGCTTTTTCCAGAAAAGGTTTAAATTCCTCGTTTTTCACATATTCTTTTTCCATAGAGGCGACAACGATTTTAGAATCAGAGCGAACGGAAACAAGCGTAGAGCTAAGCTTTTGTGCTTCCTCAAGGCCACGGACTAAAGCAGTAAATTCAGCAATATGATTATTTGTTTCCCCGATATACTCACTAATTTGTATATGTTGGCCTTCACCTTTAATAAATATACCGATACCGCTTGGGCCAGGGTTACCTGCACTAGCAGCATCTATATAAACCTCTAACATAACATCCCTACTTTACTATTTGACTTCCATATAATTGTACAACAAGGATACGCTGTAAAACATCTATGTGCTAGTAGTGATGGACTTGAAAAAATTGCTGAAGTGGATAAACAAAATAGTTGCTTGTTCAAAATGAACGCTTCATAATAGTAGGAAGTGAATTTTGGACGTGAAAGGAGCGAGAGTTCACATGGATAAAGTGACGGTTATGAAGGATATAGACGAACTGCATGATACGTATTGCGCAGATTGCTTAGTCATTCAGCAATTACGTAAAGAACGTGGTAAACCAGGAGCTCATCGCTTCTGTATTGAAGCCTGTTCAATTGGAGAAAAGCTACAGTTTTTAGGTGAAGAGCTTTTAAAAGTTTACAGTAAATAAGGAATCGTTTGGAAAAAAGCTACATTTATTAGCAATTGCTGATAAATGTAGCTTCTTTTATAGGATTATTTTGTTTCGACATAGCTATTTAAATCTTGGTAATACTTTGTAAGTGAAGAAGCAGAAATATCAAAAGTTGCAGCAATTTCTTTTACCGTCATAGAAAGAGATTCAAAGAGCTCTTTTTCCTGCCCGTAACGGATTGCACCAGCAACAATGGCCGCTTCTTTGCGTGCAGTAGGTTGTCCTTCTATTAAATAGTCCTCTAATAGCTCAAGCATTGGAGCTGTTTCACGATCATTTTGCTCCAAGAATTCTTTTACTTGTGATAGGACTGTGCTTTCAAAATTAGTGAATTCTTCCCCTTTGTAGCCGTTGGAGACCAGTAGCTCCCAGAATGCAAGATGTTCTTCTTTTAAGAATGCTCCAACTTTTTTCTCAGATGCTTCAAAGTTTTTCTTAAACTCTTCAAATACTTTTAGATGATCCTCAGGGAAGAAAATCAATGTAGACACAGCTAAATAATGTGACAATTTCTTCGTTCCATCCGGTAAAATAAAGGCAAAGACATGCATACCTTCCGGAATTGGTTTATCATTTTCACGACGAATATAAAGCTCTTCATTTGTAAGTAAATGACTTGCTTTAAAATAATTTTCCTCAACAACAGATACCGTACCAATAAATAATGCAGGGTGAGACCAGTCTTCAAGTACTTTTACTGTAGAAGGTCTTACTGCTTTTTTCTTCGTTTTCTTTAAATAACTTTTCCAAATCGATGGCTCTTGATGGAAGAAAAAGTCGTCTAAAGCGATGGCTTCAATCAGCTCACGCTGTAGCACGCTCTCTAATTTAGGTTGCCATGTGCCCACATGCTCGATATAAGCACGAACATCTTTACGCTCAGGGTATTCTAAATAAAATGTTTGTAGCACACGCTCTAATTCTTCGATTTGTACTGTTTCCACTGTTACTTGCTGTTTACCTTCACAACATTTTTTATATTTTTTGCCGCTACCGCATGGGCATGGATCATTACGTTTTACCATAATTAGAACACTTCCTTTGACAATTGTTAATCGTATATTGCTAAATAATTTGCGTACTCTTAATAATAACGGTACTTTTGTATGAAGAAAAATGATTGTCTATTTTGAAATATCTAAAAAGTGTGGAGGGACGCCCTAATTCAAGTATATGTATGCACGTTTTCACTTAGAACTAAAAAAAGAAAACGATCTGTACGTTGCAAGCACAGATTCGTTTTCTAGAGCATTTATGATTGTTGGACAGCTTCAATCTCGAGTGTGAGACGTTCTAGTTCGTCTACTAAATGACCGATGTAGGCAATCGTATCTCGAAGTGGTTGATCCGTTGTAATATCGACACCTGCCATTTGTGCCAATTCCACTGGGGATTTTGTTCCGCCAGCCTGCAGGACTGCTAACCATTCTTCAACGGCTGCATCACCTTCTTTTAAAATGCGCTGAGATACTTGTGTTGAAATCGTTAAGCCCGCACTATAAGTGTATGGGTAAAGGCCCATATAGTAATGAGGCTGACGCATCCACGTCAGTTCAACACCTTCCGTAATATCCACTGCATCGCCCCAAAAATCTTCTAGTACAGAACGTTTTAACTGGTTTAAAATATTCGCGTTGACAGATTCACCAGCGTCCACCAATTCATATACTTTACGTTGGTATGCGGCTTCAAGTAAGTGCGTGACGAAGTTATGATAATACGTTTTAGAGACAATATTTGAAATGACCCAACGTTTAAAGCGCACATCTTCATTATGCGTTAATAAATAATTTGCTAGCAGCATTTCATTCATCGTAGATGGTGCTTCAATAAAGTATAGGGAAGGACGACTATTAAAATAGGATTGATGAGCATGCGTATTCGCAAAATGACCTGCATGACCAAGCTCATGAATGAGGGTGAAGACTTCATTCATACGTTCATTCCATGACATTAAAATATAAGGGTGACTACCGTAAGGACTTGAACAGAATGCCCCTGTCGATTTACCTTTATTAGGTGCATAGTCAATCCAGCGTTCCTTGAAGGCTCTGTCGATTAGGTGATTGTAGTCTTCACCCATAATCGCCAATGCTTTATCGACATATTCCTTCGCCTCGTCCATCGATAATTTTGGATCATAGGCAGCATCTAAAGCAATTTTTAAATCTGCAAATGTCATGTGCTCAATACCATTCGCTTTTTGAATTAATTTTGCATATCGACGCATATGGGGGGCAAGTTCTTTAGAAATCAAATCGATTTGGCGATTATAAAGGGAGCGATCGACATCTTGATCGAATAGTAAATAATCAAAGATGGAATCAAATCCTCGAAGATCAGCCATTGTTTTTTCTTGTTGAATATGAGTGTTGTAAACTTGTGCAGTTGTATGTTGATAATCGCTCAACTTGCTGGAAAAAGCTTTAAAGGCAGCACGGCGAACTTCTGTATTGGCTTCAAACTCCCAATCATTTTCATAAAGGACAAAGCTTAATGGATGCTTTTCACCATTTGCTTCAAATTCGCCAAAATTCATATCTACTAATTTTGTCGTATTATACGTTTCGTAAGGTGCATCAAAAGTAGAACTAAAGGCAGCAAGCGCTTTTTCGACTTCTGGATGTAACTGGTGAGGTTTTCGTTTTAATAATTCCTCTAAATAATGTTTGTAAAGAGGGCTTAATGTTGCCGCTTCTTGTAATACTGCTTCATCCAAAGCAAGTAATTCACTTCTTACGAATGATAGGGCGCTACTTATTTTACCGATAGCTGTACTAAATTTTGCAGCACGCATTTGGGCTACATCATCCGTGCGATCTGCTTGTAGGTTTAAGCTCGCATACGTACCAATTGGAACGATACTTTTTTGCAAGTTTTCGAAAGCTGTTAATACATCAATCACTTTTTGCGCATCTGTAATGGTACCTTTATACGTTTGTTCGAAGCTAATTGCTTCTTCAACAAGCTGTGCTAAAGTAGGTTCAAAATCTGCATCATTTTTTAATAAATCAGTTAAATCCCATGTTTCTTCTACTGCAATATCTTTTCTTAATGGTAAAACTTCCATTTATAAACACCCCTTTACATGTAAGTGATTTCATTATAACGAAACTATTTCGGAAAGTGAAATAATTTAATAGAATAGTAGAAATATTCTTAAAGAAAAGTGTTTGGTTTTTTCATTCAATTGTATGGGGTATGTTTGAAATACTGTTAGTCGGGAACAATGTGTGTATAGCCAACATTATTTGCAACACATATTAAAGGCTAGAACAATTGATACATTGGAGGAGAACTTATTATGACACAAAACTTAAACAAACAATTAAATAAGCTAGTAGCAACATGGTCTGTGCTTTATACAAAGCTGCACAATTATCATTGGTATGTCACAGGGCATGCATTCTTTACACTACATGCAAAATTTGAAGAATTGTATAATGAAACAACGTTAAATTTAGATGAAATTGCAGAACGTATTCTTTCAAAGGATGGCAAGCCTGTGGCGACATTAAAAGAGCATCTAGAGCTTTCCTATGTAGAGGAAGCAACAGGAAATGAGACGACGGAGGAAATGGTAGCAACGACAATTTCGGATTTCCAAAAGCTTATGAAAGCTCTAAATTCTACTATGGCACTGGCAGCAGAGGAAGGGGACGATCGTACAGAGGATTTACTGAATGCGATGTACCAATCTCTTGAAAAGCATACATGGATGTTAAAAGCCTTCTTAGACAAATAAACGGATTAATAGCATTCCCATACTATGTGGGGATGCTTTTTTTGTAGGGTTTCTTTCCCTATATGACAAAAAGAGAACTTGTATAAAAGCAGAGTAACAATTATTACAGTTTGGTAACGAAGCGACAAAAGGAGTTTGTTTCCTAATCATCAGGGTAATTATTTAGTAAGCCATACAAATAGGAGGAATTGAACATGAACATGAATATGATGAATGAACAAAATCCAAAAATTGAGGTGGCCCATACAAGGGATGAAATGCTTCATATTTTAGAAACTATGCGAACGGAAGGTTTCCATAAAGAGGATATCCATATTATTGCGAAAGATTCCCAGCAGTTGGAGGATGTGAAATGGGATGATGATGTCCACACACATGAGGCTGGTAACTGGGTGGACCAATTTAAATCTTGGTTTACAGGTGATTCAGCTGTAACAGAAGGCTTAAAACGCTTTAATCTTTCCGAAGGGCAAATAGCTTACTATGCTCATCTTGTAGAGCAGGGGAGTATCGTATTATTTGCAGAACGTGATGATGATTATGATACGCTACAATCACAACACCCGGAAACAGCTGCTGAGCAGGAAGAACGTTTAAGACAAGAGCGCATGAATGAGGCTGAGCAACTTAGAAGATTTTTATAAAGGGAAAACAGAGTGATCTACTCTGTAAGATTAAGTACATGTAATTGTACATTAATTCTTATTTAATAGTATTTTATTTATAATGTTACACATTAAATAAAAAAGCACATTACTAAAAACAAATTTTAGTGATGTGCTTTTTATTTTTATTAACTCTTACATATAAATTTATTAAAAGATTAAACATTTTACAATTACTAAGAAAAATATTAAAGAAGAAAAAAGAACTTATGTTCTTGATGGGGAAGAATAATTTTATTGGTTTGAGTATTGTCCAAGCATGTTAAAAGTAAATATCAGTTACAAAAATTTACTTTTCAACACCCTATGTAGATGGAGTACTTTATGTAGAAGTTGATGGGAACGAAGGGCGGCGACTACTGCGGGAAAAGCGGGAAAGTCGAGAATCCTGGACTGAGCGAAGCGAGGGAAGCAGCTCGACCCCGCCCGCGGAAAGCGTCCGCCCGTAGTGAAAATCAACGGCTTTACTTTATTTCATTGTAAAAGAAAAAAGACTGTAGGCAAACTCTCAAATTTTTTGAGTTTGTCTACAGTCTGAACAGAGTGATCATTGTGGATCACTCTGCTTTTTAATGAATGACTTTTTCTGGAGCATCCTTTTTAATAAAGCGTAATACATGGAAATGCTCTAATTGGGCAAATAAATTACCAATTAAAATAAAGCTACCACCAATAACCAGTTTCATTGTCAATCCTTCACCGATGAACATCATCGCAAACATTGCTGCAAATATAGGTTCTAAGGAAAAAATAAGACCTGTATGTGTAGCAGAAGTATACTGTTGTGCAACAGTTTGGCCAACGAAACAAAACGCACTACAAATGATGCCAAGTCCTAAAATAGCCATCCAGGATGTCGTATTATTCGGTAAAGCTGGTGTTTCAAATAATAAGGTTAAGATCAGGGCATAAATACCCGCAAAGCCTAATTGGTAAATGCCGTACGAAATGGACTCCACATTCCGTGTAAATGAACTGTTTAAAAGTAAATAAATAGAATAACATAGCGCAGCGATTGCGACTAACAAATCTCCTTTATGGAAGGAGAAAGAGCCTTGCGCCGTTAACACTGTAATACCTATCATGGTACAAATAATCGCAAAGCTCACGGCTCTGGAAGGTAATTTTTTATCAATGAAGCTACTGAAAATCGGCACTAGTACAACAGTTAGGCTTAAAATAAAGCCTGCATTTGAAACGGAAGTGGATTGTAATCCAAATAAGCTTAATGCGAACACAATGAATAATAAAAATCCTTGGATAGCTGCATATTTTAAAGTCTTACCATCTACTTTTATCATCCGTTTATAAAAAATAAGCCCAGCTACTATAAATGCGATGATACAACGTAAAGCCACCACATTATAAACAGCCAATGTTTCAAGCCCCATGACCATAAAGGTATAAGATAGTCCCCAAAACATTGTGACAATAACCATCAATACATTTGCTTTTCCTTGGATACTCA
Source organism: Lysinibacillus sphaericus (assembly GCF_001629735.1). Taxonomy (GTDB): domain Bacteria; phylum Bacillota; class Bacilli; order Bacillales_A; family Planococcaceae; genus Lysinibacillus; species Lysinibacillus pinottii. The sequence goes on from NZ_CP015224.1 coordinate 910,963, forward strand.
ATATGTTCACCTACCATCTGTGTACTAAAACAGTTTGTATACTAAAAATTACTATATATGTTGTATTGAGATTAGTAAAACGAATGTTTATAATGATTAGGATTAAAAAAATTCATGTATGTAGAGGGAATGCCGATGAGCTTAGTAAAATATGAGATTTTAACAAAGGTAGCAGAAGTCGCAAGCTTTACAAAAGCAGCAGATGCACTAGGATTAACTCAGTCTGCTGTCAGTCATGCCGTATCAAGTTTAGAAAAAGAATTTGGGTTTGCCTTAATACATCGAAGTAGAGCCGGTGTCACCCTAACGAGTGAGGGGCAAACAATGCTAAGGGCAATGCGTCAGGTTTTAGACGCACAGGAATTATTGCAACAAGAGGCGGCTCATATTCATGGAGTGACAAGAGGAAACGTCCGTATTGGCGTTATTTCAAGTATATCTTCTAATTGGATGCCAGAAATTATTAGGATTATGGACAATCAGTTTCCTGGAATACAGGTGGAATTACGCGAGGGAGATTATTATGAAATTGAACAATGGTTACTTAGTGGGGAAATTGAGGCAGGATTTTTAAATGGTCAAAAATCTGAGCAATATCAATATACAGAATTACAGCAGGATCCCTTATTATGTATCGTTTCAGATAAAAGCCCACTATTTAATAAGTCAGAGATAGATATTGTTGATTTGGAAGATATGCCTTTTATTATGACTTCCTATAAAGGGACCAATGATGTCAAAGTGTTGTTGGAACAATATCATGTGAAGCCAAATATTCGCTTTGAACTTTCAGAGGAGGTAGGTATTGTTTCTATGATTTCTCATCAACTAGGAATCAGTATTTTACCACAATTGGTCATTCAAAATTTGCCGCCTACATTAAAAGCAATTCCACTAAAGCAAGGTGCCTACCGTACAATCGGAATTGCCATGAAGCATAATGCATCACCTGTAACGAAGAAATTTGCGGAGATTTTAAGTGCATGGCTGATGGAACAAAAAAGTGCAGTCTGATGGAATCTATTGAAGCCTATCCGTGCATTACGGTAAAATAGTAGGTGTATATATTTTAGAAAATAGGTGAGTGGATGGGGACATTACAAGGTAAAACCGTACTCATTACAAGTGGGGGAACACTTGAAAAATGGGATCGTGTACGAGGGCACACGAATTTATCAAAAGGGACAATGGGCTGTTATTTAGCGGAGGCGGCACTCGCTGCTGGTGCTAATGTAGTATATATGCATGGCTATTTTGCACAGCTTCCAGTGAATCACGATCAAATGAAATTGATTAAATTTGAGGGCATTGACGATTTAGGAGAAAAAGTTCGTCATGCTGTCCAACAAGAACATGTTGATATTGTGATTATGGCTGCTGCTGGCTCCGATTGGGTCATTGATAAAGTGTATGATCAATCGGGCAACTTGATGGAGGAAGCAGGGAAAATGCCTTCCGATGAGCCACCTATTATTCATTTTAAAAAGGCGCCGAAAGTCTTAGGACAAATCAAGGGCTGGCAACCAAATGTGACGTTAGTAGGGTTTAAGCTAGAAGCAACCAATGACGAGGAGTTTTTGTTAGCACGTGCACGACTGCGAATGGAAACAGCCCATGCTCAATTAATGGTAGCCAATAGCTCTCAATCTTTATATGGCGGGGACGAGCCCCATTGGATTGTACCTGCTGATGGACAGCCAACTAAAGTAATGAGCAAGCAAAAAACAGCCGAAGCTTTAATGCTGTATTTGCAAAATCAATAAATATGAACTGTGTAGAGAAATATTTCTACACAGTTTTTTCTTGTTTAAAAGCGGAGTATCATTTATTATTTACTTAACAGTCGGTAAAAAAAGGAGGATTATGATGGGTAATAAAGAACAAACTTTTCAAAAAATCATAGATGTGGCTTATGTGATGTTTGCAACTAAAGGGTTTGAAAAAACAAGTTTAGCAATGATTGCTGCAGAGGTCGGTATATCAAAACCAGCCATCTACTATTATTTTCAATCAAAGGATCAATTAATTGCTTACTTATTTGATGCACTGTATAAAGAAATTCAACAGGATATCGCTGTGAATTATAAGGAGCTTTCTCATACGAATTTCAAGGAGAAATTACTCGAGCTAGGCTATAAGTCTATTGAAGCGCAGGGGAAGGATCCTTATTTTAATAAAATATTTAATCAATATGTACTATTAGCAGCTCGCGATGAAAACTATAAGAAACAATTAGTGGAGCTAGAAACTAGCTTTTTAACAAGCTTTGTTGAAGTCCTACGATATGGCGTGAAGCTAGGGGTGCTAGAGGATACTCCCCATATAGAAGCAAAGGCACAGATGCTAGCCCTGGTTTATGATAATATCGGTAATTTCATGTTAACAGGCAACCAATTGAACTATAGAGCTATTTGGAAGGAGGCAGTACATAGCGTTATCCAAGGAGACAAAAATGATCAATAACAATCGGCGCATTGAAGGTCTTGATTTTGCAAGAGCTCTCGCCATGCTAGGGATGTTCATTGTAAATTTTGGAGTCATAACAGGTTCTACAACGAATGGTTCAGCATGGATGATTACCTTACAAAATCTTTTCGAGGGGCGTGCTTCCGCTGTATTTGTCATGTTAGCAGGAATAGGGATAGCTTTAATGACTCGTCAGGCTAGAGAGACTAAGGACCCACTGCTTCTTCGTCAGAATCGACTTACTTTATGGAAAAGGTCGTTTTTGTTATTTACGATTGGGCTAATATTATATGTGATCGGCTGGACAGGAGATATATTACATTATTATGGCGTGTATATGTTTGTGGCCGCATGTCTGATTGCGCAATCCAAGAAAATGATGATCTTCATCATAGGTGCTATCCTCATCCTTTCACAATGGCTTCAAATTCAATTTAATTACCTTGCTGGTTGGCATCCAACATATGTCTTACTAGAGTATCTTGATTTTTGGACACCAGCAGGATTTATAAGAAATTTGATGTTTAATGGCTATCACCCACTATTCCCCTGGATTTGCTTCTTTCTGATGGGGATGTTAATCGGCACATTAGATTTAACAAATCGTACTATAAGAAAAATCTTACTAGTGACAGGTTTATTGCTAGTCATATTGACTGAGACTTTTTCAATATTATTTATTAAGATAACAACAACCATCCATTTATTAGATGTAGAGAGTGCATTGTATTTATTTGATACGGGACCGATTCCACCAAATATGATGTATGTCCTATCTAATTCGGCTTCGGCTATAGTCCTCATTGTAGGCTCCATCTATCTTGTAGAGACATGTAAAAATAAAGTCATTGAAGCTTTCATCTTAACCGGGCAAATGTCTTTAACCCATTATGTTGGCCATGTTTTTATAGGGATTGGGATACTAATTGTTTGCCAAAAGCTGGAGAATCAAACGCTTGCTTTTTCCATGCTGTATGCCTGCTGTTACTTTTTAGGATGTGTGTTTGCTTCTGTTTGGTGGAGAGCTAAACATCATCACGGTCCACTTGAATCCTTGATGAGGAAATGGAGTTCGAAATAAATTAGTGGATAGCCATCTATTTCTTACTGATTAGGCATAAAATACTTTAGGTATAGGCAGTTTTCTAATCTAAAATACACATTACAAAGTATTCAGCTAGGTTTTCTAATATTTTATATTGACAATCGTATAACAGAATTATAGAATTATTTTCAAGAAACGCAGTACTCTTATCGAGAGAGGTGGAGGGACCTGGCCCAATGAAGCCTCGGCAACCGGAAAAATAGGTGCCAAATCCAACAGATGTGTCTGAGAGATAGGAGGGGCTATCAATTAGCTTGATGCATTGGCCTCTTTTGTACAACAAGAATCAGAAAGAAGGGGTGTATCGTATGGCTCAGTCGACAAAGGTAGAAGATAAGAAATTAGAGGCTATTGCAAAGGCCATTCAAAATCTTGAATTTGGTGAAGTGCATATTACGATTCAGGATGGTGTAATTGTTCAAATTAATAGGCTTGAAAAGCAGAGATTTCCACAAAAGAAATAAAGATCATTTCAGATGAACGATGTGAAAAGGCCACCAATAAGCATGGTTTCCGTTGCTTACAAGTGGCCCTTTTTTTATGAGAATTAGCTATAAAAGCTTTTTGGAATCTGACCGATATGACGGCGATGGTAGAGAAGCGGTTCCTTTTGAGAATTTGTAATATCTAGTACTTGCCCAATAAAAATAGTATGATCGCCAGCATCTATCTGTTGAAATGATTTACATTGTAAAATAGCTGCTGTATCATGTAAAATCGGTAGCCCAAATGATGAAGTAGACCATTTTGCCTGAGCAAAGCGATCTGGGACTTTACTTGCAAATAATGTACATAAATGCTCTTGATCACTCGCTAAAATATTAACAGCGAATTTTCCAGCACCCATAAAATAAGGATGGAGCTGAGATTTTTTATCCAGTGACCATAAAATAAGTAGTGGGTCAATGGAAACAGATGCAAAAGAATTGACGGTTAAGCCAATTGGATTCGTTTCATGACATGCTGTAACAACCGTTACACCTGTAGGATAGTTACCTAATGCCAATTTAAAAGCAGCTACATGATCTGTCATTCAAATCACCTCTTTATAGTGAGTAATAAATTAGTTAACGGAGTTAGTAGGGAAATTGCACTTTTTTTCATACCAGCTAGTAACTCCTTTTCTTAAGTAAATATTAAATCAATTACACATCTAGGTAAAGCTAATGGGGGAAAGAAAGGGGAATTGCCATGACTTTATATTTTGATCATCTGGTACATCAAGTAGAATCTCCGGAAAATATAAAGGTTTTCTTCAATAAACGAAATGTCCATACAGTGAACGGTGGTCAACACACGATGTGGGGGACTTACAATACGCTAAGCTACTTTGGCTTAAGCTATATTGAACAAATCGCTATTTATGATCGTGATTTATTTGAGCAAGCGGCCCAGTACCCATATTCCCTACATTATACGTTTAAACGTAATCATGAGCGCCAAGGATTTTCACGAATTGCCTTGCGCACCCAAAATATTGAAGAAGAGGGTCAACGATTGCGTGCATTGGGCTTTGATGTATATGGTCCCGATGCTTGTAGTCGAACAAGACCAGATGGCACGATAATCGAATGGAAGCTATTGCATTTTGGCAGGGCTGACCTTGCATTGGATTTCCCATTCTTAATTGAATGGGCAGATGAAGATGAGAAACGTCTTGCTCAATTAAAAGCTAGTGGCGCGATTGATGAAACGCAAGCTATTACCATGGAATCGATTCAGTTTTATGTCAGGGATGTGGAGAAGACGGTGCAGCTTTGGCAGAAGGTATTACAGCTACCCAAGTTTGTGCAGCATGAGCAGTTTGTGTCTCTACAGCTACCGAATATGCGCTTGGATTTTTATGAGGAAGCGGCAGCATCTAGCATGACGCTCGGGCATTTAAAAGAAGGGCCTATCGGTGTAACATTGAACGATCCACACAGAACCAAGGAAACATTAGTTTGTCCAGGTGCTTTTTATTGGATTAATAGATAAATTAAAAATCCACTTCAATCGTTGAAGTGGATTTTTATGTGTAAACATGTCAAAAAGCGGATTGAACTATTTTTAAATATTTCATCCACCTTCAGTTTCCTAGCTTATAATTTTACAACATTTGAAGCTTGCGGGCCGCGATTGCCTTCCACAACATCAAATGAAACCTTTTGACCTTCTTCAAGTGTACGGAAGCCTTCCTCCTGGATGCCCGTAAAATGTACAAATACATCTTCTCCATCATCACATTCAATAAAGCCATAGCCCTTTTCATTATTGAACCACTTTACGATCCCCTGTTGCATAAGCATTCGCCTCCAATGCGCTTGAAAGTAAAATAAAGTTAAAGAAATCGTGCTATCAATGAGAAAATGTGAAAAAATAGCATTTTCTCTTAGAACATACATGAATTGAACAAAAATGTCAATTGATTGTCGGAATGCGAGCATATCTGGCTTTCTTTTTTTTCACAATTAAGACTATAATGGAAATGAACAACATAGAAAGTAGGATGCCAAATGACAACGAAAAATCAACCATTAACAGATTTAGAAATCGCGAGTCAAGCAGTAATCAAACCTATTACGGAAATTGCCCATGCTGCAGGTATTCCAGAGGATGCACTTGAGCAGTATGGCCGCTACAAAGCAAAGATTGACCCATTAAAAATTACAGCTCAAGGTGAGGACGCAAAGGTTGTGTTAGTGTCAGCTATTAGTCCAACCCCAGCAGGTGAAGGAAAGTCAACTGTGACTGTAGGACTAGCTGATGCCCTTCATCAATTAAATAAGAAAGTGATGGTAGCGTTACGTGAACCTTCGCTTGGTCCAGTAATGGGCGTAAAAGGTGGCGCAACTGGTGGGGGCTACGCACAGGTTGTACCAATGGAGGATATTAACTTACACTTCACTGGTGATCTTCATGCGATAACAACAGCCAACAATGCTTTATCTGCATTTATTGATAATCATATCCACCAAGGGAATGTCTTAAACATTGATCCACGACGTATTATTTGGAAACGTGTGATGGATTTGAATGATCGCTCATTACGTAAAGTGATTGTGGGATTAGGTGGACCTGTTCAGGGCATGCCGCGTGAAGATGGCTTTGATATTACGGTTGCCTCGGAAATTATGGCAGTGTTCTGTTTAGCAACAAGTATTGAGGATTTGCGCGAACGCATCGCTAGCATCGTGATTGGCTATACCTTTGAGCGTGAGCCTGTCTTTGTGCGTGATTTACAGGTAGAGGGTGCCTTAACATTATTATTAAAGGATGCCTTTAAGCCAAACTTAGTACAAACATTGGAAGGGACACCAGCAATTATACACGGTGGTCCATTTGCAAATATTGCCCACGGCTGTAACTCCATTATGGCGACACAAACTGCTCGTAAACTAGCGGATATTGTGGTGACGGAAGCGGGCTTCGGCTCTGATTTAGGTGCTGAAAAGTTCATGAACATTAAAGCACGTAAAGCAGGCTTTAAGCCAAGTGCCGTTGTGATTGTAGCAACGATTCGTGCATTAAAAATGCACGGTGGTGTTCCAAAAACATCACTTGTCGGTGAAAATGTGGAAGCACTGCTCCAAGGGATTGAAAATTTAGCTAAACACGTCGACACGGTACGTACATTTGGTGTTGAACCGATTATTGCATTAAATCGTTTCATTACAGACACAGAGGCAGAGCTGGAAGCAGTTCTAAACTGGTGTCAAGAAAACCATGTGCGTATTGCCCGAACAAATGTCTGGGAAGAGGGCGGTAAAGGTGGAGTAGCCTTAGCTGAACAAGTACTAGCTGTGTTGGAAGAAGAAAACAACTTCTCACCATTATATGATGTAACAGAATCCATTGAAGAAAAAGTACGCACTATTGTACAAAAGGTATATGGTGGGAAAGATGTCCAATTCACTGACCAAGCTAAAAAACAAATGGCTCAAATCGAAAAATTTGGCTGGGATTCTTTGCCGATTTGCATGGCGAAAACGCAATACTCTTTATCCGATCAACCAAGTTTACTTGGACGTCCTGAAGGCTTTACAGTGACAATTCGTGAGGTGATACCGAAGCTAGGTGCAGGTTTCCTAGTTTGCCTGACAGGCGATATTATGACAATGCCGGGCTTACCAAAAGCTCCTGCTGCGTTACGCATGAATGTCGACAATGACGGACATGCGGTAGGATTGTTCTAATAAAATGTTGAAAGGCTGCCCTTTAAAATAGGGGCAGCTTTTTTTATTGGTTGGCTGATAGGAGCCTAAACATTTTTTATTTCACTACTATTTCTCCCACCAGTGCCACTAAAATAGGCCTCTCCCCTTATAGTTGAAAATTGTCTAAACATTCATCATCACTTTTTTAGAAAATTTAAGTTTCTAGTTTAAAAACTAGGATTTCTTTTCATGCCATTACAAACTCGAGAAGCTTTCTTATATAAATGTGTTTGGTAATTTTTATTTATAATTATCTAATATTGGAAAGGAAAAGCGGAATTTTACAACGCTGTGCAATTGTCAAATGAATTTTTATTTAAAAAATACATTGAATTTTCTTTTTATTTTAAATATAATTTACTTAATTCTAATTCGGAACACTGTACCGATTATAGGAACGCGGAGGGATGGAGTCTTGAAAATCGCAACAGATATTGGCGGTACTTTTACCGACCTAGTTTATACAGATGAGAAAGGAAATCTTCATTTTGACAAGGGGCATACGACGCCAGGGCATTTTGAGGATGGTATATTAAACGTATTAGGACGACATGTAACAGAGGATTCTCTCATTGAATCATTTATTCATGGTTCTACTGTTATTATCAATACATTAACAGAGAGAAAAGGGGGCGTAGTTGGATTAATTACAACAAAAGGCTTCCGTGATGTATTAGAAATTGCACGTGGTAACCGACCAGACTTATATAATTTTAAATATACAAAGCCAGCACCTTTTGTAGAGCGTTATTTACGACAAGAAATTGATGAACGCATTGATTTTAAAGGAAATATTATGAAAGCGCTTAATAGGGATGAAGTTGGTAAGATTGTCCGTCAATTTAAGGAGTTAGGTGTAGAGGCAATTGCCATTTCCTTAATTCATGGCTATAAAAATCCCATTCACGAGCAGCAATTAAAAGTAGAAATATTGAACATTTGGCCTGAGGTGTATATTACGCTTTCAAGCGAAACCATTAAAGAATATCGTGAATATGAAAGAACCAATACAACTGTTTTAAATTCATATGTAAAGCCAATTGCTCATGCTTATTTAAAAAGCTTAAAAGAAAAATTAAGTACAATTGGTATTACCGACCATTTGAAAATTATGCAATCAAATGGTGGTACAACAAGCTTTGATAAAGCGATGGAGCTGCCAATCAATCTAGTAGAATCTGGCCCTGTAGCCGGAATGTTTGGAGCTGCAAAATTAGGTGAGCTTCTAAATGAATCCAATATTATCGCCTTTGATGTGGGGGGGACGACAGCGAAATGCTCACTTATTACAGATGGCAAAGTAAATGTTACGACAGATTACTATATTGAAAGAAATGAAAAATTTGCTGGCTATCCCATTAAAACTCCGGTTGTAGATATAGTGGAAATCGGCAATGGTGGGGGCTCTATCGCTCGTGTGGACCAGTTCGGTTCCTTAAAGGTTGGTCCAGATTCTGCTGGGGCAAACCCAGGTCCAGTAGCCTATGGGTTAGGTAATACACAGCCAACAATTACAGATGCTAATGTTTATTTGGGAAGATTATCATTAGCAAACTTCGATAATCCAGTTTCTATTGACAAAGTGGAGGAGGCACTTATTGAAGCGATTGCGAAACCGTTTCATGTCTCAGCCGAGGAAGCAGCGCAAGGTATTTTAGATATTGCGAATTCTAATATGTTAAATGCATTGAAGCTCATTTCCATTCGTAAAGGCTATGACCCAGAAGATTTTACAATGGTTGCCTTTGGTGGTGGTGGTCCACTACATGCTATTAATTTAGCAGAGGAATTAGGCATGAAAAAGGTCATTATCCCTTATGGCTCTTCTGTCTTTTCTGCATTAGGAATGATGATGACAGAATATCGCCAAGACTATATTCAAACAAGTTTAATGGACTTTGATCACGTGCATCTTGCTGACATTCAAGCGAATATTAATCAAGCTATTGAAAGTGCCTATGCAGATGCACCTTTATCGAAAGAGCATTATTATTTCGAAATTAATTATGACTTACGTTATAAAGGCCAAGAGCATGCAGTTAAATTGAACGCATCGAATATCACAATTGATGATAAAGGGCTTCTCCAATTGGCTGAAGCGTTCCATGTAAAACATAAACAAGAATTTTCATTCGATTTACCAACTACTCCAATAGAATTAGTGAATCTACATCTTACCATCTATGGAAAAGATGAGGCTGTTCAATTTAAAGAATTAGATTTCTCTCATATTGATGTGTCAACTTGTATTAAAACAAAACGCAACTTATATGTAAAAGAAAAGGGGTGGGTTGAGGTCAATGTTTATGATCAACAAAAGCTTGCTCCGGGTTATGTCATTACAGGCCCTGCTATCGTTGAAAATCCAACATCTACAGTCGTGATCAATGAAAAGCAATCCATAGAAATTGATAAATATGGAAATTTGATTGTAGAGATGGAGGGAAAATAAATCATGAAAAAAGACGTTTTTGCTGTAGAGATTATTCAGGATTCATTGCTAGCCATAGGGGATGAAATGTTTGTCGCTCTAGCGCGCTCTTCTATGAGTCCCGTAATCTATGAAGTATTAGACTATGCTTGTGGTTTAACAGATGCACAGGGGAACTTAATTAGCCAAGGAAATGGTGTTACAAGCTTTATTGGTATGCTAAGTCCAATGGTGCAGAGAGTAATTGAAAAATTCGATAATGGTCAAAGGTTGCATGAGGGCGATGTCATTATTATTAATGACCCGTATGTAGGGGGAGGCTCGCATTTATCAGATGTTGGTTTAGTGCTTCCCATCTTTTATCAAGGTGAAATTATTGCTTACTCTGCCAATAAAGCACACTGGACAGAGGTAGGGGGCATGGACCCTGGTTCATTTACAAGTAATTCTAATGAAATTTATCAGGAAGGTCTACAACTGCCTGGTGTCAAACTTTATCATAAAGGTGAATTGAACGAAGCCATTTATGAGATTATTTCTACAAATGTTCGTTTACCAGAGCTATCTATCGGCGATATGTTTGCACAAGTGGCCGCCTTAAAAACAGGCGAAAAGCGAATCACAGAGCTTTGTCAAAAGTTTGGTGCTGAATCGGTGAAATTGTCGATTCAAAAATTATTGGACAAAGGTGAAAAAATTGTAGAGCTAGAGCTGCAGCATTTGCCTAAAGGTAAGTTTTATGCAGAGGACTTTATTGAGGGAGATCCATTAAAGGGTGGACCATACCCGATTAAAGTGAAAGTAACGATTAGTGATGAAGAATTTATTTGTGATTTTAGAGGCTCCCACCCAGCGGTAAATGTGCCAGTAAACTGCTCCAAATTTGGTTTAATGGCAAGTGTGCGTGTGATGTTCCTAGCATTACTAGGTGATATAGATGTCATTAATGAGGGAGTCTTTAAACGCTTAACTATTTTAACGGATGAAAATTCCATTGTCTCGGCTAAGCGCCCACATCCTGTATCCATGAATTTTGAGGCACGTATTGGGGCGGCTGATTTAATTTGGAAAGCACTTGCGCCACATTTACCAGAAAGATTATCTGCTGGACATTTACAATCCGTTTGTACATTTATTCTAACAGGTAAAAATCCTGAAAATGATGAGTCCTTCCTTATCGTTGAACCATCTGTTGGTGGTTGGGGAGCATCAAATGATGAAGATGGTCAAAGCGGGCAATATTGTATGGGAGACGGTGAAACCTATAATTTACCTGTTGAAATTGCAGAAACGAAATATGGCATTCAAATTGATGAATATAGCTTAAACTGTGACGGTGCAGGTACAGGCCAATTTAGAGGTGGCTTAGGTGTACGCCGTGTCTATACAATTAATAATGATGGTCAAAAGGTTTCAGTCAACTTAGGGAGACACCAATTCGCTCCATTCGGTTTAAGTGGAGGAGGCGAAGGCTCTCATAACTATTTAATCGTTCATAAAAAGGATGGCTCTACGATTGGACCAGTTGGCGTACTAGCCAATTATGAATTGCAAAAAGGCGATCGTATTGAGCTTGTTACAGCAACAGGTGGTGGCTATGGAAATCCACTTGAAAGAAGTAAAGAGGCTATTGAGCGTGATGTGTTAAATGAATATATTTCGGTAGAAGTAGCGAAAAAGCATTACGGTTATCAAAACGCTTAAAGGGAGAAATATATGACTGTCAAGACATTAAAAAACTCATTAGATATACTAGAGTGTTTTGCGACGACAGAAAATGCATTAGGTGTTCGTGAAATTTCGCGCATGATGAAAATGCCGACAAGTGTCGTACAAAGAGCCATTAATACATTTACAGAAACGGGTTATTTATTACAGGATGAAGGTACAAAAAAGTATAAATTAGGCTACAAAATGTTCCTTTTTTATGATGTGCTCTCACATACAATGGACCCACACTCGACTATTTATGAATTAATGCAAAATCTTGCAAGTGAAATAAACGAATCGGTATTTCTCACTTACATGGACAATGAATATGGTGTCACAACAAAAATTGCCGAAAGTAATAAAAATGTAAAGTATGCGGTGTCTTTAGGAACTAAGACACCCCTTTACATCGGTGCTTCCTGTAAAGTCATGTTCGCCTTTTTAGAAGAGGATAGACAGCTTGAATTAATAGCTTTTTTTCAAAACAAGCAATCGAAAGAGGAGCATATGGAATTTTTTGAGACATTAAGGGAAGAGCTACAAAGTATACGCCAACAAAAATGGTGTATAACCGTTGGTGAATACAATGAACACGCTTTTGGCATCAGTGTACCGTTATTCAACTATAAAAAAGAAATTATCGCATCTCTTACAATTTCTGGATTAGTATATGATATAGATGATCAAAGGGAGAAATATATGCTTGACCAGTTAGTAAAAGTAGTTCAACAGATACAATCGCATATTTCAAAACTATAACAGCAATAGGGGAGCTGACAGTATGAATAATAAAGTATTACACCCACGGGCTTTGGAGCCTATGACTCTACTCATGATTGTCTTTACATCTGTAGTTGGGGCTATTATCGGGATACAGCTGATTACAACTTTAGGGATTTCTGCTAATACGTCTATCGTAGGGGCAATATTTGCGATGATTCTAGGAAGAATCCCAATTGGCAAGCTCATTGCATTTAAATCTGTGCATAGACAAAATATAATCCAAACGGCCATTTCAGCCGCAACATTTAGTGCAGCGAGTAGCTTAATGCTGCCAATTGGTATTCCCTATGTTTTGGGCTATGAAAATTTAGTATTACCTTTGTTTATCGGTGTTATTTTAGCGATGTTTGTGGATGCTTTATTATTATATAAATTTTTTGATACAAAGATTTTCCCAGCAACAGGTACTTGGCCACCAGGGATTGCAACTGCTGAAGCTATTAAAGCGGGCGATAAAGGTGGTAAAAATGCCAAAGTATTAATCGGTGGTGTGTTAATTGGTATTGTGGGGTCTGTTCTTAAAATTCCAATGTCAGCTTTTGGGGTAGCGTTTATTGGCAATATTTGGGCACTAACAATGTTTGGGGTTGGGCTTCTACTAAGAGGCTATTCTGTTCAATTATTTAATGTCGACTTAAATGCTTATTATATTCCGCATGGGGTTATGATTGGTGCTGGGATTGTGGCACTTTTCCAAGTAGCCTTTGCTTTACTAAATAAAAAATCGATTAAAAAGTCAGAAGAGTTAATCTATTCAAAGGGTGCAAAAGAAATTCGCCAAGCCTTTGGTATTGGGTTTATTGCTTATTTAGCCATTGCCTTATTAATCGCTGTTTTAGGCGGTATTATCACACATATGTCATTTGGGATGCTAATAGGATTCATCCTCTTTGCCACAATCGCAGCATTTGTCCATGAGCTTATCGTTGGTATTGCGGCCATGCATGCGGGTTGGTTCCCAGCGTTTGCAGTGGCATTTATTACATTGATTGTTGGTATTTTAATAGGCTTCCCTGCACCAGCTCTTGCTTTGTTAGCAGGTTATAGTGCAGCTACAGGGGTTGCATTTGCGGATATGGGCTATGATTTAAAAACTGGTTTTATTCTGCGTGGAAATGGTAGTGATCCGGCACTAGAAAAAGAAGGGCGCAAACAGCAAATGATCGCTGGTATGTTGGCGTTCTCCATTTCTGCTATTGTTGTTTTACTATCCTACAAATCATATTTTGCACAAGATTTAGTAGCTCCTGTTAACCATGTTTATGCGGCAACTATTCAATCTGGGGTTACAGGGGATGTGGCGAAACAACTAATGATTTGGGCAATTCCAGGGGCATTGATCCAATTGATTGGTGGCTCGAAACGACAAATGGGTATTCTTTTTGCTACAGGTTTATTACTGATCAATCCGATTGCTGGATGGGCAGTATTAGCAGGTATCTTACTTCGTGTAATTTTCACGTATGTAACGAAAGGTAAGAGAGAATCTGAAATGACTGTCTTTGCAGCAGGTGTTATTGCTGGGGATGCTTTATATAGCTTCTTCTCTTCTATTCTAAAAATAGGGAAATAGAAAGGGTCATGCTCGATGACAAAAGTATTAACGTATGAGGATGGGATTGCTGCTGTGTATGGAGGAGCAATCCTTGGCGGAGGCGGAGGTGGCCTCTTAGAGGAAGGACTTAAACTGGTGAAGGAAATCTTTGCAGCCGGAGAACCTCAAATAATCGATATAACAGAATTAGATGATGAGGATTTAGTAGCGTGTGTGGCAATGGTAGGCGCACCTTCAGCAGCCGAACAATATATTTCGAACGAACAGCTTTGCTGGAGTTATCGCCAGATGAATGCACATACCAATCATCGTCTAAAAGGCATCATCACAAATGAAAATGGTGCCATCACAACGATTAATGGTTGGTTGCAGTCTGTGTTATTACATGTGCCCGTCGTGGATGCTCCATGTAATGGGCGGGCACATCCAACAGGTATTATGGGATCTCTAAATCTCCATGAACAACAAGACTATCAATCTGTACAATTTTACGCAGGTGGCAAAGATGATTTTGCGGTTAAAGGGTTTGTGGAGGGGCATCTACAAAATACGGCTAAAACAGCCCGACAAGCGTCTATTTTAGCTGGAGGATTAGTAGGCGTAACGAGGAATCCCGTGACCATAGAGTATTTACAGAAACATGGTGCACCGAATGCTATTACAATGGCTATTGAGCTTGGCTATCATTTCCTCAGGGGACAAACCTTTGATGAAAAAATGTCCAATATTTTACAACTGTTGAATGGGGAGCATATTGTTTCGGGCGAGGTAAAAAATTATGTATTAACGAAGGAAAATGGCTTTGATGTAGGGAAATTATCCGTTGGGGATTACCATTTGACTTTCTGGAATGAATATATGACGTTATCGAAAGAAGGGCAGTTACAATCAAAATTTCCAGATCTTATGATGACATTCGATACGGAAAAGATGTTGCCAGTTCCAAGTGCGAGTATAAAAGAAGGAATGCAAGTAGCGGTCATCCATGTGGATCAATCTCATTTAAAATTAAGTTCAACGATGGAAAATCAAGAGCTGTTAAAAGAAATTGATGAGGTCATCAAGGGTGTGATGTAAGAGTTACTTTTAAATAGTAAAATAAATAATAAAAGCTGCCATCATCTACATGACTGTAAGATGGGCAGCTTTTATTTGTCCTTCAGCGGGAAGGTATTACATGTTATCACAATCGTTCCTACTTCCTTTATAGCTTCTTACAATTTGGGTTTACAGAATCTTCATTGTGTTTGTACGACTCATGTATGTGGTTTCATAAACTGGCAGTCATCATCGTGTACGATTTTCATTAAAGGGAGGAGCTACGTTCATACAACTAGAAGAAGGTAACAACCAATAACGAAAAACAATTACACATGGCGTCCATTTAATGATAACCTTTTGGTCGTAAAAACAACTAACTTGTTGTTCACAATTTTCTGCTGTACATAGTGCTATGCGGGTTAAACAAAGAATTTCTAAGGGAAAGTGTTCACTTTTATTTGTTTGATGATTGGTTTTCTTTACTTATGTCATCTTGCAAACATACTATTCAATTGTAAGCCCGCTGAAGTTGATATTCATACTGTCAAACACATAGCTGTTTGTACAAAGCCGAAAAATATGAGGTACAGAACAAATTGTTTGTTCTGCACGTTTATCTTATAATATTCTGAAAAATTAGTCAATTAAAAAGCTATTGATTTTTTATTTTTCGTGAGTGCTATAAATACAGTATAATCGTGTAGGAAGGGAATGAGTTTGAACTATGGATCATTTAATGAGTAAAGTACGAGAAATTTATGAACAGTTTGACGCCAGCCATGATTTTCAGCATATTGAGCGTGTCTATCAAAATGCGCTAGCGATCTTACATACAGAACCAGCAGCCGATGCCGAGGTTGTTAAAATTGCGGTGCTGTTACATGATGTGAGCGACAAAAAGTATACCGATAGTAAGGAACAGGAGGAACAGCTCATTGCAGAGCTCCCTGTTAGCGAAGAAAAAAAGCAACATATTCGAGATTGTATTGCACAAGTATCGTTTAATGGTGGAAATGAGCTAGTGGCTACATCTTTGGAAGCAAAAATCGTTCGCGATGCAGACCGTTTAGATGCGATTGGAGCAATTGGCATCGCACGAACATTTGCCTATGGTGGTGCGAAAGGCCGCAAGCTTTATGATAAGGATGAAGAAGCACGCACACATATGTCAGAATCCGAATATCGTCAAAAAAATACGTCATCTGTCACTCACTTTTACGAAAAGCTATTGCTGCTAAAGGATTTAATGGTAACGGAAAAGGGCAAGCAAATGGCACTTGAACGTCATCAATTTATGGAAAGCTTTTTACAGCAATTGCAACATGAAATAGGTCAATAGCATAAAGCACCGCCCTCAATGGAAGGGAGGTGCTTTTATGTGATGTTCGGGTATTTCTTTCGTAGTATTAAAAATAGGAAGAGATTGTTCAGCCCTATAAAAATTAAAAAATAGTTTCCCCTTCAATCCACTGCGTTTGTTCATATTTTTTTCTTTAATGAATACAAATTTTCGATATATAGAAATAAATTAATTACGACAGCAAATTCCATTTAGTTGATGATAGTGGGGTGGTAGACATAACCATTTTATTGTGATGGAAAGTTTTTTTCGATGAAATCTGCAATACTTGCATATTGGGCGATTTCATAGTCAGTAAATCGTAATGAATCGTCCGAACTCTCTTCTATAATTAGGAATCATAACAATAAACTTGGAAATTTTCATCATGTTACTCCTTTATATTAACTTGGAATAGTATGTTACACTACTGTTTTAAACTTCTGAAATGGTAATTTATACTAATATACTACCGATTTTGTACAACAAATTCATCAAAAGGGGAAAGCTGCTGAACGAGCAGAACTAGAACAAAAGATCATCAAATTTCCGTGTATTTACAGGAGAATGGGAACGTCATTAGGACAAATTGTTGATAGTTTGTTGTTCTTTGTTTACCTGTCAATTGATGTTATGATGAATATTGGATATCAATAATCGTCTACATAAAAGTAGTGTGGGCATGAACAATACCTAACATGAAAGAGATGGAATAGTGAAATGAGTCATTTAATCGTACAAAATTTAACAAAAACTGTGGGCGATAAAACGCTTTTTGAAAATATTGAATTTACCATTTATGAGGGTGAGCGAGCTGGCTTAATCGGTATTAATGGTACAGGTAAATCGACCCTGCTGTCGATTTTAGCAGAGGATATCGAAGCGGATACTCTCACTATGGATCGCCCCAACAAATACCGTATCGCCTATTTACCACAGGAACCGTCATTTCAATCAGGAGAAACAGTTTTGCAAGCAGTCTTTGCTGGCGATTCACCGGTTTTACAACTGAATCGTCAGTATGAGGAAACGGTGGCTGCACTGGCAGTAAATCCAACATCTGAAAGTTTACAAAAGACTTTATTTGGTTTGCAACAGCGTATGGATGAAGAGCAGGCATGGGATGTCAATGCGCTTGCGAAAACAGCCTTAACAAAGCTAGGCATTGAAACATTTGATAAAGAAGTGCTAACGCTTTCTGGCGGACAGCAAAAACGAGTGGCATTGGCTAAAGTATTAATTGAACCAGCAGATCTCTACTTATTAGATGAGCCGACCAACCATTTAGATGTGGAGGCAACGGAGTGGCTTCAAGAGATGGTGCTACGCTTAAAGGGTGCAGTTATTTTTATTACCCATGATCGTTATTTCTTAGATGAATTATCAACACATATTTACGAGCTAGCCGATCAAACTCTGTATAGACACACCGGAAATTATGGTGATTTTTTAGAGGCCCGTGCCATCCGTGAGGAAATGAAGGCGGCATCTGCTCAGAAGGATCGCAACCGTTATCGTTCAGAGTTGAAATGGATTCGTCGCGGTGCAAAGGCGCGCTCTACTAAACAAAAAGCGCGTATCCAACGCTTTGAAAAGTTGGAGGAGAATTTAGAGCGTAAATCAGAGGATGTTTCATTGGAAATGGGACTTGCTACAACCCGTCTTGGGCGCAAAGTACTCGAGGCTGAAAATATTTCGAAAGCATTTGGACAGCAAAAGATTCTGGATAACTTTTCATTTTTACTCCAGCAAGGTGACCGTATTGGCATAATTGGTGCGAATGGCGTAGGGAAATCTACCTTATTAAAGATGCTAGCAGGAGAGCTTACACCAGACCAAGGTGAAATTCTTGTTGGATCAACAGTGAAGCTCGCCCATTTCAAGCAAACTTTACCGAAAATGAATGAAAATGAGCGTATGATTGAATATATACGTGAGGCTTCGAATGATATTACAGATGCAGAGGGTGTACGCTATTCCGCGGCTCAAATGCTAGAGCGATTTTTATTCCCACTACATGCACACGGTACACCAATTGGTAAATTATCAGGTGGTGAGCGCAAGCGCCTTCATTTATTACGTTTATTAATGGAGCAGCCTAATGTTTTATTATTGGACGAGCCAACCAATGATTTAGATATTGAAACATTAGGTGTGCTTGAGGATTTCATTGAGCATTTCCCTGGCGTAGTCATCACGATTTCCCATGACCGTTTTTTCCTAGACCGTATTGCGAAAAAGCTATGGATCTTAGATGGAAAAGGGCAGGTTGAGGAAACACTGGATCTTTATAGTGAGTATTTGGAGAAGCGTGAGCATACTGCAACTGCTAAAGTTGATGCACCGAAAGCTGAAAAGCCGAAGTCTGAAAAACCAAAATCAGACAAGAAAAAGCTATCATTTAAAGAGCAAAAAGAATGGGAAACGATTGCAGATGATATTGAGAAAGCAGAAGCAGCTATTATGGAGACCGAAGAGGGAATCGCTAATGCTGGTTCAGATTTTACAAAACTACAGGAATTAACAGCTAAGCTTGATGAGCTAAATGCACAGTATGAGCATCTGATTGAAAGATGGTCATATTTAGATGAAATTGCTAACGGATAAGGAGCGATAGACATGAAGATTATTACAATTGAACCGACACCAAGTCCAAATTCTATGAAGATTGTTGTTGATACAGAGCTACCGTTCGGGAAAAGCTATAATTTTACAAAGGATAATAAAGATGAAGCGACTGGCGAAGCAGCAGCTATTTTAGCTATTGAGGGGATAAAGGGCGTTTATCATGTAGCTGATTTCTTTGCGGTGGAGCGTAATGCAAAATATGCTTGGGAGGGTATTTTAGCAAGTATCCGTCAAGTATTAGGTGAAGACGTTGAAACGCAAGATGAACCAATGGTAGCTAACGAGTTTTACGGGGAAGTTTATGTCCATGTACAGTTCTATAAGCAAGTACCCCTACAAGTAAAAGTGTTTGATAACCAACGTGAACATCGTATGAGCTGTGGTGATCGTTTTGTCGAGGCTTTTAACCAAATTATTGAATCAGCAGTAGATGAAAACTATATTTTCCAGCGTAAATGGATTGATTATGGTGTGCGGTATGGTGAACTAGAAGAAATCGCAGAAGCGGTCAAAAGGGAAATTGATGTCACATATTCTGCAGAACGATTAGCAGAAATTGTAGCTGCGATTAATAATGATGATGAAAAAGCAATCGTTCCATCCAATAAGCTGAAAATAACAGTGGAACAGTTCCAACAACCAGAATGGGAGAAACGCTTCCAGTTGTTAGACCAAATGGCTGATCCGGAGCTGGATGATTTACCATTGTTAGATTTAGCTTTACAGGATGAGCAAATGTCTATTCGTCGTCTAGCAACTGTATATTTAGGGATGGTCGAAGATGTTACGGTAGTTCCATATTTAGAGAGAGCCCTTCAAGATAAAAGTGCCGCCGTGCGACGTACAGCAGGTGACTGTATGAGCGATCTTGGCTTTGTAGAATTTGAAGGAGCTATGCAGCAAGCCCTACAAGATAAGAACAAATTGGTACGTTGGCGTGCAGCGATGTATTTATATGAGGTGGGTACAGAACAATCATTACCCGTATTAAAAGCGGCTGAAGATGATAAAGAATTCGAAGTAAAGCTACAAGTGAAAATGGCCATTGCCCGTATCGAGCAAGGTGAAGAAGCAAAAGGCTCGGTTTGGAAGCAAATGACCGAATCCCGCCAGCAATAATTATGGAAGAAAAAAACCAGCAATTGCTGGTTTTTTTATTTTGGTGTGAGAGCTTTATGCCAAAGAAATGAAGTTGCTCAATATCCTTGATTTTCAAAGGTGTTTACTTTTTAAATTATAAAAAATAACATTAAGTAGAAAAAAATGTTGTTTTTTAGCGATTTATGGCTAAACAAAAAGTTAAGGTCATGCTATGAATTATTAACATATTGTCTAGTTTCATAGAGAAGGGTCAATGTTAAAATAATGTAAATTCAGAATATTCTATAAAATAGGAGGTCCTTTGCATGACAGTAACTAGTTTAAAAACAACCAAATCGTATGTGCGAGATCGGCAGGCGGTCATCGCGTTAACACAAAAGCTAGTACGAATTGAAAGCGTTTACCGCGAGAATGATCCAAAGGGTAATGAAGAGGAGGTGGCACACGTAGTTGCGGCATATTTAAGGGATATTGGCATTGAGACGCATGTAGAGGAGGTTGTGCCTGGCCGGCCGAATGTTATTGGTATTATTGATTCGGGCAAGCCTGGGAAAACATTACTTTTCGAGGGTCATACAGATGTTGTAACGGAAGGAAATCGAGATGCATGGGCATATGATCCGTTTGGAGCAGAGATTGTTGAGGGGCGTATGTACGGCAGAGGAACAAATGATACGAAGGGGAATCTCGCATGTATGATTACTGCCTGTCAATCACTACTACTAGATCAGGAAGAGTTTACAGGCAAGATTATTTTATGTATTCCTTGTGATGAAGAGGGGCTCATGCTGGGCATTAAACATTTTATTAAAAACGGCTGGGCAGACGGAGTAGATGGGGCTATTATTTGTGAGCCACAGGAAAACAATGTATGCATTGCACAGCGTGGGGCGATTCGTTTACAGGTTGATATTTTCGGTAAGATGGCACATGGAGCAATCTCGTGGAGTGGCATTAATCCGAACTGGCGTATGGCACGATTGATTGTAGAGCTGGAGAAACTAGAAAAAGAGGAGCAGGCTCGGTTAGGACGTGACCCAATGCTGAATTGGCCATCTATAACACCAACGATTTTACGTGCGCCTGTTAAAGGAGATGCACAAATCAATGTCATTCCTGATCACTGCATGACGACACTTGATATTCGTACGGTTCCTGCCCAAGACCATGATGAACTACTAGGAAGAATCGAATCCATTATTAAACGATTACAGGCAGATGATCCGGATTTTAACGTGGAACTAACGATTCTTGATAATCGACCTGCTACAGCAACTGCTAAGGAAGATGCTGTTGTACAGGCCATTTACGAGGCAGTAGCAGAGGTGACAGAGAAGGAGCCAAAATATAATGGTGTTCCTGGTGCTACAGATGGTACGTTTCTTCATGTCCATGGGATTCCAATAGTGACGGTTGGTGCAGGAGATCGTGAAATTCCTCATCAAATCAATGAATATGTAGATATTGAAGAATTGGCAGAAACAACTGCCATTTATCGTTTAGCGGCATTAAAATTTTTGGCTGGTGATGTCCAATGACAACGATAAAAATTGCAGTTATACCAGGCGATGGCATTGGAAAGGAAGTCATGCAGGAAGCATTAAAGGTTATAAAATGTGTGCAAGAACGGGATTCATCCTTACAAATGACAACGACGGTTTTTCCGTGGAGCTCTGAATACTATTTAGCGCACGGCTGTATGATGCCAGAGGATGCACTTGATGCACTACAAAAATATGATGCGATATTATTTGGAGCAATTGGTGATGCTCGCGTACCAGATGATGTCACGGTATGGGAGCTCATTATGCCGATTCGTAAAAATTTCCAACAGTATGTGAATTTCCGTCCCATTAAATCTTTGCCTGGGATATCCTCACCTCTAGCTGGCGAGAACGAGATTGACTTTGTCATTTTCCGCGAAAATGCTGAGGGCGAATATTCGGATAGTGGTGGTCGACTGTATCTACAGCAGCCACAAGAAATGACGATTCAAAATACAATTATGACGCGTATTGGAATTGAAAAAATTGTTCGTGCAGCCTGTGAATATGCTCAGCAGCAAGGGAAAACCAAGCTGACAAGTGCGACAAAATCTAATGCAATCATACATTCCATGAAATTTTGGGATGAGCATACAAGAAAAACAGTGACACAAATTGCACCAGAATTACAGCTTGAATCCATTTATATCGATGCATTAGTCGCTTATTTTGTCGAACGACCACAGGAATTTGAAGTTGTTGTGGCTTCCAATTTATTTGGCGATATTTTATCTGATTTAGGCTCTGCCATTGTTGGGGGGCTTGGGCTGTCGCCGTCTGCAAACTTAAATCCAGAGAAGAAATTTCCGTCTATGTTTGAGCCTGTGCATGGTTCCGCGCCAGATATAGCCGGCAAGGGTATTGCCAATCCAATAGCTCAAATATGGTCGCTTGCCTTACTTCTTGGACATCAGGGAAGAAAGGATTTAGAACATTTGATTGTCCAAGCTATTAGTAAAGTACTGGAAGAAGGCGTCGTGAAAACGGCTGATATTGGTGGACAAGCAACGACGGCACAAATGGGCGATGCGATTTGTCAGGAAATCAGTCATATGTCTGTAACAGCGGGAGGTGTATACTATGGCAACTAAGCCAAAGGTGATTGTTGTGACAGGAGCAGGTGGCGGAATGGGACGAGCCATTATTGAAGAGCAGCTTAAGCAGGGTAATCTGGTCATAGGACTTGATTTATCCATAACGGCGCTGTCAAATTTAACCCATGACTCCCTGCAATGCTTTGAAGTTAATGTATTGCAGGAGGAGCGAGTGAATGCCATCTTCCAGGAAATTTTTAATAAGTATGGGAGAATGGATGGACTTGTCAATGCACTAGGGATTGCACAAGCTGCTACGCCCATTGAGCAAGTAACAATGGATGATTGGAATCGCTTAATGGATGTCAATGTAAAAAGCTTATTTATAACAACAAAAGCAGTTGTCCCCTTTATGAAAAAACAGCAAAAGGGTTCTATTGTGACGATTGCTTCAATTTCAGCAGTACGTCCAAGACCTGGCTTACAGGCCTATATTGCGTCAAAAGGTGCAGCGGAAAGCTTTACGAGAGGGCTAGCGATTGAGCTAGCACCAGACCAAATTCGTGTTAATACGATTCATCCTGGACCTGCTGATACACAAATGCTTGGGCAATTTGCTGCACAAGGGGCAGATGTCGAGCAAACCAAGCAAAGTGTGTTTGTGCAATCTGTCCCAGTAGGGCGATTGGTGAAGCCTTCTGATATAGCAGGAGCTGTCAGTTATTTATTGTCTGATGCAGCTAGCATGGTCACTGGGACGACCTTACATGTAGATGGTGGTCGTGGATTATAGGAGGGGTACGATGAAAAATATTCCTATGTTGATTAATGGGGAATGGATTTATGGGGATGCAGAAGTATTGCTAGATGTTGAGAATCCTTCAACCGGAGAAATCATTGCGCAAATTAGTAATGCAAGTCAAGCGCATGTAGAAGAAGCGGTGCGATCAGCACGTAGAGCCTTTGAAAGTGATGAATGGCGACAATGGAAGGCTTTTGAACGAGGTCAGTTATTAATTGACTTCGCTCATTATATTCGTCAGCATGCCGAAGAATGGAGTTTACTAGAATGCCGGGACGTAGGAAAACCTTTAACACAAGCAAGGGCAGATATTGAAGCGGCGGCTCGTTATTTTGAATTTTACGGTGGAGCGGCTGATAAAGTGATGGGGGATACGATTCCAATTGAGGATGGACTATTGAATGCAGTAGTACTGGAACCCGTTGGTATTACGGTACATATCGTGCCATGGAACTATCCGGTTCAAATTACAGCACGAAGTGTCGCTGCGGCGATTGCTACAGGCAATGCAGTTATCGTGAAAAGTGCAGAAGATACACCACTTACTACACATGCCATTACGGAATGGCTTGCAGAGAAACTGCCTACAGGAATCTTTCAACATATTACGGGCCTGGGACGTGATGTGGGTCCATATTTAACCTCACATCCTGATATTAATCATATAACCTTTACGGGCTCTGTTCCTACTGGAATTGCAGTGATGAGAGCGGCAGCAGAAAATGTGGTCCCTGTAACATTAGAGCTTGGCGGAAAATCACCCAATATTGTGTTTGCGGATGCCAATATGGAGCAAGCATTAGAGGGCGTTGTAAGGGCTATTATTCAAAATGCAGGGCAAACATGCTCTGCTGGGGCTCGACTACTCATTGAAGAAAGTATAAAAGATACATTTCTCCCACAATTAGTGCAAAAATTTCAAGCGATACAGGTGGGGCCTGGTGAGGCGGACATGGATATGGGGCCATTATTAAATGAACGTCAGTATACAAAAATCACTACATTATTACAGCAAGCTAAAAAAGACGGCTATGTCATCACTGGCGGGGAGCCATTGACGATTAAAGGGTATGAAAATGGCTTCTATGTGCAGCCAACTATACTAGATGGAGTACAGCCGAATGATCCTTTAGCACAGGAAGAAATTTTTGGGCCTGTGTTGACGGTTTTAACATTTGCTAGCGTGGAGGAAGCCATTACTCTAGCCAATAGCACAGAATATGGCTTAGTTGCGGGTGTGTGGTCACAGAATATTGATACAGCTCATTATGTGGCAAGTCGTGTGCAGGCAGGACAAGTATTTATCAATAATTATGGGGCAGCTGGTGGTATACAAATGCCGTTCGGAGGCTATAAAAAAAGTGGCATTGGTCGAGAGAAGGGCTTTGTTGCTCTGCGGAACTATACGCAAATGAAAAATATTGCCATACGCTATGCACCACCTATTCAACGCTAACAGGGAGGGACGCCTATGGAACATGCAAAAGTTAAAGAAGTGCTCTTAGAGGTCAATCAATTATCCATTCGATTCCATTTGAAGAATGGCAAAGAGGCCAAGGTGGTAGATGATGTGAACTTTACCATTCATAAAGGAGAAACGGTTGCATTGGTGGGAGAATCAGGCAGTGGCAAAAGTATTACATCGTTAGCCATTATGCGTTTACTGCCAATCCCTCCTGGGGAAATTACAGCAGGAAGCATCCACTTAAACAGCAAAAATTTATTAGCCTATAAAAATAAAGAGATGAGCCATATTCGTGGCAATGAAATTAGTATGATTTTTCAAGAGCCCATGACCTCCCTAGACCCAGTATTTACTATCGGTAATCAAATGGTAGAGGGCATTCGAAGACATCAAAAGGTTTCAAAAAAAGATGCTTGGCAAAAAGCACTACAATTATTACAGGAAGTGGGGATTGCTAATGCGGAGAAGGTAATCGCTGAATATCCACACCAATTATCGGGGGGGATGCGGCAACGCGTCATGATCGCCATTGCGATGTCTAATAATCCTCAGCTATTAATTGCGGATGAACCGACTACAGCATTGGATGTAACCGTACAGGCACAAATTTTAAAGCTGATGATGAAAATGAAGGAGGAGCATCAATCAGCCATTTTATTTATTACTCATGATATGAGTGTTGTTGCAGAAACAGCGGACCGTGTCATGGTCATGTATGCAGGGCAAATAGTGGAGGAAGCTCCCGTAAGAGAGCTTTTTTTAAATCCCCAGCACCCTTATACGATAGCACTGTTAAAAACAATGCCGAGTCTTGAAACGGAGGTCACAAGGCTGCCATCGATCCCGGGCACTGTGCCCCCAGCATATGCCTTACCAGAAGGTTGTCGGTTTGCACCGCGCTGCTCGCATGCCATGGCGCAATGCCATCAGGATAGTCCGACCATACACCATATTCAAGAGACACATAAAGTGCGCTGTCATTTATTCACAGAGAAGGAGGAGCTGGCACATGACGGAGAAAGAAGTTTTACTGGAAATTAATCATTTAAAAGCTTACTTTCCTGTGAAGCGCAAGTCTATGAAAGAAGAGAAAAAAATGGTCAAAGCGGTCGATGATATTTCCATTGAAATCTACCGAGGAGAGACGCTAGGTATTGTAGGCGAATCTGGATCAGGAAAATCTACATTTGGACGAACGATTTTAAAGCTCGTTGAACCAACAGCTGGGGAAGTATTGTATAAGGGACAACCAATCCAGCATTTAAAAGGGAATAAGCTTCAATCTTATCGCAATCAAATGCAAATGATTTTTCAAGATCCCTTTGCCTCTCTAAATCCTAGAATGCGAATTGGAGCAATTATTGAGGAACCAATGAAATTACAATTAACGTTGACGAAGGAACAGCGCAAAGAGCGCGTGAAAGAATTGTTACAAAAGGTTGGACTTCCTGAAGATGCGATGCATAAATTTCCACATGAATTTTCAGGAGGTCAGCGGCAGAGGATTGGGATTGCAAGGGCTCTTGCGATTCGCCCTGAATTCATTATTGCGGATGAGCCAGTATCGGCATTAGATGTGTCTGTGCAATCACAAGTCCTAAACTTAATGATGGATTTACAGGATGAATTTCAGTTAACTTATTTATTTATTTCCCACGATTTAAGTGTTGTGAAGCATATAAGTGACCGTGTGGCGGTGTTGTACTTAGGGCGGGTTGTGGAAATTGGGACGAAGAAGGAGCTATACGCTCATCCATTGCATCCTTATACACAAGCATTGCTATCTGCCATTCCAGTCGTCCATTTTGATGAGCCAAAACAAGAAATACTTTTACAAGGTGAACTACCTAGTCCAATCAATCCACCTGTTGGCTGTGTGTTTCATACACGTTGTCCATATGTTATGGAAAGATGCCAGCACGAGAGGCCTAAGCTTCAGGAGAACAATGCAAATCAGCGCGTCGCTTGCTTTTTATATGATTAATAATCTGAATATTTAAATTATTTAGAATTGAGGTGTTGGTATGTTTGGTAATATTACCGATGTTCCAGGGATCAAGGTAGGGCATCGTGAAAACGAAGAGGGGATTACAGGCTGTACGGCACTATTAATGGAAGGCGGGGCAGTGTGTGGGGTAGATGTTAGAGGGTCTGCACCAGGTACTCGTGAAACGGATGCTTTAGATCCTATTAATGAAATTGATCGTGTGCATGGTATTTGTCTGTCAGGGGGCAGTGCCTTTGGGTTAGATGCTGCCACAGGAGTCATGCGATTTTTAGAGGAGCAAGGAATTGGGGTTGATGCAGGTGTTGCCAAAATTCCAATTGTACCAAGTGCCGTCCTCTTTGATTTATTTATCGGTGATCCTCAAGCTCGACCTACAGCACAAATGGGCTATGAAGCGGCTCAAGCTGCGCAAGTAGGTTCATTTCAAAATGGCAATATTGGCGCGGGCTATGGGGCAACGGTAGGTAAATTAGCAGGACCAGACTTTGCCATGAAGGGTGGACTTGGCAGTGCATCATTTGCGGGTAAGGATGGGCTTATTGCTGGGGCTATTGTGGCTGTTAATGCAGTGGGAGATGTCAAACATCCTCATACACGGCAAATTTTAGCGGGTGCGAGAAATCCTCAAACAGGACAGTGGCTGGATTGCTGTGCCTATCTCGAACAGCATGCACAATCAGAGGCACTTGCTGGCACAAATACAACCATTGGCGTAATAGCGTTGAATGCAAAATTAACAAAGGCAGAAGCAAAAAAGATTGCCCAGCTTACACAAAATGCACTCGCCCGAACGATTTATCCTGTCCATACGATGCTTGATGGCGACACTATTTTTGTGCTAGGTACAGGAGAGCAGACATTTGCGCTAGATTATTTGGGACATTTAGCGACTAAGGTGATGGAGGAAGCTATTCTTGCTGGTATTCAAGCGGCAGATAAATTGGCAGGGGTGGAAAGCTATACAAGCATTCAAAAGATAAGCACTTAGGAGAAGGGGGAACGGCAATGAATTTGAAAAATAGTGGGGTAATACTCTTCATGTTCGTGATGGCATTCATTATAAGTGCATGTTCAAGTGATGGAGCGAAAGTATCGACGAGCTCTAATAGTTCTGATGGCCAAACTACAGCAGATGTACCGCAGGAAATTGTAGTACGTGTAAATGATGATCCGGATTTTTTAGATCCACATAAGGCAACCGCATCCATTTCGTATCAAATGATTATGAATTTATTTGAAGGATTAATGGCACCAGAAACAAATGGTTCTTTAAAAGAAGGACTTGCAGAGAGCTATGAGGTTTCAGAGGACGGTTTAACATATACATTTAAGATTCGCCAAGGAGTGAAATTCCATAATGGTGATGATTTAACGATAGAAGATATTCAATATTCATTTGACCGTTTAATGGGGAAAAACGGTGGTGAAAAAATGTCCAATAACTTTGATAACGTGGCATCAACTGAGGCACCAGATGCCAGCACATTTGTGATTAAGTTAAAGAATCCTAATTCTAACTTCCTGTATTCATTAACGGCAAGACAATCAGCAATTATTCCTAAAAGTAATGATGGGAAGCATAATGAGAATCCAATCGGAACAGGTCCTTTTGCCTTTGTGAAATACGCGCCAGGGACAAATTTAGAACTTAAGAAAAATGAGAACTACTGGCAGGAAGGCTTACCTTATTTGAATAAAGTTACGTTTACCTTCCAATCGGATGATCAAGCAGCGATTATGAGCTTGATGGCAAATGAGGTTGATTTAACAAGTGTGCCATGGCATCGTGTGAGTGAGGTTGAAGGGAGCTACCATTTAACGCATCAAAATAATAACTCATCCTTAATCATTACATTTAATGAAACAAAGGCTCCATTCGATAACGTAAAAGTGAGACAGGCTATGAACTACGCGATTAGTAAATCCGATATTATTGATTCGGTATTTGCGGGCTATGCTGTCCCACTTGGTTCAAATATGAGTCCAGCGATGGGCGATTTCCAAAAAAAGGGCTTAGAAAGCATGTATGAACGCGATATAGAAAAAGCAAAGGCGTTATTGGCAGAGGCTGGTTATCCGGATGGCTTCAAAACAAAAATTACGGTATCTTCACACAATGATATGTATTCGAATATAGCTCAAATTGCAGTTGCGAATTTACAAGAAATTGGTGTTGATGTGGAAATTGAGGTGGTGGAGTGGGGAATTTGGCTAGACCGTGTTTATTTTGGTCGTGACTATCAAATGACAACGATTGATTTAACAGGTCGTGCATCAGCCTACGAGGTTTTAAATGATTATATTTCTACAAATGATAGTGAAAACTTCTTCCTATTTAAAAATGACGAGTATGACAAAATTATGACTGATGTGCTAAAGGAAACAGATCAAACCAAACAAATTGAGTACTACCATCGAGCACAGGAAATTTTAGCTGAGCAGGCTACTGCGGTTTATATTGCTGATTACCAAATTGTTTGGGGTTCTGACAAACAAGTGACGGGGCTGAAGAGCTATCCATTCTGGTTCCATGATATGTCAGAGGTTCAATTTTCAAACTAGGAGAGGATGAGTGCCCATGATGTATATTCTACGTCGAATCATCCTGTTAATAACAACCATCCTGCTTGTATCCATTATTACATTTGGTGTTTTTCAAATATTACCTGGAGATCCGGTTCGAACAATGCTGGGGACAGAAGCGGATCCCACACAAATTGAAAATTTACGATCTGAACTCGGCTTAGATCGTCCTCTTTATGAACAATATGTGGATTGGATGAAGGGCTTATTGACAGGTCAGCTAGGTGATTCCATTCGTTTTTCAATGCCTGTAAAAGATTTATTATTTGATCGACTTCCTGTCACTATGTCGTTGGCAGGGATTACCCTACTCATTGTTTTAGTCATTTCCTTACCTTTAGGGATGTTTGCGGCAAGAAGACAAAATAAAATAAGTGATGTGTCGTTATCTACTGTGACACAAATTGGGATGGCTGTACCATCCTTTTGGCTAGGAATGATGCTTATTCTTTACGTTGGCTTACAGTTTAGCTTCTTTAAAATTAGTGGTTATATACCATGGACACAAAGTGTTGCTGGGGCGCTTAGTACGCTCCTTCTCCCAGCCTTAACCATTGCGATACCACAAATTGCTGTGAACTTCCGCTATGTGCGTACCGCTATTTTAGAGCAGGTTCAGCTCGACTATGTACGGACAATTCGTAGTAAGGGAATGTCTGAACAAAATGTCATGTATAAGCATGTATTGAAAAATTCAATGATTCCGATTTTAACCGTATTTGGCCTAATTATGGCGGAAGTTGTAGCGGGGACGATTATTGTGGAGCAAGTATTTTCTTTGCCTGGTATTGGACAGCTTCTCATAACGGCTATTAGTAACCGTGATTTTCCACTTGTACAGGGGATCGTTATGTATATTACGGTCGCTGTGGTCATGATAAATTTTATTGTCGATATTTTATATTCTGTATTAGATCCTAGAATCCGATTACATTAAGAGGTGGATACAATGAAACCGCTACAACGTTATACTAAAAAACTGAATTTATCCATTGGTCTCCTCGTCATTGTCGGCTTTTTGCTCGTCATGCTGGTCAGCTTTTTTTATACACCACATGATGTCAACGCCATGAACATACCTGAGAAATTGCGTGGACCAGGTGGTGCTTATCTTTTTGGGACAGATGAATTCGGGCGTGATATTTTTAGCCGGATTATGAAGGGGACACAAACAGCTTTCGCCGTTGGGCTACTAACTGTAGGAATTGGGACATTGTTTGGTATTACCATAGGAGGAATTGCAGGCTATGTTGGTGGCTGGGTTGATGAACTATTTATGCGAACAATGGACGCTTTAATGGCGTTTCCTGGCATTATATTAGCATTGATGCTAGTAGCGGTATTTGGCCCTGGGATTGTCAATACGGCCGTAGCCTTAGGCATTATCGCCATCCCTGCTATTGCTAGAATTGCACGGAGCGGATTTGTCCAACAACGTGATTCAGAGTATGTATTGGCAGCCAAATTAATTGGTGTCAAGCCTCATAGCATTATGTTTCGTCATATTTTACCTAATATATCGTCGCAAATTATTGTCGCTGCGACTGTCACATTTGCTACTGCAATGTTAGCAGAGGCAGCACTAAGCTATTTAGGGCTTGGTGTTCAGCCACCAAACCCTAGCTGGGGCAGAATGTTAAAAGATTCACAGGCTTATTTAATCGGTGCCCCTTGGTATACGTATGCGCCTGGAGGAGCCATCACGATTCTTGTTCTTGGCTTATATATGCTTAGTAACGCTTTACGTGATTTTATGGACCCACGTTCAAAATCGTAATAAATCAGGTGCTGTTTTCTGCAAAAGTTCATAGGCCTTGACGGCAATTTCAATGTTTAGTCGATGTGGCGCTTGTAAAAAATCAGCACCGAATATACTTTCTAGTCGTTCAATGCGTTTATAGAGCGTTTGACGGACGATAAATAATTGCTCTGCCGTATCATTTTTAGCTCCATTGCAAGCTAAATAAACAGCTAATGTTTGGAACAAATCATGGCCGTTTTTTTGATCCAGTAATAATAATTCTAGCAAGTAATCTTTCACAAATTGTAATAGGGTGGTTTGCTCTTGCTGTAATAATAACCGGAAAACGCCTAAATCCTTATAATAAATGGAGCTAGTCAATTGATGATGCTGCATTTGGATAGACGATTTAGCCTCCTTATAGCCAAGATGAACACTTTCTATTGTTTGATAAACATTGCTTATCCCACAGGTAAGGCTAAGCTGTTCAAAAAATTGAGATGCCTTTCTAGCAACAATTTGTGATATGGCTTGATTGAAGGAATCTCGATTATCCTTCATATAATCTGCAGCTATATAGAAGGATAAAATAATAATCTCATGCTGTCGTACTGAAACGGTAGGGAAGAATCCTAGCTTCTTTAAGATGGAGCGAACATACATGGCATTTTGTAATTGTATTTCCTGCCACTCTTCCTCTGGCACTGCTTTGGTTTCGTCATGTAGATTGAACACGACGACACGGTAAAATAAATTCCGACTTTCAATCGGTAAATAGCTTTGGTAGTATGGGACATCCACAGGCTGGCCTTGAATTAATGCAAGAATGAACTCATCCTCACGGCTTTGCTGACGTTCCTGAAGCATGCGATTTCTCATTAAAATTTGGGCAATGGACATCGTAGCACGTTCTAAGTTTAATAAGGTGTAATCACTCGGTTTCGGCAGTTCAGAATGCATACATAGATAGCCCCAAACTTGTCCAAGACCATTTACTGGGATAATGACAAAATGGTCCTTGTCAATTGATAAAAGATGTAAGGGCTCTTGTAGTTCTAACTGCTGACAATGTTCTTCCATCATACGTAAGTGTTTTTTAGCTTCGACTGGATAATAAAAGCTTTTTGTATCTTCGGAGACAAATAAAAATAATGCCTCGGTATCTTGATGAAGGACTTGTAAGATTTTTAAAATCCCATTGGGCATTAACGATAATTCCATAAATGTTTTAGAAAGGGTATCGAGCTGTGTAAGTGCCTGTTGGTGTTGGTTAATTATGTACGTATGTAAATCTTGTGTAATATCGATAAAGCGAACTATTTCTTCAAAGACAATGATTGGAAAATGATGCGCATTCGCCATGGCAATCAGCTCCACAGGGACATGATCAAAATAGTCTCCAATTTCAATACAAAGCCCTGCAGCTTCGTTCCGAATAAGGTTTTGTAAGTAAGCAATTTGCGTTTCACGCTCTAACTGTAAACCGACCCCAGTAGTTAAAATGAGTTCACCACCATTAATTAACGTATCAAAATCTTTAATTTCTAAAATATGTGTCCACAGAACTTGTCGTTCAAGGCCATGGTGTCCTGCTATAAGCTTCGCTGATTCAAAATGTTTGCGCTTAAGGACATCACGTACGAGTAGAGGATGTTTGGACATAATTTAGCACCTGCCCTTCGAATGTACAATGTCTAATTTTTATTATGTTTGAGAAGTCAGAAAATTTCAACACGAATGAGTGTATATAGTAAAAATTGACGAAAGGCAAAAAATACATCTAGGATACACGATTGGAGGTCATGAGATGGAAAAGGAACGAAGTGATCAGTTCACCCATACCTTACAGCACAAAGATCGTGAAAACATTTGGCACCATATGTCCATTTATAACGAGCATACTCCAGTCATTATTGAACAAGGGGAAGGAGCATGGATAAAAGACAGTTTAGGCAATCGATTTTTAGATGGCATGTCAGGCTTATGGGCAGTCAATGTGGGTTATGGACGTGAGCGACTTGCTAAGGTCGCTTACGAGCAATTAAAAAAACTATGCTATGCCCCTTTAACACAGAGCCATGAGCCTGCTATTAGATTAGCTGAAAAAATCAACAGCTTACTAGAGGACGACTATATGATGTTTTATTCGAATAGTGGTTGTGATGCAAATGAAATAGCGCTCAAGTTAATACGACAATTCCATCAACAAAACGGGGAAGGGACACGCTATAAAATGATTGCTAGTTATCGAGCCTATCATGCTAGCTCGCTTGGAGCATTAGCCGCTACAGGCCAGGCATTACGTAAATATAAATATGAACCATTAACACCAGGCTTCCTACACGTTGCCCCACCCGATCCTTATCGTCGTCCTAAAGGTCAATCAATGGAAGTATATAATTTAGCAAGAGCGCGTGACATCGAAGAAAAAATTATTGAGGAGCAAAATGAAACGATTGCCGCTGTTATTATGGAGCCATTCATAACAGGTGGGGGTGTCTTCATTCCACAACAAACATATGTTCAAGAAGTAGAGCGCATTTGTAGAAAGTACGGGGTGTTACTTATTATCGATGAAGTTATTTGTGGTTTCGGGCGAACGGGTAAGCTGTTTGGCCATCAACATTTCGGTATTCGTCCAGATGTTATTACAATGGCTAAAGGACTTACTAGCGCCTATTTACCACTATCAATTACAGCAGTAAGAAAAGATATTTATGATAAATTTAAAGAGATCGACGGCTATAGTCATTGTCGACATATGAATATGTTCGGTGGTAACCCGGCAGCCTGTGCTGTGGCATTAGAAAATATTAAGATCATTGAAGAAGAGGGACTTGTACAGCGTGCAAAAGATTTAGGAATTCAACTACTCCATGACCTACAAGACTTATTAGAGTTACCCTTTGTTGGAGATATTCAAGGGCTAGGGTTGCTCGTTGGTATAGAGCTTGTTGAAGATAAAGCCTCACAAAGACCTGCAAAGGAAGAAAGGGTGGCAAGCATCATTGCTGAGTGTAAAGCGAATGGCTTAATTGTTGGGAAAAATGGCGGTACAGTGGAGGGCTCCAATACTATCATTACGTTAAGTCCACCGCTTTGCTGTACCGATGAAGATCTTGAATTTATGGTAGCTGTTTTAAAAAGAGTATTTGCCGCCCATGTCTAATACGAGGCGATTCCAGAGCAGGGGAATTCAGGAATCGCCTTTAATAGTGTCGCTTCTGCCCTTTTTTTACAGATTCCCAATCAATTTCAATGTTTTGTAGAACTCGCTTGAGTAAATGGTGGATGCTGTCGACTTCATCGCTAGAAAAACCATCAAGTGCTCGTTTATTAGAATACTCGCCTTCCCGCTTTAAAAATGGATAGATGTCTAAGCTTCTATTGGTTGGAAAAAGTAATTTGTTTTTTTTATTTCCTTGATCACTACGTTTTTCAATAAAGCCTTTTGTTTCTAATTTTTGGATGGCCCTAGAAGCAGTTGTGCGATCCACCTTCAATAGCTCTGCCACCTTTTCTTGAATAATGCCAGGATTTTCGCAAATTCGGATAACATATAAATATTGACCCTTCGTTAAATCCAATTCCTTAAATTCTATATTACTAATCGAGTCTAAAGCCCGTGCGATAGCACCTATTTCACGTAAGATTTCTTTCATTTTCGATCCTCCTGAGATTTTTATTGTATTTGCAATAAAAATCGTTCTATACTAATAGTATCATCTTTGGGTGAAAATTGCACCTGGAGAAGAGGATGATGGTAGTGAAACGAGGAGGAGTATTCATGAGCATAAAAAAAGTAACAACTGATGCAGACTTACAATTAGCATTTGATTTTAGACGAAAAGTTTTTATTGAAGAGCAACAAGTACCAGAGGTAGAAGAGTTTGATGAATTTGATTCACTGCAAGCACCATGTGATCATATTCTTGTGTACTATAAGGAGCAGCCAGTGGGAACGGGTAGACTGCGTGTAGTCGAGGGCTATGGTAAACTGGAGCGCATTTGTATAGTAGAAGAGTTCCGTAAATTTGGACTTGGCAAAGAAATTATTATTGGCTTAGAGCAAATTGCCCGAGACAATGGCCTCACAAAAGCTAAATTAAATGCACAATCATATGCAGAGGGTTTTTATGAAAAATTAGGCTATAAGCGTGAAGGGGAAGAGTTTATGGATTGTGGCATTCCCCATATTTTAATGAAGAAATACTGGTAGATGTGCTAGGGATTGAAAAACAGATAGAATTTCCACCTACACTTTATTGAAGTGAGTATGATGTTCAATCAAATAACGATAACGGATTCAGATGCATCAATACTTTGTCATACAATAATACCTCCTCCTGTTGACCTTGGGAGGAGGTATATTAGTGTTATGAATTTTGGATATGGGTTTCAATGATCCAT
Source organism: Lysinibacillus sphaericus (assembly GCF_001629735.1). Classification (GTDB taxonomy): domain Bacteria; phylum Bacillota; class Bacilli; order Bacillales_A; family Planococcaceae; genus Lysinibacillus; species Lysinibacillus pinottii. Next base: position 946,905 of record NZ_CP015224.1, read on the forward strand.
AAAGCTCCGTACGTCATGGGGTTGCAAATCTACAACTAATTTTAGCAATTCGTTTATTTCTCTTTCACAACCGTACCGGCAAAGCTATCATGAGGAAGGCATTGTCCATGCTGTTGCTCAAATGCCTGGCGATTTTTTAAATAGTCAAATGAACTGATTGTATCCCGATAAGCCATACGTTTTAAAATTTGACAGTCTGATAATTCATGACCATCTGCATTTTCCAGTACTAGTCCCGTAGCTTTATAGCCAATGGTTTGTCCACCTTTACGAAGCTGTGCGTACTCTAATGCCCATAACATGACTGTCGGTGTAACGAGTGCATGAACCACCTCATTTTTCACTTTCTTCCGTAGAAAATACTCCACGCCCAATGTGACAGCCGTTGAAATAGCAGTATCCATTAAAAAAGCAGCAGCTCGTTTTTTTGTAATCGATTCCATGCAGGTCCTCCTCCCATTGATTTCTCACCAGTACATACGGAAAATAAGAATAAAAGGTTTCAAATTATTTTAGATTCATTCTAACGGTAGTTCAGGATAGGAGGGAATCGCCCCGTGCTTCATTGTCGTGATTCCTGCATAGCGATTGGCAAAAGAAAGCAGGGATATCGCATACTGTTCACAATAGGCTACCAAATGATCGGCAGATAATTGATGTTGAAGGAATTGACTTAATATCGCCCCAATAAAAGCGTCCCCAGCACCAGTCGTATCAACTGCTTGTACATTCTCAGCATGGACCTTACGTTGACATTTCTTTGTATATAATGTTGCGCCTTCTGCTCCATGAGTAATGATAATGGTCTCCAGATGCCCCTGAAATAATGTGTGCACAGCCGAAAATTCTTCCTCGATGGCTGTTAAAAATAACAGTTCTTCATTCGAAAGCTTTACAATATGGGCTTTTGGTAAAAAAGCTAGAATCGTTTCTCGACAAGCCGTCTCATCCTGCCATAAAGGCAATCGAACATTCGGATCAAAGGAAACGATGCTGCCTGCTTGATGTGCCTGCTCGATAAAAGCTAAATGGGCTGATTTCATTGGACTGTCAACAAGATTAACTGAACAAAAATGAATGATATCTTTGTTAGTTAATAGTTGTGATGGGAGATACTCTTGTTTGTACAATAAATCTGCAGCATGGCGTCGATAAAATTGAAAATCTCGCTCGCCCGTTTCAGAGAGTGCTACAAAAGCAAGGCTAGTTTCTCCCTCAGTAGTTTGTCGAATATATTGTGTGTCCACACCTGCCTGCTGCAAAGTCTTCTTCAGAAAATCACCAAACGCATCCTGACCTATTTGTGTTAGGAGGGCTGCCTGTTGACCAAGCTTGGCACATACTGCTGCGACATTTGCAGGGGCTCCACCAGCATGTTTCGTGAAATGCTCGATTTGTACTAGGTCACCATGCTGCTGTGTTGGTGTAAAATCTATTAGCAATTCACCAATTGTAAAGAGTTTGCCCATTAGGATACCTCCTGTGGTAGCCGTTTTTTCTTCGGGGTATAGATCGTGTAGAAAATCCCGCCGAAGATGAATAAAATGCCCAATGTTTGCATAAAGTTCGGCATAAAATCAAGCAGCAGCATATCGAGTAAAATGGCCACTACAGGGTCGACGAATACTAAAACGGAAACTAGAATAGTAGTAAGACTGCGAATACTATCGAAAAATAAATAATATACAAATCCAGTATGAATAAATCCTGTGCCTAGTATATAGAACCAATTGGTTGTAGTTAAACCTTCAAAGAGTGAGAAATCGATGAAGGGCAGTAGAATCAAAATGCCAACTGTTGTTTGAATATACGTTAAGGCATAGGAGCTAAGCTTTGTAATGGTCTTGCTTGTCAGCATGGTAAGAGCATAAAACACCGCTGACAATAAAGCCCAAACAAATCCTGATTGCATAAATTCAGAGAAAGATACAAAGTTTTGAAGACCCATGATAAAAATACTACCGATAAAACAAGTAATAGTTGCCACAAGTGCTTGGATGGTCATTTTTTCTTTTAAAAAGATAGCGCCTAAAATTAAGACAAAGATAGGGGCTAAATTATAAATAGAAATGGCAATCGAAATAGACATTTCCTCAAAGGCTTTAAATAAAAATACCCAATTTAGTACTAAGAAAACGCCACAAATAATAGTTTGAATTACTTCTTTCTTCTCCCATTTTTCTGTTTTATGTCCACCAGTGACGAGCCACAATCCTCCTAGAAAGAGGGTTGCACAAATACATCTAACAAAGACGAGCTCTGTTGCAGGAACTCCAGTATGAACAGTAAAAAAGCCGATGGAGCCAAAAAGTGCCATTGATACGGTTAGTTTAATGATGGCTGAAATGTTCATACAAAACCTTCTTTCTGTTTTTTAGTAAATGCGAAAAGGAAAGGGGATAATCCCTATCAGCATACTTTTTGCTATAGCATGACATTATTCGCGAATTTGCCCATTGCCATATATAAAATATTTTGTAGAGGTGAGAGCAGGTAATCCCATGGGGCCCCGCGCATGTAGCTTTTGTGTACTAATACCAATTTCTGCGCCATAGCCAAATTCAAAACCATCCGTGAAGCGGGTCGAGGCGTTATGATAAACTGCAGCCGCATCAACATTAGTTAAAAACGTTTCCGCCACCAATAGATCTTCCGTTATAATAGCTTCAGAATGATTTGTCCCATAATGATGAATATGCTCAATGGCCTCGTAAACATTTTCAACTAATTTAACGCTTATTTTTAAATCAAGGAACTCAGTCGCATAGTCTTCCTCAGTAGCTGGGAGCGCTCCAGAAAATGCCTCGCATACTCGCTCATCACCAATAATAGTAACACCTGCTTTATGGAGCGATGATAAAAGTTCCGTGCCATATGTTTTAAACCATACAGGGTGAATTAGTAAGCTTTCCGCAGCATTACAAACAGAAGGACGCTGTGTTTTGGCATTTAAACAAATTTTTTCTGCTTTTATGTAATCCGCCATTTGGTCCACATATATATGACAATTGCCTGCACCTGTTTCTAATACAGGGACAGAAGCCTCTCGGACGACCAAGTCAATAAGAGCCTTGCCGCCTCGAGGTATTAATACATCCAAGTACTCGTTTAAATGAAATAATTCTTTAGCGGTCTCACGGCTCGTATCCTCGATTAATTGGACAGCTTCTGTTGGTAGAGACGTCTTCGCCAATGCACGATGAATACTTGCTACGAGAGCATTATTTGAAAACTTAGCAGATGAGCTCCCTCGTAAAATGACGGCATTTCCTGTTTTTAGGGCAAGTGTCGCGGCATCAACCGTAACATTTGGTCTTGCCTCATAGATCATTCCAATGACACCAAGTGGGACCATGCGCTTTTCGATGTGTAGGCCATTACCTTTATCTATACGTTCGATAACTGTGCCAACTGGGTCCTTGAGAGAGACAAGTAAATGAATGGCATCAGCCATCGCTACTATGCGTTCTTCATTGAGCATGATGCGATCTAATGTAGAAGAGGGCATCCCCTGTTGCTCTCCATTGATAAGGTCTTTTGCATTTTCTTCTAAGATGTCTTGTTGGTCCATCAATAGCTGTTCAGCAATTTTAGTCAGCGCTTCATTTTTCTCACATGTAGTTTTAATATTTAACATATAGCTAGCGGCTTTGGCACATTTTCCCTTTTCTTGAATTTCACTTACCATGTTCAGACCTCCTTATTTAGTTTGAATTTTCAGCCATTTATCCCTGTGAATGACCTCAATCGGGCATTTCGATAATGTATTTGTCCGTTTGCCCATAGCGGACAAAAGTTCTTGTGATGAATACAGCACCTCACCACGTCCTAGTAAACCTTGTTCACAATACACTTCAACTACATCACCATTGTTAAAATCACCTTCAACCTGAAAAACACCAGCAGGTAACAAGCTTTTGCCATTGACCATTAGTGCTTGTTCAGCACCTCTATCTATAAAAATTTTACCAGATATTTCCGCGAGTGCAATCCACTGTTTATGATTCTTTAACACGGCTAGGTCATCATGTCCGACATAAGTTCCATCACCACGCCCTGCTAAAATATCAACAAGCTTTTGAGCGCCATAACCTGTTCCGATAAAAACTTTAACTCCAGCCTGTAAAGCTGTACGGGCAGCCAGTAGCTTCGATGCCATGCCGCCTGTTCCAACCTTTGACCCTGTGCTGTCTGCAAAGTCTAACAAGTCGTCCGTGATGGACGTTAAATAATCAATTCGCTCTGCCTGAGGGTTTTTGCTAGGGTTGGCGTTATATAAGCCATTAATATCTGTTAATATGATGAGTTGATCTGCATGAACAAGTCCACTAACAAGGGCAGACAGCATATCATTGTCGCCAAAGGTTAGCTCACTTATAGAAACGGTATCATTTTCATTAATGATAGGTAGCATCGAGCGCTCAAGCAATTCCTCGAAAGTAGCATAGGCATTTTTATAGCATTCTTTTTTAGAAAAATCAGTGCGCGTCAGTAAAATCTGAGCAGGCAATATATCATAAATACTAAATAATGCACTATACGATTGAATAAGTAAGCTTTGCCCTACAGCTGCTGCTGCCTGTTTGCCCTTTACCGTAACAGGACGAGCCGGGTAGCCAAGCTGTTTAAAACCTGCTGCTACTGCACCTGATGACACAAGTAATACATCATGTCCTTGTTTTTTCAACTCCGCGATTGCCTGAACATGATCCATTAAACGAACTTTATCGATTTCGCCTTTTGCATTTGTTAAAGAGCTACTCCCAATCTTGACGACAATTCTCTTTTTTTCCACCACACTACCTCCAATTGTCAAAAATAAAAAACCCTTTTCATCCTAAAAAATTAGGACGAAAAGAGTTGCTTTCCGCGGTACCACCTACATTGAATATCGTGCGACATTCCACTTTCCTCATAACGCTAGAGACTGCGCCTAGTTTAGCTAGGACGATAGACGAAGTAGGTTCATTAGTCTTTTCTTGCACAATGTCTTGCAGCCGATGGACATCGTTCTCTGTTCAAGCAGATACTAATTACTGATCTTCGTTCGTTTTCTCATCATAAAGTTTTTCAACTATTGAGTAAAGAATGCACTACTTCCAAAAGCCTGTCAAGATGATGAGGGAAATTACTTGAAAGTTTTGATAAATTGAGAAAAAAAGATAGAAAGGGCATGAATTTTTTATTTAAACCACCAAATGGCGATGAAAAGAGGGAGCATTGCTAGCAACATTACAAAGAAACTCCATAGTACTTGTTTTCCCGAGGACATGTTTTTTGGCTTTATGCTCATTTGTTCATAAAGCTTGTTAATGGCACGTTGTTCTTTCGCATAAAGCATTGCTTGAAATTCCTCGTAATCTTGAATATAGCTAGATGGTGGACGTGGACTAAAGCGTAAATCTCTAATAGAGTCCGTAATATCTATGTCATTCATCCAATAAGTGATTACAGGAGCTAAGCCTGTATTCTGTGTAGCTTTCACCTCAATGTCATGGGACTTCATTTTATAGTACACCTCACCGTGCTCATCTTCATACAGTGAAACAATATCACTAACTGCCACTAATAATCACCTCTTATTGAATTCATCTATTGTATCATGAGTTTCTTCTATTATAATGGAATAAAGAAGAAAAGTGTTGTTTAAGCGAGCATTAATGGTGAAACGTATGTTCACGAAAAAAAATTAATAAAGTCATAAACTTACAGCTAAAGGCAAGTACGGCATGTAGTATAATGAAAATAGTTTGCTGAAAGCAGTGAAGGAAGGGCATTATTGGAGATTTCCATGATGCAATGAGTCATTTCGATAAAGGAGACCCATTTACCTCGTAATCTTATTTTATATGATATAGAAAAGGGATAGTTTTTTCTTTGCATTGTTACCACAGTCTTCAATTCATCATTTGAACATATTGGGTTTTAAACGCTGATTTTGGGTATAGTATTTTTAGGTACAAGCATTATTAATATTTTTATTGTTTAGTATGATTGCAGGGAAAGTTAGATCCGTCATGATTGGAACGCCTGTGATGGCTAAGCAATTAATATGGTTCAAGGTATCCTCTTTACATTTATCGGGATACAGATTGCCATTAGCATAACAGTAGGAGGAATTCACATGGCTATTTTACATATAACTTTTAGCTTAGCAACCCAGGGTTCCATGAAGCTTGCTATACGCCAACATCTTTTGCAACGTAATGAATCAGTTTTAAGTGTTCATGATGATTTCTCTTTTGGACCTCTTCACAGCTTAGAAGAGCGCATAGTATGGTTAAACACTCATATTTTGAAGGATAATGAAGAACAGCAATTATACGTAGATATGTATGAAAGCTGGAAGAAAAAAATGGCCGAACTGCCATGTGATGTGGATGTTTGGGTTTGGTATAGTCAAAATACACATGAACAGATTGGTCTACGCTATGTTATGAGTGAGTTTATTCATAAATGTAGCATGGTTTATGGGATTGACGTAACAGATGGACTGAAGCAAATTCAACCTCATCTCGATATTCGTCATACAGGAGAGCTTTCCTCAGAAATGCTGATGAAGCTTCGTCCTTACGCAAAACGATTTTCAGTTCAGGAATGTCAACAGCTTGCCAAGGAATGGGAAGACCTTAAAGAGCATTCAAGTCCACTCCGATTGTGGAAAGAGGGTATTGTACATGTCGAGGAAGATGCACTGGATACGCTCATCATTGCCAGTGTGAAGGATTTGCATGTACAATATAATGAAGAATGGCTTTTACTTATGCCTATAATCAGTACTATTAGTGTTGCCTTGGATGATTATATTAGTGATGAATTCATGATGAAACGAATAATGACTATGATTGAGCAAGGCTACTTGCAGATAGAAGGAGATTTAACGGATTTTCATTCCTGTAGGGTGAAGTATATAGACGTATAATAAAAAGCGGTAGGCTGCATTGGGCAACCTACCGCTTTAGCTTTCCTGAGAGGGAGGAGCCATTTTCTTTTCATAAAAATCAAAGACAAATTGTTGGAATTGGCGTGCAGATGGGGACAAATAACGATTGTCAATCCAGGCCATGCCAATAATACGTTCACAAACCATATCCTCTACATGGATTTTGACGATTTTTTTCGGATTCAAATCCTCATCATCAGGAAGCAATGATACCCCGAGTCCTGCACCCACAAAACCTGCAATGGTAGAAACCTCATCACCTTCATAAGAGATTTTTGGCTTAATGCCCGCAGCATGTAACAAGCGATCAGCTGAGCGGCGGAGGGCATACCCCTTTTTCATAAGCACAAAGTTCTCATGTTCCAATTCTTTCATTTTTATGCTTTTGCGATGGGCAAGAGGATGATCAATCGGAACCATAATAAATAACTCATCTCGCCATAGCTCCTTCCAGCTAACGGGAGGCTCTGTATCAATCGCTGCTAGTAAGCATAGGTCTAATTCGCCAGCAAGCAATTGCTTTAACTGAGAATGTGAGTAATTTTGTGTGAAATGAAAACGGATATGGGGGTGCTTCTGACGAAAAGCACGAATTAAGTCTGGTACAATACTAGTCCCAAGAGTGTGTAAAAAACCGAGTGACACATCCCCAAGCTCCGGATTATTAAGCTCTTGTAATTCTAATACTGCTTTCTCGTATTCTTTACGCATTCGTTGTACACGATATAAGAAAAGTTCACCATAGCGATTGAGCATTATGGAACGCCCCTGCCTATCAAAAAGCGGGACACCTAGTTCTTCCTCCAGCTTTGAAATTGAACGGCTTAACGCTGGCTGTGAAATTGCCAATGCCTCGGCAGCACGTGTCATATGTTCTAACTTTGCAACGGTTACAAAATATTCTAATTGTTGCCACTCCATTTTTTCACCTCTATTCTCGTAATTTTTAAGTTAACTGCATTATAACGGGAAACAAAGAGGAAGTATAGGTGGCAAAAACTTTTTAAACAGACGTCGCTTTTAATTAGAAGAATGGAAAAGTTAAGTAGCAGAAAGTGTGATAGTACAGGTGTTAAGTTGACATCATTCATGCATGGTAGACATTGATTTGATAAAAACTATAAATTGTACATTATGAATAAAGGGTGTTAAGATAGACACATAAAATACACAATTAATAATTTCCGTGAAGGGGATATCCTAAAATGAAGTTAACAAAGCCACAACCTCTAACAATTGAGGGAGGCAAAAAAGCCGTACTATTATTGCATGGATTCACAGGTAGCACAAAAGATGTGAAAAAGCTAGGAGAATTTTTATCTCAACGAGGTTATACCGTTCATGCACCGATTTATAGTGGGCACGGAGTAGAACCAGAAGCACTATTAGAAACGAAACCAGAAGACTGGTGGAACGATGTTGTAGAAGGATATAACTTCCTTCAAAGTAAAGGCTATGAAGAGATCGCAGTTGTTGGCATTTCACTTGGTGGTGTTTTCTCACTGAAGGTTGCAGAGACATTTCCAGTAAAAGCATGTGTAGCGATGTGTGCACCGATTACACGAGATAACTCAAAAGGCTTATTTACACGTTTGTACCACTATGCTCGTTTATATAAACATTTCGAAAATAAATCAAAAGATCAAATTATTTCAGAATTACATGAATTACGTATTTCTCCAAAAGATTCATTAGATGGTGTAACACGTTTAACGACTGAAACACGAGATGATTTATCAACGATTAAAGCTCCAACATTAGTACTACAAGGGTCATTGGATGATGAGCTTTATCAGGAAAGTGCACCTTTCATTTTAAATACTGTAGAAACTGATGACAAAGAAATCATTTGGTATGAAAATTCAGGTCATATAATTACGTTGGATAAAGAACGTGATAAAGTATATGAAGATGTTTATAAATTTTTAGATCATATTGAGTGGTCAGTTGCAAATTAAGGAGGGGCTGTCAGAGGACAGCTCTTTTTTTTGTACTAAGTTTACTATATTCAAAAAAACTATTGTAATTATAATAAATGCTTGATAACATAATTGAATTGTAATGAAAAATCATTCGATTAAAATAATTTGCTATAGTTAAAAACTTCTAAGGAGCACATCAATTATGCAACAAAAAATACCTTTCTCAACCTATGCAGTCATCGGCACTATGTTATTCGGTCTGTATTTTGGAGCAGGGAACCTTATCTTTCCAATCCAATTAGGTCAACTAGCAGGGACCAATTTTTGGCTTGGGTTAATCGGATTTTTAGTCACGGCTATCGGTCTACCATTTTTAGGAATTTTAGCGATTGGCTTATCAGGTAGTAACGGTTTGCGCGATCTAGCGAGCCGTGTTCACCCCATCTTCGGTATTGTCTTTTCACTAGCCCTTTACTTAACAATTGGCCCGTTTTTTGCCATTCCACGTACTGCGACTGTACCATTTGTAGTGGGCTTTGAGCCTTATATTCAAGCACAGCATGTTACATTATTGCTGGCCGTGTTTAGCTTCATTTTTTTCGCCATCGTTTATTATTTTTCGTTAAATCCAGCGAAAATTATGGATTACATTGGTAAATATTTAACACCAGCCTTTTTAATTGTATTATTCATTTTAATTATTACGAGTATCGTAAAGCCAATGGGGGATTTCCAACAACCAATGGGCGATTATATAGATGCTGCCTTTATGACAGGCTTTAAAGAGGGCTATAATACGATGGATGCTTTAGCTTCCCTTGCTTTCGGGATTGTGGTCATTAATGCAATTAAAAGTGCAGGCATTTCCGATCGAAAGGAAATAGCGAAGGCGACATGGACGTCAGGTATATTTGCAATGGCCTTAATGATGCTTATTTATGGCCTGATTACGTATATGGGCGCTTCCAGTATTTCTGCGGTAGGTACCTTTGATAATGGGGGATTAATTTTTTCCGCAGTGGCAGATCATTATTTCGGTTCGTTCGGTGCTATTTTATTAGCCGTTATCATTGTGCTCGCTTGTTTAAAGACAAGTATCGGCTTAATCACTTCATGTAGTGAATTCTTCCATGAAGTGTTTCCGAAAGTAAGCTATAAATGGTTTGTCTTTTTATTGTGTCTCGTATCCTTTGTCATTGCCAACTTCGGATTAAACAATATTATACAATTCGCCATCCCAGTGCTGATGTTCCTATATCCACTTGCGATTGTTTTAATTTTACTGGCTCTTAGCTCATCGTACTTTCACAATAAGCAAGCGGTGTATGCCATCGCCATGATTTTCACATTTTTCATTAGCGTAATTGACGGCTATAAAGCTTTAGTGGCAAGTATACCTGAAGCACAATTACGTGTATTGGATGCTGTAGAGAAGGCTTATTCATCAATCTTACCATTTTATGATATTGGGTTAGGGTGGATATTGCCAGCAATCATTGGAGCAATACTTGGAGCTCTAATTCCTTCTAAAAAAGTAATATAATAATAAAGAAGCACGCACAGAAAATGATAGCTGTGCGTGCTGTTTTACTATATTAGTAAGCTGTCCAGCCACCATCTACCGCAATAACTTGCCCGTTCACAAAGCTTGCTTCATCAGAGCCAAGGAAAATAGCTAATTGGGCAATTTCCTCAGGTTGACCAGCACGAGGATTAATCGATAAACCAAGTGATTGGCGTGCTGCACCTGTTTGACTCATATTTGTCATGGAAGAGGCGATATTCGTCATAACTGCCCCTGGTGCAATACCATTACAGCGAATATTTTTATCCGCATACATAAAGGCTGTATTTTTAGTTAATCCAACAACGGCATGTTTAGACGCAGTGTAAGCAGCTCCTGCTCGTGCACCATATAAGCCACCAGCGGAAATATTATTGACAAAGACACCATGTCCTTGGGCGAGGAAAATGTCTGTTGCCATACGCATGGAGCGCATCACGGCTGTTGTATTAACCGCAAATACTTTATCCCAACGTTCATCAGAAATTTCCCCGACTGGCTCCATACCATCCATGATACCGGCGTTATTGACTAAAATATCTAATTGACCAAAGTACCTTTTTGTTTCATCAAATAAACGTTGTAAGTCTTCTGTTGATGCGACATTTGTTTGAATGGCAAAAGCTGTACCCCCAGCCGCTTGAATGCCTTCCACCACAGCTTGGGCACCTTCTATATTTAAATCTGAAACGACAACCTTAGCACCCTCTTTTGCATAAACCTCTGCTATAGCTTTCCCCATACCTGAAGCTGCACCTGTGACTATGGCTACTTTACCTTCTAATCTCATCTCAAAGACCTCCTCATACTATTTTTTTAGATATTGAACATCTGTTCATTAAAATCATATAATAAATATGAAAGCGATTTCAATATGCAAAATATCTGGATGTGTTGAGTAATCAACACTTTTGGAAAAACTGTTTACTTAGGAGCTGAAAAAAATGTCTACAACAGATTTACGAGTTATTAAAACAAAGCAAGCCTTACACTCAGCTTTATTGACACTGCTTAGTCAAAAGCCATTGGAGCAGATTTCTATTGCGGAAATATGTAGAGAGGCCAAGGTGAATAGGGGGACATTCTATTTGCATTACGAGCAAAAAGAAGGACTCTTTGAAGAATACTTTCAAGAGATTATGGAGGATTTATACCAGTCCTACGAAGAACCTTACCGTGCCGTGACAACATTGGATACACACCAACTAGATCCAGACACAATTCGTATTTTTCACCATATTGAACGCTTTAAAATGTTTTATCGAATTGTGTTTTCCAAAAACGTTCCATTAACGTATTATTACATGCTGTTTGATGGAATTTACTCATTGCTAAAGAGAGATATCACCCTGCATCACGAACATCAAATGACAGCATCGATTTCAATTGATTATTATAGCGCCTACCAAGCAAACGCGATTATCGGACTCATTATCCAATGGTACCGTGGCGACTTTAGCGACAGCGTGACCGTCTTAAATCAGCAGCTAGCTGCCATACTGAAAAATGTTCGAAATGGTGGGTAGAGCAGAAAGAGGTGAATAAAACGCAGAAAGTGATGGATCAAGCATGAAAAGAGGTGGATAAAATGCTCAAAAGGGATAGCCCCCCACTCTGTCCATCAACGAAGGAACAGAGCCTAGGGGCTATAAAATACAACTAACTAGAACTCTTAGCAAGTGCGGGTTTTATTGCTACGGTCACTGTAGCGATTGTCAGAGTGACAAGTATGATGATACCTAAGGAGCTACTATTTTGTAGCAAATTATCGGCACTTCCTCCGAAAATAATGGTGTAATAGCCATCGGCACCGTAAGAAGCGGGTAGCATAGCAGCTATTTGCTTGTAACCTTCAGATAGCATGGTTTTCGGAACGAGCACTCCAGAGGTTACTAGTTGGAGGGATAGGGCACAAATATTGAAGACCATGCCGATATTTCCAAAAAGAATGACGAAAACCTGGGCTAGGCAAAGGAAAGCTAGGAACATCACAGATTGGAAGAGATAGATGGATAGAAAGCTTTCATTGCTCGAAATAGTAAATAGATGCATTAAACCGATTGTAAGGAATGGTAAAGTAAGAGCTACTCCAACATTGAGCAGCTGTCGTGCAAAGAACAATTGCCATTTTGAGAGAATACTTTGTACCTTTTGTGCGGCTTGCTGATGTTGCATAATCATCACCATTGCCCCTACAAAGGAGGATATAATGACCATAAGTGGGATAAAGTTTGCTGCAAACCCCTTCACATCATTCGTTTTAAGAATAGTAGCATCGACGGCGTGATCTTTAATTGACATCATGGTTGTATGGACAGACGCGTTTATTTGCTGGGAGGTTTTTTGCTCAAAAGGAAGCTGTGCAAATTGTTGGGAAAAAACCTCGATTGCCTGATTTTGTTGTAATGGGTAGAGCATTCGGTTCATTTCTTCTGTTAATTGCTTAGCGACACTATCCATCATGTTTTTGGCCATACTAGCATTGGCCTGATTAATCGAATAGATGATTTCTGCTTTTTCTCCAGTCTGAAGTTGATTCGTAAAATTTGCGGGAATTTGCATAATCATATTAATTTGGCGTTCATTTAGGGCATGCTCTGCTTGCTTCAACGAGGAATATTTTTTTACCGTAAATGGAATGTTGTCCTCCATATCCTTTACAATTTGTTGTCCCATCCCCGTATCTTCCACAACGAAGCCTATCGATAATTCATCAGCTCGCTCATTGACACCGTCATAGGCTGTCATCCAAATTGTAAAGAAAATTAATTGGAAGGCAATCGCAGCAACAATGCCAATATATGTTTCACGAACGCTCAATAAAGTTTGTAAACCTTTCATTGTTAAACTACCCCTTTATAAAGTAAGTACTTACTTGCATTGGAAGGAAAAATTTTTTCTAGGAAACGAGTCCCCTAGAAAAAATAGCAACACTTGTCTGTAATAGTTCTTCGGTTGGTATGTCAGACACCATAGTACCAAGACGTGCACGTGACATAAAATGGCCAAAGTTAAGCGCAATAAGCGATAATGCGGCAGCTTCAAAATCAACCTCTCTTATCTTCCCTCGCTGTTGCATTTCTTGAAAGTACTGGCAGAGTTCCTTTTTGATCAAAAGAGGGATATTTGCAATTTCCTCACTGATTTCAGGAAACTGAATGGACTCCTTAAAGCCAATCATTACCAAATCTTTAATCGACATTAAGAATTCAAAATGCTTTAAAGAAAAGTTTAATAAATCCTTTTCTAATTCCCACGTAACATTTTGATGGATCTCCTGTTGTAAAAGAGGATAATACGAAAATTGTTCAACTATGGCTTTCAAGAGGCCACGCTTATTGCCAAAATGGCGGAAAAGTGTAACTTCATTGACGCCTGCTAATTCAGCAATCGTTTTCGTTGTTGCGGCAGTATAGCCCTTTTCGCTAATCAATTGTAGAGCAGCTTCGATGATTCGTTCTGCGGTTCCCTTTGTTGTCAAACATAAACTTCCTTTCATGCAAGTAATCACTTACATGCTAACACAGTGCATGCTTCTCTGCAACATAATAATCCATTTCAATGAAATAATCGTCAACAAGAATATTGACAACTATATCGACGACTGATATATTTTATTTGTATCGGCTGACGATATATTGGTGGACGATATAAAGGGGGATTGTATGACACAGGAGCATCCGCCGTTAACTGAAGGCGTATATTATATTTTATTAGCTTTATATGAGCCTAGACATGGTTATGGCATTATGCAATTAGTAGAGGAAATGAGCAGTGGGCGAGTACGCTTAGGCGCTGGTACCATTTATGGGGCCATTAAAACTTTGCTAGAACGAGGCTGGATTGAGGCGCTCGACGATGACGGTCGAAAGAAAGAATATGTAATTACAGAAACTGGAGAAAAGGTAGTTGAATACGAAATTTTAAGATTAAGGGAACTTTTTGACAATGGTATCCGTATAACGAGAGGAGATGAATAATATGCATACATATCGATTAATGATTAATCCATATGCATTTGTCCTATTATTCTCATTCCCATTATATAGGCTTATACGTGTACGCAATCGATTGAAGAAAGAGCTAAATATATTTTCAGATTAGTGGACGTCCATTATTTTCTGGGAAATCAGAAAATAGTGAAAGAACTTCCTATAAGGGGTGAGAGGATGGAAAAAAGAATTTACCGTTTTTTTGTAGATTATGAAAAGGAAGAACGGTGGGTCAATGAAATGGCAGATCGGGGGTGGAATCTTAAAAAAGCAATTGTAGGTTTTTTTGTTTTTGAAAAAGGAACACCACAACAATATATTTATCGAAATGAATTTGTGAATAGGAAATCGAAGGATTATTTTGAGTTTCTAGAGATGATGAATATAGAATGTGTGTACAAATTCGGTGGTTGGGCATATTACCGAAAACCAAAGGCAGAGGGGCCGTTTGAATTATTCTCAGATACTACCTCTAAAATTAGCTATATAAAATCGATGAATCGTATTTTTATCGTACTGTTGCTAGTCAATATAGTGGCTGGTCTTTATAATCTTTCGTTAGGAACGTGGGGGCCATCTTTAAAAGTAGTCAGCACCAGTGTAGGGTGTTTAAATTTTATCGTATCCATAATGGTGTGTATCTCTATTTTAAAAAATGCAAACCGTAAAAAAAGATTGAAGGAAAATTTACATATATTCGAAGGGTAAGGAGGATGACAACATGACTTTACAGTTACAGCATGTCACGAAGAAGTATAAGGATTTTACGGCTGTAGATGGATTGGATTTTACGATTGAAAAAGGTGAAATCTTTGGTCTAATTGGCCAAAATGGTGCGGGGAAAACAACCACTTTCCGTATGATCTTAGATTTACAGGAGACAACAGCAGGTACAATTACATGGAATGGTCAGCCAGTTAATGCGATTAACCGAGATGTCCTAGGATATTTACCAGAGGAAAGAGGTATTTTCCCAACGATGAAAGTCGAGGAGCAGTTATACTTTTTTGGTGAATTACGTGGGATGAAAAAGGCGGAGCTGAAAAAGGAAATTGATTTTTGGATTCAACGTTTTGAGCTGGAGGAAAAACGTAAAGATAAGGCTGAAACGCTATCAAAGGGAAACCAGCAAAAAGTACAGCTTATTGCCAGTTTTATCCATAAACCTGAATTTTTAATTTTAGATGAACCGTTTAGTGGATTGGACCCGGTTAATAAAGACTTATTAAAGGATGCCATTCTCCTTTTAAAGGAACAGGGTACAACCATTTTGTTCTCTAGTCACCAAATGGATAATGTTGAGGAACTTTGTGATCACTTATGCCTATTAAAAAGAGGTGTTTCGTTATTCTCTGGTAGTCTACTAGATTTAAAGAAGCAATATGGCAAAACAAAACTGGCCGTAAGAACAGATTGGTCAACCACACAGCTATTGGCGTTAGAAGGCGTCAAGGAAGTACGTGTAGAGAAGGAACAAACCGTTCTTACATTAGTGGATGAAAGCTATGCCCAAAGTATTTTTGAGCAGCTTTCCAATGGGAAGTATATCGAAAAATTCAGCTTGGATTATTTATCATTAGATGAAATCTTTAAAGATAAGGTAGGTGGCAATGTTGTCGAAGTTTAATTTATTAATGAAACAATTATATAAATCAAAAATAAAATCAAAATCCTTTATTTTAATGACATGTTTATATGTACTTGTAATGTCTGTAGCTGTTTTCTGGTCTGAAATTAAAGAGCTTTTTACAGGTGATGATGAAGCACAGCAAATTGCCATAATCAATGATACGTCCGCTGATTTAAGTGGTATCTTTGTTTCCAATGGGGACATGGCTTTTATCCAAGATGAAAAGGATATACCGGCACTTGAAAAAAAGGTAAAGGACGGCAAGCTAGATGCCATTGTGACAATTAAGGATCAAGGCGGTCAGCTACAAGCAGAAATTGCTACGTTTACACCATTGAAATTAAACGATCAATCGACATTGTCATCCTTATTGCAATATGCTGGTCAGCACTATGCGGTTCAGCAATTATCACTATCACCTGAACAGGCAGCACAAATTATGGCCGCTCAAACGACGATTTCCACTAAAAACTTAAATGAGGAATCAACGGGTGGGAAAAGTGAAGAAGAAAAGCAATCAGGCTTAGTTGTTTCCTATGCAGTTGGGATTTTAATTTATTTCTTTATTTCTACATTCCTATCTATGATTACGACTGAAATTGCCTCTGAAAAAGGCTCACGAGCAATGGAAATGCTTTTAGTAAGTGTCAAGCCAACTACTCATTTTAAAGCAAAAATTGCAGGTGTATTATTACTCGCTTTAACACAGATGGGTATTCTTGCAGCAGTATTCCTCATCTATGCTAAACTCGTAAAAGGCGGAATTGTTTGGGATATGGCGGCTGACATTGTCAAAGAGCTGTCAGTTGGTTACGTTATCTATGCCATTGTATTCTTATTGCTAACGGTTATCCTATATCTTATCATTGGCGCATTATTCGGCTCATTAGTATCGAAAGTTGAAGAAGCAGGTCAAGTATTAATGCCGGCCATGATTATTACGATTATCGGCTTCTATGTCATGCTAACAGGGATGGGTAATCCAGATACAATCATCATTAAAATATTCTCTTATATCCCGTTAACATCAGGAATGATTATGCCAATGAGGATAGGTGCTACTGATATCGGGGGTATAGTGCCATTGCTATCTCTAGGTATTTTAATCGCAACGATTATAGTCGTGTACCTATTTAGTTTATCGTTCTATAAACGCAGTGTACTGACATATAGCTCAGGCGGTGTCATTCAAAAAATAAAAACAGTATTAAAGGTAACAACTTAAGTGTTAAGCAGCTACACGATGATGTAGCTGCTTTTGGTCGTTCCATACCAATGATAGAAAACAATGTAAAGGAATTTGCGTAATCAGTCGAATTTTGTTTAGAAAGAAGCTATAATTTAAAAAAGAGCATGAAATTGGTTTTGTCTTTCTATCGTAATGAAACCTTTTTCCAAGGTAATCGTAAGTAAATTGTAGAGATAAATTGCAGGGGGTAAAACGTATGTCTGAATTCAACAATGATCTTTTAAAATCCAAGGACCCATTCGCTTCTGAAAATCCTTTATTACAGCCTAATCCACT
The DNA here is from genome assembly GCF_001629735.1 of Lysinibacillus sphaericus. Taxonomy (GTDB): domain Bacteria; phylum Bacillota; class Bacilli; order Bacillales_A; family Planococcaceae; genus Lysinibacillus; species Lysinibacillus pinottii. The sequence goes on from NZ_CP015224.1 coordinate 964,481, forward strand.
TATGCAACAAGAGCCTGAACAAAAGCCGGTACTTGTTTCTGAGCAAGAGCTATCACAAATTGCGCAAAACCAGCTTATGCTAAAGAAAGATCCAGAGGTTCATGCACTTGCTCAACGCATTGATGTTAAAGATCAAATCGCCATGCTAGAGCTTGGTAAGGAAACAGCAAGTGGCATTTCTACTTTTTCAGATAAAATGCTGGCTACTATGAAGTCCAGCAAACTAGAAGAATCGAGTGTCCTATTAAATAATTTGAATAAAATTATGGATAAATTTGATCCTCAAGATTTTTCAGAGGAGAAAAAGGGTGGCTTCATCTCCAAGCTCTTTAATAAAGGAAAAGAGCAATTGGAAAGATTCCTATCTAAATATGACAGCATGAATAAGGAAGTAGATGTGATTTACCGTGAAATTCAAAAATATGAAGGTGAAATGAAGCGTAATACAATTGATCTTGAAAATCTATATGATCAAAATTTAAATTACTTCCAATCTTTAAGTAAATTTGTTGCTGCAATTGAAGTAAAGATAGAAGATGTTCGTTCAACATTACCAGCCCTTGAGCAAAAGGCTCAAACTGGCGATCAATTAGCAGCAATGGAATATGAAACAATGCTACGTGCAGTGGAATTATTAGAGCAACGTCGCTATGATTTAGAAATGGCGCAGCAAGTATCATTCCAATCCGCACCTCAAATACGTTTAATGCAACAAGGTAATAACCATTTAATTGCGAAAATTAACTCAGCCTTTGTGACGACAATCCCTATTTTCAAACAAGGTTTAATTCATGCAGTTACTTTAAAGCGTCAAAAGCTTATTTCCGATTCTATGAGTGAGCTAGATCGTCGTACGAATGAAATGCTCGTGCGTAATGCTGAAAACATTAGTAAAAACAGCGTGAATATTGCACGTGCTGCAGGCAGCCCAAGCATAAAAATTGAAACAATTGAAACAACATGGCAAACGATTATGACTGGTATTCAAGAAACAAAGCAAATTCAAGCTGAAACAGCCAGAAGTCGTGAAGAGGGTCGTAAACGTATTGAACGTTTGCAATTAGAATATGAAAAATTGAAAAAAATGTAATAATCGAAGCTTCTTGTAGAAAACGTTGCAAGAAGCTTTTTTATTTGTATGTGTTATATGTTCTTTGACAAAAAGTAAAATACTGATTATGATAAAATTAAATGAGAATGATTATCAAATAAAAAAGGAAGCGAACAGATGTTATACAAAGCTTTACGATTACATGAAATAATTCGTGGAGGAGTGAAATGATGACCAATAAAATAAGTTCCTCTACATTGTCGTATGAGCCTTTTGAAGATGGAACGCTTGCTCTTAGCGCAGCTGAAACTTTAATGCTTATTCCACAAAGCCGTTATTTAGAGTTATTGCAAAAAGAAAAAGTGTACAGTGCTAGACATACCGATTTAGATAAAAAGCAAAATGGAATAGAACAAGAATGCAAAATATTAAAAAAACAAAATGCAGCACTTACAGAGGACTTGCAAAAATCAAAGCAGCAAAACATCGTCCTTCAAAAAAAAGTAACGGAATATAATTGCGTGGTAGAGGAAATGCAGGTGCTACGACAACAAAATACGGAGCTACTAATTGAATTAAGTAAATATACGTCTTTGTCGAGGGAGTCACTAACAGGACCACTTAAGTCAATGATAAAAAATATGCGAGAGCAGGGGGTTGGCATAAAGGAAATTCATATACGCATCAAACGCCAAATCAATCCAGATATTAGCTATAGTACAGTGCGCAAATATATCTCCGAGCTAGAATCAGAGCAGAAGGATGGACGGTGATAGAAGTAGTTAAGAAATTTGGCATTTACAGTTGCCACTCAAAGCCCTATAATGAGTCTATTCTTTAACTAGTTTAACATTATGTGAGGTCGCTATTGATTTCACTAAGAGTAGGAGCGTTAGTGGCAATGTCAAATGAGAAAAAAGGGGTTTTGGCGGCATTTTTTGCCTATGCCTTTTGGGGTGCCTTTCCTCTCTATTGGAAACTACTTGAACATGTACCAAGTATGGAGATTTTATTATCCCGAGTGATTTGGTCGTTTGTCTTTACTGTACTGGCTGTCATCGTATTTCGAATGCGTAAAGACCTTATAGCGGACTTAAAATATTTATGGTCACATCAAAAGCATTTCTGGCAGCTTGCGGGTGCTTCCTTCGTCATTTCAATGAACTGGTACTTGTATATTTGGGCAGTTACCCATAACCATTTAATTGAAACAAGCTTAGGCTATTATATAAATCCGCTCTTGTCTGTTATTTTTGGAGTGATTTTCTTTAAAGAATCGCTAAGTCGCGCACAATGGGTAGCGACAGGAATTGCCTTTCTGGCCGTTATTATTTTAACGATTAATTATGGCTCTGTGCCATGGGTAGCACTGTTAATTGCGCTATCTTTTGCTATATACGGCGTATTGAAGAAGAAAATTACACTAGATGCTACAAGAGGATTAGCTATTGAAACATTATTGATCCTACCATTTGCCTTAGGCTATTATGTTTATCTATTTTCAACCCATCAAGCTTCGTTTTTACATGTTGACGTAAAAACAGATATTTTGATGATTTTCAGTGGTTTAGTAACAGCTGTACCACTCATCCTATTTGCAAAAGGTGCACAAAATATTCCATTATATTTATTGGGCTTTATCCAATACGTTTCACCAACCATTGTTTTGATTTTGGGTATTGTACTGTACAAAGAGCCATTTAGTCAGACAGAGCTTTTAGCATTTAGCATCATTTGGGCAGCATTATTACTATTCTCAGGTTCCAAGATTATAGAAACGAGAAAAGCCCATCATAAATCAGTAGACTTGTAGAATTTTCTACAAGTCTTTTTTCTTATTTGCACAATATTGAGCCGCACCTTTACAATTTAGTCAGCATATAGTAAGATGATGTCAATAATTAGATAACAATGATATAAAATGAGAGGTGCTTTTTGTGAGTGCGGTAGGTTCTAACTAGGTAAAAATTAAATGAAATAAATGATATGGCGACAGGGGATATATGTCATGAACAGACCCCTTATTTGGTCATGGATTTATTTCAAAACCTATGTAGATACCTACAATACTTTATCAAGCGGTGCATATATGGATGAAACTTCAGAAAATGAGGTTTTATTTGTAGTGCTATGAACACTCGCCTTTTGAAGATAGAGCTGTGGGGATTCCTCACAGCTTTTTTTATTTTGTTTAACACTTCATTGCTATCTAATATTGGGTAGGTATCTTCATGAATGATAAAAATCAGAATGAGGAGCATAAATAAATGAATTTTACTACTCTTGAGAAGTTACAATACCAAGAATTAAAAGATATCGTTAAATCCTATTGTGTAAGTGGGTTGGGGAAACAGTTATTAGATAAATTAATGCCCAGCTCAAACTTAGCAATTGTAAAAACTCGCTTGAATGAAACAACTGAGGCCCGTGTAATCGTAGATGCGGAGGGTCATGTACCATTTTTAGGTGTATCCAATATTGAGCATATCATGACCAAACTGGCAAAAGGGATGATCTTGGACCCCAGTGAGCTCATCAGCATGTCGGACTTTTTAAGAGGCTGTCGTAACATTAAAAAATTCATGTTAGATAAAGAATTTTTTGCGCCAGTTCTTTCATCTTACGCGAATTCAATGGCCGAATTTAAAAATGTGGAGGAAGAAATAAACTTTGCTATAAAAGCTAATCGTGTCGATTCAGCTGCTAGTCGAGAATTAAAGCGGATTCGTCATCATATCGAAACGACAGAGGAAAAAATAAAAGAACGCTTAACAAAATTCCTCAACAACAGTGCCAACAAAACGTATATACAGGAGTTCTTTATTAGTCAAAAGGATGATCGCTATACGATTCCAATTAAGGCTTCCTATAAAAATCATGTACAGGGGACGATAGTGGAAATCTCCTCAAAAGGGGCAACCGTTTTTATGGAGCCAAGTATTGTGGCTAAATTAAATGGAGAATTAGCTACTTTAAAGGCTGAAGAAGCGGTGGAGGAGTATCAGATATTAGCATCTTTATCAGGGCTTTTAATGAATCATCTTCACGCCCTCCATATAAATATGGAGTTGATTAGCCAATATGATATGGTCTTTGCTAAAGCAAAATTTAGTAAACAAATTGGTGGCATGGAGCCACGCTTAAATGATTATGGCTACATTCAAGTAATCAATGGCAGACATCCTTTATTACCAGGAAACGCTGTACCACTTCAATTTACGATAGGGAAAGATTACAGGAGCTTAATTATTACTGGACCAAATGCTGGTGGCAAGACGGTCGTGTTGAAAACAATTGGCTTATTAACATTGGCGACAATGTCAGGCTTTCATATTGTGGCAGATGAGGGCACTGAATTGGCTATATTCGATCATATCTTTGTTGATATAGGTGACAATCAAAGTATGGAAAATGCGTTAAGTACGTTTTCATCCCATATGAAAAATCTCTCCGATATTATGAGAGCATCCAATAATCATACACTATTAATATTGGATGAGATCGGCAGTGGTACTGAGCCGAATGAGGGTGCAGCACTGGCTATTGCGATTTTAGAAGAGTTCTATCAAATGGGCTGTATCACAATAGCGACAACACATTACGGAGAAATTAAACGATTTTCAGAGATGCACCCAGACTTTATGAATGCGGCTATGCGATTTAATAGTGAAACATTAGAGCCTTTGTATCAGTTAATGATTGGTACGTCTGGAGAGAGTAATGCACTTTGGATTTCTAAAAAAATGAATGTCCGTGCAGAGGTTTTACAACGAGCGCAAGATTATATGAATCATAAGGATTATCAGCTGACTCGTGTGCAGGATAGTAAAATTCGAAAGCCGAAAGTAGAGAAAGCTGGCAGGGCAGCCATCATTGAATTTGCCAAGGGGGACCGAGTGAAATTATTGGATCATGATGATGTCGGGCTTGTTTATCAAGAAATGAATCAGTTCTATAATGTCACTGTGTACTATAAGGGTGAGATGCTAGAGGTTCATGTGAAACGACTTGCATTAGAGCTACCGGCAACCGAACTATACCCTGAAGGATATGATCTTGAGACTTTATTTGTCGACTATCAAGAACGTAAGCTTCAGCATGATATAGAGCGTGGTTCCAAAAAAGCATTGCGCAAAATTCATAAGCAAATAAAAGAAGATCATCAGCAGTAAGAACAAGGGATTGCACGAAGTAGTGCAATCCCTTTACTAGTAGGAATTAGAATCAATTTGTGCCCTAATTGTCATATAGACTTCTTCAATTTTGCGTTTATAAGGTAAATCAACTAAATCCAGTGAATCAGTGTAAGCCATTTTCGCAATGTCATAGGCGGTTGTAAGTTCCCCGAAATGTGCATAGCAAAGGGCCTTATAGGAAAAGCATTCATTTAAGCCTAAAATATCATATGGATGGCTGACAAAATTAGGTGCTTTTTGAAAATGCTCAAATACATCTCTAGCCTCCTCATAACGACCGAGTAAATATAGGGACTTTCCTTTTTCCGCATAATAATAGTTTGAATCCAAAATATCTAAATCCTCATGCTTCAACTTATTAAAGCTCTCAATTTCGATTAATGCCTGCTCATAATTAAACATGTAATTATTATTATAATGTGCTCGTAAAATAAAGATGAAAGCATCTACTAGTGCGCGCTCAGCAAAAGCCCGATATTGCTCCAGCTTCATAAACATATGCTCTGCTTGTTCAAAGTCATGGTCAATCATCGCGCAATACGCTCCTATACGATACATATCATCAATTTTATAAAACAGCTGATTTTTATGAGCATTCGTAATCGTCTCGTTTATTAATTTTTTCCCTTCTTCATGTTCTCCGATGGCAAGCTGTAAAATGCTTGTATAATACGCCATTAATAAAGCGTCACGAGAATCAAGCTGATAATCCTCTTGTTTGATAATTTCTTGTGCCTGTAAAATACAGGCATAGGCCAGGTCATATTGACGTTTTCCCGCTAATATGGACATTTGCAGGATGAATGTTTTGAACCAATGGCTAAGTAAATTAATTTCTTTAAAGATAGTGCGCGCTTGTAGGAGGGATGTTTCCCATGAAGTTAATCCTGCTTCATACTGTGTGACAGCGTATATATACAATAAACGGCCTGCTTCATAACTATGAGGAAGTCCCTCGACTGATGGCTTGATTAAATCAACAATTTCTTGATAGCGAACTATGTCTCCCCATTTTACCTCTGCAAATAAAATTTCCACCTGCTCTAAAAGTGAACGAATGGATGAGGGTGCTACTTCTTCGAGTAATTCACTAGCCTTGACACCTAACCGTTCAGCAATATAGTCCAGGCTTTCCATAGAGGGCTTGGCCTTTTCATTTTCTATTTGACTTAGCATTCCTTTTGTTAGACGATCACCGGCAAGCGCCTCTAATGTTAATTTTTTTTCTTTCCTTAATTTGCGAATTCGTGCGCCTAGAGAGTTCACTGCCTCGCCTCCTTTTGTTTAATTATATTAAACTTTTTCTTGCGTGAAAAGAGGAAGCTATGGTATATTTTGTTTAATAAAATTAAACTTTTTAATTCAACTAAAAAATGGAGGGGTTTTTAAGATGAATGAAACGGAGAAATTAAGAAAGGCGACCTATCATTTATGGACTTTTACAGCGAGTAAAATGATTGCCATGTTAGGGGCAAATGTCATGGCGTTTGGTTTTAGCCTGTATATATTAGCCATGACAGGGTCAGCCATGAGCTTTGCGACCAATATGATTTGTTCTGTGTTACCTCGTGCTCTTGTAGCACCCTTGGCAGGTTATGTAGCGGATAATTTTTCAAAAAAACGAACGATTTTATTAGCACAGGCAGGAACCATTTTGACCGTAGGGGGATTACTGATTTATACAGAAACGGTAGGGATGTCGGTTTATGCTATTTACATAGCTACAGTCTTTAATACAATATGTTCCGCATTTTCTGGGGTCACGTTTTCATCTGCAATTGCTACACTTGTAAATCCAGAACGTTTACAGCGCGCGATGTCATTTAATCAATTATCAATGTCGGTGGCTGCCATTGGGGGACCAGTCATTGGCGGCATGATGTATGGATTTTTCAATATTGATATATTTTTAATGGTAAATATTGTAGCGTATATCATGGCGTTTTGCTTAGAGGCAACAATGGATTTTAAACTCTATAGTACTAGAGGGGAAGATGTGAAGAAGGAGAAGGTGTGGGAAGGGCTTAAAGGTGGCTTCCATTATATTAAACAACGAAAAGTTATAAAAACAATCATGTGGGTGGCATTATGGATTAATCTATTTTTTTCTGCGATTGCCGTTGGAGGAACATATATTATTATTGAATTGCTGAAAGTAAAATCAACGCATTTTGGTTTTATAGAGGCATCAGGAGCAGCAGGTATGCTGATAGCCTCTCTTTATTTTGCAACAAGACCAGAAGTCAAAGCGCCATTACGTTTCTCAAAAATAAGCTTATTACTGTTAGCAGGTAGTCTCGCCTTAGCAATCATTCCGTTAGTCACGAATTTTTCCTATATCGCGATTGTAATTTTCTACCTAATCATTTACTTTATTTTTGCCATTTTTGAAATGGGGATAAATATGCCAATAGGGGTGTATATGCAAAAAATCATCTCAGAAGAATTCCGCGGACGCGTTTTCGGTCTAATGGAAACAATGGCAATGTCTATGATGCCAATTGGTATGGTTGTTTATGGCGTATTATATGATGCAATACCGGCCACAATCATTTTACCTGTTACGAGTGTCATTATCATGACCATTTCACTTGTGATGCTACGCACTTCCATTTTAAAAGAAGCACATCCAGAGTATTATGAAAAAGAAGGCATAACAAAAAGTGTCCCTCATTCAACAACATAAATGCATGTCTGACTATAGACAAAAGGTATCGTGACGTAAATGCTCGATACCTTTTGTCATTTTTTACTATAGGAGTATTATTAAGTACCTGCCATAGTAGAGATCAAAGGCTTTACTTTATTAATGGGCTTAACGATCCTCAATGACGATATAGGTAGCTTGAATCGGGCCATGTACACCAACGATTAAAATCATTTCGATATCTGCTGAGTTACTAGGACCTGTAATGAAATTAATACAGGAAGGAATTTTCTCTCCGTTGTTGATTTTTTCACGAATCCACCGTGCTGCTTGTGTCATACGAGGCACCATTGTACTTTTTGGGATTAAAATGATCGATTTTTCTGGTAAGAAGCTAATACTTCTTCCTTGATCTCTACTGCTAAAAAGTACAGCCGTCCCAGATTCAGCAAGTGTCATCTCGCTAATAGTAATGCCTATATTGGCTTTTTCTGCATGTAGGATATTTTCCTGTGGTTGCTGTGAATTCCATTCATAGTACTGAATATTAGACTGTGGCCATTTTTCTGTCATTAATTCAGATAGTCCGAATTCTTGAAATCGCTCGTCCCTAGAACTAATGATGGATTGTCCGCCATATTGGTCCACAACAGATTGCAAATCTTGAGAAAGCTTGGCACAATTGGAAATCACAATATTCGTATGAATATTGGCGCATTGTTTCATGAAAATCTCTAGTAATTCGTCTCTCGTGGCATCTTTTAATGTACGATTTTGTGGTTGATACTGCCACGTGGGGCGTGGAAGCGTTGTAATAGGTGAACGCCCTAACTGCTGTGCAATGTTTGCTAAAAAATTCTCTCGATGCTGAATGGTACCAGTCATGATTCCTCATCTCCTTTTGTGCGGTGCTTCATCCAATTTCGGAAACTGTTTTTATTCGGAGCAGGGAAATCCCGTGCTTCAGTCCATGCTTTTAAAGGACCTGGACCTTTAGTAATCGTATGGTCATTCGTGAAGGGAGCCATTGCAGGAGCGGCCATTTTTGTAGCCATCTTATACAAGGTAGGGGAGGATGCTCCTAAGCCAAATGCCTTCATTAGTAGCTTTTCGGAAACGGGTGCTTTGCCTTCATTTTCAACAATGACCTGACGATGTCTATGAATAAGCTGATGTAAAGGTATTTTTACAGGGCAAGCATCCGTACAGGCACCACATAGCGTTGAGGCATAGGGGAGCTCTTTAAAATCATCATAGCCTCCTAATAACGGAGAGAGTACTACACCAAGCGGACCCGAGTAGATAGAGCCATACGTATGCCCACCGACATGACGATAAACAGGGCAAGCATTGACACAGGCGGCACAGCGAATGCATTGTAAGATAGGCTGAAATTCGCCACCAAGAATGGCTGAGCGACCATTATCCACTATGACTAAATGGAATTCCTCAGGCCCATCTGTATCACCCTCGTCTTTAATTCCTGTAAGCGTAGTAATATAGCTTGTCAGCTTTTGCCCTACAGCACTACGTGTTAATAAGCTTACGAGAACCTCCATTTCTTCAAAGGTAGGAACAATTCTTTCCATTCCCATTACAGTGACTTGAGTTTTTGGCAGAGCCGTAACTAAATCAGCATTGCCTTCATTGGTGACTAGCGTAATCGATCCACTTTCAGCAATGGCAAAATTACAGCCTGTTATACCGATATCGGCAGTTAAATATTCATCGCGTAGTTTTTCACGCACATAAAGAGCAAGCTCCTCGGGCTTTTCCGATTGAGTGTAGCCCTGTTTTGCTTTAAACACATCTCGAATTTGCTCCTTATTTTTATGCAGAGCAGGAGCTACAATATGGGATGGGGGCTCGTGATCGGCAACTTGCAAAATGTATTCACCTAAGTCCGTTTCGATCACTTCACAGCCTAGTTCCTCTAATGCAGCATTAAGGTTTATTTCCTCGGTTACCATCGATTTTGACTTCACAATTTTAGCAGCATTTTTCTTTTTCGCAATATCTTGAATATAGGCTGTTGCTTCTTGTGCAGTTTGAGCAAAGAAAACATGTCCGCCTCTTTTGGCAACATTGTCACTTAATTGGTATAGATAATAATCGAGATTTTCTAAAACATGTTTCCGTATTTCCTCTCCATGTGAACGCCATTCCTCCCAATCTCCAAGTTCCTGAGTTTGTTGTAGACGACGTGTTTGAAAGCGGTCCTGAGCTCTGGAAACAGCGCTACGCATAAATTGATTTTCAAGCTCTTTTGTGACACGGTCCTGAAAGCGATTATTACTAGTTTTCATGGCCATGAATGTTCCTCCTTCTATCGGCAATTTAAAACCTCTGCAATGTGCATTACTTTAATTGGCTTTCCTTGGCGATGAATACGACCACCCATATTGATTAAACAGCCAGCATCTGCTCCGATTAAATAATCCGCCCCTGTCTCTTCTACATGGTGGACCTTTTCTTGAACCATTTCGCCAGATATATTGCCCATTTTGACAGAGAATGTGCCACCAAACCCACAGCACCTATCTTTTCCTGGGAGCTCCACATACTGCAAACCATCGACATTTTGTAATAACTTTATAGGAGCCTCATTCACTCCAAGGAGGCGAGTCATATGGCAGGAAGTATGGTATGTAGCTTTGCCCTCTAAATGGGCTCCAACATCCTCTATCTTTAATACATGGACAATAAATTCAGTAAACTCATACGTTTTGGCTGCCAATGCCTTTGCTTTTGATGCCCATAGAGGGTCTCCCTTAAAAATCTCTGGATATTCCTTAAACATATAAACACAAGAACCAGAGGGGGAGACGACGTAATCAGCATGCTCGAAGGCAGTAATCATTCTTTTCATCGCATTTTTGGATTCTTTCACATAGCCACTATTATAGGCGGGCTGTCCACAGCAAATTTGTTGCTCAGGAAAATCAATTTCACAGCCAAGTCTTTCTAACACTTCCACAACAGATTTCCCTATATCTCCCTGAAACATATCCACTAGGCAAGTAGCAAAGAGAGTTACTTTCATATGCATCGCTCCTTTTTATAAACAACAGGTCATCAGATGACTTTTGGTTATATGTATCATACTACAAACTTTTCAAAGAAAGAAGATGTTTTGATGGAATTTTCAGAAAAAATAAAACAACCTAGTCGAGAGCTAGGCTGTTTTAAAGCAGGTTGGATTCCGTTGTTTCAAAATATTGTAATAGAACCTTTTCAACATTGCTTAAATGAGAGGTCATCGCCTGTTTGGCCAATTCTTCATTTTGCTGTTGAATAGCAAGGAAGATTTTCATATGTTCCTCATATAGTTGCTCGCTTGTTGTTTTTTTAGAGTACAACCAAATGCGGCGTGTTTCTTTCATTGTATCAATCATCAGCCCAGAAATTTGATCTAGAATGGTAGCAAGTAGGGGGTTTTGGGAGGCAGTTGCAATTGCCACATGAAATTGATAATCCACTTTTTCACCAAGTTCACCATCCCCATGGGCTTGCTTCATATTATCTAAGATTTGAACCATTACTTGAATATCCTGTTCTGTACGGTTGTTTGCGGCACTCGCAGCTGCGCCTACCTCAATGATTTTGCGAACTTCTAATAAACGGGCAATATCAAGTTTATTCGATAACATGGCTGTAGATAATGGAAAATCGAGTCTGTTTGGAGGCACACTCTTTACAAAAGTCCCTGAGCCTTGTTTGATTTCAATCAATCCCATTGCCTTTAAGGCAGAAAGCGCCTCTCGCACAGCGGAACGGCTAACTTGCAATTGTTCAGCAAGCTGTTCAACCGAGTCCAGTCGATCACCCGGCTTTAAAACACCACCTCTTATTTTTTCATGCAAAACTTCGGACACTTCTTCATAGATTTTTTTAGGTTTTATTTTTTTTAATTCCAAGGAGCTACACCTCTTTTTTCAATCAAATGCGCGTTTGTTATGAATATTATACATGAAGATCAGATAATTACTCCTGAATAGTGTATAAAAAACGGTGCATTGGCTAAAAAAATGAGATAGGTAAGCTTATTTAAAAATGTAGAATAATGGCGAATTTTGTTGACAGAAAATCAACAGCGGCGCATAATGCAGAAGTAGCTTATTAAGCTTTTTATATGTTTGGGAGGACTTTTCAGAAATCTCATCATTTTGCCATGAAACGTTCACAATCAGGAAGGGCGCAATTTATCAGTTTTTTTGGTACGATGGTTGCAGTAACTGTAAGGAGCGATCGAAAAATATGGGAACAGATATTAACGTATTTTTAGCTTTTGGTGCAGGGTTTCTAAGTTTTATTTCACCATGTACCCTCCCATTGTATCCAGCATTTTTATCGTACATAACTGGTATGACATTAGATGAGCTAAAATCAGAAAAAGGGATGCTACAAAAGCGTGCCATTTTCCACACACTATTCTTTTTACTAGGATTTTCAATTATTTTTATTATTATCGGACTAAGTGCCTCCTATGCGGCAGAGTTTTTCCTGAATTATCAAACTTTACTACGTCAGGTTGGTGCCATTTTAATCGTAGTATTTGGTTTAATGATTGTTGGATTGCTACAAATTGATTTCCTCATGAAGGATCGGAAGTTTCAATTTAAAAATCGACCATCTGGCTATTTGGGATCTGTTTTAATTGGTATTGCCTTTGCGGCAGGATGGACACCATGTACAGGACCAATTTTAGCTTCTATTATAATGTTGGCTAGTACAAACCCAGGCGCGGGCTTTAGCTATATGTTCGCCTATTATTTAGGGTTCGCAATCCCATTCTTTGTGTTATCGTTCTTTATTTCACGAATGACTTGGATTCGCACACATAGCCAAAAAATCGTGAAAATCGGTGGTTATATCATGATTGCCGTGGGTATCTTGTTATTCTTTGATGGATTAACGTATATTACTCGTATATTACAGCCTATTTTCGGTGGATTTACAGGCTTTTAATTTGTTAAACTAAAGAGGCATACCGTACTTTAACGTGGAGGGAGATGAACATGTGCCTACAGTTTTAGTAGTGGATGATACGCTATTTATGCGTGTTGCAATCAGTAATATGTTTTCAGAATGGGGTTATGACGTAGTAGGTAATGCAGCAAATGGTAAAGAAGCTGTGGCTATGTATCGAGAGTTACAACCAGATTTAGTAACAATGGATGTAACGATGCCCGTTATGACTGGTATTGCGGCGGTAAAAAAAATTATCCCAGAATTTCCAAATGCAAAAATAATTATGGTAACAGCATTAGGCCAACAAAAGTTAATTGTAGAAGCGATTGAAAGTGGGGCGAAAGATTTTATTACCAAGCCCTTTGAGCCAGAAAGATTAAGAGCCGTCGCTGACCAATTACTTGGTCAAAATTGCTAATTTGACATTAGAGGAGGATCTTTTATGTTGAGCAATATCCCTTCTCACTATTATGTTATTGGGTCGACCATTATGGCCATTCTAATGGGTAGCTTTGTCATGGTTATACGTATGAGAGCTTCCAAAATGCCAACAAATGAGAAGAAAATTATTATTCCGCCCATCGCGATGTCTTCTGGTGCACTCATGTTTTTATTTGAACAATTCCGAGTACCACCGATGCAAATATTAGAAGCAGCCGCTGTAGGAATGGTGTTCTCGACAATTTTAATTGCCACTTCCAAATTTGAAGTGAAAGGTCGAGATATTTATTTAAAACGTTCAAAAGCATTCGTTTTTATATTATTTGGTTTATTAATATTCCGAGTAGTGGCTAAAATGGTTCTAAGCAGCTCCATCGATGTTGGTGAATTAGCAGGCATGTTCTGGATCCTAGCCTTCGCCATGTTAGTACCTTGGCGAATTGCCATGTTAATCCAGTTTAAAAAAATCAAAAAAACGATTCCCCAGCTACACTAGTGCTCAAACTAGTGTAGTTTTTTTATGCTTTAGATTCGGGAGGTGGGGCGAATTTGTTATGCATCGTGGAGGGTGAAACGCTCGAATTGACGGATAGGATTGCAAAAGTGGCGGATAGAACGCTCGAATTGACGGATAGGTTGCAAAAGTGGCGGATAGAACGCCCAAAGTGACGGATAGAACTGCAAAAGAGGTGGATAGAACGCCCAAAGTGACGGATAGAACTGCAAAAGTGGTGGATAGAACGCTGCTCGAATTGATGGATAGGATTGCAAAAGAGGTGGATAGAACTGCAGAAGTGGTGGATAGAACGCTCGAATTGACGGATAGGTTGCAAAAGTGGCGGATAGAACGCTCAAAGTGACGGATAGAACTGCAAAAGAGGTGTATAGAACGCTCGAATTGACGGCTAGGATTGCAAAAGTGGCGGATAGAACGCCCAAAGTGACGGATAGAACTGCAGAAGTGGTGGATAGAACGCTCGAATTGACGGATAGGTTGCAGAAGAGGTGGATAGAACGCCCAAAGTGACGGATAGAACGCTCGAATAGACGGATAGAACGCCAAATGAGGATGGTCCGCTCAAAGCAGTACCCCTAAAAAACGCAGCACAAGCTTGTGTGCTGCGTAGTTTTCTTTATTCAAATAAATGTTCGTAGGGGGCGATGTCAATTTGCATTTGCTCTAATTTTTTGCGTAAAAATTTGTGATCGCGTTTAGGTGTTGCTTGGATGTAGCCACGAATAATGAGGTCATTGTTAATGGCAGGTGCTTTTTCCTCTAAAGCAAGCTCGCCAATTTTCCCTGCAATCTTCTCCTTTGCTACTTGTCTAAAGAGCTCAGGGACAGGGCTTACAAGCTCATAGAGTAACTCTTTTTCAGCTTGTCCCCATAAATGGATTGTTTTATCTAAATAAAATTCCTGCCAATCTAAATCAGACTTTCCATCCTGCTTTGGGAGTGCTTTTAAAAACTTGCGGAACATGAAAAAGCCGCCAATCGCCATCAATGAAATGAGGACAACCACCCAAAATAAAATAAACCATAAAAACCAACCTTGTAACAAATCGTTCACCTCTTTGCCTTCTCTGACTCTATTATAAAAGCTTCTGAAAAAAAATTCATCCTATAATGTCCCTTTTTTAGCAATTCGTCTTTATATAGTGTATGAAGGGAGGTGACGATGGATGGCGAACGTGAATTTTTTACAAGCTACACTGCGTCTGAAATATGTGGAAGGCTACAATGAGCAAAACGAGCCAACATACACTACTAAATCGTATCGTAATATCGCTAAGACACATAGCGTAGAAGATTTAGTAGCTGTCGCCCAAGCGATGGCCAGTCTCTCATCACAAGCATTAGCCGGTATTGAAAAGCAAGAGACAAGCGAATTATCTTAAGGGGGGATGACAAAATGACACAAGTTTTAGAGTTACAATTTGTTACAGCGGATGGTAAAACATCCATGCTTACGATTGATGCTCCAAAGCCAACAGTAACAGCAGCTGACATTCAACAGGTCATGAAAACTATTATGGCTAAAAATGTATTTTCTGGACAAGCTGGAGCATTGACAGCTATCAAAGGTGCACGCATTGTAGAACGAAAGGTAATAGAATTCGATGTAGCAACAGAATAATGAAAAAATGGTCTTTGCTAAGAGAACTGCAAAGGCCATTTTTACCTAGTGAGAGGGGGCATAGCAATGGAACAGTGGTTAAACATGATATCGGATATTGGTTTTCCGATTTTAGTGTCCTTTTATTTATTACACCGTGTCGAGGTAAAGCTAGATGCGATTCATGAGGCACTTGTTTCCTTAAAATGAAATTAATTTCACAAATATGTACGAAAGCTGTCACCTAGAGGTTCTTGTCAACGCTTACAGCCTAAGTTAGGATGAGGATAGTGTAGGTTAGGGAGAGTGTTAACATGAAACATAAACGAATGGGGCTAGTATTGCTTTTAGCCTGTGTGACTGTGCTAGGTGCCTGCGGGAATTCTAAATTTAAAGCAGATTATAGTTTAGAGATACCTGATTTTGAACATGTCAATCAGCGTGGAGAGACAGTTTCACTTGAAAGTTTAAAAGGCAAGCCATGGATCGGTATGTATATTTTCACGAATTGTGTATCGATTTGCCCACCAATGTCCTTGAATATGGCACAAGTCCAAGAAAAGCTTCAGAAAAAAGGGGTAGAGGATTATAATATCGTCGCCTTTTCTGTAGATCCAGATGTTGATACGCCAGAAGTATTAGCCAACTATATTAGTAAATATAATGTGCCAGATGATTCTAAGTGGAATCTTCTTACAGGGTATTCACAAAAGTATATTGAACAGTTTGCGGTTAAAAATACGAAAATTTTAGTGAAAAATGATCCTAATAGTGATCAAGTTATCCATGGTAATCAATTTTTCCTAGTTGATAAAGAGGGAACAATCGTTAAAATGTATAATGGCTTCGCTGAAAATATTGAAGATGTACCAATTGATACAATAGCTTCTGATATTGAAACATATATTGATGAAAATTTATAAATAGAAAACCGTCTCAAATTTTTGAGATGGTTTTTTTCTTTTATGACGACGAATCGGAAATTAGCTGGTGAATGATAAGATATTCCATTTATAATAATAAAAAAGAGGGGATGGGGATCGACTATGACGATTGCGGAAACGTATTTACAGGTTGTTCAAAAGAGATTTAAAAGTGTGAAAGAGTTAGGCGATAAGGCACTGGATCAATTGGAGGGGGCAGAACTGCACTGGGCGTATAATGAAGAATCCAATAGTATCGCGGTCATTGTTAAACATGTTAGTGGTAATATGATTTCGCGCTGGACTGATTTTTTAACGACAGATGGTGAGAAAACTACACGAAATCGGGATGATGAGTTTATCAATAGTCTTTATACAAAAGAAGCAATTCTCGCGGTCTGGGAAGAGGGCTGGCAAGTATTTTTAGATGCTTTGGCAAGTATTACAGAATCCGATTTGCAGGGACATGTCACAATCAGAGGGGAAAAGCTAGCGGTAATCGATGCGATAGAAAGACAAATGGCTCATTATTCACAGCATATTGGTCAAATTATATATATCGCGAAGCAAGTAAAGGGATCTGACTGGCAAACGTTAAGTATAGCGAGAGGACAGTCGCAAACGTTTAACAAGGCTATGCTTGAAAACATCCACGAAAAATAAGAGAGATCGTAGCAATCTTTTAGTTGCTACGATCTTTTTTTATGATACATAAAGCTTGTACATTGCCGTCTCCGAATCAATGGCTTGAGCTAGTTCATATGCTTCCTGCTGATTTTTATGATGAGAGATGATCTCATAGAAAAAGCGAATAAGAAACAGAAGATTTGCGTTACCATCGATATAATCATCTGGTGCTAAATAGGAGTGACAGCCACTTTCTAAAAATGCTGTTGCGAGCTGTTTCCACCCTAATGTACAGCCTGCGGCAATAACCTTTACACCCTGTAGGCGGCTATAAGTTTGTATATCCAATGGACCAAAGTACAAACTCTTTGGTTCATCGTCTTCATACACATCCTCCCCTAACTCAGGCAGACAAAAGCGTCCTTCATCTCCGTGAAAATTCAAAATGAGATAATCCATTTTGCCATGAAGATCGATGCCCGATAAGACATCAATCAAATCATTTGGTCTACCAATCAAATGAAGCGTTACCCTTGCACCAAAGGATTCAAGTGCGGCTCGGATGGCCATTGATTCGAAATCACAATCAGGTCCTACTACTAAATTAACATATAATTCTGGCTTGCTCATTTCCCGTTCCACCTCCATCCTTTAGTATAGATGAAACTTATTGGATGGGTAAACCGTATATTACAATAATTACTATATATGTAAAGAGTAAAGGAGTATAAGCAATGAATCGGGTTGGACATTTACTTACACTAATTCTTGGCATTACGCTTAGCCTCATCACCCTCCTGCTGTTTTTGAACAATGAAAGGCAAAGAGACGAACTAGTAACCCTTCCGCATAGTCATTTTCAAACGATTGAGCAGGCATGGTATATGTCTGGAAATGATGGCAAGGAGCAATATTTATATCCATTAAAGCAAGTGTTCTACCTTAACCGTTATGAGGTGAAAGATACAGAACACCTGCAACAAGCTTTACAGACCAAAAAAGTCCCGACCAGTCGACCAACCGAACCTACCCCAACGAGTGATTTATATATTCGTTTCGATAATGGAAAGGAAATGGCTGTTAAGGTGATGGTGGACGACGAACAATTATTCTTCATGGATCAGAAAACGATGCAGTATTATAAACTACAAACTAAAGAAGTGGTAGATTATTTTCTTTTATTGAATGAAGAAAGCCGAACGCCATGGTTATTATTTATTATGTATACAATTTTATTTTTTAGTCTAGCATATATGCTGGCAAAGCAATTAATAGGAGGTACATCGAAAACTGATCAGAAAAACTTGATGAAAGAAAAGGAGAAGAGACTCGCTTCTGATTTTATTCTTCCTGTCCTCCTGCCATTAACGATCACATTTACGATGCAAATATATGGGGCTCAGCATAGCTTATTATTACTAAGTGTCCTGATGCTTACTTCAGGTATTCGTGAATATGTGGAAAAAAGGGGGCTTTTCGTGAAAATGGTATTACTTCTCCCACTTTTTTGGTTATATCTACATGGCTTTCAATGGATTAATTCCTATTTAAACTAGCGTAATAGTGGATATTATTGTCAATAGTTTTCAGGTGGAGTTTTCATTATTGTTAAATTTTAGCGATATTTTGTGAGAAAAGGTACATATTTTATAGGATAATAGATTTAGGTAGGATATACTCAATGGTGATTACAGTAGAATTGAGGGAATCATATGAGATTAACTGTGGAACGTAAACTACAAATTGCTTTTGGTATCGTGCTAGCCTTCTTATTAATGATTACAGCCATTGCGATGTATTTCTTAACTAATAATAATAGGACACTAGCTGAAATCGAAGACAATACGGAATTAATCCATCTATATCAAGATATCTCGTTCCAAACTGTGCGTGCAAACGCAGCTATTCGAGGATATATATTATATGGTAAGGAAGAAATGTTAAACAATCATCATGAAATTCGGAATACCTTACATACATCCATTAATCGCCTTCAAGAAATAGGCGCTCGCAATCAAGATTTTGAACAATTTTTACAACAGCTTGATGATTGGGAAAAGGCGATAGATGGACAGATTATTCCGCTTTATAAACGTGGCGAAATAGAACAGGCTCAGCAAGTAGCCTTGCCGATTTTAGGAGAGGGCTCTTTGAAACTTGTAGTCTTTGGAAAGACGATGGCCACTGCACAGCAGGAAGACATGCTAGCACATATAGAGGCGACCAAGCAAAAAGGGGAAAGAAGTGGTATTGAAATATTGATATTGGCGGCAATTTCTCTCCTCATTAGCATCATTATTGCCACTGTATTTGGTAGAAGGATTGCTAAAAATATCCAACAAACGGTCAGTGAAATGGATACATTCTCAGAGGGGAATTTAAACACCCATCTTCAATTCAAAACAAAGGATGAATTTGCTCACCTAGCCGAGTCATTCAATACAATGTCAGAAAAGCTTCGTCAGATGATGAAGCAAGTAGGAAATTCCTCTGAACAAGTGGCAGCGACCTCTGAGCAGCTAACGGCAAGTAGTATGGAGGTCACACAGGCAACGGAGGTTGTCACAGAGTCGATTCAAGATATTGCACATGGAATTGAAGAGCAGGATACTTTAACAGGTGATGTACGGAATTTATCGGCCCATATTTTGAAGAAAATGAATGATATTTCCACTAGCATTCAAAATGTTAATGATGCAACCGTCGAAACGAAAAATATGGCGAGTTTAGGTCGTTCTTCTGTCCACGATGCAACGGTACAAATGGATGAAATTTCAGCCAATACGAGTGAATTAAATACGCGTGTCCAGGATTTAGATGATAATTCAGCAGCTATTGTAGCAGCTGTAAATGTCATTAAAAGTATTGCGACGCAGACCAATTTACTTGCTATCAATGCCTCTATTGAAGCGGCACGAAGCGGTGAACATGGGAAAGGGTTTGCCGTTGTCGCTGAGGAAGTACGCAAGCTGGCAGATGAGTCTAATCTTGCAGCAGTGGAAATTGAAAAAGTAGTAGCTCAAATTACTGACAGTACAAGAATAATTGAAGAAGATATGGTCAATAGCAATGATTCGGTGCATGTAGGTCGGGATAAGGTTAATGTGGCAAGAGATAATTTTATACAAATTGATGATGCTATTAATGATGTTCAAGCACAGACGGAGTTAGTTACCGCAGCTATTCGTACCATCCATCAAGATATTGAACAGCTTGTCCAAGAAATTGACTACATAGGTGAGGTATCTATGAAATCAAGCCGTCATGTGCAAAGCGTTGCCGCTTCTTCCCAAGAGCAAAATGCGGCAATGGAGGAAGTAGCGGCGGCTTCCACACATTTAGCGAAAATGGCGATAGATTTACAGGAATCGATACAAACATTTAAATATTAAGCTCAGGATAAAAGAGGGGTCTACTGGTTAAATAAATCATTGGACAACCTCTTTTTATTACCTTTTTATCAGTTCAGCAGTTCCAATTTCTATAAAGTCTAGACCAATAGAAGCCATTTCAGCGTGTAGCTATTGATTAGTAAGTTGTGGGCTAATAGGAAGTTATTCCTGACAATTACAGGGATTTAGAGTATCTGTAAAGACTGAATAATAAAAAAATCATAATTATGTTTGAAAAATAATATTTCATCCGATAAAAGCTATGGGAGAGATGTAAAACAGATACAGAGTGGGAACGGTTGTAGCAAATATCAGGCTGACAAGTGATATTTTTCACTTCAAGAAACAAAAGGAGAATAATATATGAAGAAAATATTTAGCAGTTTTAAGGGCAAGCTTTATACGCTATTTGCGCTAGTATTACTAATTCCTGTTATATCTGTAGGTAGTTTATCTTATTTATCAGCTAAGGATTCCATTGAAGAGGAAATCTTATTTAGCGCCAATGAAAGTGTAGGAATTCTAAATAAGCTAATTGATCAAACGATTACTGATAAGATGAATGACATTCAAGTGTTTAGTAGTGAAATAGATGCACAGCAATTTAAGCAATCTCAAACGTCTATTGAATCAAAGTTTAAACAATATGGACAGCTTAATCCAGACGTTTTAAGTATTTATGTTGGAACAAATGATGGTTCGTTTTCTCAAGTACCCAGATTGAATGATGCGGATTATAATCCATTAGATCGAGATTGGTATAAACAAGCGACGGCTTTAAAAGGTGAAACTTTAATTACTAACCCGTATAAGGATGCGGGAACAGGTGATATGGTTGTCACGGTGGCTAAACAGATTAAGGACCAGTCAGGGGTTGTCGCTATTGATATTAAATTAACAAACCTTCAAAAAATTGCAGATTCCATTCGAATTGGGAAAAATGGTTATCCCTCTATTTTTGGGGAAGACAATCTGGTCATTTCCCATCCTACCCTCGAAGCGGGTGGCAAGATAAAAGAAAGTTTCCTCGATAAAATGTACGAAAGTCCCTCTGGCACCTATGAATACGTCTTTAACGGCGATGATCGTATTTTATTCTATACGACGAATGAAGTAACCAATTGGAAAATCACAGGTACCATCTTTTCCAAGGAAATTGATGAATCGGCTTCATCGATTTTAACTCACACCATTATAGTGCTACTTGCAGCTGTCGTTATTAGTTCTATAATCTTCTACTTCGTGATGAAGGCTGTCATTAAACCAATTAAAGCATTAAAAGATAGCGCCGTTACGATTAGTAAAGGTGATCTGACAGAAACTGTTACGATAACTTCGAATGATGAAATTGGGCAATTAGGAATGGCCTTTAATGATATGCAGGAAAGTTTACGGACGCTTATTCAAAAAATTGAACAAAATGCAGAGGAAGTGGCATCGTCTGCTGAAGAGCTAACAGCTAATGCGAATCAAACAAGTATAGCAACCGAAAAAGTCGCAATTTCGATTCAAGATGTTGCATCAAGTGCAGATGGTCAAACTGTTAGTGCCAATAAAAATGCAGAATCATTACATGAGCTTTCAACAGCTATTCTTCATATTGCTGAAATTTCATCTGCTGTGACGGACCTTTCACAGCATGCGACATTACAGGCAGATGAGGGCGGACAAGCTGTTCAAAATACAAAGGATCAAATGCAGTCTATTCATTTATCTGTTGCTGATTCTAATGCTAAAATTCAAACCTTACATGAACGTTCACAGCAAATTACATCCATTTTAGACGTCATTACAAGCATTGCGGATCAAACTAATTTACTGGCTTTAAATGCCGCTATTGAAGCAGCAAGAGCAGGCGAGCATGGAAAAGGATTTGCAGTTGTAGCAGATGAAGTCCGTAAGCTTGCCGAGCAATCACAGGATTCGGCTAAACAAATTTTTGAATTGATTCGCGGAATTCAACAAGAAACAGAGCAATCTGTAAGTATTATGGCTAAGGTAACGGAGGATGTTCAAAGTGGTTTACATATTTCTGATGAAGCCATTACGAAATTCCAAGTCATTATGACAAGTATGAATGAAATTACGCCAAAAATGGAAGAGGTTTCTTCTGCCTCAGAGCAAATGTCTGCTGGTGTGCAAGAGGTAGCAGCAGTGACGGAAGATTTAGCCTTCTCAGCCAAAGGGAATGCAGCCGCTTCTGAAGATGTTGCAGCCTCAACTGAGGAACAGTTAGCATCAATGGAAGAAATCAATGCCTCGGCACAAGCACTTGCGCATATGGCCGATGAATTAAAACAACTGATTAGTCAGTTCAAATATTAAAAAAACGCCCCTCCATTCATTGCAATGGAGGGGCATTCCTATTTTATCGATCTTCTTCCCAACAATCAGTATTTTTTAATGTCGGAATTGATTTGGCATAAAAGACAGGGTTTTTACCTGCTTTGCGTTGGCCTGTAAAATCATCTAATACAAGGAAGGCAATTTTACCAAGAATCATGATGATAGCAATATTGATGAAAGCCATGAGCCCCATAAATAAATCTGCTAAATTCCATACAAGTTGAACTTGTGCTACAGAGCCGAACATAACCATGACTAGTACTAGAACGCGATACATAACCATCCAACCCTTATGGGCATTTATAAATTCGATATTAGATTCACCATAGTAATAGTTACCGATAATCGAACTGAAAGCAAAGAAGATAATGGAAATGGCAATAAAATAAGGAGCCCAATCCCCAACGTGTACAGCTAGGGAATTTTGCGTCAAAATAATACCATTACTTTCACCTTTATCATATAAGCCAGCTAAAATAATGATAAAGGCTGTTGCTGTACAAATCATAATCGTATCGAAAAAGACACCTAAGCTTTGTACAAGTCCTTGCTTAGCAGGATGTGAGGTATTAGCAGTCGCCGCAGCATTTGGCACACTACCCATCCCAGCTTCATTTGAAAATAAACCACGACGTACCCCTTGCATAATAGCGACTCCAATTGCTCCACCAGCAGCTTCTTGTAGACCAAATGCATGTGTGAAAATTAATTTAAAGACATTCGGTATTTCTGATAAATTTGTCACCACAACAAAAAGCGCTACAAGTAAATAGAAGACGGCCATAACAGGTACAAGGACTTGCGTTACCTTTACAATTCTTTGTACACCACCAAAAATAATTAATGCTGTTAGTGCTACAAGTAAGCCTCCAATGAGCTTTGGACTTATATCAAATGCTTCCCCAACCGAAGTAGCAATTGTGTTAGACTGCACTGCATTAAATATAAATCCAAAACTTAGTGTTAATAGAATACTAAAAATGATACCTAGTTTTCTTTGACCTAACGCTTTTTCCATGTAATAGGCAGGTCCACCTCGGAAAGTATCGCCATCCTTTACTTTATAGACCTGTGCTAAAGTACTTTCAATGAAGGCTGTTGCCATTCCTAAAATAGCAATAATCCACATCCAAAATACTGCACCTGGTCCACCGACACCAATGGCTAAGGCAACACCTGTAATGTTCCCAGTGCCTACACGTGAAGCGGCACTAATCGTAAAGGCTTGGAATGGCGAAACCCCTGAATCTCCCTCCCTTTTTTCGACAATCAGACGAAACATTTCAGGAAAAAGACGAATTTGTACAAATTTTGTACCAAATGAAAAATATAGTCCAGCAGCTAATAATAAGATAATCAGGATATATGTCCATAAAATATTATTTCCACTATCAACAATATTTGAAATCCATTCCATAAGTTATTCCTCCTTTCACAGTACGCTTTAGTCTACACTGTTTTTTTATGAAAAATCAACCTTTCTAATATAATAAATTATAATAAAGTTTTGAGTTTTCCTATAAGAGTGGTAAATTCCGAAAATTCTCTCATTTTTATTCGGCTAATATGTATAATAAATAGAATAAAAGGAGGGAGTTTTGATGATGAAAACAATCGGCTTGATTGGCGGTATGAGCTGGGAATCCTCTGCTGAATATTATAGGTTAGTAAATGAACAGGTCAAACTACAGCTAGGGGGCCTTCATTCTGCTACATGTATTTTGTATAGTGTTGATTTCCAGCAAATTGAGCATTTTCAAGCGAGGGGACAATGGGACAAAGCTGGCATTGTGCTTGCGCAAGCCGCACTGTCACTTGAACGAGCAGGTGCAGATTTTATCGTTATATGTACCAATACGATGCATAAGGTCGTAGAGGTTATGGAGGAGGCCATCACTATCCCCATATTACATATTGCTGATGCCACGGCTCAACAAATAAAAAAGGCTGGACTACAAAAAGTAGCTCTCCTCGGCACTATGTACACAATGGAACAGGAATTTTATAGGTCGAGAGTAGAGGGCTATGGAATAGCGGTTATTGTGCCAGAACGTCATTCACGTATGGAAGTTAACCGGATCATTTATGAGGAATTATGTTTGGGGAGTATCATCCCAAATTCCAAGTCCTATTACATTCAAGTAATTAATGAGCTTGTGGAGGCAGGAGCGCAAGGAGTAATTCTTGGCTGTACCGAAATTGGCCTGCTCATTCAGCAGCAGGATATCCGTGTTCCAGTCTTTGATACAACGATGATTCATGCCCAGGCGGCGGTGTCAATGGCGATTCAGGAGGAAACGTAATATGCAGGGAAAGGTAAGGCAATTCGGCATTGAAGTGGGTGTGTTACCAGCTGGGCAGAAAAACTGTATTACTGATGTTGAAGGGGTACGAGTAGGACATGTCACATTGGATGAGTCGATAGATCATGAAGGAGCTTACGCCTGTACAGGTGTCACAGCTATTTTACCGCACGGGGGGAATTTATTTCAGCACAAAGTTACAGCAGCTAGCCATGTGTTAAATGGTTTCGGCAAAACAACTGGGCTTGTGCAGGTGAATGAGCTAGGTGTGATTGAATCACCAATTATGCTCACAAATACTTTTGGTGTACCAGCCGTTATGCAGGGAGCACTACGTTATATGCTCGACATGAATGAGGATATAGGTCAAACGACTGGCACCATCAATATTGTTGTAGGTGAATGCAATGATAGCTATTTAAATTCCATCCGAGCATGTCCCGTAACACCTGAGCATGCCGTAGAAGCCATTCGTAATGCCTCTCCGAATACAGCACAGGAAGGGGCAATTGGCGCTGGAAAAGGAATGATGTGTTTTGGCTATAAAGGGGGAATTGGCTCCTCTTCTCGAATTGTCAAAGTTGATAAAGAAGAAATTAGCTATACGGTGGGCTGCATGGTGCTCAGTAATTTTGGGCACAGCTCAGAATTTTTAGCTGAACGTTATGCTGCTTCCTCCATCCAATGTGCATCGACCCTAGCGCCAACAGATGGTTCGATTATTATAGTCCTTGCCACCGATGCTCCACTAAGTAGTCGTCAGTTGAAGAGAGTCATTAAACGCTGTGGGATAGGTTTAGGTCGAACAGGCAGTCATTACTCACATGGCAGTGGAGACATTGTGATAGGCTTTACAACTGCACACAACATCCCACATATTTCTGAACAGCTTGTAGAAACAAGAACTCAACTCCGTGAGGATCATCCCGTGATGAATCAGTTATTTGCGGCTGCGGCAGAGGTAACTGAGGAAGCCATTCTCAATTCACTAGCTCAGGCACAAACCACAATTGGTCGCAACGGACATCAAGTAGAAGCCTACTCATTTCAAAAAGCATAGCGAAAAGGTTATTGAGACATAGACAGTGTTTCAATAACCTTTTTTTGCGTAAGTACACTAGATTCAACATTTTTTTAGCATGTGAGGGCCATGAGATGAATAAAATCCTTAAATAGAGGATAAAAGATATTTTTCGACGACATTTTGCTGGATTAGGAATCTTTTTAAGAGAATACCCACTAATTTGTAATAATTGTATTTTTATCTAGTCAATGCTAGAGAGATATGATAACATTCATTTTAAAAAACTGAATAATCTAATAATTAAGGAGGTGTTCTAGTATTGTAAACCTCTTTCAACCAATTGGAACGACTTCAAATGAAAATTCACCTGAGAGGCCATCTGTTATCGAAAGCCAAGAGCCTCTTATCGAGATTACAGGTTTTCATAGAAGAATTTTTGTTGAACCTATTTACTATCAGCAAAAGATTCCTAATAGTTTACGAGGCATTTATGTACGTGAAGGTTTGTTTGAACGCTTGCAGCATGCTTTGACCCTATTACCGGAGGATTTTAGCCTGCTAATCTATGATGGCTATCGCCCATTCCAAGTTCAACAGTATTTATTTAGTTATTTTTTAAACCAATTGGCCCACATTCTGCCACATGCTACAGAACAAGAATTACTGCAGACAACTAAAAAGTATGTCGCCTTACCAAGCGCAGAGGCTGCTCATTTAGCACCCCATTTAACAGGAGGTGCTATTGATATAACGCTTGCTGATAGACAAGGGAAAGCTTTGAATCTCGGTACAGCCTTTGATGAAATGAATGAAAAATCAGCTACACGCTATTTTGAACATAACTCAAATGAAAATCCAGAGGCTTGTCAACATCGACGTTTATTATACAACTGTATGATACAAGTAGGCTTTAGTAATTATGCAGAGGAATGGTGGCATTACGATTTTCATAACGTGGCGTGGGCAAGACGAGTTCAAGCTAAAACGGCCTGTTACGGAGCCATTCAGGTAACGATTCAAAATCATGAAATAAAGGAGATTCGATATCAATGAAGGTTTATATTAGCGCCGATATAGAAGGCATTACGGGTACAACTACCTGGAGTGAAACAGAGTTAAATGCACCTGACTATCAATTTTTTCAAAAACAAATGACACAAGAAGTAGAGGCTGCCATTGAAGGGGCGATAGCGGGGGGAGCAACAGAAATACTATTGAAGGATGCACACGATTCAGCACGCAATCTCGATATTTCTAATTTACCTATCAACTGTAAGGTAATCCGTGGCTGGA
The DNA here is from genome assembly GCF_001629735.1 of Lysinibacillus sphaericus. GTDB lineage: Bacteria > Bacillota > Bacilli > Bacillales_A > Planococcaceae > Lysinibacillus > Lysinibacillus pinottii. Next base: position 991,812 of record NZ_CP015224.1, read on the forward strand.
CTTACGATCCGATGTGTATGGTTGCGGGTCTCGATCAAAGCTTTGACCGTGCGATTTTTATTGGCTATCACAGTAAAGGGGGAAGTGCGCGTAATCCGCTTGCCCATACACTTTGCACGTATGCAGATGTCAAAATAAATGGTGAGTATGCGAGTGAATTTTTAATTAATACGTATGCAGCGGCACTACATGGTGTTCCTGTTTCGTTTGTCAGTGGGGATGTTGGCTTGACTGAAGAAATTCAGACCGTCAATGAAAACATTGTGACCTTCGCGACAAAAGAAGGAATCGGGAATGCAACTATTAGTGTCAGCCCGAAGCTAACGCTTATGGAAACCAAAAGACTGGTAGAGTCCTCGATGAAGGTGCCACGTGAGCATATTCAGGTACCATTGCCAGAGCGCTTTATGATAGAAATCATATATCGAGATCATACACGGGCTTATCGTAATTCCTTTTATCCAAATGCCACATTTAAACCACATAATTCTGTAGAATTCAACACGGATGATTTTTATGAAGTACTACGTATTTTGCAATTTTTAACTTGACTGTGAGGATGGGCTTTAACTTAGGAACGTGTGGGCCAATAGGACACGCTGTTGTCATGTTGAATAAGTAGTTTTGGTTGGCATCTATAGAGAGATAGTCAATAGAGACTGACCTAGCGAATGTTTGAAAAATCCTATTGAGGGTCATGTCATCGGTCCTTCAATAGGATTTTCATTATAAAAAGAGGACTAGGGGGATGCATGTGAGAAAATATGGGTGGCTTTTCGTATGTCTGGTCGTATTGTTTTGTGTAGCCTGTAATGATGAATCATCGAGTGAAAAAGCATCAGAATATCGCGTGGTGTATTCAGGGGAAATTAAAACATTAAATTATTTAAAAACGTCTGAAACGAATGAATTTGCGGTGGCGGCGAATATGGTGGATGGTCTCATTGAATATGATAAGTACGGGGTAGTCCAGCCAGGATTAGCGAAGGAATGGTCGGCAAATGAAGATGCCACTGTATGGACCTTTAAATTGCGTGATGACGCCAAATGGGTGACACATGAAGGGAAAGAATATGCGAATGTACTTGCACAGGATTTTGTGGACGGTTTACAATATGTTCTTGATGCCAAAAATGAATCCTCGACAGCCTGGATTGCGACAGTTGTAAAAAATGGAGAGGCATTCTATAACGGTGACATAACGGATTTCAAGCAGGTAGGCATAAAGGCGTTGGATGAACATACAGTAGAATATACTTTAGAAGCATCAACACCTTATTTTCTTTCTATGTTAAACTACGTTTGTTTCTTCCCAGTGAATGGTAAGTTCATTGCAGAAAAAGGGGTGGACTTTGGCACAACACGGGAAAATTTCCTTTATAATGGCGCTTATATTTTAGATAAATTTGAGCCACAAAATGAGCGTGTTCTAGTAAAAAATAATACGTATTGGGATAAAGACAAAGTACTGATTGACCGTATCCGCTACAAATATAATAAAGAAGCAGCAACGGTAGCACCTGAACTGTTTTTACGTGGAGAAATTGATTCCGCAAGTATTCCTACTTCCATTATTGATGAATGGTTTAAGGATGATAAGAAAAAATCTCAAGTTCGTCAAACACAAAATAACTTCTATACCTACTTCTACGCTCTCAACTTTAACCCACAATTTGACGCAGAATATGAACCAGATAACTGGAAGGTCGCCGTCAACAACAAAAATTTCCGAAAATCAATATTTCATGCCCTGGACCGTGTTTCCGCCATGCTAACGATGGAGCCTTATAATCCAGCCGATTTGCTGAGCAACACGATTACCCCAAAAAACTTTGTAGATGTTGAAGGGGTAGATTACACACAATTAACGCCGCTTGCAGCTATTTCCAATGAAGATTCCTTTCATAAAGAACTAGCACTTGAGTTCAAAGAAAAAGCCAAAGCGGCATTAGCGGGAAAAGCTACATTCCCTGTAAAAGTGTTATTGCCATATAATGCTGGTAGTCCAGACTGGGCTAATCGTTCCCAAGTAGTGGAGCAGCAAATTGAAAAATTACTCGGGACAGATTATGTCGACATTATTGTTGAGGCAGGTCCAGCGACAGGCTTTTTATCTGAGGTGCGTCGTCCTGGCAAATTTGCGCTTTTAGAAGCGAACTGGGGTCCAGATTATGCGGATCCATCCACGTATACGGATCCATTTACAGTGGATGGTACTTATAATAAACCTGAATTAGCTGAGGGGTATACAGAAGCCAATGGAAAAACGACGTATCAAAACCTTGTGGATGAAGCAAAAGTAACGATTGATGTGGCAAAACGTTATGAGCTATTTGCAAAGGCAGAGGCCTTTTTAATTGAAGAAGCTTTTGTAATACCCTATTCCGTTGGTGGTAGTGGCTATGTTGCATCTAAATTAAATCCTTTTGAGGCACAGTATTCACCATTTGGTGTGACTGCTGAGAAATTTAAAGGCCAGCAAGTTTTGGAAAAACCAATGAGTAATGAAGACTTTAAGAAAGCGCTTGCTCAGTGGGAACAAGAGCGTGCTGACGCTTTGGCTAATGCTAAAAAGTAGTAGGGGATCGTAGATGAAAAAGGAGATACCGAAAGGAACAGTCGGCATCTCCTTTAGTCTTTTTGACATAGGAGGATGGCGCGATGTTGCACTATATAGGAAAACGACTCTTACAATCCGTGTTCACCCTTTTTATTATTATTACTATTGTTTTTTCGTTATTACGATTAATGCCAGAGGAAGGATATTTAGGTGCGGCAGCCGATAAAATGTCTCCTGCTCAGCAAGAAATCTATTTAACGAATCTAGGATTACGGGATCCATTGCTTATCCAGCTAGGAAACTTTTACACGAAATTATTACAAGGGGATCTCGGGAAATCGGTGACCTATCGAACGGATGTACCTGTTACAACGATTATTGGGGACAAAATTATATATTCACTACTTTTTGGTTTAGGAGCTGTTGCCCTTTCACTCTTAATTGGTGTGCCGCTAGGTATTATGATGGCTTATCGTAAGGGGCGTTGGCTCGATCGACTTGGGACAGGCTATATTGTTTTTGTCGTAGCTGTACCTGCAGCTGTTTATTATTTAGTGATACAAATGTATATTACAGATCTTTTTCAATTGCCGATGCTCTTTGATGAATATAGACCGATTACATGGATTCTTCCATTAACCTCCATGGCGTTGGCTCCTACAGCCTCCTATGCGATGTGGATGAGACGTTATATGGTGGATGAATTGAACAAGGACTATATTAAACTTGCGAGAGCTAAGGGAGTAAAGGAACGAACATTAATGTTCAAGCATGTTTTACGAAATGCCTTTATCCCAATGGCGCAATATTTACCTGCCACTATTTTGTTCACCATTACGGGCTCTATTTATATAGAATCTTTGTATTCCATCCCAGGGATGGGGGGCTTACTCGTTGATGCGATTCAACGACAGGATAATACGATTGTCCAAGGCTTAGTGCTGGTGTTCTCCTCCCTTGGTATCATCGGACTTATTTTAGGGGATATTGCCATGGCGCTTGTTGATCCTCGGATTAAACTAGGCAAGGGAGGCGGAGTACGCTAATGGGCATGTATACGAATGAAATTCATAATATTTCTAATAAATCACGGGAAACATTGTTTGAATTTGTGGAAGTCGATGCGCGACAAGCAGAAGAAACAGGTCATTCTAATTACTCATATTGGCGTTCCACATGGCAATCCTTTTTGAAAAATCGACTAGCTGTGTTTTTATTAGTTGGCGTGCTTATAATTGTTGGGTTTACGATCCTACAGCCGTATTTACCAGCACAAAAATCACCAACGGAAATTTACCTAGATGAGCAAACTGGGATGCAGGCACGTAATATTTCCCCTAATGCTGAGTTTTGGTTTGGTACAAACTCAATTGGGCAGGATTTATGGTCACGAATTTGGGCGGGGACAAGGACATCCTTATTTATCGGCTGTGTAGTCGCTTTAGTAGAAGCCGTGGTTGGGATTACAGTTGGAACACTATGGGGCTTTTCGCGAAAGCTAGAGGTGCCTATTACACAACTGTATAACGTTGTTGATAATATCCCAACAACCATTGTCCTGATTTTAATGTCTTATATTTTACGACCAAGTATATCAACGATTATTATCGCCATGTGTATAACGGGGTGGGTGGAAATGGCTAGATTTATTCGCAATCAAATTGTTATTTTACGCGACCGTGAATACAACTTAGCCTCTAAATGCTTAGGGACACCGGATTACCGTATCATTTTTAAAAATCTACTACCCTATTTAATTTCTGTCATTATGTTACGGTTGAGTCTAGCTATTCCCTTTGCCATAGGGGCAGAGGTATTTTTAACGTATATTGGCTTAGGGCTGCCAATTAGTGAACCGTCCTTAGGTAATTTAATCAATGAAGGGCGTGTGCTCATGATGTCGCCAGACTTACGATATCAGCTAATTTTTCCGAGTATTGTATTAAGTGTCATTACTATTGCGTTTTATATTATTGGTAATTCCTTTGCAGATGCAGCAGATCCGAAAAACCATGTATAAGGAGATGAAATTAGTGACATCTAAAAAATCACGCCTATTAGTTATCCAAAATTTAGTCATTCAATTCACATTACGTGGTCGTGTATTAACAGCAATTCGAGATATTTCTCTGGATATTTATAAAGGGGAAAGCTTAGCTATTGTTGGTGAATCTGGTTCTGGCAAATCCGTGCTCATGAAGTCCATTATGGGCTTGCTCGACAAAAACGGCAGCATTAAAAAGGGCAGAATCATTTATCGAGCACAGGATCTAGGCCAATTTACGACAGAGCAAGAATGGCTTCGGATACGAGGAAAGGAAATAGCGATGGTGACGCAGGACCCGATGACATCTTTAAATCCGTTAAAAACGATCGGGAAGCAAATTGAGGAATGTGTATTGTTACATCAAGGCTTGAAGGGGAAGGAGGCTTATGAAGAAACATTAAAATTACTCACAGATGTTGGAATCCATGATGTGAAAAAACGCTATAAGCAATACCCACATGAATTTTCTGGTGGGATGCGTCAACGTATTGTCATTGCGATTGCGATCGCCTGTAAGCCAAATATTTTACTATGTGATGAACCAACAACCGCTTTAGATGTAACCATTCAAGCACAAATTTTGCAGCTATTAAAAAATCTCCAACAGAAGTATGGCTTAACGATTGTCTATATTACGCACGATTTAGGCGTCGTCGCCAAGGTGGCAGACCGTATCGCGGTGATGTATGCGGGTGATGTGATTGAGGTGGGGGAAACTCATGAAATTTTCTTTAATAGTAAGCACCCTTATACATGGGCCCTTATTTCCTCCTTACCGCAGCTCGGCTCCAAGGGAGAAGCGTTGTATTCGATCAAAGGGACGCCGCCCAATCTTTTTCAGGAAATAAAGGGTGATGCCTTTGCGCCGCGCAACGAATATGCGCTGAAAATTGATTTTATCGAGCGCCCACCTTTTTTTCAGGTTAGTGACACGCATTATGCACGAACATGGTTATTAGATCCACTTGCCCCAAAGGTAGAACCTCCTGCTGCCTTACAAGCCTTTTTTGCAGAGGGGAGGCAGTATGCTAGTGAGTGATAAAGAAGTGTTACTAGAAGTGAAAAATTTAACCGTCAATTTTGGCAAGGGGAAAGATACATTTACGGTCATTGATGATGTTAGTTTTCATATTTTTAAAGGCGAAACATTTGGTTTAGTAGGTGAATCAGGTTCAGGGAAAACAACGATTGGGCGGTCTATTATGCGCATCAACGAGGTTACAGAGGGACAAATTTTATATCATGGCAAAACTATTCATGGGAAAATTCCAAAAGATTGGGATTTGGAAATTACCCAGAAAATCCAAATGATTTTTCAGGACCCGATGGCGTCGCTCAATGAACGTGCAAAAGTTGATTATATCGTGTCGGAAGGATTATATCCTTTCAAAAAATATAAAGATGAGGCAGAACGTCAGGAAAAGGTACGCAAGGCACTATTAAACGTAGGTCTACTTCCAGAATTTTCGAATCGATTTCCTCACGAATTTTCTGGTGGTCAACGCCAACGTATTGGCATTGCTCGTGCATTAGTGATGGAACCAGAATTTATTATCGCTGATGAGCCAATATCTGCCTTAGACGTATCTATTCGGGCACAGGTATTGAATTTATTAGCAAATCTTCAACGGCAAAATCATTTAACCTTTTTATTTATTGCTCATGATCTATCCGTTGTCCGTTTTATCACGGATCGTACGGCCGTCATTTATAAAGGAAAAATTGTCGAGCTAGCCGAAACTGAGCGGCTTTTCATCCATCCACTTCATCCGTATACGAGAGCTTTACTATCAGCTGTACCGGAGCCAAACCCTTATAGGGAACGAGAGAAAGTGGTAGAGATTTATGATCCAACACAACATCGTTATGATGACAGTCCTCCTTCATTTGTGGAAATTGAGGATGGACATTTTATTTTAGCTAATGAAGAAGAATTAACAGTTTATCGTACTTTATTGAAACGGGAGGTAAATGAATGATTCGTCCAAAGGCTTTGAAAAAAGGTGACACAATTGGTCTACTAAGTGCTTCAGGTGCTACTCCACCGGAAAGATTACAGCCGGCTATAGCGAGTATTGAAAAGCTTGGGTTGAAGGTGGTCGTTGGAGAGACGTGTCACGTGCGACATGGTTATTTAGCGGGCACTGATCATCAGCGGGCGGCGGATGTTCATCGAATGTTTCAGGATCCAACGATTGACGGCATATTTTGTGTTCGTGGTGGCTATGGGGCAACGAAAATTTTACCACTTTTAGATTTTGAGGTAATGAGGGCGAATCCTAAAGTCTTTGCAGGCTATAGTGATGTGACGGCTTTACATATAGCCTTCAACCAGCTAAGTGGCTTTGTTACGTACCATACACCCATGCCTTCGACTGAGTTTATTAGGCAGGAAATGGACGATTATACTTGGCAATCCTTTTGTCAGCACATAATGGCAGAAGAGATGGAGGAGTATGACTTAAAAAATCCTGTAGATCAACCAATGTCTAAACTCGTAGCTGGAAGTGCTACAGGAACACTTATTGGGGGCAATTTAACATTAGTGACAGCATCACTTGGGACACCCTATGAAATTGATACAAAAGGGAAAATTCTATTTTTAGAAGATATTGATGAAAGTGAACAACGAGTTGACCGAATGTTAACGCAATTAAAGCTAGCGGGGAAATTAGATGACGTAGCAGGTATCTTATTAGGAGCATGGACCAATTGCGGACCTGAAAATCCACAAAAGCCAGAACAAAGTTTATCGCTACAAACGATTTTTGAGGAAATTCTATTGCCTTTTAACAAACCCATTATTTCAGGAATAGCGTGTGGACACTGTTTACCAACGCTGTCACTGCCTTTAGGAAGAACTATTACGATGGATGCAGACAATCATCAGATTCGTGTTGTTAGGTAGGTGTCATATGGAGAAAATAATCCAAGACCTCCTCCATGAAACTCCCTACAAAGTGCACCTCTTTGTAAAAAATCCAAAGAATGAGCAATTCCTATTTAGCCATCAAATAGGGGAGGCATTTTCGAGTGCTAGTATTATTAAAGTGCCGATTCTTCTAGCTGCTTTAGCGTATTTTGAGAAATACAGCATATCCCTTCATTCGTCCTTACCCATATCTCCTGCTGATTGGGTAGATTTTAGTGTAATAAGCGAGCAACGTCTGACGCAAAGCACCGTTTATGAGCTACTAGTATGGATGATTATAACAAGTGACAATACAGCAACAAACGTCCTAATTGATGTAGTAGGAATGGAATTTTTAAATGATTATTTCCGTCAAATAGGCTTACAGGAAACGTTGCTACAGCGAAAAATGATGGATGTCGAGCGCCTTGCAATGGGTTTAGACAACTTTACGTCTGCATGGGACATGGCTCACCTTTTTACACGTATTTATCAACAGGATTTACTAGCACCACCTTACAATAGGCTTGTCATCGATATTTTAAATAGACAACGCGCACATGAAGGCTTAAAGCGCTACCTCGTAGATGATGTAAAGCTAGCCCATAAAACAGGAGGGCTTGACACAGTCGATCATGATGTAGGTATTGTCTACAGTAACTCAATTGATTATCTGATTGGTGTTTTCATAACAAACGTAACGGAAAATGAGTTGGCTCGCCAACTTATTGGTCGTTTTTCAAAAGTGGTTTATGACCATATGATGGAGCAGAGGGAGGAACAGCAATGAAGTCTATCATTAAAGCTATGATTGCCAATTTGCATGTCAAGCCTGATGAAACTTCTGAATTAATAGATGAAGTTTTTTATGGCATGACAGTAGATATTCTGACAGACTGTCATGAGGATTGGGTATATGTCCAAACTGCCTATCGTTATAAAGGATATTGTCAGAAGGCTGATTTGCTGCTGGATGAAGATAAGGTATCGTTATGGCATAGAGAAGCACAGCATATCATTATTCAAAGTTTTGCAGATGTTTTACAGCAGCCTCGTATCCAAAGCACAAAGCTGATGACTCTTGTGAAAGGTTCTAGTATAGGCGTTGTTACGCAAGAGGACGTACCAGAAGAATGGTCTGCTGTACAATTAGTGTCGGGAAAAATAGGCTATGTTCGCACTAAGTGGCTACAGGCAAAGCGATCTCAAACGCAAATAACCGAGCATTCTTTTCGAGAAAACGTGATCGAAACAGCGTTAGGCTATCTAGCTACACCTTATCGCTGGGGTGGCAAATCACCATTAGGAATCGATTGCTCCGGCTTATGTTCAATGGCTTATATGTTAAATGGGGTTACTATTTTTAGGGATGCTAAAATGGTGGAGGGCTTTCCTATTGTGAAAATAGAGAAAGAAAGTAGACAAAAAGGTGATTTGCTCTATTTTCCAGGTCATATAGCTTTATACATGGGCGATAATTTGTATGTTCATTCTTCCCTTGGTGGGAACGAAGTGACCATCAATAGCCTAGATAAACAGCATGCACTCTATCGTCACGATTTAGCGACAACCCTAACAGAAGTAGGTACTTTATTTCCGGAGAAGCCCAAGCTATAGGCTTCTCTTTTTAACTGCCATTAAGCAGCTAGCCAATGGCCAGTATGCTATATTAGAAAAAAATTGAAGGGTAGAAGGGGAGTAGTTGGATTAAGGTTTACACGTCGTCAATCATCGCTAGATATAATTGGACAGATATGAGTTTAAAAGGAAGATGGATGTCCATGTAGAAGGACGGGTTCCAAGAGCGAAAGTAAGAAATCTGTATGTTAAGGAGGAGGGTTCAAGAAATAAAGACAGATGTCCATGGGTTAACGAATGAAGTCCATAACTTAAAGAGAGGGGTTTATACACTTCAGAAGGATACTCAATAGCTAAAGCATCATAGGGGCGTTACATAATAGAATCCGTTATTCACCGACAAATCAATATAGAATGTCTTGCTTTATTAGGTCAAAGCCTATAAAGCTTTTTTTGATGGTCATTATTTCGGAGGGTTTGCCAAAATAAATAAAGGACAAACGCCAAAATATTGATGACAAATAATGCGACTAGCTGCCATAAACCAATTAAAAAAGTGACCATGTATAGATCAAAGGCCGCTTCACCGACAGGCATATGTGGGAAGGGTGTTAATTGACTATAATGCCACACGAAATAACAGGCTAGTGCAGTACCTTGTCCCACATAAATAAAGATCCAATGGATATAAAATGATATTTTTAGTCGCCAGCAACAAAGGAACAGATTCAATACAATTATCAACATTGGGAACAGGACTATTTGAAAAAAGCTTTCAGCTATTTGAGTCATAAATAATAAGTTGTAGCTAAGTTGAATGATTGGCAAAAGTACTAGGTTGATGATGATGAGGCTGAGTAGTTGTGTACGAGTCACTATAGTCCTATCCTTTCCTTGCCGCATTTTTACATAAGGACGTTTGAGAAAAAGATTGGTTTCGCAAAAAAACTCCATGCCCATTTTCTGAGCATGGAGATTATCGTCTAATAGTGATAAATATTTAATTGCATACCAGCTTCGAGTCGATCTGACCTTAGCTGATTCCATTGCTTAATAGAGGTCACGTTGACATTATAGACCTCTGCGATATCTACTATAGAGTCACCATCCGTGACTGTGATCGTTTTTTTATCCTTTACCGGGCTGTCATATTGCTGTAGGTCATATTGAGCGATAAGTGAATTCAATTTTTCATTATATTTTGAATCAGTGGCATAGGAGCCTGTTAAAAACTTCGTCGCATCAGTATAGGATTTGGTGTTACTTTTGAAAACACCTGCATAATATTCCTTGTTCCACGAAACTCCATTTCGCATTAGCTTTACATAGTCCTGCATAGAAGCCTCATAGGAAGGGTATTTACGGAAATCAGCCATAATGGTAGACAGATTACCTGATCCATCATCCTCAGACGTTTCGAGTTTCACGGAATTATTTTGATAGCTGCCTTTCATGCCAAACAGATTATAATTGGGGGCAGAGCCAAGACCACTTTGTCCGCTCTCGCTTTCGAGAATGGCTTGTGCAATCATCACAGAGGCATATAAGTCATTATTGGCACCGAGATTTCGTGCAGTTTCAGCGATTTTGCCGATAAATTCTTCTGCACTTGGGCGATCATCAATGACGACAGGCTCTTCTCTTTCTGTCGTATGAAACAATTGGGTCACCATAAAAAATGAAATACAAATAACCACGACAGCAATCAGAAGTCCTTTAAAAAAATTAACTACGTATTTCATGATAGGCTTGATGTTGGTAGTGACCACATCTCCCTCCCTTCTATTAAAAGTTTAGCTATCTCTTATTATGACAAAGAGTGAAAGAGAAATAAAGAAGTGTGTAAATAAATAGCTTATATCATTAATAGAACGTTGCGAACGTTAAATAGTTCCATGTCATTCCGCTGAATTGTCTATCTTAAAAGTTTGAGACATATATTGTTTAAATCTCTCAAAATATTGTTCGGAAGCCTCCCAGCGTCTAGTATTTAAAAAAGCTATCTCGTGGCGACCAAAATGGTTAGGTGGTTGGTAGTGTCGAGAAACATAGGATGGATTTTCTAATGAATAAAAATAATACGCTTCATCAGGCGTCTTAATTTCAATACGAGCATGAATAAAATCACCATCTTCATCCGTATAGGCCTGACGAAAACTATAATATTTAGAACCGTCCCAGAAACCATCGTCATCCTCGTCAAGCCCTTGAATTTCTGGATGTTGTAAAATTCGTTCTACATATTGTACCTCGATTTTAGGCACATAAAGGGTAGCGACATTTACACAAGTTAATAACATAATCCAGTGATCCTGAATATCCACTAAATTGTCCTGAGGTAAATCCGTAATGTCCCACCATTCATCTCCTTCATCGAATGATTTTCTCAATAGGGAGACGGTTTGATCTTCATTGAGCCAAATAAAATAATGATACTGGGAGGTTTTCATATAAATGCTATCATTCGTCTTGTCTCCGTCATCATCGATATGCGCTCGCTGAACAGTGAAATGCACACCATGTTCCTCAAGGTCAAAATAAGGCTTGTCTCCAGTCATCAAAATACACTTTGTTAGCTTTAGTATATTTTCCACATCGATGTGATGGTCCGTAAAATATACATGAGTTGCCTTCTTGATGTGGGGGATTTCGTCAGTGCGGAGCGTCCTTCTTTAAGGATACTCACCAATGTGACGAATGAAAATTCAATCTCTTCTTCATCGTCATCCATATCATAAAAAACCTCGTCAATTAACACATCTTGTATACGGATAGGGAGTTCCTGAAAAACGCCATCTCCGTGCCAAATGTTGACGATACATTGCAGTGACTTCTGTCCATGAACGTTAAAGCGATACTCATCGTCTTGAACTAATACGTTTGCCTGAAGATGACCATTGACAATCGTTTCCCCATGATTATAGGAGCCACACAAAATATCCTCTACTGTCAGATGTCCGTGAACATAGATTTCCTGACCACCTACAGCTATATTTTTAGCTGTCAAATTGCCCATTACCATCAGTCCTATTGCACCATCCGTTTCTGCATTGTATAAATGATCTACCGTCAAATGACCATCAATAACAATAATGATCACATTGTCTTGCTGTGGGAAAGGAATGTCCCAATCCAAATCAAGAAAAGGAAGCTTCAAATCTCCCTCATAGTACGCAACAAGGTCGTTCTCACTAAAATCCGTGTAATGGCTTGCCCACCAAGAGTTTTCGGGAAACTTATCAGCCAGTTTGTTAATAGGTATAAATTGAAAGACATTCTTCATAGTTCACTACCTCCCAATTGCCGTTTTTTTTATCTTCTCATAAGACGGAATTAACAGTCAATTTAGTAGATTTATGTGTAATTAGGGATAAAATGCTATGATAAATAGTAAAGAGGTTTTACTACCATTGAGGAGTTGGGAGTGTAGTAAATCAACTAGCCTTCGTACAAATGTTTGGAAGGGCTATTATTTGTGAAATATATAGACGAAATACAAATTTACTATTTTATTCGCGAAATATAAGGAGCTGGCAAATGATAATATTTGATAATGTTTCAAAAATGTATAGTAACGACCATGTGGCTGTCAAAGCCCTCAACGTGGAGATTAAAAAAGGTGAATTCTTCGTTATTATCGGTCCAAGTGGATGTGGTAAAACTACTTTATTGAAGATGATCAACCGATTAATTCCATTGACTGAAGGAACTATTTGGATCAATGGAAAAAGAGTAAGTGATTATAATATTCACGAGTTACGCTGGAGTATCGGCTATGTGTTACAACAAATTGCTCTTTTTCCGCATATGACCATTGAAGAAAATATTGCGATTGTCCCAGAATTAAAAAAATGGAGTAAAACTAAAATTCAAAAGCGTGTGGATGAACTATTGGAATTGGTAGGCCTTGAGCCTGAAAAATATCGTCAGCGCAAGCCAAAGGAGTTATCTGGAGGGGAACAGCAAAGAGTGGGCGTAATTCGTGCATTAGCAGCTGATCCAGAAATTATTTTGATGGACGAACCTTTCAGTGCTTTAGATCCCATCAGTCGTACAAAGTTACAGGATGATCTACTGGACATGCAGCGTAAAATTCAAAAAACCATCGTCTTTGTCTCGCATGATATGCAGGAGGCGCTGAAGCTAGGGGATCGACTATGTGTCATGAAAGATGGAGAAATTGTTCAAATTGGATCTCCTCAGGAAATGGTAGAAAATCCAGTGAATGATTTTGTCCAACAATTTATAGGGGTAAATTCAGTTCACAATAGGTTTGATATTCGGACGGTTATGCAACCAATCGTAAGTGTTAGTGAGCTAGGGGATACGATTACTATCAATGAGCCGATCACAACGATTCTTGAAAAACTGACAGAGCATAACGTTCTTGGCGTGGAAGAAAATGGGGAGATGATGGGTATGGTGACTCGAACAGCTATACTGCAATATGTCGCAAATGATTTCAAGGAAAGAGGTCGAGCACATGACTAATTTCGTGGCGATGTTTGAGGAACGAAAGGAACAGCTTCTGGCAGCATTACTCGAGCATATACAAATCTCCTTTATAGCCCTATTTTTTGCCATCATTATTGCCATTCCGCTAGGTATCTATTTAACCAATAAAAAGAAAATAGCAGAAACTATAATTGGTATTAGTGCCGTGCTACAAACGATTCCATCTTTAGCGTTACTTGGGTTATTAATTCCTCTGTTCGGAATTGGCAAAGTTCCAGCCATCATTGCCTTAGTGGTCTATGCACTTTTACCGATTCTACGGAATACTTATACAGGCATCAAGGAAGTGGATCCTTCATTGAAGGAGGCCGCATTGGCAATGGGGATGAACACACCTAAACGTTTATTGAAGGTCGAATTGCCTCTTGCTCTGCCTGTCATCATGGCTGGTATTCGAACCGCTATGGTGTTAATTGTTGGCACAGCCACATTAGCTGCTTTAATTGGAGCCGGTGGTTTAGGGGATATTATTTTACTAGGCATTGATCGTAATAATACCGCACTCATTATTTTAGGGGCTGTGCCTGCAGCAATATTAGCATTAATCTTCGATATTTTACTGAAAAGGCTTGAGTCGCTGTCATTTAGAAAAACAGTAATAGCTGTCAGTCTTGTGAGTATGGTTGCATGGATGATGGTCTTCATGCCGCTTCTAAATGGTAAAGACCAAGATGAAATTGTCATCGCTGGAAAGCTAGGAGCGGAGCCTGAAATTCTCATTAATATGTATAAGTTATTAATAGAGCAGGATACAGACTTAACAGTGCAATTAAAACCAGGACTGGGTAAAACCTCATTTGTATTTAATGCGTTGAAATCTGGCAGCATTGATATATACCCAGAATTTACAGGCACAGCCATCTCAGAATTTTTAAAACAAGAAGCCATCAATAATAATGAGGCAGATGTCTATCGGCAGGCGAAAGATGGAATGCTAAAGCAATTTGATATGGTGATGCTTAGCCCAATGAACTATAACAATACGTATGCGTTAGCAGTATCGGAGGACTTGGCAGAAAGATATCAGCTACAAACTATTTCGGACCTTAAATCGATAGAACAAGCTGTTAAAGCAGGGTTTACATTGGAATTTAATGATCGTGAGGATGGATATGTCGGGATTCAAAAACGCTATGATATTGCGTTTCCCTCCCTTGCAACAATGGAGCCTAAGCTTCGCTACCAAGCGATTGAATCGGGAGATATCAACCTACTCGATGCTTATTCAACGGATAGTGAAATTCGTCAATACAAGCTCCGTGTATTAGAGGATGACCAAGCGCTGTTTCCGCCTTATCAAGGAGCCCCATTATTACGAAAAGAGACGCTGAACCAATATCCAGAGATTGAACAATCCTTAGATAAACTCGCTGATCAAATTACAGACGATGATATGCGGGAAATGAATTATCAAGTGAATGTAGAAGGAAAACTAGCGGCAGAAGTAGCTAATCAGTATCTAGTCAATGCCGGCTTACTGAAATAAACCATCATGACCCTCTAGTAGAAATGTGCTAGAGGGTTTTATTAATATCAATAATAATTTAATGATAAACATTAATTTATTATTGATAGAGATAAAAGGAACAGTATAATAAAATAGAAGAAAGGGGATGCTAAAAATGGAGAAAACAATTCAAAGCAAAGAATTTCAATTGTTGACAAAGGGGCTTCGGATCATCTTTACGGTCATCATGGCTCTCATGATTTTAGGCATGGCGTGCATGGCAGTTATTTTTATAGTAGCAATGATTGTGTCAGAGGATGCTGTGAATCATTGGTTAGTCAAGACAAGTGTGACAGCTTCCATTCATTTTGAGGGATTGGAAATGCTGTTGTCCAAGCAGACAGTTCAAGATATGTACTACAGGAAAATGGATATCGTGAAATTATTAGTAACTGCTACCATATACATAACTATTCTGTTTTTAATCGTTGTTCAAGTAAGAAATATTTTAAGTAATATAGCAAAAGGGATTATATTTTCGCTAGATAATAGTATAAAAATAGAAAGAATTGCGTATTGTGTGATAATCTTGAGCTTGACTGTAAGTGCATTCCGTACATATATCGTCTATCTAATGATGCAACCGTTTAAGCTTGAATCCTTATTGGAAAAGACAGATTTTATTACAGGGATCAGCTATCATTACACAGGCATTAATTGGACATTATTACTATGTGGTTTGGTGATTTGGACCATTGCGCGTATTTTCCGTTATGGTACATTTCTCCAAGATGAATATGATGCAACAGCTTAGGAAGTGAAAATATGACTATAATTATTCGTTTAGATCGGATGCTAGCGGATCGTAAAATGCAACTGAGTGAGCTTGCAGAAAGGGTTGATGTGTCAATTGTCAATCTTTCTAATTTAAAAACAGGTAAGGTAAGAGCTGTTCGTTTCTCTACTTTAAATGCTATCTGTAAGGCTCTGGGCTGTCAGCCGGGAGATATATTAGAATATGTCGAGGATGAAGATTAATCATTGTAGCATTTAAACATAGCAGCAAGAAAGGATTTTCATAAAAATGATGGTTTTCAGTTTTTTATTTATCGCCATTGTAGCAGAAGTTTTTGCAAGCTCTATGCTCAAGCGTACGGAAGGCTTCTCTCGTATTTGGCCATCTCTCGGAGTAGTGGTCGGCTATGGCACGGCCTTTTATTGTTTAGCCTTAACCCTAAAAACAATACCCATTGGCACAGCCTATGCAATATGGGCAGGATTAGGCACAGCACTAACAGCCATCGTGGGTGTTGTACTGTATAAGGAATTATTTAATCGTAAGAAGGTACTAGGGATTCTTTGTATTATTTTAGGTGTCGTGGTACTTAATCTTGCGGGTAGTCATTAGGAGGCTAACGAGATGAAAGGCTATTTATTTTTAACACTCTCGATTATCAGTGAGGTTTTTGCAACAACTATGCTGAAGCTTTCAGATGGATTTACAGTTCTAGGCCCATCTGTGGCGGTGGCACTTGGCTATGGAATATCATTCTACAGCCTATCCCTATGCTTGAAAACTTTGCCACTAAGCCTGGCCTATGCCATTTGGTCAGGTGTCGGCACCGCCTTGACGGTTATTGTAGGTATTGTCATTTGGGACGATATGTTTAACCTCTACTCTGCGCTTGGGATTGCACTCATAATAGGCGGAGTTATTTTGCTAAATGAAGGAAATCGAAATGATAGAGGGGCGGATAGCAAAGTGGAAGTGACGGATAGCATGCCAGAATAGACGGATAGCATGTGGAAGTGACGGATAGCATGCCAGAATAGACGGATAGCAAAGTGGAAGTGACGGATAGCAGTAGGAAAGTGACGGATAGCATGTGGAAATAGACGGATAGAGTCAGAAAAATGGCGGATAGCAATGCAGGAATTGCAAATGACCGTTTAGGGGAGGAGGATGGGCTAGTGAAGGCGATTATTTTTGATTTTGATGGGACGATTATTGATACAGAAACAGCTTGGTATACAGTTTTTAAGGATGCTTATGCATCTTATGGTGTGGCATTATCGTTAGAGACGTATGCAAAATGCCTTGGTACAAATCTTCAGGATTTTAATCCTTATACCTATCTAGTTACACATCATCAAATGGATTTAGATGAGGAGGCATTTCGAACATCCATTCAAGGAAGGCATGCGGAACTGATGGAGTTGGAAGTGATAAGGCCTGGTATTTTAAATCTTTTGCAGCAAGCAAAGGAAGCGGGTTTAAAAATTGGTCTTGCAAGTAGTTCAAGCCGTTCATGGATTGATCGATTTGTAGATGCATTGGGTATACGAGAGTTTTTTGATTGTTATTGTACGGCTGATACGGTGACAAATGTTAAGCCTGATCCTGAGCTGTATGTGCAGGCACTTGAACAATTAGGTGTAAGTGCTAATGAAGCGATAGCTATGGAGGATTCACCGAATGGAGCACGTGCAGCTTTGGCAGCGGGTCTTCACACGGTAGTGGTTCCCAATACCATCACCAAGCAATTACCGTTTTCTACAGGTCATCATACAATAGATGATTTGGAACAATATGATTTAGAACAGCTACTGGCAAGCCTTGTCAAATAATGATTTGCTTCGAACCTCTAACCACTCATTTCGTTTGGTAGAGGTTTTTTTAGTTTCTTTGTGAAAAAGTCGTCATATTATGTATCGCTACATATTATAACGAGAGGGCAACTTACGGAGACTAGGATACTTATTCAGACTAGGGAGGGGGCTACAATTTGAATAGTGAGAAAAGAAGAAATCATTTTTTATGCGAAGCTTTGTGCGATTTGAAGGATCTTCAGGATATTATGATGGATTTTCATTCTAAATATTTCGGTCAGCTGCTTGTAAAAATAGTTGGGAGTGATACGATTCCGTTTTTTTTAATTACCAATAGTGGCGCACATTTAAGACTAATGGATACGGTAAAGGACTTTGAAACGGAGTTTTTCCGAATAGAGGACGTCGATAAAGATCGATATCGTGGCACGGTGTCTTTGCTACGTGCCTTTGATTATGAGGGGAACGATACCAATTCCCTTGCGGATGTAGTGAGGCTAGAAAAGACAAGTACAGAAAAATCCATTGAGCTTAGTAGTATTTCTGCGATTCAGCTATTAAAGCCAGATATGCTAAAAGGGAAATTTATCATTGAACCTAAATGGTAGCATCCTATTAAACGACTAGAGCTAGAGCATCTGTCTATATGAAAAGGATTAAGAGTGAATGTAATAGAGATAGAATCTAATGAAAGGAAGTTTAGCTATGACGATTATTGGTATGCTGCATCATCGACTTGATCCGACGACAGTTCTCAAGTCATATGCATATGCGGCAGTTGCAAAGGCAGAAGGGGCACAGTTTTTTTACTTTACACCTAAAAGTGTTGATTTTGAAAAACGTACCATTCGCGCTAAGGTATATGAGAATGGGCAATGGCAGGAAAAAACAATGCCCTTTCCAGATGTTATTTATAATGCGGGAAGTCCAGAGAAGTTATCTGTGTCTAAAGAGATTATTGAGCGCTTAAAAGAAGAAATTCCCTTTACGACCTATTCGATAGGGAATAAATGGAATGTTATGAAACGATTAAAAGAAGCCAAGGAATTTGAACAGTATTTGATTCCTTCTGAAATTGTCAAGAATGCTGATGTATTTCATAACTTCATCCATTATTATAAAAGAGTTGTGTTTAAGCCAATTGATGGACGTAAAGGAAAGGGTATTTATTTTATTACGAAGGCCGGACCCAAGAATTTTGAGGTGAGAAAAGATAGTACGAATACAATCTATTCGAAGCCACAATTAGATGCCTTATTAAAAGAGCAACTTGCGTCTGGTACTTTTATTATGCAGCCTTATATTCAATCCATTACAAAGGCAGGCCAGGTATATGATTTCCGTCTGCATGTACAAAAAAATGGTGAAGGTAAATGGGTGGTGACGACTGTCTACCCTCGGATTGCTCCAAATGGCTCTATCATCCCAAATATAAATAATGGTGGATTCACCAATTATTTAGACCCATTTTTAGAGCAAGAGTTCAAGGAAGAAGCTTACAATATTCGACGAATGCTTGAGCATTTCTCTTTAGCACTGGCGCATCATCTAGATGACATACAAATGGAAAAGTTCGGGGAAGTCATTGATGAAATAGGCATTGACGTCGGTTTAGATCAACAACAAAAAATTTGGATGTATGAGGTAAATTGGCGCCCAGGCTGTCCTCCTGCTTTTTATTTAGAATTAGACGTCGTCATTAATTCTATCCGCTATGCGATGTATCTCGCAAAAAACCATAAACCTGTAAAAAAGAAAATGGTTCAACAGAAAAACAATCAAATGGACGTCAAAAAAGATATTGTTCAACCAAAAAGCAATCAAGTGGAGGCTAAAAAGGGCTTACCTATTATTGCCATTACAGGAAGCGCAGGAAAAACAACAACCAAGGCATTTGTCGGTTCGATTTTATCAAAAAAATGGAATGTGTTTGAATCGAAGGATTATTGGAATACGACAGAGCATACAAAAAAGCATAAGGAAGAAATCAATGACTCTCATCAGGCTGTCGTATTAGAATACGGCATGGCGTACCCAGGTATTATTACGAATCACTGTAGCATTATACAGCCGAATATTAGTATTGTGACGAATATTGGTTTGGCCCATGTAGGTAACTTTGATGGGGATGTAAGAGGGGTTGCGAAGGCAAAGTCGGAACTGATTCATGGGATGGACCAACAAGGGCTACTTATATTGAATAAGGATGATGATAATTCAAGATATTTAGAGACACAGCAATTTAAAGGGAAAATGTTAACGGTGGGCATAAAAAGTGATGCAGATTACCGAGCATATGACCTTCAGTATAAGGATATCGGCATGTCCTTTAAAATGAAGCTACATGGTCAAGAAATAGAATTGTATATTCCTATTTTAGGGGAGCATCATGTTTATAATGCCCTTAATGCTGTAGCTGTAGCTGATTATTTAGGGTTTAGTCCATTGGATATCCAGGCAGGGCTCAACTTTAAAAAGCCACCAAGACGATTAACGATTTATAACTTGCGTGATGATATAACGGTCATAGATGATACGGTTCACTCCCATCCACAAGGAGTCCGAGCTGCCATTGATGTATTGACCAATATTGCCAAAAAAAGAAAAGTAGCGATTATTGGACAAATGCGGGAGCTTGGGGTGTTGAGGGAAGAAGAATATCGGAAGGTTGGCGAGTATATTTATAAGGTAGGTATTGATGAATTCATCACTTATGGATTTAGGACTGATGAAATGAGTAATGCCGCAATTGAGATGGGGATGGACCCATCCAAGGTCCACCACTTTATTAATAAAGATGCCTTGCATGCACTGCTAGATAAACTCATACAACCTCATGATACGATTCTCGTAAAGGGAGCTAGTAAAACGAATATGTTTGAGACGGTGAAATATTTGGACCAAACATTGAAAGAAGAATAATCATTACGTCACGATAACGGAATGCATATAAAAACCCGAGTAACTGTCCACTGGCAAGCGGCAATTATTCGGGGTTTTTTTTCATACTCTTAAAATAAATTTGATTTCTTTGGCGGCATTTGTTGCATGATTCCGAGCTTCCGATAAGGTTGACCCTTGTGCTATGACATAGGCATAGCGGTGACCCATTGATAAAGGAGGGGTTAAGAATGTACCTTTCCTTGGTTTAACATAAACCTCGACCACTCCCGTTGAATTTGTCGCTCTTGTTCTACCAATTACTTTTTCTAAAATTCCTTTGCTTTCTACAATGACATATTTTGTGTAAACAAATTTTTTATGTCTAGGCTGAAAGTTAGGCTCTTCGCCAAGCAGAAGCTTCAATGTTTCTTCTACTAAACTAAATCCGAGTGCCGCTTGAAGCATGTTGTTCATGGCACCTCCAGAAATCCTTGGGTTAATCTCAATGAGTTTCCAGCCGTTTTTTGTCAATCGGAGTTCCAAATGGAGAGCGCCATTTTCTATATCAAATGCTTTGACAATGGACTGAAGAACTTCCTCAATGCCTGCCTGAATATCTAAAGGGGCTTTCACTAATACGCCATAGCCTGTTATGATAAACCGTTTCCCTTGGGTAATTTCCTGTTCAATAATGCCAATTATATGTGATTGCCGTTGATATACGACCGCCTCTACTAAATATTGAGGGCCTTCCAAATATTCTTCAATCATAATCGTTTCATAGGGATTTTTACTACGCAATGCTTTGAGGTGGTTTTGAAGCTGGTCGACATCCGTTGCTAATAGTACATCTTTGGAACCTGTTGACTTTGGTGATTTCACGATTAATGGAAATGTTAAATTTTTTGCAATAGGCTCATTAGGTTTCATGAGCGAAAATTTTGGTGAGTATGGTTGGTCTTTCAAATGATTTCTAGTCTTTTCTTTATCCTCCATGATTTCAATTGCGGAAGAGGATGTGTAGTTATGACAAAATTCATCACATAACATGGAAGCAATATGAACAAATGGATCAACAAAACTAACGATACTTTTTATCTCTAATCCGGTTTTCCCTAGTTTATCAATTTCCTCTTTCATTCTTTCGATATTCAAAGTATCAATGAGAATCATTCTATGAATATCGGGGTAAGATCGGCGCTGCTGAAGTTGTTTTTCATTATTGGTGAAAAGTATTGTGAAATAGCCTAATCTTTCTGCTGCTCTTGTTGCTTCACGACTAGACCCGGATTTGTTTGTACCGATAAATACAATCGCTTTCAGGTATATCACTCCTTCTATTGGTACTTAGATACTTAATCACCTTTATATATATGCAAAGAAATAGTTTTCTTCTAGTTGTGTATCTTGTCTACATCCAAGCAACTTTTAAGAGGTTACATATACTAGAAAAGAAAGGAGGGAGAAAAAATATGAAGCCTCTTTCGGTGAAAAATTTAGCAGTGATTACGGCGGGCTATATAGTGCAAGGGTCTGAGGACATACTGATACAGCATGGTGCTTATCGATTAAAACAAGTGAAAAAGCCCAATACGGCCCTTTTTACAAGTAAACGTATTGTTAATTGGAAAAGTCTTGAGCCACTTTCTCCTCTTGTAATAGTGACCGACAGAGCATATCGGCCCACAGAGATTCCAACCAAGATTATTATCATACAGGTTGCGAATGTAGATGAGGCCTATTGGAAGTTTGTTCACTTTTATCGCAATCAATTTCATATCCCCATTGTTGCTATTACTGGTACTTCAGGCAAAACAACGACGAAAGAGATGATTAAACATATTCTTTCTGCTGATCGACAAGTGACAGCAACGACATTAAGTAGTAATTCAAGAACGGCATCATTGCAATATTTACTGAATATTGAAGATGACACAGAGGCGGCTGTATTTGAAACAGCTGTTGGCTCACCTGGAGATGTCACGAATGCAGGGAAGTATTTCAAGCCGACCATTGGGATTATTACGAATATCGGTGCCCATCATTTGAATTATTGTAAGACGCTTGAAGGCTATATTCAGGCAAAGGGAGAAATGCTAGATATCATTCAACCTAAAGGAACCCTCATCATAAACGCCGAAGATATGAATACTAAAAAACTAGATATATCTAAGTTTAATGGGCGCTTAGTGAAGGTGGGTATCCATGATTCTTGTCATTTTCGTGCAAGTCATATCCAATATTATCAAAAGGGTATGAACTTTAAGCTGCACCATAATAGAAAAACTTATGATATTTTTGTACCGGGATTTGGTCAACATCAAGTGTACAACGCCCTTGCTGCCATTGCAGCGGCCTATGAAATAGGGGTACCTATTCCAGTTGCAGCCAATCAACTCCAATCTTTCCGTCAATTGAAAAAACAACTACAGCTCTTTGAAGGCATTAATCATTCTATGCTTTTAGATGATACCTGGAGTATTACGACAACTTCCTTAGAGGCGGCTTTAAAAGTGTTGAATGAGCTAGGAGATGGAAAGAAAAAAATTGCTGTTATTGGCACGATTACCGATTTGGGCTCATGGGGCTATATTATACATGAGCAAGCGGGTGAATTAATCCAACGTATTGGTGTGGATGTGCTAATTACTATTGGCGAGCATGCACGGATTATGGCTGATCATGCGGTGAAATTAGGCTTTAACGCTCCAGTTTATACCTATAAAAATAGCACGCTTGTTTATCCATTGTTGCAGAAGATTATAGATGAAAATACGATTGTCCTCATAAAGGGTGATATGTATAGTGAACAGGTTTCGAAATTAGCAACTGAGCTTAAATATAAACCTCCGCCTCCCACAGTTTAGCTCACTTCTTCATGGTTAGGATATTAACTGTGTCACATAGAATACCACTCTAATAAGGTATAGTAATTGATCAGAAAAGTAGCACTCGTGATCAAGAGAATGAATAGGTATGTACAAGATTGATAAAGAAAGGAGGCGTAGTACACTTGCAATCCATTAGTGTGCAAAAAATTAGAGGCGTCTTGCAGGGGAAAATTATCCATGGATCAGATCAATGGTCTGTAAAGCATGCAATTTACTATAATCGACATGATTTAACTCAAAGTCATACACTTATGTTTGTGAGTCGAAGTGATAAAATCAACTGGCAAGAGATTGATAGGAAGGGACCATCCCTTGTCATATCTGATAAACCAGCTACTGAGTTAAAAAATGCGTTAGATAATACAACGGTTTTACACGTCAAAAGCGTGGCGCAGGCCTATTGGACATTTATCGAATATTATCGTGGTCTTTTTCATATTCCGGTTGTGGCATTGACTGGAACCTGTGGTAAAACGACAACAAAAGAGATGCTAAAACATATCGCTAGTAAGCATTGGCAAGTGCAAGCATCTGTAAGTAGTAAAAATGAGCCAAGGCAATCATTACCCTATTTGACGGGCGTGGATGATAAAACACAGGCAGCCATTTTTGAACTAGGCTTGGGGAATACAGGGAACATAAAACACCAATGCATGATTTATCAGCCGACGATCGGCATTATTACGAATATTGGTGTTCACCATCTAGATGGCTGTCTCAATCTTGAAGGTTATATTAAAGCGAAAGCAGAGATTGTAGAGGGTATTCGAGCAGATGGTACACTAATCATTAATGCAGATGATGCTAACATCGAAAAAATATCTTACCAAAAATTTAAAGGGAAAATTATTAAATTTGGTTTACAGGATTCGGCTGATTACAAAGCTTCTGCTATCCAATTTGCTCATACAGGCATGAAATTTGTGCTGGAAGTAGCAGACACTAAATACAATGTATTTGTGCCGGGTTACGGTGAGCATCAAGTATATAATGCGTTAGCCGCCATTGCTGCCTGTAGCGAAATGGGACTTTCTATACGCCAAGCTATTGCAGGTTTAAGATCCTTTAAACAAATGGCGAGACATTTAGAATTTACGACAGGTCTAGGTGACAGTACCATTATTGATGATACGTGGACCAATAATCCAACTTCTGTCGAGGCAGCCCTGAAAGTGTTAGATACAGTAGGAAAAGAGAAAAAAGTTATTCTTGTGCTAGGGGATATAAAGCGATTAGGAAATTTTGAAGAAAAATATCATCGGGAAATTGGCTCCAAAGTAGCTGAAAGACAGATAGATACATTAATTACGATTGGCAAAAGGGCAGAGGCAATTGCCGACCAAGCGAAAAAAGATGGAACTAAAGCAGAGGTTCATACGTTTAAAGATGTAATAGGTGTTTTAGAAATATTGAAACCAAAGCTTGACGCGGACACCATTGTTCTCATAAAAGGACCGATGTCAAGTAAATCTATGATTGAATTTGCCAACAATCTTAAAAATTTATCTTAAATAAAAAGGGTGTCTCTAATAGTTGAGACACCCTACCATTTAAAGCTTTGTTATTTTAACACACGTCGAGCTGTAACATAGTTCTTTTGCGCCCAAGTGGAGCTTAAATTTTGTTTAACAACATTGTTAGTAGTCATACTAATAAATTGATTATTTCCTAAATAGATGCCTGTTTGCGTGATAGTTGCTCCTCCATCATTCGTTGAGAAGAACAATAAATCACCTTTTTGAAGCTGAGATTTGAGCACTTTTGTACCGACTAAAGCTTGTTTACTCGCTAGTTTATCCTTTAAATCAATGCCATTCTTGTTATATACATAGTACGTAAATCCCGCACTTGTGAAAGTTAGTGCACTCTCATTATACGTATAACCAAATTTTGCTTTGCTAGTTAAACCTGAAGCTGTAGCAATAATCTTATCGGCAGACGTATTCGCTGAAGGTGCACTTACAGAGGGGGTGTTAGAGAAAACCCGCTTAGCTGTAATATAGTGTTCTTTATAGTAATCAACTAATAAAACTCTCGTCATCACACCATCGGAATTTGGGATGATAATACGGTGATCACCGGCATAAATCCCAACAATAGAAGGATTTTTTGAGCCTGCTACACTATTAAAGAATACTAAATCACCCTTTTTCAAGTTTGCACGAGCTACCGTTGATCCTTGGTTCATTAAATCAGTTAACGTTTTTGCACCAAGTGTCACACCGCTTTTACGATAGACGAAATCGACAAATGCTGGGGCTGTAAAGCGTAGGCTCGATTCATTTGTTGAAGAACTAATCGTTGCTTTATTTTTATACGTTAGCGCATTCTCTACAATTTTATCGCCTTTTGTTGCAGGGTTGGCAGATAGAAGGGTAGGTAAAACGCGTCGTGCTGATACATAGCTTTCAGTATAATAAGGTTTACTATTTAAATCTGAGATCACAATATTTTGCTTGGAATCAGCCATGTGAATCATTTTATTGTCACCTATATACATACCTACATGGTCGGGGTCAGTTCCTGTTTTTTTACTCTTAAAGAATAGTAAATCTCCCTTTTGTAATTGGTTACGTGCTACATACGTACCTTGTTGAATCATATAGTTTTCATTATACGTCCCAAGATCTACACCATTTTTCTCGAAGATATACATTAAAAATGAAGCACAAGAAAATTTATAAGGATATGTAGGCTTGTAAACCGTATTGCTATATGTCGCTTGACCCATTAAGCTTTTACCAGTTTGAATCAATTGATTGGCTTTAGCGGCAACTGCCTGAGCGTTGTTTTGTGCATTTGTTGTAGCTGCCTCTACTTGAATTGGCTGCGTCGCTGTTTGGACTAATCCGAATGAGCTAAATCCAATGGTTAATGCAAGTGTTGTAGATAAAAATCGTTTATTCATGTTGTAAATAACCTCCTGAAGCGTTTAGTAGGATTTCTCCTGTATCGTCTTGCCTTGGAAATAATCGTAGCATGAAAATATAGGGCTTCTTGGCGGTAAATGTTGCCAGGGAGATGTGGGGGAGTGCCTCAACGCCTGCTATAAATGGCTTTATCGAAGGAATTTACAGTTATATTACAAATGTTTCAGTAAACTGTAATATGGGAGGATTTCATCTAAAAAAACTGCCCCAAATAGGGCAGTTTAGGCAATTGCCTGTATGATTTCTACTCGATTACCAAAGGGATCTCGGAATTCAAAACGCTCATAATCGGGGATAGGTACAGAGTCTTCTATTTCGATTTGATGCTCGGCTAGTTTCTTCTTCCAGTAATCAATATCTTCAACTTGATACGCAATATGAGCCTTGGTCGACAATCGATCAAAGCCATCCTCTGTTCCTACATGTATCTCTTGGTGACCAAGCTGTAACCAAAACCCGCCTCTGCCTTTAAGAGAATCGGGTTTTTCTATTTCTTTCAGACCTAAGACACCGCAATAAAAATCTTTCCCTTGATTCTCTGACCCTTTTGGAATAGTAATTTGCACATGATGTAAAGCAATAATCATAGTTAGACCTCCTGTTTCAAATACTTATAGCTAATTATAGATTAATTTCAAAATAGTTGAAATGAAAGGTCGTGTCTACTCTCAGACTGTAGACAAACGCAAAAAATTTGAGAGTTTGCCAACAGTCTTTTTTCTTTTACAATGAAATAAAGTAAAGCCGTTGATTTCCACTACGGGCGGACGCTTTCTGCGGGCGGGGTCGAGCTGCTTCCCTCGCTTCGCTCAGTCCAGGATCTCGACTTTCCCGCTTTTCCCGCAGGAGTCGCCGCCCTTCGTTCCCATCAACTTCTACATAAAGTCTTACTTATTGCAAGTGAAACCATGAAGAATTCTATAGAAATAGCTGAATGAGTGAATAAACTATAGTTTTTTGAATCTATTAAGATCGTACAAACCTTATGGTATAATAATAAAAACGGAATAATAGGATAGAGGTACAAACCAAATTGGGTTTGTTTAAAAGGGAAGATCGGTGGAAATCCGACGCTGTCCCGCAACTGTAAATGGGAGCACATTTCAAGAGACCACTGTTACGCCTTGTAATGGGAAGGTGAAAGGTGTGAAGAACATAAGCCAGGAGACCTGCCTTTATCTAGTACAGCCAAGAAACCTACGCGGATAGGGGGTGTTGAGTGTGACTAGAGAAATTCTCCTGCATGCTCATAGTACGATGATTGCTAAAAAGATAGCTTCTATGAAGAATAGAAAGCTTATTTCCATATGGCAAACATCGTATTATGTCGTGTATTTGTCATAAAAGACATCTTTCTAATGAGGGAAAGATGTCTTTTTTATGTAAATTATTAAAGGAGTGGTCCACATGAATCCACAAGTTGTTGAGTATTATGAAAGTTTATTTAAATTAGAAATTATGCAAGAGCCAAAGCCTTTAAAGGAGCTTGTTGAACAATATGTTGGGCATGATACAGCACATGAGCAATCTATTTTAGCAGCGTACGCGAATGTGATGAAGGAATTAATTGGATAATCAACGTTTGAGGGCTACTTCTTGATGGGGTAGCCTTTTTGATTGTGCATTTGTTGACAACATTTTTGTGGAAGGCGTAAAATTCAATGGCTTATTAATTTTGCAAGCTATGAAAGCAGCGAGAGCAAGTGAATTCGCTTACGTGAATATTTTCCCAGAGGTCATTCGAATACTGGCACGTGGGGTAATCGATGGGCAGGCAGTTATGACAAGCAAAATTGCTTTAGAAGATATCGTAGAAAGGCTTTAAAGCATTAATGAAAAATCGAAGTCCGTGTAAAATTCTTGTGAATTTGAGTTTATAAATCTTTCCTAAATCGTAGCTAAACTTGTGTCCACATTTGTTTGGCTATGATTGTTTCATCTTTAAATAGCATAATACCACTAGGAATACATTTGTTTGTCATAAAACCGCCTTTAGGACTTCATTCATATTTCACTTTTACTTTATATAATAAATTTGATATTTATCTTCATTCAGCAACTGTTTGTACTGAAAGTAGTATCAAATACAGATGGTTCCTCCTTCAAAGGGAGTGATGAATGCTTATTAAGTGTTCAAACGCCTACTGAATCAAGATAATGCCTCAATCGGATATCACAGATTTTGAAGAGGAACTTTCCAGCCAAGCTCCTCTTCAAAATCTGGCCGTAGCCTAACGTCAGCGGCCATTACGGTGAGGCGTATTTGATCAAATAGATTGGAGATTAAAAATGAAAAATCTGCTTTATTCAAGGTTTTGGCGTTTGCATTTTTTCGCAGCCCTTTGTATTACGCCATTACTGCTATCTCTCACATTAAGTGGGATTGGTTATTTGTTTTTTACAGATGTAGAAAATCGTTTATATGATGATTATTTTTTTGGCGATAGCCATAAAGAAGAGGTCTTAACAATTGATGAAGCAGTGGAAAAAGCAGAGGCAGCATTTGCAGGTTACACCACTACAAAAGTGATTATGTTGGAAGAGCCTTATAATACGCGTTTAACTTTATCAAATGGGAATGAACAGAAGTATGTATTTTTAGATGATCATTATCAAATGGTTGGTAGTCAGGATGCCAATTATACATTCTCTAATATTATGAGAAATACCCATAGCTCATTATTTATTGGTGGTACATTTGTCAATTATTTAGTAGAACTAGCGGCATGCTGGACAATCTTTTTACTGCTATCCGGACTTTATATGACGTTTAAAGGGGATTTATTGAAAAAGCGCAAATCGGAAAATAAACGACAAAAAAGTAAGAGATACCATGCGCTTGTTGGGACAATCATTACTATTCCCATGGTGATGTTCATTGCTACAGGGCTTTTATGGTCTGCTTTTCAAGGTTCCATATTGGCAAATATAGCGTCAGAAAGTCCAACTTTCGGCTACCCATTATTACAGCAAAAGCCACCAACATCCGATGTGTCTGAAATTCCATGGGCAACGCGTCAATTAGAGGCGCCATCATCTGAGGGAGAACATGCACAGCATCACGGTGGGGGGGCTGTCCGTTATACAAACGACAACCAAATGACCATTGCTAATCTTGAAAAAGAAATAACTGCCATGAATATTGCCAAACCTTATTCGATTATTTATCCATCAAACGAAGAAGGCGTATTTACAGTGGCAAAGGCCAGTAATTCAGGTGTAACAGGACTTGATGTCAAGCCTACAGACGAGGCAACGATGTATTTTGATCAATATAGCGGCAAGTTTATTGATCAGGTTAACTATGAGGATTATGGTATGCTGGCGAAATTCTTTACATGGGGCATTCCTTTACATGAAGGCCATTTGTTTGGCTGGCCAAATAAGCTGTTAAACTTACTGGTATGTTTAGCCTTTTTAGCAGTAATTGTATGGGGGATTCGCACTTGGATTTTACGTAGGAAAAAAGGTGAGCTATCTGCACCACCACAAATTTCACATAAAATCTCACTTCCTTTCGTAATTTTCCTTATTATTTTAGGAATTATTATGCCATTGTTTGGTGCCTCATTGATTGCGGTAGTGTTGATTGAATATTTCATTTTAGGATGGCAAACCAAAAAGAAACTAAGAGCAGAAGAAACTAAATAAAGATAATGGATACGGCACAACCCAAATGTGTCGTATCTTTTTTTGTTGTTTATTTCATTTGGAGTAAGCCGAATACTATGTTGATGCAGAAAATTATTTATAGATTTTTCAGCGCGATTTTATAAAGTTTTAAGATTTGTATGGTACATTGCTATTAGTTTCAGCTTATTGGGGGAATTTAGATGTCGATTAAAACGAGGTTTTTGCTATCTTATGTAGGCGTTATTATGATTGCCATCACGCTTTTACTTGCAGCGGTTTTTCTTTTTTCCTTTGCCATTACAGGTGATGTTAAAGCAATTGAGCATTTTTACAAAAAGTCTTATGTCCAAAAGCCTTTAACAACGGTAGAGGAAAATGCTTTTTTAGATTTGAAATTATTGGCAAAAAAAAATCCCCAGCAGCTTTTAGATATTGAACAGCTACAAACCATAAATGCTCCTTCCATTGAGATTGTTGTGCGGAAAGACCATCAAATTGTTTATGCAACACAACAAGAGCATCAACAACTATTGCTTCAAAGTTTACCAGGTTTTGAAGCGACCAATATTAATTCACGTGACACAATTATGATTAATCAAGCCTTTTATACGTATGTGAAGTTCGATTTTTATTTCCCAGACAAAACAGAAGGGAGTATCTTTGTATTAAGAGAGGTTAGTTCACATGCGGAGGTAACGCGAGAACTGTTACCCATTCTGTTAGGTATCTTATTTGTCTTATTTATGATGATTATCGGTTTACTCAATTATTTAGTGTCTAGAAGTATCATTAACCCAATCACAGCCTTAAAGGAAGGGGCAGAACGGATTAAATCGGGTGATTTAGATTTTGAAATTACATCCCGTTCTAATGATGAAATTGGTCAGCTTAATCGATCGTTTGAGGAAATGAGAGTTAAACTGAAGGAATCTGTACTAATTCAGCTTCAATATGAAGAAAATCGGAAAGAACTGTTATCGAATATCTCCCACGATTTAAAAACGCCAATGACCTCTATTATTGGCTATGTGGAGGGCATTAAAGATGGTGTAGCGAATACTGAACAGAAAATGGATAAATATTTAACAACTATCTATACGAAAGCCAAGGATATGGACGTGTTAATTGATGAATTATTCTTATTCTCGAAATTAGATTTGAAAAAGGTTCCGTTCCAAATGGAAAGTGTCAATCTTCAACAATATATGCATGATTATGTGGAGGATGCTAGCTTTGACTTTATTGCCAGAGATATTCATTTACAATATATATCAGCAGGCTCTTCGCTTTTTGCTATGGTGGACAGGGATAAGCTAAGACGTGTCTTATCCAACTTATTGAGCAACAGTGAAAAATATATGGATAAACCTTATAAGCAAATTATTATTTCCCTACATGAGCGAGTAGATGATGCCATCATTCAAGTTACAGATAATGGTGCGGGAATTGACCCTACTGCATTACCACATATATTTGATCGTTTTTATCGTGCGGAACCTTCTCGAAATTCTCAAACAGGTGGAAGTGGTCTTGGGTTAGCAATTGCCAAACAAATCGTCCTTGAAATGGGTGGCGATATTTGGGCAAAGAGCGAATTAACAAAGGGAACGAGCATTTTCATTTCATTGAAAAAGGATGAGGAAATGGGGGGAAATCATGAAAAAAATATTATTAATTGAAGATGAAGTGAGCATAGCAGAGCTCCAACGAGATTATTTAGAAATTAATGATTATGTGGTAGATATTCAGCATCATGGCGATGAGGGGCTGAAGCAGGCGCTTCATGGCGATTATGATTTAATTATTTTAGATATTATGCTTCCTGGAATGAATGGCTTTGAAATTTGTAAACAAATTCGAGCAGTGAACAATATCCCCATCTTATTTGTGTCGGCTAAAAAAGAGGATATTGATAAAATTCGAGGTCTCGGGTTAGGGGCAGATGATTATATTACTAAGCCTTTTAGTCCTAGTGAGCTTGTGGCAAGGGTCAAGGCGCATATATCTAGATATGAGCGTTTAGCCTCAAACCAACCAACGAACAATATGATGTCTATACATGGCCTTACGATCGATACATCAGCTCGAAAGGTTTTTGTGAATGGTGAAGAAGTGGCCTTTACGACCAAGGAATTTGATTTGCTTGTGTTTTTTGTTAAACATCCAAATCAAGTATTAAGTAAAGAACAATTATATGAGCGGAACTGGGGCTATGAATCCGCTGCGGATGTTTCCACAGTTACCGTGCATATACGAAAGCTTCGTGAAAAAATTGAACGTGATCCAGCACAGCCAAAGTTTTTAGAAACCGTATGGGGTGCAGGTTACCGCTTAAATGTGTAAGACACCGCCTCGTCGTCTTGACGAGGTTTTTTTAATTGAAAATTTTAGACTTTTTTAAGAAATGGTTAATAGGCAATTTAGCAATGAATTATAAACTATACATAGACTGCTAAAATTAAATAGTGAGGGCGGTGAATAGCCAATGAAAAAAATGCAAGCAGCTATGATCGCTTTATCATTTTTATTGCAGGGATGTGCCTCAAATGATACGGAGACCATAAGGCGTGATAAAGGAGGAAATGAGGAAATGGCAACAGATTTGACGAGTCAATTGTTTCAAGCGGTAGAAAAAAGCGATGTAGAATCGCTAAAAAAAGTTATACATGAAAAAGTGAATATCAATGCACAAGACGCAAGCAATCGAACGGCTTTGATGATGGCTACCTACAATCAGGATGTGGAAGCAGTGAAATTACTCATCGATGCAGGTGCGGATGTGAACATCCAGGATGATATGAAAAACACGCCTTTCTTATATGCGGGTGCGGAAGGCTATTTGGATATATTAAAGCTAACGATTCAAGCAGGTGCCAATCCTACGATTGTAAATCGTTATGGTGGAACGGCATTAATTCCAGCATCTGAGCACGGCTACATTCATGTCATTGAGGAATTATTAACTACCACAAACATCGATGTGAATCATGTCAATAATCTGGGATGGACAGCATTAATGGAAGCGATTGTATTAAATAACGGCAACCCTACACAGCAAACGGCCATTCAAATGTTGATTGATCATGGAGCTGATGTCAATATTCCAGATAAAAATAATATGTCACCTTTACAGCACGCAAAACAGAAAGGATTTAAGGAGATTGAAGAAATCCTTGTTGCAGCAGGAGCAAAATAAACGACTAGACTTTAGCCATCGAGAAGCTTCACTCTTGATGGCTTTTATCTCGTCAAAATCGTGATGCAAGTGGCAAACGCTTTGATATTATTTCTTCATTGCGTGATCGCTATGTGACTGTGATAACAAGTGAAGGGGAAGAGTTTGTAGCTAATTATGTGCCTTTCCACAAGCAGCTGATGGAAAATAAGCTCCTCAATTTAGATTACCTGCAGGTCAAACCTTCCCTTCAAACAAGGTGTTACATACCAAGTGTACTCACATTGGGCAGAAATTGATGTAAAGAGCTTTGTTGCAAAAAAATAGCACCATTTACACTGCAATCTGCTAAGGCTATTAATAGTAATTCATTGGAATTGTAATTAACTAATAATCCTCAAACGGATTTATTAGCTGGCAGAAGTGTGGAACTTCGTGGTAATGGTGGCACATTAAAAGCAGATGTAAATTATACGGTGACACCATTAAATAATTGGGCGATAGCGACAAATGTAGTTCTCCAAGGTAAATAAACAGGTGAATTTGTAATTGAACTATGTAGTATACGTTCTCCTATCAAAAAATCTCGTCACAGAGGTGGCGAGATTTTTCTGATTTATAGCCAGCCTTTATCACTAGCAATTTGAGCGGCCTGCTGTCTTGATTCTACTTGTAGCTTTTGAATAGAGGTTGATAAATAATTACGAATGGTGCCTTTTGTTAAAAATAATTGTTTACTGATTTCGTGAGTGGTTAAGCCTTCTTTCACCAGTTGTAGCACGGCAACTTCTCGCTCATTTAAAGGATTTTGCTCTTTCATAAATAAGGTAGCAGCTAAATCTTTACTGACCACCTTTTCACCTTGCATGATTTTGCGAATAGTAGCAATTAAATAATCAATCGGTTCATCTTTCAGTAAGTAGCCATGTACCTCACAATCCATGGCCTTTTGTAAATAGCCTGGGCGTGCAAATGTAGTGACAATCATCACTTTACAGGGCAAGTTGGCCTCTTTAATTTTTTCTGCAAGCTCTAATCCTGACAGATGGGGCATTTCAATATCTACCAGGCAAACATCGGGTAATTCCTGCTGAATGTAGTTCCATGCTTTTTGACCATCTGAAACTTCAGCTATCACTTCAATATCTGGTTCGAAGGACAAAAGGGATGTTAAGGCACCACGTAACATTTGTTGGTCCTCTGCTAGTAAAACTCGTATCATGTTGAGGGCTCCTTTCCATCTTGAATTGGTATGCTGAATATTACGAGAGTGCCTGTCCTTGTACCCCCTTCAAAAAGGGCATAACCTTGCAGAACACGCATTCTTTCTTTCATCGAGTTCATGCCATTACCCAGCCCCTTCTGTTCCAAACCAATCCCATCATCTTGAATGGCAATGGTAAATTGTCTATTTCGACATTCAATCTCTATGTTGCAGTTTTGAGCCTGACTATGCTTCAGCATATTAGTTGTAGCCTCACGTACACATAAAGCTAACATGGTTTCCTCAACACTTGAAAGAACAATTTTTGGACAATGATTGTTAATAGTGGTCGTAATATTCGCACTTTGTAAGAGCTGCTGGCAGTGTAGTAGCTCTGTTTGTAGAGACACAAAATTCATATCCGAAACGAGCTCTCGTACTTGCTTTAAGGCTATACGTGTTGTAGCTAATATGTCATTTAATTCTTGTTTGACACTGGAAGGATCTCGGTCGATAAGTTTAGTGGTCAATTCCGTTTTGATTTTAATCATCGTCAGGGTGTGACCAATCGTGTCATGAAGATCTCTAGCAATGCGCTGTCTTTCCTCTTGTTGAACAAGCTGGGTATTGACATCTGCCAATTCAATTTGTAGGTTTTTCGACTTTTCTACAAAATAAATGAGAACAGGGAATACTAATTGAATGATCATTAAGGGTATTAGTACTTGTGTGTCAACAAGTGCTAGGGAATTTGCGGTCGCCCACAAAATGATTAAAAACATAGCAGCTATACCAAGAATTCCGCTAGCAATATGCCATTTTGATTTTGCCCTCCCTAATAAATCGGCAAAGGTAAATCCGAAGATAAGCATGAAGATATCCTCGTAAATAGCAAGGATGGTAATGAGAAGGAAGCCTACAAGTGAGGCAATTAGTAGCTTCCAATCTCGATTCCATAAAGCCATATAGAAGGCGACTAAGTACAAGGCTAAAATAACGATTTTAGCTGTGAAAGGGAGTACAGAATGCGACCATAATACCATGGCAATTAAAACAATTATGGATACAACATCGATGATTAAATAGTGTTTAACTTGTTCTCTGGGATATATTTTTATGGCTTACACCATCCTCTGTGGCTTATTCTTTGTCAGAGCTTGAATCGTTTTTTTACGAACCCATTCCATCGGGCCAATACGGAACTGGTGCTGCCAAAATGTTGCTAGTACTAGCTGTAGACAAGATAGGGCAACCCACATACTTATAATAAAAAGGCTATTTACATGCCCGCCTAAGCCAAGCCCCCAGCCGTAAAAAATAATAGACGCCAGCACGTTTTGCAGGACATAACAGCTCAATGACATTTTGCCGACATTGGCAAACCGTTGCCAAAGCCAATCTAGCTTCTTATATTCTACCAGTTTACCTAAAATTCCAATATAGCCAATGGATAGAATAGGTGCACATAAATAGCGAACAGGTAAATCAAAAAGTCCCCCAGGTATAAAAATTAGCAGATTCAATGGAATACCAATGAATACACCGATTGTAAAAAGCTTTTGTCGAGCTTGATAACCTTTACTTGTTGGTGAAAAAACCTCGTTGCGCATGAATTTGACCCCAAGGATAAATAAAAAAACATTCATCGGGATAATAAATATAGCTTCCGTTCGATAAAATAAAAAGTTTGTCAGGCGATGCTGTACTTGCGCCAGCCATGTACCATTTTCATAGATGGCTGTGACAGTTTCCATCCCATTTAGGGAAACGCTAGCCCCAAGCAATGTAACGACAAAAATAAAAAGAATGAGGAAGACATGAAAACTACCCAAAAGATAGAAAGCCCATGTCATGACTTTGTCGCCTAATCTAATGAGAATAGCCACGATAAATGCCGTAACGGCGTAGCTCATTAAAATATCATATTCCATGACCAGTGTGTAATGAAGTAGTCCTTCCACCCCTAAGAAGACAATGGTCCAAAGATACACGCCAGGCCAAGTATTTCCTCTACGAAGTGCCTGCTGGTATTTTAACTGTAAACCTACCCCAAACATAATCGTTAATAATCCTAGTAACTTGCCGTTTACAAAAAATAGTACTAACATTCGTAAAAAATCATTGAATGACCACCAACCAGTATAATTACTCGTTGTAATATACGATAAATCACCCAGATAAGCAAAAATCCAAATATTCGTTCCGAGGGTCCCTAAGACAGCGAATCCTCTTAGCATATCGATAAAGGGAAGCCTTTGTTGTGTTTGCATAGTTCCATCACTCTTTCTTTGTTTTTCTTATATTCATGATAAGAAAACAGGAGGATAAAACCTATTCACACGAGTCAAAGAATCGTTATGACAGGTGTCATAACAAAAAAACCAGCAACGCTTTGGATGCTGGCTAGATGGTTATTTTGTACAGATATAGATGCGATAATCTAAAATATTATCGTATTTTTCATTCATCATAATATGCTGATCCAAGACATCATACAATGTGGATTCAATCTCCTTGGAAATGTGGAATTCTGGCTTAGAGGAAATATCCTTATTTTTTTGTATGCGAATATCTTGAAACCCTATCTCTTGAAATAATGCAACCCAATCCTTTTTCGTAAAGAGAGCATCAAACCCGTAAAATTGTTGAATATCGTCTGCCAGCTGTGAGGAAAGAAGCGTAGGGATTGTAAATTCAATAGCAATCAAGCGCCCACCTTGTTTTAATAAACGAAAAATCTCTTGCAATGCACGTTGTTTATGAACAAAGGAAAGAACAGATTCAGCAAGCACAAAGTCAAATGCTCCATTGGGGAGTGATGTTTCCTCAATCGAGCCTTGAATGATATTGACTGGTAAACGTGCTTTTTTCATGCGGTGACGTGCCTTTTCTATCATAATGGGATTAATATCGATACCCGTTACATTTGTTGTATAGTAAGAAGCCAAAAAGGCAGCTGTTTGCCCTGTACCACAGCCAACATCTAAAATATGAGAGGTTGGCAGAATACTCTCATTCTTTAGGATTTCCTTTGATAGATTGATGCCACCAGGATGGGCACCACCAACACCAAATTTTGCTAGGAATTGAAGATAATTAGAGTCTTGAATGAAAACCACCTTCTTTTTCATATAGTATGAAAAGAAAACTAGCATGGTTCCCTTACATATGATGAAAAGCTAGAAATCCTATTTTTAAATAGATAATTTTTGATACTTCTTCATACGTCTAATTCCTTCATAGATGATGCACATATACTAGGGGAGAGCTTTTAGATAGGAGGTGTATAAATGCCACATTTTCAGCCGAATTATAGAAGAGGAGTCTATCCTTCAAACAATATGGGAACTTTTGGTCCTCCATTTCGAGGTAGAGCGATGCAACCTAACTATCCACCCAATCGGCAATTTCAAGGTCCTGGTTTAGGAAGATTGCCAGATCATTTACATGCAATCATGGGGCATGCTGGAACGATTACGAATGGCGTAAATATGTTAAGACAGATGGGGGCACTATTAAGTTTATTCAAATAAAAGAAAGAAGCCCTCTTAAGAATGCTTTCTTTAAGAGGGTTTCTATTGCGAACTAATGGGATGGGACAAGTTCTTTTTCGATAATGGAGCGATTTTTCTCTTTAAATAGTTCATTATGAGAGGACACCATTCCATGGCGATAAGCAGTTGGCTCTAAATAAGTTTTAATAGAGTTGACCGCGTTGGCTGCATCTTGGAATGTCCCAAGCAGCAAATTGATTTTTCCTTCAAATGATAAAATATCTCCTGCCGCAAAAATACCAGGCTGTGCTGTTTCACCAGTTGCTTTGCCTTCAAAATAATAATCATCCTTTTTAGGAATAGAAATGGCTTCATCAAACGTGAGGGACGCTTCACAATTATAGCCATGACTAATGATAACCTCGTCAATTTGACGAGTGTAACTTTCCTTCGTTTTCGAATTTTCACATCTCACTAATTGAATAGCGGTTTTATCATCATTCGCTAAAAGCTTTGTAATCGTCGTATTACATTCAATTAGGACCCCTGCATCAATGGCTTCTTTTACAGTTGCTTCATGCGCTGATAATGTATCTTTACGGTAAACCACTGTCACACTTTTAGCAAGGGGGCTCAGTTCTACAGCCCAATCAATGGCCGCATTGCCACCACCAGAAATAAGGATATCCCTATTCACAAAACGTTTATAGGATTGAACGGTATAGTGTAAATTGGACATTTCATATTTCTCAGCACCTTCCAGTGTTAGTTTCTGAGGGTTTATAATACCGCCACCAACCGCTAATAGAACAGTTTTTGAATAATGCCTTTCTCCAGTTGCCGTATGTACAATAAATAGATGTTCTTGTCGTTCAATAAAATCTACTTTTGTGTTTGTTAGAATAGTAGGGTCAAATGTTTTAGCTTGCTGGATCAATTGTTTAACAAATTTCTCGCCTAAAATAGGGGGCTGGCCTCCTATATCCCAAATAAGCTTTTCAGGATAAAGTAATACTTTTCCACCAAGTTGAGATTGGCTCTCTATTAATTTTGTTTTTAATCCTCGTAAACCACTATAAAAGGCGCTATATAAGCCAGCAGGGCCTCCGCCAATAATTGTCACATCATACACATGTTGCATTTTTATTGCCACATCCTTAATTGATAGTAAAAAAGTAATTGACAAAATCTTATCATAAAACTAGACTAATTTTAGTGATAATGATTATCATTTTTAACAGTGCCTATCATAGCATGGAATGAAGTAAAATGAAAGAGAGGGTCCGAATTGCGTTTAGAAGTTGAATCGATTCGTGTTGGTTATGAGAATAAAACGATTGTGCATGACTTATCGCTACAAATTCCAGATGGCAAAATCACAACCATCATTGGTTCAAATGGCTGCGGAAAGTCTACCTTATTAAAGGCCATTACACGAATTTTAAAGCATGAGAGTGGACAGGTCATTCTGGATGGTCAAAATATTTCCAAGATGAACACGAAGGAATTGGCGAAAGAACTTGCGATTTTACCGCAAAGCCCAGAAAGTGCACATGGTTTAACAGTGGAAGAGCTTGTATCCTACGGTCGATTTCCCTATCAAAAGGGCTTTGGCAATTTATCACAGAAAGATAAAGAGGTCATTGACTGGGCTTTACAAGTGACAAAAACAGAAGAATTCCGCTTGCAATCTGTAGACGCTTTATCAGGTGGACAGCGTCAACGAGTGTGGATTGCCATGTCTTTAGCTCAAGAAACCGACATTATATTTTTAGATGAGCCAACAACCTATTTAGACATGGCACATCAATTAGAGGTTTTAGAGTTACTTTACAAGCTAAATGAAGAACAAGGGCGCACGATTGTTATGGTACTCCATGATTTAAATCAAGCGGCACGTTTTTCTGATTATATTGTGGCGCTGTCACAAGGAGAGCTTGTTAAATTTGGAACTGCTGAGGAAGTCATGGTTCCAGAAGTATTAAAAAAAGTGTTTAATATTGATGCTGTAATTGGCAAAGATCCACGAACGAACAAACCAATGTGCATTACATATAACTTATTACAAACCGTTTAAAGGAGAATGAAAGACAATGAAGAAGTGGTTATTACCAATGTTTATGATGCTCGTACTAGTACTTGCAGCGTGCGGCAATAAAGAAGAGAAAATAGAAAAGGCTGATGAAGGCTCGAAAGAAGCGACTTCTGCAGAAACAATTACTTATCAATCTGAAGCAGGACCTATTGAAGTACCAGCAAACCCTAAACGTGTAGTCGTGTTATCTTCATTTGTAGGGGATTTATTACAGCTTGATGTTGATGTTGTCGGTGTAGATGCATGGGCAGCGAAAAATCCGAACTTTGAAGATGCTATTAAAGATGCAGTAGTTGTAGAAAATACAGATATCGAAAAAATTCTTGAGCTAGAGCCAGACTTAATCATTGGTTTAAATGGTATTGAAAATGCTGATAAATTATCAGAAATCGCTCCAACTGTATTATTTACGTATGGGAAAGTAGACTATTTACAGCAATTTATTGAAATCGGTAAAGTGGTCAATAAAGAAAAAGAAGCAACGGCATGGGTAGAAGATTTTAAAGTACGTGCAGCGGAATCTGGTAAAAAAATTAAAGAAAAAATCGGGGAAGATGCAACTGTAACAGTCGCAGAAAACTTTAATAAACAATTTTATATTTATGGCGATAACTGGGGACGCGGAACAGAGATTTTATATCAAGAAATGGGCTTAAAAATGCCTGAGAAAGTTAAAGAAACAGCTTTAGAGCCAGGCTACTATGCTATTTCTCAAGAAGTTTTAGGGGATTATGCAGGGGACTATGTGATCTTCAGTATGTTCCAAGACCA
Source organism: Lysinibacillus sphaericus (assembly GCF_001629735.1). Classification (GTDB taxonomy): domain Bacteria; phylum Bacillota; class Bacilli; order Bacillales_A; family Planococcaceae; genus Lysinibacillus; species Lysinibacillus pinottii. The sequence goes on from NZ_CP015224.1 coordinate 1,032,556, forward strand.
AGATAATTCATTTACAGACGCAGCATGGTTTAAAGACTTAGAAGCAGTGAAAAATGGTCATTTATTTGAAGTGAATGCAAATGCCTTTTATTTCAATGACCCGATTACATTAGAACATCAACTGAAGTTCTTTGAAGAGAAATTTTTACAATAATTAGTAGAGAGTAGCGAAGGCAAATGACAAAGTTTCGACAGTTACCATTTTGGCTTCAGGTATTGCTTGCATTGCTCGTATTAATCGGCACGGCTTGTATCTCGCTGTGCTTAGGCGCAGCGAATACGAGCATTCAAGATGTCTATCAAGCAATTGTCGGACAAAGTGGTGGTAAGCATTACACGATTTTACGTGAAATTCGATTTCCTCGTATCATTGCTGCTATTTTTGTTGGCAGTGCACTCGCAGTTGCGGGAGCGATTATGCAGGGGGTTACACGCAATCCATTAGCGGATCCAGGGCTACTTGGTTTAACAGCAGGGGCAAATGCGGCCCTTGCTTTAACGATGGCATTTATCCCGAAATTCTCTTATTATACGTTAATTATAGCCTGCTTTATTGGAGCTGGAATTGGTATGATAATCGTTTATGGGATCGGTGCTTCTACTAAGAAAGGTTTCTCACCATTGAGACTTGTTTTAGCTGGTGCAGCAGTTACTGCATTATTACAGGCGATTGCTGAAGGCACAGGCATTTTATTTCAAATTTCCAAGGATGTTTCGATGTGGACGAGTGGCGGATTCATTGGCACGACATGGCAGGCGTTATTGATTGTTCCTGTCATTGTCATAGGTCTCCTATTGTCATTTGCTTTTAGTCGACAATTAACGATTTTAAGTTTAAATGAAGAAGTTGCGGTAGGAGTTGGACAAAACACAACATTAATTAAAGGTATTATGATGTTTGCTGTCGTTATTTTAGCAGGCTCTGCCGTAGCTCTTGTTGGGAATCTAGCATTTGTTGGCTTAATGGTACCTCATATTGTTCGCGCATTTGTAGGAACGGATTATCGTTTTGTCTTACCGATGAGCGCAATTATTGGCGGCTGGTTTATGGTGACGGCTGATTTTGCAGGTCGCATGATTAATGCACCATTTGAAACGCCAGTTGTAGCGATTGTTTCGATTCTTGGTCTACCATTCTTCCTACTATTAGTAAGGAAGGGAGGACGCCAATTTGTTTAAAGAAGGTCGCAAAAAACAACGAAAATGGCTTTTTACTTGGCTTGTCGTCACGTTATTCATTTTTGTTCTAGGCATTTCTTTAGGACCAGCCTCAGTTTCGTTTGATCGCATTCTACCAACCTTGTTAGGCAACGGTAGCTTTAAAGAATCCTTCGTATTATTCTCAGTTCGCTTACCAAGAATGTTGGTATTAGCAGCGGCAGGGATGGCGTTAGCTTTAGCAGGTGCGGTCCTACAAGGGGTTACACGCAATGATTTAGCAGATCCAGGGATTATTGGTATTAATGCGGGAGCAGGTGTCGGGATTACAGTCTTTTACTTACTTGTAAATGGCGATCTCCCACATTTTGCTTATATATTGCCAGTTGTAGGGTTTTGTAGTGCTCTTTTTACTGCCCTTTGCATTTACTTTTTCTCTTATCAACGCCATAAAGGGGTGCAACCTGTTCAATTGATTTTAATTGGGGTAGGGGTAGCCTCTGCTTTATCTGGGGTTATGATGGTATTAATCTCCTCAGCAGAGCGTAGTGATGTGCAATTCATTGCCCAATGGCTTGCAGGTAGCGTTTGGGGTACGGATTGGCCATTTTTCTGGGCTTTAGTGCCCTGGCTTGTGCTTGGGATTCCGTACATTCTCTATAAATCCAATGTCTTAAATGTCTTGGCGATGACGGAGCAAACAGCCGTAGGTCTTGGGATGAATATCGGGCGCGAGCGGTTACGCTTATTAATCGTCGCTGTGGCACTAGCAGCAGCAGCAGTTTCTGTAACAGGTGGTATTGCCTTTATAGGGTTGATGGCACCTCATATTGCCAAACAGCTTGTCGGACCACGCTACCAATTCTTTTTACCATTGACTTTATGCATTGGCGCAAGTTTATTAATGCTGTCCGATACGATTGGCCGCGTTGCCATTGCTACTGCAACAGTGCCAGCGGGAATTATTGTGGCCTTTATTGGCGCACCTTACTTTTTATATTTATTACGGAAAAGTGTATAGAAAAGTGATAGCACGAGTAAATGGATGCTCGAAAGCAAAGGCTTTTGAACTACTGAAATGAAAGAAAGATTTATTTTACTAAATGTATATGGCAAGTTTTTAGGAACCTCATTTGTTGAGGTTCTTTTTTTATATAATCAAGACAGGAGGTGAATAAATGATTCTATTAGCACGTCGAATATCGGAAACACAGAAGACACTAGAAGCCATTGTTCGAAGACTCTCAAACTCTCACCAGGAGTACTCGAATTATGATGAAAACTTAAGACGTTTAAAGGCTGGACACGCAGGCGAACAGCGTGTAGATGCAGAGTGGCTTGAGATAGACCTTCCTACCCCCTATTATTTTCTCCATGATTTTCAAACGATGAATAACTTCGGCTCTACTCACCAAATGGACACCATTTTTCTATGTCCACACTTTTTACTGATTGTAGAAATCAAAAATATAACAGGCGTTCTCTCATATGATACCTCCTTTGCACAATTGACACGGATGACCTCAGAAGGCAAGGTAGAGGGAATGACTGATCCATTTCTTCAACTTGAACGACATGTAGGATGGATGAAAAAACTGTTACATCAAGAAAAATTTCAATTGCCTGTTTTGCATGCAGTCGTGCTTGCAACAAAAAATGGAATTTTATCAGAAGGTTTTCATGGACAGCCAATATTTCATGTAACCGGATTACGTACACATTTACAAAAATGGTTCGACCTGCATCAACCAGTAGAGAATGAAAACCTCTTTCGATTTGCTATGCACCTCATGTCCCTGCATAGCACAATAAAAAGAGAGGTGAAGGTACCTCTTGAGGAGATGGTAAAGGGGGTTCTATGTCCCCATTGTGCGAATGGTCAGCCAATGAACTACCATTATAAAAAATGGCATTGCCCTCGCTGTAAATGGGTCGACCAGGATGCATTGAAAAAAGCCCTCGAAGATTATCGATTATTAGTAGGTCCAAAGCTCACCAATAAAAGCTTCCGCGAATTCTTTGCCATCGATTCCCCAAACGTCGCCTACAAGCTACTACAGCAGCTCCCATTAAAAGCAGACGGAATAAAGAAACATAGACAGTATTGGATTATGGAATAGAAACGAACTACAATTCAGCCAGACTGAGTTGTAGTTTTTTTGTGGGGAGATAGTGAGGCAAAGTGAGCGGAACATCAAGAGTGACGGATAGAGTGAGAGAATCGCAAAGAGTGACGGATAGAGGGAAAGAAGTGACGGATAGAGGGAGGAAAGTGACGGATAGAAAAGGAAAAGTGACGGATAGAGAGTGAAAAGTGATGGATACGCATGAAGAAGGCTCGGGTGGAGAGGCGAAAATGAGGGAATCGCAAAGAGTGACGGATAGAGAGAGGAAAGTGACGGATAAAACGGAAAAACTGACGGATAGAGAGTGAAAAGTGATGGATACGCATGAAGAAGGCGCGGGTGGGGAGGCGAAAATGAGGGAATCGCAAAGAGTGACGGATAGAGAGAGGAAAGTGACGGATAGAATGGAAAAAGTGACGGATAGAGAGTGAAAAGTGATGGATACGCATGAAGAAGGCGCGGGTGGGGAGGCGAAAATGAGGGAATCGCAAAGAGTGACGGATAGAGTGAGGAAAGTGACGGATAAAACGGAAAAAGTGACGGATAGAGAGTGAAAAGTGATGGATACGCATGAAGAAGGCGCGGGTGGGGAGGCGAAAATGAGGGAATCGCAAAGAGTGACGGATAGAGAGAGGAAAGTGACGGATAGAACGGAAAAAGTGACGGATAGAGAGTGAAAAGTGATGGATACGCATGAAGAAGGCGCGGGTGGGGAGGCGAAAATGAGGGAATCGCAAAGAGTAACGGATAGAGTGAGGAAAGTGACGGATAGAACGGAAAAAGTGACGGATAGAGAGTGAAAAGTGATGGATACGCATGAAGAAGGCGCGGGTGGAGAGGCGAAAATGAGGGAATCGCAAAGAGTGACGGATAGAGTGAGGAAAGTGACGGATACTCCTGCTCGCTTTCTACTCCTTGTCCACCTTTCTCTTCTCCATTACAGCCGACTAATAAAATTGACATAAATACCATGCCTGAAATTATACCCTTTTTCATTATTTCTCCTTCTCCTTCCAAAGAAATTCACCACTTAATCAAGTGCTATATAAAAATAACAAATGCACCCAAATTACCCTTATTTTATAGATGTGATATCCCGACTAGACAAATAGAGATTTTAGGTTTATAGTTAGCTAGGCTAACTAATATAAAAGGAAGAAGTGATCTTGTGACAATTGAGCAGGAGTTTTTTAATCAGTATCGTTTAATGTATAGGCCTTTTATTAATAAGCTAAATGTGCAACTTGAACCGTATCAGTTATATAGCTCACAGTGGGCAGTTCTTCGTTTATTAAAGGATAAGGGTCCGCATTCCTTTGTTGATATCGCGAATTTTATGTCTATTGAGAAGCCGAGTGTGACGAAGCTTGTACATAAGCTTGTGGAGCTAGGCTATGTGGAAACGATGGTGGGCAAGGATAAGCGAGAAAAGCTTGTGTATTTATCGGCGTATGGGGAGGAGCTTGTGCAGGAGATTAAAGCTCACTTGAAGCCATTTTTTGAGCATGCACTGGCAGGTGTACCTCAGCAAGATATCGAAATTGCGACACAGGTTTTTGAAAGAATTTGTATGAATATTAATCAATAGGAGAGCGAGTAACGTGGAAGTAACAGCAAGAAAGAAACTATGGACAAAGGACTTTTTAATTGTCTCTCTCATAAATTTTACCATTACGTTAATCTTTTATTTATTAATGGTTACGATTGCTGCTTATGCAGTGGAACATTTTAATGCGTCTACAAGTACAGCCGGTCTTGTATCGAGTATTTTTATTATTGGAACATTATTAGGGCGTCTTGGAACGGGCCGTATTATTGGGGATTGGGGAAGCAAGAAAACATTATTCTGCGGATTACTTTTATTTATGTTGTCAACGATGTCCTATTTTATAGCAGGAAATTTACCGTTACTTATGCTGAATCGTTTAATACAGGGGATTGCCCTTGGAGTAGCGAGTACAGCGACGGGGACGATTATTGCACAGATTTTACCACCTGAGCGACGCGGGGAAGGGATTGGTTATTATAGCTTAAGTGCGATTTTGGCTACAGCTATTGGACCTTTTGTCGGTATTTTATTAACACAGCTATTTGAGGATTATCGCATGATTTTTGCTGTTGATTCCGTTTTAGCTATTATCTGCTTTTTCATGTATTTTATCGTAACAGTCCCAGATGCGCCGAAGAAGACAGTGGATGCAGCTGTGAAGGCTGGCTTTAAGATGACGAATTTCATTGAATTGCGTGCTGTACCGATTGCCTTTGTTGCACTGGTAATTGGTTTTGCGTATTCGGGTGTTATGTCCTTTATGACGTTTTATGCGAAGGAGCTTGATTTAGTATCAGCAGGCAGTTACTTTTTCATCATCTATGCTATTGTCATTTTAGCTACACGCCCATTTACTGGGAAATTACTAGATACACGAGGTGCTAATATTATTATTTATCCATGTTTGGTGATTTTTGCTATTGGTATGTATGCATTTAGTTCAGCGTCAACAACCATTGCTTTTTTAATTGCTGCAGCATGTATAGGTATTGGCTATGGTAACTTCAACTCTGTTGCACAGGCTGTTGCTATTAAGGTAACGCCGAATGAACGTTTAGGACTTGCGACATCTACTTACTTTATTTTTTATGATTTAGGATTGGGTGTCGGGCCTTATTTCTTAGGATTATTTGTGCCTTCAGCGGGCTACAGTGCCATATTCTTTGCGATGGTCTTTGTCATTTTATTATCCATTGTGCTTTATTATTTCTTACATGGTAAATATGAAAAAATGAAACAAGTAAAAATTTTGTAGATTAGAATCATTATATTGTGGAAAAAACGTCTTTTTTCTAGTTGTTTATAAAAAACAACTTAAAAATGACGTTTTTTTCTTTTTAAAAAAAATTATCTTGCATTAGAGGATGATAATCATTATCATCACAATATAAAACAAAATCGGGAGTAGGTACGAAGTATGAAAAACAAATCATTATTGTCTGTATTAGTAGCAGGAGGCATTCTAATGGCAGGCTGTGGTAATACAGAAGATACAAAAAAAGAAGATAAGCCAGAAACAGAGCAATCAGATAAAGCTGCACAAGAGGTTGATTTATCTTCTGAACTAGCAGCCTATCAACAATTTGCATTAGAGCAAATGGATCAATTTTTACTAGAAACAGAGAAATTTGTCAATCTTGTTAAGGCTGGAGATATTGAAGGAGCAAAAGCTGCGTATGCACCAGCACGTATGTATTTTGAGCGTTCTGAACCCATTGCAGAAAGCTTTGGCGACCTAGATCCACGTATTGATGGTCGTTTAGCTGATATACAGGAAGAAGGAAAAGGTGAAGAAGAATGGTCAGGCTATCATAAGCTTGAGTATGCGCTTTGGGAAGAAAATACAACAAAGGGCTATGAGGTAGTGGCTGATCAGCTTCTGGCAGATGCGAAGGAATTACATGCCCTCGTACAAACAGTTGAAGTGACTCCTGATTTAATGATAACGGGTGCAGTTGATTTATTAAATGAAGTGTCAACATCTAAAATTACAGGTGAGGAAGAAATTTACTCCCATACAGACCTGTATGATTTTAAAGCGAACATTGAAGGTGCTGAAAAAATCTTTGAAATTTTACGTTCAAAATTAGAAGCGAAAGATTCAAAATTAGTCACAGCGCTTGATGAAAAATTCAAAGCGGTGGACGATTTATTAGCACAGCATGCCACTGCCGATGGTGGTTATATTTCCTACGAGGAATTAACAGAGGACAACACAAAAGCGCTTGCGGCAGCGGTGAATCAGCTTGGAGAACCATTAAGTCAAATGGGAATCATTTTGGAGTGAACATAAATGACAGCATCAAATGAAGAAAAATGGATGAATAAAAAAATCTCTAGACGTGATATGTTGAAACTGACAGGCATTGGGGTGGCAGGTGTTGCCATTGGTGCCTCTGGTTTAGGTGGTGTAATGAAAGCAATGGGCTATGATGTTTTTGAGCCTGTGGCTGACAGTACTACGGCAAGCAATAAGGTCAATTTCTACGGCACCCATCAGTCAGGTATTGTAACACCTGTACAAACGAATATTTATTTTGCTTCTTTAAATGTGTTAGTGACATCGAAGAAGGAACTGCAAGAGTTATTCCAGCAATGGACACCTCTTGTTGTGCGTTTAATGAATGGTGAATTAATGGCTGATATTTCATCGAATACGAGAGTACCGACTGGTGATACCGGTGAGGCAGAGGGCTTAGATGCTGCCAATTTATCAATTACTATTGGTGTGGGTGCTTCCTTATTCGATAAGCTTGGTATGCAGCATTTAAAGCCAGCGGAGTTAAAGGATTTACCACATTTCCCAAAAGATCAGCTACAGAAAGAATATACAGGTGGTGATTTGTGTATTCAGGCCTGTGCAGATGATCCACAGGTGGCATTCCATGCGGTCCGTAATTTAGTGCGTGCAGCATCTGGGAAAGTGGAGATTAAATGGTCACAGTCAGGCTTTAACTCGTTCCCAGCAGGTGGTGGGACCCCCCGAAATCTTTTTGCATTCAAGGACGGCACAGTGAATCCATCCATTACAGATGAAAAGGATTTAAAAAAAGTTGTTTGGGTGGATAAAGGTTGGCTAAAAGGCGGCTCTTATTTAGTTGCACGTAAAGTTCAAATGCATCTTGAAACATGGGATCGTACATCTTTAAAAGATCAAGAAGCTACATTTGGTCGTTACCGTGATAGTGGGGCACCGATGGGTAAAACTAAGGAATTTGATGATTTTGATGTAGAGGCGAAGGATGATAAAGGGAATTATATTATGCCTGATACATCACATGTTCATTTGGCTCGTAAAGCAGGAGCTCATATTTTGCGGAGATCGTATTCCTATGCATCTGGTGTGATGTCGAATACAGGCACTCATGATGCAGGGCTTATCTTTATTTCATTTCAAAAGGACCCTGCCCAATTTACAACGATTCAAAATAGCTTGGGACGTATGGATAAAATGAATGAGTATATTACCCATCGAGGCAGTGCAGTGTTTGCTTGCTTCCCTGGTGTACAAAAGGGGAGTTATTTAGGTGAAGCACTTTTTAACGCGCTGTAGTATCGTTATTGCTTTATTTCTGACTTTAGCTTTACCTGTGCAAGCTGCGCAATCCTATAGTCATTTATATATTGCAATTAGTGATGCATTAATGAATACAAAGCAGGATAAAGAGACAGAGGCTAAACAGGCTCTTGAACAGTTTGCCACAGATTGGGCTAAGGTTTCTTCAGAACAAAAAGAGGCGAAAGCTAAGGTTGATGACATCCTTGCCCAAGCAACAGAGGCCACATCAAAGGATGACCGATTAGAGGCGCTGTCTGCCCTGTCGAATGCTTTACGAGCCCTAGAAAAACTGGAAAATCCAGTAGATGAGGCTGCACAGCGAGCGGAGTTTGGGCAAAAGATGAAGCCGATTTTGGCAGACTTTGAAAAAGCTTTAGCTAGTGAGGATGCTCAGGCAATTGACGAAGCTTATAAGGATTTTAATCTCAAGTGGAACAAAAGTGAGCGCCCCGTACGTGAGCAAAGTATTGCCATGTATGGACAAATCGAAACACAGATGGCATTTTTACGAATCTCTATTTCTGCTGAAGAGCCTGATATCGCGTTAATGAAAACTCAATTTGCAGATTTACAACAAACGATTACAGATTTTGTAGCGGGTAAAGAAACAGCAGAAGCGGTAGAAGGTGACTATTCATTAGCTACATTAATTGCTTATATTGATGAGGCGATGGACTTTGTAGATGACGGTGATTATAAGGCAGCCTCTAATAAGGTTCGAGAATTTATCATGATTTGGCCACGTGTTGAAATAGAAATCTCAACTCGTAATGGTAGTCTTTATACTAAAATTGAAAGTGATATGCCTATTATCGCAAGTGATTTATTAAAATCCTCTGTCGATCAAGAAGCAATTACAAAAAAATTAAATACATTCCGTACAGAAATCGAATTGATTCAAGGAGATTCGGATTATACGCTTTGGGATGCAGCGTTAATTTTATTACGAGAAGGGCTAGAGGCTTTACTCATTATATTAGCTCTTGTATCGTTTCTTAATAAGTCAGGGCAAAAGAAAATGCGGAAATGGATTTATATTGGAGCATTTGTGGGTGTTTTGTTATCAGCCGTTGCCGCAGTTCTTATGTCAACAATTTTAAACTCGGCTACAATTGATACGAATCGTGAATTAATGGAAGGCTATGTAGGCTTACTGGCCGCTGCGATGATGATTGGTGTAGGTATATGGCTGCATAGTAAATCAAGTGTGGTCAGTTGGAATCGCTATATTTCGAAGCAAATGGGCAATGCTATTTCCAGTGGCTCTATTTTTGCCATGGCAGCGATTAGCTTCTTATCTGTTTTCCGAGAAGGGGCAGAAACGCTTGTTTTTTACGCGGGTATTGCACCGAAAATGGCGACTTCTCAGTTTATCCTTGGGATTGTAGTTGCACTCATTATCCTTGCCTTGCTTGCCATTGTGTTGTTTAAGGCAAGTGGGAAAATTCCTATTCATAAATTCTTTGCCGTAGCAACATGGCTCATTTATGTATTAGCCTTTAAGATTATCGGTGTCAGTCTGCATACATTACAGCTGACTAATAAGATTTCTACAACAATTGTCGATGGCTTACCTGTCATAAGCATGATAGGTTTCTATCCAACCGTGGAAACAATGATTGGCCAAGCCATATTATTAATTTTAATCGTGGCAACCATCATTTATAAAAAGAAGCAAGCCTGAACGTCTTTCACAAACGCTTATGGCCTTAAGGGATGTCTCGATGGAGGCATCCTTTTTTACTGCCAGTGTGCTGGACGTTTAATATAAGAAGGTAGTTTGGTAGTGTTATCACCCTGTGCGGCGTTGATTTGCATTTGTGTTAAAAATAAACTTGTCGATAGATCAGCACCACGTAAATTGGTATCACGCAGATCGGCCCCAATGAAATCTACCCCTTGTAAATTGGCTCCTTGTAAATTGGCAGCAATTAAATAGCCACCTCTTAAATCAGTAGCTCGCAAATCTTTACCCTGAAAATTTTTACCTATCCAATCAACGCCGCGCTGATTCAATTTGAGAGAAGCTTTCCCCTTTACAAGATGTTGTCGCATTTGTTCGCTAGTTTTTAAAAGAAGAGCATTTACTGGCATACGAATAGCCATCATGTCCAGTGCCAATAAACCATTAGCGTCAAGTTCCGCTGCCTGCTGTAGCTGTTCTAATTGAACGAGGAGCTGTTCATGGAGCATACTGTCAATTTGATAGGATAGAGCTTCCGCTACATAAGCAATCATTTCATATAGCTGCTCCATAATTGGAAACACTTGAAACATTTTGTCAGCAAGTTCTCGTGATTGGCGCCAATCTTGCCCTTTAAATGTCACTTGGGAAACGTGCTGACCGGCACCTAAGCAATCAAATACAGTACAGCCTTTATAGCCGCTCATCCTTAGCTTGCTATGAATTTGACAGCTATAGTCCTCTGTTAAATTGGAGCATGGCTTGCCTGCTGGTTTATGCATGGCAAAATCACTGGAAGCGACTATATTTAATGCTGTACAACATAATCCAAAGCAGCTTGGGCAATCTGCCTGTAAGCTTTCTCGAATTGTCATGCCAAACGATGTGTCTCTAATTGTTCGATTAGACATCCTTTTTTTCCCTCTCTTCCCTCATGAACTTTGCTATTATTTTAGCACGGGCATATTAGGTTATGAAATATGCAGATAACCATATTTTGAAAGACAGGTGTGATTATGTTATTCTTCTTCACAAGACGTTGTATAGAAAATTTAGAAAAGTAGTGGTGGTTGAACATGGGGTAACGGTGAAAGATTTATTGCAATTGCCTTCCTTTCGCGGGGCAGAGGTTTTAACAGGTCGAGATAATCTGCATCGCACGGTCTCTTCTTTATCTGTTTTAGAAGTATCGAATGTTGATTTTTATTCGAAAATTATTAATCGTGTGCAAGAGGAATGGTATGCAGAAGAGCTGGTGATTAGCTCCTTTTATTCCATTCGAGATAGTGTGGAACAGCAATGTGAGACAATTCAGCATTTACACGATTTAGGAGAGCTGGGCCTTATCTTATATTATGTGGGTATTGTGTTGCCACATATACCAGAGGAAGTGCTTGCCTTAGCCGAATCTCAAGGGTTTATAATTATCTGTATGCCCAAAAATGATTATTCTCTCCGTTATAATGAAGTTATTTATGAAGTTATGGAAGCGATTGTTAGTAATCAGGGTGTTAATGACCATTTCGTTAAAGAAACCTTAGAGAAGGTATCCTTATTGCCTGAGCATTTAAGAAGTGTGGAAATTACATTGAAAATGCTATCAGATCGCTTGAAAGCCAATATTCTGCTAACCAATAGTCATTTGGATATTATCAATCAAGTCATGTGGCCAAGAAATTCATCATTAGATGTGGTCTACGCTATCCATGAATGCTCACAATCACAAGTTTTTCGTGAAACAGGTAAATTTGAGTTAAAACAAAGTGACATCTCATGTGTGATTGACTATAAAAGAGTGCATCAAAAAAATGGGGAGCCTCTCTTTTTATTCCTTATAAAGGAAAATACCGATTTACCTGCCAAGACAATTGAAAAGGTGAGTGAGGTTGTCCAAGTCGCCATTAATTTATGGGGAGACAAGCATGATGAGGTCAGCGAATATGCCCTGGTCAAAGCAATCATCAATGATGAAAGTGAAAAAATGAGAAGATTAGCCAATCTCCTGCATATTGATGTTTCTGCTATTCAAATGATGTGGTTAGTATATATGCATGATTTAGCGGATGAAAAAAAGGTTCGAGATGAGCTAGAAGAGCAGTTGTCTAAATATTATCAAACAAGAGTCATTCAATGTATTGACCACTGTATGATTGTGCTACTCGGAAATTGCTTGTACAAGCACCATGAGTTTGAAATTACTGTCGAATTTAATGAAACTACCAATTATGCTGGACAAATCGCAGAAATCGTCTATGCACCCAAAATGAAAAACACGAAGGCCGTTCGTCAGATGTATCAGTTAGTCAATCAGGTAGGGGATAAAGCCCACACGATATACCCCATGCGAAAATTATTTACGGCAGCTGAGGTTCGTTCCATGAAACGAGCTATTGCTGTAAGTAAGCAAGGGGAAGAAATGATTGAGGAATATTTATCGGTCATTGAACCCATCTTACATGATCATGATACATTACAGACATTGATTACCTTTTTATTAGATGCAAATGCAAGTATGGAGCGCTGTGCGGAACTACTTTATATTCATAAAAATACGGTGAAATATCGTATCAAAAAAATTAGCGAGCTGATTGGCACAGATGTAACTATTTACGCCGAATTTTATGATGTGTATATGGCTTGCATGCTCTATCGATTAATTAATGATTAAAATAATCTGAAATTTTGTTATTTTGAACAAAATTTCAGATTATTTTTTTTATTTAGGCAAAAGACTCCCTTCTATGCTTTCTTTATAATTAAAAACATTCATCCATCAACTAAGTATAAGGAGGGAGTCGCTTGAGAAATGACAACAATGTTCAATCATGGTATAGCTTAGGGATTATTTGGGGTGGTGCCATGATATGTATTCCTAGTTTATTGGTAGGAAATACACTCATTACAAGTATGAGCTTATCGAAGGCACTGGCTGTAGCATTTGTAGGCTACGCAATCGTCGTCTTCATTATGGTATTACAAGGAATGCAAAGTAGTGATTTAGGTAGGCCGACTGTCCATGTCGCTGGGCAAGTGTTTGGTAAAAAAGGCTCTCGTACGATTTTATCTATTATCCTAGCAATCGCTTGCTTAGGGTGGTTTGGTATTCAGGCTAATGTTTGTGGGGTTGCCTTAGCGAATTTGCTAGCCATCTATCACTTGAATATACCGGTTCCTCTAGCATCGTTCATAAGTGGTATGGTCATGGTGGTCTCTGCTATATATGGCATGAAGGTATTACGTATATTAAGCTATATTGCTGTCCCATTATTAGTCATTATTTGTGTATATGGTTTAGTCCAAACATTAACAGGGGAGCAGCTTGAGTTCATTCGTGCTTATGAGCCACAAGGAAATATGAGTTTTATGGATGGTTTAGCAGTGACCATTGGTTCATTCGCATTAGGGGCAGTCATAGCGGGTGATTATTCGCAATATTCCAAAAAACGTTCGGATGTTTTCAAGGCCGCTACGTTAGGAATTATTCCTGCTGGAGTGTTAATGATTGGCGTAGGAGCTATTTTAACAATTGCTTATCAAACAAGTGACATTACCGCAGTCTTTTTGCATATTGCTACACCATTTATCGGCGGGGTTGGCTTAATTTTAGCCACTTGGAAAACCAATTTGGTCAATGCAATTTCAGGCGGTATTGCCTTAATTAATGTATTTGACGTAGCAAAAAACAAAGAGAGAATGGCGATTTTTGTTGCTGGGACAATCGGTACGATTTTAGCAGTCGTAGGGATTTTAAATTACTTCACACCGATTATGTCCATTCTATCCGCGATGATTCCACCTGTTGCAGGTGTCATGATTGCTTCTTATTGGGTTATCCATAAAGGACATAAAGATAGCTGGGCTGAGGTAGAAGGCGTTAATCGCTTAGGGGTGTTTTCTTGGCTAGTAGGGGCAGTGATTGCCTGTATGCCCGTTGTATTCTCTTTCGTTCCTGGATTGCCGACATTACCTAATCAACCGATGATCGGCATTATTATTTCATTTCTTATTTATTATATTGGGTATCGTGTATCCGTACAAAAAACTGCCATATTGGAGGAACATAGATGAGATATTTAGATCAAGCGGCTATTGAACATATAGCTATAGGTGCAGCATTTTTAGGAACAGGTGGTGGCGGAGATCCGTATATTGGGAAATTAATGGCGCTTTCTGCCATTGAAAAAAATGGTCCTGTTAGGCTGTATTCCGTGGAGGAAATTGAAGATGAGGATTTTTTCATTCCCGCAGCTATGATGGGAGCACCATCAGTTTTAGTCGAGAAATTTCCTCGTGGTGATGAGTTTGTAAAAGTTTTCCAAAAGCTTGCGCAGTATTTAGGGAAAGATAAAATTGCCGGTACATACCCGATGGAAGCGGGTGGGGTCAATTCAATGATTCCAATTGTGGTGGCTGCACAGCTAGGTTTACCTTTGATTGATTGCGATGGTATGGGGCGGGCATTCCCAGAGCTGCAAATGGTGACGTTTAACTTAGATGGTATTTCCGCAACGCCTATGGCCATCACAGATGAAAAAGGCAATATCGGTATTTTTGAAACGATTGATAATAAATGGACAGAGCGTATCGCCCGCGCCGCTACTGTTGAAATGGGCGCTAGCTCTTTGGTGAGCCTGTATCCAACAACTGGTGCTCAACTAAAGAAAAGTGGTGTGCATCATATTGTGACACTTTCTGAAAAAATCGGTGAAATTATTGCCTCTAAAGATCAAGAGGTGAACGATAAGCTTGCAAGCCTTTTAAAGCTCATTGCAGGGTACGAGCTATTTCAAGGGAAAATTGTCGATGTAATTCGCGAAACGAAGGGTGGCTTTAACTTAGGGAAAATGCTTCTAGAAGGAATTGATGGCTATAAAGAGGGTCAGATGAAGGTTCATTTCCAAAATGAAAATTTACTGGCAGAAAAGAACGATCAAGTTGTTGCGATGACACCAGATCTGATTTGTTTAGTCGATTTTGAAACCTTGTTGCCTGTGACGACAGAAAGTTTAAAATATGGCAAACGTGTGCGCGTAATTGGTTTACCATCACATGAAAAATGGCGCACAGCAAAAGGGATAGAAACTGCAGGACCAAAATACTTTGGCTATAATTATGATTTCGTGCCAATTGAAGAATTGGTGAAAAAGGGGGTAGCTGAACATGTATAAAATTGGAATTGACGTAGGTGGAACCAATACAGATGCTATTCTTTTAGATTATAATAGTCAGCTAATTTATAGTGTGAAGTCACCGACAAGTTTAGATATTAAATCAGGTACTGAACAATCATTGCAGCAATTATTACAAGGTGCAAACATTGATAAAACGAAAATTACACATGCCATGCTAGGGACAACACAATGTACCAATGCCATTGTTGAGCGTAAAAAGCTAGCAAGGGTTGGTGTTATTCGACTGGGTTATCCAGCTACAGCCTCGGTGCTACCTTATACAGCTTGGCCTTCCGATATGATTGATAAATTATCAGGGAATTATGCAATCGCACATGGAGGCTATGAATACGATGGCCAGCTATTGAGTGCGCTTAATCACGCAGAGATTACAAAGCTCTTAGAAGAGTGGCGTGACCAAGTAGAATCAATTGCCATTGTAGGTGTCTTTTCATCTATTAAAAATGATCAAGAATTGCAGGTTCGTGACTGGATTCGAGCGATCTATGGGGAAGATTTCCCGGTTTCTTGCTCATCGTTAATTGGCTCTGTAGGCTTAATTGAACGTGAAAATGCAACGATTTTAAATGCCGCTTTATGCAAGGTCATTGAGACGACAACACAGGGCTTTATTCAGGCACTTCAAGCGGAGGGTATTTTCAATGTAGACGTGTACCTATGTCAGAATGACGGAACATTAATGTCCATCGACTATGCAAAGCAATTCCCAATCTTGACGATTGCTTGTGGGCCTACTAATAGTATAAGAGGGGCTTCGTATTTATCACAAATTCAAAATACAATGGTATTAGATGTAGGTGGTACGACTTCGGATATTGGCGTGTTACAAGATGGATTCCCCCGAGAATCTTCAGTCGCAGTGGAGGTAGGGGACATCCGCACCAACTTTAGAATGCCTGACATTATTTCAGTCGGGCTAGGTGGTGGTAGTATCGTTCGAGTGAAGGAAAATAAAATTACCGTTGGCCCCGATAGTGTCGGTTATAAAATTAGTGAAGAGGCATTAGTATTTGGTGGGTCAACTATGACAACCACAGATATTGCCGTCCGTTTAGGTCTTGCAGAAGTAGGAGATCGAAATTTAGTGGCACATATTGATGAAGCATTCGCTAAAGCCGTTCAAGAAGAAATTTCTTCATTACTAGAACAAGCCATTGATAAAATGAAAACATCATCAGAGGATGTATCGCTTGTTTTAGTGGGCGGTGGTAGTATTATTGTGCCAGAAAAAATTCAAGGTGTTTCTACTATTGTTAAATCAGAGTTTGGCGGTGTGGCAAATGCGATTGGAGCATCCATTGCACAAATTAGTGGGCAATACGAGCAAATTTATATTTATTCTAAAGAACCTCGGGAGGAATCTTTAGAGGATGCACAAAATAAAGCAGTAAAACAAGCTGTATTAGCAGGTGCCCTTGCGGAAACAATCGAATTGGTTGAAGTGGAAGAAACACCATTAGCGTATCATCCAGAAAACGCAACAAGATTAAAAGTAAAAGTAGTAGGCAAAATGGTGTAGCGATGAAAAGAAGAGTCGTAAAAAGGGCTCTTCTCAGACTGTAGACAAAAGTCATGGAGAAATGTATTCACGATGGCTTTTGTCATTTTTCTTTCTCTTTCATTTTCAATATTTGGTAAATCATTGCTGTATCCAACATACTCTTCGAGCATAAATGCTCTCTTAAGCTGTCTGCCACGTCCAATTAGCTAGTTTCTTTAAATTCATGGCAGCAAAAGTAAGCATCGCCTGCATGGATTGAATACCAAAAACGTACTGAATAAACGTCATTTTAAAGAGAACAACAGGATCAGTACTAGGACGCCCATTAGGTAAATAGAGCTGTTCGACTAAAGGATAGATAAATGAAAAATCAATAGCAGCCTCTAGTTTTCGCACTAAATGATTGTTGGGAACTAATGGATCAATCGTTAACATTTCTAATTGTTCTCGTTCATTGGATGGATTCTTCGTCATCATCGTTTATCACCTCAAAAATTTACTTTTCAACACTCTATGTAGATAAAGTAAGTACTTTATGTAGAAGTTGATGGGAACGATGGGCGGCGACTCCTGCGGGATAAGCGGGAAAGTCGAGATCCTGGACTGAGCGAGGCGAGGGAAGCAGCTCGACCCCGCCCGCGGAAAGCGTCCGCCCGTAGTGAAAATCAACGACTTTACTTTATTTCATTGTAAAAGAAAAAAGACTGTAGGCAATCTCTCAAATTTTTTGAGTTTGTCTACAGTCTGAGAAGAGTCCTAAAAAGGGCTCTTCTTTTTTTTACTTCATGATAGTGGAATTAATAGCACTCTTCGGACTAATCTGTACGTCCTAATTTCTCCTTTTTGGTTTGTCTTTTAAGTTTTTCATTCATCATTTTCTTGTTAAGAATGCTTACTCTACCAACCATTAGCAATCTCATATCCTCTACAATATATTGGGCTAACTTCGGATATGTCATCTCCTTCAATACCGAGTCGGAATTTTTGCCCTTGAATGCCCCCTCTATTTGTAAACTCAATATAGTAGTAAAATAGCACCATTTTTTCCATTTTGGTTCCGCCTTTTGTTGTCTTTGTGTCCTCGCAATGTATTCTGTTTTAGACTTTATTGATACCTGAAGAGAGCTCATGCTATACAAGTTAAATGTTTCATTTTAATCAAACGAGGCTCTCATTTCCTTTTTCTTGTATTTGGTACTTGAAAATAAAGAAGTCATAGTGTAATATCTGACTAGTACACTATGACACGAGGTGTTGAGCATGAAAAGTTTTGTAGGACTTTTAAAAAAAGAATGGGTACTTTACCGCTCATGGTTTTTAATGGGGATATTTGCGGGAATTATGTTTTCTTGGATCGTTCCCTATGGATTACATCAATTTGTTGATCTCTTCCCTAAAGAAAATCAGCTAGCATTTGCCTTTACGCTTCTTGTCCTTTTTGTAGGTGGATTTTATTCTGTTTTACAATTTTTAGCGAGTATGCGTTTGGATATTAAAGCTAAGGAAAGCTGGCTCCATTCCACTAGTTCCATCACAAAGCTAGTAGGAGCCAAGATGGTCTGTTCGCTCATAGGCTATGCGCTTTTTAATACGCTCTTTGTGGGTATTGCCATCTTTAATATAAAAGAAGAGTTTATCGCAAATATTGGACAAATCGTATTCGTTTTAATAGGAATTGTGATTGCGTTAACTATTTTCCAATTTATGTTATTTGTTTTGCTGTTGTTCTTTTTAGCTTTTTACTTGCAATTGAAGCATGTGATTGGGCGTTTTTCCATTGTATTGACGATGGTTGCTTTTGGACTTACCACATCGGCTTGGGTACGAATAACGGAGAGTCAGTTTTATGACACGGTTTTCCACCGTGGCGCCATTTCGTTAAGCAAATTAGAACCGTTTTTACCCAAAGTAAAAGCAACGACAACGATGGAATGGAGGCTGGGCTCTATTTATGTTGTTGAAGAAGTAGCTTCTATTTTACTCATCGTACTGCTTTTTTTAACGGCATCCAAGTGGCTTGAAAAGGTGGTATTACGATGACGATGGATTTTTCACGTGATAAACCAATTTATAGTCAGCTTGTCGATCGGATATGCGGGGACATTTTAAAGGGGCAGATATTGCTTGGAGATCGACTGCCCTCTGTAAGGGAATATGCAGTCGAAACGGGTGTCAATGTTAATACGGTGCAACGAGTCTATAAGGAGTTAGAGGCAATGAATATAACGGAAACCAAACGAGGACAGGGTACTTTTATTACGACTAATGAGGAACGCATCGAAGGATTACGAGATGATATGAAAAATAAGTTAGCCGAAAGTTTTTTAACATCTATCGAGGCGTTGGGATTTTCCAAAGAAGAAATGCTCGTTGTATTAAAAAATAAAGCATGAGGTGAAGGAATGTTACAGCTATTAAATGTGTCTTTTCAGTATAAGAATAAGCCCATTTTACAGGATTTATCCTTTTCCTTTCCTATTGGACAGATCATTGGGCTCGTTGGGGAAAATGGTAGTGGTAAATCTACACTTCTCAAAGTTTTAGCTGGCTTATTACGCTCCTCAACTGGTGAAGTGGTATTGAATGGTCAACCAATTACTCGACGAAGTGCGGATCAAATTGCTTATTTACCAGATACTGATTTGTTTTTTGATTATTATACGGGGGAACAGCTCTTTCAGCACTACGCTTCTCAATTTGAAGACTTTTCCTATGATAAGGCATGTATAGTAGCTGAATTTTTACAGGTGGATAAAAATAAGAAGCTACGTCAATTATCAAAAGGGAATCGTGGACGTATGAAAATGGCTGCTACACTGGGCCGAGAAGTTCCTTATTATTTAATGGATGAACCATTTGCTGGGCTAGACCCCATTGTGCGAGAGCAGCTCATTAAAGGTTTAATTCAATTTACGGACATTGAAAATCAAACGATTTTGCTGTCTACGCATGAATTATATGAGGTTGAACCTATTTTAGATCAAATTATTTTATTAAAAGCTGGCTCTATCACAGCTTATGAAGACGTAGAGACATTGCGTGATGTGACCAATAAAGATGCGGTTCAATGGATGAAAGGTTTTTATGGTCATTCTTCCAATGATAACGATCGCCAACACTTTTAACGATAAAGGCTCAGGCGTAACTAAAAAGAAAGGGTGAATAAATATGACAGAACCAATTGTTCAATTGCAAAATCTATCGAAAACCATTCGTGGAAAGCAATTAATACAACAATTAAACATTGATTTATATCCAGGACAAATTACAGGTTTTTTAGGACCCAATGGGGCAGGGAAAACAACAACGATTCGTATGATGACGGGCCTTATGCATCCAACAGAGGGCAAGGTCATCATTGATGGACTATCGCTACAGGAGCATTATGAGGAAGCGATTAGCAAGGTTGGTGTGATTGTCGAAAATCCAGAAATGTATAAATTTATGTCGGGCTATAAAAATTTATTGCATTTTGCACGTATGCATAAAAATGTTTCAAAGGAACGAATCATGGAGGTCGTTAAACAGGTTGGTCTAGAAAATCGTATCCATGAAAAGGTTGCAACGTATTCTCTTGGTATGCGTCAACGACTAGGGCTTGCTCAGGCGCTATTACATCGACCAAAATTTCTAATATTAGATGAACCAACGAATGGTTTAGACCCAGCTGGTATTCGCGAATTCCGTATGTACCTTCGCAAAATTGCGGCAGAAGATAACGTGTCGGTTTTTGTATCCAGTCACTTATTATCTGAAATTGAGCTAATGTGTGATCGAGTGGCCGTCATTCAAAATGGGAAGCTAATCGACATTCGTGAAATTCATAATGAAAGCACGTCGTTTTACTATGTGGAAGCACAGCCACAAGAGCAGGTTTCTGCCCATCTGGCACAACATGATTACAAGTTTGAGGTAATGAAACAAGGCTATGTAATTGAATTGAAGAAAGAGGATGTTCCTGCATTGACATTAGGGCTTGTGCAAGCAGGTATGCAACTATTTGCCGTACAGCCACATCAGAAAACATTAGAGGATCAATTCTTAGAAATGACTGGAGGCGGACAAATTGCTGAAGCTAATTCAAAATGAATGGATGAAATTATGGCATAAAAAAGGGACGTGGGCAATGGTCGCTATGCTTGTCCTTGTCATTCTAGTTCCTGGCGGCATCATGAAGTATTATGAGGGTAAATCATCAGATGAGGGATCATGGCAGGAGATAGAGCAGCAGTCTATCCAAAATAATAAGGCAATGCTGGCAGAGGAGGACATATCCGAGGAAGACAAAGCATTTTTTGAAGAGCGAATTGCTATTTCGGAGTACCGATTAGCCCATGATGCGCCGAGTCAAGAAGATAGCAGCCTTGCAAGCTTTATGTCCTTTACAAGCAATATGCTAACACTTGTCACTTTATTTACGGTGATTACTGCCGCAAGTATTGTCTCCAGCGAATTTTCAACAGGTACTATTAAAATGCTGTTGACTCGTCCTATGTCCCGTGCGAAGGTGTTAACGTCTAAATTATTGACAACCTTCTTATTCGGTTTGTTTTTAGTTGCTGTAAATGTAGTTGTGAGTGCAATTGTAGGTTTAGTATTATTTGGTGTAGGCTCAGGTGTGGAATTAGAGATTGTTAATGGTCAGGTGGCTGAAAAGGCAGTATGGAATGATTTAGCCTACCATTATCTATTATCTGGCGGTGATTTTGTTATGTCTACATTATTTGCCTTTTTAGTTGGTTCAGTATTCCGTTCGAGCTCATTAGCAATCGGCTTAACGATGTTCCTGTCATTTACAGGTGGCATGATCATTATGTTCTTAAGTAGATACGACATTGTCAAATACATTTGGCTAACACATGCAGATTTAACTCAGTATGAAAAAGATATGTTAATGGTTCCAGATATGACAATGCCTTTCTCGCTAACTGTATTAGCTATTTATGCTGTAATTTTCCTAGTGATTAGTTATACATCCTTTATGAAACGAGACGTTACTGCATAATTTAAAGAAGAACTGTGCCCTAATGCTTTATTAGGGTACGGTTTTTTTACATCAAGAATTATTAAAAAAGTATTTATTTTTTTTCAAATTGCGCCTATAATAATAGCAACTTAATGAAAACGCTTTTTTTTCATAAAAGTGGTCTAGACAACTATACCAAAGGGGGATAAAGAATGTTTGCTTTCTTACAAAAAATCGGTAAGTCACTTATGTTTCCAATCGCGACATTACCGGCAGCAGCCTTGCTTTTGCGTTTAGGTTCTGGGGATATGCTTGGAGCAGTGCCGAATGAAGCCATTCAGTACATTGCTAGTATTATGGCCGCTTCTGGGAATGCTATACTAGGCAATTTACCTATTATTTTTGCGATTGGTATTGCGATGGGGTTAGCACATGATAGCAGTGGGGGAGCAGCTCTTGCAGGTGCGATTGCTCACCTCGTATTAGTAGCCGTTTTAGGGACGGTTAATGAAGAATTAAATATGGGTGTGTTTGGTGGTATTATTGCCGGTATTACGGCAGGCTTACTGTATAACAAATATTATAATGTGAAATTTCCAGAATGGTTATCATTCTTTGGTGGACGGCGGTTTGTACCAATTATCACGTCCATCACTATGGCGATTTTAGGGAGCATTTTAGCCATTGCTTGGGGACCAATTCAGGGCGGTATTGATGCTGTCGGCAATTGGATGATCGGTGCAGGATCACTTGGCGTTGGGATGTATGGTTTCTTCAACCGTCTATTAATACCAGTTGGTCTTCACCATGTAATCAATACGGTTATTTGGTTTGATTTCGGTGAATTTACGAATGCCGCGGGTGAAATTGTGAAAGGGGATATCCATCGTTTCTTAGCAGGCGATCCAACAGCTGGACATTTCCAAGCTGGTTTCTTCCCAATAATGATGTTCGGTTTACCAGCAGCTTGTCTTGCGATGTATTTCACAGCGAAAAAAGAAAAACGACCGATTGTGGGTGGAATGTTCGTATCTATCGCTTTAACAGCCTTTTTAACAGGTGTGACGGAGCCGATTGAATTTTCATTCATGTTCTTATCACCTGTTCTTTATGGTATCCATGCAGTATTAACAGGTATTTCCCTTGCAGTTGCCTATATGGTTGGGTTCCGTGATGGCTTTGGATTCTCAGCAGGGTTAATTGACTACTTGCTAAACTTAGGTTTGGCCGATAAACCATTAATGCTTCTACCATTAGGTTTAGGCTTTGGGGCCATATATTTTGTCGTCTTTTATTTCTTGATTAAAAAACTGGACTTAAAGACACCAGGACGTGAAGATGATGAGGAAGAGGATGGGGAATCAAATTCAGCTATTTCCGATGATATTGATGTACGTGCCTACTACACAATTGAAGCATTAGGTGGTAAAGAGAATATTCAGCAAGTGGATTACTGCACGACTCGTTTACGTATGTCCGTACAGGATGCCAGTGTCGTGGATGAGAAAACATTGAAGCAAACAGGTGCGCGAGGTGTTATGCGTATTAGTAAAACCAATGTACAAGTAATTATTGGAACATCTGTTGAGTTTTTAGCGGAGGCTATGAAAGAACGTCTGCAAAAAGGCAACCCAGCACCTGCTAATGTCCAGTTGCTGACGGAACAGCCTGTAGCGACAGCAGAAGTAAAAAGTGACGCAACAACAACTTTCCATGATTTTGAAATGCCAATGACAGGGGATTTATTACCGTTATCAGAAGTACCGGATGAAGCATTCTCTGCTGGCCTGATGGGTCCTGGTTTTGGGATTCGTCCAACAGATGGAACTGTTTATGCACCGTTTGACGGTCAAGTGGTGATGATTTTCCCAACGAAGCATGCGATCGGTTTAAAATCTGAAACTGGTGTAGAATTATTAATTCATGTCGGTTTAGATACTGTAACACTGAATGGTGAGGGCTTTGACATGCTTGTATCAGATGGTCAAACAATTAAACGTGGAGAGGCATTATTAAAAGCAGACATCACAAAAATAAAGGAACAAGTGCCTTCCATTATTACCCCTGTCGTTTTCACTAGCCTAATGGGGCAAGAGATTACGTTAGAAAAATCAAGTTTCCAAAGAGCAGGCGCTACCAATATTATTTCATTGAAAAAGTAACAAGTCATGGGGCTGTGTGCAGAGGGAACATAGGCAATCATATTGCAAATGGATACCTTTTCAACAGCCCTTGTTCAAGAAGAGGAGATGTTTTTCTTGAGTTTAATAATTCGGAACATCACAGTGGTCAATGCGAGTGGTCGAGATGAACAGATGGATGTGTGGATGAAGGACGGCAAAATTGCTCAGATTGCCCAGCATATTCACGCGCAGGGCGTTGATCAATTAGAGGGTTCAGGAAAGTTTTTATTGCCAGGATTTATTGACATGCATATTCACGGGTCTGCCCAAATGGATACGATGGATGCATCTGATGAAGGGTTACATATCATGGCCCAATCACTATTAAAAGAGGGTACAACCAGCTTTTTAGCCACTACGATGACGCAAAGCTTTGACAAAATCGAACGGGCCATCGTCAATGTGGCACAATTTCAGCCAAAGTCAGATGAAGCGGAAGTACTTGGTCTGCATATTGAGGGACCTTTCGTATCGAAGCAGCGTGCAGGAGCTCAGCCACTTGATTATATTGTCCAGCCAGATATGGAAGTCATTAAAAAATGGCAAGCATTAAGTGGTCAAAAAATTAAACAAATTACGCTGGCACCGGAGGAACCTAATGGAATGGCAGCTGTCCAAAGCCTTTCTGAAAGTGGCGTTATTGTATCAATTGGTCATTCCGACGCTACATTTGAGCAAATGCAGGAAGCTGTTCAATTAGGTGCATCACAGGGGACTCATTTATACAATCAAATGCGTCCATTCCATCATCGTGATCCAGGTGTGGTTGGTGGTGTTTTGCTAGTAGATGCCATAAAGGCTGAACTAATTGTTGATTTTATTCATATGCATGAAGGAGCTGTGGAAATGGCTTATCGCTTGAAGGGGGCAGACGGCATTATTTTAATAACGGATGCGATGCGAGCGAAGGGTATGCCCTACGGTGAATATGATTTAGGTGGTCAATTGGTGCATGTGACAGAATCAGGCGCACATTTATCGAACGGTTCACTGGCAGGCAGTATTTTAACAATGGATCAAGCAGTACGAAATATGCGTCAGATTACCAACTGTACATTGGAGGAGCTTGTGAAAATGTCCAGCTATAATGCTGCCCAGCAATTAAAATTAACGAACAAAGGGCAGCTTACAGAAGGGTATGATGCGGATGCAGTGATTGTAGATGAACACTTGCTGCTCCATCAAACGATTAAAGCTGGCCGGATCAGGGTGCAGACAAACAATTAGGAAGAAATGTTTGAAATGAAAAGGTGATAGATGATGAATACCTATTTTCAACAAGTCAATCGCTATTTAACAATGGTGGCACAACAAGAAAGTGAACAAATTAACCGTGTAGCTCAGTTAATCGTTAAACGTCTAGTACAGGGAGGCATTATCCAGTTATTTGGTTCAGGTCATTCCATGTTATTAGCACAAGAATGTTATTTCAGGGCTGGTGGCTTAGTTCCAGTCAAACCGATACACATTGAATCCTTAATGCTACATCAGGGAGCCCGGCAATCTTCACAAAATGAAAAGAAGCAAGCATTTTTAGCTCCTTATAAGGATGAGCTACAGTTTGATGACAAAGATGTTTGTATCATCATTTCAACCTCTGCCAACAATCCAGTACCAATTGATATGGCGATTTACGCAAAAGAAGCAGGTGCGCATACGATATCACTACAATCATTGGCCTATCAACAGCAGCCATCACGCCATCCCTCAGGTCAACGTTTAGAGGATATCGTGGATGATGTTTTAAATACGCATGTACCACTAGGGGATGGGGTTTTAACAGTTGATGAGTTCCAATATGGACCTGTATCTACCGTATTAGGGGCAGCGCTACTAAATGCTCTATGCGCTCAGATCATTGAAATTCTGCATGAACAAGGGGCAAGCTTACCCGTATTTGCTAGCAGTAACTTAGGGAACACCAATAATGATGAGCTCATTGATCAATATGGTCAGCGTATTCATTTTTAAGACCTTAGGAAAAGGAGGATATGTGGTGAACATAGAAAGATTGAATTCAAAAGAAGATTTATATGCACGAGCCGTTGCCATCATTGCGGCTGCTAAAAATAATGGGTCCACAACGTTCGGGCTAGCTACTGGTGGAACGATGGAACCGTTGTATGCTAAAATCTGTAAAACAGATATTGATTTTTCGAATTGCATCAGCTTTAATTTGGATGAATATGTAGGGCTTGAAGCTAACCATGAGCAAAGCTATGCCTATTACATGCATCAGCATTTATTTCACGAAAAACCATTCCAAGCTTCTTATTTACCAAATGGCTTAGCGACGAATCCTTTAGAGGAAGCAGCTCGCTATGAAGCGCTATTACAACAACATTCCTTAGACTTTCAATTGCTTGGTATCGGACAAAATGGCCATATTGGCTTCAATGAACCAGGTACATCATTTGAGTCCTTGACACATCTTGTAACATTGGAAGAATCGACTCGTCAAGCCAATGCTCGCTTCTTTTCATCGATTAATGAAGTGCCCACGCAAGCGTTCACTATGGGGATTCAATCTATTATGCGTGCAAAATGCATTTTGTTAATTGCAGTGGGAGAAACTAAGCGTGAAGTATTAGAGCGTGTGCTGGCCTCTGATTATACAGAGGAAATTCCAGCAAGTGCTTTAACCAAACATCCAAATGTCATCATTTTAACAGATTTACAAGTAGAGGAGAATAAATCATGAAAACACAACAATTTACAGTAATCGATCCGTTAGGAATTCATGCACGTCCAGCAAGCCAGCTTGTGGCAAAAGCTACACCATTCGCTTCCGCAATTGAAGTGCGTACTGAAGAAAAAGCAGCGAATTTAAAATCTATTCTTGGCGTAATGGGATTAGCTTTAAAGCAAGGTTCTCAATTTACACTATATGTAGAGGGGGAAGACGAAGATCAAGCATTTGAGGCATTAGCAACATTACTGACAGAAATGGGGCTTGCACAATGACACATCTCGCTGGTATTGCCGCTTCAGACGGCATTGCCATTGCTAAAGCGTATCGGTTTGTACAGCCGAATTTAACATTTAGCCAAACAACGGTTCAAGATGTTCAGGCGGAGCAGCAACGTTTAGCCGCTGCCCTTGCCAAAACGGAGCAAGAGCTAGAGGCCATCAAACAGCAAACATTAAAAAAATTCAGTGCCGAGGAAGCAGCCATCTTTGAAGCGCATTTATTAGTGGTGAAGGACCCAGAATTAATTGGGCCTATCAATCAAAAAATAGCTGATGAAGGAGTCAATGCAGAATTTGCCTTACATGAAGTTTCATCAATGTTTGTGGCGTTATTTGAAAGTATGGATGATGAATACATGAGTGCACGTGCTTCAGATATTAAAGATGTGACCAACCGCATTTTAGCACATTTACTCGGTGTACATATTCCTAACCCAAGTAGTATTAGTGAACAGGTGATTATTGTAGCTAATGATTTGACTCCTTCAGAGACAGCTCAATTGGATCGTAACTTTGTCCTAGGCTTTATTACGGATATTGGGGGGCGCACCTCTCATTCAGCCATTATGGCACGTTCATTAGAGATTCCAGCAGTAGTTGGAACTGGTGTAGCAACGACTACGATTCAAGATGGAGATATATTAATCGTGGATGGTTTATCCGGTCAAGTGTTTGTCAATCCAACGGCTGATGTGATCGTTAGCTATCAAGAAAAAGCCCAAAGCTATCATACTCAACAAGCGGAATGGTCGACCTTAGTAAACGAACAAACGGTGTCCAAAGACGGTGTACATGTAGAGCTAGCCGCTAATATTGGCTCTCCAGGCGATTTGGAGGGCGTATTGCGCCATGGGGCTGAAGGAATTGGCCTATATCGTACAGAGTTTTTATATATGGGCAGAGAAAACCTGCCATCTGAGGATGAGCAATTTACGGCTTATCAAACGGTTCTTGAGGGAATGCAGGGGAAGCCAGTAGTCATTCGCACACTAGATATTGGTGGAGACAAACATTTGCCCTATCTACCGCTACAGGAGGAAATGAATCCATTCCTTGGTCATCGTGCCATTCGTCTATGCTTAGAGCAACAGGAATTATTCCGTACGCAATTGCGCGCTCTACTGCGAGCATCTGTATATGGAAACCTCAAAATTATGTTCCCGATGATAGCGACTATTCAAGAGTTCCGTGATGCCAAAGCGATTTTGTTAGAAGAGCAAGAAAAGCTAAAAGCAGCGGGGGAGGAAGTAAGTGCTGACATTGAAATTGGTATGATGGTTGAAATTCCTGCTACAGCAGTGATGGCTGATGTTTTTGCGAAGGAAGTGGACTTTTTCTCCATTGGAACGAATGATTTAATTCAATATACAATGGCTGCAGATCGTATGAATGAAAAAGTATCTTATTTATATCAGCCTTATAATCCAGCTATTTTACGCTTGATTCAAATGGTCATTCATGCCGCCCATCAAGAACAGAAATGGGTAGGGATGTGCGGAGAGATGGCAGGCGACGAGCTAGCAGTTCCTTTATTGCTTGGCTTAGGCTTAGATGAATTTTCAATGAGCGCAACATCCATTTTGAAAACACGCTCTTTATTGAAGCGCCTGTCTGTTAAGGACATGCAAGCTTTAGCGACTGAGGCGTTACAAGTAGCAACAGCTGAAGAGGTTATGGAAAAAGTAAAGCAAGCGGTGAAATAACTTTTCTATTAGCTACACGTGGTAAATGGTTCAGGCTGTAGATGAGCTCAAAAAAATGTTGAGTTGTCTACAGTCTTTTTTCTTTTTCACAGCAAAACCCGATTTTTTTGCCATGACATAAAATCATCTCCTCCATACGTGTGCTTGGAGATAAAAAAGTAGTTGAAGTGCTCTTCAACTACTTTTTATTGAATTTATATATGCTTTGAAATAAGTTGTTGAAGCTTTTCTGGAAGCGTCGGTAGATCATGCATCGTAATCGTTGTTCGAACGTAGCTTTCATCCATCTCTAGAGCCTCTGCGAAGAAGCTTCCAATCCCTCTTACTTTGCGGTCAATTTGTAATAGAATTTCTGCAGAGTGATTGGACTGCGAGAGGAAAACTATTTCAAGTTCATCTAGATGTCCTCTAAAGGAACCTGTTGGTACAAATTCAAACTCCTGTACAAATGGATAATATCCACGGAAGCGTGCTGGGGCTTGTTCACATTCTGCTTCTCGTAAACGAAAACCTAATTGCCCTATAGCGTCAAGTATATGTGATGCGAGGCTTGTTGGCTCTACACGAATATAATCTTTATCACTTGGGTCTACGGCATTTTTAATATCAAGTCCAGTTTGAATCCAAACTTGCGTTTTGCCCGCACTAATGGGTGTTTCAAAGGGCAGTGTCAATGAAATGGGAATGACCTTCTCTTCACTAGCTGCTAGTGTAAAAGGCTCTGTCACTTTGACTTTTTGTAGAGTGGCCACCTCTGTATGTTTATGATCATTGGACTCTCGTATATATGTCGTATTTATAGATAAATAGATAGAATCCACTTGTTGTTCAACTTGACCACCACGCACGATGATTTCACCTCGCATGACTTCTCCAGCTCGATAAGTATCCTTTTCCAACCTTGTATCAACTGTTGCTGAACCTATTCCAAAACTTGCTAGTGCTTTATGAAAAAAAGACATTCTTACATTCCTCCTACTGACATTGTTAGATATACATACGCACAGTTTGAAAAAAGGTTTCAAGACTCATAAATTTTTCGCCATACTCATTGGAAATCGAAAGAGGGATGGCGATAGCACGAGCAATGAAACCATATCTAGTATCGCTCTCCCGGTGTGGATTCGTATGATAGCGTCTACCAACAAAAAGACATACTTTGATCACATCATAGTTTTCTCAAAACGGTGTGTTCGATTTCTGCACCGTTTATTCATATTTAACCTTTATACTAGTTTTGGCTAGTTTTAAAGCTGAAATGATGAACAGATAGAGGGTGTTTCAATTGTATAGTTTTTTGTCAGCGATTAGTCAATTTATGAGTGAGCCAATCAACCAATTTTTAAATGCCTATGAGCATTCAGCTTGGGCTATGGCGCTTCTTTTAGGTCTCATAGGGGCACTAGCTCCCTGCCAAATAACCGGTAATATGAGTGCGATTACATTTTATGGAAATAGGACGCTTCAAATGAAAAATAATTGGCAGGATATTCTGTTTTTTATTTTTGGAAAAGTAGTTGTTTTTAGCGGACTTGGTTTTTTAGCATGGTTATTTGGACAATCGTTTGAAACTAAAATGACATTGTATTTCCCCATTTTTCGTCAGGCCATTGGACCAATTATGATACTGACAGGGCTCGTTTTATTAGGTTTATTAAAGCTAAAATTTTTAAATCGCCTATCGAATCTTATTCCTCCTGTTATGAAAGGGGGCAAATTAGGTTCCTTTTTAATGGGGGCTAGTTTCTCTATTGCCTTTTGTCCAACCATGTTTGTGCTGTTTTTTGTATGGCTAATGCCCATTGTGACAGGCACTTCCTATGGGTTTATCTTACCGAGTATTTTTGGGGTTGCCACTTCTGTACCACTACTTATCATGCTTCTCTTCATTTATCTTTTCGATGCTAAGCGTCTCATTTTACGAAGAAGCATGAAGATGGGGAGAGTTATTCAATTAATGGCAGGCATATTGTTACTATTACTAGGTATAATGGACACCATTACATATTGGGGATAACTTAACTTGTAAGATGTAAGGAGCGAACAAAATGAATCCAGATATGAATCTTTTTTTAGCCTTTGGCGCAGGGTTTTTAAACTTTATTTCGCCTTGCACCTTACCGCTCTATCCAGCTTTTATTTCTTATATTACAGGAATGTCATTGGATGAGCTTCAGGGAGACAATAAAAAATTAAGAACGATTGGTATGTTGCATACACTATTCTTTTTAATTGGATTTTCTGTGATTTTTATTTTCTTAGGCTATGGCTCATCTGTTGTGGGGTGGTTTTTCTTCCAGTACCAAGATGTTTTGCGACAGGTTGGGGCTATATTAATTGTGCTGTTTGGTTTAATTATTATAGGTGCTTTATCCCCGAAATTTTTAATGCAAGAAAAACGTCTTTCCTTTAAAAATCGTCCCACAGGCTATTTGGGCTCTTTTTTTATTGGTCTTGCCTTTGCAGCGGGCTGGACGCCCTGTACAGGCCCAATTACGGGGGCAGTTTTTATGATGGCTTCCCAGCATCCAGGGATGGGTATGTTTTACATGATCGCCTATGTGTTAGGGTTCGCCATCCCATTTTTCCTTCTATCACAATTTGTCACGAAATTCGCATGGATACGAAAGTATAGTCACATGATCACAAAAGTGGGTGGCTATTTTATGATTGTGCTAGGCATTATTCTATTTTTCGATGGTTTAACAAGAATCATCATTTGGCTAAGCCCCTTGTTCGATGGTTTTTCAGGATTTTAACGACCTTCATCATTTCTCCATACTTCTTTGTTACATTCGTTTTGTTGTAACAAAAGGAGGAAAATAGATGAAATCTAAAGTATGGTTTTCATTACTGACGCTATTGATTTTACTAATAGGCGGGTGTAGTACTAGTAAAACAGCTGACGAATTATCTACTAAACCAATGAACAAGGCTCATGAGGGAATGGATAGGACAAATGGTCATATGAGTCATACAAATCCCTTACAGCTTGCACCTTCTACAGGAGAAAATGAGTTGGTCATCCCACCTTTACTAGAACCAGAT
Organism: Lysinibacillus sphaericus; assembly: GCF_001629735.1. Taxonomy (GTDB): domain Bacteria; phylum Bacillota; class Bacilli; order Bacillales_A; family Planococcaceae; genus Lysinibacillus; species Lysinibacillus pinottii. The sequence goes on from NZ_CP015224.1 coordinate 1,064,195, forward strand.
GGAGATAATCCAGCTCACTATTCAATTGTCGCACAAGAAGGGACAACAGAGTTTTATCAAGGGGTTCAAACAGAAACCTATGGCTATAACGGGTCCTTTTTAGGGCCGGTGATACGGATTCAATCGGGACAAACTGTGCAATTTTCAACAACAAATGAAATGAGCAAAGAGACAACATTTCATTGGCATGGTTTAGAAATACCAGGTGAGGGGGATGGTGGCCCTCATGAACGAATAGAACCTGGTCAATCGAAGCAGCTGACTTTTAATATCCGCCAGCAAGCAGCTACTTTGTGGTTTCATCCTCACCCAGAAGGACAGACGGCTGAGCAGGTATATAAAGGACTAGCTGGGCTCATTTATGTGGAGGATGAAAATTCACAGCGTTTAGGATTACCTCATGAATATGGCGTGAATGATATTCCGTTAATCTTTCAGGACCGCCAGTTTGATGATCAACAGCAATTGAACTACCAGCAATTCAAAAATAATGATGGGACAATTGGTGATACATTACTCATCAATGGTACGCTCAATCCGAAGCTTCATGTCCGCCAAGAGCCTGTTCGACTTCGATTAGTGAACGGCTCCAATGCTCGGAATTTCACTTTTAAGCTTAGTACAAATGAGAATTTTCAACAAATCGCCACAGATGGAGGATTTTTAAATAGCCCTGTTCCACTAAATAAACTGACCTTAACACCAGGTGAACGTGCTGAAATTATCATCGATTTTTCCAAGCTACGTTCTTCCAATGATTTATCATTGATAAATGAAGAAGGTGTAGTCCTGTTACCGTTTACGATCACAAATGAACGCACTACTCCACAGAAGATGCAGGATGTATTTAATCAATTCTCTACAACTAGTGAAGAACAACAATTACCTGTATCTAAACGTATAGAGCTATTTGGTATGGGGACGATGGTAACGATTAATGGCAAGCAATTTGATAAGAATAGAATTGATTTTGTTCAACAGCAGGGAGTGACAGAAATTTGGGAAATTTACAATAAACCTGATATGATGGGAGGCATGACCCATCCGTTTCATATACACGGCACGCAATTTAAAATTGTATCCATTAATGGTCAGGCGCCACCGCCCAATGAACAGGGCTGGAAGGATACGGTGTCCATTGAACCAGGTGAGTCAGTTAAATTAGCAGTGAAGTTTCAAGATAAGGGCATCTATATGTTCCATTGTCATTTATTGGAGCATGAAGATAATGGTATGATGGGACAAGTAAAGGTAGAATAGAAATTTTTGGTGGATAAAAAGGTAGCTGATTTTTAATCAGCTACCTTTTGTTATTGCTCAAGCTTTGTTAATGTTTTGCCACTCCAGCCAAAAATAACGGTTAGAATCGGGCCGAGTAAACAGAAGAAGGTGAAAGGTAGATAATCCAGTGTGGAAATTCCGAGGACACTTGTGATGAAAATACCACAGACACTCCAAGGGACAAGTGGATTGACAACCGTTCCAGCATCCTCCATGACACGAGATAGGTTTTTAGGAGCTAGGCCAACCTTCGCAAATTGAGCTTTAAATGCTTCACCAGTTAACAGGATAGATAAATACTGCTCACCGATTAATGTATTGATGCCAATGCCAGTAATCGCCGCGCCTGTAATAACTGAGCCAGCACTTTTTAATAAGCTTTCAACCTTGGCTAAAATACTTTGTATGATACCAAGTGTGAATAAGAGGCCACCCATTGTTAAGGCCAGTAGTACAAGTGCAATTGTAAATAGCATGCTATTCATGCCACCGCGTGTCAGTAAGGCATCTACATCCTTATTACCAGAGTGAGAGACATAGCCATCAAATAAAATTTTGAAGACGTCTGAAGCAGGTAGGGGGTCCAGTGTATAAGATAGACCCACTCCAAGAATTGAGACAACCGCTAATGTAATAACGGCAGGAGCTTTATAGAATGTCATAATAACAAGGACAACTATTGGCAATAATGTATACCAATGAATAAGTCCTGTAGACAGCAATCCTTCTTTAAATTGCTCAACCGTATCAAAAGATGTTGCTTCACCTGTTGGTGATAAAATGGCGTATAGTACGAATGAAATCAGGAAAGCAGGGATTGTTGTCCAGCCCATATTTTTAATATGTTCAAATAGATCTACACCGACTGTTCCTGAAGCAAGATTGGTTGTATCGGATAAGGGTGACATTTTATCACCAAAAAAGGCGCCAGAAACAATTGCACCAGCAGTTATTGTTAACGAAATGTCCATGGCACCTGCGATACCCATAAATGCCACACCGACAGTTGCCACGGTTGTTAACGAACTACCAACAGAAATACCTACAATGCTACAAATTAAAAAAACGATGGCAAAGAAAAAGTTTGGTGAAACGGTCAAAAAACCATAGTAGATGAGCGTTGGGATTGTTCCACCCATAATCCAGCTCGAAATTAAAATACCAATAAAGAAGAAAATGAAAACAGCGCCCAATCCAGCACTAGCACCAGCAATCATCCCACCTTCTAAATCGCGAAAGGAAACTCTTTTTAACAATCCATAGGCTAGTAAAAGTGAAATAACCAGAAATATTGGGATATGGGGTGTTGCTTTTAAATACCCAATACTAAAAGCCATTGTGGCAATAATTAAAAGTATAACGAAGCTTGCCTCAATAAATCGAGGGTTGCTTTTAGCTTCAATTCGAAACATATGTAACCTCCTACTAAATACTTCTTCGCTTCAATGCGGTGAAGCCCAAAAGTATTATAGCACGCTAATATTTTTTGTCAATTGACAGAAAATTGAAGAATTCCTTTAAGTTATACAAAATTGTTGTTTTTTATTTTATGTATAAGCAACAACGAGGACGAGCATAACAAATAGGAAAGGTTACATGTTTCGACATTCTTTAGGTAAAAAATAACAGAGGAATATTTATTTAGAATGTAAATCTTGTTTACAATTCCTTAACATTTCAAGTGGTAAACAAATAGAAGGGAAAAAGTAAATTTCAAGTATTTTTATAAAAATAACAGAAAAAATGCTCATATTTAAAGAAAAATAGTGATTTTTATTATTTGATTTCCAACGTTTTCAACTTGGAAACTGCCCTGAAAATAAATGTGGCAAATTTTATATTACAGTTTTGTAAAATCAACACGTAAGTGTTTAAAATTTTGTAGAATTGTGTAAATGTTTTGTTATGATGGTTCAGATATTGATAATTTTTATTTTACAGGAGGAACAAGATGTTCAACTCAAACAAGCAAGATCCTTTTTTTCAGTCCTTATTAAAAATCGCTAAAAATGTGAATGAGGGAATTTATTATGCTCATAATGCCCATATTCAAGATATAGATGCGTTAAAAGAAATTGCCGATACAATGAAAGAATATGAAACAAGCGGCGATAAATTAATTCATGAGCTCATCGTTATGCTTAATAAATCATTTATGACACCAATTGAGCGAGAAGATATTTTAGCTTTAGCGAATAAATTGGATGATGTGATTGATGGAATGGAAGGCTGTATTGCCCACTTCAATATGTACAATTTAACGGAAGTAACGGAGCCAATGCGTCAATTCCTAACATATATTTCGAAGAGTACAGATGAAATGGTACAAGCCATGGAGCTATTAAATAATAAAAAGCTTGTTGAGATGCGTAAACATGCTATTCAAATTAAAGATAACGAACGTGAATGTGATGAAATCTTCCGTTCCTCAATGAAGCAGTTATTTATTCAAGAAAAAGATCCAATGCGCCTCATTGTTTTCAAGGATATTTATGAGCAATTCGAGGATATTGCTGATAGCTGCCAAACAGTGGCAAACACAATTGAAACAATAATTATGCGTAACGCATAAGATGGAGTGTAACAAATGGATACAATATTACTCATTACCATATTAGTCGTTATATTTGCATTAGTATTCGACTTTATAAATGGCTTCCATGATACAGCGAATGCTATTGCAACATCTGTATCAACCCGTGCGTTAAAACCACGTACAGCGGTTTACATGGCTGCAGTTATGAACTTCGTCGGAGCCATTACATTTGTTGGAGTAGCAAAAGCCTTAACAAAAGACATTGTGGACCCGTTTAGCTTAAATGCTTTTGATGGCGATATCACGGGTTCTGTCGTTATTTTAGCAGCTCTATTATCTGCTATCACATGGAATTTACTTACATGGTATTTTGGAATTCCGTCAAGTTCTTCCCATACATTAATTGGGTCAGTAGCAGGTGCCGCTATTGCAGCAGCAGGATTCAATATTTTGAACTATGCAGGGTTTATTAAAATTTTACAAGCACTGATTTTCTCACCATTATTAGCATTTGCCGCTGGTTTCCTAATGATGACCCTATTGAAGGTCATCTTTAAAGATATGAATTTATACCGTACAAATAAAGGCTTCCGTACCATGCAAATCGGGACAGCTGCCCTACAATCATTTACACATGGAACGAACGATGCGCAAAAAGCAATGGGGATTATAACACTTGCTTTAATCGCAGGAGGATTACACACAGGTGACGATATCCCTTTCTGGGTGCGCTTTGCAGCAGCTACAGCAATGGGTCTTGGTACCTCAGTAGGTGGATATAAAATCATCAAAACGGTGGGCGGTAAAATTATGAAGATTCGCCCAGTGAATGGCGTCGCAGCCGACTTAGCATCGGCTTCCATTATCTTTGGTGCGACATTAATTCACTTACCGGTATCCACAACACATGTTATTTCTTCATCTATCATGGGTGTAGGAACAGCACATCGTGTCAAAGGCGTTAAATGGGGAATGGCCCGTAAAATCGTAACAACTTGGGTCATCACTATGCCAATCTCTGCAGTAATGGCAGCATTAATTTACTATATTTTAAGTTTATTTTTCTAGTTTGACGAGGAGAATGCACAACGACTGTGCATTCTTTTTTTGTTTTGGGAAGAAGGATAGCTCCGCATAGTAGAAATGGACAATCCTAATCATTTGTGCAAAATAAGAATTCGTTCTAAGTTAATTATAAAGAAAGTGTAAAGTTCAGGGAAAATCACTTTTTCCGTAGTAAGGTTTAAGCAGGAGGAGAACTGATGAAGGTAAAGTTATTACTGATTGAGGATGATGCTGCAATTGGTCGCATTGTCAAAGATACGCTGGAGCAAGAGGGCTATCAAGTGACGTGGGCAACTACGGGTCTTGAAGGGCTGGAAGATTTTCAGAAGCAACCATTTGATTTAGTGTTAGTTGACTGGATGCTACCAGAAATGGATGGTCTTACGGTTTGTCAAAATATACGCTGGGAAAGTGATGTCCCCATCCTCATGATGAGTGCTCGTAAGGAAGAAGCGGATAAAGTGGAGGGCTTGCAAGGAGCGGATGATTATATCGCGAAACCGTTTAGTTTGGAGGAATTAAAGGCTCGTGTGGCATCGCATCTTAGACGCTGGAGACGCTATAACAAGCAAGACGAAGTAGAAGAGCAAACTGCCTATGCAAATGGATTAATCATTGATTGGAAACGGGAAATAGTGAGCATTAATGAGCAAGAAATCGCATTAACCCAAAAAGAATTTGCTCTTGTCAAGCTACTAGCAAAAAATCCGAGTCAAACCTTTACGAAGAAGGAACTGTATCAGTATATTTGGCAGCAGGCAACGTTAGAGGACACTCATACTGTTACAGTACATATTAAGGCACTAAGAGAAAAGCTAAAAGATTCAGTGAAACATCCATATTTTATTCAAACTGTATGGGGCAAGGGTTATCGTTTTATTGGTGAACCGCTATGAAAATAAAATCTTGGTTACTTATCACTTTTTTTATTGTTATGGTGTTGCCCATATCTGGTGCTTATAGTCTGTATGTGTGGATAAATGCTTATTATCAGGATAAAAATGTTGCGGAATACTTTGACAAGTGGACAGAACTAAATCAGGTAAAAGCAATCGTTGACAATCCAGCACTATATCAAAAACAGGCAAATTTAGAAGAGATAGAAGAGCTGACCAATGAGCAGTTGGCGATTACACTTTACACGAAATCTGGTTTTGTCTTATATTCCTCTAACCCGTTAAAATCGGGCTATGTATGGAAGGAGCGCATGTTTAAAGGTTTATATGAGTTACAACAATCATACAACGCCTTTACCTACAAGGAACCAGTATATCGCAATGGGGACTTGTTAGGCATCTATGAAATTCAATTAATAAGAACTGATTGGGTGAAAGGCGTGGAGAAGCGTTCATGGCTTGTCATTACAGGCTCTATCTTGCTGTTTCTAGTGATTTATATAGGGGTCATTTTGTTACTTAATCGAAAACTTAATCGACCATTACGAGAATTGATGCATCAAATGCGGAATTTTGCCAAAGGTGAGCATATAGAATCTAATTTAAGTACAAGGAAAGATGAGATTGGTTCACTCGCTCAAACATTTGTGGCGATGCAACATGAAATTGAAAAGACCCGAGCTTCCTTAAAAGTAGAACAACAGCAAAAGGAAATGATGATTGCAAGTATCTCCCACGATTTAAAAACGCCTCTTACGGCTATTCAAGCCTATGCGGAATCCTTACTAAACAATGGCTTATCACAACAGCAGCAAGCAGACTATCAGCGGGTTATCATCACGAAGGCTGATCGAATGAAGCATATGCTAGAAGATTTATTAATGTTTACATTACTCCAATCTACGAGCTATGAATTAGAGCTGGTAGACGTAGATGGGGAAGAATTTTTTGAGATGGCTTTGTCAGACTATGAACCGTTATGTGAGGAACAGGGGTTTACATTAGAAGTGTTCTGTGATGTAGATGGGCTATATGCTGTGCATCCTAAACAACTTCAACGTGTAATTGATAATTTATTGAGCAATGCTTGGCGCTATGGTGAGATCGGCACATCTATTGGTTTAGCAGCGGTTAAAGCTGGAAGTGTTCCGGAATGGGGGTTTGATTTCCTTAAGCCGGCTTTGACGAAGCAAGAGGGTATGTATATGATTGTGCAAAATAGCGGACAGGGCTTGCCACAAAAGGACATTGTAAAATTATTCGAGCCCATGTATCAAGCGGACCATGCCAGATCAAAGGCTGGAGAACGAGGCACGGGACTTGGCTTAAATATTACGAAACAAATTATTGAAAAACATGGTGGTACGGTAGAGCTGCTTTCTAGTGAGAACATTGGAACAGCTGTTGTCTGCTGGCTTCCACCTAATAAAGGAGTAGACGAACTATGAATTGGAAAAATTCATGCCGAGCAGCAGGCTTACTCGCTGTCATGACATTTAGTTTAGTAGGCTGTAATACCGAGGCATCGTATTCACCCCAGGAAATTATTGAGCAGACGCTCCAAGAATCGAAGCAACCGCTTACCTATTATGGCGAATATACGTTAGATATGGGAGAGCTAGGTGGCAAAGCTCAGGTAAAAGAATGGGTCAAGGATAAGTATAGACGTATAGAAATGAAAGGTGACAATGGTGAACATGTCATCACGGTCAAAACTGACTCTGAGCTGATAAGCTATGATGTCACGGAACATACAGCCTTTAAAATGGCGTATCCACAAGGCGAACTTGACGGGCTACGATCGCCTAGGGAAGAGGTACAGCTTGTTTTTAATTTGGTTAAAGATACACATGAGATTAAGATAGCAGGCGAAGAGAAGGTCGCTGGAAGAGACACATATAAAATTGTAGCAAAAACTACAAAAACCGAATCACTATTTGGGGATATAGAAGCATGGATTGACAAAAAAACATGGCTGATGTTAAAAATGAAGTCAGATAATGCAGGTAATCAAATAATCACAGAATACTCAAAAATAAATGTTGATGAAAAAATAGATGATCAACAATTTATACTTGATCTACCAGAGGATGTAACGATCCAAGAAATTAGCGGTGAAGATACTTCAGCATTAATTTCATGGGACGAAGCAAAGCAACAACTAAGAAAGTTTTTAATGGTTCCGCAAGAAAATGCCCTTTCTATAGATAAAATTTCAATGGTTAAAGGATTAGAGGATCGACCAGAATATTCCTTTGACTTTGGATTAGATGGGCAGCCAGCGTTTTTCATCACTATTTTTAAAGCGGATGAGAGTATGAGTGAAATTGGTCCCATCTTAAATGAAAAAGAGATGGATATTCGAGGACAAAAAGGAACGGTTATGGATGATAAAAATTTCCGTTCGATTGCTTGGCAAGAAAACGGCTATCAATATAGTATCGTTGGCGAAAATCCAGAGTTAACGATTGAGGATCTTATAAGCTATGCACAACAAATGGAAATTGTACAATGAGGTGATGCTATGAAAAGAGCACATGGGATGAAATGTCTTGCATTGTTTTTATTTACAACTATTTTTTTATACGGGGTAGGGGATACCTATCAAGTGTCTTGGCTACAATTTCATTTTACGGGTCGATACGATGAAGTAGGCTTTTATTTCAGCTTTACTTCACTTATTCCGATATTGATTGGATTATTGATGGTAGGGCTATATGAATCACTTTTAAAACGATTAATATAAAAAGTTTAAAGGCAGGATCTCAGATGAGGATCCTGCTTTTTATAGTAGGAGTACGCTATTGTTTTATCGTTGACCACCTTTTTTATGGTTTTGCTCAACCATTGATATTCCTTTATTCAGGCTTCCTCTTATTCATTAAGCAATCTGCTGTAAATGTGTTTTCGTAAAGGCTTCCTCATATTTTAAACCGTAACCGAGTGCTCGATCTAAGAAAATATGTGCTAGCCAAATCAAGGCAGCCATCAGAAGTATTGGCGTAGATAGCGTAAAGCCGATTACGAGAAGTACGGCCGGTATGACAAAGCTATGTCCAATATTATAGAAAAGGGCCCCGATTTTTGAATTGATCATATATCCGAGCATCGTGATATCAGGTAAAAGTAAAAATATTATAAATGATAGCCATGAAAAATCTAAGTGCCCATAAAAAAAGATAGTCATGATAAAGGCGATGACATATTCTAGAGAGAGAATTTTACGTAGTTTCATATTGACCACGACCTTCCTGTAAGTTTTGGTACATATCTTCCATTAGTAAGTTAATTTTTTCTTGGTTGTTCTGAAATTGTCCGTCAGCCATTAATGCTTTGGTTAGCTGTAAGGAACGTAGTGCGTGCTGATAAAAGTACATGAGCTGTTCAATATGGGCAATCTTTGCAGAAAATAGCTGTACGGTTGCTTCATTACATTCCGTGGATATAGGTTTCTGTTCGAGTGTCAGTAAAAAATTAATTTCTTGTAAGCTAAAGCCAAGCTGGCGTAGGACGAGAATAAATTTCATGGTCTGTTCACATGTGCCATCATACACACGGTAGCCATTGTTTAACTTCTGCGGATGTAAAAGTCCCTCTTTTTCGTAATAGCGGACTGTATCGGTGGATAATCCAAACTTCTCAGCAAATTGTTTAATTTTCATAAAAGCACCTCCTACAATCATCCTAACATTGGAGTAAGCTCCAAGGTCAATACACTTTAAGAAAAAATTTGATACGGTTAGGGGGAGGGGGGCGTATTAAAATATAGAAGGGCTATTGGAGGTTTACTTTATCTCCAAAAGAGAGGAAGTGGAGAAGTTAAATTTACCTCTGCAAAGGCCAAGAAATTAAAAGAATTATTGGGTATTGAAGAATCTTAACAAGTCTCTGTGAAAGAGGCTTGTTTTTTGGTTGCGAGAAAATTATAGTGAAAGTACCATGTTAAATTTACCAGTAAAATATAAAAATAGTAACATAGGAAAATATACACAATCACTCATTTGTCTAGTATTAATTGCTTAATTTTGTAAAAACAAATGAGTCCAAAGAATTGTAATATTTTATTCGTGCAGGTAGTATTAAAGATGTAAGGGTGAAAATAAGGGGGAGCGGTATGAACGTACAAGAATTTGAAGAATTATGGATTACGCTCAATGAATTATATAACGCGGATCGTTTTTTAGAATATATAGAAATAAGTAGTGCCGCAGTCGAAAGTGCCATTAAGCTTGGAATGTATGATAAGGCCATCCTTCTATTACGTTATAGCTGTGCCAGTTATTTTCAAACTGGTGATTTACAGCTATCGATTAGTGTACTTGAACAATATCGAGAGCTGACTTTTCAACATGGTAATGATATTGATCTTATTCAATATTATAATATAGCTGCCATTTATTGGGGGACTTTTGGTCACTTAAAGAAATCTGAAGAGCTGATGTTAAAGGGATTAAAAATTGCTGAATCTATTCAACATGTGGAGAGCCTGGGGAAAATTTATAATAATCTAAGCGATTTGGAAATATCAATGGGCAATTATCGCACAGCCAAGGAATTCGCCTTAAAAAGTCTTTATTACTCAAATGCGTTTGAAGTGCAGCATAAAGAACCTTATACAGGAATTATGTATCCAAAAACAAACCTAGCAGTAGCACTTATATGGCTGGAAGAGTTTGATGAGGCTAATGTACTATTACAAGAATTATTAGCAACAATTCATAACCCACCCTATTCAAAAGTACAATTAGAGGTCTTCAATGCATATGCTGTTCTTTGTGAACGACAAGGACGCGTAAGTGAGGCTATTGATTTATATCAAAAGACTAAACATTATGCTTTGCAAAACAATGACCTGTCCTTGCTCCAAATCATCTATAATTCATTAGTGAAGCTAATTGAGGATCAAGGGAATAAAATTGTTTTATGTGCTGTTCAGAAGGAATATATTAATATTTTGTTAGAAATCCAACGTGAAAATTACTCTCATGTATTATTTGAAATGGAGTACAATGATCATAAAAAGCAATTTGAAAAAAATGCTTATTTTGATCCGCTAACGAATATTTACAATCGACGTTATTTTGATGAAAATGCCAAAAGGATGCTCGAAAAAGCAGCTGAAAGCAATCAGCAACTAGCGTTGATGATGGTGGATTTAGACCATTTTAAAGAAATCAATGATATGAATGGCCATTTATTTGGAGACGATGCGCTAACGAATACTGCTAAAACATTACAAGATTATTTTCAACCCTTTGAAGCTATCGTTGCTCGCTTTGGGGGAGACGAGTTTATTATTCTCAGTCAAGTAAAAGAGGGGGAAACGGTGCAAACATTGGCCGACAACCTCTATCAAACCTTAACGGCTTTGTCACTCACGGTAAATGGCGAAACGGTTCAATTGGAATTTAGTATCGGAGTTAGTACGAATCATTTTGGCAAAATCAAGAAAGTGGAAGAGCTGATTCAGCATGCGGATGAAGCACTTTACAAGTCAAAGCGTAATGGACGTAACCAAATTACACACTATAACCATTATTGTGATGTGGGAAATGGTATTTAAAGAGAAAGAGGCATGACTTTATAGTAGGTGCCTCTTTTAAATACGTTTACAAGCTGCTGTCAGGATTAATAATGCCGTAAAATACGATATCTTCAAAAGTACCATTTTTAAAAACATGAGATTTTAACGTTCCCTCATAGCACATGCCACACTTCTCCATGATTTTGCCAGAGGCGGGATTAGATAGAAAATACTGCGCGAAGACACGATGATACTGTTTTTCTTTAAAGGCAAATTCAATGATGGCACGAGCAGCTTCTGTTCCATAGCCATTCCCCCAATACGGTTCCCCAATCCAATAAGCCATTTCTCCATTTCGATGCTGTTGTCGATTGGATAGCCCGATAGCCCCATATAAATGTCCGCTTTGTTTGTCCGTTATAGCAAATTCATATAGTTTCTCTTGTTCAAAATTTTGTAGATGGTTGGAAATCCATGACAAAGCACAGTCTAACGTATAAGGATAGGGCAAATTTAACGTGCTCTTGTAAAGGGCAAAATTGTTACATAACAAACTTACTTCAGGTGCATCAGCCTCTGTAAAAAGTCGGAGCATGAGACGCTCTGTTTCGATTGTTTTGTCTGTTGCTTGGTAAAACATTGAATTACCCCCTTCAAAAATGGTAAAACAGATTATAACACAATTAAATAGAAGGAATAAACTACATAATGGAAATTAATGATTTCTTGAAATTGGATAAAAATTTATTGAAAAACGATAAATGTTATGGTAAATTGAACAAGATAATAAATAAAAGAGGTGCGTAATATGAAACGAGAAACGCTCTTTTTAAAGATCGCTGTTTTTCTAATGGGATTGCCGGTTTTTGCTTTATGTATATGGGTGGTGCCACGTGTTGCTTTAGATACAGCTCAGCATTCTCCAATCTTAACCATTGTTGCATTACTTGGCGTCTATGCAACGGCAATTGCTTATTTTGTTGCTCTATATACAACAATCAAGCTGCTAAGCTATATTGATCAAAACATTGCTTTTTCAGAGCTGTCAGTGAAAGCTTTAATTAATATTAAATATTGTGCAATTATCATTAGTAGTGTTTACGTGGTGGGCATGCCACTGATATACTATGCTGCAGAAGTAGACGATGCCCCTGGTCTTATACTTATTGGAATGGTTATTATTTGTGCTTCTTTTGTGGTTGCAGTTTTTGCTGCTGTTCTTCAAAAGCTACTAGAAAATGCCATCGATATCAAATCAGAAAATGATTTAACGGTTTGAGGTGAATACTATGGCGATGATTATCAATATTGATGTCATGTTGGCGAAACGGAAAATGAGTGTAACTGAACTTTCAGAGAAGGTTGGCATCACGATGGCGAATCTTTCTATTTTGAAAAATGGCAAAGCGAAAGCAATTCGCTTTTCAACATTAGAGGCGATTTGTGAGGCGTTAGAATGTCAGCCTGGGGATATTTTAGAATATAAACGGAACGAAGGATAAAGACTGTAGTTCAAAGCCGTCGAGAGAATAACTCTCGATGGCTTTTGTCATTTTTTTACACGGGTCATCCGTATTTACTTAGAATAAAAAAATGTAGTAAATATTGCCAATAGAATATAGTTATGCTACGATAAAGCTAAGATAAATCGACAGTCAGTCGGTCTATTGAGAGGAGTGTTTGGATGAGGGAAATGAAAAAAGCAGAGGAACGGAGAAATGAAATTTTAGATGCAGCAGATGAGCTGTTTACGCAGAAGGGGTTCGATGGCACTAGCACCAATAATATTCTTGAAAAAGTTGGGATTGCCCGCGGTACGCTATATTACCATTTTAAATCCAAGGAAGATATTATGGATGCCCTCATCGAACGATATACCGAAACCATGTTAACGAAAGCAAGGGCAGTTGCAGTGGACAACAGTATTGCGGTGAATGAGCGCATATTAAGGGTTGTAATGGCATTAAATATGCAGAATGAAAATGAAAATGGTCAGGAAATTATGGACCACATTCATAAGCCGCAAAATGCATTAATGCATCGAAAAATACAGCAGGTAGTCATGAATCAAGTGCCGCCATTATTGACGGACATCATCCGTGAGGGTATTGAGCAAGGGATTTATCATACACCGTACCCATACGAATGTATGGAGATGATTGTCGCTTATACAAATACCGTCTTCGATGATGACTTGATATTGTTGTCAGATGAAGAGCGGGCCGCTCGTATCCCAGCATTTATCTTCAATGTGGAGCGAATGCTTGGCGTGGAAACCGGTAGTTTGTTGTACATGATGAAAATGTTTAGTCATGCAGGGCAAGGCGAGACGAAATAAATGGATGAGGGTCTTAATACTGACAAAGGGGTGACCTATGTATTTCAAAATTGTACGGAATGATATAGCGAATAGTAAGGTGATTACATGTTTGACAACATTATTTGTGGCAGGTGCGGCTATGCTTGTTACGCTTTCGGCCGTTCTTATTGTTCATTTATCCACTTCCATTGATACATTATTAAAGCAAGCGGAAACATCTCATTTTCTTCAAATGCATTCGGGTACGATCGATCAAGAGCGTCTCATTCATTTTGCGGAGCGCAATGAGCAGGTGGATGAATTTCAGATAAATGAATTTCTCAATGTAGATGGTGCCAAGATAAACATTGCAGGCAACACACTTGCACAAAATGTACAGGACAATGGGTTTACCACCCAAAGTGAGAAGTTTGATTTTTTACTAGACCTTGATGGCCGTGTGATTGAAGTGGAAAAAGGAGATATTTACGTACCTGTAGGCTATATGAGGGACGGCACAGCCAAGCTTGGTGATACAGTAATGATCCATAATAAGCCATTTACAGTTGCAGGTTTTTTAAGGGATTCACAAATGAATTCTATGCTAGCGTCGTCTAAACGATTTCTCGTTAGTGAAGAGGACTATGCAGCCATTAAGGCAGTTGGCACTATTGAATATTTAATAGAGTTTCGTTTGAAAGATTTGGCTGATTTGAGAAGCTTTGAAGAGGCCTATCAACGTGCAGATTTAGAAGCGAACGGACCTACGATTACGTGGCCGCTCTTTAAAATGCTGAATGCCCTATCAGATGGTTTGATGATCGCTGTTATTTTATTAATCAGCGTGCTAGTGGTGGTCATTGCATTGATGTGTATCCGTTTTACATTGCTAACTAAAATGGAAGAGGATTATCGTGAAATTGGTGTAATGAAGGCAATTGGTTTACGGGTTGCCGATATACAGAAAATGTATCTTGCAAAATACGGTGTGATAGCGGCCTTGGGCTGTGTGCTTGGCTTTACCTTTTCATTTATGGTAAGGGATATTCTTTTAGCAAATATCCGTCTTTATATGGGGGATACAGCCAATACGGCACTTATCTGGCTGTTCACCATTATAGGTCTTGTGCTAGTATTTGCTTCCATTCTGATTTATGTACAATTTGTTTTGAAACAGTTTCGTAAGCTTTCGGCTGTTCAGGCTATCCGATTTGGAGCGGTGCAAAGTAAAGCAAGACATGCGAGATGGCTAAAAATTAGCACCAATAAAAGGCTTCCTATCAATTTCTTTTTGGGCGTGAAGGATGTACTATCCCGTAAAAGATTATATGCCACGATGCTTACTGTCTTACTATTAGCAACATTTATCATTATTGTACCTCAAAATTTATACAATACCATTTCCTCCAAAAAATTTATCACGTATATGGGGATTGGCAATAGTGACATCCGCATAGATATCCCACAAGGGGACCAACATATTCAGCATGTAACAGCTGTGCTCGAAACGCTAGAGCGTGATAAAGATATTACGAATTATACGGTTCTGACGACAAAAAAATTTACAACAATGACAGATGACGGAGTGGAAGAGAGTCTAAAAATAGAGTTGGGCGACCATACCGTTTTCCCAGTAGAATATGCGCAAGGTAGGGCGCCGGTAGCCCAGGATGAAATGGCCCTTTCTGTTCTTAATGCGGAGGAGCTTCACAAAAAAGTGGGTGATACTATTATCCTTATCGTCCAAGGTGAAATGAAAAGTTTAACAGTGAGTGGCATTTATTCAGATATTACCAATGGTGGGAAAACAGCGAAGGCAGCATTCTTAGATGATTCTACAGATAGTATGTGGAACGTATTTTATGGAACGTTGTCTAATCAATCGGAAGTCGAAAAAAAGGTTACGGAGTATGCAGATAGATTTCATTTTGCCAAGGTTTCAGGCATCGAGGAATATATTTATCAAACATTCGGAACGACCATCAGTGCTATTAAGAAAGTTTCAAGTGTAGCACTTGTAGGAGCTCTCCTTATGTGTGTGCTGATGACAGTGTTGTTTATGAAAATGCTTATCGCAAAGGATCGATCTCCCATTGCTATCTTGAAATCGATGGGCTTTACAAGCGTAGATATTTCCATACAATATGCGGCACGTTCAGTTGTTGTCTTGATGCTGGCCATTACTGTGGGGACAGTTCTCGCTAACACATTAGGAGAATTCCTGACATCCACGATCATTGCATCATTCGGTGCAGCTTCATTTAATTTTATCATTAATCCACTATCTGCCTATGTTTTTTGCCCGTTAGCTCTCCTAAGTGTCGTACTCCTAGCAACACTTATTGGTACTTTTAAGGCGGGACAGTTAAAAATAATGGATCATATAAAGGAGTAGAATATGAAAAAGCTTTTGAGTGGTGAACAAATAGCCAAGTCATTTCAGGTCGGAACTGAACGACATGAGGTTTTAAAGTCTATATCTATTGATGTATATGAAGGCGAGTTCGTTTCAATTATGGGCCCTTCTGGTTGCGGTAAATCAACCTTACTATACGCTCTTAGTGGGATGGACAGCATTGATCAAGGACTGGTTTCTTTTGATGGAGTCGATGTAACAACAC
Organism: Lysinibacillus sphaericus; assembly: GCF_001629735.1. Lineage (GTDB taxonomy): Bacteria > Bacillota > Bacilli > Bacillales_A > Planococcaceae > Lysinibacillus > Lysinibacillus pinottii. The sequence continues at coordinate 1,080,417 of NZ_CP015224.1, forward strand.
TCCATGACAAGGAGCTAGCTGAGCTTCGTCGAACGAGGATGGGTTTTGTGTTTCAGCAGCCAACCTTTCTTAAAAGTTTAAATATCCTTGATAATATATTGTTACCAGCAGTACGTGATCAGCGAAAGAATATCGTAGCTTTAACGGAAAAAGCACAGAGCATCATGAAAAAAGTAGGGATTGAGGACTTAGCAACGCGTGATATTACGCAGGTTTCAGGTGGCCAGCTTCAGCGGGCAGGCATTTGTCGTGCTTTAATTAGTAGTCCATCGATGATTTTTGGTGATGAACCAACAGGCGCATTAAATTCAACGACTGCCCAGGAAATTATGGATATTCTAGCCTCCATCAATCAAGAAGGTACAACGGTTATGCTTGTGACACATGATCCGAAAATTGCTGCACGAACCGAGCGTATTCTCTTTATGAGTGATGGTTCTATTATCAGTGAATTGCGTTTACCACGATTCAAGGGTATTGATTTGGATGATAGAATGGCAAAAGTTGCAACCATGATGCGAGAAATGGGTATTTAATAGATGAATTCAAAAAATCCGCAATGACTTGGAGTAGCTATTGCGGATTTTTTTATTTTTTTTAGAAAAAATGAATCGCTTTAGCAATGGCGTCCGTCAGTAGTATAGAAAGTAGGTGAGAGCAATGATGGATATTGAACAAGTAATCGAGGAGCATGGAGATTACTTACTAAAAGTAGCCTATTTATACGTGAAGAATAAGGCAACAGCGGAAGATATTGTGCAGGATGTGTTCATAGCCTTTTACCAGAAGCAGGGACAGTTCCGGCAGCAAGCATCATTGCGTACATATTTAGTAAAAATGACAGTAAACCGGAGCCATGATTATTTACGGAGCTGGAAAAGTAAACGACTGACATTATTTGAAAAGATTATGGGTCGTACAACGGCAATAACGCCGGAGGTAGAAATGCTCGAGAAGTCTGTTAAAAAAGAGCTGACAGAGGCGTTATTTACGTTATCAGTAGCCTATCGCGAGGTTTTAGTTTTGTATTATTTTGAGGAGATGACAACTGTGGAAATTGCACAGCTTGTACGATGTCCGGAAGCGACAATTCGTACAAGGTTACAACGAGCGCGTAAACAGCTGGCAACAGCAATGGGAGACTTTGATTGGGAGGTGCTACGTCATGAATCAATTTAAAGAAGGGCTATTAAAGGAACTACAAGATGTGAAATTCTCTCAGAAACGTAAACAACTAATCGCAGAAAAGGCTCGACGAAAGGAAAAACATCAAGTAGGTCATCAATGGACGTATCGTATCGTACTGGCAACCTTTACGGTATTGGTCATTGGTTTTAGTTATCTTTTAACAGAGCAAAAGGAACAGCATTCCACAGGTCACCAAGCAGCAACTATTCAGTCGGATGCCTGGAGTTGGTGGTCACTATTCAATTCGGATTATGTGCGAGGAATGTTGTTGTTGGGCTTTTTTATCGGTGCCGCTTTTATTGTCAAGCGTGTATTAATAAAAAAAGGATACGGTCTTCCTATTTGTATTGAATGCGGGGAGAGCTGGTCTGCAAAAGGCGCGCGAAAATTGTATCGCAAAAATGGAGAAATTGTGTGTCCTCATTGTGGCCAAAAACAGTATCGCACGAAAAAATCTATGCAATTAGGGGGGGTGCTTTCTATGCCAATACCACTAATCATTTTGTTGCAACATGTGTTCCATAATTACTACATCGGTTTTATTTTCTTCCTAGTAGGGGTGATTATTTTTCTTTATCAAATCGTACCATATGTATTTAAGCTACAAGACAAGGATTCTATGAATGAACCTTTATGGTAATCATCATATCGAAGGGGAAATTGCGAAGTTCATCTAGCAATTTCTTTTTTATACTAAAATACATTGACAACCGTTTTCATTTGCATTATCTTTGTGTTAACTTATTTTTATTATTAGTTAACGTATAGCAAAGGGAGGCTTTTTACATTGAAAAAAGGAAGTACATATCAATATGTGTTGGCGGCATTTGGGGCAGCGATTATTGCTGTTTTGGCACAGGTGACTATTCCACTACCTCTAATTCCAATTACAGGACAAACTTTAGCAGTTGGCATCGTCGTCACTATTTTAGGGACAAGATTAGGGACATTATCTGTTCTTTTATATATGTTGTTAGGGGCAGCTGGTTTACCTGTGTTTAGTGGGATGTCTGGGGGTCTAGGAATTTTGGTTGGGCCGACAGGGGGATATATTGTAGGATTCCTTGCCACAGCGATTATTATGGGCTTATACTTAGATAAATTTGGTATTTCATTTACCCAAGCGATTATTGCAAATATCATAGGGATGATTATTACATTATCATTTGGTACAGTTTGGTTAAAAATTATAGCAGACTATACGTGGACAGCTGCCTTTATGGGCGGTGTGGCACCATTTATCGTAGTAGGAATCGTTAAAGCGGTGCTTGCAGCATGGATAGGTGTCATTGTCCGTCGCCGCTTAGAAAGAGCACATTTAATTGAAGCAATAGCGTAGGACATAGGGGGAATTGTTTTGGCAACATTATGGACAGGTGGAAAGATTTACACGATGGCTCAGGTTGATGAAACAGTAGAAGCAGTCCTTGAAGAAGATGGGAAAATTGTGGCGACAGGCTCTGTAGAGAGCTTGTCGCCACTAGCTACTTCTACTCGACATTTACAAGGCAATGTGATGTATCCAGGTTTTGTGGATAGTCATTTACATATTATTGGTTACGGGGAAAAACTGAAGCATATTGATGTATCGGCGATAACGAGTAAAGAGGCGTTACTAGCAAAGCTTCAAGAGCGTATGTCCAAGGCATCGTCCAATGAATGGGTCATAGCGATTGGATTAAATGAAAACCAATTTGAAGAGCCCATTTTTCCTACTTTAGCGGAGCTGGATGCGCTTGGTGAAGCTTATTTAATCATAAAACGTAGCTGTCACCATTTAATTTTAGCTAATTCTAAGGCACTTGCATTTGCAGGGATTACCAATGCTACGCCTTCACCAGAGGGGGGAATCATTGAAAAAATAGATGGTCAGCTCACGGGCGTATTAAAGGATGCGGCGTTATATTTAGTGGTTAATCATATGCCCCATATTACACCTGCGTATATTGAGGATGCCTTGGTAAAAGCTGTGGCCTCATTACAAGCATATGGTTTAGTGGGTGGTCATTCGGAGGATTTAAGCTATTACGGGCCGCCAAACCAACCCATTCAAGCTTACCGTAAAATAGTGGAATCACAGCATTCATTCAAGGTTCATTTATTGCAGCATCATACGGTTTTTGAGGAGATGGAAAAATTAGATACTACATCCTCACCTTTTTTGGAGTTTGGTGCTATGAAAATCTTTATTGATGGAGCCTTTGGAGGAAGAACCGCAGCGCTACGTCAACCATACAGCGATGACCCACATAATACAGGAATGCTTATACATACGACAGAGCAATTAACGAAGTATGTTCAGTTGGCTCGTCAATCTGGACAAACTGTCGCTGTCCATGCAATTGGTGATTTAGCCATCGAACTGATTGTAGATATTTTTGCGGCATATCCACCACAGGCCGGTCAGCTTGATCGTGTGATCCATTGTAGCTTGGTCGATGATGACATTTTAACTAAATTAGCTAAATTGCCTGTTGCTATCGATATGCAGCCGCAATTTGTTCAGGGAGAATATGACGCTGAGCTATCGAAGCTTGGTGAGGAGCGCGTTCAAGGTTTACACCCTTTAAAGTCACTTCTTGACCATGGGCTTGTCGTTGCTGGTGGTAGTGACGCACCGATTGAAGTACCGAATCCATTAATGGGAATCTATGCGGCTGTCACAAGGTGCAATGTGGGAGAAAAACATGATGGCTACAATCCTAAGGAGAAAATTTCTCGTTTTGAAGCAGTCCATTTGTATACAGGAGGAGCGGCTGAAATAATTGGTCAGCAGCACACTCGTGGTAAAATCGCAGCAGGCTATTCAGCTGATTTTACGATTTTAAAAGAGGATATTTTCACTGTGGATATAGAGCAACTACCTCAAATTGACGTATTTTGTACCGTGGTAGATGGGAAGATTGTATATGAAAATCGCTGCGAAGGGTAACCTTGCAGCGATTTTTTTGAAGCTATTTTCTATTTACAATATGATGTATTTGTTGTTCTAAGGTTGTCACACGTTTTGTTAAGTCCTCTACTTGCTGTTGCATGGTTGGTGGAGGAGGCACAGGAATCGTTGCTTTCATTTTTTTGATCATACGAATCATCCCGAAAAAGATTGCTAAAAACAGGCCTAAAAGAACCGTTGTACTAATCATATCGCCAATGTCGAATTTCATGTTTGCGCTCCTTTCTCTACAGGGTATCTAGTTATATACAGGATGGCTTCGAGAAAAGTTTCAAGAAAATGGAGAACGTCACGATAAATACACAAATATTTTTTCTACAAGTTGCATAGGATACTTGAACAAATTGCTATTTTATTGCTTTGAGTACTGTGTCATGGCGGTCAAAACATACGTTAGAAGAGAGCGATTTTAACTGTAACAGGGGTGATTATGTGCACAAGGCAGGACAAGTAATGCGACAGGCTGTTAATAATATTTATATTTATCGATTAGACTATGTACAGGTTTTCGCATTAATTAGAGTCTTTCAGTTTTTATTAATGATCCCTGTAAGTACTATGCTGTTAAAGCTCATGCTACGAGTAACAGGATATACACATATAACCGAGCAAAATTGGCAAAGCTTTATGGCACATCCTTTTGTCATAATGATGATTTGTCTATTAATCTTGTTGTTCTTATTATTTGTTTATTATGAAATGGGCTTTCTATTTTTAATGGCCTTTCATCAACAAAGAGGAATGCGCTATCGATTTTTTTCTTTATGGCAGCAGCTAAATCGGAAGGTTGTTTATTTTTTTAGTGTCCAAGTCCTATTTTTAATCGTCTATCTTGCTCTATTAATGCCACTTGCTTCTTTTATGCTACCACTCACCTTAACCCAATCCATCTCACTTCCACATTTTTTAACAGAAGAAATCATGAGTAGTCGAACTGGTAGATTAGCATATGCAGCAGTGGCAAGTATTTTAGTAATGATCGGTATTCGGAGTATTTTAACGTTACCTATCTTTACAATCCAGCCAAAGATTTCTATTTTACGTTCTTTCAAGCAAAGCTGGCGATTTTCCAAAAAAGGTTTATTGGAGCTTTTAGCCCTATTGGTTATGCTTTTAACAGGTCATCTATTCGTCATGCTCAGTATAACAGTAATTAGCACACTTCCACTTTATTTTATGGAGCGCTTATTACCAAGTGCCGCATTGATAACAGCAGGGGTAACGCTCGCCTTTCTAGAAATGGTGTTTGTGGTGCTCTTTAGTTTATTACAGGCCATGTTTTCACAAGTCATGGTTGCCATCACCTACAATACACCTATCCTAGGGAAAATCAACAGGTCTGCTAAACAAAGAAAACGACGCTATAAACCTTTACTGCTCATTAGCCTTGTTGTTTTTGTTGTCTTAAGTATGATGAATATTAATTCGTTAGAGAAAAGCGTCTATGCACCCGATACTAAAATTATTGCCCATCGAGGCTATGTGGCGGGCAATGTGGAAAATACGATTAGCGGGCTAGTGAGCGCAGCAAATGCCGGAGCAGACCTCATTGAAATTGATATTCAGCAAACAGTGGATGGCGAATTTGTTGTATTCCATGATCGTACTTTGAGGCGATTGGCAGGGAAAAATGGAGTCATTGCTAATATGACCTTACGTGAATTAAAAACATTAACGATTCATCAAAATGGCTATAGAGATAAAATTGCTTCTTTAGAGGACTGTATCGAAATTGCTAAAGCTTTAGACGTCGCGTTACTAATTGAGTTAAAGGTACATGGCAAGGAAACGGAAGATGTGTTGCCCAAATTAGTAGAAAAGCTACGAAAATACAAAGTACTGGATTCGTATTATGTGCAATCTGTAGATGGGCAGAAAATGACTCAATTAAAAAAAATAGTGCCGAATTTAAGAGTGGGTATTGTCTATGCACTTAATATCGGCCCAATGGAAGAAAGTGTGGATTTCATTGCCTTAGAGGAGTCATGGGTAACTGAGCAGCTTATTGAAGAGCTGAAGCAAAACCCGATGGATTTATTTGTTTGGACGCTGAATGATGACCGTTCCTTACAAACCTTTATCGAGAAAAATGTGAGCGGCGTCATTACCGATCATCCTGATGTTGCCCGCGATTTAAGGACAAAGCAAAGCGAACATCAATATTTCTTACAACGGATCCTTAACCGATTGAAATTTATATTTTAAGTATGGAATGCGATACCTGCCCAACGGCTTTTAAAAAAATCTGGCCATATTGTAACCTTTTTCATATGAACACGACTACTTCTATGAATTCGTGAAATAAAGGAGATGCTTTTTATATGAAAATGACGAAAGTCGTACCATTTGCTATGACAGCACTATTAGTAGGGAGCGCGATGGGCGTTCCAACTGCATCAGCGAGCGAGGCTGAGACTGTAGTACCTGTTTCAGAAACTATTGAACAACAAGCTCAGCCAGTTTTTATTAAAGTAACTGGGAAAGTTGAAAATGTAGAGGTCCGTGAGAACGCAACCTACTATACAGTAGTAGAAGGTGAACAGACGAATATAGTGGTTGTCGATAAAGATTCATTCGTGTTCGACAACTTGGGAAAAGAAGTGAAGCTTCAAAAAGGGGATAAGGTGTCAGCTTACTCTTATGCGAAAAAGCCTATGCTTGCTATTTATCCACCACAATATAACCCAGAGGTTATTATTGTAGAAAAAGATAATATGGGCAGTGTGGAAGTCGATTACTTCGATAAAAACTTAATCGATACGGACAATTACTTGAAATTAAACGTTGGAGAAGACACAAAAATTGAAAGTGCTTCTGGAAAAAAACTAAAAGCTAGTGATTTAGAAGAACAGCACTTAGTTGTGTTCTACACAATCGCAACAATGAGTATTCCTGCTCAAACACCACCTTCAAAGGTTATCGTGTTGGATACTATTGAGAAGGAAGAGCCAGTTGAGGTGGACCCAGTGCCAACGCCTGAACCAACACCAGATCACGCTGCCATTGAAGAGATTATGCAAAAAGATTTTTATGAGGTAGAAGGGACGAAAATGGTTCCTTTACGATTAATTGTAGAAAAGCTTGGCTTTGACGTAGAAGTAACGCCTAAAGGTGCCATCATTTCTAAAGGTGCTGTTTCCTACACAATTACTCGTGGCCAAAAAGAATATGGCTACAATAAAGCGCTTCGCCAATTTGACGTAGCACCTGCTTTATTAGAAAATGGTAAAACATATGTATCTGTAGAGTTCGTCAAAGAATTAATGAAATAAAGAGGATGAAGTATCTAGCAAATCGCTAGGTACTTCTTTTTTGTATTTTCTTCCCATGAAAAATTCAGTACAATAATTAAGAAAAAGTCGCCAATAAAGGAGAAACCTATGAAACAAGCTCTTATCATTATCGATATACAAGAAGCCTTCTTTTTAGACAACGAACAAAATCTATGGAATGACGAAACGATCATCAAGCATATTAATTCGTTAATCGCATGGGCACGCCACAATGAGGCACCTGTTATTTTTATTCAGCATACAGACGCCGAGGATGTGGATTTCGCTTATGGTCAGCCTGGGTGGGAGCTATACCACGGTCTTCATCGACAAGCGGAGGATAAGGTAATTCAAAAACCAACATGGGATGCCTTTTATCGAACTGAGCTTGCCGAATACTTGCAGGAGCAGCATATTGAGCAATTAATTTTTGCTGGTGCACAAACTGAGTTTTGCCTTGATACAACCATTCGTAGTGCTTTCAGTCATGGCTATCATCACAATATTTTAGTGAAGGAAGCCCACAGTACATTAGCTAATGATATTCTTGAAGCACCTCAAATTATTCAGCATCATGAATGTATCTGGCACAATCGATTTGTGCGAATTCAACCAGTTGCGGGGTTCCAGCATGTGGATTAACAAGAGAGACTATCCCTGTAAAGAATGGTCCTACACGGTTCGCTGTGCCGAATGGGATGATGCACAAGCCTTGTCAGACCTACGTTTACAATTAGATGGTGAAACGGAATACTTTGACCGAGCACAAGGGGAGGGATTCATTGACCGAGCAGGATTCGAGCAACTCATCTCTAATGACCTAGCAAGCCCCAAAAATCTATGTTTAGTAGCGGTCGTTGATGATCAACTTGTAGGGTACTCAAGATGTGAGGGTTCTACATTCATAAGGCTTGCCCATAAGGTTATTTTTGGCGTAGGCGTTAGGAAGGATTTTTGGGGGTACGGCATTGGAAAAGCCCTGCTGCAAGTATCTATCGACTGGGCAGATGCAAATGGTATTCAGAAAATGGCACTAGAAGTGTTAGAATCTAATGACAAGGCCGTTCAGCTCTATCAAAAATGTGGCTTTGAAGTGGAAGGTATGCTAAAAAATGATAAGCGCCTTTCTGATGGACAATACTATCACACTATCCTGATGGGCAGATGGAAGGCATAGGGAAGTTGAAGGAATTTACAGTATGACAAATTTTATGTATCTATTTTGTTTAATCGTATGGGGTCTAAATTTTATTGCCGTAAAAATACAGGGGACCCCCGTTAGTTTAGAATTATCATTAACCTATCGTTTAGTCATAACAGCTCTATTATTTTTAATACTTGCTTGGTTGATGAAACCACAAGGCAAACCACAGAAGCAGGATGTCCCCTTTATCATTGTTTTTGGTGTTTGTAATTTTGCATTCAGTTATTTATGTTTGTATTACGCAACGATGCTCAGTTCAGCAGCCATTGTCACGTTAATTTTTTCATTAAAAGTGATATTAACGCCCATTGCTTTACGAATTTTTTTGAAAGAACCTTTGCATCGCCGTGTACTTCTTGGTGGTATTTTAGGCATCATAGGAGTGGGTGTATTAATCTACCCAACTTTACATAGTTTTTCAGGGTTAGCTGATTTCAAAGGGATTTTTATTGCTTTTTTAGGGACACTACTGACAGCAATCGGTGATGCTAGCTCTGCCAGAAATGCGAAGCGCCACATTGACCCGGTTTATGCCAATGCGATTGGCTTTGCCGTTGGGAGTTTGGTCATGTGTGGAATTGTCTGGATGGCAGGACAAAAAATAATGATTCCAACATCCATAACCTATTTATCAGCATTGCTGTATTTAACGGTAATCGCCTCGTTTCTCGCCTGGCTATTTTATTTAAAGCTAGTTGAAAGGATTGGAGGAGCGAAGAGTGGCTATATGGTCGCCTTATTTCCTGTCATAGGCGGCATTGCCTCTGTCCTGATTGGTGAATCTACAGTAAGCATCTATTTGATCGTGGGCTGTCTATCCAGTTGTATCGGAGCGGCGATTGCCTTAGGTTTTAAAATTAAGCCTATTTTACGATGAACGAAAACCCTTATCCTTTCATAAACTAGATAAGAACGTTTGAAAAGGGTGAGGGAGTTGGCATTCGTTCCGAGAAGCACAGAAAAAGATCAGGATCATTGGGATATCGATCGTTGGGAAAATGATGGTGGCAGTAGTTTAGGGGGGAAAGGGAGGCAAATTTGTCTCCCTACAAATAGTTGAAACCTTTTTCATCTCTGTTCGTATGAATTAGTAGAGACAGATTTGATTTGAAAAGGGAGAATTGAAATTTTTGAGCTATTGAACAAAACGATTACTTTTGATTATTTATGTGATTGTCATTGCGGATGCGTATTACTCAACATTGTATATGGAACCCAAAACACCACCGCAACATCAAACAATCAAAGCGACTGCTATTACCATTAACATACTACGGTAGCAAGCCTAACAAAAAGAAACGGACAACCCGTCGTTTAAAGCCGATGATCATGCAGCCATTCCAAGGGAAAAGGATTGACAAAATGGTCATGTCGATAAATAGTTTAGACGTTCGTCCACCAGTACTTATTTTTTTACGATATCAACAGCTTCGTTGCTGACGCCCTGTCCACTGACAGGGTATTTTTTATGAGGTGCATCAGTGTGGCATGAACCAAGGGAGAGGGAGATGCGTATGACGAAAGTCTATGTGATGACCATGACGAAAGGGAATGATGAGCAGGATTACGAGCAATGGGTGAACGAAAAAATATTTGAGAAAAAATCAGACCTAAAAGAGTATTTAAACAAAGAAGGCTATTTGAAGAAATCTACATATCAATATATGAAAATAGAGGCAGAATCTATAGTTGTTGCTGACATTCAAAAAATTAAACTTAAATAACAATCGTGTTTACTAAAAAATAAATAAAGCAATCTTCGCTCTTTTCATATAAAATATGGAAGATATAACATACTTGAAAGAGGTGGCCACATGTTCCCTACTTTAAATACGGATCGATTAGTGTTACGAGAAATTACAGAAAAGGACGCGCAAGCTATTTTAAATTGCTTTTCTAACCCTGACGTATTACGTCATTACGGTCAAAATCCATTAACTAGTTTAGAGCAAGTTAAACAAATCATTAATCGTTTTTCAAAAAACTATGAGGAACAACAAGGCATTAAATGGGGGATAGAACTGAAGGGGCGAGAAGGCCTAATAGGTACTATTGGATTTCAAGAATGGTCAACAGAGCATAAGAGAGCTGAGATAAGCTATGCCCTTTTCCCTGACAGTTGGGGAAAAGGCTATGCACAAGAGGCGCTGAACAAAGTCATTTCATTTGGCTTTCAAGAGATGGAGTTATTACGTATAGGAGCCATTGTTTTCACAGAAAATGATGCTTCCAACAAGCTATTAACAAAAGTAGGCTTTGAAAAAGAAGGCTTATTAAAGAAATATATGCATCAAAATAATGTGCCATATGATACGTATGTTTATTCTCTAATCAATATGAAAAATCATAGTCTAGAATCGTGAAAAATAAAAGGATTGGGGAAATGACCCCAATCCTTTTACCGTTTTTCGCCAAATGGTAGGTGAATACTTATTCTTACATTATTTTACGTTCGGGTAAATCATTGTAGCGGGGTCAACATATTCATCGAACTGCTCTTCTGTTAGCAGACCACTTGCAATAGCTGCTGCTTTTAACGTAGTGCCTTCTTTGTGAGCTTTTTTCGCAATTTTTGCTGCGCTTTCATAGCCGATATATGGATTTAATGCTGTTACAAGCATTAATGAGTTTTGTAAGTTATGATCGAGTACTTCTTTATTCGGCTCAATGCCAATTGCACAATGGTCATTAAAAGATTTCATTGTATCTGCTAATAGGCGAGTTGATTGTAAGAAGTTATAAATGATGACTGGCTTAAAGACGTTTAGTTCAAAATTCCCTTGAGATGCTGCGAAAGCAATCGTCGCGTCATTTCCTACTACTTGTGTGACTACCATTGTCATCGCTTCACTTTGTGTAGGATTTACTTTACCAGGCATAATGGAAGAGCCTGGTTCGTTTTCTGGGATCGTAATTTCACCAATCCCTGAGCGTGGCCCACTTGCAAGCCAACGAACGTCATTGGCAATTTTCATTAAATCAGTTGCTAAAGCTTTGAGAGCGCCATGTGCAACAACGGCTTCATCATGGCTTGTTAATGCATGGAATTTATTTGCAGCAGAGGCGAATGTTTTGCCTGTTAGCTCACTGATTTCCGCCGCAACACGATCACCAAATTCTGGATGTGCATTGATCCCAGTACCAACCGCTGTTCCACCAATCGCAAGCTCTTTCATATAGTCTATATTTTGAATAATCATATGCTCGGATTTCTCTAGCATAGCTGCCCAGCCGCTAATTTCCTGACCCAATGTAAGAGGTGTGGCATCCTGTAAATGTGTACGACCAATTTTAATAATATCTTTAAATTGAGTGGCTTTGTCTTCCAAAGTTGATTTTAATAATCGTAGTCGTGGTAATAAATAATCTTCCACTTTTAAAACTGCCGCAATATGCAATGCAGTTGGAAATGTATCATTCGAGCTTTGTGATTTATTGACATCATCGTTCGGATGAATGCGATCTGCCTCACCAGCATCCTGTAAAAGTTGGTTCGCGCGGTGTGCAATCACCTCATTAACGTTCATGTTTGATTGTGTACCACTGCCAGTTTGCCAAACAACTAGTGGGAATTGATCATCCCATTGTCCATTTAAAACTTCATCTGCTGCCTGAACGATTACATTCGCTTTAAGATCTGAAAGCTTGCCTAGTTTATTGTTCGCGATTGCAGCACTTTTCTTTAAAATAGCCATCGCCTGCACAAGCTCAATAGGCATTTGTTCCGTGCCAATTTGGAAATTTTCTTTACTGCGCTGTGTTTGCGCACCCCAAATTTTATCAGCAGGTACTTTGATTTCTCCCATAGTGTCTTTTTCAATACGATAATCCATGTCAAAACAGCTCCTTTATTATGTAAAATTCCTCCAATATACAGATAAAAACGGATACTCTTAGTCTGATGTAAGAATATCCGTTTGATACATGCTTATTCAAAAAAGAGGGGGATTCTGAAATAAGCAATTTGGAGAAAAGAAATAATCTATTGATAATGATAATTGTTATCAATTAAAATGTCAACAAATTTGTTTGGAGAAATAATAGGGTGAGAATAATTCGCAATAGTACTATGGTTATTCCCGAATTTAGAGGAAATAAACGTTATAGATTATCTCTTTTTCTTACCTAAATCTTTAAGTGGCTGCTTTTTAGGAACTTTCTCAAAAATAATTTTCACATGATAATGGTGGTCGTCAATTTGAAGCACCTCAGTTACCTTTGCCTTTCGTCCTTTAATACGAATATCCTCTTCGATGGCAGGGAGTTTGACGAGCAATTGGCTTAATACGGACGTTTTATTTTCATAATAATGAGTGACAAACATTGTTCTTCTCCTTCTAACATTTGATTGTTACTCAATTTATGAGGGGAGCCTAGTTTCTAGAACTTTTATAGATGGAATAGGTGCACGGAGAAAATTTGTTACTCAAACAGCATATAAAGGACCATGGCCTGCAAAAATGCTGATGATCTTGGGTATAATCATAGAACTCCGTTGAATATTGCTGGGAAATTACACTCTTCGCAATTGAAAAATTTCATTCATACCGAGAATCACGCTGCCACTTAATTTTATAAAAATCAAAAATATGACATAATTTCACGGAATGAAATTGCAACTTTCGACATATTTCTTATTTATTTCTCGGGAAATATCTCTTACATAATGGCGGTGTTGAGTGGGACTACGAGCGCTCAATTTTGCACTATTCCTGCTGTGAACTTTCATTGAAAAAATAATGACTTTATGATGTGATTGACTATTCTTAATTCTTTTTTATCAAAGAGGTAGTGCGATAACGTTTCAGTAGAGACATTGTTCGTTATAATAAGAGGAAGGAGGAAATAAAATGTATTTAAAATCATGTAAAGTGCTACAGGACACGATTCCTAATAAACAAATGTATCCTTTTAATATCCCGAGCTTGCAGGATTTACAGGAGTTGGAGTTTCCAACTAATGTGACCTTCTTTGTTGGGGAAAATGGCTCGGGTAAATCAACCTTACTGGAAGCCATTGCAGATCGTTGCGATTTTAATACGGCAGGTGGTGGCCGCCAAAATCTGTATGAAGTACATAAGGCAGAATCTTCACTGGGTGAGTATATCCGTTTGTCGTGGATGCCGAAAATTTCAAATGGCTTTTTTCTTCGATCCGAAACATTTTATCAATTTGCCAGTCATATTGATTTGATAGAAGATCCAAGGAGATATAACGCTTTTGGTGGAAAATCTCTACATCACCAATCCCATGGTGAATCCTTTCTGGCATTATTTATGAATCGTTTTAAGGGTAAAGCGATTTATTTATTGGATGAGCCCGAGGCAGCATTGTCTCCAACAAGGCAATTAAGTTTGTTGAAAATTATGAAGGATCTAGAGCATGAGGCACAATTTATTATTGCCACACATTCACCGATTTTACTGGGCTATCCTAATGCAACGATTTATAGCTTTGACAATGATGAAATTGAAACAATCCGTTATGAGGATTCCATTCATTACATTGTCACCAAACGGTTTTTAGATGCACCGCAAACTATTTTTAGTGAGTTATTTGATGAGGAGAGGGAATCATGAATCAACGAAAAGGCTTAATCATGCGAGAAATTCGATTGGATGAAATGGCACAATCTATTGACTTATTAAATTATGTCTTTCAAATGTCCATGTCTATTCATAAGGACCGTCGTTTTGTGAATGCGAAAAGTAGACAATTTAATGAGGGACATGCCATCGGATGGTTTGATGGCTCGCATTTAGTATCGCAAATTTTAAGTTTGCCTTTTGAAGTCAATGTCCATGGGAAGATTTATGAAATGGGGGGGATTACAGCAGTTGGCACCTACCCAGAGTATTCGGGCCATGGCTTGATGGAGAGCTTGATTATTGAAAGCCTACAAAGTATGCGCAACGAGGGACAATGTATATCCTATTTATTTCCATATTCAATTCCCTATTACCGAAAAAAGGGATGGGAAATTATGAGTGACATTGTAGAGTTCCAAGTGAAGGATACACAGCTCCCGCATTATGCCGGACTCAATGGGAAAATTCGACGTGTCGATCCAAAGCATCAGGATGTAGTGGATATCTACGCCCGATATGCCGAAAAAACACATGGGGTAATGGTGCGAAATAGCATTGCGTGGAATGAGAAGTTTCAGGAGGATTTCTGGGAAGAGAAATTCATTGACAGTGATGTTAACCTGCAGGCTGCCGTCTACTACGATGAAGGAGATGTGGCGCAGGGCTATATGTTCTATCGTATTATGGAGGAAAATTATTATATTGATGAAATCGTCTATTTACAGGAAGAAGCACGTAAAGGGTTATGGAATTTTGTCTCTGCCCATAGCTCCATGATTTATAATGTCTATGGGAAAACGACAGGTAATGAAGCAGTAGCATTTCTATTAGAGGATAGTGAGATTATTCAAAAGGTCTCTCCTTATTTTATGGCGAGAATTGTGGATGTTAAAGAGTTTTTATTACGCTATCCATTTGTCAGTCAAGACTTTGAACTTCAGCTAGCCGTAACAGATCGGATTGTAGCTTGGAATAATGGTACCTTCATCATCAAAATGGTGGATGGTAAGCTGTCTGTCCAAAAGGTGAGTGAGACATTAAATGAAAATGCTGTCCATTTAACGGTGCAAACCTTGGCCACGATGCTGCTAGGCTATAAACGACCAAGCTATTTAGAAAAAATCGAACGGTTACAGGGACGTAAAGAGGAAATTGCCTTACTGGAGGACATATTACCCGTAGGCATACCGACCTTCATTGATTATTTCTAGGGATATACAAGCATATTGAGCTGAACTACTTCTCACAATAGTTCAGCTTTTATTTGTCATAATGTTACTGCATAGTTGAACAAGGTTGTACCTTTAAATACATAGACATTCATGGATTTAGTGAGGGGGATAGAAATGGATTTAATTGTCGGAATAGCTATTGTACTCATTGTGTTTTTCTCTTCTAGCCTAATTGAAAAAAGGTTGAAGTCCATTGAAAAACAAAACAATCGTGTCATCGAAATACTGGAAGAAATAAGAGATAAAAAATAAAGGCATTTGCCAATAGGGGGATTTTACTTCAAGTAAAGGGTAGAGTCCTATTGGAATGGAGTTTTTATTATATGGATCTATATATTGAACGATTACAAGTGGCAGATGCCGAAAGTTTGTATAAATTTGAACTTGAAAACAGAAAATTTTTCGAAGAAATGGTACCTACTCGTGGAGAAGAATACTATAACCCTGAGATTTTTAAAAAAAGACACGAAGCTTTACTTGAAGAACAAGCTCAGGGAGGGTCATATTTCTATTTAATTAAAAATGAAGATAGTTCTATTCTAGGAAGAATAAATTTAGTGGATATTGATAGATTTCATAAAATCGGTCATCTCGGTTATAGGGTGGGGCAAGAACATACTGCAAAAGGAATTGCTAATCAAGCATTACAAAAATTAATTGAAACAATAGCTGATGAGGATATAAAACAAATTAAGGCGGAAACAACAACAAATAACATAGCTTCTCAATGAGCTGTTTAGACAGCTCCCAGACTGTAGACAAAATCCATCGAGTAGCTCACTCTCCATGGATTTTGTCATTTTTCTTTCTCTTTCATTTCTAATATTGGTAAATTATTGCTGATTTCACTATACTCCTCAAGGGAAGCATCTAGACCCCGACCGCGGATATCGTCTGCCCGTAGTAGAAATCAACGACTTTACTTTGTCTCATGTAAAATAAAAAAGACTGTAGACAGCTCTTTTTTATTTATTGTACAAATGGAGCAATTGAGTTGAAGAAGGATTGGTTATTGAATGAACTTAAAATGTGGTAATAATTTACTATGAATGTGTAATAGTTAAAGAAACAATGCTATAATTCATTTAAATATGTATGGAAGATCAAAAAACTTGTGATAAATCGATATCCCCCAGATTTATCCGCTAGATGATAGGAGTCAAATTTCAATGAATAGTCCAATCTAATATTCCCCTATTTAGCCAAAATCAGATTGAAATATCGGGGGATATAAAATGAAATTGAATAGAAATTTTTCTTTATTACTTTTAGGTCAGTCACTCGCTAATATAGGCGATGTATTATATATAGTCAGTGTTATAAGTACAATTTTTTTGTTAACAGGCTCTGCCATTGCAGCATCGTTTGTGCCATTTACAATTGCCTCTTCTATGTTTATATCTAGTCTGCTGACACCTCTGTTGGTTGAGAAACTAAATCTTAAATGGTTACTAGCTGGGTCACAAATTGCAAAAACGATTTTACTCTTTATTCTAGGGTTTATGGTAATGGGTTTATCAGCAGCTAATTATTATTTTATCTTTTTCATAATAGGAATGATTGCTTTTTTTGATGGATGTGCTAACCCAATCAGGCAGACATTGACTCCATACTATGTTAAACCTGAAAAGCTACTTCAAGCTAATGGAATTTCGGAAACGATTACGCAGGTCATCCAAGCAGGTATGTGGTTCGTAGGAAGTTCCTTGTTAATTATTATGAGCGCTCAACAACTGATTTGGTTAGTTGGATGTTTATTTGTCACGGCAAGCGTATTACTTTGTCTGCTAGAAAGTGTAAACAATCATCCATCAACCGAAATAAAGGGGAAACTTGAAAAGATTAAAGAGGGTTGGCAAACTTTATCTAATACGCCAGTTTTAAAAAGGATTGCTTGGATAGAATTTTTAGAAACAATTGCAGCAACAGTTTGGATAGCTGCTATTTTATATGTGTTTGTCAGCGATGCTTTGAACGTTGATGAAAAATGGTGGGGATTTATCAATGGAGCCAACTTTTTAGGGTTGATTTTAGGAAGTGCCTATTGTATTAAATTTTCTTCTGTGGTGGAAGAGAAAATAGGAGCCTATATTTTTGTTGGTTCCTTTGCAAGCTTCATATTTACAATGTTATTTAGCATAAACAGCATTCCAATGATTTCCTTACTTTTATCACTTTGTGTAGGGCTTTTTGGACAAATTAAACAAATTCCTCAACAAACAGTGATACAAACCAGTGTGTCAAAAGAACAGTTATCAACGGTTTATACTTCATTAGGTGCTATCGGGACTGGGATTTTCGGCATTGGCTCTCTTGTTATGGGGGTAATAGCAGATTTAGTAGGAATTAGACTGGTTTTTGTCATTTCGGGGCTATTACTTGCGATAGTCAGTGTAATCGCTCAGAAAAATAAGCAACTGTTTGTTAGAAATGTTTTAAAACAATAAAATGAAAGAAGAAGTTGGACCATCATATTTTTGATGGTCCTTTTTATGAAACTCATTGTACGAAAAAGGTGTTATTTTGAAGGGGTGACCATGCTTTTTTTAGTAGTTGAACGCCTAATTTAATTTCTTCCATTGATAACTTACTGAAGCCTAGTTGTAGCATCGGTTCTATACTTGCTTGCTGGAGAAAAAACGGACTGGTTGGATAAACTCTTACACCGTGGGACTCTGCTTGTTGGATGAGCTGTTGTTCAGAAAGTGAAGTCTTTATTTTCACTAATACATAGAGGCCCGATTGTTCGCCTAAAATAGTGATTTGCTCTCCGAATTGTTGTTGTAGCTCCTGCACAAGGCAATGCATTTTTTGTTTATAGGTTAGACGCATTCTTTTAATATGGCGTGTCCATTCGCCTTGCGCCATAAATTGGGCCATGGTGCGTTGATGAAGGGTGGATGCGTTTTGTTCAAAATGAGCAAATTTCCTTTTGTAAGGCTGCACGAGGGCATTAGGTAACACCATATAGCTTATTCGTATGCCTGGTAAAAAGGATTTCGAGAATGTACCCAAATAAATTACCCGAGATGGGTCGATGGAGGCAAGGGCAGGGAATGGCTGTTGTGTATAGCGAAATTCTCCATCATAATCATCCTCAAGAATATAGCCATTCACTTTTTGTGCCCATTGTATCAGTGCTTGCCGTTGTTGAATGTTCATCGAGACACCATAGGGGAAATGGTGTGAAGGTGTGACATACAAGAGACGTGAAAGACAATTTGTTAAGACATCAAGCTGTGCACCTGCTTCGAACACAGGTAAGGTCTCAATGTCAAAGTTATGTAATTGAAATGCCTCCCGAGCCCCATCATAGCCTGGGTCCTCCAGCAGTATGCTAGGGAAATTTTCCTTCAGTAAAAATGCAAGATACAAAAGCATCTGCTGTGTACTACTTCCAATAATGATATTTTCATGATTGGTATAGAGCCCTCTTGCCTGTAGTAAATACTGGACAAGCTGTTCTTTTAGTATAGGCTCTCCAAACAGTGCCCCATATTGATAACAGGCTGGCTCCTGTAAAACCTGATTGGCGATTTGACGCCAGGCCTTGATGGGAAAGTGTTGTTGATCGACAGCCCCAGCTAGGAAATTCACAAGTAATGCCGAAGTATCCTTTATTGGCTTCGATTGAATAGGCTGTGGTTGCTCTTGTAAGAAAACTTGCTCCAACGCATTCACAAAGTACCCTTTCCGACCTTCACCTCGAATATACCCCTCAGCTACAAGCTGATCGTAGGCCGTTAATGTCGTATTGCGACTCACCTGCAAAGTTTCTGCTAGCTTCCGAATAGAAGGCAGGGTATCATTCTTTTCCAATGTGCCTTCCATAATGAGGGTTTTCAGTTGCTGATAGATTTGTTTATATTTGGCTTCTTTGTCCGTTAATAAAAAGATGAAATCGTCCATAATGCACCTCATCGACATGTTGAAATGTTTGAAACTGTCTCTTTTTAAATGTCAGATAATCTACTACCATCATACTAGAATGACCAATAAATTGAAATGGGGAGTAGAATATGAATATTTGTACTGTATCACAGACAACAATTAGGGATGTGGTCCCGTTATTTAATGCTTATCGTGAGTTTTATGGACAACCGACTGATTTAAAGCAAGCCGAACAGTTTATCCAAGAACGTGTGGAAAAGGAGCAATCCACTATTTTTCTCGCATACTTGAATGGGGAACCAGTAGGTTTTGCGCAGCTATTTCCTACCTTTTCATCCGTAGCTATGAAAAGGGCATTTATTTTAAATGATTTATTTGTGGCAGTGCATGCTAGAAAAAAAGGGGTGGCCAAAGCATTAATCGAACAATGCTACATCTATTGCCAGCAGGAGAACGCTCGTTACATGATGCTCGAAACAGCAAAGGACAATGTTAATGCCCAAAAGCTCTATGAAAAAGTAGGGATGACCACAGATGATCATGTGTATTACTACAGTATGTATTGGTGAAAAGCGGCGCTATAGTTTTTAAAAGTCATTGTTTGTATGAAATCTACTAATCACCTGGTGAAAGCCCCC
This sequence comes from Lysinibacillus sphaericus, assembly GCF_001629735.1. Lineage (GTDB taxonomy): Bacteria > Bacillota > Bacilli > Bacillales_A > Planococcaceae > Lysinibacillus > Lysinibacillus pinottii. Next base: position 1,100,383 of record NZ_CP015224.1, read on the forward strand.
GCCAATTGAGCTAAATGGCGGGGGCTTTCGGTTAGGCATGACTCATCCAGCCTGCAAAAAGACCAGAAGTGAAAAAGCGAGTAACCTGCTTAAATCCAGCCTCTTTCAGTAATTCCTGCATGTCTTGATCGGATAGGAAAGAGATATTCATAATGACTTTCCCCATATCTTCGACCTTAGCTTTTTTGTATCCTGCGTCTAAAAAGAAGCTTTGCCAGATTTTAATGCGATCTTGCAGTTCGTCACTATTTCGATCTCCATAGGCACATGCGAGGATAAAAGGTTTCCCGGGCTTTAATTGCGCATGAATGTTGTGTAATAAGTTAAGTTTTTGCTGTCGATTTTCGATAAAATGCAGCACAAGGATGCAGCTAGCAGCATCATAGGTTAATGGAGAGGGGGGCAAGGTATCGATGGTTCCTTGAAGAAGCTGAACTCGGCTTTCTATAGATAATTGCTGTGCCTTATACTGAGCAATTTGTAGCATCTCTTCAGACGGGTCAATACCTGTAAAAGTCCAGTTTGGATTAGAGGGTCCCCATGCGGATAGCTCATTACCGCCCCCAGCTCCTACAACTAGCAGGGATGAGTCTTGCTCACCTAAATGAGCTCGGAAATAGGCTTGTGTCATGGCGAATAAAGTGTCATAAGCTGGTACAGAGATACGAGTACTTTGTTCATAGATGCGAGCCTTCTCTAATAGATGTATATTCATAGTTATTACCTCCAATACTATTACATACATTAAAGACCTTAATAGTCTGTAATTGAGTATATATGAAATTTTACCAAAGCACAACAAAGAAATCTCACCCGATTATAATTAAAGTGAAACGATGAATAATTAATATTTAAGATTAATAATTTAATGATTATCATTAAATTATTATTGAATTTAATAGCTCTTTCTTCTACACTTAACGTAATGAATAGGGGGAGAAAATATGATTAATGCTATTGTGCAAGTGTTGTTATTTTCAGTCATACCGTTTGTTTGGTGGAGTTTTTCAGCAAAAAAGGAACAACCCTTTCTTGAATGGTTAGGGTTGCATAGGCCTATTATTGTCGATAAGGGGAAATATGCCATATTTTATATACTTTCTATTGTAATAGTAGTGATGCCTAATTTCGCTCTCGTCTTTTTTTATATGGATGGTTCCATATTAGCGTCCAATCAATTTGCTGGCCTTGGCTTAGCGGGGCTCATACCCGCTCTTCTATATGCTATGATTCAAACCGGCTTATCAGAGGAGCTATTGTTCCGTGGTTTTTTATTGAAAAGGCTGGCAAAATCCTTTGGTTTCCAAGTCGGAAATTTGCTACAAAGCCTCGTTTTTGGGTGTATTCATGGGGCTCTGTTGTGGACGGTATTACCATTTCCAATCATCTTGTTAGTTGTACTATCTACAGGGCTAGCAGGCTATGTAATGGGATGGATGAATGAGCGAGTTGGCGGAGGTTCCATTGTGACAAGCTGGAGTATTCATAGTTTGACTAATTTAATGACTGCTTGCCTATCATTGTTTCAAATTCTATCTTTTTGACTTATTTGCATTTCTTTGACGTCACTTGCATAATAGGGCAGAGAAGATTTTTCGTGAAGGGAAGTGCAAACATGACAGAATGGCCAAAGGGAGTAGCCAAGCCTGCAATTCGTGCATTACAAGCAGCAGGCTATACACAATTGAAACAGCTGGAAAACGTTGATCTTTCCACTTTAGCTCATTTACATGGAATGGGTCCAAAAGCGCTTGCCGCGATTGAGGCGGCATTAGAGGAAAGTAGGGAGCCGCGTGAATAAGCTAACATTATTTTTACTGGCAATGGTGGTCTATTATATAGTCGTTGTTTTCCTCATCAGTAAGCTTTTTATCATTCCTATCATGAAAGTAATGGCACTTGTCTTCTTTATAGGAGCGGGTTTCATCTTTTCACGTAAGATGCGCAGGAAGCTGCAGTAGGAGGCATTATGAAAATTGTTCAATTAACAGTCATTTATTTAGCCATTATTTTGCTGGCAATGGGGCTATCTTTATCAGGGGTGCGGCTATCCTTTTCCCTCGGTATAATTGCTTTGTTCGTGGTAGCTATTATTTATCGTCATGTACATATTTTATATCGAACAAACAATATGGAGCTTGTAGATAAATGGGTGAAGCGCCGTCAGAAAGAACCAATATTTGCGGCTCTCTATGCATCCGCTTATGAAACGGTAGACGAACAGATTCGTGCTATGGATGTCATCATCCACCATTATAAGCAGCCAGCCATCAAAAACAATTATCTATTTACGAAAGCGATTATGGAAAAAAATCTTGGAGCGGCAAAGGCTGCTGCCCAGCAAATTAACAAGGAGCCATTGTCAAGCTACGCCCTATGCTATATTGCAGCCATGGAAGGTCGAACGGCAGCTATGAGAAGTGACAAGCTGACACAGCCTTGGATGCAACCTGCTGTAGAGGCAGTTTACGCCCATAGCCAAAACAATAAAGAATTGTTCCGCCAATGGGCTGATGCTAGCATCGAACAAGCGCGTGGTGTACAAAAGTATGGTTTAATACATAATTTTAGACAAATGGAAAGAGAATTGGATGGTGAATAACTATTTGGTATACTAAATAAAACATGAAACGTATGAGGAGTCGATCATTTGAAGGTAAATAGATTTCCTACAATTGTTCATAAGGGGACGAATGCCTAAGTTAGTGATGATCAATGAGCACCGACTAGTGGAAGGTGGAGAGGTCCGTCTTACAGTGGTTGATACAATAGTCTAAAGTCAATCGTGGTTCGGATAAAGAGATGAAAAATGTTCTTTTGAAGGTGGAACTAGAAGTAATCGTTTTGTAGAGCGAAATGGTGAATGGGTTAAATCATGATCAAAGCCTAATACTATTAATTTAGAAAAACAAAACGGAACCCTTTCTCCAAAGATGAAAAAATCGTCTTGGAGGAAGAACAATTGAGTAGAAAAACTGAAAATACAGCATTTCATTGTGAGCAGTGTGGTCTGGACGTGATCCCATTAAACAATGGTAGTTTCCGCAATCATTGCCCACATTGTTTATATTCTAAGCACCTAGATATTATACCTGGTGATAGAGCCAATCCATGTAAAGGGTTAATGCAGCCGATTACTATTGATTATTCATCTAAAAAAGGTTATCAAATTGTACATCAATGTAAAAAATGTGGTCACCTGTCACGTAATAAAGTTGCCATCGATTGCATACAAGAGGATCAGCTTATTTTATTTATGCAATCCATAGAGTAGTTTCATGTTTGGAAGACGTATTAAAGAGCAACTCTTTAATACGTCTTTTTTAATGCTTTTTATTCAATAAAATGCCTCGTACGATTCCCATACTGAAAATACCACAGAGCAAGAAAAGAAAGAGATACGCATGCCATTGCTGTAAAATACGATCGTGCCCAAGTGCGATCGTAAGGTCATTGAAAAGGGAGTACGTAAAGTACAATAAAATACTATTTTTTATGAGACAAAATGTCATGATGCCATTTTGACGCTGACTATGGGACAGCGGCGGTTTATTTTTACGCATCACAGGATAGGCTGCTTTCATCTCTAAATAGTGCAAAAGTAAAAATAGCATAAGTGCAATAAAAGGTAAATAAAATATGGCGATTTTTGGTCCGAATTGTGCGTGGTCACTCGTAAAGCTTTGTAAAACTGGAATCGTTGCAGGAAGCTTTTGATATTGAATCAGTGTAGCTGTGAAGCCAGCTAAAAAAATGATGGCCACGACGACCGTTAGCTGGTGACAAAAGCGTGGTGTTGGTGTTTTTTGTTGTGTTTGCATCCTTGCCCTCATTTCCATCCTCATTCAAAATTACAATCTGTTATACTGTATCATAGAATGATTGCTTTTGTGAGAGAGAAAGAAGGATATGATGGAATACTTGTTATTTTTATTCATTGGAATCATTGGGAATGTCATTGGTACATTAGTGGGTGGCGGTGGTTTAATCACCTTACCAACGATGATGTTAATGGGGGTGCCAGTTCATTCTGCCATTGGCGCCAATAAAGTGTCCAATATGGTAAGTGCTTTTTCGAGCTTTTATACGATCTATAAACGAAAAGAATTAGCATGGTCAGAAATGCAGCCAGTCTTATTAGTATCGTTAATCGGTGGAACATTGGGTGGACTTTTTGCTTCGTTTATGAGTAGCCAAACATTGACATTTATTGCCATCTTTTTACTAGGCTTTGCGTTAATGATGTCCTTTATGGGTGGGGCTGATTTTGGCCATAAAGAACTCTTTATGATGAATCGAAAGAATGGTCCAATCCTTCTTGGAGTTGGTTTTTATGATGGCATGTTTGGGCCTGGCAGTAGTACACTAGCCCTTTATACATATGCTCATGAGAAAATTTCTTATATTAAAGCAGTTGGACTCTCAAGGGTAGGTGTATTCGCCATGTGCTCAGGAGCAGCAATTACTTATATTGCTACGGGAAAAATTGAATGGCCACTTACATTGATTTTAATGGTAGGCTCTACGATTGGTGCGCAAATTGGCATTGTTTTAGCAAGAAAGGTGAAAGCAAATCAAGTAAAACTCCTACTTCGTATTGTAACCATTGTGTTGATCGTACAGCTTGTTTATGATTTTATCCAGCAGTTATAGGAGGTGATTGTCCTGTTTGAAATTACACCATATCCTACCTTTTCGTGGTCACTGTCACGCCATAAAACGCTAACAAGCTGTGCCCGTAAATATGGCTATGAATATTATTTTTCTCATAACGGGTGGCTGAGCTACAATGTGGAGCCTTATCATCAACTTGTTTATCGTTTGAAAAAGCTGCAGCCCATGCCTATTTTATTTGGGCAAATTGTTCACCGTTTTATTGAGCAGGCTATTAATGATTATTTACAAACCGGACAGCCCCCCACATTAGAGGAGCTGATTCATGGGGCTAGAGGACAGCTGAATGCGGCATTTATAGATTCTACTCGCCATCTTGAATCTTGGAGGCACAAGCCAAATAAATATTATATGATGCAGGAAATATACTATTCTGGCAAACTTTCTTCTGACCTAGTACAGGATTATAAAGAACGAATCCAGCTTGTCTTTGAGCATTTTTTGATAAGTGAAACATTTCAACAAATTACATCACAAAGAGGCTCCTTACGAATTGGAGAACCAGAACAATTTCGCTCGATGAAAATCAACGATATCCAAGTGTTTGTGGTAATGGATTTTCATTACTTTAATGAACTAACAGATAAATGGGTTATCGTGGACTGGAAGACGGGGGGAGAGTCAGATGATGATCGTCAGCAATTAGCCCTCTATGCCTATTATGTGCAGCAAAAATATCGGGTGCCGCTTGAGCAAATCGAGGTCTATAATGAATATTTACTAACGGGAAAACGGAAAAAATATAGCTTCACCGATATTGATATGGAAAATATTTTACATACATTTCAGTATAGTGTGTTAGAAATGAAAAAGTATCAAGCCGATATTTTTTCCAACGAGCCTGTAGACCTTGTGGATTTTGAACAAACACAAGAAAAATGGCATTGTCGTGGATGCAATTTTAGAGAATTATGTGCGCAAAAGTAGAAATGGAGCATCGCCTATGTTCATTTGTACAAGAGGAGGGGGAAAATGATAAGAAATAAAAAGGCGCTTGTTACTTCCATTATCCTTTTAGGAATTTGTATGTGTTTATTTTTCCCATTTCCTAATTATCAAATGCTGAATGCTCGAATTTCTTTTATGTCGTTCCCTATCCTCAAAGATGATGGCTATGTGTTGCTTGGTATACTTGGTTCAGTTCTCTTTATCCTTGCTGTGATTTTATTGGTCAAAGGTATAAAAAAATTCCATCTGCTTTCGATTGGTGTAGTGCTAATCACCTTTACCTTTTTCCCTTTACTTCTGATAACCATCTATCAAGAGACTTTCGCTAGCGGCATCATGGCGATTTCCTATACTGAGAATGGCGAATGCCAATTTGATGTAGTTAGCCAACATATATTACAGGGGGAATGTTATCTTGAATTACAAAATCGAAGTAATGAAGCGGTGTCATTTGAGCTAGAGTTTTTAGATGATCATTTAACGGAAAAAGGACAGCGTATGGAGTCGCTCATGAATGTAGCTGGTCCTTACTTTATGACGATTGAGCCTAACCGTAAAAAGTCCATTCATATAAAGGAATTCCTTGATGTATCTGAAGTGCCAAACCATTTTATTCAAGGTGGAGGTTCGTCGTATATACATGTTAAAATTATCGACGGGAAGACTGCACGAATTTTATAAAAAAGTGTTGTTAAAACAGTTGAAGTGTAGGTAGTAGCTTAGGAGTTGCATGTGCAGCTCTTTTTTATTTAACTTCTGAGCGGTTTAGTTGAATAAGAAATGAAATGATTTATGTTAAAATAATGGAAGAAAAAACCATAAGGGGGTGAGGTAATGGTGTTTAGAAAATATTTGAGTATGTTTTCATTGTTATTATTTTCTTTGTTCATTCTTTTTGCTTTTATTACCCCCATTGTAGTGAATGGAACCTCTGAAATTGGGGACATTGTGGTCATCTCCTTAATATTAGCGTCATTTCTAGCCGCTCTTTTTAGCCAAAAAGGGAAGTTGAAAATAGTGGCTTTAATTGTTTCCTTGATGCCAGTCCTTTTACTAGTAGGATACCTTTTACTTCCTAGTAGATTGATTAGTAACTTGTGTAAATCAGGCTGCCCTTTTTTATTTAAATGAAAGAACTAGGGATAAAGTTGTCTATATTTTTTTGAGTATGACTCTCTTTTGAAAGGAAATGGCTAGTATAAAAACGAGTTATTAATCATATATAAGAAAAGTAGGCAATAGTATGTACATTTTTTAAAATCATAAGGGGGGATGAATATGGCTCAACAACTAACCATGTTTGAACTTTTGATAACTCCTATGAAAAAAAATCCAGATGATCGTATGAAAAGTGTTGAAAAGCAAAACGTAGTGGCTCCACGTAAGGTGGGGTATATTGTGCACAGATAAGTTCCTAGGTTGTACGAAGTGGCGCTAAATGATTGTGATGGTGGAAAACTGAATTTGCATTTTTAATTATTTTGTATTAGATTATAATGTATTGATATTTCGAAAGGAGGCAAAAAGTGATGGATACTATTTTTAGAATGGCTGCAATGGAAGTAAAGACATTTTTACAATTAGCTGATGTCAATTCAACGGGACCAGTCTGTCTTTTTTTAGCGAAACTTCATATAGAATTCAGCAACCGGAAGCTTTTTGCCCTTGTATTTAATAGATAAAGTTTTTTTAAAATACTCTATGCATTTCCTGACGCCGGTTTTCTGGCGTCTTTTTGCGTTTTTTAAAAAAATAATTGACCAAAAAATTTTTGAAAGGGTGAGACTATTGCTGAAAAAGTTAAGGCAATTTAGGAATGTTTCAGTGTGCCAAGCGCTTCTAATTTAAAAGATTAATTAGAAGCGAGGAATTTTAAAATGAAAAAACAAACTATTTTTACTTCAGCATTTCTTTTATTATTTATGAGTAACTTTTTAACTTTTATAGGATTTGAAATGTTACTACCTATTCTACCTGCCTATTTGATGAGCTTACATGCTTCTCCCTTTCAGGTAGGGTTAGTGACTACAGTATTTACAATAGGCGCTATTATCATTCGACCTTTTGTAGGCTATTATTTAGTCGATAACAATAGAAAAGGTTTAGCTATGGGGGCAGGCATAACGCTAATGATTATTACAATCATTTATCCCTTTATGAACACGATTTGGCTCATTCTACTGTTACGGTTTTTCCATGGAGCCACATGGGGAGTGTCGACTACTGCAAATAGTACAATGGCGGTGGATTTAATTCCTAAAACTAGATTAGGTGAAGGGATAGGCTATTTTTCTATTTCGACAACCGTAGGAGCTATTATTGCCCCTAGCTTAGGCATTCTAATCTATCATTCTTTTTCTTTCAGTATATTAATCTATTCTTCTTGCATGCTTTGCCTTTTGGCAGTGATAGCACTTCAATTTGTTTATTCGGCTGAACCGGTTAAGCATGAGAAACAGCCATTTCAATTTATGGAAGCAATTTTTGAGAAAGAAGTATGGTTTCAAGCATTATTGACTGTTATGACGACGCTTGGCTTTGGTGCAATTATTACCTTCCTAGTGCTATACGGCGAACAAAGAGGATTAGATCATATTTTTTTATTTTTCCTTATCAATGCAATTGTTTCCACCTTACTACGTCCCTTTACAGGAAAATGGTTTGATAAAACGGGGCCATGGTCTATTATCATTGTGTCAGCAGTAGTAGGGTTTTTATCATTGATGGTGTTGTCTTACGCGACTAATAGTTGGTTGCTTATTATCGCAGCCATCCTGTTCGGAGCAGGCTATGGAACAGTTATGCCTTGTTTACAAACATGGACTGTTCAAAAAGTCAGTGAGGCAAAAAGTGGTGCGGCTAATGCAACATTTCTTTCTAGTTTTGATAGTGGAGTTGGCATTAGTGCCTTTCTATTAGGGCTTTTAGCTGAATGGATGAGTGTAGAGATGATTTTCCGTCTTGTTAGTCTAAGCTTTCTACTTGTTGCTCTGTTCGTTTATATAGATGCTAAGAGAACGAGAAAAAATAATCACATACAGACTACAAAATTTTAAAGTCCATGACGGGGTTGGCAGGAAATTTTAGTCTGAAAGCAGAAACTAAATAGAGGATCACATTATCTCTTCATGTTTGGCAAAGGGGGCGAATGCTATAGAAATATCGAAAGGCGTAAAGGTACTGGAACTGAATTATCAAGGATTCATGATTCATCCTACGCTTTTGTGGGATCAAGATATGGCTGTTTTAATAGACGCAGGTTTTCCTGGACAAATGGAAGAATTGCGAGAGGCTATGGCACAGGTTGGTGTTTCATTGAACCAGCTAAGGGCGGTCATTCTCACGCATCAGGATGTGGATCATATTGGTTGCCTGCCGGATTTAATAGATACATGTGCACAGGAAATACGAATATACGCGCATGCACTAGAGCAACCTTATATTCAAGGGAAACTACCCTTATTAAAAGATGCACATTTAGAGAATCCTCCTAAGGGGCGAGTGGATAAGACTTTAAGTGATGGTGAGGAACTGCCGTTTTGTGGAGGTATTCAAATCATCCATACACCTGGGCATACGCCGGGACATATTAGCCTTTATTTGACACAAAGCAAAACGTTAATTGCCGGTGACTCGCTATACAGTGTTGATGGCAATATTGTGGGTATCCATGAGCCATCCGTATTAGATTTGGCGGAAGCTCAGGAGTCTTTAAAAAAATACCTAGACCTCGAAATTGAGACGGTTGTTTGCTATCACGGGGGCATAAGTAGAGGAGCGGTCCTTGATCAGCTTCATCAAGTGCTATCATAAACAAGAGACCACTCCAATTATTGGGTGGTCTCTTATTGTTATTCGGTAAGAGTTTCTTCAAACGATTTTCGCCCAGGGCTTACTTTGTTGATATGAATATCGATTTTACTGATGGATTCCTTGGTTAAAGGGATTTTGCCATCCTTCTGTATTTTTTTCCATACCTTCACATTGTCACGATAGAGATATTCTGACAAACGAAAGACGTCTGTATCCAATTTTAAGCCTTCCTCAAAAGTAGCTATAATTTCCTTTTTGACTTCTTTCTCCACCTTTTTCCTGACCTGACTCGGTGTCACTTTCCCTTTAAAGCCATTCAAAATAGTATTAAATTTTAAATACACTTCAAATTTCACTTGATTGTTTCGCACAATCGGTTTGACACTGACATCTAATTTTTTAATATCAACAGTTAAGTAGTCCCGCTCCTCGCTATTGTCTAATTTTATCGTAATTTCCCCTTGCTTCGTTGCATTATTCATCCATTCAATTCCTCGAGCTGTATTGCCTTTAATAAAGCCTTTGAAACCGTTCTTTGAAAGAATGCCGACACCGGCAAAAGCGGTTTCAGTTCGGGATTCCTTTGCCGTTTCCCAGTTTTGATTGATAGAAATGAATGGGACTTTCATTTCATGATTCGGCTCATTCAAGCCAATAACTAGCTGTCTCAAGTTAACAGGCTCAATAAACGATTCTTGTTTCGAACTATTTTTGGGATTACTCAATTTAGTAGCAGTGGGCGATTTTTCAAGAATAGGAGCTGCTAATAATACTTCCTCGATAGGGTCTTGTGTACAATAGACCCAAATATGATATCTTGTTTCTCGAAAGCGTAAAAAAGTGTCGATAATGGGAATGGCATGTTCACTTTCCATTGCTTTTTCCGAGAAAAGGAGAAAGGTCATATGTCCCCAAAAAACTTCTTGGTCCATTGAACGATACAATTTATAAATGGCTTCTTCGATAGTTTTTCCTGTAGCCTTACCAACTTCAGTTGGTGCCGCTTGTGGGTTCGATTGTTCAGTTTTTGCTACGTTGGCGAAGTTCATAAGTTGGATGTACGCTATATATTCATTATCCTTATAATCAACACCAACACCTTGCACATAATACATCCGTTGGGGTTCTGTTACATCCCAACAGCCTGACATGAGTAGTGTGGTCGTAAGCATTAAAATAACAAGCAATATATTTTTTTGGCTCATATGTCTCCCTACTTTTTAAAGTTCCTATTATTTATTTTGTACAACAAATAGGTGTATTATAAGTAGAGATTATAAGTATGTAAGGAAAAAACCAAATAAGAAAGTGCTGCTCGCAATGTTTACGCGACAGCACTTCATCATTAATGGAAATATTTTTCGACACGCTGAACGACATCGTTAGCTGAAAGCCCATTCGCATCAATGACAGGACCCTTTATAATTGGATCACTAATCCCCATGACGTCTCGGTCCTGACCAGTAATGATGCAGGCATCACATTTTTTAGCATCCTCTTCATTTCGAAGCTGGATGACTTCATAGCCTTTCGCTTTTAAAGCATCTTCAATATTGGATAAAGACTCTTCAACACCAATGATTCTAGACATAATTTGTCCACCTCCTATAAGTAATGTGCCATTACATGTAGCGCATTATTCATATTATTTTTTTGAACGTGGATCATGACTGTGAAAGTGACAAACTATGATGATGAGAAATCTTCTCTTCATCATGGTTGCTAATGGTTTGTCTGTTAAAAATTCATTATCTTTCAGATTATGCTTGGCTGGAAATGCAAATTCTGATTGAGCCTACACAACTTTTTTTAAAAGTACAAACTAAAGGATACATGGTACTTCCTCCTGTTACATGAAATATCTTTATCATCCCCCTATACTGAGGAATATAGTTACTACATAGTGAACATACATACAAAGGTGGTGAACAGATGGGCATTGCAGAAGTATTGACCATTGTTTTTGTCCTATTAAAGGTAACGGATATTATTACTTGGTCATGGTGGCTTGTTTTATTACCGACCATACTATCATTTAGTGTATATGTAATCATCATGGTGGTGAAGCTCATTATGGTATTGGTAGCTGTATTCGTGGTGAAAAAGCGAGATGCGACGAGATAAAAAAAGGGTGGTAAGCATAGTCGAATAAAAGGATGACTACCCTTACCACCTGATTATTTGCTTAGCTCGTAGGTTTTTATAGCGGGAGGAACAAAATTTTGACATTGATCTAAAAGCGCTGTAGCTTCTGCCTCAACAATTAAGGCTTCCCGATATTGGGCCTTTAAAAATTGTTCCTGTTGCATATGATCAAAAAATGAGATTAATAAATCGAAATACTGTTCAATATTGAAAATGGCGCAAGGTTTTTGAATGAGGCCGATTTGATTCCAAGTAAACACTTCAAAAAATTCCTCTAGTGTACCAGGACCACCAGGCAGGGCGATAAAGCCATCTGCTAGTTCCATCATTTTACTTTTGCGTTCATGCATGGTGTTGACAACAATCAGCTCTGTTAACTGCTGATGAGCAATTTCACGCTCCTCTAACAAGGTAGGAATCACACCAATAACCTTTCCACCTTCCTGTAGCACGGTATTGGCCACTGTTGCCATAATGCCGACGCTTGCCCCACCATAAATAAGGGTAATTTGACGTTTGGCTAACTCTTTCCCTAGCTGAATTGCACCTTCACGATAGGCGTCTAAAGCGCCGATACTAGATCCGCAAAATACTGCGATACTTTTCATTGTTGACTCCTCCATATCTGATGAGATTCTTTTATAGTATAATTTAATTTGAATAGGAAAGAAATGGAGGGGGAACGAAAATGGAGTTAAATGAGTTTCAACATTGGGTAAAGGACTACTATGAAAGCCGCGGGTGGTCAGAGCTTAACATATTTACACGAATTGGCTTTTTAGCTGAAGAAACTGGTGAGGTAGCTAGAGCAATACGAGCATTAGAAATTGGCCGAGATCGACCAGATGAAATTACACCAACCTATGAGGAAAATAAGCAAGAGCTCATTGAGGAGCTAGGCGATGTAATAGGGAATATTATTGTCATTGCCAATCAATATGATATACCACTTGAGGAAATTTTTGTCGCGCATCAGGATAAACTATTGAAACGTTATCAGGATTAGGAGAAACTTCATATCGATACGCATATTTCTATTTTATAAGAACCGTACGATGATTTTACGAATTTTTCACATGATAAAATTCGTAGCTTTAATAATGAGCATTCTCCATATCATCGGGAAAGTAGACAGAAGGGAGCGGTTCGTCCTCTCCATTTGATCGTAACGGATCAACAACAGCAATGGGTCGGTGGTTTGACCGCTGAAGTTTATTGGGGATGGCTGGAAATACATAAATGTTGGTTTCAAGAAGCGTATCGGGGAAAAGGCTTGGGCAGTAAGCTGCTAGCACAGGTAGAAATAGCCGCACAGGAAATGGGTGCTAAGAAGGCTTTGCTTACAACCTATTCGTTCCAAGCTCGTACGTTTTATGAGGAAAGAGGCTATCAAGTAGTGGGGGAAATAAAAGATTATCCGCCTGGCAGTAGCTACTATACAATGGTCAAAACATTTAATGCTAAAGAAGGCTGTCTCTAAAAATAGGCAGCCTTTTCTAATTGATGTCACCTAAATAAATAGTGGTTTGTAGCCCTTGCTCATATCGCTGAAGCTGTGGAATTAATAATTTGGGATATAGTGGGAACTCGTGGAGCCTTGCCACTGAGACCCATTCTGTCCCAATTTGGTGACTATCTGGATTAGTGGGTTGGGGCAATTGCTCATGGAGCTGACATAGAAAATAATATTCTACTTGATGAACATCCGCGTCAAAGGCAGCATGCTCATGATTTTTCCCTATATATTCGCGGATAAAAAGAAGCTCTCCAATATGCACAGATGCGCCTATTTCTTCAAGGCATTCTCGTTGGAGAGTCGCATGAAATGTTTCACCATGCTCTTGTCCACCTCCAGGACAAAGATAAAAATGTTCCTCCGAAATTTTATTTTTGATCAGCAAGATTTCACCATCAACGAGGATGATGGCTTTGACAGAATTTCTTATCATAGGAACCTCCCTAGCTTGGTTAATTTTTTATGTCTATGACTAAAACGTTCCATGAATGTCTACCTTAATAAAAAGGGGAGATGAAGCGTGTATTCAATGTCCAATTTTAAAATACTTGTTGAAAAACAGACTGAGATTGATACAATTTATCAAAATTGTGATGATTTAATCCAATCAACGGTCACGCCAAAACTAGATGCTGAGGTTGATCAGTTTTTACAGCTCGTTGAACAACATTTAACAGAGCAAGGCTTTAACATTACGAAAACTTCTACAGGCCTCATCGCCCATTTTCAAAAGGCGGTCATTAATATCGATAAACATTCAAAGCATCTGGAACAATGCTTTTTTATTAATTTAAATAGCTACGCAGAGGATCAGGTATCAATTGTGTTAGATATCTCACCTATTATGCTACCTAAAATCTCGAATCAGCTTGACGGCTATACGGATATTATTGAGCAAATGACGGATAAGTTAAAGCAAGCCAAAAGTCTTGAGAAAGCCTGTATGAATCCAAAATTCCTTTATAAGACTCAAAGCAATAAGGTGTTTCAATCCGCACAAGAAGTTGTGGATCACTATTTTCAATAAAAAAGAAGCCACCCTGTAAAACAGGGTGGCATTTTTGTTTTAGTAGATAAGATGCCCGCTAACATCCATTATCGAATATATTTTTTTGCACTTAACCACATCATGGTCGTTAATCCCAAGAAATAAAGTGGCATCGTCAGCAAGGATTCATTGTGAAGCAAACTCATACCATATGTGATCACACTGACAAGCAAGTAATAGCCGAGACTAAAGATGGCGCCTGCTGTTCCAATGACGTCCTGAAAGTTTACTAATGCTAGACTTAAACAGTTAGGAAGAGCAATGCCCGAGCCTAACAGCAAGATAAAAACTGTACCCATAATGCCTATGGCTAGCATACTTGTAGGCAATGGCAAAGTACAGACAATTATTAAGAGGAAAGCCCCTATCAACATCACCGAACAACCTATATGAATAATTTGTTGAGGTAAACGTGTGGTGATAAGTCGCTTAGAAATCATAGCCCCTATAATCGAGGCAAATGCTACGATGATGCCAAGAAAACCATAGAGACCCGGCGTCATCTGAAAGTAATCAATGAAAATAAAAGGTGCCTCCGCATAATAGCTAAATAGCACACCGTTAATGCCCCCAATGACCAAACCGTAGACAAGAACGGTCGGGGAAGCGAAAATGCGTTTGACGACAGGCCAAATCGCTATTCTTTGCCTAGCAGTTGGTTGCGTCGTTTCAGGTAACCTAACAAAGGCATAGATGAACAACCATATACTCATGACCACTAGGACAAAAAATACTGCCCGGAAGCCAAGTGCTTGATCCACCCAGCCCCCAATCAATGGTCCTACCGCAGGAGTAAACGCAATGACTGCGGAAATTTGTGCAAACATTGCATGTCGTTTATGACCGGCTACACTTTCTCGCAAAATGGTTTGCGTAATAATAGAGCCAGTAGCAGCACCGAATGCTTGAATAAAACGACTTACAATGAGAAAGGAGATTGTGTCCGCAAAAAAACATAATGCGCTCCCGATTCCATAAAAAACTAAACCGCCTAACATGGCAGGTCTTCGGCCAATAAAATCAGAAATCCATCCCCAGCTAAAAACACCGAATGCAAATCCAATAAAATAGATGCTTAAGGTTAATTGGACAGAACTATTGGATACACCAAGTGCATCTGCAATGTCCGGTAGAGATGGTGTATAAATGGTTTCACTAATTTGTGGGAACGCCACAAGAACAATCATTAACAATAAAGATGGTACAGCCTGTTTTTTCAACATATTGCCCTCCTACAAGCAAATTCTACTCTGTTAGTGACAAGTAGAAAGCGTAGCTAGGGAACCGGCGGGACCATTATTAGAATACGTTCATAAGATAGCATGTTGAAATCACCTTTATATGCTTAATGTAGGAGTGCATAGTCAGCTTTCTATTATAAGCTATTTTATAAATTTTATATAGTAATATTTGTTATTTCTATTAAAATTTAAGAGAAATGACTTGTGCAAAAAATGGGAATTTCATAAGATGGAATAAATATATTTTTTTGTAATAGGTGATAGTATGTATCGATCATGGTGTATGAGAAGTCGCCTTTATGCTTGAGATTTAAGGATATAGAAGTGGGAAGGGGGAAGAAGGATGTTTCCAAAGTTAGAAACAGATCGACTAAAATTAAGAAAACTGACGCAGGCTGATGTACCTGCCATTTTTCATTGCCTTTCCAATGTGGAGGTAACACGCTATTATGGGCAGGAACCTTTTATTGAAAAACAGCAGGCTGAACAGTTAATCAAGCTTTTTGACAAAAACTATGAGGAAAAGAGAGGCATACGGTGGGGTATTGAGCGTAAAGAAACTGGCGAAGTCATGGGTACGATTGGTTATCATTTATGGTCTGCTCCACACAAACGAGCGGAAATCGGCTATGAAATCCATCCAGATTACTGGCGACAGGGATATATAAAAGAAGCCATTCAGCAAGTAATCGCCTATGGCTTTGAACACATGAATTTACAGCGGATTGGGGCTGTTGTGTATTTAGAAAATGAAGCATCCAATCAGTTACTGCTGAAGCTAGGTTTTCAGCAAGAGGGAATTCTAAGAGACTATATGGTGCAAAATGAAAAAGCATATGATACGTTTATCTATTCTTTATTAAAAAAAGAAGTAGCCACTAGGTAGATTGATTTGTTTCCATAAATTGAATAACAATTATTAACAATTAGGCGCAATTCTGCAACAAGAATTGTGCTTTTAATCATGACAAGAGCCGTATTCTTAGACTATATATGAAAGATACCGTGAACAAATGTACGTAAGCGAACGGCAGAGGAAAAAGATTTGAATGTCGTTATTTTCATTAAATGTATAATGTGGTGCTTATTAATAAGGAGTGATACAATTGAAAATTTATCCTGATTGCCCTGTTATTGCTAAGTCAATAGAGGTTGGTGGACTAACGAAATGGCAGCTAATTCAAAAGTTACAAGAGCATTCTATCTCGATGAATCATTACGGAGAGAAATTATTATCTGATGATAAATTTATTACTTCTGAAAGAAAGTATAGCCTAAAAATTGTTGAACTTGCTGTTAGAAATCTTGGTTTTCCTGATGGAGCCACGATGCCTCAGCTTATTGAACAAGCAAACAAACTTGGCTTGGATTTATGTCCTCTTGAGGTCGGACCTTACGTAAGACTTGCATATTTAGACCAACCTGAAAGTAAATCAGGGAATCCTCAACAACAAAATCGAGCGCCTTCTGGGTCCATCACAATTGCCTCAGAAATCGTAAGTGATGAGGAGGATTTTCCTAAAGGATTTTACATTAGAAAAATAGATGGAGGACTTTGGCTACGTGGATATCTTGCTGACGACTTGCATGTTTGGAATCCTGATGATCTATTTATCTTTCGTAATCATTCAGAATAATTCAATGTTGGCAATTAAAAATCAAGATGAGGAAATAACAGAAATCCCCCTCACTGTTTTTTTAATGATGAGGGGGGATGTTAATTATTTAACTAATGCTAGCAAAAACTGATCGCGATCCGATTCATCCTGCATTTTACTATCCACTAACATTGCACCTGATTGAACATTTGTCCTATCATTGTCCACAAGGAATTGCACATTGACCTTTGCAACCTTATTATTAACGGAGCAATCTCCTTTGAACTCGACTACATCCTGTCTTTTTTGTGTTTCAAAATAAACCCAATAGGGATTTTCGCAGGCAGCAGCAAAGCCATTTTCTAAAGTTTTTGTACTATTTTCATAAGTATAGTTTTTTACATATGTAATATATTCATTGTCAGTAATATCCTTTTGTGGACCATAGAAGTACCAAAATACCCCTAAAATGCCGATTGGTACAATCCACAATATATTCCTTTTACTCAATTTCCCCATACCTTGCCTCCCCCTTTATGAGAATATTTTAACATTTTCCTTCGTATTTTTGCTAGCTTACGATAATATTTTCTAAAGAGTGAATCGTTTCTGTTGATTTCACATGCTTTGTATTCATTCATTAGATATGATAACGTTAGCTGGTAGAATGATTTATGATTCTTAGGGTTGGATTGAGGAGGTTTTTTCATGCATAAAAGAAGACGTGGCTTGCTCCTATTTCTTGTGCTGATTTTAATGGGTTTGCTCTTTTTTATCGGTATGAAGATGCGACCAGCCACACAAACGACTAGAAATTCGGAGTCACCCCCAGTCCAGGAGCATAGCGATCATGCAACTGAGGGCGGCGATACCGGAAATCTTGACGTAGTCATTCAGGATATTGTCAACCTAGCAGGAGAAGGAAAAGTACCTGATGTGCCATTTGTCGCAGGGGAGTCAGATAGCCGTACGGTTCATCAGCAATGGGGGGACCCTCAGCAAGTAACGGAGTCCGCTAATGGACAATACGAGGATTTTCTTCAACAAGAGATAACGATTGGCTTTCAAAGTACAAAAGCTTTCGATATCCGTTCATTTAAAGCAGATATAAGGAATATTCATTTAGCAGATATTAAAAATAAATTGGGCGAGCCTGATGAGGTCCGCTATTATCAGGACACAAAGACCAATCAAATTATTTTAGTGTATCAGGTTAACGACCACTATCAACTAAAGTGGATTTTGCCAAAGCCGACTGACGGTGATGCCAATCCTGCTGTTCATCACATCTCTGTCTATACAGCAATAACGGATGATATAGCAGAGACAATCAACCAGATGACATTGGATGAAAAGCTGGGTCAAATGATGTTTGCCGGTGTTTCGGGCACATCACTTCAGCAAGAGACAACGAGTTTAATTCGTGATTACAAGGTTGGAGGATTGATTCTTTATGCCAATAATCTTGAAACGCCACAGCAAACAGTCTCACTGATGAATGATCTAATGGCAGCGAACGGGACTAATCGACTACCATTATTTTTGGGAACTGACCAAGAAGGGGGCAAAGTAGTCAGATTACCAGGGCCGTTAAAAAATTTCCCAACGAACCAAAAGATTGGGCAAATCAATCAAGCACAATTCTCCTATGAGATTGGTCAATTATTAGGGGAACAATTAAAGGCATTTGGCTTCAATCTAGACTTCGCCCCTGTAATGGATGTGAACAGCAATCCGAACAACCCGATTATTGGTGATCGTTCGTTCTCTAATAAGCCTGATATCGTTAGTCAATTAGGAATTCAGACTATGCAGGGGTTAGAAAGTCAGCAGGTAATTCCAGTCATTAAGCATTTCCCTGGTCATGGTGATACATCAGTAGATTCTCACTTAGAGCTACCCAAAGTGTCGAAAAGTCTAGACGATTTAACTAAGCTAGAGCTTATTCCATTTAAAGCGGCGATTGATAAAGGCGTTGATGTGGTTATGGTCGGTCATATTTTATTACCTAAAATCGATCAACAATACCCTTCATCGATGTCAAAGGAAATTATTACTGGGATTTTAAGAAATCAGCTTGGCTTTGATGGGGTTGTAATGACGGACGATATGACGATGAAGGCCATTACGAATCATTTTAATATTGGGCAAGCTGCTGTAGATTCTGTGAAGGCGGGTAATGATATTATTTTAATTGCCCATGAATTCGCCAATGTCACAGCGGCCATAGATGCATTGAAGGCAGCCGTAAAGAACGGGGAAATCACAGAGCAGCAAATTAATGACAGTGTCCGTAGAATCATTCAGCTGAAAGAAAAATATCAGCTTGTGAATCAGCCAGTATCAGCAGTTGATCTTAATAAGCTCAATGCACATATGGTCCAAGTATTAAATACGTATTTGAAATAAGAGGGAAAGGGACATACATATCGATATGTATGTTCTTTTTTTGAAGGGTAGAAGAGGATGAGCGCATGGATCAGGTATTTACATTAGCTAGTCAATTGACGAACCACACCTTGATAGTGTAACTATTAAGGTGTTTTTAGTTTGGTGGCGGATAGAAGTGTTTATAACTTAATGAATATGTAAGGAATGAGTAAGAAAAAAGTGATGACTGATAGATACAATGAACCTAGATTAAAACAAATAGTTTGATGAGAAGATAAGGAGGCAATAGGAAATGGGCATGATGATTGGGATTATTACAGGTGCAATAATAGGGGGTGTTTTATTAATCATCAGCTTCATTTTATTTTGGATAGGCAAGAGAAAACAGGAAGAAAACCGATATGCGCTATGGATGATGCTTGCAGGTTTATTAGCATTAATAACCTCTGGAAGCAATGCTTTAACATATTTCTTATGAGGTAGTGGGAAAGAAAGGGCGATATATATGTATCGCCCTTTGAAGTGCCTTCCCGCCTAAATGCTCTATTATTGAGGGAATTTAAAATGTACCCTATGTTCTTGTTTATCCCAAATAAGATGCGCATTGAAGGTTTTTTGTCCCTTCTTAAACCCTTTTATCATGTCTGTTTCACCAGTGGCTAGTAGCTTTCTTACATTCGTCTGTGAAATGGTTTTACTAAGAATTTTCTTGGACACAGAAAATTTACAGTTTGCAGCTTTATAGTTTGAACAACCGTAAAAAGTTCCATGATCTATAATAGAGCCATTACAAAGAATACATTTTCCGACAACGGTTTTTTCTTTTTTATATTTCTTTTGATAAGGGTTATTGGCACTGATTTTTTCGACTTCCTTTTGATCGAATGTCCATGCTTTTTCGCGTTCATGTGCATCGGTAATCAATTTGTAGGTAAGCTTTTTTACTTGCTCCATAAATGCTTGAGGAGAAGCATGTCCTTCACCAATTTCAGCTAGTCGCTGCTCCCATTTTGCCGTCATGGAGGGTGATGTTAATAGGCTGTTTTCACCGAGCGCTTCAATTAATAGCATACCTTTAGACGTAGCAAATACTTGATTTTTCTTTATTTCAATGTACTGTCGATCTTTGAGTGTACCAATAATACCCGCTCGTGTTGCTTCAGTCCCTAAACCTTCTGTTTTAGACAAAACCTTTTCTAATTCCGCATCATCAAGATGTTTACCAGCTGTTTTCATCAATGTAATTAAATGACCTTCTGAATATCTATTAGGTGGCTGTGTTGCCCCTTGTTTAACGCTAGCTTGAGCCACAGTTCCTAGCTCATTTTCATGAAGCAGGGGAAGCATTTCTTCCTCTTCTTGAGATGAACTATCTTTAGTTGGATAAATGACTTTACGCCAGCCCTCCTCGATTTGCTCCTTCCCCTTCGATATGAACTCTGCTCGTTTATCGACAAGCGAATGAATGGTGGTGTAAGCAAAAATGGCATGGTTATAATGTGCTGCAATGACTTGTCTAGCTACTAAATCGTAAATCTTCTCTTCTTCCATGCTTAGCTTACTAAGATTAGGCATCTGTTCTGTCACAATGATTGCATGGTGGTCCGTAACCTTTTTCTCATTTACATATCTTTTGTTATGCATAATGGAGTTTATTGGGGGAGGCAGAAGGTTTTTATATTTATCCATTTTGCTCAAATTGTTTAATATAGTTGGTAGTGTTTTGGCTTCTTCGCTTGTTAAAAACTGTGAATCAGATCTTGGGTATGAAACTAAACCTTTTACATAAAGCTTTTGTAAAATATCAAGAGTTTTTTGTGGTGAAAACTTATAAGCCTTATTTGCTGTAGCCTGTAACCCTGACAAATTAAATAAAAGAGGCGGTGCGTATTCCTTTGTCTCTTTAATTATTTTTGTGATGTCTACATTTTTATGTAGACAGAAATTAGCGATGGCTATCGCTTGTTTTTCTTCCAATACTCTTGACATATTATTTTTGTGCCATTTTGCTTTTAGCATCTTACCTGCAAAATGAAAGACTGCTTCGACTTCCCAAAAAGGCTCTGATTTAAAATTCGCGATTTCATGTTCTCTATGAACAATTAATGCAAGGGTTGGGGTTTGTACTCTGCCAATGGAAAAGACATCTTTGACACCGTTTTTCTTAAGTAGAACCGTATATAATCTCGACGTATTAATACCAATTAGCCAATCTGCACAGGAACGACTTAAAGCTTCGTAATAAATATCCTTCGTTTGTGCTTCAGGTAGTAAATTAGAGAAGCCATTTTTTACCGAGTTTTCGGTTAAGGATGATATCCATAATCGCTTCATCGGTTTGTTTACACCGCATACCCTTAAAATGGTACGAATAATTAATTCCCCTTCACGACCCGCATCTCCACCGATAATAATTTCCTGAATGTCTGCTCTTTTAACTAGATTTTTGATGATAGTAAATTGTTTATACTTAGATTTAGAGACTTTATATTCAAATCGATCGGGGATAATGGGTAATGTTTCCAACTTCCACTTTTTCCATGTAGAATCATATTCTTCGGGTGTTTTTAATTCACATAGATGCCCAATTGCCCATGTGATAATTGCTCCATTTGGGAAATATGAGTTGGCTTTGACTTCAAAATATCCTGTCTTTTTAGTAAAAGAAAAGGGAGCAGCTAACTTGGCAGCTTGGTCTGGTTTTTCTGCAATTACTATTTTCATCTATCATTCTCCTGTTAATAATCATTCCAACTCTTGTCATATCATTATAAATTAATATTCAGTATAACTGTTAGAACAAGCATTTTGTCGGTCTTTTTGATAGTTATCATACAATTCTTATGAAGTCAGTGGTTACAACTTCATAAAAAATACATGTGATCTTAAGGAGGGAATTAGTTTACTCTTCTTTTTCATTTAGGACAGCCTCCAATCATCCATGATAATAAAAGTATAATCCACTGCACGAATTTTAAAAGATGAATCGTATTATGAAAAGAAGGGGGCTCGATAGGAAATATGAAAAAGTTTGCGGGCTTATGTGTTCAAGAGATTGTTCAAACATATAGTGACACCTTAATCCGAATTGCTGTGCATCAGACAAAAAATATGTCTGAGGCAGAGGACATTGTTCAAGACGTTTTTATGACTCTTATGAAACAGAGAAAGCCCTTTGATCATGAAGATCATTTAAAAGCTTGGCTCATCAAAGTAACTTTTAATAAATGTAAGGATTACTTTAAGTCTTCCCGTGTGACGAAGACAGTGCCGATTACTGAAGAAATGTCCTTTATCGCCAAAGAGGAGCAGATGGTTCTTACGGAGATTTTTGAGCTTAGTCCAGAAGAGAGAGTCATTGTTTATTTACATTATTATGAAGGCTATACAACTGTAGAAATCGCTAATCTATTAGGAATGAATGGCAACACGATTGGCTCCAAGCTACGAAGGGCACGAATGAAATTGAAAACAATACTAGAAGAAGGGACTAAGGTCTGATGAATGCTTATAAAAATGTGCTGAAGCAAATTCATGCTTCCGATGAATTTAAGATAAAGATGCAAAACGAGATGATGGAATTTGAGCAAAAAGAAAAGAGGGCATTTATGAAAAAAGTACGAATTAGTGTGGGAAGTTTAGTTGCCTGTGCAGTAATTGCTGTAGCTGCTCCTTTAGTAAATGTAAACAATGATACTGCACTTGATTTAACGGAAAGAATTGTAGTGGATCATGCAGCTCCTGCGGCAAAAGCAGTCGTCAATATTGAAGGAAAAATCACAGAAGTCGGAAAGGATGGACTGAGCTTTACGTTGGATAACGGCATGGAAGTTGTGGTCACAGATGAGACGAAATTGGGGATAGATGGTCCCACCGCACCCCCAAAGGAAGAACAATTTTTTGAGCCAACATTTAGAGTAGGGAATCTAATAGGCGGTTTCACGGAAGATACGACGACAGACCCAGTAAACGCGGCTGTCATTTATACGAACTGGAATTTTGACAATCCTATACGCTGAGGTACAGCTAAAATACCCCCTTTAGAAATAGAACTAAAGGGGTTGCTATCATTCCTGTTTCAATGAATATTTGTATACAAACTACATCGAAAGGAATAGCAGTTTTGTCAGAACTTTTACATCTATTTTCTAAAAAAGTGGAGGGAATGATCGGGTGGGAAAGTTAAGGGATGGCTGTTACTACGGCTGTGGTGCAACCGTGACCATCCAGTATAATTGGTCAGTTATTGTACATATCAATTAACCTTAAAAGCTGGCATATCATAAATGCCAGCTTTTAAGGTTGCTGAAAGGGGTTATCCAAGTAGGGTCCCTTAATGGTAATACGCATTAACTGAGTGGCCATAAATTTTGGCGTATAGGGCATATCATTTTCTAACCACCAGACGATTACTTCAAGGAAGGCGGCAGCATAAAAACGGATAGCCATCTCACGCGGTACGGTTAATTTTTGATCATCAGGCTCCATCAATTGAATGCCACTTGATACAAAATCGATAATTATCTTTTTTAAGCCTGCCGAAAAATAAGGGATATCTTTTTCTGTGAGGTAGACTTTGTAAAGCTTACTATTCAGCGCAATTTGTTCAAACAAATGCATAAAGGTCTCATGCGGCTGATCATAATGAGGCAATAAATCGAAATCTTTCTTCTCTTCAACCGTTGGGTGAATACTACCTACTAATTCATGTAGGATTTCCTCAGAGCTTTGATACAGTAAGTCTAATTTGTCACGATAATGTAAATAAAAGGTGGCCCGGTTCAAGGTGGCCCGTTGGGTAATATCTTGCACAGTAATCTTCTCATAGCCTTGTTCATCAATTAATTCCACTAGCGCATCTCTTAATAGCTGGCGTGTTCTAATCACGCGAGGGTCCATTTTTTTCGACATTTTCAAGCTCCTTGTATTAAATTTATCGTTTATACAACACGAAAGACTTCCATGTTGTTAATGCATCAATTATCGCTCTTGTGTAGTTTGCCCTTTTTGAACAGACAGTTATAATTATATTAACGACACCGTGTCGATAATACAACTAGTTGTTAACATGTTCATGAATTATACATTTATCTGATTCAGCCATTTAGTAGCAAACGCACGGAAAAGATATGCTTGTTGCACTTTTTTAAGGGTGTCCAAACACCTGCTGAATCGAAATGAAGACTTCTTGCTTATGTCAAGGATTGGAAAAATCTTGGGGCATTTTCACAGTGGGAATGGATTGATAAAGGAAAGGAAGTTTTATAGATGGGACGTTTAAATGGGAAAGTAGCTATTATTACAGGAGCAGCGATGGGTATGGGAGCTTCTGAAGCAAAACTATTTGCACAAGAAGGAGCAAAGGTTATTGCGACAGATGTGCAAATCGAGCCGTTGAATAACTTGGTCAAAGAAATTAAAGAAAATGGTGGAGATATTATTGCTCTTTCACATAATGTAACTTCTGAGGACGAATGGAAGGCTGTTATTGCAGAGGCGGTGAAGGTATATGGTAAAGTCGATGTACTAGTCAACAATGGAGGAATTTCATCACCAAAAACGATCGCCAACATGGAAATGGACGAATGGAATAAAGTGATGGACATTAATTTGAATGGCTGTGTCATTGGTATGAAATATGTGATTCCAGAAATGCAAAAGGCTGGTGGCGGTTCTATCGTCAATATTTCTTCCATTGGTGGAATCGTCGGAATGGCAGGGACAAGCCCTTATACTGCAGCAAAAGGAGCACTTCGAGTGTTATCTAAATCAGCTGCAGTCGAGTATGGGAAAGATCATATTCGTGTAAATTCTGTTCATCCTGGCATTATCGTTACGCCTATGACAGCGCCAACGATGGAGGAAGGTGGCGCATTGCCTTTCTATAAAACCTATACACAACTGCCATACTTTGGTGCACCTGAGGATGTAGCCTACGGTGTGGTCTTCCTTGCCTCTGACGAATCGCGCTTTATGACAGGTGCAGAACTAGTCATTGATGGTGGCTGGACTGCGATTTAAATGAATAGCTAGGAAAAACTAGGTTTCACTAAAAATATGTGATCCTAGTTTTTTTGTATGGATGGGGGAGATATAAAAGATATTCCCTTGTTCAAGCTTGGTCATGAAGGAATTTTACATATCCGCAAAAAAGTGAACAAGCCATCTTCTAGGTCAATAGGAAGATGATAAACCACTTATAACCTCCTACTCAAAACCCTCCTTTCGCCTGCAAATTAGCACAAACAACGAGGATACTTGTGCATATCATAGTGGGGAGTAAGCGTTTTCCTCATTATATAGAAGAAAGTCAAAACGGTAAATTTCACGAATCTGTGAACGTCACGAAAAAAAATTCATAAAAACCTTAACTATTTCATACGAAATCCGTATAATAAATCAAACAGTACGAAAATTGTCCATATTTCTCAGTAAATTGCGCGAATTTTTTAAATTGTATTGACGTAGGAATTGATAATTTGTACACTGTGTACAGTCAATTGTTTTTTGGAGGAATACAATTAATTTGAAAAAGTTAGGATTTGATAGATATGATCGTGTGTAAATTTGGTGGAACATCTGTAGCAAACGCAGAACAAATTCAAAAAGTGGCAAACATTGTGAAATCTAATTCGGCACGTAAAATCGTTGCCGTTTCAGCACCAGGCAAACGATCTGGTGACGATATAAAAGTAACCGATCTATTAATACAATTAGCAACTGCCGCGTTACAACATGAAGATACCGAAGACAAATTGCAAATTGTAGTCGATCGTTTTCGAGCAATTGCAGATGGCTTAGGGCTAGATGATGCCATTTGTGACGTGATTGCGGAAGATTTACGTGAACGTGTACAAGGTGACAAAACGAACGTGGAATTATTCATCGATAGCATTAAAGCAGCTGGTGAAGATAATAACGCTAAGCTTATTGCCGCTTATTTTAATGCCATTGGAATGCCCGCACGCTATGTAAGTCCTAAGGATGGTTTAGTGGTCAATGATTTGCCAGAAAGAACATTTGCTTTACCCGAAGCGTATGCTAATTTAGCGCCTTTAAAAGACACAAAAGAAATTATTGTGTTCCCAGGGTTCTTCGGTTACACTAAAGCGGGCGTATTGCGAACATTTGACCGCGGAGGCTCTGATATTACTGGCTCCATTTTAGCAGCAGCTGTTGAAGCGGAGTTATATGAAAACTTTACGGATGTGGATTGTGTGTTCTCTGCGAATCCGAAGGTTGTCAATGATCCAGTGGAAATTAAAGAAATTACGTATCGCGAAATGCGCGAATTATCATATGCAGGCTTTTCAGTGTTCCATGATGAAGCATTAATGCCTGTCTACAAGATTGGGGTGCCCGTTAACATAAAAAATACAAATAATCCATCAGCCCCAGGTACTCGTATCGTACCAAGTCGTCCTGCAACAGGTCGTCCCGTTACAGGTATCTCGGCAGACAGTGGTTTTTCAACTTTATATGTTTCTAAATATTTGATGAATCGTGAAGTAGGCTTTGGACGAAAGCTACTACAAATTTTAGAAGATGAGAATATTTCTTATGAACACACACCTTCTGGCTTAGACGATATTTCAGTCATTATGCGTTCGAATCAGATATCACCGGATAATGAAGAGCGTATTATTAGTCGAGTGAAAGAAGAGCTACATGCTGAGTATGTAGAAATGCGTCATGGTTTTTCGATGATTGTGATTGTTGGCGAAGGCATGCGCCATAATACAGGGTTAGCTGCCCGTGCAGCTACTGCGATTTCAAGAACTGGTGCAAACATTGAAATGATCAATCAAGGCTCTTCTGAAGTAAGTCTCGTTTTTGGTGTACTTCAGGAATATGAAAACCGCATTTTACAGGCGTTATACGAAGAATTTTTTGCCCATGCGAAAGCTTAATGACACAATTATCACTAATCCAAGGATTCTTACTTGGATTAGTGTTTTCTTTTTGCTAAGAATACGGTAAAATCGAGGGCGTACATAGTTGGGAGGGTTTTTCGTGAAGAATTTAACGATTGGTATGCTTTTTTCGATTGTTGGGATACTTTTTGTCTGTTTAACGATTATGGATATTTTACCGTCATCGACAAAAACAATGAAAGTGGTTTACATAGCGATTGGTTGGGTCTTTATTATTATTGGTTCTGTGATTCGCTTTAAAAATCTCAAGCAAAAGCAGTAACAACACGTCAAAATGGAATTGTAGCAATAGGCAAACTTATGATACAATTTCAAAGAAAATAAATAATTTGAGTATTATGAAGTTGTTAGTCTGTACAAACGTTCAGAAGGTTCAAATTTTAATAAAGAATCGACAGTACAAATTCTTCTTTGTAAGAATTTGTTTTTTTATGTTCGTCATTTATTTATCGTCAGGAGGCAAGGGAATGCCCATACTTTCAAAGGATCATATTCAAATTTTAGACCAATATGTAGCACTTCAAGCTGTTTCACCTATGAAGGTTGTATCCTCGGCCATGCATAATCCAGGCTTTGGTTATTTTACTCATCTGATGAATCGAACTGTGCCCATTACTTATGATGATCGACAGCCCCATCGTGATTTACAACATTTTTTGCAAGCACATGGTTTTCCAATCGATAACACGGTGGCGATGATGACGGCTGTCCAAGCTAAATTTGCGACCATTCGTGATTTTACATATGAAGGCATTCATCTAGTCATTATGATTACTGCTGGTCTGGGCAATGCCGTGGATATTACACGTGCTTTCCATCGTGAGGAGCAGTACCATGCAGGAACAATTAATACATGGGTGCTTATTAACGGAAAATTATCTGATGAAGCGTTATTTCAGGCTATGATTTCTACAACGGAGGCGAAGGTGAAAGCGTTAACGGATGAAGGCATAACTGATCCTACCACTGGCACGCAAGCAACGGGTACATCCACTGATAGCTTACTCATTGCTTCTACTGAAGAAGGAGACTACCATCAATATGCTGGACCTATCACAATGCTAGGTAAGGTTATTGGCTATGGTGTCTATGAAACGATGCGTGCGGCTATTCGGAAATACAAAAAAGATAAAGAGGAGAAGGCGTTATGATTGCCATAGTGATTGCCTGTATCATAGGGATAATTTTCGATGTTTTAGTAGGAGACCCTCCGAAGCTTCCGCATCCCGTGCGATGGATTGGCAAGCTGATTCAATCACAAACAGCTTTGTGGAATCGAGGCAAGTGGCGGAAACTGCGTGGTATGGTGATGGCACTGGCAGTTGTAGGGACAACGATGTTTGTGGTCACACTTATTTTACTACTCAGCTATCAGGTAAGCTTAATTTTTGGCATTTTGGTGGAAGGACTTTTAATTGGCATTGGGCTGGCGCAGCGTAGCTTGAAGGAGGCAGCACTGGCAGTTTATGAGCCCCTTGTAAAAGGTGATTTTGCGGAAGCACGGGTCAAATTATCTTGGATTGTTGGGCGTGATACCGAAAAGCTGGGAGAAGATGAAATTGTACGTGGTGTTGTAGAGACCGTTTCGGAAAATACAAGTGATGGGGTGACCGCCCCACTATTTTATGCCTTTTTATTTGGGGCTATCGGTTTATGGGGCTATAAGGCTGTCAATACGTTAGATTCCATGGTCGGCTATAAAAACGAAACATTCAAAGATTTTGGCATGTTTTCGGCCAAACTTGATGATGTCCTGAATTTTATTCCAAGTCGTATCACTGGCTTTCTTATGGTGCTAGGTACAAAAAATGAAACGAGTTACTCATTTGGACAACGATTAAAGCGGTGGGCGCAAGACGCTAAAAAGCATCCAAGTCCTAATAGTGGTTATTTAGAGGCCGCAACGGCAGTACAGCTTGGCGTACAACTAGGCGGAAAAAATACCTATCAAGGCGTTGTTTCTCAACGTGCGATTATGGGAGAAAAATTAGTTCCTCTAACAAAGGAACATATAATGGCATCTATTATTCAAATGCGTATTGCCATGGTGCTCTTTACGCTTGTCATGTTAGCAGTGGAGGTGTTCATTTATGCTATTACCTAATCACGGAGCAAATCCGCAAAATGTTTATCAGCAATTAGGTTTAACGATGCCTGAAGAGGTATATGATTTTAGTGAAAATGTCAATGCGGCAGGACCACCATCCTTTGTCGAAGCACGTTGGCGTACATTTTACCCGCTCATTCAACGCTATCCAGATCCGGATGGAGAGCCTTTTCTAACAAAGGTCGCTGCTTTTCATCAAGTGAAGAAGGACATGGTTTTACTAGGCAACGGGGCGTCAGAGCTCTTTAGTATTATTGCGAGGCGTTATGCTCAAAAGCGCGTCATCGTTGTACATCCTACTTTTTCAGAATATGAGCGAACATTGCGAGCTGCAGGGGCTATTATTATTCCGATTTTGGTGACGGACTTTATCCAATATACGTTGCCAATGGAACGGCTTAAACAAGAAATGGTGGAGGCAGACGCACTCTATATTTGTACACCGAATAATCCAACAGGTGTATTGCCAAAGAAGGAAGCTATACTAGACTTATTGGAGCATGGTCGAGCTGTCAAATGTGAGCTTGTCATCGATGAAGCTTTTATGGATTGGGTTGATGAGGCGAATTCCCTCATTCACGAAAGTGTGGAAAATTCACATGTCCTTGTGGTGCGTTCGATGACTAAAATGTATGCAATACCTGGCTTGCGCCTAGGCTATTTAGTTGCTCATACCTCCATCGTAAACGAGCTAAAGGACATGCTCCCACATTGGAATTTAAATGCCTTTGCACTCGTTATTGGTGCAGGCTGTTTGGATGAGCAGCATTATAGTCAGCAGGCAATTGCCTATGCGACAACGCAAAGGGAGCAGTTGCATCGTTTTTTACAAGAAAACGGCTGTCGTGTCACTAATAGTGTGACAAATTATGTGTGTTTTTCATTGCCAAAGGAGCAGCAGGCGGACGCCTTTTTTACGTATTGTTTAGCACAGGGAGTTGTCCTGCGTCATACGAAAAACTTTAAAGGATTACAGGGCGAATGGTTCCGTATTGGGATTAAAGATATTGCGGCCATGACATATTTACATAATTGTCTGCAGGCGTGGTTTAACGCAAATAAGGGGAGAGAAAAGTGACAACTTTTTATCTAGTAAGACATGGGGAAACACAATGGAATCAGGAGCAGAGACTACAAGGGTGGTTGGACTCTCCGCTAACCGACAATGGCAGAGAAGCGGCTGCGAGATTACAGCAGCAACTACAGTCAATCCCATTTGCGGCAGCTTACAGTAGTTCAAGTGGTCGTGCGAAGGAAACGATGGATATTTTGACGGCTCAACGCCAATTACCAGTTTACTATGAGGATAATTTGCGGGAAATCTGTTTAGGGAATTGGCAAGGTAAGAAAATTGAGGATATTTTGCTGACAGATGGGCTAGATTATGAGCTCTATACGAAGTACCCAGCTCAATTTATGGCAACCCATACGGAAAGCTTTGGTGCTGTCACAGAAAGAGCAATGTATACATTGAAAAAGATAGCGGAGCAGCACCGAGATGAGCATATTTTGATCGTTTCCCATGCAGTGACGATTAAATGTATGATTAATGCCATTTTACAGCGCAATATTGGTGAGCTTTGGTCAGCTCCATATATTCATGGGACAAGCGTCACTGTGATTGAAGGTCAGGGACAGCAATGGGTAATCCAAGAGATTGGTACGCTACATCATTTACAATAGGAGGTTTTACAAATGCCCCTCGTTTTTATTACAGGTGGTGTGCGTAGTGGCAAATCTCATTTTGCAGAACAAGCCGCCATACAGTATTACCAAACGCAGCCTAGTACAGAAAAACGGTTAATGTATATTGCCTCTGGTATTGCTTTAGATGATGAAATGAAGAAGCGAATTGATCGCCATCAAGCTGATCGACTAGCTCAGCCCATGCAATGGATAACAGTAGAGGCCCCTTATAACATCGCGCCCGTATTTGAGACACTCAAGGATGGGGATGTGGTGCTATGGGATTGCGTCACTACTTGGCTCACTAATGCGTTTTATGAAGGCTATGAAAGTGGAGCGCCATGTTTAACGAAGCCTGGCTGTTTAGCATCCAAGCTACACACTGTTAAACAGGCCATCCTTTCTCTGCTAACGAAGAACGTGACATTATTAGTGGTGTCAAATGAGCTGTTTGATGAACCTCCTTATCAAAGTGAAGAGGTGGAGCTGTATCGAAGAACTTTAGGACAATTTCATCAATGGTTTGTTGTGATGGCTCAAGAAGCGTTTGAAATGAATTATGGTATCTTAAAGAGATGGAAATAAGGGAAAAGGAAGGCAAGACAATGAAAAATGTTTGGTATAGCCTACTGTTGGCATTTCAATTTTTTACGGTTTTGCCAGTACATAAGGAATTACCTCTAAAAAGGTCAACGATTACAGGTATGTTTGCTTGCTTGCCATGGATAGGTGCCTTGATGGGGACAACTGTAGCTGGAGTCCTTTACAGTCTTACACAATGGACAGCCAGTAGCGAGGTCATGCTCGCCTTTATCGTCATCGGGCTGTTTGCTTTATGGACAGGCGGTTTACATTTGGATGGCTTTATTGACATGGGGGATGCGTATTTTTCTTATCGAGATCGGGACAAACGACTTGAGATTTTAGATGATCCTCGGGTAGGTGCTTTCGGAGTGCTATCCATACTATTTTTGTTATTTGGAAAATTTGTTGTTCTACATGAGCTTTTTGTGCAACATAAATTTGCATTATGGATGGTCGTATTCATTCCTTTTTTAACAAGGGTTGGCATGAGCTTTTATTTTATGTCACTTAACTGTTCAAAGGAAAAAGGGCTTGCCTTTTTCTTTCAGTCTCATCTACACGCGAAACTATTAAAAATAATGATGCTGCTGTTCCTTTTATTGGCCATGCCGGTTGTGCTGATCATCACAAAGTTCTCGATGCTCCCAATTATATTAGTCCTCGTTTTAGCGCTTGCGCTTGTTATTTTTCGCCAATTTACATTGCGTAATTTTGGTGGTGTCTCGGGAGATTTACTAGGTGCATCTATTGAAGGGATGGAGGTTGTATTATGGGTGACATTGTTACTGTGTGCTTAATGCGGCATGCGCCGACAAAGGCCAATTTAGAAAAGCGTTATCTGGGATGGACGGATGCACCATTAGCTGATACCTCCAAGCTCTCTGTCGTGGATGCATCTATCGAAACGGTATATGGCAGTGATTTACAACGCTGTCGCACCACGGCTGCCCATTATTTCCCAAATGCTAGCTATTATGCAGATGCTCGCTTACGAGAATCAAATTTTGGTGAATTTGAAGGGAAAACCTATGAGGATTTAAAAAAGGATGCTCGTTACTGTGCATGGTTGGATGATCCTATTCACTTCCCACCGCCACAGGGAGAGGCTTTTGATGATTTTGTAGCACGAGTTGTGGAAGGCTTCAATGATTTGCCGAAGATGGAGGATCATTATTTCTTAGTCGTTCATGGCGGAGTGATTCGTGCCTTACTCGTTGCTTATGCGCCAACAGAGCAGCCTTTTTGGTCATACCAAGTGCCACATGATCACCAATTTCATTTAACTTTTACTAGAAAGGCTTGGGAGGAGGGAGCTAGATGCATGTTTTTATCGGAGGCGCCTATAACGGAAAAACCGATTATGTGATGCGTTTATATGAACAGCACGATGTGGTACTTGTCGAAGGCGATCTACCGGATGTTGCACCAGCCTGTGAAATCCTTGTCATTAAACATGTGGAAAAATGGCTTATGACACAAAACCTTGAGGAAGATGAGGTCGTGGTACAATCCGTCCTCACTAAATTAACAGCCCTTGCCCAACATTGTTCGCTGGTACTTATTGTGACAGATATGGGCCGCGGTGTTGTACCGATGGAAAAACAAGCTCGTTTATTACGTGATACGTGTGGTCGCTTATACCAGGCATTATTTGCTGAAGCAGAGCAAGTCGTACGTATTTGGTACGGGATTGGCGAGCAACTCAAATGAGATCAACATACTAACGGAAAAGAGGAAATGCAATGGATCGACAAACATTAATGACATGGATACTAACGGCTATGGTAGCAGCCATTTGTGCAGTAGGAGCCGCCATTAAAGTACCCGCATTTATTTCGACTGCAGCACTGGATTCGGCACCTGCCTTTTTAGGTGTTGTCTTTTTATCGCCATTATTAGCTGGGATAGGTGGATTCATTGGTCATTTTATTAGCGCATTAACGGCTGGCTTCCCACTTGGTCCACTCCATGTAATTATTGCAGTAGAGATGTTTATTGTTGTTTGGATTTTTGGAATCATGCATAAAAAAGGTATGCATTTTTGGAAATGGCCAGTTGCCCTTGTATTGAACGGCATCGTGGCACCACTTCCATTTTATTTTATTATTAGTCCTGCCTTTTTCTGGGGTGCTCTAGGGAGTATTTTCATCGCAACGGCTATAAATTTAATCATTGTAGCTGTGGTCATGCCCATTCTTTCGAAGGTTTTTGTGCGTAAGGCAGGTCGCGTTTAGTGAGAAATGCTATGAAAGTGGGCGCGTTTATTGCGACAATGGATAATGCGGCGGCCATTGGGGAGAAGCCACAAGATATTGTGCCAGCTTCCGATCAATTGACAGCCTATATGACAGCCCGTGTGACATTTTTAGAGCAGCTGGCTGCACAGGCACTTCCTATTCAAATTTTACTCGCTAATTTTTCAGGGGATGCTGCATGGTCACGCTATGAAAGAGGCATTCAGCAAGTGTTCGAGGAAACAGGCCTTCCCTGTCCAGTCATTGCAGGCAGTTCGGAATCCAATATGCCAACTTTACAGTCTGGTCTAGCAATTACTATGCTTGGGGAAATACAACAGCGAAAAGCATGGGACCTTGAACAGCTTAGTTGGTACACATACGGCTTACCACTTGTTGGCGAGGAACTATTAGCACAGCCTGATGATGTGGCGCAGTTGCAACCTATTTATCAGGCATGGCTGGCAGAAATCGTTCAGCAAGTGTGGCCTGTCGGATCTAAGGGACTTCAGGGTGAGTGTGCGCGTCTTTTTGGCCAGCAATTAGTTGAATGTTCACATGATATGACCAAATCAGCAGGACCAAGTACAGTGATTTTACTTGGTATGGATCCAGAAAAAGAGCAGTTGGCACATCAATTTTTCCAAAGAAATTTTGAGAAACTGCGGATAAGTGCTGAGTAAAACGACTGCTTTGAAAATAATCCAACGAGCGGTACAAGAATTATTTAAAGCGACCTTCATGAATAGACGAGGGCACTGAAAAATTTATGTTTTCATAAAAGCGAACCTTTTTCAGATAAAAATAAGGCACTTCTTGTTCAATTTTGAACAGGAAGTGCCTTATTTCTGTCTCACTGGATCTTCTGTTGCCATATCCAAATGACATATCATACTTTGAGCGCTCTACTAGGTCGACGTCTGATACATCATTAATCGCTTTTAATAATAAGTACTTAAACATGCGAATTGGAGGAATGGTATTACGTCCATTATCTAAACAATATTTTGTTTTTAGCTCTTCTAAAAAAAATGAAAATTCAACAAGTTCATTGACCTGGCGAAGCATGTTATCTTTTGGCACAACAATATCATAGATTGCCATGTATGGACTTAAATTAAGGGTTTCCTAATTTGAAATCATTGGGGCTCCACCTACATATTCATTCTTTTATTATAAAGGAAAGTGTGACTAAAATAATAGTATGATACATTGCGTTGTTTGCAGAAGCATCGCTCGACTCCTGCGGGAAAGCGAGACAGACGAGACCCCGCACGAAGCGAAGCGTAGGAGGAGACTCGGCGCTCGCCCGCGGAAAGCGAGCGGAATGCTTCGGAAAACAACAGTAGAGTCACAGTGCCAAATGAAAAAAAGATATGGACTTTTTCAGTGCCCTTTGTATAGGCATGGGGGCTTTTTATTTGGATGGATATCAGCCATATGCTCGACGATATCTCCTCATTTAGTTAAATCTCGAATATTACGAGTCTCGAAAAAATATTGTCAAATGGGAATGGTTTTCAGTTATAATGAGGAACGAGTGGGATTTAAATAGAACGGAGACGAATGTATGCAGGCAATAAAACAGCTAGGGCAGTATTTGGAGCCCTATAAATTTTTCACCTTTATAGCTCCTCTTTTAATGGTGCTGGAGGTGACAATGGATTTAATTCAGCCGACCATTATGCAGCATATGATTGATACAGGGATTGTCAATGGTGATCATGCTTATGTGCTGAGTATGTTTGTGTGGATGCTAGCAAGTGCAGTACTTGGGCTTGTTGGTGGGGTTGGTTGCTCGTATTATAGCTCGAAGGCGGCGATTCATTTTGCTTCGGATGTTCGGCAAGCTCTCTATCAGAAAATGATGACGTATTCAGCTAAAGAACGGGATGCCTTTACGACTGGCAAGCTAATTACCATTTTAACGAGCGATGTTGAAAGCCTTCAACGCGCGTTTATGATGACGCTGCGTATTTTTGTGCGTGGGCCGCTACTCTTTATCGGGGCAGTCATTATCGTGTTTGTAACAGCACGGGAACTTTTTTCCATACTTCTTATTATTGTGCCGATTTTGATTGTGGCTATGTATTTTTTCACGAAGTATTCGGGTCTGCTGTATCGTCGCGTACAAGAGGCTATTGATGCGGTGAATACGAAGCTACAGGAAAATTTAGCGGGTATCCGTGTCGTTAAAGCCTTTCGTCGGGAAACCCAACAGGTATCCCAATTTAGTGAGCTAAATGATGGGCTGACAAAACGTTTCATCACTGCAGAACAAATTGTAGGGGTGCTTGTGCCATTTACCATGTTCGTCGTTAACATTGGGATTGTCGCGGCACTTTGGCTTGGTGCCGTTAAGGTTGAGGCAGGTACATTAAAGGTTGGGGTTATTCTCGCATTTATCAACTACTTAACCATTATCTTAAATGGCTTAATGTCTTCCAGTATGGTGCTGATGCAAATTGCGCGTGCATTGCCTTCAGGAGAACGAATTGTGGATGTCTTAAATATGGATATTGCCGTGAAAGAGGCAGAACTTGCAAGGACAGATTCGATAAAAGGGGCCATTGAATTTGACCATGTGAGTTATCGTTACTATGATACAGCAGAGGATGTTCTTAAAAACATTTCGTTTTCTGTGAAACCAGGGCAAACAGTTGGTATTATTGGGAAAACAGGTAGCGGTAAATCAACACTTGTAAAGCTTTTACCGCGCTTATTCGATCCAACAGGAGGAGCTATTTACATAGATGGTAAACCCCTTTTAGCATATTCTTTATCCACGTTACGGGACCATATAGGATTTACCTCACAAAAGGCCTTATTGTTTTCTGGGACGATTGAAAAAAATATACGCCTTGGTAACGAACGGGCAACGGCAGAGGAAATACAACAGGCATTAGATGCTGCCTGTGCCAGCGAATTTGTGGAGCGCCTTGATAAGGGCTTAGCACATGAGTTGTCACAGGGAGCAACGAATCTCTCAGGTGGGCAAAAGCAACGCTTAGCTTTAAGCCGAGCATTCGTTCGAAAGCCAGCTATTCTCGTGCTGGATGATACAACCTCAGCCCTTGATAGTGCTTCAGAAAAACATGTGCAGCAGGCCATTGCTGCGCATTTTCAAGACACGACGACATTGATTGTAGCATCAAAAATTGCCTCGATACAGCAGGCAGATATCATAGTTGTCTTAGAGGATGGCGAGATGGTTGGGCAAGGGACGCATCAACAGCTACTTCAAAACAATGTACATTACCAAGCAATTTACGCGTCACAGCAAAAGGCTGGTGAAGAAGAATGAGTCAACATCAAGCAAAGCAAATGAATTTTGGGCGAGGGCCTCGTATAGGTGGGCCAGCTGAAAGAGCGAAAAATCAAAAGGCAACACTGACAAGAGTTTGGCACTATGTCAAACAGCAAAAAATAGGACTGTATTTTTCGATCTTCTTGGTGATCGCTTCCACTTTTTTAAGCTTGGCGGGACCCTATTTGATAGGCCATATCATTGATGATTACATTATGAAAAAAGATATAGACGGGACCATCGGACTAGGAATCGTATTAGCTGTGATTTTTACGGTAGCATCGATTCTGACATGGCTGCAAACCTATGTCATGATTCATGTGGCGATGAAAACGATTCGGACATTGCGTCTAGAGCTGTTTCAAAAGCTACAAACGCTCACATTAAGATTTTTTGACCAGCGTGCGCTCGGTGATTTAATGAGTCGTGTCACAAATGATATCGATAATTTAAATACAGCGCTTGCTCAGAGTGTGACGCAAATTGTATCATCCATCTTAACGGTCGTGGGTGTTAGTATTGCCATGTTCACATTAAGCTGGCCATTAGCGATTGTTACCTTAATCATTATTCCGCTTATCGTTTTCACTACTAAGCAAATTATCAAGCGCAGCAGTAAAAATTATGCGGCGCGTCAACGAGATCTTGGTAAGCTGAATGGTTATATTGAGGAAATGATGACAGGTGCAGAGGTACTCACGCTATTTGGCAAGGAACAGCAATCCATTGACACGTTCCATCAGCAAAATGAAAACTTGCGAAAATCCGCACTACGCGCAGAGATTACATCAGGCTTATTAGGACCTATTAATAACTTTATGAATAACCTTGGCCTTGCGATAGTGATCGGGACAGGAGCTCTTTTAGCGGTGAAAGGGTATGTAACAGTTGGTATTATCGCTGCATTTGTCACCTATACAAGGCAATTTTTTCGCCCGCTCAATCAATTATCAAACCTTTTAAACACCTTTCAGTCGGCTATTGCTGGAGCAGAGCGTGTATTTGAAATAGTAGATGAACCATCAGAGGTAGCTGATCGACCTGAGGCTATTGAGGCTCCGTCCTTAAAAGGAGATGTCGATTTCAAGCAAGTATCGTTTAGCTATGAGCAAGGGAAGCCCATTCTCCAAAACATTAACTCCCACGTAAGGGCAGGAGAAACGATAGCTCTTGTTGGGCCTACTGGCTCAGGGAAAACAACCATTATTAATTTACTAACACGTTTTTATGACGTGGATCAGGGTGAAATTTTAATTGATGGGCACAATATTGAACACTATAAAATGTCTACGATTCGCCAAAGGGTAGGTGTGGTTTTACAGGATACCTATTTGTTCTCTGGCACAATTCGTGATAACATTCGCTTTGGAAAGTTGGATGCGACGGATGCTGAGGTTGTGGAAGCAGCAAAAATTGCGAATGCCCATCATTTTATAAAATATTTACCTATACAATACGATACGCCTGTTCAAGCGGGTGGCGCTAATTTAAGTCAGGGACAACGCCAGCTCATTGCTATTGCCCGTGCTATTTTGGAGAACGCGGATATTTTAATTTTAGATGAAGCGACATCCAGTGTGGATACGCAAACGGAAGTCGATATTCAAAAGGGCTTACAGCATTTAATGCAGGGTCGCACCAGCTTTGTCATCGCCCATCGTTTGAAAACCATTGAGAATGCGGATAAAATTCTCGTTATACAGCAGGGCGTAATTATTGAACAAGGCAATCATCAAGCGTTGATGGAACAACAAGGGATGTATCGTCAACTCCAACAAAAGCTATTGTTAGAGCAGGCAGAATAGGGAATAATAGGGATGAACAATGCAATTTTGTGAAGGCGAGGGATACACATGTATGAATTAAAGACGAAAGAAACCGATGCAAGTGTCATTGAATTTATTGAAAGTGTCGATCATCCAAAAAAACGGGAAGATGCCTATCGACTACTGGATATTTTTACGGAGGTCTCTGGCTACGAGGCTAAAATGTGGGGACCAAGTATTATTGGGTTTGGTCATTATCATTACAAATACCAAACAGGCCATGAAGGCGATGCACCACTTGTCGGATTCTCCCCTCGCAAGGCAAAAATTAGTTTATACTTTGCACCAGGTGATCGTGAGCGAGAGCAGCTATTACAGCAGTTTGGTAAACACACAACAGGGAAAGCTTGCGTTTATATTAATAAACTCGCTGATGTTGAAGAAACTATTTTAAAGGCTCTTATTCAACAGTCTATCGCCTTTTTACAGAAAACCTATCCAAATGAATGACTCAAAGAAAGCTGCCACATGATGTAGGCAGCTTTTTTGTGTTCATAGACAAGAATTTCAACTTACCTAGCAAATAGGTTAATAAAATTTAATGAGATATTTATTTTTCGCATGTATCCTTACAAGTATCAACGGAGAGGAGAGGCGTATGAAAAATATCATAAAGAAAATGTTTATTTATTTGGTGTTCATCGTATCGATCGGTATCGTAGCCGTCAGTATGTACCACTATAGTTTGACCCAAAAGGAGGAGGCCATTTTACGTAATAAAGGCATGATGGTAAATATTGATGGTCAGAGCATGAATGTCTATCGGGAGGGGGCTGGGGAGGATACGTATGTTTTTATGGCAGGGTCAGGCATTGCAGCCCCTGTTTATGAGTTAAAGGGGCTTTATAGTAAGTTTTCGCAGCACCATCAAATTGCTGTAGTGGACCGAGCAGGCTATGGCTTTAGTGAAATTGCCCATGATGAAAGAGCTATTGATACCATTCTTATGCAAACAAGGGAGGCTCTTCTGGCAAGCGGGCTCCAGCCGCCCTATATTCTTGTTCCTCACTCTATTTCAGGACTT
Organism: Lysinibacillus sphaericus; assembly: GCF_001629735.1. GTDB lineage: Bacteria > Bacillota > Bacilli > Bacillales_A > Planococcaceae > Lysinibacillus > Lysinibacillus pinottii. Next base: position 1,140,460 of record NZ_CP015224.1, read on the forward strand.
GAAGCGATTTACTGGGCACAAAAATACCCAGAAGAAGTGAAGGGGATTATCGCTCTGGATATTGGCTTACCTAGTCAATATGTAAAGCATAAAATGAGCACCTTCGATAGATGGATGGTGAAGGGGGTAAGTCTAGCTACTAGCGTTGGTTTACACCGCCTAGTGCCATCACAGGTATATAATCCACAAGTTCTGAACATGTCCTTTTTAACGACTGAGGAAAAGGAAATCTATCAGGCGTTGTCCTTTAAGCAATTTTTTAATGAAGATATGAAAAATGAGCTGTTACACGTCTATGAAAATAGTTTACAATCAGAACAGCTTCCATTGCCGCAAGAAACCCCAATGTTAATCGTGGATGCTATTTCCAAGGAAAATGTACATTCAAAATATACAGAGCAAAACCGGCAGGATTACGCAGACTTTGCGAAGCAATTCACTCATGCCGTAGTGAAAGAGGTAAGTGGCACCCATAGTATATACCTGTATCAACCAGATGCAATCTATCAACTAGCGATGGATTTTATGAAAACGAATGCTGATGAGAGAGGTCGTTAACATGAAAGGATTTCGAATTTTAATTGTAGAAGATGATCACATGATTGGTGATTTACTTCAAAAAATAATGCAACGTGAAGGCTATGAGGCCGTGTGGAAAACAGATGGCAGAGATGTAATGAGGCTCATTCATGATGTAGATTTAGTCATTATGGACATTATGCTACCAGGAGAGGATGGCTACCAATTAAGCAGAAATATTAAACAACTAGGCTTAAATATTCCTATCATTTTTCTATCGGCACGTAGTGATATTGAAAGCAAACTAGAAGGTTTAACCGTTGGTGAAGATTATTTGACAAAGCCGTTTGATCCAAGGGAGCTATTATTGAGAATCCAAAAAATGCTAGTGCAACAATATGGAACGTTTACACAAATACAGCATTTACTCATTGACGGAGAGCATCGAAAAGTATTTCATCAACATCTTCAAAACGAAATTTCATTAACGGCAATAGAACGAAAAATTTTCTTTTATTTATTTGATAACCGTGACAGAGTTTTAACAAAGGAACACTTTTTTGATTATTTATGGCCGTTGGATGATCGTAATCATAATATTCTTAATGTCTACATAAAAAAGATTCGGACAAAGTTGGATGATTCAACAGGCATGATTGTACAAAATATATATGGAGAAGGGTATCGTCTAAATACCCATTTAAGAAATGACGTTAAAAACTAAATATAGAACCCTTTTATTTGTAGCAATTGGGAGTGTGCCCGTCGTTTTATTAGTTATTAGTGTGTTTATGTCCATACTTTATAACAAGGCTTTTAAAACGAAAAATAATGGCATCCCATTCCATGAATCCTTTGCATATCCTGTTATGCTTCTTGCATTTGTACTGTCTTTAGGGATTCTTGCCTTACTATTTTCCACATCCATTCATTCATTATTAGCTAGAATTACCATGCTCAATCAAACAATCCGGGAACTCGCGAGTAATGAACGGATACCCGATACGTTAACGGTAAGCAGTGAGGATGAATTAGGGCAGTTAATTCATTCTGTCAATCTTTTAATTGAGCGCACGACTTATCGGGAATTAGAGTTAGCACAACAGCAGGAGCTCCAAAAAGAGCTACTCCAAAAATTGAGACATGACATCCATACCCCTTTGACAGCGATTCGTTTGCAATTGTTTTATTTAGAAGATCAACTACAAGAGCAGCCAAAACTGGTGGAATCGTTAAATGAACAAATTCAGTATATCGCGAATTTAACGAATGAATTGCCATACCAGTCTTTTGATACGAGCGAAAATTCCTTTGTCGTTCAGGAAGAAGTTCGGCCAGCTTTACTATTGGAGATTATGATTAGGAAATGGAGTTATTTATACAGCATGCAAAATATTGCTCTTCATTTTTATCCAAAGGATGCAGAGGCAATCTGGACAAGTAATGAACTATGGTTACAACGTTTATTTGATAATGTCTTCCAAAATACGTTAAAGCATGCCCAAGCAACCAAACTTGTGGTGACGATTAAAGGAGGCGAAGTATGGATGTCTGATGATGGCATCGGCTTCCATTCTGACGTCGAACAGAGCGGACTTGGACTGAAAATTATCCAAGATATTGCTAGAACCTTGAACATTGTAGTCTCTTTACAATCCACCGAGGAGGGTACGACCTTTCGCTTTACTCCGTCATAAAAAAACAACGGACATCATGTGCCGTTGTTTTTCTATTATGCCGACTTTCGTTGTTGGAGTAAAAAGAGGGCAAGTCCTAGTAAAATGACGAATATGCCAATCCCTTGTTGCACGGAAATCATTTCATCTAAAATAAAATAAGCTAAAATACATGTGCCAATTGTTTCTCCTAAAATACTCATAGAGATGACTGTTGTACTTAGCCATTTCAATAGCCAATTAAATACCGTTTGCCCAAAAATCGTTGCAATTACAGCCAGTCCTAATAGGGACCACCATGTGGATGCGGGGTAGTCGAAAAACGGTTCCTGCATAAAGAGCGCATAAATGGCTAAAAAGATTGAGCTACTGCCATATCCGATAATCGAATAGGTGATAAGTGATAAATCCTTCCGTACAGATTGCCCGATGAAAAAGTAGGCTGTAATAATGCCAGCCGCAATAAAAGCTAGAATATCGCCATAAAGAGCTTGTCCACTAATTTGAAAATCCTGCCAGCCGATAATGAAACAGCCAATGATCGCTACCAAACAGCCAACAATAGCGCCTTTTGAAAAACGCTCTTTAAATAAAAAATAGCTACCTATTAAAGAGAATAATGGCTGTAACGTGACAATAACTGTGGAACTGGCCACTGATGTGTAGTTTAAGGATTCGAACCATAAAACATAATGACAGGACAAAAATAGACCTGATAGAATGCCCAGTCCCCACTGTTTTTTAGACAGGTTAACTAGTTCTTGTCGTAGCCCCTTTTGAGCTACTAAAAAGGGAAGGAGTACAAGCATCGCAAAAAATAGTCGATAAAAAGCCGTAATAGCCGGCGGGGCATCAGCAAGCTTCACAAAAATAGCTGATGTAGATAAAGCAAATACTGCTAAAAATAATGAGATGTAATAAAACATGATGTACTCCTATGTATTTACAAGATTAATAATATCAAACCTATTATAGTGCAGTCTGCTTGAATAATATAGGCTTTTTAAAATATTCGCATAAACAGCAATTTGAGCTATCGATTACTTAGTTACTTCTTTTCAAGCAAGGATTCTACGACCTGCTTTAATTGCAGTATAGAAGAATGCTTATGGTTTTCCTTTTTATAAATGAAGACAGTCTCAATGACCTTGTTAAGTGTCTCCATTTCATAAAAGTGCAGGTCCGGACATGGATAGAGTGCTAGTAACCTCGTATTTAACACGGCCAATGTATGCTCGATTTCTAGAAAATCAAGAATACTACTTACGGATTTAATTTCCTTCATCGTAAAAGGGACTTCTTTGTGAGTAAGCCATTCAGCTAATGCCTTCGAATACATACAGCCTTTACTTAAGACTAGGAGTGTCACAGGCGTTTGCTGGTCAAAATCGATGACATGTGAAGGACTCGAAATGACTTCGAAGGTTTCTGTTGTCATTAAATCATAGTGTAAATCAGCATAATGCTTCAATGGATTACTCGTTAATGCACAGTCTAGCTCCGCCTGATGTACTTTGTGATTTAAGGATGTACTCGATTCGACCGTGAAATCCACGTCGATAGGACTATGACCGGTTTGTAGCGCATTCATGATGGACGCACCATATAATTTAATCGTCGTATGGGAGGTTCCAAATTGAATATGTGCTTGCGTAAATCCAACCGTTTGTAAAAATTCATCATATTGTTGGGCCACCTGCTTTAAAAAGTGTAAATAGTGGTCACCGACGTCTGTTAGCTTTAAGCCTTGAGGTGTTCGTTTAAAGATTTCCTGTCCAATTTCACTTTCCATCTTCTTTACCTTCGAGGTTAGAGCCGATTGTGTATAGTTGGTGATTTCGGCAGATTTACTTAAATTTTGCCTTTCTAATAGCTCAATTTTGATGGCAATGTCGTCAATGTTCATGTTATTTGTCACACACCTATTAAATTTTTTGATAGCCGCTATCATTTTCCTCCATTTTACGAATGCTAGCTGTCAACGTAAACTCAAGATATCTAAATGATACTGCACAAATAAAGCGGTATATAGCTATGGAGGATTTACATGGTCATTCCAAACAGGATTAATTGTTTCTGCCGTGAATATTGGACCGATTTTCTCGATGCTTTTCTTTGGCTATCTCATGGATAAAAAAGGAGAAAAACGGCTGATTGGATGGGGCTCTATTTTACTGGGCCTCTGTACGTTCCTCTTAATTCCTGTGAATCATTATACGACATTGCTAGTCGTATTAATAGTTGTTGGTTTTTGGTACGGTAGTGCCCAAACAGGAGGTAGTACAGCCATCGTAAAATGGTTTCCTAACGAGCATCGAGGTTTAGCGATTGGAATTCGCCAAACGGGAATTCCCATCGGAGGGGCTCTCGCTTCCTTCATACTTACCTATTTATATCATCACATCCATCTGACAGCTGTGCATGGGGCACAAGGTTTCGTAGCAATCGGTGGCGGTTTATTATTTTTATTGATGTATCAGGAGCCAAAACAGCATAAATCTTCTGTAGCAACACCGATACCGTTTAAAGAAAAGATGAAGGCTATCAAAGACAATCGAGCACTCTATCCCATTTTTTTTGTGGGCATTGTGATGATGTCCTTACAGATGATCCTCATCGCCCATTTGATGAGTTATTTACATCAGGAGGGTGGCTATTCATTAACAGCAGCAGGGAAGTATTTGAGTTTGGTCTTGCTTGGAGGGATGGTAGGAAGAATTGCTCTTGCATGGCTGAGTGACCGATACTTTGCTCAGAAGCGCGAGCACTTACTAATCATCGTTATGCTTTCCACATTTGTAATGGTCGCTTGTATGCCTGTTGTTTTACATGCTAAGAGCTTAATGATTTTATTTTGCTGTGTAATGGGCTTTTTCGCCCTTGGCTGGTATTCCTTATATATAGCGAGTGTAACGGAGCAGTCCGATCCTCAATCTGTGGGGCTTACTGTGAGTGCCGCTTTAACGATCAATCAATTCTTTATTGTTTTGGCTCCGTCTATCTACGGTTTACTCGTTTCCATATTTTCAAGTCATCAGATGGCATTGGATATAGTAGCTATGATGGTTATTGTGGGAGCGTTTTATTTATCGAGAACAACCAATAGTAGCCTCTCATCACAAGGTTCGGTAAAATAATGGAAAAATAGGAAATGGATGTGTTGCGGATGGGTAGCTCAATTTGGATTCATGCAGCAGTAGAAAATGTATGGCAAGCAGTAACCGAGGAGCAATACCTCTCTCAATGGTATGCGCCAGGCTCTACTTGGAACATCCCTAAACTAGCTGCAGGAGAAAAGATGATCTTTACTTTAATGCCTAATGACCATAATCAGCTAGCCGATCCATTGCCAATGCAGTTAACGATTCAGCAGGTCAAAAAACAGGAGATTTTTTCATTTTACTTGGAAGTTCCAGAAACGGTCATCGCGATATCGTTAGCAGTAAAGGACAATGGCACAACAGTTAGCTTCAATATGCAGGGCTATGATGCGCCTCTTGCTAATCTAAAAGCATTGCTAGAGGGTGGTGATTTTCCGCACTTATCGTAACGACTACGTCTCAGGTCTTAGATGAATTTCAAGCGCAAGGTCGTATTTTATATGTTCCACTCCTATATAATGAAATTATTGGTAGAATATATAGCGGGAGGAAATTAAATTGAAGAAATTAGTTGGGTTAGGTGTCGTATTGGGCACATCAGTTTTCGTCTTATCAGGGTGCTTTTCGTTTTTGCCGAGCAAAATGCAAGAAGAAACCATTTTAGTAGAAAAGGATAAAGCCAAGACATTAGAGGTAGCTATTGATTTAGGTGTCGGCGAAATGAATCTAACTGGTGGCGCCAAGGAGTGGGTTGAGGGCAAAGCGGACTATAATATTAAGAAGCTAGCCCCTCAAGTTAATTATGATGTAAGTGGCGATACAGGGGAAGTAGAAATAAAACATAAAGGCTCGACGAAGCTAGGCATCTCCAATATTAAAAATACTTGGGACATCCAATTAAATGACGATATCCCGATGGATTTGACGGTAGAAACTGGGGCTTCCTTAGCCAATCTTGATTTACAGGGACTGCAGCTAGAAAAACTAGATATTGAAGCGGGTGTCGGTGATCTCACTGTCAATTTAGGTGGCGATTGGAAAAAAAGCTTTAATGCAAGTATTGAAACTGGGGTAGGTCAAACGACAGTCATTGTCCCTTCAAAGGTTGGTGTCAAATTAACAACAGAAAAGGGCATAGGTTCATCCAATATTGAGGGTCTCATTTCGAAGGGCAAAGGTGTCTATGTCAATGAAGCATATGATAAGGCGGATGTTGTACTGGAAATCAAATCAGAAATAGGCTTAGGAGATATTACGTTTAAATTAGATAAATAAAGAAAATGCAGTAGACTACTAGTAAAGCGGTAGTCTACTTTTGTATGTTATAAGATGATGCTAAGCATTGAACAGGAAGCATTTGAACTTGAGAAAGGTAAATGTATGATACTGCACAATCTGACGCTTACATTCTTTGAATTGGGTGCTTGTTTTATGTTAGTTTTAAGGAAGCAATTGTTTTGAAGGAGCGAGTCGATTGAAAACCTATACATATAAACAGCCAATGGAAATTGATTCTACAGAGGTGGTATCGATTTTAAATGAATCAGGAGAGACATCATCAACGGTTCAACGTGTTTATTCTAATGCTCTAAAAAAAGCATTTGATAAGACGATGGACTTCCGTTATTTTGTACGTTTTGACGTCCAAGATCATACTGGTCAGCCACTATTTAGTTGTAAAAAGGTATCTCGACGTGGTCGTGTACATTTCCGAGGCAAGGATTTTGTGACGGGGAAGGACTATATGATTGCCTATGACGGTTGGCAAATAATGATTCCTGATTTAGTTATTACAGATGGAGAGCAGCAAATTAAGCTCAGTAAAGAAATGGAAGACTGGTCGATCTTTACATGGAATGAGGAGCCGATCGCACGTTGGCAAGCGACTTTCTGCGAAACCCATTTTGACATTACACTTCAAATTGAAGATAACAGTCCTATTCAGCATGAAGCCTTTTTTATTGCCATTGGACAGGCTGTATTATTTGTGGGAGCCTAACATTATGCTTATTCGGCATGATAAAATAGGGCACGCCAAGATTAGTGGCATATGTCATTCCATTATGCTATAAATACAACAAGAAGGTAGCCTTAAAGAGGCTACCTTCTATTATGATGAACGTGAAGAAAGGTTCTGATGTTGTGCTTACTATTTTACCGGCTAAAGAAATATACTTGAAAGGAAATGAACACGCGGTATTACTTTTACATTCCTTCACAAGCCATACAAGAGATATGAAGAAAGTGGCGACGAAGCTACACGAAAAGGGCTATACATGTTATGTACCTCTATACAGAGGACACGGCCAGAAGCCAGAACTGTTAGTACAGTACGAAGTTGAGGACTGGTGGCAGGATGTGTTGAAAGCGCACCAATTTTTGCTGGATGAAGGCTATCAAACAATTTCCGTTATCGGCTTATCCATCGGTGGTGTATTTACATTGAAACTTGCACAATTAAAAAAGCTACAGCAAATCATTGTCTTATCGGTACCGATTAATAAGGAGCCAGCACAACTAAAACAAAGAATCATTGACTATGCTTATAATTATAAACATATCGAGGGTAAATCAGCGTCTCAAGTTACAGATGAGATGAAGCCGTTTAGTGATATGCCATTGGACGCGATGATTGCATTTCAGCATTTTATTATAGAAACGATGCAGCAGCTTGAGAAAATCACGATTCCAATTGCTATTTTCTACGGCAAAAGAGACGAGGACTTATACGCGTATAGTGCTGACACAATCTATCAGCGTGTTCATTCTGCTAGGAAACACAAAAGGGGCTTTGAAAACTCCAAGCATTTAATGACTTTAGGTCGTGAGCAGGATAAAATCCTTCAGGAAATCATGAGTTTTTTATAGTGAAGAGCTTACTGGTAGGGAGATTGACGACCAATAGTAAATTATGTTATCATTATCTCGAATTAGAGATAAATTAATTCGAGATATATAAATTCGTAACATATCTCAAGACAAACACAAGAATGTTTTCGCGATTTGACAAGCCCTAATTTAAAAATTGAAGAAAGATTAACACCAATTGAATAATAAACATTTTAGATGTAGGTCTAGCTGTATATATCGCTAAAGAAAAATATACTATTTGATGGATTATTAGACCATCATTTGGGGTAATGAAAAAAGAAAAATGAGGGGTGTGTTAGGTATGGGTTACCGTGAGTATAGAGGAGAAGAGATAACAGTTTTTTTCGATAAAGACATGTGTCAGCATGCAGCTGAATGTGTAAAGGGCTTGCCAGAGGTGTTTAATGTTAAAGCAAAGCCTTGGATCGCACCGGATCAAGCAGCTGTCAAAAATGTAGTAGAAGTTATCAATCGATGTCCAAGTGGCGCATTAAAATATAAAAGATAAAAGGAGCATCATACCATGGAAATTAAACAAGGTCACCAATCATTTTATATCGGAAACGAGGATAATAGTGAAGCAGAGGTGCATTTTGTACGTGTAGGAGATAGTCGAATCATTCTCGACCATACACATGTAGCCGAACATCTAAGGGGCCAAAATGTTGGACAGCAATTGGTCAAAGCAGCTGTTGAATATGCGAAAAAAGAAAAACTACAAGTTATCCCATTATGTCCGTTCGCAAAAGCAGAGTTCGAAAAGCATCCAGAATATCAAGAACTAGTAGGCTAAATCAAATCGTCGCACCCCAAAACTTAGGGGTGCGTTTTTATTTTTCTCTTTCCAACTTAATTTTTTCAAGTTCCACTTCGAGCTCCTTTAGCTTGATGATGGACTCTTGCTTAATCTGATAAACCTTAATTAAACTAACAATCCCCATTAATAAAATAAACATCAGCATTAAAAATTGAAGATTTGACAAATCCTCACCTCACTTTTATTTCAATTATACACAATAAATGCAATAATTTCCTGTTACGCTAAATGATGAGTAATACAAAAACAAGAAACCAATTTAGTTTTCGATAATTATTTTACTAATTAATAGTAGGACTGCTAAAAATACTCTTTTCTTCTCACGAAACAAAGTAAGTATGCTGGGAGGAGTATGACTATTCGAAATAGAAGGTCTATAGAGTGACAAACATGAAGGAGTGATTGGATGCGATTAACGAAAGGAATTACCGGCTTTGATGCCGACCATTTAATCGAACAGGATATGCGCATGTTTCAATCGATGGTATATCATTTAGCAACAAGTGAACAGCGAGCGAAAGTACGACATTTTATCGATCAACCGCATTTTGTCTATATGCAAGCAGTAGTGGAATTAGATGGAAAGACGCTGACCATTCTTCACCATCGGTGGATGCCATATATTGCTTTTGCAAATTCGGATAAAGAACTTAGCTTTACCTTTTTATCGAGGCCTCAGCTTCACAAATATTTTCCTATGCGAAAATGTTTGGAAGCGGTAACGCTGAATACTTTACTGGAAAAGGACCGAGCCTTGCATAGTTTATCTCCTATGGAATGGAAGAACATTGCCTACTTCAAAAGTCAAACTATTGGAGATGTAATGTTTCATGCTTGGGATTGATTAGGACAAATTACTCATGTCGAAAGATGCTATCAAATACACAAAAAAGACTAAGTTATTTCTGGAAATATAGCAAAAATTCCTAAAGTCACCAATCTTTCTGTTAAAATGGTAGATTACTTTTTATGGAATAGATTCGGAAAATAAGGAGTTTTTGCACATGTCATTCAAAACAATTAGTAGAAGAATTGTTTTTTCCTTTAGCATTGTCATTACAATAATGGCGTTATATATCGTGTACAATTATTTTGCCATTCAGCAAAGTAACAATGCGACAGAACAAATGGTTTCGCAAGAATTACAATTATTGACTATAGATTACGAGCAAGCGCAAACCATTGATTTAAGAATAGCTGCGGCTAGAGGCTATATATTGTCTGGCAATGAAAAGTATAAAACTATTTTTCAAGATAATGTAGCGCGCGCGGCGAGTAATGAAAAACAGCGATTAGCCTTAACAAGCTCTGAAGATTTCAGCAAACTTGCAGAAATGGCGAAGGAATGGAATCGCTATATTGAACAACAAGTATTTGCTATTTATGACCAGGGCAACGCAAAGCTCGCTATCCAAAACATGACGAAAATGGATGTAACAGCAACGACCATTCGTGAAGGCTATGAAGATCTAGCCAAACAACGCAAGCAAGCTATTAATGAGGTAGGAGCCGACGTGATGGTTGCCGGCCAAAATAAGCAGCTAATTGGCATCGTCGTAGGTATACTCATCTTTGTCATTGCAATTATTGTTGAGTTACTGAGTGCTCGTGGTATATCAAGACCCATTATTACATTGACGGAGCGGCTGCAACAAATGACGAATGGCGATTTAAGCGGTCCCCCATTAAAGATTCAATCAAAAGATGAAGTGGGCCAACTCATGGCGGCAACCAATACGATGGCGGATATATTAAATCGCTTATTACAGCATATTCAAACGGTATCAAATGATGTAGCTACCCAGAGTGAGGAGCTATTGCAATCTACAACTGAAGTAAAGACAGGCACCGAGCAAATCGTCAATACGATGACAGAAATTGCAGGTGGAACGGAAGAGCTGGCCAGTCATACGACAGCTATTGCTACCTCCATGAACGATTTTGCTGGAAAAGTAACTGCCGTTCATCAAAGCAATAAAGACGTCCAGCACTATTCTCAGGATGTCAAAGCTTTAGCAAAAGAAGGACGTGACTTAATGTCCTCCTCTACGAAGCAGATGGGAGCAATTCAACGTATTGTGAAGGATGCGGTAGACCAGGTTGATGGATTAAGCAAGCAAACACAAGAAATTTCTAAGCTTGTCACTGTCATTCAATCCATTGCCTCACAAACGAATTTACTAGCATTGAATGCAGCGATTGAAGCAGCCCGAGCGGGAGAACAAGGAAAAGGGTTTGCTGTAGTTGCCGATGAGGTACGAAAGTTGGCTGAGCAAGTGTCATTTTCTGTAGGAGATATAACGAATATTGTGCGAAACATTCAGGATGATTCCAATAGAGTGACCGCTTCTCTTGAACAAGGCTATGGCGAAGTAGAGAAAGGGACAAGGCAAATTACGACTACTAATGCAACGTTTCATCATATTGCTGACGCAATAGAGGCCATTGCTACAAATATTGAACAAACGTCCTCCGAGCTAGATGATGTCGTTCACAATACTGACACGATTAATAAATCCGTAGACGAAATGGCTGCTATTTCTGAACAGTCAGCGGCAGGCATACAGGAAACATCAGCCACCATCGAACAGGCCGCTAGCTCTATGGAGGAAATTAAACATAGTTCCGAGTATTTAGCAGAGATGGCCGAGCAATTAAATAGTCTAATACGACGATTTAAACTGTAACGATATGTCCCTTAATTTCAAACTTCCATCACATTTACGCTGTATACTAATGTATTGGAAGGTGGAATCATTTTGAGAAAATATTTACTTTTATTACTAATGAGTACTTTATTCATGGCACCTGCTGCCTACGCCCATACGATGGATAAAAGTACACTATTTACGGATGTCCCTGAAACAACCTCAACTATTCAGGACATTATGGTGTTACATAGTATTGGGCTCCTTGGGTATAATGGCAAAGATATGGCCTTAAACCCAACTGACAACTTATCACGCAAAGATTTTGCAAGCTGGGTAGGTGGCTTCTTTGGACTTGAAGGAGCAACAGTGGATGAATTAGCACAAGCAGCACAAAAAGAAGAATACATTTCTTCCTTGGAGGGCGACCTTACATACAAGGAAATAAATACAGCACTTTTTCATCATAAACTAGAATTAGAGAACCCCGATGCAACGATGACGAAGGAGGAGTATATTGCCTTCTTAATGGAACATCTGGACTATGATATGGGCGGCCACACGCTTCTTCAAATGGGCGGTTATGCTGAAGGTCCAACTGGTACCATTGAAGATGTCGTGACAAGAGATGAAACGGGCATTATTATCAATGGTAAAACGTATATGCTGTCAGGCCACCCTCGCATTTTTGCGGAATCAACTGATGCTAAAAGCTGGGTAGGTCAACAGCTAGAACGTTCTATTTTTACAACAGCTGGCGATCACCATCATGGACATGGCGGCGATCAAGAAGGACAGGGTAATCATGAAGAAGGTCATGGAGATAGTCATGATGCCCAAACTTCGAATGTAGCCACACTTCAATATGTGCAAATCAGCTCTGCTCAGGTAGCTGAAGATGATACAAAAGAAGTACAAACATCCAATGCCACACCAAGAGAAAAGCAGCAAACTGATGAGACAACATCCTCTAACTCAAGCACTGTGTGGGTCATTGCCATCCTAGTAGTGCTGGCAGCTATCTTCGCCTTTGTTTTTGTGAAAAGAAGAAAATAATGGAAAGTAATAAGAACCAACAAGGATGCCCATTCTTTGTTGGTTTTTTCGATTTCATTTCAGGTATGGAAGCGTGCTGATGTGCCATTCCCTAGCATAAACCGTCATACAATCTTCAATCATCATAAGTGAATCCACGTATATTCCAGTAATTTTACACAAAATTGAATAACTACAAGCCTGTTCGGTATATAAATAGGGTACGATCATTTTTAGGCTGAGGAGTGTGTAAATGGCAACACTTGTAGTAAAGAGAAGTATTATGCATCGGTACCAAAGCATTGGGCAGGCAATTGAAGAGGCTATGCCTGGGGATATGATAGAAATTCGAGATGGTATTTATGAGGAAAGCTTGGATATTTCCAAGCGGCTGACATTGTATGGAGTTGGCAATGTTACAATTAAAGGTGGTGTTTTTATTCGCTACCAGACTCATGTAGATATGCGCAATTTACGTTTTCGTCAAGGACAGGGGCTCTATGTGAAAGGAGATCTTCAGTTAGAAAATTGTATTATAGAGGAGCAATTGATTCGCACACAGATTATGGTCAGCTATGGTAGTTTACTGATGAAAAATTGTGCTGTGCTTGCTACATCGCTCAATCATTTTGGTCTGCGTGTTGCTAATGGTTCCAGTGTTATTCTCGTTGATACAACACTTGAGCATCATGTGAAAGCTCAAATTATTGCACAAAATTGTGAAATGACATTAAGCAATTGTCTGCTACTCGAAGGGAAAAAACATGGTATTTTTGCGATTCGCCATGTGAAGATGGTAATGGAGGATTGTGAAGTTCATGGTCATGAAAAGGAGCAAATTGTAGCGGCGTCTAGTGAGCTGGCAATCACCAATTGCCTTATTCACCAAGGACAGGGGGTTGGTATACAGCTATTTGATGATACGATTTTACGTATGGATGGCTGTGAGATTAAGAATCATCATGACACGAATATGATTGTCCACCGTAGTGAGGTAATGGTATCTGATTCTATATTTTCAGATGGCCAAGGACTCGGGCTGTACCTGGGAGAAAAAACTGAAGCTCAATTCTACGATTGTCAGTTTAACCGTCATGTAAAAGCACAAATGCTGATAGAGAATAGCAAGGCAGAGTTTCGCAAATGCCATGTACGTAATGGAATGGCTGTTGGTATGACCATCGTAGATGAAGCTGATGTTTCGATGACCGAATGTCAAATCCAAAACCATCAGCAATTTCATATCATTGTGGATGCAAGTGGGCTACAGCTCCATCAAACGACTATTCAATTTGGGCAATCAGGTGGTATTTATGGCAATGAGCATGCCAAAATTATGCTTCACCATACAAACATTCGAGAGCTGGAAAAGCAACATGTATATTTGAACAATGCCCGTTTGTTTACACAGCATTGTACGTTTGAACAAATGCAAAATAACGGGATTACGTGTATTGACGCCATTTTTGAAGTAGCCAACAGCCATTTCAAAGACTGCCAGGATAGCACGTATGCGATGATATGGTCTGATCGTTCAATGGGACGTATTGAACATTGCAAAGTAGGCGAAGCAGCACGCCCATTTTTAGCTCTGTCCAATCAATCTTTATTAGAAATACGTGATACAGATTTAAGTGCAGTGAAGGCTCCAGCGGTGGTACAGGAAAACAGTCAGTTATATGTGCAAAAGCATGTTCAGACAACAACTTGGCATCGAGACACAGCTTCAAGAGTATCACAAATAGAGATGGTTCAAACAAATGAAGAGAACCATATAAAAATGCTGAAACATGATATTAAAAAAATAATTTAATAACCGATTATACAACTAAGACAAGTAGTTTCAATTTTGAAATTACTTTTTTTGCGGTAGGCATCAGAAGGTTTCAACTTTATATTTATGGGTAAAGTAATGTGTTTGGGTCAAAAACGATGAGATAAATAGGCAGCGAAAACTCTATAATTCGACAAACTGACTGATTATTTTTATAATGGTATAGACAACTTCTTTTCAATTACTGCAATTTTCCAAAAAATTAAGAAGTAAAATGGTATATTTTCTTGTAAATGTTATTTTTTGAATAATAAAGTTTGGAATTGATGTAAAAAAAATAGTAAGAAATTTTAGATAATAGATTGATTAATTTCGGTGAATTAGCCTATAATTAGTAAAAATGGTTCATATATAAGATGATTATATGTTATTTGTGAAGTGTGTGTAATTTGTTTAAAATAATAATAAAAAGGAGTGGGGGTGATAAGAGATGTTTGGGCTGACAAAAGAGGAAATTCTTTTAAAGTTAGAGGAAATTGAATTAGCAGAGAAGCATAAAAGTGCGATTGCTGATATCTTACAACTAAACAATATGCGCATAGAACAACAGCTTGCATTACTGATCCATTTAATAATCGATGAGCGCGAACGTAATATTTCTAACCATACATATTTAAATTAACCATATATATAGATGCAAAAATCACAAGTGCAGGATTCGAAGCACTTGTGATTTTTTTATCACATTTTTTATAATTTTTTTGTAAAACAAATGATTCGATTCGCTTCCGTAAACCCGAGCTGTAAATGTACTTGTAAACTTTCGGTATTGTCCCATTCACAATCACTTGCAAATTCTGAGCATCCCATATGCTTGGCCCATTGTTCACAATGTGCTACAAGCTGTCTAGCATAGCCTTGCTGTCGATAATTATCCATGACGAATAATCCTTCTAAATAGCCGACTGGACTAGAGTCCGTACCCTCTACATAATCTGTTCTCAGCTGACATTGGGCAAAGCCAATCGCCTTGTCATGGTCGTAGGCTAAGAAAATAGCTGCATTGTCATCCTTCAATAAATGTGTCATGCTTTCAGTAAATTCCTCTACTGTATGATTAGGCCACAGCAATAAAGCTAATGTCGCAGCTGCCAGGGCATCCTGTTGCTCTGCTTGTTGAATCATTCAAAGTTCCTCCATCCTATTCATTCCGAAAACGAAACAAAAATCTTTTTTGTACGTACAAACTAGTAAGAGTTTCTGTCGTTGATGTGCTTTCTATCATTATATACAGGGTATACATGTAAAAAAAGGATAAAATCCACATCGATTTTGATGAGAGGGGAACTGATATGTCATTATTACAATCGTTAATTGAACAGGCAAAAAATCCAAAAGGATGGATGGGTTCATGGATGCTACGTATCATGAATATCACTCATCGTGGCATGAATAGTTGGTTTATCCGGCAAGGTGCCATCAATGATGGGGACCGTGTGTTAGATATTGGCTGTGGCGGAGGGAAAACACTCGGAATTTTATCGAAATTGAATCCCAATGGTATAATTTATGGGATTGATATTTCTGCACAGGCAGTAAAGGAATCCATCAAAATGAATGAAGCGAATGTCGCAAGTGGCAGCATCATTGTTAAGGAGGCAAGTGTGTCTCAAATTCCATATGAGGACCAATTCTTTGATGCAATTACAGCTTTTCAAACCCATTATTTTTGGCCATCATTGGAGCACGATGTTGGGGAAGTATGGAGGGTATTAAAAAATGGAGGAAAATTTATTGTCATTGCGGAGCTCTACAAAATGAATTACCATATGGAAGCATTCCAAACACCAGCAGCTATGAAGGATTTATTGAAAAAAACCGGTTTCCAAACGGTATATATAAGTGAAAAGACAAGTAAAGGATGGCTATGTATTACGGCCATAAAATAATACATAAGCATAGGAGGTTTTTCGATGAAAAGATGTTCGTGGGTCAAGCTAGATCAGCCGTTGTATGTAGATTATCATGACAAAGAATGGGGAGTACCCGTCTATGATGATCAGCATTTATTCGAAATGCTTTGTTTGGAGGGGGCACAGGCAGGACTTAGCTGGTGGACCATTTTACAAAAGCGAGAGGGCTATCGAGAGGCATTTGATCAATTCGAGGCTAAAAAAATTATCCTTTATTCAGAGGACAAGCTTTTGGCATTACAGCAAGACACACGTATTGTGCGCAATAAATTAAAAATCGCTAGCGTTGTGACGAATGCTAAAGCTTTTCTACAAATACAAGAAAAATATGGCTCGTTTTCTGAATATATTTGGGGATTTGTCGATCACCAACCAATTGTAAATGAATGGCCATCTATGGCAGAGGTACCAGTGACAACAGATCGTAGTGATCGGATGAGTAAGCAATTGAAGAAGGACGGCTTTAAATTTGTAGGAAGTACTATTTGTTATTCATTTATGCAGGCAGTTGGTATGGTCAATGATCATATAACGGATTGCTGCTGTCGACAACAGGAGCTTGCGCATGAGCATTAAACATATCCAATCTCAGCTAGCCAAGCAAGCGACCATATTCCAGACGGGTGGCTTCCGTCCAACCCATGAGCTTTTAGAAAGTTGGATTGGCTATGTGGGATGGTCTTTACTAGAGGAGGATCGACCCTCCAATTTTCAACCGCTTGCTACATTATTTTTGAAAGATTTGCCCTATGTTCCTCCTGCTTTACAGCCATTTCAATTGGTAACGCTATTTGTCCATGAGAATATTTTCGAACATCTCATGGAGGATGATTTGAGCAACTTTTTTAAAATAAGAGCCTACACCACTTTAGAAAACCTAGTACAGCGGGACTGGCAGCATGAGCGTATTCGAGCCTTTCCTCTGCAGGCAGAGTTTATTCACAATGATTATCCAGTATGGGATGGCGGGGGTATTCCTGCACAAATTGAAGAGGACATACTAAGATTGGAGCATGAAAAGGGTCTCAATTATTTTGACGATATCCTCGAAGATCTGTATCCGCAACACAAAATTGGTGGCTACCCGACCTTTTGTCAAAGTGGTTATGATTTTGGAGAAGACACACCTTTTGTCTTTCAGATTGCCTCAGATGCCAAGGCACAACTGAATATTGTGGATAATGGCAATTTTTATTTCTTTTATAATCCAAACGAACAGACATGGCGCGTCTATTGTGATTTTTATTAACATTCTTTAAGGCTTAGCCCAAAAATGTATTGTGATAGCAATCATGTATTGAATGAAAAATAAGCCTAGATACGCGCCTGACATTAGAAAAATAGGATTTAAGAAAACAGCGTGAATCGTTGTCATAAAGACCACATCCTCACGAATAATCTGCGCTATAGAAGTAGCGGCAATATAGCCAAAAAGAATAGCTGATACGACACCTAACGCATTGAAAACAAGGCGCATTTTATCACTTTTTTGCTGAAGATAGACCATGAGAGCAGGTATGACAATGATAGTAACCATTATGAAGACGTTCATCCACACACATCCTTTTTTCTCAGGATGCCCTTGTTAGCTGGTACATAAACCAAAGATATAGAGGAGGGGAATAAGGTGAGATGGCAAGATGGGGAGATGAAAAAAATAAAGAAGGTGAAGAAAATGGAGCATAAAACAGTCGTCAAGAATGGCATAGGCTTTGGTTCTGTTTTAGCGATTACGATTTCATGGAGTGTCCATCATTCCATCATATGGGCAATCATCCATGGATGCTTTAGCTGGCTCTACGTCCTCTATTATGCATTTACTCGCTAAACTTTAAAGCATACCTATCAGCTAAGTATTTGTTTATTCCAAAAGTTTTTGGGGTACAAACAAAGTAATGTTCATAAATATTGACTAACAAGCATAAATAACAAAGTGCTCTTTTTCAAGAGAACAAACTTCAGTATGAACGTAGAAGAAAGGTTGATAGCATGACACATCAAGTAACGGCATTAAGTAATGTGAATGGAAAAGCTACGGGAGTGGAAGGTATTTTACAAAATGTAGCATTTATTTTATCGACGTTTACGGTCTCTTGCCCGCAACGGGAATGGAGCATTCGGTCAGATATTCGTAAACTCTTCCAACGTATGAAAAAAATGAACACCAAACGTTTGATTGAGTGTATCCAGCGTTTTGAGCCGAGAGTAGTCGTAGTGGAAGTGGATTATTTGGGCGATGTTTATCGAGGAAAACTTGAGCCCATTGTGAAAGTAATTATTAATGAATAAGCCTATAAATTCTGCCAGGATTCAACCTGGCAGAAGATCAAATAAATAGTCCGTTTACATATATTGGAAAATATCAATTCCAGAATTCTTTAAGCAATTGTGCTTCTTCGTATTAGAATAATTTGTTGGCAATCTATGATAATCGGAGAAGCTCCTACATCTGCTACTTCTAAGAATGTAGCACAGCACGTTTTAGGATCTAGGCTAATGAAAAAGACATCAGCTAAGCTAAAACCACCTGCTAACACGACGTCTACAAGTGTGCCAATAGGCAGACATTCTAATTGATGGCAAATACAGCCTTTACATTCGTTTTTCTCACAGCAATCTTTCTCAGGGCATTTTTCTTCCTTGTGTTCGCATTTACACGTATGCTTACATTTTTTCTCACAGCACTTTTTTGCTTCGTCTTTTTGTTGACCCCAATTCATATAATGATTAAATCTACAATCTTGCATCTTTTAATCTCCTTTATGGTTAATTTTTAGTATTGGTCGCGCAACCCTTACACATCTAATCTATGAAAAATTAAGTAGAGTTCTTGGTAATTTGCCCTTGGAATAGAAAAATGGAAACTTTGTCGTACATAACTAACCGTTTTTAGGGGGGAATACTAGATTTCTGCCTGTTAATATAAAGGTGAAAGGGAGCGAGTGTATGAAGAGAATACTACAAGGTTTCTTTTTACTGATGTTCGCTATAGTAGTGATATCATGGCTGATTGTAGAAAAACAGCCTTCACCAATAGCCGTAAGTTTCTCTCCTACTCCGACCTATGCGGAAGAGTTTAGTGAAAAATTACAAGAGACTAATTTTACACAAAAGATTATACAAGCAGTACGAAAGGCAGGTTATTCACCAGATAGTACAGTAGGCTATTTGGTAGATTCCCCTAACCATCAAATCATCACCATCCAATTACACGATGGTAATGAAATAGAAAAAAGCACAGAAAGTGAGATTCAAACGATTATCCATGAGCTGGCCAAAGAAGAGAATATGGGAGCATTTATAGTGAATGTTCAGCTATTAGAAACAAAATAAGGAAAGCGGGAGACACATATTGCATGTGTCTCTTTTGCATAGAAGGGGCATGTTATAATGGAATGAAGAGGTGAAGGTCTATGAAAATATTAGTTTTGGGTGCAACTGGACGTGTAGGAAGACAAATTGTTGAGTTCGCGTTAAAAGATCAACACGAAGTAACGACATTTGTCCGTGATCCCCATAAATTACAGATGGACAATAAGAAATTACATATCTTTCAGGGAAATGTCTTAAATAAGAAAGATCTCGAACAGGCTATGGTGAATGTGGATGTAGTAGTAAGTGCATTAAATACAGATGGGAATGATACTTTATCTACTAGTATTTCGCTCATACTTGAGGTTATGGAGCAACAAAAGATAAAGAGAATTATTACGATTGGCACTGCGGGTATTTTACAAAGTCGAGTGTCGCCAACAATTCTTCGTTATCAATCAACGGAATCCAAACGAAAATCTACGTTTGCTGCTAAGGAGCATCAGTACGTTTTTGAACAATTACACGTTTCCAATGTCGATTGGACGATTGTTTGTCCAACCTATTTACCAGATGGATCATTTACAGGAACCTATCGAGTGGAGCGTAATTTTTTACCTGAAGGCGGTAGTGAAATATCAGTAGCCGATACAGCCTACTTTGCCTACCAACAAATCTTTAGTAAGGAATTCGTTAAAACGCGAGTAGGGCTCGCCTATTAAAAGGAGGGTAAAAAATGAGAATCATTCACATGCTCATTGGCCTGCTCATTACATGTATTGGGCTTGCTCTGCTAAATACAACGATGGATGCTGCCATTCGAAATATGATGGTAAAAGTATATGGTATCCTTCTTCTGTCTATTGGGGTGTTTTATCTAAAAAAAATTGCGAAAATGGGGAAGTAATAGCTTTGTTAAGTAATGGATTCCTTCAATGGACAGGGTTTTAATAGGAATAGCGGATACTTATGCTTATAGGGTGAGAAAGTAAATGGATATTTTCCTTTTTATTGAAGGTTTGCTATACTTTATGTCGAATATATATCATTAAAGAGGTGATTGTATGGGCAAAGAGATATCAAACCACTATCAATATCCTGAACACCTAACCAATCAAGATGGAAACGAAAAGACAGAGCTATATGTCATAAAGATAACAAAGGAACAAGTGGATAGGTTGATAGAGGATATCGATCAAACTTTAAGGGCGTCTACCTGACGTCTTTTTTTATTATGGGTTTGCATCATTAATAGTAAAGCTTAGTCCTGCCCCGAAGTAATCAATTCAGGAAAAAGTTCCCTCATTTATTGGTGAATCAAAACGTGCAGTTATTAGCTTTACTTTATAAAAAGTTATAAAATGGTAAAATATTAAATATTACATCAGAACGTTTAAAATGAAAAGAGCTAG
Source organism: Lysinibacillus sphaericus (assembly GCF_001629735.1). Classification (GTDB taxonomy): domain Bacteria; phylum Bacillota; class Bacilli; order Bacillales_A; family Planococcaceae; genus Lysinibacillus; species Lysinibacillus pinottii. The sequence goes on from NZ_CP015224.1 coordinate 1,161,598, forward strand.
AAGGGGCTATTTCATGCTGGATAATTATTTGATTAAGGATTTTACCCTATAGTTCTTTCGTACAGATAAAAAAATAAAATCAGTAAGATTGAAAATGCATCATCGCTACGCCATTTCATAGCTGCCTGTATAAAGCAGTTTTTTCTAAAAAAACTATAGGAATTTAAATACAAACAAATATTTTATCGGATTATGAAAGGAGCTGAGCTGTTTTATGATTTATAAATTGGATAAAAGAGACTACTACAAAATAAAAAGGTTACTACAAACACCTGATCAGAAGAATGATTTAACATTAAATTCCATAATTAATGGTATGAACAGAGGGACAATTTATGTAGACAATCTGCAAGAACCCAATACAGCACTAATAGATGTAACAGGAATAAGCAGTATTTTTATTGGGAATGCGACTAATCAACAGTTTATTGATTCTTTACGAGATTTTCTTGATAATGAATTAAAAATGGATACTTATGAATCGTGTGGTGGAACCTGGTTTATTGCAGTCATAAAAGATGAGATATGGGAACAAGTAGTAGAAAATGTTATTGCTAATAAAGAATACGAACCAGATTATGAGTTGTATTATCAATTCAATCCTAAGGCTTTCGTTTCCTTAAAAGAGCAATACAAACCTTTACCGGATAATTATCTAATAAAAAAAATTGATACCGAAGTCATTAAGAACGATCCAGATGGAATTCTTTCTGACGTATTAGAAGAGGTTTGGTATTCAATTGAAGACTTTAATACTCATGGACTGGGATATTGTATCCTAAGGGATAATAAAATAGTAAGTGCATGTTTTTCTTGCTGTGTACACGAGAATAAGCATGAAATTAGTGTTGAAACATACGACGAGAAACACATGAATAAAGGATTAGCAACTTTAGTATGTTCAGCATATTTAGATGATTGTATAAAAAATGGACTAGTACCCCAATGGTCAACGATGGAAACAAACCTTGAATCTAAACGTTTAGCAAAAAAATTGGGCTTTGAATTTGAGTCAAAACTAAAAACATTGGAGTTTGAATGGAAATGATTATGAGATACTCTTTAAAAGTATATAATATTAAAAATTTAGAAAATTTTTTCTGCTGTAACTTTGAAAAAACTATCCTATAATCAGCAACATGATCACGTTTATTTCATTGGAATGGATTGCAGTCACCAATACTCAAATAAATAAAATCTGTTTGTAATGTATGTATTTTTCCTCTGCACAATTTCTTCTTATTTATAGTTTATAGTATAAATCGTCAGCGTTTTACAAAGTAGAAAGAATGAAGAAATTAGAGGTGAATAAAATGAAATTAAAAGCTTTTGCTGTAACTTTACTTACTACGGTTGTCCTAGGTGCTTGCAATGGAGAGAGTACTAATGACGATAATCCTAGAAAAGAAGTGGAGATGCAAAATATTAAGGAGTTGGTGAATGAATATAGCGGGGACAAAACTAAAGACGAATCTGCTTCAATCACATCAAACCAGCTGATTGTAACTGATAAAGAAGGAATTGAGTCAGCATATGCTTTGCCAGAAGACGAATTTTTTGTTTCTGTAGCTCCTTACATAAATGAAACTCACCCTTGTACTAACCATAGCTTGACGGGGTGCCAAGGAGAACTGGCTAATAAGGATATAGCTGTCTATATTGAAGACTCAAAAGGTAATGTGCTAGTGGACGAAACCATGAAAACTCTAGCAAATGGATTTATTGATTTATGGCTACCTCGTGACCAAACGTATAACATAAAAATGGAGCACAAAGGCAAAACGGTAGAATCGATATTTTCTACTTATGAAAGCGATGGCACTTGCATTACAACAATGCAATTAAAATAGAAAAAAGTAGGGTTGTCCAAAAAGTCAGTGAAAGCTGATTATTTGTGGCAACCCTTTACTTTTTATATTTTTATAATGCTAGGTTTAGTTTTGCAATAAGGTTGCGATGTTTATAAAAAAGATACGGTGTTTTTAGCATATTCGAATAGTTAAATGCAACTCAAACGATTTAGTTAATGGATCCATTTCATCTTTGATTGATAAGAAATATCTTTATGATTTAATTCACCATCTTATGTAAAACCTCAGTCCTTTTGACAGGAAAAAGAGTAGTTAAGAGCCAAATAATCACGAATGATTTTAGGATGTCCGCCATTTTCAAGACAAATTTTACTCGCAATTTTAATTTCCTTCTGATTATAGTGAGATTGCGCACCAATTAAAAAGATGCCTGACAGTATCAATAATGTGCCAATCCCCAAAACATATTTTATGACTCTTTTCAATACACGTACCTCCATTTCAAAAGTAATCGCTATCCCCAGTATATGTTGAACGATGAAAGCAATATGTTTATTGACATGATGTATACAAATTAGAAATTGGAGCATTAGGTGGCTATAGTGGCATCTGCCTGGCGAGAGGGATTGAAGATGTGGGGCACATTAACCTCACTAGAGTTAGAGGAAAAATATGCACAAGGAAAATGATGAGCCATATTTAGCGTACTGTATAAAAATAGAAAATACTGGTGCGTTAATGGTCACGGATAGTCGGGTAGTGTTGCTGATCCAGAGATAACACCAAAACGCTATACAGCCATCATGAAGAAATTTAATGAGCTGGTGGCAGTCCACCCGCAACTGGAGTCTATCCTTTGACCAATTGGGGATGACATAACCGTTTCTAAAGTAAAAAAATAATAAAGGTAAAACCTCCTTTATGGTAAAGTATGGTTAGTAACCCAAAAAGGAGAGATGCTTTTGAAACAAGCGTTAATTGTGATTGATGCACAGCAAGAACTAATGGAAGGTAATCAGGAGGAACAAGCTGTTTATCGTAAAGACGAATTAGTAGAGACCATCAATAAGGTGATTAACAAGGCAATCGAAGAAAATGCTCAAATTATTTTTGTTCGTGATCAAGATGTAGCTGGTGGGGAGGGAGCTGGCTTTCAAGTACATAAAAAAATCCATGTTCCCACATCAGCTGTCTTTTTTGATAAACTTGCTACCAATGCATTCTACAACACGGGTTTGCTGGACTATTTAAAGGTTCATGATGTGAAGCACTTGGTAATGATGGGGTGTAAAACCGAGCACTGTGTAGATACCGCCGTCAGAACTGCCACTGTTCAAGGCTTTGATGTCACAGTTGTCGGTGATGGACATTCGACGAACGGCTCCAAGGTTTTAGAACCAGGTGCAATGATCGCACATCATAATGACTTATTACATGGTCATTACAATGTTGACCATTTCTCCCTTGTGCGTCATTCCGACGAAGATTTATTTGAGCCGAGCCATTCAACCTATCGCTAACATAAGAATGACCAAGAATTTTAGTTCTTGGTCATTCCTTTTACTTTCTAAAACATCCAATCTACTACATGAAAGACGTTATGCTATAGCAAAAGCTTGTCCAAAAGGATAGAGTTTTTTTAGAAATGGAACAGGTAACTTATTGGATATAGTAAAAATGGGATACAAGTTATATGGAAACCTTCTTCTTCATAGGGCCACTGTACGACCAGTGACCCTAAGTATCAAGTCAGGAGGTGTAAGGCTAAAATTAGCTTTACACTATTATATATATGTGAAAGTAGCTTTGAAAGTTAGTGATCTGCCTGTTCGATAGATTATTTTTTGAAAGGCGACTAATTAGGGCACAATATGTCGGATGACATCATTCTATTCTTGCTATTGTTGTGTAAAGGGAGGTTATTCAAGTGGATTCATGCACACGATTGAATGAAGCAATTGCCTATATTGAGGCCAATTTGACAAACGATATTGACATGAGGGAAGTAGCAAGAAAAGCGTATTGTTCAGAGTATCACTTTAAAAGAATGTTTTCATTTCTAGCTGGTATCTCACTATCTGAATACATTCGTCGGCGACGTTTGACACTGGCTGCTCTTGATTTGTCGAACGCCTCTTTGAGAATCCTTGATATAGCTGTTATGTACGGCTATAGCTCAGCAGATGCTTTTACACGAGCTTTTCAGCACTTACATGGAATGACACCCTCAGAGGCAAGGCAAACTGGTCAAACATTTAAAGCTTTCCCACGGATGACCTTCCAACTTACCATCCAAGGAGGAAAAGAAATGAATTACCGACTCGAGCAAAAAGAAGCCTTTCACATTGTTGGCTTGATGAAACGTGTACCGATTATTTTTCAGGGAGAAAATCCGGACATTGTGAAAATGGCGCAATCTCTAACAATTACAGATATTGAGCAGCTTAAAAAGCTGTCCAATGTGGAACCTAAGGGCATCATCCAAGCCTCTACAAATTTTTCAGAGGGGCGAATGGAGGAGAAGGGAGAACTCGATCATTATATTGGAGTAGCTACTACAGAAGCAACAAACCCTGGGTACTTTTGTCAGCTTGCTGTCCCTGCGAATACATGGGTAGTCTTTACAGTGGTAGGACCATTCCCGCAAACACTTCAGGAATCGTGGGGCCGTATTTATGCCGAATGGTTTCCGTCTTCTGGCTATAATCAGGTGGCTGGCCCTGAAATTGTCAGTCATGCGAGCACTGATTTCTCCTCACCAACCTTTACAAGTGAAATATGGATACCCATTCACAAAAAAGAGCCTCTTGCATAATGCACGGCTCTTTAATGTATTTTTGTGCCATTTGGTACGTGCTGATCAGGTGTTAACAGGATAACGTCTCCCTCTTCGGGCACTCCACCAATCACTAACACCTCTGACTTAAAACCGGCAACTCGGCGTGGAGGAAAATTAACAATGGCTACAACTTGCTTTCCGACCATTGCCTCTGGCGTATACCGTTTTGTAATTTGGGCGGAAGACTGTTTAATGCCGATCTCCTCCCCAAAATCGATGTTCATTTTAATAGCAGGAACACGCGCTTTTGGTAGCTCCTGTGCCTGCAAAACTGTACCAACTCGTAGATCAAGCGCTGTAAAATCTTCAAATGTGGCCAATAGACAACTCTCCTTCATTTAACTATATTATCATGCTAACATTGTATGGGAAATTATTCAAAATAAAAAGAAGAGCACATAGAGTGCCCTTCTTTTCTTAACGACGATGCTCCACCAGGTCAATAGCTCCTAACACAATATGAGCTAAACCAAAGCCAAAAATGGTGTTGGCCACCATTTTATTAGAACCATGCTTTTGCTTCATGGCATATCCTGCCGCTGTGACAGCCGACCCGAGAATAGTTGGGATTAAACCTTCACGAACATTATTCATAAAATTGATCCCTCCGTCGTATGATTCGGTATGAGTTTCATACCATACTTACTATGAACGTTTGGAGCTTATCCTATACGAATAAATAGTAGAGGAAAAATACTCGTTTGTTATTTATTGTTGAATCGGTTCTACTTCTATTTGATCGACCATAAATTCGTTCTTCGTATGATCGAATGTATAGGTAATATGGAAATCAGCCACATTTATAGGAAATACGCTAGCTGCAAGGGTCAATTTTATTCGTTGGTTTTCTATATAATAAATCGTTATTGCACCAAAACCTAGCTGATCCTGCTGTATTTCTAGCTCTGGATCGATTTTATAGTCAAAGTGATATTCCTTGCCAAATGCTCGACCCGTAATATTTAATGTTTCAAAGTCTTTTTTCACAACGTTTGACTCCATATGTTGAGCAACAATTTCCTCATAATGAGGAACCTTTATTTCTTGTAAGTCCTGATCTACTACATGAATATCATAATTATCTAGCCCCGTTCCTCTACCAGTCTGAAGGATAATAACAGCTTCCTCATCGCCGTCATCTGTCATATCTATGTAAAACACTTGAGACTCGGTTCGTGTATCATCAGGGTTGTTCCAATTAAAGTCCTTCATTTTCCCATTAAACTCCAGTTTTACGCCATCTCCTTTCTTATACAGTTTTACTTCTTTATTGGCAGAGGAACCCATTAATGTGGCATCAGCATGTGTTGGACTATAAGCTTTTTTAAAAGTTTTTTCTTCTGTGGGATTTTCTTTTTGATCTGAATGGCAACCTGAAAACAGAATAGCACTCAACAATAGCAACGCACCCATTTCTTTTTTCAATTTGTATCTACTCCTTCTGTATTCTTTGGAAAACCGTCGACTTTGCTCATCGCAACGATTTATAAATAAAGAAAATTCCTCATTATATTATATAGTGGCTGTAATGAATATGAAAATTTTGGTTTTTTTGAAACGAAAATGAAGCTTCCACCGTATACTACAGAAGGGGTGTGTGGAAATGAAATATGTAGGCATCGGAACGATCATGTCCATCCTAGGTGTTGTATTTTCAATCCTAATATGGGGTACAGAAAAAGCCCATTTCCTTTCGGGGCTTGTAGGTGGAATACTCATTATTTTCGCTTTGTTAATGTCTGGATCAATGGGGAGTGGGGATCGAATGCGGGCCAATTTTGCAACAGAAACCAAAGAAGATAGGGATGAACGTAATCACATCATGAATAACGCTTTATGGTTAGCATTACCGAATATTATTGTCGCTATCTTTGCGTATTATATGTGAAAAAACCGTCTCAATAGAAAGGATGTTGCAGATTTTGGATAAAGAAAAAGATTATTATTCAGAGGCTTCTAGACATACACTTGCAGTTGTTCTCTTCACACTTATTATTTGGGGCATCTATGATTGGCGACATGCAACTCCCAATGGTTTTCAATTTTTATTAATAAACGAAATTGTTATCACCCTTGGCATTACACGATATATTTTGAAGAAGCGAGATCAAAGAAGAAAGCACTCTCAATAATCTTTACATAGGTAATCAATAAAAGTGTCACATCTACCCTAGGTGTGGCTTTTTTTGTTGCATTTAATAGTTAAGAGTACATTTGCAATAGAGAGGTGGTACTATGCAATTAACAGATGGTACACGGACATTTGAAACGGACATAATTGATGAAGCTGCTAGAAAAAAAGAACGTGATGAGCAGGAGCGGGAGATGCTTAATGCATTTGCTCGCTACGCATACCTTCGATACAAGCAAATACGGGATAAGGTTAATCCACGTAAATGCAAATACATGTATATCCATCAAGTTCGTCAACAATTAACTTCACCAGCAAGACTGCAACGTGTTTGCAATCTTTTAAGTATGACTGATGAAGAAGTACTTTATATTGTAGAATTTGTCCGCAAGTATTTGAAATACGTCAAATAAAAGCCTCATCATCGGATGGGGTTTTTTTACATAATTTCTAGGGAGAATTGTTTCTCAATCACCCACTCCATATAGTATGATGAACGTGGATAAAGGAGTGAAGCGATTTTGAGATTCATGAAATGGTTAGTTGTTTTTATTATTTTCATTGGTATAGTTGGCTATGGTGTATTACATTTTGGCACGAAATTTGCGTCAGAAAAAATTGTCAATACACTCTCAACAGAATTAGAGAATAGTGGACAAAAGGAAGAAATCAAAAATACAATTGAAAACGATCCGGAGTTAAAAGCCTATATGGAAGAGGCGAAAACGGTAGATAGTAGTACGTTACCTTTTACGTCGAAAGAAGAGGCTACTAAAGTAATCATTCAAAAAGTAGGCATTACAGAGCTAAATGATATTCGTGTGAAATTACAGGACGGCTCCATGACGAAGGAAGAGGCATTACAACAGGTAGAAGGCAAATTATCAGATGAAGAAATAGCTGCATTAAAAGTTATTATCTATAAAGAACTATACGAATAAAACAAGGCACACTCAACATTGGCAGTGAGCGTTGCAGCAGAGGCACTTACGAAATGGTAAGTGTCTTTTTTTGTCCATGTATTCAGAAGAACACCCTCAAAAAAAGGACCATAAATTCTAGCGAAATAAAAAATTAGAAAAAATTGTCCCTTTTTATAGCATAAACTTTTATATAGATAGTACAGAGAGTAATTGTGGAGGAGGGGGATAGCCATGATCTACAGAGTAGTGAAGAACGATAACTTTGTGGTATTGGACAAGGGCTTTTTAAATAATGACCAATTAAGTTGGAAGGCAAAGGGATTGCTTGCCTATATGCTGTCATTGCCAGATGATTGGGATTTTTGTCTGACAGATTTGGCGACACGTAGTAAATGTGGACGTGACGGGACTGCTAGCATTGTTAATGAACTGATTCGGGAAGGTTATCTTCAAAAGGTACAGGAGCGAGCAAAGGATGGAAAATTCAGCAAGGTGGAGTTTGTCGTTTTTGAAGTCTCTAACCGTGCTGCCCAGCCGTCAACGGCCGCACCACAAACGGAAAAGCCCACACAACTAAATAATAAATTACTAAATAACCAATTACTAAACAATAAAGATGATAATCAACAATCACAGACAGCCTACTACTTTTTCGAACAACAAGGCTTTGGCTCTCTGTCGGCGTATATGACTGCAAAAATTCATTCCTGGCTAAACATTTTTTCAGAGGAAATAGTCATCCATGCGATGAAGCTAGCTGTGGAGCACAATGTATTGTGCTGGCGGTATGTTGAGAAGATATTGCAAAATTGGCATCATAAACAACTAAAGACCATGGCAGATATTGCTTCAGACCAAATGCGCTTTCATGCCCAGAAGAAAAAAGTGACGGACATGCCAGCCAAGAGACGTCAAGAGATTATTCCACAGTGGTTTCACCATCGTCATGAAGAGGAACGGCCACAGCAGCCAGCCATTAATTTTGAAGCAGAGCGGCAAAAAATATTAGCGCTGCTCGAAAGTGGCTAAACGACCTGCTGATCGGGATACCATAAAGGCCTCACGGAGGAAAAGTAAGCATGATCCTGTAAAATTAGCTGAATTCTGGCTAACGCATCGTCAAATGATTGCGGATCATATTGGCGTGTCCAGGCAATGGTTGAAATGACATTTATGGCAGCATATAAGGCATATAGTCGCCAAAACTCATCATCTGGTGGCTGGGTGAAATACCCATTTATTTGCCCGATGCAATAGGGGACACTATGCCGTCTACTAAACAGGGCTAGATTATAAAAATCATGATAGGGATCACCTACATCATAGCCATTAAAATCAATAACCCCATTAAAACTATTTTGGTGGCAAATAATGTGCCCAAGGTGGTAATCATCATGAAGAAGGGTAGTTGGGCGTTGTCTTAATAGCGGCCAATGTTCTTCTATAAAGTACAATAATTTAGCCTCTTGCGGAATTTGATAAGAATCCTGCTGATAGGCTTGTAAATAATTAGTAAATTTCTCTTTTTGTAACGTCTCCCAATGGATAGTTTTTGGTGATTTCACCTGATGAATTTTTCTTAATTCTTTCCCAGCCATTAGACCGAGATGATACTGCTCTGTGTCCGAAAGCTGAAGAATGATTTCATCCGCAGGGGAGCCTATTAAATAGCTCATCACCATCGCTGAAAGATGGTCGTCCGGGAGGACCATATATTCAATGGCCTTATGTGTTTGAACTCCCTGGAGCTCTAAGTCCTGTAGCAAAGTAAATTCAATCCATCTTTTCTCTTGGTGTGCGAGATCGGAGAGGCGTACAAAATAAGGCGTATCATTAACGGTTACGACATATTTGGTATCAGAGGAATAGCCTTTGTCGATTTTTTTAATAGCCGTGTAACCGTGTAGGCTAGTTAATCGATTCATGATATTTTCTACAATCACTTTATCTCTCTCCTTCATTCAGTTTAGAAGATACAAAATACTATATGGAGCCGTCCTTTGTCAATGCACCTGTTGAAGTGAAATGATCATTTATTCATCATTTTAAATAATAGTCATGAGCACAACTAACTAGAAAAAATGGTATAGCTTGCATTTACTAGAATAAGTGAATGTCACTCTTTTCCTTCATTCACTATACATGTGTAGCAGCAAAAAAGGTGAAATAGAGCAGTCATCCATTCAGCCCATCAGTCAACCATGGCAAATAGCTAGCCTGTCGCAATAAAACTAGTTGTCCATTCACCCCTATAATCGTCAGAACTATTGATGAATAGCATGGTGGTCATTCGCAAAGAAATGATAGGAAAGGATGGTGCATAATGAGTTATGTGATTGAATTGCAGATGATGTCAGGATTACCTAATCAACCGCTCACCGCCATTAAGTACGTGGTAGCACATGAATCGGGTAATAGCACTAACACTGGTCCAAATGCATTAGAAAATGAAATTGCCTATATGAATAAAAATAAAGCCAATGCATTCGTTTCTCACTGGGTAGGGGGTGGCGGACGCATTGTGCAAATAGCACCAGTTAATCGCGTTCAATATGGTTGTGGCCCTAAAGGGAATCCATATAGCTATGCCCAAGTAGAGCTAGCGCGGACTTCTGATAAGGAACAATTTAAAAAGGATTACGCAGCATATATTTGGTTATTGCGCAAAATGGCTATAGAGGCAGGGATTCCCACTATTTTAGATGGTACTGGCAACGGCATCAAATCCCATCGTTGGATAGCTGATAATTTGGGCGGCACCACACACAAAGATCCGTTTGCCTATTTAATAAGTATGGGTATTAGCGAAGCACAGTTCCAGCAAGATTTAAAAAATGGCCTGGAGGAGGGGTTAACAATGTCACAATATAATGAGTTGAAGCAGGAAATAGAAGCTTTAAAAAGCGTATTAGCTACAAAAGCTAGTTTACTATACGATCGAGAAGTAGCCGCATCTCATAAAGAAGCGTGGGAATGGGCTATTAGAGAAGGCATTATCCGAGGCGATGGCAGTAAAAATATGAATCCGGCAGGGGTTCTCACACGTGAGCAAATGGCTACTATGCTCAAACGTTATTACGATAAATTTGTCGATAATAAATAACTATGCTATAATAAAGAAAGGATAAAGTTCGTTGAAACAGCGTGCTTTATCTTTTTTTTTTAAAGATCTTTAGAACTTTTGTCGAAATAAAAAGAAGAGAGGCGGGGGTTAGGATGTTAACGAAAATAAGAAAAGTAAAATTTGAGCAGGAAAGAAAAAATCCGTTATATAACGTGGTCATGGAGTGTCCAGAGGGAAAACAACTATATATAAAATTTGATTATACCTATAAGACTAAAAATTTCTGGCCATTAGAAGTAAATTATAATAAAAAAAATTATGGCGCCAAATTGGCATGGTATACAAATGAAGTTGAAAATATGACAGTTGCTGCATTTTTAGAGAAAATAGCTAATAAAATTAATAAAAAATATCAGTTCGAGTTAGAACAACACTAAAAAAGCAGCATCCTTCCAAGGAAGCTGCTTTTTGTTTGTCCATTATTTTGTTGTAATATAGACGGTTAATTTGGCTTCATCAAATGTTACCTCTGCGCCAAGGGCTTGACTAACAAAGCGTAAAGGCACCATTGTCGTTCCTTGATAAACTTCGGCAGGGTGGCTAAGGCTAATTGTAGATGTCGTTCCATTTGCATCAACATAAGCTGTTTTGTTGCCAACCCCGATAACAATTTTCTTCCCGACCTTCGTCGCAGTTACTTTTTTAGTGGCATTATCATAAGAAACAGTTGCTCCAAGAGCTTCAAAAATTGGTTTCATCGGTACCAATGTTGTGCCATTTTTCATGTAGGCGCTTGGCGTATAACTTTGTTTTACATTATTCAAATAAACGGCTACTTTTGTCAATGCTGGAGCCTGAATTGCTGTTGTGGGCTGTGTATAGCTGCTTTGACCACCTGAGGAGGAACCACTGTCGCTATTCCCATTATGATAATGATAGCCTGTACAAAGACCTTTTGCCTTTGACTTGTCTGAACAATTATGACCACCATTGCTATCGAGACGCCCTGGATGTGCATCAGCAATCGTGGTAGTGGTGAAGAATAGGGTAATCATCGCTAAAAATAAGACTAATTTTTTCATATATATCCTCCTATTATCAAAATATGTAATTATTATACTATCAAAAAGTAAAATTTGGTATGTTTTTATAGTAAAATAGTAGTGAAATATAGGGAAGCTATTACATATCCAAAATGGAAGGCACTAACAGAAAACGGTTAATTCTTTTCGGTTTTTGCAAGAGGCGATGAGGACAGCTGCAAAAGTTGCTATGGTACTTGATGCAAACATAAGACTCATTGCCCTCATAATACTACCGGTCATATCTTCTTGCCTATAAAGAAGTATCATAGACAGTACCCTGTTAGGATAAAGAAAATGATGACTATAGTACAATGCTTGTTCGGTTGTTCTTTGTTGTCGTTACATAAACGCATGAATTCTAAAATAAAATATAGGAAATTAAAAAAATAATGAAAACCAATATTTTTTATGCGATAACAAAAAAAGCATTCATCCGAATGGGATCAATGCTTGTTAGATTGATTCATTAACATCTTACATATTTACGTTTAAAACCAAGCCTTCCTCGATCAAGTTCCTTTTGAATAGTTTCATAGGCATTCAGTGTCGTGCTTTTTTTATTGTCACGCTTCATTTCCACAGGACCAACTGCCTGTGCTATTGCCACAGCTTTTTCGTGGAGGGGTACATAGGAAATCGCCACTGTGTAAAGAAAATTATTCATCGCAGATTTTGTTCGTTCAGGCGCAGTATGAATTGTTTTTTTCACAACCTCTAGCATGCTTGCTAATTTGCTTTCAGAAAATTCGTTATCTTTACGATTTCCTAAAAGCCAGCAATAGCAGCTCCAGCCTGCTGACATTTTCAGTTCCTCACCACTCGCCATCCATGCATCCGCCACCTCTTGTGCAATAGGTGATTCCGCTAAAGTGACTGCCACTACATAATCAGCCAGCATATAAAAGTAAGCCGAATCCATCCATCGATCAAAATCAGCCGCCGTCATCATTTTTGGATCTGCAATGACACCTGCAAAATACATAGCATCATAGTTGCCAGTCGCATAAAGCTCTTCTGCCAATGCCTGATCGATTTTAATTTTCTTGGCAATCGGCTTCATGGCTCCTGTTGCCACACCAAAAACCGGCTCATGTGCCCCATTCGACATATACATTTTTTTCGTCCGTTCTTTGCCTAGCTCCTTCAGCTCCTGCATCACCATTTCTGCATTCATAGAAGCACTTCCTTTATTATCTGATTTCAACGCTCTTTACTATTATCCTATAGGGCATGCCCTTTTGTCATGATTGAACTAGTTTCGTCTAGAAATGCTTCCATCTTATTCGAATAAAAAATACGCTATTCAAATATAGTTGTTCACGATTAAAGCCTATTCCAAATAAACATAAATTGTGCAGCATCCGCTTCAAGGGCTAGTTGGTGATACTCGGTCGATTCATCCTCTGTAATTAAGCGACCTTTTTGAACATTTAAAATGGCATGTTTAACAGAAGCAGGATGTTCAACGGAATAGTGAGAATCCTTTAGGAGGGTAAGGGCAGATCGACATTTATGTTTATCAATGCGTTCATTTTTTCCTTTGAAATATAGTTTTATAAGGTAGGGGATGTCATCAACGATTAAACCAAGCTCTGGATTTGAACGGACGATTAAGTCATCACAAACCCAATTAGATTTACCGGGTTCAAACCATTGCACATTTTTGTTTTTAAAAAATTTTAAATAGGCTTTTATAGCTTCTTGATAATTTTTCTGACGAGCAGGGAGGGCATTGTCTACAAGATCGAGAAGGTAAGAGTCATTAAAATGATGTTCATGGTATTTTTTTAACCCTTCGCGTAATGCTTTCCAATAATCCTTAATTGGATGATAATCGCCCTGATATTTAATATCTTTCACAAATTTCGTCTTGGCGGCACTTCCCTTCATCGTGAAGTCCGTAAATTGTGTTAAGCCAATTGATGGCTTTGTCAAAATTGTCATTTTCACATCACCCTTCCTTCATAAAATTACAATGTTATAGATTAGTATTATATTGGTACGAGTAAATTTATATGATTGCTCGAAGACTGAAGAGAGCTGGGATGGCAAGGTTCTACTACTATAGAAAAATCAATTTTTTGAAAAAAGGATGTTTAGATAGGATGTAGCTGGGAATATAAATAGCGAGCTAGTCAATAGCTCAAAAAAAATTAGGAGGAATAGAAAATGGCTAACAAGCAAAACAATCGCAACAGAAACAACAATGAAAACATGACTGTCGAAGAAGCGGGACGTAAAGGCGGAGAAGCTACCTCCAGAAATCATGATCGTGATTTTTATGAAGAAATAGGACGTAAAGGCGGCGAGGCTCGCAGCAAACAGCGTAGTAATAACACTAACCAAAATCGAAGAACTAACAATAATAACTAATCCCTTTAAATAAGATAAGACCCTTCACACACGGGGCGTTTGTAGTTTTTACTACAAGCGCCTTTTTTGTGGAGCATTTCCTCAAGATCTATAGGATTTATTTGTTGAATTTATATGAATTGTAGTATATATTTAATCCGTTTCCATTATAGTTACATGAGATTGTTTGCAGAGGAAATGAGGACGGATCATGACAAAACAACATAATGAAAAAGAACTATATGATATCATCAACTCCGTTGTGCAGGCTGTTGGCATGCGGATGACTATAAAGCAGGACCATTCAGGAATTAATATGAGCTATAACTTTATTGGGCATTATGTAGGCTTTGATGCCGAGCGATTAATCGAGGCAAAGAATGAGCTGCCACATCCACCTTCAATTGAAGTGTATGTAAAAACAATGACCTTACATGAGCTGGGTCATGCGGTGGATCGTGAAGCATTACAATCATCGCTTCCGCGTACCATTGAAATTTTTACAATGAAAAAACAACATAGCTTACAGGAAATTTATCTTCATGAGCATCTGTTATCTATGTTGCTGGAAGAACATCATATGAATATTCAATTTGAGCAAACTGCATGGGAAAATGCTTGGGCTCTCAATCATAAACATCACTTAGTAAGTGATGAGGATTTTGATTATATAAAGCATTATAGCCTAGCGACCTATAAAAAATTATATGACCAAGATTTACAAGCATATCACCATCTTTTGAACCAGCTTGTACCTCAATTAGCATAGCTAGAAATGATTATTTCATACCTTTCCAAGAATGAGATCGAACCAATTAGGGCAATGTAATACTACTTGGAGGTGATCATTTTGACAAAGGGCAAGCAATATAAACGTCAGTCAGAGTTGGCGGAATTAGCGACAGATTTAAGTCCAGATGATTTAGATGTGCGTGAAGATAATTCTTTAACAAAAGAACAAAAGAAAAATTCAAACGATACGAATCGTGCGAATGAATCATCATCATGTAAATCTTAATCATAATTCACACACCACAATCCATACGATTGTGGTATTATTTTGTCCGTAATTTCACCTATGAGTAGACTAAAGCAGAGAAGATGGTTTGAATCCGTACATACAATGCATAAACAGATACCAAATTAACATCCATTCCTATCAATTACCAGATTTATATAAAAACTATGGGTATAAAGAGAACAGATTCCATTTTTTGCATGCTATAATCATACATAATGAAAGAGGAGGGATGGAAATAGTGGAATTTTTTATTATGTTTATTGGCATCATCATAGTCGTCAGTATCCTTAGTAGCTTTAGCCAAAAATCTAATCAATCCAATGAGGAGATACATGATTTACATTCAACAAACGATTGGAATGGTCATCATTTGCATACTACTACTCACGAGAACCATCATTGTGCTGATAGCTCAACAACTAGTGATTCGTCATGTGGTCCTTCAGGAGATTGAGCAATGAGGAAATCTAATTTAGTAAGAAAGCCTAATGATTATTATTTATCATTAGGCAAATTTATAGAAAGATTGTAGTTTTTTCATCGTAAATAGAAATTATGGCTAAAAGTATGATTTACAGATGACATACTAGATTTATAACAATGAAATAAAGCCTCCTTTAAAGGGGGGAGAGAATGATTTTTAAAATGATAATCATTCCTATAATTAGTATCTCAGCCCGAAGCGTTCCTTGTAATAGCGAATAAGTCTTTTAGACCACCAACTAACCATAGATTATTACCATCCTAAGGTTGTAAAATAAGCTATAGATACAGAGAGAAATTGGAGGGAAAAGATATGATACGATTTGAAAATGATTATGCAGAAGGTGCCCATCCACAAATTTTGCAAAAATTAGTGGAAACCAATGAGGAGCAATCTCCAGGTTATGGGATGGACGAGCATTCGGAAAGAGCTAAAGCCTATGTCAAAAAAGAGATAGCGGCTGAGCAGGCAGACGTTCACTTTTTAGTTGGTGGCACGCAAACGAATACAACTGTCATCGCCTCCATCCTACGTCCTCATCAAGGAGTCATTGCGGCAACTACAGGCCATATTGCTGTCCATGAGACAGGGGCAATTGAAGCGACCGGTCATAAAGTGCTCACTTTGCCTAGCGATGATGGTAAAATAACGGCCGCACAGGTAAAGGCATGCTATGACGCCCACTGGCAAGACAGCACACATGAACATATGGTACAGCCAGGCTTAGTGTACATATCTCATCCAACAGAAAATGGAACAACATATAGTAAAGCAGAGCTAAGTGCAATAAGTAAAGTTTGCCGGGATTGTGGATTGCCATTGTTTCTAGACGGTGCTCGTTTAGGCTATGGTTTAGTAGCAGACGGTAATGATTTATCGTTAAAAGATATTGCTCAGCTTTGCGATGTATTTTATATAGGTGGAACAAAAATGGGCGCCTTATTTGGCGAAGCGGTCGTAATTGTGAATCCAGCTTACCAACGAGATTTTCGCTATATGATCAAACAAAGAGGTGGGCTACTCGCAAAAGGCAGATTACTAGGTCTTCAATTTGAAACATTATTGGAGAATCATCTTTATTTGGATATTGCCCATCATGCGGTAGAGATGGCAATGCTCATTCAGCAGGCGTTTATCCAAAAAGGATTCGCCTTACGCTATAATTCAAAAACCAATCAGCAATTCCCCATTTTGCCGAACGATTTACTTAAGAAATTAGGCGAAAAATACTCCTTCTCTGTTTGGGAACCCTTCGATGATACCCATACGGTTGTTCGTTTTTGCACAAGCTGGGCGACAAAAAAAGAAAATGTGGAGCGTTTAATAAAGGACATCGAGCGACTAGCATAATTATTCAACTGCACTTGGACTTCCCGAGTGCAGTTTTTTTCCTATTATTCCCTAAATATTGCTATAATGCAATTAGGAAGAAAGGTGGGGGTGTATGATTAACTACGTAGCATTACTGAGAGGCATTAATGTAGGTGGACATAATAAAATAAAAATGGCTGACTTAAGGGAAGCTCTTATACCACTTGGATTGCAAAATATTCGTACCTATATACAAAGCGGGAATATTCTTTTTGAATCCACCGAATCAGAGGAAGTTTTGCAGAAGATAATTCATGAAACAATCCAAATAAACTTTGATATTACAAGTACAGTCATCATTAGAACCGCTGAGGAACTTCAGCATATCGTCAACAATTGCCCATTTTCTCAGCAAGACATGGCTGACGCTAGTGCCGCGGCAATAGGGGAATGCCTTCATGTCGCCTTATTACCTGCTGCCCCTACGGAAGAAAATAGTAATAAATATTTATCATATGTGAATGAGCAAGAGCGTTGTGTCATCATCGGCAGAGAGGTTTATCTTTTATTTTACAATAGCATTCGCAACGCTAAGCTTAGTCAACAATTGCCCAAGCTCGAGGTGCCCGCAACGGTTCGTAATTGGAAAACTATCATGAAGCTTACAACCATGTTTGATTCATGACGCGAGCTCCATTAAGTTTACTCATTTAACCTATTAGTTATTTCATTGTAAAAACGATTCATCAAAAATGCTCATCATCTATCTCTTTATTTTGATGTGGAATTGGGCGAAAAAACTGTATCAATGGGGAAGAAAAATAATAGGGGAAGCATAAAAACGGGAGCAACTAAGGATGCTTTCGTTTTTTTAAATAGATAATAAAAAGGGCTGTAGCGAGATTATTCGCTACAGCCAAGAATTGGTTGACCCTCTGAGGATTTCCAATGTATTATAGCATAATTATTTAGTTCTTGTATAGAAGGGTAGGAATTAGGTGTATGGTCACACTAAATTAACCCTTGAACATTGCACTTTCTAGTAGTTGGTGACTTGAAAAAACACGCACTGTCAACGGATGAGCTGAAAAAGAAAACGATAGCTTAAGCCAGTACATCGACGTTTGTCTTGACAATACCCATGCGCCTTATTTAAATTTCTCCGGCTTAGCCACTTTGATGGATGAAGCTTCCCCACATTTTGTACAAAACGTTAAGATGAGGGGAGATCCAGTAGCCATAATGGAGCCGATCGGCCATATATTTCCTTCACTGGTGAAACTGCCAATTTGTCCTGAAGCAAAGGCATCGTTTCCACATGCTTTACAATTCAATTTATTGCTTTCCATATGAACACCTCTTTATGTAATATATGTAAATTTTAACATAAAAAAGAGAGCGTAGGTAATCGATAAGCTAGTCTTTTTAGTTTAAAAATAAATAGTTTAATGTTAAACTACCTTTCAGGAAGAAAGAGTTGGTTGCTCTTTTTAGTTATAAGGAGGAATTGTAAATGAATCGTGTACAAAATAAAGTAGCATTAGTAACAGGTGGCGCATCAGGGATTGGTTTATCAGCAGCGACCTTATTAGCACAGGAAGGCGCAAAAGTTGTTATTGCCGATTTCAATGTAGAGGGTGCTAAAGAAGCGGCCAGTTCTTTAGTGAAAGAAGGATACGAAGCTTCAGCTATTTTCCTTGATGCAGGAGATGCCTCTTCTATAGAGGCAGCGGTGAACTTCACGGTGGAACAATACGGCACATTCACAGTACTATTTAATAATGTGGGTCTAACGAACTTGCAGAAGGATTTAGATGTTGTCAATATAGACTTAGATGAATGGGATCGTTTAGTCAATGTGAACTTAAAATCCATTTTACTCGGTAGCCGTTTTGCGATTCCACATATGCAAAAGGCAGGAGGGGGTTCTATTATTAACACAGCTTCCATGGCCGCATTCGCTAGTGATCAAATCCGTACAGCTTATGGGGCTACAAAAGCAGGCGTGGTCAATATGACGAAGAACATTGCCACACAATATGGTAAAGATAAAATTCGCTGTAATGCGGTCGCACCAGGTCTCATTTTAACACCAGCAGCGAAAAATAATATGCCAGAAGAAATGCTAGCAATCTATTCTAAATTTAATGCTCTACCGTATCATGGTGAAGCAGATGATATTGGTCATGCAGTGGTATTTTTAGCCTCTGACGAATCGAAATTTATGACAGGTCAAACATTGCAAATTGAAGGTGGGCATTATTTAGCAAACCCAACCATTGCAGACACGAATAACGGGTTAGCTACTCTTAACTAAGTTCTCCATAAAAGAGGTTGTCCCTTAATAGGCAACCTCGATTTAATTGTTTGATTTACATGTTGGGAGCTTGTAACCCGAACTGTGCCCATTCCTCTTTGGCTGGACCATAAATGCCTGGAACAGGTAAGCCTGCTTGACGCATTAGCACAGTCATTTGTCCACGATGATGACTTTGATGTTGCAATAAAAATAATAAGAGGGAGCCGTTAGGGATGGTTTGGCCAATAAATTCAATTGTTTCATTCATGGTCTTGTCTGTCCATTGTGTTTTTAAAGCTTCCATAAAGGCATTACTCGCTTGGTAATAGCTATCTGCAATCAATTGTGCTGAAGTAGGAACAGGAAAATCCTCTGCTGGTGCCTCGAATGTTAGATGGGTATTCGCAGAAATAATTCGAATGGCTGTGACCGTATGCCAAGCTATACGGCCTAAAGTCCAATGTTCAGCAGTAATGGCTTGATGAAGCGATTCATCAGTAAGCTGTTGTAATAGTTTTTGCGTAGCAGTGGCCTCAAATGTCCAGGATTGTAAAAAATGCTCTACTGTTTGAAACATAAAAAACCTCCTAAAATGAAATCTTCCATTCAATTATATATTTATTAATAGTGAATAGGATTATTTTCCACAAATTAAGTTCCCAAAAGAAAAACCATATAAAGTACGGCATAAACAGGAAGGGCAGTGGACGTAACGATATACATTATCCATTCACCCATCGTTAGTTTTCTTTTCCATCTCGTTAATTTAAGATGTCGACGATACACCATAGTAGAAATAAGTATGAGTATAAAGGATAGCTCCTTTAAGGAATCTAATAAGGTAATCAAATCATCATCTCCTTTAGGCTGTTGCAATATATGAGCCGAGCTGTATGAACATGACAACAAAATACGTGATATCCGCCAGTAGCTGGTTTAAGAAAAAAGCGCGCCTCTATACAAGATAGAAACGCACATACTGTTACTCTTCGCGAATGACCATAAATACTCCACTAAAAATAAATAGGGAGCCCAACCAAAACGAAAGACCAATCGCTTCACCTAAAAGAAGCCAGCCTAAAATTGTGCCTACAACGGGCTGAAGGAAGAAAAATAAGCCCCCACTAGAAGCATTCATTAGTTGAAGCCCTTTATTCCACAATAAAAAACCTCCAGCAGTTGAAACAATACCTAAGTATAACAAGCCGCCTGAAATTGTAGGCTGTAAAACAACGGATAAATTCAAATCTTTTAGCCTTGGAATGACAAAAGGCGTTAGTAGTATGACGGCAATCAAAGAAGAGTAGGTTGTTACAACAATTTGAGAGTAATGACTTGGAACCTTTTTTACTAGTACTGACATTAATGCCCATGTTAATGCAGCAACCAATAAGTAGAGTCCACCTAATTGTTGGGTTAAATTAATTCCGCCATGGCCTACAATAGCACCAACGCCAATTGTGGCAAGAATAATGGACAATCCTTTTTTCGGCGTTATGTTTTCCTTCAATATGATACGAGCAAAGACCACCATAAAAGCAGGTGTTGTAGCCGTAATAATCGCACCCATTTGGGCAGTGGAAAGCATAGTGCCCATTTCTTGGGTAACTATCGAAATTGTATTCCCAATGAGGCCGACAAGAATAATAAGGAGCCTATCTTTTTTGGCGATTTTCCAAGATTGCTTCATCATAATGCCAATTAAACCAAGCGCTAATACGGCAATCAAATAACGAATCCAAACAAGCTCCAACGGTGGCACGACTTCCACCACTACTTTAACAACTACATACATAGCGCCCCAAATGCTCGCCGCAAGCGATAAAAAGAGGGCACCGATAATTTTAATTCTCATGTTTTTTCCTCCGTTTTCATAGATACCTATGTCCTTAACGGAGAAAAAGCGCTTCTACCGTTAAGGAAGAAGAAGTGCTGGAACGTCCTGTTCAAACAATGGAGCATACATCATTTAGATCACACCATCCTATTCATATATTTTTATAAGTACAAGGGAAACGTCATTGATTTCAGCAAGGCGATTCAGATTGAATAGCAATACTAGTTTCGAGCTGTTCTAAACAACGATACACTACTAAAAACAAAGCCTATAAATCCACAAACGAAGAACATATAAGCTACAAGCTGGGACATAGCTTCCAAGTGATTGGTAAAGATTTTATAGGCTCCTACTAAAAATAATGCTAAGCCGCTAACTAAACAGATGAAAATCCTACTCTTAACAGTCATCACATCCCCCCTGAAAATTAGATTGGCGAATGAAGCTTGATACATGCCACTTCTTTTTTTGCTCTTTTAGGGAATAGTCAGCCTAAAAAACCTATAAAAGAGGAGGGACACCAATAAAACTAAATAGCTCCTACTCCATAAACAGAAATAACTGTAATCATGTCCTTTGTCATGAAAACACCACCTAATGTGAAACTTGATTTTCATCCATCAAAGTGGTTCTTTTTATCACCAGTTTACTAAAAATTGATGCAAGCACTTGCTGAAATAACATGCCAAACACGACAGGCATTGCTACTTTACCCGGGAAGTATGTAGTAGCAACAATGACCCCAACGGCAATATTTCTCATACCGCCAGTATAAACAAAGGTAGCCATATGTGAATAGTCTTTTAGCAAATAGCGACCTATGTAAAAGGCGAAAACATAGCCGGATACAGCAATTAAAAACACTAATAATATAACGAACAATAGGTGTAGATTAAAATCCTTCAAGTATGGAGCGATCGCACTGCTATTAATTAAAATGACAGTAAATAAACATAGCTTTGAAAAAGGTGCAAGCTTCTTTCCAATTTTCTTGGGTATTTCTCCCTTTGACCATTCATTCACCAATATACCGACAATCGTCGGCAAGACAATCATTAAAACTAAGTTAAATACAAGCGATAGAACGTCTAATTCAATTTTTTCACCCGACACAAAGAAGAGAATGAAAGGGAGAATGAATGGAGAAAGTAGCGTATCGATTAAAATTATGGATAAGCCTAATGGTAAGTTTCCTTTGCAAATATTGATCCAGATAACACTTGTAACCCCTGTTGGAATTGCAACCGCTAAAACAAAGCCGACCGTTAATAAATGGTCGTCAAAGATCACAGTGGATAAAAAATACGCCCATAACGGCATGAATAGGTGAAGAAAAATAATGGAGAAGATAATAAGTCCTGGATGCTTCATAAAGATTTTTACATCTTTAAATTTCATATGTAAGCTTCCTGAGAATGTCATGAATGCAAATAGCCAGGACACGAGAAATACTAAATTTTGTCCCCAGCCTTCAACTAATACACCTAAAATTAAACTTAATGGTGTCAAGATGGCAATGTATTTTTGGAGAAATACATTTAATTTTTCTAACATCAAAAGACCTTCTTTTTCATCTGATTTTATACCTTAATTATAATAATAACAGGAAGAATAGGGGGATAGGCAAATAAAAAAGCAGAAGGTTCGATAGCATCCGGTCTAATAGGCTTACCAGTGATTTATCGCTATTTTCACCAAGACAACGTATAATAAGTGAAGCAGAAGAAAAAGAATTTATTTTTCCTCTAGTCAAAAAAAGAGGTGCAATTACTTGAAACAGTTTGAAACAGCATTACCTGAGCAGTATGAAACATTAAAAAAACAGGCCAATTATACATCTAGCTGGCGAGAGCGTTTAGACGCAGTCGAAAAGTTATCGGCTTATCAACATGACAAAATCATAGATTTATTATTAAATCGTATGCAGCATGATACTGTCTACAAGGTGCAGGTAGCAGCCTATGAAGCACTTGTGGCGCTTGGCGAGGACGTAGAGAAACCATCACCTGCACGTTTTGATATTATCAAGGGAACAGACAAAATTTTCCTGCGGGTTAAAAAAAGCTTGCCGAAGGACCATACAGTGGCAGACTTTGCAGATAAACTAAAACGTATGCGTTTAGATGTCTTTGATGCGTATGAAGGCGACAAAGGTGTACAATTTATGAACTGGTTAGAGGAACGTTGGGCAAAACTGTAATCAATTGTATACCGATTTATGAAGGAAAGTTATTCTCTCCCAATGTAGAGAGAATGGCTTTTTCTTATCTAAAGCTGCGGTTCAACAAATAATAAAATGTATTACTTTTTTACTTTGCATCAGGGAACGACGCATACTTTACATAACGATCTTTAATTAACCGGCACTTTTTACGAAATAAGGAAAGCATCAGATGTCGTAGAGGAATGATAAAAAAATGCTGGTATGCTAACTACAGGTTTTTATTCAGATAACACACGTTGAAGAATCTCGAAAAGTCCTATCGTAGCTATGTATATATAGCTAAAAGAGCACCAACATTGACTTAGCAACATTCCTGCCTTTTAGTGTGTTTCCAAGCTTTCGTGTGGGAACGTTTATTGAATTTATAATCTATAAAGTATTTATTAATCAAGAATAGTCATTGCAGTAATACATCAGAAAATGAATACAAAACATTAGTTATCCACGATAATGATGAAAACACCAAATAACAAGAAACATACTCACTATCCCCCAAGCAGTGGAACTCCATAGCCACCAAATTACGGATTTAGCTTTGAATGAATTTTCCTCGTTTATAAAAGCAACCTTACTTTCCATCCCTTTTTTCATGGAAGTGAGAACAATAAATCCAATTATTATGAAGCCAATAGTTATCCAAAGTAATAGGTCCATTTTTACACGCCCTTTATAATTGAAAGTCACTCCAATTTATTATAGTAATTAGATTCTACAAGGAAAACAATAAACCTTGTGATCATTCAAGTGCAATTTAGTATTTAAAATACCCTGTGAAAATAATAGATAAACACATGCTGAAACTTAAAGTTCCAAAAGCTATGTTTGGAATCTTTTCTTTCAATCTGACCTGATTGTAGATGAATAGATTTTGCACATCAACAAAGGATTTTTAATCAAACTTTATTGATCAATTTGCTTGTCTCATTTGCATCATTTCATAGTTTCTTTATTGATTATTTGATATTTGTCTCCATTATAGTAAAACAGCCCCTTCAAAATGAAAGGGGCTGTTCGTGGGGGCTGAAATTACCCTCAAGTCCAAGGGATTTATCGAATTTTGACTTGTCTTTTATCAGTTTCCTTCGAAAAAGGAATCCGTACAATACCAACGATCAATAAAATATTACCTGTCCATCTTAGCCAGACATAATAGGGATGATCCTTTAACAGAAACAGTGAGGTTAGTATAATAATCATCCCAATCCCAATGAGCAATTTTATATAAATGGGTATTTTCGACATTTCCTTCCTCCTTTTAAAATAATGTACTTATCATCAATCTATAATGTTGCTAAGTACCTAAAAGACTAGAAGTGGGTAACGATAATTGCTATTGATCCAAAGATAAGGATGCCCATATTTAGCATACTAATCATTGAATAGTTTCAATATATTATAAAATTTATGTTTACTAAACCTTCCTAATAACTTATGTAAGTCATGTAAAACATATGAAGGGTCACTTTGGTTAGAAGTGACCCTAAGTAACAAATCAGGAGGTTGTTAAACTAGTTTAGCTTAACTATTACTATATATATGATGAGTTCACTTCGTATATCTAGTTGATGGCCTCTTCAGTAGAAATTAAAACTATATTGAAGAAAAATTATTTTTTTAGCAAAAAAATAGTTATCGGAGGACGCGTATTTTCAGTAAAAATCTATAATACCCATACAAACATAAATAAGGGAGCAAATAGGAGAAAAAGGTAAAATAAATATTCCATCCGTTTTGGTAGATGACCCTTTCAAAGAAAACAAATATCCCTTCTAAAAAAGTGGTGAGCAAAGTCATTAAAAATAGAACCAAAAAAGGTTTGTTCGTTTTTTTTATGAAATAGATACAGTAGCAGGATAAGACAGGGTATATGCCAACATCAAAAGGTAGTGAAGCAAAACTTTTTTGTTCGGGAAAAGGTAGCACCTCCCAAAAATCGAAATAAAAGCCGAGAGCATTCATGAGATAAGCAACGACACTAAAAAATGGAGCCACTAAAAAAAGCAATATTTTTTCTTTTTTGTATAGATGCATGAGACAAATCACCCAAGGAATGAGAAAAACTAAAAATAAATGTAAAATCATCTTTTACCCTTTCATTACTAACTAATCTAATCTTTATTAGTATTACTGCAGAACCGTAGAAACATACAGATGTTGGTGATGTGGAATATAACAATACGTCAAAAATATTTTAATTGATGTGGACAATAATGAGGACGGGAGTTGAATAAAGTGAGTGGAATTGATAAACGTAATCGATTAAGCGAGGAGCCATTTACGTATGAAATTACGAAAAACGGGAATGTCGCTATTTATTACGAGGGGAAACAAATTAAAGTGGTTAAGGAAAACGAGGCAGAGCGTCTTTTAGCAAAAATCCATGAAGCGGAACAACAGACAATAGAAGTTCAATTATTATTAGCGAAAATGACGGGCAATTTTAAAAGAGGTAATGAAAAATTAGGGAAACAAAAAAGAAAGGTTTAGCTATGGAGAATCAAAATTTATGTGATGAATGATTTTTCGGTATAATATTTATGCAATTTATACATCCAATTATTGTATTTAATTTTCCTTTTTAAGGCATTGAGCTAGGTGCGGATCGTGATTTTTTATACCTCATCATCCACTTATAAAAATACAAATGATTGTTATGTCCAATTATAGGGGACTTCTAATGGCGTACTTTCTTTTGAATTTGAATATTTTGTTAATCATTCGCTCGTTTTACCATTTCTGTGGAAATACGTGTTATTCTATATTGGAATAATAAATAGGGAGGCGTTAATATGTATTACAGCAATGGTAACTATGAAGCTTTCGCACGTCCTAAAAAACCTGAGGGGGTAGATGAAAAATCTGCTTATCTAATTGGTTCGGGTCTAGCCTCGCTGTCAGCAGCATGTTTTTTAATTCGGGATGGCCAAATGAAAGGTGAGAACATTCATATTCTTGAAGAGTTAGATATTTCAGGAGGTAGTCTGGATGGCATACTTAATCCGACGAGAGGGTTTATTATTCGCGGTGGTCGAGAAATGGAGGACCATTTTGAATGCTTATGGGATTTATTCCGTTCCATTCCTTCATTAGAGGTAGACAATGCTTCTGTTTTAGATGAATTTTATTGGTTAAACAAAGAAGACCCCAATTATTCAAAATGCCGATTAATAAAAAATAGAGGTCAAAGACTTGAAGATGATGGCAAGTTTACCTTATCGGATCAGTCATCTGAGGAAATGATTAAATTATTCTTTACGCCTGAGGAAAAGCTAGAGGATAAAAAAATCACAGATGTTTTCTCTGAAGAATTTTTTGAATCGAACTTTTGGCTATATTGGTCTACGATGTTTGCATTTGAAAAATGGCATTCAGCTATGGAAATGCGCCGTTATATTATGCGTTTCATTCACCACATTGGTGGATTACCAGACCTATCAGCATTGAAATTTACGAAATATAACCAATATGAATCATTAGTATTACCGATGATAAAATATTTAGAAAGCCATGATGTTGATTTTCAATATAATACGGTAGTAGAGAATGTTTTGGTCGATAAAGTGGGTGACAAAAAAGTAGCTCATACGTTAGTTTTAAGAAAAAATGGCGTGAAAAAGAATATTGAGCTAACAGAAAATGAATTGGTGTTTGTGACAAATGGTAGTATCACGGAGAGTACAACATACGGAGATAACTATACACCAGCCCCTATCAATAAAGATTTAGGTGGAAGCTGGTCACTGTGGAAAAACATGGCTGCCCAAGATACAGACTTTGGACGACCAGAAAAGTTCTGTGATCATCTTCCAGAAGAAAGCTGGTTTGTTTCCGCCACTCTAACGACATTAGATGATCGTGTGGCTCCCTATATTGAGAAAATTAGTAAAAGGGACCCTTATGCAGGTAAAGTAGTGACTGGAGGCATTGTCACAGCTACAGATTCTAATTGGATGCTAAGCTATACGTTAAACCGACAACCTCACTTTAAACAACAACCAAAAGACCAATTAGTCGTTTGGATTTATGGTTTACTATCAAATAAACCAGGTGATTTTATTAAAAAAAGTATTACGGAATGTACTGGTATTGAGATAGCACAAGAGTGGTTATACCATATGGGTGTACCGGTTGATGAAATTCCTGACATCGCCCAAAATTCTTGTAATACTATTCCGTGCTATATGCCTTATATCACCTCTTATTTCATGCCAAGAGCCATGGGGGATCGTCCACTAGTTGTACCAGAAGGCTCTGCTAATTTAGCCTTCATTGGTAACTTTAGTGAAACAGCAAGAGATACAGTTTTTACAACTGAATATTCAGTAAGAACTGCGATGGAGGCAGTCTATCAACTATTAAATATTGATCGTGGAGTTCCAGAAGTATTTGCATCTTCTTTTGATGTTCGCACTTTATTAGCTTCAACTGCTCGCTTATTAGATGGCAAACAATTAACAGATATTGATGCCCCATTTATCTTAAAACAAATTGGTAAATTAGGTATTCACAAAACAAAAGATACGATTATTTATGACTTATTGAAAGAAAGTAAATTAATATAGACATGGGTAATTAGCGGAATCAGCTTACTCAATAGACAAAGCCCTTAAAGGGACTTTGTCTATTTTTATGACGAACATACATCTTCATCCTAGAAAGAATGAACGGAATGTAATGAAACTATTAAATTTAGTCTATCGTAGCGAGCGGATACCGAATCAATCGAATTACGTTTCTCAGCAGATTTTATTAACGAAGAAATAATCAATGAGTAATAGGTTCTTTGAGCGAAAATATGTATGAGCCGCTGCCATAAAACGAAATAAACATCAAAAAGTCGCCCCTATATAGGCGACTTTTTGATGCTATTCATTTGAAGATTGGAGCGCAAACATTTTTATAAAATTGCTCTATAGCGAGGGAGAAACTATACTATAATTCAAAGCGCATCGTATGGTTTATATCCTTAAACCCAAGTTTTTCATATAAGGCTATAGCTCCTTTATTTCCAGACAGAACGTTCAACTCCAAGTAATTTAATTTGCGAGTATCAGCCCATTTCTTCGCTTCTAACAGTAAGGCAGACCCGATTCCTTTACTTTGGTATCGCTTTCCAACAATGACATCAATAATAAAGGCGTAAGTGTATTCGACCATGCATGTATAGCGAGGAGTCGTCATCTCCTTTATTAATAAAAATCCTAGGATTTCATGATCTTTTTCAGCGATTAAAATATCCGAATCATCCTCGATAATGGTATATCGAATAAAATTAACATCTTGTTTAGCAGGTCTGATATATTTAGGTTGTAGAATAGACATTTCTAAAAAGAGCTCTTGGTATAACACCTCGATCTGTGGAATGGCATCAAGTGTGGCAATTTTTATTTCCATCGTCATATACCTCCATTTATGTTTTACTAATATGGAATATTTTACATGATTGGATGAATAATAGAAAGGGGGGAGAGCATGAGATTATGGCATGTGGATGTAATAGGCTTCCTACCAAAAGGGCAGCTACTTTCACAATGGCGAGAATTAAACAGTATATTTGCCAAGGAAGATAAGCATATACTCATTAATTATATTTATGAATATCCTAAAGACGACTTGTTTATTTATACGGAAATGGTCATTGCTGAAATGAAGAAGCGTGGCTATCAAATTAGAGCCTATGAAAAAATGAATAAATACTTTGAGGATTTAGGGCCTGTCGAGGCAAAAACACCTTTTAAGCAACATCATAATAGGGAATATCTTGAAATTTGTTATTATAATTTAAAAGAGAAATTTATTCGCGGTCAGAAAGATTATGATGAGGACATGTATCAACAATTATGTATGTTTGTAAATAGCAATCATTGATAGGGAAGGTGGGGTTGGCCATGCTACAGGCTATTATTTTTGATGTAGATGGGACGATGTTGGATACAGAAAAAGCGATTTTACAGTCGCTGCAAAGGACATTGCGTGAGGAAACGCAAAAAGAATATGCTTGTGAGGAATTACGATTTGCCCTAGGTATTCCAGGGAAGGACACATTACAGCGTTTAAACGTTGAGGATATAGAGGCGGTTCATCAAAAGTGGTCTGCAGCTGTTCTTGATTTTTCTCATGAGGTTTCCGTCTTCCCTAATCTGGAAGCGGTCATCCAATCCTTAGCAAGTAAACCATTAGAGCTCGGCATTGTTACATCGAAAACTAGACAAGAAGTAATAGATGAATTTGATCCGTTTGGGTTAAGTGAATATTTCACCCAAATTATTAGTGCCAGTGATACGGAGCAACATAAACCCCACCCAGAGCCTCTTTTAAAATGTCTGGAATTATTGCAGATAGCCCCTGAAAATGCTATCTATATAGGGGATTCCATATATGATCTACAATGCGCAAAAGATGCAGGAGCGAAATTTGCCCTTGCCCTGTGGGGTGCCAAAACGACTGAGGGGTATGAAGAGGCGGATTATGTGTTACAGGAACCGTCGGATATCCTGACCCTTATATAGAAAGAAGGTGTATCCATTATGTGATACACCTTCGACTATTAATCCCAAATTTTCGGTATCGTCACTTTCGCTGTTCGCAAATAATCCAGTAATTGCCCCGTATGAACGGACTCATGATAGGCAATCCTCAGCAACATATCGCCTAAATTTCTTATGTATCCTACATCTGAGCGGTCAATTTGAATACTTGTTAAATCCTCATCTGTGAATGATTGAACTGTTTCGATAAATTCAAGTCTATAGGGCGCTGCCGTTAATAATTCTGCTTCAACAGTGGAGTATGCTTGGTCTTCAAAGGGTGAGTCATAATCAGTTAGACTACCTTTATTTTTAATTGCTAGATGGTAATAATGCTCACTTTCAAGAACATGTCTTACCATTTCGATGCAAGACATAGCCTCATTGTCGGGCTTCCAAAGTAATTTTTCTTGGGGGATCGACGTCCAAAGTTTTATACTACGTCTACGTACTTCTTCAAAATTTAATACTAGTACATCAATTGAATTCATATTCTTCCTCCATTCGCTAGTATAATAAAATTATACACGAATGTACGTTCTTATGGGGAGCTATTTCTATCAGCTTAGCGTATGATTCTTTAATTGTTTATATAAAAAATCATAAATTTGGCTTGTGCTTTTTTCTTCACTATTTGTATAACACGTCTATTATGTTAAAGATACTTTCTGACGTGGTGATTCGCAAAAAATAATTCTTGGTACCGATCATCTTGGTACATTTCCTCAAACCAATCATTCTGTAGTAGTCTTTCCAAATTGCGATCGAATTTTCTTGTATGTAAAGTCGTAGAACCATTCAATGCATTGGCTAAAATTGCTAACAAATTGGGTGTTCAGGAGATACAATCCTTTTTGACACTTGCTGCGGTACGAGAGAAGTGCAACGGTATCTCCCAATTTTGGTTGGGTTCTTTATCGCAGTACATTCTTCGTCAGTTTCGATTATATGCGAAACTGGATGGGGTGACGATTTTTACTTTACTGTTGAAAAAGGTTACCAACGTGCAGTTGTGAAAATTAACTTAGATGCACGATTTATTGAAGATAGGTTAACTTACCGTGAAATATTAGAAATTAAAGACAAAAACTTTATATCAGCATATAAAGAATTTTTTTATAAATGAAATTTTATTAGTCGTGTAGGGTAGTTATCAATAACTTATAAAAAGTAAAAGAGGCATGCAAAAATCATTTATTAAGTGAATTTTAGATTTTTTACTTCGCGAAGTTAAATATGCCTTCCTAAATCAAAAAATGTTGGACCGATTGTATCCTGGTCTACCATTTTTTCTTTTTGTCCCAACATCTTTAAGGATTGAGAGTAGCAACAGATAATTCTTTTTAAGATTAAATGTAAAAAATTTCATTTTATAGAAGGGATATTCCAATTTAGTGTTGAATTAATAAAGTGTGTAATAAAATACCAAAAATAGGAGGTTTTATTATGTCAAAGGCGAAAAAAATAATTTTGCCAGTATTAATGATCTTTACTATTTTTTGTTTAGGTTTTTCTCCAGCTCAAGATATGTCTGTGCAAGCTAAGGATTCTCCGAGTGTTGTTGTAGTTTCTGGCAAACTTGCTAAGGAACTGGTAAATTCGACGCTCCGAGCAGTCAAGGAGGGTGAAGTTGAGAATGTAGCTCCTGTGTCTGCTTTTGATTTGGAAGGTTCGAGTGTGTACACTGTTGGGGGTGGAGTTACGGTTGTTACAGTTCCTTTGCATGGGGATTATAGCCTTCCTAGTAATATAACAGTATTCTTCGATGAGGATAATACTGTATTACAAACAAATGAAATGTTGGTTACCAAGAATGATTTAGGAAACTTCCGAGTTGAGACGTATTTGGATGGATCACTTAGTAATTCTGTGGATACTGAGCTTGCATATATTACAGATGAAGAGATGCTTGCAGAGGAGCCAGTTATGGAAGCGATGGGTGTAGGAGCAGTGGCGAGTTGTCTTGGTGCAGTACTTGGTATTGGTGCTACGGCGGCATATATTATTGCAGTTGCGTGTGGTGGTTCGTGTGCAACACCGACACCAGTGACTGCTGCGATATGTGCTGCATGTATTGGTGCATATGCAGTTATTGGTGCCGGTGGTATTGCCGGAGCGGTAGCTTGTTTCAATTACCTGTGAGGTGAATAGATGCATAAGGTTTTGGCAATTTCGATTTTGGGAATGGGTATAACTGGGGCCGTTTTAATCATCTCGGTCGCATTGTTATTCAAATCTCCAATTGGAAATGTGGTACTGATGGTTACAGCTGCTTCAACAATAGCATTCATTATATTCGCTGTTGCAGCTTTAGTATTTCGTCGGCGATTAGATGCAAATAGAGAGTAATATATTTATTAAATTAATAACGAGAATAAAAGGGGTTGGGAAAAAACAATCTCTACTTAAAAAGCCTGTGAATTTTTACGAACAGTAAAAATTCACAGGCTTTAAATTTATATCTGAAGAGATTTAGTTTTATATATCGAAGAAGGAAATAAAGAACAAAAGCAATGAAAATCAATAATAAATTAAACACTAATCACAAGATAATATTAGGAGTGCATGTATTCGTTCAAAAACAAAAAACCTACTATATTTACAACTGATTATGTTCATTTTTTTTAGTTATGGCAAGACAATATTATTATGCTTACTTTCAATGTTAATAATGATTAACCAAATGAATGAAGTAGACCGTTCTTATCTCTCGTATTCAATGACCGAAAAATGGGAAGGGCACACCCCTCGGAAGTGCCCCACAGTAACAAATCAGGAGATGCCTTGTTAAACGACTTTCGCTTAACATTACTATTTATATGATTGGATAACTTGGTTTTGTAGACCCTTGTACCGACCCTTAAAAAAATCTATTTATAATTATAGGCTATATGAAGAGATAAACCAGGTACCCATTATTTATGAGTACCTGGTTTATTGTATGAATGAGGATGAAATTGTCTATGTAAAAAATGGATGCCTATAAAAATGCTGCTGACACCGATGATTCTTAATAATACGTTTTGGAGAAATTGCCTATCGTCTACTGTGATAACGATAAACATAAGGCCCATTGTTAATAATGCAGAGCCAAAGATCCCTTTTATTACTCTCATAAAGATGTTCGGTTGATAATGTTGCAGAAATAATCGCTCCTTTCTGAAAAGTAAAAGGATCACTAGGCTGGTTTAAGTGACCCTTTCATTATATTGAAGGGATATTTCTAGGTGCTAAAGGGATGTATTAGTATCCACCACTCATAAAACTAGCGCCAACGATAATTAAAAGAATGAAAAGAACAACGATTAATACAAATGATGAACCGTTATAGCTGCCGCCATTGTCGCCGCCATAATAACAACCGCCACTGTTCATATTACCTACATTTCCGCCGTATCCGTATCCCATTGAAGATCCCTCCTTTCTACAACCTATAATATGTAGGAGGGGAGGATAGAGAAATGTTATTTACCCTATACTAGCTTATTTATTTTCAAGAATAGCATAAATAGAGGGAAATAAAAGAGGCTATTCTTTCAGCAAGTATGGTCGTCTCCCCCTAAAGGTACGTTCCTTCCGATAAAGAATCTGTCTATTGGGTTCTTTTTTTATAAAGAAACCGTCTAAATGTGTCTTAGTGTTCAAAATTCGAAAGAAAATATTCCTAAATATAACATTTTATGTTGATATTTTTACATAATATGTTATTTTTATAGAGGTAATATAGTACTAAAAATTAAATATATTACCAAAAAACCTGAATAGGACTATAGGAGGATATAACATGAAGAAAAAATTTACATTCAATCAGTTATTAATTGGGGTTAGTACAATGGCCATTTCGTTAGGTGGGTTACAGGCTGAAGCATCCGCAGCAGAAAAAACACCGTATAATGTATTACAAATGAAACCTATTGGCATAGAAATGCCGAAAGATGAAATGGTGCATTCCACTATGGCAGAGGAAACATTATCCTATGAAGAACGTTTGGAAATTGGAGATTTTTCACAACGCCCTGCTCCAACTTTAGAGCGCATGGATACACAGCAATTGCAAGAGCAGTACTCGATGGCAGAGCTAAATAAAATGAGCGATCGGGAGCTTATTCATACGCTTGGAAATATACGTTGGTTCCAAATTACAGACTTATTTCAATTCAATGATGACACAAAAGCCTTTTATCAAAATGAAGAGCGCATGCAAGTAATTATCAATGAGTTAGGGAATAGAGGAAGCTCTTTTACAAAAGATGATTCAAAGGGGATTGAAACATTTGTTGAGGTACTCCGTTCTGCTTTTTATGTAGCGTTTTATAATAATGAACTAGGTTATTTAAATGAGAGAAGTTTCCATGATAAGTGTTTACCAGCATTAAAAGCAATAGCCAATAATCCGAACTTTAAACTTGGTACAGATGAGCAGGATAAAGTAGTATCTTCTTATGGAAAATTAATAAGTAATGCTTCTAGTGATGTGGAAACCGTTCAATATGCTACGAAAATTTTAAAACAATATAACGACAATCTTTCTACATATGAAGCCGAAAATTCAAAAGGACAAGCTATTTACGATTTAATACAGGGTATTGATTATGATTTACAGTCGTACTTATATGATACTCGTAAAGAGGCTAATACAACGATGTGGTATGGAAAGATTGATGGCTTTATTGAGGAAGTTAATAACATTGCGCTTATACATAATGTGACGGATAACAATAGTTGGTTAATCAATAATGGCATTTATTATGCAGGGCGTTTAGGGCAGTTCCATAGTAAACCGGATAAAGGTTTAGAAGTTGTGACACAGGCGATGCATATGTATCCCTATTTAAGTGAAGCTTATTTTGTGGCAGTAGAGCAAATTACGACCAATTATGGTGGACGTGACTTACATGGTAATACGGTGGATTTACAAAAAGTACGTGAAGAAGGAAAAAAACAGTATCTACCGAAAACATATACATTTGATGATGGATCGATTGTATTCAAAACGGGAGATCAAGTAACGGAAGATAAAATTCAAAGATTATACTGGGCTGCAAAAGAGGTAAAAGCACAGTATCATCGTGTAATCGGGAATGATAAAGCACTGGAGCCTGGTAATGCTGACGATGTCTTAACAGTTGTCATTTATAACTCTCCCGATCAATATCGATTAAACCGTCAATTGTACGGATATGAAACAAACAATGGTGGTATTTATATTGAAGAGACTGGAACGTTCTTTACATATGAACGTACACCTGAGCAAAGCATTTATAGTTTGGAAGAACTGTTCCGACATGAATATACGCACTTTTTACAAGGAAGATTTGAGGTGCCTGGTCTATTCGGGACAGGTGATATGTACCAAAATGAGCGATTAACATGGTTCCAGGAAGGAAATGCAGAGTTTTTTGCTGGGTCAACACGTACAAATGATGTTGTGCCACGTAAGAGCATAATTAGTGGGCTGTCACATGATCCGTCACAACGCTATACAGCTGAACAAACAATGTTTGCAAAATATGGTTCCTGGGAATTCTATAACTATTCATTTGCATTACAGTCTTATATGTATACTCATCAATTTGATATGTTTGATAGAATTCAAGATTTAATTCGCGCGAACGATGTGAAAAATTATGATGACTATCGTGAGTCGTTAAGTAAAGATTCACAGCTTAATATGGAATTCCAAGCGTATATGCAGCAATTGATCGATAACCAAGAAAAATATGAGGTGCCACAAGTAGCAGAGGATTATTTAATGCAGCATGAACCAAAAGCATTAAACGAGGTTCAGCAAGAAATTGTCGATATGGCACAATTGCAGGATGCAAAAATGACCAAGCATCAGTCTCAATTTTTTAATACATTTACACTCGAAGGGACATACGTAGGTAGTGCCACACAGGGTGAGTCTCAGGATTGGAAAACGATGAGTAAGCAAGTAAACCAAGTGCTGGACCAATTATCTAAAAAAGAGTGGAGCGGCTATAAAACAATGACAGCGTATTTTGTCAATTATCGTGTAAATGCGGCTAACCAGTTTGAGTATGATGTGGTTTTCCACGGCGTTTCTACAGATGAAGGCGAAACGCAAGCACCAATTGTAAATATAAATGGTCCATATACAGGCATGACCCATGAAAGTATTCAGTTTAAAAGTGATGGGACAAAAGATAAGGATGGAGAAATAGTTTCTTATCTTTGGAATTTTGGGGATGGCACAACAAGTGAAGTGGCAAACCCTACTCATGTATACGAAAAAGAAGGAACTTACAATGTGACATTAACAGTGAAAAATAATAAGGGACTAGCAAGTAAGGGGCAAACAATTGCAACTGTTCGAAAGGGAGGACAGACAGAGCAAGAACAAGCAACAATCATTCCATTTAATAAACCACTAAAAGGTAGTTTGATTGATAATGATACAAATGTCTATCAATTTGACATTACGTCTCCAGAAGAACTAGATATTTCTGTTGTAAATGAAAATCAAATTGGTATGACATGGGTGCTCTATCATGAATCTGATATGCAAAACTATGTAGCATATGGACAGGAAGATGGAGATACAATCAAAGGTAAGTTTAATGCGGAGCCAGGAAAGTATTATTTATATGTTTATAAATTTGATAATAAAAATGGGACATATACCGTTCAAGTACAAAATGATACAAAAGCTGAGATAGAACCAAACAATCGTCCAGAAGAAGCCACTATACTTCCATTTAATACACCATTAAAAGGTCGATTAATGGATGATGATCATACGGATGTTTACGAATTCAATGTTACATCTCCAAAAGAACTAGATATATCTGTTTTAAATGAAAACCGAATTGGTATGACATGGGTGCTTTATCATGAATCAGATAGTCAAAATTATGCATCTTTTGGACAGGAAGAGGGAAACATGATAAACGGTAAATTACATGCAGAGCCAGGAAAGTACTATTTATATGTTTATAAATTTGAGAATGAGAACGGAACATATACAGTACAAGTGCAGTAATGAAGGGAAGGAAATGCAAATAGTAGTATAGAAAATATGCCCGTTCAGCGGTAGACAATAGCCATCGAGAGGATTCACTCTTGATGGCTTTTATCAATATGATAGGTAAAGTAGATGGAAAGCAGTTCGACTCGCTGTAGTGGCAATCATCGGCCTTACGTTTACGAGCTCTAAATGTTAAAAGATTGTCGGTATCATCTCTCCATCCATACGAATTGGAGAGCCTTTGAATGCGGAAGCATAGGGACTACAAATAAATGTAGTAATTCTCCCGATTTCAATTGGTTTGATAAATCTCTGTATTTCCGATTGAGGGAGATTAGTCGTCATAAATTTTTTTTCTTTCTCTGGAAAGCTCATCTCTAAATTAGCATTCTCTTAAGAGCATCACGATAATCACGAGCATGGTAGGCCGTTAAAACAGTAGGCGGGAAATGATTGCTATCAAAGCTAGTTGCCAGTTTAATGATTCCTTCGGCCATGTTGTCAATAAGATCAGCAAAAGCCTACCAAATTCCGTAATATTGTGCTAAAGAAACAGTTGGTTCAGTCATCAATGCGATAGGTAGTTGTGCTTTTCGAATAACATCGTGAGGGGCTACCCCTAATTGACGGAGCCCCTCCCAAAATCCTAACGGCATTTTCATACGAGTGGACGTACGTAACATCAACGTAACAGGCTCCTTTATTCATTTTATTGTGTAGATGATGTTACGTTTAAACGGAACAGTATATAGTATCTTTTTCATCGCGCCACGTAACTAGCAAACACTGACTACCAACTTGCTCATTGCGCCAAATTTTTAGAATTAAAACGTGTGCATTACTTTGCAAAATAACGGTACTTTATAAATGAATCAGAAAGGATTGGGCTATATCATACATTCTTTTCTATAAACATCCTTTTGGTTATTTTCTTATAGTGTTTAAGTAAAATCAAAATTTTACTAGATACAGCTTCGTTATATTGGTATAAAGTAGTAAATATAGGAAATTGATATAGATATTATTAAGGTATTGAAAGGTTGTAGCTTTAAATGAAGAAAAATTATTTATTATTATTATTTTTAGTTGTATTAATGTATGGATGTTCTAATGGAGTAAAGGAGACACCTACTGTTACAGCTAAGGATGCTGAAAAAATAGTAACAAATGATCAAGAGAAGCAAGTGGTCAATCGTCAATTATATGAAAAACTATCTGAAGCAGTGGAAACTTTAGGTTTTACATATGACATGCATACTTTTGCAGACAATGAGCATGATCGAGGAGTTTTATATGCGGAATTAGTCGATTTTGATAATGATGGTGTTAACGAGGTTTATACATTCATGAAAGGAGCTGACTACCCACTATCCGCTTATCCTCATCGTAATAAAGATAATTATATACAAGAAATTTGGACAGGACATGCAAATGGAGAAAATGCGTTGCTATCTTTTTCAAGTGAAATTGATAAATTGGTATGTTCGGCTTGTGACATGAATGTTTCTTTAGTAAAGGGGAAGGATGGGCGTACTTTCCTTAAAATGTTTTCCCATCAAATGAGTCAAGGTATTGCAAATAACAAAATATGGGTATACGCAAAGGATTCCAAAAAATCAGAGATGGAATTAGTTGTGTCCGGTAATTTCGGTCATAATAATGAGGGTGATCTCTTTTATACATTAAATGATGAGGAAACAGATCGAATTACGTTCGAAGAAGAATTAGCACGATATGATGGAGAGGAGCGTCCCATACTGATTAGCAATTTTGCTGAGAAAAATTACGGTTTTGATTCTTCTAGTCCAGCCACTATTGTTGGAAAAACCCTTGCAACTCTTTCACCGAGTGTAAATACTATTGTAGGCAAAGAAAAATTACTTGAGAAGGATAAAAAGAAAGAGATTGTTAAAGCATTAGATGAATTTAGTAGTATGAGAAGCATTAATCATCATGACCCGAAAATTGTCATGTCTTTAGTGTTAGACGTTGTCCAGAAGTACAATATTGATCATGAGTATTCGGACAATGGCGAAATGGTTTATGATGGAGCTATCGTTCAAGCGAAATATAAAGAAGCATTCGGTGTTAAACTTGCTATAGATAGTATGAACTTTCCATCGAGAGATAGCCAAGACATTGTAACTTATGAGTTGGGTAAGTTTTATATCTATCCAACTGGCTTTTATTTCGATTCCATTCATCGTAATTATCAAGATGTCTATCAAGTATCTAAAGATGTCTATTATGTAACCTTTCTTGACTCTGAATTTAATGACTTAGAATACTCCTTAACAAAAGATGTAATGGTCACTTCTGAGGATATGTTTAAGAAGGACATTGCAAGTTGGCCAATGGATGCTCGGGTATGGCTAAAGCCAGATATACAAAGATATGCGTTAGTTAAATATGTGGATGGAGAACCCAAAATTCAATATATGGGAGCACAAAATTTAACCGATAACCAATTACAAACGTTTTAAATAGTACGGTTCTTCTTATCATTCCGACAAGTGAAATATGATACTATAAACTAATAGCATGTATGCTGGAGGGATGATAGTGAAAGCAGAAAAACGTTTACGGTTTTGCGAAAAAGGACATAGTTTTTACAAAAGCACGGACTGTCCCAGCTGCCCGACCTGTGATAAGAAAATAAGCCTACGAGTGGCTTCCTTTCAAAGCTGAGTGCTCCTGCAAGAAATGCCTTAGTTCACGAGGGGATTGATCCCTTACATGAACTATCCAAATACACCGAAAAAGACCTATTAAAAATTCATGGAATTGGACCAGCGTCTGTACCTATGTTGAGAGCTTCATTGAAAGAAGAGGGATTATCATTTACGAGTGAGGGAGAAAACTAAAATGACAAATAAAGAATTATCCGTTGAACAACGCGAGGAACTATTGCAAACATTGCAAGCTCGATTTGAAAAAAATATGAATCGTCACGAAGACCTTGAGTGGACAAATGTCCAGGCTAAACTGGAGGCTAATTTGGACAAACTGTGGTCGCTTCATGAAATGGAAGCAACTGGGGGAGAACCGGATGTCGTGCACTATCATCCAGAGACAGATGAATATATCTTTTATGATTGTTCGGCAGAAAGTCCAAAAGGTCGCAGAAGTGTATGTTATGACCGAGAAGCATGGGAAGCAAGAAAAAATCATAAACCAGAAACGACCGCCATGAATATGGCTACAGAAATGGGAATAGAGCTTTTAACGGAAGAGCAATATCGGGAGTTACAGCAACTAGGTAAATTCGATCTAAAAACATCTAGCTGGATTCAAACCCCTGAAAAAATCCGTAAGCTGGGCGGTGCCATCTTCTGTGATCGTCGCTACGACACCATCTTCGTATATCATAATGGGGCAGATTCTTACTATGCTGCTAGAGGTTTTCGAGGATCACTAAAGGTTTAAGCAAAAATGATAATGAAAAAACAATGATCTCTAGGTAATCAAATTACTTGATTGCCTGAGATTTTTTTATAAGTACATGCAAACATGTAACGAGCAAAAAAAATTGATAATGGATTTTTTTACTTAGTACTAGACAAATATGGTTTTTTATTATACAATGATATTAATAAAATCGGTCGTAGTCGTAAAGAAACAATGAATTCACATATTACAAAGAGTAATCGTGTTTTTTGGATACTTTTTGCAATATGTGAATTTTTTCTTTAGAGATGTAAGATTTTATTTAATACAATTAATGGAGGTCATTCAAATGACACAAGGTACAGTAAAATGGTTTAACTCAGAAAAAGGTTTTGGATTCATCGAAGTAGAAGGCGGACAAGACGTATTCGCACACTTCTCAGCTATCCAAGGTGAAGGTTTCAAATCACTTGAAGAAGGCCAAAAAGTAGAATTCACAATCGAAGATGGTCAACGTGGACCACAAGCTGCAAACATCGTAAAACTTTAATATTTGCATGCTTTCAATACCCATATCGGGTACTAATAAAAAACCAGGCGCTCATTTATAATGAGTACCTGGTTTGTTTTCTATGATTACATAAGAACACTTATAATGGCATGGGGTTTTATGACATTTATATTTCTTTTGATTACTTCCACACCATTTTTCCCATGATAAAGATAGATGGGGGGTGTTGGTTCATGGATTATGAATATACAGTGAAGTTCCACTTCAACGAAAGTCGTGAAGAGGAATATAAAATCAAAACTAATATCGGCCAAGAAACATTTACAGAAGAAATGTTTAATGGGTTCAACGAGAAACCTTGGTATACCTTTACAGAAACTGAACATTTTCAATCGATATTAATTAATACGAAAGATGTTTATAAGGTATCCATCGTACAACATACTATACAATTTGATTAATGTATGACGAAAGCCACATCTGTTTTGAACTGCCCCGTAAAAGTTAGACATCAATCTAACTTTTACGGGGGTTTTTATCATGTCGTTGGCTCTAATGACAAGGAAGAAAAAATTAAAAAGAGTCACCCAAGGAAAGTGACTCTAAAAAAGATAAGTGTATGGATGATTGTTATTCCCAGTATTGGAGGATTTATTGCTTTCACGGGACGGATTAATGGGTTGAACCCTTGTAAAAATATTAATATGAATTATACAGGAAAGCAGCTCCAACGATTATGAGAAGAATGAATAGAACAACAAGAAGTGCAAATCCTGCACCATTCCCGTAGCCTCCACCGTTACCACCATAGTATCCAGACATAATGATAAACCTCCTTTCGTAATTTTATAATATGTATGCCTAACAAGTTGATTAGCGATAAATGTCATAGGAACATCAGAAAAAAATTTATTTACACTAGGATTTACAAAAGAAGGATGGGTATTATCAGCGGGGAGCCTTCAAAGTTTTTGCCGTGTGGATAGGACTTATTGTTAATTAGTATCAAAATCAAATAAAAGAAAACTTGTGGAATAAAAAAGTCTAATAGATTAAAAAATTGTTGTATTTTGTCATTATATATATGATAATTATACCTGTTATTTCATTTTTTTACAGGATTATAAACCTATTAAAAATTCAATTGGAGGATTACTATGAAAAAGATTTTAATGATAATATCAGCTGCTATGGCTATATTATTCAGTTTCTCACTTCTCGATATCGACGGAAACAAAGCTAAAGCAGCGTCTATTGGAGAACAATTAAAAGAACCTGAGTCAGGCTGGCAGAGATTTGATGACACACATTCTGCAATTAAATATACCAATTTTCCACATCTGGGTTACAAAGTAAGCCAGGCTTACAAAGGAACTACAAGCTTTAACGCCAACTACTCAACTCAAGGAGAGGTACGATTTAAATTTAAAGGTAAAAACCTTAGAATTATTACACCTACAGGGGCGCCAGACTATAGAGCAAGTAGTGTGGACATTACTATAGATGGGATTACAGAATCTTTCTCGATGGTATTAAACAACCAATATATGAACCTATCATACGAGAAATTAGGTTTAGATGACAAAGTTCATGAAGTAGTTATTGATAATTTCAAAGGAGGAAGAAGTGGATGGTCTTTATTCGGTTTGGATGCTATAGACCTTGATGCTGATGGTACACTTATTCACCCAGATACAGAAGTGGTTGCTGAATCTTTAAAACTAAACAAAGAAACACTGGAACTAACAATAGGTTCTAGTGAAACTTTAATAGCAATGATTGAACCAGAGAATGCAATAAACAAAAACGTTATATGGACAAGCAGCGATTCAGAGATTGCTTCAGTGGATGATAACGGCAATGTAATAGGGAAGAAAGCTGGTAAAGTAACGATAACTGCCACGACTACAGATGGAAGTAACTTAACAGCAACAGCCATGGTTACAGTAAAAGAAGCTGAAACAGGAGAAATTGGCAATAGAGCCATTTTAAGACTTACTACGACTAATAAAGATATTCATGAGTATGATTTATCTTTATCAGAAATTGATCAGTTTATGAATTGGTTAGATGGTCGTGAAGTTGGACAAGGGAAACCGTACTATAAATTTAAATTAAATGTAACGACTGGAAATATTATTTCAAGAACAGAGTATATTATGTATGACAAAATTGTGAGTTTTACAGTTGATAATTATAAATAGTATAGTACTTGCAATAAGTCATTTATAGAATTTTAGTTGGATATTGTAAATAACAGGTGCTCATTATTAATGGAGTACCTGATTTTTTTTCTGAAATTGTGATGTCTAAAAAATCAGAGGATGAAATTGGATGATGGCTATTCCATAACTATTCATGGCGAGCGATGAAACGAAACGATGGTTAAAGCTTTAAATTGCCAAAACTGTGCGGCAACTTTTAATCCTCAAGACTCTATATATGCGTACTATGGTAGTTACATAATCATGTCAGAAGCTAAACAAATCACCTTAAATGAAATGGGACATAATGAATTTCCGGTACAATCACGTATGGCGGGCGTTTATTATGAACAGCTCAACGTCTGATTTTTGAACTCATACATTAGATCTCTATCCAAATTTTAATTGAGAAATTCGTCTAGCAGACAAAGATTGAGCCGTGTTTGGTTTAAATCTTCCTATCTCTCGAAGAATGAAGATGTTTGATGAAAAGGTACGGAAACCATCTTAGTCGTTTAAGGTGGAAAGACGTGGTTAGCTAAAATAGAAGGGGCTAAAAACGGAAATAAAGAGCAGTGACATTGAATACTTTGCGTGAAAAACAAATCAAAAGCAACCGTAAAATAGTATTTTTATAATTTTTTGGTAAAATTAATAAGTATGTCCTGTTAGAAAAAATTGTAATATATTCACAAAAAGTATTGGGGGTGTCTATGTTGAGAATAGTTGGAGTTGCGCTTTTAATTATGGCTGGATTGATTTACACAATAGAGCGTGCTTTTACCATGCTATCAACTAGCATTGTTCAAGCTGGATTTTTTGCAGGTAATATGTCCGGAGAAGTTCCGGATATTAAAATGAGTTCGTTTACCGACAATTTATTTGTTCCACTTTTTTTTGTTTTAGGAATAATTACACTAGTTTATAGTTTTCCTAAAAAATAAAAAACAAAGAGATTTTTTTTGTTCCTATTAAAGTTATTTCTTCCAAATAAGTTGCAGATGCAATTGTAAGTCGAGTAGTTGCTATTGCACGTAAGCTAGGCATGGGGTGAAGATTGGACAGGTAATATTGATCATCCCCATTTTGTGGTTAAGCCAATTTGGATTATGCCGAAGGGGTACAGAATTGAAGGTCAAATAATTATTCCAACTAATAGGAAATACCAAGCCAATACAACTAAAGGATGATGATAAATTGCCATTTACTTGATAAATTCGACCAAGGTACGATGACAAGTGGTGATTTTGAGGGATTAAAAATTATAATCTCCCAACGATAAAACAAATGCCTGTTACCTAAATTGGTAATGGGTATTTTTTCACAAATTATTGCTTAAAAAAGGAAAAAATAACGAAAGGTAGAATTACTATTCCAATCATAAACATAATAAGCCAGTGTATAATTTCGATGTTATCTAAAGAAATCATGTACGAAAATACACTTATAGCTGAGAGTACCAAAAATAAGCATCCGTTAATATGAGTATATCCCTCATTAACATTGCCTCCATATTCATTTTCAAATTCATCCTGGACTTCTGAATTAACAATCTTCTGGTATTTTTTTATCTTCTATAACTGTATTACAGTACTCACACTTTATTAATACTAAACCATCTTTGTATACTTTCGTAAAAGAATTATTGGCTAAACAATTAGGACAATTATTCATTCATTTCCACCGCAATATATCTATCCACCATTTACCATTTTAGGCAAATTAACATGTTTTGTACATTGAAATAAAAATCGGTAATTGAATTAGATAGAAGGGTATTTAACCTATTATGTAGAAATATCTG
Organism: Lysinibacillus sphaericus; assembly: GCF_001629735.1. GTDB lineage: Bacteria > Bacillota > Bacilli > Bacillales_A > Planococcaceae > Lysinibacillus > Lysinibacillus pinottii. The sequence continues at coordinate 1,206,400 of NZ_CP015224.1, forward strand.
TAAAAAGGAGTAGGTATTATGAACTGTGAAGTAATAGTATTCAAACGTGAGCCTGACAATGTACCAATTATAGATTTATCAAGCTTACAATTAACAAACAAGGATTATAAGGTAGTAACAGAGGATGTTGCTCTACTATTTTTGTTGCTGCAGAATCAATTTTAGGGTGCTTCATAATGGAATGGAGTAATAGCTATAGAATTATGTCCAGCTAACTCAGCATCATCTATTTACTTATAAATGCGTCTATACTTTCATTTAAATCATCCACAATCTATCATTTGTATGTAACTTAATTGAATTTCTATAGTATCATGTAAACTAATTGCTTGGATAGAAGACAAATAATTTTGAACATCTCTTTGTAATTAGAAATTTTCTGGAGTATCAAAGTAAGACCAATCTTTGGAATACCCCCTGTGGCAGGATTTTTTGTTATAAATTCTTCGTCGATAGATAAAGAATTATCTAAAGCAAAGACTGTACCTTCACTGATCAATAAAATGAATAGCATAGAAAAATGATATTTTTTCATTGTAAAATTCATCCTTTTGTAACATATAGAGTGCTGATCGGTTAATGAATTTTCAGATAATAAGATAAATTAAAGTAGGAGATAGTAAATGTTTTTTATATTGATTGGAGTTTTAACTATTTTATCTGTTGGTATTACTTATCTTTGGTTTTTAGGAAGTCAAGTTTATATAGACCTTAGTCGAAGCTATGCAGCCTCAAATTTTCCAGGAGATATAACAGCTACACAAAAAATGGCTTACCAAATTTTTTTCCCTTCGTCATTACTAGTATCTTTATTCATTTTTACATTTTTACTGTATTTACTATTTAAGAAAAAAATAGATTTCACATTTGGAAAAAAAGTAGCTATGTTCAGTGTATCCATAGCTTGTACTGTATATTTTTCTATCAAATTGTACATTTTTATTTTTTTATAAAATTATAATGATTGACCAAGGCTTTTTTAAGGTTATTTTTGTTTCACCCTTAGTGAAACAAAAGTTGGAATTTTGTGAATTTATAACACCGATGGACATTATAGTGAGATTTTCAGTTTTAACTTCAGGGTGATCCATACTGGATATATTTTAAAATATATTTTGGATATCTAACATTTCATAAAAGGTGATTAAATACCATAGTTGACCAATTGATAAATATTAAAACCATATGTGTTATAAATAAGTAAATTAAAATTTTTTAGGAGGTTTATCACATGGATCCAAAGGAAACACCAGAAGAAAAAAGAGAACGTTTAAGACAAAGTGAACTTAAAAAGAATCCTACTGGTTCTTTAAATGATGGCATTAATAGAGGAATTGGCGGGAATTTAACTGGTATGGGTTGGAAAGAATCGATTACGTTAATTTTGTTGATATTTGTCGGATATATCATATATAAATTATTTTTTAGTTAAAATTTCAGGAAATTATCTATTTTCAGTCTGTTATGTGTTGATATGGAAAAAATAAAGAAAGGGTGATAATAATATGTTCAAAAAAATCTTAAATTCTATTTTTGCACTAGCTATTTTCGGATTTTTGTCAACGGGTACAAGTCATGCAAGTGAGGATTTATTAAGCTCTAAGTTAGATAATGTTTAAGCTTACGTTAAAGTTAGTATTACTAATGATTAAACAGGCGAAACAAAATTTTTAGGCCCGAAAATTTTGAAGAATAATCGGAAGGCTAAATCTTTTAGTTCTGACAATGTATCATCTTTGTTAATCGCTTTATGTATGAAACGGATACGATGCAACATATCGTGAAAATGATAGTTTTTCAATTGAAAGTGAGTACCTTATAAAATCCTCTCAAAATTAGAGTGATGGCCGCAATAACTAAAATCCCACCCATAAATTCCGTTTTTGGGGTTGTAACAAGCGATTAACAAACCAACCCTCGTTACACAAAAAGTCACATTCCCCCCGAAAACCCCCGAAATCAAACAAAAAGCATGTCTTTGTACATTCATACAAAACCTTGCTATAATAAGGTTTGCGAATACATAGGAAAGAGGGTAAAAGCATGAACGCTTATGATGAATATATGAAGCAGGTTGTGAAACCAATGCGTGAGGAGCTGGTGGGAGCTGGGTTTACGGAGCTGACGACGGCTGATGCGGTAAATGAATTTATGGCTGAGACGAAGGGGACTTCGTTAGTAGTCATTAACTCGGTGTGTGGTTGTGCGGCAGGGCTTGCTCGTCCAGCAGCGCGAGAGGCGATTGCGGCAGTGAAGCCAGATCATCTTGTGACAGTGTTTGCGGGGCAGGACCCAGAGGCGACTGCGGCGATGCGCGGTTACTTTGAAGATGTGCCACCAAGCTCACCTTCCATGGCGATTTTAAAGGATGGAGAATTGGCTTACTTTATTCCACGTGAACAAATTGAAGGCTTCCCTGTGGAGCAAATTGTTGCTCATTTAACGGGCGTGCTAGAGCAAACATGCGAGCAATAAATACGATTGTAACAACAGCGGGCAGACCAGACGAGGAATCGATGGCGCTCGCTGCTTTTGCATGTCAAACATTAGGAGCTGCGTTTGAGCCGAGGAAAAAGCGCTCTGTTTGGAAGATGTCACAGGAATTTCAGGCGAATATCCTAGTAGCAGGGAAGAATCGCTATGATTATTATGCTTTTGGGGCAGGAGAGCCGTTTTTCTTCCATCCTAATTCTGCGGCGTTTCGCTTAAAACGGATCGCTCGAGGTGAGGCGGAGCCATTTTTAGAGGCTGCCCAGCTTCAGCTAGGTGATACAGTGCTGGATTGTACGCTTGGGCTAGCGGCGGATGCCATGTTGGCGGCTTATATCGTCGGGGAAACAGGGCGCATAGTAGGCTTGGAAGCGAATCCAAATGTGGCCTTCGTTGTGGGGCAAGGGATGCAAACTTATGATACAACAGAGCTACCATTAACGGCCTGTATGCGACAAATCGAGGTCGTCCATGCCGAGGCAGTCCGTTATTTAAAAGAATTGCCAGCGAATGCGTTTGATGTCGTTTATATGGATCCTATGTTCGAAGAAGTGATTGAAGAGTCCAATAATTTCGAGGCATTGCGCTTAGCAGGTGAGCATGTTAGTTTAACCGATGAATGGGTGCAAGAAGCGATGCGGGTCGCTAAAAAGAGAGTGGTGCTGAAAGCCCATTTTCGATCAGAATGGTTTAGGAAATATCATTTTCAGCAATATGAGCGAGTGACAGCTAAGTTTCATTATGGTGTTCTGGAAGTGTAGGGGCTTGTTTTTAGACAGGCCTCTATTTAACTAGATTGTAATAAGAAGGAGGCTCCAAATCCCATATGACGATTAACGAAATTAGAACCCCTTTTGAACTAGATTTACTAGCCAAAGCACAATCTTTGAAAACTACAAAGCCTCCGAGTCCATGGGAACATGAAACGGTAATTACTGCCAATGGTGTCCTAGCATGTGGATGGGATCAAGATGAAAATATCATCCTCATAAGTGGGTCTGGCTTTAGTGTTACTGAACCGATAACGGGTCTTCGTCTTCATCGAGAACGAGATAAGGAATTGACGGAGGACTGTGTCAGTGAAGACCGCTTAATTTTTCACTCTCCGATATCAAAAAAGCCTACCGCCATTTTTGGCTTGGAAGCGGGAGATGGGATACATGTGACACCGGATGGCTGGCAGGTTGAAGTCATTTACCCGTGGTGGCCACGTGCAACAGTAGTACTCGATTATCTATTTACACCTCGTTATAGCTATTTGAACCATGCTACAGCTATTGATATACAGCGTTTGGATGGTGCTATAAAATGTGGGTTTTCTCCTTCCGGTAAACATGTAATGATTATGGGATCAGGTGGTGCCTTCATCTATTCAAGAAAAGAATGCCATTCAATATAGGAACTCAATTGATTTTTGTCCTATAATTCGAATGGTGCTAACAGATTTTAAATTAGTGCTTTACATTTTTAATGTAGAGTGCTATAATTGGAAACGTGCTATTTTAGGTGGCATATTTCAGTAATCTGGCATTCTGCTTTTTGTTTTTGTAGATACTTATTCACACTGGCGCATGCTTTGGGGCTGCAAGGACGCAAAAGATGGTAGGGTTTGCGTTGCTTAAGTTAGAGAGCACACAGTGGAATTTTACCGCGGTGATGAAACAACTATTGTTTCAAGATAATATTCCCCAGATGATTGGGTTGAGACTTTTACAATTTACGAAAATGTTACCTATAAATACTAAAGGGGTAGTTTCGCATGAGCGAGGCTGCCCCTTGTCTAATTGATGAACGCTGTCGCAAGAGTTGCTGGCAGTTTTTTTTGTTGCCAAAATTATGCTGGTATACATTGCCGTTTACTATGCTAGACAAATAAGTAATAATGAAAGCAAGAATTTTAGTAAAAGTCAAAATTCTATAGTTGAAAATCTGAAAAATCAAAAAGGTGAGGGAAGTTTATGGAGAAAATCAATACACAATCAGCAGATGTAATCACACAATTAACAAAAATGGCAGAAATGAAGAATGCAAGCATTGAGCAATTAATACCGTTTTATTGTCAGGAAAGACTTCTCAACCGTTTATCAACATCATCCTATTATGATCAATTTTACATAGAAGGGGATTTTTTATTCTTTACATTGGCTGAAGGAGTAGGGATGCCACCAAATGAACTAACGCTTACAGCCCAACAAAGCGCTTATCAAAACGACTTGGTTCAACAGGCATTTGCAGAAATTTGTTCGATTAAGATACCAGAGGACGGTGTTCAATTTTTCGAAAATGACATAGAAAGTATCATAATGGATACGAGTATTCACTTGAAAATACCAGCTACATTGGGCTCTATCACTACATACATAGAAGTAAAAATAACCTTTATAGAAAATCGAGTCGCACCACAGATCATTACTTCCCCATCAGTGCTAGACATGAAGCCAGCGGAGCTCTATACATATCCAATTGAATATGTAGTTGCCCAAGCCCTGCTTGACATTTACCAATATCCAGCTGTGACCTCAAAGGTCGTATTGGATATAGAGAGGGTACTACAAACACAACACATAGAAGGTCGTAAATTACAGGCTTATCTTGAAGAAATGCTTGATCAACATCGTCTGACATTAGAGGTAACACCTATACTAGAAAAAGGAATCGTTAAGCAATTTTTCGATCCCATATATGAAGCCATGATAGCAGATGGAGAGTTTTTTAAACAATGGAATAGTAAGGAGCAAGCTTGGCAATAAAAATACTACCCTTGCGAATAATAATGAGCTGCACCCCAATTGTTAGATATGGGCTACTGAGGTAATGCAAAAAATCATTTCCAACGGTATCGCAATAGGGGATAATAAAGGTGATTTTTAAAGACTTCAACCACAACCCGTGCAGAATTGGCGATAATAATGAATTGTCTCCTTAACAAGCTAGGGTATATATAAACAAGCCGTTGGAGCATAATATAGCAGTTATCAGTTATAGTAAGACCCTGAACATACGTAAATATGGTTTTATAAGAGCATCATTCCTGAAAAGGATGATGCTCTTTATTTTTAATTTAGAATAGGAACTGGAGCAGATCGAGTCGAATAGAAAGCTCTTTATTCTTTATCAAATTACCAATGTAAGCTGATTGATGGTGTTAAATTACATTTCTTGAAACTCATTTCATTAAGATTCGTTCTATAAAATGGTACTAAAAAAAGGATAAAGAATATATTTTTGGAATCTAATCTAATATATTATTCCTGCTAAATAATACACGAGGTGAGTGTGGTGGCATTTGATAATAGAAAAACGACGTTCATTTATATGGTACGGCACGGTGAATCTCCGTATGTTGGAAATGAACGGACAAGAGGGTTAACTGTGAAAGGACATTTAGGTGCTCAAAGTATAGCTGATGTGTTAAAGAGTGAAGGAATCGATATTATCCTATCCAGTCCATATACTCGTTCAATATTAACTGTTGAGCCATTAGCTAAACAATTGAGTCAGGAAGTGATCGTTTGTGAAGAATTAAAAGAGAGAATTTTTTCTTCAGAAGAAAAGCGATTACCTGATAGTCAATTATTTCCTCTATTGGAGAAATCCTTCTTGGACCCCAATTTTGCAATAGAGGGTGGAGAATCGAATACCGATTGTCAAACAAGAGCTGTAAGAGCTTTAAAAGAGCTATTAATTACTTATGAGGGACAAAAAGTAGTAATAGGAACTCATGCATTAGTCATGACCTTAATGATGGGATACTTTCATGAAACGTACAATTTAGATTTTTTGCTACAAACAACCAAGCCGGATATATACAAAATGGAATTTAGGGGACAGCAATTGGTGGGTGTTAAGAGGCTAGGCATGTAGTAAGGACGGCTAATGCATGTGCTTAAAGTTTGGTTATAGAAATCATATGTTAATAGACCAGTTTAGATTGAGCAGTTGGTTTCCTGAACGCACAGGAAACCGACTTTTTTTGGCTTAATTTTATGTGCTAGATACATCTATCGTTGCCAATAGAAAACAACTATCATCGATAATTTTTTTATGATAAAAAATGTTCAAGCAGTTTTTCAATTTCTTCCAATGAATAAATAGAGAATTTTTTATTTTTATAGCTTATAGGGCCCTCATTTCTGTTCGTGTTCATTATGCCCTCCAATAGATTAATAGTTTAATTCAAAAATTTTTGCAGGTTACTGTGGTGACGCTACGAGGAAAGCTTTCCAAATCGCTCTTTAACGAAGTAGAAAGGTGAAAAATAATGTAAAATATTTGAAATAATTGCATGGATAATATATTCTAATATGGTAATCAATTACCAATTAATTGATTTCAAGGAGGTTATTTATGAAAATAACAGAAGGCTACGGCAAAGTGATGATAGATGATTTTGAATTTTATGGTGAAATGAAACAAGATAAATGTTCTAAATGCAAATGTAATTTATTATATTACGATGATTTTGATGCTTATTTTTGTCCTAAATGTAATAGTTGGACTGAATCAACATGTAGTGATCCTACTTGCAAGTATTGCTCTAGTCGACCAGAAACACCGTTAACTCGCATATAACGAAATTAAACTCGAGAACTTAACCAGCTTTCAATTTCTGTGATGGCGTGCTAACTTGGCCCTACAAGGAAGGCACACGGGTGGTGCTTTAATGAAAAGAGGATTTAACGTATACATAGATAAACTTAAAAACATTCCCAAATTAAAGTTTGGAGAGAAATCGAAATTCGAGAAATGCTGTTAAGCCAACATTTCATGGATTTTCCTTTGATTATTGTTTATACAGCTTTGATGTGTAAGTGTGTTTGCTGAATAAAAACCTGTATATTGACGCTTTAAAACTACATTTTCTATCGTTCCTATACTTCAATTATAGGGTCTTTAAGTGATAAACGATATTCAACAATCGGGAACATTTCTTTAATAAGGAATGTGAAGAATGTCCAACGTGCTGCTACGATTTTTACAATGAACTGAATGGTATTAAAAAGCAATTGTAAAAAAATGAAAAACCTTGCGCTTTCCATATAAGAGGGCACATAGTTTTTCATTTAGGTTTAATTCAACGATGAGTGGGTCCTGAGAAATAAAATTTTTAATTACTATATATTGGATTTCTTAAGCTTCATAAGGTAAATCTAGTGTTGTAATAATTGAGTCGTGACCAGTAACAATTAGCGTAGCTAATAGAGCAAGAATTAATACTGTTTTTAATTTTTTCATTTGATATTCTCCTTTTAAGTATATTTAAAGGTAAAGTTTATCTATGCAACGAATAATGATTATAAATCCGCATTGGTTTACTATAATAAAATCAATTTAGAGCTACTTAATGAAACTTCACCAAAAATGAGCAGGGACGTTTATATATTAAGAGTTATTTATAATAAATCCAAAACTTTCTATGATATGAAGTCATATAAGGAAGCAATAGATTTACTACAAGAAGGGATTAAACGATCTGTCAAATTAGAAAATATGTCTTTTCTTGGTCACTATAATTATTATTTAGCAAAATGTTATGAACGTGTTGGAGAAAATAAGGATTTAATAAACACGCATTATAAGAATGCAGGATTCTTCTTTAAATTATTAAATAATTCTTTGTATTATCAAATTGTCTACCATGAGCAAAGGCACTTGTTCACATGATATGTATAAAAAATTGCTACCCTATGAATCAGGTAAAAGGGGAGCTTTTTTTTATTTACCCACTCTTCATAATTCATATACCTCCTAGTGAAACATTCTTATATCCTATTCTTACCCATTTCTAAGGCTAAATGGGTAAATATAAGTATCTTTATATTTTTCACTTCAGATCGAAATGATTTTTTACAATATTTGTATTATTATGAGTACATCCTTAAACGCAAAGGGGGGAAATGATGATGAAAAAGCCATTATTGGTACGCAAATCAAAAATCTATGTTTATAATGGTTGATTTTTGAAGTTGCTGTAATCTGTAACTAGATACTTAATGTTATGGGTTACTGAGGGTGTTTATTTGCGTAAGTGAAAGTAATTATTTTAATAGTCTAGTTATTTGGTTGACAGGCTAAAAACATCAATAGACTAGAATTATATGACTCTGTCGTTATTTCATTATAATTTAATTAGAAGGGTGTATGATATCATGGTTTTAAAGAAATTAGTACTTTCAGTTTCATGCGCAGTTATGACTTTCGGTTTAATAGGCACATCAACATCATTTGCCGCAGAGAAAAAGGATACTATTAGCTTAGAGGCGAGTCAAATTTCACAGTTTACACCAGAACAACAAAATATTGCAGATGAAGTGGTGACACAACTTCAAGCAATTAATGAAGTATTAATAGGGTTAGACACTGAGAAACAACAAGAAGATTTTTTAGGTGCACTATTTGACCCTAATTTTAGTACAGATCAATTAGATAGTAATATTGTATTAGCAGAAAATGCTAAAGAAGTAACGGTTTTAAATGACATGTTTGAAGAACTTGGATCTCCTGTTCATTTTTCAGCAGATGTCAAATCTGTTATAGTAGAGGAGAATGGTGATTTAGTTGCTATTAAAAAATCTGGGGAAAATGAAATTATGCCATTAGGTTTTTGGGGAGATCTTTGGGACGACATAAAGGTTATAGCTGGTAAAACTTGGGATATAGCTAAATGTGGAGCTGCCATTACAGCAGTATTTGTTCCAGGAGCGGCTGCCTATAAAGCAATTAAAGGATTAGGCGGAGTTAAAGCTACTGTTCAATTATTAGCTAAAGCATCAACTACTAGCGATTGGTTAGCAATTGGTGGAGGAGCGGCTGCTGAAATTTTAGGTATCGATGGAGTTCAAACCTATTGCTTTGAATAAGAGAGGTGTTTAAATGAAGAACCCTAGGACCTCGCAAAGTGGAATTTTTGATCCAATTAGTCATGGATTCATGTCATTATTAGTTTTTGGGATGCTATTTATTGCTTTAATGATTGCATTGAATGGACCTATTACTTTTGATACGCTTATTATGCCGGCTGCTTTTATTTACGTAGTAGTTCGAGTGATAGAATATGTGACAATAAAGAAGACTAATCATGTTCCGCGCTGGTTAGTACTGGGATCTTTTGGAGTGGCTGTTCTAACAGCTATTGGCATGACATACTGGATCATTTAAATACTTAGAATTTTTTAAAACATAAGGCACTGTTAAATTTTAATGTTGTTTTATCTGGTATAGATGAGCCCTTACAATCGATTTTTCCTTATTTTTAAAAATGCCTTTTTGTGGTATTAATATATATTTGAAACTAAATGGTTAAAGTAGTCGTATAAGGTATTATAGATTAGAGGAGGTCGGAAAAATGGATTATACTAAAATCTATAATAAAGAACTGATTGCCTTAGTAAAAGAGAAAATAAAGTCCGACGGTGAAATTAAAGCGGTGAAGTTTGTGAGAGAGCAAACCGATATGTCCTTAATACAGGCAAAAAAATTTGTGGATTTTTGTAAAGAATAGACATAAAATTAGAGTCACTAAACTGTGGCTCTAATTTTTATTAAAAGTATCTTCAATAGTCATTGAGCTACTAAATAAAAAATACGACAGTGTCCACTACGATATGTTTCTGTCATTTTTTGTGCCTTCATTGCTATGACTATCTACAAATAAAAACCGCTCTAAGTAATGATTGAGGTATTTACAAACAACTCCTTTAAAACGATTTATCCAATGTTTTAAACGTGCATGTAGTCGGTTCACAACAAAGAAAAAGAGACTTTATTAAACGAGAAAATTAGTCCAATTTTGATGCAGAAATCGATACTCATAAAGGCGATGGGTGGATGCACAGTTAATGCAGCCAAAAGTTAATACGCATTACTACATAAATTTACTTTGCGTTAATCTGCATTGTAAAGAATAAATGAAAAACCCCAAAAGCTGCATAGAACAGGCTTTTGAGGGCTTTGTAGGGTACATATTACAAAATAAAAAAATTAGTCCGTGAAACATTAAATAATTGACAAAAGCATTGATTTATCAACGTTTACACGGACATTTACATTAATTAGCCCCAGTTCCGCAGTCCAAACTTCTACTGAAAACCTCTACTGATTGTTCTTCTAACTCTTTCAAAACACATATTTATTTATCATATAATTAAGATTGTGAAGGATTACACTCAAACTAACAGTCAGTTTAGTTTAAGTACAACCTTTCATATAGTTACAAAAAGCCGAACTCCACATTTGGAAATGATATTATCCCTTTTAGGTAGACAATGTTAAAAAAACTACAGTACGCTGTAGATAACATTATACGTAAAGGGGATTTTTCGATGTCGAGAAAAAATAATACATATTCAAATGACTTGAAATTAGAAGTTGTACAGGCTTATTTGGCGGGAGAAGAAAGTATGCAAAAGATTGCGGAAAAATACGAGATTCGTAATGTTTCCTAAGTGAAGGTATGGGTGAGAAAGTTTAAAGAAGTAGGGTCGATTGACGCGTTTAACCGTCTTCCATCTGCTGGATCAGGGGCGAAAGGCGTAAAAAATCCATTAAAAGGCAAACGGATTCACTTCAAAGATATAGAAGAAGAACGCGACTATTACAAGGCGCAGGTAGACTATTTAAAAAAGCAATATCCAAATCTGTAAATGGAGGAATGCCTACTTATCCAGATCGTTATCAAATAATAGATGAAATGAAGAATCGTTATCCGATTACATGGTTGGCTGAGATGGCGAAAATCCAACGTTCTGGCTATTATAAGTGGTTAAAAAATGGCAAGGTATCGTTGCGGACACAGGATGATATCCTTTTAAAAGAACACATTTTAACCATTCATCAAGCAAATAAAATGTATGGTTATCCACGCGTAAAAATCGCTTTGCGTGATAAAGGATTGAAGGTAAACCACAAAAAAGTGTATCGATTGATGTGCGAATTAGGCATCCAATCCATTATTCGTAAGAAACGTCGCGTATGGAAAAATCGAGTATCACGTACATTTGAGAATGTGTTAGAGCGCCAATTTAAAGACCGTGCAGAGAATGAAGTGTGCGTCACAGACATTACGTATTTACCGACAAAAACAGGCTTTCTATATCTGTCTGCCATTCAAGATTTATACAACAATGAAATTGTGGCTTGCAAGTAGGCAAACGGAATGATTTACAGCTCGTGATGGACACATTAAGCGAGTTAACGACCAAAAGAAATGTGTATCGAAGCATCATCCACTCGGATCAAGGCTTTCAATACACATCTCTTAAATATCATCAAACAGTTGAACAGCTCGGCATGATAGGTAGCCATTCCCACAAAGGGAACTGCCAGGATAACGCCTGCATTGAATCTTTCTTCTCCACTTTAAAAGCGAATGTTTGTATCTTCTACAAGATCATTCAGAAGAGGAAATGATCCGAGCAGTTGAGCAGTATATCTATTTTTATAACTATAACGCTTTCAAAAATGACTCAACCATCTGACACCGATAAAATATCGACATCAGATGGCTGCTTAGTCTTTTTAAAACTGTCTACTTGACAGGGGTAAGTCCAAAATCGGCTTTTTTCTATATATTAGTTTTTAGTTATAATCGACTTAATGAACTTCTTATGACTAATTCAAATCTTTTAAATACCACGCATCCATAGCAGAGTGTTCAGAACCTGGTAGGGGTTCTTGTAAAAGTGTAAATCCAAATTTTTCATATAAAATACATGCAGTTTTTAATTCATGCATTGTTTCTAAATAGCACTTTTCATAATGTTTAGAGGCAAATGACAAAGCTGTTTCCATTAATTTCTTAGAAATCCCCAAACCTTGTACTTTTGGACTTAAGTATAGCTTTTGTAATTCGCAAACTTTATCCTGTTCGCTGAACGGGGCTATACCAATTCCACCTACAACTTTCCCATCTAATTCTACTACCCAATAGTTCGCATGTTTTAAATTATTATAATATTGGTAAAGGTCGTTAAGTTGAGAATCAAAATAAGCTGATCCAGGAACCGCTAATCCAAGTGATTCTAATGAATCTTGTATAATTTCTTTTACTTTTGCATTGTCTTCTTTTTTAATTTCTTGAATAATCATATACGATCTCCTTCACTTAGGTTTTAATGATTGCCACAGGTTTTTGAAAATAGTATCTCTAAAATGTTGACTTTGTCCACATTTTAGGGGTACATTTATATTAATATTAAAAGTAGACTAAGTCAACTAAAGGAGAAAGTATGGATAAAGAAATTATTTATGATATCAGACAATTCAATCGTTTTTATACAAAGGTACTTGGTTTATTTAATAACCAAATTCTAGATACAGATTATTCATTAACTGAAGCACGAATACTATTTGAAATAAGCGAGAGAACAGAATGTATTGCAAATAATCTCGTGCAAGAACTTAATATTGATAGAAGCTATTTGAGCAGAATTTTACGTAAATTTGAGAGGGAAGGATTAATAGAGAAAAAAAGCTCACCAATAGACAGTAGAAAAAATCTCCTGTTTTTGACGAGAAAAGGGGAAGAACTACTAGATAAAATTAACAAACAGTCAGATGAACAAGTAAATCAATTGTTTAATGGACTAACTAATAGTGAGATCAATGAAATTCGTAATTCAATGATGCTAATAAAAGAAAAATTAGATAATAATAAACTTTGAAGATTATCTTGAAATCGAGTCTACTGTTAAAGGGCGCTTTTCTTAAATAAGGAAAGCATCTTTATTCATGGAAAGGGCCAGATTGTGAAGTAAAAACTAGAACGACAACAGATATTAAAAGTGTCTATATCCGTTGTCTTTTTGTTTGTTTATGAAGCATTCCTGCTTTGAAATCTTTTATAAGGCAGAATGGAAACCAAGAGCAGTAAAACACCAAACAGCACAAATAAAGCAGAACCAGGCAGTACATGATATAATGCGGAGGACATTCCGCCAATCGCCATTCCTGAATAACGGACGAAGTTAAAAACTCCTAAAGCTGTCCCTCGGTGCTCGCTGTACTCATTGCTAATAAGCGTTGAGAAAAGGGGGGCGGAAAATCCAACCATAATTCCATAACCAAATAGGATAATACTTAACGCCACAAGTGATTGAGCGTGAAGTACACCAAATAGTACGACCTGCAATGGCATAACAATTAACAGTAAGATAAACAAAGTATTTAGGGATATTTTTTTCTGCAACCTTTTAAATAAAATACTTCCGACAATCATGCTGACTGTCAAAGGTAAATATAATAATCCAATCAACTGTAAAGATACATGATAATGATCATGGAGCAAGACTGGCAGATAGACGAGAATAGCAAAATAGATAAAAAACACTAAAAAGCTGACGGTCATAATACTTGTTCCAATATAATGTGAAAAGATTGCCTTATAGGAATGGATAAATCCTTTGGACTGTTTTTCTTCAGTTTCATCCTGTTTTTCACTTGGTAGCAGATAAACAATGAACATCAGCAATGAAACCGCCATGAACAAAAGAAAAAGGAAAATTCCCTCGTAACCAAAAAACTCTCCAATAAAACCTCCAACCACAGGTGAAACGGCAGGTGCAAGGGTAAGCAGGATTTGATACGTTCCCATGGCACTTCCTCTTGCTTCACCTTCAAATAACTGTGCAATCATACTGATTGCAACTAAAGGGATTATCCCTGCCCCGATTGCCTGAATCATTCTGAACAGCGTAAACAATATAAAACTGTTGGTGTAAGCACAAATGACTGCTGATACGCCCATCAAAACAAGACTAATGAGCAATAATCTTTTTTTATTTTGATGATCAACCACAGTCCCCAGAACAATCTGTATCACCGCAATAATAAAGATAAAGCTACTGACCGTAAAATTCACCCAGCTGATTGAAACTTCAAACGAATCCCGAATAAGGGGAATGATCGGTGTATAGATGTTCTGGTTTAAAGAAGCAAAAAACGTGCTAATACTCAAGGCATATAAGACAAACGATTTTTCTTGCGCTACACTCTTTTGCATATTTATTCTCCAACTGGAACGTCATCATCTTTTAGTTTATCAGTAATCATTTCTAAAAAAGTTACAATGGTTTCTAACTCGTCTGTATTGAAACTATCCAATAGGCGCAGGTATCGATTTCTTGCCTTCTCATGCAATTGTTCGTGGATAGAGGAAAGTTGCTTCCCGAAAGCAGTAAGGAGATAGTGAACTTCTTTTTGATTGGCCTCCTGTCTGGTCTCGACAATAACGTTCTTCTCGAGCATTTTTTTGATTGCCTTTGTAATGGCGGGCTTGGAGACGTTTAACGTTTCCGAAAGGAATGTATTATTCGCAGAACCCTGCGCCTTGATGGCTGAAACAATGTGTAATTGAGTGAGAGTCCAATCCATCATAATGGAGTTTTCCTCATTTTTTTTACTGAAGCTTTTTCTCTTTTGAACGGCTTCTCTTTCTTGGATAAGCCGTTGCAAAGCATTCAACGCTTCCATTTTTTTGTCTATATGATTCATAATGTATCACCTAACTTTTTATTTTTGTTAACTGGTTAATAATAGTAGTTTACCGGTTAACAAAGATAAGTGTCAAGTGTAAATTAACTGTTCAACAAACGGGCGCTTTTCTGAAATAGGAAAGCGTCTTTCTTTATAAATGGGCTAGATTATGGAGTTTAGTTTTACCAAAGGTATTGTATGATACTGTACTTATTTTTTATATTATTAATTTAATCGGGTTACGGCTTCAAGAATAGATGGATACCGATTTTTTTGTATATATTTAAATAAATTTGAATCGTTTTGTTGTTCCAATTTCTCTAATAAGTATAAGAGGAAAGGAGGTTTGTTAATTGGAGATAAAATCAATGTTAGTAAATCGTGCTAAAAAAGGCGATTCCGAGGCATTTCAAATCCTAATACATGAAGAAAAAGAAAAAATGTACAGAATGGCTTATATGTATATGCGAAATGAAGATGATGCGCTTGAAGTGTTTCAAGAAAGCCTATATAAAGCTTTAAATGCAATTAATACATTGAAAAATGACGGTTATTTTTCAACGTGGTTAATGAGAATTTTAATTAACACAGCTATTGCAACTTTAAAGAAGAAACAAAAGCTTGTTTCGATTAATATGGAAATCTTTGATCAGATTGAGGATACAGAGCATTCTGGAACTGAGGAACATCTTGATCTTCTTCAAGCAATGGACGATATTGAGGAAAAGTATAAAACGGTCTTGCTACTGCGTTTTTATCAAGATTATACAGTTAAGCAAATTGCAGCGTTTCTTGATTGTCCCGAGGGTACTGTGAAGACAAATATTCGTCGTGGATTAGATCTATTAAAAACAAAATTAAAGGGGGTTTATTGCGATGACAGACAAAATTCCATCGTTTAAAGAAGGAATTGATAATATTCACGTTCCACTCGATAAATTGGATACAATTATTTCAAAAACGATTCATGAGAACGTTCAAAGGGGAAAAAAGTCTTTGAGAATTAAGATTGTATATAGCTTAAGTTCAGTTGCCGTAGCATCTATTCTGTTTATTAGTTCCACAACTTTCTCTCCTGTTATGGCTAATATCGTTTCAAAAATACCAATAATTGGTGCTGTATTTAGTGATTCTGGAGATCCTGGTTTAGAGAAAGTTAATGAGCAAGGATTAACAAATTTAATAGCTGATACCAAAAATACAGGAGGAACATCAATTACACTTGATGAAGTTTTCTATGATGGGACACGTTTTACTATTGGATTTTCAATCACATCAGAGAAAGTTATTGAAGAATCCTATTTATCATCCGGGCCTGAAATCAAAATTAATGGACAAGCTTTTTCTAATGCCAGTACTTATAGTGAAACAAAAATATCACCTACACATCGAACAGGAATCATTAACATTGACTCTCTAGATGATTTGTCTGAAGCGTTTACTCTAGGTGTAAACTTTACGGGTGTTGACGGTAAGCAGTGGGATTTCTCTACTCCTGTTAGCATGAAAACAGAAGTAGAATATGTAACTATTAATCACAGTCAAACTGTAAAAGACATTAATTTAACAGTTTCTAATTTAGAAATAAGTGCAGCCGGATTACGTTTTAACTTTAATGCAGACACAGAAAAAATAAATTATTTAACTAATGGGTACCTAGATTTCAAAGTGATTGATGATAAAGGAAACGAACTTATATCACATTCGGGTGGTAGTCAAATTCAAAATGTCGATGCAAAGGAAGAATTAACAGGTAGTCTACTAATAGACCCAATCACAGATAATGCTAAAACATTGACAGTTATACCATATGTTAATTTCCACCAAGGAGGAACTAGTGTGGAAGTTGACCTTAAAGGCAATGAAACAAAAACAAATATTCAACCTTTTAATGAAACGGACATTAAATTTAAAAGCTTTACAGTAACTCTACCTTAGAAGGTAAATATTTTTCGATTATTACTAACGAGATGCGTTGATCCTAGCAAGGGTCAGCGCTTATTTCCACTTTAGTTATAGGAGAAGCCCTTGAAGTTTAAGGGTTTACTGAAGTGAATAGCTATATGTTTGGTGAGCTAATAGATATGATATCTTCAACAATCGGGCGCGTTTATTTAGGAACGCATCTTTTTCTTTTAAAGGGCCAGATAGTTGAGGAACATTTTCAATAAAATTGAATATTATTGTTGAATTAAAGAGTAATAGATTGAGAAGTTTCTCACTTTAATTAACGGTGCAGTTTAGTTGAACAAACTAATTGAAAGAAATGAATTGACCTCGGTTAAAAAAGTTTTGTTAAAATTAGAATGTTTTATAAAATTTTTCGTGATTTAAAACTATTCAAAACGTACATTTTCTGAGATTTCTTTAACCTTGTCCCAATCTAAAATTTGAATTTCTTTTTCTTCTCGTTTTATAATCTCTTTCTCTGTCCAGTCCTTAAGTATTCTATTTAGATGTCTTTTTGTAGTACCAATCAATGAGGCAACATCATCCAAAGAATTTGTTTTTATATATTGATTTACATGTGAAGGGAATTCAACCGAGCATAAATAAGCAGCTAGACGTACGCTTACTGGAGAGAGTGCATTTACTTTTGATGAAATTGTGCAAGTTAAAAGCTTATAGGCTAGCTCTTTCAACAATAGTTGATTAAATTTACTATCAAATTTTAAATTTGTTTCATACACTTCTATAGGAATAAATAATACTTCACACGGCTCTGTTGCAATACAGTTTGATGCAACTAAGCAATCTGCAAAGATTTCGATATCGCCCATAATCGCTGGTTGTTGACAGTAGCGTAGGAGTAATTCTTTTCCAGTCACTTCTAAGCTAGACACCATATATCTACCTGAAAGTAAAAAATATAGGCCATCTATCTTGTCCCCTGCTTTTAAAATAATCTCATTTGGTTGAAAAGTACGTACAGAAATGGACGATATTAGTTCTTTTGATAAAGTGTAGTCATATATAGATCGAAATAGATTTTGACTCATTTTTTCCTCCGGGACATCTGTCCTTTATTGTTTGTTTTTGTTTATTTTAATATAGGTATAGTCAATTAATAAAGAGGTAGGGATTCAAATGAACTTTGTATTCGATTTAGATGGAACACTTTGTTTTAATGGCAAGAGTATTGATAAAGAAATAATTGATGCACTTCAAGAATTAAAGTTTGCAGGGCATCAAGTGATTTTCGCTTCAGCTAGACCGATTCGTGATTTATTACCTGTTATACCTAGTAGCTTCCATAAAGGTCTATTAGTTGGAGGAAATGGTACATTTACTTATGATCATGGGCATATTCAAGTGATAAATTTCGAACAACAAATATTAGACAAACTCATTGAACTCATTCATCTACATCAATTAGAATTTTTAGCAGATGGTCAGTGGAATTACGCCTTTTCAGGTAATGTTGTACATCCTATTTATCAAAATATCGATAAAACTAATTCAACGAACATTCCTTTGGAACAATTACTGCCAGTTTGCAAATTAGTTTTATTCCAACCGAATGAGGAAGTATTAGAAGCTCTTCAAGTAATTCCTGTATCAGTTACACACTATAAAACAGAGCATGCCCTCGACATTAGTCCTCTAGGTATTAATAAAGTTAGAGGACTTCATATGTTGAATATTCAACAGTTTATTGCTTTTGGAAACGATAGTAACGATCAATGCTTGTTTGAATATGCAGTTCATAGTGTATGCGTAGGCAATAATGAAGTTAAACGTTATGCGAAAGAAAACATTGAAAGAGCAGATGTAGCAGGAAAAATTCGAGAATTAATTGGAAAGTATTATCTAGATGAAAGAGATACAGATACATCTAAACTTGTTAATAAATTAAAAAGCTTTAAATAAGGTTTAAACTTTGTAAATAAAGAAAAACTTCGCAGGGGCTTTACTTACAAGCAAAAGACTAATCACTGACTTGATATTCAGCAATCGGGCGCTTTTATTTAGGAACACGTCTTTTTCTTTTAAAGGGCCAGATTGGTCAGGAACGTTTTCAATACAATTGAAGATTAATACTAAAATATAGGGTCAAAATTGTGAAGATTTGTTCGTCTACATTTTTATTTAGAAATCAGTAATCTTGAAAGATTAATATATTTAAGGATATTGTAGATATAATAAATCTCTAATAGAGGTGTTAACATGAAGTTTTAAAAAGCGACTAATTATGCTTTACACACCATGCATTCTCTCGTTACTGCTTCTTCGATTGAGCCTATAGGTGTCCAGCAACTGGTAGAATCCCAAGGTGTTTCAACAACTTATCTGTCCAAAATTTTAACCAATCTCGTAAAAGCAGGAATGATTGAATCAATTTCCTGATATCTCGACTGTATAGAAAAGATGTAGCTGTAGAGACAGCAAAACGAATGGAGTATGAAATTAAGTTGTAATTTTCCACTAACTAATGAAAGAAGGATGATACTAATGATATTAGTGAGTTCTTGTTTAGCAGGATTACAGGTAAGATATAACGGTACGCATAGTTTAGATCTTAAGATCAGTAAACTAATAGAAGAGAATAAGCCAATACCTGTATGCCCGGAATTGCTTGATGGATTTTCAACCCTCAGAGAACCTGCTGAAATAATAGGCGGTAACGGGGATGATGTATTAGATGGGAAAGCTAAAGTAGTCGAGAAGTCAGGAGGAGACGTTACGGAATTATACTTAAAAGGAGCTTACACTACTTTAAAAAAGTCTAAAGATGTTAACGCAACAGTAGTTGTTCTTAAGGAGTATAGTCCATCCTGCGGAAATTCAATGATTTATAAGGGTGAATTTATAGGGGAGAAAATTGCTGGGAATGGAGTTACAACTGCTATATTAAAAAGAAACAGTTTACAAATAATTTCATAAGAACAATTTGCGGTAATTTCGATAAGATAATATAATATATATTCAATTGTATTCCATAATAAGGATTTGCTGTTATTAATGTAAAATTCTGATTTGTACAAGTATAAAAGATGTTGTAGCTTTCCAAATGAGTCATTCATTTTGGCATTCAAAGGAGGAGTTTTTTTGGAATTTAGCACTGAAAGATTAAATATTAGACCTTTTAAGAGTAAGGACTTACATGATGTATTTAACATTTACAGTAACGATGATACATGTAAGTATCTCTTGCATGATAAGTGGACACATGAAAATATGCAGGAAAATTTTAATGAAAAGCTAGAAAATAGTGCACTCACAAAGGAAACAATTTTAAGTTTGGCAGTAGTAGTGAACCATTCTAAAGTAATTGGTGATTTATCTGTATGGGATACAGATATGAAGGATACTGTTGAAATTGGTTATAGCTTTTCTCCCGAAGCTTCAGGAAAGGGTTATGCAACGGAAGCTGTGAGTAGTTTAGTCAAAAAGTTATTTGATGAAATTAATGTGCATCGTATACAAGCTAACCTTGATGCGAGAAATGAAGCATCACAAAAATTATGTGAACGTATAGGTATGAGAAAAGAAGCCCATTTCATTCAGGATTTTTGGAATAAAGGTGAATGGACAGATAGTATTACGTATGGAATGTTGCTTTCAGATTTAAATTAAAATTACTTATTTATTATCTTTTAGACTGTGTCGGTAGTTCTTCTAACTCGAACAATTTTAAGTGCTGTTCCTCAAAGAATACCAGCTAATATCAGTTCACCGATCTTCCGCAAACGGGCGCAATTCCTATAAAAGGAGTTGTGTCTTTTTAGTTAACCTTTAAAAGTGGTTTAGCATACTTGAAAGAAAATGTTCAGTGTGCGAAACGTTTCCCTATAAATGTATATACATGAAATGGGAGGGCTGTCACTACAGTCACAACTGATTAACCAAAATTCGGAATGAAAGCCGTCATGTTGAGCTGAAACGAATTATCTGATACTCCTACATGCATGAAATGGTAATAGACAAGACATGTATGAAGCTAGGTGAAGTCGGCTGAAAAGTACCTAAGTCGCTAAGAAAGGATATGGTTCTCGATAGGTCGGGATGCTACAAAATGTCTATGGTGAGAATGCCCTTCAGGGCTGACAAACTTGCGAATGTAAGGGTCTAGACAATTACTATGATTGAAAAACATAGTCTGGTTTATTCAGAGTTAAACACCGAAAAGTAAGATTGCTGAATATGAACTTCGGGATATTCGACAAGGAGAATATAGTTTAACAGGCTTATAGCAAGCACCTAAGGATATATATGGAAAGCTAGGTTAATCGGAACGTTGTAAGCAAGGAACATCCATTTAACGACTATTATCGGGATGGTGGACATAAGGTATATGCCGAAATTTCTTTATCCTTGTGAAAGTAGGGGTACAGTACCAATGAAGCGAGTAACGACCGCAGAGGGATAACCCCAAGTCTTGTTCTTTGAAAACTAAATCAACTAAATGAAACTCACAAGGTCGAGTAAGATGATGGGACTTTTCTTATGAAAGGGGTAACACACCATCGGTGAGTACAACACTACGACATGCAGAATATTATGATATGCAAAGTATATTTGACGACCTTTACGAAAGAAGTAAGAATAATGCAACTAAAGGTTTAAATTTATACGAACATATCATATCTAAAAATAATATTCTACTAGCTTATCGGAATATTAAGGCTAACACAGGTTCAAAAACTGCTGGTACAGATGGTATCACCATAGAGCAATATAAAATAGAAGATGTAGAAACATTTGTGGACGAAATAAGAGCAACATTAAAGAACTACAAACCTCAAACGGTCAGAAGGGTAGAGATACCAAAACCAAATGGGAAAACTAGACCACTAGGGATTCCGACCATGAGAGATAGACTTATACAACAAATGTTTAAACAAATACTAGAACCAATCTGTGAAGCTAGATTTTACAACCATTCATATGGTTTTAGACCAAATAGGTCAACTCATCATGCAATGGGGAGATGCCAATTCCTTGCTAATATTGCATTAAATCAACATGTAGTAGACATAGATATACAAGGCTTCTTTGATAATGTCAGTCACTCAAAACTGCTGAAACAAATGTACAGTATAGGAATTTGTGACAAAAGGGTATTAAGTGTAGTATCAAAAATGCTAAAAGCCCCTATAAAAGGTATAGGTATCCCAACCAAAGGAACTCCGCAAGGAGGGATTCTCTCACCTCTTCTATCCAATATTGTATTGAACGATTTGGATTGGTGGATAAGCAATCAATGGGAAAACATGAAAACTAAATTCAACTATAAAGAAAGAAAAAACAAAGTTTTAATGATAAAGAGAACAACCACCTTAAAGGAAATGTATATCGTGAGATATGCAGATGACTTTAAGATATTTACAAAGTCCCATAAAAACGCCATTAAACTTTATCACGCAGTTAAGGGCTACCTCAAGAATCACTTAAATCTTGACATATCTAACGAAAAATCGAAGATTACAAACTTGCGTAAAAGAGCATCCGAATTTCTCGGATTCTCACTCAAAGTAATCAAAAAAGGAAAGAGATATGTAGCCAATACACACGTTATGGATGATAAAGTGAAAACAATTCTGCAAAAAGCCAGAAAGTTAATTCATGAAATCAAAAAAAATCCGACAGCTAAAATGGCTATGAATTATAACGCATATGTTCTTGGAATCAAAAACTACTACAAGATAGCAACGCATGTGAACACTGACTTCTCTGAAATAGCCTATCGGCTTTCTCGAACTTTATACAATCGACTCAAATCTATTGGGAATTACGGGATACCTATTAAACCCTCAGAAACATATAAAAGGTTTAACAAAAATAATTTCAAGACATTTGAAATAGAAAATATTCACCTTTTCCCCATAGCGGATATAAAAACTGTGAACAGTACAAATTTTAGTCAAGATTTATGCAACTATACGAAAGAAGGAAGACTAAAGCTACATAAACAGCTAAAGAACGATGTAGCTATTGAAATAAACAGACTATTAAAAACAATCTCCTATAACGATAACCTTGAGTACGCTGATAATCGAATTTCAAGATACTCCATGCAATCAGGGAAATGTGCGATAACAGGAGACTTCTTAGTAGCAGAAGAAGTCCATTGTCATCACAGAATCCCTCGCTATATGGGAGGTTCAGATGAATTCAAGAATCTCGTAATAGTGCATAGTAATGTTCACAAATTAATCCATGCTACAGAAACAGAAACGATTGAACGATATAAGAGCCTTCTCCAATTGGATGGTAAACAATTGGAGAAATTAAACCAATTTCGTAAGAAATGTAATTTAGTTGCTTTAGTCTAAAAGGATAAGATGGAACGCCTAATGCGGTGAAAGCTGCACGTTGGGTGTGGAGCAGGGGAAAAGATGGAGATAACTTCAAAGTTTTACCTATTGCTATAAAAAAGTAACCAAAAAGAATAAATCTCTAAGGTTACTTGAAACGTAAATAATATGTTTCAACTTAATTTTTTAATACTAAGTTATTTTGAGAAGTTTTTATAAACTTATTAAATAAAAAACGTACAATTGGTCCCATAATAATAATTTGCAAAGGCAATGCTACAATAAAATTCCTACAAAACACAGAAAGGAATTCTTTGATAATCGAATTGGAATACAATCCATTGTGAAAATAACTTGTTATCAAACCATAAATAGACATAAAAAAAGCCATTCCAATAACCATGCATGTAGATATTGTTAGAATCTTAAATAGAACATTTGAAGTATTTGCTGTTAATTTGAAAGCTATTTTTTTAGCTATAGGTCCCACTAGGTACAAGTCAAGAATGATAGCAACAATAAAACCTATTAAAAAATCAGTAATTCCACCTAAGAAAGAAATTTGTCCAAATGTATCATTAAGGTAGAAGTTATAAAGGGTCATAAAAAGTACCATTCCAAAACACATTATTAAACCAAAATATAGACTTTCTTTTCTAGTAGTTGGCATACGTCAACACTCCTTTCGTTACTTGAGTAAGTATATAAATTTTATAAATACTTAGTAAGTGACAATTCTGTGAAGGTTTTGGTGGGAATTATAAATATATATTACTGCACAATATGAGGGCATCATGCAATAGTTTGTTCAATAATAGGGCGCTTTTCTGAAATAAGGAAAGCGTGTTTCATCATGGAAAAGGCCGGATTGTTGAATAAAGAAGAAGTTTTTTAGGGGTGTTTTGTTAAAGTTTTTATTTATTCGAATTAAAGATATAACAAATTTTTATAGTGAGCTTACTTTATATTCTTGTGATAATATTGCATTGTAATTTACTATAAAGTATTCATATTGATAGGGTATTCTTATTAAAAGGGGAGTGGGATTGTGAGAGAAACCTGTGTTCCGACTGGCGTAGAACTAAAAAACACTGGTTTTGGATATACGTTATCCTTAATAGGTGGTAAGTATAAAATGATTATTTTGTATTGGTTGTCTGAAAATAAGGTTATGAGGTTCAATGAGCTGAAGCGATGTATTGAGACTATTCCCTTTAAAACACTAAGTGTTATGTTAAAATAGCTTGAGGAAGATGGTCTTATTATACGCAAAGAATTTCCCCAAATACCTCCAAAAGTTGAATATTCATTATCTGAACGTGGTTGTTCACTTATTCCATTGTTAGATATGATGTGCGATTGGGGAGAGAAAAATAATTTTCAAGCTCTAGAATGTAACAAAATAGACATAGTGTAAAAAGGAAGTACCTTCTTGTTTAGGAGGTACTTCTTATTTTAACTTTTATAAAAGTTCCATTTACATATTATCGATGAAATTTAAATAATCTTGAGTGCTTTTTTCAATTTCACTTACAGATGGCTCAAATTCTGCTCCATAAAACGCAAAGAACGAACGATAATCTGCTTTACAATAGATGGCTGTCGTCTCAAACGGACGCAACACTTGTTCAAGTGAATAATGGTATCTTCCAACTTCACTATAATCCACATTTTTGATTCCAGCAGATACCCCTAAAGCAACTTTACGATTCTTTAATTTATCTCCTTTTAAACCATAAGCCCATCCATAAAGGAAAACATCATCCATCCACTTTTTTAAGAGAGGAGGACAGTTGAACCAATATACAGGGAATTGGAAAACAAGGTTCTGGTGAGTTTCTATCAATTTTTGTTCTTTTTCCACATCTATGTTCTCATCAGGATATACCTTATACAATTCGTGCACAGTATATTTTTGTGGATATTTTTTTAATTCTTCTACCCATCGCTTATTAATAACAGATGTTTCTAAGCTTGGGTGTGTTATGATAACAAGAGTTTTCACTGTTTTTTCCTCCTTAAGCTGATTTCATTTTTATTGTAAAGTCCAAGCTAAAAATATGTAAGTACGCACTTTTATTACATGTACTTACATAAAGGTAAGTGTTAAAAATCAGTCATAAAAAATTTTTCTATAAGGGAGGAACAGCAAACCTACTATCCATAAAGTAGAATAGCTGCATGCTCAGGTCACCATACGTAATGTGAACAGATTGTGTATTAAGTCATTAGTATTCAGTTTTAGAACGTGCTGTATTAATTTGGGAGAAATAATTTGTTTTATAATTGAAATCATATTTAGTTATTCCATTATAGGGCGCGATTCCTTCTTGAATTGGAATTGTGCCTTTTTCAGTAATAGGGCTATTATCTCGAAAAACTTATGTGCAAAAATAAAATTAATTTCTTTTTAACAGTTATAGCTTAATAGTGAAGTAAGTAGCCAAGATTTTTGTTGGCTTTTGAAGAATAATTCACTTACAAGCTATGAATTTCCATGTTGTCGTTTTTTCATTGACTGGCTAAAGAATGTACCTGCAATAACGAATAAAGCACCCACGTAATGGTAAACAGTAAGCATCTCATTTAAGAATATTGCCGATAAGATGTAACCGAAAATAGGTGTTAGAAATAAAAAATTATTTGCTCTAACAGCATCAAATTCAAGCAGGTAAAACCAAAGGATCATGGCAATAATAGAAGTCATAACAACCTGCCAAAAAAGTCCGCTCAAAAAATATGGATCAAACTGAATATAAAAATTCGGCTCTAATAAGAAAACAAAGGGGATTGCTATTAAACTGCCGAAAATAATTTGCCAGGTATTAACGACAATTTGAGGCAGATTCAGTTGTATTTTATTATAAAACACACTTCCAATGCCCATGGATAATACTCCTACTCCCAGAGTAATTAGCCCAAATAATGTGGCATTCAATGATTCTAAATAGGGAATAATAGCAATCATGATTCCAAATGCAGAAATGGCCATTCCTAGAATTTCTTTTTGTCCGATCTTTCTATGAAGAAAAATGGAGGAAAGAAAAGCTACAATAAATGGATTTATTGTAATAAATAAATTAAAAATTGTGGAATCCACATATGCAAGGGATAGGAACGAGCAGCCAACATAAAGAGTTGTATTTAAAATACCAAGTATAATTAAATTTGCCCATTCCGACCCTTTAGGATATCGATAGTTTCTGAAGATATATACGAACAAAAACAGTATAATTCCTGCACATAGCAATCGTACAGAAGCAAAAATCAATGGGCTGGCTGAAAAAAGACCTATCTTTGTTGCGATTGCTCCACTCGCCCAAATAAAAGCATAAAATATCCCAACTATATTTATTTTCATCATTCATCACCGCCTTTATGTAATATAACTTCAAGTATAAGTATTTGCATTCAATTAATAAAATTGATAATTTGAATTATATCCATCATGTTTTCTGATGGATTGAAAGGAGGAATTGGTTAATGGAAATACGCCACTTGAAAACTTTTAAAACGATAGTTGAAACTGGTGGATTTACAAAAGCTGCAGACAAACTAGGATATGCACAATCAACAATCACTTCACATATTAAATCCCTTGAAATTGAACTCGATCAACCACTTTTCGATAGAATCGGTAAACAAATCATTTTAACAGAAACCGGAAAACAACTATTACCCTATGCCAATAAAATGCTTCAACTTTACAAAGATATAAAAGAAGTTACTTCCGTAAATGGAGAGGTTGGTGGAGATATTGTTATTTCGGCACCTGAAGCATTATTGATTTATCGTTTTCCACCGATAATTAAAGAATTTAAGGATAAATATCCAAATGTAAATATTGAATGGCATCATTTAGATCCAATGAATTTTAAAGAAGAGTTAATTACTGGGAATGCAGATATCTCGTTTTTATTGGGGAATGAATTGAATGATGTAGACATACTGACAGAAAAACTTTGGAATGAACGGATGATGTTTTTGTATCCGAATGATTTTGATTGGAATAATACTTGTAGCAATTTACTTTACACAGAGAAGGGGTGCAGCTATCGCTTTCTGTTTGAACAGTATATTCAGGAATATAATATTCCTTCAAAATCGACAATTGAATTCTGGAGTATTGAGGCTATTAAACAATCAATAATCAGTGGACTTGGAATATCCATGCTTCCATACGTTACTGTGGAAAATGAGCTTAGTGAAAAAAAATTATCGGGGATGGAGTATCAAACCGGTGGTAAAATTGCTACTTATTTGATGTATCATAAGAACAAATGGTTGTCTCCTGCGGTCAAAGCGTTTATTGAAATGGTTAGAAAACATGTACAGGGATGACTGGAAAACCAGGTTGTTCAACGAACGGGCGCTTTAATGGAATAAGGATCATAGAAATGATCAATCTTTTTTATAAAAGAATGATTCAATTAAATATAGAAAAAGCGTGTTTTGATCAATCTTTTTTCAAAACACGCTTTTTTTAATTGCTATTTTATCAAGGGTTATAGAGTTAATTTAATCAAACTTTATTTCAATGCTACAGATCCGCCAATAATTCAACCAGTAAAGATTTATTAAATTGATAGAATTGACTATTCTGGTGGATATTTATAAGTCTTTAGGTGAGTGTGATTTATCAATTTAACTTCAGGTCCATAAGTTATTTCATAGGTCATTCGATCCTTGCCTACGGGATTATACTGAATACCTGTAGGTTCAATTTCAAATGTAATTTGCAATATAAAGCCACGAAAATCATTTACTCTTCTAGTTTTGATAATTTCAATTTTCCATGGAGTAACCTGAGATGAAAAATCCTTTAAAATCTTTGGATAATAATAGTTAGTCAAATCTTTTTCAATATAAGGAGTAAGCATAAGCATGAGCATATCCTTTATTCTAAGTGCGTTAGAGTCTTGAGTGGGTTCATTTATCCCGAATCCTGTCTTTGGAAGGAAAAATAAAACAAGAGTAATTGATATTATTAAAGCAGATAAACTCTTTTTCATTTATAAAATACACCTCTTTAAAAATATTTTATAAATTTATTATTAACAATCCCTTTAAAAGTATGTAGCTTCAACAGTAGTTTACTGCACAATATGAACATGAGGATATAAAGAAACCAATTAAACCAATAAAGTAAGGGTCACAAGTGACCCTAAGCAAATAGTAGAAAGAATTATTAAAACTTTTGATTGTTAATTAAAAATCAATCATTAAGTTTCTGTAACTAATTCTACGGCTTCCATAACTAATGGAGTTCCAGCAGTGATTGTACCAGTAACGCCGTTAAATGTTAACTCTGTTGCAGAAATTGTATAAGAATCACCTTCCTGCAATACTCCATTTATATAGAAATTGTAGTATCCGTTCGCTACTATTGGGAAAGCAGTTGCGGCATTTCCACTATCGTCTAGAAAGGCAGTTGCAGCAACAGTAGTACCGTCTGTGACAGTTAAATTTGCTGCTAAAACATTAAAGAATCTAGTCGAAGTGCCTGTAACATTTACATGAATATTGATAATTGAAAGTGCCATTTTTTCACCTCCTTTCAAAAGAAAAAGTTTAAGGAATGTTGTTATTACATTTGTTGGAAGCCTAATGATTCTATAATTATTGGAGTTCCAGCAAATATAGTTGCATTAAATGGGTTAAGAGTTAATGAATCAGGGGTTACTTTGTATGCGCCGCCCTCTTGCATGACGGCATTTATATAAAGATTTACGTAGCCGTTAGGGTTAAAAAGCGTAAATTCGGTTACTGGATCGCCATTATCATCTGTGAATAAATTAGCTGCAAGTGTTGCTCCGTTTGATAAATTAATATCTTCTTCAACAAGATAGAAATATCTATTTATTATTGGAATAATAGTTCCTTCAGGGATAGCGACTGGAGGAGGTTGAATAGTACCTATGTCAACAGCTTTTATACGGGGCCAAAAAACACGATCAGTTTCACAACAAATGTCGTCAATCAAATTTTGCGGGTCCAATTTTCTACTCAATTTTTTCTCACCTCCCTTTTTAATATGTGTGTGACCCCGCAAGTTATAGGCACTTGTAACAAGAAAGATTTTCGAAATAATATATCTTGTTTTCACTTTTATCGTATGAATGTAATTGGAAGATGATTGGTAGAGTGTCTATGAAAGAGAATTAAAATAAAAATTACAGGGAGGTATAATTTTAGGTGTTACTGAACAATTTGAGGAAAATGTTCAGTAAAAAAAGCCAATTGGCTTATATTCCAATCAGCTTCTGTTTCCTAGCTTTTTTTCCGTTTCAATACCTACACTAAAAATAGCGAATATCATATCATACCAATAAAAAATATGATCTTAACGAATCTGTCTGCTGTCCGATGCCCCAAAAAGTTCATGAAAACAAAGATGATAGCTAAAATTGTTGAAACAACTTGCACAATAAAACGTAAATTTCCAGGTATTTGTTTCCTCTAATTTATGTAAATTACATCTCGCTTTAAGATTAATATGAATTGGATGTTAAAACCATTTTGTATTACTGAACATTTTGAGGAAAAAACTAAAAAAAGGTCACTTAGCTGGTAGGACCCTAAGTAATTTGGAGGCCGTGACGGTCAACCAGCGCCACAGCAAGTGCGTGCGATACACTCAACTTTAATTTGTGCAAGCCTATACATTGTTAACAAAGAAAAAACCTCAGTTTCAAACTGGAGAGACGGTTTGCCAGGAAAGTAAATATTATTTTTCAGGATAATTTACATGGAGTGGTGGTGGAACTAACCAACCTTTATTTTTGTTAAGACGCAGTAGTTTAGCACCGATAATGTCTTTTGCCGCATGGAATTGGCCATACATTAAAGCAATATCTTCCTGAGTGTAAATACCCATTATTATGTAAAATCACCCATTAAGGATGATGCCTTATATGCCTATTGTAAATGTTTAGGTGTATTATCTGTATTAAGGTTTTTATTTAGGGTTTCAGTGAAGATATTATCTGTTGAATTTTTGTTACTATTTAACAATTCTCTACTTTGAAATAACTTAATAAGATTTTGAATATCCTCTTTTGTGGCAGGCTGTTTTTCCGGCTTTAATGTATGTCCTAATTGTCCGTTTGATTCGATAGTGGCATATTGTATATCATGAATATTTGTAACGCCGACTTGTCGTAATCGTTCTTCTAATTTATCAACAGTTAATCGAAGTTTATTTAAGTTATTCTCCATTAATATTCCATTCTGGATAACAGGTACTGCCTTTCCAGATATAGCTGTTTCTGCCTTGTCAAATTTTAATTGAATATACTCTGTTAAAAGTAAACTTAGTACTAATATTCCTGCGATACCAAAAGTAACCCAAAGTCCTCGTCCAGAAACAGGTTGTATTAGTAACGTACCAATAGCAATCAAGATTACCGTTTGAGGAATAGTCATTTGAGAAATAGTTTTTCTTCCACTGATTCGTAAATAAATAGTTCCCACAATAAAAATAAGTATTGTTTGCCAAATTAAATTTAAGTCCATTCTATTTAATATCCTTTCTTAATAAATCTTTATATTTTGTGTTCAATTTCCCATTCTATACTTGATGAAAGGGAAGTTAGGTAAAGAATCAGAAAAGAAATTTTATATAATATAGTGCTATGGCAAAACAACTTTGCAAACTATGTGTAGAAATTTGGAATCCATTGATGAAAATTTAATATTAAAATAAAAATAAATCACCGTTCGTTTTTTACGTAAAAGGTTGAGAAAGCTTAAAATTCATAGGAGAACTGAACTAGAAATCCTCCTTCTAGATTATAGATCACTTATCCTGAGATAGGTTACAAAACTGCGGAAGATTCATTCGACTTTTTCACTTAGAGTACCACCGATATTACTCATCGTTTTGGTATGTTTTTACTTAAACTAACAGCAATTTATCTAGACAAGTCTTCTCTTTTATATAAATCAAATGCTTTAGTCTTACATTTTCCTTCTAATAAAGATTTCCGCCAAACATAAATTGAGAATCCAACTAAGCCACACAGCAATGGTGTATGACGTAACGTATGAAAGGTTTACTACATGGTGAATAATTGTGACAATCACGTAAATGGTCATGTTTGCAAAAGAAAGGAAAAAACTACGAATTATCCAATGCTTGTGGGGAATTATTTGTTTTTTTTTAATAAATAAATACCCTTTGAGTGTTGTCAAAATCCATAAGGTGTTTAAAATGAGAAACCCAATTGTGCTGGGCCATCCCCCTGTTGCAAAGAAAGACACATAGAATCCAGGAATGTAGTTCAAAATAATCGACAAAACATAAATACGTCCATTCCAACGATGAAACTGTAACGATTTCAAGTGAATTCGTTTAATCAAACCTAAGAATCCTGTCATGAGAGCTGCTATAGCGAGAAGAATGTGAACACGAACCATCACAATCCATAATGACTGGTTCATTAGGAATTGATCTTTATTGGAAAGAAACTGTTGAAACGACGGGTCAGTTATAAAGTTTTTTGAAAGCGTATGTAGTACCCACATAATAGGGATAATTATAATAAAAATATTTGTTACCTTTTTTACTTGGTTCATTTTTTCCATCCTTTTTGAAGGTTACTGTAGTCCTTTATCATAAGTAAAATTCATTTTAATTCGAAGTATTTATAGGAAGCACTACCCTTTCATGTTAAATGACGACTGAAAGGGTAGCTTTTTTCTTTTCTTAAGGAAATGATTTAATCCTAAGCCTCATGACAATTTAAATCTTATTCTCTATTCTTTAAAAGGAGCATTCATCACCCAATCTACAAACCCCATACGAAGCATAGAAGAACTCAAATTATTTGGCTGTTGCTGTGCATTTTTTAAATTGGAATCATATTTAATAAGTTCAATCATAGATTTTTTGAAACCTAATCGAGGATAAACCTCAATTATAAAATTAAATGTTTCCTCCGGAATATCTTCTATACGTAAACCAACTACATCCATTCCCGCCCCGAAATGAACTAAAGCAATCTCTGGTTGTTTTTCTTCAGCAATTTCTGAGGTATGTAGAATAATAGCTTCACGTACTACATCAATTTTATCTTGTGAAAAACCATGAGAATGAAGGAATTTTTCTGCATGATCAGCACCTTCATATTCAAATGAATGTTTACAACAAACATGCTCTGTAAGACCAACATCATGTAAGACAGAAGCAAGATAAAATAACTCCTGATCATATTTAAATCCATATTTTTTCCCCAATGCATCACCAAAGGCATATGTCCGTAAACAATGATTATAAAGAAATTCTGGAGAAATCTCGTAAATTAATTGAGTAGCTTCTTTTGCTACCTTACTATCTGGAATAATAATGTTATGCATAATTTCCTCCTTAGTTTTAATTGTTTTTAAATAAATTCATGTCAAATATCAAAAGCATTATAAAATTGCATGCTAATCAAATACTAATTCTCCCACCCTCTTCTTTTAGAAATTCTACTCTCATCTTTAAAAAAGACCATTCGGTCTCTTTTAAGATAACTTATTATATGTTAATGTACAACTAAAACATGTTACAATTTATCAACAATAATAATGGAGGATATTATGCAAAAAGGTGAACAAACACGGAGACATATTGTATTAAAATCAGCAGAATTGTTCAATCAAAAAGGCTATGCTGGCTGTTCAATAAATGACATTATGGAGGCTACAGGGCTACAAAAAGGTGGTATCTACCGTAATTTTAAAAGTAAAGATGAGATTGCTATAGAGGCATTTGAATATGCTATTGATACTGTCTCTCAACATTTTTCTGAGGCGATACGCAATGCTAATACAACATTGGAAAAGGTTGGTGCTTTTTTTAATGTATATGAAGATGTAATAAATAATCCACCAATAAAAGGGGGATGTCCTTTGCTGAATACTGCTGTAGACAGTGACGATACGAATCTACTGTTAAGAGAAAAGGCACTTGGAGTTTTCTATACATTTCTCAATATAATTGAAGGGATTTTAGAAGAAGGTATTCAAAATGAAGAGTTAAAACCGGATATCAATACAGAGGAGGTAGCTTCCTTTATTGTTGCAACCCTCGAGGGAAGTATTATGGCTAGTAAACTAGAAAGGGATAATAAACACGTTATGTATAGTAAGCAACACGTGCTGCGTTATTTGTTTATGCTACAAATTTAGCTAATTTTTATTTTGAGAAACAACGACCTTTTTGAATTAACTGTATACGAAATAGAAAATAATCTAATGAAAAAAATTACTACAATCCATGTAAATCCCTTTAAAGTCGATCATCATTTAGCATACAGGAAAAACTATGAAATTTAAAATTGCAAAGCATATAGCTGTTTAAATTAGAATCGTTTTATTCGATAGGATGAATACTAGATGTATTTTAAATCATTTTTAATGATGCACTTTCTACTACCATAGATTAAATTATTTAATCTTAATTTAAACATAATGCAACAATAAAAATATTCCTTTATTATATGAGGAGGGTGTTAGATGTTAGTTAAAAATAATGAGGATTTATTTGAATTACTAGATTCTTTGTTAAAAGAGCCTATTAGGGATTATCTGCAGCAAGAAAATAAATCAATGAAAGAGCAAAAAACAATCAGAAATCAAGGTAATGGATTTTATGAACGTTAGTGTTAAAGCTTTTTATTAACGCAGGCAAGATTTTTAAAATCTATCTAAAGTTAAGGATTCACCAAAAATGGTGAGTCCTTTTTCTTATCAAAAAGGAGCGAGAAAGTAACATGGCAATTTTAACCCCCCTGAAGAAGTTGAGTGAGTGGTTCTTGATATTAGCAATGCTTTATTTGAGTATCGATGGAATGTGTGTTTAACAACCATTATTAGTGATAATGGTGGGAGAGAACGTGAAATTGTCGAGGGCCTTATGAGTATTTTAGTTACGATCTCCTTAGCAGTGTCACTAGGTGTTAAATTCGCGTTGCGGATGTCTAAAACCTTATTAGAATACTTCTTCTATCTTTTATCTTTTTATACATTGTTAGGATTATCGTTTTTAGGAAACCAGGAACGTACAACATTAATAATTGCAATTTATCTTGCTGTAAATACGGTTTTCTTCATAGTTCAAAAATTATACTACGAAAAAATCTGAAACTGAATAATTTAAGTACAAATAAATTAGTAAATAAAGGTGGTCACTGAAATGAGTATAGTTATATTATATGAAAAACCATCACAGGCAAGAAATATCGGTGGCACATTAGGTATTGAATGTAAGCATGATCATTATTTTGAAATTAAAAAATCAGGGCTACTTCCCAACGGTGCTACGCTCGTTTGGTCAGTCGGCCATTCAGTATCACTAAAAGAACCACATGAGTATGATGACAAATATGAAACTTGGCGATTAGAAGATCTACCGATTAAGTCTGAAAGATACGAATATAAAGTAGATGAGAGTAAACGAGATCTTTTCAATACTATGCAAAAGCATTTGGCTGAAGCCAAAATAATAATTAATGCAACAGATGCTGGAATCGAAGGTACTCATATCTTCTTTTCAATTCTTGAAACTGCGAAAATTGACACAACAAATAAGACGCTTAAACGCTTATGGATTTCGTCAGAAGAAAAAAGTGAGGTACTTCATGGTTTCCGGAATCCGGAATTTAGAGCCAATAGAAAAGGATTTACTACGCTTTGAGCGAGGGAAAGCAAGAGCGATTAGCGATTGGTATTTAGGTATGAACACAAGTGGATTTGCAACACTTAAAGCAAAAGAGAAAAATCCTAATATACCTAAAATCGCAATCGGTAGAAATATGCAAGTGGTCCTATCTATGGTTTATCAACGTCAAAAAGAAATTGAAAGTTTTGTTTCTAAATCTTTCTACGAGCTCGATGCTAATTTTGTTAGCGATCAAGGCGATTACAGAGGAAGATCTAAGCTAAAATTCGATACTAAAGACGAGTTAAATACTTTCATTGAAAAAAATAAGTTGGTTCCAGGTAAAAATTTTGAAGCTACGGTTTCTAGTATTACAAAAGAAACTAAGAACCAAAATGCGCCTACATTGCTAAGTCTATCATCACTTCAAAAACTAGCATTTAAAAAGTATAAGTATAGTCCAGATAAGACCCTTAAAATTGCTCAAGGTCTCTATGAAAAACGCGTCTTATCATACCCACGTACGGATAGCAAATACATTAGCGAGAATGAATATGAGTATTTAAAAGATTTGGTGAGTGATTTAAAAATATTACTCAATATTGTTTGAACCAATCTATAAACCTTTAAAAAAGCATGTTGATGCCAGTAAGGTAACTGATCATTATGCTCTTCTACCGACTCGCAAACTTGCGAATCTATCCGAATTATCGGTTCAAGAAAGCAACATTTACTTAGAGGTTGTTAAAAGTGCCACAGCTCTTTTCATGGCTGCTTACCAGTATGAGGAAACAAAAATTGTCACAACTATTAATGATGTGCCATTTCACACAACAGGTAGTATCGAAAAGATACGAGGGTGGAAGGAAATTTTACAAGACGTTGATTATAAAGACATGATTTATCAGAAATTAAGGGGATTGGAACAGCAGCCACTCGTAGTGGAACTATTGAAAAATTATTCAACAACGGATACTTGGATTTAACAGATAAAAAAATTGTGAATGTAACAAATACAGGGATTTCTTTATGTAAGTTGGTAGAGGGTACTAGTCTTGTAAGCCATGTAATTACAGCAAATTGGGAAAAATCCTTAAAAGACATCGAAAATGGGACTATGAAAGGTGTGGAATTTCTTATGACAATCGAAAAAGAAGTAACAAACATTAACGAAAAAATCACTGAAAACCTTGATACAACTGAATTTAAAGCAAAAGATGAGGACGCCCCATCCTGTCCAAAATGTAAAAAGGGTAAGATTATAAATAAAGGGCAAGTATTTGGTTGTACCCAATATAAAGAAACTGGTTGCGACTTCTCCATTTTTAAAACAATTGCTAAAAAGGAACTATCAAATAAACAAGTTCGAGATTTAATTGAAAAAGGGCAAACAGGTGTTGTAAAAGGTCTTAAATCAAAGGAAGATAAAGAATTTGCAGCAATTTTAAAATTAAAGGCAGACGGTAAAATAGATTTCATATTTCCACAAAATCCTATGTGTCCTAAGTGTAAAAAGGGTGAGATTGTTGATAAAGGAAAATTAGTAGGCTGTACTCAATTTAATGAGACAGGCTGTGATTTCTCCATTTTCAAAACAATTGCTAAAAAAACATTGTCTGACAAACAACTTCTTGATTTGATTGAAAAAGGGCAGACAGGGATTATTAAAGGTTTTAAATCGAAAGAAGATAAAGAGTTTGCAGCAATCTTAAAACGAAATAAGGATGGTACAATCAATTTTATTTTCCCTCAAAATTCCAAAATGCAAAAAAGGTGAGGTTGTTGATAAAGGGAAATTAGGGAAATTAGTAGGCTGCACTCATTTTTCAAAAACTAGTTGCAACTTCTCTATTTTTAAAACAGTGGGTAACAAAGCCCTTTCTGAAAAACAACTAACTGATTTGGTGGTAAAAGGAAAAACAGGGAAAATAAAAGGTTTTGTAGGTAAATCAGGGAAGGAATTTGATGCTAAATTAATATTAAATAAAGATTTCAAAGTTGAATTCGATTTTAGTTAATCGTGTTTCCTCTCGTTTGGTTGTAAATTGTCTCCAGGGTATGCTGTTAAGAATTAAGAATCATGAAATGGTAAGACTAGATCGAAATGTGGAACGTTAAGAAAGGAGACTATACATGTTAGGTGCTAAACCAAGACAAAAAACAAAAAATAAAACGAAACTTTATTTTTGATTTTAGGTTATTTAATTGAAGCCAACTTGCTAAAAGTAAGTGGAGTAACGTTTTCAATTTTATCTTTTTAAAAATTCAATCATTAAAAATCTTGAAAAAATGGTTTATTATGTAAAGATAGGTAATGTAATTCGAAATCGAAAGGGGATTTGTTATGAAAAACAAAAAGAAGCATGTTTTTAATTCAAAAGGTTTTCGATTTAATGTATTAAGTTTAGCTATGGTGTTAATGGTGACTATTTGTACAGTTTTTGTAAGTGGTAATACAACTACATTAGCTGCACCTGTATCCGTGTATTTAACTGATGAGTTAACGCCAATTTCAGTTACAGGAGATATCGAGCAAATAACGTCTAATTATTTTTCATATAATAAAGACCAATCGTTTTATAAAACACAATTATCTATCAATGGTTTGAAATATGACAAAGGGATTGGCTCACATGCAAATAGCACAATTAAGTATAATTTGAATGGACAGTATACTAAATTTACAGTCGATGTAGGGATAGATGATCAAGTAACGTCGGGTCATGGTTCTGTGAATTTTGTAATAATCGCTGATGGAAAAATTATATATATAAGTCCGGTTAAAAAATCTCATGAACCAGCCGAACATGTCGAAGTAAATATTACAGGGAAAAGCACACTTGAGTTAGTAACGTTTAATGCTAACGATAATATTGACAATGATCATGCCAACTGGGCAGATGCAAAATTGTTTAAATAAAAAATCGTCTAAATCGGGAAGAATGAGCATCCATTATCTGAAAAAGACACCTATAATGTATGAACCCAAAAGTTAGACTTTAGAGAATATGACATAACTAAAAGATTCCTTCGAAAAGTAGAATAATTTTTATATTAACAGAACACAAAAAATAGAAAACCGAACTATTCCGAGACATTTCATAAGTGTTTCATTGAACAGTTCGGTATTTTTGTTGTTTGAAAAAACACATTTGTCCCAGCCCTTTGGAGGTGGAACAGTTAAGTAGACCGAACTAGTGAGAATCATTTTAATTGATGACTCCATGTCCCACGATTTCTACTTCAAACTTAGGTCTAATATTTATATTAGGGTATTTTTCCTCCCACTTTATTTGTTTCCATGTTTTAGGGTGATATGCAATCAATTCTCTCCCTATTCCGAATAGATCAGAATTGGAGGCTTGGAGTTTTTTTACTAATTTTTCTGCTTTAGCAGTCAAGTCCTTTGATAATAGAGTATTGAGTTGCTGTATCTTTTCTTCATTGGATAACTTATCCTCCGGAAACTCTAAAATGTTTACATCTACTTTCACATTAATTTCTACTTTAATATTTTCGGGTGAGGCGGATAGGACAGCTAAGTTGGAATTTACTTTGCTAAAGTTATACGAAATGTAGTTCTGAATTCTTAGTTCCTTATCATCTCTGATTTCTGAAACGAATCGAGCAACCTTTTTTTTCTGATTAGACATGATAAGAAATAAGGTAGACTCTTCCAAAGTTAGAGAACCCACTAATTCGTGTTTATGAAATAATCCTGTGCCAGCTAAAATCACCTCGTCATCCTTTAATGAAATTAAGGGTAATGCAAAGTCTTTCCCTGGATCAAACATATTTGTCCTAATGGATTGAACATTAAGTTTTGGAATTTGCGTTGATTTCTCTGCACTAGATAACAATTCAATGATGAATTCTGCGATGAGTGTATTTTTTTGTGTCATCTTTTTCAATATATCTTCAGCATTTCCCTCTGTAACAACGATATTAGCTGAGACAGAGCTATTTGGATCACGATAAAAGATGTCTAAGAATTGATAAATGTCTTTATGAGCTAATTCCTCTCCCAATAAGAATAAACGATTTTTAGTCGGATCAAAATCGCCAGATAGTTTATTGTCCATATCTAATCTGGTCTCTCGAATGGTGTTCCCTTCTCCTTGGATTATGAAATTAGTCGGAACTCCATTTTTCATATCACGAACAATGGCCGTCGTTTTAATTTTTTCATCTAGCTCTAAATCAAAGGCAGAGGCATAAACCAATCTTCCTTCTTTAAGGAGTCTCTGATCCCAACACCCTGCTAAGAAAAATGCATTCACTACAATTATTACCCAAATCATACATTTTTTTATCATTTTCCTAAGCCCTTTCACTCTTTCTGAATAAAAGAGAGATTACAAATAAGAATAAAGGAATTGTCAGTAACGTGACATACGACATTATAATGACAGCTTTATTCACTAAATCAATTTCCGACTCTTTATTAGGAATTATAGAGACCCCACTCGCTATGATACCTATTAAGAAGATAAATACTGTACGTCTTTTTTTTGAAAAAGTGATTGAACATCCTTCGGTAGCTAAAAAAATGTAGCTTGTTAATGAAGTAATGACATTGATAACCCAAAGAGAGATGAACAAGAGATCAATCCTCTCAACAATTTGTAGATATAATGATTTTACATAATATAAAACGGGTTGTGGGATACTTAACAACTCCTCTGGACTAAAAATCACCACTGTGACTACTGTTAGGAAGGTGTATAACAATGTTACACAAAGATTAGCTATTGATGCTGAGAATAAAATCTTTTTTTCTCCTATATGTTGAAAGTATGGGTACAGAATGAGTAATAACTCAAATCCAAGCATTGAAAAGTAAGCTTCCTTGGCCCCTTTAAGAATATTTCCAAATCCAGAATGCCCAATAGGAAATAAAAACCTCCACTCTGCTGGATAAGTTAACATAACAATAAAGGAAATAATAATCAATAAGATGATGAGGGTGGAAACCATAACAAAAAAATTGCTGATTTCTGACACAGTTCCTTTTCCTATATAAATAGCAGTTAGTGTTAGAAGCACTATCACAATCCATCTAGGGGTAAGAGGTAAAACCCACATTTTAATGATGGCAGATGAGTACATCAATACGAGGCTAGCGACCATTACCGCATAAATAATATAAACAATGTTTATGCTGTTTCCCGCAACTTTTCCAACTAATTGGGTAGAATAGTGAAACAGTGACTTAGAAGGGAATCTTCTTCCAAGACTCCAAATCATTAGAATTAAAATTTGGATTACAATCCCTGAAACCAAGACTGACATCCAGCTGTCTTGCTTTGACATAGAAAAAACATCAGATGGTAAACCAAGTATCCCTACTCCAATTTGTGCCTGCATAATTAAAAATGTTAACTGAAAGGTAGTCAAAGTGGTTAGGTTAGTCAGACTTTTCATCTTTTTTCCATCCTCTTTCATGAGACGTCTTCCAGCGGTTTTGGGTGTTCAAATCTTTCGGTCTTGCCTTCATCGACCATATAGGGCCTCTAATAATTGTATCTTTTAAAGCAGAAAAATCAAAAGGTGCCAAAGGGTATAGATAGGGATGACTTAATGATTTTAGTTTACACATATGAATCAATATAAGTGTCAACCCTATAACAATTCCAAAAACCCCAAACAGTGCTGCCCCTATCATGAGAGGAAATCCCAATATCCGACTAGAAGTACTTAATTCATTTGATGGAATGACAAATGAAGAAATAGCCGTGATGGCCACCACAATGACCATTGTGTTGGATACGAAATTAGCTTCTACAACTGCCGTTCCTATAACCAGTCCTCCTACTATCCCTATGGTTTGTGCAATCGGATTAGGTAACCTGATGGCGGCTTCTCGAAGCAACTCAAGCGTTAATTGCATAATCGCTGCTTCTAATAGGGGAGGGAAGGGGACGAATTCCAAAGAACTCTTAATAGAAAACACAATCTCTACTGGAATAATTTCGTAGTTGAAAGAAATTAAAGCAATGTAAAAAGCAGGAAGACACACGGTTGTGATGAAACTAAAAATTCTAATCATTCTAAAAAAAGAGCTAATTGTGGTTCTGGAATTGTAGTCCTCAGCCGTTTGAAAGAAACTAAAAAATGTAACTGGAAAAATCAATGCCGTTGGACTACCATCCATAATAAGTGCGACTCTTCCTTCCATCAGATTGGACACGACACGGTCAACTCGCTCGGTATTAAGAAATTGTGGAAAAGGAGAATAAGTATTGTCTTGAATATATTCTTCAAATCCACCTGGTGCTTGAATCGAATCAGTCTGGATATAACTGATTCGATTTTCAATTTTTTTCAAGATTTCGGGATCTGTTATATCAGATAAATAGATCAAAGCATATTTGGATTTTGATGTTTCACCAATAGTGGAAAGTGTAATCGTAAGTTTTGAACTAGAGATCCTTTCACGAATGAATTGAATGTTTTCCGAAATTTTTTCTCCAAACCCTTGATGTGAACCTCTAATGATTCTTTCATTTTCTGGTTCTATTCTACCAGAATGCTCGTTAGGAAAAGGAACCAGCAATAGGGTATCTGATAAATCTTCCATGATGACACAATAGCCTTCAGGGATCATTTCAATTGCAATGTCAAGATTTGTTGTCGTCACTAACTTTGCGCTCGTGATCACATGTTTAAAGTCATTCAAAGTTGAGTCAATTAACGGTTTTATGATATTAGTTTCCAAGCTTGTTTTATCAGTAAGAGAATCTAAAAAAAAGATTTTGATTAATTTTCCATTTATTTTTAACTCTCTTATAAATAAATCATCTGTGTGATGTAATCCATCTTGGATGTACTTTTCTTTCTGTATGGTAGTGAGAACGGCTCCTTGATCTAATCCCATTTTCTCATTCTGAATCTTTTTAGGAACTTGATTTTGATCACTCATTGTTAAAACACCTTCTACAATAGGGTATAAATAAAGATTTCCCAATAAGAACATTCTTATACATTTAGAAAGGGAGTAATGCACTATAAATGATTAATCTAAAAAGCTTTTACAACTTTTTAAGTTTTATCTATTTAAAAGTATTCATTAAGAGGAAAGTATTACTACTTCAACGAATAATTTTTACAATTAAATTTAAACTTAACTTGTATTTTTGAAGAAGCAATAAATTACGTCTTCTGAAAAACTTGCAAAAATAGCACTAAGTGCAAGGTTACAGAGAAATATGGTACTTCATAGTATAGAAATAGCATGCCTGCGATTGGAAAGCACATGAAAATATCGAGCACAACAATCTTTAGAAATCAGAACAATATCTTGAAAAAGTGAAGAAGTAGCCCATTGGGTACTTCTTTTTAATAGATAATTATACAATCAGGTGGCGAGAAAAGGGGTAAAATTCCTATTAGTTAATGAATTTAACTATATCGGTGTGTTGTTGGAACATAACATAAATTTAAGTCTTCCTATCCAAAAAATGAGGTACTTTTCTTGAAAAATCGAAGGTATAGGGGATTCACAAAAATAAATTGCCTCTGGTGACACAATACAAAAAGATGTTGATAAAAAGTAGGAACCGAACCAAATTAAACTAGTTTATTAATGAAGAGCAAATTATATTGTGAGTCC
Source organism: Lysinibacillus sphaericus (assembly GCF_001629735.1). Classification (GTDB taxonomy): domain Bacteria; phylum Bacillota; class Bacilli; order Bacillales_A; family Planococcaceae; genus Lysinibacillus; species Lysinibacillus pinottii. Next base: position 1,248,875 of record NZ_CP015224.1, read on the forward strand.
CTGGTCAATTGCATTTCATAAAAATTATGGAGAGAGGGAGAACTTAGTTAAGTGTTAAGGATTTGATGGTCTAGCTTTGTCCTTCAAACTGATGTATAAGGAGCCATTCGTTTGAATCTGTGCAAAATAGACATCTTTTGCTTTTTTAACTTTTTCATTAGCCAATCTTCTGTCAAATCAAGTTCCACTAGGTTTTCGTAAATAAGCTGGCCAACTGAAATTACTTCTGTTGGTAGGTTAGTGGTGATACACCTGCTTTCACGTCCAGTTTCGTCGCAACCTGTTCAGAAGTTTTTTGTAAAACACTAAGTTTACCATCTGTCTCAAGTTATGCATATTGTACATCTTGTACAGAGAAAATAGCTTGTTCGCGTAACATCAATCTCCATGGTTCCCTAAAGTTCCCTAACTTCTAATGCTTTTGCCTTTTAACTTCCATGAGGTATGTGGTTTCTTCGTAACAAAAATATAATTCCTAAAAAGACTGGCCAAAGAATTACAATATATCCAATATAGTTACTAGCCATAATAAGTTTTGTTTGAATTTCCTTTGAGAGTGGTAATTTTATAAGGCAAAAAATAATCACTGCAATATATATAAGTTTATATTTACTTCGCTTTACTAAAAGTGAATCTAGTCCTTTTTTTGCACACCATACATAAGCACCAACCGTTGATAAAATTAGAAATACCCACATTGTAATGCCAATAATATCGATTCTTTCTACAAAAGACAGTTCCCCTGCTTTAAATAAATTTAAAACGGAAAATTCTACGTTTTTCAATTGCCATTCTGAATAGTACATTATACTTATAGCAGTTGTAAAAAAGAATAAGAGTATACTTATCCAAATTCCTATCAAAGAATCGCGGAATGCTTTTTTCTGATTTATAATATAAGGGAAATAAAACATGATTAGTTCATAACCTAGAATAGAAAGGTAGCCTTCTTTAAAAGCAGTAAGAAATTCTTTAGTATTGAAATTAAATAATGGAAATAAATGACTTATATTCCCTTTTTCAATAGCCCAATGTAAAAAATAGAATAAAGCAATTGATAAAAAGAAGGAAAATATGCTAAATCTTGCAATAGATTTTATACCTCCATTAACAATGTAAACAAGAATTAATAAAAAACAAATAACTGGTAAAGTAATTGTTTGCTCTTGTAGTGCTGAACTTTGTATAAGATGCATATAATCACTTATTATTCCTGCGCTAAAAACAATGAATTGAATAATAAGAAATAGGTTAATTATTTTACCAAAAGATTTTCCTAACAAAATTTCATTTATACGAAATAAATTATCATTTGGGAACTTTGAACAAAGCCAAATTATCTGCCATAAATTCACACTTGCAATAATCCCAAATAAAAGTGGCATAAGTGCCTGACTATATCCCATTGAACTAAGGTTCTGTGGTAAAGTAAGGATACTTGTGCCCATCATTATATTTTGACCTAATATGATAACATGGTAGCGATTCAATATATTTGAATTATTATTTGCGCACAAACGTAGTTCACCCATTTTCGGTTTATAGTCAACAATGGTAATCATTTTTAATAATGAATGCTTAGATTTTTTTGAATATATCTTATATAGTATTTGAATACTTATTCGAATAAAGGCAATATGTAAATTTACTTTCATATTTTTATACTTCTTTTGTTAGTTTTGATTGTCTCACAGTTCTTCTATATTTTCCCCAAAACCCAAAAATATCTGACTCTAACTCTTGAATACGATCAATTACTCTAGATATTTCTTTTTTAAGCTTCTTTTCAATGTCCTTTTCTAGTGCAGCCTGTACTTTTCTTCTTGTCCAATATGGTAACTCATTAATGAAGTTAACCCCACTTTATCTAGAATATTAGACCGTATACGAATAAAAATAACATGAAATAAAATCTTCTAATCGGCAATTCTTTACTCCTTATCCTTTTTCTTCTCATTATTTTGTTCTATCTAAGAGGAGTTTATACTATCCAAGAATGATACAAGCATTAAGTTACTTATAATTGCATAGAACATCTTTATAATGTTAATTATTTACTTGTGTACAATTTAAAAATCAGGAGAAAAATGCCGATGATTAGAGTATTTTTATTAATTTCCCCTTTTACTCTTTTTCTACTTACAGGCTGTTGGACAGAAAATGTACTATGTCTATGGAGTCGGGGTAGATTATATAGATAATCAGTATGTAATTTATTTACAGTTCATTAACTTCTCCAATGTTGCGAAATCTGAAAAAACCAGTCCTGATGCCACCCCATCTGAAATTGCACATGCTAATGGAAAAACTATTGAAGAAGCTATTTATAAATTATATCTATCAGCTGACCAAGAAATTTATTGGGGCATATGACTTATTTACTATTATCTGAGGATGCTTTAAAAAGTGAACTTGCTAATTCGGTACTAGACACTTTCACAAGATTTAGGGAGACAAGATATCAAATTTACGTACATTGTACATCGGACTTTATTGAAGAAATTCTTCTAGTTATCCCTATATTAAATAAGCCACTTGATAATTCAAAATTAAGCACCCCCTTGAACACAAATACATTAGAGGCATTTACAAAACCAGTTGATTTAAGAAAATTAATTATAGGGTTGAATGAACCAAGTCATGAGGTAGCTTTATCATTGGTTTCTATCAATAAAAATTGGGTATCTGAAAAAGAGAATCCCTCAACCGAAACAGCCATAAATGGTGTCTGCGTAATTTCAAAGGATGGATTTAAAGGTGCTATAACTAATAATCTTGTTGGTGGGAATCGCTGGATGACAGGTCAAAAAAACCTTGGAAATATAACCTTTAATTTAGACAATAACGAAAGTAATTACATTACTGTTGATATTGAAAAATTAAACCTTGAAGTAATACCAATTGTAAAAGGAAATGAAGTAACATTTGAAATAAAAATTGATTTTGAAGCTATACTCAATGGTTTTAAAGGTAATTTAAATGTAAATGAGTTAGAAAAAGGCATAGAAAAAAAAGTCAAAGAAGAAATAAAGACAACATATGAAGAAGGATTAAATTTAGACATAGATATTTACCGATTATCAGAATATCTCTATCGAGATAACGTAAAAATATGGAAAATAATAGAGAAAGATGGAAAAATACCTCTGACTAAAGATTCGATTAGTAAAATAACTATAAATGTAAATAAAATACTTTCAGGGAGAAAGGTTTTTCAAGATAGTGTTGGGGAATAAAAAAACAGGTACTCACTATCATTGAGCGCCTGGTTGACTGAAAAATAATTTTTCTACCTGTGATTTTAAAGCCATATTATCATAGCGTAGCACTACGTCATTTCCTGCTATAACTATATGCATGTTACTGAAATACTCATCAATATTTTCTACTTTAAATAACCTTATTTTCTCTTTCACCAATAATCTTTTTGAATTGTAATAATCTTGGGTGTTGTCTTTTAGTAACTTATCAAGGATTGGTAAATAAACCTTACTCATTTTCAAATTTTCAATTACAGAGAAGTCACGTTGAGATGATTGAACTTCCATTTCTAGAATTAAAAATTTATGAAATAGTCGCCGTTGTTCAGGATTCAACATACAACCCCATCCTCTCGATAAGAACTTTCGTTTGTATTATTTCAGAACACGCCTTTGCGTTTTGACAAGTATTAATTTGTGGAAATAAAAAAAGCCTAGACTCAAATTAATGAGTATCTGGGCAATATTAAAAAATACTTTACTAAAAATATGATTTTTGTGGATCGTCTTTATGTTCTTTTTTACGAGACTCTTCAGACGAATCCATTTCCTTTTCATCATTATCTTTTCCACATCCAAACAATAATCCCGTACAAAGTATTAATGTAAGTGCGCTAAAAACAATTTTTTTCATTTATTCACCTCATTTATATTACTTCATTGAAGACTTCTAATAGGTTTAGTGTTGTGAATTCGAATTATACTTCACAATAATCGGTTTTAATTCCGGGTTTTTGCTATTAGGTGCTACGTTGTGTAATGATAATCTTTAATCCTTCAAATCACCATTGGTCATCGTACCTTGGTCGAATTTATCAAGCAATGACTTATCGATTTTCTTTTTATCAACTGATTGTTTAATGTAGTCACGTACTGCTGCCTTAGTTGTTTCATTAGTGAATAACATTTTATCATCATCCTTTGCGATTAAGTGAACAAAGCTTTTTACAAAAGAACATTACGTAAAAATGGCAAAGTGAAGCTAGTTGGTTTATCGACTAGATTACAAAAATTATTTGAAATTACTGAACTAAGTGTTTGATGGATTTCGAAACTATAAAAAGGTGGGATTAAGATAATGAAGAAATTTGACTATATTGAAATTAGGGTTCCTGCTAAACCACAATTTGTCAGTGTTATTCGGTTAACTGTCTCTGGTTTTGCAAGCCGGATTGACTTTAATTATAATGATATCGAAGACTTAAAAATTGCTGCAAGTGAGGCTGTCACTAATGTCGTCCATCACGCTTATAAAGAAGATGAAGAAGGTGAAATCGTCATCGGATGTGCGTTATACGACAATAAAATGGAATTGATGATTGCTGACTACGGCAATAGTTTTAATTTCGAGGAAATTAAGACTAAGATTGGACCGTACCATCCTGAGGAAAATATTGCTGGGCTAAGAGAAGGTGGGTTAGGACTTTATTTAATGGAAACTTTGATGGATGAGGTGATGATCAATAACGATGGTGGCGTAACTGTCTTTATGACAAAGTATGTCACTAGGGAGCAAGTGGAAAAAAATGTCGAAAGAATCACTACATAAATCTTCTTCCAAGGAAGATGTATTAAAGTGGGTTGAATTGTACAAGTCAACAGCTTAATGAGGCTGATACTGATAAATATTGCGTAGAGAGAAAATAGAGGATCACTATAAGTAACTCGTTTGATTTTAAATTAAGGATTTATAATACTTTGTACAATAATGAAGGCGGAATGCTTAGGAGTGATTCCCTTTATTTACAGTCTTGCTATAATGACAATTGTTATTTAGTGAGCCCCTATACACACTTAGGTAAAGAAAACTTGAAATAGATATTGTGCAGTATAAAGAAAAAATAAAATCCCTTTAAAAAAGAGCAGTGATTTATAGCTTTAAATGATTTAATCCCTAAAAAGAAGTTAATAATGTCAATAGTTCTTTTTTAGAAGGGAGTTAAATTTTGAACGTCTTTTATTTAACAATAGAAATTGTTATTGGTTTTTTTCTGTTATTCATTCTTGTGAAAATCGTGGGGAAGAAAATAATAAATCAAGTATCTCCTTTTACATTCATAGCTGCTATAGTACTTGGAGAATTATTAGGTAATGCTCTTTATGATGAAAAAGTAGGAGTTCTTTACATTATTTACTCTATGGTATTATGGGCATTACTTTTGTTAATTGTTGAAATTTTAGGTCAGAAATTTCTAAAGCTGCATCTAATATTTGAAGGAAAACCATCTGTTTTAATACGAGATGGAGTTATAAATAGGGAACAGTTGAAAAAAAATAGGATGAATATTAATCAACTTCAAAGTCTATTGCGTCAATCCGAAACATTTTCTATACGAGAAGTAGCTTATTGTTATTTAGAATCCAATGGTTCTATTAGTATATTGAAGAAATCACCTTATCAAAAAACTACAAGAGAAGATTTTAATAAACCATTAAAAAAAGTGCATGTTCCAGTTACCATAATTAGAGACGGTAAATTGTTAGTCAATGAATTAAGGGATATTGGGAAAAATGAGGAATGGTTGAAGGTTCAACTTAAGACCCAAAACGTAATGGATATTAGAGATGTTTTTATAGCTGAATGGTTAGAAAATGATGGATTGTTTGTTCAAACCTTTAGCTAAATGTAAATATATTTACTATCTTTCTTATCAAGACTAAAACCGAAAAATGTTAAATAAATTAAAAAATCAACATATTTTATTTGATAAATATGCTTGGTCTTTTTAGATATCTATATAAAAAAATAGAATTTTAATGTAGTCTAATAGAGGTTATTATACAGTTCAACGAACAGGCCATTTACATGTAAAAGACCTAAGAAATATATGGTAAAATTAAAACAAAAATTAGTGGGTGAATAAATGGGTAATTATGTAAATGTTAAAATATGGACTGTTTGCATGATTCAAAAAGAAGACAAGGTTTTACTACTTGATAGACAACATGATCATTTCAAAGGGTTTATTCCACCTGGTGGAAAAGTTGAATTTCCAGAAAGTATTGTGGAAAGTGCAATTAGAGAAGTAAAAGAAGAAACGGGTTTAGAAGTAAATAACCTTATCTTTAAAGGTCTCTATGAATATGTAAATCCAGTTGCTATGGATAGATATATGATTTTTAACTACATCACAAAAGATTTCAAAGGAGAATTACTTGAAGATGCACCAGAAGGAAAGGCAGTTTGGGTAAATATAAGGGAAGCATATAACCTTCCGATGCAGGAATCTATTCGAAGAAGATTCCCTTTATTCTTTAAAGAAGGGACATTTGAAATACAAGTTGAATGGAATCATGCAGAAAATAAAGAGGGAAAAGTTACAATAAAGAAGACATAACTAACGGGTGTGATTGTTCAATTGAATAGATTTTCACTAATGTCTAGGTTAGTTCGATACATATGTAAATTAGTTGGTTAAAGAAAGGTCAAATTTATTTTAAGGTTATTTTGGGGAGGAGATAAGCAATGAGGGCACCTTACCAAGTTTTGGTATTTCCTTATACAATCACTGACAATTCCGTTGAATATGCAATTTTTAAGAGAAGTGATTATGGGTATTGGCAGGGGTTAGCTGGTGGTGGAGAAGAGGGTGAGACTCCTATCGAATCAGCTAAAAGAGAAGCATTTGAAGAGGCTGGCATTACCAGAGATCATCCATATATTGAATTAGATTCTATGTCTTCACTACCAGTAGAAGATGTAGTTGGGAATTTCCTTTGGGGAGAAGACGTTTATGTATTAAAAGAATTTTCTTTTGGTGTTAAAGTTCCTACAAAAGATATATCTTTATCCAAAGAGCACCTTCACTATAAATGGTTATGTTTTGAAGAGGCAGTAACGCTTTTGAAATGGGATAGCAATAAAACGGCGTTATGGGAATTGAACAAAAGGTTATTACATCGGTTAAACACCAAGCAAAAGTTTGTGAAAGAGTATATTTAGGCTAACCGGTGCTTTACTTGAAGAACACGTAGTTGTAACGAGCCTATTATTGAATACCATTCTTGTATGACTTTTTGGGAAGTAAAAACGAAGGATTTTTAATTCACTCAAAAAACAAGCCTGCTCAAATTAACGCATAAGCAGGCTTGTTTTTAATTTAATTAAAAGTGGTTATAAAGATTTCAGTTTTCTGTTGTTTTATTCTATTGACTCTAGATAACGATAAAGTGTTGATTTACTAATACCTGTTTCATTCTTAATATCCAGTAATGTGCTATTTCCAGACTGATACATCTCAATTGCCTTTTTTACATTTTCATCTGACTTCTTAGGTCTCCCAATTGACTTTCCTTTTGCTTTCGCTTCAGCCATTCCCAAAGTAGTTGATTGCTTTATGATATCACGTTGAAATGTTAAAAAGAATTGTAAAACTTGTCCTAGTTGCATTTCAAGAATTTGTTTGGACGTAATATTTTCCTCCATAAAATGAATTGTTACTTGATCTCTTTTACAAATTTTTAGTAAGTCTTCTAAATGCCTAGTTGTATCTGCGATGCTAAAGAAACGAAGTACCTGAATGGTATCGTCTTTTTCTATGGTCATGAGTAATTCTTCAAGAACTAATCGCTTTTTCGCACGACCATGATTTTCAGTAAATAGATGGTCACAATTCTTTAAAGCAGCAGTTTGAATTTGCATATCCTCATCATTATATAAGGGTCGTTGATAACCGTAAATCATATAATTTCACTCCATTTCAGTTCCATAAAGGTTCCTTTTTGGGAAAAGTGTGCTATGATATTTTCAAAGATTATATTGTAGTCAAGAAGGAGAATATCATGCAAAGTTTAAAGCAACAATGGTTTGGTAATGTGCGTGGTGACATCTTGTCAGGGATTGTCGTCGCCTTAGCACTTATACCAGAAGCAATAGCCTTTTCTATTATTGCTGGTGTCGATCCAATGGTCGGACTTTATGCGTCCTTTTCTATTGCTGTTATTATAGCATTTGTTGGGGGAAGACCGGGAATGATTTCTGCCGCAACAGGAGCAATGGCACTCGTGATTGCAGATCTGGTGGCAGACCATGGGTTACAATATTTATTAGTAGCAACAATTTTAACAGGAATTATTCAAGTTTTATTTGGTGTATTTGGAATTGCTAAACTCATGCGTTTTATACCGAATTCCGTCATGATTGGCTTTGTTAATGCACTAGCAATCTTAATTTTCATGGCTCAAGTACCACACTTTTTACGGGAAGGGTATATAACGTATTTATTTATCGTGGTCACATTATGTATCGTTTACATTTTACCTCGATTCATTAAAGCAATACCTGCACCTTTGATTGCGATTATCCTGTTAACGGCTGTAACGTTCATTTTTAATTTTGAACTAAAAACAATAGGTGATTTAGGAGCGATTTCACAGAGCTTACCGCATTTTATCATTCCAGACGTACCAATCAATTTTGAAACGTTAGCGATTATTTTCCCTTACGCACTAGCATTAGCACTTGTTGGATTAATGGAATCACTAATGACTGCACAAATTGTTGATGATATGACGGATACAAAATCCAATAAAAATATCGAGGCACGTGGACAAGGAATTGCAAACATCGTTAATGGTTTCTTTGGAGGTATGGCGGGATGTGCAATGATCGGACAGTCGATGATTAACGTAAAATCAGGTGGACGAGGACGCCTATCAACACTTGTGGCTGGGATGTTCCTAATGTTCTTAATCCTAGTACTTGGCAAAATCGTGATCGATATTCCAATGCCAGTACTTGTTGGGATTATGATCATGGTAAGTATCGGTACATTTGATTGGGGATCGTTTAAATATATTGTCAAAGCACCTAAAAGTGAGGCATTCGTTATGCTCGCAACGGTAGCTGTAGTTGTTTATACAGATAACTTGGCGATTGGAGTAGTATTAGGAGTAATTTTAAGTTCATTATTCTTTGTAGCAACGATTTCAAAGGTACGAATACATCAAGATAACGGTACATTTATTGTAGAAGGTCCATTATTCTTTGCCTCTACACAAAAATTTGTCCAAACACTTGAAGCAGTTAAGGCTGATATCATTACAATCGACTTAACAAGTAGCCATTTATGGGATGAATCAGCAGTTGGTGCAGTCGTAAAAGTCGTCACGAAGTTAGAAGAGCAGGGGAAAACAGTCAAAGTCATTGGCATGAACCCAGCGAGTGAAAAATTATATAACCAACTATTAAATGTAAGTGTATCACATTAAGGGGGATACTTTATGTATAAGCATATTTTATTGGCTGTTGATGGTTCTGAGAATTCAGTGCGTGCCGCAAAAGAGGCAGTCAAAATTGCTTCTGAGAATTCATTGATTGAAATGGTGTATGTGGCAGATTTTGAAAAGGCAAAAACAGAAGTGTTACATGCTGCATCTAGTGAAAGAACGTAAACGAAAGGTAGCACCAGTAGAAGAAGTTTTAAGAGTTGCTGGTAGTAATACAAAATTAATGATTTTACATGGTACACCTGGTCCTAAAATTGTAAAGTACGCAGATGAAAAGCAAGTTGATATAGTTATCATTGGTAGCCGAGGCTTAAATTCATTACAAGAGATGGTGTTAGGAAGTGTAAGCCATAAAGTTATGAAACATGTTCATTGCCCAGCGTTAATTGTGAAATAGTGAGGTCTATTAATCCCAATACAAGGGAAGGAGAAAACTTCTGATGCGTAAATATGATACGCCTTTGGCTATTTTCTTTGCTCTATGCTCCACCAGTTTACTGATTGCATTTATATTTAATCACGATTTACTTGATTGGGCTTTTGCAAGACATCACAATCAGTTTTCTTGGTATATTAGACCTATATTTATAATTCCTTTTTGTTTTTTTGCCTTCAAAAGGAGCCTTGCCGGAATCTCCTTTACTCTGTTCTGCATTTTCACATCCATGTTTTGGTTCCCTGAACCGACTACTGTAGATACAATAGTGCAAGAATTTCTTCAATATGAAGTCGATTATTTAACTGGGGATTGGGAATTGGGTAAAATTTTGCTTACATTAATGGTACCACTATCTTTAACCCTCTTAGCTCTTGCTTTCTGGCAACGAAACATTTGGTTCGGCTTCTCGATTATGGCCTTTATAGCAATAGGGAAAGTAGGATGGAGTATCCTATTTGTAGGGAACTCTGGCAAATCTATAATTATTCCAGCAACATTTGGTCTTATAGTATGTATGGTATTTGTTTATCTCGGAATTACACGAAGTAAGAGGCGATAAAATAGAGGAACGGTGTTATCGAAGAATACGAAGATAAAGACCTGAAATCATAGTGGAATTACAATCTTCTTATAGTACTATTTGCACAAGATTGAACCTTGTAAAGAAATAGAAGGGATGTATGTTGCGTAAACGACAATGCGAGAAACGAAGCAATATCTTATTGATGTTTTTAACGATGATATGGTTAGCGTAATAGAAAATTCAATTGTAAAAAAATAAGTGAAATTTGAATAAAAAATATTTATTATTATACTGTAAATGGCGCAATCCTTTCTTCTGGAATGCGTCTTTCTTCGTCTAAAAGTCAAATTTAGAAAGCAAATTATAAATGTTGTGCAACTAACGGGTGTGATTGTTCAATAGAAGCGAAGATTTCCACTAATGTCCAGGTTAGTTCAATGCATATATAATTCCAAAAAATAAATAATAAAGGAAGTAAGGTCACTTTCTGGTATAATTATGTATTTGAGATAATTAGGAGGTATATATGAAGACAAATATTTTAAATATACAAGAGGAAGCAAAAAAAATTGTAGAAAAAGTTGCTTATATTTATCAATATCATACAAGAGAGGATTTTATAGGTTTAATTGTTCACGGTTCCGTTGTAAAAGGTGGCATTATTCCAGGTTCAAGCGATATTGATTTTCATCTTTATTTGAAGGAAACGGCTTTTGAAAAACAAGGTATACTGCCATTGGAATTATATCTAAAAATTCATCGAGACTTAAGCAAAATTGATATAAAACCATTTAGGTATATTCAATGTGATGCATTAACAGATAAATTGCCAGAGGGATTTATTGGTCCAGTTCCTGGCACTTATCAAATTGTGGCTGGAAGGCTACCAGTAGAGGAAGCATCAAATGGACAATTGAAGCAAACGGCATTACAATCATTAAATGATTTAACTGATGTTCCTAAGTATTTTTCTACACTATTAGACCACGGAAAAGAGAGACTAACGAGAGTTGTACGTTTACTCAATACACAAGTTTCTCCAACCATTTATCACGTCCTCACTTTAATACATCAAGATGCCATTGCAATATGGCAGATGCCAAAAAATAAGGCAATACACTTATTACCCGAAGAAATGAAAAAATTTGCAATTCAATTTTATGAATGTGCTAAAAGGTATTACCCTGATGAAATATCGGTTAATGATGCTTTAGGTATGATTGAAAATGGCGCAAAGTTCTTCGAAAGTGTAAATTTCTGGTTCAAACGAAACGAAAGTAAGATTATAAGTCAATGTTTTTCCACAAACGGGCGCCTTAATTGAAAAGGATAGCAAAACCCCGAAGCAACAATCTTTGAGAGAACTGTCTATCCAATTAAAGGAAGCAGTTTAGTTTTATATTTTTGGGATTTAAAGATATAAGGAGGAAAAGGCATGCAAATACTGTTAATTCGCCACTGAGAATGTGAAGCAGATATTTTAAACGTACATGAAGGGAGAGTTTTGAGAATGGAGAGACATTCATAGAATTTCGAATGAGAATAGAAACGATATTTTCAAAGATTGTGATAGGAGATACATATGAAAGTATAGCGATTGTTGCTCATGGTGGAGTAATTAATAATATATTACGTGCTTTTTACCAAATGCCAATCAATATGGATTATTATTTTAAAATTGGAGATACGGGAATTAGCCTAATTGAACTTACGAAAAGGAAAAGGTAATTCACATTCTAAATGATACGAATCATTTAGATAATAGGATAACTTTCTTAAAAATCTTGTTCCACTTTTTAAGAAACCTATTTAATCAATAGAATTCCACCGTTAATTTTAAAACGGTGGATTTTATAACGAAATTAAAAGGTTACAGGATACTTTTATTCAAATATTATTTCAACGCTACCGGAGGAGATTTATTTGCGGACAGATATAGATAATTGGGAATCAATCACCACAACAGAAATTAATAAGCTCTTTTCTATTATTCCGATTAAATGGGGTATTGGAGGGGGATGGGCTTTAGATTTATATTTAGGCGAACAGTCAAGGGCACATGATGATATTGATGTAATATTACTTCGAGAGGAACAATTGACCGCCTATAATCATTTGTCAAGTGATTGGATGTTATACAAAGCAGAGAATGGGAAACTTGTTCCTTGGCAAGAAGGTGAGTTTTTAAAAACCACAAATGATATCTGGGTTACAAAAAGCAGTAGTTCTCCCTGGGCTTTTCAAATTATGTTAGTAGAGACAGAGCAACAATCCTGGATTTACAGGAGAGAAAAATCTATTCGAAGAAGATTAGAGGATATATTTTTAAGAACAGATGATGAGATACCTTACCTGAGACCCGAAATTCAACTCCTTTATAAAGGTGGTAGTTCAAAGGTTAGAGAAAAAGATTTTAAAGATTTACAAATTATGCTTCCACATTTACTGCCTGAACAAAGGGATTGGTTAAAAATGACTTTGAAAAGACAATTTCCAACTGGTCATTCGTGGCTTGACTATATCTAAGAGTGAAATGTGATCGAAAACAGAAGTTATTATTAATTCCGAAAATTAGGAATCTTGTTCAACAATCGGCCGCTTTCCGTAATAAGGAAAGCGTCTTTATTCATAGAAAGGGCCAGATTGTGCAATAAATATAGCTAATAGATGCATTCGGAAATTTTCTTTAAACAGTAATCACTGCTACTTTGATAATATTTCTTATTTTTACGGATAAACATACAACTAATTTTCAATGAAAGACGTTTCTAAAACAATTGCATATGATAATACGATGAATCTGTGAAGGGAATGATTAAATGTATTATCAATCTAACGGGTATCCATATCAAACCCCTTATTATGGAAATGCATCAATGCATCATTATATGGAATACCCGAATTACTGGACATACCCTTATGGGGCAATTCCTGCAAATCAATTAAATCCTTATCATGCTACCAATGGTAATAATGAAATAATGTTAAAAGATTATGGGGCTAACCCATTTGTCATTAATATTAACGAGGCGTCAAAGCAAAACAATACGTATCGTACAGCTTTATGGACAGGAAAGCATTTACAGCTAACATTAATGAGTCTAAATCCAGGAGAAGATATTGGACTAGAAATGCATCCTAATGTCGATCAATTCTTACGTATAGAGCAGGGTCAAGGGGTAACTCAAATGGGCGAGAGTAAAGATAATTTAACCTTTAAAAGAAATGTCCATGATGATTTTTCCATTTTTATCCCTGCCGGAACATGGCATAACTTAACAAATACAGGAAGTATTCCACTAAAACTGTATTCAATCTATTCCCCGCCTAACCATCCGTTTGGAACCGTTCACCCTACTAAAGCTGCAGCAACGGCTGGAGAAAAGGGTAACAATAACAGTAATGGAAATACCGTTATTTCTGGCAAGACTCCAGATGAATGGGTGCGGTACACGGAATTCTTGGTAAATGAAGGATTAGAGGATGTTCAAAGAGGAATAAATCCAACACACATTCTTCAGGAATTTATTCTTATGGGGGTTCTAGTAGGAAAAGGATATTCTCCAGAAAAGGCATATGAGACAGTGGAAGAATGGGAACGGACAGGGGAATCTAAACTTCTACAACAAAGCAAAAATATGTAGAAAAACTTTTAAAGATAATGGATACAGATATCATTCAATTAAGACACTCATGTAGAAATGGGTGTTTTCTTGTTATAGGGCCATAATTTGAATAAAATACAATAATTAAATAGTACGCGGAGGTTGTGAAGAAAAGTACTTAAACTCTCATACTTATTTAAAATGGAGCTTTTGAGGTTTCTATTAGATAAGGATTGAGAGATATTTTTTAATCAAACTATATTTCATAAAGATACAGTAATATCGATAAATAAGGCAAAGTAAACAAATCCTAATTCTAATGAATTTGTTTTAAGAGAGTTGAAATAAGAAATTTTCAAATTGGGCAAATTTCTGTTGCAATTCAAAACTTTAAAACATAATATAAGAATATAGTTATATACATATTAATTCACCTTTCCTTAACGAGGTGATTTTATATAAATTGATATATAAGCAAATAATTATATAAGGAGCTCAGATAAATGGAAAACACACTAATTGAAAAACAACTAAAAGCAGCAGCTGATTTAAATCGTATTAAATTACTTGCATGCATGAAAAATGGGGAGGTATGTGTATGTGATTTGGTGGATGTGCTAGGAATATCACAACCAGCCGTTAGTCAGCATCTACGAAAATTAAAGGAGGCAGGCATTATTACGGAACGAAAAGTAGGGACTTGGAAACATTACCGTTTAGTAGAGGAACAAACGCCACTGATGAAGGGGATTTTAGAACAAATTCAGCCTTTAAACGGGTGCAACTGTGGCACAGATTGCTGCCATGTAGGGGGAAATACAAATGAGTAATGAATCATTAACCAAACAGCTTTCTTTTTTAGATCGTTACCTTACCCTTTGGATATTCGTTGCGATGGGAATAGGTGTTGTATTAAGTATCACCATGCCTAATGTTGGTGAAGCGTTAGAGTCCATGTCTATTGGCACAACGTCTATACCGATTGCTATCGGGTTAATTGTCATGATGTATCCCCCATTAGCAAAAGTAAAGTATGAAGAAATGTGGCGAGTGTTTAAGGATTGGAAAGTGCTATTACTATCACTTTTACAAAACTGGTTACTAGGCCCGTTCCTCATGTTCTTTTTAGCGATTATCTTTTTACATGATTACCCAGAATATATGGCTGGACTCATTATGATTGGCTTAGCTCGATGTATTGCCATGGTGATTGTGTGGAATGTTTTAGCGCGTGGAGACCGTGAATATGTAGCTGGTTTAGTTGCATTTAACTCTATTTTTCAAATTTTAACATATTCTATTTTTGCTTACTTTTTCTTAAATGTATTACCTGGTTGGTTTGGTCTAGAGAATTTCCATGTATCTATTTCTATGTGGGAGATTACAAAGAGCGTTCTAATTTACTTAGGAATACCATTTGCTGCAGGGTTCCTCACACGATGGGTAGGGATTAAAACAAAAGGAAAACAGTGGTATGAGGAAAAGTTCTTACCGAAAATTTCACCACTGACTCTAATTGCACTGCTGTTCACGATTGTGATGATGTTTGCTTTAAAGGGAGAGCAATTAGTAGAACTGCCACTTGATGTAGTGCGGATTGCTATTCCATTATTTATTTACTTTGTGATCATGTTTACTGTGTCATTCTTCTCTTCCCGTAAAGTTGGGGCATCTTATCCTGTCACAGCAGCTCTTTCTTTTACAGCTGCTAGCAACAACTTCGAGTTAGCAATTGCTGTTTCAGTGGGTGTGTTTGGTCTGCATAGTGGCGTGGCATTTGCCGCTGTTATTGGACCACTAGTGGAAGTACTAGTCCTCATTGGACTTGTATGGGTTGCCTTACGTTGGCAGAAAAAATACTTTAAAACCATTAAATTATAAGGAGCAATTACTATGACAAATACACTTTATTTCTTATGTACAGGAAACTCATGTCGAAGCCAGATGGCTGAAGGATGGGCAAAGAAATTACTCCCTACCAATTGGACAGTTAAAAGTGCTGGTATTGAAGCACATGGCGTCAATCCGAATGCTATTAAAGCGATGGCGGAGGTAGGGGTTGATATTTCAAATCATACATCCGATTTAATTGATTTTGAGACATTAAACAACGCCACATTAGTTGTCACTTTATGTGGGGATGCAGCTGATAAATGCCCAATGACACCTCCTAACGTTCGTCGTGAGCATTGGGGATTTGAAGATCCAGCGAAAGCGACAGGTACTGATGAAGAGAAGTGGGCTGTATTCCAAAATGTTCGTGATGCAATTGGTAAACGCATTGAACAATTTGTAGCTGAGGAGCTGAAATAAATTGAAAAAAATTCATATCTATGAGCCAGCAATGTGCTGTTCTACAGGCTTATGTGGACCCTCTATAGACCCAGAATTATTGCGTATGTCATTTATTATGAATAATTTAAAGAAAACAAACATAGAAGCAAAAAGATTTAATCTTACAAACGAGCCAAATGCTTTTGTAGAAAACGAAGCAATCAATCAACTATTAATGTCAGAAGGAATGGAAGCCTTGCCTGCAACATTTGTGGATGGAGAATTACTTTGCAAAGGGATCTATCCAACAAATGAACAATTTTCACAGTGGTCAGGACTTTCAGAAGACGAATTACTAAAAAAGCCAAAAGTACGCTTGTCACTAAAAGGAGATGCGTAAGATGGAACGCTTTACAAGAAGTCATTTCCCAGACACCCCATTCCTGTTTTTTACGGGGAAAGGGGGCGTTGGGAAAACATCGGTTGCGTGTAGCCTATCAATAGCCATTGCAAAGGAAAGGAAAAAGGTACTTTTAATTAGTACAGACCCCGCTTCCAACTTACAAGATATTTTTGGCCAAACGCTTTCTAATAGTCCAACAAAAATTGAAGGCATAGACAATTTATTTGCAATAAATTTGGACCCTGAACAGGCGGCACAGCATTACAAAGAGCAAATGGTTGGTCCGTACCGTGGAAAACTACCTGATGTGGTATTACAAAATATGGAGGAGCAACTTTCTGGTGCTTGCACAGTAGAAATTGCTGCTTTTAATGAATTTGCAACACTATTAACTGATACTTCAGTCATTGGAAATTTTGACACAGTCGTGTTTGATACAGCGCCAACAGGGCATACGTTACGATTATTACAACTGCCTTCTGCATGGTCTACGTTTCTAGATGATAACACGACTGGTACCTCATGTTTAGGTCCTTTAAAAGGGCTAGAACAGCAACGAGAAGTCTATAAAGAGGCAGTTGAACGTTTAAAGAATGCTAATCAAACAACGTTAATGTTAGTGACACGTCCTGAGGAAAACCCTTTAAAGGAAGCAGCACGTGCTTCTCAGGAGCTGTTTGAAATCGGTATTCAAAATCAGACATTACTAATTAATGGATATATGAGTAATGTCTATTCTACTGATGATATTGAAGAGGCTTTCATTGCGCGTCAAGCTGATGCATTAGCAAGAATTCCTGATGAACTAAATCGATTTGAGCATTTCTACTTACCATTTGTACCATACTCATTATCAAGTATTGAGCGTCTGCAAGCATGGATGACTGACCAAGAAGTTGTATATGAAGATGAATCAAATGAAGAAACTAAGATTCCTGAGATAGAAGAAATGATTGCGGATTATTTAGAACGTAAGCCGAAACTCATTTTTACGATGGGTAAAGGTGGGGTTGGAAAAACAACGGTGGCTTCTTATATTGCATTACGATTAGCGGAAGAGGGTACTCATGTACATTTAACTACAACAGATCCTGCCGCACATCTCAATTGGACATTCGGTGATGACAACGTTAAAAATTTAACGATAAGTCGTATTGATCCAAAAGCAGAAGTGGCAAACTATGAAGCAGAAGTGCTTGCAAAGGCAAGTGAAACGATGAATGAGGAAGGTTTAGCATTTGTGAAAGAGGATTTGGCTTCTCCTTGTACAGAGGAAATAGCTGTATTCAGAGCATTTGCTAACGTGGTAGAAAATCATCAAGATGAAGTCATTATTATTGATACCGCACCAACAGGGCATACGTTGCTTTTACTAGACGCAACAGAAGCTTATCATCGGGGTTCACAAGGGGATATTCCTCCAGCTGTTTCTAACCTGTTACCAAGGTTGCGTGATGCCTCTTATACGAGTGTTGCCATTGTAACTCTTCCTGAAGCAACACCTGTTTATGAAGCTTCGCGCTTACAAGAAGATTTACACCGTGCTGGATTATCTGTTGATTGGAGGGTTGTTAATCAGACATTTTCATCTATCTATACAACAAGTCCAACATTAATTCAAAAACAACAAGCTGAAACAAAATGGCTAAAAGAAGTTAGATCCATCAGCAATAATCAATTTGTGGCCATTCCATGGGTAAAAACGCCACCGGTTGGAACACAGGGCTTACATGAATTAAAAGGAGAGAATAACAAATGAAAATGAGTCCAGAAGGTAAAAATTATTTAGAACAGGTATTAGCTGATTCAGAGGTTAAAACGCTTCGTTTCTTTGGTATTGCAGGCTGCTGTGGAGTTAATTTAGGTGTAGGCTTAGAAGCACCAGTAGCAGAAGATGCAATCCACACAATTGAAGGTATCGAAGTCGCAATTCATCCTGATATTGCACCGCAATTAACAGATGTTACGATCCATGCAGAAGAAGAGAATGGTGAACTAGGTTTAGTATTAGTTGGATACTCACCAACATCTTGCTAACCAGATACCTTAAATACTTTCTGTATTAGCAATTACTCAATCCATTGAATCGAGGATAAAAAATTACAGTAAATCATGCTAGCATATTAACAGTAAAATTATTTTATTGCTTATTTAAAGTTAATTATGAATAGTAGATTGTCAATACAGGAAATAGACCAGACCTATATTTTGAACTGCACCCCGTCAAGTAGACAGTGGAAATAATAAAAAATGTATTAAGCGGCTTGAGTCCTGAATTCTAAGAGGGCACTGAAAAACTTGCGTTTTTTATAAATAAATTCGTTATAGAGAAAGATAGGGCGCTTCTTGTTCAATTTTGAACAGGAAATGCCCTTATCCTTCGGGATTATTGTCTTGATTGCTAAGTTGATTTGATTTATCAATAAGAGCGACAAGGGTATTAGCTAACTCATTGTCTATTGGAATTCGATGTGTCCTTTACGTCGTTTTTTCAATACTGTTTCAATAGAGTATTGTTCAAGTTCTGTATTAAATGCTACCCAAACAACAGGTTGAATATCTTTGTGCAAACAATTGATGTGAGTAAAGAGTTGCTCTAGTACATAGTCAGGGATGTAATCAATTTAATTAATTGGTTTTTTTCTTAGTTTAGGCTTATCTTCTGGGAAGACCAACAATCGCACATGGGTTTCGGGAGCAAGTAGCGGTGATGAGCAGGTTAAGTATTTTAAAGTACCTATGCAAAGATAATAAATAAAAAACCGACCAACAGTCGGTAGTATTACTATTAATATTAAAGCATCATCTTTTTTATTTTATTTAATTCACTAATTAAATTATCTAATTGCTTTTGTAAATCATCAACTTCTTTTTGTCTTACATTATTTAAATTTTGAGATTTCGTGGTTTCCAATGCGTGGAGTGCTAGACCTGCAGCAACAGTGGTTAAACCGTCACCAAAAGTGGCAATGGCAGCACCAATATATGCAAGTCTTGCAATGCTGATTTCTTCACTTTCCAAATTTTGTTCTGAGTTGTTTCTATAATTATACACTACTTTCCCCATTTCTTTGTATTCGTAATTTTACTCATACGTAGCTTATGAATAAAACTGGAGAAAGTTGACGATGTAACTTCTTTATATGATCATTCTAAAAAAATAAATATTCATTAATAAGTATTTTTTCCTTTACTATCAAGCATTAATTCTGCAAATTGACATATTCAAGCTCCATCCCTTAACATGTTTTAAAAGTTTGAAAAAAATAATTTTAGATAATAAAGTAAGGTAATTCAACTTAGTGTGCAATAATTAAAATGGCTGCAAACATAGATCAAGTTATTTATTGAAAGTACCTGAATTACGAGTATAAGCTTCTACTTTCACATTTACTTCTAAGTTTGAAAACAAATTTGGCCATTTATCTTTTATCTTACTCCATTCTTTAGGATTTTGCCGATAAAGTATCTGATCAAACCCAACTATATCTAATTGGTATACCTTTTGAATTGTATAAAGTGTAGTTTCTACCTCTTCCTTTATTTTTGTTGCGGATTCTGTGTTGATATATTTGATAGAGTTTTTATTGGTCAGATCAATTTTACAATTGACCTCTCCAACATTTTGGTCTACCTTTATTTTTACGAAAAATTTAGGGTTTCCGTTATTATAATTACCTTTAATCTTTGTTTCTGATTTTGTAATCTCTGTCGCTAAAACGCCGCCTTTTGGACAAGATATTATTTCAATTGTACTTGTAATATTGTTTTTCAAAAAATTATATCCCTTACTTTCTTCTACAGTTAAAAATCCAGTTAATTTATCCTTTTTAAATAGAGATAATCCTTCATACTTTAATAGTACAGGCGTTGAAATTCTTTCTACATTTGTTTTATCCATTCCTAATTCTGTATTTCCTTGTATGTCGATTGTAGATAAAACAAAACCTCTTTCACTTCTTATTGCGTTTACTAAATCATCTATATGCACCATAGTTGAATTACCCCAAACTTTTTCTGATGTTTTCAAGGAATTTAACATTTTAAATGCAGGAATTTTTTCAACTGGTGTTAAAACATTCAAAATGCTTTTCGCAGTTGTTTCATTAGAAATTATGACATCAAAATCATCTCTGGTTTCAGGGTCTCTTGCTAACAAATCTACGGTTTGAGTTATTCCTTCTACGGCTAATTCATTTCCGATAATTAACATTTGGAGATGTGCGAAGTACGCCTTTCTTGGAGTTACTTGTGATAGCTTTCTAATAGCTTCAAATACTGATTTTCCTTTGGCATGATAAGTGGCAACTGGGGAATTTCCAGTAGGGGATCCCTGCGAAGCTATCTCGCTAGGATTAATAATTTGGACAGAAACTTCATATTCATCGTCAATTTTATCAACCCCAAGTGCAGTAACAATTGCTAATTCATTTAATTCCTTTTTACTCCAACATCCACTCGTTAATATACTAAATGCTATTAGTAAGGTAATGATTTTTGGGTTTTTAATTTTTACCACCTCGCATTTACTAGGAATAAACAACTTAATGACAATCAAACTGATTAAGTACACTGATAAAAAAAGCCACAATTGACATTGTTTTGAACTGGGAAATAGTAGTATTATTATTTGGAAATCGACCAAAATTATACATTGAAATAGTAATTACTTAATATATATTGAATTATGCTCTAGAGTAAAAATAGGTTTATTAAATTTAGATTTTTATTATTTACCGGCAATATTTTTAAGGAATTTTGGTAATAATAGATGGTACGTTTAAAAAAAGGAGATGTTTAAATGGGAGTCTTATCAGCTTCTTCAACAAATATGGATCATTGTATTGAATTGTGTATTAAATGTGCAAGAGCTTGTGAAGAATGTACATCTGCGTGTTTACAAGAACCTGATGTTCAAGCTCGAATACATTGTATTCAAATGTTGAACGATTGTGCAGAGATATGTTTACTTGCAGTGTCTTTAATGTCTAGGAATAGCGAAATGGCTAAGCAGTTTTGCAAACTTTGTGCTGAAGTTTGTGAATCATGCGCTTCTCATTGTGAAAAATTCCAAGATGAACATTGCCTAGAGTGTGCTAAAATTTGCCGTGAATGTGCAGAAGCATGTAATAGAATGGCATCATAAAGAATAAAGCTCCTTATCTTAGGAGCTATTCTTTATCGGTATGTCTACAAGTACATATTGTTTTTGTTTAAAATGAGAAGTACTTTATGAAAGGAAGCAGGTAGTTTATTACTCAGAGCGGTCATGGACATCAACATCAAGTTAACTTAAAGGGGAATTTATGTTTTTATTAAATATTTGGGAAAAATGTACTTAGAAAAGAAGGGATGAATAAAGTTACAGGAGCAGCTCAATATACTGGAGATTTCTCAGCTCCAGGGCTTTTATATAGGCTTTATTGAAGCTTTTATATCGAGCGAAGAAAAAATAAAACTGGTCAATGATGCAAGAGAAGAAGCCCTTTTTATGGAACTCTATAAACCGAGGGAACGCCTTTATATATTTGGTGCAGGAACTGACGTAGAACCCTTAGTTAAAATAGTATCAAAATTAGATTTTCTAGTATCTTGATTGACCCTCGGCCTGCAAGATGCAATAAAGATAACTTTCCAACAGTAGAAGAGCTTATAATCGAATTTCCACACGTGTATATTCAACAAAATGATTTACCCTTAAATAGCTTTGTAATAATCATGACCCATATTTTCTTGGTATATTAGACCTGTATTTATAATTCCTTTTTATTTTTTTGCCTTCAAAAGGAGCCTTGCCGGAATCTCCTTTACTCTGTTCTGCATTTTCACATCCATGTTTTGGTTCCCTGAACCGACTACTGTAGATACAATAGTGCAAGAATCTCTTCAATATGAAGTCGATTATTTAACTGGGGATTGGGAATTGGGTAAAATTTTGCTTACATTAATGGTACCACTATCTTTAACCCTCTTAGCTCTTGCTTTCTGGCAACGAAACATTTGGTTCGGCTTCTCGATTATGGCCTTTATAGCAATAGGGAAAGTAGGATGGAGTATCCTATTTGTAGGGAACTCTGGCAAATCTATAATAATTCCAGCAACATTTGTTTGTTTATCTCGGAATTACACGAAGTAAGAGGCGATAAAATAGAGGAACGGTGTTTTATATAAAGACCTGAGATCATAGTGGAATTAACACTCTTCTTATAGGTCTATTTGCACAAGATTAAACCTTGTAAAGAAATAGAAGGGATGAATGTTGCTTAAACGACAATGCGGGAAACGAAGTAATATCTTATTGATGTTTTTAACGATGATATGGTTAGCGAAATAGAAAATCCAATTGTAAAAAAATAAGTGAAATTAGAATGAAAAAATATTTATTATTATACCGTAAACATATCTTCATCAATTTTATCAATACTGCAGCAATTACAATAGCCAATTCTTTGAATTCTTTTTTACTCCAGCAACCAGACAACATTATACTTATAAAAATTAGAATAATTAATCTTATAATTGTTCGTTTTATAATCGCTGCATCCAATTTTTAACAAAATTTATATATATATTTTAATTAAAGTACAAACTTTAGGAAACGATTCTAACTAAATAGGGCTAAATAGGGTATTTAAATAGAGTTTTTACACACTGGTAGTTTAGTTTATACTTATTAAACATATTTGGAATCTAAGGATTCTGATTTCCTTAAATTTTATATACCCCTTAAAATTTCTGAAAAAACGCTTTATTAAATTGATATGAAGAAGTATTTATTTTCATGAATCCCTACTTGGCCAACTTGCGTTTTTCCATTAAAAACAGGTATTTCGATTGGCTTTATAGCATTTCAAATAGCAGCAGTAGCTGAAACACCTTTTTGGACGGATTAATATCGTAAATTTGGTGGGTTTTCTTAACATTTATAGTAACCGTTTTTACATTGAAATCTAAAAAAGCACATCTACTATTTGATGACAAACTGACTACTGTCATTCAAAATGGTCATATTCTAGAATCTGGTTTAAAGAAGAATCGGTTGCATACGACGAACTAACAATGATGTTAAGGGAGCAGGCTATCTTTTCTTTGCAAGATGTACAATTTGCAATACTAGAGACAGATGGTCAGCTTATTTACGAAAATTTAGTTGAACTTGAATTAACAGATGGCAGGCTTATGAAGAAGTTGAAAAAGCAAAAGGTTCAGAACGTTAAAGATGTTTATTTTGCTCAGGTTCAAACAAATGGATCATTGTATAAGTCTGAAAGATAACAAGGAACAAGCAGACTTTTAATACATCTTGTCCTAGCTATTCAAAATGTTCATTCCATAGCATTGGAAATGGCCTAACTTTGTGTGAGCGATGGAGGATAAAGAAAATTAACTCCATATAAATTATTAAATTATTTCCCTATCATTTTAAGATTTTGGCATGTGAAAATTGTGAAGAAAAAATATTCACATTACAAGAAACGGTCTACTGATGTTAAAGATTGTTATGTGATGAAGGCTAAAAAAAGAGCCATCTCCACAATAGGAAAGGGCTTAATGGAATTTGTATGAGAGAACAACATGGGATACGTTGTGCTAAACAATATTGATTAATACTACTATTTATTAATACAACTCTATATATGATCTGTTTATCTTTTTATAGAATTTTTAAAAATACGGCCAGTAATTGAAAATTTAAAGGATCACTCTCTTTTGAAAGTGATCAAGATGAAAAAAATTAGGAGCGCTAATTATCTAAAATAATTGTTTTGAGTGTAATTTATTGTATGTATCAAAAATTCATCAATATAGGCGATTAACATTTGATGTTATCAGGAGTAAATAAGCTGCAAGGTCTTTCTGGTGTATGAACTTTTAAAGAAAAAGATTGAGGTGTTTAACCTAACAATATTAGGATATGAAAGTCTTCAATAATAAAAGCTGTGAAAAGTAGAAAAAGTATAATAAGTTAGATTTATGCATTTTGAATTAGCTTTTATCCATTTAAAGCACCCAATTCTTCTTTTTAATTTTTCGAATTTCTTCATATTTAACTGACTACTAAGGCAATATATGTGCCTTGCATAGAAAGTCTAAAGGACAAAGCCTAACTCAGCTTTAATGCAAGACTACTAAGAAATGAGAGCCAATAATGATGAAATTAAGTAACTAGTATTCCGTCTTTGCTTGGCCTTGGTACAGCTAATCAAATGAATACTTGTAGTTGTTTGAACGTAATATTGCAAAAATTCACACTTCTTTTTATACTAATATTCAAAAGTAACCTATTGCATCATCTTTTTTACTTGGTTTAATTCGCTAATTAATTTATCTAATTGCTTTTGTAAATCATCAACTTCCTTTTGTCTTGTATTATTTAAATTTTGGGATTTCGTGCTTTCCAATGCATGGAGTGCTAGACCTGCTGCAACTGTGGATAAGCCGTCACCAAGAGTGGCAATGGCGGCACCAAGATATGCAAGTCTTGCAATCCCGATTTCTTCACTTTCCAAATTTTGTTCTGAGTTGTTTCTATAATTATTCATTGAATTCCCCATTTCTTCATATTCATTATTTTTACTCATACGTATCTTATGAATAAAAAAGGAGAAAGTTGACGACAAAATAAATTATCATGTGGTGGGTGGTGTAGCTGCCCATATATAGTCCATACTTAAAAAATTTTTTATCTTTTACTTTTTCAACATATAATGTACCATCTTTATGAACTTCAACATAAAATACGTCAGTGAAAGGGTTGATACCAGATAATTGTTTCTTTAAAGAAATAGAAAAGGGTGATATTATTGAATTCTAAGCTTCATCAGGAAAGATTTGTTAATTATTTTATTGATGATGCTGGAAGAAAAATAGAATATTCAATTATAGGAAAAGGGACACCGATTCTCATGTTTCATGGTGGACATTCTAATTGTATGGAAGATTTTGGATACGCTAAGTTATTGGAACATGGTTATTCAATCATAACACCTTCTAGAGCGGGATATGGTAATACTGACCCACTAATCGGGAGAGACCTTCAATCTGCTTGTTATGGTTATTTAACAATACTCAATCATTTGAAAATTGAAAAGGTACATGTAATTGCAATTTCGGCTGGTGGTCCAAGCGGAATCCTTTTTACCTCTAAATATCCAGAACGTGTAAGAAGTCTCACTCTGCAATCAGCCATAACTAAAGAATGGCTAAAATCTAAAGATATGGAATATAAAGTAGCCCATATAATATTTCGTCCAACTATAGAAAAATATACTTGGAGAATAATTGGTCTCTTAAGTAACCTATTTTCCAAATTTATGTTTAAACAGATGGCCCCTTCTTTTAGTAAGCTCCCTTATATTCAAATAGCTAGTCAAATTACTTATGATGATATAGAGACGTTTTGTAGAATGAATAATAGACAGCGCTCTGGATATGGTTTTATTATTGACTTATCACAAACTGGAACAATTTCTGAAGCTGATTTACACTCAATTAAATGTCCTACATTAATTTTACATAGTATAAATGATAGTGCTGTCCCTTTTAATCATGCATATCATGCACACTATAATATTAATGATTCGAAACTTTGTATTCTTGAAAGTTGGGGTCATTTAATTTGGCTCGGACAAGATTCAGAAAGAATGTATGATAAATTAATAAAATTTCTGATATCATTTTAAATTGTTTTTAATTTCAATTCACCAAATTGGATGATTATCAAATATATATAAATAATTTACAATCTATGCGAAAATACGGATATATTAATGTTTGTGGTAGATCATTAATTTTTTTACATAATAGAGAAAGAGGGAAGTAGGGGAAATTCATCATGTAATAGTGTGGATGGGTCTTGGACTATATGATTAGAATTTAAAGAGTTTAACTTTTCACTTATAGAATTAAGTCTTTTTTGATACATGTATTAACCTTAACCGGATATTGGAGTTTCTTTTCATAGTACCACAAAAATTATTCCTCCTAGACTCATATTTTGGACCTGCCATTGCCAAGGCGTATCAATCCACTTGAAAGGATAGTCCGAATAACTTCTTCCAAAATTCATTAATGGACCAAATTTTTGCTCATAATTAACTTTAAGTTTCATACATTTTTCAGTATTTTCATTAAATTGCTGAATTGCATCATAATCATTGGGATGAGTATCCAAGTATAATTTAATTCAACAATGACAAAATCGATGGCTTTTATTTCTTCCAGTAGGGTATAAAATTCGGGTGGCATCTTTTTACTCACTCTAATTCCCTCCTTACTGGAGGCGGGTAGGGGCTAAGCGCTTAGTTCTATTCTTTATATTTCTCATCATAAGTATTTTAGATTAGCAAATTTTTTAAAAATTGAGTTAATACTTATTACAAAATTTGAAATTTTGCTTACACGCTGCCAAGAATTATTAATATTATATTAGCCCCAACAAGCCCCAACATAGTCCCAAAACAAGCCCCAACTGTGTGCATTATTTTGCGTTAAAATGCATTGTAAAGAAAAATGAAAAACCCCAAAAGCTGCATAGAACAGGCTTTTGAGGGCTTTGTAGGGTACATATTACAAAATAAAAAAATTAGTCCGTGAAACATAAAGATGATAAATAACCTAACATTAATAAAAGACCAATACCCATTGCGATGCTCATGCTTTGTACCTCCTTTAAAAAACGACACATTATTCATAAATATTGTACAATGAATTATAGAAATATGAAACCTTTTAATGGCGAGAACGTATATAATAATAGGAGAATTACCAATTTGTACATAAAGAGTAGGTGATACTGAATGAAAACGTGGGTTAAAAAAAGTATTGTCATAATGGTTGCGTTTTTAACATTTGGTTTAATTACGCCAACGCATGAAATATGGGAAGCATTTGATCAAAATCCTTCGAATCGTGCATCTATTGGTCCTGCATCAGGGACAAGCACGGCTCTAGCTGCTGAGCCTGATCTTAGTAGGGACGAGCAGGTTCATATCCAAGAGGAAGAAATTGATTATAATGCCTTGCTTATGGATGCAGCGAGAGAGCAATCATACATAAAGTTTGGTACTAAAATTGGTCCAAAAATTAGCCATGAATTCGACAACATCATCTTCCCAAAAATGGAGGAGGCGATTGCAATGACTGTCGCTAGTTTGGACGAGCAAGCTTTAGCATCTTTAACCATCTCAGAAAAGCCAAGTGGTAATTATGGTGAGAAAATTTTTAACGTGATCAACACCGACACAGGAGCTGATGTAATCCGCTTCCATGTACGTACAGAAAAAAGACCACAGGAAGGCTATTATTACAACTTCCATTATCACAGTGTCGAGGACAACTTCATGGCACATTATAACCTAGGCGATATTTATTGGGAAAAAAACACACCACCGAAGTGGTTGTCATAAAAGATTCGAAACACTCGTTTACAAAACGGGTGTTTTTTTGTGGGAAAACGTTGATATATCAATGTTTGTGTTAGTTCATTAATTTATTAATGCTGAATGTAATAGGGAGAGGGACAAGTAGGAGAAATAATTTTAAGTTTTTACTTTGGATTTAGCAAAAATGTATCTTTTGGCTTATGAAGGGATAAAACAACGCCAATTCACGCCAGTGAATGACGAAATAATTGGCGTGATAAGAATTGCACGCCATATAATTAGAATATGACCACCAAGGATTTGGCAGTAATCCTCCCTTGAAATGGCGTTGCTAGAAATGATAGGATAATAATTGTTCGAGTTAAATTTAGCTATAGCTAGATAAAAAGTATTAAATGGCATGTTAGTACGTACCTATGGTATATAGTTCTACTAATATATTTATTTTATCGATTCACCACAATAAAATAATAGATGCAAAAGCTGTTTTATACCAAATATATAAAATTGACTATGGAAAAGATAAAAATAGTCATTTTACGAAAAAAAGCTTCAATTTTAATTTAGAAATTTAACGCTTATTTCATTTAGGCAAAAACGCATATTAAAAATTTTTAACCACTCCATTGAGTGGTTTTTTATTTTGCCCTGATAAGTAAGTATAGGGCAGTTCCTCACCCTTGATTCACAACCAACAACTACGTATAAATGTGATTAGGTGAAAAGATTTACAAGATATTAATATCTAATTAAAAAACAAATGTTATTTTGTTTAGGTAAAAGAATTAATTACCTATAATGGAGGAGAAGAAATAATGGAAGAAAACATTGAAGTGTTAAGAACAGAGGGGGACATTAATTTAACAAAAACTCGTTCTTTATGGCAAGAAAAACATTTGAGCAAAGAATCTTTTGAGTTTTTAAACGATGACTCTAAGTATTATTTACATCAATCTCTTTCTACTCCTTGTTTAAATATTATTGAAAAAAGCTATGGAATTTACATAGAGGATATAGATGGAAGGAAGTATATGGATTTTCATGGAAATAATGTTCATCAAATAGGCTATGGTAATGAATATGTTATCCAAGCAGTAAAAGAGCAGTTGGATATTCTTCCATTCTCACCAAGACGTTATACAAATAAAGTTGCGATCCAGTTGGCAAAAAAATTAGTTGATATTGCACCAGAAAGTTTAAATAAAGTACTGTTGACTCCTGGGGGAACTTCAGCTGTTGGAATGGCTTTAAAACTTGTTAGAAAGGTAACAGGTAAATTTAAAACTATATCTATGTGGGATTCATTTCATGGTGCATCTTTAGACGCTATTTCAGTTGGAGGAGAAGCACTTTTCCGTAACGGTATGGGCCCTCTAATGCCAGGGAGTCTGCATATAGCTCCTTACAATTCATATCGTGGTTTATTTGATGATGTCAATGGTAGATTTAAATCCCTTGACTATCTAGAATATGTACTTGAAAGAGAAAATGAAATCGGTGCAATTATTTTAGAGCCTGTTCGTTGTACAGACGTACATATCCCACCAAAAGAGTACTATCAACGTTTACGTAATATTTGTGATAGGAACAATATATTATTGATTTTTGATGAAATTCCAACAGCTTTAGGGCGAACAGGTAAAATGTTCACTTTTGAAAACTTTGGAGTTATTCCAGATATTGTTTTATTGGGAAAAGGATTGGGTGGAGGCGTATTTCCAATGGCAGCGATGCTTGTAAAAGGAGAACTTGATGTTGCCCAAGATATTGCACTCGGTCATTACACTCATGAAAAAAGTGCATTAGGTTGTGCAGCAGCATTGGCTACTCTTAATTATATCGAGGATTTTAAATTAATTGATAAAGCTAATCAATTAGGAAATTATATGAGAATACGTCTTAAAAAGATGCAAGAGCACTATGAAATTATAGGTGATGTTCGAGGAATCGGTCTTTTATACGGAGTAGAATTAGTATTAAATCGCAATTCGAAAGAAAAAGCTATATCTGAAGCAGAGCAAGTTATGTATAAATGTATGGAAAAGGGATTAAGTTTTAAAGTATCCCAAGGAAATGTGCTTACTCTCACTCCACCACTTATCATTAAGGAACATGAATTAGAACTGGCAATGGATATTTTAGAACAATCTATCCAAGAGGTTTTAGAGCAGTAATATAGATTTACGATTTATTAGACTGAAGAAACTAAACATCTCATATGAGGTGTTTTTATGAAATAAAGAAATTTGATGTAGTATTCCAAAACAAACAAATGATGTCGGTGGTGGTTATGTTAGATGGCATTGGGCAACCTAATTGTTATTTTGAAAAAAACAGTTGTCATAAAAGATTCGAAACACTCGTTTACAAAACGGGTGTTTTTTTGTGGGGGAACGTTGATATATCAATGTTTGTTGTAGTGTATTAAGTTATTAAATATAACATGAAAGGTTGAGGGGAGAGGTAAGGAATAGTATGTACCCCAAAATCATCATGATTTGATTTCATAAGATTTTTCAAATGAATTTAAGGTGATGATTTTATCCATGAGGGTAGATACATGTATCTCATCTTTTTCGAATGAATGTTATTGATAGTGCATTTCCATAAATTAAGTGGCATGACAGCACCGATTAAAAAAGAAAAAAATTAAAAATTGGGGTTTATTAGGTTGTTCATTACGTCAGTTAATATTTTGCCGTAGGGGATGGGCAATCGCACTGTTAGCCTACTTAAAGCAAAATTGAACAAAGTTTTAGAAATCATAATATACATAACCTACTGTAAGTGAGCGACATAAAAATAAAGCCCGAACATTGGCAAGACACTTCAACATGTGCCTTGCGCGATGATTCGAGCTACAATACCTTTATTTAAAATAATGTTTTACAGTGAAAATTTATCTATTTCTTTTCTTAGTTGCTCCGCGAATAAATTCAGGTCACGAGCTTTTTCTGATACGATGTTGATACTCTTTAATTGTTCTTGTGCAGATGCGGAGACTTGCTCTGTTCCAGCAGATGTTTCCACTGCCGACCCAGAAATATTGTGAATAGAGCTAATAATTTTCTCCTTGCTCTGATTCATTTCAGATGAAAGCTGCTGAACATCACGAGCAACTTCAATTGTTTGATCTAAAGCCTCTTTAATTGTATTGAAAATATTGCTAGTGTCTGTAGCTGCCTTTGCATTTTGTTCAACGATTTCAATGCTAGTTTTGATTTCCGTTACAGCACTTTTCGAAATCGCTTGAATGGCTGTAATTTTACTTTTAATAATTTCTGTTGCGTTAGATGTTTGCTCAGATAGCTTCCGAATTTCATCAGCAACAACTGCAAAGCCTTTACCAGCCTCGCCAACACGAGCAGATTCAATCGAAGCGTTAAGAGCAAGTAAATTTGTTTGGGAAGCAATTTCTGTAATTGTATTAACAATACTCGAAATGTCTGAAGATGTTTTATCAACTTCTTGAACAATTGTACTAACTTGCTGTGATGAATCGCGATTTTTTTCTGACCATATAGAAAGCTGCTGAACTGTATCTACACCTTGATTGCTTAAATCATCAATTTGAGCTGTCATTGTTGCAATTTTTTCAGTATGCTCAAATACACGGTCAATATTGCTTGAAAGCTGTTCTAATTGTTCGGCTCCTTTTTCGGTATCGTATGCCTGCTCCTCAGTGGATTTAGCAATTTCGCTAATCGCTATACCAATTTCATCCGTTGTTTGTACAGTATCATCTGCAATCTGTAAAAGTGTTGTAGATGATTCTACTAACTCATTGCTTGTACTTTGAATATTAACCGTTATATCTCTAAGGGCGGAACGCATGGCTGTGATGCCTTGAGCCATTTGTCCAATTTCATCTTTGTGATTCGATAGCTTTACTAATTCCACACTTTCATGGAAATCTAAATTTGCGGTTTGCTGTAGCGTATTTTCTAAACTTTTTAGTGCTCTAACGATACGATCAATAATCCACCACATTAAGCTACCAATAATTAAAAAACTAGCGATGCCAATAATGATTTGAAACATTAGAACAGGTTCAATAATGGATTTGATTCCACTTTCAGGGACTCCGATGTCCATAACACCATAAAGCTCACCATTACGGTAAATAGGTTCCATAATATCATACGTCCATATACCTTGAACTTCGGCATACCATCTTGTAAATTGTTTTACCCCTTTAGTGGCCCCTTCTATTGTGTAGTCATCCTCATAGACTTTATTTAACTTATTTGAGTCACTATGTGCAACAGCTTTGACATTTTTATCAATAATAATGGCGTATGTTACATTGTCCTGTTGTACTTTTGTATCAACTAATTTTTGTAGTTCAGGTATTGGATCTGTTTCAGCATTTAAAATTGTTTCGGCTTGTTTAGCCATTTCAAAAACTTGCTCTTGAGCCTTTTCTATTAGTACTTCTTGGCTCTTTTTATTAACAATCCATACAGCTAAGCCCGCATTAACAATGGAGGCTACTAATAGTAATCCCAATGTGAAAAAAAGTAACCGCTTTTTAATGCTCTTCATGTTTTTTCCCCCTATACCAAAGTTTCAGTGGTTTAGCCTCTTCGTTGATAGTTAAATGTAAAATCTCTAATGAATTCAAGCAAGCTCAAAAATCTGGAATAAAGTTAATCGATATATAATGGATAGAGGCTTTACTACTGGATAACATACTAAAACTTTGGTAGATTTATCATACTTAAAAATAGTATTATATAAGGGAAATATAAAGTCAATACAGTTTGTGTAGAATAAAGACGAATTCTGTCTAAAAAACATTATTCTAGAATATGTTAAAGAGTGAAGCGTTAGGCCTCCCATGGCAGATAGTGAAGATACATTTTATCGATTTTAGCCGTTTATCTTTAATGTAAAAAAAAAGCACATTCTAATCTTCCATAGAAACGTCCAGTTGGACAGGAACCATTGCAAAATGTATCCACTTATTAAAGTGTTAGCGCCAGGAGTTTCGTATCACTACTATAAGTACAACATGATATTCAATTAATGATAAAAGAATCCTACGGAAAAGAAGTCTGCTTTTCCGTGGGATTTTTTGTGTTGTGTTTGGTATAGAACCAGTATCTACAGCAACTTTGTGGAGTTGTAAAAAATACATACTCAATTAACAGAATATTCTAACTTTAAATAGAACCCGATTTTAGAGGCGCCAAAAGTTCCATCAATCTATCTAACAGTTTCTGATAATTTAAAGGTATCAGGACCATCTATAAAGAAGGTTTTATAGGGGGAATTTTCGTTATACCAGCAAGACCCTAAGTCATTCTCCGTAATGGGTATTTTTTTAATTCTTCACTTCCGATTTTTGTTCCACCTTCCTTTCGATGGAGAGGTACAAGCTAAAGATGTTGGAACTAATAATTACATATATAAGAAAGGGATTGGTATCTTGAAGAAAATTTTGCTTTCTGGCTATTTCAGTATAATTTTTTGTGTAGGTATATTGTACGTACCTGTGTCATTAAAGTGGGGGCCACATCTTGAATTTTATGATAAAAGGTATGTTCCTTTATGGCAATTACACACGCAGGAATTCCAAGTTGATGATTATTATCCAATTTATGAGCTTGATATGATAAGAATAATTTATGAAATTGGCATAGTAACTTTATTATTCTTAATAGTGTATTTACTATTAAAGGAAGTCTTTCTTAAAAATTCATAATTATAATTCTGAAAAATAGGGTGGTTAAACGGAAAAAAGCACCCTCAACATGAGCGTGCTTTTTATAAAACAAATGGTCACTGATTTAAATTTGGTTTGAATTAAGAGCATTAACGGCTCTTGTTCATTTTACGGCCGCATCCTATTTTTAATATTTACATATTTTGTTACTCGAAGAAGATATTATTTTTTTAAATTATACTGCTCCCCCCAATCTCTCATCAGTTTGATTATTGGTTCGAGTGTTCGACCGAATTCAGTTAATGAATATTCTACTTTGGGTGGTACTTCTTTAAAGATTTCTCTATGGATTATGCCATCCTTTTCTAATTCACGAAGTTGTAACGTTAGCATTCTTTGAGTAATATCGGGCATTAAACGTCTAAATTCATTGAAACGCTTAGTCCCTGACATAAGGTGATATAAAATCACACCTTTCCATTTACCACCAATTACTGCGAGTGTTGCTTCAACTGGACATCCATAGGCATCCGGACAAGCAGTATATAAAGTTAAATTACTATTATCTGTCATAAGATAACCTCCAAAATATTTAGTATACAAATTGATACTATCCAACAAAAATGTGCGTACTTACATTAAATATATCATCGTATTATTATAGCTGATATAAAGAATTAAAAAATGAATGGAAAAGGAGCAATTTTAATGATGGAAAAAATGAAAGCTGTAGGTCTACATCAATACTTACCTGTTGATGATGCAAAGAGTTTATTAGATATACAAATAGAAAAGCCGGTAGCTAAGGATAGGGACTTATTAATTCAAGTAAAGGCTGTTTCAGTGAACCCTGTTGATTATAAAGTTAGATCTCCGAAAGAAAAGTATGAGGAAATTCCTAAAATTTTAGGGTGGGATGTGGCAGGCATTGTCGTCGAGGCTGGTCCTCTATGTACATTGTTTAAACCTGGTGATGAGGTATATTATGCTGGTGATATAACTCGCCAAGGCTGTAATAGCGAATTTCATCTTGTCGATGAGAGAATTGTAGGTCATAAGCCAAAGTCATTAAATTTTGCAGAATCTGCCGCATTACCATTGACTTCAATTACTGCATATGAGGCCATATTTGATAGAATGAAAGTTAGTCATTTTTCAAACGAAAATAAAAATAAAACAATTTTAATTATTGGTGCAGCTGGTGGGGTAGGTTCTATTGCAATCCAACTAGCTAAATGGGCTGGATTAACCGTTATAGGTACAGCTTCTAGACAAGAGTCACGCATTTGGGCTACTGAACTAGGTGCAGACTTTATGATCAATCACTATGAGGAATTTATTCCACAGCTAAAAAAAATAGGTTTTGAAGCAGTTGATTATATTCTATGTTTGAATTCGACACAAGAATATTGGGTCAATATGGCGGAGGCTATCGCTCCACAAGGAACAATTTGTTCTATTGTAGAAACAGATGAGCCAATGAATTTGACATTACTTAAAAATAAAAGCGCAACATTTGTGTGGGAGTTTATGTTTACACGATCTATGTATCAGACTGAAGATATGAATGAACAACATAAATTATTAAATAGAATAGCAATTCTAGTGGATAGTAATATTTTAAAAACCACAATAACTAAAATTCTATATCCCATTAATGCAGACAATTTGAGAAAGGCGCACTCTATTCTAGAAAATGGAAAAACCATTGGGAAAATTGTGCTTGAGGGTTTTAAATAAGCAATTGTGACTGCCTTTGTATGAGGCAGTCAATTTGCTTATTCAACTAATATGGAGGTAGGGAAAAGCATGTATCCCCAATTTTTTATAAGTGATGATTTCATCCATGAGATTAGAATGCATGTACCTTATCTTTTTAAAATAAATGTGCATAAACTTTATAAATCGTCTGAAGAGTATCTCCAACTAAACCGCAACTGTAGATATAGGAGTATGTACATGTTGAAACAACTTATAAAAAAATGGAAAAATCATTAATACCGGCATATGGTTCTTGATTTCTGATTTTGTCTTCTAAATTCTGTAAAGTATATCCTTGCCATTCTTCTAAATTACCTGTATTCCATTTTTCTTTAAATAATTGATATAAATAAATCTCTCTTATTTTTAAGAAAATAGGAATTTGTATAATTATAT
The DNA here is from genome assembly GCF_001629735.1 of Lysinibacillus sphaericus. Taxonomy (GTDB): domain Bacteria; phylum Bacillota; class Bacilli; order Bacillales_A; family Planococcaceae; genus Lysinibacillus; species Lysinibacillus pinottii. Next base: position 1,284,816 of record NZ_CP015224.1, read on the forward strand.
CCTTATGAAGCATATTTTCTGTTCTATAGCCTGCAAAAAAATTACTCATAAAGAGTTCACAAAAAGAATTTGTACTGTCATTGTATGAGCTATGCTGCCAATAAGCATGATAGAAAGCTACTGCAATATCTTGAGCATACCAATTAAAAGAGCAGTCATCAAAATCAATGATAGTTATACTACCTTCCTCATTAATAATGAAGTTTCCTTGATGATAATCATTATGAATAAGCCCGAAAGTATCAGGAGTAATCGTGTATGAAGTGAGACTGTGCCCCAGCTTTTTATATTTCTCGCTAATCCATGGTTCTAACTTGCCTCTAATATTAAATACATCAGGGTTTTCAACTTTCCATTCAGGACGTTCTATCGTTTGTAATTTGAAATCTTTGGATAGTGCATGCATTCTCCCCAAAATTTTACCAATTTTTTTAAACGTTTTTTCATTCCAGTGGGATTTATTTGTAACATCAATGTGATCTCCCTTCATAAATTCAAAATATGTTTTTACCCGTTCTTCCTCATATTCTAAAGGAGTTATTGGCTTGGGTACAAGAACACCTTTTTCATATAAAAAATTCATCCACGCTATTTCCTGTAAAACCATCTCCTTTGTTTTGTTCTTTTCAGAAATTCTAGCGATCTTTTCTTTGTCTTTGATATAAAAAACGTCGTTATTAAATCCTCCATTCAACCTCACACGGTTTTCTTGCATTTTGTTTCCTCCTTTTTAACTATCAATTTACGAGAACATTTTTTATTTAACATTAACCTAGTAACTTCTTTGTCACTTCTTTCGTATTAAATAATAAATTATGCGTCATAATAATAATGTACGATAAATATCCTTTTTTATCTTTCCTATTTAATAAAATGTTAATTAAATTGAAGAAATAGAATTTCGAGTGAAGAGTACCGACAGACTTCGGTAGTATAGGAGGGGGGATAGGTGATGGTATTTACTCCAATTAAACCAATGCTTTTACATACGGGTAACACCAATGAAATAGTAAACGATGATGAAAATATCTTAAGGTTGCCTTATCCTTTTGACTAAACAAGATAATAGATTTTCTTGACCTAGTAATACTTTGACTGCTGAATTTTCTGAGTTATAGGATGTAGGACTTCTATATAGGAACCATACAGCATTTATTGATTGCGAAGGTGTTGTGCTTAGAAATGGTTACTGGTGTTAAATACTTAACTTATCATGGCAAGTTAAAAAAACAACAGCCAGCAGAGGCTGCAGGCTGTTGTTGATGCGTATTATTTTGAGTTGTTTTCATTTGCAAATCGGCCAGAAGCAAATTTTTTGTTAGCTTCAGCTTGTTGGATTTGCTGTCTGATTTGATTAACATCCGTCTCCATACCAAATTCTTGGCTCATCGAGTTCGTTGAACCAGAAGCTTGGTTTTTGTTAGCTTCAGCTTGTTGGATTTGTTGTTTAATTTGATTAACATTCGTCTCCATACCAAATTCTTGGCTCATCGAGTTCGTTGAACCAGAAGCTTGGTTTTTGTTAGCTTCAGCTTGTTGGATTTGTTGTTTAATTTGATTAACATCCGTCTCCATACCAAATTCTTGGCTCATCGAGTTCGTTGAACCAGAAGCTTGTATTTTGTTAGCCTCAGCTTGTTGGATTTGCTGTTTAATTTGATTAACATCCGTTTCATTTCCAAATTCAACGTTCATTGCGTTGGGAGTTGCGTTTGGAATTTTTGAGTTAAAGTTTTGATTGTTGTTTGCCATTAAAAATCACCTCCTGAGTTTAGTTTGTACAGAAGGTGAATTAGTATCCGTTTTTTAGTGTGTTAAAAAAATATTATGGTGGTATATCAGGTCCACTTCAATGGTATGATAAAGCTCCAGCAAATTACACGAGATTGACAAGGTGAAATTTAAAACGTATATTGAAAAAGCCTTAAAGAGGCAGATACAACTTTTTCAGATGCCTGTAGAATAGCATGGGATTTCCCGGAATGTAACTATTTTTAAAGTTGTAATCATTCAAGTTATAAAAAAGGACGGATGTAATGAAATATAATAAAACAATTATGCTAAAGCTTATCAATGAACATCGAGCGTTGCATGATGAACTAAAAAAGCTAAAATCTGAAATGGGATTAGAGAAAAATTTTGCAGTAAAAGCTTTGTATCATTCATATGTGGCAGAAGATGGCCCTTATATGAAAGAATACCAGGATTTAGAGCGATTATAATAAAAGGCGGTACCACTAAAAAGCATGTTTTGGACAATCATTATTTTCAAAACATGCTCTTTAGATTTGTTCTCATATAAAGGAGAATAGGTACTTTATTATAACAAGTCATTCAATATGGATGGCTTTTTTGTTTTTGTCTTTTTTTTGTAGGCGTCATAAGGAATGAGAACAACTGAACTTTCGAACAGTTTAGTGTCATACATAATAGAGGGTGACCAACAAAGCTAATTTAGTCAAATATAAGTCTTAAGACTGATATGGTATAAGCCTATCAATGTATTTACGAGCCTTATAAAACTAAGATATTCTATTTATAGGAAATGTTTCTTGGTTTTGGGAAATGAAAATCTTAAAATCAATCACACCTATCTAAGGAGGGAAATTTTTCATGAAGAAAAAATTATCTGGGGTGTTAGCTGCTACATTAGCGTTAACGATTAGCCTACCAACAGGAGCTCTGGCGGCTTCTGGCAACAATCAGTCTACGGTTTTGGTTAGCCAGGAAGTTGCTAGCCAAGCTCTGCAAAAAATTGCGGCAGAGAAGGCTAATCTACTCATTAAGTCTTATGAGACAACAAGTGTACAGTATGCGCTAATTGATAATGGTCATATTATTGTGTCGGGTCAGACTGGGAAGAACGATATGAAAGGAAAACAGCCGTTGACTAAAGATACCCTATATGGAATTGGTTCAGTCAGTAAAATGTATGCAACGGCGGCTGTGATGAAATTGGTCGATGAAGGAAAAGTTGATTTAGATGTTCCTGTCGTTCACTATGTTCCTGATTTCAAGATGAAAGACGAGCGTTACAAACGCATTACGCCACGTATGCTGCTGAACCACTCATCCGGCTTGCAAGGTACTGGGTATGGTAATAGTTTTTTATTTGACGATAATGATACCTACGCCCATGACAACTTGTTGCAACAATTGTCCACCCAGAGCTTAAAGGCGGACCCAGGTGCATTCTCGGTATACTGCAACAACGGCTTTACGTTGGCTGAGATTATGGTGGAAAAAGTAAGCGGTATGAGCTTTACTGAATTTATACATGAACGGTTTACAAAACCCTTAAAGCTAAATCATACGAAAACACCGCAGGACAAAGAGGAAAACGATAAGCGAGCTGGACTTTATTTTCCTACGTACCATGGGCAACTTCCTGCTGAATCGGTGAATGTGATTGGTACGGGAGGGATCTCTTCCACAGCAGAAGATATGATACGATTCGCACAAATATTTATGGGACAGGGACAAGGAATTCTCTCTGATAAGGCAGTCAAGGCGATGGAGCAAGAAGAATATAAAAAAGGAATGTGGCCAGAGGATGGAGCCAATATCATCAACTATGGTCTTGGCTGGGATAGTGTGAAGCTATATCCATTCAGTGAGTACGGGATAAAGGGCTTAGCTAAAGGTGGCGATACAGGACTGCAACATGCTTCATTGGTCGTACTTCCTGAACAGAAGATGGCTGTGGCTGTATTGACATCGGGCGGTAGCAGCTCTACAAATCAAATGATGGCGACAGAAATATTGCTCGCTGCGCTTAAGGAGAAGGGCACGATTAAGGAGATTAAGCCGAACAAATCCTTTGGCAAGCCAGTCAAGGCCAAGATGCCTCAAGACATAGTAAAGAAAGCAGGTTTTTATGGCAATAGCTTCAGTCATTTTAAAATAAAAATTACGAACAATGGAGAGCTACTTTTACCAGCTATTTCTGAAGAAAAATATGTATATACTGCGAATGGAAGCTTTATTAATGAAACAGGTACCTCCAAGTTCAACTTCGTCACAGAGAAGAATGGCCGAACATATTTAGTGGAAAGCACATTTATAACTTTACCAGGTTTAGGTCAAGTAGCGGTTACTCAATATTTAGCCGAGAAATTAGAAGACAATGTGTTATCGAAGGAAACCGCTGCCGCATGGGCCAAGAGGGAAGGCGTTAAGTTCTATCTCGTCAACGAGAAATTTAGTTCTGCTCAATATCTCTTACCAATGATGCTTACCACACAAATTACTCGCGATGAAGAACTAAAGGGCTATTGGAATGGCAGAAAAATTACAGGTCCAAATACAGCCGCGCATCAGCTTCAGATCCCTGTGATGGCAGGCCGTGATACAACAGAATCTCGTTTCTATACAGAAGGCGGTAATGAATATATGGAGATGTCCGGATTAATATATGTCAGTGGATCCAACTTGAAATCACTGCATGCAGGCCAATCATCTAAAGTTAAGCTGCAAGCAAATGGGCATGCGGAATGGTTTACGATCCCTCAAGCAGCAGCAGGGAAAACAATGACTGTGGAGCTGCCAGCAAAGAGTTCGTTTGCCGTGTATGATGAGGCCGGACAATGCGTCAACTTTACAATTGTGAGCGGCAATAACAAAGTAAAGCTGCCGAAAAACGGAACGGTTGTATTTGCTGGTGCGCCGAACGCGGAAATGGCAATTACGTTGAATTAACTACTCCATTATGTGTGCCATAAACTATGTAAAAGATTATAAATCATACTCAAATGAAAGATAAAATGTAGGGATTCGCCAAAAAATGGCGAGTCTCTTTCCTTTTTAATGATTTTTAACTGTCTATACATAGGAAGAATAATAGGCTCATCTTATGTCGTACAACGGGGTTACTCGCATTAGATTGGCTCCAATTGTTGCTTCGGACATTTTCCCATTATGCGCAGAGGCTGATGATTCTAGTAAGTAATGCGGAGGATGCAAAGTTTATAGGGGACGTGGGAGAGAGCTAGAGCAAATTAGGCATTTACGTAGGTCGGCTAAGTAAAGAATTGAAACATAAGATGCAGTAAAAATCTACAAAAAATAATTCTTACTGCATAGTGTAGTTTTATAAAAAAGATTGATCGTTCATAATAAAGGTTGATTAAAAATCCTATGCTGATATGCACGATTTTTTGTTCAATAAACGGGTCATATTATCGAATAACAATTTTTAAAGATATATTTCCAAACGACGCTTTGGTAACTTTATTTGCTTATTTAGACTTGGCTCTTTATTCTTAATAAAGGTTAAACAAGTAACAAGAGGGGCGATAAATAGTGAGGATTCAAGAAGTAGAAGGTTATTTGAAAGGAAAAATAAATGTTGATACAGATTCAGTAGCGTCTATTTGGACAACATTTAAAGAATTTTGTGAGGAAGATATTGTAGGAGAAGATGAAAAGGAAATTTTATTCGAATGTGGTACTTACCGTAAAGAAATGTTTCATTTTTCGTTTGTACGCCAGTTTACTGAATACGAAGATGATGAATATTTAGGAATGAGCCAGCTTCATTGCAAACTATTATTTACTGCTATTGATGAATTTAAAAAATTACAAGTTACAGAATGGTCAATGGATTTTGAAAGCTTAGATGAATTTTTTAGACATATAGAAAATCTTAAAGTATTTAAAAATATAGTTAATTTAAAACCTAAAACAGTTCAAATTTATCAAGATGAATGTTAAGAAGTTGAGCTGTATATCTGTACATCCAATAACGAAATAACGTTCCCAAATAAAAGTTTGGGTAGACACAAAAGCCAAGAAACGCTGTAAAACAAACGTTACTTGGCTTTTTCATTGGATATTGTTTATACATTTTTTATACAAAGGTATATAAAGAGAGTTTACAATAAGACTTTTCAAAATTTTGCAGAAAACATTGTAGGGGTGTTATATGAATAAAAACCTGTATATGGAGACTTTCTAAATCTGTATTCTTCTCAATCCATTATTACAATTGCTGGTGGTTTAAGTGAAACCATCTTCAACAATCGTGCGCGAATGTGGAGCAACACAGGTAATAAATAATCAAACTTTTTTATAAAAACCTAACTTCAAACTGCTAAAGAAAATCCCTTTTGATTAATCTTTTTCAAAAGGGATTCTACTTGTTTAACGTAAAATAAGGGTTTTCGAGGTATTTTTGCTCAAATTTTATTGCCAAGCAACACTTATAGAACATTAAATAGTCGTTGATGTGTGGATCAGGTGTTGGTGGATATACTCATTAACTTGATCAGGTCTATCTAAATTAGTTGCGTGATGGGCATTTTAATTATTTTTAACTGTGACTTTTTAATCTTTATATGTAGATACTCTTGTTGTCTTTGAATCATCGTATCGTGGTCACCATGTAATAATAAGGTAGGACAATTTACTTTTCCTAATTCATGGCCACTTTCCATTCTCGATACGGCATTCCAAATTCGAATCCAATTTTTATAAGACATTGCTGCAACTGTGGAATAAATATAGTGTTTATTTGCTTCGTTAAACTTTGATAGTGTATGTGCCTGTATTTTTGCTAGAAGTGACATTGGAATGAATAAGCTAGAAAATCGATTAACAGGAATTAGTATCTTTTCATACCAATTAAATTTGTTTGTGAAGGGGGTCCCTATTAATGTAAGTGATTTTACGTAATCTGGATAGTGAATGGCGGCTTGTAAAGAAATATGTCCACCCATTGATAAACCACATAAATGGGCCCGTCTAATTTTTAGATGATGCATCAAACCAATTAAATCTTTAGTGAAATCTTCAGCATCTACCTTCCCGTTCGGAAGAGATGAAGCTCCATGACCACGAACATCCCAGGTGATGGTTTGATAATATTTAGAAAAATAATCCACTTGTTTATCCCATTGCTGATGGTCCCATGATGCACCATGAGTAAAAATTAATGGCTCTCCATGTCCTTTTGTTTCATAATACAAATCTACATTATTAATTGTACATTTTGGAATGTAAAACACCTCTCATTTATCTAAGATAATCGTGACTAAATGTTAACATAAAAGTGATTGTCAGAGAAAATATTCCCATTTTACTGCGCCCGATAAATGTGTTAGCGGCAAGACATACATAACCAGCAGATGTTTTACAGATTAGGTATAGAAATTAAAACAAAAGGTTTTTTGGGAATTATATCCATGTTATTAGTTGTATTGTATAATCAAAGATACAATAACTAAAAGGTGATGATTATTTTGCTAACTATATTACAAATTATTTTTTCAATCATAGTAGTATCACTCTCAACTTACGGAATTATCACAGACGATTACCAGTTGAATTTTTTAATGATATTCTTCTTAGGATTATTGATGTTAATTTTAGGGATTAAAGAATTTCAAAGAGAGCAAAAAGTTTATGGTTGGCTTTTTATCGGAGTATTTTTATTGATAGAATATGTATCCATTCAAACTTTTTTATGATTTATTATATCCTATGCACATAGACAAGGTACTACTGCTTTTGCTTTGAAACCTGCATCCAAAAGCAAGAGAGCAACGTTTGGTGGGGCTATGAGAGTGAAAATGGTAGAATTAGATTCCAATTCAATGACTCTTACATTATTATGAAGTATGGGAGATATTAATACCCCCTTCATCATATATAGCAACGGAGGACTATCATGACACCAGAGCATATTGTTAAGAAATTTTTTGAAGAAGTACGTTCAGGAAAAAATCCCGATTACGCAACTGAATTAATGGCAGACCAAGTACTGGCACACCAAGTTATTTCAGAAGAAGAATTAACGGTTAAAAGAACGCCAAAAGATTATGCTGACCATGTAAAAGAAATGGTAGAAGCGTATGGCAATTTTTCATTAGAGATCCAAGAATTTATTGTACAAGATCATAAAGTATATGTACGCTGGAAACAAGTTGGGACGCATGTTGGCGAGGTCGATGGATATGAGCCAACGAAGCTTCCAGTGATAGAAATAGCAAGCGCAGTTTATAGAATTGAAAATGGAAAAATAGCAGAATATTGGATTCAAATTGATCGTGCTGGTATTGAAAACCAACTCAAACGAAATCAAAGTATTTAACATCCTTCGGGGTGTTTTTATTTTGCCCTGAAGAGTGGGGAAATTTACTCAGGTCTATTATTGAATAATCTTAATAAACGGAGTCGGACCTAATGGTGGAATTACATTTATTTGTAAAAATATTCTAATGTCCACTTTGCAAATTCTTTATTAATATCGTTATACCCATTTCAGTCTAATTACCGATAGCATTTTAAGTGATTTTCCTTTATGGTTAATAGGTCGTAAAAGACACTATCAGGAATATCCTGCAAATATTGAAATGATAGGTGGAAAACAATGAATTATCAAGTATTATTATATTACCATTACACAACGATTGAAGATCCTGCTGAATTTTCAGCAACGCACTTAGCCATGTGTAATGAAATTGGTTTAAAAGGTCGTATTTTAGTAGCCAATGAGGGCATTAACGGTACTGTGTCAGGTACGATTGAGCAAACAGAGCAATACATGGCAAACATGCAAGCTGATCCATTATTTGAAGGCATAGTCTTCAAGATGGATGCGGCAGACGGGCATGCATTCAAAAAGATGCACGTACGCCCACGACCTGAGTTAGTAAACTTAGGCTTAGAAGAAGACGTAAACCCACATGAATTAACAGGGCGCTACCTGTCACCAGAACAATTCCTTGCTGAAATGCAAGATGAAAATACAGTAGTATTAGATGTGCGTAACACCTATGAATACGATGTCGGCCATTTTCGTGGTGCGATTCGACCAGAAGTAGAAAACTTCCGTGATACACCGGAATGGGTACGTGCAAACCGCGAGTTATTCGAGGGAAAAAATGTTTTAACCTATTGCACGGGTGGGATTCGTTGTGAGAAGTTTTCAGGCTGGATGAAACGTGAAGGCTTTGGCAATGTCGGTCAATTACATGGCGGTGTTGCAACATACGGAAAAGACCCTGTAGCAAAAGGTCAATTATGGGACGGAAAAATGTATGTATTTGATGAGCGTTTAACGGTGCCCATTAATCAAGTAGAGCATGTGATTATTGGTCGTGATCATTATGACGGTGAACCCTGTGAACGTTACATTAACTGTGCAAACCCTGAATGTAACAAGCAAATCATTGCTTCTGAAGAAAATGAAGCAAAGCATTTAGGTGGCTGTACAATCGAATGTACCAAGCATGCGCGCAACCGTTACATCGTGCGTCACCATTTAACAGAAGAGCAAGTAGCTCAAACGATTGAGGCGTTACAAGCAGAAGCATGAAGAGCTGTCTAAGTATACAAAACTTCGTGAAATATTTTTCATAATCTCTATAAATCTTATAGAGATATTTAAAACACTCGAATGAAAGTGTTCAAACTATCCATTTCAAATGGGACTAGTTTGCTCGCTTACGTCGGGTGTTTTTTCTTTTGTATGGAATCATAATGGACTGAGGAAGAGGGGAATAGAGCTGAAACCGTTTAAAGAGAATGATCACAGGGTATTCAAAACATGTAACAGGATTTAGTTAATGCAAGCTCGCAATCATTCACCGTATATTGCTTTTATAAAAGCTTCATATCTTTTCTTATCACTATTTTTTTTGAGATGTCTCTCCCAATGACAACTTCCCTTAAATAGTTGTAAAGTATGTTGATGCATCATGTTATATTTTAAATAAAGGGGTATATATGATGAACTTTGAGGAAAATCAACATTTACATGTAGGATTTTACGATAATGGTTTTGATTTAGAAGGAATATTTTTAAAGGTGGAAAACTTGGATAAATGGTGTTTATTTTTCAATTCTACATTTTATAATATGACAATGAAAAATAACTATGATTTGTTTGATACTCACTTTGGCTATATGGTTCGGGAATATGAAATCAAAGAAGTGGATTTAACCTATGAGAAATCTAGTAAGTTATTTAAAGAATTTTTGCTAGAAGAGGGATTAATCTAATATTTTGGTTAAGGAGGATGCTTTCTTTTTGGATATGTTATGTTCTCCAAACCAACGCTTCTTTAATGTCTTTTGAATTTTTTAACAGGACAGCTAGAGGTGACAGCATTAAGAGAATCGGTCGTTTTTTAGCCACAATTGTTATAGCCTTGGATTATAAGAAAACATTGGTTTTTTGATAGTTAAATGAACATACATTATAAACAGTAAATTGCCTCCACCTTTGCTACATACACATAAAGGAGAGGAAAGCCATTATTTCTTCGTTAAAAGAAATAATGGCTTTTATTTTAGGTAACTTAGGTACGAGCATACCCAAAGCAACTTACCTTTAGTAAAATAAAATTTGAAGAGAAATTTGTTAATGAACTATAGAGTAGAGCTACCTAACATAAGTGATGGTGAAATCTTTATACTGTGATGTTGTGATTTAATTAGTATGGATAATTATTATGAAAATGTTAATAGGAATGGGACTAGAGGGCAATGGTAGGATGGTCCAAAGATTTTTAATAGGAGGGGTTTATATGTTTATTCCAAAATATTATAAAATAACAGATATGAAAGAAATTAATGAATTTATTAACATGAATTCATTTGCAACAATTGTAGCGATAAGTAAGGGGAGACCTATTGCATCTCATGTCCCATTGCTGCTTAATCAAGATCAGGATGACTATTACCTCACGGGTCACTTAGCCTACGGCAATCCTTTATGGAAAGCTTTCGAGAATACGGATCAAATTTTAACTATATTTAATGGTCCACATGCTTATATTTCTTCGTCATGGTATGAGCAAGAAAATGTCCCCACATGGAATTATCAATCCGTTCATATTTATGGAAAAGCAAGTATGATAGATGGAACGGATTTAGAACAGGACTTAACAAAATTACTTGAAAAATATGAAAAATTTCGTGAGAATCCTGTCTTATGGGAAAAGCTTTCTCCTATCATGTTACAAAAAGAAATAAAAGGAATAAAAGGATTTAAAATCAAAGTAGAAGAGGTTCAGGCTGCCTATAAATTAAGTCAAAATCGAAATAATACGGATTACGAAAATATTATAAAAGAGCTATATAAAGAAGGCGACCCACATGCTTTTGCAGTGGCTGAAGCAATGAAGAAAAACAGACATGACTAAAACAAAGGGCAGAAACGAGGTATTAAGAACGTTCCTGCCTTTAAAATTACTTTTAATTAGTGATTTCATCGATTAATAATCAAAAAGGCTGTCCTATTAATTATTAAAATTATTTAGCTGATTTAAAAAACGGAGCCATTGTATATTGAAAGCGACCTCATAAATTAATTTATATGTAGAATAGAGGTAAGATAAAGTGCAAAAGGGGTGTAAGTATGTGGTGGAAACTTAAAAAAATGATTGATGATGAACAACAAATTGTTTACAGGTATAGTCGCGAAAGTGATGAGTTGGATGGAGAAATTGCGTTTAATAGAGAAACTAATACGTTCCATTGCCTAAACTTAGCAAGTGGTGATACTGAAAGAGGAGTTGAACGGTTCTATCCGCATTTATGGAGAACAATTAGTAAAGAGAATGCGCCAGATGAACATTTTATAGCAATTGGTTAACAGTATTTAGAAAGAAGATAGAGTGAAAATAATCATTCTAATTTATTAAAAGCATCCTCTAATGATGAGCCACCTCATAAGTTTGCGACATAAATCTGGGGAGTATATAAATAAACAAACAAAACAAAGCAGTTCAATGATGGATGGACCTAATACTATAAGTGTAATTGCGTGTTCCTTTTAGAGAAACATCAGGTCATAGGTATTTGAATTCCCAGACAGTTGAGCTGTGAGCAATGAACATTAAAAAAAGGGTCCATTTTTAGTGGCGACCCTTTTATGGTAAATGTAGTAATGGAAGTAGATAAGCATGTTATTTTAATTCGAAGAAGGAAGGTAATTGGGAGACTTTTTGTTATTGTCAACATAAGACGTTAAATTAATGAACATCACTAGCGCCTTGTGCCGACAATCATTAAAAGTATGAATAGGACAATGATTAGTGCGAATGATAAATTATCATGTTTGCCATAGTTGGTACCCATAATAAATCCCTCCCCTCTATCATCTAGAATATGTAAAGCTAGAGATGGGAGAGATGCTATTCATCTAATATCAATCCCTTTTTTTGAAAAAATTAGTCATGATAGTATGTTGACTAGGATCGTATGTATGTTAAGTAAATAGAAGATTGCTGAAATCGGTCGCTTAGTGCTGGAATATGAATCGATTATGTCAATTTCTGCGCTTACCCGGGAAATTTTTTTCTTATTTCCTAGGGAAGGAACCTAATACATAAGGGAAATATACATCATTAGATGTTGAAATAGTGGCGGATAAACAAATTACCGAGGAAATAAGACTGTACATGGAGCCTAATCTTATAGGGATATGATTGCTAACATAAAGGCAACATTCATTCAAAAAGGGAAATATACCTGTTATAGTTGATGCTTTGATAGATAAAAAGTTTGGTGAAAATAGAGCCAGCATAGTGATTCATAAAGATTTAAACGAAGAGTTTATATGGAAATCTGCTACTGAAGTTTGTTACTCAGAAACAGCATTTATTAAGTAAATTGACAATCAAACGCCTACTTCACAGGTTGAACGTTGTGGGCATACTACTATTGTATCCATCAAAGCTTTACTGGAAAGTGTCCCTAATGAATATAATACTACCTTTTTTTGTATACACTTGCGGGCACACTTTCTGTTGAAATCAATCCATCATTTATAATAATGAAACGCAAGCACTTGTCTGTGGATATCATGCTAGCATTAAAAATAAAGAATAGCTGGTTCGCAGAGTATTGATAGCTGGATGTAATTATATTGATGTTAAAAGGTGAACTACATTAAGCACAAGGCTTTGGAGATATGAATTACATGAGTGTTATTTGAAATGAAAGGATTGTACATCTCTATAATTTTCTTTGAAAATCTCGCATTTATGTTAAAATGATACAAAATAAAGGGGGGCATATGATGAAATATCCATTATTAAAAGAGGGCATCACCATTGGAGTGACAGCACCTTCCTCTGGTGTTCCCGTTGAACTTCATGATTTATTGAAAACAGCCTGTATGCGTATGGAAAATAAAGGGTATAAGGTTGTTTGTGGAGAAACTGCTTGGACTCAGGATAAGGCAAAATCTGCCCCTGCTATAAAACGAGCAGAAGAGTTTAATAATATGATGTCTAATGATGAGATCGACATCATTATTCCACCATGGGGTGGGGAGCTTCTTATTGAAATGCTGGAATATATTGACTTCTCCAATATTCAAACTAAATGGATATTAGGGTACTCAGATGTTAGTCTTTTATTGTTGGCAATGACTTTAACAACTGGTATCGCTACCGCACATGGTACGAACTTAGTAGATTTAAGAGGAGAGTATTCTGATGATACAACCGCTATGTGGCAGTCAGTTTTATCCTTAAAAAAGGGGGAATCCATACTACAGCATTCGTCCAATCAATATCAAAAGGAATGGCAGTTTGATAACCCCACGCCTTATGTTTTTAATTTTACCGAAAAAACGAGATGGCAAACTACATCAGATCATAGGGTGAACATACAAGGGCGGCTACTTGGTGGATGTATCGATACCATCAGACATCTAATTGGAACGAAATTCGGTAATGTTCAAAGCTTTCAAGAAACGCATATACAAGGTGAATCTATTGTATGGTTCTTTGAAAACTGTGAATTATTCACAACTGATTTACGCAGATCTCTTGTACAAATGAAATTAGCTGGATGGTTTACTAATTGTTCAGGTATGATGTTTGGTAGAAGTGCTGCTAATACATCGGTTGGAAATTACACAATTGAAGATGTGTATCAAGAACTTTCGAAAGAACTACAAATTCCTATTATCTATGACATGGACTGTGGTCATGTGCCACCACAAATCACTTTGATTAACGGAGCTTATGCAGAAATAGATTCATATAATGGTAAAGGCACCATTTACCAACACTTTATATAAGATTTCCTCAGTGTACAAACACCCTCTAAAAGAGTAGAGGGTGTTTGTATGGTTATGGTGCTTAGATGGAATTACGATAAGCTTTTTGTGTGGAGATGTACGTTGATTTTGATAATATATTTTGGAGATTATGTTTCCCTAATGGACCTAATTTATTTATACTAGAGCCCAACAAACCATCCTTAGCCGCATTTTTAAGTGTTTCAATTTGTTTTGTTGTGAGTTTAGAGGTTTTGCTGCCTTCAATAATTTTATTGACATTATTGATTCTCTCTTTCTCTTTAGAAGTACGGTTAATGTCGTTATTGTTTTGGTTGTTTTGTTTTTGTTGTGTGAGACCATATTTATAAGATCTGCGAGTCATTAAATATTGCATAGTTGCTGAATTTCTCGATGTCATCATAAAATGTTTCCACCTTCCTAATTTTTTAGTATTTACCATACATATCCTATTATCGTCCAAAACTCTCATTACATTAGCTTCAAAATTAAATTATGGAGAAGATGAAGATGAAAATTAACTTAGCACAGATGAATTTAAAAAAACTACCTGTTGTAGAGGAATCTCAAATAAAAGAAATAAAGGAATTAAATCTTTTTGATAACGACTTAAGAAAAATACCTACAGAAATATTTGATATGACGAGTATGGAAATACTGAATATTTCAGTCAATAAAATTAACAAATTGCCAGCAGAAATCACGAACTTAAAGAATCTGAGAATGTTAGATGCAGGGCATAATCATATTGACCTCATTCCTCCTGAAATTGGTCATTTAGTGAATATGGAGGACTATTTGTATTTTCATAATAATCAATTGCAATCGATTCCTCCAGAAATCGGCCAGCTAACAAAAGTAAGATATTTAAACGTAAGTGATAATTTGTTGAGTGAACTACCAGAGGAAATAGGGAATTTAAATAAACTGGTAGAACTGCGAATAATGAATAATCGATTAACGGAGTTGCCAGAAGGTTTGAGTAGATTAACGAATTTAAGAGAATTACATTTGAAAAAAAATAAAATAACTATATTGCCTGAAAAGATCGGAGAACTAGCATTATTACGGGTTTTAGATTTAGAAGACAATCAATTACAGAAAATGCCTGATTCCTTACACAAATGTTTAACATTAAGACGGTTAAATGTAAGACATAATAAATTAAGTACGTTACCTGAATCGATAGGTCATTTGAAAAATCTATTGGAATTAGATGTAAGAAGTAATGATTTAAAGGAATTACCGGAGTCATTATTGGCAATGGAAAGCTTAGAACGACTAGATTTAAGGTGGAATCATGAATTAAAGATCCCAATCTGGTTAGATGAATTAGAGGCAAGAGGCTGTATCGTTTATTTGTAGAAGGGGGATAGTTCGATTTCCGTGAATGCTGCTCTTGAACTTTTAACAACTGTTGTCTTTATTGTGATCATAAGTAATCCGAATGTAATGAACCAAGAGTTTATAACTCATATGAGTAAATTATTTACCACAACAACGAAGCAATTTGAAATATGGGTAGTTAGTGGGGGAAACATCATATTTATTTTATCTGTAGCCATCAATATATTTGATGGATTCCGTAAGGCTCGAATCTGTTAATTCTTTTTTCTATCTTCCATCACTACATCTAGCTTCAATCATTTTAGCTAGTCCAAAAAAGAACATATTGACCAATACGAACGTTGAATAAGATAGCTTCCATCTATTTTTTGTATGCCAGCTCATGTTATAATGAGGAGCTTAAGTTAATTAAGACCTTGAACGGATGCCAAGAAAAGCCTCCGCAGAACGAGACAGTATGGAGGTGTAAGAAAATGAATAAACGTTGGACGATTGGTAAAATTAAAGAATTTGTTGAGAACAATTCGGAAAGTAAGTTGCTAACGACAGAATATCACGGATTTTCTCAAAAGTTACTATTCAAATGTGCATGTGGAAGTAACTTTGAAAAAACATTTACTAAATTTAAAAATAAACATCAACGAAAATGTGATGTATGCCAGCCACCAAAAGAGTCACGCTAAACGTAGTGTCGATACTTAATAAAGCTTTATGTGACCTATAGTATAATAATTTTATATGAGTTTGATTTAAATCACCTTCCTCCTATAGTTCCTTTATAGAGGAGGTGATTTTTTGTGTCTGAAATTATTTCTGAAGTTTTTCCAGGCAGGATGTGGGAGAGGAATACAAGAGTCAAATTGCGCTAGTCATTAAAAAGGCAGAAATGTTGCCTACACAACATTCCCGCCCTTGTTTCAATTATTTATGGGTTATTCGTTGGAAAAATTCGCGCGTTCTATTCATATCTGATACATGCTCATTACATGTTTGGCTATCTGCACAAATATAATTACTATGGTTAGTAAATGTACCCACTACTTGCCCTTTAATGGAAGTCGTAAATAAGCCAACATCTGAATGACGATTACAGATGGCGCAAATACCGCGAACAGTAATGTTGGAAAATATACCTTTAATCCCTTGTAGTTTGTCGTCTTGTTCGAGGACAACGTATTTTCGATGTGTCCCAACATCATCCCATGCTAGGTAACAAATTTGTTGAAAATCAAGTTCATCTAAATTAGGTAGCTTCAGCTTTTTTTCCTTTTTAAACAATGATTTGAGCGTACTAGCTGTCACTGGCTTAAACGGTATGACATAGGCCTTTAACTGCTCTAACAAGGCATCGCCCTGCGCACGATCTGTGACGGTGAAAAGTTGTTCAACAAGCTGTGTTTCCTCAGTGGATAACTCTAATTTGGTAGTAATTTCCGTTTCGACAAGCCCCCGTACTGCAAGAATGACACTTTTGTCCTTCGTTGTGGTAAGGGCATGTAAAATTTTACTTAATTGCTGTTCCAGTAAGTGATAGTTTGCGACCGTTAAGAACGGCTGAATAGTTTGTTTTTCCATTTGAAATCTCTCCTGTTGTATAGGCTAATTTTAAAAGCATTTGGCCTAAGAGATCATTCAATTTCTGTTATGGATATAACTTCATTTAGACCTCTTGGACCTCAGAAGCCGTTCTAGAGCATGCATTACAAGTGAATGCGGACATTTCGATCCCTCCCTTAAGGATTTTGATTTATATAAGTTTTTTATTTTTAGTCTAACAAGTGAATTATCTTGATTTTTTAATTTTATCAAATGTTACGCTTGATTTTCAATAGTCAAATGACCAGTGAAGTGGTGGTAAGTATTTAAACATATATGACCCAATTGCCTTTGAAACTTACTTCATTAACATATTATGCTCATAATCTATATAACAGCCCGTTGGATTTGAAGTCTAGAGCTTCTTAAGAGAAATTTAGGATTGTTTGCTTATTTTTAATAAACTAATTATGTTTCTACCATAAAAAAGAATAAAGTAAATAAGTGTAACATCTATAAAGAAATAAAGTATATTAAATTGAATTGAAGTAATACCGTTTTTGGTAAATAAAGAAAATACAGATGATAACTCATTCTCACCGATGTAACTTATAAATTGAAAAGGGGCTCCAAATTTATTGGTACCATAAGATACAAAGAAAATGGACAATAAGGTCATGATAATGCTAATCCATAATAACCCCTTTTTATTTGTAACTTGCATTTAGCCACCTCCTTTTTATAGTTTCACCACCTAATAATTATAACTTGAAAAATTAGAATGTGGTATTTTTTGGGAATATTAATTGGAGTATTTTCCAATAAATCTTATTTTTATATGTGTAATTCAAGTTAATAGAAGGAAAATGAGAATGGTAACATTATTAGTAGCAGTAGGGTCATTTTCAGTATAAGTTTTACATCCGCACAGAGTGTTAAAGCGCAGGAGCCAGTAATACAGGAAGAAGTATGCACAGCAGAACAGGGGCTTAGAGAAACTCAACAAAAGTATAATAATATTGAAGAAAACTAATATCGTAGCTGATATTTATGGAGTAAGTGCTTGGACATGGACTCAATCAGGAAAAGGAAAATCAACAATAAGTAACACACCAAGTGCATCTTCTGCAACGATTGAAACAGACGGATTTTACACTTTAGGTGTAACTTTAAATGGATTTACCATTGGAGCGAAATTACCAGGTACTATTAAGAGAACTTATGATTTATCATAAATTTTAAAAGTTTATGTAATAGAAAGCCCAGACCTTCCATTAAATTTATGGTCTGGGCTTTTCCTGTTTTCATTAAATTATAATAATATTGACCCTTATCATATGGCAAATGGCATTATTTATTTTCTGAATTGTTCGGTAAATAAATGATTGCTATAATGGAATGAATTGGTTTATAAAGGAGGAATTGTGATGACACAGAAAATGAATCGTCAACGAAACAATGCTTGGAGAATTTATTCAATTTAGGAGGCACTATGCTATTAAATCAACAAGGTTTTGATCTATGGGCGGATGGTTATGATCAAACCGTTCAACTTAGTGAGGAAAATCAGCAATACCCATTTGCAGGCTATAAAGATATTTTAAATAAAATTTTTAATGAGGTGATGCAAGTCCCAGCTTCGACTGTATTAGATATTGGCTTTGGGACAGGTGTTTTAACAGCTAAGCTTTATGACCATGGGCACATGATCTATGGTCTTGATTTTTCTTCGAAGATGATGGCTATTGCACAGGCAAAAATGCCACAGGCTAACTTAATCGAATGGGATTTATCGAAGGGTCTACCTGTAACATTGATGAACTATCAATATGATGCAATTGTTAGTACGTATGCCCTACACCATTTTACTGATGAGCAGAAGGTTACGTATATTACACAATTATTACAGCAACTAACACCCGATGGTAAAATTTTAATTGGCGATGTTGCCTTTCAAACAAGAGAGCAGCTAGAACAGTGCCGTCAGGATAGTAAAGGCTATTGGGATGATGATGAGTTTTATTTTGTTCATGAGGAGTTAAAAACTAGGTTGGAGAATTGCTGTCAGCTACAATTTTACCCAATCTCCCATTGTGGTGGTGTTTTTGTCATATCGAACTATACAGAGGTAGAGAGATAAATGCTCATTCAAGACGTTTTATATGGAGAATTCGAAATAGATGGTGTGCTAGAGGAACTTATTCAGTCAGCGCCTGTTCAACGATTAAAAGGAATTCATCAAGCTGGAGCTGGCTATTTGGTGAATCGTCAATGGGCCATTACGAGATACGAGCATTCAATAGGTGTTATGCTGCTGATTAGACGATTTGGAGGTTCGCTGGAGGAACAAATTGCAGGGTTGTTGCATGATGTTTCTCATACTGCTTTTTCGCATGTAGTAGATGCGGTCCTTGAAAATGCAGAAGAAGATTATCATGATACGATATTGCTAGATGTTATCCAGCCTTCTGCAATTCCAGGAATCCTTAGCAAATACGGTTATAATATGGAGAAAATTTTATGTAATCTAACGAAATGGTCTTTGCTTGAGCAGCCAGCACCAGAACTATGTGCAGATCGAGTAGATTATACATTACGAGATATGTTTCACTACGGACAAGCCTCATTTAAAGATATCCAACGATTTTTACAGGATGTATTTGTATATCAGGGGAAGCTATGTGTGAAAACGATCGATAGTGCAGAATGGTTTGTAAAAACGTATTATCAAGAAGTTATAGATTTTTTTATGGAACCAATCAATATTTATGCAACTAATAAGCTAGCACATGTCCTACAGCTCGCAGTAGCGAAAGGCATTCTATCCATGGTCGATTTTCAAAAAGATGATGCAGCAGTATGGGAGCAATTGAAAGCATCAAATGATGAAGATATTCAACGTTTATTACTACAGCTTCATGAAAAGGTAGAAGTGATTGAGGATGTAGAGAACTATGATATTCATGGTCGACAAAAAGTACGTTTGATTGATCCAAGTGTATATCAATACCAGCAATTGTATAAGGCGAGCGATTTATCAGACTATGTAAAAGAAGTGAACACCTGGGCGAATAAAAAGTTTGAGAAGGGTGTTTATGTGAGAATCATCAATGGTTAGTCTATGACAGATAGGCTAAGGTAATTCATACAAAAGGGGCTATCATAGGATAGCTCCTTTTGCTTGTTAGGCGAACATCGACAAACACAGCATAGACAGCAAGCGTACGTACTTCACTGGCATTTTTGCTCTAGCAAACTATCTGAAAATATAAACTTTATAGGAAGTACTTTGATTATATCGTCAAATACGATATAATCGTATTTGACGATATATAGAAGGGGTTCCAATATGATTACAAATATAAATGAGTATTTTACTACGATCTTTTATCATCTACATACAACACATGAAGATGTGATTTCTCACCAAAGCGTGCGGATTTTACAGATGATTCAAAAGGAAGAAGAGGTAACAGTACGCGATATTGCAGGGTTACTGAATATTTCTCCTAATACAGCGTCAGAGCATGTGAAAAAACTAGAGCGACATGGCTGGGTGTCGAAAGAACGTGCGAGCGACGATCAACGTAAGGTAATTCTTCATTTGACAGTCGAGGGCTTACAAGTGCTGAAGAAAAACTCAGAATTAGATGAAGAAAAGCTAAAGCATGCCCTTAATCAGCTATCAGAACAGGAACAACAAGCCATCCTACAGGCATTCCGACGTTTAAGTGAGGTGGCGAAATAATGTACACGTTATTTAAAATTCTTAGCTCAGCAGCAATTATTGGTGTAGTCACAGAAGTGGCTCGAAGATTTCCATCCTATGGCGGGATTATTGCGGCATTACCTTTAGTGAGCATTTTAAGTATTATTTGGCTGACGGTGCAAAGTGAATCGAGTGAGCATATTCAGCGTTTTACAGTTGGTGTTATTGTTGGTTTGCCAGCAACGATGTGCATGCTGTTTGTTATTTACATGGCGATGAAATCCTCTATTCATATTGTCTTCGCTATTGGTTTAGGTATACTTTCCTGGGCGGTTTTCTTGGGCATTCAAAAGGCCATTGCAGGGGTTTTTCATATTTCCATTTAACGAGGAATTCAGACATGACAATCATTGATATTCAACAATTACCACAACAAAATGTGCTTCATTTTTTTAAGGAACATTGGGGAACTACAGAAATGGTCATTTCTAGTGGGGTTTATGACTGTAGCCAGTTAGAGGGCTTTGCTTATGTAAATGACCGGCAAGAGGTGATAGGGCTGATTACTTACGTGATTCGTAAGCAAGACTGTGAAATCATTTCCCTCGATAGTCTAGTAGAAGGCAAAGGTATCGGTTCCGGGCTTCTCCAAGCAGTAGAACAGATAGCTTTGGATCACGGTTGTACAAGCATGACGCTTATTACAACGAATGATAATCTACCGGCGCTAAAATTCTATCAAAAACGGGGATATTACTTTATCGAAGTATTACCTAATGCGGTGGAAAAAGCAAGAGCCTATAAATCCTCCATCCCACTTATCGGCAATGAAGGCATTCCAATACGAGATGAGCTACGACTACAAAAACAACTGGACTTGTAAAAAGTCCGGTTGTTTTTTGTTATACTGAAAAAGTGGAAAGAGAGGGAAAGTATGAAAAAAATAGTATTTGCATTATTTCTAAGTGTGCTTTTGGTTGGCGCAGCATTTCTAATTTATCTTAAGAGTAATCCACCACTTGTCATTCAGAGTTACACAAGTAAACAGGGCGACGAAGCGGTAAAGGTCATTGCGATAGAAAATAAAGGATTACGTGAAATTAAGCTTAAGCAACTACTTGTCGGTGACAAACTTCCTGACAGCGCGGAGCTTATCATTAGTAAGTCTGAACCATTTGAGGTCGAAACAAAGCTTGAGGGAAATACAAATATGTCATTTCATAAATTAACGCAAGTAAAAATTTTACCTCGTGCATACATAGATCAACAAGCAATTGGCAAGCAGCCACAGTATTACGCTGTTCAAGTCAAAGCAGCCGACATTGAGAAGGTAAAGATTCAATATGAATATTTACAAATACCTTTTACCCTAACAGCGGAACTCCGAGGCCAATAGATAGATTAAACGCTAATTTTGTCTTATCGCTTATGCGTGTGTCATTTTCTAAGATTGTTTGATGAAAACCACTTACTCCTCCTAAAACATGGTAATATTATAGGAACAGCAATCGTGATACTAGGAGGGACCTGATGACAATTCTCATAATGGGTATAGTACTATTTATCTGTGTTATCACTGTGGCTTTAGTGTTTATGAAGAAGTTTTCGAGGAATGAAATTATGCTTGAAGTAACAGCCACCTCAGAAGGGAAAAATGAATTAGATCAAGCCATAATGAAAATATATTTTACGTATTCTATCGGTAAACTTGCTAGTAGGAAACGTCAAATCCTAGGCAGTGTTGAGTGGTCTGAAGGATGGATGCCTGTTAGCTATAATCTAAAGGAGAATGGTATGTATCGTGAGGAGAGACTACTTTATGCAACAAAAAATCAGTCTTACTCTACCTTTGAGATTCATGCATCCAATGCAATCGATGAGCAAGGGCGAGGTGAGGGGTATGCAGTTCTCGTATTAGAAAATCCTGAAATTTCCCATAGATCATCTAGAGCTGGTGTTATCCTTGCCGTCACAGCCAATATGATTACATATCAATTATCAGATTCCACTAGCTGGAACAATGATGTTGTCATTAATTAACCTGAGAAAAGCTATCCAGTTTGGGTAGCTTTTTTTAGTGCTAAAAAGTAAAATTAGGCTGATTATGGAACTATATGATGGGAATAACGTATAAAAAGAAGAGGGCCTTGTAGGATGGAGAAGGATATAGGTGAACGAAATGTAAGGAATCGGCGCAAAAATAGGGCTTCGATGACACTTATTTAGAGATGATTTTTAGTATGATCAAATCAGAAAAATACAATCAATTACGTGTTGAACCAGTAGGATTTCGTGAATATAATCCTGTTTTACATCCCAGGAAGTGGGAGACCGAATTTATACAGTTTTCTATGCTCGCTCATACAGCTATTGATTGACTGGGATTAGTAGCAAGATTCCGATCAAGCTATTCGTCAAAGACTAAATCGCCATTTTTTAGGGCTATTTTTAGACCCTCTCTACGAATGTTGTCACACAGGAGCGATTAGCTCAGATGAGTAAGAAAGTATTAGATATGTAGTGACCCTCCATTAGTCAATGACATACAAGGACTCAGCTTTATCTTTACAGAGTACAAGGATAAAAAACCAACTGGATTGACTGTTACCATGCATTGTGAGGGGGAATATAAAATGAAAAAATGGATAATGCCAATGATTCTAGTACTTCTGTTAACAGCCTGTCAGAGCCCTGAAAAGGAAGTTCATTATATCGCCAAAAGTGATCATTGGAAAGCGATCTACCATAGTAATTCTGATCAAGGATTACGCTTATATTATCTTGAAGATAAGGCTGATTTAGGACCATTACAAATCACCATTGAAGGGGAAAAGGAATCCCAAGATATAGTGGATGTGCAGTTGAATAAAGAGGGGTATTATTCCTTTACGAAAAAAGAAAGTGAGAGGTTTTTTAAGCAGAATGCTACGCCAATTATTCATATGCAATGGCAATCTGAAAGTGAGACTTTAGAAATAAAAAATCATTAATGACTAATAATAATACACTATTGATTAACAGGCATGTTTCCTATGCCATAGGCTTATTGTGCATGATGTGCCATGGTATATAATCGACCAGAACAAATGGATAATTTATTTATTTCTATGTTTGACAAAAAAAACTGTATTCGTTATAGTAATTAACAATTTCATGCAAAAATGAAATGGGCAATGATGAGGACAAGAGAATCGATTAACCATTTTCAGAGAGGGAGGCATTTGCTGCAAGCTTCCTAATGTTGTGATCCCTTCTTACTACCTTGGAGCTGTGCTTGGAAACTTGCACCGTCTTTTGCAACGTTACAGCAAAATCAATGAGCCACTAGTCTATTTACTAGTGGGAATTTGGGTGGAACCACGGGTAATGAACACATACTCGTCCCTATGCAGGGGCGGATATGTGTTTTTTTTATTTTGATTCCCATTCTAAAGCTGAATGAGGATCGTGTCTCGGGTAGGTCCATAGAATTTCGAATTGTGTGAGCACAAACAGGACTTCTATGACGCCAGAGCAAAATTGATAAAAATTAAAGGAGTCGAGAACATGTCAAATCAAGTTATTCACATTCAATTTCCAGATGGTCAACAGCAAGCATTTACAAAAGGCGTGACACTTACCGAAATTGCCCAAGCGATTCGCCCTGAGCTTCGCAAAAAGGCAGTCGCGGGGAGTGTTAATGGAACCATCGTTGATTTGACGCGCCCGATTATGGAAGATGCTCAAATTACATTGTATGATGCAAGCTCTAAGGAAGGGATTGAGGTTATTCGTCATTCAACGGCCCATTTGTTAGCACAGGCTGTCAAACGGCTATACCCCCATGCACGGTTTGGGGTAGGACCCGTGATTGAAAACGGCTTTTATTATGATATTGACATTGCGGATACACTGACACCGAGTGATTTACAACAGATTGAGAAAACGATGAAACAAATTGTGCGGGAAAATGTGCAGATCAAGCGACGAGAGGTTTCACGGAATGAAGCCAAGAAGCTATTTGCTCATGATGCGTTAAAGCTGGAACTGTTGGAGTCTATTCCCGCCGATGAAACCGTGACAATTTATGAGCAGGGGGAATTTTATGACTTATGTCGAGGTTCCCATGTTCCATCTACGGGGAAATTACAACACTTCCAATTAATGCATGTTTCGGGTGCATACTGGCGAGGCGATAGCAACAATCAGATGCTACAACGTATTTATGGGGTTGCCTTTGCTACAAAAGAGGAACTGCAAAAATACTTCGTGTTTTTAGAGGAAGCTGAAAAGCGAAATCACCGTAAACTGGGCAAAGAGCTGTCATTGTTTATGTTTTCAGAGGAAGCACCGGGAATGCCCTTTTATTTAGCAAACGGTCAAATTTTACGTAATGAGCTGGAATCCTATTTACGAAATTTACAAGCAAAATATGACTACCAGGAAGTACGAACACCTCTAATGATGAATCAGCGTTTATGGGAACAGTCAGGTCATTGGGATCATTATAAAGACAATATGTACTTTACGCAGGTGGATAATCAAAGCTTTGCCTTAAAGCCAATGAACTGCCCAGGACATATGCTAATCTTTAAAAATAACCTACATTCTTACAGAGATTTACCGATACGAATGGCGGAATTCGGGCAAGTGCATCGACATGAATTTAGCGGAGCGCTGAATGGATTGTTACGTGTTAGGTCATTTTGTCAGGATGATGCACATATCTTTGCTACACCTCAGCAAATTGAGGATGAAATTGCATTGGCACTAAACATAATTGATGAGGTGTACGACGTATTTGGTTTCCAATACACGGTTGAATTATCGACACGTCCAGATGACTATATGGGAGAATTGGCGCTATGGGATCAGGCAGAAGAGGCGCTTGAAAATGTTCTGTTAAATTTAGGCATCGACTATACAATTAATGAGGGGGATGGCGCTTTTTACGGACCTAAAATCGACATCCATATTAAAGATGCTATTCAACGAAGTCATCAGTGTGCCACAGTACAACTCGATTTCCAGCTACCTGAGAAATTCGATTTAACATACATTAATGAACACAATGAAAAAGTTCGACCGATTGTCATCCATCGTGCGGTGTTTGGTTCCATTGATCGTTTCCTTGGTATTCTCATTGAGCACTTTGGAGGGGCGTTCCCCATTTGGCTTGCACCGCAACAAGTGCAAGTCATTGCAGTAGCGGATGCACATCAAGACTATGCCATACAAGTAGTAAAAGCCCTGCAACATGAGCAAATTAGGGTGCAAATTGACGATCGTCAGGAAAAGCTCGGTAAAAAGATTCGGGAGGCACAATTGCATAAAATACCCTATATCATTGTTATCGGTGATCGGGAGACGGCCAATCAAAACGTCTCCGTCCGTAGACACGGACAACAAGCCTCTGTTGAATATACAGTATCACAATTAATGAAAGAAATAACAGAAGCCATCAAACAAAAGAGCTTATAAAAGAAAGCTTGCTTTGAATAGATTTACTATTCAGAGCAAGCTTTTAAAAAAATAATTTCTATTTTTTTGAAATGACTACTAGAATCTAGATGCGATGCATACAATGAATTAAAGGTCCTTGGTCCTCTCTTGGAATTGGGATTGACCAAGTAAAACGGTTTGTGTTTCAGCGTCGATGATTAGAAATTTTCGATAGGTCTCATCGGTATTGTGCTGAAAAGATGCTAAAAAATAAACTTGTCGATTGGGATGAACAAAAGTATGTTGAGAGAGGTCTATTGTTTCTTGTTTACTATTGGTTTTTAAATAAAAGCTTTCCATCGCCTCCGCTATATCTCTATAGGCTATTTTTTGCCGAATATTCCATGAAGCATGGGGATATTCCTCGTAAATTGTACGATTTAGTTGCTGATAAAATTCGTCCTCATCACGAAACGATTGAAATTGGTTGTTTGGATATTGATATAGTGTATTTATTTCAGTTGGTGTGCAAAGTGTGGGTGCCGTAAGGTCTACTGAATGTTGGGGTGGCAATAATATTTTGGAAACAACCATAAAAGTTAAGATGAATACATGCATTATTCAACCTCCAAATGTCTTCTTATCCAAAACATCGCCTACTTTTTTTGGATCTATACATAAGAGAGGTTGTGCTAGCATGATGCAAAGATAAAACCAGCCAGAATAATGTAGGTCTGGCTTTACCCATATCTATACTTTCTTCTATTATATGCCTCGTTATGATTAGGAAGCTTGTGCTTGTTTTAAATATCTATTTAGTAGGACGTCCAATTCTTGACTGTAATCTACTACAGCCGGGTGAGTGAAACCAAGATCCTTTGCTTTTTTATACATAATTCTACGTTTGATCTCAATTTCCGCCTTCAAGAATTGTTTAAGTAATAAGTTTACCAAGATATTTTCCTCCTAATTTTTTATCCTTATTCATAAAATTAATTCCCTATGACCTCGATTCAACTTTTTCATTGTATATCACTTATATTAAAAAAAATGTCATATTGTGTATCGTAAATCAAATTCGTAATTTAGTCACAGATAGGGACCTTCATCCTGCAAAGTAAAAAACAAACTATTTTTACCTAATAGTAAAATAGTTTCTGATAAAAAACCATTTATTAAATATTAGCTAAGTATTATGACCCTAAATAAGAAGTTATTGGGGTTATTTTCATGTTTTTATTTAGAAAAAATTAAGTGTGAAAAAGATGGGGCTTAAACCATTTATACTATGAAAAAAGTTGTTATTTGATATTGAATTTTCTAACAATTCATGGCGTTATCCGTATCTTGTCACATTTTATCAAATTAGCTTTGATGTTGTTTAGAAATGGGGACATTTCATTGTGTGTGGAGAATTATTGAGAATCTTTGAAATTAATGGAATAATAGAAGGTGGAATGAGGTGGGGAGGTGCATGCTGAAAATGCTAGCTTCTGTCGTTTCTTTTCTATTTCACTAGTAGGAGGAGCCTTTTACAGGAACCATCCATTATGTATATCCAGTCAACCTCCATTCATTTTAGTTATGTAGAAGATTTCCTTTAACAAAAAAGAAGCCTACCCTCCATTTTTAAAATGATGGAAAGCAGGCATTTTCATCAGAGGAAATGCTGTTAATGATAGGAATGAGTGCTGGAGTCCGTATGGATGCATTATATGCCATTACATATAGCGAAAAAAATTTCCAAAAAAAAGCAGTACTATGATGAATCCCTTGAAGGTGATTTGCTCAAAGCGCATGTATTATATAGGTTTATGACCGAATAGTATTCCTGAAGCGATAGGCAGATTGCCCAACTGGAAATTTATGTAGGTAGCCAACGCTATATAGAGGCCTTTACATTACAATTGCAAGAGCGTATTTGGAAGATTCATTTACCTTGATTCAGCAAATGATGAATAGAGGTGACAGGAATGACCGAATTATATTTTGTGAGACATGCACATGCCGATTATTCAGAGGATGAGTATCACCGTCCGCTATCCTTAAAAGGGATTAGGGATGTGGATCGAGTAACAGCCTTATTGAACGATCAGCGAATCGATGCGATATATTCGAGCCCTTATAAAAGAGCCATTCAAACAGTACAGGGTATTGCTAAGTATCATGATGTGCCAATTAAAATAGTGGATGCACTAAAAGAACGACGGCTTGCCAATGGAACGATGGAAGATTTTCAGGAAGCGATACAACGAGTTTGGCAAGAACCAAGTTTTGCGTGGGCAGGTGGGGAATCTAATGAGCAGGCAATGAGGCGTGCTATACAGAGCTTACAATCCATCATTCTTTCTCACCCCCATGACAGCTTAGTTATTGGTACGCATGGCAATATTATGGTGCTGATGATGCAATCCTTTGATGCCCAATATGGTTATGATTTTTGGCAAAGGCTGTCTATGCCTGATGTGTATCGATTATCTTTCCGTGGGCTAACTTTAGTAGAGGTAGAACGTGTATGGCAAAAGGGCTGACAGACAACCAGTGAAGGTTTTTTTAAAGGACTATTACTGAGGCAGTTGGGCAAAACAACAATGTGTCTGTGGGGCAACGTGTTATGCCGATTCGTTAAATCTAGGAGAACCCCAAAGAAGACAAGATTTATGTATCTCCCTTGGGGAACAGCTACTATTTGATTTGTGTCCATTCAGAACGTAATAGACCAAATACTAATATGTCATGGAAGGTGCCGAAGCGGAATATTTCTTTTCGTAAATGCCCTTCCTTAGTAAAGCCGCATTTTTCATAGGAGCGAATAGCTGCCGTATTAAAGCTAAAGACTTGCAGCTTGATTTTTTGGATAGCCATGTATTGGAAAATGAATTCAATAAGTGTTTTCATAGCATCCGTGCCATAGCCCTTTCCTTGCCATTGCTGGCCAATTGAAATACCTACAGAGCAAGTGCTGTTTTGCCAGTTAACGGCGAAAACACCGCAGGAACCAATTAATTGCTGAGTCTCTTTTTCATAGATACCAAAGAAGAATTCATCTTTTTTTCCACTGATAGAACGGAAGAATGTGGAATAGTCCTCCATAGTTTGGGGAAAGGGAATTTCATCATTGGCTAGGAGTAAAGATTTTGTTTCACTTTTAATGGCTACAAATGATTCTAAATCAGCGGGGGCCATTTGCTGTAAAGTAATTAATTGACCCGTTAAAAATGTTTTTACATAATGTTCCATGTATTATTCTCCCTTTAATAAGGGCTGCAAGTATTGTTACAACCCCTAGATTGATAGCAAAACGTTAGCATCTACTACATTTTTCGCACTCACAGGCACTACTCCTTTAATTAGAATGTTTAAATTGTACCATGTCTACCAATTTCGGGGAATATTTTTTAAGAGAGGAAGGAATGGCAGTGCATACAGCCTATTTTAAAAATTTACTACAATTTTTACCGCAGGAGGAGCAACAACAATTACAGAAGGCACAAGGTGCCTCAGATGCACAAATTGAAAGTTTACTAGAAATATTTCCTCATAGTCCGCAATCCTTAATTGAACTACTACAGGATGTCAACGGCACTTATCATTGCAAGCATGGAAAAGAAACTATCAGTGTGCTTGTACTAGGCTCTGATTTGGGAGATTACCCGTATTATTTAAAGTCAGTTGAACAAATCCTAGCAGATTTTCAACATCAGCGTGACACAATTTTTGAGCGTTATCAGGACTTTTTAGAGTATGTGGACATAGATAATAAGATTAATATGCATGTACCGTTGAATGAGCGATTATGTTTTGCAGATTGCATGAATAATGGAGGAACATCTAGTTTGTATCTTGATTTTTCGCCAACTGAAAGGGGCCAAATAGGGCAAGTGGTTCGATATGTCCATGATCCCGATGGCTTTGAAGTCATTGCCTCTTCGTTTGATGAATATTTACAGCAGCTTGTTGAGGGGGATTATGAATTTACAGCTCTCTACGAGGAGGAGTTTTGATGGCTCTGACTTTAATGCTTTATGAGGACAAGTCTCAATCGTTAGTAGAGCAATATACCATTACAGAAGAGCAGCTTCGTTATACAAAGTCACCAAAGGATAGCATTGAACTTGCTAAGTCGGATGACAGTAGACATGCTGTTTTAGCTTTAGATGGAGATAAGCTAGTAAGCTTTTTTGTGTTACATGAAAAAGAAGGAGTGAGGCCTTATTCCTCGAATGAACAGGCATTATTAATTCGCTCATTTTCTACCGATTATCATGAACAGGGCAAGGGCTATGCTAAGGAAGCTCTACAATTGTTACCAACCTTTGTTCGTCAGCATTTTCCATCCATTAACGAGCTAGTACTAGGCGTTAATATTCCAAATGTAGCGGCACAAGCACTCTATGCAAAATGTGGGTTTGTAGATGAGGGTAAACAGGCGATTGGCTTTGGCGAAGAGCTTAAGGTCATGAGTTATTATATAGAGGATGTGGAGATTTGAGCGATATAAAAGTGGCAAGGTTGGAGCATTTGGAGGCACTATGTGCAATCGATCATGAGGTGATTGGGAATTCATCCAGAAGTGATGAAATTCAGCAAGCGATTGAGGAGAAACGTTGTCTGCTTCACCATTTTGCTGATGATATTACAGGATTCTTAATTTTTACTCAGGACTTTTTTGGCTATGATTTCATTTCCTTGGTCATGGTTAAGCCATCAGAGCGAAGAAAAGGTATAGCCTCTGCATTAATTAATGCTTATGTAAAAACGTCCACAACGTTGAAAGTTTTTTCCTCTACGAATCAGTCTAATAAAACGATGCAAAATGTATTTCAGACGTTAGGGTTTGTCAAAAGCGGCGTTATTGAAAACCTTGATGACGGTGACCCGGAAATTATTTATGTAAAAATAGCCTCACCACAGTAGTAGGGTGAGGCTTCAGACTATAGACAAAAGCCGTCGAGAAGTTCATTCTCGATGGCTTTTGTTATTTTTCTATCTCTTTCATTTTCAATATTTGGTAAATCATTGCTGTATCCAACATACTCTTCGAGCATAGATGCTCTCTTAAGCTGTCTGCCACGTCCAAGTAGCTAGTTTCTTTAAATTCATGGCAGCAAAATGAAGCATCGCCTGCATGGACCATTTTTTTAGACCTCTTAAGGTTGTCCATCGCATACCATGCTTTTCTTTTGCATCCGCAAAGACACGCTCAATCGTTTCTTTGCGCTTGGCATAAATTATCACCTCAAAAATTTACTTTTCAACACCCTATATAGATAAAAGTAAGTACTTTATGTAGAAGTTGATTGTAACGAAGGGCGGCGACTCCTGCGGGAAAAGCGGGAAAGTCGAGATCCTGGACTGAGCGAAGCGAGGGAAGCAGCTCGACCCCGCCCGCGGAAAGCGTCCGCCCGTAGTGGAAATCAACGGCTTTACTTTATTTCATTGTAAAAGAAAAAAGACTGTAAGCAAACTCTCAAATTTTTTGAGTTTTTCAACAGTCTGTAGCCTCACCACAGTAGTAGGGTGAGGCTTGCATTTATTTTTTTGCTTTTACGAATAAAAAGGATGGTCGGCGAAGCTCCTTTTCAATAGAAGGTAGCTGTTGAATAGCTTCATCGCTTGGATGAGGTTCAACAATTTTGTCAATTGATAAGCCATGATCAATTAATGTATTGATGATGGTAGCAATCGTGCGATGATATTTGACCACTCCCTCCACCAGCCATGTTTGCTGTCTTATGCCTTCCTCTTGGTAGTGATCCATTGCATAATGTAGCTGTTTACCTTGTTCATCATACATCCAATTATCCTCCGTCGTTCGACGAGCGGTAGCAATCGGGTGCTCCACTGAGAAAATAAAAACGCCGTCTGGACGTAGCATTCGGGCTATTTGACCAATGACTGCCTCAAAATTTTCAACATAATGAAGCGAAAGTGAGCTTGTGATACAATCAAAACGATTGGCGGATGCTTCATAATCCTCAATAGCTTGTAGTTTATAATCAATTTGTGGATGTGCATTTTCTGACTGAGCGATGGATAGCATATTGCTTGATACGTCCAAAGCAGTCACATGCTTGGCGTGGTGTTGGATACAGTATTGGGCGAATTCTCCCATGCCACAGCCAATATCGAGTACTTGTAAATTCGTTAAAGGTGGCAGTAAAGACTTCATGGTAGGTTGCTCTAAAAGACGATTATAATTAGTTGGTCTTTGACGTAATGCCTTGTATTGATTGAAAAATTCAGGATTGTCATAAATATTTTGTTTCATTTTAACCTCCAGCTTGTGAAACATAACGTTATGTCATTTGTGCGCACTATTATTTTCACATGGGAAATGAAAAAGAAATAGACTTATAATACAATTTTTTGTAAGATGTAGATAGAGGCATGCCATTATTAAATCGTGTTTTAGGTTCCAATTATTAACAATTATTTTTTCGGAAGAAAGCTAGTGGGTTCTACTCATCACACAGTTTTCTATATAGCCTCACGTCTTTGGTGTATTATTTTCTAACTTTCCTGGAGCATGGTAGAGCATTACTTGGTGCTACCATGATGATCCCCATGTCTATCGGTGATTCATGTTTAAAAGAATTTCACCCAGCGACCTGTTTTTTTACAATGTTTTCCTTCATAAAGCCTATATAATTATGGCTCCTATCCAGTATTTTCATATCCTTTTTGTTAAACCTCCTAATACTTTACGCATCATACTTCTTTTCATCATCACTCTTTTCCAACTCGTTTTGTTATACCTAATAGGGTTCACCATTGGTTCAGCCTCCGCGCTTTACTAGAAGAAATTGACTGTCGAGGTAACGTACCTGTTTATTTACTGCCCCTATAGCTGAACTAGATAAGCCCATCCTATGCCAGCAGTGTGGATAGCCGCTTTTTTGTTGCTTACTTTCAATAATTCGTGAATGAGGTCAATCCATTGTGCCTGTTGCTATTTTTCATGGAAGGATGAATGTCTTTTATGGTTAGAATATGACCGTTTCTTCAGATAAACAAGACCTTGTCAAATATCTTATGATTTGTTTCGTCATAAAAATGTAACAATTCTTAAAAATAAAAAAATTTAAAAGGAAATTATGGCACTTCCTGTCATCCGAAGCGTTCTTATTATTTGGAAGCAAATTCCGTATTAAAAGACGTTGGAGGGATTCCGTTGAATCAAGAAACCTTATTAGCCATTAGTAGTAATGCCTTATTTTTTGCCTTCATCCTATTACTGATTGCCATTGTGCCATTAGGACTTGCTGTCAAATCGAAGGGGAAGATGTTTGGTCAGTTTGGTATACTCCTTACCTCTGTTGCCTTTGTCCTACAGCTCGTTTATTTTGTGGTGAGATGGGTAGCTGTAGAACATGCACCCGTCAGCAATATGTACGAATTTATGACGTTCTTTGGCATCATGCTCACAGGGAGTTATCTCATCATCCATTTTTTATACAAGCAACTTGTTGTGGGCTTATTTACAATTCCTGTGTCCTTAATCATTCTTGGCTATGGAAGCGTTTTCGCAAAAGAAGTGTCACCACTCGTTCCGTCTTTACAAAGTCACTGGTTAACTATACATGTGATGACCGTCGCTTTTTCCAGTGCTATTTTATCGGTGTCCTTTGCCACTGGATTAATATTTTTATTAAAAACATTGGATGTTTCCAAAAAATCCATCAGTACATATTCGTTAGAATTCGTCTTGTATTGCTTGGTTGTCGTAATTGGATTTATCGGCATTTCGACTTTTTTCAGCCTTGCAGCGGATGACGTACAGGTACAATTCGAAAATGCTCAAGGTCAGTCAGAAAAAGTAATCTATTCCATGAAACCCTTGATTGTGAATAAAGGAGCGGTCACAGAAACTGGTGATGCGGTTGGATTCATCCAAATGACAAATAAAATAGATGCTAAAAAGTTCAATTCAATTGTCTGGGCATTTATGATTGGTACGGTCCTCTATGCTGCCATTCGTCTGGTCACAAGAAAATCGGTGAGTGCCATATTAAAGCCATGGACAAGTCGCGTACAGCCACAATTAATGGATGAAATCTCCTATCGAGCAGTTGTCATAGGCTTCCCGTTATTCGCATTAGGTGGACTGTTGTTTGCCATGATTTGGGCACAAATAGCTTGGAGTCGTTACTGGGGATGGGACCCTAAAGAAGTTTGGGCATTGATTACTTTTTTATTTTACGCAGCCTTTCTTCATTTCCGTTTATCCAAAGGCTGGGAAGGAGAGAAAACAGCATGGCTTGCCATTATTGGCTTCGGTATCATCGTGTTTAACCAAGTGTTTGTTAATCTAGTGATTGCAGGCTTGCATTCTTATGCGTAGGAACTCCTTTTCTTATTTGCAACAGGACCCCGCTCCTAAGTGAATGAGGGAGCCACTCATTCAGATAGATGGCGTGCTTCGAAGTATTCAAGCTAAGCCATACTTATGAAAGGAAAATTGCGATGAAGATGTCCTTTTTTCTAAAATTGAATATGGTTAGTCTGCTGTATGGTTTGATTTTCTTTCTATCTATGGCCTTACAACTCAATTATTATCGACTACTACGACTTACGGGCTGGGCAGGGGATAAGTTGGATCTTTTCCTTCTTATTGTTCAATTAGTGGGGCTTATTGTAGCGACGATATTTATGTATAGGCTCTCAGTTACATGGCTTGGGCATCGTCGATGGGTTTATGCAACAATGATTTTATGGTTCCCGTATACTGTGATGTTCACAATGATTTTTGCCTATCTGTTTCCTATTTCCCATCGAGGAGATATGCCAGTCCCAGTGCAAGGACTTATCCTGTTGGTCATGCTTGGGGGATACCCGTTGTATATTGCCATCATAAGTCTTACTGCGAGAACATGAAAAAAGAGACATCCAATTTAAGGATGTCTCTTTTCATTTGCTCGTCTATGTGAGGTGAATATTATAGTTTCACTACATTCGTTGCTTGAGGTCCACGGTTGCCTTCTTCTACGCCGAATTCAACTTTTTGGCCCTCTTCTAAAGTTTTGAAGCCATCTGTTTGGATAGCTGAGAAATGTACGAATACATCATTGCCACCTTCCACTGCGATGAAGCCAAAACCTTTTTCTGCGTTAAACCATTTTACTGTCCCTTGTGTCATGTAAACACCCTCCCAAAAAAATTCAACAATCAATTTCTTCAATACATATAAAAAGCGTATTCCCTTTGAATACTCGTTTTTAATCGTAGCAATGAAGTAATGTAATTATTAGTTTTATTATAGTACAGAATTGTTTGTATATCCAGTAAATTCCGTTTTTAGTAAGAAAAAATTTACAATTGTAATCTATTAGTAATGAAACGATCTTCTAGCATTAGTCAATCCATGCCTTTTCCTTTGCAACAATCACTGCCTCCGCACGAGATTCAACGTTTAATTTAACGAATAGCTTGGACAAATAATTCTCAACGGTTCTTTGGGTAACACCGATGGCAGATGCAATGGCTTTATTTGTACAGCCTTGAGCCACGAGCTGTAAAATCTCCTGTTCTTTATCACTGAGCAATACTTCCTGGCGGCTATTCGGCAAGTTAGAGCGTTGCTGGACAAAGTCTAAGAAGTCTGCCGCCAGTAAAATTTCACCACGAAGGGCAGCTTGAATGGTTTGAATGACTTGCTCTTTGGTTGCCAGCTTTGATAATAAACCGTCGATCTTTTTCTCAATTAATAGCTCATAATAATCAGAAAGCTCGTAGCCTGTATATAAAATAATGAGGGCATCTGGTTGTTTTTTCTTAATCATTTCGGCAAGTTGGATACCGTTGATGGGTTTCATATTAATATCAATGAGAAATAACTGAAAGGCTTCTGTATCCATTCTTCGTATAACTGCTGTACTATCCTGTTCGGTTTCAATCTGGACATTGACTAAATCCTGTAACAATGTTTTTGTACCATCTAAAACGACAGGATGGTCATCTATAATAAGTATGTTCATCATATGAATCCCCGTCCTCTTGTATTTGAATAAAAATATGCATGCCTTCATTATGGCTAGATTGGATGGTAATGTCCCCATTAAAGGCACGGACACGCTCACGAATTCCATTGATGCCCATAGAAGCGGAAGACTGAATTAAATCCTCTATATTACAGCCTACACCGTTATCATCATATTGAAGAATAAAGCCTTGAGGTATCGCTTGAAGGATTAAAGACACTTCTGTGGCATTGGCATGTTTAATCGCATTATTTAATAGCTCCTGTACTAGGCGATAGACGACTAGATGGAGTGTGACATCCTTAAATTCTACTCGTTCAATTTGAGAGCTTACTAAAAAATTGGCTCGTATTTTTACCTTTTGAATTAATTTTTTTAAGGCCATTTGTAAGCCAAAGGTATCCAATAGGGGCGGGCTTAAATTCTCACAATATTCCCGTAAATCCTTTGTGGCATTCAGGAGCTGTTCACGAATATCCAAAATGGTTTCCCTTTGAATTATAGGGGTGCCAGCGAGGACATCAAGTTCTCTTGCTAAATGTAGCTGCTCCTGCAAAACCGTATCATGTAGTTCCTGTGCTAAAATACTCTTTTCCTTCTCAATGATATTCCATAATAGTTTATCAAGCCAAGGAAGGGGTGTATCACTCGTATTTTTCATTTGTTGAACTTCAAGTACTAAATCTTCAATTTGCTGTAAATTATTAATAGACATTGAAACATATAGTGCAAGTAGCTCGAGCCACAGCAGTTCTTCCTTTTGTAGCGCATGCTTAATTTCTAACACTATTTTTTCGTCACCTGCATCATGTAGCAGCAATTGAGTATAGTGGGTTTCGGGCAGGGGAGCAGGTGTATCTTCTGTGACTATGCTTATGTTGAAGGCTGTCGTGCCTAGCTTTTCGGTGATTTCATACTTAAAGCGCTCCAGTAAATCTTGTTGATTTTTAGCCTTCCCCATACGTTGAACGGCGGCATATAAATTATGTACATAATTTCCAGTAGAAGAAAAAATAATTTTTCGATACTTAAAATCAATACGTTCCTTTATATAAAAACTAGCCATCATCACCATGAAAACTAGTAAAAAAATACTTGTAACATGCACTATGGATAATTGTCCCATAAACAAAAGAGCTATACCTGTCGTCAGTAGGAGAGCACTGAAAAACGCCAGAGTCGAATAATAACGTAATCGAGATAATTGGTATTCAATATCAAATAATCGTTCGTTCACTTGGATGAACAGAAATGAAAAAGGTATAAATAATAAAAATAACGAGGCTATGTCAGCGTGTAATAACGGCTTATGCCCTAAAATTTCAGGTGTCACGAAAAACATCAGAAATGGTAAAAACGGAATGATAAAGGCAATGGCAATCAACCGAATTTTAGCCAATTTTGTGCGCAAATAACTCGTTAATAAAATATAAATAGCATATAGCACAAGGATGGCGAATATACCTAAGTTCAGGAGAGGGGTAATCTCTCGGAATGACGGTTTTAAGCCTTCCAATAAGTAACAACCTGGGATGATGAATGGTGAAAAATACAGCCACTTGCTGTCCATATAAGTCCATTGAATTTGAAGATAATGGAAAAAATGCTGTAAAAAATGAATGAAAAGCACCATGCATAAAATAATACCTATACCAATAACTACTTGGCCAATGAGATTGCCCCTTGCTGATGCCCCTGTACTAATATAAGCCAAGGAGCAGGTTAATAAAAATAACGTCAATAAAAATGTTGGAGGGTTATCCTTGTTGCGTCGCCATAAATAAATAGCTACACCGAAAGCGAGAAGAAAATAGAAAATCGGGAATAGAATTTGCAAATATAATTCTTCTGGCATATCTATATGTCTCACATCAACTGTTTGAATCATCCCATCAGACTTTTGGATAGTTAGTTGTTTGGCACTTCTAATCAGTGAGAATAATTGCACAGAGCGATTTTCCCAGGAAGGTTGCCCATCAATGGCTAGAACAATATCACCCTGTTCAATATTTTGTTGAGAAGCCCAGGAAGAATAGTAGCTATCCATAATAGCTGCTTGCCCGCTTGTCGTATCAAGGGTGAGACTAATAAAAGGTGTTTTTATGGCAATTGCTAATACGTAGGTGCCGAGCATTAAATAGGTAAGAAAAATACCATATGTCCATTTTTTCATTATGAAACCTCTGTTTGTTAGATGATAATAAACTCCTATATATTATCGCTAATTATTGATAAATTTGGAATACCGAAATATAGGCTTTCGGAAAACCACTATTGCGTTTTCGGAATGACGAAATAGTTTTTTCGGACATGGCTATGATAGTGTAAATTTAATAATTATGACGAAAAGGGGGACTTTTACGTGAAAAAAGGCGTTTTAACACTGATTCTTTTTTTCTTGATTGCGTTGATTACGAGCCCATTGACCACGAAGGCTAAGATGGTTAATGAAGATAAAGTGGAAGTTGAAATTTGTCTAATCGGTAGTGATAACCATTTTGTTTATAAAATTCCAAAGAGATTACATAAAGATATCCCATATACGGAGATGAGAAATGGCATTCAAGCATCCCTAGCCAGCCATTGGGAAATTGAAGAGGCTCGTTACGATACCAATAAATCAGATGTATCCTATACCTTTTACATTCAGGATCTATTTCAAGAAAAACAAGATGGACAGCTAAAAGTAGCCATTCCTTATAGTATTTTGGTAGGAATGTTTGGCGAGCAAGATCCAATTCAATTGAAAATTTTAGCGAGTAAATTATCGAATTGGACGGTGAATACGAAGGATTGGGCAGCACTCGGTTTTATGGAGCCTTTTCCTTTTTTAAGTGAACGTCAATATGTGTATGAAGGAGCCGTTAATGATTTATTAAACCAAAGAGTCGGTCATTTTGATGGTACGATACAGAAACTTCCATTTATCCTTTATGCGGTCATTTATTTTAGTTTTATGGTGGTTCAATTGCTTGCTTGTTTTATTTTATCGAGACGGTTAAAAAGGAAAGTCATCGACAATCCAGCCAATTTACATCAGTTCCGTAAGCTAAATTACATGTATCAATCATTGCCAATCATGATTATTGTTGCGCAAATTGTATTCCTTGTTTTTTCGGGGCTGATTACAGCATTCGGTCTATATTTTAGTCCAGGCATCGATTTATTAGTGATTGTAGGCCCTGTTTTATTAAATATTATTTTGCTTCCTACCTTTTTTGTCACGACAGAGAATGAGATTTCGAGAGAGCTGAAGAACTCTTCCTCTCATTCAGGCTTACAATGAAATAATTTCTTCATACGAAAATCCGGGATGAAATGGTATAATGGTCAACAGCAAACTGGAAGGAGCTGTTGAAGAAAAATGACGCATCCAGAAATGGCGTACTTAAATTTACTACAACATATATTAGAAAATGGCACGAAAAAAGAGGATCGAACTGGGACGGGGACATATAGCGTCTTTGGTTATCAAATGCGTTTTGATTTAAGCAAAGGGTTTCCACTTTTAACGACAAAGCGCGTACCTTTTAAGCTTGTCGCGAGCGAATTGTTATGGTTCATTAAAGGGGATACGAATATCCGTTATCTATTGCAACATAATAATCATATTTGGGATGAATGGGCATTTAAAAGATGGGTGGAATCAGATGATTATACTGGCCCGGATATGACCGATTTTGGTCGACGTTGTTTAGTCGATGACGCATTTAATACCATGTACCAACAAGAGTTAGCCTCTTTTTGTGAGCGTGTTTTAGCCGATGATGATTTTGCTCAAAAATATGGAGAGCTTGGTAATGTCTATGGCAAGCAATGGCGTCATTGGTCAACTTCTACTGGGGAAAGTATCGACCAGTTACAGGAT
This sequence comes from Lysinibacillus sphaericus, assembly GCF_001629735.1. GTDB lineage: Bacteria > Bacillota > Bacilli > Bacillales_A > Planococcaceae > Lysinibacillus > Lysinibacillus pinottii. Next base: position 1,324,715 of record NZ_CP015224.1, read on the forward strand.
GTCATTCATCAAATAAAGCATAATCCAGATTCACGTCGGATTATTGTCAATGCGTGGAACCCTGAGGATGTAATCAATGCAGGTGCGAAGGGCAGTAAAGCCGCATTGCCACCATGTCATGTTATGTTCCAATTTTATGTATCTAATGGCAAATTAAGCTGTCAGCTTATGCAAAGAAGCTTAGACACTTTATTAGGCTGTCCTTTTAATATAGCTTCTTACGCATTGTTAACTCATTTAATTGCACATGAGTGTGGATTAGAGGTGGGTGAATTTATTCATAGCATTGGGGATGCTCATATTTATGCGAACCATGTAGAACAAGTAAAAGAACAGCTTGCTCGGGAGCCAAAGGACCTACCGACATTACACATCAATCCAAATAAAACTTCGATTTTTGATATCGAGCTTGAGGATTTATCAATCGAGGGCTATGACCCACATCCCGCTATTAAAGCGCCGATTGCCGTCTAACATAAGCAGCAGCCAGTTTGGCTGCTGTTTTTTAGGCTCAATAAGTAGGTCAAAATATATGTTTTACTAAATAGGCTAGCAGTTGGATGACTGATTGCTAGGAACTTGATTATAGTAATTGTGGGATTGTTAGCATGATTTGAAATGGAATGTCGGTCAAATTTATGGTAGAGGTGAAATGGTGAAGAAAACAACAGTACTTCAAGTGGAAGATAATCCCCAACAGTCTAATCATCTAGAACGAAAAATGGTTTCCGAGCAAAAGGCGCAGGACGCTCACACTTCCCATTTATCCCGGCAACAACTTTTCGACATGATGCAAGTGATTGAAGAAATTCGTATGAAAGGCTATAAAGAAAGACTATAAATGTAAGCGCCTTCTAAGCTATAATAGCTGTGGAGGTGTTTTTTATGAACGTAATCTTTCTAGATTCAGTCACGGGCGATGAATTATTACACATGGTTTCACACGATGTGGCAGGTATACTTGCGGCTGTACAGGGAGAAAGTGTGACTTTTCCGGTAGGTCATTTTAAATATGAATTTCATAATTTAGATTTTTATGAGGACAATGGGCAAATACGACAGGAGCTAGTGATATATGTAAATAAAATCTAAGTTGTATGTATAATGACATGAAGAAACGTAAAAATAAAGACAGGTAGTGAAAAACAAAGTGCTTGCTTTTTTACTTACCTGTAACTATAATGGTTACAACAGGTGGTGATACATATGGTGAACAGTCGATTTTCGGTGGCGATCCATATTCTTTCGCTAATTGCTACAACATCTGATAAAAGCTTACTTACATCGGACTTTATCGCTGGGAGTGTAAATACAAATCCAGTGGTCGTAAGACGAATGATTGGTGTTCTGAAAAAGGCAGGATTACTTTTATCACATTCCGGGGTTGCAGGGTACGAGCTTTTAGTGGAGCCAAAGAATTTAACACTTTTAGCAATTTATCAAGCAATCAATGGGCCAGAACAGCTTTTTGCAATTCATGATGAGCCAAATCCAGCGTGTGCAGTGGGACGAGAAATCCAACATACTTTGGAAGATGTGTATACATCTATTTGGCAGGCAATGGAAGCACAGCTACACGCACAAACTTTGCAGGATGTGCTAGATCAGCTTCGTACTTAAGCGAAGATGGTCTTTCTGTATCTAACCTGTAACTAAAATAGTTACAACTATAATTTAAGGAGGAACATACAATGAAAATTGCTGTCATTGGTGCAACAGGTAAAGCAGGACAAAAAATAGTAGAGGAAGCGGTGCAACGTGGTCATGAAGTAACAGCCATCGTTCGTTCTGCAGCAAAAGTAACAACAGCTATCCCCGTAATTGAAAAAGACGTGTTTCATTTAACGCAAGAAGAAATGAAAGGCTTCGATGTAGTGGTGAATGCGTTTGGCGCACCAGCAGGTCAGGAGGATTTACATGTGAAAGCTGGTCGTCATTTAATCGAAATTTTTAAAGGCATTGATACAAGATTATTTGTTGTCGGAGGGGCAGGCAGCCTTTTTGTAGACCCTGAAAAACAAATTCGTGTGATGGAAACACCAGATTTCCCAGCTTTGTACCTAGCAACTGCGCAAAATCAAGGACAAAACCTACAGGATCTACAACAATCTGCTATCCATTGGACATTTTTAAGTCCGTCTGCATTTTTTGATCCAGAAGGTCCACGTACAGGTCACTATACAGCAGGGGTAGATCATTTATTAGTAAATGAAGCTGGTGAAAGTTATGTAAGCTACGCAGATTATGCAGTGGCAGTATTGGATGAGCTTGAAAATCCTCAACATCAAAATAGCCGTTTTACTGTCACATCGAATAAATAATAGAAGAAGGAACAAACCAATAGAATGGACCTAGTCGGTTATTCTATTGGTTTTTTTGCATAATTGCTGAACGAGACAGTAGCTGTTGTAATACGATCTCAAACAGTTGCCTAATTATTTTGGTAATCGGCTAATAATGCTAGGGCATTATTAAAATGTGCTCGGTTTTTAGCGATTTCTTTGCTTTTTTGAAGGATTTTTTTCGTTTACAGAAAAATGACTGTTTACAATACGACTTTTATTAGCTACTATCAAGTGTGAGTATTACATAAAAGGAGACGACAATGATGTCAACACAACGTATAGAAAAAGATTTTTTAGGTGAGCGCGTATTACCAGCAGAGGCTTATTACGGAATTCAAACATTACGTGCAACGGAAAACTTCCCGATTACAGGCTACACAATTCACTCTTCACTTATTAAAGCGATGGGGATTGTGAAGAAAGCAGCTGCTTTAAGTAATATGGAAGTACACCTATTATCAAAAGAAATTGGTGAGGCAATTGTCGAAGCAGCACAAGAAGTAATTGATGGCAAATGGGATGCAGAATTCCTTGTAGACCCAATCCAAGGTGGAGCAGGAACATCCATCAATATGAATGCCAACGAAGTCATCGCCAACCGTGCCCTAGAAATTTTAGGAAAAGAAAAGGGTGACTATCATACAGTAAGTCCAAACAGTCATGTCAATATGTCACAATCAACAAACGATGCTTTCCCAACAGCTATTCATATCGCTGTGTTAAATTTAATAGATGAATTATTAGAAACGATGGATTATATGCAATCTGTTTTCCATCAAAAAGCAGAGCAATTTGCACATGTCATTAAAATGGGACGTACGCACTTACAGGACGCTGTGCCAATTCGCTTAGGACAAGAGTTCGAAGCTTATTGCCGTGTCATCAACCGTGATATTGTACGTATTCGTCAAACACGTCCAAACTTATATGATGTAAATATGGGCGCTACTGCTGTAGGAACAGGTTTAAATGCCTTCCCAGATTATATTAAATCTGTCGATGAGCACCTTGCAGAAATCTCTGGTTTACCATTAAAAGGTGCGACACATTTAGTTGATGCTACACAAAATACAGATGCTTATACAGAAGTATCGGGTGCGTTGAAAATTTGTATGATTAATATGTCGAAAATTGCTAATGACTTACGCTTAATGGCTTCTGGTCCACGTGCCGGCTTAGGGGAAATCCTTTTACCAGCTCGTCAACCAGGTTCTTCTATCATGCCGGGTAAAGTGAACCCTGTTATGCCAGAAGTACTGAACCAAGTGGCTTTCCAAGTAATTGGTAACGACCATACAATTTCATTAGCTTCTGAAGCTGGTCAATTAGAGTTAAATGTTATGGAGCCTGTTTTAGTATTTAACCTTATCCAATCTATCAGCATTATGAATAATGTCTTCCGTGCGTTTACAGAAAACTGCTTAAAAGATATCGAAGCAAATGAAGAACGTATGAAAGAATATGTAGAGAAAAGTGTAGGGGTACTAACTGCTGTGAACCCTCATATTGGCTATGAAGTTGCTGCTCGTCTTGCGCGTGAAGCGATTCTAACAGGTCGTTCAATCCGTGAACTTTGTATTGAAGCGGGTGTCTTAACAAATGAACAGCTAGACCTAATTTTAGACCCATATGAAATGACACACCCAGGTATCGCTGGCTCTAGCATCATGAATTTAAAATAATGGTAAGGACTGTAGATATGCCTTCGTGGCTGTCTACGGTCTTTTTTATGGAGATTTAGACCTTTATTCTTATGAAAAGGGGGCTTTTTCTTATGTTTTTAGGATTATTCAACTATAATAATGGTATGGAAGTAATATTTTAGTTGGAGGAATTTGTTATGAGTTTACGAAATAAGAGTTTACTTGGCTTTTCAGCTTTAAATGTGTTAATGATTATTATTTTATTTTTAGATTTGGCCAATGTAACAACATTAGAATGGCTTGCAACTGTTTTAACCATTTTAGGAATTGTCCTTACACTTTCGTACACGGTCTATGTCCATTTTAAAGTGATACAGCCCATCAAACAGCTGACGGAGGCTGCACAAGGGATTACTACTGGCAAATTAGATACAGTTGTCATTGAGGTACATGACAAAGGTGAAATCTCTCAGCTAGCACAATCTTTTTTAGACATGAAAAATCAATTACGAACAATGACGCAAAAAATTGCGAATAGCTCTACAGATTTATCGACGAGTATTGAAGAATTATCAGCAAGTACAAATGAAATTACGCTAGCTGTGGAAGAAGTAGACCAACAGATAGAGAAAACATCGGATGGCTTGAAGCAAGCTGCACAATCCGCTAGTGATAGTGCCCAAGCTATGCAAGAAACTGTTGATGGAATTGAACGAATTACGGTAGCTACACAGGATGTTTTTAGTCATGCCAAAGAGGCGAATGAGGTTGCTGGAAACGGGGTAAGCATTTTACATGTAGCGAAAGAACAGATGCAATATATTTCATCGTCAACAGAGATAACTAGTGGTCTTATGCAGCAGCTATCCACTAAAATGTCAGATATTAAATCGATGACTGATATGATTACAGCGATTACAGATCAAACGAATTTATTAGCTTTAAATGCTGCCATAGAAGCAGCAAGGGCGGGAGAACATGGTAAAGGCTTTGCAGTAGTGGCCGAAGAGGTGCGCCAATTAGCTGAGCAATCGAAGCAATCTGCTACGCAAATCGTTGACTTAGTCGTAGGTATTGAACATGATACAAAACAAGTCGCTTCCTCTGTGGACGAGGATTTGAAAAATGTTCAGCAAGGTGTTTATGTCATTGATGAGGCGACAAAATCATTTGGGACAATCTCTCAGCATGTAAGTCGAATGAATAACCAGCTTGAAGACATTTCCGCAACAGCTGAACAGCTCGCTAGTAGCGCTAATGAGGTGGCATCAACCGTCATAACGATTGCGGATGGAATGGGCAGATTATCGAATTATACAGAGGCTGTTTTGCAATCAATGGATGAGCAAACTGCGTCTATGCAAGCTGTCAATCACGTCACACAGGATTTAAGCATACAAGCTGATGATTTACAAAAATTAACAAATAAGTTTGGGGTATAAGATATAAGTGAAAAATTTCAAGGGTTTATAGCCCTGAAATAATAACCCTAATAACATAAAATTACAATTTTTTTAGTATAATTTTATTTTCACTTTACTCAACATGATAAGAGGCTTATTTACAGTTGACCGATTTTCTGTAAAATAAGCCTCTTTTTTTGTGAGTTATTTATAAAACTTGTAAATTCACAGATAAATAAAAATGTTGAATTTTTTAATGTAGTTTTTTATAATGGACTAGCTGTTACCTCTATTACTCACTTCAACTATTGCAACCCGCGTTTGCCGGGTCAACAAGTCATTTCTATTTCTCTTCGCATATCCCTTGCGAAATCATAATTTGTAAGACAACAATTATATGCTTAAAAACTAAATGGTTATTAAAAAGCACATGCAATTGAAAGGAAGTATGCTTCGAAAATTGTTATTGAAAGATAATTCTGAATATAGGAAAGAGAGAGATTAATTTGAAGCTATCACCAGTAGAACAAGAAAAACTACTCCTCCATGTAGCAGGAGAACTTGCGCTGAAAAGAAAAGCTCGCGGCTTAAAGTTGAATTATCCAGAAGCAGTTGCTCTTATTAGTAGTTTTATAATGGAGGGTGCTAGAGATGGAAAAACTGTTGCACAGCTAATGAGTGAGGCAAAGCATGTTCTGACAGCAGAGGACGTAATGGAGGGTGTCGGTGACATGATTTCAGATGTACAGGTGGAATGTACCTTCCCAGATGGTACGAAACTGGTCACAGTTCACCGTCCAATTCAGTAAAGGAGTGTGAGTAAATGATTCCTGGAGAAATCCGACCAAAGAAGGGTGTAATTGAAATCAATGTAGGCAGGGCAACCAAAAAGGTACTAGTAGCCAATACAGGAGATCGCCCGATTCAAGTAGGTTCACATTTTCATTTTATAGAAGTCAATAGATTTCTAGAATTTAATCGAGAAGATGCAATCGGTATGCATTTAAATATTCCATCGGGGACGGCCGTTCGCTTTGAACCTGGGGAAGAAAAAGAAGTAGAGCTTGTCGAATTTGGTGGTAAGCAGCATGTCTTTGGCTTAAATAAGCTAACAGAAGGGTCTACCCATCATAAAGATGAAATTTTAGACAAGGCAATTGAAGGCGGCTTTAAAGGAGCGGAAGAAAAATGAAGGTAACACATGAAGCTTACGCGAAAATGTTCGGTCCTACAGTTGGCGACAAATTGCGTTTAGCCGATACGGATTTGTGGGTCGAAATTGAGAAGGACTATACATCCTATGGAGATGAAGGTGTCTTTGGTGGTGGTAAATCATTGCGTGTTTCGATGGGGCAAAACGGTAAAAATACACGCAATGAAGGTGTGCTAGATACCGTCATCACAAACGTCGTCATCATTGATTATACGGGTATTGTGAAGGCTGATATCGGTATTAAAGATGGTCGAATTATTGGCATCGGCAAAGCTGGCAATCCGAATAGTATGGATGGTGTCGATCAGGACATGATTATCGGCGTAGGGACAGAGGTATATGCAGGTGAAGGGCTTATAGCTACAGCAGGTGCTATTGATACCCATATCCATTTCATCAGTCCCGATCAAGTAGAGACGGCCCTATTAGCAGGAACAACTACTTTTATTGGCGGCGGAACAGGACCAGCAGCAGGTTCAAAGGCGACAAGCTTAACTGCAGGTGAATGGCATCTACATCGCATGTTACAGGCCATGGAAGGCTTTCCAATCAATGTTGGACTACTTGGAAAAGGCAGTGCCTCAGACCCAGCACCAATTATCGAGCAAGTTCGTGCAGGTGCCATTGGTTTGAAAATTCATGAGGACTGGGGGGCAACACCTTCTGCACTAGACCAAAGCTTAACTGTTGCAGATGAATACGATATTCAAGTAGCCCTGCACTCCGATACATTAAATGAAGCAGGATTTGTAGAAGATACAATCAATGCCATCGGTGGCCGTGTTATTCATATTTTCCATACGGAAGGTGCTGGTGGTGGACACGCGCCAGACCAGCTAGTAATGGCATCTTTACCAAATATTTTGCCAGCTTCGACGAACCCTACGAAACCATTTACAACGAACACGATTGATGAGCATTTAGATATGCTGATGGTGTGCCATCACTTGAAGCATGATGTGCCAGAAGATGTCGCATTCGCAGATTCACGTATTCGTCCTGAAACGATTGCTGCAGAAGATATTATGCAGGACTTAGGAATCCTGAGCATTATGTCTTCGGATTCACAGGCGATGGGCCGTGTGGGAGAGGTGACGATTAGGACGTTCCAGACAGCAGACAAAATGAAAAAGCAACGTGGACCTTTACCACAGGATGAGGGCAAGGAGCATGATAATTACCGTGTCAAGCGCTATATGGCGAAGCTAAATATTAACCCAGCAATTGCACATGGTATTAGCCATGAAGTAGGTTCATTGGAAGAAGGAAAATTAGCCGATATCGTTTTATGGGACCCAGCATTCTTTGGCGTAAAGGCAGAAGTGGTCATCAAGGCTGGTATTGCCGTCTATGGGATTACGGGAGATCCAAATGCATCCATTCCAACACCACAGCCAATGAAAGGCCGTCAGACTTATGGCTTCTATGGACAGGGTCCTCAAAATTGTGGCATGACATTTTTACCAAAAATAGCTGTCGAAGAAGGTTTGCCAGAAAAATTAGGCTTGAAAAGAATGATTGGGACGGTTTCGAATTGCCGAAATATTCGCAAATCTGACATGAAACTAAATAGTGAGACGCCAGAAATAGATGTGAATCCAGAAACCTATGAAGTAAAAATTGATGGAGAATTAGCAACATGCGAGCCAGTGGATGTACTACCGATGGCTCAACGATATTTCTTATTCTAAGCAATTAAAGTGAGCGTAACAGCCAATAAAAAGACGATGAGGTGCTAAACATATGTTAATTGAAAAAATCATGGGGAACATTGCACACGAAGAAGAACATCATGAAAAGAAAACAGAGTGGATTGAACTAGAGTGGGAGGAATTAAGTAAACGAATTCTACGCACAGAAACAGATCAAGGTACAGACATTGCTTTACGTTTAGAAGGGGATGAACCATTAAAATATGGCGATTTATTATGGGAGGATGAACATCGTCGTATCGCCATCCGTACAAAATTAGAGCCTGTTATTGTTATAACGCCAAACGACATGCATGAAATGGGAAAATCAGCTTTCGAATTAGGGAATCGCCATACCCCTTGCCTAATTGAAAACAATGAAATCATCGTACGAGCGGATCATACGATTAATCCATTATTAGATGAAATAGGGGTGCACTATGAAACAACAGAAAGACGTTTCAAGCAGCCATTCAAATACCGTGGACACTCTCACTAATTTATCGATACTGCAACTATTGCAAATTCATGATTCGGCATTTCCAATAGGTTCTTATACACATTCCTATGGTATGGAAACGTATATTCAAGCAGATCTCATTCGCACAAAGGATCAATTAATCGAATTTTGTCAGGGCTATTTATTTCATAATTTAGTGCATGGAGATGCGATACTAATTCAAGAAGCATTCCACGCAGCAAAAGACAGAGATCTTGCTCGTCTTACAGAGCTGGATGAACTTTGTGGGGCTATGAAGCTGGCCAAAGAATCTAAAGAGGCGAGTGTAAACGTAGGGAAGCAATTTGTGCGAACGGTGACACCACTTATGGAATGCCCTTTTTTATTGCAATGGAAGGAGAAAATTGAGCGTGAAGAAGTGAAGGGACATTACGCTGTGCTTTATGGAATTTATTGCGAGGCACTTGGTGTCAATGTCTTTCACGCAGTGATGACCTTTATGTATGCTTCAATTAGCGGCTTAGTACAAAATGCTGTACGTGCTGTACCATTTGGTCAAAATACAGGTGTCCAAGCATTGAATGAGCTATTGATTTCGGTAGAAGAAGCAGCGCAAACAGTGATGTCGTTAACGATGGATGATTTAACGAATAATGCGTTAGGGATTGAATTGGCATCCATGAAACATGAGTTTTTATATTCCAGATTATTTATTTCATAGAAAGAGAGAGGATAACAATGAAACCAATACGTATTGGCATCGGCGGCCCAGTTGGGTCAGGAAAAACGTCATTAGTAGATCAATTAACACGTGTGATGCATGAGCATTATCATGTAGCGGTAATTACCAATGATATTTACACAAGGGAGGACGCCCAATATTTAATTACGAATGGCGTTTTAGCCGAAGAGCGTATTATTGGGGTAGAAACAGGAGGTTGTCCTCATACAGCTATTCGTGAGGATGCATCAATGAATTTTGCAGCGATTGATGATTTAACTAAACGCTTCAAAAATTTGGATATAATTTTCATTGAAAGTGGTGGGGATAACTTATCTGCAACATTTAGTCCTGAACTAGTGCATGGCTATATTTACGTCATTGATGTGGCAGAGGGACAGGATATCCCACGTAAAGGCGGTCCAGCGCTAACGCGTTCAGACTTACTGCTAATCAATAAAACATCATTGGCGCCTCATGTGGGGGTCGATCTAGACATCATGGATCAGGATGTGAAAAAAATGCGTGGTGGCCGTCCATACATTTTTGCAGATGTTCGTTCTCAAACGAATGTAGATAAGGTGGTTGAATGGATTCAGCACCATATGCTACTTGAAGGTGCAGAAGCCGTTGACAACCATGGTTAATCCACAGAAAATAAATCATTTTGGCAAATTAGAAATGGCCTTTGAGCCTAGGAGGGGCTATACACGACTGGTTCATGTGTACCAACAGCCTCCCCTAAAGGCTAGCCGTGAATTATATGAAGGTAGTGATCCAACTGCCACAGTATTCTTGATGGAATCCTCTGGTGGGATGGTAGCGGGAGACCGCAATGAAATCAATGTCAAACTTGCGTCAGGAAGCCGAGTAAGGCTGAAGCAACAATCGGCATTGAAAATCTATCCTTCCCATACAGGCGATCATTGTACCCAGGCTATTACCGTTGAGATGGCTGATGAGGCACGATTAGAATGGCTCCCTGAAGTAACTATTCCATTTGAACGAGCCAAGTTTCAAGCAGATACAACCATTCGCATGAAGGAGAGCTCGACATTAATTTGGGGTGAAATTGTTGCACCAGGTCGAGAAATGCGAGGGGAAGTCTTTGATTATCAAGCCTACCAGTCGAAATATAAGGTCTATGTAGAGGAACAACTTATTGCGTTTGATTCCATCCATTTCAAACCACAGGAAATGAATTTTGCAGCGCTTGGCTTGCTCGAAAAAGCACTTTATATCGGCTCTTTATGGATTGTGTCACCACTAGTGAAAAATCTTAACATGCGAGATTTACAGGATTTAATTCAACAGGAGCAATCTCTTCAGGCAAGCGTAACAAAGCTAACAGATCAGGCGATTCATTGTAGATGGCTCGCCAAAGAGCAACGAACACTTCACAAGGAAATAAATCGTATGTTTGAACAGATGACAGCATTATTGTAATGTTGTGATAAAGGAGATAGTGAATTGAAAAAGTTTTCAGTATGGATACTTCTAATGATACTTTGTCTTGCAGGCTGTACGAAAGAGTCCAGTCAAGGCGAGGAGAAACAGTCATCTGCTTCGTCGTCTTCACAGGCGAATGAGCTTGTTTTTGCTTCTGAGTCAGAGTTTGCAGGTTTAAATCCTCTTTTAGAGGAAACGAATTTAGATGCCTTTTTATTTAGAGGTTTGATGCGTTTCGATGAACACAATGTACCAGTATTTGATATGGCTAAAAGTATTCAAATATCAGATGACCAGATGACGTATACAATTGTGATTAATGATCATGTGCTATTTCATGATGGGCAGGCTTTAACGGTGGACGATATTATTTTCACCATTGAAAGTATTCTTGACGATGCAAACGGCTCCTATTTAAAATCTGATTTTATCCATGTGACGGGCATGAAAAAAATCGACGACTCGACAATGACCATCCAATTAGATGAACCATTTACACCGATGCTAGACAAATTAACTGTGCCTATTTTGCCAAAGCATGCCTTCGAAGGACAGGAAATGAGAACCGCTTCATTTAACCAACAACCAATCGGCGCAGGGCCTTATAGGTTTGAACAATGGGATAAAGGGACAAGCCTGACGCTAAAAGCATTTCCTACTTTTTATGGGACAAAGGCTTCGATTGAACAAGTCATTTTTAAATTTATCCCTGATAGCAATGTGCGTGCCCTACAGCTAAAATCGGGTGAGGTGGATATTGCATTACTTGATCCAAATCAGGTTGAGGAACTGTCAAAAGTCGAACGTTTAAAAATGTACGAGGTTGAATCCGCTGATTATCGAGGTGTTTTATTTAATATGAAGTATCCTATTTGGAAGGATGTTTCACTAAGAAAAGCAATTAGCTACGCAACGGATCGTGCAGGCATTGTAAAAGGTATATTACATGGCTATGGAACAGAAGCTTATTCACCGCTACAACAACATAATTTTGTAAATGAAAAAATCGAACATTATACTTACGATGTAAAAAAAGCAAATAAGCTGCTCGAGCAAGCAGGCTGGCAATTAGCCGATGACGGTTTCCGCTATAAGGATGGTCAAAAATTAACATTTACCATTACTGCGCCCATAACTGATACTGTGCGTGTAAATATGGCCAATTATGTGGCAGAGGGCTATAAAGCTGTTGGGGCAGATGTGAAAGTGGCCGCGCTAGATTGGAGCAATATTGTTATTGAAGAAACAGAAGCCTTTATGGTTGGATGGGGAAGTCCCTATGATGCGGACCATCATACATACAGCCTATTCCATTCTGGAGAATCCAGTCTCACAAGTGCTGGCTATAATTACGGCAGCTATGCCAATGCAAAAGTAGATGCATTGCTAGAGGAAGGCCGTACTACAGTCGATCCTGAGCAACGTAAGAAGGTCTATATGGCATTGCAGGAGGAGCTAGCTCAAGACCCACCTTTTGCCTACTTTGCTTATGTAGATGCTGTATATGGTATCGATAAACAAATTAATGGTGTTAAAGAGCGAATTTTAGGTCACCATGGGGCAGGCTTCTTATGGAATGTTGAGGAGTGGAAATGGAATGATCGCTAAATGGCTTGGGAAGCGAATGATAATGGGGACAATTGTCCTCATTATCGTGAGCTTCCTCTCTTTTTTCATGATGCATGCCGCTCCTGGTAATCCCGCAGCAGCTTATTATGGAGGCAATGCCCAAACATTATCGACCGCAGAGAAGGAACGTATTGAACAAGCCTTTGGACTCGATCAACCTGTTCTCTTACAGTATGGACGGTGGTTAGGTGAAGCACTACAAGGTAATTTGGGATATTCAGCTAAAGAAGGAAGACCTGTTTTGACGATTTTACTTGAGCGGTTACCCAACACACTACAGCTCGTTGTTCTGACGTTATTTCTAGTAACGATTGCCTCTATTTGGCTAGGCTTACAGGCTGGCATGAGGGAGGGCTCATTACTCGACCGCGGACTTTCCATCTTTAGTATTGCAAGCTCAGCCATACCACCATTTTGGCTAGGCATAGTATTCATCATGGTCTTTTCCATAACATTAGGGTGGTTTCCATCTTCAGGAATGAATGATGTGCGGGGCGATGGAGGGTTCATGGATCGTTTATATCATATGGCACTCCCGCTTATAGTCCTCGTGATGTCGCATGTGGGCATCTTTGCCCGATTTTTGCAGGATAGTGTGAAAGTAGAGAATCATAGCTACTATGTTCAAGTAGCACGCGCGAATGGAGTACCAGAACGTGAAATTCGAAGGATGATTTTACGAAATGCTGTCATTCCTTATATCAATTATGTTGGGGTGACCATCCCATCATTTTTCGGAGGCTCCATTGTGGTCGAAACATTATTTGGTTGGTCAGGCTTAGGACAGCTTTTGGTAAAATCCGTCATGCTCAAAGATTTCCCCGTTTTGATGGGGGCTATTTTAATCATAGGCGTGGTCGTGGTCATCTGTTTATTCGTCATTGACATACTGATGATTGGTTTGAACCCTCGATTAAGAAGAGGGGGCTTTGTATGAGAAAACAGCGATATCCGATTTTTTGGCTTGTGCTTTTAGCTCTTATTTTTACAACGACTATTTTTTCTTCATTATTAGCTCCTTTTGAGCCTAATGTAATGGATATGAATCAAATTTATCAAGCACCTAATGCCACACATTTATTAGGGACTGACCAGTTGGGTAGAGATGTCCTTTCTCGCTTATTGGTGGGGGGGAAGGTGACGCTATTTATTGCCATTGTATCGGTCGTCCTATCTAGCATAATTGGTATCATATATGGGGGCATAAGTGGTTATTTTGGTGGTGCCATTGATGCAGTAATGATGCGTATTCTCGAAGCCTTTTTAACAATTCCTTCATTGGTCATCGTGCTAGCTCTACAGGCAATGATGCAGGGCAGTATGTGGCGTATGGCGATGGTGATGGGTATCACGGGATGGTTTGTGACAGCTCGTATCATCCGCTCAGAGTTTATCCGATTAAAGGAGCAAGAGTTTGTGCAGATGGCGAAAATGTTCCGCACGCCGTTGTGGAAAATTCTCTTTGGCCATTTATTACGTAATTGTATGCCTGCGATATTTGTGGTAACCATTTTTAATTTTGCTGGGGCTATTTTTACCGAAGTTTCCTTAAGCTTTTTAGGAATTGGTGTCCCACCAGCTACTCCATCATGGGGAACAATGCTGTACACAGCGCAAAATGATTTACTTGTGGGGGCTTGGTGGATGGGTCTTTTCCCTGGACTGTTAATCTTTATAACGATTTTATGTGTGCAAGTTATTGGAGGTACTTTCAAACAAGGAGGGAACCGAACGCATGTTTAAAGTTGACAATTTGGCTGTTCAATTAGACGGCAAATCCCTTATTCAAGGCTTGACTTTTACTGTACCTAAAGGTCAAATTACCGCTATCATTGGCGAGAGTGGCAGCGGCAAAAGTACGACCCTTTCAGCTCTGCTTGGGATGCTACCAGCACGAGCAACTATGGAGGGTTCCATTGTATTTAATGAAAGAAATGTCATGACAATGTCAGAACAGGAGCGTGTGAAGCTACGCAAAAAGCATTTTTTTACCATTTTTCAGGATGCAATGAATAGTTTTTCACCCACCCAAAAAATAAAGCATCAACTCTATAGGTTGACCGCTTCGAGACTAGGGCAAAAGGAAGAGGAGTTTTTAGATAAAATCACAGCCATTTTAAAGGAGTTAAACCTACCTAAGGATGTGTTAAATCGCTATCCATTTGAGCTTTCAGGTGGCATGCTACAACGCTGCATGCTTGCCTGCGCCTTCTATCATGAACCAGACGTTTTGATGGCGGATGAACCAACCTCTGCTCTAGATATGCTCCATCAACAAGAATTTATCAAATTGCTAAAAAATCTCCATGCCCGCTTAGGGACGACGATACTATTGATTACGCATGATTTAAGAGTTGCTAAGATGGCTGATTCTATTCTGGTGATGAAAAATGGCGAAATAGTAGAAAGTGGGAGAATATCTGAAATTTTTAAGGAGCCCAAGCATCCATATACGAAGCAGCTTGTCGCTCATCATTTTTAGGAGGCGGTTGATATTGTTGCTTCATGTAAATCATGTTAGTAAAAGCTATCGAGCAGGGCAGCAAGTATTACAGAATATAAACCTAACCGTGGGAAAAGGTGAAATCGTAGGACTCGTAGGAGAAAGCGGCAGTGGGAAAAGTACTTTAGCCAAAGTGATAATGCAGCTAGAAAAGCCTGAAAAAGGGGCGGTGTTTTTTGAAAATCAATTGATGACGAAGCAAAATCGCTCGCATTTTTATGAGAACTGCCAAATCATTTTTCAAAATGCTACGGCTGCCTTAAATCCAGTATGGACCGTCAAGGAATTGTTACGTGAGCCTCTAATGGCAGCACATAAGTCTTTGACTGATCGCGAACTACAGATAATGCTAGAAAAAGTG
Source organism: Lysinibacillus sphaericus (assembly GCF_001629735.1). GTDB lineage: Bacteria > Bacillota > Bacilli > Bacillales_A > Planococcaceae > Lysinibacillus > Lysinibacillus pinottii. The sequence goes on from NZ_CP015224.1 coordinate 1,340,133, forward strand.
ATGCTCCCAACCGATATATTAGAAGCCCTGCCATCTGAGCTAAGTGGAGGGGAGCGACAACGGGTTAATTTACTAAGGTCGATTTTAGTCGAACCCCAACTATTAGTTTGTGATGAAATTGTTTCGAGTTTAGATCGCTTGATTCAACGAGAAATGATAGATTTATTAATAACTTTAAAAAAAGAAAAAAACATGGCCATTTTATTTATATCGCACGACTTAAAGGCGGTTTCTTATTTGTGTGATCGTATTTATGTCATGAAGTCGGGTAAAATTGTCGATGAGAGCCATAAAGGCGAAGGTGGCTTTGCTTTTACAGACCGATATGCGCAAATGCTGTTTCAAGCCGTAGTATGATTAATCCAAAAACACTTTCCTTATTTGAATGGAAAGTGTTTTTTATTCTTGCAGCAATGATCTAAGTGGGGCAATCAAATCTTCAGAGATGCTATAAATCGTATGGGTATCCTTCACGTTCATCAACGTTCCCTTTTGACCCATTTCCCCTACCCAAAGATGGAAGCCATATATATCCACTACTTGTACATCATATGGAGGGGTAGCCATATTAACAATTCCCTTATTTCTCACAGCAGTAGTAATGACTTCATGGAACATTTCAAGAGACTCTTCATCCTCATATTCTTAGATAAAATCAGTATTCACAGTGTCAAATCCTTCGCCGTTAGAAATGCTGACCTTCGCCAATTTGCCCACTGCTAGCTCTTTATCCGTACAGCCTAAAACAACTGTAGCTAGGAGGGACATGATAATAAATAGAAATGCTCGCAATGAACCCCCTCCTTACAGAAAAAATAATACCAAAACTTGGAGTCGTAGCCCGGTTCTCTTCATAATATATTAAACAAACAAAAGCTGAAAGGGGATAAAGAATGGGCTTATTTGATGGATTAATCGGCAATGCAAGCGAGGTGAATTTTGAAAAATTACAGGAGGAGGTCAAAGATTTATTAATTCCAAACGAAACCATCAAAAATGCCTATAAAATTATTAGAGACATATTTATTTTTACGAATAAACGATTAATCCTCATTGATAAGCAAGGAGTTACTGGTAAGAAAACGGAATACCATTCGATCCCCTATAAAAATATTATTCATTTTTCAGTAGAAACGGCTGGTACATTTGATTTAGACGCAGAGCTAAAAATATGGGTATCAGGCAGTTCGCTACCTATCCAAAAAAGCTTCAATAAGGCGACCAATATTTATAAAGTGCAAAGTGTTTTAGCGCAGTATGTTTTAGTCTCGTAATAATGAAATAAAGCCACCATCACGAATCAAATTCAAAGCCCGCATAGATGCGAGGCTTTTTTGGCTGTGCTTAGAAAGGGGGAATAGGGATGGGGAAATTACTATGTGAGGGGTGTATGCTGTCGCCCCGTTCCAATTAGGGAGCAAGCATACAGAGCTTAGAAATTAGCAAAGAAACGCTGACTGGTTCTCCCTTACGCATAACCTTTTATATTGTAAAATAATAGATATATTTCAATAATATTGATAGAATTCAATGGATGGAACTGTTTTTTGAAGAAGTGTGATTCGTAACATTAGATTGTTGGGGGGTGAGGGAAATGGTTGAAAAAATTGAAATGAATAATAAATCTATCATTTCATTAACGCTTGGTATTCTTTCTATCATCGTACCATTTATTGGTTTAGTTCTTGGGATTTTAGGAGTAGTTTTATCAAGAATGGCAACAAAGGAAATTGCTAAAAGAAATGAAAATGGCAGAGGTTTGGCAATTTCTGGTTTAATTTGTAGCGTGATCGGGATTATCATTCAAACCTTTGCAGTATTGTCTATTATCCTTTTTTATTCAATTACTGGTGTTTAGCTTAGTATTTGACCTTAGAAAATACCGTTTTAAGTTGGACGGGAAGAGGAAAAGTGGAAATGGCCATGAGTCAGGATACCAGCCTGTTACGAATACACACCATAAACCTCTTTTTTTGTGTTGAAAATGCATGACCTTCCCAAGCCCCCTGTTTTTAAGATTTTGCTCAAAGCTTTTTTTCTTTTTGAAGAATAATAGTTATACACATTACTATTTGTAAAGATGGTGAAACGATGGAACAGATGCTAAAGGAAATAATGTCTCCAAGTCATCAATATAAAGTTCAAATTATAAAACGGAGAGATGGTCTTTTTACAACAGAAGTATATATGTGGCAAGAAGACTGCGGATATGAATTTTGGAGTCCTATTAAAAAAGGATTGAGTTTGATTGAGACTGAGGAAGTAGCCGTAACCGTAGCCATTGAACAATTAAGACAATACTCTGGTGAAGTTATTACTCTTTAGTTACATCACTCAACGCTGTCAGATGTAGCGAGAATCGTTGAATCGCGTAGTTGTGCGTATAGGTTTGTCTGAGGTGCGTTTATAGGTTGTTTATGTTAGTATTTCAAAATGATGCAAGTGTCTTATCCCGATTTAACTCGCGGTTTTGCGTTAAAAAAATGAGCGCAGGAATCCCCTGCGCTCGTAACTCATTTTATCAAATATTACATAACTAATAACCTAAAATAAAAGTGTCGTAACTCCTTTTTTAAAAGCCGTTAATCATTCGCTAAAATTTATTCTCATGCGAGTATATACGCCGAAAAATAGATGAAGGTGATACGGATGTTAAAAAGAAGATATTCGGTAAAGGACGTATTAGGACAAAACATTAACTAGTTTCGCTGATTTAATATGTGAAAAAGACGACCATTTTGCTGATTCGTTGGAAAAGACCAGAACGTATAGCGGTTGAAATCGAAGCTATTCAGTATTATGCTGCGTAGAAAATCCGAGGGGATTTCGAAAGAGATGACCCGCATGAAGCTGAGGAAGTATCATACCATCAAAGTAAATAGGAAGACATGTTGTCAGAATTTCAGAGTTTGTAAGATTAAGTGAAGAAATGGTTTGGAAAATATTGTGATATTTGACTTTAGAAATCCACTACTTTACAATTGATTTTAGTAATCTAATAGGAATGTGGAGTACACCCGATTCCTATGACAATTGAATAGCGTGTAGTAATAGGTGTAAATTGCGTGCAATTTGCTTAAAAGGGAAGTCGGTGTGAATCCGACACTGTCCCGCAACTGTAAATGTGAGCGACTTTTCAGCAACCACTGTCAAATGATGGGAAGGGGAAAAGTGGCGATGACCATGAGTCAGGATACCTGCCTGTTATGAGTACACACCATAAACCTACGAGGAATAGGAGGTGGCATGTTGACAAAACAGAATGCTCTGTTCGTCACAGTACGTCAAACGCCCAAAGTTCATGAAAGGGTTCATTTTCGAACTCCTTCACATTTACTTAGGGTTTGTTTGGCATTGTGTGATGAATCACATTAAAGCGAAGGATTTCCTCAAACATAGAAGGAAGTCCTTTTTGTTTTGAAAATATGTACGCAAAGGGGATGCACATAGGATGAATATTCATACAACGATAACACAGGAAACGCCTTTTGTAGATATGACCATTTGTAAGCAGCCAAGGACAGAAATTGCTAAAAAAGCGAAAACAAGAATGGTGGTTGAATCACTGATTGACCAATTATTAGCAACGAAGCTGATTCGCAACAACCGCTTTTTTGAGCGAATTTTATATAATAAAGACATTATTTGGATAAGAAATGGTGAGGTAGAAGGCCATCTTTTTGCTCTGGCAACGTTAACGGATCAACTGAAAACGAAGACGAATAGCTTTATGATGTATATGCCGACGAACCCTATTATATATGAGGTGAACGGGGAGCAGTATCACTTAATTACACGCATTGATTCAACACGAGCAAAGCCTAACCTTGATCGCCTTTCACAAGAGCCCAATCCCGTGTTAAGCGCTGCACGTGTCAATGATTTACTATGCTCCATTGTTATACGTTTTTATGAAACTTATATAAATGATTTAATGGAAATTTCTCATCAGGATCAACTAATCGCATTCGCGCAGCAGGAATATAAACAATTTCTGGATGCGGTTCAGGAATTAAATAGTGATCACTTAAATTGGCATCCACGAGGGAACGGCCATGAGCTATTGTTAACATTAATTGATCAACTACAAATATTAAAAAGTCAGCCTGGTAAAGTTTTAATCGACTTCACTAATACGCAGGGCTATGTGGTGGTTGAACCTGCTTATCAGGTCCATAAGCCCTCAAAGAAAGCTGTCGGTGCGATATGAAAACAAGCCCTCCATGAAGCGGGGGGCTTGTTTTATTTATGCCAGCGTATCATGCTTCATCTGAGGCTATTAGCCTAACACACCGTCCTTGCAAATACTTTACTTGACTTATCCCTGACAGTGCATGGCTGCTTGAGCCTCTTGCCAAGGGACAGTATAGCCTTTGCCTTTAGCGCAAAAAATGCTGGAAGAACTGTATTCAGGGTCCGCATTTTTATCATAGCCTATCTGGGCTATTACTTCTTCTGCATTATGACACACATCATAGCCATCAAATTGGAGGGTAAGTGAGCCTTTCCCATTGGTATAGGCAGCAAAGATTGTGCTATAGCTCATAAAGGTTGCTACAGGTGCACGTCCTGTCAAAACAACGTCAGTTTCGGTGAGGTCTGGGTCGTCGAATGTGCCGGCAGCCTGTTGAATGTCAGTCATCATACGGCCAATAAAATCATTGGAAGCTTTCATTTTAAAGCGATAATATGGCTCAAGCAGGATGTTCTGTGCTTGTTCTAGTCCTTGACGTAGTGCTCGGAAAGTAGCTTCTCGGAAATCACCACCAGAGGTATGCTCATTGTGACCACGCCCCGTTAATAGCGTAAAATGAATATCTGTGACGGCGTAGCCTGTGAGTAAGCCGTGATGATCACGCTCAAACAAGTGCTTCTCAACGAGACGCTGGTTGCCCACTGATAAATCATCGGCATGACAGGCATTACTAAAGGTAATTCCTGCTCCGCGTTCATTAGGCTCCATTAATAAATGAACCTCTGCATAATGCTTGAGTGGCTCAAAATGACCGTAGCCTGTAACGGTTGTCCCAATTGTCTCCATATATAATATTTGCGGCTCTCCAAAAGAAATGTGTAATGCAAAACGTTTCAATAACACGTCAATCAGGACTTCTAACTGAATGACACCCATTATGTGCACATGGATTTCCTGAAATTTTTCCTGCCACACGACACGCAATGACGGCTCCTCGGCCTCTAGTAAACGGAAAATCCTTAATACTTCTTTTATATGTTGCTCACCCTCATATTGAACTTTTGCCTGTAATGTAGGGACAAGCTCATAGGGCAGTGATAGCAATTTACTGCCAATTCGATCCCCAATATTTGCCTGACTGAGCCCTTTAACAGCGAAGATTTCACCAGCCTCAACTTGCTGAACAGTTTCAAATCGACTGCCGTTATATAGGCGAATTTCTGTTACTTTTTCTGTGATATCTCCAAATGTAAATTCATCCCGAATATGTAACTTGCCTGTAAGGGCCTTGATGAACGTTAAACGTTGATGTCCATCATGGCGTATTTTAAAGACCTCTCCTTGAAAAGGTGCTTCTGGCTCGAAGTGAGTACCCGTTAGGAATGGAAGTTGAGCAATAAATTCCTCAATGCCTTCATCCTTCAACGCAGAACCTATAAAACAAGGAAAGGCATCCTCATTTTTAATCATCGTTTGTAGTCTAGTCATGCATTGGCGATGTTCCAATGTTTCATTCAAAAAGTTATCTAGCAGTTCTTCATCACGCTCTGCCAGCCATTCCATAATCGTGCTTGAAACATAGTTTTCCTGCAGTGGTTCATCTATGAGGATTACATGTTCTGAGAAATCCTTATGCAGCTGAGTCATAACAGCTCTCACATCTGCTCCGTCACGATCTATTTTATTAATAAAAAAGAATGTAGGGACATGATAGTTCCGTAAAAGCTGCCATACAGTTTCTGTATGACCCTGTATACCCTCTACAGCACTAATAATAATGATGGCATAATCCATGACACGAATGGCACGCTCCATCTCAGGGGAGAAATCGACATGCCCTGGTGTATCGATCAGCGTATATGTATCGTCGCCGATAGTCATGCGACCTTGCTCGGCAAATATTGTAATGCCACGTTTACGCTCAAGCTCATGATTATCTAAATAGGCATCCTGATGATCGACACGCCCCCGCGCTTGAATACTATTGGTATGATAAAGCATTTGCTCAGAAAAGGTTGTTTTTCCTGCATCAACATGAGCAAGAACCCCAATCGTCTTGTACATACTAAATCCTCGTTTCTATAGGTGGCTATGTTCTCATTGTATCAGAATACTAGCACAAATAATTCTTGTAAAATGATTCGTCTTTTTGTCGAAATAGTGCTAATATAATGATGATTGCAGATTTTGCAATTTACTCTGATTGCGAATTAACTCATGAACTGCTAGTCTATCAATAGAATGAATAGAACATATTGGTGCAAATGGCATTTGTCATTTTGCTTAAAAGGGAAATCGGTGTAATTCCGATGCTGTCCCGCAACTGTAAATGGGGAGTCTATACAGGATGCCACTGTAGTTTAACTATGGGAAGGTGTATAGATGATGAACCTAAGCCAGGATACCTGCCAGTATGTGTATGCTAACTAAGAACCACGAGGATGGGGATAGTGATAAAGGTAACTATACCGTTTTTTCACTATGCTACTCTCTTGGCGACAAGAGGGTTTTTTTATGCCCTTCCAATGATCCTGGTAGCAAAGAAGTCTCTGATTTCTTTCTATATTTATGACAACAAAGGAGAAAAGGACATGAAAAAATGGAGAAGTATATGGCTGGTCATGCTCATCGCGCTCATCGCAGTTTTAGGAGCGTGTGGTACAAAGGACAAGCCTGAATCAGCAACGCAAACTGAAAAAGTTGAACCGTCTGAGGCGACAACGACTGAGGTAATCATTAAAAATAATGGAACTACCCAAACCTATAAGGAAGCACCTACAAAGGCAATCAGCTTAAATCAGCATGTAACAGAAATTATGCTTGCATTAGGGCTAGAGGATTCCATGGTAGGGACTGCTTATTTAGATGACGAAATCTACGAGCCGCTTCAAGCAGCCTACGATAAAGTTCCTGTTCTTTCAGATCAATACCCAACGAAGGAGCAAGTCATTGATGCCGGGGCAGATTTCTTGTATGCAGGCTGGAAAAGTGGCTTTGGTGAAAAAGGTGTAGGAACACCAGAGGAGCTTGAGGAATTAGGAATTCATACGTATTTACATACAGCTTCTAATATGACAAAGCCAACATTAGAGGATATTTTCACTGATATTCGTCATATTGCAGAAATATTCCGCGTGGAAGATCGCGGCGAAGCATACATTGAACAAATGACAAAAGATGTCGAAGAAGTTCAAGCTAAATTACCAAAAGATAGAGAAAATTTACGTGTGCTAGTCTTTGACAGTGGTGAAAAAGATGTATTCACAGCTGGCCAAAACTTTATGAATGAGCTGGTGACAATCGCTGGCGGTCAAAATATCTTTGGAGATGTGGAGTCAGGGTGGACAACCGTGTCGAAGGAAGATGCAGTAGATCGCAATCCAGAGGTGGTTGTCATAATTGATTATGGTGAAACAACGGCTGAACAAAAGATAAATTTCTTAAAAAATGATCCAGCCTTGAAGGAAATGGAAGCAGTCAAAAATGATCGCTTTGTCATCCTTCCACTTTCAGCGGCATCTGAAGGGGTCCGTGCAGCAGAGGCCATTCAAATTTTAGCTAAGGGCTTCTACCCAGAAAACTTTTAAAAATTTCGAGCTAGCAAAGTGCTAGCTCCTTTTTCTTAAGGAGCGATAACTATTGAACGCATTTCGTCAAAACATACCAGATAAAACATTTGAGACCCTTAATCAGCAAGGTGGATTTTCGCGATTAGCAGTAAGCCCTGGCATTATCAATAAGCATTACACACCAGCCCAATTTCAAAAAATAGCAGAAATTGTAGGAGAGAAGGGAGCCATTAAATACTCGGCTTCCTATAGCATATTATTATCGATTCCCTCTAGCGAATTAACTGAAGCTACCCGTGCCTTACAGGAGGCTGGACTGTTTGTTGCATCGTCAGGGCCTCATATTGTTATGAAAGCATGTGATTTTTGTGACGGTGAAAAAATGGAAGCAGTTCCTCAAACAGAACAGCTCTATCAGGCGCTGGATGGTATAACCGTGCCTGTAAGAATGCGAGTCAATGTGAATGGCTGTGCATCCGCCTGTTATAATCCCACATATGATGACATCGGTTTGGTCTATCAGCATGAGAGCTTTGATGTTTATCTAGGAGCCATTCCTATGGGGACGAAAGCACAGGCGGGTACTCTCTTTGCAAAGAGAGTAGGGATCGACCATATTGAAGATTTTTTGCTACAAATCATTCGTCTTTATCAGGACCAAGCTCGTTCCAATGAACCTTTTTATAAGTTTTATCGCAGAACAAAATCGAATGCTGATTGGGAACTAGTAAAAAAATCGATCGAGTAGCAGGAATAATACTTAGGGTGTCGAAATATTGTAGTAGAGCATAGAAAATGACAATACAAAGGAGCAAGAACATGACATCTAAACAAGGGATTCAACCAGAGGATCTTTATCGCTTGAAATCAGTAGCAGATCCACAGCTCTCACCTGATGGGACTGAGGTAGTTTATGTAGAGACACGTATTGATGAGAAGAAAAAAGACTATATATCTAATCTGTTTTATATAAATTTAAAAGACAAACGTCCTCAGCAATGGACATATGGTGACTATCGAACAAGCTCTCCTGTGTGGTCGCCGGATGGCAGTCAAATTGCTTTTTCTTCTACAAGATCAGGCAAGCCGCAAATTTTTGTGCTTTCGAAAACAGGTGGGGAGGCAAAACAAGTAACGTATTGTAAAAACGGTGCGTCAACGCCTGTCTGGTCTCCATGTGGAGAGAAAATTGCCTTTTCCGTTATGCTCGGTAAAGATGAAACTATTCTAGATAAAGCTGAAGATGACAAGAAAGAAGAAAAAGAACTAAAGCCGCTAGAAATCGATAAGATGAAACATAAATCAGATGCTGGTGGATTTACGGATATGGACCAGCATACCCACATCGCTATTGTCGATTTAAAATCTGGTGACTTAGAGCAAATGACAGAAGGGAACAAGCATTGCCATCTGAGTACATGGTCGCCCGATGGCAACTATCTTACGTACTTAGCAGATCAAGCAGAGGATTTAGATTTTTCATTTAATGCGGATATTTACTTATTAGATATAGAAACAAAAAAGAGTCGCAAGGTAACCGAGGGAATTGGCTCTTATTACCAAACATCATGGTCTCCTAATAGCCGCTTCCTTTCCTTCGTTGGGGGAAAACGTGAGTTTGAAAATGCCACACAAGCGAAGCTATGGATTTATGATATGGAACAAAATCTGCTCAACTGTGCCACAAGTGAATTTGATGCCCCTGTCGGTGACTATGTCATCGGTGATTTCCTGCAAGGGGTAGCAGCTCCACCTGTGCAATGGATGAATGATAATCATAGTTTCTACTTCCAAGTAACAGATCACGGCAATGCGGCAATTTATTTTGGTAATGTGGATGGAGAGATTTATCCAGCTATTCACGATGATCAATATGTTTATGGATTTTCATTAGATGCTCAAAATGACCAAGCAGTTGTCGCAATAAGTACGACAACAAATCCGGGCGATTTATATTACGTCAACTTAAAGACGGGTGAAAAAGAACGGTTGACAACCGTCAATGAAGAAGTTTTAAAGACGAGAGAGATAGCTGTTCCTGAGAGTATTGAGTTTGAAGGAGCTGAGGGCTGGAAGGTCAATGGCTGGATCATGAAGCCAGTGGGCTATGAAAAAGGGAAGAAATATCCTCTTATTCTTGAAATCCATGGTGGTCCACATGCGATGTACGGCAACACTTATTTCAATGAATTCCAAATCCTAGCTGCTCAAGGCTTTGCGGTGCTGTATACAAATCCGCGCGGAAGTCATGGCTACGGACAAACGTTTGTGGATGCAGTACGTGGTGATTATGGTGGCAATGACTATCAAGACCTAATGGCTGCAGTGGACTATGCTTTAGAGCACTATGATTTCATTGATCAGGATCGACTAGGTGTAACAGGTGGGAGCTATGGTGGCTTTATGACCAACTGGATTGTTGGGCATACGAACCGCTTTAAGGCAGCAGTTACACAACGCTCAATTTCAAACTGGATTAGCTTTGCAGGTGTGAGTGATATCGGCTATTACTTTACAGACTGGCAAATACAAGCGGGGCTCGATAATATGGAGAAGCTATGGCATCATTCTCCATTGAAGTATGTAGACAATGTTGAAACACCGTTGCTCATTTTACACGGTGAAAAAGATTATCGTTGTCCGATTGAACAGGCGGAGCAATTATTTATCGCCTTGAAATATCGTAAGAAAGAAACAAAATTCGTCCGCTTCCCTGAATCGAATCATGAACTGTCAAGAAGCGGAAAACCAACATTAAGAATTCATCGTCTGGAATATATACGAGATTGGTTTGTGGAAAAACTTTAACAAAGAGGTGGCTTAGGAAGTGAACATACTTCTTAAGCCTTTTTTATCGAAAAAAAGAATCACAGCAAAGTGTGATTCTAGATCAGTTAGTCGATTTTTTGAATAAAAACGACCTTCAAATAATTAAATTCAGGATATTCACGAGGCACACGGAAATCCTTTGGTAAACCGTATTCCTCTACAATTTTATAGCGTGTACGAGTCTCTTTAAATGCTTGGTCGATAAATCCTTTAAACTTTTTCATACCGAAGCTTGCATTATTTGTAGAAGCCACAATAATACCATTTTTGGCTGTAATTGCAATTGTATCCTTCAGTAATTTTGGATAGTCCTTCGCCGTTGAGAACGTCATTTGCTTTGTACGAGCAAAGCTAGGTGGATCTAAGACAACAAGGTCAAATTTTAATGCGTGACGCTGTGCATATTTAAAATAATGAAAAACGTCCATTACTTTTATATCCTGGGCTTCATAATCAATTTGATTGACGCTAAACTGCTCAATTGTTTTGGCTAAACTGCGCTTCGCAACATCAACACTTGTTGTTTTAATAGCTCCTCCAAGCGCGGCTGCTACTGAAAATGCCCCTGTGTAGGAGAAGGTATTAAGCATATTGGCTGTGTTCGCATAGCGCTCACGAATAGCTAATCGTACTTCCCGTTGATCAAGAAAAATCCCTGTCATCGCACCATCATTTAAATGGACTGCATAGGTCATCCCATTTTCCTTGACCAAAATTGGAAATTCGCCAGGAGTCCCCATAACAAAATCATCCTGTTCCATATATTGGCCTTTACCATCAAATCGTTTTTTCTCATAAATAGCTTGGTAGTTGATGGTTTCAGCAAGCGCCTCATAAACGACTTCTTTCAATGAGTAAATACCCTCGCTATACCAACTCACCATATAGTAGCCATTAAAGAAATCGATCGTTAGGCCACCAATGCCATCACCCTCACCATTGAAAACACGGAAGGCTGTTGTATGTTCATTCTGGAAAAATGCTTCTCGGAGTTGTATGGCTTTTTTGAACTTTTTAATGAAAAAAGCTTTATCGATGGTTTCATTGATATCAGTCGTCAAGACCCAGCCAATCCCTTTATTTTGAATACCGAAGTAACCTGTACCAATAAAACGATTATGGTGATCCATCAGCTTAAGTAGTGTCCCTTGCTCGGAAGGGAGTTGTCGTGCATCCACCGCATCTTTTGAAATTAATGGGTAGCCTTTTTTTAATTGATCAGCAAAAGGCTGCTTTATTTGTAGGGCAATTGTTTGTGTCATGTTGTCATCCTTTAAAAAACGTTTTGCTCTATTATCGCACTGTTTGGACGGGATAGCCAAACTTATTTCAGGAATTCAGCAATTTTTGCCACTGTTTCGATGGTCGCCTCTTCAAAATAATGCATCTTGCTAAAATAGCTATGAATCAAACCAGGCATGGTCATATGCTCTACAGGTACTCCTGCGTCCGCCAGTTTTTGGGCATAACTTAAACCTTCGTCAAAGAGTACATCTGCCTCTGCTGCAATGAGGAGGGTTTTAGGCATATGGCTTACATCCTCAAGTTGTAGAGGAGATACAAATGGATTCGCATAGTTGGATTCCTCTGTATAGTGCTGAGAAAACCATTGCATACCTTTTTTATCGAGGCCGAAATTTTCACCATAAGCCTGATAGGAAACGGTCGTGAAATCTACATTCGTAACGGGATAAATGAGTACTTGTGCTTGCAAAGACGGACCACCCGAAGAAGCAGCTAAGTGGGTCACGACCGTTGCTAAATTTCCGCCGGCACTGTCCCCAGCAACCGTCAACTGAGCAGCATCGCCGCCAAATGCTTTGATATGGTCATGCACCCATACTAAGCTATCGTAGGCATCCTGTAATGGAGTTGGAAAAGGAAATTCTGGAGCTAAACGATAATCTACTGAAACGACAATAGCTTGTGCTTGTTCTGCTAATAGCTGACAGCCAGCATCAACTGACTCTAAATTACCATATACCCAGCCACCACCATGATAATAGACAATAACCGGTAATGGTTGGTGATGAATAGGGATATAGAGTCGTAGCGTAATTTGAGCACCATCACGCACTGTAATTGCTTGTTCTTGTATGGACGCAAGTGTTGGTTTGTGTACGGATTGCCATGGCATAACCGTCCGCATCGCACGAGCTTCCTGTGGTGTGACTTGATAGTAAGGTGTCACACCATGCTGAGCTTGAATATAATGAACAGCTTCTTTTCTTAATGTAGTCATCCTCATCATTCCTTTATCTTGACGTTTATATCTTATATTATAAACTATTCATATAATTTTACTAGGATTTAATTGTAGAAAAAGAAAAATCTTTTATAAAAGAGGTGAAATGATTGAATTGTGTTTATAATAAAAGGGAAGAAAGTATTTGGAGGGACAGTATGATTTCTTTAATTGTGGCACATGATGACAACCATGTAATTGGGTATAATAACGGAATGCCTTGGCATTTACCTGGAGATTTGCAGTATTTTAAAAACAAAACAATGGGCAAGCCAATGATTATGGGCCGAAAAACGTTTGAATCCATTGGTCGTCCACTACCAGGACGTCGTAATATTGTTATTACACGAGATGAAAATTATCGTGCAGAAGGCATTGAAATTGTGACAAGCCTAGAAGAAGCAATAACAATGGCAGGGGATGTACAGGAAATTATGATTATTGGCGGCGAGCAAATTTTCCGTTTATCGATGGAAATAGCAGATCGCTTATATATTACGAAAATCAATCATTCTTTTCAGGGCGATACCTTTTTCCCAAGCTATGAGCAGGATTTTGTAGAGGTTGCTGCTGAACAGCCTGAAACAGCTTCAGAAGGCTATACATTCCAATATCAAATTTTTGAACGTAAATAACATGGAGAGACGCACGGTTTTGCTAGACCGTGCTACTTCTATATTTAGGGGAGATATTGATGCGCAACATAGTATTATCGAGTGGAGAAAATGTTTATGTTGATTGCTTGAGCTGTGCAATCATAAGTGGACAAATCGAGCCCAATGGGGGTGTTCTAATTGAAACGGATTATTTTCACGCCCATCAGGATATAGCTTATCCAATAAAGGGATTAGTTATAGTAGCCTCAAAGCGTCATATTCATTGCTTGGATGAATTAAATAATGACGAAAAACTGGATTACATCCATCTCTTAACAAAAATAAGACAAGCTCAAAGGGAAGTATTGGGCATAGCATACGTTTATTATTTTTACAACGAAGATACGACTCATCATTTCCACATTTGGATGGTGCCCCGCTATGAATGGATGAATGCATTCGGGCGATCCGTTGAATCCTTGAGGCCCGTGTTACTTCATGCCAGGAAAAATATGAATAATGAGGAGCATGAAAAAGAAGTAAGGGAAGCGATTAAGCTTTTAAGAGATTCCATAAAAAATCGCTCCTTGTGAAGAAGGGCACTGAAAAAGTCCATATCTTTTTTTCATTTGGCACTGTGACTCTACTGTTGTTTTCCGAAGCATTCCGCTCGCTTTCCGCGGGCGAGCGCCGAGTCTCCTCCTACGCTTCGCTTCGTGCGGGGTCTCGTCTGTCTCGCTTTCCCGCAGGAGTCGAGCGATGCTTCTGCAAACAACGCAATGTATCATACTATTATTTTAGTCACACTTTCCTTTATCATAAAAGAATGAATATGTAGGTGGAGCCCCAATGATTTCAAATCAGGAAACCCTTAATTTAAGTCCATACATGGCAATCTATGATATTGTTGTGCCAAAAGATAACATGCTTCGCCAGGTCAATGAACTTGTTGAATTTTCATTTTTTTTAGAAGAGCTAAAAACAAAATATTGTTTAGATAATGGACGTAATACCATTCCTCCAATACGCATGTTTAAGTACTTATTATTAAAAGCGATGAATGATGTATCAGACGTCGACCTAGTAGAGCGCTCAAAGTATGATATGTCATTTGGATATGGCAACAGAAGATCCAGTGAGACAGAAATAAGGCACTTCCTGTTCAAAATTGAACAAGAAGTGCCTTATTTTTATCTGAAAAAGGTTCGCTTTTATGAAAACATAAGTTTTTCAGTGCCCTCTTATGAAGGGAGCGACTTTTTTTATAAATAGAAGTACACACAAGCGTACATAGAGGCACAGCCAGCTAGCACAAAAAGATGCCATATTGCATGGTTATAAGGTAGAGAGCGCCAAGCATAAAAGATGGCACCAATCGTATAAAACAGCCCACCCGCTAGCAATAAAGCAAAGCCGTAAAAGCCTAAGTATAGATAAACGGGCTTAATAGCAAAAATGATTAACCAGCCCATGCCAATATAAAATATTAAAGATAGGACTTCAAAACGATTGATGAAGAAACATTTAAAAAGAACACCTAGGACAGCCAATGTCCAAATAATACATAACAAAGTCAAACCTAATGTGCCACCAACGGCAATTAATAAAAACGGCGTATACGTACCAGCAATTAAAATGTAAATGGACGAGTGGTCCAAAATAGCGAAAAAGTGTTTATATTTTTCTGGCATACTGTGTAGCAGTGTGGACATTAAAAACAAGATGATGACAGAGGCACCAAAAATACTAAAAGTAGTAATATGTAGAGCATTACCTGTTTGCACAGCTGTAACCAGTAAAACAATTAGAGCCGGAATACTTGCAATAAAACCAATACCGTGTGTAATGGCATTCCACAGCTCTTCCTTCCAAGATTTATAGTCAAATGAATCAATCATTTACAACACTCCTTTCGTTCATGTATTTACTATACCCCAATAATTTATATATGAACATTTACATTTGTCATATATTTCATATCAAAAATGTCATAAGGCTGTCATATTCTTTTAGGGGCTTTGATAGACAAGAGTTAAAGGAAACGCTATAGTATCAAAGGTAGCGTTTACATTCTAAAGAAATCAAGGCTTAACCTAATGACAAATGTCATGTTTACATAATGATTCATTAGTCTATATAATAAATTTTAATGAAGTAAAAGGATGTGTCGAAGTGGGACGAATTCATATAGTAACGGACTCAACTTGTGATTTAACTAAAGAAGAAGTAGCACAGCATGGCATACATATCGTGCCATTAACAATTCAAATTGATGGTGAAACATATATAGATGGTGTGGATTTAGAGCCACAACCTTTTTTAGGCTTAATGAAAAATGCTAAAAATTTGCCGAAAAGTTCGCAGCCTGCACCAGGGAAATTTAAGGAATTATATGATGAGTTAGGCAAAGATGGCGATCAAATTATATCCATCCATATGACAGGTGGTATGAGTGGCACGGTGGAGTCAGCACGACAAGCAGCTCAAATGACAGACGCCGATGTGACTGTGATTGACTCACGCTTTATTGCAATTGGTCTAGCTATCCAGCTACGTGAGGCTATAAAAATGCGCGATGCTGGAGCAACGGTTGAGGACATCGTGGCCCGTCTGGATAAAGTACGTGCAAACACACATTTGTATGTGATTGTGGATACCCTTGAGAATCTAATTAAAGGCGGTCGAATTGGTAAAGGAAAGGGCTTTATCGGCTCATTGCTGAACATCAAAGTTATTGCTAACCTAGAGGGTGGCGTTTACAATCCTGTTTCCAAGGTTCGTAGCCATAAACAGGTTGTGAATTACTTATTTAAACAATTCCAAGCAGATACGGCTGGGAAAACAGTTAAAACGGTCGGTATTTCTCATGCAGATGGCCTCATCACAATGGGTAATCCATTAAAAGAGTTAATCGAAGGAACTGGTTTTGATAAAGTTGAGATTGCCTTTACATCCCCAATTATTTCGACACATACTGGACCAGGTGCAATCGGATTTATTTATTTTGCAGAATAATAGTGAGGAGCTACTACATAAGTAAATGTAGTGGCTTTTTTTCATTTTTTACCTTTTAGCTGGATGCTTGTTCGGCATTTGGAAAAGAGGAAATTTGACAACAACACAAAATTATGGAGAACAGAGGGTAAGTCACTTTTCATTAGGGTATGAACTATTCTATAATAGAAGGTACAGAAAGGGATGGAAGGTGGTCAAATGGACATTTGGCGATTTATGTTGTCATGTTTGATCGTCTTAGTACTAAGTGGTTGTGCAATATCAATCGATGAGCCGAATCCGCAAGCAGAGCCTGACGGCGAGCAAGCAGAAACGGAGCAAGATATGACGCAGGATGAGCAACAAACAGTAGAAGAGGAAAAAACCTCCAAGAATATGCTGACGCAAATTTTTGAACATTTTTTTGAGCCATCAGCAGAGGATTTATCGCAAATTGATGAAGAAAATGCAAAGCAACTGCATTACTTGGCACTGGGAGATTCATTAACAGATGGTGTCGGTGATGAGTATAGTCAAGACGGTTATGTAGGAAGATTAGCAGATTCATTGCTTACGTGGCCTTCGATTTCCGAGGTGGATGTTGATAATCGTGGCAAACGGGGCAGACGTAGTGATCAGCTACTAAAATTAGTGAAAAAAGGGCATTATGATGAAGAGTTGCAGCAAGCGCAGCTCATTTCTTTAACAATGGGTGGCAATGATGTCATGAAAGTGGTTAAACAGGATTTGTTTAATCTGAAGCGTGACGCATTCGATAAAGAATTGCGGACCTATAAGCAGCGCTATAGCAAAATCGTTGAAGGAATTCGTGCAAAAAATCCGACAGTGCCTATCCTACTCATTGGATTCTACAATCCATTTTCGATTGTGACCAATGAGGCGAATGAATTCGATACAATTATCACAGAATGGAATAATGTGATTGAGGAAGTAGCGAGCGAAGATTCCAATGCATGCTACGTATCGGTGGAGGATTTATTTGATTCAAATGAAGAGCTCGTCTATCATACAGATTTTTTCCACCCCAATGCAAAGGGATATGAAAAAATGACAGAACGTATACTAGCAGCAATGGAGCAGTGTGGTATGGAAGAAAAGATTAACAAGGCAATAGGCTTCGAGGAGTGACAAAATGAATAAATGGAAAGTCGCGTTTTTCGCCTTAGCAGGCACAGTGCTTTTTGCAATCCTCCTCGTCGTTTTTTTAGCAACTAGACCAGTAGATGGAGTCGATGTTGCGAAGAGTTCAGCAGGTGAAAGTGAAAGCAAAGGAAATGTACTCGTGGTGCAAACCACAACAAAGGAATTAGAATCGATTTCCAAAAAATATTTAAAGGATGCAGCAAAAGGCTCGCCTTTACCACTTGATTTTACAATCGGCGATGATATTCAATTACGAAGCACACTTACCGTGTTTTATACGGAAATCCCGATTTCCATGAATTTTGATCCAATTGTGGATGACAAGGGCAATATTATTTTAAAGCAGACGGGAATGAATGTCGGGCTATTAAACATTCCGCCGGAGACGACCATGAAAATTATGCGGGATTCGGTGGAATTCCCTTCTTGGATTACCGTGAACCCCAATAAAGCAGAAATCTATATTGATTTATCGCGAATTAACATAGCATCAGGATCACGTGTCCGTGCTAAAGAATTAGACTTACCAAATGACAAAATTTTATTAGAAATTATTGTTCCTGGTGAATAAGGAGTGAAATGAATGGCAAAGCAATATGCAACATTTGCAGGAGGCTGTTTTTGGTGTATGGTCAAGCCATTTGACGAAACACCTGGCATTGAGTCGGTGCTATCAGGCTATACAGGTGGACATGTTGTCAATCCAACTTATGAGCAAGTGTGCTCAGAAACTACCGGACATGTAGAAGCCGTGCAAATCGTATACGATGATGACCTTTATAGTTATGAGCAACTACTATCCATCTATTGGACCTTAATAGACCCGACAGATGCAGGAGGCCAATTTTACGATCGTGGCGAATCCTACACAACAGCCATTTACTATCATAATGAAGAACAACGTCAACTAGCAGAGCGTTCAAAGGCTGATTTAGAAGCCTCTGGAAAATTTGATAAACCGATCATGGTGAAAATCTTACCTGCTAGCACATTTTACCCGGCTGAGGACTATCACCAATATTATTATAAGAAAAATCCAATGCACTATGAACGCTATTCGGTTGGAAGTGGTCGCCGAGCGTTTCAAGAGCATCACTGGGGGAACAAACATGAATAAAGAACAACGTTTAAAAGAACTCACAGACATGCAATATTATGTGACACAGGAAAATGGGACAGAACCACCATTTCGTAATGAGTTTGATGAGCATTTTGAAGAGGGCATCTATGTAGATATCGTCTCTGGGAAACCACTATTCAGCTCATTGGATAAATACAACTCAGGCTGTGGCTGGCCAGCATTTACAAAGCCCATCCAAAAAGAAGAAGTAACTGAACACTTCGACACTTCCCACGGTATGCGTCGGGTAGAGGTACGCAGTAAAGAAGCAGACTCCCATCTAGGACATGTCTTCCCAGACGGCCCAAGTGAACTAGGAGGCTTACGCTACTGCATTAACTCAGCATCCCTACGTTTCGTAGCAAAAGAAGATTTAGAAAAAGAAGGCTACGGCCAATTCCTATCATTATTCAAATAAAATATCATCCTAGCAAGAGCGACCTTGCTAGGTTTTTTTGTGCATTAACTAAGTAGAGGATAGAATGTGTGAAGTGAGGATAGAACGAGCGGATAGCACCTCTGACCTTGGCTGATTCACACCTCGCCATATTGAAGCATCTCCTCCTCAAAAAATAAGAGGGAATCCTTTCATTGGAAGGATTCCCTCTTAAATTTACAATAACGTTTAGAAAAAACTTAAACTTTAAATGCTCCTACTAGATTTCGCAGGCTGTCAGCTTGTTGAGCAAGCTCAGTGGCAGCCGCGTTGATTTCCTGCATGGAAGCGGAGCCCTGTGTGGCAGCGGCGGCGGATGTTACGGTGTTAGCCGCGGACTGCTCAGCATAGGCATTGACGTGAATGAAGTCGCTCGCTACGGCATTGCTAAAGTCAAGTGTAGATGCAATTTTATCCACCATGGCTGCAATTATCGTTGTTGTTTCTTGTGTATGCGATAAAATGTTGGCCAAAGATTGATTGGTTTCATTGGTTACTTCTACGCCTCGAATGACCGTAGTGACTCCTTCATGGTTTTGAGCAATAATAGATGTAACTTCATCTTGAATAGATGTCACGATAGCAGTTACTTCCTTGGCAGCACTTTGGGATTGCTCAGCTAGTTTTCGAACTTCATCCGCTACCACGGCAAAGCCTCGACCATGCTCGCCAGCTCGAGCCGCTTCAATCGCTGCATTTAAAGCTAGTAGATTTGTTTGCTCGGAAATGGCTGTAATGGTACCAATGATTGATGTAATGTCGGCAGATTTACGACCTAAAGCTTCGACCGTGGATGTTGTGGAAGCCATTGTTTCTTCGATTGATTGCATAACAAGCGAAGATTGCTCCACAGAAAGGCTTCCTTCATCGGCTGCTTGCTGCATGGCTATAGAGGCACGATGTACGGCACTGGCTTGTTCGTTCAATTGATGCATAGAGTGCTCTAAATCGCTCATTTTTTGTTGTGCACTATTCATACTAGAAATGGTATTATCACTATCGCTTGCAATATCTGCAGTCGCATCCGCAATATCTTGAATGGTACGAGCATTTTCATCTGCTAGCGACATGAGCTCCTGACTACTGCTTGATACATGATCAGCCAGTTCACTTACACGTCGAATTAAATTGGAAATGGATTCAATCAACGTATTTGTGGAAGCAGCAATAATGGAAAATTCATCACGATTTCGCACTTTCACACGCCTCGTCAAATCGCCTCCTGCCTGAGCAATATCAAGGATGGAGTCATTAATCGCTTGTGTATTACGTTTCAAAGATTTAAAGAGCATAAAACCAAACATAACAATGGCTAAAAACCCTATAATAGATACGATAAAGAATGTAGTGATCGAAAGGTTTACTTGTTGATTAAGCTTGTCTAATTTAGCTTTATTCGATTCATCCATTACAATATTTATGGATTCAATATTATTATCAATATGGGTTTTCATTGTTTCCCCAGTAGCCCCCATCATAAGCTTACGGGCCTGCTCAAGACCAAGTTCATCACGCATAGTCATCACTTTTTTTGAATAATCCAAGTAATTTCTATAATACTGGTCAATGGCCTGTATATGACCAAGCTCAACTTCCCGATCCTGAAATTGTTCATTTAAAGCCGTTAATTTTTTATTAATAGTATCAATTTTCAAATGATATGAAGTAGAATAAATGCCATTACCTGTAATTAAGTAACTTTGTTCCAAATTCGTCAGCCTTGCAATCTCATACGCAAGTTGATTTACTGTTAACTGCTCTAAGACATTCTTCTTAGTGAAATCCTCCATCTCCTGCTGAAGCTTCTGTATATTGACATAAGACAATATACCCATTACACCATTAATTACAATAAGAAGTGCGAACATCATAAGCACTTTTCCTCTAATTAAATGGTAAAAACGTTGTCGTTTTACTCTATTAGGACGGGGATTGATCCCGTTTTTCTCTTGTATAGAAGCTTTCTTTCTCTTAAAAAAGCTAAAAGTGAAGAGAGTCGGGCGTTTTTTTGCTGCATCATGAATATTCTTAGTCTTTTTCATCGCATCACCTTCCTAATTTTTAGTAATCGATTTCCATTTTATCTTATTTTACTAGATATTTCTATTATTTTTTCTAAAAATTTAAATTTTTCTGATAGCTATAGCTGTGACAAAAGTCAGGATTGTCCAAGAAAATAGTGCTAAAACCTTGGATAGGTAATATATCTTAGTAGTGGAAATTATGACGAATAACGGTTTTTCTGATACACTATCGAAAAGTAAATGCAAGAAAAGGGGAAATTGTGTGATGAAAAAAAGTTTTTATTTATATGTCCTAACATTTCGGGGCGGCGACTGGTCAGACCCTAAGGTACGGTTTGCAGAGGAAATGTTTCATGAGCATAATTTTCCAAAGCAAAGCACAGACTTTAACGAACTATCCAACTACATTGAATCCTATGCTACAGAAAATTTAACAATTGAAGCTTTTGATCATTTGTGGGAATTATATGAGGGACAGGCATAATTGTACGAAAACTATAAATAATTTTTTAGTTGCTAGACGTCTAGCATTGCGTAAATGACAGAAACACAGTATTATTTATAGTGATAACTGACAGAAAAGAGGGATTGCAGTATGAGTGTTCATATTAATGCAAAAAAAGGTGAAATCGCTGACACAATTTTACTTCCAGGAGATCCACTTCGTGCAAAATACATCGCGGAAACATTTTTAGAGGATGTAACTTGCTACAACGAGGTACGTAATATGTTTGGTTATACGGGTACGTATAAAGGCAAACGTATTTCAGTACAAGGAACTGGTATGGGTGTGCCATCTATTTCAATCTATGCGACAGAATTAATGCAAGAATATGATGTTCAAAAATTAATCCGTGTAGGTACTTGTGGTGCAATTCAAAAAGATGTGAAAGTGCGTGACGTGATTTTAGCACAAGCAGCAACATCTGATACACGTATGAACCAAATCATTTGGGGTGGAGCTATCGACTTCGCACCAATCGCAGACTTTGACCTATTATTGAAAGCGTATAACGCAGGGAAAGATGCTGGACTTAACTTACAAGTAGGGAATATCTTCACAGCAGATTTATTCTACTCAGATGAGCATCAAAATGAAAAATTAGCACAATACGGTGTACTAGCTGTAGAAATGGAATCAGCAGCTCTTTACACATTAGCCGCTAAATTTGGCCGTAAAGCACTTTCTGTTCTAACAGTAAGTGACCACATCATTACAGGTGAAGTAACAACTTCAGAAGAACGTCAAACAACATTCAACGACATGATGGTTGTCGCATTAGAGGCAGCTATTCAAGACTAGTTGATAAAACAGCGTTTTCAACATGTATGAAATACCTTAATAAAAGCAACCGACCAAAAAACGACCATTTTTGTAAAATGGAGTTAAAGTAGTCGGTTGCTTTTTCTTTATCTTTCATAGTTAAGTGACTATAGGTATTAATCGTTTCTTGAATGTTAACATGTCCAAGTTGCTCCTGAACATACTATCCGGATGTGCAGGGAAACCGTTTGTTTTTGTGAATAGTAGATTTATTGAATTGTTATCGTCATCTTCCAAAGGTGTCCAAGCTTCCCCTGATGCGAGTTGTAACTTCTGGTCCTTTGTATATTGTTTTATTTCTCTCATTAACTCGATAGGGACATTGACAAACGTATCTCTTTGTTTTTGTGGTACCTAAGAAAAAATTTTTTACTTCTTCATCATATTAATTACACAGGAAAAAAAGGTAACCATTCTTGAAAAGACAATGATATACTTTCTTCTCTTCTAGAATCAACAAGTGGTAGTAATGAAACTAGCGGTATTCGAATTGAATGCAGAGTATAAAAAAATCTGGAGGAGTTTATATATGACTATTAAATGGAATATAGAACAAATTATTTTCGATACTCTATATGAAGCTGACACATGGGCAGATTCCATAGCAAATGAAATATATGGAAGAATTTATAATGGATATGATACTCCAGATTACAAGATAGCATATTCTCTTGCTTTTAGATTAGCTTCAATAAAAGGATGTAGGATTTATACGGAATGTAGTATAGAAGATAGATATAAAGTATGGGTCATTTTTGAAAATGAATAGTAAAAAGGTGAAAGTTCTATTAGTTTAAAATTAGTATAGACTGACATTGACATAGTCAAGTAATTAATACTCAGTCACCAAAATAACAACCAGGAGCTCAATTGAATGTGAGTACCTGGTTATTTTTTGTTTAATATTTTTTTACTTCAAATGAAGCAATTTTATCATGTACAATATATTCTGTTACTTTTTATAAGGAGATATTGTTTCTTTAAAATCTGTGTTTTCTATTATAGCTGTAATAATTGCTTGCTCTTCAAACAGTTTTCATTGACTAAACCCTTTTGTCCTAGCCTCCTTTACATTACTCTTGAATAGTAGTTAAAATTCCATCTTCAAAATACAAATATTTATAATCATAATAAATCCATTGCTCACTTACACCATATGTAGTAGTTGTTTCATTAAAGGGGCAAGCATTTATCGCATTTTACCTTATGTCTAATAGAGGGCGTTCAGCACCTTTTTATAACTGGCTGAACGAGCGTGACCATAGAACACACAAAAATAAATAACAGACCAAAACCTAGAAAAATGGCTAGAATCACAAATGGATAGTTATCCAAAATAATCTTGTTCATTGTATTATAAAGATAATGGAATAGAAATAGGAAGAAAGGAATGGAGATTATATGTTCAAGGATATTCAAAAGTTGTTTGATGATTACAATTTATTTGCTAGACAAATTGCAAATGTAAGATTATCAAATTTGTCATTTCTTGTATATGAATTTAGAGATAATTATGAAATGCAAGTAGATATAATATTTGCAGAAAAAAGTCAATTTGATAATATTCAAGAGGCATTTTCTGCAATATTAAAAAAAGAATTGTTTGATGGAGAGGAGTGGGATATCCATGATGAACCAAATCCTTCTGATGAACAATGGCTAACCGCGCTAGAAAATTTCTGGATTAATAATTATTACCCCCCCAAAAACATTTGTATTGAGTTAGTGAACCAAGGTGAGTTTCTATGTAGATTTCAAAATGAATTAGCATATCTTAATGTAACAGAACCAATTGTTAAAGAACTTTTAACTAAATTAAATCACATTGAAACTATTCAACTAATAAAAGGATATACATATGACTACATATTTGGACAGTCTGATAGTCATTATTTTGTGTTTGAATGGGGGATATATGATTAGTTTATTGACCATGTCTTGATGGTTTTTTGTTATTTATTTTTTATTAAATATTTGTGAATGGAAAGTGCACAGTGAACGTCCAATGCTTTTCTATAATTAGTTAAATTAACCTAATAGTCTTCCACAATCATTAGTGCATAGTGAACCATCTTTAGATAATTGGCTTGAAAATTAATGGAAATAGTTATCCAAATGAAAGTTGTATAGGGTATTATTAAACTTACTGAGTAGTTTAGTAAGTGTTTTGTAGAAAATGACATAGAAATGAGTCGAGAGGTAAGGTGTACCATGAACAAAATTACGTGCCCCTGTTGTGGCTATAGAACATTGGATAGTGATGGTAGCTATGATATATGCCCAATTTGTTTTTGGGAGGACGACCCTTTTCAAAAAGAAAATGAGTACGATTTAGGTGCTAACCATGTGCCCCTTGTTGAAGCACAAAAAAATTATATTAGGTATGGTGCTTGTGAGAAAAGGTTTGTTAAAAATGTTCGAAAGTCTAATGAACAAGATAAAAGAAATCCGAATTGGAAGGCATTTAAGGATGATTTATATGAGCTGGGATTAGTTTGTAGAAGGTTTAAAGAAGGGGTGTATAATATTGCAGATTTAGAACATAACTTATCTTTGATTGATAGTTCAAAAGAGATAAACAAAATTATAGAACAAGCTATGAATGATATAGAAATGATTAGGTTTTGCACTTCTGACTATAAGCAAAGAGACGAAGCGATAGAGGTTGTTGAAAAATTGTTAAAACGGTTGAATATTACGACGATAGAAACCTAAGATTAGATTTTAAATTAAAAGGGTTTCACGTAATAAACTATAAAATACCACACCATGATGTGTGGTTTTTCTTTTGTATTCATTTCGACGGTGTATTATTTGTAATGTAAGTAGATAAAAGGGCATAAAAGAATCTATTTTTAATAGTCTATATTTCTTATTCAGGGGATATATGGTAACTTTGGTATGTACATATTTTTAAATAAAAGGTGAGGTATGAAATGTTACATAAGAAATCATCGAACAATAATTTAATGATTAAAGCACTAGCAGCGAGTGTTATGACAGCTGCTATGGTTATTCCAGTTGCTACTGAAAATGTTCAAGCAGCACCAGTTACAAAAACAACGTTTAAAGATGTAGCTAAATCTCATTGGGCATATGAGTCCATTAAACAGGTCGCTGAAAAAGGGTTAGTAACAGGATATGAAGATGGTACATATAAGCCATCTGCTCAAGTTACACGTGCAGAGTTTGCAACATTCCTATCACGCGTATTCGATGGCAACAACCGTACACCATCTAAATTTTCAGATGTTGGAGCTTCACATTGGGCAAATGACGCTATTCAAGAAGGACTAGCAGTTGGATTCATTAAAGCTAGTGATTTCTCAAATAACAAATTTGAACCAAACAAAGCAATGACACGTGGCGAAATGTCTCGTTGGCTTGCGAATGGGTTAGCCCATGCAAATGCTGATTATGGCAAAGCGATTGAGGAAATGGCAAATTCAAGCCTTACAATTATTCCGATTCCAGAATTTTATGGTGGAGGGGTAAATAAGAAGGATATACCGTATATCGGGGTAGCACTTGGTACTGGATTGCTGTCAGGTTATGAAGATTTCTCATTCAAACCAAATGGCAATACAACACGTGCCGAGGTAGCAACTATCCTTATCCGCTTTATGGATGCTATGAAGAAAGCTCCATCTGATTTCACAGGGTTAAAAGAACTTCGTGAAGTTGCTAGCACAGGAACGAACATCTTAACTATCTCCAACCTAAAGAAATCCGAATACGGATATGAGGATGTTCTTGGTAAATCTCACACGTATTTAAATAACACTGGGGTTTCTACAATTGAACATGCAATTTTTGTGGATGTAACGGGTTCTAAATCAAAGGGAATTTTTAAAGATATGTTTTTTGATGAAAGCAACAATATAGCTTTTCTAAATAAAGGAATGTATACAATCTACTATGAATACACATTCAAGCCAAGTAGAAACGTGAGTTTTGTTGGTATTAAGAATGGGTCTGATATGAACTTTGCTTCAAACTTAGTAGTAGATAAAAGTAAAGTTGAACAGTTTCATTTATCGTCCCCAACAGGTTCATCAAAGAATGAATTTTTGAAAGGTGAAACCTATCGCTATTGGGCTTTCAATGGTTTACTGGCTAAACCTGGTGTAAAACTAAGAGGAAGAACAGATGATGGAAGCATGTTCAGTTATGAAGTACCGAAATAGGAGTAGAAAATGTATTTATAGATAATTGTTAAAATAACAAAGAAGACCACTCCGAATGGGTCGTCTTTAAGTTTTTTAACCGAAATAAGGCGACTTTTGGTGACCAAAAGCGACCAACCTCTTATATTTAGTTAACGTAATAAAAAGGTAAACAATTTTAGTTGTATTTTAAATAGTGTAGAATGTTGTTAAATCAACATTCATGAAGTATCCTGTTCTTTAAAAAAGTACAAGTAATTCAACGACATGATGGTTGTCGCATTAGAGCCAGCTATTCAAGACTAATATCGTAATTTGTGAAGCAACCGACAAATGTTAGTCGGTTGTTTTTCTTTTTTTTCTTAGTGAAAATCCAAGGGCCACCTGGCTATAAAGGACCCTTGGATGATTGACAAAAGAAGTTATAGTTATCTCTTATCACTAATGATTAGCAATCTTCTTTTTGCATGAATGTTGCGCCAACAATGATGAGTAGAATGAATAGAATCACGATTAAGACAAATGTTGAACTATTACCTTTGCCATGGTCCATGCAGTAGCCCATGTTATACTCATTACCATAACCGCTGTAACAGCAATTGTAATTACCTACACTACCATAATATCCTGCATTTCCTACGTTTCCGTAATATCCCATGAAAACCTCTCCTTTCTTCAATTTATAGTATGTAATTTGTCATTGAAGGGAGTGGGGTATTCGTCTAATGTCAGCTAAAAAAGAGTCACGGATAGAATAAGGTCTATCCTGGATACATAAATAAACGCCAATGTACTCCAATTTGAGGTACTATAAAATTAGCAAAAGAAAAGGAGAAATAAAAAATGTTTACCTTTCATAAAAATGATAGGACATTCGTGGAAATCGAAAAGGATATTATGAACTCAAATCAGGAATATAATTTAATCGCCTATGATCAAAAGGTTCTTGGGAATGAGGATATTCTAGCTATACATGAAGAAACAGAAGAATTACAGGTTGAAAGATACTTGGTAAAAAAAGGGGATGACTTTCTAGCTATTTTGGATTATGGCATGTTAAGCCCCCGTCATCAAAAACCTTGGATCAGTCTATTGGCGGTCCATAAAAAATATCAAGGTTTAGGATATGCCAAAAAAATATACATGATGTACGAGGAATTAATGAGAAGTCAACGAGCAAACTGTATTCATATCGCAGTACATTCTACCAATAAAGGCGCTGTCAACTTCTGGACTTCGCTTGGTTTTATACAGTTTGACGAGAGAATTTACGAAGATAAAGTTATCCTAAGCTTTGAGAAAATTTTAATTTAAGCATTCTAACTTTACTCCTGTTTATTTTTAAAGAAGTAGAAAAAACAGGAGTGGTATATATTAAAATGTTTTGAATACACCGACGAGAAATATAACCAGCCCAATGAGAAATAAAAAGGGGAACAAGATGACCATGAGTCCTACTGCTGCAAAACCGTCGCCTTCTTTTATGCCATACAAAATAGAAACCAACCAGGCAAACAGTGGTGCTATGACTACCATTAAAGTGATTCCCCAAATAATGAATGTTGTTTTCTTCGATTTACCCAGACATATAATGAAAACGATAGATACGATTAACACCAAAGCAATAACAACTACGCCAATCGCCAATTTCAACCCTCCTAATCTGTAGTTAAAGGCTGCCAATTCATTTGGGTGCTTTTATGCATCCCATAATAGTTCTACTACTTTATTGACATCATCCCATTCATAAACTAGCTCCTCTACTACTTTGCCCCCAATATTGATGTCTAGGCTTGTTAAAAGCTTTGCGCCAAAATGTTCGTAGAAATATTTTGATGTATTGTCAGCCAACACCTCTACATATATTTTGGAATAGTTTTTCTGCTGAAAGAAAAGAAATAGTTCTTTCAATAAAAGCTTACCTAGACCTTTCCCTTGATAGGCTTCTAGGAGATAGAGTGTTTCTAAATAAATGGAATTGGGAATAGGTGCTGTTTCCCTTTGACTCGCAGAAGAAAAGCCAATAATATCTCCGTCGTCATTTTCAGCTACAAGTATAAATTTAGTTAGATCTTCGAGATGACGTTCCCATAAAAGTGTTCGTTGTGTATAAGATAATTTTTCTAAAAATTCATCTGGAATTATATCTTTATAGGTTATTCTCCAACTATCGACATGTACTGTCCCAATACCTGTAGCATCTTCGACGATTGCCTTTCTAATTTTCATCATGAACCCTCCCATAATCTATCTTTTAAGTAATATAACATACCATTATTTGGATGGATAATATAAAATAGGAGATACGTATCGTGCAAATTAGTGCAGAAACCTACAAACACCGCAATCATTCGTTATTTCTTGGTACAAGAATAAGAAACACATACATATCACTTATGAAATAGGAGGTTTACCATGAGTAGCAGCTATCAGGTAAGAGACAGCTATTTTATGATTGTTGATCCACTTTCAGTGATTATGATCGGCATGACTTTTTTATTTCTACTAATGTTTGTTTTAGTGTTGTGGAAAAAAAGAAACAACGTATAACATGCCTCGACTATATCCTTATTAAGGGAGTAGGGATAATTCATCCATCCCAACGCTTTTATGAAATAAAACAAGGTCTATCTGTATAACCATAATCGAAAGGTAGAGTGCATTGGAAATTATTCAATCTTATCCTATTCAACCCGCAGTGAAAGTATTATTATCCTATGCCACATCCAAAGCAAAGGTGGATCAGGCATATGATTTGTATGTACATTCCCTGGCATGGAAATTATATGGCTATTACATGGATCAAGAACTTGTTGGCTGTATAGGAATTGAAATAGGTGATGCACATCCGTGTGTCATTAAACATATAGCCGTATCGCCAGCGCATCGTGGGAAAGGAATTGGGCGTAGGATGGTTCAGTCTATTCACCATCATCATTCATTTTCTTCCATTTATGCCGAAACGGATAGAGATGCTGTGATTTTTTATAAAAAGATAGGATTTCACATGACAAGTTTAGGAGAAAAATACCCAGGTGTGGAGCGGTTTGCCTGCCTATTAACGGGTCCTACATTGTAGCATACAGCTTTCAATTAAATACGTCATAAATTATCCATCTACATAGGGAAGAAAGGAGCGGCATCTATTAAAAAGATTTTCGGAGTGCTAGTAATTGGTCCCTTTACCTTATCCTTAAGAGAGAACAATGTGAAACGTCATCGTTATGGGGAAATTTATGGTGCGGTAGTGAACAGTTATTTAAAAAAAATTTAATTAAATTAGGAGAAAATGGATGAATACAAATTTAGATAACATCATACTGGACATTCAACAGAAGATTAATTTTTCAGGTACCGTGCTTGTAGAGAATCCAAAGCAGGGTATCGTAGTCAACCAAAGTTTTGGGTATGCAAATCGTTCTGAGGAAATCAAAAATCATGCAAAAACTCGTTTTGGTATTGCCTCTGGCTGTAAGATTTTTACTGCAATAGCTATTTGTCAGCTAATAGAACAAGAAGAACTTTCTTTTGACACTAAACTATGTGAATGTCTCAATCAGTCATTTCCACATTTTGATAAGGAAATAACGATTAATCATTTACTGACGCATACATCAGGGATATCAGATTATTTTGATGAGGAGGAAATGGATGATTTTGAAGAGTTGTGGATTGAAAATCCAATGTATCAGCTTCGAACATTGAGTGATTTTTTACCTTTATTCCAAAATCGTCCTATGAAATATCAAGTAGGTGCTAGATTTCACTACAATAATGCAGGTTATATTTTATTAGGATTAATTGTTGAGCATATATCAGGTATGGTCTTTTCAGATTACATTCAACAATTTATTTTTGATCGTGTAAAGATGACGGAATCTGGCTATTTTTCATTGGACGCTCTACCTTCTAATACGGCCTTAGGCTATATCGACAATGCAGATGGTACATGGAAAACAAATATCTACTCATTACCTGTCAAAGGTGGTTCTGATGGGGGAGCATTTGTCACAGTAGGTGATATGGCGAAGTTATGGGATGCTCTGATGAACTTTGAACTACTAAATGAAGCTTTAACGAAGCAACTTCTATTAGCACATGTAGAAATGAGTGAAAGTAGTGGTTATGGACATGGCATCTGGATTAAGAAAAATAGTCATCAATCTATTTTGAAATATCATGTTATGGGGTACGATCCTGGAGTATGCTTCCACTCGGCATATTATCCAGAATCCTCTTTCAAGGTAGTGATCTGTTCCAATCAATCAAATGGAGCAATCGATATGATGAGAGGGATAGAAGAGGGGTTATTTTTAATTTAAGAACTTTGAATTGTACGTAGTCCCTAACAAATCTAAGGGGAAAACCGATTTTGTTTTTTTAGTTTTTTCTGCTTATATGTAATATAAGAGGTTTTCAAGGAAGCATAACTACCAATAGCTGCATAGCCATAAAACCAGCCCATAAACAAGCCAGCTAACAGGTGGTGGCGATGGCTGATGAAGACGGAAATGAGTAAGCCGATAACTAAAGCGATGAAGGGAACCCAAAAAGGTTTAATATGGCATAGCTTTTTCATCAACTGTGTTAGCATCATCACCACTGGAACAGCGATGACGGCATCCCAAAAGTTCGTATGTATTAGTGGGAAATGTTCCATTTATTTTTCACCTCGATTAGAACTATTTACAACTATTATTTGCTGTGAAAATTATTTTATACTCAAAAATTAAGAGCATTTTCTAGGAGGTAACAAATGAAATTTGTCCTTATATTTGGTCCTCAAGCTGTTGGGAAAATGACAGTTGGGCAGGAATTAGCCAAAATAACTAATTTAAAGCTATTTCATAATCATATGACAATTGATTTAGTTAGTCATTTCTTTGACTACGGTACGAAAGAGGGGAAGAGATTAGTCAATTTATTTCGACAGGAGATTTTCAAAGAAGTTTCAGCTAGTCATTTATATGGATTAATTTTCACATTTGTTTGGGCGTTCGATGTTCAAGACGATTGGGATTATGTAAAGGGGGTTACTGAGCTTTTTGAATCCAAAGGGGGCAAGGTATACTATGTAGAACTTGAGGCTGCTTTAGAAGAAAGACTACATCGCAATAAAGGCTCGAATAGACTGAAGCATAAGCCTTCAAAAAGGGACCTTATTTGGTCTGAAAATGACTTGTTAACCTCAATAGAGAAAAATAGATTGAACTCTTTAGAGGACGAAATCCAATTCCCAAACTATATAAAGATAAACAGCACAAATTTAAGTGCGGAAGATGTAGCAAAAATAGTCCAAGAGCAATTTCACTTATAAAAAAAACGCTTGGCTCCCAAGCGTTTTTTATTCAGGAGAACCCTGTCTTTTAACTTTAATGATTTCTGAAAACGTTTTGCGTCCTGGATTTATTTGCTGAACATCAATAGATATTTTACGAATAGAGTTCTCTTGTAAAGGGATTTTTCCTTCTTTTTCTATTTTTCTCCATGCTTTGACGTTATCTCGATAGAGTACCTCTGATAATCGAAAAATATCTACATCTAATTTTAATCCCTCCGTATAGGTTTCTCTGATCTCCTTTTTCACTTCCTGAATAATTTGTTTTTTCAGTTCCTTTTCGCTGACTTTCCCTTTAAAGCCTTGGACGGTTGCATGAAGTTTTAATTCCACATCAAAATAAACATCCTCTTTATTTACAATAGGAATTTTTTCTACTTGTAATTTATTAATACTAACGGTCAACTCCTCGTTACCGTCAGTTCTTAATTTAAAGGTGATTTCACCTCGGTTTGTGTAATTATGCATCCATTGATTACCTCTAGCAGCCTCATCCTTCAAAAAACCTTTTACGCCGTCTTTCGACAAAATACCGACACCTGAAAAATACGTTTCTTCTACCTTTTCATCGACCGTTTGCCAATCTTTTTTGATGGAGACATAAGGTACAGTCACTTCGTGGTTTGGCTCATTTAACCCAATAACGATTTCTCGTAAATTTTTTGGTTCAATAAACGTTTCTTGTTCTGTTGGGTTGATTGGGTTACTTAGTTTTGAAGAAGACAGTGAATTTTTTAATATTGGTGAGACAAGGAGGACATCGTTCACTGATTCCTTTGTACAATACATCCAAATTTGATATCTTGTATCTCGAAAGCGAATAAACGTATCAATAACTGGGATAAACCGCTCATTTTCCATGGCTCTCTCTGAGAAGATAATATATCTCATATGCCCCCAAAAAATTTGCTGGTCAGACGATCGGTACAATTTGTAGATAGCTTCTTCTATGGTTTTTCCCTTGGCATGACCAATTTCAGCAGGTTCAGTATTTGACCTGGGTTGAATGGATTTAGCGACATCTGCAAAATTAATAATTTGTAAATAGACCTCATATTCATCATTAACGTAATCAACACCGACTGCATTGATATAGTACATTCTTTGTGGCTCTGTAATATCCCAGCAACCTGCGAGCAGGGTTGTAAGAAAAATCATCACTATAAATTTGAAGGTTGTTTTCATGGTTTCTCCACTCTCAAGTAGCTATTTTATAATAATAGCTTGGACAAAAGGTGGTGTTTTTATAAAAAAAAGTAGGGTAATTCAATATGTTTTAATTGTCTATTAAACCTTGGGGTAAAATAAATCGAAGAAGATGAAAAAAATATTTTTTTATTTGTAACTTTTTTAAACGATATACGCCTAATTCATTAGTAGAATACAAAAAACTAAAGCAAGGTAGTAAAATTCACTTTTCACAAGATGACCAGGGCTCACTGACGAGCACCTGGTCATTTTGTGTTTATAGAAAAAAGGACATGAGCTCTTTTCATGTCCTCAATCCTTTAATCGTTAAGCATTGCTTTTAATGTTCGTTTTTGCCAGCCTAGCTTGAAGTAGGTATATTGCATAATGAAATGTACACAGAAGGTAATTGGGTAGGCGAGCCATACACCATTTAAGTCTAATGAAGTGTGGTGGGATAATAGGAACGCTAACGGTACCTGAACTACCCAAATAGTAATAACTAAGAAAATTGTAGGCCATAAAACGACGCCTGTTGCACGCATCGTAGCTGAAACCGTTTGTGTATGACCGAAAATTAAATAACTCCAAAAGGCGATATATAAATAATTTTTGGCAATGAGTACAGTATCATGTGAATCGATAAAAAAGGCCAAAATTGGCTCAGCAAATAGATACATGATAAGTATAATCGCACCACCTAAAAGATAGTTAATACGAACACCCATTTGGCGAATTTTTTTAATCATTTCTGTAGAATTCGCTCCTAATGCTTGAGCGACAAATACAGATGTGGCAATAGCAATACTCATCGCAGGTACCTGTGCATAACTAGCCACCTGATTCACAACACCATAAGCTGCAGTTGCATTGGAGCCATAAACGTTAACAAAGCCTATGACAGCTATTTCTGCCACAGATATAGCAACCATACTAATACTAGATGGAATCGCTAGCTTTAATAATGAAGCTAAAATATCTTTCTTTAATTTAAAATGCTGTAAAATAGATTTGTCTAAACGGAGTAAATGCTTGGTTTTATGCAAATATGCCAGTAACAGAATCATTGTTACTAGGTTTGATAGCACAGACGCATAAGCAGCGCCATTTAAGCCAAATGCAGGCAGGCCAAACCAACCGAACAGTAATGGAGGAAGGAAGGCGATATTTAACACAACACTGATTACTAAAAATAGGAATGGTGTTTTCGAATCACCAACTCCACGCATAAAGGTTGTATACACCATATACCAGAACATAATTGGTAACGTGAAGAATAAAATTTGGGCATAGCTAATACTCATATCTAATATATTAGCCGGTGTTTGCATAAAACGTAAAATCCATTCAATAAAAAAGCCACCAAAGATTGCCACAACAATGGATAAAATCGTTGTGAAGGCGAGCGTTACACCAACAACCTCCTTCATCCTAGCATGATTACCAGCCCCGAAGGTTTGCCCCACTAAGATGGAGCTACCTGATCCAATACCAATGGCAAATGCCATTAAAAAGAAGAAAAATGGAAAAAAGGCTGAAATCGCTGCTAATGCATCGACACCCAAATTACGCCCCACTAAAAACATGGCAAAAACCTGCCCAACGGATTGTAGGACATTTGCCAACATAACCGGAATTAAAAAATTTAAAAAGGCCTTCCGAAGCTTTTGATCGTCTTGTAACATTTGTGCATTCATCATTATGTTCCTCTTGAGTTTTAATAACCCATTTCTTTTAAGATTCGTGACAATGTGCGTAGTCGTTCACCGATTAGCTCACCATCATTATTTAACGCTTGCTGAAAGAGCTGAATATCTTCATGGATTTGCTCATTTTCTGTACAAACCTCCACAGTCATGGCATCGCCCTGTAAGCCTACACGCTTAATCACGGGGTTTTCTTCATCATATAAATGCTCATAGCGATAGGCCTCTTTAAAATGAAGTTGCGCCTCACAGACTAAAATAGCAAGGTCAAGCACACGATGTAGGGGAAGCTCTTCTGATTGACGAGACCATTTGCCACCTGTATGACGCCAAACCTTTGCTGAAATATCCACCTTGCCTCTGTCATTCCACTGAGCTAAGCCGAGAGAAAGCCCTTGAGCATCAGTTTGATAGGCTGTACGTCCATCGATATTGGCATAGTTTTCGGCAACAATTACGGGTTTATGTTTTAAATGTGTGGGGATGTTCATGAAAAAAACTCCTTATCATTTGGATTTAGTAATTTACTAAATTACTGCTTTAGTAAATTTAGCATTAGCGACTTCATAAGTCAATCTTTAGTGGAAATAAACTTTATTGCATTGGCTAGCGACAAATTGACGGTGATGAAGCTAATTGTGATTCTACGTTTTCCCTTCTTTTTTGAATCATATGGAGATGGACGATTTATGCTGCTAGGCATTAGTAAATAGAATGATAACGAAGTATTTATAAAGGGAAGGAGTATGTACAAGTGTAGGTGTAGGGAAATACATATTTTAAAAAGTATGCTGAATGTTCTGGACTATGTCTTGTGGATTATAGCAAACTTCAATTTCGTCGGTCTTCTTCACTTGTGTTCGAGGGAAGCATTTAGATGGTAATTCAAAAGTTCTTAATAGAATGTTTAGACAAGCTGTAACTTTTTCAGGATGAAAACAACTACTGTAATAGTAGGATACAAAACTAAAGCAAAGTAGTAAGCTTCACTTTTTCACAAAAGGACCAGGCTTCCCAACATAGTGGGTATCCTGGTCCTTTTATGTTGAGAGAAAATTGCCTGTAATTTGGTGCAATTTCATGGTAGTATGGAATAAAAATTTAGGAATTTCTTACAAAAATATAGATGGGACTATTTTTTACTAAAAAGGGGGGAATGAGATTGGAAGTAGTATACTTTGCAGGTGGTTGCTTATGGGGAGTTCAAGCTTTTATAAAAACGTTACCAGGCGTTGTGTTTACAGAGGCAGGAAGAGCCAACGGAACAAGTTTTACACTTGAGAGTGATTACGATGGGTATGCCGAATGTGTAAAAACAGGATTTGATCCGTCCGTTGTATCCATCAGGGAATTAATGGGGTATTTTTTTGAAATGATTGATCCTTACAGTTTGAATAAACAAGGACAGGATGTAGGCGAGAAATACAGAACTGGCGTTTATAGTGAAAATCCGGAACACTTACTTGAGGCACAGGCGTTTCTTTGTAAGAGAAATGATTATGATTTGATTGTTGTTGAAGTATTACCTCTGACAAATTATGTAAGAAGCGCAGAGGAACATCAAGATAGGTTAGCGAGATGTCCAAACGATTATTGTCATATTCCAGTAGAACTATTAAATAAGTATCAGTAAGAGAGATTATTATTTTAGGAGGAAATAATTGACAACCACTTATGTGAATTGGGGAGAATCCATCGTTAAATTAACTTGGGAAAAAAATAACTTATTGCCCCCACATCATCTAATAACAAGTGTTCACGGCTTTTGTTTTCAAGGGGATCAATTAGTATTGGTGGATGTAAATCATCGAGGATGGGATTTTCCAGGAGGACATATTGAACCGGGTGAAAGCCCAGAGGATTGCTTAAAACGGGAAGCACTGGAAGAGGGCTATGTGGAAGGGGAATGTAAGTTGATAGGGCATATTATCGTTGACCATAGTGAAAATCCATTATGGACAAAAAATAGTCCCTACCCTAAAATTGGCTATCAACTATTCTACAAAATGACGATAACAAATCTGCTCCCATTTGGGGGAGAATTTGAATCTGCTCAACGTATGTTTGTAAATCCGAATGATATTGCTTTTTATTATCACAAATGGAATATTCTTTATAAGGAAATATTGGATTGTGCACTACAGCAAAGACCTTCAAAACAGTAAGGTTTTTTCATTTTCAGCAGAGTTAATGGTAGACCATACACGGCTCTTCTAAATGTTTAAAATGAAACAGACGTGCCCAGTTGGAGATGAACATATACAGTGTTTTCATAAAAATGAAACCTTTACCAATAATTTTCGTAAATTGAAAAGAGAGGGGGGTTTTTTAATGAACCGAAAGTATTTTATTATGATGGTTATTGCATTTATGATAGAATTCGTCCTAACTTATTGGATTGCCTCCGTATTTTCTGTCAGATTTATTGAGGTCATGTTTTTCACAGGGGCTGCCTTTACATTAGGAACGCTCTACTTTACAAGTAGTGGAGGAGCTATGTCAAGGTTTTTTGCAGCACAATCTGGAGCCATAACAGGCATCATCCAGGAGCGAGATCGATTTCAGTTTAAAGCAGGTCCTGTATTTATAGCATCACTACTATTCGTACTGATAGGTTTGGTATTCTTTATCTTACTTGTTACAGGCATCATACCACCGCAGAAGATATAGTATTTATGGGAAATCAAGATAGTCTCTAGACTGTCTTGTTTTTTTTAGGGCAAAATGGGTTGTTCAGATTCTGTATAAGTTGAGTTGGTAAAATAGGTGGTTATTGAATCACTCTACCATTTTAGATTTAGGAGGTGTTATGGTCATTCACTATGAAACATAGAATTATGGCTATCATTATATTATTTATAGTGTTGTTAACAGGTTCTCGTATGTTGTGGCTCCATTCATTTACGCAGCCAGATCAACCATCTGCAATAAAGGGGCAAATCGATGTCCGTGATTTTGATTTTCAACATGATGCATTAACACTTGATGGCGAATGGTCCTTCCATCCATCACAGTGGTTGATGGATCATCAATCCTCCAACCACTCATACATACAAGTCCCAGATGGTTGGGACAACGTTTTTCGGAAAGGAGAGCAAAGCCCATTTGGATACGGCTCTTATCAACTAAAAATACTGGTTAATACAGAAGAGGCAAGAACCTTTAGTTTAAGAGTTCCAAGTATTCGCAGTGCTGCAGAAATATATGTAAACGATCGCTTAATTGCGAAATCAGGAGAGCTAGGTGAAAATCGAGCGCAAACAATGGCTAAAAATATACCCTTTACAGCATCATTTGAGATAAATGGTGAAAGTGAAATCGAACTGGTCATTCAAGTAGCCAACTTTCAAGATCCTCGTAATGGGGGAATTGTACGCTCTATAAAATTTGGACAAGAAGATGTGATCAATCGGGAGACACAATTGTCCATCACGATGCAGCTATTCGTGGCAGTGGTCTTGGTCCTGCATGCCATTTACTCTGTTATCCTCTATTTAGTTGGAAATAAAGATAAACGCCTACTATTCTTTTCGATCTTAACCGTAAATATCATGTTTTATTATTTATTAGGAAGTGATGATAAACTTCTTTCATTTTGGTTTCCCATCAATTATGATTGGGGATTTATATTAGTCCATCTTTCTATGGTAGGCATTGGCTACTCGTTATTGCAGTGTATAGAGCACTGGCTACCGCCACATTTACAGCACTATAAACGGATGTACACTTTTTTCTGCTTGGTGGCAATCCTATTAGCCTTTACTTTACCCATACGTTATCTTGTTTCCATACAAGCTTTTTATATGGTTATTTTAGGGGCTCCCATAGTGATTACTTTGATTTTGATGACCGGAAAATCCATCAAAGATATTCGCAGTAATGTCTTTATTTTATTAGGCCTAGTGGCTTTTGTGAATAGTATCCTTTGGGATGTCATGCTGCTGATTACAGGAATTAAAGTCATTTCTTATCCATTTGATTTGATGGTGACAATTGCCTGTTTAGCGACATTGTGGTTTAAAGATTACGCAAAGGTACATGCCGATACGAAGAAGCTTGCTCATAAATTGCAAGAGACTGATAAAATTAAGGATGAATTTTTGGCAAGTACCTCTCACGAATTACGGAATCCACTTCATAGCATCATCAATATGTCCAAAGCGGTACTTGATCGTGAAGCCAATCGGTTAACTGCAAAAAGTGTGACTGATTTAGAAACTGTCCTGTCCGTAGGTAATCGGATGTCTTTGTTGTTAAATGATTTGCTGGATGTCGTAAGTTTGAAAGACAATACACAACAATTACAACTAAGTAGGGTTTCCATCCATTCCATTGCTGTGGGTGTTTTTGATATGCTGCGCTTTATGATTGAGGGGAAGCCTGTTCAGTTTGTCCTGAAAATACCTGAAGATTTTCAAAGAGTGCTAGCTGATGAAAATCGTGTGATTCAAATTGTCTTTAATTTAGTGCATAATGCTGTGAAATTTACGAATGAAGGGTCGATTACAATCTCGAGTTATACACGCAATGGAATGGCGAACATCGTCATTACGGATACAGGCATTGGTGTGGACGATGAAACCATGCGTCGAATATTTGAACGATATGAGCAAGGGACGATCAGTAAAACTATGGTAGAAGGAGGGTTTGGGCTAGGACTAAACATTTGTAAGCGGCTCATTGAATTGCATGGCGGTACATTGAAAGCCCAATCTATTGTTGGACAAGGCTCGACCTTTACATTTACATTGCCCTTAGCGGTTGAATCGAATGTCCAAGAGCCACTTGAAAAGGGACGACAAAGTGTTAGCAAGATTCCAGAGCGCATAACACCTTTACAAACTGACTTGGAACATGAACAGAGTACGGAGTTTAATCATCCGCGTATATTGGTAGTGGATGATGAGCCTATTAATTTGCGGGTCGTTGAGACCATTTTAGCGAATGAACCGTATGACATTGTTACGGTGACAAGTGGTATAGAAGCGCTAGTATGTATTCAGTCACACGAGTGGGATTTAGTTATTTCAGATGTGATGATGCCTAAAATGTCAGGGTACGAATTAGTTCGTCTTATTCGGAAGCAATTCTCCATCACCGATTTACCTGTATTATTACTGACAGCGCGTAGTCAACCCCAGGATCTTGAAAATGGTTTTTTAGCAGGTGCAAATGATTATGTGACCAAGCCTGTCGATGCCCTAGAGCTACGATCACGAGTAGCGGCTTTAATAAAGGTGAAGCGATCTATACAGGAGCGTCATCGTATGGAGGCTGCTTGGCTGCAGGCACAAATTGAGCCTCATTTTCTTTTTAATACGTTAAATGCCATTTTAACGTTGAGTGAAATGGATAGTGAGCGAACAAGTAGATTAGTAGAGGCACTCAGTGATTTTTTAAGAGAATCCTATAATTTTCAAAATGTTGAAGCACTTGTGCCGTTAGAAAATGAACTTACGTTAATTCAAGCTTATCTCTATATTCAGCAGGAGCGCTTCGGCGATCGTATTCAGGTTAAATGGGATTTAGAGGCATCTACAGATGTGCTTATTCCATCATTAACGATTCAACCCTTAGTTGAAAATGCCTTACAGCACGGTATTTTAAAACGTACAGAAGGGGGAACGATCCATATTCGGATTTATGAAAGTGAATCACAACTTGAAATTACGGTTTCGGACAATGGTGTTGGCATAGATGAACAACGATTGTCCCAGTTGCTTCAGACAAAACAACAGCCATCCGGAAGCATTGGCTTAATGAATACCCATCTTCGTCTTCAACAGCATTACGGGCAAGGATTGCACATTACGAGTAAGCTTCATGAAGGAACGGCTGTTTCTTTTGTGGTTCTTGTAAAGAAGCCTGTAAAACAAAATGCATGACACTTCAGTGTGCCATGCATTTTTTCTTTATATAATCGCCTGCGGAACTTTTGCTTTAAACTGAGTGAATAAATAGCATCCCACAATGACGATAAGTCCACCAATTCCCTGAAGCCAAGACATATTTTCTCCAATAAATAAATAGGCGAGAAGGGCGGTGAAAATTGGATTGAAGTTTAAAAAAATCCCCGATGTTGTCGCGCCTAGCTTCTGTACACCGATATTCCAAAATACCATACAAACAACGGTTGAGATAATACCCGTATATAGCATGGAAAGAATGAAAGATGTATTGACATTTGTGAAGGTGAAATCTGTGCTCGTAAATGGTAGGAGCATCAGCACACCAAATATTCCTGCATAAAAGGTAGCCATTAATGGTGAGGTTGTTTGCATAGCCCATTTACTACAGACGGAATACAGTCCCCAAACACACACGGCTGCCAACATCCATAAATCACCTGTATTGAACTGGAAATCCAGCAATAGCTGCCAATCTCCTTTTGAAAGAACGAGAACTACTCCGAACAAGGATAAAATCATTGCCGATAACTGCCACTTTGTTATTTTTTCTTTAAGCAAGACAAACGAAAACAGGGCAATGGATATTGTATTCATAGTAGAGATAAGCCCAGCATTAGTAGATGTCGTACGCTCCAATGCTAAAAATTGAAAGATATTAAAGAAAGCAACCCCAGTAACCCCCATCAACATTAACGGAACAATGGCTTGTTTTGGAGGAACTAATTTTTTTTCTTTCCACCAAACTAAAGGGACAAGGACAATGACAGCAATTAACCATCTGACCGTTGTCAATGTCAAAGGTGATGCATGTGCAACAAGCGTCTTGGCAACAACAAAATTTCCACCCCACAGTAAACTTGTGATAAGCATTAGACCTATATACAATTTAACCAAAGCTCGTAACACCCTCTTTTACCTTTATGTATACTAAGAATCATAGCATCAATTGTGAATTGACTGTATAATATTTTGTGAAAGTGATTTTATTTGAAATAAACTAA
The DNA here is from genome assembly GCF_001629735.1 of Lysinibacillus sphaericus. GTDB lineage: Bacteria > Bacillota > Bacilli > Bacillales_A > Planococcaceae > Lysinibacillus > Lysinibacillus pinottii. Next base: position 1,381,937 of record NZ_CP015224.1, read on the forward strand.
AGTTATTGTGATTTTATAAAAATAATCTTCGGAAAAATAGCTTCGTAAATACATAACGAAAAATAATCGAAAGGGGACACAGCTATGGAGGATAGCAAAACGAAAGGTCTAGACAGTATGGATCTTCAAATTTTAGATATTTTGCAGAGAGAGGTTCATATTAGTAATGCCGAATTGGCTAGACGTGTAAACTTATCGCCACCAGCGACACATACAAGAGTCAAACGATTGGAAAACGAAGGATACATCGATCAGCAAGTTGCTATTTTAAATCAGGAAAAACTAGGATTTGATTTACTGTGCTATGTTTTTATGAGTACGGATATCCATCAAGCGAAGGAAATAGAAGAATTGGAAACGAGCTTAAAAACGATGACAGAAATATTGGAATGTCATTGTTTAACAGGTGCCTATGATTACTTATTAAAAATCGTCATTCGAGATCGACAAGAATTGAATCGATTTATTCGGAAATTAAATAAGTTAGGGATCTCTAGAATTCAAACAAATTTATCGTTACGGGAAATCAAATATTCCACGGTGTTACCCTTATAAAAATACAGCAAGTGTGAGTGTTCTACTCATGCTTGCTGTGTTCCTCTTCATGAGAGCTTTTACTCACATGGATTTACTAATACCTGTTTCGTTTTGAATGTCCATGGTGCAATTGTGGAAATTATTTCCTAGTTGGGAGGACAACGAATAAGCGTTAACATTGCTGATTTAAACCCAGCAAACCAAGCGCTATACCAGAAATTGAATAGTCGCATCGCATTACGACAAATATGTAGATAATGATAACAACACAAGACGACATTTTATTTGGCTTAGCGGTTTGGCGTATTTTAGCTGATGTTGTGAATATCTAAAGCGTGAATAATGAGCAGTTGTACAATTTTGCAAAATTGCCCTAGTGAATAAGCATTGCAACAGATATCCATTTGGTAGCTTTTCTTTAATGTGATAGTGCACGACTAACGCCATGTGCTTTAATGGTGATTATAAGACTTAGCTGTCCTCGACAGGTTATCTAAAAAACGTGTCGGCGACAGCTTTTTTTGTGTGTTTTTGCAAATGATAGACGCTAAAAAATTTAAAAAGAGGGCAAAAAAAGTTGTCTATACTCGTTTTATGAAATGGGACAAAGATGCTATATTTAAAGCACTTGCGAACTCGACTAGGAGGCTTATCATAGATGAACTATGTGAACGAAATGAAATGACCTTGTATGAGCTCACGGTTCATCTACTTTTGAAGTATGAGCTTTCCATAACGAGACAAGCAATTGCTAAACATCTTGTTGTTTTGGAGGGGACCGGGCTTGTCACTTTCATGAGGAAGGGCAACTACCGAATTGTTATGTTTTACAATGAGCCACTTATTGAAAGAGTGGGTAGAATAATTTTACGAACATGAACAGGTGGAGGCAAGCAAGTTGCGTTAACTAGCAGAGGAGGCTATTCAAATGAACATTATTGTGAACAGTATTTTTGTAACAGACCAAGCAAAGGCATTGTCATTTTATACAGAAAAGCTTGGATTTGTAAAAAAGGAAGACGAACCATTAGGAAAACATAGATGGCTGACGCTTGTATCGCCAAATGATTTAGAAGGAACTGAGCTTTTACTGGAGCCGGATGAACATCCTGCCGCAAAGGATTACCAAAAGAGAATATTTGCTGAGGGTATTCCTGCCACGATGTTTGGTGTAGCAGATATTCACGAAGAATACAAGCAATTATTAGAAAAAGGCGTAGAATTTACGATGGTGCCAACAAAAGTGGGAGCGGTCACAATAGCGGTCTTAGATGATACTTGTGGCAATCTTATTCAGATTATCCAAAAATAATTCATATTGAAAGCGTGTTTAGAGTCTAGTCCAAACACGCTTTTTTTATTTATTTGTGTATTGCTAAACCTCGGTCAACATTTAACAAGTCGAGGTTTTCTTTTGGTTGTGCATTCACGGTCTGTTCTTTAGCTTCAGCTTCTTCGCTTGGCGGCGCTTCCTCTGATGAACAGGCTGATAAAGCAAATAATAAAAATAATACCAAACTAAATGACAGTAATTTCTGCATGAGGCAAACCTCCATCCATAAATCGTTGATATGAATATTTTGCACATTTTCATACAGAATATGTTTAGTTTACTGTTATTTTTTAAGCAACGGTGTTGCTAATAATTTTGTTGAATCCGTTGTTAGTGGCCGCATTAATAAGCTTTTGAATAGACTCCTTGTTAATATCTGAGAATATATACCAACTATCATTACTAACATCATGGAGAAGAACAGTAGGATAACCTTCTAATAATTCATCCGGGAATGCCTGATTTAATGAGTACATATCGAACTGCTGAACACTTTTATTGTCAGCGTTTAAAAAATCATATTGTCCAAGCTTATAATAAGATCCAGGTACGTCCAGATTTAATTGCCAAGAATAGTCTTTAGGAGCTTCTACTTTAGCTCCTTTTTGCTGAAAAATCTTGAACATAGCGTGATGATAGCTATTGCCCTTCATTTCTTGAATAATGCCACCCATCGTCATGTGATATTCATAGTGAAGGGCCTTGATTTTTTGATTGTTTAATAATAATGGCTTAGTGGCAATAGTGACAGTACTTTGTTTGTAATCAACTTGACTGCCGAATGTTTCCGCAATAAAGCGAAGCGGTACATAAGTACGATTGTTTTTAAGATATGGTGTTGCATCCAAGTGCTCGGCCTTACCATTTTTCATGACGGTCTGACTGTTTAATGTTAACAAAACAGTTGATTGGTTCATGGTAAGAGTAATTTGTGAATCCTTCCATTGAACCTGTGCACCTAGATTTTCACTAATTACTCGCAATGGTACCATGGTACGATTGTTTTTGACCTCAGGTGCTGCATCTGTTTTCACAACAACTTCGTCAATCATAAGCTGAGGTGTTGCTGCGTCAGCAGGGGAAGCTGTCCATAATACAGAGGTTAATAATAAGCCTGTAAAGATTTTTTTCATGGAAATTATCCTCCTTTATTTTTACGACCTTATTTTACCATAAAATTCAATTACGATTGTGATAGTTTACTATTTATTAATTTTTAACAGTGTATAAACCGGTTTTGAAATCGAATACTAATCGTGAAAGGAGGTTTTTTTGTGAAGTTTTTAACTTGGGGCATAGTAGGTGCAGCATTGTTCGCTGCTATGAAAGGTTACGGGAAATCAAGTCAAGGACAGAAGGATAGCTACCAACAAACGACAACACCTGTTCAATTAGTAGCTAATGCGAATCCTTTGACAGCTAATACACCGAAACAGTAAGAGGCGTCACGGCTTATAGATTATGTTGATCTATAAGCTTGTTATATTTTACATAAAAATCCTATAGTTGCTTGATAAAGATAGATAGAATATTGGTTGATGTCAATCACCCTTAAGTGGCAAAAGGATTTTAAGAAGCTTCCTGCTGAGACTCCTTTAGAATCCGATGAATCGTTAAGACAGCCTGTATATGCATGCCCTCATGGAAAATAGTCCGCCATAACACTTGTTCAATGGTTTGCATGCCCATCTCAATAGGGGAAAATTCTTCCATCAGTCGATGACCATATTGTTCCTTTAGCTGTTCTGGCTGCTGTGCCAATAATATTTTTAATGCCTCAAAAGATGGCGTATTTTCATCAAAATCATCAGGTGAGGTGCCGAACCCAAACCAGTGAACGAAAGAATTTAATTCCTCTTGTTTTTCTTTCGTTAGAGCCTCTATCCATAAATATTGATCAAGATATAAATGGCCCATATTCCAGCGGATATTATTGCGGAAGCCAGTTGGAATGATATGGGCCTTTTCCTCTGTTACATCATCTAGTACTTGTAGTAGCTCGCTCCGGTAATGCTGTAGTTGTTGAAATAAATTTTCTTGTCGCTGATTCATTGTAAAACCTCCTTGAAGTATGTATTAGCTATTTTCACCTAATTTCCTGCAAAAAAAAAAGAAGAACTCTGATGAGGGTTCTTCTAGTCACATTTATTTACTTTGTGTTTGCAAAGCTAGTCTTACACCGAGACCGATATAGACAAAGCCAACTGTTTTTTCAAGCCAACGGGAGCTGCCACTTGCTTTTGTAAAGATTTTTTCACCGATAAAGCTTGTCACAACAGCTAGTAAAATAGTATACAACGCGCTCATTACTACGAAAGTAATGCCAAGTGTCAGCAGCTGGACTGTAATAGATGTCTCATTATGCTGGATAAATTGTGGTAAAAAGGCAAGGAAAAATAAGGCCGTCTTTGGATTTAGTATTTCTGCTAAAAAGCCTTGGCGGAATGATGTACTCGCAGGGCTTTGTTCCACAGTAGGTTGTTCAATTTTCTTCGGTTTCGTAACAAGCATCTGTATCCCTAAATATACAAGATAAGCTACACCAACATATTTCACCACTTCAAAGGCTGTGGCAGATTGCATTAAAATAGCTGATAGACCTAAAACGGCTGCTAACGTATGGACTAAGTCACCGAGGCCGATACCTAAGGCTGTGTAAATGCCGTTTTTCTTACCACTTTTTAGCGTTTGTGTAATGGTGATAATAACTGCAGGTCCTGGAATTAAAAATAATAAAAGAACTATTGCGATAAAAGATAACATGCTTACCATCCTATTCTAATAAACTAATCATTCTAGGGTGAATGCATGACATATTATATTCTAGTGACTATAGAACTGTCGATAAAGAAATATTGAAAAAGGAATGAAAAAATATTCAGAAAATATTTGAACGAGGTGGTTTATTCAGATTGAATGGAATTTTTATGCATGTAACGATTTTATTAGTACCAACTAATAATATTTAATGATAGAATTAGGTCATTAAAAAATGGGAGGTATCTTCTTGTTAACTAGTCAACAAATTCAAGAAATTTTGCCACATCGCTATCCATTCCTTTTAGTAGATCGCATTGTGGAATTAGAGGAAGGGAAACGTGCGGTAGGTCTTAAAAATGTGACCATCAATGAGGAGTTTTTTAATGGACATTTTCCTCAGTATCCTGTAATGCCAGGTGTGCTCATTGTGGAGGCATTAGCCCAAGTTAGCGCTGTAATCATGCTGACGAAGGAAGGCAATGAGGGAAGACTAGGATTACTGGCAGGAATAGATGAATGTCGCTTTAAAAAACAAGTGAAACCTGGAGATCAATTACGACTTGAAGTTGAAATTACACGCATAAAAGGCTCAATCGGTAAAGGGAAGGGACTCGCGACAGTTGATGGAGAAATGGTTTGTGAAATGGAGCTTGTGTTCGCGTTTGGTAATTAATGTACGCAATGAAGGGACAATTTTGCCATGTACAGCGCTTATAGCTGAAGCTTCTTTGTGAAAATGGTCATTAGATGCCTCTAAGCGCACTACACCACTAACTTTCTTTGATATAGTAAATGGACAAACAGCAAACATTTATGAGAGAAAGAGGGGTTTGGGTCGCTGTTTTTGAACGAAAAGAAGGGCTGTTAAGGGCTGAGGATGCATTGGATAATGATTTTTGTGATCGATTTGTACAAAAAATGCATAAACAGATTCACCATAAAAAACGCCATCGAGCTATCTATCAGTGCTATTTTGTTTTTTTCATCAACAATATACAAAGCTAGAGCTAAGGCTATATAATCCGTATTTTATGGCAGCAGGCGTATCAAATTTTGCGTTTAAAGCCAATTTCTATAACATTGAGCGGGGTTATTTTGCCCATTTTTATGTTGATTGCTTCCGTTTTAAATGGCTTGTCCAAATGTAGTATTTGCGATATTTTACAACTTATCAAAATGAAGATGAGCATTATTCAGAGCATCATTGAACATTTACATTTTTAGCCTCTTAAAACGCCAGAACATCGTGACTCGAATAAATGGTCCAATGGTTTATCAAAAAGCTGTTTAACGCTTCACCATAGTCTACATAAGACCAAGTCTAATAGGTCAAAGCGAAGGCTATCAAAATGCCTATAGTCGAAATCTTATTATGATGGACGAGCTTAATTTAGAAGATTTTGGTGTTGTTGGAAAACCTATCTTCACAGCCATTATCTCTCAGTTATGGTAAAATGCATTTTTATTATTTATTGAAACGTAAGCATTTTTTTGCGAATTCCTCAAATAATAAAGTACGAAAAAAATTTTGGGGACGTGAAGATTTGAAAAAAGTATTACTGTTTTTACTGCCACTTTGTTTGGTTACGGTGTCATTTTTTTATGTCAAGGCGAGTACTTATGACAATAAAGGGAGAAAGTATTATGAAGAAGCGGGGCAAATACTATGGGAAATCCAAACGGAGGAGAAAATCATTGCTCTTACTTTTGATGATGGACCACATCGCACCTACACAGCGGATGTTCTGGATGTTTTGGATAAATATCAAGCAAAAGCCACTTTCTTCATTGTCGGTCAAAATGCAGAAAAAAACCCTGAGCTTATTTCGAGAATGTACGATGAAGGGCATGAATTGGCCAACCACACCTATACGCATCCTTTAAAAACAAATGTCTCAAATTTGATGAAGGAAATTGATCAAACCAATGCAACTCTTTACAGTATTACCGGCTTTAAACCAACATTATTCCGTCCGGTGGAAGGGCAATTCTCCGATGCAATGATAGATGCAATTGCCAAAGAGGGCTATAAAGTGGTGATGTGGTCCTGGCATTTGGATACGCTTGACTGGAAAAGTCCAGGAGTTAATCGAATAGTGAATACCGTATTAAAAGGAGTAAAGGCAGGTAATATTGTGTTATTCCATGATGGTGGAGGTAACCGAGCACAAACTGTGAAGGCACTGGAGCAAATATTACCGGAGCTTGAAAAACAGGGTTATCGATTTGTGACGGTTTCAGAATTGCTTGAAGTGCAGATGGCGCATAAAAAAATGGAAAAAAACAGTAGTGTTGAGAGTCTTCTTTCAACACTACTTTTTATGGTGCTATCTCTTTATGTAAAGGTTATTTTAACAATTTTTTGATGTGCTTCAGCTCACTAATTAAGTAATCAATTTGCTTCTGCATAGTATCAATTTGAACGTTCGACTGACTGTCTCCATTATTATTTTGAGAAGTATCCTTATTAGCGTTGACAAGTGCCTCTAGTGCGAGACCTGATGCAATAGTCTGTAGGCCATCTCCTAGTGTTGAAATGGCAGTACCAATATAAGCTAACTTAGCTGCATAAATTTCTAGGGAATCATTGTTTTGATTGGGCTTATTATTTCTTCCCATTATTTTTCCTCCTTATGTTTGTCGTTACTTGCATCATATGCGTGAGGAAGAGAAAAGGAGAACGATTTAATTGATTCACAGGAAATGGTAAAATTAACAGAACGACAGCATATTGGAGGAGCGGTCATTGACATATATATAGATCGTTGAAATGGATAGACAATTGTTGGGAGGAATAGGCTGTTATTGAAGGAGCAAGAAAAATGGGTTCCTGCATTTCCCTGTTAATTGGAATAAACGATTAGTAGGCTTTCTTATATGTGGAAGTTACGACGGAAAACGTCTTAGTCGCAGCCAGCAAGCTATGCCTCTCAGTTGACCTGGTTCAAGATTAAAAGCATGGAAAAGTTGATGGAGAAATCGCCGCCACCCTATGAGGTCTTCTCTGTCATCTATAATGGACAGCTTATTTCTTTTCACCGATTAACGGTTCATTCGGTCTATAAAAAGCTTCAGCACAGTATTAGGAGTACCTGTGTAAAAAAATGTCCATGATTTGAAACTTTTTGAGTCATTGGCACGTTATAATCTTATAGTATTTCTATGAGTCAATTGATTTTTTAGTTGACTGCTACTAGGAAATGAGTAAAATTAGAAGGCAGTACCATTATATACCTAAAGCTTTTATAGGGAACAATGGATTCATGAGCATTAGGATGCTAGATGGTTGGAAGCATGATCAGACAAGGTCTGTCATAAAATTTGGACAGTCTTTTTCTTTTCGTCTTCTGTATAACCTGTTAAGATGGTAATAGTGTGACAACAAGTTAGTGTATATGAGAGTGGTGACAATCAAGATGGATGAACAGAAAAAAGAAAGTACAGAGCAGCAGCAAGAGCCAACGCCTGCTGAAATCAAGCCAGCAGGACAATTTATACAATTAAAACCGTTTAAATTCATCATGCTAATGTTCTTTACAATTCTTATTACTGCCGGCTTAACGATTTTTGCGTTAACATTTGGTGATAAGAAAGTGGTAGAAGTGAAAGTTCCTGTAGAACGTGAGGAATTTACGAAATTATATGAAGCATTTGATTTACTGAAAAATAACTATTACAAAGATATTGAGGATGAAAAAGTAGTTGATGGTGCTATTAATGGCATGTTCGATGCATTAGGCGATCCGTACTCTGATTTTATGGTGAAGGAAGAAGCAGACCAATTTAACTCTGGTTTATCTTCAAGCTTCCAAGGAATTGGTGCAGAAATTCAAGAACGTAATGGTTATATTACAGTTGTGTCACCGATCAAAAATTCTCCTGCTGAAAAGGCAGGCTTATTACCAAAAGATATCATCTTAACGGTCGATGGGAAAAGCATTCAAGGCTTCAGTGCTACAGAAGCAGTTGCGTTAATTCGCGGCGAAAAAGGAACATCTGTAAAATTATCAGTGAAACGTGGCGAAAATACTGAGCCTATACAAATGACTATTGTTCGTGATGAAATCCCAGTAGAAACTGTATACGGTGAGATGCTTGATGGCAATATTGCCCATATTCAAATTACATCGTTTAGTGAACAAACTGCTCAAGAGCTTGAAAAAATCCTTGTTGAGTACGAAGGCAAAGGTATGAAGGGGATTGTTTTAGATTTACGTCAAAATCCTGGTGGCTACTTAAAGGCTGCAGTGGATATTTCTAATTTATTTGTACCAGAAGGCAAAGCCATTGTGCAGGTACAAGAAAAAGATGCAGAACCAGAAGTCACAAATGCGATTGCTGGTAAAAAATACGATTTACCAATCACTGTTCTAGTTGATGGTGGTAGTGCTTCTGCCTCTGAGATTTTAGCTGGTGCCTTAAAAGAATCTGTTGGTGCAAAGGTGGTTGGTGAAACATCCTTTGGTAAAGGCACAGTCCAAAATGTCACTCCGTTGAAGGACGGCTCTAATCTGAAATTTACTACAGGTAAATGGTTAACGCCGAACGGTAACTGGATTAATGAAAAAGGGATTACTCCTGATGTTAAGGTTGCTTACCCATCATATGCCTCGTTACCATACTTGAACGCTTCTATGGAAATGAAGGCAGGTATGCAATCAGACACTGTGAAGGCGGCAGAAGAGATGCTTCAAGTACTAGGGTATGAACCTGGTGAAGTAGATGGTCTTTTCGATGACAATACAGCGCGTGCAGTAGAACAATTACAAGCTGCGAATAATCTTGAAGAGACAGGTGTTTTAACAGGAAATACAACGTATGCATTAATGGATGCGTTACGTGCAAAAATGAAAGCTGATGATCCTCAGTTGTTAAAAGCGAAAGAGCTTCTATTAGGTACAGCTGAAAAGGCTGAGGAAACTACAAACTAACAAATACAGCTGTCGCAACAGTCGTCTTTCACGGCATCTGCGACAGCTTTTTTTATAGGAGGAAGAAGAGAATGAAGGATGTATACCTATTTAGTGGCTTTTTAGGGAGTGGTAAAACATCAATGCTGACAGATGTAATTCGCCAACTAAAAGAAAAAAATTTAAAGCCAGCCGTTATTATGAATGAACTTGGCAAGCTACCATTTGACTCACAGGCCGTGGAAAAGGATATTCCACTCAAAGAGATGCTAGAAGGCTGTATTTGCTGTTCAGGTGCTGAAAAGACGGAGGCACAAATTCAATCTCTTCTATTAGATAGTGATTTTGATGTATTAATAATTGAAACAACTGGTGCTGCTCATCCAGTTGAGGCATTAGATGCGGTGTATTCACCATTGTTTGCTGATCAGCTTAATGTCAAAGGCATTGTTACAGTAGCAGATTCTAAGCTATGGCTTCACCGTGATACTCTGACACCACAAGTACGTTCTCTATTTATGGAACAAATTCGCCATGCTCACCTATTACTAGCGAATAAAACAGATCTTTTAACAGAGGCAGAGCAAGCGCAAGTAGTCTATGAGCTACAAAGCTTAAATCCCCATGCCTTTATTTTGCAAACGACAAATGGACGAGTACCTTTGTCATTGTTAGAAAGCTTAAAGGCAACCGCACAAATGGATAAAACTGATATTGTAAAAGCGCCGATAGCCTCTATGCAACTTGGCTCGCGCTTAGTAGAATTCGCTGATATGGAGTTTACCCAGGAGCAATTTGAAGAATGGGTACGTGCCTTACCTGAAACAATTTATCGAATGAAAGGATATGTACCGATTGAAGGAGTTAAAAATCCAATGCTATTCCAATATGCATATGGCATGGTTCAATGGCTACCGGAATATATAAAAATGCCTGCGAAGCTTGTTATTATCGGTGAAAACGTAGGATCTCTTCCTGTCATTGGCATTCAATAAAGAAAATGTAAACCTGTGGATATTTGCACAATTTAGACAATGTGTAGATTACGCAGGTTTTTTTATTTTTATGTAAAGAGAATGTAACGTGTCTGTAATATGTTTGTAATATAAATGGTGAGAAGAGCCACTAGAAGTAGTGATATCACAATTCTGGGGGCTTTCGATAAGGATATTTAGAGGGACTGAATCAGTGAATAACGCATACATTTTGGACTCGCTTTCGGGGCAAATTTACGATAATATTAGCTAGATTTAAAGGGGTGTCAACCCTCTTTCAAACGTAAGTATTTCATAGATTGGTTAATCCTACTAAGAAATATAGCAAAAAAACGTAGATTTTTCGCGTATTTATTTCCGCGTTGGGGTAGTTAGCAAATGCTGGTAAGAATTGAATGAAAATTATCCTTTACGATAAATGGCATAGAAGGAGGAATTGCAAACATGAAAAAAACACTAACTGCAATTTGTGCAACATTTCTTTTAGCAGCTCCAATTCAAATAGCTTCTGCTGCTACAAATACAACAGAGGGGAATTCAGTAAAGCAAACAACAAACTGTAAAGTTTATTATAAATGGTCTAACAATCATAAATGGAATATTCAATTCCCGCAGGCATCTACACCATCTAATGAGACGCCTTCAACAAATACTAATAATACGGCAGCAACGCCAAACAATAATCAATCATCACAAAACGAAAAACCAGCAACACCACCAGCTAGCTCTACACCTTCAACAACAACTTCAGATGTGAACGCATTTGAACAAGAGGTAGTAAAATTAACAAACGCTGAACGTACAAAAGCTGGTTTATCACCATTACAAACGGATGATAAATTAATGGCGGCAGCTCGCGAAAAATCACAGGATATGCAAAGTAATAACTATTTCTCACATACAAGCCCAACATTCGGTTCACCATTTGATCGTATGAAAGCTTTAGGGATTACCTATAAAAGTGCAGGAGAAAACATTGCACAAGGTCAACGTTCACCACAAGAAGTAGTGCAAGCGTGGATGGATTCACCTGGTCACCGTGCTAATATTTTAAATGGTAAGTTTACGCATATTGGTGTAGGCTACGTGAAATCAGGTAATTACTGGACGCAACAATTTATTACTAAATAAGAGTTGTGTTCAAGAAAATGTCTTATAAGTCTACTAGGCTTATAGGGCATTTTTTTGATGGCATGAAGGTAGAAAAGGGGGATGGATGTACAGTTACAGATAAAAATATTTTTCAGTAAGATGCCAAGATGATATCGTCAGGGCATCTTTTTGGGCGATGAATCCCTCTATAACGCGTTTGAAATAAGCGAAAAATGCTTATACTCTCAAGTAGAGGAGGCGTTTTATGGATAGAGTGGAATATATGATGAAAAGCCTGCAAAAAGCATTCTACCATTCCTCTGATTTGACAGTCAGACAGGTAGATTGGCATGAAGGAAATACTGCTATTTTATGCTTTTACACGTCTCTTGTAGATGCGAAGGAAGTGCAAAAAGTTCTAGATACCATTTATGCACGTTTAGATTCCGATAAACCTTTTTGGAGTGAAACATTAATTACAACATTAGACAATTTTTCATTACCCCTCGCCATTGAGCGAGTATGTCAGGGAGAAACCATCGTTATTTTGCCTGAAACAGGAAAAATGCTGGCACTTACTATAGTGAATGAAGTTCGTCGAAATCTCGAAGAGCCGAGTAACGAAAGTATTTTGCGCGGTTCACATGAAGGTCTGATTGAACGTGTGGATACCAATTTAGCGTTAATACGTAGGCGTGTCAATAATCCTGCACTGGTAGTAAAATCATTTACGATTGGTCGACAAACGAAAACAAAAGCCTATTATCTTTATATGGATGGGGTAATAAAGCCAGAAACATTACAAGAGATAGAGAAGCGGATTGCAGCTCTTCAAATAGATTATTTTTATAGCTCTGGTCAATTAAGTGATGCGTTAGAGGATTCGGTGTTATCTCCCTTTCCACAATTGTTAAATACGGAGCATCCAGATCGTGTAGTAGCCAATTTAGTAGAGGGTAAGGCTGTAGTCATGACGGATATTTCACCGACGGCTTTCATTGGTCCTGTTACTTTTTTTTCTTTCTATCAAACGCCAGATGACTATAATGGTCGAGTTGTCGTCGGTTCTTTTTATAAAATTGTTCGTCTTCTGTCATTTATAACTGCCGTTTTTTTGCCCGCTTTTTATATAGCGATCATTAGTTTTCACTTTGAAGTCCTACCTTTGGAATTAAGTAATCAAGTGAAAAACGATGTCAATGAAATTCCTTATCGACCATTGATTGAAGCGTTGATTCTAGAGATTATTATGGAATTAATTCGAGAGTCAAGTATTCGATTACCACAATCGGTAGGACAAACGATTGGAATCGTAGGGGGGTTAGTAATAGGGGATGCTATCGTAAGTGCGGGATTAGTATCCAATTTAATGGTAATAGTCGTCGCCTTAACGGCTATTTCCAGCTATGTTGTCCCGTCGGTTGAATTAAATAGTACCATTCGGATGATACGTTTTCCCTTTATGGTGCTAGCCTCTTTGTTTGGGTTTTTAGGGATTGTCGTGGGGGTTGTCATATTACTCATTCATCTTATTAATTTGACGTCTTTGAAACAGCCTTATTTTTCGCCTATCATTCCTTTTCAACCGAAGGCTGTGCTGAAAATTTTTTTACGCTGGCCGTTTATCAAGCCGACCGTGCAAGTCACATCTTTCCAACCACCAAAGGATGAACAAGCCAAAAACGAGGATACACCATGAATATTTCCTTGACGAAGGCGCAGTTCTTTTTACTATTATTTATATTTCAAACGGGTATTGTCTACATCGCCTTTCAAACGCCGTTAATTAGCTCCAGTAAAAATAGCTCATGGTTAATTTTTATTGTAGCGAGTGTGATACATTATGGCCTACTTCTATTTTTTGAACGGTATCATTCGTATTTCTATTTAAATGTTTTTTTTCGTTGGGTTTATCAAATCTATTGGCTGTTATTGACTGCTGCGTTTATTGCCTATATGAGCTATGTTTTGGCATCGTGGGTATTGCCACAAACACCTGAGTGGATAGTCGTTGTCATTATTGTTGTACTATCACTATATGCCAACTTAAGTCGACCCGAAACGGTCATCAATATTGGTGTGATGTTGATTCCTATTATTTTCCTATTCGTCACTTTTCTAATGCTAGCGATACCAGATTTAACTTGGAGTAATCTTTTCCCCATAGAATGGAAGCATACAAAACAAATAGGAGCTGGTTTGATTCATAGCATCTATGCGTACTTTGGGATTGAAATGTATCTAATTTACCGACCATTTTTACAAAAAGATTTACAGGTAAAAGGAAAGCCCTTATTGATGTATCAGCTAGTTATTTTTGTGTTTTATTTTATTTCAGTTCTTTTTACACAAATGTTTTTCTCAATCGAAGAAATCAACCTCATACCGGAGCCCATTATGTATATTTTAAAATCCCAGGAAGTTACATTTGTCAAGCGACTTGATATTTTTTTCGTTTATATTTGGCTTTCTTGGTCAATTGTCACCGTCATGATTTTTGGTCTATCTTTTCGAATGCTTCATTTTGTGAAAAAAAAGCAGCATCCAAATAGTCGTATTATTGTGTATCATATTTTTCTAGCCATCCTACCACTCTTTGTCATTCATTTTCGAAGCATTGAGTTGATCAAAAATTCCTTACACTATGTATTTATCTTCTTTACTTTCTTATTACCCATAGTCATTATCGGTTGGAATAAATGGAGGGGAAAAAGTGTATCGTAAAGGGCTAATGATTGCCATGTCGTTCTTACTGCTAGCTGGATGTTGGGATGAGCGCCTTTATAAAAACTCTTCCGTTGTGACACTCGTAGGGATAGAAGGATATGTTGGAGCGTATAAAGGTTATTATGCCTATCCGACTTCGATGACTCAAGACACGGAAATTATCGAAGCAGAAGGATTGTCACCCCGTGAAGTCCGGACAAATGCAAATTTAAAAGTGGAGCAAACACTTGATTTATCGGAGCTATCAACGATTCTAATTTCTGATCATACAGCGAGAGAATCGATCTATGAATTATTGGATATTTATTTTCGGGACCCCCAAAATCCTATATCTATTAAAATGGCGCTTACGGATGGGGATGTCAAACCGTTTGTAGATTTGACAAAAGATTTAACGAATAGTGCTGGAAGCTATTACCAAAGATTTATTGAAAGTTCAGAAGATAATACCTATTTTCCGAAGGTCAATTTACAAGAAGTAGGTTCGATGCTTTTTGATCAGACAATTGATATAGCTTTGCCTTATTTTCAACTTAGTGAAGATAAAAAGCATGTGGTGGCAGGAGGCTTAGGTTTATTTACTGGACCAAGCTTTACGGGCACTGTATTAACACCGTCCCAATCCTTAACGATGCTGCTATTAATGAATCAAAAAAGTAAAGCGGCACGGATGAGCTATCTGTGGCAAAAGGATGGGAAAGTCAATCCGATTACTGTCGATGTATTAAAGGTGAAGCGTAAATGGACTGTCAATGAGGAATTGCGAACAATAGATATGAGCTATACCATTGATGTGGAGGTTGAAGAATTTCCGCACGATCATTTATATAAGGATGAAATTTTTCAGGACGTACAACAAATGATAGAGGAAAAAATGCAAGCTGAATTTGAAGAAGTCTTGCGGATTCTTCAAAATCAAAAGTCTGATACATTAGGGATTGGTCGTTATATTCGGGCTTACCATCCGAACATGTTTAAGAAAGAAGATTGGCATACAGAATTCTCCTCTTTATTACTCAAACCGAAAGTGGATGTAAAAATCATTCGAACAGGAGTTTTACGTTAAAAAATCGCCTTTCCTAGAACTTAGGATAAGGCGAATTTTATTAGGCAGCAGTCACTCTTTTTTGAACAAGTAGCAAGCGAATCAATAGTGTAGCAGCGCCAGTAGTCAATCCTGCAACGAGTCCAATCCAATAGCCAAAAGGCCCTAAATCTGTGTGGGTCGCAAGCAAATAACCAACTGGTAAACCAATTACCCAGTAAGAAATAATGGCCATAATAAATGTTATCATTACATCTTTATAGCCTCTTAAAGCACCTTGTACAGGGGCTTGGATGGAATCTGATAGCTGAAAAATAGCGGCAAAGACTAAAAATTGCACGGCATATTCAATGACGTTACTATCTGTCGTATACATGTGCGCAACGGGTTCACGGAAAATAAAGAGTATACAAGCAGAAATAAAGCTAAAGATGATGGCAGTACCCACACAAAGATAACTATATGTACGTGCATCTCGCATGCGGCCTGCACCTATTTCAAAGCCCACTAAAATGGTGACACCCATCGAAATGCTTAGGGGCACCATATAAAGGAGG
This sequence comes from Lysinibacillus sphaericus, assembly GCF_001629735.1. GTDB lineage: Bacteria > Bacillota > Bacilli > Bacillales_A > Planococcaceae > Lysinibacillus > Lysinibacillus pinottii. Next base: position 1,397,893 of record NZ_CP015224.1, read on the forward strand.
GAAGTGAAGTTAATCGCAATCTGATGGGCAGCAATAATGGTTGTGCTAAAATTACTCATCATCATTGTGACGGCTGAAAAAATACTTGTTTCTGCGAAGAGTGAAATGCCAATCGGCACACCAATCAGCAAAATTTCCTTCCATTGTAGCCATGCAGGCTTGCGCCAATCGTGAAACATACGAAATCGTTCAAAAGGCACTCGTTTTGCGATAATCCAAGCAGTAATGAAGAAAATCAGCCAGTAAGTAATGGCTGTGGCTACCCCGGCTCCAATACCACCAAGCTCAGGTAATCCAAATTTTCCGAAAATAAAAATGTAATTCAATACAATATTAATAGGTGTTGTCATTAAGGTAATGATCATCGTGACACGTGTTTGTCCGAGTGCATCAATGAAACAACGCATAACAAAAAATAAAAATAGTGGTAATAGACCAGCGCACATCGCATAGATGTAGCCCTTAGCTATAGTATGTACAGATGTTTCTAAGCTCATTTTGCTAAGTATCCAATCGATGCCAAAGAAAAGTCCGATGAAAATAATGATGGACAGTGTAATGGCGACATAAATGCCTTGTTGAACAGCCTTTTTAGCATCCATTTCCTTTTTTGCCCCAACAAGTTGGGAGACAATCGGTGTTATGGCTAGGAGAATGCCAGATAGTCCTGTATAAATCGGCATCCAGATGGAGGAACCAATCGATACACCTGCTAAATCAGACGTCCCATAGCGACTTGACATTAACACATCAAAAAAAGAAACAAGGTAGATGGCTACTTGTGTCACTAGAATAGGGATAATCATTTTTAAAAGTAGTGCGTATTTTTCTTTCAAAGTGGATGTTTGATACATGTATGATACTTCCTTCATTAACATAATGAACAAGTATAGCATATGTAAAGAGAGAAAAGCTGAAATTTTATGGCTTCATCTATATCTTTTCGTTGGCATATAGTAAAATAGAACACTGTAAACAAAAAGTAGTCTACCTACAATGGTTTTTAAGGAATAGGAGAATTCATGTGAAACAACAAACAATCATTTTAACCGGTGGTGGGACAGCTGGCCATGTATCGTTGAACCAAGCGATACTCCCGTCTTTACTTGAACTAGGTTATGATGTCCACTATATTGGCTCAGAACAAGGTATTGAAAAAGAATTAATAGGCGAGGCTTTCCCTGATGTACCTTTTTATGGTATTGCAAGCGGCAAATTGCGTCGTTACTTTTCAATGAAAAATTTTACTGATCCATTTAAGGTGCTTGCGGGAATGATGCAGGCTTTTCGTATTATTAAAAAAGTAAAGCCGCAAGTCGTATTTTCGAAAGGGGGCTTTGTTTCTGTCCCTGTTGTCATGGCAGCCAAACTGGCAGGTGTTCCAGTCGTAATCCATGAATCAGATGTGACACCTGGGCTTGCCAATAAAATTGCTCTACCTTTTGCCTCTCACGTGTTCACCATTTTTGAAGAAACATTGAAGCATTTACCAAATGATAAAGCAACTTGTACAGGTTCCATCATTCGTCCTGAATTGTTGGAAGGGGAAAGAGCAAAAGGATTAGCATACTGTGGCTTTACGACATTAAAACCTGTTTTGCTTGTCATGGGTGGAAGCTTAGGCTCAGTGGTTTTAAATGATGCCCTTCGAAAAAATTTACCAGAGCTTTTAAAACAGTTTTATGTCATTCATCTATGTGGGAAAGGGAATTATGATGAAACGTTAGCTTCATTGCCTGGCTATAAACAATTTGAATATGTGACGACAGAGTTGCCTGATTTAATGCATGCAGCAGACTTCATTGTGTCTCGAGCGGGGTCAAACTCTATCTTTGAATTTTTGGCACTTCATAAACCAATGCTTTTGGTGCCATTATCTGCTCAAAAAAGCCGTGGTGATCAAATATTAAATGCTAATTTATTTAAAAAGCAAGGCTATGCAGAAGTGTTACAGGAAGAAGCTTTAACAAAGGAATCCTTCATGAAGTCTGTTTATACATTAACAGAGCGACAAGTGGAAATGGTTGAAACGATGTCCAAAACAAAGAAACCAAAAACGCCTGACGAGATGGCGTCATTAATTTTGCACTATCAAAAATAAATATCCATTAAAAAAGCTATGAGGGATGTCGATGATGACAACACCTCATAGCTTCTTCTTATAGTAATAGGCTTACATTGCTTGCTCTTCGCCTTCTTGCATTTCATAAGCAGTTGTTAAGTAGAATAAATCCTTTGGAATTTTAAATAAATCAAATTGTGCCATACCACTATTTACTTGAGCTAACAAAGTTGGGTGACTTTCATTAGCGCTCACAACATAGGGTAATTTTAACGCAGCACGCTGTGATTTTATATTTTCAACGCGAATACGGAGGAATACCGTATGAAAATTATATTCAAAAAATAACTCGTTTAAAAAAAGCATTTTTGCCTTTTGATTATAGCCTTTTCCTTGGTAAGGGAGTCCAATCCACGTTCCTAAAAAACCTGCACCGTCTTCAACATCGTGTATACTAATGGTGCCGATTGGTTGACCCCAGTCATCAGTAATGGTCCTCGAGATAGCGAGTCCTCTCGCTTCCTCTTCGATCAATTGCTTTGTCATAAACCAGTATTCATCAGCGGATGTGGCTTTCTGACGGACAAAAGGGAATACAGAAGGGTGTGATAATAGCTCATAAAGCTCTGTACATTCATGCAGGTCTCGATGTTTAAGCATACGAAACGCCTCCTTTACTAGGGTAGTTAAAACAATTCCGTTGAAGCATAAAGAAGAAAACTAAATTTCGTACTGGAATTAAAACCCAAAGAACTAGACGTTATAACTATGATATTCCATAATCTCCCGCTGTCTTACTGATTTCGACCATACCGAAAAAAGACTAGTTTTTTAAATATAATATAACATGCTAGCTGTTTGATGCAATCATTTTGCTCGTAAAAAACAAAATTTTAAGTTTAATAGTCAGTAAATTCTGATAAATGGATAGAAATGATTCATTTATTTGCCATATTTAAAATTAAGTAAATTCTATTACTTTTATCTAAAATTAATCAATTAAATAGTTCTATAGTATTATGTTTTTATATTTAAATAGTTAAATTATCAAAAATGTCCTTAAAAGGATATAATTTATCTAATTCTAGAACGGTAATTTTTTATTTTTATGTTATAATAGCAGAATTAGTTTTTGCGTATAATGACGTATATACATAGCATTTTATTATGATGGCAATGGCCTTTTTCTGGAGGTGACAGTATGGAGTATCTTTTAAGCGAAGATTTTTTTAATGAATTATTTATTGGCAATGATTTTGTTTTTCTTATGAAAAAAGTAAAGGAAGATTTTCAATATATTCGCTTAAACAATGCAGCTCGAGAACTGTTATCGATCGATGTAATTGGAAAAATGCTTTCCGCCGTTACCTCGAATCGAAATTTTTCGATCATTCAGAAAAACTATCATCATGCAATTGAAGAACATATTCAGGTTGACTATGTAGATTATGCATATGTACAGTCGGAGGTTCGTAAATATGAAACAACTGTACGCCCTTTGCGCTATAATCAGGAAGACTTTGTTTTAGCCATTACAAAGGAAATTCATTATGACCGTAGTATTGAAGATAAGTTTCTGTTTATGCGGTCCCTATTCGATCATGCCTTTTTTTCGACTGTTGTGTTATCAGCTGAAGGTATGATTTATGAAGTGAATTCAAGCTTTATGGAAGATTTTCAAATAGATAATGAAGCCGTCAAACAAAAAATGTTTTTTGATTTACCGATTGTTCCTAAAGAAGAAGTTCAGCAAATTAAATGGTATCTACAACAAGCGGCTAGAGGAGAAAACGTTCATGAAAAGTTTGTAAGACTGCTTACATTGGATCACCAAGAACGCATGTATTTACTGTCACTTTCGCCTGTCATGCAGGAGGATAATTCCTTTGCAATCTTTCTGATTATGCAGGACTTCACACAGTTCACCTTGCAAAAAGCAGAATTACGTTCGAAATCTCACGGCTTTGAAGTGTTTAAGTCGGCATTAAATTCAGCTACGGCCATTGCTATTTTAGATAGTGAATGTCATATTTCAGAAGTGAGCGAGATGTTTTTACAAGCTTCAGGTTACACAGAAGAGGAATTAATTGGTCAGCCTTATGCGCTACTTAAGCCACGGTACCAAACACAAAATTTTTTACAATTAATCAATGATAAACTTGCTAGTGGGGAAATCTGGCGAGGAGAGCTGTGCTATCGGACCAAATATCATGCTGATTATTGGGTGGAGGCAACTATCGTCCCATTAAAAAATGAGTTTGGTGAAATTGAACAAATTTTAACCATTAACTATGATATTACAGACAAGAAAAGAATGTTCACAGAACTAAAAAATATTGAACGAACTTTCCGTCTCATTACGGAAAATACAAATGATTTAATTGTCATCACGAATGAGGATGGAATCATTATTTATGCTTCACCCTCCTATGAAATATATTTAGGCTATGAAAATGTGGAGCTACAAGGTCAGTTTTACAGTGCCATTATTGATACAGAAAGCCAGCATGAATGGCAAACATTTATAAATAACTATACTGGTCAGACAGATACACAGTTCGAGCTTTTATTGAAGGCGAAGGACGGCACACCTATTTGGACAGAAGGCAATGTCACGGTGGTTCATGACCCTGATCGAGAAAAAGTTTCACAAATTATGATGGTGTCCCGTGAAATTACCCATCGTAAAGAGAGAGAAAATGATTTGCTGTATCTTGCCTACCATGATTCTTTAACACAACTTCCTAATCGCCGTTATTTACAAAAAGAGTTTCCGACAATATTGGCAGAAGCCAACGAAAACAATGCAAGTATAGCGATGCTTTATTTAGATGGGGATGATTTTAAAGCTGTCAATGATCGCTTTGGCCATGATACAGGGGATGCTTTTATTCAGAGCTTTGGTCAGGCTTTGAGCAAAACCGTTAGAAGTCATGATATCGTTATTCGAATAGGGGGTGATGAATTTCTTGTCATCCTCACAGGTCTAACGAGGGAAATTGAAAAAAGGCATAGTCAAATTATGCATATTATCCGTCGCATTCGAGATGAATTAGCAACAGGCTGGATGATTGAGAATCATCAGTTTACGCCAACTGCTTCAATAGGAATCTCGTATTATCCAGATCATGCCCAAACATTGGATGAATTAATGGATTTGGCTGATCAAGCACTATATAAATCAAAAGAAGCAGGGAAAAATAATCTCTATATTTCGGAAGCCCATTAAAAAAGTCTGTCCACAAATTATTCGTTGTGAGACAGACTTTTTATTTGATGTTATGCTATAACAGTATAGGGATAAAAATCCTACATCGTTATTTCGGAATAGAAGGTGATTATGTGCCTAAGAAAATATTATTAGTGGAAGATGAAAAGCATATTGCGCGTTTTGTTGAGCTCGAATTACAGCATGAAGGCTATGACGTGACGGTTGCCTTTGAAGGGCGGGAAGGGCTATCCCTGGCAACAACAGATGCATTTGATGTGCTATTACTAGACGTGATGCTACCGGGTATTAATGGTATTGAAATTTGTCGGCGAATTAGGACACAATCTCAAGTGCCTATTATTTTAATAACGGCAAGAGATGCTGTTATGGATCGTGTAGCTGGTCTCGATGCTGGAGCAGATGACTACATCGTCAAGCCATTTGCGATCGAAGAACTATTAGCAAGAATTCGAACGATTTTACGTCGTGCAACAACACAAGAGCCAGCAAATAGTGAATGTTTGAGTTTGCGTGATATTGAGATAGATATTGCAGCCTATGAAGTTTTCGTGCAAGGGAATAAACTCGACCTAACTAAGACAGAATATGATTTACTGAAACTATTAATTGAACACAAAAATAGAGTTTGTACACGCGAGCATATTTTAACATCTGTATGGGGCTATGATACAGATATAGAGACCAATGTGGTAGATGTGTATATACGTCATTTACGGTCTAAGCTCCCAGGTGATACGAATGCCTATATTGAGACGGTTCGAGGGGTTGGGTATGTGATGCGTGAATGAATCAGTTACTTATGTACCTCCGTCGTCAATCTTTGCAGAAAAAATGGATGCTCACCTCCAGTAGTGTGATTTTTTTAAGCTATACGATTATTTGCGTGGTTGTTTATATTTCCCTCCATACGTGGCTATTAAATGATGAGGAAAGCAAAGTTGAACGGACTAGCAGGGATATTATTTCATTTTTACAATCACAGGGACCAGATATTACGATTCAACAAATTCAACAAAATACTGGTTTGCTCAAATCGATTGTCGACCGAGATGAAACTGTTAGAATGTTTAATGCGGACGGCGTGGATATTTTGCGTATCAATAATACTTCAGCTGCTGCACCACTTAGCTCCATGCAGGAGATTTTTGAGACGACCATTGATAAGCAGGATGTACTGGTCATGAATGAACCAATACGCTTAGGCTTTTTTCAAGGATATGTCCAGGTTGTCCATCCGCTCACTGGTTTTCAATCGCTCATGCATTATCTATTAACAGCCATGCTCATCGCAGGTGTTGGGGCATTGGTGTTATCAGGTTCTATTGGATATTATCTAGCCAATTATTTAATGAAGCCATTGCGTGAATTACGTGCTTCCATGAAAATGGTGATGGATCAAGGCTTTAATGAGCCCATACAGTTAACCAACACGTCACACGATGAGATTGGTGATTTATTGAACATGTACAATGCCATGATGAATGAGCTGCAAATTTCTTTTACACAGCAGCAACAATTTGTCGCTGATGCTTCTCATGAGCTTCGTACGCCCATCCAAGCAATTGAAGGACATCTTTCTCTGTTGAAAAGATGGGGCAAAAATGATCCAGCTATTTTAGAGGAGTCGATTGATACTTCATTAACAGAAATTGCTCGCATGCGTAAAATGATTGAGGAATTATTAGAGCTTGCAAGACGTGAGGAAAAAGATGAAATGAGTGAGGCGAATGCACTAGCTGTAATTGAAGCTGTTATCGATGAAATGGAGCTTGTACATCCAAAAGCGCGAATTATGCTGTCGAAAAATGATGAAATAGGTCCTTTATTTATAACTGAAAATGCACTAAGTCAAATCATTCGTAATATAATAGAAAATGCAATTCGTTATTGTGAAAAAATTCCTGAGATACAAATTTCTATTTCAGTTGCTGGAAATTATGCATGTTTAGAAATTGCTGATAATGGTATAGGAATAGCAAAAGACAATATTCCTTTTATATTTGATCGTTTTTATCGAGTGGATGAGGCAAGGAACCGTAAAATTGGTGGAACAGGCTTAGGATTAAGTATCTCGAAGATGTTGCTTGAAAAGTATAATGCCACGGTAGAAGTCAAGAGTGAGGTTAATATTGGAACCGTTTTCTCGTTAAAGATCCCGCTAAAATATTAAGAAAAATGCACGCTTTATTTCATTATTCTATCCTTTGCGAAAAAAATTGCTTAATTTGCTAAAAAGAGTTGTATTTTTTGTGAAGAGTAGTAAGATTGAGATGGAAAAAACGTTCTTTAAAATATGGAAAAGTAGTGTGAAACATTCTTTTAAAGAACGGCTAAATATTATATAATTAATTGCAATTTAATTAATGGAACTGCCGTAAGGCAAAATTTGGAGGTCATTTTTCATGTCGAACAACGTTACAACTGTAAGTTCTCCATGGTCAGCTTTCTCTGGTCCTAACCTAGGATATGTGATGGAGCAATACGACTTATTCTTACAGTCTCCTGAAGAAGTAGAACCGGAGTTAGTTTCTTTATTCCAACAATTTGGTGCACCAGTAGTAGTAGAAGGTGAAGTAGCTGTAGCTAGTCATACAGCAGCGGCTCCTGCTGGCGATTACAAAAAAGTGTTAGCCGCTGTGAGATTAGCCGATGCAATTCGTTCACGCGGTCATTTAGCAGCAGATATTTATCCTCTGAAAAACCGTGAACTACAAACAGCTCAAATTGACGAAAGCGCGTTCAACTTAAGCGCTGCAGATTTAGCTGAAATTCCTGCAGCAATCTTCTTCAAAGATGTGCCAGCAAACGTGAAAAATGGTAAGGATGCAATTGACTATTTAAAAGCTATTTATACAAATAAAGTAGCGTTTGAATATGAACATGTAGTAGCTACAGAAGAACGTAATTGGATTCAAGCGCAAATTGAATCAGGCTCTTTCCAACAAGCACTTTCTTCTGATGAAAAGAAAGCCTTATTAGATCGTTTAACACGTGTTGAAAATTTTGAGAAATTTATCCATAAAACATTTGTAGGACAAAAGCGTTTCTCTGGTGAGGGCTTAGATACGCAAATTGTACTATTTGATGAAATCATTAAAACTGCAGAAGCGCTAAGTGTTGAAAAAGTACGTATTGGTATGGCACACCGTGGTCGCTTAAATGTTTTAACACATATTTTAAATAAACCTTATGACATGATGTTCTCTGACTTTGCACATGTATCAAATGATTTATTTATGCCGGAAAATGGTCGCCTTGAAATTACAAAAGGGTGGACAGGTGATGTGAAATACCATATGGGTGCTTCTTATAACCGTGATTCAGGTATGAATGTGAAACTTGCCTACAACCCATCTCACTTAGAAGTGGGCAACCCAGTAGTTCTAGGTGCTACTCGTGCAACACAAGATGACACTTCAAAGCCAGGTCAAGCGGTTCATGATCGTACAAAAGGCTTAGGAATCCTAGTACACGGTGATGCAGCATTCCCAGGTCAAGGTATCGTAACTGAAGTATTAAACTTCGCTAAAACTGAAGGATTTACAACTGGTGGTACTATTCATATTATCGCGAATAATATGATTGGTTTCACTACGGAACAATATGATTCTCGTTCTTCTGTTTACTCATCTGACCCAGCAAAAGGGTATGAAGTACCAGTAGTTCATGTGAATGCAGATAGTCCAGAAGCAGTGGCTCAAGTAGGTCGCTTTGCAGCTAACTATCGTCAAAAATTTGGTAAAGATATTGTTGTTGATTTAGTTGGTTACCGCCGTCACGGTCATAACGAAACAGATGATCCAACGGTTACAAACCCAGAAACATATAAATTAGTTTCTAAGCACGAAACTGTTCGTGCGTTATATGGTGCAGCATTAGTAGCAGAAGGTCTTGTATCAACTGAAGATGTAGCAGCATTAGATACAGCTATCTATGCAGAAATGCAAGCTGCTTACGATCATGTAAAAGAAATGGCTTCAAAAGATGAGCATCATCAATTAGAAATGCCAGAAGAATTAAAAGTAGAGTTCCCACAAATTGATACAGCAGTTGGTGCAGAACGTTTAGGTAAAATCAACGAAGAGCTTCTAGTGTTTGAAGAAAACTTCGAGCCACAGAAAAAGCTTGGAAAAATTTTAGAAAAACGTCGTGATGCATTTGCATCTGCAAAAATCGATTGGGGTCATGCGGAAACTTTAGCATATGCAACAATTATCCAAGATGGCACACCAGTACGTTTCACAGGTCAAGATGCTCAACGTGGTACTTTCTCACAACGTCACTTAGTGCTTCACGATAAAAACAATGGTAATGTCTTTACACCACTTCATCATATTTCTGGTGCAAGTGCATCCTTTACAGTACACAACTCACCACTGACTGAAGCAGGGGTAGTTGGCTTTGAGTATGGTTACAATCTAGAAAATGGCCATGTATTAACAGTTTGGGAAGCACAATTTGGTGACTTTGCGAATATGGCACAAGTAATGTTTGATAACTTCATTTCAGGGGCACGCTCTAAATGGGGTCAAAAATCTGGCATGGTGATTCTATTACCACATGGTTATGAAGGCCAAGGTCCAGAGCACTCTTCAAGCCGTATGGAACGTTATTTACAAATGTCAGCAGAAAATAACTGGTTTGTAGCAAACTGTTCAAATGCAGGTAACTACTACCACTTATTACGCCGCCAAGCAGCGTTATTAGGTACTGAAGGTGTTCGTCCACTTGTGGTTGTATCACCAAAATCATTATTGCGTCATCCATTAGCAGCAGCTAATGCTGAGCAATTAGCAGATGGTTCATTCCAAGAAGTGATTGAACAACCTGGCTTAGGTACAAAAACGGATGCTGTAGAGCGTATCGTATTAGGTACTGGTAAAGTGATGATCGACTTAGCAGATCGCGTGAAAGATGGAGAAGGTTTCGATCACTTACACATTGTTCGTATAGAACAACTTTACCCATTCCCAAAAGAGCAAGTTGCTGGTATTATTGCTAAGTATCCTAATGCTAAAGAAATCGTATGGGTACAAGAAGAACCTAAAAACCAAGGCTCATGGAATTATGCACTAGAAACATTATATGAACTTGCAGAAGGTAAAAAGCTTCGCTATGTAGGTCGTCCTGCAATGAGCTCAACTTCTGAAGGAGATGCAGATTCTCATAAAGCAGCTCAATCATCACTTATTGAAGAAGCAGTTGCTGAGCCAGTAAAGGTTAAATAATCACATATAAATATTGATAGCTGGGCTACTTGCCCATAAGCAGTAGCCCTTTTATGTGCATCATGCACGTTAATCAAAGGAGGAAATGAAAGTGGCTGAAATTAAAGTCCCTGAATTAGCAGAATCGATTACAGAAGGTAGTATCGCACAGTGGGTAAAAAAAGTGGGCGATCGCGTTGAAAAAGGTGAATTCATCGTTGAACTTGAAACAGATAAAGTAAACGCTGAAATCATTTCTGAAGAAGCAGGTGTATTAACACAAATTTTAGCTGAAGAAGGCGATACTGTACTAGTTGGTCAAGTTATCGCAATTGTAGAAGCAGGCGAAGGCGCAGCAGCTGCACCAGTAGCGGCAGCACCAGCTGAAGCAGCTCCAGCTCCAGCAGCGCCACAAGCGGCACCTGCAGCACCAGTAGCAGCAGCTCCTGTAGTAGAAGAAACTTCTGGTGAGCGTGTCATCGCATCTCCAGCTGCACGTCGACTTGCACGTGAAAAAGGTATTGACCTTGCAGCGGTATCACCAGTAGATCCACAAGGCCGTGTACGTGTACAAGATGTAGCGGCACATGGTACAGCACCAGTAGTAGCAGCACCTACACCAGTAGCAACTACAGGTGGCCCAGTTGTATTCACACCAGCAGCTAATTCTGACCGTGTAACGATTGAAAAAATGAGCCGTCGTCGTCAAACAATTGCAAAACGTTTATTAGAAGTTAAACAATCAACAGCAATGTTAACAACATTCAACGAAATTGACATGACAAACATCATGGCACTTCGTAAACGTAAACAAGAAGAGTTTGTGAAAGCAAACGACATCAAACTTGGTTTCATGTCATTCTTCACTAAAGCTGTTGTTGCAGCACTGAAAAAATACCCATACGTAAACGCTCAAATCTCTGGCGATGAAATTCATTTAAATAACTTCTTTGATATCGGTATTGCAGTATCAACTGAAGAAGGTTTAGTAGTACCAGTTGTACGCGATGCGAATAGCAAAAACTTTGCAGAAATCGAAAAAGATATCGCTAACTTAGCGACAAAAGCTCGTGATAAAAAATTAGGCTTAAATGACATGGCTGGTGGATCATTCACAATCACAAATGGTGGTGTATTCGGTTCATTAATGTCAACACCAATTATGAACGGTACGCAAGCTGGTATTTTAGGTATGCACTCCATTGTAAACCGTCCGGTTGCAGTAAATGGTGAAGTTCAAATCCGTCCAATGATGTATGTAGCACTTTCTTACGATCACCGTATCATCGATGGAAAAGATTCTGTAGGATTCTTAAAAACAGTTAAAGAGTTAATCGAAAATCCTGAAGATTTATTATTAAATTCATAATTCCTTTAAACCCTGCAAACTTTGCAGGGTTTTTTCTTGGCTTCTGTATCACTAAAGTCATTAGTAATTTTGATAATCCAAAACTATTTACTTAGTATAAAAAGAATAGGTAGTAAAAATATGTTGTTTTCCAGCAGATATATGGATAAAAATACGTAGATTAATAATGGATAGGGCAAGCATAATACCCTAATATTGTCATTAGTCAGAAAAATGATAAAACTCTCTTGACGTACATACTAGTTTTATAGTAGTATCTAAATATCAATTAAATAAACAAACCTCACTAACAAACATCAGTGAGGTAGAGGCGCGGTATTTATTAGTTCATTGTTGAGTACAAGCAAACAAAGACGCAATGAAGAAGGAAATATCGCCGAAGTATAAAAGGAGCTCGTACTTTTATGCTGGGTCTGCAGTGAATAAGTGCAGGACTGTCCTAGTAAATTCATTTCCAGGTTTACTAGGTTGTGCTATCTCGGAAACATGGAATACTAGTGAGGATTTGGGCAACTGTCATAAAAGGTAAGACCTAAGTTCACAAAACTTAGGTCTTTTTTCGTACAGTTGTCTTATTTTTTTACAGAAAAGGGGAGTTTTTCATGAAAAGAAAATGGTTGTTAGTAATGATCTCTATCATGACGGCAATTGTGCTAGCTGCATGTGGCACTAGTGACAAAAAAGAAAGTAGTTCAGGTGATGCTGGCGCAGATAAAGAAGAAGGCGGCGGTGAATTCCGAATTGGAATGGAGGCGGGCTACCCACCATTCAACTGGACACAGCAAAACGATGCAAATGGAGCAGTAAAAATTGCAGATAACGCAGAGTATGCAGGTGGCTATGATGTACAAATGGCGAAAAAAATCGCTGAAGGTTTAGGCAAAGAATTAGTGATCGTCAAATTGGAATGGGACGGCTTAGTACCAGCGCTACAATCTAATAAAATTGATGCAATCATCGCGGGAATGTCGCCAACAGAAGAACGGAAGAAAACAATTGATTTTACTGAAAACTACTATACTTCTGATTTTGTAATGGTTATTAAAAAAGGTAGTAAATATGAAGGTGTCAAATCAATCCAAGATTTCTCTGGCGCAAAAATTACATCACAACTGAATACTTCCAACTACAATGTGATTGATCAAATTAAAGGTGTCAATAAACAAACAGCAATGGAAAGCTTCCCAGCGATGCGTGTAGCTTTAGAGGCAGGCAAAATTGATGGATATGTAGCCGAACGTCCTGAAGGAATTTCTGCGGCAGCTGCCAACGATAAATTCACATACGTAGCATTTGAAGAAGGCTTTGATACAGATCTTTCAAATACTTCGATTGCTGTAGGCTTACGTAAAGATGATGCTAATCTAGAAAAAATCAATGAAATCCTAAAAGGTATTTCTGAAGATGATCGTCAAGCGATAATGGAAGAAGCTATTTCTCAGCAACCAGCAGCACAATAAAAAAATGGCACGGACTAGTTGCTAGTCCGTGCACTATCATTTCATCATTATTAAAATGAGAACCTCTCTACATAATGATAATGTCCTAGCGAAATAAATCATAGACTAGTAGAAAAAGCTAGGGCACGAAAAAGATAGCAAGCAACATGACATTGTAAGGAGGAACATCATGAGTCTTGAATGGATACTTTCAATTATTGAAAACAACTGGCAAATGTTTTTACGAGGTGCGTATTATACGTTACTGATTTCGACTATAAGTACAATTATTGGTGCATTTATCGGATTTTTCATCGGAATTATGCATACGATTCCAGTTCGTAAAAAAGGTGTGAAATTTTATAGCTTAAAGCTTATTAATTTTATACTCACATGCTATGTTGAATTTTTCCGTGGTACACCAATGATTGTACAGGCTATGGTTGTCTACTATGGATTAGATATCGCATTTGGCATAGACATGCACTTTATTACAGCGGGGATTTTAGTCGTTTCACTTAATACAGGTGCCTATATGGCAGAAATTGTCCGAGGTGGTATCGTATCGATTGATAATGGTCAATATGAGGCAGCATCAGCTATCGGTATGAATCACTTCCAAATCATGCTTCACGTAGTCCTACCACAAGTAGCACGAAACGTACTGCCTGCGACAGGCAACCAATTAATTATGAATATTAAAGATACAGCTGTACTAAACGTTATTGGAGTAACAGAATTATTCTTCCAAACAAAATCAATCTCCGGTAACAACTTCCGTTATTTTGAATCGTTCTTTGTAGCTTGTATTCTTTATTTCATAATGACATTCACTGCATCACGAATCCTTCTCTATGTTGAAAAACGTTTAGATGGACCAGATGCCTATCAAAAAGAACAAAAAGAAGCAATATAGGGGGACGCACAAATGGCAGTCATTAAAATTGAACATTTAAGTAAATCATTTGGACGTAACCAAGTGTTAAAAGATGTTAATTTTCAAGTGGAAAAAGGAGAAGTTGTTTGCTTAATAGGCTCCTCTGGTTCAGGCAAATCCACTTTACTTCGTTGCATTAATTTATTAGAAACACCAAGTGGTGGGCAAATTATTTATCAAGGGGAAGACATCCTAGATGAAAAACACAATATCCAAGAATATCGAACACATTTAGGGATGGTATTCCAGCAATTCAATTTATTTAATAACCACAATGTTTTAAATAATTGTACAGTGGGGCAAATAAAAGTTTTAAAACGCTCGAAGAAGGAAGCAGAGGAAACAGCGCTTAAATATTTGAACATTGTTGGTATGGAACAATATGTAAACGCAAAGCCTCGACAGCTTTCAGGGGGGCAAAAGCAACGCGTAGCCATCGCCAGAGCATTATCCATGAATCCTGAAGTGATGCTTTTTGACGAACCTACATCAGCACTAGACCCTGAGATGGTAGGGGAGGTATTAAAAGTGATGCGTCAATTAGCTGATGCAGGCAATACGATGCTGATTGTAACGCATGAGATGGAGTTTGCCAAAGAGGTAGCAGATCGCGTAGTCTTTATGGATAAAGGTGTAATTGTCGAAGAGGGCCCACCATCACAGGTATTAATAAACCCTCAGCATGATCGGACGAAAGAGTTTTTAAAACGAACATTAAAGCAGTAGGACCTCATCAAAAAAAGTGAGTCCTATAATAGAGACTCACTTACTTTCTAGAATTCCATTCTGCATAAAGGACAAAGCAGATTACGAATGCTATTGCAATAATAAAAAACCATTGTGGTACACCGCCAAAGCTCATCATAACACCTCAAATGTAAAATTATTTTTGGATAGATTAGGTATTGTATTTCTTTTTTCTCCACAAAAGCCTAAAAATATTATAAAATAGGCATTAGACATTAGCTTTATGCTAGTAAAGAGAGGTAGAGAGAATATGTTACATTTAAAATGGAAAGATGCGCCAACATTACGAACAGTGACTTGCAAACATACCAATGCATCAAAATACCTAGTATCAAATGTTTTAACAGTAGGAAAAGAATATGAAGTAAAAAATGAAACAGAAGAGTTCATTTTTATCATTGATAACACTGGCAACGTCGGTGGCTACTATAAAGATTATTTTGCATAAAAAGAAGATAGGGTGGTTCAGATCATTTACTGAGCCACCCTTTTTTTCATGAATCCCTCTGATAGCCTCTTATATCCGTCGTATTTTGCAACTGTTGCTTTTCCTGTTCCGTCGCCGTATGTAAGGCGAACACATCTTTTATAGCTGTTTGTAGCTCATATTGCGTTTCCTTAAATTTCGATACTTGCTGTTCGAATGAAGGTCTTGCAAAACGATCCTGTGTCTGTGATAATCGTTCCTCAAGCTGTGCATAATGATGATCCATATGCATGGATAGCATCATTGCTAGTTGATTTTTCCATAAAGGAATTAATGTGACAATGGAAAACTCAATTTTTTCAGCTAATGTTTGATTCGCTTGTTGTATCATACGAATTTGTGGTGCCGTTTGTAGGGCTACTTGTTGAGAAACCTGTAAATCATAAATACGTTGGTCCAACCTCTCAATTTGTGCAGCGAAATCATTTAGTTGTTGAATGGCAAGAGGCTGTTTATTTGCTTGGACACTTGTTATTTTTGTAGGAAGCTCCACCTCAATGGCCTGCTGCTTTTTCATTTGACCAGCTGCAATCGCAGTAGCTAGTTCCTCGAAAAATCCTCGATTATGTGTATAAAGTGCTTCTAAATTCTCTACATCCCGAATTAGTTGGAGCTGAGCACGTTCCAATTGCACCCCGATACGTTCCACCTGAATACTAATACGCTCAAATTCTGTTAGGGTTTGTTTCACAGTAGGCTCTGTTTTACCACCAAATATTTTTTTGAAAAAGGTTTGTTTTTTTGGCTCTAAAGCTGTCGGGTCTACGCGATCTAAGGTTTGCATTAAGGAGTCTAGCATTTGACCTATTTTGGTCACGTCCTTTTGCTTCACCTGCGCTAACATTCGATCCGCAAACTGGGACAGGGAACGCTGTGAATCCTGTCCTAAAGACAGCAATGATTCAAAATCAGTTAAATCAATTTGGCTGGCATATAGTAAAGCCCGACTTTGCGCAAGAGGCGATAGCGTTTCGTACGTCGCCATCGCCTCATTTTGTGGAGTTGTTTCTAAATAAGATTGTACTAATGGAGAAAGACCAGGAATGGTATTTAATTGAAAAGCATGTTCATCTGCCGTCATTTGTCATCGCCTCGCCAGTCCAATTGTTCTCTACGTCTAAGATTAGAACGATTTGCGAATTCAATCTCCATTTGTAGGTGGTCAATATCATTCGCAAGCGCATCCTTTAAATCAATTTGAATCGTATCATTTAAGTCCGTTAGTGTTTCACGCGTTTTTGATAACGTCAATTGAATTTCTTTATCCTTCACAGGCTGTCTAGAAAGCATTGTATACTTATCCGTTAATTCCACTGCTGAAGGTAAATGCGCATAGAAAAAGGGTTCAACATTGTAAAACTTACGTGGGTCTGTCTTGACAATCTTGACGATGTTTTTTGAAATACGGGTCATCTCCAGTAGTTGTTTAAAAGCAGATACGGAACGTACACGTAAATAGTTTTGACTTAATGTTTGAATTTGCTTATTAGCGGTTGATAATTGTGTTTCAATGTGTTTGAATTCTTCTTTTGTGATACCTGCTATTTGCATGACTTTCTTTTTTTGTCTATGTTTCAGCAACGCTGTACTCGTCGCATATGAACCAGCAAACAGTAAACCACCAAGGAAGAATCCAGGATTTGCTGCAATTGCTGCGATAGAAACAGTTGTTAGCGAAATAACGAAGCTAGCAGTATGTCTAGAAAAAAACTGTCCAATACTAAGCATTGTTTCTTCCTCCTTGCATTTCAATATGTCTATCTTCTTATACGAAATAATCGACATAAAGTTTCAATGAAAAATGAAACCTTACATAAATTTTACTGCGAATCGCAAATTTTCTCAATGATATTACCTAGAATAACTAGGATTAAGTTGTTCAGTATGTATGTCCACTTATTTTTAAGAGATTTGTGAACATCATATCGTATGGATTCGAATTTCTAATGATTAGGTTTATGTGCTGTCTAGCTTGAAATAAACGTGTTGACTTATTTTTCGATCGTGCGGTTCTATTTCCTAGTGTAAGAATTAAGCATGGATGTTACTTTTTTATTCCCTAATACAAAACATCAACAACTGCTTTTAAACGAACCACCAATCTAAGTGCTTATTTTAAAATAGTTTAATAAACCAAAATAGGATAATTATTGTATAATAAAGTCGGTATATACGATAATAGGATTGTGAAAAAAGAAAGCGGTGGAAAAATGAACAATAAAAAAGGAATAATTATTGCTAGCATCATACTCTTATACTGTGTAATTGACGTTATCTATACATTTGTATTATCTGGAAAAATCAATTGGTCGATATTATTTTTAGCCGTATGTATGATTGGTTTAATAGAGGTCGCCATATTCAATAATAAATACCTAAAAAAGAATATAAATCATTAATTATTATAGGGTGCATTTACCTTTAATACCTTGTAAAAAAGAAGAGCCAGACTAAACAATGTCTGACTCCATTCGTACATATCCTTTTAAATCATCATATAACTCTAAAGAAAATGAATTGGAATCGGCTTGGGGACTAACACCCTTTTGGACAAAAAGAAGGAATTCATTCAGCGCTTTTTCAGGTCCTTCTACTTCAACCTCAATTTGCTCGGCAGCATTCAATCTACAATACCCTTTTAGCCCTAATTCAATGGCTTTTTGTTTAATAAAGAATCGGTAGCCTGTCCCATAGACGTCACCAAAAAATTTAATACTTGCTCGTTTGTTCAAGGAAATACCTCCTACCATTAGAGAGGGGATGAGCCTCTCTCTTTATTGCATAACTCGTTCCTTTTCTAAATAGGCAATTAAGTTATTAATATAATATAGAACTTGAGTTGACGCTTCATCTACTTCTTTAAGATGGCTATCAGCTTGTGCGATATTGCCAGCTTTAAAGGCTGTTGCCGCACGCTTCGCTGATTCGTGGACAAGTAAATGATAATTGTCTAAATCATGATAATCCTGTAAATGACCGAAACGCTCCACCGTACGAGAAGCTGTATACCATTTGCCAAGTCGACATTCTCTATGCGAAGAAACATCACTTGGTTCAACATGTTCTAGGCCAAGGAACATGTTATAAATGCGCCATTTCCATAAAATATGATCAGCTTTAGATAGCTGTAAAAGGGCTATGGATGAAAGCTGTACATTATTATTGGCAATAATATCATTACGGAAACGATTGATTTCTTTCCCTAAAAGGTGGATATCACTGGATGTATTATGACTATAATCTCGAATATCTTCCTGCAAGCTAGAAATTTCAATCATTCTAGAGGAGACTTCATCGATGGCTGCCGCCTGTTGCTGCGAAATCGCTGCTGTATTGGTCACATCTAAGTTAATACCTTCAATCGCATGGACAATCGCATTCAATAATGGTAACGATTCTTTCGCCTCAACAGTTGCTTCTTTAATGATTGCTGTTGTTTCAGTAATCGAGTCGGAGACTTCATTGGAATAGCTCTTTAAATGGTGAACATTCGTTGAAACCTCGCTCAAAGCCGAGACTGTGCTTTCCGCAAGTTTTCGTACTTCTTGTGCGACAACCGCAAAGCCCTTGCCATGTTCACCCGCACGTGCAGCTTCAATGGAGGCATTTAGAGCCAGTAAATTGGTCTGGTCCGCAATTTGGTTGATTAATGTCACGACTTGTTCAATATCATTCACCCGTTTTTGTAATTCTGAAAAAGATTCTACAATCGAAGTAAACGTTTCTTCCGTTTTAAAGATTTCTGATAATGCATGTTCAATGGCATTTTTACCTTGTGTCGCATGGTCAACAGATTCAGTTGTTTTCTCAGATATATGAGAGGACATGCGGGCAACTTCATTGATTGAAGCGGCAATTTCCTCAGTAGCAGCTGTAGAGGACTGGATCTCCTCATTTTGCTTATCTAAACTAAATACTAAATCTTTCATATACATGATTTTGGCATTGACGTCCATCAAGGATGATATTTCACCCACAACATTCTCAATGATGCGCTCCGTCAATACCTCCACTAATAGTTCCTGATCGACATTGACAGCGGACTGGAAGGATTTCATAAACTGGAAGGCTTTATTGGGCTTCATTCCAAAGTTATGTAAAATATAAGTAGTAATATAAAAGGCAAACTGATTGAAAACGACAATTAATTTACCAGGCTCATATTGATGCTTACGGAATAAATTGAAAAACTTGACGGTTTCATCCACATATTCGTCATCCCGCGTTGCTAGGAAAAATTGTGTTAAGTATTGATTAATGTTTTCTTCACTAATGGTTAATTGAGAGGTAGGGGATATCTCACTTAAATAGTGGTGAAAAATGGCATTCATAGAAGGAGTAATATCTTTTAGCTTTTCGTAGAGCGTCTTTAAATGCTCTTCATCTTGCGTATTGAAATGGTTAAATGCCAATGTTTGATGGAATCGGCCTGTTGCACGTAAATCTGTACCACGTTTTAGTAGTTCTTCTAGCTCAGCTTTAGGTCGAATGCTTGAAAACATATAAAAACCTCCAAAAATTATGTATAATAAGGTAATAATAGCATAATTCAGGTGGTTTTAATAGACATTTCGGGTGTGTTTGCTAAAATGAAAATATCTTATGACAGCAAGGAATGGGCAAATATGTATACAATTATTTACATGAAAGCAGACTATGAGCCTTGGTGGAAATTTGAGGGCTGGGAAGCTTTTATTCAAACACACGATACATTTGAAGCAAAGGAGCAGTTTGAGCTGGCTTTACAGCATAAATTAGCACACTTTCGTTCAACATATGATAATGAAGCAGTAAAAGAAGGGCAATATTGGGCTTTTTGGTCAGAGGATGAAAGTTTCTACTGTGAGGCATGTGATGATGACGCACAAGTATATCATGGAATTATTGCATGTAAAATGGAAGATATGTAAAAATTTTTTGAAATAAAGTAAAAAAACAATTTTCTTTATTTGACAAAATTATGAATGCTGGTTATACTTAGGTTAACAATTTAATTGCTTCACCGGAAACATGAATTCACATATTACAAAAAGTGATCGCATTAGTACGGTACTCTTTGTAATATGTGAATTTTTTTCAATCGCTGAAGAAATTACATATTGTTCACTTTTATTTTTTGGAGGTTTTCTTAAATGAAACAAGGTACAGTAAAATGGTTTAACTCAGAAAAAGGTTTTGGATTCATCGAAGTTGAAGGTGAAAACGACGTATTCGTACACTTCTCAGCTATCCAAGGCGAAGGTTTCAAAACTCTTGACGAAGGTCAAAAAGTGGAATTCGAAGTTGTAGATGGCAACCGCGGACCACAAGCTGCTAACGTAACTAAACTTTAATTCTCAGAAATTAAAATTACTTTCGTTAAACCCAGACATCCTATGCAAATAGGATGTCTTTTTTTTATATCATTGCAATGTTCAATGATTATAAATCTTAAAATGGGATAAATATAAAGTAGTACTGGCAATGTGCTATGAAATGGATAGCGCGGCAAAAGATGCAGATAGAAGTGTCAAAGTACTGGATCACGCGCAAAGCGGTGGATAGAATGAGCAGAGTGACGGATAGAACCATAAACGTGAAGGATTGTGCCATGAAAGTAACTGATTAGCGTCATAAAAAGGCAAACAAGGGTACTTACTATTGGAGGTAGATTTATTATGGAAAATTTAGCGAAATTACCGAATGAACAGGAGCAGCAAGATTTTTATCAGAAGTTACGTACAAAATTAGTAGAATTTCTTGGATCGAAAAAGGGGAAAAGCAGTAAATTTACACCGTATTTAATGTTTGTGCCTGATTTATTTCATCTATTAGTGAAAACATTAACCGATGCAGGGGTGGATAAAAAAAGTCGGGCATTGATTGGTGCGTCAATTGCGTATTTTGTGTTTCCAATGGATTTGATGCCTGAGGGAATATTAGGATTTGGTGGCTATTTAGATGATATTGTGTTGGCAACATTTGTGGTGAATACGATTATTAATAAATTAGGGCCAGAAGTGCTGGAAAAGCATTGGTCAGGGGATGATCATCTTTTGCATGCCCTCCAGAAGGTCGCTGAGATTAGTGATGAGGTTGTAAGTAAAATACCTGTGAAATCAGCCATTGCTCAGTTTGTGAAACAGGAAAATAAAGATAAATAATATTATTATGTAAACTTAATAGCTGATAAAAATGAACCTGTATCTTACAGGTTCATTTTTTGTTCGCCTGTTCTAATATGTGGTGGAGTTGCTGGACAGGGACAAACAGACCAACTCGTCCTATAGGTTCATATTTCATTGTTGCGAAGATAACACCGATGACCTCACCCTGTTGATTAATGACGGGGCTACCACTATTACCCCGATAAACGGGCGCTTTCAGCATCATTACGGGTTCTTGCCACTCGTCTAATTGAATGAATTCCAGCAATGTTCCCTCATTAGCTATTCCTGTAAAGGCAAGGGGGTTACCGATAAAATGGATATGCTCATTGGAAGGGAAGGTTGGATCATCTGCTAACGGAAGATAAGGGAGCTGTTCTGCTTGTACTTGCAATAAGGCTAAATCCACATCCGGATAGCTTTCGATTAGCTCTGCTTCCATTACTCCTTCATCAGGAAACACAACGGATAAAGTTCGTGCTTGTCCTACTACATGGGCATTGGTGACAATGAGACCATCAGGTGAGATGGCAAAACCAGTGCCTTTACTGGAAGCTGTCGAAATTTCCACAATAGCTTTTTTGTAGGTTTGTATATCTTCTTGTGCGGATAGCTTTGTTGATACTTTCATAAATTCGATAGCTGGAATGGAATAGATTTGAAAAATAAGTGCGAATGTATTGAAAAACAGGACGAAAGCCATACTCCATACAATCCAGCGTACGAATGGCTTGGGTTTTTTTGTTTTTTTGCCTTGAAGACGGTCTTCTTGCTCTTGTGCTAATGCTTTTTGCTGTTCAGTTAACACAAGCTCAATAAATTCTTCTTCCGTTAATTCTTCCTGCTCGTTAGCTGGCTTATGTAGGTCACTCATAGGATGATGCCTCCTTTTGCTACATAACAGGCGCAAAAGCAGAACGCCTGCTATCATCATACTATTCTATTTTTTGTAAGGTTGAGGTTACGACAAATGGCTGCTCTTGATCAGACTCCATTCTATCTTCCTTTTTGATGAGTCCAACCCCTTGTGCAAAATAATTGGTCGTTGTGAATTGATCTTCCGTGCGTGTAACTTGGATGACATTCGAATAGACTTTTGTTCCTGTATCGACTTTAGCGGTTATGGATTGAATGGTCCAGCCTTGAAAGCTTGTCCCTACTTGTATAGGTTGTTGCAGTACTGTTTCTAGCACAGGGTAAGCAGCTACTTCTGTTGAACTAGGTAAACGAGGGTTGCTGTCAACGGGTTCACGATAGATAAGCTCAATCTTTGAATCTGTAATGCGATAAATTTTTAATAGGGTGACACCACCATTATCTTCAACCTGAGCGATATGTTGTGGATCTAGATAGGTAGTTTGTAGGGTAAAGCTTGCAAATTCATTTCCTTCACCTTGAAAATAAGCGATAGAGCCATCAGGTGGGAAAAAGGTGAGTAGGGACATTTGATCTTGGACAATTGGGTGCACAGGTTCATTTTTTATTTCTTCATTGCACCCTGTCAGTAAAAGGGCAACAGTAAGTATGAGAATAGGATGTTTCATGGGCACACTCCTTCGCTACTTTTTATAATTATACGTGAATGCAGGGCATTATACGAATCATAGCTAATGTTTATTATAATATTATTATGTAAACTGAAAGCTAGAAACTTGTAACTAGGAAACAATTTAACTAACATAGAATTGAAGTTAAAAAATGGGGGGCATGGTTATGTATAGACAAGCGGATGATTTTTTACAGGAATGGACAATGGCTGCAGAAGGAACATTGAAAGTATTACAGGCAGTAACTGATGACAAGTTAGATCAAAGTATCGTGGAGGGTCATAGTACACTCGGCTGGCTTGGTTGGCATTTAGTTGGAGCGGCTGGATATTTTAGTTATCTAGCAGGCTTAAAGGTACCAATGATTCGTCAAGAAGACCCTGTACCAACATCAGCAGTAGAAATTGTACAAGCGTATGTGAAAGTTGTGAATGGTATAAAAGAGGAAGCGGCAAAGCTTTCAAATGAAGATTTACTTGAAGTCGTGAATGGCTTTAAAGGACCAATACCAAAAGGCGCATTATTACGTGCATTAATCGATCATCAAACACATCATCGCGGACAAATGACAGTGCTACTTCGTCAAGCTGGTTTACCAGTACCGGGTGTTATGGGACCAACAAAGGAAATGCAATAGACTTCCATTGCAGCAGATAAACAACGTATCTGCTGTATTTTTAGTTGACACTTATCTACTAGTAAGTTAGTATAGAGCCATGACAAATAGAAAATCACAAATTATCGAATTAACATTGAAGAATATTCAAGAAAAAGGTTTCACATCATTTAGTTATGATTATTTAGCGAAAGAGCTCGGTGTCACTAAAGCAAGTATTCATTATCATTTTGAAAAGAAGGAAGACTTAGGGCTGGCTGTTTGCGAAAGAATTCAAAAAGGATTAAGGGAGGTTTATACATTCATTAAGGAATCTACAGTTGCAGCTGAGGATAAACCTTTCGCTTTTATATTACAACGGATAAAATTCCTAGAACAAGATGGTGTTTGTCCCATTTCAGCATTGCATGCGGACTATCAAGAATTATCACCTGCGATGCAAGAAAAAGTTCAACAACTTAGCCAAATGGAAGTAGATGTCTTGGTGGACTTACTTCAGGATGCTAAGCACCATGGCTCATTAAAGTCGACAATGGATTTAGAGGCATTAGCCA
The DNA here is from genome assembly GCF_001629735.1 of Lysinibacillus sphaericus. Classification (GTDB taxonomy): domain Bacteria; phylum Bacillota; class Bacilli; order Bacillales_A; family Planococcaceae; genus Lysinibacillus; species Lysinibacillus pinottii. Next base: position 1,422,236 of record NZ_CP015224.1, read on the forward strand.
TATTGCTCATTTCTAGTACGAAGGGTGCCTTGCAATACAAACGCGTTTTAGGGGAAGATTTCTTTCACAAAGTGCTAGATCAATTAAAGGAACTGTTAAAGTAAACGAGGAGGAGAAACATAGATGGTACGTAGAGTAGTTGTTACAGGATATGGTGTCATCTCACCACTTGGTCAAACAGTATCAGACTTGTGGGGGAATATTAAAGAAGGACAATCAGGTATTAAAAGGTTAGAAGCAGAAGAATTCCACGGCATTAATACGCAAATTGCTGGTTCTATCACTGACTTTGATGCCACTAAGTATATGGATAAAAAGGAAGTAAGTAAATATGATCTTTTTGTACAATATGCACTGGCTGCATCTCAGCAGGCTTTGGAGCAAGCAAACTTAAATATGGAGCAAGTTGAGAAGGAACGTCTAGGTGTTTATATTGGCTCAGGTATTGGAGGAATTGAGACAATTTTAGCGAATCATCAAGCCATGCTTGATAATGGACCAAGGAAGGTTTCACCGTTTATGGTGCCGATGATGATTAGCAATATGGCCGCAGGGATTATCGCGATTAAAACAGGCTTTAAAGGGCCAAGCTTTTCACCAGTTTCTGCTTGTGCAACGGGTAACCAAGCGATTGGTGAAGCATTTTTAAATATACGTCACGGCTATGCAGATGGAATTTTAGCTGGTGGGGCTGAGGCACCGATAAATCCGCTGAGCTTTGCTGGATTTTCCCGTATGAAGGCGATGTCTACTAGAAATGATGCACCAGAACAAGCTAGTCGACCATTTGATAGTCAACGTGATGGCTTCGTAATGTCAGAGGGAGCAGGGATTGTGTTCCTAGAGGAATATGAACATGCTAAGCAAAGGGGCGCAACAATTCTTGGAGAGATTGTAGGCTATGGGGTGACGACAGATGCTTTCCATATAACAGCCCCTGACTATACTGGGGCGGCTCGTGCGATGAAACTGGCATTAAAAATGGCCGATATTGACGTGACCGCTGTCGATTATATCAATGCACATGGTACGAGTACACCAGAGGGAGATAAATCGGAAACAAAGGCTATTAAAAGTGTATTTGGTGAGCATGCCTATCAATTAAAAGTGAGCTCTACTAAGTCGATGACAGGTCATCTTTTTGGGGCGGCTGGTGGAATCGAGGCCATCATTACCTTAAAAAGTATTATGGAAGATATCATTCCACCAACGATCAATTACGAAACGCCTGATCCAGAGTGTGATTTGAATTATGTTCCAAACGAGGCGCTTCATCAAACCGTCAACATAGCTTTGTCTAACGGTTTTGGCTTTGGTGGTCATAATGCTGTATTGGCTTTTAGAAAGTTTGAGGAATAATAGCATTCAATGGTATGAAATAAACGTTTCATACCATTTTTTTATGGTCTATAGGAAAGGGTTTACACCTGTATAATAAGTTTTACTTATGGACTTACACAAATAATCAATATTTTCGCTTATGTTCTTTCTATGATATGTTTAAAAGAAGGGGGGGATGGATAGTGAGAATTTTTGATGCGCATTTCCATATTATTAATTTTGATTTTCCAATTATAGAAAATCAAGGCTATACACCGCCAAGCTATGTGGTAGAGGATTATCAAAAGGAAACAGCTCTTTTTAATGTAGAGGGGGGCGCCCTTGTCTCTGGTTCCTTTCAAGAATTCGATCAGAATTATTTATTGAATTCTTTGACACAATTAGGTCCTGCTTTTTGTGGCGTGACACAATTACCGTATACAGTGACTGATGATGAAATCCTTCATTTACATAAAAATGGGGTTAGAGCCTTACGCTTTAATAGTCAACGAGGCGGTTCAGAGGATTTATCAAGACTTGATAGCCTGGCAAGAAGAGTGTTTGAGCTGGCAGGCTGGCATAGTGAACTTTATATAGATGCCAAATATTTACCTGAGATTGCTTCAACGCTTGAAGCATTACCAGCTATTTCAATTGACCATTTGGGCTTATCGGAGGAAGGGCTACCACATTTGCTAAAGCTTGTAGAAAAGGGTATACGTGTGAAAGCGACTGGTTTCGGACGGGTAGAATTGAATGTGAAAAATGCTTTGCAAGCCATCTATAGCATCAATCCAGATGCGTTAATGTTTGGAACAGATTTGCCATCGACAAGAGCTAAACGACCTTTTGAATGGGCGGATGTTGAAATGATTCAAGAGCTTTTTGATGAACAGGCTGCGGATAAAATTCTCTATCAAAATGCTAGGAAATGGTATAACAAGTAAATGCAAAAAATCCTCTACCCAAACGTACGGTAGAGGATTTTTATTGGGATTAGCTTAAACCTTGGCTATCTTTCCACTCTAAGAATTCATCATATGTTAATTGCTTATCTAAAATTGAACCGTCTTCACGGATTTCAATTACACGGTTAGCAATTGTTTGAATGAACTGATGGTCATGAGATGTGAAAATCATTGCCCCTTTGAAACGAATTAAGCCTTCGTTCAATGCTTGAATGGATTCAAGGTCAAGGTGGTTTGTTGGTTCATCTAGTAAAATCACGTTTGCTGTTGCAAGCATCATTTTTGATAGCATACAACGTACTTTTTCTCCTCCTGATAAAACAGAAGGTGATTTTTTCACTTCTTCACCAGAGAACAGCATGCGTCCTAAGAAACCACGTAGGAAGCTTTCTGTTTCATCATCAGGAGAATATTGACGTAACCATTCCACTAATGATTTTTCTGTGCCTTCGAAGTACTTGTCATGATCGTTTTCGAAGTAGCTTTGAGAGGTAGTTACACCCCATTTAAATGTACCAGCATCTGCTTCTTTATCTTCCATTAAGATATCAAGAAGCGCCGTTTTAGCAAGTGGGCTACCCAGTAAAACGATTTTATCTTCTTTGTTCATGGAGAAACGAATATCTTTGAATAGTGATTCGCCCTCATGGCTGGCAGTTAGACCTTCAACTGTTAATACATCATTCCCGATTTCACGACCAATTTGGAAATTGATGAATGGATATTTACGGCTTGATGGTTTAATGTCATCTAACTCGATTTTATCCAGCATTTTTTTACGAGATGTCGCTTGCTTCGATTTAGAAGCATTGGCAGAGAATCGTGCGATAAACGCTTGTAATTCTTTAATTTTTTCTTCTTTTTTAGAATTTTGGTCTTGAGCCATTTTTTGAGCTAATTGAGAAGATTCATACCAGAAATCATAGTTACCTACATATAATTGGATTTTAGAGAAGTCCAAATCGGCAATATGTGTACATACTTTGTTTAAGAAGTGACGGTCATGGGATACAACAATGACTGTGTTTTCAAAGTTAATTAAGAATTCTTCTAGCCATTGAATAGCTTTTAAGTCAAGGTGGTTGGTAGGCTCATCGAGTAATAGTACATCAGGCTGACCAAATAGGGCCTGTGCCAGTAATACTTTTACTTTATCAGAACCTTCAAGATCACCCATTAGCATGTAGTGAAGGTCATCAGAGATACCTAAACCGTTTAATAATGTTGCTGCTTCTGAATCAGCTTCCCAACCGTTTAGCTCTGCAAATTCACCTTCTAGCTCAGCGGCACGCATACCATCCTCATCGGAGAAATCTTCCTTTGCATAGATAGCATCTTTTTCTGTTTTTACGTCATAGAGGCGTTTATTCCCCATAATAACAGTGTCAAGCACTGTATGATCATCGTATTCAAAATGGTTTTGTTTGAGGACAGATAAACGTTCGTCCTTGCCCATTGATACGTTACCCTCTTGTGCTTCAATTTCACCAGAAAGAATTTTTAAGAATGTTGATTTACCAGCACCGTTTGCGCCAATTAAACCATAGCAGTTACCTGGTGTGAATTTTATATTTACGTCTTCAAATAGTTTACGATCGCCATAGCGAAGACCTACATTACTAACTTGAATCATGCAAGTTCCTCCTTTTTTCACAATGGCTCTAGTATATCATGAAATATGTTCCATAGTCTATAAACATTATGACAGCAAGGTTTATTGGCAATTGTTTGAACGGGATATGTGTAGGAATAATGGAGTGTGGAAATAAGTAAGGTTTTTAAACGTTTCTAGGGAAAAGAACAGGTAAGTAAATGAAATTGATTTATCCCTAATTTATTACCTTTTAATACTTAATTGAAAGGAAGATATTAAATGTCTAGAAAAGTAAAAGCATTGAGAATGGATGATGTTGTTTTTCAGCCTAGCTTACAACCCAAGCAATCTGGAGATAATACCAATATGATGGTTATGATACACCAGATTATAAAATAGCTTATTCCTTATCTTTTAGACTTGCTGAAATGAAAGAATTCAGAGTAATTACTGAGATTTCAATAGATAAGGAAACGAGATATAAAGTCTGTGTAATATCTGCTTAGAATTGATTACATTTATTTAAACCTAGCTTCTTGAATACATCTTGAAACCCTGAATCGTAGACACTTAAAAAGTGTAGACTATTCGGGGTTTTTGTTTTATGGCGAAACCCCTATAAATATCTATTGGAATATTAAGTGGCATGTGATTGGATTCATCTGTTCAATATTAAATTTAGAGCTTATTAATAAATGTTCATTTTAAGTAGACCCTAGTTAAACAAAACGATAATGTAGTAATATCAATGTATTGAGTTGTTTGTTAAAAGTTGTTGAATTAAAGGAATCAATACATATTAATTTTTGGTTATGTGAGAGTTAGTTCTGTTGATCAAAATTTAGATTCGCCAGTTGAAGGAGCTTGAAGTGTCACTTTAGGAATCATTTCCCACCTATTCTAACGATAAGTATAAAAAGCCAAATTTCTCATCATTAAAATTGAGAAATTTGGCTTTTATCGTTGCTCTGGAATAGCGCCCGGTTGCTGAATATCAAGTCGGTGATTTGTCTTTTGCTTGTTAAAGTAAGCACGCCGTTAGTTTAAAGAAGTTTATAATTATAATAAGTGTTTTTGAATTATATAAAGTGCTTTCTCCATCAAATTCGAAGAAAGTATTCATTTGAAAAATGAACTATTTATAATGCTAAATTGTTACTTGTGTAGAAATCGGAAAAGGAGGTGGGATTGTGGAACAAATTAGCAATGAAAGGGTCTTGTTTCAAACATATTATAAGGACGTCTTCAGAGCTTGCTATTACATGCTTCAAAATAAATACGATGCAGAGGACCTTTGTCAGGATGTATTTGCAAAAGCTTTGAGTGAAGATTTCCAATCTATACAAAATCAAAAATCTTGGTTACTTAGTATTTCTATGAATATGTCTCGAAATTATTTAAAGAAAAAGAACAGACTGCTATTAAAAGAAAACCTTGATTTCCTATCATTGATACGAGTTGACAATACCCAAAATATTGAGCGAACAATACAGCTCAATGAAAATAAAAGTGAGTTAGTCGACTTAATGAACAAACTACCTGTTCGTATACGGAAGGTAATGGTATTGAAATATGTGCATGATTGTAAAGATAGAGAAATCGCTGAAATTCTAAAAATACCTGAAGGGACGGTTAAATCGAGGCTTTTTAAAGGTAAAAAATTAACGAAAGAGTTTATCCAAGTAGATGAAAATTTGTTATTTGAATGGAGGGATCATCGTGAGTAATATGGACGATTTAATGAAAGAAAAAGTGAAGTACGATCAAGTAGATTATCCTACTGAGAATGAAATGTGGAGTAAAATCATCCGTAAACAACAAAATCATAATTTTAAAACTAAAAAACATAGCTATAAACCACAAGTTATATTAACCGTCATTATGTTCACAATTGTTTTATCAGCCACACCTGTATTTGCTAAATATACAACAGAAATCTTGGACTGGATGCGAAATATGAATAGATCAGGCATTATTACTTCTTTAGAAAATGGCTTTGGACAGGAAGTCAATAAAACTGTAGAAAACGAAGCTGGTTTATTAAATATCCATAATATAATTTCAGATCAAAATGGTACTACTATTAACTTTAGCTTAGATATTGATCATGAATATCCAATCGATGCAGCAGATTTTGAACAAGCATTACTCAAAATAAATGACGGAAAAGAAATAAAGCTGGAGACTAACGCAGTATATAATCAGGAAACGGATCAAATAGTAGGGATTCTACATACAGATGAGGGAATCCCGCACAACAGCAATGTTACACTTCAACTTGGAGGTGTAAAGGAGACACAGTTGAAAAGTGTAGAGTTAAAAGATGTGCTTCAATCGAATGCGTTCCCTGAAAAGATTACTATTAATCAAGATGGAATATCACATATAGAATTCACTTCAAATGAATATCAAAACGGGCAGTATACATTGGATTATCTTATTGATCTGGAAAAGTCCAATAACATAGAAAATGCATATTTATCTTATAAAATTCAAGGTGAAAACATTGCCAATTTTGGCGTTACTTATAAACGTCCACAACCAAATGTCATTAAAAGTAGTGATTCACTAGAGATACCACAAGAAATGGTAGAAAAATTAGGGGTATTTTTAAGTTATACTGATACAGTAAGCTATAAACCAGATACATGGAGCCTAGATTTCCAATACAATCAGGATCTTGCTAAAAAATCTACATTTGTTATGAATATAGACGAAAAAATTGAGATAGGCTCTCAGCAACTTCAATTTAATGAGCTTGTTATTACACCGAGTGAGGTAAAGCTTTATTTTGATAAAAAATATATAGATTCTAATTCTAATATAGCTCATTTCAACTATCGTCAGTTTAAATTACGAATTGGTGAACAAGAATTATCGGGATATAATTTTAAAGATTATATTTCTTTTGAAACACTGGGGCTTATAAAGGATATTACGAATAAAGAAATTTCTCTTACTTTAAATGATGCGAAGGTTTCTTATGAAGCTGGGAAGCAAGACAAAGTAGAGCTAACAAATATCTCTGAAGTTCCAAAGACTATCAATGCAGAATTAAACGGGTATCCCATTGATATTACCTACTATACGAAAGGTAATGATTTAATTGTTGAATCAGAAAGTAAGAACGAGCAATTTGGAGGTATCACACAAAATGTTATTTATGAGAATGGCAAAAGAATCTTTGCTGAAACTCGTTCTAATGACGGAGTGTTAAGAACACACAACCAAGTAGAAACATTTAAAAATATAAAAGAAAAAGATATTACATTAAACTTCTTCCTTTATACTGTCAATGAGGATCGAGCTAAAACTATTGTTTTACAGTAAATCGTTTGCAGTGTAACTTCTTTCAGCAAATGTTTTATGTAACGTAAGTGAAACGGCAGTTACAAATGTTTTATGTAACGTAAGTGAAACGGCAGTTACAAATGTTTTATGTAAGTCTTTTCGTAGCGAAAGTACACGACTGCTTGGTGTTTTATGGTAGATTAAGGAGACTGTGAAGAACTGTAAGTCAACTACATGATAATAAAAGGATGACTCATTTGAGTATAAAAAAAGCGTGTTTTGATTAATTCAAAATACGCTTTACTATTTCCTTGGTTGTTGTTTTCGAAAAGATTATTGCTTTTCAACGCTTAACGCATCTAAATGAGTGATTTTTGTTTGCTTTACTTGTGTTTATGTATTGAAAGCTTCGCCCCAAAAAGCTTTCCACGACCGCTAAATACAATACACCTGCATCTAATTGAGGAATTTCCTCTTTGAAAAAATCAACTGTTATGATTTCTTAACTAGATTTTGTGCTTTATATGCTTTGATAAATACTTTCCCTGTTGCCATACTAACTTTTGTTTCTATTCTTTCTGGTTTGTTGTAATAAAACTTTAGTTACGATATTATCTTTTCAAGAAATTTACAACAGTCGTTGCGAAAATTAGTATAAACCAATTTGACTGTTCAACAAACCATCACGATAGGTGCAGTTGTTGTCAATCCAATATTCAGCTAGGATTAACTAAAACGAGACAAATAAAAACACCTCAACACAATTTGCTTTGTTACAAACACCTTCTCCGGAGAATCTTGTTGAGTTCGTAGTGTTTCTATTCTCGAACGGATGTCCTTGTTGTTATAAAGTGTTGCTTTCGATACATAAGCTTCGCCAGACACACTATTAAAATTTATCCGTTCATTCGCTTTTATAAGCCTTTTAATTGCTTCATCTACTTTTTGATGTGTGTTAGCTAGACCTAAAAGAAAAAGGTCAACCAGAAAAAACTGGCTAACCTCATATTACAAACTTTGGCCAGATTTTGGAGGAACACTTTTCAACGGGATTTGATATTGTTGTTAAAATTCAGAGTGAGATTGTGAAGTTTCTCACTTAAACTAACAGGTCAGGTTAGTTGTATAATCTTTGGCTCATGCAGTTATAGCTGTATGAGCCGAAGAATAGTTAGTAGGGGGTAAAGATGGAGACTGTTTAATTTAAGTCGTTTGAAAACGAATGGAAATATCCGGAAAGGGAGGCTTGAATACAAAAGAGGCTTCTTATGTTGATTAACCTCTTTAAATAATTTTCTATCAAAGAAATCTATTGATTATTACTACTGTCTGTATGAACAATGATTTTCTGCTTCATTTTTTTTACTTCCGATTGACTATAAAAATAAAATAACAGCCAAACTAGTGCAAAAATTAATACATTAAATAGTAACAATAGAATCGTTAGTTTTATCGAAAATGTTGGAAGCCATTTTAAAGAAAAGGCGACAGCTATAAAGGTCCCTATAGCGATAAAAAAATGACAAGCACTTTGTTGTAAAAATGTTAAACGTTCTGTCCTATAGACGTATGAAGGTAGTATACAGGCAATGCCAACAGTAACTGATCCCAAAATTTGTTGTGGAAAATTAGATATAACAGCTTCTAAAAACAAATCCCCTTTCAACCAATATCCAATAAGATTTACAAAAACAAAAACTGTACAGCCCATACTTATTCCAAACCATAAATTCTTGAAAAAGTTCATGTACTTATACCCCCAAGCGCTCTTTAAATGATTTTTTATAATTGCGTGAAATGACTTCTTTTATTCCTAAAGTAAGCTCGATTTCCATTGTGCCATTAAAGGAAGCTTCAATATTTCTGATTTTTCTAGGATTAATGATGGCAGATTTAGAAATCCGAATAAATCCTTCCCCTAGTTGCTGCTCTAACTCGTACAAAGGTTTATTCATAAGTACACGATTACCATCGTCGCTATATAGTACTAAATCTTTGCCTTCCGTCCTAATAGCTATAACAGAATTAGGCTCGATAATATGTACTTTATTGTTAGCGGTCCCTGTTAAAATTTGTTGTTCTTCTTGTTGTAAGAGTGAGATTGCAGCCTGTATAGTTGGCGTTAATTTAGAAACGCAGATTGTTATGTAGGGTTCATCAATTTGTGGATCAATTTTTATGTCTATCTTCAACTCCATCACCTCTCTATAAAAATATACCATAAATTACAAATCGAATAATGCAGGTTGTCATCCATAAAAAGCATTTCACCTTTCAATAAAGACATGTTACATGTAACGTATTGTTGCTAAACTTTGATGTCGTTATATTAGGCCTTAGAAACATTAATTTAATATAAGGGGACAGTTAATATGAACGAGATCACAACGCTAAAAGAGCAAAGAAAGGCAGGATGGATATTAGCAAGCATATCAAGTATGCTTTCATTAAGTGTTATTTATTGGTATGTAACTAATCCTAAAAAATTTATTGAGAATGGGTTGGGCTATTCTCTGGAACTGCACTTGAACTTACCTATGTGGTTTTTCACTGCATTCATCGTAATCGGGTATATTTCCTATACAATTTCTGCAATACCTTTAGTAAAAAGCAATTTGTTTACATTTTCTTGGCTTAAATTGATTGGTATATGGGCTGCTATTGTAAGTGGAATAGTAGAAGAAGTCGTATTTAGACATTTGCTCATGGAGTATGTATTATCTATTGGATTTTCAAATCTTTCACAAGTAATAATCTCAGGAATTGCGTTTGGAATTGCTCATGGCGCATGGGTGTTATTGCGAGGAGAGATGAAAATTGCGCTTCCAGCAATTCTTTCAACGACAATCTTAGGTTGTCTACTTGCTATGCTCTATATTTATACTGGAAGGAGCACCTTTGCACCAATTGTAGCCCATATTCTAATCAATATGGTAATAGAGCCATGGTTGATGCTAGCTGCTATTTCAGGGAAATGGCAGCTAAATAAAAATTAATGGTAATAATTGAGAGGGATGTTGTGTAATTTCGCCTCTCGATATTAAATAATTTTATGGGAAAAGGTTATTTAATTTACCACTGTTAGCAAATTTGAAGATGGCTAACGGAGTGATTTAGTTCAACAAGCTATAAGCGATTTTAGGAATAAGCCCATATTTTAGTTATTCCATTAAAGGGAGCTTTACTTGAAGATCATTGAGCTGCATAATGTAGCTCTTTTCTCTTATTGAACTAACGGGGCAGTTTAGTTGAAGAAGAGGCTAATAGTATAGTGAAGCGTTATAAAAGTCACCCTATAAAAGGAGTTTATTAAAATGAGTATGGCAACCTATATTGGTTTGAATTTTTCAGTAAAACTTAATGAGTATTATACAAAGGATGAAGTTGAAATTGATTACGTTTTCTCAGATCAAGAAAATCGTAATGTAGTTAAACAGAAGCATTTTACTACGCCCTATATTTATGAAGTTTCTGAGAAAGGTAAGCCTATTTGGCAAATGAATGAATATCAAAAGATGCATTCACCACATAACTACAAAAAATCCAAAAAGACTTTTCTCTATTTATGTCACTTACTAAAAGAGTTACTTCCACAAGGTGATTATTGTGAAGTTTATATTTGTTGGTTGGGTGAAGAAGATGAAGAGCGGGAGGGTGATTTGAAAATTAACTTAAATAATCTACAGATTGATGCAATAGATATTTATGAAAAATACTTTATCCGCATAGAAAACTAAAGATTCAACTTAAAATAAAATTAGCCTTCTTTTTGTTGAACTTACTAAACTAACGAGGCATTTAGTTGAAGAGTGTTTTTTAACTTGTTGTTCAACCTCCGAGCCAGATTGTTGAATAACACAGTTGATGAGTTATGCCCAAAAATAGAATTAGATTATGAAGAATTATACTTAAATTAACAAGACAGAATTGTCTAATTCATGGAAATAAGTTAAATTCTAATGATAAATGTAAAATTTATTTTTACTAATTAAGTAAAATAAACTTATATGATAGATAGTAAATTCCAAATAGAGGTGGATTTATATGCCTAAAATTGACAATATGTTAGCAATTATATGGATGCTTAGTTCAGGTGAAAAAATTACTGCAAAACAAATTGCAGAAAAGTTAGAGATGAATATAAGGACTGTTTATCGTTATATTGATACACTTTCAACAAGTGGTGTACCAATAATTTCAGACACAGGACATAACGGTGGATATACATTATTAAATAATTTTATTGAAGTTCCTCTTTTTTTTGATTTTGAGGAGCAAACTTCACTATTCCACGCTGCTGTTTTTGCAGAAGAAGCCGGATATTATGGAGGTGAAGCACTAAATAGGGCCATTTCAAAACTAAGTAAATACTCAAATCAAGAGCAGGAAACAAAGATAAATCAACATTTAACTAGTCTTGAAGTAATAAGTCGATTAGGTTCACTCTCTCTGGAACCTTTTTTGAAGGAGTTGGAGCAGGCCGTAGCTGACGGGTACTCAGTAAAAATTCTTTACCATAAAAGTGGCGAAAAGCAATTAAATTATAGATTGGTCGATCCGTACAGAATTATCTATTGGAATAATAAGTGGTATGTGATTGGATTTTGTCATCTTAGGAATGATATCCGTAGTTTTAGAATTGATCGAATTGAAAGTCTAATGCTAACCGAAAATAAGTTTAACCGGCCAGAAAATTTTTCAGCAAGTGACTTTTTTATGAAAAACCTCCTTCCAACTATAGAAGATAAGGAAGGGATTACTTCTTTAGTTATTAATGGGAATACAGGGACGTTGGGAGATATTTGCCAACATTGGTTTTTAGGACATTATTTACAAGAACGTACTTCTAATCAAGCAGTATTTCTTCTTGAAAAGGATATTATACATACATATGTACCATATTTACTTTTACCGTATGGTAAATCTATTCAAGTTATTGAGCCAATAAGTCTTAAGAAAAGACTTATTGAAGTTCTGTCGGAATTAATAAAATTTCATCAAGTATAATACAACTTCCCTGACGTTAGGTGTCAGGGAAGTTGTATTATACTAGGCATATCAATTCGGATAGGAGAGTTATTTAATGCAAACAAAAAAAGTTTATCTTTATGTTTTTAATACAATGTCAGACTGGGAATATGGATATTTAATTGCTGAACTAAACTCAGGGAGATATTTCAAAAAAGATTTAGCCCCATTAAGAGTAGTTACAGTAGGAGCTAATAAAGAAATGATTACTACAATGGGAGGACTGAGCATACAACCAGATATTTCTCTTGATGAATGTACGCTTAAGAGTAAAGATCTTTTAGTCTTACCTGGTGGGACTACTTGGAGAGAAGATATTCATCAACCGATCTTAAGAAGAATTGGCGAAGCTTTAAAACTTGGTACTATTGTTGCTGCAATTTGTGGTGCAACTGAGGCTCTTGCGAATATGGGATACTTAGATTCTAGAAAACACACAAGCAATGACTTAGAGTATATTAAAATGGTCTGTCCTAATTATAAAGGAGAAAAATTTCATGAGATGGGACCTGCGGTATCAGGTGTGAATTTGATTACTGCATCAGGGGTAGCACCTCTAGAATTTACTATGGAAGTACTGAAAAAATTAGATGTATTTACACCTGACACATTGCATTCATGGTATAACCTAAATAAGACTCATAAAACTGAATACTTCTTCCAGTTAATGAATTCAATAAATAGCTGATCTAAAAATCAACTTAGCAGTTTTATATTAGTTCAAATAAAAACCATGCTTTAGACACAATGTCAAAGCATGGTTTTTGTATATTACTTAAATATGTTTATGTAAGTAAATATGGTGAAGAGGCTCTGCAGGATAAACGTGGTCGTAAGAAAGAAGAACAGGAGTTAACAGCTGAAGAAAAATTCAAGCTAGAAATGAAACGTTTAGAACGTGAAAATGAACGATTACGTGAGAAAATGCCTTTTAAAAAAAGTTGGAAGAACTCGAAAGGAGGAATCGTTAACAAGCGTTCGTTTACAAAATAAATATAGAGCGATTCAAGAGTTACATGCGAAAGAAAATCTGCCAGTAATCCTTTTATGTGATATTGCCGGTTTATCTCGTGCTGCCTATTATAAATGGCTACAACGTACGCCAACAGTTAGAGAGCTAGAGAATAAAGCGATTCTTCAGGATATCCAAGCTATTTATCGACAAGTCGAAGAAATTTATGGATATCGAAGAATGACTTTAAATATCAATCGTAAATACAATAAAAAGCTCAATCACAAACGTATTTATCGATTAATGCAAATAAGTGGTTTATAATCCGTGATTCGTCGAAAAAGAAAGCGATATGTTTCTTCACCTGCACAACATGTCGCTGAAAATCGATTAAATCGTGAATTTACTGCAAGAAAACCCAACGAAAAATGGGTAACAGATGTGACGGAGTTCAAATTAGGAAATGGAAAGAAAGCTTATTTAAGCGCTATTCTAGATCTTTACGATGGCTCTATTATCAGTTATGTATTGGGGCATTCAAATAATAATGAATTGGTATTTAAGACGTTTGATTTAGCAATGCTTACTTTAAAAGATGGAGAACAACCGTTACTTCATAGTGATCGTTGCTATCAGTACACACCAAACATTTGAAGCGTTACAACAAGCGATTGAGGATTATATCCAGTTTTACAATAACGATAGATACCAAGAACGATTAAACGGCTTAAGCCCATTAGAATACAGGGCTAAAGCCGCTTAAAAGCTTTTTATTATTTCCACTGTCTACTTGACAGGGAGCAGTTCAAATATAAAGGCGTGGTTTTAAATCGTTTGATTGAATTCCTCTTCATGATTCTACAATGCTATTCATCAATTTTGTATCCGATACCTCTTACTGTTTTAATATAGGGTATATTTAACTTTTTTCTTATATTTTTTATATGGGCATCAATCTTCCGTGTTTCTCCTGAATATTCATAATCCCAAACCTTTTGTATAATGGTATTTCTAGTAAGAACCTTTTTCTCGTTACGAAGTAGTAGCTGTAAAATTTTAAATTCTTTTGTGGTTAACTGTATTTCCTCTTTATTTACATAAACTTTAATTCTTTTACAATCAACTTGAAGTTGATTAAAATACAAATAATTTTCGAGATTTGTATTATTGCTTCTTCTAAGTACTGCTTGTACTCGTCTAATCAACACATGAAATGGAAATGGCTTAGTTATGTAATCGTTAATCCCAGGATCAAAGCCTTTTATTTTACCTAGTTCTTCTTCTAAAGCAGTTAGAAATATAATGGGTATATTAAATTGACTGCGAAACATTTTGACCACTTCATACCTTTTGGGCATTTTTATATCGAGGAGAATCAAATCATAGGATTGGGATTTTAGTCTCTTTATTCCCTCGTCTGCATCAGATACTACTTCTACATAATAATTATGTGTCATCAAAAACTGCTTAATTAATTCTTGAACTTTTAAATCGTCTACTACTGCAAAAATTTTATAGTTCATTTGATATCCCCCTAGTTTGACATTATAACCACGCTATCTGTAGTTTATGTGGAGAAACCTAGATTTTCTACAAAATTACTCATTTAAAATAGGTGGTAGTGGTTTTTAAGAATGATTCAATGTCCCGGATCAATTGAAAAAGGTACTTTTGCAATAGAGAGACAAAAGTACCAAAACGCTATATTTAGGGTTTTAAAACCACTTTAATACAGTCTTCCTGTTTTGTATCAAATATTTCATAACCATGTTTTGCTTTTTCAAGAGGGAGGACGTGTGTAATGATATCACCTGCGTTCACTTTATCACCTGCGTTCACTTTACCATCTGCGATTAAGTTATAGACATGAGGCATGATATGAACAACTAGGGCTTGTCCAGTACGAATCGCTACATTACGCTGGAACATATCTCCGAGTGGGAAGGCGTTGTATCGACCTCCATATACACCTGTAATTTGGATAGTTCCTCCTTTACGTACAGCTTGACTGGCTGTGACGATAGCTCCCATAGCACCACTTTGAAGTTTTACGCCACTTGAAAGAAATTCGAGAGGCGTCATTTTGAAAGAGGGGGAGTAGGGGAAATTCAGGTATGGGGGAATGAATAGTTTTAATAAGAAGATTGTCCATATTAAGTAGTTAAAATAGACTTATACAATAATTATAAACAGAACTTGAAAGCATATATCTTTGTCAACGGTTGGATCGGGTTGTTGGTAGTAGCCTATCCAAATTGAATAAAAAGCGAAGGGAAATCATTGTTGGTATTTTGCTTATGTAATAGAGTTCATTACTGTTCGATAATATTGTTCAAAAATTTATTATGCAAGCAGTACGTTAGTATGTAATTAAACCTGATACTATTCTACATTAAAAGATGGAATCAAAGCGCAATTTATCAAATAAAAAGAAAAAAATTGACCGAACTGAGGTTACACCCAGATGTTGTTTACTAAGTCCTTTTTAGCGAATCTGTTTTTGCATTATACTTTTGATATATGGGTGGCTCCAACAAATCAAATCCTGAAAGCACCATTTGACCAATGATGCCATATTGCAAGCAACAACTGAAACAATAGAGATTCTAGCTAAACTTAATCTAAGAATGAGAGACTTTAAAATAAGAAATATATCCTGAGAAAACAAGACTATTTAGGATAAGGAAGAGAGGTACAATAGTGTAACCTTATTGGAGGTATTAAAGTGTAAGTTACTCCGGAACTCTTCAGTGCCCCCCCACGCTTACTGCAAATCATTACCCCATCGGGTCCCAGATTGCTTAACATACAAAGTTACTCCATTAAAAACTTCATAATTACATAAAAAAATGTGTCATTTGATGAAGAATTTTATTTTTTTACTGCTCTAATTAAGTATTATCACGTTGATTTCAATATTATTTATAATACAAAGTGTGAAAAAGTAAGAAAAACCCCACATTATGAGCCTCTTTTGAGTATGTTTATGGACAATTTGTAAAATACTGTGAAATCTAATAAACTATTAATAAATAAATTATTAGGATGTGATTCTAGAATAAAAAGAAAATATGTATCTAGTGGATTAATAATGTTACTTTATTAGGTAGTGGTCTTATTCCTAATATTGTCAAAGCTGCTGAAGTTCAAGAGCATAAAAATAATATTCTAAATATGGAAAACACAGGTCCACAAGGAGCCGATTCCACCCATAGCTGGTTTTATACCATATCTTCGTACTCCTGTATTTGGTGAAGATGTTGAATACTCTGGAATAAATTTCAAACAAAATAATGTTACAAATGTGGTACCTATATTTATGGGAGAAAATACTTTTATAAATAATTCAGAGCAAGAACAGACATTTAATATTACTTCTTTTAGTGAATCAATTACCAAAAGTACATCCACTTCCATAGAAAGTGGATTCAAATCATCCATTACTACAAAAGGCAAAGTTGGTATTCCTTTTGTAGCAGAGGGTGAGGTATCTGCAATCCTTGAATTTAATTTGTCCACTACAATTAGTACAACAAGCACCATTACTGCCAATTCACAAGCTGTTAAAGTTCCACCAAATAAAATATACAGGCATTTGTCGAAACAAAAATAATTCCTATAAACTAAAAAACATTGTAAATCAGTGCTTATTTATTCTTAGTTCTATTATTTGTGTTTGATAACATCGAAAGTTATGGGGCCTTCACCTCGTTCACTACGGTTTTAGTTTAGACGCTACCATTATACTGAATTTGGGGAGTTGCCCATCAGTATGAGGTATAGTACTAAGTATGTAAATTCTCTGCTCTTATTTCCGTTCAGTTTCTGTTATAGTTTTTCCACAAAAGGTTAATATCTTTTAATCATGTCTTGTACAGTACTGGGTGAGATGAATGAATTAAAACCATACCACTTCAAGCCCCAATCATACTGTAGATATTCCATTACTGAACATTCAATTAAAAATTATATTATTCTACCAATTATTAATTTTTATGGATTATGTATTATAAAATTAATATTTTTTGTTTATTAATCCAAAAATAATAACAACTAAACTTAGTATGTAGCCATACGCTAAATTATACATACTAAAATTGGAGGAGAAATTATGAAAAACAAAGCAAAAGTAATATTAATGGGAGCTACTATTGGTCTAAGTTTACTTTCATCACCAATAGCAATGGCGGCAAATGGAGATAGTAATGTTAAAGAGAATCAAAGTATAGCAAATTTTAGTCCCGTTAAAAATAGCTTTCCAGATGCAGCAAATGGTTCAAGGTTCCTAGTTAATTACTACGGCAGATATTTGACTTCTAATGGGCTAGGTTCAATTGGTAAACACCCAGAAAATATTGACTTTGAAGTAAAAAATACCTATGGTAAATTATCTATGGAACCTCAAGTAATTAGTCAAAATCCTCTTTGGGCTGGTCAAAGTGACTTACGAAATGATACCGATAGGGATCAAACGTTAAGCTCGCAGGAATTTCGCAAATCATTTTCAAATACTACAACGGCTACAACTGAACATGGATTTATGTTTGGTACTGAAACCAGTCTGGCAACAGGGATACCTTTTCTAGCAGAAGGTAAAATCACACTAAAGGCAGAATATAATTTTAGTAGTAGTCAGGCAAATGAGACTTCGGAAACTGTAGAATATGTTGCTCCTTCTCAATCTATTGTTGTTCCACCACATACTATTGCTAGAGTAGTTGCTGTATTAGAAATTAAAAAAATCAAGGGTGAAATGGATATTTATGCAGAAGTTGGATTAAATAAAGAAAAATTTGGTTATGAGGAGCTTCCAATTTCTAGTATGGGAGGACTTAAGTGGGTATCTCTCGGTTCGATTTATGAAGAGGCTTACAATCAAGCTAAATTATCTGGAACTCATGAATTTCCAGATATTAAAATAATATCAAGAAGTGTCAATAACCCTGATTATTTTTTAGCTAGTGGAAAGGGACGCTTCGAATCAGAATACGGAAGTCTATTTAATGTTCAAGTTGAATATATAAGCACAAAAAGTAATGAAGTTATAAAGACCGAGAATTTGATGGTAAGTCCCACAATAATTTCCGAGTAAATATATAAATAAAGTTATATATGTTGTGGATAATTAAGTGATTTATACATTTATTGTAATAAATAAATTGAATATTAACATTCAGAAAATTGGTCTAAAAGGTGAGACATAAAAAAGATATAAGATATTAGAAGACCTACTACTCCCATTTCGTAGACAGATGAAAAAACATACTCCTGCAGCTGCTATCGGAGTTCTATATTTCGTACCAGGTATAGGACAAGCGCTCGTAATTGGAACAGGAATCTTCACAGTAGGTTTGGCCACTTATAAAGTAGGAACTTGGATTGGAGACTGTATAAATTCGTTCATAGAAAAAGAGACAGCAGACGAATATATTTCTAAGAACAGAAAAGGCTCTATTAGAAGTGAATTCCCAGGGGAATATTACGGAAAAACTCTCAATGAAATCGAAAAAGATGCCAACAACGGCAATGCTGCAGCAAAAAAAGCAAAAAAATTGTTAAATGATAATCGCTTTAAAAAATAATTAAATAGTTTAGGGGTATAAATTATGAAGATATATTCAGTGAAAATATTATTAGAATCTATTGTAATACCAAACACCCATTCATCTAAAACATTCGAAGAAATTATCATATTGGTAGAAGCTCAAAATTCCGATGAAGCAGAAATAAAAATCCGCCAAAAATTTGTTGATGATACTTACAAAAATGCAGATGGTGGGCAAACTACATGGAGTCTTGTAAAAATACTTGATATATTTGAAACTGTTGATCAATTCGAAGGAGATATGAATTTCAAAGAAGTTTATAGTCGCTTTTTACCTTTCGATAAACCAATTACTGCAGATGAAGTCATAAAATTATATTCCCTTGATAAATAAAAAAAGGGCAACAGTATTTAATACTGTTGCCCCTTTTTATTTCAATAAAGAAACATCTATTTCTTCAACACTCTATCATTTATATTAATTATCTGGAGTATAAGTGGGGTATTAATTATCATTGTCCTGAAGTGTTGAAACAAGATATTGTGAGAGAGCAGAGCAATTTATAGCTGCTCTTTTTATTTATGCTGTATTAAAAACAAGCTCAAAACTTATTCGTGGTGAATGGACTTTTGAGTTAATATATAAAGAGAATATTATCTGTTCAAGTAAAGTTAATTATAATATTCTTAATAATAGTTATAAAAAACACAAAAACCACCATGCTAAAAATACTGCTTTTTAGAGTAGACATAAGAATGTAAGGAGCCATCTGCTATGAGATTGGATTCTATCTTTGTTAGATAAAGATAATAAGTATAAAAGGTTTAAAATATTAGGTTTACTATTAGTTGCCTGCCTTATATTAGAAAACATACTATTTGAGACTGGGATATAACTAGTTATTAGTTCACGATAAAATAGGAATTACATACAACGATGCGTAAAATAAAGAAAGTTTGTATCCAACAGAAAACCAATCTAAGCGATGTAATACCAACATTTAGATTGGTTTTCTAATAAACTACATCAAAAATTAAACTTCTATTTTTACCCCCATCCTTACTTGGTTAGAACGTTGTGTCCAATTATTAAAACAAAATGAATCAGTAGTGAATATTCACAGAAAAACAGGTCTTTCTAGGAACACTGTTTACTCAATTAAAAGGCAATTAGAAAAATGAATGTAGATATGAAATAAAGTCACAACGTTAATAAACAGTTTTAAGTAAAATCCTGTGTTGGCATGCAGGATTTTTTAATTGTTCCACAAACAGGTCAGATCATGGAATAACCATCGAATATCGATAGGGTATCTTTCTTGCGTATGAATATTTGCCACAATATTTAACAAGAAATGTTATGAACTGTTGATAGATATCTCCTTAAATCCTCTATATTATAAAAATAAAAGGAGATGAAAAACATGATTGGTATGAATATTCGTGTTTTGCGTAAAAGGCATAAACTAAGTCAAGAACAATTGGCTGAAAAGGTAAACGTATCACGGCAGACCATAGCGAAGTGGGAAAATGGGGAGGCTATACCTGATATTTACAAATTCAAAATGCTCGGTGATATTTTTCAAGTAACCATAGATCAATTATCCCAAAATTTGAATGAAGAAGAAGCAAATCGGATTAGTCCTAAAGGGAAGCAGTTCTTTGGTGTTGTGAAGGTAGGAGAACGCGGACAGATTGTAATTCCAAAACATGCACGTGAAATGTATCAGATTCATGCAGGTGATAAACTGGTTGTTTTGGGAGAGGATGCGACAAAAGGAATCGCTGTCTTAAAAAGTGACGGCTTCCTAGAATTTGCAGAGATGATTCGAAATGCGGAATCCAAGGATGAGAGTGAATGAGTAAAATCATCTTTTTTTCGTTACCCGCACATGGTCACACCAACCCCACTATTCCGGTAGTAACCGAATTAATAAAGAAAGGTCATCAAGTTTGGTATTATTCCTTTTTAGAATTTCAGGGCAAAATAGAAGACACTGGTGCTTTTTTTATGGCTTGTGATGAATTCTTACCTAAAGTTACACATATAGAATTGGATCGTAAGGTTGGCAAAGATTTTGCAGCATTAATTGAAATGGCTGCGGATATAACGATTGCTTTGGATAAAAAGGTGTGTAAAGAATTAAGGGATATTCAGCCAGACTGCATTGTATCTGACTCTTTATGTATTTGGGGAAAATTATTTGCTGAGAAACTAGGAATTCCATATATTTGTTCGACTACTTCGTTTGCCTTTAATCAGTATACAGCAAAACTAATGAAGCGGAGTTTCATGGAAGTCTGGAGAATGATTCTAGGCATGCGAAGAATTAACAGAAAAATTAAACTATTAAATGATCATGGTTATCGAGTAGAGAATTTTGTATCGTTAGTTCAAAATGATAATGAAACGGACACCATTGTTTACACTTCGAAAGAATTTCAGCCAATGGCGGATACCTTTTCTGAGCGCTATGCCTTTGTTGGACCGTCCATAAAGCAGTCTATACCGATACAGAATGATAAAAGAGGTAGAAAAGTAATCTACATCTCTCTTGGAACTATACTAAATCAGAATCAGGATTTTTACCAAAACTGTCTCAAAGCATTTGGGAAGACAGACTATGATGTTGTGATGTCAGTCGGAGAAAAAACGGAGATTTCGTCTCTTGATAGCGTACCAGAAAATTTCATAGTGAAAAACGCTGTGGATCAGATATCAGTATTACAGAAAGCAGATGTATTTATTACCCACTGCGGGATGAATAGTACGAATGAAAGTCTATTTTTTGGAGTTCCAATGGTTTTATTTCCGCAACATAGCGAACAAAGAATGGTAGCTGACCGAGTTGCCCAGCTCGGTGCAGGAGTAAAACTTAAAAGAAAAACTCCAAAGGATTTAGCAACAGCGGTAGCTGAAGTGCTTACAAATCGAGTATACCAGGAAGAAGCGCAGAAACTGTCGGAAAGCTTTAGGAAAGCTGGTGGTGCGGTAGAAGCAGCTAATGTGATCCTGAGTATAATTGGAGAGAAATCCTAACGCCTTTGTATTTTGCAAAAGTTTATATGGTGAACAAAACTTCAAGAAGCAGGCGCATTTCTTTACTAAGGAATGCGTCTTTCTTCATCTAAAGGGTCAGATTATAGAATAACGTACTTTAACGCTGTGGGAATTTACTATTCTGTAATCTTCAAACAAAAATTGGATGACAAAGTAACTGGGCTAACCCATGATATTCGAGATAATATCATAGAAGTAAAAGACTCTCCTAAATCAACGGTGAAACAGACCATTAATGTACTCAATATGCTGGTGCGAGTTTTCAGTCTGTAGGTAAGCACCGCATTGAGGCTTTTTGCCCCAGTTTTAAATTTTACCAGACCGTTAAACAACCCAGTACGGATAGAAGAACAGATAACTAATTACATTTGGCTGTTTTTTAAATGATAATTCCAAAGGAGGTTATTCAATGAAGAAAATATTTTATATCTGATATTGTCGATATTAACACTAACTGCATGTTGTGAGGAGGAAGCATATAAAGAAGAAGCTAAAGAAAAAACTGTCAATGCTGAAACTGAAGAAGTTTCTGAGAAGAATTCTATCGATAAGTAGCTAAGGAGCTTTATACAAAATATAGACAGTATCATGAAAAACTCAAAAAGCCTAGGTACTCCACATTGCTATTCCACATGCATAATATTCTCTTCTAAAGGTTGAAGGTTGAAATCTGATATAATTCATTTGTATGAGGTTCAATAATATCTAAATTAGACTCATTCATCTAATTAGATAAATCTTGTGTGGGCGGAAAAAAAGAAGGAGGAAAATCAGAGTTTAAAGGACGCTGATCTTTTTTGCATAACGTAGGGCGTATCCACCCTCTTCTTTTTCCGTCAAGTGAATTTCATATAATAATGAAGTGAGGTAAGGTGTTCATTCAATTTGAAAACTAAAAAAAGATTTTATCAGAAAAAAAAGCGATGGATGATTCCCGTTTATATTATTGTCATTCCTATATTGCTTATATTTATAATTGGTCAGTTTACACCTGTACTTAATACCTTTATTATCAAGCAGCTTTTTGAATCTGATTCTTTTGCATCCCCTAAGGACATTGAAACAATAAAAAGGCAAGTCCATGTTGAAAAAGATATTGTTTATGATGAACATGGAATTGAGAATAGTCTTTTAGATATTTATTATCCGAAAAATATGAAGGAAGAACTCCCTGTTATCATGTGGATACATGGTGGTGCATTTGTATCAGGTAGTAAGGAACAAACGCAAGAATATGGAATGGCATTAGCCAATGAAGGATATGTTGTAGCAAATATAAACTATGCTATTGCACCGGTACAAAAATATCCGGGGCCAATCATACAAACTAACCAAGCTCTTAAATATTTACAGGATAATATTTCGAAATATGGCGGCAATATGAATCATTTATTTATTGGCGGTGATTCAGCAGGTGCACAGATTGCCAGTCAAACCATTGCGATAATAACAAATGAAGCTCTAGCAAAATCAATGGATATTCAACCTACAGTTGATAAAAAACAGTTAAAAGGTGCTCTTTTATTCTGTGGGGTTTATAACATGGATAAAATAGGTGCTCAGTCATCTCCAATAATAAAAAAAGGTATCCAATCAGTATTTTGGGCATATACAGGAACAAAAGATTTCAAGTCTTACTCTAGAATAGATGAGATGTCTACAGTTAAACATGTAACACCTAATTACCCACCTACCTTTTTGACAGTTGGAGATGCAGATCCACTAGCCCCACAATCAACAGAGCTTATAGATGTTCTCAAAAAGAATGGTGTGGAAGTAGAAAGTGTTTTATTTGAAGGAACAAATTCTGACCTAGGTCATGAGTATCAATTTGATTTTACTACTACGCACGCTGAACAAACACTTGGGAAAACGCTTGCCTTCATAAAGAAGTATAGTGGGAAATAGCTCAATACGCACATCAGGTTTGGTTTAATGAAATTGGCTTCTGTCCGTTACTAGTGAGCTAAAAAACATCACATGGTATTAATCATCACCTTTGTAGAAATACCTTGTAACTTCATTTCACTGGCTTTTAATTTTACTTCTTGCCGATGACTCACTCTCATCCCCATAAAAATAAGCACCTCCAATTGATATTAGGATACATTACCCTAAATTCAATTGAAGATGCTTTTTTGTTTTGTCTAACCCGAAGGAGTCAGTTCAAGGGGCAGCCTATCCCTCTTTTTGTTACCTAATTGAGTTTTGTGAAGTATCTTATCTCTTCTTTATCCGTATAAAAGCCAACCGATTCGTATAGAGATAAGGCTGATTTATTTGTCGTTAGTACCATGAGAGTAGCTTTTTGTAGCTTATGAGACTTAAGATATTTCAAAGCCTGTGTAAGCGTAAACTTTGCAATTCCACGCTTTCTCCATGGTTCACGGACAAAAACGTCCTCAATTACACCGTAGTCTTCTTCCTGCCATGTCATTAGTCCGCCAACAATAGTGTCTATTTGACGTATGACCATGGATGTCCATAGCTTGTTTTTTTTGTATTCAGACAATCTATTAAGACCAAGTGGAGCATCTGGCCAAATTTCAGCTTCAATATTAAGGTAATCTCTTTCCTCGCTAGATGTCTCCATGCTCCAGTGTGAGAATTGAAACTCCTCCTGAAGTTTTAACTCCACAACCGGTTCAGTCAAATCTCGATTCATGCTATACAAACTATTCAGAGGGAGATATCCTTTTTGGATAAAAAACTGATTGTTTGCTGTTTCTTTCGAATCGTTACCTACACAAAGTATTGTTCCGTATTCTTGAGGTAAAGTTACCTTTAATTGCTTTGCTCTTGTTAAAAGATATTGATAGACTTTGTCGAGCAACGTAATGTCCTGTTCTCTTTCAGAAATGGTTTTCAGATTAATATATATAGAGTGATTGTTCTCTTTTGAACGACCTGGAGGAACAACGTTAATGATGCTAACTTGCCCCTTAGCGACCATTTTCCCATCTTCAAATGCGCAATAAACGTTACTCCAATTATCTTCGTCCCCGACCCACCAAAATGTCGCGTTGTCTTTTGCTGTTACTGATTGGTACAACTCACCAAGTAAAGGCATATCTCCATGTTCGAAGTTACGAATGAAAAATTCTGTTGGTGATTGGCTCAAAATAATACCCCTCTCAATAGTAGGGGGTTCCGCAGTTTAGAGGGCTAGCTATGCGTTTTCCCCTTGAAAAATTTGCCCTTTGCTAACATTTGTTTGCTCACAGTAAACTCCTCCTTTTACTATTATTACCATTTAAGATAACACACTTTAATACTTGTATCTACATATTTTTATCTCTATATTAATTTTTTTCAACAAATATATAATCGAATTTTGATAACACACTAATTCAATTCTTTTAATAAACCTTCAATGACAAATTCAATTAAAATATATGAATATAGCATTGATTTAGTATGTATTTAAAAAGATTCCTTTGTTTCGCGTTGGATAGCCCGAAAGAAGTAATCAAAAAAATCTCTTTTTATCATAATTCCTGGGAATTCACTAGTAATTTGAGTATTTGGATACAGATTCAAAAAAATATGTAGTTCTTAAAGTAAATGAGGTAGCCGTTATAAGGAATATAGTGCATCTAAAAAATATATTATTTTTCGAGTGCTTTTTAACTATTTTTTCGGTTATAATGAGAAAAACACGAAATATGATTCTAGTTTTATAACTAATGATTCTTGAATTAGTCATGTAATCTATACACTATCGAAGGGGAACTAAGAATGTTTTTAAAAAAAGAACGGAACATAACAATTGGCGATCTTATTAAGTTGAGTGAGGCTCAATTGCAAATGGCTAAACAGGGTCAATATGATTTTGAGTATACTTTAGCTTCAACAAATGATGAGGAATTAAACCAGTTAGTACATAATTTAAATCAAGTAAATAGGCTTCGGAAAGAATCTGAAGATCAATTGCAGAAAAAATTGGGTAATGTATTGAAAAGTAATGAAATGGGTCTTTGGGAATTACGAGTATTAAACGGACGCTTGGATGATTCAAACAATGTTTTCACAGCTTCGTCAGAATTAAAAGAGCTCTTAGGGTTTGATAGTTATGCTCTTAAAGACAGTTTTCAAGATTTTTTGAAGGTAATTACAGAGGCGCATCGTTCTGATTTTAAAGAGATGCTAGAGGAGAGTTTAGAAACACAAACTCGATTTAATATGGAGCATTTGATATGCTGTCGTGACGGTCAAGAGCGCTGGATACAGACTACAGGAATGGCTTCCCATCTTGAAGATGATCAGTATCAAATCATTGGTTTGATGATGAATATTCATGATAAAAAAATAAACGTGGAAAAATTACAGGGATATGTAACACGTTATGATTTAATTAATAAAGCTCTGGTAGAAGCGCCATGGGATATGATTGTAGATCAAGGTAATCCATTAAATCCACAAAATTCCTTTTGGTGGAGTGAACAATTTCGAAGAACATTGGGCTTCAAGGATGAACATGATTTTCCAAATATTATGAGCTCTTGGAGTGATCGCTTGCATCCAGAGGACAAGCAGCCTGCATTAGATGCGTTTAGTGCCCATTTATTAGATTTTTCTGGGCGTACGCCATTTCAAGTAGATTATCGCCTTCAATTAAAATCAGGTGAATATCGCTGGTTTCATGCAAACGGTACAACGCTTCGTGATAATGAGGGAGCTCCTTTGCGAGTGGCAGGAACTATTCGAGATATTACACATGAAAAAAAGAAAGAGCAAAATGTGCAAGAAACTATGACACGTATGGAGGAATTATCAGCTTCTATTAATCAAATGGTTGATGGCATTAATTCTATTACTATGCAGGCACAGGAACTGGCGAACACACAGGAAAAAACTACAGAAGCTGCCAATGATGCGAAAGGGGTAGCAGATGAAACACAGATTATATCACATTTTATTCGAGAGATAGCAGATCAGACAAATTTACTAGGGTTAAATGCTGCAATAGAAGCCGCACGTGCAGGAGAACAAGGAAAAGGTTTTGGTGTAGTAGCTGAAGAGGTAAGAAAATTAGCAGTTAATTCGGCTAAGGCAACAGGTAATATTGAATCAAGTTTAATGCAAATAAAGGTTTCTATTGATACAATTATTGACTATATGGATAAAATTAGTGAGCTTGCGCAAATGCAGGCGGCTCTTACAGAACAATTGAATGCCTCGGCAGATGAAATTGGTACAATGTCACAGGATTTGGTTGAATTTTCAAAGCAACAATAAAGAGTATTTCGCTAAAAAAGCTTTTATATAAAGCAAATAGGGGAATTCTCATTAAAATAACCAGGTACTCATAAAATTTTTTATGAGTACCTGGTTTTATTTATGAGTTTTAAAAAGATGCTTTTTTTTTGACATTCAGTACACCGAGTGCTAGCAGAGATATACTTAGATCAAGAGACTATCTAAAAGTCCCACAGTAACATATCTTATTTTTATTTATTTACTCAGATGGTCATGGTTTATCGGAGGTTGGAATTGCTATAGGCTTTCGTGTAGATGCTACGTATCTTCCGTCGATCGTAACAGGGATGCTTGTAGATAAAGTCGGACGAACAATTTTTGTATTGCATCAGGAGTGACTTTGTTATTTGCGGTTTATTAGCCGTATTCGCACCGATTCTATGGTTCTATTAATCGTAGCACTTTCTTTAATTGGAATAGGGTGGAACTTAATTAGTGGACTGCATAAACAGTGGATTCGACAGAGCCTTCTACACGTGCAAAAAAACAACTTAATTTAAGGTTCTTTTGTTGACATTCGGTACTCCGAAACGATTGTCGGCACTAATGATACATGAGCATGTTTTGTAAAAAGATGGGTCAAAACATGCTTTTTATATTTGTTCTCATACGTAGGATAAAAAAGTCTCGAAACACTCGTTTTTTAACATACTAGAGAAAGAGGGAGGTAGGGAAAATTCGGTTATGGGGGAAATGAATAGTTTTTATAAACAAAAAAATCACTCTAAATGGAGTAGCATCAAAAAACCAAAAAAATTTAAAAGATAATAAAGATACAAAATTTCAAGTTTACATTAGCTATTCCCATTTATACCCTGCAAGGCAATATTTTTAGCCCCAATTCAGCCCCATATCGCCCCAAAAAAGCATTAATCTGCTATAGCTTGTACACTCTTGAAGGTCAGAGCAATAGCCATTAAACGTAGCAACTCTTGATAGAAAAGTGTATAATTTAGCTTATATTGGAAAATGCGAACGTAGTAGTAAATTGAAAATATGCAAAACGTATTGGGGACTATAAAATGAGAAGAAACATTATCAGTACAGTAGTAATTTTTTTATTAATTGTTCCTGTTAGTCTAACTGTGCAGGCAGCAAATCTATTTGAACTTTATAATGATATTACAGAAAATGATCTTCATAACAGTATCATTTTGTCGCCTGAAAGCTCAAAGGCATTTGTTAATGGTAATATGGTTTCTGCCATACAGCCAATTGTAAAAGATGGAAGAACCTTAGTACCACTTCGCTTTATTTCTGAAGGATTTGGTGCAAGGGTAGATTTCAACCCTCAAAATAATACCATAACCATTAAAAATTCGGATAAAACTATAACCTTGAAAATAGGGAACAAGGCAGTAGATGTGAATGGCGATTCGATTCAAATGGACGTTTCTGCAGTCTTGCATCATAATACAACCTATATTCCTCTAAGATATATAGGGGAGGCATTTAATAAGAAAGTAGTCTATTTGAAGAATGAAAACCAGCAACCATATAGTTTGATTATTATCAGGGGTGTAAATGCTACGGAGCTTGAAAACCTTAGACTTGTTCGCATTTGTGAATGGCTATTTCAGGGGAAATCAATTGTCTATAGCGATCGTTTTATGGCTGTGATGCAAGAAAAAGGTCAATTATTCTATAGCAATTATTTTTCTGATTTTGAACCCTTTGTTTATGAGGAATTTATTGAGGATGAAAATATAGTTAAACTAGGAGATATTTGGATTAAAACGGATATGGGCAATTTTTATATGGACTACGCATACAGCACTACAAAAGAATTTATTTTATATTATGTGGATGGACAAGCCATTTCAAGAGTAGCCGTAGAAAAAGCACCGATTAAAGCTGTAAAACCTTATCAGAATCATGTATATTATCTAACAAGATATGAGCGGGGGATAGTAAATGCGCCTGAAACAAGTAATTTAAAATATGCAACACGAGCAAATGGACAATGGGTTTCTGATTATTTAGGCATGCCAGGTTTTTATTATGGTTTTGATACGATAGGTAATGCCTATAACTGGAAAATAAATGATAATGGCATCTATATTTTCGGTTATAATAGATTTGGCAATTTAAGCTCAGAAGATAGAAAAAAGACTTTTGGAAATTACAGGGTAGACTTAAAGGGGCACCATCATGAGGTCATCAAGCCTTAAAGGTTGCGTTTTAAGCTGAATTGGCTGGTTTACGTTCTGTTTTGTATGGAACTTTAGCCAGTCAATTTTTATTTACTCTGTTCCCTATATCTGGAATGGGTACATGGTCGAATGGTTTATATATAGAGGGTTTAACTATTATTTGCGTTTCTTTTTAGTATAAAAAATAAACCAAATAAAATATAGGATTGGCATGAGTTACAAACCTAGTGAAACATATTTATGTTGCTCATTAGGTAAAATAATAATAGAAATAATCGCTAATATAATGGCAGGGAATACAGTGTAAAACCAGATTCGTACAGCTTTATTTTTAAAAGTAAGTTCAAATCGATCCATACAAGAGCACCTCATTTATTAATCCTAAAGACCATTGTTCGGATAGTTGGGAATGATTTCCTAATAGAAAATATATCATAGTAAAATAAAAAATAGAAGTAAAATGGTAGGGGTGACGGATAAAACTAGCTCATTAAAGGTTATCGAAAAATATTTTTTGTCCTGTAACTTTATTTGAAGTTGATGCGTCTACTTAGTAGTGTATTTAACTATTTTTGAAAAAGAATAGTGAATTTACATCATTTACCAAAGGGTTTTTAGTTGCTTATCGACAAAAATATAGATTAAAATGATTCTGACTGTTTTTTTATCAGGTACAATGTATCCTGATCAACTACTTGTGCCCGCAAGCACATCCCCGTTTTGACTGCTTACTATAAGTGATGAAACAAACCTTGTCTGCAAATCGGAAAAATATCCCAATCCTTTATATGATGGAATACACGATAATTTCATAGAAAAATACTGTAGAAAATGATATGCCTTATGGTTGTAGGCAAAAAATCAATAGGACATTCAGCTCTTTCAAGTGGCAGAAATGATGATAAAATAAACATGTTATTGGAAATATTAACTATCGGAGGTTTATTATGGGTAAAGGCGTATTATGGACAGCCACTGCTATCCTAGTAGTTTTACTTGGGTTTGGAAGCTACTACTTTATTAAAGAAATAACGAACTCTATGGCATACAATAAATTAGTGGATGAGTATAAAAAGCCAGTACCCATCAACAATATAGAGTCTGAATATGATGTGATTGTCATTGGTGGTGAGCCTGAGGGTGTCGCTGCTGCTGTTGCTTCTGCTCGTAATGGAGCTAAAACCTTATTGGTAGAAAAACGTGAAGAATTGGGTGGATTATTTACATATGGGATGCTAAATTTTCTAGATATTCCACGTGATGGTCATAATAACTCCATCAGTGAAGGTATTTTTAAAGAATGGCATGAGCTAGTGAGAGGCAATGATGCTTTTGGTATCGTCGGAGCTAAAGCAGCGTTTAAAAAGCTGATTGATGAGGAACCCAATTTAACATTGTCGGTGCAAACGGAAGTAGTTAAAACGAATCTTCAACAACAACAACTAAATTCTGTTGAGCTAAAAAATGAATACGGTACATATGTCGTTAAAGGAAAATCATTCATAGATGCTACTCAGGATGCAGATTTTGCGACGATGTCTAAAGTTCCTTTCTTTGTTGGTGGAGAAGATATTGGAATAAAGGATAAGCGCATGGCTGTAACATTAATGCTTCACTTGAAAAATGTCGATTGGGATCAAGTAAAAAAAGCGGCTAAGTCAGATGTATTTGGCGGGGCTAACTTGAATCATACCGTAATGTGGGGCTTTACAAAGCTTCATGATGAATATAAACCTTTGCAAGAAGGTACAAGATTAAGAGGGTTAAATTTAGCCCGAGTGGATGATGAATATTTTATTAATGCATTACAAATTTTCGGAATTGATGGTTTAAATGAGAATTCGAAGCAGGCTGCCATAGCTGCAGGTAAAAAAGAAACATTGCATGTACTAAAATATTTACAGGAAAACTTCCCCGGATTTGAAAAAGCAGAAATTGTCAGCTTCCCGGAAGAGCTTTATGTACGAGAAACTAGACATATTTGGGCTGAATATCAATTACCAATGTCCGATATTTGGCAGAATCGTGATCATTGGGATAGTATTGGGATTGCCTCTTATCCAGTAGATGTGCAGGCTCAAACACCACATGATTATGGGTATGTTATTTCTGCGCCAAAGCAATATGCGATTCCATTCCGATCTCTAGTACCAAAGGATATCGATGGATTACTTGTTGTGGGACGCTCTGCAGGTTATTCATCTTTAGCAGCGGGAAGTGCCCGTATTGTCCCAACTGGTATGGTGACTGGTGAAGCGGCAGGGACAGCGGCAGCACTAGCTCTTCAACAAGATGTTACTTTTAGAGAAATGAGCAAGGATAAGAAATTAATTGCTGCATTAAGGGAGCAGTTGGATAAACAAGGTGCCTATGTCGATTCATTTTCTGTGGACTATCCTTATCAGGGCAAATGGTATGATGAAGCCATTCAAACGTTAATTAACTATGGACTTGTTGTTGGCGGCTATGATAATGATTTAAAGGTCGACAGTAAAGCAACGAAAATTAAGTTTGCTAAAATGTTGAAAGAAAGTATGCTACGTGCCGGCGCAGAGAGTACAGCCGATAAAAAAGATAAGCTGGAGATTGTTATTAATAAGGTATATAGCACGGGTGATGAAGCTATTACGCGAGATGAGCTGGCACAATATTTGGCAGATGTGCTCATCGGTGAATCGACTGCAAATAGCTGGGAAAGTTTAATTGATAAAGAAATTGTTTCGGAAAAAGTAGCGAAGAAAGTGAAAGACAATAAGCAACTGAAGTTAAAAGAGATGTATGCCATCATGGCAGATGTCATTCATTATGTAGAAAAAGAACGTTCCTCTAAATGAGGAGCGTTTTTTTATGGTGGATCGTTTGGAATGCCGTCTGTAACTTGTGTAGACGAATGCAGAAGCAATCAGTGCTGCCTATGCAAAATTCTCTAAACGCTCTGAAGCAATGATTCATTCATACAAAAAGCATTGACGCCAAGCGAAGACTCCTGTAAAATATGTCAAAATCATAGAAAAATTCGATGAAAAAGAGAGTAATTGATGGGACAACTGGAAAGCGAGTTAGGGATGGTGTGAGCCTAATACAGAAACCATGAATGAAGCGCACTTTGGAGAAGGTTCTCGAACTAAGAGTAGAGAATAGCGGGGCGTCACCTCGTTAACAATGGAAAGTGGTCATTATGAATGGCAACTAGAGTGGTACCACGGGATTACTATGCTCTCGTCTCTAATTATAGAGGCGAGGGCTTTTTTTATTGAAAAAAGAGGAGGATATACATGAATCAACAAATTGCAAAAAGTATTGCTGAAATTTTAAATCATCAGCTAACAGCTCAAGACGTGGAACAATTACTAGAAAAACCAAAAAGTTTAGAAAGGGGCGATATGGCATTTCCCTGCTTCACCTTGGCTAAAATATGGAAGAAGCCCCCTCAACAAATTGCAATAGACATCGCAAGCCAATTACAAAATGAGATAATCCATCAGGTGCAATCTGTCGGTGGCTATGTCAATATTTTTCTTCATCAAGTAAAAGTGACACAACAAGTGTTGGGTCTTATCATGCAGGAACAACAAAACTATGGTACGAATCAAGCAGAAAGGGGAAGTGTCGTTCTTGACTTTTCTTCGCCCAATATTGCTAAACCGTTCTCTATGGGACATTTACGTTCAACCGTCATTGGTAATGCCTTAGCCAATATTGCAGTGAAAAATGGTTATCAGGCTATTCGTATTAACCATCTAGGGGACTGGGGCACCCAATTTGGCAAGCTAATCGTTGCGTATCAAAATTGGGGTGATAAGGAAGCCATTACAGCATCCCCTATAGAGGAATTATTAAAGATTTATGTTAAATTTCATACTATGGCTGAACAAGATCCTATACTAAATGAAATGGCACGTGCTGCCTTTAAAGCATTAGAAGATGGTGATTCAGAGGCTTTAGCGTTGTGGCAATGGTTCCGTGATGTATCATTAGATGAATTTCAGACTATTTATCAGCTGCTAGGGATCAAATTTGATGAATTTACTGGAGAAGCCTTTTACAATGATAAGATGACAAAGGTTGTAACAGAGCTACAAAACAAAGGGTTACTTATGGAATCGGAAGGTGCATTTGTAGTGGAGATGGAGGAAATGCCTCCATGTTTAATAACAAAAACAGATGGAGCTACACTTTATGCAACACGAGATTTGGCTGCTGCCTTTTACCGACAGCAACAGTATCAACCCAACAAAATTTTCTATGTAGTGGGTAATGAACAAACTCTTCATTTTAAACAATTATTTCAGGTGATTGAAAAAATGGGATATGGCTGGGCAAAAGATTTGCAGCATGTACCATTTGGGATGATGCTTAAAGATGGTAAGAAAATGTCGACACGTAAAGGCAAGGTGGTATTATTAGCTGATGTTTTAGCCGAGGCGATTGCGACAGCTAAGCGTAATATAGAAGACAAAAACCCTCATTTACAGCAGAAAGAGCGAGTGGCTCAGCAAGTAGGAGTTGGAGCGGTAATCTTTAATGACCTAAAATATCATCGTCTAAACGATATAGAATTCTCCATCGAGCAAATGATGAATTTTGAAGGAGAAACGGGGCCATACGTACAGTATTCCTATGCACGTATTTGCTCCATCTTGGCAAAGGGAAATGTGCCTTCTCAATTGAAGTCATATGCTCCACTAGGACAACAGGCTTGGTCAATCATTTTATTATTGGAACAATTTCCGCAAGTGGTAGACGCCTCATTTAACCAGGCTGACCCATCGCTCATCGCGAAATATGCTTTACAGCTAGCGCGCTTATTCAATAAATATTATGCACACCAAAAAATATTAGCCGATGATGCCCAGCAAGCTTCACGTCTTGCGCTCTGTCATTGTGTAGCGATCGTCTTAAAAGAGTCACTAGCTTTACTGGGTATTGAGTCGCCAGAAAATATGTAGGGAACGGACCACTTACCCAATCATTGACCATTTATAGAATACATGGTAAAAGAATAAAAGAAAACTCTTCTATTGATTGGCAGCAGAGAGGATTAATCAAATGAATAAAAAACAATGGACCGTTTCACTTATCTTAGTGGTAATGAGTATATTTTTAGTCGCACTAAATATGAGACCGGCTGTAACAGCGATTGGACCACTCTTTAATGTCCTTATGATAAATTTACACGTATCCAATACAAGTATGAGCTTTCTGACATCTATTCCTGTTTTTTGCATGGGTTTATTTGCTCCTTTTGCTGTACCATTTCAGCGCAAGCTTGGCACAAAATTAGCAATCGTGCTATTAATGGCTATTCTTGTCTTCGCAAATGGGCTGCGCTTATTCCAAGAAAGCTATCTTTTATTAGTGGTTACAAGTTTTGCAGCTGGCTTGGCCATTGCGATGATTGGCCCTATATTAAATGCGTATAGTAAGAAAAAATTCCCTCAACGCTTTACGACTGTTATTGGAATTTACTCATTTGGTATAGGCGTTGGTGCGACATTAAGTGCAGCTTTGACTGTGAACTTTTATCACTATTTTGATAATCAATGGACAATAGCACTAGGGATTTGGGCCATACTTGCTATGGTCTCACTAATTATATGGAGCTGGGTAATCCCAAAAGAACAAGGGGCAGATGTTCAAAATTCGGTCAACAACGAGCCGGTACGTAATCCTTGGGTAACAGGTCGTGCTTGGCTGATCGTATTGTATTTTGGCTTACAAACCTCATTGTTTTTCTCAATGATGTCGTGGCTTACACCTCTTTTACAGGACAAAGGCTTGACGCTTGAGGTAGCGAGTATAATGCTGACATTTATGTCGATTATACAAATGATGGGTAATATTGCTGTGCCCATGCTTATGGAAAAATGGACAAATCGATTAGCATGGGTATTGGCGTTAGGCTGTTTTGGGCTGATAGGTTTTACATTATTATGGCTTATGTCAGGTATCTACTTGTGGGTGGCCGTATTTATTATCGGCATTGTTTTAAGTGGGCTATTTCCAATTGGCTTATTGTTACCGCTTGATGAGGCTAGAAATGATCAAGAAGCCAACAGCTGGTCATCCATGGTATTTTCAGGTGGCTTTATGTTAAGTGCCATCATCCCAGTTTTGATTGGCGTTTGCTATGACATGACAGGCAACCATACATGGACGTACGCCATCTTTCTAGCATTGATGCTTGGAATAATTGCCACGACAGGGCTACTACGAAAAAATTAATTCGAGAAGACATGCCATTCAAAATGCATGTCTTTTTTTCTGTCAAAAATATTTTGAAGGCCTAAAATCCATCCATTTTCATAGCAAATCGGAGAATCCATTAATTTTAATAGGTAGAATGAAATAGAACTGAAGGGAATAATGTATTTTACTACTATTTTAATTACAATAATTATATTATGTAAACTTGAAACATCCTAAGTCCTTGATTATGATAGACAAGAGAGATAGTTGAAAAGAAAGTTTTGGTGAAGGTATGTATAAAAAGATGCTCGTATTAGGAGCGGCGGCCATGCTGTTGACAGGTTGTGACAGTCAAAT
This sequence comes from Lysinibacillus sphaericus, assembly GCF_001629735.1. Classification (GTDB taxonomy): domain Bacteria; phylum Bacillota; class Bacilli; order Bacillales_A; family Planococcaceae; genus Lysinibacillus; species Lysinibacillus pinottii. Next base: position 1,457,953 of record NZ_CP015224.1, read on the forward strand.
TGGTGCAGGTTGGTTTCAAGCAGAAAAAGCAGAGGTGCCAACAAAAACAGTGGCCAAGCAAGAAGAAAAGATAGTGCCTGAGGTTGAGGTGATAGGTGAGCATGGAGTTGGTGCAGGCATTATTATTCAGCAAAAGGAGGATGAGCTTTATATTTTAACTAATGGCGCACTGGTAGCCTCAAAGCCAACCGCCCTTGTGAAATTTGGTCAGGATAAGCTAGTGGCAGCGAATGTTCATTTCATGTCAACGGCACATAATGTTGCACTTTTACAAGTGACCTATAAAGCGAATGTGCAAGTTCCAAAAATGTATGAAGGGGAGCTCAATCAGCTGTCAGTTTACGTGAATGGCTTACCTTATACGATTCAAAAATATCAAGATAAAATAGCTGCCTATTATATTGATACACAAGAAAAGCTACCATTAGGGAGCCCGGTGATGGAGGCGGAAAACGGAGCAATTGTGGGGCTTTATTTTAACCGCCAGCAGCAAGGAGAAGCACAACCATACATATTGCCGATAAAGGAAATTCAACCATTTATGCAAAAATGGTTAAAGGATGGCATGAAGGCGAGTGTACGCCTATCCCAATCAAAAAATTTATATCCTTATATAGAGCAGGGGGTTCAAGAAACCGTTCAGCAAGCCCTCGAGCAATACGGTGAAAATATTTTTGCGTATAATAAAGATGAAATCATTCTTTTTTTAGATACATTCCATAAGCATTTAAAAGGAGCTGTAACTATTCAAGATGCAAGTGTCATGGAGCCGATAGTAGGGTCAGAAGAATTGGAAGACACTCTGGGCGGCATGGTTGCTTACTATGCCTCTAAGCAAGCGAAGATTCATTTCTCGAACACAGACATTCAAGATATTCGTATAGTGAATCAGCATCTTCAGGTACGAGCTAAAACGGAGTATGTATTGACCAATGCAGCAGGGCAGGAAGCTCTTGCCCATTCCATTATGCTTTACGAAATTATGAAAAATGAACAGGGCGAATACAAGTTACTTCGTCTTACTACTGAGGAGTGAACTTTGCATGGAGCAAGCAAGACAAATGCTACAGCATCATTTTGGCTATGGAGCCTTCAGGCAAGGACAAGCCCAAATTATTGAACAAACATTACATGGACAATCAAGCCTGTGTGTGATGCCAACAGGTGGTGGGAAATCCATTTGCTATCAGATTCCTGCGTTAATACTTGAGGGGCTGACAATTGTCATATCGCCCCTTATTTCTTTAATGCAAGATCAGGTGGAAGCTTTACGAGCAGCTAATATTCCTGCTGCCTATATAAATAGTACATTAACAGCACAAGAAGTGAATGAAACGATGCAGCTAGCTAGTGCTGGTTATTTAAAACTACTTTATATCGCACCTGAACGACTGGAAAGTGCTTCCTTCCTTCAAGCATTGTCCTATTTATCCGTCCCATTAATTGCGGTAGACGAAGCTCACTGTATTTCACAATGGGGTCATGATTTTAGACCAAGTTATCGCTCCATTCAAAAGCTTTTTACACTGTGGCCGCAGAAGCCAACTGTATTAGCTCTTACCGCCACTGCGACACCTGCTGTTTGTGAGGATATTCGGCATTTATTAAACATTGACGAAAATGCAACAGTGATGACAGGCTTTACGCGTGATAACTTGGCACTTTCGGTGCTAATTGGAGAAAATAAAGAACGTTATATTAAAAATTACTTACAGAAAAATAAACAGGAAGTCGGTATTATCTACGCCGCCACACGAAAGGCGGTAGACGCGATTTATGACATGCTTAGTCGTACTGGAGAAGCAGTAGCCAAATATCATGCGGGGCTATCAGAGGAACTACGTATGGCAGAGCAGGAGCGATTTTTAAAAGATGAGGCGCGTATTATGGTGGCTACCAACGCCTTTGGCATGGGAATCGATAAAAGCAATGTGCGCTTTGTCCTGCACTATCAAATGCCTCGGAATATGGAGAGCTATTACCAAGAAGCAGGGAGAGCTGGTCGAGATGGTCTTCCAAGTGCTTGTATATTATTGTATGCCTCCGGTGATGTTCAAACTCAGCGTTTTCTTATTGAGCAATCGCAAGACGAGGCACGAATACCACAGGAATTAGCGAAGCTCCAAACAATGGTCGACTATTGCCATACAGAGGGCTGTCTTCAAAATGCTATTTTAGCGTATTTTGGTGAAGTACAAGAGGAGCCTTGTGGTCGCTGTAGTAATTGTAATGATGGTCGTACCATGATGAATGTGACAGAGGATGCACAAAAGGTACTGGCTTGTGTTGTACGGATGGGCCAAAAATTCGGCAAGACGATGGTAGCACAAGTACTCATCGGCTCCAAAAATCAAAAAATGACGGAATTTGGGTTTGCTCGTTTATCCACCTATGGTATTTTGAAGGGACATTATTCGTCTAAAGATGTCTCGAACTTTATTGAGTTTCTAATTGCAGAGGGTTTATTGGCTGTTAAACACGGCACATATCCAACTATTTATGTGTCAGCCGAGGGTAAAGAAGTACTACTTGGCCAACGACAGGTCATGCGGAAAGAAGCTGTAGCGGTTAAAAAACTGGTAGATAATGATCCATTATTTGAACATTTACGTGTGTTGCGAAAAGAAATTGCAGATGAAGAGAAAGTACCGCCATTTGTAGTATTCTCGGATAAAACATTGCGTGAATTATGTGACAAGAAGCCAGCAGAATTGGACGATTTACGCCACATAAGCGGCATTGGTGAAGTGAAATTTGATAAATACGGCAAACGTTTCTTTGAGGCGTTACAATCGTTTTTAGAAACACCCATCTAGGACAATTTTCGATCAAGCACGTGCTTTTACAAAAAAGAGAGGTGTCTCAATGAAATGGTTGAGGCACCTCTAATTGTTTATTGATCCCAATGCTTAGTTATAAATTCATCACGGCCGGAAATAGCACGGTCTTGCTGATAGTGATTAGCTTCTTTTTTATAGTAATCTTGGTGATAGTCTTCCGCAGGATAGAAGCGTTCAGCATCCCGAATTTTGGTTACAATAGGTTTATCGAAGCGTCCACTAGTGGCAAGCTTTTCTTTCGAGGCCTCGGCGATTTTCTTTTGTTCATCCGTGTAAGTAAAGATGGCCGTTGAATAGGACTCTCCACGATCATGAAACTGTCCGAAAGCATCAGTGGGATCAATTTGCATCCAATAAATGTCTAACAGTTGTTCATAGCTAAAAATGGCTGGATCGAATTCAATTTCGACGACCTCTAGATGGCCAGAAGTCCCTTTCTTAACATCCTCGTATGTTGGGTTTTCTAAATGACCGCCCATATAACCAGATGTTACTTTATGTATACCATCCCACTCGACGAATGGCTTAACCATGCACCAAAAACAACCGCCAGCAAAAGTAGCTTTTTCTATCATGTACATCATCCTTTCTTTTGTGAAAATATTATAGCATTGTTTGGCGAAAAAACTGAGCATTTGGGTGTAAAATAACAATAAGATAGATGAAGTTGGGACTTCCTCTATCAACAAATGAAACTTTCCGGCTAATCAATCGTTACATTAACTATAAAAAAATAGAGGAGTTAGTCATTATGGAAGAGCAAGATTATACAAGACGCTCACAACGTCCTAAAAACCGAAAGCTTCGTAAAGGGAGAGCAATTTTCACATTATTATTACTGTGTATCATAGTAGTGGCAGGCTACTCGATTATGCAGTACCGCAGTGGACTAAAGCTTGCCAATCAAACACAAGTCGAGCAGGAGGATTTCTCTGGCGATACGTTAAAAGGCGATATTGAAAATTACTTAATTCTCGGTGTCGATACACGTGGCGAGGAAAAATCTCGAACAGATACGATGATGGTATTATCTTGGAATAAATCAAACAACGATATTAAACTGGTATCCTTTATGCGGGATATTTATGCGGATATCCCTGGCTATCAATCCTATAAGCTTAATACAGCGTACTACTTAGATGGGGTACAGCTACTGAAGGATACACTAACAAATATGTTCGGCTTACCGATTCACCATTATGCCCTTATTGATTTTAAAAACTTTGAATCGTTGGTGGATATTTTAGCACCTAATGGTGTTGAGATGGATGTTGAGAAGGATATGTCCGAAAATATTGGGGTAGAGTTGAAGCAAGGTGTACATCACTTAAATGGACAGGAGTTACTAGGCTATGCACGCTTCCGTCATGATGCAGAAGGTGATTTCGGTCGTGTTGCTCGTCAGCAAAAGGTCATAGAGGCTTTAAAAAATGAGCTTTTGACACCTGCGAATGTATTGCATTTACCAAAATTCGTAGGGGCAGCACAAGGCTATATTACAACCGATTATTCTTCTGCTGAAGAAATGCAACAAGTGCTAAAATTACTATCAAAGGGCAAGGTGAACATTGAAAAAGCAACGATTCCAATCGAAGGAAGCTACCAATTCCAAAACTTTAGCCATGCCGGCGATTCGATCGTGATTGATGTGGAACAAAACAAAGCCTTTTTAAGCGATTTTTTAGGCATTTCACTGGAGTGATGTTTAGCAAAATCCAGCATTATCCTGTAATATAAAGGTAGAGTTTTTTGATTGGGGTGGATATATGGAAAAAGAAAGACCAAAAGAACGTTCAAACCTGTTAGCAACCAAGTTTATTCGTTTCTTAGGTGGTAGAAACCTATTATTTACGCTGGTTATTTTATTATTAGTTGCATGTGTTATTTTTATGTTTAATCAAGTTTCCTTTATCTTTACCCCGCTTCAAGTGTTATTTGAAGTCGTCATTTTACCAGGGGTATTAGCTGTCATTGGGTACTATTTATTACGTCCATTATTGGCGATATTGGTTAGATGGCGTATTCCAAGAATTTGGGGTATTTTAATACTCTACATCGCGGTAGTTGGGGTCATAACACTGCTCGTTGTGTTGGTTTATCCGTTTTTACGTGACCAATTTACGAACTTAGTGCAGGAATTCCCAGAGTATTTTATGAAGTTTACGGAAAAATTTGTTGCATTCTTTAATCATTCACGTTTTAACGATTATTTAGATAAAATTAACTTTGACTACAATGAAGTGGTTAAAAACTTTACTACTGATATGGTAAAAACTGTGAAAGATACGGCTACAAATATAGCACAGGGTGTAGCATCCGGTATTACGGGCTTCCTATCAACGTTAACAGGCATCGTCCTATCGCTTGTAACCGTACCATTTATCTTGTTTTATTTACTAAAAGAGGGCGAAAAATTACCGAAATTTATGCTGAAAGTATGCCCACCGCGTATGCGTAAAGAAGTGACTGAAATTTTCCATGATATGGACAAGCAAATAAGTTCTTACATACAAGGGCAAATTTTAGTATCTATGTGTATTGGTGCAATGGTCACAATTGGCTTCTTAATAATTGGTATGAAATATGCTTTATTGCTCGGCTTCCTTGCGATGATTACAAGTGTAGTGCCTTATTTAGGTCCTGTTATTGCCATCACACCAGCCGTTATTATCGCTCTTGTCACATCACCATTGATGTTGATTAAGCTAGCGATTGTATGGACGATTGTTCAGTTAATTGAGGGAAAATTTATTTCTCCACAAATTATGGGGAAATCGCTCAGTATTCACCCAATTACAATTATCTTTGTATTATTAACGGCAGGCTCGCTATTTGGTGTCCCTGGGGTCATTTTGGGGATTCCAGGTTATGCAATCTTTAAAGTGCTTGTGACTCATCTATTCAAGCTATTTAAACAGCGCTATAACCGTTATGAGGATGACGTTCACCAAAAATATGATGTATAAGAGGATACAGCTACTTCGCTTGACAGTAGCTGTGTTTTTAATAGGAAAAAAAGAACGGGGGAAAATAGCATGACCTACATACCTATTAATTTTCAAGAAAAATTTGCAAAATTCCAAGAGCACTGGTCTCCAAAGGTAATTGCTGAGATGAATGAATATCAATTCAAACTGGTTAAAGTAATCGGAGATTTTGTATGGCATAAACATGATGATACAGATTAAGTGTTTATGGTGATTGAAGGGGAGCTTGTCATTGAATTTCGTGATGGAGAAGTAAGATTAAAGGAGGGTGAAATGTTTGTCGTACCACGCCAAGTTGAACATAAACCTTACGCTGCAGCCGAGTGTAAAATTTTGCTCGTAGAGCCTGCTGGGGTAGTAAATACGGGTGAGGAAAAAACTGCGCTTACTGCTGAAAATGATGTTTGGATTTAATGAATAAAACCCTTCTAGCATGTTGTTAGAAGGGTTTTCTATGTTAGTTTTCTTGTAGTAATTGTACTTGCGCTAAACGATCGACAGCTTCCTGAAGGATTTTCGCTGGTTGCACAAGTGCTAAGCGCAGATAACCTTGTCCTGCCGTTCCAAATACAGTACCTGGAACCGTAACAATGCCAACCTGCTCAATCAATTTAAAAGCGAGTTCGGTGCAATCCATATCATATGGATACTTTGCCCAAACAAACATCCCACCGTTAGAAGGTGCTGCGTCCCAACCTAGTGCCTGTAAGCCATTCATCAATGTTTGATGACGCTCAGAAAAGGTTGCACGTAGGCTTGCTGTAATTTCTTCAGCGTGATCGAGGGCAACGACAGCTGCATCTTGAATAGGCTCAAAAATACCGAAATCTAAATTCGATTTTAATTGCTTTAAAATCGCAATCATTTCAGCATTTCCTGCGATATAGGCAATCCGTGTTCCTGCCAAACTAAAGCTTTTGGAAAGGGAGTTAATTTCCATCCCTACTTCTTTTGCACCTGGTGTAGCAAGGAAGCTAATCGGTCCATCGCCCGTAAAATAAAACTCAGAATAGGCTGCATCATGCAGAACGATGATGTTATATTTTTTAGCAAAGGCAATCACTTTTTCAAAATATGCTAAGGATGGCATCGCTGGTACTGGATTTCCTGGTAAGTTTAAAATTAATAGCTTTGCTTTATGCGCAATATCTTCTGGTACAGCGTCTAAGTCTGGAAGGTAGTTGTTGTCAGCTGTTTGAGGCATGTAATAGGGTGTTGCACCAGCTAAGTGAATGCCTGCGTCATACGCAACGTATGCTGGGTTTGTCGATAGCACGATGTCTCCAGGATCACAAAAGGCCATTGGAAGATGCACTAAGCCTTCTTGAGAGCCAATTGTTTGAATGATTTCAGTAGTAGGATCTAAATCAACGCTGCTACGGCGCTTATAGTAGCGGCTGACAGCCTCATAAAAACGCTGTGTGCCTGTAAGTGTATAGCCATACGATTCAGCTAAACCTGCTCGATAAGATAGATGTTCGCGAATTTTGGCATGTGGAGGAAGATCGGGGCTTCCTAAGCTTAAGTCAATCAGAGTCATGCCCTTTGCCTGCTGCTCTCTCGCAAAATTTTTCAAATCTCCGAAAATTGCTGGTGTAAATAATGACATTTTTTTAGATGGTACGATTTTCAAGACTAGTACACTCCTTGTAGTTGTATAACAGAATAGTAGTTCACATTTTATCATACTAAAGCGAAGAAAGGGACAGATATTCTGAAAAAAGAAAATATTTATATAATGTAGAGGATGTGCGCATAGGCTAGCGAAAATGGATTGCCTAATGTTGGGGAAACCTACTGTAAATTCCGTAAATGTAGAAGTTGTATTATACTTACTATATAGTTTTTCAGTGGGAATCATGGAGTAAACCGATTCATCAAACATCTCTATCAAAGCATGAGGAACAGCTATAAAGATTAATTAGCATAAGAGGGGGGAGGACTTTGAAGGTATATTCGTTAAGTGGACCAAGCGGCACAGGAAAAAGCACTAGCGCTCTATCTTTTGCCCATAAAATTGGCGTACAGGCGATTATCGATGATGGATTACTCATTGTCAATGGCGTGAGAGTCGCAGGAGTTTCTGCTAAATTTGAAAAAAATACAATTACCGCTGTAAGGCGTGCCATTTTTACCGACCAGGAGCACCGTGAGGCAGTCAAGAAGGCGCTAGCAAGCCATCGAGTGGAGTCTATTTTACTAATTGGGACGTCAACGAAAATGACGAATAGTATTGCGAAGCAGCTGGAGCTAGGCGCTATCGAGCATTATTATGATGTGGAAGATATTCGTTCCTTTAAGGACATTCAAAAAGCTCGTTTTATTCGACAAACACAAGGGAAGCATGTTATGCCGATCCCTTACCGACAAGTTGAGCAAAATTTCTTTAAGCGACTGGTGCTAAAGGGAATGGAGATTTTTTCAACAAAACGTGAAAAGATTGGGGAAACAACCATTGTTCGTCCTGATTTTCAACGGGAGTATATTGAGATTAGTAATCATGTTTACGTCCAGCTACTTACGTATTGCTGTCAACAACAGGATTTTGTGCAAAAGGTGGAGCAAGTCCAATTTGTACTTGGTGAACAGGTCCAAGCTATTTTGTCCCTACAGGTAAGGCTACCGATTGATTATCCGTTAGCAGCACGTTTATATAACTTACAACAGGCGGTGCAGACGGAATTTTATCAGCATTTTGGCTATGAATTGGATGCTATCCACGTTCATGCCAAATCAGGTATCCAAAAGAAAAAATCATAAAAAACTCTTACTCCTGTCACTTTAGGAGTTATTTTGCACTTATTTCAATCGTATAAGGAAATATAAAAAAGCCCAATTTCTTAGCATAAAAATTGAGAAATTGGGCTTTTATCGTTGCTCGGGTTTAATATTTATTTGATTCCAATTACAAAACTGCCTCGTGCGGCTTCAACAAGTTATTGTTTGTTGTATGTAAAACTTTATATGTTGCTCTCAAAATATTGCTGATACCTGTTGAAATAAACTTTCTTTAATCAGCTTGATTTTTACGATGAACCTCAGTAAGATCTTTTAAATAATATAATGAATAGTCATCTCTAATATCCACTTCAAAAAAGTAATGATTTTTAGTTTCTATATCTTTAACTTCTATTTCAAACAAACCCATTCCTCTCATGTAATCGATTTCTTCAGGTTTTAAATTTTCTCTAGCAATGCCATAGTTAGTTTCCATATAGTTTTCCACATAGTTGTATACGATAGCGTTTCGAGATTTAGAATTAAAATAATTGTAATTAACAAAAATAACTACTATACAAAATAAAAGATTAAAGATAATTATTTTTTTCATTTACCTCTCCTTCCACCATATCAAGTATCAAGACTATATTTATTAATGATTTCCATTTTTTAAACTAGTAAAATGCGATTTTAGTGTCATTACCTAGCAATTTCAATATAATTGCAGAGTTAACGTTATATTTATATCACGTATAGTACTATTAGGAGCTAACGTTTGACCTCTAACATTGTACCTGTGGAAGCGTAGGTATTTCCAAGTCCAGGTGCAGGTACTCCTGTCGCCAGTGGGCGAGAAGAGTACCTATTTTTATTTGGGCTGACGCGTAAACTGTGGCTGGCGTTTTTCAACGAATGCTCGACAACCTTCTGCAAAATCATTGCCGACAAATGGCGTGGAGCCTTTCCATAAGGCTGGAACACTATCGAGGCATTCTTGGACAGACTGCTTTACTGCCAGTAAGGATTCAGGAGACATTCCCGCCACAAGCTTACCCATGCGGATCATGTATTTATTCAAATCCTTCTCTGCTACAAGATAATTGAGCATCCCAAGCTTATAGGCTTCCTCTGCTTTAAACATTCTTCCTGTAAACACTAAATCCTTTGTTGTGGCTGGGCCAACAAGCTGTACTAAACGCTGTGCAAATTTATTATTTAATGTAATCCCTAATTTACCAACAGGAATGCCCAGTTTGGCTTTGTCAGAGCCAATACGAATATCACAGGCTAATGCTAATTCCAAGCCAGCCCCCATTGCAGGCCCATTAATCACACCAATCGTAGGGATAGGCAAGCGCTCAATAGTGGAAATGGTCTTTTCCATATGTATAAACGCCTCTTCAGCCTTGTCGAGAGAAATGGCATTAAATTCTTTAATGTCAGAGCCAGCAGTGAAATTTTGTCCTGAGCCTCGTAAAATAAGGACTTTATTTTTGGGATTATCTAATACTTGCAGGGCAATTTTTGCTAATTGATCCCACATATTTGCGGTTAATGCATTCTTCGCCTGTGGTCGATGGATCGTAATAATTGCTAGCCCAGCAGTTTCTTGATAAATAATTTTTGCGTCTTCTGCTTCCAGTCGAGTCGTCTTTACTTGCATTTTAGAGAGCCCCCTACATATTTGTCTATACCATTATTATATAACACCATGAACGATAAACACGAAATTATACGAATTTTCATATAAAATTGCGTTGTTATACAAAAATAGATGGAATAAATAGCAATTGTCTTACAACAGGGGAATGGAATTTACTATTGTAAGAAAGCAAAAGATGTGAGAAACTAATAGTCGAACATTTGTTTCTTTACGATGCAAGAAGCACTTGAATGATGGGAGCATGTATGAATCTAAAATACAGATTATCCGACACTATATATTATTTAGAAAATAAAAACATACGCTCCACATATATAGTAAAATAAAACTAACTAACGCACAGCACACAAGGAGGGAGCCTATGGTCACACTCAAGGAAGCGTGGAACAGCTATATTTTGCTATTGCAGTCATTAAAAAAAAGTGCAGCAACGATGAAGCAATACAATATGGACGGGCAGCATTTTTTATCATTTGCCCATGAAAAAAATTACTTGTATGTAGATCACCACTTTCAAGAGTTATTACAAATCTATGGTCACTATTTAAAGGAAACCTATCACAATATCAATACGTTTAATCATAAAATAGCAACTATGCGTGGCTTTGTAGACTTTATTTTCCTACGAGAATGGATAGAGCCCTTTGATTATCAACATATTTTACAGCCGAGGAAAAGGCAAAAAGAGGCACTACAAGTACTTACAAATAAGCAAATCGGGCAAATGGCTAATGTTTGGCCTTTTTATTTTCAATATGCAAAAACAGCAGAGCATGCATGGCTGGCGAGACGCAATGGTTGTATTGTGCAGGTTTTGATGGAGACAGGGTGTAAGCCAGCTGAGCTTGTACGAATGAAGTGGTCGCATTTCCAAAAGGAAAAATCAACTCTTTATATTGCGAATCGAAATGGACGCCGCGAGGTAAAGTGTTCACCCTTACTTATGGACATGCTAGAACATTATCAGGAAGAAACAGAATCCATGCATGACAAAAAGGTAGAGGAATGGGTGTGGGTGAGTGAGGTAAGCATGACAAAGCCGATTACGACGAAGACAGTGGAACGTATTTTTCAAACGATGTCTAAAGATATTGGAAAAAACGTCAGAGCTACCGATTTGCGTTATACCGTTATGCAAAGGGCGTTTCAGGAAGAGAAAACATTGGAACATATTCAGCAAGAAATGGGCTATGTTCGCAAATGGGTACTAACAGAAAGACAACAGCGCTTTGAATAAAAAACGTGCAGGAATTGCGTGTTCTCGCCAATCCTGCACGTGTCAATAATGCTTATAAATGATTCAATGCTTTGACACTTACTTTTACGGTTAAATCATGCTTGCCTCCTGAATAAACCCCTTCAACAGGGCTTATATCACTATAATCTCGGCCAATACACAAAATAATATGGTTTTCTAATACTTCCACGTTATTGGTAGGATCCAGACCAATCCAGCCAATACCAGGTATCATGACTTCTACCCAAGCATGTGTTGCACTATCGCCGACGAGAGCTGAATTTTCATCGACATATAAATAACCACTAACATAGCGTGCAGGAATTCCTTTAGAACGTAATACACCCAGCATAACATGAGTGAAATCCTGGCATACTCCACGCTTTAGGGCAAATGCCTCACTAGCTGTTGTACTTACATCTGTTGCTGACGGGTCGTATTCAAAACTAGAGTATAAGTATTGCATTAAATTAAGCGAAAAGAGCACAGGATTTTCAGCATGGCCAATCGCATGAAAAACCTCCTCCAGCTGTTGCTCTGTCATATACGTAAAATGAGTTGCTTTTAAATAGGGAAGATAATGTTCATAAAATAGCTGTGAGTGAAAAATAGTCTGCATTTCGGGTGAATATTGAATACGATGAATAAATGGCGCACGCTGGATACTGACAATCGACGATGTATGAATTTCTAGTACTTGATGCTGCTCCGGGATATAAAATGAACCTACTGTATTTCCCCAAATATCCGTATGCTCACGGGTAAGAGAGGATGGAGTAATTGCAATTCGATAGGATAATAGCCGTTGACGCTCATCACTGCGTGGCTTTAAGCGAATCGTATTTAAACTTTGGTCGACTTCAGACTCATATTGAAAAATATTTGTATGTTGAATTTCAAATTTCATCGTGTCCGCTTCCTTCTGCTTACTGACTTGCCTGTTGAAAGGGAGCTGTGATGGATTCCTTTCAAGGTTGTACGCTGGGTTCATATAAATGATAGATTGTCGAGAATGTTTCGCTAAAGGCAATCCATTGACTCAATCTTTCCTCCATGATTGTAATAGCTTCCTCGACGCTCATTGTCCAAAAATCAAGATGATTGAATGCTAAAACAAAGCTTTTGATGGTCGAATGGAGCGTTAAACATTTTGGTGATAAAGGATCATGCTCGATGGACTGGAAAGCTTCTTCTAATTTCTTCAGACAAAACACGACCGAGCAAGGAACATGTTCATCCTGCCATAAATATCGAATGCCCAATAATAAATTTGTTTGGCGATGCTTCTGCAAAAAGGATTCTTTTGCGGCAGCAAGCTCTAATAAAAATGTACCATCCATCTCATGAAGGGATTGGCCTGTTATTTTCTGTTGCTCGAGAATAATTAACGACATCCGCATCGTTTTTTCTGCTCTTTCCAGCCATTTCCCAATTTCCATGAAATAAAAGGGGAGATCGCGATCCATTGTGCCCTCGACCAGTCCAGTCACCATCCACAATGTCTTCCGCACTTCCTGTAAAAAAGCTTGAAGATCAATTAACGGGATTGGTCGATCCATTGTTAGTATGTCCTGCTGCTTCGTTAAATAAAAGGCATTTTGTATTTCCCATAGCTCCGCAGGTAGACGATCTCTTGTCACTCGGGCATTTTCTCGAATGGCACGTAAGGTAGCAAGGAGGGCGTTGCCATTTTTCTCGGAAAACAATAGATAATCAATTAATGGATTAACACGTAATGCTGTATAATTAGCTAAATACTCCTCCTTCGAGGCACAAATATTTAAAACAGCCTCCCAATGATCAATATAATCATGTTCTTGCCCAGATTGCTCCAACATATTCAACAGCTGTACCTGTAATATATGTGTATTGGTTTGTGTGCGTTCACTATACCGTGCCATCCAGTATAACGCGTCGGCTACTCGACTCAGCATGCTGCACCTCCTCCTTTAAAATCCATGTGTCCTTAGCACCGCCGCCCTGCGATGAATTGACCACAAGTGAACCTTCTTGTAAGGCCACTCGTGATAATCCACCTGGCAATACATAACAATCCTCACCCTTCATGGCAAACACACGTAAATCCACATGGCAAGGATAAAACCGCCCATTTTGAAAGGCTGGTGCTCTGGACAATTTTATGGTTGGTTGAGCAATATATTGGCATGGATGCTTCATTATTTTTCCCTTAAACAGAGCGATTTCTTCCTCACTTGCATGGGGACCAATGAGCATATCATAGCCCCCGGAGGCACTTACATTTTTAATGACTAGCTCCTGAATATGCTCTAATACCCATGCTCGCTGTTGCTCATCTTCTAAATGATAGGTTTTCACATTCGGTAATATAGGCTCTTCTTGAAGGTAATAGCGAATCATATCAGGCACATAGGCATACATCGCCTTATCATCTGCCACTCCATTGCCAACAGCATTTAAAATGGCCACATTGCCAGCTTGGTAAACTGCCATTAAATGAGGGACACCTAACAAAGAGTCCTCACGAAATGCAATCGGATCTAAAAAATCATCATCAATCCGGCGATAAATAATATCGATTTGTTGTAAACCGTAAATGGTTTTCATATAAACCTTCAAATCCTGTACGACCAAATCGCGGCCCTCTACTAGTTGAATCGTTAAATGCTGAGCTAAAAATACGTGATCATAATAGGCTGAGTTGTACATACCTGCTGTTAGCAGCACCGCTTTTGGTTCTCGTCCTTCCTCCATAGTAGGTGGACGATGAGCAAGCAGTGCTTTTTTCATGTTAGCCATCTGCTTATCCAGAGATAAAATAGTATGCTTAGAGAAAAATTCAGGATACACCTCCTTCATGACGTCACGGTTTTCAAAAACATAAGAAATGCCAGAAGGATTCCGTAAATTATCTTCCAGCACGAAATATTCACCATTCTCATCCCGTATTAAATCAATACCTGCTAAAAATATATGATTAGCAATTGGTACCTTAAGTCCATGCATGATTGGTGAGAAATATGGATTATTTTCTACCAACTGTCTAGGAATATAGCCATCACGAATGATTCTTTGTTCATCATACACATCTTGTAAAAATAAGTTCAGCGCTTCCACACGTTGCTTGACGCCTACCTCAATAATTGCCCACTGTGTTTGAGGAATAATGATAGGGACACAATCAAAGGGCATGGTCCTTTCGGTTCCACCTTGTGCACCATAGACAGTAAAAGTAATTCCTTGTCTGAGAAAGCTTGCTTGTGCTTGCCGATATTTCTCTTCAAGTTGCTCCTGAGAAAAAATGGATAGCTTATGATGAAAAGATCGATAATGGGGCTTTGGTTGATTGCCATCAAACATTTCATCGAAAAACAGACTAGAATCATATAAATTCATCCTATGAATCCCTCCGAATTTGAGTAGTAATAAAAACATGGTACACTGTGAGTAAATACATAAAAGGAGCTAACATTCATGACAATCATTAATCTAATGCAAGCTTATGAACTTGATAAACTATCTAAATTAAATTATTCAGACGAAGAGATTTTGCGTGCTTTACGGGCGGGGGATGTATCAGCTTGGCAGGAACAAGTCCCAAACTATGAATTTAGTGAAACAATGGCACTTTTCCAGGATGGCGAACAAGAGTTCTTAGATGCGTTACATGGCCATTATCGAATTAAGTATGTAACATTGCCTGGCGTCCAACGTTTATTGCATCTACGCTTTAATCTTGAAGAAGGGGTAGATTACCAACTTTTAGAAAATGGTATCCAACATTTGATGTGTGATGAGGAAACGGTCACAAAACTACAGCAAATGTTATCGACGAACTGGTCACTTACAAAACAAGGTGATGAGAAGTACTCGGTTTTTGTAAAATAGTCAATTTATCCAAATAATCCCATGCGTGTTGTGAGACGAATCGACATGGGTAGTTACCCACCTTTCTAATTTTCGAGTCGCCTCACAAACCAATAGAAGTATACTAGATTTTAATATTCATCGAACGTCAACTTTATACCTAAAAACCAGTAACTGTCACAATTCTTTTCTTATTTAGTCAAAGGATTCCCTTTAAAAAAAGGGGATCTTTTTTTATTTGTATACACCGAATGTATGTTCTTAATAATAGGAAAATGACCTATTTGTCCAGATAAAGTTCCCAAATTTATATTTGGGAACGTTTTTTATGGTAAAATAGAGCAAATAGAGGTGATTGGAATGCAAAAAACAAAACTACCAAAAATCATGAAGGACTTTCTTGTTTATTTAACGACTATCAAAGGAAAGTCCCAGCGCACAAGAAAAGAATACGAATATGATTTGTCTTTATTTTTCCGTTTCCATACAGCTGTTCAGGAGGATCTGAATATAGAAAATTTAGCAGCAATTGATATTGCCACTATTTCAATAGAAGAAATTCGAGAGATTACATTGGAGGACCTTTATTACTTTATGGAATACTGTGAGGTACAGCGTGGTAATTCTGCAGCTTCAAGAGCACGTAAGGTGGCGACATTAAAATCCTTTTTCAAATATTTAAAAGGCAAACGGCGACTTATTGAGGAAAACCCAGCAGAGGAATTAGAATCGCCGAAAATTGGTCGAAAAAGACCTATCTATATGAATTTTCGAGAAGCTACACAATTTATAGATGGCATACCAGTCAATCAGGCGTCACCAAGAAATTACTGTATGATGATGTTTTTCTTAAACTTAGGAATTCGTGTGACAGAGCTATGCCAGCTCAATATTACATCGATACAGGGACGTCATTTAACTGTTGTCGGGAAGGGTAATAAGGAGCGAACTGTCTATTTGAATGATAGCTGTATGCAGGCACTAGCAGACTATGAAAATAGTGGGAAAACACCGTATAAAGGGAACGGAGATGAGCCTCTTTTTGTTTCACAAAAGGGAACACGTTTTACGCGTCAAACGGTTGCCAAAATCGTGAAACGTATTAATCAGCAATCAGGTCTTCAAAAGGAGCGGCTTACACCACATAAGCTGCGCCATACTTCTGCAACAATGATGTATAAAGCTGGTGCTGATATTAGAAGCTTGCAGCATATTTTAGGGCATTCAAGTGTAGCAACCACTCAAATTTATACACATATTGAGGATGAGCAGCTACAGCAGGTTTTAGAAAACAATCCATTTAATATGGTGCAGGAAAGATGATTTACAGCCATCTCTGTCGAATATAATGGTATAACGAATAAAGGGGGTAGCGTATGCTATTATTAGCAAAGAATCAATTTGATGCTACAAGAGAGCAATTACTTCAGGAGATTAACCTTTTAAGTGATGCAGAATTTAATAGCAAGCCAGATGCACAAAGTTGGAGTATTGCACAAATCTGTCATCATCTTATTTTAGTAGAGGAAGCCACTAAGAAGGCTATTACTTGGGGCTTAACATCACAAGAACAATTGGCTCCTGAACGAAAGGATATGGGACTGCTGTTAGACCGTACACGAAAAATTCAAGCACCAAACATAGTGGAACCTTCGGAAGAGCCCTTCCAGGTTCAAAGGATGCTGGAATTGTTAGCAACCACAAGAGCGGACTTCCTGGGATTTTTAGATACCATTGAGGATGCGGATGCTTTAACCAAGCGTACAATGAAGCATCCGGCTCTTGGTGAATGTCCACTCGATCAATGGATTGAGCAGATTTATCTTCATGAACAACGGCATATTCAACAAATTCAGGAAATAAAAAATAGCTGACAACAGACTCCATATTGATGTGAAAACCCATCTATCCTTTAAGCAGATAGATGGGTAATTTTTTGCGTGTTTATATTTAATCATTCTTTTCCATTTATGTCAGTGTAAATGGCTTTAGCTGTACTGTCCACATACTCAGCAAAAAGCACACTCCCATGGCTATAGGGTTCCATGAGAGGGTCAGTATCCAACAAGTGATGCCAGTGCGCGAATCGGAACGCAAAGATAGTTACGGTCCATTAGAGGATGTACATCCTTCTTTATAAATTCATCATGGACAAAAACTCCAATAGCTAGAGGCGCTGCGAGTGTAGGTGTATTGGCTATCATTTCAAAGCCTAATATTAAAATGATTTCTTCTTCAAAGTGTTTATCTCCCGTAATCAAAAGGTTTAGAAGGCATCGTTATTTTACCATTGAATACCGTAAAACACGCCTTATTTTGGAAACACTACGTTCATAAGCGCAAAGCGATGCAAGCTTGTGGCGATTTTTTTCTATCATAAATACTTGACGTTCCTCATAATCTGTTATATATTAAATAAAAATAAAAACAACTGTTATAAAACAGATTGAACCAAGGAGGAACTTTTCATGTCAAAGTATCGAGATGGGTATGAATTTTATTGTGAAATGTGTGAGCGTTATGGGCTAGAACCAATTTCTTTCCGCTATTATGTATTACAGCTATCACAGCAGCAGCTTTCTGCCTATAATATGCAAGCGAAGCAATTAGGAATTTAAAAGGATATGGTTATGATGGAAGCCGACACGAATATTTTATGAAAAGCCCAGCCATACTAAGTAAAATGGACTGGGCTTTCATCTTTTTGAAACTAATTTCAGAACATTCATTGATTTCTAAAGTAGAGATGTAGATAGATTATCAAAATAAAATACAGTTATAGTTCCAGGAAAAGTAGCTCAAGTGAAAGGAAGAATTAAAGATGACTGATTATCGAGAAGGCTATGAATTTTATCGACATATATGCGAGGAGCATGGATTAGAGCCCATTAATTTTCACTATTATATATTAAATTTATCGCAAGAGCAGTTAAATGCTTATAATGAGCATGCTAAAACATCTGGAGGATCAATAGAATATGAGGTCTCCTAACTATTAAAATGCCTTACTGCTCATAAGTGACAGTAAGGCATTTTTGTCTAATCAATTTTAAATTCTGAACAATTTATACGTTATTAGTTTTTTGTATTTAATAGAGAAATAGCCTAAGGAAAATACTATCAATAGTACAAAAGTATTTAAAAACCTTAAAATTAGACAATTTTTTTGAGTTAATAATAACTAATATTTGTATTTTATATCAAAAACTATTCCAACCTTCCTGTGAATGATTGCATATTTGGGTTGAATTAACTGCTTTTCTAAGACTATAATATAATTACAGAAAAAAGGGCGATATACCACAACTTTATACCTCGCTGTAAAATAAAGCAAAAGTACCAAACCCTTCATATTTTAATGAATGGAGAATGAGAATGATGAATATCACGCCTAGTAGTAATCAAATGAACTACAGTCTTAAAGAATTGCAAGATATTTTTTCCGCTATGAATAGTTCCATTATTGTGGCAATTACAGATCGTACCGGAAAAATTACTTTTGTTAATGATCATTTTTGTAAAATTTCGAAGTATACGCGTGAAGAATTAGTAGGCCAAGATCACCGTTTACTGAACTCAGGCTATCATCCTAAATCTTTCTTTAGAGAGATGTGGAGAACAATTGGAAATGGTGATATGTGGAATGGCGAGGTTTGCAATCGTGCGAAAGATGGCAGTTTATATTGGGTGAAGACTACTATTTTCCCATTCCTTGATGAGCGGGGAAAGCCCTATCAGTATATCGCTATACGCGTCGATATTACAGCGCAAAAGGATATTAAAAAAATTACCCACATAGCCTATCACGATGAATTAACAGGTCTACCAAATCGTCGTAAATTAGAACAGCGTTTAGAAAATGAATTCCATCAATCTCGACGTTCAGGAGAAAAATTTGCGTTATTTTTCATTGATGTGAATCGTTTTAAACACATTAACGATGGACTTGGTCATATTATCGGTGATATGTTTTTAGTGGAAATGTCGAATCGTTTGAGAAATATTGATTATACCTCTAATTCTTTTTATCGTCACAATAGTGATGAATTTGTCATGATTTTAAATGATGTGAATCGTATAGAGGAAATGGCCAAGGAAATAATAGGTGTCTTTAATGAAAGCTTTGTCGTAGATAACTATGAATTTTATGCGAGTATTAGTATTGGCATTAGTATTTTCCCAGATCACGCAAACACGGTAGAAGAATTACTGAAAAATGCTGATATTGCCATGTATGCTGCTAAATCTACGCGAGGAAATCAATATCGCCTTTACCGTGACAATATGGATGAAGCGAACGATAAATGGCTTTTACTAGAAACAAAATTACATCAAGCTTTAAAAAACGATCTTTTAGAATTACATTATCAGCCCAAAATCGATTTAAAAACAGACACAATTATTGGTATGGAGGCTTTATTGCGCTGGTATGATCCCGAATTAGGGCATATTCCGCCAGATCGATTTATTCCATTTGCTGAAGAATGTGGACTCATTAATGATATTGGGGTATGGGTGCTAGGTAAAGCCAGTGCACAGGCTAAACTTTGGAATGAATCCCATAATCTCAGATTACGTGTAGCAGTTAATATTTCACCCATTCATATTAGTACTTCTGGCTTTGTAGAGATGGTGAAGGATGTTATTGCAGAAACAGGCATTGATCCTCAATTATTAGAAATTGAAATTACCGAAATGAGCATGCTCGATTATACAGAAGATCTAATTAATACAATTAATCAATTGAGAGCTCTTGGGATTACGATCTCCTTAGATGATTTCGGGACAGGCTATTCTTCACTAAATTACTTAAAAAAATTCCCTGTGGATGTACTTAAAATTGATCGTGCTTTCGTGCGTGATATCGTTCCTGAAAAATCAGGCATCGCGATGATTTCGGCGATGATTTCTTTAGCTCATGCGCTCAACCTACAAGTAGTTGCTGAAGGTGTCGAGGAGGAGGCTGAATTAAACGTACTTCGCGAGCATGGCTGCGAGTATGTGCAGGGCTATTATTTTAGCAAGCCTCTTTCTGTCGAGGATTTTACAAATGTTATTGTCCAGTCGTTCACTAATAGCTCCAGTTATTAATTGCTATTTATGAATGATTTTGCTAAAGTGAAAGATAATATACATGACAATTTGATGATGTGGCCAAGTAAGTTAGAATAGTGAAACAGAAAATATAGCATTTGCTGAGAGCTATATCACCGCTTCTTTACTGAACACCTACCACGGAGAAGTTATGAAAACATAACCGAGTCGTTTTCGTTACTAAACGCTAGAGGGTTTTAAGCTTAGCTTAAAGCTAAATTCAAGGTGGTACCACGTCATTCCAGCACAAAGACGTCCTTTATACAAGGACAGCTTTGTGCTTTTTTAATTCAGGAAATCGAATACTTAAAAAAATGGAGGTAAGTACGATGTCAAAACAACTAGAAGATTTTTCAAAATGGTATATCGAAACCATTCAAAAAGCAGATTTAATGGATTATACGCCAGTTCGTGGCTGCATCGCCTTTAAACCAGATGGCTACGAAATTTGGGAGCATATACAGGAGGAAATGGACCGTCGTTTTAAAGACACAGGCCATCGTAATGCGTATTTTCCTATGTTAATTCCTGAATCCTTCTTCCAAAAGGAAAAGGATCATATTGAAGGATTCTCACCTGAGCTTCCTTGGGTGACAGAAGCAGCAGGTGAAAAATTAGAAGAACGCTTAGCACTTCGTCCAACATCTGAGACGATGATTGGCCACCTTTATTCAAATTGGATTAAAAGCTACCGTGACCTACCTGTTCTCATTAATCAATGGGCAAATGTCTTCCGATGGGAAAAGAAAACATTGCCTTTCATTCGTACCTCAGAATTCCTTTGGCAGGAAGGGCATACGGCCCATATAGATGAGGAAGATGCACGTAAAGAAACGATGCAAATGCTAGACATTTATAAAGAAGTGGTGGAACAAGTTCTAGCAATTCCAGTCTATGATGGACAAAAAACGCCATCTGAACGTTTTGCAGGAGCTGTCGATACGTATTCAATTGAGGCGATGATGAAAAATGGGAAGGCTGTGCAAGCAGGTACGTCCCATTATTTAGGAACAAAATTTGCGGAAGCCTTTAACATAAAATATTTAAATAAAGCGAATCAGCACGAATATGTCCACACAACATCTTGGGGGACATCTACACGTTTAATTGGTTCAGTCATTATGGTACACGGTGACGAGCAAGGACTAATTTTACCGCCTCGAATTGCTCCAACCCAAGTAGTGTTAATTCCAGTAGGACCATGGAAAAAGAATCCTCAAATTATGGAGCAGCTGGATGCAATTTTTGCGGCTTTAAAAGCGAAGGGGATTCGCGTGCGACTTGATGATTCAGACCAATCGCCAGGCTTTAAATTCAATGAATGGGAACTAAAAGGAGTGCCTGTTCGTATTGAATTGGGACCACGAGATCTTGAAAACAATCAAGCGCTACTGAAAGCGCGTGATGAGGATGAAAAACAAACGATTGAATTAGCGACTGTTGTGGCAGCTATTGAGGAAGAATTGACGACCATGCAAGCACGTTTACTAGAAAAGGCTCGTCAATTCCGAAACGAAAATACACATTCTACGATTGATACACTGCCACAATTACAGCAGCACATTGAAACAGCTAAAGAAAACGGCTCTATTCCGGGCTGGGTACTTGCTGGATGGTGTGGGAAGGATGTATGTGAGGAAAAAGTGAAGGAAGAAACAAAATACACAACTCGCAATATTCCATTCAATCCGCCAACAATAAAAACGACTTGTATTTGCTGTGGAAATGAAGCAAAACATACGGTTTGGTTTGCCCAAGCATATTAATAGTACACTAACCCCTGAACGAAAACTCAGGGGTTTTGTTCTTCTATGTGAAGAAATTGAATACATGCTCCAACGAATGAATCTCGGCATATGGCTGAATATCCGTGTCATTTTTGCGCATGGATGGATTAAACCATATGCCCTTTATATGTGCCTGTTGACACCCACCAATATCCTTTACTAAGTCATCCCCAATGAAAAGAGTATTCTCTGGTTTTACATTAAGTCTTTTTAAGGCAATTTCAAAGATCCGTCCATCTGGCTTACTCCATCCTACTTCCTCAGAAATAATGACCGTATCAAAATAGCGGTCTAAATTCGTATAGGATATTTTAGCTTTTTGTCTTTCTACGGAGCCGATGTTAAAACTTTATAAATTCTTACAAAATAAATTGTAATTATAAGGTTAAATTCCCTGTTCAACGAGTCCCGCCTTGCCAAAGCTACTACGGTTTGATATAACTCTCCGAGGGCTTAAATTCCCGTGCATCACACGGTACATATCTAGGATTTAGTTTGGAGTTAAGCTTCCTAGATTGAATAATTCGCTAAATTGATTGAAGCATTCAAATCACGGTCGATTTTCAATCCACAATCGCACCTGTAAACACGGTCTTTCAGTTTCAAATCAGATTTAATTTGACCGCAACAAGAACACATTTTAGACGATGGGAACCATCTGTCTGCCACTGTCACATCAATACCAAGATAAAATTTGGCTTTGTATTCGAGTTGTCTTCTAAATTCGAAAAACTTTTGATTTGCGACCAATTTTGCCAAGTGTTTGTTCTTCATCATGCCCTTGACATTTAAGTCTTCAACGACTATCTTGCTTGGTTTTTGCTTGATAATCGTCTTTGTAGCTTGATGAAGGTGATTGTCCCTAATGTTCGTCAATCGTCTGTCTACTCGCTTGCGAAGCCTCTCTAATTTTAAAATATTATGGGTCTTCACAAACTTCTTGCCATCTTTGTTTGCCTCGTATTTTCTACTGATTTTATGGGACATCCGCCGATGCTTCTTCTCCAAACGCTTGACTTCACGTTTTTTGTTGATGTTGTCGAAGCTCAAACCTTCCACGTTGGTAACAGCCAGTTCTTTAATTCCCAAGTCAATACCGATGGATAAATCTTGGTTAGGTGTCCAGTATTCTTCTGGGGTTTCAATCCCACAAGTCAGATACCAGTTCTTGTTATCGTATCCGACACGGACGTTGGAGACCTTGATTCTATCCTTTTTGTAATTTCCTTGAGGCAGTCTTCCTTCGTCTTTCATCTTGACGAAGCCTATCTTTTCGAGATAAACCTTGTTCCCGTAGACTTTCAGCTTACGCTCATCATGATAGAAGGAAGGCTTTGACTTGGACTTTTTCTTGAACTGAGGGTAGCCTGCATCGGGGAACGGGATTCCTTTTTTAAGGTTTTCCCGAAACACCTTGAATGCCTTGGTCATATCTTGGAATACGTTACGCCAAGCGTCAGCGCTGATTTCACCTAGCCATAGATAATCATTATTGGATTTCTTGGCATCAGTAATCATCTGCCTAGCCTGAGCTGTGGAGACGCTATTTCCTTTTTCGTATTCGTCTTTGATATAACCAAGACCAACATTCCAAGCGCCCCTTGCGTGGTTGGCTGTTTTCCATAACATCGACTCTTGTTCTTTCGTGGGATAGAGCTTGATTTTAATGGCTTTAATCATCTTTTTTCAGCTCCTTAATCAGTTCCATAGTTTTCTTGGAACGTTTCCCTTGGAGCTTGCAACTGAACACTGTGATAATCTGAACCAAATCCTCAACGACTTCCTCCTGTTCGGATTTCTCATTGTGGTCGATGATTTCGATGCTCACATTGTTCTTGTCGCAAATGTTTTTGATGAGTTCGTAGCCGAATCGGACAAGCCTATCCTTGTAAAGAACAACGATTTTAGAGACTTTCTTATCCATTACCAAATCAATCACTTCATTTAAGCCTTTCTTGTTGTAATGGATACCACTTCCGATATCAGTCACGATTTTAAAAGGCTTTCCTTGCGCCAACAGATACGTCTTCATGTTCTGAACCTGTCGCTCCAAATCTGCTTGCTGCTTCTTGGAGCTGACACGGCAATAACCAACCACAATCTTTTCCTCGGCTATCTTCCCGAGTTGCTCTTGTAATTGTTCTTCTGAATAATACCTATAGCCTGTATCTGGGTTCACGTAGGCGGGTTTCAACTTGCCTTCTTTATCCCAGTTACGCAAAGTCTGAGGATTGACATCAATAAGGTCAGCGAATTTTCTTATCGAATATCTTTGCATTACAATCACCTCTAAAGTAATCATCACACAAATACCTTAAAATATCACAACTATTTTATAAAGTTTTAACCGTTCACTATCAAACGCAACTTTGACAGCAGTTCTCTTATGAACTTCTCATGCTTTCACATGAGCGCAGACTATATGTTTACCCAATTCCTTGGGTAGAGGATTTTTCCACCACCATAAGCTTGTGATGTACTCCCGTCAGCTATACGGGATAGTCGTTGAACGTTCCCCAGTTTAAAGGGGAGTCGATGCGGAAGACCGATTGTTCCATAGCACTTAGGATTTAACCTTATGCCATCCAGATGATTTTTTTTACTTTCGTAACCGTCACGCTCGCATTTTCATGCCACGTTGTGGTTCATCCAGCTTTACGGATTGCCCGCAGTTAACCCTCGCTACGTGCCGTTTACCGACACGCACGGCTTTCTATATAACATTACAAACATTATTTAATTTGTAACAATTTATAAAGAATTTGTTACCGTTTGTGATAATACCCACTTTCATTTGCTGCTTTATCCGATGAATAATCGTTAATGTATCTTCACTGACAGAAAAGCATTGAGGAAAGTGATGGTTCCAAAAGTCTTGAATAGCATGTTTTGGCATGCCATATTGAGGCGGAAAGTCATCAAAAAAAGAGGCTACCACATCCGTTTTATCACTTTTACCAAAGTATTTTTCATCATATTCCCTAAATTTTTGTCGCATTTCATTTTTTATCGCATGCTCGTCATCCACATAACACATTTTTACTAGCCTAAGAAATAATTTATCTACTGCTTCATCTCGATTCAGTAAGGTGTTATCTAAATCAAATAACATAGCTTTACAACCGTTCAACTAAGTCACGACCTTTCATCCAATCAGTGACGTTTTCCTTTAATAAAAAGGTATCGATAATATCTATCGCTTTCTTAACCATATTAGATGGCAATGCATCTAAAGAAAAATAGGCTAGCTGTAAACTCTCATCGTCAAGCATTGTTAGCTGCCCCTCTATTTGTTCAGCTATAAAGACGGCGGTTACTCCATAAACCTCATCTCCGTTTGGGTATAGATAATAGTCCTGTTGACCAGATAGCATGGTTATAAAACGAAGTTGGGAAGTCTGTAGCCCAGTTTCCTCTAATAATTCACGTCTAGCTGTATCCTCTAAGCTTTCGCCAGGTTCCATCGCTCCACCAGGTAACCCCCACATTCTTATATCAGAGCGTAGCTGTAGAAGAATTTGTTTCTCCTCATTAAAGACAATCACCGTCGAGCCTACTAAAATAAGGGGCATTGTCCCAACCTGTTGTCTTAGTGCTTTTACATAATCACTCATAACATTCCTCCTTTTCCCATCAACCGTTAAGTACACCTTAACATAAATATCCAGACTCATCGTATGATTGTGATAAAATAAAAGGGTGGTTTCCTTAAATCAAGGAACTTGACTATGCAATGCGATATAAGGTTGTATAGGTCTCAAAAAAATTACAAAGAAAGTCAGTTTAAAAGGAGAAATAGAAATGACAGAAACAACTGGCTGGAAAAATAATGCGCGTAATCATCCATTCATCGCTTCATTCAGTGGGGGAAAGGATAGTGTTTTAGCTTTATATAAAGCATCACAGGTTGGGCGAGCAATTGGTCTCATTGTCATGCTGGAGGAGGAAGGGAAGCGCTCTCGATCTCACGGTATGCCACCTGAGCTTATACAGGCTCAAGCCGTTTCTATTGGATTGCCAGTGTATACAGCTGCTGCTAGTTGGACGGAATATGAACATGTATTTATCGATCTTTTAAAAAATGCGAGAAATCAAGGGGCAGAGGTGTTAGTTACGGGTGATTTAGATATGCCTCAGCACGGCTGCTGGCATGATGAGGTTACGAAGAAGGTTGGATTAAAGCTTGGCATGCCATTATGGGAGATGAATCATCGGGATGCTGTTGATGAATTTATTCACTTAGGGTTTGTCACGATAGTGGTGACAGTGAATTTATCGTTAGGGATGACAGAAGAGGATTTAGGACGAATACTTACCCCTGATTATATCAAAGAGCTGGAAGAGCGTAATATTGACCCTTGCGGAGAAGGGGGAGAATTCCATACGACAGTTTTGGATGGACCTCTTTTCCGATATCCCATCAAGGTTCGTAAATGTTCTATTATTCGAGATGGGGAATATGCATTTTTACCATTAGAACTTGCTTAAACATAACCTAATCACAACGATGGATGCCTGTTTAATGGCGTATCCTGCATGAGGTTACAAAAGCATCACATCCAAAACCAATCATAAAAAATGAGCACAAAGGTGATCACCTTTGTGCTTTTTGTATTTATAAGTATAAAATCCATAACAAAATGTCCAAAATAATAATTGACTAGACACTAAACGGTGTCATATAATTAGGACACCATTTAGTGTCCAATTAGAAAGGGTGGTGGTTTTGAATAATAATCATCAAGAGCGTGATGTGTATGTAGCCATTGCTGACCCTACAAGACGCCAATTGATTAATTTATTAGCAAAGGCAGATGAGTTACCGCTGCACGAATTAACAGCTCATTTTGAAATGGGACGTACTGCTGTGTCTAAGCATTTAACGATTCTGAAAGACGCAGGACTTGTGATCGCTCGAAAAGAGGGTAGAGAAACAAGATATAGGCTCAATGCCGCCCCGTTGAAAGAAATACAAGATTGGATATCGATTTACGAAGACTTTTGGAAAGCAAGAATTTCAAAATTACATTTATTATTGGGGGAAGACAAATGAAACCAGATGTAGCATTAGATTTTAAATTTACAAGTTCTATCGAGCAAGTATGGCATGCCTTAACGGATTCGGATACACTTGCAAAATGGATTTGGAACAATGATTTTAAGCCGGTTGTAGGTCATAAATTTCAATTCCGTGCTGAGCCAAACGAATGGTGGGATGGCATTGTCGATTGTGAGGTACTTGAAATTGAAGAGCCTCATAAACTATCTTACACATGGAGAAGTGCAGGAGAAACTACAACAGTAACGTGGACTTTGACACAAGCAACTGATGGTACAACTCAGTTACATCTCGATCAGGGTGGATTTAGTGAAGAAACAAAAGCTCGTCAAGGAGCAATTGAAGGCGCTAAATACGCTTGGACTAACATGGGTAGTCAGCTCGAAAAAGTATTAGCCTAGTAATTGAATCAGCCTTTATGAAAAAGAGCGCAATTCCTTCAAATGAATTGTGTTCTTTCATTTTCGGAAGGTCGTTCTTCATAGGTAAATAAAGTATCCTTGTGAAAATAGTAAACACGGAAGGAAAACAGAATGAAGATTTATCAACTAATTGCTAATAATATTAACCGTTTACATGTCGACTTACCAGAAGACTTATCCCTTGGCATTGCAGGCTTGTCTGGGTCAGGGAAAACCACCTTTTGTCAAACAATAGGGGAAGAGTCCAAAAAGCGTCTTGTTTCTTTATTACCTAAAGCTGAATATCAATATTTATTTCCTGCGATTATGGAAACAAATTTTAGTGCTATTAAAATGGAGGATATGCCATTAGTTCTTTTTCTAGGGAAATCATCCATATCTACAAATCCACGTTCAACTATCGGTACGCATACAGGTGTATTTAAGGAAATACGTGATCGTTTAGCAGAAGAGTTTCAATTATCTCCAGAAGTTTTTTCCTTTAATAATGCGCTAGGCTGGTGTCCGACATGTAAAGGACGTGGTACGACGAAAAATGTTGAATGTAAAAAATGTCAGGGGAAGCGCTACAGTGAGGAGGTAGAACGTCATCAGCTACCATTAAGAGGTGAACTGTATAGTATTTCCGATATTCATCAATTAAGTGTGGAAACGATCTATTCCTTAGCAACGGAATTAAAGATTAGTGAAGAGAAGCAACATATTCTTCAAAATATTCTTCAAATGAATATTGGTTATTTAACATTAAACCGCATTATGGGGACATTATCAGGGGGAGAATTAACAAGACTGTATTTGGCTGAGTTTATGGCAACGAGTGAGAATACAGTGATTATTGTTGATGAAATCTCTGTAGGTCTAGATCATGACACACTCCTGAAAATTTTAGAGCAAATTCAACGACTAGGCTCTAAAAATCAAATTTGGCTAATTGATCATTCGGATACAGTTTTAAATACAGCAGATAAACATCTATACTTTGGACCAGGTAGTGGAAAATACGGAGGAAAAATCGTGGAAGAATCCCCTCGACCACAGCCCATTTACTGGGAACGAAGTCAGGTAAGACCTAAGACCTTCTATCAATTCCGTGACCTATATTGCCGCAATATCCAAATGGACGAAATAGAAATTCCACAAAATCAGCTTGTCACCTTCACAGGAGAGTCGGGCTGTGGAAAATCAACATTGGTGAATGAGTGTATCGCAAAGGATTTTGTAAAACGTTACCCAAAAGATAAATTAGTGATGGTAGGGCAAGATCGAAATCAATCGATTACAAGTCGATCCACTGTTGCGACATTTCTCGATATTAAAAAGAAGTTAACGAAATATAGTGAGGAAATCGATGATATTTTTCAACGCTCGATTGAAGATATTATCGTGGAGCTCCCAAAGGAAGATATTGCTCATAAACGGTTAAGCTTGCTCATCAAACTTGGCCTAGGCTATTTAACGCTGGAAAGAAAAACACAAACACTATCCACGGGTGAATTTCAATGTGTGCATTTAGTGTCAGAGCTGTTTGCCAATTCTCGAAATCCTCACACACTGTTTATTTTTGACGAGCCTTCCAAAGGATTATCCCAAAATATATTAAACCAATTTATTGATAGTGTGAGGGATATTCTGAAAGATGATTCGATTTCCATTGTTATGATTGAGCATAATGCCTACATGCTTGAAAGCTCTGATTATATCGTTGACTTTGGTAAAAGACAGCAGGGGCCAGTGACACATCTTGATGTAGTGGAGCATGAAGCATATTTTAAACAACCGCACCTTACGAAAAGCACCTCTGACCTACAAATCACATCTACTTTAGCATCGAAAAAGGGTATTCATTATTTACAAGACCATCCAATTAGCTATTTTAAAAATGCAGAAAATATATACAAAGGTGGCATTTTAAAAAGCCTATCATCCATGGCCCGCCTCATTTACGGTGAATATGAATCGAATAAGATAGCCCCTGTCATTGCGATTGATCTTGAGAGGCATTTATACAGCCAATATAGCTTTTTATATGAAATAGCTGGTCTTATCAATCATATTGTCGCGGCCCATCCGACCAATAAGGATACAAGAAGCTTTGATTTCTTTAGCCAAGAAAACCATTGTCCGAGCTGTTCAGGTCGATTACAAATAGAAGAATTCGATTTTGATGTAGTCATCCAAGATAAAACAGTGCCATTCTGGGACGGCTTATTGCATCCAGATGTGATGGAGGTTCTAAAATACTATCAGCATTCAAAATTGGCGTTCCTTTTTGAAGAGATACAAAATGAACTGGGGCAAGATATTAGTAAAAGCTATACTGATATGACAGAAGAAGAAAAGCATACATTTTTATATGGTTATTGGGACAAGTCATTTTATGATAAAGCAACAAAATCCTCGAAAAAATGGGAAGGCTTCAATTTTATTATAGGCCGTTATATCGTCATTTCTAAATCCATTATCAAAGAGCAGATGAAGGAAACAAGAAAGATGGTCCCTTGCCCAATTTGTCATGGTTCGGTTCTTAATCACCAAAAGAAATTACGTTTTGGTGACATAGATATTCGAGAAATCATCCATCAACCGATTGATGAGGTCATCAAAATAGTAGGCAATTTACCACCACTTGAAAAAATCAAAGCGATTGTAGGCAGTGATATGTCACTCATACAGGATGTCTCTTTATTGCCAAGGGAAATGCAAGTAGCACTGAAAATGCTGGAAATAGAGCTTGCCAGCTTTGTGGGCTATGAAATTGTTCTACAAAATACATTGCCATTCTGGGATAAAATTAAAGATAATATTGCTTCCATCAGCCGTAAAAACGAGGTTACAATTTGTGATTTCGCTTCTATTTATGAAACGAGAGACACAATTATTGATCAATATTTTACAAATGGTCAATATAAAAAATTAACGTATGTTTATGAAGCTTTAGGCTACAAAAAAATTGTGACGCAAATCAATAAAGTTAAAGGGAGTCATCCATGTCCATTCTGTAAGGGGAAAAAGGTTCTGACGGAAGAAGGGCTACATGACGGTGTCTATAAATTAACGGTTCCATGCGTCAGCTGTGGTGCAACCGGTATTAATGATGAGGGCCAAAAGGCAATTATCGAAGGTATTGACGTGCATACATGGCTAACGGGTACGGTCAGTGATGTTGTAAAGGAAGGAAACCAGTTGGGGGTAGTGGGGAAAATTCCTATTTTCAATCGTATTAGAGAGTTAAATAAACAAGAGATGATGGCGGTTTATCAGTACCTTGAACAGAACCGTTAAAATCCTACGTTCGAAGCCCATTTGCCAATTGCAAGTGGGTTTTTTTATGTATCACTAATTTTTCCAAAAAAGTAAACAATCAGTGGCGTCTTGGTTGTATGAACCGTACTATAAGGATAGGTAAATCGGCAGTACAAGGGAGGCCTTTGTTTGAAGAAAAAAGTATTGTTATTCGGTGACATTGGCATCGACGATACGATAGCATTGATTTATGCAAGATTACACAAAGAAATCGAAATTGTCGGGTTAATTGCCGATTATGGCAATGTATCAAGAAAGGATGCGGTAGCTAATATTTATTATGTTATGAAATTATTTGATTTTCCCGAGGGAATTCCCGTTATTTTAGGTGCAGAGATCCCACTAACCGGCGAACAGCCAACGTATTATCCAGAAATACATGGAGAACATGGACTTGGTCCGATTATCCCGAACGAAGATCATGACATAAAAACCGAAAACTTTTTGGAAATTGTTAATATTATCGAGAAACACAAGAATGATGAACTAATCATTGTCAATATTGGGCGTCTTACATCCTTAGCGACCATGTTTATTCTTTATAATCAGCTCATGCAACATGTGAAGGAAATTTATATTATGGGTGGGGCGTTTTGGGTGCCGGGCAATGTTACGACCGTAGCGGAAGCAAACTTTCACGGGGATCCATTTGCGGTTAATATTGTGCTCACCTATGCAAAAAATGTCACAATTATTCCATTGAATGCTACACAGAAGGCAATTGTTACACCAGGAATGGTTAATTATATAGACTCATTTGGAAAGACGAAAATCCTTAAACCATTGATGGAATACTATACAAAATTTTATCAAGAACGGGACCCATCACTACTAGGTAGCCCCGTCCATGATGCTTTAACGCTAATGGCAGCAATTTATCCTGAGATGTTCATCTATGAGTCATATCCTGTGATGGTTGTTGATAAATTAGATGGACCTGCTAGAGGGCAGAGCATTGCCGAAACACGACCATTTGAAAATATAAATAGTGGTAAAAAAAGACATCGCATTGCATTTGATATCCACTATGATATATTCTTCCATCACTTTATATCTATTATGGCCGGCCATGATTGGCTATAAATTATTCAAAAACACCGTCTCTTAAGACCACAAAATCAACATTTACATTTACTTTCATATCCTTATACATTTCATGCCATTTGTCCTTTGTTAAATAGGAATATCTCACAACGCTTCTATATTTCTCCCCGAAGCCAAAAATATCGGATTCCACTTTCTGACTATGAGCAATGACTCTTGCTATTTCCTTCGACAATTTTTTTTCAATGGCTTTTTCAAGGGCAATCACGCTGTCTCGGTCACCCTGATTAATATCTGGAAATACTTCTAATACCCTTGATTTGATTTTAATGTTTAAATCAAACGCAGGTGTTTTTGCATCCAGTAATTTCATCTCTCTTGTCGAGTGGATGGCGTCGAAAGCGACCGTTATTTTATCCGCAGGTTTATGGAGTAATTTAGGAGGAATATCTTCTTGCTCCAAAATGGTTTCATATAAACCTACTTTAAACGTATCTCTGACAATTTTTACATAAAAGCTATCCTTTGCAGGAAGTGTACTAACCATTTTGCCACCTTTAAAGAGAGCTACACCACTTAGCTCCACAAATTCACCATCTCTTTTGATGGTAGGCATAGCTAAATCCTGTCCAATGGAATAATAATCATGAGCAATCTGGTGAAGAGTCGCCGAAATCATATATTCCTGTTTCACATTTTGCTCGATTAATCTGAAAACATGCTGACCAATATCCTCAATATTTTGGTATTCGTATTTCAAAAATGGGGCTGCTTTACCTTCCACTACGGCCATATAAATACCGTTGCTGATGCTGGCGTTTTCTAGACTAGTATCAATATAATAACGTAAATCTTCTTTCGCCAATTCTTCACCAAACAAAATAACCCTCATTTGACCAACCATTATTTTTTTTGAAAGCTTTCTGTTCGCTTCCATTCGATTCCCTTTACTTGTGTCATTTTCTGTTGTCAAAATTTCCACTTTACTTTGGAACTCTGGATTGACTTCACGAATAACAGCTGTCGCAGCCATTTTGCTTTCTGTCCCTACATCGTAGCCAACTAATGTGGTTAATCCTACTTTATCTAAAACATTGGTTTGAGCACATCCATATAAAAAAACCAATGAGAGCAGCACAATAAAAGAGCATCTAAGCTTGTTCATTTTTGGTCACCTTCTTTGATGAAACCTTCTTTTTTAATATAGCCAAGATCCATAATAAAATAGGGTAAATAAAAATAACATAAAATGCTATATTGCCAAATAAGGTGTTAATCGTATTGATTTCTGTACGGGTTTGAATGATCATTGTGAAAATGAAAACGATGAAGGAAAAAAGCCAAACAAATGTCGTGGCGCGTATTTTGACTAATCGAATGGCTCCGCGATATGCGGCCCATAAATACAGACATAAATTCGGTATAATAATGAGCATCCAAAAACAAACGGCTATAAATTCAAAACGTTCTATAAAAGGGAAGCTGATAAAGCTAAACAATGTCAATGTTGCCCAAATGGTTTTTAGTAATTTTCCCTCACTGTAATAAGCAATGGACACCATCATGACTACTAGATAAATCAATGTCGTAAACAATAATCCTAAATGAACGGGCTTGCGAATATTTTTTTTGTCTTTTACAAAGGGATAAATAACATTTAAGATTTCGAAGCCGATAATGGTAAAGGTCATGGAATGGGCGCCCTTTAAAATGGAGCGAATGTCGTTTTCTAAAATAGGAAATAAACTTTCCGCTGAGGCATACTTTATTGGAAAAGCTAGCATGGGTAGTATCCATAAGGAAAGTATGATACTGAAAAAGGATACACCGACTATTACTCGAAGCCCACCTGTAAAGGCATAAATAATAATGACTAATAACGTAGCGGACAGAAACCATGTCCCAATACTAGGGAAAATCCATGCGTGAATCACTTCAATATAATTTCGCAAAACAGAAAAAAAGGCGACAGAGCAATAAGTAACATACAACGCATTTAAAAAATTGCCCATCCATTTTCCAAAAATATCTTGTTGGATGCCATATAAATCATGGGAGCCGTATATGTCTAATGTTTTAATCATGCAAAATGTGACTATATGGGTGGCAATGCCTGCTATCAGAACTGAAATCCATGCATCCTGCCTTGCATCTTGATAGATAATGCGTTGAAATCCCTGTATACCGACCCCAATTTGAGCGCTGTGCACGACAAAAAAGAGCAAATAAGCGTTAATCATCTCTTTTGGGTTAAGTTGTGTAGGATTGTTCATTTATTTCACCTTCAGTTCAACTTTTTTCCGGTTTTATTGGCTCAGGCTCGAATTTATTGGTGTCTTTTGGTCTTGTTAACGCAGGTCTTTTCGCTGTATAAGGAATAGGCATTCTGATAATACTATCCCGCATTTCTTTCAACCTTGGTGGATAGAAAGGAGACAAATACGGAGCACCCAAACTTGATTGACGTAAAAGATGAATAAGAATAAAACAAAAAGCTAGCATAATGCCATAAAAACCCCAAAAGCCTGCAAGGATAATGATGGGGAAACGAATCAAACGAATCACGTTGCCCATCATATAACTCGGAGAAGTGAAGGAAGCGAGAGCACTTAAAGCAATGATAATCAATAAAATATTACTCGTAATACCTGCCTGTACGGCTGCTGTACCTATTACGATACCGCCAACGATACCGATGGTTTGTCCAATTTTTGTTGGTAGTCTTGCCCCAGCTTCTCGTAGTAATTCAATAATAAACTCTAATAATAACGCTTCGAATATAGGTGGGAAAGGAACTAAGGCTCTGGACTCACTTAATGGCACTAAAAAGGCTTGTGGAATGACCTCGTAATGAAAGGTTAAAGCCGCCACGTAAAAGGGTGTTAAATAGACGGATAAAAAGAAGGCAGATAGTCGTAATAAACGAAGAAAGGTAGCAATTTGCCATCTTAAGTTTTGATCTTCCTGGCTTTGAAAAAATTCCGTAAAGGCTTGCGGGCAAATAATAGCCATCGAGCTACCATCAACTAAAACACCTATTTTTCCATCTAATAACGCATCACAAAATCTATCTGGCCTTTCCGTTAGCAGCATTTGAGGGAATACTGACAATGAATTATCATCAATCATTTCTGCCAAAACGGCACTATCAAGTAGCTCATCGACATATAAATCCGTTATTCGTTGGCGCATTGTATGGACCATTTGCACATTAGCAATGCCATTCATATATAGCAGTGAGACAGAGGTATTGGTACGCGTGCCGATTTTCAGTTTTTCATTACAAAGGTTAGGACTTACTATGTAGCGACGGATTAAAGAAATATTTGTAGTTAAGCTTTCATTAAACCCAACCTGTGTTCCAATGACCTGTGATTCATTTTCTGGTGCCGATAATGATCGGGATTCTCGCGTAGCGATATTGCCAATAAGAACTTGGGAGCAGCCGTCTATATGAATAACGACAGATCCATTGACCATCGATTCTACTGTTTCCTGTAGTAGATTGGATTTTACAATTTCGGGGATAGAAAGACTTGCCTCAATGCCTTCTAGTGTTTCTTGAGGATTATTGAGCAAATTTGCAATAATGTCATTGTTCAATGTCTGATTATCGACTAAATTATCTATATAAATAAGCGTAATATTATGTGGGATGGCCTTCATTATTAAATCAGCTGGGTTATTCGTTGCATTTTGAATCGACTGAATAAAATGATCAGTTGTCGGGGCGACCCTTACAAGATTTTCTTTTGGTGGCTGTTCAACGGAGGGTAGTTGTTTTTTGTTGAAAGCTAGTTTAAATTTCATGCTGAATTGTAGGCTCCCTTCATGGTTAACTTCTTTATAGATTGAACATTTGCAGGATATTCTATACTTATACTATTCTTTTTCAGTCTAACTAACATGGTCGATACATCAGGGAATTCATCTAGACAGCATTTAGCAGAAAGTGGTAAGATTAGAGTATTCTTAAAAACAGAAGGGAAATTAGACATTTATGCTAAAACTTATTATCGCGATTTAAATTCCTATGAATTTAATAGAAGGGCTATTCTATAATGTTAGAAAATTATAGATTTATTTAGTATGGCCCTTTTGCGATAACGAAGAGAAGCATAATCTTGTCTGATTCAAATAAACAGATACTTTAGTAGCCACTAAAGTGGTGAGCATTGTTTTCTGTGTATCAACAAAGGACTTTATGAGGTTTTCTCATAGGGTCTTTTTCTGTTTTTAGGAGGTGAGGATTCCACTAATAAAGATGTATTCCTATATATAATCGGAGGGAAAAACATGAAGAAGTACGAATTGGTGTGTGATTATCGTCATGATGATCGATTAAAGGATAGTTTTAATGATTTAGCCATAAAAACATTTGGTTTGGATTTTCGAGGCTGGTATAACAGAGGGTATTGGAATGACCAATATATTCCTTATTCATTTATACATGAAGGAAAAGTGATCGCCAATGCTTCTGTTTACAAAATGTCGATTTGCATAAATGGCGAGCAATTAAAGGGAATTCAGATTGGGACGGTGATGACCGATGAACATCATCGTCATCAAGGTTTGGCAAAGCAATTGATGCTACATATCATGAAGGAGTACGAAGAAGCCTGTGATTTCATGTATCTCTTTGCCAATGAAACAGTACTCGATTTTTATCCCAAGTTTGGCTTTACGCGTATCCATGAAAGTGAATTCAGCTTAGACCTTACTACAAGACCTATACAACGAAAGCAGACTAGCGTCCAACTGCTGACCATTGATCAAAATCTAGCCCTTCTTGAAGCTTATGCGAAAAATCGTTATACCCATTCAAGTGTGATTGCTGTGGAGCAAAATGAAAGCTTATTAATGTTTTATTTTACGTTAGTTTTCCCGCATGCTATTTACTATTTAGAAGAATCAGAAACAATAGTATTAATGGAGGAAGAAGAAGGGGTACTAAATATTTATGATATCATCTCTTTGCATGCTATCAATGTAGAGGATTTGCTAGCAAGTATTGTCAAGAAAACAACCAAAAAAGTAGTGTTTCATTTTACACCAGAGTTTATGATGGAAGGCATGAATGCAACCATCCTGCCAAATGATGACGACGCTTTATTCGTGCTTTCGAAAAAAACGTTTGTGCAAGGGAATTTTATGTTCCCTTTCACATCGCATTGTTAATTGCAATAGGATGGACTCTATACAAAAGCTCGTACTTTAAAAAGTGCGGGCTTTTTTTGCCACTTTTCATGTTTTGTCAAATAACTGTAACATTGCTGTTTTACGATACAACCATCAGCTTAATGGAAATGAGGTAAAACACAATGAAAAAAATCAGCATGCTATTACTTACAGTTATTTTAGCCCTATACATGGCCAAGCTATTTGGACAGGGTCATAACGACGAAGTAGCATTTATTGATGAAATCGCACCACTAGCGGTGACATTAAATCAGCAAGGTCAAGAAATATTGCCAAGCATAATTATTGCACAGGCTATATTGGAATCGAATTATGGTAAAAGTGAATTAGCTGTTAACGCAAATAACTTGTTTGGGATGAAGGGCAGGTATCATGGTAAATCCGTTAAAATGCCGACAGTTGAATATGAACATAATAAAAGCTATACAACGGAAGCAGAATTTCGAGCTTACCCCGATTGGAATAGTGCATTAAAGGACCATCTTCAGCTATTATTAGAGGGTACCAGTTGGAATGCACATCAATACGAAGAGGTTTTGGCAGCGTCAACCTATCAAGAAGCTGCCTATGCCTTGAAAAAAAGCAATTATTCGACGGATCCTTTATATCCCGAAAAATTAATGGCTATTATCGAACAATATAATCTGGAAAAATATGATCATTAGGAGTTTCATAAAATGAATATACTCATTGCAGATGATGAATTAGCTATGTTAAAGATTTTACAAAACTATTTTCAAAGAGAGGGGTTCACGGTCTTTACCGCAACAAATGGAGAGGAAGCACTTGCCATTTTTTATCAAGAAAAAATTGATTTGGCCATTTTAGATTGGATGATGCCTAAAAAAGATGGGTTGATGGTCTGTCGTGAAATGAAACAAACACAAAAGATAAAGGTCTTACTGCTAACAGCAAGAGACACTGGTGAGGATGAATTTCAAGCGTTAGCAGAGGGGGCTGACGATTATGTCAATAAACCCTTTTATCCTAAGGTACTCATTATGAGGGCGAAAAAATTACTGCAAATCGAAGCTATACAACAGCTACAGAATGTGTCCTTCGATGTGACAAGTAAACGTGTTTGGCGAGCAGGGATAGAAATAGAGTTAACGAAAACGGAATTTGAGCTGTTACGAATTTTTAGCCAAAATCGGAGACAAATCTTGACGAGAGATCAGCTCCTGGATTTAGTGTGGGGATTGGACTATATGGGAGATGCTCGAACAGTGGACACACATATACGACGATTGCGAGAAAAAATAGGGGAGAACATTATCCAAACACATAGAGGTATTGGGTATAGTACAAGCGAATGAAACAGAAAATCGGCACAAAATTAACCATTTATATTACTTTAGTAGTCATACTTACATTTTCTATATCCCTTGGTGTAAGCCAGTTTTTTCTCCCTAAATTTTATCTTTATCAGCTGAATAAAAAAGTATCAGAAGCCTTTGAGACTTATCAAGTTTTAGAGGATGTAGAGTTGGTGGAGCGTCAATTTGATGTCACGATTATAGCAGTTCCATTGGAGGATTCCCTCAATGATCTGAATGAAAATTTAAGACTTCAACTGGCGAGAAAGCATATAGCTCTAAATAAATTTTGGGTTTCCGAGGAAGTACTTCAAACTATCTCGGAAGATAAAGTTGTAGGAAAGCTCTATGATCAGGGGAAACAAAAGTCTAGCTTTATTGTGCATTATGCGAAAGAAGAGGATCAGCTTGTGATGATTGGAGCCACTATGGCACGTTTTACAGATATAGCCTCTTTTATTAATCGTTTTAATTTAGCCTTTCTAATAGTAAGCATTTTAATCATTATTATAGTTACGGGGCTCCTATCTCGAAAAATAACCAATCCATTAAATGAATTGCAACAAGTAGCAAAAGAAATTGGGGAACTGAATTTTCAACAGACGACCATTCAAACGGGTGATGAAATCGAAGAATTAGCAAAAAGTATTAATAAAATGAGTTTAACCCTTGAATCAGCACAGCAATTATTAACCCAACGAAATCTAGATTTAAAGCAATTTATGATGGGCTTAACACATGAGTTGAAAACGCCTCTCGCCCTCATTAATGTTTACTCAAGTGGGATTGAAGATGGGTTGGATGATGGCACCTATTTAACTGTTATTCATCAGCAAGTGGATCGTATGGAGAAAATCATTACAGATATGCTTTATTATGCTCGAACAGAAGAAAATGCTATGAATGTATCACATTTTGACTTTTTCCAGCTACTACAAGAAATCATCCAAAGCTATCAGCCTTTGAAGGGGGATAAGCAGATAGTTCTTCAATCTGACGTAACTACCTTTATGCTGAATAGTGAGCAGGAAAAAGTCTATTATATTGTAGAAAATTTGGTTAGCAATGCACTAAAATACACCTCGGGCAATGAAATAATGATTACCTTTCATTCGGGTATATTGAAAGTAAGTAATCATACAACGCTTCAGGATATTTCTAAAATATGGCAACCGTTTTATGTAGGGGAAAGCTCTCGAAATAAACATTTCTCTGGAACAGGGCTTGGTCTCGCTACAGTGAAAAGTCTTGCCGAACAGTT
Source organism: Lysinibacillus sphaericus (assembly GCF_001629735.1). Classification (GTDB taxonomy): domain Bacteria; phylum Bacillota; class Bacilli; order Bacillales_A; family Planococcaceae; genus Lysinibacillus; species Lysinibacillus pinottii. Next base: position 1,497,732 of record NZ_CP015224.1, read on the forward strand.
AGACTTTGTAACGGAGTCCGCACTATCAAATGGAAAAATAACGTTTACTATAGATTTTACAAGCGAGTAATAATCATAGGTAGTGAATATATGAAAACACGGTTTAGGCATATTCCTAAACCGTGTTCAGACAGAAGACAAAAATCTTGTTCAATTAATACAATGTTTGGAATTAAAACGTAGAAAATCTACAGTCTAAGGTTGAGAAATGATATTCTTAACCTTTTTCTATATTTAAAGACTTAGTTTCACAGTAATACCCTTTGCCGCCAACATAAACTTTTTCTATTTCATTCTTGCTATTGGTTGCTAATTTAACTAAAATTTCAGAAGGCGAGTGTAAAGAATAGCCTTGTTCAAATACATAGACTTCTTTTTGCAGGTGATGCTGTTCATAAAGGTAGCAAGCTAATGCACCATTAGAAGTTCCAGTTGCTGCTTCTTCATTGATGTCGTATAGGGGAGCAAAATTTCTGCATATAATACGATTGTCATTAAAAGTATATAGATGCATCCCAACAACATTATAATACTGGCTCATTTCTTTAATTTTTTCAAAATTAGGTTGCAGTGCATATAATTGTGTTTCATTGGTTATAGGAATTAAAATATCTTTTAAGCCTGTCGAGACAATTTGAATGGGGTATTTATTGTCTATAGCTTTACTATCAAAACAGTTGATGAATTCGTTTGAAGATATAACATCATAGAATATCGGTTTGTTTTGTTCCATGAAAATGATGTCATCTTTTATCGTAATAGTAAGAACACCGCTGTTCGTTTCAATTGTATAGCAATCCCTGAAAAGTTTGTGTAAATGCATCAGTATCGTGAAAGAGCCAATTGTAGCATGACCACATAAATCAACTTCTTCTTTTGGTGTAAAATACTCAAATTTATAATCAGCCATTTCAGATTTTGATATAAATGCGGTTTCCGCATAGCCCAGCTGTTTGGCTATTTCCATTTTTTGAGTAGTGGTCAATGTATTCTCATCAAATACTACTCCTGCTTTATTTCCGCCTTGATGATCCTTGCTAAATGCACTTGCAACATAAACGGTTACGTTCATTAGACATCTTCCTTCCTCATTTATAGTGAATTGTAGCATAGAAAAAACTACGTAAAAACGTTGTTGTATAAATATACAATAAAACAAGAGGCGAACTATTTTAGTATCTGAACTCTCCAAAATAGTTTACCTACAGTCAAAAACGCGGTGCCGTCCTTCATCTACTAGGAAGAACGCGAATAGTAGCTGATTCCTTCTTTGTTTTAACCTTTAACGTCAGCCCCATGATAACGATGATAATAATTAATAAGGTGAAAAGGGCAACGTCAAATGTATTTGTCATATCTTTGATAATCCCAACAAGCATTGGTATGATACCACTAATGATATAGCCACCGAATTGAATCATTGCTGTCCATTCACTTGCCTCTTTTGGTGTAGTCGTTGCATCTAAAGGTAAAATCATTGCTAATGGGAATAAACCACCAGCACCAATCCCTGTTAATGTCGCACAGAAAATAGGGGAGATTCCACCCATAATTAACATGAAAATGCCGATAAAGGAGCTTGAAGCACAAAGTAGCATCCAAGGCTTTCTCTTGGAACTATTATTTATTAAGATGGGAATGATAAAGCTGCAAACCATCTGCATGACAGAAAAAATAGTGACGGTCGTTGCAGCGTAGGCGTCACTATATCCCATATCCTGTACTTTTGGAGCGAGCCATGTCGCGAGGGAATAATAAACACCTGATTGGAAACCGAACATAATCATAAGGAGCCAAACATATCGGTTTCCCCAAGGTAACCGACTTTTTTGATTTGCAGTTTTCTCAAATGACTCTTGAGATGGCTTTGATTTTTTAATGATAGGAATCCAAACAATGATACCTATAAGAGCGAATACCGACCATATCGCTAAAGCTGCGTTCCAAGATTGATGAAATGCATGCATAGCAGGAACAACTAAACCAGCACTTAAAGAGGCTCCAATTCCCATACCCGCAGAATATACACCAATCATAGTAGAAGAATATTTAGGAAATTCCTTTTTGATATAGCCTGAAATCAGTGGACCTGTTATGGCAATCCCTATCCCACTAAGAATAGCAGTTAATAATAAAAGGAAGGGGAAAGTTGCCACTAACCGTAAAGCAGTTGATATACCGATTAATAGAACGGATCCACCAATCGTCCACTCAATACCCCATCGTTCACTTAGCTTGCCAGCCAATGGCGCAAAAATCCCCATACAAAATACGGGTAGTGCCGTTAATAAACTTACTACAACACTTGTCATCTGCAAGTCTACTTGAATATTTTTCAATACTGGCGAGATAGATGTTATCGAAGCTCGTAGATTCATGGAAAGTATAAACAAAGAAAAAACGCTCCAAATAATCGGGAAGTTTTTTGATTTCGCCATCACTGAAAACACCTCTTTTAGTTATTATTTGATATACTATAGTTAACTTTTTGTTTAAAAAATAAACTATGATTAACCGACTTGTATAATATAGTATACTATTGGTGCAAAGTCAATGGAAGGGGTGCCATCTATTGCAGGAGGAGCATATGGATTTATCTAGTCAAGTAGGTATGAACTTAAGAGAGATTCGAAAAAATAAAAGGATGAGTCTCGAAGAGCTCGCGAGTGTTAGTAATGTCAGTAAGCTAACATTAGGGAAAATTGAACGGGGGGAAACAAATCCAACTGTTAATATCCTTTGGAAAATATGTAGAGGGCTTCATATTCCATTAATTTCTTTATTATCCTTTGAAGAAAATGTAGAGGTTCACCGTTTTGGATCGGAATATCAATTTGCAGGTCACAATAACGACTGGTTTGTCGAGCCTTTATTCAAAACAAATGGAACTGAATGGTATAGAGGTCGTCTTGATCCTAATAGTGAATATAGTGAGTGTCACTTAGCAGGCTCTGAGGAAGTTGTGCTTGTGTTGAATGGGCAATTGGAGCTGAAGGTCGGAGAGAAAACCCATCTGTTAAATCAATGGGATGTCATTAAGTTCAAGGGTGAAGAACTTCACACGTATATTAATCACTCAGATGAAAAAATACATTTAATGCTGTCATTAACGTATACAACTCCGTGATTGTCCCCTAAAAATTAGGCACGGATGAATGGTAAGGGTTACAAAGTAAAATAGATTGATACTTTTAAAGAAAGATTTGCTCTCATTCAAAACAAACATCGGTATTTTCACGTAAAAATCGTCCTTACTAAGTTCAAGTAAGGACGATTTTTCACCATTGTATTATTAAATATAACCCCAAATCATACATAGTAATGTTCCAAAAATGGTAACGAGCGCTATGACTAACCCATAATAAATATTGGTATAGATGGCGGGTTTATCATTCGTTTCACCAGCATGCATAAAGACAACTAACTGTAAGCCTGCCTGAATAAATGCTGTGACTAAAAGTATTGTCATCGTAATAGGCATTGCTATCTGAAAAAAATAGACACACGCTGCAATGATGGTAAGGATTATCGACAAGGCAAATCCCATCACCTGTTTTAGTGGGAATAAATCACTCATTTCACACCATTCCTTTCAAGTAAATGAAGCTGAAGATAAAAATCCAAACCACATCTAAAAAGTGCCAGTATAAGGAGAAGATGAAAGATTTATTGGCTGTTTCAGGCGTTAATCCACGCGTAATTAATTGGTAGACAATAAACATCCCCCAAAACACACCAAATGTGACATGGGCACCATGCGTCCCTAATGTTGTCAAAAGGGTAGCTGTAAAGGCGCTCGTTTGTAAGCCTGCACCAACATGCACATAATGAATAAACTCATAAACCTCAAATCCAATAAATGCTACGCCTAGCAATAGCGTCAACACATAGAACGTAATCATCGCTTTCATATAGCCTTTGCGCATAGCGTGTATGCCTAGACCAATCGTAAAGCTACTAGTGAGAAGAATAAATGTTTCAAATAAAACAGGTGTAATTTCAAAAATATCTGCTCCAGTAGGGCCAGTTCCGGTGCGATCCACTAACACAAAATATGCTGCGAACAGCGTTCCAAAGAGCATGATTTCAGCGCCGATAAAAACCCAAAAGCCTAGTATATTCAATTGATTTTGCTGTGTACTATATTCTAAAGGGAGTGATTGATCGATTTTCATGATTGACTACCTCGCAATTTTGATTCCGTTTCTTTCACTTTTTCGACAGGTACATAGTGTCCAGGGTCTTTTTCCAATGAACGATGAGCCATGCAAATAAAAATACCGATAGTTGTAACAATAGTTGGAATCCACATACCAAATACAAATGAGAAGCCCCAAGCAAAGAATATACAGCCTAGAATGAATGGTATCCCACTGTTATTTGGCATATGAATGTTTTCGTATTTTTCTGGGAACAAATCATGCTGGCGATATTTTGCATCCCATAATGCCTCAGTTGAAATGACATGCGGTACTTTTGCAAAATTATAGTACGGCACTGGACTTGGTGTAGCCCATTCTAATGTACGTGCGTCCCATGGGTCTGAGCCAATGTTTCTTGGTGCATAACGAATGCTGTAATAAACGTTGTATACAATTAACATAAAGCCAATCGTAAGACCAATAGCGCCGACAAAGGAAACCATATTCCACATACCAAAACCTGTGGAAGCTGAGTAAGTATACATGCGGCGTGCTTGTCCATCTAAGCCAGAGAAGAACATCGGCATAAAGGCAAGTAAGGTGCTAAGTGCAATAATCCAAGCCGTCACTTTGCCGATTTTTTCATTTAACATAAAGCCAAACATTTTTGGCCAATAGTAATGTAACCCTGCTAGCATGGCAAATACAACACCAGGAATAATGACCATGTGAAAGTGAGCTACTAAAAACATCGTATTATGGTACTGGTAATCAGCTGCAGACATACCTAGCATTACCCCTGTTACGCCACCAATTGTAAAAGTAGGGATAAACAACATGGCATACAGCATCGGCGTTGTAAAGACAATTTTTCCTTTCCACAGGGTGAATAACCAGTTAAAAATCTTCACCCCAGTGGGCACAGCAATCGCCATCGTTGTTATTGAAAAAATACTATTTGTTAAAGCACCTTGCCCCATTGTAAAGAAATGATGGGTCCATACTAAAAACGATAGGAAGGAGATAATCACCATGGAGCCGACCATCGATTTATAGCCATAGAGATTGCGTCCCGAGAAGGTCGAAATAATTTCACTGTAAAGCCCAAAGGCAGGTAATATGAGAATATAAACCTCAGGATGTCCCCAGACCCAAAAGAAATTCGCCCATAGCATATCCATACCACCATTGGATGTTGTGAAGAAATTCGTAGCAAATAGGCGGTCGAATGTTCCCATGACAAGTGCAACCGTTAATACTGGAAAGGCAAACACGATTATAACGTTTGCGACTAATGAAGACCACGTAAACATAGGCATTTTCATTAATGTCATTCCTGGAGCTCGCATTTTGAGAATGGTAACAATCATATTAATACCAGTAATTAATGTACCTAACCCTGAAATTTGTAGAGCAAACAAGTAATAGTTGACCCCTACAGATTGACTAAATTCATTATTAGCAAGAGGGAAATAATTCGTCCAGCCAGCATCAGGTGAACCCCCAATAACAAAGGAAATATTTAATAGCATAGCTCCCATGAAAAATAGCCAAAAGCTTAATGCATTCAAACGTGGGAAGGCCACGTCTCTTGCGCCGATTTGAAGCGGCACAATGTAATTCATAAAGGCCATAATAAACGGCATCGCCATAAAGATAATCATGACTGTTCCATGTGTTGTAAATATTTCATTATAATGCTGGGCATCTAGTAATTTATTATCTGGTACTGCCATTTGCGCTCGCATCATAATAGCATCCGCACCACCACGGAATAGCATAAGAATGGCTGAAATTAAATACATAATACCAATGCGTTTATGATCCACTGTTGTTAACCATTCCCGCCAAAGATAACTCCACTTTTTAAAATAAGTTAATCCTACAATAATCGCTATAACCGTTAGACCAATAGCGACCATAGATGCATAAATAGCTGGGCTTGGATGGGGTATAGCAAAACGTTCAAAGTAATCCATCTGACTAGGTCTCCTTTCGACATAAACCTTATCGTAAACTAGTTTCGTTTGAGAAATTCATCATTAATTTATGGAGTGGCATGATCTTTTACGTGGGAAGAGCCATGCTGATGTCCGCCATTTTCACCCTCAGGCGCTGGTAGAAACGTTAAATGCGTTCCATTGAATGTGGCTTGTCCCACATGACCTGGTTGTAGTAACGTATTAAACTTTTCCTCCGTTAATAAATCTGCTGTTTCCTTTACTTCCTTGACCCATTCATCAAATTCATCATGAGTCACCGCTGTAACATTAAACGTATTTTCCGCAAATCCTTTTCCATTAAAGTTTGCATTTCTTCCCATAAACTCTCCGGGCATATCCGCAGCCAAATGCAAGGTATTCACCATATCGGCCATCGCATATTTTTGACCCCCAAGTTGTGGAATCCAGAAGCTAGTAATCGGTCCATACGAATAAAGCTTAAATTCGATTGGACGCTCTGCAGGAATATACAAATAATTTACGGTTTCAATATCTTCTTCTGGATAACTAAAATGCCATTTCCAGTTAGATGTTGCAGCATAAATGACTAAAGGCTTTTCATCTTTGTATTTTTCCGGCGTAGACTCCACCTTGTAATTACTTTGAACTGAAATAATAGACATGTACGCAACAATTAACACAGGGATACCTACACAAATTATTTCAACCATTGTACTTCCCTTAATATGGGGAGGCTTATAGTCGGGACTTTGCTTGGAAGCGCGAAATTTCATTAACATATAAGCTAAAATCACAAAAACGACTAGCACGATAAAGGACATAATCCCTATCGAAAGCATAATATCTTTGGCTTGTACTTGAGCTTGAGGACCTTTTGGGTCTAATACTAAAAGCGGGTCACAGCCCGTTAACATAGTGACAATAGTGAAAAGACCAATTAATCTGAGCCAACTTTTTTTCATAAACAAACCCCTTTAACTGATTCTTTGAAGTGCTATCGGTTACTATAGGCTTGTATGGATTTTGATTCACAATTGATTTTTATGATAGTGGTCCATATTTTGAAAGACAAGGTGTTTTGCAAGATTACACAGAACGTTCTAAAACAACAAAAATAATTTTAGTATAATATTATCGAGAGGAATAAGCGTCAGATAAGGGTTCTCGTAGAATTCTACGGGTTATAATTAAAAGTGGATGGTGAAAGTAATAAGGAAGTGGATGGTTATTAATCATTAACATTCTATTATGATTGACTTTTTAGCTTTTCAGACAAAGCTAGAAATAAGAGGCAATATAGAGGTGAAAAACTATGAATTGGAAACCAGATCGACATGCAAAAAAAGCTATCTATAAACAACTCGCAGAATATATGGAAAAAGGGATTGCTGATGGAACATTTCCGCCCGATAAACCATTACCATCAGAGCGATATTTAGCGAATACTTTACAAGTAAACAGAAGTACAGTTGTTAGTGCCTATGACGAATTAGAAGCAATGGGACTCATTGAACGCAATAGAGGAAGCGGTACGACCATTAGCAAAGATATTTGGGGAATCACACGAAAGCGAATTCCGAGCTGGAATCGATATATTGAGGCAGGCTCCTTTTTACCGAATCTACCAGTTACGCAAAAAATAAGAAAAGAGGCAGTGGATCATAAACTGATCAATTTAGCAACCGGAGAATTATCGGAGGATCTTTTTCCTAAAAGCGCATTAAGAGAGATTACGGCAACACGCTCTTTCATTGGTAGTCTAGGATATGATCATCCTCAAGGAAGTGAGATTTTACGAACGACCCTAGCAAACCATATAAAAACTAGCAGAGGAATTGATACAAATCCTTCTTCCATCCTCATTACGTCTGGAGCTCAACAAGCATTACATTTGATTGTCCAATGCTTGTTAAAGCCTGGAGATGCTGTCGCGATTGAAGATCCTTCATATAACTTTAATTTACCTATTTTTAAATCGGCTGGATTAAAAATCCATTATCTTCCTGTTCATAAGGATGGCATTAATCCCGATGATTTGCAAGCCCTTTATAAAAAACATCGAATTAAAATGATATTTTTAAACCCAGATTTTCATAATCCAACTGGATCTTCGTTAAATATAAAGAAACGAGAGGCTATTCTAGACATATCGTCCAAGCTCGGGATTCCGGTAGTAGAAGATGATCCCTATAGCTTAACGGCCTTTTCAGGTGAGAAAAGACCAACTTTAAAATCATTAGATACAAACGGAAATGTATTATACATTAGCTCCTTGTCCAAAATCGTAGCCTCAGGTTTACGAATCGGCTGGATTATTGGTCCTACATCCGTTATTGAAAGACTATCCGATGCCAAGCAACAAATTGACTTTGGCCATTCCAGCTTCACACAATGGATAGCGAATGATTTTTTACAGTCCTCCAATTTTAACCTGCATATCGAGCATTTAGTGAAGGAATTGGAAAGACGCCGAGATACTATTGTCCAAAGTCTCCATACGTACTTAAAGGATGAGGTGACATTTTACGCGCCACAGGGTGGCATTCATATTTGGTGCCAAGTAATGATGGAAGATTATAATGAAACCCAATTACTAGAAGAATCCATTCAACGTGGGGTCATCTATGTGCCTGGCTCTACTATGGGATCACAAAAGGGATTTGTCCGTTTTACGTACGCCAGAGAGGATACCGAGTCAATAGACGAAGGAATCAAAAGGTTTGCAGAAGCACTGCATTGTCTAAATGGAAAAAGATGAATTTTTGTTAATTATAGACAAGTGGATGGTTAAATTAACAATGATGTGGATGGTTAAAAAAGTAGGGAAAGTATTTATGATAGAAACATGGATAACCAACATCCATCAAAGCTATCAACAATCATGGACGTGTGGAACGATTCACAATTATTCGCACAAGTAATGAAATCTGTAAATAGGGAAGGTGATAGAGGAACCTTGACTGCAATGCCGAGGACATTAGGGATGAGGTAGATCACTAATGCTAGTAGGTTTTGCGCTTCACAAAGGTTTAGGAAAAAATGCTAGAAAGCCACTTTTAATAAAGAGGTTATAACATTCACAACACCTATCGTTAATGTTGTCTGAAAGCTTTACCTGTTCGAACAGTCTCATTTTTAGCTTTAGCTGCTGATGAAAAAAATCAAGGCAGTCACTACTTATTATATTTTTATGCCCACGAGAATATAGAAGGGATATAGGCACCCCTTATATATTCAATTAAATCTAGTTAAAAACATCACTTAGCCACCTAGCTCCGCAATACCATCAGCGCGCTAGGTGGCTACTTTTATAGAAAGATTGAGAAAATACCTAGTTTCATTCTTGTTTACTCGCTAAGGGGAATGATGGTGGAAGTACAGGTAGGTGTGAAATAACATTAGAACACATATTTACAAGGGGAGATGTGGAATTTTTTTACGAAGGTTTTTCAAGATGCAGGGGGGTCATTATAGGATGACTGGAACACGGGTGGTTTCTTGTGCAAGATCTATTAACAGCCCCTCAATTGACATAAAATATCAAATGGTGCACAGATTGAAAGCTCTGGGCTAATTGATACATAGGGAAACTATTTTTATTGCACAAGATGCTTCTGTTGATAAATAGAAGCATTTTTTGATTTTATCAAACGTCGGGGTGATGCAGATGAATTTTTAGTCCTTTGACAACGCCTGTACTGTTGTGTAATGCGTTAGCCCAATATGGTGGCACCATTATTAGTATTTCGTATGACCGCCGATATTTAAAGGAAGTTGTATCAACCATTTATGAATTAACGAATGATGGCTTAATCAAGAAATCAACAATAAAAAAAGTCAATTCTCTGTAAGAAAAGAATCGACTTTTTACAAAAAAATATATGTACAACACATTGAAATCAACAATGGTTTATGGTAAATTTATAGAGATAGACATTGTATAATTAACGTACCACGCACTTTCCCTATTTTAATTATACAATATACTCTATTCTTTCGTCAACAGTTTTATTATTTATTTTTAAAGGAGTGGTTGCTATGAAATCAGCAAAGGCACTACAACAGATGGGAGGAAAACCTACTCAGCTCATTGACGAAGAAGTCGAGACCTAAAAAGATAATCGAAATTCTCAAGAAAATGAAAAAGATAAAAGAAAGTAGGATTGATATTATATGTCGGAGAATACCATGTCTGCCCAGACAAAAACGCCATACGGCATGATTGCCATTTTATTTATTGGGGCATTTGTAGCGATTTTGAATGAAACGTTATTAAACATTGCCCTCCCAGCCATTATGACGGAATTTGACGTAAAAGCCACTGCCGTACAATGGCTTTCAACGGGCTATATGTTGATTAACGGTATTTTAATACCTGCGAGTGCGTTCTTTATTCAACGCTTTACGGATAAAAAGCTATTTATTACCGCCATGGCCTTATTTACGCTAGGTACGTTCCTAGCGAGTATTGCACCAGCATTTGGTGTATTATTAGCAGCCCGTATGATACAAGCTGCAGGCTCAGCCATAATGATGCCTTTACTAATGAATGTTATGCTTACTGCATTTCCAGTTGAAAAAAGAGGGGCAGCGATGGGGATGTTTGGTCTCGTGATGATTACTGCTCCCGCAATAGGACCTACACTTTCCGGCTGGATCATTGAACATTATAGCTGGAGAATGTTATTCGATCTTGTTCTGCCAATTGCCATTTTGACATTAATTTTTGCAGCGTTTAAATTGAAGGATGTGACACCACAACGTGCCATTAAGCTTGATGTGATATCACTCATTTTATCAAGTATCGGATTCGGCGGCCTGCTGTATGGTTTTAGTTCAGCAGGGGAAAAAGGTTGGGACGACATACTTGTCTATGGAACAATCATCATCGGGACGATTGCTTTAATTACCTTTGTCCTTCGTCAACTTCGAATGGATGAACCAATGCTTGAGTTTCGTATTTTCAAATATCCTATGTTCGCCTTATCATCGGCAATTTCCATCGTCATTGCGGTGGCCATGTTCTCTGCAATGATTTTAATGCCTATTTATGTGCAAACAATTCGTGGCATTTCACCAATGGATTCAGGTTTATTAATGCTACCAGGTGCAATTGTAATGGGAATCATGTCTCCAATTACCGGGAAGCTCTTTGATAAATATGGCGCAAGAAGTTTAGCCGTATTTGGTTTAATCATCACCATTGTCACATCCTATTACTTTAGTAAAATAAGTATGGATACGGCTTATTCGACACTTGTTCTTCTGTATACATTACGGATGTTTGGGATGTCAATGGTCATGATGCCAGTTATGACTAATGGGCTGAATCAGCTACCAGCGTATAATAATCCACACGGAACAGCAATGAACAATACACTTCAGCAAGTATCCGGTGCTATTGGGTCTGCTGTATTGATTACAGTCATGAACAATAAAACAACTGCCAAGGCAGAAGAAATAGCTGCTAGCGCTATGAATAATATGAGTGCCAATGCACAGACATCTACACAGGGTGCCGCTGAGCTAAAACAACAAATCATGAATGAAGCCATGCTTCATGGTATTAATTATACCTTCTTTATTTCAACATTGATTGCGGTAATCGCACTCATTCTTGCATTCTTTATTAAGAGAGTTCAACCAAATCATGAAAATATGATGACTCATGAGGATGCTGAACAACAAGTAGACGTGAAATAAGTAGTCAAAAACGGGTGTTGCTAATGATAAGCAGCACCCGTTTTTTAGTGAAAATAAACCTCGGCTTCAGCTACAACTATACAGTGGTTATCTACTGGCTTTGTGCGATAGGAGCTGCTGTTGTATTACCCTTTTTACAACACAAACGAAAAGCCTATTTGTAGAAACACTCAATGCTACGGCTGAAATGGTTCTCTATCTTAGTCCAGTGATACCTATTATTTCATGACCATCTAGGCGATTATCGCCTTTATTTTAACGTGATTGGTTCCCTCTAAAAAAATGGTGCAACAAAACGGTTAAAAATGCTTTGGGTTGAGGGGCGAGCGGAGAAGGGGAGCTTGACATAAAAAAATGGCGTTTCATCCATGTGAAACACCATTTCATATTATTGAGTTAATCGTTGGATAAAAGCATCTAAATGTTCGATTGTCACATAATCGTTAACACCAAATAAATTATCACCTTTACCTACCGTAATTTTATTGGATGCAAGGATGGATACATAGCTGTTAGCCCAATGAGCTCCAGGAACATCTAGAAAGTTTTCTGTTGCTCCTTGTTGTTTTAAGTGGAATGCTTCTACTAAAACTTTTGATAGTTGACCGCGTGTAATAGGTGAACCTGGATTGAATTTCCCGTTTTCATCACCAGTAAAGACACCGATTTTTTTTAGGGCTTCAGCAGCACCTGCATATTTAGACCCTGGCTTTACATCAGGAAAACTTGAATTTGTTTGACTAGTATCTAATTGTAGTTTTTTAGCTATTTTAAGAGCTACTTCTCCACGTGATGAATAAATAGTAAAGTCTATTTCAGCATCTTTTACCTCTCCATAATCCGAGAAGCTTGCAACACGTTTTGCCCCCACGTAACGAGATCCCCAATAATAAGGGTCATTGATTTTATCCATTTTAACCCCTGAACTTGTCGTAGCCGAAATAAAATTGCTGTCACCTATGTAAATGCCAACGTGTGAAACACCACTTCCCGAAGTATTAAAAAATACAAGATCGCCAGTCTTTAAATTATCTTTTGCGATAGAAGTACCTTGTTGATATTGAGCATTCGATGTACGTTCTAATGAAATTCCTACCTTAGAAAATACTAATTGTGTATAGGCTGAACAATCAATACCTGTCTTAATATCTGTGCCCCCATATTTATAAGGAGTGCCAATATATGCTTTAGCTGTATTTGTTATATCTGTATATGTAGCTGCTTGCGCATCGTGAATACCTATTCCTGTAAAGAACATAAAAGACGCAAAAATCGGTAGTAATATTTTTTTCTTCAATTAATCCTTACCCCTTTCAAAAAGCAATCGCTTTTGAACTAAAGTAAGAATATCATGAAACGCTTAAGAGTTATTTTTCAATCATATTACTGATTAACACTTTCCTATGATTCTGACATATTATTTTTAATCATGTAATGTATCTGCAATAATTATGGTCAATTTTACTAAAAATATATGAATTAATTGGATATTTAGGGATAAAAGAGATATTAATTATATTTATGCTAAATTCCATAATCAATATCTCTTACTAGCAAAATATAAATAGTGGAGATTTAATAATGAATCTTCGTTATAAAAATAGAAAGGAGGGAATTATGGTCAATTGACTTGAATAAATGAAATCTTCATCTAGGTAAGACACTATCAGCTAAAGAATATTCAATCAGAGGCAAGTTTCCGATTTAGATAAAGCGTATTTCTAGTTATTTTACATAGTAGCTTTAGTCAAAAACATGTAATGTCGTTTCTGTTTTTGTTTAAAGTGAACAATGTTATTTAAATGCTCCTATCTTACAATTAAATTAAGCAATTAACATAATAAAAAATAAAAAAGGAAGTGATTGAAAACGAAAATACCTGATTTTTTTGTGCAATATGTGCAAAAAAAAATCTCATCCATCTCTGCGGTGAAATAACAGTCTTGAAGAGATGCGAATGTCTCTTCTAGAAACCTATGGTAACTAGTTAATCAACAGACGTATTAGTAAAAAAAATAATAGGAAGGAATTGATTGAAATGTTAGTCAAATTATTAGAACCATTAAATGTTTCAGATTCGATCATTGAAAAATTAGCGGAGCCAATCAAACAGGCCGGACACGAATTTGTTTATTACAACAAGAAAACAACAGATAGTGCAGAATTAGCAAAACGTAGTGAAGGTGCAGATGTGATTATGATTGCTAATAATCCTTATCCTACAGAAGTGATTGATCAAAATGCCAATTTAAAATTAATAAATGTAGCCTTTACAGGTGTTGATCATGTAGGTATCGGGCAAGCGAGAAATCAAGATGTTATGGTATGTAATGCAGCTGGATATGCGAATCAAGCAGTTGCTGAATTAACAATTGGTTTAGTATTAGATGTGTACCGCCGTATCTCTCAGGGTAATAAAGAAATCCATGCCGATCATTTCCCAGGAGCATTCCAAGGTAGTGAAATTAAAGGGAAAACAGTTGGTTTGATTGGTACAGGAAAGATTGGCATGATGACTGCTCGTTTGTTTAAAGCATTTGGCGCAAAAATAGTAGCTTCAGACCAATCTAGAAGAAATCCGGAAGCTGAAGCTTTGGGTATCGAGTACATGGAATTAGATGAGTTATTAGCACAATCAGATATTGTGTCATTACATATACCACTACTTTCAAGTACAAAAGGATTAATCTCTAAAGAAAAATTAGAATTAATGAAAGAATCAGCTATTCTAATCAACTGTGCACGAGGTCCAATTGTTGATAATGATGCATTAGCCGATGCTTTAAATGAAGGGCGAATTGCAGGAGCGGGGATTGACGTATTTGATATGGAACCGCCAATTCCTGGAGACTATAAACTATTACAAGCCAAAAATGTTATTTTAACACCCCATGTAGGCTTCCTTACAAATGAGGCAATGGAACTGCGTGCTAAAATTGCATTTGATAACACCATGGCTTTTTTAGAGGGAAAACCTCAAAATATTATTCGCAGATAATCATTTTCTAATAAACGCTAAATGACGTGGGTATAGTTTGAAATTCGAAACAAGGAGAAAATACTATGACATTAAAACAATTAGCAAGAGAAGATTTAAAAAATCGTATTTTCCATTGGCCTGATATTCAAGAGTTTAGAGAAGAAGAAGCGACAAAACATATTTTTTATGAAACACCTAATACTGTTGGAGCTATATGGTGTATGCGTCCAGGACAAACTTTGCCACTTCACTCACACGAGAAAGCGGATGATATATGGGTTGTTATTGAAGGGACAGCTGATTATTATCCAGAATGTGGTGAAATGGTTCAAATTAAAGCTGGTGATGTTGTCGTTTCACGTGCAGGAGAAAAGCACGGAATGACTAATAATTCTAGTAGAGATTTCGTCATGTTAGGGTTCGCAGGTCCCACACCAATAGGCTTTATTGCGCATAAACATCATTAAATTAACGATCACGTCTGTTGATTAACTAGTTTTCATAGTAAAAAGATTCCTCCTTGATGATCCATTATCTACAAGGTGGAATCTTTTCTGCGATCACAAAGGATTGTCACATGAGAAAAATTCCATTTTTCAAAATAGGATTTGAGCAAAGATGTTTGCACGAGGATGGCGATCAGTCCGATTACCTATAGGGTAGTCGGGCTTATTTTTGTTTATTCGAGCCGAGAAAAGTTTGTAGATACAAAAGCACTGAGTAGGAATCGGTAAATAAGAATGCCATAAGTCATGCATTTATAAACAATTCAAACATTGGCTTTTGTCTAAAATGTGCAATGCTGGTTCTGTTTTTGTTAAAAGTGAACAATGTTATTTACGTACTCATCACCTAAAATTAAATTAAGCACTACATAAGTAAAAAAAAAGAAAAATGGGAGTGTCATATTATGGGACAAACAGTTAAGAATGACCCGAATTATTACAAAAAAATCATTTTTACTCTGTGTTTAGGTTGGGTAGCTATTTGGATTTATCGTACAATACTTACACCAATATATCCACAAATTCAAGAATCGCTTGGTAATATTAGCGATACTCAAGTAGGACTTATTGCTTCTATTTATTTCTTTGCCTATACGGGTATGCAAATTCCATCAGGAATACTCGTTGATAAATTTGGACAAAAACGAGTATTGATCCCTGCGTTTATCATATTTGCATTAGCAGCATTCGTCATTGGATCAAGCACGACAATCACTCAAGTTTATGTAGGCGCCTTAATGGCAGGTCTTTCGACTGGCTCATACTATGGTGCGGCCTTCTCTTTATCCGCTAAATATATGCCAAAAGATAAGAAAAGCTTTTCTAATGCGATCATCAACAGTGGTTCGGCATTAGGGATGGTTATTGGTCTAGTAGGCTCATCTGTATTAGTAGGTGGCCTTGAAATCCAATGGAATTACATGCTTTATATGATAGCAGTCTTAATAGTAGCTGTAACATTTGTGTTTATCTTATTTGTTAAACAAGACAAAAAAGCTACAAACGAAACATCCGAAGATAAAATAACAGCACAAGCCACAGTATCTCAAGGCGTAGAATTATTCTCGATAAAAAAATTAGTTATTTACTTCGTCTATTTTGCAACATGTTATGGTTATTACATGATAGTGACATGGTTACCATCATTCCTTGTCGGAGAAAAAGGATTTGAACAAGGTTCAGTAGGATATGTAGCTGCTTTAGTTGCAGTCACAGCAGTACCTGGTGCATTGATATTTTCTAAGTATATTGATAAAAATGCACATATGCGTCAGAAATTAATAATCTTCTTGTTAATTGGGGCAGCCGTAACTATTAGTTTAACCGTATTTGCACCTAACCCTTCTGTCCTCTATGCAGCATTAATTTTATACGGTTTATTAGGTAAACTTGCCATTGATCCAGTTTTAATCACATATGTAACGGATTCAGTACCTTCCAACAGCATGGCCAAAGCACTAGGTATCTTTAACTTCTTTGGAATGACTTCATCAGTTATTGCGCCAACTCTTACAGGTTATATTGGTGATATCACTGGTTCAAAAGTATTAGCATTCTATATTGCAGCAATACTTCTTGCAGCAGCAGCGATTTTATTCTTCCTGGTCGTGATGTTGAAAGAGAAGAAAGCAACCCATCCCCTAACTAATGAATAAAGTAAAGCTACCTATTAGCGGAGATTTAATACATCTCCCGCTGATAGGTAGTTTTGTTATTGCTGCCTAAAAGCAACGATGCTCGTGGAACCGTTGTGAAAGCAGCTTCATTTAAATGTGGATTCAATCGAATAAGCGTGTCGGTTTATTGATAATAGCTTGAGTAGGAGCTGCTACATTGAATGGTAAAATAGGTAAAAAGAATCCCGCTAAAAAGCATTCATAACAGCTTTTTAGCGGGATTTTTAAGTTTAAAAATTTACTTTCTCTGAGGCAAATAATGCTAATCGTAGATCCAATGAAATATCAGGCGATTCGATAGACTGACCTAAAATCTCTTCACATTTTTTAATACGATATTTTACTGTATTCCGATGAATAAATATATCTTCAGAGGTCTTTGTCAGATCACAATGATTCGCCAAATAGATTTTCAATGTATGCTTTAGTTCTTTTTCTTTTGTCGATTTTGGATAGGCTAATGAACCTAGTGTGTACGTGATAAACGGTTTTAATTTATTGGCTGGAATGAGTTGTAACAATTCTTCTACACTTTTAGATTTATAGAGTTCAATAAATTCCACTTTACTACTTTCAGACTTATGATCAAAAGCTTCATTCGCTTCAAAATAAGAGAGTGGTAACTGTGAGAATTCAGTCACTTCATTACCAATACCGAATGACAGTGTACTATTAAAAAGTTTATGATACTCTTTTTGGATATATTTGCAGTAATCTAAATAATATTGATGTTTAGTTTGTAATAGGATCGTAAATCGATGATTACCTGGAGACCTATAAACACTGATAGAAGGATCAATGTCAGTAAATTTATGTGTTAGCCACTCAAAAGTCATTTGATAACGTTCATTCAAATAGATATTATTTTCCACATCCCTTTCTTGATCAATCGCACAAACGATTACTTGATAGAAATTGGATGGGTGAATATGGTGCTTTTTTAAAAACTCAGGGTGCTGTTTGACTGAAATAAGATTATCAGGATGCTCAGACATCAATGTTTCGAAAAATCGGTTGACATCTTGTTGTTCCGCTTCTTTGATTTTACTGTTTTTATAAATGGCGAGACTGAGTGTATTGACGGCTTGTTCTATGGCAAGCAAACTAAATGGATAGGTGAGCGTATTAACATTTGAAACCATCAAATAATACGGGAAATATTTAAATGCTGGAACTTCAAATATAATATGCTCCTCTTGGAAAGATGCTTTATTATTAGGTGAAATTTGCTTGGAATTAACACATCTTTTGAAGTAACTAAGATTTTTTTGAATTTGCTCTGATTGTTCTTGGAAGTGATGGCTCATCGTTTTAATTTGATGAAAAGGATTTAAGAGCATCACAGGGACTCTAAGAAGTCTGCTCATTCGTTCAATCATCATTTCCAAGCTCAAACCTCTCATCAGCATAGTATTTAATTCTTGTTGGATATCTAATGCAAAATATAACTTTTCAGTTTCTTCATCCAAGATATAGGATGATATATGATGTGTAATGGATCCGAGATTCCAACTATCAGGGATTCTAATAATGGGGAATTTTAACTTGTTTGCAAATTCTATTACTTCATCATCAATTTTTTCTAAAAAACGCGATAATTTAACGCCTATGCCAGCAACTTGTATATCATTTAATTCTAGAATGAGATCCTTTAATCCGGATTGGTCGTGTTGATAACACATACCCGTAGTGACGATAAATGAATGAGGTGCTGTGAAATTTTTAATATCTGGTGTTTCCGTAATATCGACCATTTCTACTTCTCTATCTAAATCTCCCTCATCATTTAATAATGTTAAATCAGAAAATTGTTGGACAGACATGATTTCTTTTAATGTTGTCATAAGGATCATCTCCTTTATATTTGTTAGAAAAAGACCAAAATAATAAGAAATATATTTGTAAAACGCTACAAGGATAACCTATCACTCTGATTGTATACTATTTTTGAAGGTTAATATACGTATAATTCTTTATTTCGAAATAGTAAAGGAGGAATCTTACAATCGTACTATTAATGACTTTTGCCAATCTTTCTGACTTCTCTGGGCTTAGCACTTCTCTAGCACCCGACCTGCCAAAACGGATGAATTCTCCCCATTTGTTAGTCCAGTATTAGGATGGATGGGTGTCTTTCTAACGGAATCGGTTGTAAATAATCATGCACTATTCGAAAGCTTACAGGCACTTACTGGGACGCAGATTGGCATCTCGCGTATAGCAGCTAACACTGCTGGGGGAAGCAAAGCAAAAGTGATTTCTACACAATCTATCCCGATTGCAGCAGCAGCCGTTCATCAAACCGGGGATGAGTCAAAAACCTTTCAATAGCCAATACGATATAACTGGCTTGCTCCTATTTGTAAGGTTCATGATTTATCCTTTAATCATTTTAATAGGGACTATACCACATAGATTTACTATGTGGTTTTTGTTTTTTAGTAAGGATAGAATGGATGATTTACTCCACTCATACCCCGTCTTAAAGCCTTTCCATAATCGATAGCAAAAAGCGTTCTTTTTTACTCCGACAGCTACTTGCTCCTTATCCATATCTATTTGTCTAAAGTGCATAAAAAGACTATCCATTATTGTTCATTGTGTCAATGAATGGTTATGGGGGAGGACCTATAATAAAAGTGTAGAAGGAAGGAGTGAAAGAGGTATGGATATTCAATCAACTTTTGAAATGTTAGATAAGAAATTTACAGGTTTTGGTGGCTTAGAACAAGGTGGAATTACACGCCTTTTATATTCTCAAGAATGGAATGATGCAGTTCGTGAACTGGAAAAAACATTCAAAGAAGAAGGATTAGAAGCAAGCTTTGACGATATCGGGAACTTAACTGGGCGTCTGGTTGGCAGTAAATATCCGGAAGAAACCATTTTAACAGGATCACATATCGACACAGTAGTTGAAGGCGGTCATCTAGATGGCCAATTCGGTATCTTAGCTGCACTAGTGGCTGTGAAATATTTAAAAGCTAAACACGGCCAACCACTACGCTCATTAGAAGTATTATCTCTTGCAGAAGAAGAAGGCAGTCGATTCCCTTACACATTCTGGGGTAGCAAAAACTTCTTTAACTTAGCTAAAAAATCGGATGTTGACACAATTGCAGATGCTGAGGGCATTAAGTTCGAAGACGCGATGCGTAAATCAGGCTTTGATTATCGTAAAACTACTGACGTTCGTAATGACATCAAAGCATTTGTTGAAATTCATATTGAACAAGGCAAAGTGCTAGAGACGGAAAACAAAACAATCGGTGTTGTTAATGGCATCGTTGGTCAAAAACGCTTCACGATCAATTTAAAAGGTGAAGCAAACCACGCTGGTACTACGCCAATGTCATTACGTCGCGATACAGTTGTTGCCTATAGTGAAATTGTCTCAAATTTAACAAAACGTGCTAGAGAAATTGGGGAACCACTTGTATTAACGTTTGGTCATATCACACTTGTACCAAACACAGTAAATGTAGTTCCTGGTGAAATTACGTTCTCAGTAGACTGTCGTCATATTGATCAGCAAATATTAAATGATTTTGCAGTAGAAATCGAAGACAAAATTAAATTAGTCGCTGAAGCAAATAGCATGACTTATGACATTAATTTATGGATGGATGAAGCACCAACATTGATGGACAAAAAAATTGTTCAAATCATTGAGCAAGCAGCAAAGAACAATGTAGGGAATCAATATAAAGTGATGCCATCTGGTGCAGGACATGACTCACAAATCTTTGCACAATATGTTCCAACGGCAATGTTATTTGTACCTTCTATTGGTGGAATTAGTCACAACATTAGTGAAGAAACGAAGATAGAAGACCTTGTTAAAGGTATTGAAGTATTAAGTGATGTACTTTATGAACTAGCATACAAAGAATAAAAATAATGAAAAAGGAGCCAGATACTTATGGGTTACTTAAATCAAGTTCAAGGATACAGAGAAGGTTTATTAGAAACACGTTCTGTCATTAAAAAAGACAATTATGCGGTAATCACACCAGATGGCCTAGTTAATAATGTTGTACCTGGCTTCAAAGATTGTGACGTCACAATTTTAGGGTCCCCTCGTTTAGGTGCAAGATTTGTAGATTACTTAGTAACAGTAAAAAACCAAGGTGGAAACAAAGCGGGCTTCGCTGGTGATGGTATTCAATCTTTTGTATACGTTGTTTATGGCAAAATCAATGCTTTTGCAGATGGTAAAAAATACGAATTAACTGAAGGTGGGTATTTATATGTGCCTCCACACTTACAGTTAACTTTTGAAAATAATAATAACGGTGAAGATAGCCGTTTATTCTTATACAAAAAACGTTATCAACCTCTTAAAGGACAACCTCTTAAAGGGTTTACGCCAGAAGTCGTTACAGGTAATGTGCACGACATCGAACAAGAGGCATATGAAGGTATGAAAGAAGTATTAATTCAAGACTTATTACCAAAAGAAATTGGCTATGATATGAACATTCATATTCTTTCATTCAAACCAGGTGCTTCACATGGTTACATTGAAACACACGTTCAAGAACACGGCGCTTATGTTTTAAGCGGGCGAGGCATGTACAACTTAGACAATGAATGGATGCCGGTTGATAAAGGTGATTATATCTTTATGGGCGCTTATGTACCACAAGCAACCTATGCAATTGGTTTAGATGAACCATTCTCATACATTTATTCTAAAGATGCAAATAGAGATATTGATTTATAAAAAGGGAGTCTATTATCTCCGATAGTGAACCAAAGATAAATTAGGCATCTTAGTTACAAAAAAATTTCTAAAATAAAATTCTGATTATTCAGAATGTGAAACAAAATATTAATTAAATGAGGAGTAAACAAGATGCGTGTATCTAAAGAAGAACTATTTAATTTAATGAAGCAAAAGTTTATAAAAGCTGGATTAAATGAAGGAGCGGCACATGATGTTGCAGACGTATTAACATACGCTGATCATAGAGGTATTCATTCACATGGTGCTGTACGTGTTGAATACTATTCTGAACGAATTGCAAAAGGCGGGATTACAAACAATCCCAACTACACATTTGAACAAACAGGACCAGCATCTGCGATCTTTAATGGGGATAATGGTCCAGGTCACCAAATAGCAAAACAAGCGATGGAAAAAGCGATTGAAATGGCTAAAAAATCAGGTGTTGCCGTTGTTGGTATGAAAAATATCTCACATAGTGGTGCTTTAGGTTACTTTGTTGAAATGGCAGCAGAACAAGATATGGTTGCTCTAAGTATGTGTCAATCAGATCCAATGGTCGTACCGTTTGGCGGAACTGAACCTTATTTTGGGACAAACCCAATTGCTTATAGTGCACCATCTGCTGATGACCGCATCATTACATTTGATATGGCGACTACTGTCCAAGCATGGGGCAAAATCTTAGATGCAAGAAGTAAAAATGCATCGATTCCAGACACATGGGCTGTGGATGCTACTGGTGCACCTACAACGAATGCAAGAGATGTTCATGCACTCCTACCAATTGCAGGTCCAAAAGGATACGGCTTGATGATGATGGTAGATATTTTATCAGGTAGTCTTCTAGGAGTCCCACATGGTATCCATGTATCTTCTATGTATCAAGACTTAACTAAAGGACGCGATTTAGGTCAAATTCATATCGTCATTAACCCTGCCTATTTCACAGATTTGGATGCTTTCAAGCTACAAATTACAACTATGCTCAATGAATTAAAAGCACAGCCTGCGGCAGAGGGCTATGGAGAAATTTATTATCCAGGTGAACGCGGTATATTAAGAAGTAAGGAATATGATAAGGAAGGTATTGAAATCGTAGACGACATTTACAACTATCTTGTGTCAGACGACGTTCATTACGATCGTTATCATGGAAAAAATAGATTTGCAGAATAATAAAATTGGAGGATCATCATGTTATACACAATTATAAAAGAAAACACTTATAAAGACTCCATCGTGTTAATGCTTTTATCCAACAAGTTGTCTGCAATTGATGGTGTAAACAAAGTATCGATCATGATGGGAACACCAGCGAATAAGGACATTTTTAAATCTTCTGGCTTAGGCACGGATGAATTAGAAAAAGCAAAGCCAAATGATATCGTCATCGTTGTAGATACAGAGCAGGAAGAAAAAGTAGACGAAGTGAAAGAAGAAGTAGAAATCGCTTTAAAAGGTGATTCAGATTCACAAAATACGTCTAAAGGTCAAGAAGCTCATAACTGGAAACGTGCAATGGAGCTTGCAAACAATCCAAATTTAGCGTTAATTTCAATTCCTGGTCAATATGCTGCAATGGAAGCGGAAAACGCATTGAACGAAGGTTTACATGTGTTCATGTTTAGTGACAATGTTTCGAAAGAAGACGAAGTGAAACTAAAACAAAAAGCGCATGAAAAAGGGTTATTAGTGATGGGTCCAGACTGTGGTACTGCCCTTATTCACGGTGTCCCCATTGCTTTTACAAATAACGTCAACGAAGGCGATATCGGTATTGTTGGGGCATCAGGTACAGGGATTCAAGAAGTCACTACAATTATTGACCGTTATGGTAAAGGTGTTACAAATGCTCTTGGAACAGGTGGACGTGATTTATCGACGGAGGTTGGTGCTATCACGATGTTAGATAGCATCAAAGCGTTAAATCAAGATCCAAAAGTAAAAGTCATTACAGTGATCTCCAAACCACCTGCAGAGGAAGTACAACGCAAAGTATTAAACTTATTAAGAAATATTGATAAACCAGTGGTTACGCTATTTTTAGGTGACAAACCTTCCTATCAAGAAGAGAACATCTATCATGCTTATACACTTGAAGAAGCAGCAGTTGTAGCTGTCCAATTATCAAATGGTGATAAACCGAATTTTGAACCGACAACAGCTGATGTTAACGTTGTATTAAAAGAATCACAAGTTGGTATTAAAGGTTATTATTCAGGTGGTACATTAGCATCTGAAGCGGCTATGCTAGTGAGAGATGCTTTTAAAGATACAATGACTGAAGAGAAAAGCGAAAGCTATGTTTTAAAAACAAACACTCATGAAATCATTGATTTAGGTGATGATGTTTATACAAAAGGTAAACCACATCCGATGATTGACCCTGAAAAACGTATCGAAATGCTTGAAAAATCTATGAATGACCCTGAAACTGCAGTCATTATGATTGATAACGTAATCGGTAACGGTGGTCATGAAGATATGGCTAGTGAGCTAGCACCAACCATCAAACGTATTTTGGATAATGCACGTCAAGAAGGTCGTCAGCTTGCAGTGCTTGCAACGGTTGTAGGTACAGCACAGGACGTTCAAGGTTACGATAAACAAATTGCCATTTTAAAAGAGAGTGGTGCAATTATTTGTAAAACCAATGATCAAATGGTCCGCACAGCTATCCAACTTGTAGGTGGTAAAGTGGAACAACCAATTACTGATGTACAAAAATTTGACTATACAGAAGAAAGCTTAGTAGTGGATGAGAAAATCATGTCCTTCATCAATATGAAACCTAGCGTTATCAATATTGGGCTAAAAAGCTTTACGGAAGCTGTTCAAAACAGTGGCTCAGAGTGTGTTCAATTTAACTGGCGCCCAATTGCTGGTGGCGATGAGAAGTTAATGAAAGTACTTCAATTCTTAAACTATTATGAAGGAGGCACAATCTAATGGGATACAAAACAATAAATGAAGCGAACGAAGCCGTTATCCAAAAGATCATAGCAGCAGCACCATTTTTAACGGATGTTGTACCTGCTAAATCTGTGATTCCTGAATTAGAAGAGTACGTGTTATTACATGCTGGACCTCCAATTAAATATGAAAACATGACAGACCCAATGCAAGGTTCCTGTGTTGGTGCCATCCTTTTTGAAGGATGGGCAGAAGACGAAAAGAATGCACGTGAATTACTTGAAAACGATAAAATCAAATTCATTCCATGTCATCATGTGAATGCGGTTGGACCAATGGGTGGTATTACTTCACCTAACATGCCAGTCCTTGTTGTTATTAACAAGGAGAGTGGTAACGAAGCGTATTGTCAAATGAACGAAGGGATTGGCGCAGTATTACGTTTCGGCGCTTATAATGAGCAAGTCATCAATCGTTTACACTGGATGAAAGATGTATTAGGTCCCGTATTAAGTAAAGCCTTAAAAAGAATTGATGGAGGCTTGAACGTCAACGTATTGATTGCTAAAGCTATTGCTATGGGAGATGAGTTCCACCAGCGAAATATTGCAGCTTCACTTGCATTTTTAAAAGAACTATCTCCAGTAATTGCTTCATTAGATGACGTTGAAAAAGATCAACGTACAGAAGTAATCCAATTCTTAGCTGACACAGACCAATTTTTCTTAAATATTGCTATGGCGACTGGCAAAGCGATGATGGATGCAGCACGGACAATCGAACACGGTACAGTTGTTACCGCAATGTGCCGAAACGGTGAAAACTTTGGTATTCGTATTGCTGGTATGGGAGACGAATGGTTTACTGGTCCTGTTAATACCCCGCAAGGATTATATTTCACTGGTTACTCAGCAGAAGATGCCAACACAGATATCGGTGATTCAGCGATTACAGAAACAATTGGTGTCGGAGGTATGGCGATGATTGCAGCACCTGCCGTAACACGCTTTGTTGGTTCGGGTGGATTTAATGATGCGCTTGAAACAAGTAATCAAATGACTGAAATCTGTATTAGCGAAAATCCAAACTTTGTTATCCCAACTTGGGACTTTAAAGGCGCATGCTTAGGTATTGATGCACGGAAAGTTGTTGAAACAGGGATCACACCAGTTATCAACACTGGTATTGCCCATAAAATTGCGGGGTACGGACAAATTGGTGCCGGTACAGTACATCCGCCAATCGAATGTTTTGAGAAAGCTATCACAGCATATGCTGAAAAGCTAGGATTTAAAGGATGATTTTACAAGCAAGTGCGGTTGGTTCAATCGCACTTCAATTATTGAATGAAGGAAAAACCTTTACCGTGCACAGTATGTTTGAAAAAGGTTTAAATATGGTTGATCAAGATGGAGAATTGATATTTGTTGGTACCGATGAAAATGGGACATTTCCGTTCGGGATCTTGCTTGATCCTCAAACGAGACAAACAGTAAAAACCAATATTAAGGTAGGCGATACATTAATATTTCGGAATAATCGTCTTTTTCATAACCGCTTCGAAATGGTGTTTAATATAAAAATACTACCGTTATATATGGATTTTGAACATGCAAATATAAATAAATTGAAAGAAAATTTTAAATACATTTCATTTACATCCTATGAATCATCAGATTTTGAACGAGCACGTGTATTATCCTTAATTAATCAATTACAAGATCCAACCCAAAATCTTGACGAGACATTCCGTTACTTTATTGGGCGTGGACAAGGTTTAACACCAACTGGTGATGATATACTAGTCGGCATATTGTACGGACATTTTATTAAAAATTTTATCGAACCTAAACATCTAGAAACACTAAAAGCTCTAATCAAGGAACCTTTAACAACCATTGTCAGTAAGCGTTTCTTAACCTGTGCTATAGACGGTGTATTTAGTTCGAAGATTACAGCATTGCAACATGATCCATCTTTAGAAAGCATGAACAGGCTTATAAAAGTAGGATCATCATCTGGAATGGATACGTTATATGGCATTTACTTGTCATTAACTAAGGAGTGAAAGAAATGGGGAAAAGTGTAGTTATTGCTTTAGGTGGTAATGCTATTTTACAGCCGAAACAAGAAGCAACTTATGATAATCAATTCAAAAATGTAGTGTCGGCAACAGGCCATATGGTAGAAATTCGAGAAGCGGGTCATAACATCGTCATTACACATGGTAATGGTCCGCAAGTGGGGAATATCATTGCCCAAAATGAAGCTGCGAAAAATGTAGTCGAACCACTACCAATTCATGTCTGCAACGCAGAATCACAAGGTTTCATTGGTTATATGATGGAAACAGCTTTAAAAAACCATATGAAAGAACGTGGCATAGCTACAAATGTAGTGACATTGCTAACGATGGTTGAAGTCGACAAGGATGATCAAGCTTTTAAAAATCCGACTAAACCAATCGGTGTATTTTTTTCAGAAGAAGAAGCGCATCGTTTAGAAGAACAAGGCTTTACTATGGCAGAAGATGCTGGGCGAGGATATAGACGAGTTGTCCCTTCACCAGAACCAAAAGTGATTCATGGTATCGATGAAATTAAACGTTTACTTGATGAAACGATTGTTATTTCATCTGGTGGTGGCGGTATACCTGTATATCGTGAAGACAGTGGTCAATTACATGGTATTGAAGCAGTTATTGACAAAGACCGTTCAGGATTAAAGCTAGCACAACAAGTGAATGCAGAAGTTTTCATGATGCTAACAGATGTACCAAATGTCTATATTAATTTCGGTAAAGAAAATGAGCAAAAGCTAAGCCACATTACTGTGGCAGAAGCTGAACAGTATGTTAAAGAAGGACAATTCCCGGCGGGTAGTATGTTACCAAAAATGCAAGCAGCTATAGAATTCGCAAAATTAGGGAAAGAGTCAATCATTTGTTCAATCGATCAAGCAGTAGCTGCATTAGATGGAAAAGCAGGTACACGTATTACAAAATAAGTTTAAAGAATGGTTCAATCACCATCATCCATTAAGTTTGCAACGTCATGAAGTGAGGAATCACGGACTATAGACGTTGCAAACTTTTTTTCATTTGTGGAATTAGTGTGAAAAAGGAGTTTGAGACATTAACTGTTTAGCAAGAGGCTTAAGTAGTACAGGTACATTTGATGTCCATTACTCTAATATCTTTGCTGCCATTGAAGTGGAGGACCTGTCTTACTAAATTTTTATTAATTATTGGTTTAGTTGGTAGCCAGGAGCCATTTTTCCCCTTTCGTACTCGTCAATAACAGGAGGAAGGTAAATTCCGGAGTATCATCACATACTTTTAGGTAGTGCTGGAAAACGAGAAGGCGAAACCAGTAGTTGATTTTGTTGAGGAAAAGATGAGGAAATTATGGCTGTTATATAGATTTTAGAATAAGACTTTAAGAGATATAGTAAATCAGTAATTTTTCGCACATTCCTTTATAAAACGAAATGGTTTTAACACTTAATCCTCAAAGTTAAACTTTGAGGTCTTATTTATATACCGAAAAAATTAACTTTTCTTAAGCTATCGTTATTTAACGATTAATCATTATTGATGAGATGGACTAGGAGTAACAACTTTCACAGAACATCTATTGTACTGTTGATTTTTGATTAAACAAAATGATTGAATCTTTTCTCCAATTTACCCCTGAATATTCTTACTTTTGTTTGGGTAATATATTTTTGAACATTAAACGTGATTATATAACTTTCAATTCTTTTTTGATTTAAAAGTAGGAGTGACGGACAAGTCAGTTTGTTTTACTTGGTGGAGGTCTTAGAAATAAAATGGCCATTTGAAAATTTTAAAAAAGTTTTGGTAAGTAAAAATCTCGAAGCGCCAGGTGCAATTTAAATTTCAGGAGGAAAAAATGATGACAAAAGATTTCTACACTACACTTAAAGAAAGACGTTCTTACTACGGAATTAGTAAAGAGGTAAAAATATCGGATGAAAGAATTAAAGAAATTGTAGAATTTGCTGTGAAATATACTCCGTCAGCATTTAATTCCCAAACAGCGCGTATTGTTGTATTATCTGGTGACGCACATAATAAATTATGGGACATCACTACTGAAACATTAAGAAAAGTAGTAGGCAATCAAGATTTTTCAGGAACTCAACAAAAAATGGATTCCTTTAAGGCAGGTTATGGCACAGTATTATTCTTTGAAGATCAGGCTGTAGTTAAATCGCTTCAGGAGCAATTTGCACCCTATGCTGAGAACTTTCCAATTTGGTCAAATCAAGCATCAGGTATGCATCAATTGGTCGTATGGGCAGGTTTGGAAGCAGAGGGATTAGGAGCTTCTTTACAACATTATAATCCACTAATTGATGATGAAGTGAAAAAAGAATGGAATATACCTGAAAATTGGAAACTTATTGCACAAATGCCCTTCGGTAACCCAACGGTAACACCAGGTGAAAAAGATTTCCGACCGCTTGAAGAGCGAATGAAATTTATCAAATAATTAATTACAATATACCCCAAATGTTTCAAACCCGTACCGTCATTCATGGTAAGGGCTATGTTGTGAAAACGAGTATGGTAAAATTACAACATCTACAATCAAATATATAAACGAATGGGAGAGCCTGTTTAGGGTTCTCCTTTTTAAGAATCTGGTGTTAAAAAAGAGCGAAAGTCCCCCTGTAGGTATCTGTTGGAAAGGGGAGCTTTAAAGTTCTTAATCCTTGATATAGCCGGCGGGATACTTTGCGGAAATGAAACGATATGTATACATCAACTAATCAGGTTCCATTTTTTATTTTCTCCATATAATTAATTGGAGAAGGCGAGGATGTTAAAATGTTGGAGAGTGAAAGTTTAGTTTAGTTAATTATACAGAAGATGATATTAGTGTTTCAGAGAGCTTGCTAAATAATCCTATATGGTAAGGCACATAGTAAATGGAGAAGTTCGTGATAAAGAACAAATTCATAAATTAGCATCAAAGTACGGTCCTCCACAGATAAGTTTGTGGAGGACCGCCTTTTTATTATAAACACAGTCAGCATTTATAGTCGGTTACATGTGATTCATTTAACCGTCTTGAAATAAAAACTAAACGAAGTAATTTAGCGTACTACGCTTGACGCAATGATTTCATTATTAAGCTTACAATGAACACTAGTATAATGGCTCCAATGAGAGCAGGGAAGATGTAGAAATCAGAAATTTTAGGACCCCAACTTCCTAGAAGCATCCCACCAATCCAAGCACCGATAATCCCTGCAATAATATTACCAATAATGCCACCTGGAATATCTTTTCCTAAAATTATTCCTGCAAGCCAACCGATAATCCCGCCAATTATTAAAAACCAAATAAAACTCATACTATCCATCTCCTATTTTGTATTTTAAGTATTTCGCTACAGTGTTATATAACCCTTATGAACACCTTTCAAACTATAAGGAGAAAAAAATTAAAATTGGTCTTATGTTTAAAGAAGAACTTATGTTCAACAATCGGGCGCAATTGTTGAACAACATAGATATTGCTTAATAAGACTCTCTTTTGGTGAACTTATTTTCAGAAGAGAGTCTTTTCATTTATCATGGAATATGGATTTATGAGATTTTCTAATCAAACTTTCTCCTAAAGCCACAAATTATTCTGGTGGATATTAATACGTTTTTAGGAGAGTGTGATATTTTTTACCTCAGGCCCATAAGATATTTCATTGGTCATTCGTTCCTTCTCTAGTGACGAGGGGGTACAACCAGTTTCTGCAAGTGTAATTGCTACGGAACACCTGAATGCAGAAATTCCAAGAGAGTTAACAGAAGTGAAATCTATCCACTTTAGGTGTTGTTTTGCATTTTACATATAAAAAAGCTATCCAAGGGGGATAGCTTTTTTATATGTAATTCCGAGAAGTCTAAAGCTTCCTCCTTTAATCTTAATCATACTGGTAATTGCCTCGTAATCAGAAAAATTTTCAAGCTTTATAGAAATGCCTAACAGTGAGACAGGTAGTTGGTTCCTTGAATTATTTGTGGTAAGAGATGTACGAATCCAATCGCCTCTGCAGATGTATACTCTATTCCTGCCACACGCTCATAGGGTCCCATGGCTTAATTCGATTGCCATATTTCTCGGATAAAAAAGCTTTCATCTCTTCCAGTTTTGTAGGAACCTCGTTCCAATTTGGAAGAGATGGCAACCCGCGTTTGCTTTTTAAGAGAATATCTACCGTAACATATAAACGTTCTGGCTGAATCCAATGAAGGAAGCGAGAAATATCGATTTCCTTAGTTAGGGACAAGGAATCAATCTCGTCATTGTAATGCTTGTTGAACTCGCTTATCACGTTCAAGAGGTAGTCTCTCTGTTCCTTCACGAAATCCAGGCCGCATATGGCGCCATGCCCTGGAACAACGATTTCAGGTTGAATGTCATCAATAATGCGATCAAGTACTTTAATCCAGTTGAGGGTTCCTTCTTCACTGTATGCCGTACAACCGTTAAACACGACATCGCCGGCGAACAGCACTTTTTCTTTTGGCATCCACAACAGCAAGTCACTGTCAGAGTGGGCCGGAGCTACATTGTAAATCATAACTTCAGTATCGCCAAGCCGTATGTTAATATCGTCCTTTAACTCTATATTCGGGTGCACCCATTCTACGCCCTCCAGGTCGAATCCTTCAAATTCCGCTGCAAAAAACTGCTCTCCCTGAGTCGATTCTGGAGAATGTTTCCCTCTTTTGATGACGCTATCCATCCAGGCTATATTTTCAGAAAGACGCTCCCTGGCCGCTTCCTTGTGCATAATAATGCAGGCTTCTTCAAACACTTTGTTCCCCCAAGTATGGTCGCTGTTATAGTGCGAGTTCACCACGTAGGCGGGAGAGCCGCCATTGCTTACTTCCTTAAAAGCCTCTCGCATTTCTTGCGCATGGAACAGATCAAAGAACGTGTCATACACCAGACCTTCGCCTTTGTTGATAAACCCAGCATTGGCCCAACTGATACCACGATACGGCGAAATACCGGCAAAGACGCCATCTGCGACTTCAAAAAATTTAACCCGAGGTTTTTGGATAATACTTTTATACTGCATAACAATTCCCCTTTACATATATGTTTATTGAGGTTAGTCACCCTATATCTTTATTATAGAGAATGGAAAACAAAAAGCAAGCGAGCACTTGCGTGCATTCATTCTATTATGTAATATGATAATAACTGAACAACACCACACTACATGGATGGAGGCGCTACAAACATGAAACTGGTAACCTTTCAAATCGAAACTTCGAAAGGAGATTTTTTGGGCTTGTCATTAATGAGAAATTTGTCGTGTCTTTTGCCGCAATCATGAAAAAGCAAGGGACATTCGTTGACAGTCTGAAAAGTATGGACAGCTATCCACAACATTTGCTACTGCCGCTAAGGAGCTCATGCAATACGCTGTTTGACAGCCGCATCAATTCAATGAAAATGAAATCTGTCCAATTACAGGGGTAAAACTGCTGCCGCCGATTCCGAACCCGGCTGCACTTATTGATTTCGGGATGACGCCAAGACATCTGAGAAATGCTGGCGCAAATCTGCTGAAAAGAGAACACACATGAGCGAAAAGAGAGGAGTTTAAATAAACGTTTACGAAGATGATGAACCCCGACCCTATTGTCTATGTATAACTTGTTGTATAATGGGTTTAACATATGCAAAAGGAGTAATACAATGCATACTTCAGACAGAATCATTGAGGCCGCGACACGGCTCATAAAAAAGAATGGCTATCGGGGAGTAAGCACTAAAGCCATCGCAGCGGAAGCTACAGTCAATGAATCTACAATTTTCCGGCACTTTGGAAGCAAGCAAGGCATACTGGAAGCCATCATTGAAAGG
The DNA here is from genome assembly GCF_001629735.1 of Lysinibacillus sphaericus. Lineage (GTDB taxonomy): Bacteria > Bacillota > Bacilli > Bacillales_A > Planococcaceae > Lysinibacillus > Lysinibacillus pinottii. The sequence goes on from NZ_CP015224.1 coordinate 1,530,257, forward strand.
CATTCGGATATCCCACAATTTGAGAAGCTGTTAATGGAGGAAGCGACCGATAATCCGGAAGTTGATCTGCTGAATGTAAGCCAGCAGTACCGCTTGTTTTTCCATAAAAATAAGGATATTATTTTGATTGGCATCCGCGAAAAAGGCATATTTCCTGAATTAGACAGAGTGCTGGCAGAACCACCAGTGAAGCTGCACTCTTTGCTCGTTGAATATTTTGAACGACTGCAGAAGAAAAAAATCATAGCCAGTCAAGATGCGCGTCTTGCCGCCATGTCTTTTCTCTCGACGTGCTACGGCTTTCAGATGAGCGAGCTGATTCACCAGCAATATCAGTCTCACTTCGTCACCGAGGAAGAGTTCTACAAGTACATTGTCTCATCGTTCGTTAAAGCAATATTGTCTTAGTCATAAAAAGGCTGTAGCCGTTTATACGAAATCTTATGGGTATGCTTCACTTGATGAAATAAAAGAAGGTATATTCCAAAGTGTAATTAATAAAATTCAATAGATATCAAATTTTAATTATCTAGTGTATTAAAGAATTTTCTGAAGTCGAAATAAAATTACATTATAAAAACATGAGACAAATAATAACATCTTTGGTTGAAATACAGGGTAATGCATCTTATCAATTCAACGTCTATAGGTAGTTGCATTGTAGAAATAAGTTAATGTATTAAGGAACAATAAAGTCATAAAAATTATTAAAGAAAGCTGCTGTCTGTATTTTACAGTCGGCAGCTTTTTCAAAATCTGTTTTTTGAAGAAATTAAGGCGACAGTCACCAATAATAAATCTATTAAATAAAACTCCACAACAAGCTTCCCCCAAAAAAATGAAATTATTAGCAGTAAAATCAATTAAAGTATAGCTTTTTTAATCAATTTTTTTATTAAACTAACAAAAATACTTGCAATACGCATTGTAGTACTGTACAGTACTAATTATGACAAAGGTAAAATTAATGAATCAAAAACGTGTGATTGAAGTCGCTGCAACATTATTTTTAGAAAAAGGGTTTGCTTATACTAGCATGGATGAATTAGTTCGTGTAAGCAAAGTTTCAAAGTCTAATGTGTATTATCACTTTTCTAATAAGGAAGAATTGTTGGAAGGGGTCGTGGATTATTGGATTGAAATGTATCAATCTGCAATTGATGACTTACTATCTCAAAACCAATTATTAGTTGAAGATCGTATCCAACTGTTTTTAAAGCAATTATCACAAGGAGTTCAGACGAGGGAATATAAGGGGAGCTGTCCGTTTATTACGCTCTATATTCAAAGTCCAACAAATGCCACTAAAGTAAAAGAGAAAATAGGTCTTTTTTTTCAAGGATTACAAACGAAAGTTTCTCTATTACTTAAACAAGGGGTAGAGAATGGTGAATTTAGAAAGACAATTAATATTGACGAGGTTGCCTCTCTTTTTATTACAAATCTTGAAGGAGCGCTATTTATTTCAGAAACACTGGAGGATGCAACTGTAATTATGAAAACAGCAGATCATTTTTTTAACTTGCTTCGATAAAAGAAGCATTTTTTTTACATCAAATTAGTACTGATTAGTACTACAAGGAGGATTTTTATGAAAACAGTATTTTTAACGGGTGGAACAGGTTTTATAGGAAAGCAATTAGTGAAGGAATTAGCCAAAGAGCATGTTAAAATTCTTCTATTAGTGAGATCGAAAAGTAAAGCAACACGCATTTATCAAGAAAGAGGCATCTTAAAAGAGGCAGTTATGCACTTTATTGAAGGTGATTTGACAAAAATAGACTTAGGTCTAAGTGCTGAAGATAAGGAGTTGGTATTGAAAACGGATGTAATTATTCACGCAGGAGGCCCCATGGATATTCAATCGACAAGCAAAGAGGCATCTTCCGTCTTTTTAAATGGCGCCAAACATATTAGTGAATTCGCTAAAAACATTCATCAATTGAAGGGATTGCAGCAATTTATTCATGTTGTAGGCTATATGAGTCCCTTTGATGATAAAAATAGCAAGATTGCAATTGATGTGTTTAAAGAAGGAAACAATTATTTAAAAATAAAAAATCCATATGAGAAAACAAAATTTTTAGCAGATCTTTATATCCGTCAGCAGGCATCAGCAGTAGGTTACCCGCTGTCTGTCATTAATCCGCCAACTGTGGTCGGTAGTAGTAAAACAGGGAGTACAGAGCAGATAGCAGGATTAGGTTTGCTTGTGACAAGTATGCGAAGAGGGCTCATGCCAGTGATTCCTGGTGGTAAGGGATATAGGTTGCCACTGATTTCAAACGATGAGTTTGCGAAGTTTATTGTGCAGGTTTTCAAATTGGAGCAGCCGGCTATTCAAACATATACACTTGTTGAAGATAAAGAGAACGATCCGAACATTGCTGAATTATTAAGTGTTATGTCGGAAAGTATGAATATGAGGGCACCAAAAATCTCTGTTCCCATGCCGCTTATGAAAACAATAATGAATAGTGGCGTAAGCAAAATAACCCAAATTCCTGCTGATGGGCTGAACTTTATTACTAATCGAACATTTTCAAATGGTTCAGCGAAAAAGATTATGGGAGAAGATTGGTTTAAGGAGACAAATGTAATGAAATTTTTCCCAGCCGTAGTAGCTGATCTGGATTATCGATTGATGTATCAAAATGGTGAGCATCATCATTTATTTGAGCGAACATTATGCGACAACAATACCCTTTACCAATTACAAGGAGAGGGTAAACCGTTTATTTTATTACATGGTTTATTAAGTGATGGAGAGGATTTATTTCCTTTAGGGAAAGAGCTTCATGAAAAAACGGGTCGACCTGTATGGATTATGGACCTTCCAGGTTTGGGACGTTCTCCTTTTAAACGAGAGAAAAATCTTTTAAATATCTATTTGAATGTATTGAGAAAGTTATTGGAGAAAGCTACTAGTGGTGCCCATCTAATTGGCCATTCGTTTGGTGCGTATATTCTGCTGAAAGCATTAGAACAAAAGTACATAGATAAGAAGTATACAATTACTTTACTTCAGCCACCTGTTGCTAAAAAAAATGCTAAATCGATAAATGTTCCTCAATTTATGAACAAATGGACATTGAAATTGGCAACTACTAATTTGATAGAGCGTTATTTATTAAGTAATGGTTTATTTGAAAGTACGGAGAGCATCCCTGAACATTATATTGAGAAACTAAGTAACAGTTTTACTTCTCCTAGAATTTTAAATACTACGGTTCAGCTTAATAGTTTACTATTGAAAAACGTTCAAGGTGATTTCAATGAAGTAACAAAGGTTAATCTTCACATTATTTGGGGGGATTATGACAGAGGCTATTCGGCTCCTTCACATCTTGGTAAGATTGATTTTGTTCCATATGGTCATCATTTTCCTCTTAACCATCCAAGTGAAACGGCTAATCTGATAATAAAATAGGAATACTAGTAGATGAACGAGTGGGATTAATGAAATAAAGTCGTCCTGTTGAAAACTAATGTTTAGTATCCTTTACAGGTAGAAGTGAAAATTGCTGATAGAATACAGTCGAAAAAGTATACATCTAACCAGTTGTCGGAATTTATTTGACGACTGGTTATTTAGTATTATTCTGCAGAAGAATTGTACTTTTACTTTTTGGGGGATTTTATAGTGTATGAAGTCTATCATTTATCAGTGTATATTTTGGAAAAATCTGATAAAATAATGTTCATGAGAAGGAGGCGGTATATTATGAAAATCGCGAACAAATTTAACGGGGTGCATCTTTTTTAAGGGATGAGCGTATAAATCATCTTTAAACACTGAAGGGAAATTAGTGATTATTAGAGACTATGAGTTAATGATAAGACTGGTTGGGTAAGATGCCGAACACTTGCGTTTTTACGATAATTGGTACTAATCAATAGATTAATTAATGGAAAAATATTCAATAGAAAAAATTTAATACATATAGGAGGGTCGCTCATGGATAAAAATGAATTAATATCACTATTCCACAAAGAACTTCGACAAGAGGCTCACGTACAAGGTTACATAAGAGAGGAAACAGAGCATGTCGTGCGCCACATTTCACAGTTTGGTGAAAAAGGGTTCATTATCTCATCTAATGTAACCGAAGGCAATGTAATAGAAATTATTAAGAACGAGTTAAACTATTTTAGTAACTTTGAGCAGGATTTTGAGTGGAAAGTGTATAGCTACGACAAGCCTGATAGTTTAAAAGATATTCTTAAACAAGAAGGATTCACAATAGAGGATCCTGAAGCACTAATGGTCCTGAAGTTAGATAATCAGCATCCCTTGCTTATTCATGACCAACACATCGACATTAAGGAAATAACGGATGAACAAGGTATTCAAGACATTATTGTTCTAGAAGATACCATCTGGAATGCATCGCACGCTGAGCTGGGAGAAAGACTTTGGAGAGATAAACAGAATAATCCTGACTCCCTATACCTTTATGGAATTTATGAAGATGGTCTGCTTGTAAGTGCTGCTTGGATGTACTTAGAGAAAAACTCCTCCTTTGCTAGCTTATGGGGAGGTTCAACGCTACCGTTGTCCCGAGGAAAAGGTTATTATACAGCACTTTTAGCTACTCGAGCAAAAAAGGCTTATGAAAATGGGCATCCTTTCCTTACTGTTGACGCCAGTCCAATGAGTAGACCTATCCTAGAAAAGTGCGGTTTTCTATGTCTTGCATACTCTTATGGCTGCCAATCACCTTCTACTAAGTAGTAGAGCCAAATAGAAGCCCATGTTTTATTCCGTTAAAGGGCGCTATTATTGAACAACATAGCTGGAAAATAATCAAACTTTTTTATAAAAATCTTATACTTATATAAAAGGAGTAACTCCATTTTGAACAAACTTTATTCAAAATGGAGTTTTTGAAGTTGCTATTAGATAAGGATTGAGGGATATTTTTAATCAATCTTTATTCCAAAACTACAGTAATATCGATAAAAGGATAAACAAATCCTCATTCCGATGGATTGATTAACGGAGTTGAAAAAAGAAATTTTCAAATATTGTCACGATAAAGACGGGCGCAGAACTTACACGCTTATAAATTAGGCTACGTTCGTGGAGCTCGCTGGAGAAATCAAATAGATAGCTAATCAACAGCTTGTTGATATGAAAAGAAATCACTAAAATGGTTTCTTTTTTCTATAGCGAGATAATCCTTATGCTTCTTCACTAAACATGAAGATAAAAAACCAAATGGCTTTCATAATCCTGATTATTGACATTTATCCAAATAAATTATTGCGTTTTTTTCATTGTTTCGCCCTTTCATAACATCTATAATAACCTTGTGAATGATAATCATTTTCAATTAAGGGTAAATCGGAAAGGGGTAACAAATATGAAGCAGTATATAGAAAAACGAATTATGCTATGGGGGAGTTTCCTCCTGTTGCTAGTGGTATTAGTGGCATGTAGTTCTAGTAGCAACACATCTGATGCGAAGGAAAAGGAAAACGAGAAAACAGCTCAATCTGATGTGCAAGCAGAGAAAAGTGAGACAACTGTTCCATATACAACGATTACAGGTGAACAGATTGAAATACCTGCAGATCCAAAACGAGTTGTTTATATTGGTCAGACAGTTGGTGATTTCTTGGCGATGGATATTCCGGTTGTTGGTAATAATCTTCCCAAAGATTCTCCAAGTTACTATGAAGGCAAGCTTGAAGGAATCGTTGATATTGGAAACCCAGCTGACTTAGAGACGATTCTGACTTTAAAACCTGATCTTATTATTAATGGCTATTACAAGGCGGATCCAAATCTTAACGAAGATTTGTCAAAAATTGCTACTACGATTCCCTTTAACCCTGCTCTTCCTTATACAGAACGAGTAAAAGAGATGGGGAATATCCTAGGTAAGCAGGAAGAAGTAGCTCAATTGCTTGCTACGTATGAAACAAAATCTAAAGAAATGTTTGACAAGTTTCATTTAACAGAAAGAGAGACCGCAACAGTTTTCTATCAGCTAGGTAAGACGCTTTATGTTATGGGGGATCGTAGCCTAGGTGCTATTATTTATGGAAAAAATGGCTTTGCCGTCCCATCAGCAGTACAGAAAAATATTATTGATGTAGAAGGGGTATCTTTCCTTGAGGTTTCCGAAGAGGTGCTTCCTGAGTTTGCAGGGGATCATTTGTTTGTAATTGTACAAGAGGATAGTGAAAGTGAAGCAGAAGCTGATCGGCTGCTACAAAGCCCGATATGGGGAACTTTGCCTGCGGTCAAAAAGGGAACAGTTTATGTTGTTCCTAATGAATGGAATACAGATAATTTATTAGCTTTGGAGCAATTATTCCAAAAGCTACCAGAGTGGATACGCAAACAGTAAAAATTGTATCCGTCCAATCAATTTTTAAACGGCTAGTATGCTAAATAGCACATATTCGAACAATAGTTGATAGAGGGTCATTCTATGTTACAATAACGATAATGATAATCATTTTCAATAGTTGGAGAGTTGCTTATGAATCTGGCATCCTTATATATTAGACTACAACACTTTGACCGATTTCAAGTTGATCGAATCATGTCAGCTGATAGCCATAAAGAGGGAATAAATAATTATGAAACAAATGTATGCACATTATTGATAGCTCTCAGTCATGACATACGACTGTATGTAGACAAAATGGCAATCGATCTACGACAAGGAAGCTGCGCTCTCATTTTACCTGTACAAAGCTACACGGTAGAGTCAAGTAATAAAGAGGCACAGCTTGCTCGCTTTACCTTTGAAACCTTTGAAGTAGAAGGAATCACTTTGAACCGAATTGCTCATCCACCCTTGCTTTATGGTTATCCCTATCATCTGTTATTTTCTCAAGTCAAGCAGGTATTAGGAAATGAAGCAATGATAAATAATCGATTTAGTTCCATGGCCATGCTGCAAGGTAAACTTCAGCAATTACTAGCTATGATGGTTCAGTTAGATGAACAAGCTAACCAGCTACAGAACGAAGAAAAGACACAATTGGTTCAACAAACTGTACAGTACATAGAACAGCATTATGATGAGGATTTGACAGTTGAACAATTAGCTAACATGGCTGGAATGGTAAGATGGCAATATAGTCAAAAGTTTAAAATATTGACCGGTAAAAAACCGACTGACTATTTGACTCAGGTACGTATAAATCAGGCAAAAAAACTTCTAAGTAATTCCACAGAGCCATTGAGAAAAATAGCTCGACAAATTGGGTTTAAGGATGAATATTATTTTAGTCGATGCTTTCATAAATTAACTGGAAACACCCCACGTGAATATACAAACAGTCATCTTTATACTCCAGAAAGAACAGTTATTGATTCATTTGGTAGAAAGATTCATGTTCCTAAAGATGTAACTCGTATTGTGACTGATGGCAAATTTACACTTGGGGAATTGCTTGTTCTAGGTATACCCCCTATAGGAGCGGCCATCTCAATAATGAAAGATAACGTGGTTTATCACAATCAATTAAGGAACATTCATAGTATCGGGCATTGGGTAGATCCGGATAAAATAGCACAGCTGCAGCCAGAGTTATTATTGCTTAGCTATTTTCATCCTGAACATGACTTGCAGAAACTAGATGCGATTGCTCCTACTATTATACTGAATAGCAAGTTTAGTCTATTTGAGCGGTTACGATATATCGCTAAACTATTTGGACGGTGTAAAGCGGCAGAGAAGTGGATTACAACATATGAGAACAAAGTAAGATTAGTACGTAGGCAATTAGCGGATGTTTATGTTGCTGGGGAGACGGCTACTGTTTATCTCAAGTTAGAAACTAAATATTATGTTATGTGTCAGACTGGATTGGCTGCCAGCTTGTATGAATCTCTTGGCTTTCGTCCTACTCTCAAGGTAATGCAGCTAATCGAGCAAGGTCAAGCATGGATAGAAATTCAGCAGCATCAAATAAATCACTATGCTGGAGAGCGTAATTTTATCTTGGCTTCCCCCCAAGAATTACTAACCATTACTCACTGTCCACAAATCGCCACGTTAATCGAGCTAGCCCCTGGTAAGACTCATGTTATAGATTTTACATGGAATCATTGTGATCCCATTACACGTGAACGGTTGTTAGAGGTAATACCGTCTATTTTTAAGAAGAAAGTTATTCAATAATCAAAAAGTAAAACTCGATCCATTAGCTGGATCGAGTTATTACCATTAATCGTATTTCTGTTGAGACTGTTAGGGTGACGTCCAAGCTCTCCTCCTCGTATAAATACCTTGGTCACTACTTTCTTATTATTAAAAGCTTCCTATAATTTATCGTTCAAAAGGGAATTATTCGTTCAAATAATACTAATTTTTAAGCTGGATTCTCCTTAAGACGAATAAAATATTCATCGTCACAATTAATTGCACTTCCAATTGTCAGACAATAATCTAATCTAAGCCAACAGATGTAGCAGAGAAGCGCTAGAAGAGTTAGGTGTAAAGGTAATAAGGGTCAAGGATTGTAACGCAGAAGTTAAATTTAATGGCAATCAGTATTTTTTCATATCGGAAATAATTGAAGTGGATTTTGGAACTGGGTCTTTATTCTTTATCTGAGAATAGAAATTATAAAAGGGGTCACTGAGTTAAACTGACCCTGAATGAGGGAAGATATGACGGTCAACCAAAATCTGATTGACGAGATTTCTAATAGGGAGCTTGCTACTAAGGATTTGTGCTTGCCTTTTTTTGAATTAAAAAATAATAAGTTAGATTTTTTTTGTGACATTCGTGTAACAAACCGATATTACACTAGGTATGGAGGTGTGTTACATGAAAAAAATTCTATCAATCATGTTAATTGCTGCACTATTAACAAGCGTTCTTACGGGATGTAAGAAAGAAAAAATGAATACAGGTATAGAGAGTAAGCCACAAATAAATAATTTAGACTTTAACTTTAGTGTGAATCCTGAGACATTTGCGCTTGAGGTGGAATCCAATGGAATTACTGAGAAATTATCTGAACCATTGGAGAAAATGAGAGTGTCAAATTTAAAAGACAGTGGAGATAACATTAGCTGGACCTATTCAGAACAGGGAATAAAGGTTGATATCGAAAAAAAAGATAAGTATGTTGATGTAACCATAAAATCCAGCAAGGATGAAGACAACATGTTTGCATGGCCAAAAGTGAAAGGTGACGGATATATGCTCCCATTAAATCAAGGAAAGTATATTCCAAGCGATGATTCAATTTGGAAAAATTACTTAAGTGAAGAAAAAATGAAGGTAATTGAGGCTTTATCTATGCAATTTTTTGCAGTTGATAAAAGTGGGTATTCACTAGTATATATAATTAAAAACCCTTATAATAGTGAAATTGTTTATCATACAGAAAACGATATTGAGTTTACTTTTAATCATGAGTTTCCAACTATAAATAAAGAGAAGGAATATGGTTTCAGAATATATATAACGAAAAAAAATCCAGTAGATGTTGCAAAAACCTATAAAAATTATTTGATTGAACAGGGGGACTTCAAAAGCTTGGCGGATAAGGCTAAAGAAAATAGTAATATTGAAAAGCTTTATGGAGCACCTCATGCTTATTTTTGGGACAGAACTGTGATTTCAGAAGAAAATATTAAATGGGCAAAGCTGAGAGACATTTTTCCCGAAAAACTGAAATTATGGATTCAGAGGCTATTAACTACTAATGTTGAGGATGGATCAGAGCTTTCATCAGCTTTTGAAGAGTTAAAAAGCTTAGATTATGTAGATAAATACAATAAGAAAAGAATAATAAAATCCTTAAGTGCAGTAATGCAACTAAATGAATTCTATAATCCGGAAGTATTTACTGAAATAGATAAAGATACTCAGAGGCTGTTAAACAAAGGAATAGAAAAATTAAATCCCGTTGAATTAATTGACCTAAATAAGAGATTATTAAAAAGCATACTTGGAGATGTAGTTGACCCAATAAAGAAGTGGGCAGATGCTAATACTGTAGATGTGATAAAGGACATGAAGGATTCTGGGCTAGAACATATGTGGATCGGCTTGGATGATTGGCAGGAAGGCTTCATTAAACCTGAGTTAGTAAAAGATGCAGAAGAATTCGGCTATCTATTTGGTACCTATGATTCATATCATTCAATCCATGAACCAGGTAAAGAGAAGTGGGAAACTGCTAAGTTTAAGAATGCTTTACTTTACGAGAATGCAACTGTAACAAATAAAAATGGAGAAAAGATTGAAGGATTCCAAGGTGCAGGTAGAAAGTTGAATCCAACGCTTGCAATGCCTAGTGTAAAAGAAAGAGTAACTTCGATTTTAAATACCGGCTTAGCATTTAACTCATGGTTTTTAGACACAGATGGCACTGGAGAAATCTTCGATGACTATTCTCCAGAACATATTACTACTGAAAAGGAAGATATCCAGGCTAGGATTAAGAGAATGGAGTATCTGCAAAAAGAATGGGATATGGTAGTAGGAACTGAGGGCGGAAATGATTTTGCTAGCAAATCGATTGCCTTTGCACATGGAATAGAAACGCCATCATTTTCTTGGATGGACGAGGATATGGCAAAAAACAAACTAAGTGAGTATTACGTAGGGAGATACTATTCGAGCAATGGTGGAGTTCCCGAAATGTTTTCTAAACAAATACCACTAAAGGATAAGTACAAGAAGTTATTTTTGGATTCAAACTACACGATCCCCTTGTATAAGTTGGTTTACAACGATTCAGTGATCACAACCCATTGGTGGGGGTGGGGAACCTTAAAATTTAAAGACGAAATAACAAATAGAATGTTGTATGAGATACTTTATAATGTTCCTCCTTTATATCATATAGATAAACACGAGTGGGAAAAACATAAAGAAACAATTGTAAGGCATTCAAAGGTATGGTCAAATTTTAGCAAAAAAGCAATAACGAAAGAAATGACAGATTTTAAAATTATATCAGATGATAGACTCGTTCAAATGACTGAATATGGTGAAGCATTAAGAGTAGTCGCAAATTTTTCAGAAGATGAATGTAACTATCAAGGCAAGACAATACCAGGAAAATCGGTGTTAATTATTGATGGAAATAGTAATACTATCTATTCACCGGAAAAATAAGCGTGAAATTCGCAATAGTATAACTGCTAATAATTTTCCTTGAGATAATCTTCATAGAGGCTAAATCTGAACGCTAAGGAATAAGTTTACAAGAAGAATAGAAGTAGCTTATCCATTGTGGGGGTTCATTGAAAAAAGGATTAAAAAAGTAATTATTACGTATGCTGCAGTTAGCGTAAAAATATTAGAGAAAACGTGAAGTTTACGTTTTAAAATGTACTCTATAAGATAGACACTTTCAAAGAGGTCATCTTATAGGGTACATTTTGTTTATGTTGTAGAAGAAACGCTGAAGTATGAACTTTCTCACAGCAAGAGCTTCGTTGGCTATTTGAACGACTATCGATTCATCAGCCAAAGGCAATTGTGAAATCTGCATAAGGTGTCTTTAAACAGGTCTATTATTAATGATGCCATTATCCATATATGAAACTGAAAGGAATTGTGGTAATCGATTTGACGAATGTTAATCCGAAGTAAGAAGAGGTGGAGTCAGATTTATGCGGATACAACGATAAGGACAACATATCCAAACCACGCTTTTTGATGTATTTTTACTTCACTTACGTGGCAGAATAATGAAAAATTAGTTAATATTAAAAATAAATATTTTTGTAAAGAAAAGGGGAAAAATTTATGTTTTCTAATGAAGAAAGAGAGTCTATTTATAAAGTTATTTATAATAGGAGAGATATTCGAAGTTTTTTATCAACTCCTATCCCTGAAAACATTATACATAGAATATTAAATGCAGCTCATCATGCACCTTCAGTAGGATTTATGCAACCTTGGAACTTTATTTTGATTTCCACTGACGAAATTAAAGAAAAATTGGCCTGGGCAGCAGAAAAAGAAAGCAGAGCATTAGCTGTTCATTATGATGGGGAGAAAAAAATGAAATTCCTTGATTTAAAAATTGAGGGTTTAAAAGAAGCTCCTATAACTATTTGTGTTACATGTGACCCTACAAGAGGAGGTTCCCATGTATTAGGACGAAATTCAATTCCTGAAACAGATATATTATCAACAGCTTGTGCTATTCAAAATATGTGGTTAGCTGCTTGTGCTGAAGGACTTGGAATGGGGTGGGTAAGTTTTTATAAAAAAAATGATATTAGAGACATTTTAGAAATACCACCACACATCGATCCCATTGCTCTTATATCAATCGGTTATACTGAAAATTACCCAGAAAAGCCCATTTTAGAGTTAGCTAATTGGGAAAAAAGGCGTTCTTTAGAACATCTTATTTTTGAAAATAAATGGGGACAAAACTAAAAACTTCTTAATCTATCAGGGTGCGTTATGGGTAGTTTTGAAACACAAAGAAAGCTAAAGCTTCCTTAAAGATTGTAAAGCAATGTACTTAAAGTAACGGAGGCTTTATTGAAACAAGGATTTATAACTTATACATAAATAACCCTAATAACGTTTATCGAATTTTTATTAATTGAAAATAATTATTGTTTACATAATATAAATACCTGAGTCACAACTTTAAAATTATCGGATGTTTCTCATAATTTATCGTTCAAAAGGGGATTACTCGTTTAAATAATGTTAATGATCGTTTAATGTAGATTTGGCCAATATTCATAAAAATTATTCTAAGAGAGATGAACTTAGCTTGTTGTTAAAGAATCACGATTAAAGTTCATAAGAAAATATATATTGAGATTCTAAAGCGGAGTCGAACATACAAATTTGTATGTTCGACTCTTTTTACACATTATATAGAACCTATGGATAACTTTTTTTATATTGTTGAATTGACTGAGAAAAGATTACTAAAGGATTGAAAGTAGCGACAAGTAATAAATTTGATACTCTGAATTTTTAAAAAGTATTTAAAAAAGGTGTTGATTATGATCTTGCAAAATCTAATAAAAGACAAAAGCGAAGCAGCCTAGATTCATTTAAATAAATTTAAACAAGTGTTAATGAACACTTTAAGGAAAAAAAAGGTCACTTGGGATAGGAGTGACCTAAGTAACAAAATTCGCAGGTGTAAGGCTAAAATAGCTTTACTATCAATATGCGGTGATAGCGTAGTTTGTATAGTTCATAGCCTGAGTAATAGATTTAAAAATAAAAATGCTCTGATATGATTCATAATTAACTTACCGAAATTTAAAGAATGAATTATTTTAATTTTTTATAAATTTAATCCAAATCTCTTTAATGCAATGAAAATACCTTCCAATTGTTTTCCTTTGTCTGTTAACGTATATTCCACACAAGGGGGAACCTCCGGGAATACCTTTTTATTCAATATCCGATGATCTTCTAGTGTCTTAAGACGGAGTGAAAGTGTTTTTGGGCTAATTCCATTCATTGATTTCAATAGGTCACTGAATCGCATTTTTCCTTCTATAAGCAGATCGTGAATAATTAAAAAAGTCCATTTAGTCCCAATCACGTTGAGCGTTTTAGCAATGGGGCAAGTCTCATCTGGTGCTCCTTTGGTTATTATACTGGCTCAAAAACACTCATATGGAACATCCTCCTGAAAATTTTTTTGTTTAATTCACCTTATCATTTCACAATAGTATACTTTCAGAAACTTTATGAAATAAATATCACTACTTCCATAAATAAAGTTACTATATTTATAATATCGTTGTACTTATAATTTCATCCCTTATTGAGAAGGTGAGTAAAATTATTGCAAGAAATCAACGAAACAAACTACCGTTTGCTCTCATTGCAATATAAATCAATGGTTTGCTATTGATACATAATCATGAGTATTCTTCCGGATGAAGCAAACGATTTGAATTTTACTAAGTGCAGTAGGGTTATCAACTACACGCTAGGCAGTTTTTTTAGAAATCATATAATTGAAGGAGCTAGATAAAGATGAAAAATATACTTATAATTAACGGTCATCAGAAGTATAGTTCAGCAGAGGGTAATTTAAACCAAACATTGATGAACAAAATGGTCAGTTTTTTAAGTGAAAAAAACAATGTAAAAACAACAATTATTCAAAAAGGATATAAAATCGAAGAAGAACAACAAAATTTTATATGGGCTGATATTGTCATTTACCAAACACCTATCTATTGGTTCAGTGTCCCCGGCTTATTGAAGTCGTATATGGATGAAGTATATGCTTATGGTTTATTTTTTAGGGGTGCTGATCAGTATGGAAAAGGCGGGTTGATGACTGAAAAGAAATATATGTTTTCGACTACCTGGAATGCTCCTGAAAAAGCATTTAACGATCCAAGTCAATTTTTTGAAGGGAGCAACCTAGAAGATGCATTAAGTCATTTACATCGTATACATAAATTTCTCGGAATGAAACCTTTAAAGAGTTTCTCTTGTTATGATGTAGTCAAAAATCCGACAGTTGAAAAGTTTATATCCGAACTTGATTTACATCTGCAAGAGGTATTGAATTTTTAATCTATTAATTAAACGATTAAGGGGAGAAAAACATGTTAAAAGATAAAAAAGTTGTAATGATCGGTGGAAGCTCTGGGATTGGTTTGGAATCAGCTAAACAGCTAATAGCTCATGGTGCAGAAGTAATCATTGCCAGCCGTTCCGAAGATAAATTACGGAATGCAAAAGAGCAACTAGGAGATAGAGCAACGGCTTATACTCTAGATACAACGCAAGAACAGCAAGTCCAGTCTTTCTTTGAAAAGATCGGCCAGTTCGATCATCTTGTGGTAAGCGCTGCAGAAACATCAGGCGGGTCATTCCTCCAAACGGATACAGCACTAGCCCGAAAACTGTTTGAAAACAAATTCTGGGGACAATATTATGCAGCGAAATACGGTGCTTCCAAAATTTTACCAAATGGTTCAATCACTTTGTTCTCTGGGGTTGTAGCCTACAAGTCTATGGTTGGCTCAGCAATTCTAGGTGCAGTCAATGCGGCTATTTCGAATCTAGGCCAGACTTTGGCTTTAGAACTTGCTCCGATCCGAGTAAACATCGTTTCACCTGGAATAATTGATACACCTTCCCGTAGCAAAATGGCAGAATAAGCACGTAATAACTTCTATAATGCAGTTGAAAACAAACTCCCTGTGAAATGAATAGGAAGAGCTGAAGATGTTGCACAAAGCGTACTATACTTGCTAGAAAATAGTTTCGTGACTGGAACCGTTCTTCATGTAGAAGGCGGTCACATTTTAACGTAAGCCAGCAGCTGAAGAACATATATCCACTAAACAAGAAAAAACGCTATTCTTTTTGTATAACTATACGAAAGGATGTTGTTTTTTTAATCTTCCCATCTCTATTGGGCTTAAAAGGCACTCTAACACGTTTTCCTTATTTTGTTGTAACATCAGTTATGCAGTGTAAAGTCGGTAGGTGGGAAGCCTGCCTTTTTCAATACATCTTTAAAGTTGACATGTAAACCCCGCGGATCGAATGCTTTACGATTTTTATTAAGAAAAACAGGTTCTGATGGATAAATTTGATAGGATCTTAAAGAGGCTTTATAGGATGCCAGAAGCGGTATTAAGTGTGGAGGAAGGGGCAATATCCGTTCTTTTTTTCCTTTTCCATCAATTCGAATCGTTTCATTTACCAGATCAACTTGTTCCCATGTTAATGAAACAAGTTCAGAATGTCTTAGACCTGTTGTTGCTAATAATTTAAACATGAGCTCATTATGCTTTGAAAAACGTGATTGGGCGCGTTCTAAATAGTCATATTAGCTGTTTTAAATCCGTTAATGTGTCATATAGACAGGATGCTTATCAGCGCTCTTTGGCGATTCAATCCCGCGCGTAAAATCATTAGCAAGATATTGTTCTTGTAAACAATATTTGGTGAATGATTTTAAAGAAGAAATTTTTCGATTCATCGAACGAGGTTTTTGTTTTAATGATCCTAATAAATACTGGATAAAGCGACGTGGGTCTTCGTAATCTCATTTAAACAGGTTGAACAGCCATGATCCTTTAAAAAGCTTAAGAAGAGTTGTAAATCGTATTCATAACTCGTAACCGTATTAACTGAGTAATTTTTTTCAATCTCAATATACAAACCAATAGATATCGTATTAAACAATAATTATTATCCGTACAAAATCATCCCATTATCGTAAAAAAGGAGAGTTATCGTTCACATGATTATTATAAGGAACTTCAGAATGACAAGTCGAAAAGTACAGATATTAGGGGTAGTTGACGTATCTAAGCCCTCCTCCACGCCAAATAATTTTAGTTTACATAATATAAATTATAGGAAGTTATGTATCAATTAAGAGTATACTAATAACAGTGAGATGAAATTTGTACATAGACATCAAAGTCTAAACTTAACGATTATTTTAATATCGAATTATTATAATTAACTTTTGTATACTTTAGGCTTTCAATCACGATTTTCTAATTGGAATAAAGTTTGGTTAAAAGTTTGTTGCAAACGTTGATTTTATAAAAATAGAAGAAACCCATTCATTTTGATCAAACTTTTATCAAAATGAATGGGTTTTATTTAAATGCGAAATCCATCATTGGGATATTAATTTATTTAAGAAACAATTTTTCTCTCTTTACGAACAAATTCACATGTCCAAAAACCTAAAAATGAATTTAAGCTTCTGTATATTGTCCAATCTTTCTGAATTTCTCATAGCGATCTTCAATTAATTGTTCGCCATTTAGGGAATTCAATGCTTTTAGTGTGACGCTTATACATTCTTTTATATAAAATGCTTGCTTCACAACATTGCGGTGTGCTCCACCCGTTATTTCAGGGATTATTCCATCAATAACGTCAAGCTCTTTTAAGTCAGGTGCTGTTATCCGCATTGCTTCTGCAGCTTGCTTCCCTAGGCTACCATCTCGCCATAAGATCGATGCAGCCCCTTCAGGCGAAATAACCGAATACGTTGAGTTCTCTAACATAAAGACGCGATTAGCTACCCCTAATGCAATTGCACCCCCACTTCCGCCTTCTCCAATAACAATGCTAATAACTGGTACTGTTAGAATCGCCATTTCTGAGAGAGTTCTAGCAATGGCTTCACTTGGGCCGCGTTCCTCGGCTGCCTTACCCGGATAGGCTCCTTTTGTATCAATAAAACAAATAATTGGGCGCTTAAATTTCTCAGCTTGCTTCATTAAGCGTAATGCCTTACGATATCCTTCAGGGTGTGGCATACCAAAATTTCGTCGAATATTTTCTTTAGTTGATTTTCCGCGCTGATGTCCAACAATTGTTACGGGCTGTCCTTCAAAGAGAGCAATTCCTCCAAGAATAGCTGCATCATCACCAAATTTACGATCTCCATGTAACTCAATAAAGTTTTCACACATAGCTTCTATATATTGTAAAGTTGTTGGTCGTTCTGGATGTCTAGCAACCTGTACACGATCCCATGGCTTCATATTGGCATAAATAGATTGTTCTAGCTGTGTTAGACGTGTTTCAAGCCTTTCGATTTCGCCTGTCATGTCTACATTTGCCTCTGTAGCAATCGTTTTTAATTCATCAATTTTTTCTCGTAATTGTACTACTGGTTCTTCAAAAGCAAAATTTTTAGACATGTTGCACACCGCCCTTTGTATGCATTTTTACAAGCATTGCTACTTGGTTTCGTAAATCCTTCCTATGGAAAACTGCATCAAGCTGACCATGCGCTAGTAAGAACTCTGACTTTTGGAAATCATTTGGTAATTTTTCTCTTAATGTTTCTTCGATTACACGGCGACCAGCAAAGCCAATTAATGCTTGCGGTTCTGCAATATTTATATCTCCAACAGAAGCAAAGCTTGCTGAAACGCCACCGTATGTAGGGTGCGTCATGATCGAAATAAATAATAGTCCTTCTTCACTATGACGTTTTAATGCCACACTCGTTTTTACCATTTGCATTAATGATAGAATACCTTCTTGCATGCGCGCTCCACCACTAGCAGTAAAGATAATAACAGGTACACGTAATTCAATAGCTTTTTCAACGGCACGTGTGATTTTTTCTCCTACAACGGAGCCCATTGAGCCCATACGGAAATGAGAATCCATAATTGCTACAACAATTTCTTCTCCATCAAGAGTACCTACCCCAGTCAGTACAGCTTCGCTTAATCCCGTTTGTTGTTTAGCCACTGAAATTTTTTCTACATAATCAGGGAAATTAAGTGGATTACTTGTTTGTAAATGATCATCCATTGAAACAAATGAACCTTCATCTATGAAATATGCTACGCGCTCCTGTGCAGTCATTTTGAAATGATGGTCGCATTTTGTACACACTTTATGATTTTTTTCTAATTCCTTTGTTAA
This sequence comes from Lysinibacillus sphaericus, assembly GCF_001629735.1. Lineage (GTDB taxonomy): Bacteria > Bacillota > Bacilli > Bacillales_A > Planococcaceae > Lysinibacillus > Lysinibacillus pinottii. Next base: position 1,548,622 of record NZ_CP015224.1, read on the forward strand.
CAGAATGTGACGGCATTCTGGACATTTTGTCATAAGTCCTTCCGGAAATCCCTTTTCCTGTCCGTCCTCATTCTTTTTTCTAAATAAGCTACGTATTGCCATGTTTTACTCCTCCTATGTTTGTCTAAATGCCTTGTTCAGCATTTATGTTCGTAAGCTTTTAATGCTTCTTTTTCATAGCCAAGCTGCATCGATTTCAACATAGTTTGAATGATTAATTTCTCTTCTTCTGTTGAGTTTCGATTTAAACATCACCGGCATTAACTGCTAATTGAAACCAGACTTTAAGTAAAAAACGATTTCTGACATGATGACTATTTCTCGTAAAACATGCAGACAATTAATCGTACCTCTATCTCTAGCTTACAAAAAACTGTCCCACATAGGTAGTGTTCGCAGAGTCACTGTACAACTTATAACGCGAATGGCTTCCATTTCATGAATTTGTCGCGTTAATTCGACATCCTTTTTTTGATTTTTCATCTTCTAATATAAACATCGACAATTTTTCTACGAGCGGATGCTTTTGTGTAGAAGCTAGAAACGTACCTACCCCCATGTCTCGTTTCAATAAGACCTAACAACTCTAAACTTCGCAATGCCTCTCTCACAGAGGATCGCCCGACACCCAGACGTTTTGAAAGGACTCATTCGGAAGGTTCCTTTTCACCAGCCTGTGTTTTTTCATTTTAATAAGTTGTCGTAATGTTGGACGATATCTAAAAACACTTTCTTTTGTTCGTTTTTTTATACACACGATCAACTCCTGGGTCAATCTATTCGCCTTGGAATAATTATCGCTGTCGCTTTCCTTTCGCGCAGGTAAACAATGCATCCTAAGGCTTTATCTTATTTCTACGAGCGGATGCTTTTGTATAAAAGCTAGATGTTTCGTTTCAATAAGACCTAACAACTCTAAACTTCGCAATGCCTCTCTCACAGAGGATTGCCTGACACCCAGACGTTCTGAAAGGACTCATTCGAAAGGTTCCTTTTCACCAGCCTGTGTTTTTTCATTTTAATAAGTTGTCGTAATTGTTGGACGATATCTAAAAACACTTTCTTTTGTTCGTTTTTTTTATCCATACGATTAACTCCTGGGTCAATCTATTCGCCGTGGAATAATTATCGCTGTCGCTTTCCTTTCGCGCAGATAAACAATACATCCTAAGGCTTTATCTTCATTCAATAGGTGTTTGGATACCTACTATAAAGAAACAAAATCCACCACCTCCAGATGGTGGCGTCTCTTACTGAATGAATCCAAAAGTGGTCTGGCCACTTTTGAATTGGCTTTATCTTACAAAATAATTATTTAAAAGTAAAGAAGAAACTGTATAAAAATTTATGTAATTTCTAAAATTACTTCAATTTCATATTCTTTTCGTCGTTTGGGCATGTTTTACTTTCACTTGAGGTCTACCAAAGCGCTTTTCAAGCGTTCTCTCACTGTAAAGCAATTCATCTTCTAGTAACAGCTCTTGAACAAGATGAGAAACTTTCCGGAATAAGGTTGCAGATACTCTTCCAAACGCATCCTGAAGCTAATAAAGGCCATTTGTAAACGGCGACTTACAAGGAAAGCACGTATCTGGCATCGTTCGGACGTGGCCCACTGAGCCAATATTCAGGGTTATTAATCGTAACTTTTTTATAATTGTCGCCACTTTACTAAATCAAGAGTTTCAGTATAGGTGTATATATCGTGAAAAAAACAATAAATATGAACAAACTATCCGTATTAAAAAACAAGCAGGGTTAAAAACCTAGCTTGTTTGAAAATAATTTTCATATAAAAAATCCATATAAGTATCTTTTGTAAGATTAAAAATAATTACCTGTCTTTGTATTATTTTCAACTAAAGCTATTTAGAGAGTTTTTTTACAACTAACCGCTCTCACTTTTTGCAGCTCATTATATAAGCAGGTGGGAAATTTCTAATTTCTCTATTAATATCAATTTTAGAAAAATAGCTTTCTAGAAATGTTAATTTAAATTTGGTGTATTGAAACGTTATAAAGAGCCCATCTTCTTTAAGGACTTTTAAAGAGTTTCGTAATATATTACTTGATACATTTTTAGGCAAACTTGCAAATGGTAACCCTGAAATTATATAGTCTGCGTAAGGTATATCGTTTTCGATTAAAATATCTTCAATATACTCAGCAGAACTATCTATAATTACAAAGTTTTTTTCTTTTATATATCTTGCTTTTAATAATGTGTAAAATTCTTTATTATTTTCTACTAAAACAACTTTAGTTGTTTGTTTCCTCTTTTTTAGAATATTCTCTGTGAATACTCCGGTACCTGGGCCAAACTCAACTATATATTCTGCTTGTTCAAAATCGATTTCTTTAACCATTTTTTTACTAAGATACTTGGAACTTGGAAGAATTGCTCCCACTGATCTAGGGTTAAACATATATTGAAAAATAAAAGATAGGTTTTTCATGATAACACTCCATTGCGTTAAAGTTATTTCTACTTAAAATCTAAACTTAAAACCTTAAGTAGTTATCATGAAATTCCTTAAGAATTCTTAAGAAAAAGGCTCTTGGAATTTATATATTCCAAGAGCCTTTTATTTTTTTAAAGGATATTCGACAGTAATACTCAAAAACCCATTATCATATTCTGCATAAATTTTCCCATTGTGTAATTCCACAATCCTTTTAGAAATGGCCAGTCCTAAACCTCCCCCTTGATTACTTACGCGAGCCTTATCTCCAGTATAAAACCGCTCGAATAAACTATTTAAATCTTTACTCGGCTTTTCTTCAACCTGATTCATAATTTTAAAAATTACGTAATTTCCCTTTGCCTGTAGAGATATTTGTAATTCTGAGGGCTTCATACTAAATTTTATTGCATTTGTGAAAAGATTTTCATAAACCCTTACTACCTGTTCTATATCAATGAGTACAGGAGCTTTCACTTCAATTGACTTTATAACATTTAATTTTTCTTTTTCAAAAATGGGGATATACTCTCCTACGATTTGTTGTAACAAATCACTCATGTCTACTTCACATAAATTCAGATTTATATTTGGATTCGATAAACGAGTATATTCAAACAATTCATCAATTAATAATTTGAGTCTCTGTGACTTTAAATAGGTTATCTCTAAATACTCTTTATATTTTTCGCTATCACTGTAGTTCCCTTTTTTCAATAAATCTAAATACCCGATTAATGATGTCAAAGGTGTTCTTAGATCATGAGAGACATTTGTTATGAGTTCATTCTTTCCTTTTTCTATTTCTCTTTCATGCTGGAATTGGTTTTCTAATTCATTTGACATAAAATTAATATTTTGTGCAAGTAAGGTTAACTCATCTTTCCCCATTATATTAATGTTAAACCCTAGGTTTCCATTAGCAATTTGTTGTACACTATCAGAAATATGCTTTAAATATTTTAGTTTATTTCTTATCAAAAATAAAAAACAAGCTATAAACGAAAAAATTATAACTAGAAATTGGAATGTAATAAAAATACTTGCATTAGTAGTGTTCATTTCTATATTTTTATAAGTTATATAGTATAAAAATAATTGCGATGTAAGTAAAGAAATAAACAATGAAAAGAATAAACTGATTGCAAATGAACTTAGTAATCTGACAGTAAGTTTGTTCCTAAGCTTAATGTTTTTCATATCTTATATCCCACACCCCAAACGGTTTTAATATATATTGGATGTTTAGGATCTTGTTCTATCTTTTCCCTTATATTAGTGATATGAACCATAACCGTGTTGTCTGACTTAAAATAATCTTCTTTCCATACAGCTTCATATATTTTTTGAATGCTGAGTACAATACCTTTGTTGTATGCTAGAAGTTCTAAAATATCAAATTCTTTAGGTGTTAATCTAATTTCTTTTTCTTGTACAATAACCTGTCGAGTATCTGTATTTATAACTAAATTTCCTATTTCTATAATTTTCTTATTGTTTTTCATGTTTACATTATATTTACTGGAGCGTCTTAGCTGCGATTTAACCCTTGCAATTAACTCTAATGGGTTAAATGGTTTCGATAAATAATCATCAGCTCCAGAAGTCAGTCCTTGAATCTTATCTATATCTTCTGACTTTGCTGATAGCATAATTATAGGCATACTTTTTTCTTCTCGTATCTTTAAACAGGCTTGAATACCATCCATTTTTGGCATCATAATATCGAGGATTATTAAATCTACATCATTTGATTTTAAAAATTCTAGCCCTTTTATCGCATCGGCTACTTTAATGGTCTCCATCCCTTCATTTTCTAAGTAAACAGAAATCAAATTTCTAATATCATTATCATCATCTATAACAAGAATTTTGGGTATCATGGTTTCTCCTTTTTAGTAATCTTCCCGAAAAAACATTAAATATGTTTTTTAAATCGTTATTAATTCCAACTAGCTAAAGTTATTATCTATTTCATGTATATGCTATATTATTATTCTATCATTTTTTAATACAGCTGAATCAAGTAGCTTACTACCTCTATTCATTATTAAAAATGCTATCTTTAGGGCACAAACCCAGCCTGGCTCACATAAACTTGATTTTCGGGAAAGACTTCAATAAATCTTTTATATACTTTTCTAAGAACATCCGATCCGTACCATTCCTCTAAACCAAGCTGGGCGTATTTGCTGTCAATACCGAGTTTTCGTGTGCGTTTACCACCACTACCATCGCCCATGAAGTAGTCATCTATACATATCCGATCGACATAAGACTTTAGCTTTAACGGAAAATCATCCCCACTTGGCAATATGGGAGCTATAGCCACTTGGATGGGTATGCCCGCGGCTGCTAATTTTTCCAATGTTTTAAAGCGTGCCTGAATGGGAGGGGCCTTCGGAGTAAAGTGTTTTCGTATCGTTTCCGAATCGGTCTCAATCGTCATACTTACTCGAACTTTGTCCTTCAATTGTTGCAGCAAATCGATATCTCGACTTACAAGTGGACTTCTAGTCTGTACTAATAGAAAATCAGGTGGATCTTCTACCATTACTTCTAGTAAAGATCGCGTGACCTTTTCCTTTTGCTCTATAGGTTGATATGGGTCTGTACTTGATGACATAAAAATAGTTACATTCCCTTTAGCTTTGGCTCGATAAAGTTCTTTTTTTAATAAATTTGCAGCTCCATTTTTAACATCCACCCAATTTCCCCATTCACCCTCCCGAAACAGAGATACAGGCATTTCACGGACATAACAATAGGAGCACCCAAAAGAACAGCCTGTATAGGGATTAAGTGAATGCGTATAGCCAGAGAGGAAGCCTGTCCCTTTATTCAGAATGGTTTTCGGATTTTTATAGAATAATTCACTACTCATGACGGTACCTCCATTTGTTGTACAGCAATAACTAGATTACATAATGCTTGATAAAGCTCGCTTTTCCAGATCAAGGAGCAATGTCTTCATTTCTAATCCACCTCGATAGCCAGTTAATGAGCCGTTCTTTCCTATTACGCGATGGCATGGCACAGTAATCAATACCGGATTAGCCCCGATCGCTGCGCCTACTGCCCGCACAGCTGCTGGATTATTGATAGCATTGGCAATATCAGAATAGGATTTCGTCTCGCCATAAGGGATATCACAAAGTGCCTGCCAGACTGCTAGCTGGAATGGTGTACCTACATACTCAAATGGAATCGTAAAGGTTTTCCGCGTTCCTTCTAGATACTGAGTGATTTCATCGACAAAGGGCTCAAGCTTTTCAGCATCTTCCACAAGCGGACTTCCTGGAAAGTGTTTCGAAGCCCATTCTAATAATTCCTCGAATGGATTGTTCTGTGACCCAACAAACACAAGCCCCTTTGATGTTGAAGCTACATAGAATTTCCACTCTTTAAACTTTAGTAAAGACCAATAAAGGGTTGGTTTATTCATTTTTTCCATTGCACTGTTCCTCCATCTTCCTCATTTGACGAAATTGCGCTGGTGTCTGGCCCGTTTTCTTTTTAAATAAAGTAATAAAATAAGGCGTGTTAGCCATACCCACACATATGGCGATATCACCAATTGATTTATTCGTCTGAATCAAATACCTTTTAGCTGTGTGAACTCTAACTTGCTGTATATACTCTACTGGCGTAATGCCTTTAATCTTTTTAAATGTCCGCTGCATATGATACGGACTTCCATGACAAATATATGCTAACGATTCTAGCGTTAATTTTTCTGTGAAATTTTTATCAATGTATTCCGTAATTAAATTGACCCACTCACTATCAGGTAGATTTTCATTTGTCGGCTTACATCGTTTACATGGGCGAAAATTAGCACGGAGAGCTTGTTCTGCATTTAGAAAAATACATACATTTTCTTTTTTGGGGACGCGTGATTTACAAGAAGGCTTACAAAATATCCCTGTTGACTTGACAGCGTAGAAAAATTGATTATTGTATGCAATATCATTATTTATAATGGCTTGCCACTTCTCATCAGTTATCATTTCTCCATCATTCAAATGACTTTGAGCATAGCTCTCTTTGTAGCCGTGATCCATTCTATCTGACATTTTCTCACCTCACCTTATAATATACTCCCTATCCATTCGAATGGATATCTCAAAGAATGGAATAGCAAAATATTGAAATGTAATATTATTGAGAATCATGAAAAATGATTCCAAGTCCGTATCGTTCTCCAGAAGTAACGGTGCTTACACCGTGACGAATTGTATTTTTATAATAGCCCTTTTTACCGAGAACGGGTCTGTGGTTAGTGGGGAAAATAAGGGCACTACCTTGTTCTAACGTAATGACATGACCCCTGCTTTGCGCACGTGGAATTTGCTCTACTAATAGAGATTCTCCACCGTAATAGTCTTGATCTCGCTGATTTAATACAAACACTACTTGAAACGGAAAAAATAAGTCGCCATATAAATCTTGATGCAAACAATTAAAACCGCCTGCTTCATACTTTAATAGTAAAGGTGTCGGTCTCGTTTGATTAAACTCCTTACAGGTGTTTAAAAAATCTTGAAGATGTTGTGGATACCGTTCTGTTTTCTTCAAATAGCCCAGCCATCGATTAGCAGTTTTCGCTAATTCCGAATAAAAGGACTCTCTTAAATGTTGGATGATATCAGGAAATGGATAAGAAAAATATTTGTACTCCCCATTCCCAAAACGATATCTTGTCATATTGATTGTCGTCCTGTATAGCTCTTCCTCCCCATACATTTCCATGAAAGATTCACATTCCTCTTTTGTTAAAATTGTTGGAAGCTTTGCGAAACCCTGCTCATCTAATTCATTTTGAATGCACTCCCAATCTAAGCTTTCGACACGTGTCTTTATGTCTTGCACCATGTTATCCCTCCTATTTAGCATTGTTGATAACTAACACTATAACCTCATCAATCGAAAAAAATAAGGTATTTAGAATGTAAGAGCAAGATAACAAAATTAGTAAAGATGATGATGTGATAAAGTAAAAATGACATCAGTGTATTTTGTAAAGGAGAATGAAAAAATGAAATGGCATGAAGTCAATAATAATATTGTCATTACCCTACCTAAACATTTCAACATGAATGCCAATCTAGGCTATCTAACAAGAGAAAAGAATGAATGCATGTATGAAATAGAGAACGATAGTATTACAAAAGTGATTGCTATTGGAGAAATTCGGTCTCTGGTACAGGTAAACGTCATGAAGAATAAACAAATGATTGTTCAATTCTTAAATGAATCAAGACCTATTGAAAGCTGGCAACGAGAACAGGTTGTAAAATATATTCATGAGTGGTTTGATCTTCATAACGATTTAACACCCTTTTATGAAATGGCAAAGGCAGATCCTTTATTAAAAATACCTGCTGAAAGCTTCTATGGATTGCGAGTTATTGGCATTCCTGATTTATTTGAAGCTTTATGCTGGGGAGTTTTAGGCCAACAAATTAACTTAGCCTTCGCGTACACCTTAAAGAGGCAATTTGTTGAAAAATTTGGCGATTTCATCGAATGGAATGGTAAGCAATTTTGGGTGTTTCCATCGTACGAAAGAATTGCACAGTTAACACCCTCTGACCTTGCAGATATTAAAATGACGGTAAGAAAAAGTGAATATATCATTGGCATTGCGAAATTAATGGCAAGTGGAGAATTATCGAGGGAAAAATTAATGAAGATGAACTTTAAAGATGCTGAAAAAAGCTTAATTAAAATACGAGGAATCGGTCCTTGGACAGCCAATTATGTGCTAATGCGCTGCCTCAGGTTCCGAACCGCCTTTCCAATCGATGATGTGGGTCTTATCAATTCAATCAAAATATTACTGAACATGAATCAAAAGCCGACGAAAGATGAGATCTTGGAATTATCGATACCATGGAAAAACTGGGAATCCTACGCTACCTTTTATTTATGGCGTGTCCTTTACTAAAAAAAGTTTAAGATGAGAACAATTATAAAAGCATGCTTTGAAACAAATGGATCAAAAACATGCTCTTTTTCAACTATTCTTTGCGAGCTATCATATAATCACAGGCTCTATTATAAATGTAAATCTATCCTACAATCCATCAATAATGTTATTATGGTAAACTTTCCACGATTTCCTCGTTGGAAGCCCCATCATGCTTCATGAAAAATTTTCTTGTAAACGCACTAACTGTTAAACTCACTACAATATTAACACCTAATCTGGTATAAAGGAGAACAAAGCAAAGAGCGTGTTTTGGAAAAAGATAAATCCAAATACGCTCTTCTTATTTCCAATATTTCAGGTAAGCTATTGCCATTCGCCCTATCTAGAGCGTCTCATCCAACTTCTTAATTTTTGACTGGGAAATTACATATACATTACCTAAAATGTCGATGCTGTCTCCCTTTACACGTACTGCACAATCTTTGTTCGACGCATAAATATTTAGTTCTTCCGATAAGGGAGACAACTCGTCTTGCACCAACTCTATGTTATTTTCAAGATCAAAATGCGAGAGGACGGAAAAATTGTCAAGACCGATTCCATCGTATAAAGAGCTTTTTTCAACTGGATAGCCAAAGTTTTTTGAGCATAACCATTTAGCGGACATATTGATTGCTCCTGCGCTTGCTCCCATCACAACCGCTGTGCTTTTTTTGATTAAATCCGACAATTCATAGTCTAGTAAAAACTCATTTTGTTTCAGCGTATCTCCACCTAACAAAAAAATGGCTGACGCATTTCGAATAAAGGTTTGGGCATCTTCCTTCTGTACGTGATAATTAATTAAATGATAGTCATCGAATAGGATACCTGCTTGGTCAAGCCATGAGCGTTCAGTAGCACCCGCCTCTTCATACAAAAGTGGATTCGAGCTAATCATAGCAAGCGATTTTCTATCAGTTATATCCTCCTGTAACACCCTGCCTAGATTCTCTGGAAAAAAATCATTAAACCACCCTAAATAATAGTGTGTTTTCATGTGTACCTCCGTCATTATTACCTGCTTTTATAAGTTCTGTTTGTAGTACGAAATAAAAGGCTTTTTACTTTTTGCAATTCATATTTCATCGCGATAAATATCAATATCGTATTCTGAGTCGGTGTCATAAGCAAATTTAATAAGTTTTTGATTTATAAAAAGACCGGAAGTTTCAGGAAAAACAAGGATCACTGCTATTTTACATTGTAACTTATATTTCTTTTTAAAGTGATTGATAATGTTTACCTTATTCGTGAAAATATCTATTAGTTCATTTATTTGTAAAGTAGGATCACTTGTTCGTTGATCATCTATTTCGTAAGTCCACGATGAAGTATAACTTTCGTGTTGTGTTTTTCCGATTGTATAGAGTGCACCTTTTGTACGTGTTTCTGTTGGTGTTATTGCTATTTTTTGTGTGAATTCATCTAGTGGAAAATTATCTCCAAATACACAAAAATAAGACCTTATATTAGTTGTTGGCTTTTCCATTCTTTCTCCCTTCTTGAGGAATTAATTAAACGCCATCATGAATAAAATTTAAAATACAATTACAGTACTCTCTCAACCATGGGCTACTGTTTGTTATTTAGCAATGCTCATGCTCAAACCTGAGCCACTTGTAATTTGCAAAGACACGCGATTAAAGTAACGACTATTTATATAAAAAGTAAACCTTCTAAACTTTGAATGTTTAAAAGGTTTTTTTCATGTTTTGCTATCAATATTTGGAGATAGCCATTTTATATATACCGTGCATGTGCTCGAAGATATTTTTCTACGTCATTATACAACCCTGATTGATTTGCGTATTTAACATAATTTTTTGCTGTACGAAGCCAATCTAATGTAGAAGGCTGAAGTTCATGTAGTGCCCTTACTAAGTCATCGGTAGTAATGGGTCTTTCATTACCTGAAAGTAATATTTCTTCTAGCACATACTCAGTAGCTAATTCCACTACATTAGCTATATCAGCACCTGAGAAAAATGGCGTTTTGGCTGCTAATACGGCTGTATCAACATTTTCAACAAATCTTCCCTTTAATTTCAAATTAAAAATTTGCTCTCTTGCTTTTTCATCTGGTGGCGCTACAAAGATGAGCCGGTCAAATCTACCAGGTCTTTTTAGAGCGCTATCAACATCCCATGGTGTATTGGTAGCAGCCATTACCAGAACCTCATCATTGTTTGTATCCACACCTTCCATCTCGGTTAGAAACGTATCGATTATGCCACGAACATGGGAGGACGTTTGTGAACGACTCATGCCAATAGTATCTACTTCATCAAAAAACATAATGCTAGGCTTTTGGAAGCGAGCCTTATCGAATATGGCTTTTAAATTCTGTTCACTTACTCCTATATAAGGGTCTAAGATATCTGTAATATGAACGGGATAAAAATTAGCCTTACATTCTCCCGCTGTCGCTTTAGCGATATAGGTTTTCCCACAGCCAGGAGGTCCATAAAGAAGAACGCCACCCCCAACTTTTTTACGGAACTTTGCAAACAATCCCTTGTTATAAAATGGACTAATAATACGTAAGTTGATCGTTTTCTTTAAATCCTCAAGACCAGCAACATCCGCAAAAGTTACTATTTCCTCGATTTTTTTTATAGCCTTTTTAGGTGCATCCCCATCAATCACCCTAAACTTCGGTTCAAGGTTTTTTACTTTTCTATCGTCTAACTGTATGTCAGGAATGTTATCTTGATTATCCAGTTCCACCTCTGCTACTGTGTCTAGACAACGATCTACGATAGCTAATTCAGCCTTATCTTCATCGTCAATTCCAACGGCGCTAGCATCCTTTGGAGAGTGTTGAATTTGTAAACTAGCCTTTGTTAATTCCTGAATGATGTTATTTCGTAGCTCATCGTCCGAGCAAAAAGAAAGACCCAATGAATAAGTTTGAACCGCTTCAAGCCAACGATGCTGATCAGCTAGTTCTTTGCCAAGCCATAAGTAACCTTGTGGATCATTAGCATTTTGATCTACCATTTGTTGTAACCATTTTATTTTATCCATACTTGTAGCCCCTTAATTTTTTTAATCCCTTTACAAGAGGAATTGATATCCATGTATATAGAGCTAATGCAATATAGCATTTTATAAATAGAACCGCTGCCGTATTAAAATCTAAACCTATTAATGAAAAGTAAATGACCACCCCTATCAGCCAAATGCCAGCAGTACCACCTACAACTTCAACGAGGTGATTAGGTATTAATAGCGGGTGTCCTGACAGTTCAAACTCCTCTAATAATTCATACAATTCTTTATCCTCAGGGTTAAGTAGAAAGGCCTGTCTAAAATATTCTTGTGCTTCTTTTTCTTTGTTATGAAAGGCAGCATGGATTCCCAAGTGTAATAGTTTAGATAATTCACTATCACTTGAATTCATATATTGCTCTAATGCAAGGACTCGTTGTTTTTTAGGGCTATTAATCTCCTCTAATATAAAATAGTTACGCAATACAAAACTATTTTCAGGAGCCATCTCACGTGCTTTAGTAATTAATTGCTTTGCTTTTTTTCGATGCCCCATTTTTTTCATTAGAACTGCATAAGCAGCGTGGTTTTCAGCATCATCTGGATTGGCTCGTAATGCTTCTAGAAAAGCTTCCTCAGCCTCCTTCCAACGCTCCTTTTTCATATAAATAAATCCAAGAAAATAGAAAATTATTTCTTCACTATACCCCAAATGCAAGGCTTCCTTTAATTGCAATTCAGCTCTATTGTAATCTCCCATAAGATAATAACTGTAGCCTAAAATAAACCATAGTCGACTGTTTTCAAGGTGATCAGCTATCACCTCATGAATAAGTTCAATCGTTTGTGCATATTTCCCTATTTGAAAATAGTGTTCTATTACTTCAAATGTTGCCCCTTCATAGTTTTCATTCATTTCAATATCTTCACGTTCAATCATTCTGTAGTAAAGCTCCTTTTTAAAGCGCTAATAGGAATGCTATAGCGATAAATTCGATAAATCCAGAAACAATACATGCTAGAAAGCCTGGCATCCATAAGGACTCAGTTTGTCCACCAACAACTAGATGTTCTTTATAGGGCCTATTTAAAAAGGCGAAAAAAATAAAATAGCCCGCCACTGCAATAATTCGTCCAAAAACCTTTATGTAGTCTTCATCAATCGCTAAGATTCCTTGTCCAATGGCATAAACCATGATTAGTTTTCCTATAATTAGTAAACCACTAAGAATCGTTAGTATTCGGATATATTTTTTTTCAAGCTTTAACCACTTAGCATTTTGCATACCTAATACTACAATGGCAAAAATTCCACCAAAAAAAGCGACGAAAAATAAATTGTTTACAACATAACTTCGTGTTCGATCCTCATTTTCGTTTAGTAAACTAGGTTGATAAATATGTTCCATTATTCCTTAGTTGTCTCCTTTTCAATTTTGTTCCTTCCTTATTTAGGGCTCTTCCATTTTCTTAAGCCTTTTACAATGGGAATAGATATAAAATAATAAAGTGTGAAAAAAATAGAAAAGCGAAGAAGGTGATTGACAAAGTTATCATTGGAAATAAGCTTGTCAAGAAGCAGGCAAAGTATAAGCCACATTATGAATACAAATCCAATGCCGCCTATTCGCTCTACTATACGGTAAGGAAGCAAAAGCGGGTGAGTTTTAATTTCCAATTCCTCTAAGTTCGATAAAATTCTTTTATCCTCAGGTTTTATAAGAAAAGCTTGTCGATAATATTCTTTAGCTTCCTTAAATCGATTATTAAAGGCAGCACTCCAGCCCAGATGAATTAACTTTGCAAACTCACTATCCGCTGAATTCATATAAAGAGCTAGTGCAGTATTGTGCTTTTCCTTTTTTGCAGCCATTTCAGTAAGGGTATAGTGGTATAAAACGGCTGTGCTGTTAGGATCTAATGCTAGAGCTTTTTCTACTAATAAACTGCCTTTTTTTCTATGACCTGTCATTTTCATCAAAATTGCATACGCTGAATAAACATATGCATCATTTGGATTATTATGTAATGCTTCCAAAAAAGATTCTTCTGCTTTTTGCCACTGTTCCGTTGCCATATAGATGCCGCCTAAAAAATAGTAAATGACGCCTTTATCATATCCTAGCTGAAATGCTTTAAGAAATGGCTCAAATGCTTCTTCATATTGACCTATGGAATAATGACTGACAGCTAGCATATACCATAATTCCTTATTTTCCATATCTTCAGCCATCCGTTGCTTCACTAAGGAAATAACATTTGTGTATCTTCCAATCGCAAAATAGTGTTCAATAAGAGCCATAGGTGTATTTTCTTTTTCACTGTTCATGCACATAAATTCCTTCCCTAATTAGCTAGGACACTATTTCTAAGAAAACCATCTATAAAGATGGAAATTAAACAATAGATAATCCCTATCCAGTACAGGGATTTTGTTTCCCCCACAAATACTAAATGTTCTTTATAAGGTCTTTTCAAAATCACCAAAAAGATAAAATAACTTACTCCAGCCAGTAACCGATTGATTAGCAAATCCATTTCAGCGGAAAAAGGAAGGAAAACATAAAAGATTATAGTAGCCGTATGGAGAAATACACTGCTTACTATTAGTAGTCTGATGTAATGCTTCTCTAGTTTAAGGGCGTTGGCATTTATAAACCCAACGATCGTAATGGCAAGTAGACCTCCAATAAAGGCAACGATGACTAAATTATGTATGCTAAAGCTTTTTGTCCTTCTTACTTTCTTACCAGTTAAGCTTGGTGTATAAAGTGAATGCAACTAACCATAAGCCTCCTTCTATTTAGTACCTATCCCATTGACATTTCGTATTATACATTTATTTATCAATAATGGAAACTATTTCTTTAAATGTATAAGCAGATCATTTATTGAAATGCTTTCTGTTAAAATTACTGTTTTCATCGTTGAATGTTAGAAACATCTTCATAATCATTAAATGTTCGTGTTTAATCCAAAATGGACGGTCTCCAGTCGATGGAGAAAGCGCATTTCATAGGTTAAAATACGAATATTTTAAATATGTATTTGATTAATAGTTCGTTTTTATACTTTTTTTGCTTTAAACCTTTTTGGTTATACGTATTTTTCCCATTTATTAGTTCCTTTAAAAAAGTAGTGAAATTTAAAAAACATAAAACTCCTAATACTGGTATGACAAACAACGTATAAATAACATAACGTAAACCCCCTTTTTCATTAAGAATTGCCTCACAAAATAATCAAATAAGCGACGTCTTTAGCTTAATAAAAAACGGTCCCATACCTTTTCATCCACCCAGAAAAAACCTTCGTGCGAACAAGCTGCTAATACACATTGTTCATCTTCATAAAACATTAAATCCTCTGGTAATTCTGGCGTAATCCAACCAAAAAGTGAATCGCTATGCTCCTTCAAGAATTGAGCAGTCGTATCATTTAATAGAAAGTAAAAAACAAAGGCTGTATGCTCGCCAAGCGTTGTTGTCTCCCATTCATTTTGAACCTTTTTTTCGATAAGCAGGTTTTCAATAGGTGCTATTAGCTCATCGACAGCGGCTAAGCGTAATTCTTCATTTTCCATCAATTGTCTGTTCTCAACAAAGGCAAAGCGGCTACATCGTTTCGCTAGTATATCAATAAGCTGATAATAGCGTTGCCCCCTTATATTTTCAGTAATCATCATCAATTTTCTGTTTCCTCCTCGTCCATACTCAAGAGATAGCGCATAATTTCCATTAAACGGCCTTGTAAGCCCTATAAAAAAAGAGCTGCTGGTGCAACTCCATGATTTTGAATGAATTATTTTTCCTACCCTTTGCTTGTCATAACGAAATGGATGCAAAAGCATAAAAGCTTATGTTGATTAATTCCTGCATCCATTCATTCCATTGAGAATGTGTAACGCTGTCATCTCATTTGCAATTATCTATCCAGTTCCTAAATTTTAGACCTACAGGTTTTATCGTTTCTTTATTCGTCGCGATGACCTCACAACCTCTATCATCATAAATAAACAAGATAACATTTTTCGTCAAATTAATAAAAAATACATCTGGATAGCTATAGCCTGTACCAAATTTAGGCTTTAAGTGGAAATCTTCATTACAGGCTGCTTGGATAAGTAATACATAGTGAATATCTTGTTTGCGGCACTTTAAGGAAAATTGTGAAATATAAACATCCTCATCATCCAATACATACGGCAAGGTTTGTTGTTTTAAATGGTATTTTAACTCTTTATTTTTTATATAACGATGATAAACCTTTATGCGCTTTTTCTTACCTTCAGCAGGCTTATACTGATAAACATTTGTCACAAGTAAAATCTCATCTGAATACGAAAAAATTTCGTTGAAAACGGCCAAAGCTTGATGGTATACATCATTAAACATGGCTAGATTTAGACGACCATTATTTTTCCATTGATAAAATCCAGCCCCAAATTCAACGTGAATACCAATATCCCATTGCTGAAAAAGGCTAGGTGTTAACGTGAGTCCAGGAAAAGTCTTATTTAAATATTGTTCTACATCTATCGTCATTCACTCAAATCTTCCTTTAATATAATCTAGCATAAAATTCAAAAAAACTAGGTCACATTTTTATACTCATGATAATACATAGAATACAAATCATTTAATGTCACTTTTCCAAATGCAAAATCCACTACATTTCTCTCCACTAAAAAAGATGTAAGCGAACTTAATAAAGCGGCTTCAGAGCTTGGTAAATGAATTAATGTGATTCCATTTGTAAGAGTTTGAAGTTTGATGTTTGGAAACAGCTCAGACAGTTGTTTTTCAGTTGCACTCTCCATATTGTTCACGCGAATTGTTTTAATATGTGCTTGACTGAAACCTTCTATTATTTCATTGGTATCCACTAGTTTTCCTTCGTTAAACAAGAAAATTCGATCTGCATATTTCTCTAAATTATCGAGTAAATGTGAGGCAATAATAATAACCTTTCCCTCCGCCTTTTTCTCTACTAATATCTTCGAAATAATTTCTACATTATTTGGATCAAGTCCGTTCATCACCTCGTCCATCATCATAATGTCCGTATCCGTCACTATTTGCATAGCAAAGCAAAGGCGCTGGCGCATACCCAGAGAATACGTGCCTGTTTTTTTATTCACATAATGCCCCATATTTAACATTTCAATGGTTTCATCTATAAGTTTTAAATCGGATTGCCACATGGTTGCAAACATTTTTAAATGTTCGCGCCCGCTTAAGTGATTATACAAGTCACTTTGGTCTGGCATCATCGACACAAAACTATGAATTTTTACTTCATTTGATTTATTCGAGTAGCATAGACCATCTTTAAATACTACTTTCCCTTTCATAGGCTTTACATAATTCATCAACACATTCATAAATGTGGATTTTCCTGTTCCATTTGGTGCAACAAGTCCAATCATTTCACCTTGCTCAAATGTCATTGAGATATCATTTAACACTTTATTTTCCGCAAATTGCACAGTAATATTTTGAATGTCAATCACCTGTGTCCCTCCTATTTTATTAGCTTATACCGTCTATTCATAACAATAAGCAGCATGAATAAAATGACGACTACAGCTAAGACTAGTAACAACTGTAATCCTAAATTGAAATCTAAATAATCGTTCATATAATAAAAATTTCGTTGTTTTGATACAATTTGTCCGACTTGAATGTACGAGGTTGGATAAATTTGAATATCCCAAAAGTAGCCAACATATCGGCTGAAATAAAACTTCTCCCCAAAAATAAGGAGTAAGCCGATGGCGACATTCATCATCTCGTTACGGAATAGGATACTGAACAATAATACAACGTTGATGATGACCATAAACCAAGTTAAAAGCAGAATGAGGGTTTGTCCTAAAAACATCCCTAAAGTCATCGGTTCAAATTTACCCTCCTGACGCCAATCGAGATGAGGAGCATACATGGGTGATGGTAAATTGAAATTTCCAAAGCCGGATTGTAAGCCTATAATAATGAACCCAGCAAAAAGTGGTACAAATAATACGAAGCTACCTAGTAGTGCAACGATCATTTTCATCAATAGCTTTTTCCAATCGCTAATAGGAAATCCTTTGATAATAGATGGATGACGGCGATCTTTTGTCACGATATCAATAGCTAAAAGTAGTACACACACAATTAAAATAACAGGTAGTAATCCCTTTAATAAACGCTCTAACGTTTGAAGGGCTGTCCGCTGTTCGAATATGTCCATGGATAATTCATACTTTGCTTCCGCGTACGTATCATAACGGGCTGCCTGCTCTAAATAAGCATAAAAGGCATCATCTTCTGCATAATCATTATTTTTTATAAAATACTTTGAGTTATAGGAGAATGAATCACTTTTGTATGTAATCGCATTCGTAAAGTAGTACCAATCACGAGTTACCTCGGCATATTTTTTTAGGTCCCCCTCCTCTAATGCTTCTAATCTTGCTTTATCTAGTGGATTAATTTGCCCAAATATCTCAACAGCATAAATGATGGCAGGATGTAGACTATATAAGTTGCGACCTTCCATCGAATTTAAAAACTCTTGCCGTGTTAAATAGCGAGCCTCAATTTCTTCATATTCGACTTGCTCAATCGGATCGTATGCGGGTGCTAATTTAAATACATAAAAAAAGGTTGCAAAAGCAAGCAAAAAATAGATGGCTAAGTTTTTCTTATTCGTAAAAAATTGTTTGAATTCAAATTTGAAATAACTCCACATGCTTATGAGTACCTCCCCTATGCCCTTTTGATTTTCCCTGTTGAGAAAAACGTTTTAATAGTGAACAACATTAAAATAATACAGATAAACAAAATAAGTAAGCCAAGATTCATCGTAATCTCAACAGGCTGTGCTAAATCAACTGGTACGCCTCCTAAAATATCATTGAAGTTCATGAAATTAAAAGGATTATAGGGAAATACACTAATTAGTGATGGAAAAATCATCGGTAAAAAGAACAAAATAAAGTGTATAAATAATGTTAAATACATATTTTTCAGTAACACATTTAATATAATCGACAATAGCATGACGAAAATGGAAATGACGAACATATAGCCAAGGCTCATCGCGATATATTGGATAGAAGAGATTAATACAGCATCTCCTACGTATATGCCTACTGGATCTTGTGGGTTACCAAGTCCATTTAATACCCACAATGGACTGGCGCAAATAAAAATGAGTAAAAAGCTTGTGATGATGGTGAACAAAGAAATCATACATTTGGATAAAATATAAGAATCAAAACGAACAGGAAAGCCTTGAATTAAACTAGAATGCTCAAAATCATCTAGCAAAATAGAACTTGTTTGGAAGCTAATAAATATGTACCAGCCTGCACCTACGTAACTAAAGAAAAATAATAAGAAAGGTATGTATTGAAATAAGTCAGTTATTTTATCCCTTCCCGCATCATTCATCCATTTAAAATAAAGATAGTCCATCGAATTTTGTAATTTAGAGGGTAATAATTCTGCGATATCATGGTATCCTTCTAATTGGAATGCCTCTTGTCTTAATTCAGCAAGCTGAAGTGACGCCTCATAATACATGGATTGTCTGTCCATCGTTAATGTGGCTATTTGCAATGCAATCTTACTTTTTTGCTTCGTTAAATTTTTAAATATATCGCTGCCATCACCTGTTTCCGAGGCATCCTTCACCTGAAACTTTGATAGTATGGCCTGTGTTGAATAATAATCACCCTTTTTTTCAATAAGCTGATTACCAACGGCTTGCGCCTTTATATAAAACATAAAGCCAAAAACGATCATGACAACAGCTATTAGTGCAACTAAATTTCGTCGATTCGCTCGCTCTATCACTAGACCTACTTTTAATGCTTTTAACACGGTCATCCTCCTAGCTTCTTCAATGTGAAAGTCTTTAGATTACTATGATAATGCTTTGTGGATATTTTTTCAATTTTTTGTATATTAAAGGTTTAGAATATTACGAATAAAAAGACTAACGATTTTGGAGGAATAGCAAAATAATAATAAGATACTATATAATTTAGTTCCTTTTTAATAACTAAACTATTAAACCATTCAAATTTTCATGTTGCGTATTATTAGCTTTCAATTTTGTATAGTCATTATCAATGCACCGCTTTAAAAATAGTTTTTTCGTTACAGGTACATTCATCACGACAAAAGTAAAAGGACTGCTTTTGACAGTCCTTAAATGATCTACTATTAAAATGGCTTGAATGCCTAGTACCACATATATTTCTGGAACCCTATCTTTTCTACAATAGCCACAGCAGGCTTGTTCATAGCCCTACAATGCGAATAGGCCATCCAATTCTTCTTTAAACATTCTTGAACATCATGGTATGCGAGTTTGAGCAGGTTTTTCTTGGTGAAACTCTATTATTTCGATATCTATGCCATGTTTATTAGCAGCAACAAAGCCTGAAATACACGTTCTACAATGTTATTTATCTCCCACCACTAACATTTATAATTTCACCAAGAATATAATTGGAGGCATCAGAAGTGAGGAAGGCAATTACTTCTGCTATTTCCTCAGGGGTTGCAGGCCGTTTAATAGGTACAGTTGAAGTCATACGCTCGAGACGATTATCGCCAGGAGCAAATTTATTGTGAAAAGGTGTTTCTACCATTCCTGGCGCTACCCCATTTACAATAATCCAATAGTCAATTAGTTCTCGTGACATACCAATCGTCATTGTATTTATCGCTCCTTTAGCAGATGCATAATGAATACTTTCTCCCGCTCCTCCAATTCGTGCAGCCGCCGAAGAGATATTGATAATTTTTCCGGATTTTTTAGGAATCATATACTTTAATACAGCTTGGGAACATAAGAGAACACTAGTAACATTTAAGTTGAACGTTTCTTCCAATAGTCTTTCACTTATATCCATAAATGTACTTTGTTGGATACCTCCTCCAGCGTTATTAACTAAAACATCAATCGCACCAAAGGAGGAAATAGCTTGGTCAACCATTGCATTCACTTCTTCTTTATTCGTAACATCAGCTTGAATGGCCATAGCCTCTCCATCCTTTTCTTGAATACGTTGGACAGCTTCCATGGCCCCATTCACATTTGTATGATAATGAATAATTACTTTAGCGCCTTTAGATGCCATCAGCTCTGCGGTAGCAAGCCCAATACCGGAGCTTGCGCCTGTGATGAGAACAACCTGTCCTAATAAGTTCTGCATAGCTTCTCTCCTAACAAATGTTTACAATAGTTATTCTCCATTTCTATGGTAAACCCTTTTAAAGAAGCTTCGATATACATGTTTAACTATCGCTATTATGTTGGATTGTTGCGGGGATTAAATCCTTGCTTATTCAGTCCATGTCTTGTGAAAAAGATTTTAATTGAAAGGTATCTGAATAGATTTAATTTCAGCTAAAGTTCAAATCTATTAGCTAATCATATAATAAAATGCTTTTCTTAATAAAGAACATGATTAAGTGTAACCAAAAAAATGAATGTACGCTAAAAAGAACGGAAGTCAGTTCCTTTAGCGTGCATTCATTTTACCAATGTGGGTATAAATTTTGGTTACTTATTTTAAAGATTAAACGGCCTGTTCTAACATGGCTTCTAATTCACTTTTGTTAAATTGATACGTTTCATTACAGAAGTGACATTGTGTTTCTGCTTGACCATCTGTTTCAATCATATCTTGGAGTTCTGCGCTTCCTAAGCTAACTAGCACTTTAGTAGAGCGATCTTTTGAGCAAGTACATTGGAATAGTACTTCTTGTGTTTCGAGAATTTTTACATTCCCCTCTCCTACAACCATAGTTAGAATTTCTTCCGGTGTTAGGCCATCACGTACCATTGCTGAAATGGTAGGAATTCTGTCCAAACGCTTTTCAATTTCTTCAATAATTTCTACTGCTGTACCAGGTAATGCTTGAATAATAAAGCCGCCTGCTGCTTGGATTGTATTATCAGGGTTCACGATCACTCCTACCCCCACTGAAGAAGGAATTTGTTCTGACTGTGCTAAATAGTATGTGAAATCTTCCCCTAACTCCCCTGAAATAATAGGTACTTGTCCTACAAAGGGTTGTTGTAGACCAATATTCTTTGAAATCGTTACCATACCATCTGTTCCTACGGCTCTTCTAACATCTAATTTGCCAATACTGTTGAGGGGGAAATGTGTTTGCGGATTCGTAACATATCCTCGTACTTTTCCATTCGCGTTAGCGTCTACAAGGATTGTACCTAAATCGCCTCCACCATTGATTCGAATGGTTAATTTATCTTCATTGTTTAACATAGAACCAAGCATCACGCCGAAAGTCATTGAACGTCCTAACGCTGCTGATGCAGTCGGCCATGTATAGTGACGATGTTGTGCTTCACCTACTGTATCGACTGTCCTTGCTGCTATTATTCGAACCTGTCCGTTATAGGCTAAACCTTTTACTAAATAATCCTTCATTATTATCTCTCTTTTCTTCATTTTATTAAAAGATGAATCTGCATCATACATCATCGCCTTTTTACGCCACAAGCCCAACAATTTGCCCATCGACGATTCAATAATCTAATGATTGTGTTATACATGTCACAAAGACCTCAGTTGCGTATCATGCGAGTGCCGTCTGTAAAAATACATGTTGTCATTTCTCTTTTATTGGCATGGGCTTCTGTTTCTACATAGCCAATAAACAGCCTACGTATTGTAAAGCACATAGTGGGAAAAATTCGTTAGTCCAAGAGTCCTTTATTTCACTATGTCTAATATACATCTACGTGTTGAGAGGACAAATTCTATACAAATAGTTCAATTATGAACTATTAGAGGGAATAAAAGTTAGAACATAGCTGCTCTAACTCAAATTACCTAACACTTTTTGAAGTAGAGTAAAAGAAGTAGCTTTCTCCTCCTCACTAAATCCATGAAACATTTTGGTTGTCAGATGATCAAAGATTTCTTCAAAATATTTCTGGACCTCCAGTGCTTTTTTAGTTGCAACCACATACATGACTCGTTTGTCCTGGCTATGTCCCTCTTTTACAAGATAACCAGACTTGACTAAACGGAGAATCATTTCAGTAATCGTTGATTTTTGTTTTTGCATTGTATCACAAATACATTTTATTTGTATGCGTCCCCCATTTTTGTACACAACGTATAACAGCATGAAATGGCTTGGGGCTAAGTCCGTGTAGCCTAATCGTTTTAACTCTTGTTTTAATTCATCTTGTACTGCGGTAGAAATTATGGAGTTAAATAAAATTGCTTCATGTGCTTGTATCTCTGCCATTCATATCACCGCCTTTAGAATAGTTCAATTTTGAAGTTATTTCAACTTATATACTCATTTTTCCACAATGATTTTCGGTAGCCATTTAGTAGCTAGATGTAAGTTATGATTGATAATAGATGTAGAACACTTTAATGGTTATCTGACATCTAGCGTGGTGATTTCGCAGAAAAACCTATATAGGTACAAATTCATGGACGAATTGGATAGTGGTTCTATTAAACTTTTTTTGACGTGTTTATTGGTAGCGAATATGTAAAAAAAACCACCTACTATTTCAGATGTAAGTGGTTGTATGTCAATAAATTATAATTTAACTTTTACTACTGTACCATCCTGTGCTTTGACATCAACTAGCACGATGCCTTTATAATGCTTGAGCTCCTGGACAATGGGCTTGAGTGTTTTTTTGTCTAGTGGCGGCAAAGTAAAGTTCAGTTTTTTTCTTTCAAAGTATTCTTTTGTCCATTTGTTTATATTCCGCTGAAATAATGGTGAAGACAAAATGGAAATAACAATATTTAACATAGCATATGGGATTGGGATGGTAAGCCGAACATCCTTTGTTTTCACTTTGACATGTATCATCAGTCACTAGTCAATGAACACAGAAACGGAATCCCCGTTTGCCGATTTAATATCAACGATTTGGCCATCTAATTCGTTTTCGATGGCTTCCATTATAAGATTAATATCTAGATCTTTCACGTATTTTTCCGATTGAGGAATACTAGCTGCGATACTATGTCCAGCCATTAATACCACCTTGACCAGCTTGATAGGTAAATTGACTGTTACGTTATCATTTTCAGTTGAGACAATACGAACTTTTAAAGTTTTATCTAAATACTTAGCTGGTTTATCTAATAGCTTATTTCCTGCTTCATCTTTCTCTTGCAGTACTTGAATAAGTTCTGAACCTTTTTCTGCATCGATTTTTCCTTCCTGAACCATCGTTAACACTCGTGCAATTTCCTCTTTCATGATCATTTCCTCCTATTCCTCTTTTAAAAGCTTAATGGCTTCTTCCGCTGTGATTTCACCCTTTTCTAGCAGCGTAACAACATTTTTCTCGTCTACTTCATTTTTCTTCTTCTTCTCCACATGTCCGAGGGATGAAATAATATCTGTTAGCTTTCCTCGAACTGTTGGATATGAAATCCCAAGTTCTTTTTCAACATCTTTAATATTCCCTCTACAAGTTAAAAATACTTCCACAAAATGAAGCTGATCCTTTGATAAGGAGGCCAGTTTCGATAATTCAAACTCATTTTCGATTGTAGTGTGGCAATGAGAGCACTGCAACTTTGTAATTTTCAATGTTTGACTGCAAACAGGACAATTTGTGATTACTTGATAGGCCATAATGAAATTCCTTTCTTTAGGTTGATTTGATTATATAACAAAGAATTTAAAAAATAAATAATTAAGTTTAATTATTTATCCAAAAAAATTAAAAATATTAATATGCAGTTTGAAATAATTAATTTTTTACGAAACAACGTTAATATAAAGTGAAGAGACGATATAGAAATGGAGTATGTAGAGGCAATATGGGAAAACAAAAATTCGCCTTCGTTCATCGATTTCAATCCAAGATACTGAAATAGTAGTAGTAAAGTAGGTACTTAACCCAAATTTAAGTGCTTGCCACCGATAGAAGGTTAGAAAGTGACAAGAAAATTTCCCCATATCCAAGGGAAATATATCCCCCATGTACGGCGGATTTGGGCGTAATCCTTTAAATAGAGTGGTTTTCCCAGCGTATGAATTGGAAGGATTTCCACCATACAAGTATCCTCGCTAGGTATTATTGTTCAAATTGATTTTTGTATAAAAATAGCAGCATCCATACAAACTGATAAAAACATTTACTTCGTTAACCCCATAAGGAAAAAATGAAGGGAGTATTATTAGATGCCATTTGTCACCGTGTTTGGAGGAAAAACTTTTGAAGTTGAGGAAGGAAAAAAACTAGTGCTAGCACTTGAGGAAAATGGGATAGAAATTTATCATCAATGTGGCGGAAAAGCTAAATGTACCACTTGTAGAGTGGAGGTTTTAGCTGGTGAGTATAAAGATATTTCAAAAGTAGAAAAAACAGCCTTCGCTTTAAAAAATATAGATGAGAATTTATATGACGACTGCTTACGACTATCTTGTCAAATCCGTGTCATTAGTGATATTACTGTTCGCCCCATTCTAACTTCTGAAAATACAAAGGGCAATAGAGGACCAAGACCAGCAGAATAATCCTTAATGTTAAAGAAACGCGGAGACTAAACCCGCGTTTTTGTTCTTAATATTTATGTTTTAATAGTATTCCAAGGCTAATGATTGTATTTATATGATGGAAATTTTCTTAAAATACACTGCTTACTAATCCACCATCAATCCTTAATGCAGAGCCATTGATGGCAGATGACAGTGGACTACATAAAAACGTGACGAAATTAGCAATTTCCTCTGGGCGAATAAGTCGTTGTATAATAGAAGTTGGTCGATTCTCCTTCATAAAGCGCGCTTCAGCTTCTACCATTGTCAAACTTTCATGATATGGAGTCGTTCTATTAGCTGATTTCTACTGACTCCGAACCCCCACCCGAATGGGGATAGGTATTTTCTTGCGATTAAAAATCTGTTTTTATGAAGGAATTTGCTTATATCATCCAATAAGGTCCTTTTATATGATACTTTTATAGAGGAATTCCCCTAGTAAATATACGGGGTTAAAAAAATAGGAGTTCAATGATGATGATTGCAAGAGAAACATTAGAAAGAAATCAGATTTCCCTGTATGTATTCGTTTTATTGTTGGCAGGAGGTATAGGGTTATTCGCCCCTGAGATGGGCATCCATTTAGACATTACCATTTCATTTGTCATAGCTATTTTAATGTATAGCATGTTTTCACAAATTCCTTTTACTACATTAAAAGAATCCTTTTCTAACCGTCGTTTTTTGGGAGCTCTGCTAACGGTCAACTATATAGCGGTACCCATTGTTGTTTGGCTACTAACTTTGTTTTTTCCAAACCACCCGCCTTTATTACTTGGTGTCTATTTAGTATTACTGACACCTTGTATTGATTATGTCATTGTTTTTACAGCACTTGGTGGTGGTAATGAAAAAGCTATGCTGATTTCCACACCTATTCTTTTCATTACCCAAATGCTATTACTCCCCTTCTATTTGTGGTTATTTATTGGTCATGAAGCATCGGAAATAGTTGAAAAAGGTCCTTTCCTAGAGGCATTTTTAGAGCTGATCGTCATCCCATTAGTCATTGCTATTATTTTTCAACTACTAGCTAAAAAATCAATAATTGGTCAAAAAATTATTCATTTTTCTGCATGGCTACCTGTTCCGTTTATGGCGTTAACATTGTTTGTTGTTGTAGCTTCACAAATTGGAAAACTATCGTCGTCCATTGATTTGATTGTAAAGGTCATTCCAATTTATATTGCCTTTATGCTTATCATGCCATTTATTTCAAAACACATCGGCAAACGATTCAAACTTGATCTTGCATCTGGTCGAGCTTTAATTTTTAGTGGTTCAACACGCAATTCACTTGTCGTTCTGCCCTTGGCCTTATCTTTACCGGATTCAATTCATACAGTTGTGGTTGCTATTATCGTTACACAAACGATTGTCGAAATTATAGGAGAAATCATGTACATTCGTATTGTGCCTCATTTACTGTTACGCGAACAATAGGCTGATTTGTCATTCATGAAAAAATTTGGTACGATGAATATACAATTATGAGAGGACTGATGGATGAACAATGATGAACTAATCTATATTTTAAGTTGAAATCAATTACTTCAAACTACAAAATATAGGATTAGTCTGTCCATTTTTATTCATCAGTTTATACTTTATTTGTCATTTTCCTATGGCAAAAAGGTCCTTTATTATTACCTGTAACCGACTAATCCTTCCAATGAAATTGGGGGGATTTTTTTATTCTCTCATAGTTACATCAAAATTCAAAAAAGGAGTGTGGAAAATGAGCGATTTAGACACAATTGTTACACATGTAAATCTCCGTATAAGTCGTTAATATCCATCCTACTTATGCGGAGACATGAACACCAGATGGATATGCCGACTTTGTATATAAGAAAGAAAAACGTGTTGCTATACAAAGGAGGAATTATCATGTCAATGATACAAGTTCAAAATTTAACATTTTCCTATCCAGGTAGCTTTGATCCTATTTTTGAAGGTGTTAACTTTCAATTAGATACGGATTGGAAACTAGGATTTATCGGTAGAAATGGTCGAGGGAAGACAACATTCTTTCATTTATTATTAGGGCATTATGAGTATAGTGGGAAAATTAATGCTTCGGTAGACTTTACTTATTTCCCCTACCCTGTTGCTGATCGAAACAAATTTACGTATGAAATATTTGAGGAGATTTGCCCGCAGGCAGAGGATTGGGAGTATCTTCGCGAAATATCGTATCTACATGTAGATGCGGAGGTCATGTACCGACCCTTTAATACATTATCGAACGGAGAACAAACGAAGGTATTGCTTGCTGCCCTTTTCTTGACGGAGGGCCAATTTCTATTAATTGATGAGCCGACTAACCATCTAGATACAGATGCGCGAAAAATGGTTGCTAACTATTTGAAGAAGAAAAAAGGATTTATTTTGATTTCGCATGATAGAACGTTTTTAGATGGCTGTGTGGACCATATCCTATCCATTAATCGAGCAAATATTGACGTTCAAAGTGGTAACTATTCTTCATGGAAGTTAAATTTTGATAGACAGCAGGAGCACGAGGAAGCAACAAACCATCGTCTACAAAAGGATATAGAAAGATTAAAACATTCCTCGAAGCGTTCAGCAGGCTGGTCCAACCAAGTCGAGGCTTCCAAAAATGGGACGACGAATTCAGGTTCTAAGCTAGATAAAGGCTTTGTCGGACATAAGGCGGCTAAGATGATGAAGAGATCGAAGCACATTGAATCAAGACAACAAAAAGCGATTGATGAAAAATCAAAATTGCTAAAAAATGTAGAAAAGACGGAGTCATTAAAATTAGAGCCATTGACGTTTCAGTCAAAGCAACTAATGACGTTGACCGATGTATCTGTTCGATATGATGACCAAATGATTAATCAGCCATTAAGCTTTAAAGTTGAGCAAGGTGATCGTATTGTCCTTGATGGAAAAAATGGAAGCGGAAAAAGTAGTATTTTAAAACTCATTCTTGGAAACGACATACAGCATACGGGCAACATTCATGTAGGCTCGGGTCTCATAATATCCTATGTTCAACAGGATACTTCCCATTTGAAGGGATCGTTATCGGATTTTATTGAAGATAACGGCATTGATGAAACATTGTTTAAATCCATCCTTCGTAAAATGGATTTTGATCGAATCCAATTTGAGAAGGATATTGCTCATTATTCAGGTGGACAAAAGAAAAAACTACTTATTGCCAAAAGTTTATGTGAGAAAGCACATTTATATATTTGGGATGAACCACTTAATTTTATAGATATCTATTCCCGTCTGCAAATTGAAGAGCTCATCCAAAGCTTTAATCCTACAATGGTGTTTGTAGAGCATGACCAGGCATTTCAGCAAACCGTGGCAACCAAAATTATTTCTATGTAGCTAAGTAGGAAACTATAAAAACTGAACGTTTGTAAATTAATAGCTCTCTAAGCGTATCTCCCTAATAAAAAGACAAAATCCCAAGGAAAAGATGATACATATTTTTCCTTGGGATTCTCTATAGCCTTATACTTATTATATTTGCACCAGCTGCAAAGCCTTCTTAACATCGTGAATATCTTTTGTTAAAACACTCTTCACATTCGATCCAAACCATTCCAGTGAGGCATTTATCTCCATGGTTGAATCTACTTCCGCTAGGAATTCTCCATAATCAATGACTCCTTCAAATAATGGAACCATCCCTTCTCTAGACCCTGATGCAGCATAAACATTATGTGGTGCAAAAACATCAAGTTGTGTACGGGAGGCAATATTTTTAAAGTGGAAATGTAAAATATAAGGACGAAGTTGCTCCATAGCGATAATAGGGTTTATCCCTGATTCCCATACATGTAATACGTCAAAATTTACTCGTAGCCTTGGGTGATTCGTTTCTTCGAGTAGCTGCATGGTTGATGGTAAATTATCTGTCAAAGTGTTCGGATGAGTTTCAACAAGTAAATATTGTCCCTTTGACTCAAGATAATCACAGAGCAATTCTAGTCTGAAAGTAAGTTCCTCTCTTTCTTTCTTACTTGTGTCTGAGCTGCCCTTCTTTCCGACAAATGTACGAATCTTATTGGTTCCCCAGCGTTCCGCAAGTGCAGATAACCTCTCCGTTTCAGCCATCATCTCAGAAATAGGAGCATCTAATGGTAAATAATCACTAAGCATGCTCGTTTCCAAACCGAAAGATCTTAACCAATCCGCTCCATAATGAAGGTCATCAGCCAAATTCTTTGCATGAACACCCCAGAGCTCGATCCCTTGAAAGCCTTGAGCTTTGGCAAAGTCAGCCAATTGATCTATTGAGTGAAGATAGTGGCGAAACGAAATTGTACAAATAGATAGTTTCATAACTGGACCTCTTTCTTATGCTGTAGTGTTAACCATGCTTGAAAACATTCATGTAATCCTTGCTTTATGTTGAACTCAAGGAGATTTTGTTTTGCTAACTTCGCAAAAATATCTTCTGTTACTAGCGGGTCTTGCGTCATCGCAAGTTTCATCACCCGATACTGAATCGTAGTATAGCCATTCACTAAACGCTCAATATCATCACACCATTTATCAAAGCCTTCTTCAGCGCGGCCAAGTGCTTCCCAAAAAAATGCAAACGCATGCTCATATGCATACTTTCTAATCGCTATAACTGGCAATTGTTTTATTGCAGCTGGAAGTTTTGATATACTTTCTTTGTCATTCCCAGCAGTATGCTCTTTAATAATTTCAGCAATGGTATCTGTCAATGGATTACAATGAAGCTTGATACATGTATTAAAATAGGATTCCACCGTCTCGGTAGTTGGAGCAATGATTGTCTCCGAATCAAAGTAATAGCCTCCTCCTACAGATGGCTCTTGGATAGCAGCTAAAATTCTTTCCTTTGGTAATAACCCTTCCCAGCGAAAATCAGGATCATACATGAACCACTCTTCTTCATTTTCTGTCGATTCTAGCATCACATAGTGAGGGAATGGACTTTGATGAAATTTATTCTCTCGTTCTGGAAGCTTCGATAAATCTAACATTACCATTACATGTTGCTGGGGAGATTTATGCGCTAATAACCCTAGTAGCTTGTTGATATTTTCTTGTTTGGTTTGTTTTTCGTCATACCATTTGTAAAGCTTGATGCCATAGAGCATTTCATACCATGTTTGAAAGAAATAATGATCTATTTGTTCAGAATGGTATGTGAGCACACCATTATCAAGCACATCGAAATCTGCATCCCATACCCCAAAATAGTAAGGCCTATGATCGACACCCTTTGTTTTCTTAATAACCTCACAAACACAGCTTACAAAACAATGAACTTTTATCATTTTTAGCCTCCGATTAATCTATCTTTTGCTGTTCTTCTAAGAAGCTTGCTAGTGTCCCTACTGTTTTGAAATCTTTCGGAACGAGCCCCTCATCGGGAATGGAAATGCCAAGATCCAATTCTATATGAAGGATGAGTTGAAGAACCATAATTGAATCCATATATAAATCCTCATTTAATCGGGCATCTTCATTAAAAGAAGACAGTGTCTGCAACTCTAATGAATTTTCCATAATATCATAGATGCTCTTAATCAATTGTTGCCGACTCATACAGGGATGCCTCCAAGTTTTTTTCTACTTACTTTTCCATTAGGTAGCTTTTCGATTTCATGAACAAATATGAACTCAATCGGAATTTGATGGGGGGCAAGAAGTTTCCGGCACCATTCTCTAAGTTCTATAGTATCGATTGGTTCAGAAGACACATAGAGTGCACAAACTCGCTCTCCTGATAAATTATCCTGTTTCTTATATACGACGGCTTCCGTTATTCTTGGCTCATCCATTAACACGCTTTCTACTTCTTGCGGATACACATTCAAGCCTGCTACATTAATTGTGTCATCGATTCTTGCAAGAAAAGAAAGAATATTATGTTCTATATAGCCAAGGTCTTTCGTATAAATCGTTTGTGTAGACGTTTCAATGATAATCTCGCTAGGTCTTTGTTTGTCACCAGCTGTCACCTTTACATGAGGTAGAGGATATCCCATCTCTTTTGGATCTTCCACATGAGGGTGAATCGCAACACAGCCAGATTCGGAGCATCCATACTGCTGTAGTACTTGGTTAGATTTTTCTCTTAATGATGTTAACCAGCTATGGGGCATCACAGTTCCTGACGTCATCACACGATCAAATTGTTGATCAATCGGTAATAATCGGCTTAATGTATACAGTAACGCTGGAGCTCCATAGAGTATGTGCTGAGGATGTTCTTTTAGCTTTTTCAATATATATTTAGGATTACTATTCGTAATAATAACCGGCTTTGCTCCTCTTCTTATGCAGGCTAGAACCCCACAAATAAATCCATAAGAATGAGTAACTGGACAAGCAACAACAGAATTTGTCATGGCATCAACAGGTAACTCTTTTACATAACTTTCAATCTCCTCCTCCACTGAGCTCCACGTTCGTTCAATGCACTTCGGAGCTCCTGTTGTACCTGAGCTCATTTGAACCAATACCCCTTCTTGGTTATTGGAATGATTGGATAGTTCAATAAACGTATCAATCGATTGGAACAACAACAGATGACTACCCGCTGTAGAAGCAATCCTTATGGCCCCCTCTTTGGGCGTAGCCGGATGGATTGGGACAACTGATCCTCCATTTTCACGAATGTATAAACAAAGAGTCATATATTGAAAAACATCATCCGTACAAATCGCTATCCTGCGATTGCTACACTCCTTTAGATGAGATAAGCCTTCATATATATCAAATTGTTGTTCAATATTTTCTACTGTATAAAATTGATCGTTAACATAAAACATCATTATTTCCCCTTTTCATCTGCTTGTGCCAACGTATTGTTGACGATATGTCGAAAATTTCCTTCTTCTTGATTTTGCAGTTTCTTTTTTAGTAAAGATTCAACATAAATATGTGTGCTAGTAAACTGAAGCTGTTCATTTCTTGGGCATAAAGATGGAAAGCGGTAAAAGTGCTTCTGTATTCCGTTGTTAACTTGACTCCAAAAGCGTGTTTCTTCGTATCCATAATGCTCTTCTAGCAAATAAGATAGCTCACTTAAATGAAACACGAAGAGTGTATCCATAGCTAACTCTCGTAAACCCTCTACAGAAGACATCCAATAATATTGATCGGCAGGTGCATCTTTAAAGCGTTCATGTATCATTTCAAAATCTGGAACGAGTTTTCTATCGGCAATGAATTCTTCCGTATATTCGATACTGTCATGAAAATCCCGCCATACAATTCGTGTCGGCCACCCATTTTGATGCAATAAAATCATATTTTGCGCATGGGCCTCTACAGCAATTCCGTGAGCAACAAGTAAGTGCCAAACAGGAATAACACTCACTTCAATCAATCGTTTTATCCACGCCTCGGTTCCATATCGGCATAGCCAGTCATCAATAAAAGGACGCCCATCTAACTCCGTCATCATGAGTACCGTAAACGGTACTGCTTTCTCTTCTTCCTTCATGTACAAGCGCACACTTTCTCGCCATATGGTGCCAAACTGACCTTCTAATTTTCTACTATGCATTGTGGCATCCGGTTCAAAAATAATGCCTGCATATTCTTCCAGTACAATAACGCTCTTTTGTAAGTAGGCATCGGATTCAATGACCTGTTTAAGCCATGCAGAAATATGAGGAGCAGCACAAACAGCATGAGAATGTAACCTTCGTAATGAAGAGGTATTCACCATATTCATGGAGCATTTTAATTGTGCCTTTTTGGGATCTGAAGAATTCCATAATGTTCGCACTGATTGAGTTGCCCTATAGTAATCTCCTTTCACATCAAGAGGTATGAAATCTTTTTGTTCTATTAATTCAGCAAGTTCCTGTTTCATGGTACGCCATTGCCATGGGTGAACAGGTAAGAACGTATAGTCCTCAAATGTTCCTTTGAATACTGCAAGCTTGTCAAGAATGGTTTCCCACAGTAAATGCCCTAGCTCTCTTTTCCAAAAATTCGCTTCATCCTCAAGTACAGCGATTCGTACATAGCTTCTTCTCACTGCAACCCATTGAAGAGTAAATGCTTGCTTTCCCTCAGGGCCATAGGCTGCATGGTCGTCAATTGTAAAGCCGGTTCTGGATTTGAAACAAGGATGATAGGGATGTCCTTCCATAATTTCCGATTCTAATTCTTCATAGATTGATTTTCTTCTCGACATGGGCATTTGGAGATGTCGTTCATTCCATTCACAAAGCTTATTCGTTCCATGAAGTTCTTTCAGTAATCGAATTTTGTCTTGACGACTCGTCAGTAACTCATCGACTAGCTCCTCAAGTGTTGCCTCATGTACCGTTTCATCTTCGCTTACTAAAAAAATATGATCTTCCTTTATTCGAATGCGATCAAATGCCATCCTTCTACCTTCACAACGATAGGTGTATTTCTGTCCAATAAGTGTAAAAATTATAGTCCTTTGATCTAGACGTGTTTCTTCATATTTGATTAGTCCTTCAAAGATCATTGCTTCTACAAGCTGCCGCCTTACACGGAGTTCTCCTTGTTTAGCTAAAGGCTGTAGCTGCTGCATACTCTGCCTCCTCAAACTGAATAACAAATGGATTAGGAATTTTAGTATATACGGCTTGTTCCAGTTCGGCCTCCAGTTCATCTACATCATGAAACCTTGTTAATAGGTTTGCTTTGAAGGCAAGCTCCTCTTGTTTTAGAATGTTACGAACGAATATTTTTCCAAAACCTGTAAATTCTTTTTCTAATAAGTGCAGTTGATCCATAGA
Source organism: Lysinibacillus sphaericus (assembly GCF_001629735.1). GTDB lineage: Bacteria > Bacillota > Bacilli > Bacillales_A > Planococcaceae > Lysinibacillus > Lysinibacillus pinottii. The sequence continues at coordinate 1,582,373 of NZ_CP015224.1, forward strand.
CCACTTCAAAAGTTCATTTTCATTAATTAACTGATCTGCTCCAAATCGAGCAATAACAGGGAACAATTGATTCATAAATAAATAATAGGTAAATCTATCATGGATAAGGGCATCTTCGTAAAATAGCTCCTCCGTTTCATGTAAAGATGGTTCTATTGAAAGAAGTACATCTTTATATGCTTTTGATAAGTAATAACCTTGGTTATCGCGGTAATAATATTTAGTTGGATAACCTGAAGAGATGTTTAACAGACTATTTTGTTGATGGGCTTCAAGAGCGATCCCATGCTCATCGTATAATCTTAATAATGGTTCAATAGCATTTGTCCAATAGACTTTAAACCAATCTAAACTGACGCTCTCTAATGACCGGAATTCAGATTGAGCGATTTTCATGATGAGCTGACATAGCTTTGATTTTTCTTCTAGCAGGGGCTCTTGCACAAGCGTAGCGATCATGCAGATTCCTTCATCATGCCCCTTAGGAAATATGTTTGAACGAAAAATAACCTCAAATCCTGATTCCGTCTGATTTGGAAACTTTATAGTCATATACGCAGGGTCATTCATCATTTGAAAGGATGAATGCTTTTGTAAGAAATCTATCTTCTTCATTAATCGAGCCATAGCAATCCCCGCTTTGAGTTCATGAGTTCTATTGACCCTCAATGAATTTGTTATTTTTACGGGAATTGAAAACTTATACATCATTTCTTCCTGGGCGTTGTAAACCGTTCTGATTGAAGAGGTTGCTGTATAATATGCCCCTAGTGCTCCTTCGTATTTTATTAAATCTTCAGCAATCGCCTTTTTGACATACTGTTGCTGTAGAAGCCATTGTGCTTGTAAGGGGTGTACAGGAATGTAACAGACATTCTCTGACTTAACAAATTCAGGCTGTGATTTGATTAAAGATCGAGCAATGTGTTCACTAGCACTTATTTCTAATACGGAGGCCTCGTTCACCATTTTACGGTCGACTCGAAAGTAGTGAAGTTGGAAAGAACCTTGTAACTCTGGAGCAAAACTGGTTTGTTGCCAATCTGCCATCCCTTGTCTACTTTTAGGTGTTGGATGGAGCCAATGACCAAGTAGGAGAGACTGCTCTGCTTCAATAAACGTATCGCTAGCTCGGTGTTGCTTGTCACCTTCAAAACTCTTTTCAATATAATGGGCCATTGTTTGATAGCTCTCAATTATGCGAAGAATGAGTTCGTCAAAATGGGAAGAAAGCTTCAGACAGCCATCCATTTTAGTCGTACAATGTAGTTCCTGAATAAGCGTGATGAGAATCGTTAATTTATCCTCAACAAGCCATTGTTTTTGTTTTGTACAATATTTCAACGATGCACCAAATACCTGTCTTCCAACAAGAGATTTATATTCCACGCCAAATGCAAAACGTATGTTTTGTCTTGGTAACTCAAGCTCTAATATATATGCCTCGGTAATCAGGGCTGATAGTCGTTGTTCCTTAATCCATTCCTCCTTTTTGACCCAATGCCCGCTTCTCACCTCTCGTATATAACAATTCATAAACGCCTGAAACGTTGCATTCTTTGCAATCTGTTTAGCAATCTGCTGCATGAAATAAACCAATCCTTTCACAGAACCTTTTTACTATTAATTGATAATGATTATCACTCACTGTTGAAAAAATAAGTCTCACTTATTAGAAAGACTGAGAAGTAAAAGTAAATCGAAACAAATGAGGTGTTGTTAACAATTGATAATGATTATCGTTTTCATTAATAATTACATTTTATAGGTAATATGGAAATGACTCAACTGTCTAAAGACCTATATGACAATACAAACCATTGAAATAGGTAAAAGTATAGAAAAAGTTGGCGTTTTCCGCATCACATATTAGAGATTTTTAATATTTAATGGATTAAAAAGCTTAAATATTACAAGAAAACAAGAATAGTTGTTTAATGAAACAAAGGTTCTTATGGTTTGAAAGACGTGCCATTTCACAAACGATGTACCTGTAGAAAAATAAGTATAGAAAAATAGCAAAAACGTTGATACCGCAACATTTCTGCTATTTAAAAATTTATATTAATATTTTTGTCATAATTACATCTATTTGTTCTTCCTCACCCATATAAAAGCTGTGTGCCCCGGTCTGCACAAAGCCTATATTCTTATAAAAGCCTATGGCATTGTCATTTTTATCCCAAACTCCTAACCAGATGCTGCTTTTGTTTTGAGCTTCAGCTAATTCGACTGCCTTGTTGATGAGATATTTGCCAAGACCTCTTCCTTGAAATGGCTGTCGAATATAAATACGTTCAATTTCAAGTGTCTCATCCCCCATTGGTTCAGACTGAGCATCATTGACATTCACCTTTAAGTAACCAGCAATGACATCATTGTTATAGATAAAATAAAATTCTGAAGCTTTATTAGATAATTCTTTTTCCAGCTGATACTCTGTAAATGCTTTCTCCAAGTAAGCGGTCATATTTTCAGGTGAATTATGATCTTTAAAGGTATCATTGAATGTTTCGATACTCACCTCTTGGAGTTTTTTTAAATCACCTATGCTACATTTTGATAATTTGATTGACATTGATTACACTCCTTCAGAACTCTTTATGTATTTTATATTGCAAATGCAATAAAAAGAATATATATTGAATGTAACTTATTTTTGTTGTATATGCAATAAAGAGTGGAGGGAGGTAATAAAAGTGAAATATGTTTTTTATGTCTTAGGCATTTTCATTTTAACACTGGGCATTTCTTTAACTATTCAATCTAATCTAGGCACTTCCCCCTTCGATGCCCTTTTAGTGGGATTGTCTAAAAATATAGGGCTGACTGTAGGTAGCTGGGAAATTATTATAGCTATTATTTTAATAGTTGGTAATTCTATGTTAACCAAGCAAAGGCCCGAATTCTTGGGCTTGATGACAGCCTTTATTACGGGAATTGGAATTGATATGTGGTTATTTGTGTTACACAATTGGATAACGCCTGTAGCTTGGTATAGTCAAGTTGTTAGTTTTGGTGTAGGTTTAATGGTGATTGGGTTAGGGACTGCCACCTATTTACATACGAATTTTGCACCGATACCTGTTGATCGATTAACCTTAATAATTAAAGAGCTCACGAAAAGGAGCATCTTTTTTGCAAGAACTACTATTTATCTCCTGTTTTTAGCGCTGGCGTTACTATGGAAAGGCCCAATTGGCTTTGGAACAATCATAACGGTTTGTTTGGGAGGGCTCATCCTCCATTTCTTTATGCCTATTACTGGCAGAATACTAGATAACCTCCTACAGCACTCTAATACCACTCTAAATGATCAAAATGAAGAGATTGAAAGCTAGTATAAACCCAAATATTCTGTTTCTTGCTTAGAATGGGGTGATGTCATTTCCCCCTTTCTTCTATAAAGATAAAAATCCTGCTACGAACAGGATTTTTAAATGAAGTCTATCATGTAACATTATTTTCTTGAAAAAACTTTTTCTTCTCCTCTTCTGTAAATTCTTCTAGGTTTTGATAGGTATAGCGTGGATTACGATCCTTATCAATCACAACAGATCGTACACCTTCATAGAAATCCTTATGTCTTAAAAAGTTTCTTGCCAACATGAAATCTGTATTCAAACATTCCTCTACTGTTTTTTCACGAGCGTCAATAAGCTGCTGTAACGTAATTTTTAAAGAGGAAGGTGATTTCGACAAAAGCAAGTTCTTCGTGTCACGGGCAAATTCGCTTGGGTCATGGTTTAAGGATTGTATGATTTCCTCGACTGAATTTCTTGAAAAATGATGGTTTATTACTGTTTGAAGCTTCTCAAGTTCACTGTTCGTGGATGGATTACTAGAATATTTCTTAATTAGTTGGTGTAAGGTTGCGTTTATATTGTTAGAATGCCAATCTGTCTGTATAACGCTTTGAAGGAAATCAAATAGCTTATCGCTCGTCATATAATGATCTGCTCCGTTCGCAAAAAGGACATCTGCTGCTTTAATAATGGACGCAGTTAATGCCAGATAGTAACCAATAAATCCTGGCGCTTTGTTTAAGAAATAGCCCGCGCCAACGTCTGGAAAAAAGCCAATATCCATTTCCGGCATCGCCCATTTTGTACGCTCTGTAACGATTCGGTGGCTTGCTCCATAGGTTAATCCGACTCCACCACCCATGACTATGCCATCAAGGCAAGCAATAATTGGTTTAGAATAATGATAGATTTCCAAATCCACTTCATACTCTACTTCAAAAAAGTTTTCAGCTACTTTAAATGCTTCTTGACTGGATTGTGCTTGATAAAGTGTTTTAATGTCACCTCCAGCGCAAAACCCCTTCTCCCCTGCCCCTTGTAGTACAATAAGACAGATTTGATCATTCGCTTCCCATTCTTTTAATTTTTCTCTAATGAGGTTAAGCATGTTAGTGGAAAGAGAATTTAAAGCTTTAGGACGATTCAACGTAATGAAGGCTGATCCTCCATCTTCCACCGAAAATAAAACTTCGTTTGCCATGTTGGCCCCCTCCTTTAACAGTGTTTAAAGTGTGGCTGTCTTTTTTCAATAAATGCCTGCACACCTTCTTTGGCATCATTTGTTAAAAATAACTCAGCAAAACTCGTTCGTTCAAGTTCAAGTCCTTTTTGTAGGTTATCCTTCGTGCTTTGAATCACACATTCAATTGTACGAGAGACACATGTCATACTTTTACCCGCAACAAAGGACTGTGCAACAGCTTTAGCTGTCGTCAAAAGTTCCTCAGGTTCTGTTACGAGTTGAATAATACCTAGCTGTAATGCCTCGTCTGCACTCAGTTGTTTACTTGTTAAAATTAATTGGAGCGCTGTTGCTTGATTCGTCATTCTGCTAAGTCGTTGAGTCCCCCCGAATGTTGGGAGTAGCCCAAGCTTTAATTCAGGTAAGCCGAGAATGGCTTGATTCGAAGCAATTCGGAAATGACATCCTAACGCTAGTTCAAGCCCTCCTCCAAGAGCCGGTCCATTAATGGCAGCAATAACTGGTTTTTTCATGGCTTCTACTTCATCGCATAGCGTTTGCCCTGCTTGAGCCATTTGCAATGCTTTTTCCTGTTGGCCAAAGGCTGAAACAAACTCCTTTATATCAGCCCCAGCGACAAAAAATCGGCCAGTGCCTGTAATAATAATGGCACTTGTGTCTTCATCCTCTGCTAGCTCTTGGAAAATGAGACGTAGGTTTTCAATAGTGGCTGATGACAAAGTGTTTGCAGGTGGATGATTTAAATGAATAATTGAAATAGAATCCTCTTTACTAACGTTGACAAATGTATCGATCATGCTGCTCCTCCTAACTAATCATTTTTGGGTTGTCAATGAATGTTCTCGCAAGTGCCCGTTTTTTCATAAAGAGATTTTGCTGTAGCGGAATATTTAATTGTCGAATGTTATTTAGCAAGCTTACTCGTTTTTGTTCATTGCTTTCAGCGGCCGTAATGATAGTAATCGCACTTTCTTCTATTTTGCGGTAACCCTCCTGGCATAATATGTCAGTCATTAATTGTTTTGTTTGGACATGTGCAGTTTTTTTCGACCTGAGCCAGGCTGATTCCATGACATACGTTTCCATGGCCATATCCGCCAACAAACGCATAAATTCTTGCTCCTGTTCGAGTTGAATTTGTGTATTTGCAATGACATGAATAGCTAGTTGCATTAAATGCTTGGAGAGAAGGATGTAATGGTGATTTTTTTCTAATGGTTGAGCGTGAATAAAATCACCCTCTATTGCAGTTGTTTGTACATATTTTTTCCACAGCATTTTAGCCATTGTAAGGCGATTGATTTCATTTGTACCCTCGAAAATACGGTTAATTCTTGCGTCTCGATACAAACGTTCCACTTCATAATCTTGCATATAGCCATATCCACCATGTATTTGAACAGCTTCATCAGCTATTCTTCCAAGTGCTTCGGAACAATGTACTTTATGAAGTGCGCATTCCAGAGCAAATTCAGATATTTTCTGAACTATCGTTTCATTGCTTGCTGATGCAATAGCCTCATCAACTTTCCCAGCCGTTCGGTATGCACCGCTTTCTGCTCCATAAATCAGAACGGCCATGTCAGCAAGCTTTTCCTGTATCAATGTAAAGTCAACGATAGGTCGTTCAAATTGTTTCCGTCCCTTCCCATAATTCACGGCTATTTGAAATGCTTGTTTGGCCGTTCCTATATTAGAAAAGGCAAGCTTTAGACGTGCCATATTCAAAATGTTCATAGCGACTATATGTCCTTTGCCAACCTCTCCAAGAACACAATTGATTGGCACAATAACATCCTCTAAAATGAGCGTGGCCGTTGAAGAGCCTTTAATGCCCATCTTCTCTTCTTCCTGACCCACGGATACCCCTTTAATGGAACGTTCGACAATCAACGCAGTCATCCCCCTATTCGTCTGGGCAAATACAACGAAGACGTCTGCTAGCTGAGCATTGGTAATCCATTGCTTTTCTCCATTTACTAGCCATGCTTTCCCGTCTTCTGTTAATCTAGCATTCGTTTTGGGGCGCAGTGCATCAGAACCCGCTTCGGACTCTGTAAGGGCGTAAGCTCCAATCCATTCTCCAGAAGCCAACTTTGGTAAGTATTTCAGCTTTTGCTCCTCATTTCCAAAATAGATATAGGGTAATGTGCCCACCCCTGCATGAATATTGTAGGAGACACTAAAAGAACCCCCAAAACCCATTTTTTCTGCTACCAGACCAGAAATTTTTTTATTGAGCTCAAGTCCTCCATAAGCTTCGGGTATTTCAATGGCCAGTAATCCAAGATCACCTGCTTTTTGGAACAATTGTCGGGTGATCTCATATTGTTGCTGTTCAATGGATGAGATATTCGGTGAGACATCCTGTTTAATGAAGAGCTCAGCAGTTTTTGCAATGAGCTCTTCTTCATCGTGGAAATCCTCAGGTGTAAAGATCGTCATGTTGTTTTTTAGTCGATCCATATAAGCCCTCCTTGAAAGAAAGTGGAGAAAAGCCATTTACCTCTCCTACTTTATTTCCTCCTTCGGTAAGATGGTTTTTGCTAATTCACTATCTAAATCCTCGAATTTATAATAGGAAATCGTTTCATACAATTCGCTTCTTGTTTGCATATCCTCAATTGCTTCTTGTTGTGTTCCAGTATTTTTTATTAATTCAAATACGCGCTCGTATGCTTTTGCTGCAACTCTCATAGATGTAACGGGATAAATGACCATCGAGTAGCCCATCTTTTCAAATTCCTTAGCCGTATAATAAGGAGTTTGACCGAATTCAGTCATATTGGCTAATAAGGGGGCATCTAACTCATTGGCAAATTGTTTAAACTCTTTTTCAGTTTGTAATGCCTCTGGAAAAATAACATCTGCCCCAGCAGTAACATATGCTTTGGCTCTTAGTATAGCCTGCTCTAAGCCTTCAACAGACCTTGCATCCGTGCGAGCAACAATCATTAATGTAGGGGCTATTTGTTTAATCATTTTTATTTTTTGAATCATTTCCTCCTTTGGAACAAGAGTTTTGCCATTTAAATGTCCACACTTTTTAGGAAGATTTTGGTCCTCTAGCTGTACGGCAGCAACCCCTGCCTCTAGCATTTCACGAGCAGTACGGGCAACATTTAATACGCCACCAAAGCCCGTATCAATGTCCACTAGCATCGGTAAATTTGTAGCCCGAATAATATCACTAGCACGCTGGGCTATCTCATTTGAATAAATCATCCCTAAGTCTGGTAAACCTCTACTCGCTGTATAAGCGGCACCAGAAAGATATAATGCCTCAAAGCCAACTTTTTTAGCCATCAAACCAGCCATTGCATCATGTACCCCTGGTATTTGCAAAATAGCTGAACGAGCGATAAGAGCTTTAAATTGTTCAGCTAATTGTTTTTGTGTCTTTGCTTCTTGGACAATCCATGCCATTTTTAAATACCTCCTCTTTATTGTGTTCGGAATCCATCTAAATTAAATAAATAGATTAATAAATTCATGAACAGCAATTTGTTCAAGCAGCTCTTTATTTACACAAACATCGTTTATTTTATTGAGTTGTTTTTGAGCATAATGCGTACGAAGGTTTTGCTGGAATTTATCAATAATCTGAGGGAATGCTTCCTCACGGCGGAAACGATGTCCTAAAGGATATTCACACTCAATTAGCTCAGTTGATGTACCATCTTTGTAATAAACTTGAACAGCGTTCGCAATGGATCGTTTATCAGGGTCTAAATAGTCGATTGTATATTGGCCTTTTTCCACAACAACCATTTTATTACGCAAGTCATCGATTCGTGGATCTGCCGCCACCTCATCTTCATAGTGATTTGCGGTAATGTCACCATAAATAAGACCAATCGCTGTAATATATTGAAGGCAGTGATCTCGATCTGCAGGATTGTGAAGAGGCCCTTCTTTATCGATAATTCGCATGGCTGATTCATGTGTTGTAATTTCTATGCGGTCAATATCAGCTAGGCGATTTTTTACTTCAGCATGCAAATGAACGGCACATTCTGCAGCCGTTTGAGCATGAAACTCTGCAGGATATGAAACTTTAAAGAGGACATTTTCCATAACATAAGATGCAAGTGGTCTCGCAAGCTTTAATTCTTGCTTATGAAAGAGCACATCTTGGAATCCCCAGCCTGGTGCAGATAATGCAGTTGCATAGCCCATTTCCCCTTTCACAGCCATCATTGCTAGTTGTACGGCCCTGCTTGTAGCATCGCCAGCAGCCCATGATTTTCTTGATCCCGTATTAGGAGCATGTCGATAGGTTCTTAAACTTGAATTATCAATCCAAGCATTTGATAAAGCATTGACAATCTCTTGATGAGTGCCCCCTAAAGCCTTTGTAACAACAGCTGTTGTCGCTATTTTGACAAATAAAACGTGATCTAAGCCAACACGATTTAAGCTATTTTCGAGTGCAAGTATTCCTTGTATTTCATGGGCTTGAATCATCATTTCTAAAACATCTTTCATTTGGAGAGGCTCTTGCCCTTCTGCAACACGTACACGACTCAAATAATCAGCTACAGCTAAAATACCACCAAGATTATCAGAAGGATGCCCCCATTCTGCCGCCAACCATGTATCGTTATAATCCAACCAACGGATCATACAACCGATATTAAAGGCACCTTTAACTGGATCAAGGACATAGGATGTTCCTGGAATACGAGTACCATTTGGAACGACTGTACCGGGTACTACAGGACCTAGAAGTTTTGTACATTCAGGATATTGTAAAGCTAAAATGCCACAACCTAACGTATCCAATAAAACATATCGAGCCGTTTCGTAAGCTTCTTCGCTCGTAATCTTTGTGTTTAATACGTAATCCGCAATATCAATAAGAAGCTGGTCTGTCATCGTTTTTTCATTCGTTTTAATCATCTATATCTTCCTTTCAAGGTATGAATTTGATATACTAGTATGCTGATGGGCATTGGTCAGAATGTCCATCAGCTCTATGGCGAGTTGTTAAAACTTGATTATACCGACAATTCTTCAAGGTTATGACGCTCGCCTATATAATGAACACGAGGTCTAAATAATCGATTATTGTCATGTTGTTCGATCACATGTGCACATAAACCGATCGTTCGAGAGCCAAAGAAAATAGGCGTATATAATTCAATTGGTAAGCCCAGCATGTAGTACACGGGCGCAGCATAATAATCTAAATTTGGATACAAGCCTTTTTCCTCCACCATCACTTTTTCACCGGCTTCGCACATGTGATATAAGCAGTCATCCCCTTGCTCCAAGCATAGTTTATACAAAGCTTCTTTCATGATCTGCGCTCTTGGGTCCATTTTTTTCATATAGACACGATGGCCAAAGCCCATTATTTTATCTTTATTTTTGAGCTTGTTTTTCAGCATCGCTTCAAAGCCCTCCACAGTCTTAGCTTCAAGCAGCATATACATGACTGCCTCGTTCGCCCCACCATGCAAATTTCCTTTCAATGATGCGACAGCACCAGTTAGAGCACCATACAGATCGGATTGTGTGGAGGCAATAACACGAGCAGCAAAGGTCGAATTCGGCATTTCATGTTCACTATATAAAACAAGTGATTGGTCAAAAATTCCCTCTTCTAATGGTGTTGGTTTTCTTCCAGTAATCATGTAATAAAAATTAGCACTATAAGAAAGCTGACTATCCGGTTCTACAACATCTTGACCATTTAATACACGGTAGCTATTCGCAACGATGTTGGGCATTCCACCTAAAAGTCGATATGCTCGTGTTACATTCATTTCAGTCGAACGATCATGGATGTGCTGATCATACCCTGCTAACGCTGAAATTCCAGTTCGAAGGCCGTCCATCGCATGTGTCCCATTTGGTAATAAGTTGAAAATTTGAAAAAGCTCTTGTGGAACGTGATAGTTTTCTTTCAATTTATCCTGTACGTCAGCTTGTTGCTCAGTAGTTGGTAGGTTTCCGTGCAATAATAAATGGACAATATCTAAATAGGCGTATCGCTGAGATAGTTCAATCAAATCATAGCCACGTATAACAATTTGACTGCCTACTACGTCTAAGAAAGACAGTTTTGTTTCCGCAGCAATAACTCCATCAAGACCTGGTGAATACGTTAACTCCATAGATTACAACCCCTTTGTTTAATCATTCTTGTAAGCGTTACCATTCAAACTCGAAAGAACAACAAAAAAACAACTTCTATCCTTTAGAAGTTGTTAATCTACAAAAGTATGACAGAACAAAAAACAGTGAACTTACATCCATTCACAATCATCATACAGTAGCTAACACCTCCCTATCCTCGTAGGTCAATTGATGCTTATTTAGTGGCAGGTCTCCTGACTTATCATCAACATTCCTATAACACCTTCCCGTCTTGAAGAACAAAACAGTGGTCTCGTTATGGAACTCCTACATACAGTTGCGGGACAGTGTTGGACTCACACCAACTTCCCTTTTAATCAAATGGAATCAAACCCATTTGAACCACCAAAATTTAGCATATTCAATTTGTCTTTTTACCTTAACATAGAGGTTTCCAAACAATCAATATAGGTAAAATTCAGAAAAGACTGATTATAAAAAGCTATTTTTCATTTTTGACGAACTATTCTGCATATTTAAGCATTATTTCGCTCAAAAAAAGATTGTTAATCAATCCCAATGGAGCTATATTTATGAAGCCTGCTTTAAAAAAGCGATTTGTTTTGCATTACGATGAAACGAGGAGTGACGGGATGGGCTATATAACTGAATTAAGAAAGCTTATCGGTAATAGACCAATTATAAGCGTTGGTTCGACAGTTCTTGTTGTTAATGATGATAAGAAAATACTCTTTCAACATCGTTCAGATACGTTGGATTGGGGATTACCTGGCGGTTCAATGGAAATAAACGAAACATTAGAGCAGGTTGCTGCTCGTGAACTTTATGAGGAAACTGGTCTCGTGGCTAAAGAGTTTGAGTTTATCGGTGTTTTTTCAGGACCTGATTATTACTACTGTTATCCGAATGGCGATGAAATCTATACAGTCATTCACCTTTATAGAGCTAAACATGTAAGGGGTGTATTGGAAATGAAGGATGGTGAGAGCTTAAGCCTCACTTATTTCAGTAAGGAAGAACTTCCGAATAATATGGAACAGAGGACGGTCGCTCTCTTAAACAACCTAGAGGGCAAAATATGGGGGTTCGAAAGCTCCTTTACGAAGCTTTCCAAATAACAATGTAAGAATTTTAATAAGGACTTTCTTCGCAAAGACATTTCAGATCATTCCAAACTAGTATTCTTGTGAATTCTTTCGCGAGGGTGACTGGGCAAAATCGCGTTGTATAGCTCAAGTGATGCGGAATGCTTAAATGGTTCACCTTTCATGATTTCCTCTACTAGCTGACCATTTTGCATGACGAGGATGCGATCTGAAATAAAGCGTGTAGCCTGTAAGTCATGAGAAATGAAAATGTATGCAAGTTGCAAATCCTTTTGTAGTGTCTGCAGTAATTGAATGATTTGTTTTCGCAAAATCATATCTAAACTACTAATGGCTTCATCTAAAACAATTAATTTTGGATGTAAGGCAAGCGCTCTTGCAATGTTCACACGCTGTTGTTGTCCCCCACTAAGCTGGGAAGGATACTTTTCGGCAATAGATTTTTCTAACTCTACATGATTAAGTAATTCCTTTACCTTATAGTGTCTCTCGGCTGAGCTATAATGCTCGAAATTTAGGTACGGTTCCTCTAAAATTTGAAAAATAGTGTGCTTTGGATTTAATGAATGATAGCTATTTTGGAAGACTGCTTGTAAATCTCTCCGTATCATTTTTTTCTGTTGGCTAGTGGCATCATAAAGATTAACCCCTTGAAATAGAACCTCACCGGCTGTTGGCCTTTCCATTCCTAATATAATTCGGCCCAATGTGCTTTTTCCTGAGCCACTTTGTCCAACAATGCCTAAGCATTCCCCCTCCTGAAGTGAAAATGATACTTTCTGTAATACAGGAGCATCCTGTCTTCGCTTGAATATGAACGGTCTATGTGCATAGTTCTTCTCAATATTTCTCACTTCTAGTAGCTTCAATTTTTTCACCTCTAAAACATCATTCGGGATTGTAATAGTTTCTTTGTATAAGGATGCTGTGGTGCATCAAAAAAATCATAGACATTCGCTTGTTCAATTAGTTCCCCTTTATACATCACGGCTACATCATCAGCTAGTTCAGCAATAACGCCTAAATCATGCGTCACAAGAAGTATGGCTGCCTGTGTTTCCAGGCGAATCCGATCAAATAATGTCAATACCTGTTTTTGGTTGACTGTATCAAGAGCTGTCGTTGGCTCATCAGCTATGTATACCGAGGCTTGAATTGCGAGTGACAAAGCAATCATTACACGCTGTAGCATTCCCCCACTTAATTGGAATGGATAATAGTGTAAAAGTTTCTCGGGATTAGGTAAATTAACTTTTGACATGCTTTCCATAGCAATTTGTCTAATTTCATTTTTAGTTATAACAAAATGAGCCTTTAATGATTCACGAAAATGACTTTCAATGGTTTGCACACGGTCAAAGGCAGTCGAAGGATTTTGCATAATAATAGATAGATGTCTTCCACGATAAGCTCTCATTTGAGCAGCATTTATCTTCAATAAATCTTGTTGATGGTAGAATATGTGCCCTTTGATAATCTGCGCTCTAGACGGTAAGGCTTGCATGATAGCTTGGCAAAGCATGGTTTTCCCACTACCGCTTTCGCCAATAATCCCCAAAACGCGGCCTTGATAGGCTGTCAGATGAATGGCGTTTAAAATATTTTGTTCTCCAATTTTGACCGATAAGTCTTTCACTTCTAAAACTTTTTTCATAACTTCCCCTTTACTGGTCAGGCGTCTTTAAACTACTTGCCAAAACATTACATACTAGGACAACTAGAACGATAGTAAGCCCAGGATATAGCATTAATTCGGGATGTTGGCGGATATATTGCTTCCCTTCATTTACCATCATTCCCCACTCAGGAGTGGGAGCCTGCACGCCAAGCCCTATAAAGGAAAAGCCTGCAATCTCTAAAATAACCTTTCCCATATCTAATGCAACAATCGTTACAATAGGAGGCCAAACATGAGGGAGATAGTGACGAATAATTAATTTCACACCTGTAGTACCGCTTATTCTTGCCGCTAGAATAAAATCCTTTTCATTCATGCCGATAAATAAACTTCGAATTAGTCTTGAATAATAAATAAGCTGTGTCAAAATAAGTGCGATTAACACATTTTTTAAGCTTGGCCCTAATACACCTAAAAGCCCAAATGCTAGTACAAGTGTTGGAAAAGCTAATAAAATATCGCATATCCGAATAAATAGCGCATCTATTATACCTCTTTTTAAAGAGACCCATGCGCCCAACAGGATCGCTACTACAATAGCAACTATTTGTATGACGAGCGCCGCACCTAAAGAATACCGAATCCCTAAAAGCAATCGTGAGAAGACACATCTTCCTAAATGGTCTGTTCCTAATGGATAGTCCCATGAAGGTGCTAAAAATTTCTTAGAAATATCGACTGCTAAAGGGTCATGAGGCATCATGATTGGGGCAAACAGTCCTAGTAAACCAATGATGATTAGTATAGTGAGACTCATAAATCTTCTCATATGTATACGTTCTAAGTTCACTTTACTCTCTCCTATTCTTCATCATCAGATGAGGATCCAATAAACGATGCAATACATCTGTGCCTAGATTGGCGAGCACATAGATGACAGCGATCACCAACACATAGCATTGTACAACGGGGTAATCACGATTCGTTATGGATTCTATTAAATATCTACCGAGTCCAGGCCAACTAAATACTTGCTCTACAATGACAGCCCCACCTAGCAAATTTCCGAGTGTCATCCCTAACAAAGTTGATATCGGTATGGCAGCATTCCTCCCCACGTGTCGGATGAGAATGACCGATTTTTTTAAGCCTCTAAGCTGTGCATATTTTACATAGGGCTGCTCGTATTCTTCAATGATGGCAGAGCGGATAAACTGTGAGAACAATCCGATTGTAGGTAAAGCTAATGTGAAAGCTGGTAAAACTAAATGTGCTCCTGAACCTTTTCCATTCGTCGGAAAAATCCCAAGTTTTAAACTGAATAGATAAAGTAGGATAAACCCTAACCAAAATGTTGGAATGGAAACACTTAGGACTGTAAATAATCGAATGATTTTATCGATAAAGGAATGCTTATATAATGCGCTCACAACCCCTAACGGAATACTAAAGGTTAAAATAAGGATAAATGCTACTAAAGCTAATTCGATGGTAGCGGGTAGCTTAGCAAATAGCTCATCACCAACGGGTAATTTACTAACAAAAGATGTCCCAAAGTCTAGCTGTAAAACGCCTTTTACCCATAGCAGATATTGCATGATAAAAGGCTTATCTGTCCCTAATTCTTCTCGTAAAGCTTGTATAGCCTCTGGTGTTGGGGCTATTCTTGCAAGTCGAAGAATGACCTCTGCTGGTTCTACTGGTACGAAACGAATAAACACAAAGGTCAGAATAGATACGCCTACTAATACAAATGGAAGTGTGAGAATTCTTTTTACACAAAACATCCAAGTCGATTCGTACATGTCGTCACTTCCTATTTCATCCGATGATAAAAAGAGAGTTGTCCTGGTTCGACACACTCTCTCTTTCATACTTAGTTTTCTTTATCCATTTGTGCATATGGAATGTCATACTCAGAAGCACGTGGTGCAAAATCCTTCATATATGGTTGATAAATAACTTGATTCGTTTCATACGATATTGGATAGAACAATGCTTGTTTGTGGAACATTGTTAAAATATCCGTGTATAGCTGCACGCGTTCTTCTTCATCGGTCCCGACTAATAATTGATGTATGTTAGTATCGATTTCTTGAGTATTTGGTAAGCCTAATTTTGCTTCATAAACACCACTAGCATTTGGTGTAGCTGATTCATTTGCAAAGCTATGTGGATCAGTCGGCGGTCCATTAGTTCGCCAGAAGTTAATATCAACCTGATCATCCATTAATTTTTGCAGACCGACCATCACATCGGCGCCTTCAATATTTAACTGTACGCCTATTTTCGCTAGCTCGCCCTGCATTAACTCTGCCATAGGTTTTTGAATGGCATCAGTAGCAATATAGATTAAATCTAATGTAAGGGGTTGACCATTTTTTGAACGAATTTTTTCACCCTTCTGTAGCGTCCATCCAGCTTCATCTAGCAATTTCTGTGCTTTTTCAGGATTATATATAATGGGGGCTAAATCAATATTGGCATATGGAATTGCTTCCCAAAATAGCGTGTTAGCCACTTTTTCTGTACCATGTGTAATGCTTTCTACCATTTGTTCCTTATTGATAGCATATTGCATCGCTTGTCGAACCTTTAGCTCAGCTAACGGTCCAGATTGTGTATTGAACAGTAATGCTTTCGTAGACAATGGCTCAGATGTAGCTGTTTTATATTTGCCACTATCTCTTAAATACGTATAGTTATCTAAACTAATAACCCCTCGCCCATAAATGACATCTAATTCTTCATTTTCAAAGGCTAACGAAATGGATTCCGAATTTGGGATGATTTTAACCTTTATTTTATCTACGAGAGGCTTTTCTCCCCAATAATGTTCATTACGGCTAAATAAAGCATATTCGTCTTTTTTATAGTCGGTTAAAACCCATGGCCCTGTGCCAATAGCTGATTGAATGGAATCATTTGTCTTATCGCCGTCTGGGAAGCCATTATCCCCTAAAAAACGGAATGGTCTGACAAAGGCTAATTCGTTTAACACAGGGTAATACGGTTCGTCTAATTGCAAACGTATTGTTGATTCATCTACTTTGACGACCTCTTTTATATGGTTGACCATGCCCATCCAAGAATGCATGTCACGATTCGCTAATACCGCATCAAAATTGCGAATCACATTATCAGCATTAAAGGCAGTCCCATCCGAATAGTTAACATCCTTGCGTAAATGGAACGTATAAGCAGTTTTATCCTCTGAGATGACCCAGCTTTCTGCTAGCTTTGGCGTAATTGTCCCATCATCGTTATACGCCACTAAAGATTCATAAACCATTGCTTGAGCAGTCATCTGATTTGGTAAATATGTATGGGGGTTTAATGGGCCTACATCTAATGGCCAACCAATCGTAATCATTTTTTCATCTGTCTGTTCAGTTGATGCTGAGTTTCCTTTGTCTTTTTCCGTGCTTGTACAACCTGCAAGAAAACTGAAGGTCAAAACAAGCATGTAAGGCAGTAAATACTTCGTCCATCTCATTTTTTATCTCCTATCTCTATTCCCTGTTCATATCTACAAATTGAATAGAAAGAAGGCATAAAAAAACCTTATTCTACAAGAATAAGGACAGATAAACCTACAATACGTAAGCTACCATCCATCTCCCTATCTTTCGTAGATCATCAATGAATCTTCTTACAAGCAGGCATTCTGGCTTATGAATCATCATTTTGCTTCACCTTCCCAAGAAAAAACTCAGTGGTCATCGAAACAAAACTCCTCATTTACAGCTGCGGGACAGCATGGGATTTACACCCATTTTCCTTTTAATCGAACGAAAAATAATTTCATTCAAACTTGTAATGCAATATTTGAAATTAGTAATAAACATAACATGCTCAAATGTTCACGTCAATTTTATTTTCTGAATATAATAAACAGATACAAAAAGACCAGGCAGATAACCTGATCTTTGCTTAACTCCTTTTATCTCTCGTTATCTCGATATAGATTCTTTCACCTCCTGACGCAATAGTTTGGTAGCAGCCACCATATTAGCTAAAGCCGCTATTGTTTCTGGCTCTTTCCTTGTTTTTAAGCCACAGTCCGGATTAATCCAAAATTGATGTTTGTCTAAAACTTGTAAACTATCTCTCATGATGGCTAACATTTCTCCCTCACTCGGCACACGTGGACTATGAATATCGTATACACCTAATCCAATCCCTTTTGTATAAGGATGCACTTGAAGTGAAGAAATAAGCTCTCCATGGCTTCGTGATGTTTCAATAGAAATCACATCAGCATCTAGCGCACTAATGGGTTCTATGAAATCGTTAAATTCGCAGTAACACATATGTGTATGAATTTGTGTTGTATCTTTTACACTCGAGGTAGCAAGTTTGAAGGCATTGATTGCCCAGTCTAGGTAAGCCCCCCAATTTTCTTTACGAAGAGGTAGCCCTTCTCTTAGTGCTGGCTCATCCACTTGAATAATGGAGATACCTGCCGTTTCTAGTGCTTTCACTTCCTTACAAAGTGCTAAAGCAATTTGATAGGCCACATCTTTCCGAGAAATATCATCACGTACAAAGGACCAATTTAAAATGGTCACTGGCCCTGTCAGCATCCCTTTGACAAAGCGCTTCGTTAAGCTTTGGGCATACGCTGACTCTTTCACGGTAATGGATGAAGTCCATTCAACATCTCCATAAATAATCGGAGGCTTCACACAGCGAGAACCATACGAAACCACCCATGCTTTTTCAGTAAAGGCAAAGCCCGTCAGTTTTTCACCGAAATACTCGACCATGTCTGTCCGTTCAAATTCTCCATGAACCAGTACATCTATATCCATATCCTCCTGCAAGTGAATCCAGCGCTTTGTTTCCAGTTCAATAAATGCTTCATAGTCTGTATTCGATATTTGTTTCTTTCGCCAAGCATTCCGATTTCTCTTCACCTCATCAGATTGAGGAAAGCTACCGATTGTTGTTGTAGGGAATAGTGGTAAGGCTAACGCCTGCTGCTGTAATTTTTGACGTTGACTAAAATCACTATGTCGCTCAAAATCCTTTGTGGAGACGGATTGAACGGCTTGCTGGATCATCTTATTTTGACGAATCGGATGATTTTTTAGTGCTTCAATGGCTTTCATACTTTCTGAGAAATTATGACGTCGAGTTCCGTTTTGACTCTTTCTATATTTAGTTAGCTCAGTAATCTCTTCGATTTTTTCATCGGCAAACGCCAGTGCTTGTTTGAGAACAGGGTCCAACTTCTTTTCAAATGAAGTAGATATTGGTACATGTTGCAGGTTACTTGAAGGTTGAATCCACAATTCCTTAGCATCACTTAGTTTTTCAATTGCTTGAATCATGGCATTCGCTTCCGCTAGGTTTGAACGCCATATATCACGACCATTGACCACCCCAATGGCTAAAACTTTATCTGGAGGGAAACCATATTGTCGAAGTGACTCCATATTCCCTTTATAGCCATGTACAAAATCTAAGCCAAATCCTTGTACAGGCAGTGTAATTAATGTTTCATAGGAGCATAATGCTTCAAAGTATGTTTGTAGCATTAGTTTTGCTGCTGGAACTGTCATCATCAATTGAGCATAGATTTCTTGAACTAGCTTCAGTTCTGCTGAGTCAAGTGTCGTCACTAAAGAAGGCTCCTCTATTTGAATCCATTCGGCACCTGCATCTACTAATTCTTGAATAATCTGGGCATAGAGAGGTATTAAGGCTAATAAGTATTCGACCTGCGTTAATTTATTGTAGCCCTTAGTGAGCTTATAAAATGTATAGGGGCCAATAAGTGTCGGCTTCGCCATAATACCGAACGCTTCCTTTGCCTCTAAAAAGTCGGCTAATACCTTATTTTCTGTTAGCTGCAACGGTTGCCCTTCATACTCAGGAACAATGTAGTGATAGTTGGTATTAAACCATTTGGTCATTTCACTAGCTACTGCTGAATGATTTCCTCTCGCTACACTGTAGTAGGTATGTAAATCTACCCTTCCACCTTGCCAGTTAAAGCGCTTCGGTACTAAGCCGAACATTAAGGCAGTATCCAACATTCTATCGTACAATGTGAAATCTCCTACTGTCACCACATCTATGCCGAGTTGTAGCTGCTTTTCAATTCTTGATAAACGAATACTTTTTAGTGTAGCCTGAAAATCCTCTTCCGTTAGTTCTTGACGCCAAAATGCTTCTAATGCCTTCTTCCATTCGCGATCATCTCCGATATATGGGTAGCCAATGAGTGTACTAGTATAAGTCATCTTTCATCTCCCTTTCATCAAAAAAATTTACTTCTAGCTTGCTCTACAAATTTGGTTATCCACATGCTAGTTTTGTTGCCCTATATGAAAACCAGTGGGCTTCACTTTGCAATATTAGCATGATAAAAAGCCATTCTCCTTTTTGGAAAATGGCTGCATAGTAAAATTATTAATACAAAAACAATACGAAAAAAAAGAACTTCCGTATACATCATCTGTTTTCGCACAGTGCCTATTGGTCACTATTCACCACCTATTTCCACGTAGGTATTTGGTGTGTACTAGAAATTGGCAGGTCTCCTGGCTTCTCATCAACACGTCTCACAGCCTTCCCAGTTTCCCAGTGGCATTTGTGATTTGCTCCGAATTACAGTTGCGGGACAGCGTCGGATTTGCACCGACTTCCCTTTTAAGCCAAACTTTCATCTGGCACCATTTCTTACACTATATTCAGTTATACCCCTACTATACCATATATTTCAGAATAGTAGAAATTGTTTTTATATAAAAAAATTATCTATTTACTTTGTTTTTAATTGTCAACAACTTGACCCTTACCCTTAGTGATAATGGTTTAATGATGTTTGTTGGCTTTAAGACTACTATTTCTACTATTCGCTACCAAAAAAAATCAGATAACTAACAATGTAAAGCAGCAAAGAATTTTTCTAGACTTTTACACAATCAGGAATTCTTAGTAAAAGTTGTTTACAAACAACTTAAAAAATGATATACTTACAAAGTAAAAAATTCTTAAGGAGGTCGAATGAAATGTTCGTTATCGCTAAATTAATGTCATTGGTAGTTACAACTTCAGTAAAAATGAAAATCACACATTCGACCAGATCGGAATGGATCGCTTAAGTTTTTTGTAATTAAGTATACCCATACCGCAGGGAGAAGTGTGCCCCTGCGGTATTTTTGTGTCTTTTTTCACCGTAGAGGAGTCTCTCTGCGGTTTTTTTCATTCCTCATGGTAATTTAAGGAGGTGATAATAAATGATGTTAAACATTTTTGCTCTTACGATAACTATTACAAAACGTGAGATTTCTATTGAAAAAGCACTTCAACATGAAAATGCGAAAAAAATCTTTGAAGAGAACAGAAGAAAAGTAGAAAATTATATTCGTATTCGTCAATATTAATGTTGTAATTTCAAAAAACAGGAAAGGTGGGAATAGAAATGATTTATATGATCAAAAGACGATATGCAGTTTTATGGCTGGAGAAAGACACAACCACCAGATGAAGTAATATTTTATAATCCCTGTAAAGCTAACCCGTTCTAATCTAGGACGGGTTGCTTCAGGAGATATTTTGCACTTTTCAAGCGATTTTTTACACATACCACTTGTTGTAGTTTAAGAAAATGCGGCATTACAATGTTCGAAAAATTCTAATTCTACAAAGCGTAATTCCTCGATACTAAAATTGAATGTGGCAATTTAGCCTAATTCAATTATTCTACTCCATTAGCCATCCATGTAACAAAAAACAGCGCTTCTCAGCCAAATCCATGGATTAGGACAACCCCTTAATCCTTTAACTGATAGAAAACCTGTTTAATTTTGCCTCAGTGCCAAGTATGGCAGTATTAAGCTCATTTCCTCGGCTATCTTGTCCCCTTCTGAAATAGAGACTGCGTAAAAAATTCTTGCTGTTCACGCGAGCAATCACCTGACTGCGACTTCTCGGCAAATTGCAGCATTGCGCTAAGCAGCTAATCCAATCAGCAATTTCTTGATGTGGAAGTAATTCTTTGTCAATTATTGTATCCACGATATTGACCAACCGCTCATCATCCTCATCACTAAAAATATGTATTTCATTATGGAGCATGCTAGATATAGCGACAAGCACCTCACGTAGCATTGCAACGCCGCTCTCCTCACACTGCACCAGCTCAACAAAAACATCTGCACCGTGAGACGCGCTGTGAGCCCAGCCTCCTACTGAAAGGTAACCCCGCAGATCCTTCTCCTCCTTGTAATAACGGAGCATGTCTCGCATTAATTGCTCAATTTCTTCTTGAGTTAAAAATGGATTCTGTCTGTGGCGTTGTATAATCAAAGCGATAGGCAAGGCAGAAAACGTCCTTGTAAAAACTGACTGATCCTCCTCACTGCCAATTTTATAGAACAAATGGTTCTCATCCGTCAGAACAGTTAAGAGACTACGCAACTCCTCTTCACTGAACCTATTCTCTTCCTTAATCCACATATAAAACATCGGATAAATCAAGTTATCCCGCAATTCTGGCTGAGGATCACCGATATATTGAAGTAACAAAGGTAAGAAATCTTGATGCTGCTCACCTTCGCCTAACTGATACGCATTCTCCTCAATTCTTTGTAAATCCTCCATAAGTTTAAACCTTATGTCGCTCATTTTCCCATCTCCTTTAACATGAATATAATCTCTTCTATTACAATATCAGGCTCATCATGATGTATATAATGTCCACTACGACTAGCAATCCGGAACTTACTAGACGTTGACAGCCATTGGAATTCTGCTTGTAGACTTTGTTCAATTCCTAATATTTCTTGTGAGGGCCATCCACCTTCATTTTCATTAGTATCGGGTAAACCTCTTGTAATAATTGAGAGAGGGATATCACTTTGGTTTGAATAATCAACGATTTGCTTATAACTCTGTATTTTATCAATTTTCTCACTATTTAACATAGGGTTCTCGAAATATTCCCTATTTCCTGCAAGTAGATTTTCTGGTAGAACCTTTTCATAGGCAAGTTCTTTATATTCCGGTGCAGCGTCAACCAAAACCATACCACAGATGTCCAGCGGATAAAGACTGGTATACAATCTGGCGACCAATCCACCAAAGGAATGGCCTACTAATATATAAGGCTTCTCCACATCAAGCGCTTGTACCAATTCGGAGAGCTCCTCAACAAGATCACAGCAAGTTCGCGTAACAGCTACGTCTTGACTCCTGCCAATACCCGCCCTGTCATAGGACAAGGTTGACGTTTCTTCCGATATTCGATCTTGGACCTTTTTCCATGTTTCATGGCTATCGCCTAACCCGGCAATAAAGATTACGCTGGGTGTATTTTTACGATATTTATTGAACCGTATACGCCTATTATAGAAATTGATTATCTTTTTATGTCGTATCGTCATTTTAATCACCTAATTAAATTATAAGCTTTACATTATTATTTCTACAATATAAAAAAGGTCCGTTTATGCAACTAAGGGGTAATTTTCCAAAGCCCTTCATTGCCGTTAAGTGCTTAGAAAAAGTGGATAGTATTGTTTATAAAAATGGTTATTGGATTCGTTAAATATGTTAGCGCTTATATTCGGGCTGTTCTAAAATAATTGGATTTGGATTGCTAAGTACCCATTGCACTGCTAACTCGCATAGTCTCGCAGGCTCCTTATCTCCATCACCTTTGTAAAGTTCTTTCGCTAAAGTGATAGATTCCTGAAGTGCAGCGGGATGTAATGGTGTACCTAAGCTAATGTAATGGTTCAAACTTTTGAGCATTTTACGAAAATCATTATCCCAGTTGATGCCGCCATTATGTAAAATTTCGTATGAGACTTTACCAGTAATACGAATAACCTCTCCTTGTACAGTTTGGGCATGTCCTTGCCAAGGAATTAGTAAATCCCAAAGTTCATTATGTTGTGCCTGCCAGCCCTTTGTACATACTGTTATTTTAGACTTACCATCATGCGTTTTTCGCTTCTCTACAGGTGAAACATCAAATAGCTCATAAAGACGGGAAAGTGCCTCATCCGTTTCTTTCAAATATTCTTTATTAAAACCTTCTCTATGAAATTCAAAGTCTTTTCCAATTCGCATAATAGAATTTTTCATTTCCGGCGTTACAGCTATACCTGCGCTCAAAAAAATCTCAGAAACTTCCACTAGATCAACAATATTTATATTTCTGCATACTGCTAAAGCTTTGTCCAAAGGCGTCTCATTCAACATATTTACCGCTCTTATATTTGCTCCTTTAGAAACCAATGTGCGCACCGCATTTGGTTTAAAAAAAGCAGCCGCAGCAAATAAAGGTGTTTCATTTTGATAATCCAAGGCTTCTATATCTGCATTTAACTCAAGAAGCAATTCAATATTCCCCCGCCAATTTATTGCCTGATTATGTAAAGCTGTTCTTTTGTAATTGTCTCTCGCATTTATATTTGCTCCCTGTTCCGCCAGCCAGCGAACCAATTCATCCGGTACATCGAAAAAGCTTAAGGCTGTTGTTTTACTATAACCGCCATATGCATCTAGCTCGCATTTGGTAAATACCGCTTGTAATGCCGCAATATCACCTGCTTCAATTAGTTCACTAAAATTTTTCGGTAACGTTTTTCTCTTCCTCGCCATATGTATTTTCCTCCTCACATTAGATTTTTGAATACAATTCATCACGTCATTTACTCACTATATACCATTCTATATTTTACCATGTTTTAATTTCTTTTTTGGCATGGAGGAGGGATTGGTTGTGTCAACTATCCATAATACTAAAAAAGGCTGTTCAATCACTGAACGTTTTGAACAGCACTCTTCTTATTCACTATGCCATTTCAGTTTTACATCCTCCTCTAAACAACCGAGTTGATTGAAATGGTTGGCAATAATATTAAAATACATATTTTCATCTGTGTTTATATCGACTTTACGAAGCACATCATTAGCGATATATGCGGCATCCTTTCCTAATGCAAAGATTGTGTTGAAGGCACGCACACGTATATTTTGGTCTAAATCAAACATAGCAGATAACAGCTCATCAGCCGGTATAGGCTCACTAAAATGAGCATATGGATCTTCATAAGTAGCACAATAAATCCGCTCTCTTGCCTCCTCAAAAGTATCACCTAGTAATACTCCTCCAGCAAAAATCCCATTATCCGATTGCGAAATATTAGCCATATTAATCTCTACAAAATGCGTATCTTTTACAATATAATGTTTATCATCTAGGTTTAGTGCAATAACATAATCATCCCACGTAGCGACTCCTCCTGGTTCAATATAAACTGCAGGACGATACAAGTATTTTGCTGTCACATCTTTGAAGAAAATCGTACATTCAGCATAAGGGCTACCAAAACTAGATAAAACTCGTAAGGCATATCTACCTTCAAACTTTATTAGTTCGTCATACACGTAATAGCCTTCAAGATCACCCTCTATATGGGCATCATGAAAAACTAATTGGACCATTGACTCGACTGTAAACCCGTTACTCATATCTAATAAAAGCATAAAATTATTTCCTTGTTGCTCAGCATTCAAAATTTCTCCATCGTGCAATGATTGTGAAAAAACAGTTTTTGCAGACGAATGAAAGCTTTCCACAATTGCTTCACGCTCTTCATAAATAGCATTACTCTTAGTTATGAACTGCTCAATTGTCACATTGCACCACTCTTGAAACTCTTTCATTAAAGTATCATTTCCAAATAGAGTTCGTTCAATCATTCCGGTTTGAAACTTTTGTGGTAAGACATCTATATACGCAGTTAAATACTCGTATAAATGATCTTCAAATTCGCCATCGAACTCCTCTTCAAATGGATATGTTTGTGCTACGTTGAATACTTCCTGACGTTCACGTGTTAAGAAAAACATCATCCCACTCCTTTTAGCTGTAATGCCTGTTATTTAAAGTATATGAACGATAAAAAAATGTAGTTTTAAAGTGTCTAATATACAGGTTTCTATGCTGAGTACACACTCAGCATACTCTTGAAAAGTACTTATAGTAGACCTGTTTATGTATTGCATAAATAGCTGTTTAAAGAATATTTCATTGAATTCAAAATTTGGTTTTGGAAATTTATCTAAAATGAATATGTAGTGAATTTAGTACTATTTCTTAAAACATTATTTATTTTTGCCACAAGCCATCACGGCAGCTATTGAAATAATCACGCCCATACCCATTAAAAAAATAACATCTCCTCATTTCAAAAAAACAGCCCACCAAACCAAATAATACCAAATTTTCAGCCATTTAAAAGCTCGTAGTTGTATGTAATTTTATTTCTATACCCAGCTCTATATTTAAGAAAGTTTCTACACAAGTACTTCTTTAAGCATAAGACCCATTTTAATTATTTTCTCCATATAGTTTGATAAGGGTTATATAACACTGTAGCGAATAGCTAATTACTTTTATAATCATCTATAAAGCTAACCCGTTCTAATTTAGGACAGGTTGCTTCAGGAGATATTTTGCACTTTTCAAGCGATTTTTTACACATACAACTTGATGTAGTTAATGCGGCATTACAATGTTAGGGAAATTCTAATTCTATAAACGTCATTCCTCGATTTATCTTTTCATGTTGCATCGTAGACGACCGTGTAGAGACAGGGGAAATGCCAATCCAACCCTCTACCCTATTGTCTTCTTCTGCAACAAAACGCAATGTTGCATGTTGTCTTTCATCCCTTACCTGTTCACTTGGCACAATTATTTTAAAGGTTGCCAACCCTGTTTCGATTCCTTCTTTATCAATCTGTAATTCCTCTTTCAATCCTTCTTTTCCATTTTACGAATAATGAGTGTGTCCATCCTAATTCCCTCCTTATTATTTTAAAAGGACTGCTAGCTTTCGCTAACAGTCGGAATCATTAACAACATGAATTTGATGGACCGGCAAGATTTATTCCACATACACCGGTTTCAGGTAACTCCAATTCCACACGTTTTGAAGCTTCTTCATCATCTGATAAAAAAGCTGTTATGGAACGAACTTGTTCGTAGCCTGTTGCCATTAAAAAAGTTGGTGCACGTCCATAGCTTTTAGCTCCGACTATATAGAAGTCCTTTTCTGGTTGGCGTAGAATTTCTTCTCCATGTGCTCTTACTGTGCCACAACTATGCACATTTGGATCAATTAATGGTGCTAAGGAATGCGCACTTTCAGTTGCTGAATCAATGGAAAGCCGTAATTCACTGTTAATTGAAAGGTCTGGTCTACTTCCTGCATTGACAATAAGCTCTTCAAATCCTGTTAATACTTTTTGTTCTCCGTTCATTGCACCAACAATATGGATGTTCTCAACTTTCTTCACCTGTGAGATATAGAAAGGTGTTATTACTTCAATCTTACCTGTATCCACTAATTCATGAATGCGAATACCAAGTGTGCCACGGGCTGCTAATGCATCTTTTTCTTCGCCACCATAGGCTTCTTCTACAGACTTTTTACGCATAATCCACACTAGCATGGTTGCAGGATTCTCTGTTTGTAATTCCGCAAGCGCCAATAATGTATTAATAGCTGAATGACCACCTCCAATAACTGCAATCTTCTTATTGGCATATCTCTTAGTATTCGTAGCAATGTCTGGGATACCATATTCAATGTGATTGGCTAATGCCTTTTCACTTTGTAGCCATATACCTGTAGAATTTGCTGGGTTGGGATTTCCCCATGTACCCGTTGCATCAATAACTGCTCTCGCCTCAATCATACGGATGTCATTCTCTTGTTCAATATAAATAGTAAAGGGCTGTTCAACTCGATTTTTTGTCTTCATCTTATCATTCAACTGTCGTGAAATCCCTACTACTTTTGCGTTCAACTGAATGTTCGGCTTCATTTGTACTAGCTCAGAAAAAGGCTTTAAATAAAGATCAATTAATTCATGTCCTGTCGGTAACGTATCTAAATTAGGTGCTACCCATCCGGAGTCATCTAATAAAGCTTTAGCTGCTTTATTAATATTATATCGCCATGGTGAAAATAGTGTAACCTGCCCCCAGGTACGAATATTGTGTGCTATTTCACGCCCAGCCTCAAGTAAAATAAATGCTTGCTTTTGTTCCACTAAATGAGCAGCTGCAGCTAATCCAATAGGACCTGCGCCAATTATGACAATCGGTAAATTCTTGTTGGATTTATTAACACTCTTCTGTACTTCAATATCCTTTGTAGTAGTACAACAAGAGCCATTTTGGTTGATTATATTTAGTGTTTTCATTATTACCTTCTCCTCTTTTTCTTTATATAAGCATTCTCTTATATATAATATATTTTTTACGTCTAGCAGTTAGCTAGACGTTTAAACTTTGCATGTGTAATTAACACATTTCACATATCGTTTATCAATTTCTTTTACAGCACTTTTAAATTGCAACCATGTCGAAGCGCCGTAACAATCCAAGGCTTCTTCAAAAAAATCAAAAGCGAACTCTTTGGCCTGACTCAATGTGTGCTCTCTACTATTCATAATAACTATTAAATAAGCGATAAAATAGTCTAGAGTTCATACGCTAGCATGAATCACTGTCATTTTTAATCCTCCATTCAATTACAGCTCATCAGCTACAAATTGCTCAATGCGTTTGCCGATTGCATCACGTACATTTTGGAATACAGTCCATTTCTCTTCATCTGTTCCTGTCGCTTTCGCTGGATCTTCAAATCCCCAATGCTCACGACGTACGTGCGGTGGAGTCATTGGGCATTTATCAGCGGCATCACCGCATAACGTAACAACTAATGTGGCATTGTTTAATGTCTCAAAATCAATTAAATCTGATGTGTGATCCGAAATATCAACCCCTACCTCTGCCATCGCTTTAATGGCCTTCGGATTTACGCCATGTGCTTCGATCCCAGCACTTTCTACAGTCCAATTAGTAGGGAGTAATTTTTTTGCCCATCCTTCAGCCATTTGACTTCGGCATGAGTTCCCCGTACATAAGAAATAAAGTGTATTTGTCATAAAAATTGCTCCTTACAATTCAACGGTTTTAAAGTATTTTTTCTGCCAACGTAAGGCAACCCATACAAGTCCGATGAGAACAGGTACTTCTACAAGTGGACCAATAACAGCAGCAAATGCCACGCCACTGTGAAGGCCAAACACGCCAACTGCCACGGCGATCGCTAGCTCGAAGTTGTTACTTGCAGCTGTAAAAGAAAGAGCTGCTGTGACAGGATAAGAAGCACCTGCTTTACGAGAAGAGAAGAATGACACAGCAAACATCACCACAAAGTAAATAAATAATGGAATAGCAATTCGCACTACATCAAGTGGCAGTTCTACTAATTGCTCACCCTTTAAAGCAAACATCATCATAATCGTAAATAACAGTGCAATTAAAGTAAGTGGTGAAATCTTTGGCAAGAACTTTTCTTCATACCACTGTTTCCCTTTTGTTTTAATCCCTATCCATCGTGTGAGGAACCCTGCAGCAAACGGGATACCTAAGTAAATAAGTACACTCTTAGTAATCTCCCACATAGAAATGGATACATGGAAATTCTCTAAACCAAACCAACCAGGCAATACATTTAAGAAAAAATAAGCAAAAATAGAATATGTCACGATTTGAAAGATGGAGTTAAAAGCAACGAGTCCAGCGACGTATTCCCGGTCTCCACGGGCTAAATCGTTCCATACAATGACCATTGCTATACAGCGAGCTAAGCCAATCATAATGAGTCCAGCCATATATTCAGGATAATCATGCAGGAAGATGATGGCTAAAAAGAACATTAAGAACGGTCCGAGTAACCAGTTTTGAAAAAGGGATAGCAAAAGCACCTTCCAATCCTTAAACACGCGCCACATTTCTTCATATTTTACTTTCGCTAATGGTGGATACATCATAACAATTAACCCTATTGCAATCGGTATGGACGTTGTACCAATAGACATGGCCTCTAATGCTTCGCCGATATTGGGCATGGTGATACTTAATACGACACCGATACCCATTGCAACGAATATCCAAAGGGTAAGGTAACGATCTAGAAAAGAAAGCTGTTTGGTTAAAGATTCATTACGCATGATCAGTCCCTCCTATATGGCAACAATCTGTGCCACAGTTGCACCCGTTTAAAGGTTGAATTTGTTCTAAAATCCCCTTCATCAATGGCGTTTGATCCTCTACTAAACGGTAATGTTTCCAAGTCCCTACTTTTCGTTCCGTAATAATGCCTGCCTCCTTTAATTTTCGTAGATGCTGACTAACGGCTGGTTGTGATATTCCTAACACCTCCACAAAATCACATACACATACCTCCCCATTTTTCATGCATGCAAGTAATTTAATGCGATTCAAATCTGCTGCTGCTTTTAATTGTTTTTCAATTAGTGTATTTTCCATGTATCTGCACTCCTTATATAACTATTTACTTATATATTATTTTAAATAAAATCACCTAACCAATTCAGGTGAATAAATTTTTATATAACTATACACTTATATTATGTACACTGATTGGAAATTGCAATAAAAATTTTTATAGATATTAAAAATTATTGTGTTGTAAACAAAACAAAGCACCGCTTCTTAGTTACTGTGCTTTGTTTTGTTTAACCATTATTCCATTACTGTCTGACCAAAGTACATATTCATCCTGAAACGAAACCTATAGATACCTGTTTTTTTGGTGCGAATACACAAGGCTATTCCATTTTTTCGGAGTTATTTCTAATGGAAAATCTTCTATAAGTAAGAAGGTTAAGCATCCACCGTCAGAACTCTTTTATTAAAATATGAACTAAGTAAATATTAATATTCGAATTTTAGTTAATAATTTTCTTTTTCCTAACCGTTTTTTCAAACCATCCAAATGCAACTTCTGCCTCAATATATTCATTGTCTGGTGCAACTAAAAAAATGACAAATGATTCACCCGATGGGAAAATATATTTTCCATCTTCATCACTAACTAAAGTACTTTGCGGGGGTACTATTCGCTTAAACGCATTGATTCCATTCTTAGGTAGTCCATTAACAAGTTCAGCAAATTTGATGTTCACCTCCGGCTTTGGAAGTGGAGAAATGGCTGTGTTTGAAGGTGTCACATTTTTCGAAACCATTGGATTTCCAGGTGGAATTGCGTTAAACCAGATTTCAGCTACAAAAGGTTGATTTGAGTGATTCGTTATGGTAAACGCATTGACAAATAGATCTACATTTGAATGATGGGGGTTACTTAAACTACCCCAAGCATTTTTTCCTTGTCCGAAACAAATCGCTTCAGTTTGTCCTACAAAATATCTCCCCTGTAATGATTGATATAATGGATTAGGTATATTAACAGCCTTAATCATTCGATCATGATTCATCATAAGAACAACACTCCTTTCTACAATTTATGTAAATTAATATAAAATGTGCAGATAAAGATTTTTCTGAAACAAAAATGTTGAACAGACGAATAATTAGCTTCATTATATTTTTTCATGAAAAAATATAACTCTAGAATTAAATATCTATTTAAAATTATTCATGAATACAAAAATGAATAGTGAACTTTGTATGTAAACACACCCCTCACTTCCAACTTATGAATAAGTTATGGAGAGGAGTTGATAAAAAATTGAGTGAGAATAAAACTAGAAAAAATGCTACTAATAATGAAATAGATCAATTTTATAAAGCTGTAGATGATTTCAATGAGGCAGCGAGTGCTTTTTTCCGTATACCCATTTTTTTTAGCCACCAAAACCTATTTACTCTGGGACCATCGCAACCACCATTATCACAAGAGCAGCGATTCATTATTCGCATGTTTAATGAAATAAAAGAGGTGCTTCTTTTCCCTAGAACACTACCAAATACAGACCAGTATCCTAACACCACTTTAGAAAATGTCCGTAGAATTGTAAACTCTAGTTACGGAACTATAGCTGCCCTTTTAAAACCAACACGTCGTACGGATCAATTAGAGCCCTATTCACCTTTCATGCAAATAGAACCTTCCATGTCTTTTCAACACGGGCTCCCTTTGCTTCTTGTGAAACAAAGTACTATTAAAGCTGGGGGGATTTGGGGTGATGCGGGACCCCTTGCACCCTTCACTCCATTAATTTGGTTTTCTGAAACAACGACAGTAGATGAATTTTTTGAAAGTGTAGCATGGAAAGAAGCACTGCAGAATTGGGCAGGGCAAGTTAGAAGTGGCTATTTTATTCAGACTAATCCGGAATTTAAATATACATGCGATGACTAAAACTGGGTTTCCTATAAATTAATTGGACGTATAAACAAGAAGGATCACTTGTCGCGCAATGTGGTCTTTCTTATCTATAGTATATGTAGTTCATTTGTGAACCATTTGAAAGTGTTTTTACTACATTAAAATATCCATACATAAGGTGATTGTTCATGTCTAATACTCTTTACTACATATTATAAATAGAAAGGGGATAAGTTCTTGTATGGATAATTGTCGGTATAATAGTAGATTGTCAACATTTAGAGCATGCGATAACTCCGGACCATTTATGGCTACAGAAACCAACTGTATAAACCCTTCTTCTCCTACTGATAACACTATAATTGCATTCTCAACTGGAAATTCAACATCACATATTCAAGCTCTAGTTGGACTTGCAAGTAGTATAGGGTTCGGTACTGCAAATACCGTTTCGATTATAAATAATGTCATTAACTTAAATGGAAACACGAGTGAAGCCTTCACAGTTCCTAGTGATGGTAACATTACAGCTATCTCAGCGTCATTTTCTCCATTAGGATCATTACCTTTAGTAGAAGGATCTGTTACAATCCGAGCTCAAATTTTTCATGCACCCGTTGGAAGTAATATGTTCACTGGTACAAGTGCCTTTGTTGATTTAACTCCCCCTATAACATTACCAGTAGTAACCTTCGGACAAATTGCTTTCGCATCAAGTAATATTTCACCCTTATCTATATCAGTTGGAGATTGTTTATTAATGGTATTTTATATCTCATCAATAATGGTAAACTTCCCAGTTAATTTAATTGGTACTGCAAGTGCAGGTATTCATATAGTAACTAAAAAATAATTCAACTTCACCTACTGTTATTTAGGATAATGAAGGTGATTGAGTTCTATTTATTCCTTCAATCATTGTATGTATAAAATATTTATAATCCATAATGAACCACTCAGGAGATTGCAAAGAAATACGGGGTTTCACATCGAACCATTATTCGCTATTGAATGGAACTGAGTGAGAGCTGAGGGATGGCTAAACTGGCCCCAGCAAAACTACACCACAGTTAGTAGTAACTACTAAACTGTGGTGTAGTGTTAATTTGGTGTTCACTTTACTTTTATCATTTTAAAATCTATCCTAATTTTCTATTTCACTTTAACCCCTGTGGAAACCTAAATACATTCAAGGGATCATACTTACTTTTTACTCGATTCAACCTCTGTGCATTGCCTCCGAAATACTCTTTCTCAAAATTTTTAAGATGACTAATGGGAAAGTTCACATAGGAACCTTTTGTCATCTTTTTAATAATTTCAAAGCGTTCACGAACCCATTCCTGATTTCCCTTAGCATACCTATCGTCTATCCATACAGACTGAATGCCCATGATATATTTAGCATCTCTATAGTAAAAGGCCGTTTCATTTTTATCTATGTTATTGATTGCTCCCCCTAGTGCATAAAAGGATATAGCTGCATAAACTGAACCATTGGGAGGGCTTTCCACAAGTCTTCCAATATTTTCGAGCTCATCGGATGTATAGCTCCTTTGAACAAACCTACCCGTTGATTTAAATTTTTCAAACGGTGGATAAGTTGCCTCTACCCTTTTCACTGCTTCTAGAAAGGATAATTCTTCTAAGTTCATTCGAAAACCCTCTATTTTTGCAAAAGGTTGTAAAATTTTCTTTGCCAATCTTGAAGAACCGTAAAAAAATCCTGTTGCAAAAATACCTAACCCTTCTTCCTCCGTGTTATAAAAGCTTGCAACCAAAGTCATTCGTTTATCCAATTCAGGTAACCAGTTTTGCCAAATATCCATAACTTCTAGTTGCTTAGCCTTTGTAGTATTTACATAAAAGAATCTAATTAATGTGACAGGGCCTTTTATTGGTTTTGGTAACTGAAAAGTCATGCTTACAACCACCCCAAAATTACCTCCACCAGCACCACGACAAGCCCAGAAAAGATCAGAGTTGCAATTTTTATTTGCCTTTATGATTCTTCCCTCAAAATCTACCAATTCAAGTTCAATCAAACTGTCACACCCTAGACCATAAAGTCGACTGGAGAATCCCCAACCTCCACCCAGTGTAAAGCCAGAAACTCCAACGGTCGGGCAAGTTCCCCCTGGAAAAACATATCCATTTGAACCTATAAAATCATATACGTCTGAATTTTTTGCTCCTGCTTCGATTGTTAATACATCTTCCTTCTTCTCCAAACTCATTGCATTTAAGCGACTTATATCAATTACCAATACAAAATCACCAGAGGAATATCCCTCATAATGATGTCCACCCGACCTAATGCGAATTCCGATGCAATGTCTACGTGCCCAAAGAACGGCGTTAACAACATCCTGCTTTATTTCACAATATACAATTACCAGCGGGAATTTCTGATTAGCTCGATTCCATTCTTGTCGTGCTTCATCATAATTAGGATTTTTTATCGTTATCACTTCACCTGTTAATCCTTTTAAAAGCTTAAAATCTTGTTCCATTTCAGTCACCTCTACTAATACAATAATAGTTTTTTATTATCGTATTCTTTGGCTTCAAAAGGGTGTAGGTATTAGGGACGTATGATTGAAGTTCTCAGGGGTATCAATCACTTCAAAAGTTGTGCTCGAAAACAAGTAGATTTTTATACTATTAATAATTTGTTTGTAATTAGGATAAATTCTAACCTTACCTACAATAAAACTAGAAATTTACCTATTAACTTAATAACTTTAAAGTATCAGATAAAAAGAATATTAAATATGAATCCTACATATATTGATTTTAATATTGCTTGAAAACAGGAGTCTATTATTAGCCTAATCATGAAATTATAAAATAAGCGAAAATTATCTATAAAGATAGGATGATGACAATAATTGATAAATCGCTTCTTGCTATGGTTATTTTACGTGTATTATCTGGAAGTATTGAAGTTAGTGCTGGATTGTTAATGCTG
Source organism: Lysinibacillus sphaericus (assembly GCF_001629735.1). Lineage (GTDB taxonomy): Bacteria > Bacillota > Bacilli > Bacillales_A > Planococcaceae > Lysinibacillus > Lysinibacillus pinottii. The sequence goes on from NZ_CP015224.1 coordinate 1,616,882, forward strand.
AAGCTGAATAACTTGGAAAAAGCATTCTATATTAATACAATGCTTGCTTTGTTTGGCCCAACCGTTTTAATTGTCACGACTGCAATTGCATTATTTGGATTAGCTGATAAAATTCCTGTGACGAGAATCATTTGCCTATTTACGGGAATTACCCTTATTATAATAAGCTCACATATTAAGTAATAATAAATGAATCTAAAAAAGCACTTTCCAGGAAAGCGCCCTTATATATTAAAACTAACTCTTCTCTTTAAAAAGTCATAACATCTACCTCAAACCGTCCCATCATTTTCTAATTTTATATGAATCACTTCTTGTAGAAGCCTTTGGAGGATAGAAGCAACATTGAACGCATCATCCAGAATACCCATTAAGATACCAAGTACATTCACTACAAAACTATGTCCTATTCTATCCCTCTATAATTTCGTATAAAAAAAGGGATTTCGCACCGATAACCGAAGTACGACCAAATCCCTATTTTTTCGAAAATCGCATTAGAAGTTTAAATAGTGAAGTTTTGTAGACTTTCTGAACTTAGACTATATGAAATCACTTTCTCCTTACGCTTCCTGACTACATCCACATGATTGTCGTAGGGAAAAATTAAGAAATTCACATCTTTTTTACCACTTTTTAAGTTGATGATAAAAGGTGTAACATTCGTCTCAGGCTGTAAAAATAATTTTTCATTGCCCGGAAATATATAATATTTTTTCAAAAAGATAGCTTTGTTAAAAAAGTCTATAAATCTTATTTTTTCTCTCTCTTCTAAATTCTTTCCCTTAAATGAGATCGTAACCTCTTTTGAGTCGAGTTCTTTATGAAGCTCAAATTTATTTACTAGCCACGCCACAGCTATACTTGGTGGGCTCATTAACAATTTAATAATAGATCCAATCACTATTGTAATTATCAATCCCGTTGTCATATCCTATCAACTCTTTCAGCTATTTTTTCTTAATAGCTACTACTATATTAATAATTTCATTTCTCATTAATCAGTAATTACGCTATATTGATGTTTATCATCCACCTTTCAATGATAAGGGATTTATATTATTTATCACCCTCCAATTTTTAATTTTTTTGACCATCCACTTATGTACTAATAACATCTCTGGTATGTCATGTATCGAAGTAAATCTAATACTTCTAATACCCTATTAATCCAGCAAAATATAAAAAGCCCAAAACTTTTTGTCCTTTTTAAGACAATTCGTTTTGGACATTCCTTTTTATCATTGGTAGATTAAGATTCTGCTCTTATCGAATTAAGAAACTTCATTCATGGTGCTTCTTCATCAGCCGAGGGACCGTAGCTGCCGGGCACCGGAATATTGAGAAGGCGTAAATATACTCCGATTTGCGCTCTATGGTGAATCATATGGCTTAATCCAAAGGTACGGAACGCCATGGCTCGTGGCTGACTGCGGATGATATGTTCACCTTGACGTAATGTCCATTCTTCAGCAAGCAGCTTCTCGTTACATTCAGCTAGCAACTTTTCAAGCTTGTCTACGTTTTCATCAAATTCATTCAGAATGGAAGCTTGCTTATTTATTGGCTCCCTCCGCAGCGGTACTGTCAAAAGATCAAACTCTGAGTGCTGAAGTATTGCGATTTGCCAGTTCAGTAAGTTGATTAAATGTGTGGCTAACCCACTAAGTGTCATCGATTTCTCGTGCGGCTTCCACGACAGGTGCTCCTCAGGCAAACGTTCCAAAATGCGGCGTGTAGCGGCTAATTCATGCAATGTGTCGCCGATAATCAGTTGTTTAATCATAGATTCCTCTCCTCCCTTTTGGTTAGCATACTATAAATTCCATTCAAATAGAAAGCTCTCACTAGACTTGGCTTTATGCTTACGGCAATAAAAAGAAGCTGTAATCACAGCTTCTTTCATAAAAAAACTATAGCCACTCCGCACTATTATCAGCAAGTCCTTGCAGCTCATTCATAAAGATACCTGCATGATAACCATCACAAACGGCATGATGAAATTGTAGGGAGATTGGTAGGTGGTACTCCCCATTTATACGCGTATACTGAGCGCCGGTTATAATTGGTAGTAGGTAATCTCCACCATTATGAATGTTCAAATTAAATCCAGTAAAGGAACACCAAGGAATCATAGAGATTGGGATATTGTTTTCTGGCACAGGCATTTTTGGAAACATTCGACCTGTACCTTTATACATATCTACATCTTGCTCGTATTGTTTGTGAAATTCAGAAAATGTAGTTAAATTGGATGTCCAAACGCAAGAAAATGTGCACGACTGTTTTTCAAAAATTGTGTAAGATGGTAACATTTCCGTCCAATAACCTAATTGCCCTTCTTCGTTAAAGTTAGTTCTGAATTCTTGATGAGCATTGACTATTTTAGTCATCATAAAAATAAACGCGGGATATAGCTTAAAATTCTTTTTCTTTAAATTCTCCATCAAAACAGTAATATTAATTTCATTCGTTATACTGAAGGTTGTTTGTTGTTGTAAATAGTGTTCAAAATACTCTTTGCGGTGCCAATTCTCACGGTCAATCAAATTAAATTCCATTTTTTACGCCTCCTAAAATGTTTTATTGGATTTAGGAGGCAATTTTCACTGCTTTTTTCATTTAAATCATCCTTTTTTCTAAATGAAATATGAGAACAGTATAAGGATATGTGATGGGATAGTCAATTATCATCATAATACTAGAGCTTCTTAATAGCAAAATTTGTCGTAAAAAACCGAATTTCGAGAGGGGCTTTTACTTGCGTATATACATAACAATTAATATAAAATTTTATGGACTAATCTGTGCAATATTGAGAAAGTAAATGGAGACTCCCTAGACCACAAAAAAACACAGAAGTCCCATGGACCTCTGCGTTACTTGCTCTCCTTAATAAGTGCCTTCATATCTCCTACGATTGTTTCAACTGGTACGTTCGTCGCGCCATCATAGTCTTTTACAACTGTGCCGTCTGCATTCACTAAATAATAGCTCGACATATGTATGACTTGGTCTGAGTTAGGATCATTTTTGACTAAAGAATTGAATGATTTACGTGCAAATTGCTCGATAAATTTTTGCTGATAACCTGTTAGTAGCTGCCACTTGCTTTCATCTGCAACGTTATACGTATTTAGGTAGTTTGTTAATACATCTGGCTTATCCACTTCTGGATCAACACTAAATGCAACAATTTGATAATCTTCAAGGCCTTCATCCTGCAGTGCCTGCTGTACCTCTGTCATATTAAATGTCATGGGCGGACAGATTGTTGTACAGTTTGTAAAAATAAACATAGCCAGCCACGGCTTGCCCTTTAAATCATCCAGGCTTACCTGTTCATTTTTTTGATTGGTTACATTAAAATCTTGAACCTCAATGTTTAAAGATGGCTCAAATTTGTAACTTCCGCAAGCAGCTAAAATGCTACTGATTGCTAGTACTAAAACTAGCAGTATGCTTTTCTTTTTCATTTGTATTGCACACATCCCTTCATTTCTTCACCTTATTTTATGCATTCTAGATACCAAATACAAGATAATGAACTTCCGCAAGCAATGCATTTTGTGTAAGTTGTGAACATTAACTAATTTTGGAACTCCATCACACTTATTCTTCCGAATGGCTCTCCTTTTTCAGAAATTTTTTCATAGCTTTTTTTTATTATTTTCGTTATTTCCCAAAGAAAATAACGATTGTTATATAACAAACGATTCTTCACCTTATTATGAATCTGGAATTTTAATAGCAGAATAATAAAATACAGAAAATTCTCTTTTAAGTGCAAATTTTCTCCCGCAATCATTTTTATTAGCAGCAAGCTATTTTAATAATATTATATCAATAAAAATAATCACTCTCTTTCAAACAATATTTCTCTATTAAATCCTTAATATTTCTATGTTATTACCATAAAAATGAAATGACTAAAAATTATAAAAACTCAAAATTTAGTATTGCATTATAAGAATATCCCCCATAAAATAAGTGAATATAACGACGAACGAAAAAGAAATATGTCGTTTAAAACAGAAATATATAACTTTAGGGGGAATAATAATGGCGAATGTTTCTAGTAAAAAACAAGCACAACCTATTGATTATCATGCAATCGAGGCTATGGAATCGTTCAATAGTTTTGTGAAAAAGAAAAACACCTTTCTTTTTTCGATTACAGCACTGTTTCTTATTCTTTATATCCTACTTCCAATCCTCGCATTCCAGCCTGTACTACAACAAAAATTCTTCGGAAATATTACAGGGGTATGGGTGTACTCAGCTGGATTATTTGTGATGACTATCGTGCTCTGTACAGTATATGTAAAAAAAGCTGCTTCATTCGATAAAGCTGCAGCTGCTGTGTTAGCCGAGTATCAAACGAAAGGTGGTAACTAAATGAATATTGTATCCGTTGGTTTCTTTTTAGCTATTGTTGGTTTAACACTCGTTGTTACCTATATTGCAGCAAAGCGCACTTCCTCAGCAGCTGATTTTTACACAGCTGGCGGCGGATTAAAGGGATGGCAAAACGGCTTTGCCATTGCTGGTGATTATTTATCCGCAGCGGCATTTCTTGGGGTGTCGGGTGCGATTGCTTTAACTGGCTTTGACGGTTTCTTCTTCTCAGTGGGCTATGTTGTAGCCAATTTAGTGCTTCTATACGTTATTGCTGAGCCTATGCGCAATTTAGGCCGCTATACACTAGCTGACATGTTAACGGCTCGTTTTAATGAAAAGCGAATTCGTGGCGTAGCTGCATCAGGTACGATTATTATTGTGATTCTTTATATGATTGCACAGCTTGTAGGTGCAGGCGCATTGATTAAACTACTGTTCGGCATTGAATATTGGGTTGCTGTGTTAATTGTCGGTGTAATGATGACTACTTATGTTTTATTCGGTGGCATGACAGCCACGTCTTGGGTGCAAATTATTAAAGCTAGTCTACTATTATTCGGGACAGGCTTATTAGCAATATTAGTATTAGTGAAGTTTGATTTCTCTCTAATGAAAATGTTTGACACAATTGCAGTCGATCATGGGGAGGAATTCCTTGTACCAGGAATTAAATACACAAGCACGATTGATTCTGTCTCTATGATGATGGCCCTAGTTTTAGGAACATCCGGTTTACCACATATATTAATGCGCTTCTTTACTGTAAAAGATGCTAAAACAGCTCGTTCTTCTATTTCATGGACAACTTGGATTACAGCTATCTTCTTCTCGTTAACTATATTTTTAGGATTCGGCGCGTTAAACTTTGTCGGTCTCGATCAAATTTTAGCTGAAAGTAAGGCTGGTAACACAGCTGCTCCACTACTCGCACATTATTTAGGCGGTGATGTGTTAATGGCATTTATTGGGGCTGTAGCCTTTGCAACAATTTTAGCTGTCGTTTCTGGCTTAGTATTAACAGGAGCATCCGCGATTTCACATGATATATATGGAGAAATTATGAAAGGTGGAAAATTAACAGAAAAGCAACAGGTAGTTGCAGCACGTACAGGCTCTATTTCCATTGCAATTGTCTCTATTGTTTTGGCGCTGTTTGCACAAAGCTTAAACGTTTCGTTTCTAGTGTCATTTGCGTTTTGTATTGGTGCTTCCGCAAATTTACCTGTCATTCTTTATACTATCTATTGGAAGAAATTCAATTCTACTGGTGCTGTAGCAGCCATGCTAACAGGGTTAATTTCTTGTTTAATCTTAGGAGCGATGGGACCAAATGTATGGAGTCCTGTTGAAGGTGCAGCTATTTTTGTTGGTAAGCCACTTGTACCACTAGCTGTTCCGGCCATTATTACCATTCCATTAGGCTTTATTGCAGGTTATTTGGGATCAGTCCTTTCATCTAGTAAAGTACCGACTGAAGAGGCCGAGCGTATTTATAAAGAAATTCGTGTAAAAGCGAATACTGGCGTTTCTGTATCTGATATTTCACATTAATTTTTATGCACCTTATGCATAATGAACCGAAATTCAAAATATACAAAAAAATAGGCAAAAAATTCGATTTTTGGTCGAGTTTTTCGCCTTTTTTGTTATTCCACAACTAGCAATTTACTTATCGAACAATATTATTTGACTTCCAAAATACAGAAAAAAACCAATTTTCACTAAGGCAATAGTATTTAAATATGGATAAAAAATCTAGGCATTTTTATAAATTTATCGTTCTTTTTTTGTTAAGAATCTAGATTTCTCTTTGCTTCATTTATTTGTCTGAATATTCTAAAACCCTATATATTCTTGATTTAGGAGGTTATTTTCTCTTTCAGGACTATTTTCAGAAAAATTTTTTTTACATAATTTTTCTGAAATGTATTGCAATTTTGTGAACTCTTTCATAAAATGAGAATGTGAATTCACTAAACTAGCAAAATCAAGTCTTAAGGCAGAAAAAATATACACAAAATGGGGAATGTTAATGGCGAACAATCAAGCAAAAAAAGGTGTCGTGATTGACTATGATGCAATTGCAAACCAAGAATCGTTTAAGTCTCTTGTACGTAGAAAGAACTCTTTTCTTTGGTCTATGACTGCCATATTTTTATTGGCCTACATGTTGTTACCAATTCTGACATCGTACACAACAATTCTACACCAAAAGGCATTTGGGGAAATTACTTGGGTGTGGATTTATTCCGCAGGGCTATTCATTATGACATGGGGGTTATGTCATTTATATGTAGCTAAAGCAAATAGCTTTGACAGAGAAGCTAAAGCAATTATCGCAGAATACGAGAACGGAGGTGGCCACCGATGAATAACGGAATGAGCTTTACAGCCATATTCTTCTTTGTAGCCATTGTTGGTTTAACATTAGTTATCACATGGTGGGCATCTAAACGAACTTCTTCTGCAAGTGACTTCTATACAGCTGGTGGGGGCTTAACAGGCTGGCAAAATGGACTAGCTATCGCAGGTGACTATTTATCGGCAGCCTCTTTCTTAGGGATTGCAGGTGCAGTAGCACTATTTGGATTTGACGGATTCTTCTTCTCTATTGGTTATTTAGTCGCTTACTTAGTGGTATTATACATCGTTGCTGAGCCATTACGTAACCTTGGAAAGTTCACTTTAGCTGACATGATTACAGCGCGTTTCAATAATGCGAAAGTACGTGGAACAGCTGCTTTAAGCACTATTACCATTGTTTTATTCTACATGATTGCACAACTAGTTGGTGCAGGAGCACTTATTCAATTACTTTTAGGTATCGACTACTGGGTAGCTGTATTGATCGTAGGTTTCATGATGACAACTTACGTATTATTCGGTGGTATGACAGCGACTTCATGGGTTCAAATTATTAAAGCTTGTCTTTTAATGCTAGGTACAGTGATTATCTCATTCTTAGTATTAAAAGAGTTTGGCTTCAGTATTGCAACAATGTTCAAGGAAATGTCTACAGTGACTGATAATGGTGCTGCTTATTTAAAACCCGGTCTAAAATATACAGAGGGACTTGACACAATTTCAATGTTAATTGCATTAGTATTAGGTACTGCGGGTCTTCCACATATCTTAATGCGTTTCTTTACAGTAAAAGATGCAAAAACGGCTCGTTCATCTGTTATTTGGGCAACTTGGATTGTAGGTATATTCTACGTTTTAACCATTTTCTTAGGTTTCGGTGCAGCAGCATTCGTTGGAAAAGAAGATATTATTGCGGCTAACGCTGCAGGTAATATGGCAGCCCCTCTTCTTGCAGAAGCACTAGGAGGCGACATTCTATTCTCATTCGTTTGTGCGGTAGCATTCGCAACAATTTTAGCGGTAGTAGCAGGCCTTGTACTTTCAGGTGCCTCTGCCCTATCACATGATATTTATGGTCAAATCATTAAAAAGGGTAAAGTTACTGAAAAAGAGCAAGTTCTTGCAGCTCGTATTGGCTCGATTACAATCGCTGTAATATCTATTCTATTAGCTCTTGGTGCACAAACATTAAACGTTGCATTCTTAGTATCTTTAGCATTCTGTATTGCAGGTTCCGCTAACCTTCCAGTTATTATTTACACAATTTATTGGAAACGCTTTAATACAGCTGGTGCTGTTACAGCGATGTTAACAGGCTTAATCTCTGCATTAGTATTAGTAGCTATGTCACCAAACGTATGGAATCCAGTTGAAGGCAAGGCGATTTTTGTTGGTGATCCGTTAATTATGTTAACGAACCCTGCCTTAATCTCTGTACCGCTTGGTTTCCTTGGTGGTTTCATCGGCACATTACTTTCTAAAGAAACTGATGATGCAAAATATCGTGAAGTTGACGTTAAAGCAAACACAGGTATTTCTGTACAGGACGTATCTCACTAAATCGATTTCATAAACCTCGTAAGTTCTTGCTTACGAGGTTTTACTTTTTCATTCATTTTCGTTACTATAATTGTTAAAAGGAGGGAATGAAAATGGCTCAATCTAGGGCGAAAAAGAAGCGGATGCATATAAAAAGAACTGCTGGCAAGGATGTAGAGAAAAATCGCCAATCCAATTCCTTCAGCACACATGAACGCACCACCAAAACAAAAACAGAGAAATTGATGCATGATTTTACTAAACATAAAAAGCAGTATACGGATAACTAATTGATATCCTATACTGCTTTTATTATTGTAGAAAACATAAGTGGCAATTGCCACGTTACCTTAAAGTCGATAAAAGTTTTTTGTATTCTGAGTGATAATTTTAGCCACTTGCTGAATAGACAATCCCTTGATGGCTGCAATCACCTCAATCGTCGAATGCATCATCCACGGAGACGTTGGTTTATTTGTAAAAGGTCCCTCAAACGACCATGGGCCATCTGTTTCTACCATCATTAAGTCAATCGGGTAGATTTGAATTAGCTGTTGAATTTCCTCTTCATACAAGGCATCAGGCGTAATAGAGATAAAATAACCTCGCCGAATCATGCGTTTCATGACTGCCTCGTCCCCTTTAAACCAATGGAAATGAGCCTGACAAAGCTGATGCTTTTCTAGCAAATCGCACACGATGCTAGCATCCTCATATACAGCATGCAACACAATCGGTTTGCCCAATTCCTTAGCCAATACGATAAATCGTTCCAATAAAGCCTCATATGGACGAACATCCAAGGCTTGTTCTTGCCTTAAATAATAGGGTAAACCGACCTCACCAACCGCTACCATGTTATCACGATGCGCGCGAATCCAATCAAATAAAGCCTTCTCTTCTATTTCATCCAGTAAAGGCTGTTCAGGATGAAACCCAAAAGCCGCCTTCACCTTGGGATAGACCTTCGCTAAATGCAACGTCTTTTGACAGGAGGACAACTGCATACTTACCGCAATTAATGCCTCTACTTCTGCCAATAATGAAGGTATTTCCACGTCCTTATATTGATCTAAATGAATATGGGCATCAATCAACATTCAAATCCCCCTTTTCTTCCTGTAAATACGTGAATAACTGTTGCTTCAAGGCTGTGAATGTGGCAGAATGACGAATTTCTTCTTTGCGGGGGCGCTCAAATGGCACAATCATTTCTTTTTTCACTGTTGCAGGCCGTTTCGATAAAACAATTATACGATCGGCTAAAAAGAGGGCCTCTTCAATACTATGTGTGACGAATAAGATAGATTTTTTATGCTCTTCCCAAATGGATAGGAGCCATGCCTGCATTTCCAGTCTTGTAAATTCATCAAGCGCAGAAAATGGTTCATCTAGACATAAAATAGGTTTATCACTGACAATGGCACGGATAAAAGACACACGTTGTTGCATCCCTCCCGAGAGCTCGTATGGGTAAGCTTGACTAAAGGAAGCAAGCCCCACCTTTTCAAGCCAACCTTTTGCACGTTCAACATTTGGATTTTGCTGTAATTCCTCGACAATTGTTACATTCTCTAAAATAGTACGCCAAGGAAGTAAACAAGGCTGCTGTGGCATATAGCCAATTGCGCCTCTTTTTTGCTGAATCTCCTCTCCATTTAATAAAATCGTCCCTTGATCAACCAAAGAGACCCCACCAATTAATTGAAAAAGGGTACTCTTACCACTGCCAGATGGTCCTACTATGGCCACAAACTCACCATCCTTGACATCAAAGGAAACATGGTCAAGTACATGTAGACTGTCAAAGGATTTAGCGATGTTTTGAATGCTGAGCATGATAACCTCTCCCCTTTACCATTAATTTTTCAAGCAAGCGGATACTACTAAACAACATTAAGCTTAGCAAGACAATCGCAAAAATGGCGACAAACACTCGATCTGTACGGAAGGAAGATTGTGCTAAGGTCATGTATACACCTATTCCCTTTTTTGCACCAAGCCACTCCGCAATAACTGCTCCCATTACACTATAGGTAGCAGCAATTTTTATGCCCGAGAAAATTGCCGGATAGGCATGTGGCCATTCTAATTTCCAAAACGTTTGGGCCTTCGTTGCTCCAATCATTTCGAAGTAATGCTTTAACTCGGGTGCTGTTTGACGAAAACCGTCCATTGCCGCAATGACAATAGGGAAAAAGCATACTAGACAAATAATGATGAGCTTTGGTAATAAGCCAAAGCCAAACCAAATAATAAGTAACGGCGCCAATACAAGAATGGGTATATTTTGCGACATAATGAGAATCGGATAAAATAACGACCGAATGAAAGTAAAACGATGCAAAACAATCGCCACGGTTAGACCACAGCCAACCCCAATAGCAAGTCCAAGTAAAGCTAATTCCACAGTAGCCAGAGCATGTGGCAGAAACGTTTGATATGATTGAAAGCCTTCCTTTAAGATTATGCTTGGTGCTGGTAGGAGCCAGGGAGGAACATCAGCGATATGCACAACAAGCTCCCATATGAATAAGAGGAAGGCGATAAACATTATCGTCCTTCCCTTTTGTAATGCCCGTTTCATGACTGATATTTCTCCGTTAATGTAGCCATGGTAATCCCATTTGGTTGATATAAAATTTTTACTTGTGTAATGACATTAATGGCTCCTAGCTCGACCATCTTAACATTCATTTTTTCAATGATTTGAAGAAGCGTTGTAAGCTCACCTTCCATTGTTGTTTCAAGGGGATGAACCTCATAGTTCACACCAGATGCATCAATAACCGCAATGGCCGCATCCACATAAGGAATGACATCCTCGTATTTCTCTGTCTTCGGAATGATTTGGACACTGATTAATGAATTTGCCATGTTAATTGGCCTCCTTTTTCGGTAGGAACTCATTCGTAAACGCCTGTTTAGCATCAAATTCGCCCTCTAACACTTTATTACTCGACATCCATTTAGCATAGTTTTCCCACACAGAAAGCTTTTGCTCCCCCCATTGATTAGCGTCATCCTGATACTTATCAGCCAACCACTCTTGACTTTTATGCACTAACTCCTTATCTAAGTCTGGTGCCGCTTCTAGTAAAATATCAGCCGCTTCATTCGGATGCTCGATGGCATATTCATAGCCCTTCGATGCAGCCGCAACAAAAGCTTTGACGCTGTCTGGATTGTTTTGAATCATTTTTTCATTGGTTGCTAAAACAGGTGTATAGTAATCTAACTGATCACTGTAGTCCGTTAAATACAGCATATTAATTTTTTCCCCACGAAGCTCTGCCTCAATACCTGTCCATGCATAATAAATCCAAGCAAAGTCGATGTCCTTTTTCATCATCGTAAAGAAATCTAAATCTCCCGCATTGACAATGTCTAATTTATTAATATCAGCGTTTTCTTTTTGCATTAATGATTGTAATACCGCTTGTTCGAGAGGTGCTCCCCAGCCCCCATATGTTTTTCCTTCAAAGTCCTTTGGAGAGGTAATACCCTTTGACGCTACAGAAGCAAATCCAGATGTATTATGCTGGATGATGGCCGCTATCGAGACAAGTGGCACATCCTGAACACGAGCCTGTGTAATGCCCTCCTGATAACTCACGCCAAATTCTGCTTTACCAGAAGCTACGAGCTGATCGGCTCCTGCCTCTCCTGGCATTATAATATCAACATCTAAGCCTACTTCTTCAAAATAACCGAGCTTTTTCGCAACATACAATCCTGTATGATTCGTATTCGGTGTCCAATCGAGTACCACTGATACCTTTTTCTTTGTATCAGCAGACTGCTTGTCCTCCTTGTCGCTACAGCCTACTAACGTCAATAGAGTAGCTAATAGGATAAATAACCATTTTTTCATGCTAGGTCCTCCCAGTTTGTAATATGAAAGTGTTCATGAATGAATGTTGTCACCAGAAGAAAGCGTATTATACGGTTGGTAAGATATTGCTTAGAAAATAAAAAAACGCCTAGGATTCCTCCCAGACGTATTGCAATCAATCTCCAAAACATTTGCTTTTTTGAATAGATGTTCCCTACGCTGGTACGAGCCAAATCAGGTTCAAAGGGTCAGTGTCTATCGGACACAATCTCAGCTAGCCATAACTAGCCCCCCTACATTCTTTCGCTATGAACTTTTCGATGTTTATTATACCCATAGTTGATCTTAAATGACAAGATGCTAATTTTGGATAGTTGTGCCACTATAAACAAATAGCCCAGCTCTACTTATAGAGACTGGGCATGATGTTAGCTTGTTTTTTGTTCTTTTTTGGCCGTTAAAACATGTGAGATGGCTCCATCTGTTGCAATGTCCACTTTAAATGAACCATTAGAATGGCGATCAGCGCGCGTCAATGCATGGACATCGATAACCTCTTGTATGCCTTTTTCAGTTTCAATCACAACCTGCTCATCGTCTGTTGCTTGAATAACAGCGACAATTCGATGAGGATTTGCTTTTAATTCTGTAAGGACTTTAAGTCCACGCTTGGCACGACTTGCTATTTCTACCTCTGCGACATTCATTTTCTTTACAGCCCCTCGTTGTGTCACAATAACGACATATTGTGTTTCATCTGGCTGTAGGACATTGACCCCGACTAAAGCTTCTCCATCTTTTAGCGTAATACCTTTAACACCGCCCGTTTTCACTCCAGTAACTGGTAGTTCTTCAATAGGGAAACGAATGGCATAGGCCGTATCAGTTGTTAAGAGCAGTTCCGCATCATCAGTTATAAACGATGCATAAATCATTGCATCGCCCGCTTTAACATTCATTGTTTTAATTGGCTTCGAATAACGCGTCACAGCATAATCTGCTAATGGCGAACGTTTAATTTGGCCATCTTTCGTAGCAGTTAAAATATACATATTTGGCTGTTCAAATGTTTCAAAGCCATAGACTGCAATAATCGACTCATCTTCACTTGTTGGCACAATACTTGAAATATGCTGTCCAAGGTCCTTCCAGCGAATATCAGGTAATTCATGAACAGGCTGATAAATATAATTCCCTCTATTTGTAAATAACAATAGATGATGTTGTGTATTTAAGTTTGCTTCATACAATAAGTAATCGGAATCTTTCATCGCAAAATCTTGACCGTTGGAGGCGGCATGGGATCGTGTAGATGTACGTTTAATATAGCCATCTTTCGTGACAGTCACTACAACCTCTTCACTTGGAACAAGGACATCTAATGTAATTTTAATTTCTTCTATTTCTTGTTCAATTTTCGAGCGACGTGGCTCTGTGAAACGTTTTTTAATATCTAGCAATTCTTGTTTAATGACGCGTACAAGTTTGGCCTCGCTTTGTAAAATTCCTTCTAGCTTGGCAATCAATTTGTTTAAGTCATCCTGTTCTTGACGGAGTTCTGTAATATCGGTATTCGTTAAACGATATAATTGCAGGCTCACAATCGCCTCTGCCTGTACCTCAGTAAAATCGAACTTCGCCTGTAAATTGAGCTTGGCGTCCTTCTTATCGTTAGATGAACGAATCGTAGCAATAACCTCGTCTAGAATAGATAGGGCTTTAATTAAGCCATCCACGATATGGGAGCGATCCTTTGCCTTTTGTAAATCATATATAGAACGATTTGTGACCACTTCTTTTTGGTGAGTAATATAGGAATCCAGCAATAATGGTAATGTCATCATCGTTGGACGACGATTATGAATGGCAATCATATTAAAATTGTAAGCTACTTGTAAATCTGTTGTTTTAAATAGGTACTGTAGAATCCCCTGTCCAGGAACATCCTTTTTCAGCTCGATAACGACACGTAACCCTGTACGATCTGATTCATCACGAATTTCAGCAATCCCTTCAAGGCGTTTATCTACACGTTGCTCATCAATTTTTTTCACAAGATTCGCTTTATTCACATCGTATGGTAATTCGGTAACGACAATTTGCTCTTTTCCGCCCTTGATAGGTTCGACCACAGCTTGTGCACGGACAATAATTTTACCGCGCCCTGTTTCATATGCCTTTTTAATGCCGTCTACACCTTGAATAATTCCGCCTGTAGGGAAATCAGGACCCTTGATAACTGTCATCAATTCATCCACTGTCGCAGTAGGCTTGTCTAAGCGCATCAAAACAGCATCCAGCACTTCATCTAATGCATGCGGTGGAATATCTGTTGCATAACCCGCAGATATCCCTGTAGAGCCGTTTACTAATAAATTAGGGAAACGAGCTGGTAAAACAGTTGGTTCCATATCCTGGTCATCGAAGTTTGGCACGAATTCAACCGTTTTCTTCCCAATATCTCGTAACATTTCACCAGCAATTGCAGAAAGTCTTGCCTCCGTATAACGCATGGCTGCTGGTGGATCTCCATCAACCGAACCGTTATTCCCATGCATTTCTATAAGCATATGGCGAGCTTTCCAATCCTGACTCATACGAACCATCGCCTCATAGACTGAGCTATCTCCGTGCGGATGGTAATTACCGATTACATTTCCGACTGTCTTAGCCGATTTACGAAACGGTTTCTCATGTGTATTACCTTCCGTAAACATTGCATATAAAATACGACGCTGTACTGGTTTAAGACCGTCACGTGCATCTGGCAACGCGCGGTCTTGAATAATATATTTACTATAGCGACCAAAACGGTCACCCATTACTTCTTCTAAAGGTAAATCTTGAAACTTTTCTGTACTACTCATGCTTGGCCCTCCTCTTGTTGGATGAATTCATTTTCTAAAATGTTAGCATCATCCTCCATACCGAAGTCTACATTGGCTTCGATCCATTTACGACGTGGCTCTACTTTATCGCCCATTAACGTCGTGACACGTCTCTCTGCACGTGCACCATCCTCGATAGTGACACGAATTAATGTCCGTGTGTCAGGGTTCATTGTTGTATCCCATAGCTGGTCAGCATTCATCTCTCCAAGACCTTTATAGCGCTGTAATATGTAACCCTTTCCAACTTGTTTGATGGCCTTTTGTAAATCGTTTTCTGTCCAAGCATATTCAATCACTTCTTTTTTGCCAGTTCCTTTCGAAACCTTATAAAGTGGTGGTAACGCAATAAAGACTTTTCCAGCCTCGATGAGTGGACGCATATAACGATAGAAAAACGTTAGTAGCAATACTTGAATATGCGCACCATCCGTATCAGCATCGGTCATAATGACTACCTTATTGTAGGCTGAATCCTCCACAGCAAAATCTGTACCTACACCTGCACCGATCGCATGAATAATCGTTGAAATTTCTTCGTTTTTCATAATATCTTGTAGCTTGGCTTTTTCTGTGTTAATAACTTTCCCACGCAGTGGTAATATCGCCTGGAATGTTCGATCACGACCTTGTTTTGCAGAACCACCCGCTGAATCACCCTCGACTAAATATAATTCATTTTTCGCCGCATTACGTGACTGTGCAGGCGTTAATTTCCCAGACAGAATCGTACTACCCTTTTTGTTTTTCTTACCATTTCGTGCATCCTCACGGGCTTTACGAGCCGCCTCACGCACTTGCTGCGCACGAATCGCTTTACGCACAAGAGACGCTGACAATTCAGCATTTTCCTCTAGCACATATAAAATTTGCTCAGACACCACACTATCTACCGCTGAACGAGCCTCACTCGTACCAAGCTTGCCCTTTGTTTGTCCTTCAAATTGTAATAAGTGCTCTGGAATACGAACAGATACGATAGCCGCTAAGCCCTCTCGAATATCCGTTCCTTCTAAGTTTTTGTCCTTGTCCTTTAATAAGCCAATTTTTCTTGCGTATTCATTAAAGACACGCGTCAAGGCTGCTTTTGCACCTGTTTCATGTGTACCGCCATCTCGTGTACGTACATTATTGACAAACGATAAAATCGTTTCAGAATAACCATCATTATATTGGAAGGCAAACTCTACTTCAATATCATCTTGAATACCCTCAACATATTTCACAGGATGAAGAACATCCTTCTCTTCATTCAAATACGCAACGAAAGCTTCAATGCCGTTCTCATAAAAGAACACATCATTTTTGCCTTCCTCGCGCTCATCGATTAATTCAATTTTTAAGCCCTTTAATAAAAAAGCCGACTCACGTAAACGTTCTGCTAAAGTATCATAATTAAATTTTGTGACAGAGAAGATTGTTTCATCAGGTAGGAAATGAACAAGCGTTCCTGTTTGTTTTGTTTGACCAATTTCTTCAAGTGTTGTCACTGGATGTCCACCATGCTCGAAGCGCTGGCGATATTTTTTCCCATCACGATGGATGGTTACTTCTAAAAAAGTTGATAGCGCATTCACAACAGAAGAACCTACACCGTGCAAACCGCCACTTGTTTTATAACCACCTTGTCCAAACTTACCACCTGCGTGTAGGACGGTAAAAATAATTTCAGGAGTAGGTTTACCCATCTTATGCATACCAGTTGGCATTCCACGGCCGAAATCGCGTACGCTAATACTCTGGTCTTTGTGAATCTTGACAATAATATGAGATCCAAAGCCAGCCAATGCTTCATCCACCGCATTATCTACGATTTCATACACAAGGTGATGAAGTCCACGGCCATCTGTCGAACCGATATACATGCCTGGTCGTTTGCGCACCGCTTCTAATCCTTCTAATACTTGTATAGCGTCATCATTATAGACGCTAGGTGACTGTTTATTCGTCAACAAAATTCCCCTCCAAAAAACAAACACATGTTCTATTTATGTTCTCATCCTAATAATAATAGCATTTCCTGTCAATAGTTAGCGACAGGTCCAATTAAATTTTTAAAAATTGCTCACAGTTTTAATAAACATTTCAATAGTAAACATCTTCAACAGTTGCTTAAAATTGGAATTTAAGCAAGACAGACAACCACTAGTATCCGTAAACACCTGACGCATCGTAGCTTATTTAGTTGCAAAATAGTGTTTCTGCGTCATTCCATGTAAATGAATAAAGTTAGACTTCTATTCTACCAAAGGAATGAACGATTGACAAAATTGCCATTTTGCCTAAATTTTAAGAAAGACTTTTTTCGTGCCTTCATCAATCATGTCTAAAAGCCTATCTCCAACTTACATTTAGTTTCTTTTGTATTGAATTCAAGACTCCTTAGGAATTCTCCTTCATAACATTGTAGATTAGCAAGAAAAAGTGTAAAATACTTGTTACAAACTATTAGTACCAAGTGATGGACTATGAATGAAAGGAGTCCAACTATGATCAATGGACTTATTATTTTATGTGCTTATCTAATCGGCTCTATACCTTCAGGGCTATGGATAGGTAAAATTTTTTATAATACCGATATCCGAGAACACGGAAGCGGTAATCTAGGAGCAACGAATACATTTCGAACATTAGGAAAAAAGGCCGGTATTGTTGTGACTGTGATGGATGTTCTAAAAGGGACTGCCGCTGTCTTACTAGCTGCACTTCCCATATTCTCAGACAGTTCTATTCATCCCTTAATCCTAGGTCTTGTTGCAGTGATTGGTCATATGTTTCCGATTTTCGCCAATTTCCGTGGTGGAAAAGCCGTTGCCACATCTGCAGGTGTTTTATTAGGCTACTCATGGCCATTGTTTGTCTTGCTCCTAATTGCTTTTCTTGTGACATTGAAACTCACAAAAATCGTCAGCCTAACATCTATGATAGCCGCTTCAGTAGCACTTATCTATTCAATCGTTTATTATTTTGTTACAGGTGACTTTGCATTAAGCATCTTGGTAGCCTTTTTATTTACCTTTATTATTTATCGTCACCGTGCCAATATTGCACGTATTAAAAATGGCACTGAGCCAAAGGTAAAATGGCTGTAGGAAGAGAGGAGCATTCGCTATGAAAATTGCACTGACAAATGAAGCCCTACAATGGTTCAAGCAAGAGATGGAAGTAGAACCAGGCGATACTATTCGCTTTTATGCACGCTATGGTGGCTCAAGTCCTTTTCACGAAGGCTTTTCACTAGGTATGACGCTAGAAGAGCCCATTGCTATTGGAGCTGAAGCAGTCATTGATGGCGTAACCTATTACATCGATGAAAAAGATTTATGGTTCTTTAACGATCATAACTTACACGTGGACGTGGATGCTAGTTTAGATGAATTACAATACGAGTATCGTACATAAAACAGTATTTTCCTTTCGGTCTTTGAAAGGAAATACTGTTTTTTTATTTGAAAAATAGTAGCTAGAATTTCATTCCTTTTTTCGTTTATCTCCGCATAAAGTTGTCCATTCTATAAATAATGAACATTCATTTGAGGAGGAAAGCGCATGTCCATATCAAACAAGATCGATCCCTCCCCATCCCTTACAACGGACGATTTATTAAATACTTCCCTTGCCAAAAATATAAAGGTCATTCAAAACACTCTTGGTCATAGCAATGACATCATTATACGAGAAATTACAATTGGTGAAGCTGAGCCCCATCGGCTCGCTATTATTTCCATTGATGGCTTATCCGATAAAACCATGATTTCGGATTCTGTCATTGATAAATTAATGGCGAATATTGAGGAAGAACAAGAAATAGAAATTACTACCATAAATCAATATGTGCGAAGTTCCTATTTAACTGTTGGTGACGTGATGAATATCGAGTATTTTACCACACTTTATCATGCCATACTGAATGGTGAGACCGTTATTCTATTAGATGGCTTTGCGGAAGGCATTGTAACAAGTACGAAAAGTGCGAAAGACAGAGCTGTGACAGAGCCATCAACCGAATCCGTCATTAGGGGACCTCGAGAGTCCTTTACTGAAACTTTACGCACTAATACTGCGCTCATTCGGCGCAAAATAAAAAGTCCAAACCTTTGGATTAAGTCCCGTGTCATTGGTGAAGTGACACAAACAGATGTCGCCGTGATGTATATACATGGTATCGCCAGTGACAAAATTGTTGCAGAGGTGTTAGCGCGGTTAGACCGCATTAATATCGATGGCATTTTAGAAAGTGGCTATATTGAGGATTTTATTCAAGACTCCAAAAATTCCATGTTTCCAACCGTTTATAACTCCGAACGTCCTGATGTGATTGCTGGCGAATTATTAGATGGTAAAGTGGCGATTCTAGTAGATGGTACCCCCTTTGTCTTAGTGGTGCCTGCATTATTTACTTCCTTTTTGCAATCAGCAGAAGACTACTACCAACATTGGATGATTAGTTCCCTCATTCGTATCTTACGTTTCTTTGGTATTAGTTTGGCATTGGTAGCACCATCTCTCTATGTTGCGATTACGACGTTTCATCAGGAAATGCTACCGACGCCCATGCTCATTAGTATTGCTTCACAACGAGAAGGCGTGCCCTTCCCTGCTGTAGTAGAAGCACTTATTATGGAGCTTGCCTTTGAGATACTAAGAGAGGCAGGGCTTCGAATGCCGCGAACAATCGGTCCAGCGGTGTCCATCGTGGGTACATTGGTTATCGGACAGGCGGCGGTAGATGCCGGTGTGGTCTCAGCAGTTATGGTTATTATTGTAGCATTGACGGCCATTTGTAGCTTTTTATTTCCTGCTTATGGGTTGTCCAATACGATTCGTGTACTGCGTTTTCCATTAATGATTTTAGCTGCTATGTTCGGTCTATTTGGCGTAATGTTCGGCATTATGGTTATTATTCTTCATTTATGTAGCATTCGTTCATTTGGTGTACCATATTTAAGCCCATTTGCTCCATTCATTATACAGGACCAAAAAGATGCTTTTTTATTACTCCCACGCAGACATTTATTAAAACGTCCACGTTTGGTGAATCAGAAAAATGTTGTCAGAGGGCATAAATATGTCACAAGAACAGGCAGGAAATAAAACTACTACTGAACAAGTGAGGAATGAATTATGGCAAAAGTAAAAACAATTTGCTTACTGTGCATCCTCCCTTTACTGTTAAGTGGCTGCTGGAGTAAGCGTGAATTAAATGAATTAGCCATTGTCGTAGCGCTTGGAATAGATAAAGTAGAGGACGAATTTGAAATTACTGTTCAAATCGTTGATCCTAGTGAGGTTTCAATGCGACAAGCTTCCACTCAGCGCACCCCAGTTATTAGCTATCATTCGAGAGGGGAAACAATTTTTGAGGCCATTCGTAAAATGACAACTATTGCAGCTCGGAAACCCTATTTTGCTCATTTACAAGTAGTTATCTTAGGTGAAGACCTCGCCAAAGAAGGAATTAGTGATTCATTGGATTTGATTGCACGAGACCATGAGTTTAGAAAAGATTTCGATGTCATTATGTCTCATGAGGCTACAGCTAAGGAAGTGTTAAATGTTCTTACCCCTATCGAAAAAGTGCCTGCTAATAAAATCTTAAATTCGCTCAATGTTTCTGAAAAAGTTTGGGGCTCTACAATTGCGATTAATATAGACGAATTGGTCACGAGGCTCAACGAAAAGGATAATGGCGCATTGATTTCTGCCATTGAAATTCATGGGGACAAACGATTAGGTGCCGATAAAACAAACGTCCAACGTGTTAAAACTCCTGTGTTATTAAAATATGCAGGATTGGCTGTCTTTAAAGGAGATCGATACATTGGTTTACTTTCAGAGGGAGAAAGTAAAAGTATTAGCTTCCTCAGTGACAAAATACAAAGTACCATTGAAATCGTCAACTGTCCAAAACAAGGTACGCTTTCGACTGAGATTACGCAATCCTCCACAAAAGTAAAGGGGTCATTTCAAAATGGGAAACCACAAATTGATGTCCAAATAGATGTGGAGCAAAATGTAGGTGAGGTCGAATGTGATATTAATCTCACAAAAAATAAAACGATGGATTATATCAATAAAAAAACAGCACAAGGCATCGATGAACGTATTGAAAAAACGTTAGAAAAAATTCAGCAGCAATACCAAGTGGATGTTTTAGGCTATGGGGATGCCCTTCATCGCGCAGATGCTAAACAATGGAAAAAAATTAAAAATGATTGGCCAACTATCTTTCCTGATCTTCCTGTCCATGTTCGTGTAAAAGTAACGACACAAGGCTTAGGCACAATGCAAAATTCATTATTAAAAAAGCCAAAGGAGGAATAGTAGCATGGTACTAGCGGTAGCAGTCTTCATTATTTCGGCCATTATTGCATTACTATTTATCCCAAAGCTCAAAAGACAAAAAGAAACCAAGACCATTCTTGTTTTTTCTATTCTTTTACTAATTGGGACAGCACTTAATATAGGTATTGCTCTCAAAATAAATATCCCGAGCCCTTTAGATTTGGTAACTTTTATTTTTACACCCATTAAGGATTTTATCGTTTCACTCACAAAATAGTAGACACATCGACATGTATGGGAGGACAGTTAAATGGAAAAAGAAATCATTAGTTCAAGACAATTTACAATTATTACGTCACTCCTTTCTATCGGTACAGCCATTTTAATTATCCCTTCAACTATTGCAAGCTCCAGTAAGCAGGATGCATGGATTGCTGCAAGCATTGGCGTTGTCCTTAGTTTACTAGTGGTGAAATTATTTTTGACGCTAGGCAACCAAACACCCACACTGAATTTTATTGAGGCAAATGAAAAAATTTTCGGTCGCTTTTTTGGAAAAATTACAGTGATTGGTTTTCTGTCCCTTACCCTATTTTCGGGAGGAGAACTATTATACTTTATTGGAATTTTTATGAAAACAGAGGTAATGCCAGAAACACCCACACTGGCATTCGCCTTGTTGTTTAGCATTATTATTATGTATGCTGCCTATTTAGGCTTAGAGACCTTTGCTCGCTCAGCAGAAATACTTTTTCCTATGTTTATCTTAATTTTTATTTTCTTTATTGTTTGTATTACTCCACAAATTAAGTTTGAAAATATACAACCCATTATGGAAGTATCCAAAACATCACTGTTCTATAGTATTATTCGCTTTATGAGCGTCTTTTCTTTTTCCCTAGTTATGTTATTAATGATTTACCCTGCCAGTGTCAATGTCCAGCAATCCTCAAAGAAAGGATTTTACATAGGTACGATTCTCGGTGGATTTGTTTTAGTAACATTGATTACCCTTTGCATACTAGTATTAGGGGCAGCCAATACGGCTTCCCGAACTTTTCCTAGCTATGCCTTAGCACAAAGAATCTCGATCGGCAACTTTTTACAGCGTATTGAAATTATCATGGCTTTTATGTGGATTGTATCTATTTTTATTCGAACATTTATGTACTTCTATACAACGGTCGTGGGAATTGCACAAATTATGAAACTGAAGGATCACCGCCCACTTATCTTACCAATGGGTATTATTATGATTGGTCTTTCGCAAATTGTTCATCCTGATATTGTCCATTCCGACAATTATAATAATGAAATTTGGCCTATCTATTCATTTATTTTCACCATTTTATTACCTATCCTGCTACTTATTGTAGCCGTCATACGTAATCGAAAATCACAAGGGAATGCGGCTGCGAATGCTAATCAGGGGCAAGTAACTGATGTGGGTAATACGGATGCTAATCAAGGAAATCAACCTAATCCTGCTAATACGGATTCCCAACAGGATAATCAGATGAAACCTAATAATAGGGATGTCAATCAAGATAATCCAACTAACAATGCTACTACTGATTCCAACCAAGATAACCACACTAAACCTGACAAAATGGATGCCAATCAAGATAATCCAACTAACAATGCTACTACTGATTCCAACCAGGATAATCAGATGAAACCTAATAATAGGGATGCCAATCAAGATAATCCAACTAACGATGCTACTACTGATTCCAACCAGGATAATCAGATAAAACCTAATAATAGGGATGCCAATCAAAATAATCAGACTCACCATGCTACTACTGATTCCAACCAGGATAATCAGATGAAACCTAATAATATGAATGCCAATCAAGATAATCCAACTAACGATGTTACTACTGATTCCAACCAGGATAATCACAGTAAACCTGACAAAATGGATGCCAATCAAGATAATCCAACTAACGATGCTGCTACAGATTCCAACCAAGATAATCACACTAAGCCTGATAAAATGGATGCCAATCAAGATAATTCAACTAACGATGCTGCTACAGATTCCAACCAAGATAATCAGATGAAACCTAATAATAGGGATGCCAATCAAAATAACCCAACTAACGATGTTGCTACAGATTCCAATCAGAAAGATCAGGCTAAACCAGATATTACGGTTTCTGACAAGAAGAATTTAGAATAACAAAGTCTAATTCCTTCAGCTACTTAGCGAAGAAATTAGACTTTGTTATTGTTATTTAAATATGATATTCAATTTCGTCCACAAAGTCCCATTCATATGGTGTCTCTTGGTATACATAGTAGTTCAACCAGTTGGAGAACAATAAATGTGTATGGGCACGCCATGTATTCATCGGTTCCTTTTCTGGATCATCATTTGGGAAGTAGTTTACTGGAACGTTGATATCAATGCCCTTGGCAACATCGCGACTGTATTCATCAGCCAGTGTTGTCGCATCATATTCTAAATGACCTGTAATCATAATGTTTTTATTATCTTTAGATTGCACGATAAACACACCTGCATCCTCTGAATAGGATAATAAGCGTAAGTCTGGATGATTGCGAACCTCGTCAATCGAGACAGATGTATAGCGAGAATGAGGGGCTGTAAATAAATCACTAAAGCCTCGTACTAAATCCACTGTTAAATCAGTAATCACATGAGAATAAACGCCGGAGCATTTAGCAGAAAGCTCTATTTTTCCAATTCCATAATGATGATATAACGCAGCCTGTGCCCCCCAACATATATGTAGCACGGATGTCACATTCTTTTTAGACCAATCCATAATTTCAGCAATTTCCTGCCAATAGTTAACCTCTTCAAATGGCATTTTTTCTACAGGTGCCCCAGTAATAATCATACCATCATAACGTCGGTGACGAATTTGGTTAAACGTTGTGTAAAATAATTGTAAGTGAGATTTACTGACATTTTTAGATTCATGAGTAGCCGTGTTTAAAAAAGTAATATTGACCTGTAATGGTGTATTTCCTAGTAAACGTAATAATTGTAGCTCCGTTTTTTCTTTTTCGGGCATCAAATTTAAAATTAATATGTTTAATGGACGTATTTGCTGTGTTCTCGCACGATCCTCTTCCATCACGAAGATTTTCTCCTCACGTAAATGCTCCCCAGCAGGTAAATTTTTCGGAATATTAATTGGCATCTAGCATTCCCCTCTCTTTTTTGCTCCTTTTTCTAAAAAAATTAAAAATCCTCCACATTCCATATGAGATAGAATGAGAAGGATTTTTTTCACGTTCACTCTTATCTCTCAAAGGAAAAACCTTTGCTGGAATTAGCACCTTTCTAACATTTGTTAGAGGTTGCTGAAGCGTCATCGGGCCAAATCCCTCTGCTTCTCTTGATAAGATTATTTAATTATTTTGAATTGTAACATGGACGAGTTAGAATATCAATAATTCATAGAATATTTTGTTATTCCCATGCATGTTCTACATTCATTTGATGAACACTAAGCTTGCTGTATATGGTTATTCTACATGAAATTTTATGGTAAACATGCCGCTATTATGTTACCATATATCTTTAGTAATAGAGAGGAACGTGAATACTTTGATTAATATTGAATTTCCAAAACCAGATGTAGTTATTCGCCAACGCGAACAAGATGTAAAACCAGGTGATGTCCCAATTACACCATACTTTGGTTTCATCGACTTCCACAAAATCACACGTGATAAAGGCGGCATTTTCTTATTTTATAATGAAAAGAATGAGTTATTATTTGTCGGCAAAGCACGTAAAATTCGCCAACGCATAAAAAAACATTTTGAAGACAATGTATCTCCGATGAAAAACTATCGTGACGAGGTCTTCAAAATTGAAGTCTATGAAGTAGAAGATCCTATGGAACGTGAAATTTATGAAACGTATGCGATTAATACGTTCCGCTCCAAATACAATGTAGATAAAGTATTTTATTAATATCAATAAAAACCGAAATCTCTTTTTAGGGATTTCGGTTTTTTATTACAGCATGGTAATACGATCTATCGGCATGCTTTTGCCATTAATATACAGTTCGATAATAGTCAGCTCCGCGCTTTTGTTGTTGGCATAGACATAGGGTAGAGCTTCTTTCTTTTGCTCGCTTCCTTCCTTGAAATGAATGACTAACCTATTTTCATTAGCTGCTACACTTGCTAGCACATTTCCTTTTGAAAACATGACAAGATAGTACGTCACGTCATCTTCATACAATAACTGAATTCTGTCTGTAGCTATAATATGTTGTTGGATATGGTCAGGAACGATTGTTAGCTCTTGAATCTTAGGAAAAACCGGCAGCGGTGCAGAATCACATCCACCCATCATTAATAAATAAAGTAATACTGGCAACATCCATTTTTTCAAGATGCTCCCCTTCCCTTATAACTACTCTAAGAAAAATGCTTTACGTTCTTTAGCAATCCAGTCCTCCAATTCATTATCATCGCGTTTTACTAGTCTATTGATAAGAACATCATGCCAAATATAATCCTCTAGTAAATAAATATGCACAGGGTCATTCGTTATAAATGCGGTTTCTTGGTTGGATGGCGAGTGACCATAAATCATTTCTTGACCATCAACCGATAAAATAAACCAATGAGGTGTAGAAGTCTTTCTCGTATAGTGTGTGGCTCTGTGCATGTCTATAGATGCTAGATGTTCCTCGACATATAAAGTGATGCCATGCACCTCCACATGCTGAGATACCTCTTCAATATCCTCACGTAAGGTATCGTACATATCTTCCCACATCGATAGGATGACTTTTGTCTCTGCTTTTTTTAATAAGGTTTGACAATAATTAACGATCGTCTGCTTCCCTTTTAGCATTAATACTTTAGATTCCGCTTCCTGTTCTTTCATTTCTAGTTTTTCTAACTGATCACTAATCGATGTAAAATTTGATTGCCAGCGCTGTTGAATTTGCTGCAAAAACATCTCGACAGGAATAGAAGAATAAGTCGTTTGATCCGCCGTTTCCTCCTTCAGTACGAATCCCTTTTCAACAAGACCATTTAATATGTCATAGATTCTAGCTCTTGGAATCCCAGAGTTTTTGCTAACTTGATAGGCACTGACATGACTATTTTGTACGAGTGCTGTATAGGCCTTTGCCTCATATTCTGTCAATCCCAGTTCTTTTAATTGGGCGATTAATTCATCCATATCATCCCTCCATATTTTTATTATAGGCTACTGTTGTGAACATTTGCCAATGAAAAAGTTAGGCTTTACAGCTTTAAATAAATTAGTTACTATTTCAGTAGTAACTAATTAAAATGAGGTGTAAGACATGGTTTTTGATGTGGATGTACATATTCTAATACTTTTAATTTCGTTTGGATTTCTGGCGGCATTTATCGATTCAGTCGTTGGAGGTGGCGGTTTAATTTCCTTACCAGCTCTATTGTTTGTTGGCCTAAATCCAGCCGCCGCTGTGGCAACCAATAAGTTAGCAGGCGCAATGGGCTCACTTACTTCGACCATTTCCTTTTACCGTTCTGGTCAGCTTGAAATTCGATCTGTGCTGAAATATTTCCCTCTCGCCTTCATTGGATCATTATGTGGTGCATGGACTGTTCATTTAATTAACCCAGCTCTACTAAAACCATTAATGCTTATCATGCTGGCAGCTGTTGGGATTTATACAATCTTTAAAAAAGATTGGGGCGCTGTCTCAACGGTAAAAAATCTGTCGAAAACCCACTTATTTTTATTTATGATGCTATTATTTGCTATTGGATTTTATGATGGGTTTCTTGGTCCAGGAACGGGCTCATTTTTAATCTTTAGCTTCTTGCTTGTTGGCTTTGATTTTTTAAAGGCGGCAGGAAATGCGAAATTTTTAAATCTAGCAAGTAATGTGGCAGGTGTTTGTATGTTTGCTTACCTAGGTCAAATCCATTATGTATATGGTTTAGTCATGGGGGTTGCTCAAATTGGAGGGGCTATGCTTGGCTCTCGAATGGCCATTCAAAAAGGAAGCGGCTTTGTCCGGTCGCTTTTTATTATTGTGACAATGACACTCCTTGCAAAAAATGCCTACGATTATATGATTCATTAATAAAAAACAACGCCACAGTCCAAAATTTGCGGCGTTGTTTTACATTATATGAGGAAGTGCTCGTCCTTAAATTTATGACTAGTAGCAAGACTTACGATTACAAAAATAATAAGGGAAGCTACAATTGGAATCGTAACGGTATGCATACCGAAGGCCGTCGGATAGAACCGGTCGATGAAAATATATAAAGCCATACCTGAAATCATGGACGCAATGGCGCCATATTTGTTTGCTTTCCTCCAGTATAATCCGAGAACTACCGTCCAAATAAAGACTGCCTCAAGCCCACCAAATGCAAATAAATTTAACCACACTAATAAATCAGGTGGATGGAGTGCAAAGACGATCACTGCTAAGCCAATCACAGTCGTTACAATAAAGCTTGCGCGTTTAATTTCGGCATCACTTGCCTGTGGCTTCATGTAATTTAGATAGATGTCTTTGACAACCGTAGAGCTTACTAGCATAAGTAATGCATTGACAGTGGACATGGTAGCGGCCATTGGCGCTGCTAAGACAATCCCTGCTAAAAATGGCGGCAGCACCTTCAATGTTAAGAGTGGCATGACTTTATCACCAATGTCGATGCCAGGTAGGACAGGTCGTGCTAACACACCAATTAGATGCATCCCAAACATAATGGTCCCAATAGCAATCGTACCAATAATAATCGCTAAGTGCATACTTTTAGAATCTTTATAACTCATCGCACGCACGGCAATTTGGGGAAGTCCCACCACACCTACACCAATTAATAGCCAAAACGTTGAAACATACAGAGGCGTTAAATCCCCTTCTGCTCCAAATGGAGATACGAAATGGGGATTTTCTGCGACCAGCGAGGACATAATTTTATCGATGCCTCCACCTGCAATAATAGTTCCGATTAATAAAATAACAGTTCCAATGACCATTATCGTACCTTGAACAGTATCTGTTAAAGCAACTGCTCGGAAGCCACCAATGATAACATACACTAATACTGATATCGCAAATATAAACAATGCTGCCGTGTAATGTAAGCCTGTTAAAGACTCGATTAAACGGGCTCCCCCTACCCACTGTGCCATCATCGCTGAAAATAAAAAGACAATGATACTAATAGCAGACAGAATGACAATGACATGGCTTTTATAGCGCTCACGTAAAAAGTCAATGAGCGTAATAGCTTGGTAACGACGAGCAATAATAGCAAATTTCTTCCCTAAAATCATCAGGACAAAATAGCCCGCAGGTAGCTGTGCCATGGCAAGTAGCACCCAGCCAAGTCCTTTCGTATAAGCTACTCCTGGCCCTCCGATAAAGCTGCTCGCACTACCATAGGTAGCTATCATGGTCATCGCTAGAATAAATCCACCCATTTCTCGACCACCAAGGAAATACTCCTGTAGAAACGAGTTAGAGGAGCGAACATGTTTATTGGCCCAGAGTCCAATTCCAAAAATAATAATTAGAAATAATAGCAATGGAAATACAACTTGCCAGTGCATTAGCGCTCCTCCTCCCCATCATCAAATGGAACCTCTTTAAAGAAGAGCTTCATAACGATCCAGACGAGCAGGATCATAAAGCCTGTCCCTGCGATACAGCTATAGAAAAACCAAGCAGGAAAACCCAAAACATACGAATAATTTGCGGGATCCCCTGCACCTAGTCCATATGCAAAGCCAAACCAAATCGCAAAGTTCACAAGGACTAGTCCAATTCCAATAAGTGCCTCTCGATGCGCAATTTTAAAGCGTTGATCTTTCACAAGACAATCCCCCTAACCTACTCTATTTTACTGATATGTTGGTCTGATGGGAAGAGATGTGGACAAATAAGCGTCCTTGACTTTACTACGCTTTAATTGACGATTTTAATTTTCCTATGATTGGAAAGGCATCCTCATAGCCAACAACGGAGCAATTAGGAGTGGCTTATCTATGTTACATAAGCAATTGATAAACAGCTTGTACCAGCGATTGAGCTCCTCCATTTTGGAAAGCGAGATAATTGGTCCCATGTATCAAATGTCTGACCAAAATTAGGTACAATTTGCTGTATACTGAGAAAAAGATGCCTTAAAAAGGGTAAAACTGTATCATCTTCATCGGAAATACTATACCAAGAAAAACGTCGAGATTCGGGTATAGAAATTGAGTGAGGATGGTTGTCTTGCCATATCCTGCTCCACTATGAATAAGTGTGCATGTATGCTGATGACATTTTATTAATGTTCTCATAAGAGTTGCTCGATTAATACAATAATTGGATGGATTTGGAGCTATACATTTAGATTCAATGATAATATCTGTCATGTAAACGATAACCTCCGTTAGTGTAAGGTTACAAAAATTCAGGTTATTAAAAGATTGACAGTTTACCATATTTTAATAGTTTTGATGGAGATAAATAAAAAACCCGATTATCAAATCAATGATAATCGGGTTTTAGTTCTGTAATTATAATAATTCTTTACGTAATTCAGCCGCTGATTTTGGTGAAAGCAGACTGAATGGGATATCAAATACTGTTTTCGCCCCTTTATCACCAGCTTGGTTCAGACGGTGTGCTGCGCGTGCATAAGCAACTAAAACACTTGATGTGAAGTTTGGATTACTTTCGAGTTTTAATGAGAATTCAAGAATTTGTTTATCGTTTGCACCACTATCACCACTTCGAATAACAAAACCACCATGTGGCATACCTGTGTGGTTTGCTTTAAACTCTTCTTCAGAGATGAAGTTGACAGTTGTATTATATTCATCGAAGTAGTTAGGCATTGTCACAATTTCTTGTTCAACTTTTGCTGCATCTGCGCCATCTTCCAGCACAACCCAGCATTCACGAGCATGTTTCTCCCGTGTTGTTAGCTCTGGATTTTCACCGTTACGTACACGATCTACTGCTTCTTTAATTGGTAAAGTGTATTGTACAGCATTTTTAACGCCCTCAATACGACGAACTGCATCAGAGTGACCTTGACTTAGACCATCTCCCCAGAACGTATACGTTGTACCAACTGGTAATACAGATTCTCCTAATAGACGATTTAATGAGAATAAACCTGGATCCCAACCAACTGAGATGACAGATACTTTACCAGATTTTTGAGCTGCTCCATCAACCGCATCGAAAAATTCAGGAATTTTCGCATGTGTATCAAAGCTATCAATTGTATTAAACCATTGAGCAAAATGTGGACCTTGCTCTGGTAAATCTGTTGCTGAGCCCCCACATAGAATCATAACATCAATGTCATTTTGGAATTTTTCAGCGTCCTCTACTACATATACGCTAGCATTGCTTGCTACGTTTACTGTTGAAGGGTCTCGACGTGTGAATACTGCTACTAGTTCCATATCTGGATTTTGTGATATAGCATATTCCACACCACGACCTAAATTTCCATAACCTACAATACCTACTCGAATTGCACTCATTAAAATTCCTCCTCACGATTACGTGACTTTGTGAAAACCTTCACGTTAAATCTAACTACAATAATACTTCGTGTTAGAAAAATTCACAATAGTTTGAGTATGAGTTTTTTTGAAAGAATATATATCAGTTTTCTATGATTTTCATCCAATGATGGTATGAATACGGTTACAAATTACTAAATATTCCATGGACCTTTAAGTTTTCGTAAAAGACTTGTAAATGACGGCTATTTTTCGAACCAGTCTTGTACAATAAATGTAACGACAAAAGGGGGCATGTTGAATGAAAAGTACTGGTTACTCATTAAGCACAACAAAAGCACAAGGAGAACTACTTACATTTTCTGTAAACCAAAGCAGTGAAACGATACAAACTGTAAGGAAGCCGCTTGAAAGTTTATTACCAAACAAACATGTAAGTATCGGTGTTCTACCTTTTGACGTTATGGAAAGCACCTTAGACAAATCCATCCAAAAAAACAGGGTTAATGAAGTAGACTTTTATTATAGCGGCAAGGAAATTGCTCGCTGGCTCATTAAAAAAAGTGAATATAACAAATCTATCCATGACTTCTTTATTTGAAGTCTGAACGACGGTTTATATACTCCACCTATTTTTAATTCCCCAACTACTGAATCTCCTGAGCCAATTGTGCGAGACGTTTTTCATCAATAATATGGTAGCCTGTCTTGCGTTTTTCTAAAATTTTCTCCTCACAAAACTGTGCCAATACATATAATAAATGGCGATAGGAAACCCCTAAATACTCACAGATCTCTGTATGCTTTTCCTTATAAACACCTTGATCAGCCGATAATTGAATAAAGGCTGCTAAACGACTTTCAAAAGGATATGCCTGATTTTGTGTATATTTGGAGGTTATTTTTGTGGCCTTTTCCCCTAAAAACACACAAAGTCGTCGTAAAAATAAAGCGTCAGCAAGTAACTTTTCCTTACATGATTGGGTAATGGAGTAACAAATTGTCTTAGATACCGTTTGAATGCCCTTTGTATATCTTGCCTCATTCAGCAATTCAATCTCCCCCATAAAACGTGGTGCCTCTAAATATTCGATGAGTGAAACCTTGCCATTTTTATGCGTCATATAGAGCTTCGCCTTACCCTCAATCATGTAATACAATGTCTCTGGAAAAGAGCCTTCCTGGAAAATCCATTCTCCTTTGTCAAATTCACAAACTTCTATATAGGGATTAATGTCAAAGGAGAAGAAATCATGAATAGGGTATTTTTCGAGATAATGGGTGCGTGTTTCAGCTGTTAGAATATGCATTTTTTACTCTCTCCTCTGAAAAATATGAGATATCTCACATTATTGTAGCGATGAACGTGCTATTATTCAACATAGTTAAATGGAGGTACGGTAAATTTATGAATAATCAACGATGGCTTTCTCAAAATTTCTTTACATTTTTTATTACTTGGGGCATATTCTTACCCTACTGGACAGGCTGGCTTGTGGATGCTAAACATTTGACAGTATCACAAGCAAGCGTTGTAATGGGCTGTGGGTTACTCGCTAGAGCCACGTCTAATCTATTCTTCTTCCCCACGCTCGCTAAATATGTTAACAATAAACGTCTCATTACCATTTTAGCAGTCGGTGCACTTCTGACAGCACTGCTGTACATACCAAGTTCGGGCTTTAGTGCATTATTAGTGGTCACAATTTTGTTTAGTATTTTTTACCCAGCACTGTTACCAGCTGTTGAAAGTAGTGCTGCAACGCTTGTCCAATCTGGCAACATTCATTATGGTAAAAGCCGCTCCTATGGTTCCTTTGGCTTTGTGATTGCCGTATTAATTATAAGTATGCTAACAGGGGTATTCGGTAAAAATATTATCTTTTGGAGCATGATCCTTGGCTTAATCGGCATGCTGCTTATGCAGCTATTCGCTACACCAAAGGAATTGCTTATTGTGCCAACAAAGGAGCAACGTGCTAAATCATTGTCCATGAAAACACTATGGACTATTAAAGGTTTCCCAATTGTTTTATTCATTGTTATTTTATTGCAAGGTGCACATGCCTCCTATTATAGCTATGGTTATATTTATTTAGAAGATTTACAAGTAGATCCATTTTATATGGGCATGATTATTAATATCG
Organism: Lysinibacillus sphaericus; assembly: GCF_001629735.1. Lineage (GTDB taxonomy): Bacteria > Bacillota > Bacilli > Bacillales_A > Planococcaceae > Lysinibacillus > Lysinibacillus pinottii. The sequence continues at coordinate 1,649,837 of NZ_CP015224.1, forward strand.
CCGTTATTTGCGAAATCCTATACTTTATGAAGGCTGATACTTTATTTACGAAATGGCGTTCTTCTTCATTATTACTGTTAGCAGCTAGCGGGTCTTCTCTACGTTGGTTACTCATATTTATGTTCCCAAATGTTTGGGTATTTATTGCCTCTCAAACATTGCATGCATTCTCCTTTGCTCTGGCACATTTTGCTTTTATTCGTTATCTCACACAAACCCTACCGAAGGAGCAAATTCCAAACGCACAGGGTATATATTCAGCATTAGCGATGGGGTTAAGTACAGCCATCCTGACATTTTTGGGAGGCTATTTATACGAGCTATCGCCTGGTTTATCCTTTGCAGCCATGTTAATTTGTACCGTTCCAGCCATCGCTATAGTGCTCATGACACGACGCAAATATCAATATTAATATGAAACGCAGGTGAGAATTACTTCACCTGCGTTTTTCATTTCGGATAATAGGAAAATCCAGGATATTTCACCACTGGCCACTTTTCCTTTCTTAATGCTTGTATTAGCTCCGGACCAACCTGTAGATTGCTTTGTATCAGCTCAGTTGGTGTTAGTGCCATCCATTGATTCAACGATACATCTTGGAATCGGTCACTTTTAAACATTTCCAAAAACCATAATGGCTCCGTACCTGTATTTTCAATATAGTGACCGGTCGCAAACGGCACATAGCCGACATCTCCTGCGCGATAATCGAATGTTCGAGCAGTTCCATCCCCAGTGAATACCGTCATACGCCCTTTTCCTTGTAAATAATATTGCCATTCATCATTATTCGGATGCCAATGCAGCTCCCGCATTGCACCTGGCTCAATTTCCACTAATGCTGCCGCAATATTTTTAGAGATTGGGAAATTGGTCGAATCAACAATGCGTACACTGCCACCCGGTGTTTTCAATGGTGGCTGAGCCAACAAACGGTGTTTAAAAGTTTGTGGCACCTTACCATAGGGAGATTGAATTTTTTGCGAGTCAATCGATCCTGGTACATTGCCTTGGTAAATATACACCTGTTCACTCGGAATATCATCAAAGGCACGAATTGGAACACCAAAATTCGCTGATAGCACTTCCTTTGGCGTATGAGCAAACCAATCAGAAATGGAAAGCGTATTGAGATCAGAGAAATTCCCATCATCAAATACTAATAAAAATTCACAGCCGTCCGCTAAGCCTTGTATGGAATGCGGTATTCCTGGTGGAAAATACCACAAATCGCCAGGGCCTACATCCGCAATAAAATTACAGCCATTTTGATCGACCGCCGTAATACGTGCATGCCCCAATAACATGTAGGACCACTCTGCCTGTTGATGCCAGTGTAGCTCACGTACGCCGCCCGGTGTCAAACTCATATTAACACCAGCCAATGTGGTCGCTATTGGTAATTCACGTACCGTAATTTCGCGAGACCAGCCCCCTTGATTTAAGGTCATATGTGTGTCTGAAAATGAAAATCGTAGGTTCGGAATCAAACCTGCATCTGTTGTTGGGGGCACCAGCATATCGGGATTTTCTAAATCTCTCATTATATCGCGTGGTCCTTTATCTATGCCTCCTGCCCCATCACTACGTATGGGTTGGGGCACCTGAAAATAACCTGACGACAAATTTTCCAATCATTCACCTCTTTATGTTAGAAATCGAACTGAAATGCTATGATTCTCTAAAATGTATGGGTATACAGCTCGGATTATGCCCTTTACATTCACAGGTAATTATGCAATCAATCGTTTCTGTTCAACAATTTCAGAGTGTCCCCTTCTTACTTCTTACTCACTTTGCTACCGTTACCAATATCCGTAGCCTCCACTACATAATCATATAAAATTTGTAAACCCTCCTGCATTTCCTCATAGGTTGCATAGGCGTAGGATAAACGAATATGATGCTGATCTTGAGGATCATAAATATAGCCTGGGTTAATTAAGACACGATGCTGTAATAGCTTGACAAAGAAGTCCTTATCGACAACAGGATAATGGAACTTGAGCCAAATGTAAAAGCCTCCCTTTGGCTTATTCCAATCAGCTAACTCTCTAAACTTTTCCTGTAATATTTGTTCTGTAAAATCAGCACGATCCTGTAATTGCTGTCGTAAACGTATAAGATGTTTTTCATATTTCCCTGATTGTAGCCAATGTAGCACAAGTTCTTGTGAAATGGCACTTGAGCCGTAGTCCGTTTGCATTTTAATATCTGCCAATCGTTCGATAACAGTCGTTGGACCGATTAGCCAGCCAATGCGTAACCCAGGACTTAAGGTTTTGGAGACACTCCCAATATATAGAACTTGTCCACTACTATCCATTGCCTTAATGGGTGGTGACGGGTCATCAAAAAGCAATTCATGATAAACATCATCTTCAATTATAGGAATGCGTGCTGCTTGGCAGACCTCATATAGCTGTTTTTTTTCCAAAGATGTCCATACATGGTTAGTTGGATTATGCAATGTAGGAATGGCATAAAACACGGCTTGTTTTTTTCGTTTCCTTTGAGATAGTGTTTGAGCAAGCTGTTCATCTCGCTGTATCCCAATCATTTGCATACCAACCGATTGAAATGGATGAACAGAATTCAAATAGGAGGTTGATTCCTGAAAAACGATGGACCCTTGCTCTAGTAAACCAACGGCAATTAGCTGTAAAGCTTGTAATGCACCAGAGACAATACAAACGTTCTGAGGCTCCGCTTCGATGCCTCGTTTTTGTACATAATCGCAGATAGCTGCCCGGAGTTGATCATTGCCCTGTGGTGATGAGTAGCCTAATGTTTTGGGCTGCAAGGATAGCTCCCTTAGTGAAGCTTCAATTTCCTCTGTTGGTAACAGACTTGGTGCTAGTTCTCCTGTCCCTAATCGAATCACATCATCACGCTGCTCATATTCGTTAATTAATTGGATTGTATGGTAATTTGGTTTATGCAGGCTCGTTTCGATATATTTTTGCCAATTTGGCTGTGTTTGTTGAAGTAATGCATGCCAGGAATTGCGAGTGACATAAACTCCTGAACCTACCTTTGCTTCAAGAATACCGATCGCTTTTAATTCATCTAAAGCCTGTTGAACTGTACTGCGATTTACACCGAATTGCATAGCCAGTTGTCTTTGAGTAGGCAGTTTAGTCCCTGCTGCCCAATCTCCTCGTTCGACTTGGGCAGTTACCCACTGAACAATTTGTTGCTGTAATGTATGGCCACTTTTTCTACTTGGTTGCCAGCCCATGGTTATCGCCTCCATTTAAAATTGGGTGGATAAAAAACCATCCAATTGGTCGTTTTCTTTTAGTGATACCATAGCTAAAATGATGAAGGAAAGGAGGGATTAATCATTGGAAGCATTTCTTCACGGCATCATTTTAGCATTTGGTCTCATTTTGCCATTAGGCGTACAAAATGTTTTTGTTTTCTCTCAAGGTGCTACACAACCAACTATATGGCGAGCGCTGCCAGCTAGTTTGACAGCTGCCATTTGCGATACATTGCTAATATTACTGGCGGTATTTGGTCTGTCAATAATCGTCTTACAATTTGAATGGTTACGCATTACTTTAATGTCGGTTGGTATATTGTTCTTACTTTATATGGGCTATACGATTTGGCGTTCAAGTCCAGTAACTGGCAATAAGAGTGAGGCACTTCCCGTAAAAAAACAAATTCTCTTTGCACTTTCTGTATCACTTCTAAATCCACATGCCATTTTAGATACTATTGGGGTGATTGGTACGAGTGCCTTAAAATATAGTGGTACAGAGCAATTCATCTTCACTACAGCATGTGTCCTTATTTCTTGGCTATGGTTTTTTGGCCTTACTGTAACTGGATCCTCTTTCCAAAAGCTTGATAGCTCCGGAAATGTGATGAGAATTTTTAATAGATGCTCAGCGATTTTCATTTGGGCGACAGCTTGTTATCTAGCATTTGGCTTACTGTAACCTACAGAGAAAATGCTCAGGATGAATCCTGAGCATTTCTTTTATAAGGAGATATAAACAGTGAGCTTTTCATCAAATAGCTCTGTTTCTGCCGATCTCACTTCTGTCCATTCTTCGCCATAATGTATGGATTTGACTAGTACATTGGCTTGTAATAACGCTTCATGCTGTTGAATGACGGAAAGTACCTCTTCACTACCGCAAAAGGCGATGGATATATATTGTTCAACAGGCAGCTGCCACTTTTTACGAGAATCTTGGATGAACCGAATTAATTCTCGTATTTGTCCCTCTTGTAGCAAACTCTCGGTTAATTGAACATTCATCAATACACGGCATTTGCTATCTTCAGCTAAAATATAGTCGTCTTTCACAATCGCTTCAGCTATGACATGACTTGATAATAATGTTAGCTGTTGCTCTTCCACTATGATGGGCACTTCCCCATTTTGCTGTAGCTGTTCTTTCTCTTCATCCGTTAACGTCATCATATACGATTTTACTTGATTGACCTGTGAACCAAAAGCAGTACCAGCTGTTTTAAAATTAAGCCTATATTGGACACTTTCATAAGCTGAAAAATCATGCGTCCATATGCAAGCCTTAATGTTTAATTCCTCTTGTATTAACTGGCTATAAGCTTGATAGCCAGTCAGCTCTCCAGACACCTCAACAATAAGCTCACTTAAAGGCTGTTTGACCTTCATTCCTTGACTATTACGTATACTCCTACCCAGCTCTACAACCGTTAAAACCGTAGACATTTCTTGTTCCAGCTGAGGATTCACAAGCTTTTCTTCGTAGATTGGGTAGTCTTCTACATGCACACTCTTGCCTGTTAATTGTCGGTAAATATCTTCGGTGATAAAGGGCGTAAATGGTGCAAGTAATCGGCAAATGTTCGTTAAAACCTCATAAAGGGTACTAAATGCACCTCGTTTATCCGCTGTCAGCCCATGTGCCCAAAATCTTGCACGTGATCGACGAATGTACCAATTGCTTAGTTCTTCCATTAATTGTGCGATTTCTCTTGTAGCATACGTAAATTGAAATTCATCCATAGCTGCCGTCACAAGCTGAATTGTGTGATGCAATCGTGACAATATCCACTGATCTAAAGGTGTTCGTGTACCAGTATTTATAGCATCATACGTAAATCCATCAATGTTGGCATAGAGCTGATAAAATTTAAATGTATTATCCAATGTATCCACTAGCTTTGATTTGGCATCCACCACAATCTTTTTGGAAAAACGCTTTGGATTCCAAGGAGAGCTATCAACTAAAAATGCCCAACGTAATGCATCTGCCCCATATTGGTCCATTAACTCTACAGGCTCTAATGCATTGCCTTTACTTTTTGACATCTTTTGTCCATGTTCATCCAACACATGCCCTAACGATAACACCTGTTTATAAGCAGGCTTTCCAGTAAATAACGTCGAAACCGCTAATAAGCTATAGAAAAAACCACGTGTTTGGTCGATTCCCTCAATCACAACATCTGCTGGAAACTGATTGTGAAAAGCCTTGACATCTTCAAATGGATAATGTTGCTGTGCAAATGGCATTGAGCCGCTGTCAAACCATACATCCATTACCTCTGGTGTCCGCGTCATATCTCCTTGACATGTAGGACAAGTACAAACAATTTCATCAATAAACGGTTTATGAAGCTCTATTTGCTGATCGACAGCTCCCTTGGCTAATTTTTCTAACGCTGTGATACTATGAGGAGCCTCCTCATGACCGCAATTCTGACAAATCCAGACATTCAACGGCGTACCCCAATAGCGGTTGCGGCTTATATTCCAATCCACTATATTTTCGAGGAAGTTGCCAAATCGCCCATCCTTAATATGACTAGGATACCAAGTCACTTGCTGATTGTTTTGTAATAATTGCTCTTTTAAAGCGGTCATTTTGATAAACCAGCTATCCGTTGCATAGTACAATAATGGAGAATCACAGCGCCAGCAATGCGGGTAGCTATGCTCATATTTTTCTTTACTAAATAAGAGCTCCTTTTTCGCAAGCATTTTTATAATGTCCACATCACAATCTTTTACAAATCGTCCGACAAGCTCCGGCACCTCTTCTGTGTAACAGCCTTTCAGATCCACTACATTGACAAAGGACAAGCCATGCTGTTGAACCGTTTTATAATCGTCCTCCCCATACGCTGGAGCAATATGCACAATCCCTGTACCGCTATTCTCCGTGACATAATCAGCCATCACGACAACATGACCTTGATGAACCGTTACATATGAAAATGGTGGCTGATAAGACACACCAGCAAATTCCTGCCCAGTATGCTCACTTAAAATTTCCACAGCTTCAGTGAAAACCTTAGAAACCAAAGATTTGGCTAAAATAAATACCTGATCCCCTTGCTTTACCCGTACATATTGTAAAGATGGGTTCATCGCCAACGCTACATTGGCGGGTAATGTCCATGGTGTTGTGGTCCAGCCTAAGAAATATTCATCACAATCAGCAAGCTTAAACATAGCTGTGACAGATAAATCTTTCACATCCTTATAGCCCTGAGCTACCTCATGTGAGCTTAAGGATGTTTGACAACTCGGGCAATATGGTGAAACACGATGCCCTTTATATAAAAGCTGTTCCTTATGAACATGACTTAAAATATGCCACACCGATTCTATATAATCATTGCTTAATGTGAGATAGGGATCATCCATATCAAGCCAATAGCCAAGCTGTTCTGTAAAGGAACGCCATTTCTGTTCATAGGTAAAAACACTATTTTTACACGCTTGAATAAAGCGCTCCACTCCATACTTCTCAATCTCCTGCTTCCCTGAGATACCTAAGGCTTTTTCTACTCCTAGTTCTACAGGTAAACCATGTGTATCCCAGCCTGCTTTTCGTTCAACAAAAAAACCTTGCATTGTTTTATAGCGGGCCACTACATCTTTAATCGTTCTTCCAAAGGCATGCCCAACATGTGGTAAACCATTTGCTGTCGGTGGTCCCTCATAAAATACAAAGGGCTGCTGTCCAGCTCGATTTGTGACAGAGGCTAAAAATGTTCCCTCTTGCTCCCACAATGTCCGTATCCGTGTTTCTCGTTCAAGCGTCGTTTCTTTCTTTTGTTCTGTTTGCATTTAATTCCTCCTATACAATTCTATTTTGTATAAAAGGCATACAAAAAACCCCGTCCCAAGAAAGGGACGGGGTTAACCGCGAATACCACCCTAATTCTATTGACGCCAGTCAATAGCACTCAGCAACGTACTATCATACGTGTTCTTTTTAACGGTAGACACCCGGGTTAGCTTACTGTTTTCAGCCAACCTTCTCAGAGAGGATTTTCATGTAACACCTGCACACCGACTTCCACCAAATGTCGGCTCTCTGTAGAACAAAATGAAACATTACTTTTTCTCATCAACGAATTTGTATGCTTTTATTGTCACTCATCTTATCAGATTTACCAATTGTCTGTCAACGGTGGACAATCTTAATTAATCTCATTTAGACAAGTGATAATGCTTTGATGCAAGGTTGCATACTGAGCTTGGTGATTCGTTTGAATAAAAAAGCTCTTTAGCAATGTTTTACTATTAAACCTTACATGATAAAAATACTCTTCGTCCACTTAATCTTTTAATGTGGATAGGATTGATGGAATTTACTGGAATGATCAGACTACCTCATTTTGTGCTAAGCCTCGCTCCAACATCGCAAAAATGGGTACTAACAGCCTTTCATCCTCATCATGAATAAAGATATATTGAGGCTGTAAATAAATGGACCCTAATGCATGTAACATATCAACATAGGCAGTTTTCTTTATTTTAGGATTTTTCACAAGTTCATCGATCGCACCTGATACATGTGCTACACTATGCGCCCATCCCTTGCCAGGTACAAAGCCCTTCCATCCATTTCTTCTTTTACATAAGCCAGTAATTTTGTTTGACCTTCGTCTATCCTGTCCTGCGTTAAAAAATCATCCTCTAAATCTCTTGCTAAAATAAATGCAACCAATAAAGGTGTAAAGGAACTAGTAAAGACCCCATCTGATGCCACTTCCTCAATATCTTTCCATAATAAATGGTTCAAGCAGTAATGCCAGAGGTCTGTCCTATAACGATATCTAACAAATTTTTTTCGAGTATCCATTCATAGAAGCCACTATAAATATAGGTATCTCTTAGCTCACTATCGGTCGAGCCGATATGGGCTAGCATGGACTGTAATAGCTGTTCTTGATTCACTTGTTCCCATGTTGTTTGACGCTGTTTTATTGTGCTTAGCTTATCTTTTAAATCACCTGCCATCAATATATCCTGTATCAATTGTCAAACTCCCCTTTATTCCTTATGGTTATGTTCTCCCGGTAGAGCCCCTCTAACTTCCAACCATTATTAAAACGGACATATGTAAATTCCTTTTGCCAATCATCCGTGTGCACAATTACCCTGCTACGCCAGGGTAAGGTGGAAGCATATATTTGCCCTCTACGAACCTCAGCTATATCATCGGTTACACCAAGAAGTGTAGAAGGTGCAATTGTATGATACATTAAATATTCTTGACGATCCGGATTAGACTCAATTTCTTCCATTACCTGCCGGTGAAAAGCAATTACCTGCTCATTTGCCTGAAATAGTGAATAAACTAGAGTACCACCGAATAGAACCATGAAGGACGCTACAAGAAGTACATGCTTCTTCTTCAAACCTATGTAAAATGCCCAATTCTTTTCTTTGTTGAATAAATGGATATACATAGCAATACTTATAGGCCACAAAAATAGTAACTGCCAACATAGGACTACCCAAAACACATCTCCAAACGAGACAAAATATCGAATACCTAAGTAATTAACAATCCATAATGACATTGACCAGCGCCAAGTGGACTCATCCCGGGACCTACTTTTTAAATAAATGAGTAGGAGTGGCAGGCTTAGGAAAAAAGCAGTCCCATTATCCAATAGAGCGAATACCAACTGACCACCTCTTTAATTAGAAAAATATTACAACTATTGTAACTGGAACCAGAAAAGATTAAAAGGTTGGATACAAACAAAAAAAAAGCCTGCCATTTGAAACAGACTTAGTTATTGAACATGTTGGTCGATGTGCACATTCATACTGATTTGCCATTCGTCTCGTAATATGGCACTTCCACTCCATCACCATTTTTAAGACATTACTAAAGGGAAGCTTTGCAGAAGTCGCCTGAGCCTACATATTATCGTTAAGATCCGTAAAAGGTGTAATCACCATTTTTTCGTTTGCAGATAACACGATATTAGTAGAGGGTGTACCATAGGGCATGGTCGCATCAATAAATTGCTCTAATGTTTCTACAGAATAGGTTGCTAGCTTGACAATATAGCTAATCTCCCCTGCTACGCGATAACATTCGAGTACATCCGGGTGGCTATTACAAAAAGCAGATAGACTTTTACAATCGATGGATTTAAATAAAATAATCGCTTGAATCGTACGGTCCATTTTTTTGATGTTTACTTTAGTGTGATACCCTTCAATCACACCTTGTTCCTCGAGCTTTTTGACGCGTTCTATTACAGCGGGAGAAGATAAATGAACAGTAGCAGCTAATTCTTTCATCGAAATTTTAGCATTCTGCTGTAACTGCTGTAAAATGTGAATATCAATTTGATCCACCATTAATCACCTTTCTTAATTAACTTTTATTTATATAATTCCTGTTTTAATAAGGAGATTTATCTAAATTACATTATATAGCTTCTGTTAACGATTAGCTTCTTTAATTACAATAAAAGCATAAAGGAGGCAGAACAAATGAAAAAAATAATGTTACTTTTAGCAAATGGCTTCGAGGCTGTGGAAGCAAGTGTTTTTACAGATGTACTAGGTTGGAATAAATGGGAGGGTGATGGAACAACAGAGGTTGTCACGGTAGGATTACATACACAGCTTCAATGCACATGGAATTTTAAGGTCACTCCTGAAAAATTGCTGCATGAAATTGATTTAGCCGACTTTGATGCCTTGGCTATTCCAGGTGGCTTTGAGGAAGCGGGATTTTATGAGGATGCCTTTAGCGAGGAATTTCAAAGGGTTGTTCGACATTTTGACGATCAGCAAAAACCAATAGCAACGATATGTGTGGCTTCCTTAATATTAGGACATAGCGGTATTCTCCACAATCGTCAGGCGACAACCTACAATCATCCAACTAGTAAACGATTAGCGCAGCTAGCAAGCTTTGGGGCGACAGTTGTCAACGAGCGAATTGTACAAACAGACCATATTATTACTTCTTCCAATCCAGGAACAGGCTTTGATGTAGCCTTTTGTTTACTGGAAACACTGACATCTACCTCAAATACAGCAAGAGTAAAAGACTTAATGGGCTTTCGTTAATTGATAAAAAAGTAGGCTACACCATATATTTGGCGTAGCCTACTTTTTGATTCACGTTTATTTGCTTACTGGTGGTACTGTTTCAGTTGTGCTTAAATCGATTTCCTTCGCATTGTCTAACACATCTTTTGGAATGGTAATAGTCGTCACAGCATTGAAATCATGATATTTGATTGTCATTTGCTGTTTTGTTTTAATGGAATTGCCTTCTACTTTCATACCTAATGTCATATCCATAGCAATTTCTTCTACATCAAATGTTTTTTTATTAATCACCAATTTGTATGTGAGGCTATCAAAAGACATATTGCCTAATTGGCTATCTAAATCAGCATCCATACCTAAATCCATGGCACCAATTTGCTGCTTCACCAACTCTGTAAATTTATCACCAGCACCTTTCAAGGTTAATTCATAACGATTCGCTGTTTCCTTTAAAGTGAAATCCTCAGCAAAGGATTGAAGCATCTCTAATTGCTCCGCTGCATCTGGCTGCAAGCCTGTTTGACTTAGAACGTCGTCAAATAATTGTTTCGGGAATTTTACCCAAGCCTTCTGGTCTGCCTCATACATATACATACCATCTTTAGCTGTCATATACATTTTAATGGGTAAATTAATCGCTTCACCACTAGTTGGATCTGTTAGTGACATGGTACCATCTGCAAAGAATTGCATCGGCTCTGTAACAATCTCCATCTTCATATTGCCTTTAGAATCCATTTTCATGGTTTCCTTACCATCGTTTGCTTCTACAGACTGTGAAATCGTCATAGAAGCCTTCATGCTTTTTACCTCTTTTTGCTTAGCTAAAGCCTTAGTAAACACTTCTTCTAGCAATGCTTGATCGTTTACTTCAGGCTTTTCTTCCGTTACCGGCTCCTTATCTTCCCCAGTTGAAGGCTGTTCTAAGCCTAAGGCGTTAACAATAAATGTTGCTAACTGACCACGCGTTACATTTTTATCCACCCCGAATTCTGTTGCCGTCACGCCCTTCGCAATTCCTGCTTCATGCAATGCCGTTACAGCATCTGCAAATGGACTAGTTTGAGGTACATCCGTAAATGGACTTTTTCCTTCTGCTGTTAAGCCTGTTGCCTGTGCCACCATAACCGCCATCTGTCCACGCGTAATCGTCTCATCAGGTCTGAAAGTATCATCCTCATAGCCATTTACAATACCTAAATTAACCAATGTAACAATCGCCTTATAGTATGGACTAGTTGAATCGACATCCTTGAAATTCGGATTTTCAACATCCGTTGTTGTAAGATCGAAAGCCCCTGCAATCATCTTCACTGCTTGTCCGCGTGTTACGTCCAATGTTGGCTTAAAGGTTCCATCAGGAAATCCATTAATTATATCTGCTGCATGTAATGTAGATATACTTTTAAAATGTGCATAATCTTCGCTCACATCTGAAAATGGACTAGCTGCCGATGCAGGTACAACTGCTACAGCCGTCAAGGCCACTGCCGTAGTTGCCGCCGTAAAAAACTTTTTATTTTTCTTTGTCATGATAAATCTTCCCCCATTTATGTAAAAATTTAAAGGCTTACATTTTAATAGTATATAAATATTTGGGAAAATGCTATGCATTTGGAAATATTCGAGCTTCTTGATTTTTCCTCTTTGTCACATTAGGGCTTTATCCGTCACTTCTGCCTCGCTATCCGTCACTTTCTCGTTTTATCCATCACTTTGGCTGTTCTCTCATTTTCTCTCCATGACTTCATAAGGATTTCATGAGCAAACAAAAAAGCCGACCTCCTAAGAGATCGGCTTTCTAATGTGATGATTACTCAGCAGCTTTTGCGCGTAGAACCATTTGTAGGATACCACCATGACGGTAGTAGTCTACTTCTACTTCTGAGTCGAAACGAGCTAAAGCTTGGAAAGTTTTAACTGTGCCGTCTTCAGATTTAGCAGTTACTGTTAAGATTTCACGTGGTTTCACGTTATCAGTAATGTTTACAGAGATTTCTTCCTTACCAGTTAAGCCTAATGTTTCAGCAGATTCACCTGGCATGAATTGAAGTGGAAGAACACCCATCATTACTAAGTTAGAACGGTGGATACGCTCGTAAGATTGTGCGATAACAGTTTTCACGCCAAGTAGGAATGTACCTTTCGCAGCCCAGTCACGAGAAGAACCCATACCGTAGTCGTTACCAGCAAGTACGACTAAGCCAGTACCTTGCTCTTGGTATTTCATACATGCGTCATAGATGTACTCTACTTCACCTGTTGGCCAGTAAGTAGTGAAACCACCTTCTGTACCTGGAGCAACTTGGTTACGGATACGAATGTTTGCAAATGTACCACGCATCATTACTTCGTGGTTACCACGACGAGAACCATAAGAGTTGAAGTCACGGATAGCAACACCGTTTTCAATTAAATATTTACCTGCAGGTGTATCTTTACCGATTGCACCAGCTGGAGAAATATGGTCAGTTGTGATTGAGTCACCGAACTTCGCCATAATGCGTAAACCGTCTAAGCCTTTAATAGCTTCTGGTTCTTTCGCAAGACCTTGGAAGAATGGTGGGTTTTGAATGTAAGTTGATTTATCATCAAATGTGTATAGAGACTCAGTTGATGTTTCAATTGCATTCCATTTTTCGTTTGCTGTGAATACAGTTTCGTATTCTTTTTGGAATAGCTCACGGTTAACAACAGTACCTAATACTGCGTTTACTTCTTCAGTTGATGGCCAGATATCAGCGAAGAATACTTCATTACCATCTTTGTCTTTACCGAATGAATCTTTTTGTAGATCGATATCCACTGTACCAGCAAGTGCATAAGCAACAACAAGTGGTGGAGAAGCTAAGTAGTTAGCTTTTACAAGTGGGTGTACACGACCTTCAAAGTTACGGTTACCAGAAAGAACAGATGTTACGAATAAGTCTTTTGCTTTAATAGCATCTTCGATTTCTGGTAATAATGGACCTGAGTTACCGATACATGTTGTACAGCCGTAACCTACAGTGTTGAAGCCGATTTGGTCAAGGTACGTTTGTAAACCTGAATCTTCAAGGTAACCAGTTACAACTTTAGAACCTGGTGCTAAAGAAGTTTTTACCCATTTAGGTACTGTAAGACCTTTTTCTACAGCTTTTTTCGCAACTAAGCCAGCAGCAATTAATACATATGGGTTAGATGTATTTGTACAAGAAGTGATCGCAGCAATTGCAACAGCACCTGTTGGAATTTCTACATCGCCTTCAGCAAATTTAGCTACAGAAGTTTTTGCGAATTCGTCTTCAGTTAAACCGAAACCTTGTGTACCTTGTGGTGCCACTACTGCTTCTTTGTAACGAGAACGCATTTGAGATAGTGGAATTAAGTCTTGTGGACGTTTAGGACCAGAAAGGTTTGGTTCGATATCATCTAAGTTTACTTCTAACACGTCAGTGTAAACTGGCTCTAAAGATGGATCGAAGAACATGTGGTTTGCTTTTAAGTAAGCTTCAACAACCGCGATGTGCTCTTCGTCACGACCTGTTAAACGCATGTAGTTTAATGATTCTTCGTCAATTGCGAAGTAACCACATGTAGCACCATATTCAGGAGCCATGTTTGAGATTGTCGCACGGTCAGCTAGTGGTAATTTAGATACGCCAGGTCCGAAGAACTCAACGAATTTACCAACTACGCCACGTTGACGTAATACTTGTGTTACTTTTAATGCTAAGTCAGTAGCAGTAGTTCCGTTTGGAAGATCGCCCACTAATTTAACACCGATAACTTCTGGGATTGGGAAGTATGAAGGCTGACCAAGCATACCTGCTTCAGCTTCGATACCGCCTACGCCCCATCCAAGAACGCCGATACCGTTGATCATTGTTGTATGAGAGTCAGTACCTACTACTGAATCTGGGAATGTTTCGAATGTGCCATCAGCATTTTCGTTTACGTGTACAACTGGAGCTAAGTACTCTAAGTTTACTTGGTGAACGATACCAGTTGCTGGTGGTACAGCACGGAAGTTATTGTAAGCAGTTTGAGCCCATTTTAAGAAGTTATAACGCTCAGCATTACGTTCAAATTCTAGGTCCATATTTGCTTGTAATGCAGATGCGTTACCATATTTGTCAACTTGTACTGAGTGGTCAATTACAAGGTCAACTGGAATAGCAGGGTTGATTTTGCTTGGGTCGCCGCCCATTTCCTTCATTGCTGAACGAAGAGATGCAAGGTCAACAACTACTGGTACACCAGTAAAGTCTTGTAATACAACGCGAGAAGGTTTGAATGGTACTTCTGCTTCTGGATCAGCACCATTGCCCCATTTTGCTAATTCGTTTACGTGCTCTTCTTTAATTACATATGCATCATATTGACGTAAAACAGATTCTAATAATACTTTAATTGAGTAAGGAAGGTTTGAAACTTTTGCAACGCCAGCTTTTTCAATCGCAGCTAAGTCATAGTAATTGTAAGTTTTACCATTCACTTCGAATGATGCACGGCTGTTGTGTAAATTACCTTGTGCCATTTGCGGATCCCCCTAAATATATCTTTTTGAAAAGGCTTTATAAAAGTGTAGCATCTTTTCTCCAATACCCATGATAACGTATTTATATTCATAAGTAAATTACATTAATATTATCTTTTTTGATAAGCATTACTTATGACCTTGGTTTCTACCCTGATGCTTTTAATTTTTGATGTACATAATAAAAAGGGTTTGTATTTATGAGGGATTCTATACTATCTAAATAAGTGTATTTAAATGTATTTAACTGGGGTACGAACAGTGGTACATGGATTATTGTAAAAAATGTACCACATAAGAAAATAAAATAGCTTAACACCAATGATTACCATTGGATGTCTGCAAATTTAGTAAGAATCCCTAAACTGTCCAATAGTGTATTTGCTCTCGTTCTTTATAGCGTCTGCGAGAAAAAGACAAAAGAAAAAAGCCACTCAAAAAGAATGACTCGATTACTAAGTAATAAAGTTAGATTAGTTTACTGATATTAACCTTGATATGAGACAAATATAAAAAGCTTGTTTTGAGATTGATGATTGTCAAAACAAGCTCTTATTAAATGTAGAAGTTAAAACCCATGTTACAGGGATATCGTTTAACTATTAAAGAGGTGAAACTACAAGTTGATAGTATTCATCTGGCGTATAGATAATGTTGTATGGCGAGTATATTCCAATAACATATTGTGGCACAGTTCCATCACTTTTTAAGCCAGGAATGTTTAAATAAACATTTTGGTAGAAGTCTCCATTGTCTCTAGCTACTTCAACATATTGTCCATTTATCTTTTCCCATACTGCTACTCCATAGTTATATCCGCCATCAGGAACTTGCAAAGCAATTTGATAGCCATTAGGGTTAGTTCCATATTCAAATTTCCAATAATCAATATCATTTACTGAGCTGATATAACCTCTATTTATAGCCTGATCGATATTATAAGTCATAACCACACTGCCAGTAGTCCAGCTATCGTTTGGTTCTGTTTCCCACTGAATATAATTCGCTGAGGCCGCTGAGGCACCTGTGGACATTAAAAATATTGTGAGTAATGTCGTAAAAGAAAATGTAAAGAGTTTCTTCATTTTTAAAACCTCCTAATGTATTGTTTGGTTAACCAATAAATACCATATTATCATGTTATATCTAAATTAGGAAGTATTTTACTTGTAATAGTTGTAATATTGCATATTATGTTGTAATTAAATAGGAGATTATGTCGAACTCTATCTATATTCACTGCGAAATAAGGCTTATTTAAATTGTTGTTAATAGTTTTACTCTATAGAAGTACAATCACCCCTCACCACTAAACTGTTTCCTCCAACTTTCGTAACTCACGAATGGTATCACAACGCTTGGAGGCTTAACCTCTTTGTACGCTTTGTTGAAAGCTTGTTTATAGGTCAATCCTAAATCAGACATGTAAGCATATACTATTAGCCAATTGATTTTGATACGTATCATCCATGTAATCTCTTCCTCGCCTATACTCTGGTAGTTTGCTATTCACCATATAAATCGTGTGGCAACGACATTGAATATCCATCGATGTAACACCCCATAACCTAGGAGCTTTTGATTTCCACTTATCATAGTGATAATAGCCATCCTGATTAGCTTTCTGACCATCTAGCTTTCTATGAGACTTGCGAACCCTGGTATCTAGTGAGGACATCCATACTTTACTGAGTCGTGCTGTTTTGCTCGCCTGTTCCTCAATGATCAAATCAACTTGTGATCTCACACGGCACCCTCAGTACGAGCAACTAGGATAGCTTTCTTTCGGGTCGATCCCATAGCGTTTTCAATCCTGATAGCCATGTCTGTGTAGCTTTCGCCAGATCCCAGATTGTAGGCTTTGTGCTATCTCGATGTTCAAACGCCTAATAATTTCGTTCCTATGGGTATCGTCAGAAACTCAACTGGATTAGTAATCGCTGCTTGAATCACTTCAACAGGTGGTATCTTAAAGCCCATTTCCTCACCTGTAGACTGCTGTAAGAGATAAGACATCAATATAAAGTTCCAACCTTTTGTCTCTCGGCCTATCGTTTTGCTAGTAGTTTCAGTAGCTGACTTCGTTTCTTCTCTATCATTTCGATTAGCGAATCATTCAGGTACTACCTCTGTACGTCCCTTTGATTTTTGATAAGAGGATTGACTAGATTGCTGCCGCTTATTTTTATCCCTTTCTTCCTTGGCCTTTAGTTGCTCGACATTGGTTACAAAATCATTTCTCCAGTTTGCTAGTATCTTTCTGTATACTGCATTGATTTATTTAGTTATTCAAGTGCTATAATTTTCATGGCTTCATAAACCAGCTCATTACTGGATTTCTCATTTTCTAACGTTGCGTTAGACGTATCGTAATACGACTCGTTGACGTTACGTACAGAATCATTCGGGATTCCTTCACTAACCCATTGAATAAGGAAAGTATCTTTGACCTCTTTAGTTCTGATTTCACACAATCAAGGATTGGTTTGCCTCCTCGATTAAGATTGTATTTACCCCAGTTTTTAATCACTATTTCTCGAGTATCCTCGTTGTATTTAATAAGCTTATGATGGTCTCTGAAGCGTTGTAATTAAATTGTCTGTCATCTATCGATGTGACTTAATATTGTTGCCTGCCCTAATCTAATACAATAGGTATGCTAGCCTCTTTTGCAAGCTCTCTTAACAGCCAAATATAAGCTGGATAATCCCAACATCTAAAATGATAGGCCCAACACATTGCCAATTATCAAAATAAAGGAACCTGTTGCAGCAATTGCATTCATTACTTATATCAATAACCCTAGCTATTACATACAATGCTTGAATAGCACTAGCAGCGAATGTTTTCAATCGTTCACTATTTGCAATTTCATTTATTTTTTGCAACACTGGACCAAAAGCTCATAATGCTTCATTTTGGAAGTACGTCCACATTTGCGACCAAGTTATTGGCATACTGTCAAACTTTTAATTGATATCATCAGAGGCTGCAAACATTGCATTTTTAACAATGTCGGCTGTACTCATTCCGTCAGCAGCTAAATCACGAATTGCACATCATAGAGACTGGTTCTGCATAGCCCTAATGAGTTGACTCAAGCTATCTTCCATTTGGATTGCTGTGCGAATTCTGGCCATAATTCCACCTCTATTTGAGATAATAAAAAGCATCCTCTAAAATTAGGATGCTTTAATAAATTATCGAATATTTATTTGAACTTTATCTTTTTCTTTTTCCATAAAGATATTTATGCTTTCTGATGCCTCCACTACATTATCTGGCATTTCAATAACAGCAAAACCTTTAACGTTTGATAATGGTCGTACATTTTCGTGATGCAAATCACCATCCATTAAAGTTAAAGAAACATCATAATCATATTTTTCATTATAAACAGCCTTTAAAGATACTCCATCTCTTGCTTTCATTAACTGATCAGCTTCTGTTCCATTGTTGAGAACGTTAAAATTTAATATTAAAAATTTATTACCTTCATTAGCTTCAGATGATACCCGTTCTCTTACAACAGTTTGATTAAATTCAAATGACTCCAAAGTTACTTCCCAATCACCTAATTTAAAAGTTTCACCAATTTGTTTAATTTCAAAGTCTTCATTTTTTTGTTCTTTCTTCGTATCTTTTTCATTTTTCTCATCTATTTTATCTAAGTTTGTTTCATTGGATGATGAGTTGCTTATAGATTCACTTCCGCACCCAACTAAAAAAAGACATAACATAAATAGATAAACAAATAGTTTTTTCATAAATATCCCTCCTATACACAAATATACCTAATAAGAAGAGATTTCACTATAGTTATCTAGCATAATCATCTAATTTTTATCGTTTCTTGCCTTTTCTGGACCCCCGTTTTGCTTCACGTTCTTGTTTTTTCTCCTATTCAATCTTTACTCGTAATGAAGCAATGATGCAGGCTTTATCTGCCATGGGTAACGACACATATTTAGACGGGAGGCGACGCATTTTGTGCACTCACCATCTCCGTCCTCAATTAGTTTTTTTACTTCTTCCACTATATCTTCAAGTTCTGCATCATAACCATTCGCTTCTTGAGTTATGGTGTCCACATACGCAATTTCCCCAATTGTTAGCATTTTACAAAGTAACTGATCTGCACCCATAACACCATAAGAATCCTGTAGCTCTTTATTGTTTAAATTAGGGAATACAATACTTCTACCGTTAATAAACGTTGATATTTAAAGCGGTCAAAATCTGTATTATATTGCCCTTTTTGCTTACCTTGCATGATCATAGAATGCTTAGTAGAATCAGATTTCAATTCAGCATCTCGTTCTGGTGTAATAGGTGCAAACTCCAATCGGATTACCTTGTTCATTTACAAATTCCTTTAAAATAGCTCGCTATCGTTTTGTTTTTTTATTGTGCGCAAAAAATGCAGCTAAGTTTTAATATATAATCATTTTTTCCTTTTTAATTGGTTTTCAAAGAGCCCACAATGACGCGAGCTCTAGTGTTATAACATTTCCTTTCAAATTCCAAATTCCTCTGGCATACCCCAATCCTCAAATGTAAAGTTGATGTAGTATTCTGGATACTCCGTATCTGCATCTTATGCAGCAATGATGCCACCATCCATATTACAATCGATTAGCATTGTCGTTTGACGACCAACTGATGTTGATTTATCCTCATTAGTCACTTGAATATCAAAATAAACACCTTCTCCAGTATCTTTATAACGCTTCAATAACTTACAGAAAATAGATGTATTGAAATAGAATGTGGCACTACCTGAATACTCTGCACCTGTTGATCTATTACCTTTTGCTACACGGCCCATAATAGGGACTTGCGTTTAGGTTTTATCCATACGTACCTCTTGGTTGATTAACTGCGCAAATAAATAACGATTTCCAGAAATCTCGATTACTTTCCCTAAACCTTGCAAAGATAAATATGCGCCAACCTTACCCAGTAAACCCATCCATAGCACCCGTGCCGTCCCGTATTCGGTTGCAAAGTTGTTCTTGTGAATGTGCATTATCAGTACCCCGAATTTCTTGCTCAATCTGATTCAGAGGTTGCTGCATTAGCTAGTTCTCTTCGCATCAGTACTATTGACGAAGTATCAAACATAGTCCCAGATGCAGTATGCATAGCCCTAATTGGTTGACTCAAGCGATCTTCAATTTGTATGGCTATGCGAAATGTTGCCATGATCTCACCTCTTTTTGGCATAATAAAAAGAACACCATTAAATCACTTTTTGGTGTTCTTGAATTAAAAATTATAAAATACCTTTATTTTTTAAATCTTCTCGGTTAATGTAAGTATTTCCATTATAAATTTTAAATCGTATTCCGTTAAAAGTATTTTCAACATCTATTTCATTATCCATATAATCTGTGGGCATATCTGGAACTTCGTATATTACTTTTTCAACAGTGCCAGTAAGAGGGCTAATTATTGAGAAAGCCATTATTAAAACGGTTTTATCCCCTACTCGTTTTGCATGTGCAGAGAAATCCATTCCCTCTGAATTCATATGAAACTCCTTCAATGAAATCCATTCATTGGGTTCTATGTTTTCTAAATCAATATCATTAAATGGATCTCTATCCATAATATTAATACCTTCTTTAACTTCTAGATATCTATCAACTATTCTAGTGGCTTCTTGTGAATATAAACCTTGGGTAAACCAATCCCGGTATGTTTCACCGAATGTTTTTGCTAACCAATTTTGATTTATTTTACCGTCATTCTGCCCCAATAAACGCTCTAGAGTAGTAATATCTGAGAAAAAACTATATAATTGACTTCTTGTATGAGTATAAGTTTTCCCATCGTATATCCAACTGATTTTCTCTTTCAAATCTTTTGGCTTTAAATCTTCATAGGTAACACTGTAAGAAGAAGAGTTACCACTATAGTAAATAGAATAATGATTTTCATATGGATAGCCAATTAACTTTTTATAACCAGAATATTTCCCTGTTCCATTGACTTCATAAATTTTCCCGAAATCAATACTATCTATATCTATAATAGAATCAAACTGAGTTGAAACGTTTGCTTGTTTGTCAATAATAGCTATATCTGTATCGATTAAAATACGCTGGGTGGCACTATCCCATTTAACATCGTGCCCTAAATATTCAGAAATAAAGCGTAAAGGCACATAAGTACGATTCGATATTACTTGTGCAGGCGCAATCAAAATTACAATCTTACCATCAACTAATGCACTATTTTTCCCGATTTCTAAAATTATTTTATGACCATCTTTTACAATTTCTACTTGCTGTTTTGATTGATTCCATTTTGTTTCGCCTTTTAAAGCGGTATTGATAGCACGTATCGGAACTAATGTACTACCATTAACAACTTTTGGTTGTACGTCCATTTCAACTTTTTCATTTTGGTAAAATACGTCGATTGCGAAAGCTGTAGTAGATATACTCAGTGTTATAACAACAGTGAATACAAATATTAAAATTTTTTTCATAATACCCCTCCTTATACACAAATATACATAATAAGAAGAGATTACACTATAGCTCTTTAGCATAATTAACTATTTATTTTCGTTTCTTGCCCTTTTTGGACCCACGTTTTGCTTCACATTCTTGCTTTTTATCATCTTCAATTTTGATTAGAGAGCACTTTTTAGAATCAGATTTCAATTCAGTAACTCGCACTGGCGTGAAAGGTACAAAATCCCATTTCAATCGGATTACCTTGTTCATCAACAAATTTCTTTGAAAGCTCGCTTAATATTATCGTTTTATTTTTTATTGTGTGCAAAAAAAGCAGCTAAGTTTGAAAATATATGATCATCTTAACCTTTTCGTTTTAATTAAAAAGAACCCACAATGATGTGAGCTCGATATTATCCGCTTTAGGTAGATAACATTATACTTTAAGGGGATTTTTCTATGTCGAGAAAAAATAATACGTATTCAAATGGAATGAAATTAGAAGTAGTAGGCTTATTTGGGTGGAGGGAAACTATTGTACTAAATTTTTAAAAAGCAGTCACCTGACATAATTTATTGTTTCTCACCTAAATAACGTTATACTGGAAATTTCATGTGCTTGCCTATTCGCCGTTTGCCACTACTTTCTATGTTGAAATATTCAGTATTTATATTATGCACTACATGAATAAATCTACATTTTCAAACATTACCCAATTATGTTATCCTTTTATAAGTTAATGACCCAAATATTAGGAGTATATATGCAATGAAAACACAGTATTCTATAATTAAACATATCATATTTATTTTAGCTGCCCTCTTAATTTCAAGTGGAATGGGAAGATTAACAGGTTCCCTCGATTACAATTCACTTATTCCAAATAAATATGTTGCGATACTATTCTTTTTTATAGGACTTTCTGTTATGTCCTTTTCGTACCTTAGAAAACCCCGAAAGGAAAAATAATCAACGTTTCCCTTTGCCTGCCCAATCAGGCAGAAGGACCTTGTGGGATACAATGATGGTTCAATCATTATTTTCTCTTAAGCAAGACATCTATAACATCATATGTCCTCTGAAACTTCTGCTTTTATCATTTCATCAGCCTCAATCACCTTCTGCAGCTCAACCTACTTAGAGCATATTTTAGAATTTCTTTCTTTTAGAATAGTTTTTTTAGCCATACTGATCTACTAAAAGGATTGTCCAAAAAACTTATGTTCTAGTAAGGATAAAACATCCAATGTAAACGATCGGCATGTCTTTGATTAATCTTTTCATTAAATTCTGGCTATAAAAGAGAAAAAATGCCAAAAGTCATCGAGAATGGACGTCTCAACGACTTTTGGCAACAGCGTTCCTATATACCTATGTAGGTTTTCTTTTTATTACTTCTTCTTATTTACATCATCTGGATAAACAATGGTATTAAATACTTCTCCGCTAGATGCATCTTTATAAATTACTGTGACTTTATAATCTTCAACGTCTGCACCATTAAATAATTGATAGTACATACCTGTTAAAGCAAGTCCAACTGAGGCCATTGTATCAAGACTACCGTCGAACTCTTTCTTGTTTACAGAAAGTGTGAATTCTGAAAAGGATTTATTATAAGTAATATCTTTAACAGATTTGTAATCTTGACTAGCTTTAATTTCATCTACACTTGCTAAAATACCTTCTTTTAAGCCTTTCATCATTTCTTCGTGCTCAGGTTTAGACATTTTATACGTTAAAGAACCATCATCATTCTTAATGACTTCCTTAATTCCACTATTTTTCGCCTTTGAAATAACAGAATCAATATCCTGTCCCTCGAAAAATAAAGCTGGAATGGTTACTTCTACTTCCCCACCCTTATTGCTCTCTTTTTCTTGATCCTGACTACACGCAACCATCAGAACACTTACTAATAAAAGTAATGGTAACATCCATTTTCTTGCCATTAAATCTCCTCCTCCTACACAAATATACAGAATGTGAAGGGATTTCACTATAACAATTTTTAAAAAATATTTATTAATATAGTAAATACTTTTTATCAATTGCTAGTAAGTGTATATGGAAGTGGATAAATCATTCTACTTTTCGTTCTATAGGATTATATTGTCACGATTGAAAATAACAATGTATATGGTTCAACGTATGCTTCTGTAGTAAAAGCAACTCTTAGTAATATTTCTATTTATAATTCTTCACTCTACCTTCCTTATAGTCCAAAGAATCTTATTCCATACGAATAACCTATTTATAGGAATGGAGGTGAAAATAAAATGGCATCATTTGAAATTGGAGCAAGAAGTCTTTTCAACTTTCGGAACGAGCGCTTTTTTCTAATAGTTGAAGATGAAATTACAGTTCCAGATAAAGGTGTGGAGATTGACCCAGTAAATATCTATGAGATTGACCGACAAACTTTCAGATTTATTAGAGAAGAAGGAGATACACCTGTAGTTGTACCCGTTTTAAAGCTTCCACCTGTACCACCTGGGTTTGACTTAGAACGAAAATGTATTTTTTCGGTGGATAATTCCTACTTCGTCATCTATGATTTAGAAAATGGCACTGATAACCATGTTCTATTAAGAATCAGTGCAGCCCTATTTAACTCGTTAAGAAATTCTGGTGTTCGTGAATGTATTCCTCAAAATTTCATTCATTAAGCAAAAGGAATCAGTTAATGATTACAAGTCCAAGTTAAAACTGATGCTTTTTAAATAGAAAAACTTAGTAAATGTCACACATCAAATGTATATACATTAAAAGGATAGAAGAGCTTAAATAAAATTCGCTCTATCTATCCTCTTTTTACTAAAAATGACCCTATTTATTACAACAATAAAATGAATCTAATGTTTTCTTACTCCACAATCGGTCGTGGAGTAAATATTGTATAGCATTATGCAATTGGCTCTAAAGCCGAAGCAACCTCTGAAAAAATAATTTCACTTCCCAAAATTGGAGATTCCTGTTCCGTGTTATTTGACCCTGCATGGGTTTCTTTAAAAGCAGCGCTATTTTTCCATTGAGTAAAGTCTTCAATCGTGTTCCAATACATATTTACATTCAGTTCATCAAATCCGGTTAGATTTTTAGCAATTAAAACCTCCACTTTTATAAAACCTTCTGTTTTTTGTAAGGGACCTGACCTAGTGAACATGGGCGCCATTTTTGCAGCAAAACCTAATTTCGTTTTAATTCTGTTTGTTACAATGATCATTGATTAGTCCTCCTAAATTTTCTATAAACATTTCTATCCTTTAGTAGAGGTAATTTTCAAGTTTTTAAAAGATTCATCATGTTTAAGTTTGCCATCTTCCATTCGATACACTTTATCGCAGTATTCAAGCATTCGTTCGTCATGGGTAACCATAATTGCTGCTTTGTTTCTTGTTTTTGCTTGTATAGCTATGAGTTGAACCACTTCATGAGCTCTTTTTGAATCCAGACTAGCTGTTGGCTCATCTGCTAGAATAATAGACGGGCTGTTTATAAATGCGCGGGCAATTGCCGTACGTTGGCGTTCTCCTCCAGATAACTGTTCTGGCAACTTATTCAGTTTTTCTGTTAAACCCAGACTTTGCAATAACTCCTTTGCATATTCCTTATCCTGTTTTAAAAGTTTCCCTGACATTCTTTTTACTACAAGTAATTGTTCGAGAACAGTTAAATAAGGCACCAGATTGCTAGTTTGTAGGATAAATCCTATTTCATCCAGCCGCAATTGAGCTAAGTTCTTTTGGTTTAACTGATTAAGGCTCTTGCCGTTAAGAATAACTTCACCTTCAGATGATTGGAGTAAGGCGCCTGCAATGGCAAGAAAGGTACTTTTACCCGAACCTGATGGACCAATAACAGCTATAAACTCACCTTGTTCCACAGTTAAGGATATATTATCAAGGGCAAGAACTTGATTTTCCCCCTGTTGATACAGTTTGGAGACATTTTTTAATTGTATACCTGACATTTATTCCATCCTCCCAATCGCTTGAAGTGGGTCTATTTTTGTAATTTTCCGAACTGAAACTAATGAACTTAAAATAGAAATGACAAGTAAGAACAGGGCATAAAGGACAACTAACTTAAGGTCAAGTGAAAATGGCATTTCATCAGGAAGAATAAGGGCTGTCCCATAGGTTAACAAGATTCCTGCTGTAATACTAATGAATGATAATAGAAATACTTGGGATACAATAGCTTTCCCGAGGAAACGATTGCTGGCGCCGATGGCCTTCAATATGCCAAACTGATTTGATTTTTGCAAGGTAAGTACGTAGAAGAATACCCCCAGTACAAATGCCGAAATGGCCAAAAGGAAAGCAAGCATCATCATAATTGTGCCATTCTCTTCTTTATAACCGGGCATTCCCTGTATGGCTTTGGCCTTAGTTACTGTTTCAGTATTTTTGAAGACCTGATTTAGTTTCTCGGAGTCAATTTCCTCCCCTTGCAGCATAATTGCGTTTACAGGTTTTTCAATCCCTTTATCAGAACCAGGTGCTGCAAATTGAATGGAGCGCCATTTATCTAAGGTAGTAAAAATTGCAGGTAAATGATTGTATGTTTCATTTTTTACAAACCCGACAATTTTCAACTCTTCTAATGATCCTTCTATTTTCAACGTATCACCAATTTTAAATCCCTTTTTCTTTAAAGTATCATTCGCGATTACTTCCAAAGCCTGATTTGCATCGAGGGGCTTTCCTTCTTCTACAGTAGGTTCCAGAAAACTACCTGGATTGATTCCTAGAATGGCAATATCTACTTTTTCATTTTTATTCGAACTCGAATTATTTGTTACTGTTCCCATAGTGGCACCCATTGCTGATACCGCTGAAACATGAGGTTGGCTTTCTAGTTTCCCTGTCAATGTTTCACTTAATAACGATCGGCTCATAGAGGCTCTTGATCCCTCTTCAAAGGTTACATAATCGGTATCCATATTTTTAAAGGTTGCTGCACTAAGAGTAGACAGGCCGTTACCTAATCCTGATAGTATGAATACTAGCCAAGCAATTAGAATAGTTATAACGCCAATCATCAGAAAGCGTAATTTACCATACTTTAATTCTTTCATAGCAAGAAACAATGTACGACACTCCTTTATCATTAATATATAGTCACGTTTGACTAATTGAATTCTAATAGTTTCTTTTTGATTAGTCAAGCGTGACTATATAATTTTATTTTTGTCTCAAATAAAAAAAGGAACCCTCTTTGGTTCCTTTTTTTGTGGATATACTATTTAATCCGAATGATTAAAATTTTGAATAGTTTTTTCAAGAAAGACTATTTCTGCTTCTAGCATAATAATTTTATGTTCGACCGCTAGATTAACACCGGTACGTATCCCATGTGCCGGCGTTTCCTTAAATACATCTATGCGTTTTTTGTTTTTCTTTAATCGTTCTTGCAAGGCCGGGATTGCTTGATCCATAGGAAGGAAATCAATAAACATTAACCCAATATCTCCTTGATAATTAACACTTTCTGCAGAGGATAGATTATCCAATAATAATTGATAAAAATACGTTCGGCCGCTTTCATTTATAGAGTACACTTTTCGGGTAGGTCTATTTCCTTCTTGCACTAATTGAATATCTATATAACCCTTTTGATTTAGTCTATCCAGAGTAGCATAAGCGGTTGGCTTTTTCATATCTGTAACTGTACTTAAGTTTCTTTCGATAAATTCATTAATTTGATATCCATGTTGACTTTGTCCCATTAATAACCCAAGCAGAATTAGTGAGCGATGTTCCACAGAAATCCTCCTTTCTTTCAGCATTCTTTATATATTCTCTCTTAAATTCTATCTGTAGTCAATTGAGTGTTAATTTCGTGCTTGATCCGTTAATGGTGCTATAAAGAAAGGGAACTTTTATTATCTAGAAAAATAACATCTATATTTGGTGCCATTCGTAGATAGCAAACTATAAAAAATGAGATGTTAAAATGAAATTGTTACTTTGGATATCAGTTGGTTTAATCGTAGCTGGACTTTTTGTCCTTATGTCAATGAAAAAAAGCATAGAGGAAAGAAGGAAAAGAGACATCCACTAAATCCGTTGTTTGGTGGATAATAGGGGCCGAGGTGTGGGATTAATAAGTATGTTATTAACTTGTGGTGTTTTTCTGTTTATGTAAAAATGGATGCATTGTAGATAGGTCGAGAATAAATAATTCATTTTGGTGACAGTCCCTAATTAAGACAACGAGCGCGATTGTTTAATAAACGTCGCTGTTCTTCTTCAATTAGCGAGGTGCTTTCGTAGAGGAAGAGACAGTAAACGTTGTCTCCTTTTACTACTTAAATGCTATTTTGATATACTTGCTAGTGCGTGAAAAAATATGTATACTATCAACCGCTGATTTTCTACAAATGCAGCTCCTAAATCTTTAGGATGCTTTTTACACCTGTTACGATGGCAAGGGTATATCCCTTTTCTTGCTACAAAGGCTAGGCATTTGAATATGAGCGCTCGAAGCACACATCTCCTTATTCATTTATGGTACGCAAACATTTTATTTTGTATTTCAATATAGAATTGCTGTATATCAAATTGATGCTGCTTTATAACATCCTCGGCTACTTGTCGAACTTCCTTTTGAATTACATCATCCTTCTCTTCTGTTAAATTGATGATGATGTGGACATGTTCTGATGTCATCGTGTGGTCGATACTGAAGACACCAACATGTTGTGCAGTCATCGTTTCAAATAAATGAGCCATAACATCATTATAGCTAAGCCTGGTCGAGTCAGTGGCTACAGGATCATAAAGATTTTTAATTGTTATTTGAAACGATATCGGGTTTAAATCATTTTTTTGAATACAATCAAGCATCGTTTCCTCTATTTTTTGTTTGGACAGCTGATTGATTGTTTCAGGTATAGACACAAGGAGCTCCATTTTCCCATTTGGCAGGACAGCATAGTCTAATTGAAAGCTATAAGATTCTTTTTGCAGGGCTATGACAATATCACTAATAAGAAATTGATAATGTTGCATATAACCTAATAGTTCATCGTTGCTAGGTTGCGATAGAGACACATTTGATTTCTCAGCATTTTGAATAGGCGTATGGGAAAAAAAGAAAAAGACGACACTAACAATGATGGAAATAAGAAACCATAAGGTAAATAGTTTTTGGATAAACATCTATAGCCCCCTTATTGGGGACTATATGCAAGGTCATTCAAGGAAATTACGATAGAATTTTATAAAATAACACACGGTCTTGATTTTCGCCGCTATAATCACTATGGATAGACATATTATCCATCACCTTGTCACCTTTCTCCATTCTAAATCCCAAATTTTTGTGAAAGGCAATGGACACTTCATTTATAGGGGATGTAACACACTTAACGATATTACGGTGATACTGTTTCACCACATGAAAGAATACATCATATAACCTTTTTGCAATATTCTGTTTTCTATAATCAGGGTGAACCCCTACAAAATGAATGAACGCTTCATTTGTGTTGGATTGTGATAAAAAACCGACAAGAAAACCAATGATCTCGCCATCCTTTTCCATGATGAGGCTTGTGTTCGTAAAGTGATCGAAAAATAATTTAGGCAGTTTATCTGACATATTCCTTCCGCCCCACCACTCATTAATTACTGGCAATAAAGTATAATAATCTGCACTCTGTAAGCTACGAATGTTCATGGTATCCTTCCTCCCTTTCAACTTCACCTTTTAACTGGACATCGTTATGTAGGTCAAGCTACCGATGCATATGACTTTAATTTGTCCTTCGGATATCTCAGATGACTAACAACACTATACCCTCCATCTAAGATGTTTAATCATACTGTTATTTTAACCTACCAGTTATTTCAATTTCAATCTCTCCTTCAAATCTTTGCCATAACCAATGATTTTAATGTATCGCTTAAAGTCTGAATACGATTTGTCGTATCCGTCATCTTCACTAAGAGCTTATTTTCGTCCTCCACTGAATGCACTATATCACCTGTTGATGATGCATTTTGCTCTGTCATTTTATTCAGCTTTTCAATTTGAGATTGGATTGCCTCAAATTGTAAGATGGCACTGCTTAATTCGTGCATCCCCCTTGTCAAGTCTGTATTCGTTTGCGTAAATGATTCCTTTAAACTATTAAAGAAATAACTGACATCCTGTAAAAGCTGTTCCCCGTGCTGTAATGCTTTTTCACCATCATCAGAACGTTGATGAGCCTCCGTCGCTTTCTCAAACAACGTTTTCGTCACATTCGTAATACTGACCGTAATGGCAGCACTTTCCTCCGCTAGCTTTCGTACCTCTTCCGCTACAATAGCAAATCCCTTACCATGTTCCCCCGCCCTAGCAGCTTCAATGGCTGCATTTAGTGCCAATAAATTTGTCTGCTGCGCAATATGTGTGATCCCCTGTAGCAAGCTATCCACCGTTTGCAAACTGAATTGAAGCTCGTTGACGGTTTCTCCGGTTGAGCTCATGGCATGACTCATCACGCTCATTTGAGCCATCGCGTCCTGCATTTTAGCCCATCCTGCCAAAACCTCTTGCTGAAGTTCAGTAGATTTCTCCACTGTGTCCTTTGAAATCGTCAACGTTTCATTTACAAAATGAACAGAATCACTCATAGTGACATGAATCATTTGCAAACTAGAAGCCTCTTGCTGAATACTGGCAGAAATATCCTCAGTGGCTAATAATATTTGTTTACTAGAGCCAGAAATACTTTGCATGGTTTGCTGGAATTGCGTCACATGTTCGTCCAAAGCCTGACTGCTTTTCTCGATTTCCTGGAATGTATTTTGTAATTGATTGAAAGAAGCTTGGACTTCATTTTGCTGAATTTCAGCATGTTTAATAAGCTCATTCCCCCATTTAGCAAGTAAATAAAAAGCAATAATGACACCGTTCATAATCGCTAGAAGAGTGATGAAAACAATGATGTCATCAAAGGGCCCTAATAAAGATGAAGAATTGACCAAATATAAAATGATAAAGCTAATGTTAGTTAGCAACCCAAAAAACACAATTAATTCCTTTTTAAAATAAAGCGCGATAATGGCAATGGTGCACAGCAAAATATAATGTTTATTCAATGAAAAACTATCTAGCAAAAATAATGTAAACACTATACTTGATGGAATAAGACCAAAGATAAACCCTTTTACATAAGCTTTTATCGGCAAAAAATAATTGCATATAGCTAAAGCGATAACGGCTAGTCCGACAAATAAAAATAGTATTCCTTTTGATATAATCATAGGTCCACAAATTAGAATGGCTAAAATCGATATTATTGCCAAATTAACTCGGTGCACTTTCCTTGTATCATAACGAATTTTGTTCTCCATAATGATCCCCCTAAAAAATGAATGGACATTCAGTTTGATTTTCTATTATTATATAGTATAACTACTACTTTTTGTAGCTAAAAATCGACTTTTAGAGCATATACTTCACATTATTGAAATTAAAGGGGGAATTCTTTTGAGCAGAGTCCAACAAATCGCCGCAAATTTTTATTGTATTGATACGCATGATCTAAATAGAGAGCAACGAACAAGCTCCTATCTATTAATTGATGAAAAAATAACCTTAATTGAAACGTCTGCTAGTCCATCCGTTCCATACATTATGGAAGGATTAAAGGAATTAAATATCGCTTTAGAGGATATTCACTACGTCATTGTGACACATATTCATTTAGACCATGCCGGTGGTGCAGGCTTATTTTTACAGAGCTGCCCTCATGCTAAATTAGTTGTTCATCCTAGAGGGTCGGCCCATATGATCGATCCGGGCAGACTCATTTCCAGCGCTAAAGGCGTTTATGGGACCGAATTTGACCGCCTTTTTCATCCGATTGTGCCGATCGATGCAGCCCGAATTATAGAAGTAAGTCATGAACAACAACTCCATTTAGGACAACATCATTTAACGTTTTATCATACAGAGGGCCATGCAAAACATCATGTTTCTATGCTTTATTCCGCTACTAACGGTCTTTTTGTTGGGGATACAACAGGTGTACGTTACCCAGAAATGGACGGTGAAGCAATTGATCTAATCATACCTTCCACTTCCCCAAATCAATACAATCCTGAAACGATGGAGCATTCCATTCAATTGTACGAAAAGCTACAGGCAAGCGAATTATATTTTGGCCATTATGGAGCTTATAAAAACCCAGCAGAGGCCTATCGTCAAGTACGTTATTGGACACCTCTTTTTTTAGAAGAAGGCCGTAAAGCACAAGGAGCATCCAGCCAGCTCCAGGAACAAATTCGCGATTTAGATGCTCGATTAAAGGAGCTGTTATTTAGCTACTTACAAGCAAATGGTCTATCACCCGACCACCCCGTCTATCAAACCATTCCATTCGATACGATTGTGTCAGCGATGGGAATATTGGATTATTTAGAAAAAGTGAAAGCACAGGTTACACTTTAATCATAAAAAGGGTCAAGAAGTAGCTTACAATACTTCTTGACCTGATGAGCATTATTCATTTATACGATCTAAAACTGCTTGAAAGTCCTGTTGTTCCCCTACTTCTCGAAAGTATTTAAAAGGATTGCTTATTTTCTTCATTCGCTCCATAACAGCAGGAATCGAAAAATAATAGGGTTTTAAATCGTCATTAACCTCTTCCCAATGGAGTGGCGTTGCGACTAAGCCTAATTCATTTCCACGAGTGGAATAAGGGGCAATTATCGTCTTACCTTCAGCATGCTGCACATAATCTAAATATAATTTATTATGGCGATTTTTTTTTAATCGCTCGATTGTATATAAATGTGGCTTTTGTTGGCATAAAAAACGACAAGCAAATTCAGTAAAAACGCGAACCTCCTCATAGGTAAATTTATTTGCTGGTAACGGGATATAGAGCTGTAACCCTTTCCCGCCTGAAGTTTTGACAAATGATTGTAGCTGAAAATAATCAATAATTCCTTTTAAATCTAGTGCCCCTGCAATCGCCAAAGAAAAATGGTCCGTTGAAGGGGGATCTAAATCGAAGACAATCTCTGTCGGATTCATAGTTTGTCGTGTTTGAAATGGAATATGCCACTCTAATGCTAATTGATTGCCCAGCCATAACAATGTTTCAAGATTATTACAGACCATATAATCAATCTCATCCATCATCGCTGTGCCTACAAAATCAGGTAATTTATCTGGTCTACTTTTTTGATAAAAGCTTTCCCCAGGAACACCATGTGGATAGCGTATTAAAGTTAATGGGCGATCTTGAAGAAATGGCAATAAATAGGGCGAAACACTTTGTAAGTACGATAAATAATGATCCTTTGTTACACCTATTTCTGGCCATACAGGTTTATCAGGATGTGTTATAGGAACTGTTTCAGGAATAGGAAACAGCTGTCGCTGCATATGCTGCCATTGGCAAATATCTGGTGTTAATTCCAATCGAAAGGCATGAAATTTTGGTTCTCGGAGCTTACTACCATCAAAATCTATGCAGGCAATATCAACACAAATAGAAGGCTCTAACTCCCACAATTCTTTCTTACGTTGCCCTTGAGCCTGAAAAAAAGCAACGAGTGTTTGATGCTCTTCCTCCTTCATGCCATGTTTAAATGTAACAACCTCTCGTAAATTTCCTCCGTCATAAATGGAACCTTGGAAATAGCCATTACTATGATCATATTGCGTCACAATGACTGTCACATAACGCCAGTTTTTAATTTTCAACCAATGGCTTGAGCGTGTGTTATCCAGCCATTTACTAGTTTTCTTCTTGGCAACCATGCCCTCCCCATTGTAGACCTTAATCGCCTGCCATAAAATATTACTTTCCTCCTTAGCCTGCACAATTTGTATGACCTTTCCATCTTGATCATCTACATTGGGAAGCTTTACCTTTGCTGCTAGCTTTGCCAATTGCTCTTTACGAGTTTTTAAATAACGGTTGCTAAACGATTCCCCTTTGATCATTAACATATCAAACACGAGAAGCCTCATGGGGAAGGCTTGAGCATGCTTTGCAATGACATCTTGATTTTGCATTCTCCCTCTTTGCTGGACAACAGAAAATTCACTTTTATATGGATTGCTTAAATACACAAGCTCCCCATCAAAAATGAGTGGTAAAAATGCTTTCACTGAAGCATGTATTTGGTGACAATAATCTATAATTTCAGGAAACGAATGATTTAAATTGCGCCCGTTCCTACTAATAAGTATCGGTTGCTCATCCCATATTAAGAGGCATCGAAAGCCATCATATTTCGTTTCATAAAGCCAGTCATCCCCTATTGGAATTTCATTTGCTTCCGTTAAAAGCATTGGTTTCATGTCACAATACCTACCTTGCTTTTTATCTACAGTGTTTGATGATTTCGATTTACAATACATAAAATACTGCAAAAAATATCATAGTAAGAAAAAGAGGTGACATTTGTATGCATACAGTATGGAAAGGAAGCATTTCCTTTGGACTTGTCAATATCCCAGTAAAGCTTCATGCCGCTACGGAAAATAAAGATATTAAACTGCGACAGCTCCATAAGGAATGCCATACACCGATTAGCTATAAAAAGGTTTGCGAGGGGTGCAATCAAGAAGTAAAAGATGAGGACATTGTAAAAGCTTATGAATATACAAAAAATAAATTTGTCGTACTGGATCAAGCGGATTTAGAAAACTTACGGAAAGAAAATGAAGATAAAGCCGTAGAAATTATTGATTTTGTACAATTGACGGAAATCGATCCGATTTATTTTGAACGCACCTATTTCCTATCCCCTGATTCTACTGGTGCTAAAGCCTATTCATTATTGCGTAAAACATTAGAGCAATCTGGCAAAATTGGCATTGCTAAAATCATTATTCGTTCAAAAGAACAGCTTGCTGTTGTGCGAGTGTATCAAAATGCACTCGTGATGGAGACCATTCATTATCCTGATGAGGTGAGGAGTGTCGGGGATGTCCCGAATATTCCAAGTGAGCAGGACGTTGTACCAAAGGAGTTAGAGACAGCTCTGATGCTGGTCGACCAATTAACGACCACATTTAACCCAGAGAAATATACAGACGATTATCGGAATGCATTGCTGGACTTAATCGAAGAGAAAAAAGCAACCAATACGGTAGCTACGAACGATCAACAACGACCAGTTCCCGATAATGTCACAGATTTAATGACTGCGCTACAGGCATCCTTAGATAAAACGAAAAAGCCTACTACAAGAAAGCGTACAACACGCACAAAGAAAAATGCCTAAAAATGAAGCGTATCCACTCATCGGAATACGCTTTTTATTGATTAAAACTGACGAAAATAATTGTCTACATCCTTTTGGTGCTGAACTAATAATACTTTATCTAATAGATCTTCCCTTTTTGTAAAAAATTGTGGCTTCCCCACCTCTTCAAAACGTTTATTCCATCGAAACATTTTAAAAAAAATCGAAAAAGTTGGCTGATAATGGGCTTTTTCGATTCCTATTTTTTGTTTGACGAACCTCTTTATAATCCGAGCAGTACGAATTTTATAAGGCGTATCTAGAAAGATAATACAATCCGCTTGCTGAAAGCTTTGTGCCACCCATTCCTCCTGATGGATTCCTTCAATAATCCACCCGTCTGTTTGGATAATACATTGTAGATATTCCTGTCTCTCTTGCTCCGTCCTTCTAATATCCCCCGATTGGTTACGAATCCAAACTACATTGTCTAATTCATGAAAAGAAAGCTGGAGCATTTTGGATAATGAACGTGCTAATGTTGTTTTCCCACTACCAACAGAGCCAATAATATGTATTTTTCGCGGAAGTTCCAATGACATTGTAGTATCCCCCTCTGTATCCTTGTAGAAATGTCCATTTATTATACAATAAAATAGGAGGACCATACATGAACCCACCCAATATCCAAAACCATTTACAAACCTATTATAATCCATCTGATTATGAATCTCAGGTATGAAACAACACAAATGAACGCTAAGTTTAATCTGTAATATCTCTTATCATTCACTTCAAATTGTCTCCTTTTATCCAAATGGAAAGAACATTCCTTACTGAATATACTAAATTTTTAAAATAATAACTTTTATAACCAACACTTGTTTAAAAATGTTAATCTATTATAAAAAAGGGTGATCATTTGTCAAAAAACTCCTATAAATATTTAAAATATATAGCGTTATTTATTCTCATAATTCAAGCCCTATATTTAGGAATTCCAGATTCTGTTGAGCCTGTGTTGGTTTATGAGTACATTCTATTTTTCGGATTCGCTTATTTATTTGCTATTCTTCAAGATTTTTTTAATCCAAGTGAAAAAACCGCAATATTATTACGTGTAGCCCTTATCATCAGTTCAATTATCATGGCTATTACATCCATCTATTATAAAGAAATGTTCACGATTATTTTTTCTATAATAATGACCATTGGGATAAGTTTCTCATTACATTTAGCAATCAAACATAAGCAAAAGGATTAAATACTCTTTGCTTGTTTTTCTAAACCAATGGTACGAATATGTTGTTTTTGTTAAGTAATTAATATTGTTGCCAATTCAAAACGGATTGTACTGTTTGCTGTTCAGGTCTTTTAAAAAGGATTTGCAACCAAACTAACACCTAAATTTTAATAAAAGGTGAGACAATGAGAGAAAATTTAATTTCTAATCTATTACTTTTATTTGGCACGTTTGTTTTACTAGGGGCCTTCGCTTATCGGTTATTGATTACTTCTGATATACCCGTTTCATATGCAATTGATGAAGCCATGATTCTACATGTACTCCTATTTAGTTCCACACTGTTATTTGTGTATGGCTCAATTATTGGCTCTCAAAATGCCATTCGCTACACTCTAATAGCTGTATTAACGCTATTTACGATGCTGAACATCTTTCTTTTCGATACCGATGCTGAATATTTTGGCGCTTCTTATGCTCAAATAGCCATAGCATTTATAATGCACCCATTATTAGTTATATTAGTGAATATTTTTATGCAATTAAAAACAAGATGAACCGATTGAGGCTGGTCTTGTTAACATAACAGATACAGAGTCAAGCAAGTTCTTTTTCATAATAAGCAACTTATTATTCCATGAAAAAAAGGATAGATTTTCTTCATCTATCCTTTCCTTTTAATCCGTACTACCTTACTCTTCTTTTCTCACCTGATAATGCATTTGGACCATTTGACCGTATCGCTTTGTCTCGAGTAGCTTTAAATCTTCAAATGGACGCGGTTGTTTAAATAATGGAATACCTGCCCCTATTAAATGCGGGGTAATGGTGATAATCCATTCATCAACCAACTGCTCCTGTAAAAAAGCATCCAATATATGAGCTCCACCGACCATCCAAATTTTTGCGCCTGATTGTTGTTTTAATTTCTTAGTGAACGCCACCACATCCCCTTGGACAAATTCCACATGCTCATCTTTCCCTGTTTGAGATTTGGTGAACACATAACATTTCTTATCAGGATAAGGGAATGTATCGAGATGCTCTTTGACATAATCATATGTTCGTTTCCCCATAATAATCGTATCGATGGTTTGATACATATCCGCATAGCCATTATCCCCTTCCCCCTCTGTTTCTTCCAGCCATTGTAAGTCATCATTTTCTTTAGCTATAAACCCATCTAAACTTATTCCGATAAATACCACTATTTCTCGTGACATCATGTCAGCTCCTCTTCTTTTGAAAATCTTTCGTACAATGTATATACTAAACATAAAACATGACAACTATTGACATGATTAATTAAAAAAGGTGAAAGAATATGTCCAAGGCTAAACGATTAATTGATATTTTGTTATTTGTCAGCGCTAAAAAGCAATTTACAGCCCAGGAAATTGCCGATGCCTTCAACATTTCTGTAAGAACAGTGCATCGTTACCTGTTAGATTTAAGTGATATGGGGCTGCCAATTTACGCAGAGCAAGGAAGAAATGGTGGATATACAGTGCTTTCAAGTGCCATTCTTCCCCCTATTTTATTTACAGAGGAAGAAGCGGTTGCTATTTTCTTTGCGTTCCAATCTCTGCAATATTATCGTGATTTACCATTTAATACGGAAATGAAGTCTGTTTCACAAAAACTATATGAATCGTTACAGAAAGAGGCGCAAAAAAAGGTAGATAGTCTGCAATCCTATATTGCCTTTTGGAATCCTAAACGCGCTATTTCTACACCTCTTTTATCAGACGTATTAGAAGCGGTTATTAACCATTTACAATTAGACATTCAATATGAATCAAAATCAGGCATCACAACTAAGCATGTCCATCCTATTGGCGTGTATGCGCATGATGGCTTGTGGTATATGCCTGCTATTCATTTACAAACAGAGAAAATCCTTCTATTTCGAGTTGATCGCATTCATTCAATGAATAAAAGCGATAAAGGCTATGAGACATCTGTTCATTTACAGCAATGGCTAGAGAGTCCCCATGAACCTCAGCAGCCAATACGCTTGTATGTCGAATTAACAAGAGAAGGTGTACGACAATGCAGAAGTGAGCCAAATTTCGAGAAGGTGGTGGTTGGTCATAGTGATGGAACTGGCTATATCAATACAATGATTGACCAAGGAGAGATTCACTTTATTAGCTCCTTTTTTTATCGCCTAGGTCCGGATGCGATTGTCAAAGAACCACCTGAATTAATTCAGCTTTTGCGTCAACATGCTCATGCTATATTAGCGACATACCCTATAGAAAGCTAATTCCAAATATGACGATTTTGTAAGATTCACGTAACATTCTTCGTTACTAATTTTTAGGAAACGACCTTATACTTGGTTGTAAGGAGGAGATGACGTTGCAACCAACCGACAACAACAAACGTATTGATACTTTAGATTATTTAAGAGGGTTTGCCTTACTTGGCATTATTTTAGTGAATATCCCTGCATTGATGTGGATTGCACCACCACAAATAGCTAGTGATATTGCCTATAGTCGATTTCTCACGCTTTTTATAGAGGGTAAATTTTTTATTATTTTTTCTTTTTTATTTGGCATAGGATTTTATCTTTTTCTTTCGCGTGCAATGGCTAGAAATGATAGAGCCTATGTATTATTTAGTCGCAGACTTTTAATATTATTATTAATGGGGCTTATCCATTTCTATTTTCAACCAGGAGAAGCATTAACTGTCTATGCCATTTTTGGTTTTTTAGCCTTACCTTTTTATAAAGTACGGAAAGAAATCAATTTAATAGTTGGGATCATTCTATTAGCCCTGTCAGCTTATTTTGGGATAAAGATCCTCATGCCTTTCCCACTAATTTTGCTAGGTTTAACTGCTGGACAATACCGCCTATTTGAAAACATCTCTGTACATCGAAAAAAAATCATGCTAGTGACGATTGTAATGTTCTGTGTTAGCATAGTTAGCTGGCTTTATCAGTGGCACTATGTCCCTACAGCCAATGTTAATATCAATCATTTATCCAAAATTCAACTGGAAGAGCATATTACTAATATGGAGCAATTTGCGTTAATTGGACTACAGTTTAGCCCATTTGTTTCCGCTTTTTACATGGGGGTTATTATCCTATGTTTACAAAGTGTATTATTCCAACGACTATTATCACCATTAAAGGCGTATGGACGCATGGCCCTAACAAATTATTTAGGGCAAACTGCACTCATTTTAATAATCGGTCATACATTTCAACTAATTGGGCAACTTCGATTCCTCGAGTCACTATGGATTTGTCTAGGTATTTACGTTTTCCAATTAATCTTCAGTAAGCTATGGTTACACTATTTCCGCTTCGGACCACTGGAGTGGCTGTGGCGAATGGGGACCTATTGGACAGTCCCTCCCCTTAGAAAAAGAAAAGATTTTTAGCCAAGGATATATACCTATCAGCATAAAGCAAAACGTCATATATTGGTAATGTACCCTACTCGCTTTCCATCTTTGCTCATATCTTCAGGAAGATACACATCCCCATTTTTTTGGTCACTTATTGAAAAATAAGTGACCTTTTTTGGCTGCTAGTCACCATGGTTCTGCACCTGTCTCTTACAGCATGCATACTATACATATAATACCCTTTTTTGCAGGGAGGATTTTATGAAAAATAACAAAGGCTATCGGAATAGTGAAGGAGCTGAGTCAGTGAGTCAAGCTGCTAAGCTGGCTGTTATTGCGGGAGCCATCACAACACTTGGTGACGCACTAGCGACCATTGCAGCAGGTCTTGCCTTGGAAGATGAGTTACAAGAGAACCAAGGTAAAAATAATGATATTGATAAACTGCAAAAGCAAATTGACGATTTAAATTATGAAATGAAGCAATTAAAAAGAATGCTTCGGTAAAATGTAGCCATGAACGTAAAAAAAACGACAATATTCAAAGGATATTGTCGTCTCAGACTGTAGACAAACTCAAAAAATTTGAGAGTTTGCCAACAGTCTTTTTTCTTTTACAATGAAATAAAGTAAAGCCGTTGATTTCCACTACGGGCGGACGCTTTCTGCGGGCGGGGTCGAGCTGCTTCCCTCGCTTCGCTCAGTCCAGGATCTCGACTTTCCCGCTTTTCCCGCAGGAGTTGCCGCCCTTCGTTCCCATCAACTTCTACATAAAGTACTTACTTTTATCTATATAGGGTGTTGAAAAGTAAATTTTTGAGGTGATAAACGATGATGACGAAGAATCAAACCAATGAACGAGAACAATTAGAAATGTTAACGTGATCAATTAGTTCCAAACAATCATTTAGTGCGAAAACTAGAGACTGCTATTGATTTTTCATTTATCTATCCTTTAGTCGAACATCTCTATTCACCTAATGGGCGTCCTAGTATTGATCCTGTTGTTCTCTTTAAAATGGCGTTTATTCAGTACGTTTTTGGTATTCGGTCCATGCGTCAAACCATCAAAGAAATTGAAACGAATATGGCGTATCGTTGGTTTTTAGGATTTGGCTTCCATACAGAAGTCCCGCATTTCTCTACCTTCGGTAAAAATTATGTCCGTCGCTTTTAAGACACCGATATATTTGAGCAGATTTTCTATCGTATTTTTAAAAGAGATTATGCATCAAGGACTCCTCCATGCAGACCATTTATTTATCGATTCCACGCATGTTAAAGAAACTAGCTACTTGGACATGGCAGACAGCTTAAGAGAGCATCTATGCTCGAAGAGGATGTTAGATACAGCAATGATATACCAAATATTGAATATGAAAGAGAAAGAAAAATGACAAAAGCCATCGAGAATGAACTTCTCGACGGCTTTTGTCTACAGTCTGAAACGACAATATTCAAAGGATATATTCGTTTTTAAATTTTACAATGAAATAAAGTTAAGCAAGCAATCTTCACGGTGGATGGTCTGTTTTCGGTGGCGGAATAGCCCTTCCTTCCAACTGTCTTCGTAAAATGAACTTTTAAGGGTATAAATGATAATGACAAATCATCAAATCATTTAGCAGCCCAAATATCAAGCTCTATTTTAATCTCTGGCAAACCTAGTGCTGATACATAGGCTATGGTCATTGATGGATAGGAATCGCCAAACATACCTTGCCATTGCTCGTCGAAATAATCCCAATCTATTTCCTCTGTAGCCCAAATATTGACCTTTACAATGTGAGAGGCATCAATTCCCTCTGAAGCTAAAATCGTTTCAATATGATAAAAGGTATTTGTTATTTGTTCCTCTAATGTCTGTGGTAATTGATCATCTTGGTCCAAACCAATTTGACCAGAAAAAACATACATTGTTGCATCTTTTGGAATAATTGTGACATGACTATATTTCCCTACAGGCTTTGGTGCCTGTATTGGGTTTTTACGCACTAGTTTTGATTTCATGTTGAATCTCCTTTAGGTTCTTTTTTTCTAAAAAAGTGCAGACTTATCCCTTGTTCAACTATTCTAGAAAAAAACAGCAGTGGAGAATCCAATGCCCATGCTTAAAAAACGGATAGATCTTTTTTTCATAAGCTTTCTCCCCTTTACCTAAAGTTATTGCCATATTACCATTTCTATCCCTCTTTTTCAATTTATAACTGAAATTATTAAGAATTTTCTTTTTAAGACTCTGAGGCAATTAACTATTTAAACATAGCGAATCTAACATATACTTAATAGTGTAAAGCTAAATTAGCCTTACACCTCCGAAATTGTTACTAGGGTTACTCCATCCCAAGTGGTCCTTCCTTTTTTCACAATTAAAACTAGGTACTCTCTTTGTGGAGTACCTAGTTTTTTGGTTAGTATGCGTGTTCATTCACAGAATACCATATCATCCTCTACAATTTTTCAACAAACTTCCAATAGGTGCCGTAAGCATAAACCATGATTGAAGTGCGCTTATATGTACTGGCATGATAT
The DNA here is from genome assembly GCF_001629735.1 of Lysinibacillus sphaericus. Taxonomy (GTDB): domain Bacteria; phylum Bacillota; class Bacilli; order Bacillales_A; family Planococcaceae; genus Lysinibacillus; species Lysinibacillus pinottii. The sequence goes on from NZ_CP015224.1 coordinate 1,691,510, forward strand.
TCTTTTCTTTTTACATCAAGTAAGGTATACAATTTACAAAATAAGTAAATGATATGTTTTGTAAGGGGGGAATCGCTATGAACACTAATGTGACTAAACCCTAAACCCTTTATTCCATCCCCAAGTTCATAGCGATTACCGTTCTAAAAAATTCAGGTCTCATTCGAGTACCTGTTTTTTTCATCGTTTTTTATAGTTTTTAGGGCATTATCATTTACTACGTGTCGGATGTCCATTGATATAATTTATACTGTCTTTCATTTCTTCTAATAATTTTGTTTGTCTTTTTAGTTGCCTAATCGTACTAATAGCAAACCAAATTATAAAAATAATCGGAATTATGTAAAACAACAGTCCTACTATCGAAAATAAACTAAATATAATATCTCCATTATTATAATTATTCAAATCCTAAACCTCCTGTCTTTAAACAAGATTGTAGCATACTAGATTTCAATTTGGTATTAAAATGGAAAATGTCAATGTGTTATAACGATTATTCTTTGCAGGCTACTCACTTTTCCCACAGAAAACGAGTAGCCCTCTTCTACAAAGAATTAACCTGAAATAAGACGTTTTTCTTTTAATGATCCCACTTGACCAAGAATTAGGGCTCCGAACATTTGTATAATCGTCTTCACTATAATTTGTCCTACAATAGCGGCAGGTACTGCTTCCCAAGGCAATATATTAGCTCCAAGTGGACTCAATCCAATGACTACAAAGATTGCAGAATCCAAAAACCCTCCCACGATTCCACTGTAAAGCACTCGCCAAGCCATTGGTAATTTCAGTCGACTATAGATTTCTGTATCAGCTGTTTCAGCCACAACAAATGAGACAGCCGATGCTACCACAATTAAAAGTGTATCCCCGAGTATGAATGACACTACTGCTGATAAAATTAAAGCTGTAACGATAAAGAAATATGTCTTTGTTCTACCATATTTATTTTGCACAAGGTCCCTGAAAATAAAGGTCGCCCCTATTAAAAGCGTCCCCATTGGAACAATAAACATCCCAAACTGTAATGGCGCAAATGCTGCTGTTACCACATTAGCGATGATAATCGATAATAAATAAAATAAAATTCTCATTCTGGTACTCCTCTAATACATTTATAGACATTTCGTAATGGCACACTATACACCTCTTTTATTTCCCCATACAAGAGTGTGCAACTGTGGCAATACTTTAACATCCTTTAATTCTTCATCTTTCAACACGCTATCAATCAGTGCATGATATTTATCTAGTAAATTTTTCATTAATCGCGAATTGTCATTCGTTGTGAGATCATCATTGCCGACTTGAAGATAAAAGGGGATAGTTGGAAATTGATGGTGAATTTGTTTAGCAAAATCGTAATCCTCTTGAGTAAAAACGACTATTTTTAGAGAAATATGGTGATGACTATTTCGCAATCTAAGTTTTCCAAAAATATCCACCAACACTGAATACTCTGTTGTCATACCTGAACTAGGCGCCTTGGGAGAAATGGTCAATTCATCAATGTCGTACATCCAGTTCTGCCACCTACTTCCTTGTGTTTCCACCGCAACCTTTATGTTGTTTTCTTTTAAAATGGCAATAAGCGCCTCTAAATTAGCATAAAGTGCAGGATTGCCGCCTGAAATCGTAACATATGAAAAGCCATTACCCCCAAGACGCTTCAACTCTGCCCAAATCTCTTCCGCTGTCATTTGAACAATAAGATGCTTTCCGCTACCGTCCCACGTAAACGACGAATCACACCACGAACAAGAATAATCACAGCCAGCCGTTCTTACAAACATGGTCTTTTGGCCCACTACCATTCCCTCGCCTTGAATTGTCGGTCCAAAGATCTCGATAACAGGTATCTTACTCAACTTCCATCCACTCCCGTCTCGCTTCTGCATAGCTTGTTGGAGTTTCATATAGTCTGATAAATTCTACACGCGCACCATTATTTCTTTGCTCATCACGCAAGGCCACTACCATGGTATCGTAAATCCAAACAACTATATTTTCTGCTGTAGTATTCATAGGTGGAAGCGTTTCGTTTAAATAACGGTGATCCAGATGAATCTCAATTTTTTGTTTCCATATTCTTTTGATATCACCAAAATCAATCATCAAGCCGCGTTCATCTGTATATCCACTAAGTCCCAATACAACACGATAAGTATGGCCATGTAGGTTTTTACATTTGCCCTCATAATGATGTAAATGATGAGCAGCATCGAAGGTAAATTCTTTGCTTACAAGCACACGCTTAGCATGATAGTTCAATTGATTACTTTGGATATCTACCCCTATTTTTTGGAGCTTATCGACGATTTTAAAATCTGACATGCTTAAAACTCCTTCCTATAGCTTAGATACTCATCAAGCCCTTTTTTTCGCAGTTTACATGCGGGGCATTCCCCACAACCATCTGCGATTACTCCGTTATAGCAAGTCAATGTTCTTTCCCGAACAAATTCTAGAGCCCCAAACTGATCGGCAAGCTCCCATGTCTGCGCTTTATTGAGCCACATTAACGGTGTATCAATCACAAAGGAATTATCCATCGATAAATTTAACGTTACATTCAAGGACTTAATAAAAACATCTCGGCAATCCGGATATCCACTGAAATCCGTTTCACATACACCAGTTACAATATGCTTGGCTCCTATTTGACTTGCTAAAACACCAGCGAATGAAAGAAAAAGAAGGTTTCGTCCAGGTACAAATGTCGATGGAAGCTCACCATTTTGACCGTCTTCCACTTTAATGTCTTGTCGTGTCAATGCATTCGGAGCAAGCTGATTTAAGAGGGTCATATCAAGTATGTGATGCTTAATACCAAGCTCCTCTGCTATCTGTTCCGCACATTCAATTTCAAGGCGATGTCTTTGTCCATAATTAAAAGTCACGGCCTCAATCTCTGCAAAACGTTCTTTTGCCCAAAACAGACAAGTTGTACTATCCTGACCTCCACTAAATACAACAATTGCTTTCTCCTGCTTCATCTATAAAAACTCCCTTTGATGGAAAAAACAGCACGCTAAGAAAAGGTGCTGCTTTCTCCTTAGTTTTTTTAAGAGGGTAGCTAAAAACCTCTTTTTTGATTGGACTAACTAATTTCTCGTTATCGATTATCAATTTTTTCTGGATAAAGGTCATGGTTCATTAAACGGTAATTTGCGATTTCTTCATATTTAGTCTCTGGCTTCCCATAGTTACACCACGGATCGATTGAAATCCCCCCACGTGGCGTAAACTTCCCCCAAACCTCGATATATCGAGGGTCAAGCAATGTAATTAAGTCATTCATAATGATGTTAACGCAATCTTCATGGAAATCACCGTGATTTCTAAAACTGAATAAATACAACTTTAGTGATTTACTCTCTACAATTTTTTTGTCTGGAATATACGAGATGTACATCGTTGCAAAATCAGGTTGATTGGTAAGCGGGCATAAACTAGTGAACTCTGGACAATTAAACTTAACGAAATAATCGCGATTGGAATGAAGATTATCTACTGCCTCCAATACCTCAGGTGCATATTCAAATGAATAGTTCGTTCCTTGATTACCTAATAATGTTAAATCCTTTAGTCCTTCTTCATGACTTCGACCAGACATAAAAAAACCTCCTTGTAAAATGTTTCCCAACACTTTCAAGAGAGGCTTTACCAATTCATCTATTAAAACATACGTCTAAACATAAAAAAGCCACGTCCGATATGGACATGGCAAATTGTCATGTTTCCATAGTTTTTTATAGAGGGTATCAGCTATGAACCTCTCCCGATCAAGTTCGGGCATTCTTTTCCTCCATATAATACGAAAAATAGTACGAAACGTCAAATAGATTTTTTCATACAAAATCCCAGAATTGCTTCTTCTGAAATTACACTGTCATTCTAGGCTATATTTTAGCAGCTCATAAAATCTTAGCTGGGCATAGTTTCATTACTATTCGTAAAAAATAAAACCTGAGTGTAGTATTACTTAAATCCTATAATCCACTCTAAAGTAATACTATTATAGTCGGTTAGAAGTGACCTTTCTCAGCTCTATTAGCGCAAAATTAGCTAGATAATGCTCCCTTAAAATGAAAAAGCTCCTAACATATTTTCAAACTGAAATAAATCAACTACAATGGACAAATGGTAGAAATTCTAAAATCTACCCAATTACCTTAATTTATACAAATTTACTGTGAAGGAGCACGAACATGAAAAAGAAGTTTTTATCCTTACTCATGACCGTCATAATGGTCCTGTCCGTAAGTGTAGCGGTGTATGCTGATGAAAAGTCACCACCTGCGACAAGAGGAGAAATTGTTAAAACCTTGTTGATAGCTGCAGATACCTATCAACCAGGACTAAATAAGGAGGCAATTATACAAGGCTCTAAAAACAAAGATTTACGAGAAAATGAGCCAGCGAAGAAAGTTGAAGCTTTAGTTATGTTGAGCAGAGCATTCGGCGAATTGCCAAAGCCTGTTGGAAATGATCTTCGCAGTGGCACATTTGGAGTTGAGTATACTGATGTACCTACATGGGCTAAGAAAGATATCGATAAACTGACTAAAGCAGGCATACTGACAGGCAACCCTGACGGTACATTAGGAGCAAATGAAGAAATTACTATCGATGAATTCCAAAACCTGATTGCCAGAATATGGACACTTAAAGGTTCCCATTTAAACGATGATTTTTATGAAGCCATCAATAAGGAATGGTTAAATAAATCGACTATTCCAGTCGGAGAAATCATGGGCGGCGGATTTTCTGAGCTTCAAAAACAGAATACTGATAAAATCGAAAAGATAATAGATGAGCTCTCTGGCAAACAATTTGCAAAAGGATCAAAAGAGCAGAAAATTGCCGATTTCTATTCGACAGCATTGGATACAAACAATAGAAATAAACAAGGAATTGAGCCCATTCAAACATATGTAAAAGCAATTGATGAAGCTAAAACTCTTGCTGAACTTGTGCAAGCAGATCTTCATTTGGAGAAAGAATTAGGTATAAGCTCACTATTCAGCTTTGCCATTATGAACGATGCAAAGAATAGCAGTGAAAATGCTTTGTATTACACTGGGTTAGCTACTGGTTTGGATAAGAACAGTTTTGTAACTGAAGACTCTAACGCGAAAAAAGCCTATATTCAGTATATGACCAGACTATTAGTACTATCGGGCGAAAAAGAATCTACGGCAATTGCTCTAGCAGAGAAAATTTATGAAATGGAAAAAAGCTTAGCTTCCGTATCACTTGACCCTCATGAACAAGGCGACGTTAAGAAATACTATAACCCTTATACAATCGAGCAATTTAACAGCATGTTCAAAACAGTAGATATGAAACAAGTTTTAAATTCGATGAAAGTTGACAGTGTTGATAAAGTCATCGTATTTGATGTGAAGCTGGCGCAAAAAGGCGCGGAGCTCTTGAATGAAAAGAATCTTAATGTGCTGAAAGCTTACTCTAAATTGCAGCTCCTTATGGCAACTGGCGGTCTGTTGTCAGATGAATTCGGAGATGCTGCTAATGAGTTTTCTGCAACGTTATATGGAGTTTCAGGCGTAAAAACAGATAAGGAAATCGCAATAGCTAAGACAACTAGCACAATGAGCGGATACTTGGAGCAACTGTTCGCCGAAGAACATTTTTCACCAAAAGCTAAAAAAGATGTTGAACAAATGGTAGATAAGTTAATTGCTACGTATGAGGAAAGAATCAAATCCCTTGATTGGATGTCAGAAACAACAAAAGCTAAAGCAATTAAAAAGCTGGATACAATGATTGTTAAAATCGGTTACCCAGATAAGTGGGATACGACATTAGATAAAGTAACTATCAAGACATATGACGAAGGTGGTTCGCTATTTTCTAATACCTTCACAGTAACCAAAGCATACATTGATAACACAAAAGCTAAGCTAGGAAAACCAGTAGATAGAACGGCATGGGTAACGAGTGTCTATACCGTTAATGCTTTTTACAATCCTCTTAATAACGAAATTACGTTCCCTGCTGGTATTCTTCAAGCGCCTTTTTATGATATTAACGCTAAACCTGAAGAAAATTATGGTGCCATTGGCATGATTATTGGTCATGAAATCAGCCATGCATTTGATAACAATGGATCTGCATACGACGAAAATGGAAATGCAAATAACTGGTGGACAGAAGAAGACTTTAAGAAATTCGAAGAGAAAAACCAAAAGCTGATTGAGTTTTATAATGCCATTGAGATTATTCCTGGTGTTTTGAATGACGGTCAGCTTACATTAAGCGAGAATGGCGCTGATTTAGGTGGAATGGCGGCTTCACTGCAGGTTGTCTCTCAAATGAGTAATCCAGATTTTAAAGCATATTTCGAAAGTAATGCAAAAATGTGGAAATCCACAACAACAAAAGAATTTGCAGCAATTTTGAGCAAAAATGATGTACATTCATCCAATAAAGTTCGGGTAAACCGCACGATTGTAAACTTCCAGGAATTCTATGACACCTATGGAATTAAGCCTGGAGATGGCATGTATGTAGCTCCGAAAGATCGAGTTTCCATCTGGTAAACAGCTAATTCAATAGCTCTTACATCCCTATAAAAAAGTTAAGTGACTGTCTAGAGAAAGAGTATGGCGCTTTACTAAGATTGTTGCTGTTAAAACAAAAAGGCAGATTTAATCTATACATTTAGATTAAATTCTGTCTTTTGTTTCAATATTTCATGCATTAAATTTATCCATATTAGCAACCTTATCATTTTGGCTTACCTACTAAAACAAACGAGTAAAAGTTTCTCTAAATATTACCTATCATCACTTCATGTACTTTAAGGGGATAAAAAAACATCTTTCACCCACACTAATGGTGGAGGTGAGATGATGATGGGTAATAATAAACATAAAAATAATAAAACGCAAGACAACAAAAAACAACAGAATCAAAATCAAAATGCTAACAGAGAGCGTAAAAACAGAGAAGAGTTCGCAGAGGAAATAGATTTCAGTCAAATTATAAATGAAAAGAATAAATAATTAATGTGGAACGTAGCCCCAATATCCTTTTAAAAAGCTGTATATTGGGGCTTTTTGTATTTCCTTAAACGAACCCCCTTCTATTGGCTATTTATACATTACCTAGATAGCTTCGTGTTATATTCTGAAGAACAATTTGTCCATTCTTACTGTATTTTTCGAATAACCCCGACAGGAGAAAAATGAAATTTTCATATTCGTCGTCGTGTTTTTTTGGAGCATACGAAGCTGATAAATTCCTTCCCAAGAAATCCTCATAATTAAAAATCAAATCATTTTGATACTTTATAAGCTCATACTTTCCATCCTTAAAAAAGCTGTTAAAAATTGCTGGAGTATCTTCCATTCCACCGCTAAATCCTTTGAAATTCGAACAGGTCTTTTGGCAAATTGCTGCATTCTCTTGAATAATTGGACTAGTTAAATCTCTACTATTCCACACAAGAGCAACATTTGCATTTTGTTTTAATATCCGTTGACATTCCATTTTAAAAGCTTTTTTATCAAACCAATGAAATGCCTGTGCCACAGTTACTAAATCAATACTATTGCCTTTTAATGTGGTATGTTCAGCAGTTCCTTTTATTGATTTAAAACGAGAATGGAAGCTTAAAGACTCCTCAGCCATCTTTCTCATGTCGTCATTTGGCTCCACACCAATAACATTCATCCCTTTTTCAAGTAACTGACGGCTCAATATCCCCGTACCTGAACCAATATCTGCCACCGTCTGTTCTCCTTTAAGTTGGTTTGCTGAAAACAAATAATCAATATATTCATTAGGGTAACTAGGGCGATATTTCGCATATATTTCGGCCTTGTCCGTAAAATTTTCAGTTGTTTTCACTGTACACCCTTCCTCCCCACACTATTTTCTTTAATGTTTTGATAATGAGATAAGGATCATACCTTACCAAAATTCATTATCACTCACACTTTATTAGCCCTCCGAAGCTTCAACACTTTTACAAACCATTAATACATTTCCTTCTAAATCTTTGAACACAAAATAAAAATCATCCTGTATTTCTGTTAAAAGTTCAACATGATTGTCTTTCATAAATTGATAAGAAGCTTGGATATCGTCCGTCACAAACTGAATGGATGGAACTTGGTAGGTGGCAATATCTCCATCCTCTTTTCTCCACATTGGCATAGCATCTAAAATCAACCCAGCCGTTCCTTCCATGGGTGCCACGAATAAATGCCCAAAATGTTCTTCTCCCCCCTCCAAACCAAATATTTTCCTGTACCATTCTATTGCCTTCTCTAAGTTACGAACTGGAACAAACACAGCACCCACTCTGTTTTTAATTGGGGTACTATTGTTAGAAATAATCATTCATACACTCTCCTTCCAATCAAGCATTCCATATACTTTAGAATTCTACCTCACCCTACTATTCACCTTTATTAGTTATCTATTACAACATCACTATCACAGCAAAAAAAAAAGCGTTAATCGATGGAGGATTAACGTCACAAATGTTTCTTTATTTTTATCTCTCATTTTAACCTCTAGCTTAAGATCATTCATCTATCCTGATTTTCATAATAAGCTTCATCCGCATATTTTCGGTCTGTTCCTTTTAGGTAGGCTAGGATGATTGTCGGACGCTTAAGTAAAATCCAATCCCCATTTTTATCAAATTTTCTACTTGATGTGATCATTCCATTTTGAATTGTCCCATATTTTTTCCCGTTCTTTTTTCCCCACATTTTTAATCGTTTAGCAAAATCTGCATCTTCTGCCATAAGCATTTCTTCATTAAAACCATTAATCGATTTAAAATCCTTTTTATTACACCAAAAGATTCCCACAGATATGGCTCCATATTTAAAGAATAATGGACCAATCAATAACATAGCTGAAACAAAAATTCCTAAAGACATTCTCTCAAACTTCCCTGTAACTCCACCGCCAATGTATTTTCCAGAGCTTAAATACTCCTCTGCCTTTAACAACACATGGTCATTCATCCGTGTATCTGCATCAATCGTTACGATGATTTCACCTCTTGCTATTTCAACACCAGCATTCCTTATCTTAGAGAGGTTCTTGTCGTTATTCTCTAATACGATACAATTGTACGATTTTGCAATATCCTCCGTTCTGTCTGTACATCTATTTAATACAACAATGATTTCCACTTGATGTTCAAATGGCTTGGAAGCTTTTAATATGGATTCTATGCATTTTCCAATGTACTGTTCTTCGTTATGCGCGGGTATTACAACTGAAAATTTTATATCCTCCTTATTTTTTTCCTTTAAAACGTTCTCCTTTTCATTCATGTAAAATCTCCCCTTTAACTAACAGTAACTTACATAAGAGTGAATAATATGGAAATAAAATCAAAGTGGCACTACCTATTCACTTTATTTCCAAACCTACCCATTAATTATTATCTCATTGAATTAATGGTCTCAGCTAGTTAGAATTTGAATTTTTTTCTAATTATTATGTATTGTAGAAATAAAAAAATTAGAAGTCTTTATCAACATAAGTTTTTCCTTTTCCCACATTTCAGAACGCCTAAATTTCCTTTCGTCACCTTCTAGAACATTATGTGAATAAGCTTCTGAGTTCAAATTTACAACAAACTGCAAAACCAAAAGGCATAAACCCCTTGAAGTGATGCTGTTGCGTTTTTAATCAAGAGGAAATGATGAGATGAAAAGATTCGTGTAGAATATCAGCTACACAAGCTTGAAGTGCGTGCCAACACATCCCTTGAACTTGAACACCTGCAAGCTTGCTTTCTCAAGAGAGCTGATTGGGATCAAAGCCCATTCAAAATCTATTTTTTGCCATCAAAGAGTACGAATTATTCAAAAGAAATGGGCCATTAAATAGAATAGTATGCTACGGGAGAATGAGAACGTGGTGAATTGAGCAAATGTAAAGTTCACTGCTCCTGTAGAAAGTGCGGTTATAAGCAGATCACACGTTAACAACAGATAAATAGACAGGAAATAGACGATCATGACTATTTCCTCTTTGTCGATATGATTTCATTCCCCCATGATGATGTATTATATTTCCCTTGTGAAAAGCTATCTAGCTAGGAAATAAAAAAATAATTTCCCGGGTAAGCGCAAGAAATGACAAGTTTAGTCTCCTCTTTTAACACTAGACGACTGATTTCATCATAATCCTTGACTTACTCAAGCATCCGAGTAGTATTCTTACCCTCATCATATTGCCTTTCAATAATAGTCGATAGGAAATTTCCAAAAGAATGTTGTATCTATCGGCCAGCCATTTTTGTCTTGCCTCGCGCGTGTTTATGCAGTGTTCGGCCATCGACTGCCTCCCATTTCCCATTTTTTTCTAATCCTATATTCAATTTTTTTAATAGACACATTACCAATCATCTTCCATATTCGATTCATATACTATTAATGAAAATAAGATAAGATGTATTTTTTTAAAACTTACATGTTTCACTGTGAAAATAATCAACTTTTTTCACCCGTATAACTCTCGTAAATCTCATTGGATAGGTAAATGAATTTGAAGTTTTTCAGTAAATATTATTGTTTTGGAAGGAGGTGAAAAAATGGCACTTTCAATTATAAATATTCATGTAAATGTTACAGGAACTTCGACTAAATTCTTTAATATTTTAGCAGCCAATTTAACTGTCACAGATGGCACAACTATTGCTGCAACTGCCTTTTTAAACGATAGTGGAAATGCCGCTACTGCTTTCCCAGTAGTAACTAATGGCTACTATAATTTCTATATTAATGGCGTATTACAAGAAGGCGGCTCCTATACAGTTTCTGCGACAGAATTAACATTTAATGGCGTTACAGGCACGCTTACTGCAGGTACACCTTTAGTAATCGAAGCAGTAGAATTAGTTACACAAACGTAATGAGTTATTAATTCACATTCCTTTTGTTCGAGGGTCACTACATCCCAAGTGACCCTTCAAATACTTCAAGGCATTGCCACTACAGCAAAATTTTAATTTTCTTATGCACTTTAATAACTGATTTAAAAAAGTAATAAACTAATAAAAAGTTCATAGAATAGCATTGCATCATTCATAAATAATTAGGATGGGTACGAAACTATTTAACGAAGGAGAATGTTTATGAGCATTGAAATTATTAAACTCGCACCAACATTATTACATGTATTTAAAGCTGGAGAGTCGATTCCTAAAAAAGAAAAGCGCGTTATTTATGGACAAGCTACATCAGATGCAAATGGTATCGCTACTTTTTATTTCACAGACAATGCAATAGCGAGTGGCAATCCTTTGTTAACAACTATTGATTTCGCAGTATCAAGCGTATACTCTACAAATACAACCATTAATTTAAGACCTCGGGTACAAATGAGAGAGAAGAATATTGCCGCAAAATATGTTTCTGCAAATGTGACAAATATTAGCGGTGTAACAGTATTAGGCATTAATGTATTAGGGTCAGAAAATCCAGTAAGTGGTGTTGTTGTAGATTTTATGGTTCTAGGTAGCTTTGATCAATCCTAATGCATCTACTAAATGATGTAATAAAAAAGATGTCTAGAAAGGAGAGCCTTTTTGAACATCTTTTTCTTATTGCAAAGGAATATTCAGTTCAATATTTTCCCCCATGGGATTGGCATCATAATTCAAATAAGTTTTTGCTTTTCCATTATATTCTTCAAATTGTGTTCTCTCCACTACGTATTACTCATCTCGTGAAATCGAAATACCTTTGTGTATTGCGTGCCTTTCTAATTCAAATTTTATCCTTTCCACCTCCTTCCTCCATTAGATGGAGTAATTCTTCATTCCGTTCAAAAATTTAATTATCACCAATAGAACAAAACCAGCAAAACACAATATATCTGTGTCTTACTGGTTTTGTAGAAGCCCACCCTTTACCGTGAGATGGGGAAACTCCAAGTTCCGTGCATCAGCAAAGGCATGTTACGTTTGTTTCACTTATCTATAACAATTCGTACATTTCTATGTATTCATTACCTCTTTCTGTGTAGAAATATACAGGGTATTTCTGTTGGAGGAATAATCTTTTTGGTACCTGAACTCAACATAAAATGTTTTTTGAATATGGTTTACTGCGTATACACTCCGATGAATCCATCATCGTTCCCATTATTAACGAGTTTGATTTCATTATATGGATTCTTCTTATAACTCTCTAACAGAAATAGCGTTTTTTTATTTGTATTACTTCCTTCTGTCGTTGTATAGGTAAGAGTTAAAATTTTCTTTTCCTTATCAAATTTAAACGAGTAATCAGAGTAATTCCTAGTAGTTGAATTTATCAAAATATATGTTTTATGCTTATTCTTGTCGTAAGCATAAATTCCATCCTTTAAATCATCTCCAAATGTGTTAAGAACCCTTTTACTTTCTTCATGATTAATATCCAGTTCTAGTACTCTTACATTTTCCAATTTTGTATTTTCGGAAATTACCATTTCAGGATTGCTCACTTCTTCGTAGTTAACATTTACTCCATAGCTACAAGCCGTTTGCATCAACAATAATCCGAGTAAAGCACAAAATGTTAACCTCTTTTTCACGACTCTTATTCCACCTTCTCTTAAAATTTAATAACATTGGTTAATACTTACATATTATACAATAAGCAAACCTTCTATATACAAATATTGCCACTTAGTATATAATGGAAATTGAATTACAAATATAGGGGAGGTTGTTAAAAGATGACAGCAATAACTGGAAATAAGTTACTTAGTTCGTTACTCTTTAGCTTTGTGTTATTTTTAGTGTTTAGTTGCAGTAGCCTTTTAGTCCATGCAGCCGAGAGTGATTCAGAATTACTACCCTTTGAGGAATTAGAATTAGTGACAGATAATAGGTATAGCATAACAACAGAAGACGGCGGCATGATTCTGTTTGAATCAGAAGCAGATTATCAATCCTATCTGAATAACAGCAAACAACTATTATGTGCTACATGTAATCAAACAACACAGACTACACTTGAAAAATATACTGTTTCACGGGCATTTATTGGTTACCACCCTGCTACACCAGGTTGGGATAAAGTGAAAAGTGTATCCATTGCTGGTGGCATCACTTGGAGTATAAACGGCTCCTTTGCACAAGGTTCATCGACGTTCGGTATTTCATTTTCACATAGCTTTACTTCTACAAGGACTTATGAATCGCAATACCCTAATAAATATGTCCGAGTTGGTGTTAGAAAAGACGTTATTTACCACAAAGTAAAAAATGTAGTGAAAAACCCTATGGGTACAATCATCAACACGTATATAACTGAAACTGCAACTCCAATTGGTGATACGTATACTGAATTAATGTATAAAAATTAAGTAGCTATTTAGCAGTACAAGCTATGAATATCCTGCTACGAAAACCCAACTACAATCTGTTTGTAGTTGGGTTTTTAATGACTTCGTAAAATAAAAGCAACTCAAGCATACTCATTTTAATTAAAATAGAATAATTATTGTCCATTGTGGCGCACAATCATAAGAGAATGGCGCATTAAAGTAATTCTAGAGGATATTGTTAAATCAATGTTTGTAAAAGTAAATCAAGTGGGGGTGTACGACCGTTATTGAAGTTTGTACCCCAGATTATCGGTTAGCATAATAAGTATTATATGGCAGGTGTTTGAAAATCTCTACTTAATTTAAAATTGTTTAATGGTTTAGGACTTTCTTTTGAAATATCTTTATTTCTTCAGAATAATACTTATCGCCTCCCCATATATTGCACTGATGCAAATGATTATAGAAGGGAGGATATCATGTCTTCACAATATAAGTATTGGAAACCTTATATCGGCCCATTCGATCCATGTCCACCTATAAAAGTTAAAGTTTATGCTACACCCCCACAATTATATATGGGCTTTCAACCACCCGGATTACCTCAATTCCCAACCCCTCAAGAAGCACTTCTAGCCGGAACTTTATGGCCTCAATTGTTTAGTCCCTACCCACCACCAAAAAGGAGGGATGAAAAGTGAGTAAAAAGATGCCACCCGAATTTTATACCCTACTTGAAGAAATACAAGCGATCGATTTTGTCATTGTTGAATTAAACTTATATCTGGATACTCATCCCGATGACTATGATGCCATTCAGCAATTTAATGAAAACACTGAAAAAAGTATGAAACTTAAAGTCAAATTTGAGCAAAAATTTGGTCCATTAATGAATTTTGGAAGAAGTTATTCTGATTATCCTTTCAATTGGGTTGATACACCTTGGCCATGGCAAGTATAAATTCTGAGTCCGGGAGGAATAATTTTTGCGGTTAAGGTTAGTACATGTAATCCCATGCTCGCAAAGTATTTAACGGAGCAATATGGTGATGCTGATGGGGAATTAGCTGCAGCTCTAGAAATTTTAAAGGATGACAGAAATCAAAAGAAAATTTTCTAAAAATGTAGTAGACCACTTTTCTAGGTGGTCTCAGACTGTAGACAAACTCAAAAAATTTGAGAGTTTGCCTACAGTCTTCTTTTTTCTTTTACAATGAAATAAAGTAAAGCCGTTGATTTCCACTACGGGCGGGGGCGGGGTCGAGCTACTTCCCTCGCTTCGCTCAGTCCAGGATATCGACTTTCCCGCTTTTCCCGCAGGAGTCGCCGCCCTTCGTTCCCATCAACTTCTACATAAAGTACTCCATCTACATAGGGTGTTGAAAAGTAAATGCTCCATGCAGACCATTTATTTATCGATTCTACGCATGTGAAAGCGAGTGTGAATAAACGGAAGTATGATAAAAAGGTTGTGCGAAAAGAAACACGGGCTTATGAAGAAAAACTTCCATTAGAGTTAAATATGGATCGTGAAGAACACGGAAAAAAGCCCCTTCCCCTGGAGAAGTTTGAAAAGGAAGAATGGAAAGAAACAAAGGGCAGATATTGAAGTATGCGACAACGACGAAGGAAGGATATCGCCAATATAAATCGAATCCTTTGATTTGTGCGAAGTGTCCATGCCTTTCCCAATGTACAGAAAGTAAGCATCATCAAAAACTCATTCAACGTCATATTTGGGCGTCGTATGTGGAGGAAGCTGAACATTTACGCCATTCCTATGACATCAAATAAATTTATGCCAAGCGCAAAGAAACGATTGAGCGTGTCTTTGCGGATGCAAAAGAAAAGCATGGTATGCAATGGACAACCTTAAGAGGTCTAAAAAAATTGTCCATGCAGGCGATGCTTACTTTTGCTGCCATGAATTTAAAGAAACTAGCTACTTGGACGTGGCAGACAGCTTAAGAGAGCCCTATGCTCGAAGAGTATGTTGAATACAGCAATGATTTACCAAATATTGAAAATGAAAGAGAAAGAAAAATAAAAAGCCATCGACAATAAACTTCTCGATGACTTTTGTCTACAGTCTGAGACCACTTTTCTAGGTGGTCTGTTTTCATTATTTTGCATTTTTTTAGTATTACATTTATGAAACGGGTCATGGCCTTTTTCTCAAGTATGAATTAGTAGTTTAGCGCTTAAAATAACTCAGTGCTCAATTAAATGAGCACCGGGTTATTTATTTGTAACTTGTGAAATTTCACCCTTTAAACGATACAATTTTTAGCAATTACGACTTTACTTCGTTTGCAATGAATGTATGACAATCAATTTTTTGATCTTTATCTATACCATTCATTAATGCATACTTATTCCCCCATTCACACATTGTGTTTAAAACTGGTACAAATGACTTACCTAAATCAGTCAAGCTGTACTCTACTTTTGGTGGCACTTCTTTAAATATTTCTCGTTGTACAAGCCCATCTCTTTCTAGTTGTTTCAATTGATCTGTTAAAACTTTTTGTGTAATTCCTGGTATGAATTCATAAAATTCTTTTGTTCTTACAGATTTTTGGCTCAAAAAAAAGAGGATTAAACACTTCCATTTTCCACCTGCAATATTCATAAAAATATTGATGCCAGTATTATATTTAACCATATGCTTTCTCTCCCTAAATAGGCACAAAAAAGTAGCTATACCACTTTTTTGTGCGTTATTTTCTTATTTATTATTGCTTACTATAATTAAAGCTGCAAGAAATAATAAAAATTATGGAGTGATATCATGAGTGTAAAAAATATTTTGGAAAAAAGACGTTCAGTTAGACATTATGATCCAAGTTATAAAATTAGTTCAGAAATTATAACTTCTTTAGTTGAGACTGCAAGCAAATCCCCTAATGGGAATAATATCCAAGCTACACGTTACTTAATAATTGATGAACCTGACTTAAGAAATTTAATATTGCCTATAGCTTTTAATCAGCAACAAGTAATAGAAGCTTCAACTTTAATTGTTATGTTGGGAGATTATCAGGCATTCGATAAAGAAAATATTATTAGGATACATGAAGAAGGCTTTCAAGCAGGTTATTTTGACGAATCACTAAGAGATTATCTAGCGCATGCTGCGATAAATTATTATAAAAATAAATCAACTGAAGATTTAAAGATAGAATTAACTAGAGATGTAAGTCTTGCCTCAATGTCATTAATCTTGTTAGCAAATGAAGCGGGCTTTGACACAATTACTATGTCAGGCTATGATTCTAAAAAGTTAAAAGACGCCTTAAATATTTCTGAAAGATATTTAGATGTTATGCTAATAGCGATTGGTAAAGGGACGAAGGCTGGTCACAAAACCGTAAGACACAATGTAAATGAGATAATTTATAAAAACGAAATAATATAGTGCTTTTTAGAGCCTAAATTAGATAGTCATGAAATAGGTTATCTTAAGAAAAACCACAAATAGACCAGGCGCTTTTGTGGAAAAAATGCCCAGGCTCAAGATTTATTGAGTGCCTGGGCCCTGTAATAACATTTTTCTTTCAATAATTGCAAGAAAATCAGTCAAAAATTACTTCTCCTGTTTTCTCTATCTTAATACGTGTAGGTTTATTTTCACCTGTTGCCATTTCAATTTTGAAAATCATTCAACACATCTTTAACTATTGCAACATCATATTCTTCATAATTATCATCATCTAGTTCTAACCCGTTATCAGAATCGTAGAAAGTGTTAGCTTCACAAACACTAGTCTTTTCATCTTCCCACAGAATTTCTAATTTTGACTTTGATGTCCTATTATCATAATTCATTGCCAACTTCGGTTTTTTTAAGGTGCAGTTGGACAATCCAATACTATTTTATCCCATTATAAATAGTTAAATAATGATCCGTTTTGGAATCAAAGTAATCATCAATTTTTTCCTAAGTCCACACTTTCTTTATTTTTTTTACCATATTACCTTTTCCGCTTATATTAGTTCCAAACGTTACATGAACAAAGGATATTGATATCTCTAACCAAAAATTTGTGCAGCAATAGCAAACAACTCTTTATTCCTATATGGCATTTTAATAGAATTCTTTATCATTATTGGAGGATTACTAACTTTAATAAATCCACTTTTCTCCAAGAACAACATTAACTCGTCATTACTGGATGGCACATCAATCCTTATCTTCCCTTGATGATTAATAACTAACCCATCGATTATTAAAGCAGCTGTTTGTGAATTTGGTGCTACAATAGGTCCTATTAATAGATTCTCTGGACCTAATATAGATAATCCAAATCCAATAATCTTCCCATTTTGATTTTTAACAACTAAACATTGTTTTGATTGATTTATCCTATTAAGAAGCAATTCCCCCCTCTTATCTCCAAATGCAGCAGAATCTAATTCAATAATTTTATGAATTTCTTCCTCTTTGTATCTTTCTAAAGTAATTTGAGGATGATTAAACAAATTAGTTGGAATATAATTATCACTTAAATATTTATGTACAGAATCAACCGTACTAAAACCCAATCTTTCATATAAAGGTTTTCCATCCTCGGTTGAAATTAACATGATTGAGGTATTTTGAGAAACACTGTCTATACACTTCTGAGTGGCCTTCTTGCCTAAGCCTAAGCCCCTATAATCTTCATTAACAATAACCATACCTATTGAAGCTAAATTAGTATCATAAGGTATAATTGCAGCACTAGAAACAATTTTCCCCACAGTATTTTTATGTCCGTATATTTTTCCAGATGCCATAACGGTTCTTACTTCATATTCATCATAATCCCAGCCAACTGATGTAGAAAGTTCTACTAAGCTTAAGACATCATATTTATCAAATTCCACTAATTTTAATTCTATTTTATTGTCAGTATACATGAAAAATCCCCCTATTTTATTTCTATTATTATCATAATTTACCATCTACCTTTATTCAATGAAACTACTCTGTCGTTGCAGAAACAATACTTTTACATATAACTAAAAAGAAGCAACCTTTCGGCTACTTCATCATCTGACTCAAAATATTATTTCTAACTGGTAATGTACAAACTCTATTATGGTAAATAATCATTTTGGGGTACAATCATAAGTTATACCCCACAAACCTTGCTATATAAGCATTTCTAGGCTTACCTAAAAATACTGTGCTCATAAAGATAGTCATAGGAAAGGTCAACAAACAAGTATTCATGTTCGTTGATGGCGATTGAAAAGGTTCTTGTAATTTCTCCTGTTTCAATATCACGATAAAGCTCAGAGATTTCCCCACTTTGATCGTTTCGCATTTTAATGATCGTTTGTAAGAAGTATGGGCGCCAGCTCCAATTTTTGTTGATGGCACGTGGCTGCAACTCCCAATTTCCATCTATTCGCATGACGTTAGGCGTTAATTGGAAACCATCCTCATTACAAATGTAAAGTCTAAAAGAATAGTTATCCAGTAATTCAGCTAAATGCTCTAATTGTGAGGCATTATCACTCGTTGGTTTCACACGGTGAACAATAGCCTCCAACTCTTCTCTTAATTTCTTTAGCTGCAAAAATTGCGCCTCTAGCATTTTCTTTTCAGACGTAATAAATTGCTGGCATTCTTTTTTAAATCGTTCCTTTAATACATCTTTATCGACAAGATTTCTAGCAGGGTTGGCTAAATAAGGACCTTGATAATAGCGTCCTCCGTTTTTCCAAGCAAATTGTAGCTGATAAACCGTTTCAATATCTTCGAATAAAAGATTGGCACCTATTTTATAAGCAAGACTGCCAATAGCAGAAATCATATCGGATTGAGCAGACCAAGAATCATAATTTAAATCACGTGTGTTGACTTTTAAAATATGGGGGGCCAATAATGCAATATGCTCTAAATGACTTTCAGCTCCGACCTCTTGGACAGCGATTTTTACCCCAAATGTCGTAAAATACCGCAGTGCATGGTGCAATTTATTAATATCGCCTAAAAATCGATGCTCAGATACGACAAACACGATTCTGTGTAAATCTTCTTCTCCAATATATTGTTGGATGATATTAAAATGACTCTCACCAAAATCCTGCATCAATAAATTAGGGTTACTTGGAATGTAAATATCAATATCAGATGCAATTTCATCAATTTGGGCGAGTGCTGCATGCAAAATTTTATGTTCCATATCTATTCGGTATTCTTCTGGAATGTCCTCATTATTGACAAAATCCTTTAAATTAATTTGCTGACCTTCAATTTGTAGATGTCCGGAAATTTCGTAGGCTATCACCGTATGCGCATCTGCGCTAAATATCGGCTGATAATACCCATGTATTTGATCTAAATTCGTTAACACTTCAATTGCGTCCATCTTCGAAACCTCCATTATGAATAACCTCTTATTTGTTATTCAAAAATAACAATATATAGTCTATAAATAGCTTAAAAAATGCTCTCTGACTGTATAATAAGTTGTTTATTGTAAAATCGCAACTTCACTTCTTAACATTTATAGCTTATCTAATAGAAATTTTCAGATCAACTTAGGTGTCATACTCATAATTTCCCATCATTTCCGACGACTTATTAACAGAAAAGGTTATTTTTTTACGCCATCTTGTCATGTTATGCTTTTGTTCTCATGAACATGTTATTGGTTCAAGGCTGTTCGCTCATTTTCCCTATTCATATTAATTTATGCTACGAGTGTCACTAGTGGTTGGGATAATAGATGATAATAATTCATAAAGTAGTCATTTACCCAGCACGGATGGACAATTTTATGAAAAAAGCAGTATTCCAAATGGTCAATTACGCCCCTGATGGAATACTGCTCGTCATTATTCAGACATGAAGAAATACCAAATGATCGCTATTACCATTAATGATAAGATAACAACTATCGTTACACGAAGTGGTGATACAGGAGCATCCCCACCCACTCGACCCGTTTGCCCATTGACCATAAAGCGATAAATTTTCTCTTTATAACGGAAAGAGGATAACCAAATCGGTAACATTAAATATTTGTATGTAATATCATCATGATTGGTCGAAAAACGTAAATTCGATACTACATCCGCGCTATTTTCCCAACGAATTTTTGAAGTGATTTGCGCATGAAGATGATCATGGATATCCCTTTTGGCTTGATTCCAGCCATCCTGTAAGCCGATGCTATATCGTTCAGATAAAAAGCCAGATACATACTCTGGTTTATAAGCCTTATTGTTTAAAAGATTAAAAGGCTCGATTTTTCGCATCATATTCTGATCATAGCGAGTAGTTGCACTTATTAAATGATCGTCGATAAATTCCTGATAAAAGCCGCTTGTGGAATACCAATCTGTTTCCGTATGTGTTTTCCCATCTTTATCTGTAACGGTGCGATGTCGTCCATATCGGGCAGAATATCTGGAGCTTGTTTTCGTATCAAACGTCCAGTATGGAAGATAGACCCCTTTAAAGGCATCAGGCCTAGCACTATTTTTGGCGGCTTTCGGTGTAAACCATCTACCTTTTATCCACTTTTGAAAATGTTCCCCAGCTTGCTTATCCGTTACTTCAAAAGCACATACACCATTTGGTGCTAGTGTGTTTTCAGCACTCGCTTCCATGACCTGATGGGAACCACAGTAAGGACAACTGTCGGCCACTTGCAACGCATCGTATATCGTTTCCGCGGCACAGGCTTCACATATGACTGTTTTTTTCTCTACACCCCAATTGAAATTGCCACGTTCCTCGGCTGTTAAAAAGTCCATTTCTCGAGCAGCTTTTTCTTCCTCTTGCTCAGGAGTTGCAATTTCTGTCTCAAAGCCACAATATGGGCAAGCTAGCTTACCTGTGGCAGGATTAAATTCAATTGTTGCGCTGCATGATGGACATTCTGCATCAAAATCAAGCTTTACTTGTTTGACATTCTCAACTTCTTGCGTTGACATGAATCATCCTCTCCTTACTTCACGTCATTTTCATCAAACACATCGCCACATTCAGGGCAGAACTTAGGTGGATTTGCAGGGTCTACTGGTGTCCATCCACATTTATCACATGCGTATAATAACGCTCCTGTAGGTTTTTTTGTCCCACATTCACTGCAGAACTTCCCTTTATTCACCGCTCCACATGCACATGACCAACCTTCTTCAACCGGTTTTGCCGTCCCACAATTCGAACAGAACTTCCCAGTATTTTCATGACCACATGTACATGTCCATGAATTATCTTCTTTTGCTGATTGATTTTGCCTATCCGCTTGAGCCATTTGTGCTTGCTTATTTTGTTCATTCATTTGATAAAGCTGACTAGCATTAATGCCACCTGCTTGTGCCGCCATGTTCATGCCCATAAATCCTGTCATTGCACCCGCCTCATTGTTGGCAGCTGCAATCATCGCTTCTGCCTGTGCCCCTGTTAAATGAGCCGCAGCCATTCCAGGGTCACGCATTACAGCACTGCGTTGAAGTTGCTTAATCATAGCCTCATCTTCTTCTGATGCTTTTAGTGTACTAATACCAAAAGACACAACAGCTAATCCGCGTGTTGCAAGCCATTTTTCCGATAATACTTTGTTAAGAGCCTCTGCTAATGCAGCAGTATGGGCAGGTATTTCACTATAGCGAACGCCGCTAGCAGAAATCTGTGCGAACGCCGGTTGTAGAGCTGTCATTAATTCTGACTTCAACTGGCTATCAATAGCAGCCCTTGTATATTCACGCTCTACATTGCCACAAACATTTGTATAGAATAGTAGTGGATCTATAATTTTATATGAATATTCGCCATGACAACGAATAGCAATATCAATATCTAAACCAATATTGCGATCAATCACACGGAAAGGGACAGGTGCAGGTGTTCCGTATTTATTCCCCACTATTTCTTTCTTATTAAAATAGTAAACTCGCTGATCTTTCGCAGGTTCTCCTCCAAATGTAAAACGTTTGCCAATTTGCTTAAAGGTCTCCATAATCCCCTGAGACAGGTCTGAGCCATACATGATTGAAGGTTCAGTTGACGTATCATAAACATACTCGCCTGATTCCGAAGAAAACTCTACGACTTTCCCCTGCTCAACGACCATCATACACTGCCCTTCGTTTATCGCAATAATAGAACCATTACTAATTATATTGTCATTCCCTTTATTGGACCCTCGTTTGGACGTGCGCTTCACACCTTTTGTCACAAGCACATCCGCCGATAATGCCTCACAATAGAAATATTCACGCCATTGATCCTCTAAAACGCCAGATAACGCGCCAATTCCCGCTTTTAATAAACCCATTTGATTTCCCACCTTCACATTGATATTTAGCTTATTTTATCATCTATAAACAATATGTAATACGCATAATCAGACAAATTGTTTCACTTTTCTTTATTCGCACATAAAAAAACGAGCAGCTCCTATGAGAACTGTCTCGTTTTCTTTTAAGAGAATGCCGCAATTGCTACAAGTACCCAAGCGATAATAAATAACATTCCACCTATGGGCGTAATCGCGCCTAGTTTTTTCACACCTGTCACGGCAAGGACATACAGGCTACCAGAAAAGAAAACAATCCCAGTAAACATTAGATATACCGCCCATGAAAGCAGACTAGAACTTCCTAGAAGCGTCTCATTTGAAAGAATACCTAAGCCGATAATCCCTAATGCATGGTACATCTGATATTGAACTGCTGTTTCCCAAATAGCTGCATAATGGGGGGATGCAAACTTATCCTTTAAAGCATGGGCCCCAAAAGCACCTAAAATAACACCAAGGCAGGCCAAAATCGCACCGAACGCTAAAAACATTTCCATTTAGGCTCTCTCCTATTTTGCCACAACGGCAATTTCTTTATATTTTGCATCCCAAGCAGGATCCACCTTACTTAAAGATACCGGACGCAATGTATCCTTACGTGCTAAAATATGTACAGACTGTGCAGTGGCCGCCACTGTACCATCCTCATGTAAAATTTCATAGCCATAGGTTGTTCGTAAGCGGTCATGCTTTTCTACCCAAGTACGAACCGTTGCCACCTGTCCGTAGTGCATCGCAGCCTTATAGGAAATCGATAAATCCATAACCGGTGATACATAACCATCTTCTTCTAACGCCGCATACTTAAAGCCCACATCACTTACAAGCTGCGTACGCCCAATCTCCATCCAAATTATATAGTTGGCATGGTAGACAACGCCCATTTGGTCTGTCTCTGCATATCGAATCTCAATCTGTTTTTCACTCACAAACATTTTCTTCACCTCGTCCTACATTATAGCGTAAAAGTATTGGTTTGGTGGGGTTTTTGCTCAATGAAAATAAGAGAGTTGAAAAATAAATGGAAGTTATTCTTGAATACCTAAAATAAATATGGATTTTTTATAAGATGAAATACAATTCATATAAACTCATATAAACCCTTTTAAGTGGGGTACCATCATTTTAAATAAAAGTATAAAAGTAATGAGCAGGTGTAATATTAAATATCTAAAAAATCACTATTTTTCTTGAAAGAGTGATTTCAGACTGTAGACAAATTCAAAAAATTTGAGAGTTTGCTTACAGTCTTTTTTCTTTTACAATGAAATAAAGTAAAGCCGTTGATGATTTCCACTACGGGCGGACGCTTTCCGCGGGAGTCGCCGCCCTTCGTTCCCATCAACTTCTACATAAAGTACCACATCTACATAGGTAAATTTTTGAGAAACCTCGAATCCTTTGAACTGTGCGAAGTGTCCAAGCCTTTCCCAATGTACAGAAAGTAAGCATCATCAAAAACTCATTCAACGCCATATTGGGGAACTGTATGTGGAGGAAGCTGAGCATTTACGCCATTCCTATGACATCAAACAAAATTATACAAGCGTAAAGAAACGATTGAGCACGTCTTTGCGGATGCAAAAGAAAAGCAAGGTATGCGATGGACAACCTTAAGAGGTCTAAAAAAATGGTCCATGCAGACGATGCTTACTTTTGCTGCCATGAATTTAAAGAAACTAGCTACTTGGACGTGGCAGACAGCTTAAGAGAGCATCTATGCTCGAAGAGTATGTTGGATACAGCAATGATTTACCAAATATGTCTAACTTTTTTGGTCAGATCTTTCATTTACTGTCCAATTTAATAATTTCTGATTTCCCGTTCCAATCTAATTTTGCTTCGATCTTATCATTTTCAGTTGTATAAACTTCACAGCCAGTACATTCGACATTGAATGAATGTACATTATTTTCATTGTTAAAAGTTTCTTCACCAATACCAACATCTAGAGATGTTGATGGATTCTTTATTTTATATACAAAAACTTCAGGTGCAGGTTCTTTTCCAATATATTTAATTGTAAATTCTCCAAATTCTCTTTCTTTAGTAACTTCAGTTTCATACTTAACAATCCAATTATTACTTTCACCAAAAATATTATATTTTTTTTCACCATCTGAACAAGCGCATAGAATCAAAACTGAAAAAAGAAATATAGTACCTAAAATTTTATTTAGTTTCACTTTTCTCCTCCTAATCAATATTTTCTCTAAACTATAAAATAACATCATGTTTTTCTTGAACAAAAACTGCTTCAACCTAACTTTAACATAATTATCCAAAAACGAAATCATCTATCATAAAATTAGAGGGTTTTTATAAAAAACTTTATTTCACAACCTTAATCAGGTTTTCTCTACGCAAGTCACATTCATCCCTTCCCACTAAATTGATTTCTCCATTCCTCGTAGCTTATGAATGGTATTGTGACACTTGGCGGTTTCACCTCTTTGTACGCTTTGTTAAAAGCTTGTTTGTATGTCAAACCTAAATCGGACATATAAGCATCAATACGAGCAGCCAATTTCTTTTGGTAAGTATCGTCCATGTAGTCTATGCCTCGTCGATATTCAGGTAACTTACCGTTAACCATGTAAATCGTATGGCAACGGCACTGAATATCCATTGATGCAACATCCCATAACCTCGGTGCTTTCGATTTCCACTTACCGTAATGAAAATAGCCATCTTTATCAGCTTTTTGTCCATCTAGCTTTCTATGAGACTTCCGAACCCTCGTATCAAGTGACGACATCCACACTTTGGTTAGCCACGCTGTTTTGCTAGCCTGTTCTTCCATAGCTAAATCAACTTGTGATCTAACTCGACCCCCTTCAGTACGAGCAACAAGGGTTGCCAGCTTTGGTCTCTAAATCGTCAAGGATTCGATTGATCTCCTGTTGATTCATGTTTCATCAACTTCTTTCGGATCATCGTTATCCTCGTTCAAAGATTCAAGCTCATTTCCATACAATTGAGCATCCTTCTGTATCTCTTCAAGTTCATAATCCACATCATCAACAATCGATAACTTAGAAAGGCGAGTACGCTCTGACACTAATCCTTTTAACGCTTGTGAAGCTTGAGCTTCCGATAACAAGTCGATAGGGATGTTGCACTTATACTCATACCAAACTTTCAAGTAATCATCCTTTGAGCAAATACCTTTTTTTTGCCCATGCACTACATAGCACTTTAATAGTTTCCCATGGGTCGATAACGGTTGCCCTTTCATTACCATCCGTATCAATGTAAAGCTATCGTGCTGAATAATCACAAATAGCTGTTTTCTTCCCTGACTCGTTGTCCAAATCATCAATAGAATTACGCAAATTAAAAAGCTCAATTGCCTCAGATAATTTATCAAGGCTTTGAGCTTGCTTGTCTAATACGTATGAAATTGGATTAACGAGCATGTAGCCTACCTTTGTGTCTACTATTTCAGCATCTAGAGGGTTATTAAGTGTATTGTTCACCTTGTCGTCAACACGGACCACATTGTCATTACCTTGAGCATAATCGGTTGGTTTATGTGTTAAAATCGATACTGCTGATAATTCTGCTTTATAACGGTTGTAGTTTAATAACCTTTTATTTCGTTCAGCTTTAGTTTCTGAAACGAGCTTATCAAGTAATAAAGGAGTAACGCATTTCTCGTCGATATAAGCAATGTATTCGTTCACTTTACCACCTCCTTATTTTGAATTGACACCTTTCACACTGGCAACATCGTAATCATCTAGAAGTAAGACATTGCCGAAAATGTGTGTGGATCAATATTAAATTCATCTTCATAAATTTCATCTGTTTTAGGATCTTTTTTGAAGGTGAGTTCCTTCAACTCCCTAATTGTATTCACGCATGAATCAGAACAAATGATTCGCTTGAAACGTTTCATCTTCTTTGTATTTTCAACGCGTGTGAGCTTCTTACAAGCAAACATACTAAAGCCTCGCTGTTTGTAGTAAGTAATTGTTTTTGGCTCGGCATTATAAGCTTTAATAATGGATTTCTTAAGCCCTTCTTCCTCAAGTTAAAAGCAAACCGAGTGCTGCCTTCAATGCGGCTCCTTCCACATCTCCTAATTCGATATAATAATCTGCAAAAGCTTGTTGTGTCACTGTTAATTTTGGTTCTATCAATGGCTCACCCCATTATGCTAATCGCTTATTTTACTCAAAAGAAAAAACCCTGTGTAGACAGAGTTTTTTTACTATTTTCTTATTAAAAATTCATTAAACAATGTGTCAATGTTACTTCTACATTTTCTAATTAATATATTTGAACTGTTTTTTCGTCCCTCACTATCTTGTTCTATCAAAGCGCTTATTTTATCCAACTCACTTAAATCGTCAGTTGTTTTTTCGATTGCCTCAAAGAGAGTATCTAATGATTTGGTAATTTCCTTTCTAAAAACATCAATATCCAGTTCTAAATTTGGGAAATACATACTTTCTGTTTTTAATTGAGCTGAAAGTGTAATTATTTTTCCTCTTATCTTTGTTTCCTCATCAAGTACATTACTTCTATTTGTTGAATATTGTTGGTACGAATCCCTAATTTTATCTATTTTTCCAATAATATCAGAGTCATCGATGAGTTTATTCCTTTCCAAAACTTTTTTATTATCTTTCAAAGTTTTCATATTTTTTGAGTAGGCAACATATTTCTGAAGCAAATTAAAACGTGTATTATTTAATTCATATAATTCCGTTATAATAGCTATAATTAGTTCATTCTTATTCAGTAAAAAGGTTGTGTGTATTCTTTCTCTTTCTGTTTGATCATTTAATTTAGCTGCATCCTTGGTAGCTACTTTGTTCGCTTCTATTATAAAATATGTTGTAGCAACTACCCCCATTGTCCCAATTGTTCCTCCAAGATAACTACCCCAAAAACCTAGCCATCCGTCTACATTTCCTTTTGAAAATTTAAACAAAGGAACATACATAAATGCAGATA
Source organism: Lysinibacillus sphaericus (assembly GCF_001629735.1). Lineage (GTDB taxonomy): Bacteria > Bacillota > Bacilli > Bacillales_A > Planococcaceae > Lysinibacillus > Lysinibacillus pinottii. The sequence goes on from NZ_CP015224.1 coordinate 1,719,103, forward strand.
TAAGAAGTGGTATTACTAGTACAAACCCTAGAATAGTTAAAGGATATTTTTTTAAAAAGTTAATTAATTTCATACTTTCCCTCCCACTCCATCATAGAACAAAAGGTACGTACAAAACCTTAATAATTTTCTACTCTTTTAATACCACACCAAACTCTCCCTCTCAACTCATAGTGTTTTGGCTGTTTGATGCAGTTTTCAAAGCAAAAGAAAAAGCCTTCATCCGAAGATGAAAGCTTAAATATTGTGGTAATCCTAATGTCGAGTGCTCACTTTTGACATCATAGCAGAGAGTACCACGTTATTTCGTTAGGTTTTGATAAATACCAAGGGAAGAAACATTTACCTGTCCGACCTCCCCTCCATTTACACTGCAAATTCTTCGTGGTCAAAATCGTACTTATTTGGCTATTTTGGCTAAAAATGATTTGTTTCTTTAAGCGCACATAGTCCTTAGTTGTTGATAGGTGTTCAGCGATCTGTCTGTAGGTCATACCATCAAGTAAGCAATCATAAATCGTTATAAGTTGCTCGTCATCAATAAGGTTGTAGGCCACCTCTAATGCATAAACATAAGTACGTAGCTTTTCTAGTCGAGCTAATTGACCACGTTCACGTACATCCATTCTCTTGAGTTCTTCTGCACTACGAATGGAGCTCCCTTTTGGCATTGCTGCATCTATCCCATACTGAGCTACGCCCCAAGATCCCATTGAACTTGAACCAACATATAACACCCTTTCTAACCGATTGATTTCTTTCTTCCAGAAACGATAGTTTTTCACTAGATAATTAATGTCTGCCTCTGACCATACTTTTTTTACTGTTTGCCCTGTTAACATAAGTTTGCCCTCCTAAGTTGTGTTATAATATCTTATCTGACTAGCCTAGAAGGGCATAAACCAATTCGAGCTGTAGCGTGTGCAAACGCTCGGCTTTTTCTTTTCTTTAATGATTCATTCAATTTAACAGGGCTAATACATTTAAACAAAGTAAACACATATACCTTCCTTATTTTTTAAAAAAATATTAAACTTGCTAAAATTGTCCAATACATTATAATAATATGAGTAAAAAGGTTCTTTAACCTCATTAATAAACAACGAATAAAGAACCATTACACTTGAGCAATATGTCTCATTCAATTAGATTTATGGAGGAATAATATTTATGAAAAAAAAATTAATCGGATTTTCAGTTGCAGGTGCGCTCCTATTAGGAAGTGCGGGTGTTTATGCTAGTTCTAATAGTAAAACACTCGAAGTTTTCTATAATGTCAAAGATATCAAGATTAACCAGGTATCTAAGATGCCAGAAAACAAACCTTTTACATACAATGGTACTACTTATGTTCCATTACGCTTCATTAGTGAGCAACTTGGATCTCCAGTGGAATGGGATAGCGCTAATCAAACAATAAATATAGGGAAAACTAGTGAAAAATCTGCTTTTTACCCTGGAAGAGATCTAGATTATATGAACTTCCAAAGCGAAGTAGGTTTTAGCGATTTATATAGTTATTCATTTAACCAAAAAACAATTTCTGATAATATTGGAAATGATTACAGCAACTACATTACAATTTCAGCTAATTATAGGGGTGATCAATGGTCATTGCTTGAATTTCCTTTAAATGGTCAATTCAACACTTTTAAAACTATTTTTGGATTGACTGAAAAAAGTAAAAATATATCTACAGAATTAAAATTGGAGGTTTATCTTGATGAGAAATTACAAGAAACCTATACAATTTCTGCTGGTGAAATGCCAAAGAATATCGAATTAAAACTTAAAGGTGCCAATAAAATTGGCTTTAAATTAATTAAAAAAGAACGTACTGGAAATGATGCTACCGTTGGTCTATTTGATGCAAGATTTTATAAGTAAGGTATATTAAGGGAGGAGAAAAATCCTCCCTTTTACTCTTCCACTTCTGAACCACACACTTTACACTTTTCTTCTTCATAGCCCCAAAAATACTGATCATAAGCATCTGATTTTCCAAGCTCTCTACAAAGCGCAGAGAATATCGCTCGTTTGCGTTCTCTGTATATCACAGTTATAAACACCTCCCATATTCTAAATTTTCAAATTTTTAATCTTAAATTACCAGCCTAAAATTAACCTCAAATATCCAATTAGCTATGGTACAATAATCCAGCAAGGAGGTTTTTATACAGTTATGGAAATATTATTTGGAATTATACCTATTTTCTTTTTATTAATGTTTTATCTTGTACCAGTAATATTTATAGTCTGGTTCGTGCTTAAAATCATTAATATCCAAAAAGAACAAACTGAAATTCTATTAAGAATTGCTGACAAGTTAGAAAAGTAATGTAGTATGGAGAGCTTCTATAAAAAGCTCTCTAACTTCTCACAAACTGCAAAACTACCACTCACTTTGACAATTCGATAATTCCGATACCTAGTCATGTACTCCAGCACCAAACGTCTGATTTCATCGTTATCCTTCGCCTGAACAAATATTCAAGCAGGCAGAAGTACTTTTTGGGGTACATTATTCATCCATTTGCACCGCCTAATCTAATAGATATTCAATTTCGTATGTGCCACTTAGTTTCTTGGTTCCTGGGCAATATTCGCACTTGTCACATCGATGTGCATTTTTGCGCCCTAGCTTTGCATCTATGATGCTTACATCGATTGAACATATTCTTTCTCAAAGTAGAAACGTCCTGAATCGAAGTGTAAAACGGCTTTATCGGGTGGCGATTCTTTTGTAATTGCCACAATGTATAGATCATATAACGACCTGTATTTTGAAAGATGATTTCTTTATATACCCACATTTGCAACACATAATCGAAGGCTTGTACAAACGAAACCCAAGTATTGTATTTCTCGCTCCAGTAATGCTTTCGAAGCTCTTGAGTGCTCTTTACAAGGTGCTCCGTTGTTACTGCTATAAAATTCGCTAGTGCTTTAGTTGCCTCAACTGCCACCTCAATCATGTCAATGATGTTCTTCCTTTAAAAGTGTTCAATAGCATCACTAGGTTTTGCTAGGCTTGTACTAGTTATTGAATCCAATGCTTCTTGAAGTTCTTCTATTGTATTTTCACGTATACGACAGCGACGAAGGTCTACATTTGGACCGTTTAACCAAATCGGCTCCGTACCTGTATATTGATGTTTTACAGCAAGTACAAGTTTAGGATTGTCGAACTTCTATACAATACTTTTACTTATATCCGCAGGTACTTTACTACGGACATTTTCGTATTTGGAGATAGCCTCTACCCCTACTCCAAAATCAAAACTGAATCTTAACTGTGGAAGGGTTAAGATGGAGGGGAATTCCCAGACCGAAGTTAATAATCGTTGGCAAGAGAAGAATAAGGAGGGAGCAAAATACATTAGTGCACGATCAAGCGCGCGCAGCTTTATAAAAAATTATGCTTTAGAAGAAGATTTAGATGAGATTATGGAATTGATTTTAGAACGAAAACAAGTATTATTAGAAATGAAAATAGACCAAGACGGCATGTAGCTGTCTTGGTTTTTGTTGTTCTGTAGCCGCATTTACAATTCTTTTCTATACTATTCAAAACTAATTTCAAATACAAAAAAGAGCACCAATTTGGCACTCTATAGACTCGTAAATCTTCTTTCGTTATGGGAGAGATTGTAATAATTTGAATTAAATAAGTTTGCATTAGGTTCTTTAGTGACTTCAAAAGATATATATTTTTGCCCACCATTCTTTTCATAAGCAAAAATTAAATACTTTTCTATGACAGTACTTGTTTTTTCTTTTTCTAGTCCTCCAATTATAGCACCTAACGAACCAAAAATATTATCCCCCGCTATAGCTCTTCCAGCATTACTTACCCAGCTTTTTTGAATCTCAACATCTGTTTTTATTAGAATATCGGTAACTTTATTTATATCTAACTCGATTGTGTCTTGACCCCTCTCAAAAATGACCTTATCTGTGCATCTGTAAACAAAGGTTTCAGCACCTTCAGCAATTGGTAAACCAGCTATATGTTTTACTTTAATACATAAATCTGCATTGAATAGTTGTTGTCGAGCTCTTGAACCAAGTACTTTACTCTCTGCATCGAATTGTTCTCTCTTTCTATTAGCTTCTCTTTCTTTGCGTGCTTTTATAGCTTTAGCACTATATTCTCTTCTATAAAGTTGAATTAAAAATCCCTCAAATAGAGCAACTAGTACTAATAAAATAGCTAAAATTATAAAGTCCGCAGCTGTATTTCCTTGGGTGTTTAAAAATATACTAGACAAACCATACACGAAATATATTCCAACCAACGAAATGATTATTAGGTGAATAACTCTTTGCATCTAATCCCTCCTCATACACAAATATACATAATTTGGGGAGAATTCACCAGAGCTGTAATAATAGTTATCATAGCTAGTTTTATTTCTTTGATATTTCAGCCGACGGAAATAGGACAATGACATTTGAATAAGTAGATAAATTGTCGTTATCTTCTAAAAAGATAGAGTTAACATATGTTCATTAAAAATGCCCAGGCTCAAATTTATGAGTACCTGGGCTTTGATAATGATGATTTTCAATCCTGCCAATTACCATTTCTCATTATTTTTAAAATTTTTCAAATGGATGTACTCATCATTTTTCATTTTCTGCCAACTACTAATAGCATTCAAAATCAGCATAAAAATTACAAATAAAATAGAACCCACCATGTAATGACCTAAGAAAAAAATTACAAACGCCGCAACCAATAACGATATCATCAATAATATCGCTAAAATATGTATTTTATTATTCTTTTCTTCATTCATACACTCAACCTCCTATTAAATATCTTTTCTGTTATTTCAATACTTTATTATGGTTTATTTTACCACATTGATAAATTTCGCATATAATTTTTCTTACTTAAATACAAAACAAATTTGATTACTTTAAAATAATAACGATACTTATCAAACTTTATTTTGCACTAAATTGCTTTCTCGAATCCTCTAAGCTTATGAATGGTACTGTTACACTCGGACTCGGCGGCTTTTTGATTTACTAGAATTACTTAATCTCTTAAAAAAATGGGCTGGCGTTGTATGGGATGCTTCGAACAAGTTTGTTCAGCACTGGCCGCTCGTAAGTATGTCTTTCCCTAATAGTTAGGTTTTTTATAAATACCAAGAGAGGAAACATTTTTCTGTCTCCAACCTCCCCTCCAGTTTACAAGAAGAAAAGATTTTAAATACCTAATGTGTAACGAATGTAACATTTATACATCTATTACATTTGTACATGAACAAATTATAGTGTAGTCATGAATGCTATAATATTTGTATATCAGCAAACTGATGTTAAAAGCACTGAATGAATTTTCAAAAACCTCCAATTTTTAACTATATAAGGTATAATAACGTATAAAAAATACTAAATTAAACCTATTTCAAAGTGTTTAATTTAAAATATTTTGTAATTAAGGAGAATTATTGATGAAAATCCAAACCAATAATACATTAATTTATTTTAAAACTGAGGTAAATAAAAATATAAAAAATGAAAGCCTCTTAGATTTATTTGGAATTAAAAACAAAGATGAAGACGAAAATGAAAAAAATATCAAACCTAAATTCGAAACCAGATATGAAGATGGATATATACGTACATATCTTGTGAAATCGAATGGACAAAAATTAGTTAGAGTACTTGTTAAGGAGGTAAAACAAACCAAAGAAAACATGAAAGAGTCTATAGATATAGAGGATATGTTGATACAAGAGCTTGAAAAGGTATCTAATCCCCAAAAATATGAACAGAATACTTCTATTTTTGAAAAGGAAAAAAATATCTCTAAATATAAAACAGGTATTTGAGGACGAATAATATATACCATGATTAGTATTTATTATTAATTTGCGTGAAGGTTATAACTGATACCTAAATATAAATCTTATTAATTGCCACACTCTTTAATTGTGGCAATTAATTCGTAGGAGCCAAGGCCCCAATTCATGCAATCATCTTAACGATGCATGCTTAATACGTTTAATGCTTGTTGCTGATAGAGCCATGTGTAGCCCTATCCATCGCTGGGACTTGCCGTCTAACATCCAGTTCAACACTTGGACCTCTCTATCACCAGCAACTTCTTCGTTTAAATTTTGAACCTCAAAAAGCTTCTTTTCATACTCAGTAACACGTTTCCTATTTTTCGAACGTCTAATTGCATCCTGCATAATTGGATCGCCTACGCCGATTGCTGCCTTTGGTAGTGTTCTTTCTTTTAGCATAGGTTTGCCTTCAAACTGAGCTATCATGACTTATCTGACAAGCCATCAAAGGGCATAAACCAATTCGAGCAGAAGCGTGAACACGCTACAGCCTTTCTATATGGGCACCCTTATACCCAATTGTTGTTAAATAGTCTTTTCAAGAAAGCCAATGAGTTATATGAGCAAATTATTGAATCGGCAAAGGCGCTTTCGGTTTAGATTTCTTCGATTTTTACTAATATGAATGGTTCTCCCCCTCATTATTTGTTCATCTGTATGCTGTATCGTCTGTAACCCGATTGTGAGCTGTCACCTTTATGTAACGCAATACATAGAATACGGTTGTGGTAATTCATCACTATGTAAGTAAAGAGGTTATTGATTGAAATGACCAAAAATAATTCACTTTGGGTGATGGCCTATCTGCTGTTGCAGCAGGTTTAGCATCAAATGCTTTAAAAAAAACAAATAACCAAAATCCTCAAATCCAGTGATCAATCTAAGGTAGTAAAGGCTCTTCAAAAGCAAATAGACTATTTAATAAATGAATTAATGCAAGTTAAAAAGTCGATTACTAGAGCTTCTCCTAAACCTTAAAAGGTGACATTAAAATATAAAAAAGGAGGGTAAACCTTTGCAATACACTGTACAACCAACTTCAAACAATAGATTAATTCTCGACCTTAATAAAGCCATTAACGGCGAATATAATGCTATTCGATATTATGAACAATTGGCAAAGCTTGCTCCAAATGAGGAAGTTAAAAATCGTATACTAGAAATACAAAAAGATGAAATAAGACATTACCAAGGTTTTGTTTATACCTATACTTACCTTACAGCTCAACAACCAACTCTACAAATAAGCGAAACATTGCCACAGAACTTTAAGAATGGTATTTTAACGGCATTTAAAGATGAACAAGAAGCCGTGGAATTTTATCATCGTGTTGCTAGAGAATATAATATTCCTTATATTAGTAATCAATTCAGTTCCAATGCTTCAGATGAACAGAATCACGCAGTTTGGTTTTTATTCTTTATTAACCAATATTGATAATGAAATATTACCGGCTAAATGGTCGGTTTTTTTATTGATTATCAGGAATTACTTACAACCGCCAATCAAGATAGTGTATAACTCAACTAGTTGTTTTTACCCCATATTACACCTCGATAAAAATGGTTATTATTATTTCAAAAGTTAAAATTATACATATATAAGCACCCTTTTATAGGAATTAATGATAAAATATAAAGTGTTAAATTATCATAATTGGAGTGGTGTTTCAATGGAAAAATTCCGTGTAAGAAAATGGGTTAAATTGCACCCTCAAAAAGAGATACTAATCACAAGTGAGCACTACAAAACATTTGGGGATATTGGATTCATAAAAATAATAATTATTGCTACATATAAAGGAAAAACCTTATCTTTTGCCCCTCAACTTTTTGAAATTATGCCTTCACTTCCTTCTGTAGATACTGACACACTTTCTAAAATAGTAAAGGACTACACACAATTAGTAAGAGAACAGTATTTAAATAATAAAAAAAAGCCATCTCATTATTTTTAATACAAACCAGTTAGTATCAAAAAATTAAAGGACACTCAATATGAGCGTCCCTTGAATAATTTATTTCTTTGTCATGCTCAATGAAGTAGCTTTCCACGAATCACCAGAAACGAATGTAACTGCACCTAAACCATTTACGTATGATGCCATTGCTACAATACTGTTTGAACATGCCTTATCTAATTTCAAAACCACTCTATCAAGAGTGGTTTTTAGTCATCCTCATAATATTTGGGTTAATGTCTAAATACGCATTAATGCACCATCTGGTTTTGGTAATTCTTGAGCTGATATCTGATTCATTTTACAAAAATGTTTGAAAAATTGTTGTGCCAGCTCCCGTTCATTTGAATCACTTTTCAACGAAACTATATCAAGCAAAATTTGTGCCATCCACAAATTTTCAAAATAACGATATTTACCTGTTTTCCATATTATTTTTTCAGGGGATTTTTCGTTTATATAATATTTCCAGAAAAGTAACTGATTCGATTCTTGTTCTGTAAGCTGAATTCTGTATAAGGAATGAGCTGGAATGTATCCATCTTCACAAATTTTACCAACAAAATCTTCTTTCACCATATAGACACCTAAAATACGTCTGTCTTTTTCAGGCATTTTGGGATCTATTGCTGTTAAGACGACAGCACTATTTGGGTGCAATCGGCTCGGCTTGTTTGGCTTTCCTATGTTATTACCACTTTTCAATATTCCTGAAAAAACTTTCCACTCTGAAAAAGCACTATTCTGTTCATTTGTGTCACACCAAAAAACCATTTGAGAGGATGGATGTAGTTTATGGTTTTTCATAAGTTTTTCATGTTCCAAGCGAAGTGCCAATTTTTTTCGTTGTTGTTTTTTTTCCTCCTCCTTTTTTAGTTCCTCTTCTTTTCGTTCTTTTTCCTTTTTTTGTATAATTTCTTCAAGTAATTTAGCATCACTTTTATCATGTAATATTAGATGGTTTCCAAATACATCCGGATAAACAAACTTTTTATTTTCCGATGCGAAATGGATTTCAATACTAGAATCGTTATGCTTCACTATACTACCTATACCAAAACGCTTGTGTGTAACTTTCTTATTGATTAGATTCATTATTTTAGTCCTCCTTAAGGAATAAAAAACTTAATTACAATTAGATAGTAAATTAATACATTTATTTTCAACTAACTTCCTTAAAAGCTCACATAATTGTTTTGATTTTTTCTTTGGCTTATAAAAGGATATTAAAAAAACGTACCCAAACTCTATCAGCAAAAAGGACTTCAGAATTCAAAAATACGATTTTAAAAATAATTGTAACATTATTATAACATTTTTTTAGTAATTCCACAAATTTATTATTGACAACTCATTTTATCATAGGTTAAAATGAAAAATTATTCTCTGAAATAGTTTAGATTTTATCTATAACTGAAGAACTGTTAGTCAGAAAAAGCCCCGGCTCAAAATTAATTGAGTACCTGGGCTTTTAAAATTTCATCGTATACCTTTAGTAATTCACTATTTGAAAGCCACCAAAATATCTCGCTGAAATCAGGTGTATCTCTATCGCAATATTTTTAAAGCTTTTATCCGTTCGTGTCAAACATACTTCATGAGTCAAAAATAAATCTGATATTTGCATTATTAATGATATTAAATACTCTTCCATAAATTTGATGACTTATTTTATTTATATATACAATTCATGTCAAATTTCCTAAAATGGTAAATAGAAGATAGATAAATCGAGGTGGAATGTATGAATAATTGTCCTAATTGTTTAGCCAATACTCCTTTTAAAAAAGTATATCGAGATGGTTTAGTATTTGTGAAATGTGAGTATTGTAATACAATTTTTGAAGATAAAACAACAACGAAAAAAACGAGAGAAGTGTCAGAGAGAATACGTAACGAAATTCAAAATGATGTGCAAAATGAAAAATCTTCAGGTAAGGTTTTCGTAATTGTAATTGGACTTATGATCCTGATTTTCATTATAGATACTTTATCTAAATTAAATTAAATGATAGCAATTTGAAAAAGAATAAAAACCCAGATACACAAGTACCTGGGTTTTCTTTAAGGAACTATATGGATCAATTTTCCCATGGTGGGTATTGTACATGAAGCTCATTTTTCATAATAAATTGCATGTAGATCATCATTTATCGCTTCTGAATTTTGTGCAAGTTCTTCATCCGTCATATAACGGTAAATTTTTTCTATTTCAAAACTTGGAAATCTATACGTTTCCAATTAGGGTCTTTTTCGTCTTTTTCATTAGGTTTTCTTACAAATTCAATACATCTTTCTTCACAAGCTCCAAATACAATAAAATTTTTTTGTGCTTGCCTTAAGGATGGAATATTAGCTCCTCCTATACAATCAGGGTCAGAAAATTGAATTCCATCATCTTCCCAAAAACAAATTTCACAAATATCATAAGTTCTGGGTGGTTCTTCGCCTAATGTTCTATATCCACAACAAGGACAAGTATATTTCATATAATTTCTCCAATACTTTTATAAGTAAATAACATCATACTTCTTTTTACTTGGCCTACCCAAATACATTTTTTCACCAAATGGACTTTTGTTCTACTGATACAAGCCCTCTCAATCTTCTAAATATGAAATGGGATATGGAGAGTAAACTACTGTATCTCCATCTTCCTCGCTTTAAAATTATGATAAAATCTGCCCCATTACTAGTTCTCTAGAATTACATTATAGCTTATTTTCTCGGCTTTTTTAAGCCTACTCGTATAATGATTTACTAGGAAGTTATACAGCCTAATGGTTAAATTTATATTTTATACATAATACACAACAAATAACCAGTAACTCATTTGAGCTTCTGGTCTTTACTTTGCTATCTGTATTCGTTTCTTCATCTGCGCCTTTAGCACACTTTTCCTCAAAAATAATCACTTGATTCTCACCAGCTGTGACAACAATAATTTTTTATTCTCAATTTGTCTCTATACAATTCATACTAAGTTTCCTAAAATAGTAATTAGAAGAAGAGATTGAGAGATGTATGTCGTTGAATAACTGTCCTAATAGTTTAGCCAGTAATGTTTAAGAACGTTTATAAAGAGGGTTTAGTGTTAATAAAATGAGAATATTGTCATACGATTGTTGAAGACACAACCCGAAAGAAGTGACAAAGGTAAGGAGAAGGATTTATGAAAAATTGCCCTAACTGTTTAGCTACAAATTCATATAAAAAATCTCACAAAGAATATAAAGATATATATGTATGTGAATATTGTGGTGCCGTTTCAGAAGATTATGCGATTATAGAAAAAGAAACTCATTTTGAATATAATCACCCAGAAATAGTCAGAGAGTCAGCAAATAGAACTTATTATTATAGAGAGGTCACTCCACCAAAATGGCCTAAAAAAATCGCTTTAATTTTGATTAGTATAATTGGATTATTGATAGTTGGCCAATCGATAGAAATGATCTTCTCAGAGGAGGAAAAACCGACAAAACAAATTTCAACCATAACGCCTGAAATGTTTCGAAAGCTCAAAATTGGTATGAGTGAAGAAACCGTAAAAGAAATCGTAGGATACGGAGCTTTGCACACAGATGAAAATAAACTTAATTATAAAGGAAAGAACGGTGTAGAAGAAAATTCTATGGTAAGTTTAGAATTTAATAATGGCAAGCTAGAAGCTATTTATGAATTCGGATTGATTACAAAAAGGAAATATTAATATGATTATCCAGCAAATCATTTTTTACAATACATTATAGACCACGACGGTATTTAGCTGTCTTGGTCTTATACAGATCTACTTGCATGAAGATGTCTAATCACAATTATAAGCTATTATCTAACCCATATACTCATTTTAGAGAATATGGGTTACTTGTTTTTAAAAAAAATCAACGTTTTGTGCATCAAGTGTCAATCCGATTATTTTAGTTTTTGTTTACAACGTACATCATCTAAACTATATTTTATTAACTCATATCATTTTTCAGGATAGAGTACATAAATAAATCATCAAACTTACCACAAGTATATTCATAATGTCTTAACAAACCTTCTTTTATAAAGCCCTGTCTTTCTACTAGTTTTTGCGAAGATACATTTGCTGGTTCAATCAAAGCCTGTATTCTTTCTAATTGGAGATTTTGAAAGCCATACTTAACAACTGCTTCTAGAGCTTCACTTGCAATCCCTTGTCCCCAGTAAATTTTGCTTAATTCATATCCGACCTCAGCTCGATAATGTTTTGTAAGCATATTGAGAAAACCACAACTACCTATAACCGTGCCAGTATCTCTCATTGTTATTCCCCATCTTATTCCTGAAGCTTCTACATATATTGATTTATACCACCCAATTTCTTCTTCTACATCTTTTATGTTTTGACAAGGTGATATCCCCATAAATTTAACAACATCTTTATCCGATAAATATTTAAATACATCATTAGTATCTTCTGTAGTTATTTCTCTTAAAATTAATCTTTTTGTTTCAAGTATAGGGAAATTCCTTTCCATTTAACTTTCATCCTCTCTAATATGAAACAATAATTTCTTTCGTTACAGTAGTATTTAGGCTTTGGTCTTTAATCTGTAAGTAGTAGTGAATTTTATCTACCGTATTTTTTAAACTCGGGAGTTTCCATTAATCCTTGAAAAAATTCATCTTTTGCTTCTCTATATTCATCCATGGATTTACCTTCATACTCCTTCTTTAAATTATCATATTCTTCGCGATAATTTTTATTTGCCAATAAGACTTCTCTAAATTTCCATAGAAAATCAAAATCAGCATCAATAACAGTTAATTGCACCCCTAAAGGTGGACTAGTTGTATCATCTTTAAATGCTCTAAAAGTATCCGTTTTAATACTCTCCTCATTTATTTCATATAAATTTGAAAGAAGTTCCACAGCTTTCGCAAATTCATTAGCATAAACGCGTACCTGTATGTCTAGATCACCCTTAGTTATACTATTTGGAATTGCTGTGCTACCGACGTGCTGTATATCTACATCAGGTAAAAGCATTTTTATTTTATTTTTTTGTATCAAGAAAATTCTCTCAGCATTTTTATTAAATAGTTTACTATTATAAAAATTTACTTTTTCCATAATAATCCCCATTCTGTAATTGTTGTGCTTCCCTTATATTAAAGTTAACTCCAAAACACCTTTGGAGTTTAAACATTCTTTAATTAACTTTAACCTTCAAAAGAGGGAGGCTACGTTGAGGAAATACAGTAGATGGCGTAGAACCTATATTTTTTGCCCCCATTTTTAAATAAAAACCTTCTGCGTTGGGATCGCTATCTATTGTAAATTCGCTTAATTCTAACTCCTTAGCTTTATTTAATAAATGATTCCATATTATTTTCCCAAGCCCCTTACCAATATAGTCGGGGTCTAAGAATAGTGCATCTAATTTTTGTTCATTAATGGCAAAACTATAAAATGCAATTACTTTGTTATCATTTTCAATTAAATAAACGGTATTTTTTTCTAAATAGTCTTTTGTTACAGTTAAAGCATCTTTATCTTTACATTGTTGAATAAAATCTTCTGTATATCCCCAGTAAGCTTTTGATTTATAGGCTAAATTGCTTAATATAGTACTATCTGCAATCTGAGCTCTTCGAAAGAACATATAATTACCTCCTATTAATGTTTTTCTATAATGGCTATGGCTGATTGTTTTAAATGTCTTTTTTCCTAATTAGTACTGTTTCTTTTGGATCTCCATTCCTCTTCAATTCCCTCAATTCGCTGAAAAACAAGCTGATAAATCAAATGAAAATCCTGTATTCTTTTTTTAGCTATCAGGTAGTCATCCAAATGGTCTTCTTGAATTTCTGCCTCTCCTGGCCAGTTTTCTAATATATTTTCAGTACCTAATAAAAATTGCTTCATTTTCGCCAAAAGTGTTTCAGCCATAACTAGGCTATTATCCTCCGCTATATAGTAATAATCTTTTCGATCACTTATTTTCGACTTTTTCACAGATAACCCACTTGCTTCTAAATCACGAATTCGGATGCTGACTGCAGCTTTTGTGACTTCTAATTGATTGGCCATTTCTTGTAAACTTAAAGGTTTAGATGAAAACAATAAAAGAGTAAAAAGTCGTGCAGCTAATAAATTTCCTCCGTCCGCACTTAGTTTCACTAATTCATAACTAAATTGGTCTTGTAATTTTTGTAAAACCAACATTTTATCCCCTTTCGTTAATGTAGTTGTTAACGTTATTAACAATAATGTAATTATATATCGTTGTCAACTTATTCTCTTACTTAATTAGGCATCCCCCTCTCCATAGAACACTATTTTTATTTTTGTAAGCGATGATTTGTAAAAATAAAAAAAGCCCTGTACCAATTAAGGTTACACGGGCTAAATTTATAAATCGATGGCGACTTCCAAATGATATTGATGATTGTGTGAGTATTGGATTAAAGCATTTTAAGAGATTACCATACTGTATGGGTACCCTAGAGGTGATACATAAGGTCTTTCGCCTAGATTGACACTTGCTCACTATTTCCGTTAACACACAAGCAACATTATAAGCTGATTCAACCATTTCCACTGTTAGCATTATAGTTTAGACAGCTATTTTTTAGTAGGAATAGCTGTTTTTTTCTTTCTCTCATATAACAGAACGTCCTTAGTCATTTGTAGTATCTCTAGAAAAATACTTGGCATCAATTTGATTAATAAGTGAAGAAGTTAATTCAGAATAATTTCTCATTTTTATTTTTTCTTCTTTTGTTGGTTCTGGACTACGTTTAATAAAAGCTACCCATTCTTTCTCTATTTCACTAACATTCTTCCCGTATACTTCCTCTATTTTATTTGCTACATTTTTTTCGTTGTATATCTTTTCAAACTTTTCTAATCCATAAGTTTCAATTAAGTAATTAATAAATGAAGCTGAATGAATATAGCTCATCCTCATTAGGGTGAACCTTGTTTCACTTGTAATATCTGGTCGAAAATAAGAATCGTCTTGAGTTGGGTCTATTAAATTACTAATAGGTAATAATGTATTTGAATCGATAAAAGACTTCACAAACTGATTGGTATATGAGCTTTTTCCATACTTATCTTCCATGTAAGTAGCAAACCCTTCTTGCGTAAAATAGCCATTACTTGCATCAAAATTGTTGCCATAGCCTAGTATAGAATGTGTCAATTCATGAACAAGTGGATAGAAATTTGATTTAACACCATATAAATAGATTTCCGACCTCAGGCCCCAAGATAAGTCATTACCTGCATTAAGATATACTTTTATTCTCTCGGATGGAACATAATCCGTTTGAATTGAGTTTTGAATATCATGATAGGCAATTAGAAGTTCATCTTTTAATGATTCTACTTTGCTTTGTGAAATCTCGATATTTTTAATAATCTCAAAGGTTATTTTTCCATCTGGTGTCACCACGATATTATCATCATTTTTTTCTTGTTCTTTTGGAATGACTGCCTCCTGAGTACAGGCCGTTAGTAAGAGGACTAAAATAAGATAGCAGCTTCTCAACTTAAACATTTTTACCCCCTGGAAAAAATAGTATTACCCATTTATACGAACTGAAAATACAGAAGTTTCAATTATTGGCATTTATTCGAACTTTAATATAAGGCAACTAGATTAATTACACTTGAGTTTCATTTTTACAAAGAATAAAATACAAAAATGCCCAGGCTCTCATATGATGAGTACCTGAGCTTTGTCTTTTACTATAAAATTTCAAGATGGAGCATCGTTATTCTCATAGCTCAATCTAATTGGGCTATGAGAAAATAGTTGAAATCACTCGATTTCATACTCATCATGATTGTTTATAAGTGTATACGATGAGTTGTTAAGAAATAATAGGCTTTGCAAAAACAGGATTTCTTGTCTTTTTAAACCACTGGTAAAATAGTATATAGACCAGTGCAATTTCAATTAAATCTCCACCGTAGTACATAATCATAGCACCTTGCTCTGCTTGTTCAGTAGCTACATGATTAGGGGGATACGCATAAATATGTTTGGACAATATCGAATGAGCTGCTAAAGCTATCAATAAAACGATTGAACGAAAAACATAAGATAATCGATGTGGCGTTGGATCAATATAGATAAATGCACTAGTAAACAAATAACCTGCTAGAAAAATATGCATGTGAATCAGTATATATAAAATCGAGCTTTCGTGCATCATGCTAAAAAGCGGCGTAGTATAGAGAAGCCATAAACCACCTACATTCAGAATCGTTGCTATGATCGGGTTGGACACAAATTTAAAGTAAGAGTTACGGAGTATTCGTGAAATAAAACGGGCCTTTTTCACAGGAATAGTTCTTAAGAATAAGGTAATAGGTGCCGATAATGCTATAAGTAGTGGTGCTAGCATTCCAAGCAATAAATGACCCACCATATGGGCTGAAAAATTAACATGTGCAAGCTCTGCTAATGGACCCATTAGTGTTAATATGGCACATACATGTCCAAGAATCCCACATAATGTACGAATATAAGGCCACTGTTTTTTATGTTGATTTGAGAGCTTGACTGCCACGATATAAGAAATCAAAGAAATGAAAAATGGGATAACTACTATTAGCTGTACAATGACAGAAAGATTTTGGATGTGAGTTTCATGTGAATGCAAAGATGGTACCTCCTTATTGATTAGTTTTAAATAATAAGGCCATACCAATAATAATTAAAATAGCCGCTAGCACATTCCAAACTATATCATAGGGGACAATATCGACATCATATCGTATTTGATGTAGCCTCATGAATTTATGTTGAATGATACCATCGTATAGTTGAAATGTTCCTGAACCTAGAAAAATACCTCCAAGCCACCTTTTTAACCAAAACCCATGTTTTCGATGAAGATCTGCCAGTAAAAAAGCAGAGCCAATTGTGGCGAAAAAGCTAAAGGCATGAAACAATCCATCAGAGACTAATCCAATATTAGCCGTAGATTTATCATAGAAATGATGCCAATGTAATAATTGATGAAAAATTACTTCGTCTATAAATGCTACTGCACCAAAGCCAAATAATATGCCGGTCCACATATTACGTTTCCCATACTGAAAACGATTTTCGTGTGTATGATGGTTAACCTCATTCATTTTTGATATATCCAACCCATTCACCTCCTAGATTTTTATTAGTTTAACCATGAAACAAAAGAATCTAAACCATTTTATGTAATCAACTCCTTTGTTTATGGTGTGTAGAAAACCACCAAAAGGATTTGCATGCATGTGCAAGAGCAAAGCATCTTTAGGTTATTTTTTTCTTAGCTGCATTCTATCGCAACAGACATTTACCTACATAGTGTCTAAAAATATTGGATTCATCCCTTAACTCACCACTTACTGTTGCTTCGCGGTGAAACTTAGTTTGTCCTTTAAAAGACATCTCCAATAGCCCTTACAAGCTTAATCAGTTGGATATTTTGGAATAATATCAATTAGTACGAAAATAGACAAATTTAAATATTTTATTAGAATTTATAGCTTTTTTTAATAGAAATTAGCTTTTTAAAATAACAATTTCCACTAAACCAGGTCTTTATATCTACATTTTTATAAAAATGTTTTTTTGCAAAATAAAACTATTGTATTATTTATCCGTAGTTTGAATAATTATTAATCTATTGCTATCATACTAGTCGCAATACAAATTCAAATTAAGGAGACGATGGATGATGAACACTAAATTCTCAAAATTAAGCAAAAAAGGACTGAGTGCTGCCCTATTAGCAGCCGGAATCATAGGGATTTCGACAGCTCCAAATGCATATGCTCATGGATTTGTTGAAAAACCAGCTAGCCGAGCAGCGTTATGTACTCAAAATTATGGAGCACTTAACTTAATGTGTGGAAGCATCATGTATGAGCCTCAGAGTCTAGAGGCGCCTAAAGGATTTCCGCAAAGTGGACCTCTAGATGGAAAAATTGCATCTGCGGGTGGTCTTTTTGGTGGTATCCTTGATCAACAAACTGCAGATCGCTGGTATAAGAATACGATTACGGGAGGTCCCAATACTTTTACATGGAAATATACTGCGCCACATTTAACAAGCAAATGGCACTATTATATTACAAAACGTGATTGGAATCCTAACAAACCTTTAACCCGTGCTGACCTTGAGCCAATTGGTACTGTAGCACATAATGGCACTGCTGCATCGACTAATTTAACTCATACCATTAACGTGCCGACGGACCGTAATGGCTACCACGTTATTCTAGCCGTTTGGGATGTCGCAGACACTTCAAATGCATTCTATAATGTGATTGATATAAATTTGGTTAATAATGGTGGCAATGTGGATATGGAAGCCCCATCTCAACCAAATGGTTTACATACAACAAAAGTTACTTCTACTAGCGCCGAGCTAAAATGGAACCCTTCTACTGATAATGTAGGTGTAAAAGAATATCAAGTATTACGTGATGGCAAAGTAGTTGCCACTATCCCAGGAACGACATTTATAGATAAACATTTAAATTCCAATACAACCTATACTTACTCTGTAAAGGCTGTAGACGCAGCTGGGAATGTTTCTACAGTAAGTGAGTCTCTAGTTGTAAAAACATTGAATGCTGCTCCAGATACAGAATCCCCTACTCAACCAACTTCACTACATACAATGGGAATTACTTCTTCAAGTGTAGACTTAATGTGGGGTGCTTCAGAGGATAATGTAGCCGTTGACCATTATGTTATATATAGAGGGTCAACAAAAGAACAAATGTCTGCAGTTGGGACTTCCACAATCCCATCATTTATGGACATGAATCTTCAATCAAGCACTTCATATATGTATGCAGTAACTGCCGTAGATGCAGCTGGAAATGAGTCCATTAAAAGTTCTATTTTAACTGTAACGACTAAGGAGCAAGGTGCTTCTTATGAGCAATGGAGTCCATTTAAGGCGTACAAAAAAGGAGATAAGGTAGAGTATCAAGGTAAAAATTATGAAGCGGTTCAAAGCTATCAAGGATATGGAGATCCAAATTGGATAAACGCACTGTCTTTATGGAAAGAAATTTAATAAAAAGACAGTATTCTAGTAAGAGGATTCAGTATCTTTTTATTCCAAAAGAATGATTCAAGTAAAAGCAGCTTACTTACAAGCTGCTTTTACATTTGTAAAACATGCTACTATTCTTCGAGATTATACAACAGGTTAGTACAACAGATAATCTAAATGAAGAATCCGTTCGATGGTGGAAATAGAGTTTTCTCCACAACGTTATTATTATTTGATTTCACTTTTAGTTTAGACTATTTTTATAAGAAAAAGCCCCACCATCAGGTGAGGTTCATTCTTACTGCCCTTTAACTCGGTTGAATTTGCAAGGATATCATAGTCATTTTAATACTTGATTCAAATTGCAGAAGTAATGAAAGATTGAGAGTCACCATCAAAATGGCTAAACAAATGAGCTCCATCGTTAATTTTACTTAAACTATGAGTAAGATAAATATATTCTCCTCCTTTAAATGTAACTGACTTAGTATTGTTCCACTTATAGAAGTTTTATCTAGTCCTACTAAAACGCTATTCTCGTCTCTTCTATCGCAAATCTTCCTAGATGGAAGGAAGTTACTGTCTCTTTTCAACAAATAATAAAATTAATGTGGCAAATGGACCTAATAAAAGAGAAAGTAAAAACCAATTTAACCCTGTTCTATTTTTCCCTTGTGCCAGGCCTGCATTAATTAACGCTAATGTACCCCAACCTACGAAATACTGATTATCCATCATCTGTCCCCCTATTTCATTAGACCACACTGACTGCTTGTGAATATTTTCCACAAATTTGATCATAACATATCCAAATGCTTCATACTGTAATTATTAACGTTTAGTTTTCAAAAGAGAGGGATGGAAGAAAAACCGACGAATCAATGCCTGCTACTCCTTCATTTGAATGATTTTTTCCATTTCTTCCCCATTGCCATTTCCCTATATCTTCCGCCAAAACATCTGAAAAAGATACCATTTTTAGGATATTTACGGTAAATTTGATTATGAACTGTTATACTATACTATCCTCTCCCCATTTTATGAAAGGTGGTACGTTTATGAGTAAAACTCTTGTAAATTTGCAAAATGAACTTATAGCTGAAACACAAAAAGGATTCCCAATTCTACTTTCTGGCGTTATTGTCTTTTTAGTTTTCACCCTAATGTACTTTGTTCTTCCAATAGAAGCTGTCCGTTTAATTTGGATCTTTGGATTGGGCGCTATTTTTCCTATTGGCATTTTCATTAGTAAAATTCTTGGTGTCAGTTTAAACTCTACAGACAATCCTTTAGGGATTTTAGGAGGAATTGTCGCGGCTCCTCAAGCTTTTTATATACCTGTATTTATCATTGTGTATATGAAAATACCTGAATACCTTCCCTTCACAATTGGTTTACTTGCAGGCTCTCATTTTCTTCCATACATATGGATTTATAAAAGTAAAGCCTATTTATTCGTTACTTTAGGAACCTGTTTTTCTGCTCTCATCTTAGGTGGTTTCTTTGTTGATTATGCTTTCACTGTTGTCCCTTTAGCTATTTCGATTGTGTATGGAATTGGAGTTGTTTTAATCCAAAGAGAACTTAAAGTCAAACCTGTATAATTAATGGAAGATAGTATATAGGGTACATGCCGAAATTATGCTTGGCACTTTATCCACTAAAAAATTGTTGACTTTTTCCTTTTTATGTTTTATATTGACAATATCCATGTGCTGTTTAATCTCTAGTCAGATTAAGCAGCTTTTTTTATTGCTATGTACCTTTCTTACATCCTTCTCCCAGTGAAATGGTCATCATGAGTCGTCCTCTTCTTTGTGATGATCCTCTGTATGTTTACTTTTCCGTTTATATAAAAAATACCAGGCTCAAGTCAGTGAGTACCTGGTTTTATTTCTGATGAACCCAATAGAATGGTTAATCCCATACCCCACACGAAAATTACACCATAAAAAAGCCTTTGTAATAAACCTGCAGGCAAAGGAAGGAAAAACAATAGACCAATAAGGATTAGTAAAACTATCAGTACAATTAAGTTTAAATAGGTCCAATGTTTACCTCTATCTAATGATTTTGCATATATTCCCAGCCCAATTAAAAAAGTAATCATGCCTATTTGAGCTAAAATCGAATGCCAAAATAAATGAACATTTGCCGGTATAATACCAGACACAATATTTCCTACTGCAAAAATAAGAATACATACTGTTCCTATTTTATTGATCAAATTCTTTTCTAAATATTGATATATATATATAACGCCAACTGAAAATGATAAACCATTTACGATAAACAATACATTCATCCCAAAATGATATGGCGAACAAATTTCATGCGGCGCGATTGTATACGTATACTTACCACATGTTGTCACTCCTAAATCACTCATAGCTTGTTGCATTATATTATAAGGTACAAGTGAAGTCATAATAAAAATCGGCTCTATCACGCAATATAAAATGGTAACTATCCAGCTTACTATTCCTATTTTTTTAGATAAATAGATAACATTCATCCCCCTTTTTTATAATTATATAGTTAATTCCAAAATAAATTACCAATTTATAACCAAAAATGAGGATAAAATATAGTTATCATAGCTGTCTAGACTACAATTATTAAAACAACTCTTCCTTCTTGACTCATAAAAAAGCCCCCATTCAAAGATGAAAGCTTCTATGATAGATAGGCAAACCAAGCTTTATAAAATGTCTAGATTGATCGGTGATCCCCGTAGATAGCATTCTAAAATTCTGTGGCTTCATTACTAAAACGGGCTAGCTGCCTCTCTTTTCGTACATTTAGCATTTGAGGGATGAAAATACCTAGTAAAATACAGACAATTCCCAGCCATTGCAAAAGAGACACGACCTCATGAACAAGCGTAATTGAAGCGATCACGGCTGTTGGTAGCTCGACAGCTCCTAAAATGGTTCCTAAACCCGTCCCTACTTTTGGGATACCAATAGAAAAACAAATAACTGGTATAACGACACCAAAGAAACCTAGGATTAGCGCATATTTCCATAATCCAGCCTGCAATGTACCATCCATCAAGTATGTTGGGGGAACATTATGCAAACAAAGAGTGTTGCACTCGTTGTCATCAGAAAGCTTTTTGAATAGATCGGTACTTCGGTAGAAACACGGCCACTAGCAAATATATAGAAGGAAAAAGTTATCGCTGCTAGTAGTCCAAAGAGTATTCCTTTCAAAGATAATTGTTGTCCTAACCCTTCAAACACACCCCCAGCGAGCATCGTTCCTACAAATAAGATAATGATCGACAAAACCTTTTCGCGACTTGGGAAACTTTTATTAATAATCGCTTCAATGAGAACACCCATCCATGTGAATTGAAATAACAGCACAATCGCAATAGATGCCGGAAGTTCTTTTACAGAAAAGCCGTAAAAAATACTCGTTAAACTCATCGTTGTCCCAACCGCTAATAGTGATACTATATTTTTCAAGGATACTTTATAACGAGAAAAGGTAAGAACGAGTATTAAAAGTCCAAACCAACCGAATACATATTGTCCCCCTAAAAGTTGAGGAAAAGTATAGCCATTTGAAAATCCAACTTTCAGAATGGATGATAGGACCCCATAGCTACAGGCCCCTAATAAAACCACTAAAGAAAACTTCAACTTGTTCAAAAAATCCCTCCAAAAAATAAAAAATCTCGTCGCCTATAAAAAGACAACGAGCGAATGAAACAGAGTGAACACTCTACAAAATTCCGCCACTCACGAACCTGCGAGTGTTTGCTTATAAAATTAGCACAATTGTATAAAAAAATTGGGGAAGTGTCAATGCTATTCATTTTTTCTTGATAGCAAATACATTTCTCCATTTTGAAAAATATTTAGCCACAACCATAAGCCAAAGCCTTGATACATATGATTTTGGTATTTTTACCTTTTCTAAAATATTACTTTCCTCCACAGAAAAACTCTTTTTCACCAGCAATTATTATAAAAAAAAAAGATTGTAAAATAGCAATCTGTCATTTATATTGGAGATTATGATTTTTTTCTAAATCTCAAAATCATAGCTAAATTTCTATTTATATAAACGTTTTAGGAGGGAAGTGGATAAATGAAGATGTATCTTTATCCCCTACTAGTTATTATCGCAGCTAGTAGTTTTGGTATCGTTTCAACTATTATAAAACTGGCCATGCGTAGTGGGTTTTCTGTCTCTGAGGCCGTGACAAGTCAGTTTTTTATAGGCTTTTGTATAGCGGTATGTATCTTCTTAGTTACAAACAGAGCCAAAATGAGCTTTAAAGGTGTTAAAATCCTTATATTCGCAGGTATTTTAACAGGATTAACAAACATTTTATATGGTCATTCTTTAAACTTTTTGCCCGCTTCGTTGGCAGTTGTACTACTGTTTCAATTTACATGGATCGGTATGTTGATATCTTGTATTACAAAACGACAATTCCCAAGTAGAATTGAATTAATCTCTTTACTCATATTGGTAGCTGGAACCATTCCAGCTGCTGGCATCATTGATGTTGATTTATCCCAAATCCCTATGCAGGGATGGTTATGGGGGCTAGCAGCTGCTCTTTGTTATTCCTTATTTTTATATGTGAACGGAAAAGCTACTGCCAATATGTCCACGTCCAACCGTTTAGTATTTGTTTCTTTCTTTGCCTTTATGATTACGGCTGTTTTTCAATCCCCAGAAATTATTTGGAATGGTACTTTGTTTAATGAAGGACTGTGGGTTTACGGATTGGCGTTGGGATTATTTGGTATGATTATACCCGTATTCTTATTCACTATTGCCGTTCCTAAAGTTGGTTTAGGAATGTCATCCATTTTAAGTGCGGTTGAATTACCCATAGCAGTGATGGTATCCGTTATCTTATTAAGCGAAACGGTTACAACTTTGCAAATTGCAGGTATCGTAACAATCATTATTGGTATTTGTTTACCAACTATATTAGATAAAGATAGCTTGTTAAGAAATAACGAAACAACATACAAAAAATCAAGCAAGGAAATAGCTAAAGGATCTTCTATTTAAAAATCCTTTCAGACTGTAGGCAAACTCAATGAATTTTGAGTTTATCTACAGTCTTTTTTCTTTTACCATACAGTAAAGCCGTTGATTACCACTACGTGCAGACGCTTTCCCAGAGTGAGGTCACCCTTTGTTCTAATCAACTTCTACGTCAAGAGCTACTTTGAAATTAGTCCTGGTTGAAATGTAGCAAATGCTTTAAAGGAATTTTCTCAAAAATATCATCATTTATTTTACCCGTATAAAACGTAAGGTGGATATCACAATGAGCTAATGCAACATGATCCGTTAATTGTTTAGCAAACTGATCGATTAACTCTATATGTTCACTTTTTACTTGTTTTTCGGAGTATACCTTCACAGTGATTAGATTCTCTCTTAAATCCTCTTCAAATACCCTTGCATTAGGGGGCAAGTTCAGATCCCTTATTTCAGAAGCACGGTTTTCATCTACAATAAACAATCTATATATATCTTTATCAAACCAGATATCCCATACTTCCATATCTTTAAATCTTAATTTTCTTTCAAAATAATCAATCATAAAACCCTTCATTTATATTCACCCTTGCTCCATATGAATAATTGATAGTATTCATATAATCTCCTCCTCAAAAATTCTTGAATGTTTTTGTAGATACTCTAATTGCGATTTGATTGGTTTAGTTGTAATCTTTTTAACAAATAATCAAAGATTACAAATATAGTTATATAAATACTTCCCATTAAAGAAACTAGATAAATAGTATCTTTAAAAGTATTAACATTAAAATTAATTAAACTAAATAATAGTGAAAAAATTAATGCACATAGTAAATGCTTCAAATACATGAATATAGCATTTTTATTTTTACTGTATTTTTCAATTAAAATTGATATGGTAACAGCTATAAGCATAGCTGGTGCAGTAAATGCAGTGCCATAAATACCATATGAAATGCTGTATGTATAACCAATAAATAATGGAATAATAAAAGCACCTATAATTAATGTAATTACAGCTGAAATTATTTTATTTTGTAACATCTTTTCACAATCCTCTTATTTCTTAATGACCATGCATCTTATAGATTTTTGTTAATCATTTCCTCCCCTCTTCTTTTATATTAAAGCATAAAAAACAAATTTTGGTAATCAATAACCTCAAATATTAAAGATAATA
Source organism: Lysinibacillus sphaericus (assembly GCF_001629735.1). GTDB lineage: Bacteria > Bacillota > Bacilli > Bacillales_A > Planococcaceae > Lysinibacillus > Lysinibacillus pinottii. The sequence goes on from NZ_CP015224.1 coordinate 1,744,173, forward strand.
AATGCTTCATTATTCCCTTTCACCTCATAAATTCATACTAACGTTTTGACTAGTTGATACCCACTATTAAGAAAAGAAAAAAGCCACTGCTCATTACAAGCGTGACTCCTCATTTAGCGCGATATATTCACTTTTCAACATTGAAAAGAGGACAAGATCAACATATTTCCCTTTTTCAAATTCATGTTGTCTTAAAACACCCTCTTGGCAAAACTTTAATTTTTCCAGCAATCTGATGGATGCTTTATTTTCAGGTTCAACTTTCGCTTCTATTTTATTTATTGCCATCGACGTAAAAGCAAAATGAATAATTTTGCCCAAAGTCTCTTGCATGATACCCTGCCCCCAATAAACAGGGTTCAAATCATAACCCATTTCTATACGGTTATGTTCTTTTTCATAATTCAAATAGCCACATGTTCCAATCACTTTTTTCGTTTTGGCTTCTTCGATTACCCATCTTAAACCAATTTGTTCTTTAAAAATTTTCTCATACCAATTAATTTCAACCATTGCGTCATCAGGCGATTCAAATAAATTTAATGGAAGATACTTAACCACATTTTCATTAGCATAAAGCTCAAAAATATCATTACCATCATCTACTGTGCCTTTTCTTAGAATAAAGCGTTCTGTTTCTAATACGGGGAAATCTTTAAATTCGAACCCACTTTTCATCATAACTCTCCTTTTCACTATAGAGTAATATAATTGAATAGTACCATATTCTATTTAGGCAATTATTAAAATTATGGATGATTATTTCCTTTTTAGAGTTTTCTATTCTTCGAAGCCCTATTAAAAGTTAATCTTTGGATGATGTGGCTAGCTCAAGGGTATGAACCAAGCTATCGCACGATCAACCGTTTCCGAGTTCAACCAGAAATGAAAGAGTTAATCCGTCAATGTTTCGTCCAATTCCGTTGCCAGTTGGTACAGGAAGAATTAATTGATCAAGAAGCTATTTTTATTGATGGAACAAAGATTGAAGCGAATTCGAACAAATTTCCATTTGTGTGGAAAAAGTCGATTGAGAAATATCATAACGGACTATTTGAAAAAGCAAATCAGCTATACAATGAACTACTTGAAAAAGAGATCTAACCCGAAGGGGTTAGTTCAATCGGAGGGTTATTTGGATTGTGCTTTTTAGTATAGCATGAAGTGTTTTCTAATTTAAAAGATTTTTATTGACAATCTATTAGCTGGTTTAGTTGTATATCATCATTATAGAGGAAACTGTTTTATTCATTCTTGCTTCTTGAGTCATTAAAAATACTTAGCATGAATGTTAAACCTGCAACAATTCCAATGAAGTTCGAACTTATGGCTTTATTAAACCATATACCACCTATAGGTAAAGTTAATGGCAAAAATGTAGCTAATGGCACATATAGCGAAAAGAGAAAACAAGGAATGAATACACAAATAAGTAAAGGCAAATTTATTTTAATGGTCCATTTTTTTATAAAAATAAGTGATAAATAGACACCCCACATAAAGAGAATAATAAAATTAGCCCAAAAAACAGGAGCTATACTATATGTTGTAGCTGAGATAACTTTAATTTGATATTTAATATCATAACTGATGATTGTTAATAAAAATAACCCAATAACCCAAATTAATTTCCATATATAAGTTGACCACTTTTTCAAGAACAACACCCCCATTAGAGATTTAATTGATAATCATTAATACACCCGAATTATTCAAAAAATTCCCAAATAGTCCATATATATAAATTATTATTTTAAATGACTTCTTTAGATACTTATTTCATCAGGTAAAATCAATGACCGTTGCCTACCTACATGAAGTTTATTTTTAAACTGTTCAATTTGGTGCCGTCTGTTGTTGCTGTGTAGACAACAATAAATTTTTTTAATTTTTTTGCAATATGTATGGCAAAGATAAAAGTGTATCATATAAACAAAAAATAAATATACAAACATTCGCTTGTGCACTAGATTTTAGCCGCAATGAAATCGAGGCTTCCTTTGATTTATTTAAAGTACGTTTAAACTGACCAACCATGGCGATATAGGAAGAATTTGTTCTATTGTCACCTCAACGTGTTATTTCCTCTTCGTTGGGAGGTGTATGGCTTTCGAAATACCAAATAAATAGACCGTCTAATTGATACTTTCCTACTTCACTTGGTGGCAGTATGACGGCTAAATCTAGTATAGTAGCATATCTTTCGCCGATTTTAATAAGTTGTTCGTCACCATTCCTAATGAGACCGTAGATTTTGAAACACTCTTACAGTATTCTTCTAACTCTCTCCGTGTATATAATGATGTGATAGGATATTCGCTTGAAGTTTCTATCGAATAGGTTAAATGAACGACTGCGTATTTATTCATCTTTTCAATCCAAAAAATCACATCATCATTATCTTCTCTTCTAGCCACCGCAATTGCCTCTTTCCCATAAAGAATATGTTGTTGTGAAAGTTCTTTCTTTAACTCTTCATTTAATGATTCTGACATACCTCTTGAAATCTGCCACCACGGATCGTTCATAAAATGATTGACACTTTCTCGCATCTTAAATCATTACCTCTGCTTATTAAATTTCATCTAGCCATCATTAAAAAGAAGTAGCTGCTTGGCTACTTCATCATTGTTTTCAATTTACTGTTTCTGCTACCGAACGTCGTCGTACTGCCGTACATGGCCGTTCCCATACATAAAAGTAGGTCGTTATGTATTTGTGGGGTGTATTATTTTATTAATTGTCTCATAATAATTTCTTCGCCAATCCGTCCTATTAATCGCTCATTTGTATCTTCAAATCCTACCTTTAAATATAACTTTTGTGCTGGTATATTATCTTTATCTACAACTAAGACAAGCTCATCACAATGAGGGAATTCTGATTGAACAAACTCAACTAGTAATGTCATTCCCTGTTTTGCGTAACCTTTTCCTTGTTCAGCATGATTAATTGAAAGTGCCGATAATAACAAAGCGTTCGAATTATTAGAGTACTTCTTTACTCTTTCATTTGAATTCAATAGAAAAAAACCAACAGGTGTATGATCACTTAAAATTACAATACGATATTGTCCTTCATTGATTTCCTCAAAATTGCTTGGAAGCGCAGAGAATTGTTTTTGTTCCTCTGTAAGGACAAAAGTGTTTAACTCTTCTTTATATTCACTTATGAAATGCTTTAGTTCAACCCTGTTCAATTTCTCCATATGACCATTCCCCCAATCACTATTTCTATACTTTACCATTTAATGTGGTTTTGGTCATTTATTTATTTGAAATTTCTAAATAAATGATACCGATGCCCTCCATTAATGAACTGTTTGGGATCCTACTCATTGATTTTCAGTACCACTGAAAGCTAAGTGGAACATCAAATAGGTATTCGTCATATGCTATAGAATGTTCTTCTACTGAAGACACTGAGTCTTTAACAAATGGTTTTATGTATGCTGGCTATAGGTAAGCCTTTGCCTCTTTCCCTACTCCGGAATATCATTGGAATGAACACTTTTATTATAGAAAATTAGATTTGCACACACTTTAACTTAATAAGAAAGACTTTTTATTTTAGTTCTTATTCTATAAGATAGATGCTAACTACATTCGAAGGGTGTGCTTATATGTCCTATAATTTCCAAATTACATCACCAAAAATACCTACTGATTTAGAAAAAGCTAATTTTCAAGCTATTTATGACGAGGAGGAACCTTATTTATCAAATTGCATGATCGCAGATACAGTCATTGATAAGGAGGTTGTTGAAAGATTAATCGTAGCTAAGGTTATTTTTAAAAATGTCACATTCATCAATTCTTCTTTTAAAAAAATGGATGTAACGGATGTCATTTTCGAAAACTGTGATTTATCTAACTTAAACTTAAAGGAAAGCCTTATACATAGAGTGGTTTTTAAAAATTGTAAATTATTAGGTGTGAATTTTTCCGAAGCTAATCTTGGAAATGTTTCTTTTGAAAATTGTATGGCAACCTTAAGCAATTTTCCTGAGGCTCGTTTAAAACAAGTATTATTCCATAACACCAACCTACAAGGAGCGAATTATTTTGATTCCTTACTAAAGAAAGTGGCATTTCAAGAATGTGATATTAATGAGGTTGATTTTACTGAAACTTCGTTAAAGGGGATTGATATTAGTACGTGTACCTTTAAAAGACTTCAAGTATCTCTCGAAAGTTTGAATGGGTGTGAAGTATCTTCTGAACAAGCTATCGGGTTTGCTTCACTGCTCGGATTAACGGTTAAATGATACGACCAAGCAATGATTAATACACTACTCAAAACAGCCAATTATAAATAATCATTTACGTTACAGGTAGCCATTGAAGTTTATTTCTTTTTGGCTACTTTTTGTTTTATGAAAAAAAAGCGTTTCTATTATACAGCCTTTTGTTATAAGGTAATCCGACTATTAGGAGGTGTCATAATGACCCTAAAGATTGTTAAAACACTTTTATCTATTATGATGGTGTTCATGTATTATTTGGGCTTTTGGACAGAAACCCTCACAATAAAAATTGTTATCTTCTTTCTTATGCTCGTCTTTATTTTCGAGGCAGGAATGGAAACAGGGAAGAAACAAAATAACAGCATTTAAAAAGGCTTCACTCGTTTTCCTTCCCTTCCCACCTACTTTAATTCATTTAAATATCAAGAACCTTTAGCTCTTGCATATGCTAGATTGACGTTTTTATCTTTTTTAATTAATTGCCCTTCATAATTGTTCTTTTCGCTTTCTTTATAATTTTTGATGTTTCTTTTGTTTCAGATTCTTTACTCCATTTTTCACAAAGCATTATGACAAAATTAGGTTGGGTTTTACTGGCATCATTTAACCAATTCCCTACAGAATCTTGTACATACTTTGATGGATCAGATTTCAGTTGGTTTAGAATAGGAAGGGCTTTACTAGGATTCTGTTTTAAAACTTCGATATGCTTGGCCCAAACACCACGAGGACGAATGACTTCAATAGAAAATCTTCGTATATTTTCATCCTCTTCTTTTGCCCATTCTGTTAAGAATTCTATACTATCATCAAGTTGTTGCGCTATTTCCTCTCTAATCGACATCCAAGAAATTTCTCGAACCCCAAAATGACGGTCCCCAGCGAATGGATAAATATATGCTAATTTTTCTTCCAAAGAGGAGCTTTCATTTTTATTCATAAATGCTGCCCAACAGCGAACACTATCAGAAGGATGCGTTGCAAATTTTTTAATAATATCTTCTTTTGTTCGTTCGTTTTCTTCGTTTATTGCTGTATTTAATAGTTCACCAGTTAAACGAATAGCCTTCATTCCCGATTCAGCATTCTGTTTTAACATTTCTTCTACTATACCTTCTAATTTATGAGATAATCCTATCTTAGGTAGGACATGTTTCACTAAAGAAATATGATTGACCCCCAACCATTCAGTTAAATTAACACTTTCTATTTCTCCTTCGTTCAACAACGTTAATACGTCTTCAGGGATTTCACTAACTTTTCTAGCCCCTTTTCTGTTTACTATATCTATATGAATTGGCATGAAGATATCCTCCTACTATAATTATTTTCCAAAGTAAGTTTATTATACTAATAATTTCTAATTAATTTAAACAAACTTATACATTTCCTTGAAAGAAATGGCTTAAATATGGACAAATATAAAAAAAGATTAGGACTCAAATTCATTGAGTGCCTAATCTTTTTTATATTTTCTCCTCATTGGGTTCCACATGAACATGAACTTCATATACGCCCTGCTCATGAATCATCTTATCTTCAACATGACAAGCTACATCATGAGCCTCTGTAATATCTAAATTTGCATCGACTAGAATGACAACATCAATCACTTCGTTGTTGCCATAATTTCTACCTCTAATTTCTTTAATTCCAATAACTCCGTCTAACTTTAAAATAATATTTTTGTAGTTTTGAAGTATGTTTTCATCAAATCCGTCAGAAAGTTCATGAGAAGCTTCTTTGAAAATATCCCAAGCTGTTTTACAAATTAAAAAACCTACAATAATAGCTGTTACTGTATCTAACCATGGCATATGTAATTGTGATCCAAATATACCTACTGCTGTCCCAATACTTACCCAGGCATCTGACAAGTTGTCTTTGGCAGCAGCCATAACGGCTTTACTATTTATCTTTTCAGCCAATTTTTTGTTATAACGATATACAAAATACATGACCAATGCCGATCCAAGACCTACATAGGCTGCGAAAATGTCAGGTGATTCTTTTCCACCTTGAAAAATGGAAGTACATGCACCAAATAATACTTGAATACCTACTGCCATCATAATAAAGGAAGCTACCATAGAAGCAATTGTTTCACTTTTCCAATGACCATATCGATGATCATGATCTGCAGGTTTTTGTGAAAGCTTAAGGCCTATAAGTACTGCAATCGAGGCAATAATATCAGTCGTATTATTGAGACCATCCGCCTTTAAGGCTTCTGAACCACTCATGTAACCAATTCCCACTTTTACAACAGACAAAATTATATAAGCAATAATACTTATAATGGCACCACGTTCACCTAATTTAAGATTATTGTATTTTTCTTCTTCCAATTCATTACCTCCCACTAACGTTCTGTTTTATCATAACAGCCCCACCCCGAGTGGGTCTACAGCAACCTTTTTGCCTAAGCGTACATTAGTGGAAGGGATATAAAAGAGTTGCTTACAGGAAAAATTCGTTTCCTAAAGAAGCAGTCTTCGGCCACTCCAACATTTATTTCAATATATTATTTTCACCCTCATGAATTTCCTATTGATGCCTTCTAGGTGGGCTTAAACGCTGTCGTTTTTCATGTGCTATTTTCACATATACTGTAATCTTGAGGTGATTAGATGGGGACAAAAAAATTAGTCGGCAAGGCTCGTGAAATAAATTCTTTTGCAACTGGTCAACTACCTGCGGAAAATAATCAACTGTATGATAATGTCAGACCTACAGGCTCTTTTATTGCTTCAGCCTCCCCTCTTATTTTGTCATTTTTTTAAGGAGAATTCTGATGTACGTATTAGCGATGTAAATAAACCGAAATGAGGTATTATTCCATTCGAAATGCTAAGCTTCGAGCACCATTCCAAGCATGGAAATTTTCACTACACATGGGGGACGAGCTGCTTGGTCCATTCTAGGTTCTCGACTTTCACGCTGTTCCTACAGAAGTCTCCGCTATTCGTTCCCGATGAACTTTTTGGGGAATGAAATAGATGGACAAGGCACCTTTAAAAACATAGCTCCTCAAATCCTGTTAGGACGAAAACAAGAGACAATCATTGATTTTCCCTCTTCTATTTGGGGGCGTTCTTCAAATGAATATGTTAACATCACAAAAGCCACCAAGAGGGTTCTTCTTCACGATACCTTTGGTTTACAGTAGATAGAGGTGTCTGTAATTCTTTATGTCATATTCGTTCTATCAAAAGTAAGTCGGGCATTTTACATAAGCTTTCAAGTAAGCATTTGGTTACTTTTTATTTGAATAGCAAAATCAACCATTTCCTATAATTTAGTTTGTCGCAATAATTTTTCTTTCATTAGAGCTCTATAGGTTTGGATAAATACCTTTAAACTTCCTATAACGATACATACTATACATATAGAGAGAAAGGAGGGATACTTTATGAGTTATTACGGAGGCAATAACGGCGGCGGTTACGGTTCAACATTCGTTCTAGTTGTTGTTCTATTTATTCTATTAATTATTGTCGGCGCTTCAGTTTTATATTAATCTCTCATTACTCGTTTGTCCTATATAGGAACAAATTAAAATGATAGATAGCCATTTTAGAGCCATTTTTTCCATCCCAAATCACTAGACTAAAAATCTATTACCTTCCCCAACCATAACAATATTTTCAAATTTCCTTGTGAACCTCTATTCATGAACAATTAGAGAGGGGGAGTAATGCGGTCTGCTAGATTAAGGGGTGGTTATGGCTCTAAATCATCATTTGTTTTAATGCAAGCTTAAGTTCATGTCTAAATATTAAAGGCATCCAACACTTCTCTGATGATATTGTTCGCCTCTAATGTTCATAACTACTAATATCACTTATTCTATAAAGGGTCACTATCCTCTGTGACCCTTTTTAATTCCCGCCGTTATAGCTCATGTAGCTGCTAACACTATACTCTAATAGGACGAGATCCCTAGAATAATATGGAACCATTAAGCATTTAAATCTGTTATGGCAGGGATATTAATTTCCTTTACACATGAAGCGGGTGATAAATTAACCACACATTGCACAATAGCTACAATATCTTGGACAGGGATACGTGTACCTTCATATAATTGGATGGCCTTATCAGCGCCTGCCTCATAAGGGACTTCCGCTGCTAGCTCCCCAGGATTAATGCAAGTGACAGAAATTCTGTCTTCTCTTAAATGTTCACGTAAAGCATTTGTAATGCCTCGTAAACCGAATTTAGATGTGACAAATGAAACCTGTGCATTGTTTGTATGGTCTAACCCTGCAGTTGAACCAATTAAAATAACCTTTCCATTTTTCGCTTGTCTTAAATTCGGTAAAAGTGCCTGAATATATGTAATAGTGGACGTTAGATTGATATTGATTAAATTTGAAATATCCTCGACTTCATCTCTATCAAATGTATAATCATCCTCAAATCCACGTTTTTCCCAAACCCCAACATTATAAATTAATACATCTATAGCAATATCTTTTAATTGTTCTTTTAATGACGGTATGTGTTGTTGGCTAGACAAATCAATAGAAAGCCATTGACGATTTACGCCATCATTGATATCTAAGCTTTTAGGTCGTGTACGTGAAACTACCCATACAGTATCCCCCTTCACGGGTAAGCCTTTTACAAAAGCGTCGCCTAACCCCTGACTTGCTCCAAATACAATAATATTTTTACTCATTTTTACCACCCTTTCCATATCAGCATTAATTAGTAGATTATAGTAACTTTTACATTAAGTCCATTATGAGCTAGACCTAGGTCATCATCATTAAAAACAATATGTATGAAATATGAACAAGCACATAGTCTAGGAGCCGCTATTTATAATGGCTTGGCAAATAAAGCTTAAAAATGTAAAAAACCAGGTACTCCGCAGAGCGCCTGGCTTCCTTGTATTAGATTGAGATTTAAACATAGTTATTGGGGTAATTCAGAGGATTTTTCAAACTCAAGTATATACCCATCTATTTTTGCTTTTTCTAATACTTCTATATATTCTTCTTTTCTTTCATCTAGTCTAGAATCTTGTGTGTTTTGATAATCCGGATATAGATTGTAATCTACTGGTTTACCCATAAGTCCACCTCTTATTCTCTATTTTTTTACTCATTATAGAATATATTGATATTTTCTGACAATTATTTTCGCTATTTTTGATTACAAAGACTGACATGACATCCTAACTGTCGCCTTATAAAAAACTAGTATCTATACTTTATTACCTATACATAGTATGTTCTAAAAGACTCACAAACCATAGGTATGGCCTACTTGCTTGTCTTAAGGAAATGGGGTAATTAACCAGCCAACAAAGAATAGAACCGTCATAAACAAAATAAGATAGCCACCCATAAAGATTCCCCACTTGCCTAGAGAACGACTGGGTCTCGAAAGGATCGCAATGAACCCAAAAACGATTGTCAAGGTAATGAAATTCTTACTAGTAAATGGAGCACCATAGCCAATGATAATCCAACTATTAACCATGATAAGCGTCCATAGGCCAATGCTAATGCTAGCCCAGCCAAAAACATTGAAAATAGTCTGCTTTAACGTACCCAATTCCATAATTTAACCTCCCCTAGTTTCATATGCTTAATCATGGTTAAACTTTGTAGCTGTTCAACCTCAGCTTTGGGTCCTGTAACGACAACCCCATATGTTTTCATATCATGCTGTTTTAAATAATGGATTCTCTCTTTTAGGTCCAGATTTTTATGAGCGGAAACAGCAGTAGCCGTCTCCTCATAATCAACTAGAAAATTTAATATGGATAAAAACGTTTGTTCATGAGAAGTAGCACCTTTAAATGGGGACCAATTTGTTTGATCTGGTTGTACAGGATAGCCAATAGGCGATACAACATTCCCATTTGCACTTAGCATGGTGTCTTCTACTCCTGTATAAATCGCTGCCCAGGTGACATCTACATTTGGCATTTGCTGAATAACTTGATCTACTGTATATAAATCATTGAAAGAAAGATACGCTTCTACAACGGTTTCATTAGGTAATCCTTTTAATTTCCTTTGCTCCTCAATTGTGTTAAATTCTCCTCGATTATTAGGATGTACTAGCCATTGATTCGTTTCAGTTGGATATTTTGGATACGATTTTTCCAGTTTTGAAGTAATCTTCTTTCCCACTAAATTATTTAACATAAAGCGTGTATCATAATGCTTCACGGGATAGACCTCGTCACCGATCTGCTTGTATTGCTCAAATGATAATCCCATCGAAAAGAGCGAAAATTCCATATCAAATTCAAGTTCCTCCAATGTCGTATTCGGTTCCGTTACATAAAGTGTCTGACTTGTCACATCCATTAAGGTTGTAGACTTTGTACCAAAGGCATAGTACAAAAAAGTGAGCATATAACAAGTGGGGACGATTAAAAGGGCAATCGTCAGCGTTGTTACAATCAGCTTCCACTTAGATGACGCAATGGCTTTTTTTATCACATTTGTTGAAGGTGCATCTCCTTTCTCACTATTCTTTGCTTGCTGTAATAATTGTTGATAAGAATCCACCTTTATTCCTCCCTTTTAATGAGTACGCGCATTTTTTTGCGACCTCGCGCTAAATGACTTTTCACCGTATTCACGTTTAATTGCAAAATGTTTGCAGCTTGCTCATTTGTACAGTCATGTACATCACATAACAAAATAATTTGCTTTTCGATTGGTTTAATTTGTTCAAGTAGGTTGATTAATTTTAAATAAGCATCTTGTTCAACGATGATTTGCTCTGGTGTATTGAAATGCATTTGATCAATTTTGTCGGAAGTTACATACCGCTTCTCTTTTCGTGTACTGTCGATATATGTATAGTAAGCTACTTTAAAAAGCCAAGGTTTGATGTCTTGAATGTCTTGACCAAGAAGGGTAATATGCGCTTTTGTAAATGTGTCCTGAAGCAAATCCTCCGCTGCACTATGATTTTTCGTAAGTGAATATAAATAGCGATATATATCAATATATATGGTTTCAAGTTCCATCTCTTCCCACCTTTCAACCTATCCTCGTATAAAGGTCACAAAAGGTTGCAAATAATTTAAAATTATTTTAAATGTTTACTTCAAAAAAGTGGTAATACAATAAAAAACGGCAAAAATCCAAACATAATAAATGGATTTTGCCGTTTTATCTATTTTAGTTATCAGTCCGTTTACTTAAAAACACCATTAATCCATGTTCCTGATAGTCCAATTCTCTGTATAGTAAAACTGTACCTCATACACTTCTTCAGCATTCATAAAAGACATAATTCATGCTGACCTATTTAAATGTGCAAGAAAATGCTACGTTATTCAAAAATATTAATTAAGATATTTACCTTGTTTTGGGAGAGCAATTTGTTCAAAATGATCTACAAGTTTTTTTAGTTCCCTTGCCAATTCTTTACCTTCCATTGGTAATCCATGACCTGTAATCGCCACAGAAGGTTTTAAAGCTTCTAATTTTTCAACAGATTTTCGAGCGGCTTGCCAATTCGTTGTTAGATATCTAGGGGGACCACTAATTTCCTTTGTCTGTGTAATAACTTTATAAAGAGATTCTTGTTTGACAGTCACAAATGCATCTCCAACAATAAGTACTTTATCCTTTTCACGATATAATGATATATGACCTGACGTATGCCCTGGGGTGTGAATCCATTGAAAATCTGACATAAATGGGACACTACCATCTGATGGGATTGCTTGAATGTTTTCCCCTAAATTAATGGCTTCGTTTGGAAAAATAGGAGACATTTTTGCCACCAATCCGCTACTTACAGCAGGGTCAGCTACTGGATAGTCCTGTGTTCCAGTTAAATAGGGTATTTCCAAAGCATGAGCGTAGACAGGGATATTCCATCGTTTTATTAGTTCGATAATCCCTCCCACATGATCAAAATGACCATGTGTCAGAATAATCGCTTTAGGCTGAGCATTGGAGCCAAAGCGTTCCTCAACTACCGATATTATCTCCTCTGCACTTTTGGGCATTCCTGCATCAATGAGTACAAATTCTTTTGTATTTGGGTCACCATAAAGCACAATATTTACGATTTGAATAGTATATTGATATAAATCAGGCACTACTTCTATACCAACACCACTCCCAATAGAAGTTGCCGGAATAAATTTATAGTCTTCACCATACATTAAATCTTTGTCCATATTAACTCCTCTTTCTTTAGAGATAATGCCACAAACCTAGGTTTGTGGCATTATCTCTTATTTCTTTTGCTCTTTTTCTTTTTTATTTCGAGTTTTTTAGGATTCAATTCCTATCCAATTTCTCCTTGCTCTAATTCATTCTTTTCCTTTTCTTTTGTCAATTTATTCACTTCAATAAGTTTTAACTTATCCTTCTAGTGATGTTCTATACTTTTAACTTTATTTTTCCCGATAAAAATATAACGTATAATTTGACAATAAACAGCCAATATAAAACCTGCGTAGTGTCTCACTACTTAAAGAGCTGCAGTGATTCGATCGCTGTGGCTTCTTTCTGTGCTAGCCGTTAATACAATAAATGTTCTAACAACTATTAATACCTCAAATAATTTTTTTAAAAGGGTATTTCATTTCTTTTTTCACTCATACTACCTTTGGTTAAATAAAGGTGAAAACCAGAAAAGGAAGTGAAAGTATGGGTATTCTTGGTGGAAATCCAAAAGATGAACCATTGCATTACGGTGAAGTTTTTAGTGTTTGGTCAAATTTAATTGCTGATTATGGTATGATTTCAGGCTATCAAACGTTTTATAATCACGCTGGGGATGAAGATCTTAAAAAAATTATTGAAGATATCATCGAAACATGTAGGGATGAAGTAAAGCAATTAGAAAAAATTCTAAAAACGAATGGTGTTGCTTTACCACCTGCTTCACCTGAACGACCTGTAGCAAGAATGGAAGATATCCCTGCTGGTGCTAAATTTAATGATCCAGAAATTAGTGCTGCACTGTCAGTAGACCTAGCTGCTGGATTAGTTGCATGTAGTCAGGCAATGGGCACTTCCACTCGAGAGGATATTGCTTTAATGTATGGCCAGTTCCATACTGCAAAAGCTCTTATCGGTGCTAAACTACTGCGTCTTAACAAAAATAAAGGTTGGCTTGTACCACCACCATTACATGTGAATTATCCTGAAAAATAAACCTTATTTCCCCCAATCGAGGCATGTAAATTATTTACAAAGAAGAATTAATGAACCTCATTAAACCTGATAAACCGGATCAACAAGCAGCACGTGTATTGCAAGAAATATTAGATGGTCGTTAAGGTAAAATGAGAATCATGATGCAATTCACAGCTCTAATTTCAGGGGCAAAGAAACACAATATGGTGATTTACTTCGTGGCGTTTTCCATGTAGAACAAAGGTATGGACCAAGCTCCTTCAGAGAAGCGGTTAGACATGTATACCCATACCATGATATTGGGTGCACAATCATCTTTAGCTGTCGATGCTCTCTTGGGTGTATGCCAATATCCTAAGTGTAGAAAGTTTGTTGAAATGGGCTATCCTAATGCTCCATTTAACTTTGTGTTAGACTCAACACTGCAGGATTCCCAGTACCAGTTATGCCAAATGCACATAGTTCTGGCCTTAAAGATACGCATCATTAATTTATACACAATCTAAGCTGTAGCGTGCGACGACGTTACAGCTGTTTCTTTATGTATAAGTAACCATAAATGACACACACTATAATGAAGTGTATCGCACGCACTGATTATGGCTGTGGCGCTAGTTGACCGTCACAGCCTCCTTATAAGTGATGAGTTACACCATTATAACTTACATAAGAGGTGTTTCAGTTGACCACATTAGGAAAATTACTGTATTTTGCTTTCCTTGTAACCCTGTTTTTAATTACAATGATTTGGGATTATTTCAAAAACGATAATTGGGCATTGTTCGAAAATTTATTCTTTTCCTTTTGGGTAGCAAGTTTTATATTCATGGCATTGCTACTTAGAAGTAAAAAAGTAGAAACGGAAAAAGCTAAAAATAGAAGCTGATTGAATAAACTTGTAGCTTCAGGCGTTGGAAGCTAGCTTCAGTATGAAGTTGAAATTGTTCCTAATTAAAATGGCGGAATATATAGCGTTTATGGACGCATAGCTTCAGGAACTATCATTACTGCCGAACGGTTTGTAAATTCGGAATTAACACAGATTTTCTAAATGTTAGTTCATGCCGAAAAGCCTTATACTTCCGTATAGGGCTTTCCATTATTAGCTTTGTACCAGCTAGCTTCAGCATATTCTACTTGCTCCATGTATCCTCATGGGTAAAAAAGGTAATCCATAGTACCTTATACGATTATATCTAAATATTTATTAAAAAGAATAAGTGGATTGTCGCAAGAAATCCCATGGGATAAATGATAGCTCTTGAAAACGTATTTTTAAATTCGTTTCGAGGATGTCTTTCAAATAATAAGTGTAGGATTGTATGTATGATAAAGAATATATCAAGAACCCAAAAAGTTATTGTTTGATATGGACTGAATAGTAGGGAAAGAATAATGACATAAAGAAAAAGATGTATAACTATGAATACTTGATAAGCCTTTGAATCTTTCATATCTTTTAATACAATAAATAATCGCCACTCTGAGCGCCTTATCGCATCCATTTCATGCAAAAGAAATATAGAAAGGTTTAATAAAAAAAGGATTAGCAATAAATCAGGCATATAAAACCTCCTCCATCTTTATATACCCTATATTACTACAAAATTATTTTTCAAATTCCGAGTAAATCCTCCGAAATATGTCGATATCAAGTCGCGAATAATGTTGGAATATAAGCTTGCATGCCACATTCTCCTTTTTATGATACAATTTACATATATTACATAAAGAGGTGATAGCGTGGAAGATAAAAAGGTGGTTTGCAAGTCCTGTGGTCATGATTCTTTTACGATTGGACAAGTTGGTGGCGATTTTAATCAAGGAAATATTAGACCTATTGATTCTGTCTTTTCAGTTGGGTCCCCGTTTATTGTTACCTTTTGTAAAGACTGCGGAGAAGTAGCCTCTATTAAAGTGGAAAAACCACAATATTTTAAATAACCTCTAGTTAAATGGGTCACTCCCTCCGTTTCAGTGACCCCTAAGCGTTTTATAGTTTTCTTCTATGAAATAAGCCACCTATCACGTGGTCTACTTAGATTCTGCTTTTGCTATTGATCGATTCCATCTAGTCACTTGATAGCCCTTTTAAGTAGCACACTGGCTAATGTTGCCCCTTGATCCTAAGCCACTTATTGTTACATTGTTCATCTTCTGTTCCCCATTTTTCAGTATGGTTACTTTAGTGTTCCACGCAAAATTCGGTTGTAGCGAGCTCTTTTCCATTTATAATTACGGCTAGCTTATGTTGGCCTGGGTAATGCTTGCGGGTTGTCAAGTCTTTAAAATGGTGACGCCGTGTATATTGGTGACCCTCTTTTTCGAAGATACGTTCCGTTATTTTAAATAGTTTTCTTGAAGTCGCTCCATTCGCTTTGACAAAATCTATCCCATATTCGATTCGGAGCTTCTGTGGTGTAGTAGAATTTGTCTGAACAGTAAATGCAAAATCAAGGGTTTGTCCAATCGACAACCTTTCTTTTCCTAGCGTTAACTCATGGACGGTTACGTCTGGAAAGCTGTCAAAGCCG
This sequence comes from Lysinibacillus sphaericus, assembly GCF_001629735.1. Taxonomy (GTDB): domain Bacteria; phylum Bacillota; class Bacilli; order Bacillales_A; family Planococcaceae; genus Lysinibacillus; species Lysinibacillus pinottii. Next base: position 1,760,090 of record NZ_CP015224.1, read on the forward strand.
AACAAGAAAAGTACCTCAGCATCTCCTTTTCGCAATAAACCACGACATCCATGCTTAATAATCCAATCGGTGATTGAACTTTCTCCGTGCCACTCACGCGCAAGCCGTTTCACTAGTTCGGGATGATCCTTGGAAATTTCATTCAAATTATTAGCGACACTTTTCTGTACATAGACAGATGGATCCTGTTTGAGCAGGTTCAATATCGGTAAGATTGGTGACGGATCCAATTTGTAAACTTCCAATGCAGATGCCCAAGGTAGCCTAGGGCGACACCCCTCACTAGCTAATCGCCTGATATGAGGATTTGGATGACTCGCCCACTCTAACATTTGATCTATCATCTTTTGTGGGTCTTTTACAATAAAAGGCCGAACAGCAAACTCTGAGCTAGAAAATTCCGTAAACACCTCTAATCCATGAATGGAGGCTTGCCAATCATCTAGTCCATTTACTTCGACAAAATCAGGCAAAAATAAATATTCCACTCCCTTACATTTAGGTGCCATTTGTATCAATATAGATAATGCCTCACGATAGGATGTCGGTAAAGTTGTCCGTAAAGAAGTACTAATATGCCTAATACGTTGTTTGAATTTTTTCGTTTCCCATTCGTCGTCATAAATTAAATTCATGAACTTATGTGAATCAAAGGCAGGGTATTCACCCTGTAATATATTTATGAATTGATGAAAGAAATCGGTTGTATATTTACCCTCAAATGTGTCAGCCATGTCCATTCCCCTTTAGTTATAGTTCAATTCGTTTAAATTAGCCGGAACTAGAAGTCTTTGTGTAATCTCCCGTGAATCAATCATAGAGACAAAAATTTGAAATGCTGACATAGACTTCAGCTTCTCCATAGCACTTCGAGCACTATCCATATCACCCCAATATATGATGTCCGTCCATTGATTTTCATTGAATGTATGTAGCAAAGTGCGGCCCTTAAATCCTGATATTTCAAGCTTTAGTAACTCCGTAAGTGCCGCAGCCGCCTGACAAAAACGATGCTTGTCAATCCCCTCCTTCAGTTCAAATAAAACAACTTCCATTACATAGTTTTGTTTTTCTAGTTCCATTTTTTATCTCCTTTCGGCTTTTGATGATGAGGTCCATGTGTATCCTGTCATGATGTCAAAGCTTTATAAACATTGACTTCGAGTTTTACTATACGGGATAATGGTGACAACTATTGTCACTATTAATTTAGTTTTTTAGGAGGAGGAGCTTTCCATGCACAAGGCTCAAAGACTTATTCAGCTCATGATGAAGGTCAATGAACGTAAAAAGTTTACTATTCAGGAGATGGCTGAAGAATGTGGTGTTTCACGCCGAACAATGATTCGTGATTTAATGGAACTGAGTGAACTAGGTGTCCCGCTTTATTCCGAAGCTGGGCCTAATGGTGGTTATCGTGTTTTGCGTGAAAAAGTGCTACCACCTATCAGCTTTACCGAACACGAGGCAATTGCTTTGTTCTTTGCTTGCCAATCATTACATAATTACAAAGCTCTCCCCTTCAAAAATGAAGTAAATACTGCATTAGATAAGTTTTTCTACTATTTATCAAGTGAGCTAAAGCAAAAGATTGAAAGTATGCAGCAACGTCTTCTTTTCTGGGTACCTCCTCATGAATTAGAGGTGCCCTTTTTAAAGGAATTATTGGATGCTGCACTTCAACAACAGGTCGTCACAATCTTGTATGAATCCGCTACTACTAAAAATAGAACGATTCAACCTCTTGGAATCTATACGATGAACGGGTTATGGTACTGTCAGGCTTATTGTTTCCTAGCAGAGGATTACCGAGTATTTCGAATAGATCGGGTGAAAGATTTTTCTTTTGCTGAAGATCAAAGTTTGAAATTAGATATGACGAATGAGCACATCAAGTCGTGGATTATACCAGCGCACGAAGAAAATATGTTCAATCTTGAGGTAGATTTAACCTCAGAAGGAGTAAGACGTTGTCAATCAGAACTATGGTTATCCCAATGGATAGAGCTTCGTGAGAACGGACATGGGAAGATACTCGCAACAGTGAACTCTTCCTTTACACCGTGGTTAGTCCATTTTTTTCTAGGCTTAGGCATGGAGGCTAATGTAAAACATCCTCCAATAGTACGAGAACAAATTAAAAGCAAATTACAGGAACTTATGAAGCAATACAATGAATGAAGAATAAAAACCAGGTTCTCAGAGCACCTGGTTTATCTTTGTTTGCCACAGCTTCAAATATTCATGTCCCCTCATTCCTATATGTTTATAAAATGCAATTGCATTGGTATTGAACTCCCAAACATTTGTTCTTAGCGATAAAAATATGACTGTTTTGATTGTCAGGCAAATCTTGAAAATAAGATTTAGGCATAACCGATTCAATACTTTTAAAAACAGCTAGCTCTTCCTTAACATGTTCCTCGTGCCCCTCACTCACAAGACTATTCACAGCATAATAATCCTTATTAGTAGCTGTATAAATAGAATCATCCCCCAAAATATCCCTTTTGATATATGGTAACCTAGGGCTCATTTCAAAAACCAATCATTTATCGAGATAACGGATGACGAGCTTTTCCACCTGTGTTTTCAATGCCTGATTAGCATAGCGGAGGACTACATCATTACCTGCCGTTGCAATTTGTACATCGCTAAAATATTCATCTACACGATGCCAGCCTACCACTCGTATATGTTGCTGGCTAAGCTGTCTTTTGAGATTAAAATAGTCTTGGCGCAAATCTTTTAATAATGCATCCATTAAGGGTACAAACACGATTTTCATTTTAAATTGTTCAGCAAATCGATAATCATGCTGTACTGACTTTACAGCTAATTCCAATAATAAATACTGGTGTACTAGCTGGCGTTGTTCAGCTTTAATCATAATAATCAGCTTCTAGTTGAGCTGATTGAATAAGATGGATAGGAACACGTTTTATTGTCAGTAGTGTTTCAAGTAACAGTTCGTTTGTCGATAGATTGATGGTATGAATGATTCCCGTCCAATGCATTACTTTTCCATCGCTCCAAACATTTAATTGAACGTCTTGCTGCTGCTGATAGGCTGTATCAATGGTTTGCTGTAACTCTTCCAGTTCCCATTCTGTCAGCTCTCTCGGTTGCGTTGTATAGACTTCTTTACATTCCCTTAGTAGGTCCAAATGCTCTGGCATCATCATAGACGCCCATATATGTAAGATTAAATAAGATTAAGTAACAGTATTTATTGATTTATTAATGGTTTATTTATTTTGTGTAACAATTTATTACTATTATATAATTTATACAATATCTATTAATAATTTTGAAGGGAGCATAATCATTTCATGGGCGGTAAATATCACTATAAGCTTCGTCCTGAAGCTCTTGGGAAGGACTCCCCTCCCCTGATAGTATTTGATATCAACAACAAACCATTTAGACCATTAACTGAGTTTTACCAATATGAATTAGGTAGATTAAGTAATAAAACTGCCATTTCCTATCTTCAATCATTATTGCCTTTCTTTAATTGGATTCAACAATATGGTTACTATCAAGGAAGAAAAGTAATTTGGACAGATGTTCCTGATTCAATAAGGGCAGTAGTAAGAACATATCTTATTGACAATATGAATTGTAAAGTTCAAGAACATTACAATGGAACATTCAATTTTGTTCATTTAACTCATAAAAGTCCAAGTACTGTACGCCATTTTTTATCAGCATTAAAATCATTTTATAATTCTATGATTCAGAAAAAGTTATACCATTTTCAAAATCCATTTATTGATTTTTCTTATAAGTTACTCAATGAAATGGAATCAGCAATTGAATTACAAATTAATAACCGTACACGAATGCCAGATATTGCAGGTACTGAAGAACCTAAAAACTATAGGAGAGTAACTAATTCTTATTACAAGATTGTGGGTGATACATGGATTCCTAATATCATCGATGATAATTCATTACCCTCTCAAATACTTAGTGGTGGAGAAAAAATTCATTGGAAATTAAGAGACCAAGTTATTGCACGCTTACTATTCGAAACCGGAGCAAGAGCTTCAGAAGTTATTGAAGTCACGATTGGTGATTATCGTAGAAGACCATCAGTACGCGAAATGAACACTTTTAGTAAAGGGAGTTATAAAAAAAGGGTAAAGTTCCTGTATTTCACTGACGATACAGCAATCCTTCTCAGGCGTTATATTGAAGGTGAAAGAAAAGTATATGACAAAAATAAATTAGGGTTTACTGAATTACCTGACGAAGCCCCTCTATTTTTAACAGAACGCGGTACTCCTTACACTTATCAAGCTTGGTACCCAAATTGGTGTAAAGCTTGTATTTCAGCTAAATTAAAAGTCAATCCACATAAAACCCGGCATTGGTATGTTACACAAACACTTCGTTTTATATATGAAACTTCAAAAAATGAAGCAGATATTCAACTTCATATTCGGGAGCTTATCAGTTATATGAATTGGAAAAGTAAAGAAACTATTACAGTTTATGAACACTATTTTGATTTAAAAAAACATCTCGAAACACAAGAACAATTCTTTGTGAAAATGGAAAAAGAGACTGAAAACTATCTCAGAAATAAAAAAATTGTACACAAAGAAAATCTAACTTCTTCAAAATTAAATTCAATAAAAGAACCCCCTATCAAAGACCCGTTAGAAAATTTTTTATTAGGACTGGAGTAGCTAAATGTATGAACATTCTAGAACAATCTAATTCAGAAAAAAAATATTGGCACAAAAAATTTCATGGTAAAATTCACGAAGATATACTAAATTTAACGAATGATATCGACTGGGGATTCGTACATGAAGATATCATTGATTATTTCGAAAAATATTGTATAGGCTATGTTTGGACTAATCATTTAGCATTAATCATGCTCGCCCGTAGTGGTTACTCCCGTAATAGCGTAAATACTGTGAGAGGAATTCTAGGTGTTTTAAATGTAAGATTTCAAAGTTTATTTAAAGAGTTAAGTATTCAAACCATTAATCATTGGAATCCAGATATTCACTTATATGAGTATTTAAATAAAAAAATATTACCTGAACATACAGAAAACCAAAGGTTTGACTTATTAAAGTCATATAATTCGTCTATTTCTTCTGTCTTGAATTGGTTAAACAGTAAATTCGACTTATGTACACAAGAAATATTCAAACCATTTTTACTTAATAGATGTAATATTACACATACCATTTCTAATCAAAAAAAGGTATTACAACTTTCCCAATCACATAGAAAAAATGAAACCGATGCTATTATACCGCATTATCCTGTAATTCGAGGGGAAGCACATTTTAGATGGAACAAAATACATCGACTATTTACTAAGTTTAAAGAATTAACTGCAAAGGTAACCCCTACTACATCCCTTCCCCTAGAATTTGACTATGATGAAGAACAGACAAGAGAAAGGTTATTTTTTAGAATATGGGATCGCCCATCTTTTACTATCGCCCATAAAGATTGTTATAGTAGATATTCTATTGATTTAGCTAAAAATCGAAGAAAAACTTATTCTAATGAAAATAACGAGTTTTTCCTCGAGTTTGTTAACGTAGAATCTCTAGATGGGAACAAGTGTATTGAGGGGTTATGGTTTGAAGATTTAATTTCAGAATCTGTCCTGAATCAATTACCCGCAACGGGCTCTAAAGAACAAAAAGAGAGAAAGAAAAAATTTTTATTGTCCTGGGGGTATGGTGATTCAGATACTGATTCTATTCCCATGCCTTTTAGGACTTCGGTAAAGGGACTATTAGCGCAAGGCGATTATATCTGTCATGCTCAAAATCACACAGATTGTGTACTTTTGAAAATTGAGACCTTATACGCAGCTGCTACTTTTGGTTTAGCACTTGTAGATCTTATCACTACTACAGGTATGAGAATAAATGAAGTTCTCCAAATAAGTTATACAAAGGATTGTATTATTGTTTTAAATCAGCCTGATAATCCAAACAAATTAGAAAAAAGGTATATTTTACGTCTAATCCCAAAAGGCAGAGATCAACCAGAGGATTATTTTATAGGTAAGGAAACCTTGAATAACCTTTTTAAGGTATTTGGATTTTTAAAAGAACATTATAACAATAACCACATTCCGAAAGTAAAGTATAGGGCAACTCGCCGCCATCTATTTCCTGAAGAGAAACCTTACTTCTTTCAATATAATTATAAACATTTTACTGATGATTCAGTAACAGCTTGTATGAGATTTCTTTTACATGGAATGGTTTTTAAAACACCTGAAGGTGACAATGTAGTTTTAAAAGCTCATCTATTACGTCATGCTTTTGCTACTCATGCTGTTCAAGTGGAAAAAATCCCCTTAGATATTGTGGGCTCTTGGTTACATCAAAAAAACATTGAAGTAACTGATTATTATTCTGCCCCTACTCCTTCTCAAGTTGCTCAGAGAGCAGATGCTTGGCTAAAGTACACAGCAACTCATATTAATATTACTGAAGCCGTTAAACGCAGCCCTGAAGAACTTAAATTAATGTATGAAGAAGCAAAAAATAAGGTTGGTACACTTAACAAAGTTATTGGTGGGATATGTACAAGTCATTCATTTTGTCCTTCAAAGTTTCAATGCGTTGGTTGTGCAGCAAAAGTACCTGAATCTGATAAAAAAAATGAACTCTTAAAAATGAAAGAGTGGGCACAAAAAAGCGGAAATGATTGGAGATCAATGGGCTTATTACCTGAAGTCAACAGAATGAATCAAGTTATACGGGATTGCGATAAAGAACTACATGAGATTGAATTAATGGAGGCATATAAAAAGGATGAAAACTATAAACCAGAAGTCAGAATCAAACCAATTAAATAAAGAACGACCATGGTTAGAAAAACATTATACTTACAAGAGAAATAGAACGATTGAATTAGTCAAAAATAGTGTTGACCTCCTTGTAAGTAAAGACAAGGAGGTTACTATATCAAATATTGCACAGATTAGCAAACAAATAGATCCTGAAAATAAAGGCATACATCCCAATACTATTCGAGTAAACACTGAGGCTCATGACTACTATTCAAAGCACAGTAAAACCTACCAAAAAGTAATGAATAGATCTAAACAACAAAGGAAAAATAAAAAACCGATCTCTACTGAGAATTTCGAAAATATTAAACCTAATCGTAATTTAGTTGCTTTACAGAATCGATATAAAAATTTGACTAAAGAAGATCTTATTAGCCGTTTAATTGGCGCAGAGGAATATATTGTCGAAAACAACCAAAAGTGGCTGTATAAACAATTTATAGATTACCCTATTGAATTTTGATATAATTTCCATTATTTTTTAGGTAGCATCACATACGACATAACACCACAAAATTTGTATTATATAGTAAAATTACCAACTAAAATGTTCGGGGAAATAGAAAAAATTGTTGGTAATGTCTTTTATCATTATCTTGAAGTCGCGTTCTCATTAAAGGACGTTTTCTTGAATGTTCTACACCACAACTGTTTGATTTGTTGTTGCTTTAAAATAAAGTTTGAGTAAAATTACCTCACAACTGTTGAAATGACTATATCTTCGTTAACATCTGCCTTTCGAGTAGACCGAGCTATATCGTCGATGTTGTTGACTATTGGCGTTGGAGCTCGTTGATCATCCCCATGAAGGACAGTAAGGTTAAATAAGGGGTATATCCCTATAGTAAATTATGAAATGACCCCTATAAGTTAGACACGGTTATTTCATTTATGCAGCATGGGTAAACTGAGTTTGGTATTGTACCGGACTCAGTTTTAATTTTGCCTTAATTCGTTTCGTGTTCTAATACGTTATATAGTTTTCGAGTTCCGATTTAAAATGCTCAACACTTTCGAACTCCTTTAAATAAGATGGCCGCTGTTTTCTATGAAGGACGCACTGTGTTCAATCATGTAGTTTAGTACGTCTAGTTTAAACTGTGCTGTATAGTTTGTATACGATTGTTATAGCCAAAATAAGAATTTCCTTATGATTTGTCCCAATCGATTTAGCAATTTCATGTTCTTTGTGATTATATGGTTGTATAGCTCAGATATCTACTTTAGATTCAGGATTTCGTATTACTAAATAATAAATACTACTTTTTTTTAAATAACTGTAGTTCGTTACTTGTGTATTTTGCTATTACCACATTTGTAGATCTCCCACGAATGCAGCGCTTTATACTTATTTACAATAACTAATCGAACATTATAAATTTGGGTAATACAGGGTATTCTTTAATCCAATTTTTGTACTTGCAATGAAATTTTTATAATATGTATCTTCTACACTATTCAAAGAAGTTGAACATATGTAACACCCAGAATAATGCTAATAATCGACTTTTTTTGCATTATTTAAAACAAATTTTCATCTGCTAGCACACAACAAGGTATTAGAGAAGGATTAATTTAATTGCACTAGCTAAACACGGTGTTGACATAGTCAAGTGTCCTACCAATAACTTCCAATTATAGCTAAGTTTATTTTTTGTACTATTTTAATAAGTTTTCTATACGCATCTTCTGAGATGGATTGGGGTATTAATCGATTATTGGAAGCTTGTATATCTCATATATAGAAACATAGTTTTTTAAGTATTGTATTGGCATAGTATTTTCCAGCCTAGCAAAAATGTCAGATCTTTGCGCTTGATAAGCAGCTTACTTTCTTTTATATTCACTTAAATTTCTCCAACTTGAAGTGAATATGTTCCCTCATCTTTTTTACTTAGTAATGTAGTAGCCAACCCTCCCACCAGCTATATTCAAGATTAGCTAATCTCTAATCCAAAATGAAGGGAGACACCCTACCAACGTAGTAATGGTATTAAGAACTCATGCTACTTGAGTCAACGAGTTCTTATAATTATTTCTATTATTAACCATATTGAATGTATGTTAAATCGCAAACCCCAATTATTAAAATTATCGTATTGATTACCCATATATCATCGATTTTTAAATACGTCTATTTTAATTTCCATGTGTAGCTCAAGCAGATGGCGTTTGTATTTGCACATTCTTCGTTGTGACGGAGGCATTTCCATAATTATTATCTATCCATCATTCAAGAATGCTTTCAGACCATTCACCCGATTAAGTGTATATATCAAAGCCTTAGTGGGTATTCTTGTTAGGGAGGTATAAAATGAAAAAAGTTTTACAGCCAATCCATGTATATTGTTTGTTATTCTTATCAGTTAGTTTTTTAGCACACTTTGTTTTAATTCCCTCAATTTTTACAGTGGTGGAACGTGAAGCTTGGATAAGTGCCTTGCTCAGTTTAATCCCCATATTCCTTTTAGCATTATTTATTTCTAGAATAACTTCTTCATTAAATAATAGTTCAATCCTTGAATTAAAAACTGTCCAAAATAATAAAACACTGTACGTATTCATCATTTATATATATATCGTTTATTTAATGTCATCAACGTTTGTCTCACTCAAATTTACGATTATTTGGGCAGAAGAAAGTTTTAACTCTGATTATCCCTATTTTATTACAGTCATTTTATTTATATTATTATGCTTTTATGGTTCCCTAAAAGGGCTTAAGACCATAGCTATCCAGTCCTTGATTATTTGTTCACTATACATTTTTTTGTTTGTTCTTCTCAATTTAGGAAACTCAATGAACAATGAATACGAACTATTATTACCAGTAAATACAAGTAATACTCCGTCCATTTATTGGGGAATATTATACATATGTATTGGTATTTTAGAAATGGGCTTTATTTTAATCGTTTTAAATGGTTATGTAAAAGAGCGACTGAAAAGGAAAGGTATACTCGTATTCTCTATTCTGTTTGTCTTATTCGTTTTAATCGCTATTGTGACGGCTGTATCTGAATTCGGCATTTATCTAACCAAAAAAATGCTCTTTCCTATAAACGAGCAATGGAGAGTTTTATCATTTGGTAAGTACTTTACAAGGTTAGATTCTTTATCTGTTCTCCAATTATTATCAATGGCTTTTATTCGTATATGTTTATTTATGTATATTGTGTCGTCCTTCTTTAAAAATCGAAAATTCATATTAATTGTTGGTTATTTATGCTTAACAATAGGATTATTAATTCCTTGGTCTGTTTCTGATTTTTTGTCATTTATAAAAAGCACTTATCTCCTTTCTATTTTTTTATTTTTATTCTTTTTTATGATTGTTTTCTATGTAGTAGAAAAAAAGCAAAAGGGAGTTCATCATCTTGACCGAAAATAAGGATTTTCTCTATAAAGAATTAGGCCACCAATCAGATATAACGATAAGTAGTAAATTCTATATGTTTAATAATGAAAAGCATGAAGTTATATTTGTCTATTGCCATAGTTTGGTTGATAGTGTACTTTTTTTGAATTCATTATTACCAAATATTAGATTCCTTGCTGAACACGGACATTTACATGATGTTGAAATTATAAACCGTTATTTAGAAGTATTTGAAATCAAAGAGTACCGAACAAAGACAGATGAAATGAATAGCAAAATTTTCTCAGGTTTTTTATATTTTTTTCATGTTCCATCAAATAGCTTATATTCAACCAATTTAGCTAAACTTCCTGAACGATCCATTGAAGAATCAAATATGGAAGTCTCATTAAGAGGACCGAGAGATGGGTTTGTTGAAAATATAGATACCAATTTTTCTTTAATAAGAATGAGATTAAAAAGTAAAAATTTATCAAGTAACGATTTTACAATTGGCGACATCAGTAAAACCAAAGTTTTATTGCTCTACATTGAAAACTATATTGACCAAAATACGTTAAAGAATGTACAAAGCAAACTAAATAAAATAAAAGTAGATAATATTGCAAGTAGTTATCATATTGAGGAATTACTTTATGATAAGCTGACCCTCTTTCCCCTCCTGGATTATTCAGGAAGGCCAGATTTTGTAGTAAGTTCCCTCAATAAAGGCCGTTTTGTCATACTGGTAGATGGAAGTCCAAGCTGTTTAATTGGACCCGTAAATTTATTACTTATTTTGAAAGCAGCTGAAGATGATCAAACCAATTTTTTATTTGTGAGTTTATCACGAATTTTAAGAATTACCTCTTTATTAACAAGTATATTTTTACCTGGACTTTGGATTGCATTAACTGTCCATCAACTAAACCAGCTACCCTTTCCCTTACTAGTATCAATATCTGCATCTAAAATTGGACTACCTGTTTCCTCTTCGTTCGAAATTCTTATTATGCTCATTTTTTTTGACCTTTTTCGAGAAGCGGGAATACGTTTACCTAAAGCTGTAGGTCAAACGGTTGCAGTTTTAGGAGGCTTAATAGTTGGAGATGCTGCTATAAGAGCAGGATTTACATCACCATCAACATTAGTAATTGGAGCACTTACCGTTATATCTAGCTATACATTAATTAATCAAAATGTACTAGGCAATGTATTTTTAATAAGAGTCGCAACATTAATAATTGCCTCCTTTTTTGGAATGTATGGCTTTATTTTAAGCCTCTTATTTTTCTTAACATATATCTCATCATTAGAAAGTTTTGGGCATCCTTATCTTTCCACATTTTATAAAGTAAGTATACCCAATTTTATTAAAGGTTTTTTTAAAATGCCCTTTAGAATTAAAATAAAAGACTGACTGTTTTTTCAGCAGAAGGGAGATTATAAATGTCCCATTACTATAATTGCACATTTAAAATAACTTTCATTTTTCCTTTATTATTTATACTAGGCGGTTGTTTAGGCACGAAGGAAATACAAAGTGAAGTTTATATTACTGCTCTGGGTATAGATTACTCTAATGATGTATATCATTTATATTTTCAAGCTTATGGATTTACGAATGTTGCGGGCTCAGACCCTAGCACTGAGCCTGCCCCAATAGTTGTCGGACATGGAGAAGGTGAAACCATTCAAGGAGCAATCGATGATATAGAAAAGAATTCTGTTAACCCTTTGTATTATGGACATATACAAACTTTCTTTATTTCCAAAAATATATTGGATGGTCATTTGGATGAATTTTTTGATTTTTTTAGTAGGGATTATTATCTACGTTATAATACTTTAGCTTATGGATATGAAGAAGATGATATTAAAGAGATATTGAATGTACATGGTCTCTTTTACAAACCGCCAATATTAACTTTTCCTTATGATCCAAATGAACAATTATTCTTTAATTCATTCATCTCAACCAGTACTGTTCAAGACATGATTAAAAGGTATTATGAACCAGTTGGATCCATTATGGTTCCTACAATAAAAATTAGTGAAGATTATTGGATGGAGGATAATAAATCTAAAAATATTTTAAAAATAAGTGGTGCTTATTTTCTTTCACGTCAAGAATTCAATGGTTGGATAAAAGAAGAAGAACTTTCAGGGCTGGATTGGTTTAATAAGGATTTTAATAACATGAAATTATTAATAAAGGATAAGTCAGTTTCAATGTTTATTGAAACTATAGATTATCATATAGAAATTGTGGATAATTCAATTCCAAAATATATTATAAATTTAGACATTAAAGCTTCAATCAGAGAAAATCCAAAAAATATTGGAAAAGAAACAATTGAAAATGAAATTAAAAATATTATTTTATCACAGTTTCAAAATACCTTTAGTAAAGGGTTGGAAATAAACTCTGATGTCTTCAATTTTTCAGAAAAAGCTTATCGCTTCAAGCCCCAATCATGGACTGTAGATAAATTAAATTCCATTACTGAACATTCAATAAAAAAATTTAATATTCATGTTTTTATCAAGGATGAAGGAGCTAAAAAGTAAGAAGGTCCCTCTTCATCTTGTTAAACGTAGAAGTTATCCCTTTAGTGAGACGATAGCTAGTGTGAGCAATGAGATTAATGCATTAATGACCTTGCTATAATTACTGTATTTCTGCCTGAGTATAATCGATACAAATGTTTCTGTTTTGATGTTTAAGGTATTGCCCCCCACTTTAAAAGCTGAGATGTAAGTGGTATGTCAACACTAAACTGGACAAAAATTATAAGGTCTGTTACTTGAATTCCACTGGAGTTAAATAGCCTAGTGTCCCGTGAATTCGAATGTTATTGAACCAATGAACATAATCATCAAGTTCAAGAGCGAGCTGTTCAAGAGTAGATAAATGTGCTCCGTTAGCGAATTCGGTTTTAAATACCTTAAACATCGCCTCAGCCACGGCGTTATCATAAGGGCAACCCTTCATGCTCAGGGATCGCTGGATTCCAAATGTTTCTAGGGCTTTTGAAATGAGCTTATTATCAAACTCTTTTCCTCGGTCTGTATGAAACATTTGTATGTCGTTCAAATTACCTCTAATACTTACTAGTGCTTGATAAACCAGCTCTGCTGTCTTATTTGCACCAGCACTACGGCCAATGATTTCACGATTAAAAAGGACGACAAATAAGCATACATAATGCCGTTTTGTTCCGACACGGACATATGTTAAATCACTCACGATGACAGCCAACGGCTCTTTTTGCTCAAATTGGCGCTATAATTCATTTTTTATCGGCGCTTCATTACATGTTGAGTGATGCACCTTATACTGTGCTACTGTATAGTTTGATACTAGTCCAAGACCTTTCATTAATCGACCAATTCGACGACGTGATACGTGTTTTGGATCTGGTAATTTACTTAGTTCTTCCTTGATTTTACGCGTACCATAATTATTACGGCTTTCTTTGAAAATACGAGCAATCTCTTTGGAAATCTCATTATCTTCAGTTTTTAGCGCACGTTTGCCACAAACATCGGCATGATAGTAATACGTACTTTTCGGAATATCAAGGACGTCACACATTGCTGATACTGAATATTTGTGAGCGTTATTTCGAATCACATCTATTTTCGTCCCATGATCAGCGCTGCCTGCTTTAAAATATCGTTCACCATTATTAATCGTTGGTTTTCCTTACGTAATCCAGTTAATTCATTTTTTCTTCTGTTCGATTATTTTTAGCAGTGAAAGAGCCTGTTTCTTTATGATTCTTTATCCATCTAAAGCAGAAGATGTAATATTATATTCTTTAGCAATGTCCGCCCGATATTTACCGTTTTCATAAAGTTTCACTAATTACAGTTGTAGCATTGAAAAAAAGTTTGATTAAATTAACTCTATAAATCTTGCTAAAATAGCAAATAGAAAAAGCGTGTTTTGAAAAAAGATTGATCAAAACACGCTTTTTCTATATTCAATTGAATCATTCTTTTATAAAAAAGTTTGATCATTTCTATGTTCCTTATTCCATTGAAGCGCCCTTTAATGGAATAACTAAACTTCATTTTGTGGCTTTTAAGTGTGTTTCCAAACTTTCATTTGGGAACATTTATTAAGTTTATTTATGTATACGTTATTAGCATACTTCACAACCTTTAGCTTTATTTTCTATTCAATAAAATAACTTCAGATTTGCCGTTCCACTCTATTTTTGCTTCCATCTGTTCATCTTCTTCAATAATTACTGCACAACTTTCATTGTTTATTGGAGGTCCTGTACACTCACTATTACCAGAATTAATATTTTTATCTTGATGATTGAATCTTTCTTCTTTGCTTGTTAATTCAAACCACTTACTTTTTAAGTTATATCCAAAGATTGCTGGTGCATCTTCTTCTCCAATATATTCAAATGAAAAATCAGCCCATTCTTTGCCTTCACTTATTTCAGTGTCGTATTTTACAACCCAGTTATTACTTGTTCCATAAAAATTATATTCTTTTTCATCTTGTGAACAGGCACTTAGAGTTAGTAATAAAAAAATTGATATAACACTTAAAATCATATTTAATTTCATTTTTACGCCCTCCCAAACAATATATACCCTTATATTACCACTTGAGAGAGATTTTATATAGTTGCTGTTTGAATGAACTATTTTGAGAGTTGAGAATACAAAAAGCCAAAGCGTCGTTTGGTAACATATCATAAAAGGTTGTTATTCAAATGGCCCTTCTATGAATAAAGACGCTTTCCTTATTACGGAAAAGCGCCCTATTATTGAATACCGATCAGCTTCTATTAGGTTAAATAAACAAGAAATTACTACTTTCTTCCGCTTAAGTCTAAAACGGGTTCTCACCTTTTATAAAAGGGATAAAAACTACATAATTAGCACCGATAAAAATAAGCCAAAAAAAGACAGATGTAAGTCTTTGTTTGAAAAGGATACTTTTCTTAAATAGAAATAAAGCAGCAATCAACGTGTACATGACAAATAAAATATAAGAAACTCCGAACCAGTTCACCCATACATTGCCCATAAAGTTAATTCCAAAGCCCTCGTAAATAGGTTTTAAGACATAAACTGTGAAAAGCAAACCGATTGCCAATAGGGAAATGATTTCAATTGTTCTAAATACAACTTTTTTCAATTCATTCAAAAGAATCCCCCCAATAGAACATTTTCCCCCAATCTTATCTTAACTTTAACATAAATATCTAAATACTTCTTTTTAAGTGTTATGCCATAATATGGCCCGATTGCTGAATAAAATAAATCCTGCAATACAGGATTTTTGATTTCAAAACGGTGCAAGGAAAAGCTTCGCAGCTTTTTTATAAACGTCGTGACTTTATTTTAAACATCGCATCTTTTTTATAAACATCACGACTTTATTTCCAAACAACAACAGTTTACATTCGAGTGTAAAAGTTCGATGTTGACGTGTCATAGTAGCACTCTCCCTTTTTTAATAGTCTAAGTTTACAACCCCTTATTTTATCTGTCCAACTTAGTGTAGTGTAGCCTATCTATACTATTCTAAAAACGAAAAAAAGCAACTTAAAAGGGACCTAAAAGCTATGCTTATAGGTCCCTTCACTATAATCCAAAAGTACTTAAATTGTTATTAATTGTTCTATTTAACATCTATTAGTTCAAGAATATTGTTTAAATTTAGTTTTGATCATCTGTAATAATCTTTGTATTTCCTAGTAAAGGTTCACTTGCAAAATGTGGATATCTTGCTATTGTTGTATAGTTATCGTTTAAAGCAACCCATGGGATCGTATTAACCTGAGTTCCATCACTACGATGTAAAGTAAATTCTGACGCTAAAACATAGCCTGTATATCTAACAGGAAAATTTTCTGTATTTGTGTATTCTCTAGTATAAGTTGTTTCTATTAACAATTGGGAGGTATTAGTTATTTGAGTCTTTGTATCATAGGTGAACCCCCCCTTAATTCCAAACGTTTTATTTCCAAACCTTAATCCGAAATCTGCTCCGATTGAAACATTAATCCCGTCAGTCATACTTATTTGAGAAGTGTCAGTGATACCTGATTTCTCAGTTTTTGTCTCTTTAGAGCCGGGTGGAAAGAGCGCGGACCACATGCTTTGCCAATATTGAGTGTGCTTTACATAATAATATGGAGTGGTTTTCATTCTCTCCCCCAAACTAATAAAATCCGAAACCATTATACATGGGATAAGAGTACTTCCTATTATTGATTTCTCTGATTGATTAGGTCCTATATCATCGATACCGCTTAATACTGGAGTTTTAGGGTATTGCTCGTTTTCTGGAAGTGAAGGCAAGGTTAAATATATTTGTTCCTTATTAGAAATTAATATGTTGCTATTATTTTCAATATTGTTAGTGTAATAAAGGCGAGATGGCAGCTCATGGGAATGCGGTTCTAGAGCTCTCACATCTGTTGCGGATTCAGGATTTTGTATCGCTAAATAATAAGTTGCCATAGTTCTTTTGACCTCTCTAAAAAACTGTAATGGGCTACCAGTATAGATATCTGATACTACACTTGTGGCTTCTCCGGTAAAAACGGACCCATTATGCCTATTTGCAATAATTACTCGACCATCATCAGTAGGAAAAAAAATAAAATATTGATTATTTTCTCTGCTACAGATTTCTGTCATGATATCCCCATTAGGGGCTGAGGGTGCATGTATACAGAAAGGATACTCGCTATTATAAAAATCCATAACGCGAATGTACTTTCCTTCTGTGGGTATAAAAGAATCAATAAAATCCAAATTTCTCATGTCTTTTAGCTCCCTTTCAAAAAATATATTGCAATAACACTCTAAATACTATTTATACATTTAAAAATTATTCTTATGTGTCAAAATTAAGTTGTTGTCTTAATATATACTATTTATTTCATCTATCTACTATTTTAAATAACATGGTAATGAATATTTGAAGTTAAAGTATCACTGGTTAATTTTAGGTATTAATTCTTCATTCGTTTTTACAATAACTTCACCATTTTTAAAGATTAAAGGTGTTTTAAATATGTGTCCATCGTAACTATTTTCACATCGAATAATTGTATGTTTTGTTAGCGTAAGTGGATTAGTTATAGGTGCATTAGGATACGATTGTATACCTGCCAATCGATAATCTACAGCAACCCAATTTTTTACAATTTCACCATTAACGCGTTTTAGTGTGAATTCTCTAGCCAATGCGTATTTCACATATCTAACATCCAAATCATTAGAATTATAATACTCCATTTCTTCTACTCTTTCTCCTAACTGAGTGGTCGTTTGGGATAAAGGCCTATTTAGCCCCCTTGTTATTTGTTCCTTAAATCCACTAGATCTAAAATAAAAAAGCATGCCAAAATCTGCTCCAATATACATATTTAAATCTTCAATCATGCTATTTTGTACAACTTCAGATATTCCTGTTCGTTCCTGTATTTTTACAGTTTGATGAGCAGGTATAATTTGTGACCATAATTGATGCCAGTATTCTTTATATTCTAAAAGATAGTAGGTATTAAATTTCATTTTATCGGAATTGTTTAAATTAGGATCATGTACTATTATACAAGGTAATAGCGCACTTCCTTTAACTGCTCTTACTGCATCTTTTGGTAATACTCCAGAATCATCGAGACTAGTAGGCTCAGGAATATTCTCAAGTAAGGATGTTTGGGGTAATTGAGGAATTGCCGCAGCATAAAATGAACTATTAACGAAAGCTGTTAGTTGAGTTTCAGAAGCTGGAGGGTAAATTGGGAAGATTTTTGCAGTAGATAGTAATATTGTCCTACTGTCAAGCGCCCTACAATTTGACAATACACGTGTTTTGTTTTGTGTATAGAATTGAAAAAATTGCTCTCCCGTAATATAATCTCCACTACCTACCTGCTCAAACTTTTGTCTCTCTTCTCCGGTATAATGTCTACTTATGATAGGGTGATTGTTATTATCCAAATAAGTAGGTGCTTCATCAAAAACTTCTCCATCGTCTCTATCTGCAATAATATATCTACCATCATCTAATAAAAACCGAATCAAGAATCGAGGATCTTTATTATCATACATTATTGAATATTCGTTAGATGGGCAATTTTCGATACTTGAAGGAAATTCGGTTTTTGATAAACCATAACCATTCCGTGAATATTTATTCTTAAGGTTATAAAATTTTTTTGATATTTCTGGAAGGTTATAATTTAGGCTTGTAGGAGTAGTATTTAGCGGGTAATTAGTAAATTTCTTTCCGCATTTTTCTGAAACGCCAGAATTGTCTTTTGAATCGCACATGCTTTCTTCATCTCCTTATCATTGATAAAAAATACTTCTCATTATATTATTTAAAACCTAAAAAGTTCATTAAATAACGTTAACCAAAAAGAAGGTACCTTTAGAACGATGGGACTGAAACCGATATGTTAGATAGTATATACCGAAAAAGTTGTTTGTTTAATTTCAATTGAATTAATTAAAGTATTGTTATAATAATTATATAATCTCTTACGGTTTAATCTACAATAGACGTTGTAGTTCGAATTAATCCGGAGATACAACGTTTCTCCTTTGATTGCTTGGTACGCCCTAGAGTGCAAGTTTTTCATCACCTTCTTAGAATTAAGAGCACAAGCCGCTTAATACATTTTTATTATTTCCACTATCTACTTGACAGGGTGCAGTTCACTAGGTCTTTTTTTGATTAATTTCTATAGAAATACATATATTACTTCGTGTATTGTTACACAGAAAGAAACTGAAAGTTACCTTTAATCTTCACATGTTGACAAGCTTCCTTAATAGGTGTCATCTGTAAGTCACAAACTACTACATTATTACAGTTCAGGTGTATATGCTGAGAACTGTCCACACTACAGTTCAATATCAAATCCACACACACACTATTTTGACAACTAATAGCAATTTCTTTAATATGGGGTTTGGCCGAACATCCTTTTTGTTCACAAGTTGGTTTTACAACTATATTAGCAATAAATGGGATACATCCTTTTGCCTTTAAAACGTGTAAATCCACTTCTGCATTACCACAGTCATCTACTTGAACTGTTTTGCGGCATGTTTCTTCTACTGTTGCCAAACAACCCAAATGATACATTATTTTAGGTTGATAATTTGAAATCACTTCAAATCCATATGGAATAGAAATGACACAACAAAATGGGATTTTATGCGATTCTTTACCAGCACTTTGATGCAATAATTCTTCCTGAGAAGTATGAAGTTCTTCAAAACGATCATGATTGGTATTCATCTGATTCCCCTTGCCTCCTTTCCAAATTTAATATATTTTTTAAAAAAAGAATTATTCCTTTTTTTATAAAAATAACTTATAAAGCCTCGTTCTTTTCACATGTTGCGTTTAACCACACTTATTTCCAAGTTATGTATTTGGACATCCTATATCAACCGTTATTTCATACCTAAATAGCTATTCTTTCGTTAGAAGAGAATAGAGATTTTTGAAAGCTAATTTATTTCTCACTTGATTTTCTGTACGAGGAAAACCGAAGGTTGACAACAAACTGGTCTTAATATTAATGGCAGTGCATCCTTAGGAAACATTCTGTCATTAATTTAGCAAGCTAAAGAAATAGAAAAACTTTGTAAATAAGCAAAAAGGGAAATCGTACAGTATCGATTTCCCTTTTTTTGCTTGAATATCAGCTAGTTTTGTCCCAGTCTCAGATCATGATAAGTACCAAAATACGCACTTACTTTTTAATAATTAGGTAGGACTATATAACAACTAAACTTTGTTTTTTAAAATGTCCAATTAATTACATCAACACCTTGAATATATTACTATCTTGTAATAATATTAGGGTTTTTCGCATCATAATAAATTTTATAAATCAATACTTCTTGAATCTACTAACTTAACTTTATTTTGATCCGTAACATCATACGTTTTCACATTTAATTTAGCTCCATATACCCCTTCAAAAGAGCCTTTACCCTCTACAACAACAAAAGTTGCACCTAAAAAGGGAATAATCACTACTCCGTCATTTTCAACTTCTTTTTTTTGACTATCTGATAGTCCATCATAGTGTTTGTACAGAGGATCATTAAATGTAAATTGTTTAATTTCTTGCATTCCCATCCATCCAGTATAAGAACCTGTTGTTTTAATTGTATTTATAGGGTATGGATTGTGAGTGTTTCTCCCATAAAATTTCACTGTCCCTTTGTAAGTCCTTTGGCTATATTCTACTACTGCTTTATAAATTTTATTAGGTGGCACTTTAACAGGCTGTGATGGCGCTTCTAACGTATAAGTTTTACTTAAAGTATTGGTGTTTGTACTACCCGAATTATATTCTAAGTTAATTTTACCCCCTTCGTTCAATATTAATGGTATTGTGAAATCGCGACCAACATTAATCTTAAATCCTTTTGAAACACTAGTTGATGTGGATTCGGTGTATGTTTCACTAAATTTAGAAGTATTATAGGTTTGTTCTTGATTTGTATTATTCTCAAATATGTTTTCTCCTAAAAATTTGGGGATTGTTGAATCGTAATACAAGCTTTCAATTTCTTCTCCAGAAATTGATAAATCTACTTCTGAGGAAATTGAATCAGGATTTTTTCGTAACTGGAAGTCATGATTAACTCCTATAGAATTCGGTGCTTCATACCAAGTCAAGGATAAATTCCTTTGATAATAATAGCTCCCTATCTTCTCGAGTACTTGATTAACGTTTGTAATACCAATATTTTTCTCTTGCATACTATTTGATTCTGCATAAGTTTGGCTAGGATTTATAGTCGTTGTACCTCCTAACGTTATAAATACCATTCCAATTATTAGTGCATTTCTTAACGTTTTACTTCGCATATCTCTTTCCCCTTCCAAAGAAAAATTTATTTATAATTAGAATAGTATTTATATACACATTTTTTTGCAAGTAAAGGTAGAATACACCTTTATAACGTATTTTAAATATATTAAGGGCTATAAAATTGAATATAATACTTTTAAATAGCCACTTAAACTATATTTATACATAATTTAAGGTTTATATCTTACTACTATAACCATATAAATTTCACATTTACACACACCTCCTATTTGCTAAATGTTCTGGAACATACAAATAAATACGCATCTATTTAAAGTCAATACTTTTCCTTCTGCTTGCCCCATTTGTTAACTTTCTGAAGGATATTATCGTTATGCACGACAATATACTAAATAGTTATATATGGACTTAAGTTGAGTTTCTCTCGATTTATAATAATTGATAAAAATACCTTTATTTGATATATAAATTATAAATTTAAAATGCGAGGTAAGTACGATTGAATCATCCTATACCTCGCTAAAGTGAACTAGATAAAGTTTTTCAGTACCCTCGTAAATTACCTAACTAATGCCATCCAATTAGCTGCCTAATTTTCTCTTGTATACAACTAATTATGACTATCTCTTAAATCTTAGTATACTCTGTGCTTATGGAGAAAAAACCAATGCGATATCCATAATCTATCAAATTAGATACAAACTTGGCATTAGGTAATTCACATAATACACCAACTTCTTGTAAAAAGCGTTGAGTATCTTTACATGTTGGGATTGATAAGGAATTTTTAGCTGTTTCCTCTAGTAAAGGCACTATTAATTCTAAAGCATACTTTTGTTTTTCAGACAATGTATTGTCTTTAAAAAGATTCATAAACTGTTCAGTATTTACAATTTTTATAGGATGACCCATCTGTATCACATATTCAATAAACTGTTTCCATTCCAATTGAACAGGATTAATAATATGGAAAGTTTCTCCTTCCGTTTCCATTGTACATACAAGTTGTACAATTGCTTTACTCCCAAAATCAATTGGTACTAAATCGATACACGTACGAATGTCTGGCGCCATTTGTAGTAATAAGATAGCTTTTATTAAACGATAAAAAGCATTTTCTTCTATATTTTCTTGAAATCTCCCGTCAAGTGTATGCCCTACTAGGTTTCCTACGCGATACACTGTGGCTGATACACCTTCTTTTATAGCTTTCCTTACTAATTTTTCTGCTAAAAATTTACTTTCTACATACACATTATCTAGCTGTTGTCCCTTGTCAAAGTCCCTTTCATAAAACAAGATTTTCTCATTATCATGAGGGGCATGTCCAGAAATACTTATTGTTGAAATATAATGAAAGCGTGCCCTTGCTTCTTTACTCATGTCTATTAAGAATTGAGTTGATTTGACATTGACTCGGATAAAATGTTCTCTGTCGCCATAGTGACGTACTTCTCCTCCACAATGTATAATTGTATCTATTTCTTGAATCAATTCCTTTTTAATATTTGGTGTAAGGCCTAAAGATTCCTGACTCAAATCTCCTTCAATTACCTTAACACGATGCTTCATTTTTTCTAAAATGGACTCACCAAAGTAAAATTTCATTTTTTCTTGTACTTTAATTTCCAATGATTCTTGTTTTTGATTCCGAACTAGGCAATAAATCAATGTATCAGGAAGTAATAATAACTGCTCTAAGATATGGGCACCCAGAAAACCTGTTCCACCTGTTAATAATACACAGCGAGGTTTCTGTTGTGTTACTTGTATTAGATTATCCCAATTTTTATTGTTTTCATGTTTATCTAGATTAGTATTATTTTCATTTTTATGCATTTCCACAGTGGCTACTATGTTGTTTTGTAGCTGGATCGCATCTTTCTCTATTTTTTTGGCCATTTTTTCTATTGTAGGATATTGAAAGAAATCCTGTATACGCAATTTAGGGAAGTATGGTTTTAATTTCACCAAAGTAGGCATAATTTTTAATGAGTGTCCACCTAGAGAAAAAAAATCATCTTTTATGTTTATGTCTTTTTTGTTTAGTACTTCTGCCCAAACATTAGCTAGTATCTTTTGTGTTTCTGTAACAGGTGCTTGATGATTTTTATTTTTCTGGTATTGGATTTGATATTTCCCTATTAATTTTTGAGCATCTATTTTGCCATTTTGTGTGACAGGAATCTCTGGAATGCAAACATATCCCTTTGGCACCATATACTCAGGTAAAGTAGTTGAAACATGTTTATAGACTTCTTCAATACTAATTTCTGTTTGCTTGTGAACAGTGTAATATGCATGTAATTCTTTCCCTTCTGCATCTGGTAGAACCACCGATTGTTGAATGCGAGGTTCTTGCATAAGCACATCTTCAATTTCTCCTAGTTCAATACGATATCCTCTTATTTTTACTTGTCTATCACGCCTACCCATGTATTCTACATTTCCATTTAATGATAGGCGCGCTAAATCTCCTGTCTTATATAAAATAGAATGATTGTTTGCTGAAAATGGATTTGATAAAAATGATAGTTTGGTTATTTCCGGTTGATTTACATACCCAATTGCTGTTCCTATACTTTCAATGTAAAGTTCTCCTATTACCCCAATTGGACATAACTGCATGTTTTCATTTAAGATATAGACTTTTGTATTAGCAATAGGTTTACCAATAGGAATATGAGTAACTGTACTTTCCACTTTTGTAGAAACAACGTGATATAAAGAACTTACTGTTGTTTCTGTAGGTCCGTATTCATTGACA
Organism: Lysinibacillus sphaericus; assembly: GCF_001629735.1. GTDB lineage: Bacteria > Bacillota > Bacilli > Bacillales_A > Planococcaceae > Lysinibacillus > Lysinibacillus pinottii. The sequence goes on from NZ_CP015224.1 coordinate 1,783,918, forward strand.
ATTTGTACGGTATCACTCATTTCAGAATGCCAATTTCGGATAGCCTCTGCTGATGCAGCTTCTCCTCCCATAATTAGGACCCGTAAACTTTGTAATGGACTACGGTGCTTGAAAGACACTTCATTTGCTAATTGTTTAAAAAAGGCTGTTGCTACGTCGGAAATCGTAATGTTATAAGTAGCAACTGCATCAAAATATGCTTGTGAAGAGATTCGTTGTTCTTCATTTAACAGATGAAGCCTTGCTCCAGTTAATAAAGCAGAAAAAATTTCCGAAACAGAGGAATCAAAACTGTGAGAGTAAAATTGAGATAACACATCTTGCTCTGTGATACAGAATGTTTTTGAACGCCATTCCACTAAATTGAGTACGCCAGCATGTCGGAGTAATGTACCTTTCGGATTCCCCGTCGATCCAGATGTATAAATCATATATGCTGTGTCATCCACTCTATTTTTACTTAAGATGTCTTTAATGGAAGATGATGCAAAAATATCTTCAATTAAAAACACTTGTTCATTATACGTTTGTATTTTCTTTTTTAAAGCTTCTTTAGTAAGAATTAGCTTTGCCTTACTGTCGTTAAAGATATACGATACACGATCTGACGGATATTTAATATCAATTGGCACATAGGTACAACCAGCTTTGAGTACGCCTAACATACATACAATACTTTCAAAGCTTCGATCTAAGAAAATAGCAGTTACATCATTGGGTTGCATTCCTTTTTCAATCAAATAATGAGCAATTTGATTAGAATAATGATTTACCTCTTCATAGGTATAAGAACTATCCTCAGTAGAAATTGCAATTGTTTTGGGTGTTCTATACACTTGCTGATAAAACCGTTCCTGTATAGAAGAGTATGGTGGCAGTGCCATACACGTATCATTCAATTTTTGGTAGATAGCTTTATCTGTATCACTTAACATACTTAATTGACCAAAAGATGTAGTAAAGTCTGTTTGTATCATCTGAATAATTTGCCACAATTGTTCAGCAAATCGTGAAATCGTTGTTCTTTCAAACAAATCAGTATTATATTCTAAGTCCATAATTAGACCATCTTCTGACTCTACAAATGTAAGAGATAAGTTAAATTTGCTAATTGTTTGTTTTACAGGTTGTATATCCAATCGATGCAAACTGAATAGTTGAGAGGAATTCTGTTGATAACTAAACATAGTTTGGAAAATCGGATTATCATGTTCTTTTCGTTCAGGGTTTACTACTTCAATTACCTTATCAAAAGGGTAGTTTTGATGTTGGAATGCTAAAAAACATTTTTCTTTTACGATTTCACACAATTCTTGCATTGTAGAAGCACCCGTTGTATTTATTCGAATTGCAACTGTGTTAACAAAGAAACCTTGGACATCTTCAAATGCTGTATGTTGTCTTCCTGACACAGGTGTTCCTATAACCAAATCATTTTGTCCACATATCTGCTGTAAAAATTGTGTGTAAGCAGTGAATAGCAATATGAATAGTGAAACATCTTCTTGTTGTGCAATTTTTTTTAATCCTGTCAAATGTATCTGATCTATTTTTTTGGACAGTACTGCACCACGATTCAAAGGATTACTTGACAATCGATCGTATGGTAGTGATAATTGCGGGTGGTGACTGTTTTGGAATTCTTGCTTCCAATATTGTTCTTCTAATTCCCATGTCCCTAACGAAAGATGTTTAGATTGCCATGCTACATATTCAACATATCTAACAACAGGTTTAGTATGATACACAATTTTATTTAGTAATAGTTCATCATATATCTCAAATAGCTCTTTTAGAAAGAGTTGTAGACTCCATTCATCCATAACAATATGGTGGAAATTCAAATATAACCAAGAGCAATCTTCATTTTCTGTGAATAGTATCGATCGGAATAACGGACCTTTCTCTAAATCAAACCCTTTTGAATCTATCTGCTGTATACACTTCAATCTATATCCGGCTTGTTTACCCTTTTTAATATTGGTAATATTCACGTGTATAGCTTTCACATTTAATTCTTCTTGTATGTGTTGCCCAGGCTCCCCTTGCTTTTCCCTGAAAACTGTTCGAAAAATTTCATGTCGTTTTACAATTTCGCATAAAGCTTTATTCAAAATATGGATTTGTATTCCAGGTTGTATTTGTACCTGAATAGGAATATCGTATGTTCTATCTTCTGGATACCTTTTGTATAAGAACCAAAGTCTTTTTTGTGCATGTGATAAAGGATAATGCGTTTGATCAGGAATTAGTTGAATTACGTCTTCACTATCAATCTGATTAAATTGGTCTATATATTCAGCACATGTATGAATCGTTCGATATATATATAAATCTTTTAAACTTATCTGTACATGGAATCTGGCATGAATACGATTGATGACTTGGACTGTGAGTAAAGAATGTCCACCAATCGTGAAAAAATCATCATCGATACTTATCTGTTCAGACTCCATCCGTAAAACTTCTGCCCAGATATTTTGTAATTGTAATTCAGTATCTGTATGGGGAGGGGTATATCTATGGGTACGGTTTTCTAATACAGACTCAGCTTGTTTTTGTAATGAGTCAGAATCAATCTTACCACTCGGTGTTAAAGGAAATTTTTCGATATCTTGCATGTAACTCGGTAGCATAAAATAAGGTAATTTTTCCGAAAGGTATGCTTGGAGATCGTCCGCATTCACATTATCCCCTTTTTGCAATATGTAGAAAGCCATCAATTGCTGATCACTACTTTTGTTCTGATAAACTATCACAGTTGCATGTTCAATAGAAGGGTGTTGAAGCATTTGCTCTTCTATTTCTTCTAACTCGATACGATATCCACGAATCTTCACCTGTTTATCTTTACGCCCTAAAAATTCAACTTGCCCATCTTGTGTGATACGACCTTGATCACCACTTTTATATAGTCTCGCATTAGATGAAGTTGGTAAATTAACTGTTACAAATGCTTCTTTTGTTTTAACAGGTTGATTGACATATTGCTGTGCAAGACCATCTCCACCAATATAAATCTCACCAGGTACGTACGGCGGACAAATTTGATTCTGTTCGTTCAAAATATAGATTTCTGTATGAGATAACGGTTTCCCAATTGGTATATTGGCTTGTGTTTCATTTACTTTGTTAATAATAGGGTATGTGGCGACACACACTGTCGATTCTGTTGGCCCATATGCATTTACAATTGGAATTTTCAAACCTACTTTTTCTTGCCATTTACGTACCGTTTCCGGTAGCAAGCTCTCTCCTCCAACAAATACATAGTTAAGCGAATTCAATCTATCTAATTCATAGATTGGTGCTTGTGATAAAGTATGGAAAAATACCGTAGGTAAAAGACAAAAGTTTACTTGTTGCTTTTCAATTGCTTCGATAAAGTGTTTGCATGATTTTCTTTCTATTTCCGAGAGAATGTGAAGCCTTCCTCCAGTTAACAAGCTACTATATATTTCCCAGACGGATGCATCAAAGATAAGTGAAGCAAATTGTATATGTACTTGATCTTTTTGAAAATGATACTTATCCTTTATAGATTTTATTAAGTGAATTACTCCCTTATGAGGAATTAATACACCTTTAGGACTCCCAGTAGAACCAGATGTATAAATGATGTAGGCTCCATCTTCCGTTGCGTGTGTACGTTTTACTTGCTCAAGAAAAGTCTGTTTAGACATGTCTTCGTATAAAATTACTTTTTGGTATTGGTGAAAATTGTGTAAACTGAACTTTTGACTTGTAATAATATGAGTCGATTCACTATCTTGTAACATAAAACGAATCCTGTCTTCAGGAAAATCTGGATCTACAGGTACATAGGTACCGCCTGCTTTTAATACGCCAATCATGGAAACAACAGCCTCTATACTACGATTCAGGATGATACTTACACGGTTTTGTTTTTGAAACCCTTGGTTCAATAAAGTTAGCGCCACTTTGTTCGACAAAACCCGTAATTCTTGATAAGTGATATTTTGTTGGCCCATCGTTATAGCAATACAATCTGGGTATATATCAGCTTGTTCATCAATGAGTTGATCTAATGTCAAAGGCGGTACGTTTTTCACAACCACTGTATTTTGATAAACATCATAATCCTGTGGTAAAAGCAAATTTAGATTGCACATAGATATATCACTGTTTTCTAAAAGGATCTTTAGTAAATGTTCAAATCTCTCTATAAAATTCTGTATGTCGTTTTCTTCATACATACCTGCGTTATAATCAACTTCAATGGTTATAGTATCACTTTGACTTTGAACTAATCGCCATACCATATCAAATATACTTACACGATTGTGATGTGTAATGACTCCCGTTTCTAAGTCTTCCATTCTTAAATTTGGAAGTTTTATCATATTGAATACTGTGGAGTATAAAGACGGATTATTTTCATTTTGATTTATAAATTGCTGAGTAATATGATTCAATGGATAATTTCTATGTTCTATAGCTTCTTTGACAGAGTAACTAACTTTTTGAACTACCTCTAAAAAAGTATCGGTTGGAGAAAATGCTATACGTAATGGAACAGTATTCACAAAATAGCCAAATACCTCTAAATCTTCTTCGTCACGGCTTCGCGTGTTAATTGGCATTCCAATTAACAAGTCTGTCTGATTTGTCATTTGATTTAATAAAACAATATAAATACTTAGCCATACACGATATGAGCTAACTTGATTTACCTTTGAAAATTGTTCTATAAGGTTAGATAAAGCTGGTCTTATTGGATATCGTAAAGCTCCACCTTGATATGTTTTTATAAGTGATTTTGCTTTACTTGTTGGAAATGCACTCCTCGATAAGGTGCCTTCTAACTTTGTACGCCAATATTCCCCAGATTCTAAATACTTCACTGTTCCAATATAATTTAGATGTTTATGTAAAAGATTTTCAAACATCCATATTTCATGCGTATTTTTTTCTGTTTCAACGGTTGTATCTAATGAATAAGCCAGTTCTAAGTCACATAGCAATAGTCCTAAACTCCAACCATCAAAAATAATATGATGAAACAACATGTAAAGGAGATATTCATTTGGTCCCAATTGATACAGTTGAAAACGAAACAACTTATCTGAGGTTAGATCGAATCTTGTGTGAAGATTTGATCTTAAAGAGTCGTCCAACTTTTGTTTTCGTATGCTGCTAGGATAGGAAGACCAATCATAAAAATCCAAGTCAACATGAACTTTTTCTTTCCTTATTTGCTTCAGACCGTCATTTGTAGGTACAATGTTCATTTGTAAAGCTACGTGCTTCACTACAATATATTCCAATGCCTTTTGGAGTCTTATAAGATTTAAGTTACCTTTTAATTGTATAGAAACGGGTTCATTATAAATGCCAGCTTCTATATCCATTTGATTTGCCAACCACATTACTTTCTGGTTTTCTGTTACATCGTAAAGTGCTTCGTCCATCCACTGGGGGTTTTCTAGTTTTAGAAATCGCTTCACACTGTTCCTCCTTATAAATATAAAAATTACCCACGAAATATTCAGGGGATTTAGATGTTTATTATGTTAAAATCGTATGTTTTTTGCATTTATAAAATAGAAGAATATAGGATCATATCACCAAAAAAATCACTTCTTTTTTTACTTTGGCTGCTTGTATGGAATACATATAATCGTACCTAAGTCTCTAAGAAACGAGCAATATAATATACAAAAAACACAGATTTAGCGAATAATCTTCTAGTTTGCTCACTGACAAACGGAAATGTTCAAGTCAAGTTTTAAATATTTGTGGTGTTTAGTGCACCATGAATAATTTTACTTACATAACTTATCAAGGTGTAAATATAATGTGTTTTTTAATACAACCACACAAGCTATAGAACGCTAATGGCTAACAGTATATACAAACAACAAACAATTGTCAATTTAATAAATAAATGTAAAATTCTTGTTTTATAGTGTTATTGTTTTTTTCTAAACGCAGTTAATTACGATAGGATTACTATTATGCCGAATTAAGTGAGAACGTGCGTAAAAACTGAAGTTAGAGAGATTGCGAAAGAAATTATTCGTATTTTCAAAGAAAGCTGTAACAATTACGGTACTCATAAAAAAATCATGAAAGAAGTAAATTACCCCTGACAAAAACACGTATCTCGCTGTCGGAGTACTCCTTTAATTAACGAAAAACCATAGTTGATATGTCATGTTCTCCACGCATTGAAGCTTAATATCATCATTAGATTAGTCTTACAAAAAAATTAAAAATTATTAGTATTGTCATTTTTTAAAAAAAAAGCATATATTGTGGTATTCAAAATAAATATTAACTGCACTTTATTACTTATGCTAAATTGGAGGTAAAAATTTGGAAAATGGCTTTCAAAAATATGAAACTTTAGATGAAGTACTACTAAATACAGTTAATCAGAAATCGAACATTCAACAATATTCTGAACGTTCTAGTTATAGTACTAGAGGGCGAAAACCAATCTCTGATGAAAAAATCGAGTTAATTAAAAAGCTGCATTTAAAGGGTCTCTCCATACGTTCTATTGCTAGTATAGTTAGGGTGGGATTAGGTACGGTACAGAAATACCGTAAATGAATGATAGAATTAAGAAGACTATAAGGAGATGATGGATGATGAACACTAAATTCTCAAAATTAAGCAAAAAAGGACTGAGTGCTGCCCTATTAGCAGCCGGAATCATAGGGATTTCGACAGCTCCAAATACATATGCGCATGGATTTGTTGAAAAACCAGCTAGCCGAGCAGCCTTATGTACTCAAAATTATGGAGCACTTAATTTAATGTGTGGAAGCATCATGTATGAGCCTCAGAGTCTAGAGGCGCCTAAAGGATTTCCGCAAAGTGGACCTCTAGATGGAAAAATTGCATCTGCAGGTGGCCTTTTTGGTGGTATCCTTGATCAGCAAACTGCAGATCGCTGGCATAAGAATACAATTACGGGAGGTCCCAATACTTTTACATGGAAATATACTGCGCCACATTCAACAAGCAAATGGCACTATTATATTACAAAACGTGATTGGAATCCTAACAAACCTTTAACCCGTGCTGACCTTGAGCCAATTGGTACTGTAGCACATAATGGCACTGCTGCATCGACTAATTTAACTCATACCATTAACGTGCCGACGGACCGTAATGGCTACCACGTTATTCTAGCCGTTTGGGATGTCGCAGACACTTCAAATGCATTCTATAATGTGATTGATATAAATTTGATAAATAATGGTATCTATGTGGATATGGAAGCCCCATCTCAACCAAATGGTTAACATACAACAAAAGTTACTTCTACTAGCGCCGAGCTAAAATGGAACTCTTCTACTGATAATGTTGTAGCTTTGAAATAAAGTTGCGATGTTTGTAAAAAAGTTGAGATAAATTAGGGAAGATTATTGAGTGAAATTATCAAAAAATTCGATTCCCCATCCTACCAGCACGTATTTCAATTTCGTATTCCTCTAGTATGTCAAATGCCTCTTTAACATCATTTTCGTATCTAGTGCCTTCTGATAAAATAAATAGTATTTCATTCATTGCAATTTGCAAATCCCTATGTCGCCTTGCATAACGAGCATCACTAGCAGCTTGTCTCATACGCTCTATTTTGGTTAGTTTACCCATGCTGTTTTCACCTTCCTTTACACGACAATTTGATTAAATCATTTCTCTTTCAACTGGCTTAATTGCTCGGCTAATTCTCCTATTTTCCTTCCGCAACAATCACAAATATTTATTGAGTGTCCATACCCATCACCAACAGGAGACGAAGTTGTTAGAAAATAATGATTAGGTTTAAAACAAATATGACACACGTAATTCCCTAGATCTTGTTCGTTGTTTTCTTCTTTATAAATTTCCATTGCTTCATTCAACAACTCTTCGTTACTTTTCTCTAACCAATCTAGCATCCAACCCTACATAGGACGTTTAGCAAATTCTTCACTATTCACATTTTTTTCTAATCGACAACGTTCCTCTTGTATAACGTCCATCATATCTGTTACTTGGAACATTGGTGCGTGACCACGGCGTTCCTATTGGTGCTGTATTTTTCCAATTGTTGAATGCATAATAAATCATTAGCAATTCAGAGCAAATTATTTGAATAATTGGGTTGTTTCGCACGAAATGCTCTACAACTTGTGAGAAAGAAAAAACGACAGGGAGGTTACTTCTCTTTACTTCATTTAGTATCTTCGGCATATAACGAACAAATGAAAAAATTTAAAAAAGCTCTAAAAGAATGATATTATCTTCTACAACGATACCAATCCAAGTAATCGTTTCATAAGGCTCTAGACGAAGAAAGTATATGAAAACGAATTAAAATACATCCTAGTACCGATAAAATAATTGCTGATTTAACCAAGAATTTATTGCGATATAGCATAATGAACAAAGGCAATATACCTTACATTGAACCTAGAACAATTGACTGGGTTTCTTCATGTAATAGCTTTGCTCATACTGAAGTTTGATATAACATAAAGTTACTACTAAAAATTAAAACCAGCATAATTAGAGTTAAATATTGATTTTGAGAAACACGAGAAAAAGCCCTTTCCCCCGGAGAAATTTGAAAAAGAAATAAAGGAAAGCTCGACAGATCCTGAAAGTGGATATTACCTGAACGATGAACGTACGAAGCAGTTTGCGTATTCCTTTCATGCAGCGACAGATGAAAAGGGCTTTGTCTTGGGTGCCATTGTGACTCCCGGAAATGTGCACGATAGCCATGTATTACACCCCCTTGTTGAAAGAGTCAGTCAAAACGTTAAAAAAGCATTAGCTGTTGCGGCAGATGCAGTCTATAAAACACCAGCGATTATGAACTTTTTGTTAGAGAATCGAATTACCATTTTTAAAAATAATGAAAGAGAAAAAAATGACAAAAGGAATCGAGTATGAACTTCTCAATTCCTTTTGTCGACAGTCTGCGAGGTGACAAACGCCACCTCTTTTTATTTAAACTATGTGCAAAATAACGCTTAAAATAGATGCAAATTACCTCAAAAATTGACATGTTAGTCCTTTGTTCTAAAGAAGAAAAGTATGATGAATTACAAATTATATCTGTAAATTAAATCAGGTGCTTAAAATGAGCCTTACTTATTTGTTTAAACGGCTATTAATTAGCTCCTCCACCTGTGTTTTGAGGGCTTGATTTGCATAACGTAGAACAGCATCTTCGCCTGCTGTTTTGATGACTACATCGCTGAAGTATTCATCAATTTTAACCCACTTTACAACAGCAATATTTTTCTTAATCAGGACTCGTCTTTTATCGTGGAAGTCTTTTCTTATACTTTTTAATAAACCTTCTACAATATTGATGTAGATTTTGGACATTTTTAATTTTTCAAGTGATGAATAGTCTTGTTGTAATGACCTGATTGCCATGTCTAATTTTATAAACTCATGCAAAACACTTCGAGCCTCTCCATTAATCATCAAAGTCCACCATTTTCGCGTCTTGGATTTTATCAAATGCAATACGTTTGATAGCTACATCCGTGTCTATTAGCAATTCCTTTTTGACGGTATCAGTTCCTGTTACTAGCCCCGTCTCGTCTCGTAAATTATTGTCGTTCCACAGCATTAACGTTATAAGTTTTTGCATTTTAAAAGCATATTGTATGGTATGTTCTATTTCCTCTAACTCCCACTCAGTTAATTCTCGCTTTTTATCGTAAAATTGCTCTTGCCTCAATACTCTAATGAGGTCAAGATGCTCAGGAAGCATCATCACTGTCCACTTCATTGAACCACGGTCATGTATCATCAAATCACTCCTCAAATTCTTAACGACACCAAATTTATAATACTCAGATCATTTCTTGTTTTCTTTTTACATTTTGTGCAACAATATATAGAGTGACTTGCAAAAACTGATCTTTAAATTAATTTCTTGACATTTAATATAAATTTTATATTACCTCTGTCTTTTATCATCCAATCACTCCTATGCCAAATGGCCGCCAACTAAGCGATCACGTTTGATGGCTGTCCCTGCCCCAGTAAATGAAACCGCTCGTAACAGCGCTGTTGCTCCAAACCTGTTGCGTATAGCATCCATCGTAGGTCCAATGAGCTGCCGTTGGGGCTTTCTTTCATCAAATAAATCCAACTGGATACTATGCTCCCTCTCAAGATTGGATATCCTTACCGTTAGCTGCCTTGCTGGTTCTCCCGCAAAGTACTCATCCAGCAATTCTATGCACGTTTTATACATAACAAGTGTTTCATTTGTTGGTGTATCCATCGTTTTAGATCGATGAAACCCTTTGGTCATCGCATTTCGGCTATATGAAAGACCCAGGCTGATTGTACGCCCAACAAAACCTGCATCTCTCGCTCGCTTCATGACATCTTCACACATTTCTAACAGCACTATCGATATTTCTTTTCGTGTATGATAATCTCTCATTAACATTTGACCCTTTCCAAAGCTTAATGCTCCATTAGTAATTAACGGTTCCCCTAGCTTTGATAAATCGATTCCCCATGCATGGTGATATAGCTGATTGCCCATAACACCAAATCGCTCTTCTAAGTCATTCAAATCTGCATTGGCTAATCCACCAACTGTTTGAATCCCCATCTTATTTAGGTTGGCTTCCATTTGTTTGCCAATTCCCCACATTTCAGATAAGGGTCTTACTGGCCAAAGCTTTTTGGGAATATCATCATATGTCCATTGAGCAAAACCAGTTTTCTTCGCTTCAAGGTCCAATGCCAATTTAGCCATTAACATATTTGGGCCCAGACCAACAGCACTTGGTACATTATATTGATCCAGAATCGCAGCCTGTATTTCTCGAGCTGCCTGTTCAGGTGATCCCCAAAGCTTTTCAGTACCCGTTAAATCAACAAAGCTTTCGTCTACACTATAAACATGTATGGCATCCACAGGAACATAATTAGCAATGAGCTTAGTAATGGTCATGGACATCTGTATAAAAAAGGACATTTTAGGTTCAAATAATTGGATATCTGGATGCTTCGGAATTTCGTACCGTCTACTGCCAGTCTTGATTTTATATTTTTCTTTCATTAATGGTGATGCAGCAAGGACTACACTGCCGGGTTGGTCGAAATTAGCTACTACAGCGACAGGCGTTTCTAAAATATCGATTCCATGTAGCATGGCGATACAGCTAGCATAAAAGCACTTCATATCGATACACATAATAGGTCTATTCGGCATTTCTTCATAGTTCATACAACCTCACGCTCTTTTCGGAAAACAGGAGTAACAGCGAGAATATTTTGGATGATAAAGGAACGCTTTGCTTGCCTCGTAAAACAGAATGCTTGCAATGAATCACCAACAATTTTAATGACTCTTACACGTCTTTTTGTGACGGAGCCATTTTTGGCTATATACATAATGTCCACTAATTGATTGCGTTGCATAGCTTTAATCAGTTGCTCTCTCATCGTAGTTTCCTCCACTATCTCTCAAAATTTTTAAAATTGGCTAATCACTTTAATTTAATGTAACTTTAGTTTCCATTCCTACAACTGTGCGTACTGGTAACGGCTTCAGGGAACCTGACTTTATCTCATTTTACGAATAGATTTCTCTGCACTTATCCTATGTAAGAACATCTGTTTGTATACATATTAGAACAAACGTTTGCTTTTTGACAAGATTAAATTTTTGGAAACAAAAAAAAGGAAAAAATAAATAGATTCAAGTTTTCACATATACGTTAACTTGTACGATGGTACAGGATTATTAAGGTGAAAGTATTAATAAAATTGCAGAGAAATGTGGATATATAATAGAAGTTTGTCGTAGTGAGGTTACATTGGAAATAAAAAGGGAATCATATTTACTCAGTCCAAACGTGGAACATGATTTCCCCCATTTCATTAGATAATTCGATTAAGATGATTTCCGATTAGAAATAAAAAAAGCAGAAATGCTGCTTTATCAACATTTCTACCTACTCCAGATTCATTTAGAAGCAATTTTTTATATTACTCGGCGAAGTTGCCCATAGCAATCGAGATTCTATTCCAGCTGTTGATTTGGTTAATGAGAATTACTAAATCGACATATTCCTTCTCTGTATAATAATTACGAACTCGTTTATATACATCATCAGGTACACGCATTTCAGACACTAAAGTAATGTGTTCAGTTAATTCTAAAGCGACCTTTTCTTCTTCTGAATAGAATGTGCACTCTCTCCAAGCACTTATACAGTATAGACGTTGTTCAGTTTCCCCCATTTTTTTGGCATCAGCCGTGTGCATGTTAATACAGAAGGCACAACCATTAATTTGTGAAGCACGAATTTTAATGAGCTCACGAAGTTTTCTATCAATACTATTCTTTTTCGTGTATTTCTCCATTTCCATCATTATCTTCATTGCATCAGGTGCAATGTCATAATAATCGATACGTTGTTTCATGTTACACTCCTCCGATTCAATTAAATTCCTTGATTTTGATGATAATTTAGTAAATTTCATGCATATTCAACCATGCCATCCTTGAGCAGGAAGAATTTGAAAACCACTTGTTTCGATTAAATTTACTCACTATACGGTCTCCCCACAAGAAATCAAGGATGACAATAATCGCCGATTAACTTAATCGCTGATTATTATTGTCTTTAATATAAGCCTGTTTTTAATTTTTGTCAAACTGATTTAATTTAGATGAAGTATTTTTAAGATATGATAATATACAAGATACATGTAAGTTTTTCTAAAGGGATTAGAAGTAGGTGATATGAATGAAATATAGCGTCATGGTAGAGTATGCATTACACAGTCTTGTCTATTTAATAGATGTGCCACCAGAGGAAAGTATCGGAATCAAGGATCTATCCGAATTTCAAGGACTATCCGAAACATATTTATCAAAAGTATTAGGTAAGCTATCTAAAGCAGGTATTGTCAGTTCAGTATCTGGTGTTAAAGGAGGATATAGGCTTAGTAAGAGGCCTGAAGATATTTCTTTTTGGGATGTTGTAAAGGCTGTAGAGGGTGAAAGTCCCATATTTCAATGTAAGAACATTAAAGCGAATTTTGCAAACAAAACTGGAAATTGTGATTCCTGTCCGTCAGCCACATCTGATTGCACCATTAATATAGTAATGTTAGAAGCTGAAGAACAGATGCGGAACTATTTACGAGGGAAAACAATTGCATGGTTAGAAGAAGAGCTTAATCGCACCTTGCCTAGTGAACGCATAGTAATGGCAAAGGAATTCTTCCACAAGAAAAATAGGTAACTCCCAAAAGTACAAATACCGAAACAAAGCACAGCCTCTTAGTGACTGTGCTTTGTTTTATTATTCATTATCGATTAAATCTTACAAGACGTTCAATTGGAAGTCGTGAAGAACCATAAGCAGGTGCCGCCGCTTCACCAATTGCTAATAATAAAATAGGTACTTCATTTGCAGGTAATTCCATGTATTCCGCAAATTTAGCTTTATCAAATCCGCCCATTGGAACTGTATCATAACCCATTTCTTTCGCCAATAGCATAATTTGCATGGACACTAAGCCAGCGTCAAAGTGGACGATATTTTCTAATGTTTTAGGCGAAGCTGAACTATACATTGTGAATGCGTCCTGTGCCAGTTTTTTGGCAATCTCTTCTGGCATATAACCTAACTCCACATTTTTTGCATAGATTTCCTCAGCATTTACATACATCTCAATATCGCCAATGACAGCAATAATAGAAGAGGCAGTTTCGATTTGCTCTTGATTGAATGAAAAGAAATTAATATTTTTTTGTATTTCCTTATCATCAATAACAATAAATCGCCATGGTTGCATATTGCTTGAAGAAGGAGCTGAAGTAGCGTCTTGTAGTAGCTGCATGATTGTTTCACGAGATATTTTAGTATTCGCATTGTATTTACGAACAGATTTACGTGCCTGCATAACTTGTTTTACTGTTGTAGTTGATAACATATGATTTCCCTCTTTTTCAAAAAATTTAAACTGCTTTAATTGTTACATTGATATTGCCCATTGTCGCTTTTGAATAAGGACATACAGTATGTGTTAGCTCTAATAATTGCTGTGCCTCTTCCAACTCTACCCCTTCAATATGACCTTCGATGTCCACAGCAAGTACATAATCAAAAGTAGCTTGCTCCATTAATTTAACGGTAACTTGAATCGTTGATGCATGTTTAAGCTTTTTTTGGCGTTTAATCAAATCTAACGCACTATTAAAGCAGGCACTATACCCGGCAGCAAATAATTGCTCTGGGTTTGTCACATTATCCAATTTTGAGCCTGGTGGTGCAATTTTTAAAGATAGGGATTGATCCTCTGCATAGGATGTGCCACTACGGCCACCCTCATTAATCATAGTCGTTGAGTATAATTCTTTCATCATCAAAACTCCTTTTCTATATCCCATATTTTAAATTGTAAACAATTCAATTTTTACAAATTGAATTGTACACAATTTAATTGCGTTTGACAAGTAGGAATTTTATTTTTAATATAAATGTTAATAGAAGAACATAAAGAGGGGATTTTTATGCCTAATCATTTAGATAATCAACTATGCTTTCTTTTGTATGCCACATCAAAGGAAATCATTCGACACTATACATCATTATTAAAGCCATATGATTTAACATATACGGGTTATATTACCATTTTAGCTTTGGAGGAAAACGAACAAATAACAGTGAAAGAATTAGGACAGCGTTTATTTTTAGATTCAGGTACATTAACACCTTTACTAAAAAAATTAGAAGCAAAGGGATACATTTGTCGTGAACGTTCCAAAGATGATGAACGACAAATGCAAATCTATTTAACAGAGGAAGGTAATAAGGTTCGTCGAAAGCTACCTGAGGTATCACGTCAGGTCATGAAACAATCTAATATTTCAGAACAGCAATTTATTCAATTGAAAAATGTTCTACAAGACATCATACACAATGATTGGGCCTTGAAAGATAAAAATTAAGCAAAGATCGTATCACCTAAAAATTTTGATTCATGCTAGTGGTAATAATTTTATACAGTCAACAGATAGAACCGTCATTGGACATTCCTTTCTTCCAACTACGGTTCTTTTCAATGGGCAGTTTGTTAAACACATTCACTCACTTATCTCCCCTCCCTTGATCGCGCAGTTCATATCCTAGCATTTGGTCCAAACAAACTCACCAGCATATGGATGCTCTGGTGAAATACTAAATTTTATTGGGTTCATGGACAAAATCAAGTACTATAATGATAATAGGACGTTTTTTAAAGGAAGTTTTAAATGAAGAATAGATTTTCAATTGGAGAAATGGCAAAGCTACATAAAACCACCATAAAAACCCTTAGATATTATGATGAAATTGATTTATTAAAGCCTATGTACACAGATAAAAACAACGGTTATAGATACTATTCAACAGAACAATTTGAGCAATTAAATACTATACATTATTTAAAGGAATTAGGTTTTTCATTAAAGGAAATTAAAGGACATTTGGATCACAGAGATATCGACGACTTTTTGCATCTCTTAGAGGAACAGAAACGATTAACCGAGGAAAAAATCCACGAACTAGAACGAATTAAACGAAGGTTCCAAGATCGAATTAAGGATATTAAATTAGCACGAGAGATAAAGGCATTGGGAGTCCCTTTCATCATGGAAAAACAAGAGAGAAGAATCGTACGATTAATGGAAAAAATCAGTTCTGAACCACAATTGGAAGTTTCTCTGAGACAGTTAGAGAATTTGTCCAATATGAATTCTTCTATATTTATTGGAGGCGTTGGCCTAACCGTAAGTAGTTGCCATCTATTGGATAACCAGTTTCATGAATACAACTCTATATTTATTGTAGTCGAGGAAGAGGATCGGCAAAGTCCTTTATTGACCACGCTACCCGCAGGAAAATATGCCTGTATTTATTTTAATGGCAATCATAGTCATTCTCCTGTACATTATAAATCCTTACTGAATTTTATTAAAGATCACGGTTTCCAAGTAATCGGAGATTCTATTGAAAGAACAATAATTGACCATTACATTTCAGGAAGTAAAGAAGATTACTTGACAGAAATACAAATACCAATAAAATGTTGACCCTCCCCTTACAGGAGGGTTTATTTTTTTACGTAAGAACAATTTTTAAAGGAGAATGAAAAATGTTAGGAACGATATTTAATACAATGATGATTATAGTCGGAAGCATCGTTGGAAGTATTTTTAAAAACGGGATAAAGGATGAATACCATCAAATCCTCATGCAGGCCATGGGATTAGCAGCGATGGGATTAGGTATAAATGCACTAGTTCAACATTTACCTGCCAGTAAATATCCGGTACTTTTTATTGTCAGTCTAGCTATAGGCGGATTATTAGGTCAAAAACTTAATTTAGAATCAAAATTTAATACGTTAGTGAATAAATACTCTAAGGGGAATTTAGCTGAAGGATTATCGACAGCGATCTTATTATTTTGTATTGGATCATTATCTATATTAGGTCCAATAGAGGCTGCATTAAAGAAAGATTATACCTATCTGCTTACGAACGGTATATTGGATGGAATTACTTCGATTGTTTTGGCCACTACATTCGGTATTGGGATAGCTATTTCAGGTATTGTATTATTTCTATGGCAAGGCTCCATTTACTTAATAGCTAGTTTAATGGAGAATTCCATCAATACTGATCTTCTAAATGAATTGACGATTATAGGAGGTATATTGATATTAGCGTCTGGTTTAAGTATTTTAGGTATAAAAAAATGCAATACCTTAAATCTTTTGCCATCATTAATAATCCCTATTATTGTGTTTTTGTTTATACATTAAAAAGCCATCAAAAAAACCATATGTCTAATTTGCTCAGGCACAAAACAATTGCGTGCTTGGGCTTTTCCGCTTTTCTTAAGAAATCTTCATAAATATTCTCTCTAATTATTAATAATTTCCATTTACACTATAAAAGTCGACATTACTAAGAATTCTCTCACCTGAGATGTAGCATTTGAAAATTATTATTTGATAAAGGAGTATCACACCTTGGGAATTGCAGAAATCATGAGCAATATTAAAATTTTGATGTTGCCAGTCATCCTAATTATTGGCTTTGAGTTTTTACTAATTGCACTTTATTACTTTTATTATCAAAGGCGACGAACAGATCGCCATAAACAAATCCCTGTAAAGAAGCTTCTTCTTGGCGCAATGTTTATCGGATATATTGTGTTTGTTTTAGAGCTAACAGTTATTGGTCGTGGCACTTCACATTACATGCAGATGAACCTACAACCATTCAGCGGTTATATAGACGCGTGGAAAAAATACTCTTTACGTGATCTCCAAAATTGTCTATTTAATATATTAATGTTTGTGCCATTAGGAATGTTCTTGCCTTTACTTATGGCTAAATGTAAAGAGTTTAAGTGGCTACTTCTAGTAGTTGTGGGGGCAACAGCCTCTATTGAAACATATCAAACACTTTCAGGAGCAGGGATTTTTGAGCTTGATGATTTAATCAATAACTCACTTGGGGGTATTATTGGCTATCAATTATACAAACTTGCAGTTTCTATTTCCAATCACAAAAAGGTCAAGGTGAAAAGTCTGATTGGAAACCTTGCTATCCCCCTATTGATGGGCTTAATTTTTATCGTTATGAGCATTGTCTACGCCCAACAAGAGTTTGGTCATTTAGCAATAAACGCTTATACAAAATCAAAAATGTCAGATGTTCATGTATCCACTTCATTGGAATTAAGCGCAGCATCAATTGTTGCTCCTGTCTTTAAGAAAAACGTTAAAAATGATGACGTAAAAGACCTGTTACAACAGAAATTAGGATTATTAGAGGTGAGTACATCTAATAACCAGGACAATGACGAGACTTTATTGGAAGATAAAAATGAGGTCCCCTATACATTGATTACAAATGATTCCGAGGGCCAATGGTGGTTAACCGAAAATAATTATACCCCAGAGCAAACTTCAGCTGTAGGGCAAGAAGATAAGGCGAAATCATTGATGGATGAACTTGCTTTACTACCTCAAGATGCAGAATTTGCTGTACAGGAGAATGGTGAATTTGAATGGACATTACCAGACCGCACCGATGTACATAAAGATTACTGGACTGGGGATGTTAGTCTTGGTCTTAAACCGGATGGTCACGTGTATTCATTAACCTACAGCCTTCATGAAAATCAATTTATACGGGAGGTAAACATACTATCCCCTACAGAGGTATATGAACGGATCAAGGAAGGCGATTTTCCTCAAATAAAGTATAATGCGCTCGTTCAGGAGGAAGACCTTATTATAAAAAAAGGAGACCATATAGAGATTGATTCAATTGAGCTTTCGTATATGTATGATACAAAAGGTTTCTATCAGCCCATATACAATGTTGCAGGAAAGTTCAACGGCAACGATTGGTTTACTTTAATTCAGGCAAGAAAGTAATAGCTCATTCCGAACATTTGGCTCCAATTAACGGACAACCGGGCTTTCCATTGTAATGGGCTCCGTATTTGAATGAATTATCCCCTAGAAAATAGACTGCTTCCTAAGAGTGGAGCATGTTAGGTTTGGTAGTATATTACCCAAATATTAAAAATGACAAAAGTCATCGAGAGTGAACTTCTCGATGACTTTTGTCTACAGTCTGAAAGAAAAGTTTAGGCCTTCTTTTCTTTCGGGTACCCAATGAGAATAGCTATCATACCACAAATACCAATAAGAATAGGATAGAACGAGTATGGTAAGATACTCACTGGCGATATTTTGGCAACGCTTGCGGCTACTAGGAATTGAGCTCCGTATGGGAGAAGACCTTGAACCGTACAGGAGAAAATATCTAAAATACTTGCGGATTTTTTCGGCTCAATCTCATACTGATCAGCAATATTTTTGGCAAGCGGCCCAGCAATTAAAATAGCAATTGTATTATTGGCCGTAGATAAATTAGTTAGGCCCACAAGACCAGCTATACCTAATTCAGCGCCCTTCTGCGATTTAATCCTGCGTGTTACAAGGCGGAGCAAAAAGTCAATTCCTCCATTAAATTTAATAACCTCCACCATTCCAGCTATTAATATAGCTAGAAAGGCGATTTCAAACATACCTTCCATTCCTTCGCCAATTTTTTGTATAAGGCTCATTAGGTGATAGCTGCCATCTGCTAAGCCAACTGCACCGGCGAGGACAATCCCTAATGCAAGAACGAGGAAAACATTCATTCCCGATAACGCTAAAATAATCACTAAAACATAGGGAACAATTTTTACCCAATTATAGCTTAAATGCTCTACTTGAGCTGTTCCACCGGATGTCATAAACCCTAAAATAATGCTCGTAACCATAGCTGCCGGCAATACAATCCAAAAATTGACCTTAAATTTGTCCTTCATTTGCGCTCCTTGTGAACGAACGGCAGTAATAGTAGTATCTGAAATAAAAGATAAATTATCACCAAACATTGAACCGCCTATAACCGCTGCTATCACTAAAGCAATAGATAGCTCAGTCTGATCGCTTATCCCAACTCCTATGGGCGCCAGTGCAACAATTGTCCCCACTGACGTACCCATGGATAGAGAGATAAAACAGGCAATGATGAATAAACCTACAACAAGCAAGTTTTGCGGAATAATTGATAATGCAAAGTTAACAGTGGAATCTACGGCCCCCATCCCCTTGGCTACCTCTGAAAATGCCCCTGCTAATAGAAAAATAATAACCATCAGCATGACATTTAAATTTCCAGCACCTTGGCAAAAAATATCAACCTTCCGTGAAAATGATTCTTTTCGATTCATCGCTAGAGCCACAGCTCCCGAAATGCTAATAGCTACAATAACAGGGAAGGCATAAAAATCACCCGTCATAACCCCTGAACCAATAAATAAAATTATAAAAACAACAAATGGGATTAGCGCCCATGGATTCTCTCTCTTCATTGTCTACCTCCCAAAAATTAAAAATCAGCCCTATTTTTGTTTGTTCACCATAAAAAGGCCTCATCTTGAAATAACAAGAAGAGGCCTTATAGTTAAAACGCTCCTCTTATCTATCAAGGACATTGCTTGCTGGATTTGGCACAGTAACTTAATAGTTCCGCTGCCGAGATTTCATCGGGCCAGTCCCTCCATCTCTCTTGATAAGAAGAAAAATATTATATTATATTTTTGACACAATATTAAAATACTAAAATAAAACATCCATAATTGCAACATGTTTTTAATTAGAAAAATTTTCTTGGCACTATCTTTAAGGTCCAGAATTCAACTTTTTAGATTAATATGAAGCTTTGTATAGACACATACACCGAAAATATAAATACGCCAACTAGAAAACAACCATATAATTTTCTCTCTCTCCCAAACTCTTTAATTCCTAATGTTAACATAAATAAACCTAGGAAAAGAATCATTAAGAAATTTAGGCGGTATTCATATGTAATAAGTCCATAAACGGAAAGCGTGATGCCTATCGTTGATAAAATAATTTGTACTGTTTTTAACAAAACGATTCCTCCCTTTTTGCTTAAACAAATACTGTCAGTTATCTAACTTTTTTTGAATAAATAAATTCTATGATAGGTGATATGACCAATGTAAACCCAACGACTAAGAACAAAGGATAATTTTTCATGTCATTTAAATTGGAGACACCCTCTGAAGCAAAAAAAATTAGACAAGCTAAAATCATTAAAACATACTATCCAATTTTAGCATTGTGTGCTTCAATATGCTTATCCAGTTCATCTTTATCTTCTTTAATATCGCTATGGTTACCCGAAGAAGAATAAGGAAATAAAGCTAATTATAATAGAACCTCCATCAATTATTCCGAAACGAATCCATCTGTAGAGGGTAAAACTAACAATGTACAAACATATACAATGACTAAAAGACCGATTAATTTTTTCGATTGATGCATCCTTTGTCTAACCTCTATAGTGACAACTATTACCATTTAAAAATTGATTTATAATTTTAAAAAATCCAACAATACCCATTTAAACAATCATTTGTAAAATTCGGTTCGCTCAAAAAATCTATCCCTTTATGGCAAAACGGGCCATGGGAATTTCAGCTCTCGCCTCTTTTTCACAACTAATGACATTCGATTAACAAAAAATAACTTGTTGGAAGTATGGCTACGTTTGTAAGATAAGGCTAGCTTGCCTCATAAATTAATGTTCTTGAAATCTCAGATAAAAACAAAAAACCAGATGCTCCTCATAGAAGAGCGCCTGGTTTTATTGTGAAAGTGAATCTTACTAATTTACTTAGTTTTGATTCGTATTAATACTACGCTAAGTTAAGGCGTTGAACAAGTTAAAATATTTTCCAATCTAATTTTTGGGGGAATTCTTGTTTTTTCGAGCATAGGATTTACTCATTGCTATGTAATTTTCTAAAGTTCATGATTTTCATAAAAGTAGAAAGCCAACAAAAAAGACTAGATGCCTACATCATTATGTAAGTTCTAGCCTTTTAAGTGAAAGTGAATCTTACTAATAATATTGCTTAGCTTTAGATTCAATTATGAATACGAAAAAACAGCTAAAAAGTTTCACTATTTGTCCTATTTTTTCGTATAAAATAGGATTGTCTGCACAAAAAGACCAGGAAATCACGGAATAAGTGAATCCTGGCCTTTTTGTGAAAAGTGAATGTTACTAGCTTGCTTTAGTTTTTGTATTCTACTAGTAAGGTAGACGGTTGACGTTGCGATAAGTTACATAAAATTTAAAAATATTTTAAGCTTTTACTTGAATAGCAAAATCCCGCTGCCCCACCTAGTAATAACGGAAAGTTATACCTCCCTTTTGACATTGTATAGCTGCCTTTTTCAGTGTCTTTGAATGGAGATGGTTGCTGTAAAAAGAGGTATGAAATTTCCCATATGCAGTTGTAGCACATATATCATTCACCAGAAGTCTACGGTGCATTTCCACTTCCTCGGGATTGCTCCTTGCTGAGAATCTTTTCTTTTACATGAATCAACTTCATCCGACGACTTTGCAGAATGAAGTGGGTGCCAATTAAGACTCACAATTACGAGAAAAGTGACTCTTTTGAAACAAGGCTTTCAGTATAAAAAACATTTTTTAGTCACTTAGGTGTCTCCTATTACTTAACGAAAGAACAACTGGCTAGCTTAATAGACCATCTTTTTGCCCTAGTTCTAGTAGGCAGTTCACTTGTCTTGGACTATGGTGATGAATCGTTATTTATGAAAAAAGGTATCTCTAACAGAGTAGAGAATATGGTGAAGATGGCGGCAGCTGGTGGTGAACCAATGAACTCATGCTATGAGGAAATGAAGAAGACGCTAGATCAATCAGGGCTACTCATCTATCTCTATCTGCAATTCAACAGCTTTATTTTCAACATCAAACTGATTATCTATCCGCTTTTGAAACAATCCATTATCTTCACATTGTTAAAAAGTAAAGTATAATCAAATCATTTTTAAAACAATTCTTAATTTTCTATCTATTTCCCAGGCAATTAACTATTTCGATATAATATTTATGTATATGATAGTAGTGTAAAGCTAATTAGCCTTACACCTCCTAGATTTGTTACTAGGGTCACTGTTATAAACAGTGACCCGCTTATGATTGGCAAACCCCTAAAGGATTTCCATCTAGATCATAGAAGGTGAAAAATTTTATTTGTCCTTCTCCTCCGATAGGATTTACTTTCACTTGTTGCTCTACTAGTGATTGGTAGGTATCTTCAATAGTTGAAGATAGGAAATTGAAGTATTTCCCTACCCCAAAATGATTATCTGGAAAATGTAATGGTTGATGATTCTCCGTTTTGACTAAGCATACGACCGTAACAGATTGTTCCCCTATTTTCATGACCGCTGCGTCTTCTTCAATATTTAAAAGCTTAAACCCAAGCTTTTCCTCATACCATTTAACTGATAATTGAGGGTCCTTTATCGGGATAAAAATGGCCTCTACTCCATTTAATAATGATCGCATCCCTTTTTTCCTCCTATTTAAAATGATGTATATACTTTTTTCTATTAATAGACGCTTTTGTCCTCTAAAAAAATTTCCCCCGTACTCCTCTTCTTGTTTATTTTCCCTATTATTTGCTTATCCTAATTAGTATCGGAAATGTCTTAGCCCTTTTCCTAGAGGAGGTGCCAATCATTAAACACACGGTGTCATTCTTTCTCCTACTTCTAACCGTTTTGTTGTTAACTGGATGTTGGAATAAGCGAGAGTTAAATGAATTAGCTATTGTCACTGCTGTTGGGGTCGATAAAACAGACGAATTTATAGAGCTATCCATTCAAATCGTTAACCCAAGTCAAATAGCGACGAAGAATTCAACAAGCTTTCAAGTCCCTGTTGTTACCTATCACGCAAAAGGGAAAACCTTATTCGAAGCTATTCGGAAATTAACAACGCAGACGCCAAGGAAACCCTATTATGCACATACTCAAGTTATTATTATTGGTGAAGAAATGGCTGAATATGGTATGAATAGTATTTTAGATTTATTTCAAAGGGACCCTGAGGGAAGAAGTGATTTTAATATTATTGTTGCCCATGAATCAACAGCGCAAGATATTTTAAGTATATTAACACCGTTAGAAGATATTCCTGCCAGTAAATTGTTAAAATCCTTAAAGGACTCTGAAGATGCATTGGGAACAACTGAATCAGTGATTTTAGACGATTTAATCAATTCTTTAGGGAGTATTGATCATAGTGCTGTTCTGCCCTCCATTCAAATACATGGAGATGCAGATGCAGGAAAGAGTAGCTCCAACATCGAAAAAATGGATAGTCCTGCTAATTTACAATACGGTGGACTTGCTGTTTTTAAAAACTATAAGCTTATAGGCTTCTTATCAGAGGAAGAGAGCAGAGGCTATAATTTCTTACACAACCATATAAAAGGTACCGTTCAAAAAGTCCCTTGTTCGGAAAAGGGGAAAATATCAGCGGAAGTTTTCAATTCTTCTACAAAAGTTACTGGCAGCTTTAAAAATGATAAACCCTCCATCCATGTACAGGTTGAACTTGAACAAAATATAGCGGAAATAAGTTGTCCATTGGATCTAACAAAGCCAGAAACTATTGATACTCTTAATAAAGAAACAAGCAAGTTAGTTCAAGCGAATTTAGAACAAACATTTCACACTATTCAAAAAACCTATCAGGTTGATATTTTAAAGTTTAGTGAGGTACTACATCGCGAAGACCATCAGGCATGGAAACGTATTAAAAAAGATTGGGCCACGCTTTACCCCAATCTCCCCGTGCATATTGAGGTAAAGGTGAAAACAAAAGGCATTGGTACAGCTAGAAAGCTAAAAGTAGGCTAGAGAATAAAAAATGACCAGCCTCTCCTTGAGAGTGCTGGTCATTACTAATTAGCGTATAGCTTCAAATGTAATGAATGAAGAATTTTCATCAGGCTGCTGATGAAATGTGTAATCACTTTGGGCGTTATTTTGCACTATAAATAAAATATAAAAAGTCCAATTTCTCATTATTTAAATTGAGAAATTGAACTTTTATAGTTACTTCAAAATAGCGTCTATTAAAGGAAAAACATTTTCGCTATGTGTGATCCATTAAAGTATCCCCGCAAGGCCAAGTTAGGATGAAAAACATTTAAGGGGTGTTATTGGTTTCGCTAAATGAAAGGCTTTCTAAACGATCAATCAATTGTCGGAGACCTGTTTCATCAGTGGCATAATGCCTGACATCCTCTCCCAATAGTTTGTCCGCCTGTTCTCTTGTAAACGTAAAGGTATTAACCATTCCATCGTTTTGGTGTGGGCTGTCAACAATCGAATAGGTTATACTATCGACGTTATCAATTATACTTAAGAGGAGAATGGAATTACGATAATAAATTTCATTATTTATTTCCCCCTTATCTATCCCGGGAACAGAATCATTCATTATATAATTGACAGTTACCTCATAAGGCTGAGCTGTTGTTTGAAGTGCCATCCCGTTCCATTCAAGACCTGTCGGTTCGGGCATTCCACTGAGAAGACCGCCTACCTTACTAGCGTTACCTACATAAAGAGTTTTGTTCTCCATTAGCTTTTCTAAATTATATCCAGAATATAATGACTGCAAGGGTCCCTGCTGCAAAGGCTTGGGATTGGCTGTACATCCTACAACTAAAGTTGCAATAACGAGTATATAAGCTGCAATCATCCTTTTAGAAGGTTGGCGGTAAGTAAGAATGTTTTGAATTCTTGCCTTCACATCGCTCTCTCCAAAAGCAATTGGACTACCGGTTAGTCCCCCCTTTTTACTAACAGAAAGTGTAAGCAATGAGGTTGAATAGCTTCCTTTAATCTGATGCCCCATTTTGTTAACAACACTTTCATCGCAGGACATCTCCATATCTTTACTCATAAGAGCATAAGATAACCACATTAGCGGATTAAACCAATGAATGATGAGGAGCATAAATGCAAAAGGTTTTATCAGATAATCACGTCTCATAATATGAATCTTCTCGTGTAGTAAAATGTAAGACAGCTCATGATCACTCATGCCGATTGGGATATATATTTTCGGTTTCAGGAAACCGCAAACAAAGGGTGTGTCAATCTGATCTGTCTCATATATATTATCCTTGACAAGTGTTGCCGTTCGGACCTTAACTAATATTTTCAAATACGACAGAATGCTAAAAAGCAAAAGAATGACTATACCTGTAATCCAAATTAAACTTCCAATCCACACGATGATTTGCATGGGGTTTGCGCTTGCCATCGGGGTAGCCACTGGATAGGATGAGTTTATAAAATAGCTTATCTCCTTAATTCCAATATCCACAACTGGATTTTTTTGCATCCCGATTTCTTGGGGTACAAATTCCATGAAACCTGTGCCAGTTTTCTTTTGGAAATCTACAAGACCTAATACACTTAAACTTGAGGTAAAACTAACAGGGGTGATCAGTCGGATGGCTACGGCTCCCCATAGAATATAAGAAAATATTTTAGGAGCTCTTGTCAAAAGAAATCTCACCAAGATAACCGCAAGTGCAACAAAGCTTGCGGTAATGCTCATATTAAGGATTACTAGAAACAGGTTCATGATTTAGCTGCCTCCTCAATAATCCGTTTCAACTCTTCGGCTTCCTCATTAGAAATGCCCTTTCCACCTAGAAAAGCAGTTAGAAACTGCGGTAAGGATCCATTGAAGGACTTTTCAACAACCATCTGACTTTCGTATTTCTGTGCGTCCTCTTTTTTAACAATGGATGTGACCGTTGCTTCCTCATTTTTAAGGACTCCCCGTTTACATAACTTTCTTAAAACAGTATAAGTCGTTGATTTCTTCCAGCCAAGTACTGCTTGGCTTAGCTTTACAAGATCAGTAGAATTAATAGGTTCGTTATCCCAAATCAGGCATGTAAATTTATATTCGGCATCGAACAATTTATACGGCTCCATTCTGACCACCACCCTCCTGTTAAGTTTATTGAGATAAACCTCTCGTTGATTAGTTTATCGTAATAAACCCATATTGTCTATAAACTGAAGAGTTTAACTTTACTCCTTTTTATAATACGGAATTTTTATACCATGTAACGAAACTCATTGTAATGATGAAGGCTTTAATTGACAGTGGCACACCCATTAAAGATGTGCAAAATAACTCCTAAAGAAACATAGGTCCACTATAATGTAAAAATTAGCACAAATTATCAAGAAATATTTCCCTTTAAATAGTACGATGAGAATGAGAAAGGATGATCGTATGGATTATTTTGAAAGAATTCAAAACGCTATAGAATATATAGAGGATAACCTACAAGAAAAAATGTCGATCACAAATATTTCTTCGCAATCGTATTTTTCAGCCTTCCATTTTCAGCGACTGTTTCAGGCGATAACTGGATTTTCTGTACAGCAATATATTCGCAATAGAAGGCTTTCAGAAGCGGCCGTTCTATTAATAACAACCTCCCAATCTATACTCGAAATAGCGATTAGCTTTGAATACGGTTCTCAAGAAGCATTTACACGAGCATTTGTTCAGTACTTTGGGATAACACCGACTAAGTACAGAAAGAATACCTATTCTATTCCATTGCAAAATAAAATAAACTTTTTAGATTATAAAATAGATGGTGAACTTCCAATGCAAAAACCTACAATCGTACATTTAGGAAAAAAGTTAATCACCGGCTATGTCTATCCAACATCCTTACAAGATGAGAGGTATTATGAAGAAATCCCAGGCTTTTATCATGATTTTGGTCGTCAACAATATTATGACTGTATTGCACAAAAAGTGGCCCCTAATGTGGCATATGGAATCTCTACAAGCTTTCACGAGGATGGTCAGTTTTCCTTTATTGTTGGTGAGGAAGTCCAAGCATTTGAGGAGCATGTTCAGCAAGGATTTACCCATTTAGAATTACCCGCTGGTCAATATGCAGAATTTATCTTGAATAGTAGTGCAGAAGGTATTCAGAATACAAGACGTTACATTTACGGGGTATGGTTGCCGAATTCCAATTATGATAGAGATATGGGTCCTGATTTTGAAATAACAGATGTCATGCAATCTATCTATCCATATAATCTGAAAATGAAAATTTACATTCCAATTAAAGGCTAAGAAAGGAGCCAAAAAAATGATGATTGAAAAGGTTTTTACTCAATTCCCTTTGCTACATACGACTAGTCTAACATTAAAGAAAATAGAAGCGTCTCATGTGGAAGATTTGTTTGCCATCTATGATAATAATAAGGTTTTCGAGTTTTGTGGTATTATTCCAAAACACAACCTTCAAACCGTTCAAAAAATGATTGGGCATTTCGAAAGAGACTTTAAGAAGAAAAGTAGAATAAAATGGGGTATTTTTGAAGCGTCCCATAGTAATAAATTAGTGGGTATTATTGAAGCTATGGACTTTAATCAGAAAGTAAATATGGTGACAATTGGATATTACTTAGCAGAAGATTTTTGGGGAAAAGGCATTGCTACGAAGGCAGTTGAAATGGTCGTGAATTATCTTATAGAGGAGGTTCAGGTAAATCGAATTCAAGCTGAAGTCATGCCATTAAATGAACCTTCGAAAAAAGTACTACTAAAGAATGGCTTTATCAATGAAGGTTTATTACGACAAGCAACATTATGGTCTGGCAAAGGCGTTGTTGATCTAGAAATATATGGACTACTGAAAGAAGATTATGTAAGTCATTCAAAAAACTAGACTCTATTTAGGAGTCTAGTTTTTTCTTTTAAATGACTGTTAGATGGACATATTACCAGCTCAAGATAGCTCTTTTACATAGATTAGAAATAGAAGATTGGCGCAGGAATTAACATTCAAACCATAAAGGAGCGTTTCAAGAATGGATGAAAATCGATATTTAACAAGATTGGATAGAGATTTAGATAATTATCATAAATTTTCTAAATGCTATTGTGAATCGAAGAACTATTGCACAGGTCACTATTACGGCATAGATGATATGGCTGAAGATGATTCTTATCGCATCAAGTATTATAATAGTTCTCAAGACAGAAAAAAACAGTTGGAAAACCACATAAGAAGCAAAGATAAAAAACATTGTGAAGGCTGTGTTTGTAGTCAATTAGAACGTTTCGACCCAGGGACATTAGTAGATATCTATCTTTCTGATGGCCATTGTTTTTGTGGTATTTACTTTCTCTATCTCGATCCACATAGCTGCTGTGCGTATTTCCTTCAAATCGATGACACCGCTAAACCGGTAATTATTGACTGCCAGCAAGTGAATGCCCTAAGCAAAACTAATACAGGTAGCTAATGCATGGGCTCTTCCCTTTTGGAAGCAGCCTTTTTGTCTGATGATTCGTCATGAGTTTTCCCTACTTGTATTCGATAGTCATCCCGGGCGAGAGTACGTCTACAACGAATAGTCAAAATCACCTACCTAACCAGAGGGAATAGGCGACGAAAAATCAAACAAGATTTTTGAAAGATTTTCATCGTTAATGGCTTCCTCTTTCTACATAAGAAAGAGCAGTATGATAACATATAAATGTTACCCACTGCTCTAAGTTTTAAAAAATTACCCTTCGTTTATCCAATTAATGAGCTGTTTATCAAAAAACTCGGGCTCTTCAAACATAGGGTTATGACCACTTTTTTCAAATATAACTTTCTTTACTTGAGAAGTATCATCTATCGCGTCCCATAGTGAAACAGGGGCAACTAAAAAATCATACATCCCTAGTCCGACAAAAACGGGTTTGCTAAATGATCGAGTTAGGTGTAAAAGATCCTGCTCAGCAAAGGCTTTTCCCCAAAGATAATCGATCACTTCCATATTCGTATAAACGCCTTCCCACATGGCAGTAGCATTGTACGAATAATCATAGAAACTATGTGCACCCATACGAATACACATATGAACAAAACGTCGTTCCGGTTCCTTCTTTAGATCTTGCGCTAAGAAAGCAATCTCCCGTTCAAATTGTTTTTTTCGCGCAATACTGGCAGTGGCTTCAAAATAGGACAGACTTTGCTGTTGTCTTTCTTGGCTATTCGTTGTAGCTGTATTTAATAGAATCACCTTCCGAACATGTTGAGGGTATGTGTTGGCATACGCCATCGCCATAAATGCATGACCTGAGTGCCCTAAAATAATGAAATGCTCTAACTTTAACAATTGTCGGGCTTGTTCAATATCGTCGACTATTTTCTCCAAGGTATAATCTTCTTGTTTTAAACGACGAGGAGGCTTCACAAATCCACGATGATCTAAAAAAATAAGCTGAAAATGCTGGGAAAGGTTTTCTGAGAACAGTCGTGGATAATATACACTGCTCCCTACGACTAAAATAGGCTCACCCTGCCCTTTTATATAATAATGTAATTCAAATCCATCACAAATAATCTTTTGTTCACTTTTCATTTTTTTTCCTCTTTTCTTATTAATCTATCACTCCCTTTCCTCTTTGCATTCCCGTGTCTTTTCCATCGAACGCTCCAGCATTCTATTCACCTCATGTATTTTTCTTTCACACAAACAATACCATTACTACTGGTTTCTAGCAAATTATTGATTATATAATGAAGGAAGCATCTACTAAAGGGTGGGAGGAAATGAAAGAAAGTCTATTAGAACGTTTGAAGGTATTTCTACTCAATATGGAACACCACACATTATTAGGCGAACCAGCTAGTGAAGAGGAAATTATCTGTGCTCAACAGATGCTCAGTGTACAATTCCATAAGGATTACGTGCAGTTCATTAAAATGTTTGGGGGAGCTTATGCAGGATTAGCAATTCATGCTTTTTCTAATGGTTCCAGTATAGGAAATGAAACAGTCATCGATTTAACGCTGGCATTTCGTCAACAATTCAGTGATGTCCTTTCTCCAAATAGCCTGGACACTAGCTATGTCATTTCAATGGATGGAGGAGGGAATCCCATTTTTATGGACTCATCTGGAAAGTTTTTCTTTTGTGATCATGGTACAATCCTATTATTAGCCGATTCTTTCGAGCAGCTGATCGAAGAAAATTTTTTTGAATGATAACCTATTTAATGCAATACATTACAAACAAGGGGATTAATAATGGATAAACAATTAGAGCAAGTACTAACATTGAGAGAGAATGGCCAGCTGAAGGAAGCCAACCAATTAATGGTGAAGTTGGTCAATGAAAAACCTGAAAATGCTTATTACCAATTTCAATGTGCCTGGACCTACGATTCTTTAGGACAAGAAAAAGAAGCTGTTCCCCACTATGAAAAAGCCATTCAATTAGGATTAGAACCGGATATTCTATTGGATGCCTATCTAGGTTTAGGTAGCACGTATCGGACATTGGGGCTGTACGAACAAGCAAAACGGACATTGGAACAAGCGATCCACGAATTTCCTGAAGCAGAGCATGTCAAGGTTTTTTATGCTATGACACTTTATAATCTTGGTGAACATGCAAAATCTATGGAAACATTATTAAATACTTTAGTCATCACAACCAACCATCAAGGTATTATAGATTACAAAAAAGCTATTCATTATTACAGCAACAAGCTCGATCAAACATGGTCTTAACAAAAAAACAGGCTTCTATGAAAAGCCTGTTTTTAGCGTTATTTTGCGACATTTTGTGTTTTTAATGTTGAAAAAAAGATCAGTGTTAGTATGCCACTAAAGAAAAATAAATAGCTCAACGGGATTAAAAAGAAGTTCTTCTCCACAATTACTCCGTTTGCCAGTACCTCATCGCCAATAATTCCTTTTATCAATAAGCATAAAACACCTACCATCACAGGAATGGTAGCTAAAAAATATTTCTTCATCATGTCTTCCTCCAAATAATTTAATTATTGTATGTGATTGTTATCAAACATATTTTTTGATTTGCTATAGTTATAATACTTATTATCACATCTTAAGTCAATATTTTTTTATCGAAAAACAATAAATTGTTATTGTTTTTATTCCCTACTCATTCTTTCGCAAAAAGATAGAATATATGATAAAATAAGAACATACATTCCACCTCTCTTAAATTATTTTTACGTGTGTACGTTTTGTTAGTTGAGTAATTTTTGTGCGAGTGATACTTACTAACAATATTATAGTGTCGGATAATCTGTTACAAGGTTTTTAAAAAAACAGCTACTCCAATAAAAAAAGTAACTGTTTTTCCAACGATTAAATAGAAGCCGAAGCTTGTTGTATTAAGGCAGCGACCATTTTATCCATTTGAGCGAAGCGATCATCCTGTGTTTGCCCTTTGGCATAGCGATAATAGATTTGCTGACAAATGACGGCTAATTTGAAATAAGCGAATGTACAATAATACTGAATGTCTGAAATATCTCTCCCACTTTTTTCAGCATAACGTTCCATAAATTGCTGACGAGAATAAAATCCTGGCAAAACCGTAACGGGTGGGTCGCCTAGTGCATGTAATAGCATTTTTGGATCATCCGCTTGCATCCAATAACTCATCGCGACACCTACATCAGCTAGTGGATCCCCTACTGTGGTCATTTCCCAATCAAATAAACCAATCATGTCGGAATAGTCCTCAGAGAACATAGCATTATTCAATTTATAGTCATAATGAATAATGGTTGCCTCCTTATTAAGAGGAATATGTTTTTTTAACCAGTCTGTCAAAGCTTTTACTTCAGCATACTCTGCTGTTTTAGCTTTTTCATAGCGCTCGATCCAACCATGTACCTGTCGTTCCATAAATCCGTCAGGCTTCACCATATCTTTTAGCGGCGTGTCTTCATATGGAATTGCATGAAGTGCTACTAATGAGTCAACCATCTTTTCAGACAGCTGACGGGCTAGTTCCTCAGTCGGTTTTATTCCTTTTGGAAAATAGGTGTCGAGGACGATACCTTTTTTGCGCTCCATTAAAAAAAAATCGCTACCAATGATGTCTCGGTCCTCAATATAAACATAAGGTTTTGGAACCGCAGGTAAAAATGGATGCAATGCCGATAAAATTGTAAATTCCCGCTGCATATCGTGGGCCTTCTTAGCAACCGGACCAAGTGGCGGTCTACGAAGAACCACTTCAAAATCAGCTATTTTCAAGCAATATGTTAAATTGGAATGACCAGCACTAAATTGTGAAATTTCCAATTGACCCTGTGGTAGTTCAGAAAAATGGCTTTCTAAAAAAGCGTGCAATTTGACTGCATCTAGTCGTTCACTTGACCTTACTTGCATTGTATCCATCTTATCCCTCCCTTAAATAATGGCACTCATGCCCCCATCAACAACAACGACGTCCCCTGTCACATAATCTGATGCCGCTGATGCTAGAAATAACGCCACACCCTTTAAATCATTTTCGGAGCCAAGTCTTTTTAAAGGTGTAGCACCCATCAAATAATCTTGACCTCGTTCAATTAATACATTGGACATTTTGGTTGGAAAAAAACCCGGTGCAATGGCATTGACATGTACACCATAAGGTCCCCATTTGACAGCTAAATCCTTCGTTAATGTTATAACAGCACCTTTGCTTGCATTATAGGCAACGGTATCCATAAACGCAGGTAGAGTACCACCAAGCCCTGCGATGGAAGCAATATTAATAATTTTCCCGGTTTTCTGCTCTACCATCCTTTTGCCTACTGCTTGGCTCATTAGAAATGTTCCATTCACATTGACATCAAATACTTTTTGCCAGGCTTCATAAGGCATATCGATAGCAGGAGTTCCCCATGAGGCACCACTGTTATTGACTAAAATATCAATTTTACCGAACGTAGTCATCGTTTGCGCCACAACATTTGCAATATCCTCTGGTTTTGTCACATCACAGGCTAACGCTAATGTTTGAACCCCTAACTTTTCAAGAGCTGTCGCAACCTCCTCACAGGCTTCCACTTTTCGCGAGCATAAGACAACATTGGCTCCAGCCTCTGCAAAGCCTTGGGCAATTTGCGCACCGAGTCCTCGTCCCCCTCCTGTCACAATGGCTGTTTTCCCCTGTAAGCTAAATAATTCCAATACAGTCATTTCACCAGCTCCTTATGTTTATTCGCATGCTTTTTTAACTCTAGTTTGGCAACTGTATTACGATGTACTTCATCTGGTCCATCTGCTAATCGTAATGTTCGAGAGTTTGCCCACTGTGCAGCAAGTGTTGTATCAGGCCCTACACCAGCAGCTCCAAATGCTTGAATCGCTCTGTCTATAACTCTCAATGCCATATTCGGTGCAACAACCTTAATCATGGCAATTTCTGCTTTTGCCTCTTTATTGCCCACCGTGTCCATCATATAAGCAGCCTTTAAAGTCAAAAGTCTTGCTTGCTCAATATCAATACGGGACTCAGCAATTCGTTCACGCATCACTCCTTGATCTGCTAGAGGTCTGTGAAATGCATGACGCTCCTGTACACGAACACACATTTCCTCTAATGCCCGTTCCGCTGCGCCAATAAGACGCATGCAATGATGAATTCTTCCTGGGCCTAAGCGACCTTGAGCAATGGCAAAGCCTTTTCCCTCTCCCCATAAAATATGGTCTATGGGTACGCGTACATTCGTAAAGGTAACCTCTCCATGTCCCTCTGGTGCATGATCATAGCCAAAAGCCGTTAACATGCGCTCCACTTTTACTCCTGGCGTATCCATTGGTACTAGAATCATAGATTGTTGCTCATGAATAGGGGCTGTTGAATCTTTATGTTTACCCATAAAAATAGCTACTTTACAGCGTGGGTCACCAGCACCTGTTGTCCACCATTTATGACCATTTAAAATATATTCATCACCATCTCGTTCAATACTTGCCTCAATATTCGTGGCATCACTCGATGCAACTGCAGGTTCAGTCATCGCAAAGCAGGATCGGATTTCCCCATGTAATAACGGTTCAAGCCACTGCTTTTTTTGTTGTGTGGAACCATAGCGAACTAGTACCTCCATATTACCTGTATCTGGTGCATTACAATTAAACACTTCTGGCGCCAATAGTGAACGTCCCATAATTTCACATAATGGAGCGTATTCTAGATTGGTTAAACCCGCTCCATATTCACTATCTGGTAAAAATAAATTCCATAAACCAGCCTCCTGCGCTTTCTGCTTTAGCTCATCCATAATGGGTGGAATCGCTCCCCAACGATCCTCCATCGCCTCGATTTGTGCAGCATAAACGGCCTCATTCGGATAGATGTATTGCTCCATAAAATTCGTCAGCTTGTCCTGTAACTTCACAACTTTTTCACTATAGGAAAAATTCATTGGAAGAAACCCCCTTTGCTTGAACTCCGAAAAAATGAATGATTGTTCATTTTATTCTTACATTAAATGTTACCGCTATTTTTCTAGTAAATCAATTCCATTTCATGAATTTTCTAATTAAAAGGAAAATTTCATGTATATAGCAATTGGATTAGTTTACATTGTTTTCGTTTCAAAAAATTGCAGTACATCTTTCAGTAATTGACGGATAGCAAATGGTAAATGGCGATTTTTTAAGTACACCAAATAAACATTCCGACATAGATTCGCTCCTTCAATTTCCTTTTTAACAATGGTTTTAGCTGTCGGGCCTTGTAAATAGTTTTCTGGTAAGATGGTTATCCCTAAATTTTCTCTGACAAGAGATACAGCCGTTTCAAAGCGTTCAATTTCAAATTGAATATCAATGCTCTTCCCTGCTTGTTCAAAAGTATTCAAAATATCACGTCTTGTTTGAAATCCTTCTGTACTTATAATAAAAGGCTCTGCACTAATATCTGAAATCGATAAAGTCTCTTTCTTCGCTAATGGATGATGTAGGGGTAAAACAGCTACTAAACGCTCCTCATATAAGGTCTTAACTTCAAGCTCAGGATCATCCATCAGCTGATTGGTAATAATTAAATGCGTTTTATAGCTTTTCAAGGATTTTTTCACACGCTTACTGCCTAAAATATCCACTAAATGGATCATCATTTGCGGATAGTCTTTTTTATAGTTGGCAATTACTTTAGGAAGCCAATGCTTGATTGATTCCATCACACCAATCGTAATTTCACTCGTGCCATGTACAACGACTTCATCCATTTCTTTTTTTAGCACTTCCATATTTTTCACAATAACTTTTGCACGTTCAAATAGCACCTCACCAGCTTCCGTCAACTGCAGATTTCTAGTATTTCTGTCTAATAAGGGGGAGCCAATCTCATGTTCTAATTTTTTGATGGCATTGCTTAAGGAAGGCTGCGAAATATGCAGTCTTTCTGCGGCTTTCGAGAAATTCATATGCTCTGAAACAGCGATAAAATATTGTAGTTGTTTAATATCCAATACGGTGATCCTCCCTCATTTATAGTTTAAAGCTATAGATTGATATTAATTATATATTAGTAATTATAATTATGTGAATATATAATGAATTACAACAATATT
Organism: Lysinibacillus sphaericus; assembly: GCF_001629735.1. Lineage (GTDB taxonomy): Bacteria > Bacillota > Bacilli > Bacillales_A > Planococcaceae > Lysinibacillus > Lysinibacillus pinottii. Next base: position 1,819,817 of record NZ_CP015224.1, read on the forward strand.
TTTTCTACAATAATATTTGCAATGGGGATGATAAGATTATGTACACAATGACAGATCAAAAACAATGGAAAGGCCGTATAGATTCTACAACAAATAGAAGCAGTTTCCGTTTACATCAACAAGTCAAACGAATCGCGATGAATGATGTAAGCGCTTCAGATAAGAAAGGTGCTGCAATAATTGGCTTTATTTGCGATGAGGGTGTACGTCGAAATCAAGGTCGAGTAGGAGCAGCAAATGGACCAAACGCACTACGTGAAGGACTATCTAGTTTACCGTGGACGTTTGAGGAGGAGCAACAAATCATTGATGTAGGGAACATCATTTGTCTCAATCACGCACTAGAGGAGGCACAGCGAGAGCTTGGTGATGTTGTTAGCACTCTCCTACAAAAGAAATTACAATGTGTTGTGCTCGGTGGTGGTCACGAAACACTGTACGGTCATTATTTAGGTGTTCGTGCGGCATTACCAAAGGACGCAAAAATCGGCATTATCAATATCGATGCTCATTTTGATTTACGACCATATGACGAGCAGCCTTCTTCTGGTACAATGTTCCGTCAAATTTTAGAGCAAGATCCACATGTCGATTATTTTGTTGTTGGCATACAACGCTATGGCAATACAAAAGAGCTATTCGAAAAAGCAGATGAGCTACAAGTGAAGTATGTAATAGAAGATGACATGACATCAGCGGCCAATATTCAGCCGTTAATGGATGATTTACAGCATTATATGGATCAACACGATTATGTGCTTTTAACATTATGTATGGATGTTTTAAACGCAGCAGCAGCACCAGGCGTAAGTGCACCTTCACCGTTTGGACTTGAACCGACAACTGTGCGTACGATTCTTCAAAAAGTGACTTCGCATCCACATACACACTCTTTTGATATTTGCGAGGTTAATCCATCATTAGATGAAAACGGACGAACGGTTAAATTAGGTGCCTATTTTGTCTATGAAGCACTGAACAACTTACTTGGGGGGCAAGGTTTATGATCGAAATTAATCAAATTACAACGGTGTTTCTAGCCGTAGCACTCTTTGCATTAGGCGGCTTTCTCATTAATAAAATTGGTTTTTTAAAACGATTTTGTATTCCAGCACCAGTGGTCGGTGGCTTACTGTTTGCTGCACTAGCGACCATTTTAAAGACTACTGGAACTTTAGAAATTTCACTGGATACATCATTACAAAGCTTGTTTATGATCACGTTTTTCACAACCATCGGCTTAGGAGCAAGCTTTAAGCTTGTTAAGCTTGGCGGAAAATTACTTATTATATACTGGCTAGCGTGTGGCTTCCTTGCCCTCATGCAAAATGTAATTGGTGTTTCTCTGGCATCATTAATGGGGATTCATCCTCTGATTGGTATGATGGCTGGTGCCGTGTCTATGGAAGGCGGTCATGGTGCCGCAGCTGCATTTGGACAAACATTAGAAGATTTAGGCATTTCCTCAGCGATGACAATTGGTGCCGCAGCTGCAACTTGTGGTTTAGTGGCTGGTGGTTTAATTGGTGGTCCAATCGTTAAATATTTAGTTGGAAAATACAATTTAACACCCGATGAACAAGAAGCTGAAGAAATCGAATATGAAAATAAACATGAACAAATTACATCTGATTCATTCTTTACTCAAGTTTTATTAATTACGTTCTGTATGGCTGTCGGTACTTATGTTGGAACATTATTCTCAGAAGCGACAGGCTTCGTTCTGCCAGGCTATGTAGGGGCTATGTTTGTAGCTGTCTTAGTCCGCAATATTATGGACAAATTTAAACCTGAAGCAATCAATATGAAGAGTATCTCATTAATTGGCGATGTGACATTAGGTGTTTTCCTTTCAATGGCACTGATGAGTATTAAATTATGGGAAATTGCTGATTTAGCGCTTCCATTATTTATCATCGTCTTTGCGCAAGTATTCTTTATTGTTGTATTCAGTACCTTCGTCTTGTTTAAATTACTCGGCAAAAACTACGATGCGGCCGTGATGGTTGCCGGTTTCGCAGGGCATGGACTAGGCGCAACGCCGAATGCCATGGCCAATATGTCAGCCGTTGTCTCACGCTTCGGTCCTTCTAAAAAAGCATTTCTCGTTGTACCAATTGTAGGCGCCTTTTTAATCGACGTGTTTGGTATTCCTATTATTATTACAACTATTAATTTATTTAAATAAATAAAAGCCGTGCTTTGTCTCTAAAAGACTAGTACGGCTTTTTCCATTATGGTAAGGTCACTACTCCAGTTCCACTCAAAATTCATTGAAAGAATTCACCCAACAAAAAAATCTAAATCCTGAAAAATGATCGGATTTAGATTTTAGATCGTATATTATTGTAAAATTTCACTAACAGTAACAAACTCATAGCCTTGCTTTTGTAAATAAAGAAGGACATTATCTAAACCATTGGCAGTCGTTTGATGGATATCATGCATTAAAATAATACTGCCATCTTTTACAGATGCTTTCACATACGCTAAAATTTTATCTGGATTATGATGCTTCCAATCAAGCGTATCAATGGACCACAAGATTGAAGGAATTGTCATTACCGAACGAACTTGTTCATTTGTCGCCCCATATGGTGGACGGAAAACAGTTGGATACTGACCAATCGCTGCATAGATGGCATTGCTTGTGCCATTTACTTCTTGTCTGACACCCGAGATAGATAAAGCAGTTAATTTTTTATGGTTTGATGTATGATTGCCAATTTCATGCCCAGCGTCATAGATTTGCTTGACGATTGTAGCGTTTTTTGGAACATTTCTCCCAACCATAAAAAATGTTGCCTTTGCATCGTATTTTTGTAAAGTAGCTAATATTTGCGGTGTTACTTTGGCGTCTGGCCCATCATCAAAGGTTAAAGCTACACGTTTTTTTGAACCCTTTGGTGCTGGCACACCTTTATTATAAACTTTATTATTAGTAAGCTGGATATTGGCTAATTCAGAAGCTTTGACATACCCTTTTTGGTCGCCCGCTTCTACATAAGCCCAGCCCGCAAGCGTTATGTAATGCTGTACAGTCAACTTATTTGACAACGTTCCTAAAACTTCTCCACTTGGACTAGCCGTCAAGCGTAAAACAGCACCATTTGGAGCATAGATTTGCTTCTTTGTTGGTACAGGTTTCTTGAGAGCATTTGTTGCTACATAGCCTATATCTTCACCGTATTGGGCGAAAGACCAGCCTCCCGGTGCTGTGCCATATACATATACCATACGTCCTTCGTATAGTTGACCAACATGCCGAGCATTTTGACTTGGCTCCGTAAATAAAGAAGTGCCACCCTTCTGAATGACTAAATATCCCTCCGATTTTACCTTAACTAAAACGTCGGTTGTCACATAGCCGGCCTGTTCGGGCGTTTGAATATGTGTCCACCCTTTACTTGCTTGGGTTACTTGGATGAAGCTGCCCTTCACCACTTCTCCGATTGGCGTGCTATTTATGGATGGCTCCTCGAAAATAACCGCATCTTTATTAACCTTTTGAATCTTTACTGATCCTTCAGCACTTGCTGTCAGCTGCCCCATCATTAAGCCTAGTAAAAACGTCAAACAAAAAGCATAAGCATAAGGTAAAAATTTTTTCATTATTTACACCGCCCTTGATGTCTTTCCATGTCTGTAAAATTGCTAAGATTTAACTTTCATTATAGAGTAATCGTCTATACCAGAAAATAGTTATAATCAACTAGATTCCAAATTCAAGTTTTTTAGAAAGTCATGGATACAGTACTCCTACCCTATTTTCTATAAAACTATGCATCCATCATGTTGATTTCTGCACCAACATTTCTTGCTTCAAGTGATTCCCAATATTAGAAGCGTTTTAACAATACGAACAACGTATGCCATGCTGTAAGCATAAAATTTATGGTGCTACTAATTCAACCTTTATTCTATCAGGGTCCTCAAAATATACAGCGTAATGCTCTTCTCCCCCTCCAAAAGGATGCTTATTGGCATAAAGAATAGTAACACCCCTTTCTCTTAGTTTCTTTGTCATATCATCCACCTGTTGACGGGAACTTGCATGGAACGCTAAATGATTTAAACCTACACGACTTCGATGATAAGCGATATCCATAAACCTTTCTTTCGTTTGGACAAAAACAATATAGGTGTCGTCTATTTTCCAGCTCCGACCACTTTCCCATTCCTGAAAAGGTTGATAACCTAATTCCTCTAAAAACCATCCCCAAAAATGAATAGTGTTGTGCAAATTAGAAACATTTATTTCTATATGGTGAATAAGTCCTTGTGACAAATGGATAAGCTCCTTTTCAACAAATTTTTTACCTATTCATTTATTTATCCATTCATATTGAATATCCGGTAAATTCTCTTCATTTTTATACCCTCTTCCAATAATAGTAAATCCATTCTTTTCATAAAACCGTTGTGCGTTTTTATTTACTTCAAACGTAAATAGTGTTAATCTCCCATTCGACTGTTTTTTTACTTTGTCTAGTAATGTTTGGCCTACCCCTAATCCTTGATAATCAATATGAATATATAGCTGACTAATTTCACTTTCATTATAAGCAATTATTCCAATGACTTGATTATCCATTAGCGCTATATCTATTTGAAATTCTTCAAGTAATATATGGTTTAAAAAATAAATATGGCTTTCCATGCTATGCCTTTCTTCCTGGCCAATAGCCTGCTTCTTGCTGTCTCGCCACATCATCACGGTTTGTTCCGCATATGTGGGGTTATACGGGATAATTTTAAATGGGTGTTGGTTCACTATTCCTCTACCTCCATGGTATTTGGCAACTGTTATTTATTTATTTCTTTCATTCCCTCACAAACATTTATAGTTTAACATAAATAACCAACCATTATAGAGCATCGTAGGCTGTCAAAGCATCTTCGATATGCGGGGGTGGTGTCCAAGCATAGCCTGGAGCATTTGTCGTAATAAACAGAAATTTTCGCCCATCTTTTTCCATTAAAGATGCTAGACATAACCCTGCCTCTGGCGTATATCCCGTTTTTCCGCCCAAGATTGTTCCATCCATGCCAGGCATTCTCGTAAATAATGAATTAGATATTAGCAATGCTGTAGGAACATGTGTCGTGTATGTTTTCGAAGTAAATATTCGATAAAAAGTAGGGTTTTCTAATGCATAACGGAGAAGCTTACTAATATCCTGTAGGCTTGATACATGTGCCTCTTCATGTAGGCCACTTGTATTGACAAAATGCGTAGTGTCCATGCCAAGTTCCTGCGCTTTATTATTCATGTAAGTGACGAATTCATCCTCACTGCCAGCGATGGCTTCAGCAAGAGTACCCGATGCATCTGCTCCTGATGCAAGCAATGTGCCATATAATAAATCTTCAATCGTGACAAAATCACCTGCATGAAAGCCAGCCATAGAGGCATTTTGAGCTGTATATTTGGCAATTGTTTGTGGTTTGACAATTGTTTGCATTTGTAAATCATCCGTCATTTCAATCGCAACAATAGCAGTCATAATCTTAGTTAATGAAGCAGGATAAATAATGGCATCCGCATTTTTTTCAAATAATACCTCGCCCTGTTCATTCAGTAGCAAAGCATTTTTACTATGTAAGGATGGTAGCTCCAGCTGTGCAAACTCTTGTGTTTTGTTTGTATAATAGAAAACGAAAATCACGATAATTATACAGCAAAATAAGACCGATTTTTTCATAAAAAACGCCTCCTACACATTATAATAGGCGGCAATTTTGAATATTCCTTAAGTTTAGAAGAAAAAAGCTCCAATACGCTTTTATCCGTTAATAATCATCTTCGAAATTAGAACAAATTCTTGTCACTTCTTGATTAGCTAATTTAAAAAACACATCTTGAGAAACCTCTAATTTAAGTGCATCTTCTTTATGAAGTCCTGCATAAATCCCTCGTAAAATACGTCCCGTTAGACCGTGTGAGACAACAATCACTTTTGGATGATGCTGCTGAATCTCTTTAAGCCAAGAGGACAATCTGTTTACTACCTGTTCATAGCTTTCCCCATCTGGCGCATGGAAATACCAATTAAAGGCATCTGTGTTCAACAATAAATTAGGCCAAGTTTGCTGAATCTCTGGCATTTTTAATCCAGCCCATTGCCCAACTGCCACTTCTGTTAATCGTTGATCAAACTCCACATTATTCTTATCGTAATCAATCGTTTCACAAAGTATTTCTGTGCTCTCCACGGCTCTTCCCAGTGGGCTTGATATAATTTTCCAATCATGAGCATGACCGATGAAGGCTTTCAGCATCCGAGCATTTTGTTGCACTTGCTCTCGACCAAGCTCCGTAAGAGGTGAATCTAGTTGTCCTTGATATCTTCCCTCCGAATTATATTCAGTCTCCCCATGACGAAGTAAGTAAATCAATTGCTGCATTAATTGGTTCCCCCTATCAATAGCTTACTCTCATCATGTTAGAGGATTCATACTTTTAAAGCAATAACATGATATAAACGAAGCCCAAAAACAAACATAAGGGACTGTATAACTTCGTATCATGTTTAGCAAATTGAGAATGCTTGATGGTTTTAAAAAACCCAACATATTTGAAATCACCAATTGCTCGTATACTAAAAACAAAAGCACAGATGATACATCCCACTTTTGAATAGGTGGAGGCAGGGATGGCAGTTATATAACCCCCTTGGACAAGAATGAGAACACTCGCTGTTAGAACGAGCATCGCCACACTGAGAGTTCCCCATCTTCTAGGACTGAAAACTGCTTGTTGACTGCCTTCTTTCATGGGAATAACAGCTCCAGCCCCCCAGCCCCCGCCGAATGCCCAATATACATGAATAATACTTATCAACGATAATAGACACACTGAAACTAGTGATAAAATAAACATAGTCGTTCCTCCCTTTCTAGTAACAACATACACCATCGTATGTTTAGAGGATAAATATAGCCCCTAGAAATTTGTTATTTACCTTCTTAGGGACTCATCAATTGCTATAACAGTAGCTTCACCATTTTCTCTAAATCAAAATGAGGGTTGGCTTCATATCGAGTCATCCAGCCAACATAGGTTAAATAAGCAAGCCTTGCTCGATCGATTGATTGTTCTCCATCCATACCCTTTTTTTGATAAAGCTTGGCAACACAGTCAATTCGTTGTTCCTCAATTTGAACAATGCGAGTAGCGACATGGGCATCATATTTAGACCAAGCATAGATGCCCATTTCTATTTTCTTATCTTTATGAAAACTTATACGCAAGAGCTCTTCTAATGTAGCTCCTTCCTGCTTCATACTTTCAATAATGGCCTTTGTTGCATGTGTTTCCCAATAATCGAGCATGGCCTCTAATAGTTGCTGATGATCACGAAAATAATGATAAAAGCTGCCTTTACTAATGTTTAAGGATCGAGCTAGTGCCTCGATACGTACTTTATGTATACCGTCTTCTGCTAATTGTTGTAGGCCAGCTTTTATCCAATCATCTCTCGTTACTTGCATGATCATCCTCCTGTAAAATACGATAGCGTATGTTTTGTCTTATATTACCACTTTAGTTATGACTCTTCAACTTTTCTCGCCTTTATGATGAACATTGATATGGTTATTCACTGTAAAATTGATGGTGAGCACACGTGGTAAAATAGCACAAACTAGAATAAAGGCTATGAGCTTTTTCATTCGCTTCCCCCTTTTCTTTCGGCATTGTCATTGCTCTGGTATAAAATATAGGAACATCCGAGTTGGACGTTCCTATGCTCTACAGAATCCTTTTTAACAGTCGCGTTGCCCTGGCCAGCCCCCTAGCATTTTACTTAGACAGACGATTTGTCCAATATGATAGGCGTCATGCATGGCTATACTCTTCAGTTCAAGTACTAATGTTCGTTCTCCACGGACCTCCCTCTCCAATTCCTCTTGTGTTGATTTTGCTAATATGTTTTCAAGTTCACGATGTACATACAAATATTCCTCTTTTGTATCCTTCCAATTTTGCAACGTCAAAGTTGGTAAACGGAAAGTAGCGTCATTATTTTCTGCCTGCGGTTCATTCTCTGTTTCACCAAAATATCGCATGAGGAGTCGCTTTTTATAGAAAAGTAAATGACAAACGATTTCCCAAATGGAATTCGTTGTCCCCTCAATCGGTTTCCAGATTGCCTGTTCAAGCGTAATATCCTCTAGCACTTTTTCAAGCGGTGGAAACCAGTCTTCCTGATCTAAGCAGCTAGTCCATTGTTGTAATAAAAGTGTCTTTACATCCATTTTCTTTTCCCTCCCATTTAGTGAATACTCTTCCTATGTTGAGAACTATTAGACTAGTTGTTTTCTTTTGCTTATTTCGCTCTTTATTCCAGCTAAGGCTTTTAATTTAATTATCGACTAGCCGACTCACACTAGAGCAGACCCACAACCATATTATTTTTAAAAAGTATTATCAAATAAATTTTCCGCCATGCCCAATAAGATGTCATGCTCCTCAAATGTCATCAGCTGTTCCTTTGTAATCGTTGCCTGTTCGATTAGCCGGTTTGACTGAATGGTTACTAGTTTTTCAAATAAGTTTCGAATATAACGACCGTTCGAGAAATTAGAGATGTTTTCTATTGGTATTTGATTCAGCTGCCTTTTCATATGATGGGCAAAGGATTCACCATAATGATAGTCATTCGTTTGACAAAGCATAGCAAAAATCTCATAGAGTTCCTGCGTACTAAAGTTATCAAACTGTACAAAATGATTAAAACGTGATTTAAAGCCTGGATTTGATTGTAAAAATTCATCCATAAGCTCTGTATAACCGGCTACGATGATCACTAAGTCATCTCGTAAATCCTCCATCGCTTTTAATAAACTATCAATGGCTTCCTTGCCAAACGCATCTTGTTTATCATTGATCAAGGAATAAGCTTCATCAATGAAAAGAACACCTCCTTTTGCTTTATGGACCACTTCTTGAACCTTTAATGCTGTCTGTCCCACATATCCTGCTACAAGTCCTGCACGATCAGTTTCCACAAAATGACCGCTAGATAGTACACCTAGATACTTATAAATTTGACCGATAATACGTGCCACTGTTGTTTTTCCTGTGCCCGGATTGCCAGAAAACACAAGATGATAGGTAATAGGAAAACTTGTTAAGCCATGGTCCACCCGCAAACTTTGAATTTTTATAAAGTTAATTAAATTATGTAGTTCCTTTTTGGCATTTGGCAGACCTACAAGGCTATCCAGCTGCATTTGTAGTTTCTCTATCTCTTGCTCGATTTCAGGCGTAATCCGCAACCGTTCATCATCGATAAATTCGCCACTGTAAATAAGCTTTCCTTCTTCATTATAAAAGTCACCACGTCCATGCTTTTTGCCCTGCACTAGCTCCCCTATATAAGAGGCCTGTCCATTTGCATAATAAAGTACTCCTTGTCCTGTCATCGCATCCTCTTTAAACTGGCCTTCAGCTTGTAGGACCCCTTGTCGAGAATAGATTTTTCCTTTACCATGCTTCATATCTTCAAAGAAGTAGCCTTCATATTGGAGCGTTGTCACACCAAGAGAAAGCTCCTCAGCTGTCGGTGATTCCGTAGAATAATAGAGCTTCCCCGCCCCCTGCATATGATGCCAAATAAAATCACCTTCGTACTGTAAAAAACCATTTGGATAGTATTGTTTGCCTTTACCCTTTTTCATGCCATGAACAAAATCACCCTCATACTGTGGCTGATTTAAATGAGGATATTGTTCTCGCAAAGAATGATAAGGGGCAATGAGATCTTCTTTATAATATAAAACGCCATAACCATCCATTAAATCGTTCCGAAAATGCCCTTCATAATGAATGAAACCATCCTTATATAAAATGCCATGACCTTGTTTTTTATTTTGAATAAATTCGCCCTGATAAATAAGTTGCCCTTCTAAATACATCCTGCCATTTCCTTGTTTCATATGATTGACGAATTCACCCTCGAATAATCGTTCACCATCTTGGTCAAATAATATGCCTTTGCCGTCATAAATATCGTGACCAAAATCATTCTTTTTGACACCACCTTGATACATGATCGTTCCATCTGGATAAAAAAGTTCTTTTTCTACATGATTATGTGTCATTTTATTGCCTTCCTTTATCATTTCAGTATATGCTCAATTATAGCGTGGATAAGAATACATATGTGCGAATTTTTAGAATTTAAGGAGAAGAGCATGAAAAAAAGATATAAAATAGTTCTAGGCATTTTACTACCACTACTTATTCTGTATATCTCTACAATGCTGTTAACACGTGACACGGATTTTTCAACGGAGGTTACGGAACGACTTGATGTAGAGGAAATTAAGTCGATTGAAATTATTCGTGCCTCAGATGAAAAGACAATAACGATAACAGATGCAACAGAAATGAATCAAATCATGCAGCAACTGAACGAGCAACCATTAAAAAAAGTATGGTTTACTAAATCTAATTTTACAGAGGCTTATTGGATAACATTAGCAATTAACGGCGACCGTGAAGTTGGCTTACGTTTAGATGATGCCGAACATTTATTTGTTTATTTATATGAAGAAAACTATATGAAGGATTACAAACTTACAAGTGATTTCGATATGTCATTCATAGAAAAGCTTTTTCAGTAAAAAAACATAGACACACTCCATGCTAATGGATATTCCTATCCGTGATATAAGTTCCCATACCTTTTGAAGGGGGTAAAGATGAGGATTAAACTTTTTATTAGTTCCCTTTGTATGTTGTTCTTATCTGGTTGTATACCAAAGGCTTTGACTTTTTCAGGTGAAAATGAGAACTGGGAAGTACAGTTTGAGGTAACCTATGACAAAATAAAACAAAAACATTGTGGTGCTACAAGTGGTACTATTCGGTATATAGGCGATAAACCTCTTCCTAAGCAAATTGACTATACACTCCAGCATGAAACAGAAACTTCTGGTTCAGATTCATTGGATAAAAATGGTGTTTTCATAATGGCTAACGGATGCTCCAATGCAGTTGAAAGTACAGAGGTTGAAATCACCATAAACTGGGATAACCAAACAGAAACGATACCTTTAACTGTTAGATAAAATAGAATGGTTTGTCCATAACAAGAAAAAGAGAAATCGAAGTCCGATTCCTCTTTTTTATCTGCTAATGATCATTTTGTTGCATAGACTGAAACAAAATTTTATATTCAAAAATGGAGACTCGAAAAAAGGACATTCATTCATTTGATTAAATAAAGTAAAGCCGTTGATTTCCACTATGGGCGGACGCTTTCCGCGGGCGGGGTCGAGCTGCTTCCCTCGCTTCGCTCAGTCCAAGATTTCGTCTTTCCCGCTTTCCCGCTGGAGTCACCGCCCTTCGTTCCCATCAACTTCTACATAAAGTACCCCATCTACATAGGTAAATTTTTGAGAAACATCGAAACCTTTGAATTGTGCGAAGTGTCCAAGCCTTTCCCAATGTACAGAAAGTAAGAATCACAAAAAGCTCATTCAACGCCATATTGGGGAACTGTATGTGGAGGAAGCTGAACATTTATGCCATTCCTATGACATCAAACAAATTTATGCAAGCGTAAAGAAACGATTGAGCATGTCTTTGCCGATTCAAAGGAAAAGCATGGAATGTGATGGACAACCTAGAGGTCTGAAAAAATTATCCATGCAGGCGATACTTACTTTTGCTACCATGAATTTAAAGAAACTAGCTACTTGGACGTGGCAGGCGGCTTCAAAGAGTTCTTATACTTGAAGAGTCTGTTTTATTGGATATCAAATTACCATTTTTAAACATAATGAAAGAAAAAAAGTGACAAAAGGAATCGAGTGTGAACTTCTCAATTCCTTTTGTCGACAGTCTGAAAGGACTTTAATTCATTTACTATATTATTTTAATCTGACAGCTGTGCCATATACTAATACTTCTGATGTACCATCCATCACGGAAGACGTTGCATAACGAACGCCAACAACAGCATCTGCGCCTAATTGTTTGGCCTCTTCCTCCATTGCCTGTGTGGCTATTTCACGGGAGCGCACTAACATTTCAGCATACTCTTTCATCTCTCCGCCCACAATATTTCGAAGTCCAGCCATCATATCACGCCCAATGTTTCTTGACTGCACAGAATTCCCCTTCACTAAACCTAATGTTTCAATCACTTCTTTTCCAGCTACAACATCTGACGTTGCTAATAGCATCATTATTCCTCCTCGTGTTACAATTTTTGTATAGCTTCCACAGCCTCTTCAATAGAAGATGTAATAACCCCGTTACGTTTAATTAAACCAATTACAAATAAATTACGGTAGACAAACTGATTCTCAAGCCCATCTCGTACCAATGCCTCTATTTTTTGCATATTATCTCGTCCTTGTTGGCGAACATCTGTCAGTACACCAATAATAGGACGATTCAGCATGGAGAACGCCCCAATTTCCGCAGCCACACCAGAATCAATCTCAACCCCATCTAATACGGCAATTAATACATCACTATTTTGTAGCATCTCTAAGTCTGCCTGAGCAATTGCTAAACTATCCGCGTAAGCCGATTTATCATTGATGGCATCATTCTCCTGCGGAACATATAAGGCAATGTCTGGTACTGCTTCACGAATTGCTGCTGCTAGTTGTTCATTTACTAAACGATCTCCTAAAGAAAATAATCCATTTGCTAAATATGCTTTCATGTTGAACTCCTCAATCTATTGTTTTTTCGAAAATGATTTTATGTCTTCCCTTTTTATCCACAAATGTTGAAGTAATATCAAAACCATGCTTAAGATTGGCAATGAGCATAGCTTTGCGAGTATTCCTGCCATATGTACGAACCTTGTCAAAGCCTAATGCTTTAATATGTTCATGCTGTTTTTTCATTAATTTTCCAGCAATCCCCTGACCTCTCTTTGTGAAATGAACACCACCCAACCAGCTATAAAATACACCATCGGGATGTGGATATCCTAGTTTAAAGCCGATTACATGTGCATCCTCTACCGCCAGGAGGCAAAGAAGGCCATTTTTCATCGCTAGCTTTTCAGCAGTTAGTATAGCACCATCAAAGACATGGGCATGTAGTTCTTGCAAGGACTCGAGCCAATCATAGGGTAGACCTTCTATCGCTACAATATACATGTTCATCACCTCTATCTGTTTGATAGTATAACAGAAATATTTTATCTTCGTGATGCTTGAACAAATAGTGTGAGAGCAAGAATGGTTTGATCTCTATGTATTTAACGCAAATCGATACTATTCGATTCCTTATTTGAAGGTCTATGTTATTGCTCTTGCTGGAAGTTAGTTGATTTCAGCTAATAATTCCTTATAATAGAAAGATATCATCCATCCACAACATCACTAGAGGTGTATTTTTATGTATTTTGGCATTATTCCACTAATTCTATTTTTCATTTTTCTCTTTTCTTATTGGAAAGATCCGAGAAAGATGATCAACGGACTACTATTTAATATGTTTGTCTGTTCATTTCTGTTATTCTGCTTTATTGTTTCCTTTTCATCTGATTTTTACTTTTTAAGAATGGCTGTCGTTATTCCACTAATTGCCCTATTTCTTCTCATCCCCTTTGCAATTATTGCTTTAATGTTCGGTCTGTTTTTAAATGCTAGAGTATTAATGAAACGGGAAGGTAGACGCTTGGCTAATTCTTTAACCTTGCTAGTGGCTCTTGGTATTTTATTATTTATCCTGCTACCGATTATCTATCCTGCTAGCTTGTTTTCAAGCCATCTCCAACCGATATTTGCTGGAGTATCCCTTATTACGTTTTATTTCTTTATCCATTTATCTAATTTCTTATCAGCTTATTTTCTATACCAATTTAATCGCCCCAAGTATAATCAAGATTTTATCATTGTGCTGGGGAGTGGCTTAATTAATGACAAGGTGCCGCCCCTGTTAGCTAGCCGCATTCAAAAAGCAATCGATTTCTATCATAAACAAGCAACAGTGAGCACCCCTCCTACCATCATCTTTTCTGGTGGTCAAGGATCTGATGAAAATTTACCAGAGGCAGAGGCCATGCAAAGGTATGCAATTGAAAAAGGCATTCCTATTGAGCATACGCTACAAGAAAATCGTTCTGTTAATACGTATCAAAACATGTTATTTTCGAAACAAATCATGGACGATATCAAACAAGGCGAAGCATATAACAGTATCTTTACAACAAATAATTTTCACTTGTTCCGTGCAGGAATTTATGCCAGACTTGCTGGCTTAAACAGTCAGGGCATTGGATCGAAAACAGCCTTTTACTATTGGCCAAATGCCATGATTCGTGAATATGTGGCAATTGTTGTTTTAGAACGGAAACGACATATGAAATTGATCGCCCCAATTATTATTATTTCCATCTTATTTGCCCTATTCAGCTTTTTCTTTGTCTAATCTGTTGAAAGGATTCCATACACTATCGTGTTCGAATCCTTTCATGGTGTTTTCATACTAAGCACCTCTGCACGTTGTGAAAAAACAATGTATATGTGTAGGACAGAGCCTAAAAAGTAGAGTCATCATTGTCCTCCAAAGCCTATATCTTAATAGAAATTACAAGTAAAAGGCATTTACTATCATTCCTTTTGTTGCAAACGGCTAATATCGAGCTCGATTCTCTGTATGAGATAGGCAAGATTAGATGACCATTCAAGCCAATTCTCAGACTCACGCCATAGTTCTATCATTTCTCTCTCTCCGTATTGATCTGGCATCTCATCCCGAATGTCTTTTAAATAGTTTAAAATAAATGCCAAGGAGTCTTCGTCTGCCATCAGTTGTTTTTGTGAATGGATGCTTTTATGACCACAAAATTCCCCATTATCAAGATAATCTATATACAACTCGGCTAACGCCATTGCACTAACATCATAGAAAAAGTCAACATCCTCTATGGTCTCCCCAAAAAATCCTTTACTTTTCATTTTCTGTACAATGTTCGATAATGGAATATACGTTAATTCTTGATGATGTTCTATATAATCCCGTACCATGCCAACTACATCTAATCCTTCATCACTTTCCAATGCTTTATAGCCCCATGCGCCCATCCTGTCGCACCTCGCCCTTCATATAGGATTTTAGTGCTTGTTAAGCTAATGAAGCCGTCATGAAAAAGAGCCACGGCAAACAATCAACTTCTGAGCACTCTATAATCATTGCAAAAAAAAGCTTCTTTTTATAGATAAGAGCCAAAATAAAATTTCACTTTTTCCTCTGAATAACCGTCCTGTCCTCTCCAAGTTGCCATAGCCAAAAAATCTGTTCCCCGTCCGCGTTCCTTGCGATAATCATCTGTCGATACTAATAGGCCAGCATACCCCCATATTTCCATAACTGCATCTCTTTCATATTGGTTGGACTTAAAAACATCCTTCCAACGCTTTTCTAATTGTCTGGCAGCATCCGTATCTTTACAGGACTTTATAGCCTCTAGCATCTGTTTGACAATCTCTATATCTGCCGCACAAACTATCAATGACTCTTGTTCTTTGATTAAACATTCTAGATCGAGCAAACAATACACTAGCCAATTTAAGCGAACACCTCCCCACTTCACTCGTTCAAAATTAAGGACATTGACATCTTCGTTAATATAATCTTCATTCGACATTAATTTATGTTCGTTACAAAAGCCACAGGCACTATAGGATACCAGCTCTTCCGGCCGCTCATGATACGTATGGATCGGTAGTTGTGCAGTTAGAGCCCAGCTTGATAACGCACTCCGTAAATATACTTTACGTGTTGAGAGACTGTGCAAAAATGCCCTCACTACAAGATCCTTAGTTATCACTTCATCATGAAGCTGTCGGAGTCTTTGTATACACTCATCATGGGAAATCGTTAAGCGATCAAACATTAGCCCCATCCTTTTCGCATACTGAAAATCTTCCTCTGTATACGTGTATTCCCCGTCTCTCCATCTACCAGATTGCCAATATGTTTGCATTAAAATTTTCTTTGCCTTTTGATCCATCAAAAATCTCCTCCTACTAAAGACCTAACTTAACCTTTAGTTTTTCCGCCATCTCTCTCCACGGCTGCTTCCAAGGTGAACCCTCAAGTTCATCTTCTGTTTGCGCCAGCCAATAATCACCCTCCATTAGCTCAAATATTTCCATAAAGGTGATCACCGTACATACTGGATTGTTGAATGCCGCTATCATCGGCTCTGGCCCATCATCCCAGTTGTAACGATTGACTATGGCATGCAAAATAATAGACGATGAAACTTCGCTAATGTGTTGACACATCTTATTGAGATTTTCTTCATATAGGATGGTATCTACTTGTCGCTGCTCTTCCGAATTCAAGGTCAATCTGATGGCACCAGGTGTATCCAACAGTAAATCGGCTATTTCGCTATGCGCTCTTGCAGCATACCAGGCAGTCGCTGTCATTCCTTCTGGATCCTGTAAAGGAACCCCTCTGGTAAGCAGTAATGACATAACTTCTTTTTGCTTAAATTTCACAGCTTTTTTGAGTGCTGTATCACCCAGCCTATCTTGTACCTCCAAGTCAATATTTTGCGCTAGCAGGAGCTCAATCCCTTCCGTTGTCATTCGGTTTGTGATAAATAGCATTAACGGTGTTCTTCCTCGCGCGTCGCGTTCATTTACATCAAGCTTGTTCACAGCATCTCGCACCATCTCCAGATTGTTGGATTTGCTAACCTCCGCCCATCCCATTTGGTTTTCCCTCCTAAGTGATCCATTTTTGTAATTTCTCAAGCTCCTCCTTCCTATCAGAGGTTTCTTGTTTAATATGCTGAGCAAGCTTCTTAGCACCGCCAAATAATTGGTACAAAACAAATTCACGCTCATAGCTTTCTTTATTTTCTAATTCCTGAACGAGCGCCTTTAGCAGGTCTACTTTCATCATTTCAATCCCTTTTAGCGGTTTTGCTGATTCATTGGCACCAAGAAGAATGGCCACGAGCACAGGAATAAACTCAACCGATAAGCCATGAGCTTCAATAAAAGCCTCCCCATAGGAATCCTGCACGGACTGATGTTCAGAATCGACGAGGGTCATGTAGCTTTGCACAAGCTGAAAATAATCCTTACTGTATAGCCCTAATCCCAAAATCGCATAGGTTCCAGGCATGGCTGATTTTTCACTTGGCTCTACATCCTGGTACCATGCATATTCCTCCATCGCCACTTGTGCATAGTCTGCTAATAAAGGAAAAAGGCTAGGATAGGATAGGCAATTAGCAAAAAACTGATGGAGCTTTGATTTGGCTAGCTTTTTTAGTGGAAGAAAATTTTTCACTTTTGTTTTTAACATCATTTTATAGCCCTTTGGAAAGCCTTCCTGTAAAAGATGAATGATATAATGAAGTGCTTCACGATAAGCCGCTTCTTCTTCCTTTTTTATTCGTATATCTATAGTTTGCAAAATATCATTTGCTGCGCCCTCAAAAAAATCACTTTTGCGCTTACTTTCAAAACGTCCGCTTCCTTTTTGTAAATACTCCGTTGCCTGCTGTGAGCCAAGCTGTTTAGCAAGGTGGAGGTATTCTAAACGAGTAGCTGGTTCTTTATAACCGATTTTGACCGCCACATAAAGAAAGAAATCTAGCTTTTTCTTCTCCATATAAGGTTCTATTTCTTCATTTTTAAGTATCCACTCATTGCTATAATCACTTGTTTGCTGAAAATAGCCCTTTAAAAAGTGGTCTTCTGCCCATTGTTTAAAGGCATTTGTAAAATAATAGTTCCACTTTTCTAAACGCTCTTTATTCGCCAGATGTTTTTCCTGTAGCTGACGAATAATTGGTTCGATTTCCTCTGCTGTTTGTTGAAAAAAATGGGGATTGACTAAATGCTGTGCTAAGAAAAACTCATCATTGTCACTTGGACGCACAGGAAGCGCTGCCATCACCTTCTTTTCAAGAAAAGATGCTAACTCTTGTTTCATTAACGCTAGTTTCTGATGATTAAGAAGCTCCTTTTGAAACCGCCACTTAGTCTCACCAAACTCACTTTCAAGCATCACTTGAAAGTGGTAATCAAAAAATCGGGGTCCATATGGCTGTGCCTGAAACATTTGCTCCATTTTTGTACATAAAGCCGAAAAAAGATCCTCAGCATAGTTATGTTCTATAATTTCCTGTATGTATGTCCCTGCATTTACCTTATAAGCACTATCACTCCAGCTAAATGGTTCATAGATATCTATACAAATAGTCCCATATTGACTGTTTCCTTTTTTCCATGTGACTTTTAAATAATTAAAGATACCTGCTTGTAATCGGCTTTGATGTTGAATGCCTTCAAGACGCTGACTTTCTTGCTGATAGACGGTGGTAAGTTGATCCCACACATCCGCTAAAAAATATTCTATAGATGGCTGCATATGCTTCACCCTTTCTTAGAGAAAAATCTCTCGCCAAAAATTATTTAGCGAGAGATTACCTTATCCGATTGTTTTCACAACCGCTCCTTCTTGATCTTTTATATATGTTTACATAATTTCAAAACTGACATCTTTTAAAGAAGATATGGCAAATTGTTTTTCTAGCGGTACTAACTGTTGACTTAACTCCTCAACCGCCTCTTTATTCAAGGTAATGGTAATTTCCTGTTCATTTTGCTGATAGTCTACTAGATTATCTGGTTTAAATACGATAGTTAACTCTTGACCGACTAAGCTAAGATTCCTGTCCTTTAAAATCCGTCCACGTAATAATTTGCCAATGACATCCGCCTGTTTCGCTCCTAATTGAACAACATTGGATTGTTTGTTAAACCAGCCTTTTTTCCCTGCTTGCCAAGCCAGTTGATCAACAAATAAAAAACCTGTACTTGAACCATCTTCCATCATTCCTTGCTCAACCGCCTCTACAATTTCAGGGTTTCCTAAAAGTGAGGAGCGTGTTAAGTCAGTAACATAGCTTGGAATGTGGTTGATGCCCGCCTGTAGCACACCGAGTGTTTTCCATGTCTGCATCGCTTCTAGTTCATCCTCTGTAATACCGACCATTTGGATAAACTCCACCCTGCCATTCGGCGTATCCATTTCAGCAAGTTCAGGATCATGCGTAAAGGCTAGCGCTGTTAATTGTGTATCAGCATCCAGACAGATGGGACCATTAGCATCCAAATAATCACCTGCTCTAAAAACATTCCCACTATTAAAAACATATTTCCCCATATTCTGTAATAAATTCAACGCCCACGCTGGGGGCTCCTCTTCATCTTCACTGCGCACTAAGCGAAACGTCAATTCAAATCCATAGCCACTATAGTCTTTATTCTCAAGCTCTTTTTCATATAACTCCGAGAATCCATATGTGACAAAGTGCCAATGTGGAACCGGTGTTTCACTTTTATAGGCACTTATACCATCCAAAGGATCTTGTCCACCTAAAGAATAAGGAATCATGGTGCCGTAATGCTTTGGCCCCTGTTCCCCATACACCTGTGATACTGCTTCATCAATCGCATCCCAGCCTACCGTAACCTCTTCACTCATCTACGTATCCTCCTTGCAGCTGCCACTATCAGCTCTACTAACCTAATTATTATGATACCAATTTTATGGTAGCCAATTAACAGCAATAGGACTCATTTTCACCTTCCGTGCAACTAGGTTTATTTTCATTCCGTACGAGGAAAATATTACTAACGCAAAAAATCAGGCCATCTTCTCGATACCCAAAAAGATTGCCTGAATAACCTACTATTCTGACATTTTAATATATACGTTCTATCAATCGAAAGATGCTAGCCATACATCATAACTGGCTCACGTACAACATGTAAATAGTCTGCCAGTTTCCCAGCAAATACTTGCTCTAAGTATGGTAATTGAGCTAGGCAGTGAGGTGTCATTAATGCTGGATTTTGGTAAATCTTTAAACCTCCAACTTTTAATAGCGTGGCTACAAACTGGGAACAAAAATAGGCGCGTTCTCTTCTTACTTCCTTCTGCATCATCACACCAAAAAGCCCGATAAAGTTGTATTTATAACGATCTCGATTCCAATACATATAACGCACGATTTTAGCCATTTCTAAATATTGATAATGAGAAATTCTACAACGATAAATGACACAATCCGCTGACTCAAATAGCCCTCTTTCAGCATCCTCTCGCAAAAAACCACCACTTAAAGGATTGTTTAATTGCCTACGTCCAAAGCTAAACATTTCGTATAGCCCCTCATCAAATGCAATTGATGCATGATTCATCTCTCTACCAGTATACATACCTATTGCTTTCGATAATAATGTCCCTGTTTTAGTTAATACTATGTAAATCGTATGTGCCATTTCTTCACCTACTCCAATATTCTTTCTACAACTACCAATACGTTTTAAAACTTCAAATGGTTTCGTGAATTTCCTTTTTTTATAAGTATATACTATTAATCTTAAATATTTCCTTAGCAGAACCTGAAGAATTTCTTAAGATTTAGGTTTGTTTGCTAGTAAGTTGAGGAACTATGATGATATCAACGTTCTAAGAAATCAACTTTTGGACTACCTTTATATATATGCCTTTAATTGTATTCTTATGTGGGGTACAAATGGGGTACAGAAGATTTTTTGCTGGGGTTACTTGGAGTACTGAAAAATAGACGGACAGGTAACTAAGAACAATAAAAACATAATATTTAATTTCTTTATGTACTTATTACCAACTAACAGCTTAGAAGCTGCCGTACCTATTTTATACATTAATTTAAGCTTATATAAGGCTATTAAAATAACAGTTTTGATTACTTCAGTATTTAAATTTGTTTGTGTTATCTACTTATCTAGTTTTATATCAACTTGGGCAAATAGTAATGTCTTGCTGACAACACCTATCAGTATTGATACAATTTTATTGTATTGCCACCATGTAATGGAAAAGAGGAAAGCAGTCTCACACTTCAGTGTGCCCCAAAATGATTCGGTTGGTCCGTTATCAATACATCGACCAAAACGGGACATACTTTGTGCCATATTGGCTGTTTCCACAATTCGCTTAAATTCCTTCGATGTATATTGAAAACCTCGATCACTATGTATTAATGGCTGATTGTAATGATTGAATAGCTGATTTTATTGTTTTGAAAACAAGGGAATTATTATTCGAAAGACCGTACAAAACTCACAATTAAACGTGAATGCTCGATTTAATACGTTCTCAGCCACATGATGTACAGGGGATTTATGATAAGGCTTGCGCTTTCTACGAATAACAGACTTCAATACTCATTCCTTCTGTGAATAATTTCGTTGAATGTAGTCCTCCACAGCTGCTAATTTTAACTCTTTTGAATAGAACTTACATGAAGTAGCTTCTTGTAATCCTTCACGTCCACCTCCTCAAATTTCATTTTCCATCTATGAAAAGTTTGATGATTTAATGAAAATTTTTCACACAATTCGATGATAGAATAGTGACCTTCTTCAAACAATTGAAGGTTATGTAGTTTTAACTCGAGTGGATGTTTGCTTCGCCCCATAAAAAATACTCCCCTTAGATAAACAGATTTTATTTTTTCATCTGTCTACCTAATAGGGAGCATATCACAATTGAGCGCCTGGTCTTTATTTTGGTGACTTATTAATAATTCTGTAGCTACTTAATGAAAACAATAGAAATGGAGCTCACCTATACAACAGGTGCAGATATCAACTCATAACATTTGCTTGGTTTAACTGTTTTATATCTTGTTTACGATCCCACTCGAAGGTAATTAGCTCTTTGCCATTCAAATCTTCATTCATTAAAGAAACAGCTGAGATTCGGCTATTATCATAAAGCTTGAAGTAATAGTTTTTACTTTGTGCACACATAGTAGCCGTGTAAATCGTATAGTCTGTTTTCCCTTCTTTTGTCATGACAACTCCTTTCGGGATATTAACAGAAGATAGAATGTGGAACAAGTTTGTCACACCTTCTGTTTCATTTTTCGCTTGTTGCGTATATTTCTTCCAATAAGCCACGCGAAGAAAGCGTGCAGATGGTGTGAAATCACCTGGTAATCCCAATCCACCTGCCCCTTGTCCAAACGGTGTTAATTCAAACTCTCCCATTGTAATGTCTTCTGGTGGATTAGGAGTGACACCGATGTAAGCTCTTAAGTTTGTCTGATGCCATTCATAACCAGGGCTATTTGTCATGACCCCAATCGTTGGTCGATGAATGGTAATTCCTGTTTTATCTGGTTCAATCACAATCGATTCACCAGTAGAGTCTGTAAATGTATAATGAAGGGGTGGTGCAAAGCCAAGTATTTCGTTTGGTTCATTTAATAATGTAAATGAGGCTAATTTCTCTACGACATCATTGATTGTTGCGCAGCTTCCTAATACTTGTGAAACGACGTAAACCGGATTAATGCCTCTTGAGCCTTCTTTCGGTTCGTCCGCATAGGTCGCAAAAGTTGCATAGTATAGCATAGCACCCATCAATCCTTTTTCGTTCACCCCATCATAGAGAACTGGTGATGAGATGTCAGTACTTCCCATTCCGACAAATGCATATGGATTTTTGATTACCTTATTATCTTTCTCTAACAATCGAATTCCATAATTACGTGGCACAATAATCACTTTACTATCTGGTTCCATTGTAAAATCCATTGTACGAGCGAATAAACTTTTCTCATCAGTTGTGTGAATTGATAAACTACTGCAGCCTAACATAAAAACACTCCTTTGAAAAAAATAATTTAATCTAACGGAATTATTTTTAGATTAACTAGTAAATCTTCATCTAAACAATTAGCATCGCTAGAAGTTACAAAGTACATTTTTACTATAGTATGTACCATATTCAACTTTTGTTGCTATTCCGTTTCTAGATCAATTACATCCTATCATTACCAACAATGGTATATCAAGGTAAAATTAACGCCGGTTTTTTGGCGTTCTTCCCGTCATTTTTTGGCGTGTTTTTACAACACCTTTACAATCACCGCCACATAATGCCGTTTGTTACGCCATATTTTGGCGGTTCTTATATAAGAAAGCGATACTAAAGTTACATTATCAACGTTTATTAAACATATTGTTTGACCTTCATTACATTGTAGTAACTGTTCATTTTGTAATCATAAATTTACAATTTGTACTTAAATATCTATTGACATTATATTGACTTTCAGAAAATTAGAAAAAGGCGATTTATACCGAGCCATGAGGTTAAGATACCTTATGTAACTATCAACAAAAATTGGGAAATGACTGCTGAAGAAACTTCTTTCTGAAGTGTAGGCATTCTTTCAAAAGACACTTTTAAAGATTTTATTAAAAGAAATGCTGCTAGGGGTCTTAGTGGTTAAGCTATGAAACAAAACGAGGAGAATTAACTATAAAATTAGAAAATAAAGACTTTTAACCAAGATACTTCTACATTAAAAGGCGACATTTCCTACATATTAAACATGTATAAGGACCACCATTCATCCCCTGCCGATAGAAAAACAGAAAGAAACAACCAGACACAAAAAAACATAAAAGCATTTATAACACAAAGGATTATTTCTATTATATCTTTCATGTTGCTCTCCTTATTTTTGCAACTTTACTTTGAAATTTAACATCCTTCTTCAATTAACTTGCTTCGTTTGTTTAAGTAGAAAAGGCTCTACTCCATGCATGAAGTAAGGCCTCGATTAGTTCAATTATTTTTTATACAGAAATTTAGAAATATTTTTTGTAAGCTCTTCATATGAAGAATTCTTTCCCCGCTGGTTATACCACTTTCGAATCGTTTCTACTAACCAAAACGGTACAGAATTTCCATCTATTAAATGATAGTATTGCTCATATCCTTTTTTTAAATGCTCCCATCGAAAATCATTACCTTTTAGTGTGTATTCAGAAACATCAATTATTTTTGCTCTTCCATTTTGTAGTAAAATATTTTTCAAATGGATATCACGAGGGTTAAGGCCCTTATTCCGAACATATTCTCTTGCATCCTCCACTTCATTTACAACCTGTTCTGGAATGTGAATACCTAGTAATATGCAGTCAAAGAGAGTTTTTCCTTCTTCGTAACTTAAAACAAGGAACTCGTCATATGAAGCAAAACACGTTGGAAAGAAAGGTGAATTTTGTAATATTCGGTAAACATCAGCTTCAACTTTTACTTTGTGTACTTTGTCCTTGGCATATATTTTAAATGCATAAGCTGGGGAGGAAAGGGACTGAAAAACAGCCGCATCTGTTCCGACACCTATACACTTCAAATCATTAGCTTCACCACTTATAGTTACTGGCTCGTTATTTGGATTTGAAAAAACTTTAATTTTAGAAAGAGAATCTATAGCTTTGTCCCAGTCGTTTTCCATATAATCTCCCCTTCATTAACATTGAAGAAAATTACAATACCCAATTACTTTAATAGTGGCTAAATGCTCAAGGGATATCATTTTCATCATTATTTTGAATACATATTCTTAGACTTTATTAGATTACTGACCATCAAACTTTGCTAATTCCTTTAAAGTGTAACATCCATTTGTTCTTTTACTAATTCGTTAGTTAAAGTACATTTCTTCACAATATTCAAATGAATTTCAAATAAACATTCAACAATAAAATCAGCTCTAAGAAAAACTAATGAGGTGATTTATATCAAACTTTATTATAAACGTTTATCTTTTTTTACAAAACTACATATGATTCAAATGTTACATATAGTATTTTCATTATATTCCGTCCTTTCTTAGGCTTACTAAATACGATGCAGTCCAATTCAGTGTCTCCTACAACTTTCTTATTTAAATTTTGAACAGCAGCCTTAAGAGCATCACCAAGTCTTGAAGTATCTACGCTTTTAAACCTAGGAGCATTGGAATGATATCCCTTTTCTAATGACCGTTAAAAAAACTTAGTTGCTGCCTCAGTAATCTCACACAACGCTAGGTCTGTTTGTTGTGGGCTTTTAGCACAAAAACTTATCTCTACATTGACTGTAGAAAATCCGTGGTATTGAACCTTAGATTCGTTGGCTGTTAAACCTAACCATTCTACATGCTTCCAATCTGCTCTGCCTCGTCTATACTCTGGTAGCTTGCCATTCACCCTATAAATCGTATGGCAACGACCCTGAATATCCATTGATGCAATGCCCCAAAGCCTCGGTGCTTTTGATTTCCAAGTTCCGTAATGATAGTAGCATCTTGAATCATCTTCATCCATTCCCATTCCTCGATTATCGCGAAACGCATGTTATTGAACATTTTAAAATGACTTTATGGAGAAAAATAGCGAAGGTAAGCTAAATGACTTTGTATTTGACTACTTCCAAAACATGAAATATACATAACGTGGTGTCGATACAGTAGAAAGTGAAATCGTAAAATAAGTTGAAGGAAAGCTCTTTTAAAGAAATAAATGATTAGCCACTAAACGAGTGGCCTTTTTAATAGAAACAACTATATAATTACTTGACTATATAGTTACTATACAGTCTAAAATTCTTGAGAAATCTATTTTTTAGGAGAGAAAAAGAATGCTAGATAGTATAAAATTAAGACCTTTAGAACGAGAAGATTTAAAATATGTTCATAAATTAAACAATGATTCTAAGATAATGTCATATTGGTTTGAAGAGCCCTATGAATCTTTTGTAGAGCTGCAAGATTTATTTGATAAACATATTCATAAACAAAGTGAAAGACGCTTTATTGTGGAAGATGAAAAGAAAATTATCGGGCTAGTTGAGCTAGTAGAGATTGACCTAATCCATCGTAACGCGGAATTCCAGATTATTATTGATCCTAACTTTCAAGGAAAAGGGTATGCTTTCACTGTTACTACACTCGCTATGAAATATGCTTTTAATAATTTAAATCTACACAAAGTTTATTTATTAGTCGATAAACAAAACGAAAAAGCTATTCATATTTATAAAAAAGCTGGATTTAGTATAGAGGGAGAACTTAGGGAGGAGTTTTTTACTGGTGGTTCTTATAGAGATGCTCTTCGTATGTGCATTTTTCAAAACGAGTTTCATAATAAAAAATCGTATGCTTAACTTATACATGTAAGATACTTTTATTATTTTAAATTTTAAAAAAGCCCAAGCTATTCTGAACTGAACACGATAAAGTAGACAGTTGAATAAGAGACCATTCTCTTCATTAAACAGCGATTAAATGACTACGGTTGCTGCGGGGGCACTGAAAAACTTACATTCCTATGACGGCTTAACTTTTTTAGATAAAAGTAAGGTACATTTTGGTTCAATCAAATAGATGTACCTTGTTTTTTGTCTATTCCTTCTTTTTCACATAGAAGTTTCAATATTCGTTTCAGATTGACGGCGAATATTGTTGCTCCTTGTATTTCTATGCCAAATAAGCCCGCTGTTTTAGCCGTATTATAGCCCTGTAAATTTTTAAATTCATTATTTTTCGCTTCAATTATATCGTTCTTTCGCAAGTATTTTAAATTCATCCATTTCTTAAAAAATAATTGGTCTTTATGTTCCATAAATTTAATTCTGATAGAGTATGTTTTACTTTTGGCTTCTTCTTTATAGCACCTTCCACTTACATTTTTCTATGTCAAAGGAGTATGTTTCTGCTCTGCTTGATTAGCACCCTGATTTCATATCATCTTTCTATTTTAGACACAGGAAAAATCACTCATTATTTTGAGTAACTTTCATTTTTCACTTAATATTGTTTAGGTTCTTCTTTTGAAATAATTTTTATTCCTTCAGAATAATTTTTATTTCCCCCCATCTATTGCACTGATACAAATGTTTATAGAAGATATTAGCCCATACGATCTATGCCCACCTTTTATCCATCATTCTAAATACTCTTGAGCTAGTTTCTGGTTTTTATAGATTGCCATACCTGTTTTTAATTTTTTAAAACCCAATTTTTCATAAAAAGAATCATTTCCTGTTGTTGCGATTAATTGAATGCAAGAAACATCTTCTAACTGTTTAATGATGTCATTTAATAGAATTCGTGCAATGCCTCTTCCTTGGTAATCTTTATGAACAACAACATCGTAAATAGCAGCATTAAATACACCGTCAGAAAGGGCTCTACAAACACCAACAATTTTGTTGTCTTTTAATCCAATTACCATATGAGTACTGGCGTTGAAAACTTTTTTTATTATACCTTCGTCATGCTTCATCCACCCAACCGATTGATAAATATCTTTTAACATTGGTAGATCACTTTCTTCTAATTCATATTTAAGTTTAAGCAAAACCATTTTGATTCCCACATCCTCTTTGTATCTATTATTTTCATACCATTTAACATATAATACCATAATATAGAATGATATTTTTTAATGGTTGCATTCAGCAACTCTTTCATGCCACGTCCTTTTTACGATATTTTCCTTACCGCGCTTAATAGTTGATGCTGATAAAGCGATGTGTGAGGCTATCCAATGCTGTTTTTTCCATCTAATCACCCAGTTTAGAATTTGAACCTCTCTATCACCAGCAACCCTTTCTGAATCCTAAAGCATCTGCTGTATTCATTAGTATGCTTTCTTTTACGATAGGTTTAACATCCTAAATTAGGAAATGCTAATGACAAAGTCATTATCCAAAGGGCAAAACCCATTTCGAGCAGTAGCATTTGTACAACGGCGGCTATAATTAATAAGACTTTCCAAAATGAATTATAATGGAATATCTACTATATGGCCCTTTATCTTTTTTTCTAAGTACCACACCCCTTTACTTTAGATCGCCAATAAAAATAATTTCCCGTATAAATATTAAATTAAAAGCCACTATAAAGTTGCGTAGTGCGCCACTACTTAAAGGAGCTACAGAGTTATTCATCCTCTGTGGCTTTTTTGTTTTATAATGTTAATCGCTCAACTAAATGCTCGTTTGAGACACAAATAATAGGAACCACTTTACGTATGGGTGGCTCCTTTTTTCAGCTTGATCATTTTCTAAACAGAAAGTGGTCCTGTAAATTTTTCATTTTTTCAAATTCTCCTTAAGCCAATTCCTCCTTTGGAAATGGCTCATTTTTTAAAGTTCCACCTATACATCAGACCGTATCTTCATGCTATTCACCAGAATCATCTACCTAAAATGATATGGATTATAGCGAGTTATTTTTCTTCATCCTCCAGCGACTAATAATGAGGTCATTTCTCATGTTTCGAAACTTTATGCTCTAACTAAATGAACAGCTAGGAAAAATGTATTAAAGGTCTGCTTGTCTCTTGTTATCTTTCAGGCTAATATACAATGAGCCATTTGTTTGAATCTGGGCAAAATAAACATCCTCAATATTATGAACTTTTTGTTTTTTCAGCTTCTTCATAAGCCACTCTTCTGTTAATTCAAGTTCAACTATATTCTCATAAATAAGCTGGCCATCTGAAATAACCTCTGTTGGCAAGTATGTTGGAGGTGCAATGTTTGCATGTACATCTTGCTTAGTAGCTGCTTGTGCTGAAGTCTTTTGTAAAACGCTCAACTTACCATCAGTCTCCAGTATTGCAAATTGTATATCCTGGACAGAGAAAATTGCTTGCTCCCTTAACATCATTGTAAGTTCGTCCATATGCAACCGATTTTTCTTTAAAGCGAATTCTAGAATTCGGCCATTTTGAATGACAATCGTTGGTTTGTCATCAAATAGTACACGTGCTTTTTTAGATTTCAAAGAAATGATGGTTACTACAAATGTTAAAAAAGCCCACCAAATTAACGATATCATTCCATTCAAAAAAGGTGTTTCAGCTACTGCAGCAACCTGAGATGCTATTGAACCAATCGAAATACCGGTTATATAGTGGAAAAAAGTAAGTTGCCCAAGTTGTTTTTTTCCAAGGATTCGCGCCAAAATAAGTAGTGCAAAAAAAGAAAACAATGTTCTAACAGTCATTTCACCAAAATTAAGTGCAAAAAAGTGGTCCATACAATACTTAGCTCCTTAAAACGTTGTTGAATAATAGCATGTACAAGAAACTCCTTCTAATGCTAAATTTCCGACAATTTGTTTAATTCGAACTGTAACGTGTGTGAGATGCTGCGGCTTTTAAATGTATAGGTAACTTTAATGTGTACAGATTAATATAAAGTAATAACAATCCTCAGCTGTCCACAATTTACAAAAAGTTACACCTTAATGTACATAAAAAGACATTCCTTCAAGGAATGTCTAAGCATTTATCTATAGATATCTAATAAATTTAATAGGTACATTTCAGTTTCATTGATCGAAAGCATTATTTCTTTATGCAGTTGATCCTCCATATTTTCCTCAGAAATAAACTGTAAGTATTTATTTACTTCCAAAAAGAATTTTTCAAACTCTTGTAAGAACTCATCAATTTTTTGATCGCCAGGTGTGACTGATAAATAAATAGTTTTGAATAAATTAAAGTCACTATATGCATTACTTAAAAAATAGATGGCCAATATTTTATCGCTCGTGACATATGATTTTACAAAGGTCAGATTTTGTTTTAATTTTTTCAATGAATTTATAAGATTTGTAGTTTGTTTTAGCATATTAGCAGTATTACTATACATCTAATAAACACCTCCAATTTAATAATAAGCAAAAAATCACCAAATTGGAATAATATTCTGCATTTTTCATCTTTTAAATTACAATATCTTCCATTCGATGATGGCATCTGTCCAAACACCAATGATCAGTAATACAAATACCCAGCCTACAAACTGAATGTAGACTTTTAATACTGGGCTATCTGCAAATCCTCTTGAAAAGGGGCTCACCTTTAAAACATCATGAGGATATTTCAACAATATATATGAAAAACTGCCAAAAATGAACGTTACCCATATAGCGGTCATGAACATGTCCAAGTTTCACTCCTAAACATCAAGATTCAACTATCACATACTTATTATATTTATCCCCCTACTCTCTTGTGCCATCGTTGCTGTAATGCCTGCATCCTCATTTAAAACAAAATAAAATGAGCTCGATCAAAACTTGAGCTCATAGATTCTTTTATCCTAATGGATAATAAGGTTCATAAATTGGATGCCAATAATATGGGGGTCTAACACCAATACTCGGTGTAAACCAGCTGTCATTTACATAATGAATGTTTAATGGATTTACGTTATTTTCTAGTAACCGTGTCACTTCTGGGAAAAATTCAATCTCCATGCTAACAATCCCCCTGCGATTATAGTCGTTTCCTTGCTTTAACATACGAAGGTAATCAATCATAGTATATGTTGAAAAGGAGGGATTGGTTATTAACAATCCAAGTGACGGGCAAGCTAAAGATAACCAAGATTTAATGGAACAAATTCGTTTTTATCAAAAATGGTTTGAGGACAATAAAAAAGAAGATCCATACCCTCAATATCCTGTCTATGGAAAAATTACGCAATATAAAGAAGTACCCCTTACCCAACCCGAACAAAGGCAGCTTCGTCAACCTGGTCTCGAAAGCTTAATGGTGCCGAAGCCTATCATTGAAAACCCTCATTATAAAGGTAGTGGAAAATTAAAAGGGAAAGTTGCCCTTATTACTGGAGGTGATAGTGGTATGGGTGCAGCTGCTGCGATTGCCTTTGCGAAAGAGGGGGCTGATGTAGCAATTGCTTATTTAGATGAGCATGAGGACCTACTCGAACTAAAAATAGAATTGAGGAACTAGGAAAAAAATGTTTACTCCTTCCAGGGGATCTCCGTGAAAAAAAACAATGCGAAGATATTGTTTTTGAAACCATTCATACGCTTGGACGCTTAGATATATTATGTAACCATGTTGGCATTCAGTTTCAACAAAATGACCTGACTGACATTACAGATGAACAATTCGATGAAACGTTTAAACTTAATATTTATTCACACTTTTATACGACCAGAGCAGCCCTCCCTTATTTACAAGCTGGTAGCTCCATTATTGGTACCGCTTCAGTTGTAGCTTATGCTGGGGAGCCTTTATTAATCGATTACTCTGCAACAAAAGCAGCTATCGTCGGCTGGACTCGTTCTTTAGCAAAAAGCATTGCTAAAAAGCAGATTCGCGTCAATGCTATTGCCCCTGGTCGAATTTGGACACCACTGATCCCCTCCAGTTTTTCCTCTGACGAAAACGCATTACATGGAGGAAATCTTTTTAACCGAATGGCACAGCCCTTTGAGGTGGCCCCTACATTCGTTTATTTAGCATCGGATGATTCTAGACATGTAACGGGGCAAGTTTTACATGTGGATGGTGGAGAATCCACCCATTCGTAGCTCGGAAAGAAAACTCAGGCAACAATTAATCGTATGCTGAGTTTTTTTAATTTCTCTCTTCAAAGGTTTAAAAAAATATTTTAACAACTTTTCCTCTTTATTTCATTTACTTTTCAATTTATTGACAGTGGTTATGTTCATAACTACGACAACATACATTAATTGCGGGATAGCAACTTTAACATCGCCCCCAAGATGTTTTTGTACAACGCTATCCCAGCTTTACAGCGTAGTTTTTGGCGATCATACTACTCTTCTATCAGCTTTCTCTACGTTGTTATCCCTTCCGTAGTAAAGAATATCTCAACATATCTCTACATTCGCCAGTCACACTTGGACATACATATTGTCTTAAATAGCTCTCTTCTTTAAAATTGAATTTGGTTAGTAACTGCTATGTTTTCTTCAGCAACAATGGCTTGTATCCTCACCAGCCCTAACGATAGCCATTGCTATGCAAACATCATATATTCCCTCACTACTATCACCTCTCCGTTAACCAATAAATCAATTATTCCCATATCATATACACCCATAGATACAGGCGTAATTGATAGTCCGCTCTTAAAGTCATCCCTACCTAGGCATTACCCTATGCACCATCGACCATTACATTCATATAATTGTACTGAAGGGAGTGGCAATAGTGCCTTGGCAACATAAAATTTACTATTTAATTGGGCAACCGGTCGGTGTTTCGTTGACGAATGGGCAAGGGACATCTGGTGTTCTTTGTGGCGTTTCAGGTGGGAAGCTTCTTGTTCTCGAATATTTGTATCAAAGCCAATTTGCTTTAAAGCAATATGATTTTCATATGATTCAAGATGTTAATGGTTTTCCGCCTTGTCAAATGCGGCAGCCGTTATATTAAAAGTATGTTTCAGACTGTCAACAAAAGGAATTGAGAAGTTCACACTCGATTCCTTTTGTCATTTTTTTCTCTTTCATTATGTTTAAAAATGGTAATTTGATATCCCATAAAACAGACTCTTCAAGTATAACAACTCTTTGAAGCCGCCTGTCACGTCCAAGTAGCTAGTTTCTTTAAATTCATGGTAGCAAAAGTAAGTATCGCCTGCATGGATAATTTTTTCAGACCTCTAGGTTGTCCATCACATTCCATGCTTTTCCTTTGCATCGGCAAAGACATGCTCAATCGTTTCTTTACGCTTGCATAAATTTGTTTGATGTCATAGGAATGGCATAAATGTTCAGCTTCCTCCACATACAGTTCCCCAATATGGCGTTGAATGAGCTTTTTGTGATTCTTACTTTCTGTACATTGGGAAAGGCTTGGACACTTCGCACAATTCAAAGGTTTCGATGTTTCTCAAAAATTTACCTATGTAGATGGGGTACTTTATGTAGAAGTTGATGGGAACGAAGGGCGGTGACTCCAGCGGGAAAGCGGGAAAGACGAAATCTTGGACTGAGCGAAGCGAGGGAAGCAGCTCGACCCCGCCCGTAGTGGAAATCAACGGCTTTACTTTATTTCATTGAGTTTGTCTACAGTCTGAAACATTCGTGTAGGATGTTTGTTTGATGGCACCATTTTAATACTAGTTACTTGGATGATGATCGCTCCTCCATTTGAATCTTATACATACAATAGATAGGGAGAGAGGGGGTGTCCTTTGTGGGATACTGTGGAAATATAGGTAATTTTAATAACTATTGTGGCGGAAATGACGGCAATGGTAACAGTTCAACTTTCGTGCTAATCGTTGTACTATTTATTCTACTTATTATTGTTGGCGCAAGTTTCATTTGCTAATGGTCATCTTAAGGCTTTAGCTTCTGGTCATTTCTAATGATGAAGAAGCTCAAAGCCTTTTTTATTTCCCTCCCTCTCATGATATACCTATCATGAGATAAGCAAATTATATTTCTTATGCCATTGAAGATAGATAACTATATCCAATTGATAACTTAACATAATAATAGTATTGTAAAGTTCTTTCTACTTTACATGACACTCCTTTATTGGTTCTAGGGGTCACTTACATCCAAGTGGCCTCTTTTTGCATCCTTTACTCTATTATAGATTTTATAGAAATATCGTTTTAGTAGAGAGGAGGAAACAAATGGGAATTAATTTAAATTTCTGGTCCTTTATTTTATCTTTAGGTTGCATCTTATTATTTTTTCTGTCCGGTTCCTTAAAAGACTTTTTTGTTACCTATGTCCATCTTCACCCATTGACACTGACATTGTTATTGTCAATCGTATGTTTCTACCTAAGTGTTGTAGGAATGAAAGATGTCAGAAATTTAGCGACCTTGCTGAGAGGTATAGTGACAATGGCTTTAACACTGATTCTAATTGTGAGTGTTTCTTTTATTTTATTTTTTGGTAATTTATAGTGTAAAAGAACTCTGGCTCGCATGATGATTAAACAAGCTCCCTTGACGAACATTTGTTCTATATATACAATAATAAAAAAGGAGGCTTGTTTATGCAAGACACAATTAACATTGAATTAGTACATTTTTCAGAAGACTATGTAGAGCAGTTAAATGAGTTTGAATTGCCTGCAGAACAGCACCGATTTACTGCCTTACCAAAAGAGATTACAATCGAAAAAGTTGGACAGTACCCTATTGTGATTTTAAGTAATACAATACCTGTTGGTTTTTTCGTACTTCATGCCACTGAAAGAGTACAGGAATATTCTAGTAATCCTCAGGCGATGTTACTTACTGCTTTATCTATGGACCATAAACAGCAAGGAAAGGGTTATGCAAAAAAAGCAATGCTGTTACTGGCTGACTTTGTCAAACATGAATTTAAAGAATTTAACGAAGTAGTGTTAGTGGTAAATCACAAGAACATCGCTGCGCAGAATTTGTATACCAACGTAGGTTTTGAAGATAATGGTGAAAGACGAATGGGACCAATTGGTGAGCAAATAGTGATGCAATTGCACCTATAAGGAGACAGTCACTCATTTGCGATGTTCAAATGAGTGACTTTGTCATCCGCTGGAATCGTACCATTCATACGATGATCTGCACGAATATCATTTACTTGATTTTGCATTAAATACCGTTATTGCCATCCACTTCTATATATGCAGCATAAATATGTTTCAATGCGATATGCTTCGTTGTTGTAATTGTTTCTAGCAGAAGCTCCAACTCGTTCATCCCTTTAATTATGCCACCATATTGTACAAAATTAGCCTCTTCCCAAATAGTTAACATAATATAGTTACGTTGCGATAATGCATGCGTGATGGTTTGCTGTAATTCCTCCAGTTCCCATTCTGCACGTTCCCTTGGCGGTTCTGTCAGTACCTCTTGTTTCCACTTTTTCAAAAGCATTAAATGCTCTGGAAGCATCATCGATGTCCATTTCATGGCTCCTCGATCTTTGATCAAATTGTCTCATCCTTTCTACTATGTTTCGGGGGACGTTTGCGAGAAAACTTCAACATTGAAAGTCATGGCTACTATGCTAAAATTTCCATTCCCCACAAAACAAAACATACGTTCCTTTTAGTATACGCACATACGTTCTTTTATAACAGTGGTAATTTCATACAATTTCTCTAGCATGTGCTTGCGAGGAGTTCTAGACAAACGCTAGGCATTTGTATAAGTCTATAAACATTTCAATCATAATCTGTGATGATGATGAATATCACAATTTTAGTGAGAAAGGATGTAAGTATTAACACAAATGTCGATTATACATCGCCTTCTGCAGAGTTCACCTTTGATGTCAACAAAAGTACGCTTTTTAAAAAAGATGCACGAAATTACATTAATATTCTTGGTGTTGAGCAATTAAATACGTTAGAAAATACCTCTTTACTGGATATTTTTTTAAGCAAAGATAATGTTATTGAGCCACACTATCACCAAAATGCAGCTGAGCTTGTCTATTGTATTTCTGGTGCAGCAACGGTTTCCCTATTAAATCCCTTTACAAAAAAACTTCAAAACTACCCGATTAAGCCTGGGCAAGTAGCCAATATCCCACAGGGCTGGTGGCATTATGAGATTGCCACAGAAGATAACACCCATTTACTAGCTATTTTTGATGCTCCAACACCAGAGGTTATTTTAGGCTCCGATATATTGAAATTTACACCAGCGAATATAATGGCGCACACCTATTGTTTAGATGAGGAACAATGGAAGAAAACTATTGCACCGATTGTTCCATCTACTTACATTGGACCACCAAAAAGCTGTAATCGTGTAGAATCAGCAACTGATAATTCTTCGTGCAAGCAAAAGAAGCCGAAACCATGCCAATACCCATATCCATATCCATACCATTACCCTTCCCCACATATGTATCCGTATGGCACGTATTATTAAAATGCCCCTTGTATTAAACTTTTATTGTAAAAGATGAATAGAATGTCATAAACTGTTCCATCCTAATCTTAGATAAATACTAGGAGTTAGGAAGTGTCACAATAACGATGATAAATGACAATCTAGCATCATTACAGTTTAAGGAAATGTTTAGACTTTGGTCGCAGCTCGGTGTCAATCAAAGCTATATTGCCTCAAGCCATGGATTTTTTAATCATACCCGGGATAAAAAATTAAAGATTATGATTTTGGAATTTATTCAATGTTTAAAAGAGGAAAATAAACAGCTGACATTGTTATTAAAGGAAAATGGCGTGCTTGCCCCCACTCCAACTTTGGCATTCAGTAAAATGAAAATAACGGATATCCGTGGAAAATCCATCATTCATGATAGCGAAATTAGTGCCATTATATCTATGAATATTGCTTCCTCTTTAGTTGCTGTAAGCCAAGCATTGGAATTGTCAGTGAAGCAAAAGCACCTTGCCAAATATGGTGAACTCCATATGCGCTATGCTATACTTGGGTCTAAATTGATTGAACTCAGTAAGAATAAAGGCTGGCTACTAGCGCCAGCCCAATAAAAATGGCATGATGGATGATGCTAACCATCCATTACGTTGCACATTATTAAATCAATTTTTAATAGTGTGTTTTTTTTGTACATTTTAAGCTTGTGCATCTCATTTAACATCTCCGATCTCATTAAACAATAGCAAAACCACCTACTCGTTATATGTAGGTGGTTTTAACATCCAATCTTCTTCTATCGACTTCTTACAAACAGGAGCTTATACCATTGATTTACGAGGAACGGTAACACGGATAGACTATAAATAAAGCCTAATTGGGCCATTGTTAATGGAGCCACTTCAAAGACCGTTGTTAGCATTGGCATAAACAATACAATATGCAAGCTTAGGACACCGATTAAAAATGCAATCCATGCATATTTATTCGAAAATACACCAATCGTAAAGATCGATTGTTTGGCTCTGGAGTTAAAGCCATGCACTAATCTTGATAAACAAAGTGTTGTAAAAGCCATTGTACTTGCCGTTAATGTATCGCCAGTTGATAATCCAATTTGAAAAGCAATGATGGTGGAGATGGCAATTAAAATTCCTTCAAGCACCACCTGTGTCGTAAATGATTTATTTAATAGAGGGGTATGAACATTTCTAGGCTTGTCCTTCATCGTTTTCTTATTATTCGGCTCTAATCCGATTGCGATTGCTGGAAGGCTATCTGTTAATAGGTTAATGAATAATAGATGGACGGGCGCAAAAGGAACTGGTAAGCCAAGGACTGTGGCATACAACACTACAAAAATAGCTCCCGCATTTCCTGATAATAAGAACAAAATGGCATTTTTAATATTTGTATAAATGCTACGACCATTGGCAATAGCCTTGACAATCGTTGAAAAATTATCATCAGTTAAAATCATAGACGAGGCATCTTTTGCTACCTCTGTACCAGTCACTCCCATTGCCACCCCGATATCTGCTTGTTTTAATGCAGGTCCATCATTGACGCCATCCCCCGTCATTGCGACAACATGTCCCTTATCCTGCCACGCCTTGACGATACGGATCTTTTGAGCAGGTGTCACACGGGCATATACAGAGTAATCATCTACTTTTTCCTGTAGCTCTTGATCTGTGAATCTTTCGAGAGCATGTCCTTCAATGGCTTCATCTGGATTTTTTAATATCCCAATTTGTTGGGCAATCGCTGTGGCCGTAATTTTATGGTCACCCGTAATCATAACTGGCTTAATGCCTGCCTTAATACAATTTTCCACCGCCTCTTTGGACTCTTTTCTTGGAGGGTCCATCATAGCCACTAGGCCGACAAATATTAAATCCTTTTCCACTCTTGTATCAATTGTTTGCTGTGGTAAAACATCTTTATAGGCAATGGCTATCACCCGTAAACCATTCCTCGAAAAATCATGATTGACCGCTTCGATTTTTTGACGATGCTGAGCTGTCATCTCAAAAATGCCTGCTGCCGTTTTTATTCTAGTCACTTTAGGTAAGAGAACATCTAATGCCCCTTTGGTAATCAGAACAGGCCGTTTATCTATTTGATTTACAGTACTCATAAGCTTTCGCGCCGAATCAAATGGAATTTCAGCCAGTCTTGGATATTGCTCGCGAATCATCAATTCATCTAAGCCGTACTGCTTCCCTAATTTTACAAGCGCTATTTCTGTCGGATCACCAATTTCCTTCTGATCACGCTCAACAGCATCACTACATAAAAGTGCCTTAACCATCAGCTCTTTTTCCACTGGATTTGTTGGGTTTAGCCAATCATGAGGAATTTTTTTCTGATCGACAAAGACTTCCTGTACAACCATTTTATTTTCTGTTAAAGTACCCGTTTTATCAGAACAAATAACAGATACACTTCCTAAGCTTTCAACCGCATAGAGCTTACGAATAATCGCATTTTCCTTGGCCATCTTCTGTGTGCCGAATGCTAAAACGATTGTAACGATGGAACTCAAAGCCTCAGGAATAGCTGCGACAGCTAGAGATACCGCAAACATAAAGGATTCTACTAAAGCTCGTCCGCGAATAAGGTCAATTGTAAAAATGGCTAAGCAAATGATTGTAATACCTAATGCTAATTTTTCACCAAATTGGTCCAAGCTAATTTGTAAGGGTGTTTTCTTTTCCTTTGCTGTATCGAGTAAATTTGCGATTTTCCCTATTTCAGTCTGCATCCCGATAGCTGTAACCATTACAATCCCTCGTCCATTGGTGACGAAGCTACCTGAATACACCATATTTTTCTTATCTGCAATCGTAACATTGTTTTTTCGAATAGGCTCAGTACTTTTGGCAACGGCAATTGATTCTCCGGTTAGAGAGCTTTCATTGATGTGCAAATTATGACTTTCCAATAGTCTGCCATCCGCATTGATGTAATCGCCAGCCTCCAAAATAAGAAGATCCCCCACCACAATCTCCTCAGAAGGAATTTCCATAAGCTGATTATTCCTCATTACTTTGGCAATAGGTGTGGTTAGTGCCTTCAGATTGTCTAAAGATTGCTCTGCTTTAACATGCTGTACCGTGCCTAAAATAGCATTTAGAAAGACAACAATCATAATGACAATTGTACTTTCTACCTCTCCTAGTAGAAAGGAAACGAAGGCAGCAACTAGTAAAATAATGACTAATAAATCTTTAAATTGGCCCATAAAAACTGCCCATGTACTAATCTTTTTACCTTCCTCTAATACATTATAGCCATAGACTTGTTGTCTTTTTTGAACGTCCCCATCGGACAAGCCTTCTGTGGTGACATTCAATATCTTCATGACTTCAGTAGACGATTGTTGATGATATTCAGTCATAGGGTTCTCCTTCCATTCACAAGATTTAAAGGTGGTATACTATTTTCTGGAAAATAATAGGCACCTTATAATCTCAAACTTCTTAAGTCTGTGTGAAATTCATTAACTACAACAATCTATTCCATAGATAACTAGAGTATGATAATAAACTAGTGAGAAATTAATTTTTAAAGAGAACACTCAAATAGATTCATTTAAACAAAAAAAGCACCGGGAATGGCTTTCCCAATGCTTTTATAAAAGCAGTTATGATTGTATGGGTCTCTCTTTATGGGCCACTAATAAGTAATCCAAGGCACTCATGCGTGTAAGTTTGTGCGTGAACTTAATGGCATCAGCATGAGAGGCAAACGTAAAGTGTTCGAGTTCGTCTGTTGGTATATATTGATCGACTGTTTTTCGTGTCAATTTTCGTACAGATAATGTGTGTGAATCCTCCTCATATAGTATGATAGCACCAACATTTCTATAAAAAGTTTGATCAATCGTTGCGATGACTTTGACATGTTGAAAATCGGTTAAATCTACTTGCATCTATTACCAACCTCCTCTATCCTTACATTCGCTATCAAACCGCTATTGTCCTGCTATAGCAGAATCATTTTTGGATAATTCCACCATTTATTATGAAGGGTGCTGCGCTGACGGATATTCCGCAGAATGCTCTTGTGAGACTGGCGCTCTTTTAATGGAGAAGATAGCACATCCTAAAGCACAGAGAACTAATAGAGTTCCGAAACTTGCTAAATGCATGACAGATCCAGTAAAGGCAAATACGGCACCACCTAGCGCTGAGCCAATGGAAATCCCAATTTGGAGCGCTGCTGTATTTAAGCTTTGCTGTATATCGGATGATTGAGGATCTGCTTGAATTAAATAATTTTGTAATGGTGGTGTTAAAGCCCAACTTAATGCCCCCCATAAAACGGTAAAAAGTAAAAAGACCGGTAAGGCAATGACTGTGTAAGGAATACTGAACAGGACAACCGCAAATGTAGAGACGATTAAAATAAGGGCTTTACTTGTCCCGATTTTATCGCTCACCCAGCCACCTACAGCATTACCACTGACAGAGGCAATACCAAAGATTAAGTAACAAATACTAATCCATGAAGCATTCATATCAAAGGCTTCGACTAAAAATGGTGTTAAATATGCGTAGAGCATATAATGACCTGCTAGCATAAACAAAGTCGTTAATTGTGCTGTAAGAATTTTTAAATTCGCCAATGATTTCATTTGCTTCTTCAGTGGTACGACTTCTCCGATTGGCATTTTGTCTAATAACAAAGCTATTAAAACCATTGAGATTGTCGAAAGAATGCTAATGCCTAAAAATACGGCTCTCCAACCGAAAGCTTCCGTAATAAATATCCCCATTGGCACACCGATAACAAGTGCAGAGCTTACGCCCATAAAAACAAGCCCCAGTGCTTTTGCACGATGTCTTGGCTCTACAATTCTCGTTGTAATGGTTAATGATAGCACGATGACCAAGGCTGTACTCATCGCTGTAAAAATTCGTGCAATTAAGACAACGGTGAACGTTGTGCTAAAGAAGGTCATTAAATTACCTAATGTGAAAATAAATAAAGATATAAGAAATAAGCGTTTCCGTTCCATCTTGGCTGTCAAAGATAGTAGGACAGGCGCAGAAATCGCATAAACAAGTGCAAAAATAGTGATTAATTGCCCTGCAGTTGCTAACGAAACGTGCAAATCCTCTGCAATATTGGGTAGGATTCCACCTACGATTAATTCAACTAAACCTACCGCAAAGGTAGTCACTGCAAGAATATAAACTCTCCAATTCATTGTAATCTCCCTTTCGTTACATTTTCATTTTTATAGGAGATTTTTTTAATAGCCTTGATACCTCTACATCAAATCCAAATTTTGCATAGGGACTTGCCACAATAAGCTCCTTTGTAAAATCTATTTCCTATGTCCGAGGCTGCATAAGCCTGATACCGAAGACGTTTCTTTATCAACATCATAGGCTCAATCAAATAAAAAAATCCTGACTACAAAAATGAAACAAAGTTTTGTAGTCAGGATTTTATGGTTCCTGGTAGAGACCCTCAATCCATATTATTGAGGTTATACAGTTCAAATATTTACTTTAGCTATAGTAGCACACCAAAATTTCATTGACAATACTTTTTTTCATAGAATCAGTCTCATAAAAATTTCGATTGCTAGAGAGAAAATTTTGATTTTTTGCTTATATTTTGATGAATTTGACCATACATAATAACATACAATATCTATTTTACGAGGTGATTGTTTGCGAATAGTAGGATTTTTATGCTATTTTTTATTACTATTTTATGGTGTTGAATTAGTAGCAGAAGAGCTCACAATCGAAGAACCCGCTCTCAGTTCTCCTATAAAAAATAATCAACCCCCTATTAAAGAAACTGTTGAAAATTCAATGATATGTGTCTATTATCCTTCTGACAAAATATGTAAAGATGTACTATCAAATAAAGAAAGAGGCCACTATTAAAGTAACTCCTTAGACTGTAGACTAGCCATCGAGACGTTACTCTCAATGGCTTCTGTTTTTTTCTTTTATTTCCATTATTGAGTAAATTACAGCTGAATTCAACATACTCTTTGAGCATAGCTTTTCTCTTCATCTACTTGCCATGTCCAAGTAGTTGTCACTCAATGATTTTTAGGAACTAATGGATTTCGCCTGTAGTGTATAGCAACGGATTACTTTAATTCATGGTAAAAGAAAAAGACTATAGGCAAGCTCAACATTCATTGAGCGTTTGTCTATAGTCTGAGAGACCACTATGAAGTGGCCGCTTACTTATTTCTTATTTTGAGCCAACGTGAAAATGCTTAAATGGATAGACGATTAGCTTTGACTCACCATAAACAGCATCCTCTGAAATTAAACCGTAATGGCGACTATCACTACTTTTTAGGCGATTGTCTCCAAGCACAAAATACATGCCCTTTGGCACCTCTTTTTCATTCACTAATTGCTCTAATGTAAAGTTTTCCGTAATGCGTAATTGGTTAGGATCATCTGTTTCACGATTGACGTAATCTTCATTGTAGGCTTTGCCATTCACATACAATACATCATCTTTCATTTCCACCTTATCACCTGGTAAACCGATGACACGTTTAATATATAGCTCATCTTCTACAGGTGATTGGAAAACAATTTGATCGAAACGCTCGATTTTACTTGTTTTACTGACAATTATAATATCTTTATCATGGTAGGTTGGGTACATCGATGCCCCCTGTACTTTAATGGGCGCAAATAAAAATTGCTTACAGCCTAATACGACAATTGCTGTAATAACAATAATTTTGATGTAGGATAGTATTTCTTTTTTAAAGTTTGTTGTTTTTTCCTCTTGCATGTTCATTCCCCGATACTGTTTTTTTAATAGTATAACATTTTCTATACTTCATTGACGAATGAATCACAGAAATTGTTTCATTCGCCATAAAAAATAGGCTACTAAGTAGCCTTGTCTATTAATATCTAATTGTATCTAATTCTGTTCATTTGACAATTAAGAATGGCTAGATTGTGAAGCAACCTGTTGCTGCTCGTTCAATAAATCTACTGCTAATATGATACCCACTGGTAATGCAAATGCTAACAATATTGTGCCTATAATCATCACAATCACTCCTTTTAACCACTTCTAATGTCAGTATACAACGAATTTTCAGATATTTCAAGAAATATAGATAAATGATTGATGTCAAAAAAAATCATTCAACTAGGCATGCACCCTACATGAATGATTTTTTAATGCACTACATAAACAATTTTAAACATAATACTTGTAGGCCTCTGATAGTTGATCGGACTGGATTTCTTCGCATTTTGCGTTTAGGTACATAGCTTTGCATGCAATGATTAAGAGCTGTATACCTAAGGACCTGGGTCCTCCCATTCATTCATCTCCCTCCCTTCATGGCCAAAAATTTTACATGTATGTTATCACTTGTTGTAAGCAAAAGCTTACTTGCTTTGTAAATGGTTTTTTAGATCGGCTTGTATTTTTTGTAGCTCTTCCTCGTTCGGAATGTAGTACCAAATGCGGTTAATTCTTTCACCATCACCCTTTTCAAACGATAATTGCTCAATATCCTTATCCATTTTCTTATAAATACCTTGAAGCTGAATAAGCTCTTTTACAGAGAAGTTCATGCGAACATTATCACCTAAAACCGTCAGCATATCTGTTGCCTTTAATAAGGTAGACGGAGTTGAAGCCTTTTTCATAACCGCTTCAATAATTTGACGTTGTCGAATTTGACGTCCAAAATCT
Source organism: Lysinibacillus sphaericus (assembly GCF_001629735.1). Taxonomy (GTDB): domain Bacteria; phylum Bacillota; class Bacilli; order Bacillales_A; family Planococcaceae; genus Lysinibacillus; species Lysinibacillus pinottii. The sequence goes on from NZ_CP015224.1 coordinate 1,863,039, forward strand.
CCTCGTGGATCTTCATAACGAATACGTGAAAAAATAAGTGCTTCATTACCATCTAATGTAATTTCTCCCTTTGGGTAATGATATTCGTCATAGGTTAAATCCATATCATTATTAATGGTTACGCCACCAAGCGTATCTATAATTTGTAAAAAACCTTCCATATTAATAAACACATAATAATCAATCGGTATATTTAGAAAATTTTCCACCGTATCTACAGCCATTGGAACACCGCCAAAAGCATAGGCATGATTAATTTTATCAACGGTATCATGACCGACAATTTCTGTACGAGTATCACGGGGAATACTAAGCATTTTCATGGTTTGCTTTTCAGGATTCACAGTAATCACAATCATCGTATCTGAACGTCCACTATCATCCTTTCGTTCATCTACACCGAGCATCAGAACCGAGAAAGGTTCTTTTTTAATCACTGTTTTTTCTTCTAGCTGTGCTGCATCTGTTGTTTGTAAAAGTGGTGTATTTATTTTGTTCATAGTTTTTTGGATGGTAAAGTAGGCAGTTCCTATAAAAATTAAAAAAATAGTTAGTAGGCTACCAACAATCCACAGCCATAATTTTTTCTTGCTCTTTTTCTCTTTAGAGCGTTTCATATTTTTTTCCATACGTTAGTCCTCTCTTGCTTAACAATTTTGCCCCTCTTTTTGACGTATTAAGTTGGAAAAAAGTTTATCTAGTCTACTTATATGCATATTGGACGAAAAAAAGACGTACACTAGTATTTACTTTATTTACTCCAATCTATTCCCACATTTGTTATTTCATTTCCTTCTTCATTATATGTTTCGCCATTTTAATAAATTGAAAATTCATTATTGTTGATTTATACTGTTTTTAAGGTACAACGTCTCTATAATAGAAACGATTTACTATAGATTTTATTGCTTACTTTTTTAGGAGGAATCACTATGTTTCAAACAAGAAGAGAGAAGTTAGTTTCCCGTATGCAGCAGGACGTGGATTTAGCTATTTTAGTACCCGGGCCAAACATGCATTATTTTACCGGTCTTCATCTCAAGCAAAGTGAACGTCTAACATTCGCTGTCATAACAGCTCATAATGATTTATATTTTCTTTTGCCACAAGTAGAACTAAATAAAATTGATCCTAGCTATGGTGGTGTTATTTTTTCCTATTCTGATGAGGAAGGGCCCAAACAGGCGATTCAGCAGCTAAAAAAAGAATTGGGACCATTGCAGACCATTGGTGTAGAATTTGACACTATGCATGTGCATGAGCAGAAATCGATTGAAATGCTTACATATGAAAATTTATACGATATTGGTGAGAATATACGCGAATTACGCATGAAAAAAGAACTGCAGGAAATAGCCTTTATGCGACAGGCTGTACAAATTGTTGAGGAAAGTCTTGCAGCTACTTTACCAACGATTCAAGCCGGTGTGACAGAAATGGAAGTCGCAGCCCAATTAGAATATGAAATGAGACGTCGTGGCTCAGAAGGAACACCTTTTGGTACGATCGTTGCTTCAGGCTATCGTGGTGCACTCCCACACGGCAGAGCAAGTACTAAAAAAATTGAGGCGGGCGAATTCATTGTCATTGATTTTGGTGCTATTTATAAGGGCTATGTGGCTGATATGACTAGAACGGTAGCTTTAGGAGATGTATCACCAACGTTACAAAACATTTATAGCCTTGTTAAACAAGCCAATGAAGCAGCCATAGACGCTATTAAACCAGGGATGACTGCCCAAGACCTAGATGGTATTGCAAGAGGAATTATCCGGAATGGTGGTTATGGTGACTATTTCACACATCGACTTGGTCATGGCATTGGTTTAAGCGCACATGAAGAACCTTATTTAATGCAACGTAATTTAATAGTGTTAGAAGAAGGCATGGCATTTACTGTGGAGCCAGGGATCTATCTACCGAATGTTGGTGGAGTTCGTATCGAGGATAACCTACTAGTTACTGACAATAGTTATGAGAATTTAATGACCTTTTCAAAAGAGTTAATCATTTTATAAGGCTGGTGCATGCAATGATAAATATGAGGACCATTCAAAAGGATATGCCCCTTCTAGCGCAATATATTTATTTGAATACAGCTGCCGCTTCTGCCATGCCTCAGCCTGTAGTGAATGTGATGACAAGTTACCTTCAAAAACAGGCAAGTATCGGCCCCTATTTACCTTCTTTTCGGAAAGAAACGTATGAACAGGTGGAGCAAATTCGGGAAAAAACAGCTTTATTTATCGGTGCAAGAAAAGAAGAAATTGCCTTTGTACCAAATGGTTCAATGGCGATTAATTATATTTCAGGAGGCTTAGATTGGAAAATAGATGATGAGGTGATTGTACTTGATACTGAAATGTTAAGTAACCATGTACCTTGGCTTGCCCTTCAGCAACGAGGGGTTCGCTTAAAAGTTTTGAAAACGAATACGGACTATATGGTGGACTTACAAGAGCTTAAACAGCTCATCACGCCTCATACAAGATTAATAGCCTTTGCCCACATGTCAAACGCGGCTGGTGCTCTTCAGCCAGCAAAGGAAATCTGTGAGCTTGCCCAGCAATACAGTGTGCTTACGTTAATTAATGCCAATCAAACAGTGGGTTTACTCCCTATCGATGTGGCAGAGCTAGGCTGTGATTTTTTAGTTGCTAGTGGGCGAAAATGGCTACGTGGTCCAGAAGGCTCTGGTCTTTTATATGTAAGACAAGCTCTGATTTCAACCATTGATCCCATTATAATCGGCTGGGGTAGCACTAACTGGGATTATGAAAACAACGATTATTCATTTGTTGAAACAGCTAAACGTTTTGAGCCAGGCTGCCCTGTTATTCCAAGTATATTAGGGTTAGGGGCGGCCATCGATTACGCAAATGCCATTGGTTTACAACTGATCTATCAGCGTGTTCAACAGCTGACGAAGTATTTAATAGAGCAGCTTAAAACGATTCCAGGCATTGTCCTCTATGGCCCTCAAAATAGTGAATATCGATTATCGGTTACACCGTTTAATATTGAGGGAATATCTCCAGATGATGTGACAAATTTTTTAGCGGATCGAGGCATCATTATAGAAGCTGGGACATTTATGGCTAATACCATCATGGAGCGCAATCATATTCGTAAAATGGCTCGCTTATCTCCTCATTATTTTAATACGTTTGAAGAAATCGATAGCGCCGTATCCAGCATCAAGGAATTTATAGAACTAACCAAAACAAAGGCCCAAGATAGTCATTAACTATCTCGGGCTCTTTTTCACCCTATTCTTGGTACAATTTAAAGCTATATTGATCAAAATATCGCTGAATATTCATCGCGCCATACTGCAGAACATTAATCATTTCAGGTAGCTTTTCCTCCGTTGGTTTTCGATAAATAGGACCTGCAATAGTTAGTGAAGCAATCACCTCTTTTTTGCTATTAAAAAGAGGGACCCCTACCCCAAATACCGAGTGAGAATATTCTCCCGTCGTAAAGCACCAGCCTTGCTGTTGAATTTTCTCTAAGTCCGCTAACATTTGATCTGGATCTGTAATTGTTTCCGGTGTTACTTTTTTCATGCCATGATCCATTATCTCTTTTTTCTTCTCATCTGGAAGAAAAGCCATGATTGTTTTACAGGATGCTCCGATATGTAAAGGTGTGCGTGTGCCAATCGACACAGAAAACTTAATAGTTTGAGAACTTTCTGCAATCTCTACCGTCACACCATCTGTGCCATCTAGCCATGTTAAAAATACGGATTCCTTAATGGCTTCAGCTAGATTTTTCATAATCGGTAACACAAAATCAGAAAGATTTAATTTATCCTTTACCATTTGACCGTACTCTAGAAAACGAAGTCCAAGTTCATACTTCTTTGTTTCAGGGTGTTGAATTAGAAAACCCTGATGTTCAAATGTTGCTAATATCCTATAAATAATAGAGTGGCTAATGTTCATTTCTTTCGCTAATTCTCGAACACCCCAAGTAGGATTTTCTTTATTAAAATATTTTAGAACCTCTAATGAGTTATCTAATGTTTTTAATGTCATTTTACACCTCATATGTCTCTATAATAGAACCGTAATTGTATTATAAAATGAAGGCGGACAATTTTCAATAAATTCAACTATTTTACAATTAGATGTAAAACGATTAGGTGACCGGTTGAACTTCTAGCTGGCTTACTTTCATTCTAATTGGCTGTCTTGAGCGTATGCCTTCATCTTCATATGGGACCCCCATTAATAAACAAAATATTACCTATTATTTTTAGCATAAATAACCAATAAAAAAATCAACCCACCTCCATAAAATTAATCGAGGTGAGTTGATCTGGATAGATCTTCTTACATTAAACAACTTTTTCTATTCATTTTTATTTTGAATGCCCTGTACTAGCTTCTCTTGAATCTGTAAATACTGGGCAATTTCTGTATCATCTAATACTTCAAATAGTTGTACAAAGACTTCTTTCCCTATGGATTGAGCCTTTGATAAGGCTATTTTTCCCTCATCGGTAATGTCAAGGCGAATAGTGCGGCGATCAGATGGATCATACAGCCTTTCTGCTAAGCCAAGTTTGACTAATTTTTCAGCAATGCTTGTCATTGCTCCTTTTGTATAGCCAATGGTTTCAGCTAGTTCAGCCTGTTTTTGAGGGCCTTTTACATGTAGCTCATTTAATACTAAAATCGGTGAAATTCCTAATGGATAAGGAAACGCTTTTGTAAAACGAATAATATTGGCGTTATTCACCTGTTCAATCATATGAATCAATTTAAAAATACTTGTCTGTTTCAAAAAATTCCTCCTCAAACGCCTAGGATTAATGAAGCATTAATGAACCACCATCTACCATAATCGTTTGACCTGTAATGTATTGTGAATCGTCGGAAGCTAAGAAGACAGCTACTCGTCCAATATCCTGTTCAATATGACCAAAACGACCTAGTGGGATTTTACTTCTCACTGCTTCATAATACTCTGGCTGTGCTTTTGCCCATGCTTGTACACCTGGTGAATCTGCAAGTGGGCTAATGATATTGACGTTAATACCAAATCTGCCCCATTCATTTGCAGCAACTCGAGAAATGCCTCGGATCGCTTCCTTAGCAGCAGCATAGGCTGCCTGTGTCTCATGGCCTTGAATACCTGCCCCAGATGCAAAATTAATAATATTACCTTGTGTTTCTTTTAAATGTGGTAATGCCGCTTGCATTAAATAGAATGTCGGATAGAAACCTGTTCCAAAAGATAAGTCAAGATCCGCTTGTGTTGTTTCTTCTATTGTAACTTGTTTCGCAGCATGAGCGTTATTAACTAGCACATCTAGTTTACCGTATTTTTCTACAACTGTATCAATAATTTTTGGTAATTGATCCCGTTCCATTAAATTTGCTTGCAAAAACATAGACTTCGGAGAAATTTGTTGTAACTCTTTCTCCATTGCTTCGCCTGCTTCTGCATTTAAGTCAACAATCGTGACAATGGCACCTTCCTTTGCCATTGCTTTAGCCATACCACTACCAATACCACCTGCACCACCAGTAATAATGACTACTTTGTTATCTAATTTACCCATTCATAACACATCTCCTTCATGTCTATTTAAATATAGTTTAACATTAAACTATTTATTTTTAAACTAATTTGTTCGCTCCGTTCTCTTCGTCATAGGGCCTATTCCACTCCTGTAAAAAAACAGCAAACAACATTTATTTTCAAATACATCCAAGCATCATTTTTATTTGACACGAATATACTGTAGCAGCTAGCTAAGTTCACTTTCAGGAAGCGAGTTGTTGAAAATGGGTGCTAAATGGATTAAGCTCTCAGTCTTGTATTTATTGATTGTTTTTGCTTTTGGACTGTTTATGCATTATACTGTTCAACTTCAATGGAAAACGACACATGCTCATATTGGTGTGGTAGGTTGGCTGACTACTGGATTCATAGGTTTAATTTATTCGACTTATAAAGATGCTGCGGAAACAGGTCTCGCCAAAGCACAGTTCTGGCTATACAATATTGGCCTACCATTCCTATTAGTTGGCATGATGATGGTCTATCTAGATGTGCCAAGGTGGTTATTTGAGCTATTCGTTTCTGGTGGTGGCATTGCCGTAGCCCTTTCCGTCTTATTATTCTTTATCAATGTCTTGAAATATGTGAAATGAATAAAATACCCTAATTTAATAGAAGTTAGACTATAGATCAAACCTAAAACGTTTGAGCTGCCTATAGTCTTTCTTTTTTCTTTTCCATGAGCGTCTTGAGAGAAAATGACAAAAGCCATCGAGAATGCATTCTCGATGGCTCCTATCTACGGTCTGACCCGCAAGATTTTATTATTTAAATTATTGTAAGGAATTGGCTTGCATTTGATACATCTTTTCATAAATACCGCCAAGCTCAAGCAATTCATCATGTGTGCCATTCTCGACAATTCTCCCTCGATCTAGCACTAGGATTCGATCTGCGTTTTTAATCGTAGAAAGTCGGTGGGCAATAATAAACGTTGTCCGTCCTTTTTTCAGGACATCCATTGCATGCTGAATAATTTCCTCTGTCTCTGTATCAATATTGGATGTTGCTTCATCCAGTATTAAAATAGCAGGATCGAAGGCAAGTGCTCTTGCAAAGGAAATGAGCTGACGTTGTCCTGAAGATAATGTGCTTCCTTTCTCGATTACAGGCTCATCATATCCGTTTGGCAAATTCGCTAAAACACGTTCTCCTCCAACAGCATTCAAAGAATCTTTAATCTTCTCTGGAGAAATGTTTGGATTATTTAAGCTCACATTGGAGGCAATGGTTCCTGTGAATAAATAAGGATCTTGAAGCACAATTCCCATATGCTCCCGCATTGTTTGTCGAGGAACAGATGTAATATCAATGCCATCAATGGAAATCTTACCTTTCGATGGATCATAGAAGCGGAACAATAAATTCATAATCGAACTTTTCCCTGAGCCTGTATGACCAACTAAGGCAATAGTTTCGCCTTGATGTGCCTCGAATGATAGGTTCTTAAGTACATATTCATTATCTTTATAAGCAAATGAAACATCCTCGAAAAGGACATTGCCCTTATATCTTGGTAAACTTTTTTCTGAGACAGGCTCACCATCTGTATCTAGCACCTCAAACACCCGTTTCCCTGCAATAAGGGATCGTTCAAGCTGAGAAAATTGGTTCACGATATTCGTAATAGGATTAAATAGCTTTGTTAAATAATCGACAAACGCATATAATGTCCCCGCTGAAATGATTTCTGTGGCTGTGTATGATTGTGTACCAAAATAGACAATAAAGACAGTAAACATAATAAGCCTTAAAGTATTGACAAGGTTAAAGGAAGTAGCGGAATCAAGAACTAACAGCTTTCGCTCATATGCGTAATGCTCGTTATTCATATCATCAAATTCCTTTGTCATTTGTTGCTCACGTCGGAATGCTTGAATAATTGTCATCCCCTGGATAGATTCATTGATCATGGCATTAATATCAGCAATTTTCGTACGGATAACATCATTATATTTGGAAGCAACTTTTCGATATAAAATCATCCATAAATACACAATAGGAATCATCGTTAAAGCAAGCATTGCCATTTTCCAATTTAAAATAAAGAGTGCTATATAAACGCCAAAAATGGATATGAAACTCGTCACAAAATTGGAGAGTACCTGTACATATAAATTCCGAACCGCCTCTGTATCATTTGTAACACGCGCAACAATTTTGCCAGCTGGTAGATTGTCAAAGTACTGGATCGGTAAAGTTTGTATATGCTCAAAAACATCTTTACGTAATTTTTGAACAACCCGATTTGCACCAATTTGTAAATAAATATACATAAAATAGCGTAATATCGCCGTAGCAATAGCTAATAGTAAATAAACAATTAGCAACCACGTAATCGGTTTGATTTCAATATGACCAATCGTCATGTAATTATCAATAATATGTTTAGCAATAAATGGCCCAACAAGCTCCGTAAAAACGGCGATTGTCAGGAAGAATAAGCCTAGAAAAATAGGCTTTTTAAAATACATTGCATAGCGCATTAAACGTTGACTCGTACTCATGAGGCACCTCCTTCTAGCTGCTGACGGTCAAATTGCTCCTTGTACCATCCTTGTCGTGAAAGAAGTTCCTCATGTGTTCCTTGCTCAACAACTTGCCCATCATCCAACACGATAATAATATCAGCATGTTGAATACCCGATAATCGGTGTGTGGTAATAATCGTTGTTTTTCCATCACGCTCTCGCTGAATATTTTCAATAATTCTTGCCTCTGTCTTCGCATCAACAGCAGACAGTGAATCATCAAGCATTAAAATTTCAGGGTCCTTAATTAGCGCACGAGCAATAGATACACGTTGCTTTTGACCGCCTGAAAGAGATACACCTTTTTCGCCTACAAGCGTTTCAAGACCCATTGGTAGATTTTCTAAATCCTTTTCAAAATATGCAGCCCGTATCGCCTGCTGTAATTCTGCCTGCGTCGCATCTTCTTTCCCGAATAATATATTTTCACGAATGGTACGGGAGAATAACACATGATCTTGTGGAACATAGCCAATCCAATCAAGAATTTGCTCCTTCGTTTGAGCAGTAATATCAATACCGTCAATGGAAAGCTGTCCCTGACCGATTGGATATTCTCGTAATAATTGACGGAGGAAGGTAGTTTTCCCGGCGCCAGTTTTTCCAACAATTCCAAGTGTTTGCCCTTTTTTCAATGACAGTGAAATTTGTTGTAGGTTTTTCACTTGGCTCATAGGATATTGGAAAGTTAAATCATCAAAGCCAATTGCTTTAGGTGTCGCAATCATTTGTGGATTCGGAATATTTCGAACATCCGCCTCGTAGTTTAACGTTTCCTGCACACGATCGAGTGATGCATTCCCTTGTTGCATGACATTGATCAGCTCGCCAATGGCAAATATTGGCCAAACCGCTAATCCTAAATAGACATTAAAGGTTACAAGTTGCCCTACTGTCATGGCCTCTGTCGCTACTAAATGAGCACCATACCCAAGCGCAACAACATAACTGATTCCTGTACCCACTTTAGTAATAGGGCCAAATAAAGCGTTAATTTTAGCTGTATGAATATTTTTTGCATAAACGATTTCACTCATATCCGCAAAATTAGCCTCATCCTTTTTTTCCTGCACATAGGCACGCACTACTCGCACACCTGCTACTGATTCAAGGACACTATCGTTCAATTCCCCAAAAGAATCCTGAGCCTTCATATAACGTTCATGTACAATTTTCCCTAAATATTGAATGAGGATGGCCATAATAGGAACTGGTAGCATGGCAAATAGTGTTAACTTCCAAGAAATCATATAACCCATCGCAAAAATGATAAACCCCATATAAATCGTTGAGTCAATCAACGTCATGATCCCAAACCCAGCAGTAGTGGAAACGGCATTTAAGTCATTTGTTGCCCGAGCCATTAAATCCCCTGTGCGATTTTTTTCATAAAAGGTTGGAGTCATACGTAAAAAATGCTGCATCAAATTTCGACGTAAAATTTTTTCAAGGTTAATAGCCCCTTCAAATAGTCGGAATTGCCACACAAAATTCAGCAGATAGCCCCCAATAATGATCCCGATAAAAATAAACACATACTTTGTTAAAATTGCTGGCGTCATTTCACCTGCTGTCAAAATATCAATAATTGAGCCCAGTAAATATGGAGGAACAACCTCTAACCCACTAGCAATCATCAATAGCACAATCGCGACTGTATATTGTTTCCAATAGCGTTTAAAGAACCAGCCTAATTTACTTAAAACATCAAACATACATAATTACCTTCTTTCTTCCGTGCTGTTGTGGCATTGCTACCCACTTTCTAGAAATTCCTTTTTGAAAATCATTCGACGTACAGTGTTTCGCATAAACATACACTCCTTTTTTGATTTTTACTATAACCTTTTTAGGCACCAAAAAAGACACATACCCCTCAAAAGAGCATGTGTCTCTTATAAAAGGCCGGATGAAATCCATACCTTTTGTGTGCAATCTTAAATAAGCGTTAGGCATGGACAATGTATGTAGCTGTGATTAAATATGATACTGATAAAATTAACATTGTCATGCCCTCCTTTAGTTTATTTGTTATAGTGTTCTTGAAGATTATCACACTATAGAAATAATTGTCAACTATCACACTGTTATTTTTTATCATTTCCGGAAAATAGTTAACGCTTTAAAGCGCTAAAATACAATTTTACACCTATGCTCAAAAGGAAAGCATGTTCGACATTTATTACTTTTAACATTACATCATTTTTTTAAAGCTGACATTAACCTAAAGTCTGAAATGAGCAGCCCCAAAAATGCTGCTACGCGCTCAGCAATTCTTGAAGATAGTTGCATGCCTCTTCCTCTACCTATTTGCCTATATATCATCATCATTATTATTTAGTTATTTAATATTTAGTAGTGTCGGGTTTTCCTTTTCTGGTTTAGCCGTTTTCGGATAAACCGTAAGCGATGTTTTATGATGTATTTACTATCACTTTTTTTAGCTAGAATCTCGACTACACTTTCTCTCAAAACCTGCTGTAAATCTATTTTTATATACTATATTTATATATTATTTTGTTACAACAAAATCGTTCACCCTACTAATAGTACTAGCTATAAACTAGCTAAGTAATTAAATAATAATTAGAGACATATTCGTTCATTTGTTAGCATTGAAAGTTGAAAACTCGATTTAATAAAATTCCCAACATCGAAATATTTCTAAAATTTTCTTCTCGTGATACACTTTTTAATAATAGTCATTTTAGTAAGGGGTCTTTACGTTGAAATCATTTTTCACTGTTGGGATTGGTGGCATTCTTGGAGCCATTTGCCGGTATGGGCTGAGTCTTGCCATTCCAAACTCGGAAGGATTTCCATCCACAACATTATTGATAAATTTACTTGGCTGCTTTTGCCTAGCATGGCTTTTCACTACTTTTACAAAGCGCACACCTATTGTCCTTGGGATTGGCACTGGTTTTTGTGGGGCCTTTACAACCTATTCGACATTTTCCTTAGAGACATTATTACTCGTTCAACAAAATGAGTGGCTCCTAGCAGTTCTCTATGTTGTCATAAGTATTGCTGGTGGTTTATTCTGCGCCTGGCTGGGTATACGACTAGCAAGGGGGCGACTGGCATGATTCTTGTTGGAATTGGAGGATTTTTAGGCGCCATTTCAAGGTTTTATTTAGGTAAATTATTGGCCCATCCTTATCCGTGGGCAACTTTTATCATCAATTGTACAGGTTCCTTTGCACTCGGTCTTGTTTTTGCCCTCCATCTCCATGATTGGTTATGGCAGCTGATCGGCATTGGTTTTTTAGGAGCCTATACGACATTTTCAACTTTTGGATTTGAATCATTACAGCTAATTGAACAGCAAAAATGGGGGCAAGTTATAGGCTATATAGCTAGTACCCTGTTGTTTGGCATACTATTTGCCACTATTGGTTTTATAGCCGTGTAAAAGAGGTGATATGGATGACACAGCTATCCAAAGAGCTACTACTAGAATTGGAACTTGAAATTGAACAAGCACTATATTCCCTAATCGACCTAGAATTAGCAGAAAATTATGCAGCTATGAATAGACAATTTGCTCAATTACTGGCAAAGGTTCAGGCAGCACAGCTAATCGATTATAAGCTTGATGTTCTCGTAGAGCCTCAAGCCTTTGCAACGGAGACTTGTATTCTACTACAAAGCTTAATAGAAGCGAAGGCAAGGCCTAATAAGCGACATAGATTATTAACACATCGGATGATATTAAAAATATGGTTACGTAAAAATCAACGATTCATGAGGGAATTTTTACCTCAAATGTTTTAGGCGTCTCTTAGTTTTATAAGGGTGCCTCTTTTAAATGTATAGGTTCTTTTATTTTCCTATCCACTGTCGAATCAAATACAGTTGTCTATTGTGAATCTTAGCCTTTTTCCTTCTGTCATCATGTGCAGTTGAATGACGTGATTTACCTCAAAACTTGACCCAATGTATTCTTTTGCCCTTGACCTACTGAAAACTGGTCTCATACTACTTTCAACAAAAAAAGAAAAAGTTCGATTTGGTAAACAAATCGTTTACCAATCGAACTTTTAAGGACTTGAAGAACAAACACTTTTTATTGCGGGGTTCTTTCATTATTAAGTGCTATTATTTTATTGCTTCATACGTAAATACCTGTGAACCATCTGTTGGATATTTATTATACTCATAATCTGAAGAAATTGTTACATCCTTAAATCCAATATCTTGTAAAATCCCTCTAAACTCTTCTACTCCATACCACTTTAACGGGAAGATCTCTAACTCAGTATCAATTAGTTTAGTGTTTTCCCATTTCTGATATTTATTGTGAGTAATCGTAAATTGATTAATGTAATCCACATCTACCAATACTTCTTCCAATGTTATAGAGTCACCGTCTTGATTCTTAAATACTCTAGTTGAAACATACCCCTTCTCAAACGAATCAGGAAGGAAAGTGTCTACTATTAAACGGCCTCCATCCTCTAAATGATCATAAAAACACTTTAAGGCTTTTAAAGAATCTTCTCTTTGATGTAATAATAGGAATGAACCAGTCGGAATAATAATCGCCTCATATTTTTGTTCCAAAGAAAAATTGCACATATTTAATGAATATAGATTTGGTGTAAGCTCACTTTCTGCACAATTTTTTTTGCATAATTGTAACATGTCATCAGAAAGATCAAAACCTTCAATATTTAGTCCTTTATGCAATAAAGGTATTAGGATACGACCATTACCAACGGCAGGCTCTAATATCTTTCCCTTTACACCTTCTAACCTTTTTGAATAATACTCTACATCTCCAAATGATTTACCAATATATTTATCTATATCATATAATTCTGTAGATAAACTACCATAAAAGCTTACCATCACGATTCCCCTATCTAACATTTATTTGTTTTCTGTGCTTGTAATATTTTCTTTTGTTTTAACACATCTCTATTTTCTCTTTTATCCTTTAATGTCTCCGCTCCCTCTTCTTTATATCTTTCTCTTAATTTATATCGTCGAAGATTTGTAGGAACTAAGCTTTTCGAAGGTTCAGTCTCTAAAAGCTTTGAAACGCCTGTTGAGTCATATGATTTTAAATCATAAACCTCAGAAAAATAACTATCGGCTGTACCTGATTCATAGTGCTTTATCTCTGGATAAGAAGAAATAACGCCTTCATAATTTCTTAAAACTACTTTCTCAGGACTCTGGGAAATTATATAATTTGGCTGTAACGCTATCTTCCCACCTCCGTTTGGTGCATCTACCACGAATGTTGGCACAGCATAACCAGAAGTATGTCCTCTTAAAGATTCAATTATTTCCAATCCTTTAGAAATAGGTGCTCTAAAATGGCTAATCCCCTCAGACAGGTCACACTGATAAATATAATATGGTCTAACTCGGATTTTCACTAAATCATGCACTAATTTTTTCATTATTGGCACACTATCATTTATCCCTGTCAGTATAACAGACTGATTCCCCACTGGAACCCCCGCATTGACTAACTTCTCGCAGGCTTCTTTCGCCTCATCAGTTAACTCGATCGACGTATTAAAGTGTGTATTTAGCCATACAGGATGATATTTTTTTAGAATCGAACACAACTCAGTCGTTATTCTTTGAGGAAATACGACTGGTGCTCTAGTACCAATTCGAATTATTTCAACATGCGGTATATCTCTTAAACTGCTTAAAATATATTCAAGAATTTTATCGTTAATTAATAAGGCATCTCCGCCAGACAATAAAACGTCTCTAATTTCTTCATTATTCCTAATGTAATCAATAGCTCTATCAAGCTGCTTTTTAGGTACTGCCATTCCCACCTGTCCAGAAAATCTTCTTCTTGTACAATATCGACAATACATGGAGCATTGGTTGGTAACTAGGAACAATACTCTATCAGGATACCTGTGAGTTATACCTGGTACAGGGGAATCTTCATCTTCATCCAATGGATCCTCTAGATCATAGTGACTCTTCATAATTTCAGCAGATAATGGCACTGACTGCATACGTATTGGACATCGTACATCATCAGGATTCATTAAAGATGCATAATAAGGAGTTATATTTAAAGGAATCGTTTGTAGAGAAATTTTGACTCCTTCTTCTTCTTCCTCAGTTAAGTTTACAACTTTCTTTAAATCATCTAAAGTTTTAATAGTGTTCGTTAATTGCCAATGCCAATCATCCCATTGCTCTTTGGTAATATCTTTCCAAAGTTCAATTTCCCTATAATGTCTTCTTTCCCCTGGTTTAAGTTTAGTTTGCATGAATCACCCCTCCTTTGATGTTGGTATAAATATTCATGAGTTCCTGTCTCAATTCTTGAGCAGGCTCCTCACTCTCATTCAAGTAAAAATGACCACCATTAAAATACTTACACTTATAGTCATTGAGCGCCATTTTCTCCCACAGTTTAACTTCCCCATCAGGAACTGCTGAATCTTGTGTACCTAACCAAAGTTCCATTGGATAGTTGACCAATGCTTTATCATCGAATTTAAATGTATCGAGCAAATGAAAATCTCTGCCTGTAACATCCACTATTGAATTGAATAGCCTCGAATCAGACTCAAGCTCATTTGGCACTCCACCTAGCCTTCTAATATCTGCTATAATACTTTCCCTCGTTCGCCTCGTAAACGGAGCTTCAGGATGCGTCGCATGATTAGCTACAGTTATGGGGGACCTAGCAGCTGAAATAATTAATTTTTTAATATATTGACTTTTCTCATCCAATAAACTTGATAAAGCATAGACAAATAGTCCTCCCAAACTATGACCAAATAAAACGGCTGGGCGATCAATATAATGAAATACTGTTTTAAATAGATATTCTTTTGCCTCACAAAATGTTGATAGGAAAGGTAAATCATTTGTCATTCCTCTACCAGGTAATTCAAACAAACATACTTCTACATCTTCAGATAAATCTCTCACTAAAGGAACCATTGAAAGTGCTGAACCTCCAGCATGATGAAAACATAGCAATTTTAATTTTGCATGTGGATTTGGGTTATATACTAAATAGCCTTTTTCTTGTTTCATCTTCACAATCTATGACCACCTATTATTTTCATAGCTTCCTCTACTGTAAGCTCGCCTTGTTTCACTTTTTCAAGTACTTCAATTTTGCTGTAAGATGGTATAGTACTTTCTGCAATAGGCTCTGCCTCTTTTCTAGCCGTAATTTCTTCTACAAACCGATTGATAGTTGGATATCGGAAAAGATCACCCACTACAAACTCATAAGAAGGTAACACTTTTCGAAGTAAGTTATATAATTTCAGTACAATTAAAGAGTGGCCACCTTGATCGAATAGACTCCGATTCAACTGTACTTTCTTTCCTAAAACTACTTCCCATGTCTCTCTTACCATATCAACCATATCGCCTGACATTGAGATAGTCGACGTAGCGGTTAATTGATTCAGTAATTCTTCAGCTTGTTTCCTTAGCGACACTCTATCAATCTTGCCATTCGTATTGCGAGGTAGCTTTTCTAATGGAACGATTACATTCGGAATCGCAAAATCCGGAAGTATCTTAGAAATCCTACTATTAATGGTCTCAATACTTTGGTCTGTCCCACTAACAAAGGCAATTAAAGTATTTTCACCGTTATTACTTGGAAGACAGCTAACAAAGCATTCCATGCCAGGTTGAAGTGATAATAACGCGTTCTCTACTTCACCTAATTCTAATCGATAGCCTCGAATTTTTACTTGCTGATCACTGCGTCCATAAAATTCAATCACTCCATTAGCATTTAATCTTACTAAATCACCAGTCCGGAAGTAGCTAACACCATCCAGAGTATAACAAGTGGAGGTAACGAAACCATCCTCGGTTACATAGCCTTTTGTTACTTGTTTCCCTCCAATGTGTAGTTCGCCTATCATGCCAGGGGCTACAGAATTACCTAATTTATCAACAATTCTCAGCATGGTTCCCGGTAATGGTTTACCTATTGGGCAAAGTCCTGATTTAGAACTATCCTGATTGTTATTACACTTATAAACTAGAGACTCAATTGTACATTCACTTAGACCATAGCCATTATAAAAATTGATACCTTCCCAAAGCATGTCACATATTTCATTCTTTTCTTCAAGTCTGAACGTATCAGCACCTACTACGATTGTTTTTAAATCTTTTAAGACCCTATTTTCTTCATTTAAAAAGTGGATAAATTCCCTTACTAAAACAGGGGTTGACTCTAAAAATGAAATATTATATTTAGCTGCCATTTCTGCTAAATAGGCCATATCAATTCTTTTTTCTTCCTCGCAAATAAACAAATATCCATTCGTTGACCATGCCTTCAGCAAATCACCTAAAAAAACATCCGATGTCCAGCTCCCTAGTTGAAGAACATACTGTTCACTATCAAGGTGATAAAATTGTTTCCAGCTTTGTATGATTTGTAACAACCCTTCTGCTTTTAATGAAACGATTTTAGGTTCTCCTGTACTACCAGAAGTAGAAATATAATATGCCACATCTCCCGGGTTAAACTTGTAGGCCTCACTTATTATTTCTTTCTCATCCGTACTACGTTCAATAATAGCTGGAATGTTATCTAGGAATAATAATGTTTTTGGCTGCAATATCTCTAATGTACGTTTAGTTCTTGCTTCAGGTATACTCGTATCAATAGCACACCATGCAGCGCCTATTGTCCAAGCAGCAAAAATACCGATTGCTGTTTCAATACCTTTTTTCCCTACCAATGCAACAGTATCCCCACTCTGTACTCCTTCTTTGAGTAGTTCATTAGCCACAATATTGATATATCTTTTCACATCTTGATAGCTTAAATTTCTTTGATCATCTGAAATGGCTAAAGAATCTTCCCTGTAGTCTCCTAAAATAGAGTGAATCGAAAAGTTTTCAGACGTTGCAGAAACATCTGTCGTTAAAACATTTTTTAAATATAGCTCTTCGATTTGTGTTAAGTTAATATTTTTAACCAACATATTATTATAGTTATCTATATTTTCAAATATATACTCAAGAGAATCTAGAAGTCTCAGAAGCTCTGTTTGCTCATAACGTTGTTGATCCCAACCTAATCGTAAGCATATGGAGCCTTGTGTAATATCAAATGTTACTGATAAAGGATCAGAGCTTGTTCCATACTGGTGAACCAAATCACCATTCTTTTTATTAGTTAAGTTTCCCTTGAAATTTTGGAAAATGACAGAGGTTTTAAAGATTTCTGTATTTCCAGATACACCACCAAACTGTAATAATTTAGAATACGGAATTCCGCTATTTTCAGAAACATCTTGCAGATGATCCATTGTCTGGAGGCATACTTCTTTTAATGTTAGTTCATCTTCTATACCTATTTTGACTGGTAATGTGTTTATGAGCATCCCGTTCATATCACTCGACTCTAGTAATTGATACGGCCTTAATGCAAAAGTCGAACCTACGTATAGATTATTCGTATGTTGATATCGATTAATCAACACGCCCCATATTGTTAAAGCGACGCTTGAAGTAGTCACTCTGTTCTTTATGCTATAGGCATGAAGATTTTCTGCCGCTCTCTTACTTAACTCTTTATCCAAATACTTAAATAATGGTTTTTGACCCATATGTTGTGATTTTTCTATCGCTAATGTTTCTGCTTCAGCTAAATCACTTAACACATTTCCCCAATATTTTTCCAGCCCTTTTTGATACATTGGATCATTAATATAATGTAAATATGGTTCGATATCTGGACGAATTGCTAATGAAGTGACATCCTTATTTAACAGCTTAAAGAAATCCTCAAGTGTCTGAGCAATTGACCAACCATCCATAATAATATGATGATGCACCCATACTAATAGGTTTTTAGAAGGTTTCCAGTTTTGAATAAGGTAAAATTGTTGTGTCTTATTTAGCAACGTTCGCTGTAGCCTACCAATCTCACTTTTAAACCAATTCTCTATATTCATAAATTCATCTTGAATCCATAAATAATTAACCTCTAATACATTAATTTCTTCTACATTGCTTTGAATAATTTGGATTGGTTCTATCTCTTGCTCCCACTCAAATTTTGTTCTTAATGCTGGATTAGCTCTGGCAGTATTTAACCAAGCTTCTTGAATCTCTTTGAATGTAAATGAGTTAGGAATTTCATAAGACAAAATTTGCCAATAAGCTTCTGACGCTGGGTCTTTTAATGTTTCCATTAACATAACTAATTGCAATGGTGTTAACGGGAGTTTTTTTTCATTTTGTACCATTCTACGCTAACCTCCTTCCACATTATTTAAGTATGAGAGACATCTCTGATACCGTAGGGTGCTTCAAAAAGTCTTTCGGAGTAATATCAATACCATTGGTACGCAATTTAGATACTATTTGAAGTGATTTAATGGAATCTCCACCGATTTCAAAAAAGTTATCATCGATACCTATTTCGTTAACCTTTAGCACTTCAGCCCAAACCTCTACAATTGATTTTTCCAGTTCAGTCGTTGGCTCCCTAAATGTATTTTGAGCACCGTCTGCAAGGTATTGTGAAGCTTCTAAGCTAAGTAGTTTTCTGTCTCTTTTTCCGCTAGATGTTAATGGTAATTTTTCTAACTCAACGAACATCGATGGGATATACGTTACTGGTAAGTCTTTAGACACTGCTTTTTTCAAATCATCTCTACTTAGACTATCTTTCACATTTAAAGTGTAGAAGCAGACTAAGCATGGTTTGTTATTTTGATCATGCCCTAATACGACTGCTGTATCGTTAACTTGTGGTTGCTGTATAACACAAGCTTCAATTTCTTCTATCTCAATCCTTACACCGTTTACCTTAACTTGTGAATCTTTTCTTCCTAGAAAATCTATACTGCCATTCGCTGAAATTTTTACCAAATCGCCAGACTTGTAAAAGGTTTTTCCATTTCGCTTTACAAAAACTTTGTTCGTTTCGATTTCATTCTTGAAATAACCTTTTGCTAAAGAAGGTCCTCCAATCATTAATTCACCTGGAAAACCTTTTGGAACTGGTAGCCCGGCTTCATCGACCACTTCCATTTCTACATACGGTAATGGAAAACCAATATTATAATGATCTTTTGTTACCTGTTGAACAGTAACTTCAATTCCCGCCTCAGTTGGACCATATAAATTGAATGCTTCGACTTGTGGTAACAACTCATTTATTTTTTTAGCTAATGGACCTGGTAGTGCTTCCCCACTTAAATGAAGATACTTTAATGGCAATTTGTAATCTTTTTGAGAGTCCATTTCATTAAGCATTAATTGCAACACAGAAGGGACAAAATGACACAAATCAATTGACTCATTACAAATAAATTTCAATAAACCTAAAGGATCACGATGCAAGTCTTTAGGAGCAACAATTAACGTAGCACCCGTACAAAGGGTATAAAATATTTCCCAAACAGATACATCAAATGTATATGGCGTTTTAAACAATGTTTTATTACCAGGTTTAAGTTTATTTTGGTTTTTTTGCCATTCTATACGTAAAGAAGCCCCTAAATGTGGACATACTACACCCTTCGGCTCACCCGTCGAGCCAGAAGTAAACATAAGATATGCTGGATCATCGACAGAGACAGGTCCCATTGCTTTTACATTATTTTTAACTATATTTTTTTCTAGAGTATTTACAACTTCCCATTCTCCATATGGTATTTCATCTATTGTATTTACCATTAAAACCTTTGGATTTAATCGCTCTAATAATTTCTGTGTTCTTGCTATAGGATGCTCCGTATCTAAAGGAACATATACTGCGCCTGCTTTTAGAGCACCTAGTATTACTGCAATGGCATCTATTCCTCTGTCCATATACATAGGCACGTAATCGCCTTTTTCAATACCCATTGATAGCAGTAATGAAGAATATTTTTCTGCTTCTTGATTGAGTTGTTCATATGTTAATGCTCTATCCAGCTCTTGAATGGCAATATAATCCTTATATTTTTTCGCTGCCTCTTCAAATTGACAGTGGAGTGGCTTAGCCTTTTGTAATAGTTTCCCATTATCATTGGAGGATATAATAGAACCTTTAGTAAATGCAGTACCCCATAATTGATCTGGTTCATTAATTAATGAGGCTAGTAAACTCAAATAATTCTTCGCCAGCAATTGAATCTCTACTTCAGTAAAATGGGCAAATGAATATTCTATATGTCCTTTTACTTCTCCATTTTCTACATTGAAGAAACAACTTAAAGGAAATCTTGATCCACCAGTATCTTGCTCGATAAAGCTTGTGTTGATATTCTTTAAATCCATTTCAAGATTCACTTTAAGACTGAATGTATTATTTACTACATCAAGATACTCTCTTTTATCAATGTTAGCCGCAATATCAACAATTGAGAAATCTCCATGAGCAATATTTTCATGAACAGTGTTACTAATTTCAAGCAGGAGCTCTTTAAAAGAGGCCTTTTTATTTAAGGAAAGCGTTAAAGGAACTAAATTAACAAACATTCCAACATCATTTAAATTTTCATTAGTTCTGCCATGATAAGGAATTCCTATCGTTATTGTATCTTGCATGCAATATTTTGCTAAATTTAGTGCCCAAGCAGTTAGTAATATTGTAAACTGACTCAATTTCATTTCCTGTGAAAATTGATCAATTTTTTTACCTAGCTCTCTATGGCTTTCAATCTCTAAAATCTTTCCAATTCTTATATATTCTTCGGATTTCTCTTGAATAGGTAGTTGGGCAAGTTTAAATGCCTTAGATTGCTCAAACCAAAAATCCTTCAAATTTTGATCCTCTGATTTATTAGCCAATTTATTGATGTTATTATATAGATTTTCAGAACTACTTGATTTTATGTCATCTATAGTAATTTCCTCATTATAAACTTTAGCTATATTTTGCAGTATATTTTTTAAAGATAAGCCATCACATACAATATGATGAGATACAAGTACAAAAACAGCTCCTGCATTCTCTGTATGAATGATTGCCCCTCTAAACAATAAATCGCTCTCTAACTGGAAAGGCTGATTATAAATTGTCTTTGCAAGAGTGTGCGCCTCCTCCATATTTTTCACCTGTAGGATTTGTATGTGATGATCTACATGCTCTCCTATTTCATCTATATTTCTAATTTTTTGTTCAATTCCATAGGAAGTATTTTCTCTAAAATTCACAAAAAAGGCGGCATTTTTCTTTATGATATTGACAAAGGCGCTATAAAACTTATGTTCATCAAAAAGACCGTTAATCTGAAAAGTAGCGCCTACATTATAAAATGGATTTCCTTCATTTGTTTTCCACAAATACCAAAGACCTTTCTGCATACTCGTTGCAGGAAACCACTCGTTTTGATCAAACATAGTAGGTTCATTATTTGATGATAAGGCTGGTAAAGTAGAAAGAATATCCAATAAATTACAAGGTTTTCTCTGCTGCTGTACTTGCCATGGTAAACAATCAACATTAAACGCTTTTGAAACGTTCATAGCAATTTGTGCTGCGTCTAAGGAATTTCCTCCAACTTCAAATAAATCTGTTTGTGATGAGCATTTTAAGTTTAAGGTAGAAGAAAAAATATCAATAATCTTTTGCAAAGATTCACTTATATTCGTTGAAGATTCAAGTAATTGTTTACTATTAAAATATTCTATATGCTGTTTGTTCAACAATTCACGATCTATTTTACCGTTTCTAGTCAACGGTAAATGTTGATGAAAAATAAGTTGAACGGGTATCATATTTTTAGGCAGCTTCTCTTTCAAATAGCTAAATAGTTCAAGTTCTGAAATCGAGGATTCCTCTTCTAATACAATGGATGCTGTCAATAGCGTATTTGAAGCTATATGTAATGGTAGTGCTATAGCTTGACTTACTCTATTATGTTTTTGAAGAGTACTCTCAATATCCCCTAATTCAATTCTCACTCCATTAATGCTTAATTGAAAATCTTCTCTACCATGGAAATTAAAATTTCCTTGAATATCTCTACTTACAACATCTCCGGTGTTGTAGGCTCTTACATTTTCACCGTCAATTTCTAACTGTTTAAATTTTTCATTTGTCTCATGCGGCAAATTAATATACTCTCGTGCTAATCCATCACCAGATATCCACAGTGTTCCTTTTCTATCTATCTCATGAATGATTTGTAAATTTCGATCTAAAATAAAACACTTTACATAAGGTAAAGCGGAACCAATATGAGGTAGCTTTTTCACCTTGCCATCTGCTCTCTCTACAATCCCAGAAGTACTTACAACAGTCCCTTCACTTGGTCCATAATTGTTTACCACATGAAAAGGTAAATCTTTTGAAGGGTATTTTGTTAGTTTATCTCCCCCTACTAAAAGATATTTTAAAGCTACGTGACTATTATCCCAGTCCAGTTCCATTAGTCGCTCAGCAATAGGGGTAGATACAAATGAATGCGTTACTTGGTGCTTTATCCACGTATTTTTTAGAAGCTCTGGATTAAGTCTTTCATCTAATGTCGTCATATATATAGACGCTCTTGAAGCTATTGCACCCCAAATCTCCCAAATGGAAGCGTCAAATCCAGGTGAAGAGGTTAAAGATACTATTGAATCTTTGGTCACATCAAACGTTTTTGTATGCCAATCGATTAAGCGATTTAAAGAATTCCATTCAACGACTACACCCTTAGGTTTGCCTGTAGTACCTGATGTAAAAACTATATAAGCAGCTGATTTCAAAGAAAAATGAATATTTATGTTAATTTCCTTATGATCCAGATTAAAATGCTGAAGAACATCATCAAGCTTAAAAATGATCTGATCTTGAAAAGCATTTGCCTCATAAATATCTGGATGCGTAATGATGATGCTAGGTTTGATATCGTCAATGATGTTGTCGATTCTGTCCCTTGGTGTTTCTGGATCAATACAAACAATAACCCCACCAGCAATAAATGTTGATAAATGTGCAACAAGAAGAGCAGGTGACCTCCTAAGAACAATTAAAACCTTTTGTTCACAGCCCGGTATAATCCCATTTTCTTGCATAGCGGTTGCTAACTTAAACGATTTATGAGTCAATTGTTTTAAACTGTATTTTTTTTGATTGAACCATAAGCTTTGTCCATCATAGTAATCGATTTCTTCACTAAAAAAACTTTCATAGAAATTTGACATTCTATTACCCCAATCTAACAAATTATTTAAAACTATTAATTTTTAGATATTTAGAATATAAATTCGGATTTGCGATTGATAATTTTAAAATTTCCAATGTTTCATTTTTATGAAATCCTTTATGCGTTAAAATAGAGAAAAATTGTTGAGATAAACTTGCCACTCTATGAGAATCTACTGTAATCTGTTTGCTCTCTTTCATCTCTTTCAATTCCTGTTTAATAAGCTGATAAGGAGAATGGATTTCTCTTTCAAAGTCTTGCTTATCGATTTTCGCTTTAAAAGGTGTTCCAATAATAACTCTTAAACAGGCTTGTAAAAAGTGGATAGTCTCTTCTACTTTTAACATATTCTCATTAAGATTATTTAAAATAGAATGGATGCCATTTTTCTCGTTAACCGGTATCGCTCGATAATCAGGATATTCCATCTTTATAATATCCGTTAGAATTGTTTTAGGACCCATCTCAATAAATGTGTCAACATCTTTATTAATGAGAACGTCCATAACTTTTGGCCATCTAACACTTTCGGTAAGTTGTTTACTTAATTGATCTGCTATTTCGTCAGCCTTACTGTATAGTTGACCTGTAGCGCAGGAAAATATAGGATATTGACAATCATTCATCTGTGTTTGTTGTAGAGCTGCTTGAAATCTTATTTCTGCAGGCTTCATGAGCCTACTATGAGCAGGAACACTAACAGGTAGTATCTTTGTAACGGCTCCCTTTTTCTGTAACTCAATGGATGCCAGCTCCAATGCGTTTTTATGACCACTTAGCACAATTTGATTTGTCGAATTAAAGTTTGCAACAGTTACATGATTATCGTCCGTATCTAATCTTCGACATACTTCCTCTACTTCTTCTCCACTAAGTCCAAAGCAAACAACCATACCGCCTTCTTGAGTACATTCACTCATAGCAGTTGCACGAAGCTTTACTAATTCAACGGACTTTGCAAAAGGGATACCGTCGGCAGCAACTACTGCCGACAGTTCACCTAGACTATGTCCAGTTAAATAGAGTTGTTTTACATCGTTATTCTTTTTAAATATCTCCCAGCAGGCAATACTATAAACTAGAATTGCAGGCTGAACTATGACCGTATTACGAAGCTCTCCATTTTTGTTTTCACATGCTTTCAATAAATCGTAGCCCAAAATATCGCTAGCCTCATTATACAAATCGCGAGCTATTTGGTAATTCTCGCATAATTCTTGTCCCATAGAATCATATTGTGAACCTTGACCTGGAAATACAATTGCAGTGTTCAAACGATATCCCTCCAAATGTTAATAGTCATTTCCCTTTCAACTCAATGCTTATTCAATAATAGAGACAGTGCCTCTTCTGATGAAATATCATCACTTTCAAATGCATCTAGAATATCGCTTAATTCATCTTTTGCGTTATAAAAATGATCACAGTATACAATTTGGTCTTGGAATGTAGGATTGCTATATAAATCAGAGATTTCAAATTTTAAACCAATGAATTTATTTTTAAATAAATGAACAAATCTTAGAGCACTTAAAGAGCTTCCTCCTAAACTAAAGAAATTATCAATTTCTTTAATAGTTGAAATGCCTAAAACTGTTTTCCAAATTTCACGTATACTTGCTTCAATCTCAGATAGTGTAAACTCACTTTTCACTACTTCTTCTTCCATCGAAATACTTTCGTTTTGATTATTTTTTGAATGATTAAAGTGTTCTACTTCGCTCCAGAAACTCTCGCCAAATGGGATTTTAATGACTGGTTTAAGATAATGGACTTGCTCTAAATCAAAACGTGAAATTAGACTCCATTCATAGCCCTTATTGAAGAATAAGTTCAATGAATTTTGGAAATCTACAAAATCAATCGGAGGTATGGCCGTATCACTTCCAAAATCTTTTTTATCATCTAGTATTAACGTAAAGTTCATCGTTTTACCTTTTATTCCCTTTTGATTCAAATACCCAGCCATTGAGTCTAAATATTGATTCACAGCGCAGCATTCACTTGCAGATTTCGTCCCCATTAAAGAAGAGATTGAAGAAAATAGGATAAAGAAATCTAATGGTTCTGGATTTAATTCTTTTTCTACTAAATAGGTGCCGATTACTCTGTTATGAATGCCTTTTTTGAATTGACTAAGCTTTAACTCTTTTATCCATAGATGGTAAAGTTGTTTGACCAACATAAACGCACCATTGATTTCACCGAAATCCTGTCTAATTTTCGCAAATGTTTCTTTAACAGCGTGTTCCTCAGTCACATCACACTCCATGATTGTAACTGTAGAACCTCGACTTTCAATTTCCATAATTGATGTCAGCTTATAAATCAACATGTCATCTTTTTCTTGATTATTCTCAATAATTTTTTCCCATTCCATTCGGTCTGGTAATAAATTTCTAGCCAATAAAATGATATTGACGTTTTGCTTTTCACTTAAAAACTTTCCTAATTGAACACCTAAATATCCTGTACCACCGGCAATAACATAATTGCCATTCTCTCTTACTATAATTTCATTGCCATTAAAGTCATCGCTTTGTCTTTCAATAACTTTTGTATATCTTTTTGATTGTCTAAATGCCACTAATTCTGGTCTATGATCTTTATCTTGTTGTAACTCTTTTAATAATTGGGAAGCAATGTCTTGAGAGCTTCCGTCCAAATCATGATCGATAGAGTAGGATGAAATAGTCGGTTGTTCCTGCGAGATAACTTTCGCTAAGCCAAAGGTTGTTACCCTAGCAGGAATTATTTTTTCATTGTCCTTAACTTGCTCCGTTAATGATGATATGACATTTAATTGAATTGGATGTGTAACCTCAAACTCTAATAACATTTTTGTTATATTGAATAGTGAGAAAATACCTTCTTCTTGGGATTTTTCCATATTTTCTTTTGATTCCATTGTTTCATCTAAATGCTTAAATGTGTAAGAGTGGATAATCCCTTTTAAATTTCTTAATTCTTCCACACCTATGTGTTCAAACAACTTATACATATCTTTTTCAGAATTGATGTCAATACCATATTGTTCAGATGTATATTGCACAAATTTATCTGCTTCAAGTACTTCAATTATTTTTATACCTAAAGCAGTCATTCTATTCTTTAGTGCAAGGATATTTTCATCATCTTTATTCATAAAGTATAGCCAAGTCGTTCCTTCTTTTAATGCTTCATGTGTAGTCTCATTATCATGTGGATAATGTAGCCATTTCTTTTCAAAGAACAGCTCTTTCGTCTGATTTTGGAATGTCTCTTTACTAGATGGCCATATTCTTTTTGTATTAAAAATACTGACTGGTAACGGTAGTAATTTCCCATTATTAAATAATTCGCGACACTCCTCCATAATATTGTTACCTTCTAGGTATCGCTTAATAAGTGCTTTATCTGCTGGAGATGTAGCGGTAAATTCATCTAAATTTTTAATACTATCAACTTTCGTTTCATGTTCATCAGCTAAAAATATACCTTGTGTATAAAAATTACTCGGTACCTTTTCAAATGTTCTTACATTTAATAATCTTTCGACTTTTCGAAGTAGTTCATGACAATTGCTTGCAAAAATACATACTCTAGACTGCTCATGACTTCTTCTATTATTGAATGTATAGGCTAAATCTTGAATACTGTAATTTTCATTATTTTTAAGATGAATAGCTAAGGTTTTTATTTGATCCCATAGCGCTCTACGAGTTTTACTTGAAATAAACAATGGTGTCAATTTTTCAGTTAATTGCTCCTGTTTATTGTGTCGATACTCCTCTAGTATGACATGAACATTCGTACCACTTATGCCTATAGAATTTACACCTGCGCTTAAAATTTTATGTTCATCAAACGTTTTATTTTCTGAGCTAACTTTGAACGGCGTTTCTTTGAAGTTTATTTTAGGATTTTCTGCTGCAAAATGATTAAGACCTGGAACTGTTCTTTTCTCTATGGATAGTACAGCTTTTATTAATCCTGCAATACCTGCTGCATCACCCATATGGCCAAAATTCGACTTAATTGAGCCTAATTGACATTCCGTTGTCTTAGTTGATTTTTGTAGATAGGCCTTTTTAAGCCCCTCTACTTCGAGTAAATCACCTACTTGAGTACCTGCGCCATGCGCCTCAACAAAATCAATATCATTAAATGATAACTTTGCATCGTCCAGAGCATCCATTATTGCTTTAGATTGAGCGTCAGGATTAGGGACTTGCATGCCATTTGATGCACCATCACTACTAATACTCGAACCCTTTAACACAGCATGAATGTGATTGTTGTCCTTTATAGCATCCGATAATCTCTTTACAACAATAGCAGCAACCCCTTCACCTCCGATAATCCCATCTGCACTTTCATCGAATGGTGAACATCTATATTTTGTGCTCCTTACAACATAATCAGGTGCTTCCTCTTCCCAATACGGAAATAAATTCAAATTCACTCCCGCAACTACTGCTAAGTTACAATCCCCCTGCTTAAGCGCATTTTTAGCAACATGAACAGCAGCTAAAGAAGAGGAACAACTCGTATTAATGGTCATAACTGGACCTTTAAGATCAAATGCATATGATAAATGATAGCCCAGATTAGCAGGTATGTTTGAAATAAAAGCTCGTTCATCTTTTTCTTCAAATAAATTTAAATAATCAAATGCAGGATGAGGTGTATGTGCTATAAATACGCCAGTATTTGAATCCTTTAGATCATTTTCCTTGTAACCTGCCATGTATAAGGACTCTAATGCCACCTGTAAAAACAGACGCTCTGCTGGTCCCATAAATTGAGCTTCATGTTCATTCAATCCGAATTGTTCAGGATCAAACTGTTCAATGCTAGATAGCCACGAGCCATACGATCTTGGATCATTCGTTATATTATTTTTTAAATGGCTATACATTTCTTGCAATTTAGGATTAGAATTAACAATCAATTCAAAACGCTCTTTCGAAAATTCAGTCACAAAATCCTTTTTATTTATGAGACCTGTCCATAAATCATCCAGATTTGAGACATTAGGAAATCTTAAAGACATACCAACAATTGCAAGTGGTTCACTTGTTTCTTTTTCTATTTCATCTAGTAAATTTAATGCTAAATTTGTATCCAATTTATTTTCTTCTACTAAACTTAATATTTTTTTAGACATTGTGCTGTACATCATTTTCTTCTCTCCTATCCAATTCTTTAATGTATTTTAGTTGAGCGAAAATTGCCACAGTTAATATAATTAAACCTCCAGCTAGTAAGAGTAGCGTCCCATACACTCCTCGTTCTCCACTACCTAAATAAGGGATAATATTTACGTTTGAGGCAACTAATTTATCAGCAAGTATTCCTCCTATAATATAAGCGAGGGGTAATGAAATCCAAGCGAATGTTCTAGCAATTGAAAAAACTCTTCCTAGTAATTTGGGTTCTGTATGGAGTTGAATTAAAGTAAGTGTACCTGTATTAACCACTGGCAGTAATAACCCTAAACCACCCCAAAAAACTGCAATGAGTAGCATATTATTGAATAACCCTGTGAGCGTTATAAATACACCAATACCAAAATTTGAAATCAGTACTAACCATATTATGTGCTTCTTCAGCTTGATGAATGACATTAGTACCCCACCTAATACCATTCCTCCTCCATATATAGAGCTTAGTAAGCCAAATTGTTCAACAGTTCCAAAGCTCAATATATATGGCTGTCCAACTACTTGATTGAACCCTAGTGCAAAATTTAAAACCGTGAATAATAGCACTAAAGTTAGAAGAGATTTATGCTCGATTAAATAATTGAAACCATATTTTAGATCACCTAAAATGGAGTTATTTTCATGGCTATCTTCATTGTCATTGTTCACTTTTACACTTAATTTTGTCCAAAGTATTAAGAGAATAGGAATGGCAATACAATAAGTAACTAGCTCTGCACCAATGATATAAACAATACTTCCAAACCCCATTATTACTCCACCAATTACAGGACCCAGAACATCACTAGTCGATGATGCCATAGAAAATACACCATTTGCTCTTGATAACATTTCTTTAGGCACTAGATTAGGTGCTAATGTTTGTAATGCTGGCGTTTGCATTGAGCTCACTATCGAAAGCGATATAGCACCTGCAATTACATGAACCATACTTATATTCCCTAATAAAAGGGAGGAGAAAATTATTGAAGAAATAATTAGTCCAATAATATCTCCTAATAATATTAATAATCGAGGACCTTTCCTATCTATCCATATTCCTATAAAAGGCGATAACACAATTGCCGGAAGAAATCCTGCAACTAAAACGACCGCAAAACTAGATACTTGACCTGTACTTTGGTAAGCCCAGACACCAAGTCCAAACCTTGCAACAGAAGAACCTAATAAAGATATAAAGTGAGTAGCTACAACCATTAAAAAGATTGTAAATCCTCTGTTTGTTGGTTTGCTAAAAGAAGTTATCATGTATTTTGGGGCTCCTTTGCATTTCCACTACATTCAACCAAAGCTTCTTCAAATTTTGATAAGAGGAGTTGAGCTTTTTCATTACTAATCACTTGTGTATCTACCTCTAAGCTTAGATTAAGTTTTCCATCCAAAATAAAGATGTTTATTTCCAAAATATTAGAAAGCTCATTATCAGGATGAATAGCAGGAGCCTGAGGAAGATTTGAGGAGTATTGTAGCACCCCGTTCCCTCCATTTTTACTATTTGTAGAAGTACTAATATCGTTATCAAAATCTCCTAAATAATTGACCAATATGGATGGTTGAATATGCGTAATGTTGTTATTTTCTTTGATCCATCTTGCTATCATAAAGTCCAATCCACTGCCTATTTCGCTCAATGATTGTCCAACTGTGTAAAGCATTTCTTCTAGCGTACTAATTGTCACCTGTAGTGGATACATCGTAGTAAACCAACCTATTGTTCTACTAAGATCTAACGCTGATTGGCGACTATCTCGTCCATGCCCTTCAAAGTTAAATAACACATCTTGTTGACCGAATAGTTGACTAAACGCTTGAGCAAATGTTACTGCAATAAGAACATCAGGTTTATAAATTTCTGAATGTTCTCTAGCATGTAAAAATTGCTTTGTACTTTCCTCACTCAGAGTTTTGGTTACATGATATCGATCCTTAAATAAATAATCTTTTCTGACAGGCTGCATGCATAATGGATGTACATTTTTCACATCTATATTTTCCCAATATGAATGATTCGTGTGTAATTCTTTGTTATACAATTCTCCTATCCAATCAGAAAACTGCGTCATAGGGAAGCTGATTTTATCTTCACCATTTACTATAGCTAAATAATTATTTTCTAATTCCTCTAATAAAACCCTCCATGAAACCCCATCAACAACTAGATGATGAATAAAGAATGTCAAAATAGGCTTCTTAGCTGTTAGGAACACTACTGCTCCTATTGGTAATACCTTTCCAAAATTAAAGTTATTTTGTAATTGGAATTGAATGTTCTCAATTTCCTCTTTTAGCCTACCCGGAGGAGTTAATTTTAGATCCTTCACAATGAGCTTAAATGTGTTTACTAAGCTTGGTTCAACAAAAGCCTTTGGTTTGCTCTCATTCACATCGAACCATGTCATCAAGCTCTCATTAACCGAAATAATTGATTGGAAAGACTTTTCTAAAGCAGCTACATCCACTTTCTCAGGCAGCTCTACTGACATTAATAAGTTCCAATAGTGGGCATGTTTAAATGTTTGTTGGAAGAACCATCTTTGCATTGGAGCAAGTGGAATCTCCTTAGAACTTAATTCCTGCCATTCTTTTTGAGTGTCCATTTCTTTAGTAGTGTTCATAGCTATTTTTCGAATACTTCTACAATTAAAGATATGGTCAATTTTCAAATTAATATTTTTTTCCTTTGCCTTTGAGATAAACTTTAATGCCTTGATGGAGTCCCCTCCAATTTTAAAGAAATCAGAATCAATGTTAAATTGACGGTCACTTAAAATTCCTTTTAGTATGGACAGCAATTCTCTTTCAATCTCTGTCAAACTACTAATATCATCTGTCTGAACTTTTCTATCGTCGTATAATTCAGGACTTGGCAGTGAAAGTCTATCTACTTTTCCACTATTAGACATTGGAATTTGTTCTATTTTTTGGTAATATGTTGGAATTAATGATTCTGGTAAATATCGTAAAAGATGTTTTTCAATATCCCTTTGATTAATATCTTGTTGACTGACTAAGTAAGCACAAAGCTGTTCACCATCTTCATTTTTATATAGTTTAACTACGGCATCTTTAATACTTGGAATTTCTCGCAAATATCTTTCGATTTCTTCCAGTTCCACTCTGTGGCCGCGAATTTTAACCATATTATCTTTCCGTCCATAACAAACAATTTTACCGTTCGGCAATACTTGTCCTAAATCCCCTGTCTTATATAAATATCCTGCTTGTAAATGATTAATATGGTTAGCTATAAACTTATTTCTAGTTAAATTAGGCTCTCCCAAATAGCCTAGGGCAACACTCTCACCACTTAATACGATTTCTCCAACCCCGTATGAAGGGACTAGCTGATTCTGATTATTCAAAATGTAAACAGACGTGTTATGAATCGGTAATCCGATTGGCGCATGACTATAATCTGAGTGTAAATCTTCCTCTGTTACTTCATGATAAATCGTTCCAACAGTTGCCTCAGTTGGCCCATATTCATTAATGATACGAGCATGAGGGAATCGATCTCTCAACGTTTTACATAAAGTTATATCTAAAGCTTCTCCCCCTAGGATGAAGCATTCTACATTTGGTGCAAATCTCTCATCCTCAACTAAATATTGGATCTGTTTAGGTGTACCCTTTATCGTTATGGTTTCTTTTATCTTGGCTACACTTTCAAAAGCCTGATCAATTTCCCCTTCACAGCAAATGATTTTTCCGCCCGTTATCAATGGAATAAACATTGAAGTAATCGTTAAATCGACAGATATGGAAGTGAAAAATGGCATATCTAGCGATGTTCCAGTAGGTGAATAGTATGCAGTAGCCCAGTTTAAATAATTATTAAGATTTTTACCTGAAACAACTACACCTTTTGGTTTTCCAGTACTTCCAGATGTAAAGAGAATATATGCAGGGGAAGTTTTAGCAAAAGAATTTAACTCAATTTCCACATGCTCATCTAGATGAATACCTTCACTTAGCATATTTTTAGAGCTGCTTCGTTTATATTTTTCGCCCTTATCTTTAACAATGATCACAGCATCAAATCTATATTGATTGAGTTCATTGCTTACAGTGTATGTCTTCTCAGAACATTCAATTTGTATATCTGCTCCTACATCACTGAGAAGCTCTTTTAAAATTTCTTCATTAATAAATAAATCTGTATCCCAATCTAATTTAGTATTTTTATCCATATTTTCTTCTTTAAATGCTTGTAAAGAAGAAACAAATTTATCTTTTTTATCAATATTTAATAAATCCCCCAAGAAAATTATTCCGCCCTCTTTTAAAGAGTCAATAGCTTTTTTAAGGACTACCTTTAAATAGCCATAGCTTGGGAAACAATGAATAACACTATTAATGACAACTGCATCTAATGCTGTTTCAAACTTCTTAAAGGCATGAGCCTTCGAAATGTCAAATTTAATATTGCTAAAGTTAGATTTCTGAGCAATCTGTTTATTCCTCTCGATAATAGAGGAAGATAAATCCATAGCTGTATACGTTTTTGTATATGGAGCAAGTGCAAATGTTGTCAAACCTGAGCCACAGCCAAGCTCTAATACATTTGAATCTTGAGGTAGGTACTTTCTGATTTTGTTTACTGCGTTTTCCGCATATTCCTGCATTTCTAAGGCACTGAAAGCTTCACCTGTATAACTACTATTCCAACCACTAGCCTCTATTTCTGTTTTCTGTCCTTCTGCAAAATAGTTCCACAATGATTCGTTCATTAAATCACTTGAATCTACAACAGCACACTGATCTAAATCTGTTTCTCCTAACACCATAACCGTTTGAATATTCATATTTTCAAATAACAGCCTATTACATAAGGAATAGAATTTCTTTTCCGAAATAATAAAGTTAGCTTGACTTTGTTTGATAATAGATTCAATTCTAGCTCTTGGGTTTTTAGGTGATACAGGTATAAATGTGACATTACTCATTAAACAAGATAAAATACCTAAAATAGCCGTTCTATTATTGTCAGAAATAATGACAGCATTTTTAACTTCACTGTTGCTGTTCAACAATTTTTCTGCTATTGATTTACTTCTATCTACTAACTCTTGATATGTTAATGAACCTGCGCTATCTTCCAATGCTGTTTTTTGTGGGTCCTTTTCTGCCATCATTAATATAGTAGTTAAAAAGTTTTTGCCATCCTCGACAAATTGACCATTTATAGCACTTTTACTTTTTTCTACATCAATATTAGTTAATTCATGCTCATGTAAAATCATATCTAGTATTTTTAAATACGTTTCAATTAATGAATCAATAAATCTTGATGAATAGACACCGTCGTAGTACTCAAGATTACAGAATAGCTCTCCATTTGGTAATTCAACAAATTCGAATTCAAGATCCCATTTACTCGTTTTGTGTTCAGAAAGAATAGGTGTTAATTCTGCTTCATCAAAAGCTGATGTCGTATTTTTAAATTTAAAGTTTTGAAGTGCCACGTTTATATTAAATAAAGGAGAACGACTAGTATCCCGAGGTAAATCTAATTTCTCCACTAATAAATCGAAAGGATATTCTTGATGTTTAAAGCTATCCAATAACATGGTCTTAACATTTCTTAGTAAAGTAAGGAAATTATCATGTTCTTCATAATTAACCCTTAATGGGATAGTATTCGTAAATAAACCAATGATTTTTTCTAGTTCTTCATTTACTCTTCCAGATACCGGTGTACCGATTACCATATCTGTATCACCAGTCATCTGATTAATAAGTTTAAATACACTCGACACTAAAACCATGTATAATGTACTTTCATTTGTATTTGCAAAAGCTCTTAATTTATCTGCTAAGCTAGCACTAATATCAAATCTTTTAAGCCTTCCAGTATATCGGAAAGTGCTTGGTCTTAATTTATCGCCCGTTATTTCTGTAATAGGTAGACTTCCTCTTAATGTTTCAAGCCAGTAATCTTCATGTTGTTTAAACCTACCACCCTCTATATTTTCACGTTGCCATGCAGCAAAATCTACATACGTATTTTCTATTTCCGGCAAGGCTTCATTATTACTACTATTGTACAAAGTGAAAAGTTCATCCGATAATAGTGATAATGACCAGCCATCTACAATAATATGGTGCATCATTAAAGCAAACAGACTTTTATTTTTTTCTGTTTTATACACAAATACTCTTAAAAGTGGTCCCGCTTCTAAATCATACGGAGTTTCTTTCCAACGATTTAGTTGATCCATTGCTTTTGCTTCTGCGTTATCTTCTATACTAAAATCTTTGTATTCAAATAAATAGTTTGGTTTTTGCAGTATTTTCTGTTTATTTCCATCCTCATGCTTTACAAATACTGTTCTTAAAGATTCATGTCTTTGTGAAAGTACATCAAATGTTTGGCGTAACCTCTCAATGTCAACTAACCCGTTAACTTTAAAAATAAACGGAGTATTGTAAACCATTTTTTGGTCTGTTAA
Source organism: Lysinibacillus sphaericus (assembly GCF_001629735.1). GTDB lineage: Bacteria > Bacillota > Bacilli > Bacillales_A > Planococcaceae > Lysinibacillus > Lysinibacillus pinottii. Next base: position 1,897,922 of record NZ_CP015224.1, read on the forward strand.
TTGTTCTATAATGCTCAATCTGTTTTGACCATATGATAATGGAAATTCATGGTTTTCTACACTAATTTGAGGTATGACTTCTGTCGATTCTGAATGATCATTGTTTACTTGTTTACTTAGTTGTTCAAATGTAAGAAATACATCATCTAAGACAAAGTTTCTATTAAATTGTTTTTTCAAACGGGTAATAAATTGTAGTCCTGAAAGAGAGTTTCCACCTACAGAAATAAAACTATCCGTTTGCTTAATATTCTCAGTTTCTAAGATTATTTCTGCTAAACTAATGATTTCTTCAAGAGCTGTTTTTCCTTTTACCTCTATAGCTTTTACGCTAGCATCACTCTGTAACCAATAAGATTTTTCATCAAAGTAGTATGTAGGTAAAGAAATTTTATGATTATTCTCATCCTGAAATTGTTTATGCCAACTACATTTTTCACCTGTAATAAAATTTTCTGCTAATTTCTTGATAGTGTTATCGTCATCGGTTGTCATATCAATAATTTTTTCCCAATTAGTCATATCAAGATTGACTAAATTTTTACAGGCACCTATTAGATCGTCCATTGTCTCAGCTATAATAGCTAATCTTATTTCATGATGCTCCCTACCTGTACACATCGTATATGCTAAATTACTTAGATTAATCGTATCCCCAGATAAATTAGAGAAATGTTCAATAGTACCTCGCAAAGATAATTCAGATTTTGCTGAAAAAGGAATGACATATGCTTTTCTTTTATGATCTTTCTTATGAATTTCAGCCTTCGTTGGAGCTCCCTCTAATAGTAAATGAACATTCGTACCATTAAAGCCAAAGCAACTTACACCAGCTATAATAGGTTCGTTTTCTTTTTTATTCTCTTTAATATTAAATGGTACTGTCGGAATAAAAACTGGAGAATTTACAAAATCAATATGTGTATTTGGTTCAACTAAATTTATTGTAGGTGGAACTATTCCCTTTTTTATTACATGTAGTGCTTTGATTACACCCGATAAACCTGCAGCTCCATCAAGTAAATGGCCAATATTACCCTTCACAGAACCAATTGGTAAAAATTGTTTATCGTTATTACTTCGTTCAACTGCTTCTTGAATGCCTTTTATTTCAATAGGATCACCTAAATGAGTACCTGTGCCATGCGCTTCAATGTAGTCAATTTGCTCAGGCTTAATGCCCGCTAAATCCCATGTTTCAGCTAATAAATCTGCATGTGCTTTAGGATTTGGCGCCGTAATACCCGCTGAAGTCCCATCATTATTTACCTTAGAGGCAATTATAACAGCGTGGATATTATCATTATCTTCTATTGCTTGATCTAAAGGTTTTAATAACAGGGCTACTGCCCCTTCTCCTCTTCCAATCCCACTAGCTGAGTCGTCAAAAGGTTTACACTTTTGTTGCTCAGACATAATACCCGCAGCATTCATAAACAGTTTTTCACTATTTATTGGATAAGGGAAAATATTAACACCGCCGACTAATGCCGTTTCACAATCATTATTCATTAAACCCACACAGGCTTCATGAATTGCCAACATGGAGGAGGCACAGGTAGCATTCACGACATAAGACGGTCCTTTTAAATTAAAAATATAAGAAATTCTTGAGGCCGTAAAAGCAGGAATATTTCCTGGAACACTTAATGGTGTGAATTCAGCCAATCCTTCAGAGTAATTGGTCATAGCTGCTGAAATGTAAACACCCGTATTTGAATTTTTTATTCGACTCCCTGCGTAACCAGCATCTTCAAAACATTGGTATGCGATTTGAAGAAATCTACGCTGTTGTGGATCCATTACTTTTGCTTCAGCAGCTGAAATATTAAAAAATCCAGCATCAAATTTATCAACTTCATCTAGCCACGCTGCATCCCAAAACGGCTTCTCTTTTGAAATTTTAAGTTTTTCCATATTATTAACAAGGAATCCCTCACACAACGATCTCCTACTATCACTTAATTCTGTTATTTTGTCCTGTTCATTGCTTAAAACATTCCAAAATTCATCAAAATTTTTAGCACCGGGTAATTCTGCAGAAATGCCGATTATGGCAATTTTTTTATCAACTTTCGGTTTAGACTCACTTTTAATTTCATTCACCGATTCAATGATTTGCTTCGCTGCGTCTTTTGTTAGTTCCTTATTTTTAAGAAGATTTAAAACTTGAGGTATTAATTTACTCATAATATTTATCCTCCTCTAATATTAGATTATTCAAAAAAATTTTTTCTAAGGCCGAAAACTCTTTTATCTTTAGTTGTTGCTCTGATGGAAATTCATTCATTTTACTACATACGGAAATTTTATAACCAGTAACCAAGTTATATTGCTTGAAATAATAAGGATACGGACTAATATCTTGTACAATTGAAATTTCATTATGACTAGTCTCGATGGAGAAAGAATCTAAAGGAATGCTTAAACCTAGTCCAATATTTTTCACAAAAGCTTCCTTCAAAGTCCATAAGTCATAAAAACGTTCTTTTTTCATTTCAGTTGGTGTTTGATTGTACGAAGTGTATTCTATACTCGAAAAATAATTTTTAATTATTTCATCTTCGTAATTATCTTTCATTTCTTCAATATCAATTCCTACATCACAATTGCCAATGACACCTATAACCCATTCACCTGAATGAGAGATGTTAAATTCATAATCTCCATTGATACAATATGGCTTCCCATATGTATTCGTTTGGATATTTATGTCGGAAGGATGACATTTCAAATGCTTCATCAATAAATATTTCATCAACAATTCGGATAGTAAGGACCTATATGCATCTATTTTATTTAAGTAAGCTTCTATTCTTCTTGCTTTTTTTGTACATACAAAATTCATTAGTTCAGAATAATTTGAAATATGTACAGGTACTTTAATTAAACAAATTTCTATCACATATCACGCCCCCAAAATTTTCTTTATAACCTCAGAGTATAAATCCCTTTAAATTACATTAAAGGATATTAACTTGAAAAAATAAACCTATTTTCCATTTATAATATTAAACACCATGGAATAAATAGTCAATAAATAACCTACCATAATTTATAAAAAATACCAATTCAGTTATATTTACCATTCATTACTCTTAGTCTACGAGTATTTCCATAGAGTCATGTTAAAACTCTAAAAAATCACAAAAAAAAAGGATTCTACTCATATAGAATTCCTTTTAAAACAAAATTGTACTATGTTGAAAGTGATAAGCATGTTTGTTTATTGGACAAATATTCGAATGTTCGATGACTAAAATCAATTACCAATCCAACTCCAGCAGAGAAGTATCCTTGATGATGAAAAACAACATCATAAATTAAACGTTTACACCTCCCTTCTTAAAACCATTTGTACTAGATGCAGCAAACCATTCTTTCATTTAAAGCCACAAGAAAATTTAGGCTCATGCAAAAATGTCCAAGGAAGCTTCCATTTATTATTCACAAATAACATCGGAGGACCACAATCAAGATAACAATAGCTGACAATTCAAGCGGGCTTTCCACCCTACCCAGATGGAAAGCCCACAAAAAAATGTCAAAACAGCATGGATTTCTTCTCTTAGCACGAGCAACGTTCTACCTGCTAACAAATTTCGGATCATGCCACCACCAACACCGGTAAAACGTGGAAGCTAGAATAAGAGAATATAAAAACGCTTGATAACATTTTATTTTTCTATTCAATTGTCATCCATTTTAAAGCGTATAAATTTAGTTTTGAATAGAGATTGATTAAAAATGATAGACGAGTTGTTTTCTCACAAATAACAACAACTATTTTTATTCCAAATAAGCACCCACAGTTTGCCAATGTGGAACATAAATAGTGTGAGGAAATGAGTAAAAAGAATTGAAAGTATTGTGCTTTACCATGCAGAAGAGTTTGAAACCAATAAAATATCCAACAGAAGAAAGACCTGCTATTCTACTGGATCCAAATAATTCTAACAATCGAGAAAGGTATGAAAATGCTGAAGATTATGTTGGGTAAATTTCAAGGGCTTATCGTGAAAGTGACGAAGGAATAGATAGAAAATAGCCATTATTAGTGGTTCATAGTTAGTTTGCGAAATACATAAACTTGTACCACTTCTATTTAGAATACAAATTACTTTTTCAAGGTATAGAAATATCCCCTTTCGGTAGAATGTTATCTACAGCGTACTGTAGTTTTTAAACATTTACTACTTAAAAGGGGATACTGAATACTGTTACTCTTTACATTTTGGTATTGTCTTTTGGGGTGAATAATTTATATATAATTATTATACCGCTAAAAACGATAATTAATGAATAAATTAAGTAAAAAATATCTTTTTCAACACCTATTTTATTCATGAAATAAATGTATATAAATACCCAGAAAAGGATTACTAACGTTCTCGTCAGAATCTACCTCCTATTTAAAACTCATAAATCTCAATCCAACCATTATTAGGTTTAGAGTCTTTACTATCTAAATATTCTGCGATTTTAGCCCCTATATCACTATAGTCTAAAGCGATGGCTACTGCTGCACCTACAAAAATAGCAAGCTTAGGAGCTCCCCACTCTGTAAGTTTACTTGTAACTGTCTTAGTGAAGATTCTTTGTGCCTCTTTTTTACCTTTAGCGACAATAAAACCTTGAATTGCACCAACTCCACCACCAACAGCAACACCAATCGCCACATTTAAAATAGAGCCTGCTAAATTAGTGCCAATTTTAATATCTGGAATCCAGTCCCAACCCATTGTTGAAATGTCATTATTTATTAGCGTCTTATTTTCAAGAACATTAGCCGCATAATTTAAATCTCCTGCATGACCTGAAGATTCATCGAAAAAATCTGTTAATACTTGCTTGTACAGTTCAGGATTAGCTTGTCCATGTTTTCCTACTTCCTCGTTCACTAATTCGTCAAATAATTTCTTTTCTTCCACTGTCATTTCATGTACAGATGGCAAAGAGTCGATTTCTTTTTCTAAATCAAAATCTGTAAAATCTATCCTATCATTTTGTTGTATATTTTCTAATACTAAAGTATTTTGTGTAACTTGAATAGTATCATTTTCATTAGCGAAAGTAATATTACCTGGAATAGTATATCCTAATAATACTGCACCAACAATAAACGTTATAATATGTTTTTTCATACATCCCAATCCCCTTTTAATTTAATTTAATTTGAAAATTGTACTTTGTTATAAATCAAATCTGTTCCATCTAAAATTTGTGAAACAATCATCCCTCGAATAATTTTCTAAAGATTAAAAATTTTATAATTAATTAGTATGCACTAATTAATTACGTACGGTTTATTTACCCTCCTTTCCTCAATCTCAAATTAATAATAATCCAGAAGTTTAATGTAGAACTCACGAAATCTAACACTCTTGTCTCACCCCCCTAATCTTTATATTTCTGCTTCATTTTGTTGTAAAATATTTACATGGTTAATATAACCAATTAAATAGTACCATTGTTAAACTTATTTGTAAATATATAGGATATTTAAAGATCGATTTTGAGGAATAAAACATATGCTAGGTGATCGAAAAGTTTGGGAAGTGTAGATTTAAAATAAAGTTGCGATATTTATAAAAAGTATAAAAGAATACTTGGCCTGTAAGGAACAAATGCGCCGCTAATAGCGTAGGCAATACTACCAATAATGTGTAATACTGTCCATGTCACGTTATCCAACTCCTTTTTATAAACGAAAAAAGGCCCGCCATCAAATAGTTGCGCGTTATTACGCAAACTATTTGATGGCGGGCTAATATCTTAGCAGTTGTTTTACCTACTAAATTATCCATCTCACCAATTCTACATTCAAAATTTCATAGATGTTCTGCAATGTTTAGATAACACCACAACCATAAAATTTCCAAAAATTATAAATCCTTTTATTTTAGAAATACAATTTGAATTACAGTGTTTCATAGATAACCTGTCCCATTTGGGAGACATCATAATCTCCTAATGCGATCACTTCGGATTGGAAGTCTGTTGATGTCAAAATTCCCTTTACCGCTTCAATTAACCGTTGATTGTCAGGTGTTTTTAATAGCACAATATCATAGCGCTCTCTCATAACAGGAATAAAATCAACGTTGACAAGTTTGGCGGTTTTCTCAATCCCTATCCCAACATCTGCATGCCCATTTGCTACAGCTGATGCGACATCGAGATGGCTCATCTCTTCTTTGTCATACCCATTAATTGTAGACGGAGCTATGTGATGAATACGCAATTGTTCATCTAATAAGGTGCGTGTACCTGAGCCTTTCTCACGATTGATGAATGTAAATGACTTTGTTTGAAAATCCTCAAATGAATGGATCTGTAACGGATTACCCTTTTGAACATAGAAACCCGCCCTACGTGATATCACATTGATGAGAACAAAAGGAAGGCTCACAAAAATCTTTTTTACATAAGGTGTATTGTAATCCCCTGTATCCCCATCAAACATATGTAAACTCGCAATGTCACAGTCTCCATGGTACAACGCCATGACCCCATTAAAACTACCCTCATGTGAACGTAATACTTTTATTAATTGCCTTTTCTCTAGATATTTTGCCATTAAATCCAACACGAAATCTTGCCCACTAATAATAATTTTTGAATGATTTTTAGGTGAAATAGCCACGGGTGACATAGCAGGAGTGGTACCTGTCTTCCGTTTTTGTATATAGCCTTGTAAATCAGTACGGTCCACCCGCATTTGGCGTCCTACTCGGAAAACGGGCAAATCCCCTTTTTTCACTAAATCATAGACCGTTAATTTCGATACCTTTAATAATTGTGCAACCTCTTCAATTGTATAGGATTGTTCTTGTGACATCTCTTTCTCCTCCTATAAGCCTCTTCTTACATGGTAACTTATTTGTTTACATGTGAACATCTTGAAATTTTCTACCAATTCCAGGTTTCTTTTTCACTTATAACTTATTATAATTAGTTATGTCTTGTTATAACGAGTTATAAAAGGAGAAAAACGAAGTGAAAAAATTTTATCGTTTCTTTGCATCCATGCTTCTAGTTGGCCTATTAGCTGCTTGTGGTAATGAAGATAAAGATCCGCACGTAAATGAGCCGATTGAATTAACCATTTCTGCGGCTGCTAGTTTACAAGATGCCTTAGAAGAACTAAAAACAACTTATGAAAAAGAACACAATACCATTAAAATCCTCTATAACTTTGGTGGTTCTGGTGCATTGCAGCAACAAATTTTACAAGGGGCCCCTGCAGATCTTTTCTTTTCGGCAGCCGAGGATAAATTCGATGCTCTTGTAAAAAACGAGATTATTGATCCAAAATTGGGGATGGATCTTTTAGCAAATGAATTAGTATTAATTGTTCCAAAAAATAATGAAAAACAAATCCAATCCTTTGAAGATTTAAAACAAGCAGGGAAAATTGCACTTGGTACACCTGAAACAGTCCCTGCTGGACAATATGGGGTGGAAACGTTAAAAAATAGCCAACTATGGGAGTCACTTGAGTCCAAGATAGTGTATACAAAAGATGTACGTCAAGTCCTTACTTATAGTGAAACAGAAAATGTAGATGCAGGAATTGTTTATAAAACAGATGCTCTTGTATCTACTAAGGTCGAAGTTGTTGCAACTGCAGATGAACGTACACACACGCCGATTATCTATCCGGTTGGAGTCATAAAAAATAGTAAGTATGTACAAGAGGCTGAAGATTTTTATCACTTCTTACAAAGCGATGAGGCGATGGATGTCTTTAAAAAGTATGGGTTTAAAGGAGCACAATAAAGGATGGGTACCGATTTTTGGTCTCCTCTTAGGCTTTCGATAGAAATTGCCTTTGTTGCGGGTATCATTGCTATATTGACAGGAATTTTAATGGGTAAATGGATGGCGACACATCACTTTAAGGGGAAGCTATTACTGGAAACGTTATTGCTAATGCCCCTAGTATTACCTCCGACTGTAGTAGGTTTCCTGCTTATCGTTCTATTTGGGAAGAATAGTATATTAGGGAATCTGATTATCTGGCTTTTTGATCAGCCTGTCATGTTTACTTGGTGGGCCGCCGTCATCGCCTCAACCATTGTTGCCTTTCCATTAATGTATCAATCCGCCAAAACGGGCTTTGCCTCGATTGATCGAGATATCGAACATGCAGCACGTGTAGATGGGGCTAACGAATGGCAAGTCTTTATGTTCGTTTCCATTCCATTGGCACTAAAGGCTCTTGTTTCGGGAGCAATATTGAGCTTTACTCGTGCATTAGGTGAGTTTGGGGCTACGCTGATGTTTGCGGGTAATATTCCAGGGAAAACACAAACAACCCCTTTAGCGATTTATATGGCCATCGATTCGGGGAACATGACCCTTGCCTGGACATGGGTCTTGTGCATGATCACTATTTCATTTCTGATGCTTCTTAGCATTCATGTCCTAAAAGTATAAAAGAGGTAGCTAGTTTAAACTAGCTGCCTCTTTTTCGTCATCCCCCACTAATAGGTGGAATAAAGGCGATTGTGTCGCCCGATTTAACAATGGTAGTATCCGTTGCAAATTCCTCATTAATGGCTGTCATCATCTGCTGTAATGTCAATTGAGGATAGTGCTGTTCCATCCACTCTTTCACTTGAGCAACTGTCACATTTGACAGATCTACTGATAGCTGTGACGCACCAACCACTTCTTGTAAATGAGCGAATAATAAGATGTTAATCACAATTTCCCTCCTCATCTATCGCTGGTTTTCCTTCAGGATATGGGACATTTTCTAATTGATCTCCCATCCATTGCGTACCATCTTCCCAATGTTCTTTTTTCCAAATAGGCACAATCTGCTTAATGCGGTCAATTGCATATTCATTTGCCAAATAGGCTACTTTTCGATGTGGGGATGATACGGCAATGACTACGGCAATATCTGTAATATCCAATCGCCCTACACGATGTGTAATCGCTATTTCTGCTTCCGGCCATAGCTGTTTTAGTTCTTGTGCAGTTTGCTCAAACATTTTAATTGCCATAGCCGGGTATGCTTGATATTCCAAATACAATGTTTTCTTCCCTTGGGTGATTTCACGTACAGTTCCGATGAATAGCGTTATCGCACCAGCGTTTCGACTTAGTACCTTGTGCCTTACTTCTTCCACATCAATCGGCTTATCAATAATTTCAAACATTGCTGTCGTCATAGTTTTCCCCTCATTTCATTCAACAAAAACTCCATATATTCTGTATCTTCATAAATAGAAAAGGCTGGGCTCGGTAAATTCTGATCAATTGGATAGCTTGGCCAATATATGACACAAAGGATATTAGAAATTTGTTGTAGTAACACACGGTCCTGTGCTGTTCGTAGTAACACGACTTTTGGGTAATGTTCTCTCTTATATCCCTCAATCAAAATAATATCCATTGAAAGGGTAGCATAAATCGTAAGTATATCCGCAAGCCGCCAGCTATGTTGGTGAATACTTAAACGTAATGTTCCGCCCCCCTCCACTGCTGAAACACGGGCACCTGCCTGTTCGTGTCGATTACTATCCTTTGAAAGATTTTCTACCGGCGCCCCACCATGCCCATGGTGTTTAATGGTCCCTACACGTAGCCCTTCTTTCGTCGCGTGCGTGATCAATTGCTCCATTAAAGTCGTTTTTCCGCTATTTTGATAGCCAACTATCTGTATGATTTTTCGATGTTGTTCCAAGGCCACTCACTTCCTTGCAAATCTTCTAGCAATAAAACTGCTACTTGCATGTTTTTTTCATAGCCACGAGAGCCACCAGGTAAGACGATAAAAGCATTAGCTGACGCTAATGAAGAAACAGCGCTCGATTTATCAAAACCAGATGGTACAGCCATTAGTTGACCATTTTCATAGTATACTAGAGCTCTTACAAAGCGAGTAAATGGATTGGGCTTTGTAAAATCTGCCCCTAAAATAGCCTGCTCTCTGCGGACATGCGGTTGTTGATTGCCAAATGCTGTGCGAATAATGGGACGTACAAATAGCTCAAAACCAACATAGCATGCTGAAGGATTACCAGAAAGTCCAAATAATAATTGATTATCACGAGCAGCAACCGTTGTCACACTCCCTGGACGCATCGCCACTTTATTAAATAATACCTTTGCGTCAATAGCTTTGTAGATAGCTGGTAAGTAATCATAGTCTCCAACGGAAACGCCTCCCGTTGTCAATAAAATATCGACTTCCTGTAATGCTTTTTCAACAATATGAATACATAAATCAAGATCATCGCTAAATTTGCCAAAGTATCGAACCTCTGCACCTGTTCGTTCGATTTGTGCCATAATCATATAAGCATTGCTATTTCGAATTTTTCCTGGCTGTAAAGATTCCTCTGGCTCTAGTAACTCACTGCCAGTAGCAATGACACCCACCACCAATTTACGATATACAGGCACTTGCGCATAGCCAAATGTAGCTAGTAATGCCATAATGCCGGGGTTAATATATTGTCCTCTTTCAACGAGAACAGTATGTTGCTGCACATCTTCACCTTTATAGGAAATATTAGTGCCAGCTACATACGCCCGTTTAATCGACATACATGTTTGCTGATTTTCTTCAAATGTTTGGGTTAATTCTAGCATTACAACTGCATCGCAACCTTTTGGTATTGGCGCACCCGTCATAATGCGTACGGCTTGCCGATATCCGACTACGTCCTCGTAAACAAAGCCTGCTCCAATTTCTCCAACGACTTGAAATATGACTGGCTGTGCTGAGGACGCTTCCTGACTATCAATAGAACGAATAGCATAGCCATCATAAGGGGATCGATCAAAGGCTGGTACATCATGATCGGCGACAATATCCTCCGCAATAAAGCGACCATATGCTTGCGATAATGGCACAAACTCCTTTTTGGCTTGAAAAGCATATTCCATTACACGATGTACAGCTTCCGACACTGGAATTGGTTGTCTCTTTTCCAACATTTAGCACACTCCTTTATCCTAATAAACGATAGTAAATGGTTTTTGCTTTTTGTATCTCCTGAATTCCATGAATCACTACGCGCCCATCCTGAAAAATGACAATGCGATATTCTTCTGTTTGGCAAGAAAGCAAATAGGGATTCATGTGAATATCCCCATAGGGACGAAGTTGGTCTGCCAACTGCTCTAAATTATAGTGAGTCGGATTTGGCGGTCGGATTTGTACAGCATCACGACCACAAAGCACCTCTAGTTTTGTTTGATTTTCATAAGCTAAAGATGGATATGTAGGGTGGTGACCACAGGTTGGACAATCATCCTGACGTATTTTATCTACGTTGATTTCATAATGTTGATTTTGCCAAACATCAAACGTCAAATAGCTTTTTCGTAAGGCCTTGTCATCGCCAACTAGCAATTTTAACACCTCTGCTACTTGATATGCCGCTACTATTTGGACAGGAGGACTAATAATTCCTACTGTATCACAGGTCATCCCTGTTTGAGGCATGACCTTCAGCAAACAGCGTAAACATGGTGTTTTCCCTGGCACAATCGTATAGGTAGCCCCATAACTACTCACACAAGAGCCGTACACCCATGGAATACGATGCTGTTGTGCAAGATCGTTCATCAGAAAGCGGACATCAAAATTATCAGTGGCGTCTACGATGACATCTATATCGTCTAGCAACGGTAGCAATGATTCTGTGCAGGCTTCCATAATGGCGACATGAATGGCGACCTCTGTGTTAATTTGTTGTAGTCGATTTTTGGCTGCGATCACTTTTGGCAATTTCTCTTGTGCGTCTTGCTCAGTATATAATTGCTGTCTTTGCAAATTACTCCATTCCACATAATCTCGATCAATCAGCGTCAATTTTCCAACACCTGCCCGCACGAGTGCTTCTGCGCTAGCACTGCCCAAGGCACCAACCCCTACGATTAGGACATGCTTTTGTTTCATTGCCTGCTGCCCCGCTTGTCCAATAGGGCTAAATAATTGTTGTCTCGAATATCTATTATTCATGAGCATTTTGCCTTTCTTTCTATGAATTTTCGTTTGACCTTTTCATTGATAGCATTATAATAAAGTGAAACTTACTTAGAAATTTTTTTCTATTTCGTGCTCATTCTTCACTTCATGAATGGAGCATTTTTTATTAAAAAACTCCCATAACGCAAGAAAAGGAGGTCGTTCTACCTTGCATCCTACACATCTTCAACAACCCATCCATGCTGCCATTTTAACCGTGAGTGATACACGGACAAAGGCAGAGGATTTAGCTGGTCAGCGCATTCATTCTTTACTTTTGGAGGCTACTTTTGAAGTAGTGGACTACCAAATAACAAGGGATGAACCGCTCGATATCTCAGAACATATTCATACATGGTGTAATCATGCCAACATCAATGCTATTATCGTCACTGGTGGAACTGGTTTTACACCAAGAGACCAAACCTACGACACCATTTTGCCTCTTTTTGAAAAAGAAATGATGGGGTTCGGAGAATTATTTCGAACGTTAAGCTATGAGGAAATTGGCCCCAAAGCTATGTTTAGTCGTGCCACAGCAGGTAGTCGCCATCAAACAGCTATCTATGTTTTACCAGGTTCTACTAACGCTGTGACATTGGCCATGACCAAGCTTATTTTACCAACCATACAACATTTCGTTGGAGAATTGAATCGCCTATGAAAGTTGCTGGTGTTGTCTTAGCTGGTGGTCAATCCTCTCGATATGGTCAACCGAAAATGTTTGAGACGTTTGCAGGACTACCCTTATATAAGCACAGCCTCAATGCCCTCCAAGAAAATCAATTAAATCCTTTGGTGATTGCTACAAACGCTAGCCTGCAACCTAGGTTTGCATCTGAGAATGTGCAATGGATCATTGAACAGCAGCCGCATCAAGGGCCACTTTTTGCCCTTCATCAAATTCTAGCGTCTTTTCCTGACATTGAATGGTTTTTTGTCGTCGCCAGTGATATGCCCTATATGAACGCAGCGTTTATTGAAGAGCTGCTAGGCTATATAAATGATTCTTATGATGCGATTGTTCCTAAACAAAATTTACACTATCAGCCATTAGCGGCCCTATATCGCCACACGGCATTACCCATGGCGAAACAATTGACGGAACAAAGCAAACGGAGTATGAAAGTGCTTTTAGATCAACTTCGTGTATGTTATGTTCCTTTTAAGGAGAACTGTCCAACATTTATTAATATCAACGCTCAACATGATTGGCTACAAACAGTGACAAAGGAGTCTAACAATGAATAATTTTTCCCACTGGAACGAAGCAGGTCGTCCTAAAATGGTCGACATTTCTGAAAAAGAAATAACAACACGTACAGCCATAGCACGCAGTACCATTACATTATCCAACGAGGTCTATCAGGCCATCCAACAAGGTGGTATAAAGAAAGGTGATCCTACACAAGTCGCTCAAATCGCAGGGATTATGGGCGCTAAAAAAACAGCTGATATCATCCCTATGTGCCACCCTATTATGCTACAGGGCACAGATCTGCAATTTGACTATGAGAAAATCGATAATGGTTATGCGCTACACATTCAAGCTACTGTCAAATGCAATGGAAAAACGGGTGTCGAAATGGAGGCCCTTACAGCTGTCTCCATTGCTGCCCTCACCTTTTATGACATGTGTAAGGCGGTTGATAAAACGATGGTCATTAAAGAAACCTATCTTGTAGAAAAAACAGGCGGCAAAAGCGGTACCTTTACGCATAAATAAACAGAAAAAATTCGGCATCTTGCCGATTTTTTTCTGTTTTTATGTTTACCCTCCGATATGGGACATTTCAACTTTAGCCTTTTTCCTATTTGCTATCGTCTGTTCGTTCCGCTCGTCTGAATAGCGATCATTTCTTTCTGTCCAGACACTCTTTATACAATTAAGAATTGCTGTATCATCTTGGCCAGATCTTAATAGCTCTCTTAAATCCGTCCCCTCTGTAGCAAACAAACAAGTATATAATTTACCCTCTGCTGAGAGGCGTGCACGTGAGCAAGACGTGCAAAAAGAATCTGTGACTGATGATATAATACCAATCTCCCCTTGATTATCCTTGTATTGGTAACGAGTCGCCACTTCCCCTAGATAATTAGGAGCAATCGGTCGCAGCGGTGAATGCTGATGGATTTGCTCAACGATGTCTTTTTTGGCCAACACATCATCCATGCGCCAACCATTCGAATTTCCAACATCCATATACTCAATAAAGCGTAAAATATGTTGTTTTTCTTTAAAAAATCGTGCCATTTCTATAACATCTTGGTCATTTTTTCCCTTTTGAACGACCATATTAATCTTTACTTGTAAACCGGCTTCCGCTGCCTTTTCAATACCCTCTAACACAGTTGACACCTTCCCGCGATGTCCATTCATCTCAAAAAAACGCTCGTCGTTTAGTGAATCTAAACTAATTGAAACGCGAGATAAGCCTGCTTGTGCCAATGGCTGTGCATATTTTTTTAATAAAGTGCCATTTGTTGTTAAAGCGATATCTTCTACACCTTCTAGGCGATGAATTCGGGCAATTAATTCCGTTAAATCGCGGCGTAATAAAGGCTCCCCACCTGTAATGCGAACCTTTTTGACACCTAGTGAGACGAATATTTTGACTAATCTTTCAATCTCATCGAAGTTTAAAATTTTATCAGATGATAAAAATGCATAATCAGGACCAAACACTTCAGCTGGCATACAATATCGACAGCGAAAGTTGCAGCGATCTGTCACGGATATTCTTAAATCTCTTAACGGTCTTTGTAGTTGGTCTTGTAGATCCGTCATTTAATCTCCTTCTTTCCGTACATTCTGAGCTGGTATGATGATGCGTTGTGGATGTGTATAAATATTCAATGTTTGTTGTCGAATAAAGCCTACCGTCGTAATACCAAGCTGCTCGGCCAATTGCAAGGCTAATTCGGTTGGTGCCGATTTGGACAATACTATTTCACAGCCTATTTTGGATACTTTTAGTAAAATCTCTGATGATATTCGTCCACTAAAAACAATAATTTTATCTTGTATACTAATATTATGACGTAAACAATAGCCGTAAATTTTATCTAAAGCATTATGGCGACCAATATCCATGCGACTTAAAACAATGCCATTGACATCGCAAAGCGCTGCATTATGCACACCACCTGTTTTTTTAAATATATCAGCAGTATCCTGCATGGCATGCATTAAGCGAAAGCAATCCGCAGCAGTAATTTGCACATGAATATCTTCCATTTTTTTTGCTACTAAAGCATCGTTTGTAAAAACAAAGCCTTGTCGACTCATTCCACAACAAGATGTTATATAGCGTTTGTTTTGTGTTTGCTGATAATAAGGATTGACATGCTTTGTTTTAATGTGCACAAAGCCTTCTTGTTCTTGATGCCAAATGTCCTCAATATCTTCGTAACTACGGATCACCCGTTCGGACGCTAAATAACCGATAACCATATCCTCGACATACTCCGGCGTACAAACCATCGTGACAAATTCTTGTTGATTAATTTTCACGGTCACAGCATATTCTGAGACAATTAAATCATCCATTTCCTTCGCTTGCTGCCCTTCAACTCGCACAATCTTCCTCGTAACGGCTCTCTCCATAAGGCATCCTCCTTTATTCACTTATAGGCTTTTCAAAAACAAAGACGGAAATCGCAAAATCCTCTTCAATTTTAATATCTGAAAATAAGTGGAGTAATTTACTGCCCATTAATTCTTCCATGCCTTCCGGTGGGGATTGTGCATATAAATCTTGAATCATGCTCGTCCTTGCGGCATGAACCATTTTTAATCCTTCGGGTGAACCCGCAATAAATTTTTCAGTTGGAGTGATATTCCCATATAAAGTGGAGACAGCCATATTTTCAACAAAAACCGTATGAATACGTTCTGGTCCTTTACCAAAAACTTCTTTTCGTAATTTACGAATCATATCGTTAAATTCATGAACTTTTTTAGACATAGTAACGATTCTCCCATCATCATTATACTTTTTTAGGCAATCACTATGGGGGTCACCCTTACAGTTTGTTAATCATATAGTAACTTTTAAAAAAATAAAAGAGAAAATATTTTTGATAATTATTCTCATGTAAAAATATTGATAATTCATATTGTTCCTTTTGCAGGAAAGGGCTATAATAATAGCACAAATGGAATTTATGTATTTTGATCCCTATGTCTTCCTCTACTTAGAAGTCGCATAGTGTTTATAAATATTTGAATTCTATGATGACCTAAAAATAAAAGTTGATTGAGTTTTTAGCAAGGCCTGCTAAGAATTTTATCCACCATGAATGTATTAGCATGTCTTAGACGTGCCATTTCATGGTGGATTTTTTTTATTTTTTAACCCGAGACATGGATAACTTGTTATGTTCTAACAATTACTCTATTTTGAGGTAGCTTCACGTCGATTTGGGAATTACAATGATAACAAGACAATCTTTTCATCATTTTTGGAAAGCTCGTATTGTAATTCCCTTTTGTCTTAAGCCGTAACAGGTTGTCCGAGTAGTCTCATAGTGTAAAAGGAGGAAATTACCTTGACTCAAATTCATATTAATGGCGTAACGTACGATGTAAACGAAGGCGCTACAATCCTTGATACCATTAATCAACATGACATCCCTCATCCACAGATTTGTCATGTACCTACCGTCGATCCAATCGAAACGTGTGATACATGTATCGTTGAGGTAAACGGCCAATTAGTTCGATCATGCTCAACAAAAGCAGTCGATGGCATGAATGTATTATTAACCTCTGACAAAGCAAAAACGGCGCAAACAGAAGCGATGGATCGTCTTCTTGAAAATCATTTATTGTACTGTACAGTTTGTGATAATAATAATGGGAATTGTACGTTACACAACACAGCCGAGTTAATGGAAATCGAACATCAAAAGTATCCATACAAACCAAAAGTGGAGCCACATGAAGTGGACATGTCACACCCATTTTACCGCTATGATCCAAATCAATGTATCGCATGTGGACAATGTGTAGAGGTCTGTCAAAGTTTA
This sequence comes from Lysinibacillus sphaericus, assembly GCF_001629735.1. Taxonomy (GTDB): domain Bacteria; phylum Bacillota; class Bacilli; order Bacillales_A; family Planococcaceae; genus Lysinibacillus; species Lysinibacillus pinottii. The sequence goes on from NZ_CP015224.1 coordinate 1,914,948, forward strand.
CAGGTGAATGAAACACTATCTTTGGATTGGGAAGCAGAAAGACCTCGCGTAATTTGGGATACCGGCGTTGCGATTAATGATTCTTCCTGTGTCAGCTGCGGTCAATGTGTAACCGTTTGCCCATGTAATGCGTTAATGGAAAAATCCATGCTTGGAGAGGCTGGATTTATGACTGGTCTTAAACAGGATATGTTAGATCCAATGATTAGCTTGATAAAAGAAGTAGAACCCGGCTATAGTGGTATCTTTGCTGTTTCTGAAGTGGAAGCAGCGATGCGTAGTAAACGGACGAAAAAGACAAAAACAGTCTGTACATTCTGTGGTGTAGGCTGCTCATTCGAAGTGTGGACAAAAGATCGTAAAATTTTAAAAGTACAACCTTCCGATGGTCCTGTAAATGCCATTTCTACTTGTGTCAAAGGGAAATTCGGTTGGGACTTCATCAACTCTGAAGAACGTATTACAAAGCCATTAATTCGTAAAGATGATGCCTTTGTGGAATCTTCTTGGGATGAAGCACTTGATTTAATTGCCGCTAAACTGGGGGGGATTCAACAACAATATGGCCCTGGTTCTGTGGGCTTTATCTCTTCTTCTAAAATTACAAACGAGGAAAATTACTTAATTCAAAAAATGGCACGCCAATTGTTTGAGACAAATGATGTAGATAATTGCTCCCGTTATTGCCAATCACCGGCAACGGACGGTTTATTACGCACAGTAGGTATGGGTGGGGATGCAGGAACCATCAAAGATATTGCCAATGCTGGTCTTGTCATTATTATCGGGGCTAACCCAGCTGAAGGTCATCCTGTTTTGGCCACTCGGGTCAAACGTGCCCATAAATTACATGGTCAGAAACTAATTGTTGCCGATATACGTAAACATGAAATGGCTGAGCGTTCTGACATATTCATGCGTCCGAAACAAGGTACGGACCAAGTATGGTTAATGGCAGTAACCAAGTATATGATGGATCAGGGTTGGCATGATGAAGCCTTCATTCAGAAAAATGTCCTACACTTGGATGAGTTCAAACAAGTTCTTGAAAAATACACACTTGATTATGCACAAGAAATGACTGGTATCTCAAAAGAAACCTTAATTCAGGTGGCAGAAATGATTCGCGAGGCAGACGGGACTTGCGTTCTTTGGGGTATGGGTGTCACACAAAATACAGGTGGTTCATATACGTCAGCTGCCATTTCTAATTTACTTTTAGCAACTGGTAACTACCGTCGTCCAGGTGCAGGTGCCTACCCTCTTCGCGGCCATAATAATGTTCAAGGCGCTTGTGATATGGGTACACTACCGAATCTATTGCCAGGCTATCAAAAAGTAACAGATGATGAAGCGCGAGCTAAATTTGAAAAAGCATACGGTGTTAATGTTCAACCACAACCAGGTCGTAATAATATGCAAATGTTAGATGCGATTATGGAAGGTAAAATGAAAGCAATGTATTTGGTAGGTGAAGATATGGCACTTGTCGACTGTAATGCTAACCATGTAGATGAAGTTCTATCCCAATTAGACTTCTTTGTGGTCCAAGATTGTTTCCTATCACGTACGGCACAATATGCGGATGTTATTTTACCAGCTGCTCCTTCACTCGAAAAAGAAGGTACATTCACTAATACAGAACGTCGCGTTCAACGACTGTATCAGGTTTTACCGACGCTGGGAGAGTCAAAGGCAGATTGGGAAATCCTGCAAGCAGTCGCTTGTCGTCTAGGTGCTGACTGGCATTACAATCATCCAAGCGATATATTCGATGAAATGGCTAGCCTATCTCCCCTTTTCTCACAAGCAAACTACGATGTACTGGAAGGCTGGGGTAGCTTCTGCTGGGGTAGTCATGATGGGAAAGATACACCTTTACTCTATGAGGACGGATTTAACTTCCCTGATAAAAAGGCACGCTTTGCATTAAATGACTGGGTGGAACCAGTTGAATTTGAGGCACAGTATGATTGCCATATTAATAACGGACGTATGCTTGAACACTTCCATGAAGGCAACTTAACGAATAAATCAAAGGGTATACAATCAAAAGTTCCTGAGATTTTCGTAGAAGTATCACCAGAATTAGCGAAAGAACGAGGCATTGAGGATGGAGCCCTACTACGCTTAGTATCGCCATATGGTGCATTAAAGCTAAATGCTCTTGTCACAGATCGTGTACAAGGTAACGAGTTATTCTTACCAATGAACTCTGTTAGCAAGGATTCAGCTATTAATTTCTTAACAGGTCCAGCCGCAGATGTGAATACGTCAACACCTGCTTATAAACAAACGAAAGTCCGAGTAGAAGTGCTAAAAGCAAAAGGAAAATCACCACTTCCTCGAACAAACCCACGTTATAAAAAGCGCCATCCTCAAAATGGCGTCGAGGTACAACGGAAATGGAATCGTCCTGGCTACGTTCACTTAACAACTACTAATGAAAGAGAGTGAGAGCATGGCTGTCCCGATTACAAACATAAAAAAGCAACCATTTACGGAAGAACAACTAAAAGAACAAAAAATAGACAATCTAAAACAATTACTTTCTGAACATGAAGAAGCAGTTCAGCAAGTATTTACCATTATGTCAGAATTAAATGATATTGGTGCATTAGAAGCCGCTACTAAGTTACTTGAAGCGAAAGAGGATGTGGCTCATATAGCACTTGGACAATTAACACGAAAGCCTGTGACGAATATTATTAATAATTTGATGGGTGTTGCAGGAGCCTTGACAGAGCTAAATCCTGAAACAACAGCAAAACTTATTGAAGGCTTACATGCTGGAGTGGACGAAGCCAATAAAGCTCTAGAGACTGATGAAAAAGTGAGTGCTTTTAAGCTAGTTAAAATGTTAAATGATCCAGATGTTAATCGTGCACTCAATTTTTGTGTCCATTTCTTAAAAGGACTTGGCAAAGGCTTGAAAGATTAGGTGGTGCCTTCATGTTAACGAAAGAAAATATACTAAACACCTTGAAACAGGTAGAAGATCCAGAGCTTCACCAAAGTATCATAGACTTAAATATGGTGCGAAATATTCAAATCAACGGTACACAAGTATCGCTTGATATCATTTTGACTATTCCTGGCTGCCCTTTAAAGGCAAAAATCCAACAGGATGTGGAGGAGGCGTTAAAAACGCTCGGTGTCTCCCCTGTTGTCATTAGCTTTGGGGCAATGACCGAACTGGAACGTCGCACCTTAACTGCCTCTCTACAAGCGGAAAAGGTGACAGACACAGGTATGCCCAAAATGCTGTTGCCCCATTCTGGCGTTCAATTTATCGCAGTAACTAGTGGTAAAGGTGGTGTTGGTAAGTCTACCGTAACCATCAACCTAGCTGTTGCTCTTGCCCGTCTTGGAAAACGTGTCGGTATTTTAGATGCAGATATTTACGGCTTCAGTATACCTACGATGATGAATGTTGACCAAAAACCAACCATGCTGGACCAAACTGCAATTCCTGTGATGGTTCATGGTGTTAAAATCATGTCGATGGGCTTTTTTACACATGACAATCAGCCTGTCATGTGGCGTGGGCCTATGCTTAACAAATGGATTCGAAATTTCCTAGTCAACACACATTGGGGAGATTTAGATTATCTCCTCATTGATTTGCCTCCAGGTACAGGTGATGTGGCAATTGATATGGCAGCGATGATCCCTCAAGCACAGGAGGTTATTGTTACAACACCACATCTTGCTGCATCTCACGTTGCTTCCCGTGCAGGTTTAATGGCTCAACATACCAAACACACCATACTTGGCGTCGTCGAAAATATGGCCTATTTTGAAGGGGCAGATGGTCAAAAAAACTATCTTTTTGGACAAGGGGGGGCTGAGCAATTAGCCGAATTACTGAATACGAATGTTTTAGCACATATTCCTTTTGCTCAACCTGAAGAAAATACAGGCTCCTCCGTGTATGATGCAGATACAATTATTGGTGAAATTTTTACTCACCTAGCAGAAGATTTGCTCTATCAATAAAAAAAATCCCTTGATTTGCATATACACAAATCAAGGGATTCTATTTATTCCCCGCTATTTTTTACAGCTCTGCCCAAATAATCACAAACGAACGTGATCTTTCGAGCATTCACCGTTTTTAATGGATTACTAATAGCCAGCCTTTTTTAATTCTTGCATGAAATAAAAACGATACGTATTGTGGACAAATGTATCTAATGAAAGCCCTACATTCACCTGATATTTTGTAAAAATAAAATAAAATCGTTTATCCCATTTTAAACGCAATAATTCTCCCGCTTCTTTACCATGCTTACATGTAAATTCCACAATTAAAGGTTCAATCATCCGAAAACAATATTTTTTTAAATGAGCGAGAGCTTCAATATCTTTATCCCTTTGAAAGCGTGTAATCCAATCTAATATTTGCTCGTTCATTATCTTGCTCCAATCTTATCATTCAGAGTTTCTTCCTATTAAATTATACTCTTATTTAGTAGAAGCGAAAAATACTTTCCCGAGCTTCATCATTTTTTGCCTCAAGTTATATCATCACACTGTCATTTACATTTCATCAACAGGACGATTCCAACGTAGGTGATATTGAACAACTTTATCCCTTGACTGTTTATCTAGGACTAAAAGCTGATCACCCGTCTGGATGATATAGCCCTTCTCTAGCGTTCTTACTTTAGGCTGCTGTTGATAGGAATTAATAGCACCAATCTTTTCTTCCCATAGCAATTGATGCTTTTTCATATCGTACAGCACAAGCATATGATCTGCACTCTCTCGCTGGGTCTGTCGATAGGAAAGGAGGGCAACGCTTTCCACAATATCTATAGCCATCACTTTTGGCTCTAAATTTTGATAATTTCGTATAGCAGGCTCTGACAACACTTGTTGACTAAAATCTTGAATCTCTTGATAATTCTCTAAAGGCTGCTGATGAGTAGCAAAATAACCTGGCAAATCCGATTCAATAAAAAAACGTGCAGATATATAATTTTCAGCTTTGGTATCTTTGTTTAAGGCCTTGCCATCATAATGATAAAAATGGCCATCGACACCTTCTAGATAAAGTTCGTTTTGTAACGCTATCATTTGTTGTGCACCACTGCTCAAAATATCTATTAAAGGCTGATGCTGTTGGCGAAATTCCTTTTCAGAAAGTATTTCTTTTCCCGTTTCTATATCTAAAAGTGACAATTGCCCATACTCCCCATCTCGATGGTGAACAAGTAAGCCACCCATAAAATTCCCAATCAGTGTTTCTTTATAAGAAGCAGATTTTGTCCATTGTTTTTCACCTGTCTCCAAATTCACAGCTACAATAAGATAGTGTGAAATCAAATGTGTAATGCCATTTGATGAACCATTATTTTCATAGCCCTGTACCATTTGTACAGCTATTTTTTGTGATTCATCTGTATAAATAGAGGAGTCCGATTTGATTGGAAAGCTTCGTCCTGCTAAACCAAAAACTATCATGAGTCCATTACTTACTACTAAATAAATGACGAGCAAGCTGATAGAAATAACTAGACGCTTCCGTTTAATAGCTATAAATACTAACAATAACAATCCCAGTCCAAAGATAATCCCTAAAAAAATATCGTGAACAAGCCAGCCATTGAAGCGCCAGGAATACATATACCGTTGAAGAAATTGTTCCACTTTACTACCTCCTCTACTAAACAACCTTAGCTAAAATCAGAATAAAGCACATAGCGATCACATTCCAGGCATTGAAATAAATACCCCTGATGATGACCATTGTTCATTAAGGAAGCAGAAACCTCTTCTAGCGAAAAGCCAGTATAATTGTCAAACTGATCGTCAATGCCTAGCTCCACCATATCACTCCAGCCAACATAGCCAATAAATGCACAATAATCTGAGCAATGGGCTACCCAATTATTCCCTTGCCAGCTCACATAGCCTGGCGTTCGATATAGCACTTCCTCCGCCAATCTAGGATTTGTAATATGTTCATCATGAATTAAATCTTGCTGGTAAGAGCCATCATATTTTTGCGCCGCTTCCCCACTATGGATACATGAAGGGCAAAGATAATCTACATCCTCTATCGCGTAAATACTGCCAGTATAATAGACATCCACTTCCTGTTGACAACAATCGCATACAACGATGTCATCTGTCTCAAAAATTTTCGCCTCTAATGGCTTTGGTAAATATTTAAACGTAGGGATGAACGTTTTAATAGGCCGTTGATCTCGTATTTTTTGTGGCATCAACGGAACCATTGAATTTGGTTGATTTATGTAGGTTTGTAGCGTTCCAAATTTTTTACGATCTTTTTTATCATTATTATTCATAATAGCAGTAAATAGTTGATAAGCTTCTGGATACATCCTTAGTAAACAATAGACCTCGACAAGTATTCTCAATGTTTCTTGCGTTTGTGGCTCATTCTTTAATTGCTCTTTAAAAATATGCATCCGGTTAACCGTGATTGGTTGAGAAGGATTGAAATTATTTCTAAGCTCTTGCCATTCTTCAGCAATTGTCATCAAAATCTGCCTCCTTCGTTTGCCTAATTTTACTATTAAAAAGAATACTCTTTCATGACTTGGCAAATTTCAACTTGATACTGCGTGTACCATTTCTCTTTTCCTAATTGCTGGGCCGCTAAATGTTTGGCATTAGCTTTCCATGCTTGAATAGCCTCTAGTGATTCCCAATAGGATACGGTCATGCCCTTCCCTTCCTCATCCCTTACACTTTCAACACGTATGAAGCCAGGCTGTTGCTTGGCTAAGGCATCTATTATTTCGGCCATCTTGCCATAGCCCTCCCCATCATGTTCGGTTCTTTGTGAAGTAAAGATCACTGCATAATATGTTTCCATTTATTTCTCCCCCTCTATAACTTTTATTGTAAACGATAATGACTTTGACTAAAATCAAAATATAGCAAACGAAAGGATTGTGACATATGGGAATTAATCCAAATATGGCTGAAGTCGCAGCACTCCTCGGCGAAACTTCAAGAGCTACTATACTCGCTAGTATGATGGACGGTCGACTCCATACGGCTAGTGAGCTAGCCTATATGGCCGCTATTAAACCTCAAACAGCTAGCTTCCATCTAGCTAAATTAGTAGAAGGAAAACTAATAAAGGTGGAAAAACAGGGTAGACACCGCTATTTTCAATTAGCAGACGAGGAAATTGCTCAATTTCTTGAATCCTTCCTAGCCATTTCACCTCCTCCTGAAATACGATCTTTAAAACAATCTAGCCAAATAAAATTGTTGCAGGAGGCTCGAACTTGCTATGACCATCTGGCTGGTAAATTAGGTGTTCATTTGACAGAATCGATGATGCGAGCGGGCTATTTAAAATTAGAAGAAAAGCAGTTTGTTTTAACAGATGAAGGCACATTATTTTTCACATCATTTGGTATCGATTTACCTGCATTAAAAAAGAAAAGAAGATCCTTCTCACACGCCTGTTTAGATTGGAGCGAACGGCGTTATCATTTGGCTGGTGCTCTTGGTAGTGAGCTATTCAATCATTTATTCCAGCTTGGCTGGCTTACTCGTGTCCCTGCTATTCGCGCCATTCAGGTGACGGAGAAAGGTAAAATTGGATTGAAAGACGTATTTCAAATAGAGATGTAAACTAATATTGGACTTGAGGCAAAACATTATGACCTCAAGTCTTTTGTTCGACTAAACGTACGATTGACTAGGTAAATTCCGACTAGTATGAATAATCCCCCTCCCATGAAAGATGGTTGTAATGGTTCATCTAATAACAGCCAGCCCGTTAACACGCCAAAAAAAGGAGCTAAAAACAAATAGGCGCTTGTTTTCCCAGGGTCACTATTTTGCAGTAAATAATACCAGCCTGCAAATTGGATAATGGAGGAAAAGAGGCTAAGCCATAATAAAATCAGCAATGAATGCTGATTGACCATAAAAAACGGTTGCTCTAATAATGTACTCGATAGGAAAAGAAGCAAGCCCCCAAACAGCATTTGATAGGCTGATAAAACCCAAGTATCAAATAACGCCCCCCATTCTTTCGCTAATAATGTGGCAATCGCCCAAAAAACAGCCGATAAAAATCCAAATAGAAGTCCTATTTTCCATTCAACCTGAGCACCCATCGTGATCATCACACCGATTAAACCAAGAAAAACACCTACCCATTGATGAACATGGTAACGTGCTTTAGTAAAAAGGGTGGCAAATAGGACAACAAGTAGTGGGTTTGTAAATGTTAAAATAGAGGATTCACTTGCTGTAATGGTACGGAGGCTTAGAAATATACACCCCATCACTCCCGCCGTTTGAAATCCGCCAAGGATTAATAGCTTCCCCCACTCTTTCCCTGTTGTTGGGTGCTGTCTTTTCAAGAGGATAACGATAATAGCCATGATGATTCCTGCCAATATAAATCTCAGGGCAGCAAGCAATAAAGGGGATGAATAAGGTAAACCTAATTTTACGACTGCGAAAGATGAACCCATTAAAAAGGTTGTTACTACTAATAAAGCTATAAATTGATAGTTTTTCATACAACATACTCCTTAGCTGATTTTTGATCACTCTATTTGAATTATAAACAGGCAATGATTCAACATTCATCGAAGTATGGATTACATCTAGTTTTGAAACATAAAAAAACTTACCTCCATCATGATAGAGGTAAGACGCTTTCACGATTCATGATTCATAAATTTTTTCAGATTTTCAGCAATTTCTCGTGATTTTGTATGGTGTAAGTAATGATCTCCATCCATTATAATGACTTTGCCATGCACTGAATTTTCAACCTGCTCCTCATGGAGTGGTATCCAGTTTTTCTCAATTCCATCATTGTTGTTCGCCTGAACAAATAACAAAAGAGGTAAATCTTTAGGGAATGTAAGGTTTTCTGCTTCTTTAAACTTTTGATATATCCCCTTCAGTTCATTGGAAGTACTCGTATTATAAAAGTTTTTAAGGGTAATCATCCTAATTTGCTCTTTTGTTTCATCGTCATAAGGTAACCCAGCATATGGATCAGTATCCGATAGTTTTAGAGCTACTCTAGCAATGCCTGATTTTTTCAAAAGCTGTAGCGACTTAATGGGGAATTCTGTATCCATACCACCCTGAGTTGGAACACTGCTATCAATTCCGATAAATGCAGTTACCTCATCCGGATATTTATTGACATAATTGAGTCCATAGATCCCTGCTATCGAATGTCCCATTAACATATACTGGTCAATTTTTAATGTCTGTAGCGCTTCATGAATCTCACTTACTATATTCTCTGTGCTGCGCTCTTTCTTAGTATCATCGCTTAGCCCATAGCCAAAAGGCTCTACAGAAACTACCTTATAGTTTGGAGCTAGTTCTTCAATCAGTGGCTGAAAATCAAGCGTTGGAGCTGCTGTTCCGAAGCCTGGGAGTAAGACAATGGTTTCTGTCCCCTTACCTTGAATAGTAATATTCATATTTTCTCCATTAACAGCAACGAGCTGACCATAGGGTTCTATTTTACCTTGTTCTATTTTGTTGCAAATAATGTTAACTGTAAAAACAATAGCGAGTAGTAGCACTCCTATTGCACCTATAATCGCTATCGATTTCAATAATATTCTAGTAAATTTTTTCATGTTTGACGCACGAGGGGGTTCACCTTTACTCATGCCTGCCTCCTTTACACTGTTGTTAACAGCTACCTTATGAGCCGTTAACAACAGTGTAAAGGACGAAGATGTCTTCCCAATGACGGTAATATGAACGCAATATGAACAATAAAAAAAATGGTACGATATCCTACATGAAGAATCACATAGGAATCGTACAATCGTACCATTTATTTTTTAATTAGCTGTGGTTGGCAATGTAACAATAAATGTCGTTCCTTGTTCAAGTTCACTCTCCACCCGAACGTCCCCTTTATGCAAGGAAACGATTTGTTTCACAATAGCAAGTCCCATCCCACTTCCCTCATATTTTCGACTGTGGGAACGGTCCGCCTTAAAAAATCGCTCGAATACTCGCTTCTGATCTTCTTGAGAAATGCCAATGCCCGTATCTGTTATGCGAACTAACACATGATGAGCCTCTTGTGACATGCTAATCTTTATTGTGTCGCCATCCTTTGAAAATTTAATACTATTCGTAAGAAGATTTGTCCATACCTGATTTAATTGGTCGTAATCTGCCATGACATAAACCGATTGCAACTGGAGGTTAAAATGGATGTTTTTAGCCATCCATTGTGGCTGGATTGCGACGATTACACGTCTAATTTGTTCATCTAGGCTTAACGACACAAGCTGCATCGGTGGTGCCTTGGATTCAAGCAAGCTTAGTTTTAGTAGGCTATCACTCATTTTAGACATTCGTTGAGCTTCAGCCATAATAATATCAAGATAACGGTTTTTTTCCTCAATCGTTAAGTCTACTTGCTTTAGTGCCAAAGCATAGCCAGATATCGAAGTAAGTGGTGACTGAACCTCATGGGACACATTCGAGACGAATTCTTTCCTCATTTGCTCTAATTGCTGCAAATCGGAAGCCATTTCTTCAAAGCTTCTGGCTAAAACACCTAATTCTCCTGATTGTTTAATGTTGAGCTCGACATTAAAATCTCCACCTGCTATATGTCTCGTCGCTTTTGTTAATTTTTTAATCGGTCTGACTAAAAACATAGCCGCTATTAGAAATACTACACTGCCTATAACTAGCGCATATGTGGAAAAATTTAAAATTAACGTGAGCGCAAATGAGACCGAGGAGACAGCTTTTGGTTCGATAAACATCGCTTTGGTTCCTTTGTCAGTTGTTAAAGGCATACCGACAAGTCCTGAAGAAACGTTCGGATTCACTTGCACAACTTTACCTTCCAACACGTCTCGAACCTGCTTCTTAGTCACTTTATTCAATGTATCACTTTGAGCGTCTCCATAAGCCTTCATCCCCCCTGCTTCATCATAAACATAGACATCATACGATTTCAGTTGATTCATTTGGCTAAGTAAATGGTCTGCCTCCTGAAAAGGCATTGTGTCAAAAATTAAGACAATGTCCTGTCCAAAATTCAGCAAGGGGATTTGTAAGTATTCATTCAATTTATCTTTAAATAACCATGTGGCTACGAAGAAGGAAACGACTGTACCACCAATGACCGCAACTAGAAATGTTAACACGACGCGTGTATATAAAGATTTGATCATTCATCAACCTCTAGCCTGTAACCAAGACCTCGTATCGTCTCAATATGAAAATCAGCTATCAAAGCGAAGCGCTCACGCAAGCGCTTTATATGTACATCAATTGTTCGATTATCACCAGCATAATCAATTCCCCAAATTTGATCGATCAGCTGTTCACGTGTATATACCTGTCCAGGTGTTTCGGCTAACTTATATAATAATTCAAACTCTTTAAGTGGCAGCGTAATAGCATCCGTTCCGGTCATAATTTTAAAGGTCTGACGGTCAAGAGTAATAGCTCCGAGCTGAATGGTCTGCGAATAACCAATTCTGTAGCGCTTTAATAAAGCCTTTACACGTACCGTCAGCTCTAAAGGATCGAATGGCTTGGTCAAATAATCATCTGTCCCGAGCTCAAAGCCTTTGACTTTTTCCCACGTCTCACCTCTTGCTGTCAGCATGAGTAATGGGATTTCAGCATTGGCTCTCCGTAGCTCCTTACATAAAGTCCAACCATCCATCGTTGGCATCATAATATCAAGTACTACGAGATCAACAGGTGTTGAGTGATAGATGGATAATGCTTCCTTACCATCTTCGGCTTCCACTGTTGCGAATCCTTCCTTGCGCAGAAACAGGCATACAAGCTCGCGAATATTCGGATCGTCATCAGCAACAAGTATAGTTGTCATACATCCGTTCCCTCATTTCCAATATAAAAGTCAACCCTATTATACTATAAATGAACTTCACTTCTCACCTTCATGCCTCTCCTTTCAAGGGAACTCTTCCTTAAGACCCGCAGCTTTTCTTCATTTCTTCTCTTTTTACATAAAATGAAACTTTTGGGTTTTGAATCTGTACTATTTAGAAAATATTGATTTTTCTGGAGGTCATATGTTTAAAACTAGAGGCTTTACCCTTATCTTTATATGCTTTTTAACAGCCTGCTCTCAGAATACCGCAATTCCTAAAGAGCAAATACAAGAAGAAAAAAATAAAGAGAATATCGTGGTAACAGCAGATGGTAAACTTACCTTTGAGCTTATTAATAACATGGAGGCTCCCCAAGAAACTGTAGATACGATAAAAGATGAACTATGTAAGGCTTATGAGAATATTTTGCAATCCATCCATACATCCTATGTTCCATCTGAGCATATAACAGTATTTCTAAATGATGGTACTCCCTCATGGGGATTAGCATCAAAAATCGTGTTAGATCTCAGCTTAGAAAATCCCACACTTGTCCATGAATTGACACATTCCTTACTTGGTTACGGGGGCAATTTTGATACCGATAATGGCTACTTTACGCAGGAAGGTTATGCGGTTTATATGGACGATCAATTCGGTAAAAATGAATTAAATCTTGAAAAGTATATGAAGCATTTTCTGGATTCAGACAAATTAATTCCCATTAGCAAATTAATAGACCCAAATCAAGATGATCATTATTTTCGCGCAGAGCTTCCAAACAAAGAAGAACAGAGTGTCCTTTGGGGGATGAGCTATATACATGCTGCTTCATTTGTTAAATATTTAGTTGAAACGTACGGGATAGAAAAGTTTGAACAAATCTATGATAAGAAAGACCTGGCAAAGAAAATAGAAGTAGTATACGGAAAAAGCGTTAGTGAAATTGAAATGGATTGGTTAGCCTTTATTAACAATCAACCACGGTTTACCTATGAAGAAAAATTAAAATTGCCTGATTTCTATGATACTAATACAATTATTCTCCAGCTTGATCCTACATTTTTTGAAAGGTAGTAAAGAGACCCACGTCAGCACAAAAAATCTAAGTTCGGACCATACCGGACTTAGATTTTTCCTTTTTCCCTATAAGTAAAAGTATGCTCGTAAATCTAGCAACCTCAATTAGGCAATCAGTTTTGCAAACCATGCCACATAATGAGCTCCTGGGATGAATAATAACTGTGCCACAATCGTTCCTAAAAATCTTGAAAACATCATCATGACCGAGGCTCTTTTTAAATCTATATAGCTCCCCCTTTTATTAATTACATCATCGGCAAGAATGGAGATTTTTGGATCAATGAATAGAATTAATAGAATGGTCGCTATGCCATTAATTAAACCAGATGCCATAACGGCAGTTGTTTTTAATTCTGGGACTAATAAAGTGGCATACAAAGCTGATAAAACGCCAATCGTATAGATTGCCGTAATGACTATATTGGTAATAAATAATTGCAGAGGGATATCTCCCAATCCTATATCTTTTAAATAGGTAAAGCGTGGCTTATGAATATGCTTCAAGCTACGTCTTACATATTCAAATGTAAAACCCTTTTTCAGTAATGCTGGGATGGAACCCCTTTCCTCAGCCAGATGGACGATAGCTCTTGAAAAAATGGCCACGAAAGTTGGGATGAGTAAGATGCCTACTAGTGTTCCAACTGATGCCGCTCCAATAATTATACGAAACTGCTGTTCTACATGTGTCAAGGCATCGCCCACAGGTGCAGTATCGACCAAACTACCAGTAAATGGTTGTTGCATCATATTAGCGAGCCGTGAAACCATGACCATTACATTAAAAAGTGCTAAAGCAGATGCTAGTAATCTGACACGCGCTCCTGATAAACGTACGGCATAGGCAAGCGTTTCAATGGCATGAATGATTAAAATAAACAAGGCAATCATTATCAATTTATTTGTTATTAAATCCACACTATGTACCTACTCTTTGCTTTCTAACGATTTTACATACTGACGCAAAACAATCAAAATAGTTCCGATTGAAAAATCTTATCTACCTTAAATATAAAAAGCATAGGTAAGGTTTTTTATCCGTTAAAAACTAACAACGCCCTTTCCCTTAATCCTCTCTATCATGAACCATAAACATAGTACGCCAAAAAACATCCCTTTGAAGCAGAATGACCATTGCGAAGATTTTTCGCAATGGTCATTCTTCCACTAACAGATTGGAATTCTAGCGTAGTTTCCATTTTCCTTCTCTCATTATATTAAACTGCTCTTCTAGACCAAATGACTACTGGAATGAGCAGCAACGACATTAGGCCGCCTGCTAAGGACAATGCCGCATAACTAGCATTCGCAACGACCATCCCAGATAGCGCTCCCCCAGATGCCCCTGCCAATGCCACAAAAACATCCATTTTCCCCTGTGTTTTTGCGCGGGTAGACGGCTCCGTTGCATCAACGATTTGTGCAGTACCACTAATTAAACCGAAATTCCAGCCTAACCCAAGTAAAGAAAGTGCCACTATAAGTAAAACCATCGAATCGCTTGGAGCAAATGCCGCTAATAAACCCGCTAGAAGCAAGGTAACACCGGCAGCAATACTCATGACTGTTCGTCCGACTTTATCAACAAGAATACCTGTGACAAGCGATGGCAGATACATAGCACCTACATGAAATCCAATCACAATACCTACTTCCGATAAACCATGTCCATGGTGTCTCATATGTATGGGTGTCATCGTCATAATCGCTACCATGACAATTTGTGTTAAAACCATCACGGTTGCCCCTACCGCCAAACCACGTTTATTAGCTGTTGGATGTGTGGACGGTATTTCATTTTCTATAGCATATTTTTGCTTAAGCGCCTCAATTCCTTTAGCGATTTCTAAGGGATCCGGACGCAGCATCACAAATAGGACAAATCCTGCTACTATAAAAGCGGCAGCAGATAGCAGAAAAGGACCAGCAAGCGCAGGAATACCAATCGATAATGCCACTTTCCCCATCAATTCTACTAAATTCGGACCTAAAACAGCACCAAATGTTGTCATAAGCATAGTCGTACTTATAGCTGTTGCACGTTGTTTGTCATTCGCTAAGTCTGTACCCGCGTACCGTGCCTGTAAGTTGGTTGCAGTTCCTGCTCCATAGATTAATAGAGATATAAACAGCATAATAACACTATTAAATATCGCAGCCATGACGACTCCAATGGCTCCTAGCCCCCCAACAATAAAACCAGTGGATAACCCTGTTCTACGGCCATGACGTTGTGATAATTTACCAACAATAAAAGCTGCACCAGCTGACCCTAATGTAAATAATGCCGATGGTACACCTGCATATGCATCGGTTCCAAGCATTTGTTGGGCTAATAAAGCACCTACTGTAATACCAGCCGCTAGCCCTGCTCCCCCAAATATTTGAGATAGGCTCACTACTATTAATACACGCCTATATAAGCTTTTTAATTTTTCTGGTGACTCCATATATGATTCTATCGAAAATTCCGCTTTTCCAGACATTCTCTTTACCCCTCTTTCTAGTTGCATAAGATAATACATGTAGCCATTTTATGTATCCTATAAATCGTTCCAACTGGCTCTACGTTATTCTCTAGCCAGCCTCTGCCATTCTAATACACCCTCTTCTAACCGGAAAGCATTGATCCCTTTTGCTTTCAACATTTTTACAGCTTCGGCTGACATTAAGCAATAAGGTCCTCTACAGTAAGCTACAATGTCAATATGTGTTGGCAGGGTAGATAGTTGATTCTCTAATTCTTCAATAGGCATAGAAACGGCTCCTGGAATATGTGCTTGTTCAAATTCTTCTTTTGGTCGAACATCGAGTAATAGCACTTCTCCTTTATCCATGCGTAATACGAGATCCGAAGGCGTTACTCCCTCTATGCCAAGATGCTCATTAAAAAATTCTTCTTTTATTTGTTGAACCTGAATCAATTGTTTTTCAGATAGCGCATGTAATGTCGTTAAAAATTTAGCAATCACTTCATCTGCTAATTCGTAGATAACAAAATTACCTTCCTTTGAAAATTTGACTAATCTGGCATTAAAAAGTGTCTTTAAATGCTGAGACACATTAGCTACGGACATATCTGTACTTTTGGCTAATGCATCAACAGACTTTGGACCTTGAGAGAGAATATCAAGTATTTCTAATCGTTTAGGGCTTGATAAACTTTTTCCAATTCTAGCGAATTCTTGATATAACAAATCCTTTAAATGTCGTTCATGCAATGTTGAGTACCACCTTTCAACTATTCAATTAATTTATTGAATAGTTGAATATTAATTCTTTATTTTACCATTGTCAATTACTTAATTTTACGAAAAAAACCATTTTTTAAGCACAAAAAAGAACATGTTTTAAAAACATGTTCTAGCAATAGGACTAAAGGGCGTGCATGACGACTTTCTTTTTCTTAGAATAAAATAAAAATGTCGTCGTTAAGCTCAAACTAATAATGCCAAATACAAGCCCCATCCCACTTAAGCCAATTACATCTAGCATCATACCTGTAGACAATAGCACGACTTGAAAGACGACCGAATCAATCATATTTCGGAAAGAGAAAAAACGTCCATGAAATTGTTTTGGAACCTGTTTCTGAAAAATAACCATAGTCGTTGGGAAGAAACAGCCTACTGTAAAGCCAAATACTCCAAAGGCTACTAAAGCAAAAAGTTTGATATCTGCTAGTAATAGCAAGAGCTCCATGGACCCAATAATAAATGCCAATGTGAAGAGGAGTGTGCCCATTTGTACTCGATCAGCTATTATTTTTAAGCCTGCCGCACCAAGCATAAAGCCGATACCTTCCACTGTATACAACAAACCTGAAATCGTTGTCGATTGATGCATTTCAGAAATTTTCATAATAACTAAATTAAAAGAGCCTAAAAATAACGTTGGAATTAACATAAGCACCAATGTCATTAGAACCATTGGATGCTCTTTCACCATCGGTAATACCTCTTTAAAGTTTCCTTTTTCTTTGTTTGTTACTGTTGCATTTGTCACTTCATCTAATTGCAATAAACTAGTAATAACAAACATGACGATATATACGATAAATGAAATGATATATAACCATTTTAATTCAAAAAAGCTTAGCATGAATCCTGCTGCGGCTGTACCGATGATTCTAGAAATAGTTCTAGCGTTCATTTGCCAGGCATTCAATGTAATTAAGTCTTGCTCCTTTGCAATCATTGGAATAATGGATTGCAGTGCAGGCATATAAAAGGCAGCTGCTATTTGCAATGTAATTAAAAATAAAATCATCCATACAACCGAATTTGTATAAAGTGCGATAAACATAAATAATACACTCACTATTCGCCCAATACTCGCCATTTGTACAACCGTTTTTTTCTTCGATTGATCGATAATACGACCAGCCATAGGCCCTACGACCAAGCCCGCTAAAATACCACAAGAAATAATTAATGATTTGTGAAAGTCTGAAGGTACTACCTCTTGCATAAAGGCGAGATTTCCAATAATACCAGCCCACAAGCCTAGACCTACGACGAATTCACCTAATAAAATAATCCATACATTTCGATTTCGCCACATGCTGTTCTCCTCGTTGTTCCTACAATGTCATAAAACCTATCGTAACAAAATTTAAAATATTCGTACACAGTGATATAAAAAAATATTACTAGGTTCTATGCCATTCCACCCTTTTCTATCTTTTTTTAAGAAGTATACTATTTTTCCTATAAAGAAAAATCATCCAAAAGTTTGAATTATATAAGCAAAAAAACACCGTTTGATGAATTAATCAAACGATGTTTTTTATTATGATAGCTCCAGCTTATGCACAAGCGCTTTTCTTCTGCGCTCGATTATTTTTTGACTAATTAATGTAATGATAAACAACAAGCCTACAGTTGTGGCCATCATCCCTGCTATAGAGGTATCCCATAGCTTCGCTAAATAATAGCCGATCACGGAAGCTGCAGCCCCAAAGAGCATGCTGTAGATAAACATTTGCTTAATCGTTTGACTAATTAAATAAGAAGTTGCTGCTGGACCAATTAGCATGGCCACGACTAAAATAGCTCCTACGCTATCAAAGGCTGCAACAGTTGTAAATGAAATCGAGGTCATAAATCCATAGTGGAGAAAGACAACAGGTATACCAATTGTTGCGGCATAGACAGGGTCAAAGGTTGCAAGCTTCATTTCCTTAAAGAATAGTAGCAAAAATCCAATATTGATGATTAAGACAAGTAAAAGCATCCATACTGCCTTAGGCATTGCTAGACCTAAAATCGTCCATCGATCCCATGGAACGAAAGCAATCTCTCCCATTAAGACATGCTCTACATCCAAATGAACATTACTTGCAAATAATGTAATTAGCAGGACTCCCGCCGCGAATAACGATGTAAATACCACCCCTATCGCTGCATCCTCTTGAATACCAGAAGAATGTAATAATTGCACAAGATAAGCAGTTAAAATACCTGCAACTGCTGCACCTATCAACATCCAAAAGCCATTTAATGATTGGGTAATGATATAGGCCATCACAATCCCAAAGATTACAGTATGACTAATGGCATCAGCTATCATGGACATTTTACGCAAAATAAGAAAAACGCCTGCAATCCCACATGTTATACCCACTAATAAGCCAGTTACTACCACCCAGAATTCTATCATCCTACATCACCCTGCTTTCGAAATTGCATTTTTCTACGATATTTATTAATTTGACCAGCAGGACTTATAAAATAGGAGATCAAGAATATACCTGCCGCCACTAGAACGATAATAGGACCGGTTGATAATCCTGTTCGAATCGCGCTAATAAAAGTACCTGTAACACCTGAGATACCTCCAATCGCTGCACTCAAGAGGAGCATCGTACTCAATTTTTTAGTCCATAATTTGGCGCATGCAGCAGGAATAATTAATAAAGCTGACATTAAAATTACGCCTACAGCCTGGATCCCTGTAACAATTGTCATGACAATTAACACTGTTAGCGTGGCCTTTAAAGCTTCAATCGGTAAGCCAATTCCTTTTGCATAAACAGGATCAAAGATGAGTAATTTCCATTCCTTATAAAAGAAAAGACTAACTAAAATAATTATGGCTGCACTGATGAACAGCCACATTAAATCAGCTTTTGTCATCGTTGCGGCTTTGCCAAATATAAAATTATTAAGGCCACTCTGGTTTCCAATTGGACTTCTGTTGACAACTGTTAAAAACACTACTCCGACACCAAAAAATACGGTCAGTACTAATCCAATAGCTGCATCCGCCTTCAATTTTGAAAAAGATACAATCCATTGTATACAATACACAGATAAAGCAGATGTAATACCCGCTCCCAGCATTAAAATCGGTAATTCCTTTTGCCCTGTGAGCAGGAACGCAAGTGCGATACCTGGTAATGCTGCATGTGCCGCAGCATCGCCCACTAAGCTTTGTTTTTGCAAGAAGGAGAAAGTTCCAGTTATGCCTGCAGCTATACCCAGTAACATAGTGCCACTAAGTACCCACAATAAGTTACCACTTAACATCTTGAACCCTCCTTATGCATGCTGCATCATGAAAAGTTTACCACCATATGTTTTTTGTAATTGTTCTGGTGTAAAAACATCTTCTGTTGCACCTGATGCTAATATCGTTTTGTTTAGTAGAATCGTATAATCAAAATATTCCTTGACCGTTTGAAGATCGTGATGCACAACAAAAATACTTTTGCCCTGAGCCTTTAATGCTTTTAAAATATCAATAATCGTTTTTTCTGTTGCAGCATCTACTCCAGCAAATGGCTCATCTAAGAAATAAATATCTGCATTTTGTGCTAGAGCTCTTGCTAGGAATACACGCTGCTGCTGTCCGCCCGAAAGTTGTCCTATAGAACGGTCTGCAAAGTCCAGCATCCCTACACTTGCTAATGCTTGCCGAGCGACCAGTTTATCTTGCTTCGTCGGTCTTTTAAATAAACCTGTATGGCCATATCTCCCCATCAACACGACATCGAGGGCATTCGTTGGAAAATCCCAATCAACGGCATTTCGCTGAGGTACATATCCAACTACTAAACTTTTTGGCTCAAAGATTTTACCAAGAATCTCAACTTTCCCCACTTTATTAGGAAGTTGATTTAATATAGCCTTTAAAAACGTTGATTTTCCGGCACCATTTGGCCCGATTATCGCAGCTAGATGACCTTTAGGAACCGTCACACAGGCATTTTCCAATACTGTTTTCTTATCATAAGCTACTGAAAGATTTTCCACTGTTAATGCATCCATTTTATCCACCTACTTTAATGCATCGACAATTGTGTCGATGTTATATTTATACATCCCTATATACGTACCTTCTGTAGTGCCTTCCGCACCCATCGCATCCGAAAATAGTTCTCCACCGATCACGATGTCATGTCCCTTTTCTTTAGCCCCTTCAATCACGGCCTTCATCGCTTTATCAGATACACTAGATTCGATAAAAAGGGCCTTGATTTTATGAGCTACTAAAAAATCAACCATTTCCTGTACGTCTTTGACTCCGTACTCTGAATCCGTACTTAGTCCTTGTAAGCCACGCACTTGGAAACCTCGGCTTCGACCAAAATAATTAAAAGCATCATGGGCAGTAACTAGAATCCTTTGCGGCTCTGGAATTTCTTTGACACGCTGTTGCGCATAGCTTTGTAAATCGTCTAGCTTGTTTAAGTAAGACTCTTCATTTTCTTGAAAATCTTCTTTGAATTCTGGGTATTCTTCTTGAAGTTGCAAACTGATTGCTTGGACAACGCCCTTCCATAGCTCGATATCAAACCAAATATGAGGATCATGTAGCATGGCATCGCTATCACTTGCAAGTAACTGCTTAGTATCTAACGTTTCCCCAACAGCTAACACGGTTTTATCCTTTGCCATTTGTTCAAAAATATCGAGCATCTGTCCTTCTAAATGTAAACCATTGTAAAAAATAACTTCAGCCTTATCCAATTTCGATAAATCACTTTGCGTAGCCTTGTATAAATGGGGGTCTACCCCAGGTCCCATTAATGCTGATACTTGTAAATGATCGCCACTAATTTCTTTTATGGCATCTGCAATTTGTCCTGTCGTTGCGACAACAATTCCTTTTTTTTCTCCATCTGCTTCAGTTGAACAACCGAATAACAGAAGTGAGAGTGATAGTACGAATACACCTAACCATTGTTTCATTGACTTACCTCTACTTTCATTTTATTAGCCATTGCTTGAAAAAAAGCAGTCATGATACACCGATAAAGGGGGTGGCGGACATGCCTTATTAAATCTTTTGACTACGCCCGCCTTGTCAGACTTGCATCCTTAAATGCATTGCTCCTTCTCATACAGCCTACTTTATTTATATAATTTTCCGAATAAACTGGCGCCAGCTCATCCAGAAAAGGATTAATATTATGCCCGCTCCTACAGACTCTGTAAGTTTCCAAAGAATCGTAAGAAGTAATAAAACAACCATTGGAAGAATCGTCAGCTTAAAATCACCTAACTCTTTCATTCACGCACTCTTCTTTCTTTAGAGATATTTTGTTTCCCTTAGGAAAAATATATGCTTAAAACAAAAATAATTCAACTACTTTATGAAAATTTCTTTTAAAAAATTTTTTTCTAGAGGTAAATTTACTTTCGCCCAAACAAAAAATCTCTAATGCTATGATTAGAGATTTTTTATAAAATAGTGATATTACATGCGTTTATCATTGATTCCAAGTGGTTTTCCTATAAATTCAAATGCATAAATATGCGTTTTAGTTAATTCAATAATGTCTTTTATTAAAGCTTCTTCTGATTTTTCATAGTTGCTTGCAATCCATTGCATCATTAATCCGTAAAAACCATAAGAGGTATAATGTTTGAACATATCCATATTCACTGGTTGATGGTTGATGGTCTCAAAGTTAAATTGTTCTTGATAAATTTTTGTTATCGTAAGAGGCATCCGGGTATGCAATCCAGGAATCGTATCTTCAAAGTTTAATAGCTCAAAAAATGTACGATTCTTATAAATGTAATGAATAATATTAAAAGAAGGAGCTTTTAGCTTCGTTGTATACACTCTTTCTCCAAACAGGTATGGTTCCCCTACCGCTACTTCTAGGCCATTTAACATCTGCTCTAGCAAATTTTCTGCTAGCTCAAATTTATCCTGAAAATGCACATAAAAGGTACTACGATTATAGCCTGCTTGTTCTACAATATCTTTTACTGTAATTGCCTGAAATCCTTGTTTTTTAATTAAATCAACTAAAGCGCTATAAAAATGACGACGGGTTCTTTCCTGTCTTTGTGTCCATTTTGTCACTATTCCTTCCTCCCTTTTAGACATTTTACATAGATATGTCTACTAGTTAGACACTTGCCATGACATTAATGATTGTTTCCGTTTTATAGAGTTTTACAATAAAAGTACACCGTAATCGACGCAGTGTGCAAGAAAATTACTTTTAAGGGAGTGTCATGTATGGGGAAATTACAAGATAAAGTAGCAATTATTACTGGTGGTGCTTCTGGAATTGGAGCAGCAACTGCTGAATTATTTGTAGCAGAAGGTGCTAAAGTGGTACTTGTGGACCTTAATGAAGAAAAAGGTCAAGCATTTGCAGCTCAACTGCAGGCAAAAGGAGCAGAGGCTATCTTTATGAAAGCAAATGTAACAGATGAAAATGAAGTAGCCGCCATTTATCAAACAACACTAGGGACATTTGGCAAAGTCGATGTTCTTTTTAATAATGCAGGAATTGGGCGAGTAACGCCAACTGAGGATTTGCCTTATGCAGAGTGGCGTCAAACAGTGAATGTGGATTTAGATGGCGTATTTTTAATGGCACAGGCTGCCATTAAGGAGATGCTAAAAGCGAATGGCGGGACAATTGTCAATACTGCCTCCATGTATGGATGGGTTGGTTCACCAGGGTCTGCAGCCTACAATGCAGCTAAAGGTGGCGTCATCAACTTAACACGTTCACTAGCATTAGAGTTTGCTACACGCGGTATCCGCGTTAATGCACTTTGCCCTGGTTTTATTGATACACCGATTATTCCTGAGGAGAGCAAAGAGCCATTACGTCATGTAACACCTATGCAACGTTTAGGTCAACCAGAGGAAATGGCAAAAGCCGTTTTATTCATGGCGTGCGATGATTCAACATTTATGACAGGCAACACATTAACGGTGGATGGTGGCTATACTGCCCAATAAATAACACAAAATAATCGCTTCCTCTGTAGAAGGAAGCGATTATTTTTTATTGAGAAAAATTTGCAGTTTTTATCCATTTCCTGCAAACTATTAACATATCGAGCAAGAAAGGATGAAGATGACAAATGAAAAAATTAATAGGTATATTATTATTTTCCATTCTTATCGTAGGCAGTGCAAGCAATGTACAAGCTGCTGGTTTCAAAGATGTGTCTGAGGATCATTATGCCTATGAAGCAATCTTATGGGCAGAAGAATATGATATTGTAAATGGTTTTGCAGATGGTACATTTAAACCGAATGCTACTATTACCGAGCAGCAATTAGCTAAACTTTTAGCTATTTTTTACGAGCTTGAATCTCCCATTGATGAATTAAAAAAACAGACCCCTTCTGCCATGTGGTCGGATGAATTTTATAACCAGCTTGCTAGCTATGGTGTCCCTTTAAACGGCTATTTCGATAATCGGCTACGAGCTGCTACCGTGAAGCGTGGTGTCGTGGCACAAGCTATTACTCATTTAGCTAGTGGCAAAAAAGGATTAGATTCATCTATTCAATTTTTACTTGATTACTATATTTCATCTGGGCAAAATCCACAGTATGAAGACCGTAATTTACAAAAGTTTTATGGTGTGACCAACAATATGACACGTGCACAAGTTGTGACAATGCTGTATCGCATGGATGAACGAAATTTTTATGAAATTTCAGGGGATGCACAAGCTATTCATGACAATGCCAACAAATTATCGTTAAATACACGTGCTAAAAATGCCCAAAATCAACTCGATAAATCCTTGCAGCAAACTACACCTAGCAAGAGTGCATGGGAAGGCGTTTATACGTATTATTATAAATGGGGTAAAGGAACAAATGACTTTAACCGTCGAGATGCTGTTATTTCAAACGCCACAAGCAACAGTTTTTCCATTGCTTTAACTGCAAATGATGGGACAGCTTCAGGGAAAGTCAACGGAACTGCCACGATAACAAGTTCAAATAAGGCATTAATGAATAAGTCCTCAAACGGCAATCGATGTGTCGTCGAGCTAGAGCGATTAACGAATAATGCGCTGAAAGTTACGGAAGTCGATTGTCGTGCAGAGCGTAGTGAAGGCACCAATTTTTCTGGTACGCTAAAACAACAATAGTTCACAAGAGAGTCTGATTCGTTCAGGCTCTTTTTTGAGCGCCCAAAATTTTATAGTGCTGCTTGGCTATGGTAATAAAATCGAGAAGGAAAGGCTGCATATGTTTATCTTTATGCCAAGCAATGTCTGTAAAAATTGGTGCTAAGCTGATTGTCGAGGGAATTTCCTCTAATTGTCCATTTGCTAATTCCTTTTCTACGACCATTCTCGGTAAAAATGTAATACCTAAACCAGCTATCACACATTGCTTAATCGCTTCTATGCTCGCAAATTCTATCATTTGTAGCGGCATACTATTTTCCTGCTGTAGCTGTGCTTCTAAATGATTGCGATAGGAGCACCCTGTTTCCGTTAGTAGCATGGTTTCAGTAGAAAGATGAGAAGCCACAAGAGGCTCCCTTCTATCTTTCGAAGTACTCACAAAAATAAGCTGTTCTTCGAGTAAACGCTCTCGATGTAGCATCGCTGTTTCCTGATAAATATCTGTAATAAAGGCCACATCTAACTTACCTGATTGCAATAACTCCTTGGCAATGTCAGTCGTATGCACAGGCTTAAATATAATTTTCACATGGGGATGCGCCTGTTGAAAATGCTGTAAAATGCTTGGCAGTCGATAAACACATTGACTTTCCTGTGCCCCTACTTTTAACACCACTTGTTCTTGTTCATTGGACATTGCTTTTTTCATTTCACGATCTAGCTCTAGCATTTTTTCGGCATATTGTTGTAAACGTTTGCCTTCCTCTGTTAAAATGATCCGCTTCCCAAGCCTCTCAAAAAGTATAACCCCTAACTCTTGTTCCAAAGTTTTAATCTGCGCAGTAATACTTGATTGAGCATAGTCTAGACGCTGTGCTGTTTGTGTAAAGCTTAATGTTTCTGCTGCTGTTAGGAACGTTTGGAGCTGCTTTATATCCATGTCCTCACCTCTCTAATCATTTTTTTCGATACATTTTTATGGAAGATTCACTTTTATCGATATTAAATCCAGTTTACACTAGCTTAGCAAGAGTGAACAATTTTTCAACCAAACGAGGTCCATTAAACAGAAAAGGATTTGGAAACTTTATCGTCCAAATCCCTTTTTAATCTCCTGTTATTGTAGCTCTTTTCTAAGACATTCAGCTGCTGCCATCGCTTTTAAATCTTGAACTATATCTCCGGGTTTATTTCCTTCTCCTAAAATATACCCTTCAAATGATGTCCCTATAAAGTCAAAGATATGTTGAAACTGCTGGATCATTGGTAGCCCTTTTATATAGGGCATATCACCACCAACTGCTATGACATACGCTTTTTTAGAAGACATGTTGTCCTTGAAATTGGGGTAAGTTAAATCTCTTAAAGTTTGTGACCATCGATCAATAAAGTTTTTCATCGGTCCTGCCATGCTGTACCAATAAATAGGTGTAGAAAATAGTAGAATATCATGTGGAAGAATACGTTCAATGATGGAATTATAGTCATCATTGACTTCTGAAAAGCCCTCCTCTGTATGGCGCTTATCTATTATAGGTTGAATTGAATAATCCTTTAGATAAATTTCTTCAACTTTTAAATCTTGAGTGACTAATTTTGTTAAAGTTTCTACGTTCCCATTCGGACGATTTCCTCCATAAATAACGGCTATTGACATGTTGGTGATCCCTTCTTCCTTAAAGTTTTCTAGTATTGTTCCCGAATAGTTTTATCTTATAATGATTTCACAAATCGATAAAGATGATTATTTCGATAAAATGAATCGAAAAAATCGATTATAGAGAAGTGACTAGCGTGGGAATTACACCATAAAAACTTCCAGAAAAAGGTTTTTTATTCAAATGTGGGAAGTAGCCATCTTCATGGTCAGACCCACCACATTATAAAGAAGCAAAAATTTTCTTTACCCATTCAAGATACTCACGCATATAGTATGGCTGCTTAAAACCATGATTCTGACCTTCTGCTACAATTACAGTGACATCCGCACCTGCAGTTCGTGCGGACTGAATATATTCCTGTGGTCCCTTTACCCCAACAGCTGAATCCTTCGTTCCATAAGCAATAAATTGAGGAATATGTGCAGTTCTGAAATGCTTGGACAAATCAGTTTTATTCAAAAGTTCTTCACGCTCTTCTGGATTTCTAACAGCTTTATCATCAAAAGAAGCAAAAAGCATGGGGACATTATAGCGGTACGTCAATGCAGGATAAATCATGGCTGCAGATGCTACTTGGTCATCAACTGCATCGATAGCATCAAGCTGATAATTTTTGGGAAGCCGTTTTTCTCCCTGTATGAGATTAATAAAACTCCCCGTTTGAAAACCACCTGCGCTAAAGCCTATCAATCCAATTTTATTAGGATGTATACCATAATCATTTGCATGATAACGTAGATAACGGACAGCACGCTGCACATCCAATTGGGGAATGGGCCATTCATAGGGGTTGGAACGATAGTGTAGAACGAACGCATTAATACCTGCCTTATTTAATGCTTCCGCGACCTCTTTCCCTTCAGTAGTTCCGCCATCCATTTCCTTAAAGCTATAGCCACCACCGGGGATTACAATGACCGCACTATCACTATTTGCCACGGTATAAGGAATCAAATAAGGTTCATCCTCATAGGTAGTCTTTTCATAGCCTCCCTCCATTTCATGGACATATGTAAACGTATCAATGGCAGCCTCATTATCTTGATAGTCTTCTCCTACAATATTAGTGAAAAATTTGACTGTAGCTAGCAGTCTATTAGGGTTACCTTTAATATTCATATCGTCTAGCTTACTACCAGAATGATTACCTGCGACTTCTTCTCCCCAAATTTCAACCTTTCGTTCAATATCGGCAACTGGCTTACCTGGTTTATTACCAAAAGGATTGATCTCAAGAAAAGCATAGCCAAACCCTATTATCAAAACCAATATAGCTAGCAATATTCCCACAAACTTGGCTGTTTTCTTCATTATTTTCATCATGATTAACCTCCGTAAGTAGAGAAAAAAGTTTGTCACTTCCACAAAATTACCTTTAGTTTAACAAATGGTTTCTCGACAACTCGATTGTCTTTTTAGCCTTAGCCCTCATATTTTTTTACTTCACTATATGTTCCGCAGGTGAATCTTTTTCAAGTCTAAAATCAAATTTATCCATATTTTTATATTGAGGATCTAGGTAACTAGATGTCGAATCACTATTGGATGCGATTTTAAACTTTTTAAACGAGTCATATTCCTTATCCTTCCATATCCAAATGCCATCCTCCCCTTTTTCTTTATGAAACACATTCCTAACCAACTTGTTTTTTTTATTACTTGTAAAATAATTGGCTATAAATATTCGAGAAGATCCAGCTGTTAGTATATTTTTTTCTATAACGTTATTGTGGGTATCATACTGTAATAAAAGCTGTCCTCCATCTAATCCCTTTGTATCATTACGGTATATAATATTATGAGAGATGGTTGAATTTTTCGTCCCCCCTCTTTTTTCATCATACCCGCCAATCGATATTCCTGTAAAAAAATTATTATATACTGTATTATTTAGTACTTTTATATTGTCTGCATACTTGTTTGCATGTTCAGATGTTACTTCAATTCCGATATCATTCTTATAAAGGGTATTGTACTCAATCGTTATATTCTTACCACCATCGACATATATTCCCCCAGCAGAATAATTCTCGCCATATGCTGGATTCCCATAGGAGGAAATTTCATAAACGTAATTATTTTTTACAGCACCGTTTCGTACATAGTCCCTTTTTTTATCCTTTGAAATTCCTTCAAACCCAATCAGATCAATTCCGATATTATTGCTCCGTCGAACTATATTATTTTCTATTTTAAATCCATTAATATTCCCATTAAGAACTATAGATTCACTTGCACCTAACACTAAATCCTCCACTGTATTACCTACAATATTTATATCTCTCATTGACCCTGTTCCGTAGACAGCGATCCCATGACCATTTCCATCCTCAGCAAAGGTTTTTATTCTTTTCACATGATTATTCGCTAGGGTAATATGGCTACTGGAGCCTGTTACGTAAATTCCTATCACTGTTTCATCTAATTGTTTCGTCGTTAAATCCTGTATAGTGAATCCACTAATGGTAATGTAATTTTTATCCTTTATCGTTACAAGAGATGCATCACCATCCGTATTCTTCATGGACTCTCCACTAAGAATAACTTCTTCATTTTCATACGCCTTGAAAATAATGGGGTGTGATTTTGTACCACTATGTATAACAGAAAGCTTTTCCTTATAAATGCCTTTCCGTATAAATACGGTTGACCCTGCTTCCGCTTCTAATGCCGCCTTTTTTAGCGTACGGTATGGGCTTAATTTTGAACCATTATTTGAATCATTTCCATTACTATCTACAAATATAGTCTTAGCCTGTTTTATTTCCGAATCATTAATCGTTAGCACAATTATCAAAGCAGCTATAAACCCCAAAAATAGTATCCATTTTTTCATAAAATCTTCCTTTTCAAATTAATTCTATGGCGTTAAATGGTCGATTTTCTAATCACCATCTCTGCTAATACTAAATTAATAGTAAAGGCTAACCACGCTCCTAACGAATACGACAACCCATATGGAAGATTCGCTCCATAATGCAGTATCGTCACAACTATGTAAATGGTTAGATTGGCAAACGTTAAGAAAAAGCTTCTTAGCATCCAACTCCGATGGCTATTTACTTGTCCCTTTTTTATAAAACGAAAACCGTTTATCGTCGTAAGCAACCACAGCGTATTTAAAATGAAGAAACCAATCGTACTCCACATGCCCCCATTTGCATAGAGCGCTATATAATATCCTGGAAGTATATTGACTACAATCACTATTACATAGATTCGACCATTCCAGCGGTGTAGAATAGGTTTTTCCATTCTTATTGTTCTCGAAAGACCTAATGGCCCCGTAATTAAGGCAATAATGGCTAAAATGATATGTAGTTGGATCATCATAATCCATACATTTGCATTCGGAAGTTCTATTTCCTTGTTCGAAAGAAATGTCGAAAATGTGGGGTCGACCACAAAATTTTTAGATGTTGTATGTAATATCCACAATACAGCAATTACTGCTAAACTAATGACTAAGCCTTTCCTTCTCATGTCTTCTTTCCTCTCCGTTTGTAAAGTGACCTTAAAGATTGCTCTTCGCTGGATAGATTAAAATGGTAAATCTATCTATCTCAAAGTATCTAAAAACAGTCTATCATTAATGCCCCTTACTCGGTTACCAATCATTATAAAGCCGCTTTATAAACTTTAATTTGATTTTACATTGAGACAGCTTTCTATCCTCTGTTATGAGACATTTTTAAGCGAATAAAAAAGACCTAATCGCTTTCCGCAACTAGGTCGTTTTTTTGTCTATGCTTCCACTTCTATATGCTGGAAGGTTGTCACATCAAATAGCCCTGTATCTGTTAATTTTAAAGCAGGAATTACGGGTAATGCTACAAAAGAAAATGTCAGTAGAAAATGAAAATCTAAAGTTGGATTGAGTTTCTGTAAAGCATTGTGCAAGCCCGCTAGCTGTTCCTTCGCTTGCTGTGCTGGCACATCTGTCATTAAGCCACCGATTGTTAAAGGCATCTCCGCGAGTATTTCACCATCGGCTACAATAACGAAGCCACCTTGGATTTCCTGAATGCGGGAAAGTGCCAGAATCATATCCTCATCATTTGTGCCAACGACAAGGGCATTATGTGAATCATGGGCTACGGTAGTCGCAACCGCACCTTTTTGTAAACCAAACCCTTTCACAATACCTAAGCCCGTCGTATGCAAATGATGATGGCGTTCGATGACTGCTAGTTTCAGTAAATCTTGTTCGATTGAGGGGACAAATACGCCTTCTTTCACAGGTACATCTATGACTAAATGATTGGTAATCAGCTGATTCGGCACAATTTCCATGACATTCGCTCTTGTCCCCTTTTTGAATGATAGTTGTAAACTATCCTTTGTCATGCTTGGTAAATGAACAGAGTGATGAATATGGGCAGGAACCTTTGCCTCTTGACGACTTGTCAGCATTTCCCCATTTTCAGCCACTTTATGACCATTTTTCCAAACCGCTTTTGCCTGCATCGTCGATAAATCGTCTACTAGTACAAAATCAGCCTTATAGCCTGGTGCAAGTACCCCTCGATCAAATAAACGATAGCATTCTGCGGTATTTACGGTTGCTAGCTGAATTGCCTGCAAAGGTGTCATCCCTTCGGCTATTGCCATTGCAACATCATAATTGATGCTACCTTCATCCATCAATTCATCGACATATTTATCATCCGTACAAAAACCAAAACGACGCGCATTGTGTGACTGAATGGCTGGCAATAAATCACGCAAATTTTTCGCTGCTGATCCCTCTCGAATAAGGACATACATCCCCTGCTCTACACGATCAATGGCTTCTTCGGCTGTCACACATTCATGATCCGTTTGAATACCTGCAGCTCGGTAGCCTGTTATTTGCTCACTTTGTAAGCCCGCACAATGCCCATCAATTACTAGGTTCGCTTCCTTTGATAATAAAATTTTTTGCAGCATTCCCTCTTCTCCATTTAAGACGGCTGGGAAATCCATAACCTCCGCTAATCCACGAACTTGTTCATGATGCAGAAATGGCTCCAAATCCTGTGCTGTTAATGTTGCCCCGGCGTTTTCAAACTGTGTCCCTGGTACACTTGAAGGAAGCATCACAAAAATATCCATATCGGCCTTTTGTGCATCATCCAGCATAAATTGGATTCCTTCTGCTCCTGCTACGTTAGCAATTTCATGTGGATCAGTAATCACGGTTGTAATCCCATGTGGAATTAAGACACGGCTGAATTCTCCAGGTGTTAGCATCGAAGATTCAATATGTATATGACCATCAATCAATCCAGGAATAACATAGCTCCCCGCTGCATCCTCTACCTCTTTTGCATGAAATCTATTGCTGTGATCCAGTGCGACAATTGTGCCATTCTTCACAACAATGTCCGCTTTCCTCCACGTTAATGTATAGACATCGGCAACTTGTGCATTTTTAAGAATAAAATCTGCCTCTAACTTACCTTGAGATGATAAAATATTTTGCGTTAACTGTTGTAATTTTGTCGTCATAGCCAATACTCCTTTTTCTTTTAAGAACTATCATGCCTGAAAGATGTCTGTTATTGCAACTATTAATCGTAAAGTCCGTAAAAAACGACCATTGATTAATGGTCGCTCGAAAATTCTAGTTCTTTTGGTGGTTGTCCTTTTTTATTCATTAAACGCATACGAATAGGTTCAATTTTTAGGGTCACCATTTCATCCTGATTGCCAATAAAAATACTCGTAAAAAATTCTGCAATTTTATTTTTAATGCCTTCTTCGTGTACTTCAGTGAGCTTTCCCTCTATTTCCACATAGGAATCACCAAAGCCCCCATTTTCATAGCCATACAATATATGGGTATATGGATTTTTACGGAGCTCTTCCATTTTCTCAGAAT
The DNA here is from genome assembly GCF_001629735.1 of Lysinibacillus sphaericus. Lineage (GTDB taxonomy): Bacteria > Bacillota > Bacilli > Bacillales_A > Planococcaceae > Lysinibacillus > Lysinibacillus pinottii. Next base: position 1,946,767 of record NZ_CP015224.1, read on the forward strand.
GCTTATTCGTCACAGTATATAACACAAAATCCTCATGCTGGAACGTCATATAGCGCGAATAAGGCTTCCCGTTTTCTACAGTAGCCATCGTTCCGATCTTTTCACGGTTCAAAACTTCTAAAATTTCATCACGTACTGAAGTCATTTCATCCCATCCTTTCTTCTACAACTATATTTTGCCCTCTCTACCTAAAGCTAAACTGTTTTTTTTGAAAAATGTGAAATGACAAACTTCTGGTAAATTGAAAATATCTTGTTATAATTATTTGATGGACAATAGGAATTTACGGATGAATGAGGGTTAAAAAATGAAACAAGCTTTTTATACACGCTGTTTATTTTTCATAACAGGCATTATCGTGCTATCTTTTGGCGTTACATTAACAATTAAAGGGCAGCTTTTTGGCGTAGGCTCTTGGGATGTTTTACATATTGGCTTAACTAAAACACTCGGATTAACGATCGGTTCATGGTCGATCATTTTAGGACTGGCAATTTTAGCGTTTGATATGCTAATAACGAAAAAATTCCCATTACCAGGAACTTTTATCGATATGTTTTTAGCTGGCATTTTTATTGATATTTTTAATTATTGGCTACCTGATATCGATGGCTTTTGGATGCAGCTTGTTTCTTATCTAACAGGGTTAGTATTACTTGGCTGGGGCTGTGGTATGTATATGGTGGCTAATTTAGGAATTGGTCCGCGCGATACCTTAATGCTAATGATGGTTCATAAACTTGGCTGGAGTGTCACACGTTCCCGGACGACAATGGAAGTTACAGTCGCTGTAATTGGCTTCTTACTTGGTGGTCCTATAGGAATCGGTACGGTGATAATGGCCTTTGGACTTGGACCAATCGTACAATTTGCCTTAACCTATAACGAAAAATTATTTATGAAATGGACTGGCGTGAAAAGCGCCGTCATATAAGTTTTCTGACAATGCAAAAAATGCATTGTCTTTTTATGGATAGAATAAACAAGGAGCCATTTTGGAAAATGGCTCCCTTTTTTCACGCTATGCTTCTGGCTCAGAGGTATTTTGCCCTGTTGCTTCAATTACTTCGGGCGTGTCGTCCACAGTGTCATCTTCTTGTACGTTTTCAGCAGATGGAGGTGTGATCGTCACTAGTGTAAAGTCATCTTCTTGTAAAATTTCAAATGAAAATTGTTGACGTATATCTCCCACATATAGGGATGTTCCGATTGCTATATTCGTGACATCGATTTCGATCGTTTCGGGAATTTCTGTTGGCTTCACTTTAATGCGAACCTCACGATTAGGCTGTAATAGGAAACCTCCATCTGCTACTCCGATGGCATCACCGATTACTGTTACTGGAATCTCCACTTCCAGCTCTTGTGACATGTTGATCGATTTAAAATCAACATGTTTAATATTCCCTTTTAGAGCACAACGCTGAACTTCTGATAAAACGGCATTAATACGCTTTCCATCCACATCTAATTGAAAAACACTTTTTGTACCATGCGCTGCTAGTATTTTCGCAAATGTTCTTGCGTCTAATGTAATGGCTGTTGATTCCATTTGGAAGCCATAGACAACACCAGGAATGGCACCGTTTTGTCGAAGCTGTGTTAGTGAAGATTGTCGTCCTTTTTGGCGTTTACTGGCTGTTAGTATCGTATTCATCGAATATTTCCCCTTTCATGGAAACTAGTCTCAACAATGGTTTTGCCCTTTCCTCGTTTTTTTATACCTATAAACCTGCTCAAAAAATGAGCAAAAAAAGCACCTCCCTGTCTACAAAACAAAGAAGGTGCCTCATGCTTACTTAAAGTGCAATTTTTTGATTCAGTAAATCATGTAAATCCTGCAATTTTTTAATTTCATAATGCGGTTCAATGCCACTTGTATTTTCAACATTGCGGATATTAAACCAACAAGTATCTATTCCGGACTGTAAACCACCTTTTATATCAGATGTCAAAGAGTCTCCAATAATTAGTGCTTTTTCGTTATCAAAATTATCAATTCGTTCAAACACATAATCGAAAAAGGCTGGCATAGGCTTTTGATAGCCCGTTTGCTCTGAAATAAAAATGCCTTTAAAATATTGCGCTAAATTCGCATCCACAAGACGTTTATTTTGTGTAACCGTTATCCCGTTGGACACTACATATAAATGATAATGATTGGCTAGGTGAGCGATTACCTCATAGGCCCCCTCTACATAATGGTGGGCCTCCCGTAAATATTTTTGGAAAAGTGATTCAAAGTATGTCCCATCGACTTCTATGCCAAATTCCTTTAAAGCAATCGAAAAACGTGTATTATGTAAGGTATTTTTCGTTACTTCTCCACGCTCAAAAGCTCGCCACATTGACTCATTAATTTCTTTGTAACGTGCAATCATGTTGGGAGTAACTTGTATATTTTCTTCTTTAAACATGCGGTCAAGTGCAGCATTTTCAGCTAAATCAAAATCTAGTAACGTATCATCCACGTCAAATAATAATATTTCATATTTCGTCATGTCCGTACCTACTTTCTATGATGCATTGTGCTATTTTCTCTATCCATGATAACGTTTTTTTAGAAAAATAACAGTAAATCCACCTTTTTCAGAATAGTAGGACTTGTAAGCATTTTATCTTCATCCATTTCGATACAAATGAATTGGCGAACATTTTCCTTTAAATGGGTAAAAAATGTTTAACTAGTCATAAAATAGCCCTTTCAGTAATTTCATATTTGAAATTATCGATGAATATGAGACAATAGAATGCTAGAAAGGAAGATGTACGAAAGATGACGACCTTACAAAAAATAACGCCTGTCTTTGATCCATGGGAAGCTTATATAGACGTGGAGCAACATGGACAGATGACACTCTCAAATATTGAATTTACAACAACTACACTTTGTAATATGCGTTGCGCACACTGTGCGGTTGGCTATACGCTACAAAATAAAGACCCCGAGGCATTGCCGATTGACTTAATTCTCCAACGGCTAGATGAAATACCTCATTTAAAAACGCTTAGTATCACAGGTGGCGAACCGATGATGTCTAAGAAATCCGTACAAAGCTATGTATTGCCTTTATTGAAATATGCGCATGAACGAGGCGTGCGAACACAAATCAACTCCAATTTAACATTGGAGCCTGCACGTTATTTACTAATTGCCCCTTATTTAGATGTCCTTCATATTTCACATAACTGGGGTACAATCGATGAATTCGTGGAAACAGGCTTTGCCATGATGGAGCGCAAACCTACTTATGACCAACGTGCAGCTCTATTTCAACGCATGATTGATAACTCAAAAATGCTTGCGGAACATGGTGTAATGGTTTCAGCTGAAACCATGCTAAACAAAAAAACTTTACCGTACTTAGAACATATTCATAACCAAATCATCCATGAAATGAAATGTGCACGTCATGAGGTACATCCAATGTACCCATCAGATTTCGCTAGTGCTCTCACATCTCTGTCACTGGAGGAAACACGTGAAGCGATCCATCATCTACTAGATATTCGTGATGACAATACATGGATGTTATTCGGAACACTTCCATTTTACCCTTGCAGTGCGAATGAAGAAGATCAACGATTACTTCAACGTCTTCGTACAGCGAAAAATGTCACATTGCGTAACGACCCAGATGGCCGTTCACGTTTGAATATCAATATTTTTACGGGCGATGTCATCGTTACTGATTTCGGTGATACACCTGCTTTAGGTAATATTGTACATGATGAGCTTCCAACTATCTTTGATAAATGGATGGCAACTGATTTAGCTAAAACACTCAATTGTCATTGTCCAGCTGTTAAATGCCTAGGTCCTAACGTTTTAGTGAAAAATATGTATTATCGAGATCACACGTTTGTTAGTGGCTCTGCCCGCGTTTAAGCAACTCATAAAGAAAGAAACTCCCTTTTGAAGAATCTGTATCAAAAGGGAGTTTCCTTTTATTGTTTTAAAAAAATTTCTTAACTATGTATAAAAAATATGGCGCGGTCTATACTATTAAAGATTTCACTTCAAATCCTATGACTAGGAGGGTTAACCCGATGAGTGCGATTGATCGATAACTCAAAAGGACCATCAAAGCTGAGTAAAGTACAGTTCTTAGGAATATCTTAAGATTCTATGCAGAAGCGAGGCAGAGTGTCATGGAGTATTTAATGTAAGTGGTAATCGAACCCGGAAATTTATTTCCGGGTTTTTCTATTTTATGTACGTTAAAAAGCGTCAATCCTAATAAAAATCACCTCGAAGAGTTACAACGAGGTGATTTTGTTCTATAATAATTCCTCCGCTAGGAATTTATAGGTGTTTAAACGACTTGCTAATTCATATTGATTACAGTTCAGCATGACTTCATCAAAGCCATAATGTTCTTGTTCTTTCATTAAAAAAGCAGCAATATCCTTCGGTGTGCCTACAAGATTGGCTTTGCGATTATTGGCAATTGTCATTTTATCCATTTCAGTTAATGGATAATCCTTTGCTTCTTCAGGCGATATAGTTTGAATAATTTGCCCTTTCATAAGCTGAAGACGAGAAATATCGATTGGTTTTGCCAAGTACTCGGCTTCCTCTAAAGTAGGTGCCACCGTCGCCGCATAGGTCACAATGATTTGTGGTTTTTCCATATAATAAGAAGGCGTAAAATAGGCTTTGTAGGCATCAAAAATATCCTTCGACATATTACCCGTGAAAAACTGGGCATAGGAATAGCCTACACCTAGCTGTCCTGCCTGCATTGCACTTTGACCACTTGAACCTAGCAGCCACGCCTCAGGTAATGAACTATCAACTGGTGCCGCAACGACTTGATCATAGACATGCTCACCCGTTTTTTGGTTATTCATGAGCTTTAGTATAATTTCAAGCTTATCATATTGCTCAGTGAAGCGTTGTCTTCTTCCCTCTGCAAACGCATAAATAGAGGCATGATCACCACCTGGCGCTCTCCCCACTCCGAAATCAATTCGATGAGGTGCTAAGCCTGACAATGTTTTAAAAACCTCTGCGATCTTATAGGGTGAATAATGCATCATCATGACCCCACCTGTCCCAATGCGCAGGCGCTTCGTTTTAGCAGCTAAAAAAGCAGCGGTTACTTCGGGAGCTGAGCTTGCTAGCGACTGACTATTATGGTGTTCAGCTAGCCACATACGATGATATCCAAGTTCTTCCCCTAATAACGCTAGTTGTTCTGTACGTTGGAAGGCTTCCTCTGCCGAATGACCTTTTGGTATAGGCATTTGATCTAAAATACTTAACTTCATTCAAAACATCCTCTCTGTCTGTAAGCTCCCCCTTTTAACTGTAATATAGTTCTGCTCATTTACAAAGCAAAAAACCTTACTCATAAGCTAGTTGTTTCATTTCCCATGTTTGATAGACCATGCCGACGAGTTTCTGTTTTTGTTCAGCATTTAGAACATTTTCATTAAACTTCATCGCACGAAGGGAAAATTGTTTTGTTTGTTCGTCAACAACGAATTGTAATATAGCATGTCCTTTTTCACCTTGAAACGTAATTTCACCTGATAATTCTATAACTTGCTCCCCTGTTTTCGCTTGATAATATCGCCAATATGGTTCAAAGAATGCGTAGTTAAATGCATTACGAACTGTGACGTCCGAAAAATTCTCCAAATAACCTTCTTTGACGATATCAATATACTCATGATCTGTTATATCTTTTTTTGCATTAAAGACATATCCAACAAGCATCCCCATAAATACGACACAGAGAAATACACGTATATGATTTGCTAAACTCATGTCATCACGTCCCCTTTACGTAAAAACACTATCATTTACATAATACATCAAATTTCTAACTCTAAGCAGAAAATATTTGTTTTTTATAGAAATTATACGAAAACCATTCGTTCGAAATCCGCAAAACTTTATAAAGAGTATTTACAGCCCAACCTCAGTTCGCTACTATCAGATTACTATGATAGAAAAGAGATGACCTGTTGTGCCATTTGATTTAGATCTAAATATTTTAGTCATTCTTATTGTATTTGGTTTTTTAGCAGCATTTATTGATTCAGTTGTTGGCGGTGGTGGACTCATTTCTTTACCAGCTCTTATGTTTGTAGGTCTCCCACCTTCTACAGCGGTGGCAACCAATAAATTAGCAGGTACAATGGGATCACTTACGAGTACTTTGACATTTTATCGCTCTGGCAAGCTTGATATTAAAGCGGTCTATAAGCTATTCCCCTTTGTCTTTTTCGGGTCTATGCTAGGTGCGTGGATTGTCCACTTAATGAATCCTAGTGTCCTAAAGCCGCTCATGCTCATTATGCTGGCTGCCGTAGCTATCTATACGATTTTTAAAAAAGATTGGGGAAGCATCACTACCTATAAAAAATTAACACCAAAACGTTATCTATTATTTGTAGTAGTTATTACAGTCATTGGTTTTTATGATGGCTTCTTGGGTCCTGGTACTGGTTCATTTTTATTATTTGCCTTTCTCATGGTTGGTTTTGATTTTTTACAATCAGCTGGTAATGCGAAATTTTTAAATTTCGGTAGTAATGTGGCAGCCCTTCTTATGTTTATATACTTAGGACAAATCAATTATGCCTATGGTTTACCAATGGGTCTTGCGCAAATTGCTGGGGCCATAGTCGGGTCAAAATTTGCGATTAAACGTGGCAGCGGTTATGTACGTAAGTTATTTATCGTTGTGACCATTCTATTACTCTTGAAAAATACATATGACTATTTCTCATAATCATCTGTTATGCTGACGTATGCCAACAGTATAGAAGGATAAAACTTATCTCATATTGGGGTAAGTTTTTTTTATGGTCATCAACTTTTTCCCTCATTTCGTACGTCTAGTACATGTATACAATTTGACAATGTTAAAAAAGGAGCTTCTTTGGACATGAAAACAAGAAATGCATTTCAACATGAAGAGGTGTTTGTCCAATTCATTCGTGAACAAAAAGAGCGTTTTTATTTGCTCGCGTATAGCTATACAAAAAATGAACAGGACGCACTAGATGTTGTACAGGACAGTATTCAAAAGGCCATGCTGTCATTAGATCGACTAGAAAATGTTGATTATATGAAAAGCTGGTTTTATAAAATAGTCGTTCGTACTTCCATTGATTTTTTACGAAAGCATAAACGCTTACAAGTAACTGATGATGATACTTTGCAATATTTAACCCCCGCTCAAGAGGATGTCTATGAAAACGTAGACCTAGAACATGCATTAGATGAGCTCCCGCAAATGTATCGAGAGGTTGTGATTCTTCATTATTTTGAGGATTTAAAGCTCGCAGACGTTGCGAATATCCTCGATATTAAGTTAAGTACAACCAAATCGCGTCTTTATAAAGCATTAAAACTATTGAAAATACAATTGGAAGATGTGAAGGGAGAAACTGCACATGGATAAAAAATTAAAAAATATAGAAAAACAATATACGGATGTTTCCATTCCTAAGGAATTAGACTTGGTGGTTGAACGAGCTTTGAAGCAAGGTCGGAAAAAGAACCGTACTCCTCAATGGTTGCTTGGCTCGGCAGCTGCAGCTATGCTATTTACAGCTAGTTTAAATGCGAGTCCAGCAATGGCTCGAACGCTATCTGACATACCTGTTGTAGGAAGTGTGGTCAAAGTATTAACTTGGACTGAATATGAGGTTGCAGAAGATAATTTTGATGCCAATATTAAAGTACCTGCTATTGAAAATCTAGATAATCAAGATCTTGCAAATTCGTTAAATGAAAAGTATCGTGCAGAAGGAAAAGCTCTCTACGATGAATTTATTACAGAAGTTGGTGATTTAAAGGCCAGTGGTATTGGTGGTCATTTAGGCGTTGATAGTGGCTTTGAAATTAAAACCGATAATGACCAAATTTTATCGATTGGTCGTTATGTAGTCAATACTGTCGGCTCATCCTCCACTGTCATGGAATACGATACTATTGATAAAGAAAACGAAATTTTAATTACTTTACCTATGCTCTTTAAAGATAAGAACTATATTGAAGCTATTAGTGAAAATATTAAGGAACAAATGCGTACACAAATGGCTGAATCCAATCAGGATAAAGTTTACTGGGTAAAGGGAGCTGGCCTGGCTGACGAAGAGTTGATGGAAGACTTTACAGCTATTCAACCAGATCAACAATTCTATATTTCTGATAAAGGTAAGTTAGTGATTTCATTCGATAAATATGAAGTGGCACCAGGTTTTATGGGCGTTGTGGAATTTGAAATCCCAACAGACGTCTTAAAAGATGAGCTTGTTAGCACAAAATATATCCATTAATTAAATAGGACTTAACGAGGTATTTGAAGATAACACCATCAAATACCTCGTTTTTTCATGGCCATTAACCCATTTTTTGCTTATAAAGCTACAGTTTTTTGTCTAAGCTTATATGTATCAATCAATGTTAGAGGGTTTTCATCATGAAAAGTGTAGGATCCATCAGTATTTTACATGTAATCTTCTTATCCATGACCGTTATTGGCTTAAAAAATCATGTGACTATTATTCCTCCACTGCTAGATGCCGCCAAAAGAGATGGCTGGCTTTCTGTACTATTTTCTGGGGGTATACTTTTCTTTTGGTTATTTTTATTAGTTTACATCCAAAAAAAATCAAAACAAGAACCTATTCGAGACTGGCTCAACGAAAAAGTGGGAAAAGTCGCTTCTTCTATTGTCATCTATATTGTTGCCATTTTTTTATTGATTATCGCAGCTTTTACAATGGTAGAAACATTACAATGGGTAAATACCACGTTTTTACCACAGACACCGGTCCTAATATTACTGTTTGTTTATACCATTCTTTGCATTTTACTAGTGACAACTAGCTTACAAACCATTGTTATTGTCAATGTTTTTGTATTATTTGGCGTTGTCATCCTTGGCTTTTTTGTTGCCTTTACCAATATACAAGTAAAGGATTATAGTTTGTTGCGCCCCTTTTTTGAGCATGGTTTTCAGCCCATTCTACATGGTATGATTTTTCCTGCTTCAGGGTTTATAGAGCTATTATTGCTATTATTTTTACAGCATCAATTTAAAGAACGACTTCGGTGGTATCACTTCACAATTATACTGGCTATCTTAATTGGTCTTACATTAGGTCCATTAATTGGAGCCATTACTGAATTTGGGCCAAGTGAAGCAGCGAAACAACGTTATCCCGCTTATGAAGAATGGGGATTAGTGACCATCGGACGTTATATTGAGCATTTAGACTTCTTCTCTATTTACCAATGGCTAACAGGGACCTTCATTCGTGTAAGTTTCCTTTTATACATTGTGGTAGATTTATTAAAAATGACTGGTGATCCAAAGCGTATTTGGCAAATGCTAGCTCCACCCTTTTTCATCATTTGTTTACCGTTAATTATGTTAAATGAAAGCTTATTTTTAAAGGTAAAGGGACATTATATTTTAAGTGCTACTTTTATTTTTTTATTGGCATTATCTATTTTTTTCATTGTCGTTGCTTACTTATCGGATAAATCTCCTAAAAAGGGGAAAACTGAAAAACAAGACATGAAAAGTGGTGAATCATAATGTCTCAGCAGGAGCATGAGTTAGATTTAAATACAATAAAAAAACTATTTCAAAAATCCGCAGATATACAATTTCAGGAATATAGCTTTAATGAACAGAAGGTACAATTTATAACTTGTGATGCCATGATTGATCAACAAATGCTGAACGGCGTTATTATTCAGCGGATTCAGTATTTATATGATCAATTGGATGAAGTTTCTTTTGAGGAAAATATAGCGAGGCATCTCCATATTCCAAGCCTTCAAAAAATCCAAGATAAGGAACAGCTTATTTCATCAGTTTATAGTGGCTTCCTGTTGCTGTATTTTGAGGAAGCTAATCTTTTATATGCAAGCAATATCGCTAAAAAACCTAATCGTAAGCCGGAAGAAACGCGTATGGAGGTTCTTGTTAAAGGACCCAGAGATAACTTTATTGAAGATATCCGCGTCAATATTGCTTTAATTAGAAAACGATTACCGACCAATTCATTTTGTGTAGAAAAGGTGGAACTTGGAAAACGCTCAAAAACAACTGTGGCCATCTTATACTTTGAAGATATTGTAGATATGGATATTCTGCACGGTATTAAGAAACAGCTAGCTGCGGTCGATACGGATATCGTTTTTAGTGGTGATTTATTGATGGAACGTGTTAATAAAAATTCAAAGTTATTTCCAAAGTTCGATTATACTGGGCGACCCGATTATGCCGTCCAAGCATTAGCAAGGGGACGCTTTATTATTTTCGTAGATGGTGTCGCATATGGCATTATCACACCTGTAAATCTTTTCTTATTATTGAAATCTGCCGAAGATAATGAGTATCCGATCATTTTTAGTTCTGTAGAACGAGTACTACGGATAATCGGTATTCTTATAGGGTTGCTACTACCTGCCTTTTGGCTTGCTTTAACAACCTATCATCAAAATCAATTACCTTTACAATTACTAGCAACCGTTGTACAGGCCAAGGCTGGATTGCCTCTCCCTTCTTCACTTGAGATGCTCCTAATGCTTCTGATGTTTGAATTGTTCCGTGAAGCAGGGTTACGACTTCCTTCAGTTATTGGTGGAACCATCAGTGTTGTAGGTGGAATTATTATCGGAGATGCTGCAATTCGAGCAGGTGTAACAAGCCCCGAAATGATTGTTGTTATCGCCATCTCTACCATCGCTTCATTTACCTTGGTCAATCAATCACTTGTGACATCAGTCAGTATATTACGTATTGCTTTCATCCTAGCAAGCGCCTTTTTCGGATTATTTGGCTTTTTTGTTTCTTTATATTTGACACTTCTGTACTTGTGCAATATTCGAATTTACGGCTATTCTTACATGAACCTTGCGACAGATTTAAGGTGGTCCACCATCAAAAAATCTATTTTTCGCCTATCACCAAAAGGTTACGCGGAGCGTAATAAAGCCCTTGCACCTCAGGATTCAACCCGAACAGCCAATGGCCATCACGAAGAAAGTAGAGAGCAAGAAAATAACTAGCATCCCCTCAAATGTTGAGGAGATGCTAGTATTTTTGGCTACATCTTTTGTATGCTAACTTCAATCGTTTCTAAAATCGCTTCCCAATATCGCTTCATTTCTTCTCTCAATTGTTGATTGGAAAGATGTTCCTGATGGAAACTTATGGTCGTTTTATTACTTTCTTTAGAGAGGATTCGAATTTGTACGGTAGAAGGTCGTTGCCATCCCTCTTTTTGCCAAGTAAATCGAAGTTGCAGAAGTGGTTTGACAATCCGAATTTCTCCAGTTCCAGCCTTTGTATGATACTGACAACCAGGTACAAGAATTATATTTTCTCCTCCTCCAAACCATGCGTTCAAACCTTCCTCTGCTGTAATAATTGACCATGCTTGCTGTTGTGAGATTGGGAACGTTTTTCTAACCCCTACTTGATATCCAACGGTTTTGGTAAGTCCTATACTTCTTTGTCTATCCATGTCTTAACCCCCATCTATTAAACTGTCATTAACTATTCACTACTAATAGTTCCTCCCCTCTTCTAAAAAATCCTTGTACAATTTTATTTATTTGATAAGTATATGAAAGCAGAAAAAGGCAGAAATGCTATCACACATTTCTGCCTTTTGTTGAATTGATTAACTTTAAGTCATCTCTACATAATCATTTTGAATGCTTTGTTTGTTTTGTCCCTTACGGAATTGGATGTGATGGAGCTTAGCAAAAATACCATTATGAGCCACTAGCTCATCATAAGTACCATCTTCCTCAATACCTTTTGGCGTCACGACCATTACCCGATCTGCGTTCCTTATAGTTGCCAGGCGATGGGCAATAACTAAAGTAGTACGGTTTTCAGCTAGCTCTGATAAAGATTGCTGAATAATCATCTCTGTTTCTGTATCTAACGCAGAAGTCGCTTCATCTAAAATTAAAATTGGTGGGTTTTTCAGGAACATACGAGCAATGGCTAATCGTTGTTTTTGTCCACCGGATAATTTCAAGCCTCGTTCCCCAATTTGCGTATCATACCCCTCTGGTAGCTCTGCGATGAATGCTTCTAAATGGGCCTTTTTTGCCGCTTCGCGAATTTCTTCTTCACTGGCGTTTAGCTTTCCATAGGCAATATTCTCACGAATTGTCCCTGTAAATAAGAAGACATCCTGCTGTACAATACCAATTTGAGATCGTAAGGAAGCCTGGGTCATATTGCGAATATCGATGCCATCAATCGAAATAGCACCTTTTGAAACTTCATAGAAGCGAGGAATTAACGAACAAATGGTCGTTTTACCAGCACCCGATGGACCGACAAACGCAATGGTTTGTCCAGCCTTTACATCAAATGAAATATCTTTTAACACCTGTTTTGATGCATCGTAATTGAAGTGAACATTGTTGAAGGAAATATTACCATCTAAATGGTTAATAACCTTCGCATTTTCACGATCTTGAATTTCTGGTTCCTGCTCAATTAATTCACGGAATCGCTTGAAGCCAGCCATTCCCTTTGGATAAAGCTCTAATAAAGCACTAATCTTATCTATTGGTTTAATGAGTACATTGGTATATAAAACAAAGCTCACTAGCTCCCCGTAAGATAATTTCCCATTAAAGCTGAGCCAAGCGCCGACCACTAACACCATTAATGTAAGGAGGCGTGTCATCATGTAAATAGTCGAGTTAGTTCCTGCCATTATTTTATAGGCATATAATTTAGCCGCACGGAAAAATCCATTTTGCTCCTCAAAGCGTTTAATTTCAAAATCTTCATTTGTAAAGGATTTCACAACACGGACACCGGATACACTATCCTCTACACGTCCGTTAACATCAGCAATTTTGCCATACATCGTTTTCCAAGCATTGTTCATTTTTATATTACTAAATGTCACAAGCCATGTTAAAAATGGCACCATAATCGCTGCAATTAAAGCGAGTGTTGGATTCACATTAAACATAATGGCAAAGGCCCCAACAAAGGTCATAATGGCAATAAATAAATCCTCAGGTCCGTGATGGGCAAATTCCCCAATGTCAAATAAATCATTAGTAATGCGGCTCATTATATGACCTGTTTTAGTATTATCAAAGAATCGGAATGATTGCCTTTGTACATGCGTAAATAATTCCTGACGCATATCTGTCTCAATATTAGTCCCCAATTTATGACCTAAATAGTTCACGATAAAATTTAATAATGTACTTATTGCATACACTAGCAGCAATAATACACTTATTTTTACAATCATTCCCCAATCGCCGGTTGGTAATAATTCATCAATAAACCACTGAACGGCTAATGGAAAGGCAAGCTCTAAAATGGCTACAATGATTGCACTTGAAAAATCGATGACAAACAATCGTTTATGCGGTTTATAATAGGAAAAAAATTTTCTATACATGTTTGTCTCCTTTCTAAGTTGTAAAAATTTCGCCTATCTTTTAATAGTACCATTTGTGCAAACGTAACGGAAAAGTATTTTTTCTCCATAGCAGTATATTTTTATTTACTTTCAATTTTTCTCATGCTATGATTGGTGTAAGAATTGAATAGCTTTTGACTTTATTGTCAAAGGGGAGTAGCTAGCAGATGCGATCGAAGCATCTGATTCACATTCGTCATTACATGGTTTCGTACCATCGGGTGTGATGGCATAATTTGTCTCACAGAACAATACTTTCTGTGCAACGAACAGTAAATTGCTTAGCAAGACCTTTGCCTATTTTTTAGGCAGGGGTCTTTTTCTTTTGCTTAAAATTGGGAAGAATATGTTAGAAGCAACCATTCATTTCTGTTCAACAATTAAAGGAGGAAACAAATTTGGAGGCAATTATTTTAGAATACGCATGGGTACTCGTCGTATTAATTGTATTAGAAGGTTTGTTGGCAGCTGACAACGCAGTCGTAATGGCAGTTATGGTTAAGCATTTACCAAAAGCACAACAACAAAAAGCTTTATTATATGGATTAGTGGGGGCGTTTGTTTTCCGCTTCGCCGCATTATTCCTTATTACAACGCTCGTTAATTTCTGGCAGATCCAAGCAATAGGTGCTGCTTATCTATTGTTTATGTCTATTAAGCATATTTATGATTCACGGAAGGCATCCCAAAACTCCGAAGAAATCCAAGAGCCGAAGAAACAATCTGGCTTCTGGATGACAGTTGTAAAAGTGGAGCTTGCTGATATCGCGTTCGCGGTGGATTCTATCCTAGCTGCGGTTGCTATTGCCGTAACATTACCACATCTCGGTGATTTTGATATTGGTGGCATTAATGCAGGACAATTCGCCGTTATGTTCTTAGGTGGCCTTATTGGGGTCATCATGATGCGATTTGCGGCTCGTTGGTTCGTAAAAGTTCTTGATAAATTCCCTTCATTGGAAACGGCTGCCTTCCTAATCGTTGGTTGGGTTGGTGTGAAATTAGCCGTGCTAACATTGGCACATGAAAAACTAGGGGTTATTCCACATGAGTTCCCACATTCTACAATTTGGAAAGCGATATTCTGGATTGTCCTAGTAGCAATTGCCCTAGGTGGTTACTTAGTTGGGGTCAAAAATCAAAAGACTCAAGCACAATAGTGATGAAAAAAATCGCCACGACCTATGTCGAGGCGATTTTCTTCTTTACGGGTAAGATTTTATTTTATAGCCAGTCCCTCTCCTATACCACAAATCTACACATCTTTGCTACCTCACTAGTGGCCCTACCCAACTAACACTTGACTATACATACGACAAATAGGAAGAAGTATAAATTTTCTAATTGAGAACTAATATCAATTAAGTTTTGCACATTTTCCCATGAAATTTAAAATTTTTGTATGAAGAACTAATAACGCTGTATACTAGTGAAGAAGGTATTTACTGCAAAAGGAGGAAAACTTTTATGTTATCTGAAAAACTACACACAGCACTTAACGAACAAATGAATTTTGAATTTTACTCGGCTCATGCTTACATGGCAATGGCGGCTTATTGCACAGACCAGGATTACGATGGCTTCGCTAACTTCTTTTTAGTACAAGCCGAAGAAGAACGCTTCCATGCGATGAAGTTTTATAACTTCTTAAGTGATATGGGCTACCGTGCAACAATTCAAGGCTTTGAGAGCCCAGGCAATCATTTTGAATCGATTTTAGATGCCTTTAAAACAGCTCTTTCTCATGAAAAAGAAGTGACGCGCCGTATTTATAATTTATCAGATATCGCTTTAGATGAACGTGAGCATGCGACGATGGCGTTTTTAAAATGGTTCATCGATGAGCAAGTGGAGGAAGAATCTACATTTGATACATTAATTCGTAAAATCGAACGTATCGAAAACGACTCCAACGCTATCTTTATGCTAGATGCAGAATTAGCTACGCGTACATTTACGCCTGATGCACAGGCATAATATATGGGAAAATTTAGCTAAAAATAACAATGGCTACGAAGTTTCATCCAAGATACTTCGTAGCTTTTGTTATTTTAGGCATTAGATATACTAAAGCTATAGCTATTTTTTATAAGAAACATGTCTTTTCTTCTTTATGATGCATCGGGTTCTCGAACTTCTCCATCAAATGCAGCCCGATAAATAGCATAAATATCTTCTCGTTCTAATGGCATTGGACTTCGAGCTAAAATTCTTGTTTGCTTTGTTGCATCATCTGTTAATTGTTCTAAAGCTTCTTCTGGAATATCAAATCCCTTTAATGTGGAAGGAATATTCACATCTTGAACGAGCTGTTGTAAGGCATCCACACATTTATAGGAAGCCTCTTCTTGTGATAAGTAGGCAGATGATAAACCCATGGCATCTAAAATATCTTTCATTCGTTTTTCACAGCTTTGACGAATATACCCCATGACATAGGGTAATAGTACGGCGTTGGAATCGCCATGAGCTATATGAAATTGTCCTCCCAATGGATAGGCTAACGCATGAACACCGGCTACTCCAGCATTGAAGAAGGCTAATCCTGCTAAATAACTACCGTAGCTCATATCTGAACGCGCCTGCTTATTTTCCCCTTCCAGTACAGCTGTACGAATAGAGCCACTGATTAAGCGAATGGCCTGCAATGCAAGGGAATCTGTTACTTCATTGGCATTGACTGAAACATATGCCTCAATGGCATGTGTTAAAGCATCAACCCCCGTTGCAGCTGTTACCTTTGGTGGTAATGAAATCGTTAGCTCTGGGTCTACAATCGCACTGTCCGCCAATAAGTAGTCATGTGTCACAACGTCTTTTGTTGTGTCCAGGGACAGGACAGAAATATTTGTCACTTCTGAGCCTGTTCCAGATGTAGTTGGGATTAAAATTTTAGGTAATCCCTTTTGTTCAAGCGCCTCTGTGCCTGTTAAATTTAAATAATCCGCTACTTTCCCATCATGGACTGCTAAAACAGCAGCAAGCTTAGCTAAATCAAGAGCACTTCCTCCACCTAAACCGATGACAAGATCAAATTGATGTTTTCTAGTAAAATCAACTAGTTTTTCTCCAATAGCAAGTGGGGGCTCTGGGGCAATATCTGTATAAATGGTCGTCGCATATCCTTTTGAAAGCAAGGGCTGTTGAACTTTATCTGTTAGCCCTAATTCCTTTAAAAATGGGTCTGTGACAATTAAAATATTTGTAGCCTTCAATCTTTCTACTTCAGGCAGAAGCTGATTTAAACATCCCCAACCTGTATAGCTTACAGGCGTAAAGGTTAATTTATGCATGGCCTCTCTACTCCTATCTATTCATAATATCCTTCTGTCGATTTTCTAAATGATTTAAATTGGACAGGATCATGGCCAAACCAAACCTGTGAATTCGTTTCATTGGCAAGTCGGCGAATGCGTTCAACTGTTGAATTATAGCCAACCGAATCATAAATAATGCCTGGTGGCTTAACAGGTGGACCAAAGCTTTCTGCTGTGTAGATGGCATCTGACGCTAAAATAATTCCACCTGATTCTGGCATCTGAATATGCAGACCAAGCATCCCCCAAGCATGTCCACTACCAAAATTTAATACTTGAATACCTTCTGCCAGCTTCACATTATCTTCACCACGTTTAATAAGACGCCATTGTAGATTATTTTTAATCCACATATCAATGTCTCCCCAAATATAGGCACCGTCTTTGACATTTCTTGCATATGTTTGTAATGTGCCGTTAAACTCATCTTCTTGCACAATGATCGTCGCATTCGTAAATAATTCTAAGCAGCCTGCATGGTCGAGATGCAAGTGGGATGCCACAACAAATTTGATATCTTCAGGGCGAACGTTTAATTCTTCTAATCGATGATGTAAATAGCATTCTTCTGGCATATTAATAGGGAACGCTTTTTGTGTAAATTCCCCCCAACGTCCATCGGGCCCCATAGCATTTGGATTACACGCCGTATCAAATAAAATTTTGCCCTCTGGATGATCGATAAGTACTGTGTAAACAGGGAATTCTACAAATTCATTTGGTTGATTTGGATGATCGATTGTTGCTGGATTGTGCATGGCAATCATATAATTCTTATCCATTCGCATCGTACCGTTGTCCATTACATACAATTTTGGGTGTTGTTTGATCATTTTCATGTTTCCCATCTCCATTCGTGATTATTGGTTATTCCAAATAATGAGCTTCATTTCTGTCATTTCTTCCATTGCATATTTAATGCCTTCACGACCTGTGCCACTTTCTTTCACGCCACCATACGGCATATGATCTACACGGTAAGTTGGCACGTCATTAATAAGGACGCCTCCTACCTGTAATGCTCTGGACGCTTTAAAAGCTGTCTCAATCGATGGTGTAAAAATACCAGCCTGTAGTCCATAATGAGAATCATTAATAGCTTCTATTGCCTCCTCAATAGTAGCTACTGCATTCACAATAACAACTGGTGCAAAAATTTCCTCACAGGATACCTTGCTATATGACGAAACATTCGATAACACTGTTGGCATTAAAACCTGATTGTCAATATAACCACCAGCAATGATTTTAGCCCCTTCAGCAACCGCTTCTTCAATCCACTCATGAGCTCGTTGTTGTTCATCTGCTGAAATCATCATGGCTACATCGGTTGTTTTATCAAGAGGATCGCCGATGACTAGCTGTGCTACTTTAGCGCTGAGCTTGTCTAAAAACTCATTTACCATACTTTCCATTACATATATTCGCTGCAACGAAATGCATACCTGACCCTGATTTGAAAATGCTCCCATAATCATTCGGTCCATAATCTGATCAAGTTGAACGCCTTCGTCAACAATCACCCCTGCATTTGAGCCTAATTCTAACGTAACCTTTTTTAAACCTGCTCGGTTTCGTAATGAAATCCCTACGGCAGGGCTTCCCGTAAACGTTATCATTTTCACATGAGGATGTGCTAAAAATACATCTCCTACCAATTTTCCCTGCCCGGTCACTAGATTAAAAGCTCCAGCCGGTAAATTAGTTTGTGCTAATAATTTTGCTAGAAAATGAGCAGATAAAGCCGTTTGAGTAGCTGGCTTTAGCACAATTGTATTGCCCGCCGCTAAAGCAGGACCTACTTTATGCGCAACTAAATTTTGTGGAAAATTAAACGGTGTAATTGCTGCAATTACGCCGATAGGCTCTCGTATTGTATAGCCAAAGCGCCCTTCCCCATTTTTAGAAGCGTCCATCGGAATCATTTCGCCCGATAATCGTTTGGCTTCCTCTGCGGCAAATTTATAGGTTTCAATGGTGCGGTCAATTTCAGCGTAGGCATACTTGAGCGGTTTTGCAGATTCTAGTGAAATAATACTAGCTGCCTCTTCTCGGTTTTCCAAAAATAGTGTGGATAAATGCTCCAAAATTTCTGCTCGTTGAAAAGCAGTTAAGGAAGCCATGCTCTTCGCTGCTGCCTGTGCACTTGCAATGGCCTCCTGTACATCTTGTTCAGTGGCCATTGCAAAATGTGCAATCACCTCTTGTGAATGCGGGGCTTGAACCTCCATATAATCTGCCGTCATCTTCCATTCTCCATGAATCCATAAGCCCCTTTTCAAGACTTATCTCACTCCTTTCGTTATGGTTACGTATTCATTTCTGAAAATAAAGAAATGAATACGTAACCATTTTAGTGTAAAAAATAAACTGATGTTAAAAATCAGTTCATTTTTTACACGTTGTATTTCTTGGGAAAAGTTTAACAGACTCTGTTTGCTGAATGCAAGTACTTTTTTTCTCCATGACCTCAAATAATTTTTCAATCGCTAAAAACCCCAGGTTTTCTTCTGTTGATATCCCAACTGTTGTTAAAGCAATGGAATGATGTTTACTGAGTTCCACATTATCAATACCAATTACATTGAAATCCCTAGGAACCTGAAAGCCTCTTTCTAAACAAAGGTTCAAAATTTCTATAGCGATGGCATCTGTTGCTGCACAAATTGCTGTAGGTTTTCTGTCTAGTTTTAACAGTTCCTCAAAAGTCTTTTCGATATCTTCCTTATTCGTATTGGTAAAAAATGTAGGTACGGATTTAGCTTTTATTCCATGATCCTTTAATGCCTTTTCAAATCCTTGGTATCGTCCAAAAAATGTACTCATTTGATGGGGACCACCAATCCAGCATAATGATTGATGCCCTAAAGACAAAATATAATTGGCCGCAAGATATCCTGCTTGCACATTATCAATTTCTACAAAATGTCTATTTTCTTGATGCTTACGATTAAACATAATAAAAGGGATTTCGAGTTTTTCTAATTTAAAAAATAAATCGTCTTGATAAAGCATGGAAGACAATATAATGGCATCCGCCTTCGTTTCTAAAACTGCATTATAGATTGAGTGTAAATTATCTTCTGTACCAAAATAAACATTAACTTTATAGCCACGGGCGTTGACATAATTAACGATAGCTGTCGTCGTATCCACAAAAAAAGGATTGTGTAAAGGACCTGATATTAATGTGATAATGCCTGTCTTTTTCTGAACAAGCGATCTAGCTATATCATTTGGAATATAATTTAGGTCCTCAATCGCTTTCATCACTTTTTCAACTGTTTTTGGCTTTACCAGCTCTGGTGTATTCAACACTCTTGACACGGTTGTTTGAGATACACCAGCATGCTTTGCCACATCTTTTGAAGAGACCAAAAAAACCACCCACTTCGTTTTTGTAAAGCTATATTATACCATATATGTCTACTAGTTATAGGGAGTTCGGGGGTCACTTTCTCTCATAAGGCTTTGCCGCCTCACTTGCTTTGAAATTATAGACAGGTTTAATCACCTTAATAATATCTACTGTTTCTCCAATGACAGATGTTATTTCTGCCATAGGCTTATAGGCCATTGGTGCCTCATCTAATGTTTCTTCATTGACTGACGTTGTCCAAATCCCCTGCATCGTCTCTTTAAAATCTTCCATATTCAATGCTTTTTTAGCAGCACGACGTGAGTACATACGTCCTGCTCCATGTGGTTCTGAATGATTCCAATCAGCATTGCCCTTCCCTATACAAATAAGTGATCCATCTCGCATATTCATAGGAATGACAAGCATTTCTCCTTTATTGGCACGGACAGCTCCCTTACGTAGCGTCATTGTCTCCGTCTCAATATAGTTATGAATCGTATCAAATGTATCTATCAGCTGCCAATCCATATGTTTTGCAATGGTTTCAGCAATCGTCCAACGATTCATTTGCGCAAATTGCTGCGCGATTTTCATATCATGAATGTAGTCATGGAAATATTCGCCCTCTAAATAAGCTAACTCTTTCGGAACCGCAGGATGTTTCTTTTTATAGGCTTGGATCATCGCTTGAATTTCCTTTTCTCGCCCCTGTTGTTTAAAGTCCTCTATTTTTCCAGTCAAATCTTGCTGACGCAAATTTTCATAGGCCCTTTTTTGATGCCAGCTTGCTACTTTTGCCCCTACATAACGTGAACCAGTATGAATCAGTAAATAGTACTGATTCTCCTCATCCTTAGCCAATTCAATAAAATGATTGCCTCCACCAAGTGTCCCTAATGATAGATTCGTATACTCATCCTTTAGGCCAGTTGCTTTGAACTGTTTACCTTCAAACGCTAAAAAATGTCGATCAGGCGATAGTTCCTTATGAACCTCTTGACCACTCGGTACATACGTTCGAATGATAGCATCGAGTTTCTCATAATTAACCGTCGTTACATCTAATTGCGCTACAAATACACCACATCCCACATCCACACCGACCAGATTTGGTACAACCCGCTCCTGTAGGTGAATGGTCGTGCCAATAACACAGCCCTTCCCTGCATGATAATCAGGCATAATACGTACCTTTGTGCCTGTCATAAACGCCTGATTTGTCAATTCTTGAATTTGGTCGATGGCGGATGGTAATGCTGTTTCAGCATAAATTTTAGCCTCCGTGTAACGTCCCTTAATTTCAATCATGATTATCCCTCCCTACCATTTATACGTACAAATGGAATGATATGTTTCATTCCATAAAAAAACGCCCTAAAAGATTCATTCTTTTAGAACGTTTTGTGAAGTTAGTCTGCATATTGTATGGCTAGTTTATTTGGTATTACTGGAATATCGTTCGATTTCACATCTTCTTCTTGTAAGGATAGCATTTGCTGCGGATACATTTCCTCGACATCAAAAGGAATAGCAATACTTTCCATTTTATTATTCATTTGACTACGTGCCAGTAAGCCATTCTTTGAAAGATCAATGCTAAGAATAGCCTCCACAGTTTCTTCAAGCATTTCAAGATCCTTTGTTTTCAATGGCATCTGTTCCTGTATTAAGAAGGGTTGAAGATGTTCCTTAATATAACCCTGTGCTTCAATTAAACATGAAAATTCATTTAGTTTATCAGCATAACGCTTTAATTGTCGCTTCTCTTTGGCTCGTTGTTGATTTAGTTCAAGCACTTTTTGTTCAATACGACTCATACGCTCCTTTACTAAATTGACTAAGTAAGGCTGAATGTCTCGAACTGCTTGTAACATCGAAGCTTCTGCTTGTAATACTTTATCGTATTGAGCGACACAAACCACTTGTTGGTCATTTAATTTTTGCACACGCTCTTTAAAAAATTCATTTTGGTTATGCTGACCAAAAATAGCTTTCATAAGCCCTTTACCATGAATTTTTTTATGCTGTGCATCTAAACGCTCATATTCTCGTGAATATTCACTGTGCATATTACGATACTCTCGTAACATTTGTTGATAGTAAACAGCGATTTCGGTAAATGTCTCTACCTTATCATCTTGTAAATAATCATGTTGTGAGATGGTTTGTAATAGCTGGTAAAGGGTTTGAACATGTTTAAACGTATTTGCCACCTGCTCATATTCTTGCTCATATTCCTTAACTATTGCTAAGTCACGCTGATAGCGAGAAAACTCAAATTGGGTATCGCCTGCATATTTTTCAATATTCTCAACAGCAGATTGAAATGGGTCACGTCGTGGAATAACAGTTAATTCGAAGCGGAACCGTTCAAGCCATTGCAAGAAACGAATTAAAATGGCATAGGTTTTTTTTTCACTATTTTCGGCCACACGATGTATGTGGGCTATTAAATGGTCATATTGACTTTTTTGCCAAAGCTCAAGGTTGTCCGTTTGCTTAGCTACCAGGGCATTTGTTGCGGAAATAGCTATAAAATCACTCATCAAATGGCCAATACGTTGTTGTTCTGAAATGATAAATGCATCTGCATGCTCATCAGCATCAATTCCATTGATGACACATAAAGGTACCACTCCTTTATGATTTAACGCATCCATTAATAAAAGCTCAGCATCTATTGCCCTAGAGCCGGCACGTAAAACCCAGAAAATTTCATCTACACGGTTCATAAGTGCTTCAGAGAAATAGGCCATTTCACCTCCCCCTGCTTCTAAGGAAACAGAGTCAATGATCGTCACAGATTTTAATAAATCATTTTTCAAATATACTTCTAGGTAATCCAAATGTTCACGTAAAATCTGAGAAGCAAACGTATCACCTGTTGTCAGTAGCTCTAATTTGCTAAGATCAAATATGGCTACAACACCATCTAAAAAATAGGCTTTAATCTCCTCTTGTTCGCCATATCGAATAAATGTATTGACACCTGTCGGATGTCGATCATTTACAGATAGTACCTCACGTCCTAGTAATCCGTTAACTAGTGTTGTTTTGCCTACTCGTTCTTTTCCGACGATTAAAATCATCGTTTGGTTATTTGCATCTTGAATAATACGGTTTAAATGTTTAGCTGTATCTTTCACATATGTATTTTGGACAATAATACCGTACAATTGTCGCAGTTGATCAACAAATTGTGGCAATATATTATTCGCTGAGGTTGTATATTCGATTGGCGTATGGTCAATGTTCGTCATCCTCAAAACCTCTTTTCGTATGCATCTATAAGACCATTATAAATGAAACTAATGCTTTACTAATATATAGATCAACGAAAAGAGGACAATATACTTATGCATTTATAAGGCAAATAGGAATTCATCCTTATATCACTACAATGTTCATTTCACATTTCATTCACAATTCAGACTAAAAGAAATAGCCCATTTGATGAATTTTACTAAAATTGCCATCAAAATTATGCTTTATTACAGCTATCCAGTTCTCCCTTATTCCTATAGGCATACTATTCACCTAGACCCGCCATACGCGCGTATACTTCCCCAAGTGTAGGCATCCCTCCTTGTGCACTAAACTTTTCAACAGACAATGAGGCAGCAAGATTAGCAAAGTACACTGCCTCATCCAATGATTGACCCTCTACTAAGGCATGAGCTAGTGCACCGTTAAAGGTATCACCTGCACCTGTTGTATCCACAGCTGTCGTCATATAGCCTGGGATATGACTGGGAAATGTACCATCAAAATAACGCGCACCATCACTACCTAGCGTTATAATAAGCTTATTAGGATACTTTTCTAGTAGCTGATCGACGGGCTCATTAAAAATTTCTGCACATTCTGTTTCATTTGGTGTTAAATAGGCGATATCCTTCATCCACTGTTTATCAAAATTTGCTGCTGGTGCAGGATTTAACAATACTGGCACTCCTGCTTCTTTACAAAGTTGAATGGCATATGATGTTGTTTCTTTTGGAATTTCCAGTTGAATGATCACCATTTGGCTTTTTTGTATCAGCTCTTTTGATGCCTCTATATGTGAAGGTGCTAATTCATAGTTTGCACCAGGCACTACTACTATACGATTATCTTGATTGTAAATAAGAATATTAGCAATGCCTGTTGGAGCTGTAGCACTATGAACAATGGCTTCTGTGTTTACTCGCTCTTGCTGCAAACCCGCACATAATGTTTCACCAAAACTATCCTGACCGACGCAGCCAATCATCGCCACGTCACTTCCCAGTCGAGAAGCAGCCACTGCCTGATTTGCCCCCTTTCCTCCTGGAACTGTTTGAAATGCATGACCGAGAATGGTTTCTCCTTGCTTTGGAAAAGCATTCATTTGTACAACTAAATCCATATTTAGACTTCCTATAACTGTAATCATTGATTTCCCTACCTTCCTTCTAAGCTCTATTTTAATGGAGAACCAAGGTCAGGGACAGGGTATGTTAAAGGCCTTTTTAAAGTTTTCCTAACAATCCTTTTCTAGCCTCATGTTCAATTCTACTATCACAATCCTCGCAGGAGAATTTTCCTTTCATATTCCTTTTATACAAGGTATATTTCCTTGTCCCTTCCACAACCTCAAACGTCTTTTTACAAAAAATACAGGAAACTGAATAAGTTATCATTATCTATTCTCCTTTCAAATAACTTGCTACTTCCACATTATCAAAATATACCATTTATTCACAATATTTATATTCAGAATATTCTTGTTAAATTTACTGTTATTCACATTCTATCCATAAATGCCAGGATGGATATTTGCTAACGCATAAAAAAACTGAAGACAACGCTCAGTTTGTCTTCAGTCTACAAAAATATATTAATAGGCTACCCGCTTCTCTTCATATGCAGCAATATGGTCTTCGTATTTAAACGTTAAGGCAATTTCATCCCAACCATTTAGCAAGGTTTCCTTATAGTACGGATCTATTGTGAAATGATAGACTGTCCCATCACCATCAGACACCGTTTGTGCCGTAAGATTCACTTCCACTGCATATGGATTTGCTTTACCCTTGGCTAGGATTTCATCACATTCCGCTTCTGTTAGCTTAATAGGAAGAATGCCATTTTTAAAGCAGTTATTATGGAAAATATCTGCAAAGGAAGGCGCAATGACAACATTAAATCCATAATCCAAAATGGCCCATGGTGCGTGCTCTCGCGAAGAACCACAGCCGAAATTATCCTGTGCCACTAGAATTTTTGACTCTTTAAACTCTGGTTTATTTAATACAAAGTCTTTTATTTCATTACCATCTGCATCAAAGCGCCAGTGATAAAATAAAAACTGTCCAAAACCTGTGCGCTCAATACGCTTTAAAAACTCTTTTGAAATAATTTGGTCGGTATCAACATTTTTGCGATCAAGTGGTGTAATGACACTATTTACGATATTAATTGGTTCCATTTTCAACATCCCTTCCATGTAAAAACAAGCTTCACACAGTTTCCTTTACAAATTCACGTACATCTACAAAATGGCCTGCAATCGCCGCTGCGGCTGCCATTGGTGGCGATACCAAATGTGTACGAGAACCCGCTCCCTGACGTCCTTCAAAGTTGCGGTTGGACGTTGAAGCACAGCGTTCACCCGCTGGGACTACATCATCATTCATTGCTAAACACATAGAGCAACCCGACTCCCGCCATTCAAAGCCGGCATCTATAAAGATTTTATCCAAACCTTCTGCCTCTGCTTGTTTTTTCGTAGAATAAGAGCCTGGTACAACGATTGCTGTAACATCGCCATGTACCTTTCTTCCTTTAATAACATTTGCAGCTGCACGTAAATCGCTCATACGCGAATTTGTACAGGAGCCAATAAAGACATGCTGGATATCAATGGACGTTAATGGTTGCCCTTCCTCTAAGCCCATATAATCAAGTGCTTTTTGAAGCGCAGCTTTATCGGATTCATCCTTATAGTCTGCTAGTGTTGGGACGTGGCCAGAAACACCCGTACCCATCGATGGATTTGTCCCCCATGTAATGATAGGTTCGATTTCTTCTGCATGAATAATACGGACTGTATCGTAAGTAGCATCTTCATCAGAGGCAAGGCTTAACCAATAGTTAGCCGCTTCCTCAAATTGTTCGCCTTGTGGAGCATATTTACGACCTCGAATATAGTCTACAGTTATTTGATCAGGAGATATAAGCCCTGCCTTGGCACCAGCCTCAATCGACATATTACAAATCGTCATCCGTTCTTCCATGGACAGTTTGTGGATAGCCTCTCCAGTAAATTCCACAATATATCCTGTGCCAACGCCAATTCCGAACTTTGCAATAATGGCTAAAATAATATCTTTAGCGGCAACTCCGACTGATAGCTCCCCTTCAACACGAATTTCCATTGTCTTTGGCTTATTTTGCCATAACGTTTGCGTCGATAATACATGCTCTACCTCAGAAGTTCCAATACCAAAGGCAATCGCCCCAAATGCACCATGTGTAGATGTATGTGAATCACCGCAGACAATTGTTTTACCTGGCTGTGTAAGTCCTAGCTCTGGTCCAATAACATGGACAATTCCTTGATCAGGATGGCCCATACCTGCCAGCTCAACACCAAACTCTTCAGCATTTTTGGCTAGAGTTTCAATTTGGTTGCGTGCAATCGGATCATGGATTGTTGGTAGATTTTTTGTTGGAACATTATGATCCATTGTCGCAAAGCTTAAATCTGGACGACGTACTTGACGACCATTCATCCGAAGCCCTTCAAAAGCTTGCGGAGAAGTTACTTCATGAATTAAATGAAGATCAATATATAACAGGTCCGGTTTGCCCTCTTCCTGATAAACAACATGTTTATCCCAAATCTTTTCAATTATATTTTTGCCCATTATCTTCACCTATTTCTTTAAATATATGTTGTCATAATACTTTGTGAAACAAAACTAGTATCAATTTCATTCATAACCTTGTCTGTCCATTCATTCGTTGATAAAACTCGACTGCCATTACGAGCAAGATCTGCTGTAAAATAACCATCATCAAATACCGCACTTACAGCACGTTCAATTTCTGATGCCTCTTCCTTCAAGCCAAATGAGTATTGAAGCATCATCGCTACAGAAAGTATGGTTGCTGCAGGATTTGCCACTCCTTGACCAGCAATCTCAGGTGCTGACCCATGTACTGGTTCATATAAGCCAAAATTATCTCCACGAATAGATGCCGATGGTAATACACCTAGAGAACCTGTAATGACTGATGCTTCATCACTTAAAATATCCCCAAACATGTTTTCCGTAACTACTACATCATAGTGTCCAGGATTTGTAATAAGTTTCATCGCTACAGAATCCACTAGGTTATGCTCTACTACTACATCTGGATAATCTTTTTTCTTTGCTTCTACGACTTCTCGCCATAAACGACTTGTTTCAAGAACATTTGCCTTGTCAACAGAGCATAACTTGCCTCCACGTAAACGTGCTAGCTCAAAGGCATTTTCAACGATACGCTCAACTTCCACTTTCGAGTAAACAGTTGTATCAATTGCGCCATTTTCAGTACGCATACGTGGTTCCCCGAAGTATACGCCCCCTGTTAGTTCACGAACAATCACTAAATCAACGTTTTCTGCTACTTCACGCTTCAATGGAGAAGCATCTAGTAAACTCGGGAACGCCTTTACAGGACGCAGATTAGCAAATAAATCAAAGTGTTTGCGGATTCGCAATAATCCCTTTTCAGGGCGTAATTCTGGTGGATTCTGATCCCACTTTGGTCCACCAACAGCTCCTAGTAGAATCGCATCACTATTCTCACACATCTCAATTGTCTCATCTGGTAGTGGATTATTATGTTGGTCAATGGCAGCGCCCCCGATTGTTCCATACCCTAAATGGAAAGTATGATTAAATCGTTTACCAATCACTTGTAATACACGCACAGCAGAAGCAACAACCTCTGGCCCAATTCCATCACCAGGAAGTACTGTAATTTTTTTCTCCATCATCAAAACACCCTTCTTTGTATAGCGCATTCGCTAATTTAGTAAAAACGCTCACCACATTAATGGGTGGTGAGCGTATTCAATTTTTCTTGATTAACCTATACGCCATGATTATTGCATCCGACTTGTGAATGAACCTCACACATTTCACTACTTATAAAACAGGACGATTATTTAAACTGGATGTGCACGAAGACTTTCTTTTATTAAATGACGGTTAATAGCATTTAAATAAGCTTTTGCCGATGCTTCCAAAACATCCTGAGAGGAGTTGCGGCCAGTCGTCGATACATGATCATAACGAATATTTACGACAGCTTCACCAAGTGCGTCACGGCCTTTACCGACTGATGTCACACGGTAATCAATCACATGAACAGCATTTGGCACTAGCTGCTCTAGCGTGTTAAAAATGGCTTCTACTGAACCAGCCCCAGTGGCAACTACCGTTTTCTCTAATCCTTCTGGTGTTAGCACAATGGCTGTGGCCGTCGGAATATTTTCTGTACCGTATTGCACTTGAACCATTTTCAATTCAAATAGTGGTACATCTTCTAATTGGATTTGCTGTTCTGTAAGTAAAGTCAGCAAATCTTCCTCTGTAATTTCCTTTTTACGATCCGCCAATTTTTTAAATTCTACAAATGCCTTATTTAACTTTTCATCTGATAGATCAAAGCCCAATGTTTCAGCTCGATCACGGAAGGCTGCTCGACCAGAATGTTTTCCAAGAACTAAAGGTATTTCTCCCTCACCGATAAGTGCAGGTGAAATAATTTCATAAGTTTCTGGATTTTTTAACACACCGTCCTGGTGAATACCAGATTCATGTGCAAATGCATTTCTCCCAACAATCGCTTTGTTTGGCTGAATCACGACGTTTGTCAATTTACTGACTAATTGGGACGTACGTTTAATCTCTTGCAGCTGTATCCCTGTTTCTACCTGATAATAATCCTTGCGAATATGAAGTGCCACGGCAATCTCTTCTAACGCTACATTCCCTGCTCGCTCTCCAATGCCATTAATTGTTCCTTCCACTTGTGCAGCACCATTTTCAATTGCCGCCAACGTGTTGGCCGTTGCCATTCCTAAGTCGTCATGACAATGGGCAGAGAACTTGACTTTATCAGCACCTTTTACGTTTTCCAGCAGATACTTAAATAGAGCACCATATTCGTATGGAGAGGCATAGCCGACTGTGTCAGGAACGTTAATCGTTGTTGCACCTGCGGTAACTACCTCATTCATAATTCGTACTAAAAATTCACGATCTGAACGGAACGCATCCTCAGCGGACCATTGTACAAGTGGAAAATATTTTTTCGCATATTTAACCGCTTCAACCGCTTGCTCAATCACTTGTTCTGGTGATTTTTTCAGCTTGTATTCCATATGAATAGGCGAAGTAGCTAGAAAAATATGAATATGTGGCTGTTGAGCACCTTTAATAGCTTCCCATGTCGTATCAATATCCTTTTGAATACACCGGGCAAGACCCGTTACGACTGAATTTTTTACTGTTTCAGCAATGCGATGGACTGCATCAAAGTCACCTGGTGACGAAGCAGGAAACCCTGCTTCAATAATTGTCACACCAAGACGCTCTAACTGCTTAGCTATCTCTATTTTCTCTGCTGTATTTAAATTAATCCCCGCAGATTGTTCACCATCGCGAAGCGTAGTATCGAAAATATCAATTTTTCGCACTTGTCGCCACTTCTCTTACCACTTTTTCTTTACCTTCGTTGATGAATGGCATCATCTCACGTAGTTTTGCACCTACTTCTTCGATTTGATGGTTTGCACCTGCTTCTTTGAACTTTGTATATTCAGGACGACCATTTTCATTTTCTTGAATCCAGCGGCGAGCAAACGTACCATCTTGGATATCCGTTAACACGTCTTTCATACGAGCTTTTACAGACTCATCGATGATGCGCGGTCCTGCCACATAATCTCCCCACTCAGCTGTATCTGATACTGAGTAACGCATTGTTGCCATTCCACCTTCAAACATTAAGTCAACAATAAGTTTCAGCTCATGTAGTGTTTCAAAATATGCTAATTCTGGTTGGTAGCCTGCTTCCACTAATGTTTCAAATCCTGCTTTTACTAGCTGCGTTGCACCACCACAAAGTACTGCTTGTTCGCCAAATAGATCTGTTTCTGTTTCTTCTTTAAATGTTGTTTCAAGAAGACCACCACGTGCGGCACCAATGCCTTTACCGTAAGCAAGTGCTAAATCTTTTGCTTGGCCTGTTGCATCTTGATGGATAGCGAATAAACCTGGTACACCAGCACCTTCTTGGAATTGACGACGAACTAAATGCCCTGGCCCTTTTGGTGCTACTAAAAATACGTCTACATCTGCTGGTGGCGTAATTTGCCCAAAGTGAATATTGAAGCCGTGTGCAAACATTAGGGCTTTCCCTGCTTCTAGATGTGGAGCAATCTCTGCCTCATATACAGCTTTTTGTCGCTCATCTGGTAGTAAAATTTGGATCACATCTGCTTCTTGTGCTGCTTCAGCCACTGTTTTTACGTCAACGCCATCTGCTTTAGCAGCATCGAAAGATCCACCTGGACGAACCCCTACCACTACGTCAAAGCCTGATTCTTTAAGGTTTAATGCATGTGCATGACCTTGTGAGCCGTATCCGATAATAGCGATTTTCTTTCCTTTTAAAACTTCCTCGTTAATATTTTGTTCATAGTACATTGTAGCCATTGTTGTTTCCTCCTAGAATTTAGTTTATTTTCATAGCTCTAGATGCAGCCCATTTAAGAAGCCAGCATCTAAAACCTTCAATTTTATAGGCAAACTATTTTAAAATAGAGAGCTGTGGATTTGAGATTTTTTGCGTTTCACGAACTGAGGCTGTTGCTCCTGTACGTGTAAGTTCTTTAATGCCATATGGTCGAATGAGTTCAATAAAGGCATCTATTTTGTCTGGGTGTCCAACTACCTGATATGTCACAACATTTTTAGCTGTGTCAATTATTTGAGCGCGGAACGGTTCGACAATCGAGTTCATTTCCAAGCGTAAATTTGGCGGTGAAATAACCTTTACTAATGCTAGTTCTCGCAGGACAATCGATTTGTCAGTAATGTCATTGACCTTTAATACATCAATTTGTTTGGATAATTGCTTCACCAGTTGTTCAATTTTGCGTTCATCCTCTACATTGACAACAAAGGTCATTTTTGAAAAATTCGGTTGCTCTGTATGACCAACTGTAATGGATTCAATATTAAACTGACGTTTCATAAGTAAACCTGTTAATCGGTTTAACACACCACTTTGGTTAATCACAGTTACGGTAATTACTCGTTTCAATTCTTTTTCACCCCAATCATTTCATGTAAGCCTTTGCCTGGTGCTACCATTGGGTATACACATTCAAGCTGTTTCACACGACAATCAATTAACACAGGCTCATCAGAAAGTAGTGCCTCTCGGAAAATAGCTTCCGCTTCATCCATTGTGTTAATGCGATAGCCTTTAATACTATACGCATCCGCCAATTTAACAAAATCCGGTTGGATTGGCATAAGTGAGGATGAATAACGCTCTTCATAGAATGTTTCTTGCCATTGGCGAACCATTCCTAAACAGCTATTATTCAAGATCACTATTTTTACTGGTAAGTTAAATTCCTGTAGGATAGACAGCTCCTGTGCAGTCATTTGAAAGCCTGCATCTCCTACAATCGAAATAACTTTTTTGTCTGGCTTCGCAAATTGGGCACCAATTGCGGCTGGGAAGCCGAAGCCCATCGTACCAAGTCCACCAGACGTTACCCATGAATGATCGTTGTTTAAGTGATAATATTGCGCTGTCCACATTTGATGCTGACCAACATCTGTTGTCACAATGGCATCACCCACTGTAATCTCATGAACTAATCGCAATGCCTCTTGTGGTAAAATTTCTTGATCATGATCATTCTTGCAATACCATAATGGATAATCATTGGCATGAGATTTTAAAAAGGCTAGCCAATCGGTTGTATCAGGACCGTCAAAATCCTTTTTCAGTACGGCTTTCAATGCTTCTTTTGCGTCTGCCACAATTGGGATATCTGTCGGTACGTTTTTACCAATTTCTGCTGGATCAATATCGATATGAACAATTGTCGCATTTGGTGCAAATGTAGCTAAATTACCTGTTAAGCGATCATCAAAACGAGCACCAATATTAAGTAATAAATCTGCCTTTGTTATAGCTGTGTTTGCTGTTGCCGTACCGTGCATGCCGGCCATCCCTAGGAATAATTCATGTTCACCGTGAATGGAGCCTAAGCCTAGTAATGTATTCGTTACTGGAATACGATATTTTTCAGCAAATGCCGTTAATTCTTCACGTGCGTCAGCAAAAAGAACACCTGCACCAGCTAAGATGACTGGTTTTTTTGCCAAAGAAATAGCTTGTATCGCCTTTTGAATTTGTAAATAGTTAGGTTTATAGGTTGGTTGATAGCCTGGTAAATAAATTTCATCTGGTGCTTGCGGTGGATTCTCTACATCAAATAACATTTGTGAAACGTCCTTTGGGAAATCCACGACCACTGGTCCCTTACGACCTGTGCTGGCAATATGGAAAGCTTCTTTTACTATACGTGGGATGTCATTCACATCTTGTACTTGATAATTGTGCTTTGTAATGGGTGTAGTAATACCCATAATATCTGCTTCTTGGAAAGCATCCGTACCTATAACAGATGTAGCAACCTGACCAGTGAATACCACTAAAGGTATAGAATCAATCATGGCATCGGCTATCCCTGTGACAAGGTTTGTTGCACCTGGGCCACTTGTAGCAATAACAACACCCGTTTTCCCTGAAACACGCGCATAGCCTTCCGCCGCATGGATGGCACCCTGTTCATGTCTTGTTAAAATATGACGGATTGGATTTTTATACATCGCATCATAAATTGGTAATACAGCACCACCTGGATAGCCAAAGATGATTTCAACACCCTGATCATGCAATGCCTGCACTAGTACATCGGCCCCGTCCTTTGCTTGATAGGTTTGCTCAACTGTTGCAGTTGTTGCTAATTGTTCTTTTTCATTGATTGAAACATTCGCACTCATCAATATGCCTCCTTTATTTCTTTCAAACTCACACATCAGTGTTGTAGATTAATGAAGTGTCACTAGCTGGTTAGTCTATGCTCTCCTCCTGAAGAAAGAGAGTTAGCACATGCCATTATGAAAATAATAAAAAGCCCTTTTCTCCACACGCAAAGAACTACCTTACGTAGGGATGAAAAAGACTTTCCATGGTACCACCCTTTTTTATAGCAAATAATTGCTACCTCGCGAATAAATGACAGCATTTATGCACCAATGCGGAATATATCGCATCCAATAGGGTGTCATAAAACATTTATTCATTAATAACGAGCACTTTCGAATATGCCCGAAGCTATCTAATAGTGTAAACACGTTTAATAGCTCACTCCGAGGGGATGTCGGATCTAGTTGTATCGCCGGCTTCCAGCACGACCGGCTCTCTGGTAGATACAAGGCTCTAGAACCTTTAACCTCATCAACGTTTTCATTTATCTAGTTTTAAATCTTCATAACGCCACCAGTGGAAGCGTTCGTCACTAATTTTGAATATCTTGCGAGCCAACCTCGTTTGATTTTAGGATCAAAGACTGGTAATTTCGCACGACGTTCAGCTAAAATTTCCTCTGAAACTTGTAAATTAATCGTACGATTTGGTAGATCAATTTCAATCATATCTCCATCTTCTACTAAAGCAATTGGACCACCTTCAGCAGCTTCTGGTGAAATATGCCCGATTGAAATACCACGTGATGCTCCTGAGAAACGACCATCTGTAATCAATGCCACCTTTGTACCAAGGCCACGACCTTGAATCGCAGATGTTGGTGCCAGCATTTCCGGCATTCCTGGGCCACCTTTAGGACCTTCATAGCGAATGACGACTACATGGCCCTCTTTCACTATTCCATTATCAATATTTTCTTGTGCTGCCTCCTGTGAATCAAAAACGATGGCTTGACCTTTGAATACTTGGATGGAAGGATCTACTGCACCAACTTTAATCACTGAGCCCTCTGGTGCGATATTACCGAATAACACCGATAAACCGCCTACAGCACTATATGGATTTTCTTTCGTTCGAATGACTTGATTATTCGTAATGTGATGATCTTTGACTAATTCACCCATTGTCAGCCCTGCCACTGTTGGACGATTAGGATGTATAGCACCTGGGATAGACACCAATTCATTAATAATGGCACTAACGCCACCAGCTTTATTAATATCATCCATTGAAATATCGGAAGCAGGCATGATTTTTGCTAAATAAGGTACTCGTTCTGCGACCTTATTAATATCCTCAATGTTGTAATCTATTTCCGCTTCATTGGCAATGGCTAATGTATGTAGAACCGTGTTAGTAGAGCCACCCATAGCCATATCTAATGCAAAAGCATCGTCGATTGCTTCTTTTGTAATAATATCGCGTGGCTTAATGTCTTCCTTTACCATACGAATTAATTGTTTCGCCGCTTCTTTAATCAGCTTATGACGCTCTTCAGAAGTAGCTACGATTGTTCCGTTACCTGGTAAAGCAACACCAAGCATTTCCATTAAACAGTTCATAGAGTTTGCGGTAAACATTCCTGAGCAGGAACCGCAAGTCGGACAAGCATTATTTTCAATATCTAATAGCTCTTCAGCAGACATATTTCCTGATTTATGAGCACCTACACCTTCAAAAACAGAAGTTAATGAAAGCTGTTTACCTGATGCAGATGTCCCGGCCTCCATTGGACCACCGGACACAAAAATCGATGGTACATTAGTACGAACTGCTGCCATAAGCATACCTGGTGTAATTTTGTCACAGTTTGGAATATAAAATACGCCATCAAACCAGTGTGCATTAATAACCGTCTCAGCTGAGTCTGCTATAATTTCACGACTTGGTAATGAATAGCGCATACCAATATGCCCCATTGCAATACCATCATCGACACCAATTGTATTAAATTCGAATGGAATACCACCCGCTTCAATAATGGCTTCTTTTACAACATCAGCGAACGTACGTAAATGAACGTGACCTGGTATTATGTCGATATAAGAGTTACAAACCCCAATAAATGGCTTTCCTAAATCTTTTGCTTTTACTTTGCCTGTTGCATATAAAAGACTTCGATGTGGCGCTCGATCTACGCCTACTTTTATCATGTCACTTCTCATTTTAAACGCCCCTCATTTATTGCTTTCCATACTATGTTCGTTGCTATATACAAAAATCACAATCTTCTGTCTTTTTATTTTTTGTTTATAGATAACAGCTTTCTAAAGTATTACTGCTGTAACGAACGTGTTAAATTGTTGTTATCATAGTACGAAAAAAAGGTCTCGTCAACACTATTTTTTGAATTGTTTAAACAATTCAAAAAATCTGTCAAAATTGAAATCGTTTACATGCTGATTAAGCATCAGTTTTATCTCGCTTTGATAAAAATTTTGACATTTCGTTCAAATTTTAATTTTTTTAAAATATAGAACAATAGTTTTCTAAATATGAACAGAGAGTTGGAAAGGAAAGTAAAGGAGATAGCGCTTACAATAGAAATAACTTTTTTAAATATCCTGTAAAAAACACATGATCGGGATCATATTGGTGGCGAATGTTTATAAATTTTTCAATTTCAGGATATAATTCATAAACCTTTGGAGCCGTTAAATGATGTTGTTTTCCCCAATGTGGGCGACCTTCATATTTTTGCATTAGAGTATGCACCCATTTAAAATAGGGCTCCTCTGACATCCCTTTATACATATGAAAGGCGATAAAGGCGGACTCTCGCCCCTGTGTAGGGCTTAAAAAACCAGCTTCCCCTGCCGTTGTTCGACATTCTAATGGAAAATGAACATTATAAACGCCCTTTTTAAAGGTTGCATGAATTTCCTCTAAACAAGCTTCAAATTGAGATAATGGGATAGCATATTCACTTTCCTGAAACTTCACACTACGAGGTGAAGGATAAATTTCATAGCTTATACCTATTCTTTCACTTTCTACTACATTAGCTGCTGCTATTTTACTCATGGCACCACTTAAAGCTGGTTTCCACCTACAAAGCTCAGACATAGCAAAAAAAGCACCATTTTCTACAATTTGTAGCTTGAGGTTTTCTATTTTCTTATTCCATTCACTTTGATAGATAGGAGCAACAACATTCATTCGCTTCACCTGTATTGTCTCACTACCAGGGAAATAAAACCATTCCACATGACGATGTTGTTGGATATCCTCCGAAAACCCGATGAGTCCATTAGCTAATGTATCTCTTGCCCCCACATAATGAAGACCATATAATGGCATGACTTTAATAGTTACTTTGACAAGAATACCGAGCATTCCTAGCGAGACATGAAGCGCTTCTGATAAATCGTCCAGTCCTCGTCGATGCTCCTGATAAGTTCCCGTCCCATCCACAAACCCCCACGACATCACGGTCGAGGACAAGGAACCAAGTGTAACCCCTGTGCCGTGTGTACCCGTTGAAACTGCACCTGCAATGGTTTGCTCCTGAATATCTCCCATATTAATTAATGCAAATCCATGCTTTGCTAGCATTGGTCCAATTTCATATAAATAGGTTCCCGCCCATAATGTAGCCTCCTGCTTTTCCTCATTCACAGCGATTAATCCGCGCATATTATGTAAGGAAATAGCTATATGCTCCGGCATTGCCACAGCGCTAAATGAGTGTGCGGCCCCCGTAACACGAATCGTCTTTACTGATTCCCGGGCATGTTTTACAATCATTGAAACCTCCTCAATGGAATGAGGTAAATACATTTCACTTGGGTAAGAAATAACATTCCCAGCCCAATTTGTCCATTTTTCTCCATTCTTCCACTTCTCTATAGAAAACATTGTCCATCCCCCCTGTATGTTGTAAATGGTCCTACATACTTGTCCCCTCGTACACCATGTAATAATGGAAATCGCTCACAAAGCTCCCCAGCCTTTGCATGTCTAAAATAAATGGTGTCGCCAATTTGAATGTTTTTCCCCTTGACCTTAATGGGTGTTTGTACCTCTCCTGCCCCTTCTAAGCTAAGATATGCAAACTTGGTAGGTTCATAGAATACAGGTAACCGATCGCTACCAATCGCACCTGAAGCGGTATATCCTCCACCATGACAAACAACGATATTTTTTTCAGGCTGTCTTGTGACACGTAAGGCAAATCCGGCTGCTTTTTCAAGTCGCAAATGGGTAAATTGGTCAAACAGAGCAGGGGCATAAAATGCAGAGCCTACCGTAATTTCAGTTACTTCTTTCTGTTTAGTTGTGTAGGTCATACTACCTGAGCCTCCTCCATTTACAAAACGTAAAGTTGGAAAATAGGCCTTGATATGAGCGATAGCTAATCGACGAAATTGGGTGACCTGCTTTTTCGCCTGTGATTGCATGACTTCTATTACTCTACCTTTTATAACATTCGCTGGACGATTACCAACACCAGCGATTTGCGCCTCATAGCCCATAGCCCCGACTACTTCAATAGAAGGACTATTTTTGGTGGCTTGCAAAAATGGCGTTAACGTCTCAAGGGAATATAATGATGAACGTTTCGTACCAAAATACAATAATTTAAAATCATTTGAAACATTAATATCAATGCAGACTGGGACGCGCACACCCACTTCATTCCCTAACTTGGATAATAGTTCGATATGTTCCTGTCGATCAACCATAAACGTAACGGTTTTCCCCTCTTGAACAAAATACAATAATTGACGTATAGCCGCCTCTTCCATTACTGGATAGCCCAGTAGTAAATCATCAAATTGCTGTTGCAATAAAAAAACCGTCTCTGCTGCTGTAAAAGTCATAAACCCTACTACATTCGGAAGTTTTTGTTGAATATAACGAAGCACCTCTACTGAACGAATCGATTTTGTTGCTAGACGAATTGGCTTTCGCCCACATGCATCCTGTATAATTTGAATATTTTTATCAAGTGCATCAAAATCCAACCAAGCAAATGGCCGTTCCAAATGACAAAACAATTCATCCCACCTTGTTGTCATTTAATCCCTCCCTTTTAAGTACTAAGTATTAGACATGAAATAGAATAATTCCTTTCATTAAAATAAAAACAACCGTGAGCAATTAACTAACTATGCCTACACGGTTGTTTTAAAATGGGACAAACATTTCATTCACCTTTCTATTAAATTGATTACGATGCGTAAAGGAAATCCGCTGCTAGATTTAATAAAACTAACAAATGCAAGCCCGCAATTAGTAGTCCTTGACGATTTAATCGTTTCATTACAGCCATATTCATATATAACACGCTCCTTTTTCTCATTATACTCTTTTTTAGTTTATTTTTCAAACTATTCAAACAATATAAAATTACCCATTTAAAAAGACTTCCTATAAGGAATGTGCTACATCAAATTATGGGTGGGCGATTGAGGAGATGAGTCAAAAATATTTTTACGAATGAATAGACTGTTTTTGCAAATAATTTTAGAAAAGGCTCATTCATTTATTTCGAAAGGTGGTGAACGTATTTTAGGTACGATTTGAAGGCGCAAACATACTATAGAAGTAAGCGATAATCGGTGTATGTATTATATAAAAGCTGTTCTATGTAATGTAGGCATTTTTGCAACAATTTATGCAGATGATTTGGCTGTCACTTTAGCTAACGATTCATCGACATGGTGAAAGAGCTGCAAGGTTTAACGACAGCCTGATAAAAGCATGTAATTATTACTAAAAAAGATGGCAACGTTTAATCTGCTTCATTCAGGGTATAACTAAGTAATCGCCATTATATCTTAACTTTAAGGAGATGAAAATTATGATTAGTTTCATTTGGTATTTAATCATCGGAGGGATTCTTGGATGGTTAGCAGGCGTAATTTTAGGTAAGGATGTTCCTGGTGGTATCATTGGTAATATTATTGCAGGGATTGTCGGTTCTTGGATTGGTAGTATGGTTTTAGGGAACTGGGGTTGGAGAGTTAGTGATTTCTACGTATTCCCTGCTTTAATCGGTGCTATCGTGCTGATATTTATCGTAAGCCTTATTCTAAAAGGTATGCGTAAAGCGACTTAAATATGCGATGAAGAGCCATCCAATGTGATGGCTCTTTATTTTTCTTGATGTAAAAGAACTGCCGCTTTTAACTCATCATGATAAGCGTTGTACAATTGATAGTAATGCAACACATTTTCCACATATTCCTCACTGTGATTATATTGAAAAACTGCCTTTTTAATCTCTCCTTTTGCTGCACCATATTTCGACAAGTAATTCGCTGCACTAAAGACTGCATCCTCTATGTCATATGGATCTGCTATACCATCCCCATTTGCATCAACACCATAGCCCCCATATTTCGCAATGGTTTGCGGGCTCATCAACTCGTTTTTGGAAATGTTTCCCTTCCCTAAACCTGAACAAGTAGGATGCTTCCAACCAACAAATGTGCAAGGCATGAATTGCATATGCCCTTCTGCTCCCGCTGACGATACCATTGTTTTTACCGTAGAAAAACGAGTCTCAATGCGATGATGTGCAGCAAGTAAGGTCCACGGTACACCATACTTTTCCTCCGCTGCTATGTAAACGGGAATAAATTTCTCAGGAATGCTTATATCAAATTGCTCCTGAATTTCTTCTATGGCCTTTTCCTGGGCAAGCTTTTCAAAAATCGGTAAGGTTTGAAGCTCCTTCCAAGCGAAAAAAGTAAGGACATATACGGTTATTGCTATTGGTATTAATAATGCTATCATACCCAATTTTGTGGCGGGTGATAACATCGGTTTGTTATTCTTTTTTTTAGCCATAAGTCACACCTAATCTAGTATTCTACTTCCATATTACCAAATTTTTCGAAAAAAGTAGTGAATTTTTTTATGTCATACAACCTAGCATCATAGGACATCATTTCCACTACGAAAGCAGTTGAAAGACTTGGGAAAAATATAGTAAAATACAAATTGATTAATTTTAAGGATAATAATAGGGAGGAATTTTATTTTGTGGAAAGACTTTAAAGAATTTGCGATGAAAGGCAATATTATCGATTTAGCAGTGGCAGTTGTCATTGGTGGTGCTTTCGGTAAAATTGTTACCTCCTTAGTTGAAAATATCATTATGCCATTAGTCGGTGTGTTAACAGGTGGTATTGATTTAACAGCAAGCTTTGTCTACGGCTCAGGTGACGCACAAATCAAATTAGGCGTATTTTTACAATCAATTATTGACTTTTTAATTATTGCATTTGCCATTTTTATGGCTCTACGAATTATGACGAAGCTTACCAATAAAAAGGAAGAAGCTGTCGTGGAAGAACCCACTCCTGAACTGGATGCTAAGGAAGAACTCCTAAAAGAAATCCGCGATTTATTAAAAAAAGAACAAGCCTAATCTATCACTAGATTGAATCTGTCTCATTCTGATGGGGCAGATTCTTTTTAATTTGAAAGAAACATACTCACAAGGCTTCCCCTCTGCTCCATGAATAATTATATACTACCATAAAGCCTCCTTGGTAGAACCGGTATTTATCTATCCCCCACCATTCCCTACTATTCCTACGTGATTAACATAAAATAATCTAGCTAATTTTCTGAAATCACCCTTGTTCTTCTTGAATATCCATGTTAAATTGGTAACAATTATTGAGATTACTATTATTAAATGAAAAGCGAATAGCATGCTTTTCATCATAATGGAGAAAAGAGTGACGTCATGACATTAAACAGAAGCATTGAAACAAAACTTGTACAACTAGGCAATTTAAGTGACCCAACCACGGGAGCAGTTAGTCCACCTATTCATTTATCGACTGCTTATAAACATGCTGGAATCGGGGAATCCACAGGCTTTGACTACACACGCACAAAAAATCCAACTCGTGCTCTTTTAGAAGCAGGCTTTGCTGATTTAGAGGGTGGCGATATGGGCTTTGCCTGTAGCTCTGGGATGGCTGCCATTCAATTAGTATTATCCATTTTTAAACCAGGCGATGAATTAGTGGTGCCAGATGATTTATATGGCGGTACATATAGACTATTTAACTTCTTCCAAGAGACATATAATATCAAGCCTGTTTATTCAAAATTTGAATCGGTTGAACAGGTAGAAGCATTAATAAATGAACATACACGTGCATTATTCATCGAAACACCAACGAATCCGCTTATGCAGGAATTTGATTTACAAGTATATGCTGAGCTCGCACATAAGCATGGTGCATTGCTAATTGTTGATAATACATTCTATACACCATACTTCCAACGCCCTATTGATTTGGGTGCAGACATTGTGCTTCACTCTGCAACAAAATATATTGGCGGACATAATGATGTCTTAGCTGGAATCGTAGTGGCTAAAGGTACCGAATTAGCTGAACGCATTGGTTTTATTCATAATGGTAGCGGCATGGTTCTTGGTGCTATGGACTCTTGGTTACTTATTCGCGGCTTAAAAACAATGCACCTTCGCTTAAAGCAACATGATGCCAATGCCAAAGCTATTGCTGCTTATTTAGAGGAAGAGGCACTAGTTACAGACGTCCTTTACACAGGAAAAGGTGGTATGCTGTCATTCCGCTTACAAAAGCCTGAATGGATTGACCCATTCCTTCGTAACTTAAAGTTAATTACTTTTGCAGAAAGTCTTGGTGGTGTAGAAAGCTTTATTACCTACCCAGCTACTCAAACACATGCAGATATGCCTTATGAAGAACGAGTTGAACGAGGAGTTTGCGATCGTTTACTACGTTTCTCAGTTGGGATCGAGGAAGCAGAAGATTTAATTGCAGACTTACGACAAGTATTTGATATCCTTAGAAAAGAGGCATAATTATGAAGCAACATATTGAAACTAGCCTCATTCACGCGGGTGTCCGTGATGGCTACTCAAATAAAAAAGGAGCAGTCAATGTTCCTATATATCTTTCCTCTACTTTCCACCAAGAGAGTATAGATGAGTTTGGCGAATATGATTATGCTCGTTCAGGTAACCCTACGCGCGATGCTCTAGAAAAAGCGATAGCAGAGCTTGAAGGTGGAGTACGTGCCCATGCCTTTTCCTCAGGGATTGCTGCTGTTTCAGGTGCTTTAATGCTGTTGTCACAGGGCGATCATATCGTGATGACAGAAGATGTTTATGGTGGAACATATCGTTTTGTGACGAAGGTTTTACCGCGTTTTGGGATTTCCCATACTTTTGTAGATTTCTCAGATTTAGCAGCCGTGGAGGCCGCTATAACACCGACTACTAAGCTGCTTTATATAGAAACACCATCTAATCCAACGTTAGGCATTACTGATATTCGTGGTGTAGTAGAACTGGCCAAACAACATCAATGCCTCACATTTTTGGATAATACCTTTATGACTCCATTACATCAACGCCCGTTAGAGCTTGGTGTTGATGTCGTGATTCATAGTGCGACGAAGTTTTTATCAGGGCATTCTGATATTATTGCAGGATTAACAGTAACAGCTGACGAAAAGCTAGGAGAGGACTTATACTTTATCCAAAATTCATTTGGCAATATTTTAGGAGTACAGGATTCATTCACACTCTTGCAGAACATCAAAACGACAGATGTACGCTTTAGCCGTTCTGCACAATCTGCTCAAAAAATTGCTGAGTTTTTAGCAACACATACACTGGTTGAACAAGTCTACTACCCTGGCCTCTCGTCACATCCAGGTTATGACATCCATCAGCGTCAAAGTACAAGCTCTGGAGCTGTTTTATCCTTCCGCTTACCGAACTATGCTTCCGCAAAAGCTTTAGTCGAGGCAATGAAAATTCCAGTTTTCGCTGTCTCACTCGGTGGTGTAGAATCCATTCTTTCGTATCCAGCAAAGATGAGCCATGCCGCTATGGAGGCTGAGGAACGTGCCAAACGCGGAATCACAGATGGACTTCTACGCTTTTCTGTAGGACTCGAGCATGTAGATGATTTAATAGCCGATTTCGCACAAGCTTTAGAGGTCGCTGCAAAAGCATAATGGAATAGACGTTAAAAACCGCGCCCATAATGACGCGGTTTTTCTGCATGCTCAATACTTCACCTTAGCCAACACGCGATATAAATAATCGCCATGCCCCTTAGCTAACTTAGTATCTTGCTCAGCTGATATCCAGTAAAAAGAAAAAAGTAAATCTGCTTCATTCATACCCGTAGGATGATGTTGCCAGGTTTCCCTTGTTTCCTCAGAAGTGGTTAAATGATAAAAATAGCGTTTCTGTAAAACACCTGATGGATGGTTAAAATAATCCTGTGCAATAAGCCCTTGGACAACAAGTGTTGTTAGGCCTGTCTCCTCCAACATCTCCCTCTTTACGGCCTCTAATGGTGTTTCTCCTTCTTCTATCGTACCTTTGGGAACTTGAATACCTGCCCCTATTGTATTTTGTTCAAATACGAGAACTTGAATTTGTTCCTCATGCTCTCTCGTAATATAGCCAAATGCTTTTTCAACTACTTGCATGAAGTCTTCCCCCTATCTAATTGTGTGTTACATAAATACAAAAATTGGAATAGCAGGTGAAAAGTGTTGACACTTATTATACGTTAGATGCAAGAAAATGACATTACTTTTGTACAAGAAATGACCAGTCAAGGCTGGCATCATACATATGAAGGAATCATACCTCACGAAACATCAGACTGTGTCATACAAATCGCTTCTGTCACCGATTTCAATGGGTCTCATTGGAATATTTTTATCTGGCAACGATTGACGTATATTTTTCAACCATAGGATTCTGCGTTGCCTAGTGCTTTTCCCACACTTTTATTGATGTAAGATTAATTTGTTTGCCCTGAATAACAAGTGCTGTTAATCCTCTTGTACTGCCAGATTCATGTGCTTGTCCTTGTCTCCAAAGAACATCATCTCCTGTTTGAATATCGACACTATTTCCACCCTCACCACAAACCCAGCCTTCACCTCGGATAACAATCAATAATGGTGGTTCAGGGACTTCATGCAAGCCTACCATACCATTTGGCTCGATATAAATAAATCAGTTGCATCTAATTTGATTCCTATCACGCTATGCTAATTCTTCTTGTGCAAATGCTAATAACGTACCATCCTCTTTCTTGTAATAAAAAATAAATGCATCATAGCCATTTCTTTTTACCGTCTCCCAGTCTGTTATTTTACCATTCATTAACTGAACATTTCCTTGTTTATCCACCTCATAGTCATCTGCTTCTTCGTCATAATCAATATTGTAGAAAAATGATAAGACAACTTCAGTGGCGGGCATATTATATTGCTGAAGAGGACGGTTGCTACGATGTTCTTCAGTATAGTCATCGCAAAACAACGCATTATAACCATGTAGAGTCGCATCAAAAAGTAAAATCTCCTCTGCTGACAAAGGGTCCTTGGCAATTATTTTAGCAGTCGAACCTGAAATGAATGGTAAAACCTCTCCTTCTTAGTACCAAATTTCAAATTGTGTGTTATTTGAACTAGAGCAAAGCTGTAATTGTGATTCGACCACTTCTGATGGTTGAATCCTTTTGGCAAAATACTGTAAATAGGTAGGAATAGGATTATTCATGTTTGCTTCTCCCCTTTTTTATTCGATAAAATCCTCATACATCTTAT
Organism: Lysinibacillus sphaericus; assembly: GCF_001629735.1. Lineage (GTDB taxonomy): Bacteria > Bacillota > Bacilli > Bacillales_A > Planococcaceae > Lysinibacillus > Lysinibacillus pinottii. The sequence goes on from NZ_CP015224.1 coordinate 1,991,600, forward strand.
ACCGTATTATAATTTAATGAAATTTTACACAAAAAGAAAAGCCCAGAAATTTTTCTGGACTTGATGACACTTACTTTTCTAGCATGATTAAAACTGACGGGCCTTTGCTTCGCTTCGCAAGAGACGGTTATGAAGGGTTATCTCCGTTTCCCCGTTTACTTGCGATTTTGATCGCTTAATCCTTGACCAGTTGCGGTGGATTTTTTGAGATTTGGGGTCTAATTGTTCGAACCTACTCATTTTTCATCCTCCTCATCATTATAGATTTCATAAGTGAAATCTTTTATATTATGACCAGCTAGGATGGAATTATACAACCCCTCTAATAGTCGCTTATGGTTTTCCTATTATTTATTTTCTTTTAGTCAAGTTAAGGCATATTGCACATCCCATTCTGCTCCAATGCGTAAACCATCTTCGTCAATATTAAAATGACCATATGATGTGCCCAACGAGTAGCTTTTTCAGTATTTCCAGCGCCTACTAATGCAAAACAGCCTCGCACTTCATTTCAATAAAAAGCTGAAATCCTCGCCACCCCTTGTTGGAACGTCTAAATGATAGGCTTCGGCATCAAAATGCTCAATCGCTAAACGTTCAACTAAGTCGGCACTAGCTTTACCATTGATGACGACTAGTACCGTATTCATAAATTACCTGTGCTGTACCAACTTGATCAGCATAATGACGAATTTGCCCCTCTAAATGCATACGAACTTCTTGAGAACCATGCTTCATAGGTTCTACTTAAATTCGTATATTCGATGCTACTAATTTCCCTCAAGCACTCCTTCTAGTTTTACCATTGACATCGCTCTTGTTTAACAGAATTTCTGATAAATAATAATGATTCTCATACAAAATCGCTTTTGCGATCAAGCCCCTTTTATAATTTTATCTTTTAAATCGATTGCCCGTGTTCATATAAATCATTAAAAACATCGTAAGTACTACGAAAAGAATAAGACCTACAATAAATAACCACTGTGTTTGAAATATTTCATTCAGCACCCATAAAAGTACACAAAAACAGTAGCCATACATCATCTTCCCCATAAATTTTGCAAGTGCTACTTCGTCATATTTATCTTTTTTATCTGATGACATGGTGTTAAAGCCAGCAATTAAAAATATCCCTTTCCCCTGCGATAATACAAGGGCAAAGCTAAGAAACGGGAGCATAATGATTAAATATACAAAGACACCCACAGTGAATCAGCCTACTTTCCGTGAATAAATTGTTGAATAGTCGGTAGTAAATCCTCATGTAATGGAAGTGTTGGATCTGCATAGGTTGCTAAATTCGCGGCATAGTCTTCTGGTGCCTTTTTCAACACATGGTTCATCCCCTTCATATAAAGAAGCTTTGCATTAGCGTTACCTTTCTTTAATGCCTCTGCATCGACTTCCTTCACTTGTAAATCAGTCGTTCCTTGCACAAGTAGTACACGACTCTTTACTTTCCCAAGCTCTACGGCTGGATTATACTTGAACATTGAAATAAGGAATGGCTGTACAGAAGGACGGAAGACTGCTTGTAATTCTGGCGAAATACTTTCTACTTGCTTTCCTTGCTTAAGAGCTTTCAAAATGTCCTTGGATTCTTTGAATAAATTTGGTGCTAGTTGACTTTTTAATTGCTCCATCAATACTTCATCCATTGGACGCCCAGCACCCGCAATCGAAACAAAGGATTCTACTCCTGTTTGTTGAGCAGCTAATAAACCAATTAATGAACCTTCACTATGCCCAATTACATGAATATTTGTATAGGCTTTATTAGCCTGCAAGGATTGAATGATTTTCACTGCATCCTCCACATATTGGTCAAACGTCACATCTTCTTCTTTTGTCAAGAGTGCTTGATTATCCCCAATACCGCGCTTATCATAGCGTACAGTTGTGATGCCCTCCTGAGCTAAACCTTCAGCAATCATTTTTAAGCTATTATTTTTACCAGCTAAAACTGAATTACCATCCTTATCTGTTGGCCCAGAGCCAGCTATAATAACTGCAACTGGTGATGGAGATGTTGTATTAGCTTTTTGAAGAGCCACCATTAGGTCACCTTGCTGAACGGGAATTTTTAATGTATCGTAGGTGACTGGTTCCTCTTTATATGCTTTTAAGATAAGTGGGAATGTCCCCCATTTTGTTGAAATGTTGCTTCAATTTGTTCATTTTTGAATGTACCATCAATTTCTATAAATGAGCCATTTAATTGAATGGACACAGTTACCTGATCACCTGTATATTTCACACTCTTCAACGGAAAATTGGATATTCCCTGTGCTGGCACGGATAGAGTACCACCATCTTTCTGTAAATCAACAATGATTGGTAGCTGTCCATTCGGTGTTTCAATATTGCCTTCCCATTTTCCAATAAACTGTTCGCTCATGGCACTTCCCCCCTTTGTTTCATTGTTTTCTGCAATCACTCCCTTTTGCCCACAGCCAGCTAAAAGTAAAAGCGTACAGCATAACACAAACAATTTCTTCAATACAATCTCCCTCCCTATGTGAAAATTACCAATATTTTTGGCAATACTGCCATACTGATTCATAAACACTATTTGTTAGCATAATTAACTATCCAACCAATGCCTTATTTTTTAAACTAACGAGGATGTATCTTATGTACTGTCAAAAAAATGCGCCTTGCAATCGTGAAATGGTAGTGCCATAGCATCAAAAATGCCTACTATTTATAAGCATAATACCCAAATTCATGGCTCTTTTTTTAAACACCTGGTACTTGCCACCCTAATAGGTATATGGATTAACTAATTGTAACAAAGTAGAATCTGTTCTACTAAGAGTAGTACAGATTTTTTTCGTTGTCAAATGTAGCTATTTTTTGGTGTCCGTTTTGTTATCTTCCCCCATTGAAAAGCAGCAATAAAAAAGGACCCAGAATAATTCTGGATCCATGGACACTTATTGCTTCTAGTTGATTTTTTACCGGAATGGTTTACGCTTCACCTTAATCTACAGTGAAACAGATCTCTGCTTCACCTTTAGCCTTAAGTATTAAGAAGCTTCAACCCTCCACAGCTGTGGCGGACTTTCCTGAGATTCTTGGTCTTTGGGTGTTTGACTATTACTCATTCTGCATCCTCCCCATCAGTTTAGATGAATAAGTGTTTCCAGTCTTATTATGAACCATTGCCCTTCTGTTTATGCATGATTATAATGTTTTCTTTGGCTAAGAAACTATGCCAGCCATGGTGAATTTGTATTTTGGTCTTGTGGCGTGCAGCAACAGTCATTAAGTCCTGATTGATCGTGCAGCGAAATCCAATCATTTTCCGTAAACCAACTCTACATCTGCTAACGCATTGGATTCCGTCACCTTTGCTGCATCTTCCTTTGTCATCTATTGTTTAATCGATTCATCACCCATCATTTTGTTCCTCCCACCACGTTTTTATACAAAAACCCCAATTCCGCGTCTCCAGAATTGGGGATTGTCCTTCACGTATGTAAGGTACTCTTTTTCACGTCACCCACTGGCTCTGTTGAAAAAGGATAAGGTTTTCATAGTGCCTCACAGGACAGCTTTAATGAATATCTATGCAAAGGTCACGAGGACATGCACGCAAAATTAATGTTGGGCAACTAGACAAGCTTGGGCTTTTTCAATTTGAATTTTGACTTGGTCAAAGCCAGTGCCCCCAAGAGAGTGACGACGTCGAACGGCCGCTTCTGGCGCTAACACATCGTAAATATCCGAATCAATTAACTCGCTTTCATGCTTCATCTCATCCAATGGTAAATCTAATAGGTAAATGCCTTTTTGAATACAAGTGAAGACAAGTTTACCTGTTACCTCATGTGCTTCACGGAATGGCATACCTTTTGTAGCAAGGTAATCAGCTAGCTCTGTTGCGTTCGAAAAGTCAGCATGGACAGCCTGCTGTAAGCGATCCGTATTGACGGTCATCGTACGAACCATACCTTCAAAGATTTTCAGAGAGCCAAGAATCGTATGCACTGTATCGAACATGCCTTCTTTATCTTCTTGCATATCTTTGTTGTACGTTAATGGTGTTCCCTTTAAAACCGTTAACAAGCCCATTAGATTTCCATAAACACGCCCTGTTTTGCCTCGAATGAGCTCAGCCATATCGGGATTTTTCTTTTGTGGCATAATGGAAGAACCTGTTGAAAAGGCATCATCCAATTCAATAAATTTAAATTCATCTGTAGACCATAAAATGATTTCCTCAGCAAAGCGCGATAAATGAGCCATTAACAAGGATGCATTACTTAAAAATTCTACAATAAAGTCACGGTCACTTACAGCATCCATCGAGTTGGCATAAACCTCACTAAACCCAAGCAATTCTGCTGATTTTAAACGGTCTATTGGGAATGTTGTCCCTGCCATCGCTCCTGCCCCTAATGGCAAAATATCAATGCGTTTGATGGATTCTGTGAAGCGTTGCTTATCACGCTCTAGCATCCAAAAATAAGCCATTAAATGGTGGGCAAATGAAATGGGCTGTGCACGCTGCAAATGTGTATAGCCAGGTGCAATCGTTTCAATATGCTCCTCGGCTTGGACTAATAAAGTTTGTTGGAATGCAGCAATTAAATCAATTGTTTCCTGGACACGCTTTTTCAAAAATAGATGCATATCCGTCGCAACTTGGTCATTGCGGCTACGCCCTGTATGAAGTTTGCCACCAACAGGACCAATTAAATCAATGAGCATCTTTTCTAAATTTAAATGTATATCTTCATTAGCAATGCTAAATTCAAGCTCACCTGCTATTGCCTTATCTTTCAGTTGGGCAAGACCACTCAGTATGGCCTGTACATCAGCTGATGGTAAAATCCCTGTTGCGCCAAGCATTGTGACATGTGCAACACTACCTTCAAGGTCCTCTAGCACAAGTTGTTGATCAAAGCCAATGGATGCACCAAATTCATCTACCCATGCTTCTGCTGATTTTTGGAAACGTCCACCCCATAGTTTTGTCATGTCAGCTCACCTTTTCCTTTATTACTTTTCAAAAGGTGTAGGTCAAGCACAAATGCTTCACCCCACCCTGCTTATTACGATTACTTTTTATTAACAGCTGAGTTCACTACAGTTGGTAGACCCCATAGTTCGATAAAGCCTACAGCGGAAGCGTGGTTGAATTGATCTTCCTTCGAATATGTGGCTAATTTTTCATTGTATAGTGAATTTGGTGATTTACGTCCTTCTACAATGGCATGCCCTTTGAATAATTTCACACGCACTGTACCATTCACATATTGCTGTGACTGGGTAAGGAATGCCTCAAGTGCATCACGTAATGGAGAGAACCATAAACCATCATAAATTAATTCAGATAGTTTTTTCTCAATGACTGGCTTGAAGTGGGCTAATTCTTTGACAAGTGTTAAATCCTCAAGCTCTTTATGAGCCGTTAACAACACCTTAGCACCAGGAATTTCATAAACCTCACGAGATTTAATACCGACTAAACGATTTTCAACGTGATCGATACGTCCAATGCCATGTGCACCTGCTACTGCGTTTAATTCCTGTATTAAATCAGCAAGCTTCATTTCTTTGCCGTTTAAAGCAACTGGTTTACCAGCCACGAATTCGATTTCCACGTACTCTGCTTCATTTGGTGCATTTTCTACTGAAACCGTTAAGCCATAAGCTTCTTCTGGTGGAGATACCCATGGATCTTCCATAATGCCCGCTTCATTCGCACGACCCCATAAGTTTTGGTCAATTGAAAATGGAGAATCTAATGTCGCAGGAATAGGTACATTATGTTTCATCGCATATTCGATTTCCTCATCACGGCTCCAGCCCCACTCACGTACTGGTGCTAATACCTCTAAATCAGGATTCAATGCTTTAATAGAAACTTCAAAACGTACTTGGTCATTTCCTTTTCCTGTGCAACCATGAGCTACAGCATCCGCACCTACTTGGTTCGCAATCTCAACTAATTTTTTCGAGATTAATGGACGAGAAAGAGCCGACACTAATGGATACTTTTGTTCATACCATGTGTGTGCTTGTAATGAAATTAATGCATAGTTTTCAGCAAATTCATCCTTTGCATCCACCATATAAGATTCAATCGCTCCTACTTGTAGAGCTTTGTTTTTTACAAACTCCAGATCTTTCCCTTCACCAACGTCAAGACATACTGCGATTACGTCCCAACCTTGTTCTTTTAACCATGGAATTGCGACCGAAGTATCAAGTCCACCTGAATATGCTAGTACAACCTTTTTATTTGCCATAACTAAATACGCCTCCATTGCTCTATAGATATGTATGTTTATACATTCAATTAAAAGTTTATACACGAATAGTATCATGTTATAAAAATAAAAACAAGCGTATTTTTATAAATTAATAGACTTTTATTTTTCTTATAAAAAGTCAGTTTATCCATACATCACTCTGAAGAAAATCAATGATATTCACTCGGAAAAACACTTTTCTACTATAGACATAAATGTATACTATATAAATTACAACAAAAAAAGAATCCAATGTATAAATTGGATTCTTGTGCGCCGCTATTACTGGATAAAAAAACGAACTATTGCTTGGAACAGCTCGACCACGCGTAATGGAAATCTACGCGTTTACTTGCATTGGATAGATTTATTTGACCAAACCTTCTTTGGATTCATCAGTATAAGTAGAAAGGCTGCTATTGAATACAGGATAGCGTTATACATCATTAAAATAATTAAATTCTCGTTTATTATGCCAATAAAAAAATTGAAGAATTGATGAATGATTATAGGAATTATTAAATTTTGATTAATTGAATAGAAGGCTGTCATAATGATGGTCGTAGAAATGATGGAAAGCATAAAGAATACGATGTATTTCAGTAGCTCCAACCCTGTAAATCCAGTTGTAAACCAAATCGGTAAATGCCAAATCCCCCACCAAAATCCTATGATAATCGCAGATTGTAATGACCCATATTTCTTTTGAAGCTCAAGCAAGGCAAAGCCTCTCCACCCTAATTCTTCTCCTATAGGTCCTGACAACAGATTTTTAAAGAAATAATAACTAAGCATTCCCCAGGATGAAATAGTAAAAATTGCGTCAGCTTCAGCATGATTCATAGCTAGAAGTAAGATGATGATAAAGATGGTGCCTTGAATGAGCAAGACAGAAAGAATGACAGAAAATTGGAGTTGATGTTTAAATTTTTGTTTCACGAAATGTAAAAAGTGCTGCCCTGGATAAATTTTTGGAAATAGTATGGCAAAGGCAAAAGTCGATGACCATGCTGATAGACAGCGGACTATATCGAATACCCATGTAGGAAGCCCTAGCATTTTGACAGCGCCTACAAGGCAAAAAAGTGGTAAAAAGATGATATTAGTGAGGATAACGAAGCTTGCTACTGGTCTTTTTAGCTTCTTTTTTCTGTTCATATAATAAATCCCCCGTTTCGTTCTGAATACCTTCAGCTTAAACCTGGGGGTTGCTCACAGGTCAATACATATTTCTGGCCATCACTCTATTTTATTGGGACATACATTTCTAAAAAAATTCGTTCTAACCCTCCCTCGTAAGTCGCTAGTAATAAGTTAATATAAACGAGACCTAAAAGTTTATAGCCATTTTCTTTTGCTACTCTTCTAATAGTCGCTTCCACTTGGTCATCTGTATTTTTGCCCCCGGTTGACCATCTTCCGTCTTCAATTACCGTATATAAACATTTAGGATGAAATAAAACTTGATCTTCTAATGTTTTCTCGTTTTCTTCTAGCTTTCGCACAATCATAAATTTATCTTTCTGCATGCCCTGTTCATTAAAGTGAATGACCCTTCTTAATGATGTCAGGATCACCGCTTTTTTTAAACTGTCTGTATTTTCTTTGAGTGCGTCATACTCTTCATAAGCTGTATAATGGTCTATTACTCCTAACATGGCTAGAGGTTTCATTTCTTTTATCGTAAAGGTACCTACATATTGTTGAATTTTTTGGCAATCTTCTTTAGCATTTTGGAGTTTTTTTAACAGTAGTTTTTTATAGGCTATCTCCTCTAACACTTGTTGTTCTTTCTCCTCCAATACGAGTTGGATTCCCTCTATGCTCATGCCCTTTCTCACTTCTTGTATTCGTTTAATTTCTAAATCCAATTCTCGATAAAAATTGACGGTTGTCAAATTATAAATATCCAATTGATTATACGTTCTATAGCCATTTTCGCTATTTTGGTGAGGCTTGACCAATCCCTTTTCCTCATAATATTTGATCGTATCTCTAGAAATGCCTAAAAATTTTGCCACTTGTCCAATTGTATACATATTACCCCCCTTTTCTTTGCCAGTATGAAAAAACTGTAGACATGCCAAGAACATGTTTACAGCTAGATGTTCATTATTTTTTATGGAAGAATGACTTCCCTAGGAACTCAATTGTTGCAGGTGCCAATGCATACAGTTTACTCGACAGCCCCATGATTTTTGGGAGGTTGACCTCTCGAACTGGGCGTTCAATTGTTTTAATTGTCGCCTGTGCTACTTCATCAGCTGATAATAAAAATCTGCCTAAAGATGCGCGATAGCCACTTTGATCATTGACCTTGTCTAAAAATGGTGTATCGATTGGACCAGGGTGAATGGCTGTTACTTTTACATGATATGGTGCAAGCTCCATGCGTAGTCCATTGGTAAATCCTACAATTGCATGTTTAGTAGCTGCATAAACACTTGCTTTCGGAGTGGCGACCTTGCCAGCCTGTGAACCAATAAAAATCAAATGCCCTTGATTTCGCTTCATCATCGTGGAAGCTAACCGTTTAGCAAGATAAATGGGTACACCAATATTCAATTCAATCATTTGTGCAATATCTTCATCCATTAACTTAGGAGCCTCAGCAAACTTTCCAACACCAGCTGAAAGGATGGCGACATCAATAGGAGGAAGCTGGGCACAAACAGCGTCGAGTGTATGTAAATGGGTTAAATCAGCTTGGATGACTTTGGCTCCCAAACGTTCTAAAACTTTTAATGCTACAGCATTGCGGCCTGTGGCATAAACGGTATGACCTTGGGCTACTAGCAACTCTGTTATTTTTAAGCCTACACCACTTGTGGCCCCTGTTACGAAGATCGTCTTCCTATTCATATATAGTCCTACTTTCTTTTAAATAAATAAATACCTTCTTCTGTCTTCGATGAAGTAATATAATTATTTGCCTCTAAATAATCTAAATGCCCCAACGTTTTAGACAAGGTTAATCCAAGCATATGCTGGAAGATAGCTGGATACAATCGTTTCGTCACTTGCACAACCGTTAATTGATCATCCCCTAGTAATTCACAAACTTTCATGGATTGCTGATGCTGTCTTTCTAGTCGTTTATCAATTAATATCGGAATGTCTTGTAGTTCAGCCCCATGTCCTGTATACATCATTTTGACAGGCAATTGGCGTAAGATTTCGAGGGATTCATTATAATGTAATAATGACTTTGTACGTCCCAATGAAGGATCTAATGGTGGTTCAATTAAAGGGTTGGGCGTGATTTTTTCAAGTAATAAATCTCCGCCAATCACATGATGTGTTTGTTCATCCCAAAAAATAAAATGGCTTTGTGCATGCCCTAATGTTTCAATTGCCTTTAATCCTGGATGCCCAGGTACTTCATCTCCATCGGTCAAAATTTGTGTCAATGGACGTTCTCCTACAAGCTCTAATTCACGACGTACATGCACGCTTTTAGCAATATACTCTTGTGGCACCCCATGTTCAAATAAACATGTACTGTAAAATTGCTCGTGATAACGTAAAAACTCTTCGTCATGACGAAGCCATTTATCATTATAGGCATGGCCTAAAATTTCAGCATATGGAAAAGCATCGACCCATCCCGCATGATCAGGGTGATGATGGGTGAGTACAACTTGTTCAATATCTCGCATATCATAGCCCGCAGCGCGAATCCCCCATTTCAGAGCATCATAGGCTTCTACTGTTTTTGGTCCAACATCAAAAATGCTAAGTGCATCACCTTTCACAATAAATGCATTGACATCTCCTACTTCATAGGGTGTTGGTATTTCTATTTTGTATATAGACAAAGTTGTCTCCCCCTTTTTACTCGCTAGTGAATACTGATTCATTCTATTTTACAAGTTTTTTCTGTTTTCGTCATCTTCCTGTTGACAGGTTGCTTTTCCATCACTATAATTTTGAATAATCTAATTATTAATGTGCGTTGAAGAAGCCGAGTACGTAATTGGTGAAGGTGTTAGAGAGTGTTACATTTGCTGAGAGTAACATCACCCACTCCCATTACCGAACCTATTTCTGAGCAGTTATGCAAACATAACCGTCTCCCTTGCGATAAGAGGGCTAAGAGTTGTGCCAATATTGGCAAACAAAGGTGGTACCGCGGAAACAAGAGCGTTTTCGTCCTTCTAAATAAGGACGAGAGCGCTTTTTTATTTTGAACTGGAGGTTTTATTCATGAAAAAAATTTTATTTATCGGTGCGGGCTCAATGGCAGAGGCATTGATTCAAGGGTGGATAAAGCAAAAGGTATTTTCACCACAGGAAATTTACGTCACCAATCGCTCTGATAAAGAACGTCTGCATTTCTTACAAGAAACATATGGCATCCACTGCATGTTTGATCAGGCCATTTATCGTCAGGCAGATCTAATTATTTTGGCGATGAAGCCAAAAGACGCAATTGCAGCGATGCGTGAGTTAAAACCCAAAATTACAGCACAGTCTGCGATTCTGTCGATTCTAGCGGGTATTGGCATTGGGACGATTACTGAACTTTTAGGGAGCCGTCCAGTCGCACGGGTGATGCCTAACACGTCTGCCACTATTGGTATGTCCGCAAGTGGCATTTCATTCAATAACGAAGTGTCTACTGCACAGCGTATTCTTTTTCTCCAGTTATTAGAGGCTGTTGGCTCTGTTATTGAAGTCGATGAGGATCAATTACATGCAGTCACAGCCCTTTCAGGTAGTGGCCCTGCTTATATTTATTATTTAATGGAGGCGTTCGAGCGTGTAGGGACAGAGGTAGGCCTATCTAAAGATACCGTACGATTATTGATGACACAAACACTTGCAGGTACTGCCGAAATGCTCAAGCAATCCTTAGATGAACCAGATGTTCTACGCAAAAAAGTAACAAGCCCTGGCGGGACAACAGAGGCTGGAATTCAAGCGCTAGAGCAATATCAATTTAATAAGGCGATTGAAGCTTGTATCAAAGAAGCCGAAGCACGATCTCGTTCACTTGCAAATGGATAACATTCGGTGCAAAATAGAGTTTATCACTAGGAATTAGGGGGCTTTATTTTGAGTAAATTATTCGAACCTTATCAATTACAATCCATTTCCTTAAAAAATCGTGTTGTCATGGCACCCATGTGTATGTACTCAGCTGAGGATGATGGTCTGGTCACACCTTTCCATCAAGTCCATTATGCGACAAGGGCAGCTGGGCAAGTAGGATTAATCATTTTAGAAGCTACTGGTGTTGTTCCAGAAGGTCGTATCTCCAATAAAGATTTAGGCATTTGGGATGACGCGCATATTGATGGCTTACGTCAATTAGTAGAGGGTATGAAAGCATATGGGGCTAAAACAGGCATCCAGCTTGGTCATGCTGGACGTAAAGCAACCGTAGAGGGCGAAATTTTTGCCCCATCAGCCATTGCCTTTAGTTCAGACTATCAAACACCTACAGCCATGTCTGAAGAGAACATTCAACATGTGATTGAAGCGTTCAAACTTGCTGCTATTCGTGCGGCAAAGGCAGGCTTTGATGTACTCGAAATTCATGGGGCACATGGCTATTTAATTAGTGAATTTTTATCGCCTGCTACGAACAAACGAGAAGATCAATATGGTGGCTCACAGGAAAATCGCTATCGCATATTACGCCAAATTATTGATGCCATTCGCAGTGTTTGGGATGGGCCATTATTGGTACGTGTTTCTGCAGAAGATTACGCAGAAGATGGCACTACAATGGATGACTTCATCGTCTTTAGCCGCTGGATGAAATCACAAGGAGTAGATTTAGTAGATGTATCAACAGGTGGCGTTGTCCCTGCTACTATCAATGTCTTTCCAGGATACCAAGTTTCTCATGCTGAAGCCATCAAACATGGGGCTGATATCGCTACTGGCGCAGTAGGCCTTATTACAACAGCCATTCAAGCCGAAGAAATTTTACAAAATAACCGTGCAGATTTAATTTTCTTAGCTCGTGTTTTACTCCGTGAGCCGTATTGGCCGCTCCATGCAGCTAAAGAATTAAGTGAAGAACTACAACCACCCGTACAATATGTCCGTGGTTGGTAAACTTATTTCCATAACAAAACAGCTTGTGCGTTCACAAGCTGTTTTTAATTATTTAATTAGAAAAGTGGATTTTGCTTTATTTCTTCATCAATAGCCTCTATTAATGCCGCCGCATCATCCGCAGTGATGATTTCTCCATTAACTATAGCAAAAATACCTTGCTCACAGATTTCACAATGCGATGTACACCCGACTCCTCGATGTCAAAATCATCACGTTCTAACAAAACATCATATGCATCTGCGGCACCAAGCGATAAATTCGTCATGCAAAACTCGACTCTATTTTTTAATGGCTGTGAATCTTTCTTCTTTTTAAAAAGAGAAAATACCATGTTTATTCCCCCTTACAAATATTTCACTCTGATCTTTCTCATTTTTGAACATCATGTGAATTATAAATAAATTCTAGTGCGTAGTAACTCTAATAGGCGATTTGAGACTTTTGTCGACTCTTTATAGAACAAGTATACGGGTACATTTGTCAATGAAAAATCTTCAAATGGCACAATATTAAAACGTCTCTCCAACTGTTGAAATACGTAGCTGTGAAAGATGAAGTTTTTGTGTCTTGTTCGGAAATTACAAGTTTGAGCCGCTATAATAAAGGACTGTCACCATTTATACTCCATGCTTCATGATTACTATTTTTTCATTAAAACATATATTTAATTTACTAAATTATACAATACTATTAGACTGAAAAATAAATAGATGTGCAAAAGGAGAGATATACATGTCATATGCTACATTAAGTCGTCAATTTCGACTTTTTGCCGAACAGGAATGCGTGAACTCTAGCCCTCTGTATGAACATTTAGCTAATAAAATGGCTGCGGATGAGGAGCTATTGGAGATTGCCTCCCTGATTCCACCAAATCAACCAGCACCCAATCTATTGTTGGCAGCTGTTCAATATTTATTGATTTCCTTGAAAGATCCTTTAGCTAAGTATTACGCGTCTTTTACGGCAACTCCACATCCCATTCAAGGGGTTTACCCTGTCTTCAAAGCATTTGTGATGGATCATGCAAAACAATTAAAGTCATTATTTCAAGAAAAACTTGTCCAAACCAATGAAATTCGACGTTGTGCCTACCTCTATCCTATGATGACTGACATTTATCACAAGCACCAGCGACCATTGGCCTTCATAGAAATAGGAGCAAGTGCTGGACTTCAGCTTGGTATGGATCACTACAATTATTGCTACAATCATCAATTATCCATTAACAATACGAACAATGGAAGTATCATATCTTCAGAAAACCGAGGGGAAACACTTCCTAAGTCTGTGTCAAAGCCACCCGTTGTTTACCAAAGGATTGGCATCGATTTAAATCCCATTGATCTCCGACAAAAGAAAGAAAGTCAATGGCTGCAAGCTTTAATCTGGCCTGAACACCACGAACGTCGATTGTTGTTAAATGAAGCTCTCCCTATCTTCAGTCAATTAGAAATTCAGTTAATAAAGGGTGATGCAATCCAACTAATAAAGGAGATCAGTCAAACCATTGAGGAAGAAGCCATGTTAGTCGTTTATCATACACATGTTGCCAACCAAATGTCACTCGAATCACGACATTCATTAATGGAGCAATTAAAAGAGATTAGCATGAAACGCCCACTCTACCATTGCTATAACAATTTATTTGACGTACAGCTACACCAGGATTTTCTGAATCAGGGCACCATACAATCTATTCGGACAATGGAACGTCCTGACGGCCATGGACGATGGTTTCAATGGTCAAATAGTTAAGGTGGCTACTGAAACCAAGAGATGCGTGTTTTTTTCTATGCAGTTGTGGTTATGGAGCGCCTTCAATTTAAACCTTATAAATCGATTCATCAGTAGAAAGGACGTTAAAATGCGAGGAATTAGCTTTGAAATAAAAAATGAATATGGCAGATATATATTGGATATTTTAACAAATCTAATTAGTGCGACTTGGCATTGGTCTATAGGACCTGGAGAATCTTACAAGATAGAGAATGGAACACTTGGTGCAAACCTTTTCCCCGATGATACCATTTTAAATGGCCTATCATTTTTAAACTGTATATCAGTTGATGAATACTATGTAATATTTGCTGACTTGAAAGCCTTTCCTCAACGTGAAGATGTTGTGGAAATTAAAAGCTATGAAGATTTTTTAAAAAGCTCATGTGAAATGGTACTATTAATCATTGATTCAAGCTATGTATCCCTTTTTGTCAAAGAAGAATCTATTATTGATAAGTTGTTCGAACGTGCAACAGCTTCCTATTACACAAACATTCAATTGATCACTGATGAAAATGATACACGTTCTTGTTTAACGGTATGGGGATAAAGATCATCATCTACAAAACGCTGTGGCAGCCTAGTGACACAGCGTTTCTACTACTCTTTAAAAATCGTATTCAGCATCTTTTTTCGCACGAATTTCTGCAAATGCGTCTGTTACCATTACAGTATCCTCTGCTAATCGTTCAAGACGGAAACGGACATCATCATTGACAATTTCTTTGCGTAAAAAGTCTTTTTCTTCTATAAATACATAGGTTGGCACAATATGGGCCTTCATGTAGGCAAGAATCGGCTTTAATTGCTGCTCCACCATTAAATAGTGCTTTGACGTCCCTGCGGTAACAATGACGCTGACTACTTTATCGCGAAAGGCATTGACTGGTAATAGGTCAAAGATATTTTTCAATGTTGCTGGAATAGAAGCCTGGAATGTTGGCGTCCCAATGACAATAGCATCCGCAGCCATGATCGTTTCTGTGACATATTTCGTATCGCCATCATAGTCAAAGTAATTACGTCCATCACTAAATACTAGTTGATAGTTAGCAAGATCGAGAAGCGTCACTTCATGCTCCGGGTATTTTTTTTGGACAATCTCGGCAAATTTATGCATCGCTGTTCTTGTTTTTGAGCCAATAATGGAACCGGCAAGTGCGACAATCTTCATATGATGGTACACTCCTTATTTTGCTGTATATTTTTTCATTGCTGGGATAATATCGTTGCCGATGATTTCAATGTTTTTCATGATTTTATCGAATGGGACCCCGCCAAAATCAATTTGTGCCATAAAACGCTGCATCCCATATAATTCATATTGATAGAGTAATTTCTCAATAATTTGTTCTTTACTACCGACCATTAAGGCATCTCGTGTATCTGTAGCTTGAGCAAATTGTTGTTTAGGATAGCCTCCCCCACGAATCGCTTGGAAACCACCGTTTAAATGTGGATACATCCCTTGTAATGCCTCTTTTGTTGTATCTGCTACATAAAACAGGCTTGTTGTGGCAACTGGCAATTCATTTGGAACAAAACCTTGTCGCTCTGCCGCTTCTCGATAAGCATCAACAGATGGCTTAAAGTTTACAGCGGGCCCACCTAGAGTCGTTAACATCATGGGAATTCCCATATACCCTGCTTTTATCGCACTCGCTGGCGGCCCACCAACTGCACGCCAAATCGGTAAAGAGCCGTTTTTTGGCTGCGGTAATATTTGAGCATTATGAAGTGGGGCACGGAATTGGCCTTCCCATGTCACAAGCTCTTCATCATTGATTTTCATAAGTAGCTCTAATTTTTCTTCAAAAAGTTCTTCATAATCCTGTAAATCTACACCAAGCAAATGGTATGCTCCTACTCGTGATCCGCGTCCCGCCACAATTTCGGCACGACCATTTGATAATAAATCAATGGTTGCAAAATCCTCATAAACACGCACAGGATCTGAAACACTTAACACAGTGGCAGAGCTGGATAGTTTAATTTTAGAAGTTGCTTGCGCGATAGCCCCCAACACAACAGTATGTGCCTGTGTTGTAAAATAAGATTGATGACTTTCACCAACTCCAAATACATCAATGCCTGCTTGCTCCGCTAATTGGCTAGCTTCAACCAGCTCTTTTAGTCGTTGCTGCGCAGAAATTCGTTCTCCTGTTAATGGGTTGGGAATATGGTCTCCTAAAGAATACAGCCCAAATTCAAGTCCTTGTGATTGATCAATACGATATTTTTCCATTATGAATTACCTCTCCTTATTCAAGCGGCTCTAAAATCGCTTCAATTTCTGCTCGTTTTTCTTCTAAAAATGGTGGAAGATCTAGCTCTTTTCCTAGTTCATCTACCGAGGAATCTACCGTAAACCCTGGGCCATCTGTCGCCATTTCAAATAGAATTCCGTTACGATCTCTAAAATAAAGACTTTGGAAATAATAACGATCGACAACACCTGTGCTAGTTAAACCTAGCTCTTTAATTTTTGTATCCCATTCTAGTAGCTCATCGACCGTTGCTACACGTATAGCAAGATGGTGGATACTTCCTTTACCTGGTTTTTCACTTGGTCCTTCTAATTCTTTGACAAGAATCTCTCCAAGCACTTCCCCCTCTATCGATTGCAGAACTGCCTCTTGGTCATTTTCTGCAACAACGGTATAGTGAAATAAATCTTGTAGTAAATTCACTGTCCGTTGTAGATAACGCACCGTCATTTCAACTGTACCCATCCCTAAAATGCGATGCTCTTCAGGGATTTCATTGCCATCCCATGGTTGCCATTGCGCTGGTGTTTCTTGACCATGATGGTTTAATAACACCATTCTCAACCCTTCATGATCCTCAAAAAATAAGGCGTCTTTCCCCGCATATGTGGAGATGTCACTATGTTCTACCTTTAGCTCTTGGAAACGAAATTTCCAATAAAGTAAACTCTCATAGCTTGGTACAAGTAGACCAATACGTGTTATCGCATTGGTTCCTCGCACAGTACGTCCCGCAACAGGCATCTCAAAAAATGTTAATTCTGTACCCGCCGACCCTGTTAAGTCCCCATAAAATAAGTGATACATGGATGGGGAGTCTTGATTCACGGTTTTCTTTACACGTCGTAACCCTAAAATTTTAGTATAAAAATGATTATTTTGTTTGCCATTTTTCGTTAGCATCGAAATATGATGATGTCCACTTAATTTGTTCATTGTATGCTCCTCCTCGAAATCACTTGACTAAGCAAGTGATAGGGTAAAAAAAATTACGCTAGTGGTAATTTTTTTTCCTGACTATGCTTTTCCAGCTTTGTCATCAATTTATATAACGTTTTCATTTCTTCATCTGTTAATACATCTTCAAAAAATGAGGATTGGAAGTGAAGCTGACTAGGTGTTGCTGCATCAATCATTTGCTCCCCTTTTGCCGTCAACGAAATCGTTTTCGTCTTCCAATTTTGCTTACGCTCAATCAGTCCCTCTTTTTCAAGCCTTGCGAGCATGCGAGACATTCCACCTTGTGTGACCGTTACTTTTTCTGCTAGTTGACATTGTGTAATAGGTGCATAGGTTTTTATTTGGATTAGCACATCAAATTGTGCGGTGGTTAGATCAAAACGTTTTAAAAATTCATTGGATAATTGATTACTTTGGGCTGTAAAGCGCATCATGCGAATCCAGGTTAAAGTACCTAATGTATGATTTTTCACGACTTTATCCTCCCTTCTGTTATCACTTTACCACTCAAGTGATAAAGAAGCAAGAGAAATATCTCGAATTTGAGATATTAAATATATAGGGAATATCATCCCTATATAATGCCATGTGTGGTAATAGGGTATAAGTTGCCTTTAAAGGCAAATGATATTCTCCCTGTTTCTTCGGATACGACCATAACGAGTGCATCACTTACCTCACTTAATCCCAATGCAGCACGATGTCTTGTGCCTAATTTCCTTTCCCCTGTATAACGCTCTGACAGTGGTAATACATTTGCCGCCGATTCAATTTGATTATGGTTGACTAATACTGCGCCATCATGAAGAGGATTGCCTGGGAAAAAAATTGATTCTACTAACGAATGGGTTAAGTCAGCACCTATATGAATACCAGGCTGGACTAGCTTCTCCAAAGCGTCTTCTCGCTGGATCACGATTAAACCACCGTGTCTTCTCAGTGACATATTTTGTACACTATGCGACAGTTCAGGATACTTTTCTGTAAACGGGGAAAGATAACAATTTAAATAAAACGTGGCTGCTTTCATTTCAATTGCCACAAATCTTTCTTTAATTTTTTCAAAATTGCCAAGGAGACAATTTGTTTCTGTATCCATCTGTTGAACACTTTGCTGTAATGACATAATCACGTGGAGAAGCTCATCTTTTAATGTTTCTTTCATTGGTGAAAAATCACAATTTATTGGATTCACAAAAGGCACCTCTCTTTTTTATAAAAGCTTTCCTCTCTTAGTTTCCCTGGAAAAGCTATTTTTATGCGTCACTGAAAGCTAGTGCTATGAAACGTTCTTGTTTTCTAATAAGAAAGACAAGACAAACTCCTATGATACTAACAAAAATACAGATGATTTTCTTCTCCTTGTCAAAAAAAACGCATTACCTGTAGAACTAATTTTCTACAAGTAATACGAATAAGCTCTTACATATGTCCAGCCCTAATCTTTCTCACAATACTAAAAGTCGTATATGTAGCAGCTGGTGCTAAAACGACAATAAAAATGATCCAGACTGTTAGATTATTTGTTGCTTTTAACGTTTCATAATTTGTTATGACAAACATGATGAGACCGAATAGTAATAAATAGCTCAGCACATTTGGAAAGATCACGATTAGTCGTAATAGTGCTGGCGGCATCTTTTGCTGATTCATTTTAACCACACCCCTTTTTTCAATTATACGGGAAATAAGTGATTGATCGTACTATATTTTTCCTTTTATATATACTATAAATGTATAGCTTGGTAAACAAAAAACATCTATTAATTGTCATTCTAATTAATAGATGTTTTCCAGAATTAAAGCAATGTATTGTTTTGCCAAGTATAAATAGCTTGATCGGCAGTTAGAAATGTTTGCGGGAAAGTTTCCTGAGCCTCTGCCAAAAATGGAGGTAAATCTTGTGGAAGAAAACGAGCACTTAAATGATTTAATAGTAAATATTGTGCTCCTGCTTGCTGTGCAACCTTGGCTGCCTCCACATTAGTTGCATGACCATAATTGGCTGCTAAATCCGTTGTTGTGCCGTCAAAGGTTGCTTCATGTACAATGATATCAGCGCCCATTGATAGCTGAACAGCCTCCTCACAATATTTCGTGTCGCCTAAAATAGTTAGTGTAAAGCCTTTTTTGGCTGATGCTACAACATCTTTCGCTTGAATGACATCACCATTTTCAAGTACGACATCATGCCCTCTTTTTAATTGTCCTAAAAGAGGACCCTTGGGAACACCTAAATCCTTGGCTTTTTCAATTAATAATTCACCAGGTAAATCCTTTTGTTCAATACGATATCCATAGCATGGAACAACATGACGCAATTCCTTCGCATAAACCGTAAAACAGGCATCCTCGTATACAATCCCTTCCTGAACCTCTACAAAGTGCAAGGGATATGTTAAATGAGTCTTTGATAAAGCAAAAGTTTGTTCAATCCATTGCTGTAAGCCGACTGGACCAAAAATCGTTAGAGGTTCATCTCCTCCTTGAAATGAACGAGAGCTTAAAAAGCCCGGCAATCCGAAAATATGATCACCATGAAGATGCGTTATAAAAATTTTGGATACCTTCCGGGGCTTTAGCGAGGTGTGTAAAATTTGATGTTGAGTCGCCTCTCCACAATCAAAAAGCCACATTTCGCTTATTTCGTCTAATAGCTTCACCATCAGGGCACTCGTATTTCGTTCTTTGGAAGGCATGCCTGCGCCTGTTCCTAAAAAATGTAGCTGCACAAATGCCACCTCAATTCATGTTTTATCGTTTTATTGTACCTTATTGAGTCTCATAAGAAAAACCTTTGGTAAAAGCTTTTATCCAAAGGTTTTGTCGTTTATTTTGGTTGCCAAGAAACAAGAGCTGCATGAAAATCATGACGATAGTAATAGCGTCCATCTTTTTCTTCAATAAAAGGCTCCAGAGATTCCTCAATATGTGCTTGTAGGACATCTGTATTTAATATTTTTTTACTTTGTGCCGTCACTAGCTGCTCATAGCTTTCATAAGTATATACGCGTTCTAAAGGGATGATTTGGCAATCAGCGTATATATCCATTTCGTACAGTAGATTTAAAAACTCAATATAATCTCTTCGAGGGAATTTAATTGTATAGCCATACTTTTCATATAGTCGTTCATAGTGTGGCTGAATAGGCCCTGTCGTCATCCCTATGATGGCACGTTTCGTCGCCAGTCGATTCATATGCCCTAAAGCAGCTTTAATTTCATACATACGGTAAAAACAATTCACGCCTAAGACGATATCATGGGGCTCTATATCATCTTTTTCTAAACGTTCCCATTTTGCATGTACATATGAAACGTGCTTCTGATGAGGCATGCACTGCTGTAAATACTGTAGCATACTTTCAGAGCTATCCACACATGTGAGCTTGTCTACTCTATCTGCTAAAGGAAACGTGTAATTGCCCCAGCCAGGACCAATTTCTAATACAGAATGTTGGGGGTCAATACTTTTTTGAAGCTCCTGAAAGATACGTGCAGCATATGGATCCGTTTGCCCCATATTTTTCCGTGCCACAGATTGAGCCCAAAATTGCTCCTCTAGCTGATCATTCACCATACGCTCAGGC
Organism: Lysinibacillus sphaericus; assembly: GCF_001629735.1. GTDB lineage: Bacteria > Bacillota > Bacilli > Bacillales_A > Planococcaceae > Lysinibacillus > Lysinibacillus pinottii. The sequence continues at coordinate 2,012,537 of NZ_CP015224.1, forward strand.
ATATGCCCTTGCCAGTCTTTCATACCTTCTTGCCATAATGCTTCAAAATTAATGGCTAATGGTCCTTTTCTTGTCATACAGATACCTCTATAGATAATAATTCATATATTTTTTTCATATCAAGATTTGCTCGTACATGACTAGCTAACATGTTATAGGCATCTTCTCTTCGTTCAGCATCACTTTTTACTTCACGTGGTAAAGCAGCTAAACCTTTTTTCATACGGATGTCATTGATAAGCTGACGAGTATAGGTACGATTATGAAATAAACCATGGAAATACGTACCAATTACCTGTTCGTCTTGACTAACAGCCCCATCTTCACGACCATCTTCAAGCAGTAAAAACGGTGTAACTTCTTCACGTAAAATTTTTGTTCGCCCTAGATGAATTTCATAGCCTGTCAAAGTATCCTGTCCTCTTGTGCCAGTCATTTGAACCGTTTTTTTATTGCCTACGAAAATAGTTTCCATCGGCAATAAGCCAAGACCATCAGCAGATTCACCATTTCCCTCCACTGCATCTGGATCTAATAGCGTCTCACCAAGCATTTGAAAACCACCACATATTCCAATAATTTTGGTGCCATGCTCCCTTAATCGGGCAATGGCTTGATCGAAGCCTTGAGCCTTTAACCAGGCTAAATCATCGATGGTACTTTTCGTTCCTGGGAGTATCAGCAAATCTGGCGTACCGAGTTCATGAACTTTTCCAATTAATCGAACTCCCACTTCAGGCTCATCAAAAAATGGATCAACATCTGTGAAGTTTGAAATACGGGGTAAACGAATCATCGCCACATCGACAGCAAATTCCCCTGGTTTTGGCTTTTTAAAGCGTAATGATGATAAAGCGAGCGAGTCCTCCGCTTCAATATTGACCTCTAAATAAGGCACAACACCTAGTACGGGAATGCCTGTTTCTTGCTCCACCCATGCCAAACCATCATCCAATAATTCACGCATGCCTCTAAATTTATTGATGATTAACCCTTTCACTCGTGCTCGCTCCGCTTCATCTAGCAATGCCAGTGTACCAACAATCGAGGCAAAAACCCCACCACGATCAATGTCGGCAACAAGGACAACCGCTGCATCTGCTAAATGAGCCATTCGCATATTAGCAATATCACGATCCTTTAAGTTAATCTCTGCTGGGCTTCCTGCCCCCTCTAAGACAATGACATCATATGTATTTTGAAGCGAACGAACTGATTTTTCCACAATGGGCATGGCTTCCTGTACAAAATTATTGCGATATGTTTTGGCATCCATATTTAAAAAATGCTTCCCGTGGACAATGACCTCAGACATCATATCTTGCTTTGGTTTCAGCAAAATAGGGTTCATATCAGTCGTCGCAACAACACGGGCAGCTTCAGCCTGTACTCCTTGTGCTCGACCAATTTCTCCGCCATCTTTTGTTACAAATGAATTAAGCGCCATATTTTGCGATTTAAAGGGGACAACTTTAAAGCCATCATCTGAAAATATACGACACAACGCCGTACAAATCATACTTTTTCCAACATCGGAAGCTGTTCCTTGAATCATGATTGATTTTGCTGGCATAATCAATTATCCTCCGTCATTATAGGTGTCACGCTGTTCCACGAGACACAGATATTTGCCTTTCTTTCGTTAGGTTTTCTCTCCTATCCATCATGCGTTACCTAGCTCAGGAGTAAATCCTCGACCCTAAAGGTAAAGGTATATTAAAATTCAAGCCCCTTCACAGCTGGAATACCTTCATCATAATAATGCTTAGTAGCATCAATCGTAGAAACTAAATCCGCCATTGCTAGCAACGCGGGGTTGGCACTGCGTCCAGTCACCACTAGATGCATGGTCGAAGGACGTTGCTGAATTGCTTCTATGACTTCTGCCAGTGGTAGAACATCATCAATTGGAAACTTACTTATAGCCAATGCATTATTTAGCTCATCTAGCACTAATAAATCAATGCTGTCATCTTGTAGAGCTGCCTTCGTTTTTTTCCAAGCCTTTGCTAAGGCTACACGATGCTCCTCAGGTGTTTTGGTCCAAGTGAAGCCAATACCCATTTGTTCCATTTCCACACCAAGCTTACGCAGGGCAATTTGCTCTCCATACGTACGCTCAGGTGATTTAATAAATTGCATATAGCGCACATTTAACCCACGACCGATCGCACGTAATGTAACACCTAGGGATGCTGTCGTTTTGCCCTTTCCTTCGCCTGTATACACTAAAAACAAGCCTTTTCTTGCCATGCTGTTAGCCTCCTTATAGCCAAGTTGTCTTTTCTTCAAATGGCGTACGCTTCTTGTCGGTGAACTCCTGCACTTGTGGGTAGCCAATAAAAATTGTCCCTACCACTTTCTGTGCTTCACTTGCACCGATAAACGAATGCATGCGTGAATCATGTACAAGACCAACACCACGTGTACGCCAAACAAAGCCAAGACCTAGCTCCTCTGCTGTTAACCACATTGACATAATGGCGCTACATACAGCAAAAACGTTGTCCTCTGTCGCATCGGTATCCCCTTCCACCACATCTGCTGTTACAACAATAGCGACGGGGGTTGTTTGTACAACCTTTAATGAGCTTTCCACTAAATTCGGCTTTGTCGGAAAGCGTTCTTGTAAATAAGCGCTTGCCATTTCCTCATAACGATCCATAGCTTCACCTTGAATGATGTAGAAATGCCAAGGCTCTCTCATTCTGTCATTAGGGGCAAATGTAGCAGCCTCTAAGATTTGCTCAATTTTCTCTTTTTCTACTGGTTGTGCTGTGTAATTTCGAATAGCTCGACGCTTTTTTAGTGCTTCGATGACTGTCATGTTGCTTCCTCCTTCTGCTCTCTTATGAGATGATTATGAAAAAGCAAGTCCCTGCTCTTCAAACCATTGTATTTTTTCACGTACATTGACGACATCGCCAACTACAATCATGGAAGGATTATGATACCCTTCACGTTCAATAATGTTCGCAATTTCATCTAGTTGCCCTGTTATCGTTCGTTGTTGAGCAGTTGTTCCCCATTCAATAACCGCTACTGGCGTTGTGGCTTTACGCCCATTCTCGATTAATTTTCGAGCTATATAGGCAATATTGCCAACGCTCATATAAAAAGCGACAGTATCAATGCCGGTTGCTAATGCTGGCCAATTCAAAAAATCCTGTCCTTTTTCTTCTCGGCCATGTCCAGTCACGAGGGCAAAGCTTGTGGCAAAGTCTCTATGTGTCACAGGAATCCCAGCATAAGCTGGAGCCGCAATACCTGCAGTTATACCCGGCACAATTTCATAGGAAATGCCATGATTTTTTAAGATTTCAGCCTCTTCTGCACCACGACCAAAGACGAATGGATCGCCACCTTTAAGACGTGTAACAATTTTGCCCTGCTGCGCCTTCTCCACAAGTAATGCATTAATTTCATCTTGAATTAGGTGGTGCTTTCCTGGTAATTTCCCACAATAAACGAGTTCCGCATCCTTTTTCGCGAAGTCTAGCAATGCTGGATTCACAAGACGGTCATATGCAATAATATCAGCCTTTTGAATACATTCCAGACCATAAACCGTAATGAGCTTTGGATCTCCAGGTCCTGCGCCAACGATATAAACTATTCCATCCTTCATTGCTTTGCTCCCATCAATAGTTGTTGTAAATAAGCTTCACGTCTATCCATCTCACCTTGACGTGTCCATTCTAGGATGTTTGGCTCTAGCAAGGCCTGTAATGCCTCACGTCTTTGTGGGCCTTTATCAAACTTGGCAACAATCATTAAACGAGCTTGCTGCAAAAAGCATACGTAATCTTCATAGGCATCATCAAATTGATCCTCTAAATCTGCTTTAATTTTTCGTGCTAGCCCAGGACTTGCTCCCGATGTCGAGACAGTTAACACTAAAGGACCACGACGAACTGTCGCGGGAGTAATAAAATCACTTTCACTTTGTCTATCTGTTCGATTCATTAATTGCCAATGCTGTGCCGCCTCTTGCACGGCTTCGTTAACAGTCGTCACATTTGTGGCAGCAATAATAAGGATTGCATCATCCAAATCACGTGGTTCAAACTCTTTTCGTTTCCAAGTAATTTGCCCCCACTCGACTAGTGGCTGTAAATCTTCATGTAAGGTCGGACTAACGATGACGATATTCGCCTTCGCTGGTAAAAGGGATGCCACCTTTTGTGTGGCTACGTGACCACCGCCTACGATTACAACTGTTTTATATTCTAGATTAATATGAATAGGAAAATAATTAGTCATCATTCTTCACCTTCTTGCAAGCTGTTAACCAATTGTCAACTAGCTTTGGGTTTGATACAAAATGAAAATGCGTATAACCAGCCACCAAATTCCCTACTTGATAGCCTTCTTGTTTTTTGCCAAAGCGACCAATCGTTTCGTAGGCCGGTGTGTGATGGGAGCCATTATATTTGGAATAGTGGAATTCATGTCCCTTTGCCTGTTCCTCTGAACCGATTAAGAAATTACCTGCTGTACCAAAAATTTCACGATAGCCAAGTGCTGCTAGCTTTGTTTGCATAGCTACCTCCCCTGGGATTACACCTATCATGTCATAACGCTCTCCATGGCTATCTGTAATAGCTTCTGTTAAATACATGAAGCCCCCACATTCAGCCAATGTCGGTAGACCTTTGTTTATGGCTGCACGTATAGATTGTTTGGCAATCGTATTTGCAGCAAGTGTCTGTGCAAACTCTTCAGGAAAGCCACCCCCTATATATAAGCCATTAGCCTCACTTGGTACTGGCTCATTGGCAAGTGGTGAGAAAAATTGTAATGTCGCACCTTTCGCCCGTAATAACGCCAAATTTTCTTCATAATAAAAATTAAATGCCGCATCTTTTGCTACAGCGAGACAAATATTTTGTGTAGGCTCCTCTGTAAATAATTTGCCTGATTCCTGAAGTACAGGGGCCTTAGTGATACGGAGTAATTGCTCTAAGTCAATGGTCTTGGCCATTAGTTCTCCTAGCTTGTCAAAAAATGAATGCAGCTCTCCTCTTTCAATAGCAGGGACTAGTCCTAAATGACGACTTGGAATATCAATCCCTTCCTCGCGCTTTAAGTAGCCGATTACAGGAATACCACATTCTTGTTCAATAGCAGCCTTAGCAATTTCATAATGACCCACACTACCCACCTGATTGGCTATCACACCAACGATATTTGGTTTATCTGATAATAATTGAAATCCTTTGACAACTGCCGCAACACTTCTAGCCATACTTGCACAATTAACGATTAAAATAACAGGACTCTCTGTCACTACACTGATATCTGCGGCAGAGCCAGCATCTGATAATGGACTTTTGCCATCATAAAAGCCCATCACCCCCTCAATAATAGATACATCCGCATCCTCACTAGCGCGTGCTACAATATCACATACTGCTTCATGCGAGAACATCCAACTATCAATATTGCGTGATATTCTACCTGTTACGGCCGTATGATAGGTTGGATCGATATAATCAGGTCCGCATTTAAAGCCCTGCACGACTTTCCCTTTATTTTGTAAAGCCTTCATCAGTCCAATGGTAAAAGTAGTTTTGCCTACCCCACTGCCTGTCCCGGCTAATACAAAGCGATTGGTTTGCATGGACTTCCTCCTTAAAATTGGTATCTAGCAACTGAAATCGTAGCATTACCTGATTTTTTCTTTTCTAAGATAAGTGATTTGGCCTGAGCATAACGCATTGCCGCAGGTTCACTGACACCGTATGCCCCTGTATATTTAAAGACTGTTTCCGAAGGTGATGGAAACTCAATTTCATTTAATTCTGATGGTGAATAGGTAACGAACTCCCAATCATATTTTTTTGTAATATCGAGGAAGCATTGCTCATCTTTCTTCAAATCAATTGTACAAAGTGCCTTCACACTTTTTTTCGAAAGATTAAGCTCTGCCAGGGTTTCATCAATGACTTGTTCAATCTCCTCAATAGATGTACCACGATTACAGCCCATGCCTAAGACAATTGATTTTGGTCGATAAATGACACCATTTTCAAGCAAAACTTCTTCTTCTCGTTCGATTATACGGTCCGTTATTAACAATGTTGCATGAGGCTTAGCCTCTATGGCCGTCTGTGTAGATGGATAAATTTTAATTTGCTCTGGCATTGGTGTATCACGCATCCACCAATCCCGTTCACCAGTTTCCTGTACAATAGCCACATGTTCCTCATTGACGACAGAAGCACTGACAGGCGTTAATTTATCGGCACTATCCCAAACCCAGCCAAAGCGTGCACCAAATAAATCGACAGGAATAGTCTTTTGCACATCGGAAGCTGTTGTAATAATAGGGTTGGCACCAAGAGCTGCCGCTACCTCATGCGTTAGTTCATTGGCACCTCCAAGATGTCCTGACAAGACACTTATTACGTTTTCGCCTCGATCATCAATAACTACAACACCTGGATCAGTCTTTTTATCCTTTAAAATGGGGGCAATCATTCGTACAACTGCTCCTAAAGAAATAATTAAAATCAAACCTTTGTATTGTTTAAATAGAGTCGGCAAAAGCAAACGCACTGTTCCGGTAAACAGTTGAATATGCTTTTCCTCCTCATCACCCTGTTCAAATTTACTCATATAATACAAATCACTTGCTGCAAACGTTTGTTGGAGTCGTCGTCCTATTTGAACACCGTGCTTTGTAATCGCTACAACAGCATATGGATTGCGCTGATCAACTTCTGGTAATATCCCCTCTTGTAACTCAATCACTTGTCTTCACACCTTTTCTAAAGCCGTGTGTAAAGGTTGCATCATATAATTTCGAGCGATATTGATCCTTATCATGAATATTAGGATCTAGCGCCCAGCCTGCTAGAATCATCGCATGCTTACGAATTCCATTCACACGCATCGCTTCATCTAATTCGATTAATGTTGTACGAACAATTTTTTGATCTGGCCAAGAAGCACGTTGAATAACTGCTACGGGTGTGTCATCAGCCCAACCAGCACTTTGAAGTTCTTTGACAATTTTCTTTGTGAGCGTCGCACTTAAGAATAGAGCAATTGTACAATGATGGCTTGCTAAATCACGTAATTTTTCAAATTCGGGTACAGGGGTACGCCCTTCAGCACGAGTTAAAATTAAAGTTTGTGTTAAATCAGGAATCGTTAGCTCAGCCCCAATTGCCGCTGCTGATGCAAAAACAGAGCTAACCCCTGGAATAACTTCGTAGCCAATGCCTTGCTTTTTTAAGAGTGCTACTTGTTCCATAATCGCTCCATACATAGCCGGATCACCTGTATGCATGCGAGCTACTATTTTCCCCGCATGGACCCGATCAGCCATCACAGCGACCATTTCCTCTAAATGCATCCCAGCTGTTCGAATAATTTCCGCATCTGGTCTAGCTTTCGCAATGAGATCTTCACTCACTAATGAATCTGTATACATCACTACATCTGCTGTCTGTAACATATGTAAGCCTTTTACTGTAATTAAATCTGGATCACCAGGACCAGCGCCGACTATATAGATTTTTTTCATTATTTACGCACCACCATTAATGTTAAATATTCTAAATCGACACCATCCAACTCGCGTACATCCCAAATGACTTCTTCGTCAGATGTTACCTTTGTCACAACAGATGCTTGATCCAGTAAATCTAAATCACGTAGTACCTGTAGCATTAAATCAATTACTTTTGCTACTTTAATAAAGACTACAGCATCATGACTTTCAATCGCTTCTCGCATTGCCGCATAATCATCATAGGCAGGAATGATCGCCACACGATCATCACCATCAGCTAATGCAATGCCCAGGCGAGAAGCGGAGCCATTAAATGAAGATATCCCCGGAACCGTACGAATTTCTACATCTGGATGCATGTCCTGCATTAACTTCATCATATGGATAAACGTACTATATAATAACGGATCACCTTCTGTAACGAAGGCCACATCCTTGCCCTCCTGTAATTTTTCATATACAAGCTCGACTGACTTTGTCCATTCACGCTCAAGGACAGCTTCATCCTTCGTCATAGGAAATACAAGACCAAGCATATCTTTTTCCTCTGGATTAATATAAACGTCTACAATACGATGGGCATAGCTCTTACTGCCTCTCAGCTTTTTGGGATAAGCAATAACAGGTGACTCTTGAATCACACGAAACGCCTTCACTGTAATTAATTCTGGATCGCCAGGACCAACGCCCAAGCCATATAAAACACCTAAATTAGTCATGATTTTCTTCCTTTCGATAAGCCGAAATAATATATATTGGATTTAATGGCACAAAGCGTGTCATATCTAAAATCGGTTTGCTACGCGCAAGCTGTGCCTGTAAAATATCAACCGCAAAATCACAAGCCTTAAACGCTTCCACTGCTTTATATAAATTTTCAATTGTCGCTGCATTTAAAACAATGCGACCATTTGGTTTTAAGCGGTTACAGCACAATTGTAGTAATTCGACCATTTCACCACCAGTCCCACCGATAAAAATGGCATCAGGGTCTGGGAAATGTTCGAGTCCCTCTGGAGCTTTACTATGAATGGCTGTTAGATCCACACGGAATTTTTGCTGATTGTGTAGACAGTTTTCTAAATCAGGTGCATTTTTTTCAACGGCGTATACTTGTCCCTCAGGTGCAAGCTTACCTGCTTCAATGGCCATAGATCCTGTACATGTGCCAATATCCCAAATAACACTATCCTTTTGAAGTTGCATCGCCTGTAAGCTTAAAACACGAATTTCCTTTTTGGTAATGAGTCCTTTATCTGGCTTTCGTTGAGAAAATTCTTCATCATCAATACCGAGCTTGTAGCGTTTTGGTTCAAAGGTTTGTTGTAAAATAACTACGTTGAGAGGGGAAAAATGTGTGGTCTCCATTTCATCTAACGAATACCAACCATATTTTTCACCTTCACCCTGTAGATTTTCGGCTACAAATGCTCGATATTCGGTCATTCCAAAATGCTTTAAATAACGTGCGAGCGCATTTGGGCTATTTTCAGCATCTGTTAATAGAGCTATTTTCTTGTTCCCATCGATGCGCTGTGCCAAGCCTTTCATAGGTCGTCCATGAATACTTGTGACATAAGCATCCTGCCAGCTTTCTCCCATTTTCGCGAAGGCTAGTTGTATGGAGCTCATGTATGGATAAACCTCCAAATCTAGCTTTTTCGCTAAATAGCCGCCAACGCCGTAAAATAATGGATCTCCTGATGCGAGAATAATCGTATCTCTTGTTTCCTCTGACAATCTCTCAACAAGTGCTGAAAGACCTCCTTTGATCTTGATTTTTTCCCCTGTAAAATGTGGAAAAAAATCAAGCACGCGCTCACCACCGACAAGTACCTCACAGTCTTCAATCCACTGGTGGTATTGTGGTAATAAGCTTGCTAATCCGTTATCCCCGATTCCAATTAATTTCATCGATCGATGCAATGTCATCAGCCCTTCCTAATAATTGTCCCTGCATCGAATAAATCGATGTGGAAAGCGTTAAACCGCCCTTTATATGATGAATGGAGGAATAGCAGCAGGCCTCACACAAACGATGGAAAAATGATTCATATCCTTTTTCCATCATAATTTCACCTACTTGCGACGCTGTGTTGGCCTCTCGTATTTCGGCTATTATGTCTGCATCTGCCCCTACATCTTCGGCAAGTTGTGCTAAAAAGTTAAAATCAATCGGAGCACTTTTGGAATGCACCATCATTACCCCTTGTGCCACCTTTGAAAATTTCCCCATCATCCCAACAAGGGACACTTGTTTAATACCGAGTCGCTTACAATGCTTTAAAGTAAAGCCAACAAAATCACCCATTTCCACAAAAGCTTCTTCAGGTAAATGGGGGTATTGTTTCATCGCAAATTTTTCACTGCGACCACCTGTTGTCACTACTAAATGCTCACAGCCAGCCTCTTTAGCGACGCTAATGGCCTGTACAATACTAGCCATATACGCAGAACTTGAAAAAGGCACGACGGTTCCCCTTGTGCCTAAAATAGAGATGCCTCCAAGTATACCAAGACGACCATTTAACGTTTTTTTTGCAATCTCCTCGCCCCTAGGTACGGAAATCACTACGTTAACCCCTCGCGTAATTTGAAATTCATCCAATACACCTTGAACAGTGCTGTGAATCATTTTCCGTGGGACAGGATTAATGGCCGCCTCTCCAACAGGCACTGGTAAGCCGGGCTTTGTGACACGCCCGACTCCAATCCCTCCATCTAAATGAATACCAGGTATCTCTGCCCAGCTCACAGTACCGACGATGAGTGCCTGATGTGTGGCATCTGGGTCATCACCAGCATCTTTAATCGTTTCACAGCTGACGGCATTGTTTTCAAATAGGCATTTTTCAATAGTAAAGGTCGCATCCCTACCTATTGGCAAATGAATCGTGCTTGTTTCTTGCTCTTCATTTGTAATAAGGGCAAGTAAAGCTGCCTTTGTTACTGCAGTTGCACAGGCTCCTGTTGTATAACCGTGACGCATGTCCTTAGGATCCTTTTTTGGCTTCCGCTCCATTATTTTTTCGCCTGTTCATCCGCTAAAAGTGAAATGGCATTTAATGCGGCAACCGTCACTGTACTACCGCCTTTACGACCAACATTTGTAATGTACGGGATACCTTCAAGTTTTAGCAGCTCCTCTTTCGATTCAGCCGCAGACACGAAACCTACAGGCATACCAATAATTAAATCTGGTTTTGCTAAGCCTTCCTTAATTAAACGAATCAATTCTAGTAATGCAGTTGGGGCATTACCAATAGCATAAATACCGCCTTCATGTAATTTTGAGGCTTTTTGCATCGATATAATGGCACGCGTTGTATTTTGCTTTTTCGCTTCTACAGATACATCCTCATCCGCAATATAGCAATGTAAATCGCCACCATGTTTTTGGAAACGTTTTTTACCAGAACCACTTTCAATCATTTGCACATCCGCAATTACATGACGCCCTGCCAGAATAGACTTAACACCTGCTTCAAGTGCTCCTGGTGTAATAATAACGCTACGACCTAGCTCAAAGTCAGCAGATGCATGGATAATACGGCGCACAACCTTCCATTCATCCTCTGAAAAGTTATGCTCCCCCATTTCTTCTGCGATAATTGAGAAACTGTAATCGTAAATTTTATCTGGGTCTACTGTTAATGGTTTGAAATCAGTTTTAAAATCCATTGTTATTGCCTCCTAAAGTGTATGTTTTACAGCCTGTAACACTTCTTCAAAAGTGGAATATTGTTGGCCATATTTAATATTGGGTCTTGCAATAAGAATTGTTTCTATAGAACAGGCAAGGGCTGCCTCTAGCTTCTCGTCTACCGAGCCCACTTTGCCGCTTTCTTTAGTGATCATTAAGGTCACTCCATATTGACGGAATAATGCTTCATTTAATTCCTTTGAAAATGGGCCTTGAATGGCTACAATATCTCGCTGTGCGACACCGAGCGCCTCACATTTTTCCATATTGTCAAGTCGTGGGAGCATACGAGCAATGACTCTTGTGTTTTCTAAGCCTTGTAAAACTTTCGTAAATGTAGCAAGCGTTTTACTGCCTGTTGTCAGCATAATGACACCACGCTTTTCAGCTGCTAACTGAGCCGCCTCTTCATAATCCTTTACAACTGTAATAAGTGGGTGAGCATAATGCTCATGGGCACGTTCATAGCGGATATATGGTACTTGCGCTTTTTCAGCTGCTGCCATAGCATTTTTCGATGCCTCTTCAGCAAATGGATGAGAGGCATCTACGACCAATTGAAAGCCTTGTTCCATTATAATAGTCGCCATTTCTTCCGCTGTTAGTCTCCCTATTAAGGAAGGCAAGCCAACGTCAGCAAGACTAGAGGCTGCCGATTCCGTCACAACAGTGGCAGTTACAGCATGACCTGTACTTTGCAATTCAAGGCCCAGATTTCTTGCATCACTCGTCCCTGCTAACATGAAAATCATTTAACGGGCTCCTTTTCATGATGATGATGGTCATGGTCATGGTGGTGGTCATGCCCATGATCGTGATCATGATGGTGATGATGATGGTCATGTCCATGATCGTGATCATGATGGTGATGATGATGTGCATGTCCATGAATAGCAGCGTAAGCACGATAATCTTCAAGATCTTGCATACCTGTAGATGTACCATTCATCGCTTGCTCAATACGCTCTAATAAAACATTTTGTAAACGTTCGTGGTAGCCAAAGTAGTTGGCAATTTGAATTTCACATGCAGGAAATTGCTCATTGAATTTCTCACACATAACATGCATACGCTCCATTAAAATACCAGTGAATAAAAAGTAAGGAAGCATGATTATTTTCTTAGCACCTAGTTTGACGCAGCGTTCAATGCCTTCTTCAACACGTGGGTCCGTTACACCCATAAAGGCACTTTCTACGTATTTAACAGGTAGTTTTTCCCATAGCAATCGTGTGATTTTATAAAAGTCCCCATTTGCATAAGGATCACTGCCACCTCGAGCAATTAATAAAACGGCTGTATCTTCCTGTTCTTGTTCTGTATTAAATCCAATTTCAACTAAACGATCTTGTAATATCGCAAATATTTCTTCATGAATGCCAATTGTTTGACCATATGTGAATGTGATATTCGGATAATGCTCACGGGCATGCTCGATTTCTGCCGGGATATGTAGCTTGGAATGACCTGCATGAAGTAATATAATCGGGATTACATGTACCTCTGTAGCACCCTTTTTCACACAATTTGTAATACCTTCTTCAATGTTAGGAGAAGCAAATTCTAGGAAACATGTTTCTACTAGATATTGTTCATCAATGCGAGATGTCATTTGCTCGATAAATGTACGTACCTCATCATTTCCTGCTGCTAAACGGCTACCATGGCCAACAAATAATATAGCTTTCATCTCTTTTCTCCTCACTAGTCGCCGCACGGAGCTGGCTCTATTTTTATTTTGGAAGACATATCTTGATACGTAAAATGCAATATCTTTTTCACACGCTTGAAGTATTTAAATAAGCGTTCGTTTGGATGCGCATTGGCTTTATATTCTTCAATAATAGCTGTAATTAAAGGAATCAATTGTTCAGGCTCCAAGCCTTCTACAACAGGCTGTGCTGCATGAGCCGTACGTCCGACTGGTTTCGCTCCAATAAAGACATCAAATTTACTTTTACGATAGACAATCCCAATATCGTCAAATACTGCTCGATAACAAGCCATCCCACAGCCATTAAAGCCAATATTTAATGTTTTCGGTAAAGACAGACCACCAAGCTTTTCTTGAATTTCCTCCGCATATGGTATGGAATCTGCTTTTTCACCGTAGCAAAAATCGCAAGCCTTCAACGACAATACATCACCAATTGGTGCTAATAAAAAGCCTACTTGCTGTAATTTTTCAGTGATGCGTTCAGGCGTAGTTGTAGGTATTTTTAAATGGATTTGATGATCTGGTGTGTATTCCATCGATCCATCTTCGCCTACGACCTCTGCTAACGTCATCATTTGCTGTGGTGTAAAAAATTTATTGGCCACTCCAGGGCTCACTGCTAATTCAAAAATGGATTCTATTTTTTGTTGTACAAGCTTTGGAGTAACCTTGATAGCATTTGTTCCCTTTACCATTGCAAGTGCCGCTGTAGCCATTTCAAGTGCCGTTTTTTTCGGCTTTGGCATAACGGCTACACTGGGTTTATTCATTCGCCCTGCATTGGGGTCTGCCGCAAAGTCATTGCGTGCTGTTCCTGTCTCTTGATTCATCGCCCATGGCTCATTTTCTTCCCGTAAACGTTGATGTGGACGTAATGGCTGCTTTTCCTCGCCAAGTGTATATTTACGTTGGTAGCCACGTGGCGTAATCATTTTATTATCATAGAAAAACGTAGATGAGTTTCCGATAATGACGGTTGTCAGCATACCGATATCATGTTCCAACATGTCTGCCAATGTGGTCATCGTCACTTCTTGACGCTCTCGATAGGCACTTTTCACAAGCCCTACTGGAGTGTCAGGTGAACGATATTCTAAAAGAATTCGCTGTGCTTCGACAATTTGTCTTGTACGGCGACCGCTTTTAGGATTGTATAGAGCAATGACAAAATCGGCCATTGCTGCAGCTTCCACACGCTTCGCAATTAAATTCCACGGAGTGAGGTGGTCACTTAAACTAATGGTACAAGCATCATGCATAATCGGTGCACCAAGTAAACTAGCACATGAATTGATAGCTGAAATACCCGGGACAATCTCGACTTCAATACCAGTTGCCTCTGTCCAGCCTAGCTCAATTAAAACTTCATACACTAATCCCGCCATACCATAAACGCCCGCATCTCCACTCGAAATGACCGAAACTATACTTCCTGCCTCTGCTTGACGAACTGCCTCCTGAGCACGGGACACTTCTTCTGTCATGCCTGTACTGACAATAGATTTTGCACTCACTAAATCTTGAATCAGCTCAACATAGGTTTTATAGCCTATGATCATATCACTTTGTTGTAAAGCCTCTACTGCACGTGTCGTAATATGCTTAAAGTCTCCAGGTCCAAAGCCTACTACGAAAATTTTCCCTTTTTGCGCCATGTTTTTACCCCTCTTTCACCTTTTCAATCCCTTTAATGGCTGTCGTTTGCGCTGTTCGCTGCAATGTCCCTTCCCGAAGTGTATAAACATGATCGTTATGTAAGGATTCATGATGCAAATCCTGTACAAGTGTTCTAGCATGCTCCGTTGATGGTACACGGTACCAATTCCCCTGGGGGTAAGCAATAACCACACAAGCATCCTTACATCGTCCATTACAGCGTGTTCTTGTCGTATGTATTTCTTTATCTAGTGCGTTTCGCTGTATTTCGTCCCGTATAGCTTGGGTAATTTCTTCTCCATCCTTGTTCATACAGCTACTGCCATTGCAAATAAAGAGATGTGTTTTCATCCCCTCTAAATTCCACGTTGTCATTTTATGTCTCCCCTCTTTTGCTTTTGGAAAAAGAAAAACCTTTACTCTCCCGAAGAGTAAAGGTTTGTAGAAGCCAAATAAAAACGAATAGACTGAAAGACAGATCCTCGCTTTTGCTTCAACTTCTCCCTCCGAAAAGTTTGCATGCACAATCTGATAAGCAGGTTTCCTGACTTAAGCTTCATTTTACTGTCGCACCTTCCCTAGTTTGCACAGGTGGCATTGCGATTTCATCAGCTATTACAGTAGCGGGGGCTGTATTGGACTTTCACCAATTTCCCTATTATCTCGAGTTTTTCGAGCACTTATCGACGTTTTATATGAAATTTTTAATTGTATATTTAATAGAAAACTGTCTTAATCATATCTTATTATTTTAAAATTTCAATATTTCTTTAAAAATTCATGACAAATTTATCAATTTTATCAGAGAGTTTTTGGTTATTTAAAATTGGGATTGTTCCCTTTTATTCTCAAAATCCTTAGTAATCAGAATTTTCGACATTGATAGTCTATTTCAAAATTTTTATAAAAAAGTATAGCATATTTATGGAAATTCGTGGTACACTTTGTCGTGAAATCTCACAACTTACTATTTTTGGTGTAAAATGCTCGTCATTTTACTTAAAAGGGAAGCCGGTTCAAGTCCGGCGCGGTCCCGCCACTGTAATAGGGAGCTTTATAGAAAATGTCACTGTCCAATGGATGGGAAGACCTATAAAGTGTTGAACTAGAGCCAGGAGACCTGCCGAAAATATGTGATCGTTTCATCCTACGAGGATAGGTGTGCGGCTTAGCAGATGAGAATGTTATTTGCTTTTTTAGCTATGCACTTTTCCAACAACGGAAAAGTGCTTTTTTTATTACGCACGCTACATTCTAAAAATCTATTTATAGTTTGGAGGAAGAAAATTGAAGCTGTCTTGGTGGAAACTTAGTTATTTTGTATTGGCTTTTTTAATGGTGCCAAAACGTGCCTTCGCCATGCATATCATGGAAGGTTTTTTACCAATCGAATGGGCTATTTTTTGGTGGGTAATCTCCGTCCCATTTATTATTTTAGGATTGCGCTCTATTCGTAAAACAATCGAAGAAAACCCAGAAACAAAAATGATTCTGGGACTGTCTGGTGCATTTGCCTTTGTTCTATCAGCCTTAAAAATCCCTTCAGTTACAGGGAGCTGTTCACATCCAACAGGGGTAGGTCTCGGAACAGTCTTATTTGGACCGTTAGCGATGAGTGTCATCGGGACAATTGTTTTATTATTTCAATCTTTACTTTTAGCACATGGTGGAATCACAACCTTAGGGGCTAATGCATTTTCGATGGCTATCGTAGGTCCGTTTATCGTCTACTTTGTATTTAAAGGGGCGCAAAAAATGGGGTTATCGTTTTCATTAGCTATTTTCTTTGCGGCTATGCTTGGGGATTTAGGTACATATGTGGTGACTTCTATTCAATTAGCACTTGCTTTCCCATCTGAAGTCGGTGGCTTTATGGCTTCATTTACAAAGTTCGCAAGTATTTTTGCCTTAACACAAATCCCGTTAGCTGTGAGTGAAGGGATATTAACAGTTATTGTCATGAACTTCTTGAAAAAATATAATATTAGCGAATTAAAGTCTTTACGTGTTTTCTCTACAAAGGAGGCGCACTAATATGAAACGAAATTTATTACTATTAGCGATTGTAGTGCTATTGGCCATTATCCCGCTCTTCGTCCAAAAGGGAGCAGAATTTGGCGGAGCTGATGGTGAAGCCGAAGCTGCCATTGGAGAGATTAATGCAGAGTATGAGCCATGGTTTGATAGTTTATGGGAACCGCCCAGTGGTGAAATTGAAAGCTTATTATTCGTGCTACAAGCAGCTATTGGTGCTGGTTTTATCGGCTACTTTATCGGCTATATGCGTGGCAAACATAAAGAAGGTTAAGAATGATGTTACTCATTGATAAGTATGCGTATCTCAATAAGCTAGCGTACGTTCATCCTCTAGAAAAAATGATATTTTCATTAGGACTACTTTTATTCACGCTTATTATGAGAGAGGAACGACTTTCACTCATTACATTTTTTGTAATGAGTGCTTTTATCATTTGGGGTGCGAAAATCCCACTAAAATACTATGCGAAGCTATTATTACTACCAGGATTTTTCTTATTCACAAGTCTCATCTCCATCCTAATTTCGATAGCGCCAGCAACGCATGTATTACCAGCCCATATGGGATCATTTACGTATATGAGCTGGACAATTTTTATTGGGAGAGCCAGTATCGCTACCGCACAGCAGCTATTCTTTATCGTACTCGGCAGTATAAGCTGCTTATATTTTTTAATTTTAACAACATCTGTACAAGAGATTTGTTATGTGCTTCGCCAATGGAGGCTCCCTCCTTTATTAGTTGAGTTAGTAGAACTCACCTATCGTTTTATTTTTATTTTTTTCGAAAGCATGCAAAAAATTCATTTAGCCCAGCAAGCCCGCCTTGGCCATCATTCACCCATGCAATGGTTACGTTCGATGTCTATGCTGATTACAGCGTTGTTTATTGAAATGTTTCAGCGTAGTCGAGAGCTTAACAATGCCATGCAGGCACGTGGCGGTGAAACGGTTTATTGGCACGAAACGGCCGTCTATAATAAAAAAAACTGGCTCGGCATGATGGCTATTTTTTTATTCCTTATCGTATATGGAGGATACTTCTCATGACAGCATATTATTTTCAACTGACTAATTTGTCTTATGCCTATGCAGATGGAACAAAGGCTTTGACAGATATTTCACTAGACATTCCAAAAGGGAAAAAAATCGCTATACTCGGTCATAATGGAGCAGGAAAATCCACTTTATTTCAACATCTTAATGGCATTTTGAAACCGACAGCCGGAACCATTTCATTTAATGGGAACGAACTTCAATATAGTAGAAAAGCATTAAAAGCACTTCGCCAACAGGTGGGAATTGTCTTTCAAGATGCTGATAATCAGCTTTTTTCAGGAACCGTTAAGCAAGATATAGCCTATGGTCCATTGAATTTAGGTTGGTCTACGGAAAAAATTGAAGAAAAAATAGCCTGGGCTGTGGCACAAACTGAAGTAACAGAGCTACTTGATAAACCGATTCACTTCTTAAGTGTAGGACAGAAAAAACGTGTGGCAATGGCAGGTGTATTAGCGATGGAACCGGCTGTCCTTTTATTAGATGAACCAACGGCTGGTCTTGATAGCTATTATGCTTCTCAGGTTTTTCAGTACTTAGCCAAATTAGAAGACTGTGAACGAACGATTATCGCTGCTACTCACGACATTTCCCTTGCCTATGAATGGGCGGATCACATCATCGTCATGGAGGCAGGAAACATTATTTATCATGGTGATCCTATCGCCCTGTTCTATGAAGAAGAATTGCTAAAACGGGCACATCTTGAACGACCATGGGTCTTTGAAATGACCATGGCTCTACAAAAAAAGAAATTATGGCAAGAAAATATTTCAGTTCCTCGCTCTAAGCATGACTTATTACAATTGATCGAACAGCTACCCGTTCAGGTTTAATAAGCATTATTAATAATAAAATAACGGACAGCTCATCCCTTTACTGTTCGATTTTTCAAATTGCGAAGAAAAATTTTCCTCATTTACGAAACTTTTCTATCGCTTATCCGTATTAGTATAGTCGAGACCTATTATAGAACATCAAGGAGAGATACAATTGAAAAGTTGGTTTAAAAAATCAGTCGCTGTCGCAGCATCCGCTGCGCTAATGGTTCCTGTGGCCTCAGCTTTTGCAGAGGAGGCACCACATCAAACAGCGAAGAACGTATTAGCAAGCAATTCACAACATGCAGGTAAGAATCTTAAAACTGAAGACAAATGGATGAGTAAAGATACGATTATTATCAAGCATTCCGGCCTTGATAAAAGCGTACATAAAAAAATTGGCTCCAAGGTCATCCGCTCTATACCTTCATTAGGCTATGATGTGATTCAACTTAACAAAGGTGTATCCATTGAAAAAGCCGTCTCTTACTATTTAAAGCAGCAAGGGATTACAAGTGTATCCCCTAGTTATGTCTATCATTCTTTCAACAAAGAGGCTGACCCAAAGATAAAAGATATGTATCATCTAAGCCTTTTGCAAATGGATCAGGCATTAGCATTAGCTGGGGAAAATGACGTAACAGTAGCTGTCATCGATTCGGGTGTTGATTTTAAACATCCCGACCTAAAATCTCAAGTACTCACACCTTATAATGCAGCTGCTCCGGCAAATACATCTTATCCAGGTGACCATGGGACACATGTTGCTGGGATTATTGCCGCAGCCAAAGACAATGGTATTGGTGGACATGGAATTAATCCACAAGCGAAGCTACTACCTATTGATGTCTTTAACGGAAAAGAAGGAGCAAATGATTTTATCATTGCACAAGGTATTCTGTACGCCATTGAGCAAGGTGTGGACGTCATTAATATGAGTCTTGGAGGCTATGGTGAATCCCCACTTATGCAGGATGCTGTTCAAAAAGCTATTGATAGTGGAATTACGATTGTTGCAGCCGCTGGAAATGAGTCGACGGATGACTATTCCTTCCCTGCTTCCTATGAAGGCGTTATAAGTGTTGGTTCCACGAATGATCGAAATAAACTATCCAGCTATTCCAATTACGGTCCTTCTGTTGATGTCGTGGCTCCTGGCGAAGACATCTACAGTACCGTACACGATGAGAAAAAAGGATCATCTTTTGTCAAGTTTAGTGGTACTTCCATGGCATCTCCTGTAGTGGCAGGCATCGTCTCCCTACTTAAATCAAAGCATCCGAATTTAAAGCCACATGAGATTGAAGCAATTCTTGAAATGACAGCACAAGATTTAGGTAAAAAAGGTTATGACCTTACTTATGGTCATGGGCTTGTCGATCCTGTGAAAGCCTTACAGTTCGATTTAAATAAATTACCTAAACATTATTCTGAATCCAAAGAAGAGCGTATCAAAAATGCCAAAGTTCTTGCCAAAAATACATTAAATATCGAACAAGGTGTTTTCGAGCAGCAAGATGAAAAAAAATGGTATAAGGTTGATTTAGAGGCAAATGAATATGCACAGCTAACTTTAAAAGGTGCTGAACAATACGACTATGCCTTTGATTTATACTTCTACCCTACTAACAAGCAGGGTGAAGTAGAGCCAATTAAAGTTAATGATGTTCGTGTAGGAAAAAAAGAAGGTCACCTCTTTAAAGCAGACCAAAAAGGAACATTGTTAATTGGTGTGAAAGATCATAATGGTAGTTATAGCTTAAAAGGCAAATCTACTTATATCTTTACAGCACAAACTACGAAAAACTCAGATTTACCAATCGATGCATTAAATAAGTCTTCAATGGAGTCTATTAAAAAGTTCCCATACAATACGGCAGGAAAAAACTATACCCTACTGTCTAAAGATCAACAAAAGGATCAAGATTATTTTACGTTTTCTGTAAAAAAACCGACAACATTGAAGTTTGATCTATCTGGTATACCAGGTGTTACTGCCTCTATGGATTTATACTTAAAAGAGGATTTCAATCTGATTCCACCAGAAGAGGTAAAGCAAGCTAAAAAAGAGGAAAGCGAAGAAGAAGAAGCCTTCCCAATTCAAAGCTCCTACGGTGCAGCTAAAGGTGAAGCAGTGAGCATGATCATCGATGCTGTACCCGATCAAGAGTACATTTTAAGTGTATCTAATGAGAGTAATAGCGAGTTTTCAATGGAGATGTTTTTCAGTGGTGGCATTGAAAAAGAGGAAACAGTCAGTGAGTCAATGATCCCATACACATTAAAAGGTGAGGTTGTTACGCTCCCACCAGATGAGGATGGACTACCATTAGAGGATGCCATGTATGACGAAAATGTCTCGGTCGACCAGTTACCAATAACACCAAGTACAACAAAAAAACGGAATGAAATTGAAGGCATGATGAATATGCTCATGAATTCCTTTACGACGGACAATTTAGAAAATGTTGATCCGATTATTAAGCAAGCTATTCGCTTCAACATTGGTGAGGATCAAAAAGCTTATTTCCAAACAGAATATGATGAGGACTACTTCTTATTTAAAACAAAAGAAGACGCTCTTTATAGCTTTAGCTTTAACAAAGATGCAAGCCAAATGCCTGCCGGTACTGTGTTTGAATATGATGAAAAAGCCAAGGAACTAATTCCTGTGTCGTCCTTAACCAATGACCTAGGCTTACTTTCGTTACTTCTTGGCTCTGCCGGTAATGAAAACGATGCAAAAGTAATGGCATTGAAGAAGGATAAAACCTATGTAGTAGCTGTTGTAAATGCTGGTGAACGTTCAACTGAGCCTTATACGTTGAAAACAAGTAAAATAGGTGATATTCCGAAAGATTATAATCCAGAGAATTATGAAGAAGCAAAGGCGTTAAAAATTCAACCTGGCACAACTTATAAGGATCATCTAATTTATCAAGACGATGAGGATTACTATTATTATAAGCAAGAGGGCAATGATGAAATTATGAGTTTATTGCTTTCCTCTGTTCCATTTACCAATGAACAATTAAATCAACTGCCAAAAGAGCTACAAAAGGACTTAAAATTTGCAGGTTCGATTATTGAGGATACAAACGGCAATATGAAAATTGATCCGAAGGAAATGGAAACAGCCATTCCATTTGGACTGAGCGATAATATTCTTGAGATACTCCTTGGCATGGTAGGAACGACAGACGTAAATACATCCTTTAAGGCTAAAAAGGATCGAGGTTACTTTATTCAAGTCAATAGCACGGGTCTTGGCCAAATGTCCATTCAGCCCTATACATTAACTTTGTTCGACCATAAACGAGCAGACGAAGATGCAGAT
Source organism: Lysinibacillus sphaericus (assembly GCF_001629735.1). Classification (GTDB taxonomy): domain Bacteria; phylum Bacillota; class Bacilli; order Bacillales_A; family Planococcaceae; genus Lysinibacillus; species Lysinibacillus pinottii. The sequence goes on from NZ_CP015224.1 coordinate 2,034,389, forward strand.
TCCAAATTAGTGAATGGTGTACCAAGTAAAACGTCTGCCCTAACGAAAGAAGACGACAAATGGGTTGCCACACAATATTTAAATGCGGGTATTCCATTTGGAGATAAGGATTACTTTGAATTTAACAACGTCCAAAAACGTAATATCTTCTTCTCACTTCAAACAGAAAAAGCACTGGATGGTGTGATTCGAGTGATAGATGCCAACGGAAAAACAGTTAAAACTTTGGATCTTTACGGAGCTGGAGATGCTGAGGTAGGTACTGTGGAGCTGGACGCAGGCAAATACTATATTGAAGTTAGTGAATATTATGGCCAAGCAAGTACACAGCCATATACGTTAGAAATTAAATAATATCAATAAACTCCCCTAGATAACGAAATATCTAGGGGAGTTTTGTACAAAAAGCATATTCATCCTAAAATAAAATGCTGATTACATAAAATATTTGACATAATTACAGTATTCATCTTGCTTCATATGAAGCCTTTCATACAGCTTACGCGCATTCACATTATCAGCTGCTGTTTGCAGTGTCACATAGCGCGCATTCTGTTGCTCACAATAGTGAAAAACCTTTTCCATCAATGCCTTGCCCACCCCTAGGCCTCTAGCATCTTCCGTGACATAAATATCATTCAAAATATAGGCTCGCTGTAAAGCTATAGAAGAAAACGTTGGATATAATTGTGTAAATCCAACCATCTTGCCGTCTACTAACGCCATAAAAATGACTGACTCTTTGAGGGCCAATCGTAATTGTAAAAATGCTTTTGCGCTACTTTCGTCCGATTCTATACCATAAAACTGACGATATTCATCAAATAGCTTCGTTAACTCTTCTAGTTCGTTCATCGATGCTTGTAGTATTTCCATTCTTGTCTCCCCTTGTGTCTTCCCCTGATTGTTTCTAACATTATAAATCTAGTTTTATTATATAGGAAAAAATGGCACAAAGAAAAGAATACTCCTCTTCATCGAGAGAAGTTCTACTTAATTTCATTTAAATATGCTGCGACATCTTTCACGATATGCTGCCAGTTCAAATCCCTCCGCGCATCGGCTTGTAGCTGTAGACAAGTATTTGCCAACATTTCTTCCTGCTGAGTGACTTGCTGTAACGTCCGAGCTATACTTTCCCAATCATGTGTTGGATGAATACAGCCAAAACGTTGTTGCTGGGTAATATCTGCAGCCCCATCCACATCAGTTGTCACAATATAACAACCGTTTTTAGCCGCCTCTGCAAAAACATGTGCAAAGCATTCAACTGTGGATGTTAAGCAAAAGATTTTTGCCTTGCGATACTCCTCCTCTAGCTGCATCTTGTCTGAGATTGGCCCTACCATTGTGACTTGCGCAGGATAAGGATGACTGTCCAGTAATTGTTTTATTTCCTGCTGAAACGATTCAGACATAGGTCCTACCAAACGAAGCTCCCAGTCTGTCAGCTGTGCTGCTAGAAAGGCTTTTATTGTAAAAGTGGTCTGCTTCTCTGGTGCATCTAATCGGCCCACTGATAGAATTCTATTTTCTTTCTCATGAAATTGCACGGGCTCTGTGTGAAAATACTCATAAAAGCCATTTGGGATATGTTGAACATCTAATTGTGAAAACTCTCGAATGTCAGTTTGAATCGATACACATTCGGAGGTCAGAAGATCACAAAGCTGTAGCAATTCTAGAAAGTATGGATAGGTTTTTAATCGACTTAACCAAAATCGATTAACATCTAACTTCATATAAACTTTGCCATTAGGATTAAACTGCTTATACGTTTGAAGAATGGAAAGATAGGATGGGTAAGGTCCTATAGCAAAAACTAGATCAATGTCCTTGGCATGCTTGACTAAATAAGCATTCATATTGGCAACATAATCAATCCCTATTGGAATTCGCTCGAATTTAACAGTCGGAAAAGATTGTTGCAGCAGCGCTTCATTCATCTCTGCCGTCACTATACTAACTTCATAGCCTAAATACTCCCCTAGTAAAATAGGCACTAAACATAGATCTTTGAAGATGTGTGCATCGGAAAGTTTAGCTGATTCCACGCTACAAATAAATGCGATTCTTTTTGTCATTGAATCCCTCTTTCTTAAAAAGCGCTCTTTCCTAGTTTATGCCCATACCTGTCAAACGTGTATAACTTAGTAAAATGTCACCCCCTTCTCCATAGTTCTCTAGCAAAAATAAATGTAATCCATAAAATTACTCTCTTAAAAAACTTATGTTAACAAGCAATTGCCTACAATAGACCTCTATCCCCGCATATTGTAATAAAGAATCTGTTCAGTGAACCTGACAAACTAAACTACCTAATCAGGATGGAGGGATAAAATGAAAATAAGCTTTTTATCACCTGCGTTTAATAGTGAAGAATGGATCTTAACAATGCTTGACAGTATTCCTAAAGAATATGCCTATGAAATTATCGTTGTAGATGACGGCTCCACAGACAATACGTTAGCCATTTTACAGGACTATCAAAAAGTCTGCCCAGCTTTAAAAATTATCGTTCATCCAACGAATCTAGGTGCAAGTGTTGCCTATAACCGATGCATTGCTGAAGCAACAGGTGATTATATTGCCATCATCGATAGTGATGACCATTATTTGCCTGCCATCCGCAATGTATTAGCACAGGTGGATGGTGAATTTGATATTTACTACTACAACATGATTATTAAGAATGGCTATGCGTTTATTAAAGATGAATCAAATCGTTACTCATTGCCAGGACAATTTAAAATTATTCGAAGAAGCTTCATCGGGGATGCGAAGTTTACGATACGTAAGGATATTGCAGGAGATTGGGATTTTAATTGTGCGCTTATGGACAAAAATCCAACCAGCAAGTATACCCATGAATACGCTTATTGGTACAACTATCCACGAGAAAACTCAGAATGTGATTTGCATGAAAGAGGATTGAAATAATATCATGAACGGACGTAAGCATGTGGGAGGTGTCACAAACCATACAATGTTTAAAGATAAAACTTTACTGATTACTGGAGGAACAGGGTCTTTTGGTAATGCGGTATTAAATCGATTTTTAAATACGGATATTAAGGAAATACGCATTTTTTCAAGGGATGAGAAAAAGCAAGATGATATGCGAAAGCTTTATCAGAATTCTAAAATTAAATTCTATATCGGGGATGTACGTGATTTACAAAGCCTCCACCCTGCTATGTATAACGTAGATTATGTGTTTCATGCTGCTGCGCTTAAGCAAGTGCCCTCTTGTGAATTCTTCCCTTTAGAGGCAGTGAAAACAAATATTATAGGAACAGACAATGTTTTAACTGCGGCTATTCAAGCTGGCGTTAAAAAAATTATTTGTCTATCAACAGATAAGGCAGCATACCCTGTCAATGCAATGGGGATATCCAAGGCGATGATGGAGAAAACATTTATTGCTAAATCGCGGATGGTCGACCCTAAGCAAACATTGATTTGCGGCACTCGATACGGTAATGTGATGGCTTCAAGAGGTTCGGTCATTCCACTTTTCATCGAACAAATAAAAGCCGGCAAACCTTTAACCATTACCGATCCTCACATGACTCGTTTTATGATGAGCCTTGAGGAAGCAGTCGAATTAGTATTATATGCCTTCTTACATGCCCAAAATGGCGATATTATGGTGCAAAAATCACCCGCTGCTACGATCGAGAATTTAGCACAAGCTCTCCTTGAAATTTTCCAAGTGAACAATGCCATTCACATTATCGGCACAAGGCATGGGGAGAAACGATATGAGGTATTATGTACTAAGGAAGAAGCAGCAAAGGCCATAGATTTAGGTCATTTTTATCGAATTCCAGCAGATAATCGGGATTTGAATTATGGAAAATACCTGGATGAAGGCTCTCCTAAGATTACGTTATCGGATGAATATAATTCCAATAATACACAAATGTTAAACGTGGTGGCCATTAAAGAAAAGTTACTAACCTTATCTCTAATTCAGGAAGAGCTGCTCCATTGGACTGGAGGAACACCATGAAATTTTTAGTGCTAGGTGCTTCTGGTATGGCTGGTCATACCATTTCCATCTATTTGCGAGAGCAAGGACATGATGTGACCACGTATACGAGAACTGCTTTCCCATTTGGACAGAATATTACTGGTGATATTACGGACCTAAACTTTTTATGTTCACTTCTTCAAGACCATCATTATGATATCGTCGTTAATTGTATCGGTATATTAAATAAAGCCTGTGAGGAAAATCCTGAAAAGAGTATTTTCTTAAATAGCTATTTACCACATGCGATCGTATCTCTCCTTGAAAACCGCCAGACGAAGCTTATTCATATGAGTACAGATTGTGTATTTTCAGGAGAAAACGCACCCTATTATGAAAAAAGTGTACAGGACGGAACTACATTTTATGACCGCACAAAGGGTTTAGGCGAAATTAATCATAAGAAGCATTTAACTTTCCGTAATTCAATTATTGGTCCTGATTTGAAGAAGGATGGAATTGGGCTTTTCAATTGGTTTATGCATCAAAAAGGCCCTATTAACGGCTATACTGGTGCTATTTGGACCGGGGTTACAACGCTCACCTTAGCAAAAGCCATCGAGCAAGCGGCCCAAGAAGGAATATCTGGACTCTATCATCTTGTAAATACATTACCTATATCTAAATACGATCTTCTTCAGTTATTGAATAAGCACTTTATGGACCATACAATAAAAATTACTCCTCATCCGCTTGTTAATGTTAATAAAACATTAATAAATACTAGAAATGATTTTTCCTTTACAGTCCCTAGCTACGAAGAAATGATCATCGACATGAAAGAATGGATATTGCAGCACAAGGATTTATATCCTCACTATATTTCTTAAAAACTTCAACTCTATTATGAGTATCGTTATTCATAATGGAGTTTTACTATTGAATGACTGTGCCCACTGGCAATTGTCCTTCTTTTATCCAATTAGCTACAAAACAATTGAAAAATGCAGGCTGAGCAAATGATACTCCATGTCCTATGTTGTTTAAAATGACCCCTTTCGCATTTGGATGGCTTTGTACAAGCGCTTGTGCGGACTTTTTCATTATTTTTTTCTCTTGATTGCCAACAGTAATTAAAATATTCCCCTGTGCATTGTGGAAATTGTGCGGGATTGAAAACGTCATGTTCTCTTGTAAAACCTGAATTAATGTATCGTATGTCATTTTAGAGCTATCATGATAATAGTCGTTAAAATAGCGATCATCGATGTATAAGGTTTTCGCTTGAAGCTTTGCGAAGGTTTTATTTTTAATAAGCGGGAATGAGAATCGCAGAAGCGGCCGAATCATCCATGCTGTAGTAGGAGAAGGGATAACAAGAGCACTATTAATTATCGAAAAGTGGATTAAACTAGGCTTTATACTTAACATTTGTATGGCAATTTGAGCACCTAATGAAAAACCAATCACAATGATCTGCTTGCCATTCCCCTTTTCCTCTAAAAGCTGTACGAGATGTTGTGCACACTGCTCAATGGAAAATGGATGATTGGACATAAGCTCAGGTACCACACAGTGATAATTGAAGAAGTACTGAATTTGTTGTTCCCACATCCATCCCCCGACACCACCCCCATGAAGAAACATCATTACCGGACCGCTGATATCACCATACTCTTTATACTGCATAATGGAAGTACACACCTACTTTCGTTGATTTTCATCTGGTTAAAAAGCTATCTTGTATTTCCTGGGAAATTGTCATGCATGCCTGATTAGCTCTATCATCTCCATATAGCTCTCATCAACCGTTGCAGTATACCTCTAAATCCTTTAATCCCGTGAAAATTGACCATCTTTTAAATGTGATCATCCCAAAAGTCCTTACTAAAACTTGTGTTTGCCTGATGTTTCCCTCCTGGCTTTACAATATCGGACCCTCTCAAAATAACACCTTTTCCAAATTTCTGTTCAATTTGATCTACCAATTTAATAATCGGTTCATCTTTAATATGTTCTTCAAAATCAAAAAAAGTTAACTGCTGTGTCATCTCTTTAATGTCACTAACATTTGAAATAGTCACACCAAGTAATCGGACAGGTTCCTCATTCCAATTTTTATTAAATAGATTCCATGCCTGTTCAACTATATCCTCTTTTAAAAATATCGCGTTATTGACTGATTTACTCCGAGTATAGGTTTCCCAAGAAGCTGTACGAATTATAATACTCACAGTCACACCAGCAAGTTTTTTAGCTTTTAACCTCTCTGCTACCTTTTCAGAAAGTGTTGTCAATATTTTATATAATTCATCTCGGTCAGTCGTATCATGTGAGAGTGTTGTTGAATTTCCTACACTCTTCGTATCATATATTGCTTCTGGATCAACAGGTCGATCATCCTCGCCATTGGCCTTCTGTTTCAAACGAAGTCCGTTGATGCCAAATTTCTGTTTTAATGTGTATTCATCAGCCGCAGCTAACTCTCCAATTGTTTGTATACCTAATTCTTTTAATTTTTCTGCAGTGCTCTTCCCAATTCCATGCATTTCTTTAACATGCAATGGCCATAAAACTGATGGGACATCACGTTTACGTAATATTGTGATGCCCATCGGCTTTCTCATATCACTGGCCATTTTTGCTAAAAACTTATTGGGCGCAATGCCTATTGAACAAGGCAATTGTAGCTCGTTCCAAATTCGATTTTGTATACCATGTACATGCTCTAACACATTTTGTCCTTCGATTATAGGCAATTGTATATAACCTTCATCTATAGAAACTGGTTGAAGTATGTCACTATACTCTTTCAGTAATCCAAAAAAGGATTTTGAGGCAGCTCTATATCGATCAAAATTTGGAGGTAATACAATTAACTCTGGGCATTTTCTTCTTGCTTCACCGACATTCATGGTAGTATAAACACCACTTTTTCTAGCCTCATAGCTACATGTAATAACGATACCCCTACGTTCTTTTGGATTACCTGCAATGGCTATAGGTTTTCCTTTTAATGATGGATCATAAATTTGTTCTACTGAGGCATAAAAGCAATTAAGGTCAATATGTAAAATGATTCTTCCTTTATGCAATTTCTTTCACCTCATTTTAACTTTAATGTTAGCTATATTTTATCACATGCGAGTCCTTTTACACTTAATCTACTGACTTAGCAAAGCATGTTTTTTGTATACCTCTTTGTTATATTGGCATCTCATTCACATTAAAACATATATGAATCATAGCCAAAAAATTATATACATTCTGCGGGATTACATTGATACCTGCCATAGCTATAGGCTTGCTCATAAAATAAATAGGACGGTTAATCAACAAATGCATAGTCACCATTACTTTCGAGAATATCCTTTAAGATAATTAATGCTTGCTCCAGCTGATATTCGGGAGCTGCTATCGCCATACGCACAGCATTTACTGGCTTTGCATTGCCGACTGCAAATCGTTCTGCTGCATATACCTGTACACCGGCTTTCGAAGCTAGCAATTCAAATTGTACACCTGTGAATTTGTCTGGCAAGAGGAGCCATCTAAAAATACATTCCTCATCACCTAGAATGTGATACTCTGCTAAATAATGATTAACTAGTGCATTTTGCTGTTTTGCATATGCTCGATGTTTTTCCAATATCGTTTGTGCGACCCCCTCATGTATCAATCTTGCTGCAAGCTCTAGCATAATTGGAGAGACTGATATATTGATATTATAGAGAGTCTCCATTATTTTTTTACGAAGAGCAGGAGGTGTGACAATAAAGGAGAGTCGTAACCCTGGTGAGATGGTTTTCGATAGGCTAGCAATATAGATTACTTTATCAGGTGCATAGGAAGCAATCGGTGCATATGGTTTTTCCTTTAGAAAACTATAAATTGCATCCTCAATGACCACCAAATTTTTCTGTCTAGCTACTTCCGCAATCATTTTTCTTGTTTCCACCGACATCGTATGTGTTGTTGGATTATGAAAATCAGGGATGACATAGATACCTTTAATATGTTCATTTTTACAAGCATACAACAGTCCTTCTTTTGTCATTTCGCCCCGGCATTGTTGAATAGCAACAAGCTGTATGCCTAGCATATTCGCGGCCGTTTTCATCCCAGCGTAAGTAATGGGATCTGTCCCAATTCGATCCCCTGGCTGGAATAATGCCGCAAGTGTTCCGACAATGGCATTTTGTCCGCCCGCGCCAAGCAAAATGGGCTGATCTGTTTGAAAGTTCACCCATTCGAAGAGCTTTAGCACGGCCTCATTTTGCCATGCATTGCCCTCAGGTCGTCCATATTGAAATAGTTTATTGAAGCTAGGTTCACCTACCATTTTTTTCATATAGCGAGTAATATCCTCATTGACAAAGTTGTCTGGTAATACGGAGCCCATTTCAATCATGGGGGTCGTACGGTTTGTTGGTAATAAAATTTTATTGCTAGCTGCATCCGTTGAAACAAATGTACCACTACCAATCGAGGCATATATTAATCCCTTTTGTCCACAGAGCTTAAATGCACGTGTAATCGTGCTTAAATTCACATCTAAAAAATCGGCTAATTCGCGTTGTGGTGGTAATTTTGTTCCTGGCGTTAGCTTTCCTTCTTTAATGTCTTCCTCTAGCTGTTGTGCAATGGCTATATATAATGGAGCCGTGCTATTACTAATATCTGGCTTCCAACTCATAGGATACGCATCAAATGAATTAATAGGCATTCGCAAAGCGCCTTCTTTCTATTAATTTGCATACAATAGTTTAATTGTCTTGCATACAATGATAATATTGTATGCAATCGATGACAATGATATAATTTTTAAAAAATCAGAAAAAAAGGACCGATCATTATGCAATATTCTGAAAGAATCTTAAATACTCCATCCTCATTTATTCGAAATATTTTAAAAGTGACAGATGCAGAGGATGTCATTTCCTTTGCAGGCGGGCTTCCAAATCCTATCTCTTTCCCAATTGATGCGTTAAGAGCATCAGTAGATCACGCTATTACAAAAAACGGTAGCCGCCTATTTCAGTATTCTTCAACACAAGGTTATGCACCATTACGAGAGTACATTGCTGCTAAATATCAACGTGTTCACGGACTTGATATACATGCTGACGACGTCTTTATTACAACAGGTTCACAGCAAGCACTTGAATTAATTGGAAAGGTGCTTATTAATAAGGGCGATGGCATTATTATTGAAGAGCCTGGTTACTTAGGAGCTATTCAAGCCTTTACATTAGCTGAACCAACCTTCCATGGGGTAACACTAGAAAACGATGGTCTTAATCTAGAAGAATTAGAGCAAGCCCTACAACAACCAAATGTAAAATTTATTTACACCGTTCCAAACTTCCAAAATCCAACTGGTCTCACATACTCGAAAGAAAAGCGTGAGCAAATTTACGAATTGGTTGCCAAATACGATGTTGCTTTAATTGAGGATGATCCGTATGGGGAGCTTCGTTTCCAAGGCGAGCCACTTCCATATATCGGTGCTGGTAAATTAGAAAATAGTATTTTACTAGGTTCTTTCTCTAAAACAGTCACACCTGGCATGCGCCTTGGGTTTATCATTACAAAAAACAAAGAGCTTTTACAGCATATAGAAACTGCTAAGCAAGCCTCTGATCTTCATACTAATATTTTCTCGCAATATGTTATCTATGATTATTTAGCAAGTAATGATTACACGGAACATGTTAATAAAATAATTAGTTTGTATAAAAATCAATCAGAAGCGATGCTTGCTGCGATGCAAGAATTTTTCCCTCCTCATGTTGAATATACACGACCAGAGGGAGGCATGTTCATTTGGGCGACAATGAAGGATGGTACACCAGCTCTTGATGTATTCCATAAAGCGATGGAACAAAAGGTGGCCTTCGTGCCTGGGGATCCATTCTATACATCTAAAACGAACGTGAATACTATGCGATTAAACTATACAAATGCAACACCTGAAGTAATCCGCGAGGGTATCAAACGTTTAGCAAGTATACTGTAAAAAATGAAACCGTATAAACGCTCTGAAAGGCGTTTATACGGTTCTATTAATGTGGATAGTATATGGTCATGCTGAGACGTGTTAAAGTCTTCCCTGGGTTGATATATGTGTGGGGACAATCAGCTTTAAAACGGATTGCATCACCGCTTGCTAATCGATAGTCCTTTTCCTGTATTCGAATCGTTAACTCACCATCAAAAACGGTTAAATATTCCACTGTTCCTTCTCTATGCGCCTCAGCGTGTAATGTTCCCTTCTCCTTTATCTCGATACTATAAATTTCAAAGCGACTATCCTTTTGAAAAGGAAAATGAGGGTAGACGACATATTTCCCATTATCTCCCTGTATTGCATGAATGTCCTTGCCTAAGATGAGCTCTGTCTCTGCCTGCGGTTGATGAATGAGCTCTGTAAATGAAACCTTTAACCCATTAGCTATTTTCCAAATGGTCGTTAATGTCGGGCTCGATTCCCCTCTTTCAATTTGCCCGATCATAGCTTTACTTACACCGCTAAGTTGTGATACTTTCTCTAAACTTAATTTCTCTCTCTCTCGAATAGTCTTTAAATTTCGAGCAAAAATCAGTTGAATATCCTCCATCATCTAACCTCCGTTTATATACAATATAACGTACGTTATGTATAATAAAACAAACAACATTATAATGTCCATTTCGGACATTATAACATACAACATAAATGAGGTGATGGTATTTGCCTGTATTTTCCTTTTTAGTATTTATTACGATTACAAGCTTCACCCCTGGTCCTAATAACTTTATGGCTATGGTATTTGCCAAACAGCACGGCTTATCAAAAACTTTGCCCTTCTGTTTAGGTGTAGGGATTGGTTTTTTTATGATTATTACTTTGAGTAGCTTTTTCAACATAATCATGCAAAATATTATACCGATTATTAAATTACCCTTAACCATTTTTGGTGTCGGCTATATGCTATACTTAGCCTTTAAAATTGTGACAAGCAAAGAGCAGGACGCAAACAACGAGGTCGAAGAAAAGCGGAACTTATTTTTTGTAGGAACCTTCTTACAATTTATCAATCCAAAAGGAATACTATTTGGGATTACCGTTGTTGCCACTTACATCCTTCCTTACTATTCTTCCTACATAAGCTATCTGCTTTTCTCACTCCTTTTAGGTTTCGTAGGAATTATTAGTACGTTCAGTTGGGCATTATGTGGGTCCGTTTTCCAAAAACTATTGCAACAGCATCGACAAATATTTAATATCATCATGGCTTTATTACTTGTGTATAGTGCCATTTCAATTGTTGTTCATTAAAAAAACAGCCCTCAACTGTCGAGGGCTGTAAGTAAAAAAGAACTGAACTTTTATTTTGTATATGTTAAAACTGCATTTTTTTTGAATTTCGCCAAAGCTTCCGTTGCCTCATTTTTATTTGCATACTCAAAAATACGAACATCCTTTTTATCAAATACTGTAATAACCCACATGTAAAAAGCTCCCTTCTCTTATTTTTTGTACTATAACAATCACCAAAATTTATGCGACTTCTCGTCAACTGTTTTACAACAATCCCTTACTTAATACTTATTTTACGCTGAATTTTAGAAAAAGAAAGCTTTATGTGAAGGTCTTCACAAACTGTTCAATTTCAAACCGCTTACATTGAACAATTTGTGAATTTCTTTATTTTTTAGGTATATAAAGGATATGGGATGTTAGGTTTATCCGTCACTTTTTGCTTTCTATCCTCTATATTTCGCTCTTTATCCATCGCCATTATAGCTCTATCCATCTCCTAAAAAAAAACCGTACAAGCGTACGGTTTTAACTGTAGTAGTAGATTTTATTTCTATAGCCCCTAGCAAAATGCTGCTTCTTGCTTTTGTGTTAATTCAATCTCAAAGCCTAAATCCTCCAACATACGATAATCACTATTTGCTTCCTGACCAGCAGTTGTTAAATAATCCCCAACAAATATACTATTCGCTGCATAGAGGCCCAGCGGCTGTAGACAGCCGAGATTGATTTCACGTCCACCCGAAATTCGGATTTCCTTTGTTGGATTGATGTAACGGAATAACGCTAAGACCTTTAAACAATAGCGTGGATTTAAGTCCTTAGTCCCTTCTAGCTTTGTCCCATCAATCGCATTTAAAAAATTAACAGGAATAGAATCGGCATCTAATTGATGGAGAGCACGCGCAATATTGACGACATCCTCCTTTGTTTCCTTCATCCCAATAATGGCACCCGAACAAGGAGAGATACCATGTTTTTTAACAATCTCTACTGTATTAACACGATCCTCATACGTATGTGAAGTTGTAATGAAGGAATGGTGACGCTCAGAGGTATTCAAATTATGGTTGTAACGATCCACCCCTGCCTCCTTTAATTGCTGTGCCTGTTCTTCTTTTAGCAAGCCAAGGCAGGCACAAACTTTCAAGCCATACTTTTCTTTAATTTCTACAACTGCCTCGCTTACGACATTGACATCCTTCCGTGTGGGCCCTCGACCACTTGCCACAATACAATACGTTCCAATCTTGTTGTCAAATGCTCTTTTTGCACCAGCCAAGATTTCCTCTTTCGTAATAAAAGGATATTTTTCAATAGGTGCAGTTGATTTAGAGGATTGAGAACAATAGCCACAATCCTCTGGGCAATAGCCGCTTTTAGCATTCATAATCATATTGAGCTTTACTTTTTTACCATAATAATGCCGACGAATAGCAAAGGCACCGTCCATGAGTTGTAATAGCTCATCATCCTTACTATTTAAAATAGCAAGTGCCTCCTCATTGCTAATGATTTTGCCATCAATTACTTCCTGTGCTACCTGTAAAAAATTCATATCATAGTTTCCCCTTCCCCTTGAGAAATACTTACTCTTCTAGCTGACTGAAATACTTTATACAATTTCTCAGCTAATAAGCCGGCTGAAATAGCTAAGCCAAAATCAGCAACGATACTGCTTAAGAAGCCAACAACTAAAACATGTGACCAGCTTGTTTTCATATCTAACCAGAAGTTTAAAGCTATATATAAATATGGAACAGCTACGGCATATACAATGAAAAGCCCTAAGATTGTCGCTCCAATAAAATGTTTCTTCGTTGGCTTCTCTATTCTTTCAACGATTATTCCAATTACATAAGCGGCAAGAGCAAAGCCAATAAGATAGCCAAATGTCGGCTGTAAAACATACGTGATGCCCCCGCCCTGCGTAAAAACAGGTAGCCCTACTAAGCCAACGCCGATATAAACAAGCTGACTATAAAACCCATTGCGGCTACCTAGTAAACAACCTGCTAAAAAGACGAAAACAATTTGTAAGGTAAACGGTACAATGGGTAAAGGGATTTTAATAAAAGCTCCTATAGCCGTTAAAGCAGCAAACATGGCAATCATGACTAATGCTAATGTGGAGTGCCGTCTAACCAACTTTATTCCCCCCTGTCTTTGAAAAATTGTTCAATCGTTTCTTTCGTTGTATTAATCATGAAAGTCATTTCTTCATTTGTAATGATGTAAGGTGGCATAAAATATAAAATATTGCCAAGAGGTCGTATGAGTAGACCTTTTTCTAATGCTTGCTGATAAATTTGGTAACCAATTCTCTCTTCACTTGCAAATGGCGTTTTCGTCTGACGGTCTGCAACAAGTTCAATAGCCCCCACTAAACCAACTTGTCGGTATTCACCCACATAAGGCATATGACCAAATGCTTCCATTGCTAGCTGACGCATTTGTTGCCCCTTGCGTTGAATCATGTCCATTATTTGTTCTTCTTCAAATATTGTTAATACTTCAAGCGCCACACGACATGCCAACGTATTGCCAGAGTAGCTATGAGAATGTAAAAATGCTTTCATCGTTCCATATTCATCATAAAATGCGTTGTAAACTTGATCACTTGTTAGAACAGCGGATAATGGTAAATAACCTCCTGTTATGCCTTTTGATAAGCACATAAAATCTGGTGTGATACTGGCCTGCTCACAGGCAAACATTGTCCCTGTACGGCCGAACCCAACAGCAATTTCATCTGCAATTAAATGAACATCATATTGTGAGCATAATGCTCGTAGCCGTTGTAAATAAATGGGTGGATACATTTTCATCCCCGCTGCTGCTTGAATAAGTGGTTCTATAATAACAGCCGTGATTTCCTCATGATGCATCTTAAGCTGTTCTTCTACAAAATGACTACATGGTGCATCACAGCTTTCTGGTAGTTTTTGGAACGGGCAACGAAAACAATCCGGCCCCTGGGCACGTACAGTATCCAATAAAAGTGGCTCAAATACTTCATTGTAAAGCCCTACCCCTCCTACAGATAAAGCACCAACGGTTTCACCATGATACGCATCTGTAAACGCTAGAAACCGAGTTTTTGTTTGTTTTCCAGTCTGCATATGGTATTGAAAGCTCATCTTCAATGCCACTTCGACGGCAGAAGAGCCGTTATCCGCAAAAAATACTTTATGTAAACCAGGTGGTGATAAAGCGACTAATTTTTCAGCTAATTGGATAGCCGGTTCATGTGTAAAATTAGCAAAAATCGTATGCTCCAATGTAAAGGCTTGATGACTTAAGGCCTGACTAATACGCGGATTGGCATGTCCAAATAAATTTACCCACCAGGAGGAAACAGCGTCCAAATAGCGTTTGTCATGCTCATCATAAAGCCACACACCTTGTCCCTTTTTTATAACGATAGGTGGAAATGCTTCATAATCTTTCATTTGTGAGCACGGATGCCAAATATGCCGTAAATCTCTAGCCTGTAAGTCAGTTATTTCTCGGATCATTTCCATAAAGCCTTTCAAATAAGGTTGTGTGTGTAATGTTGATATTCGCTAGTTCTGAAATATCCTGAAGACGTGGGATAATCGCATAGGGCAATGGATGGTACTGTAAAATCGTATGAATATTATCCTGTTCCATCATACTGCCCGTGTCACCGTTAAAAACAATACCAAGAACGTCAATCTGGCGTGATTGCAATGCCTCCATTGTTAACAAGGTATGATTGATTGTCCCTAAGGTTGTCCTTGTAACAAGCACTACTGGCAATTTGCTGCTCACAATGACATCAAGCAGTGTGATGCTTTGTTGAACATCTAAAGGCACAAACAATCCCCCTGCTCCCTCAGCTATAACAACATCATAGGATTCTTGTAAGAATTGAATACGCTGTAAAAGATTTTCTACATCAATTTGCTGTCCCTCCAGTTGAGCAGCAAAATGTGGCGATGCGGCCTCCTTAAACGAATAGCCATTCATATGCTCTTTATTTAACACTTGCAAGGAATACTTTTCATACATAGCTGTATCTGCATAATAGCTATGCAAATTGTCGTATATCTCGCCTGTTTGCACTGGCTTGAAAGGTATAATTTCCAACCCCAACCTTTGCAATTGACACATCAACAGTGTCGTGACAATCGTTTTACCAACATCTGTATCAGTACCGACTACCCAAAAATGTTGCATCGTTAACCTCCCCCTCTTTTTAAGTTAACCTGAGACACTTTAAAAGTTAACACATTTATTTTCTTTTTGTAAATGCCTATTCTTTAATTTCTCAGAAACTTGTACAAAAATAGCAAAATCTTGTCATAGCTTCTTGAAAATTTAACCCTTTCAAGGAATGCGCTAACTGAATTTGCTTTCTCATAAAATAAAGCAGGAGATACTTCTTAAATGAAAGGAGTTTTATCTAGTTGTGTAGTATTACACTATATGGGGGTGGTTGTATGTTTGGGATTTTTAAAGACGCAGAAAAAAGCATTGATACATATGAACAAGTGCATTCAATTTTAAAATCATTGCTTACCTATGAACTAAAAGAATTACCAACTCGCTATGAATTTTGGTATCGTGTAGCTATTCGTCAGGAGGAGTGTCGTAGTCTTCAAGCGGAACATCGTGCAAAAATTTCGATGACCTCTGCAGTAGGACGCTTTCATCAAAAACAATATGAAGCGATGACAAAAAAACTAGCTAAACTTGAGCGCCTAGCTGATATTTATAAATTATTTTGTCTGGAGGAAGAACGAGCGAACCTAAATCATCGACTGTCCTTCCATCAAGAAGACATTGCCGCTCTATACGATCACATTCAGCATAAAGAGCTTTATACGTATTGTGACTCGGTTCAGCTGCAATTTTGGGAAGCCATCCGCGATGACATTTTACATGCAATCGCAGACCTTGATTAAATAAAAAAAGCCAACGTTTTTATTCAAAACGTTGGCTATCTATTTAGGCAAAATACTTTGACATTCTTAGTTGAAGCATTTGTTTAAACTCTTGTGACTGGTCAACTTTAATCGCTACTTGATTATAATGTTTTTTAATGCCTAACATAAAAGTCACTTCCACTGGCTCTTTCATTTTTAAAATGACGTGCGGATAAGCCTCACCAAAATCACGTGCCACGAAATCTATCGTATCCTTCGATAATTTTCCTTCTAACTGACCCTTATCCTCTATAACCTCTTCTATTTTATTAAAATCGATTTCTGTACGCTTCATTAAACCTAGCGAAATATATATTGTTTCGTCTGTTACGTATACAGGATTAAATCGAATCGCCTGCATATCTGCGATCAAAAAGATCACTGAATATATATTAAGAATGAGCAAAACAATGGAAAGAATCATGGACTTCTCATGTAGCCACCAGTGAATGCCAATCGTTTCAATCGCAATACCGTGGATAATCATAAGTTGAAAGGCGATATAGCTTGAATTTTTATGCAAAGTAAAACCGAGGCGTTCTTGTCGCTTCCAGCTAGCAACCCCATAATAAAGGACAAGTAAATCCGAACAAATCATTTGAATGACAGGATGCTGCGGAAATTGTTTTTCTACAGCTTTTGAAAATGAAAATATATCTGGTAATGAACTGGCACGTACATCAGCTAGAACTCTTGGCAGATAGCGGACAAGTGTAGCAATGAGTAAAATTTCTAACACGATCATAATACCTTCAAGAGCAAAGCCTGCCCACGTGACTGCCACAAATGGCTGAAGATGCTCAATTGGAATGATAAAACGTGCGGCAATACAGCCAATTGCGACTAACAATATGGACTGCTTTAATGAGAACTTCCCTTTATAAAGCATCCATAATATAGGTATGACAACTACTAAATCAATGAGGGAACCTAAAACAACTCCATTTGTTTCGATAGGCAAGATGACCGAACCAAGACCCGAATTATAAAGCGTATAATTGCTGACTAGCACGATGAATAACAGAGCTAGCCATATATTTTGCTTTTTCCTTAAAACCATCATTCTAACGCCCCCTACACACTATTAATTACACTTTATTGTAAATGGTGAATTATGTATATATTACAGGCATAAATGATTATATTTTTTCCATTGATGTTCAATAATTTTTCACATTTTAAAACTTTACAGAAATTTCTTGCGATAAACATGTGGTGAATAGCCTGTATATTCTTTAAACTTCTCAATATAGTAACTGACAGTACTAAAGCCTGTATTGGCAGCAATAATAGTGACATTTTGCTCGTCATCCCTCAATAATTCAATACTTTTGCGAAGTCGATATTGTAATAAATAAGTAAATGGGGTCAGTCCAATTACTTTCTTAAAATACCGACTGCATTCAGCCCTACTTAAATACACGTGCTTCGCTAAATCCTCTAGCGTTATTTTTTGCTGATAGTGTGTATGTAAAAAATTCAGCATCGCTTTAGCCCGTTCTTGTTGCACAATAATTGAGGGGTCCACAATTTCCTCCGTCAGCAAGGATTGGGTTAACATCACTTCCCAAATGTATAGTAGCTCTCTCCATACTTTAAGTTGATAAAAGGCCTCTTGCTTTTGTAATATATCAGCCATACATGCCACTTTTTGAGTTAACTCCTTCGTAAGTTTAAGGTAGGGCTGTCGATGAGTAGTTAAATAAGGTTGAACATAATTAGTCATAAAAATACTGCCATCATGCCCTCCAATGATTATTGGGTCCACGTTTATACAGTAAACAATCGCATGCTCCATTTGAAAGGGCTTCGCCTCATGTAATTCTGAGGTATTGATGAATAGCCCCTCCCCCTCCTCTAAGACTAAAACATTCGCTCCTACCCGATACTTAGCACATCCGCTTTTGAGATAAACAAATTGAATTTCTTTATGCCAATGGAGCGGTAGAAAATCCATACTATCCATGTTCATGGTCGTTTCATACAAGGCAACTGGAAATTCTTTTGATCCGTGCAATGTTAGCTCTTGCAAATCTTTCGCAATTTTTATATGGGTTAAAGGCAACCTCATCACCTCAATATTTTGATATTTTTAATGTGTTAATACGATATTTATTCTGTTCCGGACATCTTATAATCACCTTATATTGATAGTTTAGGAGATGTTCGTCAATGAATCAAATCATCAAAAAAAATCGTACCCTCGGTTTTTTACTAGTAATCCTTGGGGCAAGTTTTTGGGGAATCGGTGGAACCGTAGCCCAAAAACTATTTCAGGAGGAGCAAATAGCTGTAGAATGGCTAGTTTCTAGTCGTCTACTTTTGTCTGGTCTATTACTCATAGGAATATATAAAATTACCCATCGACATGAGTCAATCTTTATCATGTGGCGGACAAAACAAAATGCCATGAGACAATTATTATTTAGTTTATTAGGCATGCTTGCTGTCCAATATACGTATATGATGTCTATTTCCATTGGAAATTCAGCGGTAGCCACGCTTCTACAGTATTTAGCACCTTTGTTCATCATGGCATATTACTTTTTATCTAAGCAAAGCCCTTTGACAAAACAGGATAGTATTGCCGTTACACTTACACTTGTTGGAACTTTTTTATTATTAACAAATGGGTCCTTTTCAACTTTGTCAGTACCTTTTATGGCCGTATTCTGGGGTGTAGTATCAGGACTTTCAGTTGCCTTTTATACACTATATGCTGTTCCCCTTTTACAGCAATTCCATTCCTTACTTGTTGTAGGTTGGTCCATGGTCATCGGTGGGATTGTTATGAGTTTCTTCCATCAACCATGGTCTATTGATGTATCGAACTGGACATTTTCTACGATTGCCTATTTTCTTTTTATTATTATATTCGGCACAATGCTAGCGTTTTGGTTTTATATTGCTAGCTTGCATTATTTATCCCCAAAGGAGTCAAGCTTATTAGGAAGCTTAGAACCACTAATGGCTGTCATCACAAGTGTATGGTGGTTAAAAATAAGCTTTGGAGGTTACCAATTTATTGGTACTTTACTAATTCTTCTAATGATTCTATATCTCACAGTGTTTCAAAAGAAACAGGCTTAAACACCTTAATATCTGATTTTTCTGACTGTCAGTAGTCAATACCTCCTATATTAAATATTGGTTTATATGAATTAATACATAAAATTTACATATTTCATATATCTTTTCTCCTTGTTTGTCTACTATACTGAAAATAAATGACAAATAAAAAGGGAGGTATTAGTTATGAATAAAAAAGTTATTTTTTTTGAGGTTGAAGGTGGCACAGACAAAGGATCAGATGGCTATCGTCCAGATACAATGCCAATGGTGGAAGCTTTAAAGCAACGTGGGCAAGATGCAGAGGTGTTATTTTTTGATATTGCAAAAAAACAGCAAATTTTTGACTACGTAAAGGAACATGGTGCTGCCTATGTATCCCGTATAAACCCCGGCAACTTGCAGCATGAGGAAGAATATTTCGCGATGCTTCGAGAACTTTGCCAAGTAGGCGTCATCGGCATGCCACATCCCGATGCGATGATTAGCTATGGCTCTAAAGATGTATTATCAAAGCTTACTGCTACCAATTTAGTACCTGATGATACATTTGCCTACTATACAATCGAAGCATTTAAAGCACAATTTCCTACTTCTCTAGCGTTAACAGAACGTGTTCTGAAGCAAAATCGTGGTTCTACGGGTGAAGGTATTTGGCGTGTAAAATTAGTAGAGCCTCTAGCCGAAGGAATTACCGAAGTTCCATTAGATGCACAAATTAAATGTACCGAAGCAAAAGATAATCATGTTGAATATTGGTCTCTCGGAGACTTCATGACATTTTGTGAGCCATATATTACTGGATTGAATGGTATGTTAATCGATATGCGATTTCTTCCACGTATTACAGAAGGTGAAGTTCGCTTATTGATGTTGCGCAATCACCCCGTTCACGTGGTACATAAAAAACCTGCTAATACTGAGGATGCCTTTAGTGCAACATTATTCTCAGGTGCACAATATCGCTATGATCAACCAGAGGATTGGCCTGAGCTTGTCGAAAGCTTTTTATCACAGCTACCTCAAGTAACGAACCTGTTAGGAGGATATGACTTACCTCTTATCTGGACAGCTGATTTTATGTTAGACACAGATGAAGCTGGCAAGGATTGCTATATTTTAGGTGAAATGAATTGTTCATGTGTGGGCTTTACTTCAGAGCTCTCCTTAGCACATCAAGTAGCAGAAGAAATTTTGGCTTGTCTCCAAGAGCAGACAATTGTAGTTACTCCATCATAAAAAAAGTGCGATCTGAGAGATCGCACTTTTCATATATAAATTTTAATTGCTTGTATAAATTCATATATAAAATAACCAGCAAAGCCAAATAACAAGAATCCTGCGACAATCGTAAATGTTTTAATCATCTTCCGATTCATCGCTTTACGCGTAACTGAGACAATAGTTAGTAAACCGATATCGTGGAGTAAAATTCCACTCAGGACACCAGCAGCAATAATTAAAAAGCTTGTTTGCTCCCCTTGTCCGTAAGATTTAGCTAGAACAACGCCGAATACATTGACCCAAAAAACAAGGTTACCAGGGGATATAGCTACCAATAATCCATTCAAGTAAGAAGCAAAAAAGGACTTGGTTACTTTTTCTCCTGCCAATGTAATATCATGATCGGCATTCTTAATAGAGTCATACCCTAACAAGAATAAAAAGCCCGCTCCAATGATCCACATCGGAAGCTGTACCATAGGCATAGCCAAAATGGAGGCTAATCCCATATACAAGGCAAAAACTAATACGATGTCAATGGTCATGCCACCAAGCCCTACAGCCCAGCCGTGCAGAAAACCATTTTTAAGTCCTTGCTTTGTCATTTCGACTGTAATTGCACCTACAGGCATGGCAATGGCAAGTCCCACCAATACATACGCTACATATAAACTCAAAAAAACACTTCTTTCATGTCATCGATAAGCTTCATACGTCCGTTTATACTTCTACATTAGCATAAATATACTTAAAAAGAAATAATTATTAATAGTTTAACGTCTCTTTTCTAGATTTATAGCATTTGTTTTTTCCATTGTCTTAACACATCATTCGATTTCACAAGATCCATTTTCAAGGTGATTTGCTTTGTAGAACAGCGTTTTTCAGCTCTCTCCCAAGCCTCCTCTAAAGCAGGTAAATAGCTTAAATTTTTTGTAGTAGCTACAAGCTGTAAAAAAATATTACCTTGAATATAGTGCCAGCGAGGATTCATACCATCTAGCTTTATAGCCTCCTCAATTAGTCTAAGTGCTAAATAAGGGCTTCCCTCATGACGATTTAAAAATTGAGCAAAAGCACCCCAATACAGACCTTTGTTAGGCTGTAATTTAATAGCCTCTGCAAATTGAACCATCGCTTTGTCTTGTTCTTTAGTAAGGACGTAATATTCAGCCATCGTATAATAAGCGTTTGCCTGTGCTTCAATGGGTCCTGCTAATAATTCTTCTATTACTTTCCCAAACTGTTCATCATCTTGAGTACCGATATAGGCTGTAAGAACATCTCGCTCTGGGTACGAACCATCTGTACGTTCTTTACTTTGCATTATTTTTTCATCAGTCGTTTCAGGCATATCGGCATATCCATTTGCCTCCAGTAATGCAACATGTTGCTGAATAAGTTGATGGGTCTCGTCAGTTAAATTTATTTGGCTGGCAAGTATCTCCTTTGCTAGCTGGTAGCTCTCTTTTACTTGACCACTTAAAAATAAGTCATTTATTTGCTGTACTTGCTCATCCATTTGTTTTACCACCATTAAATCCTCACCTTCACTAAAAGAAAAATCTTATGGATAGTGTACCATCTTAGACAGGCAAGCAAAAGATAACTTATCCTAATTTTTCTACAATTCTTTTAATTTAAATGCTTTTACGTGTTGCTCTAGTGTATGTGCCATATGGGTCGTTTCATTCGAACTTTGTGCAACCTCATCAATACTTGCTGTTGTTTGCTGGGCTGCTAAGGTAATTCTATTCATGGCTTCCTCAATGTCTCTAATGGATTCTGTTAGTTGTTGTATCATCTGGACAATTTGAGCTGACTTTTCATTTTCAGCAGTCACTGCATGAGAAATACTTATTATTTCCTCAACTGTCTTCGCTACAGCGCTTGAAATATTTCCTAAGGATTGTGCTGTCAAACCAACTGTCTCTGTTCCTTTTTCAATATATTGCGTATTATCATTCGTTGATGACATCACTTGCTGAACATGTTTCAGCATATCCTGAATAAGCTGTTCAACCTGTAATACTTCTGCATTGGACTGCTCTGCTAGCTTTCGCACCTCCTCAGCAACAATCGCAAAGCCTTTTCCATGCTCTCCTGCCCTAGCCGCCTCGATAGAAGCATTCAGGGCTAGTAAATTCGTTTGTGATGCAATACTAGCAATCGATGTTGTAATTGCCTGTATTTTAGCAGCAGACGTAACTAAGTTTTCAACAGTATGCTTTACTTCATCTGAACCACTTTGAATCGATGCCATATCATTGTTTATATCTTTGGCTAGCCTTTCTCCATCTGTTGCTAGTTTCATAGTTTCTCGTGCATTATGAGCACTATCAGTAGCATTGTTCTGGATTACCTGCAAGTCCTTAGCTAAGGAGGTTAACACTTCGGTAGCATTTTCAGCGTGATGCATACCTGCCGTCACAGTGCTTGTTACTTCTTCGATATTATGAGCGACCTCTTGAATTGTGTTCGTCATATCGTTTAAGGTGCAAGCGGTTTCATCTGCATTATTAGCAAGTGTATTAGAGGTAGAACGCATGGTCATGATCATACTTTGCAGGCTAGCTGTCATACGATTTAATGTCTTCGCTAAATCCTCAACCTCATCCTTGCTGTTTATTTTTGTTTCCGCTACCGCTAAATTGCCATTTGCAATTTCTTTGGCTTGTTGAATAAGGACACTAATTGGCTTCACTTTTCGCCGGATTAAAAACCCTGTAATAATTGAAGCAATTAGCACAGGGAAAATACTAATTAATATGCCGCTCCGAACAACATCCCATGTACGTTCCTTAACAATATTGGCATCAAAATCGATGACACTGATGGCAATAATCTCTTTACTCGAATCGTGGTCTTTGAAAACGGGGGCATAGCCTGATAAGCGATCCATGCCAGCAAATGTATAGGGCTGAGAATAAGTTGGATGCTTATCTTGTAACAGCCTATCAATCGCCTCTTTATCAAGATAGAAAGAATCCCCAGGTGCAAAACCTTTCTCGGCTAAATGGTCATCCAGCGCTAACAATGTTCCATCAAGGGACAGAATATATTGAGTTTGAAAAATATCTTTGTGTCCAGTTGTCCAGTTTAAATCATTCCCAATACGTTCCCGAGCAGCCTGGTCCCCACGCATGGCCTTGTCCATCTGCTCAGGAGATAATAAACCGGTTGTAATATTGGCACATCCATATGCCTCCACACCAGCAGCATCATACAGTTTATTGTAAGCAGTTATGTATGTAGCGAACGATGTAATCCCTAGCATGACCACTAAAATACCAGCAATAATCGTTCCAAGTTGAAAAGTTAATGAATTTCGTAATTTCACGATTCATCTTCTCCCCCTTTCTTGTAATAATCTAAAAATTTTCCCCTTATTTTTTCATCATACTATAAAAAGATGTATTTAAAAAGCATCTTTATTTTTTCTAAAGAAACAAAAACATTGGATAAAAGTTCTGAATTATGCAATAATTGGGGTTCACTAACTTAATTATGAGGCATTCAATAAATCATCTACTAGGGGGGCTTACAATGAATAAACGTTTTCATTTTGTATCGCTTATTACTGGAAATTTGCTAACAATAGGAGCTATCTTCATTTATGCTATGCAAAGCCAAGTACATGTAGCCCTCAGTACGTATGGACTAGTAATGGGATTTCTAAGTACATTACTTGTGATTTTCTTTTATGTATGGGGAGATGAAAAGCAACAAATATCAAGTCGATTTTTAAAATAAAAAGAGTGATGCTCAGTTCTGATGTTTCAAGCAATGATGTCCCTTGCTACCTTTGTAGAACAGGGATTTTTCCATGTTTTCCAGGCTATTTCATTATGATTACGTCTAATTGATGTAGAAAAATTAAATTTTTTGTAGAAAATTTTAAAACAATGATTGAGTACTATATCAAATTTCTGTATAATCAGCTTGTTTGACAATACTTTTATGAACTTGGGGGTAGACAATTGGGTAAAGCATTGATTATCGGAGCTGGCGGAGTTGCCAGTGTTGTGGTACACAAGTGTGTTCAAAATTCGGACGTATTTGAGGAAATTTGTATCGCAAGTAGAACTGTTTCAAAATGTGACGCTCTAAAAGAAAAACTAGACGGCGGAAAAACAAAAATTCATACTGCACAGGTAGACGCAGATAATACAGAAGAGGTTATTGAGCTTATTAAAGCTTTTGGACCAGATGTAGTGATTAACGTTGCCCTACCTTATCAGGACTTAACGATTATGGATGCTTGCTTAGCGACAGGTGTGCACTATGTGGATACTGCAAACTACGAGCCACCTGAGACGGCAAAATTTGAATATAAATGGCAATGGGCTTATAAAGAAAAGTTTGAAAAAGCTGGCTTAACTGCATTACTTGGTAGCGGTTTTGACCCAGGTGTAACAGGGGTTTTCACAGCTCATGCGCAAAAACATGAATTTGATGAAATCCACTATATTGATATTGTGGATGCAAATGCAGGAGATCATGGTTATCATTTCGCAACAAACTTCAACCCAGAAATTAACATTCGTGAAATTACTGCGAATGGTCGTTACTGGAAAGAAGGCGAGTGGGTTGAAACAGCACCACTTGAGAAAAAAGAAGTTTATAACTTACCAGAAATCGGACCAAAAGATATTTACCTTCTATACCATGAAGAGCTTGAATCACTTGCAAAAAATATTAAAGGTTTAAAACAAATCCGCTTCTGGATGACGTTCTCTGAAAAATACTTAACACACTTAAAAGTATTAGAAAACGTTGGTATGACATCTATCGAGCCAATCGAATTTGAAGGTCAAATGATTCAACCAATCCACTTCCTAAAAGCGGTGTTACCAGACCCAGCTTCTCTAGGACCTCGCACAAAAGGTAAAACAAATATCGGTTGTATCATTCGCGGTCTAAAAGACGGTCAAGAAAAAACGTATTATGTGTACAACGTATGTGACCACGAAGAATGCTATAACGAAGTGGGGTCACAAGCGATTTCTTACACAACTGGCGTACCTGCTATGATTGGTGCAATGCTTGTAATGAACGGGGAATGGCGTAAACCAGGTGTTTGGAATGTAGAAGATTTCAATCCAGATCCATTCATGGATGCATTAAATAAATGGGGTCTACCATGGCAAGAAAGCCATAACCCAGAGTTACTTGACCTTGATTTAGATGCAAAGGAATTAAGCCGATGAAACCAATTGATTTTTCAAAAGTTCCATCCCCTTCTTATGTAGTGGATGAGCGATTATTAACAAAAAATCTTGAGCTTTTAAAATCAATTCAAGATCGTACAGGCTGCCGTATATTACTAGCCCTGAAAGGATTCTCTATGCATTCAACATTCCCACTAGTAGGGGAATATTTAGCAGGCATTACAGCTAGCTCCCTGCATGAGGCCCGTCTAGGCTACGAAAAAATGGGCAAAGAAGTTCACGTTTATGCACCTGCTTATATTGAGCATGAAATGGACGAGCTTCTAGGCTATGTGGATCACATTGTATTTAACTCATTTAACCAATGGGCTCAGTTCAAGGATAAAGTGAAATCTGCTGGTAAAACAATTGAATGTGGTATTCGTGTGAATCCTGAGTACTCTGAAATTGAAACAGCTCTTTACGATCCTTGCTATACGAATTCCCGTCTTGGAACGACTTTGGCTAACTTCGATAAATCTCAACTTGACGGCATTGATGGCTTACACTTCCATGCAATGTGTGAACAAAACTCGGATACGTTAGAGCGTATTATTGAAGTAGTTGAAGAAAAATTTGGTGATGTCTTACATCAAATGAAATGGTTGAATTTCGGTGGTGGTCACCATATTACACGTGAAGATTATGATGTAGAGAAGCTTGTGAACATCATTAATTATATCCAAGAAAAATATAACCTGCTTGTGTATTTAGAGCCAGGTGAAGCAGTGGCCCTTAATACTGGCTATTTAGTAGCTACAGTGTTAGATATTCAAAAAAATGGGATGGATCTTGCTATTTTAGATACGTCGGCAACATGTCATATGCCTGATGTACTTGAAATGCCATACCGTCCAATGATTATTGGTTCTGGTCAAGCTAATGAATTTGCCCACACGTACCGCTTGGGTGGACTAACATGTCTTGCTGGTGATGTTATAGGCGACTATTCATTTGAACAGCCATTAAAACCAGGAGATCGTCTGGTATTTACGGATATGGCGCATTATTCCATGGTCAAAAACCATATGTTTAACGGTGTTAACCTACCTTCTATCGTTTCATACAATGATGAAGAAGGTATTAAAATTATTCGCGAATTCAAATTTGAAGACTACAGTGGTCGTCTTTCTTAAGAACATGAAAAAGCCCTTCCGTTTTTTTGCAGGAAGGGCTTTTTTAGCTGTATAGTCTTCTAACTTTCAACGTTGTGATAGCCATATTGGGGTGTGTTCACAATTACATTCTAAAGGAAAACGTAGAAGCCTAAGCCTCTACGTTTTCCTTTTCATTCTCGAGCATTTTGTGTAAATAATTAATAATTTCACGTATTCCTTCTAATGAATTGACGAGTATTTTTGGGTCAACATACGTAATCATTCGGTTTTCAAGATTAGCCACAGCTGTAAAGTAGCGAGTTTTACTATAATTCACAAGTCCTAACTGTTGAAGTATTGACTCATCTAAATCAAGAATTTCACGAGCTTCCGTAACAAGTAACCCATAGTTAACAACATCAGTATTCAATACAATTACCCGAGCAGTTGCTGTATTGGAAGAGCGATTATATAATATTCGTTCAAAGTCTAGAACAGGCACAAGTTCCCCACGAATTCTTGTAAAACCTAAAAGATAGTTAGGTAAGTGAGGAATAGGTGTTACCTGCTCTAATTTTTCAATTGAAATCGCTTGCTCTACTGGCACTGCATATTCTTCTGTACCACAAGCAAAAACTACTGCTTTTACACTTTCCATATGGTCACACCCTTCAAATTCAACTCATTATTTTTTGGCAGATTCTTTAACAATCTCAACTAGTAAATCTGCTAATTTCTCTAATTCTTCAACGGGAATTTTTTCATTTGTCGTATGAATATCCTCATACCCTACAGATAGATTAACGGTTGGGATACCAAAGCCTGCAATTACATTTGCGTCGGACCCTCCACCTGAAATTCCTAATGTAGGTGTACGATCTATTTGACGTGCAGCAGCCATTGCCACTTGAACGACTTTGTCTGACTCGGTTACACGGAAACCTGGATACATAAGCTTCACTTCAACTTCAGCTCGTGCCCCTAATGATGCAGATACTTGTTCAAATGTTTCTTGCATATGCTTTGTTTGAGCATCTAATTTAGTTTTATCAATCGAACGCGCTTCAGCTAGAATCGTAACTTCATCGCAAACAATGTTTGTCGCCTGTCCACCCTCAAATCGTCCAATATTGGCGGTTGTTTCTTCATCTAATCGACCTAGCTTCATTTGTGCAATACATTTTGACGCGACTGTAATAGCTGAAATTCCTTTTTCTGGCGCAACACCAGCATGCGCAGTTTTACCGATAATCTTTGCGAAAATTTTAGCTTGGAACGGAGCTGCTGTGACGATACCTCCAACTTTACCATCACTATCCACAGCAAAGCCATATTTTGCTTTAATCATAGATGGGTCTAATTCTTTGGCACCAACAAGACCGCTTTCTTCACCAGCTGTAATAATAAACTCAATATCCCCGTGCTCAATATTTTGCTCTTTTAAGCGTTTGACCATTTCTAGTAATGCTGCTAGTCCAGCCTTATCGTCCGCACCTAAAATCGTTGTACCATCAGATACAATATAACCATCTTCACGTAATGATGGCTTTATGCCTTTACCAGGAACAACCGTATCCATATGAGAGGTAAAATAGATTGGCTCAACATCTAATGTGCCTTTTAAAGTGGCAATAATATTGCCTGCACCATGTCCGTTACGTGTATGTGCGTCATCTTGGACTACTGTAAATCCAAGTGCTGATAACTTATCGACTAATATTGGTGCAATTTCTTGTTCATATTTTGTTTCTGAATCAATCTGAACGAGCTCAAAAAACTCTTCCACTAAACGACTTGTCATGTTGTAAAACTCCCTTAGTTTACGTGTTTTTCCACGTTATAGTATAGGTATTATTTTAGCACAACGTCAGAAGAGTTGAAATCATTCCACAACACTACCCACATAAAAAAGTCTGAGACATTCATCTCAGACTCAGCTTAAGCATTCAAAATCGCTCCTTGCTCTTGTTCAATTGTTTGTAGATAGTTCGATGCTTTATGATGTTTATCCTGTAAACGCCAAATTGTATTATGTACATCATCTTGGATACGTGACACCTGTTCTCTTGCGGTTGAAATTTTGGAATGGACCGACCAAGCTGAAAAAAGATCATCGAAGAAGTAATCAGCAAATTTAACAAAACCATCTGTTTCGATCTGTAGTGTCTTGGTAGACATCACATGAACATCTAATAACTCATTATGAAAACGCTGTAACGCTATTTGGGCACTATGTATATAATTTTCTGAGTGATTAAGCGCATCATGTTTTAAGTGTGTTGCAATAATTCCACCGCCAAAAAATGTATCCCACGTCGAATATCCGTTAGCCGAATGGAGGGAAGCAGCTGCTTGCCCCAACTTTGTCAGAGCCACCTCCCCCGCCTCCTCTGCTTCTTGAATTTCAGCAATCAATTGCTTTGTGAGTAATTTTTCCTCAGCTAAA
Source organism: Lysinibacillus sphaericus (assembly GCF_001629735.1). Taxonomy (GTDB): domain Bacteria; phylum Bacillota; class Bacilli; order Bacillales_A; family Planococcaceae; genus Lysinibacillus; species Lysinibacillus pinottii. The sequence goes on from NZ_CP015224.1 coordinate 2,063,666, forward strand.
TGCTCCAATCTCTGTGCTTGTATAGAATCATGCCTTTGTAAATAGCCCTTCTTTTTAGCGTGTATCTTCTGAAGCTCATCCTGTAATGCTATTTCATCAATCTGAGCTAATTTCTGGGTTACATGAAACTTATCTTCGCTTAAATCCATCTGCATTTTCTTCGCTTCTTTAATTTTTAATTCAAGCACTGCCGCTTTATCAATTTTCTCAGCCCGTAATTCATCCTGTTGCCCCGTCCAAGTCCGAATCATATTCATAAATGAGAAACCCTCTAATTTATGGAGCTTTGACCGAATTTGATCGAGTGCCCTAGAATGTTTATTGATTTCCTGTTGTGTATAGTCAATCTGCTTGTCAATTAACAGTCCTTGCTCGTTTAGCCTTGCCGATTTTCTTAGTTGTGTATGAATCTTTTCCTGCTCTTTTTGTAATTGCTTCCATTCCATTCATATCAACTCCTTATATATCAGTACGGTTGAAAAAGAAAAATGTTTCAACTTTCATTGATTATCTGGCATACCAATTTTTGAAAAGTAAAAGCCTAGTAACTATATAGCTACTAGGCTTGGACATTTTATAATGGAATATTACCATGTTTTTTCTCAGGACGCGTTTCCTGTTTAGTAGATAACATATCAAGTCCTTGAATCAGTTTGATACGTGTATCTCTTGGATCAATAACATCGTCTACCATACCGCGAGATGCTGCAACATATGGATTGGCAAATTTTTCTTTATATTCTTCAATTTTTGCGGCACGTGTTGCTTCTGGATCATCTGATTTCGCAATTTCACGGGCAAAAATGATGTTTGCAGCTCCGGCAGCTCCCATAACTGCAATTTCAGCATTTGGCCAAGCAAATACAAGGTCCGCACCGATTGATTTAGAATTCAGGGCCACGTAAGCGCCTCCATAAGCTTTACGTAAAATCACTGTAATCTTTGGTACAGTTGCTTCTGAATAAGCATAAAGAATTTTCGCACCATGACGAATGATTCCGCCATGTTCTTGTTTAACACCTGGGAAGAAACCAGATACGTCTTCAAATGTAATGATTGGAATATTGTAAGCATCGCAAGTACGGATAAAACGAGCCGCTTTATCGGAAGAATCAATATCTAATCCTCCAGCAAGTACTTTTGGTTGGTTACAAACAAGGCCAACTGACTCACCAGCAATACGTGCAAAGCCAACAACAACGTTTTTCGCAAATTCTGCATGAACTTCCATGAATGAACCTTCATCCACTACTTGCTCAACGACTTTACGTACATCGTAAGGACGTGTTGTTTCAATTGGCACTGTATCCACGATTTCTGGACGGTAGTCATCTCCCTCTGGTCGAGCTTGACGAGGTGCTTTTTCTTTATTGTTTTGTGGTAAATAGCTTAATAGTTTTTTTATTTCTTGAATTGCCTCTTCTTCAGATGGTGCACGGAAATGGGCATTTCCACTTACTGCATTATTTACTTTCGAACCACCTAAATCTTCAGCAGAGATTTTTTCGCCTGTCACTGTTTCTATTACTTTAGGTCCTGTTATAAACATTTGAGATGTTTTGTCTACCATTAAGATAAAGTCTGTAATTGCAGGAGAGTATACTGCTCCTCCAGCACATGGCCCCATAATCACTGAGATTTGCGGAATAACGCCTGAGTAAATCGCATTACGGTAGAAAATATGACCATAGCCATCTAGTGAAAGAACACCCTCTTGGATACGGGCGCCACCTGAATCGTTAATACCGATAAATGGTGTGCCATTTTTTGCAGCGAGATCCATAACTGTTGCCATTTTTTTTGCATGCATTTCACCTAGTGCTCCACCAAACACTGTAAAGTCTTGAGAGAATAAGTATACTGGACGCCCGTTAATTTTACCGAACCCAGTTACAACACCATCCCCGGGGCCTTCCATTTTCTCCATTCCGAAGTCTACTGTACGGTGAGTAATAAATGGGTTAATTTCAAAAAATGTACCTTCGTCTAGTAATAAATCAATACGTTCACGAGCTGTTAATTTCCCTTTTTCATGCTGTTTTTCGATGCGCTCATAGCCACCACCAAGTTCAATTACCGTCTTACGATCATACAAGTCATTGATTTTGTCGAACATATCCATATTAATCACTTATCCCCTTTTCCACTTTTATCACATAATTCATATAACACCCCGAAAGAAGATTTAGGATGCATGAACGCAACCTCTGCACCTCCAGCACCAGGTCCTGGCTCTTCCGATAAAAGACGTACACCTTTTTCACGAAGCTCAACCATACGCTCACGAATTCCTGTCACACCAAAAGCAATATGGTGAATACCTTCTCCACGTTTTTCAATAAATCCATGAATGGCACTTTTTTCACTCATTGGTTCTAATAGCTCCAATTTCACGTTGCCTGCGTCGATAAAGGCAACTCGAACTTGTTGTGAGTCTACTTCTTCCACTTTTAACAACTTTAAACCTAAAGTTTCTGTATAATATGTAATGCGTTCATCAAGATCGCGCACCGCAATCCCAATATGGTCTACTTTCTCCATGGTGACATCTCCTTCTGTTATGGTACATACTCTATTTTACAGACTTTTTTGTCAAAACTCTACTACTTGAGAAATTTTTCAGATTTGATAAACTATTTATAAGAAAAGAAGGAGCGAACGAGCATATGAGTAATAAAAAGTTTCAAAAAATCGTTGTTTATACTATGGTCGCAATCATGCTAATTTCATCTCTAGCATTTGGCTTATCGATGCTAGTTTAAGGCAAGACCATAGCGTCCACACTACTGTGGGCGCTCTTTTTTTACCTTTAAACCCTTAAATGATTGCTTTATTTCTAAATACCTGTCCATTTCCTCGATAAACTGATAGAGTGCGGCTTGTGCGATGAATTGCTCATGATTTTGCGGTAATGGTAGCTGCGAGAAATCATGTTTCACCTGCTCTAGCTTTTCACGATAGTGACTTGCTGTATTTCCAGAATGAATATGTCCTCCGAGGTCTTGTAAAAAATCTGCCACAATTTCAGCCTCTTGTACTATAACAGGTAATGTTGTAATTTTTGGCAACACTCTTTCGATTATTTCTAGTTGCCTTTCTCGCATATCGAAATACATATAGTAATCATTTTTACGTCTCGTAAAATGGTTTTCAACATCTTTAAATGCTAAGGACTTTGCATCATTTAAAGTTCGAATAGCTTCAATGATCTCATGCCCATCCCATAACGTATCCCCTTGCCGTAAATAGCTAGCAATTTCTAAAAATATCTTGCTGTATAGTTCCTCAATTTTAACTCTATAGTAATTTAATTCCTTTTGAATATCTGGCATATACATATTAATGGCTATACCGGTTCCATAGCCAATAGCCATTAATGCCAATTCATTATAAACAAGCGCCATCGAAAAACTTTTAGCGGCGTAAATGTGCATAATAATAACGACACTAGAAATAAATCCGTCTGCAACTCTCAAGGACACAATCGTTGGAATAAAAAGTAGTAACATACCCGCAAGTGTAAGTGGCTGATAGGAAAAAAGCTCAAAGCTCATAAAGGCAAACACCATGGCCACTATACTAGCAACCAATCGAGTGTAGGCTGCGTGAATGGATTTTTTCTTTGTTGGCTGTACACATAATATCGTTAGAATACCAGCAGAGGCATACGAGGCTAAATGAAAATATTGAGCAATGGCAATAGCAAGTGCTGCACCAATTGCTGTTTTTAAAGTTCGATAGCCGATTGAAAACTTCTTCAGGTCGACTGCCTCCTATCTTTTAGTACTCTTCAGTAAATACCACTAATTATTTAGCCAATATTACAAAAATTTTAATGGTAGTGCTGAACTATCTGTACATGATAATAAGTAGGAAGCCTACATAGATTAACTAACATTCTATGAGGCTCTTCTACTTAGTTATAAAGGATTGTTCTTATGCAAGAATTGTCTTAAAGCTCGTCACAATACTCTTCAAAGTTTGCTTGTAAGTTTGTTACAACTGACATCGGGTCATGTCCTTCAATTTCATAGCGCCCGACTTCAGCCACTACTTGTCCATCTTTTAATAAAACAAATGATGGTGAAGAAGGTAGGTGATCTTCCCCAAAATGATAACGTGCCGCTGCAGTCGCTTCTTTATCTTGCCCTGCAAATACTGTTACTAAGTGATCCGGGCGTTTATCGTAATGTACACATTGCGCTGCCGCTGGACGAGCAATACCACCCGCACAACCGCACACTGAGTTCACCATAACTAATGTTGTACCTGGGCGAGCAAATGCCTCTTCAACAGCCTCTGGTGTTTTTAGCTGTTCGTAACCAGCCGTTTCAATTTCAGCACGAGCTGTTTTTAAAATTTCCTGCATAAATAAATCGTAATCCATATTCATATAGCGATAGCTCCTTTCAAATCGCGTCAATTCAGCTTTTATAGTAGGTATTTGACGCACATACATCTCTTATCATAGCAGTTTGCAACGAATTTGTGCACCCACTTGCTCATACAAGTCAGTTGAATTTTCTAAGCTTTTAAAGAAACTAGTTTACTTCCCTACCTATTCCTCGCTAAATAAACGATCTACACCTTGTGTAACCGTTAGTTGGCCACTTAAGATTTGACGTTCCAGTAGCTGTACCTGTGCTTTACGTTGTGGATTCCCATAAAACATATCTATTAAATGATCAGTAATCATGGATTGGAACCACTCTTTTGTTTGTTTTTGACGTCGAGTAGCCCAATAATGATTTGTTTCAACAATTTGTTTGAATTCCTTTATGGTTCCCCAAACCTTATCGAGACCCCGTTTTTCCAGTGAACTAACGGGCATTGCAGTAGACATCCAGCCTGGTGTTGCCGGCTGTAAAAAATGTAGAATCTGTTTATATTCTGCGACAGTTTTTTTGGCAAGTCGCACATTATCACCATCTGCCTTATGCACAACAATGGCATCTGCTAATTCCATAATGCCCTTTTTCATGCCCTGCAATTCATCCCCGGCCCCAGTTAAAACTAAAAGCAAGAAGAAATCTACCATGCCTCGGACATAGGTTTCGCTTTGTCCCACACCAACTGTTTCAATGAGAATGACATCATAGCCAGCCGCTTCACAAACTAACATCGTTTCACGTGTTTTTTTGTGAACACCCCCAAGGGTACCAGCCGATGGTGAAGGGCGTACAAAAGCAGTGGGCTTCTTGACGAGCTCTTCCATACGCGTTTTATCTCCTAAAATACTGCCTCCGGATAAAGAAGAGCTTGGATCAATCGCAAGAACTGCTACTCGTTTTCCCATGTCACAAAGCATTGTTCCGAAAGCCTCAATGAACGAGCTCTTCCCTGCTCCTGGAACACCCGTAATGCCGATTCGAATACTCTTTCCTGTATGTGGTAGAAGTTCCTGCAAAAGCTCTTGAGCTTGAACTTTATGAGTGGCATTCGAGCTTTCAATGAGGGTAATCGCTTTTGACAAATGTGTGCGAGAGCCTGCACGTACTTGTTGTGCAAGCTCTCGAATATTAACAGTGTCGGCTTTTTTCTTTCGGAATTTTTTAGGTGTACCATATTGCATACCGTCGTGAGTCGCCTCGACTCCGTCCATCACAAACAGCGCACTTTCTTCCATTCCTTTGTTGTTGTCCATTATTCAGACACTTCCTCATAGCCTAAACGTTTGTAAATTTCCTCAATGATTTTCTGTGCGGATACAGGAATCACGGTACCCGGTCCAAAGATAGCTACTGCTCCAGCATTGTAAAGGAAATCATAGTCTTGTGCAGGTATAACACCACCCACAATGATGATAATATCTTCACGCCCTAACTTTTCTAACTCCGTAATCAATTCGGGCACTAATGTTTTATGACCTGCTGCTAACGAAGAGACACCGATGACATGTACATCATTTTCAACGGCCATTTGCGCTGCCTCAGCAGGCGTCATAAATAACGGAGAAATATCTACATCAAAGCCTAAATCGGCATAGCCTGTTGCGACGACCTTGGCTCCACGGTCATGTCCATCTTGTCCCATTTTAGCGACTAAAATACGCGGACGGCGGCCTTCGTTTTCAAGGAATTCTTCTGTCATTTGTTTCACTTCTGAAATTTGCTCCTCATCAGAGAAGTTGGCAGAGTATACACCCGAAATAGAACGAATTACGGCTTTGTGTCGTCCAGAAACCGCTTCAATTGCATCTGAGATTTCACCTAAAGAGGCACGTGCACGAGCCGCATCAACCGCTACAGCTAGTAAGTTTTCCTCGCCATCTTGTGCGGCTTTTGTCAAACGAGCTAAATGTTTTTGAACCTCAGCTTCATCACGTGCTGCTTTCATCGCTTCTAAACGTTCAATTTGCTTTTGTCGAACAATGGTATTATCAATATCTAGAATGTCAATTGGCTCTTCCTTCGTCAGGCGATATTTATTTACACCGACAATCGTCTCTGTCTTGGAGTCAATTTTCGCTTGACGTTTAGCAGCAGCTTCTTCGACTTTCATTTTAGGAAGACCTGTTTCAATTGCTTTCGCCATCCCTCCAAGTGCCTCAATCTCTTCGATTAATGCCCATGCAGATTTGGTAATTTCTTCTGTCAATTTCTCCACGTAGTATGATCCACCCCATGGATCAATTACTTTTGTCATTGCTGTTTCCTCTTGTAAAAATAACTGCGTATTACGTGCAATACGTGCGGAGAAATCCGTTGGAAGTGCAATGGCTTCATCCAATGCATTCGTATGCAGTGATTGTGTATGTCCCATTGATGATGCATTTGCTTCAATTAACGTACGTGCTACATTATTAAACGGATCTTGCTCTGTTAATGACCACCCAGATGTTTGCGAATGGGTACGTAAAGCTAAAGTTTTCGGATTTTTTGGATTAAACGTTGACATCATCTGTGCCCAAATACGGCGTGCCGCGCGCATTTTAGCAACTTCCATATAATAGTTCATGCCAATAGCCCAGAAGAACGATAGACGTGGTGCAAATGCATCGATATCAATGCCTGCTTTCAGTCCTGTACGAACATATTCCAAACCATCTGCTAACGTGTAGGCAAGTTCTATGTCATTCGTTGCCCCCGCTTCTTGAATATGATAACCAGAAATCGAAATAGAGTTAAATTTCGGCATATACTTCGCTGTATATTCAAAAATATCTGCAATGATTTTCATCGACATAGCTGGTGGGTAAATGTATGTATTACGCACCATATATTCTTTTAAAATATCGTTTTGAATCGTCCCTGCTAATTTTTCTGGCGTTACTCCTTGTTCCTCTGCTGCCACTATATAAAATGCAAGAACTGGTAGCACTGCGCCATTCATCGTCATAGAAACAGACATTTGATCTAAAGGGATTTGATCGAATAGAATTTTCATATCCTCGACAGAGTCAATAGCAACACCCGCTTTCCCCACATCTCCTGTAACACGTGGATGATCAGAGTCATAGCCTCTATGAGTTGCTAGGTCAAACGCTACAGATAAACCCTTTTGTCCCATTGCCAGATTTCGCTTGTAAAAGGCATTGGACTCTTCAGCTGTTGAGAAGCCAGCATATTGACGAACTGTCCATGGGCGAGCCACATACATGGTAGGGTATGGTCCACGTGTATTTGGTGCGATACCTGCTACATCATTTAAATGTTTAGCATCCTTGATATCTTCTTTTGTATAAATATCTTTAATTTCAATTCCTTCATTTGTCATAAACTTATCATCAGACGCTTGAGGCGCATTAGCTGATAAAACTTTTTCTATTTCAATTGCATTAAAATTTGGCTTACTCATCGTTGGACCTCCTTCATGCTCGCAAACACTGACTGTAATTTTTCAATGATGTTCTGTCCTGCGAAAATAAAACCGTTTAAGCCATTTGCTAACCAAGCTTCTTCTTCGTCTTTAAATTTCCCAGCTACATCCACAAGTACATCCGCTGGCTTGTCTGCTAAAATGGCATGGACAAATTCTTTTGTATCTTCGTCATTACCTGCAATGACAACATATTTAGCCTCTGTTGCCTTTAACCAAGCAATTGCCTCTTCAACAGTCGTCGCTGGTTCACTTTTTTCAGGAACAAGACCAACCGTATTTAAGAATCCAGCAATAAAATCTGCTCTTGGCTTGGAGCTTTTTAAAGTACCTAATGTTAAAATGCCTGTTTTCACATCGGCTGCCGTCATTTCAGCACGCAGCTTTTCGAATGGAATAGCACTTCGTTTAATGCTAGCAAATAACGGATTTGTTTCACATTCAAATGCGTCTGCTGGATTAGCATAAATATTTGTTCCAATTAATGATTGCTTACGTGTTTGTGCAGCGTGAATACGAGATTGATACGATTTCTCTACTTCTTCAGCGAGCTTGCCAGATGCTGTGTATTCATCAATGCCTCCAGCTGCCTCGATTTCTAAGAATAATGCCCATGCTTCTTTGACAAAATCTGCCGTTAACGACTCGATAAAGTAAGAGCCACCTGCAGGATCTATAACTTTTAAGACATTTGTTTCTTCTTTTAAAATCAATGACACGTTACGAGCAATACGTACTGACTGTTCTGTAGGCTTTGTTAATACATCATGTGGATGAACTGTAAAGAGATCAGCACCGCCTATTAAGCCAGAAAGCGCTTCATTGGAGGATCGTAATAAATTCACGTAGACATCCAATTTAGAGAAGCTTCTTAATGATGTTTCAGCAACTGTTGGTATTTTTACATTTTGTGTAACTCCATAGGCAGATGAGAACGCTTTCCAAAGTACTTTAAAAGCACGGAGTTTTGCAATCTCTGTAAAGAATTGTGTATCAACTGCAAAGGATACAAAAAATTTCTTGGAGAATGCCTCGAAGCTTTCTTCCTGTTCTACCCATTTTGCTGCTAATGCAAGTGCATAGGCTAATTCTTGAATGGCGTTGGCACCTTCATTATGATAAATAACTGTGTTAGCGCCGACTGAGCGCACGCTCGGAAATGCATGTAAAGAGATGGGTTGGGTCGAAACGATGAATCCTTTCACAGCTTCTCGTTGATCCAAAGCAATTTTGTCAAACACTGTTAATAATGGGTCTTTTGTATCTTTAATAGTAATTTTAAATGAATATTCTGAGAAATATGATGCTAATTTGACCAATACGTCTTCTGTCCAATCAAAATTAACACGACTGTCAATTGTAATAATTTCATTACCCCTAGCTAAACTGTCATCAAGCTGTGCAAAAAATGCTTCACTCGTATCTGCATGAACTTGCTGAGCTACTTGGAATGCTTGACTATTTTGTAGAGAACGGATTGTGGCAACTTGTCGATCGAGCTCATCACCAAGCTTAGCTACTAAACTTTCTTGTGTGTAAATGGGCTGTAGTGTAACACCCTCATTTGTTTTCGTGAATAGAGACTCAAATGGTTTCCCCTTTAAAGCTTTGATTGCTGCATCTTGCCAGTCAGAATAGGCCGGCTTTTCAAATTCAATATTTTTCATGTTGTTTGACATGCGGACGCTTAATCAGCTTCCCCCCTTAGTAGTTTCTATTTGTTATTCTACATGACAAATTGCGACTCGGAAAGCATAAAAAAAATCGGAAACCCTTATACAGCAGGTTTCCGACAAGTCATCAGTAGACTGACGTCGAAGATTTATTTGTATTTTCGAGTATTTCTTTTACTCTATTTAGGAATTTACCACATACTAGTCCATCCAACACACGATGATCTAATGATAAACATAAATTCACAATATCACGAGCGGCGAACATTCCACCTGGTAAAATGACCGGTTTTTTTACAATACTTTCCACTTGGAGAATGGCAGCTTGTGGATAATTAATGATACCCATTGATTGAATAGAGCCAAATGCTCCCGTATTATTAACGGTAAATGTACCACCTTTAATATCATCCATGGCTAATTTTCCAGTTCGAACTTTGTTAGCAAGCTCATGAATTTCTTTAGCAATTCCTTTAATGGATTTTTCATCCGCGTGTTTTATAACAGGTACGAATAGTGCATCATCCGTCGCTACTGCAATCGAAATATTGATGTCATGCTTTTGAATAATTTTATCCTCAGCCCACATAGAATTCATCATTGGGAATTCCTTCAAGGCCTGAGCCACTGCTTTTACAAAGAAGGCGAAATATGTAAGATTAAAGCCTTCCTTTTGCTTAAATTCACCTTTTAGGCTATCTCGATAAGCAACTAAATCTGTTACATCCACTTCCATCATCATCCAAGCATGTGGAGCTTCATGGACGCTTCTTACCATGTTATTAGCAATGGCACGACGGACCTTTGTCACTGGGATTTCAATGTCCCCAGGCTGTATAGGTGGTACTGGTGCTGCAGGCTTTTCTGCAAGCTGTGCTGGTGCAGGAGCTGGTTGTTCAGTTGTTGTTTGAATCGCTGCTGGCGTTGGTGCCGCAGTAGTTGCTGTTGGAATATTGCCCGTTTCTATAAGTTTTAACAAATCTTTTCTTGTAATGCGACCACCCTCGCCCGTTCCTGTAACTTGATCAAGGGCAATATCATGCTCCTGTGCAAGTCGTAGAACAGCAGGTGAATAGCGTACTTTGTCCTTACGCGCTTCTTTTGGAGCGACTGAAGAAGGAGTAGAAACGGGTTGTGATGCTTCTTGTTTCTTTTGAACACCTGCATTTAAAATGGCTGTGCTTACTGCCGATTTTTTTTCAGGTGGTGGTGGTGGTAACTCACTCTCCCCTGCAATTTCAATCGAGCATACGACTGCGCCCACTGGTAATGTTTGACCTTCTTGTGCAATTAACTCCGTAATAACCCCTTCAAACGACGATGGAATTTCTGCATTTACTTTATCTGTCACAACTTCTGCTAAAGAATCATATTTCTTTACTGTATCGCCAGGCTTTACAAGCCATTTTTCAATTGTACCTTCTGTTACACTTTCGCCGAGCTGTGGCATAGTAATATTTTGAACCGCCATCATTTATTCCTCCCATCAATTAAGCCTAGGCGTCATTGTACCTGATGCAGCGCTATATTAGTAAACGTAGATAGGCAAATAGACAGATTTTGACTTTCAAACGGCTAAGTCAAAATCTGTTCTTCCGTCTGAGGCTTTCATTTTTTCAATCAGCCTTGCTTGGTATGTTAAAATGCCGCAAGTTCTCGCATCGCACGTTCCACTTTATCAGGATTAATCATAAAATATTTCTCCATGGTTGGTGCATATGGCATTGCTGGCACATCGGGTCCTGCTAGACGTTGAATCGGTGCATCAAGCTCAAATAAACAATGCTCCGCAATAATGGCAGCAACTTCACTCATGATACTGCCTTCTTTATTATCCTCCGTAACAAGTAATACTTTCCCTGTTTTAGTCGCCGCCTCGATAATTGCTTCCTTATCAAGGGGATAGACTGTGCGTAGGTCAAGTATATGCGCAGAAATACCATCTGCAGCAAGACGTTCTGCAGCTTGTAGCGCAAAGTGGACAGCTAACCCATAGGTAATAACCGTCACATCATCCCCTTCACGCTTCACATCTGCCTTGCCGATTGGTAATGTATAATCGTCTAGAGGCACCTCACCCTTAATTAATCGATAAGCACGCTTATGTTCAAAGAATAATACAGGATCTTCATCACGAATAGCTGCTTTTAGCAATCCTTTAGCATCATATGGTGTTGATGGGATAACTATTTTCAACCCAGGTGTACCCGCAAAAAGGGCTTCAACAGATTGAGAATGGTAAAGAGCCCCGTGAATTCCTCCACCAAAAGGTGCACGGATTACCATTGGACAAGTCCAATCATTGTTAGAACGGTAACGGATTTTGGCTGCCTCAGAGACGATTTGGTTGACAGCTGGCATAATGAAATCAGCAAATTGCATTTCTGCGATTGGACGCATACCATACATTGCTGCCCCAATACCGACCCCTGCAATAGCACTTTCTGCAAGTGGCGTATCTAGTACACGGTATTCGCCGAATTGATCATACAGACCAGTAGTTGCTTTAAATACACCACCCTTACGGCCAACGTCTTCCCCTAAAATGAAAACTCGTTCATCACGTTCCATTTCTTCTTTCATTGCTAATGTAATCGCATCAATATAAGACATAACTGCCATTACACGTCACCTCCGTCCACTGGTGCATAAACATATTTCATGGCATCCTCTGGTTGTGCATATGGAGCCGCTTCTGCATAATCAGTAGCTTCATTTACTTCTGCCATAACACGTTCTTCGATTTCTGTACGTACTTTTTCAGTCATGACGCCTGCATCAGTCAGATACTTTTCAAATAACACAATCGGATCTTTTGCCTTTCCTTCTGCAATATCTTCAGCCGTACGGTATTGACGATCATCGTCGTCCGAGGAATGGGCTGTTAAACGATATGTGACTGTTTCGATTAAGCTTGGGCCCTCTCCATTACGTGCACGATCGGCTGCTTCTTTCACCACTTTGTAAACTTGTAATGGGCATTTTCCATCAACTGTCACACCTGGCATACCATACCCAATCCCACGATCAGAAACCTTCGCACAGCCTAACTGACGTTCTACTGGTACAGAGATGGCATATTGATTGTTTTCCACCATAATAATAACTGGCAATTTATGAACACCTGCGAAGTTGGCCCCTTCATGGAAATCCCCTTGGTTAGAGGAACCTTCACCAAGTGTCACAAAAGAAACAAAATCCTCATTTTGTAGTCGTCCAGCAAGTGCAACGCCAACTGCATGTGGCACCTGCGTAGTAACAGGTGAAGATCCTGTTAAAATACGGTTTTTCTTTTGACCGAAATGGCCAGGCATTTGACGTCCACCAGAGTTTGGATCTTCCGCTTTTGCAAATGCAGATAGCATCAACTCTCTTGGTGTCATACCAAAGTGTAAAACAACCCCCATATCACGATAATATGGCGCAATATAATCTTTATCTTTATTTAACGCAAAGGCCGCCCCTACTTGTGCTGCCTCCTGACCTTGACAAGAAATTACAAACGGAATTTTACCAGAACGGTTTAATAACCACATACGCTCATCTAATCTTCTGGCCATTAACATTGTTTCGAACATAGCAAGTACATCTTCATTTGACAAACCTAAATCTTCATGTTTGATTTGAACATCTTGCATACGAACACCCCTTTCGTATTATAGAGAAATAACTATCTTATCCTATATCCCCACATTTGGATATGTTAGTTATGAAATTCAGAAAATTTAAAAATGGATAGCACGACCATCAACTGCTAAAGCAGATTCCACTAATACCTCGTTTAATGAAGGATGTGGATGAATTGCCTGACTAATTTCCCATGGTGTTGCATCCAACAATTTAGCTAAAGATGCCTCTCCAATTAAATCTGTCACGTGCGGCCCTACCATATGAATACCCAAAATATCATCTGTTTCTTCATCAGCAATTATTTTTACAAAACCTTCTGCTTCCCCATTTACCAATGCCTTACCAATTGCCTTGAAAGGGAATTTACCGATTTTTAATGAAAAGCCTCGCTCTTTGGCAGCACTTTCGGTTAAGCCAATGCTAGCAACCTCTGGATATGAATAAACACATTTCGGTACCTTCAGATCATCGATATGCTCTGCTTTACCTGTCGCTATATGCTCGATTGCTGACAGTCCTTCATGAGAAGCCACATGCGCTAACTGTAAGCCACCAATCACATCACCTATGGCATACATATGTGATTCCTTCGTTTGATAAGAATCATTCACTTTAATGAAGCCATTTTCCACTTCGATTTCTGTATTTTCCAAGCCAATGTCTTGCGTGTTGGCTTCACGACCAACACAAAGTAAAAGTTTATCTGCCTCAAAGATTTCTTCCTGCTCATTCACTTTCGCAGAAATGAAAACGTTATCATTTTCTATTTTGAATGTATCTGCATCTAAACGGGCATTTGTGACAATGCGAACTCCCCTCTTTTCAAGCTGCTTTGTTACTTCTTTGACGATATCAGCATCCTCTGCAGGTAAGATAGTTGGTCCGTATTCTAGAACTGTTACATATACGCCAAAATCGCAAAGCATAGATGCCCACTCAATTCCAATGACACCACCGCCAACGATTAACAATGATTTTGGTAAATTGTCAAGCTCCAACGCATGATCTGAATTCATCACATATTGGCCATCAACTGTTAATCCTGCCATACCTCTTGGCTTTGAGCCAGTTGCAATGACAACATTCGTCGGTACAAGCATTTCATTTTCTTGCCCATTGGACATTTCTACGGAAATAGTTCCTGGCATAGGAGAGAAAATAGAGGGACCTAAAATTCGTCCTGTACCATGATAAACATCTATTTTGCCTTTTTTCATCAGTGTATTCACACCTTGGCTTAATTGCTCAACGATCGCTTGCTTCCTAGCTTGCACTTTGTCAAATTGCAGTGTCACACCTTCAATGTCAACACCATACTCACTAGCCGTTTTATTAGCCATTCGATATACTTCTGCACTTCGAAGTAAAGCTTTACTTGGGATACAGCCTTTGTGCAAGCATGTTCCACCTAAACGATCCCGCTCTACAATAGCTGTTTTCAAGCCTAGTTGCGCAGCGCGGATGGCCGCCACATAACCGCCTGTACCTCCACCTAAAATGACAACATCATAATTTTGAGCCATGTTTATTCCCCCTTTTGAGAAAAGTGCTAAAGTATTCTATCTATTAAACCATTACCCTACCAATTAGCTTGCGGTCTATTTTTGCTTAAGAAGAACAGAACTTTAGCTTTACTGCAACGGTGCTCTTATTTGTTGGTAAAATTAGAAGAAGTCGACAATGCGACTTCTCCAAATTTTCAAACCTTGTATATTAGCGACCGTGTAAAATATTTTTTTCATTTTTTAAGAATTGGCTGCGAGATTTCGCCACACGCGCAATGCGTTCTTCAGCTAAACGATTCGCTGCCACATATGTTGGAATGCCATCTCGTTTTGAAATAGCAAAGATCTTTTCAATACTATCATATATACCGTCAACGCGTTTCAGAGCACGTTCACGATTATAACCATATAATTCATCCGCAACGTTAATAACGCCACCAGCATTAATGACATAGTCTGGTGCATAGACAATACCTAATTCATGTAGGAAATCACCATGACGTGAATCTTTTAACTGATTATTAGCAGACCCAGCAATTACTTTTGCTTTTAATTGTGGAATTGTTTCATCATTTAATATAGCACCTAAAGCACAAGGAGAGAAAATATCAACTTCTTGCGCGTAGATTTCATCTGGAGCTACTGCAATTGCGTCAAAGTCATTCACAACTCTATCAATTGCTGCCTGATTGATATCTGTTACAACAAGTTTTGCCCCTTCATTATGTAAATACTCGCAAAGCTTGTAGGCTACATTTCCTAGACCTTGTACAGAAATTTTTAATCCCTCTAATGATTCTGAACCAAATGCTTCTTTTGCAGCCGCTTTCATACCGCGGTAAACACCATACGCCGTTACTGGAGATGGGTTCCCTGATGAACCGAATGCAGGTGAGATTCCTGTTACATAATCTGTTTCCTCATGGATTAAATCCATATCTGTAACTGTTGTACCTACGTCTTCTGCCGTGATATAACGACCATTTAAGCCTTGGATGAAACGACCTAATGCACGGAACATTTCTTCGTTTTTATCTTTAAATGGGTCACCGATAATGACCGTTTTTCCACCGCCAAGGTTTAAACCAGCTGCCGCATTTTTGTAGGTCATACCTCGTGCTAAACGCAATGCGTCTTCAACTGCATTTTCCTCTGATGCATATGTCCACATACGTGCCCCGCCTAATGCTGGTCCAAGTGTTGTATCATGGATAGCGATAACCGCTTTTAACCCTGATGCTTCATCTTGGCAAAATACCAATTGTTCATAATCATACTTTTCCATATACTTGAAGATTTCCATGAAACTCGCCCCTTTGCTTTGGAAAGTGCATCCCCAAATGCCCGTCCCAATCAAGTTTTATCTAACAATCTTACCACTTGTTGTCCTCGCCTCAGCTATAATACTGAGCCCCATTTTTCAGTAGGTGTTTAGACCCTAGGATAAAAATTGTTTAGTAATGGATAATATTGCTCCACTTATTTTTACAATACTGACAAATTCACAATTTCGCAACTATTATTACATATTCTTGTTTAAGTAAGAATTTTCTAAACATTCAGTAACAAAAACTACTATATGCTCCGTCTAGTTTTGACGAATAATTATTATATTGATTACTAGCCTTTCTTGACATTCCCCCATCCACAGGTACAATTAATCATAGGAATAAGGAGGGGTATATATGGCCCGTTTAGCTGCATTTATTGTAATGCTTATTCCAGGTCTTATGGCTGCAGGCGGCATTAAATTTATGCGTGATACATTATTTGGGAAGCTTCTTTCGCCTTTCCCATTTTTATGGCTACAATTTGTAGTAGGTGTTATATTCTTTGTTATAGGCTTTGGCTTTTTCGCAGGATTTTTACTACATCGTGACCGCAAAAATGGAAAAGTAGCACCTCGCTTCCAAAAAAAATAAAAATAGCTATCCAAATAAGTCACATGGACTTACTGGATAGCTATTTTTATACACGCTGCTGTGTAGTGATGACTTTATCAGGGTAATCTGTTATCCAACCTATTACAGCATGGTGAGGATTGGTTAAGAATGGTTCATTACCATCAATTGCATAAAAACGACAGGCTTTGCCGCTTGTTACGCATGCCTCTAAATATCTTGGCTTGTAGTACCGTTTATGCATATGGACAGTATCAGCAGCTTTGTAATCAGCTAACAGATCCCATTTTAATTTTTTCGTGGCTATTAGAGCCGTTTCATATTCAGGTCTTTGCTTTTTCACATATTCCAGTATTTCGTAATGGAACGACGAGAAGTGGCTCCCTGCTGGTAACGATAGCCCTTGAAGAAAGTCATTCAGCCCACTTTGATTGTCTAAAATGGTTGATTTTAATTCAATATTTAAAGGGAGCTTATGTGTTTTAGCCCATGCTAAAACTGCATCAAATGCTGGTATTTTAGCCGATGAAAAAAGACGCCTCCAAGGCTTGCCGAGTTTAAAACGTAATAACTCTTCCATCGTACAATCACTCACCAGTTTATTGATACCTACTAATCTTGACAATTGTGGATCATGGTAGACGATTGGACAACCATCTTTTGAAAATTGGATGTCTAACTCAATGCCATCAGCCCCAAGCTCCAATGCCTTTTCAAAAGCTTTAAAGGTATTTTCTAGCGCATAGGCCGATGCTCCTCGATGTGCAAACACCGGAATATAGGACGAATTAGACATTTAACTCACCAAACTCTAGCAGAAATTTACCATTGGTCATTTTGCTTAATAAAGATGATTTTTTACCAATTTGAATATACGTCCCCGGATGCGCTTCCTTTGTCACAACAATCTCTTCTTTACCAATATGACGCATTTCGTCCATTATTAGCTTTATTTCACGATCTAATGTAACCGCTTCTGCCTTTAACTTTGTTAAAGCTTGCTTTGTCTCTTCAAAGGATGCTGTTTGTTCTTTAGACATTTGGTTGAGAAATGGCAATAAACTTTTCATTTTGGATTCATGGGCTGCAATTTCTGATTGTAACTCTTTAAGCTGGACAGCTTTTTCCTGCATGATCGAATTATTCTCTTGTTTATTGACACTTTCAATAATCAAATCCGTTCGCCGTTCCAATCGATTACCAGATATGGCCGTGACAATCGTATTTTTAGCTACAGCACGCCCTCCAATAATTTTACCTTTTCGTTCATCCACTAAAATGGAATGGGCTGAAAGCTGTGAACCTAATGCATAGAAACCAATATGGATACTATCTGCTGCCATTAAATTTGCTTCATTGACATGTTTGACAAAAATATTGCCACCCGCTTCCACAACTGTTGACCCAAGACCAAATATGCCACCGCGAATATAAACATCTCCTTCGATGGATTTAATCAGTTTGGCACCGCTTACACCTTCAGCGCCATCAATAGAAATATCACCAGTTGCAATAACTGTATAGCCATTTGTTACTGTTCCTTTAATACTAAGAGAACCATTAAATTCTAGATTACCTGTTTCAACGCCTACATCACCGTTAATAGGTAGGTGTCTGTTTACACCAATCATACCTTTCACATCATCTAGAACACCAGCAATTTTCGAGCGGATCACAATTTTCCCGTCCTCTTCCACTTCATATGCTGATTTTGTATCGTATCGGATTGGAAAATCCCGTCCTGGTGCGGCAGCCACTACCTCACCTAGCACATTTTTCCCTGGTTTACCTAATGTAGCAGGAATCTTTTCACCTAGCCATGAGCCTTCCGAAATTTCTGAGATAAAATTCATATCAAAGTAATCCGCTTTTCCATCATCACGAATGACCGGTTTTCTCTCCGGCTTAGGTAAGTATGTAATTTGTGCATCCGTGCCTGCTATCGGTGGTTGCCCCTGAGCAATTAAAAATGCTTTTCCTGGTTCAGCCTTCGAAATATCAAAATCTAAAATTCCATGCACAATTTCATTTTCAGCAAGTATTTCTTGAATTTGCTGTGTCAGCTTTTCTTTATGATTGGCAATATATTCGTTTGTTTCATAGATAAAAATAGAGGCTGACATTTTATCACGGGCAATTTCAGCTTCAATATTTGGAAGCCAGCGGCCAATTTCTACTGGACTTGTATTTTGAGTAGACAGCACGTTTTTTAAAATTGAAAAATTAGATAATTTAAGTCGCGGATGACTACGTAAAATGCTATCAAATTCTTTTAATGGGAATCCGGCACTAAAAGTAAGCATAAATACCTTGCCATTTTCTTCAGAAATTTCGAAGTTTTCATTTCGAACTAGAATCAAGCTACCTCCTCCTTCCCTCTATATGTAAGTATATACAATCCACTTACATTTGTTTAGAGACCATTGTCACTAACGAGAAAGAAAATAGTACTACTTAATCATTAAAACATCGAACTATTTTTTATTTCCGTTAAATATAAATAGGTTTATAATACTAAAAAAATGTTTATTATTTTATTTTTTTAATAAAATTACCCTTAATTACATGGATATTCTATTAGGATCATTTGAACAAATAGTATTCCCTAGATATATATTATAGGATGGGATCGTCATAAAAAATAAATAATAAAAGGTCTTTAGAACTATAAAATTTTCAGATATTAAGGCTCTTTATTCAAGATAACTCTTTATATTTCCAATTTGGAAGGTCGAACCAAGTTGTTCTAATTCTTCCTTAGTCATATATCGCATATTTATTTTACCGTCTACTACGAGACGGACTTCAAATAATTGTTCATCTATTTGTATAATTTCTATTGAATTCATTCCATCTAATTGAAAATTGACACTTTTCATTTGAATCACCTGCTTCTAGTTATTTAATCTAACCGTATGTAATAAAAAACTACCCCAAAAAAACAGGGTAGAAAAGGAAGTATTACCAAGCAGTATAACCAAAGTCATTACTAAAATCTACTGTTGTATTATTCGTAATTTCTATGTTTTTAATTTGATGTTTATAAAGGAACATTGTGTTATCTTCAAAAACTTTATAATTATAATTACCAAATATAGATTTAAGCTGACTATGCGAATTTAAAGGTTCAGAAATATTTCGTTTTGCATTTTTCGATGAGATTACTGCGATATAAGTTCCAGAGGGAATACTATTAATACTATAATTCCCATTCTTATCTACTAAAGTTCTATATACATTTTTCAACTCAGTTTTATTATCAAGCCAATCGAATAATTCTTGTTTAGTGTAACTTGGATATGTTGCAGTTGTTGAAAATAGATAAACTGTAGCACCTGTATCTCCTAAAGTACCAATGAAGTCGTTATACTTCCAAACAACCGTACCCTTTATAGCACCGTTTCCTCTGCTGGTGTTGGATGTATTTGGATTACTAGAAACTTTACCAGATTTTATATATTGCTCTGTTCTATTTATAAAAGCTTTTAGGTGCGTTTGAGTCAATTTATTATTAGGCTTAAATGTACCATCAGAATAACCAGCTGTTATACCAGCAGCTACTAATTGTTGAATCGCATTATATGCACTATTTTCTCGAGGGACATCTTTAAACGTAGCATTCCCTGTAGGTAATTTTGAACCAAAAGCTCTTGAAATAAAAATCGCAATATGTGCTCTAGTTAATTCTTGCGAGGGCTTGAATGTACCATCAGAATATCCACTTACAATTCCTTTATCAACTGCTGATTGGATATAACCACTTGCGTAGTGACTTTTCGGAACATCTTTAAATTGTGTTGCTCTTTGAGTACCATCCAATCCTAAAAGCTTCCCAATTTCAACAATTGATTCGGCACGATTTGAAACCTTTTCTGCAGCATTCACTTCTGAACTATTAAATGAAAGAATAGACAAAATTAATACAAAAAACAATGAACATAACACTTTTCTCATATGTATACCTCCACATTTTATTCTAGAATCCACCCTTTAATACTAATATCTAAACCTAAATTGCATTACATTAGTATCACCCCTATAAGATAAGATTACCATCAAACCAATTTTTTTGAAATATTTTTATAGTAAGGGATTAAGGCATAAAAAAATACGCCCTTCTAAACAGTGATTCCACTGTCTAAAAATGGCGTTATAAAAACTCGAAGTATAATTGCTATTTCAGTTTTTCTATCATTTATTGCTAAAAGCTGTACGTTTAGCTAGCCATCATGTCAATACGGATTTTGTCTGCTATCATAGCAATGAACTCACTATTCGTCGGCTTGGATTTCAAATGATGGACTGTGTAACCAAACATCGACGAAATGGATTCATAATTGCCACGATTCCATGCAACTTCAATAGCATGACGAATAGCACGTTCAACGCGTGATGGTGTTGTGTTGAATTTTTTTGCAATTTCCGGATATAAAATTTTTGTCACAGATCCTAATAATTCAATATCTTCGAATACCATTTGAATGGCTTCGCGCAAATAAGAGTACCCTTTAATATGAGCAGGTACACCAATTTCTTTAATGATGGCTGTAATTGTGCTGTCTAATTGATGCTGATTTAATTTTTGAGGCACTGTTGGTTGTAAAACGCTTGTCTTTTTAGGAAGTGTCGCCTTCTGTCCAGCACAGTGTAAAATCTTTTGTACCAATTGGTCAAATTCAAATGGCTTTAGCATGAAATAGGAAGCCCCTAAATCTACAGCCTGCTTCATGACATCTTCTTGGCCAAAGGCTGTTAACATAATTACTTGGACTGATGACATTTTCTCATTTTGATACATCGATTCTAAAACAGCTAAGCCGTCAAGATGAGGCATAATTATATCTAGAAGTAAAATATCAGGTGTAAATTCCTCAAGCATTTGTAGACAAATTTTTCCATTTGAAGCTGTCGCAATAATTTCTATTTCGGCATGTCCCTGGAAATATTGCTCCATTGTTTTTAATAACTCACGATTATCATCTGCAATCGCTACTTTTACCTTTGTCATTTCAATTCCTCCTTCTGGACTTGCTTTGAACACTCCAAAGCGTTAACCTAACCCCTAAATGCCGTTTTTGGCACACTGTGGAATTTTCGACATTTTTGTTTAAAAACCTTTTTCATTTCCAAAAATGAGTATGTAGTCCGATACTTTCTTTTAATATCGACAAGTTGCGCTAAATAATGGCAAACTGTCGAAATGCTCTTATTACCTATTTTAGATAAAAAAATAAGATAAAACTACAGTTTTTTTAAATATCATGACTCCTTAAGGTTATTATGAGAAATACTTGTTGAATTCAAGGTCTTTTTAACAAAAAGGTAAAAATCCGCAAGTCTCCAGCGGCACCTGTTCTGCCTGCGGAAAATGCGGATTTTTACCAAATGCCATCCCTCTTTTTAGGAAGACTTTCTTAACATTTCAGCTACCGTTAGAGCTGCTCCCTTTTTCGGCTCCTCCACAAACATATGTGTCACAGCACCGACAAACCGACCGTCTTGAATGATAGGACTGCCACTCATTCCTTGCAAAATTCCACCCGTTTTTTCAATGAGCTTTTCGTCAGATACTATAAATTCAAGTCGTTCATTTTCAACCTTTGTTATTTCAATGGAAAAAGTTTCGACTTTACGGCCTTCAATCGCCGTATATATTTCCGCTTTCCCCGTTTTTATATCCTTTTCATGCATAATTTCAATCGCTTTGGGTAATCTTTGTGGATAGCCTTCTTCCCAACGGCCAAAAATTCCATAAACAGTATTTTTATCTATACTCCCTAAACGTTCCTGATGTTTTTCAATGGAGGAGATTTTGTATCCCGGTTGGCCAGGCATACTTTTACGGATTTGTTGAATGGAAGCTAAAAAAATGGAGCCAGCTCTAAATACAGGGGCTTCTTGTAGGGTTGAATCAACAATTTGATGACCTAGTGCGCCATAGTTTTTTGTCTCTGGATCAATATAAGTCAGTGTTCCTACTCCATCTGTTTCATCTTTTAAAAAGGATATGATGTGCTCTGCTTCTTGATTTTGTAATTCAAGTGTAACTTGTTTTCCGTCATTATTGATCGTCCATTTCTGTTGGCCTTCTTTAGCCATAGCTTGTTTGGCATCTGCCAGCGATTTTACAGGTATATCATTAATTTTTTCAATCACTGCGCCGCCTTTCATCCACTGATTGGAAGCTAACAGTACATCATGCGCTACAAACACATGCGATAATTGAAGTTGGATTCCAATGGCTTCTCCCATCGGTATAAGCTTTTTGGCGGCTAAAGCTTGTATAGGCATCACTAACAAAAAGATGAGCATAGGCAAAATGACTAATTGACGCCAACGACGATTCATACGACACCTCCTTTTCATTTTTGTCTTTTTACTATGTGTTGTTGTGGCATTCTTATAAGCGGTAAATATTTGTGCAAAAAGAAAAAAACCAGAAACAGTATCAACAACTGTTTCTGGAATATGCTTAACGCATTTGTTTTTTACGTTCTTCTGCCATGGTTAATAACTCTGTTGCATGCTGTAGCGTTAAAGCAGTAATTTCTGTTCCAGACATCATACGGCTGACTTCTTCAATCCGTGCCTTCTGATCAATTTCTGATAAAGAAGTAAATGTTCGATCATGTTCGACTTCTTTTTTTATAAAGTAATGATGATCAGCCATTGCTGCAACTTGAGGTAAGTGTGAAATGCAAAGCACTTGAGAATTAATGGATACTGCAGCAATTTTTTCTGCAATGGCCTGCGCTACTCTTCCACTAACACCTGTGTCCACTTCATCAAAAATGATGGATGTAATACCATTCGAAGAAGAGAAAATGGTTTTCAGCGCCAGCATCATTCGTGATAACTCTCCTCCCGAAGCAATTTTCGGTAAGGACTTTGGTGGTTCTCCAACATTGGTAGAAATATAGAAAACAATTTGATCTTTTCCATTTGCATCGAAATATGACAATTCTTCAAAATTGACAATGAATTTAGCTTTTTCCATATGTAATTCACGTAACTCTGCCATAATGGCTTCACTTAACTGTTGGGCAGCAGCTTTACGCACAGTTGAAAGTTCTGCAGCAAGCTCATTGAGCACCGATTCCATTTCAAGCACTCTTCGCTCTTTCACCTGCAAAATTTCATCGCGATTGAGCAGTTCATTTAACTCTATTTTTATTTTTTCAAAATACGCTAAAATGTCCTCCACTGTCGAACCATATTTGCGTTTTAAATTTTGGAATAAAGCTAACCGTTGCTCCACCTCATTTAAACGTGCTGGATCAAACTCTAACTCATCTAATACATTTTTGACCTGATAAGCCGCATCTTGTAGCGCATAAAATGCCGTTGTCACTGCCTCGGAAGCTTCTTTGAATTGTTCATCCACTGTTGCTGCATCGTCCAAAGCTCCCATTGCATTACCAATCCAATCAAGACCTTTTGATTCTCCCTGAATAGCCTCATAGGCAGCACTAGAGCGCTCAAAAATTTTATTGTAATTCATGAGTCGACGGCGTTCATCAAGAAGATCATCTTCCTCACCTAGCCTTAAATTGGCTTCTTCTAGCTCTTTTATTTGAAATTGATACAAATCAATGCGTTGTGCCATCAATTGTTCATCAATAGAAATTGAAGCCAGGTCCTTTTTCAGCATTCGATATTCTTCATATTGTTCGCTGTATGTTTTTTGAATAGGCAACAGCTGTTCTTCTGCAAACTGGTCGAGTAAATTGATATGTTGTTTTTCATCCATCAGCTCTTGATTTTCATGTTGGCCATGAATATCAATAAGACTCGCACCAATTTCCCTCAGCACTGATAATGGCACAAGTTTACCATTTACACGGCAAATACTTTTCCCAGAATCATTTAAATCACGACGTAAAATAACTGTATCTTCTTCAATTTCAATGCCTGCTTCTTCTAATTTTTTCAGCACTGGATGCGTGGAATTCGAAATTTGAAATAAACCACCTAATTCTGCTTTCCTTGCTCCATGACGAATAAATTCAGTATTTCCCCGCCCACCAGCAAGTAAATGAACAGCATCAATGATAATTGATTTACCAGCACCAGTTTCCCCAGTTAGCACTGTCAATCCTTCTGAAAAACTTACAGTCAAATCCTCAATGATAGCAAAGTTTCGGATACTAAGCTCTCTTAACACTAATTGTCACCTCTGAATCCATTTCCCCATTTTTTAAAGCATGTCTAGTAAGCGATTTTTTGTATTTTCCCGCTCGTTTTCATCTCGACAAATAATTAAAATGGTATCGTCTCCAGAAATTGTACCTAAAATTTCTGGCCAATCTAAATGGTCTAATAAGGATGCAATCGCATTCGCATTTCCAGGAAGAGCTTTCATCACTAAAAAGTGCGAAGCTCCATCAATGCTGATAAAGGCATCCGCTAATGCGCGATGTAATTTTTGTACTGGGTTAAATCTTTGATCTGCGGGCAAGCTATACTTATAGCGGCCGTCCTGTAATGGTACTTTCACCAAATGTAGCTCTTTGATATCACGGGATACCGTAGCTTGTGTCACATTATAGCCTGCATCTTTTAGAAAATCGACTAAATCATCTTGTGTTTCAATTTCATGATTAGCAATAATATCCCGAATCCGTATATGTCGTTGTCCTTTATTCATCATAGCCACCTCTAATAAATAATTAATTATGTGTATAATCACACTACCATTTTCAACAAAAAAGCACAAGAAAAAACACGGCTCTATAAGCGAGCACGTGTTATTTTAAAGAATTATGCGCTTCTTCTACGAGTGCATTAAAAGCTGTATATGCAGGAATGTCTTCTTCTCCAACAGGATTCACTAAATGGAATAAAAATTCAATATTTCCTTCCCCACCTGTTATCGGGGAATAAGAAGCATCCTTCACCACAAATCCAACTTCTGTGGCCATGGCTGCCGTTTTTTCTAAAACTTCAAGATGGACTTTTTTATCACGAACGATACCTTTTTTTCCAACCTTATCTTTTCCCGCTTCAAACTGCGGTTTCACCAATGCCATGACATCGCCACCTGGTAGCAATAATGTCTTTAACACCGGTAAAATTAATGATAAAGAAATAAAACTAACATCTATTGTTGCAAAATCAGGTAACCCTTCAGATAAATCTGCCGCCGTAGTATATCGGAAATTAGTTTTTTCCATGACAGTCACACGTTCATCCGACCGAATTTTCCATGCTAATTGATTGGAGCCAACATCCAGCGCATAGCAATGTCTTGCTCCATGCTGCAACGCACAATCTGTAAATCCACCTGTAGAGGAGCCAATGTCAAGCATCAGCTTCCCTTCTACAGACATATCAAAAATTTGTAGGGCCTTTTCAAGCTTCAGACCACCACGACTAACATATTTTAAATCGGAGCCTTTTACTTGTAGAGGGGAATCGATAGCAATTTTTTCTCCTGCTTTATCGATACGTATTTCATTTGAAAAAACAAGTCCTGCCATAATGGAACGTTTTGCTTTTTCTCTTGTTTCACATAATCCACGCTCTACTAGTAAAATATCTACGCGTTCTTTTGGTTGTTTTGTCATTATTTATTCAAACCTACTTGCTGTTTTTGTTGAAGTAATACCTGCATACGCGCTACCGCATCCTCTGCTGTCATATGAATTTCTTCAAGCAGCTGATCGACATTACCATGCTCGATATATTGATCTGGAATACCCATACGATCAACAATTGCATTAAGATAGCCATGGTCATGAGCAAATTCTAATACGCCGCTGCCAAATCCACCTTTTAGAACCGCTTCTTCAATCGTTAAAATCGGTTTATGATTAGATAAAATTCGATGTAGCATATCCTTATCCATTGGTTTGATAAAGCGTGCATTGACCACCTCAATATCAATACCTTGCTGTGCTAACATGTCTGCTGCTTGCATGGCCATCGGAATCGTTGTGCCAAATGTTAAAATGGAAGCGTCTTTTCCTTCTCGTAAAACTTCCCAGCTACCAATTGGTAATGCCACAAGCTCATCATCTAGTGGTACGCCAATCCCATTACCACGTGGATAACGTAACGCAATTGGACCTCCATCATACTCAATAGCTGTTTTCACCATATGCTGCCCCTCATTCTCATCCTTAGGCATCATGATCGTCATGTTTGGAATATGACGAAGGAAAGCGATATCAAATACGCCCTGATGTGTTTCCCCGTCTGCCCCAACTAAACCAGCACGATCAATACCGATAAAGACATTTAGATTCGGACGTGCAATATCATGTAAAACTTGGTCATAAGCACGTTGTAGGAATGTGGAATAAATCGCTAAAAATGGCTTCATATTTTGTGTAGCTAAACCTGCTGCCATTGTTGCTGCATGCTGCTCAGCAATCCCCACGTCAAAGAAACGATTTGGAAAATCCTGTTGAATACCTTGTAATTTTGACCCGACAGGCATAGCAGGTGTGATCGTCACGATTCGCTCATCTTCATGAGCAATTTTACGAACAGTTTCTGCAATTAAACTACTCCATGCTGGGCCTTTTGTCTCTGACTTAACAAAGGCACCATTTTCAATTTTATAAGGACCTGTTCCATGCCAATTACCAATTGTATCGTCTTCAGCAGGTTTATAGCCCTTCCCTTTTTTCGTAATCACGTGAACCAGGACTGGCCCTTTCACTTTTTTTGCATGGGATAATGTCATTTCCAATGCTTCAAAATCATGACCATCAATAGGACCAAGATATTTAAAGCCTAGTTCTTCAAAAAAGACCCCTGACACCACTAAATATTTTAAGCTATCCTTCAAGCGTTCCGCAGTAGATGCAAGCTTCCCACCTAATACCGGAATTTTATTAATCAGTGATTCGAGCTCTTCTTTGGCTTTTGAATACTCCTTGGCAGTACGCAAACGTCCTAAAACACTGTGAAGCGCACCAACATTTGGAGCAATGGACATTTCATTATCATTTAGGATGACAATCATATTCGTTTTCGCATGTCCGATATGATTTAACGCTTCAAGCGCCATACCGCCAGTTAAAGCGCCATCCCCAATAATAGGAATTACATAGTTATGTTCTTTTTTTATATCACGTGCTGCTGCCATACCCATGGCTGCTGATAAGGAAGTTGAGCTATGACCTGTTTCCCATTCATCATGTTCACTCTCCACGCGCTTTGGAAATCCACAAAGCCCTTTGAACTGACGTAGTGTGTCAAATTGACTCGCACGACCTGTTAAAATTTTATGCACGTAAGCTTGGTGGCCAACATCCCACAAAAACTTATCTTTTGGACTGTCAAACATTTTATGCAACATCATCGTAAGCTCGACTACTCCTAAATTCGGCCCGATATGTCCACCTGTGACAGAACATTTTTCGATTAAGAAGGTACGAATTTCTTGCGCTACCTGCTCAAGCTCCTTCTTATTTAAGTTTTTTAAAAAGGATGGACTAGTTATTTTATTTAAATCCACCTTTCTCACACACCTTTTCAATAAAATATTCACCGCATTTGTTTTCACTATTATAGCAGTGTTATCAATATGCTAAAAGCACGAGCACTTCATTGTTTACAATTTGTAAACGTTCCCACCTATTCTAGCATATTCTTTTCCTTCAATGCCTTGATTTTCTCTTAGTTTTTACGATGAACAATATATGCCGCAAAGTCTCGTAACAAGCTAGCATCTATTGGTAATTGATCGAGTGCATTAATGGCATGTTGATAATGCTCCGCAAGCTTTTCTTTCGCTCCATCTAGCGTTAAAAGTGCTGGATAAGTACTCTTATCACTAGCTACATCTTTGCCTGCCGTTTTCCCTAGTTCTTCTGTTGTCCCTTCGATATCTAAAATATCGTCTTGGATTTGGAAAGCTAGGCCGATGTGATGGGCATATTCCTTCAATGTAGCACGGTCTTGTTTAGACGCGTCTGCTAATACGGCTCCCGCTTCAATACTAAATCTTAATAAAGCACCAGTTTTATTGACATGGACTTGTTCCAGTTCCGTTAAATCAAGCTGACGCTGCTCACCCTCCATATCGAGTACTTGACCACCAACCATGCCTTCAGCACCTGCGGCAACGCTTAATAACTGCACAAGCTCTATACGCTTTTCAGCCGTTACATCCATGCGCGCTAAAATACCAAATGCCAATGTGTTTAATGCATCACCAGCTAGTGTTGCAAGTGCTTCTCCATAAACTTTGTGGTTTGTTGGCTTACCTCTTCTAAAATCATCATTATCCATGCTTGGTAAATCATCATGAATTAACGAGTACGTATGAATGATTTCAATAACAGCCCCTACAATTAAACCATCCTGTAAATTTTTTCGGTAAAGCTCAAGGACAGCTAATACAAAAAGTGGTCGTATACGTTTTCCGCCCGCCTTTAATGAATATAGCATGGAGTCCTTTAAATCTACTGGAGCATCAATTTTTGAAACAAGTGCAAACATCGTTTCTTCGATTTGTGGTATGTTGCTTTCAATAAAGTACTTTAATGGCTCATTCATTTCCTAATTCTCTCCCTTTAGTGGATCAAATGCTGTTGTTTCACCTGTCTCTTGGACAATAGATACTAGCTGCTCTTCAGCATGTTGCAGCTTACTATGGCAAAACTTTGATAGCTCCATTCCTTGCTTGTATAAATCAATCGCATTTTCCAATGGCACATCGCCTTGTTCTAGCTGGCGAACTATTTCTTCCAATGCCGTCATAGCCTCTGCGAAAGTTTGTTGCTTTTCTGTCACAACGATTCCCCCTCATTCTTTGGCAAAATATCCTTCACTTCAGCCACAACCTTCCCATCATGGAAAGCTAATGTCAGATAATCCTGCTCTTGTACTTCAGTGGATGATTTGATCATATGTTGATCTTTATAAGCGACTGTAAATCCTCTTGTTAAAATGGATAGTGGATTTAATGCTTCTAGTGTTCGAATGGTTGCCTCAAATTGTTGTTGCTGCTTCGCTACATAATACGTTGCAGCACGTGTTAACTGTTGCATGCGCGCTTCTAGCTCCCGTTGATGGAAAGCAAGTGCTTTTTTTGGTGAATGTTGTGCCACCGTACTATGTAATTGTTGAAGCTGTGCACTCTTCTTCATCAAATCTACTTGCATGGCTGTTTGCAATCCTGACTCGAGCTGTGCCAATCTTTCAGTAAACGGTCGATAAAGTCTTTCTGGCATTGACAATGGATAAGACTGTTGGAGCTTATTAAGACGTTGTCGTTCAGCCATAAGTTGCGACCTAACCATTTGATGAATTTGAGATTTTTGTGAAAGTACCCGCTGGAATAGCTCCATTTGATCTGGTACTGCCATCTCTGCGGCTGCTGTTGGTGTAGGTGCGCGTAAATCAGAGACATAGTCGGCAATTGTCGTATCTGTTTCATGACCAACTGCGCTAATAATAGGGATTCGACTTTCAAAAATAGCTCTCGCTACTATTTCTTCATTGAATGCCCATAAGTCCTCGATAGAGCCTCCCCCTCGTCCGACAATCAACACTTGACACGTAGCATCTTGATTGGCACGTTGAATATTTTGCACAATA
Source organism: Lysinibacillus sphaericus (assembly GCF_001629735.1). Taxonomy (GTDB): domain Bacteria; phylum Bacillota; class Bacilli; order Bacillales_A; family Planococcaceae; genus Lysinibacillus; species Lysinibacillus pinottii. The sequence continues at coordinate 2,093,747 of NZ_CP015224.1, forward strand.
TTTGGTGCCGCCTGTGCTCCTTGAACGAGTGTAGGGTAAATCAGAATTTCAGCTAGAGGGTAACGTCTCTTTAAAGTCGTACAAATATCTCGAATCGCTGCTCCTGTTGTTGATGTTAGCACACCAATTTTTTCAGGAAACTTTGGGATCGATTGCTTCCAATCTAATTTAAAAAGCCCTTCTTTTTGTAATTGTTCTTTTAATTGATTAAAGGCAACAAATAGACTACCGATACCATCCGGTTGCATTTCTTGGACATATAGCTGATAAGTCCCATAGCCTTCGTAAACGTTTACATCCCCACGAATAAATACTTGCATACCTTCTTTTGGTTCAAATGCTAATTTCGTGGCAGCCGCTTTAAACATCGTGGCAGCAATTCTTGCCCCATCATCCTTTAATGTAAAGTAAATATGGCCAGATTGATGAATTTTCACATTTGATAGTTCGCCTTTCACATACACTTCGCGTAGGTGAGGGTCCGCATCGAATTTTCGTTTAATATATTTTGTTAATGCTTTTACAGTTAAATAAGAAGCAGAGGACATGTTTTCGGCTCCTTTACTAAGATCAAGTTTTTCACAAAAACTACACCTATCATAACATTTTTTACTGGTGTTGACGCGTTTAAATGCAGTTTCGCTAGAAAAAATGCCTGTCTTTTATCTATCAAAAAACAACTATAACATATTCATACACGTTCTAACTAATAGAAATTGACTATTCAATGAATAACAAAAGAAGGTCTCATAACAACAGTTGTTATGAGACTTTACATTTTAATAGAATAATAATAATAATGTTCCTACAATAAAACAGTAGTACGTAAAATAGCTAAGTTTACCACTTTTCATAATGCCCATAAACCAACGCATGGCAAAGTACGTCATAATAAGTGTAGCTAGAAAAGTGGCTGCATATGGAAGCGCTAACGCACCTTTATTAGGCTCACCTAAAAAATCAGTTATTCCTAATACAACCCCACCTAAGCTTACTGGAATATAAAGCATAAAGGAGAAACGTAATGCCGTATCCTGTCTCATACCTACTGCAATAGCTGAAATAATCGTAGCACCTGATCGGCTAATACCTGGTGTGAGAGCGACTGCTTGCCCTAACCCAACAATAATGGCATCCTTCGTACTTAAATCTGCATCTTTTTTCTTCCCACGCATATTACGAATCAACCATAATGCCGCACCCGTAACAAACAACATGAGTGCAATTGTCGTCATGCTCACATTGTCTCCAATAACATCACTTAATAATACTCCTAAAACGCCCGCCGGAATTGAACCGATAATAATATACAAAGCAAAACGAAAATCAGCATTATAGCGCTTCTCACGTGTTTTCAAGTACAAGAAGAAATGGGAAATCAATCGCACTATATCCTCACGATAAATATAAACAATAGCAAGTAACGAAGCTGTATTGGTTAGAATGGCGAACGTAAACCCTTGTTCACCAAGCCCTAGTATTTCGCTGGCAATCATCACATGTCCACTTGACGATACGGGAATTGGTTCTGTAAACCCTTGGACAAGGCCAATAATGATATGCTTCACAATTAACACAATATCGATATTTTCCATAAAAACCTCCTACTAAGTATGTATGTCCCAAACGTTACATTAGACGTCAAAATTAGCATAAAAGTTCTGGCATCGATCCATAAAAGAAGTCATCTCAACACGATATTGAGATGACTTCTGGAAAAGGCTATTTAATTAGCAAGCTTATTTTCAGCTGCTTGCACAGTGTTGAATAGTAACATGGTGATGGTCATCGGTCCAACACCGCCTGGAACAGGGGTGATATGAGACGCTATACCATCTACTTCAGCAAAGTTTACGTCGCCGCATAATTTATTGTTGTCATCACGATTAATGCCAACATCAATTACAACAGCCCCTTCTTTCACATGCTCTTTTGTAATAAAGTTTGCACGTCCAACAGCAGCAATTAATATATCCGCTTGTTTTGTAAATGAAGGTAAATCTGGCGTTTTGGAATGTGTATACGTAACCGTAGCATCTTTTTGCAATAGTAGTTGTCCCATTGGCTTACCAACAATATGACTACGTCCTACGATTACAGCATGTTTTCCTGCAATTTCAATTCCTGAATACTCAAGAAGCTTCATTACGCCAAAAGGAGTACAAGGTAAAAATGTTTCTTGGCCAAGCATCATTTTCCCAACACTGACAGGTGAGAAGCCATCAACATCCTTCTCGACAGCAATTGTCGCGATGACTGTATCCTCATCAATATGTTTTGGAAGTGGTAATTGTACTAAAATACCGTGAATATCTTCACGTTGATTTAATTGTTGAATTTGTGTTAATAATTCCTCTTGCTTCGTTTCTTCTGGTAATTTAATCAGTTCCGAATACATACCAATTGCTTCACAAGATTTTTGCTTATTTCTCACATATGTAGCTGAAGCTTGGTTGTCCCCAACTAACACAACCGCTAAACCAGGTGTTAACCCCTGTTCTTTTAAACGAATTACACGCTCTGCTACAGCATTACGAATTTCTTGACCAATCTCTTTACCATTAATAATTGCACTTGACATAAACCTTCGTTACTCCTTCCAATTCAACACATTATTCTTGTTCTGTAAATTTAGAAAGTACACCATTGACGAATTTAGATGAACTATCATCGCCAAATGTTTTACATAACTCGATTGCTTCGTTTAGTACTACTCTTTTTGGTGTTTCTGGCATGTATAACAGCTCGTATACAGCTAGGCGTAAAACAGTTCTTTCAATTTTGGGTAAACGGGCAAGTGACCACTTTTCAAGATGCTGTTCTAATGTAGCATCAATTTCCTCCAAATGTTCAGCTGTTCCAGTAACAATTTTTTCGTAGAAGACATTTGTCGGTTGGCCTTTAATATGACCCATTGCTTCTTCAACTGTTAAATCTGTATTGTCTAGCTGAAACAAAACTTGCAACGCTTTTTCGCGTGCTTCATGTCGTTTCATGTAAAGCTCTCCTTCTTAAGTGGCATTAAGGTTTATAATAGCATAAAATCGCCCGAGAAACACGATTTCAAGCAAGTTTTCAATAATCTGAAACCTTTTTCAAGAAACTTTTTGCGCATCTAACAATTCATGTTAAGCATTCCAAAATGATTGTTTAAATCACAAAATGTTATAATAAAGAAAATTGAAAGAATCTTCAGAGGTGTTCACAATGCAATATGAAGCTATTTGCACAAGCTGTAAAAAACCATTCAAGCTCCGAGAGGGTGAAGCACAATATAAACAAATGAAAGAACGTAAAGCTCACCTATTTTATTGCGAAGAGTGCAAGCATAAAATTCGCTTTGATGCCATCCGAAACTTCTTTAGCTACTAGTGGAGGCAAGTAAGTATGAAGGAACATTATTATACAATCGGTGAGGTTGCCAAACTGTCGAATCTATCTATTCAAACTTTACGCTATTATGATCAGATTGATTTATTTAAGCCTGCATACACTGATACTTATACCAATTATCGCTATTATAAAGATAGTCAAGTTTTTTATTTAGACATCATTAAATCACTTAAATATATCGGTATTTCACTAGAAGATATAAAAAAGGCGCTCAAATTAACGTCTGAAGAACTGCTTGACTTTTTAGCACAGCAAGAGCTAAGAATTGATGATAAAATTTCACGATTGAATGAAGTAAAAAACACATTATTAAAAACCAAAAAGCAATTACAGGAACAAATTGATATCCCCTTCTTTGGTGAGGTATATATACAGGTAGAGGAAGCGATGCCTATTCTACAAGTGACAACTAACAAATTAACACCAACTTCTAGTACCAATACATATTACGCAACCCTTACAAAAATTATTGAGAAAGAAGGCAGTGTATTAAATAGTCGCTATGGTTGTATATATCCACTCGCTCCCTATGAAGATGTGAATGCAATTATTTATGATGCTATTTTCACCCCGCTATTAACAGAGCGTATTTTTTCGAAGCTATCGTCAAACATTGAACAAACAATTATACCTGCAGGTACATTTGTATGTATCGCATTTATCTACCATCCGGATACCTATTTTTCTTTTTATGAAAAATTAAGAAATTATGTGATGGCTCAGTCAGAGGCTTTTGAATCCCAAGTTTATGAGCTCTATATGCCCGCTACTCTTACTATAGAGCATGAAAAGAAATTCATTGTTGAATTAAAGGTTCGCAAAAAACAATAAGATATCATCTTCCTTTATGTATAACTCTCTACATTAATTTCCAAACTGATAAAAAACATTAAAATTGAAAACAAATCTTTTGACCCTATAGTTACTATAGGGTTTATCGTATTACATGGAAATATTCTAGTAGAATGTCAATTTCATGTATCGTGAACGAATAAAAGGAGAACTTTATGAGCAAGAAACAAAATATAACATTAGCAATTTTACTATCGAATCTATTCATTGCCTTTTTAGGTATTGGTTTAGTCATTCCTGTTTTACCAACCATCATGAATGAGCTTCATATTTCGGGCTCCGTCGTTGGGTATATGGTTGCAGCCTTTGCCATTACGCAACTGATTGTGTCACCTATTGCAGGTAAGCTAGTCGATAATATTGGCCGCAAAGTCATGATTGTTGCAGGGCTTTTTATTTTTGGACTTTCAGAGTTTTTATTTGGATTAGGACGTTCCATTGAAATACTCTTTATCTCTCGAATGCTAGGTGGAGTCAGTGCGGCCTTCATTATGCCTGCCGTCACTGCTTATATTGCCGATATTACTACACTATCTCAACGCCCAAAAGCTCTTGGCTATATGAGTGCAGCAATTAGTACAGGCTTTATAATCGGTCCTGGAATTGGAGGATTTTTAGCCGAATATGGTACGCGGGTACCATTCTATGCGGCAGGTGTCCTTGGCCTTGTAGCAGCCATCTTTTCCTTCATATTATTAAAGGAACCAACACGAGCTGGAGATAAGGAAGATACACCAACATCCATGTTAGGTAGTGCAAAGCGAGTATTTAGCCCGCTTTATTTCATTCCATTTATTCTTATTTTCGTCCTATCATTTGGCTTAGCAGCGTTCGAATCATTATTTAGTTTATTCGTCGATCATAAATTCGCCTTTACGCCTTCGGATATCGCCATTATCATTACAGGCAGTGGGATTGTAGGTGCATTGGCACAATTATTACTATTTGATTGGCTGACAAAGAAAATGGGAGAAATTAATGTCATTCGTTACTCGCTAATCCTCTCAGCCGTTTTAACATTTGGTATGACCATCGTCAATCATTATTTTGCCATCTTATTTGTCACATTCTTTATTTTTGTCGGTTTCGATTTAATTCGTCCAGCTGTCACTTCATATTTATCTAAAATTGCTGGTAATGAGCAAGGGTTTGTTGGTGGCATGAACTCTATGTTTACAAGCCTAGGTAATATTTTCGGTCCTATTTTAGGCGGGATACTGTTTGATATTAATTTGAACTATCCCTATTACTTTGCGACAATTGTTTTAGTGCTAGGTGTCATCCTTGCGTTATTCTGGAGAAAGCCAAAGCATATTGAATTATAAACTTACAGCGATACAATATTATGAATGAATTTCCAAATAACAAAGGATTGCCCAAAGATGAATGAATCATCTTTGGGCAATCCTATTCGTTTTATTCATGTGCCACAGTTTCTTCTTTTTCGAAGTGAATCCCTGTAATATGCACATTTACTTCTGCTGTTTCCAGTGCTGTCATATTAAAAATAGCTTGGCGTATCTGTGTTTGTACTTCCTTCGCTACCTTAGGAATGGCATATCCATATTTCACAGAGCAAAATACATCAATAGCGATTTCACCCGTTTCTGTTACACCTGATTTAATGCCTTTATTGTGTACTTTTTTACCGAAACGTTCCACGACACCTGTCGCAATATTACCACGTGTTGCAGCAATGCCTTCGATCTCATTTACAGCGATTCCAGCCACAACTTCGATAACCTCTGCCGCTACTTCAATTTTTCCAAGCTCTTCTTTTCCAGAAGGTGTTGGTTGTACGAAAGATTGTCCTACTTTCTCTGCCATACAAATATCATCCTTTCCCTTACACATCACAAACAAATGCTGTACTTACATTTATTATACTATAAAAAGGAAGGTTTGGCTGTCGAAAGCCGTTTTAATTTATAAAGAAGCTTGATGAAATGATTATTTATTGTTCCTCAACCTCTATTAAATAAATTCCGCTATCAAAGCCTCCACGCTCCGTTTTCTTATGTTTACGAAAGGACTCAAGCTCTTCATAGCTTACACCTAGCACACTAATTGCTGTATGTACTAGCTCTAAAATATCTACTAATTCCTCAATCGCTTCTTGTTCAGTAGTAGCTTCACGAAACTCCCTAGCTTCCTCGAGCATTTTTGCTTTCACTTCCGTTAAAAACTCAATTGGTTCTAGTGTACGTGCACGATAAGTTAAGCCTTTTGAATCTATGATTTCTAACATATTATCTCTCACGAGTTTATTGTATACTGGCATCCCTATTTCCCTTTTCAACTGTTGTACTTAAATATTTTGTAGTCCCTTTTCTCATTTACTTTAACCGCTCTGTACGTCATGATAGAAATATCTCAAGTCAAAAAACGCTGCTAGTCAACATTTTAAAGGAAAAAGGAATGCTCCGCTCTTTGTTATCTTCAAAGCTTCTGATTTCTCAAAGGTTATTGCTAAACCTTTAAATGATAATTCCTCTCCCAAAATAAAATACCACTGTCATCTGCAATTACAAAATAATTACCACTAAATGAAAATCCAAAACAATACAAAAAACCTCTATAAATGCGAACACAATTTTTATTGTGTCCTTCAATAAGACAATTCTCAAACGCAGGTTGATAAATAACATCCTCACATGGATAAAGAGGAGATACTTTTTGTAAACAATCCCCGAAACTATTACTGATTGGCAGTATGCTACCACCATATTTACCTGCTAATTTAATTGATTTATCTTTTAAAACATCAAAACCTTCACAAATTAATAAGGTTTCATCTAATTCAAAGTTATCTGTATAATCGCGAGTAATTTTCTCTGCTTTTGCTAGGTCAATAATTCCTCTACCATTACTAGATACGACAAGTAATAAATCGGATGATTCATCAAACCCGAAATATTCAAGACCACCAATACTAAAATTACCCTTAAATGTCCAACCATCTGGACTTTCAGCATATGGTATTTGTTCTAATTTGTTATAAATATTTTTTCTATGTTTCTCGAATGCCTCGCTTTTAAAATAATCCATAATAACCTCCATAATTAAACAACTATTAAATATCATTTAGTTGAATAGTAACAAGTTTTAGGTAATACATCTATTATTTTTAAAATTAAACATCAATTTGCAATAATAGTGTTATTAGGTAGTTCATTAATTTCATATTTTAGATTATATATTTCTGATTTATAGAATCAGTATTATTTAAATCGGAGATACTAACTAATACGCTGCTTATTTTATGCACAAAAAAGACCCCCTAACGAATCGGTTTCGTTAAAGGGTCTAAAAATCGGATACTCCGTTTTGTTTTATTCCTAATTCTATTCCGTTGACAAATATCGCTCAACTTTTCCGCAAGCTTCCCGACTATTAGCCGAGACGGTTAAACCATTGATACGGCTTACCTCACTTTTTCTGCAACACCCAATACATCATTCTCTTCAAGGAACTTCGTATTGAATTGTGCTGATTTGAACACGTCGTTGTTCATGAGTGCTTGGTGGAATGGAATGGTTGTTCCATAAGGCTTCATGAACATCTTCCAAAGCTCAGAAACCCTTACAGAGCAAGAATTATACGAATATTTAAGAATAGAATGATTTCAGAACGCAATACTATCACCTTCTATTGATAGAGTAACATTTTGAAAAGTTGAATACTAGCCTCGTTTCGTTAGCAACCTCAATTCGTGTAGGTGTCAGAGGTAACATATTAATAGAAAGATACCCTCTCTCAATATCGGAAACCACGCCCCTACCATCTTGTTCACAACAAGTTCAGGAAGCGTTCACAGTTCCACTACAGAATGAATCAACTTCACTCGCAGCACTTCTCACAAACGTTCCTACAGCTCCAAAGATGGATGGTTTGTGCGGCTTACATGACCTACAACTTAATACTGTCATTTATTCTTGTACCAATACTAATCTCAAATTAAAAAACGAGATAAATGCTTAGTTTATCTCACTTCTTTGCTACTCTTATTCTATTGTACTTAACACTTGAGCTTGGTCTGTACGCTCATTGGAACTCAGTTGACTCATCTCATAGGAACGCTCACAAGCCATTCTGTGACTTAAGCCACCGCCCATTGTTCACAGAGTAGATTGTATATCGATTTTTTTATTTAGATTTCCTTTTTTTCTTTGTAGTAAAATTTTCATTATTTAATGCCAAGCTTAAATTATCAACCATTTTTTTTCTTTCTTTTTCTTGAATTTTAGAGTTTACAGTTAGTTCGATTAAAATATCCTTTGAGTCTTTTGAACTTAGATTTTTTCTACCTAGGTTCATAATATTTCCTCCCTCCAATATTTAACTATCTGTACCCTAACCAAGGATGAAACAAACTATTCTTCTAATTCATCTAATAAAGAAAGATAAGGTAATAAATCTAACCTCATTAACATCAAGTTTTCACCTTCACTACTCTCTCGCATTTCTTTAAATCCATGTTTTTTATAAAAATCAATAATACCTTGATTTCTAATAGACCAAAGGAATATATATCTACATCCAATTTCATTGGACATTTTTAGCGCTTTAGCTATTATAGAACCCAAAATACTTTTACCATAGCCTCTTTCTTGTTGATTATTATTAACTGCCAAGTAAAGTATTTCAATTGCAGGAATCTCATTGGGCAAATTAGTCTGTATACTTAACTCCGCCGCTAAATCTATAATTTCTTTTTCACCTATTATTAAAGCATTGAACCTCGTAGTAATGAAGGCTATTTCACAATCTTCTTCATCATCCATTATCACAGTGGTATTATTAAAATTTGCATTATGAAACACTAATGAATTTTGAAAGTCTCTGATATAAGAATTTAAACCTTCATCTCCACAATCAAAACCGCTAAAGTTATGACTCAAAATTCTTTCGTCATTTAAAGCATAAGCATTTATCATTTTTCTAATACCTACCTGCTATTGAAAGTTCTCGATGTTGAGATTTTTCCTTATTCAAAATATTGCCTTGTTCTTTAACTAGCATGATTAATTCAAAAATGTTCCCTTCAACCTCCGAAGATAATTCATCCATGTTTTCCCTTGATAACTCTAAAAGAATTTCTTCTGCTTCATTATAAGATATGTCTAATGTACCTAGTTTAATACTCAACACCCCCCTTTTTTTACCTCATTTTACCACATTAAACGATACTGTCCAAGATTCCATTTGAAATAAAGATTTAAGGACAATTGATAGCTCCAAGTAAAATAATGATTTTACACGTTTGTACAATAAATAAAGAGAGCCATTTTAGCTCTCTTTACATGTAGCATTATTCGATTAATTTAAATGATTTTCTCCACTAGGGAGTCTTACATATTTACGAACTTGGTTCAAAGACCTTACATAAATACTAATCTGATTAATATTTAAAATCAATCTTTTCAACTTCCTACTCTCTTTATTTTTCTTCTTCTTTTTAAAAGTTTATTTTCTGAAGATAGGTACTCAATTAAATAATCCTTTTGTAACTCAGCCTCATATTCATCATATCCACTTGTAATTATTATTTGACAATCTTTATCTTTAAATTCTTCTATATAAGTGAAAAGTTTTTTCAAATGTGGTACTTCAATACCTTCAGCTTTTAAAGTGTCTATTATTAAAAATCTCGGAAATGCAATTTGATAATCTGGGTTTAAAGAGAGTTTAAGCATAGATAAATAAAAGAATAGTCTTCTCGGTACATTAAAACTTTGCTCTTTATACTCCCCGATAATTGGATAATAATTTCTATCCAGTTTAACTATATATTCATTTTCATTTGCATCAAAGAAATCTCTAAGATATTCACTATAGATTTCTTCAAATTTTTCTATATTTTTTTGAAACAGATTATCTTTTTCCTCTTCTAACTGATTCAAACGCTCTCTAGTTTTACGAACTCTATCTTCTAGCCCACTAATTATACTTTTAGAACTATTTATATCTTTTGCCTTCTCTTTTAATATTTCCAATTCAGAAGCAGTCTCTTTTAGTGGAATTATTTTATTAGTGATTTCTTCAATCGCAAAAGTATTTGAATTAACTTTCATATCACTTGTAATTAATTTAATTTCATTAACTTGGGTATTTATTTGTTTTTTTGTATTTACGATGATTTCATTTAAATGTTTATAATCTTTTTTATACCCTTCAATGACCTCATTTATAGTTTCTAAAGATTTTACTTTTGATTTTAATAATTTAATATATTCTTTATCAGAATAAATAAATCTTGAAAAATCCAAATGATTATTTGAACCACAAATACACTTATCATCTTCTAAATTAATTTTTTCTAAACAGAATGGACATTCTTCATTATTAATTATATCTATAAACTGTGCAGTAAATAAAACTTTATCAATATGTTCAATTTCATTATTTAAATCGTCTTTAACTCTTATGGATTTTGACAGTCCTTCAGAAACTGAACTTAGTCGATACTCATAATTTTTTAACTTATGAGTCTCAATAACAATATTCTTTTGAATTTCTTCAATTCTGGAAGCTACTTCTTCCCCAAAATGTTGCTCCTTCTTAATATCTTCTCGTATATTATTTAATCTTTTCAATTCTTTTTGCGTAGTTATCAATTCACTATTTATATTTTCCATACTATGTTTTCTTAATTGCTTAAGTATTTCCTCTTGAATTATTTCAATAGATTTCAATTTTTGTTTTTCTACTTGTAAGTCTTTAGTTAATAATTTTAGTTCAGCATATTTTTTATAATATTCTTCATTATAACCAGACATTAATACTTCAAAAATACTTCTCTTCATAATGTTACTATTCTTAAAGTAATCATAGGATTGTAATCCAAATTCACTTATTATCTTTTTATTTTCAGTTAATTGGTCATGGTAAATGTATCTGAATAAATCATCAATGTTTAAACGATGCGTTGTATTATTTTGAGCTACTTCTATAAATTCAATACCTAATTTCCCCATTAACCAATCCGATATTGTCATTTCTTCTTTTTGATAAATGTATCCATTTCGATAAACACTGTATGTTGTATATTCTTTTATTGTCTCATCATACACACTTACAACATTTTCTCCAATTTGTCTTCTTAAAGTAAAGTTTTCGTTATTAAGGCTAATTTTCAATTCAATATGTTTATTAGTATCATTTAAAATAACCTTTATTGGTTCTTTACTGGTATCTTTGACAAATTCAACGTTAATACCTAAACAATATACAATCAAATAAGTAAAAGTGGACTTTCCGTTCCCATTATCTCCCACTATTAAATTTATTCCTTTTGTAAATTTTTCGTTTTTATAAAAGTATGTATCCGCACTATATTTCAAAGAATTAATTACTAATGTTCCCATATTGCCACCCCATTTTCTTTGAAAAATTTATCTACAAAGGTCATATAGTTCAATCTTCTTAACCCCTTAATTTTCCCCTTAATTTCAGTTATTCTTCTTTTTTCATTTTCAAATTTAGAGTTTTTAATAAATATTTTAATAGTTTCATTTTCTACCAAATAGATATTTACTTTATTATCTTCAGTAATAATCTTAATAAGATTTCTTTTTTCTAAAATCAATAATAAGTATCTTACAAGAGTTACAGTATCAATAGCATCATAATATATCCTATTCAGTTCCTTAATAATATTTTCATTAGGCTTTATATCATTTTTGTAATAGTTCAATAAAAGCTGTGCATTTTTTTCGTTTGATATTATTGGAATTAAAAATACTAGCTTTCTATAATCTTTAAAGCTACTTTTCTCATTTTTACAATCTAACACTGATAAAATCAAAACTAAATTATATGTTAAAAAATACAAATCTTCGCTATTGTCATATAAAAGTCTTTTTTCCTTAAAATTTCCGCTCATTTTCACACCTCATCAAATGAATAAAAACATTCATTTATTAATAACATCGCTACTTTTTGCACTGTAATATCATTTCTCACTCCATAGTTATAATCTTTCTTCAGTTGGTTAAGGTCTATTACAACAGATTCTCTTAGTGATAAGATAACATCATTCAAATCTTCATGTGTAAACTTCTCTTGGGATTTAAACTTTTCATCAAAAAATTTCCCCATACTTTCATAAACTCTATATTTTAGAGAGTTTATTTGTCTCTTATCAAATTGCTTGATTTCATCCTTAACAGTTATAGCTTCTCTTGCATATCTTTTAATTGTCTTATCTTTAAATTCTGGACAAACCGAAAGAATTTTTTCTTTTAAATCTCTTAATACTTCACCTTCTAACTCATCTACCACATCTTCCCAATATGAATAAATCCCATCTACCAATGATTCACTAATCATACTTTCAGCATCTTTATAAATTAGCCTTACTGAATCTACATTAATAATTTTTTGCGTAATATGCTTTTGTGTCATGCGGTCATCTATCATATCTAATAAATTTCCTCTAATAAGGTTTTCTTTGCCAAAATGTTCAGCAACGAAAAACTGGCATTCTTTAATTTCTATATCTAACTCTTCGGATAAAGTTTCTAAGTCACTTTTATCGAATTCAAATGAAATCTTCTCTAGGAACTCAATCCAATCATCATGAGCCATTTTTTTTATTGTCAAATAATTTACGTGATAAGTGTCTGGTTTATCCTCTTCAATATCATATGTTTCTCTATATGTATGAATTAAGTATTTAGAAATAAAATTCACAACATCCGTATTAAAATCCTTTTTAATTAAATACTCTATAACAGGCTTTTTTAATACTTTTAATCCGATTTTTGTTAGTTTCTTTGTTTGATTTTCACCAACATAATTGGTATTAGTAAAAAAAACAAAATTTATGTACGGGTCTTTTTTTAATTCAATGTAATTATCTAAAAAATTTATCATGGTTTTTTGAATTTCAGATGAGTTAAATGAAAAACTTTTTTCATATAGTTTGTCTTGTTCTAGATGTTCGTGACCTTTCTCATCAATAAAATGTCCATCTTCTCTAGATTCCGGAAGTGCAATAATATTTTTATTATTTAGTTTCATTAATTGCAGCATTTTAATTGCTATTCTAAATTTTTGGTATCTAAATCCTTTGTATTTGTCACTGGCATCTCTGTTAACTGTTTCAATATTTAACTCTCGCATACAATTCACCTTCCAGAACATATATATATATTTCATTACATTTTCCTTTTATCTATTAGCTCTTCCTATCTATTCGATATAATTGTTTTAAAGATAGCTATAACGATAGCTTTAGTAGATGTATTTTGCTTTAATCCGATTGAAACAGAAATTTATTAAATACGTTCTTCCTATGTTTCTAATAAAGTTATTCAAATTAAATTTCTAGATAACAAACACCTCAATACCACCGCCAAGAAATATTTGTAAATTAACTATACCATTTTCCATAAAAAAAAGGATATAAACATGTAGTTTATACCACTTAATTATAGAAGGGGACACTTAAAACAATTTAATCTAACTTACAACTCTACCCAATTTTCTTGATTTCAATTTACTTTAACTTTACAAGGTTGTCTCGTACCCTTTTATTTTCCCTTTGGTGTGCGTGTAGCAGGTAGCCCCAATTCTTCATTCAACAACATCAAAATATCGCTAACCACGCCCCTACCTAAACCTAGTCTTTTAGCACTTGAAACGGCTTTGTGACAAGCTTCCGACCTCCACCAACCAAAAATTCTCAACTCGACCTCTAGGGACAAGCTATGAGCTTGCTATGCACCTCTAACAAGCAGTCTGACATATTCATGACAGCTAATGAAAGCTCAATAAAATCAATGTTTTACGGCTTCACCATAGCAACAAACGAAGTGGATTAAAGCCTTATAAATCAATGAATAAATAGCGAAGGTTACGTTTAGGTATACTCAGAGATTCAGCCTATCAACTTAGAAGAAAGAAACACTTTTTATACTGTTCTCAATGGTTTCCTCTGTGATTCCAATATAGCGAAGCGTTGTTTTCTGTGAGCTGTGGTTGAAAATTCCCATGAGTGTTGCTACGTCTTTTGTCGCTTGGTAGTATGTATAGCCAAACGTCTTGCGCATGGTATGTGTGCCAATCGAATTGTTACCAATCATATCACCTGCTTTTGCAATAATACGGTAAGCCTGTGTTGTCGTGATATGTCCTTCACCTTTGCGACTAGGGAATAAGTAAACTGTTCCTGTTGGTAGTGTTTCAATATAGTCTGCAATATCAGCCATCAAGTTGTTAAGATACACAGTACGCTCTTTCTTAGTCTTACCCTCACGAATCTTGAAAGAGCTTTTCCCTTTGACCTGTTCTACTGTTAGCGCTACTAGGTCACCACAACGCAAACCCGTTGAGATGCCTAGTTTGAATAGAAGTTGGTTGCGTAAACCAAACTCTTTAGTCATGCCTAAAGCTTCAATCAGTTCATTTACCTCCTGTTTCGTTTTCAATGGTTGTACATCAATCAACATGCCTTTTTTCTCGTTTGTGTTTGCCATGCTTATACCCCTTTTGTTACGTATCCTTTTATCAATATAAAAACAACACCATACATTCATAAAGGTATCAATAAAACAATGTCTATATAACAACATTTCATATGTATCCTTTTTACAAAAAGCATACATTCATTACGTAACTATATAGGATTTCATACAAAACTGAGAGTTCACGCAATTAGTATAAATACCATTTTATCAATCGTTTAATTGCTCTGAATAAAATTCTACATAAACAGTGTTCCACTAAAAAAGCAACAAACGTTGATTAAACAATGTTTGTTGCTAGTCCAAATTTCCATTGAATTTTGTTCCGATTTACCGTTGTGATATCTATTTAAACGCTTTTTTAAATTCTTCTTCTAATTTCTTTTGAACGAGAGGACTTTTCATGAAATTACCCATAACACCATTCATAGCATCACCTATTAAATCCGTTTGCTTATTTTGTTCATATAATTTCGCCTGTGTTTCCATTTCAGTTTGAATCTTTTCTAATTCATGTTTATGGGTTTCTCTAATCTTTTCTAATTCAATCTGCGATTGTCTTTCTATTTCTTTTATTCTAATATTCCCTGTTTTAACAGCTTGAAAATACGCAATACTACTAGCAATAATAGCTATAATTATAGGTGAACCTATTGTAAATATTTTCTCCCAATCCATGTTAATTCTGAACCCCCTTATATAAAATAACTCTGTCTATCTCAATTCCAAAATATGACTACAGAATACACTTTAGTCCCCAAAGCGAGGTTGGATAACGTCTTATAAAAATTACGCAAACAAATTATGCTTCTTTTCAAGAGTCACGTTATTGTTAGGAAAAGCTAACAATATGTTTGTACCTGCGAAAACAATACTTCAATTTTAACATAATATTACATTGAAAATCACTCCAAATTTATGTTTGGGAACATAGTTAATAATTTTTATACCTATGTCGAATATATTAATCTAAATTATGACACCATCTAAAGTGCTAAAATTATATGCTTAAATTTTTTATGTCAAACTTTTAAGTTATTACACTATTTTTATTTTATTAGAGCTATCGTTAGCACCTACATTTCTCTATGTAAATATCCATCTCTAATCACATACTTTAAACACCGAAACATTTTGACCTGTGTTTCGCTGCTCTTTCACTTAACTATCCATTGGTGCAAATATTAAGGTTTATTATGTGATTCATCTAGCATAGTGATTGATTATTTTAGTAGCGGTTTTGGGCTTATCGCATCGTTGCTGTAACGGTGAACTTTATTTAATGCACTCTATGGGTCTGATAATTGCCCTGTCAGATGATTCAACGTGACCAACTAACCATTAAACAAATCTCGCTTTCTTACAATACTATTCTGTAAGACTAATAAAAGAAAAAGCACACCAACTTAATGATGTGCTTCTAGTTAAACTCATTTCTCTATGAACTTATTCATACCTGTAATCAACAGGACATAGTCATTATGTTCAGATTCTATTTCCTCAACGTTAGGTTCATCCCAATCATTTCCATAATGTTTATAACCATTAATCGCAGTATTGAGATGAAGATAGTCCGCACGGGAAAATAGTTTCAATAGAAAACCAATTTTATCAACTAATTCTTTGTTTAAAGTTTTAATATTAGCTTGAGTTAGCTGACTGATTTCCTCAATAGGCGTATTAGGTGGAATATTTTCATAGTCTTCAAAATTATACTTACCTGCATGAAAATCTTCTATACTTCCACTTCTAAAAATGTACTGCGTAATCTGTACTGCTAAATCTCTAATAACTTTGTCTATACTCTCCTCAAAGTCAATTTCGAATTGTTCGTTGTGTAAAGCTCTTAATAACGCTTGATTACGAACAGGTTCATTCTCTTCAAGGAAAAGCTCATTTAGGTCTTCAATTAAAATAGAATCTTTCTCATCGAACTTTTCTTGAATTAGTTGCATTAATTGTTCTTTGTTCATTATGTTCCCTCCGATATTAGAATGGAAGTTGTGACACAACTTCTTCCTCCGTTATATTAGTATCTAAAATACCTATTGCTAATTTTTCATCGTCCGAAAGCAAATCTATATGAAACTGAACTTCACCAAATCCATTTTTATATCTCTCGAAATACTCCAAACACCAATCGGGAAGCTCTACACCAAAACTCTCAATCACCTTTGCAAGAATGAAGCTCCTATATCGCTCAAAGAAACTACCATCCAAAGTTGATGAAGCTTCAATGTAATGCGCTTTTACACGTTTCAAAAGAATGTCTGAATAGACCTGTGTAGACAATTTTGGTGGAACTTGAATACTCTCTTTATTCAAAATACGAATAACATTTTTCTTATAGACAAGAATGTCACACTTCTTTTCCATATGCACCAAAAAGTCTCTTTCTTTTTCCTTGCGAAAACGCTTTTCTTTGGCTCTCATCTTCTGAAAGGCGTTCAATGTGTATCTAGTATTATTCCTATAATTAAAGTCATCAATTTCAGACTCTATCTGAGCCTTCTTAGCAGTATAACCAAATTCATCAACTTCATTATTACCTGTTTTGTCTGCAACAAAGTAACGATATGATAAAATTATTCTGTCGTTTTTCTCAAGTGCATTAAGAGAACTTGTTAAAATGTTACGATTCGTATCTCGAATATAACCTCGAATATACTCAGTGATTTGATGTGCGTAGACTAGCTTTGATTCACCAAAAATATTTTCTTTGATTATTTTCAATATTTTTTTATGCTCAATTTCATTTGGATTTATGAGAGCATAATGTTGAATAAGCTCCGTTGTTGTAATTACAACAGTATCTTTTTCATAATTCCAGTATTTTGGTTCTAGCTTGACAATGGTTCTAAAGATATGTTCGTCAAGAAGATTTCTGTCTTCTTCTCTATTAGCACCATTGCTTCTCCGACCATCTAAACGTTCTGCTCGTTCGCTACGTTTCTCACCTAAAAGGAATCTGCGCTCTTTACCTTTTAGAATCTCGCCTTCTTCATCTGTTTTAAGTTCACAAGTTACATGAATTGTAAGAAGGTCTTTTATCAAAGCTTCTAGAACACTTGAATTATCAATTCTCCCTCTACGTTCATAGCTTTGTAACCTTTTCTCTGCTCCCTCAATACCTTCATCAATACAATATTGAATAGCTTCTAATGTTGTTAATTCCAATTCTATCTGCTCCTTTTAGCTAATAGTCATTTTGCGAGATGTTCAACTACTAATAGTCTTTCTTTATACTTAGTAATTGATTTGCTCGCTAATTAACTAGGCACATGAGATTCATTAGTCCTTATTATTTGCTGTAAGTGCCTAAAACTAAGCTAAAAGAAGAAATCAAATATTAACCTACATATTTATCTAGAATATTCAAAGTAGCAGATACACTACCAGTATTATTATAGTTGGTGTTCATTCCACTTTTCTTACCGAATGTATAGTACAGTACATCTCCATAGTGGGTAATAAGTGAATTAATCTCTTTTTGAGTGAATAACTACTTATTAAATCATCTGATTTATAATATTCTAACGCTTGGATAATTGCACTTTTTTGTACCATTACCTTTTTCATGTCTAAATCAAAGCTAGAATAAATATTAGTTTTCCCTTTATTAAACTCAGAGTACAAAAGCTCTCGTTGTTCAATAGGAAAATACTCTTCAGCTAAAGGAGCATATTCTTCATTGATACTCAGCTTATCACTTTCTCTTTGCAATTCTCTCTCGTATAAAATTGTTTCAAGTATATTTCCTTTTTTAAAAAGACCAAAGCTATTAAGTGCATTATAAATAGCCTCTGGATAATATCTCATCCCATAACTTGTCATCTCTCCACTTTTTTTGTCTTCTTTGTAGAAAGCTACATTTCCTATGGGTAATGCTACTACATGAATAACAAGATGTTCTTTTATTATTTCGTAAAACTCTTCTTCTTGAATATAGCTATAACCTTCAACTAGACATTTCTCAAATAACATTGTTAGTAACTTAATATGATCTTGTTGAGTAGTATGTTCAGTTGGTAAACAATTAAAAGAATCCAATGCACTTTCATCTTTAAAAAACCGATTATACTTTTCATCATATTTCATAATTTCATCCACCCCTTCCACCAGAATATAAATTATTATTTTTTACCTATTTATACAATTTTACATAAATAATTCGAGCATAAGCTCAATTAAACAAATTTCTAACTTTCATAAAAACTCATACTAAATATGAACGTTCATAAAAATAGCATATCACAAAAATTAAAATATTAAAACATTTTTATAGTTCTTTAGAACTTAGTGTTGTGCACACTTAGACTTAAAATGATTCTTTAGACCCAAAATAAGTATTATTAACATTTAGTTGAGTTGCAAAAAACATATGCATTAGAATCATGTTTCCTTAATTCCTTAACAGAGATAGCTAATCAAACTAAAGATACTCCCTCAAATCCTTCGCAACCTCTTCAACATCCAAATCCAAATACTGCGTCGTGACAGCCAAATCACTATGACCTAAAGCTTTTGAGATAATAGCTATACTTGCTCCTTTGTCATGTAAGTTCTTCGCATAAGCCCTTCTGATAGCGTGTGCATTGATATTCTCTAATCTAATCACATTGAGCTAATACCACAAACAAAAAGAAGCTAGATTTCTCTCTAGCTTCTCTAAGTCATATTCTCCCTTAATCAATAGTTCGTAAATCAAATAATCTTGAATCCATGAAATAGGACAGTCTCATAGTATGTTATAAGTAATCCCTTAACCCCTTCAATACATCATCAGAGCTTATCCCTAAGTATCTCGTTGTGGTTGATAATGATTTATGAGAAAGAGCCTTACTAATTAAAACAACATCCGCCCCCTTCTTTCTTAAGTTAGTTGCATACAACCTTCTAATAGCATGAGCACTGATATTGTTTAGCTTGTATTTCTTAGCATAGTAAGAAAGCCTTTTAGTAATTGCACATGGTTTTGTTTCAACATCTAGAGAATCACCAAACTTACTTAAAAACACAACTTCATTTCGTTTCTTATAATGTTTACGAATAATATTATTTTGAGTTATCAAACGTTTCAAATACAGTGCTAATTCATCATCGAATGGCAATTTCAATACATCATGGTTCTTCATAATGTCACCCGTCAGTAGCAATGAGTTAGTCTTAAAGTCAATATGCTTCTCTTCTAGCTGTATTAACGTGTTCATACGAATACCCGTCTTGTATATAGTCAGTACAGCTACCGCATCACGAAACGGAATGAAATTCGCCATATCAAGTAATGACAATAAGATTGACAATTGCTTCTCATCAGCAGGAAGTTTAATCTTAGTATCAACACGTATACGAACGTCCTTCCAAAAGTTTCTCTCTATCCATCCGTTATCGTAAAGTCGATTTAGAACAGCTTTAATGACACGTAGACGGCTTTGTTTCGATACATCTGAAATATCCCCTAAGCTCGCAAGCCAACCAAATATAGACTCCAATTTAATGTCATCTACGTATTCAATTTTCATAGCATCTACTAAACGTTTAAAAGTATAAATATATTCACTGATTGTCGCTTTACGAACGCCCGACAGTCGCATTTGCTCTTTCACAATTAACAAAGCACTATTAATTTCTACACCTTTCTTACCTTCATGTAATTCAACTACATCAATCATTAGCTTTGGTGGAGTAATCAGTATCATATCTTCCTCTTTAAACGTACCCTCAAAACTTGGTAGCTGTATAGCTTCTGTCACATCTTCTAAATCAAAAATCCCTGTACGCTGACCTTTTCTAGCCAAATAAAAAACCTCCTAACTAATAAAAGTTAGAAGGTAATAAAATTGCGAACTTTGATGGGTGTTCTATTCCCTATTCGATTCCCTAAACCCACAAATCAATTACTTGCTTGTCCCCAATACATCATTCTCTTCAAGGAACTTCGTATTGAATTGTGCTGATTTGAACACGTCGTTGTTCATGAGTGCTTGGTGGAATGGAATGGTTGTGTTAATTCCAGGTCCAGATACTTCAAATTCACTTAGCGCGCGATTCATTTTCGCAATCGCCTCTTCTCGTGTATTGGCATGTACAATTAGTTTTGCCACCATTGAATCATAGTATGGTGGAATTGTATAACCTGCATAAACAGCAGAATCAATACGTACACCATAGCCGCCTGGCGTTACATACGTATCAACAGTTCCTGCTGAAGGCATGAAGTTTTTGTAGGCATTTTCTGCGTTAATACGGCATTCAATTGCCCAACCATTTAATTGTATATCATCTTGAGTGAAAGGAAGTTTTTCACCAGATGCAATCTTTAATTGTTGTTGTACAAGATCTACACCAGAAATCATTTCTGTTACTGGGTGCTCTACTTGAATACGAGTATTCATTTCCATGAAGTAGAACTTGTCTTCTTGATAGTCATAAATGAACTCAATTGTTCCAGCACCTTCATAGTCACAGGCTTGAGCTGCTTTTACTGCAGCTGCGCCCATTTCAGCTCGGCGTTCAGAAGAAAGAGCTGGAGATGGAGCTTCCTCTACTAACTTCTGCATACGACGTTGAACAGTACAGTCACGCTCGCCTAAATGCACGACATTACCATAGCCATCCGCTAAAATTTGGATTTCACAGTGACGGAAGTACTCGATGAATTTCTCTAAATATACGCCAGGGTTACCGAATGCAGCAGCAGCCTCTTTTTGCGTAATATCAATACCTTTGACAAGATCTTCTTCTGTACGTGCTACACGAATCCCTTTACCACCACCACCAGCAGTTGCTTTGATGATTACAGGATAACCAATTTTAGCAGCCCATTCTTTACCTGTTTCGATATCTGGCACAATACCAGTACCAGGAACAAGCGGAACTCCTGCTGCTTCCATTGTTGTACGTGCTACGTCCTTGATACCCATAATTTTAATGGAATCAGATGATGGACCGATAAACTTAATGCCAGCGTTTTCACAAGCTTCTGCAAAATCAGCGTTTTCCGATACAAAGCCATAGCCTGGGTGGATACCGTCAGCACCTGTTTTTTCAGCTACACTAAGTAGGGCTGGGAAGCTAAGATAAGAATCTTTTGATAGCTTCGGACCAATACAATAGGCTTCGTCTGCTAATTTCACATGTAATGCGTCTGCATCTGCTTCAGAGTACACAGCAACTGATTGAATGCCTAACTCTTTACAAGCACGAATAATACGCACAGCGATTTCGCCGCGGTTTGCAATTAAAACTTTTTTCATGGATTTGCACTCCTTACTCAGCTTTTACAAGGAATAATGGTTGGCCGTATTCTACTAATTCGCCATCTTTCACAAGTACTTCAACGATTTCCCCTTGCACTTCTGCTTCAATTTCGTTGAATAATTTCATTGCTTCTACGATACATACAATTGTTTCGTTCCCTACTTTGTCGCCTGCTTTTACGTAAGCTGGTGAATCTGGGTTTGGTGATTGATAGAAAGTACCAACCATTGGAGATACAATTTTATGTAGCGATGGGTCGTTAATCGCTGGCGCGGCTGCAGCTGGTGCTTCTTCCACTTTAGCTGGCGCTGCTACAGGAGCTTCTGCTGGTGCAGATTGTTGTACAACAGGTGCTACTACTTCTTTTTTAGGTGCTACAGTTTCTGTCACAACAATATTATTCTTTTTTAACTTAACTTTTGCGCCATCTACCTCATACACAAACTCGTCAATTGAAGAAGAATCTACTAATTTAATAATTTCGCGAATTTCTTGAATTTTGAACATTTCTAACTCTCCTTATGAAATAAAATCTACTACAATAACTATTTTATATTTTTTCGAATCAATTTGAAACAGTTAAATGAAAATTAAGTAAATATGAACAAAATAAAAGGCTTTCCTTTACTAAGCGAAAGCCTTTTCATAACGCTGATATATAACAACGCCCTTTGAATAAACTAAAAATTTATTATTTTCTATATTTTTAATAATTATTCGCACTGAACTTTACTTGTACATCATTTGCGCCTTCCATCTCTGTTCTCACTAAGTATATAATTTCATTTGCTTGGGATTTTGATAATTCTTCAGCCATAACTGTAACAGAAACTTTCTCTCCTTCAGCGCGAACAAATGCATCAGAATAACCTAATGATTTAATGAGCATTTCAAGCATCGCTTCTGCTGATTCTCGTTTAATAAGACCATCCATTTCATTGAATGCCTCATTTTTTTCGTCAGCGGAAGATTCTTCTGAAGCAATTTTTTGTGTTAGCTGCTCACGAAGTTGACTTCTTTCATCACTAACTTGCATACGCATTTCTTCGAATAAATGACTCGGTGAAGAAACTTCTTGTGTCACATCATTCGTTGCTTTCTGATCTGTAACACCACTTACAGCTGTTTGTTGTAATGTATCATCCGTAAAAATAGTAAGGCCATTGAACTGTTTTGCTGGATCAACCAAATAATACACTGAAATGACTGCTACTAAACTTAATAATGTCATAAACCAAACTGTTCTTCTACGTACGCGCATTTACTTTTCCTCCTTATTTTCCATTGGAACGATAATAATTCGATGAATCGGCAACTGCATCACTTGACTGACGACTGCACGAATTTCATTTTTCACAAAGATATCGGATGCACCTTCTGAAACAACTAGCATTCCTGTTACGTTTTTCGCGCCTTGCTCAGTCCCTCGAAAATATTGGCTGAATAGTTTATTGGCATCTTGATCATCTGTCATCTCTCCATAATAAAAATAGACTTTAACCTCCCCAACACCTTGCATTGCTTTCAGTGTTTGCTCAAGTTTTTCTTCATTAGAGAGCGGTGAACCTTTGTCGTTCGTTGAATTCGTTTGATACATAGGCAAAATGATGAAAATACCCACGGAGGCAGCTACCAGTATTAAAACCATTAATGACGTTGTTTTTTTTCGTGTCTTTTCCACATCACTTGTACATTGCCTCCTTTCATCTTCTCTTTTTCAAGTGTATGTACGCTTGTTTCTTCCTATGAATTGATAAATGGAATCTTTAATAGCAATTGCAAAAATACTAACGTGATGACCAATTTTGTGAGCGAAATTATTTCCTTATCATCCGTTAGAAACACAAAAATCTGACAAACAAACAGCAATGCCAATAAAAGAATCAATTTATCTCCCCCCTGCCATAACTTGTACGAACACAATGAGGAAAAAACAAGAGAACATAAATGAAAAAGCAATCAGAAATGATACAGCACATAAGGTAAATAGGGATTTACTAATTTGATCGAGTAGTCTACAAATATCATCAAAGGCAATTGGTTCTAAAATAGCTGCCAGCATTTTCAAAGAATAGGCACTGACAACAAGTTGAACAGTTGGAATAAACGATACGGTAATAACTGCAATAAAGGCACTAATGCTTGTAAGGGAGGATGTAAATTGTGTCATATGCTGAAACATCGAAAAACTATCAACTATAAACGAACCAACAACCGGAATATTTTCTTCAATTAACTTTTTGACCGGCTCAGCAACAGCTGCATTGACGCTAAACGCTGCCACCCCACCTGCGGTCATCAATAGGACATAGCAAATAACAGAGGCAGAAACGATACTCATAATGGTAAAACGAATTAAATCTGCGATTCTTGTAAAAGAAATTTCCTTGACAATCACACTGCACACATCAAAGACAATGGCTAATAAAACACCTGGAATAAGCCACTTACTACTAATAATGGTGAGAACTTGTACAAAAAACAGCAAAAATGGCTGCCAGGATGCAATGGCTGTAATACTACTAGATAACATAAAGCTTGAGGTCAAAATAGGATAGAACGCCGTAAATAAATGGGCTAGTCCTTGTGCAATTTCATCAATTAATGTAAAAGATTTAACAACAACTGGTCCTATCGTCGCTAAGACAATTAGAAAAAAGAGGATTCTTGTCCCTTTTTCAAATTCTGGTAATAGCATATTGATAATTAAAATAATGATGACATAACTACAAAGCAACAGTGTCATCTTGAGCAAGAGAAAGAATGGGTCGATTAAAAACGAAAGTATTTGCTCCTGCAATGGCTTCGCTCCTTAGTTTAGCCTTTGTAAAATGGCCGACACCTCCTGTAATACAGCCAAAAATTCTTTGAACCAATACAATAAAATAACAATTTTCACCGCTGCAAAAACAATGCTCCCGAGCACTTTATAGTTATGTTCTACAAGCAGCAATGACACCCATTGCCCGACATAGAACATACTTGCACTAATTAAGATAGCCTTTGCATAAGGCAAAAACGCAAGCGTTTCTAAAAGTTGCTTGACGAAGGGCAATAAAAGTGTCGAGAACAGCATGCCAAAAAGCAAAAAAGAGAACATCACACTTATTAGCGCGTGGAGTGGCTGTATGACTTCTTTTATTAGCAATAATAAAAGCAGCATGACAACAGCAACGATAACAATTTCCATTTACCCTACCCGGAAGATGTCAGCCATTGGAAGAATGTGAGAATTTCATTAAAAAATAGACGTAAAAATCGGAGTAATTCTGCTGTCATATATAAGTAGGCAATGAAAAATAGGAAAAATGAAAATTCCTTCTTCCCCGTTTGATCGAAGAAAACATGAAGAAGCGCAACTACTAGTCCCACTCCAGCAACTCTTAATACGTCTTGTAATTCCATTCCTACGCCCCCTCGTGTACAGCAATATATGTTGCTCTACCAAAAAAAAGACCTCTATACAGTTGTATAGAGATCTTCTATCTAAAAATTTTATAGCCATTTATCTACAATACTTTGGACCGTACCAGCATGTTGTACAAGATGGCTATTTTCGCCCATCCACATCGATAAATATTCGGCATTGCCCTGTTTGGCACTTTCCTTACGAATAGTTGTCGTTAAATAATTTTGCAACGGATATGGTGCAACTGTCGCGTCCTTCATACGTTTAGTAAAATCATTGGCTATGCCTCTTGCTGGTTTTCCCGTAAATGCGAGTGTAATGGTTGTTTCCTGCTCTTTTGATGCCAACACCGCATTTTTATAGAGCGGAGAAATTTCGCATTCTTCTGCCACCAGTAAAGCCGTCCCCACTTGAACTGCTTGTGCACCGCTCTCTAAAGCCTTCTGAATATCCTTCTTCGTCACGAGGCCCCCCGCTGCGATAATAGGAATAGCTATTTTTCCTGCTACCTGCTGCAGCAAGTCATATAAAGGGATTAATTGGAGCGGGGCTGTAAAGGAACCTCGATGACCGCCAGCTTCTCCACCTTGTAGGACCACTGCATCCATGCCAGCCTGCTCAACTAGTTGAGCCTCCTCTAATGTAGTGGCTGTCCCAATTGTATATACCCCATGTTCCTTTAACTGTTTCAGTACCTCCGCTGACGGAATACCGAATGTAAAAGAGCAAATCTTCACCTTCTCCTCAATAACCGCTTGTACTTGTCCAGCAAAAACTTCCTTGGATACAACGCTTTGTACAGGCGACAGTCCAAGCTCATCATAAAAAGGTTGAAGTGCCATGCGAGCCTTTTGTAAGACCTCGATATCAATTTGTGGCTCCTCTTGTACGAAAAGATTGACCGCAAAAGGCTTGGTCGTTAGCTTCTTTACTTCCTGAATAAATTGCTTAGTTTGTTCACCATCTAAGTAACCTGCACCTATGGAGCCTAATAACCCTGCCTCGGTACAGGCTACCACGAATTTCGGTGATGTTACACCTGCCATAGGTGCTTGAATAATAGGATGTTGACTATCTAGTATTGTTTGTAGCATAACTCTCACTCCTTATGATTATTGTAGACATTTCTCCCAATAATGACCATCTATCTGATGGTAGAAACTTGGAGGGAGACACGAAAAAAAGAGACCGTTTCTCTATCCATTATCACAATGTCCCTGTCCTTTCACAAGAAATGTATAAGAAAAAAATAAAAACCTACTCTTTCAATAAAAAAGAGTAGGTTGAGGATTAATAATAATTAGGCACGAGAAACGTAAGAGCCCTCTTCTGTGTTAATAATTAGTACATCACCTTGGTTGACGAAGAAAGGTACTTGTACAATAAGACCTGTTTCAAGTGTAGCAGGTTTAGTGCCGCCTGAAGCTGTATCACCTTTAATGCCTGGTTCTGTTTCAGTTACCTCTAATTGAACCGTGTTTGGTAATTCAACACCTAGCATTTCACCTTGGTAAGATTGAATATGAACTTCCATGTTTTCTTTTAAGAATTTCAATTCATACTCGATTGCTGATGAAGCTAGTTCAGTTTGCTCGTATGATTCTAGGTCCATGAATACATGCTCGTCACCTTGTGCATATAGATATTGCATTTTACGGTTATCGATTTGTGCTTTTTCTACTTTTTCACCAGCACGGAATGTTTTTTCATTCACTGAGCCATTACGTAGGTTACGTAATTTAGAACGTACGAAAGCAGCACCTTTACCTGGTTTAACGTGTTGGAAATCTAACACGCGATATAATTGGCCATCAACAACAATTGTTAGACCTGTACGGAAATCGTTTACTGAAATCATTTGTGTTCCTCCAAAGTTTATAAAATAATGAGTTCTTTTGACGAATGTGTGAGTAATTCATTCCCCGTCTCAGTGATTAAAATATCATCCTCAATACGGACACCACCGATACCAGGTAAATAAACACCCGGTTCAATCGTCACGGCCATACCTGGCTCTAGCACTGCATCAGAACGCATCGATAAGCCAGGGCCTTCATGTACTTCAAGACCGATACCGTGTCCTAAAGAATGACCAAATGCTTCGCCATATCCTTTTTCTTTTAAGTAGTCACGTGCAATAGCGTCCGCTTGAATACCTGTTAATCCAGGACCCACTTTTTCAAGTGCTAACAGCTGAGAAGCAAGGACTGCATTGTACATATCTACTAATTTTTCAGATGGTTCTCCAACAGCCACAGTACGTGTAATATCCGAAATATAGCCATTGTATAGCGCACCAAAGTCTAATGTAACAAAGTCGCCTTTTTCAATCACTTTATCCGTTGCAACGCCATGTGGTAATGCTGAGCGAAGACCAGACGCAACAATTATGTCAAACGAAGACTGAGTCGCTCCTTGTTTACGCATGAAAAATTCTAATTCATTCGAAACTTCAAGCTCTGTTTTACCAGGCTTGATGAAGCCTAAAATATGTGTAAATGCGTGATCTGCAATTTCACACGCAGCCTTAATAATATTAATCTCTTGTTCCGTCTTAATCAAGCGAATTTTTTCAATTAGCCCAGAAATCGGCACTAAATCAGCTTGAATGTTCGATTTATACAGTTCATATGTGCCGTAGCTTACAGTATCTCTCTCAAAGCCCAGTAATTTGATGCCCATATTTTTTACTTGTGTAGCAATCTCTTCAATAATGGTTGCTTCATGCTTAACAATTCGGAAGTCCTGAATTTGTGTGGCAGCTTGTTCTGTATATCGGAAATCTGTAATAAAAACAGCATCATTTTGGGACACAATTGCTACGCCCGCTGTCCCTGTAAAACCAGTCATATAGCGGCGGTTATACCCATTCGTAACTAAAATGCCATCGATATTTTGTTCTTGAAGTGCTTTACGTAGCTTTTGTAATTTCAACATAATCAATTCTCCCTCTCGATAAATGTACGTAGTGCCAGTTCATAGCCTTTCGTACCTAGTCCACAAATTTGACCAAGGCAGGCCGGAGCAAGATAGGAATGATGACGGAAAGCCTCACGTTTATGGATATTGGAAATATGTACTTCGATTACTGGCACCGTAATCCCTGCAATGGCATCATGTAACGCGATGCTTGTATGGGTATATGCACCAGGATTAAAGATAATGCCATCATACTTTTCGTCTTCTGCTTCATGCACCCAGTCCACAAGTACCCCTTCGTGATTGGATTGACGAAATTCAACAGTGGCACCTAAAGAAGCTGCAAGATTTTGAACATTTTCTTTAACATCATCCAATGTTTCATGTCCATAAATATGTGGCTCTCTTTTTCCAAGTCGATTTAAGTTAGGTCCATTCAAACATAATAACTTCACGCTTCTATTCGCCTCTTTCTATGTACTTGCCATTTATTTTATCATACAAGGCGCATACAGCAACTAATTTCCTTTTTGCGCCGTATGCTCCCGCTGATGAAAATTAGCTGTTTCTAACAAGAACCGTAAAAGACAAACCACCACAACTATGAATGGAATCGAAAGCTTTTTAAAGGAAGAAAGTTGTAATGGTAAATCTAATGCAATCCACTCTAATGTAATTGTTACAAAAAGCCCTAGTAGTAGTGAAGAAAAGACAGCCGGAATAACATAGACATAGCGCATTGTCATATATACCAATAATCCGATAATGAATAAAAGAAGTATAAAGAAGGTCCAATGAAATAGCTTAGAGCTTTCTTCAAACCATCCCCATTTCTTATAAAACCCAATCGGATGCCATTTAATGAGATTAAAATAATGTAAGCCTTTTAAGCACAATGCTAAAACAAGAGCATTTACCAGTGCCGTTATTGTTCCTATTTTCACAATTTTTCCTCCATTGCATACTAATCATTTCCTAAAATGTACGATTAGTGTAGCCATATAGAAAATTTACTATGCGTAACTGTAGAGGTTTTTGACTAAATTTAGTACAATGGTACAGTTGAAATATATAAAGAGAGTGGTGTTAGCCTTGAGCAATTCACCTGTATACGGGGGACAAGCACAATTAGAAGGTGTGATGTTCGGAGGAAAGGATCATACAGTTACTGCCATTCGTCGTAACGATGATTCCATTGATTATTATCATTTTAAAAAAGTACAAAAACCTATTTTACAAAAGCTTAAAAAAATCCCATTTGTTCGAGGCGTGGTCGCACTGATTGAATCAGCAGGCTTAGGTTCTCGTCATATGCAATTTGCTGGGGATCGTTATGATGTGGTACCTGGCGAAGAAGAAGAAAATAAAGAAGAAGGCTCCAAACTTCAAATGATACTTGGCGTTGCTGTAGTAGGTATTCTTTCCTTCTTATTTGGAAAATTTGCCTTTACACTAATTCCGGTTTTTATAGCTGATTTTTTCTCTAAATGGATTGAAGGAAAAACGGGTCAAATTTTACTTGAAAGCGGTATTAAACTATTATTACTGCTCACATATTTATATTTTATTTCGTTAACGCCTCTCATTAAACGAGTATTCCAATACCATGGGGCGGAGCATAAAGTCATCAACTGCTATGAAGCTGGTTTAGACATTACAGTGGAGAACGTCCAAGCACAATCACGTCTACACTACCGTTGTGGTAGTAGCTTTATTCTTTTCACAGTCTTTGTCGGCATGTTTTTATATTTCTTTGTGCCAACGGACCCGCTGTGGCTACGTATTTTAGATCGTATATTATTAATTCCCGTAGTACTAGGAATATCATTTGAAGTATTACAGGCGACAAACGCCTGCCGTAATATTCCAGTATTACGTTTCCTTGGCTATCCTGGTCTATGGCTTCAATTGCTAACGACTCGCGAACCAAAGGATGATCAAGTGGAAGTTGCCATTGCATCCTTTAA
Organism: Lysinibacillus sphaericus; assembly: GCF_001629735.1. GTDB lineage: Bacteria > Bacillota > Bacilli > Bacillales_A > Planococcaceae > Lysinibacillus > Lysinibacillus pinottii. The sequence continues at coordinate 2,124,016 of NZ_CP015224.1, forward strand.
TATGCTACTTCAAGTAGAGCAACAGCCAGAAATAGCAGCAACATTAAATCATGATTAAGGAAAAGGCAGTCCCAACGTAAGTTGTTGGAACTGCCTTTTTTATATAGATGCGAGCCTTGCATTTTTCGTTTAAATGCCATAATCGCAGCTCGATAAACCTATCCAAAGGGATGAATCGGACAACTAAATTTATTTAGATTCTTTCCTATTGACTGTAAGTGCAGTAAATATACCCATCATACTAGGCAAAATACTAAATAATAAAAACAGCCAATTATTTGTTAGAATCGAGATAATGGTAAAAATAAGTAGTGATGCGACATTGATGCTTATACCTAACTTCACATAAGAAGGCTTAAAAGGTATTGGTCTGTACATGTTGATAGTCAAAATGAGCCCAATGATCGCCCAGCTCCCTAAGTGTACAAATAAAAGTACAGCTAAAACCATGGCAGTGCTTAATTTAATCCCAAACACTACTAATGAAAAGAAAATATAAATTGCTGCTAACGTCATATACCATGAATAAGCTTTCGCCCTTTGCCAAATATGGTCGTGTACTTCATCTAAGCCTCTATTTTTCTTCGCTTTTTTCCTTCCAAACCACCAGCCAAGGATGCCAAAAATCATCCCGCCGTATAGTCCAACAATACCGCCTATAGAAAATTCCATTATGCCATTCCCTCCTCTTCGAAAATAAAAACTTCCTCAATCGTGCAGTTGAAAGCTTTTGAAATATTGTAGGCAAGCTCTAGTGATGGATTGAATTTCCCTGATTCAATTGCAATGATTGATTGGCGTGAGACACCCACTAATTTAGACAAATCCTCCTGCGTAATCTTCCTCGATTTCCGCAATTCACGAATTCTATTTTTCATAATGCCTCCTCATCAAATGTAAAGTAAACTATACATTTAGCAATAAGTAAAGTTTACTTTACATCTTTTGATATGTCAAGTTAGCTTTACATTTTTATGTTCGTTTAAACAATGAAATAGGACAGGATTAGAGGCGACTGGTTTCTGAAAAAAAATCCCCTATCCAAATTGGACATAGAAAAAGCGTGTATTGAAAAATCAAAACACGCTTAGGATAGTCACACTATTTTTATTTAGTGTCCTTCTCTATTTCATTCCTTTACTATCAATAATATTAATAATTTTCTGTTGAGCGTCTAAAGCTTCTGGGATGGGCATTACAACAAACACATGGTTCATTTTAGGATAAACAAAGGTTGTTATATCAATTCCTTGCTCGGTTAGTTGTTCATCAAATTTTACAGCATCCGGATATAAGCTTTCATGGGTACCAATAAAATGGGTGATTGTCGCAAGACCCTGAAAATCACCGTAAATGGGACTAATTAATGGATCTTTTAAATCCTTATCAGCTGCCCATATCTTTGTGATGACTCCCATTCCTTCACTAGCTAGCATTGGGTCCTTTTCTTCATATTCAGGAATAAGAGGATTTTCTAAACTTAGGTCAACACAAGCAGATAATAAAATAATATTTTGTGGCTGCGGCAAATGGTTTTCTTTTAAAAGCTGGACCAAACCAAGTGTTATATTGCCTCCTGCAGAATCCCCTATAATAGTTAATTGACTGGAGCTTTCAATTGTTTCTAAAATTCTAGTATAGAGATTGAGCATTTTTTGGTACGTATCCTTATGATTAAAATGAGGTACTTTTGGATAAATCGGAGCAATAACTTTTGCCTGTAATGCTTGCGCCATTTTATCCATAAACAGCCAGTGAAAAGGTAAAGGCTGATTCGTCCAAGCGCCACCATGAATATAGAGAATCACTTTTTGTTTCGAGGACTTTTGATCATTTAAAGTAAAAACTTGCATATCCTGAAAAGTTTGTTCGTCCTTAACACTTAAAAATTGAACTTCATCTTCAATAACATAGGGCTGATTATTCACCGTTGCCCTTTGTTTGATAAACTGTTTAGCATTTTCAACACTAGAAAAACTCACTTTATTACTTTGGGAAAATAACAACTGTTCAAATTGGACACTTTCTTCAGAACGTTCTCCATTAAAAAGTACTACACTCATTTCTTTCTCCCCTTTCAGCATGTTCATCTAGGTGGATGTACGAGAAACTCAAACAAACAACCCTTAAAGTGAACAAATACCATCTTCAAGCACTTTACAAAATAGATTTTGTAACCAATCTTTATGACAAATTACAATTGACCAGACATTTATATTTTAATTCCACATATGGCTATAGACTCCTTCATTTAATCAAACTTTCTTCATAAAGACAGTCTTTTTTATTTGCACGATTGTGAAAGATTGTTTTCAACTAAGGCCCCTGCAATTCAAGTATAGGAACGAGTTCAGATAGCCTTCAGATGCCTTTTTATTTTAATCATGCAGCAAAAGCCTGAGGCCTTGATAGACCTATGATGCATCGTTTACCTCTACCTTCATATTTTTAGGATTAAGATTTTTTATTAAAAAGAAGTCCCCAAAGCGTTGTTTGAGAACTTTATGCTGCTTACCATATCGGTATGAGCTCGAGTAAGCGTCTATTTTTTATTTTTCGGTTCTAAAAGTATAGGTGCTATATTTAGTAAGATAGAAACAATTGTTAAAAACCATAATGCCCTTTCCATACCAGGTACTACATCCTCTAAAGCTGCCCAATCCTCCACTTTTACCCATCTAGATACAAGACTATACTCTGAACAAAGTGTCAATGCTGTAAATGATACCCCCATTGCCATCGCAAGCTTATAATCTTTACCTGTTTTATACATATAAAGATTTATAAAGGTTGCAACTATAGCAATAATTCCGAATATGAACCACATATTGATACCTCCTTTTTTCAATATAGAAATAAATTGTAATTAAGATGTTCCCAAACCTTCTTTTCGGAATTTTGTACTTATTTTTGTAAATCCCGATGCTCCCTATAAGCGTTTTTTTGATGGCACTCTATTTTACTAGAGTAGCGATTCATGAAGACTAATCGACACTGCACCACAGAAAATTAAGAAATGTTAAATTGGTAATTATTTCTAATAAAGATTTTATCATAATGTTATATATTCTAATTTTACAAATTAAACCATTAGTTTTTTAGTTATTTCTTCATCTACTATCCACCATTATTCTTATTCCTCATCATAGTCCTTCTACAAAATAAATACGTTTTTTTATGATGGAAAAGCACCCATTTCGTTAACCAGTTGCACGGTTCTTGCTTTATATTCATGATTTTCGGAAGGGTCTAGTAGCTGAAAGGACTCAGTTCGTTTTTTTACTCCTGTATCTGTGAACTTCATTGTTCATAGGTAACAGTTGAAGTAACAGAATCCAACAAGGCTTTTGTAATACCTGCTATTGGAATATAGGGGTTATTTGCGGTTATATAGATACCCTATAATTTTCAGAAAAAATAAAAAAGTAACCTCTTACGGTCATCATACCGAAGAGGTTACTTTAAATTTTTATGACTGAAATTGTTTATAGAACGCTACAATAACGTGGTATAAACAATATTTACAGGCCGCATTTTAACTGTGCGCCACAGTTTGTACATGTATTACAGCCACCCATTTCTTCGACTGTTCCTTTGCGGCAAACCGGACATGTATTTCCTACGTCTGAGCCAATTACCGTTGTGGACTCTAGTGCTTGAATCGTATCCACTAATACGACTGGACGTTTTGTATGTTCTTCCACTAATTCTTCTTCAAATGATAATTGATCCATATCATTTTCCTCAGCTTTTAGCGTAAGTACCTGTGAATCACGGCTACCATCCACATAGACCGTACCACCTTTAGCGCCACCTTTATACAGTCGCTCGTAAACTTTTTCAACTTGTTGTACAGTGTAGCCTTTTGGTGCATTTACTGTTTTAGAGATTGATGAATCAATCCATTTTTGAATAATACATTGTACATCAGCATGTGCCTCTGGTTTTAGCTCCATTGCCGTTACAAACCATTCTGGAAGCTCTTGCTCATTAGCTTCTGGATGACGGTCTAAGTATTCTTTTACGATTTCAGCTTTCACTTCAATGAACTTACCAAGACGACCAGAACGGTAGTATGTGAAGGAGAAGTATGGTTCAAGACCTGTCGCTACACCTACCATCGTTCCTGTTGAACCAGTTGGAGCAACCGTTAATAAATGGGAGTTACGAATACCCGTTGCTAAAATTTGCTCCTTGATATGAGCAGGCATTTTTTCCATAAAGCCTGTTTCTGTGAAAGCTTTACGTAAACGAGCTGTTTCTTCGTCAGTAGCACCGACTAAGAATGGGAAGCTACCACGCTCCTTAGCAAGCTCTGTAGACGCCTCATACGCTGTTTCAGCAATTGTTTTAAAGATTTCATCGACTAAAGCATTACCTGCTTCAGAACCATATTCTTTCTCACAATAAATAAGTAAATCAGCTAAGCCCATTACGCCTAAACCGACACGACGCTCACCTAGTGCTTGTACACGATTTTCTTCTAAGAAGTATGGTGTGGCATCAATAACATTATCCTGCATTCGAACACCTACACGAACCGTTTCACGTAGTGCTTCGTAATCTACAGTTTGGTTGTCTTTATTAGCAAATTGTGCAAGGTTTACTGCTGCCAAGTTACACACTGAATATGGCGCAAGTGGCTGTTCCCCACATGGGTTTGTCGCTACAACGCTTTGACCATATGCCTTTGCATTCGTCATATCATTGGCATTGTCGATAAAGAAAATTCCTGGCTCTGCGGAGTAAGTTGCACATACGTTAATTAAATTCCACAATTCTTTCGCTTTAATCGTGCGATATGTGCGGATTTTATAGCCCATCTTCTCCCACTCACGAACGTCACCAACATTATGCCATTCTGTATTATAAGCACTCATTTCCTCTTTTGAGTATTCTTCCACCGCTGGGAAACGTAGTTCGAAATCATCATCGTTTTCAACAGCTTCCATAAATTCTTTTGTTAATGTTACGGATATGTTTGCACCCGTTAAAAACTCTGGATTGTGAACGGTATATGTGCCACCATCACGTAGTTTATTTTCAGCCTCTCGAATAATGGCTGTATCGAATCCACCTAAACCTTCAATACTTTTATAGTTTACAATGCCTTGATACATAGCTTCTTCTTGCATAGAAAGCGGCTTGAAGTTTAATTTTTCTTTGGCTAGACGAATGATTGTTTCATCCGTTGTATTTTCAATTAGGTAACGAAGAATACGTGGGTTTTGCATTTTAGAAATAATAAACTCCACAATATCAGGATGCCAATCTGCAAGCATAATCATTTGTGCTCCACGACGTGAGCCACCTTGCTCTACAAGATGTGTCAATTTAGCAATATCATCTAACCAAGAAACAGAACCAGATGATTTGCCGTTTACACCACGTGCCAGTGTGTTGCGTGGACGTAATGTAGAGCCATTTGTTCCTACTCCACCACCACGGCTCATAATTTCCATTACTTGCTTACGATGATCACTAATACCTTCACGTGAATCAGCAACAAAAGGCATTACGTAGCAGTTAAAGAATGTTACATCTGTTTCAGACCCTGCTCCGTATATCACTCGTCCTGCAGGAATGAATTTTAAGGACACTAATTGATCATAAAATTTTTCAAACCATTCTTGACGTTTTTCTGGCGTTTTTTCAACAATTGCAAGTCCTGTTGCATTTCGTTTAGCGATTTGTTCATAAAAAATCTCAAGAGGCTTCTCTAGCACGTCAATTGAACGCGTAATCACACCCGTTTCTTGCTCTTTTGGATCGTCTAAAGCGCTACGATAATCTTCCTCAATCAAAATATCTGCTGTTTTTGTAGTCATGTCCAGCTTTTGAATGGTCCCTAAACCACGTGCAGGGAATTTTGGATCAGCTTTGACCGTTAAAACAACAAAGTCACCAGCTTTCAGTGTTTTCTTTTCTGTGTCTTTAAACGAGTAGCGATCGATCATGACAAGTCTAGATACACCTTTGTGCGTGATGTGCATATCAGGCGTTACAGGGTGTACCTGCGGGAATTGTTCGATATCTTTGTTTAACTGTTCAAATTGATTGTTTACATCGGGTTGATGATTTGTGAGTACCATCGTTTTGCCTCCCTTACAAAATAAATACACAATATCATGTGTTGTTAAACACTACATATTGTGTATATGTCTTTAAAAAAGATACTATATATAGATTTTCAATTCAACTCTTGCTTTTTTCAATAGAATCGGAACTACTTGTAATAGCAAGGATTGAAAGCTTAAAAATATTTTTTTTATACCATTTTTTACTTTTTGAAGTTCCACTCATCACATGCATATTTTTTTTCTTCTAATGCACGGACATATTCTAACTGCTCCTCAGAAAGTGTAAATGGTTTTAATTCAATTTGCAACGATTTTGCAAATCCATCTCGAAAAGCTGTCACACATTGTTCAACTGTCACAGGCTCATCCACAAGACTGTTAATCGCTACTGCTTTCTCCGGTAATTTTCTGCGCATACGATCCTTCGCTTCTTCACTCGAAAAATTAAAGACCGATAATAGCTTCTCTTGATCTAAATCTAATAAAATGGCACCATGCTGCAATATAACGCCTTTTTGACGTGTTTGCGCACTTCCAGCTATTTTTTTCCCTTCGACTACCAGCTCGTACCAGCTTGGAGCATCAAAGCATACAGCACTTTTTGGACTCTTTAAGTCTGCTCTTTTTTCCTCTGTATCCGGGACACTAAAATAGGCATCCATTCCTAAGTTGTGGAAACCTTGCAAGATTCCCTCACTTAGCACACGGTACGCCTCTGTCACGGACTCTGGCATATCTGGATAGCTTTCTGTTACGATGACACTATATGTAAGCTCATGCTCATGCAGCACAGCTCGTCCACCAGTAGGTCGACGTACAAAGCCTAAGCCTTGTTCTCGTACAGCGTCTAAATTTATATCCTTTTTGGCCTGCTGAAAATAACCAATTGATAGTGTTGCTGGTTCCCACTCATAAAAACGAATGACTGGTGGAATTAACCCCTCACTATGCCAATCAAGTAATGCTTCATCTAGTGCCATATTAAAAGACGGACTACATTTCCCTGAATTTAAAAAATACCAAGTTGTCATTTGTTCATCTCCTACAATTTATAAAAGTACCTCAGGCCCCACCTGTGGTTCAACCTTAACGAAGATTACGTTACCGTTCAAGTTGTTGCTTTTGAAGCGAGATAGACGAATTCGCCACAATCTAGTTAATTTTATCAAACTCATTGGACTATCGCTAGCGCATCTTTTATAATAATAAAGAAGATAGAAAGGGGTAAGAAAATCTTGGACATACTTATCACAATCGGTGTCGTTTTAGTAGTCATAATTGCATACATCGGTATTAATGCACTACGACTCAAAAAAGCTGTAACCAACTTAACACAAGAACAATTTATTGAAGGCTATCGTAAAGCACAGCTAATCGATGTTCGTGAACAAAAAGAATTTGATGCTGGTCACATTCTTGGAGCACGAAACGTTCCTTCCACAACACTACGTCAACGTTATAAAGAAATTCGCCCAGATTTACCAGTATATTTATACTGTCAAAATACAGGCCGTAGCTCACGTGCTGCACTATTTCTTAAAAAACGTGGGTACAACCAAATTTACCAACTTCAAGGCGGTTTCAAAACTTGGACAGGTAAAATAAAAACCAAAAAATATTAATATTTCCCTAAAAAAGTCGTCTCAAAGAACTAGGAGACGACTTCTTTTTATACAAAAAATTCAGAGTTTCTACTATATTATATCTATTGCAAAATTTTAAGTGTCTATTTATGGTGCTTGTTCATACTATGCCATCCGCTTCCTCGTCCCACCTTATTTGAACCTACTTTGAAGGTCTTCATCATTCTTCCCAGAAGCCTTTCAAATTTATTCATTTTCACATAATAGGAGAAATTTTGTATGTCCAAAAATACTAATTTTCGTTAGTATTTTTCATGTATGCACTGCATTCTTCTATTTTTCTGAAAATAATATAAATTTATAGTTGAATAATTGGAATAGCACTGCTAGGATATATAATATCTTAAAATAATATTAAGTATAAAAATTAATTAGCTATGAATGCTATGGATCAAACTATAGCAGGAGCAGTTCTGGAGAGAGCGCATTTGCGTCGCCGAAGGGTTCACTATCTCAGGCAAAAGGACAGAGGAGTAATAACAGCTTTTTTAAGCGATGCCACACAAAGATTAAGATGATTTGATGAAGCATCCGTGGTCAAATGGTATTTGTTATTCTGACGTTTTTCCGAGACTAGTGTCACAACTAGTCTCTTTTTATTTTTCCAGTCATCATTTTTTATGCATCTTTGGGGGGATTAACGTGGAACAGCAACAATTAAAACGTGAATTAAAAAATCGTCATGTGCAGCTTATTGCCATTGGTGGAACAATAGGAACCGGTTTATTTCTAGGCTCCGGGAAAGCCATTGCGTTAGCAGGGCCTTCCATCATTCTTGCCTATTTAATTGTCGGAACGGCACTCTTTTTTGTTATGCGTGCATTGGGCGAACTATTATTATCGAATTCAGGATATACATCATTTACGGATTTTGCCTCCGAATACATAGGACCATGGGCAGGATATGTAACAGGCTGGACATACTGGTTCTGTTGGATCATGACAGCGATGGCAGATATTATTGCTGTAGGAGTCTATACACAGTATTGGTTTAATATTCCCCAATGGGTTCCCGCTATCGGTTGTTTAGTATTATTGCTACTACTGAATTTATTGACGGTCAAACTATTTGGGGAGTTAGAATTTTGGTTTGCAATCATTAAAGTGATTACCATTGTGGCACTCATTATCCTTGGGCTTATTATGTTAGTGACAGGCTTTCAAACAAGCTCTGGAACAGTTTCAGTAGATAATCTTTGGGTTCACGGCGGCCTGTTTCCAAATGGCGTATATGGCTTTTTAATGGCCTTTCAGATGGTCGTTTTCGCTTTCGTCGGTGTGGAATTAGTAGGCGTATCGGCAGCCGAGACTGCAAACCCACAAAAAAACATTCCTTCAGCTATTAATAAAATACCGTTTCGAATTTTACTCTTTTATGTAGGGGCACTATTTGTCATCCTATGTATCAACCCATGGTATGAAATGTCTGCCGCAAGCAGCCCATTTGTCCAAGTATTTACGTTAGCAGGTATTCCAATTGCTGCAGGTATTATTAATTTTGTCGTGCTTACTTCAGCCGCATCTGCTGGTAATAGTGGTTTATTTTCAACAAGTCGCATGCTCTTTAATCTTGGTAAAAATAAACAAGCATCACCTGCTTTTGCTAAGCTCAATAAAAATAGTGTTCCCAGTAACGCGCTAGTTATTTCCGCAATTGTTGTCTCTGTGGGGGCGCTGTTAAGTAAGCTAATGCCAGAGAATGCCTTTAGTATCGTTACGACTATTAGTGCGATTTGCTTCATATGGGTGTGGAGTATTATCATCATTTCTCACATTATCTATAAACGGAAAAATCGTGCCCTTCATGAGGCCTCAAGCTTTAAAGCACCGCTGACACCTTTTATCAACTATGTAGTGCTTGCGTTTTTTACTTTTCTATTAATTGTGATGTTTATTTCCGAGGCAACACGTACAGCTCTGCTACTAACACCTATTTGGTTTATTGCCTTATTTATTCTATATAAAATGAAAAAAAGATGACTTCAGACTAAGCTCTGAAGTCATCTTCTACTTTTTAAAAAATGGTCATATCCCATTCTGTCGCTAAATGTTTCAGTAATTGGACACCTGCGACACTATTCCCGATTGGATCAATGGCTGGTCCATAAATACCTATCCCGCAGCCAGCAGGAAAGGGTGAATCTAGTCCTGCATGGCCAGGCACAGCTGTAAGAATGGCACCGGAGACACCACTTTTAGCAGGAAGTCCAATAAATGCTGCAAATTTTCCTGAAGCATTGTACATACCGCATGTCACCATTAAAGCCTTTGCTAATTTCGCCACTTGTTTAGGAAATAACTTTTTCTTTAATAGCGGATGATAGCCATCATTGGCAATAACTAAACCAATCATCGCTAAATCGGATACATTGACTTCAATCGCACATTGCTTTAAGTAAACCTCAAGAGCCGCTTCTACTGGGCAGTCTAAGAAACCAGAATCCTTGAGGTAGTAGGCTAGTGCTCGATTACGGTTCGCTGTTTGCCACTCTGATTGAAACACTTCCTCATTAATACTTAAAGGTTTGCCTATGATTTGCTCTAAAAAATGCAGGATTTTGTCAATTTTCTCTTGTGGTGAATTTCCCATCATCATAGAGGAAACAGTAATCGCCCCAGCATTAATCATTGGATTAAAGGGCTTTCCTGGTTGATGACTTTCTAAACGAATAATGGAGTTGAATGTATCCCCTGTCGGCTCAACATCTACCCTTTCTAATACATATGGCAATCCTCTGTCCATACAGGCCAATATAAAGGTGATTACTTTAGAAACACTCTGAAGCGTAAATAGTTCAGTCGTATCCCCGGCTTTCATTTCGTGCCCTTCAGTTCCGATAATAGCTATAGCTAATTGATTCGGGTCTTTTTTAGCTAATGCAGGGATATAGTTAGCGCACTGTCCTTCTTTAGCAGCAGAGCGAAACTGTGTTACCCATTGTGCCACAAGCTGATCGTGACTAGGTTGTGTTGTCATTACTGTGGACTCCTTTCAAAATGTGCAAAAACAGAGTCTTCATAGTTCTCCTATGAAGACTCTATCCATATTTTTGCTATTCTTTTATAGCTTTGGAGGCATTGTCCCCTCCGGAATTAACGATTTATACGTCTCCCCATCAAGACGTTCTTGCCATTCCTTTTTAGCTTCTTCAATTAGTACTGGATTAGCCAATAACTCAATCGCTGTACACGCCATAATTTTAGCAGCTTGTAGCATACCTTTATGGGCGATTGGCGTGACACCTTGAGAAACAACTTGCCAAGTATGCAATGGTGTTCCTAATGCCATACATACTGTTGTACATTGAACAGTTGGCACATTCCAGCTGACATCTCCCACATCAGTAGAGCCACCCATAATAAATTCAGGGAGTATACGAGGAATATGATCAGCAATAACTTTTCCTTGTAATTGTTGTACATCGCCTTTATGTAGACCGACCAATGATGAGGCTTGTACTTCAGGAGAAAACGTATGGAAAATAGCCTGAGCATACTGTTCATCTTCTATTGTATAGTCTGGCATGCCAATTTCAAGTATTTGTTGATACATGACATCATAAAGTGTCTTATTTGTTATTAAATTAGAAGCAGCACCTTCGAAATCAATTTCTAGGGAAGTGCCTGTCATAAGCGTTGCACCCTTTGCAATATTTTCAACGCGCTGATAGATTTCTTGCACTTGTTGCTTTTTAGGTGCTCGCACTAAGTAGGTAACTTCGGCATATGGTTGAACAACATTCGGAGATGAACCACCAGAGTTTGTAATAGCATAATGCACTCGTGCTTCTGGAATGATATGCTCTCGTAAGTAGTTTACCCCAACGTTCATAAGCTCAACAGCATCTAAAGCACTTCTTCCAAGATGAGGAGCAGCTGCTGCATGAGCACTTTTACCTGTAAACTTAAATGTAACGGCATAGTTTGCAAGAGAGCTACAAGTCATCACCGTTGAAAAAGTACCAGGATGCCAGGAAATGGCGATATCTACATCATCGAATAAGCCAGCTTTCGCCATATAAGCTTTACCAGATCCATTTTCTTCGGCAGGGCAACCGTAGAAACGGATGGTTGCAGATTGCTGATGTTGCTCTAAATAATCCTTTACTGCAACAGCTGCTGCAAATGCTCCTGTTCCTAACAAATTATGGCCACAGCCATGACCGCTTCCGCCATTCTCTAGAGGCTCATGATTGGTAACACCACCCTTTTGGCTCAAGCCTGGGAGTGCGTCGTATTCCCCTAAAAAGGCGATAACTGGCTTTCCTGAGCCAAATGTTCCGACCAGCGCCGTATCAAGACCAGCCACGCCAACCTCAGTTTGAAAACCCTCTTTTTCTAGTGCCTCTTTCATATATTGCATCGATTGTTTCTCTTGAAAATGAAGCTCCGGTACTGCCCAAATCGCATCGCTTAAGGCCACACTCGCTTCCTTCTTTGCCTCAATCAATGTAGAAATTTTCTCTTGAAATCTCATAATTGTCCCTCCAATTTGTTCTTTATGCTTTCAATAATGCTCCCTTTTGATCGTTTAGCGTCACAAGCGACACAATACAAATGAGTGCGAATCCAATCAGCATCCAAAAGGCTGCATCAAAGGAACCATTAAAGGCATCGACCATAAAACCAATAGCCATGGGCGTAACAAACCCCGCTAGCTGTCCGCCTGTATTCGCAATCCCCATCGCTGAGCCTGTTATAGACGAAGGCAATTTCTTTAAAACGATTACGGGTAGTAGCGTGATGACAAATGCGATAAAAATAGAAACAACTGTTTGATAGCCAATAAATAATGTCACCGTTTTCGCAGTAAACATTAAATACAGTAAAATACCGATCACTGCACAGGAAATGGAGCCTAACACCTTTTCCATTCCTTTTGGAAGCTTATCGATGATATAGCCACTACCATACACCCCAATAATTGTTGTAATGGCAGGAATCGTTTGTGCCCAACCAATGGACATTAAATCTAGTCCACGATTTTTTTGAAGATACGTTGGAATCCACGATACTAATCCCCAGTTCACCGCATAAATACAGAAATAAGCAATAATCAAATTCCACATCAGCGGTGTTTTCAATAGTTCTTTAAAGCTTACCTTGACTGTCGGACTACCTGTCTCAGCAGCATCTGCTGTTTCAGCTTTTGGTAGCTGAATGTATTTCCAATATAAATAAGCAATAATGGCTCCAATAGCCCCGATAATGATAAACATCATACGCCAGCCAATTGTTCCTAATAAATACGCGGCTAACAGTGGTACAATTAGCGAAACAATCCCACCAGAGGTAAGCATAATCGACATCGCTCTTCCTCTTTCTTCTTTCGGAAAAATCGTGGCAATAATTTTAGAGCTAGACGGCTGGAATCCACCCTCGCCAATGCCGAATAAGAAACGAATAACAATCATTGCTGTTAAAGACCAGGCAATAGCCGTTAGTCCCGTAAAAATAGACCACATGATGACTGCCATTAGTAAGATTCGTTTTGCGCCAAATTTATCAGCTAGCCAGCCTCCTGGTATTTGCATAATGGCATACCCTAAAAAGAAAGCGCTTAAAATGATACCCGTCGAAGATGCATCCAATTGCAAATCACCTGTAATTGAAACGACCGCGTAGTTCATAATATAGCGATCTAAGTTCCCTAAAGACCAGCCTAAAAATAATAGTGCAAGGATGACATTTCTAGATTTTTTCGTTACGTCATTTGTTGTCATTTATATCCCTCCCATGATCCCTTTTTATGGCAGTGATTGCATCACCGCTACGATTACTCTTTAAGATTCTTGCCCCCTTGTAAATCTAGTAAAATCAAAACCCCTTTTATATACCGACATTTTCGTTATATATTCGTATAATAATCAAAGTAGTCAAAAAATACAATATTTTTTTGAAAATTTCTAATAGATAATCGCATCCTTCACTATGAATGATTTCCTCAAAAAGCTCACAACTCATGAACTGACCTTTGTTTTCAATCCTAAAATTTGAGAAAAAAAAAAATGCCCAAACCATGGGCTGGTTTGGAGCATCTTTTTAGTTTCTAGACAAGCTGATACATTTTTATTGGTCTACCACGCGTATGCTGTAACTCTTCACCACAAATTCTTGCTAAATCCACACTACATAAATCAGCAACAATACGCTGTGCGTTTCTTTCACTCATTTGAAGCTGTGTCGCTAAATCCTTTGTCGTAAAATGTTTCCAGCGCATTTTCTGCACAAGCGCATGGATTTTCATATACGTTTTAATACTAATATTACCCTTTTTTAGCTTTTCTAAAATATCAGGGTCTTCTGCTCGGTAAGAATAAGACAGTTCTTCTATATGTCCAACCGACTCAATAATCGTACCATCATCCTGAATCATCACAATATCGACGGCCTCATTTTCTTTGGTCTGTCTAAGCCCACGATGAGCATGTAGCTCCGCATTGAATACGGTTTGCGCAAAACCAATACCTGCTGTTACTTTGGCCTCCATTTCAATTGATAGTTGATACATTTTTTCCTGTAGAAATTTAATTTGCCCTTCAATGGCTCCCCTTGTACTAAAAATTGTATATTTTCCATTCCCTTCTTCAATGAGGGAACCGTCAATTTGTTCACAAAGTTGCAGTAGATGTTCCTTGGTACGTAGCTCTAAATATTGAATACGATACCCTTGCTTCATACGTTCCTTTAAGGAATCGAAGTCCTTGATTTCAAGCATCACAGCACCAATTTGGGTTTCTTTATAGTAGGATGTTTTGATTTTTTCGGTAAACAGCTGGACTGTATGGTAAATCTCTGTTTTTGTAGGAGATACCCAATAGGAAGGAACCCCTCGACCTTTCAGCTCCTCATCAACGGAAGGATAGCAAGTGATAGCAAAATCAATCTTTCCCTCCTGCCAAAGAGTATAGTGGAAATCAAACAACTCTTTTGGATCAATCGCTACATCAAATTCCTTTAAATACATGTTATTCACATTTTTTTGGATCTCCGCTAAACCCTCTGAAGCCATTTGTGAGGGAGAAGGGATAAGGTCGATACTAACATTTTCAATAAACTTCTTTTGTCGATAGGATTGCTCTAAAAATCCTCTGTAAATAGCCGCCTCCGAAAAAATGATATGTGCCAATTTATCGTGCGAAACTGTTGTTTGACACGCTATCTTATAAGGGATGTAGCCAGAAAACAGCCAGAAATCCACATCTTGGTTATATGTCTCCACAAGATGCTTTGTCTCTGTCGCAATAGAATAAATATACGGAATAAATTCCATATCCTGTTCAATCTCTCTGGCTAAAGCGATAATTCTATTGACGGATTTGACAGGACCCACAACACCTATTTTATACATCTATTGTTCCTACCTTCTTTGTGAAACTACAATGGTTATGTAAAAAATTTCTTTACTCTTCTGTTCATAGTATAGCGGACAACCAATTTACTAGACAAATAAAAAAATTTATAAAGAAAAACCCCGAATTTCTCGGGGCTTACCTTATTTCATATCCTGTGGATACATGTTTTTATAAAGTAATTCTAATTTTTTGGAAAGCTTCCCATAAGCTGATTGCCAGGCCTTACGAGCCGCCTCGTCGCCATCCTCTTTGTATAATGCATGGACATCGGCAACCTTCTTCAAATCAGTTTCGGCTTGCGTAAGCTTCGAATAGTTTTTGATGATCTTTTTATCACTAGCGCTCAATGCATCATATGCCGTACGAATTTCTTTTACTTTACCCTCTAGATCAACTATATACTCACCATTGACGAGGAGAGAATTGATTGATTCAATTAATGTCAAAGCATTTTCATTCGTTTGTTGTTGACCTTGTTGCTTTTCGCTAATTAATTTTTGGATATCTGAATGAATAAGGCTCACTTGCTTAGACGTAAGCTTTTCAAAAGCCTTGATAACAGTACTTGGGTTAGCGCTAAACGATTTATCATAGGTCTTCATAAAGGACTCTACTTTTTTCACATCTGCGATCGCCGCTTTTAAAATATCATAATTGGTAATTAGCTTTTTATCACTTGAGCTTAAGCTACTGTATTGCTTAGAAAGTGTATTAATTTTATCTATTGACACTAAATATTGATCATTGGCAACAATCATAGCTATTTCATCATTCAATTGCTTTATATTTGGTGCATTTTCATCAATAATTTGATTCTTTAACAATGCTTCGTATTGCTCTTTTGCTAAATGCTGTTGATTAGCAGGTAATTTAGCATACGCTTTTTGCACAGACTCTATTTTTTTAGCTTGTTTAGCTGCATCTGTTTCTTCTTTAGCGGCTT
The DNA here is from genome assembly GCF_001629735.1 of Lysinibacillus sphaericus. Taxonomy (GTDB): domain Bacteria; phylum Bacillota; class Bacilli; order Bacillales_A; family Planococcaceae; genus Lysinibacillus; species Lysinibacillus pinottii. Next base: position 2,140,037 of record NZ_CP015224.1, read on the forward strand.
GAATTTTTTTATAGAAAGATTTGACACCTGTAATATCCTTCTGAGCACCTGTTAGTAAATAGTTATTGGTTACATATTTTCTTGCACCAGATGACAGCTTTTTATAGGACTGCGCCGCCGTATCAACAGCTTTTTCTAATTGATTGAATGTAAATTTAGTGACATCCGCAAATTTGGCGATATCAGCTTTCAATGCCTCTGCCGCAGCTTTATCAGCAGGTACTTTCCCATCCACTGAAACTTTTGGCGTATTTAGTAAAAACTCTTCAGCATTATAGACAAGCGATTGCTGTAAAGACGTCAGTTTATTATAAGCTTTTAATGTATTCGTATAGCTTGAATTCAATTTACTTTCAGTTACACCCGTTACGCCAGAAAGCTTTTGATAAGCATCCATATCTTTTATGACTTTTTCAGCCGTTTTTAAATCCTTTTGTAAAGTAATAAGACTGTCATATCCCTCTATTTGTGCTGCTGATGCTTTTGTTAAGCTCTTATATTCTTTTACCATACGAGCCACATTATTAACATGACTTTGCCAAGAACTAGCAGATGGGTTTATTGGATAAATATCATCCCCAATATAGCTATCTATATCATTGTTTAATGTGGCAATTTGACTTTCTTCCGCACTCTCTGCTGTCGCTAAAAGCTGTCCGTACTTGTCTGGCACCAATTTTAATTGCTTATACGTTAATTTTTCATAGTTGGAACGAATAGACTTGGCAACCGTGACCTGCTTGTTCGGCGTATTATTGGATGATAATTTATCAAATGATTTAATAAATTGCTCCACTTTTTTAATATCTGCTTTAGCCTCATTAAGAATCGTTAGGTTTTGAATAGCGCCACGATAATTTTGGGATAATTTGGCGATATCTGCCTCAATCGTATTCACGACACCTTGCAAGGAATCCTTATCAGAAGGGACATATTGGGCAATACCATTTGTGTAGGTTAATAAATTAACGATGGCCAGATTAAGTCTTCTGACTTCTTTAATTTCCTCAAGATCATTTGGCTCATTTAGAAGGTTCTTAATGCTCGTATATAAAGCATCATTGACATCTAAGCTACGCTGTAATAAATCGAACTTATCGTATGCCGCTTCAATCTCCTTAATGTAGGTAGGTAAATCTTTGTCGTTAATTCCCCCCACCTTGTCCACTTTTTCATTTAACTTATTGATAAGGTCCACATCTGCAAGTGCTCGTTTGAGGACAGCGTAATTCGACACATTTCCTTTAGCTGGCTCTGATAAAGCCTGATACTTACTTTCTAATGCCTTAATTTTTTCTTCGAAAGACTTTATATCAGTAACATTGTATTTGTTATCATTCACTAATAGATTCTTAATATCATTTGTTAATGTATCTGTTGGTTCTTTTGATATAGAAATCACTTCAGAACGTGGAGATTCCACAAAAGAAGTGCCTACCTGAGCTTTGACTTTAACAATAATATCTTTGATGCCCTTTTCTATCGCATCTTTCGGTATGGTATAGGTGCTACCTGAAGCTCCCTCAATAATAGTAAAGGAATTTTCACCCTCACCTAGCTGATAAAACCATTGATAACTATATGTAATTTGACCACTTGTTAATGTCGCTCCTGCCTTATCCGTAACAGTAATACCTGCTACTTTCACCGTTTCGCCAGGTGCAACAAAATCTGAAGTTGAAAAACCCTCTAACGTTGGCGTTGTAATAGCAAGATTCAACGCATTAATGGTTCTTGGTTCACTTTGATATTTTTTTCCCTCAGTTGTAGTGGCTTCCACAAAAATAGTTTTACCCGCTGCTTCTACTGGCACCTTTAGCGAAGCAGAAGTAGCTCCTGCAATCGGTTTATTCGTGGACGTTTTTGAACCGTCTTCACTAGCCACCTTTTCTAGATAATACCATTGGTAGGCATTAACTATAGCATTATTGGGTAATTGATGAACCGTTAATGTTTCATTGACAATATTCTGCCCCGTGACCGTCACCGTTTCCTCTGCACTTGCAACAGCCGGTACAATAAGCGCTACGGGTAGTGCTGCTGCTGTTAAAAATAATTTTTTATTCAAATTAGTTGACCTCCTCAATCCTTCTATTGAATTATATCGGCCACATCTCCCTGATTTCCTTTATTCAGGGGAAAGAATTCAAAAAAGTGTATATTCTCCTGTATTCTTATCTCTACAATAACAATATTTTGATATTAGTTTATACTCAAAAAACAAAAGCCTTCTAATCCACATTCATAAAAAAACATGAAGAGATTAAAAGGTGAAAATTGTATTGGATATATGCCTTCTGTTCATCTACTTATCCTCGAATCATATAAGTAGGGCGGTTCAGCGTACTATACGCATAAGGATACGGCTGTTGAGTTTCACTTACGCATATACGAATCATCATCCCTTCTCCTACCTTACTGTTTAATGTGAATTTCCCATTAAAAGCCTGAACCCTCTCTTGCATACCTTGAATGCCCATTGATTCGGCCAGCATAATGTCATCTAAATTACACCCTACCCCATCATCACTATACAAAACTTCAAAGCCTTCTTCCGTGCTTAGTAAATAGATGGTAACGGTATTGGCATAGGAATGTTTTAACGCATTGTTTAATAATTCTTGAAACAGTCGATAAATCATTAAATTTAAACGCTCATCCTCTAAGTAAAGTCGATCTATAGTATATAACAATACAAAATTAGCCCGTTTTTGAATTTTTTGAATCAGCTTCTCAAGTGCAGCATTTAAGCCCAATGTATCTAACAAAGGGGGCTTTAAATTTTCACAGTATCCTCGTAAATCATTCAGAGAGGTAATCATATGCTCGTGGAGCTTCCTCAGTTTAATGGGTATATTTTCTGAATCCTTCATGTGCATCAGGACATCCATTTCTCTGGCAATATGAAGCTGCTCCTGTAATATCGTATCATGAAGCTCTTGGGCTAACTGATACTTCTCCTCCTCAAAACGGAGCCAAAGTAATTTATTGAGCCAGGGCAGCTGACGATTATCTGCCTCTTTCATATGCTTTAACTGATCTAAGAGGTCCTCGACCATTTTAGTATTTTCAATAAAGTTATTTAAATATAACAGCAACAATTCCAGCCATAGCAATTCCTCATCCTTCAGATAAATAGATTTATTATGATCCACCACAAGGATTCTTTTATAATTTGCATCTTGATGAATAAAGGCTATATAGAAATGATCTGTCTTTTTAATATCCCCTAAAACTAATCGCTCAAGTAAAACCTCATCAATTTGATGTTGATTGTATTCCTTGGATTTGTTCGTTAATGTAACTTGGTGTGTTTGAAAATCATACGTGAGAACATAAACGCTCTCCATCTCAAGCTGGAGCACAACTTCCTGGACAAACTTCTCCAATAAATCCTCGATCTTCACAACTCTGCCTATACTATCGACGGTCGTATATAAGCGATGGATATAGTCACCTTTCGTAGAAAACAAAATCTTTCGCTTACGATAATCAACCCGCTCCTTAATGTAAAACAACGCCATTAAGGAAAGAAACGTAAAAAAGAATAGCTCCGTCATACGTGTAATCGATAAATCCGTCAATAAATACAAACCACCCAAAAGCCAAATGGTAAAAGCAAATGAGAAATTAAAGTAATAGCGTATTCTCGATATAAAGTACTCCATATCAAATATACGTTCTGTAAGTTGTGTGAACAAGAAGCTTAAAGGAATGAGCATGAGAAATAAAGAACATATATAAGCTTCTAATAATTGTTTATGAAATAGTATTTCAGGTAGTGCATAAAGAAATAAAAACGGCAAAAATGGAATGATAATACTACTTAACAATATTTTTAACTGGGGCGTTTTATATTTGATGTATCCTAGTATTATTATTCCTAGAATCACCAGCAATAAAAAGAAAAAAAGGCTTAAAATAATGAACGAATTTTCAAAATGAGTAGAGGGATACAGATTGCTAAAGACACTTAATACCACACCTGCAATGGGAATCGTATAAAACAAATTAATTTTTTTAGTAAACAACCATTTTAAATCCATAAACTCAAAATATATTTTTAAAAAGTGTAATAGTATAACTAAACAAAGTAGCATACTGCTTCGATTGATTATTATTCCTAAAAGATTTAACCTAGCAGATGCTCCACTACTAACATAAGCTAAGGAAACCGTTAAGATAAAAAGAATCAATAAATTTAAGAGAATTGTATTTTTTTGTTTATAATACAAATATAAAGTGATAAATAACGTAAGAAGGAAATAACAAAAAGGAACTATTAAAACATAAAAAAATTGTTCAGGTATATCATATAACTTAATATTTAGGTTTATAACAGCCCCATTATCTTTCATTATTGTCAATTCTCTAGCGGCACGAATTACAGGTTCGTACTTTAAATCACGGAGACTATCAATCTGTTTTCCATCAACTTCTAAAATAATATCGCCTTTTTTTATTTTATGTTTTTCAGCCCATTCTTTATAATATGGCTCTATTAAAATCCATTGTCCATTCTCGTTTTGAACATCCATACTTAAAATAGGCTTGCTGTATGTAACATTTAGTAAATAAAGCCCAATTACCAAATATGTACTTACAGCAAACCAAAACCATTTTTTATAATTAAAATTTAATACCAAATTGTACTTTCTAAACATACATCTTCATCAAACGAATCCAAAATTGCCTTTTGTTCCAGTTCTGTTACACCAACAAGAGAAGCTTTCTTTTCTTTTAACAATGTTACCAACGACGGATTTTGCTCTAAATATTGAACCATGTTAATCATAAAATCGCTCCATTTCATTAGTTTTTTATAGTTACTATTATTATCCAATAAAACCTCTACACAAAGGAATTATTAACCATATTTGTAACTATAAATTGATTATACCATCATTCACCTACAATTCAACATAATTTTCTAAAAAATACAATAATATAATAGAATATGTAATGAATTTGCTTAGTTCTCCATAGTTTGACATAGAAAAAGCTTGCTCCTAATGCTAGGAACAAGCTTCTTCATTTTATACTTTTTCAATCCGTATTAACCTTCTTGTAGCCACCTGTTTAATTGGGAAGAGACCAATATAGCATGCTGCGGGTTCATATCGCCAACATCCACAACAAAAACCTGACAAGCTTCTTTCTCTAACGCCATTAAAAAGACCATTCCGCCACCATCATCCCCTATGGCAACATAGCCTTTTGCATATTCACTCACTTCCCAAGTCTCATTTCTTTCCATTATTTCCTCGGTACCATATATTAAAACACCATTCGTAAGTGCAAAACCATTGGCCTCTTTCAGAACATTTTTATATTCTTGTGGAAGATGAATAGCCATCGTCTGTTCTATTAGCAGAATATCATGCTCACTTGCTGGAGGATTGCCAGTAACAATATTATGTAAAGGAGACATTTTGTCACCTCCTCTTTGAAGATTCTTCAATTCTTTACCAAACAAAACTCATAAAAAGCTTCGATTAAATCATCAATCTCTTGTTTTTTTACAATTGCGTTCAACCAATCAGCTGGAATTCCCTCCATATGATAGCACATACCCGCTAAAGCACCCGTTATTGCCGCTATAGTATCCGTATCTTCTCCTAAATTGACTGCCTTTAAAATAGCTTCTTTGAAGGTAGCTGCATGACCAACACTCCATATGGCTGCCTCAAGTGAGTGGACAATATAACCGCTAGAATAAATTTCATCTTCAGAGATACGTAAAAAGTTCTCATCAAAGATTCTACTGTAGGCATTTAACTCTGTATGCAATTCACGCTGTAAATTATTTAGCAGCAAGTTATATACCTCATTTAATGCAAGCTCCAGTGAATTATTTCGATATAAACTTAATAATAACTCAATATAAATGATAGACCCTACTATTGAACGTGGATGACCATGCGTGATCATGGTATATTCCTGGACCAACGCTTTTCTTTTGTTAAAATCACCTTCATTCATCAATACAAACACTAAAGGTGCAATCCTCATCAGCGTTCCGTTGCCATTATCAAACTCGCCCGTTTTTCCACATTGCTCAGGCACAACTCCCTTTTTATAGCTTGACACAGCTTCAGCAGTCGTGATGCCAATATCAAACATTTCCCCAAAAGGTGTCAAATAGCCTTGCTCCATATATCGTACAAACTTATCCATTAAGCTTCCTGTATCGCCTTTTTCAATCATGTTCTCGACTAAACATAGCGTTAAAGAAGTATCATCTGACCATGTTCCTGGTGGTTGATTGTAAGTTCCATACCCTATCACATCTTCTACACGGAAAGTCCCCCGCTTCTTAAACTCGACAGGTACGCCCATCAAATCACCAACTATCCCACCATATAAAGTGGCAAACAATCGTTCTTTCATCTTTGCATCTACCATAGGATTACATGTCCCCCTTCTCTACCTAACATACTATAAAGTAGACTATAATTGCAGATGCGAATTTCCCCCATCTTCTGTCCTAACTTGATAGTAATGCCTCCGTTCTTGATATCTTTTCTTCAATTCTTCCCAATCTATGACTATCGCCGCAAAATAATATCCATTCTATTTCGGCAGATGTTTAATTAGGTCTTTAAGCAAATACTTGCTCTATTACCTTATACACTACTTCTATTCGACTTAATTCATGTGCTAAATAAATTCCTTTATTCCTTTCTAACTCTAGTCTTTTGTCATAATTCTACAGTAACTACTCCTTTTACGCTGGTCGCTTCTACCAAAATATCGTATTGGTATCAATGTGTGTCATATTCCTCCATGCGTCTGTCGGTATCACCACTAAATTTTCTAAGCCTGTTTGTATATCATACGCTACATCACAGCTTACAAATTCTACTCGGCTTGCTTGTATTCCTATCATATCTATTATTTCTCTGAAATGTGAGTAATTCTTTGGCCTTGTCTCAATCCTTAGGGTATATAAGTGACCTTATGTTTCTCTAAAGTTTTTAAAATACATATGAATGTATACGTCGTCACTTTTCCGCATGTGTAGCTCATAGCTATATGTTCCACTATAAATCTTCATTTTCACTTGATATTTCTGCACTCCGACCATATAAACACGTAAAAATGCTGAATCTGGTACATCCTTATAATCTATAATGAACTTATCTATCGAAACCTCTATTTCCATTGCCTGTTCTTCCCCTTGTATGCTAATACTTGTATAAAATTTAACACTTAGTACACTAATTAAATAAGCGAGCTTTTCAATTTACGTATTTAAATATGAAAAAGCACTTGTCGCCTGTTATAGACAATCAAGTGCTTTAAGTTTATATATTTCTATCAATGGTATAGGGAAATTAAAAAATCTAATAGAGTATCACTGACCTTATTAAAATCATCTAATTCTACACTTTCATCATAACAATATACCTCTGGATTGTCCCCATCATTTAGATTAAAAAACCAGAACATATATCCTTGGTTCATCATAAATATAAACTGATTATCTGTGAGTATTTTTATGGAGTTATTTTCCTCCAAAAGCTCAATAGCCCACTCTTTTAAATCAAAAATATACTTCATGGAATAATCCGTACCAACTAAAAATTTAATTCCATCACCAGCTTTATTCATAAAATCCAAATAAGTTTTAGGAAGTGTTCGAGTTGGAGATAATTTTACTAATTTTAATATATCATCCTTACTGCAGGGTTTCATTGGATAAGAGTCGTTCTCTAAGGATGCCAAGAAATCCTCTATATTACTACTTTTATTAAAGCTCATACTAAATCTCCTCCATATTCTACTCATCTAATATTTGTACTCTCGTAATATTAATGTTTGGAAAATCCTTTGAAATTGACCAATAATATCATTACAACTTTGACAAATCGCCTTGTGAGAAATGACCTCAATATTATTATGATAGCAGTGTACTTTTCCCTAAGATGCTCAATTATTTTCTGCTCTATAAACATGAGGCTTTTATCGAAGTGTGGAAAAGAGAATGAGAGGGTATTTTCTGAGAGATTGATTGAGGAAAATAAAAAATGTATTATACTATTTTCAATGTAAGAAGATATAAGGTGTGAACATCATGCTCTCTAATACAATTTTAGTTTTGTGAATAATTCATAAATTAATCTAAATGATTACCTCCCTCCAAATTACTATATTTCCTATTAAAACACTAGGTTTACTCTTTCTATTTCTCCTGTAGTTGAATTTTTCCACACTTCAAATTTTAATCTATTTGATGTGCCTTGTATTACCTATTGCCCACCTCTGTTAAATATTCAGTACCGTTATCCATTGCCTCTTGACCATATTTATACATTTGTTCATCAGTAAACACATTTCATCGTAGCTGTCTTTTTATGAGTTGCTGCTTTGAATTTATTTGTAAATACGCCACGTTCTTGTTTTGCTATCTTATAGTTCACATCGTTTACACCAGGAATAGAAGGATGTGGCTCCTTTTTCTCTACATTATAGCGTTTCTTGAATTGCATCTAATGCTTTAACAATCGATGGCTATTTATATGTTCACTAGCAATATTATTATTAACTAACTCTCCATTTTCATCGTAAATCCACATTGGTCCTTGAAAGTAAAGTTTCATGGCGCTTATTCTTGCCGTTATTACATTAGTATTAAAATAGCACTCCTTGATATATTTTTTACTTGTAGTAATGAGGTTGGAAAATTAACACTATTAATTTTCACTAGTATCCCTCCTATTTCTGTCGCTTTAATCGATAAATTGCATCTGATTGAAGCGTTATTTTGCACTCCAAATACGTCTTTTCTAATAATTCAAGTACTTCAAGCTATGAGTTGTATTTTAAATTTAAGTCTATTTTAGTTGGAATGGAGATTATGATTGAAGAAAGAAGAGAACGTAAATACAATAAACGCTTAATTTACTTTTAATGTAAAAAAAGTAATATTAAGATTATAACTATTAAATTCGATTTTAGTTAAGGTTTTAAAAAAAATCTATAAGGTGTAGGGCTCAAAATGTTTCATAATTCCAAGAGGTATATGGGAATATTTTTTGTTGTACTATTATTTTCAATTTTAACAGTATCTACTGCAAATGCTGAAGAAAATAAGGATACCAATGTTGAAGAACAAAATCAGTCAGTAGTTTCGTCTGAATCGAATATTGTATTGAATGATTATATGAAAATCGGATATTTTTTAGAGGTGTCGGACTTCAATATTACGTCGGAAAGAGAAGTTTTTGATATTAATGGAATAAACATAGCAAAATATTATGGTATAGAAAGTTTAAGTGGTCAAGATATTTCGCTATTATTTCCAATTCAAAAGAAAATTCAACCGTTCTTTTAGGTGGAGAAGGTAATAGAGATGTCTTTAAATTAGGGGATGACAATTACTACTATTTTGGTGGTTTTAGTATAGTTAGTCCTGATGATACAAATCAAATTATAGACTATATTAAATCGGAAGATGAATATCTATCCACAGATGAAATTATACATGATTTAGACATTCAATTAATGAATCCTAAAGCTTCTACGGGTGATGGATACGGTTCGAAATTATTGTCATCTCCTAAATTTTCTCAATATGATAAAGATGTTAAATCAAGTTACCAAACTTCTGCATGTGGTCCAACTACTATAGCCGTTATTTTACAATACTGGCATGATTCAAAAGGTAAATCAAAATTACAAGTTTGGAACAGTGGATATTCAACTAAAGGGGCATTTATTAATAGCATGTATGCTAATCATGGAGGCACTTTCTATAGTATGAGTGTAAATGGGATGCGTTCAGGTCTAGAAAATGAAGTGATTGCAAGAGGATATGCAGCTACAACAAGTAGTTTTAATAATTTTTTCTCATATAAGACTGAAATAGATAATAATAGACCTGTTGCAGTAAAGTTTGATAAATGGTTTTCTAAATGGGAGCCTAATGCAAGTTATGAATATGATTAACACTGGACACCTGGACTTGGATATATCTACGCTTCAACAAGTACAATGTTAAGAGTTCAATCGTTAGGTACTAATAGTACTGTAACTGATATAAACTATAACGTTCACTCTGGAATTATAACAATGGTAAGTTTTTCAATTCATAATTAATTGTATTATTATAAAATTTCTTTATTGTTAAATTGGTAGGTAAAGACACTAAAATCGAATTTTTATAGTTTGACAAATTGTAATTATTAATAAATATAGTCTTGATATGGCGGAAGGAGAGGAAAATGAAAAAAAAGATAATTATCTTTAATCTATTATTTTGTATAGTAGTTATTTTTGGTAGTTACAATTATTTTAATTCTAAATCTCGAAACGCTATAGTATACAGCTATGTGGAAAACTATATGGAAACTAACTATGGCATTGGTAGAGAAGATTTAAAATCTGAAGAAAACAATTACCGAAGAGGAATGGCGTTGTTTGAAATAGAAGTTAAAGATGTAGTAACTAAAAATTATTACTTTTTTGAAGTGAAAATTAGAGATGACTATTCATTAATTTCTATAAAAGATCTTTCTGAGCTTAATCGTAAAAATTATCATAAAAATCAAGCTGATTAAAGCTAGATGACGGTGCAAAAAGTGTATATTTCAAATTTTTAAATATACACACGAAAAAGAGGCTGGGACATAACTAGCTTCAATAAATGATAAATCCTAATTTGAATGAATTCAAATTAGGGTTTATCTATTTTTTATGTTGTCTCCATACCTACTGGCTGTGACCTTTCTTAAATTCACGGCCAGTAATGCGAGGCCCATTTCTTTTTCTACCCTTGATTTTCCTCGTACAGAAAATCGAGTGAACCCAAATTAGCCTTCAAGAATCCAAAAGCTGGTTCCACGTCAATTTTGCTGACGATAAATGGTACTCGTTTTTTCTTCTGAAATAAATTCCAAACAAAAGTAGCCGAAGTAAAGGATTCGGCGATGGCTTGTTTTTCCCAATTGTTCCCGTATCCGTTAGGTGTTACAGTACTTACTACGGCTTTGCCTGCTACTTTTGCACCGGGTATTCCTAGAAAGTAGATATTAGAGGAACTTAATATTCGTCATGACACTCAAATAAAAACATGGACACGTTGGTATAAGAAGGCACCGCATTGTTTATTACCTCAACTAATTCTAATTTTTCCTTACTATACTATAAATTTTTATTAACATCCTTAGATTTCTTTTTAAATCTTTCGATGTCTAATAAAATTTGTTTTGTATTTTCAGAACCTACTTCCTCTTTAGTAGGTATTGATTCGAGTTCATTTATCATACTCATTAACTCAGCTTTAATATCTTCACAAAGATAATTTCTTTCAATACTCAAAAGTGCAATTCTTAAATATATAACTAATTTCTCAACCTTACTTTTCACTATCCCCCTATAGTATTCTTCAAGAAGTTTTTCAGTTACTGGTGAAATAGATAAACCTTCATTTAAAAATTCATCAAAATCTTCTATGACATATTGATTAAGCTCTTCATAACTACTCAACTTGATTTTATACATTCCCTTCTAATCTTTAAATTCTTCCGAGTATACATTTAATTTGAAACTGCAAAATTATATCTGTACAACTTCCACAAGCAGGTAACTCCGTAAATAAATCAATTGTTCCCTTTACAGTCCTATCATCGCCTAATTGCCTTGATATATCTTCAAGGATTTTACGTTCAGTATCATGAGCTCTTAAGAACACATTTGGCGCATATGTTTCTCCTGTATGGTTAACTGACTTAGCTGGAAATTTACCTTCACCAATGACATATGAAAAACCACCTTCATATTCTTTATGAATTCTACTATGCGCTTTAAATTCTGACTTAAGTCCAGAAATATTAACATCTGCTACTGCAACGTTACCATATTTCTTATATTTTGATGGTAAATTATCACGGATAGCCTGGATCCTTTCTTGATATTTATCTACTTTTTGCGCATATGAAAGATTACCCGTCCCCTTATTCGCTTCATCAGGCTTGTTATTCGAGCCATTTTGTGATGGTTGGGTCTAGATGGTTTCGGACTTGAAGTTGTTGTGTTTCTTCCAATGTTCCAACTCCAATTGCTGAGGTGATCGTAGCTGCTGACGCAGTTGCTTTTTGACTTTTTCTTTTACACTGCCTAAGAGACCTTTATTCGCATTTTACTGATGCTCTTAAATGGTAATTTTTTAAATTTACGTATTTAAACATGCAAAAAAAGCACTTGTCGCCTGTTATAGACAATCAAGTGCTTTAAGTTTATAAATTTTCTAAGTTTATTAACGGCACTGGGTAGCCCCTACAAAATTTGATCGTAGCAACCACCTATTCAGCACTAAAATTAATCAACTTTCAATCTTAAGATGTAGTCTACTCCTGCTTTAGTAGAATCGCATGTGTTCCTGATTTTATATTCATCTTTATTATCAATTAACTTTTTACAAATTTGAGTGTCTTGTAACAGCTTTTCGATATCCTTTTTATCTATATGTTCTTCAAATTTAATGTTTTCCAGATAACTATCCAGTTTAGAATATATAAAATCAGCAATTTCTTTATATTTCAAACTCTCTAATAGAAACAATATATAATGTTTTAGTAAATAAACTAACATTTACTCTTCCCCAATCTTCTTCTAAAATTTTCGCTGAAACCTGCGCAACATTTAATCCCTCTTCTTCAATATATTCCTCAAAGTCCAACATTATAGAATTTTTTATTCTTTCATAGCTTGTTATGCTCATATTATCAGTCCTTATCTCATATTTTCGGAATAAACATTAAGCTCAATATTGGGGAACTTACGTCTAAATTCCATAATTAAATTTGTACAACTTTGACAGGCAATTCTGTATATAAATCTATTTTACCAGGAACATTAGGATCTTTTATCTGAGAAGAAATATCTTCAAGTATTTTAGCCTCAGTATCATTAAGACGAGGAAATCTATCTTCAACATAGGTTTTAAACGACTTTGTTTCTTTTGAAAAAGTAAAATCTCCTAAGTTACTACCCATGCTATCAGAGGAATGGATTTGACTATGCGCTTGAAATTCCTTTTTAACACCAGGAATGGTTACTTCTGCTACAGCAACGTTTCCATAAGTTAATTTATCTAATTTTCTATCAAGCTTGTTTTTCTGTGTTTTTGAGAGATTTTTGTAATCATCGGAATTTCTTATTTTTTCTATTTCTCTGTTAATATCGCTTCTAACATTTTGAGTTTTATCATATAAACTATCTATTGTCCGATTAGGTAAACTATTTTCAACAGTCCCCTTACTACTCGAACTGCTGCTATTAGTCTTACCACTTGTTACTCCAGTCGGTTTTGTACTAGATACCCCTTTAACTCCCAACACTGACGTGGCTACGCCAAAACTATCTAACCAATGCTCTTTCGATAGTGGGTCTTTCGGGTTCACCGAACCTTTTACCATGTCCGTCAAGCCTGATGTTGCATAATTTAAAAAATCAGATGGTGAATTGAACATCTTATCTTTTCTACTTTTTGCACCCGACCAAATGCCATCTACTGCACCTAGTGTAAGATAATTTGCAAAATCATATGGGGAGTTAAGTGCTTTATCTTTTCTAGTATCTAAACCGTCTTTGAAATCTTTACCAATTTCCTTGAAGCTATTGAATGACTTAACAACTGGATTTTTGATTTCCTTCGCAACCGTTTTGGCAGTTGATTTCGTTTTAATGGCTATTTCCTTCGTTGTTTGTTTAACTTCTTTTACGATTTGTTTTGTTTGCTGGTAGACCTCTTTTGTTTTCGCTGCAGTTTGTTTATAAACTTCCTTGGTTTTACTTACAGTTTGTTTATAAGCTTTTTTAGTTGCTAATACAGCACTTTTTACTACTTTTTTAAATTGCTTCGCTATTTTACTTTTACTTACTTTATTATAGAGCTTACGGGCCTTGGTAAAGAATTTCCCCCACTTTTTCTTTTTCTTTTTCTTCTTGCGTTTTTTCTTTTTCTTCTTTTTACTCGATTTCTTTTGTTTTTTCTTAGTGGAGCTTTTCTTTTTGGAGGATTTCTTGGAGCTCTTCCCTTTCGATCCTCCGCTCTTTCCTTTTTTCTTGCCACTTGGGGAGCCTACTTTTGGAATCATCCCCAGTAAGCTTCCTGCTAATCCTAATAGACCCATTAGGCATCACCCCCACCAACAGGGATCATCCCCATCATGTCTAAGGCGGAATCGAGGTCTGCTTCTTCTTCCTGTGAAGCGACTGACACAGGGGCTTTGATGGACCCTTCCATCGTGACCGCCTGTCCCTGGATATCCGTAATGCCGTCAAACACTATACTACTGGAGCCGCAGGTGAATCGCATGGATTCGGCTGCACTCATGGACACTCGCTTCCCTGCGAAGGTGATCGTGTCATTCGCTTTGACTAGCAGGGAGGGCTTACTATGCACGGTAATGCCGCTAAACTGGCTATCCGCTATTTACCTAAAACCACTATCTACCATTATAAACCTTTTTTCACTTTATATTTCTTCACTCCAACATATAATTGTATGCCTGTACTTGTATAAAATTTAACACTTAGTACACTAATTAAATAATCGTATTCTTTTCAATTTACGTATTTAAACATGCAAAAAAGCACTTGTCGCCTATTAAGACAAGTGCTTTAAGTTTATTAATTTTCTAAGTTTATTAATATTTGCAAGTTTTATAAGTTATTTTGATATTGACAATATGATATCTTTTTTTACTACATGGCAAGTGTAACGTTTAAACCCTTTAGCTTGTTTAATCTCGTGTGTTTCTTGCTTATGGCATCCCATGAGTAATCCTTTTAAGTAAAATGTCATCTCGCCTATTCGCGCCATTAGTAATTTAAAAAGCATCTCTTGATGGTTCTGCCTTCATGAAATCTCAATTCTCAAACAATTATTGTTCATTTGGTCTACTCTTTAATCTTTATTTTATTTATTGTACCTTTATCTAGTTACATTTCAAAGCCAATTACAATCCATTCATCTACATAACTCCAAAAACTGATATTATATTTGGGCTTTAATTTTGCAGACCAAAAGTAGCATTGTTATCAATACAAAGATATCTAAAACTTCTTTTTCTTCGTATGGTGCTTTTGTCCATGCGTGAGAAATCTACAAATTAGCTAATACTTTGGTTAGCCCTTGACCACTTTTTCAGCTAAAAATGCCCATAGTTTGCTTTTTCTCTTGTTCTTTTAAGTTCTTCTTTCTCTAACCTTAGAATCAAGTAAAATAACTAACTAAATCTCACACTCTCTAATTTTAAAAATTTTTCAAACCTATTTACCATAGCTTCTTTCGTAGTTGGAACTTAATGCAGTGGGAGATGTCAAACATCCTCATACACGGCAAATTTTAGCGGGAGCGAGAAATCCTCAAACAGGACAGTGGCTGGATTGCTGTGCCTATCTCGAACAGCATGCACAATCAGAGGCACTTGCTGGCACAAATACAACCATTGGCGTAATAGCGTTGAATGCAAAATTAACAAAGGCAGAAGCAAAAAAGATTGCCCAGCTTACACAAAATGCACTCGCCCGAACGATTTATCCTGTCCATACGATGCTTGATGGCGACACTATTTTTGTGCTAGGTACAGGAGAGCAGACATTTGCGCTAGATTATTTGGGACATTTAGCAACTAAGGTGATGGAGGAAGCTATTCTTGCTGGTATTCAAGCGGCAGATAAATTGGCAGGGGTGGAAAGCTATACAAGCATTCATATAATTAACAAAACCTGCCATATCTTCTGGGTAGTGATGATTTCCATAAAACTCTGCAATTTTATTTAATAATTTATTATCTTCTTTACATCTTTCTTTTATTTCAGATAAACAAACAAATCTGAGTTTTCTATTCTCCTCTCCTAATATTGTGCTTTCTTCATCTAATTGAGGGAAATAATTTGTTTTTATTTCTAACATAACTTTATCTAAATCTTCACTAGATACTCCCCATGCAAGTTCACTAACAAATCCACTTTCATCACCATTCTCCATCAACTCTACCGCATAGTCAGAAATAACGTCTTTACTAAAATAATTTTCTTGGACACCTACAAAAATAGTTTTCCAGTCATACTTAATATATCTATTTTTTAAATATTTTAAGTTCATATTATTCACCTACTACTTTTTTGGAACTTGATTTGGCTTACCTGTTATAACACCATCTTCAATGAATCTCCTGTGACTCACGTCACCATTTGGCTCAACAATCCATTCAAAATTGCCATTATTACTCCCTGTTATTTGGTATAATTCCCTTTCAATCTTATCCCCTCCTACCAGTGGAAACTTCTCCGAAAATCTTGAATAATTATCAACAACATCAGAAAAACCTTGTTCCTTTGGTGCATAAGGGAACTCTTTTTCTATAATAGGTTTCCCTTTTTCATCTCTTCCCCAAACTGGTTTTACTTTATCAACCTTTTCCCCACTTCCAACTCGTTTTCCATCTAGAATAGGACCTTCAAGTTCTTCAATTACTTTAGAATTAGATTCACTGACTTTCTGACCAGCTTTTCCCGTACCCTTAGTCTCATCTTGTTTTTTAGGATTTTGATTTGGTTTTGGCGCAAGGTTTGGTGCTGGTTTTGTTTGACCGCCGCTAGGTGTTTTAGAAGTAGTTCCTTTTACTCCAAATACTGAGGTTACAACACCAAAACTATCTAACAAATGTTCCTTTGATAAAGGGTCTTTTGGGTTTACTGCCCCATTAACCATTCCGGTAAAGCCAAAGGTTGCGTAATTTACAAAATCAGAAAGTGAACCCCATATTTTCCCTTGTCTGTCCTTTGCTCCAGACACTATACATCTAATGCTCCTAATGTAAAATAGTTTGCAAAATCATACGGTGAGTCTAACACTTTGTTCCATTTCACGGCGGCTTTCTTTGCTTGGTTTTTTGCCTTCTGATAATACTGTTTGGCTTTTTGAACAGTCTTTTTCGCATAAAGGACAGCCTTTTTTATGGTTCATTTATACCATTTTACAAACTTCTTTTTCGCAAATTTTATGAATTTATGGGCTTTCGCATAAACTTTGCCTTTCTTTTTCTTACGCTTCTTTTTAAGATTTTGAAGAGATTCTTTAATTTTAATTTACTTTTCGCCTTTTTGCTTTTCGTTTTTCTAGACTTGCTTGCCTTTTTAACACTCTTAACAACAGGGATACTGGCAAACAAACTGCATATTGCTCCAAAAAAACCTTTTCCCTCCTTTGCCATTAAGCACCACCCCCACCAGTAGGAATCATGCTTATGACATCTAGTGCGGATTCAAGGTCAGCATTCTTCTCCCGATGTATTAGATACGGATACTGGTGCTTTGTTCGAGCCTTCCATTGTGACAATCTGTCCCTGCATATCGGTGATACCGTCAAGAACGAGACTGCTGGTGCTACATATCAAGCGCATGGATTCTGTTGCACTCATGGAAATGCTTTTCGCCGAAAGAATGATATTATCATTGGCTTTTAGTGTAAACAGATATATACTTTGTACTTCTACTCCGCTTCCAGATCGAGCATTTCCCCCTAATTCCTTACTCTCAATTGCTTGTGCCTGACAGCTAATAAATTACAAATGTTCCATTTATAGGTAAAAACAACTTGTTGCATTTGAAGGTGTAGACTTTTGCCACAATACAAAAATAAACAGCTCATATAACCATTAAAAATGGTTATATGAGCTGTTTGGGTTGATGGAAATCTTTTTAACCTTATGATAAGAATAGAAATACCAATTTTACTTTCTTCATTTCTACCGTACTAAACTTTCACAACTTATTCTATCTTTTAGGAATTAAAATCAAAAGACTGCTTTTTTTCTAATATTGATAATGTCTAGGAATATCTTCTTTCTTTACAATCTTACTGTTATAGTGTAAATCCATTTTTTATTGTAATTTTTGTTAATCAGCACCCGATAAAAAATAGGGTAATCACACAACTTCTATCCCTTGATAAATTCGGATGTAATATTTATTCCATCTGAAAGAAAACGGCTGAAACTATCCCAAGCTATCTTGGGATCCCCCTCCCCCTCTATATATTGGTATACTGGTGGATTCTCTCCCTCACTAAATCTAAAATAATTAAATTCATAACCTTGATGCATTGAAAATACAAAAGCATCCTCTGGTAATTTGAAAGATTCTTGGTTTTCTTCTAGCAACTCATTTGCTTCTTCCGTTAATCTCTTTAAACTTCCGAAGAAAATATCTGTGCCTTGAAATAACAACCCTGCACAATGTCCCACTTCTAACAAAAATGTGCGATACATAGTTGGAAAACTGTGTCCAATTTCCTTCTCCAATTCTTTGATTTCATTTTCATTACACCCCTGAATTTCCTCAACAGTGGCTATTTGCAATCCTACCAATAAATTCACGATACTATTTTTATCCATATTGCTATTTCCCTCCAGGTCCATGATCTATTATTACATCTATATTAGGAAACCTTTGTTTAAACTGTTTTATTACACCTGCGCAAGAAATACAGAATGGCAATTCAGAAAACAAATAAACTTTTCCAGAAGCATCTTTTGAAAAGCTTGAAGACAAATCCTCCAAAATCTTAACTTCCGAATCTAGAGTTCTTGGGTTATGCCCTGTGGTAATTATATCAAAAATTCGCTTATCTGGTACACCTACTGTCCCTACTCTATCTGCATTACCACTAACTCCAATTAATTCACCCTTTTTCCCATTGATTTCACTCCGCAAAAGCAATATTTCTTTTTGAACCAACATTAAATTTTTGCCTAATTTGATCAACTCTATTTAGTGATTGTTCAGTTGACCTTACTACTGTAGCTTGTCCTGTACCCTTAGCTGCTTCATCAGGCTTTTTATTCGAGCCATTTTGTGATGGTTGGGTATTAGACGGTTTCGGACTTGGAGTTGTTGTGTTTCTTCCAACTGTTCCTGTATCCTCTATGTATCTAGCGTCTCCACCTGCTCCTGCTAACTCATACCGCTGTGGTGGTTGCAGCATCTGATGCAGTTGCTGTTTGACTTCGGCTACTTTGGATTGTATCTGGGTTTTCACGTTCACTACTTGCTTTTTGACTTTTTCTTTTACACTGCCTAAGAGACCTTTATTCGCATTTTGAACACTTTTATTGATGCTCTTAAATGGTTATCTTTTCAATTTACGTACTTAAACATGCATAAAAGCACTTGTCGCCTGTTATAGACAATCAAGTGCTTTAAGTTTATAAATTTTCTAAGTTTATTAATATTCGCAAGTTTTGTAAGTTAGTTTAATATTGACAGTATGACATCTTTTTACCACATGGCAAGTGTAACGTTTAAACACTTTAGCTTGTTTAATCTCGTGTGTTTCGTCCCTATGACATCCATAAGTGGTCCCTTGTAAGTAAAATGTCATCTCGCCTATTCTCTCTCTTATTACATTAGCGTTAAAATAGCACTTCTTGATGGCCTAGCCTTCATGAGTTATTAATTCAAATTCAAGGATATCTTTAACTGTACACAATTAAAATCTATTTATATTCTTGTTCATCGCCACGAGCTTTGTCATTATCGTTTATTTAGTCACTATTCCATACAAAACTACCTCCTGCATGTAAAATGTCATCTCGCCTAATTCTCACACTTTTCTTCCTAGACAACTGTTTACATAGTACTCCTTGATGGTCCAGCCTTCATGAGTTATTAATTCAAATTCAAGGATATCTTTAACTGTACACAATTAAAAAAACTATTTATATCCTTGTTTATCGCCAAGTGCTTTGTCATTCTCGTATGTAAATATGAATCGAGTTACTAATTATAGCAGTCTTCTATAGCTTTCATTGCAACCAATCTTGTGTGTATGCTTACCTTCATAGACTGTTGATTCAAATAATAAGCCTTTAAAAACTAAAAGTTTCAGTTAATTGAAGTTTAGTATATTAATACAGCCTAAGATAGATATCTAAGCCCTTTATGGGCTGTCTTTAACCGTCCCCTAAAATATAAAACCAGACTGATCTAAAAAAATGGTGGCAGTTGTCTTTCCCAGCTACCACCATATTATCATTCATTCAATTTAACGTACTCTTATTGTGTAGTAACATATTTTTTATCAATTTCAGATGGTTCCTACTGTTCTTGATAAATTTACTTTTCATCTTTAACAATAACTTCATACATCTCTCCAACATTTGCATCCATTGGTACCCATGCATAATAATTTTGATTAATATAAATTGAACCAACTTTGTTTTTGCATCATTCCAGTAATTTTTCATGCTTGGATAGTATACATCCCTTTTCTTGAAAAATCTTCAAAAAAACGAAGATAACAAAAACAGGTCTATCATGGAGTTATCTAACCACAATCGACCTGCTTTTTGTAATGGAATACCGTTATTCAGGTGAAAAATTCACGCATTAATATGCGTACAAATGAAAAAATGAAAGGACGAAATCTTCATAAGTGTATTACATGAGTTATGTGTAATTAACGGTTTCATTCAGCGCTAGGTAATACTTATCACCTTAATTTTCTAAATGCTCTTCATGTATTACTTTTAACTCTCTCCCTTCACATAAATTGTTGAGAGCTTCATATATTCCGCAACCAATTTTCCAAATATAGTAATCATCTCGTACTGCGTAAACTTCCCCTGCTTTAGACATATACAATACTGCATTATCTCTAAAAGCAGTACCAATTACAACCAAATCCTCACCTATTATAACTTCATATCTTTTATAATGTCTTCTGTCTAAATCCCCCAGCCCTTCCTCCGGATCTATCACAAAATCATCCAATTTTCCATTATATTCGTAGATACACTTTAATTCACCAAATTGCTCTAGTGCCTCTTTTACACAATCGAAAACTATATATCCTTTATCTTCTAAATATTTCACTTGTGAACTAATATCTTTTTTTCGCTCTGGTGTCCACCCTGATTGTTTTAATATTTTTTTTGTTTTTATTGATAGTTTTTCCATTCTAAAAACCTCACTTTTTACCAAAAGGTATATCAACAATAAACTCCTCAAATGTCACTTTACAATTCCCACACATTTCCTTGTATTTACCATTTTTCGTAGAGATGGTGCTCAAGATAATATCTTCAAGCTTTGCTCCTTCCTTAAAAGCTTGATTTACTGCTTGAATTTCTGCACAGTTTTCTACTTCCCATCTCTCAAAACTATCTTTACCTTCTTTTTCCATCGCTCTCTGTTTAGTTTTTTCCACCAACTTTTTAGTATCATCGTGTAAATCCGATGCTGTCGGATTGAATCTAGGATTTCCCGTTCTTAAATCTGTACCAACACCATTATAACCAGTATAAGTTTTTCCAGTTTTCATATCAACAGCAGCAGTTATAACATGTGGAATATGGATATCATTTGTATTTGGATCTATATATTTACCATTAAGAAGTTCTGCTCGTTCTTGCGCAAGCTTCTTCCTTGCCACATCTATAGCTTCGTCTTGTTTTAATACCCTAGTTGTATTTTTATCCGTACCCTTATCCTCAGCAGGCTTTTTATTCGAGCCATTTTGTGATGGTTGGGTATTAGACGGCTTCGGACTTGGAGTTGGTGTGTTTCTTCCAACTGTTCCTGTATCCTCTATGTGTCTAACGTCTCCACCTGCTAATGCAAAATTCTGCTGCTGTGATTGTACCATCTGACGCAGTTGCTGTTTGACTTCGGCTACTTTGGATTGTATCTGGGTTTTCACGTTCACTACTTGCTTTTTGACTTGGTCTACTACACTTCCTACTGGACCTTTCAGCACGTTTTGAACACCTTCAGCGACACTCTTAACTACTCCGGCACCTTTATTTACTAATTTTCCGCCTGTTGCCACCCAGCCCGCAAACGGAATCATCGCGCCAAAGGAAAGGGCCGCATTGACCTTGTCACCTCTAGCCAGATAAATAATGCCATTCACGCCATCCGCTATTTCGCCGAAACCTGGGATTAATCCTACAAGATCTAATCCTACTTGTAGCGTATTCAACAGATTTTTAGGTTTTACAGCATTTTTCACTGCCTTGGTGGTTGCTTGAGCAGCTTTTTTCACCACTGGTAGTACCTTTTCCTTCACTACCTGCTTCGTTTGTTTGACAGCGGCCTTTACCTGTTGCTTGGCTTTTGTCACAGCCGCCTTTGCTTTTTTCACAACCTTTTTCGTGGTCAGAATCGCTTTTTTAATGGCCTTCTTCGCCCGTTTCACCAATTTACTCTTGGATAAACTATTTTTTAGCTTACGGGCCTTGGTAAAGAATTTCCCCCACTTTTTCTTTTTCTTCTTGCGTTTTTTCTTTTTCTTCTTTTTACTCGATTTCTTTTGTTTTTTCTTAGTGGAGCTTTTCTTTTTGGAGGATTTCTTGGAGCTCTTCCCTTTCGATCCTCCGCTCTTTCCTTTTTTCGCTCCGCCTGGGGAGCCTACTTTCGGAATCATTCCCAGTAAGCTTCCTGCTAATCCTAATAGACCCATTAGGCATCACCCCCACCAACAGGGATCATCCCCATCATGTCTAAGGCGGAATCGAGGTCTGCTTCTTCTTCCTGTGAAGCGACTGACACAGGGGCTTTGATGGACCCTTCCATCGTGACCGCCTGTCCCTGGATATCCGTAATGCCGTCAAACACTATACTACTGGAGCCGCAGGTAAATCGCATGGATTCGGCTGCACTCATGGACACTCGCTTCCCTGCGAAGGTGATCGTGTCATTCGCTTTGACTAGCAGGGAGGGCTTACTATGCACGGTAATGCCGCTGTCCTGATGAAGCTGCAGAAAAACAGCACCCTCCTTGGCCGTAAATGTCACGGATTGTGGATCTAGCTTCATGTCCTTCCCTTTTGGCGTACCCCAATAAGACGTTTTCGGATCAGCCGTTTTTGGGTTGGCCTCGCCACCTTTTCGTACACTGTGGCGAACAATCGCAGCTTCCTCGCGATGTGTCGGGAAGGCAAGATGAACATGATCGCCCACCTCTGGAGGACTGTAAAAACCACTGTGTCCTTCTGCTGTATATGGCGTAGCCAATGGGAACCAGGTAGCTTCTTCCTTTTTTTGCGCCTCATCCATGCTGAGATGGAGTCGTACCTGATCCTTTTTGACCTCTAACACCTTTCCTTCAATTGCAGTACCTGATAGAAACGGAATACTTCGTCTGTCTTGACGTATGCCTTTTTTGAACAGCAAATGATACTCATAGGTAAGAATGCCTTGCTTCATTTGGGCGATGGATTTGGCTACCACCAGCTCCTTACCTTGGAGCTGCACACGATCACCTAGCTTCAAAGTCTTTTTAGACTCGATCACATAGGCGACGGTATCCCGCTCCTCTATTGGCTGATCGATGTCATTATGCTTACTATGTAAAAACTTAGAGCGATCCTTTAAAATTTCATAATTTGCCACTGATAGCTTTTCCATTCGTCCTTCAGGTAACCCAAACCAGAACTTCGGCTTATCCGCATCCACTGCAGGGATTAGCACCGTCCGAAAATGGGACGCCATACGTTGTAAAAATTGCCAATCCGTCTCTTTATATTGTAATATAAACTGCTTGAGAGGAGTAGCCTTCGACACAGTATCAATGACATCTGCACCTGAGTAGTCTTTCAAAACCTTTTTTAACAGTGCCTGATAAGTCATTTTATTATGCTGAAAGGAACGGTATTTTTGTTTACAGTCTAGGGTGAACGTAGATGATACAGCCTCTAGTTCAATTTGATATACTCCCCTCACCATACGTACAGCCATTTCTGTAACCTGACCTTTAAAAAGTGTGCGTATTCGTTGCCCTTTATTTTTTTGAAATAGCTCTATTCGATCTGACGTACTAGCATGTCGCATACAACTGTCTTTCTTTTCAGCAGGGATGAACCCCTTTATAGTTAACCTTGCGTGGTCATTCACTGTTTGAGTCAACATAAGATGATGCAACGTCTGGACTTCATAGGGGGATACGAGTTCAAGCTCACCGTATCCGATTACTTCCTCGTATGTGTTCACATGAATTCCCTTCTTTCCTCAAGGGACAATGGATTATTCTTGTCCATCATCTTCTACTTTTATCGTTCCACAATACATACACATATTAATAGATTGACTAATTAACGCTGGATGATTTTCAATTAGTTGATCATTCTTGCCATTAATCCAAGGCATCGTGATGACTGGTGTACAGGGCATCGGCTTTAAAACACCATTATTGTCAGCAGTGGCCGCCGCAACTATTGGATTCGCTAATGTTTGGCATAAGCCAAATGGTTGAATATTGACATGAGGCTTATAATCCATCGTATTCATCTGTGCCTTATTTTTCGTATAAACCCCATGGCTGACTGGCATTTTTAATATACTTGTTTGATCACCTTGCGAGCAGGATAATTTGGCACCAGCTACTACATAGCTCCGTTGGTCGCCACCCTTTGTCTGCAATTCTTCTGACATCGAAAAACCATCCTTTCTATACGTAAGCTGTTGTAACTTTTACTAAACATCGTTGACGATGATTAGAAAATAATTATTTCCTTTTCGCTTCTTGCCCTTTTCAACCTATTTTCCTACTGCCAGAATATCGTTCCATCTTCCTTCAGTTTGTATTTTCCGTAATCGTATTCCCCTAAAATCTCGGCGAAGAATGCTCTCGGCTAATTCAATATTAACTACTATATAATGTTCTTTAATTCCCTCAATTTGAAAGATCGGATAAGGGGCTGCTAAATGCTCGTCTATTACTAATTTTTTTAACGTTCCATCCAGATGAAATTCAGTTTGAGCAGAGAGACAAGGAACTTTTGGTGGAATAACTAGCCAATATAACGTTTGCATTACTTTAGGTATATCCATGAGAACAACCGCTTTGAATGGCATTTGTGGTTCATATTTTTCCACTAATTGTTTAACAGCATCAGAAAGGAGCATGATTGGCTTTTCAATCAAATCTGTATATACCATCTCGCCTTTCTCTAATACAGGAAATTGGCGTTCGAGCTCCTCTAATTCCTCCATTCTTTCAATTGTTAGTAGCTCTTTTTTTATCACTTGGGCTATACCAACAGGCTCGACAGCATTTGAGATGCGTTCATCCTGAGATAGAATAAAATAGTTCATTTTTCTTCTCCTTTTTCACCATGTCTACTTCCAAATGACACTTGCTGATTGGAATGGATCTAGCTTTAAATATTGCTGAGCCTCCTTAGAAAACATGGCCTTTTCTAAATTTGCCCCTGTAAAATTCGTATTCCTTACATTTGCTCCCATAAAGTTGGCCCCTCGTAAATTTGCTAGCTCAAAATTAGCGCCTTCTAAATTCGCATTTGTAAAACGAAGCGGTAAATAGCCTGGTGTTTCCCATTTCTGGCGATCTAGCAAACCACTGGCTCCCTGTACTTGTTGAAAATTGGCTCCCTGTAACTGACTATTGCTAAAATCCGCCTCATGAATGGCACTGAAGCTCAAATCAGTGTCCATTAGCTGACTTTCCCTAAAATTGGCGCCTATCAACAGACATTCACGCATACGACAGTTGGTTAAATTGGTTTTCTGAAAAAAGGCATAGCGCATATCCAAGCCCTCATACGTTCCGTCAGCTAAGCGTAATTGATTAAATACCTCATATGGATATGCATCCTCTAGCTTTTCTTCTAACCAAGCCTTTATTTCATCACTATCCTTCGATGAAAAGTCCTCGCTATAAACTACTTCGTTCATATCCATAAACTCACCTATACGGATTTCGACAGCCACATCCCGCTCCAGTGCTAAATATTCTGGACATCTGATGATGTCGGGTAGCGCATATCTAGCAAGACTTATTAAATATTGGTGAAAATGATTGGCATCCTGGAGTCTAATGCGATCAATATCTGCTTGCGTAATTGCCCCCATAAAGGTTTTGCTATACAAACTTAGCTCTTGGATGTATTGCTCTAAATAATGATGCACCCAGCTAGCATCATAGGTAGTTAAAAGAGGTTGTAGGTCAAAAAACCATTCGTCGTCCGTAGCCTCTACTAAATAGTGCGGATTTCTCTCCAATAGCTCTGTGCGTAGCATCGAAAATGTAATATGGGCAATTGGTCCTTTCTGGTGAAGCGATTGCTGCTGGGCTAGTTGCTGACATACCTTTTGAAAGGACGACCTAAATTCCTCGGCTAGCTTGTCTTTGGAGGCTTGGAAAAAATCCTCGAGCAGCAAAAGATAGTTCAATCTTCTTTTTTCTACTTCTGTGTCATAAAAATGCTGTAGAATTTCCTGTGCCTGCATTTGTGACTCCTTCTTTCTCTTTTGTTCATCTTTAATTGGCTTTTACTTCTTTTCCAAAAATTTGCACACTGCCATTCATAGTAATTTTACTTTCTTTACATTGTAATGAAATTTCTTCCTCTGCAGACATAAGGATTTTTTTGCTAGCATTCACCGTAATATCTGCCTCAGATATAAGCTTAATCTCTTTTTTGCTATAAATTTCGATACCGTTTGCTTCATTTAAACGAATAAAAATATCGCCATCCTGTGCGGTAATGAGAATTTCTGTTGGACTTAATTTAATCTCTTTACCAAAGGCTGTCCGATAATATTTCGTCGAAGGATCGTCTAGTTTATTAGTGGCCGTTGTATCCAAGTTTTTTCGTATTGAGGTACTAGCAATCCCCTCTTCCTCACGGTGAGAAGGAAAATAGATGTGGACAAAATCATTGATTTCCGGCATACAATACCAGCCACTATGTCCCTCAGCTGTATAGCCCGTTGAGTAAAGGAACCAATGTGCCTTTCCCTTATCCTGCTTGTCATCAATAGCTAAATGTACCTTAATATGATCCTTTGCGACTTCTAACACTTTTCCTTCTAAGGACAAGCCGGAAATATCCGTGTTAAATAGCTCACTTTTTTTCATGCCATTTTTCGTTGACAGTGTATAGTAATGTTTCAGCAAGCCATCCTTCATAGTTGTATATGCTTCATATATATACAGTGTTTGCTTATTAAATGTAACGTGGTCTCCTATCTGAAGTACCTTGTCACTTTCCACCTCATAGTAAAGGAAGTCATGCTCGCCCATTCCTTCATTACCATTCTCTGTATATAGTAGATAGTCTGCTATTTTTTTTCTGGTCGTGTAATGATAATCTTCTAGCTTTCCTTGAGCACTTCCAGCTGGAACACCAAAATGGAACTTTGGCTTGTCAAAGGTAGCAGCAGGCACGAGCCCCGTATTAAAACGAGAGGCTAGTCTTTTTAAAAATTCCCAATCTGTTTCGTAATATTGAAGAGTAAACTTTTCTAATTTAGCACCTTTTGTAGCTTCATCAATAACATCAAGACCAGGATAAACAGGATTTAACAGTTTGAATAAAGCCTTATAGGTCATTTCCTTATCCTGATAGGAGCGATTTTTCTTTTTAATATCTAGCTGATGGGTACTAGAAGCCGCTACGACCTCTATATAATAGATGCCACGCACTGAGCTAACCTTCACATTTAAAATAACACCTTTAAATAAGGGAGAAGGGACACCGAGATGGTTAAGCTGGTTTACTTCAATGGCAGATTGTGCCTCTGTCATTTCGACATATGTATCTCTCGCCTCTTCAGGCACAATCCCAGTAAAACGTAACATAGCATGTTCGTTCATTTTTTTTGTAAGGCTTAGCTCTTGAATGCTGACAAGCTCGAATGGCGATATTTTTATATGATGATAAGTCGTCACTGCACCACTCATAGAACTGTCCCTCCTTTCCCTTCACTTGAAGTGAATTGTAAGGACTCCATCATAGCTCTCGCGATAGGGCGCCAAGTGTCAAGATCATCCTCCATACAATTAAACGTTCCAATAAGTGCTCGCCCTTCGACAGAGGCAAAGAACATTAAATTAAAAATTTCTCCATCAATGGCAGGTGTAATGACCTCTAAAAAGCCTACCGTTTTGCCATCGATCTTCTGAACATCTGTATCCAACCAATCTGCTGAAGGCTGAGCTTGTTCAAGGATGTCCATCATATTTTCTTGAAATGCAGCGACTCCGTCCTCGTTTAAGCGATGTGGTGTCAGATTGAAGGCAAGATTGATTGATGAGGAGGTATCTGTATAAATTAGATTTGGTCTACGCTCTGATGGGTACTTTAAGGACGCTAGTTCAGCAGACATAATAGAAAATAGCTTTGGCATTCGTATAATCATTTTGCCGTCCAATAATGGTTGCTCTATCACCTGGACTTCCTCATCATCAATGGTGATAATATTTTGGTAAATATCGACTTCTTGTAGATTGTCCTGTTCGTCTTGTTCAGGCTCCTGTTCCACTTGTAATGCCGCTTGCTGCTGGGCTAACTCATGTCGTTCCTGATCTCTCATTTCGTTTCTTAATGCAATAATCTTTTCATCTAAAAATTTCATCCCACTCACCTTCCGCTTCTTCAACGTTTTTTCACTGACAACTTTTCAACTAATCAACGATCATTCGCTTTGGTCGACTTGGACTAGGCATTTGACTAGCCCCAGTTCCACGACCACCATTTTTGGATTCAATTAATATACGATACAAATATTTGTGAATTTGACTATTGGAAAACGGTTGAAACTCTAGCTCTAACCGATTACTAATGTACATTTCAATGACATCTCGCTGTACTCGTTCTTCATTTAAACACGCTAGGGCAAATGTTATGTCGTAAGCATTGCTTGGACGATTTTTTAATAATTCCTTTGCAAAACATTGTAAAACCTTAGGATGATAGGTACTTCTTTGTACTCCAGCATATTCACAGTGAAGATAATTAACGGTATTGTATTCAGTGGTATAATCCGAAAAATCTATGGGCTCTGATCGTAGCTTTGCTCCCACCTTTAATTTAAAACGCACTATTTCCAATTCATTGGGGGCAAGATACATGGAGCTATCAAGAACAATAGTCGTTGTAAATTGCGTGAAATCCAAATGATTTACTTCTTCAGCAAAACGCACCTTTACTATCGTTTCATTTCCCGTTGCCTCATAAGGCAGCTCATAGCTACTATGTAGCATATAGAGTCTTTTATTATGTTTCAGGATGCCCTTGGTTAGAATAATGCTTGTATCTGTTACATGAATATGACAACCTGCTATAATGCCGTTCGAGTATTCCTCGAAGTATAGATCTAAAAACTCTCTCGGGAAATCTCGCAGGTTCTCTAGCATTTCCAGCTTTAAAATTCTTCCTTTTTGAAAATGTGGATATTGATTTGTAAACATCTGTTATTCTCCTCTTTTATTTTTTAGCAGATGCCTACTTACTTTAAACCATCAAAGAAATCTAACTCTGATAGATCCGTTTCAAAGGCAAAGAATTCCTTGCTGCCAATAAACAGCTGCTCCTCTTTCCTAGCCACTGGTACTACATGGAAGCCCCAATGATCCTCTCCTGCGAAGACGAAAAATTTCACTTCACCATTGGCTATTGAATCAGTCTCGTCCTGTGGAATTTTATTGGAATAGAACGACACAATACTCTCATAAAGCACGGGTACAAAATTTTCCTGCCTATTGAAATAGGTGTACTTTTGGGTTGTCTGATGATCACTTCCAGTTAGGAAAAATTCGACCTCTGTGACTCCCCATGGGCGTGAAATAGTTCCATGAATTTGATTCAATCGTTCTAAGCTACTGATAAGAAGTTTTTCTTGCCGGTTATGTGTAAATGCGCTAACGGAATAGGGTACTATAGGAGCATCATTCGTAACAGTAGTTTCAATCATGCCAATTTTTTTCGCATTTAAGTAGCGCAACGCTCCTCTTAAGCAGGCAAGCTTTAATTCTGGCACTTTCCCTACATTTTCAGCCTTTTGCCTAAATTCAATGCTACGGCCTGGCACAAACTCCTTTAAAGCCTCTCGGAAGGCATCAATTTTACAGGATTGTCCAGTCAGCTTAATAATGGAGTATTCACCAAGCATGCCACTTTCATAAAACTCCTCTAAAAATTCACGTACAATATCATAAATATCTGCTTTTATAAGATGATTGATTTCTTTAATATTGAAAAAAACATTTGGATAGTCGTAAACATCTTTAAATTGATGATGTTCTAATAACGATAAGCACCAGCGATCTACTGTTGTGATATTCAAATCACTATCCTGCTGTGTATCGTTTTCTGAATAAAAACGGCTTCTCAAAATACCCGTTTTTCGGAAAAATTCCTTCTTCATTTCCTCTGCCATTTCCCATAAAAAATAATGATTATTGCGAACTCTTAGATACTCATCACGTGTCCGATTTTCATATTCCTTAAAGCGTGTAGGAATGATAGATTCAGCATCTTCAAATGCTTCTTCGAATTGCTTGTAGACTGCCTCTACGCCATAATCATCTACATATCGATAAATATCCTTTCCGGGGATATCAATTAACGCATCAATGTCATACGCATTTTTCCCTCGGCTATAATAGTTCGCAAAAACAATTTTCATAAATTGGAAAATGCGGTATGTAATATTATTACCTCCAAAATTGGTATCACCATTTTCATAGGTTGTATGAATATCAATTTTGTAGGAAATGTGGCCGTCCTCTATGCGAAATTTACAGGAAGAGAGGTCTGTCGTTCCCCCACCACAATCAATGACAAGTGCTTTGTATTCTTTACTATCCATAAAGCTTTGATTCTCGATTTGATTGGCGATCGTGTTATATAGAACAGACATCCCTTCATCGAGAGCATGCTCTGTTTCAATTTGATATTCAGGTAATATGGCTTGAAACATATCTAAAAATTGTGTTTTCAGCTTGACAGGACTTGAAATATGCAAATGTTTAAATCGACACTTAAATTGATGCTCAGCCATGCGTATGATATAAAGTAAAAATTCTCTGATGATTTGACTACGCGGGATAAGTGCTGTATTGCCATTCGCATCCATCACTTCTTCTAATTTTGCATAATTACTAACCCAACGCTTGATTCCCTGAAATTTAGTAGCCAAAGATGTATAACTATTTTTTTTCATCACTTTAAGCGCTTCATAGCCAAAATGATAGCTGACATGCTCGGTGTTTGAGCAATCTGCTACTGAAAGCACTGTGGGCACTACTTCAATCCATTCATTTTGATGGAGTGCGTCTGGGAATTGGACAAAATTAATGCTATTAAGCTCAATTCTCTTGTTTAAAAGGTCATGGCTACAAGGAGATGAGACATAATCACTATCCAAAAAAACACCGGCTGTTGTATTTGTTGTACCAAAATCAATCGCAAGGATAGCATTTGTCGTCTCTAATTGCTTCATCTCTAAATCTGGTATCGGTACTTTGTAATAATGTAAATTTGTTGGTGGTAGCGGAATTTCCTGATAGTACGTTTTATACATATACTCAGAATCTTGCTTCCGTAAAAAAATAAAGCTATAATTTTTATTTTTTGTCTCACGTATGCCAAGTGCTTGATCGGCAGTTAAATAATAACTTTGTGGTCTTTCATCATCCTTGACAATATTTAAGATTCCACATAACTCTAGCTGCTCATTCACAAGCAATACATTGGATTCCACTAGAAACCCGCCTGTTTCAACTAAATATTGATCGGGTTTATCTATTTTCATACCTTTATAGATATTCATTTTGGCGGGGATTTTAATACCCCCATTATCAGAAAGCGGCGTCTTTAAATATTTTCGCAAAGCCTCTTCTACTCTTTCAAAGCCCCCATCTTGGTTCTCTTTTATGAGAAGATGTTCCTCAGCCCCACGATATCTTAAAATCTTTTCAATTAATTCGTCCCTTGCCAGCGTGTTAATTAAACCTGTTATGAGCTTTTCCTTATAACAAATATTTCTAAGCTGAAAGGTCGTCATTTCCATTAACTCTACACGTGTATAGGTCATATATTTTTTTTCTGAATAACGCTTATTCATATTCAATTTATACGAGTATTTGGTCGTCACCTATAGCCCTCCCTTGCTCTCTTTAATAAAGAGCTATTCGATCTAGCTTCATGGTCTCTTCTACTCCCATAATGCCAAAGTGATATTGCCAATAAACTTCCATATGGTAGCCAACTGGTAGAAAAATCTCTTGAATGAGCTGAACCATTTTACTATTTTTTTCAGTCTTTCTTTGCTGAATGTAAAGAAGTAACTCAGCTTTTTCCTCTGACTTAACGTAAATGAAACAATTTTTAAAAATATTTTTCAGTGTATCTTTGATCAGGTATATTTCCTCGCCTGTTTGATAGAGTCTAAGCATGTTTAATGCAACAATTTCTTGTTCTTTTTTTGAAAAAAGCTTGATATTATCGCGGACCCGATTTCCAAATACATTTGCCTGAATATCCCTCAGGATAAAGCGAATATAAAATTCTTTTTTATTCATACCTTGCATGCGATCAATCTCAGCTAAAAAGTGTAAGGTTATATCTAATAGGCAGTCTCTAAACTCTTTATCTGATGTATGATCAGGATGAAACAGGTCTTTAAAGATTTGAAAATAACGATAATAAGGATTTACTTCAACATGCTGCTCTACTACCTGTGAATTTAATAGCTGTGGACTAAGCTCCATATACGGTGAATAAATTTGAGCCAGGTGAAAGTAAATATCCTTGGTTTGAAAGCCTTCATCTTCTGTTTTTATAAGTAAATCCCAAATATAATTCATAGCCATTTACCCACACATTTATATTCCATAAAATGTCTTTGTATTTCAGCAATCAGGAAGCTTAATACATCATTCGCAATAAAGTCTCTATCTTGTTTAGATATGAATTGCAATAGCATTGTTTTTTTATAACTGTTTCCTTCTTGTCTATCCATTAAAAATGGTTGAATAAGGTTACGACTCCCTATTGTTTCTTGTTCCTCGAAAACATCAATTTTCACTAGTTCAAGCATATCTGCTGCCTTAAAGGAATTTATCAGCCGAATAATTTCTCCTTTTGTAGAAACATTTTGATTATTTTTATAAGAAAGCTTGTGCATAAAATAGTCATTACGACTATTTGAAACTAGTGCAAAATTTAATTTGCCAATTTGCTCTTGCTCCACTTTAGCAATTTTTAGTAATCGCCATTCTCCTGATTGCTCTAGTGGCGAAACAATTGTCAGTTCATGGTCTGAACGTTTGACATACCTAACATTTTCCTCTTCCGTATCAATGACATAGCCATGTTGATTACCTGTTTTTCGTAATGATAAGACATGCTCAAAATTGACTCTATCTATAGCAGGGAAGGGAAAACCACTATTTTTCACCACATGGGGTTGAATATTCCAAAGCGGCACCATGTTTAATCGTTTGTGTTGCTCATATTCCTCTAAATCAATCGACACTTCTTCTATTTCCACATCTTCATGTAACGGTGGGCAGTCTACAACGATGACGTCCAGAAATTTATTAACAAATGGATGATTAATTGTTTTCCAAGGAAGGCCATTTATTTGAAAAATAGAGTATAGCTTTTCGATTTCCCTTAAATACCGATTATTCTTTATGAGGGCAACTTTAATCTCAGCTTGTCCCTCTGACGTCTTTAAACTTCCTCTAAATAATCTTTGCTGTGCAAGTAAATGTTGAATCTCATCCGAATTACACGCTAAAAATAAAGTCATGAGCGTCGTTGGTTCGTCCTTTTTAATGGACCCAAGAAGCTGATCCGTGTAGATTTTTTTCTCCTCTATATCTGTTGGACATATCGGAAATAAACAGTCATGGATGGGATCGACATCCTCCCTTGGAAGCAGTGTTGCGTAGATATCATATTTATTCTCTATATCATCCATTTCATTGAAAATACGCTCCTCAAGCTTGTGGTTCATATCCTCTTGATAGTCGATGAGATTTACAAAGACACCACTTACAATATCCTTTAGTAATTGACGTTGCTCTAAATCTTCTATTTTTCGTATACGTTCGAACATGAGCTCTTTTAACAATTTACTTTCCTTCTTTCATAAACCCAGAATTGGATTGCTAACTTGCATCAGGTGCTTCATCAATTGGTAAGTCTGCGTCGTTTTGGACAGCATTTTCCGGTGCTTGTCCTTGTGGAATAGGATTCAATTTATCATTTACATTCATAATTTTTCTCTCTAGTCCTAAAACCTTTGCCAATAATTCTGTTTCCTGATAGATCTCTTGTGCAAGCGTATAGGATTCTATTGCTTTTGCGTATTCCTGACGGGCATAGCTCTGATCGCCATTTTTTTCTAATCCCTCTGCCTTTAATTCTTTCTGGGCCTTTTCTAATTCTTTTATTTTTTCCTCTGTGTCTTCTATTTTTGTTTTAATTTGTGGCTCGCCAGTAAATGAAATAGCCAGCGCTTTTTTCCTAGCCTTTTGGTAGATTGCTAAAGCACCATTGTAATCCTCAGCCTCAAAGCGAAAATCGGCATCTTTTATGGCGTCAACAATCTCAACGATGGAATCCATATTGTCAATTCTTTGCACTACCTCTTCCTTACCGAATCCATGAATGAGTTTTCCTTCTTTTTTCGCTTTTTCATAGTGTTCCAACGCCTCAGCAAATTTCCCAGTCTCCGATGATTGATCACCATTGATAATAAGTTGTGTCACTCTTAATTTTCTAGCTAGCAAATTTCTATGTATAGGATCTTTCAATTTCTTTGCCGCATTTCGGCCCTCACTATATGAAAGGAGTGCTTCATCATAATTTCCATCCTGAAAATATTGATTGCCGCTCTTTTCATGGTCCTTCATTTCTACTGTCAGCTCAGCAATTTTTTTAGCTTGTTTTGCTTGATAGAAAATAGTGCTACCACCTACAACCAACGCTACTACTAATGCAGCAGCAATCATTTTTATATACTTCATCTTGTTTTTATTTGTTTCCTGATACACTTTATTGACAAAAATCGCAGCAACTGTATAATTTTCTACCACTTTTCTTTGTCTACTTAATAAAATTTCTTCTAATAAATCGGTATATTGTTCTGAATCCTTTACACCTTCAAGTGCATCGGCCATCTCAATCTCACTAACATCTTCCCAGAATCCTGCAGTACAAAGTAATAAGGCATCCCCATCCATGAGTTTCATTTTCTTAGACACAAATGGTTGAAAATTGTTTGGCTTACCCAGATAATTTAGCAAATTCCCTCTTTCTTCATGCTGGCTAATATCTAAGGAGCGATTTCGATTGTTCACAATTTCCTGTGCTAAACTTTGGTCTGTACTTTTGTAGGTTAAGGTGCCATTACGGAAATGGTAGAGTCGTGAATTTCCCGCTACTGCCACAATCATCTTTGAGTAATCTGAAACAACTATGACAACACTAGCCTTCAATCTTACACGTAAACTTTGAGCTTGAAGTATATTTTGCGCATGCTTGAGGTATTTTTTTATACTTCTTCTCGACATAGTTGGTTTTTCCATAAAACGTTCTAAAATTGCCTTTACAGCAAGTTCCGCACTACTAATTTCCTGATCCGCATCTAAGCCCTTTATGGCTACCCAACAAGCAATATCATCGAGTTCTGTATAAGCAAAGTAATCTTTATTTTGCAGAAAGGACCCGGCTTCAGATAAAAAACTAGTTTTAAAGTCACAATTTTCCTTTCTCATAAGTCTCCTCCTTCTCTATTCCCCCGTCACCATATCTTTTCCAATATCAAGATGGTTGCATTGTCTTGATTCTTTAGGCGTTTTTGTTCAACGGCTTTTATAATATTCTGTGCTAAATCATAGGGTGGAGCTTGCTGAGAGAGGATTTTTTCCATTTCAACCTCTGTTAAAGCATCATAGATTCCATCACTAAATAGGCAAACCTTGTCTCCTTTATGTAGTTGAATAGGATTATTTCCTGTATCTAGATTTTTAAAGCCTGCATATCCCAAATAATTTATCAATCGTTTTTTCAAAGGATTTTCCTGCACTTCAAGTTGCGAAATTTCACCCGCAATATAACGTTCCGTTAAAACCGATTCAAAAATATGTTTTTGGTTAATCGCTAAAAATTCACCGTTTCTAAAAATCGTGATAACACTATCACCAACCGCACCCCAATGTAGATAACCATCGTTATCAATAATGGCGGTGACTAATGTTGTTCCTCCATTTGAGCCATTCAAGTTTTCTACAATCATATGATTACTATCTTTAGCTGCTTTCTTTAAAAAGTCCTGTAGATGATTGAGGCTACTAAGCTTTTTAAATTCCTCTATAAATGTTGTCACTGCGATTGTACTGGCCATGCGACCATTGGCTAACCCACTAATCCCATCTGCAAGTACCGCGATTGTGCCTTGCGTCGTCTCAGCGGTTGAGAAATAATCATCCTGTTCATCACGTCTTCCTATTGTTTGACCATTTCCAACGTAAATTTTCCCTTTTTCCATTTTTTGAGCAAGCATGCCTCGTATGATGAGTAAAAAAATAAGTACGACAATAAAAACTAATGCAATTATGTAAGGTACTAGCTTATGATCCATTCGTCATCATTCCTCACTTTGATTGTTTTCCCATTCAAAGTGGACACCACAAAGCGGAATAAATAAGAACATACTTCTCCCTAACTGAATAACATCATAGGCTGCCAATTCAGTTGGTGTATAAACCGCTTCATTATTTAGATAGGCTAGTCCTGATGCATCTCCGGGTAGCAAGTAAAAGTTACGTTTTTTAGGATCATATACAATGACTGCATGATTACGCTTAGAGATTGAATTGTCTCCAGCAATACGAATATGCATGTCTTCTGCTCTACCGATAAAATTCTTTTCCGATAAGATGCGATAATCTCTCCCCATTTGAGGCCCTTCAATACAAACTAACCATCCTGTAACAGGATCAATTCCATCCATTTCTCCTAAGTAAGGCAAGGTTTTATCATCTGCTTCAATGACAGGTGTGGATGGACTATTTTGTCTTTGCTCCTGCTCCACCATGACGTTACAGTATGGGCAAATATTACGGTGTCTCCTTGAACTAAACATGTGACCATTTGTACATCTAATTAAACTCATTGCTAAATCCCCCATCTATGTTACGAATTTTTTCTCTATTTCACCAAAATTCGTGTATTTGCTATGTATATCGTATCTCCATTACCTAGTGGGTATGGAATCTCTTGTTTTAGTCTATTTTTCACTCGCTTATGCGCCTTTTTTAGGCCTACACCATTAACAGAATCAATATCCTCTACATACCAAATACCAGCTACACAGTTGAGTACTGCATGTTCATAATTAACAAGAGATTCATATTCTGTTCCACTTAAATCAATATCTGCCTTATATTCAGCTGAACTTTTTCCTATAAGTAATGAAATTTGATTACCAAGTTCCCATTCATCCACTTCCATCCCACTTGCATTTAGGAGAACAAGCTTAGAAATGTCCTTGTTTGTCATAGTCTGAGTGATTGCGTTTGCCTCGTATTTGAGAGAACCGTAAATAATAGCAAGGATGACCATTACTGTGCCAATAACAAATTTTAAAAGAACCTCCTGATTCATAACAAACACGTATAAAATGAAAAAGAAGGCAATGGTGACAATAATAATATCGATAATTTTTATAAACATTTTTTTTCTTGCATTTTCACTGTAAGCTTCAGTTGAATATTGATCATACATGTATTCACACTTCCTCACTTTATGCCATTTGATTATTTGTTAAAAAAGCGCTCAAATAAATCCGTAGTATCAAGGGGATTTTTCTTCGCATTTTTATGTAGGGTTGAGGACATTTCTTTTGTTTTCGGATTAAAGCCAAAAAAGTGTTCAAAGTTTTTTTCAATATTATTTATATTAAAATCTGGTTTTTTCTCTGAAGATTGATGTCCGTTTGAATGTCTTTCATCCTTTTGCTCAGTTTGCCAGCTTGTCCCTAGATCATCGAGGCGGGCATCATAAGATTCTCTCAATGCTGGATCTTTCAGTACTTTATAGGCCTCTGTAGCTTTTAAGAAAATATCTTCTGAATCTTTGTTTCCTCCGCTTACATCTGGATGGTGCTTTTTGGATAGCTTCCGATAAGCAAGCTTTATTTGATCTTGTGTAGCGTTTCTGCTAACACCTAAAATTTCATAATGTGTTTTCATCATTTCAACCCCAATTTAGGATTATTAAAAATTATCTAAGGAACTAAATAAGTTCCTTAGATAATTAGAAGAGTTTTATCAAGCAACAACCTTAGACAGCGTAGCCGCCCTCGATTTTTGCCAAGTCTGTTTTGTCTTTCTTTTGTTTAATGAATAAGAAGAATTCACCAATACCTTCAGTGTCACCATATCTTTCTGTATAGTCCACAACGAAAGCATTTGGGAAATGAATTTTTCTAACTACTTGATCAGCTGAGATCACTTCAAGTGTCACTTTGCGGTAGCAATCAGCTTTTTCAGCTGGTACTAATGACCATAATCCTAATTTCATCGTATCATCAGAATTATCACCATCAGTGGCAGTTAAAATTTTACCTTTCACTTTTAAAGTTGCCCCAACATCTGTAGAGCGAGCGTTAGAATCATTCGGTGTATCTGTCTCATATTCGACAGTCATAATGCTTTCTAACCCTAATTCAATTGCTTCAGATCCTTCTACTTTTAATACAAAACCCATTTTTAGTTCCTCCTAATTTTGGTTGAATGACTCCCATCTTTTCCGATGAATGAAGTTTAAGCATAGCTATCTCATTTCACAGGGCAGTGTTTTAAAACAAGCTTTATGAAATATGTAATTTTTCATCTGAATGATGTTAGTCGATTCATATTTATGTTAAAAGACTTATGATTCATAAATCTTAAACATACTACGTAAATTTTTAATGATTGAAATAAATAAATTGTTAGGCTTTAACAGCGCTTGTTCCTTTAGTAATCGTGACTTCAAGGTTTTTGACATTCCCATTAAACACAAGATCAATCTGACAAAGACTTGTTTTCTCATCAATGATGTAGCCGATATCGTCTCCATCATGGATAATAGAGTTTACATGGCCTTTATCATTGAGCCACTTACTTTTTTGACTGCTTGGATTATTACTAAAGAAACGAACAATATTTTCATGTTTAAAGTCCCCTGATTGGAAACGAAGGATTCTTTCAATATACGTACTAACTTGAGTTTTGTAGATTGAATCAAACCCATCTTCTTCCATTGCAAGACTTCTTGCTTTATAGACAGTAATACGTCTAATATCTTTATCCTGTAGTTGAGCATTTTCAGAAGAGAATACAAAACCAAAGCTTCTGCTATTAATAGCATCCTTAATATTATTCGTAAAACCGGAAATCTCTTTTGCCATAGTTGTTACTGCTCTTAGTGAATTATCTCCCGCTTCAATATCGAATCGAACTCCTGGATAATTTCGTTTAACATTTTTAAATGATTCCTTTAAATACTCTGGACATTGGTAGGCAGATACGATACCTGCTGCAACATAGCTAGCATCCACATAAACGCCTTCAATCCATAGCTTTAGGATATCTTCTTTCTCCTTCGATAAACGTGCTCCATTTTCAGTAGTATGCATACGCGTATCTATAACGACTCCTGATTTATCTTTCGGAATTATCGTGAAGTTTGGTAAACATGGTATAGCAAACTCACTATAATCCTTTCTAACCAGTACAGAGCATTTATCGATAAGACGATCAATACCAGCTGTTGCAATCCCATTAAAGGTTGTTTCTTCTTCAGCCATAAAGTTAAAGAAAATTTGCACCTTATAATCTTTTATCGTGTCCAAGAGAATGGATAACGATTCCATCGTGTTCCCCTCTTGCTTAGCCACTTTATCGTTTCCTTTGAACCTAGATCGACTTACTTTCATTTTTCCAGATGCTTCAAGTTCAAGGGCTGGTACTATTCCATACCATACTGTATCTGTAAAGTCATTTTTCGAGTTCACAGTGTTTAAGTAAGTACGTAATCTTGGTAGGTTATTACTTTTTACCAGCATATCTAACTTAGTGTTAGTGACAATTAATGAAGGTTGCATACCCTTGTTTTTAGTTGCATATTGATCAAAATACATTTTGATACCTAATAATTTTTCAACTAAAGGTTTAACGGTTTTAACAAATTCATCCTTTGCATCCTTATAGAATTCAAGATATGTATTGTAGTTTTGAACTTCCGTTTCTACATCGAATTCAGCTTTAATCGCTGGAAGCGGCGAAAACGTTCTGACTACTAAATCTTTTACATAAGAAGATGGTGATTCAGTTATCGCTTCGTAATCTTCCTCAAATACAGTACTTAAGCCATAATTACTATTTTCCTCAATGACCATTAATTCAGCGCTATTTGTTTGTGGTGCCTCAATGATTTTCAATTCACCATTGTCACCAATTGTAAGAGTACCTATTTGTAGCTTTTCAGATTCTCCCTCATCTTGACTAGCACCCAATAATAATCTTGTTTTAATATCTTCGATTGCTAATGGTAACATCGCCATCACATTGTTGTAGTT
Source organism: Lysinibacillus sphaericus (assembly GCF_001629735.1). Lineage (GTDB taxonomy): Bacteria > Bacillota > Bacilli > Bacillales_A > Planococcaceae > Lysinibacillus > Lysinibacillus pinottii. Next base: position 2,180,438 of record NZ_CP015224.1, read on the forward strand.
TCTACTTGCTACTTCAAACATAAGATTAAGCTTGTCACCTGTATCTAATTTCTTAGGATCACCTTCATCTAGCTTATCGTATTCACCATACAGGTAATGAATCTCTTTACGCACTTGGCGAATGTCATCCATGACTTTTTTAGGCGAGATCATATCAAGTAAATTTTCAAATTTAAAATCTACATTGGTAATGCCCTGACTTCTTTTTGTATCAATGAGCGTAAATAGCATTTTTAAAAAATCATTATTTTGGTCAATTGCTATTTCAGATATACAATCATCTTGGATTCCTTCTGGTTTTTTTAAGGTATACATGACTTTTTGATTTGCGGCATTGTAAAATGAGTAAACCGTGGGAGAAAACTTATCTAAAAATTCATCGAAACTTTTTACAAGAAGACTTTGATTAATTTCTTTAATTTTTTCATCGCTTAGACTATCAATGTCTTTGACGTCTCCAACGAGCGTAATTAAATCCAATTTCTCAGGATTTATTTCTTCAAAGAGCATTGTTCTGTTTGTTTGACTAATAATCTCCATTCATTTGGCTGCATAATTCTACAGCCATCCCTCCTTTTAAAACGAATTCGAGTAGGCATAAGCATTAGTAAGTAATTAGAACATACGAGCATAATGAGTACAGGGTTGGATATTACAAAACCACATCAAATACTATTGTTTTATGTACTAATTATCACTGTTCTACACATAGTAATATAGAATAATAAAACAAATTGGTTAAAATATACCAACATAATACAAAGCTATGTAGTGAAATTGAAATTAATTTATAAGAATCTCTGTCCAACTTTATGCATCTTTCTTACAAACTTTACTAATGATTAATGTATCACATTGGTAACTATACAATATCTAAAATCAATGTCAATATTTTCTATAGAATATATTGTCACGAAAAACATTTATAAGTATCTTTAGTAAAAATATTACATGGCAATAAATATGATATTTTTATACAATTTATGGCTTTTATAATATTTTTTTATAAAAAAAACAACTTATGGTCTGTTTTACCTTAGGCCATAAGCTGTTTTATGATAAATACTCAATATAGTAAAAATGGATAAATAGTATGAAGCGAATAGTAAATTTGGTCATTTGGAATCAAAAATCTCAAAATAGTTCTTTTTGCATTTGAACTTGTATTCAATAGCAATCATATTTTTAATAAATTTTAGGGAGGAACACCTTTTTTTAGTTTCTATTTGCAGCCCCCACATAATAGTGAATGACATAAAAATACTTACTTTCGGATTATATTTTCTCACATTCGCAATTTTATCCTCAATTAACCTCTGTGAAACATCTACTGGTATTTTATTAGTTAATGCATAGTATAAGGTTGCCATCAAGCTATAAATATCGGTATAGATTCCTTGCTCTCCTTTTATGGAATACTGTTCAAGGGGCGAATAGCCTGGACTAGTAAATATCGGATATTTTGTTAAGGTTCTATAGTATACGGCAGATCCAAAATCTAATAAATGGGGCTGTCCCTTGGCATCAATCATAATATTACTAGGTTTAATATCACGATGTATGATCCCCTTATTATGTAAATAAGTAATTGCATCTATTAAAGGTAAAAATATTTCTTTATAGAGAAGATGTCTCTCACTCAATGCATATCTTTGTATATATTGCTCCAATAGAACTCCTTCATAATAATCTGTAACAAGATAAACGGAGCCATTTTCAAAAAAATGCTGTCTATACTTAACAATATGTTGATGGTTCAATTGCTGGAGCATGCAAGCTTCACTTAGAAATCTCTCCTTTAATTCCTGAAATTTTTCCTTTGTAGAGGGTAAACGATTGATTACTGATTTGTTATCCAAATCTCGTAAAGCAATCTCTAAAGGGTAAAACTCTTTTATAATAATTTCTTCTCCAGTGCTTATGTATTCAGCTATATAAACAAATGATAATTTACTCGTTGCAAGAAGGTGTTTGACTCTGTATGTATTATTTAATAGACTATTCGTTGGTAAACTCAATTCAGACGATGTCGTTTGCATTTTAATCTCCTCCTTTCACAAACCATCTCAAGGGAATTATAACAATTAATTGATTTTTATGTAAATATTATCATTACTTAAAATATTCATATAAAAACCGCTCACCAAAAAAGTGAGCGGTTTTACAATATTAAGCTTTTTGATAGCGCAGCACTGGTGTACGAGCAGCGCGTGTTTCATCAAGACGAGATACGACTGTTGTATGTGGTGCTTCTTGAACGATGGATGGATTTTCTTCTGCTTCTTTCGCAATTTGAATCATCACATCGCAGAATGCATCTAATGTTTCTTTTGATTCTGTTTCTGTTGGCTCAATCATTAACGCTTCTTCCACATTTAATGGGAAGTATGTTGTTGGTGGATGGTAGCCAAAGTCTAACAGACGTTTTGCGATATCTAGTGTACGAACGCCCAATTTCTTTTGGCGATGACCAGATAAAACAAATTCATGTTTACAATGTCGGTTATATGGAAGATCGTAGAATGGCTCTAAACGACGCATCATATAGTTGGCGTTTAATACAGCATATTCCGTAACAGCTTTTAGGCCATCTGGACCCATTGTACGGATGTACGTATAAGCACGCACATTGATACCAAAGTTACCATAGTATGGTTTTACTCGTCCGATAGATTGTGGACGGTTGTAATCGAAATGGTATGCTCCTTCTTCCGTTCTTACAAGGACTGGCTTTGGTAGAAATGGAATTAAATCTGCCTTTACGCCTACTGGACCTGAACCTGGACCACCACCACCGTGTGGACCTGTAAATGTTTTATGCAGATTTAAGTGCACACAGTCAAAGCCCATATCGCCAGGACGTGCTTTACTCATAACAGCATTTAAGTTTGCGCCATCATAGTAAACTTTCCCGCCTACAGAGTGAATAAGCTCTGCCATTTCGATAATGTTTTCTTCAAATAACCCAAGCGTATTCGGGTTTGTTAGCATTAATGCAGCTGTATCAGCACCAACGACTTTACGAAGGTCTTCGATATCAACTAAGCCATTATCATCGGATTTAACAGTGATTGTTTCAAAGCCTGCTACTGTTGCTGAAGCTGGGTTAGTTCCGTGAGCAGAGTCAGGGACGATAACTTTGTTACGATGACCTTCTCCATTTGCTTCATGGAAAGCACGAATCATCATTAATGCTGTCCACTCTCCATGCGCGCCTGCTGCTGGCTGTAATGTCACTTCATCCATCCCAGTAATTTCCACTAACGACGTTTGTAGATCATAAAGGAGCTCCATAGCACCCTGTGCTGTTGATTCATCCTGCAGTGGGTGAACATTGGCAAAGCCAGAAAAACGAGCAACCGCTTCATTAATTTTTGGATTATATTTCATCGTACAAGAGCCAAGTGGGTAGAAGCCAGAGTCTACTCCATGGTTTCTACGAGAAAGTGCTGTGTAGTGACGCATGATATCAAGCTCAGATACTTCAGGTAATTCCGCTGCCTCTGAACGTACTAGATTGGCAGGTAATACATCTGCTAAATCTACTTCAGGTACATCAAGCGCTTCTAAGCTATAGCCAACGCGGCCTTCTTTTGAAATTTCAAAAATGAGTGTTTGATTTTCGTTATGCATGAAGAGCCCCCATTTCTGCAACTAGTGCATCAATTTCTTCTTTTGTGCGTAATTCAGTCACTGCGATTAGCACATGATGTTTAAGAGAGTCATAATTTTGACCTAAAGGATATCCACCGATAATACCTTTTTCAATCAAGCCTTTATTGATTTCCTTCACACATTTATTTGTTTTCACTACGATTTCATTAAAATGTGCACCTTGGAATGCAACTGTAAAGCCTGCTGCTTCAAAGGCATTTTTTGCATAACGTGTTTTCGCAATATTTTGTGTAGCCATCTCTCGAATACCTTGTTTCCCTAGAGCTGTCATCGCTACAGAAGCTGCAAGTGCAAGAAGCGCTTGGTTCGAACAGATATTAGAGGTTGCTTTATCGCGACGGATATGTTGTTCACGCGCTTGAAGGGTTAATACATAACCACGACGACCTTCACCATCGACTGTTTCACCAACAAGACGTCCTGGTACCTTACGCATTAATTTAGTTGTGACTGCAAAGAAACCACAGTGTGGACCACCAAATGCTTCAGAGATACCGAAAACTTGTGCATCACCTACACATATATCAGCACCTAGTTTGCCTGGAGGAGTTAAAATACCTAGGGCAAGTGGGTTAGACGACACAACGAATAAGCTTTTTGCTTCATGCGCGATATCCCCGATTACTTGAATATCCTCAACTTGGCCAAAAAAGTTTGGATATTGAGCAATAACTGCTGCTGTGTTGTCATCAATCAGCTCTTTTAAAGCTGCAATATCTGTCACACCATCTTTATGTGGAATTGTTACGATTTCAATAGATTGACCGTAGGCATATGTAGCCACAACATCACGATATTCTGGGTGTACCGTTTCAGATACTAAAATTTTCTTACGACGTGTATGACCTGCTGCCAACATCCCTGCCTCAGCCAATGCTGTACCGCCATCATACATAGAAGAGTTGGCAAGATCCATACCAGTAAGCTCTGCAATCATTGTTTGGAATTCAAAAATAGCTTGAAGCTCACCTTGTGAGATTTCAGGTTGATAGGGTGTATAAGCTGTATAGAACTCTGAACGAGAAATAACATGATCCACGATTACTGGCTTATAGTGGTTATAAACGCCAGCACCTAAAAATGATACATTCGCATTTGTGTCTTTATTTTTAGCAGCAAGTGCTGTTAACTCTTTCAATAAAGCAGATTCCGATTTCGCTGCTTTGATGTCATAAAGGCCTTTAAAACGTACTTTCTCTGGAATATCCTCGAATAATTCATCAACTGAGGATACACCGATTACGTCTAACATTTCTTTTTGGTCTTGCTCCGTCATTGGTAAATAACGATGTTTCATAAATGTAGGTCCCTCTTTTCAACTATTATTTTGAACGCTTATAAAACGGTGTTTCAACTGTAACTACTTTTAGTTGCTTTCCACGGATTTCAATTTCCATTTCATTTCCGATTGTTGCGAATTGACTGTCAATTAACGCGTGACCAACATTACGTTTTGAGGAAGGAAGCTGTGTTCCTGTTGTAACTTCACCAATTTCCTTACCATCCTTAAACACCTTATAGCCATGGCGTGGAATCCCTTTATCAATCATTTCAATGCCGACTAGTTTGCGTGGAAGACCATTTTCCTTCTGAGCTACTAATGCATCATGACCAATAAAATCTTCTTTATTTAATTTCACAGCAAAGCCGATACCTGCTTCAAGAGGAGAGATGGTTGCTGATAATTCTTGACCGTAAAGTGGCAGACCCGCTTCAAAACGTAGTGTATCTCGACAGCCTAGACCTGCAGGGACAACACCTTTGTCTTGACCAGCATCTAAAATTTTACCCCATAATGCTTTAATGTCTTCGGGTGCTCCATATAATTCGAAGCCATCTTCTCCTGTGTATCCACTACGTGAAACTAGTACTTTATGTCCTGTGACTTCTACATTCTCTTGGAATCGGAAAAATTTAATAGCACTAACATCAGTTGAAGTTAAGGATTGAAGAACTTCCTCTGCTAAAGGTCCTTGTAGGGCAATTTGTGCATAGGCATCTGATTGATTGTCAATTGTCACATCATATTGATGTTGGTTTTCCAGCATCCAATCGTAATCTTTTTCGATATTAGCTGCATTCACACACAATAAATAGTGGTCATCAGCTAACTTATACGTTAGTAAATCATCGACTACACCGCCGTTCTCATAGCACATAGCTGTGTATTGTGCTTGGCCAGTAGCTATTTTTGAAACATCATTGGATAAAAGATTTTGTAAAAAATTTAATGCATCGGGACCTGTTACTAAAATTTCACCCATATGGGATACATCAAATAATCCCGCACGATTACGTACTGCATCATGTTCATCTTTAATAGAAGAGAATTGAACTGGTAATTCCCATCCACCGAAGTCAACCGTCTTAGCACCGTATTTCGCGTATTCTTCAAATAGAGGTGTACGTTTTAATTCATTCGTCATTCTTTTTTGCCCCCTTATTGTTAGTTACATTTTTACTGGTAGTAGTTCGTCTGCTTTTTGTATTGGTACAGTCATGGCTCGGCAATGTAAAGCTTTTACAGAGTACCTATAGACATAAAAAAAGACAGACGAACCCCTTTTCGGGATTCTCTGTCCTTGCACCTGAAAGTTACACCAGACTAACTCGCATGGTTGATACTGCCAATTAGTCGGCTTTCCCCTTTGGTGGCTGCTATTGTTATACTACAGCTCTCTCCAGAGTTGCGTCTTATACGAGTCCTTTTACCTGAGAGATTCATAGCCATTGCTACTTGCTCCTTCGGTGGCGTCTAACCACGCTCTCTCCCCGTACAATCATCCGCCCAAGATACATCTTGGTACTATTTAGTATTCAATGAACATTTAGTTACTTATTTGTCTATATCCTAACATTAAATGCATTGAAAAGGCAATCATTTTTTAAAAGATAATAAAAGACGAACATTAAACGGCTGTTAATTATTTATCGTTCGTTTTTAAGCCTTTTTACTTGAAACACTAAATACTCTAAAATTTGACGAATGGTTCTGCCCTCTGTCAAGACCTGAATATGCCCTGCATCACGATAAAACTTTCTCCTGTAATGATACAGATTTTCTAGCTCCTCTTTAGTCGAACTTTGTACGATTGGTCTATTGGGATCATGCTGAACTCGTTTATAAATATCCTCAAACGAAGCATCTAAAAAAAATACTAAGCCACTACGCCTCATAATTTTTCGATTTTCAGCATTGATCGCAACTCCACCGCCCGTAGAAATAATACAAGCCTCGTCACGGAAACTTTTCAAAAATTCTGTTTCTATTTTTCGGAAATGGGCCTCTCCGTACTTTTCAAATATCTGCGGGATGGACATTCCTTGCTGTCTCACTATTTCATGATCCATATCATAATATGGCATCTTTAATAAAAAGCTTAAACGTCTTCCTAAAGCACTTTTTCCACTGCCCATAAAACCAACCAAATATATTTTTCGCAATTCGAATCACCTTCTTATAACTACGATTCTACACTGTCTGACAAAATTTGTCCCAATAAATTTATCGTAGCTTTAACATTCAATTTTTCGAGCCCGTCATAAGTTCGAAATTGCATTTCATATGACATACAATACGCAAGAAGAAAAGTAGTTACAAGAAATAATAATGCAATTGCGATTAAAAATATAGCCCCTCTGTCATTTTTCAATAATTGGCACATAGAAGGTTCGCTCCTTTTTCATACCACTAGGCATTTCCACCGACACAGTCAGCCTATTTTCGCTATAGGTAAAGTGACATTTATGGATGCCATTTAGCATGGGAACATGTCCTCCATTTACTTGTTCACGAATAATAGTACGATAGCAATCAATATAGTGGACTGTTTCCCTAGTCTGAAAAGATATTCTTTTTTGATCCTCTCGTACGGAGAACGCTAAAATATCCTTTAGACCTTTATTGAAATCATACACAAACAGCTCCCATTTCGCCTGTTCATCCGATTGCATAGTTGAGGTCATTTCAGCATACCACAGCATAATTAGGACAAAAAGATGAGAAATAAGCGTAAACACAATTAATTGAAACATCGCTTCTAGTAAGGTATAGCCCTTCTCATTATTCATTGCTATTACCTGTAAGGAGAATACATTTTTGTCGTTGCTTGAGTATATTGTGAAAACGAACACAAATCTCTTCACCATTAAACACCCATTGATACTCAACTTCTTCAATGATTCTTGTACCCTCAGTTTGTTGTACAGCTTGAAATAGCTTCATGCCCTCGTAAGCTGTTTCAGCTGCAATCATTTCCATTTTTTTATTCATAAGATTCGTTTTCATCGTGTAGCTAATGGGCAATAAGGAGCCGCAAAGTAACATTAAGATACCCATAGCCAAAATCGATTCAACAAAAGAATAGCCTGATTCATTCAATTCTTGCTCTCCCTCGTCCTAATGTAATGATGACCTTTTTCTTTCCCTGTGGTGTGTGAAAGGCAATAGTGCCCGCGGACCTGACATTGCCATTTACATTATAAACAATCGTATAAATAGAGCTCTCATCGGGGGAAAATTCAACTCCTTTTGGAAAGGGTCGGACATATAGATTGGAAAAAGCATCTTTTTGAATAACGTAGCGCCTTGTAGAGCTTTCAAATTTCATCGCGATATATTGTCGCTGGTTCATGCTATAGGTTTGAATATACTGAATATCTAGTTGAATTTGTGTAAAAAAACGGTCTAATTCCTTTGACTCCGCTAATTTTATAGAAAATTTGCTCACAATGGCTGTTAGACTCATAACAAGGAATAAAACAATTAGCATTTCGAGAATCGTAAAGCCCAACTCATTTTGTCGCTCCCTCATTATCCTTGAGTACCTGCATCAGCATTTGCTAAGCGTACCTCTCCTTTAATCGTAATGACTATTTCTTCTTTATTAGGGCAAGTTGTTTCATTTTCTTTCAAATAGCCCTCCTTCACTAAATCCTCAAGGGTCGGAAATGTCATAAAATCCACTCTATAGGCCTCTACTTGCCCCTGCACCATATTAATATAGGCCGCACAGCCCTTCTCATCAATCGTAGCAAAGTGCTTCGTAACATTTGGAATTGTAATTAAAATAAGGATTGATATAATTAACAAAACAATCAGCATTTCGATTAAAGTAAAGCCATTTTGTTGTTTGATTTGTTTCATCTTGCTCCTCCTAAACTAAATCAATCATCTGATAAATTGGTAATAGTAAACTAACATAAGCGGCTAGAATACATATAGCAATAACAATAAAAAAGCTTGGTTGAATGAAGGCTAGTAACTTATGCAATAGAAGCTCCTGCTTTTCCATTAGTAATTCGCTATACAAAGTAAGTTCCTTCCCTAAATAACCACTTTGTTCTCCATGCTCTACAAAAGTAGCAAAATCCCTGTGAAAAATAGACACAATCTGTACTGCTTGCGTCAATGATTCTCCAAAGATTACCCTTTCTTTAATTTGCCGCGACAAATACTGTAGAAAAGGCTGAAAGGATTGTTCCTCTAGAATTTGAAGACTAGCCTGCAATGAAAAACCACTCTGTAGTAAACTCCCTAAATAAGCAGCAAATTGTCTTGTCCACGACAATCGAATATAGAATTGATAAAGCGGGATTTTTAATCGTATTGATAGTTGTAGAGGAATGGGTTGGCGCTTAAGAAAGAAATGTACTATTAATAAGCTGACTATCACAATCGAAGATGTTAGCATCACGTAATCGGGGACATGCAGTAATATTTTAGATAGAGCCAAGCTTGACTTCTCACCTTCAATCGAACGGCTTGACACCATTTTTTCAATATTAGGCAAGAAAATTGTTCGGAATATAAAAAATAGTATCAATAAAAATGAAATTAGCATGACAGGATAGATAAGCAATTTGATTAGCTTTTTCTTTGTCTGCTCACTGACAATCATTTGCTTTGCCACACCTTTTAATACATCAAGCATACGCCCGTTGTTTTCTGCCACTTTAATCGCTACTAGATGATGTTTAGCAAGGTGTAATGTTTCCAATATGCTTGTTACCCCCTCCCCTTGTCTTAGTTTTTCATTAATTTGTTGCTGAATAATTTCATGATCTTCTATATGATGAGGTAATAGCATCGACATAGCCTGTGGAAATAAATAGCCCTCCTGCATTAATACAGATAAACGTTGAATAAATCTTGCTTGCTCCTTTACACGCCACTTGGTAGCTCTGTTGTAATATAATTGGAATTTACCGATATATGTTTGTAGCAGCATAATGGCTCTCCACTAATTCTTTTTGTCCCTTTAATGTTAATTCGTGGGGTAGTCGAAAATTCCCCTTATTTTGAATAGCGGTTATGGCCTGATTGAGATGAACATCCGATAAAATCTCGTACAACGCACGACGTTCGTCCTGTAAATCTGAAGACTGAAAAAGAACTTGGGCAACAATACCGATGACAGTTTGCCTAATCTCATCTATTGATACCCCTAAGTCCATTAAACGGTAAAGACAGCTAAGAGAATCCTTCGCATGAATGGTTGAAACGACTAAATGCCCTGTCAAGCTTGCCTCGATTGCAACTTTTGCTGTTTCTTTATCACGAATTTCTCCAATCATGATTACATCAGGTGAATGCCTTAATATAGCTTTTAATCCCGAAGCGTATGTAACGCCTGCTCGTTCATTCACTTGAATTTGAAGTAAATTTGCTTGGTTATTTTCTACTGGGTCTTCCAAGGAAATTGCATGCCTATTTAATTCTGTAGAACAGTAATGTATTAAGGAATAGAGAGAAGTGGACTTACCAGAGCCTGTCGCCCCTGTAAAAAACAAAAGGCCTTGTCGATTTTGCACAAGTTCCATTAATTTGTAAGCTGAGCTTTTAAAAAAAGATAAGGAAGTTAGTGGAAAAGAATGATTTTGGAGAAGCAAGCGGATAATGAGACTTTCTTTTAAAAATACGGAAGGCAGTGTAGATACTCGAAAAGCATATGGCTGTTGTTCCATCGCCTTTTGGAAGGAGCCGCTTTGGGGCTTACGACGCTCACTTATATCTAATTGTGCAAGAAACTTATAATAGGATATCATCCGTTCCGTAAGATCGTTGGGAAGTTCACCTGCGTGAAGCAGCTTATCATATTTACGAAAATAGACCTGATAATTCACGTTGCCTGGCACCAATAATAAATCGGTTGCCCCAAAATGATAGGCTTTTAGTAAAAGTTGCTCACATTTTTGTTCAACCACTATTTCAAAATTCTGCATATATGCACCCCTTTTCTAGTTCATTCGAATATGACCGCACTATTCGTTATTTCCTAGTATAAATAGGATCTTCCTACGAGAAAAGCCCTTTTCTGAAAATAAAAATTTGTTATAAAATTTCCCATCATTCATGTTTTTTTGCTATAGAAATGTGGATAAAGTGCAATTTCCCACTAAAAAAGAAGATACATACATGAAAAAATTAATATTTATGTCGAAATGAACTGTATCTTTTTCAATAATGGAATATAATAGAATGAACATGATTATTTTCCTAACACTTGGTAGACGAACATAATTTTATAAAAAAACTAATGAGGTGAAGCATATGATCCATCCATTGAAAATTACCAGCACTTTAGCTGATGAAACAAGATACTCTATTTATGAGTACATATTGCAAGAGAAAAAAACAGTGACCGTCCAACATATTGCTGATCAGTTTAGCATCCATCCAAATGTCGCTCGACTTCATTTAACAAAGCTTTCAGAAATTAATATTATTTCCGCAGACTATGTGAAAACAGGTAAGGGTGGAAGACCTGGCCGTGTGTATAAAGCTTCAGAGAAAGGTGTATCATTATCATTTCCTAGACGTGATGAAGACCGTTTACTGAAATGGACGATTCAATTAGTGGAAGAGCTTGGACCATCTGTCTTAGAAAAATGTCAGGAAATTAGCTATCAAGATGGTTATCAGCAAATGAAACAAAATATGAACGCTGAATTGACCATCAATAATTCCCTTTCCTTCGACGAGAAGCTTCAACTATTAACTGACAATGCCGCATTAATTGGCTATGTTCCACAAATTCAACAAACAGAACATGGCAAAAAGGTGATATTCTCCATTTTCAATTGTCCATTCCAAGAGCAACTTACAACTTATTCGGAGATAGTCTGCTCCTTACATGAATCCTATTTAAAAGGGCAGTTAGATGCGTTATTTTCAAACAATGAATTTGTACAAATTGAGAGTATGATACATAATTGTGATTTATGTAAATATGAAATAAACGTGACAGAAATCGAAAGCTAGTTAAAAAATCCATTTGTTTGTCACAAAGACGCATAAGTTCCAGTTTACAGACACCTTTCATATCATTTATAATGAGTAAGAGATTATTGTGTCGTGGGCAAAAGGAGGGGAAATTTCATGGATAATATGTATAAAGTTATGGCATTCTGGACAGGTATTTTTGCCGTTATGTTCTACCTTGGTGGTATGAACGAGGTATCGCTATTATTCTTAGGTAATACAGGTTTATTCTTATTATTAGGCTTCTTAAACCTTTCAGAACGTATGTACATGTACATTTTCGGAGCATATTTAACTGTATTCTTCGCTGGCTTCACGTACTATACAACATTCATTCACGTACCTGGTGGCGGTCATTAATACAACTAAAAAAGCGTATCTCATTTACGAGATACGCTTTTTTTATGGGCATTGGTATTTTAAAACCCATTTAAAAACGGATTAGTTTCCATTTCTGCACTGACAGTTGTATAATTCCCATGACCAGGATAAATGATTGTATCCTCAGGTAGTGTTAATAATTTGTCATGAATAGATGCTAATAATATTTTGGTGGACCCACCAATTAAATCCGTCCGTCCTACGCCCTGTTCAAATAATGTGTCTCCCACAATCGCAAAGCCGTCTTTTTCAAATACATAAGAAATGCTACCAGGTGAATGTCCTGGTGTAAATACTGCTTGAAAAACAAAATTGCTTATTTCGAATTGTTGCTCTTTTTTAATGATAGTGTCTTGAGCAGGTGCAGCTACCCTATAATCTGGTAATGCAGCATATTTACTAGAGCCGTTCTTTTCTGGATCTCCTAGCCAGCTGACCTCTTTTTCATGAATCCATACAGGTATATTAAATGCTTCCCGAACCGCATCCACCGCACCAATATGGTCAAAATGTGCATGTGTTAAGAAAATGGCTAGCGGCTTTAGGCCATTGCTACGGATTGTTTTAAGAAGACGCTCCGCTTCTTCACCTGGATCAAAAACGATACATTCTTTGTCTTTATTCGATACGATATAGCAATTCGTTTGGACTGGACCAAGAGAAAAACTTCGTACGTTCATCATAGATATCACCTCATTTTTCTATTATACAGGCTTTGCCACAATTTGACGATAAATGTTCATAGTTTGCGCTATATTAGTTCTCGACAAAAACAGGTAGAACGTTTACAATTAAGGAGGAATATTGTTTACGACATTCATTTTCTGATGTCGAAAGGAGTGTCTATTTTAATGAACTTATTAATGGTTATTTTTGGTCTAGTAGCGATTTTAGCTGTAGTTGGTACATTCCAAGCAATTAAAGAAAAGAACCTTTTAAGCGTTGTTTTCAACTTATTAAGTGCTGTCGTGTTTGGATGGTTTGTCATCATGACAATCGTTCATAGCGGTTACCCACCAAAATTACACTAAAATTTAGACAGAAAAAAGAGCAGTCTCGATTTGAGATTGCTCTTTTTTTCTTGAATATTATCTGATTTTACTTATTTAATTTTAGAAATCTCTTCTTACCAATTTGTAGGACATCCTCATTCATTAATACGCGAGATAGATCGTCCGCAGCCATTTTTTCTCCATTCAAGGAAACCCCATTTTGCTTAATGAGCCTTAAAAAATCACTTTTGCTCTGAATAAAATGGATAGAAATTAATTGCGGAATGATATCCTCTATTCGTTCTTTATCAATTTCAAGTAGCAATGTAGGAATGTTAGTTGGAATAACCTTCTTTTGAAAAGCAGCTTCAAAATAGGATTTTGCATCCATCGTAGCAGCGTGACCGTGATACAAGGCTGTCACTATTTCTGCTAAGTGTAGTTTTAAGTCACGAGGGTTCTCCCCCATTCGAAGTCTTTCTTGAATGGCCTGCACTTGAAGTGGATGCTCATCTGTTGCTAATTCAAAATATTTGATAATGAGCGAATCTGGTATTTCCATTATTTTTTTAAACATAACTTCGGGTGCTTCATGGATACCAATATAATTCCCCAAGCTTTTACTCATTTTTTCCACACCATCTAACCCTTCAAGTAATGGCATAAAAATAGCAATTTGTTTTTCTAGCCCACGATGCCTTTGCAAGGTGCGTCCCATGAGAATATTGAACGTTTGATCGGTTCCCCCTAATTCAATGTCAGCTTTTAATTCTACAGAATCATACGCCTGCATGAGGGGGTAAAAAAATTCATGCATACCAATTGGTATTTGCTGATGGTAACGCTTTTGGAAGTCTTCACGCTCTAAAATACGGGCAACAGAGGTAGTGGCTGCCAGCTGGATAACTTCTTCAAAATTTAATTTTGCTAACCATTCACTATTGAATCGGATAGTCGTTTTTTCTTCATCTAACACTTTAAAAATTTGCTCACAATATGTTTTGGCATTTTCCCCCACCAATTCATCACTTAATGCCACACGTCCCTTAGATTTTCCTGTAGGATCACCAATACGGCCGGTAAAATCGCCAATGACAATGACAGCATGATGCCCTAAATCTTGCAGCTGTTTTATTTTTCGTAACACAACTGCGTGGCCCAAATGAATATCTGGTGCGGATGGATCGAGCCCTAACTTAATTGTTAAGGGTTTTTTCTCTTGAAATGAGCGCTCTAATTTTTGTAGTAGCTCGAGTTCATCAACAATTTTGTTAGCACCTTTTTTAATAATAGCTAACTGCTCCTTTGGTGTTAAAAACATACAAAACATCTCCTTGTAATATTAAAAATTAATATTGCAAGATCTATAAGAGTTTCTAAAAGGACTGCTGTCGCCCTAATGTCGTAATAGGACGTCCAGATGCAAAAAACGCCCTTAGGATTAAATCCTAAGGACGTTAATGAACGTGGTACCACCTTTTTTCGAGAGCTACTCAAATAGCACTCCTCCATTAGTACAGCCGCGGCGATACTATTGCAATGATTACGGATGCAAACCCGTCGTAGCCTACTAGAATTTCGGTACGCAGCTCCAAGATGTATTCACTTTAATATCCCTTGCGCCTCTCAGCTACTGGCTACTCTCTGTCAGTTCTATTAAAGTTACTTGTTCTTTTCCATGCCTTTGACTCTTATACTCCGAAATGTGAAAAACAAATCTTCGTTATGCAGATATTTACACTAATTATAATCACTTCAACAAATTTGTCAATTGTATAAAGTAAAAAGAGAGATCTCATAACGAGATCTCCCTTTGTTTACTTAACGGATTCTTGTTTTAAATTACCTGTCTTCTCATCATAGAATCGAAGAAGGTCTCCATTGATAATGGCGTCGGAATTTTCTAGCTCCATTGTTGCACGATCAGCGTATGGCTGACATGGCTCAACTTCTATTTCTTCGCCAGTTGATTTATCATAGCAAGCTTCTCCCGCATACACATATTTATCTGTGATAAAGCGTCCATCACGGAACACTACGAAGTTTTCATGCTCTGGAGAGAATAAATCTGCACCCATTTGCATATCTTTTGACGTTTCAATGCCTAGTAGGTGTAAAATCGTTGGACGTAAATCCATTTGCCCAGCTATTTCAGTCATTTCTTTCCCATCGTCAGATCCTGGGATATGGATGAATAAAGGTACTTCCTGTAGTAATGCATTATCAAATGGTGTAATTTGATCTTTTCCTAAATATTGTGCCATTGCTTTATTATGGTTTTCTGAAATACCGTAGTGGTCACCATACATGACAATAATTGAATTATCATAAACACCTTGATCTTTCAATTGTTGGAAGAAATCTTTTAAAGCTTCATCCATATAGCGTACTGTTTGGAAGTAGCGATTTAATGTCCCTGAGTTCGAATCATACTCAGGAATCATAATATCTTCCGGATCCAATGTAAATGGATAGTGGTTCGTTAACGTAATAAGTCTTGAGTAGAATGGTTGCGGCATATCTTTCATTAACGCTGCAGATTGCTCTAAGAATGGCGTATCCTTCATTCCCCAGTTCACAGCTTGCCCTTCTTCTACCGTATAAGAATCTATATCGTAGAACTTATTGATTTTTAAAGATTGATACATGATGTCACGATTCCAGAATGATTTATTATTAGGGTGCATGACATTAGTAAAGTAACCATTTTCCCCAAGGCGCTCTGCCATTGAGTTATACGTATTTCCACCGTGTGTGAAGAATACTGCTCCACGTCCTAAACCAAACAATGAATTTTCTACAATAAACTCAGAGTCAGATGTTTTTCCTAGACCTGTTTGGTGGTAGAAGTTACTGAAATAATACGTATCTTTATCTTTTGTTAAAGAGTTTAAGAATGGCGTAACTTCATGTCCATTCATATCATTGTTAATAACAAAGTTTTGTAAAGACTCCATAGACACAACAATTAAGTTGCGACCTTTATACTTCCCAAACATTTCTGGGTTAACTGCTGCCTGATTAGAGCGAACATAGTTGTTTACTTCAACTAATTCACTACCGTCCGCTAGCGCACGTTGGGCAGATGATTTTGTTTGAATATAAATATCATACAGATGGTAATTGTACGTACCAATATTTTTTACAAGTAATTCGCGGTCAAAACTACGTGTTAATAATTGTGGACGCTCTGTTTCAGCTAAACCTAAGTTTAAGAATGACATAGCGATTGCCAGCACAAAAAATGCACGACGGAATTCCACATTTACTTTAAACGAATTTTTCATTTTTGGTATAAATTTATTTGCTAAGATTAAAATAAGTACATCAACAAAATACAATACATCCCAAGGCTCTACAATGGCTGCTACTGAAGTTCCTAAGTCACTAAAGTTACTTGTTTGGAATAATACCGGTAGTGTTATAAAATCATTATAAAAACGATAGAACGCTACATTTCCGTAAAGGACTATTGATAAAATAATGCTGACTGTAATTAAATAACGATTTCTAGCTTTTGCTGATTTAAAGAAAAGTGCTAAACCATACGTAAATAGCAAGAAACTTAATGGGTTAATAAACAAAATAAATTGTTGCATTGCATTTTCAATTTTCATCTCAAAGCTCGTGTGGTAAACAATGACCGTTTTGATCCAAGTTGCTATAATTGCTAGTATCATAAATGAATGTTTAGGCCACTTTATTGATCTCATTCCTAACATCCTCCCTACTTCCTTACAAAAAAATAATAATTTTTTACATTTTGTTACTGAAACAAAATATATCTTAATCCTTTTTTTACAGATAATCAACACATATCTTTTAGAAATTTTACTCTCCTTGCTCGTATATGCACCAGATATCTATATATACGTTTTACATTGTAAAAAGTTTCGTAAAAACATAAAAACAGCGGAAACCCACTGTTTTTAAGAATATTACATACATGTTACATTAATTTTACAATACCCCATTACATTATATTTCAAACGTTACTTTTTATTCTCTTCCATACGAAGTCTTGTCGTTTCTTGTCGAATTAGTAATAATGCCATTTGGTAATCTTTTATGTCTAGTACATTCGCTTTATAGAGCTCTTTTATTTCATCCTCCATTAACATCAAATCGCCAATAGGGTCCCTTGTATAAATATAAGTACCATAGGTTTTCAAGAGTTCATAAATATCTAACATTTTATCCATTTTCGCTCGCTCCTCGATGTGCTAGACAGTCAATGCGTTCTGTCGGTGTCACTATGATGTCTACAGGGCAATCATGTTCTTCCATAGGAACACGATTAACGATCTGCTCGTCAAAAAGTAATGACATCAATTTACCCTTTTTATAGTTTAATACATAGCGATCATAATAACCACCGCCATATCCTATTCGATAGCCTAATCGATCAAAAACAACTCCTGGTACCAAGATAATATCCATCTCATTTGCGTCAACTAACTCACATCGTTCGGGAATAGGCTCACGCAAATGCATATATACTGTTTCAAGCTGAGCAAACGATTCAATGGCGTAAAATGTCATTTCTCTTGTTTTGGGGTGGCACTTTGGCACAGCGACCTTTTTCCCAAGCTGCCAAAGTTCTTCAATTAAAAGAATTGTGTCGACTTCTGGCTGATTTGAAATGGTAATGCCGATCGTATTTGCTTCTATTATATATGGTTCCTGTAGCACCCTTTGCACTACAGCTTTAGATTGTCTGCGATAAACTTCTTCATTTATCATCGCAAGTGTTTCTCGTACCTTGTTTCGTAATGTTGTTTTATCCATGCGGGCTACCTCCTATATAGTAAAACCTCAATCATTCATAAAATGTAGAAAGCCAAAACCACTTGTGGTTTTGGCTTAATGAGCAATTACTTAGTTTCACGGTGAAGAGTGTATTTCTTCTCGCGAGAGCAATATTTTTTAAGTTCAAGACGCTCTGGATTGTTACGCTTGTTCTTTTTAGAAATGTAGTTACGTTCGCCGCAATCTGTGCAAGCTAAAGTAATGTTTACGCGCATCATTAACCCTCCCACTCTATATCAAGAATTTAAATTTGAGCATGATTTATACGACTAACCTATTATAACACAAACTGAAAAAAAATCTACCTTCATTTCATATTAAGTTTGCATATGGTAAAATATCTTATAATTACATACTACAACGAGGTGAAACTATTGGATTTATCCATCATACTAATGATTTTTGGGATTCTTTTGATGATAGTATCGTTCTTTTTCAAAAATAGCTCGAAAAAAGTCGAGAAAGATGTCGAAGAATTATCTATCTCCATTTTCCAAGAAACGAATAATTTAAAGCGCCGTTTAAAAATTGTAGAGGAAGAGCTACTATTAGAGCCAGAGTTTCAAGTAAAATCAAACTCAACACCTAAACCTAATCCTAGCGTCCAAAGTCCTAAAGTACAACAAGTCATGCAAGCCGTCCAACAAGCGGCACAAGCTTCAAAAGTTGCGCCTAATCCATCACAAGTAAAGCCGATTCATCAAATAATTGTAAGTCAGGTGCTCGAATTGAATAAACAAGGACTTTCAGTAGGCGATATTAGTATCCGCTCAAATTTAACAGAAGAACAAGTTCGTCAAGTGATTGCAAATGGGGGGCGTTAATGTATGAATACGTCTTCCATTCGCTCATTTGGCCTAGCCATTTTTCTAGTCGGTGCCTTACTTGCTCTTGCAAGTCGATTTGATGTGAACATTGGACTACCTGAAAAAGATTCTTCCAACCAACAGCAAGTTGAAGAGCTACAAAATAAGCTTCATCAGGCCAATCAAGAAATTGCTACGCTGAAAAAACAAGTCAAACAAGTACATACTACTGAAGAAACTACTACTGCTGTTTCTTCAGAACCAT
This sequence comes from Lysinibacillus sphaericus, assembly GCF_001629735.1. Classification (GTDB taxonomy): domain Bacteria; phylum Bacillota; class Bacilli; order Bacillales_A; family Planococcaceae; genus Lysinibacillus; species Lysinibacillus pinottii. Next base: position 2,199,629 of record NZ_CP015224.1, read on the forward strand.
CTGTTAAAGAAGATACAAATGCGGATGGTACAACAATGACATTGCAAATATATAGTGGAATTACACCATATATTGTCGCCCAAAAGCTTGAAGACGGTGGTATTATTTCTAATAGCGTTGAAATGGAGTTACTACTCGCAAACGCAAAATATGCACGAAGCTTACAAATTGGATCCTATGAAGTAAATTCCTCCATGTCTTTAGAGGAAATTGCGAAATTAATTACAGGTAAAAAACAATAAAGAAAAGCTGTCGCTAGATCCAAATTAGGAGGCGACAGCTTTTTTTATTTAAGCAATACTTTCAAAGAAGGCTTGCATCATTCTACTTCCCTCTTTTGTACCGATAGATTCAGGATGAAATTGCAAACCGTAAAGAGGATATTTTTTGTGTTGTATAGCCATAATCTCCTCGTCATCACCTGCTGTTGCGATAATGTGAAAATCACTGTGTAATGAAGGTTCTTCAATAACGAGAGAGTGGTAGCGCATTACTTGAATATCTCCATCTAATTGTGCAAACAAACCCGTTTGTTCATATTGTAGATGTGACAGCTTGCCATGCATGATGGTTTGAGCCTGCACGATGTTTGCTCCAAATGCGTACCCAATGGATTGATGTCCAAGACAAATCCCTAATATAGGAAATTTTCGATATAGCTCCTTAATAACATTAACTGTAATACCTGCTTCCGCTGGTGTTCCTGGTCCGGGAGATAAAACAATAGCTTCCGGTGACATTTTTTGAATTTCTTCTATTGTAATAGCATCATTCCTCACAACTTTAACGTTTTTCCCAAGCATGCTTATTTGTTGAAATAGATTGTAGGTAAAGGAATCATAATTATCAATTAATAAAATCATTTTTTTACCTCCAATAGTGCTCGAGCTTTATTCAGCGTTTCCTCATATTCAGATAATGGAACAGAGTCGTGAACAATACCTGCACCTGCCTGTACATGAGCTTTCCCATCTTTAATAATCATGGTACGAATAGCAAGGGCTAAATCCATATCACCTGTCGTAGATATATACCCAACAGCTCCTGCATAGACGCCACGCTTTACAGGCTCTAATTCATTTATAAGCTGCATCGCACGAATCTTTGGTGCTCCTGACACTGTGCCCGCAGGTAAACAAGCACGAAGGACATCCAAAACTTGGAGGTCGTCACGTAGGTCTGCTAATACCTCAGATACAATATGCATGACATATTTATAGCGTTCAATATGCATGAATTTCATCAGCCTTACAGACCCCACCTTTGCAATGCGACCAAGATCATTGCGACCTAAATCCACGAGCATACGATGTTCTGCCACTTCTTTTTCATCCTCCAATAGCGCATTGGCAATGGCTTCATCCTGCTCCTTTGTCACACCACGCGGCTTGGTACCAGCGATTGGATTTGTCGTCACCTGCCGATTTTTAACTTTTACAAGGCTTTCTGGAGATGTTCCTAAAATAATATAGGACCCATAATCCATGTAGAACATATATGGAGAGGGATTGGAGGTCCGTAATTGTCGGTATAGCGCAAAAGGTGAGCCTGTAAACGAGGCTGAGAACCGTTGGGATAGCACTATTTGGAAAATATCCCCTTTCAAAATATGTTGCTTCGCACGCTCCACTAAAGCGACAAATTGCTCCTTCGAAATCATTGGCTTAAAATCAAGACTATCTACTTTGAGGGCAGCAAAAGCTGTCCCCTTGTATAGCTGCTGCTCCATCTTTGAAATAGATGCTTTCATCTCTTCGAAGGAACGCCCTTCTCTAAATAAATCTATTGAAGCCAATGTAATTTTCTGTGTCATATGATCAAATACAATAAATGTGTCATAGAAAAAAACATGGACATCAGGCATGGCTAATTCATCCTGTAAATATTCACCGATTTTTTCTGTATAAAAAGCTGTTTCATATCCAAAGAAACCGATGGCGCCTCCAAAAAAATGGAATGGATACGTTTCTTCATGGAACGGCATCACTCGCTTTAAATAATCGAGTACATTCCCATTCGATTTTTCCTTTTCCAGTCCTTTAATAAAGGTATACCCCTCATTATTTCCTTTTAATTCAGCCACTGGATCAACTGCAATAAAGGAGTAGCGTCCACTTTCCTCATGCTTGGCTGACGATTCGAACAGCATTTTATGCTGCCCCTTCAATGATTGATAGACAGAGATAGGGGTCATCATATCACCCTGTAATACTTTCATGGCATACTTTCTCATCTCAACTGTCATTCTCTTCTCTCCTTCTCTAAGCTCTGCTCTTCTACACCAAAATCCATATAAAAAGGCCTTTCCATCACAAAAGGACGGAAAAGCCGTGGTGCCACCTTCATTGGTCAATAAAAAGACCCTCTCTAAGCCTTATAACGTAGGCATACGCTAATCCATACTAGTAGTTCAGAATTAGAGCTCCGAAGTCCATTCACTATTTATTTGTACTAGTTTCCACCAACCACTAGCTCTCTATGACAAATACTAATAGCTACTACTCTTCATCAACGCTGATTACTAGGTTATATTGTAATGCAAACTATCTTACAATTCAATTTATTTTTTCTTTCTCGGTCCTTCATCGTCCTCTGGGGCTGCTAAAGTAATTGATAGCTCCTCCACAATTTGGCGAATGGCAAAGAAAATTTCCTGGCGTACCTCTAGCATGACTGCTGTATCGTTCGTAGCAACGAAGAAGCGAATAAGCACACGATACCTGTCATAATGAAATTCATCAATATAAACATGGATCATGTCTTTCTCTGTGTTAGCATGTAAATAAATTTCCTTATGAATAGCTGTTAAGGCACTGCGTATTGTGTCTTCTTCATTTGTAGCAGCTACATATAAATATTGCTCACATTTACGCTTCTCTCGTCTCGATAAGTTGTAAATGGGACGATTAACCAAATAAGAGTTTGGCACATAGACAAGGCCTTTGTCTCCTGTTTGAATTAAGGTACTGCGAAGATTAATATCTTCAATCGTCCCTTCGATTTTTTGATCTTCGGTCGCAATCCAATCGCCAATTTGAAATGGATTATCAAGTGCCACGGACATACCACCAAACACATGGGCTAACGTATCTCGAATTCCAAAAGCAATCGCTACTCCCGTTAAACCAATCCCTGTTAAAAAGCCATTCAGATTAAAGTTCCAAAATGATGCGATGGTAAACATGGCAAAAATCATAATGAGTACTTTACCAATTCGTAGGAAAAAAGGTAATAGTACATTTTGGTCCTCTTCGCTAGTTAATTGAAGTGGCTGCTTTGTATAGAAATTTAAAACGTCATATACGCCCTTAAAAGCAAAAAACACCATAATAGACAATACAAAATTTTTCGTTGATTTATGCGTAAATAAAGGAACTTCTATTAAATAAGATAAGCTAAGCACAATGACTGCTGTCATAAATGCATAGCCAATGGCTTTACTAAATTGTGCAAGCACATTGGCTTGGAAATTTCGGTGGCGATTTCTTAAAAAGATGACCAGGCGATTAATGATCTTTTTTATGATAAATCGTTGAATCAGCCAACCAACTATACAAATAATAATCGCTACTAAGACATCCATCCAAGTTGGGACTGTAAATTTAGGTATAATCCAATGTAATGAATCCATGTATATCTCCTTTTAGTACCTATGTATCTCCAATAAAAAGGAGCTGACCTTCCGTAAAGGTTAGCCCCTTTCTGTTATTGTATGGCATCATCCGCAAAGAAAGCCTTATTGGCAAACCAAAATTGTTGTTCATTAAAATTATCTTCATGCATTGCAATGACCGAAAATTCAGCAAGGTATTTTCGTTTCATTTCCTCCAGCATCACTTTGGCTTGCTTACTGACGAGATGCTGTCCATCTATAGGAGTGCCCTCTGTAAATATAATGACTTCTGCTTCGGTGACTAGTTGATTTTCATGCAATATTGATCTGACAAACTGTAGAACAGGCAAAAGCTCAGCTTCTCCTTTAGCTTTATATTCAATAAAGCTCTTAAAATCAGCTAAATTTAAATGACCATTTTCAAAGCGATAGTGAACATTGATTTGCCGGTCATATGGGATGATATATAAATCGCGATTTTCGCGATGGGCATTCATAAATAACGGTAAAATCATGCTTTTACATAGCTCTGAATAAGCTTCCATCCCTGTCGTCTGCTCTAAACAAATAATTATGGGCCCAGGATCCTGTTTGTAGTCGTGAAAGGGTATATAAAACACATTGCCATTTTTTGTTGTTTGCTGTTTGAGCTTTTGACGTCTTAGCTCTGACCATTTCCGTTCGTAATACAAACGCTGCTCCTTGCCATTAGCCAGTCTCTCAGCCTTTTCGATAGCGGGAATATTTTCACGAACCTCATGCAGAATGTCTGCTAATTCTAATGCAAATGCTGCCATTTTTCGTAATGGTTCACTCTTTAAAAAATAGTCAATAAAATAATGTTGTTCCCTGCTGCTTAATTCCTCAAGATGTAAGTTTTCATAGAGAAAACGTAAATAATTACGTTGTTCTAGTGACATATCTTGATTAAACTTTTCTATGAGTGATTCTATCGCGTCTTTCACGAAGCAGCACCTCCTAAGCACCACGTTTTTTTGGATATTGTCTATAGTATAACCAAAAAATTTTTTTGACAATACAAAACGCTCGCTATATAGACGCCACATAAAAACACAATGTTGCTGCTTCTCATTATTTTTTTCAAATGAAAAGAAGAGCTAGCAAATAGCTCTTCTTCTTTAATTATTTAATTCATAATGCTTGCCTTTCACTAAGTAAAAAAGATGCTCCGCAATATTAGTAGCATGATCTGCAGAGCGCTCTAAATATCGGCAAATAAATGTTAGATGGGTAATTTGAGAAATATGTGCGGGGTCTTCCACGCCTGCACGCAGCAAAAGTGTAACCGTAGCTCCGTATAAATCATCCACATAATCATCTAATTCAGCGATTTCTTTAGCACGAACGGTATCTTCCTCTGTAAAGGCCTTCATAATGCTCTCTAGCATTTCTACAGTTTTATTGCACATTGTTTGTAGATTTGTCATAGGGAACACAATCGGTTCTTTTCCAATTCGAATTGCTTCTTTAGCGATATTCACAGCATAATCGCCCACTCTTTCCATATCTGCTGCTGCTTTCACAAGGACCATGAGACGACGTAAATCAGTAGCTACAGGTTGTTGCTTAGCAATCATAAGAATCACATGATCATTTATTTCTTCTTCTAGCCGATTTATGATTAAATCGTCCTCAAGTATTTTCAATGCTTTTTCTAAATCCTGTTCGACTAATGCCTCAAAAGCTGTTTTTAATGCAAAAATGCTGCTATTGGCAAGTGCAATAAATTGCCCCTGAACTTCTTTTAACTCCTGTTCAAAACGCTCACGTACTACCATCGATTGCTCCTCCTTAGCCGAAACGTCCTGAGATATAATCTTCCGTACGTTGATCGGATGGTGTTTGGAAGATGATATCTGTTTTATCGTATTCTACCACTTCTCCACTCAGGAAGAACGCTGTTCGATCAGAGATACGTGCAGCTTGCTGCATATTATGCGTCACAATGATAATGGAATAGTCTTTTTTCAACTCTTGCACAAGCTCTTCCACTTTTAATGTAGAAATTGGGTCTAATGCAGATGTTGGCTCATCCATTAAAATGACATCCGGTTCAATCGCTAGGCATCTTGCAATACAAATACGCTGCTGCTGACCACCAGATAATCCATAGGCATTTTGATTTAAACGATCTTTGACCTCATCCCAAATAGCTGCTCCTCTTAGAGACTTCTCAACGATTTCATCTAAAATCTTTTTATTTTTAATGCCATGAATTCTTGGTCCATACGCGATATTATCATAAATAGATTTTGGGAACGGGTTTGGCTTTTGGAACACCATTCCTACGCGTGTTCTTAATTCCTCTACCGTATAGTTTTTATTTAAAATATTACGCTCACGGTATAAAATTTCACCAGATGTACGAACGCTAGGAACAAGCTCTACCATTCTGTTTAATGTTTTTAAATACGTAGATTTACCACAGCCAGAAGGACCGATAATCGCCGTTACTTCATTTTCATAAATACTTAAATTAATATCCTTTAGGCCTTGATGATCACCGTACCATAAATTCAAGTTACGTGTATCATAAACAATATTTTTCGCTATATCAGCGGAAGATTTCGTCGTCGCTTGATTCAATTTGACAATTGTTTTTTCCTCTTTTAAATCTAGTACCATAAGGTCACCTCATTAATAACGTTTTTGGAATTTATTTCGAATAAAGATGGCAATAGAGTTCATCAATAGAAGAACAGTCATAAGCACTAAAATACCAGCTGCGGCCACATACTGAAATGCTTCTTGCGGACGTTTTGCCCAATCATAGATTTGCATCGGTAGGGCTGTGAATTGGCTTAGTAAACCATTCGGCAAAAATTGTAGAATGACTGGAATTCCAATGACAACAAGTGGCGCTGTCTCCCCAATGGCACGGGACATAGCCAAAATACTTCCTGTCAAAATACCGGGAATAGCGGCTGGAAGTACCACTCGTAAAATCGTTTGCCATTTTGTTGCGCCCATCCCATATGAAGCTTCTCGTTGCTCGTTGGGTACAGCACGAATGGCCTCTTGTGCCGCTACAATAATGACAGGTAGAATTAATAAACTCATTGTTAAGCCAGCAGCTAAAACGCTTTTTCCTAAACCCATCATGCGTACAAAAATAGTTAAACCTAGTAATCCAAAAACGATGGAAGGTACACCCGCTAGATTTGAGATATTCATACGAATAAAGTCGTTGATTCTATTTTTCTTTGCGTACTCCTCTAAATATATTGCCGTACCTACACCTAAAATAATGGATACTGGCGCTACAACTGCCATTAACCAAAGTGAACCAATTAGGGCAGCTTTGACACCTGCTTTATCTGCAAAACGTGATGCAAAATTCGTTAAGAAATCAATATTTAAATAGTCAATTCCTTGTGTCACTATGCGGTAAAGCAAAATAGCTAAGGTAACAAGCGCAAACGTAGTAGCTAAGAAAAATAAGGTTTTCCAAACTTTATTGAATGTAATACGCTTTGTCATTCGTTTCATGACGGCTGTGTCATCCATATAGCGCATCTAGTAAACCTCCCTGAAGCGTTTCGAAATATAGTGAGCCAGTAAATTCATTACTAGCGTAAAGATAAATAGTGTAAATCCAACAGAATAGATGGAGTAGTAAATAGTAGTTCCATAACCTGCATCACCAGTTGAAACTTGTACGATGTATGCTGTCATTGTTTGGATAGAATCCGTCACATTGAGATCAAATTTCGGTGTTGAGCCACCTGCAAGCGACACAATCATCGTTTCTCCAATTGCCCGGGAAATAGCTAATACTATAGAGGCGATAATGCCGGATAGGGCAGCAGGCAGAACTACTTTAATGGCTACCTCAAATTTTGTTGCACCTAGAGCTAAAGCCCCTTCGCGCATACTATTTGGTACTGAAGACATGGCATCCTCAGATAGAGATGTAATCATTGGTAAAATCATAATCCCTACAACAATCCCTGGGCTAAGTGCATTAAATAATTTAAGTCCAGGTACAATTTCTTGTAATAAAGGTGTGACAAACGTTAAAGCAAAGAATCCGTAAACGATAGTCGGTACACCTGCTAAAACCTCTAAAATAGGTTTCACAATACGTCTTGTTTTTTCACTTGCATATTCACTTAAATAGATAGCTGAAGCAATTCCAAATGGCACGGCTACTACAACTGCAATAAGTGTCACTTTTAATGTACCAGCGATTAACGGCAAAATTCCAAATAACGGTTCATTCCCCGAAAACGGTAACCACTTCGTCCCAAAAAGGAAATCCGTTATCGACACACGTTTGAAGAATTCAAACGTTTCAAAAATAAGGGTGAAAACAATGCCAAATGTCGTTAAAATAGAGATAATTGCTGCAGAAAATAATAGAGCTGGCATTGCTTTTTCCACTATTTTCTTAGTTTTATGATTGCGCGAATTTGCAATTAATTGCTGCACAGATGAGGTCTTATTTTCCTTTTGAGAAACCATTGGGAGCTCCTTTCAAATAAGGGAGGGAAAGAGCATACATCTCTTTCCCTCTATGCATGTCTACTTATTTTAAGCCTTCTAAAGTTTTTAAGCCTTCAGTATATTTTTCTTCAGGTAAACGAACATAGCCAACAGCCTCAGCCATATCACCTGCGTTTTCTAATGTAAATTTAATGAAATCATATGCTGCTTCGTTATCTTTCATAGCGCTATTTTTCACATATGTGAAAAGTGGGCGTGAAAGTGGTGTATATTCACCAGCTTCAATTGTTTCATTATTTGGCTCTACACCATTTACTTTAACGATATTTAATTTATCTTTATTTTCTAGATAGTAAGCATAACCGAAGAATCCGATCGCGTTTTTGTCACCTGATACACCTTGAACTAGCATATTATCATCCTCTGATAATGTTGCTGAGCTTACTAGATCAGCTCCATCTAAAATGATTTCATCAAAGTAATCGTATGTGCCTGAATCAGTACCTGGTGAATAGTAAACGATTTTCTCATCTGGCCAAGATGGATCAATGTCCGACCATTTCTTCTCTTTTCCATCTTCAATCCATATCTTTTGTAATTGTTCTACAGTTAAATCTTTCGCCCAATCATTTTCTGGATTCACGACTACTGATAAACCATCATATGCTAGAGCTAGCTCTGTATAATCAATACCAGCTTCTCCTAATTTCGCTTTCTCTTCATCTTTTATATTACGAGATGCATTTGAAAAGTCTGTTTCACCTGCGATGAATTTTTCAAAACCACCACCTGTACCAGAAACCCCTACTGATACTTTGACATCTGGTTGTGCGCCTGCATACTCTTCAACAACTGCCTCAATAATTGGTGCAACTGTTGATGAGCCATCTCCAGCTACAGAGCCTTGTAGCTTTTCATCAGCAGCTTCTTGTCCTGAACTAGCAGGTGCGTTCGTTTCAGTATTGTTTCCATTTTGTGCAGAATCGCTACCACATGCACCTAGCATTAATGCAGAACCCATTACTGCTGTCATCGTTAAGTACTTCCACTTTTTCATCTCATTTGCCTCCGTCATGAACTGTTTTATAGTTATTTGTCTTACAATCTTTACTATAATGACTGAATGTTGAAGTCGTATAAACGGTTCGTAAAAGAGATGTAAAGGAATGTAATGCTTTGTAAACGATTGTAAAGATACATTTACAATTCATTTTCACCTTGCCATGGCTGTGCCCAGATTTTAAATTCATCTACTCTTTTCATTCAAAATCCGCGACGTTCCCCGAAGGATTTCTCCACATACACTGAGTGACTGGATACCCATCGAAAGGGCAAATCCTCTATATATTTCACTCTTCTATATTTGGAGGAGCGCATACTTCTAAATGAAAGAAGTTAAAATTTGCTTCCGATTGGAAAGATGCTATAATAATCAATTGTGTCAGGAAATACTTTATCTTGATTCAGTAAATATTTTTGTACCAACCTCTAAGCTAGGTACAGTCCCTATTTTTAGAAAAGGGAAAGATAAAGCCTTCAGAGGATGTCACAGATTTTCAACGAGAAAATATGGACATTATATGGATAAGGCGTAATGGATGAGGAGTTTTACCTTTGTCATGAAACATGCAAACGTACAAAATGCCGATTATTTTAAAACCTATCTAACTTTGCTTATGGACCATCGCGAATTAACACTACAAGAAGCGATTGATTTTATGCTAGCTTCGTATTTCTATCATAATTTAGAACTGTATGGCGAAAAACCAAGAGAACAATTTGAATTAGCCATCCGACAGTTATCTGCGTGATGCTTACCTTCTTCCAAAAAAATAACCGCTAGGCATCCCAGTGCCTAGCGGTTTTCTTATTCTTGCTCATCCTCACCAATTTTTTCCTCTGTAATAGCTGGTAAAATCGGTTGTTTCACATTATTTTCTGTTACTTTTTCAGCTTCATATTTTGCTTTTAATTCAAAGTATTTGTCTAAAGAACGTCTAGCAATAACATTGTTATTGACTAAATGTTGATTCATATTAGTTGTTGCCCATGGAATAACAACTGCATAAGCAATTTCAGGATTTTCGTACGGCGCAAAGCCAACATGTGTTAATGTAATCGTATTGGTACCAAAATGTTCTCGTAATGGACCATAGTAAACTACCTCTGCAGTACCTGTTTTCCCTGCTGCGGTATAAGGTGCATCACCAAATTGTCTTGTAGCCGTACCATATGATCCAGTATATACACGACGAAGCCCTTGTTTTACATAGTCAATCTCTTCTTTAGGATTATCTATTTGATTGAGGATAGTTGGTCCTATTTCAGTCACTAATTGCCCTAACTCCTTGCCATCCTGTGATGGATCACGTACCTCTTTCACAACATGTGGCTGAATACGATAACCACCGTTAGCAATCGTTGAAATATATTGTGCTAATTGTAAAGGTGTATACGTGTCATACTGACCAATCGCTAAGTCTAATGTTTTACCACCCATTGTTGGACCTGATGGACCACGCACGCCACTAAATTCATTTGGTAAATCAATGCCTGTTTTCACACCTAGCCCAAATTGTGCAAAATTATTGCGCATTTTGGGGAATGTATCATCCTTTAAACGTAATGGCATACCATAGCTGTAAGGTGTTTTATTAATCAATAGTGCAATTTTAAACATATAGGAGTTAGAAGAACGTTCCAGGGCCATTAAATCGTTCATTGGCACATAGCCGCTCCTGTTAAAAATGGAGCTTTTAAAATCCGTACCTGCCAATTTAATCGGTTCATCCCCCATAGAGGTGCCCATTGAGATAACGTCTTGATTGTACCCCGTAAGAACTGTTGCTCCCTTAATAGATGAACCTGCCTCATAAGCTGTCGTAAATGTTCCGTATCCATAATCAACAATTTCACTTTTCCCCGTCTCAGGGTTTTTTTCTATTTTCTTACCAACCATAGATAAGACATCCCCTGTATGAGGGTCCATCATAATTAAAAAGGCACGATCTAATAAATACGATCCAGGAAGAGCTTTTAAATTAAGCAGTTCTTCTTCTACAATCTTCTCAGTTTCAGCCTGTAGCTCACTATCCAGTGATAAAACTAAATCTTTACCTGGCTCACCTTCATAAGTTGTAATAGTATCGACTACCTGCCCTTTTTTATTGGTAATATTTTTGACAACTGTTTTTTGACCTTGGAGTAGTTCTTCATACTGCGCCTCAATATAACTTTCCCCTACTCGATCATTTCGTGAATAATCTCGGGCTAAATAATAATTCAGCTTTTCTTTTGGTATCCCTTTTGTTGGGACAGTTGTACGACCAAGAATCGATAGAGAAGATAGTTTTACGCGTTTCCAATCTGTTGTTGTGTTAACTCCTGGTAGTTCCGTTAAACGCTCGGAGACACGTGCAAATTCATCTGCCGAAACATTTTCACTTTTTATAATTTGAGGTGATAAATTATAACCAGATGTCATCTCCCTAAAGATTGCTAATACTTCTAAATCTTTCTCTGACAATTGCAATAGCTCTTCATTGGTAATGCGTTCACGTACTAGTTTATCAACCTCTGCATTGATTTGACTTGTCGTAATATTTTCTTTCGCTCGAATTTTAGCTTCTTCTGCCTTTGTCACTTTTTCGTAGGCCGCGTCATGATTTTTGATAATCCAAAAATCTTGTTTATCACGCAATGTGACACGATTTGTTGGTTGTTCAATTAATTGTGCCAGCTTTTCAGCTATATTTAGCATTTCATCTGTTGTAGTCGTTTGCATTTTCGTATACGTAATCGCATTTTCTGGGTGATTATCTACTAAAATACGACCGTAACGATCATACATTCTACCCCGAGGCACACTCGTATTGACAGGAACTTCTTCTGTACTCTCTAAAAGTCGTACATACTCTTCCCCTTTCACGATTTGCATATACCCCAGTCTAAAAATCAACATTGAAAATACGATAAATATTGCAAAGAAAAGGATATTCATACGAAATGTTAAATTAGAGTGATGTTTTGCTTTAACACTCGCTGCGCGATTTTTCCCTGGTGCTTTGCGCATATGTATTCCCCTCCTTATCTTTTTTCATTTCAATACACGATACTTAGTATACCATTCGTAGGTTTGACAGGAAAGCATGCACTTGACAATTATTACGGAAAACATCATTTATTTGACGGTATCAAAAGTGGAAAGGTTGCCCTATTTGTTCTATCCATTTCTTTTTCATTTTTATCCAACAAAAAAAGGCTATACCTTAGTGATTTCTCACCTTAGCATAGCCATTTACTATTCAATCATTATTTAGCAGCTTGGAATTTAGCTTCTACTACATCCCAGTTTACTACGTTCCAGAAAGCACCAATATAATCTGGACGACGGTTTTGGTAGTTTAAGTAGTATGCATGCTCCCAAACATCAAGGCCTAGAATTGGTTTTTTACCTTCCATTACTGGAGAGTCTTGGTTTGGAGTTGACGTAACAGCAACTGAGTCACCATCCACGATTAACCATGCCCAACCTGAACCGAAGCGAGTTGTAGCAGCTTTTGCAAATTCTTCTTTGAAAGCATCGAAAGAACCGAATTTCGCATCAATTGCTTTTGCAACTTCGCCAACTGGAGTATTAGAACCGCCTGGAGCGATTACTTCCCAGAATAGTGTATGGTTAGCATGTCCGCCACCGTTGTTGCGTACAGCAGTTTGTTTGTCAGCTGGAAGAGCGTCAAGGTTTGCGATTAAGTCGTTAATGTCTTTTTCTGCAAATTCAGTACCTTCTACTGCTGCGTTTAAGTTAGTTACATAAGTATTGTGGTGTTTAGAATGGTGAATTTCCATAGTTTTTGCATCGATATGTGGCTCTAATGCGTCGTAAGCGTAAGTTAATTGTGGTAATTCGTAAGCCATTGTTAAGTTCCTCCCTAAAATAAGAAATATTTAGTACATCAATAGATTATCAAAATTGGTCAAACCATTCAATGAAAAATACTTCATTTAGAAGATTTCAGCCTTTTGACTGAAAAACCAATACGTTAACTATCTTACCCATTAGCTTGATTCATTAAACCCCACTCGTAGACATTAAATCGCGAAGAAAAATACAATAATCATCACAATTTGAATGACAGCCTTTGCAATAGTAGAAGTTAAAAAGCCTACTAACGAACCAACACCACTTTTCACAGCCTCACTAAATGTTCGTTTCTCCACAATTAATTCGGCTATGACAGCCCCTAAAAATGGGCCAATTAATATTCCAGCCACAGGAATGACGAATGGGCCAAATAATAATCCAATGGTGCTTCCCCACATTCCTGCGCTAGAGCCACCAAACTTTTTAATGCCAAATGCATTTGCCAACGTATCTGCGCCAAATAACAGCACTACAAATAATATTTCAATAATCCAGAACCACCAGCTTAACTCTGCGAAGGAGAAAAATAAGCCATATAGTAGGAATCCTCCGACTAAAAATAAGACACCTGGAATGATCGGATAGACTAAACCAACAAATGAAATAATAAAGCAGGCTACTACTAAAATCCAGCCAACAACTTCCATAAAATTTCTCTCCTTTTATCGTACGTTGTCTTTCATACGGACAAACAAAGTGAAAAGTTTCACTTTGTTAATGGCGTATACCCAAAATAGAGTCTGCAATATTGACCGCATGGTCACCAATACGTTCCAGGTTACTTACAATGTCCATATAGACAATCCCAGCCGCCCCACTGCATTCATTCGTATTCAGACGTGCAATATGTTTCTGACGAAGTTTATCCTCCATATCGTCAATCAAGCTTTCTAGCTCCGTCACCTCTTGAGCTAAACTTAAGCTAGCTGTATCCAAGGCCTCTATACTTTTACGGACAGCCTCAATGGCTAAACTAAACATGCCAATTAAATCTTGTCGTGCCGATTTACTTAGGGTCACTTCATGATGGTCCTTGTATTGTAAAAGCTCTAAGATATTTTCAAAGTGATCACCAATTCGTTCGAAATCTCGTACATTTGTTAATAGTGTATGATGTCTTACTGAGTCTGCACGAGAAAGGGGCTGCTTAGACACCATCACTAAATAATCGGTAATTTCATTATCTAAATGATTAAGGCCAGCCTCTAATTGTAAAACTGTAGGAATATGTTCGGCTTCCCCTGATTTCATATAGAGAAATGTTTCTTCTAAGCCTCGTAAAGCATGTTCACCCATTCGTAATACTTCCTCTTTAGCTTGACCAAGTGCAATTGCTGGGGAGGAATCAATAAAAGATGGATCTAAATGCTTTGTTGTGACATTGATATGACCATCATGTCCTGGTATCAATTTCGTTACTAATGCTGCCAATCCTGCAATAAATGGAAGTTGAATCATCATATTAAGTACATTGAATGAGCCATGGGCAATTGCAATTTGCATACGAGGCTCTAAATGAAATAATTCGCTGACCCATTGAACATAATGCATAAATGGGGTAAAAAAAATCATGAAAATAATCGTACCGATCACATTGAAGAGTACATGTGCTGCGGCTGCCCGTTTCGCATAAATAGAAGCGCCCAGTGACGCTAATACCGCCGTAATCGTCGTTCCGATGTTTTCTCCAAATAAAATCGGTAAGGCATTGTTCAAACCAATCAAATGCTCAGCATATAAGCCTTGAAGCACACCGACTGTGGCCGTAGAGCTTTGTACAAGCAAGGTAAAAACGGTACCTAAAAATATACCTAAAATGGGTTGATTACTTAAATGAAGCGTGAGCGATGCAAAATCTGCCAGTTGATGTAGTGACTGCATACTTGCACTCATTAGCTCTAGCCCTAAAAATAAGCCACCAAAGCCAAACAAAATTTGACCAATATGTTGGTATGTTGCCCTTTTGAGGAAAAATAAAAAGCCTGCCCCGATTGCTAACAAGGGATAAAAATAGATACCGATATCAATGCCAATAATAAATGCTGTAATGGTTGTACCAATATTTGCTCCCATAATTACGCCGATTGCTTGACGTAACGTTAAAAATCCGGCACTCACTAACCCTACAGTGATGACTGTCGTTGCAGAACTTGACTGAATGCAAATGGTTACAAATATGCCTACTAAGACTCCCATGATCGGGTTAGTTGTAAAGCGATTTAACCATTCACGTAATCGATCATCCGCTGATTTCTGAAGCCCATCACCCATAAATTTAATGGAAAATAAAAAGACTCCTAACCCACCTAAAAACTGAAAGAGTATGCTTTGCCAATCTATTGTCAATTATTTTCGCTCCAATTCCTACGTCTCTACTACTCTAATTCTAATCTTTAATTGATTACAAACAAAAAGTAAAGAAATCCTTTAACTTCTTTACATAATGTTAACATTTTATCATTAAGTGTCCCTTCATTCATGCTTCTTTCATACCCTATGCTCTTTGAACATGTTAATATATTGATTGGAGGAGATATAGTATGAAACACTCACAGCTATTTATCGATAGTCTTATTCATCCTAAAAAACTAGCAGCCTATCGTTTACTACCTATCGGAAAAGTTATTCAATATACTTTTCTGCTCATTACCCTTGTAACCGTATTCTCTTTAGGTAGATTTGCAGCAGGTATGTCTGTTGATACGATTGATATGAATAGTTTAAATGGTTTAACTGAATACATAGATGGCATTAAATGGCTCTTATATCCATTCACATTCTTAATGCTTTTTGTCTTTACAACCATGCTGATTTTTGCCCAAATTGCTCTCTATGCTTTAGCCGGTTTATTTATTTTAAAAGTCATGAAACGTCGTGGTGAATACCGTCATATTTGGCGCACAACAACTTTTGCCATCACGTGGGCAACATTATTGTCGATGCTAGCAGAATATTTACCGATTAACAGTACAATTATCTCTGTTTTTTCTTTATTACTGACTATTGTTCTATTAATTGTGGCCTTTACAAAATATCCTAAACAACCAATATCAAAATAATGTGCATGAATCCCCCCTCTTCTAAATATAGTGTAGAAAAGGAGGGGTTTTTTTGCGGGCATTCATCTTAACAGCTATCATTATTGTCATTGCTTTTGTCGTGAAGGTAGATTTAACTGAGGGATCGATCCCACTTGCAGCTTTACAAACAAAAAGTACTAATAGCCAATGTGTACAGCAACGTGAGCCAAATTATATCACCGTACAAACTATTGAAGGAGATACTATTCATAGTTTATTTGCCTTACACCCTGCAAAAGTTCCCATGACATTCCCAGAACGCTTACAATTATTTTACAACTTAAACCCACACTTACAATTACAGGAATTAATTCCTGGTGGAAATATTAAGCTTCCTCTTACGTTTGAATTCGAAAACAAATGTGGAAAATGAAAAGTTAACGTTTCTTCCTTGTCCTTATTTTCTTACACTGCTAAAATAAATGACAGTGACGGCTGAAAATAGTGGCCCGAAAAGGAGAGAAAGTTAAATGAGTGAAATTTGTCACCGTTCAAATACACGTCCTGTACGTGTCGGTAACTTAACAATTGGTGGTAGTAATGAATTATTCATTCAAAGTATGTGTACAACAAAAACACATGATGTAGAAGCAACAGTGGCAGAAATTCTTCGACTTGAAGAAGCAGGCTGTCAAATAGTTCGTGTTGCAGTTCCAGATGAGCGTGCTGCAGATGCAATTGCCGAAATCAAAAAACGTATCCATATTCCATTAGTAGCTGATATTCATTTTGACTATAGATTAGCATTAAAAGCCATTGAAAATGGTATCGATAAAGTACGTATTAACCCTGGTAATATTGGTCGTAAAGAGAAAGTGGAGGCTGTCGTGAATGCAGCTAAAGCAAAAGGTATCCCCATTCGTATTGGGGTAAATGCTGGTTCATTAGAGCGTCATATTTTAGAAAAATACGGCTATCCTACTGCTGATGGTATGGTTGAATCTGCACTTCACCATATTAAAATTTTAGAAGACTTGGACTTCCACGATATTATTGTATCGATGAAGGCATCTGACGTAAATCTTGCCATTGAAGCCTATGAAAAAGCTGCTAAGGCCTTTAATTATCCGCTACATTTAGGTATTACAGAATCAGGAACACTATTTGCTGGTACTGTAAAATCAGCGGCTGGACTTGGTGCCATCCTATCAAAAGGAATTGGTAACACGTTACGTATTTCACTTTCAGCAGACCCTGTTGAGGAAATCAAAGTAGCACGTGAACTATTAAAATCTTTTGGTCTAGCTTCTAATATGGCAACACTAATCTCTTGTCCAACATGTGGGCGCATTGAGATTGATTTAATTTCCATTGCTAATGAAGTAGAAGAATATATTTCTAAATTGAATGTACCTTTAAAAGTAGCGGTGTTAGGCTGTGCGGTAAACGGTCCTGGTGAAGCACGTGAAGCGGATATCGGTATTGCGGGTGCGCGTGGTGAAGGCTTGTTATTCATGAAAGGGAAAACTGTTCGTAAAGTTCCTGAAGAAACAATGGTTGAAGAGTTGAAAAAAGAAATTGATAAATTAGCGGCAGAGATGGAAGAAAAGCGCGCAGCAGAAGAAGTACAAAAAGCGAATGCCTAAGGAGGTACTAGCATGAAAAAGCCCCGCTTTGGTATTGATATTGATGGGACTGTAACATGTCCAAGTACACTCATACCACATATTAATAAACAATATAACGTAAATATTACGCTTGATGATGTTTGTGAGTATGATTTTTTATCGGCCTTTCCTCACCCTGTAGATCGAAGTGCCTTTAATACATGGTTTAAAGAAAATGAGCCTTATATGTACGAAGTGTCAGAAGTAGCAAAAGATGCAAAAAATATTCTAACTGCCTGGCAAAATACGTTTGAGCTCTATTATATATCGGCACGAGGCGAAAATGTAGCAGACATTACGGTAAATTGGTTTGAAAATCAGGCGATTCCTTATGACCATATCGAACTTTTAGGCAGCCATGATAAGTTAGCGGTTGCTAAAAAGCATCATGTAGATGCTTTCTTTGAGGATAAGCATGATAATGCAGTGATGCTGGCAGAGGAGCTAAAAATACCTGTCGTGTTGTTTGATACGCCCTATAACCGTCTTGCTGTTCCTGACAATGTAGTAAGGGTGTATAACTGGCAAGAAGCCAATCAATTCATCACAAATTATTTCAAATAAAATAAAGGAGAGTCGTGTTCAAATAAAGAACACGACTCTTTTATGTGCCTCCTACGATTGGCATAGTTTTGAGCAACCGCCGTTCAAACAAGCTTGTTTGACGGTAGGTCTGCTTATTTTACTCTATACTTCCAAAATTCCCCGTATCCAACGCTCCACAAAGTTTTCAAAGGTAATCCCATAATTATCGTAGACGGCATGATAAACAAAATAAGTTCCTAAACGATCAAGCATTTCATCATTAATTTTCATCACAAACCGCTCCCTTTCTCCTTGGTTTTTACCAAATTTCCATACTTCTATACTTCCCAAATGACGAACAATCGAGTGGAGGTCGCATCGTTGCAAAACCGTCACAATCTACCGCTTTCATGCCCTTTCTTCGTATTTTTCTTTTCGATAAGATAGTAGTAACAACTTGCTAGACTGGAGGGACTACTTGTGAAATGGATGACAAAATTAGCTTGTATGACTTGCATCTGCGCACTA
This sequence comes from Lysinibacillus sphaericus, assembly GCF_001629735.1. GTDB lineage: Bacteria > Bacillota > Bacilli > Bacillales_A > Planococcaceae > Lysinibacillus > Lysinibacillus pinottii. The sequence goes on from NZ_CP015224.1 coordinate 2,218,373, forward strand.
CTGACAGGCTGTGGTGGTCGATTATCAGAAATCAAAGATGCAGCTTCTGGCATCAATACAGCGGCAAACTCCGCGGCTAGTGCAGTTAGTCGAGATGTTCATGCCATACGCGCTATAGACATTAACTATAAAGAAACAACTTTTACGGTTAATGACCTATTTAAAACTATTTTACGTGACATACGCTGGGATTATGACCCTGAAAAAAATGAGCTTCATGTGAGAGGCACTTGGCAACCCCCACTATTTTCTGATCAACAATGGAATGATGAGTTGAAAGAAAAACTTGCTGAGTCAGGCATTGTATACGTTACATGTAAAATTATTGATGATAAAATTGATAGCTCTCAAACTACAATCACAGTTATTTTTAATAATGAAAATCTCCTACAAAAAAATGGAGAAGAAGCACTTCATCACCTATATGATACCTATTTAATTTCAACACACTAAAAACGTTTCTGCCAAGAAGACTGGCAGAAGCTTTTTTTATAATAAGTCTTACAATTTTGAAATATTAGGTGCTTTCATTTGAATAAAATAAAACCATCACGTTATAATCAAAGTACAACGTGATGGTTTGGAGGTGTTTGCATTGGGACAGAAAAATTAAAAATTGGCGAGCTTGCTGAAAAAACTGGCATTACAAAACGAACAATCGATTATTATACAAACATAGGCTTATTGGTTGCAGAACGCTCTGCAACAAATTATCGATACTATGATCCCGTCATGATTGAACGACTTCAATTCATTGAACAGCGCAAACAACAAGGGCTTTCACTCGTGGAAATCCAACAGGAATTAAACATCACACCCTATGAAGAAATCGATGTACAAATGCTTCGTTTGAAAATGCAAGATTTAGAGCATGATGTAGCTTCTCTGCTAGAACAAATGAACAAGCAAGATGATAAAAAAATTGAAACCATAAAAAAAAATGTTTCGCCTGAAAGCATTGCATTAATGCAATCCTTACTTTTACTTATTCATAATTAGGAGGTGACGTTCTGTTTTTACAGAACGACTATTTGGATACCATAATAAACTTATCGATTTTTACCATTTTAATAGCTTTAACAGGTTTTTTCGTGGCAACAGAATTTGCCATTGTAAAGGTTCGTTCCTCAAGACTTGATCAGCTTATTGCAGAGGGCCATAAAAAAGCCATTGCTGCCAAGCAAGTGGTCAATCATTTAGATGAATATTTATCTGCCTGTCAATTAGGGATTACAGTAACAGCTCTTGGTATCGGTATGGTTGGTGAAAAAACGTTTGAATTTATGCTGCACCCTCTTTTCGAAATGATCGGTATTTCAGATAAATATATGACCATCTTTACCATTGGTACAGCCTTTGCAATCGCTACATTTTTACATGTCGTTGTCGGTGAATTAGCCCCGAAAACAGCAGCTATTCAAAAAGCAGAAACAATTACCCTTCTTTTCGCAAAGCCAATCATGTTTTTCTACAAAATCATGTACCCATTCATTTGGTTCTTGAACGGCTCTGCACGCGTTTTGATTGGTTTATTCGGTATGAAGCCTGCAAGTGAGCATGAGCTTTCCCATACGGAGGAAGAACTACGACTATTACTGTCTGAAAGCTTTAAAAGTGGTGAAATCAATAAAACAGAGCTTAAATATGTAAATAACGTCTTTGAGTTTGACGAACGTATTGCTCGTGAAATCATGGTTCCTCGAACAGAAATTGTTGGGATTGAACGAAATGACTCGTTTACAACTATCATCCATCATTTTGCCGCTGAAAAATATACACGTTACCCTATTTATGAGGGCGACCGTGACAATATTTTAGGGTTTATCAATGCCAAGGAATTGTTTACGCACGGTTTACTTGAACAGCTTACAGATGAGACATTAGTCATCGAAGATTTTATTAATCCAGTTATTCGAGTGATTGAAACAATCCCTATTCAAGAATTACTTGTACGAATGCAAAAAGAACGTATTCATATGGCTATTTTAATGGATGAATATGGTGGGACATCTGGTCTGGTAACTGTTGAAGATATATTAGAAGAGATTGTTGGTGAAATTCGAGATGAATTTGACGATGATGAAATTGCAGATATTCGAAAAATCACAGAAAACCATTATATATTAAATGCTAAAATGCTTGTTGAAGATGTTGAAAATCTACTAAATATAACATTAGAATCTGAGGAAGTTGAAACTTTAGGTGGCTGGTTCTTATCTGTGAATAATGGCATAAAAGCATCCACTAATATTGAGCTTGCCTCTTATATCTTCAGTATCTATGAACAACAAGGACATCAGATACATTATATCGAGGTTCGACCTCTACGAATTAGTGCACCGACACCTGTCATTACAAAGGCACAGCTATAGCCCTATTATCTTAAAACCATATTTTCTCCATTCCATTATTAGCCATTTCAAGCTATAATGAATATAGGAATATGATTCTAGTTTCAGGGGGCTATACACATGACATTGTTTAAACTATATCATTCAGATGGTATACACATTATTACAGACGTAAAAAAACATAAAACAAATATTGAATTAAAAACAATTACAGGTGAAGTATTATATATTATCGTCGTAACAGATGAAAACTACACAGTGTACGACGATCGTTTTGCAGGTGCCTCTAAGCAGTTAAATTCTGTAGAAGCATTTGATATTGATGGCAGTTTCCGTAGCCTAGATTTCGATAATATGCGCGCTTTATTTAAAGAAGCCTTTACAAAGCTATTACAACAAATCGCTGAGTGCGTCCAAAGTAAAGACGAGCTAGTTGATATTGACACACTCCGCCATAAAGTAAGTGCACAAATAAAAGGCATCCATTTTCGTGTCATTTCTGATACGAAAAAATATGAAATTTAACCTCTCACAGACTGTTTATTTTGGACAGTCTGTTTTCTTTTCCCGTTCCTTTCTAGTGGAAACAAAAACACGCTTCTTGACTTTCATGTATAATGGGACATAACAATCTGAAAAAAGGGGTGTTTAGAATGAATCGTGAACAATTAATCACACTCATTTCAGAAAAACTGAAATTAATCCGTACTGAAAGAGCTTTTACTCAGGATCAAATGAGTGACTTACTTGGACTATCCAAAAAAACACTTGTCCAAATTGAAAAGGGGCGTATACAGGCTGGATGGACAACTACTGTTGCCGTATGTACTTTGTTTCGTGACAGTACGATTTTGCAGCATGAACTCGGTGGAGATCCATTAGAGGTAGTGGATTTAATCGCGAATAATGGAACATTACAGCCTAAAGATAAAACAATGGGTGGATACATATGGTGGAAAAATATACATGAGCAAGGAGGGTTTCGACTACAACAAAATATCATTAGCCTTCATTTCCGCATTTTAGACAACAATAATTTTCGTTTAATCTCAACATTTGATGAACAAGTAGCAAAACAAGCATGGGAAAAGCTACAGATGTAACTCTACCGCCATCTACTAGACTCTAGCATAACAGTAGAAGCAGCATTCTTGCTTCTGCTGTTAGTTGTTTGTTTGCCCTCCTCCCCCTCTCACACCCATACACTATAGACAAATATATAAAGCAAAGAAATGACTTGCCATATGATAGAGAGAATGAATTCTGTGAAATTTCTATGAAGGATAGATAGTTGAAGCTAGGAAGGTCGAAATTTGCAGAAATATTTCCTATACTTAATAGTAACAGCTGTGATATTGAAAGGATGGCATACATGAATAGAATTCTAGCAATAAGTGATATACACGGAGAATTAGCGCTTTTTGAAGAATTATTATTAAAAGCAAGCTATAATCCAGAAGAAGATCAACTTTTTTTACTGGGTGATTACATCGACAGAGGCCCTGCTTCTAGCGGCGTGTTAAATTTAGTGAGTGAATTACAAGAAAAAGGAGCACGAGTTCTCCTTGGCAACCACGAGGCGATCATGCTTAATGCATGTCGTTCAGGTCTTGCTAAACCATGGAACCATTGGGTAGGACTTTGTGGTGGAGATGCAACATTGGCAAGCTATGGTTACCAGCTAAGCGATTTTGAGGATGCCATTGCTACCCAAACATTGCCTAGCTTTATCAAAACGCTGCCAAAGCTAGAGGAACATTTACAATTAATTGAAAACTTCGAAACATACATTGAATTAGAGGATGCTATATTTGTACATGGCGGAGTTGTACCAGGCGTTGCGATGGCAGAAACAGACCCCATGCAATTACTGTGGATTCGAGAAGAATTTCATGCAGGCTATGAAGGAGATAAAACCGTTATCTTTGGACATACACCTACGTATAGGCTTCACCAAAATCCAACAGATTACAGTGTCTACTTTGGTGAAAACAATATTATCGGTATTGATGGTGGTGCTGTATTTGGTGGCCAATTACACGCATTTGAATGGCCCAGTCGTCAAATAATATCGGTCGAACATAAAAAACCAACAAGTGACGATTAACTTGTTGGTTTTTCCATTAATATAACTTGAAGATAACACCTACTAAAGAGTACACAATAACTGTTGTGAATAATATGGTCATATGGAACAGTGAGAAAACAAACATTTTGGTTGCCCACTTCACTTGATCTTTATTACTATGATAGCCATATATACTCATTACTAGCCATGCAATACTTAATAGTAATGCAACGAGCATAATTCCCACACTTAGGGAACCAAATAAAAAGCTTGATAGAATTAATAAAATTAGATAGAAATTTGTTTGATAATACGTACGGCGCATACCTTTAACAACAGGAAGCATCGGCACGCTTGCTGCTTCATAATCTACACGTTTGCGAATTGCAATGGCATAAAAATGCGGCATTTGCCAAATCACCATAACAAAAAATAAACCTAGTATTGCAGGGTGTGTAATATCTGTCGATACGGCAGACCAGCCAATTAATGGCGGGACAGCACCACTTATACTACCAATTTCTGTATTATAAATCGTACGACGTTTTGTCCACATTGTATAAGGGACTACATATAAAAATACTCCGAGCAAACCAAATGCCGCTGCTAATGGTGACGCAAGCGCCAATACAGCTAAGCCGATGATTAACATAACTATCGCTAATGATAGAGTCGATTTTGCTGACATTTCCCCAGTGACGGTCGGTCTGCTTTGCGTACGAGGCATGATTGCATCGATATCACGGTCATACACATTATTAAAGGCCCCTGCTGCTCCAATGACAAGGGCAGAACCAACTGTCGAAAAAATCATTTCTGGTATATTGTCTATGAACGTCATTTTATTTTTGTACATCCCTAGCGTTAAACCAGCCCACATTGGTATTAAATTGGATTTGATAATTCCTGTTTTGACTGTTTGCGCTAAAATAGTAGAGCGGGACGATTTCCCTCGTGGTTTTGCGGAGGATTGCGGTTTCTGCTCCGAGTTCAGATTTTGTTCCATTTATCTTAATTCCTTTTCTCCATAATTTCGACACGCCACAATCGATAGAAAGCGACAAAATTTGCATCTAGCACATCAAATTATTATTTTACCCCTTTTAGATCTGTTCTGTCTCTAAGTTCACATAAAGTACATGTTTTTATCTAGTAAAGCACGCTCATTCACAACATCTTCTATGATACCACCGACTGGCATGAATTTGAACCTTCTTGCTCGATTCTTATCATTACTATTCAGGAAAAGAAAAAAGCCGAGGCAGAATTTTGCCCCGGTTTCTATTATTGAAGATCTCCTTGAAGTTGCTGGGCCAAAAACGCCACTAGATCACGCATATTATCAGGTGTTACTCCATGCCCATCTGGATATTGCTTAAATGTCACAGTTGCACCAAATTGTTCGAAAACCTCTTTACTTTCCATTCCCCATTGTGACGGAATAACATAATCATAATCGCCATGGGAAATAAAGGCTTGTAAATGTTCAACGGAGCGAATAGAATATTCCTCTGTTACAAATTTAGGTGTATAGCCACTTAATGCGACAATGCCTGTCACTAAATTTCCCATCACAAAGGCTAATGATTGTGCTAGCACAGCCCCCTGACTAAAGCCTAATAAAAATACTTTATGAGGATCCACTTGATATTCATCAATTGCCTCTAATATAAATCGTTGCAATGCCACTAATACTTTATCAAAGATGGCACGATCTGGTTGTCCTACCTCTTGAATAGTGAAAAAAGCATACCCTGGTTTTTGTGTAATGGGTCCACGCAAACTAAATATATGACATTGTTCTTGAAAGTCCTGTACTAATTGTGGTAAGTCCTCTTCATTACTGCCCATCCCATGCAATAAAAAAATAGCTGGGTATTTTTTTGTAGTATCCATATTTGTAGGTGGTGTATGCTTAAAAGTAAATGGTGTATTCATATCTTCAAATTCCCTTCACAGTAAATCTTTGTAACAATGAAGCTACAGTAATTTTGTTTTATTGATTAATCCATCTGTATGGTAGGCAATATATCCATTGACAACACGAATGGTCTCTAGTGGATTTGCGTCAAAAAGTATTTGGGATTGCTCAGGTGTGGACACAAGAACCGTTAATAAATCCATACGCATAGAATGACCAGCAGAGCTATATGCATAGTCGTAGATAATTGCTTCCTCTGTCAGGCCCTCTGTCTCATATTGTTGATGGAACAATTCCTTTACAGTATCCATTTGCTCTGCAACTTGTTGTCGGATACGCATCTGATGCATCAATAATTCCTCTTCTAAAGTTGAGGGCTTCAACCACTTTTTAGCCTCTAGCATGTTCAGAAATTCTTGCTCCCATGCCTGTTCATTCTCAGTAAAGTAGAGCATATTGATCATTAGCATGTCCCAAAAATCAACGGCCGTAGCTGCTGAATTTCGTTGCATTGCAATAGTTTCTTTAAAGTGTTCTTCTACCTTTGTAATATTCATATGTCGAACTAAATGATTACATACGTTTTCAATAAACTTATTTGCCACTTCTTGCGCCATAAAAAATCCGTCCTTTATACTACAAATCATTTTTTCCTATCTTATCATACCATGATTGTGAAATATGGCAACGAAGCCCTCTCTATAGTCATTTTCACAAAAGGATGTCTCCATTTGTATAGGAAGACATCCTCAATGAACTACGAGAAAACATAGCTATCCATAGTATTCATAGTGTTTTGAATGGCAGCTTTCAATGATTGTTGATGTTCACCACAGGAAGCCAATGCCTCCTCCAAAGCGATTGCAGCATTCGCCATAAACGGTGCCATTTGCAAATCCTTGGCCAATTGAATAAGAACTAATGCCTTATTCCATTTCCAACGAGGGTTTGTTGGATCTAAATTGATCGCCTGTTCCAAATAACCAAGTGCATCAAAAGGCATCCATCCAAAGCGGTGCATCGTCTGGCCAGTTATCCCCCAATATACGGCCTTATTTGGATTTTCTTTAACGGCTTGTTGAAAGCAATGTACACTTTCATTGTATTGATGAGCAAATAAAAACAACTCTCCTTGCGTAAAGAAGGATTGAGCTTTTTCATTAGCTGTTCCTGTCTTTGCCACTTCTTCTAATTGCTTAATATTGTCTGCAAATGCTTCTTCAACTTTGATTGATCGTATTTCTACAACCTTATCGGATTCTGGATAGCTTTCGTCCGCACGTTCTACATGCTGAATTTCTTCATAAAGAGTTGGCTTTGGATAATGAGCGAAATCATACTCTTCTAATAAAGCTATATATTTCTGCGCGTATGCTTTTTCCTTTTCATTTGTCACCATTTTTGCCGCCTCATAACATTTCATTAGTTCGCCATTGTAAAAATAATCATCCATTGACATTAAAAATCCCCTCCAGTGTATAACTATTCAGTATTTTTAGTATACACTACAACATAAAAAGAGACTGATCAAAATTTTGATACAGTCTCTTTTAGTGCTATTTTTTTAACACTACCGTGTTTAAGAAGTTGCGTAAGTCCTCTTCTTTAAGTGCCCCTACAAAACGGTTCACTTCTTTTCCATCTTCAAAACGGATAAACGTTGGTGTTGCTTCAATATGATATTTATCCCATAGATCTTCATATTCATAGACGTTCAATTGAGCAATGTCGACACCCAGTTCATCTGCAATTGGCATTAACTCAGGAGTAAATGCTTGACAGTGTACACAAATCGGGCTGAAGAAATAGGCATTGACAGGTTCACCTGCTTTAATTTTTGCCTCTAATTCGTCTGGTAACATAATGTTTTGATAGTTTTTGTCATCTAATTGATCAATTGTTTCTTGTTTAAGCTTTTTATCGCCATAAGGGTTGTTTGCGCTTTCTAGTTTACTTTTGTTTGAGACATTGGTAAGTACAATGATTGCTGCAAATAATACAACAATAACAGAACCAATAATTAATAATTTTTTCACTAGAATAGTGACCTCCTTTTTTACACTAAAATCCTAATTTTAGTGTATCCGGATTGATTATAAAGTGTTTTGAAAACCTAGTAAACTAATTCGCCTTTAAAAAAAGAAATTTCACATTTATAACATAATTTTAAGTATATTTGGGAACATACATATTGAGAGCTCATGCAAAATTTGAATGTGGGGTGATTATATGAAAAATTCGTTTCAGCATGTATTTCAAATTTACACGAAGGATATCCGGAATATTGTCACAAACTGGGTCGTAGCTGTCATTGTAGGCGGATTGATTTTTCTTCCTTCACTCTATGCCTGGCTAAATATCTATGCCTCTATGGACCCATATGCCCACACATCCAATATGAAAATCGCGATTGTTAACGAGGATACAGGAACCACCGTTCGAAATGAAGCGATTAATGTTGGCAATGAAGTCATCGAGAATTTAAAAACCAATGAAAGCTTTACTTGGGAGCTTGATAACGAAAAGCAAGCTATGGAGCATTTGAAAAATGGAGATTATTTTGCCATGATTGTTATTCCTAGTGACTTTTCACAAAAGCTCACCTCCATTCTAACAGATCAACCGACAAAAGCTCATATTGATTATTATGTAAATGAAAAAAAGAATCCAATTGCTCCCAAAATTACAAGTAAAGGAGCAAGTGTCCTCACCCAGCAGGTATCTAGTGAATTTGTATCGACGGTGAATGGTACGTTATTCTCCATTTTTAATACCATTGGTCTCGAAATGGAACGTGACATTCCTGACTTTCGAAAATTTGAAAACTATGTCTTTACCATAGAGCAGCATTTACCTGATATCAATTCATTTTTAGGTCAGGCTTCCCTTGAAGGGAAGGAGGCCGATCAATTACTCAATCGTGCGCTTACACAAATTCCACAAGTGGAACAATTAACAACGAATGGTTTAACTACCATTCAAAAAGGTCTAAATCTTGTGAACGAAGCAGATGCTCTGTTTAATGAACTATCTCCTCTTATCAAAAAGGATGTACAAACTGTTCAAAATATTGCACAGCACTTCACAGATATGATAAACAAGCTCAATAGTATTGATCTTGATTCAAGCTCTATCGCCCAAACAAAAGAAGCACTAAAAAATCAATTGTCGACGTCCAAAGAAAATATAGCACATAGTATCCAAACACTTGAGGCACTGCAGAAGTTGATTCAAGCAGATACTTTAACCCGAAATCAGTTACAGGATTCCTTAGACAATATCATCACATCCTTACAGCAAAGTAATGCCCAAGATAATCAGCAAATTATAAAGCAACTTACTGGCATCCGTGATGCCTTGCAAAATAATCCGAGCTTTACCGATTCAACTTTAAACGCCTTAAAAGATCTGCAACAACTAAACACTTTACATGCAGATATCCTTACAAAAATTGAACAATTACAGCCAATTGATAAAGAAGTTATTCAACAAGACATTATAGCGATTCAGAAGATGGCACAAAATGCCACGGCTAATTTGCAAAAGTTTTTGGTCTACTATAACGATCATCTGGAGCCACAAATCCGCTCAACATTGTCTAGTGCTAAAAGTACATTATCAAGCGCATCTTCCATGTTGACGGATGTAAAACAATTCATACCCCAGGCAACTGATAAATTGACACAAGCAAAAAATACGTTAGGAACGGCTAATAATGCGCTACAAAAAATTCAAGGAGAGTTCCCTACGCTGAGTACAAAAATCAAAGACTTAGCCACTAAACTTCGAACTTTAGAAAATGAAGCTGATATTTCTGAGATTGTGCAATTATTAAAGAATGATGTCAATGCCGAGCGTGATTTCTTTGAAGAGCCCATTAAACTAAAGGAACATCGAATATTCCCTATTGCAAACTACGGAACAGCGATGACACCATTTTACACAGTGCTGTCCATCTGGGTCGGTTGTTTATTATTAATTTCACTATTATCCGTAAATCTTCATGAGAACTCACCTTATAGTATTCGTGAAATTTATTTTGGTCGCTTACTAACATTTGCAACTTTTTCTATTATTCAGACCCTTATTATTACAATTGGTGATACTTTTTTAGTTGACGGCTCTATTCAGGCACCCACTTATTTTATCTTGTTTGGACTTTTGATTAGCGTAGTATTTGTAACAGTTGTGTATACATTAGTCTCAGTCTTTGGAAATGTTGGAAAGGCTTTAGCGATTGTCATGCTTGTTTTACAAATTGCGGGCTCTGGTGGAACATATCCTGTTGAATTACTGCCAAGGTTCTTCCAAATTATTAACCCATTTTTACCTTTTACGTATGCAATTGAAATGATGCGTGAGGCTGTGGGAGGCATTATTTGGTCAACGGTATGGATAGATCTCCTTTTCTTAGTTGGTTTCTGGATTGTCTTTATCCTATTCGGCTTTTTCTTAAAAAAGTTACTGAGCGAAAAAATAGAACATTTTATGAACAAAACACGCGGGCTAGATATATTTCATTGAGCTTCAACTAGGCTTCATGTAAATGTTTATGAGAACGATGTTATAATGGAAGTATTGTAAACATGTAGGAGGCGCTATCGTTGAAGAAAAGGGTTTCTATTTTTATTGTTTTGGCGTTAATGTTATTAAGTGCTTGTGGAGAAAATACGAAAAATGTTGAAAATGAACATGTAGCTACAGAGGGGGAAGCGTCCCACGAAGGGGATAGTCATGCTTCAGGTGATATTCAGGAAGAAACAGCTTCAGCAAACGTTCTTCCATCGTTTTTAGAGGATAAACAAGAAAATATTCGCTTAGTGTATCAAGTCGCTGGACAATCTACAGAAATTCTTGAATGGATGCCATGTTATTGTGGATGTGGTGAATCTTCTGGCCACAAAAGTAATTTAAACTGCTTTATTCAGGAAAAACGTGAGGATGGATCCATCGTCTGGGATGATCATGGCACTCGTTGTTTAGTCTGTTTAGAAATTGCTGTACAGTCAGCTAAAATGCATCAGGATGGCAAGAGTCTAAAAGAAATTCGCCAGTTTATTGATGAGACTTATAAAGAAGGCTATGCAAAACCAACACCAACTGATATGCCAGCATAAAAAAGCAACGTCCATCGAGAAATTCACTCTCGATGGATTTTGTCATTTTTTCTTTCTTTTTTATTTCCGATATTCGGTAAATCACTGTCGATTTCAATATACGCTTCGAGCATAGTTGCTCTTCTTAAGCTATTTGCCATATTTTCTTTCAATTCATGGCAGCAAAAGTAAGCATCCATCGCCTGCATGGACAATTTGTAAGGAAGATAAATGAAAAATCTATAGCAGCTTCGAGTTTTCGCACTAAATAATCTTTGGGAACTCTTTGATCCACCGTTAACAGTTCTAATTGTTCACATTCATTGATTGGATTATTCGTCATTATGGGTGATTGGAACGAAGGGCGGCGACTCCTGCTGGAAAGTCTAAAACCTGGACTGAGCGGATGTTTTCTGTGCAAAAGCAAAGCGGTAGTGGAAATCAACGGCTTTACTTCATTTTTTAAAAAAAGACTGTAGGCAAACTCAAAATTCAATGAGTTTGACTATAGTCTGACGCAAAGTCGCTTAACCTCGCTTTTATTGTTTCACTTGATTTTTCTTTCTTTTCCGAAGGCTGACATATAAAATCACTGCAATGATCATTATTAATCCTACAAATTCTGCAATTAGGATAAATGAAATTTCTCCTTTTTTATCCGTTTTTACATCATTTTTATTAACGTTTTGATTTACTGCTACGACAAACTGTCCTTCTTTTGTTTCAATCGCTGCACCTGCTTGCGAATCAGTCTCTTTCAGGTGTGCAAAAAAGTCCCCTTTTACAGAAGCATTCTCTAACGTTTGAATCCACAATAACGGCCGCTTTTTCTGCCAGAAGTTCCTAGTCATATAAGCATATTGTCCAATTGCCTCAGGTAAAAAGCCTTGTTGGATTAACTGCTCCGATGAATGTGGAATATGGGTACCATTTTTGGAAAGCCATTTGAGCTGCTTCATGTCCCCCATGAAAATGACCGCATGCTTTTGTAAATCTTCTTCTGTGACGTCTTTGTCATTCATAAGCGTGATGTTAGCCATTTTACCATTCATCATTAATGCTTTATACATTGATACCATCGTGACATCATCCATGCTTTCATTATCAGGAACCACCATTAATGTATGATCATGAAAGGAATTCGGAAAATCACGTAGAGTAAAGGTCGGTTCAGCTACATCTTTAGTAATAGATAAAGTACTATCACTATCTATATATAACCAATAACGTTCATTCGTCGTTTCACATGGATCCTCTAATTGAAAGCCTGTTACTTCGAACTGAATATCTGTCATGGATTGTTGATTAAGAACATTGGTTTGAATAGGTAGTAAAGCTTCATACATATCTGTAGTAGTTTGCTTTATCTTTCGTACATCTACCGAGTGTGGGACATTATTAATATAAGCAATCAATTCAAGTTTCCGATCGTCATCTTCATAATGGTCCGGTATACTGGCTGATTTCTTTAATATTAATCGCATGACCGCTTCTTTATTAGCCTCTAATTGTGGCAAGGAAACATAATAACGCGGGGTCATCGTTAATTGACTAGACAATGTTTGGCTTTCAAAGCCAAACTGCTTAAAGGAAATCGTTGTATCTGAAGTGCTGTCTATTTTCGGTAAATCTTTAATAGCTAATGTATTTCCGATTAATTGCTCGGATAATCTAGACTCTGTTAAAAAGGATAATCGTTCCTCAATCGCTTTAGCACTATTAGAAGTCACAGCCAAAATAGGGAGCCGGCGATTGGAATCTGTATTTAGTAATTCCTGTATAGATAATGTCATGGTGTCGTCACTAACATTGATTTTAGCTAATACATTTTTAATTAAGCTTGTACTAAATTCCTGTTGTGAGCCTACGATAACAATAGGACCAGACACTTGATTGACCGCATCTTCCCGTTGTATCTGTACATTCGTATCACCATGCTCCGATAAATAAGCAGCGAGCTGGTATCCACTATTTAAAGTCGCTCCAGAAGCTTTCTTTGGTAAAATAACTGTTGTTTCATATCCCTCATAGCCCAAAAATGCAGTTGGATAATTAGCTAAGGTCCATGCAGGGTTCTCCTCGCTAAAGGCGGAAATGGAAGATAGGATATCGATACGTAACCAATTACCTGCATTACCAGGTGGCACACAAATACCTTCTTTTAAAATCCCATAAAAACTTGCAGTAATCTTGTGAGTCCCTTTTAATAAAGCCTCTTTCGGAAGATTTACCACAATGTTTTGCTTGAGCGAATCGGCTTTTAATGGCACCGATATAATCGCTACATCATCCACTTTTACGGTAAAGGAGGATGGTGCTATAAGTAGCTCTGAATGTTGAATTTGAAAGGTTACCTGCTGGCCATTTTGTTTCACATCATCTACTAGATTATAATAAAAATCTCTCGACGAAGAAGGTCCCTGTAATTCAATGGGCTGTGATAATAATGGCTTGTTTTGCTTCTGATTACCTTCTATTGCCATTGTATTATCATCTACGGTAATGGTAGCCGCAACAGCGTCGTTTGTAAAACATAAAAAGCCTATAAAAGTAAGTATATAGAAAAATTTGGCTCTCATTATTCCGCTCCTTTATCTGTTTGCTTTGAAAATCGTTCAGTTTTATACCATTGCACTTCTTGTCCGGTAAACATGCGCTTTATTTCTAAAAATAATGACCATACGACTAATACGATCCACATTTGAGAATAAGTAAAATACATAAGAATGACATATAAAAAATTCTTTTTATTCATTTCAGTTTTTTCAATACTTAAAGTAATCATTACTTCTCCTAGAAATAGTAAAAAGGCTAGTACCCATAAAACAAGAGCAATATCACCTACGGTTAAACCAATGTCATAAAATAAATTAATAACAAATAAAGCATTGGATAAAATAACGCCAAAGAAAAATAAGAAATATGTGAAGAAGAAGTAAAATAAATCAAATATAATACTTTTTCTTTTTAAGGTGAAAAATTGGCTTAAAAACTTCAGAACCACATATTGATTGCCCCTTGCCCACCTTGTTCGTTGTTTCCACCAAACTTTTAATGTCTCTGGCTCCTGCTCCCAAGTAATAGCTTTTGGGAAAAATCGAATATGATAGCCTAAATTATAGACACGGATGGTCAGCTCAGTGTCCTCTGCTAATGCTTTGACATCCCATCCACCTAACTGCTCTAAAACTGTACGGCGGATTGCAAAATTAGTACCAGGAATGGTCGCTACTTTAAACCACTTCCAACGACCTCCCTGAGCCATCCACTGGAAGCAAATCGTCTCTATATTAATAAACCTTGTCAACCATGTTTCAGCCGCATTGATGACACGAAACTTCCCTACAGTTGCAGCAGCTTTAGGGTCATTCATGAGACCCATTACTAAATACCAAACTGCCATGCGTTCAGGTGTATTATCGGCATCATAGACCACTACAATGTCTCCTGTCGAATCCGCTAACGCAGAATTTAATGCCGAGGATTTACCCTTCCCTTTGTTCGGCTCCACGGTTTCAATGACTCGCATAAATGGAAACTTTTCAGCATACTGCAAGGCAATATTTCCAGTTTCATCAGAGGAATTATCATTAATAACAATCACCTCTAATTTATCTTTTGGATAATACAAACGAGACATAGCCCGTAAAGTTTGCTCAATTACGAGTGCTTCATTATGAGCAGGAATAAAAACACTGACAGAGGGTACATCGGTCATTTTTTTAGACCATTCATCGATCGGTTTTTCAAATAAACGAAAATGTAAATAGCCTCCCTCCATTAAAAACATATGGTAGAGCAGCATAATCCAAATGAGGAAAAGTGAAATAAAAAATAAAAGATTAGCCAGTTGTCTTCCTCTCCTCAAATAATCTCTTACGCAATGTGATTCGTAAACGTAAGGTGCTTATAAAAAATAATGTAACAAACAAAGAAACAATAAGGACAAGTACCCATAAAATTAATTCGAATGGCCGTTCATCGAATACAATTTTTAAAAGCTCTGTTTTAGAAAAAGTTAGGTCAATGGTCTGTTCACCATCTTTATGTTGGACGATTGTAACATTCTCTGACTTTACTTGTTGGTTTGTTTGTCGGAAATTCATGAGTTCTAGCTGAGGATGCCCTTTTAGCACATCAACGAGTTCTTGAACATAGGATGCATTTACATAAGCAGGGTATTGAATGCCAATTATTGAACTGGGAACCTGTAATAAATAATCTATTTTTTGTTTCACAGTATACAAAGGATTGATGTCTGTATCAGAAATGGTTCCCACCGTCATTGGATAAATGGTCCGGTTGTCCATTTGTTTAATATAGAAGGATTGACCTTCTTCCTCGATACTTCCTTTAAATAGGCTACTCTCTTCACGGCTTATCGCCGGATAAATTTTCCGGAGTGCTAAATATTCAAGACTTTTTTCAGGTGATGTAGAGGAAGAAAGGATAAAAGGATAACCTTCAATTTGTAGCTTTTGTAAATAACTTAATAATTTTTTATTATCATGTAAATAATATATATTTTTTTCAAATTTATCCAATAATATAGGTGTTACCTCAAGAGCAATAGGCACACTATTTCTAGTGAATTCCTTTACTACCTTTTCTAACTTTTTCACATCTGTTTTCATATTAATATCTGATAGTACAATAAAAGCAGGATGTGACTGAGGCTTGGGTAATTGCAGCAAGTCACCCATAACACTAGGCCATTGATATTGTAAAGTCCCTCTATTGACAAAATCTCCGATATAAGCCCAATTGTTCTTTTTAACGATGAAAGGATACGATTCATTCATGGAAGAAGCCCTATTCATGACTTCGAAATCAGCAGATGGTAGGACACTTTTCCATTTCACAGGATTGTCTAAACTCTCTCCCCCAATTGTTCGTAGCTCCACTATTTGACCTTGCTGCCATTTAGCAAAGGGACTGAATTGAAGAGCATTCTCACCAATTAGAATCGCAGAACCCTGAAAACGATTCACCGCTGCTAGAGCCTTTCCAGGAATAGCTGTTGGATAAGCATTTAAAATAACCAGGCGTTTATATCGTTGTAGCATCTGTTCATCTATTTCTTCAATCGCTAAAACATCCACGGACGTATATACTTGAAGCATTTCTTGCAATGCCATTACATCAAGATTTGGTTGTTGAGTACTTGTAACAAAGATTAATGCTATATCTTTGTCATCTTGGACAGCAAATACAGTCTCACTTGATATGAAAGTATAAAAACAAAGCATTCCAATGGCGAACCATAAGTTGTATTTAGAGCGCACCTGTTTTCATCTCTCTTTCTAATTCTGTTAAAAAATCATCAAATGTTGCTTCCATCAATGGACGATAGGTAATAAAGCTTGTTTTATAATTAAGTGTTACCCATTTGCCATTGACCAATTGATGGTTTTTTAATGCTTGATCTAGTTTGTCATAAATAACTTCCATATGCTGTTCTGTTGTATCGATTAATAGCAAACCTATATGGTTTTCACGAAAACGAAACTTTTTATCAGTTTGTCTGACCGTTTGTTGAATTCGTTGTGAAAGCTGTTGCCATAAATGCTGTACCTCTTTCGCACCATACAGCTTTTGGAATTTATCATAATTTTCAAGCTTTAAAATCATAAAGACAAACGTATGTTTATGTCGGTCTGACCTACGCATTTCTTCATTGACACTTATACGCATTCTCGTTTCATTATCAAATCCTGTTTCCACATCAATGGCTACATAATTTCTAACATCGTCTTGCAGTTTTTTTAAATAGTTTCTCTGTTCTCTCATTAATTCATGCACCTTACCAGCACAAAGAATGAGGATCAATAGCAGAATCCCATAAGCGAAAAACATTTGCATGGAAAAAGTAGTGTTTAGAAAAATGACGGCTCCTGCTATTCCTGTATATAGTAATGTAGAGCCCGTTATAAAAATAAAGATAAGGCTACTAACAAGCCCAAATACAGTCCCCCTCCAAAGGGTAAGTACAATGAGAATCATTAAAAAAATATATAATAATATGCCTTCAGCATCCTGACGGAGTAAAAAATAAGCTGGTATTTGTAACAATAAAATGAGTATCGTTCCATAAAGCAAAATAGCTCTATTTCTATTCATTGTGGTACGCATTTTTTACCTCCCTTTCTGCTAATAGTGGTAGCAAATTATCAAAACTATGCGTTAACTTTGTATTTTTATCGACATAACCTGATGAAGGATCTTTTAGTGCTATCATCTTCTCCATGAACTGCTGAGCTAATTGCTTTTCATTTAACGCCAGCATATATCTTGCTGCCATGGCATAAACAGCGGGCGATTCAAAGGTAACGGTCGGTTGATTTGTTTGAGCACTATAACGACCATAGAGTCTGCCATCTCTTTTCAAAAGCTTTAACAGCCAGTTTTTAAATGGAATTGTGTCCCCATCCATCGAAGCAAGATGATAGGCTGTATATAATTGATCAATCATATGCAATTCCTCGTCGAACACATAACTTTTGGAGGAAAGGTCAAAATATTTTGGGAAAAATCCTGCCTCAGCTATAGGAGCATTTTGTAAAATATCTAACTGATATTGAACTTGTTGTGGAGATAATAGGTCATGCTGTTCCATCTTCTGAAAAGCAGAAGGCATAATATAGCTTATGGTTAAAGTAGTTGCTTTATCATGACTGCTGACATCCACAAAATCGACAAACAGCTCTTGATTCATCCCATACTGAACCAAATTTTCTCCAATTTTTTTACCCAATTGTTCATAATCTGAATCATGCCACTTCTCACTTGCATCTAGTAACACTCGAATAATACGTAGATCATCGATTAGTGCATTCACAGAAGCTTTTTTAGTATCTTCTAATCGCCATACAATAAAGTCATTTGACAAAAAATACAATTTCAATACATCAACCTGTTCATCAAAACGTGCATGATCACCTTTTTCTACTAGATAAGCAAGCCATAGCCCAACCGATTCAGATAAAAATACATCCTTTTGGTTAGCTAAATCTGTGCGTAACAATCCTTTTTCATTCATTAAATCTTCAATGACAAATTGTTCCGTCTGCGAAATTGCGGGTTCTTTTTGTAATGCTACCTCATTTCCATTACAGCTTATTAAAAGAAAAACAACACTAGTTATTAAAAAAAACCATTTTAAAATTTTTATCATTGTCATCTTCCTCATTAAGAGTTATTTTTCTATAATGAAACCAGATTTTATCATGTAGTATACTACAATTAGAATGGCTAAGATTTTATATGAGTAGAATCATACTTTAAATATACTCTAAAAAAAAATGCCCAAACGAGGTCTATAGACCCATCAGGCATTACACAATTATTCTATAAAAACTATATTTTTTTAATTTCCTTTTTAAAGCAAGATTGTAAATTGTCATTCCTATTATTTTTGATACAGACCAATGGGTACAACTTATTGGTATCACTTCACAAGCTGTAAGATTGTTTTAAAATGTTCATGGTCTGCTCGTTGCAAAAGTTCATATAAAATCATTTCCATACTCGTTGGATAAATACCTAGGGCACTCATTTTAGCTAATCCGACTTCCTTATTGGCCTTTGTTCGTGAAGAAACAGCATCTACCACTACTTCAACTTCAAATCCTTGTTCTTTCAGTTGTCTAGCTGTTTGGTATACGCAAATATGCGTTTCAATGCCCGTAACAATAAATTGAGAACGTCCACTTTCCTTTATTGCTTTCACAAATTCGTCTTCTTCCCATGCACTAAAAGCCATCTTAGCAATAGCTTGTCCTTGTAAATGTTGTGCTATATCGAGTGCCGTACCGCCTAAACGACTTGGGTTTTGTTCTAGCCATAAAACAGGGACTTTCAGTGCTTCCATTGCTTGTATCAGCTTAGCAATATTGGCAATCGTTGCTTCACTTTCATCAACAATCGTTGCTAGCTTTCCCTGCACATCTACGACTACTAAACAAGCATTTTCTACTGTAAACATTATGAACACCCCTTTACTATTCTCAATCTATTATACAAAAACTTACTAGGTAATGGGTTAATTTCATACATTTTCATGCATCGTCTTCATAAATAATCGTTTTATTTTCTAGTCTATCCTTTTCTATAACTCCAACAAGAATGACTTTTTCTACAGATACAAAATCCGAACATTAAACCGTTCGCAATCGACTGAATTTATTTTAATTACGAAAATTCTAACTTTATCACCTATGAAATTATACTTTTTGTTCGTATTTGAATTAAAAACGTCTGTTAATTGTGTACATTTTGTTGCGAGGCTGTCGCTATTCTGCTCAAATATTAAGAATTTTATTTTTTCTCTTGAAAATTAAGTTATAATCCAGTAAAGTTCTGTTATCCCGCTTTAATGGTCCTATTTGCTAATAATTGTTCTTAGACGATTAAAGCCCGATCAGTACAGTGTATATTCAGCAGTTCATAGCCACTGGATAAAATTTCACATATTAACCAAACAAGGAGTGTACCCACTTTGACACAACGTGCATACAATTTCAACGCAGGTCCATCTGCTCTGCCCCAAGAAGTATTAGAAAAAGCTCAACAACAATTAGTAGACTTCCGTGACTCAGGTATGTCGATTATGGAAATGAGCCATCGTAGTGCCATTTTCGATGAAGTACATAACGAAGCTATCGCCTTATTGAAAAAGCTATATGCAATACCTGAAAATTACGAGGTGCTATTTTTACAAGGGGGGGCTAGCCTCCAATTTACAATGGTGCCAATGAACTTCCTATCTACTGACCAAAAAGCAAGTTATGTATTATCAGGCTCTTGGTCTGAGAAGGCATTCAAGGAGGCTAAATTTTTCGGTACACCTGTGGAGGCTGCTAGCACGAAAGACAACCAATACCGCAATATTCCTGCCCTAGCAGACATTCAGTTCGATGAAGATGATGCCTATGTGCACATCACTTCTAATAATACTATTTACGGTACACAGTGGAGAGATTATCCAGATACGGGAAATGTACCATTAGTTGCCGATATGTCTAGTGATATTCTTTCTAAACCAATTGATATTCAGAAATTTGGACTTATTTATGCAGGTGCTCAAAAAAACCTAGGTCCTTCAGGTGTTACAGTTGTTATTATACGCAAAGATCTTCTTGAAAAAGCAAATAAAAGTATTCCAACAATGCTTAAATATACAACACATGCTGATAGTAATTCTTTATATAATACACCACCTACATTTGGTATCTATATGCTAGGCGAAGTGTTGAAATGGGTAGAATCTAATGGTGGAGTCACTGCAGTTGAGAAGCGCAATGAATTAAAGGCTAAAGTTATTTATGATGCGATTGACAATAGCAACGGCTTCTATAAAGGCCATGCCACTCCAGAGAGCCGTTCACTTATGAATATTACATTCCGTGTAGCCGATGAGGAGCTTGAAAAACAATTCCTAGCGGAAGCAAAAGCAGCTGGCTTTGTAGGGCTAAATGGCCATCGTTCTGTAGGTGGCTGTCGTGCGTCAACTTATAATGCTGTGCCATTAGAGGCTTGTGAAGCTTTAAGAGACTTTATGGTCGATTTCCAACAAAAACATCAATAATGTTATGAAAAATGACGATGAGTTACGTTTCTGTAATGACTCGTCTTTTTTTTGTTTCCAATGATAATCTATCCCCATACAAATATCATTATTAGATTTTTATAGCAAAATTTACTTTTAGGACTTTGCACAATGCCAAAGTTTTAGAGAAAAATATAGATTTTTATGCGGACTATCGGACAGATTACCAGCCTCTATCTATTTACTAAACATAGATTATTACTGTAAGGATACTCTTACGAACATAGAGGAAGGGAGGTCTGAACGATGGAGGATAGACGATATACAACACAGATGAACTGGCAAGGTTGTAAATGTCCAAAAAAGGAAGAGAAATGTTGTCCACGAAAAGAAGAAAAATGCCCTTGTCAAAAAGAAGAAAAATGTACACCGAAAATGAGCAGCAATTGTAGAGGCTGTATTTGTCAGCAATTAAGAAAATTAGAGCTAGCTACTACACTAGACATCTTCTTATCTGGAGGTATTAGCTTCTTAGGTGTGACTTTCATTTCTTTCGATCCAAGAAATTGCTGTGCTTACTTCCTTGAGCCTGGTGCGGCTGCTGCTTCACCTTTAATTGTAGACTGTAATAAAATTGTTGCGATTCGTAGAGTAGCAGTAGCTTAATAAAATTAGAGAGGGTACATTCCTATAAGGAACAACCCTCTCTTTTACATAAAAAAACTCTGTCCATTTTTTAAGGTGACAGAGTTTCTTGCTTACAGTCCGGGCATTTCCCATATATTTCAAACTTATGATTTTCAATTTCATAGTCAGGTAGTTTTTCTCCTAACATTTCCATCGGACAAAGATTGAGCTCTTTTACATTTCCACAATCCATACAAATAAAATGATGGTGATGATGTGCGGATTCACAGTGCATTCGGAAATTACGTTCTCCAGATAGCTCTGTTTCCTCTAAAATCCCTAGCTTCACAAATGTAGCAAGGTTGCGGTAAATGGTATCAAAACTCATTCCCGGAAAATCCTTCTTTAAAACATCCAATAAATCACGGGCGGTTAGATATTTATCTGTTGCTGCAAACATATCTAATATTAACTCCCGCTTATCTGTTTTTTTAAAACCATTTTCTTTTAAAATTTCCCACGCTCTTGAAACATTCATTGTGCTACCTCCCCTTGCTTCGCAGCCATTTTAAATGCTACTTTCTTTCCAAGAATCACAAGTAGCAATATCAAAATCGAAGTGACAACAATTGTACCTCCCGGCGCTAAATCCAAATAAAACGCACTAATCAGACCGATTAATACAGCCGTTTCACCAAAAACAATAGCATAAAAGATAGTTTGCTTAAAGCCTTTTGCTAATCGCATAGCTGCTGCAACCGGTAACGTCATTAATGATGATACAAGTAAAATACCTACAATGCGCATACTTGCAGCAATGACAAGGGCAGTCACAATCATAAACAATAGATGCACCCATCGTGCTGGAAGGCCGCTTGCTTTTGCATACTCTTCATCAAAGGATAAAACAAATAATTCTTTAAAAAATAAAAACAAAAAGAGGATGACGACAGCAGCAATTCCAATCACTACCCAAAGATCTTGGCGGGATACAGCTGATACTGAGCCAAACAGATAACTCATTAAATCTGTGCTAAAGCCGCTGGCAAGCGATATAAAGATAGCGCTTATACCTATACCGCCTGACATAATGATGGGTATAGCTAACTCCTCATAGTGCT
The DNA here is from genome assembly GCF_001629735.1 of Lysinibacillus sphaericus. GTDB lineage: Bacteria > Bacillota > Bacilli > Bacillales_A > Planococcaceae > Lysinibacillus > Lysinibacillus pinottii. The sequence goes on from NZ_CP015224.1 coordinate 2,241,104, forward strand.
TATATAAACGTCTTAGACGCTCAATTAAAATAGAACCACTAACAGACGCTAAAATCCCTAGATAAATAGGGTTGAGCAACGCTAAGGCGGTCACAGATTGGCTAATATATAAGCTCCCTGCTATTCCAGCAAGTGTGACATGTGACAAAGCATCGGCAATAAGCGATAGCCTTCGTACTACAATAAAAACGCCTAATAGTGGGGCAAGTATGCCAATTAATAATCCAGAGAAAAAGGCGTTTTGTAAAAATTCATAATGTAAAATTGCTTCAATCATTGTGCCTTCTCCTTCTAATGAATCTTTCTCACAGAATGGCCATACCAAGCATCTAGCGCACCCTGGGAAATATTATCAAATTCATTTTTGTAGCCATGGAAGTGAATCGTTTGATTTAAACAAGCCACATGGCTAATGCGATTAGATACGGTATCGACATCATGTGTGACAAGAATCATTGTAATTCCCTGTTCCCGATTTAATTTCGCCAGCATATCATAAAATGACTGCACGTTCTCGTGATCAATACCAACAGTCGGTTCATCTAAAATAAGTAATTTGGGATCACTGACTAAAGCTCTCGCAATAAACACTCGTTGCTGTTGTCCACCTGATAATTCACCAATATTACGATGTTCAAATGCATCCATACCAACTGCCTTTAACGCTTCTTGAACTTTTCCTTTAGCTTCTCGTCCAGGTCTTTTAAATAGCCCTAATTTTTTCGTTAATCCACTTTTCACGACCTCTTGCACGGTTGCTGGGAATCCTGAATTAAAGGCATTGGATTTTTGTGAAACATAACCGATCCATTCTCGATGTTTAAACGTTGCACTTGGTTCACCAAAAAGCTTTATTTCTCCCGAAAGAGGCTTCAATAAACCTAAAAGGATTTTTAATAACGTTGATTTCCCCGAACCGTTTGGGCCGAGTAGCGCTAAAAAATCGCCCTCTTCTACACGAAAGGAAATATTTTTTAAAACTTGTGTATAGTCATATTGAAATGACACATTTTCAATGTCAATTAATGTTGTTTTCATGCATGATCGCTTCTTTCTAATTCAAAATCATTACGATTTACAAGTTGTAAGTATATAGGAAAGTGCAGTTTTTGTAAAGAAAAGAAGATGTCTATTCTTTTTGAATGAGGAAATGGCGACCGTTTAAAGCATTTGATTAACCATATCATAAAGGAGGATTGACTTTGAGTATTCAATTTTTACAGCAATTGGCACAAAGCACGGATAAGGAAATTGTCGCGATTGCTCGTGAAGAGGGCTTTGACATTACAACTTCTGAAGTAAAAAAACTTCGGCCTTATTTGGAGCAATTCTCATTTTCCTGGCTTTTTTTAGGCATTCCTAAAGATATTTTAGTTGAAGTGGAGGCTGTTTTAGGAAGAAAGCGCTCTCGTCAGCTAATCGCACTTTTTACAAAATAACGTAATAAGGCCCAACATCAGCACTGTGGCTGGATGTTGGGCTTCTTTGTTAGCCTTTTAAAGCCTCGATAAGCTCAGGCTTAAATGTACTGCTGCGCAGCATCTCAATTTCAGCTTTGTATGGAGCTGATTTTGATTTGGCATCACTAGCAAGTGGAACGAATGGTGTTTCTAAAATTTTAGGAATCGCCATTAATTGTGGATGGTGCACAACATAGTTCAAGGCATCAAAACCAATGTGACCAAAGCCGATATTTTCGTGACGGTCTTTAGCAGCGCCTCGCACATTTTTTGAATCATTAATGTGCAGAACTTTGATGCGATCAACACCTATTAATTTATCAAATTCGTTGAGAACACCATCGAAATCCTCGACAATGTTATAGCCAGCATCGTGTGTATGACAAGTATCAAAGCATACAGAAAGACGTTCGTTATGAGTGACACCGTCTATGATTTTAGCTAACTCTTCAAAGGAACGGCCACATTCTGTTCCTTTCCCTGCCATTGTTTCTAATGCAATTTGGACGGGATAATCTTGCGACAATACTTCATTTAAGCCTTCAATAATTTTGGCAATCCCTGCATCTGCCCCAGCACCCACATGTGCACCAGGATGCAAGACAATTTGTGTTGCCTCTAATGCTGCTGTACGTTCAATTTCCGACTGTAAAAAATCTACACCGAGTCGAAAAGTTTCTGGTTTTTCCGTATTGCCAATATTGATGATATAAGGAGCATGAACAACAATATTAGTCATGCCATGCTCTTTCATATGAAGGCGACCATTCATAATGTTCAGATCGGCAATCGCTTTCCGACGTGTGTTTTGTGGCGCTCCTGTATAGATCATAAATGTATTAGCTCCGTACGATAATGCCTCTTTACTAGAGCCAAGTAACATTTCTTTCCCACTCATCGAAACATGTGAGCCAAGTAGCATGTAAAAGCCCCCTTATTTTTTTCCTCTCGCTTTTAAGCGGCGTTCGCGTTTTTTAATTTTTTCCATTTCCCATTTCATATTACGCTTATAGCCTGGTTTCACCTTTTTAGGTTTACGCACCAACGCCTTCGCTTTCACATCTATTTCATTCTCTTGTTTAACACGATTTTTACGGGCATGACGCTCTTTTAACTCAGACCATTCTCCATTTTTAACGTCCATTTGCACAAATGGAATACCCATTTTTTCCACACGTACTACTGCATCCTCTTCAGATGGCTCAAATAATGTAATGGCTGTTCCTTTATTACCTGCACGAGCAGTACGTCCTACACGGTGAATAAAGAATTCTAAATCCTCAGGGATTTCATAGTTAATGACATGAGAAATTCCTTGAATATCAATTCCACGTGCCGCCAAATCTGTTGCAACAATATATTGATATTCGAGATCACGAATTTGCTTCATCATTTTCTTACGATCACGTGGGCTTAAATCACCATGGATTTGTCCACAACGGATACCATGCTCATTTAAATAACCAGCAACATGCTCAGCCGATTTACGTGTATTTGTAAAAATAACAGCCAAAAATGGATTGATGCCTTCAATGACTTCTAATAAACGTTTATTACGTGATTTAGAACGAACAGGTACAAGCATAAAATCAATGCCCTCTGCCACAGGTCGTTTATCGTTCATGTGTACATGGACAGGTGCGTCCATATATTTTTTTAAGAAAGGCTGTAGCTTTTCTGGGATTGTTGCTGAAAATACGAACATTTCAAGTTTCTCTGGCATTTGAGATGCAAATCCATCAATTTCCTCAATAAAGCCCATATCGAAAGCTAAATCTGCTTCATCAACAACTAGAATTGGTGCCGTATGCACAAATAACGCTTGTGCTGAAACAAGGTCACGAATACGTCCAGGTGTTCCAACAACAATTTGAGGTTGCGTTTTTAACTTATCAATAGAGCGTTGTTTGTCCGTACCCCCAATAAAAAGTTTTGCCTGTATAGCTGTTCCTTCTATTAATTGATTCAATGCATCATAAATTTGCTGTGCCAGCTCACGTGTAGGAGAAGTAATAACGGCCTGTACTTCCTGTTTCTCTACATCAATACGTTGAACAATCGGAATTAAAAAACTATGTGTTTTCCCTGTTCCTGTATGTGCCTGTCCAATGGCACTCTTCCCTTTTAATATTAATGGAATAATTTCTTTTTGAATTGGTGTCGGTTCTGTAAAGCCAAGTTCTGCAATGGCGTCCTGCAAAAATGGCTGAAAATTATAATCAGTATATTTTGACATCATTCGTTCCTCCTAACATCTTTTTTCATTGTACCATGATTCGAACTTTAAGGTATATTTACATCCTATTCTTACAAGCATAAACATAATTTTATCGTTTTATGATCACTGTAACAAAGCCCTTATCAAAGGTACTTGAAATACGGAGAATATGCAATCAAAAAAGCGCTGTATCAATACTCGAAAAAGCTGGGTATATGTAAATTTTATGTCAATTTATAGGGAGCTAATGATTAGCATTATTCCCACATGTTATGATAGAGCTGTAAGATATTATAGGAGGTTGATAGATGATGAAAGCAGCAAGATGGTATAAAGCAAAAGACATCCGTGTAGAAAATATTGATGAACCAGTCATTGCACCTGGAAAAGTAAAAATTAAAGTACATTGGACAGGAATTTGTGGTAGTGATTTACATGAATACGCAGCTGGTCCAATCTTTATTCCTGTGGAGCAACCTCACTATGTAAGTAAAGATATCGCGCCAATTGTAATGGGACATGAATTCTCAGGCGAAGTAGTTGAAATTGGTGATGGTGTAACATCCGTAAAAGTGGGAGATCCTGTCGTAGTTGAACCGATTCTTTCCTGTGGCGAATGTGCTGCCTGTAAAAAAGGTAAATATAATATTTGTAAGCATTTAGGCTTCCACGGTCTTTCAGGCGGTGGTGGTGGATTCTCTGAATTTACAATGGTAGACGAAAAATTGGTTCACAAAATGCCCGAAGGACTTTCCTACGAGCAAGGCGCATTGGTCGAACCTGCAGCGGTAGCCCTACACGCAGTACGCCAAAGTAAATTAAAAGCAGGCGATAAAGCAGCTGTCTTTGGAACAGGTCCAATCGGGCTTCTTGTCATTGAAGCGTTACGTGCTGCAGGCGCGTCAGAGATATATGCCGTAGAGCTTTCAGCAGAGCGTGCCGCTAAAGCATTAGAACTAGGTGCTACAGCAGTGATTAATCCTAAAGAGGAGGACGCGGTAGCTCGTCTACATGAATTAACAAATGGTGGCGTTGATGTAGCATTTGAAGTAACAGGTGTTCCAGTAGTATTACAGCAAGCTATAGATTCCACAACTTTTGAAGGTGAAACCATTATTGTTTCTATTTGGGAAACTGACGCATCTATTCTGCCAAACAATATCGTACTAACTGAGCGTTCTGTTAAAGGTATTATTGCTTATCGCGATATTTTCCCAGCAGTGATGGAATTAATGAAGCAAGGTTACTTCCCTGCTGATAAACTTGTAACAAAACGTATAGCTCTTGAAGAGGTCGTAACAGAGGGCTTTGAGGCATTAATGAAAGAGCGAAACCATATAAAAATCCTTGTTAATTCACAAGCTTAATATATAGAAAGACAGGTGGAGAAGCTTTCTCTACCTGTCTTTCATTTTTTTAATCCTTAGTACTCTCCATTTTTTTCATAATATCTATATTCGCCATAAGGAAGTTCACCTTATGTTCTCCCAATACTCCAAATGTACGTTTTTCTATATTTGCCTCTATAATTTTATTAATGTCTTCCTTAGAAAGCCCACTTGCTTGGGCAATTCGATCCACCTGTATTTGTGCTGCCTTCACACTAATATGGGGGTCCAACCCTGAACCTGAGGCAGTCATTAGATCCGATGGTATATCTTGCCGTTGTACGGTTGGATTTGCAAGTAAAAACCTCTCGATATCCCCCTCTATTCGTTTCTTCAATTCTGGATTGGTTGGTGCATAGTTAAATGTACCTGAGCTTACACCACTATAGTTCACCTGGTCATTGTCATCAGGTAGCGTATCCTCTGTCGTATAAACATTATAGTTAACGGATGAGACACGCCCCCAGAAATATTCTGGAGCGGTAAAACTTTGACCAATTAATACAGAACCAACCGCTTGATCGTCCATTTCTATTAAACTGCCATTTGCTTTGTGAGGAAACACCCCTTGAGCTAAGGCTGTCACGGCAAACGGATATATTAAACCACATATAATGAACATGGTTATTGTCACAAATAATGCCTGCTTGGAGTTCTCAATAATTTTTCGCATACAGCTTCCTCCCTATAATCCAACTATACGAAATAGTGGTCCTACTAGTAGATCAATGATCTTAATGCCAATAAAGGGGGCTATTATTCCACCCATACCATACACAAGTAAATTTTTATTTAATAATTTTGCAGCACTCATTGGCTTATACTTTACCCCTCTCATGGCAATTGGAATAAGCAATGGAATAATGATTGCATTAAAAATCAAGGCAGAAATAATGGCACTTGTAGGTGAATTGAGATTCATAATATTTAGTGCCTTCATCTCAGGCACAGCGACCATTAGCATAGCTGGAATAATGGCAAAATATTTTGCGATATCATTTGCAATACTAAATGTGGTTAAGGCACCGCGAGTCATTAGCAATTGCTTGCCAATTTCTACAACTTCAATAATTTTAGTTGGATTTGAATCTAAATCTACCATATTCGCAGCTTCCTTTGCTGCATTTGTTCCTGAATTCATAGCAAGCCCTACATTCGCCTGTGCCAGTGCAGGCGCATCATTCGTCCCATCACCAGTCATAGCTACAACCTTACCCTGTGCCTGCTCATCTTTAATCACTTGAATTTTATCCTCAGGCTTACTTTCTGCAATAAAGCTATCTACTCCTGCTTCCTTTGCAATAGCTGCAGCAGTAAGTGGATTATCTCCCGTACACATAACCGTTTTAATCCCCATTGCACGAAGCTGGTCAAATCGCTCCTTCAGTCCAGCCTTGACGACATCCTTTAAGTAAATTACGCCTAGAATTTTATCATTTAACGCTACTAACAGTGGTGTCCCCCCAACAGAAGAGACTTGTTGAACCAATTGATCTAAATTGCTAGGAATGCTATGCCCAGCTTTCATACTTTCTTTTTTGATCGTATCAGAGGCTCCTTTTCGAACTTTTGTGCCATCGACTTTATCTAAACCACTCATGCGTGTCTGTGCTGTAAATGGAACATGCTTACTTGACTTAATAATCATTTCTTCACCGTCTGAATTGACCCCTAATTCGCAGGCCAGTGATAAAATAGATTTCCCCTCTGGTGTATCGTCTGTTAGTGAACTAAGCCATGCAGCTTGAATTAAATCCTGACTTTCCACTCCTTTAACGGGTAGAAACTCAGCCGCCATACGATTTCCATAAGTGATCGTTCCTGTTTTATCTAAGATTAACGTATCCACATCTCCACATGCCTCTACCGCTCTGCCAGACATCGCTATAACATTAAATTGTGTTACGCGGTCCATTCCTGCAATACCAATCGCCGATAATAATCCACCAATCGTTGTCGGTATTAAACAAACGGTCAGGGCAATTAGCGTAGCGATAGAAATCGGTACATTTAAATAAGTTGTCATAGGATATAGTGACACCACAACCAAAAGGAAGATAATTGTTAAACTTACTAGAAGTGTATTGAGTGCTATTTCATTTGGCGTTTTCTTTCGACTGGCTCCTTCAATAAGCGTTATCATTTTATCTAAAAATGATTCACCAGGCATGGAAGTGATTTCAATCATCAGCCAATCACTTGTTACCGTCGTCCCCCCCGTCACTGACGAGAAATCTCCTCCCCGTTCTTTCACTACAGGAGCTGATTCACCAGTAATTGCGGATTCATCTACAGTAGCAATTCCATCAATGACTTCACCATCATTAGGAATGATCTCTCCAGCTTGAACTAATACAATATCTCCTTTTTTTAATTCATGGGCCAATTTAAAAATTTCAGAACCATCATGAAGCAAAACACGTGCCTGTGTCACTGTCTTTGTTTTTTTTAATGTTTGAACCTGTGCTTTCCCTCTCCCTTCTGCAATCGACTCTGCTAAATTTGCAAATAGAATCGTAACAAAAAGGATAATAGCTACAATCCCATTATATAATCGTGCATGTTCTCCCCCCTCATCACCAAACAAATTTGGAAAAAGAACTAACAGTAACACAAACAAAAACCCTACCTCTACGACAAACATAACAGGATTTTTCTTCATATATAGGGGGCTAAATTTTTTAAAAGCTTCTATTAATGCTCTTTTTAGTATGATGCCAGTCATAAAACTTTTTCTTACTGTTTCCATATGTGTCTCTCCTCATTAAGAATAAAGTTGTAAATGCTCGGTAATTGGACCAAGTGCTAAAGCTGGTAAAAAGGTCAGCGCACCAATCATCAAAACAATAGCAACTAGTAAAAAAGTAAAGGTAGTCGTATCCGTTTTTAATGTTCCTACTGAATCACTATGCCTTACTTTATTAGCAAGTAAAGAGGCTATAGCTAATTGAATAATGATGGTTAAATAACGACCAAAGAACATAGCCAGCCCTGTAGTTACATTCCAAAATGTTGAATTATCCGCTAACCCTTCGAAGCCAGAGCCGTTGTTGGCTGAGGCGGAGGCGAATTCATATAGTACTTGTGATAATCCATGTGCCCCTGGATTCGTTATTCCAACTATTCCAGATGGTGTCGCAACCGCAAGTGCTGAAAATAGCAAGATAATAGCAGGATGAATTAGAATACAAAGAGCAATTAACTTCATTTCTTTTTCTTCAATTTTTTTACCTAAAAACTGTGGAGATCGACCAATCATTAAACAGGCAATGAAAATGGTAAGTAAAACATACATCATCATGTTCATCAGGCCAACTCCTTTACCACCGAACACAACATTGAGCATCATATTAAACATAGGCACTAGACCACCAAGTGGCGTTAATGTATCATGCATGTTGTTAATTGACCCTGTAGTAAATGCGGTCGTAACGGTCGTAAATAATGCTGATTGCGCTACTCCAAAGCGCATTTCTTTGCCTTCCATACTCCCAAGCTCCTGCGTAATGCCGAGTTCACTAATGAATGGATTACCTGCCTTCTCTGCTATGTACACAGTCACTAATCCCACGAGGAACAATATACTCATCGCAGTAAAAATAGCTAGCCCCTGTTTTCCAAAAATAGTTTTCTTTTTTCTGTAGGCGACCATCAGACTAAAAGCAACGACACATGCCCCTGGTAATAACATCATAGATAATATCTCTACTATATTTGATAGAACAGTTGGATTTTCAAAAGGTGTGGTTGAATTTGCTCCGTTAAAACCGCCACCATTTGTCCCTATATGCTTAATAGATTCAAGAGAAGCAATAGGTCCAAGTGCAATATCTTGTAACTTGCCCTCTATTGTTTGTACTGTTTGATTGCCCTCAATGGTTTGTGGTGATCCTTGTGATACTAAAATAAGAGCCACAACAATGGAAAAAGGCATTAAAATGCGAGTAATAACACGAACAAAATCGACAAAAAAATTACCTATCGTATCTGTTTTAGCAACCAATCTACGACAGAAAGCCATACAAGCTGCATAACCAGTAGCTGCTGATGTAAACATCATAAAAGTAATGACTAGCATCTGTGATAAATAACTGAGTCCAGATTCACCACTATAATGTTGAAGATTTGTATTCGTTATAAAGGAAATAATCGTGTTAAATGAAAGGGTAGCTTCCATGTTGTTAATGTTATTTGGATTTAAAACTAGTAATGCTTGAATGCGTAGAATGATATACCCTACAAACACCATCATGGCATTTGAAATAATTAATGAAAGTACATATTCTTTGCCCGTCATATTAACGCGTTTAATGCCGCAAACTTTATAAATTGCTGCATCGACTTTATCTAATAGAGGATCGAGCCATGTTTTTTGTTGCAACGTTACCCGATATAAATAATGACCCGTTAAGATAACGAGCGGTAAATAAATTATGAATACGATGGCTATTTGCCACATATTGTGTCCCCCCTGCCTTTAATAATCTTCTGGATAAAGTAATGCATGCCCTAAATAACCAAACAGAAATACGAGTACAACTCCCATAAAAATCCACATTTGCTATCCTCCTCATGACTCTTCTACTAGTTTGTAGCACCATACTGTTAACGCTAAAACGCAAGCGAAGCTTATAATCAATAAGCCCATCATAAAAAAATCCATCAATCGTAACACCCCTTCTCCTTAAGGATGCTCTCATCATACTGACTTTCAAATTAATGTAGTGTTAGGAAATCTTCTTTTCTATTAAGAAAGGATAAAGAAGTAAAATCTTTACACTTTCTTTATGAAAGTTAAGGCTATAATACAAATGAGGTGAAAGAGGATGGAAAATACACGTCCAACTCCAGAGATGTTTCTTGCGAGGCTTCAACAGGAGGAACATTCTATAGGGAAATTAAAAATCTTTCTCGGCTATGCTGCTGGGGTAGGTAAAACTTACGCTATGTTGGATGCGGCACATCAGGCGAAAAAACTCGGTAAAGATGTAGTGGTTGGCTATGTGGAACCGCACCCTCGTCCAGAAACGTTAGCATTACTAGAAGGACTTGAGCAAATCCCTACAAAGAAAATAACCTATAAGGGGAAAATTTTTCAGGAATTAGATATAGATGCGGTATTGCAGCGCAAACCAGAAATTGTCCTGATTGATGAATTGGCTCATTCTAATGTTCCATCAATGCGACACAAGAAGCGTTTTGGAGATGTTGAAGAACTACTTGCTAAAGGAATTCATGTTTTTACAACTGTAAATATTCAACATATTGAAAGTCTTCATGATTTAGTGGAAGAAATCACTGAGATTAAAGTGCGGGAGCGTATTCCTGATTATTTAATCGATCAAGCCGCGCAAATAAAGGTTGTCGACATTGAACCAGACGAATTAATTCAACGTCTGCAAGATGGGAAGGTATATGTCAAACAACAGGCAGAGAAAGCTTTAGATTCATTTTTCCGTAAGCAAAATTTAGTATCGCTACGGGAAATCGCATTACGGCGAACAGCCGATACCATCAACTATCAACAATTAAACAGTAATGAATCTGTCAGAAACTATGTACAAATCGAAGAACACTTACTTGTAGGTATAAGTAGTTCTCCTACAAATGCAAAAGTGATTCGGACTACTGCAAGACTTGCTCAAGCATTACATGGCAAATTTACCGCTCTTTATGTTCAAAACATGCAGGCGCATGAAAGAAATCATGCTGATTCTGAACGCCTACAACAGTATATCAAGCTAGTAGAACAGCTTGGCGGTCATGTTGTCATTGTTCAAGAGGATGACATAGCTGCAGCCCTTGCCAACTATGCTCAAATTAGTGGTGTTACTAAACTTGTCATCGGTCGATCAAGTATGAGAAAAAAATGGTGGCAGCCTAACGCGAAAATTAGTGACCGTCTGAATGAATATGTGCCCAACTTATCTATACACATAGTACCTGATCAAGAAAATGAACAATTTTACTTTCCTCGTATAAAAAATAAACTGGCATTTGAATGGCTGGATCTTTTTAAAATGTTTATTGTATTTAGCGTAATATCCATAGTTGGCTTATATTTATATTCAATTGGTATTAGTGAGCCAAATATTATAACCATTTATATTCTAGGTGTTCTCATTCTTGCTATTTGGTCATCAGGTTGGCTCATGAGCATCATTAGTTCCATCGTTGCTGTCTTACTTTTTAATTATTTTTTTACTGAACCACGGTTTTCATTTGATGCGTATCATCGTGACTATCCTATGACTTTTTTTATCATGTTTCTTTCTGGAGTAATTACAAGTAGCTTAACGAAGAAGATCAAGGAGCAAACGATTATAGCTATACGGAAATCTTATCGAATGGAAGTACTCCTTGAAACAAATCGTAGACTCCAACATGCGAAGTCAATTGAGGAAATTATTACGGAAGGTATGTCTCAAATTGTCAAATTAGTAGAAAAACCTGTGCAATTTTTTGAAATAGACAATCGGGTAATTGGGAAATCTACTTTTTTTCGTAACGACAAAATATCTACGATTGAAAATCAAAAAATAGCTACGCTTTTCAATAACCCAAACGAGCATGGCGTTGTGAACTGGGTGACGAATAATAAGCATGTAGCGGGTGTATCTACGGATATATTTCCTGAAGTACATGCTTACTATATACCCGTTATTTCTAATGGAAATGTTAGAGGGGTGATTGGTATTGCACTGTCTAAACTACTACCATTACCTGCATTTGAACGCAATATTTTACACGCTATCATTAATGATTTTTCATTCGCGATGGATAAATGGTATTTACAGAAGCTCCATGAAGAAGTAGCGCGAGAAGCTGAAATGGAACAGATGCGTGCTAACCTTTTACGGGCAATATCCCATGACCTTCGAACACCACTCACTGCTATTTCTGGAAATGCGGATATCTTACTGAACAACGCACCATTAATACCCGATATTGAAAAAAACAAATTGTATGAGGATATTTTTAATAATTCGAAATGGCTTGTACAAATGGTAGAAAACTTATTAGCTGTTTCTAGGCTAGAGGATGGACAATTTGCTTTAGAAATTCAGTTGGAATTAGTAGAAGATATCATTCAGGAGGCTCTTTCCCATGTTGTTCACCAAAACAGTTCACATAAAATATCTTATCAAATAGAACCAGAATTTTTGCTAAGCCTAATGGATGCTAGATTGATGATACAGGTTTTCATCAATATCATCGATAATGCATTGACTTACACCCCTCCAGGCAGTGATATAACTATTTTGGTGAAGGAATGTGATGGTTTAGTAAACTTCAGTATTTCAGATAATGGACCAGGAATTGATGATTCCTTAAAAAGTAGCTTGTTTGAGCCGTTTACAACTGGCAAGGTACAACGCAGTGATAGTAGACGAGGGCTCGGTTTAGGCTTAGCACTGTGTCAAACCATTTTAAAATTACATGGTAGTCAGATAACTGTTTCTGATAATAAACCTCAAGGAACCATTTTTAACTTTTCACTGAAAAAGGAGTAAGAAATTTGATGAATAAACGAATTCTTGTAGTAGAAGATGATGTGGCCATTGCCAATTTAATTAAAATGACATTAGCTACCCAGCATTATGAATTCGACATTGCCCAAGATGGGAACAGCGCACTTCAAAAGGCTATTACCATGAAACCAGATGTTTATATTTTAGATTTAGGACTACCGGACATAGATGGTGTAGAGCTTATTACAAAAATTAGAAGTTGGACGCAAACGCCCATTATTGTCGTCAGTGCGCGCGGAGAAGAATATGACAAAATTAACGCTCTGGATGCAGGTGCAGATGATTATGTCACAAAGCCATTCAGTGTGGAAGAATTATTAGCAAGAATTCGTGTTGCCTTAAGAAGAGCAGCGTATGAATATCCACCTGAACAGGAAAATGCAACTTTTACCAATGGCTATCTTCAAATTAATTACGTAGATCAAACGGTATTAGTGAATGGAAAGGAAATACATGTCACACCTATTGAATATAAACTTTTAGTTGTTTTATCCAAGCATGTTGGGAAAGTTTTAACCCATAATTTTATTTTAAAGGAAATCTGGCACAACGCTCTGCAATCAGATATTCCAAGTTTACGAGTGTTTATGGCGACACTTCGAAAAAAGATAGAAGATGACCCAGCACAGCCTAAACTAATACAGACACATGTGCGAGTCGGCTATCGAATGCTTCGCTATCATGAAGATGAATAAGATAGGAGAATTGTAGCAGAAGGCTTATTCGCCCTTCTGCTCTTTCATGGATGAATTCGTCTTATAAATTATCGCACCCTCCCATTAGCCTCTGCATATCATAGCTATAATCAGGTATGTCATCAATGAAAAACAAGTAGAAAGGAGATCATTATGGTATTTCGACCACCTTATCCATACCCTATGTATCCCGGTGGCATGAGAATGCCCATGCCAACACCACCACAGATGTCACCGCAGTCCTTTTTCCCGCCTGGAGGCTTCCCTGCTCAACCACGAATTCCAGGCGGCTTTCCAATGGCAAATGGAATAGGTTCCTTTGGAGGACAAATGCCGATGCCACCTGTGCAAGAACCATCTAAAATCGGTTCATTCTTACAACAAGCAAACAGTCTATTTAATTCCGCTAAAACTTATACACCATATATCCAACAAGCGATGCCAATGGTTAAAAATATACCGTCCTTATTAAAACTATATAAAGGATTCCAAGGACTACCTTCGACGGGAGGCGGAGCGGCTGGCGCTGATCGTGGAGGCAGTGAAAGCAAGGCTGCTGCTGGAAATAAACGATCAGCGAGGCAAAATACATCAGCATCATTTTCGCCTCCTGAACCAATTCCATCTAAACCACGTATTTTCCAGCCACCCATGTAAATGAACGTTTCTTTGTATTCGCCGCCCCTGTCCGTTATAATGTAGATAGGTAAAGCTTGAAAGGAGTCACAACCATGCAAGTATTAAAAATTAATCCACGTGGCTATTGCTACGGTGTTGTTGATGCGATGGTCATCGCACGAAACGCCGCACTCGATAAAACATTACCAAGACCTATCTACATTTTAGGAATGATTGTCCATAATAAACATGTCACAGACGCGTTCGAAGAAGATGGTATCATCACTTTAGACGGCGATAATCGCTTAGAAATTATCGAACAAGTTGAATCTGGTACTGTGATTTTCACAGCACATGGTGTTTCACCTGAAATTCGTGACATTGCGAAGCGTAAAGGCCTAGTGTCCATTGATGCTACATGTCCTGATGTAACAGTTACCCACGATTTAATTCGTGAAAAATCTGCAGAAGGCTATGATATTATTTATATTGGGAAAAAAGGACATCCGGAACCTGAGGGTGCCATTGGCGTTGCACCTGATCATGTCCATTTAGTTCAATCTTCCAATGATATTGATTCGTTAAATTTAACGAATGATAAGTTGCTTGTCACAAATCAAACGACAATGAGCCAATGGGATGTTGCCCATTTAATGGATAGTTTAAAAGAAAAGTTCCCACATATTGAGGTACACAAAGAGATTTGTTTAGCTACTCAAGTCCGTCAAGAAGCTGTCGCTCAGCAGGCAGGAGAAGCGGATCTATTGATTGTTGTAGGCGACCCTAAATCGAATAACTCCAATCGTTTAACGCAAGTTTCTGTTGAAATCGCTGGAACACCTTCCTATCGTATTGCGGACGTTTCAGAGCTTAAAATAGATTGGTTAAAAGGAATTAATAAAGTTGCGGTTACAGCAGGAGCTTCAACACCAACACCTATTGTCAAAGAGGTCATTTCATTCTTGGACCAATTTGATGAAAATGATCCATCCACACATGTTATCAAACGTACGGTGACATTAGATAAAATTCTACCGAAGATTAAAACACCTAAACCAGTCGATAAGATTATGCCCCATAAATGACGATAAAAAAATCCTGATTGCTATTATGACAATCAGGATTTTTTTCTTTATTTACTAAAATAATAGTTTATCGGACGACCAATTCCACCATAATGGACATCCATCGTAATTTTTTCCTGTTTCTCTAAATAATCTAAATATCTTCTAGCTGTAACTCGGGCAATCCCGACCCCACTCGCTACATCTTCTGCTGATGCGCCATCTACCGATTGCAAAAAGTGCACCACCTTATCAAGGGTTGTACGATTAAAGCCTTTCGGAAGGTTTTTTTCTGTTTGTAACAAGATAGTCTGTTCCAAAGGTTTTTGCCCATCGCGATAATGGAATAATTGATCCAATTCGCCTTGTGTTAGCTCGCGTTCCGTTTGCGTTTGTTTTTTAAAGTGTAAATAATTTTCTAGGGTCCCTTTGACACGTTCAAACGAAAAGGGTTTCATAATATAATCAAAGACACCTAGGTGTAGTACTTGTTTCACCGTGTCCATATCATTCGCAGCCGTTACAGTGATGACATCTACTGGTAAGTCCAGCTCGCGTATTTTACGTAAACTAGTGATGCCATCTTGCTCCGGCATAAATATATCCATAAATACCAAGTCAGGCTGATGTTGACGAATTTGCGTAACCCCATCTAAGCCATTTGATGCTTGTCCAATCACTTGAAATTGATCTACCTTTTCAATAAATTGTCGATTTACCTCACGCACCATTGGATCATCCTCAATTAATAATACCTTAATTTTTACCACTATCAGCCCTCCATTCCAAATTAATGCTTACGCATAGTAAAACATTATTAAAAAACTAGTCCCTTTATTTGGTTCACTGATGACTTCGATATCACCTTGTCCTTTTTCAACAATCTCTTTTATTAAAAATAGCCCTATGCCTCGGTAATTTTTCTCTTTTGTTGAATAGCCATTGTCAAAAATATGACTCTTGATCTCATCTGTCATGCCAACACCATTATCCGTCACAAGAATGGCTAATACATCCTCATCCTCATCGACAGAAACATGAATGACCTTCTCCTCCACCTGAGTATCCCTTAATGCATCAAAGGCATTTTCTATTAAATTCCCAAATAGAATGACGAAATCATGATGATCTAAATTAGGTGGAAAGGATGTTAAGCGACTTTCACGGTCAATTTCCAATCGAATCCCTTGTTCTTTGGCATAGGAAATTT
This sequence comes from Lysinibacillus sphaericus, assembly GCF_001629735.1. Classification (GTDB taxonomy): domain Bacteria; phylum Bacillota; class Bacilli; order Bacillales_A; family Planococcaceae; genus Lysinibacillus; species Lysinibacillus pinottii. The sequence goes on from NZ_CP015224.1 coordinate 2,257,289, forward strand.
TACTAAGCAATAGCCCTGAAATATTTTCATTTTTAATGCGTTCATTTAAAAAGTTAGTAATTTCATCATGTTCTTCCTTTACCTGTGTCAAGTAGGATAATGCCTGATCATGATGTCCAAGTTGTAAAAGCCCAGCTATCGTATGCAATTTATTTTTATGTTCATGAGTTTGAACACGAAGCGCTTGGACAAATGCTCGTACTCCTGTCAGTTCTTCAGCAAGCCTTTTCACTTCTGTACGATCTTTAAACATAGCCACTGCTCCCACAGTTTCTCCATTTACCTGTATGGGGATACGATTACTCATAATACTATGATCATTTATATATAGCTCACGGTTAAATAGTGGCTGATCAAGCTCTAAAATTTCAGGTAGCCTTGTATCCGGTAGGACGTGAAATATTTTCTGACCAATTAATTTGGATGGCTTTTCGTGAACCCCGAGTATTACACAGGCTTTCTCGTTAAAAATGGTAATGGTCAAATCATTATCGATGGCAATAATACCTTCATGCATCGCATTAAAGGTTTCCGTTCGTTCAACATACATTTTGGCAATTTCATGGGGCTCTAATCCAAACATTTGCTTTTTCATATGAAGCCCTAATGTTCGCGCACCCCATACGCTAAAGATTAGTGATAATAGTAACGTAATGATAAGCTCGGTCTGCATCGATTGCAGTAATTCCGCCACCGTCAAAACACTATATCCAACGACCGTAACACCTATTTGTTGTCCTTGATTGTTCATGATTGGTACAAACGCGCGAACCATGTTACCATGCTCCCCATGCGCGATTGATGTATAATAATGTTCAGAAAAAGCGGCATTTAAATCAGCCGATTGCGAAATGCTTCCAAGTTCCTCCCTGTTAGGGTGAGAATATTTCCGTCTTTTCGTATCCAAAACAACAATATATTGAGCACCATTTATATCTCGGATTTCTTCAACTACAGGGTTAATATGTTGTATGGCCATTTCCATGTTTTCATGGGCAATATAGGTTTTGATTTCGGGAAGCTGCGAGACTGTTTTAGCGACTAGTAACGCTTGGTCACTAAGCTTGCTCTTTTGCTCATTCATTACATATCCCAACAAAAAAGTACCACCAATACTAAAGGAAAGCATAAGAATAAAAAAAGTTAGCGACATAATTTTTCTTTGCATCGATAACTTCTGAAATTTCAAGATGCTCGCCTCCCCCCTACTATATTTTAGCTTACTCCATATGTTAGAATAACAAAAACAATAGAAAATACGAATTAATTGGGTGTATTCAATGAAAAAATTTATTATTGGAACGATTGTAACTGTCTTAATTTTAGTGATCACTATTAGTGTTCAACAAGGTTTACTTTTTGCTAAGCCGCTTCCCTACGATGATGAGCAGAAGGGATTAGACACACAGATTACCATCCATTTAAGTCATGTAGTAGCTGAAAATACGCCAAAAGGACAGGCTGCCAATAAATTTGCTGAATTAGTAGAAGAAAAGACAAAAGGGAAGGTCAAAGTACATGTTTACTCCAATTCCTCTTTATTTAATGATGAAAATGAGTTTCAAGCTTTGCAAAAGGGAGAAGTCGAAATGATTATCCCTACCTTTTCTAAAATGACCACGTATGTACCGAATTGGCAAGTTCTTGACTTACCCTACCTGTTTAATACAAATGAAGAAGTACAAGAAGTTCTGACAGGAACGATAGGTGATCAATTATTAAACGAGCTAGAAGCTATTCATATTAAAGGACTCGGCTTTTGGTACAACGGCTTTAAACATCTAACCTCTGTTGATCACCCCATTCATACATTTGAAGATTTACAGGGTTTACGCATCCGCACAATGCCTAGCAAAACATTGGAAAAGCAATTTGAAGTATTGAAAGCAACACCTATCCCGATTTCCTTTAGTGAGGTTTATACAGACCTAGAGAAACATGCCATTGATGCACAGGAAAATACAGCGTCAAATATTTATTCAAAAGGCTTCTACAAGGTTCAAAAACATATGACCATCACACAGCATGGTATTTTAGGATATGCGGTATTAATGAATGAAAACTTTTGGGATTCCCTACCCGTGAAAATTCAACATCAATTAGTGGAGGCTATGAAGGAAACAACAGATTGGCAGTTTGAACAGGCTGCCCGTATGAATGAACAAGATATGTTAAAGCTCAAACAGCAAGATGATTTTGATGTTTCTACAATGAGTCTCAAGGAAAGACAGCGCTTTAAGGAGCAACTCGCCCCTGTCTATGATTTTTATAGGGCTCAACTACAAAATGATTCCATTTTGACGGAGATTGAAAAAATTGTTGCACCCTAATACTTTTGTTCATTAATGATAGATCCTTACTTTTCGTAGGGATCTTTTCTTTTGTATTATAATAGATTCCGAAAAATCAAAACTACTATAAAACAGCTTAAAACCATTGCTATTACTGCATTTACCATCCCTATCATTGAAAAATGAACAAAATGAACAATAGAAACATTACGGTCATAAAAACTATTGTCGGAAAATTTCAGCTATGATAACGACATGAAAGCGTTCACACAATCTTCATAGATGTTGTAGGGGGAGAATTATATGCGTATAAATTTCAAAAACTTAACAGTACAAGTATTGATTGCTATTGTACTAGGAATTATAGTAGGTGCTACGTTCCCAGAATTTGGAGCAAAGCTAAAAATATTAGCGGATATATTTATTAAACTTATTAAAATGTTAATAGCACCAATTATCTTCTTAACAGTTGTAATTGGAATTGGTAGTATGGGAGATGTCAAAAAGGTAGGGAAAATTGGGGGAAAAGCCTTAATCTATTTTGAAATTGTTTCCACATTTGCCTTAGCGATTGGACTTATAGTTGTCAATATTGTAAAACCAGGTAAAGGTTTTAATACGGAAGCTGCCAATGGAGCAGATGTCTCTCAATATACAGACGCGGCGGCGGCAGAGCACGGTCTGGGTGCATTTATTATGCAAATTATCCCTGATAATGTTGTGGGTGCTCTCGCAAATGGTGAATTATTACCTGTCTTATTCTCAGCCGTATTATTTGGTTTAGCAGCAGCAGCGATTGGAGAACCAGCTAAACCAGTTATTAAATTTTTTGAGCAAGTTGCGGATATCTTCTTTAAAATCGTTAATATGGTCATGAAAGTTTCTCCTATTGGCGCATTTGGTGCCATGAGTTATACAATCGGAAACTTTGGACTTAAATCTCTTGGCAACTTAGGATTTTTAATGCTATCCGTCTATATCACAATGTTTATTTTTATCGTTGTTATTATAGGGGCCATTACACGCTACTTTGGATTTAGTATTTTTAAATTTATTAAATACATTAAAGATGAAATTTTCATCGTGATTGGTACATCTTCTTCTGAATCAGCATTGCCTTCCATGATGCGTAAATTAGAAAACTACGGCTGTTCTAAACAAGTTGTGGGACTAGTTATACCAACAGGTTATTCGTTTAACTTAGATGGAACATCCATATACTTATCGATGGCAGCTATATTTATTGCCCAAGCTTACGGGGTTGATTTAGATATTTGGCATCAAATCACATTACTAGCCATTCTAATGCTTACATCTAAAGGGGCTGCTGGCGTAACCGGCTCTGGGTTTATCACACTTGCTGCTACATTAGCGGCATTCCCGATGATTCCCGTAGAAGGGATTGCATTATTAATCGGGGTTGACCGATTCATGTCCGAAGCCCGAGCTGTTACCAATCTAATTGGTAATGGTGTGGCGACAGTGGTCGTTTCAAAAATGGAAAAGGAATTTGACACAGAGCAGGAAAAGCGGGCTCTCTCAGGTCAAATCGCGCAATCTTAAATAGTTAAAAAGGCTACTGAAAGCGAGATACTTGTCTCTCTTTAGTAGCCTTTTATATAGTCCATTTTTAGAAATTCATAGACACCACCATTTCCTTGCATATAGGTATGGTCATCATGCTAAAATAAGCAACTAATTCGTGTTTTGTTGTGACAGCAAAAATAGAATTCCCTCTTATATTCGTATTGAGAAATGCTTGTAAATCCTCCTGATCAGCCTTCATATCATAGAAAGAATAGTTGCCATTATAATGCCAGTTATAGGCAATATCTTCGCTTGTTCTTGTGTAATTGTTTGAAATCGATAGTTCAAAACTTCCCCTTCTGTCATTTTGTGAAACCTCCTGGATGACCTACTCGTATATATAATGAATGGAGGTTCTTTATGGCAACATTTACACTTACCTATCCAAAGGGCTTTAAAAGCTTTTCCGCTATTCCAATTATGAATGAACACAACGAAACAGTGTGTATGCTTCAAAAAGTAGAACGTTCTTCTACTGGAAAAGTTTTAAACGCCGTATTATTAGTCGCGACACAGCAAACTTTACCCTATCGTTATGAAACACGTACAACTCTAGGTGCCCCGCTTTTTCAAGTACAATCTACTCTATTAACAAAAGGGGTTAGTCATCAGCTCGTTATGCCTGATGGTAGCATCATACCGATTGTCCGAAAAACAGTTCAATTATTAGAATCCTCTTACACCTTTACAATGGACAACTTGGCATTTCGTTTTGAGAAGGATTTTACTTCTACCGCCTATTTATATTGTAATGATGTGAAAATTGCGAGTGCAAGCCCAATAGAGACTGAGCTCATACGGACGGGACTTATGTTTAAACTTTTCCAAGCTGACGACATGCACTTTGTTGCACTACTGGCAACACTCTATCAAGCTCTATTTGCCATGAATAATTAATGTGGATTCCCATAAATAAATTACCTAGCAAAAAGGAAGGCATCTAGATTATAGTCTCGATGCTTTTCAATTAATTTTTTCTCGTTCCTCATTTAGTATATGAATGATATAGGAATCACTTTGATTCACATTTGTTTGGACAATCTTTTTTACTGCTCCTTCCATCTTAGTCGCTAATTGAAGTGCCTCCTCATTGTCACCATTTATAGTTGTTTGAATCGTAATGGTTGTACGATTCTCTAGTATTAAGTATTCATATACATCAAATGCCTGTAACCCTTTAATTAAATCTTCGATTAATAGATTAATATCATTGCCTATCGTTTTATTACCATCGAGCAAAGTAGTAAATTCCCATCTTTCAAAAACAATGGAATAATCCTTTAATGCCGAAGTTTTTAAAGCGCTTTTAGCAATAGCCTCCATGTCTTTTTTAACCGACTGTACATACTCTTCTCCTCCTACAATTTGGATGACCAATTCCTTGTCCGCAGTTGTTTTAACATCAATACCAACGTATTTTTCAAGGAGCTTATCTTTCAATAGTGATAAACTCAGCTCTTCTTTCGTAATAATTGGACCTTTCTCGATATTCGCTTCCACAGGCTTGCCATCTACATATTTATTAAACAGGATGATGATCGCGATAATGACCAGCATTAATCCTGTAACGACTCCAATCCGTTTCACATGAAATCCCCCCTGTTAGGAAGGTATGAACTCTGCAAATACAATATTCACCGTTTTCTATCACTGTTTTATAGTTACTATGCTATGGACCATTTCTGGTATTGCTAAATTTCTCTCACATATTCCGGAACACGAAATAAATTTGCTATGTTTTGTCCTTTCTGTGTCATGATTCTAAAATAGGAGTACACTAAAGGGGTAGTAATTCTATATTTTTGGAGGGTTTTATATGGATGCAAAAGCAGCGGAAATTAAAAATATTATGACCTTGAATCTACTCGTACAAATTTTAAAAGAACGTGGCATTATGACGGATAAGGAATTAAAGGAACGTCTCTCAAATACGGTCAAGCTATCCTCTATGGATGCAGATTTGAAAGAAAAGGTTATCGAAGAAATCGAACATTAATAGGAATGATCCAAACAAAAACAACCGCTTCCATGCTGTGAATATAGCTGAAAGCGGCTGTCTATATGATTGTTTTAAATAAAACGAATGTATACGTTTAAGATACCTATTGCCTTAAAATTAAGAACGAATTGTTTTTAAAGCTGTTGACCAAGGAATTAGCTGATCTAACATTTGATGGACGGAATCTGCCTGCACCTCTTTTGGCTTAAAGACCGAGCCGTTTTCAAAATCAGTAAATAAAGATAAAGCAGGATGAACTCGCACATCGGCAACTAGTAATTCTCCTAGAATTCCTCGTAAATGCTCCGCAGCACGTGCTCCTCCAACTGAACCATAGGAAACGATACCTGCGGCTTTATTGTTCCATTCTACTCGTAAAAAGTCTAATGCATTTTTTAGTGCACCTGTGATTGAATGGTTATACTCAGCCACAATAAAGACAAAGCCGTCACATGCGGCTACTTTCTCTGACCATATAGCTACTCCAGAAGTATCTCCTCCCGGCTCACCAAGAAACGGTAATTTAAAATCAGCGATATCAATTATTTCATATTCCGCATCACGACGTTTTTCAGCAACTTCCTTTACCCACGCTCCAACTTGTGGGCTAACACGACCTTCTCGCGTACTTCCTAAAATAATACCGATTTTTAACATATGATCCTCCTCGTTTTCCCATTCATTTTGTGTGAATCATCGTCATTCCCTGTACGCCAAACAACACTCGTAACCATTTTGGTCAGGTACATACAGTATTATTCATGACCTTTATGTTGTAGTCGTTAGTAATATTTCGAATTAAATAATCTTTAATTCAAAATTAAATTACCATATTTCTTTATTTTCTGTCAATTATTAAAATTTGAGGATTTTTTTACTAGCTTACTTTAATTTAATGGGCTGCTCCAGTGCCTCTAATTCTTCTTCCATGGAGGTAAATTGTCTTTCCACTACATATTTTGCGTCAGATACTGCTGCGTTATAAATATATGGGGCGATATTTTCCTTGATAAAATCTAACACACGTTCTGCTTCAAATTCAGTAATATCTTCATCACGATGAGTATAGAAAAATCGCTGAATATCAGCTAGAATCATTTCTTGCTGCTCTTTAGATAAACGAATAAACAAGGCCTATCTCTCCATTTCTACTAATTGATTTCATGCTCATCTTATCATTTTCTATCTATTCTTTGCATACAAAAAGGCTGAACACTACCTAGTGAACTGACCCCCTTCGGGTTAGCAAGGTTATCTTTACACAGCTATCAGGGGTCGGTTTATACTTCAGCAGCGTACCAACAAGCAATCCAAGCAAAGGGCATTACCATGAGCATGTCCTGTAAAGGAACGCCCGCTGATAATACCCCCATTGAATCGTTTCATGCGACACTCAAAGCAGAAACGTTTTATCTCGACAGATTAACTCGAACTACAACGCATTGTAGTTCAAACCGTAAGAGATTATAACAATACTCAAATTCAATTGAAATTAAACAACCAGTCTCCAATTAATGATCGGAAACTGGTTGGGTGATGCTTTTTTGAGACTGTCTTACTTATGAGGTTCAGTCCCTAGTAATGTTCAACCTTTTATTATTGTTTACATTCAAATGAATAACTCGTGGAAAGGAAGTTTTTTTCCTTTGATATAATGGCTTGACCGCCATCATCTTCACATTGTTCGGTCATGGCATCCATTTTCTTTTCATTCATCATATTCGTCATAATCGTCATGCCTATACCAAAAACAGCGATAAATAAACCGATTATAATCCACAGTTTACCAGCCTTATTGCCAGCAGGTCTTTCATTAGTCACATCTATTCCCCTCGCTTACACAAATAAAAATGGTTCTGTATTGATTGTTGATTGTACAAATTCAACCTCATATTTTTTATCCGCACATAGCTTCGTCATTTTTTCCGCTACTCCTGCAATCATCACTTTTTCGACATGATGACCTGGATCGACAATTTGCAGATCTATTGCTTGGGCATCCTGTGCTGTATGGAAGTACATATCTCCCGTTAAAAAAACATCTGCCCCTGCACGTTTTGCTGCATAAATATATTTATTACCATCTCCACCAACAAGTGCAATCTTCTTAATCTTTGACTGTAAATCACCTACGACACGAACCGCTGGAACCTGTAGCTGCTGCTTCACGTACTCTGCGAATTGTTGTAAGGTCATTTCCTTAGATAAGTAACCTACACGCCCTAATCCCATACTATTCGTTTGCTGATCAAGACGAATTACATCATAGGCTGGCTCTTCATAAGGATGGCTAATAAGCATGGCCTTTAAAACGCGGTTTTTGATGGATTCAGGAAATACGACTTCTACCTTAACTTCCTCTTCAACATGTAATTCACCAATAGTGCCAACGAATGGATTTGCACCTTCTAACGCCCGGAAACGTCCTTCTCCGGCAGTTGTATAACTACATGCTTCATATTCTCCAATGCGCCCTGCTCCAGCCTTTGCTAGCGTCTCGCGTAAATCCTCAGCATTTGCAGACGGGATAAAAACAGCAAGCTTTAAAAGATGTTCTGAGTAAGTTTCTTCTAGTATCGTACGGTCCTGTAGCTGAAGGGCATCTGCAAGTAAATCATTGACTCCACCTTCAGCTACATCTAAATTTGTATGCGCCGCATAAACAGCGATATCATGTTTTATAAGCTTTTCATATAATCGCCCTGCTGGATGGTCTGTACGAATATTTGCGAGACGTCTAAAAATAGGAGGATGATGAGCAATGATTAGCTCACATCCTTTTTCAATGGCCTCATTCGCAACAGCTTCATTGACATCTAAAGTGACTAATACTTTGCTAACAGGTTTATTGAGTGTACCAATCGCTAAACCAATAGGATCATTCTCCATGCAAGCCAGTTTTTTAGGTGACCATGATTCGAACACTTGAATAATTTCTTGACCGTTTACCGTCTTCATTTACAAAACTCCTTCTACTAATTGAATAAGAGCCAATAACTCTGCACGTTTTTCTTCAATTTCAGGTGTTTGTTCTGCATCTTTTATGGATAGTAATACACGTTGCCAATTTTCTTTTTCACGCGTCCATTTTTTTACAAACGCTGGTGCTTTACGTGTGCTTAGTTTTGGACCAAATAAAATCTCTGCTGTCGAAAGCTCCATTTGTGCCCTTTGCAACACAAGAATTTCATAGATTTTATCATCTTCCTCTAAAATCTCTTCATCGAGAATAGCCCAATTATGTGCTAAAGCCCATTCACGGATCACCTTGGCATGAATATTGGGTTGTAAAATAAGACGTGTAACACCTTGCAGCTTTTCAGGATGCTTCTCTAAAATAGAGACAATTAAGGGACCGCCCATTCCTGCAATCGTTACTGTATCCACATGGTCAGTTAATTCTATTGCGGCTAATCCATCTGCGAGACGTACCGTAATTTCATGGTGTAATCCTTCTTTTTGTACTTGTCCCACTGCGGATTCATAGGGCCCAGCTACTACCTCCCCAGCTATCGCTGAAGAAGCTACTCCTTGATGAATTAAATAGCAGGGTAGATAGGCATGGTCACTACCTATATCCGCTACTACCGCTCCTGTGGGAACAAATTTTGCTACAGTTTCTAATCGTTTCGAAAGTTTTTGTGCGTTCATTTTATACCGCCTACCTTAAATAGAGTCCATTACTAGTATGGAGGATGTCGTGAAAAAAAACAAATGGAGTTGTCTCACAATACTCATGTGGACAACCCCATTTCATGATTTTTTGCATTTAAAAAGTAGCTGTACTATTTCAGTACAGCTACTTGTCAGTCATACTATTCTAAAGTAGAAATGTATTCAGCAATAGCTTTTGCTTCTGCTTCAGTTTTCATGTTTGGTTGCATCGGAGTACCTTCGATACCCTTTGTTAAAACCTCAACGATACGGGCTTCATCTAAGCCATGTAGGTTTGGACCCATACTACCAGTTAAATCACCACCGTGACAACCGATACAAGATTGTACTAGTGCTGCACCGTCAGCATTTGCGTCTGTAGTTTCAGTAGTTTCGCCACCGCCCTCTTGTTCAGCAGCAATTTCTTTCTTGTTATCTGCACCTTGTAAAGACATGAAGAAAATAAGACCAATACCAAATGCCAGAATTAAGATGTAAGGAACGACTGGATTGTTTTTCATAAGTTTCCCCTCCTCATTTTAAGTCTACTTCTATTATAATATAGAATCAGTCAACATCTAATATTGTACTTCATTAACAAAGAAACGAAAAGCCCTATTCGCTAAGTTTTCCTTTGTTTGTAACAAATTCGACATTTCTGTATCTATTGGATAAAATATGTCTTGCAAACACCAAATTTTGGTCAATTTCATAGCTTTTTTTTCATACTGTTATCATACCCGTTGCATACATTCATATACTAAAAAAATAAAAAAATCTGCACACCATGGAAGTAGTGTGCAAATGTCAATCATTTATAAGTGCAAAAAATTACTATAAATTTATGATATAGTAGCCAATCAGTGCTAGTAATCCTAAAACACCGGAGACCGTGAAATAAAGGAGCTTCATTTTAATACCTGACCAAAGCCAAATAAGACAGTTGGCGGCAATCAAGCAAAATAAAACGATATTATCTCCACTAAAATATGTAGTACACAAACGTATAGACATACTAAATAATAGGATAGCGGCAAGTAAATGATATATAGGAGCTAGTAGATGTTTCTTTTGCGCCATTTGAAACGCAACGATAAATAATATACATGCACTAATACCTATGACAACGGTTAAAATCAATGTGAATGATTTTATTGTAAAATAGATTGCCAAAACAGCTATTATGGCGATACATAGACTTGCTATCAGAAGTATCATTTTTCTTTTTTCAGATGGTAAAATCGCTTGTTTAGGATCTTGCACAGGTTCTAACTCCTCTATATCAGCCCCCTCTGTATAAAGAGCTGCTAAGAAGTCACAATAGTGCTCTGGTAATAGTTTATTTTGCTTCCAAAACAGAATTTCATTGAGAATAATTTTTTTCCGGGGATTCGTCATAATGTTAGCTCCAAACATTGCTTAATAATGGTTGTATTACAATTTTATCTCACACTTTTGGGAAATACATCTGTATAAAGTAGCAAATCTCTCATTTCCTTCATTCTAATTATCTATTATTAGCGAAAACAAGTTTGCGGAATATCGAGGCTAATTACCTTTTCAATGGTATAAAAAAGGAGCTATCCAACTAGGTATTTTTACACTAGTTGGATAGCTCCATCTATTTAAATTATTCTAAGAAGTCTTTTAGACGTTTACTACGAGAAGGGTGGCGTAATTTTCTTAAAGCTTTCGCTTCAATTTGACGAATACGTTCACGTGTTACGCCAAAAACCTTACCTACCTCTTCTAAAGTTCGTGTACGACCATCATCTAAACCAAAACGTAAACGAAGTACGTTTTCTTCACGGTCTGTTAAAGTATCTAGGACATCTTCTAGCTGTTCTTTTAACAATTCATATGCTGCATGGTCAGATGGAGATTGTGCTTCAGAATCCTCAATAAAGTCTCCTAAATGAGAATCATCTTCTTCTCCTATCGGTGTTTCAAGAGATACTGGTTCTTGAGCAATTTTTAAAATTTCGCGTACTTTTTCTGGTGTTAGATCCATTTCTTCACCAATTTCTTCTGGCGAAGGTTCACGGCCAAGATCTTGTAAAAGTTGACGTTGTACACGGATTAATTTATTAATGGTTTCGACCATATGAACCGGAATACGAATGGTACGTGCTTGGTCTGCAATCGCACGCGTAATAGCCTGACGAATCCACCATGTAGCGTAAGTAGAGAATTTAAAACCTTTGCGGTAATCAAATTTTTCAACGGCCTTAATCAGCCCCATATTCCCTTCTTGAATTAAATCAAGGAATAGCATTCCACGACCTACATAACGTTTAGCGATAGATACTACCAGACGTAAGTTTGCTTCTGCAAGACGTTTACGTGCTTCTTCATCACCTTGTTCAATACGCTCAGCAAGTTTGATTTCTTGCTCTGCAGATAGTAAATCAACTCGACCGATTTCTTTTAAATACATCCGTACAGGGTCATTGATTTTAACACCCGGTGGTACACTCAAATCATTTAAGTCGAAAGTCTCTTCGTTTGCTTCTTCTTTCATTAGACTTTCTTCTTCAAATTCTTCTTTTCCAATAATTTGAATGTCTTTATGCTTTTCAAGATCCTCAGCAAAATGGAAAATTTCTTCGTTTTCCAATTCATAAGGTGTTAGTTTCTCTGAAATTTCTTTCATAGAAATTTCACCCTCTGTTTTTGCCTTTTCTTGTAGGAATTTTTTTGCATCATCTAATGTAATTTCTACTTCTATCTCTTTTGAACGTTCTGACTTGTCCGCCATAAACCTTCCTCCTTCTAAACAACCGAATCGGGTTAAATCGCCGATAACGATTTTCTTAAATGAATAATCTGTTGGGCGATTTCAAGTGCACGTGCATACTCATGCATCTTCTCCGCTTCCTTTGACTCATGCATCTTTTGATAAATTTCTTGCTCAATTCTATATTTTTGAAGCTGACGGATTGAGTCCACAACCTCTGCCTCTGCTTGATCAGGATCTCGCTCGACTAAAGCCGCTTCCATAACAATCTTCCGTAATTCAGCGTCATCCAAAATCTCCATAAAGCGTTGATAATCAGGATGACCATATTCCTCATAAAATCCTACTAAGCGAACAAAAACAGCCATATAAGCATCTCGTACAAATGGCTCTTTTTGCTCACTCCGTAATACCCTGTCCACTACATCTATATTATGAAGCATATGGGCCAGTAATAAACGTTCGGCACGTTCAGCTGCATCCATAGGCTTTTGTTGTTGCGTGACTGGCATTGAAGGCATTTGTGTCGGCATTTCTGGTTTTGCAGAACGTACCTGATTAGCCTCCAGCTTTCGGAATTGGGCATAAATGGCTTCTTCCGAGATATTTGTTTCATTTGATAGCTGTCGTATATACAAATCTCGTTCAACTGGCGAAGATCTACCTGTGAGCTGTTCAAGGACTTCTTGTATATATTGAAGCGTATCATTTTCAAATTGAAAGTTCTTATTTCGTCTAGCATGCATCATCATAAAAGCAATATACGCATGAGGGTTTTCCAAAATTTGTTCCTTAAATGCTTGTCCGCCTAACGTGCGAATATATTCATCAGGGTCCAACTTTTCTGGTAACACAGCAATATCTACTTTCATGCGCTCCGTATGCAAAAGCTGTGCCGCTCTTTTCGCTGCATCAAATCCAGCATTATCACCATCATAGCAAATCGTAACTTGCTCAACTAAGCGCTTTAGCTTTGTGATATGCTGATTTGTTAGGGAAGTACCCATTGTTGCTACGGCATTCATAACACCTACAGAGTTAGCTGCTAATACATCCATAAAACCTTCCATCAATACTACTTGACGATTTTTTCTGATAGAAGTTCGTGCTTTATCTAGGTTATAGAGCACTTCACTTTTTTGAAATATTGGTGATTCTGGGCTATTTAAATATTTCGCTTCCTCACCCGTTGATGAAAGTATTCGTCCTGAGAAGGCAATAATTTTACCATTCTCATCTCGAATCGGGAACATGATCCTTCCTCTAAAACGATCAAAATAACGTTCTTCTCCCTCTCGCTTAATAATTAACCCACTTTCCGCCATTTCTTGTAAGTTATAACCTTTTCTTTCAAGCAATATTGTTAATGCGTCAAAGCTGGGGAGAGACCAACCAATGTTATTAGATTCTATAAGCTCCCTTGTAAATCCTCTTTCTAGCAAATAATTTAAAGGTTCTTCGCCATCCTCTGTATTTAACAGTAGATGATGGAAAAAATCTGCTGTAAAAGCGTGTGCTTCTTTCATCCTTTCTTCCGCTTTAGAAATCTTTTTTGTTCCTCCAGGAAAAGTTGGCTCAACATCTAAATGTATGCCAGCTCGTTCTCCAAGTTTCACAACTGCATCAGGAAAAGATATGCCTTCAATGTCCATTACAAAAGTAATGGCATTACCCCCTGCACCACAACCAAAGCAATGAAAAATTTGCTTGTCCGATGATACAGAAAAAGACGGTGTTTGTTCTCCATGGAATGGACAGAGGCCAAACCAATTTCGCCCACGCTTGGTCAGCTGCATGTATTCACTAATAACATCAACGATATCCGATTGTGTACGAATCTGTTCAATTACTTCCTCTGGAATCTTCCCTGCCAAATCCATCACCATCTTTAATAATTACGTTCTAGAAACACAATTCGCTATTCGTTTTAAAATTCCTTTATTTCTCGACAAAAAATTAGGATTTTTCTCTTATAAATATTTTTACCACAATTTTATTATTATAAAACAAAAATTAGTTTTTATCTATACTAATTTCAAAATCCACTCAAAAAAACCGCCTCTACGAACCGAGGTGGTTTATTTTCGTACAATTTATTTACAAGTCAAAATATGTTCAATGATGGTATTGGCAGTCTCTTCCACAGCTTTATTAGTCACATCAATTACTCGACAGCCTATCTTGCCGACAATTTTTTCAAAATGTTGAATCTCTTCTAAAATGCGATTATGTTGTGCATAGATGGCATCATCATTTAATCCAAGAGACATTAATCTTTCTTTCCTTATAGAATTTAACTTCTCAGGAGAAATGATTAATCCGAAACATTTTTTAGGGTCCAACTGTAATAGCTCTTCGGGTGGTTCTACTTCAGGAACTAAAGGGACATTCGCCACCTTATATTTTTTATGTGCTAAATATTGTGAGAGGGGCGTTTTAGATGTTCGGGATACGCCTACCAACACGATATCGGCCTGTAATAATCCACGGGGATCTCGACCATCATCGTATTTAACTGCAAATTCTATTGCTTCAATTTTTTTAAAATAATCATCGTCAAGCATATGAACAATCCCAGGTGTCTCCAATGGATTTTCTTCCATAAAGGTTGCCATTGATTGTAATGCAGGACCTATTATATCGACAGCATGTATCTTTTCCTGTTCACATAAATCACGTAATAGCTTTCGCATTTCTTGACGAACAAGTGTGTAAACAATAAATGCTTGTTGTTGTGCTGCAAGGAAAACAATCTTACGAATAAGCTCCTCCGATTGAATATGTGGAAATCGTCGGATAACAGTATTCTCTAGACCGGGCCGAAACTGGCTAATCACTGCCTTCGCAACTTGGTCGCCAGTTTCACCAACAGAGTCAGATACAACAAATACGCGTAGTCTTTTCATGCAGCTCTCCTTCAAATTTAGTCATTTTGCGCAAGAGATAAGAAAGCTCGTGTAATCGTTGTTTTTGTAAGACGGCCTATAATCGTCAAACCACCCTCTTGTGGTTCGACTACTGGTAGCGAATCAACTTCTCGTTCAATGAGCTTGTTCGCGGCAACAACCAAAGAATCTGATCTTTCACAGTACGAAATATTAGGCATACGTGTCATAATTATATGTACAGGAATTTTATTTAAATCCTGCGTGCCAATACTTGTACGCAGTAAATCTTTGCGAGATAGGACGCCTGTCAAAAACTCATTCTTATCTACGACAAAGAGTGTACCAACATCTTCTGAAAACATAAAGCAAATTGCATCATAAACCGTCATTGTTTCTGGGACAACTACAGGGCCTGAATGAAAATCCTTTACTTTTAAATTGTGAATACTATCCATCAATGTAACGGATGCCTTTTTCCCTGAATAGAAATAACCAACTCGTGGTCTTGCATCTAAAAATCCCGCCATCGTAAGGATCGCTAAATCTGGTCTTAAAGTCGCTCTAGTCAGATTGAGACGTTCTGCAATATGTTCCCCAGTGATAGGACCGTTTTCTTTCACAATTTGTAAAATGTTTTCCTGACGTTTATTGAGTTCGATTGGACTCACCGCCTCAAATCTAATAGTGTTATACTTATGCTCAATTATTATATACTATAGAATGATAGGTATGCAAAGTATTACACTAATTCTATATAAAAGGTGTTATAATAATGCTTTGTATGATTAAAGCAATAGTTCAATTATACAACAGTCTGTATAAAATAGCAGTAATCTGTGGTGAATTATAGCTGATATGTGTACAGGATTTTAGATTAAGGCTAATTCCTTTCATTTTTTTTATTTGATTTTTGCTATGAAGGCTGCTGTCCTAGTCGGTTAAAAACCAACATCTTCGACCATGATAATAAAAATACTGGTTTTTAATAATGATTGCGAATCAAAGAACTACATGCTACAATGTTGACACATACGCTTGCTCTATCTTTATATTCGAGCAAATTGCGTTATACAGGCGATGATGGGAAAAAAGTATCTGTTCCATTCAAGAGCGAGTAGAAGATGGTGAAAGTCTACATAGTAACAGAGAAAAGGCACTCCCTGAGCTAACTTTTTGAAAAGAGGTTTTAAACGTTTTGTTTAAAACAATCAGGGTGGAACCGCGGGTATTAGCACTCGTCCCTGGGCATACATTGTGCCCGGAGACGGGTGCTATTTTCATTTAGTCTACACTGAATGAATATCTTTAGCGTTTTACCGCTAACAAAATTTTAAAGGAGGCTATTTTATGGCTAACAAATCAATGGAAACAATTGTATCATTAGCAAAACACCGAGGCTTTGTCTTTCCAGGCTCAGAAATCTACGGTGGTCTAGCAAACACTTGGGATTATGGTCCACTTGGTGTTGAATTAAAAAACAATATTAAAAAAGCTTGGTGGCAAAAATTCGTTCAGGAATCAGAGCACAATGTTGGTATCGATGCTGCCATCCTAATGAACCCAAAAGCTTGGGTGGCTTCTGGTCACGTTGGAAACTTTAATGACCCGATGATCGACTGTAAATCATGTAAGGCACGTCATCGCGCTGATAAAATCATTGAAGACGCAGCGTTAGCAAAAGGCGATGAAATCATTGTTGATGGTATGACATTCGATCAAATGAAAGAAACAATGATTAAATACGATGTAGTATGCCCTGATTGCGGAAAAGCGGATTTCACAGATATTCGTCAATTCAACCTAATGTTTAAAACATTCCAAGGTGTAACGGAGTCTTCTACAAACGAAATTTTCTTACGTCCAGAAACAGCACAAGGCATTTTCGTAAACTTTAAAAATGTTCAACGTTCTATGCGTAAACGCACTCCATTTGGTATTGCACAAATTGGTAAATCCTTCCGAAATGAAATCACACCAGGTAATTTTACTTTCCGTACACGTGAATTCGAACAAATGGAACTTGAATTCTTCTGCAAACCAGGCGAAGATCTTGAATGGCACTCTTATTGGAAAGAATTCTGTAAAAATTGGTTATTAAATCTAGGCATGAAAGAAGATTCTATGCGTCTTCGTGACCACGAGGACGATGAACTGTCTCACTACTCTAACGCGACAACAGATATCGAATTTAAATTCCCATTCGGTTGGGGAGAGCTGTGGGGTATCGCTGACCGTACAGATTATGATTTGAAACAACATATGGAGCATTCAGGTGAAGATTTCACTTATATTGATCCTGTTTCAAATGACCGTTATATTCCATATTGTATCGAACCATCTTTAGGGGCTGACCGTGTGACATTGGCATTCCTATGCGATGCATATGATGAAGAGGAGTTGGAGGGTGACGATAAACGTACTGTTTTACGTTTCCACCCAGCAATTGCACCATTTAAAGCTGCTGTCCTACCTCTTTCTAAAAAATTATCTGATGAAGCTACAGACGTTTGGGCTGAACTTCGCAAAGCCTTCCCAGTTGATTTTGATGAATCACAATCAATCGGTAAACGTTACCGTCGCCAAGATGAGATCGGTACACCATTCTGTATCACATATGATTTTGACTCAAAAGAAGATGGTCAAGTAACAGTACGTCACCGCGATTCTATGACACAAGAACGTATGCCAATTTCAGAAGTGAAAGCATATATTGAAAAACATCTTCAATTCTAATCGTTTTAAATAATAAGGAGGGGGTCGCCATTGTAGGCAACTCCCTCTTCTTATGCTTTATAGGTTGAAAATAAACGCTCTTGCATTTTTTCCTCAAACGAAAACTTTTTCACGCTCATACCAATCAAGCTAACAAGTAATTCCTCTATATCCGCTAATGAATAATATAGAAAGGCTCCTTCTCGCATCGGACGAACTCGCTTTTCAACAGTTTGTTCATCCTCAATAAAATAAGCAACATTAACATCACAATGCCCCATTAGCTGAGTAATACGTTGATCATCACCTGGATTTATGAAGAAAGGTACAATTTTATCAATATACAGAATACTTTGCACAAGCTTAATGAAGAAATTTTCACGAAGGGTTGTTTCCACAACTAGAATGGTCGTTTTTTCATGCTGATAGTCCATATACAAAACGTTTAATTGCTCTTCTAATAGTTTCTTTAAAATAGAAATAGAATTTCTATATTTCGTCATATCCGTTTGTATTTCTCTTGTTAACAGACGTAATATGCGAAAAGCTGGTAAGAAAATTTTTAGGACAATTTCTTTCGGGTGTAAATGATCAATTAATTTACTAAAATGCATTCTTAAATTAGGCTCGTCACACCTGATTAATTGTTCCACGAATAGGTTGAAAATCTCTTCAAAGCTATTTGCACGATAATCAATCATTTTTGCGATTCTAACACTATAATTCAAGGGCAGGTTCATGGATTTTTGCTCATCCAATAATTTCACTTTGGGCAAGGTAGGAAATAAATCATAAACAAGCTCGACTTGTGCACTACGATTATCTGAAAGCATTACAACGGAGTTGACAGGGTAGATGCCTAAACATTCTACAAATTTATGCATAAATTTTTCGTTATACAAATGTCGGTCCTTGTATAAAACAGCTAGCGCATCCGTTGCTCCATAACCATCGTGATAGACTCGCTTAGACGTCATCGCTGAATACACATCAATGATTTGTAGCAACTGTACCCCTTCACTCATATCATCTGCACAGAGCTGATTAGGATAGCCTTTCCCAGCAAAGCGTTCATGATGATCTCGTGCTAAATAGGCGATTTCTTCCTCGTTATTTTCTAAAAGTAACTCATAGCCCTTAGTTGTATGTGTTTTAACAATTTCAAACTCATCTTCTGAGAGTTTTCGTTTTAAATTTAAAATTTCTTGGGGGATAAAGACCTTTCCAATATCATGGAACAAATAACCTCTTGCTAATGTTTCGATATCTGTCAAACCTAAATAACGAGCAAAAATGGTTCCTAATACAAATACATCAAATGAATGGACAAAAGAATATTCATCCCATTCCTTTAAACGCATAAGTAACTCATAGCGATGTTTCTCTTCTAAAATCTTTTCAAAAACCCCGCGAACATAAGCAGTGTCTTGTATGCTTTTTAGTATTTGACCATAACGCAATTCATGGACAACATTTTCTAGGGTTGTCATAAAAAGTTGATGGACAGTTTCTTTATAGTCATCGATTGGGTCTTTTTCCTCCATTAGTGGTGAAAATAAATCTTCGTATTCTCTCGTTCGCTGAGCACTTAAATCATGAACAATTCGAATCGAATCCGATGGTAGATAGACAGATAATTCATCCACTTTTCGAAGTTTAAGTAAAGCAATAATTCGCTCCGTTAACACTAAATCCTTTTTAGCCAATAAACGATAATCCGAAAAAATATCTTCCGCTAAAATATCATTCGCTTCAACTTCACGAATACTTAAGGTTACTTTTCGTAGCATATTTTCTGCCACATACGCAATGTACTAAGCACTATGTGACTCCCTCCTTCTTCCATAGGACTGCGTTATTCTGATAAACGTATAAAAATACGCTTTGCTGATAGAGGCTTGTTTTCTATTTCATAGGCATGTCAGATCTATATTAAGTACATTTATTTCGACAGGGGATTAAACGACTAAGTTATTTTAAAAAAATATAAATAAGAATATCTATACCAATTACAATATCATAGGTTAAAATACCTTTTCAACTAGTATATGGGACTTGAGTGATTAGTTTCTACTATTTATATATTGAAAACCGCATAAAAACACATGACTATTTTCACAATATTATATTCTTAGATAAAGAATAAAATGGAATAACACGATATTTAGACTCACAAAATAAATATGTAAATTTATTATTTAATAAAAAAAACTAAAATTATGTAAAAATTTTATTTTGTAAAAATTGAAATTTTATTCATTTATAACATAGCTTAATAGGAACTGTTGGTTTAGGATTTTGACGATTCATGACCAATTACATAATACAAAGGATATAATTTCCTCTATTCGCCGCTCCAAAATTTTGGTATAAATAAGGTATTATAGTTAGTTTTAGCTGTTAAATATTGAATAATTAACAAGCTAAAACTATACCACCCTTTCCACATTCATTCGTCCGGAAGTCTGAACTGATACATAGGAAGGTCCGCAACATTCATACTATAAAATTTTTAATATTACCATTTGGAGGAATACTTTTGAAGTCTCAGCGTTTATTTCAACTAGCGATGGCATCAGCACTTGCAACAAGTGCGATTGTCATTACACCAACAGCACATGCAGCAACATTTTTCCCTGATGTCAATCCAGCAACAGAAGAAGGAAAGGCTATTATGGAATTAGCCGGACGTGGCATTATTTCTGGCTATATGGATGGTACATTTAAGCCAGCTAATCCAATCACACGAACACAAGCGGCTAAAATTTTAGCAGGTATATTGAAGCTAGATACGATTCATGTCAAAAACCCTCAATTCAAGGATATTAAGCCGGGATCGGAAAACTACGGAGCCATTGCGGCCTTGGCAAATGCGGGTATTATTAATGGTGCAAATGGTTATTTCTACCCAAATCAAAATATTACACGTGAACAAATGTCAAAAATGATTGCAAAAGGTTTTGGCCTGACAAGTTCAACTAGCGCAAAGCTACCCTTTACGGATGTAAAGAGGGGAACTGAATTTGAGCCTTATATTCAAGCTTTGTTTGACAATGGCATAACAAAAGGAACATCACCAACAACCTACGGACCAAAAAGCAATGTGAAGCGTTCCCAGTTAGCCGCTTTTGTAGTTCGTGCTGAAAAGATGCTTGGAAATGCAACTGTTTATGCTAGCCAATTTAACCAAGAATATATCATGGCTGTATATGGTGGTATCGAACCTGCAGAGGCTATTTTCACATGGGATGAAAATGAGGATATGTCGGAAGCTATTACGATGAAGCCTCTAAAAGAAGGTACAGGAAAATTAGTGATAACTGGATTTTCCGATGATTCAGAGGATTTTATAGATATCTTTTATTTAGTACATGTTAAAAATGTAAATGGCAAATTGAAGGTAACTCTTGAACAAGTACAAGAAGGGGATTATACAGAAAATTTACCACTGGATTTATCTGAGAGCAAACTATCATTTGTCCCAACACAGGTCACTGTGCAAAATGCGAATGGGCAGGCACTTGCTTCTAATTTATATAATTTCAATACAACTGATCAAACTTTGTCTATTTTGCAAAATGGAGAGTTCATTGTTACCTTTTCAGATGGTGAGCATCAACAAAAGATGGCTGCTGATGTATACTCGCTTGATTTAGTTCGCTATATTGATTTGTACCATTTTACAGATGAATTAACTTTGACGACACAAGCATTGTCTTTTGAACCAGCTAGTGTGGCTCTAGAGGATTTAGGTTTTGAACCCGCCTCTGTAAAAGCTACAATTGTTAAAGGACAACTTCTTATTACACCTAAAGCGGAAGGCTCAGCTGTTCTCCATTTAACAGGTAAAAATGGAGAAACGGAGTACCTTTATATTGAAACTAAAAAATTCGCAGGTCAATGGGCATTACTATATAACCTAATGTCAGATGGAGAATTTTAAATCACATAAAATGCCAGAGGAATGTTAAGGTTCCTCTGGCATTTCTTCGTTTGTAGGGCGTATTTGTAATTCAGGGGTTCTTTCCAGTTGCTCGATGAATTTTCTCGTTTTAAAACGAATTCCGGTTTGTTCCTCATAGATAGTTGTTATAATTTTTTTGATAAAATATTTCGTTTCCTTTTTTAATTCTATTTTCCCAATTTGATCGATGGGAACGGTATAAAACATACGGATAAGCTTAAGCTGCGTTGGCGTTAAACGAATAATATAGGGATCATGCTGATAACAGCGATGACATAAAAAACCTCCTTGTGCAAAGGAAAAAGCAAATTCCCCATCTACAGCACCGCATGCAGCACAGGCATGTAATATAGGTTGGACTCCTGTATAGGGTAGCATCTTCCATTCTGCAAAGAGTGTGATGGATTCAGGGTCATAGCCATCCTCTATCGCTTGTAGTGCTTGCAGCAGAACATCAAAGGCGAAAGGCTCTGGTTTTCCTTCTTCTACGACTCGCTCCACAAGTTCCATAATATAGCTAGCATAGGCAGTAGCCATAATATCCTCTCGAATATGGCGCATTGAATTCAAATGCTCCCCTTGCTGTAATGTGCCCATACCAGTATGGTGTTGTACCATAAACATGCCATATGTAAATGGTTGTGTGACCGAAGCTAATCTACTAGAAGGCTTTTTAGCACCTCTCGCCATAGTAGCTACCTTTCCTGCCTCTCGTGTGAGCAACGTAACGATTTTATTGGACTCACCATAAGCGCGTACTTTTAACACAATTCCTTCCCATTTATGAAGCATAGTCCCCCTCCTTTCCCGTAAACTGTCCATGAAAATAGAGCTCTCCAAAATGTTTTGGACAGCTCAAAGTAAAAACTATCAATTTTGTCTAGGTATAGAGAAATCTCTCACCATTTGGGAGGGTATTCACACCGCCAATGCCATAAGCTTATTTTTTGACGGTGTTTCCCTACCTATGTCAGCAAAGCCTGTTAATACTCATCATCTCGGAAGCCGAAATCACGTAAATGTGTTGATTTATTACGCCAATCTTTTTGGACCTTGACCCATAGTTCTAAATAGACTTTAGAACCTAAAAGCATTTCGATATCCTTTCGTGCACGTGTCCCTACTTCTTTTAATAGGGCTCCACGCTTACCAATGACAATACCTTTTTGTGAATCACGTTCAACCATTATCGTGGCTGCTACATGAATTTTATCATTGTTCTCCTCATCTCGACGGATTTTATCAATAACAACCGCAATAGAATGTGGAATTTCTTCGCGTGTTAAATGTAACACTTTTTCACGAATAAGCTCAGAAATGATGAAACGCTCTGGATGGTCCGTCACTTGATCTGCAGGGTAATATTGAGGCCCCTCTGGTAAATACTTCGGCAATGTGTCCAATAAGCTTTCTACGTTATTGCCTTGTAACGCTGAAATAGGAATAATTTCAGCAAATTCATAGCGTTCCTTATAGCTCTCTATAATTCCAAGTAATTCATCTGGATGAATCTGATCGATTTTATTAATAACAAGGAATACCGGCGTCGAATTTCCCGCCAACATTTCAAGAATAAATTCATCGCCTTTGCCAAGCTTCTGCTCAGCATTAACCATGAACATAATCACGTCCACTTCACGCAATGTATTTTTGGCAACTTTCAACATAAAATCGCCAAGTTTATGTTTGGGCTTATGGATACCTGGTGTATCAATAAAAATCATTTGGCTATCAGTTGTTGTCAGTACACCTTGTACTTTATTTCGTGTTGTTTGTGGTTTATCACTCATGATCGCAATTTTCTGGCCAATGACACGATTCAAAAATGTCGATTTGCCAACATTCGGGCGACCAATAATAGAGATAAAGCCTGACTTATAGCCACTTCTAGTTTCCAGCATTCTCTAAATCCTCCGTTGTAAATGCAAACGGTAATAATTCGCCCACTGACGTTACCGTAACATCACCTTTTAAATTCGTTAAATAAACAGGCATCGTCGGTGCGCAAAATTCCATCATCACCTGACGACATGCTCCACAAGGTGCGCATGGGCCTTCTGTATCTGCAACAATGGCAATAGCCTCGAATTCATAAGTACCTTCTGACACAGCCTTAAAAAATGCTGTACGTTCAGCACAATTCGTCATACTATAGCCTGCATTTTCAATATTACAACCGTGAATAACTTCTCCGGCCTTCGTTAAAAGAGCTGCTCCTACTTTAAATTTTGAGTATGGAACATATGCTTTTTCACGCGCTTTTTTAGATTCCTCTAGTAATGCATGCATATCAATTGTCATCTATCATATTTCTCCCTCACGTTAGTATAATACAGTTCTTTTTTCATATCAGATACTCACTTCGATTACAACCATTTGGGTAGGAAGATAAGTAATCCGATTATAGCACTGAATAGCGCAAATACAAGCACAGCACCTGCTGCGATATCTTTTGCCTGCTTGGCGAGTGGATGGAAGTTCGGCGAAGCCAAATCCACAACCCTCTCAATAGCTGTATTGATCATTTCCAATGCAAACATAAGTGCTATTAATAGTAGCACAATATACCATTCCGTTCGAGACAAACCTGTAAAATAACCAGCCAGTATGACAATGACTGCACTCACAATATGTGATTTAAAATTTTGTTCTGTACTTGCAGTTATAATGCCTTCAAACGCATAGCCAAATGATCGCAAGTATTTACGCAAATTCATTTAATCTCGTCCTAAACCAAAAGTTTGTAATATTTCATCTTGTTTTGTAAACATTACTTTTTCCTCTTCAGGCTCCATATGGTCATAACCGAGTAAATGTAAGAAGCCATGGACCGCTAAAAAACCTAACTCTCTTTCAAAGGAGTGATTGTATTCCTCGGCCTGCTCTTTTGCACGATCTGTAGAAATAATAATATCGCCTAGTACACGGGGCATTCCTTCAAAAGTTACTGCCATTTCACCTTCACCTAGTTCCTCCAATGCAAAGGAAATGACATCGGTTGGTTGATCTTTCCCACGATACTCGCGGTTTATATCTTGAATCGTGTCATTTGTGACAAACGTTACAGAAACCTCTGTTTCTGGTTCAATGCTTTCTACACTCGCTGCATGTTGCAAAAGCTTTTCTACAAGCTCTGTATGCTGTGCTGCAACTTCATTTGTTTCATCAGTAAAATCAATTGTTAAAATCATAGATCCTCCTACTTATCTGCCTTAGGATACTCAATACGTGAATGGAAAATTCCGTTCAATGTTTCGCAAAGTACTCTCTCTATACATTTTAACTCTTTTATTGAAATATCGCATTCATCAAACTGGTTATCTTGTACTCGATCGTCAATGATAGCTCTTACTAGCTTATGAATTTTCTCAGAATTTGGCTCTTTCATTGAACGCACTGCTGCCTCTACACTATCTGCCACACTTATTACGGCCGCTTCCTTTGTTTGCGGTTTAGGACCAGGATATCTGAAAGTAGCTTCTTCAATGGATTTCCCTTGTTCTTTCGCTTTAAACAAGAAAAACTTTAACAGACTTGTCCCATGATGCTGCAGCGCAATATCAATAATTTCCTGAGGCATTTTATAGCGTCTTAACATGTCAGCACCGTCAGTTGTATGGGCAATGATAATTTCTGCACTTGTTTCAGGAGGCAATGAATCGTGCGGATTAATACCTGACATCTGATTTTCAATGAAAAAAGCGGGTCTCTTCGTTTTTCCGATATCATGATAGTAACACCCTACACGTGCTAGTAAACCATCTGCTCCTATTTCTTCGCAGGCAGCTTCAGCTAAGTTTGCGACCATTACACTATGATGATATGTTCCTGGTGCTTCCATTAGTAATTTTTTTAGTAATGGATGATTCGGATTCGATAGCTCAATTAAACGTAATGACGATAATAAACTAAATGCTGACTCAAAGAATGGTAAGAGCCCCATTGTCAACGCTCCAGAAAGCAATGCAGATAACATGGCTGCAACAAAGTAAAACACTAATTCTGGTAAACCATAGGATGATTGTGTCATTAATAAATAAAAGGCGATAAACGCCATATTCACAAGGGAGATAACCGCAACTGCCTGTAAAATATGTGAGCGCTTTTCAACACTACGTAAAAAGAATAAACTTGCAAACCCTCCAAAAATGATATAAAGCGTAATTTCCATTTGCATAACGGATGAATAGCCTTCTTGAAAAATAACGCCAGCTGAAGCAGCAGTCATGACTGTAACAAGCACTGCGGCTTTATCATCTGCCAGCAGGCGCACAAGCATTGTAGCCAATGCTGTTGGGAAAAGAAAGGCAATGGTCACATCAAACCCGCCAGAAACTAAACTAATGAATTTCATTAGCACGATGGACAAACTATAAACAATCACTGTTACCAACAATGCATTACGTTTTTTCCGTTCGTTAGCCTCCCAGCGCTCGAATAAAATATACATAAACACCATTTGGAGCAGTGTTAAAATTATGAGTCCTGCAATCGGTTTTAAGGAAGCTTGATTACTAATCATCCCTAAAAGCTCTAATTGTCGAAATGCCTCTTTATCAATAATCTGGCCTTCCTGCACAATAATCTGACCTTGTAAAATTCTTGTAGGCTCAACGCTTTCCTTCGCTTGCTCTCTTCTTATTTTTGTTTGCTCTTCGTTAACGGTTTCATTTTCAATGATACTTGTACGACCAATTAAAACAACCGTATTGAATATTTTATCGGGATACCCTCTTTGTCCTCTAATCTTCGTCTCAAAGTCATTTTGAGCGACAAAGACATTTTCAGGTCGAATGGATTTTTGTAAGTATTCCTCTACTGTTTTGGATAATTGGATACTTGTTCTATTTAAATCCTCATCGCTTTGCACTAATAGTCCTTCTAGCTGTGAATCCGTAAAGATGAGTGGCATTTGATCTTCATCGAGCGATTCAAATTTTTTGCGAAGCTGCCCTACTTGATCGGCAATTGCAATTGGTTCCTTGCTATTGGCCACATCCTTTTTTACCTCTAGTACATAATCAAATAACGATGTGACAATCGCTGCTCGCTGCTTGGCGACATCCTCCGAAAATTGATAGACCGGGCCTACTGCATTTGCGGCTTTTTCCCGCTCTTGTTGTGTCTTGTAGGTATCTTCTATTGTTTTAGTAGATCGTACGGTTTCAGGCGCTAGCTGTAAAGGTTTGAAATCATATGTAACTCCTTTAACATTGCCATACATCAAGCCAAATTGTAGGCATCCTGTTAAAATGAGAATGATGATAATAAAATAGCGAAAACCGATAAGCTCAGTAAATTTTCGAAGTTGTTTCTCCATCTGGCACCTCCTCTATCTACCTACTATCATACCAATTCAACATACATTTTTCTCGAAAAATGTATAAGAAAGCAAAAAACAGCTATACAAATTCGTATAGCTGTCACATTTTTTTCCATATTTTGATCATTTTCTTAAATCACAGTCATGGGGCAGACTTTTTTTAAACACGGTGCCCCTGTCGCTTCGCTTTCGGGGCAGACTTTAGAATGGCTTTGCCATTCTAAAGTTGCTGTTCTTCGTAGGCTTGGATGATTTTGGCTACTATTGGGTGGCGGACGACATCACCTTGTTCTAACACTTGGAAATGAATCGATTTTACATATTTTAATGTGCGTTCTGCCACGATTAAGCCAGACTCCGTATTTTTAGGCAAATCGATTTGTGTTTTATCACCTGTGATGACCATTTTCGAACCAAAGCCTAGTCGTGTTAAGAACATTTTCATTTGTTGATGAGTTGTATTTTGTGCTTCATCTAATATAACAAAAGCATCATCTAGTGTACGGCCACGCATGTAAGCCAATGGTGCAATTTCAATGGTCCCGCGCTCAATTAATCGTTGCGTCTGTTCAGCCCCGTAGATATCATTTAAGGCATCATAGAGAGGTCTTAAATAAGGATCTACCTTTTCCTTTAAATCACCTGGCAGGAACCCTAGAGACTCTCCTGCTTCAACAGCAGGACGAGTTAAAATAATACGCTTGACATGCCCATTTTTAAGTGCCTGCGTTGCCATGACTACCGCTAAATACGTTTTCCCAGTACCGGCTGGACCAATACCAAAAACAACGTCTTTATGACGGATTGCTTGTATGTATTCTCGTTGACCAATTGTTTTTGCACGAATGGGTTTACCTTTGGTCGTGCGTGCTATTTCTTCATCATAAAGCTCTGCGAAATATTCAATGGTACCTTTTTGAGTCATTTCAATAGCTGTCGTTACATCACGTTGATCAATATTAATTCCTTTGCGAATGACCTTCAATAATGCATGCAGCAGAAATGTTGCCTGTTCCTTAGCACTTTCTTCACCCGCAAGTTGAATTTGTTCACCACGGGTAATGATATGAACATTAAGTGCTTCCTCAACTAGCTTCATATTTGCATCGGAAATTCCGAGTAGCATAACCGCTTCGTTTGGATTATCCACTTGTAATACAGTTAACTGTTCTGACATAATCATTCTCCTTGTAGGCCATGTATTGGACTTGCAATGTTTTCATTGACTAAAAATAGAACTTTCCCTTCAACTGTACCATTACCCCACTTTGCCTGTAAAAGGTTTTCTTTTTTGATGATTGATTTGGCAGGTAACGAACGTATTACTTTTTCATGAAGAAGCGGGATAAGTAAAGACTCGATTTTCGATTCATCAAGCTCCACCTGCATCGTTTTCGTTTGCTGCTCCTCTACAATTGAAACATAAGGGTCTAGCCAATTCGGTAAATCCTTTTTTTGCACATAATCAACCTTTTCTTGATGAATACCTTTCACCAAAACGCGCCATTGCTTTTGTTGCAATGTTTCCATTGTAATTTTTGTAGGAATTTTAAAGGTACATTCAAGCCAATAATCTGCAAAAACCTCGCCCTTTGCGCCGACAAAAACATAATCCGCTCCACTTTCAATCACGCCACTAACAAGAACATCCCCCTCATAGGCTGTATCATTCACTGAAATTTTCCGCTCGCCATTTTGGATATCAAAGTGAGTAATAATACCACTTTTGGTTGCTACTAATTGCGACGCTAATTTTTCATTTGCCTGCTTCGTTTGTTTAGGAGATTCCTGTGGCCTTAGTACAACTCGCCCTCCATTTTTTTCAATATGCACCCACGAGAGCTCTCGATGCTGTTCTAACAGCTTTTGGCGAATAACCGTATTAGACGGTAAATTTTTTTTAGAAAGCGGTGTTTCTATTTGAAAGGTATCATGAAACGTTTTACCTAGGCGCTGCTCCAGTTCTGGTGTTGCTGCTTCAATGTCTACCTTCCAAATCACCTGCGCACCAAGTATTGGAATGGCAATCATTAAAGCCAGACCAAGCAAAGTCCAAACCTGAGCTCGAAAAACTTGCTGCTCATCGGCGTAAAATACAGCCATTTTCAAGCGAAAGCCTCTTCGTATACGACGAATTTTAGGTAAATGATGCATCGTTGTTTCAAACGAAACCTCTTGTTCTCTAAAGACGACACGCTTTAAAGGAACATGTTGTGCGTGCAATGCTTGAATAAAAGGATGAACATTTTCATGGCGCTTTATACGTATAATGATTGGCCGATTATTCCACATTTTAACTCACACCCATATTCTTTGTCATTTTCATATGAATCTCTTGTAAGTTTTCAACAGAGAGATGAAGCATTTCTTCTTTTAGTGCATGAATTTTCACCAAATCAGCCGTAACAGTAATATGATAATCTGCATAAGCAAACGAACAGGTCGTTGCATCTGCATGAATAAAACGGTAAGGTCCAATAATTTTTAATGATTCATATTCTGACAATTCAAGTAGTGGCGTTAATTGAAATAATTTTTTCATAAAAAAATGCCTCCTTCTTCGGCAATATATGCATCGAAAAAGGAGGACATGCTAGTTATTTTCTTTTTGCTTTTGGAGGGCCTAATATTTCAGCCATTACCACAGCCTGCATGAGAGCATTTTTAGATTGCGGGACTTGAAAAGGAGAATGTGTCCCAGTTACTTTCACTTCTTCTTTCCCAGCTGCTAATCGTCCTTTTTGCTCTCGGATAAACGAGCGCTTTGGCACATCCGCTGGAATGACAGGTGGCGCAACATAGCTTGGGACTTCCTTCGTCACTTGTTCCTCAACCAATTTCTTAGTCTCTTGAACCTTTTCATTTTCCGGAATCCAATCCCCTATAAATTCTCGAGCAAAATCTTCAAAACTTTGTGGTTTTTGATGATGCTGTGGAGTTTCTTCAAGCACAGGTGACTCTACACGTGTGTCCTTATTATTAAAAGGAGGCATTGATTTTTGTGGTTTTTTATTTTTTGATTTTCCGAAAATAGAGCTGACTATGGCAATTATTGCAAAAATAATTAATTGTTCCATATGTTAGTTCTGCTCCTTTCCGTTTTTAAACATTTGGTTCGTTTGTTTCTGGTTTATCGTTACTTACTTTTGAAATGGAATCACGCATAGCCGTATCAGCTTGAATATTACGATAGTTCATATAATCCATTATGCCAAGATTACCTGAGCGTAATGCTTCTGCCATCGCTTGAGGTACTTCTGCTTCTGCTTCTACTACTTTCGCTTTCATCTCTTGGACGCGGGCAATCATCTCTTGCTCATTAGCTACAGCCATTGCACGACGTTCCTCAGCCTTTGCTTGAGCAATGTTTTTATCTGCTTGCGCTTGTTCAATTTGTAATTCTGCCCCAATGTTTTTACCGATATCTACATCAGCAATATCAATGGATAAGATTTCAAAGGCTGTTCCAGAATCCAAACCTTTTGATAAAACGGTTTGTGAAATCATATCCGGATTTTCTAATACTTCCGTATGGCTAGTTGCTGAACCAATTGTAGAAACAATCCCTTCCCCTACACGGGCAATAACAGTTTCTTCACCAGCACCACCAACTAAACGCTCAATGTTGGCACGTACGGTAATACGCGCTTTAGCCTTTACCTCAATCCCGTTCATTGCTACACCTGAAATAAATGGTGTTTCAATCACTTTTGGGTTTACAGACATTTGAACTGCTTCAAGTACATCTCGCCCAGCTAAATCAATTGCAGCACAGCGCTCAAAGGATAATTCAATATTCGCACGGTGTGCAGCAATTAATGCATTGACAACTCGGTCTACATTACCACCAGCTAAATAGTGGCTTTCAAGCTGGTTTATCGTTACAGGTAAACCTGCTTTATGTGCTTTAATCAACGGATTTACAATTCGAGACGGAATTACACGACGTAAGCGCATCCCAATTAATGTGAAAATA
Source organism: Lysinibacillus sphaericus (assembly GCF_001629735.1). Taxonomy (GTDB): domain Bacteria; phylum Bacillota; class Bacilli; order Bacillales_A; family Planococcaceae; genus Lysinibacillus; species Lysinibacillus pinottii. The sequence goes on from NZ_CP015224.1 coordinate 2,288,420, forward strand.
CTAACACGGACGCCTGCAGCCAGTGCAGAAATCCATAGTGCTACTGGTACAAAGGTAAAGAATACCGCTAGTACAATAAATAAAATAACCAGTCCAGCTATAGGACCAATTAATGCTAAATCAAAACCCATTTCCTATTCCTCCATCTCTTTTTTTGTTTGTCTCACGACAATACGTGAGCCTTCAACTTTAATAATTTCTACATGTTTATTTGCATCGACATAGCCACCCTCTGATACAACATCAATGCGTTCACTGTCAAGAACCATTGTACCCGCTGGACGTAAAGGAGTAAGTGTAGTCCCTACTTTTCCTAACAATTCTGTGCGATTGACGTTGGAGACATAGCCCTCTTCTGTCGTAGTTGCATCCATTAACACCAGCCTGTTTAAGACATGCAGTTTTTTCCCGAAAAATTTCATCAGAATCACCATTCCTATAATCGCTATTACAAGCGCAATGAGAATTGCTATTATCATTTGCATAATATTTGCACCTGCCAGTAATAAACTTAGTATTATGAGCACACCACCTAAAATACCGACAATTCCACCAGGAACAAAAAACTCTGCCACTACAAGTGCTAAACCAATAATCAATAACAATAAGGATTCATAGCCAGCAAAGCCCGCAACCATATGTCCAAAGAAAAATAAACCAAGCGCTGATAATCCCATTATACCCGGAACGCCAAATCCTGGCGAATAGAGCTCCATGACAAGACCTAGACTTGCAATGGATAATAAAATTGGAACAATAATTGGATTTGTAATAAACCGAGCTAATTTCTCAGAGAATGTTGGTTCGATTGAAACGACATCACGATCTTGTAAGTCTTTTTTCTCTAAAAGTTCCTGAAAATTTTTCACGGTACCCTCTGAGTATTTGACCTTTAATGCCTCCGATGCTGAAAGCGTTAATAAATTTTTTCCCTCCGCACGATACTCTGGCAATTCATAATTGGAATCAGCCATTGCTAAAGCATACTTTGGATCTCGACCAGATGTCTCTGCTGCTGCTGACATTTGAGCAAGCCACGCACTATTTGCTTTCAAATCAGCTGTATTACCCGCTGAATCGATAACCGCTGCAGCACCGATTGTTCCATTGGGCACCATGTAGATTTCATCCGCATGTAAGGCTAAAAAAGCTCCTGCTGAATGGGCATCCTTATTAATAAAAGCAATTGTCCATATATCCGTTGCATCCATAAGCATGGCGATATCACTTGCTGCATTTACAAATCCGCCAGGCGTATGTATATCTAAGATAATCGCTTTCGCATTGTTTTCTTTAGCCTCATTAAAAGCTCGTTCTAAAAATGCGTGAAGCCCTCGCTCTACTTCATTATGAATAGGAACGTGGTAGACCTTACTGCTTGCAAACGCCGAAGTTAATGGAAACGCTAACAAAAAAGTCATCCATATTACTAGTAAATAGCTAAGGATTCTCCGTTTTCGCACCTTTTTCCCTCCCTTCTAACATGCTTCTCCTCTGTATATACGGTCAAACATGTAAAAAGTTTCACATATCTGAAAAATTATTTCGACTATTTGTACATGTTGCTTACAACTTAGTATTACACAAAAAAGCCGAATGAATCTAGTTGATATCCATCCGGCTTTTTCATATGTACGTAAATCGAGCAATGTAAAATACCTGAAATTAATTACATCTGTAATTAATTCCAGGTATATCTTTGTCTGCTCAGTGAATCATACGATTGCGTGTTATGAACGTAGGGATTTTTAATGGGAAATTAAATTACCACTTACGTTTACGTGCAGCTTCTGATTTCTTTTTACGTTTTACGCTAGGTTTTTCGTAGAACTCGCGCTTTCTAACTTCTTGAATTGTACCACTTTTTGATACAGTACGTTTGAAGCGGCGAAGAGCATCTTCAAGCGATTCGTTTTTGCGAACGACAGTTTTTGACATCTCTCTTTCCCTCCCTCCGAACACACGTCAATACACAATTTAGGCAAATCACCTTCTGTTGTGTACTAAAAAATTATATCGTATTGTCTAATAATGGTCAATAGAAAGTGTGCGAAAATATCAAGTGAATTTTTGGTTTTATTTCTAATTGGAATTCGAAGAGCAAATTTGGCTCCCAATAAAAAAATAATTGTATTTTTCTATTCATATAGGGGTTTACAAAAAATAGAATATGGGCGTAGAATAATCACATTCAATTTAATACTGGCCAAATCTCAAACATTGAGAACGGAGGACCCAATATATTGGGGTTAATTCTGCACATGCAGAAAGGATGAGAAACTCTTTCGCCATCCTACCCGTCAGCTAACTTCGTCGGCTAAAGCGAAGGAGGTCCTATTCGACCACCTATTAGCATGTTTTCTCCTATTCTTTACATGCTTTTTTAGTTGGTCTTTTTTTATGCATATTTAAAATCAAGTAATTTAACATCTATAGAGGAGAACAAGATGAACACTTTTAGAAACACATTAAATCCTCCCAAAATTCTTGTACTTGGCTTTGCACTTATTATTATCATCGGGACTTTTCTTTTAACGATGCCTCTTTCTACAGAAGATGGAAAAGGACTTTCGTTTTTAGATGCATTATTCACCGCTACATCAGCAACTTGTGTAACGGGATTAATTGTTGTCGATACAGGTGATACTTTTTCAGTTTTCGGAGAAGTAGTCATTTTATGCCTAATCCAAATTGGTGGTTTAGGATTCATGACATTTGCAACATTGTTATTTTTACTACTCGGGAAAAAAATATCTTTAAAAGAAAGACTTTTGCTTAAGGAAGCATTTAATAATATTTCCATTGCTGGCCTTGTTAAATTAGTAAAGAGAATACTGCTCTTTACAGCATTGATTGAAATAATTGGTGGTCTTATTTTATCGATTCGTTTTTCTTTTGATATGCCTATAGGAAAAGCTGTGTATTTTGGCTTTTTTCATGCAATTTCTAATTTCAATAATGCAGGTTTTGATTTAATGGGCGGATTTAATGGAATGACAGCTTATGTAGATGACCCATTCGTCGTTTTAACAATTTGCGTGCTCATTACAATTGGAGGCTTGGGGTTTATTGTCATGAATGAACTATATGAATATCGAGTTACTAAAAGACTTTCCGTTCATACAAAAATTGTTTTAGCGTCTACAATTATTTTAACGGTAAGCGCTACAATTTTGATATTTTTGTTTGAATTTGGAAATGATAAAACACTTGGTCCTTTAACTGAATGGGGCAAAGTATTAGGTTCTTTTTACCAAGCTGTTACACCAAGAACAGCAGGTTCCAATACACTGGCTATCGGTGACTTAACACATTCTACATTATTTTTAATAATTCTCTTAATGTTTATTGGAGCTGGATCTGGTTCCACTGCAGGTGGTATAAAAATAACAACTTTCGCAGTATTAGTTGCTACAATGTGGTCACAAATCCGTGGAAAAGAAGATGTTGTTTTATTTAAACGTAGAATTGTCACTGAGACTATCTTAAAGGCTTTGACTGTCACAATGTGTGGCGTACTTATCGTTGTTGTGGTGACAATCATTCTTAGCATTACTGAACAACGTCATAGTTTCATGATGTATTTATTTGAAGCAACCTCTGCATTTGGTACTGTCGGTCTTTCGATGGGGTTGACACCTGAGTTATCCCCTACTGGTAGAATTCTCATTATTTTAACGATGTTTGCTGGAAGACTAGGTCCATTAACCATTGCTTTCGCTATTACAAAACGACGAAAAACAGAAGCCTTTCGACATCCTAAAGGTAATATTATGATTGGATAACAAAATTAGAGGAGTGTGCTATAGCTATGGCTATTAAACAATATGCAGTTATTGGCCTAGGAAGATTCGGAACAAGCGTTGCCCGCAGGCTCCACGAAGCTGGACAGGAAATTTTAGGAATTGATATTAACGAAGAAAGAGTGGAGGATGCAGAACCCTATGTTACCCACGCTGTAGTAGCTGATACAACTGAAGAAAAAGCTTTAACCTCTATTGGTATAGGAAATTTTGATTGCGTTATAGTGGCTATAGGTAACGATATGCAGTCAAGTATTTTAACGGTATCTCTATTAAAAGAACTAGGGATAAAAAAAATTATTGCTAAGGCCCTTGGTAAAAGACATGGGCAGGTTTTGGATAAAGTAGGTGCTGATTGGATTATTTATCCCGAGCGAGATATGGGAGAGCGCGTGGCAAATCAGCTATTGTCTCCGAATATGCTGAATTATATCGAATTGTCTAAGGAATATAGTATAGAAGAAATTATGATCCCTTCAAAAATGGCTGGGCAAAATCTGCGAGATTTAGATTTGCGTGCGAAATATAACGTTAGTGTTATTGCCATTGTTCGAGTAGGAGACATCATTATTTCCCCTTCCCCTGAGCAAAACTTGGAACAGGAAGATATTTTAGTGATGATTGGTCATCGAAAAGATCTCGCTTTTTTTTCAAACATACAATAACAAAAAAGGCTGTTTCAAGACCCCTTGATACAGCCAGCCACTTTTTCTTAGAAAATCTTCTGTTGATCCCTATCATCTTTTAAAATTTCTACTGCCTCTCTAAAACGTTGAGAATGGACAATTTCACGTTCACGTAAAAACTTCAAACTGTCATTTAAATCGGTATCATCAGATAAATCAATAATCCATTGATAGGTGGCACGCGCCTTTTCCTCAGCCGCAATATCTTCATATAAATCTGCTATTGGGTCCCCCTTTGCCTGAATATAAGTTGCTGTAAATGGCACACCAGAAGCATTTTGATAGAATAAAGCTCTGTCATGATTTACATAATGGTCCCCTAATCCCGCTTCTTTTAGCATTTCTGGCGTAGCATCTTTTGTAAGCTTGTAAATCATCGTAGCAATCATTTCTAAATGGGAAAACTCTTCAGTCGCTATATCTGTTAATAATCCAACCACTTTATCAGGAATCGTATAGCGTTGATTCATATAACGAAGGGCTGCTGCTAATTCCCCGTCAGCTCCTCCATATTGCTCAATTAAAAACTTAGCAAGCATAGGGTTACAAGTACTAACCTTTACCGGGTATTGAAGTTTTTTTTCATAATACCACAAGAATAAATTCCTCCTAATGATTTGTTATACTTGCCACGGCCATGGGGTATCAACCCAATTAAAAGGATAATCTGAATAACTTCGTCCAAAATTCATTAATGGACCAAACTTTTGTTCAAAATTTACTTTGAGCTTCATACTTTTTTCGGTGTTTTCATTAAATTGTTGAATAGCAGTATAGTCATGTGGATGTGTATCTAAATAGAGATTTAACTCAACGATGACGAAATCAATTGCCTGTATTTCTTCAAGTAAGGTATAAAATTCGGGCGACATCTTTTTAGTCATGCTTTCTCCCTCCTTTTCATCAGAAATGGATAGGGGCTAAATAATTGTGGCCATAGTGTTCCCGCCCTAAGTGTCTCTCTCGGGGTTTGGAATTGGGGGAGTCCAGGTGGTTGAAAGCCCATATATAATTGTGGTGGCGTAGCATAATACTTTACTTCGATGGGCTTGCAGGGATCAAAGGGACTAATATAGGGCTTCCAATACTTATACTGCGTAAACATGACATCCTCCTTTCTATATTCAAAATCATCAGTGGAGTATATGTGATGGTAGTAGGCATTATTCTACATGCAAAAAAGCCACTAGCTTCTTACAGAGCTAGTAGCTTAATATCCATAAAGAAATTATTAATAATTAGAATCTGCTATTAAACCATTCATGATGGCTACGCCAGAGCTTGCACCAATACGAGTTGCTCCTGCTTCCACCATGCTTTTCATATCCTCTAAGCTACGAACACCGCCTGAGGCTTTAACACCAAGTTCAGGACCTACTGTTTTACGCATTAGGGCAATATCTGCTGCTGTTGCGCCACCAGTTGAAAAACCAGTAGATGTTTTTACATAATCAGCACCAGCTGCCACAGCAAGCTCACATGCTTTTACTTTTTCTTCATCTGTTAATAAACATGATTCAATGATGACTTTTACAAGTGCGCTGCCTTTAGCTGCTTGCACAACTGCAGCGATGTCAGCTTGTACAAGGTCATAATTTTTATCTTTCAATGCGCCAATATTAATGACCATATCTACCTCATTTGCACCGTTCGCAATTGCATCTTTTACTTCAAATGCTTTCACAGCTGGTGTATTGGCACCAAGAGGGAATCCAATTACCGTACAAACTAACACGTCTGATCCTTGTAATAATTCGCTACTGTGTTTCACCCAAGTCGGATTTACACATACAGAGGCAAAATTAAATTGCTTCGCTTCTGCACATAGTTTTTCAATTTGTTCTTTTGTTGCCTCAGCCTTTAATAATGTATGATCGATCATACGCGCAAAATTTTGTTCCATTTTTTAACGCTCCTTCTTCAATCAAGATGTACGTACCTCTTCGAATCATACCATTTTTTCACGTTGTCGTCTAATTTCTTTCTATTTAAAAAGATTGTTGGTGTTGTCCTTGTGAATGTAGCTCTTAATTATTAGCTATAATGAGTGTCCATTCAAGTAATAGAATCCTTGAACAACTTTTACATAAGTATAGTTTACCCCCTAGTGAAACAATTAGTCCTTTAAAAAAAGAGGACAAAAACAAGCATAAAAAAATCTTTAAAGTATTGATTTTAAAAGGTTTATGTTATCATAAATCACGTATCTAAAATAAGTACACTACAAAATAATTTAAAATGAGAAGAAACACAAGGTAATGTGAAGTTGAAAGGATGATATACATTATGAGTAACGAGCGATCAAAAATCGTGAGTTTCCATACTCTAGGTTGTGGAGTAGTAAACAATAATATGATTGCGTAGGAACCTATTAATATCAACGTCTCACCCCCTTGGATTTTTCCCTCTAATTCACTACTTTTTATGTTAAATCGCCTCTCCTATTGTCTTTAAGATTTCTAAAAACAATGGACTTAGGTTTATCAATACATAACCTAAACCAGCATTCATAATCATTGACCACGCTTTTTCAGAATTTCCAAGCATGAAGAAGAAACATGCACCTACCATGATCACCGATGCTATAGGAAAACTAATCGCTACTAATATTTGAACAACAGGATCTAAAGCAGTTGCCAGTATTTCTAACGACTTATCAGCAATGATTCCAGTATGTTGAGGTATTGTATTAACAGGGATTGTGGATAGTGTGGATGGTATTTGTGCAGTAATTGGTTCTACTGTTTGTTGTACTGGTGCACTTACAGGTATAGCTGTGGAGGAATAAGTGTTATTGAATTTGTTGAACATGAATAATCCTGTGCCAATGGCTGTTAATGTAGGAACTGATGCAGCCAAAGCTACATCTCTTAAAGTTGCATACTTTTCATCACCTTCGAAACGATCACTATAATCTGTATATTCATTAGCAGGTACAACCTCAGTTCTAATACGCTTTTTAAACATCTATATTCCTCCTCTTATTTCATTGATTGTGTATACCTTGCACTTTAGCCCTCTACAGGATGCTTCTAGTTGCTGTCTACGCAATTCTGTTGTCGTTAGCCATACAAGTGTTGGGTAATAACCTAATTGTTTTACAACGCTTGGCATGAGCTCCTTATAGCACTTAATCTTCTCGCGATTTTCCTTCATCGTTTGAATATTATCAACCTCTAAAAAATGTTGAAATCCATTTCGTGAGAACATGCTATCCACAACGATACTAGTAGTGGTATCCGATATTTTGACTTCATTCTTCCAGTCATGTGGACATTTATAAAATAGCCAGAATTCGTTTCGCATGATTGTATGTTGGACATGAGCGTTTTTCCTGCGAATCTTGTCACAGTCAACATACAGTCGCCCTAAATTGTTAAGGTAATAAATTGTTTCGTAACTAGCACGAATAGCTGATAAGTAAATAGATAAATTGTGGAGGACCCTATTTGTATTACGCTTTTTTCCAAGGTTAAAATATCGACTAAGTTGATCGCGCGTCATAAAATCAAACTTCTTCAAAAGTAACAGTATCTGTTCGTCTCGGTTGGATAGCTGTTTCTTCAACGCGCTCCCCTTTCGTAACAATATGAGGTTGGATAGTATCGTGGATAATTTGTGGTGTGATGAGTGGTGTTTGAAGTATTTCTCGTTTATCTGCTGTTTGGTAAATAGCTCTACCCTTAATCATTGGTAATGCCTCTGCTCCCTCTGCATCCAGTACAACCCTTGAAGCAACTCCTGATTGCACTCTGAAGCATAACTTTGCATCAGCATTTTGTTTAACCTGTCTAGGGATGACGTCAGTTGTTGGATATTGAGTGGCCACAACCAGTCTAAAACCTAAGCCGGCACCTAGCCTTGCAATTTGGCTCATAATCGTCTGGCATTCTAGCTTTAAACGTTTCTCTTCTTTCCTCACTGCTTCTGTTGCATTCAATTCGCCTACCTCATCAATGACTACAAAGTAACGTTCCTTTATGCCTGCCTCTTGTACATTCTTCTTTCCTCTGTGCTTTAATTCTCGTTGTATATCTCTCATCTTTTCATAGGCCATTTGTAAAGTGTGGAGGGCCTCGTAAGGCTCGTAAGCAATCGAAATCGTTTGTTTAATATTTTCATAGTCGCACAGTTCCACTCCACCTTTTAAATCAATTAGAAAAAGGTTTGTGTGCTCTGGTTCACACTGCACTAGACTGCAGATAGTTGAATTGATGAAGTTACTCTTCCCATAACGTGTGGCACCGCCTAACACTACATGTGGCACCATTTCAAAGTCATGATACTTAAACTCATTCAAAGCCCTAGTAACGCCTACAGGTACTCTCCATCCATTACCTGGTGCGAATCGGACTGTTTTTTCTAATGGCTTATCGTACACTCGCACGATTAATAGACCATCATAAGTCAATTCAATTTCCTTTTGCTCCGTCAGCTTTGCCTTCCACAATTGTTGAAGTTGCAGTAGAATGTCTTTGTTTAAATCCAGTTGTCGTAAATCATTAAAGGTAATATTTTTTCTGCGATTGTTTAGTCCATCCTCAAAGACATGTTGCTTGGCTTCATAATCAGTGAACGAACGTCCAAGGGGGATCCTGAATTTGTATTCCCATCCCCATTCAAACTGTTTCTTCTTAACAAGCTGCGTAGTTAATGTATCCTTGCCATCACGAACGTTTAATCCAGCGAGTGACATTATCCTCTGGATTTTCCCACTATCATTAGAGGACATACCCCTACTCTTTGAGAAAGCTTTTAATGCAATTCCACCCATCAATCCAGTTGTTAATATTTCAAACAGCACACTTTCACCCTTTCTTTTTTAATCAGCGTCACGGTTCTCTTACATAGTAAGAATCGCATGTAATGAGCAGTCTAAAATGAAGTGCAAACCATTGATACAACAACATTTCATCTATGCCCACTTCAATACTCGCATGGCATTCAATCAGGCACAATATCGGGTATACAAGTGGGCATAAAAATCAACTCACAATATACACTCTCATACGAGGCTCTATAGGTTCTAAAAATTCATTGCGACTAAATTTAGATGAAGGACAATTTGTCCCTAGTTGAAACTTTATGACTTTGTTATATATGTGTCGTTAAATATAAGGTACCTGCAATTTACAAGTACCTACACGATTTGTTCAGGTACCCCTCTTTCCATGGGTGCAAAACAATCACCATTCAAGCCAGTTTTCTAAATTACTTGGTGAACTACCCACATTTTGTGGGTAGTTGCTACGTTCTTCTAACCAATTGTAGAAAGGTACTGGACGTTCTTTAACAGGTGTTTCTTCTATAGATGAAGAATTTTCAGGCTTCACTTTCGAACGTCCTACAGCCTTGTTATACGCTCCTACAAATACGGCTCTTAATGTACTTGCTACAGTTAAAGTACCTTCTTTAATGTCCATAGCAATTTTAAATAGCACGTTCTTAGCTTTTATAAAGTCAGGTGCATTTTGAACCTGTGCAGCTAATACAACTTTGTGCAATTCATCTTTCAAGTTATCTGCTAGAGGCACGCTATTCATGAAATCAAATAGCATCATCTGATATTCATTCATGTATTCCTTTTTCTTTTCAGCTTGCATAGCCAATTCATTGCCAAGACTCATAATATTATTTGCTTGTTTAGAACTTAAAAGATTAAAAGATTTAGATGCTTGATTTTCAAATTGTGGAGGACAAACCACGTCATTACTAGTTTCACCGACTGTCTCTCGTTGGGACATGCTCGATGGGACATAAGGTAAAATGCGATAAATACTAGCCCCTTTAATGCCGTTTAATTTAGTGCTTGGCACTTTTTCAATGATGCCTAACTCTGCTAATTTCTTCATTGATCGATAAACTGTCTTTGTGCTGATTTCCAATGATGAAGCAATGGTACTCGCTTTTAAGTGGCATACACCTGTGTATTCTAAGCTGTGTGATGCAAGTTTAAATACGATTGCTCGCTCTGACTCTGTTAAGTTGTAATAGTGAACCGCAATATGGTCCTCCACACTCTTATCCATATTTGCTACTGAATCGAATGTTATGTATTGTGCTAGGTATTCGAATGCCAATTGTATTTCACCTCATTTCCATGCATAAATAAAATTATTAAATTTCATTATTTATTGATTTGAGTATAGATTATTAAATTTAATAATTCAAGTATTTAATAAAAATTATTTATTAAATTTATGGATTTGTGTATAATGGGATTTAAGGAGAATATAATTAAAGAGGTGAAATCATGGAACTAAAAGTTAAATTAAAAGAAGTGTTAAATGAACGAGGAATGTCACAAGTGGAGTTAGCAGAAAAGACAGGATTAACACGTACAGTAATCAGCGAACTTGCAACTAATAGAAGAACTTCAATAAATCGTGAACACATCACCAAAGTTTTACAAGCCCTTGAAATTAAAGATATGAACGAAATGTTTGAGATTAAGTAGCAGATAACTAAATAAGGTTGTCTGTTTTTTTGTATGTTGTGGGAATAAATTTGCAAGTACAAAAAAAGACCAGGTGCTCAAATGATATTGAGAACCTGGTCATCTCTTTTAATTTAAACAACGTCCTATTTCTTCTAGCCACGTTTTCCCGCCATAAACAACAAACGTTGTTTCATTACCTTTCACATCAAAAACCTTAATTCTTTGCGAAATAAAAAGATTTAAGCCAAGTTCAGCTCGATCTACATCCTTCAAACTAATTTCCCTATATAAATTAGGGTTAATGTTTAGTGCATGTGCACAAAAAATAAGACGTTGATTTGTTAACAGCAAACGGCCACCATCTGATTTTGTTGCACTATAATAGAAATTCGCCATACCTGACCGTATTGGCAACTCATTTGCACACATCTCAATTTCATGGAAAAAGATTTTTTTATAGGTTGGTTTAAATTCATTTAAATCATATGTTAACTGTTTTGCTTCTGATGTGATGATGTAACTGCCACAGTACTCACATATAGAGTCTTTAGGATTAAAAGTTGCAGCACAGTTTGGGCAGTTTAGGGCTTTAACCATCGCTTCATCGCTCCTAATATGTATTTATTTATAAAGTATACTTTAATTTACTTAATGTACCAATACTTTATAAACTATAGACCAGATACTCATACTCATACCTGGTCACTCTAACTGACTAATTAATAATTTTTCTACCTGAGTTTTCAAAGCCATATTAGCGTAGCGCAGTACAACATCATTACCAGCTGTAGCTATATGCACATCGCTAAAATACTCATCTATCTTTTCTACCTTTACTAATCTTATTTTGTCTTTTGCTAACAACCTTTTTGAATTGTAGTAATCCTGTGTTATGTCTTTTAATAGCTTATCAAGGATTGATAAATAAACTTTACTCATTTTCAAATTTTCAATTACAGGGAAGTCGCGTTGCAATGATTGTACTGCCATTTCTAGAATTAAAAATTTATGAAAAAGTTTCCGTTGTTCAGGTTTCAACATACAACAGAACGATCCTTGTGAATGACCGGAACAACCGCCAACACACTATCAATCATAAATGTTCGTTTTGCTTGCCTTGTAAAACAATATGCTTGAAACGAATTACCAACAATTTTAATAATCTTGATACGTCTTTTTGACACTGTCCCATCTTTGGCCATGTACATCATATTTAATAATTGGTCACGTTGCATTGATTTAATTAGTTGTTCTTTCATCATTTCACACCTCTCATTGAGAACGTTCGTTTGTATTATTTTAGAACAAATGTTTGTGTTTTATCAAGTGAAAATTTTGGAAATAAAAAACGGCCCATTACCAATAAAGGTAACAGGCCTTTGAGTTGCATATGCACTTATATTATTTTACTTCATACAATTTTGTTATTTTACTCTCATTATTATAAACAAGTTTCAATCCTAATAGCTCAGCTAAATCACGAACTTGAACGTGTGTCCTACCATCAATAATCACAGCAGGGATTGTCTTAGCATCATTAAGCATGACTTTAGCTTCCTGTACCTCTTTTACTTCTTCTAAACCATTCTTAATGTCTAATTTGAATTGTTCCTCTGTAATCCCCATGCTCGCTAAATATGAATAAGGATCTCTGTGTGTCGTGCCTTTTAAATTGTCCGTAATCCAACGGTGTGACTTAATACCGTTGCCTGTCCCATCTAACACAACAGGTATGCAAGCCTCTTTTGCAAGCTCTCTTAACAGCCAAATATAAGCTGCGTAATCCTTTTTAAATTGACCTTTGTCATTTGTACGAGCAAGCTCTACTTGTGCGTAACTAAGTGGATTTCCTTTTGAACCACAACCATACTGTAACTTGCCAACTGGCGCAACTTGTACAATTTTACCTCCGCCCCCTACCCAGTGAGACGTAAACGCATTAGCTTTATTACGGTTCATATAAGCAATTTCATTTTCTAAAGCATTAGGACCACAATTCTTTGAATTTCCTGATTCATGAGCAATAACATACTTAATAGCAGTTAAATTATAGTTAGGTAGTCCAGTCATTAGACGTTTCTCGATTTTATATGTCATTTGCGATCACCTTCTTTTTTATTAAACTTTTCGATTGTTTCATCAACTATCCCTGGCATATCTACACCTAACATTTGCAGATTTTCCGCAATACTTCCACCTTCTTTATATAAGAACAGTGCAAGCGTGAAGCCTGTTAAATAAAACTCAAGTCCAAACATCATATCTAAAGCAAATACAAAGACAATTGCTACTAACTCACTTATCCAGCGAATAATACCATCACGCATTATTGCTGATTTATAATTCACTACTCCTTTCCAAGTTTTTAGCAACCCTGTTGTAAAGTCGAGCATCTTAAATAAAAAGTAAGCAGCAAACATGTAGTAAATTGGCTTTGGTACTAATACTAAAATAGGGTGTTGAATAATTTGTGTAATGTCCATATAATTCCATCCTTTTTCGTCAAATTAAAAAGCACCCTCATTTCAGGGGTGCTTAAAGTCGTTTCGCTATTTCATATATCACTGGCACACTCACAGAATTGCCAGCTTGTTTATACAATTGTGAATCTGAATTTACGTCTGTAGCCTTTTTAAATGCTTCGTCTGGAAAACCTTGTAGCCTCCAACATTCTAAAGGCGTAAGTCGTCTAATACGAAATTCATCTGTTAACACACCTTGTTGGCATCCAGTGTCCAAAGTGTTAGCAATCCCTTTTCCTACACGTCCTCTACGAGTTGTTGAGTTAGGGACGCTAAAGTTCACACTGTCACCTGGATAAGCCACATCGTAGCCTTTTGTAGTAGCCTCTTTAATAGCCACACCATGACGATTCTGTGCTGTAATTGTAAACATAGGTTCATCTGGTCCTTTGATACGTCTACCATTTTGTCTTTTTTCTATACGGTCAGGTGTAAGAACTGGTAAACAAATTTTAGGCACAGGTGGTTGAGTTAATGTAGGGCTAAGACCTTTGACATGATACACACGATTTGTTTGTTCGTGTTTACCAGGTAACTTCCCTACAGTTCGAATAACAACTTGCTTAGGGTTTTTAGCATCTGTAGCCATCAATGATCCTACAACGCCATCAGAGTCGTAAACTAACTCCCTTTGACTAAGTGTTGTATTAATGTTCTTTTGAGTGCTACCAAAGATTTTTATTTTTGATTTGCTATTAGAGCCTTCACTTTCTCGTCCGATAGGAAATACTTCTCTGGTACTTGTTCCTCTAAGATGTCCGACAATGAAAATTCGTTCTCGATTTTGTGGTGTTGGACGTTCTTTAGTTGAGAAGTCTTTAGTGTTAAGCACTTGCCATTCAACGTCATACCCAAGCTCATCCAGCGTATCGAGGATAATTCCGAACGTTTTCCCTTTGTCGTGAGATAATAGCCCTTTAACGTTTTCAAGGAATAAATACCGTGGTTGGATTTGTTTAGCTGCCCGTGCAACTTCAAAGAACAATGTTCCTCTAGTATCTTCAAATCCTTGTCGCTTTCCAGCAACGCTGAATGCTTGGCATGGAAATCCTCCGCAGATAATATCGACTGTCCCTCTAAATTTGCTGAATTCTTCGTCTGAAACTGTTGTAATGTCATGTGCAGTCCACTCTCCTTCTGTGTTGTGTATAGCTTCATATGACTTGCGTGCAAATTTATCCCACTCGACATAACCTGCACAGGTATGTCCAGCTTGTTCCATGCCTAGCCTGAAACCGCCAATACCTGCAAAAAAATCTAAAAATTGCATAGCTTTTTCCCCTCCGATATGTAATAATGAATATCGGATAGGAACACTTGTTCTTATTCTGTGATGAGAGGCTCCTATATGTGAGCCTCTTTTTTACGTTATTTAATATTCAAATTCCCAAGCGTTTGGGATTTTAGGCATAAAAAATAACGCTAGCTTATGCTGCGTCTACTTGGTTTCGTTTTCGAGTAATGCTTGTACAGCTTCTCGCCATAACAACGGCACTTGGTCAACTGTTCGTAAATTCATTTTAATTAAATCCCAATATAGTTTTGCCATTATAAAACCTCCTTAGTTGTTATTAATTCCGCCAATTCTGCAATAGCTACTTGATTTTCTATTTTGTCTTGTTGCTGTGCCTCTGCTGATTCAGCTAACGCTAATTTCAATTCATTATTTTCAACTTTTAGTTCTTCTTTTTCTTGCAGTAACCGCTCAACCATTGTTGATAATGGCGTGCTGAAACTCGGATACTCAAAAAGAACTTGACGAGTTTTCACGTCCATTTGCCATGACCTAGCTGTTTGAAAATCTGACTGAAACTGTCCGAAATCTAGTTGGATAAAGTCAATAATTTCTGGATTCCTTGCTTGCAATACTGAATACATTGCAAAGTCCTGTTCTTTGGTTGTTGGTACTGCGTTAGCGTTTGGATTTTCGGGAATAGTTAAAACTACGTTCCCGGTTAATTTTTCGTAATAAAGTTTATGACCTAACATAATATTACCCCTCCATTTTTAAATGATTACGCATGTCCAATAAATTTGACAATATATGTTTCCATCGTTCATATCTAAATAATCAGTCGGGCCGCCTCTTATGGTATATCTTGCTACATATACTTTTGCAGCAGAATCGTAAGTTGTATCTATATTCATGATTATATATCTATTAGAACCATAGGTAGTAAAGCTACCAGAAGTAGCGTTTGCTGCTCCGTTACCGTGCGCCGCCTTTCGTGAAGCCGCCGTATTTACATATTGATCCCATGTCAATCCGGCCGCCCATCCAACAGGTTTAAAACCGGCCGGGAAATTCCACGTTACCGTATAAGTCGGTTGTCTATCACGCCAATCTGTAAAGTTGTGAGTAACTATTGAAATATCGTATTCTGACGGTGCTGTCCCAACTACTCCAAATATATTTACTCCTTTTTTGATGTTAGAAGCTAATAAGTGTGGGCTCCCCTCAACATATCCAGTTCCATCATGGACACCTTTTAATATCGCTTTATTCGTGGTTCCTGGTATAATAATCTGCTTTCCTATTTCCACCTCGCTTTCACCCTGTAAGATAAAAGCCCCGTCACGGTAGCGAACAGTATAAACACCGTTAACAATACCATTACTAAACGGTGTACCATTCGCTTTCTTGATAGGGATAGCACCTAATCCATTTATGTTTAATGACATTGCTGCAGTGCTGTTTAATTTAACAGGAAACGACACACCCAAACCGTTTTTATAGCTTGGTATAGCTTCATGTGTTGCGGTTAAAGTGTTTGCTGTACCCTCTACTTTTTCTATCCATTTAATGTTTGATGGATCTGTAATATGTTGATTAAGCTGTTGTTGTAAATTTTCAAGTCCTGAAACAACAGTGGCAACTTTATCATCTACATATTTTTCACTTGCATAAATAACAGAAGGATCGATTTTCAATGTGACAGCGCTTGTATTAGTCACTTCAAAGACAGTTTTAACAGTGAGCTCTTTGATACTACCTTCTGAAAAAGTAGGCTTGTATGTCTGTGGTAATTTACCAATTGCTAACAAAACATTATTCTCATCAAAAATACCAAGTTCTCGAATTTCAAAACCTCCAACCGTTCCTGGTATGACGGCTTTAACAACAATCCAATTAGGATTGTCCGGATCGGTTGTAACAGATGATGCATTACCAATCCACTTTTGATTGCGTAGCGCTGTAGCTTCTTTTGTTGGTGTGTAATAGGCACCATTACTATCACCTACACCTAATTTCGCGAAATTTACTTGTTTTTGAGTAATTGTGGCATTTGCCACAGCTGCTAAGCCAGCGTTTGTAAGTATTGTGTCAAATTTTTCGCTCAATTCAATTTCCCCCTCTCGGATATACGGTTAGATTTTCAGAGCTTACTGTATTAGCAGCTGCTATTTTAATTTTTGAGTTCGATGACAAGTCTGTAGCTATATATGGATACACCACAATTTCTTCTGCAGTAAGTGTTGCAGAACCTACATAAATATTGTTTTGCCTTGAAGTTAAATTAATATCGAGTACTTCAAGCCATGACCGATTGTTTTTGTATGTTTTAATTAAACGCTCCAGAAGTTGGATTGTAGCATTGTCAACACCTCTATCAGATACATCTATACTTGCCTTGAAATAATAAGGATCTCCATCGTATTCGTACCACTCTTCTATTTTTCCATCCAAATTCAGTAATTCAAATACACGTAACAACGCAAATTTTGTCCCTTTCTTTCGATGCACATGTAAAGCATTTCTTACAACGTTTTTCTTTTCTTCTAGTGTAAGTCCTTCGTAAAAATCCACATGTTTCTCAAAAGCTAAAAAATCGACTAACAGACTTGGTGCATCTTTTAATAAATATAGATTTGAAATAGCTCGGAACTCGTCATACAACTGTGTAATTTGAATTTCAAAAGCTTCTGTTAAAGCAACTGTGAAGGGATCGTTTTGTAATGAATAGGGTAACAGCTTTGTTAAATCAGTCATCAATGAACCCCATAAACGTTAATTTTGGTTCGTTCGCAACAGCAATTTTTGTCTTTTCAATTTCTGTATAGTTCACCCCGATTACCTCCACACGCTCTGCCAATTTTTCAGATTTTGTACTTTTCAACCTTTTCACCACTTCACTTGGATTGACATCACGACCAAGCTTGGACCGTTGCCAAACCAAATATGTTTGATACTCAGTGTCGATTTTCTGCATGAGCTCATCTGCTACCGTTGCTTTGCTGTTTGGTAGCCAATACTGTACTTCTAAATCAAAATTTTGTACGTCAGGAATAGTTGCTATGACATTGTCAGTGAGTGGTCTAATGTTCTCTGCAGAACAAATGGCCAAGATTTTATCTAGATGTTGTTGTGTAGGAATCTCACCATTTTTAAGTAAGGCCACAATGCGCGTTACACCTGGTGAAGGACTGTCTACCTCTACATCCACAATGTCTTGACTAGATGTTAATGCATAATATTTATAAGCTAAATCAGGACCAGCTACTGAAAACTTCTCAGGAGCCAAGCGAATACGTTCTGCATATGGATCATCTTCTTCTATTTCTGCCCCACCACTCGATACAACCGTGTTAACAACCGATTTAACATAGGGTAAAGGATCAACTAGTGTAACTGTCTCACCAGGTAAATAATCGTTGCCGATTTCACCTACTTCTGTGCAAGTTACTGGCAGTTCAATGTAATTAGTATCAATAGGTACTACCGCAATTCTGGTAGTCTGGAAATAAACATCTGCAATTTTTACCCTTGTTCCTTGTGGTATTGGCAAAGCCACACCCCTAGCAGTCTCTAAATTGAATCCTATTACGGTAGTAGCTGCTCTTTCTTCTAGTCTTGGTGTGTCTAATTCGTCACCTTTTAAATCAAGCATATCGTCTGATGCATACGCCAACAGCATTTGCTTCAATGCATGTTCAGCTCGATTTCGTTCAAATGTTACAAAGACGGCCAACGATTCAACAAGCTTTCGCCTTGGATCAGCACGCTGAAACTCTTGTCCTGTCTTATCGTTTATATGCTGCAACATTTCACTGACAATGGATTCAGGAGACTTCTCGAAAAACGATATATCAGGTAAATTAAATCTATTCGCCATTCACAGACACCTGCACTTTCGCCTTGAAAATACCTTGTTCGGCATCCCCTGTAATTTCAATTGCTTCTATAACAGCTCTTGGCTCAAATTGGTTAACAGCCCCCACTACCCTTGCACTATACATGGCTTTAAGGATTGGGAGGGGTCTATCAACAACTAATTCTATGCCAAACCCACGGTCCAAAGGGCAGTCCATTGCAACAGTAGACATAATAAAAGCGACATTCTGCAGTACCTCTTGTACGCCTGTCGCTCCGTAATCTATTTCTTTCATGGCTTCTACTTCATACAATTAACTCACTCCCTTGAACGTTGAATATTTTGTACTGGCTGTTATATACTTTCCACTGCCAAGATGATACCAATCACCCTTTTTCTCATACACTGTTAATGTATTGTTCTTTGATGCAATGCCAAGGATTTTATAACTTGTACCTGGTCCATTTCGAATATTAACCGACTGAACAGTTATGGTAATGGTTCCACTCTTTTTCTTCGATGTGTTGCTACTGTTACTTGCTGTTGCCTTTTTAGCAGTATTTTGAGTCGTCTTTTTAGTTGTTTTAATGGTGATGGGGTATTCCATCATGTCCACTGTCACTTCGATACTAAGGACATTCCCTCGGTTATCAATGTTTTTATACGTTTCGTTAATTTTGGTTATCACAAATGCGTTATTAGAAAAAGGACGATTCCCTATAATCAGTACAGCCCTTTTTCCTTTTCGTACATAGTCACGCCATTTATCCAACTCTTTAATGGGGTTTACGCCCAAATCTGCACGTAAGACCATATCAAATGTAATTGGATCAACTTCTGGTCCATCAAACTCCATGATCGGTTTTTGATGTTTAATTGCATGTTTAGTGTACCTGGCTTCTGTAGTCCGATTTAAATTATCGAATGTATGGATTTTATCTCGCGAAACTTCAAATACCAAATCCCCAAAGGTTCCGATTATGCCCATAAAATCACCTCTATTCTAATTCCCCTAACATATAGCTTTTGCCATTAGAGAAAGAGCAGACAACAGTCGCATCTATTTCTGGTAACGTCGTACCTTTAAAAACTTGTATTTCTCCTGAAACCATATCATTACTTTCTAAGCGTTTCACACGAATAGTTCTTGCTGCAGCATCAACATTTACAACTTGGCATTCCTCTAACATCAATATCCCTCCAGGCATCTTCGTAAATATAGGGTAGTGGAGGAATCATTTTGAATCACCTGTGAAGCAATGTACTTTCCATTTAGTTTCCCAAACTCTACTAAATTGAATGTCATTCCTGCGTATAAAGGCACCAATGAATATACTTTTAAAGTGACAGTAGTAGCCTCTCTGTTTTTTTCTCTAAGTTTTTTCTTGGCTATTCGTAATGCTTCTGCTTGTGATGACACCTGTTGTTTCACATTTAAAACTCGACCTGTTTTAGGTGGATTTTTAGGCGTGAAAGTAGCCGAAATGGTTTTCTTTTTTAACGTATGTGTCACTTTGCAAGCCTTGTATGTGTCGTGTAATGTATTTGTAAAGCTTCGTTCGATTACTTTTATTACATCCGTTTCTTTGCTTTTACGTCTGATGTAATACTTAGCTTCTTGTTTTTCATAATCTTCTTCATTTAGGACCACAATGCTGTTATTAGCGATTTTTAAGCAAAGCCCTTCATCTTTACATAGACGATAAATAAAAGCTAAATCAGTTTCGTTGTCTTGTTCAATTCGATCTTTTGTAGGGTTTTCTGACGATTGCCATACAAGTTTCATGCCGTTCCTCTTTGCAATTTCACTAAACACACTTTTTAACTTTACTTTTTCCCAAGCTTTACTCTTATGTTCCCCACGCAAACTCGACTTCTCGGATGTTGCCAGGGCCATAATGGTTATGGTTGATTCATTCCCACTGATTGTATCCACTTCAAATTTCCCTATCTTTTGTTTGAAAGAATCACCTTCCCAGTTCAATTTCTCAATATCTGCTTGTATAAGAGATCCTTTAGACGGAAACCATGCCCCCAACCATAAGGCTTCTGAATCCTCTAACTCAATATTCAAATCATCAATTTCCCCAGATAAGTGATCTGTATATGTCCAAGAAATTAAATGTTTACTTAACGTTTCATTTATATTTTGATGGTTGTACAGAATATTGAGCCGTGTACTTTTTGCAATCTTTGTTGTACTCATAGTTCTTCATCCTCCCCTAACCACTCAGGGCGTTCTGTCACATCTTCAAGCAAAATATCTGGAACATTTAATATAACCCCACCACTAAAGATTAAAGTGTCTTTGCATTGAGGATTTGCGTCAAATAAAAGAGGAAGCAAGTATTCGCTTCCCCACAATTTGTATGCTATTAAGTCCCACGTTTCGCCTTGGGTAGTTCGGTAACTATTCATATTGCGTCCTCCTAGATGGTGTGCCACCAGGTACTGATGCATTTTTAACGCGCGATGCTAAATTATTTAACTCAGCAATCACATTTTGCGTAGCAGTTTGAATACCTTGCATACTATTAAACAGGCTAGTCGCATTTGCAATGACTGCAGCTAATGTGGACATATTCGACGTGGATTGATCAGTAGCCATTTTCAATGAATAAAATGATGTCACAAACGAAGTACTGACTTGGCCAGTATACATTGTCAAATTACCCATATTAGCAGCTGTAATACTTGCACTATTTTGTATAGACATAAAAGAAGTACCTACCGTTGTGCTAGCTAGTCCTACCCCTGTTGCTAACTGCATCATATTTGTGTCGACTAGTTTTGCATTGGTAGACATGGCTGTTATGGCTGTACTTGTAGTTTCAAAGGTAGTCGCTAATTTAGTAGCAGATGTATTTAAAGCCGTGGTATCAAGACCTTTTTTAGCATCAGCACTTGTACTTGGTGCCTTACTAGGTGTAGGTTCAGATTTACTTACAGCTGCAGTTTTAGGTTCACTACTACCTCTCACTGTATCTACGGCTTTTCCTCCAAACCATCTACCGCCTACATATCCAACTGCTCCGCCTAACAGTCCGCCAACAGCAGTGCCAATACCTGGTGCGATGGCTGTACCAATGGCAGCACCTAATTTCGCACCACCTAAACCGCCAGCCAGACCACCAGCCGTTTCCCCTGTCGCCTTCACTTTGTCATTTGATTTATAAATGCTATATGCATCCATAGCAAGGCTCAGTGGCAACATGGCTCTACCACCTGCCTTACTTATCTTACTCCACATGCCACCTGTCCGAGGGGGAGTAGTTGCAACAGGTGCTGGCGTAGTAGGTGTTGATCTAGGTGGTGTCACTGAGCCTGTTCGGGACGGTGCTGGACTTGTTGTTGCCGTAGTTTGTCTATTTCCACCGCCATATGGTGTAACTGTACCTGTTTGACTCGGACCCATACTACTATTATTAGATGGTGCTGGACTCGCTGTTGCCGTGGTTGGTCTGTTTCCACCGCCATAGGACGTAATTGTGCCCGTTTGACTTGGACCCATACTGCCACCGTTACTTCCTGAATTGGAAGGTGCCGGACTAGATGTCGCTGTAGTTGTAGGAGGCGTTTGATTTGCTGAACGTCTAGATTTATACAAATCTTTGCCCCATCTACCTGCCCCAATAGCTCCCTTAACTAGTGTGCCTCCACCCATCATCCAAGCTGCCGCACCTAGCCCTAGTGCTCCGCTAAAATTACCATCAAGAGCACTGGAAACTGCCCCACTTGCTGCTCCAGTTAGCCCCGCAATCCACGCCTTACCCGCGATTGTTCCCAATTGCGTAAAAATCCGTCCCATTGCTTCGCCACCTGAACCAGATAACCAAGTTTCTACTTTTTTAATGGCTGTATTTAACATGTATTCTACTTTTTCGCCCACATCCATATTGCTAAATAATTCATACTTTTGAAGCTCTTTATTATATTGGTTAATCGCCTTTTGAGCATCTTGTGGGTCCATGTTTGGTTCTATTTTGGGTTTAATTGGTTTTGATGTACTAAATGGTGCAGTAATATCACTTAGAATCTTTGCTGTAGCTTTACCTGCTTTTTCAATACTGCCCATGTTCTGATCAAGATTTCCCGTTATTCCATCGAAAAACTTTTGAAATACCGGCAAGACTGGTTTCATAAATTTGATTTGGGCACCCTCGATACTACTTTTTAAAAGTTGAAGGGAACCCGCATAGTTATCTACCATAGTTGCAGACATTTTTGCTGCAGTTCCATCTGACTTCTCTAATGCCGTTGTCATTTTTTGAAGTTCATCTGACCCAGTTGAAAGTAGAATAGCCCAATGTTTAAATGCTTCTGCACCGAAGAGTGTTTGTAGCGTACTAACTCGCTGCTTATCACTCATCCCTGCTGTACCTTTTTCTATCTCTTTTATCAGAGAAGGAAGTGACTTCATTTTTCCTTGAGCATCAAAAAACTCCATGCCTAATTTTTTTGTTTTTTCCGCTATTTTACCTTTGTCCTCGGCTAATCGACCCATTGAGCTAGCAAATGCTTGACCTGCAACTGAACCCTTCAAACCTTGGTTAGCAAGTGCCATCATTGCTGCAGAAGTTTCTTCAAGGGACCATTTAAATTGATTTGCGGTAGGAGCTGCATATTTCATAGCTTCGCCAATCATCTCAACATTTGTATTAGCGTTAGCTTGAGCATATGCAAATACGTCTGCAGCATGTCCTGCTTTATCCGCGCCCATACTAAACGCTTGCATCGTATCACTCGTTATATCTGCTGCTCGACCTAAGTCCATAGCACCTGCTGCCGCAAGATTTAGCATACCAGGCATTGCCGAAATGATTGCATCTGTTTTCCAACCAGCTAATGCTAGATATTCCATACCCTCTGCAGCTTGAGTAGCAGAAAATACTGTTGATTTACCAAGGTTTTGTGCCGTGTCATCGAGTCTTGTCAAATCAGTACCTGTTGCACCAGATATAGCAGAAACTTTAGACATTTGCTGTTGGAAATTCCCCGCTGTATTAAGTGACGACATTGCTATACCTGTAGCAGTTGCTGCTACTCCAACTGCCGCTACACTTGCCACTGTTTTTGTTGTATTCATCCCATTGTTAAACGTGCTCTTTAAAGCAGTGATTCGTCTTTGGCTATTTTCGAGTTGCCTTAATTCGCGAGACAACCTAGCTGTACTCTCAGCATACTGTGATTGGTGAATAGTACCTTGCCTAAAATCACGACCTAAACGATTCATTTCTTGTTGTATAGCTCTCGCTCTACTACTTAAATCGTTTAATCTTGAAGTAGCACCCCTGAAAGATGAAGTCAAAGAGCTGCCGATAGCACCGTTTATTTGAACAGTTGTTTCAAATGTTCTCGACACTACTTATCAGCTCCTTCCAATTCTTCAAATGCTTCTAACCAAGCATTCAAATCACCTACACTTTGTTTCTCCCAATACTCCATGCTGCCAGGAACACTTCTACCTAATTGTATAAAGAGTTTTCTATATTCCTTAGCGACATTGCTGCCTACCACTGAATGAAAAAATTTCTTGTTCGGAAGGCCACCTCTAAGTAATCAGCACCATGTAATCTTTTTAAATCCTCCTCTAGGAGCCCTGATGCTCTAGACATCAATTTCAAAATAACAGTTTGATTCCATAAGTCATCAAAGCCTGTGCCCATAGCTCGTAATTCAGCATCAATTTTTAAAATTTGTGTACCTGTCATTTGGGTGAAATCAAGTTTCACCTCATTTAAAAACGTCCCATCGAAATCGATAGGACGCTTAATAGGCACAATGATAATTTCTGGATTCTTGTTTTCAGTTTCATTTTCTCCAACTTGAACAAGTACCTCGTTTACAATTTCTTTTTCCTGATTTTGATTAAGTGTTTGTTCTTCAGCATTTTGCTTTTCGATTTTCATTATTAATCTCCCCTATCAATATCTTTTTTACATTCCTAATGCTGCACGTAATTTTTCCATGTAGTCAACTTCTCCCACACGGTAGATGTAATTTAATTTATCAATCTCAACCAACGTTTTTCCGTTGTACTCCATTTTTATATATAAAATCTCAATTTCTGATGATCCCTCATATGGAGAACCCTTTGCTGCTTTTCCTAGATCGTTATTTATTGGCAACCCACGCATAACAATACGGTTAACACTGAATTCATGCTCACCTTTAGCTCCATCATATTCTTGGTTCGCTAATCGGAAATCCAGCTTAATCGCCTTCGGTTTTAGGAATTCTAATAATTCATTATTAATCATTCGCCAGTTTATAGTGGCTTTCATCGATTCCAAGTGGCTAAAGTTGGGAGAATCATATTCCCCCATTACTCCGCCTCCACTTACAGTTTCTGTTTTTGGGTTAAATGATGGTAATTGTAAATCAGCTACTCCCTTTAATTCAGGGCTGCCATTCGCGTATGCTCTAAAATCATTTAATTTCTCAGGGATTTTTGACATTAAATTATGCCCCTTTCTTAGTTAAAAATAGTTTCATAGTATGACGTATCCACTTGTAAAATATTTTCGATTTCTTGCGCTGGTGTTGGCTCAGCAACAAAATATCGGAAAACCACTTTACCATTTAGTAATTGGTCATTTGGATTATCTTCTGCGCGGGCTTCTACTCTTCCACCAATAATTGCTCCATCACCTTGTAAACCATTCATCCACATGTTCATTTCGTCTACAATCTCATCAATCAAGCGTCTGCGGATTGGGCCATCTACTTTCTCCCAAGTTTTCAACACAATCGAGTTACCAATGAAATTATGCATTATACGTGTTGCGTGGAATTTGTCTTTCACGTCAGTTACATCTGGGTAAGCCGCTGTGTAATTTCCCCAGGTTACAAATCCATTCACGAAATTTAATGCTGTTACAATCCCTTGATCATTTAAAATCTCTGCCTGATTTGGTTCTAGTTCAACCTCTTCATATTTATTGCCTTTTTTGATAACAATTTTATCAATTGGAATAGGTTTATTTGATGCAGATTCATAGGGATAGTTGTTATTTATCAAGCAAACTTTTAAGACGTTACAAGCAAATAAAGTTGATAGGTGATACACCTTGTCCTTTCTCATACCCAGTGGCCAACAAACTGCTTCGTTTTTACCTGTGTAGCCATTGTCATTTTTCCATTCGAATACATCTGTGAACACTGCAGTTTGCGTTGTATCAACATCTGTTAGGGCTACTGATTTGAAGTACGTATTTATCGAAGTTGCTTTTGCTCTCATAACTGCAGCAACATCTGGATCTGATGAAAATTTAGGTGCAAGTAATAGACTAGGTACTGAACGTAAACGTGGAAATACTTTATTAACACATTCCAAGCCAGATGCTTTACCTGTTGCAACATCATACCCACCAATTAAATACTCTTTCGTAACAAGTGAAGGATCTAACATATCATATTCAGCTATCACAGATGTTTGAGCTGTTAAAAATGCAATCATTAATAGTCCATCTTCATTAAAAGTAGCAATATAATCTTCATCTTCTTTTAAAGTGGTACTATCCGCAATCAACTTTAACGATTTTTTTAGGATCCCTTCATTTTTCAACGTACCCTTTTGATTTTCAATCGTTACAGTTTCTTGTGTAATGCTCTTTTTGTGGACTGCAGGATCCAATACGTTTATAAAGACGAAAGGCCCCAAGCCATATTCCACAAATGCTGCGTCTGCTACTTCGCATAAATCATAGTTTTCCCAGTTTTTTGAGTAGCCAAGATTCTTTTTAAAATCAATTAAAGAGGTACATTTGATAGGTCTATTCACATTATCTATGCCCTCTGTTAAATTTATAGGTGCTGTACCGAACACAACAGGCACAATACTTGATACTACAGTTGGTGTACCGGGGCTTGTCGGCATCTCATACACGCGTGAGCCATGTGGCATATTACTTCACTCCCTTAAAATATTCGATTACTTTGTTATAAAACATTGATTCTACTGTACTCGAATCATTTAAACGCATTTGAACCGTAGTCAATTCTTGAATAGGCACAAACAATTGTTTAAATGCCGTACATTTTTCTAAATGTTCCTCTAAATTCTTAGGGTAGCCCCCTTTAAAAACAGAAAAACGTTGTACCCCTTTCACTGGTGGGCCAACGTAAATTAATTGTTCTTGCTGTTCTTTTGTCTTTTTAATAGCATCTCCTACCTTCTCTGGTGATGCATTTTCAGATACTTTAATAGTCATCTAACACACTCCTTTCCCAAACAACTTGTGGTAAATTGAACTGCACTTCCATAACACCATGCCACATAGGTTTTGGGTGATCCTCAAACAATGCCATGCTTATTGTTCCTGTTAAAGAGGCTGCTCCTATTGTTTGTTTTTTTCCTAATGCAATTTTTATCCTATTCATGACATTCAACGTGTCACGCCAACCATGCTGTTCATCTTTGCTGAAGGTGCCAATCACTACTCTAAGCGTAACTACATTTTCTTTATATTGAGTATCTTCTTCCCCTAAGTACCGCACAATCACATATGGAAAATCTTCTTGTTCTGTATCTGAATCATCTCTTCTTTTAGAAGGGTTCTTTTTGGGTGGCAAATACCCATCATATGCAGTTGGAGCTCTTTCAACATCTTCATCTTTGGTAGGTAATCTCATTTCTTTTAATGTCTCGTTTATAAAGCTAACAAGATCATCAATTAGAGTTGTATTTAACATCAAACCCCACCTTGTAATAATCGATTTAAGTCGTGGTTTAATCGTTCATTTAGAACAGTTTGACCACGTTCAGTAATATCTTCTATCAGTACATCTTTACCCATCATTTGTGCAATAGAAGGACCATATCTCCCTTGAATAGGAAAACGACTACTTCCCACACGGGTAAATACATTTACATGTCCATTTCCTGTCCTGGCAATGAATCCACTGTCTATTTTTTTTCGAGAACCTCGTTTTAAAACACGCGCTGTAACTTGACTACTTTTTGGTGAAGTAGGTCTTACATCGAATTTCATGATGGGTGTTACTGGTCCACTTGCTCTTATTTGAGCTGATAGATTATTGAGCGATGCTTTTCGAATTTTAATTCGTTTCTTGACATCCTCAGCTTTGACAATGTAATGCTTACGAATTGTTACACTAGTACGTGTTTTCACAGCTGTAGCAGAACGATTAATAGCACGCCACAATACCGTTTTCGCTTCTCGTGGGGTGTTTTCAAATAGCTGTTCGATTCTTTCGATATTTTCAAGTCGAATTTGGATCATTAAATCTACCCCCTAACTTTCGTTGGCTGACAGAACAATTTTAATAACCCCGTTTTGATCTTTTGCTTCTTCCACATAATAGCTTTCGCCATCTAAAACCAATTCACTATCGACTTTAGGGATATAGAAGTCACTACTTTTCACGTAAACAGTTTTGAAAATCTTAAACACTTCTTGGGCTACATTTAATTGATCACGTCCAAAGCCTTTTAAATCTTCTAAACTACTGTCTACAACGATTAAATCTAACTCCTGTCCCTCTAACTCATGTTTATCAGCCATCTCATCGACATTAAAAAAAACGTCCAAATCCTCCGTAATGAAGTCTTTAAACGTTTTATTCATTAGAATCATCCTCTAATAGCAAATCGGCTTTACCTTGTTTTATAATCGCCTCAATAATAGGCTCTTTCTTTGTCAATCCTGTTAAATCCACGCCTACTTCCTTAGCAACACGTTTTAGTTCTTCTGCGTTGTATAATTCATCCAATGCAGAACGTAATTCTTCAAATTCATCCGGTGGAATTATTTTTACATCTTCGGCCACTCGTTGCTTCTTCATTTCTTCCTCAGGAGAAATGACGTATTCAGCAGACTTTAACCGTACTAAGCGTTCCGCCTCCGATTCCTTTAAGCCATCGAGAATAGCACCTTTTTTGTATTCAACATTATTATGTCGAATAGTATGTTTTGCTCTTAACATAAATATCCCCCTTATAGAACTTTAGCTACAAACCAGCTATTTACTTCTTTTGGAATCGGTAAAGGTTTGGCACTTAATTGTAGGATTTTACTTGCTGGACGTTTCTCTGTCCAAGTATCAGGAACTCGCTTCGCTTCATAGGTTACCAAATCCTCATCTTTTGCAATAGTAACAGCAGCATATGCCATTGAAAAGTCAACTTCAGAAGATGCTAGCGCAATCGTGCCTCCTGGTACCATCGGTTTAACTTTATCATCTAAATCATCGTAATAAGTTGCTGAATACTCGTAGATTTTCCCTACACCTGCAATACTTCCAATATAGGTTGCTCCATTAGGAAGATTTTCAGGTTTGAACTCTCCAATGTTAACATTTCTAATATCCAACAGCTTTAAAATTTGCTGATCCTTTAAAAGTACATCTGTTACGTCTGGGGCTATAATGACAACATCGGTGTTAACAAAACCAGTAGCTTGTACTTTTCGAACCCAACGTTTCAAATCTGCATACTTATCTGAAGTTGAAACACTCCATAAATTAGCACCTGACAAAGTTTCACGATTTGTATGGTTAAATGAAATGACATGATCAACACCCTCACCTTTTACAGTAATTTCACCATCAAAAATAGCTTGGGCACACATAACTTCTTCACGTCGTGTAATCATAACGTCTAACTCTTTTAAATCTTTCACTAACTTCTCAGCTGCTCGTTCATCTGGAGTTCGACCAGAATATAAATTCTCACCCATTGAACGATTTTGAATATCTGCTGCAGTTGTAATTGTTGTTGGAGCAACTAAAGGAGGTTCAAATGTCTCTGTACGGTAGCCGCTATTTTCAACAACTTTTCCACCTATTTTTTCACTTACATATGGCGCAATCTTAGCACGACCTTTTTTAATATCTATATCTACTTTTTTTGTAGGAAATAGCTCATCGTCTTTAAATAATGTATCTTTTAAAAACGTTTGAACTGGAGGCATACGCTCCACGAATTTCAACATTGAACGAGTTTCAAATAAATTTACTGCCATTGATTATTCCTCCCCTTGTGGATCTGCAGGTACTGTATTTCGTAAAGTGATTCCAATATTACTCAAAGCTTTTTTGTAGGCTACATTATCAATACCATCCGGAAAAATGATTTTACGTGCATTAAATTCTCCACGTTTATAGCCTACCGCTGCCTTTGTTTCATCACTAGCCGTAGCTACTGCATCAGCCATAATGCCATAAACGTCTGTTGCAACACTATCTATTTTCATAGCAACTGCTTGTCCACTTGTATTAAGTGCAAATATTTGGCCTACTGAAAGCTCTTGATCTGGTGCTACAATGATAGGTTCTGTCACTACATTCGACTGGAATCCCGCAAGTAAGTTTTCAAATTCTAAAATTGGCATTTATTTCACTCCTGTTCCCATTACTTTATTAACTAATGCTTCAAGTTCATTTTCATTATTGTTTTTTGGAGCTTCTTCAGCTGCAATATTATTTAATTCAACTGCATCTTCAATACGGTTTTTCATTTGCACTTTGTTTTGTTCTTTTTGAGCATTCAAAATTTCCACTGCTGTTTCAGCTGCTGAAATACCAGTTTCGAATTTCGCCTTATTAACGATATTCTCCATACCTGGTTGAGCAAAGTTTTCAATATCCTGAATACGTTTACGCTCTTCAACAACAGCTTCTTTTTTGGCTGTATTACGAATTTGTTCTACTAATTCAGGATGCTTGTTTTGTAATTCTTGTAAGTCCATTTTTTGATCGTCTCCTTCTGCTTCCGGCTGTGTTACTGGACTGCCTGTCGAAACACTGTTTTTTACTACAATATTTGGATCTGTTGCACGTAAATTAAACATCTTGTCAATTACCGCTTTAGGTAATAACCCATTTGCACCCACGTCTGTTTGAGCTGATGCAACAATTTTCATTTCTTCTGCAAACATAATTTCATCAACAAAACCATTTTCCACAGCTTGTTGAGCATTCATCCACGTTTCGGCATCCATCATTTGTTTCAATTCTTCATCTGATTTTTTTGTTTTTTCTTTATATGTCTGCATAATTGCATCATTTGTTTGAATGAGAAGTTGTTTCATCGATTCCATTTCACGATAATCACCTTCTGCTATTACTGATGCATTGTGTATCATTAGCGCACCCACAGGAGCTATTACAACCTTTTTACTTGCCAATGCAATTATCGATGCAGCACTTGCACAAACACCTGATATTTCTGATACAGAGTTACCAGGGTATTTTTTTATATGCGTCCAAATTTCAGATGCTGCATACACCGAACCACCAGGACTATTAATATTGACAACTAGCTCTTTTTCCTGATTATTTATAGCCCTGTCAATTTGTTGCATAATACGCTTTGGACTTACTGCTGGTATTCCATACCAATCATAAATCCATTGTTCACCATCGGGTACAATAGCACCTCGAATATCAATCCTCGCCATCTTCTTTCACCTCCTTTTGTTGAAGAGCACTTTTCATAAGCTCTATATAGGTGGCATCTAAACCTGCATCTCTACGTGCTTTTTCCTCTCGAATACGCTGTGAATGATTGTTCCAATAGTTTGTGCCTGTAAGTTCGGCTGTTTCTTTTTCTCGTGTACTAAATCCGTTCTCCACTCTAATTACAGCAGCATTAACTTCTTTCAGCGGATCAAGTTGCCCTTGACTTGGACCATTCCACTCAGCGCCACAATAAGCTTTTCTAACAAGTGGATCATTCAAAAAACCAGGAGCATGTATACGACCAAGTAAAACAGCCTCAGTTAAAAACTCTTCATATACAGGCTGACAAAACTTAGTTGCAACGAATTTCCGTCTCATTCTAAACATTTTCCACGCTTCAATAAGTGCTGCTCGTGAGGCAGAATATGAACTTGTAAAATGTTTAAGTAACACTTCGTATGGTAGTTCTAATGCTGAACCCATCTGACGACAAACAGCCACAACAAAGGGATCAAAAGATGCATTATTTCGCGCTGGATTGGATGTACTCGCCTTTTCACCTTCCTCTAAAGCAATAATTGCACCTGCTCCTAACTCATAACTCAACTCATCGTCCTTATCTACTTGTTCTGATTCGTCAATGGCTTCACCAAAAACGGGACCAGTGTTACCTTCATCACCTTTCGTTTCAATAAAAACTGTGAACAAAGATGATACTAACGCTGCTGTTAATTCCGCTTCAGTATACCGATCCAATTGTTTCAGTGATTCAATAACAGGTGCTAAAATAGGAACACCTCTTCGTTGTTCTGGACGCTCTGATTCCATTAAATGCAATATGTTTTGTCTGTTCGATTTTTTTCCAAACTTCTCAACTCTCTGCCACTCTTTTTTACCTGTAGAAGTTGTTAACGGATGATGCTTAGAAATATGATAAGCAACTACTTCACCGTATTTACCAAGCTCTACACCATTTATAATGTTTGGATTGTTACCAGGTGGAGAAGAAGTGCGATCCGCTTCAATAAGCTGTACTCTCAAACTATATAAATGATGCCCATGGTGTCGGTATGGCAATAATACAAATACTTCACCTGACATTAAAAAAGATAAGAAGGACAACTGTTGTAATTCATAAAAATCATGCATTTGTAGAGCATCACATAATATTGATTCAGACCATAAAGCAAATTCTCGTTCTACAGTTGTCTCCCATACATCGGCTTCTTCCTCTGTCAAACCTAAAAATTCATGGTCTATTCGGGCATTTAACACCAATCCACCACCAACAACATTAGTACGTATATTTTTTAATGCCCCAGTTGCTAAAGGTGTATTCATGTACAAATCCCTAGAACGTTGGCGAAGAGTATCTAAATTTTCATCAATATCCTCTTTTGTACTACCGCCTTTAAACAGCCAACCAAGCATTGATTTCTTTCGCCTACTGGCACCACTGTTTGAGTAACCTGTATTCATAATATTTAATCTTTTCCGTGCCCCAACACGTTTTAGGGCTCTTTCAGGAGATACCATCGCTATAGCCTTGTCTACAAGATTCATGAATGTTACACCTCCTTACAAATCACGCGGCACTACTCTCATGACGCGTCTTTTACTACGACCACTTAATTTTTCCTCTGCTTGAAATAGTTCTTTTTTCCAAAACTTTATTTGTTCTCGAACTTGTGCCAAGTTAGCACGCTCTAATCGCCTGTTATCTATTGAATAACTTTGGCCATTTGCAATTGCTTCTTCTGCATCTAGCCACATTTGTAGTCGTTTATTTATCTCTTGAACAGAAAATGCCATATGCTACAAACCTTTCGAAATAGTTCTTCTTTTTTTTTACGCCTTACCGTTTGGGTATACACACTACCATTTAGTTTATGGTCCTTTAAATACTGCAAATCAGGGTTCAAAATTCTTAATGCTGCAGTGGCATAGTTCCTCAAATCTAATGGTTCATTCCTTATTCCGGATGTTCGTTTTACCCATTTTTGTTTGGGAACACCACCAACCCAAAGTGTTTTCTTATACTCTGATGTAAGACCAACAAAAAAGGCCTCATCATATCCCTTTTCAGCTTCTGTAGGGAAATGACAATAACCTGGTTTATCTTCAAATTCAATTTTCAAACGCGATGTAATTAAATCTTTTCCTTCATCAACACCAATTGAAAATAGATGCACGTTTTGGCGACCAACCTTAGAAGGTTTATTGATAAATGGAACACCGCTTCCGCCTCGGCCCTTTATTGCAAATACACGTCTATGCTCTCTTTCCTTACAGAAATCATATACTTCACTTGTATAATGCCCTCCGCTGTCCACACATGTAGCTGAAATCGATAACCTAGCACCATCATTACAAACCCATTCGTTTAACAAGAACGTATCCAGTTGGTCCCAAACCGTTTTCTGTCCTGGATCACCATAAAATATCTTATAAGATATACCCCAACTAGTTTCGCTGATTCCCCAACCTACTATTTCAACCTCCAAACGATCATCTTGGACATCGACTCCTGCAGTTAAGACCAAAACGCCCTCCGGAATATCACAATTATAAGGTTTTCGTCTCGCCACTAACCTCGCGTGATCCTGTTCGCTACTATGCTCTTCCCACGATTCCCCTAAAGTTGTGTTTTTCCAAGTTTTCAGCGTTTCCATACCTTTTCTTTTAGCTTCCTTAAACTCTGCAATAATCTTGGACCACTTTTCCCAAGGCGAAGCAAGTGCATTCAGATGAAAACCTCGTTTTAAAGCTTCAGGGTTCCTAGCAATCCATCGACCAGGGCGTGATTTCCATTCAACTTCCGTGTGTTCTGTTTTACATTCTACACACTCCATCGTAACTGTTTCAAACCTAATTTGTGGCCAGCTATACGGTTGAAAATATCCACAACTTGGGCACGCAACACACCATTGTTCTTTCGTGCTTTCTTCGTATTCCGCTTCAATTCTGGACGCTCCTTTGATAGTTGGCGTTGACACTGACACCCACTTGTTGTTCCAGAACGTTTTAGTTCTCTTTTGCGCAAGTGCTAACGGATCTCCCTCTGCTCCTGCAGACGGTGGAAATCTATCTACCTCATCAGCCAGTACTATTCGAACTGGACGTGAAGCTAAACTTGCAGGCGAATTTGCTCCTACAAGCGTTAAATGACCACCTGCAAACTTCTTTTGAAGAAGTGTATTGTTACCATCTTTTGCTTTAGGACTGTTAACTTTCTTAGACAAAGCTGGCGTATCACGTATCATCGATGCTATACGATCTTTTGAATAAGCTTCGGCCATTTCAAGTGTCGGCTGCATTAATAGCATTGGTGCTGGATCATAATCAATATGATAGCCAATAATATTATTAATGATTTCCGACTTTCCAACCTGGGCAGAGGACATTACAACAATTTGATCCACATCAGGATCATTTACAGCATCCATTATTTCACGTTGATAAGGTGCACGATCTGTATTCCATCGACCATGTTCTGCAGAGGCTTCTTTAGACAACACCCTATGTTTATCTGCCCATTGTGATACGGTTAATTTAGGTGGTGGTGCTACCAAGCTTGCTATCTTATTGAACAGGTTCATCGTTTGTTTCCGAACCATCATCATCACCTACCATTTCTACTTCTACATCATCCTCAATGAAATATTGCGTTGGATTATACTTAGCCAACTCTGACAAAGCTTCATGTATATCCCTTTCCAAAATGGCTTCAATCAATTTAGGATCATTTTTATTGACCAACTGTAATGCTACCTTGGATGGGAGAGACAACATCTTCGAACGAAATGCCATCACCATATGATTCTGAACCTTCTCCACCTCATCAGCTTTGTGCATTTCTTTTTTTATATGAGCTAGTTCAATCTCTGCCTTTTCTCGTTTCGCCTTTTCATGTAGCCATTTCTCATAGTCTAGTGATTCCATTACCTTACTTTCATCTATCCCATCAAAGGACATTTTAAGAAAAGTAATATATCGGCTCACTGTGTCTATAAGATCATAACGACCATGCGTAACACGAGAAATGACACCTTCCTCAACCAAGTAACGAACATTACGTTCTGTCATATTGAACATTTTGGCAATCGACTTGGTATTTACGACTGTTTTTTCATCCAGCTTCGTTTTTGCTGTTTCACTCAAATTCTCACCTCCTTTTCTGAAAGGATGGAAGGAACGCTTATTTCCCCCATATATCTAGACTGTTTTTGGGGCTCGCGAGACCCGCAGGCTTTCTATATATCGCCAGGAGAACCTAAAAAAATAAAAAAGCGATACAGAACGTGTCTGCATCACTCTTGTTTGTACGGTTTAATTGGTTCACTAATCATTGATAAAAACGAAGGTGCACCATTCACAGCTTTTACTAATCTCGCAAGTGTTGATAGCTCATCATGTGTTGCCATCACTGGATCTAATACCTTAACTCTTCTAGTGATGAGGTCTGCAACAGCCTCGTTCATTTTATCTACTTTACTTTGTTCCAACGTGAGTATTCCCCCTTATATTTGTATTGTTACTGTCCTTATCCATGTACTGCATACTAACATACTAGCACAGCTAAAATTAGAATCTCTGCCAATAGTCTGCCAAAATCCTGCCATGTTTGTGACATCCAACATTCTTTCCTAAAGGCAATACAAGCCATTTACAGCCTTTTTCTTATATTCCTCACATTAACATAACATATATTCTGTTAAGCTCCTGTAGCCCCTTTAAACGCAATCACAGCATGGCTTCATCGCAACTTCCTTTTATGAGCTTTACATGGTTATATTGAAGCAATGTCTTTCGTCTTCTAATGTATTGAATAGTGACAAATCTTTTCATCTTTCCGTTATTGGGCAAAATAAAAAGCAATCCATTTTTCATAGATTGCTCTCATCGTTTGTAGCGTAATTTTCTACGCGCATTATCCTTGGCCTCCTGGTTAACCCCTATGTAGCGTAATGTTATGTATTCAGAACTATGTCCGAATATATCTTGTAATAACGCTACATCTTTGGAATCCATGTAAATATGATAGCCGAATGTCTTTCGTAAAGTATGCGTACCGATTTCACTTAATCCACAAGCAAAGGCTGCCTCTCTTAGAATGTCATATGCTCTTACCCGTGTGATCGGTTTATTCTTCCCTTGCCTTGATTTGAATAGATACTCATCATCCTTTAATTCTTGGCCATAGGCACTGATCATTTTTTTCAGTTCAGGTACAAGAACAATTCGCGTTTTACTCATTACTTTTTTATTTTTCTTCCTAGTCTTTTTGGTTTTCATTTCGGTGATATAAAAGACATCTTTATTGTATACATCATTCTTCTTCACGCGTAGTATGTCGCTAATCCGTAGCCCTGTATAAATACCAAAACAAAATAATAATTCATCTCGTTTATTCTTACTGGCCAGATATTCTTGCACGTCTACTACTTTATCTATGTCGCGTATCGGTTGTACAAAATTCATGGCCCCACCACCTCATGCGCTTGATACACTATTTTCCCCAATGCTAGCGCCAGTTTATACAGGGCCTGTGTTCGCACACGGTAAAACTTGCGTTCTGATACACTTAACTCCAAGCATATTTCATAATTGTACATAGGCTCTATATCTAAATACGCTAATGTGATGAGTTTCCGTTCCATCACCGTTAGTTTGCTTAACCCACAATTAAACCAGGTGAAAAAGCGTTCACACTCTCGGAAGTGATCAACACTTATAATGGCTGCTGTTTCGACACTGGATTGTTTGATGTTCGAGAATGTTGGCATTTCAAGCGTGTATTTAGCGGTAATCGCTGGCATAAATTCGTCCGGTGTTGTTAACGAGAATGTTCGGTACTGTCTGAGCGTGGCTTCTATTGCTTGTTGAGTTGCTTGTCCGTCAATGTTTTGTAAAAGATCTTTCATAGGTTGTGGCCACCCTTTCATTTATGCTATCGAATGATTTTGTTTACTCGATTTCTTGGCTTTCGATTGAATACCTGGTGAACAATACGTGGACGCTTCAAACACAATTTATGAATTTGTTTCATTACTTGTCTGCGTGGCTCTATACTTTCTAGGGCTGTAGCTACTTCTTCAGCTGTCATAGAGGTAAAAATCCCTACATTTCCTGCAAACATCATCATAGCTTCCTGTAACTGTTCTACACTTGCACCCCAAGCTTCAGCAATTTGCATTAATGCAGCTGCTACTCTTTCAGCATGCATTGCTGTTTCTTGTCCAAAAACAATTGCTGTATCCTTCATGCCTTTGTCTAATTCAATCATTGTTTATCCCTCTCCCCTCAATTAAAAAAGCAACAAACACAATGCCAAATTTTGCACTGTTGTTTGTTGCCCGTCGGTTCTTCCGTAAGGACCATTATTTAGTTCTTTTAATCCGTATACGCTGTGTTCTTTCTACATCTAGCACTTGTTCATTTTTCCAATAAATCACGTCTTGACCATGTGTTTTCGGTTCAAGTTTAGTTATTTCACCTTCTTGTACAATATAGACGCCATCTTCCATTTTTTCATTCATAAATACTCCCCATTTCTCT
This sequence comes from Lysinibacillus sphaericus, assembly GCF_001629735.1. Classification (GTDB taxonomy): domain Bacteria; phylum Bacillota; class Bacilli; order Bacillales_A; family Planococcaceae; genus Lysinibacillus; species Lysinibacillus pinottii. The sequence goes on from NZ_CP015224.1 coordinate 2,325,944, forward strand.
TACAACTTCTCTAAATTCATTTTCTGTCATATTGTTGGGTACAAATCTATCAATAACTTCCGAAAACGGTTTTAGATGATTCACCAATATATTAAAAGCTTCTTCTTTATTTCTAACTGTTCCAGTAACATTATTTATATATTCATCTTCTGTCATATTCCAATGCGTAGGACAATAGAATTGAAGAAAACCGACAAAACAAGCCGTTTGGTTGTTTTGAAATAAATGCTCCCAAAAGATCACCTCAATTATGCTGATAGATATGATATACTTAAAAAGTATAGTTTGGTTGAGTAGTAGGTGACTGCTACTCTTTTTTATGCTTTCTAAAAGCTACCCTAATTCCTCATATTGGGTAGTAAGCTAACGATTCTTTGCTCGCATCTCTGCACGTCGCACTTTATGAACTCCCCAGTATTCTTCGCGATAAGATTCCTTCATACGATATTTCAGTTTTTTATCCTCTGTGAAAATTTCTAACCAATCTTCATTCCATTTGGCTCTTAACGTTGCCATTGTTGACGGTTTAGGGTTAGCGTAATGAGTTTGTACTTTATCCAACAGCTCATCAATAGTCACCCCTGTACGGTGAAAATATAAGCACTCTTTTATTTTTTCAATTGTGAGCTTATATTCCGTTATTGTTTCCCCACCCTTAGAACCACCGATATTCACTAAATGAATTTCATCATTGATACGATCAGCAATGTGGAAATACTTTGAACGTCGCTGTCTCTTTCCCCAATGAACTATTTTCACACCGTTAGTTTCTGTTATGGTTCTTGGATTTGCATTATAATACATTAACCCGATACCTAATCCTTTTATCCAATCCAATACAAATTTTCGATGTTGACTTTTAGGCTCTGGTACAAGAATAAATACATAATCGACTAGACATTTGCGACTTATTGCCTGTTCTATCACTTTGAAATTTAGCGAAGTTTTCATTTCTACTCCAATAAAAACATTTCCATGTTTACCTACGGCATCTATATCGTTGACCTCAGCATATACTTGCTGACATCCCATTTCTTGGCGCAAGAACATCTTTAACGGTTCAAATAAATCGGATTCTTTCACATGCTCAACCCCTTTCGATTCTAAACAAAATCTTTCATGAAACTAATTACTATCCGCTTCGGACACCGTTGCAATTAGCTGAATTTACAAGTATCAATTCCGTTATACAAACCTAAGTTCTCACAACCTTCATCTAAAGCCCAATGTCCCTCGTCTTGGTCAAATCTATAACAAATGATTTCTCCATCTTCATTGATTACAGGAGCAGTCCATGTGTCATAACAAGGTCTTTCAGGGTTCCAGTAAGTCATTACTTCCCCTAAATGGGGGTGATGGATTTTGCCCCATTCAGCCCCATTCGACCATTTCAATTCCTTCCCGACTTCTGCTGTAGCATAATGTACCGTTTTACAATTACACTCCTTTTCATGCCAGGTATCTTTCTCTGAAAAAAGTTCTTCATTTTCTTTACAAAGATAAATTTTCACTTTTTCAATACCCATCATCAATGCCCCTTCCCATATCTTTAGGCTTCGGAATATTTTTAGGTTCGCCATATTTCTTCATTACTTCCTCGCGTGTTAAACCATGTTCAATTCGACAGTGGGCTGCAGTAATTACGTTACCAATATGGTTACAACCCTCAACAGGACACTTGATATATCCGCCATGTGTAGAACTCCAGTAAAGACCTGTCATTATGACACCTCTCCTTCTAAAGTAGCCCGCATCTTATCCATCAATTTATGAACAGCGTTGGTATACTTGGTCTTAGTTTCGCTATCTCCAATCCCATCAAGTGAACGCAACGTTAAATCAAATTCGTTCACTAATGACTCAAAACGCATTTTGAATTTTATCTCTGCAGGATCCATTGACTCATTCATTTTGCTACGAAGTTGGTCTAGCTCTTTTTGTACTGATTCAGGAATTACCTCCACAGTTGCCGCTTCAATAGGTCTTGTTTTTAGGTGTTCTTCTAGTTTTTTCGCCCTCGATTCAGCAACAGCCAACTCTTGCGTTAACCTATTAATCTCTTTTTCGGAAACATCATTCTCAACAGATTGTTCTCGAGCATTTTCTAACTGTTTTTTAAGGTCCTGAATATCCTTTTCTAATAAACTCTTTGCTTTTGTGGCATCCACTTCACGCTTGGCCATTTCCTTTTCAAGTTTCTGTTTCTCCTTAATAATTTTTTGAAGCTCTCTTGTAGACATTTCGTCAACATCATTTTCTTGTAAAAATGCTTCTCGATCTTCAGAATCAATACCTAATAAAGCCACCGCTTTTGAATAACTCAAATTCCCAAACGCTTGGGAATTTGAACTATACTCCATATGAATTTGCATTAAGTTATTTGCTGTTGATTGACTGTACTCTACGTTCTCTTTTAACCAATTGCCCCACTCGCCATGAGGTAATTGCTCTTTTGCCTCAATCAGTCTCTTTCCTATTTCAGCCGATGCCTGTAACATCATTGTTTGTGTTTGAAATTTAATCGCATTTATCTCAGCTGCAATAACATCAGTGGATCGTTCTGTAATTAATTGTGTCATACTGCTTTCCTCGCTTTCTTAGTGAGCTTTTGCTTTTTAAATTCGTCAATAAATGTTTGTACATCTTCTGTTGCAGGTTTATTCTTGATTCCACGCACCTGCAATACTTTCTCATTTTTAACTTCTACTGTGTAAAACGATTCATCAGGTTCTTTGATATTGCGAACGAACAATATTGTTGTCTGGCCATCTGCGTGTCGTTCCGCATATCCTCCAACACAATGTGATAATTTATTGCCCTCATCGATAATTTCTTTAGGTGTATACGGAACTACTATTTTCAACTGACCAAGTTCAAACTCGTAATGTTTAATTTTTTCATATCTTTCTTTCGCCTTTTTACGCATTAGCTCATCTTCATAGTGTTTCACACGTTTGATTGTTTCTTCATGGGCCTTACGTAAGTTTTTTGGGAAAATGATTGCCTCATCTATATGAATCTTTAACTTTTGGCAATCATTTAAATAGTCACTCCAGGTAATCAATACTTGATGGCGCCTAATGAAATGTTTCTCATCCTTTTCAAATTGCTTATTTGCGTAATTAAACAGTCGGTGAAGAGAAGTGAACCGTCTAATAAACTTAAATGTTTTCAAGTCATCTTTTACACTGAAGATTTGCATATTTTTTTGAAGTTCATCTATATTCATTTTCGATTTTTCTTTACGCCATTGCTGAACTACCCAGGCATTAAAAAGAAAATCTCCTACGTAATACACTGAACTTACAAAGTTTTTCTCTCTTAACATTTGGAGATCTTGCTTTGACATCTTGAAAATGTGATGCAGTTTTGATTTCGACCAATTTACTGCGCTATAAGTTTTATAACCGTATATTTTTGCTTTTACGAAACTATCTAAACCAGCTTTAGTTAGAATTTCCACACTCGGATATTTAGCTACAAGTGGCAGGTATTTTAATACATCTTCATAATCGTATCTTTGCCATCCGCTGTATTGGAATGGCGTTCCGGATATACCATCCTCAAAGGTTCCATGCATGATATTTCTGGACATAAACGATCTATTTTGTAAGAAACTTGGTGTACTAAATCCGCTTTCCGTCCACCATCGACAACCGGAACCACCCTCAATTTTTTGGCACACTTTGCGGTCATAGTCGAACACATACCGCGCAACAGCTGCATACTCTGTACTCACATTTTCGAAACTCTCTCTATAATCCCTGGAAGCATATAGCCATTCCACTGTTACTACAGATGGATTTAATACAGATTTTTGGCAATGTAATATACAAGCTGTGTCGATTAAAGCCTTTCTCCCAAGCCAAGCTTTTTTGTACCTACATTTCGAAAAACATGCAGGGCATTCCCCCTTGCCGTTTTGTTTGATTGGATTCTCAATAGGGAAAGTATTTCGACAATGTGTACAGTAGCCTGTCCGGTTCTTTCCGCTACTAACAAAAATATACCTGCTTAATAACAACGCCTTTTCATCTGCTTCAAACTGCACATGTTCAGGTACTTCGGCCGGAAAATGCGCAAGTAATGATTTAATAAATTCTTCATTGTTTTCCATGGATGTCACCCCTTATAAAAATTCATCCAGTGATGCTTCAAACCGCTGTGCAGGTCTTGAAGTAGCAACTGATTCTTTTGGTGTATGATTTGAAGTACTTTTATCAGTTGCCACGCTACCTGTTGGTTTAATACCAAAGTATTTAAGTACAATGTGAAAACCTTGCTCACTTGTTAATACTCCACAATTATTCACTTGCACCTTTTGAGCTTCATTACGCACTTCCTTCATACTGCCAATAATTGTTTTACCTTCAGCCAAAAACTTTTCAGCAGAAGATGGATTGTCCTCCAAAAAATCCATTAGAAAATTCCCCACTGCCGCTACGTATGGATTCACTCTTTCCACTCTAAGTTCTGCACTTAATTTCGCCATCGCTTGTTCAACCATTTTTAACTCCTCCTGTTCCTTCTTCTGGTAATCCGCTTCAAAAATATTCATTTGCCCTTCCTGAATCATTTCAATGTGATGATCCTTCTTCTCCATCCTTATCTCCTCCGCTATTTACTTTTCTTTTGACAGACCTATCAATCCGCTTCATTTGCACATATAAATATGCACCACTTACGTAATCAGAAAATGACACATTCATTTGTTTGAATTGATAATTTTTATACATTTTTTCAAAGATTTCTTGCGCTCCAATTTCTTCTGTTGCAATTTTAGCAGCGCGTCTACGAGTTAATTTCGTGTCTGATACCGTCACTTTAGTATGCTTATCTAAATTGCGCGAAGGTGTATATCCTTTTCTTGTCTTTTCTCCCTTTTCTTTAACTAGGTACTCCCCTAGCTTTTTAAAACCTAAATCATCATCTACTAAACGTTCTGATCTAGCTCGCCCACTATTCCATAGTTCTTCGGCTACTTCTCTATCTGGAAAGTTTGTGACCATATGATGATGCGCTCGGACTTTTTGGCCGTTTCGTGTATGTTCTGTTGTGTATAAATATTTCAATTCAAAATCTGCATACTTCTCCTGTTTCTTCAGCCAATACTTCATACGCTTTATTAGATTTGACATATCTTTTTTGGCTTGCTCATAGTCTTTAGGTACATGCTTGTCCGAATACGTGTATGTCATGTATAAATCGTGAAATGGCCGAAAATTTGTATTCAGTAATCTCACTACATGTTTTTGTCTGTTTTTTTCATTTAACTTTTCTTGTGCCTTACTACTGTTTTTATCCGTTTTTACACGTTTCTTTTGAGGTATCTCCCAATACGGGTATGCCTCCACCTCTAAAACTGATCCACACCAAATACTTTTCACACGGTATCCCGCAATAGCCCTATCTAGTAAGCTATCTTCATGCATTTTTGTTAATTCTGTCTCAACAAATGCATCTTCATATGCTGCTAAAACATGTTTGACCTTATGCTGTTTATTCTTCATGGCTACTCTCTCCCGATGTATTAGTAATCTAGTATCCTTGTTATTTTTTGGATTTCGTCATAAATCTAATATCCATTACAAGGACGCTAATTGACTGTTTGCCATGAAAGTTGCTATACTAGCAGTAAGGTGTTTGGCAATAGTCAAATAAAGCCGTACCCTTCATAAGTACGGCAAAGGTTTTAAGTTTACTAACTATGTCCAGTAGTTAGTAATTGAAATCAGTTAATTTACAGGTTTTACATGCTGTTTAATCGCTCCAACGATTAAGCAGTTTTTTTATGCCTTTAATTAGGTTTTGCATCATAGCTCACCACATCTGCCGATTTACCTTGTTTGCGTAAATGACTAGCAATCTCAAACATTTTATTTCTTCGATGTGTTATAACCTGCATTTCTAACCGTTGGATATACTCAACTCTTTTTGTCAGAGCATTGATCCGTTCCTTTGCTAAATCAAAGTGGCCTTTGTGAAAATGGTAATTAATAGCTGTCATCAAGTCCTTACAGCAAGCATTTTCTTTTGCTAACTCCAGCTCCAGAACTTCAAATCCACCTATTATTTTCTTATTCACAAAATCCACAAACACTAGATTTTTCAATGCATGTCCATAAGCATGTTGTAATTGTTCTAACATTCTTGTCCCTCCAATACTTTCTTTGGCGGAACAGGTGAAACCATACATCCTATATTTAAAGGTTTCATATTTTTAATCGCTTCTTTCAACTGTTCCTCACTGTAAATTCCGTATTTTTCTAATGCCTTTTTGATTTTTTCTAGTCGAGTGTTCTCTATAACTTTCATTTTTTACCTCCTGAAAATGATTTGACGTTGCTACCGTCTTATAAGCTATAAATTCTATTTATTTACACCGTCATTGGCTCGGTATAACAGCGCATTAATTTTTATGTATGATGAATCACATCAAGCAGCTTGTAAAAAATGATAAAGACTACTAATTAAGCTTTCTTTTACAAGCTGTTTGACATGAGCGAGTTATGTACTCGCAAATGCCTTTTGCTTTTGTACATTTTTTCAATAGATTGCCCTCTAGGAAACTACGAAACTTTATCTGGTTTTTTTAAACTATGTTCTAGCATCATTCCTGTCATGACACCTTCTGTCATGGTTAACTGATTTTCATTCAGTTGGAGCATTAGTTGAAACACACGTTTCATTGCCTCTTCTTTTTTGCTATCTTTTATTTTTTTCATATAAATCTCTCCTTTCTTAATCTTCTTCATCATTTTAGAAGATTCACCAAACATTTCTGTGTCTATAAACACAATATAACATCTATATTTTTGTTTGTAAACACAAAATATTTTAAAAGTGTGCTTGTTGACACAAACATAATAAGGTAAACTAGTCTCAATGGTTAGAATGAAAGGGGTGTTAAAATGATTAGTGAAAGAATTAAAATAGTAAGGAAGTATACCAAACTTTCACAAGAGGATTTCGGTAGTAGACTCTCAGTTACCAGAAATGTTATAGCTTCTTACGAGTTAGCTAGAGTTGAACCAACAGAGCTTTTTATTAAGCATTTATGTAGAGAATTTAATGTAAATGAAGAGTGGCTTCGTTCAGGTGAAGGGATTATGTTTTTAGAACCTACAGTTGACGACCAATTTGCAGAGATACTTGCGGAAGCTACCTTAAATGGAAATGAAAAAATTAAAGAACTGATTATTATGGCAAATAAATTAAACGAGAACCAATTACAAGCTTTTTTAAGATTTTTGGAAACCATGGTTGAAGAAAAATAGCAGAGTTTTATAGATTACTGAGGCTAAAATCTAGGAGAAAATTAATTGAATCAGAGAATTAGAGAACTAAGGACATCTCTTAATTTAAACCAAGAGGTATTTGGTAAAAGGTTAGGAATAACTAAAACCGCTGTTAGTAAAATGGAATTAAATACTTATAGTATTACTGAAACCATGTATAAATTGATCTGCATCGAATTCAATGTAAATGAAGAATGGCTTCGTTCTGGAAAAGGTGATATGTTTTATCAAAAATCATATGAAGATGAGTTACATGAATCGTTAGGAAATTTATTAGTAACTGGTACTGAACAAACATTGAATATACTTAAAGAAATCTCAAAATTAGAAGATCATGAATCCGAACTAATTCTCCAATTATTAAAAACTATTAATAAAAACAAATAAAAGCAACTCAATCGTGAGTTGCTTTTTTTACAAACTTATCTGATAAATTATTTAATAGCCCTAATGCTTTTTCATTGTCAATTTGTAATACCTTTTCGATGATGTCAGAATGTTCCTTCATTTTATTCCCCTGATAATTCTCTGTCATTATTATAAATCTTTGTCGTAACTCATCTTTTACCGGCATACAATCACCTCTATTGTTATTTTGCTTAATTCCTACCACTTATGTACAACAGTCATTTTCTCTCTATGCTTTTTAACCACCTTTTACTTCATTATACAAGAACATACGTTCTTATCCAATCATAAATTATGTATCTAAAAACATTCAATAATGACAATATTCGACATTATTGGATTAATAATATTTTATATCCAAATACCTAAAATTCCTAATCCTTTTGTACGACTACCTTCGACATATGAAGAAATATTTTCCTCAATATACATTTCCTCCGTTTAAGATATACTGATTCATGTCGTATTTTGTAGTTTTTTGACACAATGTAATTACTGTCATTTTTCCTCTTTTTCAAAGATTTTCTATTTTTTAATATAAATAAGGATTTAACCACAATACTATTGAAATCTTGTTCATTCCATGATTAATATACTATATGAAAGAGCTTACTAGTTTTCTTGCTCTTGTCTTTAAATGAAAGGAGCTATGTCATTGAAAAAGGCAGCATTATATGTACGGGTAAGTACATTGCATCAAATTGATAAAGACTCTTTACCCTTCCAGCGACAAGAGTTAGAGAATTATGCTAAATACGCTTTGAATATTGAAGAAGTGGTAATTTTCGAAGATGCAGGATATTCAGCAAAAAATACTGATCGTCCCAAATATCAAGAAATGATGAAGCGTATAAGAAGTGGAGAATTTACACACTTACTCGTATGGAAGATTGATAGAATATCACGGAACCTCAAAGATTTTTCGGAAATGTATGAGGAATTGAAAGATTGCAAAGTTACTTTCGTTTCAAAAAACGAACAATTTGATACATCAACAGCAATGGGCGAAGCTATGTTAAAAATCATCCTCGTTTTTGCTGAATTAGAAAGGAAACTGACTGCTGAACGCGTATTTTCAATTATGTTATCGCGTGCCGAAAAAGGACTGTGGAATGGAGCAACAGTCCCCTTTGGATATGTATGGTCAGAGGAAGAAAAGTTTCCAGTTATTGATCCTGATGAATCAAAAATTATTCAATATATATATAATTCATACGAATCATTACGGTCCACATTAAAAGTTGCATACCGTTTGCACGAGGAAAAAATAGCTACAAAACGTAATGGTCAGTGGACAGCCAAGACTGTCCGCGACATTTTACGCAACCCTTTCTATATCGGTACATACCGCTATAACATGCGGGAAAGTGGAGGTAGCAGAAGGCTTAAAAACAAAGAAGAATGGGTTGTAGTTGAAAATAACCACCCTGGCATTATTGAAAAGGAACAATTCGAGCGCGTAAACAAATTGCTATCTGACAATTATAGAGGATTAACTGATGTCCAACGTGCAGATATTCATAAACATATTTTTTCTAAGATGTTGTATTGCGGAAAATGTAACTCACTACTTACCGCTGGATTAGATGCAGCTCGTAAAGATGGCTATCGTCCCTCTCGTTATACATGCGTTACATCAGGCGGTGCAAAACGATGCAGCAATTACGTTAGTGACATAATTATTGGACCATTTATTTTTAACTATGTCTCTAACTTAATTAGACTACAAGAACGCATAACACCTAAACACTCTTTACGAGACATGGAAAGAGCCCTACTACGTGGTAATTCTTTTATTGATGTAGTTGGTGTCGATAATGAATCTTTGAAAGAAACCCACTTCGCCCTAACTGGAAATATGTCTGGACAAGAATACTCGCTCAATACTAAAGATGAGATTGAAATACCTAATATTGAAATTGAACGTTTGCAAAGAGAAAAAACTAAATTTGTAAGAGCACTCAAACGCTTAGAGGATTTATACTATTTCGGTGAAGAAGAAGATGCTATTAGCCAAAAGGAATATATTTTTAAGAAACGTGATCTTCAAGAACGATTAGAAGAACTTGATGATGAAATCAATATATTGAAACAAAAAAACGATGATAAAACCAGCGATGTATTCATCGACTACGCTCAACACTTTTTAATAACTAAAGAAATGCAGCAAGCCCGACAAGTTGATTACCGCGAATTATCCAAAATAGTAGGTCGAGAAGCCTTATCAGATTTTATGCAAACGATCATTGATAATATTGTTGTTATTGATAAACGTGTCCAATCCATTACTTTTAAAAATGGTATTACCCATACATTTGCGTATAAATCACTTTTGCAAAGCAAATCTTCTGCACCAACTAAAAAACAATACAAAAATTACGAAGGTCCTGTAATAGAATATCTCAAAGAAAACGGACCCGCTTCACGTTCGGATTTGCAAAAGGCTACTAACATAACTCGTGATGGTATCTTCACTTTACTAAGTGAACTAATTGAACGTGAGATTATTGTAAAGACAGGACAATCTACAGCTACACGTTATCATTATAACGATAAACAGAATAATTAGATTGATTATATAAATAGCAATGAGAAGGACAGAATAATAAATTCTGTCCTTCTTTTTTGTTGTTTTTTAATCTTCGGGACGAGTTTAAAGGTTCTTTAATGTATTGATTTTAAACAGTTTATGTTATCATAATTCAAGTATCGAATATACTCAAAAGCTATTTAGCACAGGTACAAAGTGCAATTGAAAGGATGAATTAAATCATGAGTTACGAGCTTACGAAAACCGTATCTCTATATACGTTAGGTTGTAAAGTGAACCACTACGAAACAGAAGCCATTTGGCAACTATTTAAAGATGAAGGCTATGATCGCACTGAATTTGATCAGCAGGCGGATGTTTATGTCATTAATACATGTACAGTTACTAACACTGGGGATAAGAAGTCACGTCAGGTGATTCGTCGAGCAATCCGCCAAAACCCAGATGCAGTTATATGTGTAACAGGCTGCTATGCACAAACTTCGCCAGCAGAAATTATGGCGATTCCTGGAGTCGATATTGTTGTTGGTACGCAGGACCGTACAAAATTACTTGGTTATATTGACCAATATCGTGCTGAGCGTCAGCCAATAAATGCTGTACGTAATATTATGAAAAATCGTGTGTATGAGGAGTTAGATGTACCTGCATTTACAGACCGCACACGTGCTTCCTTAAAAATACAAGAGGGCTGTAATAACTTCTGTACGTTTTGTATTATTCCGTGGGCACGCGGCTTAATGCGTTCTCGCGATCCACAAGAAGTATTACATCAAGCACAGCAATTAGTAGATGCAGGCTATCTTGAAATAGTCCTGACAGGTATTCATACTGGTGGCTATGGACAAGATTTAAAGGATTATAACCTTGCCCAATTATTACGTGATTTAGAAGCCAATGTTACAGGATTAAAGCGTCTCCGTATTTCGTCCATTGAAGCTAGCCAATTGACTGATGAAGTCATTGACGTATTACGTGAATCTAAAATTGTCGTAAATCACTTACACATTCCTATTCAATCTGGATCGGATACTGTGTTAAAACGTATGCGTCGTAAATATACTATGGAATTTTTCGGCGAACGTTTAACAAAATTACATGAGGCTTTACCTGATTTAGCTGTCACGTCTGATGTAATTGTCGGTTTCCCTGGTGAGACTGAAGAAGAATTTATGGATACGTACAACTTTATTCGTGATCATAAATTCTCCGAATTACATGTTTTCCCATTCTCTCCACGTACAGGAACTCCTGCTGCACGTATGGAGGATCAAATTGATGAAGACATTAAAAATGAGCGTGTACACCGACTCATCTCACTAAATGATCAGCTAGCTAAAGAGTATGCTTCTCGCTTTGAAGATCAGGTGTTAGAAGTTATTCCCGAAGAATTTGTTCATGATGGTAGTGAAGAGGAAGGCCTTTTAACGGGCTATACAGATAATTACTTAAAAGTAGTGTTTGAGGGTCCTGAAAGTCTCATCGGACAGCTTGTAAAGGTGAAAATTACACAAGCAGGCTACCCACATTCACAAGGACAATTTGTACGTGTTTTAGAGACAGTTAAATAATGAACAATAAATGGGTTGCCTGGAATATGGGCAACCCCTTTTATTGGTTTATTTGTCTTTATCATTTTTAACTAGCAATGATCAAGGGCTAGTAGGAGGTGTGAGTCCGAATAGTACTGGTGTTATAACACTACTTCCTACGCCTAAACGGATTTGTTGAACTTGCAATACTTTCACAGTTAATTCTAATACAATTTTTTCACGCAATGTGCTAAACGTACATTCTGGCGCAGCCATAATTGGTGAAAAATCAAGCTCAAAGAAGTTCGCTGCTACTAATTCCCCAAATGGTTGTTCATTGTATTTCACAAGATTTTGGAAGAAAGCCTTATCTAGACGAGCATCCATTTGAGTAGCTTCATTCAGGAAATTCGCTTCTGCAAACTCAGAAATTCCTAAAATGGGTGTTGAGCCTCCAATTATTTGTGGGAAAGTAAGATCTGTAAAACCAGAAAATGGGACGTCAGCAATTCTATCTCGAAGTGCTCCATTACATGCTGATGAAGCATATTCGATATTTTTACGAATATGTCCTGCTACAAATAATTTAGCTCTTGTTACTCTAAAGAAGTCTGTACCATCAATACGCGCAAAGCTAACTGGTACTAGCTTCACTTGATTTAGGAATACATTTTTTTTCACTCTTTTGATTTCAGTTGCTGCCGGAGTAAGTGTAATATCTGACTCTACAACGATTTGCAATGTTGGTTCTGCCAGCACAACTGGAACTTTTATAGTGGGTGCCAAAACCGGTGTAGTAATGACTGGTGTAATTTCATTTGTTAATGGTATTTGCTCCGTTGATGCTACAGGACAAGGTAGATTTTGATTTTCAAATTGTTCACTCAAAAAAATTTCCTCTTTTCATTTTTAGTATTAGAGAGCTCTCCTATCGCTAGAATATGTAGCAATTAAATCTATACATGGACGTATATATTAGAAAACGAACTTTTATACTGAATGAAATTCTTTTATTGTCCAGAGTACAGACTGTCATATAGAACCCGAATTTTTTGTACTTGTATCATATGAATCGTTAAATCTAATACTATATTTTGACATAATTGATTGGCATAAGTTGTTGAGGCATTTTGTGTATCTAAAGCTGTATATTCAATACTCTGCTGTATATAGCCTTCTATCAATAATTTTCCATATTTCGCTGTACATGTTCCATTTCCAAATGATTGGGATAAACGAATAGGTATAAATCTACAATTGGTGAGTACTACTTCATTCGAGATCTCTTTCACCCCTACAATCCCTTTTTCAAATGCCATAATCTCTTCTAGACATATTTCAATTTTATATTCCCCAACTATAACAGGTACTCGAATATGTATTAAATCAGATTCGTTTAAGGTGGCTTCCCCTTTTTTAATTGATGGTGAATGATGTAAGGGAGTGACCACTGATTGAAAGGATTGATGCTGCCCATTATTTTTATCATTCTTATCAGTTTGCATGATTGAAATCAATTGATTGATGTCTGAACGAACTAAACGACATTCAGGATGTTCAGGGTAATCTGTTGTCGTTTGGATAAGCTTTGTTTCAAGCTGTGGAGTTAAGGGATCTTTTACGTTTAGAAATTCAAATGTAGTATTTTGAACATGTTCGCCATAAATAGGAGCATGGAGAAAATCATGAATTTCTACATACGTAGAAAACAAGCATTTTTGGGTGATGGAGTATATCTCCCCATCCAACGATTTAGAAGTAGGATTGTTTTTCTCCGAATTCCCTGTCCTCTCAAAATGCCATTTATGTTCAACTGTGGATTCAACATCTGAGTGAATTGCTAAATCTTGTTTTTCCACTTGGGATTCATCACGGTCAGAAGGAAATTCATCAATGTCCTCAACCGTCGTTTCTGTAGGTTCGGGTACAATCTCTGTTACAATCGATTCCTCTACAGTCCCCTCTTTCATGTCTGGGGAGGGTTCGATTTCTCCCTCAATGGTTGAAATGGATAGGTCTTCATTGGCATCTGATAGGTCTGTTAAAGCTATTTCCTTATCAAGGTGCTGTTCACTATTTTGAAATTCCTCTTTAGGTATTGCTAAGTCTAGATCGGATAGTACATGGTCCTCCAAAGGATTCTCATTGCTACAAAGCTGGAGCTTGTTATCTACCTCAACAAACGTTTCTACGGAACTAGGTATGTCCTGATTGGAGGCTACAGGATCTGGTGATTCCTCTCCAAGCCTAATCTCATCTTTTATATCCCTAAGCAGCGTATTGCTTTCTTCTTGATTAGCTGGAGATTCATCATCTATTGTTTGATACGCCCAATCAGAGTATTTATTTAGCTTAGTGGATACTTCTCTCATTTCTCTAAAGTTAATCCATGGAGTATTCATTTATTCACTCCTAAACAATATTAAGTACATTTACAACACTATGAACAACGTTATTAATGTAAAGATTACCATTCTCATTACAATTTATAGTATGCTTGATTTTCCCTTTTGTCACAGTATCCTCGGGGTCATATGTTTATGGCTTTATTCCTTTTTTAGATGTAAAAGGCAGTTAAAAGTTCGAGTACATCCGAACTTTCAACTGCCAGCTAAAATAATGAATTTTTATTAGTGCCCTGTTATGACTCTATTCAATATTTGAGATTAACAAAATTCTGAAGGAGGCGTAGGATTAACTATTGGTGAAGCTGGTGGTGTAAGTCCTGGAAGAACAGGCGTTACTACGCTACTTCCAGCTCCCAAACGAATTTGTTGAACTTGTAATACTTTCACAGTTAATTCTAATACGATTTTTTCACGTAATGTGCTGAAAGTACCTTCTGGCGCTGCCATAATTGGTGAAAAATCAAGCTCAAAGAAGTTCGCTGCTACTAATTCCCCAAATGGTTGTTCATTGTATTTCACAAGATTTTGGAAGAAAGCCTTATCTAGACGAGCATCCATTTGAGTAGCTTCATTCAGGAAGTTCGCTTCCGCAAACTCGGAAATTCCTAAAATGGGTGTTGAGCCTCCAATCGTTTGTGGGAAAGTAAGATCTGTAAATCCTGAAAACGGAACATCTGCAATTCTATCTCGAAGTGCCCCATTACATGCTGCTGCAGCATATTCGATATTTTTACGAATATGTCCTGCTACAAATAATTTAGCTCTTGTTACTCTAAAGAAGTCTGTGCCAGCAATTCGTGCAAAGCTAACTGGTACTAGCTTCACTTGATTTAGAAAGACATGTTTTTTGACTCTTTTGATTTCAGTTGCTGCCGGAGTAAGTGTAATATCTGACTCTACAACGATTTGTAAAGTTGGCTCTGCCAGTACAACTGGAATTTTAATAGTTGGCGCTGTTACTGGAGTAGCAACCAGTGGCGTAAAATCATTCGTCAATGGAATTTGTTCTGTTGATGTTACTGGACAAGGTTGAATCTGACTATCAAATTGTTCACTCAAAAAAATTACCTCTTTTCAATTTATAGTTTTAGTGAGCTCTCCTATCGCTAGAATATGTAGCAATAAAAACTATATATGGACATTGAACTTGTTCTCTTACATATTTTATTTGGAATTTTTGCGCCTAAATTTTTTATGAATTTGATTCCACTCCTTTTACCGTAGTGGGAAACCCATAAAAAAACCACCTAAATTAATATTAGGTGGCCTTCTTATTGCTCCTCATGAAAGAATTTATATATGACTCAGTATTATTCAAATTCATATGAGATGGCAGACAACGCATACAGTGGTGCTGTTTCTGCTCGTAAAATTCTTGGTCCTAAAGACATGGTTTGAGCACCTGCTTGTAACAAGGCCTCTGCCTCTTTACGAGAAATGCCACCCTCTGGACCAAATATAATAAGGATTGATGTTAATTTTTTCTCATGCACAAGTTTAAGCTTGTCCGCAAATCTGGTGCGTTTCTCAGCCTTTGCATCCTCTTCGTCTGCAATAAAAACGGCATCAAATTGGTCTATATCTTGTAACAATTGTTTAAATGTAACAGGTTCATACACCGCTGGAATATGTGTACGATGGGCTTGTTCAGCCGCCTCTTTTGCAATTTTTTGCAATCTTTCTTGCTTTTTAGCCCCTTTTTTCTTGTCCCATTTCACAATTGAGCGTTCAGCTTCGAATGGCAGTAAGGCAAACATGCCAAGCTCTGTCGCTTTTTGTGTAATCAGCTCTAGCTTATCACCCTTTGGTAAGCCACAAGCTACTGTTATTTGAATAGGTAGCTCAGAAGAAGGGATTGTTTCGCCCGTAGCGTCAATCGCTACCTCATCACCTTCAAAGCCTGTAATCTTACAAATATGAGCAATATTTTGTGCAACAACAATGATCTGATCGCCTTGTTTCATGCGCATCACTCGTTCAATATGCCGTGCATCTTCTCCGCTAATACGTGCATTCTCTATGGCTGTTTCAATAAAATAACGTTGCATGCTCCACAGTCCTTTCTAGCAAGAAATAAAGCACCAAATCACCAGCACATGGCTTACGATTTGGCGCTTCCTCCGTCAAGTTATAGTGGACGACGGGCAATGATCGCTACCCAATCTTCCATTAATAATACTTCTTCAATCATAAAGCCTGAAGCCTCAAGAGCTACTTTAACATCATCGCGTTTGGCACCGATAATGCCTGAAGTGACATATAATCCACCTGGTTTCACAATGGTAAATGCATCGTCAGTGAAGGACATAATAATTTCTGCCAAAATATTTGCGACAACCACATCTGCTGGTTCTTTAACAGTGTCTAATAAATTTCCATGGAAAACAGCTACTTTGTCTTCTACTTTATTTAAGGCAACATTTTCTTGTGCTGAGCGAACTGCTACCTCATCTAAATCAAGGGCATGCACATTTTTAGCCCCAAGTAATGCCGCTCCAATAGACAATACGCCAGACCCTGTTCCAATATCAACAACTGTATCCCCTTCTTTAATGACCTTTTCAAGTCCTTGTAGACACATGACTGTAGTTGGGTGTGTTCCTGTACCAAATGCCATCCCTGGATCTAATTCTATAATTAATTCATCTGTAGAAACAGGCGTATATTGCTCCCATGTAGGGACAATGGTAAAGCGTTCAGAAATTTTAACTGGATGGTAGTATTGCTTCCATGCAGTTGCCCAATCCTCTTCGTTGACCTCAACAATGGATACTACATTTTCACCGATATCAATGTTAAAGTTCGTTAGATTCGTAATAGCTGCTTTAATCTCCTCGACCGTTTCATTTAAGAAACTAGACTCTGATAAATAAGCTTTAACAATGACGCCATCCTTCGGGAAATCCTCTTCATTTAGTGCATAAATTTCACCATATTGATCTTCACGGGGCTTCGCAAACTCTGCAGAATCTTCAATAACAACACCACTTGCTCCTGCTTCATGCAAAATATTCGAAATTGCTTCTACCGCTTCATTTTTTGTATGAATGGATAATTCTGACCACTTCACGTAGCTCTTCAGCTCCTCTAATTATTCACCTTGGAATTTTTTCTTAATTTTATCGAATAGTGAACTTCCTTGCTCTTCAGGGATATCGCCACTAATTTCTGCAAATTCTCGTAATAATTGCTTTTGTTTTTCCGTTAACTTCTCTGGTGTCATCACCTTCACGGTAACATACTGGTTGCCCATGCCATAGCCATGAACATTTTTTACACCTTTGTCTTTTAATCGGAATTGAGCTCCTGACTGTGTTCCGGCTGGAATGCGTAGTTTTACTTTACCGTGAACAGTTGGTACTTCAATTTCATCTCCAAGTGCAGCTTGCGGGAATGTCAATTTCAACTCGAAATAAATATCATCCCCATCACGTTCGAAATCATTATGACCTTGAACACGGAACATAATATATAAATCCCCTGCTGGTCCACCGTTTATACCTGGCTCACCTTGACCAGATACACGAATTTGTTGACCATCATCGACACCAGCTGGAATTGACACTTTAATTTTTTTGCGTTTTTGAACTTTTCCTTCTCCACGACAAGTTGAACATTTTTCTTTAATGATCTTCCCTGTACCATGACAAGTTGTACAAGAACGACGGTTCATCATACGACCAAATGGTGTATCCACTGCTTGGTTGATTTGGCCAGCGCCATTACATGTCGAACATGTTTCAGGTTGCGTACCAGGCTTTGCTCCTGAGCCATGACAAGTCTCGCAAGTTTCATCTTTAGGAATTTCAATTTCTGTTTCTTTCCCAAAAATAGCTTCTTCAAATTTAATATTCATGCGATATTGCAGGTCGTCACCTTTGCGTGGCGCATTTGGGTCCTGACGACGTCCACCTCCGCCAAAGAATGAACTGAAAATATCCTCGAAGCCGCCAAAGCCGCCGCCTCCAAAGCCACCACCAAAGCCAGCATTTGGGTCCTCATGACCAAATTGGTCGTAGCGTGCTTTTTTCTGATCATCACTTAATACTTCATATGCTTCAGCGATTTCTTTGAATTTTTCATCTGCACCCGGCTCTTTATTAAGGTCAGGGTGATATTGCTTTGATAATTTACGGTATGCTTTTTTGATTTCATCTTTTGTTGCCGATTTTGTTAGGCCAAGCACCTCGTAATAATCGCGTTTCTCCATGATTCACACTCCGCTCTGTTTGCATAAAATCTATTGTAACATGCAGTCGATAAAACTGCCTTATTTTTTCGAGTAATCGCTCTATAAATTTGAGGTTTTTACTACTTCCTAGCAGTGTTAACGTATGCAAGTATTCCTTAATTGGTACCTTTACTAGTTCCATAACCTTACTTCATGACAAAAGCCAAAGCCGCAAGCGGTCTTTGGCTTTTTCACTTTACTGTGCTTTTAATTCTTATTTATCGTCTTTTACTTCTTCGAAATCAGCGTCTACAACACCATCATCTTTTTTACCAGCACCAGCGTCTGCTTCTCCGCCTTGTGCTGCTTGAGCAGCTGCTGCCGCTTGTTCATAAACTTTCATAACTAATGGCTGTAAAACACCTTCTAATTTTTCTTTAGCTGCTTTAATGCCTTCTAATTCGCCAGCTTCAAGTGCCTTTTTCAATTCATCACGAGCATCTTCTACAGATTTTTTCTCGTCTTCTGTAATTTGTTCACCTAGGTCAGTAATTGTTTTATCCACTTGGAATACTAATTGGTCAGCTTCGTTGCGAAGATCTGCCTCTTCTTTACGTTTAGCATCTGCATCAGCATTAGCCTCTGCGTCTTTTACCATACGTTCAATTTCTGCCTCTGATAAACCTGAATCAGATTGAATTACAATTGTTTGTTCTTTGTTTGTACCTAGGTCTTTCGCTTTTACCGATACGATACCATTTTTATCAATATCGAAAGTTACTTCGATTTGAGGTACACCACGTGGTGCTGGTGGAATATCAGCTAATTGGAAGCGACCTAATGTTTTGTTGTCTGCCGCCATTGAGCGTTCACCTTGAAGTACGTGAATATCTACTGCTGGTTGGTTGTCAGCCGCTGTAGAGAATACTTGTGATTTAGAAGTTGGGATTGTCGTGTTACGGTCAATTAATTTTGTGAACACGCCACCCATTGTTTCAATACCAAGTGAAAGTGGTGTTACGTCAAGTAATACAACGTCTTTCACATCACCTGTTAATACGCCACCTTGTACTGCAGCACCCATTGCTACAACCTCGTCTGGGTTTACACCACGGTGAGGTTCTTTGTTAGTTTCTTTACGTACTGCTTCTTGTACTGCAGGAATACGAGTAGAACCACCAACTAAAATAACTTGATCAATTTCAGAAGTTGAAAGACCTGCATCAGATAATGCTTGTCGTACTGGACCAACTGTACGATTTACTAATGGTAATGTAATTTCATCAAATTTTGCACGAGTTAAAGAGATTTCTAAGTGTAAAGGACCTGCTTCACCAGCAGTAATGAACGGTAAAGAGATTTGAGTGGATGTTACACCAGATAAATCTTTTTTCGCTTTTTCAGCAGCATCTTTTAAACGTTGCATCGCCATTTTATCTTTTGATAAATCAATGCCATTTTCTTTTTTGAATTCTGCTACTAGATATTCGATAATCGCGTCATCGAAATCATCCCCACCTAGTTTGTTATCACCAGCTGTTGCTAATACTTCAAAGACACCATCACCTAACTCAAGGATCGATACGTCAAACGTACCACCACCAAGGTCAAATACTAACACTTTTTGATCTTGATCTTGTTTATCTAAGCCATAAGCTAGCGCTGCAGCCGTTGGTTCATTGATGATACGCTCTACTTCTAGACCAGCGATTTTACCAGCATCTTTTGTTGCTTGGCGCTGTGCATCGTTAAAGTAAGCAGGAACTGTAATTACTGCTTTCGTCACTTTTTCACCTAGGTAATCTTCTGCATAACCCTTTAAATATTGAAGAATCATAGCTGATACTTCTTGTGGAGTGTAATCTTTGTCTTCCACCGTCACTTTTTCAGCTGTACCCATTTTTGATTTAATAGAAATGATTGTGTTTGGGTTTGTTACTGATTGACGTTTTGCTACTTCACCAACTTGACGTTCGCCATTTTTAAATGCAACAACAGATGGTGTAGTACGATTACCTTCTGGATTTGGAATTACTTTTGGTTCGCCACCTTCAAGTACAGAAACGCAAGAGTTTGTTGTTCCTAAGTCAATACCAATAATTTTGCTCATTAAAATTTCCTCCTATTAATTCGACGCACGGGATGCGTTTTTTCACTAATTTTAATTGACTAAATAGTGCTAAGACTATTCGTTCACAGATACCATTGTTGGGCGTAACACACGATCTTTTAAGATATATCCTTTTTGTAGCTCGCGTAAGACTACACCCGTTTCTTTTTCACTATCCTGTTCCTGCATAACAGCTTGGTGGATATTTGGATCAAATTGCTCGCCTTCTGCTTTTATCACTTGCAGGCCTTCTTTTTCTGTAGCTTCTAGCAATGAGCGATACACCATTTCAATTCCTTTAATAATAGATGCAGTTTCTTCAGAAGTTGTCTCCACCTGTAATGCACGCTCAAAATTATCAAGGACTGGCAATAAATCAGATAATAAGCTTTGCGCTCGGTACTTTTCAGCAGCCTCACGATCTAGTTGTTGACGACGACGCATATTATCGAAATCTGCACGTAGGCGTAAATGTCGGTTTTCCTCGTCATCTAGCTTTGCTTGTAATTCAGCAAGCTTCGCCTCATATTGCTCTTCCACTGATAATTCAATTTCCTCTTGAACCTCTGAACGTTCTACTTCCTCTGTTGCCGTTTCTGCTTGTACATCCCCTTGTACTAAATCTTTGTTTTCAGTTGTTTCCGTCACTTGAATCCTCCTCATTATCATTCACTACGATTCTTCGTAAATGCTTGTGTTAAGTCCAAGCGTATTACGTCTAATAATGCCACCACACGCTTATAATCCATGCGTGTTGGACCAATAATAGCAATGGCCCCCTGTTGATCATCACCAATAGAATAAGTAGTGGTAATGACACTGCAATTTTCCATTTCTAGCTGTTTATTTTCTGAGCCTATTCGAATATGAATTCCTGATTCATTTGGATGGAATAGTGACTGCACTTGGCTGGTCGTTTCCATTAAGTCCAATATCATACGGACTTTATTTAAATCATGAAACTCAGGTTGGTTAAACATATTCGTTTTACCACCATAGAAAATTTTACTTTCTGAATTATGCATTGTCGCTGTTACGAGTGCGTGGATAAAATCATCCGCTGATTGTACATGTTGCTGTAATACTGCCAACACTTCAGCTTCAAGGCTTTTATGGAGCTCTTCTAATGACACACCTATTAAGCGATCATTCAAGATATTGACCATTTTTTCTAAATCCGAAGCGGTAAAATCAGGTGGTAAATTAAATAAGCGATTTTCAACATGTCCATTATTCGTCACGATAATCGCTACTGCTGTATCACTAGACAGTGGTACAATCGAAAATCTTTTGACACGATGTCTTTGAACATCAGGCCCTAATAGTATGGAAGTATAAGATGTCAGCTCTGATAGAATATTGGCTGACTTTCGGATAATATGCTCTACTTCTACAAGTCGATCATTGAAAATCGATTGGATCTGTTGAATGTCTCTCGAATTAATACCTTGAGGACTCAACAAATGATCTACATAAAATCTGTAACCCTTTTCCGAAGGCACTCGACCAGAGGAAGTGTGTGTTTTTTCTAAATAGCCTAATTCCTCTAAATCCGCCATTTCATTTCGAATTGTGGCTGGACTAAATGTAATCCCTTGTTTTTTGGAGATTTGGCGAGAACCTACCGGCTGTGCAGATAAAATAAAGTCATCTATAATTACTTGCAAAATCTGTAACTGCCGATTTGTTAGCATGATTATCACCTCTGTTAGCACTCAACCAAGAGGAGTGCTAATACTATTATTAAATTATCAAATCCCACAATTTATGTCAACGATATCGCTCATTCTTCTAGCAAAAATTGTTGAAATACTTCATTCCCCACAAAACGTCCTTTTCTTGTGAGTCGAACACCTATATCATCATGTTCTAAAAGTCCTTTTGATACTAGCTCTTTCAGAACAGAATCATAATGAGCTACGATTGGTGTTTTCAACTTTTCTTCATATATTCTGTGCTTAACTCCATCTGTTTTACGCAGTCCTAAAAACATTTGTTCTTCTCTTTTTTCAGCCTGCGATACCTCATGCTCATGGACAATTGGAAGCTCCCCCGCCAAAACAGTTTCCATATATTTTTTTAATGGTCCATGATTGGAGTAGCGTACACCTGCTAGATATCCATGAGCACCAGCACCAAAGCCAGCATATTCGTCATTATCCCAGTAAATCTTGTTATGTTCTGAATGATAACCAGGCTTCGCAAAATTACTAATTTCGTATTGTTGGAGACCATGCAATTCCATTTGCTGCATTAAAACATCGTACATATCTGCTTCTAAATCTTCTGTTGGTAAAAGGAGCTTTCCTTTTGCGTACTGATTATAAAAAATCGTTTTTGGCTCCACAATAAGGGAATACGCAGAAAAATGAGGCAAATCAAGGACCAATGCTTTTTCTAATGAGTCCTTCCATTGGGCCATCGTTTGTCCTGGCAATCCATACATTAAATCAATACTAATATTTTGGAAGCCGATTTTTTTAGCTAAAGCTGTTGTTTTATACACATGCTCATTACTATGTGTGCGTCCGATTTTTTGTAACAGTTCTTGATTGAAGGATTGCACGCCCATGCTTAGTCGGTTGACACCGCCATCAAACAAAACTTGCAATTTCTCCGCAGACAATTCATCTGGATTAGCCTCTGATGTAAATTCTGTCACACTATTCATTGGAATATACGTATGAATTAATGTTAGAAGTTTGTCCAATTGCTGTGGTGATAATGCTGTGGGTGTTCCCCCACCTAAGAAAATTGTTTCGATATGACGAAAGCCTTCGGGATTTTTTTGCGTTGCAAGCGCCATTTCCTTTCCAAGAGCTTCTATATATTCATCCACTGGTTGATTTTTAAAGTAAAATTTATTGAAATCACAATAATTACAGATTTGATGACAGAAAGGAATATGAATGTAAACACCTCGTGCCATAGCTATCCCTTCTTTCTCGTTAAGTCTTTTCCATTTCTACATTATAACGAATCAATAGAAGGAACGCTATGAAACCATCTAGTGGGTTTACACAAATATTTTCCCCCATTATTTTTTTACAAACTAAAAACTAGTAGCCAAAGATATTCCTCTAGCCTACTAGTGAACAAATGATT
Organism: Lysinibacillus sphaericus; assembly: GCF_001629735.1. Classification (GTDB taxonomy): domain Bacteria; phylum Bacillota; class Bacilli; order Bacillales_A; family Planococcaceae; genus Lysinibacillus; species Lysinibacillus pinottii. The sequence continues at coordinate 2,349,527 of NZ_CP015224.1, forward strand.
CTATGATGTTATAAAAATACCTACAGTAACAATTGCTGCTTTAATGGAGAAATGCGAAAAAGAAGCAAAAAAATTAGCTAATTTCCTAAGTAAAGCATGAATCGAGCACTAGAAAAAATGTAATTCATGAATAACAAACGATTCCGACTACTATGCCTAAAAGCACCAATAAATAAGGTTGCATTTTCCATCGAATTAACCCCCATAAAAAGACCGCGACAAAGATAATATCTAAACCGTTTTGAATAGTCTGTGTCACAATCGGATGGATAAAGGCGGCGGTCAAAATACCAACAACTGCCGCATTGGCTCCTGCCATTGCCCCCTTCAGTCGGGTATGACGACTTAAGCTGAACCAAAAAGGAAGGGCGCCTATTACTAACAAAAATGCCGGCAGAAAAATTGCCAAAGTGGCTATCATTGCTCCTGGTACACCTGCAATAGCCATGCCGATATAAGCTGCAAATGTAAATAAAGGCCCTGGAACTGCCTGTGTCATACCGTAGCCTGCTAAAAAGTCTGCTGTACTCATTTGTCCACTTTGAACAAACTGTGTCTCTAATAAAGGTAAGACCACATGGCCCCCACCAAATACCAATGCACCTGCTAGATAAAACTTCTCAAACATTGTTACCCATTCATCATTCCATAAAGCACTTATCATCGGTAAGCCAAAGAGCAGTATTAAAAAAAAGCTTAATAAAACAATACCCGTGGATTTAGAAATAGGTACTTGAATCACTAAAGGGGCATCTTCTTTACTTTTTTTTATTTGTTGAAAACCGATACAAGCAGCTAGTACTATCGCTGCTATTTGTGCCAACGGATGGATCCATACTAGCACGATGATGAGCGCCATTATAGCCATTAACCAATGTAATTTTGTTGACAGTAATTTTTTGCTCATATCAAATATTGCATTTGCCACAATCGCAACAGCCACTAACTTCAAGCCATGAATCCAATCCATTTTTATTTCTGTATACATGGAAAAATAGGCAAATACCATCAATAACAACACAGAAGGTAGCGTAAAGCCCAAAAAGGAGAGTACACTTCCTAATAAACCACCCCTTAATAAGCCAATTCCCATACCTACCTGACTAGATGCAGGTCCTGGTAAAAATTGACTCAATATGACAAGCTGGCTATAATCCTGGGCTGATAGCCATTTACGCTTTTGCACATATTCTTGTTGAAAATAACCTAAATGAGCTGTTGGTCCCCCAAACGAGGTACAGCCTAATTTTAATGAAACATAAAAAATCTCCCATAGCGTTCGCAAACTCTCCACTACTTTCCATAGCTTTTTATCCATCATACATGGAAAATAGATTTTTTCAGATTAAGAGTTTGTAAATTTTCATTCATTGCTAATCTTTTTTTATTTTAATGGTGGTATCAAGTTTACTGCCATCCTTATCGACAGGGGTTAACGTATAATTTTTCTCAGATAAGTATAGTCCATCCACACGGCTTCCCCATTTTGTTCCTTCTTTATTTAAAGGATAGGGTGTTTCAAAAGTCCATGATTGCCCTCCTTTAGATTGAATTTTAAAGTGTAAAGCATCGTTGACAATACTCTTCTCCGTAGAAAAATAAATTGTAGTTGAGATAGGTGTGGAAACAACACGATCAATCATTAATTCCTGCTGATCAATATGTTTTACTTTTTTTTCGATTGAAAAAATGTGTCGATCTTCTTGTAATTGCTCTTGTGATGCCTCTACTTGAAATTCCCACGGCTTTTCAATGCGTGTTTCTACATTCCAATCTTTATAACGAATGTCCAATTCCACATGTTCATCTGTCGGGAAATCATCCATTTTGATGCTATTGTAGATGGTATAAACATTTGCAGATTTGGCAATAGACTGCCCTCCATTACGAACCATATAATCCTTACCATTCACAAGTATTTGAGGAAAGAAAAACACCTGATGATCTGGCTTAAACTCTTTGGTTGGTTTGAAGGTTGCATTCAGTAAAATTTGATTGTCATCCATGATTACTTCATTTAATGTTAAACGCCCTAAACTATTGTTAGCTGTTTCCCCTACCTCTGTTTTATAAGCTTCAAAATCCACCCCCCTATCCCGCAGCCAATACAGCAAAGAGGAACTACTAACTACTAAGACTAATAAGAATACAACAACAATTCTCCACTTTTTGCGTCCTCGATTTTCCTTATTTAAATCTACAACTCGAAAGATATCATCGGACAACAAGTACACCTCTTTTTTTTAAATAGTTATGTTTTATTGTAGTTAGTAAAGAGTCATTATATAACCTGAATAGAAAGCATAGTTGGACAAATTCAATATGTATAAAAGGAATCATTCAATCCCTTTTTTTAGTTGACGCACCTTATTTACTTCTTCCATTAAATAGTCCACGAATAGATCATCTCTTACTAGCCAAGCCTGGTAAAATCGCTTTACATACCATTCGGCATCCTCAAAGCTCCTATAGGTTTGCTCAAGTCGATTTTTATTTATTTCAATGATCCAATTCATTTCATTATTTGAATAAAGAAGAAAGAATTCATCATGGCGATTTTTATAGAGGGTTCCAAAGGTGGCGCCCTTAAGGTTATAGCGATTTCTTTTTGCGTCCTCAGGAATTGGCTCTAGGTGGAATGTTTCTAACACAAATTGCTTATATGCCTCCACTGTTAATGAGCACCCTGCTGCTTTTTGATGCCCTCCTCCACCAAACAAGGTTGCGATGGAAGCCACATTAATATGATCATGTATCGTACGGAAGGAAACTCTTTTACTTCCCATATTAATCATTGCAATATAATCAAGATGTATATTTTCTTTTCCTAATTCATTGCCAAGCTCAGAATGATAGGATTCTGCATAAACCACTCCACCATAGAAGTCACCTAAATTAGTTTGTATAAGCTCACGTTTTTTTCGGCGAATATAACGTTCTATTTTCTCCTCTTCCATGCTTAAAATTTTCTTTTCGAATTCATCAAAGTCGAAATGAGACTGACTTTTTAAACGATCCAGCATTTTTTCTTCGAATTCCTCTATAGACACTAAAAAAAAGAGTGCATTCAATCGTTGAGCCTGATAATTTCCATTCTTTTCCCATTCCCATGTATCATATTGTCTCACTAACTCTACAAACTCTGTAAGAACATCTGTTTTTTCTAACAGTCCATGCATGACAAGATATTGATAAAATAATGATGTGGCAGACGTTAAAAGGCCATGCTCATCTTCCATTATAACCTTACCCCACTCGTACTGATTGAGGTGGAGGGCTGTTTGATGATGGTCTAAAAGCTGCACGTTCCCAGTAGCCTGAAAGTAATCATCAATTCTTTTTTCGTTCCCCTCATTCGGAGAAAGATCTGTAATAAATAAAAAAGTTTTTGACTGTTCATGGTCCAAAAAGAACTCAATCTCGCGGTCAAGTGCCGTAACAGAGTTATACCGTATTTTCACCTGATCGCTAAACGCTAGCTTAGCTAGAATCCCACAACCTACACCATCTAAATCGTTATGTGATAGTAATTTATACATATCTTCACCTCCGATATAGTATGGTTACTTTTTTGTTATTCAAACAAAAAATGTCATTGAAAAAGAATACGTGATGACATACATTTACTTCAGATACACAAATTCATATTAGAAGGAGATATTTTTCATGGAACGTAAGCTCGTCTATTGTGGAATTGTCACTTTAATAATACTCACTTTAGCATTTTCCTCCTATAAACTAATGAACGCCCGCAATTATCAATTATTTGGAAACCTAACCTCTCATGTTGAAACAAACAACAAAGTTGTTGCGTTGACTTTTGATGATGGGCCCACAAAAAATTCGGATGCTATTTTATCGTTACTAGACGAGTATCAAGTGAAAGCAACTTTTTTTCTAATCGGAAAGGATATCGAGGATCAGCCTGAGGAGGCAAGAAAAATTGCTGAGGCAGGTCATCAAATTGGTAATCATACGTATTCACACAAACGTATGGTATTGAAAAGTCCTTCCTTTATCAAACATGAAATCGAAAAAACCGATGATTTAATTGCTGATATTGGCTATACGAAATCAATCTTAGTAAGACCTCCATACGGCAAAAAACTAATTGGACTTCCCTATTACTTAAATAAACACCAGCGAGAGACGATTACATGGAACTTAGAACCTGATACGTTTTTCACTCAGGCTGATGAAAAAGTGAGGTATGTAAAGGAAAACATCCAACCGGGTTCCATTATTTTAATGCATCCTATGTATGATGCTACAGATAATGAATTACAGGCCATAAAGGAGATTTTACAGACATTGAAGGATGAGGGTTATACATTTGTAACAATTGATGAACTTTTAACCATCAAAAACGATTAATAAAAAAACACTAAGGAATCTGTGCCTACTATAGGACAGATTCCTTAGTCAATAATAGCCATGAAGCAGCAATATTATGGACATCTACTATAATATTAACATTATAGCATTTTATATTATTTACTCTCCTACCATTCCACCTTCACAAATTTTACACAGCCTATATTCCCTTATTACAAAGTTAAACAACAAAATTCCTCAATGTTGGATTTTTCAGAAATGTTAATATATATTTTTTCAGTAAAATATAATCACCATCTCTGCTAAAATATGCTATTATACTTTTAGTATAAGGACCTATTTTCACTTAATTGAAAATAGAGGAAATATGAACTACGAAGGATGATGATGATGCAAAATATCCAACAATTATTCCAGAGCGAAGATGGAAATGTTCAACAAAGAGAGAATTTTTTATCCTTATTAGAGAAAATTGTTTCTTCATTAGATAAGTTAAAGGATCCAAATAAAACTACACTAGGTCCAATGAAAGACCGCTCTGCTAATTTTTATCAAGAGCTGATGCAGGATCATCAAGTGCCAACTACTGGTGTTGGGCTCGATCAAGTGGTAGAAGAATTAACACAATTAATGCAAGGGCATCCTTATCATACGCGTAACTTTGTCACTAATGTTTTACCTATGGCCAGCATTCCTGGCGTATTAGGCCAGTTTACAAATGCCCTTCTGAATGGCAATAACTTATGGGACGTTTATGGACCGGCTGCCGCTGAATGCGAAGTAAAAGTAGTGGCCATGATGTCTAAATTAGTAGGCTATGATTACACGAAAAGCTTTGGCTATACTACATGGGGCGGTCAAGGGGCTGTTTTCAGCGGATTACGTCTAGCTATTGCAAAGCAATTCCCACACGCTAAAGAAGATGGTATTCCTAATAATTTATATTGCTTTGCTTCAGAAAACGCACATTATAGTCTTTTAAAATCTATTGAAGCAGTAGGTATTGGTAGTAAACATTTAGTACGCGTAAAAGCAGGCAAAGATCACGCAATGGATGTGGAAGACTTACGCGCACGTATGACTGAGGTCATTGAAAAAGGCGGTATTCCTGTCTATGTCGTAGCAACAACAGGTGCAACAGATCAATTTGGCATTGATGATGTAAAGGCGGTAAAAGAAGTCACAACTAGCCTTGAGCAAAAGTACAATCTACAACCAGTACATATTCACGCGGACTCAGCTTTAGGTGGTTTTTATGCATTCTTCAATGATTATGATTTCAAGAAAAACCCGCTACAATTTGAAGAGGATGTTTTACAAGGTCTGTCACAGATCCATGAACGTATGCAGCATCTAGCAATTGCCGATAGCCTATGCTTTGATTTCCAAAAGCTTGGACAAACACCTTATTTAACAAGCTTATTCTTAATTAAAGACGGTAAAAGCTTACAGCTATTAGATATAGAGGACTTTGATACACCATATGTTGGTAATCGTGGCTACGGCTCCTATCATACAGGTTACACGTTAGAATGTTCTCGCATGGGTAGCTCTATTGCCATTTTGGCTGCTTTGCAGGCATTTGGGAAGGAAGGCTATCAACAAATACTAGCCAATTATGTACGCGTGAATTTAGCATTCCGTTCACAGTTAGCTGCAAAAATACCAAGCCTACAGGTTGTCAATGAAATGAATATTGGGCCAGTCACTGCCTTCCGTTTATACCCAGATGGTTTGAGCTGGCAAGCAGAACAAGCTGGTCACTATTCACAAGATCAAATTGAACGTATTAATGCTATCAATGCTTCTTTATTTGAGATTATCGGAGAAGGTCGAGACGAAGTATTTTTTGGTGATACAACTCGAGTTTGCACAGTACGTACAAATGATACAACACAACATGTCCCAGTGGCTGCGGCAAAGTTCTTCTCCATTTCACCCTATACAGAAATTGAGCATATCCCTAATATGATTCAGTTCTTACAGAAAAAGCTTCAAGTATTGGAGGCGTCTCAAATTGCGTATCGTCAATAAATTTAAGAGTTCTTTACTCTATAAATATATTGCTAGCTTTACTATTCCGATAGCAATTATTTCATTAATATTTAGTATTGTATTGTTTGCTGTTTCGTATCGTATTATCGACAATTTTGTTATTAAACAATTTGAATCGACATTAGAAATAACATCGAGCACTATATTTGAAGATATCGAGAAAAATGATGTAAAGGCTGCGGATAATGGTAGTCCTGATAAATATAAAAAATTATTAGATCAATTGAACGCAACAGTTAAAAAATACGATATTGAAAATGCCTATGTGCTTTCTAATGCAAATGGTAAAGAGCATATCGTCGCTTTAAGTGATACTGACAATCATCAACAAGATTATGAATTTAGTGAAGAAATGCGTGAAGCTATAAACACAGGAACGATCCAAACTAGTGATATTTATAAAGATGAGTATGGTATCCATAAATCCATATTTATTCCATTTAAAGATACAGATATTATTTTTGGTTTAGATATGGACGCTTCCTTCATTTCTAAACTTCAAGCAGAAACACTTTGGATTTGTATTATTATGACGGTTATTTTTGTGATTTTAGGTATCATTGTTGCTTACTTTATTAGCGTAGGCATTACGAAGCCAATCAAAAAAATGACGCAATATGTAGGACAAGTCGCACAGGGAGAATTAGCGGTTGAACCTCTTAAAATAAAGGGTTCCAATGAAATTGCTCAACTTTCATCAGGCATTGAAAATATGACAGAGGATTTACGCATTTTGATTCAGCAAATTGCTCAAAATGCTGAGCAAGTGGCAGCCATGTCTGAGGAATTAACGGCAAGCTCTGAACAAACAAGTGCATCCATACAGCAAATTACTTCTTCTATGCAAGAAGTTGCAGCCGGTTCAGAAAAACAAACCCATTCAATTGAGGAAGTCGAGAGTCATATTACATCTATCTCGGGCAAAATGTCTGAAGTTGTGACAAGCGTTACGGATGTGACGGAAAAGGCATTTGATGCGTCAGCGATTTCAGAAAAAGGCAATACGACCATTAAAGATGCCACTGAAAAAATGGCCGTTACCTCTCAAGCTATTCAAGAATCCGCAACAGTTGTGGAGCGCTTAAGCACATACACAAATGAGATTGGAGATATTGTAACATTAATTACACAGATTACGGATCAAACCAATTTACTTGCTTTAAATGCTTCGATTGAGGCAGCTCGTGCAGGCGAACATGGGAAGGGCTTTGCAGTTGTTGCAGAGGAAGTACGTAAACTAGCAGATCAATCATTAGATGCAACAAATAGTATTCGTACACGCATTGAAACGATTAAAGAGGAATCTGCGCAAGCCGTGAAATCAATGGCGATTAGCAGTAGCAATCTCGCGGAAAGCTCCACAACCTTCAATGCCTCAGGCGAAGCATTTGCTGATATTTACGCCCACATCACAGACCTGACGAAGGAAATGGATCATGTGAATAATATTATGTCCAATATCAACGAAGGAGTTAGCAGTATTGCTGTTTCTGTTGAACAAGTGGGAGTCGTAGCTGTCCAATCATCAGGCAATATTCAAAACGTGGCAGCTGCTTCCGAGGAGCAATCTGCAAGTATTGAAGAAATTACTGCATCCTCAAATAACCTAGCTGAAATGGCACAGGAACTTCGCCATATCATCCAGAAATTTAAATTATAAATAAACAAAACCGCTGTGCTCAAAAAGGCATAGCGGTTTTTTTAGAGGACAAAAAAATCTCCTACCAAGATGGTAGAAGATTAAGCAATAATACTTTTTACAACTTTTGAAATCACTGCACCCTCAGCTTGACCAGAAAGTAATGGTTTAGCAATTTTCATAGCTTCTCCCATATTCATTCCTTTTTCAACACCAGCGGCTACTAATTTTTCAGCAATCTCTTCTTCCGATAGTTGCTTTGGTAAGAAAGATTTCAAAAGTACTAATTTAGCTTCCTCTTTCTCGATTAAATCTGCTCGCTCAGCTTTTTGAGCACCCTCTAAAGCCTGATTTGTTTGTTTGACCTCTCGATTTACAATGGCCATTTCTTCATCTGCAGTTAAAGGCTCTCCTTTTTCTTTTTCAGCCAAATCTAAAGCTGATTTTAATAGAGATAATACACCCTTTGCTAAAATATCTTTTTCTTTCATTGCCGTTTTTAATTGTTCAAATACCTCAGTTTTTAACAATGTTCTCACTCCTTTAAGCCTTTATAGTCCACAAAATTATACCATAAAACCAGCCTGAACACTTTAATCAAATAACTTTACTTACTAATGGAGCATTCCTTTTAATTTCCCTAATAAGATTTGCAGATTCGTACAATAAAGACAAAAAGAGCATGGACTTTGCATCTGCTTCACTCAACCGATTTATAACCTCTTTCAGTTTGTTCCCCTTTTCTAAATACAGCACTTCTGGTTATTAACTTTATATGACGGAACAAAAAGTGTTTCTTCAAAACAATTCTTGATTCATTCATTTTTAAATAGGATATTTTTGTATCGAGCCATTTTCTTGCATAATAAATCCTCACCAATAAAAAACACACTAACAAAATTAGCTTAACATGCTGCTGTTTGTTAATGTGTTCTTCTTTTATTAAGTTGTTAAAAAAACCTTTCCTTTATTAGTATGGGAAGATTCAACAGCATCTATGGCCTTGTGAATGTCCAATAATGGAAAGCAGGTATTTACGCTCATCATTGCTAATACCCCATTATGTACGAGGTTTATCAGCCGTTGCATGAATTGTTGCCATTTCTCTGGGGTCGACTGATGTTGCCAGTGGCGTAAATGAAACATCCTAGCCTGAACCTTTGCTTCATTCACAATGGTTGCCCAATTTACCTGTACTCCTGATAAAAGACCAATGGCTAAAAAATTCCCACCAGGTTTCACACAAAATGCAAGTTGATTGCCAGCGTCTCCTCCTATGGAATCGATGGCAGCATCCGCACCTTTTCCATTCGTTAATGCCATCACGGTCTCATAAAGTGGCATATGAGACGTATCAATGACATAGTTGGCGCCAAGTTGCTGTAAGGCATTTGTATGCAGACCAGTTCTTGTAACCGCAATTAATTGGAAACCTAATACTTTCGCGAATTGCGCATAAAGATGTCCAATAGCAGAGCCACAAGCGTTCACTAATAAAACATCACTTGATCGTAATTTTAAAACCTCTGTACAAGTTACAAGTGCTGTAAGGGGATTAATATACATTTGTGCCGCAGTAAAATTATCCATCTCAGTAGGAATAGCTACAGCAAACGCAGCTTGTGTTTTCACCATTTCTTGCCAAGTTCCCTCTCCACGTAAAGGCAGCACTCGCTGACCAAGAAGCTTGGGTGTAACAAGCGGTCCGACAGCCTCTACAATTCCAACGCCCTCATAGCCAGGAACAGTTGGTAAAGTGATTCGATGAGCATATTTCCCCCATATTGGTATTAGATCAGAAGGATTGATCGGCCTTGCTAGCATACGCACAAGAATTTCCTGTTGAGTAGGAAGTGTAATGGTTTTATTTTCAACTCGTATTACCTCTTTAGGATTTCCATATTCATATATTTTAAGAGATTTTACTTTCACTATTACTAGCTCCTTTATGGATTATCTATTAAACAGCGTCATTCCAGTGGCTCGTTCGTCACATTCTTTTCCTGCTGACAATGATTTAACTGAAAATCCGAGTGCACCATCACATCACTGATCACATACAAATAATAACCCGCCCTAGCTATCAGAATGAACATACAATTTATACATATTTAATCAAAATTTAAGGTACTATAATTTGACGACAGTTAGATGACCTATTTCATCCATTATTAATTGGAGAGTGTCATTTATTTCTATACATATGGGGCTGACCTGCGCAATCTTATCTGAAAAATACCACAGACGAGCACTAGGTCCTACTAAAATATTGGCTCCATCTTCATAGTTGCCTAGAAAATTCAGGGAATCTTGTTGAATATTTTTGTTATTAATAGGCTTTATACCATATTCATTTAACTCTCCTGCTACTGCTAAAATATCATCTGTTGTTAAATTAATTTCACCAATATGTAACACTTGATCGATTGAAAAAGTCGTTGTATTGAGCTTTGGATTCACTTCCTGTCTAGAAATAAACTCCACTATATTGCCCTCAGGATCATAAAAATAACATGAATAGGCTTTTAAAAATTGAAAATAAACTTCATCCTGACCTTCCGAAAAAAGTAGGCCGACTCGTTCATTCGCCCAATCCTTTGCTTGTTGAAATAAATTACTTGGAATGTTTAAAGCAAAATGATATTGTTTTTGTATTTGAGAAGAGACCTTCTCGAAAGTCATCTCACTCTCCCCAACAGCTATTGTAAAATAATCCTCTGTACCTTTGACCAATGCAAATCCCATTTGCTCACAATAAAATTGCTGCATTTTTTGTACATCATGAACAACTAGTTTAACCCTCGAAATTTTCATAAAATCCACCCCTTGCGTTTTAGTTAACCCTACTATACTAGTCAGACAAGGCGTTTACTTCGTACAAAAGAATGAAGTTTTATCTAGATAACTTACAAACCACTTCTGCCAGTAGGCTGAGAAAAAAACAAAAACTCTACATTCTCCTGCGAATCATTTCGTATCTGGTGTGGCTGATTCGCTGGAATTTCAATCCCTTCCTGTTTCGATTAATTCAGCTATTGCTTTATTTACTTTCATCGTTACTCATCCTTTCAGGTATATCATAAGAAATTTAATGAATTTGCTGAATTTCTCATGTTAAAAATTCTGCTAAGCTTATTTTCTTTTTTTGATAATCTGCGCTAATCGCTTGTAGTTCTTTTTCTAATTGAAGCACCCCCGCTTCCACACCCCTATAAATTAATATCGGCGTCTGTTCTAAAGACTTTCTGGCTATTGAATAATCACAGGACATTATTTTTTTAAGTAGTAATAAAGTTTTAAGCTTATCCTTCCCATTGCCGGTAATATACACTTCATAGTAATTGTAAGAATGCTCCTCCAGCTGCTCCTCCTCTAAATGCGATGGTACTAGAACACTCTGAAGAAACGCTACGAGATGATCATAGGCCATTTCAAAATCCCACCTTCCTGCACCATGATAGGCGGTAAAAATAGCCGTATCTCCTCTCGATAAATCTATACAATATGGATCTCCCTCATCCGTAGCAATGACTAAATAATGTTGGGGCCAATCTGAAATGACTTCTTCTGTGACAGGATTATAATTGTACCCATCCTGTCCTCGCACTAAATCCGTAGCCCCAAAAATTTGTAGGTTTAAATAGTCACCTGTATTCCATGTAATTCCTTCCACCACATAATGTTTCAAAAAGTAAATATATTCTTCAGGTAATTGCCAATGGCTCTCCAACAATCGACTACTCTCATCTTCTATTGGATCGTGAAAAACCATTGGGTATACAGCGTAAAATGAAGGATCTTGTTTTTGAATCTCTGCAATAAAACTACGCATGTTCTCTATTACTTCATCTATGTCCCTAAGTACTTCTTTCATTTGTAGTTCCCTCCTTACTGCTTTGCATTTTATCATACCCTATCATTACCCAATGCAGGAGAACATGTTATAATTTTAAAGTGCACAGCCATAATTATTTCATAAATTCGTCTGTAATCTTAAAACTTTTATCCAAGCCGTAACTACATTTAGTGGCTATAACTTGCCACTGATTGATAAGACTAGATTTTGATTAAAACATAAAAAGGGGAATTCTTTTTTGAGAAAAATATTCATCAGACGCCCTGAGCAAACAGATACTCCTGCGTTACACCAATTCTTTTTACATGTTATTCAGGATACTTTTGCTAAAGAAGGACTTGCAGAGCTGGTGGACGATCAACAACATGAATGGGCGACGAAAAAACAATACTTAGCTGCTGACTTTGACAGTCAGGGCCAAAAAAGGTTTTTCTGGCTGGTTGAGGATGCAGATACAAAAGAAATTGTGGGCACCATCGAGTATGGGGAGTCCAATGAATTCATTCAAAAAATGATAAAGGAAGACCTGTCGAATTGTCCCGAAATTGGGACTGTTTATGTTCATCCAAGCTACCAAGGTCGTGGGATTGGAACGATGCTAGTAAACAAAATGCTAACAACGTTAGAAATGAAAAACGTCCCTAGCTTTTGTTTAGACAGTGGCTATAAACAAGCACAACTGGTTTGGCAGAAAAAATTTGGACAGCCAAACTATGTTCTTGAACATTTTTGGGGAACAAATAATCACCATATGATTTGGAAACGCAATTTACCATTTCAACTAAAGGAGTAAAAGATGTCCTTACAAATTACACAACAATTAGATGCAAAAAATAAATCTTATGTTAATCACATGCTTTATGAATATAATGTAGAACACTTTCCAAAAGACCTACAAGGGCGCTATAAGGAAATTAATTTATTCCTAACAGACCAAGACAATCAAATTTTTGGTGGTATATTAGGGGAAGTTTGCTGGAACTGGTTAGAAATACACACGTTAATGGTCGATGAAAAATTTCGTGGTCAAGGATATGGTTCTAAACTGTTAGCAGCCATTGAGCAAATTGCATTAGAGAATAAATGCGATTTCATTAAGGTTGACACCTTAAGCTTTCAAGCATTAACATTTTATGAAAATCATGATTATGAAATTTTTGGGACCCTCGATCAAGTAGGAAGAGACTTTAAGCATTATTATTTAAAAAAGACTTTACAATATGATATGGATGATGCAAGCCGTGATTAAATCTTTGATGATGAGTGAAGCTCTAAATCATTGCCTTCCATCTATGTGAGCAGTCCTAAATATTTGTTATACATCTAGATGAATGTTAGTATTGTTTATACAGATTTAGTTTTAAATAGTGAGATAGTTAAAAATATGTAAGATTTTAATAGCTTCAACAGTAACGTTGAGGCTTTTCTCTTTCGCAATTTGTAAGTGCCTATACTTATTATGTTTGGAGGGAAATGAAATGTTAAAATTCATTGATGATTTAGCCGGTGCGATTTTCGATGTATTTATGCTATTTTGTTATTTCTTGGCAGGCGTAATAATTGTAGGGGTCCCTATCTTTTTATTGGCTAAATTTTTCCTATTGTTTCAATAAATATTTCACGCGAAAAAAATGCTAAAAGGAATCACCCATTGTATGGTGATTCCTTTTTTGTTTTGTTATAGAGCAAGCCATCCACCAGATCTATATGAAGTTCATATTACTAGAATTATTAAACTTCTACACATACACAAAAACAACAAAATAAACTAAAACTACAGGAATTGCGTAAGAGGAAATACCTATTAAACTCCATTTCCCTTCATCAAGAGACCAAAGAAAAATAAATAAAGTAATCATAGTAATCCCAAAAGCGCTCATGATAATATTTAATAATCCAATATTCCCCATCCCCTTTGTTCTACTTTTCATTAAAGCTAGTATATTCCTCATACAGTTAGGCCATGCTAACTGCCTCCATCATATTTTTTACAAATAATTTCTATTTTTATAACCAAAAGTATTTATCCTTCACGACAAACTGCCTATCAAGATACAGCCTTTAATGATACTCACTATGTTCGAAGTAAGTTTTTAAGTGTGTAACAAATAATTGCTAAATATGTTTTAAAAAGCTGTTGAAAAAATTTGAAATAAACGAGGGATATTTAATTGGAATACGTTAAATAATATTTGGAGGAGGTGACAAAATGAAAAGAGATAAAAAAGATACAGAATTCGCAACAGATGAGCCAACAAAACAAACATTTTCTACTGGTGCAGAACCAGGCAACATGAAAGAATCTACTAGGGGTAAAGGATATACTGAGCCCCCTCACCCGGATAAAGAAGACCTTATTATTAATGAGAAAAAAGGAAAGTCCACTTCATTATAATCTAAGACTATTTAACGTTTTACCTATTCAGACCGCTCATTCAAAGTGGTCTTTTTCACATTCGTATAGAGCTTTACTAATCAGATAAAGGAACCTATTCATTAATGCTAAAGATTAATGAAGCCAACAACTGATACACTTTTGAAAACAAAGAATAAGGCATAGCAAGCTGCCGCAACAGAATCACTATGCCCATTTTACTGATAAAATGCTTAAAAATGTTACAAATACCTTTGACATATTCCCATATGATATAAAAGAATGGCTAAAATTTTTTAGTGATATACGTTCCTAACAGATATAAAAGCACTTAATTAATATGAGTGCTTTTAATTTATTCATGGATATTTTTATTTATTAAATGGTGGGAATATATAAACAGAAAGACCCCCCATATCGGAGCGTCCTTTCTTATGTATCCTCTAAAATAATAGAGATATCGATAAAAGAACTGAAAATGTAAAGCCGATACTCCATAACGAACCTAGTATTTTTTGATTTTTGATATCTCTATCTTTTTTTAGTTTTTCCATTAACTGAACTAAATTGATAAACCATAGTAAAGAAAATAACAACGGTAAAAAATAATAATAGAAAAATAAATCAGCCATTTCAAATCTCCCCTTACAAATCCTGCTCTGTTAGTTTAATAACCTGATAACACTCTACCTTGGTTACCCTGAAAGTAAAAACCACATAGCTCATAAAATCAACCAAATTACTGCTATACCTATTAATAAACGTTTCCTACTCCCCCTATCAAGTCATTCTTCTTCTAATCTGTTTTGTTTAGTTTTATTATACCTCTTTTTACATTCATATGGATATTATTGACTATTTAGCATTCCCATCAATATTCTAAATTTCTTGGTGAACTACTCATAGATTGTATCCTCCATGTCAAAAAAGATGTGAAAGCAAGGAATGAGGCAGCATAAGAAATTAATGCAAAATACAGATCGTAGGATGAATATTCAACTGAAAGCTTTATTACTAGACTATATGCACCTTCAAATTCACCTCTTAATTTTAAATGCAAATCTATTAATCCCATTATTGATTTCATCTAAAATCGCGTGTTCACACACATGCAAAGGGGCTATTTTTAATACAAATGAATGGCGATATGAAAGAGCCGAATTTGGGAAGTTTAAAATTCAAAAATTAGTCACTCAAACAAATGGCTTTTTTATTATCAAAAATAAACGATTTTTATTATGGTAAATAAGTCTTTTATTGTTTAAAGTTGTTTTCGTAGGTTTTTTTTAGAAAATCCTATTTATAATTATAAAGGAGGATACATAAGTGAGTAAGTTATTGAAAAAAGGTTTTATTTATCTAGCATTTATATTAGTAGCACTGGTTAGTATAAGTATTGAGAATGCATATGCAGCAGAAGTTGTAGATTATGAAGAAGGGGTAACTAATTTAAATAATACACCTGAAAATAGTGCGGTAATCGGAGATCAGTTACTTAAACCTGAAAAAGGATGGAAGCGATATGATGATTCAAACCCATTAATAAATTATACAAACATGTATCGATTTGCGCACGATGATTTGTACAAAAAAAGTCGAGTACAAGGTTATGATAAAGATATGAGTTTAACCTTCTATTTTGTGGGAACTAAATTTATGTTATTAGATTACATTGCTTATAATAGGGCGGATTTCACAGTGACTATTGACGGCGTTTCTGAAGCAGCTTCGGCAAAAGGTTATGGTATAAAAAGTCAGTCTATATACTATAAAAAAGTAGATTTACCTTATGGTAAACACAAAGTAGAGATAAACATAACAAATAATGTAAACAACGATACTTTTGCTCTAGATGCTATTGATGTGGATGGATTTTTAATATCAGAAAATGATGTTCCGAATATTGATTCCATAGCTTTAGACAAAAATAATCTAGAATTACTTGAAGGTAGCCAAGATAAGCTAATAGCAACAACTACATCTGATACTGCAAAAGTAATCTGGTCATCAAGTGATGAATCAATTGCTACAGTAGATCAGGATGGTAATGTCACAGCCCTTCACGAAGGTCAAGCAATAATTACTGCCAAAATTGAAGGTACTGATATTGCAGCCACAAGTACAGTGATTGTTAAAAAACCAAACAATGAATTTTCAAATGCTATTTTAAGCATTACATTAGTAAACGGTATAACAAAAGAATATGATGTTACAAATACCGTTTTAAACAACTACTTAAATTGGTTTGATAGTGCAAAAGGAACTTCAACATTTAAATTTTCTAAAACAATATCTCCTTATAAAAAAGTAACAGAATATATTATACATGATAAAATTGCTTCATTTGAAATTAGAGAATATTAAACAAATAATGACCAGGTACTCACTATCAATTGAGCGCCTGGTGTTTATTTTGGTAACTGATTAATAATTTTTCTACCTAGCTATATGATCTTTTGCCAAAAGCATTTTTGAATTGTAATAATCTTGCCTGATGGCATTTAATAACTTATCAAGGATTGGTAAATAAACTTTACTTATTTTCAAATTTTCAATTACTGAGAAATTACGTCGCAATGATTGAACTGCCATTTCTGGAATTCATTGTAAGCGTGATTTAGAATCATTTGAGGTTTCTTCACAAACTTGTCTTTTTAAAACCTAATTAATTATTACTACTTATATGCTTATTTATTTTTTCTTCTATCAATGATAATCCATTTTAAGATTACAATTATTAGTATTAAAAGTGGCATTCCCTGGACGATAAGAAATCCTGTCCAAAAATCATTCATAGTACTGGTCGGTGAAGCTGTTGCCATTCCACCTATAAAGAAAGCCAATGGGGTTGCGATTATATTCAATCCCAAACTAATCATAACAAATGTTAATTTTTCACTTTTAATATTAGGTAATCCAGCCGACCAAAATAAAAATATTGCAACTACCAAAATCAAAACACCATAAATAGCCAAAACCTCTACCTCCTAACTAAACCCATTCCACTTTCCCGGAAAGATGAAGATATACTTATCTTCTATTATTTAAAAAACCCATATCGTTGTTCAACTAAACTACCCCATTAGTTGCATAGCAACAATCTTTTCGAAAACAGCCAATATTAAAAAGCCACACCTTGTTAGATGTGACATATAGTTTTATTTAACTGTAATTCCAGCTTCCGATAGGTAACTATCAAAATTAAAGCCTATTTCATTTAAAAGTATATTCACGATTTTCCCAATGGAATACTGTTCACTAGTAATCGTCATATCTTTTCTATCCGGAAACGGAATGTAGCTTCTCCCTCCATCTACAGAAGCTGTGAAGAATGGTTCAATCATGTCTCCATTGTAGTTTAAGAAGAAAATTTGTTTTGTTGCTTTTTTATCAGAGTAATTAGTCACCCACGATTCGTAAAACTCTTCGTTAAAGCTTTCCTCACGTCTATCTGCTGTAATGGAAATACTGATGTCATTTAAGTAAATATATTTACCGAACTCATCATCATAGAGCCAATTCTGCGGTCTAGAGTTTACTATTGTTGATTTGAATTCTTCAAAGCTCATAATCCAATACCTCATTTCCGAATAATATATCCTATATTATAGTTTAAAAGGGATAGATTATCATAAAAAAAGACTATCAATTTAGTAGTCTCAATTGCTTGTTTCCGACATACACGTACTAGCAAACGTGTATTAATTAGATTTTAAGTCATTTATTTTATGTGCTCACTCACGTTCAGCAGCCTCAATAATTTCTTCTAATTGAGCTCCATGGCTTTCTGAAGTTAATTTTACTTTTGTTAAATCGCCCTCCACCAAACGTTTCAATTTTTTTACAACGTTCTAAATTAAATTTGATGTCTGCAATTTCATCCTCTAATTTTTGATAGTTTACTAACCACTTGTAATGCATAGTCAGCACCTACCTTTTTTACTGAAATTTTATTTATTTCTCTTATTTACATGGCAGATATGAATTTACCACCATTAACAACCCAATAATTTACATAGGAATATTTTCTATTTATTGAAATTAAATGCCAATTATGTTAAAACTAAAACTACTAGGGGATATTACTAGAATGGAGGAAAAAATAATGTTAAAAAAGATTAAAAGTAATATTGGTATTAGTTTACTAACAGCTTTACTTCTTGCTTTATTCATCTATCCATCAGGTAACGCTTCGGCTGCAGAACTTACAATTCACAACCCTATTCCAACTATAGATCAATTTGCTTCTAACCCAAGTTCTTATTATGTCACAGTTAATAAAACGTTTAGTTCATTTCCGCCAGGAACTATTTATCATAGTGAGATGAGAGGTAGTTTCCTATATGGAGGAGACTTAAGTTTATTTAATTATGCTAAAGAGGGCGAATTTAATGTCTATTATGCTGTATACAAAGGTTATATTTACGCTAAATAATTTAGCTTAATAAAATCCTAATCCCCTAGTGTTTTTAACTGAGAAACTTTTCGCATTATCATCTTAAATTAAATTTCCAATCCACTAATGCCACTATTGCACTTACCACAGATTTTACATGTTCACTATGGTTAGAACGCCCTCTCTTTGGTGGGAAACCCCACCAATTTGATATAAAATCAATTGTTTAAAACCCCTATAAAGGCTGTCATACCAATATTACTTCGTATCATCCATCTTCAGTACATCCATGAATGCCTCTTGAAGTATGGCAGTATTAAAATACGTTTTTTTATATCTTTTCATATCCGACAAACCTTTATTTTTCAAGGGTTTGTCGGTTTCTTTATACCATATTATATTTTTCTTTATCTCCTAATGTGTCACGTTTACTCTCTGAACACGGTGGCATGGAGGTGGCAAAAAACATCAAGACCACCCATCACGGAGTGGTCTTTTATGGTTTATTCAACTAAAGCCTTTGTTTGCTTGCCATCCATGTAACGCAAAATCAACACTACACCACATAATATGTAAGATTTTTACGTTCTTTCATTGAAGTTTAACAACACTTATTTCTTTATGTATGGATGTCTGAAAAACAAAAATAACGGTAATGCCAATGATAAACCAACTGTAAACAAAGTTAATAGACATATCCACTTTTCTTTAATGTTATACTTTCTTGACTCATTGAACATAAAGATTATAAAAACAAAGCATGAAATAAAAAAGTCAACAGCGAAGAAGGTCGATATTGAGTTTATAAATAATAAATCTATTAATAACCCTAAATCAAATCCGTTTTCGTTCAAAAATTTCACTAAAAAATAATACGGAAATACTGTGCCAATAATCGCAAATAACAGGTACACTTTTCTCATTTAAAATAAACTCTCCTCTCTATGATTTTTACAAATATTATACCTCATAAAAAATTATTTTGAACAAATATTTCCATTTATCCTTCAAGCCATTTCCCTAAATTACTTGGTCTACTGCTTATCGATTATGGGAGGCTATCACGTTCCTTTAACCAGTTATAGAAAGGTACTGGACGTTCTTTATATGGGGTTTCTTCTATATAAGACGATTTATTCAACTTTCTATTAGAAAGCTCTACATCCATTCTATACGCCCCTACAAATACGGCTTTTAATGTACTGTACTAGTAACTGTCAGAACGCCTCGATAAACAGCTTTTGTGCTGATTTCCAATGAGGTAGCTATAGTACTCGCTTTCAAGTGGCATACACCTGTGTGTTCTAAGCTGTGTGATGCAAGTTTAAATACGATAGCTCGTTCTGATTCTGTTAAGTTGTAATAGTGACTAGCCATGTGGTCTTCGACACTCTTATTGATCAACTAGTAAATGTTTTCAACATTAATGATATGTACGAATTATTTAAGATTATGGATGACGAAAAAGAGGAAATCTAAATGAATAAATTAGAGCAAACAACCAAGGATTTGTTAGGAGCCGGTTATTCGATAGAAGAAATTAAAACAGCTTTTGAGGAACTCATTGAACAGGCAAACAAACCAACTCTGATTACAGGACAGATAACTAAAAAAGGTTGTCTGTTTTTTTGTATGTACTTTTAGTACATAATTCCCTAAAATGGAAATATAGAGAGGGGTTATTTACTAATGAAACAACTAGTATTTAGTACAGTGTTAGTTTTAAGTTTAGGTTTAGCTGCATGTGGTGAAGAAAAACAAGATAGTGAAATAGTAGGAGCCTATAGTCGTGAAATTACATCAGAAGAAAAAGAATATATTCAATTAGTAATGAATGACGATTTCGATACTTTAATTACTAAAACAGAAGAAAAAGCAAACGAAGTACAACAAGACTATAACAATCTTGCATTAGCATATGAAAAATTCAATGGTATAGATGAAGACCTACCGAGTGTATTCACAACAGCGACTCAACTAAAATACGTTTACGTAGTTGAGAGACTTGAGGAGATAAAATATATACCAGATGAGATTAAAGAAAAAGTTAATGAATTAAAAATTGTAGCAAAGGATAAAGAGGAAGAGTGGAGTGAGAAAATAGAAGAAAATAAAGCAATAAGCAAAGCAGAATATGAAAAAAGTGTAGCTGAGTCTAATCTTAAATCTAAAATTAATGAGAGAACTATGTATCCTAAAGCAGTTTATATTGGAATGACAAAAGAAGAAGTTTTGGCAGAAGGATGGGGCAGACCAATAGATATTAACAAAACAACTACTACATATGGTGTAAGTGAGCAATGGATTTATTATGATTATAAATATTTGTATTTTGAAGATGGAATTTTAACTACTATTCAAGAGTAATATATAGGAGGCTAGGACAAAAGGTTTAGTCAATGAAAATTGTTTGAAGGGCAAGCGATTATTACAGCTATAATAGAAAACACAGATTTTCAAGAAGCTATATCTCCTTATAAAAAGTAACAGAATATATTGTAAATGATAAAATTGCCTTTAGGTTTTTTTATATCTTTTCATATCCGACAAACCTTTATTTTTCAATGGTTTGTCGGTTTCTTTATACCATATTATATTTTTCTTTATCTCCTAATGTGTCACGTTTACTCTCTGAACACGGTGGCATGGAGGTGGCAAAAAACATCAAGACCACCCATCACGGAGTGGTCTTTTATTAATATAAATTACGCCTTTAACCTTGCTAGTAACAATCAAGTATATAAGGAGGTAACGATTATTAGCTATTTTTCCTAAAAAAAGAGAAATCGAATACAATCGATTTCCCCTTTTCTTATCAAGAATGCTTTTTATAAATTGCTCAATAGCAATCAACATAGAAATTATTTGTATTCACTTTCAACGAAGTTGCAACCATATCGGTGAAATTATTCAATATATCCAGAAAACGTATTTGGTCCAGTAAATTCAATGTAATAGTTAGAAGACTTATCCAATGTCAAATTAATAGTAGTATCTTTACCTAATGCTAGTTCGTATGATTCTACCGTGTTATCGAAAACAAGGTCCTTACGTTTTACTTTAAATTTCAATGAATATTGATGATCATTATTTCTTACATAAATTTTAACTGAACTTTTCCCAGTTAATAAATAATCTGTGTATAAAGTAGAACTGTTAGAGCTTCCGTTAAAAGAGTATCTACCCTTTTTAGAAAGATTCCAAGTAGAAGTTGGCTTTGAAGTACCATAAGGTACAATTTGATTTGGTTCACCTACGCCTGATCCTATATCATTTACACCTACATTTTCTTGTGTTTCATAGACTACTTCATTCTTAAATTTATTAGAATCTAGTGCCTGCGATTCTAATTCAGCAGCGCTTGCATTAACGCTAAATCCGCTACCTACAACAGCCGTAGCTAAAGCTAGTGAAGATAATTTAGTGAAAATTTTACTCATAAAATCGCTCCTTATTATTGTAAATATTAGAAATTGTATTTCCCAATTATTATCATAACATACTAAATCAGAATATGGATAATTATTTACATTTTAACCTAAAATTACCTAATCAAAATAACCTAACTACAAATAAAGTCCTACAAATGAAACACTTAAAATATACGTTAGGTATTGTTCAGAAACTCCAAAATGGTTAATTATTCCTGCCGCTCCATGTATTCAAAATGAGTCAATCTCCTTTTTGTTCTTGAAAATTCAGGTCAGTTAAATTTCAACCACTGACAATCTGTCCATAGTTGGAATACGATGACTTAGTTATATAGATGCCATCAATATGACGGTACCTGCAATTTACAAGTACCTACATATTGTGTTCAGGTACCCCCTTTTCCGTGGGTACTGAATAAATTACCATTCAAGCCAGTTCTCTAACGATGGTTCACCTTGCACTATTGATTGTGGGAGGCTATCACGCTCATTAGCCGTTATTATTTCGATTACCATGTTTAGGTTTAATATCAGTAAATGTGGTTTAGCCTTTGTTCCCCTTCCATTTACTACATAGGATAAAGACAAAAAGGAGATAATCCTATGAATAACTGTGGATGTAATAATGAATCATCGACATTTAAATGCAATAGGCTCGGAACATTTACAGCTAATGATGTAAACTGTATAAACCCTCCCATTCCTGCTGATAGCTCAATAATTCCTTTTTCCTCTGGAATCTCACTATCTAGAATTACCGATAAATTTGGGAATAGAGGGGTAAGCTTGTTAGGGTTCGGGACCGCAACTCTCTTAATGTTGATGAAAAATAATACAATTGATTTAACTAACCTTTTCAATGAAGCCTTTCCAGTTCCATGTGATGGTAAAATCACAGCGATTTCAGCGTCATTTTTTCCATTTGATGAGTTTATTTTTGAAGGCTCTATTACGATTCGAGCGCAAATTTTCCTTGCACCTAAAGGTAGTAATATTTTTACTGGCACAAGTGCTAGCGTTGATTTAGCTCCACCTATAACAGATCCTTTTCCATTTGGACAAATAGCTTTTGCTTCAGCTAATATTCCACCGGTACCAGTAACTGTAGATGACCGTTTATTAATGGTATTTTATATTTCGTCGGCAACAGATACTTTTGGAATTGCTGATATTCTTGGCAAAGCAAGTGCAGCAATTAATATTGTTTAAACACAAATCCCCTTTCCTCTAACCAATAACAGAAAGGTACAGGACGTTCTTTAGATGGAGTTTCTTCTATAGATAACCATTTTACTTAATCGCTCTACAGCCCTACTATAAGCTCGCACAAATTCCGCTCTTAATGTACTTGCTACTGTTAAAGTACCCTCTTTAATATCCATAGCAATTTTAAATAGCACGTTTTTAGCTTTTACAAATTCCTTTGCACTTTGAACATGAGTACCTAATACAACCTTGTGCAATTCATCTATTAAATTATCTGCTAATGGTAGTGAGTTTATGAAATCAAATAGCATTCTCTAATACTCATTCATGTACTCTTTTTTCTTTTCAGCTTGCAAAGCTAATTCATTGCTAAGACTCTAATAATTAAAAATGCCCGCTGTTTGATTAGCGAGCACTAGTAGTAATGCGATTTATGACATCCAAAATTGCTTATGTTGAAGGCGTAATTTCCAGTTGATTTCTATATTTATAATTTCATATAGGATTTCATTGTGGAGTTCGAGTCGGGGAAATATGTGGACTTGAATGGAAGTATATAAACTTCGATGAAATGACAGTAGCAATTGAACAACAATTCATAATAAAAAGATTACAGATGAAAATGGAATTGAATACTTTAAATGGGTTGTTGCTACTCCAAAATCTAAAACTGGATATAGTACTATTCCAGTTGGCAGAATTTTAATGGAGATATTAAAGAAAGCCAAAAAGAAACAATTTGAAAATCGATTAAAGTATGGAGAATTTTATCTTCAAGACCCTGATCATGATTTTGTTTGTAAAAAGAAAACGGAGAACATTACACCCCTGCTGTTATAAAGTATCAAAAAAGAGCTTTAATCAGAAAAAGTTAGGTAATATCGATTTCAATGATCATTCTTTACGACATACCCATGCAACGATGTTAATTGAAAGTGGACAACCAATAAAAACTGTTCAAAAAAGATTAGGACACAGCAGATCAGCAATTACTGAGGTCTGCTATGTCCATTTAACACAGAAGATGGCAAGAGATGCTGCCGATATATTTGATTCCATCGCTGAGGATTTATAAATTACTGGCAATTCGGTGGCAATCTCCACCAAACTGATACAAAACTATTTAATTAAACCCCTATAAACGCTGTTACATCAACCTTACTTCGTATCATCCATCTTCAGTACAGCCATGAATGCCTCTTGAGGGACCTCGACTGACCCTACTTGTTTCATACGTTTTTTACCTTCTTTTTGTTTATCAAGAAGCTTTCGTTTACGTGAGATATCCCCACCGTAACATTTTGCTAACACGTTTTTACGGATAGCTTTAATAGTTGAACGTGCCACAATTTTTTGTCCAACTGCTGCTTGAATTGGAACTTCAAATTGTTGACGTGGGATTAATTCTTTTAATTTTTCAACGATAATTTTACCACGATCATAGGCAAAGTCACGGTGTACGATAAAGCTTAGTGCATCGACTTGCTCACCATTTAGTAAAATATCCATTTTCACTAATTTTGATTGCTGGTAACCGATTAATTCATAGTCAAATGATGCATAGCCTTTTGTATTTGATTTCAAATAATCAAAGAAATCATATACGATTTCTGATAAAGGCATTTCATAAATAATACTTACACGAGTAGTATCAATATAATCCATTGTCATGAAATTACCACGCTTCATTTGACAAAGCTCCATGACCGCTCCTACATAATCATTTGGTACCATAATTGTAGCTTTTACATATGGCTCCTCTACTCGATCAATTTTTTGTGGATCTGGCATAAAGGAAGGATTATCTACTTTGATGGAAGAACCATCTGTCATATGAACTTCGTAAATTACCGAAGGCGCTGTTGTAATTAGGTCAATATTGAATTCACGCTCAATTCGCTCCTGTATAATCTCCATATGTAGTAATCCTAAGAATCCACAACGGAAACCAAAACCAAGTGCTTGAGATGTCTCAGGCTCATACTGGAGAGCCGAGTCATTTAACTCTAATTTTTCTAAAGCCTCACGTAAATCATTGTATTTGGCTGTATCAATTGGATATAAACCACAGTAAACCATTGGGTTTAAGCGGCGGTAACCTGCTAGCGGCTCAGTAGCAGGACGATTTGCAAAGGTTACTGTATCCCCTACGCGTGTGTCCCCTACATTTTTAATAGATGCTGTTAAATAGCCTACATCCCCAACTGTTAATTCAGTTTGTGGCACAACTTTTGGTGTATGTACCCCAACTTCTATCACTTCGAATTCCGCTCCTGTTGCCATCATGCGAATTTTATCTCCAGGCTTTACAGTCCCGTTGATAACACGAATGGAGATGATAACGCCTTTATAGGCATCATAAATTGAGTCAAAGATTAAGGCTTGTAGAGGTGCATCTGGATCACCAGTTGGTGCTGGTACCTTTTCAACGATTTGCTCTAAAATATCCTCAATCCCAATTCCTGCTTTAGCAGAAGCTAATACTGCTTCAGATGCATCTAACCCGATTACATCCTCAACCTCTTGACGTACGCGTTCAGGATCTGCTGCTGGTAAATCAATTTTATTAATAACGGGTAAAATTTCTAGATCATTATCAAGAGCTAAATAAACATTTGCAAGTGTTTGCGCTTCAATACCTTGTGCAGCATCCACAACTAAAATGGCGCCCTCACAAGCAGCTAAACTACGGGAAACCTCATATGTGAAATCGACATGTCCTGGTGTGTCGATTAAATGAAATGTATATACTTCACCGTTTTTCGCTTCGTACTTTAATTGAACTGCATTTAATTTAATCGTAATGCCTCGCTCACGCTCTAAATCCATTGAGTCGAGGAGCTGTGCTTTCATTTCACGGGATGTTAATGATTTTGTTTGCTCTAAAATACGGTCAGCAAGCGTTGATTTCCCGTGGTCAATATGTGCAATAATAGAGAAATTTCGTATATTCTCTTGTCGTTTTAAACGTGCTTCTCGGTTCATCTTTTCCACTCCTAATTAAACTATAATGAATTATACTATGAACGCTATGCAAAGTACAACAGCAACTAGACTAGAAAGCCTATAATATCAATACTTTCAATGTTTACGCCTGTTATTAAATTTCATAGTTTTAAGTATATAAATACAGTAGGATTGGACGCCTCATAAAGTATGGATGAAAAAATTTATTTTATTCTACAAAATAAAAAAAGTCAGTTACACAGACCGAAGCTGTATGTCCCGACTTTTTTCATTAGTTTAATTGTTGATAGATTGCTGAATAAGATTTGTTAAAACTTCTACACCTTTTTTCTCTAAATGAACACCGTCTGGAGCGAAGTATTCTGGATGATTAAGCGCTTCCGCATGCCAGTCAATTAGTGTAATATTTTCATGTTCCTCTGCCTTTTCAAGTAAAGCTGCATTCACTTTCCCTTCCCATGGACGAGGCACACGTGTATTCACTAAATAAATATCAGCATTGGCAAATGCAGCGAGAAGTGTATCTATTTGGTCATTGGTAAAATAGCCATTTGTCCCCAATTGGATAATTATCGCATTATTAGTTTGGTTAAAACTCGCATAATTTGGTGCTAGTTTAACAGCTTGTGAAACTTGACGACCTATCTTTCCATCAATTGTGATGTTTGGAAAAACCTTATGTAAGCTCGTTGCTATATCGATCATAACGGAATCACCAATTGCTAGTATGTTTTGATAAGTATCATCTTTCTTGGGCACAGCATTTGTTTCGTTTTCTTCTGGCTTTGGTGTTTCTATATTTGGCACTTCAACTACTTCTTCCTTACTAGGCGAAGGATTGTCAGCCGTCTTGTCTGGTTGCTTTATTTGATTAGCAGTAGGTTCATCACCATTAATTTTAACGGCAGTTGGATATAAATCCTTAGAAGTTTGCTGGCCTTCTCCCACGACCCCTGTAATCCCTGTGAAAAATACAAGAAGGAAAAGTGGAACGATGACAGTAGAAACTTTTCTTAAAAATGTGAGGCTTTCCCATTTCTTTTTATTGAATACGAAATAGTTCCGATAATATGCCCAGAACCCATCTTTTCGGATTGGCATCTCAATGAAGCGATAGGAACATTCTGCAATTATCACAATCAGTATTATCTGAAGCACTATTCGCCAATAGGAGGGGTTTCCAATCTCATGTATAGGTGTGCCTAATACCATGACTGGGTAATGCCAAAGATAAATTCCGTAGGATCGGGAGCCAATCCAACATAGGGGTTTCCACGCAAGTATTCTTCCTAAGATACTAACGGGATGACAAATACAAGCAATTAATACGGCTGCATTCAAGCAAAACAGGAACATTCCGCCTCTATAAAGGAATGTTTGAAATTCATCCACATACATAATGCAGACAAGAAAAATAGTAAACGTAATAAAGCTAATAGCATTTAATTTGTTCATATGGCTTGTTGATAATTTTTGTGATGATAGTCTTTTCATTGGCCAAACAAGCGCTAACCAGCAGCCAATTAATAATTCAAAACAGCGCGTGTCCGTTCCATAGTAAACCCGACTTGGATCGGCACCTGGCTGGTAAAGTATCGCCATTAATAAGGCCGAGCAAATTGCCCCAATAAAAACAACCTTTGCTAACTTACTTTGCTTTTTTACAACATACAGCCCTATCATTAAAAGCAATGGCCAAATCACATAGAATTGTTCTTCAATGGCTAATGACCATAAATTTTTTATGGGTGATGGAGAACCGAAACTATCAAAATAAGAGAGTTTATGAAAGATGAACCACCAATTACTTGAATAGAAAATAGAAGACAGCGCATCTCCACGTAATGTATGAAGGAGCTCTTTATGAAAGAGCATTGCCCAAACAAATGATGTAATAATCATAACGTAGGCAGCCGGTAGTAACCGTCTAAATCGTCCAATCCAAAATTTCTTTAGACTGACTGTTAATTGGTTGCCCGTTAAAGGTAAAATGGTTGAGGTGATTAAATAGCCTGATAGTACAAAAAAGATATCAACTCCTAAAAAGCCACCTCTAGCCCAACTGAAGTTAAAATGATAAGCAATAACTGCTAATACGGCTAATGCTCGAATCCCGTCTAGTCCAGGAATGTAACGATGATTTAATGACTTGCCTGACATACTATTCCTTCCTTCAATAATCTATAAAACCTATTGTCAAGTAATAAGAAACCTTGATTGAAAACCATCCCCTCTCAAATGATTAGTTTGTTCACTTATATGTTTGACGTTTGAGAAACGATAAAAGTTTTAGAGAAATAGGGAGTGTCATTACTTTTCTAGTCTCTTATAAAATTCATTCTCTACATATGTATTTTTAAAAAGGCATTACCATAAATGGCAAATACTACAAAAGCTATTTTGCCCTGTTACCATATGCCTTCATTCATTATAAAATCGTGAGCCAACTTGAAAATTATAAGGCAAGAATGGAGCAATGGAAAGCCCAATAATTAGATTTTTTTCTGGAAATTTTTATTATTAGAGAATATCAAAAAGTGAGCCAATATGAGACTCACTTTTTGAATAATATGTTTATTTTTTTGAATCATTAACAAATGCCTTTGATATGGCTTTCCCGATTACCGCAATCGTTCTATTTACCTCATCTTCTGTATTGCCAATCCCACCGATTTCAATAATCATCATTTGTTTTGCTAAATCTTGATTATATCTTCCATCGACACCATCTCCACTTTTGGAAATAACACCTTTTGATATTTTCGGAACGATGGCATTCAATGTCGATGATAAACTTTCTGCATAGGCTGTGTTCCAGCGATAATTAGGATGCTCTGCCCCAACAACGATAGCAATTTTCGCATAGTTTTCCCCATTATATGAGATCGTTGTAAGATCATGTTTTAAGGAATCACGATGTAAATCTAGTATTAAATCATAATTATTGGTTTCTAAATGTTTACTAAGAAAAGGTCTTATTACATCATAGGATTGATGATAGCCCTTTCCCTGTGCTTGTAATTCCTTCATCGTATCTACATCAAGAACATCAGTCTTTAAACCATTTACATTAAAATGATTCACAATCTTATCCTTCAAACTCATAATGTTAACCGTTTCATGAGAAGTCGCTACCTTACCACTCACAGCTTTCACCATCGGTTCGTATGCTTCATGGGTATGCGTAAATAATACTAACACCTTAAACGGATCTAAATCTGGTTCGGGCTCTTTCGTTTGTTCAAGTACATTCTGTTCTTCTAAATTAGTAGCGGCAAACACGACTTGTTTATCTTCAGGTTGTTTAATCGGAGTCGATGCTTGCTTGTTGAACGGAAGTTGCCCAGCAATGACAGGTAATACGAAAAAAAACAATAATATACCAAATGACCATTGTAGTTTTTTTAGCAAAGTCACACCCTCCTCCCCATATCGTATGGAGGGGGGGTGTCATTTAGAACGTAAAAATTTTTCTCGATTTATGCATATAGCTAGCTTATTTTTTATAAATCGCTTGCCCAGTTCATCAGCATTGAAGCAACTAAATTGGCGTAGCGATCTATCCAGTAGTCCGCTTCTTTAGGCGTTACCATCAATTGTCTATGTGAGGCTGCAAAGGTTTCTTCAAACAATTGTTGACGCTCTTCTCTTGTCCATGTCGCCCATTCACCGAAAATTGGTTCAACTAAGGACATGTCAAGCTCCTTGTCTATATTTGGCTGCCATGAGGATAAGGATAGCTTCGATGAAGGATTACTACGTTCAGCTACACGAGCCGCTATTGATCGCAGCATGACTTCTACCGCATCAGCAATTAATACAGGCGCATCTACCACTGTCGGTATACCAATGGCTGTTACAGGGATACCAAGCATTTCGTAGGAAATTTCTTGCCTTTGATTCCCTACACCTGACCCTGGATGTATGCCTGTATTCGTTAATTGAATGGTTTTACAAAGTCGATTACTAGCTCTTGTAGCAAGGGCATCCACGACAATGACTAATTTTGGCTTGAGTCGCTCTGCAATAGCAGCTACAAACTCTCCTGTTTCATAGCCCGTTTGTCCAGTAACGCCTGGGGCATACATAACAAACTTATCATCAATGACATCTAAACTATGCAAATGATCAATCAGATACGGACCAATCGCATCAGGTGTAATAGTACGATTGCCCAACCCAATTATTAAAATTTTGTCGTTCTCTTGCCAGGAGAGCGATTCATGCAATTTTTTAAAATTCACAAGCAATTCTTGCTCCAGCTGTTCAAATCCGTCCTGATCTTCTAATGTCAGTGTCGGAACAGAAAGTGTAATATATTGGCCTTCTTTTTTGCCAATTTGTTTCTCACCTTCTCTATCTACTAGCACATCCGTAATTTTCACGCGACCGGCTGTTCGATCTTCAATTTGAACGCCACTCGATTGTTTAAGCTTTTCTTTTTGCTCTTTCGTCTGATGGACAACTACCTCTTCAGATTCATCGATTAAATCTGTTCGATACCAGTTTAAATTTTGCATACAAATCACCTCAAGCAGTAGTTTGTTCAAACTGTCAAGTAAATATTCTTTGCATTTATCTATTGCAATTTAGCCTAGCGTTTGTTAAAATGATTTTTGTTGTATTAACACAAGAAATCAATGAGAAGATATCATCTCGTACCTAATTTAGGAGGTGAAATATATGCCAAACATTAAATCTGCGATTAAACGCGTAAAAGTTAACGAAAAAGCAAACATTGCTAATTCTCAAGCGAAATCTGCTATGCGTACTACAGTGAAAAAAGCTGAAAACGCTGTTGCTGAAAATGCTGAAAACAAACAAGAACTTTTACAAGCAGCTTTCAAATCTTTAGATAAAGCAGCTTCAAAAGGACTTATCCACAAAAACGCGGCGGCTCGTAAAAAGTCTCGCCTTGCTAAAAAAGCGTAATTGTTTAAAGGATCAGATGCTCTATTAAGAGTAGCTGATCTTTTTAATTTTTATAGAAATACAAAAGCTGTCGAGAAGTTCATTCTCGATGGCTTTTGTCATTTTTCTTTCTCTTTCATATTCATTATTTGGACATCATTGCTGTATCCAACATCCTCTTAGAGCATAGATGCTCTCTTAAGCTGTCTGCCATGTCCAAGTAGCTAGTTTCTTTAACATGCGTGGAATCGATAAATAAATGGTCTGCATGGAGGAGTCCTTGATGCATAATCTCTTTTAAAATACGATAGAATATCTGCTCAAATATATCGGTGTCTTGAAAGCGACGGACATAATTTTTACCGAAGGTAGAGAAATGCGGGACTTCTGTATGGAAGCCAAATCCTAAAAACCACCGATACGCCATATTCGTTTCAATTTCTTTGATGGTTTGACGCATGGACCGAATACCAAAAACGTACTGAATAAACGTCATTTTAAAGAGAACAACAGGATCAATACTAGGACGCCCATTAGGTGAATAGAGCTGTTCGACTAAAGGATAGATAAATGAAAAATCAATAGCAGCCTCTAGTTTTCGCACTAAATGATTGTTGGGAACTAATTGATCAATCGTTAACATTTCTAATTGTTCTCGTTCATTGGATGGATTCTTCGTCATCATCGTTTATCACCTCAAAAATTTACTTTTCAACACTCTATGTAGATAAAGTAAGTACTTTATGTAGAAGTTGATAGGAACGATGGGCGGCGACTCCTGCGGGATAAGCGGGAAAGTCGAGATCCTGGACTGAGCGAGGCGAGGGAAGCAGCTCGACCCCGCCCGCGGAAAGCGTCCGCCCGTAGTGAAAATCAACGACTTTACTTTATTTCATTGTAAAAGAAAAAAGACTGTAGGTAATCTCTCAAATTTTTTGAGTTTGTCTACAGTCTGAGCTGTCCTATAACGGACAGCTTTTGTGTTAAAGTTGACGAAGTAAAAAGAGCTCCAAATATCGTTCTCGATTGCCACCTGTGGATTTCAACTGTAAATCCACCTCTGCTAGTTGATATAATGCTCTCAATAAGCTTTCTTCTGATGGACGATTACGTTGCTCAGTCATTAATTTGACACGATACGGATGAATTTTTAAGTTTTTGGCGATTTGCTGCGGATGGTACCCTTTCTTCAACAAATAAAAAACATTCGACATCGTACGAACATTGGATGCAAGTAGTCCAACAAGCATAATAGGCTCTTGCTTTTGTCGCAATAAATCATGATAAATGGACAAAGCGCTGACCGAATCATTGGCCAAATAGGCGTTGAGCATTTTAAAGGCGTCCTGCTCCAATGTTTTTGCCACTAAATCCTCCACTAGCGATACCGTAATTTCTCCACCTTCACCAAGATAAAGGGTAAGCTTGTCTATTTCCATTTGTAATTGAAGCATGTTCGCCCCAACCATCGTCACAAGAAGTTCGATAGCATCCTGTGTGATGCTATTGCCCTGTCCCTTAACAATACTTTGGATCCAAACGGCTAAATCCTGCTCTTTAGGTGTTGCTGCTTCGATAAGTAATGCATGCTCTTTCATCATTTTTGTCACTTTTTTACGCTCATCTAGCTTTTCATAAGGAGCAATAAAAACGGTTACGGAAAAATCAGAAGGATTGGACAACCATGCCTCAAGTCGCTTCACATCATGGTCGATCTTTTCTTTTCCTTTCTCAGCTGCCTTTAAAAACGAAGCATTTTTGGCAATAATAAGCTTTTGTTCAGAGAAAAAGGGAATGGTATCTGCTTCATCCATAACAGCGTCCACAGGCACTTCATCTAAATCAAATGTGTTCATTTCCAGCTCTTCTTCTGGCCCCATTGCTTCTTTTATACGCTTAATGGTTTCATCTATAAAATAGCTTTCTTCACCAACAAGTAGATATACTGGTGCTAGCTCACCTTTTTTTATTGTTTTCCAAACCGTTGAAATCATAATTTTCCCTCCATCTAGCAATACTATAAGTATACATGATTTTGTCTGGATTGAGCAGGCTCCAACCTCGATAGATGCCATGCTTATATGGCATTCATTTGGTAGGTCAATCCAAGATTTAATTTCTGTCGAGCAATATCCAAGCCATTTTAGTTGTCCTGTAGTGAGTTTGACCGAAATGTGTCGATTCCTTGCCAGACGGGGAATTCTCCTTTTGGATATAGCTTTTATGTACATGTTGTCTTATAATAAATAACAGAATTGGAGGGATAACAATGAATCCATTTGAAGGAAAAAACATACAATGTCGACGTAACGATGCAATCGATTCAGGTGTTGGTTTCGGTGTATCATTTGGCGTTTTCACACTAATGTTTATTATCGCGACAATAGTAGAGTTCGTATCACAGTAATCAGACTAAAATACGAAGGAAAAAGACCTTGCTCATTGGACAAGGTCTTTTTCTTTTGCTTTAACTGTCAAACGATTGCCCTGAATACGTATTTCGATCGTGCCATCCACCCCTGTTGTCCAAGTAGCTAAATTCCGATTGGCAAATCGCTCAACTACCTCTTCATGTGGATGACCATAACGATTTTGAAGCCCAGCACTAAAAACGGTGAATTGGGGTCGTACGAGCTCTACAAATGATTCGATACTAGATGTTTTACTGCCATGATGACCAGCCTTCAGAAGGGTTAGATTAGCTATTAGAGGTCCATAATACATCATTAGCTGTTGTTCGCCATATTTCTCTAAATCACCTGTAAATAGCGCTTTAAATGCCTTCTGTTGCATGTATAAAACAAGCGAGTCATCATTGCCTTCATAATGGGTATCCTGCGGCCATAAATAATAAAAGCTTGACTCACCCTTCTGCCATATAGTGCCCTTCATCTTTTCTTTTATAGGGACGTTATGTTTTTGGGCTTCCCTTAGTAAGTCCCTCATAATAGGCTGTTTCAACGATCCAGGTGTCACGTGAATTTCTTTCATCCCAATCTCCTGTAAAATTTCCTCAGCGCCTTCTACATGATCCGCGTCCGCATGCGTAACAATAAAAATATCGATGGTTCGTATTCCCTTCCCTTTTAGAAACGGAACCACAATTTGTTTCCCCACCTCATAGTCTTTATTTGCCTTCTTCCATTGCTCTTGTTCAAAGCGCAACAGTCCACCCGCATCAATGACGTATACAGCCTCCCTAAATGGCAATTCAATCACAGTGCAATCACCCTGTCCTACATTTAAAAACGTTATCTTTGTGTCGCTATAAAGCATTGGGGAAAGATGAATACAGATGGCCGGGAAGAGTAAAACCAAAATCGCATTCTTAAATCGTTTTGTTTCTAAGAAATAGAAACACGTGAGAACGCTTAGCATTGCTAAACAACAAAGCCAAACGGATGGTTTACCTGGGGACCATAATTGAAATGGTAGAGCTTGTATTAGATATATTACATTCGTTAGCCCATTTCGCAGAGGCTCGTAGCCTGCAAATAACAGGTTGGCTAATGGTAAGGAAATATAGGTTAGAGCTAAGGCCACAATATTAAAAGGTAAAATAACGAATGAAAACAAAGGAACGAAGATAATATTGACAAAAAACGAGGAAATGGAAAGTTCATAGAAATGATGAAGTAATAAAGGATAGACAAGTAGCTGACAGACGAATGTGACGAAAAAAGAACGGGATAACCAGTTGCTCGTCTGTGTAAAAATATAACTAGAATAAACAAGACTAGCCGCTGCTAAATAAGACAGTTGGAAACCAATTTGAAAGATTACTCCCGGTTCAAGTAAAACAAAGCCTGCAAAGCTAATAGCAAGTGCATCATCGATTGACAGCGTCCATTTCAAATAACGAAGCAACATCATTAATTCCACTACTGAAACGGCTCGCCATACAGATGGTGCCCCCCCTGCAATGACTCCGTAGATAGGGAGTAAGATGACCAAGGCAATAGTAGCCATCTCTTTGCGAATACCTATGCGTAGTAGACCTTCAATAAATAACCATGACACCAGTGCTACATGTAGACCAGAGATCGCAAATAAATGAGTGATCCCTAGCTTTTGATAGGCTCGTTGTAGCTCATTATCCATTTGATCCTGCTCTCCAATGAGAAGGGCTTGAGCCTCCGCTACTAATGGTTGGGGAAATGTCATTTCTATATGCTTTTTCATTTGTTGTCTTAGCTTAGCGAGAAATATGATGGGGGAATTACGCTTCTCTATAAAGGTCCAACTAGTGATTTCAACAATACCGGTTGCTCCCTTACTCGTTAAATAATTGGACATGGAAAAGGCGTAATCATGGGCTGATGGAGAAGGGCTCACAAGCTCACCTTTCGCAAGATACGTCATTCCTGCCATAGATGTATGTTCATAATTAATTTTTTCTTGTTCAGAGGAAAATGTATACACTACATATAACTTTTGACCGTTTGTAGTTATAGCAAAACCACGGAGCTTTTGACCGCTTATTTTATAATCGTTTGACCAAGTTAAAGGGAAAGAGGATGGTAGTGGGGAAGGTTGAACCAGTTGAATTGTAGCAAAAAATATATACGATAATAAGCCAATCGTTAATACTATCATTGCTAAGAACCGTGACTCACCCTTTACGATGAGCCACAGAGCTAAAAGAAGTACTAATAGGAGTAGCCAAGCCGACTTGTGAGCTGCTAAGGAAGCGACAAGTACAGCAAGCGCTAGAAAAATCCATTTTTGCCTTAAAGCTTTATACCGAATAGTGCACTCACCTTCTGTTCATACGGAAGCAATTTTTCGGATGGCAGTCCGTTCTCGCGAAGCTCATGAAGCATCTCTGTATATAAGGCTAGCTTTTCATCTCGTAGAAAATCGATTTTTCGTTCATCAAATGGTACATGAACGACTGTCACGCCTGCTTTTTCAAATAATTCCTGAGCATATGGATTATTTTTATAGTCAGTTGCATAATAAACTCGCTCAATGCCTGCTTGAATAATAGATTTGGTACAAGGGAGACATGGGAAGTGTGTCACGTATAAATCAGCACCTTTTGTTGGTGTACCGTATTTAGCACACTGTAGTAAAGCATTCATTTCAGCATGCACTGTACGGACACAATGGTTATCCACCACATAGCAGCCATTTTCGATACAATGCTCATCACCAGTAATAGACCCATTATAGCCCCCTGCTATGATCCTCTTATCACGAACAACAGTTGCTCCTACTGCTAGTCTTGTACAAGTACTACGCAATGCGAGTAAATGGCTTTGTGCCATAAAAAATTGATCCCAAGTAATTCGCTCCATATGACTACCTCCAAAATTTTGCCTTACAAGTTTTCGATCTTGTTGCTTTTCTACTATAGTGTAGCTCTTTTGGAAAAGCGGCGTCAATATCTCATAAGCTATTAGCTTTACTTAACGGTAATAGAATCCTTTATTTTTTCAAATGTTTTATCACCTATACCATTAATATTTCTTACATCATCTATGGTTTGAAAGCGTCCTTTTTCCTCCCGATAACTAAGAATACTATGAGCTTTTGAAGGGCCGATTCCTGGTAATGTTGCAAGAGTCTCCGCATCAGCGGTATTGACATTAATCTTCTGACTCTTATTCTGGCTTTCCAAAGGTAACATAAGTAGATTACTAGATATATCTTCAAGCTGTTCTCCCTTGATGGGAATATAAATCACCATTTCATCCTGAACTTTTTGCGCATGATTAACAAGTTGCGTATCCGCATTCTCAATATAACCACCTGCAAGCTGAATAGCATCGAAAATACGCTTGTCTGGTTGAAGCTCATAAACGCCCGGATACATAACAGCACCCTTTATATCAACAAATACCTGCTGTTGAACCGCTTCCTCAGCAGTAGATTCCATGGGAATCGTTTCTTCAATAGGTTGGATGGTTTCGATGAGCTCTTCTTGGAGTCGTGAAGAGTCAGAACTCGATAAAGAGAAGTAAAAAAATAGTCCACTGATTATTAGTACGCCGGGGATTAGCATACTCTTTTTGTACTTTTGCCATAAAGATTGCAACATAGTACCATCCTTTCAATGCAAAAGGTCATCATATGGAGGTACATTCATCATACACTAACATCCATAGATTGCAAACCTGAAAGCGGGAACGAAAAGCTCCCAAGTAATCGGTTAATTTGACTGCACTATTTATCCACCATTCCGCGGCCTCAAAAAAATCCACACTGCCAATCAGCAGTGTGGTGCTTGCCATATTTATTTTACCGCACGGATAAAAATGCGTTCACTTTCATATTCTGGTGCTTCGTTTGTAAAATCTGCTGTTACTACCACATCACTAAAGCCGATAGCGCGAAGCCAATTCATATATTGTTCGATAGGATACGTACGTTGAATATGCTCCTCATCAAACCGTTCATATAAATCACTCTTTGTATCACGCACATAAAAGGTCATTTGATGAATAATGGAATGCTCGAATTCTCCTGGCTCTGTATGCCATACATAACTAATATCACCATTGTCATACGTAAATGGACCATCCAAAAAGATTTCCGTCATTTTAAATAGTGAATGGACATCAAAAAAAAGTTGGCCTCCATCACGTAATGCATGATAAATCCGTTCTAATGTTGTAAAGACTGCTTGCTCCTCTACAACATAATTCAGAGAATCTATGGCAATTGTGACCACATCTACTGCCTCAAAGCCATCTAGTTCGTCCATGGACATACAATAAAACGGAGCCTCGTATCCTGCACCAGTAAAACGTTCAGTCGCAATGGAAAGCATTTCTTCTGATAAATCAACACCGCTGACTTTGTAGCCAGCCTGTGCAAATAACAAGCTAAGTACACCTGTGCCACACCCAATATCTAATAGTTTTTTGTATTGGTTGCTAGGTGCATGCTGTACAATCCAATCTACATAAAGATTGTAAGGAATATCCGTTTGTAACTCATCATAGACATGGGCGAAGCGTTCATAACTACTCACTTAGGCCTCTGGCATGTCTAATTGTGGTGCATCGCCCCATAGACGCTCTAAATTATAATAAGCACGCTCATCTTTATGGAATACGTGTGCTACTACATCTCCTAAGTCTACTAGAACCCAACGAGCACCATCAAAACCTTCGACACGGCGAATTTCATAGCCATCTTTTTCAGCTACATCCTGCAATTCGCGTGCAATGGCTTGCACCTGACGATCTGAGTTACCATGTGCAATGATAAAGTAATCTGCTAAAAGGGAAATTCCTTGCATATTTAAAACGACAATATCCTCACCATGTTTGTCGTCAATCGCTTTGTAAGCTGCTTGTAATAAAGTTGAAGTCATCCTTCACTATCCTCTCTGTTCATCATATCGTTATAACATTCTATTGATAACGGATAAATAGGCTGCTTTGTGTCGATTAAAAATGCCAATGTATGACGGACACATGCACTCATGGCCTTATCCAAATTTTTTTGCGCTTTTTTGCGCAGACGTTCCACACCATCAAATTGACGATTCGGTTCAATCATATCTGCGACAAAAATGATTTTTTCTAAACGACTCATATTAGGTCGCCCTGTTGTATGAAAACGAATAGCATTCAAAAGCTCATCATCTTTGATCCCGAATTCACTTTCTGCAATATATGCACCGACTGGGCCATGAAGTAGTTCACTGCCCCAGCCAATGAGTCGTGCATCTAACTTTTCCGTTCTGACGATGTTCTCCATCCACTCTATATCTGCATATTTTGCTATATCATGAAGGATTGCAGCTATTTCAGCCTTTTTCTCATCCTCGCCGTACTTTCGTGCTAGATTGATGGCCGTTTCCATAACACCGATTGTATGAATATAACGTTTTTCCGGCATTCTGGGCTTAATCGCCGCTAAATACTGTTCGCGTTCCATAAAGACCTTCCTCTCGTATGAACGTCTCTACCGCTTCTGGTAGTAAAAGTGTCACCGTTCCTCCAGTCGCCAGGCGTTCACGAATCAGTGTGGACGATAAATCGATTTGAGGCACCTCCACCATGCATATAGGGTACTCTGTAATGGCTGCTGTTCCTGGACGTTTCACACCAACAAATTGGACAAGTTCTACTAGGTCATCTATACAATGCCATGTATGTAGCGAATCAATCATATCGCCACCGATGATAAAGTAAAATTTGACAGTAGGTTCCTTCCTACATAATGCAGAAAGTGTCTCATAGGAATAGGATACGCCACCCTTGTCTACCTCATACGACTCCACTGAAAAATAAGGGAACGGGCGAATGGCACGCTTCACCATTTCAAGTCGTTCCACATTACTAGCATCAAATCGTGCATGCTTATGTGGTGGTATGGCATTCGGCATAAAGCGTATTTCATCGAGTTGCAATGCATGAAATACCTCATTCGCCATTAATAAATGCCCCATATGAGGAGGATTAAACGTGCCTCCAAGTAAACCGACCCTTTTCATCGTCTCACCTTATTTCGTTGCTTTTGGTAATACAATCTTTTTTTGATTGCGTGATTCTTTATATAAAACAACTGTCAGGCCGATTAATTGGACAAGCTCTGCATGTGCACCTTTTGCAAGTGCCTCTGCCACTTCATGTTTGTCCTCCTCACAATTATCTAAAATACGGACTTTAATTAGTTCACGTACTTCTAATGCCTCACGAATTTGTTTAGTCATTTCATCATTTACGCCACCTTTTCCCACTTGGAATATTGGTGATAAATGGTGTGCTTCAGCACGTAAAAAACGTTTTTGTTTACCTGTTAACATAAAAATTAGTTTCCTCCTAATTGCGCATTTAGCTGCACAATCATTGAATTTGTATTTGGATAGTCGCCTAACCAGTGCTCAAAAGCAATGGCTCCTTGATGCACAAACATCCCTAAGCCTGTCACAATTGTTGCCCCTTTTTCTTCAGCCGCTTGTAAAAAAGGCGTCATTAATGGATTATACACAATATCCGCAACAATTGCTCCTTTGGCAAGACGATTTAAGGAAAATGGCATTGAAAAATTGCCTGTAGCAAGGCCTGCCGAAGTCATTTGCACTATAATGCTGAAATGAGCTAATGTTTCTTCCGCTTCCTTTAATGAAATTGCACGGCCAATCCCCATTTCATCCACAATTGCTTGGGCATTGGCTACGGTACGATTGGTCATGGTCAAATCACTGTAGCCTTGCTGCTGCATGGCAAAGGCTATACCTCGGGCAGCGCCACCTGCGCCAACAAGTAACACAGGCTTGTCTTTATGAGACGAACCTACTGCTTCTTCTAGTGAACGCACAAAGCCAACACCATCTGTATTATAGCCTATCAGCTTTCCTTCTGTAGTTCGTACTACTGTGTTCACTGCTCCCATTTTTTGCGCCAACTCATCTAGCTCATCTAAATAGGGAATGATTGCTGTTTTATGAGGAATTGTTACATTCCAGCCACTTGCCCCTAAAGTTTTTAAGCCAGCAACTGCTGCTCCCAATTGCTCAGAAGACACATGTAGCGGAATATATGTTGCCTCTACGGACATTTCCTCAAACCAAGCATTGTGCATGGCTGGTGATTTTGAATGTTCAATTGGATCACCAATAACTGCAAACCACTTCTTCATTTCCTAGTCCCTCTTCTCTTCTCCATCCTTCACCCTCTATATAAGTGATGGACGTATCGAAACTTGTACACCTTTAGGCGCGTATGCTGCTACTACGACATTGGCATGCTGTACAGTAATCCAGCCTAGTCCAGAAAATACAACATCAGTTTTAGCTTCTTTAATGGAGAACTCATGACGAACTAAAGGCGGAAGTTGGTCAATAAACTCCGCAGTTGGCGGTGCCAAAAGGTCTCCCTTATGTTCTGTATACAGCGTATCTGCCTTCTCAAGCTTAGTTCGGTGAATTGGTAAGTCATTTGCCACATGGATTGTAAAGGCAGAACGGTCCCCTTGAATAAAATCAAATCTTGCCAATGCCCCAATAAACAAGGTTTGTCCCGCATTTTGTTGGTAGACCTTCGGCTTGATTTCTTTTTTTGGCATAATATATTTTAATTCACTTGAATCAATATGATGGGCCATTTGGTGATGATTAATAATACCAGGCGTATCAAATAATGCACTTCCATCATCCAAAGGAATTTCAATCATATCTAAAGTAGTACCTGGGAAATGGGATGTAGTAATAAC
Organism: Lysinibacillus sphaericus; assembly: GCF_001629735.1. GTDB lineage: Bacteria > Bacillota > Bacilli > Bacillales_A > Planococcaceae > Lysinibacillus > Lysinibacillus pinottii. The sequence goes on from NZ_CP015224.1 coordinate 2,390,870, forward strand.
TTCACCTTCCCCTGTTGCCTGCTTAATAATGCGGTTGATGAATGTGGATTTTCCGACATTGGTACAGCCTACCACATAGACATTTTGTCCTTGGCGATATTCATCAATGGCTTCCATTGCTTCAGCCATTCCCTTACCTTTATGTGCACTTACTAACAACACATCAACAGGCTGAAGTCCCAACGCTTTTGCTTCACGTTTTAACCAATTAATAACTTTTTTCGGTTTCACCGATTTCGGTAATAAATCAGCTTTATTAGCTATCAACAGCACAGGATTCTTCCCTACAAAACGGTGTAGGCCAGGTAGCCAGCTTCCATTAAAATCAAAAATATCAACAATTTTCACGATTAAGCCTTGCTGTGTACCAAGGCCATTTAAAATACGTAAAAAGTCGTCATCTGTTAATGACACTGGTTGAATTTCATTGTAATTTTTCAAACGGAAGCAACGTTGGCAAATGACCACATCCTTTTCTAGTGATGATGGGGGTGCATACCCAACTGCTGTTTTATCTTCTGTTTGAATTGTTGTACCACAGCCAATACAATTTGGCATTTCAATCATTCTTGTTCCTCCCAAGTTATAATTCCTTTTCGTTTCAAATCATTAAACACTCGACGTTCAATGAATCGATTCAATTTTGTTACTAACCCATCAGATTGTGCGACAGGTTTGACTAGCACGGTATGCAAGCCTAAGCGGTTCGCACCCATTACATCTGTAAGGAGCTGATCCCCTACCATTACTACTTCATTAGGGCGTAAGCCTAATTGAATAAGGGCATTATAAAAAGCATTTCGCAATGGTTTTTTTGCCTTATGAATGTATGGAATACCTAAAGGCTCTGCGAAACGTTTAACACGTGCCTCCTTGTTATTCGACGCAATAATAACACGAATACCGGATTCCTTCATGATGCGCAGCCAAATGATTAGTTCTTCTGTTGCATCCTCACGATCCCATTCCACAAGGGTATTATCTAGATCGGTAATGATCCCTCTTATCCCTAATTCTTGAAGTTTTTCAGGTGTAATTTCGAAAATATTCGTCACAAATTCGTTTGGTAATAAAAAATTATACAAAATAGCGACCCCTAATCTTAACGTATTATTCGACCATTATAGCATATTTGCAAAGGCTTCACCCATTCGAATTGGGTTGCCCTGTACAACATTTTCCGTAAACTCAATCGCATCCTTTTCAAACAGCATTACCACTGTCGAACCAAAGGAGAAATAGCCAACTTCCTGCCCTTTATACCAGTCTATTGTCCTGTTTGTGAGCACTATTGAATTTACGAAGGTCGCCCCCACTTTTATAAACGCCACTTGCTGATTATGGGCTGTTTTCAACTCTGTTACTAAACGGTAATTGTGGGAAATTGGCTTTTTACCGTATGTAAGGCCTATTTGATTCACAGGATAAGATTTCTGACCAAGCGTATACTGTCTTAGTACTTCTCCATCAATTGGACTGTGAATACGATGATAATCAGCAGGGCTTAAATAAAAAACAATAAAATGGCCGTCTGCATAGTTGGCAGCTCGCTCCGAATTACCAAGTAAATCTTCTAGTGCATAGGGCTTACCCTTTACAAGAAATGTCATATCCCATTCAATTCTTCCAAAGGATTCTACCTTGGCATCTACAGGACTTACATACACCATCGGATTTTTTTCAATCGGGCGTGCATCTTGTAAAAGCTCTCTTGTAAAAAAATCGTGTAAACTTGCAAATTGTTGTTGTTTTTTTGAAACTTCTTCAAGGTTTATATCGTATAACTTCATGTAGCTTGGAATTATACGTTTACTCCACTTGGCTTTCGCAATAGCTTGCAAAAGGTGAGAGGACTGCTTACCATTCGTTAGTTCTATCAAGCGTTGATATAGTTTTTCTTTCATCAGTAAAACCCCTATCCATTAATTTAGACTGTCAATTTTTTCGCATTCGAAGTATAATGGTACAATATCTTAAGTGCAAAGGAGTGATCCCCCTTGTTTTTTTATCACAAGTTGGTGGATACCACGGTTAAGAAAATGAAATCGCACGCAGCTAACTTCATTACAATTAGTAATATGTCCTTTGGAGGCGCGGCTATTATGGCCACTTTACATGAATACTATAGCTATAGTGTCTTGTTTATCTTTATTGCAGCTCTTCTTGATCGCTATGATGGTAAGGTAGCTAGAGCACTCGGACAAGTGTCTGAGTTAGGTAAACAATTAGATTCTATGAGTGATATTATATCATTTGGCGTGGCGCCTGCATTATTAATGTACGAAGTTGTTCTAGTTGATTTTGGTTTTGCCGGCATGATGATGGCCGTCCTGTTTATCGTTTGTGGTGCGATGCGATTAGCCCGCTTTAATATTAGTGAAGCAAATGGCTATTTCACAGGTTTACCTATTACAGCTGCTGGTACGTTCTTAACTTTAACGTATTTTGTAGCCACTACGTTCCATCCGGCCTTTTATCTTTTCCTTTTCCCAATTTTAGCTTTACTCATGATTAGTACATTTACGTTAAAAAAAGTGTAACAGCACAATTGCTGTTGCACTTTTTTCATTTCCCACAGCTTTGAAACATATACTGTCGAAAAATGGGGAAAGGATGAAATCATTCAATGAGCGGAATTTTTACATCAATGTTGCAGTTATGGCTTGAGATCCCAGCGTTACTTGGCTACTTAAAGGGGCAAACATTCCATAAACCCTTTTCAAAAGAAGAGGAAGCTGCTTGTATTGAACGATTTTTAGGTGGCGATGAGCAAGCACGCCTGGACCTAATAGAACGCAATATGAGGCTCGTCGCGCACGTCGTAAAAAAATTCCATCCAAAACATGAACAACTTGATGATTATATTTCCATTGGGACAATCGGGCTAATGAAGGCGGTAGAAAGCTATACCCCGGACAAAAAAACAAGACTTGCCACATATGCAGCTCGATGTATTGAAAATGAAATTTTAATGCATCTACGCACACAGAAAAAAGTGCAGAAAGACGTTTCCTTATTTGAGCCGATCGGAACAGATAAAGATGGCAATGCGCTTCAAATTCGAGATTTACTCCAATGTGATGAAGAAAGTGCAACCGAGAAAATCGAACATAAAGAACATGTGGCACAGCTATATCATTATTTGCATATGCTTGATGAACGCGAACTAGAAATTGTGACGCTTCGCTATGGATTAAATCAACAAGATGCCCTTACGCAAAAGGAAATTGCAGCTCGGCTAAATATTTCTCGAAGCTATGTATCTCGGATTGAAAAACGGGCACTCATTAAACTCTATCAATTATACAAACGAGACCAAAAGTCAATTGAGTAATATATTGTAAAATGTTCACTAGAAAAATTCAATGCATGTTTGCCGGAGAATGTGCCGATTCTATGGCATAAAAAAGTTCCTTTGCGATATAGCTAATGTCGCAAAGGAACTTTTTAAACTCTATGAATGTGCTGATTCTGAAAGTTCTGCCGTAATCAATGTACCTATTAAAGTAGTGATAATCACTACACCAACTGTTAATACGAGCATCATGAATGCCTCCCATTCTATTATGAAGAGATTTATTACAGCTAGTGTAGCATTTATACCATTCATTCACTGTGATTTTTCTCACATAAGCAATAACACATTTTGACCGTTTTGTGTATTAAAGTGAGGCAATTGCTTTTAAGACAACTTGTGTCGAATGTTTTGCAGCAACTGGTAAAAACTCATCAAAGCTAATATTCGACTCTTTTCCTGCTATATCTGATAAAGCACGAATTACTACAAAAGGTGTGGCAAATTGATAACAAACTTGTGCAACCGCAGCCGCTTCCATTTCTACCGCCTTCATTTGAGGGAAATGATGACGAACAGCTTCTACACGCTCAGGATCATTCATAAATGCATCCCCAGAGCAAATTAAACCAATCCCATATTGATGCTCTCCAACTGCCTTAACAGCTTCCTCCGCTACTTTCATTAATCGTTCATCTGATTTATAAGCTGCTGGCATACCAGCCATTTGTCCAATTTCATAACCAAAAATTGTGACATCCACATCATGGTGACGAACTTCATCGGAAATGACTACAGCTCCCACCTCAAGGGCTTCATCATAACCACCAGCAGAGCCTGTATTAATAACAACATCCGGCTTAAACTCATGCAAAAGAATGGTAGTGGACATAGCTGCATTGACTTTACCAATACCACTTTTTAATAACACAACTTCTTTGCCTTCATAGGTTCCTGTTGTATATTCACTGCCTGCTATTGTTGTACGTTGTGCATTGTTTAAAGATGCTCGTAGTAATTCTACTTCCTCTTCCATTGCCCCAATTACTGCAATTTTCATGTAATGTTACTTCCCTTCTTTATCAACTCTATTAAAAATAATCAAAAGTGTGATTTTCGTCAATAGGCACCTTCTAAAGTATTCAGCTGCTCAAGCTTTACAGGTAACCATCCTTCATTGTCCACCCATTCCATACTTACACGGTACATCTGTGATTTATCTTTTGTTGACACTGTGGCTATTGAAGAATTAGGACCACCATTATTTTGCATACGCCAAATAATCATATTGTCTTGGTCGATACCCGTTACACCAGTAACAGTTGCTACCTTTTCAGACCAGTCTACTGATGAAGAATCGTAGGAAGACACATGTTGGCCTGTTTGAGTAGTAGCTGTTGGCTGCCAATTTTTATTTGTTATAACTTTCTCTACGTTTGGATTATCTGAAGTGGATTCTTCTGGTGTACCTTGATCCTGCTGCATTTCTTCAGGCTCTGATACATCCTCTTCCTCTGAAGCTTTATCTTCCTCTACAGCCAAATCCTTTTCATCCTCTTTCACAGGCTCTTTATCTACTTCTTTGTTGTCGTCTTTTTCCTCTTGAGCTGGTTCATCTTTCACTGTTTGTTCTGCATCATCTTGCCATTTAAACACATAAGTTGCTGTGATAATAATTAGTACAACCACTACACCAATTAAAACATTCAATAGTTTATCTAGCTTTTTATTACGAGATGGCTGCAAATGACGACTACTACGAGTTTGTCGTTCACTCATATTTCCTCCCCCTCTCTAGCAAATATTCTATCAAGTTCGGCAGTACTTGCAAAATAATTATACTCATTAATTTACTTCGTGGCACTTCAGCTCGAAAAATAAAAGCAGCTAGCCTCTCTAAATTAGAAAGACCAACTGCTTGTCCACTTACATTTTATTTAATTGAAACAATCTTAACTTTCATTTCACCACCAGGAGTTTGAACGGCTACTTCTTCGCCTTCAGCACGGCCAAGTAAGCCCTTGGCAATTGGTGATTCGTTGGAAATACGGAATTCCATTGGATCTGCTTCAGCCGAACCTACAATTGTATAAGATTCTTCTTCAGTTGATGGTTTCCCATTAATAATTTCTACAAATGTAACCGTTTTCCCAAGTGATACAACGCTGTTATCAGTTTCATCCTCAGAAATAATCACTGCATTACGGATCATTGATTTTAAAGTTGAAATACGCCCTTCTAAAAAGGCTTGTTCTTCTTTTGCTGAATCGTATTCAGCGTTCTCAGAAAGATCACCAAAATCACGAGCTATTTTTATACGTTCCACGATTTCTTTACGTGTTTCTGTTTCTAATTTCACTAATTCTTCTTCTAATTTACGTTTTCCCTCAGCTGTCATAGGGTACTGTTTTTCATTTGCCAAAGTCCTTCACTCCTTGTTTCTTCAATATAAAAACATAAAACTCGATTAAATGCTTGCAAGGTGCATTTAATCGAATTTTATTATTTTTAAACGTTTTTCAAATACGCTTTGACCTAATAGTATGCATGCCTTTTTAAAATATGCATGTAAATATTGTCAATACCACTCTATCTTATTACAATACGTTGTCGGTTTCAAGAATAGTTTTAATTTTCGTTACCATTAAATCGATGGCAACCTCATTATCTCCACCTTCAGGAATAATGATATCAGCATAACGTTTTGTAGGTTCAATGAATAAATTATGCATTGGTCGAACCGCTGATAAGTACTGATCAATGACTGAATCTGTAGTACGTCCGCGTTCTTTAATATCACGCATGATACGACGAATGATTCGTAAATCAGAATCGGTATCTACAAATAATTTAATATCCATTAAATCACGTAAATCAGCATCCTCTAGCACGAGAATCCCTTCTAGAATAATAACATCTACCGGTTCAACATGGATTACTTCTGCTGCTCTAGTATGCTGCACGTAATCATAAACCGGTTTTTCGATTGGTTGACGTACTAAAAGTTTTTTTATGTGCTGTATTAATAAATCATTATCGAATGCTAACGGATGATCATAGTTTGTTCCTAATCGCTCTTCAAATGTTAAATGACTTTGATCTTTATAATAAAAGTCTTGTTCAATCACAACAACTGAATGCTCTCGGAAAACATCATAGATGGCGCGCGTCACACTCGTTTTTCCTGAGCATGAGCCACCTGCTATACCGATAACAACAGGACGCTTCACTTCCATTAGTTATTCTCCTTTCGCATCATGTTATGCGGCATTAATGGTGTGTCACATTTAAATTTAACAATTTGTAATGGATGACGTGCTGCATCTAGGCTATTGCCATCTTCATCCCAAATTTCTCCCATTGTCAGACGGAAATTCTCAATTTCTGGGCCAAAGAACTCTACTTCGTCACCAGGTTTAAAATAATTTCGTTGCTGCATAGTGACCATTTTTGTTTCTGGATCATGTTCTAAAATTAAACCAGCAAATTCAAATGTAGTTTTTCGGCCATGTATACCAAACATTTGCTCCTCTGAGCCAGGTGCATCATGGAAGAATGCTTCAGCCGTATCACGGTTTGCACATTTATCTAGCTCCTCTAGCCATTCACGTTTAATTTTAAAATTATCTGGATCTGCGCAATAAGCATCGATAACTTTGCGGTATACGGATACAACTGTTGCTACATAGTGAATCGATTTCATACGACCTTCCACTTTTAAAGAATCAATACCGAGCTCGATCATATGTGGAATCGCTTCAATTAACTTCAAATCTTTTGGGCTCATAGCAAAAGGTGCATGAGTATCATCAAACAGTGCTTTTTCTTCCCCATCTTCTAATTCATATAAATCGTAATCCCAACGACAAGATTGGCAACAACCACCACGGTTAGAGTCACGAGCAGTCATATGGTTAGATAATACGCAACGGCCCGAATAAGCAATACACATAGCGCCATGAACAAAGGCCTCGATTTCAATATCGACTTTTTCCTTCATCAATTTCATTTCTTCTCCGCCTACTTCACGTGCTAACACAACACGATGTAAGCCTTCTTCCTTCCAGTACTGCACTGCCTTCCAGTTGGACAATGACTGCTGTGTAGAAAGGTGAATTTCAAGCTTAGGAGCCGCTGTGCGGCATGTTTCAATAATTAGTGGATCTGCTACGATGATACCTGTAACACCTGCCGACTCAATATCTTTTAAATATCGCTCCAAGCCTTCCATATTTTCATTATGTGCAAATATATTTGTTGTTACATAAATTTTCGCACCATATCGATTAGCAAACTCTACACCCTCACGCATTTCTTCAATAGAGAAATTATCTGCATTGGAACGTAGACCAAACTCTTGTCCACCAATAAATACAGCATCTGCACCGTAATGCACAGCTACTTTTAATTTTTCTAAGCTACCCGCTGGGGCAAGTAGCTCTGGTTTTTTTGTAATGACACGTTTACCGTCGACAATGTCACGGATTTTGTCATTTTGTTCTAACGCTAATGCCATGTTATTGCCCCCCTCTTAGTAAACCGTTTCCTTGAAGATAAAGCCTGTATCTAATGGTCTAATGGCTGGTTGAATATCTTCAATTTTTGCTAATAATTCATCTTTTATGTCATCATATGCTTCTTCGGATTCGTCAAAATATGCATCGATGGCCTTGCGATAGGCCTCCGTCACAGTTACGACATACTCTGGGGTTTGTAGCACACCCTCAATTTTTAGGGCATCGATGCCGCCTTCGAATAATTCGCCAAGCTCATCAATAACACACATGTCATTAGGACTAAAAATATGCGTACCGTTTACATCTTCATAAATTGGATATTTATTATTGCGCTCATCATCATGTAGGAACATGTTTCGATTATCTTTACGATTTTCAATTTCCATCACTTTATCTTGATATAAGAAATAATGGCCAAGTAGCGGGCGTTTTGATTGGAACATACATGTCATACCATGTACTTGTACTTCAATTTCTAATTCCGCACTTTCTTTAATTTCTAATACCTCATCAAGAGAAAGCTCACGTGCTAACACTGCACGAGTTGCACCGCGTTTTCCCCAGTAATTAGCCGTAAACCAGTTTGTTGCAGTCGTCTCCGGATTCCAATGCAATGGAATCGTTACGCCTTGCTCACGACGAATAATTAATACTGCTGGGTCGCCATAAATTAAACGATCCACACCAATACGTTGCATGTCTTTTAAATAGTCGGCAAGTGCCTCCAGCTTTTCATTATGGAAAAGAGCATTCACTGCAACATAAACTTTTTTACCAGCTGCGTGAATGAGCTTCGTTGCCTCTTCCACTTCATCTACTGAGAATTCTCCTGCTAGACGTAGACCAAATTGTTGTTCACCAATAACAAAAGCATCTGCTCCAGCTTCTAAAAGTGCTTTAATATGTTCTAATGATTGTGGTGTCACAAGCAATTCTGGTTTTTTCATAGTAGTCACCTCTTCAAACATAGTAATAAACCGTCACCTACTGGTAAAAAAGCACTGGTATAATCCGGGTGCTGCATTATCCATTCTGTGAAGTTTTTTAAATTGCGGATCATTGTACGTTTACGACGTGGAACATCCTTCAAATCTAAATCTGACAAGCCATGCATATACATATTGTCGATATACAAGACTCCACCTGATTTCACGAGGGGAGCGTACTTTTCAAAGAAGCGCTGATATTGTCCCTTTGCGGCATCGATAAATACTGCATCAAACTCTGTGTCAATGGCCTTATCGTCTACCTCTAAAGCGTCGCCTTCAATGACCTTAATTCGATTAGATACGGTTGACCGTTCAATATAGGCCTTTGCTTTTGTCACACGCTCTATATCGCGTTCAATCGTAACGATCTGGACATTTGGTAAAGCTTCTGCCATCCGAATAGCAGAATATCCAATTGCCGTGCCAATTTCTAAAATTTTTTGCGGATTTTGAATGCGCAACAATTGATTTAATGCATCAATACCTGCAAGCTGCATAATCGGTACATGATTCTCCTCCGCATAGGCTTCCATTTCTAAAAGCAATTCATTACGTGGCTGTATAAATGATTGTATATATGCATCTGATAATTCCATTGTTCCACCCTCAATTAAATGGCAACGTGCATGTAGACGTTGTCCGTACTTCATCATTTATCAACAAAAAGAAAAAGACCAAACGTGATGTCTTGGTACTTTGCCATACAAAAATGAGCAATTGTTTTTTACATGCTCAAAACAATTGCCACCACGCATATTTGTCCCGAATAACGGATTGATCAAAAATCACACTTTATAATAGCATGAAAATAGAAGGAAAGCTATTTTTCTTTCCTTCTACTTTCTATGTTTGTTCTATGCAATTTTCTCTTCACATACGTCTATTCTTCTTTTTGTAAATATTTCGCTATTTTCTGTAAATGTTCATCATATGTTTTCGAGAAGTGGTTGACACCCTCTTTATCTGCTAAGAAATAGAAATAATCTGTTTGACTAGGGTTCAATGTCGCCTCAATAGAAGTCTTTCCAGCACCTGCAATTGGGCCTGGTGGTAAACCTTTATTTTTGTAAGTATTATAGGCATTATCTACTTCTAAGTCTTCATACAGCACACGATCTTTATGATCGCCAAGTGCATATAAAACAGTTGGGTCTGTTTGTAGTGGCATCCCTTCATCAATACGATTATAGAAGACACTTGCTATTGTTTCTCGATCTGTTTGAGCCGTAGCTTCTTCTTCTAATAATGAGGCAAATGTTAACAGCTGGTGAACGGACATTTGTTTTTCCACTAAAACATCACTATAATTTTTCACCACTTTGTTCATAGCCGCGATCATCTCTTCAACAATTGCTTCTAGAGATGGCTTTTCCTCATAGTACGAGTAAGTAGCTGGATATAAATAGCCTTCTAAATCATAGCGAATATTTTCAGCTAACACTGCATCTGTTACTAGTTCAGGATAGTTAGCCATCATTTGTTGAACAAATGTGTCACTCGTTACTAAATCCATAAATTCTTTTTGTGAATATGGCGTTTTCTTTTCAATCACTTTCCCAATTTGCTCAATGGTTAAGCCTTCGGGGATCGTCATCGTAAAGACAGGTTTTCGGTATACCTTCCCTGTTTTTAAGCTTTCGATGAGTTCATCAAATGTCATTGCTTGCGTTAAATCGTAATTACCTGCTTGGAATTGAGATTCGTTTTTAAATTTTGCATAGTATTTAAAAACACGCGCATCTTTAATAACACCTTTTTTCTCTAATAATGTTGAAATTGAACTCAAGCTAGAGCCGATTGGTACTTCTACTGCAATTGTTTTTGTCGCATCAGGATCCAATGGTTTTAAAGCACCTTTAACATAATTGTACCCAAATAAACCGACAATCCCTATTACGAGGACAAAAACAATTGCCACAATAGCAACGATTTTTCTCACGATTTTTACCTCTGATTTTTTTTCCTGCATTTTTGAAAACATTTCTTGTTTTTTAGTACCGTTATTCACGGGTTTCCCCCCTATCACTATCCAATATCATACTAGAAATCAACTATCACGACAAACAGAAATCGACAATTCAGGAGAATTTGCATATATAAAAAATCAACCAGCTATTTTTGCTGGCTGATTGGCTCGCTAAAAATCTTTACGCTTCAGTATCTTCCTATCGTTTGTTTCTAATTCGCTAGTATCTTATAGGCTTTTGGATCGCATAAATATAAACATTTTGCAATAATAACAGACTGTAATAGTTCCTTCTCTATCTAAAACAAAAAAACTCCGAGTGGCCCCTAACCACTCAGAGTTCTTACAGTTCGTTTAATATATCTTCAACGTACACCCATTCCTCATCTGTTTCAATGGGTAATAATTCTTCGATAGAACCGTCATTGCCAGCCAGGTATTGAGATGCGAAAATTTCACGTTCATCCATTGGTTCATCTGTCGCAGGCACATATAATACATACGATTTACCAAATTGCTCAGATGTAAAAGTATGAATCACCTCACAAACTTGATCCGTTCCATCTTCATTTATCACGGTAATAAGCTGTGGTTCTTCTTCAAATTCATCTAGGAGTGTTAATACCACCTCATTAATCATTTCCCATTCTGCATCCGTTTTAACAGGCTGGAGATTTGTCATCTCGCCATTGTTATCGTCATAATCGAAAGTCATGGCTGAAAGATCACCTGGAATTTCTTCACCATTAGCATCTAGCATGGAGAATAGCACATAGGATTTATCCGCTGCATCAAATGTAAAGACTACATGACAATGTTGTTCCTTCCCATTTTCATCGATCATCATAAATTCTTGCGTTTCCTCATTCATTCGAATTGCTCCTTCTGACAGTTTTTTGTTATTTACCAAAAAGTTCCTTTAACCACTGTATAATCATTTTTCTAGAAATTTGTTGCCTCTATAAATACTTTCAATAAAAAAGGAACAAGGACTGCAAGCTGCGATCCTTGTTCCAAGCTTTAAGAAAGAAGATTAGTCTTCGTATTCATCTTCTAAAGCGTTTAATACGTCTTCTACCATATCCCATTCTGCTTCAGTTTCGATAGGTGTTAGTTCCCCATCTTCACCGTTATCAGATGGTACGAATGAAGAAACGAAAATTTCAACTGAGCCATCTTCATCTTCTTCTGCGCCTACCATTGAGTAAAATACGTATGATTTTCCAAACTCTGGAGATTCATGTACGTGAATCACTTCACAAAGCTGTTCATTTCCGTTTTCATCAATCACTGTAATGTGTTGAACGTGTAATTCTTCTTCATGGTTATGCTCGTTTGCCATGTATAGTCACCTCATCAATTAATTTTTGCTATCCAAATAGCCTTGTAAAATCATCACAGCCGCCATTTTATCAATGACTTGCTTGCGCTTTTTGCGACTCACATCTGCTTCGATTAGCATACGTTCTGCTGCCATCGTTGTTAAACGTTCATCCCATAATGTAACCGGTAGTGAGAACGTTTCTTCCAATAACTTTTTATAGTTTTCAGAAGCCTCTCCACGCGGTCCAACCGTATTATTCATGTTTTTCGGAAATCCTACAACAAATTGTGTTATTGCATATTCCTTTACTAGCTCAGCGATACGGTCAATGCCGAACTCGCCGTTAGCCTCATCAATTTTTACGGTTTCAATACCTTGGGCAGTCCAACCGAGTGCATCACTGACAGCCACTCCAACGGTTTTCGACCCAACGTCTAATCCCATAATTCTCATTTCTAGTCCTCGTTATTCTTTTTGATATAAAATTTAACAAGCTCTTCTAGAATTTCGTCACGCTCAAGCTTGCGAATTAAATTACGAGCATCCTGATGGCGAGGAATATACGCCGGATCACCAGAAAGTAAGTAACCAACAATCTGATTGATAGGGTTATATCCCTTTTCCTCTAACGAAGAATGAACTTTCAACATTACCTGCTTGACTTCCTGTTCCATTGATTCTTCTGGAAAATTAAATTTCATCGTTTGATCAAATGAACTCATGACCAGCACCTCGCTTTCAGAAATAAGGAGATGTGCGAACAAGCTCATCTCCAATTTCTCTTTATTATAACATGTTTTGGTGAATTAATTAAATGGATTTAACATAATCATACACAGAAAGTAGTGCTTCATCAAGTTTTGAAGCATCCTTTGCTCCTGCCATTGCCATATCTGGGCGACCGCCACCTTTACCACCACAAGCTTCTGCCACCATTTTCACGATATTTCCAGCATGGTAATTGCCACCAACTAATTCTTTTGATACCCCTGCACATAGCATCACTTTATCACCATCCACGGCTCCTAGGACGATGACAGCCTTTGGCATTTTTGCCTTTAAATCATCCATCATCTGACGCAGTTGGTTATTGTCTTTTGCTTCTACTTTTGTAGAAAGAACTGTGACATCTCCAATTGTTTGTGCTGCATCTACAATTGCCCCAGCTTGAGCATTGGCAATTTTTTGAGATAATGCTTCATTGTCACGTTGTAATTCTTTGTAGTCACCCTGTAATGCTTGTACTTTTGTTACGATATCTTTAGGATTTGCTTTTAACAATGCTGCTGCATCATTTAAAAGTGCTTCTTCTTCTTTTACGACTTCATAAGCCACTTTACCTGTAACAGCTTCAATACGACGAGTACCCGCACCAATTCCGCCTTCTGAAACAATTTTAAAGAAACCTATTTCAGAAGAGCGTTTTACATGGATACCACCACATAGCTCGATGGAATAGTCTCCGATTGAAACAACACGGACAACGTCGCCATATTTTTCGCCGAATAATGCCATAGCACCCTTTGCTTTCGCTTGATCGATGGCCATTTCTTCAATAACGACCTCTATATCATCCCACACTTTTTCATTTACAATACGTTCAATTTGCTGTAATTCCTCTTTAGTCACTTGACCAAAGTGAGAGAAGTCAAAGCGTAAACGATCAGGACCTACATATGATCCTGCTTGGTTGACATGATCACCTAATACATCTTTTAACGCACGCTGCATAATATGTGTCGCTGTATGGTTTTTAATAATTAGATTGCGATCATCACGATGAACGATTGCTTGGACAGCATCTTCCACATGCATTTCACCAGATTCAACAATTACTGTGTGGAGCGGTTGACCATTTGGTGCTTTTTGAACATCCTTTACCACAGCAGTGAAGCTATCATTAGAAATGATACCGCTATCGGCAATTTGACCACCCATTTCAGCATAGAATGGTGTTTTAGCTAAAATAACTAAAGCTTCTTGGCCTTCAGATGCTACTTTTTCTACTTGACCATTCACAATCATTGCAGCAATTTCAGTATTGGCTACTAATGTATCAAAGCCAACAAATTCGCTGGCAACTGTTAAGTTTGCTAATACTTCATTTTGTACTTGCATAGAGTCAACATCTTGACGAGCCGCACGCGCACGTTCACGTTGTTCCTCCATTGCTGTTTCGAAGCCTTCATGATCGACTTTCATTCCTACTTCTTCTGCATATTCTTCCGTTAACTCGATTGGGAAACCGTAAGTATCATATAAACGGAAAGCATCTGCTCCTGGGATAAAATCATGACCAGCGGCTTTTTGTGATTCTGCCACTTCATTAAAGATTGCAAGACCACCATCTAATGTTTCATGGAAACGAATTTCTTCATTCTTAATCACGCGTTGGATAAATTCACATTTTTCCGTTACCTCTGGATAGAAGTCTTCCATAATTTTACCCACTGTTGGGACCAGTTCAAACATAAATGGTTTCTCAATGCCAATTTGTTTTGCATAACGTACAGCACGACGAAGTAAGCGACGTAATACATAGCCACGCCCTTCGTTTGAAGGAAGTGCGCCGTCACCAATAGCAAACGCTACAGTACGAATGTGGTCTGCAATAACTTTAAATGGCGTATTAATATCTTCTTCTGAGCCAAAAATTTCATTTAAATCCACTTCACTTGGTCGTTTGTATTTACGGTTGGCAAATTCCTCAATTTTTTCAATGATAGGCATAAATAAATCCGTATCAAAATTTGTTGGTACATTTTGAACAACTGAGACAATACGCTCCAGCCCCATACCAGTATCAATATTTTGCTTTGGTAGCGGTGTATACGTCCCATCAGGATTATGGTTGAATTGAGAGAACACTAGGTTCCAAATTTCTAAATAACGCTCATTTTCCCCACCTGGGTACATTTCTGGGTCATTTTCGTCTGAGCCGTATTCTACGCCCCGGTCATAGAAAATCTCTGAGTTTGGACCAGATGGACCTTCACCAATATCCCAAAAGTTCCCTTCTAAACGAATTAAACGTTCTTCAGGAATACCAATTTCTTGATGCCAAACATCATATGCTTCCTGATCTTCAGGATGGATTGTGATTGATAGTAATTCAGGATCAAAGCCCATCCACTTTTTATCCGTTAAAAATTCCCAAGCATAGTGAATAGCTTCTTTTTTAAAGTAATCACCAATAGAGAAGTTCCCTAACATTTCAAAAAAAGTATGGTGACGCGCTGTTTTCCCTACGTTTTCAATATCGTTGGTACGAATTGATTTTTGTGCATTTGTAATTCGAGGGTTGTCAGGAATAACACGACCGTCAAAATACGGTTTAAGTGTAGCAACACCTGAATTAATCCAAAGTAGGGATGGATCATTGATTGGCACTAGAGGTGCAGAAGGTTCATGGTGATGCCCCTTTTCTTTAAAAAATTCCAAATACATTTGACGAATATCTACTGCTTTCATTGGATAAATTCCTCCTAGTTTATATTGTAAAATCACGATATGAATCAAACCTTGACGACCCATCTATTCCCTGCCAGCAACATTTGGCATCAACCACTATAAATGGGTTTCTTTTACTAAATGAAAATAAAAAAGCCCTCATCCCAAAAAGGGACGAGGACTTATCAGCTGTCTCGCGGTACCACCCTAGTTGTAAGTAAAAGCTCTTACTTACCTCTTTAGCACTTGTAACGTCAGTGAACGGCAGGGATTAACTGCACTCCGGAGTAGCTTTCGGCATTTGCACTGTGAGGATTTTTCCAGCCTAGAAATCCCTTTCTACTACACGTGCAATTACGTACTTTTTCCATCATCGTGTTTACTTTTTCTAACGAAAATTATAAGAAAAATATATTCACCTGTCAATTAGCACTCGTATGACTAATTATAACTAGGCAATCATTTTTCTGAAGTATGCCCACATTCCCCATGTAAATAACACTAAAAAGGCACTGAGTGCAATTGTTGTAATAGGTGAATCCTGATAAGGTAAAGGTACATTCATGCCAAAGAAGCTAGTAATAACAGTTAACGGTAGCATAATTGTGGAAATAACGGTTAACAGGTTCAGCTTTTCAATAGACTTGCCGCTAATAATGGAGTAATACGTATCTAGCGTGCTGTTGACTAAATCTCTATACGTTTCAGTGGAGTCGACAATCCGTTCAAGATGATCATTTAAATCCTTATAGAAGGGGATATTTTCCTCTTGTACATCAAATTTCCATTGACCATTAATGGTAGAAAAAATTCTTCGCTGTGGCATGATGGCCTGACGAATTAAAATAATTGTTCGTTTTAATGAAAGGAATTCCTCTGTTACTACTTTCGGTTGATAATCATAAACCTCTTGTTCTAGCTCATCAATCCGTGCTCGAATTCGTTCTAATACAGGGAAATACTCATCTGTTATTCCATCAATGATGGTATGCAATAAAAAGTCAGTGCCTTTTTCCAAATATTTAGGACTATTTAAACAAACTTTTTCTATCTGGCCTAGCCATTGTAATTTTTGTTTATGGACTGTAACAATATAATTTGGTCCCATAAAAATATTCAACTCGACCGTTGAAATTTCATTGTTACTTTTTTCATTATAGATAGGTGCATGGAAAACGAAAAATTTATAATCCCCATAACTATCCATTTTTGGGCGTGAGCCTTCATGTAAGCAATCTTCCACTGCTAGTGGATGAAAACCAAATACATCTGCTATATTATTTAATTCATTATGACTATACGCATATAAATCTACCCATAGTAAATCCTCGCTATGAATGGGAAGTCGTAAATCATTCATATTGAAATCGTGTTGAACTGTTTTGCTATTGTGATTGAAATAGTGAATTTTAATCATGTTACTTCACCTCGTGTTTTATTATAAAAAGTAACAAAAGGTCATTGTTTAAAACCTTCTGTCCGTGCCGGCGATAAGAAACGACGGCTGTCTCCATAAATGCTGACTACCTACCTCATGCTTACTCGGTTCAGGACTACTATCCATTTCTCATCACCTTCCTTTCATAACAAAAACACGCCTTCTACGAATGAAGGCGTGTTGAATACACATATCAAAAAATAGCAAAAAAACTTTGCCTATTTGTAACCTTCAAACGTTGAGTTTTAGCACTATGCGGCATAGGAAATTATCCAGCTACGTTAAAAAACACCTTATTTCGATGATTTCTGTTGACCCATTGGCGTCTCTCGACATTTTTGGGTAGTAGCGTATCTCCACATAGGAGCCTCACCTAACGAAGGGAGTCTTATTTTTTTATTCCTGTACATAATAACGGATAGTTTCACAACTGTCAAACTTTTAATCAATCATTTTTCAAAAAGTCTTCTACTCTTTGTACTAAATGATCGCGCTTATACGATTGATAGAGTAGGCTTGACAGACGAACAGGATCGCCAAAGAAAAATCGTTCATACAGCGTTTGCCTTGTGCCAAAACTGCTCATCGTTAAATCCCAAGCTAAACGGAACTTTTTCACTCGTTCCTCCCCTTTATCTTGAAATGATTGCAGATAATGATCAAGATCTCCATCATCTGTTGCAAAAGCTTTTGCACTCGGGATGGACATTAATCCACTTGCTCCAAGTAGCTGGATGATATCTGTAAAGGTAGGATATACTTTCGGGAAAACATGAATAGCAACCTGTAATGTATATAGGTCTGGTCTTATAAAGCCAAAGGAATCCCTTTGTGCCTCAATTTCTGATTTTAATTGCAGTGCTTTCATCGTTTCTAATGCTACGATGACATCTACCACTTTTTGATGGACATGCTGATAATCCCCGATATTTATGGTATCTACAATCGTTTGTACAACCCCTAGGATGAACTCGGTCTTAGCAATTTGACGTGACAGCACATGATGCAATGTATACGCTTGGAAGCCACTAACATTCATAAATTGATTGGCTACTTCAACATTTTCATAATAAAATACACGCTCCCACGGAACCACTACATCATCAAAAACAACAATCGCATCCATTTCTTCAAAGCGTGCACTTAAAGGATGATCAAACCTAGAATCTCCTCCGACAAAAGATTGCCGACATAAAAACTTTAAGCCCTTTGTGTTACTCGGTATAGAAAAGCCAAAACCTTTTCCTTCATCAAAGCCATTTGTGGATAGAACAAGAAGTTCATCCGTTATTCCTCCCTGAGTGGCTAGTAACCTAGCTCCTTTAATGACTAAGCCTTCGCCCGTTTTTGCAACAATTTTGGCAGCTATTGTTACTTCTTCATCCTCATAGTAATAACGTTTACGGTTTACTTGCGGCTCTATAAACGTATGTGTCATGGAAATATCATTCTCACGGGCATATTCATAAAACTTCTGCAAATGGTCTGGAAAACAATTTGGCTTATCTTTCAAAAAGTTCGATGCTGATGCCAAAGCCATCAATGTCGTATTCATGTAGTCAGGACTTCTTCCCATCAAACCGTTTGTTTGTAAAGCCCATTCTCTTGCGGCCATACGTCTTTTTACGAGATCCTCGGGACTCAATACTTGAAGGAAAGACATGCCGACTCTCTGTTTGCTAGTTGGCGATTCATATGTCATTTTTTCAAGGTATGATTCTTGATGCTGTAAATCAAAAAGCTTTGCCTGACTTTGCATGATTCCCTTAAAGGCAGGATGTTCTGACACCTTGCCCGTCACCACTTCCCCATCAATTGAAATATACGTGTTTAAAGCATCGATACGTTCAATATACTGCTGTCCTGTCATTATTGGCATGTTGTCACTCCTAAACATTTCCTATGTTTTTGTACTTATGTAGTATATGAAATGTCCAAATATTAGGTGACGACAGCACAGTAGAAAAACCCGATTAGCGAGAATCTAATCGGGTACAATCTTTACATCTCCAAAAAATCATAGGGGGAGACATCATCCATCCCAATCATTGGATGAATATAAGGAGCTGTTTCAACTGTTAATTTATGGTCCTCGATAGCTATTTCTTGCACAGCCTCTTGTTTTACTGGAACTGCCTCAACCTCAACCATTACTTCGTCGACATCCATTGGATTTAATCGAGCACGCAACGAAGTAAAACGCTGTAAATCATCTGTCCGCTGCAAGCCATCTGCTAGAACGTCTGGTTCCCCACATAAAATTAAAAAGTTTTTCGCTCTTGTAATACCTGTGTATAAAAGATTCCGCCGCAGCATTTTCGAATACCCTTTGACAACAGGCATAATGACGGTTTGAAACTCTGAACCTTGAGATTTATGAATGGAGCAGCAATAAGCAAGTGTCAATTGATTGAGGTCACTGCGTTGATAGGTCACTTCAATGCCATCAAAGGATACAATTAGTAAATCTTGTTTTTCTACTGTCTCCTTTGCCTTAATAATACTAATGACCTCTCCCATATCCCCATTAAAAACATTACTTTCAGGCTGATTGACTAGCTGCAGAACTTTATCCTTTATCCGATACGTTACGTCCCCAAAGACAAGTTCCTTTCGTGTCCCTGTATCATTAGGATTAATAAGCTCTTGAATCATCTTATTTAAATTATCAATGCCAGCGGGACCTTTATACATCGGTGCTAACACCTGAATATTACGAATTTCTTGCCCTTTAGCAACGGCACTTTTTACTACCTGTGTCACAACATTTCCAACCTGATCGACGGAAGATTTAATAAACGAGCGATCAGTAGTTTTCGATGTTAAATCTTGCGGGATGGTTCCTTTTTTTATTTGATGGGCTAATTCAATAATGGTAGAACCCTCTGCTTGTCGGTAAACATCTGTCAATTCCACCGTTGGGAGTTGCTTGGATGCTAATAAATCCTTTAATACCTGTCCTGGTCCTACAGGCGGTAATTGGTCCTGGTCCCCTACAAAGACAACCTGTACATCCTCATGTAAAGCTTTTAATAACTGATGAGCAAGCCAAGTATCCACCATGGACATTTCATCTACAATAATAAGCTTACCTGTTACCTCCCGTTCAGTCTCTTCTTCTTTTTCTTGACCTGTAAAGCCGAGTAAACGATGAATGGTCATAGCTGGTAGTTCAGTCGATTCAGCTAAGCGCTTGGCAGCTCGCCCAGTGGGTGCACAAAGGATAATGGGAAAAGGCTCCTCTTTTTGAGCATATTCTTTTGGATTCAATGATAAACCATGAAGCTTCGCATACACTTCAACAACCCCACGTACAACAGTCGTTTTACCCGTACCAGGTCCACCTGTTAAAATCATTACAGCTGAATTTAAAGCCTGTTCAATAGCATTTGCTTGTGTTTCAGCATATGTCACCTGGAGTAGTTCCTCAGTTTCACCAATCGCTTTACGAATCTCATCTTTGCTAAAATGTTCAGTCTTGCTATTTCGTTCAACAAGCGTCAATATTTTGGAGGCAATTCCTACCTCAGAAAAATAAAGTGAAGGCAAATATAACCTTGTTTCTTCTCCGCAAACTTTTCCATCTTCCCGTAGCTCAATACATGCTTTTGAGATGTCTTCAAACGGAATTTCCTGACGTTGACTTTGTTCAAGCATTTCCTTTACAAGTGGTAGTACATGCTCCGCGTCTAAATATACATGCCCGTCAGATAATGCAGCCGTATTTAAAATATGTAAAATCGCTGCTTTGACACGATCAGGATGTTTACCGGTAATCCCTAGCTTTGCACCAAGCTCATCTGCTCGAAAGAACCCAACACCTTCCACATCTTCTATCAAGCGATATGGATTTTCTGTTAGTAATTCAACAGCCTCCGTTCGATAGGTTTGATAGATCTTCATTCCCAGCTGTGGACCAAAGCCCCATTCATTCAACTGTATCATTACCCGTTCTAAACCAAGGTTTTGCTCAATCGTCCGATGAATCACTTCTTTTTTTTCAGATGATAAACGTGGAACAACATCCAGTGCACTCGGATCTTCTAAAATAAGGCGTAATGCATTAGCACCCAGTTTTTCAACAATGGTTTCAGCTGTTTTTCTCCCAATTCCCACAAATAGGTCACTGGATAAATAATGAATAATTCCTTGTTCAGTAGCGGGTACCTCTTTTGTAAATGTCTCGATTTGAAATTGTGCACCATATTTAGGATGCTGTTTTAATATACCTGTAAAGCGGTATTGCTCATCCATTTGTAACGGTGGAAAATAGCCAACAACAATAATTTCTTTATCTTCATATTGTAAGTTTGTCTCTTGAATTTTCACTCGAATAATGGAATACATATTTTGGGTGTTATGAAAAATAGAGACGATCGGACGTCCGAGAATAAAAAATTTATTGAGTTCAAATAAATCGAGATGATCTGTCATGTTCGGTCCGCCCTTTCTAATTGTTTTCAATCTTTTTATTTTACCATAGACATCTCAAAATATCGTTGATAAAAATATTTCCCATTCATTATTTTTACATTATTTCGACAAATGATAATTCTCTGCTTTTATCCATATTTCCATGCTATGATAAATAAGAATTAATGGCACGGAAGGATCGTGAAGTTCTTGGAATTTAGACCCTGCATCGATTTACATGAAGGCAAAGTAAAACAAATTGTTGGAAGTACTTTAGGTTATACCAATCAAACAGTCGTTGAGAATTTTATTTCTAGTTATGATTCTAGCTACTATGCACAAATGTTTGCACAGGATCACTTAACAGGTGGACACGTCATCATGCTTGGTCAGGGAAATGAAGATGCTGCTCTAGCTGCTTTAGCTGCATTTCCACAAGGGTTACAAGTTGGTGGTGGCATTACTGCTGCAAATGCCCAAAAATATATTGATGCTGGTGCCTCACACGTGATTGTCACTTCCTATATCTTCCATGATGGAAGGCTGGATTTAGAACGTTTACAACATTTAAACAAATTAATCGGTAAAGAGCATCTTGTCATTGATCTCAGCTGCAAAATGCGAGATGGTAAGTGGTATGTCGTAACTGATAAATGGACAAGATTTAGTCACTTCGAAGTCAATGCTGAAACTATTCAAGCTATCGAGAATTATTGTGATGAACTGTTAATTCACGCAGTCGATGTGGAAGGAAAAAAAGGGGGGATGCAGGAAAGATTAGTACGAGATCTTGCTGCCTGGACCTCGATTCCAACCACTTATGCAGGTGGCATTCGTTCAATAAAAGACTTAGAAAAATTTAACCAATTAGCCAATGGAAAGCTTCATATCACAATTGGGAGTGCCCTCTCTCTTTTTGGAGGAGAGCTACCCTATACAGATGTAGTGAAATATTGTAAAAGGGCGGGATCATGTGAATCTCATTTATAAAGATTATATTTTTCCATTTCAAGAAACAAATTTAGAACGTATCATTGATGGCAAATATTTCAAAGTAAATAAAAAGGATCATTCTCTTGCTATCCATGTTCAACTAGATAATGAACAAATGCTGCTTGAGTTTTCAAAATCATTAAAGGCAACTTGTGGTCTCCTACGCGATCAAGAAACAGAGCCTTATATAGGGACATATATTGATCTACAAATATTTGTGGATGAGTTTAATAAACGGTATAACTTAAATGCTGAAATTATTAGTTAACACAAAGGGAGAGTTTTCTCCCCTTTGTTTGTAACACCTCACCTTTCCTTCACCTTTATCAATTCATTTTAGCCTTTTTGAAACCTTTTACCTCTTATGTAAGTTATATATGAGGTAGAAATGTTTTATCCTTATGAAAAACTATCTAACATTTAAACCTCACCAATAATTGGCTGCTATTTTATTGAGATGAATGACAATTCTACATAGAATAAGAAGTAGAACATAAAAAAGTGGACACATCATAGAGGAAAGGATTATTAAAATATGAAAACCGAACTCGAAGTAAGCTCTTTAAAATCATTTCAAACTGAGTTAACACGCTTCTTTTTAGCCTATAAATTTGCTTTACAGGAAGTGGAAACGAAAATTAATATTTTGCAAGAAGAATTTAAGCTTATTCATGAATATAATCCCATCGAACATATCTCCACACGAGTAAAATCACCGAAAAGTATTTTAACAAAGATGTTAAAAAAGGAACTTCCTCCAACGATGGAAGACGTACGCGAAAACATTCGTGATATTGCAGGTGCTCGTATTACTTGTTCATTTGTCGAAGATATTTATAAAGTCAGTGCCATGTTGCAGGCACAGCACGACATTGAGGTTGTAGAGGTGAAGGATTATATTGCTAGTCCTAAAGACAATGGCTATCAAAGCTTACACCTTATTATAAAAATCCCTATTTTCATGTCAGACCATATGGAGAAGGTATATACAGAAATACAAATCAGGACCATTGCGATGGACTTCTGGGCCAGTTTGGAACATAAAATTTATTATAAATATAATAAAGAAGTACCAGAGCATATTCGTATTGAATTAAAAGAAGCCGCACTACAAGCTGCAGAGCTAGATCGAAAAATGGAGCGGTTAAATAAGGAGATCAATATATTAAAGGAAAATGAGGCCGAGCCCACTTTATTAGATAGTACGCCTATATCGCAGCTAGCTAAATATTTTGCGCAACTTCCCAACCTTAATAATATTAATAATAATTAAACACATTCAGATTTTATTGAACAAAAAAATCCACCTATCTTCTAGCATAGACTACAAACGTGTCTGCCTGAAAGTGAAGTGGATTTTCGTTCATTTTTAAGCCTTGTCTTTTAATTTCGTCACAATAAAGAAAGATAAAATAAGAGCACAAATGGCAAAAACTAAGGTTGTTATATATACATAGCTTACACCATTAGCAATGGTTCCCTTTAAAAAGCTTATTTCTTCTAAACTAAAGCCACCTTTTGCAAATTCACCATTTAGCTGAATTTCCCCTTTACCTAATGAGGCCATTTTCTCATTTGTCGCAAGGTTAAAGATCATCCCAAATAGGGCTGCACCAACCGCTTGACTAAATGTATTGGTGAAGGAATTGAGGCCAATTGAAATACCCAGTTGCTTAGGATGAGCGACCTTTTGAATAGAAATCATTAACATCGGCATGATAAAGCCCATACCAAGCCCGATTAATGAAGAGCCAAGATATACACTTATATCACTAGAGCCTGAAGATAATCTAGCAAGCATAATGGTTCCTATAACTAATAAAATCGTCCCCATTTGGATAATTCGTTTATTTGTTAAACGTCCGATTAAATAGCCTGCTGCAATAGAATTCATCGTCCAAAAAATAGACATGGGTGTTAGAAGAAGACCAGCTTGTGTGGCATTTTTACCAAGAACACTTTGCGCATATATCGGAATATAGACTGTCACACCAATAACGATCGACATAGTACTTAACGTTAGTGAATTAATCACCATAAGGCGACCATTTTTAAACAATGTTAACGGAATAATCGGCTCCTCTGCACGTAGCTCCACCCATACAAACACGCCTAAAAATATAGCTGCAACAGCATACATGATGAGCGATTGATTCGATAACCACGCTTGTGTTTTACTATTTTCGATAATTACATATAATAACGAAACCATTCCGATCGTAAATAGGCCAGCACCTAAATAATCAATTTTCCGCTTCACTGCCTCTAGCTGTTCTTTATAGTGTTTAACAATTAGATAAATAGAAGCTAACCCAAATGGTACATTAATGAAAAATATAAAGTGCCATGATACTTGGTCAACAATAAAACCTCCAAATAGTGGACCAACCACGCCTGATACGCCCCATACCATGCTTAAATAGCTTTGTCCTTTAGCACGTGCCTTTTCAGTCGTAAATAGCTCACCAACCATTGTTAATGTAATTGGTAAAATTGAGCCTGCACCTATCCCTTGGATTGCACGAAAGACAATTAATTGTTCCATTGATTGTGCTAACCCACATAACATGGAACCCATTAAAAATATAATGATTCCCGTAATAATCATCCGTTTGCGCCCAAATAAATCAGCTAGCTTACCAAAAATAATCGCAGCGATAGCAGATGCTAATAAGTAAGCGGAATAAATCCAGCTTATTAAGTCTACGCCTAATAAATCTGCCGTTATACTTGGAATAGCTGTACTAACAATCGTCCCTTCAATTGCCGCAAGCGCTGTTACAAGTAATAGTGCTATAAATACTTTATTCATCGTGTCATCCATTCCTTTCCTGCATGACATACACTAACAAATTTAACCTTAAAATAAAAGAGGATGGGATACATTTTACAAAAAATATTGAGTAATCATAAGAATTTGATCCACATTCTTTCTATCAACACCCCACTATAAACTACATAAAAAAGCAGCAAGTTCATCCAATCACACTTGCTGCTTTTATCTATTAGTTAAATCGCTGAGCAATCATATCATAAATATAACGTGCTTGATCGTATTCCGGCTGTAAGGTAAAGGCCTGTTTTAAATGATACATGGCATCTTCTGTTTGCTCTGTAGACACTGCATACAATACCCCTAAATTATAGTGAGCATCTGCATTATTCCAGTCCTGTTCAATTAAAAGATCCAGTTCCTTCTTCCCTTGCTCAAACATTTCTAGTGCGCATAGCACGATTGCATAGGCTAAACGAATCTGTGTGTCTTCGGGAGCAATTTCCACGGCTCTTTGTAAATAAGGCAATGCTAATTTTGAATTTTCCATACGCTCAAAGCATTTCCCCATCATATAATACACATCTGCGCCTTCAATATGATGCTTAAGTGCTTGTTCATAAAGTTTTACAGCCTCTGCATAGCGTTCTGCATTATAATAGAGGTTTGCTAAGCCATAATAAGCTGTAGCCGCTGTCTCATCCACGGTAATAGCCTTTTGGAAAAAACGCTCTGCACGTTCTGTATCCTCTAAGACTGCTAATAAATTGCCAAAGTTTACATAACCAATAGCATTTTCAGGTTCCGCTTCTATCGCCTTTGTAAATAGTTGTGCAGCCTCTTCATAACGTTTATCTTGAAACGCTTGAATGCCCTGTTCATTATAATTCATTATTTGTCCACCTCTATGTAGCGAAAGACTGCTTACATGAAGCCACATGGCAATAAAAGCAGTCTTAGCGCAAGTTATCCAACATATGTTAGTTTTTCATTACTTTTAAAGACTTCATCAATTGTTCCGCCGCCAATACATTCTTCTCCATCATAAAGAACCACCGCTTGTCCTGGAGTGATAGCACGAACAGGCTCTGCAAATGTAATATGAGTACGGCCATCTGCTAATAGTTCAACTTCTACTGGTGTATCAGTTTGACGATAGCGGAATTTCGCTGTACAAGAAAATTTCCCAGGCAATTTTTTTGTCGAAGTATAGTTCATTTTTACAGCAGATAATGAAGTAGAATATAGATGCTCATTGTCAAAACCCTGTCCAACAAGAAGAACATTACGCTCTAAATCTTTCCCTAACACAAACCAAGGTTCACCGTCTCCACCAATACCAAGACCATGTCGTTGCCCAAGTGTATAATACATTAAACCGTCATGTTTTCCCATGACAACGCCATCCATCGTCTCCATATTACCAGGTTGGGCTGGTAAAAATTGACTTAAAAATTCTTTAAAATTACGTTCTCCTATGAAACAAATCCCCGTTGAATCTTTTTTCTTCGCTGTTGCCAATCCTGCTTCTTCAGCAATTTTACGCACTTCTTTTTTCTCAATATCGCCAATTGGGAACATTACATGGGCCAATTGCTCCTGTGATAGTTGATTTAAAAAGTATGTTTGATCTTTATTATTATCCACACCACGTAACATTTTTACTTCTCCGTCACCACTACGATCGATACGTGCATAGTGACCTGTCGCTAAATAATCAGCGCCCAGGCTCATCGCATGCTCTAAAAATGCTTTAAATTTAATTTCTTTGTTGCACATGACATCTGGATTTGGTGTACGTCCTGCTTTATATTCTTCTAAAAAATATGTGAAAACTTTATCCCAGTACTGTTTCTCAAAATTTACAGCATAATAGGGAATGCCGATTTGATTACATACTTTTATGACATCATCATAATCTTCTGTTGCTGTACAAACACCATTTTCGTCAGTATCATCCCAGTTTTTCATAAAGATCCCGATTACTTCGTAACCTTGTTGTTTTAACAAGTACGCAGCCACCGACGAATCTACCCCACCAGACATGCCGACAACAACGCGAATTTGAGAGGGGTCACGTGTTTCTTTCATTGTGGTCACCTTTTCTTTTATCTATTTACAGTTAATGCTTCATCAATTGTAGAAACCTAACATGTTCTTCACAAATTATCTTTTTGCTAGTCTTTTCACTATTTGTGCTGTTTTTTCAGCTGCGTCACGTATATCTTTTTCTGTTAAATCCTGACCAAAGCTAAATCGTATAGAGTTTCGTAATTCCTCTGTACCTTGTCCAAACATGGCTACTAACACATGTGATGGATCAATCGACCCAGCGGTACATGCAGAACCACTAGATACACAGATTCCTGCCATATCAAGATTTACTAAAAATGATTCTACTTCCATGCCCTCAAAGCTAATATTTAAAACATGTGGCAATGACTGCTCTTCATCACCATTAATATGGAACGCTAAATTTTCCTGTGAAAATACATCAAGCATAATTTGCTTAAAGTGATTGTATAGTGAACGCTTTTCTTCACGCAACTGATTTGCAACTTGCACAGCTGTCGCAAAGCCAATAATTGCTGGTATATTTTCAGTTCCTGCACGACGTTTTTTCTCTTGTGCACCACCTAAGGCATAATTAGCTAAAGGTGTTCCAGCCTTTTGGAAAAGGAACCCAATTCCTTTAGGCCCATTAATTTTATGAGCTGATACACTCAATAAATCTACCTTTAATTGACCCACATCAATTTGTTCTAAACCATATGCCTGAACTGCATCTGTATGGAAAGTAGCTTGATGCCCTTGCAATAGCTCACCAATTTCAGCAATAGGCTGAATCGTACCGACTTCATTATTCCCATACATAATTGTTACTAAAATCGTATCATCACGAAGTGCTTTTTGGACGTCCTCAACAGCTACACGTCCTGTCTTATCCACAGGTAAATAAGTCACATCAAAGCCGTCTCGTTCAAGTTTTTCACATGTATGTAACACTGCATGATGCTCTACTTGTGTTGTAATGATGTGCTTTCCCTCTTTAGCTCGTGCATAGACAGTGCCCAGAATTGCCGTATTATCCGCTTCAGTACCACCACTTGTAAAGATTATTTCTCCCGCCTGAGCACCGATAGATTTGGCTAATATGTCGCGAGCATCATCAAGAAATTTGCGCGCTTCTCGACCTGCCCGATGGATACTGGATGCGTTGCCAAATACCTGTTGCATGGCAGTCGTCATCGCTTCTATAACTTGGCCATTCATCGGTGATGTGGCCGCATGATCGAGATAGATATATGAATTCATGTTGAAAACTCCTTTTTAATAAAAAACGCTGGAACCCTCATTTATCATAAGTTTATGAAAAACATTCCGTGTGCACAAACAGTTTCACCATTTATGTTTCAACTCAACTATGATACGTATGGGAAGCAGCGCTTTAGCTTAAACATTTTAAATATAGAACATATAGCCTTCCGCTACATTTTCTTCTGTGTATTGTGCTAAATCTTCAATTGTTGTTGTATCTAACACATTTTTTACTGCGTCACGAATGCGCAACCATAACTCTCGTTGTGGTGCTTCCTCGTTTTCAATGCCCTCTACTGGTTGAATTGGCCCCTCTAGTACACTAATAACATGGGCTGCAGAAATTTCGCTCGGTGGATTTGCTAGCATATAACCACCATAAGCGCCACGTACACTTTTTACTAAGCCTGAATTACGAAGCGGTGACACTAATTGCTCTAAATACGCCTCTGAAAGCTCCTTTTCGGCAGCAATTTTACGTAAAGGAATAGGACCCTCTCCGTAATGCTTTGCTAATTCAATCATAATCGTAAGCCCATAACGGCCCTTTGTTGAAATTTTCATTTTATCACCCTCAATTAGTCTAGTCAAAATTACTACCAACAGTATATCATAATCTCCTCTTGATGAACTCGGAAATACACCTAGAAGGATATGATATACTAAATAATGCGATTCAACATTATTCAGTGATCCACTATCCGCACTGTATTTTAGTGCAAATAAATGGATGAATGTAAAATGACACCGACTGAAAGGGGGATTTATATTGCACAATGAACCACTTGCTTTTCGAATGCGCCCTTTAACACTTGATGAAATTGTAGGTCATCAGGACTTTATTGGTCCAAACACAGCTCTATATAAAATGATTCAAAATGAACATGTCCCTTCCATGTTGCTTTACGGAGAACCTGGCATAGGCAAAACCTCGATTGCAAATGCAATTGCTGGAAGCTCTCAGCTCCCTTTCTTCGCACTTAACGCGACACGAGCTGGTAAAAAAGATGTGGAAGATATTGTCCAGGAAGCTAGAATCTCAGGGAAAGTTCTACTTTTTTTAGATGAAATTCATCGCTTCAATAAATTACAACAAGACACTTTGCTACCGCATGTTGAAAACGGCTCGATTGTGTTAATCGGTGCAACAACAGAAAATCCTTACCACGATGTCAATCCAGCTATTCGTTCTCGCTGTGGTGAGATATATCAACTAAAACGATTAACCAAGGAAAATCTAATGGAGCTTGTAGAAAAAGCACTTGCAGATGAAAAGCGGGGCTTAGGTAAATATCATTTTATCTTAACAGATTCACAAATTGAGCGTATTGCAGAAGCAGCTAATGGAGATGCACGAAAGGCATTGACTTTGCTAGAATCTATTTATTATGCAAGTGATGAAGTGGAAGGGCAAACGATTGCAGCCGATCATATTATTGATCACCTGATTAGCCGAATTGGTGTTTATGGTGATAAAAAGGGCTCCCATTTTTATAATCTACTTTCTGCCTTGCAGAAGTCTGTCCGTGGCAGTGATACCAATGCTGCACTATATTATTTAGCACATTTATTAGAAACTGGTGATTTAGTGGCTGTCAGCAGACGATTGCTTGTCATGGCGTATGAAGATATTGGCCTTGCTAATCCTGAGGTAGGTCCTCATATGCTAGCCGCAGTTCAGGCAGCAGAACGTCTTGGATTACCAGAGGCACGTATCCCACTTGCAAGTGCCGTTATTGAGATGTGTTTAGCATCAAAATCTAATTCAGCTATTCTGGCAATCGATGAAGCGATAAAGGCGATTCATGATGGCAAAACGGGGGGTATCCCTCATCATTTGCGTGATGCTCATTATGCAGGGGCAAAAGATTTAGGTCATGTTGGGTATCAGTATCCTCATAACACACCCATCGGAACATTCGGTGGCTGGGTAGACCAACAATACTTACCCGATGAGCTTGTTGGCACCGAGTTTTATAAACCTGTTGTTGCAGGTGAGGAAAAACGCATGGCTAGTATCTACGAAAAGCTTAAATCTTTTCATCAAAATAAAAAATAGTTTTCCAGAGCAAAGTCCTTCCTTCTATCTTTAGAAGCGACTTTGCTTTTTTAAATACAAAAAAAAGAACCCACGAAACTTGAATGGGCAAATACATCCATTTTTCAACACGTACCGTTGTTGAAAACTAGAAATAATTACAAAAGTTCACGTAGATTCTTATCTATAGTCTATTTTCAGAAAATAGACTTTCTTTAATTGTCTAGATATTCAATTCATGATCAACAAATAATTTAAACTGTTGTAGACATTTCTTTACATCACCCTTTTGTACGAGCACTTCATTACGCAAAGTAGTCACTTTTTCTTTATCCTCTACTACTTCAGCCATGAGGGTAAAAATATCTGTCAATAATTGCTCATTTTCCTCTTGATCGATGCTAGGCAAAGAAGAGGCCGCAATATGTAATAACTTCTCCACTTTATTAGGCGTCTTTTGTAAAGCATTAGATGAATAGAACGTTGAAGCAGCTAAAAAATAGCATAGCTTGGCACTACAGTCGATAAACAAATGCCAATACGTATTTGCACTAGGGATTTCCCCTGACCGATTATCGATATATTCCTTATAAAAAGTTGTCACTTGTGTATATAAAGGATTCAATTCTCGCATCGCTTTCGGATAATTATCAGATGTGTCTAAGTAATCAAATACAATGGCATTCATTTTCTCTTGAAGCTTGACAATATCTAAATGATCTCGAATAATTTGAATTTCCATTTTCCCACTCTCCCATTTGTCATTTGTTGATTTCGCACTTCATGGCTATTTTTGATTAGCTCAAAGCATCCCAAACAAACTGATCGATTATCTATTGGAATTATTCAAATTATAGCAATAAACCAATTAGAGTAGTGGGGACATGAAAAAAATAAGACAATTTCGTGAATTAATAGCATTTTATGCACATAAGAAGAACTATTTTGGTAAAATTATACCCTTTGTACATATTCATCAAATAGCGCTTGTTCCATTGTTCGATCAACAATTTCCACAATACTTCCCTGGACATATTTTTTAATACGTTTATTCGGGATATAAAAATAAGCATTGTTTTTAATTAACCATTCACTCAATGTTAGGTCACTACCTGCTTGTTCATTCGTTAATATTTTCTTATGCCGTAAAATATCGGCCATTTTATAAAATCCATCTGACAATTCATAGGCAGATACATCAAAATTAAAAATGGGGCTTACAACCTGTCCGATATCATAAATATGTATCGTTTGCTTCTCTTCATCTATAGCCAACTCGACAGTGCTTATTTCATCGAATAGATTTAAACCTCTATACTCCATTTGATAAATTTTTTCCATCTGTATATGCCTCCTTTTTATAACGATCTTATTGTAACATAGAAAAAGTAGCCCCTTTAAAAATAATAAAGGCGGCTACTTCTACGAAAATGATTCATTATGCTGTTTTTTGAAATCTTATAGGGTATTAACCTTGTACGCGTGTGATTTTCACATCTTTTAAGATCGTATTAACAACCCAACTTGCTGCAATTAAACCTGCAACTGATGGCACGAAGGCATTGGAAGAAGGTGGCATCTTCGCTTTACGAATTGCAGCATCCGGCTTCCCTACATGTTCAACCACATCTGGACGTACGACAATCGGACTTTCATCCGAAAATACAACTGTCACACCCTTATGGATTCCTTCTTTACGTAACTTTGTGCGTATAATTTTTGCTAGTGGGTCTGTATGTGTTTTTGAAATATCTGCAATTTGGAAGCGAGTAGGGTCCATCTTATTCGCAGCACCCATACTAGAAATAATAGGAATATTACGCTTTAAGCATTCTTTCATAATATGAATTTTATACATGACTGTATCACTTGCATCGATTACATAATCAATGCCTTGTGCGAAAAATTTTTCATACGTTTCTTCCGTATAAAACATATGCATATCAATGACTTCACATTCGGGATTAATATCTGCAATGCGCTCTTTCATAATAGCTGATTTAGATTGTCCAACTGTAGATAGATACGCTACTAATTGTCTATTCACATTGGTAATATCTACATTATCCTTATCGACTAATATAATTCGGCCGATACCACTTCGTGCACATGCTTCAGCAGCAAATGATCCAACGCCACCTACACCAAGAATAGCAACCGTTGTATTTTTTAATTTTTCGAGACCCTCTGTTCCTATAGCGAGCTCGTTACGTGAAAATTGATGTAACATCCTGACACTCTCCATCTATGAAATTTTATTAGTAAACCTAGTTATATACTAAGATAAAATCAAAACCTATATTACATTTTATCATGTTATACATCAAGTGAAAATTAGAAAGAAAAAAATAGAGCAATTGAATCGATTCAATTGCTCTGTACTTCATTATACATATTTTTTTGAAAGGTCTCTATAAAAGAATTACTATACTGGACATTTATTTGTTGAAGGGCGGCAATGACAGCTCCTCCTATTGGGGGTAATGCAGGGGTCTTAAAGCGGAACGGTAATGTCTGCTCCATTGCCATTGCTTGAAGCCTTGGAACAAAGTAATTTTCATTCGTAAATACGCCTCCACATAGGACGACAGGCACTTCTTCTTGCCCCCACGCCATCCGTAAATAGCATGCTTTAATTGCCTTAAAATAGTTTTGACAGGCTTCCTCAATGATTCTCTTGGCTACTAGATCACCATCATCAGCCGCTGCAACAATATAGGCACTCAATGGCGCGATGACTGTGCGCGGATGCTCCTCTCCATAAACACAGGCAATTAATTGTGGTACATCATCTACTGAGAAATGCTTCATTACAGCTTCTGTCAATATAGTACGAGGAGCCCTGCCATCATAGCTTTGTAGAACAGCCTTTAGTAATTGGACACCTAAATCATAGCCACTTCCTTCATCATCAAACAGATATCCCCAACCGCCTACTCGGTGATAATGCTGCTGCTTATCATATCC
The DNA here is from genome assembly GCF_001629735.1 of Lysinibacillus sphaericus. Taxonomy (GTDB): domain Bacteria; phylum Bacillota; class Bacilli; order Bacillales_A; family Planococcaceae; genus Lysinibacillus; species Lysinibacillus pinottii. The sequence goes on from NZ_CP015224.1 coordinate 2,424,351, forward strand.
CATTGTGATAGCGCCTGTCCCCGCGATTTGAACAATTCCTGCCTTTCCCAGTGTACCCGCATAAAGAGCGATTAACGCATCATTGTCTACCTTAATGGTCGCGGAGTCACACACATATTGCCGTAATATAGATTCCACCATGCTCTCAGCTTGAAGCTCCATGACACCCGCCATACCCGCAAAGCAGCTCGTCACCTCTGCTACTATTTGAGGATTTTGTTGCTGTAAACTTTGCATGATTGAATGAATGGTTGCCTCGAAATATGGTTGGTCCATAGCTGTGGGGTTACTGCGAGTTGTGTCTATTTGGGCAAAGCATTGACCTTTTTCATCACAAATAATCGCTGTCGTTTTGGTGCCTCCACCATCAATGGCTAAAACATACATATCACCATTTCCTTTCGCATAAAGAAAAAGAGATTGATAGCTCAATCCCTTCCTCTCTTATTTTCATTTCGTAAAACCAAATGACGACCATGGTTGAATGTGCGCTAGTAAAAATTGTTCTTCTTCGACAACACTTGCGACAACATTACTTGACCCAGCATTTGGAATTTCCTTTAGTACGATTTGTAGCTCACCTTTATATCGAACATCCAAATTATTATCGATTGTGACATCACCCATCTTTAATGGTCGTGTATTATGCACAGGAAAGTCACCATTTTTGTATTTCACGCGAGATTGTGTGCTGCGAATCACATACTCAGATACATCGCCTCGATTAAAATGCTGTTCCTTATAAAGAATTGTTTCCTCTAATATACTCGTATCTGCTGACTGAACAAGCTTTAATTCAAGCTTCTGGCGGTTTAATTGTCCTAAAGTTCGTATTTCTTCCTCCGATGCATACATATTGCCAATGATGCAATCATCAATTAACCCTGTATGCCATAAATCTTTTGCCTGCACCGTAATGGGAAGGTGACGGTGCTCCTCTAATGTTGGTAAACCTTGTTCTGTTACTTCCCATGGTCCAAACTTACCATGCTGAGAGGAAATCATGGCAGCTGTCCGAATATTATTTGCTTTAAACTGTTGAGAGGTTTGTAAAAAATGCTGACGAGATAAACCTGTAAATTGTCTCGGATAAAAATTATGACAGCCGATAATATTTTCTTTATTCGGGCGGTACGATAAAATATTGTCTACATATTTCGTACCATTACTTATATTTAATTCAATTTTTAGATTACTGGCATCAAGTGACATGAATGCTTCTTCCTGACCTGAGAAACCCATGTCTAAACGCAAAGCAGCTAAATGATAATGCTCTTTCAAATACCCTATATCTTTATAGCTTAAATTTAGCTCTTGAAAAACGGCTGGCGCTATATCTGCAGAAATGTCAAAGCCCAATTGCTGTGCAAATTGATTTATTTGTTGTAATTTCTGTCGTTCTTCTTCCTGCCTTAATGACATCAAACATGTAAAAATACGATCGAAACCATTGTCATGAGCAAGCTGAACATAACGCTTCATTTCGTCTAGTGTACTATGCTGTGGATATAGCGAAATACCTAATCTCTTCACTTCAAACCCTCCGTTAGTAAACGCTTATACTTCTACCTTTTGGCCTTCCGTTTGGGCTACAGGTGATTGTTCACCCTGTGCCGCTGAAGCAGCTTTTTGTTCGTTTTGCTTTGCCATGCGATTTGCCATAGAAAGGAATGGCAAGTAAATGCATATAGCTACTACAATTAAAACGATACTTAATACGGCTCCACGCCAAGATTGTGTTACTAGGAAACCATTAATAATCGGTGGTGTCGTCCATGGAACCGCAATGGTTGCCGCAGGCACAAACCCCCATTTTGTTGCGAAGAATGCAATCGTCACATTGACCATTGGTGTCAAAATAAATGGTACAAATAAGATTGGATTTAATACAATTGGTAAACCAAATAATAATGGTTCATTAATATTAAATAATCCAGGAGCAGCTGATAGCTTTCCTACTGTATTATATTGTTTGTTTTTACGAGCAATAATGAAGATGGCAATAATTAAGGCAATCGTTGTGCCTGATCCACCCATATTAATAAATGCATCGAAGAACGGTTTATTAATAATATACGGTGCTACCTTACCAGCAGAAATAGCTGCAACGTTGGCATCAATTGCTTGTAGGTTAATGGATTGCATAAATGGCTCGATAATATTCGCGCCATGTATACCAAATGACCATAAAAACGTAGGAATGAAAGCTAAAATAAGACCAGCTACCCATGTATTTGTTAAGCCCATAAAAGGCTCTTGAATTGACGAATAAAACGATCCAATAATATCTGGTACATCAAAGCCAGCCGAAATAATTGTCCGAACTAATGCAAATAATCCGATCGTAATAATTGCAGGCAGTAATGCAGCAAAAGATTTGGATACAGCCGATGGTACACCTGCAGGCATTTTAATCAGTAGTTTAGGGTTACCCGATAATCGTGAGAACAGCTCTGCGGAAATTAGAGCCGTTATAAGGGCAACAAATATTCCTCCCGTACCTGTCGTTAATCCTGTTAAACCACCTTCCCCAAACGTTCCAAACGTCATATAACTGGCAAGACCGATAACCCCTCCGGATAGTGCATCCTTGTCATAGCTTTTTGTCAAATGGTAGGCAACAGAGAAGGCTAATAATAGTGAGATGATTCCAAATGTTGCGCCCCAGACATTACCTCCAAACTGTGTCCATGTCTCATGTTTCCAAATGGCATCGAGTGCATTTTGATAAAATTTGATAGGCAAATTGTTAATAAGTACAGCCAGTGATCCTACAATCGTCAAAGGCATGATCGTAATAAATCCATCACGAATGGCAACTAAATGACGCTGATTCCCAACCTTAGCAGCAACCGGTACAAATTTTTCTTCTAAAAAACGGAACATTCTCATACACTCCCTTTGCTTTTTATTGTGACATCAAAATTTGATGTTACTCCCCTTTGATTCGTTCATATAATTCAATCATTTCCTGTGCTAAATCCCGAAATGTAATAGCGTTCATTAAATGATCCTGCGCATGAATTAATAACATCGATACTTCGACTTTTTCTCCCCTTGCCTCTTGTGATAATAAACCTGTTTGAGAATGGTGCGCCTCAATCAATGCCTCATTCGCTAATTTAATCTTTTCCTTTGCTTCGTCTATCTGTCCCTTTTTTGCCAGTTGAAGAGCTTCCATGCATTCACTTTTTGTATGACCACTATGAACAATAAGCCCCATAATGGATTCCATTAATGCTGTTTCTTCCATCCCCTTCGAGTCTCCTTTAACCTATTAATTGTAATGCTTGCTGCAAGACTTTTTCTCCATTCATCATGCCGTAATCTGCCATATTAATGACATCGATTGGGAAATCCATGCCCTTGAATTTTGTTTCATACGAGCCCTTTAAATAGCGTACTTGAGGACCTAATAACAGCACATCAGCTTTTTTAGTCGCCAGTACTTTTTCAACTTCCCCTTCTGCAATTGCATAAATATCTGCCTCAATATTTTGCTCTTGTGCAGCTTTTTGCATCTTTGATACTAATAAACTAGTACTCATACCGGCTACACACACTAACATAATATTTTTCATTCGTAACACTCCTTTTTTCATTTTCCAATCGTGTAATCGCTTACTTAATTTGAGAATAGCACCTATTGGTATATACCACAATATGTTTTTTACAGTAATTTTCTACTTTTAGAACTATTTACAAAATTGGGCTATTGTTCTTGTATAGAAAAATAAACGATTCTACTTATCTGGTATAGTCCACAAAAGAATTCAAAAAAATTTTAATATTCCTGACTATTCATTCCTTAAAAATATTCATAAAATGCTGGTTTTTCGGTAGATAATGCCCACTGCCAATGCTGAATAATCTTCTTATCTATAGGTTGATTTGCATACATAACAGCTTCTTTTACTGACAGATAGCCCACCATCATTGCTGAAAAAAGATTAATTGGTAATGTTAACATATGCATGTCAATGATCGAATTTGTCTTAATTATTGAGACATGACCACTTTTATTTATTTCATAGATTTGTTCATTCCACTGACAAAACTTATCTTCAATACGGACATACAACGTTTCATGAATATCCTTCCAAGGATATTGCTGCATAAATGCATAAACATCGACTACTCTGACCATTACATCCTGTTTAACTTCCTTTTTAAATTGTGGCTCTTCGAAATAAAAGCCAAATGGCATATGGTTGGAAGTAACCCCTTTAATACTACTAACACTCGCTGCATGAGATGTTATGTAACGCCACATTGCTTGCTCTGCTGAATAATTTGCTACAATAAAATCCTGAATTTCAAACGTATTATGCTGAATCGTATATCGGATATATCCCTCTACATAATCCTCGTTTAAATAGGCAGCAAAATGACTATCTGGGCTCCTTCTTTCAATTCTTTTCCACCATGCATCATCTCGGATCATACCACCATTTTGAGAGATAGCCATTGCCTGTTGAAAATCCTTGATCCTCTCGAAAAGCTCGGAGTCTGGCCATTCAAAGCTCATCCGTTTAATGACATCTAATTGCCTTCCCAATGAAGGAAACATTGATTGTGGTATTGTGTAATATAACTTCTCGAAGAACAGCTCCCATCCGAAATGACGGTAGAAGGATACAGAGAAAGGGGCTAATACAGAAATGGTCTGCCCATTCTCACGCATATTTCGTAGGGCTTCTATCATCAGTCTTTTTATAATTCCCTGCTGACGATACTCCGGATATGTAGCGACAAACCCTATGCCCCCCATTTTGTAGCTGATACCGTGCACGGTCATATTAAGTGGTAGGATTAATAGCTGCCCCACCACCTTTTTGGCATCATAGGCACCTAGTGTTGTACTATGCTCGATCCAATAATGAAAATCCTCTCTACGTGGCCCTATATATTTATTTGGAAAACAATAATCCCGTAATTGATGAATCTGCTCATAATCATTCGGTGAAATGATACGAATGTCCAAAAAACCACCCCTTTAAAAAACTGAATATTCTTATAATTCAATAGCTATAATCTGTTAAATGAGATTCATCTGCAGTGGCTTGAAAAGAAACCACTGCTTGCTTGAATCCTTAAAGCTCTTCTCCTATTTCCTTCGACACCATAATGTCTGTTATTGTTTGAAATAATTTTTCAACGTCTGAACCATCTGCTGAAATTTCCACTACACTTCCTGGTTTAACCCCAAGTGACATGACGCCCATAATAGACTTTAAATTTACTGCCTTCTCTTGAAAAGTTAAGGTAATGTCACTTTCGAATGGTGTAACCGCAGTGACAAGTAATGCAGCGGGCCTTGCATGTATTCCTTCTGGTGTCGTAATTTTATACATTTTCTTCATTCACAACGCCTCCATTTTCATGTGAAATCTATCCGATCTTGATAATTGGCAATCATTATCTCATTATGTGACCAATCGGAGTCTACATTATTGCTAACAAAAATGGGCAGCTCGGTTGAAGTCTTTGCAATTTCTTCAATAACTTCGCTGAATAAAGCATTCAATAGCAGCGAACCGATAACTGTCGATGCAGGTGCATATTGCATGTTTTGTGCATGTAGAACACCATCGCCAATAGGTATATGAGTATTAATAACGTGATCTACCACTTCTTCCAGTCGTAGCCCACTGTGATGACGTGTAGCCTGCTCTCTATATTCAAGTGATTGGAGAGAGAGGACTAATACGTTAGCATTTTTGGCTAATAGAGCAGCATCAATCGGTGCTGAATTTCTTCCAGAAGTTGAAATCACAATGCAAATATCATTTTCACGAAAGTCAAATTGCTTTTTATGTTGTTCAATAATTGCTGGGTCCTTTTCATTAATTGAAGAGGCTATGGCACCTGCATGTAATGCTAGAGGCTCAATAAAAATCGGACGAACAGGTACTAAACCTCCCGCACGGTAAAAGGCCTCCTGTGCTAATAGCTGTGAATGACCACAACCAAATAATTGGATAATCCCACCTTTTTGAAGGCGTTGCACAATAATTTGTGCTGCTTCTTTTATACAAGCAGACTCCTTCTCCTTCACAACGTGGATCAGCTTTTCAATTTCAGTAAAATATGCATCCATATAATCACCTTTTAATTTCACTTATAAATTTGTAGCGATCAGCACGATACGTACTACGTACAAGCTCAAACGGTCGACCGTCAGATAAATAACTCGTACGTTTAATAATTAAAACAGGTGCTGTTTGATTAATCTGCAAAAACTTACCATCCTCTTTAGACACAATAGCTGCTTCCATTTGTTGAACGGCATTACCAATTTTTTGATGGAACTTCGCCTCAATTAATGCATAGAGAGAGCCCATTATTTGCTTCTCATCTAACTCCGGATATACTTTCACAGGTATATATGTTTTTTCAATCGCCATTGGTTGTGAATCGGCATTTCTTATTCGTACGACATAAAATACTTCTTCTCCTGGCTCCATCATTAAATCCCTTGCGATATCCACAGGTGGTATGATTTTTTCAAATCGTAACACTTTACTACTTGGTTCCATCCCTCTTGCTCGCATATCCTCAGTAAAACTTGTTAAGCCTTTTAACGGCTGCTCCAATTTTGGATTGGCAACATAGGTACCTCTTCCTTTTTCACGATATAACAAACCGCTATTCACTAGATTAGTAATGGACTGACGAACAGTCATTCTACTAACATCAAATTGTGCAGAAAGCTCTCGTTCTGAAGGTATTGTCTCACCAATTTTGTACTCTTCTAAATAAATTCGTTGTTTAATAATCTCTTCTATTTGTATATAGATAGGTATATGAGAATTTTTCTCTAACAATTCTTGCACCATCCTTATCGCCTCATTTATGATTTCTCAAATACAACTTTACCTCGACAAATAGTTTTTTGCACATTTAATTTTCGATCAAGCAATACAAAATCTGCATCAAAACCTTCTTTAATTCGTCCTTTTTTGGTCAACCCTAACTGCTCAGCAGCATTCGTAGAGGACATGGCAACTATTTCTTGAAGTGAACAATTTGTAACAGCCTTCATATTTTTTACTGCCTGCTCCATCGTTAAAATACTCCCAGCTAATGCTCCGTTTGCTAAATGAGCACCTTTTTCGCTCACGAACACGGTTTGCCCGCCTAAATCATATTCGCCATATATTAACCCTTTCGCACGCATTGCATCTGTAATAAGTATAATGCCCTTTGCACCCTTCATACGATATGCTAACATCACTGATTGAGGATGACTATGCACAAAATCGACAATAAGTTCAACCTTAATTTTGTCGTCTAGTAATGCTCCTCCCACAACACCAGGGTCACGATGGTGAAAGGGTCGCATTTGATTATATAAATGAGTGACCTGATTTACACCCAAAGCTACTGCCTTTTGTACTTCCTCTATTGAAGCATCAGAGTGACCAATTGATGGAATGACATGAAAGTTCATTAGTGCTTCAAGAAATGTAAAGCCGCCCTCTATTTCTGGTGCCATCGTGATTTGTCTTATTTGATAGTTACTAATGTTTTGCCAATGAGCAAATTGCTCAATCGTAGGACTAATCATGTAAGCTACTGGCTGAGCACCAGCACGTATTTTCGAAACAAATGGACCCTCCACATGTATGCCCAATAAATTGGCTTCCCCTACATTACGATGGAATTTTGCTACATTCATTAAAGCGCTTTCAATTTTACCAATGGATTGTGTCATCGTTGTGGCAAGAAAACTTGTAACACCTTCTTGCACTAAAGAACGAGCTATGGCATGTAAGGACTGTTGAGTAGCATCCATCGTATCATGACCAGCTGAACCATGAATATGCATATCAATAAAACCTGGGAGCAGAAGCCAATCCTTAGCTGTACCATCTATATATTGAGCGGCTTCCATTTTAAAGTTGCGGCCAATTTGGGCAATTTCACCATCCTGAATATAGATATCACCCTCAAATGGTCTTCCCTCAGGATTAATCATTGTGACATGGGAGATTAATAGCGCATCCTTCAAAATTTCACCTCCAGCTAAATATTAAAAGCTCTGAGGAATTTTCAACATCCTCTTCAAGGTATAGTTGTCTATACCAATTATATGCCGATTTACCAAAAATATAAAGCTGTTTTTTCTATTTTCTAAATTTTTCATTCATTATATTTAATTCTTTGAAATCATTCTGAAAAAACTAATACGCCTGCATGGTAGGTATATATTCATTTTCACATAAAAAAGGAGCTTTTTTATCAGCCCCTTTTCAATCCTATGTATAGGACGAATCCCAATTGTGCCGTAATGCCAAGAAACATTCGTTTTGAACCCGCAATTTGCAGGGGGGTGCCCGCTTTGCAGCTTTAAACGTCCCGCTCCGCTAGGGGCATGTTTGCGACTACAAAATGAAGGCTCCCGATTCGTTAGTGTTCGGTCAAAACTTTGAAGTAGAATTAGCAGTTAGACAAACACATCAGGATTCGTATTACAGTTATCATAGCATTACTTTTCTGATAATTCAAACGATTATATCTAATAATCTATGATTTCTTGAAAAACGCAAAAAATACCTAGATTCCCAACATTTTTTGCTAGGAAATCCAGGTATTTCGTATTATTAATTATTTTCTAAATGGTTTAATCGCCAAACTCAACTCGCTTAGTTGCTCAGGAGATACTTCGCTTGGTGCCTCTGTCATTAAGCAGCTTGCACTTGCTGTTTTTGGGAATGCAATTGTATCACGTAAATTGTGACGGCCTGCTAAAAGCATCACAAAGCGATCAAGACCAAATGCAAGTCCAGCATGTGGTGGCACGCCATATTCAAATGCTTCTAATAAGAAACCAAATTGAGCTTGAGCTTCTTCTTCTGAGAAACCAAGTAATTCAAACATTTTTTCTTGTAGGTCACGTTCGTAAATACGTAGTGAACCACCACCAAGCTCATAGCCGTTTAATACGATATCATATGCCTGTGCACGAACAGCTGATGGATCTGTATCCATTAACGGAATATCCTCGTCAAACGGACGTGTAAATGGATGGTGAGCCGCATAATAACGACCGTCCTCCTCAGAGTATTCAAATAATGGCCAGTCTGTAATCCATAGGAATGCAAATTGTGATTCATCGATTAAATCTAAGTCTTGACCTAATTTCGTACGAAGTGCCCCTAAAGAAGCTGCTACAACAGATGCTTTATCCGCAACGAATACTAGAATATCGCCAACTTCCGCACCCATTCGTTCGATTAATGCTGCCGCTAACGCCTCATCGAAGAATTTTGCGATTGGACCATTTAAGCCTTCCTCTGTTACCTTTAACCAAGCAAGACCTTTTGCGCCGTAAATACCTACGAACTTAGTTAGTTCATCCATATCTTTACGGGAATATTTGTCAGCTGCACCTTTAATATTGATACTTTTTACTTGTTTTCCTTGTGCCACTGTATCAGCAAACACCTTGAAACCACAGCCTTCAAAAACATCATTTAAAGCCACTAATTCTAATCCAAAACGTACATCTGGTTTATCAGAACCATAGCGATCCATGGCTTCTTGGTACTTCATGCGTTGGAATGGTGCAGGGATATCAATCCCTTTCACTTCTTTCATCACTGCTTGGATTAATCGCTCGTTCATTTCTAAAACTTCCTCTTGTGTTAAGAAGCTTGTTTCAATGTCCACCTGTGTAAACTCAGGTTGACGGTCAGCACGTAAGTCCTCATCTCGGAAGCAACGTGCAATTTGGAAATACTTCTCAAAGCCAGCAACCATTAATAATTGTTTAAATAGCTGTGGAGATTGCGGTAACGCATAAAATTCGCCTTCATGGACACGGGATGGCACTAAATAGTCACGAGCACCCTCTGGCGTTGATTTTGTTAAAATTGGAGTTTCGACCTCTAGGAAACCTTCGTTTTGCAAGAAGTTACGGATTGTACGTGTAACATCAGAACGCATTTTGAAAGTATCAAACATAACTGGACGACGAAGGTCAAGATAACGGTATTTTAAACGTAAATCTTCTGATACGTCTGTACGATCTTCAATTTGGAATGGTGTAGTTTTTGCTGTATTAATGACGACTAATCGCGTGGCTTCCACTTCGATTTTACCATTTGGGACATTCGGGTTGATTTGGTCCTCTGTACGTAGGATAACTGTCCCTTCTATTTCAATTACATACTCACTACGCACTTTATCCGCTAATGCATGCGCTTCTGCAACGTCTGGACTAAAGACAACTTGTGTAATACCTGTACGGTCACGTAAATCAATGAAAATTAATCCACCAAGGTCACGACGACGCTGTACCCATCCTTTTAATACGACTTTTTCGCCTTGTAACGTTTCTGAAAGCTCGTTACTAGCATGTGTTCTAGTAGCCATTGTTAAATTCCTCCAAAATAAATTCGATTATGTAGCATTCAACGAGAAATGCCATCTTTGTTTAGGATTGTTGTGATAAATAATTGACTAACTCTGAAAATGCAACCTTGTGCTGCTCACCAGATTCCATATGTTTCACAGCAGCCGCTTGCTCTTCAAGCTCTGTTTCACCAAGGACAATTGTATACTTTGCCCCTAGACGGTCAGCTGATTTCATTTGGGCTTTCATTTTACGATCTAAATAATCCATCTCTGTTGCAAGGCCCTTTGCACGGAAAGTACTAGTTAACTCTACCGCCTTTTGCTTTGCATCCTCACCCATGGCAATAATATAAACGTCTAATCCAGAAGCCGTATCTAATTCAACACCTTCTGCTTCAAGTGCTAATAACAAACGTTCAATACTTAAAGCGAAACCAATACCAGGTACATCTGGACCGCCTATTTCTTGTACCAGACCATTGTATCGTCCACCACCACAAAGTGTTGTAATAGCTCCAAAGCCAGATGCCGTTGACATAATTTCGAATGTCGTATGGTTGTAATAATCCAGTCCTCTTACAAGATTTGGATCAACCACATACGTAATGCCGAGAGTATCTAAATATGATTTCACTTGAGCAAAATAAGCAGCCGATTCCTCTGTAAGGAACTCTGTTAATGCAGGAGCTGTTTTCATTAATGGGTGCTCACGATCCACCTTACAATCTAAAATTCGCAATGGGTTTTTTTGTAACCGATTTTGGCAATCTGAGCAAAACTCATGAATATGTGGCTCAAAATGCTGTAATAAAGCTGTACGGTGCGTATCACGTGTTTCTTTATCACCCAGTGAATTGATCACTAATTTTAAATCCTTTAAGCCAGCTGATTCATAGACATCCATTGCAAGAGCAATGACTTCTGCATCAATTGCAGGATCTGCTGAACCAATTGCCTCTACACCAAATTGAACAAATTGGCGATAGCGACCAGCTTGTTGACGCTCATAGCGGAACATAGGTCCTAAATATGACAGCTTAACAGGTTGATCGGGAGCACCAAACATTTTATGTTCAACATATGCACGTACAACACCAGCTGTATTTTCAGGACGTAGTGTTAATGAACGACCTCCACGATCCTCAAATGTATACATTTCTTTTTGGACAACATCCGTTGTTTCCCCTACACCACGTGCAAATAAATCAGTCTGCTCGAAAATCGGTGTACGTATTTCGTTGTAGCGATAAACACGACAAATATCACGAATAATTGCTTCAACCTTCTGCCACTTTTCAGATTGGCCTGGCAAAATATCTTGTGTCCCTCTTGGCACTTTAAAACTCATGTAATTCCCTCCTATATTGATTGCCTATGATTTAGCCATTTTCTCGCCAAGTTTAGACGAGATTACGCCACATTTAAGACATTTTTATCGAGACTAAGCTGGTTTACCTCATGCAGAGCGAGTAGCGGACATTCTCATACTGAGCACAAACCGGTTCATAAAAAGCATTCCATGTTTTTGGACAACACAAAAAGCTCCCGTCACCTTGCCTATGCAAGGGACGAGAGCTGTATAAGCTTCCGCGGTTCCACCCTAGTTGACACAAAATTTTACATGTGTCCTCCTCGTAATCGGATAACGGCCGATTCCGTTTTTTCCTACTAGGCACTGCCTTTCAGAAAAAAGCCTCTCAAGTGTTATTCACGTCATACATTTTTGTAGGAAAGATTGCAGCCTAAGTCTTTCCCTCTCTGTTCCAATAGAGGTACACGCTACTTGCTTGGTCATAAGCGATTAATCATTTTTCGATTACCCTTTATGTTAGTCACTAGCTAACCTAATGTCAACTATTTTTGTATTTTTCATCAGACAGTAACGAAAATATTAAATTCCATTACCTTTTTACCACGAATTATTATACAAAAGCATGGTAAAATAGCACAAGGAATAGGAGGAATCTGATGAGGACAAAAATTTTACATAGTATTATCATCTTCGTACTAATAGTAACAATTGCGATTCCAAATAAGAACTTTATTCAAAATGCTTCCGCTGATACTAGTGATTTAAAAGTAGCAGGTACGATTCTTCATTTACGTGAGGGTCCTGGATTGTCTTATCCAATTATTACAACTTTAGAAGAAGGTGATCCTTTAACTTCAATTGATCGTGAAGGTGATTGGATACAAGTAAAAGCAGGTAGCTATGAAGGCTGGGTAGCATCCTGGCTAACTGCCTCTACAAGCACTCAAAAAACCATTGATAAAACTGTTATTTCACAGGTTGACCGTTTAAATATTCGCACTGATCCAGATATTTCTTCAGCTGTTCTTGGACAGCTTTCTACGGGTAACCAAGCTAACCTTATAGAGGAAAATAATGAATGGGCAAAAATTGATTGGAATGGACAATCCGGTTGGGTCTCTAAGGATTATGTGACGATTAACGACAGTCCTAAAAAAGAAACCAAGCCAAAAGAGGATTCTGTAGAGGTTTCTACAACAACTACTCCTGTTAATAAAGATACAACCTTTACTATTTTGGTGGATGCACTGAATGTTCGTAAAAAACCTGACTTGAATGCCAAAAAAATTGGCACAGTTACTAAAGGACAGGCTTATAAAGTCCTTGCGCATGAGCACAATTGGGTACAAATTCAGTACAATGATAAAAAAGCTGGATGGGTCTATAGTTTTTACGGAACTTTTTCAAATAAAGTAAAGAGTACATCTAAATCGTCCTCTTCAAAAGATTTAGAATCCGTTACCATTATTTATAATGGGACAAACTTGCGAACTGATGCGTCAACTGCAGCTGAAGTTATCGAACGAGTAGATGCTGGTAAAACCTATCCAATCGTCGGCGTAAAAAATGATTTTTACGAAATTCAATTAGACAAAGAAACAGCGTTTGTTGCGAATTGGGTTGTCACAACGAGCTCCAATAAAACTTCCATCCCACAAAAGGATCCACAAGAACCTCGTAAAAAAGGAACATTAAATGGATTAACCATTGTTGTAGATGCTGGACATGGGGGCAATGACCATGGGACAACAGGTCAACGAGGAACAGAAGAAAAAGGAATTACTTTGAAAACAGCCACTCTCCTTGCTTCTAAGCTAAGTGCAGCAGGTGCCAATGTTGTTATGACAAGAGAGTCGGACGAATATGTGGCATTACGAAAGCGAGTCTCAATTGCCCATCAGTATGAGGCAGACGCCTTTATTAGTCTTCATTATGATGCAACAGATGATAGTTCTATTAACGGCTTCACGTCTTATTATATGAATAGTAATCAAAAAGGGCTTGCAGAGGCAATACACGATGGACTTTCGAGTAAAATTGATTTGAGAGATCGTGGAACCCAACAAGGCAACTACTTAGTGCTACGTGAAAATCGACAAAAGGCCGTGCTTATTGAATTAGGTTACTTAAGTAATGCTAGTGAAGAGCGTTCCATCACCACGGCTAAATTCCGTGAGCAGGCTACTCTTGGAATATATCAAGGCATCTTAAATTATTTTAATGCGAATGAAGAATAATACAAAAAGCTGTGGAATGATCTTTTCCACAGCTTTTTTCATATTTTAAGAAATACCTAATGCTACTGCAGCTATTAATGCTAAACATGCAATTATTGCCCAGCCAAGTATCATCTTCCAAATGAATTTAATCCACTTTTCATATGGAATACCTGCTACAGCTAAATAGGCCATTAACGCAGATGAAGTAGGAATAATTGAGTTTGTTAATGAATCTCCATACTGGAAAGCTAAGACTGCAACTTGTCGTTCTAATCCTAATAAATCAGTAATCGGAATCATGATTGGCATAGTGGCTGCCGCCTGTCCACTACCAGATGATATAAATAAATTCAAAAGGGCCTGAATAAACAACATACCGATTGCACTAATAGCATGCGGTAAATGCCCGATTGTCTCGGATGCTGCATAAACAATCGTATCAATGATTTTCCCTTGCTCTAAAACGACTGTAATAGCACGTGCAAAGCCTACAATAAGAGCACCAAACGTTACTGCCTTTGCCCCATCAATAAAGGAGTCGAAAATAGTGCCAGGCTTTAAACCGCCAATTAGTCCTGCAATTAAGCCCATAATTAAAAATGAAGCCGTTAATTGTGTTAAAAACCAATCCCAATTAAACACACCATAAATATTAAATCCAATGCCACATGCCATGACAATAAATACTAGCTTATGTTTCCCTGTTAATGAAGGAATGTCGATTTTAGACACATTAGACTTTGCCTGTTGTTCAATCTCATAAATCACACTTGCTTGAGGATTCTTTTTTACCTTAAAAGCATAGCGAGATACATAGAAAATAGCAAAACTTAATACAAAAATATAGACAACTGCACGGAAACCAATCCCCGAGAATAAAGGGACATCTGCTAATGACTGCGCAACACCAACCGTAAAGGGATTAAGCATTCCACCAAAAAATCCACTGGCTGCTCCTAGTGTAATCATGGCAGTTCCTGTTACCGCATCAAAGCCCATAGCACGAGCAATTGCTACGCCAATCGGTACGAAAATAATCGTTTCTTCTGCCATCCCCATTGTAAAACCACCAACAGAGAATAGAATCATAGATAATGGAATTAATAGCTTCTCTCTACCCTCTAATGCTTTTACACCTTTATAAACACCAGCCTCGATAGCACCTGTCGAACGAATAATACCAAATACACCACTAACTAAGAAAATATAGAAGATAATTTGGGCACCTTTTTCAAGTCCCATCGGTATAGCTGTAAACATTTCAAAAATAGAGACTGGATTACTGTCAATATGATGATAGCTCCCATCCACAACAAGCATACGTCCTTCTGGATCTTCTACTCGGTCAAACTCACCTGCTGGAATAATATAGCTTGCAATACCTGCTAGAAAAATAATAGCAAAAATAATCGTATATGTATGAGGTACTTTCAGCCAACTCTTCTTTTTTACACGCTGTTCATTTTCCAAAATATCACCAACCTATTGATAGACTTTGACATTAGCAAACTCTGTCAAAAATCCCCCCTCACCTAATGTCGCTATATGTCGTTAATTGAAAATAAATATACATTAGTTCAAATTTATTGTAAAGTGTTAATTTTCTATTATTTCAGATTTCCCATTTTGTCGTTGCCTTATAGAGCTTTCTTGGACGCCCTTTATGATAAGGGTGCTCCTCCCCTGCAAATGTAAAATAGTTCTGTTCCATTAAACGATTAATTATCCGTTCAGCAGATCTACGTGACAGATTCATATAGTCTGCTAATTCAGCAGCGGAAAATGGGCGATTATTTGTTACCAACATGAATTGCTTCATAACATTAATATTTTTAGCACTCATTTTCACTTTTTCTGCAATCTCTAAAATATTTTTATTATTAGTACTTAAAGCTACGTTATTATTATTTTCAAATAATGGTCCATGTAATCGATTATGTTCATCCACCAAGCACATTACTGTAGAGGTCTCGCTATATTTGGTTGTAAAAAACAAAGCCTGGGATGAATGCGCTTCTGCCTCATGCAGCGAATAACCATAGCCCACTCCCACTCTGAAAAAAGTGGCAAATTGCTCTTCAAGCTGTTCCTTTAGGGAGCATAAATACGAAGGTTCAAGTTTTTCAATTACCCCTCTAGTTGAAATAATTAAATAAGGCTCGTGCTGTGCTGGCATGACCTTTGCCTGTAACCGATCGCTTAATGTTTCTAAAGTACTTAGAAATACAGGATGCAGGTGAGATAAATTTTCTTGGCTATAAATAGAGACAACAGCAATTTGCGAGGACGCCAATAATTGATGATGATACGCGTCTAGGGCTCTTGTAATGGCTGCTGTAAACGTTTGTTTACTTTCAACCATATACTTCGCAGGTATTCCTAATTGCTGTAGCTCTATAAAAACAGCGTGAAGGCTAGTAAGAGCTAATCTAGTCTTTCCAGCTTCATATAACTCCTTATGATAATGGACATAATCAGCCATACTCAAATCTGCTATTTTTTCCGGTTTTTCATGGACCCATGCATAATCTTTTACATACACACCTGTAGATGCAATACCTGCCTGCTTCATCACTTGATAAAAGCTATCCTTTTTAGGCAAATCTATCGACAATTCGCTCAGTTCTATTCGTTCATGATGGTGTAGAGATAATAACGAAAGGGCTAATGACAATTCATCAAAAGGGAGATATGTCGCCTGTATAGAATACGCCTTTATTTTTTCATAGCAGTAGTAATAGGGAATAGAGCCAGCAAATAATACCATATCCGATTGCGATGCCGCTGTGTCCATCAAGTCCACACACTGTTCAGGGTGCGTGTATGGAAAATGAATAAATTGTACTTGAGGAAATGCTGTAAAATGCTCATTTATATTATTCCAAAAAAACAAAGAACCTAAAATCGCTATTGTTTGCATAATTTTCAACCTCTCTAATAAATCGAATTTTCTAATAATTAAACTCATTCATTATAACGTAAATAAATAAAAAAGAACCTTCCATCAACGAAGGTTCACACATACTCATTTTGTTGTTGTTTCCAATGTAACCCATACAATTTCCTCCAACTGTATGAAGAAAGGTGTACGACTAATCTCTAAAATAATATGGTCAGGTAATATGGATAATAAAATACCTGTTTGAATATTTTTTTCTGTTTGCACTACAATAGCCTGACCAATCATCATTTTAAGAGTTTCGTATAAATATGGATTGGATATACTTCCTGTCTGCGCCATGTACTTGACACTCCCTCCTATAAAACTAACCATACTCTTTAGTATATGAAGGAATTATAGGAAATGTACCATTATTTTGACTCTAGAAGTATTGTCACTGGACCATCATTAATGAGAGCAACATCCATCATTGCACCAAAAATGCCTGTCTCCACATGTAAACCGTGTTCACGTAATGCTTGGTTAAAAGCTTCCCACAGCGGTTCTGCTACTTCTGGTCTTGCAGCACTTGTGAAACTTGGACGATTTCCCTTTTTTGCATCCCCATATAACGTAAATTGCGAGACGGATAAAATAGCGCCACCCTGCTCTAAAATAGAATGATTCATTTTTCCATCAGCATCTTCCCAAAGGCGTAAATTGGCTACTTTTTTTGCTAAGTAAGCGACATCTTCCTGAGTATCTTCATGTGTAATACCAACTAGAAGAACGTAGCCACTATCAATGGCTCCTGTGACAGTTCCGTCAACTGTAACAGAAGCTGCTTTACTACGCTGTAATACTACCTTCATTTCAATAACCCCAATTCTAACTGTTGCTTAATTGATAACTCGTTGTACCGAATAAATATCAGGTGTTTGTTTAATTCGCTCTACTACCTTATGCAAATGCGAAATATTTGAAATAGAGATTGTTAAATGAATCGTGGCCATTTTATCACGATCAGCCCGGCCACTTACCGCTAAAATATTAGTTTTAGTTTCACTAACAATTTGCATAATCTCATTTAGAATACCAGGTCGATCAAAAGCAGAAACCTCAATATCTACTGGGTATTCCTTTTTCTCAGGGATAACACCATGCTCCCACTCGACCTCTATTAAACGCTCCTGCTCATCCTCAATTTGAATATTAGGACAGTCGGCACGATGCACTGATACGCCACGACCTTTTGTAATAAAGCCAACAATATCATCTCCTGGAACAGGCGTACAGCAGCGTGAAAGTCGAATGAGCATATTATCAATACCCTTAACAATGACACCTGATTCCGTACGTTTTTGGGGAATCGGATTTTTCATTTTTTGTTCGATTTTTTCTAAGGCTTCTTCCTGTTCACGCTCTTTTCGGCGTTTTTCAGCTAAACGATTAACAACCTGTTGTGCCGTTATGCCGCTTACACCAACAGCAGCATATAAGTCCTCTTCATTTGTATAATTAAACTTATCACATACTCGTTTGAGATTTTCTGCAGACATTGTTTCCTTTAAATCGAAATCCTGCGAACGGATTTCTTTTTCAATCATCTCTTTACCTTTGACAATGTTCTCCTCACGCAAGTGTCGTTTAAAAAATTGCTTAATTTTATTTTTTGCCTGTGAGGATTGTGCTATCTTCAGCCAATCTCTGCTTGGCCCAAAGGATTGTTTAGATGTAAGTATTTCAATGATGTCTCCCGTTTTCAGCGGTGTATCAAGCGGTACCATTTTGCCATTAATTTTTGCTCCTATTGTACGATTCCCAACCTCAGAATGGACACGATAGGCGAAATCGATTGGCACTGAACCAGCAGGTAATTCAATGACGTCACCTTCAGGTGTAAAGACATAAACCATATCAGAAAACAGATCAAATTTTAAGGATTCCATGAACTCTTCAGCGTTGGAAGACTCATTTTGAAATTCTAATATTTCACGGAACCATGTTAATTTTTGATCAACATTTTGTTTTTGATGGTCAGCCTTTTTCCCCTCTTTATACGCCCAGTGTGCCGCAATCCCGTACTCAGCAATCTTATGCATTTCCTTCGTACGAATCTGTACCTCTAACGGATCCCCATATGGACCAATAACGGTTGTGTGTAATGATTGATATAGGTTTTGTTTTGGCATAGCAATATAATCTTTAAAACGACCTGGCATTGGCTTCCACAGCGTATGCACAATCCCTAATACGGCATAGCAATCTTTAATACTATCGACCAATACACGAATGGCTAATAAATCATAAATTTCATTAAATTGTTTTTTTTGTAGCACCATTTTTCGATAAATACTGTAAATATGCTTTGGACGTCCATATACATCTGCATCAATTTCAACTTCATTCAGCTGTGATTTCATCTCAGCCATGACATTGTCCAAATATGCTTCACGCTCATCTCGCTTTTTCTTCATCAAACTGACAATACGATAATATTGCTGTGGGTTTAAATAGCGAAGAGCTGTATCTTCAAGCTCCCATTTAACAGTCGATATTCCAAGACGATGTGCAAGCGGTGCAAAAATTTCTAATGTTTCTTTCGAAATACGTCTTTGCTTTTCGGCAGGCAAATGCTTTAGCGTACGCATATTGTGAAGACGGTCTGCTAGCTTTATTAAAATGACACGGATGTCCTGCGCCATGGCTACAAACATTTTTCGATGATTTTCTGCTTGCTGCGCCTCTTTTGATAAATATTTAATTTTCCCTAATTTTGTAACTCCGTCCACAAGTACCGCTACTTCTTCGCCAAATTCCCGTACCAAATCATCCCGCGTAAAATCTGTATCTTCGACAACATCATGTAAAAAACCTGCCGCTACAGTTTCTGGGTCCATTTGTAATTCAGCTAGAATACCCGCTACTTGTACTGGGTGAATAATATACGGTTCACCAGAGCTACGGAATTGCTCAATATGGGCATCCCTTGCTAATTCATATGCTTTTTTCACGAATGCGACATTTTCATCATTCATGTAGGATTTGACTAACTCAAAAACGTCCTCAGGAGTCAAAATTTGCTCTTTCGCCATAACATGTCCACCTTGCTCGTCAAATTTTTCAGATTAGATATAAACTTAATTGTATAAAATTTTGTAGCCCATTGTAAAGAGACTGTGTCATTTAGTTTAGTTAATCTCGTGAACAGTATTAAAAATGGAAAATATATTCTCCTTTTTAATGAAAAAGACCCTTTGCGACATGATGTCACAAAGAGTCTTTGTTTCGACAAAGGAATTAGTGTAATTGATTGAAAGCTACAGCAATTTTTGCGCCCACTACTGCATTGTTTTTCACTAATGCAATATTCGCATCAAGGCTTTTACCTTCTGTTAATTCTTTTACTTTACCTAGTAGGAATGGTGTCACGTTTTTACCTTGAATACCATTCTCTTCAGCTTCAACTAAAGCTTTTTCAATTATATTCGTAATAAATCCATGCTCTAAAGCTTCTGCTTCAGGGATTGGGTTAGCAATAACTGCTCCTCCTTTTAAACCTAATTGCCATTTTGCACTTAGCATTTCGGCAATTTCTTCTGGTGTATCAAGCTGGAAGTTTACATCAAAACCACTTTGACGTGTGTAGAATGCTGGTAATTCATCTGTACCATAGCCAACTACAGGTACACCTTTTGTTTCGAGGTATTCTAATGTAAGGCCGATATCTAAAATAGATTTTGCACCAGCACAAATGACAGCAACATTTGTTTGAGCTAATTCTTCTAAGTCAGCAGAGACATCCATTGTCGTTTCAGCCCCACGGTGAACACCGCCAATACCACCTGTGACAAAGATCTCAATGCCTGCTAGCTCTGCACAGATCATTGTAGCTGCAACTGTTGTCGCTCCAAGTTTTTTTGTCGCAAGTAGGTAGCCAAGGTCACGACGTGAAGCTTTAGCAACACCTTGTGCGTTCCCAAACATTTCAAGCTCTTCATCTGATAAACCAATTTTAATTTTCCCATCAATTAACGCAATTGTTGCAGGTACGGCACCATTATCACGAATAATTTGCTCAACTTCACGGGCAGTTTGTACGTTTTGTGGGTATGGCATACCGTGTGAAATAATTGTTGATTCTAAAGCTACGATTGGTAAACCCTTTGCTTGTCCTGCTTTTACTTCTTCTGATAATACGATGAATTCTTTCATATTATAATTCCTCCATTTCACTTTTTAACAAATCTACTGATAATTCAGGTCTCACTGTATACGGAGATGCTAAGGTATTTTTTGCATTAGTTAACCCTGCATCAAGACATGTCGCAAAATCTTGTCCAGTCAGCCAGCCATGAATAACTGCACTGACAAAGGCATCACCCGCGCCTGTCACATCTTCAATCTTTTCAATTACTTTGGCAGCAAAATGACTAGGCGCAATTGTTGTCGAAGCAGCATATACGCCCTTACTGCCAGCCGTGATAATTACATGCTCAGCACCTAATTGTAGAAGCTGTTGTAATGCTTTTTCATAATGACTCACGTTTTCAATTGTATGTCCTACAATTGTTTCTGCTTCATCCGTGTTACAGATAAACCATGTTACGCCTTGTAATGTTTCAGGTAGTCGATTCATTTTAGGCGAGGATACTGGCACAATGACCAGTGGTATTTCGCGAGCAATAGCTACTTGCTGGATATAAGCCACTGTTTCTTTCGGACAATTTAAGTCCAAAATAAAGCAGCCAGCGTTCACAAGCATCGTTTCATGCTTTTTTAACAAGTTAGGCAATAATAAGTCATATACTTCCATATTGGCTACAGCTAGTGCTAGCTCGCCTTGCTCATCCATAATGGCCGTATAGGAACCCGTTGAAGCTTCTGGTATCTGCTCCACATAACGTAGATTCATAAAGGATTCTGAAGCATCTTGGATCACTTGCCAATCCGCATCCTTACCAGCTGTTGTGAGCAACGTCACTTGATGATTTAATCGGCCTAAGTTTTCAGCAATGTTTCGACCTACACCACCTACACTAAAGGAAGAACTAGCAGGGTTAGATGTTCCAAATTGAACATTGCCCTTCACATGGAATTTTCGGTCTAAGTTAGCTCCACCGATACAAATAATTTCATTTGCCTCGGGTAAAATATAAGCTCGACCTACTATTTTTCCTTCCTTCGTTAAACTAGACACTAAATTAGCAAGCACGGGACGAGATAAATTCATGGCATCCGCCATCTCTTGCTGAGACATAAACGGATTTTGGCGAATTAAAGCAAGCACCGCCTGTTCTCTTTCATTCATAGCATCACCTTTTATTATATTTGTTTACATTATAAACTTTTGTTTGGTTTTTGTCAAAAAAAAGTTGAACCCATCGTAAGGAGGTTCAACTTTCATGATTAGTTCGTTTGTGCTTGCTGAGACGTTTGCTTTTTTACCATGATAACGAATAAGCCAGCTAATGTACAAAACATCCCTGCAAGAAAAAAAGCCCATGTATAAGAATTGAAAAATTTATAAATCAAACCGCCACCATAAGCAGCGACTGCTGCTCCAGCTTGATGAGAGGCGAATATCCATCCATAAATAATACTACTCTTCTGCACACCAAAAATTTGTCGTGTAATACTAATGGTTGGCGGCACTGTAGCAATCCAATCCAGGCCATAAAATATAGTAAAAATAGTCAATAAAACAAAGGAGCCCTGTGCCAAAGCATATGGAAGTAACAGTAAAGAAGCTCCCCTTAACAAGTAATACCAAAATAATAACCAACGATTATCGAAACGATCTGATAGCCAGCCAGATGCAGTGGTACCTAGTAAATTAAACACTCCCATAAAAGAAAGGAGGGACGCAGCGGTTACTAATGGAATACCAAAGCTAATACAATAAGAGACAAAATGAGTACCAATTAATCCACTTGTTGAAAGACCACAAATGAAAAAACTCCCTGCTAGCAGCCAAAAGGTTTTGACCTTAACCGCTTCTAATAAGCCATTGAAGGCAATACTAATTGGATTTTTCTTTAGTTGCACATGCTGTTTATCAAATATCTCCTCTTGTCCATAGGGTGTTAATCCTAAATCCTGAGGTTTATTTTTTATAAAAATAGCAATCATGATTAGCATCACTATACTCAGAAGAAGAATGAAGCCGATTGCCCACCTCCAGGAATAGTGATCAATGATAATCGCAAGTACAGGCAATAAAATAAGTTGGCCTGTGGCAGTACTAGCGGTCAAAATTCCTACTGCTAACCCTCTTCTTTTAACAAACCAATGATTAGCAACATAAGGGCTAAGCACCGTTAAAAAGAGACTTGCGCCCAGACCAATAATGCCACCCCAAATTATGATTAATTGCCATGATTGATTCATGAAAAATGTTAAAATCATGCCTAACACTAATGTAGACATGGCACTTATCATCATCTTTTTTAAACCAATAACGTCAAGTAAAGCTGCCATGAATGGGCCAGAGATACCATATAAAAATAAACTAACGGCAAATGCTAGAGCAATCGTCGATCGATCCCATTGAAATTCCTTTTCTAAAGAATCAATAAACACGCCAGATGATGACATCGTAATCCCAGCAACGATAATCGAGAAAAACGTGACTACTAAAATAAACCAACTGTAATGAATCCGCTTCATCATTCCACCTACTCTTCTTGTTAAAGTCACTCTAAAAAGCATGTATATACATGTTTTAGAGTATATTCGTTCATTTATATGTATATACATGTATGATGATAGTAACCATTCCATTAGATAGCTGTCAATACGTATTTTTTAGCTCTTAGGTGTATACTTAAAATTAGTAGAATTCCCTCAAAGGAGTACTGACCATGAAAAATCAACAGAATACTATCGATTACACACAAATATGTGTTTGTGCAAACCTTCGAAAAAAAACAAGGGTCGTGACACAGTTATATGATAAATTACTGCAGCCTACCGGTTTAAAAGTGACTCAATATTCTATGCTGGCACACATCGACCTTCAACAAGCCGTTTCCATTAGTCGTTTAGGTGAAATTTTATTGCTCGACCAAACGACCGTGACACGGAATATCAATCTATTAAAGCAATATGGCTACGTCGAGTTAAAGCGCGATCCACAGGACGCACGCACTAAAAATATTATGCTCACTGAAAAAGGGTTAGAAAAGCTGCATGAGGCTGCACCCATTTGGCAAACGATTCAAGATAAAATCATTGATGATATTGGCGTAGAAAAATATGCTGATTTCTTCGATACTTTGCGAACAATGCAGAAGATCATTCAGTCCTATGAGGAACAATAAAAAAAGCGCCGTTGTTGTGGCGCTTTTTTAACATTTTTAATATTGAATAAGGGTTTTAATATTTAAGTCGCCAAGCTTTTCGCGACCATTTAATTCTAAAAGTTCAATTAAGAAGGCACAACCTACTACCTGACCACCTAATTGTTCCACTAGACGAACAGTGGCTTCTACTGTACCGCCAGTTGCTAGTAAATCATCACAGATTAATACTTTTTGACCAGGCTTAATCGCATCATTATGCATCGTTAATGTATCTTTTCCATATTCAAGACCATAGTCTGCACTAATAACTTTGCGTGGTAACTTACCTGGTTTACGCACAGGGGCAAAGCCGATTTCAAGGGCATAGGCAACTGGGCATCCAATAATAAAACCACGTGCTTCAGGACCCACTACAATTTCTGCGCCTAATTCTTTTGCATATTCTACAATTTGATCTGTTGCATATTTGTATGCTGGTCCATGATCCATAATTGTAGTAATATCTCTGAATGTAATACCCTCTTTCGGCCAGTTTTCAACCGTTGTAACGTATTGCTTTAAATCCATTTTATTGCTCCTCCTACGAAACGTATTCGTCTAGTCATGTATTCGTTCATCAAACCATTGTTTTAATTCTATATAAGGAGCATAGACGAGCATTTGCTCCATTTCAATCTGTTCTGAACGTTGTTTGTACGACGGTGCCTCGGTCAATGCTTGTTTTGGAGCATCCTCGTTGACAGTCGTCAGTCCACTCTCCATTTTAACAAAATCAAGCTCAAAAAACACCTGTGTCATAAATTTTAATGTTTCTAATGGCCAGCCAGTATGCTTAGCTATGTCTGCTATATGCATATCAAGTGGAAATGCTGGTCGATTTTTCAGGAATTTATAATACCATGCAAATTGCTCACGGGTAGGTAAAACATTAAAGTATTGTGAATCTGGCATATAAAAGTGTGCATAGATGCGTGAAGGGGCCGTCTTCTGTAAAACCTCTTCTAGCCTTTGAATAGTTTCAGGCAAATCTAACAGGACAATATATTCACTTTGTCCGATGTTTGAAAGAGTAGGATCAGCTACTATTATAGGAACATCAATTAACGATTGATAATAGGTCATTGTTGCTGGACGAAAGGCAATAAATGTCGCCTCTTCCTTTGGCACTGTATTGAGCCAGCGAGCCGTTTGACGAATACCACGAATATCAAAAAGCTGCCATTCAGTGGTTTGAACATCTTCAATCATAAATTGAGCTTTTTTACGACCCTGCCACTCGTTTATTTGCAAATCACCAATAAAGGACACTTTTATGCCATAGGTTAATTCATCGTGTAAGTGGCCCTTATGGAAACCGACACTATCTAATTTGTCACAGCCATTCGTTAATTCCATTTTTATATGGTTCTCAGCCGCTCCAATTTTTCGCATGGAGGATATTTCAACATCCTCAAGCACATAAACGGGCTTCGGAAAATCGGTGCCAAACGGGCCAAGTGATGCTATTTCCTCAATAGCATCTGCAGAAATTTCATCTAGGCTTAGAGGAATATCAATGTGAACCACAGGAGTTAAATGCTCTTCTGTTAAACATGCTCTTGCCTGTGTATCCAAGCGTGACCGTAGTTCATCCACATGCTCGATTGATAAAGTCATACCTGCTGCCATCGGATGCCCTCCAAAGTGAGGTAAAATATCACGATTTTTGGCCAATTCATTATATAAATGGAAGCCATCAATGCTTCGTGCAGAGCCTTTTGCTGTACCTTTATCAGGGTCAAGTGAAAGGACAATCGTTGGACGATAGTATTGTTCAACAAGACGTGAAGCAACAATTCCTACAACCCCTGCATTCCAGCCTTCTCCTGCTACAACAAGGACTAAAGAATCGCTAATTTTCTTCTCTGATTCAATTAGAGCAATGGCTTCCTCGGTAATATTTTTAACAATATCCTTACGCTCGGTATTGGAGGCATTTAGCTGTTTGGCCAATGCTGTTGCCTTTACACTATCCTCAGCCATTAATAATTCGACTCCAGGCGATGCTTCACCAAGTCGACCCACTGCATTTAAGCGAGGACCAAAATAAAAGCCTATCGTTTCTTCACTAATTTTTGCTTGTTCTGTGCTCGCAATATCACACATGGCTTGTACCCACGGACTAAGAGAACGACGCATTTCTTCTATGCCTCGTTTAACGAGATAACGATTTTCATCCACTAATGGTACTAAATCAGCCACTGTTCCAATTGCAACATATTCTATTAAATGAGTTGGTAGTTCTCCGTATAGAGCATGTGCAAGCTTAAAAGCTACACCTACACCGGCAAGCTCTCCAAAAGGATAATGTCCTTCAGGTAAACGTGGGTGTAAAATAATATCAGCCGGTGGCAGTTCCTCCCCTGGTTCATGGTGATCAGTCACAATAACATCCAGACCAAGTTCCTTTGCTACACGAATAGGTTCAATCCCTGAAATCCCATTATCCACTGTGATAATTAACTGCACACCCTCTTCATAGGCTTCCCGAAAAAGAGCCTCGTGTGGCCCATAGCCATGAATAAAGCGGTTCGGTATTTTAAACGATACATTAGCACCAAGATCCAGTAGGACATTTAACATAACAGTCGTACTTGTCACACCATCCGCATCATAGTCGCCATAGACTAAAATTTTCTCTCCATTATCTAGAGCCTGCTCAATTCGTGCCACTGCTTCTGCCATACCGTGCATAAGAAATGGGTCATGAACATTCGCTTCTGTCATATTTAATAAGCTTTCTGCATCAGCAGTTGTTTCACAGCCTCGCGCTGCTAAAATTTTTGCTGCAATCGCAGAAAGTTGTAAGTCATTTTGTAATGCTTGTACAAGTTCTACGTCTGGGCGTTCCACTTGCCATCTTTTTTTCGATAGAATCATCTTCTCACTTCCTTACGAAAGTTATTATACCGAAATTCTAGACGATACGCACTATCCGTTAGATTGATAGTTTTATCCATCGGTTTAAGAAGGCTATCCGACTGGTTTTGCTCGCTATCTTTCACTTTCTCACTGCTATTCGCCACTCTCCTCTCGCTATCCGTCACACAGCAAAAAAAGCCCACTCTAGTAAAGAGTAGACTTTTCATAAACGTTTTTTGAAGCAGCTATTAATGCTTCTACTGTTGCCATCTTGCCTTCATGTAAGGCCGTCACAATGGCACTCCCAACGATGACCCCATCCCCCAACATTCCCATACTTTTCACTTGCTCGGGTGTTGAAATGCCAAATCCCGCTAGTACTGGGATTGGACTTGCCTGACGTAAGTGGGCAAAATGTTGTTCTAAATTAGTAGCAAAATTAGAGCGTTCCCCTGTAATTCCATTTACAGTCACTGCATAAACAAATCCTTGGCTTGCAGCAGCAATTCGAGCAATACGCTCAGGAGGACTTGTTAATGATACAAGCTGGACCACATCAATGCTATAGGGATTTAAGGCCTCTCGTAAAATTCCGCTTTCCTCTAATGGCACATCTGGCACGATAATTCCTTTGACTCCTCCAGCAATACAAGCTTGAGCAAAGGCCTCCAAGCCATATGCTATTACTGGATTAAAATACGTCATTATAACTAAAGGGACTGTTATTTCCTCTCTAAATGAAGCAAGAGTTTGTAATACTTTCCTCAACGTTACACCTGCTGCCAATGCACGTTCTCCAGCCCGCTCAATTGTTGGACCATCTGCAACAGGGTCTGTAAAGGGAATACCTACTTCAACAGCTGTTACGCCAAGCTGCTGTAGTTTTAAAATCGTTGGCTTGATAGTTTCTAGCCCTCCATCGCCTGCCATAATATACGGGATAAAAGCCTTATGTCCTTCAATCTTTGTCTGGGCAATCGCCTGTTGTAAAGTCGTCATTTCATATCCCCTCCTAGTGCTGCACGAACTGTGTGTACATCTTTATCCCCTCGGCCAGATAAGCACACCACAATAATGCTGTCACTCTGCATTGTTTTGGCAAGCTTTGCAGTATAAGCAATTGCATGGGAGCTTTCAAGCGCGGGAAGTATGCCCTCTGTTCTACTTAATAATTGTAATCCTTCTAACGCTTCAGCATCTGTAATGGCGTTAAATTGAGCTCGACCAATATCGTGTAAATAACAATGTTCTGGCCCTTTTCCCGGATAGTCTAACCCCGCTGAAATAGAGTGCGCTTCTTGAACAAAGCCATTTGCATCTTGTAGTAAATACATGTAAGCGCCATGTAATACCCCTAATTGTCCACCTGCAATAGCCGCTGCATGCCGCCCAGTTTCAAGACCACTCCCTGCTGCCTCTACACCATATAAGGCAACCGATTCGTCGTCAACGAATGGATGAAACATACCAATTGCATTACTGCCACCACCAATACAAGCGACAACTGCATCTGGTAAGCGACCTTCCTTTTGCAAAATTTGCGTTCTTGTCTCAACCCCGATAATCCGCTGAAAATCACGAACAATTTTTGGAAATGGATGTGGGCCTAAGGCAGAGCCTAAAATATAATGCGTATCCTCCACATTCGTCACCCAATAGCGCAAAGCAGCATTTACAGCGTCCTTTAAAGTTTTTGACCCACTTTCTACCGACTGAACCTTCGTGCCAAGTAGTTCCATACGGAAAACATTTAACTGCTGCCGTTTAATATCTTCTGCACCCATAAAAACAACACATTCAAGATTTAATAAGGCACATGCGGTAGCCGTTGCTACACCATGTTGCCCAGCTCCTGTCTCTGCAACAATCTTCTTTTTTCCCATTCGTTTGGCAAGAAGTGCCTGGCCAATCGCGTTATTAATTTTATGAGCACCTGTATGATTTAAGTCTTCACGCTTTAGATAGATTTTAGCTCCACCAAGCTTCTTTGTAAGATTTTCTGCGAAATAAAGCGGGGTTTCACGTCCCACATAGTCCTGCAAATAGTAGGATAGCTCTTCAGTAAACGAGGAATCTTCTAAAGCTTCCTCGTAGGCATTCTCTAATTCTAGCAAGGCAGTCATTAATGTTTCAGGTACGAACCGCCCTCCAAATTGACCGAACCGCCCTGCCTTTGTTGGTACACTATTAGCTATCGAAATGGTCATTATTTATCCCCCCTCTTTACTACTTGTAAAAATGTCCTTATTTTTTTATGATCCTTAATGCCATCTGTTTCTACACCACTTGATACATCCACCATGTATGGGTCTACAGCTGTGATGGCTTCTTCAACATTATCCGCCTTCAGTCCACCAGCTAGTATTAATCTTTCTCGTGGAATGCCCACCTCATCGAGTAGAGTCCAGTCAAAAGTTTGACCACTTCCACCCTTAAAAGTAGTTCCAGGAGCATCGAATAAATAATAGTCCACCTGAAAATTAGCAGCAGCTTGCACATCCTCTTTTGTCCTGATAGACAATGCTTTAATAGCTGGATAACCTTGTTCTAAAATAAATGTTGCTGTTTCCTCTCCGTGGTATTGCACGTAATCTAAAGGCACTCGCTCAACCGCTTCCTGTAATTCAGCAGCAGTTGGATTGACAAAGACACCAATTTTCAAAACACCTTGTGGCACTTGCTTTGCTAATAGCCGTGCCTGTTCAATGGATACACGACGTTTACTTGGTGCAAAAACAAAGCCCACAGCATCTGCACCAGCTTGAATTGCTGTTTGGATATGTTCTAATTCTTGTAAACCACAAATTTTAACTTTTGTCATACTGAAGTCTCCTCGGTTTGAACTTGTAAACGCCTGAGTGCTAGCCCTGCATCTCCGCTCCGCATTAATGCTTCTCCAACAAGAACGCCACTAGCGCCCATAGCCGCCACTTGTTTCGCATCGTCCTGGGACCAAATGCCACTTTCGCTAATTAAAATGTGTCCCTCATCAAACGGAAAAGCTTTTGCAATCTCCTTTGTGCGCTGCAAATTGACCTTAAAAGTACGTAAATCTCGATTATTAACGCCGATCAATTTCGCATCTACTGCAAGTGCACGTTCTAGCTCCTCTCTATCATGCACTTCCACTAAAACCTCTAAGCCTAAGCTCGTTGCATAGCTATATAAATCATCTAAAGCTTCATCCGTTAATGCTGCCACGATCAATAAAATAATAGATGCACCTGCTGCCTTAGCAAATCGAATTTGCACTCGATCCACCATAAAATCTTTACAAAGAAGTGGCGTATCCACAGCACGAGCAACTGCGGCTAAATCTTCAAAGGAGCCTTTAAAAAATTCCTTGTCCGTTAATACAGAAATAGCTGCTGCTCCTGCCTGGGCATAAACTTGTGCTTGTGCAACTGGGTCTGCCCCGCCAGCAATTAACCCTTTGGAAGGCGAAGCACGTTTCATTTCAGCAATCACCTGCAATGTGTTTGCTTGCCGTAATGATTGAAATAACGAAGGGCGTTGCTTTTCTGAAAAATTTGCTAAAGGATCGGGCTGCTCTAATAATGCTCCTACCTCTATCCTCTTTTGCTGAAGTATTTTTTGAAGAATATTCATTGTCCGACCTCCACTCCTTTTAATTGCTCACTATAAGCTACAACCGTTTCCAATTTTTGCAGTGCTCGCCCACTACCAATACTGTCTTTCGCCATAGCCACTCCTTCTTTAATCGTTTCTGCCTGACCATGAGCGAATAATCCGATGCCGGCATTTATCAATACCGTATCTAAGTAGGCACTTTGCTCCCCAGCCAGTAAATTTTTCATAATCACCGCATTTTCATCAGCATTGCCACCTCGAATGGCCTCTAATGGTGCCGAGCGAAGACCGACATCCTCTGCGGTTAATGAGAATGGAATCAAATCCCCTTTATCTAATAAAACCAATGTATTTTGCCCTGCTAAGGAAGCCTCGTCGAGCCCTTGAGGACCTGATACTACAATGGCACGTTCACGTCCTAGCATTTGTAGAACAGAAGCATATTCCATGACAAATTGGGGCCGATTAATGCCTGTGAATTGTGTTGAAAGGGCTACAGGATTTGTTAAAGGACCAACTAGATTGAAGATGGTTGGTCTACCAAGTGAACGTCGCACTTCCCCAATCCTCCTTAGTTTGGGATGAACATTCGGTGCATACAAAAAAGAAACTCCTTCCTTTTCCAATAGCTCTACAGTTTGTGGAATTGTCATCTCTGTATGAATGCCTAATGCCTCTAAAACGTCCGAACTGCCAGAGGAGGACGAAATTTTACGATTTCCATGCTTGGCAATTTTAACACCAGCTCCAGCTAGTACGAATGCAGAGGCAGTGCTGATATTAAATGTATGAAGGCCATCTCCACCAGTTCCACAATTATCCATATAACGTCCTTCTTTTACTGGGACATTACTGGCAAATGACCGCATAATTGTTGCTAAGGCCGCTACCTCATGAGCAGTCTCCCCCTTTATAGATAGGGCTGTTAAAAAGCCTGCGATTTCATCTTTAGGTGTGTCATCCTGAAATAGCCATTGCGCCACCTCTAGCATTTCTTCATACATCAAATGCTGTCCTTGTAACACTTTCCGCTGTAAATGTTTCATTTATTTTGCCCTCCATTATTCGCCAATAACTGTAAATATGCACGTTCTTCCTCTTCCAACTGTTGTAAAACTTTTAATACGTCCGTATATTTTGTCACCGCAATAGTGGATTGCATATGCATCATTGTTTGTTTCACCACAATGGATTGCCCTGTTAAAGCAAAATCCAAATGCCCATTAAAACCGATGAAACCGAGAGCTCCACCAAATATACCCGCAGTATGATGCCATTTTTCCAAATAATAGGTTGCCTGTTCTTTAGGTATCCCTGTAGTTGAATATGGTGGTAGCATTGCTGCTAATACATCAAGGGCATGTAGCATCGGCAAAAGTCGCCCCTCTATCCTTGAAGTCATGTGTATAGCTTGCTTCGATCTCTCAATGTGCATAGCATCGATTACTTGAACAGAATCCCGAAAACAAACAGACTGTAACTCTTGCTGCACTGCACTCACAAGGACGGCATGTGATTTTCTAATTTTTAGATGGTTGTATAGTTTACGCTCATTAATTAGGTCATCGCTTTTCGTTTTCCCCCGTGGGTATGTGCCCTCTGTTGGAGTTGCAATCACTCGGTCTCCTTTCACTCGTATTAGACTTTCAGGAGAAGTTCCTAAAACCATATAATCTTCAAACTCTACATAATACATATAGGCAGCTGACTTTTTTTTACGAAGCTGTCTATATAACGAAAAAGCATCTCCCTGAAAGTTTGCAACATGGCGCTTCGGTAATATAACTCTTGTTATTTCCCCATTCAAATTACGTTGAATATTTTGTAGAGCTATTGAAAATTGATCCTGTGTAGAAGTATCAAGTGATTGATACATGTAAGTTGCTTCTTCACTTACATGCCCTTCTAATATCTGTTGTGCTAATTTCTCCAAATCAGGCTCTTGTTTTTCCACATCTATATTTGTATGAATCAATGTCACCTCATCAGTTACATGATCAAAAATAATAATTGTTTCATAGACATGAAAATGAGCTTCTGGGAGATCCTTTCCATCTGTTCGTAGCATCGATGTTGCTCCATGACCTATATAACCAATGGCCCCTCCAGAGAACGGAAAATCAGTTGTATTGGAAATACGGGGCATGAGTCTTTTCAATAGGGCAAAGAGCTCTCCTTTATGGACAGAGGTTTTTCCAGTTTGATAGGAATACTCCTGAATTTCTTGCCCCATCCCCTTATACGTTTTTCTTGGATTAGCACCAATAAAAGAAAACCTTCCCGCTCCCTCATGTTGGGCTGAACTTTCAAGCAAAAATTTATGCTTACCCTGTAAACGTCTAAAAATTAAAATCGGTGTTAAAGAATCGCCGTTGATGGTTTTCATTTTTGTTCTTGAACTCGTTGTTTGCATAGCTTTTAATCTCCTTTTCCAAAGATTCCTTTTGCTAATGTCTAGACGAATGAAGAAAAATGTACTGTTGAATGAAAATAAAAAAATCCCCTGCAAAAAGGATTATTCCTAATTGCAGAGGACGATCATGACCGCGTTGCCACCTCATATTAGAGCATATTGCTCTCACTTTAATGCCTGCTCCTGTACGGTCCATTGCTAATCATATTGATTGCAAGGCCTCTATACGTTCAAGCATTCCCTATAACGTGGGGATTCACGTTCGCTTTTTAAAAGCGACTCTCATAAGTCCATTCACATAAGCTACAAATCAGTTCTCACCAGCCACTGACTCTCTATATTGCACACCTATGCTACTACTCTTATTCAACAATTTCTCAGCTATTCTCATCTACACTCAGCTCATCTGTTCTTAGGTTGACCACGCTCCCGTAGCCTTCTACCTTGACCGAACAAAAAGTTAGCCTTAATTTTATGCTAAATAAATATAATTGTCAATCAATTTTGAAGAATCAAGTGGATAACATGGATTTCAGAAGCCTTTTATATAGGTATATAAACCTTTTTAAATTCCATAAAAAGTAAATAATACTTCTCCTGTTGAAAATTTTCTGAGTATTGACCTTGTAAAAATATCAAGCTATAGTAATTTCAGAACATTTATTTTTTCCATATAACAAAAGAAGGTAGGAACGTCTATGTCCGTTCGTAAAAAACTAAATCTGGGCTTCATTTCATTAACATGTTTACTCTTCATTTCTAGTATTGTGAGCTTTCTGCAATTCAAAGCTACGCAAAATGATCTAGAAGAAGTACTGCAGCACCGTATTGTACAAATGCAATTAACAGTGAAAATTCAGCAAGAACTCGCATCACAAGGTTTATTTTTACGTTCCTATATTTTAAATCCAAAGGATGAAACCGCTAAAGCAAACTTAGCGCGCTATGAAAAGCTTTTACCAGAATCGGTGAATGAGCTTTCTACCCTTGTTCGTTCAGACTACACAAAAAATATTATGCAGCAAATCACAGCATTACAAAAAGATTTACTTACTCATTCCGAAAAGGCAGTCCAAGCCTTCAATAATGGAAATGTGGATTTAGCCCTCTCATACATAAATAATGATGTGACAAAAGATAATAAAGAACTCTTCCAATTAACGAAGGAAATGTTAGATTATCATAATGAGCAGCTACAAAAGGTTGATGCTGAAGTTAATCAAACGGTTGCAAGAGCAATTATTATTTCCATCACGCTTCTATTGGCTAGTGCCGTTATTGGCGTTTACTTTATGTATTTTGTTAAAAAATCGATTGTTCAGCCATTGCATCTTGCAATTGGAGCGGCTGATACTTTAGCACAAGGAGATTTATCGATTGATGAGCTTACTCACCAATCAAATGATGAAATTGGTACACTAGCCGTGGCAGTCAATACTTTAAAGCAAAATCTAACTGGATTAATGTCAAACATTCAAGATAGCGCCTCCCACCTATCAGCTGTCTCTGAAGAGCTGTCTGCTAGCACAGAGGAAGTGACGGCAACTTCTGATGATATTGCCCAACGAATTCAAGAAAATTCAACACATATCGTTTCATCTGCAAGTGCTTCACAGCAAAGTGCTGTGGCAATGGATGAAACAGCATCCGGTGTTCAACGCATTGCAGAGGCGACACAAAGCCTTCATGCCAATGCAGAAAGTATGACCCAGCTTGCGCGAACAGGAGGAACAACCATTTCCACAGCGAAAGAGCAGATGTCTATCATTTCTGTGGCTACCTCTGAAATTGCTACATTGACAGATAAACTAAGTAAACAATCAGAAGAAATCGGACAAATTACAGCCGTCATCACGGCCATTTCAGAGCAAACAAATTTGCTGGCCTTAAATGCGGCAATTGAAGCGGCAAGAGCTGGGGAGCACGGTAAGGGCTTTGCGGTAGTAGCGGATGAAGTACGTAAACTTGCTGAGGAATCTAATCAGTCTGCCAATCAAATCGTTGCCATTACAAAAGAAATTCTGACAGATACACGCAATGTTGCAGCCGCTGTCGATAATGGTCTAGCTTCTGTAAAAGACGGCGTAAACAAAATTCATGAGGCAGGAGATGCTTTCTACTCCATCACATCAGCAGTGACAGCATTTACGGAGCAAATTGAGGAAATCTCTGCCACATCTGAAGAAATTTCCGCCAGTGCTGAGCAGGTTGCTGCCTCTGTCACGGAAATAGCAAGCGTTTCAAATCAATCAGCCAGCAATTCACAAATAATTGCAGAGTCTGTTGATGAACAAGTTGCGACTATGCAGCAAGTGAATGCGGTCGCTGAAGAATTAAGTCAACATGCTCAGCAGCTACAGACATTGCTTCAGCAATTTAAATTATAACCTATAAAAATCTGCTGCTTTTTAGAAAGCCAGCAGATTTTTTTGCATCATAAAAGCAGGGTATAGAAAACAATTCGTTTTCTATACCCTGCCCATAATTATACAACAGGTTCGTCTGTACCCCATTGTTTTTTCTCTTTTTTGTGTAGCTGCCCATCTGATTTTTTCATTTCACGAATTTTTAATGAATACCAGATTTGAGCTGCGATACAGATGGAAGAATACATACCTGTAATTAGACCAATCAATAACGCAATTGAGAAGTTTTGAATAGATGGTGCGCCAAAAATTAATAAGGCTATAACAACAATAATAACTGTTAAGACGGTATTAACAGAACGTCCCATTGTTTGACGGAGCGACTTATTCACAATATCCGCCAATAATTCACGGTCATTAATGGTATCATATCGATCTAAGTTTTCACGCATACGGTCAAAGGTAACAATCGTATCATTGATGGAGTAACCAACAATGGTTAAAACTGCCGCAATAAAAGTAATATCCACCTCTAAGCGCATAAAGCTAAAGACAGCAACGATTAAGAATACATCGTGTAATAATGACACAATTGCTCCAATACCCATACGCCATTCAAAGCGAATTGCTACATAAATGATAATCCCAAGTGCTGCAAGTGACAATGCTTTAATGGCATTTTTCACAAGCTCCTTACCAACTGTTGGCGATACCGTACTTACAGTAGGCTTATGACCATATTTATCGGTTGTTTCCTTTTGGAATTTTAAAATATCTGCTTGTGATAAATCAGATTTATAACGAATAACTGCAGATGTGCTCTTTTCTCCTGAAAGGACAATATCCTCCGAAGGGAAACCGATACTATCAACGAATTTTGCCATTTCTTCTTGTGTTAACGTTTGTTCTGCTTCAATTTGAATACGTGTACCACTAGAGAAATCGATACCAAGGTTTAGTCGGAAAATACCTATAACCACTAAACCAGCCACTAAAATGGCTAAAGAGAATGTATAAAATTTCTTACGATTGTGAACAAAATCGAAACGATCAAATTTCGTTGTTAAATCTAATGTACCAATGTTTTCTTCCAAACTATGTTGTTTTGATTTAGCAATACCATACCATGCTGGATTATTGAAATAGCCACTGTTAACAAGGAACCCTAATAGAACACGGGAACCCCAAACTGCTGTTAAGAAGCTCAATAGAATACTTATAATTAATGTAGTTGCGAAACCTTTTACAGAGCTTGTCCCGAAGTAAAATAGAATGCCCGCTGCTAATAGCGTTGTCAACTGTGCATCCACAATAGCCGATAAAGATTGTTTAGAACCAATTTGGAATGCCTGCTTAGCAGAATACCCTACTCGAAGCTCTTCACGTATACGTTCTGCCGCTAAAATGTTAGCGTCTACAGCCATCCCTATACCAAGTACAATGGCGGCAATACCTGGAAGCGTTAATACCGCATTAATCCAATCAAATACAACCAATACTAAGAATGTGAATACAACAAGTGTAATGATGGAAATAACCCCTGGTAGACGATAGTAAAATAACATAAATAAGAAAATAATTACTACGCCGACAATACCTGCAAAAATGGTACTTTTCAGTGCCTCATCACCAAACTGAGCACCAACAGAAGTTGAGTAAATTTCATCAAGCTTAACAGGTAGTGCCCCTGCATTTAAAATTCCTGATAAATTTTTTGTTTCATCAACAGAGAAACTACCACTTATCATAACGTCTGTAGTATTTAATGTTTGGCTAACTGTTGCTGCTGATGCATAGCGTGGCTTCGCTTTTTGTGACTCCGCTTTATAAGAGTCTACACCCTCTTCAAAGTCTAACCATACAACTAATAAATTTTGTCCTGCAGGTTTCGCAGCAATTTTACTTGTTACATCAGCAAATTTTCCCGCATCTTTTAATTTTAATGATACGATTGGGCGATTTTGTTGGTCAAAGGAAGCACTAGCCCCATTTTCTTTTAAATCATTCCCATCTAATAATAAATTATCATCCACATCACGGAATGTTAAATTTGCAGAAGTAGATAGTAGCTTACGTGCCGATTCCTGATCTTCAACACCAGCTAATTGCACACGAATACGGTTTTCTCCCTCTACCTGAATGCTTGGCTCACTAACACCAATGGCATTGACACGGTTACCAAGGGCTGTTGCCGTAGCTGCAACAACTTCCGGTGTGATTTTTTGTCCTGCCTTTAATTCATTTACCTCATAAAGCACCTCAAACCCGCCCTGTAAGTCAAGACCAAGCTTAATGTCCTTTAAGACGCCGTTTACAGTCGTACCAATTCCAGCTGCCAGAAGCACTAGAATTAATAGGAATGCAACTATACGACTTTTTAGTTTCATCGAAAATCCTCCTCGAAATGGTGTAAGGGTTGTCCTTACACGCCAAACAAGTAACTAGCAATACCTTTTGAAACGATTAATCCTCCTTTTCCTTAGAATCATGTTACCTGTGTTTCAAAAAGGTTGCCTCACTTAGTTCATTCGTTCATAACGCGCAAGTTTATCTTTGTATTATTAGGTACTAACCTTCCTAATGCAAGTAAAATCGCATAGAAGATTTATGTAAGTAAACAGTTATTCAAAATAAAAAAAGCGCAACACACTTATTATGAAACAGGTTGCGCTTGGTGTCAATTCAACACATGTAGGTTTCTTTGAATTATTACAAGATTTGACACATCGTTATTTACGTTTTGACTGGACCAAGCAGTAATTGTAATTCTTCTGTATTCAATTCTTCAAACCAATTGTCACTTTGTAAAAACTCTACTTGATTGAATGAGACAATATCAGATGGTGATACCGAGAATATGGTAGCAATCACCTCATATAAGCGAAGTTGTTCTACTTTCTTTTTACGCCATTTTTTTTCAACACAGTACCGCCAAAGCTCTTCAGCCGTTATAGCATCATATCGAAAATACTTGAACTCTGCTATCTTACTATCAATGGCAGGACGAATTTTTTCAAACAGTTGCTCATATTGCATACTCATTTTGAATCATCTCCAATCAAAGTCGTAACGTAAGACATGCTTGCATACAAATAGTGTAAATGAATTTTTGCGGCTTGAGAAGGGACGGATGGCATGAGTTCTTTTGTACGAGGTACATTATTTTTAATGTTTGTCATTTTCTTATCTAAACTTTTTGGCTTCTTTTATAGAATGCAATTTATGCGAATTGCTGGTGAGGAGGCAGTCGGTATTTATATGACCGTCTATCCAGCATTTATTTTCTTCATCTCACTCATTCAACTTGGACTACCTATTGCTGTAGCTAAAATTGTGGCAGAATTACTAGCTAAAAATAAACGCGAAAGCATATTTGGCGTCATGCGTACTGCGATTCTTTGGTCGTTTATTGGTATGATCGTTTTTATGCCCCTTGTTGCACTCACTATACCATATATTTCTACAACGCTCTTACATAATGAACATACAACTTTCACTTTATGGATTGCTCTCTTTGCCGTACCAGTATCAGTAGGATCTGGTTTATTACGTGCTTATTTACAAGGTATCGCTAAAATTACACCTACCGCATGGTCACAAATGATTGAACAAGTTGTTCGGATTAGCTTTATTACACTAATGCTTCCATACGTGGCTAATTATAATAATGCCGCTGTGACAGCTGCTGCCGCCATGGGTATTACGCTTGCTGCAGAGGTAGTAGCATTCCTTTATTTATGGCTGCATTATATAGTTTCAAAAAAGAAATTAATTGCGCGCAAAACAAAAATCGAAGGTTATCCTTCATCGCCCATGCTACGTATAGCTCTGCCTTCCGCAGGCAGCAAGCTTTTTGGTTCTTTCACTTGGTTTTTAGAACCAATTATCTTTTTAAAAGCTTTAACAGTAGCAGGCTTAACAGCATCAGCAGCTACCATTCTATACGGTGTCATCTCAGGTGTTTTGGTGCCACTACTACTATTTCCTGCTTTTGTGTCAACCGCTTTATCGATTGTCCTTATTCCGGCTGTTAGTGATGCCGTTGCTAGACAGCATATCCCTTTGTTACAGGAACGAATTTCGGTTTCCCTAAGATTATCTTCTTTAGTGGGCTGTTTTGCCGCTACATATTTCTTTGTACATGGTGATGAATTGGCTATGAAGCTTTTCCATTTAGAAGAAAATCGTGGTTACGTAAAAATTTTAGCACCCATTTTTTATTTTTATTATATTCAAAGCCCTCTGCACTCCATCCTTCAGGCGATTGGCGAAGCTCGGGCAGCGATGATGAACTCCATCTATGGGGGCCTAGGGAAATTATTTGTTATGTTTGTACTTGCCTCTCAGCCCGGTATTCAAGAAAAAGGAGCTGTGGTAGCTATTGGTTTTGGCGTATTGATGACCTCTTTCTTGCATATAGCAACTGTTAGACAACGGAAAAATTTACGAGCAGGCTTTAGAATGTTTGTCGTACCTTATAGTTGCTTTATTGTCGTTTGTATCGCCCAGTACTTCCTAATGCCCTTACTATCACTACCATTTATTTTAAATAGCTTTGTCACATTATTTTTACTATTTACGAGTTTATTATTTACAAATCAATTACGTATAACAGATTTCCGCTATATCCGTAAATTAGCAAAGAAAGTTTAGTTTTCCTTTAATTGAATATACAGTCGCTCGTCTTCCCAAATACAAAAAAATACTTTTTCACTATCTGTAATATTATTTTTAGCTAATTCACTCTTTAACCATTCCACGTCTTTATGCATGGTTAATAAATGTCTCTCTTGAATCTCTCCATCAATAATCAAAGGATAAACGAATGCTTTTTCATCTTTTTTGTAAACGGAAAGGTTTCCCGAAGGTTCTAAATAGGCAAATGCAACATCGGTGACAGAGGCGATACCATTTTCTCGTAATTGCTGACATAAATCATCTAAATTATAACGGTGTTTACGCATTACACTCTCTAAAATCACACCGTCTTTCACTAGTAACGCTGGATCACCATCAACTAAGTCGCGTATACCTTTGAACTTCAACGATAAATAAGCACTTAATATTTGTATAAAGAGCAAAATAATAATGGGTAAAATGGCATTAAAAAGAGGATTCTTATAATCATCTAACGCAAAAGCAGCCACTTCTGCAATTAATACAAAAACCACTAAATCAATGACAGATAGCTCACCCAATTCTCGTTTACCCATTAAACGAAAGACAATGATGATAAACACATATAAAAAACAGGTTCTAAAAATGATGTGGAAATATTCTTCCATCAATAACACCCCCATAATATCAAGGTGACCTTATTTTTGTTTTTTATACAGAAGAATGACTGGATATTGCTAAAAATACAAGGAATAGTCCGTAGTTGTTCGTACAAAATATAAAGAACGAAACAGTTAAGACTATAAACAGCAAAAAGGTGAGAAAATGATAAGGAAAATAATTGCTTTCGTTGTTGTTTATATTGTTCTGTTTACTCATCCATTTCTTACTTATGGATACCAAGAACAGAATATACCCGTTCTTATGTACCACCATTTAGCGGAAAATATAAACAATAATACAGTTATTTCACCCAATAATTTTGAGAAACAAATGAGGTCCCTTAAGGAAGAAGGTTATCATGCGATTTCTGTCAAAGAATTACACGATTACTTGACTAACCAAAGCAAATTACCCGCAAAGCCTATATTAATTACTTTCGATGATGGCTATCTCAGCAATTACGAAATGGCGTATCCGATTTTGAAAAAATATGACATACATGCGGAAATTTTTGTTATTGCAAGCCGAATAGTCGATACAAGTAAAGATTTTGCCTATCCACATGAAATTGCCAAGATGAACTGGGATCAATTAAAAGAAATGCAAGATTATATAACGATTCAAAGCCATACTTGGGACTCCCATTATAAATTACCTTCAAAATTCGGCAGACTGAATGGGGCTATTTACGGTCCAAGCTATTTGAATGGACAATTAGAGAGCCAGCAGCAGTACGAGGCTAGAGTCAGAAATGATTTTATTCACTCCCGAAAAATAATTAAAGAAAAATTAGGCTACGAGCCCATCGCCATTAGCTATCCATACGGTATTCAATCTGCTGCCACCATTAAAATTGCACAGGAGGCTGGTTTTAAGATGGGCTTTGTTATTCAGAATAAAAGTGTTAAAAAGGGCGATGGATTATTCACATTAAGTAGAATTATTGTAAATGGCAATGATTCAGGTCCCGACTTAATTCATAA
The DNA here is from genome assembly GCF_001629735.1 of Lysinibacillus sphaericus. Classification (GTDB taxonomy): domain Bacteria; phylum Bacillota; class Bacilli; order Bacillales_A; family Planococcaceae; genus Lysinibacillus; species Lysinibacillus pinottii. Next base: position 2,465,963 of record NZ_CP015224.1, read on the forward strand.
AATAAATACAATGAAATAGTGACAGGAGGAATATACCCCTCCCTTGCGCTTCAGCGCACAAGAAAAGGCTTACAATATAGCTATTGTAAGCCTTTTTCTTTATAATGTTTAAATGTCTTTCTCAACTCGTCCGATTGCTTGACGGTCAAATTTTACACGTACATTATCAGCGATTTTTAATGTTACTGCTGTGTCCTCAATTGCATCAATGACACCATGCAGGCCACCGATTGTAATGACTTTATCTCCACGTTGCAAACTACCTTGCATATTTTGTGTTTCCTGCTGTCTTTTTTTAGCTGGACGGATTAAGATAAACCACATAGCAACGAACATTAATAATATCGGTGCTAAGCCTAATAATTGATCCATATTACTTCTTGCCCCCTTTCCAAATCTCACTTTTTTAGTATAGACTATTCCACCATTAAAAAGCGATGGACAAGCCCAAAAATTTTCTCATTTACTAATATTTTTTCTATGATTGACAATATTTTGCTAGAAATATTCACTTTTTACAAAGTTTTGAATGATTTTGCCATACTATGGCAAGTAATATAGGACATTAGAGGTTTTCTAATGTCCCTTTTTATGAAAAAACTCGTTCACTTTATTATCCTTAGAAAAGTAATTAATTAAAAGTTTTTCGCATTTGGTCCATTAAAGCCATATTTCTCGAAAAATTCTTCTCGGAAATCACCTAAGCGATCTTGACGAATTGCCTCACGCACTTGTTCCATTAGCTTTAACAGGAAGTGTAAGTTATGATAAGACGTTAAACGAATACCGAACGTTTCTTCTGTGCGAATCAGGTGACGAATATAAGCACGTGAATAGTTTTTACATGTATAGCAATCACAGTTCGGATCAATCGGCCCAAAGTCACGAGCATATTTTGCATTCTTTACGACTAAACGACCTTCTGATGTCATCAGTGTACCATTACGAGCAATACGTGTTGGTAGAACACAGTCGAACATATCAACACCACGAATAGCTCCATCGATTAATGAATCTGGTGAACCCACTCCCATCAAATATCGAGGTTTATTTGCTGGCATTAACGGTGTTGTGAACTCAAGAACACGGTTCATGATATCTTTTGGTTCACCAACAGATAGTCCTCCTATCGCGTAGCCTGGGAAATCTAACTCCACTAATGCTTCTGCAGAACGACGGCGTAGATCCTCATACTCACCACCTTGAATAATTCCGAATAACCCTTGTTCTTCTGGACGACTATGGGCTTCTTTGCAGCGTTTTGCCCAACGTGTTGTACGGTCTACCGATTGCAACATATATTCATGTGTTGCAGGATACGGTGGACATTCGTCGAAAGCCATCATGATATCCGAGCCTAAGTCATTTTGAATTTCCATCGCTTTTTCTGGACTTAGGAATAATTTATCCCCATTAAGATGGTTACGGAAATGTACGCCTTCCTCTTCAATTTTGCGGAACTGGCTTAGGGAGAATACTTGGAAACCACCTGAATCTGTTAAAATGGGTCTATCCCAATTCATAAATTTATGCAGTCCGCCTGCTTCCTTAACGATATCATTGCCTGGACGAAGCCATAAATGATACGTGTTGGATAAGATAATACCAGCATTCATTTCTTTTAATTCCTCTGGTGACATTGTTTTAACTGTTGCTTGTGTTCCAACAGGCATAAATGCTGGTGTTTCAAAAGAGCCGTGTGGTGTATGCACAATGCCAAGACGTGCTCCTGTTTGTTTACATGTATGAAGTAATTCATAGCGAATAGCTGGTTGTGTCATAAAAATAAAAATCCTCTCTGATCTGAAGTAAAAACAGTACTCCGATTTTTTCTTTTTTATTCTTTTGGTCGAATAAACATAGCATCACCAAAACTAAAGAAGCGATATTTTTCTTCTACAGCTTGCTGATAAGCACTTAAAATAGTTTCACGAGTGGCTAGCGTACTCACTAGCATAACAAGGGTTGACTTTGGTAAATGGAAGTTTGTAATTAAACCATCTACCACGGTAAAAGTATAGCCTGGATAGATGAAAATAGACGTCCAACCTTGTTCTGCTCGTACCTCACCATCATATTTAGAGCCAATTGTCTCCAATGTACGTGTAGAGGTAGTCCCAACAGCTATTATCTTCCCGCCATTACGCTTTACACGATTAATCGTGTCTGCTGCTTCTTCCGTCACACTATAAAATTCTGCGTGCATTTCATGGTTTTCAATAGAATCTACACTAACTGGACGGAATGTTCCAAGTCCTACATGAAGTGTAATAAAGACAACCTCTACCCCTTTTGCCTTTACTTGTTCTAATAATTCTTCTGTAAAATGGAGCCCGGCCGTTGGAGCAGCAGCTGACCCACGCTCTTTCGCATAGACCGTTTGATAGCGATCTTTGTCTTCTAATTTTTCTCGTATATAAGGCGGTAATGGCATTTCACCAAGCTGCTCTAGTATTTCAAAAAAGATTCCATCATAATGAAATTCAAATGTTCGTCCACCATGGTCAAGCTCACCTGTACAAGTAGCTGTTAACAATCCATCTCCAAATGTAATAACTGTCCCTACTTTTACACGTTTTGCTGGTTTTACAAGTGTTTCCCACTCATCTGTACCTGGCAATTGCTTTAATAATAGTACCTCTATATGGGCACCTGTCTCCTCTTTTACACCCATTAAGCGAGCAGGTAAGACTCTTGTATCGTTTAACACAAGGCAGTCTCCAGTACGTAACTCCTCTAAGACATGAGCAAAATGTTGATGCTCTACTTCATTTGAGCCAGGTGTTACGACCATTAATCGACTAGCTGTCCGATCTACTAAAGGTGTTTGAGCAATAAGCTCCTCTGGTAATTCAAAATCAAAATCTTCTACACGCATGAAAAAAACTTCCTTCTTTATGTTTGTTGGGGATACTCATATCCAAAATGTTCGTAGGCTAAATGTGTCGCTACTCTTCCTCGTGGTGTACGTTGAATAAGCCCAATTTGCATGAGATAGGGTTCATATACATCTTCTATAGTCACCCGTTCCTCACCAATCGATGCTGCAAGCGTATCTAAGCCCACAGGACCTCCTCGAAAGCGCTCAATCATGTTAGTGACAAGTTTATGATCAATGTGATCAAGCCCTCTTGGATCGACTTGTAACAGCTCTAGCGCTTGCTTTGCAATGCCCTCCGTTATCATACCATCTCCAAGCACTTGTGCATAATCTCGTACTCGTTTCAATAAGCGATTGGCAATTCGAGGTGTGCCACGAGAGCGTTTCGCCATTTCCATTGCTGCTATTTGCTCAATTTCTACCTCAAATAAATGAGCACTGCGAGCAACTATTTCAGCAAGGGAAATATCATCATAGTACTCTAAGCGTAATAAAACACCAAAGCGATCTCTTAGAGGTGCTGATAAGGCACCAGCTCTGGTTGTAGCACCTACAAGGGTAAAGGGAGGTAAATCAAGGCGTACAGAACGTGCTTCAGGACCTTTTCCCACAACAATATCTAAACAGAAGTCCTCCATTGCTGGATATAACACTTCTTCAATGGCACGAGGTAATCGATGAATCTCATCAATAAATAAAACATCACCAGGCTCTAGTGAACTTAAAATCGCTGCTAAATCTCCTGGACGTTCAATTGCAGGACCACTTGTCATGCGTACATTGACACTCATCTCATTTGCAATAACAACAGCTAATGTTGTTTTGCCAAGCCCTGGTGGCCCATATAACAGCACATGATCTAAACTTTCCTGCCGAAGTTTTGCTGCCTCAATGAAAATTTGTAAATTTTCCTTTACTTTATGTTGCCCTATGTATTGGGCTAACCTTTGCGGGCGTAAAGATAATTCAAATTGTTCATCATAGCCACTTGCCTCACTAGCCATCATACGTTCAGACATGCCTCTTCCCTCCTTCCTTATTTTAATTTTAATAATAGTTGTAACGCTTGTTTCATATAGGCATCTGTCGTTTCCAGCTTGTCGTTATCCTCAAGCAGTGGGCGAATTTTTTCGAGCTCCTTTTCAGAGTAACCAAGTGCCGCTAAAGCAAGTATTGCTTCTTCTAATTCGTGTTTATAAGGATGAACGCCAAACAATGGCAGCTCATCTTCTGTACTCGGCAGTTCGATTGTCTCTAATAAAGAGCCTAGCTTGCCTTTTAAATCTAATATCATCTGACGAGCAGTTTTTTTACCTACTCCTGGGAACTTCACTAAAAACGTTTCATCTTCCCGTTCAATCGCACTTATAACCTGCTGTGGGTTGCCAGTCGCTAAGATAGCCAGCGCTCCCTTAGGACCTATTCCAGATACTAAAATTAACTTTCGAAAAAGCTCGCGTTGATCTAGATTTGGGAAACCATAAAGCACTTGTGCATCCTCTCGTACATGCAAATGAACATAAATTTGTTGCTCCATGGCTGATGTTCGAAATGCAAACGGATTGGGCGTATTCAATTGCCAGCCAATACCCTTTTGTTCTAGCACAATATATTCTGGTGTAATACGAGTAATTAGTCCTTTTAAATAATCATACATCTATATTCCCTCACAATCATCGTCTTCGATTATAGCATATAGCGAACGAATGCTCGACAGAAAGTCCTGTTCAAAACGCTGTTCAAGACAAAAATGACCGCCAAATGACGGTCATTTCTTCACAAATCTATCAATATCGTACCACAGTTTTGGCCAATAGGTGAGGGCTCGTTTAGTAAATGGTACTAAATAATCTAAAAATACTAGTTGCTGATCAAGGGGTAAATCCACAGCGAAAAGCCATTCCCTTAATAGTTCATTCGGATATTTTAAACGATGAAGCTTTCTTTTATCAAGCCGTTTCAGTTCTGGTAACTCCGCAAAGACTTTGGCTAAATCATAATCAACTGCAGGTAGCACCCGATGCAACCATAAAATATACTCGTCATCCGCTTCTCCAAGATGTGCCAAATCAAAATCAATTAAACGCAATTGTCCATCCGTGCACCATAAAAAATTATGATGCACGACATCCCCGTGCAATAGTGTAATTTCTTTTTCGGCTACATCTTCCAGCGCAATTAACTGCAGCGATTTATCACTATAATGCAATATTTGATCGATCTCTTCTTTTGTTAAGAAAGCCCGAAACTCATTTCTTCTGCTTTTAAAACGCATATGACGCATTTGCCATTTTAAAAGTTGTGAATAGGTATGCAAGCCAGGCAAGCGTTGCCAAGCAACTTTTTTATATGTGTCATGTAAAGCTATTAGTAGTTGAAGAGATTCCCTGCGATCCTTTTTATGAGCAAAATTGGCACCATGGCTACCTTCTTGCCATTCTTGCACAATTAGCTGCTCATCGTCACTTTGGACTAATGGTAGGATAAGATTAGGTTCAATTCGACCTAGCTGGCGATGAATTGTTCTTACCTTCTCTGCAATTTCTAGTTGTTTTGCTCGTTTGACAAAGTAAGTATTCGATCGATACCTATATTTCCAAATATTTGATTTTACCTCTTCGACAATATACGCTTTTTCACCATCGATAAGGCGTCATCCCGCCTGGGAAATAATGCGGTGACATCCAAGGTCCTACTGATGACGGGCATGGCGGTGGACAATGCGTTGGGCATGGTGGTGGTGGACAATGACACGGATCCATTTGCCATGCAGGCATTGGCATCTGCATTGGTTGTGATTGACAGCCACATGATTGTGCTTCACAGCCACATGATTTGCCCATGTTCATGTCAGGCATCATATTAAATTGTGGCTGCATTTGTTGATTAGGCGTGTGGAAAAATGGTGATGTAGACTCTAAGAAGTCTTCCATCTCGCCCATTTTATTTTCTGGCATCTCAAAGGACATCGGCTGCTGCGGCATCATATACTGCTCGGCCTGTGGCTGCATTGGCATTGGCCACCACATTTGATGATAAATTGGTTGATGGCAGCTTGAGCAATGTGGTACTGGATGTGGCATGATATGCATTGGTGGTGCTGGTTGTGGTACTGGATGTGGCATTGGCTTCGCTACTGGTGGTGGTGGTGGCGGTGGCGGCGCTGGCTGTATTTGTACTGGTGGTGGTGTTGTGACTGTTTGCTCTACTTGTGGCATGACTACCTGTTGGTGCCAATTCATTTCTACAGGCTGTGGAACCCACATCGGTTGTTGTGGCATCTGCATTGGCATTGGCATTGGTATAGGTATTGGAATCATTTGTGGCTCAGGCATTGGCATTGGAGCAGGTGGTACAATTGGTGGTGGCGGTGGCATTGGTCTCTGTACCTCTTTTTTCGGAACTTCCTTAGGTGTCTCCTTATGCATTTGTGATTCCTTTTTTGGCATTTCTTTATGTGGCTCTTTGTTTATTTTTTCAGGCAAAATAATTTCCATGCCCGGGACAATATAATCTGGGTTGGCAAGATGGACATTGAGCCGCTTCAAATCTTCAAACGAAATGCCGTACTCTTTCGCAATCTTCCACAATGTGTCTCCCTTTTGAACAATATGAATACGCAATTTTTTCCTCCCTTCCTCTCTACGTATCATATGTTCAATGTTTCATTTGGATACAAAAATTTCAACAAGTTAGAAATGCTTCATGGTACACTAACCTATAGGGAATACTGTTTCCATTATTACGGGCAGAGGTGATCTCTTATGAAAAAAATGTTAGGCGAGGAACGCCGACTGCAACTATTAGCGCAATTAAAAAAAAGTAAAACACCTATAACAGGGACAGACTTAGCTAAATTCGCCAATGTTTCTAGGCAAGTTATCGTCAATGATATGACTTTATTAAAGGCAAGAAACGAACCCATTATCGCTACGAGTCAGGGTTATCTTTATATGCATCAGGAACAATTACAGCAAACTGTTGAACGCACATTTCCATGCATACACACATCTGAACAAACAGAGGACGAGCTAATGACGATTGTAGATTGTGGTGGCACAGTCAAAAATGTTATGGTTGAACATCCTATTTATGGTGAGTTAACTGCCTCAATCATGGTGTCAAACCGTCATGAGGTAACACAATTTATCGAACGGGTTAATGCCACTCAGGCTAATTACTTATCTGCACTAACGGGTGGCATTCATCTTCATGTCATTACAGCCCCCTCTGTTGAAGTATTAACGTTAATTGAACAAGCCTTACAAAAAAAGGGCTATTTGGTAACAGACCAATAAAATAAAAAAGCACAGTATTTGCTCATACTGTGCTTCAATGTGTGTTTCGAGTATTCCTCTCCCTTTACCCCAACCTATTAGGAAAGAAATCGTTGTCTTTGTGAAGGTGTAGGTAATAGACATTCCTTTTTTGTACCAAATAAACGATAGCGGTGCTTAGCAAACCTTCTATACAACGCATTGCGAATAATTGGAGGCACTAGGATGAAAAGATAATAACAAAGCCAAATCTTCTCCAAATTTCTGCATATTTTTAAGGCTGCTGTCGATTCAACATATGCTTTCCCATTTTCAATGAGGATTACACTATCTATATTCTCAGATATTTTGAACTGTCGGAGCAATGTTTGCCCGACATCACTTTGTAACGAAGCAAATTGAAAATAGCCTGCTTGATCATGTTTGATAATAAATTGAACGCTGCTATCACAAAAGTTACAAATACCATCAAATAAAATAATCCCACGCATTCTATTTCCCCCTTATAGCTATTATGCTTCGTCAGACGTAAGATACGTAAAGTATGTACCGAGTGACTTTACTTTGCAACCTAGTGCAGCTAGTTCTTCCATTGCACCGCGCATCATCGGTACTTTTTCATCCGCTAACACATCTATCATGAAGAAATAATCCCCTAGTCCTGTTTTCAATGGACGCGATTCAATTTTACTTAAATTCAGTTGACGCCATGCAAAGACAGATAGCACTTGATGCAATGCCCCTGAACGGTCAGTCGGCAATGTAATCATTAAAGTTGTTTTCGCTTGCCCATTTGAAAGTTCTTGTGGCAATCGTTGGTTTTGCTTAGACAGAACAAAGAAACGAGTATGGTTAAAATGGAAATCATGGATATTGGACTCTACTATTTCAAGGTCATATTTTTCTGCGGCAGCTGCATTTCCAACCGCTGCTATACATTGTTCTGGGTTTTCAGATACGTATTTTGCGGCAGCTGCTGTTGAAGTTGTTTGTTGTAGTGGTACATGACTGAAACGATAAAATAAATATTTATGGCATTGTGCTAGAGCATGTGGATGGGAATAGACCCCTTCAATGGACTGCCAATTATCTTTTTGTGCTTTATTGACCATTAAATGCTGCTGTATTTTCAGTAATAATTCACCTGTTACATATAGTGATGCTTCATGGAATAAATAATCAAGTGTAAGCGTAACTGAACCTTCTAAGGCATTTTCTAATGGTACAACGGCTAGATCTACCTTTCCCTCTGCTACTGCCTCAATACATTCAGGAATCGTTGCACAGGGTACAAGCCACTCATTTGGAAAAGTAGCCTTTGTTGCTAAGTATGTAAATGATGCTTCCGGTCCTAAATATGCGATTCGATTTCTCCATTGTTGCTTTGTCATTGCAAAAACCTCCTTTATGGAATAAGGAGCAGTCCCTAGCGATGATGTATCACTGAGGGACAGCTCCTTATTTGAGCTTTGGTATCGTATTATTACTCCAGTGCTTCAAGAGCATATGGATTATTAAACACGATAATTGTCATTTTTGTCAAAAATTAAAGGATCGAACACCTTACTATGATTATAAAGCACCAGAACTAATGACTTCCGCTGACTCAACAAAATCTAACCGTTTTAATTGCTGGATTAGGTCATCAAGATCACATGTCATACTTGTTACATCTAGTGATAATGTAACATTGGCACGTCCCTGAATAGGGATTGTTTGATGAATCGTCAATACGTTACAATGTGTAATTGTCACAGTTTCTAGAAGCTTAGCAAGTGTTCCTTTTCTATCTTGAAGCTGTAAAAAGACTGTTAAAATGCGTTCCTGCACGATTGAATGAAAAGGAAAAACCGCATCACGATATTTGTAAAACGCACTTCGCGATAAATCCACCTGCTTTACCGCATCCCAAATGGAAGATACTGAACCACTTGATAATAAGTGTTTCGCCTCCAAAGTTTTTTGCATTGCATCCGTTAAAACATCCTCACGAACTAAATAATATCGCTGATTCGCAACATTCTTCATACGCTTCCCCCTAAAACTCATGTCTTAATCGACAAATTCAAATTCAAACTCTTGTAGGCGAACTGTATCGCCATCCTGTGCTCCACGTTCACGTAGAGCCTCGTCCACACCCATTGCACGCAATTGACGAGCAAAACGACGTATTCCATCTTCACGGCTAAAGTCCGTCATTTTAAATAAACGTTCAATGGCATAGCCACTAATAATAAATGTACCATCATCGTCACGAGTGATTTCAAAATCTTCACCTTTTGCCTCATGCTTGTACATAACCGTTGCGTCTGATTGTTCCTCTACTTCATCATACAGTGGGAATTCAGGCGTTACTTCTAATAGATCCGCAATAGCAAACAATAGCTCTTTTAATCCTTGACGAGAAACAGCAGAAATTGGGAAAATCTGAACGTCTTCCCCTACCTTTTGGCGGAATGCTGTTAAGTTTTCCTCTGCATCTGGCATATCCATTTTATTGGCTACAATAATTTGTGGACGCTCTGTTAACCGAAGATTATATTGTTTTAGTTCTTCATTGATTGTTAAATAATCCTCATATGGATCGCGACCTTCCATTCCTGACATATCAATCACATGGACAATAACGCGTGTACGTTCAATATGTCGTAAAAATTGGTGGCCTAATCCTACCCCTTCATGAGCTCCCTCAATTAGCCCTGGTAAATCTGCCATCGCAAAGCTTCGGTGATCATCTGTTTCAATCATGCCTAAGTTCGGTACAATTGTCGTGAAATGATACGCACCAATTTTTGGCTTAGCAGCAGAAACAACAGATAAAAGTGTTGATTTACCAACACTTGGGAAACCAACTAATCCTACATCTGCTAAAACTTTTAACTCTAATATAACATTTAATTCTTGTCCTGGCTCACCTTTTTCAGAAAGTTCTGGCGCTGGGTTGGCAGGTGTTGCAAAGCGAGAATTTCCACGTCCACCTCGCCCTGCTTTCGCAATAACGGCTCTTTGCCCATGCTCGACTAAGTCAGCAATAACAGCATTTGTTTCTTCATTCATAACCACTGTACCTGGTGGAACTTTAACAATTAAATCTTCCGCATTTTTACCGTGCATGCCTTTACTCATACCATGCTCGCCACGCGGTGCTTTAAAATGGCGTTTATAGCGGAAATCCATTAACGTACGTAAGCCTTCCTCTACTTCAAATACGACATTCCCGCCATGTCCACCATCTCCACCAGCTGGACCACCATTCGGTACATATTTTTCTCGGCGAAAGGCAACCATGCCATCTCCGCCGTCTCCACCTTTAACATAAATCTTTACGTGATCGACAAACATTTAGTTCACTCCCTATTTGCACTCAAGACATATTGCCAGCGTGTATTTGTCTGCTCAATTGTTTGAATGTCGAATTGTTTCAAACCTTTTTCGGTGAATGCATCAGCACTCCATAACCCATTTAGCGTGAATGTCACGGCAAATGTATGATCGTCAACACGTACATCAAGCGTTAGGATCTGCTCTGTAAATGGATCTAATGTATCATAAACATGCATAACTGTTTTGTTTAAGTAATCTACAACTTCCTGATCAATCTCATTGGTCACAGGCTTTTTTATCTCGCCGTTTATTTTCCAAGTGAAGGAAGGGAAACGCCATCCTGCTGTTTGGAGCCATTCAATTGTTTGTGGTAATTGTAGTCGATTGAGGATAGAAAACACTCTTAACTGTTCTGAAAAATGCTGAATAAGTTCCTTTGATTCATCAACTCTACCTAAATCTAAATTCATGCGAATCAATTGCAGTTGATTCACAAAATCATGATTTGCAAAACGTAATACTTCACTAATGGTTAGTGATTGATTGTTCATCCCATTCACTCCAATAAAGTTATCTTTACTAGTATAACAAGTTTTGCTGTATTTTTCCCTTAATTCTTTATTCAATTATCCCTGAGCATATTTGAATAAAGAATCAGTTTGCTTTGGACCAACAAGATGTTGATTAGTCCTTGCCTCAAGGCATGGCTACCATAGACAGAATTCCTTTATTTCGATGGTTTTAACTCTACTGAAATAAAATGAAAACCGTCATCACCTTGAGCTATTGATCCATGTTTAATTCTACAGTCGTCTGTTGAAAGAGGCTGAAATTTAGCCAAAAAAAGGACTGCAATAAATGCAGTCCTCCGCTTTATGATATCTTATAAAAGATTAAGCTTCTTGTGGTGCTGGGTATACAGATACTTGTTTGCGATCGCGACCTAAACGTTCGAATTTAACAACGCCGTCAACTTTAGCAAATAGTGTATCGTCACCACCACGACCTACGTTTGTACCTGGGTAAATTTTTGTACCGCGTTGACGGTAAAGAATTGAACCACCAGTTACGAATTGGCCATCAGCACGTTTAGCACCAAGTCGTTTAGACTCAGAGTCACGTCCGTTTTTAGTAGAACCTACCCCTTTTTTCGATGCAAAAAGTTGAAGGTCTAATGCTAATAATAATTTCATCGAGTTCCACCTCCTACTTGGTTGTAGTTGATTTGGATGTATTGTCCGTAATTCTGCACCATAGAATACACTTGGGCAGTCATTACTTGAACAATTAACTGTAGTTTTGCATCTACTTCAGGCTCTAAATCTGTTGGAAGATCCACCTTAAGATAGCCTCCACCTTCAGCAGCTTGTTCGACTTCTGGTTGAATTTGTAATAATGCATAAATAGCATTTACAGTACCAATGGCAATGGTAGATGCTCCTGCACATACTAAATCTTTCCCAGATTCATCGTACCCAGCATGTCCTGAAAATTCGAATGCTGACACATGTCTATTTTCATCATGATGAATCGTAACTTGTATCATTCGCTACACCTCACTATTAAGCGTTGATTGCTTCAACAACTAATTTTGTGTAAGGTTGACGGTGACCTTGTTTACGACGGTAGTTCTTTTTAGCTTTCAATTTGAAAACAACGATTTTTTTCGCACGGCCTTCTTTAACAACTTTCGCTGTTACAGTAGCACCATCTACGAATGGAGCACCAACTTTAACGTTTTCGCCACCTACGAATAAAACTTTATCAAAAGTTACAACCTCGTCAGCTTCTACGCCTAATTTTTCAACGTAGATTTCTTGACCAGCTTCTACTTTGATTTGTTTACCACCAGTTTCAATAATTGCGTACATTTTACTGCACCTCCTCTTAAACTCAGACTCGCCTGTTTTATAAAGGTGATCTTATAGTAAGATACTTATACCTTCCCAGAGCGGTTGTAGTAGCACGGGTGCTACAAACAATAACATTAAAATATTACCACACGGCTTTTTTTAAGTCAATCTATTCATAACATATTTTTCAAAAGCTATACGATATTTTCGGTAACGCCATTCTTTTAAAACTTGTAGCCAAATGAATAAACAAATAATTGCTAAAAAAATAGATTGCGGTAGGAAATTTAAAGTTATCAGAAATAATGTAGTGGCCACTATGAAGGACAGCCAATAATACACTTCCACCACTTGAGCTTTTGGAAAATTTAAGAATAACCACGCTAACAATATCCTACCACCATCTAATGGTAGGATGGGGATCATATTCACTAATAATAGCACAAGTTGAACACTAATAAGCTTACCTGCAATTAGTTCAGGCATAAAAAAAGCGAGGCCAATCCCCAAGATAGTAGCGATTGGTCCTCCTAATGCAATCCATAGGAGTGACGATGCTTGCACAACCGCTGGATTTTCAAATTGTATTTCCCCCCCGTAAGGTGTAATAACACATGATTTCACTCTTACGCCGCACAGTAAAGCTACTAATAAATGACCTGCTTCATGCCACAATAGCGAGAAAAAAATAATAGCGTAATAAGCAAGTTGTCCACTAAAAATCATGACAAATACGAGAGGAATACAAAGAAGATGTAATTTAATCTTCATTAGTCTCCATCGTTTCCAACCATTGTACAATTTGCTCTAAATCGTAATGGCTATCTCCCTTTTCAATGGAAAGATAAAGTTGCCCAGCTTCTTTCATACCAATCAAATCATTTGCCTGTATAGATGTATACGGAAGCTGTGCTAAGCTATCTAGCATGCCATAAGAGACGGTTGTACCATCATCATAACTAATGGTCATAGTCTTACCAGTATATTTGGTATGACCTGTGAACACGACTAAACCATTCTGTCCGGCATAAACTGGTAAACCAACATCGTACTGCAATAAATATCCCTCTTTAAAAACCTGGGCATTAGCAAATGTTAAAAGATCTGCTTGCCCCACATCACTAGATACTGTAATGGTTTCATTTTCTTTGTCGAACCAACTTTGCCCTAGCTCACTTAAGTACGTTAAATCTGCCGAGGTTGTTACCATTTTTCGAATAGGAGTATCAACTACACCCTGATCTTCTAAACGAATTACAAGCATAGTTGCTGCCACAAGTAGTATCGTGATAAACCATTTCCATTTTTTAAACAAGCCCTCATCCTTTTTTCCACACTATATGTGATTGCATGTCCAAACATGCAAAAAACCTTCTCGCACAATTGCACGAAAAGGTTTTAATTTATCTTGAAAATAATGATTTAAGTTTTGAAAACATACCTCTTTGCTCATCTTGAATAGCCATTAATGGAACCGATTCGCCCAGAATACGACGTGCAATATTTCGATAGCCCAAAGATGCTTTATTAGCAGGGTCCATTACGATTGGTTCTCCTTTATTGGAAGATGAAATAACACCTTCACTATCAACAATAATTCCTAATAAATCGATAGACAAATGGGTTGTAATTTCATTAACATCCAAAGTGTCACCGCTCTTCATCATATGTTGTCGAATACGATTGATGATGAGCTTAGGAGCAGTTATGTCTTCCTGTTCTAATAAACCAATAATTCGATCTGCATCTCGAACAGCAGAAATTTCAGGTGTTGTGACAACAATCGCATGATCTGCACCTGCTACGGCATTTCTATAGCCTTGTTCAATACCTGCCGGACAATCTATTAATACATAATCATAGTCCCTTTTTAATTCCTCTACTAAGCTCTTCATTTGCTCAGGGGTAACAGCATTTTTATCTGTCGTTTGAGCAGCAGGTAATAAAAATAGTTTATCATCCACGCGCTTATCTTTAATCAATGCTTGATGTATTTTACAGCGCCCTTCTACTACATCTACTAGGTCATAAATAATACGATTTTCTAGGCCTAAAATAACATCTAAATTACGCAGGCCAATATCTGTATCAACTAAACATACTTTTTTACCTTGTAGAGCCAATGCAGTCCCAAGGTTAGCCGATGTCGTTGTTTTTCCGACACCACCTTTACCCGAAGTTATGACGATCGCTTCTCCCACACTAGCTTCCTCCCTTAGACACATTTAACAATGGTCGAATATTTTTTAAGGCGTGAATTTGATCGTACGTAATGCGTCCATCGTAACCAATAAATGCACAAGTCATTTCTGCTTGATTAATTTCTTTCACATGCTCATCTGACATTGCTTCCACTTGATCAGCAATCATAATATGCGTAGCTTCAAATTGAGAGGCAGCAATGATTGCTTCCTTATTGCCCTGTACACCAGCATGCACGATTCCTTTTAGTTTACCTAAGACATACACATTGCCACCAGCTTCAACCCGACCGTTTGGATTGACATTTCCTACAATGATAATGTCCCCAGACGAACGTAGAATCTGCCCTGATCTGACCACACCTAAATATGTATCTTGTTGACTTTCAATCATTTTCTGGTTGCTTTCATGGACAGTCAGTACTTCGCTTTGTACACTCGCTACAATGAGTTGCTCTGTTTCTTGCACAATATGGATAAGCTCATCGATCTGTTCATCAGTACAGTATCGATAGCCTAAGTATAATTGTACATCTACTTTACCATCGATACCGCCTTCTAACACTTTTTTCTTTAATTCTTCTACTAAATCGCTATAAGCACATTGGTCGTCAAGACGCAGTACAAATCCGTCCTTCGTTCCCTTCATATTAACTAATTGTTTTTTCATGAATGCCTCACCTCACGTTGTTCTTTGTTAAGAAACCTCACGTGCTCTCTGTAAGACACGCGCATTAATTAGATACTTGAAGGCCCAACCAAGAATCATTAAAAATAAAGCATTTGCAATGATTGTTGGCAGTAGTCGTGAACGTAAGAAATCTGCTAAAGGTATTGCTGTAAAATCGATCAAGAAGAAAAATTGATAGAGTATAAATTCTAAAATGGCTACTAACACAACTGAAATAGTTGTTGTTACGACTAAGTGCTGATGTATAACTTTCACGATAGACCCTGCTAAAAAACATATAAGTGGATATAGAACTGAATATAATCCAATAATATCAATGTAAAACACATCATACAAGACACCAAAAAAAAGTCCATACATTACCGCGCGTTGACGGCTGTAATAGATGGAGATAAAAATGAGATATAAGATTAAAAAACGCGGTACTAGAAAATACACTTCCCCCTTAATTTCAATTGGAGAAAGCATCGCAAACTCTGGTTCTAGCAAGAATAGTAAAACCGCCACAGAAGGAATGAGAAAACGAACCATCATTCCGCCTCCTCTTCATTCGTATCTTGCGGGTTTGTTAAATCTTCGTTCGTTGAGCTACCATCTGAACCATCAATAACTGTAGATGTACGCTTAGCAATAACAACATGCTCTAAAATCGAAAAATCAGCAGATGGTCTGACATACGCCATTTTTGTTAAGCCGTGATCATCTGTACTAACCTCTGTAATTTCTCCGATAGGAACACCTTTAGGGAAAATACCTCCGAGTCCTGAAGAAACTACCTGCTCGCCTTCTTTAACCTTAAAACTAGAATCGATTCGCTTCATAATGAGTTCATTACGTTCTTCATCAAAGCCCTCGATTAAACCGTATGCTTCTTTTTCACCTAACACCATTGCAGAAACACGATAGTTAGGATTATTTGTATTTAAAAGCTCTACCTCAGAAGTGAAAGGCGTCACTAGTGTAATTTTCCCAACTAGCCCCTTCGCCGTCATAACTGCCATGTTTTTTTGAACTCCATGAGAAGATCCTTTGTCTAAAATGATTTTCTCTTCCCATTGGTCAGGATTTCTAGCAATCACTGTTGCTTGAATAGGATTATACGCCTTTAAGCTCTCACTTTTATCCAAAAGCTCACGAAGCTTTTTATTCTCTGATTTTAAATCCGTAGCCTCAGCTTGTACAACTGCAAAATCTTCTAAGCGTGCTTTTAAACGTTTATTTTCTTCGTACGTGTTTAAGAGGGAGTCAATACTATTAAAAATACCATTAACATAATTCGCCGGCTTCGCAACAAGCGATTGTGCGACGCCGACAGTATCTTTAATAATTTGCTCTGGTAAAGTAGCATTCGTCCGATCACGTAATGAGAAGCTAATCAATGCCACAAGAAAAACCATGCCTACGAGCAGCAAAATTACTTTCTTATTGAAAAAAAAATGTGGCATTGCCTAAACCTCCTTACCCTTTAACCTGTTGTTGACGAATTAAGTCCATATGATCTAAAGCTTTACCCGTACCAATTGCTACACAGTCTAAAGGATCTTCTGCGATAAATACTGGCATATTTGTTTCTTTACTAATCACTTTATCTAAGTTTGTTAATAGTGCGCCACCGCCAGTTAATACGATACCGCGCTCCATCACGTCCGCAGATAATTCGGGAGGTGTCTGTTCTAATGTTTTTCGAACGCCATCAATAATTGATGCAACTGCTTCGCGTAATGACTCAGAAATTTCTTGTGAAGAGATTTCAATTGTTTTTGGTAAACCTGTTAGAAGGTCACGACCTCTAATTTCCATCTTCTCTTCTGGTCCTTCAGCTAATGCCGTACCAATTTCCATTTTTACCGCTTCTGCAGTACGTTCACCAATTGTTAAATTATACGTTTTACGGATATATGAAATGATAGATTGATCCATTGCGTCCCCACCAACACGTACGGACTCACTTGTTACAATACCGCCTAGTGAAATAACAGCTACTTCTGTTGTACCACCGCCGATGTCAACTACCATTGACCCTGTTGGATCCCATACTGGTAAATTTGATCCGATTGCCGCTGCAAATGGCTCTTCGATTGTGAAAGCCTCTTTTGCGCCCGCTTGTCGAGCTGCATCAATAACCGCACGTTGTTCCACTGAAGTAATACCATAAGGCACACAAATCATAACATTTGGTTTTTTCCAATTGCCGCCAGAATTTTTAGAGGCTTCTCTTAAATAATACTGAATCATTGCTGTCGTAATATCGAAATCAGCGATAACGCCATCTTTCATTGGGCGAATTGCTACGATTGAGCCAGGTGTACGACCAATCATATTTTTAGCATCATTACCAACGGCAACGATATCTCCCGTTTTCGTATTTTTTGCTACTACTGAAGGTTCGCGTAAAACGATTCCCTTTCCTTTAATAAACACTAATGTATTCGCTGTGCCGAGGTCAATCCCGACATCTTTGCTTCCTAGTCCAAACAAATTGTGTACTCCCTTTCTATTTAAGCCATACTTTCATTGACATCCATTATCTTTGACAGTCATGTATAGGAATTTGAATTGTATAAAAATACAATTGACTCCTCCTCAAAACCCATAACACTCCGCCAAAGTTTTTATCTTCATCAGTTAGTGTTTCACACCTTGAAAAAACTACACACTTATTTAGCTCACCATCATTTTCGATGGGAGTCTTTCCTGAATCAAGATAAAATTCATACCCTTCATTATAACGGAAAAGCGCAAGAATTTGTAGTGTCACATACTTTATCTCGCAGAAAAGATACTATTTTAATTCCCTCTTAAACTAAAAATAGTACGTATAGATTAGCATATAATTTTTATTCTCATAAGACAATGTGTATCAAGCTACCAATTTTTGTGAAGATAATATCAGTTTCTAGAATACATTAACGATTTGAATCGAAAAAGGTTCGCCATTAAACCACAAAAAAATACAAAAATTTTAGGAAAATGCCTCTATTGTCATAGCGATAAGATATTCAAATTTGATTGTAAAGCTCTCCTAAGACATCTAATCAAACTAAAAAACTCTGCAAATTTCTTGCAGAGTTAAAAATACCCTTTTTCCTTCAAACTAATGAATTGGTGATCGCCGATAATTACATGATCAATTAATTCAATCCCCATAATATAACCAGCCTCTTCAATTCGCTTTGTGACCTCAATGTCCTCCTCACTTGGAGTTGGTACTCCACTAGGATGATTATGCGCACAAATAATTGAAGCAGCAGATCGCTTCACTGCTTCTCGAAAAATTTCCCGTGGGTGCACGATAGAGGCATTTAAGCTGCCAATGAAAATCGTTTGTCTGTGAATGATTTGGTTTTTGATATTTAAAAAAAGAACAACAAAATGTTCCTGATTAAGAGAAGTCATGTCAGGCATTAAATAAGCAGCCGCATCTTGTGGAGAACGAATTGTAAATTTTTCATCATTTTGTTTTTGAGCGAGTCGTCGACCAAGTTCAATGGCGGCTAATAATTGAATAGCCTTTACCTCACCAATTCCTTTAATAGCGACCATTTCCTCAATGGTAGCGTGTTTTAAATAATGGAGACGTTCGAAAACAGTTAATACTCTATTCGCGAGGACAAGAACGGATTCTTCTTTTGTGCCAGTCCTCAATAAAATAGCAATTAGCTCTTGATTGGATAGACTTTCTGCCCCTTGTCGCATTAGTCTTTCACGCGGGCGATCCTCCAAATGAACATCACGTAACATCAAAGTAGGTAAAGCTTTATCTAGCAAAAATGCTCACTCCTTCGCATATTGGACTATTTGTAGGTTGACCAATTGCGAAAACAACGCTGCAAGTGGTAAACCTACAACATTGTTATAATCTCCTTCAATTCGTTTCACTAAAAGTGTGCCTAACGTCTGAATACCATAGCCTCCTGCTTTATCGAAAGGATCTCCAGAATCGACATAGGCTTCAATCAATACCTTCGATAGAGGATGAAAAACAACTGTGGTTTCTTCCACAAAGAGGTTTTCCTTCCCATTAGGTTCAATAATAGCGACCGCTGTCATCACGACGTGTTTACGGTCTGATAAACGTAATAAATGAGCAATAGCTTCCTCACGAGATTTTGGTTTATGTAGCAGCTCATCATTGTCGACAACAATTGTATCAGCACCAATGATTGTTGCATTGGATACTTTTTTCGCTACATCTCGTGTTTTTAAGAGGGCTACTCCTTTTACATATTCCTGCATGGAACTTGCTTGTACACTTGTTTCTTCAACTTCACTTGTCATGACCTCAAACGGAAGTGCTAACATTTCTAACAATTCCTTTCTTCTTGGTGAAGCAGAGGCAAGTATAAGCTTGTGGTTTGTTTTTAACATGATCCGACCATCCTTCCTTATCCTTATGATACAGAAGAATGTTCGATTTGAAAATTTTCTAAAAATCAAGATAATAATGATTTACTATCTTTTACTTTTAAAATTTCACTTGGAGACAAGTATTTTTCGCCTGATAATGAGCAAAAACTTGCAAACGGATGACGCTGACATCGTTAGAAATAGTAGAGGCAGCCGCTCCAATTGATTGCCAATCCTCAGGTAAAGTTGAATCCTTCCCGTTTTCCTTAAAATTTAATTTTGTAGCTTTTTTGTCTGCTAATGCTGTTGGCAGTTCTACAAGAGTTGGCTCCTTACAGCTTTCACCACTAACACTAAATGCTTTTTTAAAGGTTGCGGGTTCCTGTAAAAATTTAAGCTGACTTTCTTCATTTACCATGCTTGTCCAAACATAAAACTTACCATCAACCTCAATAATGGCGCTCTCTTTTAATGCAGGATACTCAGCAACAAATGCACTTGCACTCTCATAGTTAGAATATACGCCTGCTTGACTAGCATAAAACATAGGTGCATTAGATGTACTGGTTGTCTCACCGGCAGTTGGAATGGTTTCTGATTGTGATTGATTAGTTGCCACATCACTACCCTTATTCTTTATCGGTAACTGGGTACTGGCTTGTAAAACACCTAAAAAAATGGCTACACCTAACAAACCCACAAATCCACCAATAATCATTGCCCGAAATATTTGTTTTTTCATCACATGACTTACAATTTTCATCCATCTATCACCTCATCCTTCCACCTATCCGTACACGTTTCAATAAAACGAGATTTCAATATATAAAAGTATATGTAGAATTAGTGGTGTAAATGCGAATTTAATGAGATTTGATTCATAACAAAAGCGGCATACATTCATAAAAAAACTAGGACTTCCTATTAGGAGCCCTAGTCATTTCATACTTTTAAGCTATTTCGTACTGCCGTTAATAAATATAATGAGCCAGATACAACCGTTCTTCGCTTGCTGTCTGATTGTACCTGTAAAAATTGCACATAATCCACTAAGATATTTTTAGATGTTGCTTTGGAAAGACCCAGCAAATTTTGCGCAGCCATCGCTCTTGGATTATCAAAATCAACAAAATAAAATTCATCACTAACTTGCTCTAACAGTCGAAGAATTTGTTGAACATCTTTGTCTGCTAGTATGCCCACAACAAATGTGATTTGCTCTCCTGGAAACTCATTTTTTATCGTTTCTACTAATGTTTCAGCACTGGCTGGGTTATGCGCCCCATCGACAATAACAAATGGTATGATTTCTTCAAAACGGCCTAAAATAGCCGCTTTTTTCACAGCCTCTCGAACTGCTGTTTTTTTCACAGGCACATTAAAAAATGCTGCCACTTCAAGGAATGCTGAGATAGCAAGTGCCATATTATTGGCCTGATGAGGCCCTTTCATTGAACGTGTTAGATGGGAGAATTGGACATTTCGTCCGTCATTTAAATAATATTCTCCTTCAGTCGATGAGGATATTGAAAAATGTTGACCTATTTCATATACGTTGGCTTTTTTCTGAGTAGCCTCTGCATAAACAACACGCTTGGCATCTTCTGGCAAATTACCGATAATGACAGGGCGATTTTGTTTAATAATACCTGCTTTATGGCGCGCAATACTGTCAATTGTATTGCCCAAAAATTGGGTGTGCTCTAAAGCTATACTTGGGATAATGGAGACGATGGGTATGACCACATTCGTACTATCCAATAATCCCCCCATACCCGCTTCAATCAATGAAAGATCAACATCATTATTCACAAAATATAAAAATGCTGCCACAGTCAAAAGTTCAAAATCTGTTAGTTTCCCACTTAAACCGGCTGCATGCATTTGTCGAAAAACGGCATCCATATCAGCTTCGGTAATAGGTTGACCATCTATTTGAATTTGGTCGTGCACATCGACTATACAAGGTGACATAAATTTACCCACTCGTAATGTATGTTCTTTGGCGAGAGCCTCAAGAAAGGTTAATGTGGAGCCCTTCCCATTTGTGCCTGCCAAGTGTACAACATGTAAGGCTTGCTGAGGGTTTCCAACTAATAGCAAAGCCTCCTCCATCGCCACAAGACCAGGTTTTATGACATCATCACTGTGGACAGCCCACTTCTCTTTATAGTGATTGAATCCCGGTATCATCGTCCTTCCTCCTGTAGCCACTGGCGAACATTCGCTATGAAATATAAAGAACCGGTAATCACAACAACATCCTCTTCAGCTCTTTCACGTAGTACAGTTTGTACAGATTCCATCCAATCCTCATGGTACGATTTATTGGCATTCGTTGATAATATGGATAAATCTTTAGCAGGCATTGCATTGGGTAGGTTAATTTGTGTAAAAGTAATTGACGTTGCAACATCATCCATTAGTGCAATACTATTTGCGTGATCCTTATCTGCTAATGCTGCATACACAAAACGATAATGGCTTTTTGGAAATACATTTTTAAGTGTTTGGATAAGTGCAGCAGTCCCCTCTGAATTATGGGCACCATCTAAAACAATTTTTTGTGGCCATTGTTCGAAGCGACCAGCCCAATGTGCATATAGAAGTCCATGCCGAATGGATTGGTCTGACAGGGTAATGGCTCCCTCTTCCCGTAATGCGAGGATTGCTGTAATGGCAAGGATTGCATTATTGATTTGATGGGGACCAGCCATTTTTAAAGCTATATCAGTCATTACAATATTACTCTTTTCATACGTGAATTGCTGAACGTCTGTACCTTGTAAAATATCTGAAACAGTAAAATCTTGTCCTAAAATGAAGCATTGAGCCTGTTGTGCATCTGCTGTTTGTTTTATAACAGCTAATGCTTCTTCATTGCTAACCCCTATAACAACCGGAACACCCTTTTTTATGATGCCAGCCTTTTCAGAGGCAACCTTGGCAAATGTATCACCTAAAAAGGCAGTATGCTCAAGTGAAATTGTCGTAATAATTGCTAGTAGTGGCGACACGACATTGGTTGCATCTAAACGCCCTCCAAGCCCCGTTTCAATAAGCGCTATATCAATTCCCTGATCGGCAAAAAATTGAAACATTACTAGTGTTACTACTTCAAAAAAGCTTGGAAAATCTCCATTATACTGTTCTTCTATAATCTTAGCTAGTTTATTGAAATAGTATAAAAATTGTTCATCAGTTATCGGCTCACCATTAATGGTCATCCTTTCATTAACTCGCTCTAAATGTGGGGAAGTAAATGCCCCTACTTGGTACCCAGCGTGTTGTAGCATTTCTCTAAGGGCATTCACTGTAGAACCCTTTCCATTCGAACCGGCCACATGAATCACGCGTAGTTTATTGTGAGGATTCTCTAAATGTGCTAGTACTTCTTTCATTAGTACAAGCGGTGCACGTTTATGGTCAACGGCTTTTAGGGTAAAAATAAATTCCGTACATTCGTTCATTGTGTTAAACAAAAGAAACACTCCCTCTTACTGCAATATCTCTATTTTAGTACAAGTAACATTTAATAACATAGATTAATGACAAAAAAATAGAAAAAACACACAGCTAGCTACTGCGTGTTTGATAAGTAATTCTGTTAATGTACTTGGTGAGTCCCTAGCAGAGCACCCATATTGTCCAAAATAATTCTTGCATCATTGTTTAATAAAGGTATAACATCAGGACGTTGTACTAATTCAAAAGAATTTTTTAATGTTCTTTTTAACATTGAAATATCAAAATTCGAGCAATACTCATTTATTCTATTGATGATTAACATATCTGCCCGTGATAGTTTTGTACACTCCTGTTGAGTTTGCCTATTTGCTAATACATGTTTAATAAGCACACGCGCACTGGTATTTAATAAACGATAATTTTTCGCTTCTGATAATTTTACTAGATTTGTTTCAATTAATACCCTTGCACTAACAAAATCTAAGTCATCACATGCTTTATTGACTTTCGTAATATAGGTTGTCATATTACCTGTCATTTTCACATCTCCATTCATACCTCAAACCCGCAAAAAAACGTTCAATTGCCATAGCTATTTCATTACAGATCATTTTTCTCGATTACACAACATCATATTAGGTTTTGTTTCCTACTACATTAATAAACATCCTCACCTATTAGACTAATTATTCTAAATAGTACTATATATTTTTACCCATTTCAACGCATAACTTTTGCTCCATATAAAAAAAGCAATGGATGACTTTATTGTCATCCATTGCTCAACTATTACATATTTTTTAGTTCTTCTAAACGTTTTAATACAACCGCGTGCTTACTTTCATAATCTGCTAATTTTTCACGTTCAACATTTACTAATGCCTCAGGTGCTTTCGATACGAACTTTTCATTTGATAGCTTACCTGTCACTAACTTTACTTCTTTCGCCCATTTCTCTAACTCTTTTTCAAGACGAGCGATTTCTTCCTCTAAATTAATTAGCCCAACAAGTGGTAGGAAAACTTGGGCACCTGTAATAACTGCTGTCATCGATTGACCTGGTGCCTCTAAACCTTCACCAATTGTTAACGTATCTGGATTACAGAATTTCTCTAAATAAGCTTTATTCGCTTCAAGTACTGCCACTGTTGCAGCATCTTTCGCAGAGATAAACAACGGCACTTTTTTGCTCATTGGCGTGTTTACTTCCGCACGAATATTACGAACTGAACGTATAATATCCATTAGGAGCTTCATATTATCTGATTCGTCAGCAAAATGAAGATCCGTGCGTACTGTTGGCCATGCAGCTACTGTAATTGATTCTCCATCATGTGGTAAGTGTTGCCAAATTTCTTCTGTAATGAATGGCATAAATGGATGTAATAGACGCATCGTTTGATCGAGTACGTACGCTAAAATAGAACGAGTTGTCTTTTTAGCAGCTTCATCCTCACCATAAAGTGGTAACTTCGCCATTTCAATATACCAAGAACAGAAATCATCCCAAATGAAATTGTAAAGCTCACGACCAACTTCACCAAACTCATAGCGCTCTGCCAGAGATGTTACACGTTCAATTGTTTCATTTAAGCGTGTTAAAATCCATTTGTCAGCAACTGATTTTTCACCTGTTAAATCAATTTCATCATATGTCATTCCATCCATATTCATAAGTGCAAAACGGGATGCATTCCAAATCTTATTCGAAAAATTCCATACAGCCTCTACTTTCTCAGTAGTATAGCGTAAGTCTTGACCAGGTGATGAACCTGTTGCTAAGAAGTAGCGTAATGAGTCTGCACCATACTGCTCAATAACATCCATTGGATCTACACCATTGCCAAGTGACTTACTCATTTTTCGCCCTTCACCATCACGTACTAATCCGTGAATTAATACATCCTTGAATGGGCGTTGTTCTGTAAATTCAAGACCTTGGAAAATCATTCGAGATACCCAGAAGAAAATAATATCATAGCCTGTTACGAGTGTATTTGTTGGGTAATAACGTTTATATTCTTCATTTGCCTCGTCTGGCCAGCCCATTGTAGAAAACGGCCATAGTGCTGAAGAGAACCATGTATCTAGTACATCTTCATCCTGTGTCCAATTTTCTGCATCAACCGGTGCTTCTTTTCCTACGTAAATTTCACCTGTTTCATTATGGTACCAAGCTGGGATTTGATGGCCCCACCATAATTGACGAGAAATACACCAATCACGAATATTTTCCATCCAGCGAGAATAAGTGTTTTCAAAACGAGCTGGAACAAAGTTTACTTTACCTTCTTGGTCTTTTTGAAGCTCTAATGAAGAGTCTGCAAGTGGTTGCATTTTAACGAACCATTGTGCTGAAAGATATGGCTCTACAACAGCACCAGAGCGTTCAGAATGCCCTACTGAATGCATATGTTCTTCGATGCGTATTAACACGCCTGCTTCTTGTAAATCAGCAACAATTTGTTTACGGCATTCAAAACGGTCCATACCGTTGTATTTGCCAGCAAGTTCGTTCATTGTGCCATCTTCATTCATCACAAGGATACGTTCAAGGTTGTGACGATTACCAACTTCAAAGTCATTTGGATCATGTGCAGGTGTCATTTTTACAACCCCTGTTCCAAATTCCATATCAACATAGTCATCAGCTACAATCGGAATTTCGCGACCTACAATCGGTAAGATAACTGTTTTACCAATTAAATGCTGATAACGTTCATCTTTCGGGTGAACAGCTACTCCAGAGTCGCCAAGCATTGTCTCAGGACGTGTTGTCGCAACCTCTACATATCCTGAGCCATCAGCCAAAGGATATTTCATATGATAGAAGGCACCCTGCACATCCTGGTAAATAACCTCAATATCAGACAATGCCGTTTTAGCAGCCGGATCCCAGTTAATAATGCGTTCACCACGATAGATTAAGCCTTTTTCATATAATTGAACAAATACTGTGTTAACTGCCTCTGAAAGACCTTTATCAAGTGTGAAACGCTCACGTGTGTAGTCTAATCCAAGGCCAAGCTTTGCCCATTGATCACGAATATGTCCAGCATATTCTTCTTTCCATTCCCATGTCTTCTCGAGGAATTTTTCACGTCCTAAATCATAACGTGTAATATTATCCTCACGTAGCTTTGCTTCTACTTTTGCCTGTGTAGCAATACCGGCATGGTCCATACCTGGTAACCAAAGTGCATCATATCCTTGCATACGCTTCATACGAATGAGGATGTCTTGTAAAGTCGTATCCCATGCATGACCAAGGTGTAATTTACCTGTTACGTTCGGTGGTGGAATAACAATTGAATAAGGTTTTTTCCCGCTTTCTGGCTGCGCCTCAAAAAATTTCCCTTGTAGCCACCATTCATAGCGACCGGCTTCAATGGACTGTGGGTCATATTTAGTTGGCATTGAAATGTTTTCTGTCATATTGACTCCTCCTAATGTTTGAAGACTATTGATAAAGCAATCACTTTACCAAATAAAAAAACTCCTCTCGTCTAAAAGGACGAAGGAGTTTTAGTTCGCGGTACCACCTTTAATTCCAGCAGCGGTTAAGAAAATGATCATCGAATACATTTCTCAGCCTTATCTACTGGCTCTTAATTCGGTAACGGTGTTTAACCGGCTTTAACTACTGTTAGTTCACTAAAGCTGCTCAAGGGCTACCTTCAATTAAGTACAAATAGAAACTTCTCAGCTACCGTTTCCTCTCTGAAAATGTAAGCATAATTTACTCTTCCCTATCATAGCATCTGTATTTAATTTTCCTTATTGTACCGCAAAAACGTGTAATTTTTCAAGTGATTTAGTCATCTTTTAATAAGAGTAAAGTAAATAGAAAAGGAAGTGAATTTTCAAATGCGTCGACGCAAGTATAACCCCTGGCTTTTACCACCTTGGATAAGGCAAGTTCGTTTTTACTGTAGAACGATTATCGTGCCGATTTGTTGTTTTCAGTTTATTCGTGTCATTATTGTTCCAACATCCGGTGATTTAATTTTCTTATTACTCTTGCTACTTCTCAGCTATTTACTTTTGAAAGACATCATTTGATACACGAACTTTAAGCGGTGTATATTCTTCTGTTAGATCCCAAATCATAGAAGGCACTTCATGCCAAGAGCTGGACTCACGTACAACAATATGACTTGAGGATTCTCTCAAAATTGTTTTTTGGTCAACTGTTGTAGTCTTCTCTTGGTGTGAAGCCGCTACTACTGCGGTAGTTTGTTTTTTCACTTGCGTGCTTTCTTCCAGCACAGCAAGTGTCTCTTCATGTTCAAAGGCACTGGCAGTAAAGGGCTGATTTTCGATCACATGGTCATTTTCAACAACTGGCTCATATTCGTTAAAAACGCTTGTGACTGTCCACTCGAGCTGACATTTCTGATTCGTCAAGCTCGGTCGAATATCTTTGACCATTATATCCTTCAGGTCTGATTCTTTTGGTAAATCGACATGTAATGGCACGGCATACTCAAAATAACCTGTATCTCCTTGGACATCTAGGGCATCAATTGAAATTAAATCCTCATCGCCTGTAAAAGCTTGCATATTTTGAAAATCGAAGCGTACATGTGCGGTGATATGATATATGCCTATTAGTCGAAGTGAATCCTCTAACTGCATTGCTTGCCACTGTGGCTTAATTTGCACTGCCGCTATTTCTGTTGGGCAACCGTACCCAGGAAAACAAAATGTTTCGCTCATGTTCCATGTTTTGTGTTCGATAATAATCCCTCCCTTTGCATCATATGTCTTATAAGGGGATAGTATGCTAGAAAGCTTCCTATTGAACAGTATAAAAAAGAGGCAATTAGTATAAATATGGCATGCTAGAACATTACTTCTAGCATGCCATTTTTATGAATGTACTAACATCCGTTAAACATGTACTAATTTAATTTTATTCGCTACACGATCTGTTAATATTTGTGTTGCCTTTGGTACAATCGGCTTGAAAATCGGGTTTAAAACAGGGCCAGCTAACCCACCAGCAATCACTTCTAAGAAGCCTGTCATTTTTGTATTTTCAGCATCGATGCTTTCTGCAAGGAAATAGCCATTTCCTGTAAAATTATCAGAAAGACCTTTTAGTTCAAATGTTACTTTAGATGGGGCTACCCACTCCAAAATAATAATTTCTACTTCTACTGTTTTTTTCAGAACTCCAACATTTCCTTTAAAAGTCCATGTTGAATGTTTGTCATCAATCATTTCATGTGCGTTATAACCTGGGACAAGCTTTGCCCATTTCTCCATATCACTGACGAAATCCCATACATGTTCAATTCCTACGGGTACTTCGACTGTATGTGTGCCTGTTGCCATATTAATTCACTACTTTCTTTTATGAATAGCTATATTATAAACGATATCGTCCACATTTTGGCTATGCTGAAAGATATAATTTTGACAAAAGCAGGTCCTTCATCCAGTATAGATGATTGTCCCTGGTAGTTAATATATGCTATATTTTCTCTTTTGTTCTTTTATTGCTCAAGTACTACAATGACTTCTAACTTATATAAAAAGGGCATGCTAGATTTTTTCTAGCATGCCCTATAAAACTTTACTTAGCCAATTGAGCAAACACTTTATGGAATGCAGCTACTGTTTTAGCAATATGTTCTTCCGTATGAGCTGTCGAAATAAATAACCCTTCAAACTGAGATGGTGGTAGGAAAATTCCTTCCTCAGCCATCAATCGGAAGTATTCAGCAAATAAAGCTAAATCCGATGATTTTGCAGTTGCAAAATCAATTACCTCTTCATTCGTAAAGAAGAAGCCAATCATTGAACCCGCACGATTAACAGTGTGAGGAATATTGTATTTCGTCGCCGCTTCGCGGAAACCAGCCTCTAACTGATCGCCTAGTTGTTTAAAGTGTTCATAAGTACTGCGATCTAAACGTGATAACGTTTCATAGCCTGCTGTCATAGCTAATGGATTTCCTGAAAGTGTACCTGCTTGATAAATTGGACCAGCTGGTGCTACTTGCTCCATAATTTTTTTTGTACCGGCAAAGGCTCCTACAGGAAGGCCGCCGCCAATTACTTTCCCTAACGTCGTTATATCAGGTGTAACTCCAAAATAACCTTGTGCACAACCATAATCGACACGGAAGCCCGTCATAACCTCATCAAAGATTAATAACGAACCATGTGTAGATGTTAATTCGCGTAAACCTTCTAAGAAACCTGATTGTGGTGGTACAACACCCATATTCCCTGCAACTGGCTCTACAATAACTGCTGCTAACTCGGCACCAAATTTTTCAAAAACAGCTTTAGCGCCTTCTAAATCATTATAGGCTACCGTTAACGTATTACGAGCAACATCTGCTGGTACTCCAGGGCTATCAGGAAGACCTAATGTGGCAACTCCAGATCCTGCTTTAATTAATAATGAGTCACCATGACCATGATACGATCCTTCAAATTTTAAAATCTTATCACGACCTGTAACACCACGTGCTACACGTAATGCAGACATCGTAGCTTCTGTCCCTGAAGAAACAAAGCGAATCATTTCCATGCCTGGTAATCGATCTAATACTAATTGAGCTAATCGATTTTCTGTATAGGTTGGTGCACCAAAGGAAGAGCCTTTTGCCGCAGTTTCAGCAATTGCTTTGACAACCTCTGGATGAGTGTGTCCTAAAATGAGTGGTCCCCAAGATAATACATAATCGATATATTCATTACCATCAATATCTTTAATAATAGCCCCATGGCCAGATTCCATAAAAATAGGGTCCATATTTACTGATTTGAATGCACGTACAGGGCTGTTAACACCTCCTGGCATTAACTGAACAGCTTCAGCATAGGCTTGTTTTGATTTTTCGTAAGAGCGTGTCATTTATTTCTCCTCCAACCAACGTGCAACATCTTTTGCATGATACGTAATAATTAAATCAGAGCCTGCACGTTTCATACCTAATAATGTTTCAAGCACAACTTTTTTCTCTTCAATCCAACCATTAATAGCAGCTGCTTTAATCATCGCATACTCACCTGAAACATTATACGCTACTAGTGGTAATGGATAATTATTTTTCATATCTCGGATAATATCTAAATAACTTAGGGCAGGCTTAACAATTAAGAAATCCGCCCCCTCTTCAATATCAGATTCTGCCTCACGGAATGCCTCTAATCGATTTGATGGGTCCATTTGATATGATTTACGATCACCAAATTGTGGTGCACCATCCGCCGCGTCACGGAATGGGCCATAGTAACTTGACGCATATTTCACCGCGTATGACATGATTGGAATATGTTCAAAGCCGGCTTCATCAAGCCCAGCACGAATCGCCGCAACAAAACCATCCATCATATTAGACGGAGCAATTATATCTGCGCCTGCCTTTACTTGTGATACTGCAGTGCGAGCTAAAACATCTAATGAAGGGTCATTTAAAATTTGATCGCCTTCAATTAGGCCGCAATGACCGTGATCCGTAAACTCACATAAGCATGTATCCGCAATGACCAAAAGCTCAGGGTGACGCGTTTTAATTAAGCGAGTCGCTTCTTGGACAATACCATGATCATGGAATGCACCAGTTCCAACAGCATCTTTTTCAGCTGGTAAACCAAATAAAATGACAGCTGGGATTCCTAATGCAACAACCTCATCAATTTCTGCTTCTAGTTTATCTAATGAAAATTGAAAAACACCAGGCATAGACTGTACTTCATTTTTAATATTTTCGCCCTCTATTACAAAAATAGGATAAATCAGGTCCTCTTTATGTAAGTATGTTTCTTTTACCATTGATCGCATCGTTGCATTGGCACGCAAACGACGATGTCTTTGAAATTGTAGTTTTGTCATGATTTGTCCCCTACTTTCATTAATTCTTCGATGACTGCTTGCATTGTATATACACTCGGCATAATATCCACAGTTGCACCGTATTGTTCAAGAGCTGCTTCCGTAATATGACCGATGGCTGCAACCCTTGTAGCCTGCCATCCAACATGTACCGCTACACTTTTTGCATATACATCTACAGCTGAAGGACTAGCAAAAATCACTGTGACGTCCTCATTGTGCTGAATGCAATTAATAATAGCTAACGTTTGATCTTGTCGTTCTATCGTTTCATAAACTGTCCATTCTTTTAAATTAAAGGGCAGTCCATCCTTCAACGTACTTTTCGCCTTTTCTCCACGAATAAACAGACAACTTGGATGGTCACCAGCTATATTTGGAAATTCCTTGACGAAAATATCAGCACTAAATACGGAAGGCATAAAGCTCACTTGAAATCCTAGATTTTCTAACGCTGTAGTTGTTTTAGTGCCAATGGAAGCAATTTTTGCGCGAAAATTTTTGGCACTTATTTGATGCCGTCCCATTTTATTAGCAAAGGCATCAACAGCATTTTGACTCGTAAAGATAACCCAGTCAAATTGAAGCGCACTATTCATTAGTTTTGCATCATTGTTGTCCATACGTTCGCATGTTTCAATTAATGGGGCAATAACTGCATGGCCACCTAAAGCTGCAATATCATCTACAATAGCTGTTGTTTTAGATGTACCTGTTAAAAGTACCGTTTTACCTCTTAAAGGTAAATCATTTTGCATCTTGCTCTGCCTTCACACGTTGAATTAAATCGAAGGCTCCTTGCTTCGTTAAAATAGTAGCCAGCTCTTCCCCTATTTTTTGTGCGTCCGAACCAACTACTGTTTCTTTATATACAACTGATGCATCAGGTGCAGCAACAAGGCCTGTTAAAGTAATTTCTTCCCCATTTGATGTGGCATAGCCAGCGATTGGTACTTGGCACCCGCCATCCATAGCCGCCAAGAATGCTCGTTCTGCATGTGCCTCTTGCCATGTTAATTGGTCTGTTAATTTAGCTAACTCGTCTAGTAGCTCGGTATCATCTTCACGGCATTCAATACCAAGAGAACCTTGTGCTACGGCTGGCAGGCAATCCTCCACTGATAAAAATTCAGTGACAACATCTTCACTCCAACCAAGTCGTTTTAAACCGGCTGCTGCTAAAATAATCGCGTCATATTCTTCGGTCTCAAGCTTAGCTAAACGTGTATCAACGTTCCCTCTAATCCATTTAATTTCAAGGTCAGGACGTACTGTTAGTAGCTGCGCACTACGACGTAAAGAACTTGTCCCGACTACAGCTCCTGCAGGTAGTTCAGAAAATTTAACATGTCCCTTCGAAATAAATGCGTCACGTGCATCTTCACGTGGAGGAATACAGCCAATTACTAAACCTTCCGGCAATACAGCAGGCATATCTTTCATAGAATGGACAGCAAAATCAATCTCTTTTTCGTAAAGGGCTTGTTCAATTTCTTTAACGAACAATCCTTTTCCGCCTACCTTTGAAAGCTGTACATCTAAAATCTGATCACCTTTTGTCACAATTTCTTTTACTTCAAATTCAAATGGAGCACCAGCAGCCTTTAATTCATTAATGAACCAATTTGTTTGCGTTAGTGCTAGCTTACTTCTCCTAGAACCTACAATAATTTTTCTCAACAGTCTCCAACCTTTCCTCTAATACCATAAATGGAATCGCGATAAACTACTTCCTAAGAAGAAATTCACAACAACTAATAGATAGGCATAAATATGTACCCATGCATAAGTTGTACCTGTCAGCTTGCTTTTGCGATTCACATATAAGATAAAGCAATACAAAATTAAAATAATGAAGGACCCTATGATTTTTGCATCGAAAATCGAAAGACTTTCTAATGTTAATAATGCCCATTCAAACCCTAATATTAAACTTATAAATAGCATTGGGATCCCAATAAAGAATGATACATTCATCCAGTTGCTCGTTTGCTGTAAAGATGGCAGTCTTGTCCATAGATGCGACCACTTTTTCTTCTTCAATAAACGATATAAAACTAGATATAATATGGCAAACACAAATGTTAAAGTGAATGCTGCATATGACAAAATTGCAAATGATATATGAATAAAAAGCATTTCCGAAATTAAAGTATCTCCGACAGTCCCAGTAGGACGTTTAGGCATAAACGTAAATATACTAGCGAACAAAAATCCTAATATATTTATAATAAATACCGGCAAGTCTACTCTTGCAATACAGTGCAGGATAATGGATAACGTCACAAGTAACCAGGAATAAAAGAGGATCCCCTCAGACAAAGATAAGATCGGAAAGCGTTTTGTTTCCACAAACGTTAAAATAATAATGGCACCTTGAATCATCCATACAAATGAAACAAGCCAGAAAGCAATGCGCCTTGCTCGTACTTGCTTATAAAAATAATCAGTAAAGTAAAAAACTAGACTGATTGCATACAAGACGATCATCACCTCATAAAGCCTTGTCATGGTCAAATCCGCCAATAGACATCCCTTCTTTGTAGTGAAATTGTAATGCTGAAATAAGAAAACAAAAAACGTTTTCGTATCCTAAGTTTACCATACAGATACGAAAACGCCTCATGTAATATCAGTAGAGAATCCAATTGCATAAAACCACTTCGTACAGCTTCAGTGTACAAAACGCAATAGATAATTTAGAAAGAATACTTTGGTTCAGCAGAAGTTTGAGTTGCCTGTGCGCGTTCTTTACGCTCAAGCTCTTGCTTCGTCATCTCTTGAACTTCAGCTTCCACAGCTTCTTCTATACCAAAAATTTGTTGGAATAAACGTAACTGTTCATTTGCTTTTGGAGAATTGGCCATTTCTTTAGCCTGTAAGATTGGCTCTTTTAATAATTGATTAATAATTGATTTTGTATGTTTACTTAAAATTTTACGTTCACGTTCCGTTAAATCTGGCATTTTGTTCTCGATACTAGTCATCGTCTCTTCTTGAATACGATTTGCTTTTTTACGTAATGCAGAAATCACAGGTACGACACCAAGTGTTGACACCCAGTCTTTAAATTGAATCACTTCATGCCCAATCATATCCGTAATATCAGCAGCAGCACGTTCGCGCTCAGCTAAATTGGCTTCGACAATTCCTTGTAAATCATCAATATCATACAAGAACACATTTGGTAAATCGCCAACACGTGGATCGATATCACGAGGAACAGCTATATCTACCATAAATAACGGTTTTCCTTTACGCAAACGTTCGACAAATTGCATGAGCTCATAATCAATGACATAATCTGTTGCACCAGTCGATGTAATTAAAATATCTGCTTCTAATAAGGAACATTGTAATTCCTTCATAGATTTAGCTTGACCATGGAATTTTGCGGCTAAGCTTTCCGCTTTTTCAAACGTACGATTAATCACGGTTACTTTTCCTACTCCACTGCCGTAGAGATTTTCAATCGCAAGCTCCCCCATTTTCCCTGCGCCTAGAATAGCTACATGCTTACGTTGTAAAGAGCCAAAAATTTTCTTTGCTAATTCTACTGCTGCATAAGAAACGGATACCGCATTCTCGCCGATAGCTGTCTCATTATGTGCTCGCTTTGCAAATGTTACCGCTTGTTTAAATAGTTGATTGTAAACCGTTCCTGTCGTGCCAATCTCTTGTCCACTTAAAAAGCTTTTTTTTACTTGCCCTAAAATTTGTGTTTCACCTAGAACCATTGAATCGATCCCAGCTGTCACTTTAAATAAATGTTCGACTGCCTCATCCTCTTCACGAATTGTTAAATACGAAGAAAATGTCTCCACAGGCAAGTCAAACCAATCTGCTAAAAATTGTTTCACAAAATGACGTCCAGTATGCAATTGATCCACAACAGCATAAATTTCTGTACGATTACATGTCGAAACAATAACGTTTTCTAATATACTTTTCTGCTTTTGCAGCGCTTCCATTGCCTGAGGTAGTTCACTCTCAATGAATGATAACTTCTCTCTTATTTCAACAGGCGCTGTTTTATAATTCAAGCCTACTACGATGGTATGCATGAATAACACCTCACACGTTCTAATTCACAAATCTCATTATAGCACAGTTCGACAATAGTTCATCTATAATTTGTGAACATGTCATGAAGAACTGCATTCCGTTACCTACATTAGAATTATTATAAACTAAGTGTAACAAATTATACGTTTTGTTTCAAA
This sequence comes from Lysinibacillus sphaericus, assembly GCF_001629735.1. Classification (GTDB taxonomy): domain Bacteria; phylum Bacillota; class Bacilli; order Bacillales_A; family Planococcaceae; genus Lysinibacillus; species Lysinibacillus pinottii. The sequence continues at coordinate 2,501,083 of NZ_CP015224.1, forward strand.
TTAAAAAACTGCCCCTAGATGGCGGCAGTTTTTTCCATTAATTTGTGATGGAAACAGTTTTCATTGAAATAATATTTCCATCTTTATCGTATGCGATTAAGTCAATCTCATTGCTAACTTTAAAGTCCTGCATAGTTTGTACTGTTTTCGTTAACATAAACACATGATCACTACGTTTTAGCAACTCGAATTGTACATCTCCACTAATTGATTTGTAACGTACATTAATCTTCGCAACGTTTGGACAATTACCATCAATACGAGCGCTCATTGTGAGATAGCCTTTTCGTAATGACACATTGGCTTCTTCAAATAAATCATCAGGATTGATACAGCTTGATGCTGGAGTTTTACATAAAATAGCATCAATCAACTTTTGGAACACCTGATGCAATTGTAAATTATCAAGCGCATGATAATAAGCTCCGCCTGTTTCTGTAGACAGTTGCATTAACGTAGCATCATTTATTTGTGATTTCTTGCCCATACTCACGGTATATATTTTTACACCTTGCTTTTTCGCATCATTAATAGCTTTTATCATTTTTGATTTGCTTGTTTTCCCATCAGATACAACCACAATAGCCTTAGCTGTTTTTGTATCGTTTGAGAATTTCGTTAATGCAATATCAATACCTGCAAAAATATCTGTAGCACCTTTATCTTTAGATGCTTTATAGAGGTCCTTCTTCAATACCGCATCTGTTGTACCCTCACCAAGAATTGTTGCCTTTGTGTTGGTTTCGATAACAATGTTATTTTTCGCCTTCAATTGATTGATGAATTCAATCATTTTCTTACCACGATAATTCGTTGGATCAACAGCCTTCATAGAAGAAGAATAATCCACTACATAAGCCATTTCTGTTGCTAATGAGCATGAATTTTTACTGAAGTTCGGATTAGTGAAAATATCTTTGGTCACTGTTTTATCTTTTAAACCCTTCAAAATCGTTGCATAGCGAGGGTCTATTGGATTGACAAGGGTTGCTTCTACTTTGGATTTCCCATAAATAATGGAATCAAAGTATGCAACAGCCGTACCTGGACTACCTGTATTGTTTAATGGATCTGAAGTATTCGTAATAAATGAAGCTGTTTTTTCTACTCCATCAAACTTAATTTTCACAGTTCCTTGATAATCCGTAACAGGTTCTCCACCAGGACGAACTAAAGTCACCATGACTTTTGTATATCGATCCTTGCCAGATGGTCTAGAAGCAGCATCTGCACTTTCTTTCAATGCCTCTACTCGTTTTTTATAGGCCTCTACTTGTCCTAGTAGCTTCCCGCCTTGATATTTTAATAGTACCGTACGATCATAGTTACTTAAGTTTGTAAAGATAGAATAAATTTTCATGACACTATCGTAATGTTCTAGTGTCAATTTTTTTTCTTCTGGCATATGGTTCATAAGCTGGATGATGGCTCCAACTGGGTTAATGTTCTCTACCTGAGAGGCGATAGCATCATCAATACCTTGAACACGATAAATCGGACGACCATCTTCAGAAATCATATACATAATTTCTGTTTTAGCTGGGGATGTTACAGAGTTATCCAAACGACGATTTAAAAGTTCCTCAAATAGATAAACAGAAATATTGTAGTTTTCAAATTGTAAAATAGCATTTTCATAGCCTAGGGCTGGATATCTAGAATCTGAGCCTCCGTAACGTAAATAGACATTTTGTACATTACCTAAAGCGTCTGTTACATTAGTTTGCTGCCCAATACTAAATAGCTTTTTATCCCCATCATACTTCAATGGAACTGGTGCGTACACATCAATTAAGTTTTGTGTGAAGAACTCTGGCAATTTCTCATATGGGACATATGGTGGTGTCACATTGCCATTATCATCATCTGTATTTGTAGGATCATATACTTGGTAATCAATACGCAATTCTGGTTGTGGTGAATAACGCACCTCTGCTTTTAATTTTTGCCCAACAAGACACTTCATTGCTGGATCAGTGTTATTAACTAATTCAAAGGAAATAATGTCACGAGCAGATTTCATTAATTTTGGTGCTACAACAATAGCTGACACAGTTGAACCATCAGATTGGACAGTTCTAACTGCTTCACCGGAAGTATCGATAATCGTACCGTAATTTGAAGTCACACGGAATGTATAGGATTTATCATCCGCAATAGGATCACCATTACAAGCCTTTAACGATACCGTCACAAGTGTTGAATCCACTTCATTCGCAATTAAATCAGGTTTTTCCACCACAATACTTTGCAATGCATTATTTACATACTCGGGTCCAGTAAAATCATTGGAATTATCCTTTGGTTCTTCAAAATCAGCACTATTGGAGCCCATAAACCCTGGTGGTAACGTAATGCTATCATTATCACGGCCAGCCGCACTACGTGTTAATCCTTGTACTGCAAAGTTACCATTTTGAACTGCTCTGTATAAGAATGTTGCGACATCACCACGCGTTAATTTTGTTGATGGATTAAAGCTTGCAAATGTCTTTTTGCCTGAACTACTTGTAGATAAATTATTTGAATATAAATATTGAACTGCCTGTGGTTCATCTAAATCCACACCTTTAAAAGCAGCATATATTCGTGCAAATTGACCCCGAGTAATCGCTTTTGATCGATTAGCATTTACGTGCGTTCCATTAAACGGTAAATAAAAGTCACTATAAAAGTTATAAGCCACACTATCGATATAAGATAATGCGTAGTTGCGGTCTAGCTTAGCAAACATAAGGACAAGCTCTCGATCTGTCACTTGCTCATTTGGTAAAAAGTTATTGGCATTGTTCAAAGACATCAATTCATTGTCAACAGCCCAAGAAATGGCTTTATAGTTGCTACTATTTGTCGGAACATCTCTAATTGTTGTTGCTGCTTGTGTAACAACAGGTGTTGCTGTCATCAAGAGAAGCATGAAGCACAGCATAGTAAGCCATGCTTTTTTTATATATGTCATGGTAGTTCAGCCCTTTCTTTAGTTAAAGAACAATATGTCATCACGATAGTTTTGTTTTAAGTCGTCCTCCAAATATTTCAGGAATCGTTCTAGGACAACGGAAGCTTCTGCACGAGATAGCGGCTTATTTGGATTAAAACGTCCAGCAGAATCGCCAATCATCAATCCAAGCTCATTGGCGATATAGATACCATCTCTTGCATAGTTCGGAATTTGATTGTCATCAGTAAATTTCGTTAAATAGCCAGGATTCGGCGCTCTATTTTCTAGTCCTAAGGCACGAACAAAGATAGTAGCAGCCTGTGCTCTTGTGATAGCACCATCAGGCATGAAATAATCGGCAGAAACCCCTTTAATGATTCCTTTATTTAAGGCTGATTCAATATAGGAATAGTCTTTAGTCGATCTTTTTAAATCCTTAAAGACACTTGCAGTAGGAGCCTTTCTTGATTTCTTCTCTTCAAACACGCGTAAGTCAACTGCTTTACCAATAGCTGTAGTAAAATCAATACGTTTCATTGGCGTTTTAGGTGAGAAGAAATTGCTTGAATCCGAATAAATACCTAGAGAATAAAGTTTTTCAATTGCTTCTTTCGCATAATGGTTTGTTAAATCCCGGAATTTAGGAATAATAAGGCGTTCAATAGTTGGCATATATTCTGTATCTAAATCTAGTGTGCCTTTTTGTCCTGAAGCTAAATTATAAGTGTATTCCGATATAACATCCTTTTCACTGACAACAGCATATCCACCTTCGAAGCTGCCTAAAGTACCTAGATTCTCCTCGTAATTCAAGACACGTGATTTACTTGTAGATACACGATTTTTCACATGGCTTGTCTTACCATCACTAAATGTATAAACAGACTCTGAAATTTGTGTTTCAGTTGCACCCCAAAAGTTTTCATAGCCTGCATGTCTGCTATCAGTTTCAATTGTAATCGTGTTTTTAACCGCATTTTTCCCTTTGCCAGTTTCATAAGCATAGGTCTTTCTCGAAATTACATTTCCCGAGTAATAATCAGAAGCTGCGCGATTATCTGTAACAGTTCCTTGGGAAAATTGATAATCGACTAAAGAATAAGTAATCGATCCGATAGTAATTTTTTCAGTATATTTCTTAACCTCTCCATTAGAAGTTTTCTGACCAATACTTGCATAATCCACAACATCTGACTCATAGGCAATGTTTCTTGTTAATGTAGCGCCATTGTTGCCAGTTAACTTCATACTATACGTTTCAGTTAGTTTGCCCTTGGATTCTTTTTGTGAAATTTTAATATCTTTGCTTGTTCCTTTAAAAATAACAGGTGACCCTGAAAGAAATATCGCTTCCTCATATGTATATTCATTTTTCACGGCACCCGTTGTTTCTAATGAAGCAGCAGAAGCACTGAATGGCGTAATCGAATTAATGACAAAAATAGCCAGAACGACTAACACTAATTTTGACCAATGTTTTTGCATGCGTTTATCCTCTCTTTCACTGTACATAAAGTGAATCATGATGCTAGCTTTAAACTCTAAAACAAAAATCTGCTTATCCTTCGAAAGTATTGACAATTTTAGCCTATAAGCCTAAGCGAAGAATTCTTTTTAATCAGGAATACATCGCCTTTTTTGCTAATACTGTTCGCATTAGACTCGCAGATTTTTTAATTTGTTATTTACATTAATCTACTAAAATAAAATGTCCCTTCACAAAGCGATCCGATAATACAACTAAACGATCCGATGGCTGTAAATCAGAGGCCTGAATCACTTTGCCTGCTTTTATCAGTGTCGCTTGATCAATATTCATATTAATCATCTCACCTGCTTCATACCAACGGCCATTTTGCCATTGACTAACACTCTTAACGTTAATGACAGCAGGGTACGTTGATTTCACAGATTGCAACTTCCCTGTAAGCATTAATGGTGCAACAGGCTTCGCATTATCTAAAATGTGAAGTGCTTGTACATGGCCATCCTTCACATAGAAGTAACCATAACGGCCCTCGGATAAATAAAGTTCAATATCAGGCATAACACTATAGGTTCTATTTCCGTCATCAACTTTTGCCTTTGTTGAATTACTTACAGAAAGTACAGTACGATCCGTTTTCTTGAAAACATTGGATTCAATTTTCATAGCATCATCAATTTCAATCAGATATCCATCAGCTTGAGATAATCGTCCATAATATAATTCATGACCAGCTAAGTTTGGTGACATAAAGCTATCACTCGTCACTTGCACTACCTGTGCATAATGATCACGGGCAGCACCATCTGCAATCACAAATGCAGTACCATAAGCCATAAGCCCCGTTGGTTCAATTAAACGTCCATTACGAATTAAAATAGTTCCGTTATGGAAATACATTGAACCCGCTGTTTTAAGCTTTAACAGTTTGTAATCTGTATCCACAGATAGCATTGGTTCATAATAAGTGCGTTCATTGTTTTTTAATACTACAATTTTCTCTATAACTTCTTTTCCAAATTGTTTTACAGTCGCGTAGTATGCTTCACTACCAATATAATTTTTAAGTTGACCCTTCTCTACTTTAGTATTTCCAACATATATTGGCACCTTGGAAGTAAAAGGCATCGTTGAAAGGTCTGTAGTAATTTTAGAGCCAAACTGCCAGTTAACAAAAGCATGTTGATTTTTGACAGTTAATTTATTGGCATTAGGGTTTACCGCTTGTATTTCGCCTTTATATAGGTTTTCTACTAGAGTACCCGTTTCACTTATCGCTATTTTAGTAACGATAGAAGTATTTTTATTCTTCAAGCTCAATTTAATTCGATCTCCAACATACAGTGCACTGATATCTGTTGCTGATGAGCTTTTTTGATAAACGGTTTCTTTATTTATATAATAGATAGATTCTGCACCAACATCTGGTTTTACCATAATAAATAATCCATTAGGATCAATACTCGTTACAACACCAGCAATTGTTGTACTGTTGCCTCCAGTCGATGGAACATTCGTTTCTGTTGGTAAATTTGATTTCCCTCGTAGTTCCACCACACTTCTTAAAGAAATGTCAGCTTCCACTTCCATACCCAGTTTAAAACCTTCTATAGTTGTGGACGTATTATTAATAAATAATCGAGTGTTCTTATTGATATTGTAGGTTACAGTACGCCCTCGATCATTTTGCAATGTCACTTTACTAAGCTGCTTTTCAATCGTGCCATCTGGTTTTGTATATTCTGAATATGTTACATCGACAAAGGTACCAGTCACTAGTTGGGCTGCCTTAGCTGTTTGGTTAAAGGAAAAAACTAGAACCATTAGTAACATAATCGATAGTATGTATGAATACTTTTTCAAAACTGCTGCCTCCTTGCTAAAATTTAGTCATGAATAGTATATCGTATTATTGGTAGTTTTTCTCATTCATAAAGTTACAATTTCTATCGCTACCCGTTAATTTTTAAAAGTAGAGGTAGCTTTCAATTAAAGCTACCTTTCCTGCTCAGACCTGAACATCAATTGTATGTCCAGCTGTCGGATGTGGAGCATCTAACATTTCAACTAATTGTTCTGTGTTTTGCTGTTGCATCTCCATCGCTTGTTTTGTTACAGCTAAAGATACATTTTGCATAAGTGTTGCTTGATTCATTGCCATCGATAAAGCTGCTATATCCATACAGTCCACCTCCTATCTACCTTATCGGTCAAATATTTAATTTCTCAAGTATATTCTCCAACTTTCTCTCCATACCTTATACAAAAATAAAAAGCATCTACAGTCCTAATCAATAGAACCAATAGATGCTTTTTTTTACATTCTATTTTCGATAGTTCGCCAAGCCTCTTCAAAACCAAGGCCTGATTCTGAAGAAAAGACAATAAGTGGATCATTTTTTTCCATCTCCAATGTCTCTTTGACAATTTTTTTATGCTTATCCCATTTACCTTTTGGAATTTTATCTGCCTTTGTTGCAATCACAATGCAAGGAATATTATAATGCTTTAAAAAATCATACATCATGCGATCATCTGCCGTTGGAGGATGACGCAAATCAACAATTTGTACAACTGCTTTTAATTCTTGGCGCCCTGTAAAGTAACGCTCAATCATTTTTCCCCACGCTTCACGCTCTGATTTCGAAACCTTAGCATAACCATAACCTGGAACGTCTACAAAAAATAATTGTTCTTCGATTTTATAGAAGTTAAGTGTTTGTGTCTTACCTGGTTTTGACGAAATACGCGCTAAAGCTTTACGTCCGATCATTCGATTAATGAAGGAAGATTTCCCTACATTTGAACGACCAGCTAATGCAAATTCTGGCAGTCCATCTTCTGGATATTGGTCTGGTCTTACCGCACTAATGACCATTTCGACATTATGGACTTTCATTTTTCTAAATACCTCCGTCCAGTGCATAGGCTAATACTTCATCTGCCGATGACACTAGTTTAAATGTAAGTTGCTCACGGACACTGTCAGGAATATCTTCTATATCGCGTTCATTATCCTTTGGACAAATAATAGTCGTTAATCCTGCACGATGAGCACTTAATGTTTTTTCTTTCAAACCACCTATAGGTAGTACTCGACCACGTAATGTGATCTCGCCTGTCATCCCTACTTCCCTGCGAATCGGTCGGTTAAGAATTGCAGAGACAATGGCTGTTGCCATTGTAATACCTGCAGATGGTCCATCTTTAGGGACAGCACCTTCTGGAACATGAATATGAATATCATGTGTATCAAAGTATTCTGGATCTACTTGAAGCTGCTCCATTTTTGTTCGAACATAGGATAAAGCAGTTTGAGCTGATTCCTTCATGACATCTCCCAGCTTACCTGTTAGTTGCAATTTGCCTTTTCCAGGGGTTAAGGATACTTCAATTTGTAACGTGTCGCCACCAACTGTTGTGTAAGCAAGACCAGTTGCAACCCCTACTTGATTTTCCTTTTCAGCCTGTCCATAACGGAAACGGTGTTTACCAAGCAATTCTTGTAAGGATTTTGAGCTAACCGTCACTCGTTTTTTCTCACCAGAGACAATTATTTTGGCAATTTTACGACATAGCGTAGCAATTTGACGTTCTAAACCACGTACCCCAGCCTCACGTGTATAATAACGTATTATATCAATTACTGCTTCATCTTTAATAACAACTTGTGTCTTTTTCAAACCGTGTTCTTTCAATTGCTTAGGAATTAAATGATTATTTGTAATTTGCGCTTTTTCAATTTCTGTATAGCCCGCTATAGAAATTACTTCCATACGATCTAACAATGGCCCTGGAATACTACTTAAATCATTGGCAGTGGCAATAAATAGGACATTAGATAAATCATATGTTTCCTCGATATAGTGATCACTAAATGTATTGTTTTGCGCAGGGTCTAAAACTTCTAGCATTGCTGCTGCAGGATCTCCTCTGAAGTCATTAGACATTTTATCAATTTCATCTAATAAAAATACCGGGTTAATGGTACCAGCCTTTTTCATTCCTTGGATAATACGACCTGGCATAGCGCCGACATACGTACGACGGTGCCCACGAATTTCAGATTCATCACGAACCCCACCTAATGAAATACGAATAAATTTACGATCTAAGCTTTCCGCGATGGAGCGAGCTAATGAAGTTTTCCCCACCCCTGGTGGTCCCGCTAAGCAAAGTATTGGGCCACGAAGTGAATTTTTCAACTGACGTACAGCTAAATATTCAAGAACCCTTTCTTTAACTTTTTCTAAGCCAGCATGATCACGATTCAAAATGTTCTCAGCATGATCGATACTCATACGATCCTCAGTTGCATTTGTCCAAGGTAATGAAATGAGCCAATCGATGTAATTTCGGATAACGCCACTCTCGGCACTAGCACTTGGAATTTTTTCATATCTATCTAATTCTTTTAGTGCCACTTCTTTTGTCGACTCTGGCATCCCAGACTCATCAATGGATTTTCGTAATTCGGCTACTTCACCCGTTTTTCCTTCACGATCGCCAAGCTCTGTTTGGATAGCCTTCATCTGTTCACGTAAATAGTATTCTTTTTGCGTGCGCTCCATCGATTGCTTTACTTTTGAATTAATCTTCTTTTCCAGATCGAGTACTTCTTGCTCATCATGCAAACGAATAATTAAGTGATCTAGTCGTTTTTTTACATTTAGCATTTCCAATACTTCTTGCTTATCTGCAATTTTAAAAGGCAAATGTGATGCAATAATATCTGCTAAACGTCCAGGTTCCTCAATATCTGCAACAGTGTTGATGGTTTCGGCTGTTATTTTATTAGATGATTTGGCATATTTTTCAAAATACGTTAAGAGTGTACGCATTAAAGCTTGCGTTTCCACATCCTTATCCAACAAATCCTCTTTTACATCAATATCAACCAATGTATAATTTTCTAGCGCATGATAGTTTTTCCAAGAAGCACGCGCAACTCCTTCAACTAAAATTCGCAACGTACCATTTGGTAATTTTAACATTTGTTTGACATAAGCCATTGTACCAATCGCATATAAATCTTGTTCTTCTGGCTGTTCATCGTGCATTTCCTTTTGTGTTACCAATAAAATCATCTGGTCCTCTAACATTGCCTGTTCTAGCGCCGCTACAGAACGATTTCTACCCACATCAATATGTAACACCATCGATGGGAATACTAAAAGTCCACGTAAAGGTAATAATGGTACATTTGTTGTTTTTTGTATAGTTACCATGCGGGTATTCACCTCCGTCAAAATTTTCATGTTCAATTCCCGCGCTACTAGTATGTGTTTAAAAAACTGATTCACACTAGTTATTGAAACGAGCCAAAAATTTCTACAAGTCAGTTGGCCAATATGTAAGAATGAATAAAAAGCTGACTGTCGATATGTGCGAACATTGCACAATCGAAGTCAGCTAATTACTCTTTATCTCATAACGGTAGACAGCCAATTCTATACGCTATGCTGAAGTTTTTGTGTCGCTACCTTCATCGAGTTCAGTGCCATCTTCAAGAAGCAATTTCGGTTTTTCTTTATCCGTAATTGTTTTTGCAGTAATGATACATTTTTTTACGTCTTCACGTGAAGGCAGTTCGTACATTACATCAAGCATCGTTGACTCAATTATTGAACGAAGACCACGTGCACCTGTTTTACGCTCGATTGCTTCCTTCGCAATTTCCGCAAGCGCACCTTCATCAAACTCAAGCTCAACACCGTCTAGTTCAAGCATTTTCTGATATTGCTTAGCTAGTGCATTTTTAGGCTCCGTCAAAATTTGTACAAGTGCAGCTTCATTTAATTGCTCTAGGCTAGCTAGTACTGGTAATCGACCAATGAACTCTGGTATTAGACCAAATTTCAGTAAATCCTCAGGAATCAGCTTAGACATGATAGAACCTTCATCTACGTCCACTATATTCGGATCTGATCCAAATCCAATTATTTTTTCACCTTGGCGACGTTTAATGATGGATTCAATACCATCGAATGCTCCACCTACAATGAATAGAATATTGGTTGTATCGATTTGTAAAAACTCTTGATGAGGATGTTTTCGGCCACCTTGTGGTGGAACACTTGCAACAGTTCCTTCTAAAATTTTAAGAAGTGCTTGTTGAACACCTTCGCCAGAAACATCACGTGTAATGGATGGGTTTTCTGACTTACGTGCAACTTTATCAATTTCATCAATATAGATAATACCTTTTTCAGCGCGTTCGATATCATAATCTGCTGATTGGATTAGCTTTAATAAAATATTTTCAACGTCCTCACCAACATATCCTGCTTCAGTTAATGAAGTAGCATCCGCGATGGCGAATGGAACATTTAATATACGTGCTAACGTTTGAGCTAATAAAGTTTTACCGCTACCAGTTGGGCCGATTAACACAATGTTCGATTTTGCCAATTCTACATCATCAATTTTACTGTTTGTATTGATGCGTTTATAGTGATTATAAACCGCAACTGCTAATGCTTTTTTAGCACGCTCTTGTCCAATTACATACTCATCTAAAATCGTTAGAATCTCTTTTGGTTTTGGAATATCTTGAAATTCGATTTCCTCTTCTACACCTAGTTCCTCAACAACGATTTCTGAACAAAGCTCAATACACTCATCACAAATATACACACCAGGACCTGCTACTAATTTACGTACTTGTTCTTGTGGTTTTCCACAGAATGAGCATTTTAAATTGCCTTTTTCATCATTAAATTTGAACAATATGTTTCACCCCTATTCAAGCAACAATCTTACAAGATTATTGAACCTTTATCAAATAAATTGTCTGCATCATTTACGCCTTCGCATTCATGCAAGTAGATTATAACGTCATGTTGTTTACTTCCTTCGCCGTCTGCAGCATATTTTTCAGGAACCCATTTGCGTAACCTTTCGTTACCTAAGGTCTCGGTTCTTCACTACTGACACATAAGATTCAAGCTGTCATCAACTACTGATTTCTCGATCAGCTACATAGCTTTTTATTTATAAATCTACTACATTCATCTACAAAGGCTTTGTTCATTCGAAGATATGTTGATTGTTAATGTCCTTATGATCTTACAGAATGAAGTTAAATGAGCATCGTGTAAAAATAAAAACAATACTATGTATGTGAAGTGTAAAGTGAGTCGTACTAAACTTTAAGGGGACTGATTTTTAGTTGATGTGATAAAACAAGGCACGGTTTAATGCCGTACCTTGTTTTTTTTAGCTATCTAATTACATAAAATCTTATTCAGTAATTTTAGCGTTTTCTACTAAAAACTCAACTGTTTTTTGGATTTTGATGTCGTTTTCAAGTACTGCCGTACCACCTAAAGCACCTGTGATTTGCTCTTTAGTCATGTTGAATTGAGCAGCCATTTTTTCTAATTCTGCTTCAATATCAGCTTCAGTTGCTTCAATTTTTTCAGCTTCAGCAATCGCTTCTAGTGTTAAAGATACACGTACACGGCTTTCTGCTTCTTCTTTCATTTGACCACGTAAATCTTCTTCTGATTGACCAGAGAATTGGTAGTATAAATCTAAGTTCATACCTTGTGTTTGTAGACGTTGGCCAAACTCTTGTAACATACGATCAGTTTCAGAGTTAATCATACCTGCTGGTACTTCAAACTCAGCATTTTCAGAAGCTTTTTCTACTAGCTCATCACGAAGAGCTGCATCAGATTCAGCTACCTTTTGTGCTGCAGTTTGTTCTTTAATTTTAGCGCGTAAAGCTTCTACGCTTTCCACTTCTGAATCTAATTCTTTTGCGAATTCATCATTTAATTCAGGAAGAACTTTTGTTTTAACTTCTTTCACTGTTACTTTGAAAGTAGCTTCTTTACCTGCTAATTCAGCCGCATGGTATTCTTCTGGGAATGTAACAACTACATCTTTAGATTCGCCAGCTTTCACACCAGTTAATTGCTCTTCAAAACCAGGAATGAAAGAACCTGAACCGATTTCTAGTGGGTAGTCTTCACCTTTACCACCTTCAAAAGCTTCGTCACCTACGAAACCTTCGAAATCAATTACTGCTGTATCGCCTTCAACGATTGCTTCATCTTCTTTAATTTCTAGTTCAGCTTTACGAGCTAATTGCTCTTGAATTTGAGCATCTACTTCTTCATCAGTTACTTCAACTGGAAGCTTAGCTACTTCTAGACCTTTGTAGTCACCTAGTTTTGGTTCTGGTTTAACTGTTACTTGTGCAGTGAATGAGAAATCTTGACCATGTACAAAGTTTTCTGTACCTGCGATTTCTGGGTAATCAACTGGCATAATTCCAGCTTCATCGATTGCCTTTGCATAAGAATCAGGAACGATAATTTCTAATGCATCTTGGTATAAAGATTCGATACCAAAACGTTGTTCGAACATTTTACGAGGCATTTTACCTTTACGGAAACCTGGTACATTAATTTGTTTTACAACTTTTTTGAACGCTTGGTCCATTGCTGCATCTACTTCTGCAGCTGGTACTTCAATTGTAAGAGTACCGATATTACCTTCTTGTTTTTCCCATTTTGCTGACATGTATAAATACCTCCAAATAAATAATCAAGTTTAGGATGTTAGACAATTCATTCGTAACTACGATTTTGACAACCATTTTAGTATAACATAGATGTGTATAGTTTCAACTTTTTTCATGCCTAATGTAGTTCTGTTAGCTTTTCTAACATTTGTAAAAAGTCTACGATGTCATCATCCATTTCTTTCACATTTCCTAGCATTGATGATACAAAATCTATATAACTATAGGCTACATCCTCTGCCACAAAAGGATGCCATTCAAAGGGAAATGTGACAATAGCATGTTTCGCCATTAAATATTGTACCATTTCTAACGTCGTTGGGTCTTGTGCCAACTTATCTTCAATTATATTTTTTATTTCACCATATTGTGGTAATTGATTAGGTAACGATAGTTGTGCTGGGTTTATCGTTTTTGAATGCCCTAATTTCGAAACCATAATATCCATTGAAACTTCCTGTTCAACTAATAAGATTAAAGCCAAGCTCTGGACAAAAGGATGAACGGTCGAACTTTCAATAATTTCTTGCAATGCCGTTTTTAATTGCCTTACATTGGTATCCATCAGACGATGTAATTTTATAGATTGCTCATTGGCTGTTAGTGCACTGAATTTTTCTAGTTCATATTCCTGCTCCTCAATAAACTGTTGCACATTTTCTTTTTTTTCAAGATTTTTAGATACTTCTCTATTAAGGTTTTTTAATCGTTCAAATTTCTCCACTTGATCACTTGGCAGTACGCTTTCCTCAAGGAGGGTTGTGATTAACGTCTCTACTTGATGGTATTCCTTCAGCTGCATACAAATTGTAATGTACAATTCCATGACTTCCACATACATGGTTGTCCCCATGGCAAAAAGCTGTTCACAAACACCTTTCGCTTTGTCATAATCCTTTAACTCGTATAGAGCAAAGGCATAAGCACTAAGTGCAAATTCATCACCCGTTTCATATATAAAGGCCTTTTCAAAACTTGCAATAGCTTTCTCATATTGATAATTTTCTGCAAACATATGCCCTTCACGTATTAATGTTTGGACAGCTCCTGGAAAAACAACAATATTGTCATGTTTAATGACATGACGCTTACGTTTTGTCATTCCCCTCACCTCCTCCGTTCTATTTTTCTTTTCAATTATTTACTAAAAATATCCACAAGTTTCTTATTTTTTACAAAAATAATTGTTTTTACATTCATATTTTGTAATAAAATGTATTATAATTACATTAGTCGAAAATCTATTACAACTTGCAGACTTTCTACACGGTTGTCTGCATCCAGAAAATCAAGTTCTTAACAAGGAGTGGAATACATGCAATTACTAGATACAATCACAGAATTTGACCATTGTATCTCACCTGCATTCGAGGCATTATCGATTAAAGTCATTTCATTTTCTACAGCGGACGGACCTACTCAAGATAGTCCGATTGAATTTGAATTTTTAACACGTACAAAAATTGATGTTTACACGCAAGAGGCTAGCACTTATCTTTTACGTATTCTTGGAACAATCCCCGGTTCTATTGCAATTGGACATCAAAATGAAACTCTTTCTATAATTCCTCAAAAAGTAAATATTGAATGTAATGACAAACTGTTACATGTTGACAAAAAAGATATGCATCAAATTTTACAACATCCTGAGCCGAATCGTCATTACAGTGAATGGCTTATTGATGCTATAAAAAATACCAATATTCTCGTTGAGCTGAAGACAAACCAACACTCACTGATTGAGTGGCCAATCGGTATAAAGTCAGCCGCCATAATATAGGTAGAGATAGACATACTTCATCGGTATGTCTTTTTTTGTTACTCCTATTTAAGCATTTCCATTTTGTTGCGTTTCTATCATAACAACTTTCTATAGCTTCTGGAAATAATATTATAGCAACTCTCAACATTAAAGTATTTGTATACTAACCGTCCATCAGGATTGCAAATTGGTCGATTTGCTTAAAAAAGAGCTATAATAATAGAACAATCCTTATGATGGAGGCACATTTAAATATGAATTTAAAAGAAACACTACAATCTTTTTCTACCATGACACTGCATGAACGTCAGGCAATGATGAAGGACAAAGGAGAATGGCTCTTACAGGAAATGATGATTCATATTGGCTCAACTGATGCTGAATTGCGCGATCATTTAATTTATCGTACGTTTATTAATTTACTGAGTGATAATTTATTAAGCACACAACAATTACAATTTTTATTTGAAACAGCAACTAGTGATAACTCCTTATATTTACATATCGGAGAAGCGCCAACAGACAGTGTCTTTACTAGGTCATTCTCTGCATTGCTTATTGCAGGTTTGCTTGCAAAGGATGCCGAGATGCTTGTTTTAAAGGACGATGAGTTGCAACCGTTTTTTAAAAAAATTGGACGTTATCTATTATTAGAGCAAGATACAAGAGGTTACGTACAGGATAAAGGATGGGCACATAGTATTTCACATGGAGCTGATTTAGCCGCCATGACCATTAAACACCCAAAATTCGATTTGCAATATGCTCCGTCCATTTTACATGCACTAAAGCTTGCCACTTGGAAAGGTACAGTCTATGTTAACGATGAAGAAGAGCGATTAATTAACATCGTAGATGCTTTATTACAACAAAATTACTCGGAGAAAGCTTTGATTGAATTTGTTGAACAAGCCTTTGACAAATTTGAAATGCATTTAATGACTCAAGGTTATAACGAAAGCTTTTTTAGTGGGCGTACTTGTACATTAAACTTCATGAAGACATTATATTTTTCTTTAAAAATGAATAATAAAGCCCCTCAATTACAAAATACAATTTATGGACAAGTAGCCAAATGGCTAAAGCTTGGTGACTGACTAAAAAATGCTGATTCAATACGTTTCTTTCTCAAAAACATGAAAAATTTCTACCATACTAGCAAACTAAGACTTTTCTTAGTTTGCTTTTTGTTTTTCAAACAGAATATGAATATGTAAATTTATGTATAATCAAGAAAACTATTTGTTATATTAACATAATTAATAACACTCCCCATTTATTCCCTTTTCAATCATTCCTTTCATTGATAGTTCATCCTAATGTTTCCATACAAAGACTCTTTAGCTACTCCTTTTATATAAAAAAGGCAAATAAAAAACATTATTATGCCCGATGAGATACTGATTTTATTACAAAACAGCGTCCAAAATGTGAAATGCAATTTTTCATAAAAAAAACTATTTACTTAGTTAAACATGAAGAATCCAGTGTTTTCAACGTTTCCACAGTGTTTAATGAACAAAACCTTAAAATACCAATACTAAAATAACGATTTTTGTTCAAAAAATGTTCAAATTCAATGTATCTTTACTATCTTTTTCATAACAAAATTATGTTTTTTCTTAAAAACAGGGCGTATAATCCAATGTGCAAACAACGACAAGATGTGACAATCGTTATAGACATGTACGTATGTGAAACGATTGCACAAATCATTGATTTTGCTAACGCTTGCATTAGACCAATCAACTTCAAGATTTATGTTTCATATTGAACCATGCCATTGTAAATTCTTAAGTTGTTGATTGGTACGCCAAGATAAAAGAGGTGACCTCAGTATCCACTATTTATAAATGTGAACTGACAAAAAACACATGAATTTTATGAATAGCCGTTCTATAGAAAGGAGTCAAACATGAAGAAAAAATTAAGTTTAATGTTTGTAGCATTGGGTGCTCTTGCACTTCTTTCTGGATGTGAGCCATTAACAGTGTTCAATCCTAAAGGGCCAAATGCCGAAACATTATCAAACACAATTATTTTATCCATTATTACAATGGCCTTTATATTACTAGTCGTGTATGTGCTTTTAGCCTTTATGCTAACTAAATATCGTGCATCTAAAACAGCTGCTGATTATGAGCCACCTCATGAAGAGGGTAGCCATCTTCTAGAAATCACATGGACAGTAATTCCAATTATTATTGTTGCATTCTTGGCCGTTGTAACTGTAAGAACAACATCTACTGTAGAGGCTCAGCCAGCAGGATATGACGATAAAGAACCTTTAGTAATTTATGCTTCATCATCAAACTGGAAATGGCATTTTAGTTACCCTGAAGAAGGTGTTGAAACAGTTAACTATGTCAACATTCCAGTGGATCGTCCAATTGAGTTTAAATTATACTCATTTGGTCCGATCACAAGTTTCTGGATTCCTCAATTAGCAGGTCAAAAATATGCCATGAGTGATATGTTAACAACCATTCACCTTGCTGCAGATGAGGTGGGTTCATTCATGGGACGTAACTCTAACTTCAATGGACGCGGATTTGCAGAAATGGAATTTGAAGCACAATCTATGACACAAGAAGACTTCGACAAATGGGTAGCTGATGTTAAAGCAAAAGAAAAACCATTAACAGAAGAAAAATTTGATGAGCTTTTAAAGGCTGAGCATGTTGGTCGCCAAAGCTTCTCATCTACACACTTAGAATTCAGCCCTGCCCCAATGGAACATGGTAAAAACATGAAAATGGGTGACATGGATCATGGTGACATGTCTGAAGAAGATATGAATAATGAACATTCAGGTCATTAATTTACATTTAACTTGAACGAGTAGAATATTAATTTTTTAATTTTGAAAGGAGCGCATCCAATGAGTATGGAAGAATTATTCCATCCAATGCAAGAACCGATGATTTTAGCGGCAGCTATTAGTATCGTAGTTGGAGCAGTCGTTATCGTAGCTGGCCTTACTTATTTCAAAAAATGGGGCTATTTCTACAAAAACTGGCTATCAACTGTTGACCATAAAAAAATCGGGATTATGTATATCGCTGTAGCATTATTAATGCTATTCCGCGGTGGTATCGATGCACTGTTAATGCGTGCACAAACAGCAGTTCCGGATAACGGACTTCTTGATGCACAACATTATAATGAGATTTTTACAACACACGGTTTATTAATGATTTTATTTATGGCTATGCCATTTGTTATTGGTTTAATGAACATTGTCATCCCCCTTCAAATCGGTGCACGTGACGTTGCTTTCCCACGTCTAAATGCTGTCAGCTTTTGGTTATTTGCAGCAGGTGCGGGTTTATTAAACTTATCATTCATTATCGGTGGTTCGCCAGATGCTGGTTGGACAGCCTACTTCCCACTTGCAAGTACGGATTTTAGTCCGACTGTAGGGAATAACTATTATTCTTTAGCACTTCAATTATCAGGTATTGGTACATTGATGACAGGTGTTAACTTCATCACGACCATTATTAAAATGCGTGCACCTGGTATGAAATTAATGAAAATGCCAATGTTTACGTGGTCGATTTTAATTACAAACGTAATTATTGTATTCGCATTCCCAGTATTAACTGTAGCGCTTGCTCTTATGATGTTAGACCGTCAATTCGGTACAAAATTCTTTGCTATGCAAGACGGCGGTATGGATATGCTTTGGGCCAACCTATTCTGGGTTTGGGGACATCCTGAAGTTTATATCGTTATTCTACCTGCTTTCGGTATTTTCTCAGAAATCATTGCAACATTTGCACGTAAAAACTTGTATGGTTATAAATCAATGGTTATGAGTATGGTTGTCATTTCTTTACTATCATTCTTAGTTTGGGCTCACCACTTCTATACAATGGGTCACGGGGTAATGGTAAACAGCGTATTCTCTATTACGACAATGGCAATCGCCGTTCCTACTGGTGTTAAAATATTTAACTGGCTACTGACGATGAGGCACGGGAAAATTCAATTTACAACACCGATGCTTTATGCACTTGGCTTTATTCCAATTTTCACAATTGGTGGGGTTACAGGGGTAATGTTAGCGATGGCAAGTGCTGACTATCAATATCATAATACGATGTTCCTAGTTGCCCACTTCCACTACGTTTTAATTCCAGGTACAGTATTCGGTGTACTTGCAGGTTATCACTACTGGTGGCCAAAAATGTTCGGTTTCCGTTTAAATGAAAAATTAGGGAAAACTGCGTTCTGGTTTATTGCAATCAGCTTCAATGTAACATTCTTCCCATTATTCATTTTAGGTTTAGATGGCTATGCTCGTCGTATGTACACTTACTCAGAATCAACAGGCTATGGACCATTGAACATGTTATCATTCGTTGGTGCTTTAGGACTTGCAGTCGGCTTTGCGTTGATCGTTTATAATATCTACTACAGCTGGAAACATATGCCTCGCAATGAAAAGGCAGATGTATGGGATGGTCGTACACTTGAATGGGCTACTCATTCTCCAGTACCAGAATACAACTTTGCAGTAGTTCCAACTGTTACTCGCTTAGATGAGTTCTGGTTCGCGAAAAAAGAAGGTCGCGATATTACAGCAGGTAAAATTGAAAAAATTCACATGCCAAATAATACAGGCACACCATTCTGGATGAGTGGATTCTTCTTCCTTGCAGCATTCTTCGCTGTATTTAATCTATGGGTTCCAGCCATCATTAGTATGCTTGGTGTATTTGGCTTCATGATCCATCGTTCTTTCGAAAAAGACCATGGTCGTTATATTTCAGTTGAGGAAGTTATGGCAACTGAGAAAAGCTTGAGAGGTGATAAATAATATGAAAATCGATTCTTCACTTCCATTAGAATATAGTACAGAGGAAAATCGCCTAAAAATCTTTGGTTTCTGGATATTCCTTGGCGCCGAGATCGTGTTATTTGCCACATTGTTTACTGTGTATTTCACACTTCACACACGGACAGGTAATGGCCCGAATGGTGCCGAAATCTTTGAGTTAACACCAGTACTATGGGAAACATTCTTATTATTAACAAGTAGTTTCACCATTGGTCTGGGTGTTCATGCAATGCGTATTGGTCGTAAAAAGGCAATGATGACTTTCTTCATCATTACCCTTTTACTTGGACTAGGTTTCTTAGCTATTGAGATTGATGAGTTCATCACTTATGTACATGAAGGTGCGACAATTCAAACAAGCGCATTCTTGTCATCATTAATGACTTTACTTGGAACACACGGTGCCCACGTAACATTTGGTTTCTTCTGGGGACTAGCTATCATTATCCAAGTAGCTAAACGTGGTTTAAATCCACAAACAGCGAACAAAGCGTTTATCTTCTCATTGTACTGGCATTTCCTAGACGTTGTTTGGATTTTCATCTTCAGCTTCGTCTATTTGAAAGGACTGATTAGCTGATGAAGGAATTATTCCCAAAACAACATGTCATGGGCTTCGGCTTCTCACTATTACTGACACTTGTCGCTTTAGCCGTTGTAACCTTTGATATGAGTTATAAAATGGCATTCGCTATTTTACTTGTCACTGCCCTTGCACAAGCAACTGTACAATTAGTGTTATTTATGCACATCGGTGAATCTGAAGATAAGAAAACGTTATATACAACGATTTTATATTCAGTATTTGTAGGTGTTGTAACAATCATTGGTACATTGTTCGCCATGATCTGGGGTTACTAAGTAATTAATTTCATTTAGATATTTTCGAGCTTGTTGAAGAAAAGCTCCTCTAAAAGCTGTCACGGCCTTTCGCATTATTCGATTGGTCAGTGACAGCTTTTTTAATAATTTTCATGCTTGTCACTGGTCGTTGTTGCAAGATTATTGTTTTATTACTAAGGAATTAGATTCATTTTATAAAATAACGAAACTTTTCCTTTTCTTGGGCGTATACTAGTAGATAGTGTTTTTTACCAAGAATAGGAGATGAAAGTAATGAAGAAGATTTTTAAAGTATTAGCAGTTGGAACACTAGCATTAACGCTTGCTGCTTGTAATTCAAGTGCCACACCTACGAAAGACACAACCGAAAAAAGCAAACTCACTTTAGAACAAGTGTATGACAAAGCAGTGGATCGCCAGGCTGATATTAAAAGTGCTAGTGCTAATATGGACATGACACAGGTAACAAAGGTTGGAGCTGGCGAAGAGGCTATGGAATTCTCTATCAACTCTAAAATGGAAATGGACATTATCGTTGATCCACTTGCTATGCATTTATCAGGCTCAATGTCAATGCCAGATATGATGAGTGAAGGCCAAGAAACAACGGACATGCCTATTGAAATGTATATGAAAAAAGACGCTGGCCTTTTCATGAAAGATGTGACTACAGACAGTTGGTTAAAACTTCCTGATGAGAATTTTGATGCTATTTTAGATCAAACGGCTGCTTCTGCTGATGCAAAGGAACAGTTAGAACAACTTAAAAAGTTCATCAAAGATTTTACATTTGAACAAACTGATAAAGAATAC
Organism: Lysinibacillus sphaericus; assembly: GCF_001629735.1. GTDB lineage: Bacteria > Bacillota > Bacilli > Bacillales_A > Planococcaceae > Lysinibacillus > Lysinibacillus pinottii. The sequence continues at coordinate 2,522,307 of NZ_CP015224.1, forward strand.
GTCCTTACATTAGAAGCAAAAGGTGATAAATTTAAAGAGCTAATTGATTCTGAGATTAATAAATCAATGCAGGATATGGGATTAGAAGAAAACCCTATGGATCAACTAACAATTGAAAAAATCAACTATGTGCTACACATCGATAAAAAGACTTTCGATACAAACAAAATGGATATGAATTTTGATTTGAAAATGGCAGTAGAAGGTGATGAATTGTTAATGAATACAAAATCAGTCGTTACTTATACTGATTTCAATCACCTTAAAACAATTGATATTCCTCAAAACATAGTAGATAACGCACAAACAATCGAATAAAAAACAAACCTGCTTGTATATAGATGACAAGCAGGTTTGTTGTGTTATTATCCATATAAATATGACGAAGATTTCCGTAAAATTATCGAACGATTAATACATCACAATGAGCATGACGTACTACTTTTTCTGCTACAGACCCTAGCATCATTTTTTCCATTCGATTTAACCCTGTTGCTCCACATACAATCAAATCAACATTCGTAAGCTGTGTCAAAATCCCCTTTGGCGAACCCGTTTCTACAACTGACTCTACGCTTTGAACACCGGTCTGAACCACTTGCTCTTCCAAGCTTGCCATTTTGCTCTTGTTTTCTTTCTTCAATTCCTCTGCATATTTTAAATCATAGGCTGACACCGCACCAAAAGATTTTGTATCAATCACATTCACTAGTTGCAAAGTAGCATTGTGTTGCATCGCTAATTGACTCGCTCTTTCTAAAGCCTTCAATGATTGTTCTGAGAAATCAATTGCTACTGCGATTTTTAGATAATTAGCCATATTAGTCCTCTCCCTTCAACATGGCATTCCATGTTTTCACAAATATTATATCATAACGGTGTTCTGTATAGTTTATCGTCATCGGGTTGTGGATTGCCACGTCCATCCGTATTATTGCTGATAAAGTACAAATAGCTATCATCCATAAAGACATCTCGTATTCTTCCGAAATCTGATAATAGTACATCTTGTTTATGCTTGCTCATATCAAATGTTAGCACCGCTGTCCCCCTTAGTGCCGCAACATATAATCGATCATTCACTACGGTTATGCCAGAGGGTGCCCACGTTTTTGATGGGCCTGAAGTAAATAGAGGTGTAACCATTCGTTGCTGTTTGTCTGTTCCCTCCATGAGCGGCCAACCATAATTCTTCCCTTTTTCAATCACGTTGATTTCGTCATTTGCTGCATTGCCATGTTCGCTTGCGTACATCGTACCATCCGTTGCCCATGCTAATCCCTGCGGATTTCGATGCCCATAGCTATACACATAAGAACGAGGAAAGGGATTATCATTCGGTATGGAACCATCCAAATTGAGACGTAAAATTTTTCCTTCCAACGCATCTAAATCCTGTGCTAAAGATGGCTGGGTTGCATCGCCCACAGTAACATACAATTTGCTATCGGGACCTATTTTTAAACGTCCACCATGATGATATGTACCACTCTGTATTCGATCAATTAGGAGATCCGTTTCCTGCCACTTATTATCGATTAACGTTAATGTCACAACCCGATTAAATTGCGCTGATTCCTCTTCATACGTATAGTACGCATAAGCAATATATGTTGTTGTAAAATCAGGAGCTAACACAAATCCTAGGAGACCTGCTTCTGGAGCTGACGACAAATCCTTCTTTAATAAAACCTGTTGTCTTTCAACTACATCTTCCGTAATCTTCACAATATTCCCTGGTCTTTCTGCTACATATAACGCTGTATCACTCTTTTCAATAGACCATGGTGTATGTAATTGCTCTGCTATTACTTCAACGTTTGGAGTGACTTTTAAGGGTTCCTCTTGTATGACCTTCCGTTCATCCTTCCCCTCTGTAGATGTACAGCCCAAACATAGAAAAATGACTAGCAGTAAAATCGGAATCATTCGCCTCATTTTGTTTCCTCCTTTTCTGTCATAAAAATAATACTATTTTTTGAAATAGAAAAAGACGTCGCCCTAGACGTCTCTTTTACTTACTTTTATACTTTCGAACATAATTATTTCACCAAATGTTTTTGTGTGCTCTAGCACTTTAAGATAAGCTTCTTTTCGATGGATGAGTCGTTCTTGTCGTAATTTTAGATAGGAATAATAAAAGTCATCTATAGCTATTTTATCCATAAACTCACCTCTTATAGTAGTTGTCTGCTACCACTATTATAAGGTTGGTAAATTCTTACGACAATTCTATTTTCTATTTTTGATTATAAGTTCCCAAAAATGGAAGGATAAAAGACATAAGAACGCTCGAAAGAATATACATATTTATCTAATTAGTTGATAAAAAAAGGCAGTACTTTTTCTTCTACAACTTGTTCACCCGCCTGAATCCATCTACTTTTATCATGAATATGCCCATCCTTATCAAGCGGTGTCTGGAACTGGCTAGCTCCTGTAGCATCCAGTAGAGAACCTTCATCATAATCTAAACCAACGTTAGCAACATGTTTAATGACAAACGGCTTTTGAAATCGAATTTGGGCATCTTCATTGTCTAATTCCCCTGCTGTTACGATAAAGGGCACGCGTAAATATATTGTTTCGCCGCCGCCTCTCCATAGTACCGCGTCGAAGCTCCCTTTATGATACTCCCAATTCCCACCAATTGTAAAACCGCGATGAATAATATGATCTCGCAAATAACCATAGCCTATCTCTTTTCCAACTATTTTTGAATCAAACTGTAGCATGTTGAAACCTCCTCCTTTCATTTGATAAAAGTCTATCCTAAAAAGAGGAATTACAAACTATTTAAAGGAACTCAGATTGTTCAATTTAAAACATATTTAGCGGCTTCTACATATTCTGTAACAGCTTTGCGGCAGTTGGCACCAGTCTTTCAAAGACATTATTGAATATTATAATCCTCCCTATAATTCCAATATATAGAAATAAATAAAAAGGTGATTAATACGTTAATCACCTGACGTTCCATAATCCTTGATGGTTATGGAAACTTCACATTTTATAGCTGCTTCACTAAATATTTTATCCCAATCCTTTTTTATCTTTTCCCACTCTTTTGGATACTTTATTCTTAATTTATTGCCGAATCCTGCAACATCTGTTTGATATTCCTGTTGCAGCTTTTCCGACGTTTTCATCACTAATCGTTGAATTTCTTCCTCAATTGTTTTCTCTGCTTTTTTTAAAAATTTATTATTAAATGCTTTGTCTGACAGTACCCAATGTTCAGCAATTCTTCCTTCCGATTGAATGTTCACTGTAAATGAAATACGATCACCATCTATTTTTGGTATGATTTTACTTTTCATAGACATTATTTCATAAACGATAGGTGAATCCGATTCTTTATCAAACCCCTTTACTAACCCCCCTTCCCCTTTCCCCGTGATCCATGCAATGCCCCCTAAGTCGTTTTCATCCAGAAAGCCTCGAAGTTTTTTAGTTTTCCCATCAATGACAGCAGCACCTACAAATTTTACTTCTCCATCTTCTGAAACGACGTTTTGTAATAAAAAGCTTGAATCAGAATATAATTTCCCCTCTAATTTTGCAATGGTCATAGGTGGCAAAATTTTGGTTGTTCTTTCATTCCCCTCCATCATCTCTACCAATTGAAAGGCAGGAATTTTCGTTGGTTCATTTGTTTCAAGTGTCTCACTTGCCCGCCCCTGAGCAATAAGAAGCAATCCGCTTGGCCGTATCTCCAGCTCTCTTAGAAAAAAGTCCAACAGCTGTTGCAGGTTAATGGTGCTGGCAAGTTCTTCGCCAATAATGGTAACCTTGGAATGCTCCGCGAATGAATGTTTGTCAGACTTTAATAGCATATTTCGTAATGTAGGCAAAACAACATCCCCTGTTTCAGAAACATTTTTATATGCCTTTTCTCGTAATGTTCCATCTTTCATTCCTGTAACAGTTGTCTCAGAAGTGACCATTTGATTCGTAACGGTGAGTAACGTTCTATTAGCATATTTAGCCTCTTTTTGTTCCTCAGTGGTAGCCTCTTCTGTTGCTAAATCTAATGAGGTACCAACAATCAATCCTAAATCCTCAATCTCTTTACTACTCCAGCAACCAGTAAGTAGGAGAGATACAATCATTACTAGAGAAATACGTAAAAATGGATAGAGTTTCTTCATGTTTTATCGCCCTTCAATTTTGATATAAGGAGTAAGGTTATGGGTAGTGCACCAAATAAAAATAAAGCAGCATGACCGATCTTATCGCCAAATTTAAAAAGGTCATTTATATTTTTGGGTGTCATCGCGATAATATAAATAATCGGTAATAATCCATATAGAAAAGGGTGCATACTTTTTTTAAAAAGCTGAGCTAACCCTAGAGCGGCAGCATAATAGGTAATGGTAAAGGTGGCGAAAATTTGCATAATCCATATAACAAGTAAAAATGATTCAAAGCGCTCGAAAATTAATCCTGGAATTTCAAAACTCCGCATGAGTTCGATTGTTGGCCATGTTCTTGTCATGACCCCTTCGATGGAAAGAGCGCCAATCACCATTACGACAGTAATAACATAAAAAAGTAATGGAATCGCTATGCCCACTAAGACGACTTTGACTGCTTTCTTTTTATCAGATGGGTACATAAATGCCACTAAGAGCAACATAATCTCAGGACCTAGAAATGCTAATGTCGCCGTTTTTATTCCTTTCAGCATCGGAACGACTCCCAGCCCTAAAACAGGTCGAAGATTATCGATTTCAAAGATTCCTAAGCTTAAAAAAGCGACAAGTAAGAAAATCACAAAGGTAATGGGAAATATAATTTCGAATAAACGACCGATCGAATTAATTCCACCACTCACCAAATAGAGCCCCACCCATAAGAAAGGTAGAATAATAGCCCATGTGGGTGTTCCCTCCAATAAAAAGAGGGAGGTTACTTCAGCCATTATTCGAACCTCAAAAGCAGAAATCGTAAAGAAATAAGTAATGACAAGTGCACTAATCAACCATCCTAGCCATTTTCCAACAATATCTTGATTGTATTGATAAAATGTCTTGTCTGGATATTGTTGACTTAGCTTGACGATAATCACTCCAGCAATCATGGCGATAAGACCACCTAAAAAAACACTAATCCAAACATCTGGCGTTTTTACCTTCTCTACCGAGGCACGAGGCAGGGTGAGGATGCCAGTTGCAAGAATATAATTAATAATAATGACCATTGTTTGGGACGTCGTAATGTTATCTTTTGGACTGGTAATCATGGCTACTGTTTTCCTTTCCTCGTATTTCCCCTTTACGAACAGAATCTTTTGGCTGTAATAATTTTGGTCGGCGTTTCATCATCATTAATGGCATACGTACCATAAAATCTTTCCAATCCCCTGCTCTATATGGGACAGTCGGACTAACATAAGGAACACCAAAACTCTTCAGCTTTACTAAATGACTGCCCAGGAAAAGGAAAAATAGAATGACCCCGTAAAGACCAAATATGGCAGCAAAAAACATAGCAACAAATCGTAGCATTCGTAATGTAATCCCTGCGTTATATTGAGGGATAGCAAAGGACGAAATAGCGGTTAAAGCAACGACGATAACCATAATCGGACTTACAATTCCAGCCTGTACAGCTGCTTCTCCAATAACAAGACCCCCGACGATACCCATTGTGGGACCGATCGGCTTGGGCAAACGAAGTCCAGCTTCTCGTAAAATTTCGATGGCTACCTCCATAATAAGCGCCTCGATTAACGCTGGAAATGGAACTCCTTCCCTTGTGGACATCATGGACAGTGCTAGCTTAGTTGGGATTAATCCCTGATGGAACGACACAAAAGCAATATACATGGATGGACCAAAAAGTGTTATCGCAGCAGCCAAGTATCGTAGAAGCCGAATGAGCGAACTTGCAAACCAGCGTTCATAATAATCTTCCGGAGATTGTAGTAGCATATTAATTGTAACTGGTACAATTAAAGCAAATGGTGTGCCATCTAATATAATGGCAACCCGCCCCTCCATTAATGCCCCATATACTCGATCAGGACGCTCCGTGTTCTGCACTTGTGTAAAAGGGCTCAGAAAATTATCTTCAATTAACTGCTCTATATAGCCCGATTCTAATAGGTTATCAAGGTCGATTGTTTGTATCCGATTTTTTACTTCATCCACCAACTCCGGATCCACTATCTCATCCATATAGGCAATGACTAACTCTTTTTTTACCCTCTTCCCCACTTTCATCTGAATGATAGATAATTGCTGATTTTCACCTTGCTGTCTTAGAAGAGCTGTATTGTCACTTAATCTTTCTGTAAAGCCTACCCTTGGCCCTCTAACAACCGCTTCTGAAATAGGCTCCTCTATATTACGCGTCTTGCCATTTATCGTACAAAGTAATAAAGCATTAGGCATACCATCTACAAATAAAGCTGTATAACCTATTAATACCTTACTTACTATTCCTTGCATCGTTGATTCTTCTAGTACATCCCCGATAGGTATATTATTTTTCATGAGGTTCTGCATGTTGCCGTTTTCTGTTAAAGCAGTGGCGGATGTGTCCGAAAAACGCTCCATCATCGAAGTCAAAATATGCTCTTCGATTTGCCCTTTATCTGCTAGACCTTCAAGATAAACAATAGCCGCACGAATATGAGTATTTCCTATGTGAAATTCTCTAAAGTGGGCATCCCAATTATGCCCAAGTTCTTGTTTTATTCGTTCAAAATCTTTGATAAAATCACCCGTTAGCGAGGCAACTGTTTCTTGGCTAGATGGCTGATCTACTTCCTTTTGATTCGTGTATTCTTTCATGTCGATCTTGCCATTATTCTTTTTTTCAAGTATTAAACCATTAAATAATTTGAAAATCAAAAATGGAATAACGAATGCTAAAAAACCCTGCATAAAAACTTGCCATTGTGGTATATAGGATATTACCCTTTCCCACATGATGATCACCCTCTTTACCAATCCACAAGGAATTAATTACTACATATTTTTATCTAAGCAGTCCTATTTTAAACTTCTAAACATCAACATCCTCCCATGACAAAAAATCAGCCTCAATATGCCTGAGTGCTGACATTAGGGTATATTTTTTGTTTTCTAATCCATGAATTTCCAAGTCCTTACATCCCGTTTTATTATTTCTAATCATTGAAATTTAGAAAATAAGATATGGTATACTAGCTACTATGAAAAATTAGAAGGTGAAATAAATGTTAGAAGTTAATGAAAGTAAATTAGCTCACTATAGTATCCATTTTTTGAGCGAGACGACACTAATTTTAGGAGAAGAGGATTATATACAGCCAGAGCTCATGCTAGAAGCAGCCTTTACACAGCTTGCATTTAGTAAAGTAGAGCTTGAGCAGCAATATGAATTTTTCCATGAAACAGATATTGCGCTTAATGAAGTTTTTACCTATTCAAAAAAAATATTCGAACAGGACAGTAGCTTTCTTGAACAATCTCAAAATATGGCGAAGCACTTACACAGTGTATCCCAGCACCCAAATATTAAAAGCGGAGAGCTATTTATTGGCTTGTTTGAAAATTGCTTTCTATTAAATGAAGTTAAAAAGGTCATTGCCATTGTCAAAATTGATGAAAAAGAGATGTTTTTAGATGTCAAAAATGACAATAATAAGATGATCATTCATGGTGTTGATGGCATAAACGTGAAAAAAATTAATAATATGGCCATCATTGTAGATATGGGGGAAGAGAAACCCCCTGTTGTTTTTATAAAAACGAAGCGAAAAGAGGATATCGTATACTGGCAGGAACGATTTTTAAACATTAAAGCAGCCGATGAACATTATCACAATACAGATTTAGCGCTAAATGAATGCAAAAAGTATATTTTAAAAGAAGAGAATTATTCGAACACAGAGAAGCTAGGCTTTTTAAATAAAACATTGGACTACTTTAGAAACGAAGATGAGTTTCAAGTGGACCATTACATCGAAACCGTATTTGATCAAGCGGATGCTACCCAAAAAGATATCCTCGTCAATGCAGTCAAACCTTATGAAACAGTTATTTCTGACAGTGCACTAGAAAAAGCTGAAAAAAAATACAAACGTAAAATAAAGCTTGATTCCAATATTGAAATTCAAGTCAATATTCAGCATATCGATCAAATAGACGAACTGATTGAAGTTGGCTATGATGAGGCAACAAATCGAAAATTTTATAAGATTTATTTCCAGGATGAAATATAAAGGAGGCTCACTTAAAAATGCCTCAAATTATTGACCAAAACCATCGAAAAGTTCACGCTCGATGGTTTTTATCTTTTTAGAGTGCTACAGCTCGACCGCTGTAGTGAAAATCAACGCTTTTATTTTTTTGTAAAAGAGACATTCCCATTTTAGGAGTTGCTCTTTTGTCTTAAAAAAAACACTATTTCTTTTCAAATTTTTCTTAAAAAGATAAAACTTTTTTGTTTGGTAAAACGTCTAATAATTGGTAACAGAAGTTAACCTAAAGGAGAATGAATAAAGATGAAAAAACCGTTTAAGAAAACATGGATTTTAGCTTCCGCATTAACACTAGGAATGGCCGTAATGACCCCGCTTCAAGCTGGTGCAACTTCAGTAGATACAACTAAACAAGTCACTATACAAGTAGAACAAAAAATAAAAGGTACTATTAAGTACTTTGATGGCGATGGCATCTCAATTAAAGGGTCTGACGGCAAAAATTATTTTATTGGCTTACACAAATTCTCTGACAAGCAAATCGAAAAATTGAAGCTAGTGGAAGGACAGGAAATCGCTGTTGAAGGAAGCATTGTAGAAGATTATTCAGATTTCTATACTTTTGATGTGTATAAAAAAAGCTTACCTAAAGAAGTCACAAAAGAAGAGTTAGTTCAATTAGAAAAACTCTTTACTGACATGAAAAAAGCAGAAAAAGAAGAGAATTATGAAGAAATGGATCGAGTTTATCAGGCCATGAATAACATTACAAGACCTTATGAATTAGCAAATTGGCAGCCTGAGCCTTTTGAAGATTTTATTAACGAAGCTGCATTTTCTGAGCAAAACATAGTCATCAAAAAACAAGATAAAGAACAGCTTAAAGCACTTTATAATGACTGGGTAAAATTCACTAAAGAAGATAAAACAGATGAGGCAGGAGAAAAAATAGATAAAATCTTTACTATTTTAGAGCCATACTTCCAAGAGCTATATCCTCCACTAACTTTTGAACAATATATGGCTGATATGGACTTAGACATAACAAAAGAGGATCTCGTAAAGCTTAAGGCGTTCTATGAGGAAGCTCAAAAAGCAGATAAAGATAAAAACGAAGAGCTCTCAATCAAGTTATGGGATCAATTCTATGAAATAATTAATTCATATTACAAACCTGTTTCCTTTGAAGAATATATGTCAGATATCGAATTTGACATTAGCGAATCGGATTACACAAAATTAAAACAGCTCTATGAGGAAGCAAATGCCTTAGATCAAAAAGGTGAAGATGAAAAGGCTGCTGCCCAATGGGAAGCCTTCTATCAAATTTTAGATCCCTATTATTCGGCAAATAGAGACATTCTAATCTCAGCATCGAAGTTAATCATTCACGGTAACGATTTACTTCCAGAACAAACAAAATAATGTTTTTGGGGCTCTCCTATTCACTATAAGGAGTAGCCCTTTTCTAGTACATGACAAAATTGTCATGTACTCCATTGAATAGTCATGTGAATCGATGGTTTGACCATAATTTGCTTGTTATAGTAATCGTTGTTGAAACAAGTAATTTATAAGTTAAGGAGAAATGAGCATGACACAATTTATTAAAAAAACTGTGATGATGACTGTAATGCTAGTATGTTGTACAATGCTACCAGAATTTGCGCATGCAGCATCTGATGACAAAATTCGTAACATTGAACTCTTTATTGAGGAGCAACAAGCCATTAGTAAAATCCCCGGCCTTTCTGTCACTATTGTCGATAAGGGGGTAACCGTATATCAAAAGGGATTTGGGTATGCAAATATAAAAACAAAAACACCCGTCACTTCAGATACTCTTTTTGAGCTAGGCTCCACATCTAAAGCCTTTACAGGCCTTGCCATTCTTCAATTGGAAAAACAAGGGTTACTAAGGCGTTCGGATGATATTCAAACGTATATCCCATGGTTAACATTGACCTATAATGGAAAAAAGGAAATCATAACAATTCAGCAGTTACTGTCGCATACAAGTGGAATTCCTTCTAATTCAATTGTTCAAATTCCAGAAAGCACAGCCAAAAACGCCCTTGAATTAACTGTCAAAACATTACTAGATCAAACATTAAATAGAAAACCAGGAAGTTCTTTTGAGTATGCAACTATTAATTATGATGTGTTAGGACTAATCATAGAGCAAGTAACTAAGCTGCCCTATGATCAATATGTCAAACAGAAGATTTTACAACCTATTGGTATGTATCAATCGTTTGTAGGAATTCATCAAGTAGCATTCCCTCATATGGCTTCTGGTTATAAAATAGGACTTATGAGAGAGTTACCTTTTACACCACCTATTTACCGTGGAAATATCCCTGCTGGCTATATTATCAGTAACGCAAATGATATCGCAAAATGGTTGAAATTACAGTTAGGCAATAGTGAAATTTATTCAATTGATGCTACAACCATTAAAGAATCACATAATCCTGACCAAACGGTAGAACCTTTTGATACAAATACTTATTATGCTACCGGTTGGGCAGTGGTTGAAAAAGAAAACAAGCCATACATTTACCATGCTGGAGAAAATCCAACCTTTACATCGTATTTCATCATGCAGCCCGATGAGCAAATAGGGGTAGCCATCTTAGCCAATATGAATACAAGCTCGACAACTGCTATTGGACAAGGGATTATGGATTTGTGGGAAGGTAAAACAACAACTCCTCTACATACTAACAGCTATCAAAAGTTGGATAAAATCGCCACGATTATAAGTATCATTATTATAGGAATCAGTCTAATCTTTTGCTATTTTGTAATCAAAATGACCTCAAGCATTTATAAAAAACAACGCCAATTGACAAAGCTTGCTTCCAAGAGAATACTATTATTAACTCTCCATTCAATGCTTGTTGCCAGCATGTTAATCGCAATTTTTCTGGCACCAGAAGTTTTACTTGGCGGTTTAAATTGGGCATTTATTAAGGTGTGGGCACCGACCTCTATATCGGTATTATTGTATAGCACTATATGGGCTTGTATTCTATATTTAACATGGGGGATTATACTCATTATGACAAAAAGGAAAGCGCTAGATTAATTGTCTATGGAATGTTTTAGTATGTAGATAATCAGGATGCCCGACTCTTTTTAAGATGAATTTAATAGGATTTTCTACATAGGCCACTCTAAACGAGAACAAGTTTTAACTCAACTTCCTTTTATAGCTTATTCATATAGCCAGTTACTCGAATAGTGAGTAACTGGCTATGACACTTGTGAATACAAAGGCAAACGTTCCAAAAATGAAACTAAATCAAAGCTAGCACGTAAATTTATTTAAATTCGACTATTTTTAGAAAACGAGGTTGTTTGATGAAGGAATGGTGGCAAAGTAAGAAAAGAAAAACGACAAAAAGGAAAGTAAATAATAATTACTCCCTATTTGAATTATTACTTGATGTGCTTTTTTGGTTACCAGAGCTCTTTCTAGTCCCATTCAGATTAGTATTTTGGTTGCTTAGAGGTATAGGTAGATTAATTGCAGATGTATTTGAATATCCGTGAATTCCTTACCCTGTATAATTAATGTTGAACATTCAAAGTGTTTCGTTATTTCCCCCATGGCTGTTCACCATATCTTTTAAGCTTCACGATTTCACCATCATTATTGACCAAACGATTATATACATAATTAATTTTATATTCATTGTACTTTTCTAATTGTATTTTTTCGTAAAACTTCTTTGATAAAGTCAACTCTCGGTCATCAATTAACAAATAGTATTGACCATTTTTTTCCATAATGTTTTGTTCGTCAAGAAGATAGGTGCTTTCAACTTGTACATTATTAAGAGAATAAACACCTGCTACAAATAAGGCTACAAAAGCAAATAAGACGAACATCACAAAAAGTCTTGTTTTACTCATATCCTCACCTCACTAAACTTAGCCATCATAAGATCATTACATTAGATTTTACAAGTCATTATGTAAAGCTAGAGCAATTTAAATAATCCATTTGGAACTAATACTAATTTATTATTTGAGAAGTCACTAATGGGCTTCCAAAGCAATTTGAAGCGTGTGCCATTATCTTCTTCCCCAAAAAAAGAAGCATTTTCATAAAAGGACATTTCAATAAAATCCGCTTCATAAACAAACACTACTTCATGTCCATTATCACCATTGTATGTAAATATATTTTCAATTGTACCTACATGCTTTAGGTTAGTAATACTAGCCTCGATTTCCTCCAATATTTCTCGCCTTATTGCCTTTGAACTCGTCTCACCATATTCAATTTTCCCACCAATTGGTCGATAATAAAATGTCTCCTTTACTTCATCAAAGCCTTCAGAGACAAGTATTGCATCTTCTTTCCTAAATATACAAATAGCTTTTGCTATAATTTGCTCTTTCTTCATCTGATTCCTCCAATCCCATTTCAAGCTGTGCGACAGGTGCATTTTTTATTATATCAATGCGCTCACGATAATAAAGAATGTTTTGTACAAATTTAGCTCGTATTTACATATTTCATCTGGCACAATTTCCTTGCCATTCATTAAAATGATAAACTAGTAAGAAGCATGATAGGAAGGAGATGGAATGTGAATGATGGATGCTAAGACCATTTTATTGGACCAACTTCTAGCAAATGCAAATGATCGTAGCTGGTATATTTCATTTCATGAGGCAGTTGAAGGACTATCTGAGGAAGAAGCATTTTGGAAACCCGATAATACCAGTCATAGTATTGCTGAAATTGTCCAACATCTCATTTATTGGAATGAAACTTGGCAAATCAGATACATTGAAAATCATGTTCAAGCTAGTCCACAAGTCCAAAGCAATCATGATACTTTTCTATTGAGAGATAAGGTGACTTTTTTGGAGCTAAAGGATAAATTATTAAAAACGCTACTTCAGTGGCAGGAGCTTCTTGAGGAGGAGCAACTTCTATCTGTTGTAAATGGTTACCCAGTGAAGGCGGAATGGTGGGCTATCATTTCCAATGCCACAACACATAATGCCTACCATATTGGACAATTAGCATATATTCGTAAGATGAAAAGATAGACATTTGATGGATGATTTTGGCCTAAGCCATTCTGTAAAAAAGTTCGAAACTCTATAAAAACCTCACCCAAATGAGCGAGGTTCGTCTGCTTTTCTTTGTTAGAAATTCATCCATTCAAAGATTATCTTGAAATTGTCACTCAACTGAGTGACTTTTTATTTTGAGTCTGCTTGGAGTGCATCTACTGAATCCACAAATGCTGAAGAAAGACCTCGTCTAATTAGGTTTGCAGAAACTGGCTTTCTCCCAACTTCCCTAGACCAAATTGATAATTGTCCTATATGGTGAATTTCATGTGCAATGGTATGACGAATGATTTCACCCCATGTATGCGTTTCAATTGTTCCATCCTCTAATGGAAGATGTAGTAAACGCTCTTCCATACTAGCATCCCATTTGTTTACAAAACTTTCTACTTCTAAATGAAATTCAGCTGTTAATTTTCGAACTTTCTCAAGGCTTTTATAGTCATCAAAATTCTCCTGAAAATCCTCTTTACCTTGTAAAACGCGTATCCAACTCCACTCTACATCCACTATATGGAAGAGTGTATGTAGTATATTTCCCATACCACCTGTTCGATTTTCTAAAAGTTCTTCTTGACTCAACTCTTCACACCAACGAAACCAATCTTCTCTTACCATCCAATTATATTTAAACAATAATTGCAAAATAATCCCCCTCTAAAAAAATATAATAGCCCTCTACTACTTCTTCCTTTATGGATAGTTTCCCTCCATTTTCTCAGAATTTTTTTAGGTTATTACTGCTGATACTCGTTAGTTTCATTAAAATTGCAGCCCCCTTTCTGCAAAAAAAAGCCTTACAACCGTAATGGCTGTAAGGTTTAACTGATATAGTTTGCTTAGTGTTGAATCACCAAACATAAAAAAACAGGTCAAGCTAACGGTAAGATATCATTAGAGTACTTTATATACTCTCCTAGATACCTTACTCATTTTCTTAACCTGCCTAGCAAAGGCTAACCATTAATGCGATTCTACATCGTCTTCTTTGGAGTAATTAAATTGGGAAGGATCAACTGGCGTATAGCCTGTTGGCTTATAAAATCTTAATAAGTCGCCATTCACGACTTTATCAGATAGTTGCAATTTAAGATCTACTTCATTCTTAATTGTTCTCGCAGACTCTAATTGACTATCATCTAGTGGTAAACCTGTTTCATTATCATAAAATTTTTCATTAATTGAATAGATTTTAGGGCTGACAAAATCGCCATTTCTAAAAGGCACAATTTCATGATGCTCTTCTGACAATAGGTCAGAGCCAAATTGAACAAATTGTTGCGAATCAATTCCAAGTAAATGTAATAGCGTTGGAAGAAGGTCTGTTTGCCCACCATACGTATGGTTAGCTCCACCCTCCATACCTGGAACATGTATGAATAATGGAACGCGTTGTAAATTAGCACTTTCATATGGTGTAATATCTTTTCCAATTACTTGGCTCATTGCAGCGTTATGATTATCTGAAATACCATAATGGTCGCCATAAAGAACAATCATCGAATGATCATATAAACCAGATTCTTTTAATTGTTGGAAAACTTGTTCGATTGCTTCATCCGCATAACGAGCAGTTTGGAAATAATTATCAACACTTGCATCTCCAGTATTTGCTTTATCGATTGTTACTAGGTCTTGATTCATTTTATATGGATAGTGATTCCCAACCGTAATTAATTTTGTATAAAACGGTTGTGGTAAAGAACTTAAAAGACTTTGCGATTGTTCAAAGAACGGTTTATCCAATAACCCATATTCAGCCATGTCACCTGAAGTGCCCGTATTATAATAACTAGCATCATAGAATTTATCAAAGCCAAAGGATTTATAAATCACATTTCTGTTCCAGAAGCTTCCGTTATTACCATGGAATACAGCCGATGTATAACCATAATCTTTTAAAATGCTAGGAGCTGCCTGGTACGTATTTTGTGCTTTTGTAATATAAGCAGAACCTTGTGGTAGCCCAAATAAAGAGTTTTCTAGCATAAATTCTGCATCGGATGTTTTACCCTGCCCAGTTTGATGGAAAAAATTATCAAAATACAATGTATTTTGATCTTTTGCTAATGAATTTAGAAATGGTGTAACTTCTTCACCGTTTAATTTATAGTCGATAAGAAAGTTCTGGAATGATTCTAAATGTAAATAAATAACGTTCATTCCTTTTGCTTTACCAAAATAGTTTGCATTTGGCTTTGCATAGTTAGATTTAGTATAGTTAATCACTTCTGTAATATCACTACTATCCGCCAAAGCTCTTTGTGAGGATGCTTTCATCGTTTCGACTGAATCATAAATCGTATAGTTATACATCCCTAAATATTTCACAATATAGTTTCTATCAAAACCTCTTGTTAATAGCTGCGGACGATTAGCCTCAGCTAGCCCTAAATTAAGAATTGAAATAGCTAAAGCACATGTAATGACCGTCATCGCTTTTTTATATCCAAAGCGTGTAGTATCTTTTTGAATTCTTTTTGAGAAGCGTAGATAAAACATTACGAATACATCTACAAAGAATAAGATATCATATGGTTTTAATAAAGAAAGAACACTACCACCTAAATCACCAAAGTTCTGCGTTTGAGAAAGTGTAGGTAATGTAATGAAATCACTAAAAAATCGGTAATAAACAATATTAGCATACAAAAGGATTGACATCAGCATGTACACTACAACGAGTGATGTATATTTTCGTTTTCCTCTAAAGATAAATGAAAATCCTAGAAATAGCATTGCTGAGCCTAATGGATTTAATAGTAAAAGAAATTGTTGAATAACTCCTTCTACGCCTAAGTCAAATTGTGTTTGTTGCGATATATATGTTTTAATCCATAACATTAAAACAGCTACTACATATATTCCAAAAAAGTTGTTCAATAGGTCGTCTTTTTTACTTATTAGATTTCTCATTTCTTGCACCTACCTTTTACTTATTGAATTGAATCTTGATGTATATTAACTTAGAGATTATAAGTATTAACGTTGCATTTAAAATAATGTTAGGTCACGATAGCTTTTTTCGCGACCAATGTATAGTACTCCCCATTTAGACTTATGTCAAGTTGTTAGGTATCACAATAGACAATTCGTATAATCATTACTAATTAACACAAATGCTGTCATAAAAATATCCAGTAAATGTTAGTTTTTTTAACTATCATTTACCGGATATTTTAAATAATAACTGTATCTTTTTTAATTTCTTTAAGTTCATCTATTTTACATTAAGAGAGGGCCAAGCAACCTTTATTCGAAAACATTGATTTCTAATTTTTTCTGTACAGCCTTTATCATTCGTGCTGACCCATAACAAATTTCTCCATTTTTCATTAATATTTCTTTCCTCTTAAAATCCACTTCCTGAATATTGTCGATATTAACTACAAAAGAATTATGGCAACGTATGAACCCTTCATACTCTTTTTCTACGTCTTTCAGTTTCCCATAAAACTCCACTTGACGATTATCCAAATGTAAAACAACTTTATGTAATGGAGAGGACTCAAAAAACATAATTTCATCAAAGTTGACACTAATAATTTTATCAGCAATTCTTTGAACGAATTTTTTATTGGATGCCTTGTTCGTCACTTGCCTTCTTTCATTCGTCACCTTCAAACAGCTTATAATTTTACTCTGTATAGAATCAACATCATCCTTAATAATAAAATCCATCGCTGCTACTTTATAAATGAAATTTAAATAAGTAAGCTCTGAGTGTGTTGTGATAAAAACAATATCACCTATAGGATCAATTTTTCTGATTTCTGCGCCAAGTGTGATACCATTCATCTCATGATTTAGGTCGATATCAAGAAAATATAAACCAGATCGTTGACTCTCATTAATATAGTGTAATATCTCTTCTGGATCTGCGGTTGTTAGTACCAGCTGCATATCCAGATTTTCAATCATTATATAATTTGACACATATCTGGCTATTCTTTCTCTTTGTTCCTTTTGATCTTCGCAGATAAAAACATCAATCATCTCAATCCCTCACTTTAAAATTACAATTTCCTGTTTAAAAAAACCATCCTCTATTACTGTATCCAACTGTGTCATATTTTCTTGATCAACCATCTTCTTCAGACTGTTCAGCCCCAATCCGCGATTTTCTCCTTTTGTCGAGAAACCTTCTTCGAAATATTGAAAAAGCTTATGACCGGTATCTCTAAACGTATTCCAAACTACAAAGGACACGGATTGTTCGAGCTCTACAAACCCCACTCGTATCATACCCTTCTCTATCTCTTCTGCTGCTTCAATGGCATTGTCTAAAATAATTCCAATACAGCGACACAACAGTACACTATCCATATTCAAATAATGTATTTCGTTAGGGCATTCAAAAACCACATCTATCCCCTTTTCTTGTGCTGTAATCAGTTTGGAGGAAACCAAACCTTTTACTTCTGGAATTTTAATTTCAGACAAACCCCTCATTTTAAAATCATTATCACGAATCTCTTGACTGACACGCATAATATTGTCATTAAAATAGCTTTCTAAAGCATCCATATCACGATTATTAATATATTCGGACATAGAAGATAGGATATTGATGTAATCATGGCGAAAAGTTCGCATTTCATAATAGTTTTTTTCTAGCTGTTCCGTGTACATTTGTATACTGTTCAGCTCAATTTCCTTCTCCCTCATCTCTAGCTGCTTTCTGAAGGTGTATACTAGGAACGACAAGCTAACAGCAAAAATGACGAAATAGATAAATAAGTATAGCGTATTCATCAATACTAGCGTTTTTTGATTTCCTGTTAATCGTACATAAACAATCATTGTAAAATAAATTGTATACGTAAAAAGACCCAAGAAAGCTAAAATACGTTTTGTAATCCTATCTTCTGCATCCTTTTCAAAAATTCTAAAAGTTATTTTTTTCCAAAACTTTATAAATATAATACCAATGATGAGGGTAATAAATTGATGAAGTAATACCGCTGAAAAAATGAGTTCGTTTGTTTCTGAGGAGATTGTATCAATATCTAAAACTTTTCCCAAAATGAAAGTAGTTATATGATCAATGAGGATCATACCAATCATTATTGTTGATGCGTAGTACAATGCAGGTATCCACTTTAGATATGTATACTTAAACATACCAAGAACAAACGCAAATATTAAGAGCGAACCAAAAATATCCAGGTATGGATATAGCCAACCCATTATTAGACTAAACAATATGACTGCAAAAATAGTTTCCTTTCGAAAAAAAGGTTTACCTATGACAAAAGCTACTAAAATACACTGAATGGCAACTTGAACAATAGCTAATAGAATCACTCACTAATCCTCATCTCTCTTTAGTCATCTATTATGAATATTATACTATAGATAATGGAATTAGCAAAATTTAGAATTTTTAGTGAAAATCTATCATTTCACACATAAATTACTTCTTCAATTCTTCTGGAATTGTTGGTTCAAAGGAATACAATACACAGAAATTATGAACACTCAACCCTCCTACTACAACAAACAGCTTTGTTAGACCTTCTGCAAACATATGTTGGATTTTTTTCATTTTCTTCTTCCTCCCTTATTTTTTCAATAATTTATATGTCAACGGAAGAATACAAAATACAGCTAGTAGACTTCCAAAAAATACTTGATTGATTACTATTTCTGAGCTTGTACTAATCATTACTGCTACACAAATCGAATAGCCAATAATGGCTCTATTTCTCAGTTTTACTCTCAACGCTTTATCATTAACACGGTTCTTTTCTGTATCTTGAGGGGCATATTTATAAAGACAGATATATACAGCTAGAATGCCAATCCAGAAAATCGATTCTGAAATTGAAATATCTCGTATGATGATCGGTAGTATTCCAAAAAGGAAAATGCTTATCAACGTGCAGGTACTGCTTTTTTTAGCATGAATACCTCTAGCATAGAGCCGTACTAATAAATAAGCACTGTGAAAGATAAATGTTAGCCAAACTGAATGAAGTAGAAATGCAGTTAAATAAACAGGAATGGCCTTCCCGAGATTAATGAGGCAGACTTCAATACCCAATTTACACTTCAGTTCTTGAATTCTGGTTAAATCTTGTCTTGCTTTTAATTTCCTAACCATATATTCTGCCAACACGTCTTCCCTAAATCCTTTTAGCAGTATTTCCATTTTTCCCCCTCCTTGTTTGTCTTTACAATAAAAGTATAGCTTTGTTATCTAGCATTTTTTCAAATGTTTAGTAACTTACTACTCTGATTACTTATATGCAAAAAAAAAAGAGGAAAATACACAGTTACGAGTATTTTCCTTACAATCATGAAATTTATCATACGACAAACTCTACAAAATATTTGGGATAAAGCGTAACCGCTTCACTGTATCCTTGAAGATTCATACGATTGATACAGACTTTGTTTCTTGTTGGGAAAAATTCATTTTGCCGCATTTTATTATACAAATTAAATAACTGAATAAATAGAATTCTTTCTAGGAAGAAACATATCAATAACTCTTCATGATGCATTATGGCTGCATTCTGCTCGCCTTCTATTGAAAATTTTGGAATTTCGAACTTTGTTGTATTAATTAATGGACCAATCTCCAAACTTTTTTCCTGACAACTCAATGCCAGTACATACTTTGAAAAAGACTCCACTGGATTCATTTCTGCGATTTTCTTTTGTGTTCCAATTAGGAGATCAATATTGTCCTGAGGCTTATCATCATAGACAGTTTGTACAAACGGCGATTTTTCCAGAAACTCTTGAACATTTGGGAATTTATCTTCTAATAGGACTTGAATGTTAAAGATTTTCCCTGTATCAATAATTTTTTCTGCAAAAATCAAGTATTCAACAATTGCTTCCGTGGAAATGAAATAAGGTGTAAAAAATTCTGTATAGCTCCTAACTAGATTCAAAAGATCTCTGGATTTTTGTTTTTCATAGGAGATAAACAATGTAGGGTCCTTTTCCAAAAGCTGTTTTCCAAGCTTATTCTCCGAAGAGTCTGTTGTTTCATCTATTCCATGATAGATAATCTCTTTTAATTTATTAAACTCAATATCTTTGACTTTAAAGGCCATGACTGTTTCTAATGTTATACAATCCTGAATCATAAAGAAATCGTTCATTTTTTTTACTTGATATTTTAATTTTAAGCAATACATATTCTACCTCAGCTCCTTTCTATCCTATCAGAAATGCATACAAGGATGTTTGATGATCACTCAAAAGTTTTGATAGCTCAATATCATAAAAACCACCCAGGGGAACACTTTCCAATCCAAGGTAATTCGCTACTAATTGGATATTTTGTCCAATATGTCCAGCCTCCTGTTGAACTAGCTTATAGGAGATATCTGTATACTTTCCAGAGATTCCAGACATATCACAGCTCAAAGCAACAGCAAACTGAGCGGTATTAGCCAAATACTTTTGGATAAACGCTTTACTAATTTCATCCCACGACACGTACTGTTTAACTAATAGCTTTTGAGTATCACTATTCAGTAGCATAATATTTCCCTGCTCTATCAAATCCATGTCAACCAATTGCTCATTGAATAAAAAATAAATGTTAACATAGTACTGTGCCCCCCCAGAAGGGTATGTACGATTTTCTTTTTCACCACCAATCATAGCCAATTGAGTAAATTGCGCCATTAACTTTTTATTGACTTTGACATTCGCTTTGAATGGTTCCCTTGCCGTATATCTTGTCCCTAAAATTTTTTCAAATATATTATTTTCGTCAATCGTATACTCTAAATCTATTAACGGATAATGTCCATTTGCCTGTAATTCCCTCGGTCTATGAGCATATACTTGAGTATTGGTAAATTCAGGTTCATTGATTGACATCATATGATAATCCATGAATTTTTTCTCTATATTCCTCTCACCTTTAAAATTCCACAAATTAATGTCCTCCTTTTTAAGAAATCATCCAGCTTTAAGAAAAGCATCTGAAAAAATGAATTCATATTCCGGAGATACTCCTAATCGATTATTCAACATATGGAGATGAGAAATGACAATATAAAAGGCGTACTTTGGCTCCATTGTTGTTTGACATAACTTTATTTGAGCAAGCAAAGATTTGAACACCTTAAGATATGGTTGATAGAATTCAATTGCAAGCTCGCCATTTTTCAATTGATCGATTCTGTTGTTAATCACTTTGAATATATGCTCCGGGGCCTTATTCTGAGAAAATTGCGTCCATATTTCACGATATGCATGAAACATTGTCTCATGCTTCTCGATATACCCTAATTCTTGAGCAATTTTTGTACAGTTGTACATGAGATCAATCGCTAACACATAACGCTGAGTTCGATTAAGGTTTTGAATTATTTGTCCAGCAAATTTTGACGAGTGGACAAATAGTTCTTCGGATAGCGCCATTGCTGTCTCTCCCCCATAACGGTTTAGCTCTGGTACATACTCAATCGTCTGAATTGAAAAATTCGGATATGGAGCAGTTGGTACAATACCTTCTGTCTGAACAATCGCCTCATCATAGGAAATAGCTTGAAATGAATGGCTCTTATGTTTTTGGTGAAAGCTCTCTAATATTTGCTCCAAATCTTTATCAACTTTCTCTGCTATATCTTGTGCAGTTTGGTATCTCAAACGGATGTGGGGACCACCATCCCAATAACGAATGAAAAAATATCGAACCTTTTCTCTTTCTAAAAATGGCAACAAATACTCTTTTAAAAACTCTTCAATTAACACATAATCATGAATGAATAAATGTTTAGATATCCACATAAGGCTCTCCTTTATTTTAAAAATATACTGTGACTTGTATTCCAGCTCTTAAAAAGATTTAATGAGTAGCCAAGCTGTACATTGTTCTCTAAATTGAATTTCTCTTTTATTATTTTGTCATTGTAATTTTTAATCCCTCGAGCAGCCATTCCATACTTCGCAGCAATAATAGATAAATGTTGTGCAAAATGACCAATCCTTAAAAAAATGTCATCATAATCTTGTCTTGTTTTCTCAAAGGTAAAAAATATCCAATAATACATGCCTTCCAAATTAGTGAAATCTTGATATTCTTGCAACATCTTCTTATACATAAGTTTTTCTTTCGGTTGAATAAATTCACATGTTTCTCCAATCCGATAAAATCCACTTTTGAGATCAGCAATATTATCTATAAAGGTCCACAAACCTATTTCAGGATAGTCCTGTGCTGCTACTAGGAATTCCTTTAGGAATTGATGATGTGTAGTAGCTAACATTAACTTTTTTACTACTGAATCGCCTTTAATATTTTGCTCCGATACTCTTCTCCTGAAAAATTCGGTTTCCGGTTGCTCTTTTATATCTACTGTACTCAAATGATATTCTTGGTCTAAAGCTATTTCCAGTACAAGCGGAATTGTTACAAAATCACGATCCTTTTCAAGTGAAGCTGTTGTTAGTTTTCGGTGACGAATTCGATGGCCCTTTAAAACATAGTCAAGATTATAAAGATAATGACCCGTATTCAATAAACCTAGCATCAAAGAAAATTCACCATAGAATTTTTGGAGCTGACGATTGTCATTTACGATTACTAGATAATCTCTTTCAGCATTCAACCCTTTAAAATACTCTTGGTTATATACATAAATTTTGTCTGTTAATGCTTTGTATACAAACATATGCGTTTTATGAACGAATACCAATTTGAGACTATCTATATTTCTAGCTTTTGGAGAAAAAGAATGGAAATAGTATTTGCTGAAAAAATCTATCCGCTGAATCATTTCTAAATAATAATAGAGATCGTAAATAATGGAACTCCAGCCATCACTTTTACCAAGCTCCTTCAAAAATTTCATGTCAATCACATCTAAATGATTTTTAAATAGCGGTTCATCATCCACTTGTGCAACAGACAATGTTTGCTTATAACGATTCTCTCCGAATCGATCTAAATATTGTTGATCAATCATCCTTATTCCCTCCCGTTCAATTATGGAAATGGATGTGGTGTTTTCTCTATCCAGTTTTTATCTAGCTTCCCTTTCTTCTTATATTGAATAGCCTTTTCAATTCGCTGACTGACAACTCGTCTATTTTGATGCCCAAAAGTCATTGTCAGCATGCCAGGCACTACATATTTCACATTAACAAATCCTGCAGAAAATAAATTCGGGTTTTCCATCGTAGCCCGATACGCTTTACCAGAAATATCGACCAATTGCTTCTCAAGCGTTCGAACAACCTCGGAAAATTTCCCTTGATATGCTGTATATCCTGTTTCCAATTGCTCATAGGAAGACACCATCTCTGTATTTAATGCAAACGAAAATGCA
This sequence comes from Lysinibacillus sphaericus, assembly GCF_001629735.1. Lineage (GTDB taxonomy): Bacteria > Bacillota > Bacilli > Bacillales_A > Planococcaceae > Lysinibacillus > Lysinibacillus pinottii. The sequence continues at coordinate 2,545,905 of NZ_CP015224.1, forward strand.
TACTTCATCTCCTTATTTGAGTAAAGCAGCAAGTGGTCTTCCAACTTGTGAACCGATTGAGGATTCATCAATAATTGTCTCTTTCTTGTCTGATAATCCTCGTTATTAAATACATTTGTAAATACAGTAATCGCTGTTGTAGCTTCAATTAATGCTCGTTCTATTGACTCTTCCAAATCAAAGGAAGCTGCCGCAGCTGTGTAAAAGGCCATTTCATTTTCCCTAGGCTCCTTTTTTTCTAATAGGACCCAGATAGTCGGAATTTTCACTTCCATAGATATATCAAACAAATGTACACGAATATTTTTTTGCTTTAGGGATTCCAAATAAGCTTGGATTTTTTTAGAATGAATGCTTGATTCATCAATTCTGACAGGTGGAATTTGTCCATACCAAGTAGCTAAAAAGGCATCTCGTTCTATCAGTTCTAGCATCGCATGAAGGCTAGCTTCTGCTTCTGTTGAACCGAGAGCACTGCCATTAGAACTTTCATAAATAAATCTTTTTTCATCAGAAACAACATGAGAGTTATAATAAATTAGCTGCTCGGGAATTAAAACATCTTTTTCACTATGCAATGCCCAAACTTTCTCATAATTCAGTGGCTGATCTTCTGAATAATTTTCTGGATTGCCATAATTGCATTGCGCCATTACTTCACTTAGCGTTAGGTCGATCACTTCTGAATCCTTTTCTCGCATTGACCTTTTTTGCTTTTTATAAGGAAACGCTGTAGCATAGCGCTCTAACGATTCCAAAATAGAAATATATTTTGACTTCTCATACGTCCCTGTCCGACCATAGGAAAGCATTGAAATCCCCTTGTACAATACTTCTGTCTGAACCATTGGTGTACCATAAGAATCTCCAGAACGAGCCAATGCATTCACGATCGACGATGGATGCGCATAGATTAGTTTTTTGTTTCTTTCAATCTTCTCTCTTACCTGTTCAAAGCTCAATTGCCGATTATCCTTTGCGTCGAACATCGTATCCAATTCCTGAAGTTTATGTGGAGCAGTATCTTCATTACAGTGACAATCTCCTCGCTTGAAAGTTGCTTTCGCTTGAATTTCCAATGTATCTCGATTTATTTCATAGAGGTACGGTTCATTACTTGTTTGAAGCTTTTGCAAGAGAGTAGCAATTATTTCTGCTTCTAAGTGGCTAGGCTCATCTTCTTGCCAACCAAAATATTGTTGGTAGCTTTTCAGTTCTTTTGTTCGCTCCTTAAAGCAGTTTAGGCAAAAGAATGAATCATTCTTGGATGAATGTACAAAAATATACTTTTGGTTTGTAATAATCGTAGCAACGTTTGTTAGTATGGTCATCACTCCACCTCCAAAAGTTCATATTCAAAACCATGATCATTGAGAATTTTCCCCACAGTTGTCTGCTGTCCACTTACTAGATTTTGTTGATGAGATATGTCCCAATTGAAAGAGCTGCCTTCTTTTAGGTGGAGCTCATTTACGTCTATGGATTGGAAGAATGATTCTTTAATGGATACAGCATTCATATGCATACTAATCCAAGTCAGTAAAACTGTTATCAACTGGGCTGCTGTTCTTACGGGTAGCTGAAAAATGAATGCTTCTGAATTATGATTTACAGCATACAAGTAATACCCCCCACTAATACATGCCTGAAGGTAGAAATGAGTAGATAGCTTTTCTTGATTCATTAAATTAATAATAAGCTCTGATTCTTCCAGCTCATTCAGATATAATCTGGACAGTTTCCCTGCTTTATTATGTTGGGTACTATAGATAACTTTTTCCTGTTGTTTCAATAGAAGATCTTTTGAATAGCTATTTTTTAATATTTCGATAAATGCTGCCTCTGAGAGAAACTGTGCGAGTCTTTCATAAGAAATATCTGCAAAGTAATAATTTTCTTTGTCTTCTGTTTGCACGGTAATAATCTGCAACGGTGATTGGTTGTAAGTAAAATACTCTTTATTTTTATTAAAAGATACTATCTTTGAATCATATTTTTTCACAAAATTTTCAAGTGAATTATAATTCTTGATAGCATCTTGAGGCGCTCGTCCTGAAATTTGATAATCCACCTTTTTAATTCCGTCAAACGCCAATTTCCTCTCAACTTCCATAAGAGAATTAATATTGAATACCGGGGCACTTTCCGCAACAATAGATATAATGACGCCATAATAAAGGAAGCCTGCAAGAAGTTTCTCTGAAATATCCTCAGCGGATACGGACTCAAAATTTGTATGCTTTCTTGTGGTAATCCATATTCTCTCTTCTTTTTTCCCAATATAATAATTTACAACGGTTTTCCCGTCTGCAAAAACTTCTATATTCTCAACTTCTACAATTTCATGTTGAATATGATTTTCTGCCAATAATTCACTGAGACAAATTGCACCAAAATAGGATGTGGGAATTTTTACATAAATTTTCTCAATGTCTCTCAAACCTTTTTCTACTGATAGACATTGCTCTTCTACCCATGGTAAATAGAGGCTGCTTTTGTGAAGATCATAGACCTTCGGATCAATTAAATAAAAAACATGTTTTTTTATAAGAAATTGAATAAGTTTTGTGTAGCGGCTAAACTCTTCAAAAAGTGCTGTTTCTTCACTTCCCTGATAGGCATTACTAATCAAGGAAGTGATATCTTCATATTCTGAAACACTTAGTTTTAATTTTATTAGTTCGTTTGGCCCATATATAAATAAGTCTGGTTCATTATAATGATAACGAATATTTCTTCGAGCCTTTATTAGCATATTACTCACTCCTTCTTATTGTTGAACTTAATGACAACTAATGAAATAATCAGAAGAGCTGACGTGTACCCGATTGAAATCAACATATCTTGATTGAATTCAAATGTCTCATTCCAAATTGAAATATAAATATTATTTAAATGATAGAACGGATTCACATAAGATACATACTTCACAAAATTCGGGAGACTTTCCACTGGAACAGAGAAGCCACCAGTGAACATAACAATTTGGAATAACACAATAGACAAAATAAGTGCTGTTTTAACTTCCTTAAAGTTTGAATAAATTGCGTGAGAATAAACCAGCATCACCGCATTAATGAGTAATAAGCTTAAATATGAAACCAAGAAATTAACAATGGAAAGCTGCAAATCATAAACAAGTAAGCCGATTAAAGTTATTAAGAAAAATCCTGCAGTAGCAATAATGAATGACTTAGCAATGCTGGACATGAGAAGAATTTTATCAGTGATGGGCGTAATGAAAAGTCTTTTTTCAATTCCAGCTGCACGATTCATTACCTGATCAAAACCAAAGGCAAAAAATACGACTGAAAAACTAATCAGGACAATAAACGAAGGTGTATACATTTGAACATAGTTCATCCCTCCGCTATAGGTTGCATTACTAAACATTTGTCCCATTAAAATATATGTGACAGGCGGTACAACAACCGTGAAGACTAAATAAAATAACTCTCTAAAGAACATTTTTAAGTCATATTTAATTTGTGTTAATAACATATTTACTCCCCCTTATTTGGCAATTTTATCAAGATAGAAGCTATTAATAGATTTATGACCGGATTTTAGTATATTTTCTGGCGTATCAAATACTTCGGTTACACCGTCATTAATGAAAAGAACTTTATCACAATAGAGTTCGATTTCGTCCATATAATGCGTCGATAAAATCACTGTACTATCATTTTTTTTAATATATCCTGTGATGCTTTCCCATAATATATTTCGCATATGAGGATCCAGGCCAGTAGTCGGTTCATCCAAAATAATCAAACGCGGTTTAGAAGAAAAAGCAATTGCTAGGCTAACCTTTTGCTTCCAGCCCCCAGATAAATTATCAAAGAATGTATTGAGATGCTCCTGCAATTCAAACTCTTCAATAATTTCATTCAGATCTACTTTGCTACCATAATAGGATCTAAAAAGATCTAGTAATTCTTTTACTTTTAATTTTTTATAAAACTGTGTAGGTTGCAGAACCGCGGATATATTGCTTTTAATTTTTCCGAGCTGGGCTTGATCAATTTCCTTTAAATTATTACCAAAGACAACAACCTTCCCATCATTGAAGTCCTTAATGGTCATTAAAATTTCTAAGAATGTCGATTTCCCCGCACCATTTTTTCCAATAACACCAATAATTTCACCTTTTTCAGCAATAAAATCTATTCCTTTCAGAACAGCTTTTTTTCCATAGTTCTTTGTTAGTTTTTCTACCTTTACATTAAAATTCTGCATTGTTCACCCTCCTAATTGTCAATCGTATATTCCACAACATATTCCCTAAGGTCATTCTTAAATTCAGGTAACACCTCTTCGATAAAGAACGTAGGATCTTGACTTTCTTCATTGGTAATTTCATTCATAAAATGTTTGAATAGTATTGGTACTGTAATATCAATAAACAATGGCTTCATCGCAGAAATTTCTTCACCCATACGATATTTCTTTAAAAAGAAAGTTTCAGGTAAATGCCGATCTTTAAAATAGTTATTAATGCATGAATATAGCTCTACTTCATCTGCGGCTTCTTTACTGATACACTTTAAATCTTCGTGTTTGATAGTCCACTTCTTTCTATACATCACAATATTTTCAAAAATAATTCTTGGCATATCACTTCTTTTTTTCAAAAAGTAATTTATATCAAAGTTGATTCTTCCGCTTTGAAACAAAAGTAGCAATACAGATAAAACTCCCGGGAGAAACACTGGAACTAATGATGATTTATAGGCTACTCTCGCTTCATTCTTCTGATGGTCAAGCACTATCAATTTTTTCTTTTTCTCATCATATTTAACCGAAAAATCTGATATATGAGGATGCCCAACATCATGGAATCTCTGATATCCAAATTCCAGATTTAATTTTTGACTATAATTTCTATCATGAATGCCGCCATTAAATCCAAACAGCTCTGTTACTTCGTAATAATTTTTGTCATAATAATTTTTCCCTATATATTCTTGATACTGTGTATCTCTATTTAAGTCCTCGAAGAAGTCTTTAAATCTAGATAAAAATTTCTCCTGACCATCATAAATATCGTTTAAAATTACTTTCTCCTGAAAAAGCTGATAAAAAAAGGTCATACTAAATTCATTGCCGTATTTAATATATTTAGGAATTTTTTTAGAAAAAGGCTGTATTAGTTCCTGAAAGTCTATTTCTCCTGCTTGATTTTCATCTAAGTATTGAGAAAAGAATGCCTTAAATTCATCTCTAAGATCATCCAAAATCTTTACTTCAGGTGCAATCGCTTCATCATATCGGTAATCCATGTCCTGGAAATAAGGGAAGAAGTATCTCAATTTTTCGAAGAATACATTGTTTAATAAATTGCTGTCAGACAAACTGATTTCCGAATGGCCATATAATTTTTTATATAGCGCTGCCACTTCGTATTGCACACGAATATTCACATCAAATAACAGTAAAAATGCCGTAATTTCTTCAAAAAAACGATTAGAAAACTTATTTTCAATATCTTTGAGACTGCTCTTATTGCTCTGAGCATCAAACAAGATATCTTCATATAGAATTTCCGTACCAAAATTCGGAATGGTTTCACTCAAACTTTTAATCATATCCTCAATCTTTCTCCAAAGAACTAACCGCTCATTTGTATCTGCCTGCTCAAACTCCTTTTGCATTTCATTCATTAATTGAAGCTGGCGTGATAGCTCTTCGCAAATACCATGTTCGTTTAAAAAGGAAATCATTTCTTTTACAAGATTTCTTTTAGCATTTACTGAAATTTTTTGTACTACTATTTTTGTGGAAACAAGTTTTTTAAATACATCCAACTCATGCCCCGAATAAAGTTCTTTTTCCCTTAGAAATTGAGCAAATTCTTTATAAAATATAGTTTGCCCTTGTTTTTTCTTTAGAAATTGAATTACTTCTTCCGCAATCCCCATTTCAACCAGCTTATCTCTTGTTTCATATATTTTCTTAGATTGTGGAACATTCTCTTGCGTGACAAAGAAAATCTTAGAATTCCTTTGCCCAAATTTAGAAACATGGACAGGGATTTTTTCTAATGATTCCTCGTCGGTACGAATAGCTTCCAAAAATATTCTAAAAAGTAGAGCATGATTTAATTCGATGTTTGCCTTCTTTTTTATTAAAAATCGATTACCAGAAGAGCCCGTTTGGGTAAGGTAAGAAAACGGACTAGTTTTCATAGAGCTGCGCATTAATAAGTTGATAATAAAATTGTCCAACTTTTTTTCTTTTTTATTATGTGTTTGTACCGGTTTGGATAAATACTTTTCAATGTTCTTATAAATAGTTTGATTAAAAAATAAAACGGTCTTTTGCAGTTGTTCATCCGCTATTTCTCTTTGAAGAATCTCCCTCGATTTCAATACGGCTTCCTCATAACGTCGATGCAGTGCTTCTTGGTACAACTCTAATTGATCTAAAAGGTCTACTAGTTGCTTCAACAAAATTGGCCCTGAGTATTTTCTTAAACGAATGCTACGTAAATTATGAACATCCCGTTTCAGATTCAATAGCTTAGGATCCTTTTGTAGAGAGAACTCTTCTTCAATTTGACTGACTACAATTTCTTTCTCTCTTTCAATTTGTTCATGAACATTGTCAATCTCGTCTTTAGCAGACTGAATTTCCTTCGCTTTTTCTCGCATTTCAAAGTACCAATAATCAGAGGTATTGGTTCCCCGATAAATACTAAATGGATTTTGAGTAACTGTTATAGTCAAGTCCTAACTCCTCCCTCCAAGTCATCCCTTTTTTACTTTCCACTACTCTGTAAGCCATATAAATATACTTTTGCTTCTTCAAGGCACTTATATTAAAGTAAGGTAATAGTAAATACAGCAGATTTACTGTAAATCTATAGGCCGTTGCTTCAGGTTTTTCCATAAAGTTATTTTTCTTTGAATAGGCAACAAAATTCCTATGAAAATCATTTTTAAAATTTTTTTCTAATTCCTCTATAGTACGAGCCAATTCAGCTTTATAATGATCGTCTAATAATTCGTCCACCTGACTTAAACAACATCCATAAAACTCTGAAAAATATTTATACCATCTATTAATTAGCTGAGAATGTGCTTTCTCTGCAATTTCAAAACCTAATTGCCTTTCTACATAAAGTGTCTCAAATAAATTTTCGTTGTAGGGTTTCTCTTGCTTGGCAGAAAGCTCAAAGAAGCCATGAACATGCGAGACAAATGAAAAGTAACCTTTATTATTATTTTTTTCATGATAGATATCTGAAATTCTTGAAAAAATAAGTGGAAACAGCTCATCTAGCCTAATATTCTGCGCTTCTATATATTTTCTAGTATCCAGTAGCAATTGGTAATGTCTGAATCGTTCGTTCATATATAAATTAGTTAATCGTTCATTATGAAATTCCAAAAAATAAGGATGTATGTCTATTTCTCCGTGTTCTCGAATTGCACGTTCACTTTTCTTATTTTCCAAATTAGAAATCAATAGGGAACTTTGTTCATATTTTTTCTTCACTTGATCCATATAGGATTTATCCAATGGTCTCTCTTCGATTAGCTGGTGCACTCTCTTTTTCAGAGTTTTATATTCAGATTGCGATATTTTATTTTTTGTAACTAACTGAATATGAGGTCCACCCTCCCACCCCTTTGACACAAAATATTGATTTGTATTCCACATATCATCAATAAGTAATAGCAATGATTGTTCTAATGAACTGTCATAGTTATAAATACAGGTTTGATACATTGCAACACACCCTTATGTATTTTTTTTACCCTGTTGGATTCTCCAAATACAACTCTTAGATAGAAGATAATCGGGCGGTTGTCACAATAGTTTGTTTCAACCGCTCCATTATTTTTCAAGTCATTAACAAGAACCACAGCATGACGTTGAGCCACATGTTGATGATGCTGAACAGCTTGTCGAGCCACTGCTTGCTGTTGTTTCCGGAATTGCTGACACCTCGTCTAAATCTAGTAATTCCACTTCTAAATCGAATTCATTTGTATTTACTTCCTGAGTATGCATCTCTTTTTTCATCCTTAGTTCCTCCCATAAATAGTAATTAGTTGTTTATACTATTTTCGAAACCGACTCTACATCTTCCAAACAATTTATTAACAAGAACCACAGCATGATGTTGAACCGCATGTTGATGATGCTGAACAACTTGTTGAGCCACTGCTAGCTGTAGTTTCTGGGATCGCTGACACTTCATCCAAATCTAATAATTCTACTTCTAAATCAAATTCTTTTGCATTTACTGTTTGAGTATTCATCTCTTTTTTCATCTTTAGTTCCTCCTATAAATAGTGATTATTTGGCTACTACAATAAAAACTTACACCAATTCCTCTAAATGATTTAACAAGAACCGCAGCATGATGTTGAGCCACATGTCGATGATGCCGAACAGCTTGTCGAGCCACTGCTTGCTGTTGTTTCTGGAATCGCTGACACTTCATCCAAATCTAATAATTCTACTTCTAAATCGAATTCATTTGCATTCCGTTCTTTTTCCATTTTTCTTTTCTCCTTTCATTTATTTACATACACACTATAACTCGAGAAATCTACAGTTATTCATTCTTTTCATACAAACCGCTCCTCTATACTTAGGTGTCCTAGTTAACTAAAATAGGTGTTCTAATTTCCATCTTAACTGTCAATAAAATGGGGTGTATCTGCTGATTCATACCAACGTAAACCTGATTGTTTTTTATAAAAAAAACCGCTTAAGCACTATTCTTAAGCGGGTCTTTTTCATTTAATTAAGGGATGAACGGGACAATCGTGTAATGTTAGAATAAGTAAAAATAAAAATTCAACAATAAGATTATCTTGACTCAACATTGACATTTATTTATTTTTGTAAGTAATACAAATCCCTTAACAACACGAAAAGAAATTGGCAAAAAGAGTAATTTTTAGAGATGCAAATCTTTTAAATTCACTTTCTACCCTAAAATAACTTAACCTTACATTGGAGGAATATATACTGAAAATAAATACTTTAGAAAATTTACAGGGAAGGCATGATGTTTTTGAATTTATGCAAGGTCCTTTTAAAAATAAACATTGGCATGATACTTCTATTTATCTAACAACAGAAGCCTTTGATTTTTTACATTTATTTATAGAAGATGTATTACCTGCTTTCAATTACTTTGGTCCCAACTGCGTTAATCAAGAACAATGGAATCAAATCGCTTTCAATGCATGTTCACTAAATAATACAGCGGATATCCAATTCTTACGACTTTTCAATAAAATTGATTATTGGGTGAATGAAAATTTCAAGGAGCACAATTGTTTCTCAATTTGTGGACCATAAAAAATTTTTTAAAATGAATTTAACTATTCGTCAACATAAAAGGATCAGCCTCACTATTAATAGAGTAGCTGATCTTTTGTTGTTCATTAGCCAATACTTAATATGTTTTTAGTTTGTGTAGCTATATATAAAATACTTAGCAATTATCACGGGCTCCTATTAATCCACTTAGATAAACTGACCGCCCCACCTTATCTCCAAACTGCCATTGCTAAAACCTCCGTAACTCCTGCCAATCTTCAGGTTAGGTGTATAAATAAATTTACATCATTATATTAAATTTTCTTATATTACCATATACATTATTATTCATTTAGGTTTTATAGTTTTAAAAGTTTGTAGGTTTTACAGATTAGGTTTTATAAGTGAAAGGTCAAAGTGTGAAAAAAGAAAGGATGATTCGTATGAAAAAGAAAAAATTTATAAGCAAGATGACCCCTATCATGGTGGTTTCTGGAATTATTTTTTCAAGCATTTCTGCCTTTGCCACAGAATTGCCAGAGTCAAATACTACGGTAGAATTGCCAGAATCAATTACTATGGATGGGAAAGTGTTGGTAATGGATAAGTCCGCTGGCGGTGGAAGTGATAGTGCGTCACGAGACAACAACACTATGAGTATCTCTAGAAATTCTTATAAAGTTACAGGTAGTGATGTTCGGTTGTATGTGGATTCTTCACATGGGCATGGCGGTGACCATTTTGCATCTGGCTGGGTAGATGCCACTGCGCCACGATTTACTGCACGTGCAGAAGTTTGGTCCAATGGTCGACTTAACACTACTGGTTATAACCATTTGAATAGTGGGATTAGAGCCAATGCAACTTCTTATCTAGCTACAGGCCTAGTTCCAGATGCGACACCTCGTATTTTCTATAATTGGTAATGAAGAGAAAAAACTTATTGCTACGCTTGATAAGACCTATTTATACAATTGTCGAAATTCTATTCCTCGTCGTTTTAACTGCATGTAGCGCAACAGATGAAGTAAGTATAGCAGATGTACAACAACCTCAAACCAACACAGTTGAACCAGAAAAATCACAAACGACGACACCTAAGCCTGAGTCGTTTGATGATTACGAGGATTATATTAATTACGTCTCCGATATACCTGAATTTGAACCGTACTATAAAACCGTTTTTGCTTTTGAAGAACTTTCAGATGGCATCAAATCTGTGCCAATTGAAGAAGTAAAGGCTATGTATAACGAAATAAAAACAGCTTTTGATTATATTCTTGTGAATGAATACCCCTTAGTTTATTGAGGACATTATGAAGGCGAAACAAGTTTTGTAGAAGGATATGAAGAGTATCAAGCCGCTGGCAACGATAAAATTATTTCAAACCCAGTGAATGTTGTTTCGCTTGATCAGGAAGGTAATGAAGTGTTGACAACCCCATTAAAAACAATTTTATTAGGTGAAGGCACTTTTAATCACTTCGATAATAGTATTGAAGAAGGCAGAAACCTTCAAAAGTCTGATTTTTCGCTTGAGGCACCCAACAAACCTATTAGTGTTGTGTTGGGGAATGCGTATAAGGATATTTATAAAATTGGCGATATATTTTCCTTGGAATTAATTTCTGAAGTAATGGATTTTCAAGTCGTTGGTTTTTATCATTCAGGTGTTGGTTTTTCAATGAACGTTGGTGCCCTACAAGATGTGAACTTGGATCACACCATCGTTATACCTCATTTTATACCTCATTACAAACCTGTTGGAGAAGCAGCTGTTTTTCAACATGCTTACCATATCGGTGAATTGCTATCAGGCTATATCCGTATTCCAGAGTCGGTCGAGAAAATAAACGAAGATACCTATGCTTATACAATGGACAAAATGGAAGAAATGGCGGAAAGGCATGATATTTCCGGCCTCTATAAAATGCCATATTGGCCAGTCGGATTTGTTTGGTAAGGGGAAATTACTACTAATAATTTCAACAGATAGTGCTCCTCGCTTTGAATAGTTTGGTTGTAGTAAACCTTGTTCTACTAAAAGTGAGGAGTACTTTTACTCTCTTGGCTATTGAAATAAAAAAGAACAGTATAATTTCTATTTACCTAATTATTTGTTCATACTTTTTCCCTTTTACTGTAATGATTGCTTTTAATGGTTTCCCATCCTTCTCCACTTGTTCTGGTACAGAAGCTATAAAATGTAGAGTACCCGTTTTCAAAGGCTCGATCGATGTAATATTGGTAAACGTGAAATCCGCTCCACCTCGATCTTCTATTGTTGAGAAAGTTGTATATTCATATTTTCCATCATAAATAATTTTCACATTTAAAAATTCATCAGATGATTGACCTGTTGTTAGTAAACTTTTTACCGAAATAATAGTATCTAAGTACACTTCACCCTCCTCTTCATTTTTGTAATATGTATACATAGAATTTGGATTTGGCGGTGAAATTTGTTTACCGAAAACATTGTTGTTAATAGTGATTTCTGCGTAATTATCAACTATCAATGCGTTTCCTTTAGTAATCGTCAGAACTTCCTCTACCTCTGTTTCATTTTCTTTATTATTTTCGGATACTTCTTCTTCTGCATTTTTTCCAACAGATTCTTTTGGATTACTATCTGAATTGTTATTTTTATCGCTTTGACCACAAGCCACCAATAACATAGACACCCATAATAATAATGCTAATTTTTTCATGAAAACCCCTCCTATATTATAGGTGCTCTTCAACTTACTTATTGTTATTTTCATTTAAGGAATCTGGATAAACCATCGTGTCAAATATCTCTCCATTTGTTTCATCTTTTAAATTTACTGTGACTTTATAATCTTCAATGTCTGCACCGTTAAATAGCTGGTAGTACATGCCTGCTAAAGCTAGTCCAAAAGATGCAATTGCATCGAAACTACCTTCAAACTTTTCTTTATTTACTGTCAGTGTAAACTCAGAAAAAGATTTATTATAAGTTACATCATTTATGGAAACAAAATCTTCGCTTGTTTTAAGTTCTTCTACACTTTTTACAATTCTTTCTTTTAATTCCTTCATCATCTTTTTGTGCTCAGATTTAGACATTTTATAAGTTAAAGATCCGTCTTCATTCTTAATAACTTCCTTAATGCCACTATTTTTCGCCTCAGAAATAATAGAATCTATGTCTTGCCCCTTGTATAATGTAGCTGGTATTGTGACTTCAACATTTATAAGACCTTTATCAACTTTTAATGGTTCTTCGGATGCTTTATCAGCACCATCTGTTTTCTTCCCACTATCATCATCCTGATTACAAGCTATTAACAAAATACTTAATAGCAATGTAAGTGGTAAAATAAGAAATTTTTTCATTTTTTTTAATCTCCCTTCTCCACAAATATACATGGATAATGAAGGAATATCTATTACTATTTTCATATTTCTACATATTTTACGCTTTACAATAAAAAACACCCGTTCCGAAATGGAGGAAGCTGTATCTGTATGGCTAAGTATTTATTAGCAGGTTTCTTATATGGAATGGACGAAGATTGAGAAGGAATTCCTAACCCTTCCGATCCATGCAGCATTAAAATACTTCAGCGTTTAGGTATCATTAACAAACAGCAATAAAAACAAAAAAGTGACCAGATACTCATTTTTAATTGAGCGCCTGGTTACTTTTGTTTAGAATTTTTGTATAAATAAACTTCCATCAGATTGAATTTCAGCATAAAACACTTCTTTGACCTCTTTTATATTTGCCCTGCTTAATTCGTTTTCTAACCAATCTCTACTTTTACCAACCTCCAATAAATTTTTCGGTAATAATTTTCCATCAGCAATTATTTCAATAGGTAAATAAGTCGGCGGCGAAGGATATATTTGTAAGTCGCTTTTTTGTGTTCCTTGATATTCAGGTTTTTTGAGAATACTAAGTCTACCATTTGGTTCTAGAATGGCGAAATCTATTTCTGCTATTGAAAAGATTTGATATTGCCTAATCAACATCGTCAGGTCATCGATATTAACACCTGTTCTTTTTAATGCTTTTCTGTCTATCTTTCCATGTTTTATAATAATGGTAGGTTGACCATCAAAGATCACTCTAATTTTTCCAGACTTAAGACTTATATAACTGACTATTATAGTAAGTGAACACCAAATTACTAGGCTGAGTAAATCCTTTGTGTAATCTTTTGTACTAAGAACAACCATATTTGCAGCCATTGATCCTATTGTTATTCCTGTTACATAGTTAAAAAAAGTTAAATGACTTAATTGTTTTTTTCCTAAAAGACGTGTAAGAGCTAGAAGGACAAAAAAAGTAATAACTGTTTCACTCGCTATCTGTAAGTAGCTTACATCGTTCATTGTTTCACCCCTGTCTATAATAGAATGGTCAAGTATTTAAGAAATTACACAAATAGCCTAGGCTCAACAAAGATAAAATGGCAAAGGAATTAACAAGGAAAGTTTTTTAGAATATGGTCTAAGGGTAATCGTTTTGCCTCCTAGTAGTGATATCTAACACGAATATTCCTCCCGCCTATTTTTTATAAGAATCAAAACTTTTAAGTTTTGCACTGTATAAATAAAAAAAAACCACCTCGTATGAGATGGATACATCATTCTAGCTATTCAATTAAAGCACCACGTTTGTTGAACAAGTTATTTTGTTTACCCTTCAACAATTGCAAGATATTTTTTGATTTCTCCTTTAGATTCTACAATTAAAATCTCTCCTCGTTCTTTGGTGGAAAAAATCTTTGTACCAACAGGAAGTTTATTCGACATCCCATCTCTAAAATCTGTATTAGCATCATTTTTTGTTTTTATTTCACCGATTTGAACATCCTTTGTTAAAGACAATTCTTCAACCCAATCAATATTAGCTTTGTAGATAACTCCATCATACTGAAAAATATCAGCATCAGAATCTAATGTTAAAACTTCTTCGGCATTTATCCTGTCAATTGATACGGTTGTAGTTCCCCCTTGAATATTGCATCCTGTAACCATGAATAAAGCTAATGCGACCAAACCATAGAATAATTTTTTTATTTTCAATCCACCCACCTCTTTTATATAGACACCAATTGTCTACCAAAAGTTACATATTCAACTACATGTGGATTCGACTAAAAAGAATCTCAAAAAAAATTACATTAAAATGTAAATAAAAAACTACACTTATTACAACTAATAAGTGTAGTTTGAACTTAACAGTGTTCTGTTAATTGTGAGAAATGTAGATTCAAGAATTTTTTTAATTTTATCAAATTATTAAATTAATGGTATATTGTTGTAGAAGTTATATACCCCTTTATATGTGCTGTATTCATAAAAAGTAATTTATAGTTTTTGTATACTAGTGACCAGTTTTAGTCTGGTTGCCAATATCTTCTTCAATACAATATATAGTTTTCTTCTCGTTGTTTGTCATTGTAGCTATTAGTGCTGTAGCAATTGTGGCTAGAATTCCTATAACAACAGAAGTAGTAATACTTGTTAAATTAAAAGAACCGGGATTTGTATACTCATAAATCCATGAGACACCTACACCACCACCTTGATTATTGGAAACAGTCGATAGCCTATCTTTAACTTCAAAGAAACAGTTTCTTCATCGTCAGTTACTTCTACACTTTCGATAAAATTAACAAAATCATTTGAAATTTTCTCACCATTTACATAAGTAATAGTTAATGACATGTATCGCAGTATCTGTTGTATGACCATCAGTTACTGTAATCATTTTAAAATTACCTGCGATATTTATGCTTACATCATAAGTTACTCCTTCTACAGTAACTTGATATTGATTGTTAGGCAAAGTCAAAGTATCAGCATTTGCTTCTTGTGCAGAATAGAATGAATGAATGGATATTTTGAAAATGTAAATATTTTAGAAAGGCGGTTTTTTAGTGACTTTTAGACTTATGAAAATCATTATTAGTATTTTAATTGTTATTTTAGGTGCTTCGTTTTGGAGTATTACTATGAATGCAGAATTAATCAAAAACATTACATTAAAAATAGTTGGAACTATTGTACTTTATATTGGATTTAAGTATTTGCTTAAAAATGTATATCCTAATAAAAATTAAAATTAAAATCCCTGATTTTTTTAGGTGATATGATCACCTTTAGGTAGACAATGTTAAAAAAACTAAAGTACGCTGTAGATAACATTATACGCAATGGGAATTTTCGATGTCGAGAAAAAATAATACGTATTCAAATGAGTTGAAATTAGAAGTAATAAAGGCTTATTGGGTGGGAGAAATGAAACCTTTCTAAAATAAAGAATAAGCCTTTTGAACGTTGGGTTTGTCCAATTTCTCTTGACCAATTATTTAACATTTTCAACATCGTGACTCTTTCCCTTAAGACTTGTAAGTGTTCCTCTCGACTTAACGACTTTAATTCACCATTTACTTTGTGTAATACTTGCGAATAATGCTCACTGAGAACTATGACACTACGTTCAGCATCATCACTTGCGTGAAATTGTTTCAACGCTTTTAAAACTGATTTTTTCCAGCATTCGAATAGCCTTCTAATATTACCCCTCTAAAATTATTCATTTTTTCTCCCTCTAATTAATGTTATCTCTATCTAAATAAAAAGCACCCACGAATTTTAATTATTTGATTTATAGTTAATTACAACTAAAGCAAATAAAATTTGATTATCAATATTTTTATAATATTTATAGTTTTTCCATTTCATTCTTATATATAAATACTATGCATATACTAGTTGCCTTTTTACTCATCTCAAAGATTACACCTCTACAAGAACATATATTCCCTTTTGCTCAACTTTATTATACTGTATACTTAATTTTATTTTCAAATTTTTACATTTAAGGGAGGGATAATATGAGCCCAGAACAAATTACTCAGATTTATTCGTTTTACTTCTTAACCACACCAATTTTAGTAAGGTTAATTGTATTTAATTTTATTTTTAAAGAACACAAACGTTTAATGGTTATTTTATTGGATTCAATTGTTTTAATATCAACAACTATTTGGTTAATATTGGTTAATGATGTAATATTACCTCTACCTTCAATAACTTTAAATGGTTCTATTGTACTTTATATAATTTTGATTATTGACATAGCTTTTAATGTTAATCGATTAAAAAAAGCAAAACTCAGACTGTAGACAAACTCAAAAAATTTGAGAGTTTGCCTACAGTCTTTTTTCTTTTACAATAACGCAGGAGTCGCCGCCCTTTGTTTCAATCAACTTATACATAAAGTAACCCGTCTACATAGCGTGTTGAAAAGTAAATTTTTGAGGTGATAAACGATAATGACAAGAATCAAACCAATGAACGAGAACAATTAGAAATGTTAATGATTGATCAATTAGTTCCCAACGATCATTTAGTGCGAAAACTAGAAATCCCTTAAGGATACTCTTGGTAATCATTTAGATTCGTTCACTGATAATTTATCTTTATCTACAATTTTTCCATCTGCTGTCCATACATACTCTTCTTCACTAGACATAATATTTCTATATTTTAATAATTAATTAATTACTACATCTAAACTCTCCATGTTATTAAAAGCAAGTGTTACAGGTGCATCATTTAGGCTTAATGGTGTATCAAATGGCAATTCTGTTCCGATAGGCACAGGGTTAATTTTAGTGAATTGAATAACACCAGAATCTCTTTCTTCACTACACCCTATACAAACACCTATATCTCCTCTGCCAAATAATATTTGAACAGAACTATTGTTTAGTATTGGCATGACAAATGTTAATATTAATCATTGTAAACATCGTTGTATATGAAAAGGAGAGAATAATGGTGCCTGATAACAAAACATCTGAAGCACAAAAACGACCTACACAGGCTTATCGAGAAAAATAAAGAGATAAAACAAGGAAACAATCAGCGAAGAGTTCTGCTAAGACGAATATTAATAAGTACTGTGATTTAATGACTTGGCTGAATTAAAAGAGATCATTGGGGCTCGTGAACAGAAATTAAAAGTGAGTAAATTAATAAAGACCAGGTACTCTCTTTGATATGCTCCCTATTAGGTAGACAGATGAAAAAATAAAATCTGTTTATCTAAGGGGAGTATTTTTTATGGGGCGAAGCAAACATCCACTCGAGTTGAAACTATATATCCTTCAATTGTTCGAAGAAGGTCACTATTCTATCAATGAATTGTGTGAAAGGTTTTCAATATACATCAAAGGAATTTAAGCGAATTGTGGAAACTGCCAATATGACACAGAGTATGTCCCGTATTGGTCGATGTATTGATAACGGACCAATTGAATCATTTTGGGGCACATTGAAGTGTGAGAAATATTATTTACATAAGTACGATTCATATGAAGAGTTAAAACTAGCGATTGATGATTATATTCATTTTTATAATTACTATCGTTATCAGAAAAGATTAAGCGACTTGAGTCCGTTAGAATTCAGGACTCAAGCCGCTTAATACATTTTTTATTATTTCCACTGTCTACTTGACGGGGTGCAGTTCAAAAATAGTTCCTGATCTTTTTTGGGTTTGGGGAGTTTTGTTAAAATTAATTTCAATAATAAATCCAACAGTTTTGGAACTAAATCTCTCGTTATTTTATGATGGTTGGTACTATTAATAGTAATATTGAGCATGAAATTAAAGTTAAAGTTATTTTTTTTGATAGTTTTTTTTGATTGGGACCTTCATAAAAGCCTGAGAATTGTAACTTATTACGATATAGAACGAACAATATTATGTATATTGCTATCCCTGGAAACCAGCCAATATCATTATCAATATTTGTTTGTAAAGTGGAATAAATGAGCTTTACTACTCCCCACATAAGAAAACCAAAAACTATAAAAATAAAAAGGATTCTTATTAATTCTAAGAATATTTTCATTGCATTAGATCTTTTCTCAATAACTTTAATCACCCTCTTATTCCTATTCGAATGCTCGTACTGAATAAGTTGAACCAGACGTTGTTGTAATGCGAATTTTAGCATTAGTATATGTATATACAACGCCTACAGCAGCATAATCTTTCATATCATTAAGAGAAAAAGCCTTAGAAAAATCCTTTGTTTTTGTACTATCTATCGAACCATCATAAACTACACCTAATCCATTACCTCCAACAACTCCATAAGCAGAATTAGTTACCGAAAGTTCAGCTTTAGAAGTATCATGTCCGGAATTGAAATCGACAATTATTCTTCCACCATAGCTATGGCTTAAAAGGTTGATATTAGAAGTAATACTTCCCGAAAATTTTATTTTACCAAATCCGCCAGTTTTATCAAATTTCTCTGTATATGAGCTTTTAAAAATACCCATCCCATAAGGTTGTATATCACCTGTTTGACTAGTTTGCTCAACTTTATTATTAGCATAGTTTTGAACAAATTCAGTATCTTCCATAGAGAATGGTTCATATAATTCATATGTAGAGTTTAATTGTTCAAATCTATCATAAATTTCTTCAGATGTTAAATTCTTATTAGCATCGTATACTAAATTTTCTGTACCTGTATTTATCATCTCTTCTGCAAAAGCAGGGGCAGTGCTAACACTAACTATTGCTGCAGTCAAAGCAGTTGTAGCTACAAATTTTTTATAAAACATTAAAATCTCTCCCATATTTTAAATTAAATTTAAATATAATATTTTTTATTGTTTACTATAGCATCTTAACTTTCCCTCGAGTTCATTTATTACCTTAACATCCAGTATAATACAATTTCAACAGTGAGTTCACGCCATTTTTTTAGCGTTACACCGCCATTTATTAACCATTTTTCTTTAATTCACGCCAAATCACGCCACTCAATGTATTTTTTTATGGCGCACTTCACATTTTTTATACTATAATAGTAATGGTATTTGTAAAAAATATGAATAAAGTGATTTAAATGTATATTTTGTGATTAAAAATCATTTAATCCTTGTTCACATAATTTACATATTTAACTAATAAAAAAGCCCATTACCAATTAAGATAACGGGTATGTGCTGTTAAGCGCTACGTTGTGCAATGATAATCTTCAATCCTTCAAAATCACCACTAGTCATAGTTCCATTATCGAATTTCTCCAACCAAGATTCATTAATCAATCCTTTATCGACTGCTTGTTGAATATAATCATGTACTGCAGCTTTTGCGGTTGTACTTGTGAATTTCATCGTATCATCATCCTTTTCTGTATGTTGTTCTGATTCATTTGGTTTCATTGCTTCCTCTATGCGTTTCAGGAAGAACTGTTTTAACAGCTTTGCAATGTATTGAACAGCGTTTTCTTCTGCAACTCCATAACGCACACCACCACTTTTGCTGTAACAAATTTCGATACCAATTGAAAGGCGATTACCTTTCTTTAGTGCGTTTCGATCTTTGTCGCCTACACCATCTCCATAATGCCACGCACCACGGTTGAAAGGTATTGCTTGAATTAGCTCTTTATCAACTGTTTAAATTTTGATTAACGACTCCACTCATGATGCCAGTTGCATAATTAATATCATTAAGACTGTTAATTGTTAAAACACATGATGCACTTTTACCGTTTACTATAACTGCGCTACGCTATTTGTAGTTTGATTGAACCAAGCTTGATATTGATTAAATATTGTAGTTGTATCTACTTGATCCACTGTGCCGTGTACGATACCAGGAACTCAACGACTATATTCACTACTACAATCACAAACGAATGAAAGAAAAATTAAAAGACCTAAGCCCGGTGGAGTACCGAACTCAGGTCTTAGCAGTTGCTTAACTAAATATGTCTAACTTTTTTGGGTCAGATCAAAATAAGCCAATTGGCTTTTTTATAGCAATAGGTAAAACTTTGAAGTTATCTCCATCTTTTCCCCTGCTCCACACCCAACGTGCAGCTTTCACCGCATTAGGCGTTCCATCTTATCCTTTTAGACTAAAGCAACTAAATTACATTTCTTACGAAATTGGTTTAATTTCTCCAATTGTTTACCATCCAATTGGAGAAGGCTCTTATATCGTTCAATCGTTTCTGTTTCTGTAGCATGGATTAATTTGTGAACATTACTATGCACTATTACGAGATTCTTGAATTCATCTGAACCTCCCATATAGCGAGGGATTCTGTGATGACAATGGACTTCTTCTGCTACTAAGAAGTCTCCTGTTATCGCACATTTCCCTGATTGCATGGAGTATCTTGAAATTCGATTATCAGCGTACTCAAGGTTATCGTTATAGGAGATTGTTTTTAATAGTCTGTTTATTTCAATAGCTACATCGTTCTTTAGCTGTTTATGTAGCTTTAGTCTTCCTTCTTTCGTATAGTTGCATAAATCTTGACTAAAATTTGTACTGTTCACAGTTTTTATATCCGCTATGGGGAAAAGGTGAATATTTTCTATTTCAAATGTCTTGAAATTATTTTTGTTAAACCTTTTATATGTTTCTGAGGGTTTAATAGGTATCCCGTAATTCCCAATAGATTTGAGTCGATTGTATAAAGTTCGAGAAAGCCGATAGGCTATTTCAGAGAAGTCAGTGTTCACATGCGTTGCTATCTTGTAGTAGTTTTTGATTCCAAGAACATATGCGTTATAATTCATAGCCATTTTAGCTGTCGGATTTTTTTTGATTTCATGAATTAACTTTCTGGCTTTTTGCAGAATTGTTTTCACTTTATCATCCATAACGTGTGTATTGGCTACATATCTCTTTCCTTTTTTGATTACTTTGAGTGAGAATCCGAGAAATTCGGATGCTCTTTTACGCAAGTTTGTAATCTTCGATTTTTCGTTAGATATGTCAAGATTTAAGTGATTCTTGAGGTAGCCCTTAACTGCGTGATAAAGTTTAATGGCGTTTTTATGGGACTTTGTAAATATCTTAAAGTCATCTGCATATCTCACGATATACATTTCCTTTAAGGTGGTTGTTCTCTTTATCATTAAAACTTTGTTTTTTCTTTCTTTATAGTTGAATTTAGTTTTCATGTTTTCCCATTGATTGCTTATCCACCAATCCAAATCGTTCAATACAATATTGGATAGAAGAGGTGAGAGAATCCCTCCTTGCGGAGTTCCTTTGGTTGGGATACCTATACCTTTTATAGGGGCTTTTAGCATTTTTGATACTACACTTAATACCCTTTTGTCACAAATTCCTATACTGTACATTTGTTTCAGCAGTTTTGAGTGACTGACATTATCAAAGAAGCCTTGTATATCTATGTCTACTACATGTTGATTTAATGCAATATTAGCAAGGAATTGGCATCTCCCCATTGCATGATGAGTTGACCTATTTGGTCTAAAACCATATGAATGGTTGTAAAATCTAGCTTCACAGATTGGTTCTAGTATTTGTTTAAACATTTGTTGTATAAGTCTATCTCTCATGGTCGGAATCCCTAGTGGTCTAGTTTTCCCATTTGGTTTTGGTATCTCTACCCTTCTGACCGTTTGAGGTTTGTAGTTCTTTAATGTTGCTCTTATTTCGTCCACAAATGTTTCTACATCTTCTATTTTATATTGCTCTATGGTGATACCATCTGTACCAGCAGTTTTTGAACCTGTGTTAGCCTTAATATTCCGATAAGCTAGTAGAATATTATTTTTAGATATGATATGTTCGTATAAATTTAAACCTTTAGTTGCATTATTCTTACTTCTTTCGTAAAGGTCGTCAAATATACTTTGCATATCATAATATTCTGCATGTCGTAGTGTTGTACTCACCGATGGTGTGTTACCCCTTTCATAAGAAAAGTCCCATCATCTTACTCGACCTTGTGAGTTTCATTTAGTTGATTTAGTTTTCAAAGAACAAGACTTGGGGTTATCCCTCTGCGGTCGTTACTCGCTTCATTGGTACTGTACCCCTACTTTCACAAGGATAAAGAAATTTCGGCATATACCTTATGTCCACCATCCCGATAATAGTCGTTAAATGGATGTTCCTTGCTTACAACGTTCCGATTAACCTAGCTTTCCATATATATCCTTAGGTGCTTGCTATAAGCCTGTTAAACTATATTCTCCTTGTCGAATATCCCGAAGTTCATATTCAGCAATCTTACTTTTCGGTGTTTAACTCTGAATAAACCAGACTATGTTTTTCAATCATAGTAATTGTCTAGACCCTTACATTCGCAAGTTTGTCAGCCCTGAAGGGCATTCTCACCATAGACATTTTGTAGCATCCCGACCTATCGAGAACCATATCCTTTCTTAGCGACTTAGGTACTTTTCAGCCGACTTCACCTAGCTTCATACATGTCTTGTCTATTACCATTTCATGCATGTAGGAGTATCAGATAATTCGTTTCAGCTCAACATGACGGCTTTCATTCCGAATTTTGGTTAATCAGTTGTGACTGTAGTGACAGCCCTCCCATTTCATGTATATACATTTATAGGGAAACGTTTCGCACACTGAACATTTTCTTTCAATCATCCATGTCATTAAAAAATGAACAATCCGAAAGAAAAACATCTATAAATAAGAAAGTTATGAATGAATTTAAGAAACTAATATTGGCGGTACCTGAAAATGAAAACAACTTGGTTTTCTATAGACAATCTTCCATAAAAACAGTAAAAAATGAAGGAGCTAATAAATTATTATGAAAAACATTAGATGCATTAGGAATCGAACATATCTCCATTCATGGTTTACGACACACGCATGCCAGTGCCTTAATCTATAAAGGAGCTAATAATCATTCTGTTTCTAAATGATTAGGACATTCAGATATTCAAACAACCCTTGATCACTATTCGCATGTATTAAAGGAAATGGAAGAACGGGATGAAGAAATAGCGATTAATGTTTATTCATCTTAATTTCTTTGTTCACCATGTTTACATTTTGTTTACCTAATTTATTTTTTATATGTCATTCAATGCGATTCTTAAAAATATCAATATAAACAAAAAACGCTCAAAACCCAGTGTTCGTAAGGTTTCAAGCGCTTTTCAATTTGGTTAAAAATTAACCATTGATTTGTTATTGACGTCCCAGGAGGGATTCGAACCCCCGACCGACGGCTTAGAAGGCCGTTGCTCTATCCTGCTGAGCTACTGAGACATGATGTCGTTTCTTATGTATTCCATAGGAAGGACAATATTTATTATATGTATTTTATGGCGTAATGTCAACAATAATTTTACTATGTAGGCAAGGTTTCCCTCATCTATGTTTTATCATATGTTTTCGCCATATAGATTATACCACGTCTTTGCCTTATCGATAGCAAGAACATAAAAATTTTTGTTAGAATATTGGCTAGAAATCAATAGGAGGTATATAGATGTTTAAGGATTCTGTTGTAGTTGTTACTGGTGGTGCACAAGGGATTGGTAAGGGGATTGTGCTAGCATATGCACGACAGGGTGCGAATGTGGTGATTGCTGATATCAATAAGGGCTTAGGTGAGCAATTAGAGAGAGAGTTGCTCGAGCAGGGCTTCTCTGTCATCTTTGTTCATACGGATGTGGCGAAGGAACAGGATATTGTTTCATTAATGAAACAAGCAGTCGAACAGTATGGGTCGATTCATATATTAATTAATAATGCTGGAAAGTTACAACATACATCTCCTTATGATATTACGTTGGAGGCATGGAATGATCTTTTGCAAACGAATTTAACGAGTGCCTTTTTCTGTGCAAGAGAGGCTGCGAAGGTGATGAGGCACAATGTCAAAGGTGGCTCGATTGTATCTCTAGCGTCTACACGGGCTGAGATGTCTGAGCCTTTTACTGAAGCCTATGCTGCTACAAAAGGAGGGATTGTGGCATTAACTCATGCTTTAGCACGATCGTTTGGTCCTGATCAGATCACTGTAAATTGTATTTCGCCCGGGTGGATTGAGACTGGCAATTATGAGGAGCTTCGTCCGATAGATCATGCGCAGCATTTGTCAGGGAGAGTGGGTGTACCGGAGGATATTGCTCAAGCATGTCTCTATTTAACAAATCCGCTGAATGATTTCGTTACAGGTATTAATTTAACAGTCGACGGTGGGATGACAAAGAAAATGATGTACGAGGATTAATGTCATACCTTCCCTTTGCCTTCATTGCTTTCATACAGAGAGCTGCTTAGGAGTATGCTAATGTAGGAGAACAAATGAAAAGGAGCGAGGTTTTGTACCCTTATTCAAGTAGGTTTTCATTAAGCCAGTTGTACCAATCACCCTCTACACAATATACAGCACCGATTCGTCATTTTTTACGTTCAACTGATCATCGACACTGCATTAGTAAAACTGAGGCAGATTATATGGCGATGAATCAATTACTATGGATGGAGCATGTGAATTGGACACGGATGACGATTATTAGCATCGTTTTCAATTTGCCAGATTTACCTTTTGTGCAGCAGCGTTTGTTAAGAAATGCGACTGATTTGGGCAATTGCCTTCGCCCTTTTTATGGCGACTCTATAGCAGATCGTTATGCGGCTTTAATTAAAGAGCATCTTGTTATTGCTGCTCAGTTAGTGACTGCTGCGACTAAAGGGGATACTGCCACGGCTGAGGCAAAAGAGAGAGATTGGTATCGTAATGCAGACGATATTGCACAATTTTTGCATACGATTAATCCATACTTAAGTATGGAGGCCGTACAAAAGATGTTTTATATGCATTTGTCTTTAACAAAAAACGAAGCTGTGACCATGATTCAAAAAAATTATCAAGCCGACGTGGACATATTTGATGAAATAGAGGCAGAGGCGCTTGCCATGTCAGATATGATAGCGGGCGCTATCGTCATGCAATTTTGTTATCTCTTTTAATGCTCTCACTTACAATATTTTTTATCATTCAATCACTGGAAGAAAAATCGTTGTCTCCTTTTTCTTTGCATAATGCGCAATGGGTTGAATTCCCTGAAAGGTTCCCTTCATAAAAGAAGCTAACGTATTACTTTGAATTTTCACATCAGCCTGTTGTAAATCCCACGGTGTATGTTGAATATCAATACGAAATAATGTATGGTTCCATTTTACCCATGAATGATAACGTTCGACTAGCCATTGATCAAAATTAGTTTGAGTGTTATCCCCTATTGTATAGGACACCCTTAATCTTTCGTCCAACGTTTTGTAATAGCTGGTATAGGTATTGTCATTGTTCCTTTGCGTTCCTATAATTTTTGAGTATCGATATGGTAAACTGCCCAATGCTGTTATTTTTGAGAAGATAAAATTGGTCACATCTAAATGAAAAAAATAGATGCCTTTCTTGCCCTCATACTCAATATATGTTCGTACGTTCAATTGTAAGGAGGTATTCAAGCCCGGAATAGGTGGCAGAAATCGCAAGCGATGCCCATGCACTTTAAAAAGAACCGCACTCACCCAGGCATCATGTGCAAATAAATCTAGCTCTACTTCTGGAGGTAAATGCTTTTCTAATTCTAGGGGTGATACCGGCCAATGTAAAAATAGTACATCCTGCCATGTCTGTGCTATCATCCACATAGTAAAACTCCTTTCTACCCTCATTTTTTCCTAGAAAGGAGTTATTCAAACCATAAAGGCTATTTTTGTTCCTGCTCTGTCGTTTCTATTTCTACATAGCGATAATATAGATTTCGTAATTCAGATTCTTTAAATAAACCTAAATGACTTTTAAGTTGTGGATGTACTAGAATGCCATATGCTCGTAACTCTTTTACAAACCAACCTTTTGAATATTTGTGCATCGAATCCATTCCCCTTTACCTTTATTCATACATAGGGTATGCGCCTGGTTTGGGTATGGTGTCATGGCATAATAAAAAAACGAGAGGAGCATTCCCTCTCGTTGTCTTCTTATGTGCCGCAAAAAGTACGGTATGGTTGACTAGACGTCTCTGGTAATGAAGCATATTCCTGTTGTTCATTTGTGTGGGCAAAGGGCTGGGACAGGGCTGTTACTAATTTATTCATCACACTAAAGTCTTCCCTCTCTACAGCCGCTTCCAATGCCTCCTCTACCCTATGATTACGTGCAATAACAGCAGGATTATGCTGGCGCATCAATTGTTGGGACATGTCTTTTGTTTGTGGCTGTCTCGCTAATCGTGCGAGCCATTTTTGATGCCACTCTTTAAATGCTGAAGTCCGCCATAATGAGGTTTTGTCGATATGGTCAAAACTTAGGGCGATAAACGTATTTGTATAGTCTGCTTTGTCTTGTTGCATAAGCTGCAGAAGTTCTTCTATAAGCTTCATATCGTCTTGCTCTTCATCAAATAATCCTAATTTTGCTCGCATTCCTTTTAGCCAGTTTTGAACGTACAACTGAGGGTATTGTTCTAGGGCAGCTTGAGCAAGTTCAATGGCCTGCTCTTGATTTTCATGAATTAAAGGAAGTAACGCCTCTGCCAACCGTGTTAAGTTCCAGCCCCCCATGCTTGGCTGGTTACCATATGCATAACGTCCTTGTCGGTCAATGGAACTGAACACGGTTGCTGGGTCGTAGGCATCCATAAACGCACATGGTCCATAATCAATGGTTTCCCCACTAATGGTCATGTTATCTGTGTTCATGACCCCATGAATAAAGCCCACTAACTGCCACTTTGCTATAAGGGATGCTTGTTTTTTTATGACTTCCTGTAGTAAATAAAGATAGGGATTTGTGTCCCCAAGATAATTGGGGAAATGTCGTTCTAATGTATAATCTGCTAAGGTCTGGAGCTCCTCGTCTGTTCCCCATTGTGCAGCATATTGAAAGGTCCCTACTCGTAAATGACTGCTGGCAATTCTCGTAAGGATAGCACCAGGTAGGTCAGTTTCACGGATAATCGTATCACCTGTGCTCACTACCGCTAAACTTCGAGAAGTAGGAATCCCCAACCCAAACATCGCTTCACTAATAATGTACTCCCTAAGCATAGGTCCTAATGCGGCTCTTCCATCCCCACCACGGGAATAAGGTGTTCTTCCAGATCCTTTTAACGCGATATCCATGCGTTCGTTTGAGGGTGTTATTTGTTCACCATATAAAAGGGCCCTTCCATCGCCTAACATATTAAAATGCCCAAACTGGTGACCTGCATACGCTTGCGCAATAGGATTACTACCACTAGGTGCTTTATTACCCGCTAATACAGCTATGCCCTCTTCGTTTTTTAAAGCTTGACTATTTAATCCCAATGACGCAACAACCGTTTCATTTAACAGGACTAATTTAGGTGAAGGAACGGGGTTTAATGTCATTTCGGAATAAAAAATACTTGGTAATTGTACATAACTATTGTCTAAATTCCAGCCAATTGTCTTTTCCATATTTTCTCCTTTGTTACCTTTTCCTTTTATTTTTTCTATTTCAACATCATTCATTCCTAGTCAATTTTACCATCCAACCTAAAAATCCGCTTACTTTAAGAGTAAGGCGGATTTTTAGGTCGTATTAATTTCGTTGGAAAGTATGACGTGACATACACTGCTGATCATCCGTCCAAAATTCCACTGTAAAAGTCGAATCTTCTATTTTTAGCATAGCAAAGCTTTTTTCTTTGCGACCCCGAGGCTTTAGTAGGCTTCCTGGATTGATAAATAAAATATTATCCAACATTTCAGCACCGAGAATATGAGAGTGCCCAAAACAAACAATTTGGGCATTCAATTCTTTTGCACGATAGGCTAATGACAACATGGAACTTT
Source organism: Lysinibacillus sphaericus (assembly GCF_001629735.1). Lineage (GTDB taxonomy): Bacteria > Bacillota > Bacilli > Bacillales_A > Planococcaceae > Lysinibacillus > Lysinibacillus pinottii. The sequence goes on from NZ_CP015224.1 coordinate 2,573,848, forward strand.
TTACATTAAATAAATGGCCATGAGTCACCAAAATTTTTACATCCTCGATCGTAAAAAATTCTTCCTCAGGAAAAGCTTCCTCCCGATCACAGTTCCCTCGTACTTTTTTCATTCCCTTTAATGCATCATGCACATAAGGAAGCTCACTATCTCCACAATGTATCCGAACATCTATTTCAGGATAAAAATTTCTGACCTTGTCGATCACATGACTGTCGCCATGTGTATCGCTCATGATTAGTATTTCCATGTATACCACCTCTTATTTCATAAGATTCGGCAATTGCTCCTTCAGCTTACGAATAGCATTACCTCGGTGAGAAATGGCGCCCTTTTCTTCTGGCGTAAGCTCAGCCATCATACGATTTAGACTTGGGACAAAGAAAATGGGATCATAGCCAAACCCATTCGTGCCACGTTTTTCATGTGCAATGACGCCCTCGCATGTGCCAAATACTGTTGTCGTGTTAAAATCTGGACCTGCAATGGCAATACAGCAGCAGAATCGAGCTGTACGTTTGTCATCTTCAACACCTTGTAGATTTTCTAACAGCTTCACCATATTAGCCTCATCATCATGATCACCAGCGTAACGCGCAGAGTAGACCCCTGGCTCACCATTTAATGCATCCACTGCTAAACCACTATCGTCAGCAATAACAATGGTGCCAAGATTTTTCGCTAAGGCTTCTGCCTTTAAGATTGCATTTTCTTCAAATGTTGTACCTGTTTCCTCTATTTCCATATCTGGTGCTACTTCAAACATTGTGACAACTTCATAACCCAGTGGGCCAAATAATGCTTCGAAATCTTTTGCTTTCCCTTTATTTTTGGTTGCAATGACTACCTGTTTCATATTATTTCCCTCCGACCATGTTTGCTTGTTCAGCAAGCGCTGTTTTTTGGAGCTCAACTAATTGCTGGATGCCTTTTTCACCTAAAGCTAATAATTCATTCAATTCTTCCCGAGAGAATGTTGCTTCCTCGCCAGTGCCTTGTAATTCTACAAAGCGACCTGCACCTGTCATAACAATATTCATATCAACAGCAGCAGCCACATCTTCTACATAATTTAAATCTAAAACGGCACCTTGCTCTTCTACAATCCCTACACTAGTTGCGGCTAAAAAATCTGTTACAGGGAACTTAACGAACGGCTTTTCCTCTGCAAATTTAGCAATTGCCTGTGTCATTGCTACAAATGCTCCCGTAATGGAGGCTGTACGAGTGCCACCATCTGCTTGAATCACATCACAATCGATCCATACTGTACGCTCTCCTAGTGCCTCTAAATCGACCACAGCACGTAATGCACGCCCAATTAATCGTTGAATTTCCATCGTCCGTCCATTAACCTTCCCACGAGATGATTCACGTGGTGTACGTTGAGCGGTTGCACGAGGTAGCATCGAATATTCTGCTGTGATCCAGCCTTTCCCTTGCCCACGTAAAAAGCCAGGAACTTTATCTTCAATTGTTGCTGTACAAATTACTTTTGTATTTCCTACTTGAATTAAAACCGAGCCTTCTGGGTGTATTAGGTATTCACTATCCATTTTTACAGATCGCAGTTCATCTGCCATTCTTCCATCAAATCTTGTCATATTTATTGTTCCTCCTAAAAACTTTCGCGCCCTCATCTTATCATAATTTATTTCTTCAAAAAAGTACTCAACGTTTATGTAAAATGCTGAAAACGGCAAAAATCAGCCTAGCCCATTGCTAAGCTGATTTTTTATTTTAATGTAATGCGTCTTATGTCGAGAGTACCTTGCTCCAACCAATTTTCAGCGATTGAACGGAAAATTGGAACAGAACCAGTTGCAAAAAATTTATGAGCAGGCACTGTATTTGCATTTGCTAAAGTGCCATTATAAGCTAGCATTTCTTGAGCATCCTTTGCTGTTTCCTCCGCAGAAGATAAAACATTCACTTCTTCTCCTACGACAGCTTCAATTTGTTTTTGTAAAATAGGGTAATGTGTACACCCTAAAATAACCGTGTCAAATTGTTGATTTTTCAACGGCTTTAAGCCTTCTGCTATTAACTTCGTTGCAAATTCACCTTTATATTCGCCACTTTCTACAAGTGGAACGAAGGTTGGACAGGCTAGTGGAATAATATGTGTTGACGTATTAAGTGACAGTAAGGCCTCTTCATATGCACCACTTTTTATTGTTCCTTCTGTTGCAAGCACAACGACTTCATGTCGCTTCGTTTTCTTTACAGCTGCACGTGCGCCAGCATTTATAACGCCTAGTACCGGAAAAGGCATATTTCTTTGTAAACTTTCGAGTGCTACTGCAGTCGCTGTATTACAAGCAATAACGAGCATCTTAATATTCATTTTTTCTAGCGCTTTCGCCATTTGCCAAGTGAAGTTCCGTACTTCCTGACGGCTTCTTGGACCATATGGACATCTTGCTGTATCGCCAATATAATAAATCGTTTCGTTTGGCAATCGCTTTATAATTTCTTTTGCTACGGTTAACCCGCCTACTCCTGAATCAATAACGCCTATCGGGGCATTCATACTTTCCGCCTCAATCCTGTTTCATGTGTACATGTAGTTTTTCTAGGTAGCTTGATAATTGCGCGACTTCTTGCTCATTAAAACCAACAAGCATCTCTTGCAAATATTGCTGTCTTTTTTCTATAACCTCTTGAATAATACGTTCGCCCTTTTCGAGAAGATGAACAACAACGACACGGCGGTCATTTTCATCACGCATACGCTTGACTAATTCATTTTTCTCCATCCGGTCCACTAAATCTGTTGTCGTGCTAAAAGCTAAATATAAACGGTTTGATAATTCGCCAATTGTAATATCACCAAGCTCTTCTAACCACTGTAACGCAACAAATTGTGGCGGCGTAATCGCATAGTCGGAAACAATTTCTCTTCCCTTTTGCTTCACGATGGCCGCTATATAGCGTAATTCCTTTTCAACCGTTGCAACGGTTTCAGGTGAGTGTTTTGTTACTTCATCCGACATATAACTATTTCACTCCTAAAGATACGTTGAATAGTTCTATTTTGTCGTTTTTTTCACGAAATAGCAAGTGTCCATTAGTCTAATTTAAATTCTTCTAAGCGTAACAGCTCAATTAACGCCTGAGATCGATTCGTTACACCTAGCTTTTGAATTGTATTGGAAATGTGATTTCGCACTGTTTTTTCACTAATACCAAGCTGCTCTGCAATATCTCTCGTTGTTTTTTCAGCTAATAAAAGCGCAAATATTTCACGTTCTCGGTTTGTCAATAGAGAACGATGATGAGAGCCATTCATTCAGTTACACCCTCCTCCCCCGCACGTATTGTAACTTATGTTAAGGGGCTTGAAGCGGTGACGGCTATTTGCATGATTATTACATGTTTCCTTAAAAATTTCGGAAATTGCTTCGACATTTTCAACAATTTTATGTAAAACAATATTCCTACTATGTTCATAATTTTTTATGTTGTAACGCAACTCACTAATTGGGTATAATTCCCAAATCAATCAAGTGCGCTCTTTCTTCTTTAGAAATCGGTACACTCTTGCCTGTTCGAGGGTCCATTTGCACAATTGTCCCACGACCTGTGAAGCAAACTTCGTCCTTTTGATTTTTTGCTAGATAATGAAGGTCCATTGATGAACTTCCAACTTTCGCTACCTTTGTATAAATTCTTAGTAGGTCATCAAAGAAAACCTGCTTTACATAATCACATTGTAAATCAGCTACAATCGGTATACTCCTCACATTCTCATCAGCTACTGATGGCATTAAAATACCTATATGTCGAAAATAATCAATTCTCGCCTGTTCAAAATAAGTAAAGCTTACAGTATTGTTCATATGCCCATACATATCTGTTTCTGAGAATCGTACACGTGCCTCACTATAAAAGGAAAACCCCTTTTCCCACTCTTGTAAATTTCCAATATAGCTTGCTTTCATAATAACGCCATCCCCTATCATTTATTTACCATCCTTTTCAGTCAGTTTAGACTGTCAATCAGCAATGAATACTTATTCATTATATAAGAAAACACTATATTATCATAGGAAAAACCGAATTCCCCTTATTTTATTACTAAAATCCCTTTTTCTTTAAATAGTATGGTTTTTTCTTGAAACATGTTAACTATGTTTATATCACTATAAAAAAACTCCCTCACACTAAGTGTAAGGGAGTTCAGCTTGTCCGATATTAATCTACGTAGTGGTCAGAACCGAAGAAGTTACGGAACATTTGCACTGTAGTAGCACGGTTTAATGAAGCGATTGATGTTGTTAAAGGAATACCTTTTGGACATGCAGCAACACAGTTTTGAGAGTTACCACAGTTCGCTAGACCACCATCGCCCATAATAGCATTTAAACGTTCGTCTTTAATCATTGCACCAGTTGGGTGAGTGTTGAAAAGACGTACTTGTGATAATGGAGCTGGCCCGATGAATGAAGCTTTTTCAGACACGTTTGGACATGCTTCCATACATACACCACAAGTCATACATTTAGATAATTCATAAGCCCATTGACGTTTACCTTCTGGCATACGAGGACCTTCACCTAAATCATACGTACCATCGATTGGTACCCATGCTTTCACTTTTTTAAGCGCGTTGAACATACGTTCACGGTCAACCTGTAAGTCACGAATAACAGGGAATGTTTTCATTGGCTCCAATTTAATAGGCTCAGTCAATTGGTCAACAAGTGTTGAACATGATTGACGTGGACGGCCATTAATAACCATTGAACATGCACCACATACTTCTTCTAAACAGTTCATATCCCATGAAACTGGTGATGTATTTTCACCATTTTCAGTAACAGGATTTTTTTGAATTTCCATTAAAATAGAAATTACGTTCATACCATGACGGTAAGGCACTTGGAATTTTTGCCAGTAGCTATTGCCGCCCTGTGTATCTTGACGTAAGATTTCTACTTTAACCATTCTTCCAGTATTAGCTGCGATTTGCATAACTTTTAGTCTCCTTTCGCAGAGTAGTCGCGTTTACGTGGTGGGATTAAAGAAACGTCGACTTCTTGGTACGTGATGATTGGATTACCAGTAGTTGGGTCAAACTTCGCCATTGTTGTTTTCAAGAATTGCTCGTCATCACGATTAGGGAAATCAGGTTTATAGTGCGCACCACGAGATTCATTACGTAATAATGCGCCTTTTGTCATTACTTTCGCAAGCACTAACATATTTTTAAGCTGACGTGTAAAGTGTGCGCCTTGATTACTCCATTTTTGCGTATCGTTAATGTTGATGTTGTTCCAACGCTCAGTAAGGTCATCAAGTTTTTTCAATGTATCTTCAAGCTGATCATTGTAACGTACTACAGTCATTGTAGCAGTCATCATTTCACCAAGCTCTTTATGCAGTAAGTAAGCGTTTTCTGTGCCTTCCATTTTCATGATAGCATCCCATTTCGCTTGTTCTTCTGTTACGCGAGCATCGTAAATCTCTTGTGGAATATCTTCTGCATGCTTTTTAAGATGTTTTACATAATCTACTGCGTTTGGTCCTGCAACCATACCACCATAGATAGCAGATAATAATGAGTTAGCACCAAGACGGTTGGCACCGTGTTGAGAGTAATCACACTCACCTGCTGCAAATAGACCAGGAATTTCAGTCATTTGGTTGTAGTCAACCCATAATCCACCCATTGAATAGTGAACTGCTGGGAAAATCTTCATAGGTAATTTACGTGGGTCATCTCCTACGAATTTTTCGTAGATTTCAATGATACCACCAAGTTTAACGTCTAACTCATGTGGATCTTTATGTGAAAGATCTAGGTATACCATGTTTTCGCCATTGATACCAAGTTTTTGGTTTACACAAACGTCGAAAATTTCACGTGTTGCAATATCACGTGGTACTAAGTTACCATAAGCTGGGTATTTCTCTTCTAAGAAGTACCAAGGTTTACCGTCTTTATAAGTCCAAATACGACCACCTTCACCACGAGCTGATTCTGACATTAGACGGTTTTTGTCATCTCCAGGAATCGCTGTTGGGTGAATTTGGATGAACTCACCATTCGCATATGAAGCACCTTGTTGGTAAACGATAGAAGCAGCAGAACCTGTGTTAATAACAGAGTTTGTTGTTTTACCGAAAATAATACCAGGGCCACCAGTCGCCATAATAACAGCGTCTGCACGGAACGATTTAATTTCTTCTGTACGCATATCTTGCGCTACGATACCACGGCACACGCCGTCTTCATCGATAATAACACCAAGGAATTCCCAGTGCTCATATTTATTTACTAAACCAGCTACTTCATGAGAACGAACTTGCTCATCAAGCGCATATAGTAATTGTTGACCAGTTGTTGCACCAGAGAAAGCTGTACGGTGCATTAAAGTACCACCAAAACGACGGAAATCTAATAATCCTTCTGGTGTACGGTTGAACATAACACCCATACGGTCCATTAAATGGATAATCCCAGGGGCTGCATCACACATACCCTTAACTGGTGGTTGGTTCGCTAAGAAGTCACCACCATATACTGTATCATCAAAGTGGATCCATGGAGAATCCCCTTCACCTTTAGTATTTACCGCACCATTAATTCCGCCCTGCGCACAAACAGAGTGTGAGCGTTTTACAGGAACTAATGAGAATAAATCAACTTCAGTACCAACTTCAGCTGCTTTAATCGTTGCCATCAGACCGGCAAGACCACCGCCGACAACAATTATTTTGCTTTTCGCCATGATTATTTCTCACTCCTCTTAAAAAATTGCATTGATTGCATTTGCTCTATCGTAGCTTTCTATGGAATTATACAAAAGCTAAAATAGCAGCAATACCAACTACACTTAGAATTACGAAAATGATGTTTGTTACGTAAGTAGCAATCTTTTGAGCCTGTGGAGATTGTGTAATACCCCAGCTTACTAGGAATGCCCATAAACCGTTAGATAAGTGGAAAGTTGCTGATAAAATACCAACAATGTAGAATCCAAGCATGAATGGATTAGCAACGATATTCGCCATCATGTCGTAATCAACGTGTGTGCCAAGTGCTTTTTGAATACGAGTTTGGAAAATATGCCATGCAATGAAAATCACTAGGAATACACCTGTGAAACGTTGTAATGAGAACATCCAGTTACGGTATGTGCTGAAACGTCCTGTGTTTGGTGTAGCAGTGAATGCAATGAACACTCCATAAAATGCATGGAACATCAATGGAATATAGATGACAATCCATTCAACTAGGATAAGGAATGGAATCTTCTCCATTACTGCGGTAGCATCGTTATAACTATCTGCCCCGCCTGTTGCTGTAAAGTTAATGAACAGGTGCATCGTTAAAAACAGACCTACTGGAATGATCCCAAGTAGAGAATGTAAGCGACGCCATAAAAACTCTCGATCTTTCGACAAGACTGTTACCCCCCTTAGTACTTAAAATAGCACAACAAAAGAAGTCATCATTTTGTAAATGATACTTCATTGACTGTGTATTTCATCATGGTACAATATTATGACATGTTTATTGTACTCTCAAGAGCTACGAGCGTCAAGGCAACTCGAAGTTTTTCATAGAGCTTATTAAAGAACTAATCTAGTGCATAATGCGTCGTTTTTTCTCGAAAAATCTACCATTACTTTATTAACGTTAAATTTTAAGAAAATTCTAAGAAAGAAGGATAACAATGTTAAACACTCCATCTCCTACAATCTCTTCCTTTGGTTATGAGATCATTCGCGATCATATTCTATCTTCTATACTCGGTAAACATGAGAATGATGTCCTTTATTGGGCAGGCAAAGAGCTTGCGCGTAAGTTTCCATGTAAAAGTCAAGACGAACTTATCGCATTTTTCGCAGATGCCTGTTGGGGTACATTAGAGCTCATGAAAGAATCGAAAGACGGACGCATTTTCCAGTTGACAAACGACCCTGAAATATTACAAATCAAACAACGTAGCTTTAGACTTGAGGCAGGATTTATAGCTGAACAAATTCAGCTAGCTAAAGGCTATTTAACAGAATGCTATGATGAAAAACGTGAAAAGCAACATTACGTTATGTTTACAGTCAAATGGGACGTAAAGGAACGGATCATGCATACGATCCCAACAGAGTAACAAAAAAGGATTGTCTCCCCAATCAATAAACGGGATGACAATCCTTCCTTTTATTTCGGACAATGACAGAAAATGCTGTTTCTTCTATTATTATATGTAAAGAGCCTGCTCTAAATTAAATTCATCATGTAATGCATTTGCCGCACGAATCATTTCATCCTGCGGAACTACAACAGACACTTTAATTTCCGAGGTGCTGACCATCTTCACAGGGATATTTTCACGACGTAACCGGTCGAACATACGGGCAGCGACACCGGGATTAGAAACCATACCAGAGCCAACAATAGAAACTTTTGCTAATCCAATTTCGAAATCAGCAAAGCTAAAGCCAAGCGATACTTTACTGTCCTCTAAAACACGTAATGCTTCCGCAAATTCTTCTTTCAAAATTGAAAAGGACACAGTTGGTTTTAATCCATCAATAATGGCTTGAACAATAATATCCACGTTGATGCGATTTTCAGCAAGAGTTGAAAATATATCCGCTAATGAAGCACCCGAATATGCATCATAGCCAATTGTTAAACGAATAACATCTGATTCAAAGGCAACACCACGAACTATTAAATTTTTCTCCATCTCTACTTCCTCCTTCAATAAAGTACCTACTGACTCCACTAAACTAGAGCGTATGATAACTGGTATTTGAAACTTTTTAGCTAACTCAACTGCACGTGGATGTATGACCTGTGATCCTAAATGAGCTATCTCTAACATTTCATCATAGGAAATTTCCTGTAGTTTTTGTGCCTGTACAACAAAGCGTGGATCTGCTGTATACACACCGTCAACATTCGTGTATATGTCTGTCCGCTCGGCATCTAATGCAACAGCAAGTGCGACGGCTGTCGTTTCGGTCCCACCTTTCCCAAGCGTTGTTATATTGTGGTCATTGTCAATGCCTTGATCTCCAGCAATAACGACGATTTGTTCTTGCATTAAATGTTCTTCGATACGACTAACATCGATATGATCTATCCGTGCATGACTATACATATGATCCGTGTAAATACCAGCCTGCCAGCCTGTTAATGACACCGCATTATAGCCAGCTCCTTGTAACGCAATGGCAAAGACTGAGCTTGATAGCTGAGAGCATGAAGACACAACTGCATCTAATTCACGTTTTGACACATCATCTGTGAAATGAAGTACGCTCATTTTCACGTCTTGTATCGTTTGTCTCATTGCAGCTACTACTACTACCACATCGAAACCTCTATCTTTTTCAGCAATCGCTTTTCGTACAGCCTCTTGAATTTGTTCGGGTGATGCTAATGCAGCCCCTCCAAATTTCATCACTATTCTAGACATTTCTTTTGTTCTCCTTTCCAGTCTGGTAATTCACCTAATATAAGGTGTAAAACAGCCTCTAGAAAACTAAAAGGCAGCCTTCACAAAACGTGAAAGCTGCCTCTAACATGTACAATAAATGAAACTTGCGCATGTGTGATAGCTCTCCGAAACTTGTAGAATCGACAGTCTTACATTTCTTAAATGCAAAACCAGTACAACAGTGGAAACAACATTACTGTACTTCGGCAAGCTCCCCTTTCACGCAATGTCTTAGGATTTGTTCATCCTCTATTGCGCTACTTTTGAATCTTGCACCTCTATCATCACCTTAAAAGTGAATGTATTAAATTTATGTTCGCCCTCATTAAAACAAGTGGGCTGTTAACATTGGACAACAATGTTATTTATAACCTTAGCATATGTCTATTCCTTTGACAATGACTCCTGCTGAAAATAGGCATAAATATGACTTGCTAAATTAGCTGGCATCCCGGCTTCCTGTAAAGCCAGCTCACTAGCCTCACGTATTTTCTTAACGGACCCAAAGTGTTTAAGTAGCTGCTGTTTTCGTTTTGGACCGACACCCTCAATTTGATCCAGCACAGATTGGATAGCATGCTTTTCATGCTGTTGACGTAAAAAGGTAATCGCAAAACGGTGGACTTCATCTTGAATTCGTTGTAATAAATAAAAACCGTCACTTGTACGTTTTAAGGCAATGACCTCGGGCGGATCACCAAACAATAGTTGCGATGTATTATGCTTGTCATCCTTTGCTAAACCAGCAATAGGTATAACAAGTCCTAGCTCATCCTCTAATACTTCTCGTGCTACTTCCATTTGACCTTTACCACCATCTATTAGCACTAAGTCTGGTAGTGGAAGACCTTCCTTCAAAACACGAATATAGCGCCGGCGAATGACCTCTTGCATAGCACCATAATCATCATGCTTAGCTGCTGTCCGAGTTTTATATTTGCGATATTCCTTTTTGGCAGGCTTGCCATCAATGAAAACAACCATTGCAGATACTGCGTCCGTTCCATGCATATGACTATTATCAAAAGCTTCAATTCGTAATGGTGTCGTTATACCCATTGCATCGCCTAGTGCCTCACATGCACCAATAGTACGTTCTTCCTGCCGTTCGATAAGCTGGAATTTAGCGGCAACTGCAATTTCAGCATTTTTCGTCGCTAAATCCACCAACTCCTTCTTTTGACCTCTTTTTGGTGTAAGAACTTTAATGCCTAATAATTCCGTTAAAATCGCACCATCAATTGCTTGTGGAATAAAGACTTCTTTTGGCTTAATATGTTCTGGTTTTTCATAAAACCGTCCTACAAAGGTTAGGAACTCTTCCTCTGGATCTTGATAGATGGGGAAAATAGAAACATCCCGTTCGATCAGCTTCCCTTGGCGAACGAAGAAAACCTGTACACACATCCATCCTTTTTCCACAGCATAGCCAAAGACATCGCGGTTGGTCGTATCACTTGATACTATTTTTTGCTTTTGCATAACCGTATCTATATGAGCAATTTGATCACGAAACTCCTTAGCTCGTTCAAACTCCAAGTTTTCAGCAGCCGCAAGCATTTTTACTTCAAGCTCCTTTTTGACTGCCTCAACTCCACCGTTAAGAAACTTCGTCATATCCTCAATCATTTCCTGATAAACGTGACCTTCAATTTCTTTCACACATGGTGCTATACATTGGCCCATATGATAATACAAACAAACTTTTGAAGGTAGTTGCACACATTTTCGTAGTGGATATAAGCGATCCAACAGCTTCTTTGTTTCACTTGCCGCATAGGCATTAGGATACGGTCCAAAATATTTAGCTTTGTCCTTTTTTACTTTACGTGTCGTAATTAGACGAGGATGTTTTTCATTCGTAATTTTTAAATACGGATACGTCTTATCATCGGTCAACATGACATTGTATTTTGGGTCATGCAGTTTAATGAGATTCAGCTCTAAAATAAGTGCTTCTATATTTGATGATGTCACGATATACTCAAAATCTTCTATTTCGCTTACAAGTCTTTGCGTTTTACCTTCATGTGTTCCTGTAAAGTATGAACGGACACGATTTTTCAGTACCTTCGCTTTCCCGACATATATAATGGTCCCCTGTCGATCCTTCATCAAATAGCAGCCAGGCTGATCTGGTAGAATATCCAGTTTACGCTTAATTAAATCGTTCATTACCTACCTGCCTCCTACTTAAAATTCCCCTCAATAAATCATTTTATCTTTCTATAGTATATAACGAAAAAAAGCCGAACACATCAATTGATGGTCCGGCTTTTGTGAACTTCATTCATTACGCATGTTTTGCGATAAATGCTTCTAAAGCTTCTTTTGGTTGGAAGCCTACAGTTTTGTCAACTAATTCTCCATCTTTAAATAATAATAATGATGGGATTGACATGATTTGATACTCAGCTGCAGTACCTTGGTTATTATCTACGTCAACTTTTACAATTTTAGCCGCGCTACCTGCAGCATCCATTTCCTCAAGAACTGGCCCGATCATTTTACAAGGTCCGCACCAAGCAGCCCAAAAGTCCACTAATACTAACCCTTCTTTAATATCACTTTGGAACGTAGCATCTGTTGCATGTACAATTGCCATTTGAAATCCTCCTTAAACTTACTATGATTGTAGTATAGCATGGATAAATTCACTTGAGCGAACAATCTGCCTGTAATGTATTTTTTATGAAAATCCTTGTCGAAAATTAAACGTACCGATTAATTTTGTTGATAACGGCCTTTCCATAAATAAGTTAACGTAATAAAAATGTAGATGGCTAATGTAATACCCGTCACGATTATTGAAGTGGTAAAAATAATACCAATTAAGATCGTACTCAGTGCAATAATCGCAATCCATGTAGTATAAGGGTACCATTTCACTTCATACACACTTGAGTTTGCTGATTGTTTTTTTCTTGATTTCAGATGAGCTATGGCAATAATTAACCAAATAAATAGCACAGTATATCCAAGTGATCCCATCAGAAAATCAAATGTCTTGCTTCCAGCATATAACGAAACGATGACACCTAAATATAACGCTAATGTACACATCAAAATCGCATATACGGGAACATTTCTTTTGGATAATTGAGCAAAAATTTTAGGAACACGCCCGTCTACTGCTTGTGTATAAAGTACACGTGACGAACCATAAAGGCCCGAATTCATAGAAGAAATAATAGCAAGTAACACTACAGCATTCATTATATGATCCGCACCAGGAATTCCGATCATTTTAAATACCATTACAAATGGACTTTCTGGTACTCCATTCACTTCATTCCAAGGAATCAAACTAACGATAATAAAGAATGGCAGTAAATAGAAAGTAACAATCCGTACTAATGTACTGCGCACAGCTTTTGGTACTACCTTTTCAGGATTTTTTGTTTCAGCTAATGTAATCCCAATGATTTCAGTTCCACCATAGGAATAGATCACCACAAGCATAGCTGCAATTAATCCCATTGATCCATTTGGGAAAAAACCGCCGTGCGAGGTTAAGTTAGAAAAACCTACAGCACTATGTTGACCAAATGAGACAAGCAATAAAATGAGTCCTGCAATAATAAATACAATAATAACCGTAATTTTAATCAATGCTAGCCAGTATTCCGTTTCAGCAAAAATCTTCACGGATAACAGATTAATAGCTGACACTAGCACCGAAACAGATAACGCCAATATCCAAATTGGGTATTCAGGCAACCAATATTGTATAAAAATAGCGGCGACAACAGATTCTGCTGCAATATTTAATACCCACATCTTCCAATAAATCCAGTCTAAAAAATAAGCAGGATATTTGCCTAAAACGGATTCGACTAAATCTCTAAACGTTCTTGCTTCCTTATTGCGGACTGCCATTTCTGCGAGACCTTGCATAACAAATAATAAAATAATGCCCCCTAATAAATAGGCTATAAGCACCGATGGACCTGCCATATCAATGGCTGCACTACTTCCTTTAAATAATCCTGCGCCAATGGCACCACCTAATGCCATCATCGTAATGTGACGCGAGGTCATTGTTCTTTTTAATTGTTGTTGATTGTTCTTTTCCACTTTCTTACCTCCTAAAAATCAAAAAAGGCATACCGTCTGTTCCTTCATCATCAAATGAAAGAAGAGACGATATGCCATAAGCAAACCGCGGTACCACTCTAATTGGTTCTTTATGAACCCAACTTAAAACCTTGTAACGAAGGTCAATCGTCAAACAAATAGAATAATCAGACAATTCTATTTATCTTACCACTCCTAGGCAAGTTCAAAGTCTTATTGGTCTGCGTTGCACCAACCCGCAGCTCTCTTTACCGAATAATGAGCTTTTACTACTCCTAATCTTTGCGTTTAAAAACATTATTTGAATATTTAATGATATTCAACACTATAATCGTATCTGTTAATTATGTCAATATTTTATTTTGCAATAATTTTCAAATAGCAGCTACTTTCTTAGAAAATTAAAAAAGCAGGAAGGATCATCCCTCCCTGCAATAACGTTTATGCATTCACTTTTAGAGCCTTAAATTCCTCAATTAATAACGGAACTACTTCAAATAAATCTCCAACAATTCCATAGTCTGCTACTTTGAAAATATTTGCTTCAGGATCTTTATTAATAGCAACAATTACTTTAGAATTTGACATTCCTGCTAAATGCTGAATTGCCCCTGAAATACCAGCTGCAATATAAAGGTCTGGAGTTACAACCTTACCAGTTTGACCAATTTGAAGTGAATAGTCACAATACTCAGCATCACATGCACCACGAGATGCTCCAACCGCACCGCCTAATAAGTCAGCAAGCTCTTTCAGTGGCTCAAATCCTTCTTCAGATTTCACACCGCGACCACCAGCAACAACAACTTTTGCCTCTGATAAGTCAACACCTTCTGAAGATTTACGAACAACCTCTTTAATAATTGTGCGAAGGTTTGTAATATCTACAGTAACTGCCGAAACATCTCCTGTTTTACCATCAACTTTTTCTAAAGGTGCAATGTTATTTGGACGAATAGATACTAATACAATACCGTCTTTTACCTTCACCTTTTCAAAAGCTTTACCAGAGTAGATTGGTCGAATGAATACAACATCATCGCCTGCGCCTTCAATTGTAGTAACATCAGATACAAGACCTGCCTGTAATTTACTTGCGATTTTTGGCGATAAATCTTTTCCATTTGCCGTATGGCCAAAGACAATGCCAGCTGGCTTTTCTTGCTCAATAATAGCTAGTAGTGCTTGACTATAGCCATCAGATGTATATTGTTTTAAATGTGGGTGTTCCACCGTTACAACACGATCAGCACCATATTCAAATAATGGACCTGTTAAATTTGCTACAGCATCCCCTAAAAGTACCCCTACAACCTCGCCACCATCAGCAATTTGTTTTGCAGCTGCAATTGCTTCGAAAGAAACATTACGTAAGCTTCCTTCACGAACTTCACTTAATACTAATACTTTTTTTGACATAGCATATTCCCTCCGTTACCCTTTAAGATTCGATTTTTTAAACTACTTTTGCTTCCGTATGAAGTAGATTTACCAGTTCTTTTACTTGTACAGAAAGGTCGCCTTCAAGCACACGGCCTGCTGCTTTTTGAGCTGGTAAGAAGATATCAATCGTTTCAATCTTCACTTCTACATCGTCTTCATCGATATCTAAATCATCTAACTCAAGTTCTGCAAGCGGTTTCTTCTTCGCTTTCATAATACCTGGTAGGGATGGATAACGTGGCTCATTTAAACCTTGTTGAGCTGTTACTAACAGTGGTAAAGAAGTTTCAATTACTTCTGAATCCCCTTCTATATCACGAACAATTTTCGCAGAAGTTCCATCAATTTCAAGTTTTGTAATCGTTGTTACATAATTAATATCTAGTAAGTCTGCAACACGTGGACCCACTTGACCTGAACCACCATCAATCGCAACATTTCCTGTTAAAATTAAATCAGCATCTTTATCTTTTAAGTATTCTGCTAATAAATAAGCAGCAGCATTTTGGTCTAATTCGTCTAAATCATCTTCCGTATTGATGAGCACTGCCTCATCTGCGCCCATTGCTAAAGCTGTACGTAATTGCTTCTCAGCATCCTCGCCGCCAATTGTCACTACTGTCACTTTTCCACCTGCAGCGTCACGCACTTGGATTGCTTCTTCGATGGCATATTCATCGTAAGGGTTAATGATGAATTCTGCGCCGTCCTCTTGGATTTTACCACCCGACACAACGATTTTTTCTTCTGTATCAAACGTACGTTTAATTAATGCAAAAATATTCATATATCCATACCTCCTGGAACGTTTTATAATTCTAAGTAAACTTATAAATATTATATATATTTAGTTTCAATAACATCGATAACATACTTGTTTGTTGCTATCGACATATGGGAAAATTATTTGCCAGTAAACATAGGCTCACGCTTTTCAATGAATGCTTGAATTCCTTCTTTTGCATCTTCTGTGACGAACACTGTACCAAAGGATTTTGCTTCCGCATCAATACCTTCATAAAATGAAGCATGCTTTGCATATTGCAATGTTTGAATAGCTGCCTTCAAAGCAATTGGACTCTTCTTTGCAATATTCTTTGCAATTTTTAGCGTTTCCTCTAAAAGTGTCTCTTCTGAGAATGCACGGTTTGCTAAGCCCCATTGCACAGCTTCTGTACCAGAAATCGGTTCGCTCGTAAACATCATTTCAGCAGCCTTTGCTACACCAACATAACGTGGTAATCGCTGTGTACCGCCAAAGCCAGGAATAAGACCTAATTGTAACTCTGGTAAACCTAGTTTCGCTGATTCCGTAACAAAGCGCATATGACAGCTCATTGCTAGCTCAAGCCCACCGCCTAATGCTGCACCATGAATAGCTGCGATAACTGGCTTAGGGAACGATTCCACACGCTCAAATACTTGCTGTCCATTGCTAGCTAGCTTCGTGAACTCTTCTCCAGATTCTACCCCATTAAATTCTTTAATATCTGCACCTGCAGAGAAGAAACGGCCTTCACCATGAAGTACAAGGACTCTTACAGCATCATCATGTTCTACAGCATCTAGCACAGAATTTACTTCTGCAATAATACCGCGTGATAACGCATTTGCTGGCGGACGTGCAATTGTAATATTTGCTACCCCATCTTCCACTTTCCAACTTAGAAATTCCATTTCTCCACATCCTTTTAACCTTTTATGGCGTTCAGGATTAATGCCTGAACCTTCGGAACCTGTTCCATCAAATCATATCGATAGTCATTCATAACCCACGACGTAATAGTTTCATCGATTGTTCCAAAAACCATTTGACGTGCCAAGCGTACATCCATCGTTTGATTGAACTCACCTGAAAGCATACCTTCGATTAAAATTTGATCAAGTAAATGTAAATACTCACGTAATACCGAATTAATTTTTAGTCGTAAGTCTTTGTTTGATTGGCGAAGCTCTAATTGCGTGACGGTTGCTAGGTATCGATCTGTCGCTAGAACATTAAAATGATTTTCAATCATTCGGGAAAGTTTGTCTTTAGACGTATTCCCATTTTCTATTATATCTTGTAATGACTCTACAAAAACAGCCATTTTTTCATTAAAGACAGAAATTAATATATCTTCTTTATTTTTAAAATATAAATAGATAGTTCCATCGGCCACCCCAGCCTGTTTGGCGATTTTCGATACTTGCGCTTGGTGATACCCATTCTCCGCAATAACGATGACAGCTGCATCAATAATTTGCTTATATTTTGGCTTATCTCGTTTCACTTTTATATCACCACCTAAAAAACATGCGCACGTCAACATAATCACGTATGACGTGAGAACCTAAAAAAATATGAAAATATGAATGGTCATTCATTCATATTTTCATATTATATTTTACACCATTGCTTGTCAATACTTTAACACGTATTTATTTCGCTTCTTTATTCGCCATTTTCGTTTTTTCTTCTTCCACTAATGTACGACGCAAAATTTTACCTACGGCTGTTTTTGGCAACTCCTGTTTAAATTCATAATACCGTGGAACTTTAAATGCCGCTAGATGCTGACGGCAATATTTATTTAATTCGTCTTCTGTAATCGAATACCCTTCTTTTAAAACAATATAAGCTTTTACCGTTTCTCCTCGATAAGGGTCAGGTATACCTGCTACAACGCATTCTTGGATTTCCTCTCGTTCGTATAGCACTTCCTCAACCTCTCGAGGATAGATGTTAAAGCCTCCAGCAATGATCAAATCTTTTTTACGATCCACTACATAGAAAAAGCCTTGCTCATCCATATAGCCAAGATCTCCTGTTAAAAACCAGTCATCTGCAAATGTAGCGGCAGTATCCTCTGGACGATTCCAATAGCCCTTCATCACTTGTGGCCCTTTTACTGCAATTTCACCAACTTCTCCAACTGGCAATTCTTCAGTATCCCCTGTCCGCAAAATAACTGCTTCTGTATTAGGCCAAGGTAATCCAATCGAGCCAATCACCCGCTTGCCCCAAATGGGAGTAGCATGTGTCACTGGCGATGTTTCAGTTAATCCATAACCTTCTACTAATTTTCCACCTGTTACCTCTTCAAATTTCTCTTGCACTTCAATTGGCAAAGAAGCTGAACCACTTAGGCAGGCCTTTATAGATGATAAGTCATAATTAGCAATGTCTGGATGATTTAATAAACCAATGTATAGGGTTGGCGCACCAGGGAAAAGGGTCGGCTTTTGCTTATCGATTGTCTTTAATGCTGTTTCCGCATCAAATTTCGGTAAAAGCACCATTTTATTTTGAGTGAAAACTGATAAAAGCATAACCGTTGTCATACCATAGACGTGGAAGAATGGTAGGATACCCATAATAACCTCTTCACCGTGTACACATTTATACATCCATGCATCACACATTGTCGTATTGGCTATTAAATTTTTATGGGTAAGCATGACTCCTTTCGGGAATCCGGTTGTACCACCTGTGTATTGAAGTAATGCTAGGTCTTCTTCAAAATCAAAAGGAATATGATCCATTACCTTGATTGGTGCAGAGCGCATTATTTCTGAAAACAAATGATTTTGTCCACTATGTTCAACCTTGACACTAAAGCCATATTGCTTTTTTTGAATAAATGGATAGACTAAATTTTTTGGGAATGGTAAATAGTCTTTGATGGCTGTCACAATGACATTTTCTAGGGCAGTGTCTTTGATAATTTTCATAACTCTTGGGTACAAAATATCCATCACTAGTATAACTTTTGCACCCGAATCTGCCATTTGATATTGAAGCTCACGTTCAGTATAAAGTGGATTTGTTTGTACGACAACAGCACCCGCATACATGGCACCGTAGTAAGCGATTACACTTTGAGGCGAGTTAGGTAACATAATGGCCACCCGGTCTCCCTTTTCCACACCTAATGATTGTAAATAATTTGCGAATCTTAAAGCAGATTCATATAGTTCGGTGTACGTCAAATCCTTCCCCATAAAATGAATCGCTATTTTTGATGGATTCTTTTTATAGGCGCGTGTCAAAAACTCTTGCACTGGAATTTCCTCAAACGTTAAAGACGATGGTACTTCTTCAGGATAATTTGCTAGCCATGGTTTTGCTGTCATACGTCCTCTCCCCTTTGTCCCAAACTTTGTCAATTCTTAATTTTATTATAATGAAAAAGAAATGCACTTTCAAACAGAAAATAGAAAATAAACGTATTTTCGATTAATTATTATGCATTTAACAACATTATTATGACTTATTCTAAATAGTATTTGTGCGGTTAGATACGATGAACACTCATTCATTCTCAAGTCTTTCAGATTAAAAATAACCTACATATTTCTATATTTGAAAAATATTTTTTCTCTCAAGTCTTTCGTAAATTTAGTTGAGGCTACCTGCAATAAGCTAGCTCAATAAAAAACGCACCCTTTAAAAGGATGCGTTCAAATGTTTAAATAGTCATCATATAATAGACGCCCACTGCCAAAAATGCGATACAGACAATGATTAGTACCTTTGCTAATTTTTCCATGTCATGACACTCCTATGCAATACTTGCCCCAATTACAAACGATAGACCAACTGAAATGGTAAAGGAAATGAAACCAACTGAGCGATTATCATTGGCAATCTCTTGATCAACATTAAAACGAGGTGTCATAAATTCAAATAAGAAATAGGCAACAATTAACAGCGTAAAACCAAAAAGACCCCAGCCAATCATTTCACTTAATGTACTATGACGAGCAATGGAAAAACGAAAAATATTACAAATTCCTAGTATTTTTCCGCCTGTTGCAAGTGCCACAGCTACATTACCTTTTTTAATTTCTTCCCAATTTTTATACTTCGTCACGACTTCGAACAATGCCATCGACACGACTAAACATAACACAACAACACTAAAGTATCCTGCCGTTTCGATAATTGGATATCGCCAAAAGCCAGAATTCAGCATCTTTCTCCGTCCCCTTTATAGCTTATTTCAATTCAACAACTGTGACGCCTAAGCCCCCTTCGCCGGCTTCACCAAAACGGAAGGATTTCACACGCTTATTGTTTTTCAAATAGCTTTGAATACCTTGGCGTAAAGCCCCAGTACCAACACCATGGATAATAGATACACGACCATAATTCGCGAGTAAAGCATCATCAATATACTTTTCTGTCCTTAAAATTGCATCTTCATAGCGCTCTCCACGCAAATCCAATTCTAATTTCACATGGCCATTTCGATTTTTTACACCAGCTGTTCGTACAATAGGCTCTTTTTCAGGTTTAATATACTCCAAATCACTATCAGAGATTTTCATTTTTAAAATCCCCATTTGGACAACCCATTCAGTATTCGAAACTTTTTCTAACAAAGTACCTCTTTGACCATAGCTTAACACCTTTACCTCATCCCCGACAACTAAGTTTTGTGCACGGGCTTTTACTTGTGCAGCTTTTTTTAGTACTTTATTATTTTCAAGCGGTGTTGCTTCTTCCAAACGTTTACGTGCTTCAATCAGTTCGTGCTCTTTAACAACTTGGTCGGCATTTTTACGCATTTCTCTCAGCTCAGCAATAATACCTTCCGCTTCACGTTTCGCTTCTTCTACAATTTTACGAGCTTTTTCTTTAGCTTTCTTATCAAGTGCCTCTTTACGCTCTTCATAGGCTTGCAATTTATCTTGTAGCTCTTTACGTAAGCTCTCTGACTCTAACAATAATGCATGGGAACGCTCTGCATCATCCTCCGATTGACGACGTGTTTCCTCTAATGAAGCAATCATCGATTCAACCTCATGTCGATCTGTTCCTGTAAAGCCTTTAGCACGCTCAATAATGGACTCTGGGAGACCAAGGCGACTGGATATTTCAAATGCATTTGAACGTCCAGGAACACCAATTAATAAACGATAGGTAGGACTCAATGTTTCAATATCAAATTCTACACTGGCATTGGCAACACCAGGTCGATTATAACCGTATGCTTTGAGTTCAGGATAGTGAGTCGTAGCCATCACACGAGCACCACGACCATGCACCTCATCTAAAATAGAAATGGCTAAAGCTGCCCCTTCTTGTGGGTCCGTCCCTGCTCCTAACTCATCAAATAGAACAAGTGACTCATGATCAAATTTTTGTAAGATGTCGACAATATTGACCATATGAGATGAGAATGTGGAAAGCGATTGCTCTATAGATTGCTCATCTCCAATATCAGCAAACAATTGTTTAAACACAGCAAGTTGAGATCCATCCAATGCTGGTACCGGTAACCCTGCTTGAGCCATTAATGTACACAAGCCAACTGTTTTTAAAGTGACCGTTTTACCACCTGTATTTGGACCCGTAATGACTATTGCTGTTATGTCTTTCCCAAACTCAATATCGTTTGGCACAGCTATATCTATTGGTAACAGAGGGTGGCGTGCACGAACAAGGCGGATATAGCCGTCCTGATTCATTTTAGGCATTGTACACTTATTGGCTTGGCCATACTTGCCTTTAGCTAAAATGACATCGATATCCCCTAATACCTTTACTAAGTTAAATAAATCTGGTGCTACATCTTGCACCATTGCACTTAAAGCTAGTAAAATTCTTTCAACCTCAGCCTGTTCTTTCATTTTCAAACGATGAATTTCATTATTCGCTTGGACGATAGAATCTGGCTCAATGAATAATGTTTGTCCAGAAGAGGATTGGTCATGGACGATTCCACCGTAATGATGACGATATTCTTGCTTGACAGGAATGACAAAGCGATCATTCCGAATTGTAACAAGTGTATCAGATAGCATTTTCGATGCATTACTGCCACGGATTAAGCTCTCCAATTTA
Organism: Lysinibacillus sphaericus; assembly: GCF_001629735.1. Classification (GTDB taxonomy): domain Bacteria; phylum Bacillota; class Bacilli; order Bacillales_A; family Planococcaceae; genus Lysinibacillus; species Lysinibacillus pinottii. The sequence continues at coordinate 2,595,658 of NZ_CP015224.1, forward strand.
GAACGCACCTTAGCTTCTTCCGAGCGTAAGGATTGGCGAATAGTTCGTAAAGTTGTACTAGCCGAATCTAAAACGGCTCCGTTATCATCAATACAGTTATTAATTTCATGCTGTAATCCCGTTAATACAGGCATTGTTTCCTTTTTAGCGATGAAATGTGGAATCTCAATTACTTCATCGGCTTCTAAATCCTCGATAAAATTGCGGAGAATTCTACTAGCTCGAATTGTACTAGAAATTTCCATTAGCTCTATCGCTGCTAACATGCCCCCTATTTGTGCTCTTCTTGCAGATGGTCGAACATCAAATATCCCACCCATCGGTACATTACCTTTTACACGTAAAATGGATAAACCCTCATCCATTTCTTCTAATAGTTGTACTACTTTATCATAATCAGTCTGTGGTACAAGCTCCTCGATGGCTGATTTCCCAATTGAAGAAGTACAATAGGTAGCCACTTGTTGCCGTACTTTATCGTATTCTAGTGTTTTCAATGCGCGTTCTGCAATCACTGAGAACACCTCCTCAACCTATTTATTTCGTCGTATGAACGCTTCAAATTGATCACACGTCCATGTATTCACAATCAAATCTTTTGGTATCCATGCTCTATTGGCATAGCGAACTCCAATATCCATAAAACGTAAATGTGCCGAATCATGGGCATCCGTATTAATTGCTATTGGTACACCTGCTGCTAAAGCCATTTCTAAATGTTCAACACATAAATCAAGACGGTAAGGGTTGGCATTTAACTCTAAAATTTTACCATATTCCTTCGCCCAGGCAATTAACTGTTTCATATTAGGATTATAGCCATCACGATCTTCAATAATTCGCCCTGTAGGATGGGCAATCATATGGACATAAGGATTTTGCATAGCTGTCAGTAGACGTGCCATAATTTTTTCCTGTGATTGTGTAAAACTTGAATGGATAGAAGCAATCACAAAATCTAATTCCCGCAATACTTGATCATCAAAATCTAAGGTTCCATCCGGTAAAATATCCATTTCTGTACCTGTAAATAAATGAAATTCTGGGTGAGCTTCATTAAAAGCTTCAATTTCCACTCGCTGTTTTTTTAAACGCTCTGGTGTTAAACCATTTGCGACTTTTAGAAATTGAGAATGATCCGTAATAACGCCATATTGATAGCCACGTGCTAGTAATGCCTTGCCCATTTCTGCAACAGAATATGCACCATCCGACCACGTCGTATGCATATGCAAATCAGCCTTAATATCCTCAAGTCGAACTAATTTTTGTATTTCCTCTGTTTTGTCAAACTCCTTTGTCCCTGAACGTAAGCTAGGTGGAATCCAAGGTAAATCAAAATGAGCAAAAAATGCCGCTTCATCTTGAAATGTTAGAACCGTACCATCTTCCTGCTCTACACCATATTCACTAATTTTTTCTCCTCGCGCTTTTGCAAGTTGGCGCATGCGTACATTATGGTCCTTAGAGCCGGTAAAATGATGCAAGGCAGTTGCATATTCCTTGTCCTTCACTAAGCGAAAATCAACGCTGACTGGCTCATCTAAATCCAAAATCACCGAGATTTTTGTATCTCCTGCTGCAACAACCTCTTGAATGGCTAATGTATTTATTAAATTTTCACGGACTACGTCAACCGCTTCTGTTACAACAATAAAATCAATATCTTTACTAGTCTCCACTGCCCGACGGAAACTTCCAGCTACTGAAAAACGTTCCACTTCCTCCATACTATCTAGAAGGGCCTCTATTTGTAAAACCACAGGCTCTAGCTGCCAAATGGGTAAACGCTCAGAACGATTAGCTAAATTGGCAAGCTCCTTTAAAATTTTCTCTTCTGTTTTGGCAGCAAAGCCGGCTAATTCACGAACCTTGCCTGCTTCACAAGCCTCCTTTAAGCTTTCCGCTGAATCGATGCTTAGCTCTTGGTGAAGCTTGGCTATCTTTTTTCCACCTAAACCTGGCAACTTTAACAATGGCAATAATCCTTTAGGTACAATCTCTTCTAGGTCTTTTAGCAAACTCGATTCACCCGTTACCATCAAATCCTCAATAACAGCAGCCGTCCCCTTGCCAATACCTTTAAGTTTGGTTACATCATCCATTTCACTTAATGAACGCTCGTCTCCTTCAAGTGCTGCGGCTGCTTTTCGAAAAGCAGATACCTTGAATGGATTTTCACCTTGCAATTCCATGTACAGAGCAATTTTTTCGAGTGTACGAATAATGGTTTTTTTATTCACCAATAATTCCTCCTATCGTAAAAACACTTCTCTCAAAACAGAGAGAAGTGCATAGTTGACTATTGCATATAAATATACCACCAGTTTTGGAACATCTTTGTAATGACCGGTGTATGCTCTAAAATAAGACCACTTAACAATGACTTCGACATTAAATTTTGTATGCTATCAATCGGTAGTAAAGCGCATACGTATAGCAAAATAAACATAATTAAATAGTTTTCAATCATGCCGAACAGCGCTCCTAGCCAACGATTTACTGTATTCAGTACAGGTAAATAAGCGATAAAGTCAAAAATCGATGCCACAATTTGCAATGTTATTTTTACGGCGAAGAAAATTACCGCAAAAGCAATTACACGATAGAATGTGCGGTCTAAATCTAGACTGTCTATCACGACACCAAGACTACCTGTATCAGTAACTCCTGGATATGGAACCCAAAATACAAATTTTTGTGCTAATGGCTTATAATAAATATACGCAACAATTAGGGCTACTATAAAGCTGACAATGTGCATCATTTGTACAATAAAACCACGTTTTGCACCGACACCAATTCCAGCTAACAGTACCACTAATATGATTAAATCTAACATTCTCTTCAACCCTTTAATTTTTTCAATTCTTCTTCCAGTTGCTCCAGCCGCTCTTTTAATAGTAAATTATCATGTACTGTATTTACTGCTGTCAGAACAGCAAGTTTTGTGCTATCAAGTGAGGGATTATGTACGTTCATCTCGCGCATACGGTCATCAACAATCGAAGCAACAAGTCGCATATGGCCAATGGATTCCAAGCCGACCATTTTATATGTATGACCATATATTTCCACAGAAATTTTATTCTTTTCTTGTTTTTCCATAGTCGCACCCTCCTATAAATTCGATACTCGCAAGATTTTTTTCGCTTGCTAGCACCATCACACAAAAAAGCTATTTATTATCATACCATGAAAGGTATAAAATTGTGAACAATGAGGACAGAAAGGATCGATTAAATGTCAAATATTGTGCTTTCCATTTCAACAAATATTCAAAAAGAGGTGATGGCATACTATGCAGCCAACTATATTGAACGTAAGGCTGCTGGTGTAATCTTCGCCGCAAAACTACCAGATACCTCCATAACAATGTATAAATCAGGAAAATTAATGTTTCAAGGTGGTGGCGCTGAGCGTGAAGCTGCCCGCTGGGGGACAATTGAAAAAACACCGAATTCGAAATCAGCTATTATTGGGGCAAAGGGGGATACACTACCAGACCAATTTGCATTGATGTCCGTATTAGGCTCAGATGAAACAGGCACAGGGGATTATTTTGGCCCCATGACAGTAGCTGCCGTGTATGTACCTTCATCCAAAATTGAACTAATCAATGAGCTTGGTGTCAAAGACTCAAAAATGTTATCGGATGATTATATGCGGAAAATTGCTCCTGATTTACGAGCAGCCTGCGTTCATAGTGTTCTCATCTTACGCAATGAAAAATATAACAGCCTACAAGCAAAAGGCTATTCACAAGGGAAAATGAAAGCCATGATGCACAACAAGGCACTGCACAACACCCTGGCAAAAATGGCTCCCGAAACACCTGAATATATCTTAATTGATCAGTTTGCAGAACGGGGTGTTTATTACAATTACTTAAAAAACGAACGAGAAATTGTACAGGAAAGCGTGTACTTTTCTACTAAAGCCGAGCAATTGCATGTAGCCGTGGCCACAGCATCCATTCTAGCTCGTGCTGCGTTTTTAAAGGAAATGGATCGTCTAAGTGATATAGCGGGTCTAGAGTTAATGAAAGGGGCCTCAAACAAGGTAGATGTGCAAGCTGCACGTATTTGGCGTAAACAAGGCGAAGAATTTCTACGCTCCATTACAAAATGGCATTTTGCTAATACAGAAAAAGCGAGAAAGATGATTTAAAAAACTACTATATATAAATTAACCACTAAAAAAGATTGTCTATATGACAGTATTTTTTCTTTTACAATGAAATAAAGTAAAGCCGTTGATTTCCACTACGGGCGGACGCTTTCCGCGGGCGGGGTCGAGCTGCTTCCCTCGCTTCGCTCAGTCCAGGATCTCGACTTTCCCGCTTTTCCCGCAGGAGTCGCCGCCCTTCGTTCCCATCAACTTCTACATAAAGTACTCCATCTACATAGGGTGTTGAAAAGTAAATTTTTGAGGTGATAAACGATGATGACGAAGAATCCATCCAATGAACGAGAACAATTAGAAATGTTAACGATTGATCCATTAGTTCCCAACAATCATTTAGTGCGAAAACTAGAGGCTGCTATTGATTTTTCATTTATCTATCCTTTAGAAGGCTTTGTCTTAGGTGCCATTGTGACTCCGGAAAATGTGCACGATAGCCATGTATTGCAGCCACTTGTGGAAAGGGTCATTCAAAACGTTCAAAAACCATTAGCTGTTGCGGCAGACGCAGCCTATAAAACACCAGCGATTACGAACTTTTTGTTAGAGAATCAAATGTTGCCTGTTCTTCCATATACACGTCCTAAAACGAAAGATGGATTCTTCCGAAAGCATGAGTATATATATGACGAGCACTATAATTGTTATCTTTGCCCACAAGAGCAGATATTGAAGTATGCGACAACGACGAAGGAAGGATATCGCCAATATAAATCGAATCCTTTGATTTGTGCGAAGTGTCCATGCCTTTCCCAATGTACAGAAAGTAAGCATCATCAAAAACTCATTCAACGTCATATTTGGGCGTCGTATGTGGAGGAAGCTGAACATTTACGCCATTCCTATGACATCAAACAAATTTATGCCAAGCGCAAAGAAACGATTGAGCGTGTCTTTGCGGATGCAAAAGAAAAGCATGGTAAGCGATGGACAACCTTAAGAGGTCTAAAAAAATGGTCCATGCAGGCGATGCTTACTTTTGCTGCCATGAATTTAAAGAAACTAGCTATTTGGACGTGGCAGACAGCTTAATAGAGCATCTATGCTCGAAGAGAATGTTGGATAGCAATGATTTACTAAATATTGAAAATAAAAGAGAAAGAAAAATGACAAAAGTCATCGAGAGTAAACTTCTCGATGACTTTTGACTAAGTTTAAGACCATCTAAAACGACAGTCTTTATTATAAATTTTAGCGTACCTCTGTACCGTCGATTGTAGCAATTGCTTTTAGTACTTTATTGTGTGCAGCTACTACTTCTTCATCTGTTAACGTACGTTCTGGGTCGAAGTATGTGAGTGAGAATGCTACAGATTTTTTCCCTTGCTCCATTTTCTCACCTTCGTAAACGTCAAATACACGGATATCCTTCAATAATTTCACGCCGGCTTCATTAATAGCTTTAACGACTTCACCTGCAGTTGTTATACGGTCCATAATGAGCGCAATATCACGAGACATTGCAGGGAAACGAGGTACTGGTGTATAAGCAAGTGGCGCTTCTTGATTTGTTGCATTTAATAGAGCAACGAGATTCATTTCCATGATATAAGTATCTTTTACACCCCATGCTTTTTCCTCTGCAGGATGTAGTCCACCTATGATCCCAACTTGCTCGCCATCTAATAATATGCTAGCTGTACGACCTGGATGTAATCCATCAATTTGTGCTTTTTCAAATGAAATACGATTTCCTAGACCAAGCTTGCCAATGACACCCTCGATAACACCTTTTAAGACGAAGAAATCTACAGCCTTTTTCTCACCTTGCCATGCGTGATCTAGCCATTTCCCTGTAAGGACTGCTGCTAGATGCTCTTCTTCGAAAGGCTGTCCTTCCTCCGATTGACCAAGAAATACTGAGCCAATTTCATATAGTGCTACACTGTCTGCTTGGCGGGCAACATTATAGGCTGCTGCTTCGATTAAGTGTGGAACTAGGCTTTGTCGTAGTGTAGAGCGATCTTCGCTCATAGGCATTAGTAAACGAGTTACTGGCTCGGCTTTCAATGCAAATCGTTGTGACAGCGCATCAGATGTTAATGAATACGTCACAGCTTGATACAGACCAGCACCCTCCATATAGCTACGAACAACACGACGATTAGCTTGATAAGATGTCAAACTACCTACTTGTGTTGCACCTTCTGGTAATGTCATTGGAATCTCATCATAGCCATAAAGTCGAGCAATTTCCTCTACGATATCCTCTTCGATTTTAATATCCTGACGACGTGTTGGTGCATCAATAATTAATAAACCATTTGCAGCTTCTACTCCGAATTTTAGGCGCTCTAAAATAGAAAGCATATCCTCTAATGCGATCTTCATGCCTAAACGTTCGTTAATAAAATCTGGTGAAACGACAACACGTGCTGGTGTTTTGTCTAACTCGTCTACTATACATGTTCCTTCCAATACTTCACCACCAGCTAATGCAGCAAGTAATGTTGCAGCACGTTCGGCAGCAGGTAAAACACGGTTAGGGTCCACCCCTTTTTCAAAGCGAGCAGATGCATCTGATCGAAGGCCAAGATGACGAGATGTTTGACGCACTGTTAAGCCATCGAAATAAGCTGATTCAATGACAACAGTCGTTGTAGAATCCGTTACCTCAGAATTAGCACCACCCATTAAACCAGCTATAGCAACTGGCTCTTTGCCATTCGTAATAACTAAATCTGACGCTCTTAATGTACGTTCTTGATCATCCAAAGTTGTGATTTTCTCACCATCTGTCGCTTTACGAACAACGATTTCACCCGTTGCTAGGCTATCATAGTCGAAGGCATGAAGTGGTTGACCATATTCCATTAACACATAATTCGTCACATCCACTACGTTATTATGCGGGCGCACACCTGCTGCCATCAAACGATTTTGAAGCCACATTGGAGACTCACCAATTTTGACATTTTTCACAACTTTTGCGACGTACATTGGATTTGCTTGCATATCTTCCACGCGAAGCTTTAGTAAATCCTCTGCTTTTTCATTGGCAGCTTGATAAGCGATATTTGGATACTTTACTTCCTCTGACAGGATAGCACCCACCTCATACGCTACACCTAGCATTGAAAGTGCATCTGAGCGATTTGGTGTTAAACCAAGCTCTAGCACCGTATCGCGTAAGCCTAGAATGGCTAGCGCGTCAGTTCCTACTTCCGCATCCTCCGGAAGCACGTAAATGCCCTCAGAATAAGCTTTAGGAACAAGCTTTCCTTCAATACCAAGCTCTTGTAATGAACAGATCATGCCATTTGATTCATGTCCTCGGAGTTTGGCCTTTTTAATTTTAATACCGCCTGGCAAATGGGCACCTGGGCGAGCCACAATTACTTTTTGACCAGCATCTACATTGGGAGCACCACAAATAATTTGTTGAGGCTCTTCTTCTCCAACATCAACTTGACAAATATTTAATTTATCGGCTTCTGGATGTTTATCCTTTGATACAACATATCCGACTACAACTTTATCCATTGCATTCGCACGATCAATGACTGCGTCTACTTCAATCCCTGAGCGTGTAATTTTTTCTGCTAATAGCTCAGGTGCTAAGTCCTGTGTATTGACATATTCTTTTAACCATTCTAATGATACTAACATATTTTATCCCCCTTACGCCTCTGTTCGCTCGAATTGTGATAAGAAACGAGTGTCACTTGTATAGAAATGTCGAATATCGTCGACACCATATTTCAACATGGCAATACGCTCTGCACCAATACCAAATGCGAAACCAGAAACTTTCTTCGGATCATAGCCAGCCATTTCTAAGACGTTTGGATGAACCATACCTGCTCCTAGTATCTCAATCCAGCCAGTGCTCTTACATACGTTACATCCTGCACCACCGCATTTAAAGCATGAGATATCCATTTCAACAGATGGTTCTGTGAATGGGAAGAAGCTCGGACGAAGTCGAATTTCACGTTCAGCACCAAACATTTTTTTTGCTAAGGTATCTAAAGTTCCTTTTAAATCACTCATACGAATATTTTCCCCAATTACTAAACCTTCAATTTGCATAAATTGATGTGAGTGAGTGGCATCATCATTATCACGACGGAATACTTTTCCTGGACAGATGATACGAATAGATTCACCTTTTTTAGCTTCCATAGTACGAGCCTGTACAGGTGATGTATGGGTACGTAATAATATTTCCTCGGAAATATAGAACGAGTCTTGCATGTCACGAGCAGGATGACCCTTTGGTAAATTTAATGCTTCAAAGTTATAGTAGTCCTTCTCTACTTCAGGACCCTCTGCAATTTCATAGCCCATGCCAATAAATAAATCTTCAATTTCTTCAATAACACGTGTCAATGGATGACGATTCCCGACTTTTATTGCACGTCCAGGTAAAGTAACATCAATCGACTCACTTGCTAATTTTTCAGCAATAGCCGCTTCTTCAAGTACAGCAGCCTTTGACTCTAATACTGCCGTTACGTTTTCACGAACATTATTCACTAAAGCACCCATTTTTGGTCGCTCTTCAGCTGATAATTTACCCATACCTTTTAATAAATCAGTAATGGGCCCTTTTTTCCCTAAATATGCAACACGTACTTCATTTAATTCTTTTAGACTTGCTGCCGCTTCAATTTTAGCAAGTGCTTCTTGCTCTAATTGCTTTAATTGCTCTTCCATGTTAAAACCTCCCTAGAAAATTAACGCCTGTTTTTAGGCATAAAAAAACTCGCCCCTAAAAAAGGGACGAGGACATATTCGCGGTACCACCCTAGTTATTGCAAGGCCCAATATCCTTACAATCACTTCATTGACATAACGACTTGATAAAGCCGGCTTACCTTTACAGCATTAGGCTGGTCCCGGTAGCTGCTCACGGGCTGAATTCAAAATTGCATCGGTACGGCGTTGGCTCTCAATCTCCGGCCACACGCTCCCTGTCGTCCATTCACAATTTTTACTACTTCCCGGTCATAGCATTTCATATTTAAACTTACATTTTAGAGTTAATTATACAATAATAAACTGTTGCAAATCAAGGGACAACTAGCAACAAGCATGAATCACTTAATTATCTCACAAAACCATATAGAACTATACCGGTTGCAACAGCTACGTTTAGTGATTCTGCCTGACCCAAAATAGGAATGATTATATTTTGGTCTGTCATTGCTAAAAGCTGTGGCTGAATACCACTTCCTTCATTCCCCATTATAATCGCAAATGCACCAGTATGATGAATGTCGCTATAAGGCACCGCGTCTTCATCCAATGCCGTACCAAATACAGGTACTCCTTGATCCTGTAAAAAGTCGACACATTCTGTTAATTCTTCACGTACTACAGGGATGTGGAAATGTGAGCCTTGTGCAGCTCGTAATGTTTTAGGATTGTAGATATCGGCACAACCCTTCCCTAAAATAACAGCGTCTAACCCAGCAGCATCAGCTGTACGTATCATTGTCCCAATATTACCTGGATCTTGAACAGCATCGATCAATAGCACTTTACGCCAAGATGTCTTCGCTTCCTCCTCTAAAACAGGCTGTTTACAAATAGCAAAAACACCTTGTGACGTTTCTGTTTCAGCAAATTCCTTCGCTACTACTGACGTCACCTCTACAATAGCGATTCCATCAATTGGCCATAGCATCGGTAAATCTACACCTTCACGCACAATAATCTGTAGGACTTGCTCCTTATGTTTTAATGCTTCTTCTATGAGGTGAAAGCCTTCGACTATGAATTCACCTGATCGTTCCCGCTCTTTTCTTGTTGTCGCTAATTTTTTCCAATATTTCACTAACGCATTTTGCGTAGATTCGATTCTCTTCATTGCTACCTATTACCGCCTTTTTCCTATATATTGACCATTATTATACCTTAGGAAATACCAAATTTCATAGCTATGTGAGAAAACTGTTATTTTTCTAAGACAAGTATAACTTTAGTACAGCTCTAATAAATCCATTATGCTATAATCATACATATTTCTCAGTAATTTTACAGTATCAAAAAAGGGGATGCGGATGAAAAAAACAATCCATGTAGTTGGTGCCATAATTGAAAATGATCGACAAGAAATTTTTTGTGCTTTAAGAAATACCCATATGGTGCTCGCTAATTATTGGGAATTCCCTGGTGGTAAAATTGAATCCGGCGAAACTCCTCAGCAAGCACTTTATCGAGAAATCCTTGAAGAATTCAACTGCATCATTCAAGTTGGTGATCCAGTAACGCAAACTCTTTATGAATATGAACCATTTTTCGTTCACCTAGAAACTTATCTAGCCACTATTGTTGAAGGTACTCCACAAATATTGGAACACGCTGAAGCAAAATGGGTTCCTCGTCAGCAATTGCTTGAGCTTTCTTTCGCTCCTGCAGATTTACCTTCCATTCAAAAATTATTAGCGGAACAATAAAACACATTTACTTCATATCATAAAAATGGGTCACTTGGTTACGACCATTTTTTTTCGATGCATACAAGGCATCATCCGCATTCTTTAGCAAGGTCGTACCAGTATCTTTAGATGTGACGGTTGCCAAACCAATACTTATGGTCACTTGCCCAACTGGCCAATGATCTAACGCAACGGTTTTTCTTATTTGCTCCCCTATCTCTTTTGCTGCGGCAATCTCGGTTTCCGGTAAAATCATAACAAATTCCTCACCACCATAACGAACGACGGTATCTTCTTTACGCGCTCGTTGTGTTAATAGCTGTGCCAATTGAGCAAGAACATCGTCACCTACTTGATGTCCAAACGTATCATTAACCTTTTTAAAGTGGTCAATATCAAGAATGCATAGAGAGAAAGGCTTAGCTGATTCATAATAACTATTGAGCTGTTGTTCAAGTTTTTCTTGGAAGAATCTCCTATTTTTTAAACCCGTCAGTTTGTCTGTCTCCGATAATTCAACTAAGGAAGCATTCACGGTTAATAATTTTGCCTGTTGTTGTTCGATTTCTACATATATTTGCTCCAAATTGGCTAACGCCTGTTCTTTTTCTTGGTAGGCTGCCTCTAGTAGCTTCTTAGCTGAACGTAACTCTTGTTCATAATCAATACGCTTTTGCATTTTGACTAAAATACAATCAATTCGCTCTACCGTATCTTCCGTATACAATCTAGCATTCATTAGAAAAGGTATGGCCATACCTTCCTTATGTTTGAGATGAATAAACAATTCCTCTACTTGCTGTTCTAAATTTATCGCCGGATAAAAATAGGAGTGAAAAATTAATTTATTAGGAGTAGATAGAAGTATTTCTAAATGTTGTTGTAGCAAATCCACCTGTTCAAAGCCTATCCATTTTAGTAAGGTGTGATTGACCTCGGCAATCAATCCTTCGTGAGTGATGGAAAGAAAACCACAGGGCGCATCATTAAGTCGTTGTTCCATTTACAATAATCCTTTCATTATCTTCTCTACAAAAATCCATAATACACTGAATGGTTTCATTTGGGTGACTAATGTGAGGGTAATGTCCTTTCGCTTCCATTAAGCTAAAAGTACTGTCTTTAATATGTTTATGTAAATAATCTCCTACACTTATGGGCACAATACTGTCCTCGGAGCATTGTATAATTAAAACAGGGACTGTTACCTGTGATAATTCATTTCGATGATCCGATAAAAATGTTACCTCGGCAAATTCTCTCGCAATGACAGGATCTGCAGATTTAAATGTTTGTTTGAGTTCATCCGTTAATGCTGGATTTTCAGGATTGCTCATTGCGATAGGGGCCATATAACTTGCCCAACCCGCAAAGTTCATTTCCATCATCTCTAATAATTCCGAAATATCACTACGCTCAAATCCACCAATATATTCACCATCATTTAAATAACATGGAGAAGGACCAATCATAATTAATTTTTTAAAGTATTCCGGTCTTTTGATGGATGCAAGTAATCCAATCATGGAACTAATAGAATGTCCTACAAAAACACTTTGCTGTAATTTTAAAGATTCAATAATATCCAATAAATCTTGCATGTAGCCTTCCAAATTTTTATATTTCTCTGATATATAGGCATTTTTATCTGATCTTCCAGAGCCGACATAATCGAATAAGATAATTTTATATTTGTCCATAAATGCAGGCGTAATATAACGCCACATGTTTTGATCACAGCCAAAACCATGTCCAAAAATAATCGGTTGATCTCCTTGTCCAACTATTTTTACATGATTACGAACAACAATATTTTCCATCCAACTAACTCCTTTTAGAAATATATGTAATAGTTTTATTGTGAACTTTGGTACGGTAATTATCAAGATTAATTTCCACTTGTAGATTGGACATACTTTGATCATTAAAAAGAGCAGCAATGCGTCCGCATACTGCTCATCATATTGTCTATAACCATTTTCTAATTGGCGGAATACTTTGCGGAAAGTGAAAAACATTAAATGGATCATATTTTGTTTTCACTTCTCTCAGCCTTCTAAAATTACGACCATAATAGGCTGTTGGCCAATCCTGAATAAATCGATCTGGGAAATTGACATAATCACCAGTGGTATATGGAGATAAAGCTCTTCGTATGTTCTCCACCCATTCGATATTTTTCTTTTCTTCAGCTGGCTTTTTCCAAGAAGTATTGTATTCTTGAGCCATTATTGCATTTCGGTAATAATAGGCTGTGCGAGTTGGCGAAATTTCACTGATTGCTCCTCTTAAGGATTGTTGCCAAATTGTCGTATTTGGATTAGGGGCAAGCGTTAAAAAATCCTTCATTCTTTTAATGGCCTCAAAAGGAAGTGGTCTCTCTATAAAGGAACCTGATCTTTTATAGAGAACTGGTTGATTACCACTCGGTAGATCAAAAAATTCTACAGCCTTGATATAGGGTACTTCCTTTATCCATATATTTGTTGGTGAACCTGCCTTCCTTAGAGGTCGAAGAAGTTTTTTTAACTCAGCTGTAGGACCCACAAATTCCCCTTGTGCTACAACCTCTCCAACTTCCTTAGTCTTTAACTCAATTTGCGATGTCAAACGCTTATCGGTAAAGGGAGCCCATTTTTGCCAAGTATTAAAAGCAAGCTCAAAATCGTCCCATCCCCATGTGATAGAAAAGAGCGAAACTTCACTGATAGCATGAAGCTTGAATGTTAATGAAGTAACAATCCCAAAATTACCGCCGCCGCCACCACAACTTGCCCAAAAGAGGTCATTATGATTTTGCCTATTTGCTTGGATGATTCTAGCCCCATCCTGTCCACTTGCCGTCACTATCTCTACTTCGAGGAGATTATCACAAGTTAGCCCAAAAGGTCGTGACAGCATGCCAATCCCCCCACCAAGAGTTAAGCCAACTACACCAACGCTACTTTCTGTGCCAGCAGGTATCGTTACACCATTTTCCCATAATTCTCTGTACACCTTTCCTAAATTGGCTCCAGCATCGATTTTGACCGACATATCTTGCAAATTAATAGCCATGTGATTCATATCACTTATATCAATGACAAGTCCTTTATTTAATATCGAATAATTTTCATAGCTATGGCGGCCACTGCGAACCCTGAAAGGTTCATTGTTTTCTCTTGCCCATCTCAAGGCATTCACCACATCTTTTGTTCTTTGACAAAATACAATTATTCTCGGATATTTTGGATTACTTAAATTATTATTCGTCCTGGCTTGTTCATAATTCGGATCTTCAGGAGTAACGATTCTGCCTGTAAGTTTCGCTTTTTTCACCTCAAACCCCTTTCCTATCATACCTAACTTATGTCATATCCTATGCTAGGTATCATAGGGAAAGAATTTGAAGTTTTAAGCATTTTACTTTTCTCTTATAAAAATACTCATTTCTTCATTTGAATCATATGATGCAGTAATGAACTATCATGTAGGAGGTGTTCTATGATTATTCATGTAGTAAGTGCTGGGGAAACGCTATGGCATATTGCCAATCGTTATGGGGTATCTGTGCAATCTATTACCTTATTAAATGCGTTAGCCACACCAGATCAATTAGCCATCGGACAATCACTTGTTATACCGTCACCCTATACCACCTATACCGTTAAAAGCGGAGATACATTATGGGCAATTGCACAGCAATTTGGCGTTCCGCTAGAAGCCATCATTGCAGACAATCATCTAACTAACCCTGATATGTTAACCCCTGGCACTAAATTAATTATTCCACCAATCATTCATATTGTGGAGCCTGGAGAAACTTTATGGCAAATAGCTCAAGAGTATGAGACGACCATCCAAGCAATTGTTGCTGTAAATCATATAAACAACCCTAATATGATTTATGTCGGCGCTCAGTTAATCATCCCTAGAAAATTACCCCTCATTGAAGTAAATGCTTATTCTTACCAACCATCTGAGGAAGCGATTGATTCCATTAATGCCGTTGGTCATCTACTTACTTATTTTAGTCCTTTTGCATATATGATGAAGGAAGACGGTACACTACAGCCTATAAACGACGAAAAAATGATAGCAGCTGCACAGGCTAAAAACATCATTCCTATGCTAACGCTCACTAATTTTACTTCTACAGAGGGTGGCTCTAATTTAGCACATGTTGTCTTGTCCAATGAAGATTTACGTGTCAAGGTGATGAATAATGTTTTGCAGGTAATGCAAGAGAAGGGCTATCAAGTTTTGAATATTGATTTTGAAAATGTTTTACCAGCAGATCGAGAAAATTACAATGCGTTTATACAATTAGCTGCGGATACGCTTCATCCAATGGGCTATCTCGTGTCAACTGCACTCGCACCTAAAACAAGTGCAACGCAAGCTGGAACGTTATATGAAGCACACGATTACGCGGCGCACGGTCGAATAGCAGATTTTGTGGTTTTGATGACCTATGAATGGGGGTATCGCTTTGGTTCTCCTCAAGCGATTTCCCCTATTAATGAGATGAGAAGAGTTGTGGAATATGCACTGACAGAAATACCAGCAAATAAAATTTTATTAGGCTTTGAGCTATATGCTCGTGATTGGCTATTACCCCATGTCAAAGGCCAAGAAGCCGAAACTTTTAGTCCACAGCAGGCTCTTAATCGAGCCATTGAATATGGCGCTACTATCCAATTTGACCAAACAGCACAATCCCCATTCTATCGTTATGTCGATGAACAAGGGAGAAATCACGAGGTATGGTTTGAAGATGCAAGAAGTGCCCAAGCTAAATTTGACTTAGTCAAACAATATAACCTTCGAGGAATTAGTTATTGGGCTTTAGGTTTCCCATTTCCACAAAATTGGGTACTTTTAAATGAAAATTTTTCTATAATAAAACCTTAGCTTTTTCTTATTGTGTACTCAACTAATAAAGATATGCTACATTTTCCCGATTTTTTCCCATGATAAAAAGCTCATTTCAAAGCCATATTAAGATATATCAATTTGAAAGGAGCAACTCACATGGGAAGAGACAATAAACAAGGTCAAAGTAACAATAAAGGTTCATTACCTCAAACACCAAAAAATCAGAAGATCGCCCCTAATAAGGTTAGCGAGGAATTTTCTCAAGAGTTCATGGAGCTGATTAATTCAGTAACCCAAAATCAGCACAATAAGAAGAAAAAATAAGGGGGGCTTCTGTTGGATTATCAACGTGCACATGAAATTGTCGCCTCACCGTTAGAATATGAAGTGAGCTATAATGGTGTATCCGTTTGGATTGATAAACTCCATGATGATGAGAAAACAGCGACTGTTCACCTACGACGCTCTTTAGAGGAGCGTTCTGAAGTAGATATATCCGAACTGAAGGAAGAATATCTCGTTCACTAGAAAAGAAAGAACCTGCTTCATCACTAAGCAGGTTCTTTGCATTGCTTACACACTATAATTTTCTTTATATTGAAGCTGCATCAAGACGTCATTTACATGGTGGTGCAAATCATGAAAGGTTTCCGAAATTTGCTGAGGTGAAATCGGTTTACTAAATAAGTAACCTTGAATATAATCACATCCACCTTCCATCAGAAACGAAAGCTGTTCAACCTCTTCAATCCCCTCCGCCACAACCTTCAAGCGTAAATGCTTGGCCATCGAAATAATCATCGATACAAGTGCTTCATCATTTGGATTATGTGGAACATTTCTAATAAAAGTGCGGTCAATTTTTAGACAATCTATTGGAAAATCCTTTAAATAGGATAAAGATGAATATCCTGTTCCAAAATCATCTACTGCTATTTGAATGCCAAGCGCCTTTAATTCATGCAGTAGCTGTGTCATTTGATCAATATTCATTGTCATACTTTCTGTAATTTCTAATTGTAGATAATGAGCATCCAATTTTGAACGTTGTAATATTCCAGCCACCATTTCAACTAAATCCTGTTGAAATAATTGTCCAAGTGAAAGATTAACAGCTACTTTGATTGGAGGTAACCCTTGTTCCTCCCATTGTTTCGCTTGCTGACAGGCTGTTTCTAATATCCATTTTCCAAGAGGAATAATAAGACCACATTCTTCAGCAATCGGAATAAATAATTCAGGTGACACAAACCCCCGACTTGGATGTCGCCAGCGTACTAATGCTTCAACAGATTCAATCGCACCACTCTTTAAATTTACCTGTGGTTGATAATCTAAATAAAATTCATTATTGGCTAATGCATTATGTAAATCTTGCTCAAGCAATATACGATCTGCAATTCCTTTAGACATGTATGGCTTATAAAAAAGAAATCTTTGAGGTATTTGTCTAGACTCTCGCATGGCTAGTTGGGCATGCATCAATAGCTCTTCCCCCGACCACTTTTCCTCTTGTAGGGCAATTCCCATATTCAAATTGCCATTTAACGAAAATAATTGTACCTGTAAAGGTTTTTTCATGGCACTTTTTAGATTTAAGCAAAATTGTAATAGCTCCTCAACAGTCTTTACATGGTGAATGTAAATGACAAATTGGCCCTCTTGTAGTTTGGTCGCAAAATAGTGCGGTGGTAAAATCGTTTGAATACGGTCTGCCACTAACTTCATCATTTTATTAGAATGACTGATTCCTATGGAAGAACGAATGGCTGCAAACCGATCAATTTCTATCGCAATGATTGCCTTTTGAAGTTCGTTTTCATGTAATTTTTCCTTTAATGTTTTAAGTAATAAATGCTCATTTGGCAATAGTGTAATATCATCATGATAGGCTTGAAATTGAAGCTCCCGTTGTGATTGTTCAAGATCTTTTTTGATTTTCAACAGTTGTTGAAACGGCTTTTCAACCGATGTATAATAAATTGCCTTTAAGAAAAAGTAAAATGCTAAAAATTGATAAATAAGGGCGGAGAAATCCCAAATAGCATGTGTATCTTGGCTTATTATAAAAAGCGTATCACTTACAATAAGCGATATAGCCGCACTGATGAGCCACATGGAACGCTTTGGCATTTTCTTAAAAAACCTACTAATAATATTTATTGTGATCAGTTGAAGAACAATAGAAAATAGGTGTACCATATTATCAATAGGATCTATCCATTGTACTGGCAAAAATTTTGGTGAAATAAAAACTAGGAGAATACTTGCTATAACAAAAAGTAGAGAACCGCTATAACTAAGGATTCTATACTTTATTGTTAATTGTTTTTTAGGATATAAAATAATGAATAAAAAACCAAGTGATAAGTAAAAACGTATTAAGATATGTAAAGTGCCATCTATATAGTCCCATTTAATATAATGGTTATGGCTAAAAAATAAACTTACTAATTCAAGTAATGCTAAAATAAAAAACACATTTCCTATGTATAAAGTCTGATTGGATAGTAAGTGAGAAAATACTAAATAGGATTGTATGGCTATTGCCATTGTAAACACAATAATCAATACTTGTATAATCAATTTTAAATTTGTATAAATTTCACCTTGAAAAACATCATATACTTGATTGCTAAAAATTAATAATGGTATGACCAGTAGTAATGGTAATACCATGTACCAAACCTCTTTTTTATCGATCTGATTAAACCATTTGCCCAACACAAACCCTCCATACTACTATGTAAAATCACTAGGTATTTTTAACTACTGCAACTGAATAATTTATGTAAAATTGTATTTTTCTTTGACTACTTACAAATCATAACACTTTTATCGTAATTTG
The DNA here is from genome assembly GCF_001629735.1 of Lysinibacillus sphaericus. Classification (GTDB taxonomy): domain Bacteria; phylum Bacillota; class Bacilli; order Bacillales_A; family Planococcaceae; genus Lysinibacillus; species Lysinibacillus pinottii. Next base: position 2,613,934 of record NZ_CP015224.1, read on the forward strand.
TATGCAGTCAAGAGAAGCATGCTAATATTCATTTTGTTACAATATTAGCATACTTTTGATATATTATTGCTTTTTTTCCACTCTAGAATCCTTATTTCTTAACTTCTTAATGATTCTTTCCCTTCTTTTTTTACTGGCTGCTACGGAAAAACCTAGTATATTAGCGATGTCTTGATCACTGCGATCTTCTACATAATATAAATATAAGATGCTTCTTTCTACCTGTTTTAACTGTCCTATCAAATTCTCTAGAAAGTTGGAACTTTGTGGATGGTTATATTCCTCTCGCTCGAACTCACTACGAAGAAAATCAAGTGTTTCATCATCAACTGTTGCTATTTTCTCTAAATAGTTTTTTTCCTTTATTAATTCATTTAATATTTCTCCTTTTATGTTGGAATAAATATAACCAGATAATTGTCCTTTTGCTGGATCTGCTTTTAACCATGCCCTCCAAACAGCAATAGTCGCTACTTGGCGATAATAATCATAATCTTTATAAATTCTAAAGTTTGTAAGAATAGAACTAATCATCGGTTGCACACTTTCCAATATTTCCTCAAATGATTGGGTAGTTGTGGGCTTTCGATTGTTATGGATAGTCATTTGTCTCTTCCTGTCAACTATGCACAGTCCGATATTCCTAGGTGATGTTATCTTAAAATGGATATATATAAAAATCGAATGTTCACTTTTATCATTTAATCGCTCAATATGATTCAAATTACTAGCAGTATTCATCATAATTACACCTTGTTTTTGTAAAATTGAACTATTTTCTTTGGTATTTCGTACATATTAAAACGATACTTGGACAAATTACTATTAAGGAGGCGAAATAGATGAATTTTCAAATTAGAGATGCGATTACAGCCAATGTACACGGTCAATCTGCAGCAGAAATTAAAGATATTGTTGAAGATGCCATTAGCCGTGGAGAAGAGCATTTACTCCCAGGACTTGGGGTATTTTTTGAAAAATGGTGGAAGCAATCAAGCTCTACTGAACAAGAAGCATTCGTTCAAAAGTTAGAAAAAGCATTTGCAAACTGATTTTTTATAAGCAATGCATTCCCTTTCCAATAAATGCATGATAATGTTTTACTTATCAGAAAATTTGGAGGGATTGGAATGACTGTTGTAGTAGAATTTATTGTCAATCAACTCAAACAGGTATTATTAGAAGAGCAAGTGTCAACAAACGAAACGGTACGACAGCTACATGGTAAGGATGAATCCCATCATGCGATGAGCTTACCTGATATCGTTGTTTTTCCACGTTCCACCGCTGATGTCAGTGCCATCTTAAAAGTCGCGCATGCACAACGTGTTCCGGTTGTACCATTCGGTGTTGGCTCAAGTCTAGAAGGAAATGCAATTCCCATTGCAAATGGTATTTCAATCGATTTCTCTGAAATGAATGCTATTTTAGAAGTTAGACCTGAAGACCTTCTTGTAAAAGTACAGCCAGGCGTCACACGTTCACAATTGAATAAAGAATTAAAAAAGCATGGGCTACAATTTACAGTGGACCCGGGTGCTGATGCCACACTAGGTGGTATGGCAGCTACTAATGCTAGTGGCACTACTGCTGTTCGCTACGGTGTTATGCGCGATCAAGTTCGTGATTTAGAGGTAGTATTGGCAGATGGCTCTGTGATTCATACTGGAAATTTAGCAGCGAAGTCCTCTTCTGGCTATCATTTAAACGGTTTATTCGTTGGCTCAGAAGGTACGCTTGGTTGCTTTACTGAGCTTACACTGAAAGTATATGGAATACCTGAATTTGTGACCGCAGGACGGGCTGTTTTTAATACAGTGGGCGATGCTGTCAGTTCCGTCACTGCATTATTACAAACAGGAATAATGGTTGGTCGGGTGGAGTTAGTTGATGAAGCCTCCATTCAACAAGTCAATACTTATCATGACATATCCTTTAACGAAAAGCCGACACTATTTTTAGAGTTCCAGGGAAATGAGGCAGGTATGCATGCAGATATAGCATTTGCCACAGAAATTTTTAAGGATTTTCATTGCCTATCTGTTGAATTTGAACAGGATAATGCTGGACGTAATAAACTTTGGGAAGCACGCCATTCATTGGCCTATGCCTATATGCATGCTCATCCTGGTAAAAAGCTTATGTCAACAGATGTTTGTGTTCCTATTTCCATGCTTGCCGAAACCATTTTATATGCAAGGGAGCAGCTAAATAATGTGGGACTAGTAGGAGGAATTGTCGGGCATGTAGGAGACGGTAACTTTCATGCGCTATTAATGTTAAACCCCGATGATGCGGAGGAGCAGACAAAAGCCGATCGCTTCAACAAGCAAATTGTTCAATATGCTCTGCTTCGAGGTGGCACATGTACAGGAGAACATGGTGTTGGCATTGGTAAGATGAAATATCAAGCTACTGAACATGGTACCTCTCTTGCAGTGATGAAAAGTATTAAGATAGCACTTGACCCCCTTAACATAATGAATCCCGGGAAAGTCTTCTCCCTATAACCATAAACAAACCGCCGATTCCAACAATCAGCGGTTTTTATTTATAAATCATAGCGGAAGCTCTTTACTAATATATCTCCCTTATAAAATTCCTTTGACTCGTCTCTTACAAAACCTAAAGATAAATAAAGATTAATAGCAGCCTGCATAATATCTCCTGAATGCAAGTATAGTGCCTGATCCTGTCTCTTTCTTGCAAAGGCAAAGCTTTCATGCAATAATTTCTTAGCAACTCCCTGCCCTCTTCCTTTTGGATGAACCCCCAATAAACGAACGATGGTCGATTGTATATTAAGCTCTGGCAGCCCATATGCTTTCTCTGCATCGGTAAATAATTGCAGTCCCCCTAAAATCTCATCCCCTCTCCTTGCTATTAGAATAGTTTCGGCGTTTGGATTGCCAACGGATGCTCGAATATCATTTAAATAGGACGCCCATTGCTCTGGGTCCTTATAATCCTTTTCATATTGCCCATAGCTTTCTACTAAAACCTTACGATAATCTGCATACTCTTCCTCTTGTAAATGTTCAATAACAATTTCCGCTGTTGTCATATATTTTCCCCTTTCAACTAAAGCCCACTTTTACTATAGGCCATTACTCTTTTTTCAATACGATGTGAGATCGATTCTGTAATAATCGAAATCCCCCAATAAATGATACCAACCGCAATGAAAGCCTCTAAAAATTTCAAGTTCACAGAAGCAACAATGTTCGCCACTCCTGTCAATTCTTTGATGGACAGAAAAAAAGCTAATGATGTGGCATGTAAAAAACCAATAAAGACATTAGTAAAGTTAGGAATTGACTTACCAAATGCTTGTGGTAAAACATACCGTCGCATTGCTTGTGTAAATGTTAAACCTATTGCATATGCCGCTTCTAATTGCCCTTTGGGGACACTTAAAATACCAGAGCGAATAATTTCCGATGCATATGCCCCTGCACTGAATGTGAATGCAAGTATTACAAAAAATAATATAGGAATTGAACTGGATTGAAATGATAAGTGAAAAGTATTTACCACACCATCCACTAGCATGGGTAATCCAAAATCAACAAGCATGATATGCATAATAATAGGTGTGCCTCTGAAAAAGGAAACATAAAAATTTAAGAAGGGCGTCAAAAATTTTATTTGTTTTATCCGTACAAAGGCTACCATAATTCCAATTACAATACCCAAAAAAACTGGGGTAAATGTCATGAATAGTGTTAGCGGTATTACTTTACTAATTTCTCGTAAAGCCTCCATCACAAATACAATATCAATGGTCATAGCACATCCCCCTAATAAGTTTCAACTTCTTTTGGCATATAGCGATTGAAATAACGTTCATTGAATTTGAATATTTTTTCAAGAATTATGACAATCGCAAAGTAAACGATCGATAATGCCACATATATTTCAAAAGCCCGTGTTGTGGACGCAATTAAAGTCTCTCCGCGCCCAACCATATCCATTACACCTATAGAAAAAGCGAGTGAGGTATCTTTTAATGAACTAATCATGGTGTTCGCTATATTTGGAAAAGCAACGCGGATTGCTTGAGGGAAAACAATTCGCAAAAAGGCTTGAGGCCCGTTTAAGCCCACGGAAAAGGCTGCTTCTATTTGCCCACGATCAACAGTTAATATGGCTGCACGAAATATTTCAGCAAAGGCTGCCGCATTGCTCAGTGTATACGTAATAATGACAAAATACATAGCATCCAATCGAGTAACATCAATATGAATGAACTTTAGGAGTGCTGGTACTCCATAAAACACTAAAAACAATTGCACTAAGATTGGTGTGCCACGAATAAATGAAATATAAATTGTAATAATTTGCTTTAATAGCGCTACGTTTAAAAGCTTTGGTATTGCTAGCATAATTCCTAGCACTATACCAAAAATTATGGAGAACACTAGTATTTCTGCAGTTACTGGTAAATACTGAAGCAATGTTGGAAGTACTTTCGCAATGAGTACAAAATCAAGATTATTATCCATGCCTCTTTCTTCCTTCCTTGATTGTTAGAAGTCTACTGTATAATCATCACCTAACCATTTTTTACTTAGTTTGCTAATAACCCCCTCTTTCTTCAGCTCAACAATAGCCTCATCTAAACGCTCTTGTAACTTCACCTCATCCTTATTTAATAAGAAATAAACCTTCGAATTTAATAATGCATCCCCAACAACCTTTTGCTGTGCTTCATTGCTTTCGTTATAGTATTTCACGGCAAAGGGTGTCGTAATAATGGCATCAATACGGCCACTTGCTAGTTGATTATTGACATCGACTGAACCTGAAGAATACACGATATTCGCGCCTAAATGATGGTCCTTATTATATTTTTCAAGAAAGACAGCGGAGTTACTTGTTGGCGAAACACTTACGTTTTTCCCTTTCAAATCTTCAATAGATTGGATCTCATTATTTTTTTCATTTACTGTCACCTTTAATGGGAAAACATTATACGGTTCTTTATTAAATAAAAACTTTTCCTCTCGTTCACTATTAACTTCCATTTGATGGGCGATGAAATCTATTTTTCTTGTTTCTAAACTTAGTAATAAATTTGAAAATTCCATTGTTTTCAAGTCAAATTCATACTCAGGTAACTTTTCATCAATTGCTCGAACTAGCTCCACATCATAGCCGGTTAAGTTGCCTTTTTCATCTATAAAACAAATATTTGGAAACTGTGTACCTGTACCAACGATAATTTTTTGGACATCTTCTCCTCCTTGCGCTGTTTTTTGTTCATTCGAATCTCCGTCCGATTTTTCTACACATGCTGTTAAAAGCGCCGTCAGCAAAAGTAGCATATAAAATAATATTTTTTTCATATAATTCCCTCTCCTTCTTCTATGTTTGTGAGGGTAAGCTCACGGCAAGTGCATTCTTTACGTGTTCTAAACCAATTTCTGTTATGGCTCTATAGACACCACTTTCTCTCGAGCCAATTTCTACAATGGGCACGTAACGAACACCATATTTTAAGTCAAGAATATCTCTAAATGAATCATGATTTGTTACATCTACCGTTTTATAAGGAAGGTGCTGTTCTTGTAAATACGCTTTTATATCATCGCAATAGCTGCATCCCTGCTTTGACCAAACAATTATATCTCTAGTCACACTCATTATTTTTCCTCCTTATCTTACTGTTACTTGTTGCTGCAACTTTAAATGAATAGGACTTAAAAGTTCAAAGGAGCGTTGCCGTTCAAATTCCTTTCGTACAGGCGTGTGCAAAATGAACTCATCTATTTGGTATTGAACGTGAAAATGATCAAGTAGATTTTTAATTTCTTCTGGTGATCCATAAACAATATCCGCATCATATTGTTTGACCGTATATTCCTCTCCAGACTCCTGCCCAAATTTTTCTGCTAGCTCTACGGATTGTAGAGTCAACGTCCTACCGCTTGCTAAATGAACTTTTGTAATTTTTTGGTCTTCTATCAGTCCCTTTGCTTCTTTATTTGTAGGTGCTGCAACAGCTGCGATTGAGACCACAAAGTGGCCTTTAGGATGATGTTCACGATAAATACTAGACGCCTGTGCTAGTAATTCATTGTCACTATTAATAAATCGTGCAAAGACGAATGCAATACCAAGTCTTCCAGCAAGTTCTGCACTTTGTGGACTTGCCCCTAATAAGAATAGTGCCGGACTTACTTTTGGGATAGGTGTGGCTTGCACACCATGAAGATCATGATCCGTAGGTACATTTTGTTCAATTAATTGCTGTAAAAATGTGAGTCTCTTTTCAAAATCCTCGCCTTGATTGAGCGTGCCATATTGTAAGGCTTTTGTAGAAAGCGGTAAACCACCTGGTGCCTTCCCAACACCTAAATCAACACGCCCCGGCTCTAAGGATGAAAGGACATGAAAATTTTCAGCTACTTTGTATGGACTGTAATGCTGGAGCATGACTCCTCCAGAACCAATACGAATAGATGCGGTTTTTGCAAGTAAATAGGACACTAATACTTCGGGAGATGACCCTGCTAGTGCATCCGAATGATGATGTTCCGATACCCAAAAACGAGAGTAGCCTAACTGCTCTGCATTCTGTGCCAATGCGACAGTTTTTTGTAATGTTTGCTCATTTGTAGCTCCATCCATAATTGGACTTTGATCTAATATGCCTAATGTATAACTCATACACAGCCTCCTTAATTTCACTTATTCAAATAAATTTACTAGGTTTTTAAACAGACTGTTTGATATACCTACTTTTCTTAAATGGCAATCCTAAATTTCCACGCAATGTATCAGCTTCATAGTCTTCTCGATAAAGCCCTCTAGCTTGTAATATCGGTACTACTTTATCAACAAAATCCTCTAAGGCACCTGGTACCGTTACACCGATTATGAAGCCATCTGCTGCCTCCTGCTCAAACCATTCCTGTACAAGATCAGCCACTTGCTCTGCCGTCCCAAAAAATGCCGTTTTCGGAGTCGCCTCACGTAAAGCAACTTGACGTAATGTAAGCCCCTCCTGCTTAGCATAGCGTTTAATATAATCAGTCGTACTTCTAAAGCTATTTGACCCAATTTCTCCCAGCTCTGGAAACGGCGCATTCACATCATACTGTGTAAAATCATGATGATCGAAGTAACGACCAAGATAAGCCAAAGCACGGTCAATGGAAACTAATTCAACGATTTCCTGATACTTTGCCTCTGCCTCCTCTACTGTATCGCCAATGATTGGAGAAATACCCGGAAAAATCTTTACTTCATCTGGATTTCGCTTAAATGCTGCAACCTCAGTCTTTACTCTTTTATAAAACTTTTGTGATTCTTCTATAGATGTCCCATGTGTAAAAATGGCATCTGCATCCTTAGCAGCCAATCGAATCCCAGCATCAGATGCACCCGCTTGGAATATAACTGGCTGGCCTTGCCTTGTTCGCCCAATATTTAGTGGACCTTGGACTGAAAAATACTGCCCTTTATGATGTAACGTGTGTAATTTTTCTGGATCAAAAAATTGGTCATTTTCGACATCTGCAATAAATGCATCATCTTCCCAGGAGTCCCATAATCCTTTAACAACCTCTAAATATTCTTCGGCGATTTGATAACGTTCTGCATGACTAGGATGTTGATCTATTGTTTTATTGTAGTTCAAAGCTGTACTTTCTAAAGGAGTAGTTACCACATTCCAGCCTGCACGCCCTGCACTAATATGATCTAAAGAGGCAAATTGACGTGCCACTGTGAATGGTTCGCTATAGGATGTCGATACCGTTCCAACTAGCCCTATATTATTGGTTGCTAATGCTAATGCCGATAATATCGTAATAGGCTCAAAACGATTTAAAAAATGAGGAATCGATTTTTCATTAATAAATAAGCCGTCCGCAATAAAAGCAACATCAAATTTCCCTTCCTCTGCTTTTTGAGCCTGCTGAATATAAAAAGGCAAGTTGACACTTTGATTGCTCGCTACCTTTGGATGACGCCAGCTTGAAATATTACCACCTACTCCGTGAATAATTGCTCCCAAACGAATTTTGTCTTGTCTAGCCATATCAATTCCTCCTTATTTTTATTTTTTACTAAACATAGTGGTTAAGTATGTTTTCGAGTTAAAAAAATATTTATTTACGATCATTCATAAATAAATTTGGATTGAGAATGATATTACAGTTCATTCAGACAATATGCAATAGGTTAAGTAATAGAAAAAATTTATCGGCTACATAAAAAATTTTATCACTCCATCATTTGTCCCCTTTCAAAATCCTTCGCTGTATGACAAATTGTCTCCCAAAAATCTGAAATCAATGTATCTTTATTTTTATAAGTTAGGAATATATGTTGATTCATATCCAGTAAATGCTTCACATCTACCTCAACAAATTCGCCGCTTTCAAGCTCATTTTTGACACAAAGCTGTGGTAAAAAGCTAATATAGTTTTTTGTGCGAATGAAGGCCTTAGCGATTTCTAAATGATCTGTTCGAACCTCTATATTGGCTGCTACACCCTCTACCTCGAACATTTTATGCACATAATTCCAATCAAACGCTCCACACTCAAAAAACACCATTTTCTGTTGTACCAATTCTTTCGCCTCGATGCATTCATATTGTGGTAAAGGATGTTCACAATGCTTCACAAGTTTCACTGCATTTTTTAATAATAACTCGTTGAATATTCCTTCTCTGTGCACATACTGAATGAAAGCTACATGTATTTGGTGACTCTCCAATTTTTCTAATAGCATAGCTGTTGAGCCTGTCACCAATTGAAAACGCAAATTAGGAAATTGTTCTTTCCATTTAGGTAACGCATCCGCTAAAAAATACTGAGCTGTTACGCCATTTGCACCAATACATACATCGTCTGTTTCCTGTGTCTTTTCCAATTGCTTCTTTCCTTGCTGAAATGTTTGCACGATTTGAGTGGCGAAAGGTAAGAAATCTTTGCCTTTATCTGATAATGTTACACTTCGTCCCTCTCGATAAAATAATTCAACCCCTAGCTCCCTCTCCAATGATTTGATGCGTGCAGTCACCGTCGGTTGAGAAAGAAACAAAGCGTTGGCTGCCTTATGCGTACTCTTGTAATGGACAACATATAAAAAAGCCTCTATATGGTCTATATTCATGTGAGTTCCATCCCTTCACTCCTTATTTAAATCTATTATATAAATAATTTTTTATATTCTCTATGCTTTATAGGAAAACTTAGTTTTTAGTCCTCTATCACTCCATACAAAAGAAAAAAGTAACCCAGCGTCTCCCAGGTTACTTGACTATGTAGCGATGTAGCCATCCATCTTGACAACAAGCATCGCGCGTGGTGATCATCCCTCTGTCTGTCAGCCACTTGTAGGTTATTCATATGGGCACCCTCTGTTGCGCATATAAACTCTATTTATTGTACTTTTCAACTCGAAAAGTATAGTTCAAATCTTACGCTAGAATTGATGCAAGAACTGCTTTCTGTGCATGAAGTCTGTTCTCAGCTTGCTCAAAAATGTAAGAATTAGGGCCATCAATAACAGATGTTGCCACTTCTTCCTCACGATGTGCTGGCAAGCAATGCAGGAACATGTAGTTCGGTTTCGCATATGCTACAAGCTCATCATTGATTTGGTAATCTGCAAAATCTTGCAAACGTTTTGCTGCTTCTTCCTCTTGGCCCATCGAAGTCCAAACATCTGCATAAACAACATCTGCCTGTAATACAGCTTCCACAGGGTCATGTGTCACCATAATTGTACTGCCATTTGCCGCGGCAATTGCTTGTGCGTTAGCGATCACTTCCGCATCACATTCATAGCCTGCTGGTGTCGCCACAGCTACATTCATCCCAACATGTGCTGAAGCCACTATTAAAGAATGTGCTACATTGTTGCCATCTCCTACATAGGCAATTTTAAGTCCCTTTAAAAAACCTTTGTTTTCTGCAATTGTTTCTAAGTCCGCTAAAGCTTGGCATGGATGATAAATATCTGTTAATCCATTGATGACGGGAATAGCCGCATGCTCTGCTAGTTCCTTCACCATTGCGTGGGAATTTGCTCGGATCATAATCCCATCCAAATAGCCTGATAAGACATGTGCTGTATCGTAAATGGATTCACCACGGCCTATTTGTAAGTCACGTGCATGCATAAACATACTTTTTCCACCTAGCTGATTCATACCAACTTCAAAGGAAATACGAGTACGCGTTGAATGTTTTTCAAAGATCATACCAAGTGTTTTGCCTTCTAGTAATCTTGGACATTTCCCCTCTTTGGTAATCATTTTAAGCTGAGTTGCTAATTCAATAAGTTCTTTAACTTCTTGACTTGTATAGTCAAGCAACGTTAATAGGTCTTTTCCTTTTAAACTAGAAACTAACTTTAGCTGTACTTCTTCGAGTAATTTCATGGCCTTCGCTCCTTGTTTCATTGCTGTTGAAATCAGTATATCATGCATAAATATAAAATCAACTGAATTTTTATAATTTTTTTCGATAAATATTAAATGTGACAAAAATTCGTCATATTGAATATTTATGCATAATAACATTTTTTAAGATTGAATCCTTTGTAGTTTAATTATAGAAAGGGGTATGAATAAAGAAGGAACATGGGGCAGTTATTGAAAGAACTTGAAAACGTAAAAACCTCCTAACATTAATTTGTTAGGAGGTAAAAATTCTTTATCTTTATATACGGCTACTTACTCGATACTGCCTGTTGGGTATAATGTAGTTCCTCCAATGGAGACTTTGATTTCATTAGACAATGGAACATTATATTCATCAATAACCGTTCTCCACCATTCCCAAGCAAGACCTGTACATTCTCTTGCATAAATTCTTATATTTTTCGAATTAGCCGGAAGCGGTATGACTGTAGAAAAATGAGCTGTTTTATCTCTCCAGTTTCCATCCCACGTTTTATGAGTTAATACTTCATTTCCATTCTCATCATAGGAAAATTCGTCCCATGCTATTTCAAATTGAGCAACGTATGCACCATAATGATCAAGGATGATCTTGCCTTTAGAATATTCTGTAGCTGTCGTCTCAATATAATCTGTATTATTATGAACAGCAGCAATTGAATGATCCTTTAAGAAAACACTTGTATAGGAAATTGGATAAGCTGGATTTTTAAGACTAAATTCTCCATTATCTTTAATGACTTCTCTAATATCATTAAAGTCCTTTGAGACAATTTGATTATGCTTTTGTGAATCTCCGCCTAATACTACAGCGGTAAAGGAACTTTCCTCAAAAATATCCTTGTATTGTGCACTAGTTTCTACATTCGTGTTAACATTCTTCAGTAATGCTTTAAATGCTGCTTGTACATCCTTACTCTTAGAGCTTGTTTCTAATTTCACATAAATTGTTCTACCATAAGCTACATTCGACACCATTACAGGAGGAGCATCATTGCTTACCCCTTTACGAGTTAGCTCTGCAAAATCAACACTATCATCGAAAAGATCTGATGGATTGTTAGGCAGTTCTGCACTTACCGTATAAAAAATTTGTTTATATGCGGCAACCATCACTTTTTTCTCTCCATTCGCAATCGCATTAAAGTCAATTCCCAGTGAATTGTCGAGAACTTGGGCGTTTACATTCAAAGCGCTTGCTATTTGAGATTTGCTATAAACCATTGATTCTGAATATTGTAGTCTTGCAGGTAAAGTATGTGTAGAGGAATATTTCTCGCTCCAAGTAGATACTAACTCATCCACGGCTCCAGATACATTACCATATGTTGGATTATCAACAGTCAAAGTATTTTCTCTTTTCATACCAGGTAAATCAATGCTAATATTTAGGGGTTTTCTTTTAGCCACCAATAAGTTGGGTTGATTGTCTACAAAAGCTTGGTTGGCAAGTTGTAGGGCTCCTGGATATGTACGATTCGCCATCGAATCAATAATTGATATATCCACTGGTGAAGTTGTCAGTGATTTCTTATTGCGCTCCACCACTATAAATTTATCATTGGAGTTAAGCCCTTCTTTTGGAACAAAGCTATCAACTCTGTCACCATTCACTGCTAGTACTTCCCTGTTGTTGTAGTTCAAGTTTGCTATACCCGTATCAATGTCAGATTTGCTTTTTACACTAGAACTATTAGTATCAAGTGTTTCAGCAAATGAAATACTTGGATAATTTAGAATGCATAAACTAATAGATAAACATAATATAAACTTGATTGTTTTTTTAATTCCCAAATAAATCCACTCCTTTTATAGGAAATTATACCATATAAAAATAATTTTCAAATATAGTATTTTCGTTTCATTTTTTATTGTGCAAATAATATGTACTTATGATTATTATGATAACTATTATGTTAATTTTGTGCGATATGTCTACTATCTTTTTTCATTAACAAAAAAGCCTTCTAACATTTTAGTTAGAAGGCAAAACTACTGTTTATCTATTTAGTTCTATCCATTCAATCAGTCGAATGTAATTTTATTGACTGCATCACGGTCTAATTTTTTAATGACTTCAACCATTAATTTAACAGCGTTGTCATAATCATCACGATGTAGGATACCTGCATGTGAATGGATATAACGTGTCGCAATACCGATGGATAATGCTGGTACACCATTTGCTGTTACATGGATGGAGCCAGCATCTGTACCGCCGCCAGCCATTGCCTCAAATTGGTATGGAATATTGTTTTCGTCTGCTACGTCTAATACGAATTCACGTAAGCCACGGTGTGAAACCATAGATGCATCATACACAACGATTTGAGGACCTGCCCCCATTTTACTCGTTGATTCTTTAGCTGTTACTCCTGGAGTATCTCCTGCTACACCTACATCAACGGCAAATCCAATATCCGGTTGGATTTTATGTGTAGCTGTTTTAGCACCACGAAGTCCAACTTCTTCTTGCACATTTCCTACAGAGTAAAGAATATTAGGGTGTTTTTCATTTTGTAAAGCTTTCATTACATCAATAGCAATGGCACAACCAATACGATTATCCCAAGCTTTGGCCAATAAATATTTTTCATTTTTCATAACATTAAACTCGAAATATGGTGTTACCATATCGCCAGGACGTACGCCCCATTCAAGCACTTCATCTTTAGAAGCTGCACCAATATCAATAAACATATCTTTAATGTCTACTACTTTATTGCGGACATCAGCAGGTAAAATATGAGGTGGCTTTGAACCGATAACCCCTATTACTTCATCACCTTTACGTGTTGTAATTGTCACGCGCTGTGCCAGCATAACTTGGCTCCACCAGCCACCTACTGTTTGGAATTTGATAAAGCCTTTGTCATCAATTTGTGTAACCATGAAACCTACTTCATCTAAATGTCCTGCCACGACGATTTTAGGTCCGTTTTCATCGCCTACTTTTTTAGCGATTACACTACCTAGGTTATCTGTTTCTACAGTATCTGCATACGGTGCAATATATTTTTTCATGACCTCACGCGGTGCACGTTCATTACCTGCAATACCATTTGCATCTGTTAAATCTTTAAACATTTGTAATGTTGGATCTAGTTGTGTCATTCTTTTGCCTCCTACTTCTTATATCTATTTTATTATACTTCGTTTACCGAAATATTCCTAGCTTAATCGTCTGAAAATTGGTGTATTTCTTAATTATTTAATATCCTGTACGCTGACGATTATAATTTTCTTGGTTTTTTTCAATATATGCATGAACTACATCTTCGAAAGTAAAACCAAGATTGTATGCAAGTAAACCATAGCATTGCCAAATTGCTAGATATCGATCCTCTGTCGGTTGCTCGATAAAAGCTAAAATAGCACTTTGTGTCTCTATAAATGTTGCTGTTAAATGTCTCTGTTCTTCTATCACAGGCCATTTTTCGATGGTTGTATAGTTCTTTAATAAGCCTAAGGAAAGGATAAAATGAATAGAATCCACATATTCTTCTAGAATGACTTCTCGTGCTGAAGGCCCTTTTGTACTCCAAAATTTAAAGCAGCGCGTTTCATTGGCTAGCTCAGCTAGCTCTACCAATAATGCTAGTCCTTTTTCTTGAAATACATCTTTCTGAATATTTTGAGTTTGCTCAATGAAATCATCCAGCTCTTTTTGCATCATAAACAATTGTTGTATATTCATTTTTTTCTCCTAAATTTCTAAAAAATATTTAAATAAAAGTGAAACTATTTGACCTCCCCAATCGTATAGGAAAGAATAACCTTTCTTCAAGGGGGAAATTTAAACATGTTGCCGTTACTAATTCGACTTGCTGTAATAGCGCTTATTATTTATGTATTTTATAAAGCGATTCGTTATATAACTGATCCTAAACGCAAACTTGACGAAGCCTATGAAAAAGGCCAATATTACTTTTATGATGACGTTAAAAATGTCCGGAAAAATTTCTTTATTTCCTATAAGGGTGCTCTTTTTGAAGGCGAAAAATACTTAGGTACAACAGAGGATGCCTTCGAGGTTGTCACTATTTTTGTCGGCGCACGTGATACTGCAACATTGCAGGGCTTTACAAAAGGCGACTTTGAATATTTACAGCAAGAAATACTATTGAATTATCCAAGTGCGAAAATCAATTGGAAGCAGCCCATTGAACAGCTTATGCGTAACACATCCTCTTGATGAGGATGTGTGTTTTAAAATGTTTTTATTTATATCCAAAGCTGTACGATAATAAAAATTTGGATGGCTGCCAGTAGAGGAAATCCAAAGGCAAAACTATTATGGCGTGTTTTGTGACGGAATAAATACATGCCAAGCACTCCACCTACTGCCCCTCCTACGATGGCTAGTGTGAACAAAGTACGCTCTGCAATACGCCATTCATGCTTTTTAGCACGCGATTTGTCCATCCCCATTAAAATGAGCAACACAATCGATATAATACTCATATAAGCTAATACTGCTTGTCCCATTTTCTACTCCTTTATCAAAAAAACGTATATGATTAATCTAACACAAAAAAGACTGATGGAAAAATCCATCAGTCTTTTTCTTCACCTATCGCATTCGCTTTCGGTGCAGAAATAATATTTAACTGAGTCAAATATTATTTAGCTACTGCTTTTTTAGCAGCGTCTGCTAATTGAGTGAATGCAGCAGCATCAGTTACAGCAAGGTCAGCTAACATTTTACGGTTAACTTCGATACCAGCAACTTTTAAACCGTGCATTAAACGGCTGTAAGAAAGACCGTTCATACGAGCAGCTGCGTTGATACGAGTGATCCATAATTTACGGAAATCACGTTTTTTCTGACGACGGTCACGGTATGCATATTGACCTGACTTCATTACTGCTTGGTTAGCAACTTTATATAATGTATGTTTTGAACCATAGTAACCTTTAGCTAATTTTAATACTTTTTTACGACGTTTGCGCGTCACTGTTCCGCCTTTTACGCGTGGCATATGAATTACCTCCTGCTTTTCATTAAAAAATGAATGTTAGTATTTTTGTAGTCAATTATTTCATGTAAACAAGTAAAGATTTGATGCGTTTGAAGTCACCAGATGAAACGATGTTTGCTTTACGTAAGTGACGTTTTTGTTTCGTAGATTTGTTTGCGAATAAGTGGCTTCCATAAGCACGGTCATATTTTAATTTACCTGAACCCGTTTTTTTGAAACGTTTCGCAGCTCCACGGTGAGTTTTCATTTTTGGCATGTCGAATTCCTCCTAAACTGTTCGTCTAATATTATTTCTCGTTCTTTGGTTGAAGAACTAAGAACATGCTTCGGCCTTCCATCTTCGGTTTTTGTTCTACCGTTGATACTTCAGCACAAGCTTCAGCAAAACGATCTAACACACGTTGACCAATATCTTTGTGTGTAATCGCACGACCTTTGAAACGTAGGCTACATTTTACTTTATCGCCTTTTTCAAGGAATTTAATCGCATTACGTAGCTTCGTTTGGAAATCATGTTCATCGATTGTCGGGCTCAGACGAACCTCTTTCATTACGATGACTTTTTGATTTTTACGAATTTCACGGTCTTTCTTTTGCTGTTCAAACTTAAATTTACCATAGTCCATGATACGAGCGACTGGCGGCTTGGCTTGAGGGGCCACAAGGACAAGATCCAAGTTTACACGAGCGGCGATTTCTAGCGCTTCATTACGTGTCTTTACACCAAGCTGGTCACCATTGTGATCGATTAATCGAAGTTCACGTGCGCGAATGCCTTCGTTTACATACATGTCTTTGCTAATAGTAATCCACCTCCAAGTAGTTGTCGCGAATACATGGTTTGGGCAAAGCCTTGCCCGGTTGAACGGTACATCCTCTTGTCATGTCCATAAAAAAAGGACGGACATTTTGAAGATGTCCGCCCGCTATATGTGCATGCGCAAGTCTACGCAAAACAATTCAACGTGTCATACCTGTTCACAGCCTTTAAAGCGTTGTATCAGGTGAGAAGCGGGCAGCCTCTACTTCAACCACAAACTTTGTATTCATTAACCTTAATTATATTAGCATGTATATGATAAGCTGTCAAATACTAATTTTCTTATCATTTCTAGATTGACCTACTATTAAATAATTTATACAACAGCAAGATTCATTTTATACAAAAAACCTCACTTATGCAAGTGAGGTTTTTTAAGAAAGATTATTTTGTAATTTCTGCTTTTATAGCTGCTAGGAAATTCTCAAAGCTAATTGTTTCGGAATCTTTTGAGCCATAGCGACGAACATTAACACCTTTAGCTTCAACTTCTTTATCACCAATGACAAGCATATACGGAATCTTTTTCATTTGTGCTTCACGAATTTTATAGCCTAATTTCTCTTCACGATCATCCATTTCCACACGTAAGCCCGCTGCTGTTAATTGCTCTTCGATTTGTTTTGCATAATCGAAGTGTGCTTCATTCGATACTGGAATGACTTCTACTTGGACAGGAGCTAACCAAGTTGGGAATGCACCTTTATATTCTTCAATTAAGAAGGCAACGAAGCGCTCCATTGTTGATACAACGCCACGGTGAATAACGACTGGACGATGTGGTTTGCCATCCTCCCCAACGTAGCTTAGGTCGAAACGTTCTGGTAATAAGAAGTCTAGCTGAACTGTTGATAAAGTTTCTTCTTTACCAATCGCTGTTTTTACTTGCACATCCAGTTTAGGACCATAGAATGCTGCTTCACCCTCAGCCTCGAAGTAATCTAAGCCAAGCTCATCCATTGCTTCTTTTAACATACTTTGTGCTTTTTCCCACATAGCATCATCATTAAAGTATTTTTCAGTATCAGCAGGGTCGCGATATGATAAACGGAATGAATAATCATTTAAATCGAAATCTTTATACACCTCTAAGATTAACTGCACGACTTTTTGGAATTCTGCTTTAATTTGGTCTGGACGAACAAAGATATGTGCATCATTTAAAGTCATCCCACGTACGCGCTGCAGGCCAGAAACTGCTCCCGACATTTCATAGCGGTGCATTGTTCCAAGCTCAGCAATACGTAATGGTAAGCTACGATAAGAATGCATGCTATTTTTGTAAACCATCATATGGTGAGGACAGTTCATTGGACGCATAATTAATGTCTCGTTGTCCATTTCCATTGGTGGGAAAATAGAATCTTGGTAATGATCCCAGTGACCTGAAGTTTGATAAAGCTCTTTTGAACCTAATACAGGTGTATAAACATGCTTATATCCAAGAGATAATTCTTTATCGACAATATAACGCTCAATAACACGACGAATTGTTGCACCATTTGGTAACCAAAGTGGTAAACCTTGGCCGACCTTTTGAGAAGTTGTAAATAGCTCTAATTCCTTCCCGATTTTACGGTGATCACGTTCTTTTGCTTCTTCTAGCATTTGTAGGTGATGTTTTAATTCTTCTTTTTTGAAGAACGCTGTACCATAAATACGTTGTAGCATTTTGTTATCAGAGTTCCCTCTCCAATAGGCACCTGCTAATGATAGCAGCTTGAATTCGCGAAGTTTACCAGTAGATGGTACGTGAATACCACGGCAAAGATCGAAAAATTCCCCTTGATAATAAATGGACACTTGCTCATCTGCAGGGATTGCCTCTAGTAATTCTAATTTATATTCATCGCCAATTTCTTCATACATTGCTTGTGCTTCCGCACGACTTACATTTTTACGTTCTACCTCTAGATTTTCAGCAATAATTTTTTTCATTTCCTTTTCAATTGCTGGTAAATCCTCGGCAGTGATGGGTGTAGGAGAATCAATATCGTAGTAGAATCCTCCATCAATGACAGGACCAATACCAAGTTTTACATCTGGGAATAAACGTTTAATTGCCTGTGCTGTTAAATGAGCTGTTGAGTGACGTAAAATCTCAAGTGCTTCTTCATCATCTTGTGTAATAATGGCAATTGTAGCATCTTCCTCGATTGGTGTTTTTAAATCTACCAATACATCATTAATTTTACCTGCATAAGCTTTTTTTCGTAAGCCAGGGCTGATTGATAAGGCTACGTCATCTGTTGATGTACCTTTTACAAATTCTTTTACTGCGCCATCTGGGAAAGTTAATTTAATCATTTCTGACATATTCTTTGCACTCCTTTGTTAAGTTGAATACATAATGATTGATTGTAGACTAATAAAGTGATTCAGCTGCCAATATGAGCGCTCTCCACAATTGGACTAAGCGAAGTCTCCACATCTAAAATAATAAAAAAAGCCCCGTCCCTCACAAAAGGGACGAAGCGTATGCTCGTGGTTCCACCCTTCTTCCTTCCGACTTATCAAGTCAGACGAAGCTCAAGGCTAGCTAACGGGCTAGGGACCGGCGAAAGATTATCCCTTTCGCTGCTCAGCAGGTAGTAAATGATGCGTTCAAACTAGGAAGCTTTCAGCCGTTGACTTCCCTCTCTAGAAGCTGATACACAAAATTCATGTCCTCATCAATGCATATTGATATTTAGTATATGAGTCAGTATACGCTCGATTGTCGAAAAATGCAACTACCAATGTTACATCCTACGGTTATTGCCACGCATTTCAATTGGCTCTGTCAAGGCTTTAATACGCTCCATTATACGGCCTGCCTTAACAACCTCAATATCACCTTTTTGTGATTGAGCTAAATGGTGCTCTAATTCTCCATAATTAAAATTTGATGTAATAAACGTTGGCAATTGTTCCGCCATACGATAATGGAAAATAGTCCCTAAAATTTCATCCCGTGTCCAGGCGGTCATTGTTTCTGCACCTAAATCATCGAGCATTAAAACAGGTGCCTTTTTAATATAATCTATTTTTTCATTCAATGTATTATCGCCAATAGCATTTTTCATTTCCCGTAAAAATTCTGGCACGAAGACAACCACTGAACGTATTTTAATAGACGCTAGCTCATTGGCAATTGCACCAAGCACAAAAGACTTCCCCACGCCGAATTTACCGTATAAGTAAAAACCCTTTGATGGTAAATGACCAGATTCTTTTGTCGCTTTTACAAATTGTGCTGCTTTTTGGGCAATCATCACCCGAGACTCATCATCGATACTTAAATCTTGAATAGTTGCTTGAAGCACATCTTTTGGCATATGCATACTTGCAATCATATTCGCGACATCCCGACGCTCTTCTTCCCTGATCTTTTGCTCACAGCGTACATAATCAATTTCAACTGTATTCCGAACTACCCTTAGAGTAGGGAGGAAGCCTTTTAAATAGTTTGTACAATGTTCTGTGTTATCACAACCACAACATTCCGTAGATTGACTAATAAATTCATGCAGCTTAGGTAAATTTCGTTCGATATTATCATAGCTTAATTCATCTGCATGACGTGCAAGAAATTCCTGTACTCGGGGATTATCTAAAATTTCACGTCGCATAGCTTCATAGCGTTCTTGAAACGAGGGTACATTAATAGCTCGTTTTAATGGTCCATTTATTGGTTCGATTGTTGTTCACCTTCTTTACTATTCACTTTTCCCTAGCATTTCTAATATTTTTTGACGTTCTTTTTCAAAATCTATCGTGCTAGAAGTACTTTCCTCTTGTTTCTCATCACGTTTATAAAACCACTCAGGAACTTTTTCTTCTCGTTGATGTCCTGAACGTCCCTTAACACGCTGACTCGTTTTAGTGGTCGTTTGAGGTTTATTTTTCCAAGTTGTATATTTATCATGCTCTTGGCGTGCAAGTTCCATTGCTTCTTTAGCGGTTTGAATATTTTTACGAACCCAATGATCCGCAATCGTTTCCACATATTTTTTAGGTAACTTCATATCCGTTGTTAACATAACATACTCTAGCAAAGCATTGACTACCCCAACCGGCATGCCATGCTGTACAATCAAACTTTCCGCAAGTTGTACAGAGGTTTGCAAAGGTTCTTTTCCATTATTAATGTCACGTAACACTTGAATAGGAGCTGTAGTCTCTAAATAGTGTTGTAGCTCCTGATCCTTCGTTTTTTGTCCCGTTTCTTCTAATGGCAACTGTTCGCTAACTCTCGCTATTTTGGGCGGCTCTTTTGACACAGTTAACTTATAGAAATCAGCAGCTGCCTTGCGTAAGCGCTCTTGAGAAATTCCTAAATCATCGTCTAAAGCAAGAATCACCACTTTTTGCATATCGAGCGCTGTTAAATGATATAAAAATGCTAGCTTTGCGATAGCCTCACGAACTTCTAATGTCAGTAAACTAGACGGTACCAATTGCTCGGATAACCCTGCTTGTAACAAATCGAAGTCAAATTGCTCCAAATAAAAAGGATACACCCTTTGTTGTTTATCCTTACGATTCGTATCCACTTGTAAATCTGATGGAATATTGGAATGAACGGGCTTATAGACATCTATAAAGGCACGAGATACATCCTTTAACTCCGCGTCCCTTACAGGGGATATAAAACGTTGACGCAAATTACGATATGCCTGCTC
The DNA here is from genome assembly GCF_001629735.1 of Lysinibacillus sphaericus. Taxonomy (GTDB): domain Bacteria; phylum Bacillota; class Bacilli; order Bacillales_A; family Planococcaceae; genus Lysinibacillus; species Lysinibacillus pinottii. The sequence goes on from NZ_CP015224.1 coordinate 2,634,823, forward strand.
TCCAATTTTGCTAAATAAAAACATCGACAACAACGGGTCTTTCATAAAGCTTTCTGCATCTAATGGACGCTGTAGCTCATATAAAAAACTCCGCTCACCAGCATTTTCTTTTTTCCATGTACGTAGTAAACCAATCGCTTCAAGGGCTATTCGTGCCTCAAACACTTTACCAATGGGCAGACCAAGCACATTCATTAAATAATAATGTGTCATTTGCTGCTTTGGTATCTGCTCTGCTTCAGCCCATAAAGTTAAGTATAGGCTGATGGGGTCTGAGCCCGTTAACGGTTGATAGAATAATGTTACTAATTGACGCTCTTGAGTAGAAAATGCATGAGGTAGACGAATGTCAAAAGGATCGCCAGGCTGCAATTCCTTATATAAATGAATCAACGTCATTCATCCTCTCTATTTTCTATGATTTCTGCTCCGTTTGACGTTGAATAATATCTTTAATCTCCTCGATAAAGACATTGATATCTTTAAACTGTCGGTAGACCGATGCAAAACGGACATACGCCACCTCATCAATTTTGGCTAAGCGATCCATGACCAATTCACCGACATCTTCTGAACGTACCTCCGAATTTCCAATACGACGAAGATCTTTTTCAATTGATAGGACAAGTTGCTCCAGTATATCAAGCGCAACTGGGCGTTTCTCACAGGCACGAATAAGGCCACGAAGTACCTTTTCACGGCTAAATTCCTCTCGTGAACCTTCTTTTTTCACTACAACTAATGGGGTCTCTTCAATTTTTTCAAACGTTGTAAAACGGAAGCCACATGACTCACATTCACGACGTCTACGAATTTCTTTGTTATCATCTACTGGCCTCGAATCCACAACACGCGTTCCGTTAAATTGGCAAGATGGACATCTCATATAATTACTCTCCTGGTTTACAACAATTTAATATTTCTATTATAACAAATTTCCTACATATAAGAAAAGTGCATTCACGTAGTGAGCTCATGATAAACCTAAAGCACCTAAAGTACAAGGAAAGTTTTTTAAAAAAAGCACATTGAAACCCGTTAGATTTCAATGTGCTCAAGATAAAAATATTATTATGCGTTAACTGTTTCTAATGCATTAGCTACTTTTTTCACTAGGTCCACAACACGCGCAGAGTAACCCCATTCATTGTCATACCAAGCAAGTACTTTCACTTTACGGTTACCTAATACCATTGTGGAAAGCCCATCAACTGTTGATGAGTAAGTCGTTGTGTTGTAATCAGAAGATACTAGTGGTTCAACTGAGAAATTTAAAATACCTTTCATTGGACCTTCTGTTGCAGCTTTTACAAAAGCTGCATTAACAGCATCAACTGTTACATCTGTATTTAAATCTACTACAAGGTCCACTAAAGAAACATTTGGTGTTGGAACGCGAAGTGCCATACCATGAATTTTACCTTCTAATTCAGGTAGAACTAATTTTAATGCTTTGGCAGCACCTGTAGATGTAGGAATAATTGATTGTGCGCACCCACGTGCACGACGTAAATCTTTATGTGGATTATCTAAGTTCTTTTGATCGTTTGTATAAGCATGAACAGTTGTCATCAAACCATTTTCAATACCAAATGTATCATTTAATACTTTTGCTACTGGTGCTAAGCAGTTTGTTGTACAAGAAGCGTTTGAAATTACATCATGTTTAGCAATATCAAGTTTGTCATCATTAACACCTAAAACAATTGTTACATCTTCGTTTTTACCAGGTGCTGTTAAGATAACTTTTTTTGCGCCAGCCTCTAAGTGCATTGCTGCTTTGTCACGTTCATTAAATTTACCTGTAGCTTCTATAACGATATCAACACCCATTGTAGCCCAAGGTAATTTTAATGGGTCGCGTTCGCTAATAATTTGAACTCGTTTGCCATTTACAACTAAAGCATCGCCTGCTGGTTCTACTGTACCTTCAAATGTTCCGTGATTTGTGTCATACTTAATCAAATGTGCTAACGTTTCTGCTGGATAGCTAGCGTTAATAGCAACAATATTTAAATTTTCTTGTACGATCGCTTGGCGGAAAACCATACGTCCGATACGTCCGAAACCATTAATAGCAATTGATACTGTCATTTAAAAATCCTCCTGTGAGTACATACTCAGATTAATTATATACTTTATGGTGATTAGTATAACACAATTTTAAAAAAGATGAACATTATATACTCATATTATTAAAGTTCTTATTTTCTGAAAAATTATCTCTTATTATGGCATTCACCCATAAAAAATGTGTAGCAAGATGTACTTGCTACACATTTTTAGTCTGAAGCCATTTAAATTACACCCCAGAAAGCTAGAATTTTCTTTAATTGTTCCTCTGTATTTTCCAGATTCTCATTATTATAAATGACTGCATGAGCTCCCTTTTCTTTCACAGACATAGGCAACTGTGAATGCATGCGCGCCAAGGCATCCTCTTTTGTTAAATGATTGCGTTCCATTAAACGTCGAAGCTGAACCTCTTCACTTACCGACACTACAATGATACGCTCTACAAAATGCTGAAGCTTACTTTCAAATAACAGGGGAATATCCATGACAACATGTTCATGACCGCCCTCTAAATAGGCATCCCGTTGACGTAGCATTTCCTTTCTAATGGCCGGATGCATAATATCATTTAAAATTTTTCGTTTGGCTGGCTCATGAAAAATAATATTTCCAAGCATTGTCCGATTCAAATTGCCATCCTCTAGTAAAATATCTTGGCCGAAGTTTTCTGCAATAAATGCCAATGTCTCCGTTCCTGGTTCGACAACATCTCGCGCTACAATGTCTGCATCCACAATCGGTAATCCTAGTTCGAGCATCATTTTTGCTACTGTACTTTTTCCGCTTGCAATACTTCCTGTAAGTCCGATAATCATTGTTAAATCCCCTTTAATGTTGACAATTTGGGCAAAAAGACGACGTCCGCCCACCAATCGTCATTTGACTTGTTGCTGTTTCACAGGCGGGGCATATTTTTTTCCCATACATTTTCAAACGATTCTGCATGCTCCCAGCTTCCCCATTAATATTTCGATAATCAGAGATAGTTGAACCACCTGCTTCAATACTTTGACGTAAAACAGCAACGATCTCCTCAAATAATGCTCGTTTGCGCTTCTCACTTATGCGGTTCATTTTTCGTGCAGGATGAATTTTCTGAGCGAATAGCGCCTCCGTTGCATAAATATTGCCACAACCCGAAATGACTTGACCATCCATAATCACTTCTTTTACGGCCTTATTCGCATATTTCGGTAATGTAGATTTTGTTATAAAAAATTCACACGCTAATTCATCAAAGGGCTCTGGTGCCATTTTTGTTAATGGTATATGATCTTCAATTTTTGCCAAAAATCGTAGTTCACCAAAACGTCGTATATCTGAATAAATTAAGTAACCACCATCAGCCATCTTAAATGTTGCATGTATATGCTTTTGGAATTTGGCTTCGTTGATGTCTTCTGGTGAATTTACAACAAACCATGCACCTGTCATTCCTAAGTGACTAACAAGAACATAAGGAACCTCATCTTTCAATAAATGAAAGAAAATATATTTCGCACGTCGTTCAATTTTTGTAATCGTCATTTCAGACAATGTTAATTCAAATGCATCAGGCTCCGCTTGTTTAACAATACATTGTTTCCCCTCACTAAAAGAAAAGTGTACCCTTTCAGATAGCTGAACATGTTGAATTGTACGTCCTTCAACCTTTGGCTTCAATGCCTGGACGACACCTTCTACCTCTGGTAACTCAGGCATTTGAACCCCTCCTTATTTTGCTTCATACCATGTCGAACCATGGTTAAAATCTACTTTTAGCGGTACGGAAAGCTCAATCGCATTTTCCATTACCTCTGGTACAATTTTTTCTAACATCGCAATCTCTTCCTTAGGTGCTTCAAAGATTAATTCATCATGCACTTGTAAGAGTAGCTTTGCCTGCATATTTTCCTTTTTTAGTCGAGCATCCATATCAATCATTGCTTTTTTAATAATATCCGCAGCACTTCCCTGAATCGGGGTATTCATAGCCGTACGCTCAGCAAAACTTCTTAAATTAAAGTTCGAGCTTGTGATATCTGGTAAATACCGACGTCTATTTAAAATCGTTGTGACATAGCCATTGAACTTCGCATTTTGCACAATATCATCCATATACTGTTTGACGCCTGGGAAACTAGCGAAATATTTCTCAATAAAAGTTGCCGCTTCCTTACGGGTAATATCTAGATTTTGTGATAGACCATAATCACTGATTCCATAAACAATCCCAAAGTTCACAGCCTTTGCTGCACGACGCATATTACTATCAACTTCTTCTTCGGATACATGGAATACATCCATCGCTGTTCGTGTATGAACATCCATCCCTTCACGGAAGGCCTCTACAAGGTTTTTATCTTCCGACATATGAGCGAGTACACGTAATTCGATTTGCGAATAATCCGCAGAAAACAGGATCCAATCCTCTTTTGAAGGGACAAATGCTTGACGGATTTTACGTCCCTCCTCTAAACGGATAGGGATGTTTTGTAAATTTGGATCTGTCGAGCTTAGTCGTCCTGTAGCGGTTAGAGCTTGTTGGAAACGAGTATGCACCTTGCTATCCTTTTCATGTATTTCCTTTAGCAACCCTTCAATATAAGTAGATTGTAATTTACCAAGCTGACGATATAACAGAATATATTCAATAATGGCATGCTCTGATTTTAATTTTTCTAATACATCAGCAGCCGTCGAATAGCCCGTCTTCGTTTTTTTAATAACAGGTAAGCCCAATTTATCGAATAAAATAACACCTAATTGTTTTGGTGAATTAATATTGAAGGTTTCTCCTGCCTCCGCATAAATTTCTTGTTCAAGTACGACAAGCTTATCGTTAAGCTCTTGTCCCATTTTTTCTAGCGTGGCACGGTTAACAGTAATGCCTTCACTTTCCATCTCACCTAAAATGGCTGCCAGAGGCAATTCCAACTCTTTATAAAGGTCAAATTGTTCATTTTCTTTTAATAATGCCTCTAGCTTCGGCTGTAATGACCATACAGCATAGGCTTTTCGGCTAACATGCTGAGCAAGCTTATCTATTTCAGGTACAGCACGTTTGGCTCCCTTTCCATAGACCGTTTCATCTGCTTGTACATCATAATACCCAAGCTCTCTTGCAAGAGTGGCAACATCATCTCCACTAAGTCCGGGATTATTAATATACGAAGCAAGCACTAAATCAAAATCAACGCCAGCTAATTGAATACCTGCTCGTTTTAATGCCGCTTTAGACGCTTTGGAATCAGACATATATTTTATTTTTGATGAATCCTCTAACCAGCGACGTAGTATATCTGATTTTGCCGCAATCTCAAAAGGAATGTATTGAGTCTTTGTTCCATCAGATAATGCCATCCCTAGTAGCGCACAAGTGTGGTAATGTTCATTCTCTAGCTCCACATGCACAGCCATCACATCTTGTAAGTCTTCTTGGCGTACTTCTTGAACTTGTTCAAAATCAAAAGGTGTTTGCTCTTGCTCTTGCACAGTAAAATCACTTTTCTCGAGCAGTGATTTAAAGCCCAGCTCACGCCATACATTCATTAATTCTTCTTCATTTGGTCCGTTGTAAGCGAGATCAGTTAGTGAAATGGTAATTGGTGCATCTGTATAAATCGTTGCCAGTTTCTTACTCATAATAGCCTGCTCTTCATTGGCTACCAGCTTTTCTTTCATTTTAGAAGCTTTCAATGTATCCATCGCCTCATAAAGTGCCTCAACGGAGCCATGCTCTTTTAATAGTTTGACGGCAGTCTTTTCACCAACACCTGGCACACCAGGAATATTATCTGAAGAATCACCCATTAAGCCTTTCATATCAATAATCTGTAGCGGCGTTAAACCGTACTTTTCTGCAATAAAGGCCGGAGTATTTCTCTCAATTTCTGTAATCCCCTTTTTCGTTATATAAACTGTTACTTGCTCCGTCGCAAGCTGTGTTAAATCACGGTCACCAGAAACGATAATCACATCCATATCCTGTGATGAAGCTTCTTTCGCCAGCGTCCCGATAATATCATCCGCTTCATATAAATCTTGCTCGTATTGTTTTATTCCATAAGCATCAATTAGCTTTCGTATATAAGGGAATTGCTCCGATAATTCTGGTGGAGTCTTTTGTCGTCCACCTTTATATTCTGTAAAGGTTTCATGACGGAAAGTTGTTTTTCCTGCATCAAAAGCCACTAAAATTTTCGTTGGTTGTTCTTCCTCTAATATTCTTTGTAGCATTGTTGTAAAGCCGTATACAGCATTTGTATGAATACCACTATCATTCGTCAACAATGGCAACGCAAAAAACGCGCGATATGCTAAACTATTACCGTCCAATAATAGTAATTTTTCTTTTGTCATAATATGATCCTCCTGCGTTGTCTTCTACTTCCTTCTACTTTATCATAACAATACATTTCAAGTAAAAAAAAGCAGACGGTCATCCCCTTGGATATTCGCTACTTTCGAGTCGCTATCCGTCATTCTCTTGGTTTTACCCGTCACTTTTAAAATCCTATCCATTACTTCTGTATTTCAATCTATAGCGACAAGCCAATCAGTGAAATTTTACTGATCATACAAAATAGAATGCGTTCAGTTATCGACCTTCTCTGAACAGTAAAGAAAGTTAATTATTTCCATATCAACAGGGTAGATGATTCTACGTATTCAATGCAAAAAACGTAAAAAACTTTCATTCGTGGAGAAAACTCCTGTGAATGAAAGTTCTATAATGGATTTATTGATTAGCTGTTCGATAAAAAATTTCTTCATATATAATCGTTAAGATAAATGCATTCATAAAGGCAAATACTAAAAATAATGGCATTCCACCCAGCTGTGGCTGTGTTAACTCTTTACTAAATACCATCACAGCACTAATTTGTGCTAAAAAGAAAATAAAGCCAATACCGACTTGCCATATAGGACGCTTGACCTTCCGTTTTTCATACCAAAACAACTTTTTAAACAGATTTCTTACATCATTCGCAATAATAATACTCACTAAAAAGATACTGACAAAAAATACAGGTATATGATAAACACTCTTTGTCATCCATGCAAAATCAGATAGGCGGAAAAAAAGAGTCAATAACGACGCTATACTACAAGCAATTCCTACATTTTGGAGCCATGTGCTAATTCTTAATTTCACAACTATTACCCCCAACAGTTCTTTTTTAAACATTATTATTCTATCAAATTATAGGCGGTTGGGGAATAGAAATTTGTAAGTTTCTATTATTTTCACAATATAACAATCCAATTGTATGGATACTTATAATTTTCATATTTAAAAAAAGTCGCCCTCTTAATAGGAGAGACGACTTTACTATCTATTATTTTAAATAACCAGATAAAATTTTCGCATAAGGTGATGACGCTGGCAAAATAATGACCGTATCCTCTCCAACCGTTTTCTTATAGGATTCTAGCGTGCGGTATAGGGAGTAAAATTCAGGATCTTGAGAAAATGATTTATTGTATATTTTTGCAGCTTCTGCTTCTCCCTCAGCTTGAATAATGGATGCCTCCTTATTCGCTGTAGCTAACATTGCCTGCACCTGTTGATCAGTTTGCGCTTCGATACGTCGTTTATCTGCATCCCCCTCAGAAAGATATAATTGAGCCGTTGATTCACGCTCTGAAATCATACGGGTAAATACAGATTGTTCATTTTCAGCGGGTAAGTCTGTACGACGAATACGTACATCCACTACTTCTACGCCATATTTGTCGTTTTGTAACAATTCATTAACTCGCTCTGTTACACGATCGTTGATACTTCCTCGTGAGGAATTTTCATCATTAATAATTTCATCGTATCGTAGTTGCCCTAGCTCTGTTCTAATTACTGAGTAAATAAACTCCTCCATTCGAGTCTCTGCCTTACTAAGTGTACCTGCATTCGATATTAAAGCTTTTGGATCCGTAATACGCCAAACAGCATAGTTATCGATGATAATTCGTTTCTTATCCTTTGTATTAATTTCTTCTTCTGAAATATTATAGGTCATCTGATTTTTTGGTAATCGTGTAACACTTTGAATAAAAGGAATTTTCATTTTTAAGCCTGGATCTCGTTCAAATTTTACTACCTCTCCAAACTGGCGAACAACGGCATACTCAGATTCCTTTACAATATAAACATTAGCAAAGATAGTAAGGGCTGCCGCAAAGACAATTGTTAATGTAATGGCAAGAGACAGATATTTTTTAGGATTGAGCGTGCCTTTTTTCTCCATTTTCACGACATTGTCTCCCGAGTTACCGTCTGTTGGAGCCTTTTTTTTACTTTTTCCTGATAAAAAATTGAGGAATTTGTCAAGGTCCTTATTTTTTTGGTCCATTAATTCCCACTCCCTTCTTTTTTATCTGTTTGTGGCTGCTGAGGCTGTAATGGCTGTAGCGGTAAGTACTTCATTGTACTACCATCATCATTCATAATATATATTTGCGCCTTCGGTAAAACATTTTCAAGTGTCTCTAAAATTAATCGTTCTCGTGTAATTTGTTGATTCCCCTTATATTGCTCATACATCTTATTAAAGACAGCTACATCACCTTGAGCTTGCTCAATACGGGCTGTTTTTGCACCTTGTGCCTTGGAAATAATAGCATCTTTTTCACCCTCAGCTTCACTTTTACGCTGATTCATATACTTTTGTGCCTCATTCGTTTTTGTATTCTTTGTTTCACGTGCATCTGTTACTGCTGTAAAGGCAGCTCGCACTTCCTTGTTCGGTAATTCAACATCTTGCAACTTCACACCTAATACGCCAATACCAATATCATATTTTTCGATTAAGGACACTAGTAAATCGCGTGTTTTTGCTTCAATTTCAGCCTTCCCATCTGTTAATGCTGCATCAATTGTAGAGCTACCAATAATTGAACGAATGGCGCTTGATGTGGCGCTATGTAAAATTTCTTCGGGGCTTTGCGCGTTAAATAAAAATTTACGAGGATCAGTAATTTTCCATTGTACAACAAGGTCAGTTAATACAATATATTCATCGCCTGTAATCATCTTTGTCTCAGCATCATAGGCCTCTAGCTCTCCTGCCTTATTTTGCTTATAGCCAAACTGTAAACTGAACGTTTCTTTCGATAAAATTTCAACTGATTGAACTGGCCAAGGTAATTTAAAATGTAGTCCTGGGTTTGTAACCATTTCATCGGCACGACCAAATGTAATGACAACCGCTTGTTCTGATTCATCTACAGTGTACCAAGATGTAAATACGGTAATAAGTGCAATAACTCCAAAAATCCCAAGTCCAACCATCATTAGTGTCCTTTTCACACTCATGTCTATTCCTCCCTTTTATTATTTACTTATGTTTACGGGAAAGTCTTATAAAAAGTTTCAAAATATAGTGAATTTAGCATAAAAAAATCCTGCTACCTTTTATGGTAACAGGATATTAATAACTAGATGTTCAAAGACTGGGAAAATGGTTGTGGTTAATACAATGCTAATTAAAGCAGCCACAATCATTGCTAAACTGGCAAATGTTCCTTCTAGTTCACCAAATTCAAAAGCTCTTGATGTACCTGCCCCATGTGCGCCCATTCCTAACATTAAGCCTCTAGACGATGGGTTGTGGAATCGACATATTTTAATAACGATAGGTGCTAATAGGCTTCCTAAAATGCCTGTCGTCATAACAAAGACAGCTGTTAGAGTAGGGGAGCCCCCAATCATATTTGAAATGTCCATTGCAATAGGTGTTGTCACTGAACGTGGCACTAAACTATGCACAAGCTCATTGTTTAACCCTACTACTATGGCCATAATAAAAGATGAAATAATAGCAACTGTTGAACCAACCGCAATACTTATAAATATTTCGAAGGCATGTTTTTTTAATAAATTGATGTTTTTATAGATAGGAACCGCAAAAGCAACTGTTGCTGGTCCTAGTAAATTTGTTAAAACACTGGCTCCTGCATTATAAGATTTATATGGTATACCTGTTAGTAATAATAAGATAATAATGACAATTGGCGTCACCAGCATCGGTGTCAGCCATTCTTTTTTATATTTCTTATAAATCATTTTACAAATATAAAAAATAATAATTGTTCCAAGTAAGCTAATACCGGCTATCCCAAAACTCATACCGTATCACCCTTCTTTCGATGTTCTAGCCATTGTGCCGTATAGCCCGTTACAAACATCACAATAATCGCGCTTCCAACAATGACCAATACAACCTTCATGCCTTGGACACCGAATAATGCATCATAATCGATGACACCAATAGCAGATGGGATGAAGAAGAGTAAAAGTTCACTTAGTAATAATGCTGCCCCTAGCTCAATCCATTCAAGCTTGATAATATGAAACTGTAAAAGTAAAAATAATAGAACGAGTCCTATTATGCTCCCTGGAATCGGCAAGTGAAGTAGGCGTGCAATACTATTTCCAATCAATAAAAGGAAATAAAGAAAGCCAATTTGCACGATACTTTTGACGATTTTCATGGTCATCCTTCTCTCATTTTTTTCTCTGCTTCAACAGTCAGAAAACACGATTCAAATGAAAAGAAGTTATGCTTTCACTGACTGTTCAAGCTGTAATTTGACAAACAATCTACAATGGATTGATGTTAAACTTTTATGCTACTATACTTTACACCTATTTACCCTCTCTGTAAAACAGAAAAAAGAATCTAGTGCCTAATCATTAGACAATAGATTCTCTGTAGTGAAAAATAAAGCAGTTATTAAAAAATCCCCCAACACAAAGATGGTGAGTGATTTTTTAGGTTAAAGTCTTAACAATCATATAAGGGGGTTTCTACTGACAAGTATAGTCCCCAAATATGAATGTAACATTTTGTTCATGTAAAGGATTTGTTAATTTTTCGGAATCATCACAATCATTGTTGTCCCTACTCCAACTTCACTTTCTACTTGAATACGTCCATGATGGGCCTCAACAAGATGCTTTACAATCGCTAAACCTAGACCTGTGCCGCCTGAATTTCTGCTTCTCGCGCGATCAACACGATAAAAGCGCTCAAACACGCGGGCAATTTCATGCTTTTCAATGCCGATTCCTTGATCTTCAATTTCAATAATGCCATATGTTTCATTTTCCTTTAAACGAATAGACACCGTTGTATTTTCTGGGGAATAGGTGATCGCATTGGTAATTAAATTCGTCACTATTTGAATAATACGATTGGCATCTCCCATTACTTGTACGTCACCGTCAATATCCACTTGAAAGCTCATATTTTTTTCATCTAAGCGTGGCGCTGTTAGCTCTGCTCCACGAATCAGCACATCCTGCAAGCCCATTGGCATAATGTTAACCGTGAAGCCATGCTGCTCAATCTTAGAAAGCTCTAATAAATCCTGAATGAGCATTTGAAGACGATTACTTTCTTTATAAATAATTTCTAAGAAAGATATTAACATTTTTTCGTCTTTATAGGCTCCATCCAATAAAGTTTCGGAAAAACCTTTAATAGAGGTAATCGGCGTTCGCAATTCATGTGATACATTGGCAACAAAGTCTTTGCGAATTTGCTCTAAACGGACAAGCTCCGTTATATCATGCATAACGATAACAACGCCTAGCCATCGTCCATGGTCCCCTATTACAGGTGCTCCATATACTTCTTTATTATATAGCTCCTGCTTTATCTCCATTTTAATCTGCTGTCGATAAGGCATCTCTGTAAGAAATACGTGATCGATAAACTGCTCTAATGATTTGGGTAAACCAATTGTCCGGAAGACCTTTCCCTGAACTTCATCAATCTGCATACCAAATCGCTCTAAAAAAACGCGATTTACGATTGAAATATTGCCTTCACGCCCAATCATCATGAGAGAGCTGCCCATATTTTCGATTAACGTTTTCAGCCTCTCTTCCTCTACTTCACGGACAGTCGTAATATCCTGTAAATTACGAGCTAAAATATTAATCGAATGACTTAATGGTATCATGCGTTCATATTCATTTTCCTGTGCACGTGCACGATAGTTCCCCTTTGCAAGTTCAAGAGCCGTTTCCGTAACATTATCGATTGGTGCTGTAAAATTTCGAATCATATAGCGACTGACAATTCCGATTAAAATCAGTGTGATAGTGAAGAGAATTGCCAATATGATATAGAGCCTCGCCCGCACAAAGGTCAAAGAATCCTCTTGATCCAAGCTCAGTGGTGCAATTAATGCTTCTTGATCTTCCTGTGAAAGTTGAATCTTGCGTTCATCTATTATTTGAGTCATTAATGCTTGTTTATGAGTATTTGCTTCCTCATTGTGTTGCTTAATATAAACAGGAAAAAGCTGACCTATAACAATCATTAGGACAGCTAGTATCGTTCCAAGTAAAAACATGAATGTCAAAAATAAGCGGTTGCTCATTGATTTCATGACGTTTTCGGCTCCTCAAATTTATAGCCCAGCCCTCTAATTGTTTTAATAAACATTGGCTTACGACTATTTTCCTCTATTTTATCGCGAAGGTGGCTAATATGAACATCCACAATTCGAGTATCGCCAGCAAAATCGTATTTCCATACAGCGCTTAATAGCTGATCACGTGTTAATACACGATTTTTATTTTCTAGTAAGTAAATGAGTAATTCAAATTCCTTTGGTGTAAACTCCAATGCTTCATCTTGTAAAAAGACTTCAAAGCGCTCTGGAAATACACGCAATTGCCCAAACTCAAACATTTTCTCTTGAGGCTCATCTTTCTCATCTGATACAACATTTTGTGTAAAACGTCTTAAAACAGCCTTAACTCGTGCTAATACTTCCCGCGGACTAAAGGGTTTAGTCATATAATCATCTGCACCTAATTCTAGACCAAGTACTTTATCAAATTCATCATCTTTTGCTGTTAACATAATAATGGGCGTATTCATACGCTGCTGACGTATTTGTTTGCATACTTCCATACCATCTAGTTTTGGTAGCATCAAATCTAACAGGATTAAATTAGGCTGTATGTCAATTGCTTTTTCCAGACCTTCTTGTCCATCCGCAGCTGTTTCCACTAAATAGCCAGCCTGTTCTAAATTATATTTCAATAATGTTGCGATTGAAAATTCATCTTCAATAACTAATATCGTTTTTGTCATAATATAATGCCTCCGTTAGTGATTTGAAACCCCCATTTCAAATCTCAAGACGTCTATAATGCAAGTGGTGGTGTCACCAACAACATACCTTCAATCACAAGCTGCTTTTGCTCATTATAAGAGTGAACAGACACAGTAATCGTATTTTCGTATTTATTAACTGCTGTTACCTCTAAAAGCGTATCAAACAATTCATAATGATAGAGAGGACCTAAATATTTTAAATGTTGCTCAATAATTCGTGCACCTGGTCCAGGAATATACTTTGACACAGCTGATGTAATAATACCATTTAACATGATGGTCGGGACAATCGGTTTTTCAAAAGGTGTCATCGCCGCATAATCATGTTGAATGTATAGTGGATTACTATCATTCGTGAGCCCCAAATACAACAACAGATCCCTATCCTCAATCTTTTCAGTGATATGGATCTTTTCGCCAACTGTAATTTCATCAATTGTCAGACCAAGTTTACTATTTTTTTGAAGCAAAGATACGCCAACCCCTTTTCTATCATACTACATTCATAGTATCAATTTTATGCCAAAAGTACAACGAAAAGCCGAAGTACCCTAAGTCTCACAACACGTATACATAAAAAAACGAGCAGGAGTTACCTACTCGTTTTCTTAATCCAGCAAATACTCATGTACCACTGTTGAACTTCAGATACACAGACACTGCTATATATTTTTTCAATAGCTGAAATAAAGAGAGATCGATATGCTCCCCTAAAGTTTCTGACGGACAGCACCTTGAGTCGGACATTATTAACCTACACTAGAATTTTCATCACGCTGCGTACTGCATCTGCCGATTGGTCTAAAGCTTCTTTTTCTTTGTCTGTTAACTCAAGCTCAAAGATTTTTTCAATACCATTTTCGCCAAGTAATGTAGGAACACCCAGATATAAATCGCTATAGCCATATTCACCTTCTAAATAAGCAATAGATGGAAGAATACGCTTCTGATCTTTTATAATAGCTTCTGCCATTTCAATCAATGCTGCAGCAGGTGCATAGTACGCTGAACCGTTACCAAGTAAGTTAACGATTTCAGCACCACCATTACGTGTGCGATCTACAATTGCTTCTAGACGTTCAGCAGAGATTAATGATTCTAATGGAATACCACCTGCAAACGAATAACGTGTTAAAGGCACCATCGTATCTCCATGACCACCTAATACAAAACCAGTAATGTCTTTCACTGACACATTCAACTCTTCTGCGACAAATGCACAGAAACGCGCCGTATCAAGAACACCGGATTGTCCGATCACACGATTTTTTGGGAAACCAGTTTCTTTATAGACTGTATAGGTCATGGCATCCACTGGATTGGTAAGTACGATAATTGTGGCATTTGGTGAATGTTTGGCAATCTCTTTGGACACCGTTTTCATGACGCCTTGGTTGATTTGTACAAGATCATCACGACTCATACCTGGTTTACGGGCTACTCCAGCTGTAATAATGACTACGTCAGAATCCGCTGTATCCGCATAATCGGAAGTACCTTTTACATACGCATCATACCCTTGTATAGGCGCTGCTTCCCACATATCTAAAGCTTTTCCCTTTGTAGGATTTTCTGCTTGAGGGATATCTACTAATACAACGTCACCAAGTTCTTTCTGAGCTGCTAAGAACGCTGCTGTAGCACCTGTAAATCCTCCACCGATTACTGATAATTTTTTACGTTTCAGAGACATTTGAATACGCTCCTTTAAAATGGGGTTATATATTTTAAAAGAGGGAGGAGAAATACATCTCACTCCCTCGATTAAACAAGTTCATCGTAAATATTTTATTTAACGAAAATTCACTTTTACCCTAATTATATCGGCATTTATAAGCACACTTTTACGTGAAAATTTCTATATCAGAATAGAAAATTATAAGTTTTTGATTAACTCATTAGCGAATTCTGAACATTTCACTTCTGTAGCGCCATCCATTAAACGAGCAAAGTCATAAGTTACAACTTTAGAAGAAATTGTTTGCTCAACAGATTTAGTGATCATGTCAGCAGCCTCTTGCCATCCTAAGTGTTCAAGCATTAATACACCTGAAAGTAATACTGAAGATGGGTTTACTTTATCTAAACCAGCATATTTTGGAGCTGTACCGTGAGTAGCTTCGAAGATCGCATGTCCAGTTACATAGTTAATGTTAGCTCCTGGAGCGATACCGATACCACCAACTTGTGCAGCAAGTGCATCAGAAATATAGTCACCATTTAAGTTCATTGTAGCTACTACATCGAACTCAGTTGGACGAGTTAAGATTTGTTGTAAGAAGATATCTGCGATAGAATCTTTTACTAAGATTTTACCTGCTGCTAAAGCATCAGATTGTGCTTTGTTTGCTGCTTCTTCACCTTGTTCAGCTTTGATTGCATCGTATTGATTCCAAGTGAAAGTTTGATCAGCAAATTCTTTTTCTGCTAATTCATAACCCCATTTTTTGAATCCACCTTCAGTGAATTTCATGATGTTACCTTTATGAACTAAAGTAACAGATGGGCGTTTATGTTTAATTGCATATTCAATAGCAGAACGTACTAAACGCTCAGTACCTTCTTTAGATACAGGTTTTACACCGATACCAGAAGTTTCTGGGAAGCGGATTTGATTTACACCAAATTCAGATTGTAGGAAGTTGATGATTTTTTGAGCTTGTTCTGAACCAGATTCGAATTCAATACCAGCGTAGATGTCTTCTGTGTTTTCGCGGAAGATAACCATATCAACGTCTTCTGGGCGTTTAACTGGAGAAGGCACTCCATCAAAGTGACGTACTGGGCGTAAGCATACATATAAGTCAAGTTGTTGACGTAATGCTACGTTAAGAGAGCGGATACCACCACCGATTGGTGTAGTAAGAGGACCTTTGATTGCAATTAAGTATTCATTAATTTTGTCTAAAGTTTCTTGTGGTAACCATTCACCAGTTTGGTTAAATGCTTTTTCACCAGCTAAAACTTCTAACCATTCAATTTTCTTTTCACCGTTATAAGCTTTTTCTACTGCTGCGTCGATTACGCGTGATGCTGCTGCCCAGATATCTGGACCAATTCCATCACCTTCGATGAAAGGAATTACTGGATTATTTGGTACATTAAGTACGCCATTTTCAACTACAATTTTGTTTGACATTCTGTTGCCTCCTAAATTCATAATCATAGGACTGTGTTAGTGATAACACAGTCCCAAACATTCTAGCATATTTTCCAAATTAGCGCTCGCTGATTGGAACATATTTTTGCATGCCTGGTCCAACATACTCAGCACGTGGACGGATTAGGCGGTTATTTGCATATTGCTCAAGGATGTGTGCCACCCAACCTGAAGTACGTGATACTGCGAAAATTGGTGTGAACAGGTCATGATCAATACCTAAAGAATCATACACTGACGCAGAGAAGAAATCTACGTTAGCTGGTAATTTCTTTTGTTCTACGATCATGTCATGGATTTTAACTGACATTTCATAAAGCTCTGGTTTACCAGTTAGTTCAGTTAATTTTTTAGACATTACGCGTAAATGTGGTGCACGAGGGTCGCCTTTGCGATATACACGGTGACCGAAGCCCATGATTTTTTCTTTGTTGTCTAATTTATTTTGAATGTAAGATTCAACATTTTCAAGTGAGCCAATTTCAGTTAACATTTTCATAACTTGCTCATTTGCTCCACCATGAAGTGGCCCTTTTAACGCGCCGATTGCCGCAGTTACCCCTGAATAAACATCTGATAATGTAGCTACACATACACGTGCAGTGAATGTAGATGCATTTAACTCATGGTCAGCATGCAATACTAATGCTTTGTCGAAAGCTTCAATTTCAATATCTGCTGGCTCTTCGCCTTTAAGCATGTATAAGAAGTTTGCCGCATATCCTAGTTCAGGTTTTGGTGAAACTGGTTCTAAACCTTTACGAACACGCGCAAATGCAGTCACTACTGTAGCAATTTTAGCTTGAAGACGAATTGCTTTACGGTAGTTTGCTTCTGGGTCCATAACATCCGCTTCTTCATCGAATACACCAAGTAAAGATACTGCAGTACGTAGTGCAGCCATTGGATGTACAGTTGAAAGTGGGTATGTTTTGAATTGGTCGACAATCGCTTGCGGAATTGACATATTGTCTGCCAATTGTTGTTTTAATTCAGCTAGCTCGTCCGCTTTTGGTAAACGAGTATGCCATAACAAGTAAATTACCTCTTCAAATGACGCATTTTGTGCTAAATCATCAATGTTGTAACCAACATATGTAAGTGTGTCATCGATAATTGAACTGATTTTAGATTCCGCTGCTACGATACCTTCTAAACCTTTAGTTGCTGACATAAATTATCGCTCCCTCATATTTATATTTTGTTGTAAATGCGTTTTTTTCTTGCATTTACGGATTTTGCTCATATGAACCATTAAGTAAATCGCTTACATTGCTATTATAATCATTTTTGACAGCTTTGTGAATGAAAATCCTCCAAATAAAGAAAAAGACGTCCGAACGACTATATATATGCCCTAAAGAGTTTTTTTTGTATTTTTTGACATTATGATTTGAGGTGATTTTGTTAAAATGAGGAATTTAAAGTATTTTTCATACGAAAGAACCACAAGTATTTTACTGTTTATCTTTTATTTAGTCATACTTTGGTTCGTGCTGCCAGTTTCACTCGCGATTTTTTTATCATTTTCGACGTATCCTATCATAAATTTTTTGCATAAATATTGTAGGATCGCCTATTGGATAGCAGCAATAATTGTGGAGGTATTGATTTTAACTTGTATTTTTTTGCTTGTTGTCATATCCATCAACAGTGTAATTGTCATCTTTCCGGAGATACGTAATACATTACAAAACTTCCCACTTTTCAGTGAATATGAATCGATGTTTATACAAGTTTTAAAGGAGAAATCACTTTCTATTTTTGATTCGATCATTATATATACAGCTGATCTTTTCCAATTATTAATGAAACATGTCATTGAGGTATTCATTTTCTTGGTAGCTTATTATTTCGCTTTACTTGAAACACGTAAATCACGCTATTGGTTTTTTCAATATGTGCCAAAGAAATATCGTCATGAGTGGCAATCACATTTTGCGAAAATCATGCAACTTTTTCATTATTTTATATTTGTGGAATTTCAATTATTTACAATTACCTTACTTATTCTTTGTGGAGGCTTTATGATCCTTCAGTTTGAACAAGCTATTATTAAAGCTTTTATTGTCGCATTTGCAGATGTACTGCCATTTTTCGGTATTGGTGTATTTCTTGTACCGATGAGTATTTATTTTTATTTCAATGGTAATACATTTTTATGTGTAGCCATTTTACTATTGTATTTATTTGTACAATTAACAAGGCAGCTAGCTGACTCCATGCTTTGGTCCAACACGCTTCAATTACGTACATTCCATACATTTTTCATCAGCGCCGCCTCTATTCTATTATTTGGCTTTTATGGAATATTACTTAGCCCAATCTTTTTATTTTTAGCAGTTAAGCTAAAAGAAAACTCTATCTTTGAACGATAATAAATTGACCTTTTTTCATTTTTTTACGCATCCAATAATAGACAACTGGTTGGAACATTTTTCGTGAAAAAGGCAGAAGCAGTAGTAAGCCAATAATATCTGTAATAAACCCTGGTAATGCTAAAAGTAGCCCACCACTAAAAGTTAATAATGTATCTACCAACGCAGATCCCGGAGCCTCTCCACGTGCTAATGTATTTTTTACACTTTGGACAGAATTCATACCTTTATTTTTCATTACATAAATCCCAAGTACACTAGTGACAATAATGAGTAATAATGTACTTAAAACACCAATGTTTTGTCCAATAACTATTAATAACGCCAATTCGGCTAATGCGTAGACAATGAAACCAAGAAAAATTTTTCGCATATTTTTCTCCTTTCTACTTGAAAAGGTATACCTTATATACGTTATTATAGCCCATTTAGTTTCATAAAAAAATGAATGCCTCTCATCAAATAATACCAAATCACTTTTGTTTATTAATGGAGATATAATTAAGAAGCTTTCCATATAGCACTTAATATAGTTAATTTGTACAACCCTTATTAAAAAGCTCTAGTACAACAAATCACACTAGAGCTTTTTGTTTATTATTAAAGAACGCTAGCATGTCCTTTATAGATAACGCCTGTTTCAGCATCCATCGTAATTTCTTGACCATGGCGTAATAATGTTGTTGCTTCTTTTACACCAACAATTACAGGGATACCAAGACTTAGTCCAACTACTGCAGCATGACTCGTTAGTCCACCTTCTTCAGTAATTAGCCCTATACAATTTTCTATTGCTGGCATCATTTCACGGTCTGAACCCACTGTTACAAGAATACTTCCTTCTGTATCATAAGCAAGTGCTTCAGCTGCATTTTTAGCGATTACCGTTTTACCTACAACGGATGCCTTGCCAATTCCTTGACCACGAGCAAGTAAATCGCCAATAATGTGTACTTTCATTAGGTTTGTTGTTCCTGCTTCTCCAACAGGCACACCTGCTGTAATTACAACAGCATCACCATGTGTGACGAAACCATGCTTCAAGCTTTCATCCACAGCTAATTCTAAAATCTCATCTGTTGTTGTAACACGTTGGCAAACAATTGGATGCACACCCCATACTAAAGTTAATGTTTGGGCTGTATTTGTTGAGCCTGTTACTGCAACAATTGGTACACCAGGTCGATATTTGGCAATCATTCTAGCTGTATTACCACTTTCTGTTGGTGCTAATACGGCTTTAACACCTAAATTAATGGATGTATACGCGACTGCTTGTGAAATAGCTTCTGTCATATTGGCTTCTTTTTCACGACTACGTGTAGAAACAATCGATTTATAATCTAACGAATTTTCAGTACGTTGAGCAATTTTATTCATGGTTTGTACTGACTCCACTGGATATAGACCTGCAGCAGTTTCTCCTGACAACATAATCGCATCTGTACCATCAATGATTGCATTCGCTACATCACTTGCTTCTGCACGTGTTGGACGTGGGTTACGTTGCATTGAATCCAACATTTGAGTGGCCGTAATAACGGGTTTCCCTACTTGATTACATTTTAAAATTAATTTCTTTTGTACAAGTGGTACTTCTTCTGCTGGAATTTCAACACCAAGATCTCCACGTGCTACCATTAATCCATCAGACACAAGGATAATCTCATCTATATTATCGACACCCTCTTGGTTTTCAATTTTAGGAATGATTTGGATATGCCCACCGCCATTTTGCTCAAGCAACTCACGAATTTCTAGTACATCTTTTGCGCGACGAACGAATGAAGCAGCAATGAAGTCAACGCCTTGCTCAATACCAAATAAAATATCCTGTGCATCCTTTTCTGTAATACCTGGAAGCTGTACAGATACACCTGGTACGTTAACACCCTTTTTATTTTTTAAAACACCAGCATTTTCTACAATCGTATGAATTAAACCTTTTTCAACATCTGTAGCTAATACACGTAATTGAATAAGACCATCATCAAGTAAAATAATGGAGTTTTGTTCAACATCTTCTACTAATTGCTCATACGTAACAGAAAAGCTTGTCTCCGTGCCTTCCACTTCAGTCATTGAAATATCAATCACTTGACCAGCTGTTAAATGAAGCTCACCATTTTTCATGTTATGCGTACGAATTTCAGGACCTTTTGTGTCTAATAAAATTCCTACTGGTTTATTTAACTTTTGTGCCACTTCACGAATTAAATGAATTCGCCCCGCATGCTCTTCATGAGAGCCATGTGAAAAATTCAAGCGGGCTACATTCATACCTGCTTCAATTAATTTTTCTAATGTTTCTGATGACTCACTTGCAGGTCCAATTGTACATACGATTTTTGTTTTTCTCATTTTTTGCCCACTCCGTTTATAACAAATTATATTGATAGTTCTTTCATAAGCGTGTATAGACTTACATCTGCCTCATGATTCTTTTCAAAGGCCTCAGGCATATCATAATCAATAACTTGATGATTGCGAATACCTACTGCTCGGCCATACTTGCCTTCCATTAGTAACTCCACTGCATGTGCGCCAAACTGACTTGCCAATACGCGATCACGTGCAGTTGGTGAACCGCCACGCTGAATATGACCTAACACCGAAACTCTAGTTTCTTTTCCAGTCTTTTCTTTTATCAGCTTAGCTAGTTCATTTCCAGACATAACACCTTCTGCCACAATAATAATACTATGCTTCTTCCCACGTGCTGCACCACGATCTAAGCGTGCCACAATATCATCTAAATCATAATCCTCTTCTGGAATTAAAACTGTTTCAGCACCCGCAGCAAGCCCTGCCCATAAAGCAATATCCCCTGCATCACGACCCATAACCTCAACTATGAAGGAATTTTCATGTGAAGTAGCTGTGTCTCGGATTTTATCGATGGATTCTACTACTGTATTGAGTGCCGTATCAAAGCCTATCGTATATTCCGTCCCTGGAACATCATTATCGATAGTCCCTGGTACACCTACAGCAGGGAAGCCTTTTTTCACTAGATCCATAGCCCCTCTATAAGAACCATCACCACCAATGACAACAAGACCTTCTATTCCGGCAGCTCGTAAGTTTTCAATTCCTTGTTGTTGCACGGCATCTTCTTTAAATTCTGGACATCTGGCAGAATTTAAATGGGTACCACCACGCTGAATAATACCACCAACTGAGCCTAGATCAAGTTCTTCTAAATAACCTTTTACTAAGCCCTCATAACCATGTTTAATTCCGACAACATCAATTCCATGGAATGCTGCCTTACGAACAACCGCTCGAATAGCTGCGTTCATTCCAGGCGCATCTCCACCACTAGTTAATACAGCAATTTTTTTCATTGTCGAACCTCCTGCAGTTACTATTATTATTCACATTAACATGAAAAAACAAACTATGTAAGGGTTCTGATGATACAAAAACATAACTTTTACATAAAAAATGAAAAGAATGCGCTTTCACACACTCTTTCCATCCAAAAACATCCTAAATCTAACATTTTTTCAAGAAGTCTGACGTTCAGATTGCGTACCTAGCTTCTTTATTTTTTATAGCTTTTTAATAGGTTAAGAAACAATTTTTGTCTCTTAACGAGCAAATTCATATCCCCATAATTGTTGATGCTATCAAAAGAAAGCCTTAAAAAATGGTTTTATACTTCTGTATATTGTCCGATTTTTTTGAACTTTTCATAACGATCGTTAATTAATTGTTCTCCATTTAGAGAATTTAATGCATGAAGTGTAGTGCTAATGCATTCTTTAATATAAAGTGCCTGTTTTGCTACATTGCGATGCGCACCACCAATAATCTCAGGTATGATACCATCTATAACACCAAGCTCTTTTAAATCCGGTGCTGTTATTCGCATTGCTTCAGCCGCTTGCTTAGCAAGGCTACCATCACGCCATAAAATCGACGCTGCTCCTTCTGGAGAAATAACGGAATATGTTGAGTTTTCAAGCATAAAGACACGGTTTGCTACACCTAATGCTAAGGCACCGCCACTTCCTCCTTCTCCAATCACAATACTGATGACTGGAACTGTTAAGCCTGCCATTTCAACAAGGTTTCTAGCAATTGCTTCACTTTGCCCTCGTTCTTCTGCAGCTTTACCTGGATAAGCACCTTTTGTATCGATAAAACAAATAATTGGCCGTTTGAATTTTTCTGCTTGCTTCATCAAACGTAAGGCTTTACGATACCCTTCTGGGTGAGGCATACCAAAATTACGTCGTATATTTTCTTTTGTAGATTTCCCACGTTGGTGTCCGATTATTGTTACAGGTTGCCCTTCAAAAATACCAATTCCACCAAGGATTGCAGCATCATCACCAAAAGTACGATCTCCATGCAACTCAATAAAATTCTCACATATCGCTTCAATATATTGTAAAGTAGTAGGTCTTTCTGGATGTCTTGCTACTTGCACACGATCCCACGGCTTCATATTCGCATAAATAGATTGCTCTAATTGTGATAACCGTGTTTCTAATTTCTCAATCTCACCTGTCATATCTACATCTGCTTCAGTAGCAATTGTTTTTAATTCATCAATTTTTTCTCGTAGTTGGATAACTGGTTCTTCAAAAGCTAAATTTTTAGACATGTTGCACGCCGCCTTTCGTATGCATTTTTACAAGTAATGAAACTTGTTTACGTAAATCTTTGCGAGGGAAAATGGCATCCAATTGGCCATGCTCTAATAAAAATTCGGCTGTTTGGAAATCATTCGGTAGTTTTTCTCTTACAGTTTCTTCAATGACACGACGACCAGCAAAGCCAATCAATGCTTGTGGTTCTGCAATATTTATATCACCTACAGAGGCAAAGCTTGCTGAAACCCCACCAGTTGTAGGATGCGTTAAAATAGAAATAAACAATAAGCCTTGATCACTATGACGCTTTAAAGCAACACTTGTTTTTGCCATTTGCATTAAAGATAGTACACCTTCTTGCATACGTGCACCACCACTAGCCGTAAAGATAATAAAAGGCACACCTAATTCAGTTGCTTTTTCTACTGCACGAGTAATTTTTTCGCCCACAACTGAACCCATGGAACCCATACGGAAGTGAGAATCCATAATGGCCACAACAATTTCCTCTCCGTCTAATGTACCAACACCCGTTAGCACAGCTTCATTCAAGCCCGTTTTTTCTTGGTCAGCTGAAATTTTCTCCACATATGCTGGGAAGTTTAATGGATTGCTTGTTTGTAAATGGTCATCCATCGAAACAAATGAACCTTCATCCAAGAAGTAGTCTACACGTTCTTGTGCAGTCATTTTGAAATGATGACTACATTTCGTACACACTTTATGATTTTTTTCTAGTTCTTTCGTTAATTGAATATGGCGGCATTCAGGACATTTTGTCATTAATCCTTCTGGAAATGCTTTTTCCTGTCCATCCTCTTTCTTTTTTCGGTTACCACTAAATAAGCTACGTATTGCCATGTTTGACTCCCCCTTTGTTGTTGTCTAAGTGCTTTGTACAGTACTCATCCACTGCTCATAAGCTTTTAGTGCTTCTTTTTCGTACCCTAGCTGCATCGATTTCAACATGGTTTGAATGATTATTTTTTCATCTTCTGTTGAGTTTCGATTTAAACGGTCGCCATCGTAAGCTGCCAACTGAAACCAGATTTTTAATGATAAACGATTGCCTGTTGTGATTAGAAGTTCTCGCAATATATCACGACAATTAATCATACCTTCTAATTCTAGTTTCACAAAAAAACTATCCCACACAGGTAGTGTGCGAAGAATCTCTGTACAACTTATTACGCGAATAGCTTCCTTTTCATGAATTTGTCGCGTAAATTCGACATCTTTTTTCGATTTTTCATCTTCTAATATAAACATCGACAGTATTTCTACAAGCTGATGCTTATGTGTGGAAGCAAGAAAAGTACCACCACCATGTCTCGTTTCAATAAGACCTAGTAATTCTAGACTTCGCAATGCCTCTCTGACAGAGGATCGCCCGACACCTAGACGCTCCGATAAGACTCGTTCGGAGGGAAGCTTTTCACCTGCTTGTATTTTTTCCATTTTAATGAGTTGACGTAGTTGTTGGACGATTTCTAAAAACACTTTTTTTTGTTCGGTTTTTTTATCCATACGACTAACTCCCCTTATCAGAAAAGTGGTCTGACCACTTTTTAACGTTGACTCTAGCTTACAGAATAACTGTTAAAAAGTAAAGAAAAAACTGCATAAAATTCAATGCAGTTTCTTAATTCTTGTTTCATTTCATATCTTTTTCGTCGCTTGCGCATGTTTTACTTTAATTTGCGGTTTTCCAAAACGTCTTTCTAGATTCCCTTCTACAACCAGAATTTCATCTTCTACTAACAAATCTTGAACGAATTGAAAAACTTGTGGAAATAATGTAGCAGAAACAGATCCATGCTCATCCTGTAACTGGACAAAGGCCATCTGCTCCCCTTTTTTGGTACGAATTTTTTTTACTTCTTCCATGACACCAATCATTTTCACATACGTACCATCTCGCATTTGCTTTAACTCACGACTTGTACAATTCACATCAGCCCAATATGGTCTTTCTTGCGTAACCGGATGGGCAGAAATGTAAAAGCCTAAACTTTCCTTCTCATGTATCAATTTTTCCTTTTGTGGCATATCATCAACTTGCATATATTTTGGCTTTCCAAAGTTAAATTCTGTAGCAGTTGATATATCAATATCCTCATTTGGCCGTAGTAGTTCAGCGTGTTTTAAGGCAGCATCTATTGTCATGATTAGTACTGCACGGTCCTTTTCTAGATAATCTAGGGCTCCAGCATAAATTAATGATTCTATTACTTTCGGTTTAAAATGCTGTGCACTTAATGCCACAGCTAAATCAAAAAGGTTATATAATGCCTGAGGGTTCGTTTGGCGCAATGTATTGATACTTTCAATAAAAGTATGAGGGACGCCTTTAATCCCTGCTAAACTATAACGGATCCCCTCCTGCTCAACCGTAAAATATTTTGTACTGTCCTTTAATGAAGGTGGATAAAACGGGATACCTTTGTCTTTGGCCTCTTGTACTAGCTGTTGAATTTTATCTACATTTCCCGTTGCATTAGATAATAATGCAGCATAAAAGCTTTGAGGGAAATGTGCCTTTAAATAAGCCATTTGATAAGAAATAATACTATAAGCTACAGCATGACTTTTAGGAAATCCGTAATCAGCAAAGCGGACAATTAATTCATACACCTCTGTCGCCACATGCTGATCATAGCCTTGTTTTAATGCCCCTTGTACAAAGGTAACCTGTTGCTCCTCCAGGACTTGACGATTTTTTTTGCTAACGGCACGGCGAAGTAAATCTGCTTGACCCATTGAAAATCCTGCTAGCACAGAGGCAATCTTGATAATCTGCTCTTGATAGACAATAACTCCAAAAGTCTCTTGTAGAATTGGCTCTAACACAGGGTGAGGCATAACCACTAATTCTTTACCGGCTTTTCGTCTAGCATAGACAGGTATAAATTCCATTGGACCCGGACGATAAAGTGCGTTCACAGCCACAATATCTAAAAATTGTGTAGGATGAATGTCTCGTAATGCTTGTTTCATTCCTTCCGATTCTAATTGGAAAATACCTGATGTATCACCACTTTGCAATAATTGAAAAGTTTTTTCATCATGCATAGGAATTCGTTCAAAATCAATCCAAGGTCCACCCGCTTTATAAATGGACCAACGAATTTGCTCTAAAATAGTTAGATTGCGTAAACCTAAAAAATCCATTTTGACAAGCCCACTCGCCTCTACATCACCCATCGGCCATTGTGTGCAATATATGCCTTCATGTCCATCCTCAATAGGGACTGTATTGACTAAGGAGGAAGGAGCAATAACGATGCCTGCCGCATGGGTAGAGGAATTTCTAGGCAGACCTTCTAATTTTTGCGCTACTTCGAACCAACGCTGATGCTGGTGATCCTCAGAGAGCCACTCCTGTAAATCATATGATTCTTCTAAAGCCTTTTGCAATGTAATCCCCGGTTTATTCGGAATCATTTTTGAAATTTTCTCTAATACCTCTGCACCAAAACCAAATACTCTTGCGACATCTCGAGCCACTGCTTTGGCAGACAATGTACCGAATGTAATGATTTGGGCGACATTGCCTTTACCATATTTTTGTGCAACGTACTGAATCACTTGATGTCGTTTACTATCGACAAAATCAATATCAATATCAGGTAAGGATATCCGTTCAGGGTTTAAAAATCGTTCAAATAATAAACCATAGGCGAGTGGATCTACTTGCGTAATAGCTAGACTATAGGCAACTAGTGACCCAGCGGAGGAACCACGACCTGGTCCAGTTAAAATGCGATTGTCTTTGGCAAAGCGCATAAAATCAGCTACAACTAAAAAATAATCAGCGAAGCCCATTGAACATATTATTTCAAGCTCATATCGTAGTCTTTCTCGGTAACCATACGGAATGTCCAGCTGGTTAAATCGTTCCTCTAATCCAGAAAATGCTTCTTTAACAAGTAAACTCTCAGCTGTTTCACCTACTGGCACAGGAAATTTAGGCATTTGTACAGACATTTCAGGAATGATAGCACGACAGCTAGCAAGCATTTGTCCACAGGTCTCAAGCCATTCTGGTCGATCAGTAAACCAACTTTGCCACTCTTGTGCTGTTGGTGCAAAATAACCCTGTAATTTAGCTGTTAGCATCGTATCTCCAAGCTTGTCTCCCGTATCGATTGCTCTTGCTACTTCGTATGCAAAATGATCTTCAGGTCGTAAAAAATAACAGCTCTGAACAGCTACAAGTGGAATCCTCTGTCCCTCACACCACTCTACAAGCTCATTCTCATTAGCTAGCGCCACCCCTCCAGGTCTGGTAATTCCCATATAAAAGTGATGCTGAAAGAGATGAGCTAAGGCAGATACTACTCCATGCCAATCTTTTAATTCGGCTAAATCATCGGATGAAAGCAATGCCAAGCAGCCTGCTGCATAGCCCTCTAGCCATTTCCAAGGTAGCACTCCGTCTTCCCTAATTGAAGCCGCACTGCTAATTTTCAATAACTGTTGATAGCCCTCCTGAGACTGTGCATACAGTACAAGAGGAAGCGTTGTGTCATGCCATTGCACATTAACAGAAAGCCCCATGACGGCATGTATTTTTGCTTGCTGCATGGCTTTACAAAAAGGCAAAAGCCCGTACAATTTCGTATTTACGATTGCACAGGCCTGCGTCTTTTGTTCTAGTAAAAAAGGAATCAATTGCTCAAGCCGAATTGTGCTTTTCAATAAATCCGCGCTCGTATGCATCTTTGTGTATACATGTGTCAAATGAATCCCTTCCTTTTCTTTTTAATGATACGCTTTACAAATCTCTTGTAATCTTGTGATGACGTTATCTGCTTCTTTCCATGAATAAGCCGTAGCTCCAGAAGCCAGCGGATGTCCACCACCATTAAACTCTTTTGCTAATGTATTAATAATAGGACCCTTCGAACGTAAACGTACACGAATTTGATCTACCTCTTCAATGAATACAACCCACGAGCAAATCCCCTTAACACTACCTAGGCAACCTACTAGCAGTGATGCTTCTGACGGTACAATATCATGTTCTGCTAATAATTCTTTTGTTAGCTTCACATGAGCTGCTCCATATTCATCCATTTTAAAGTTTTGATAAATATAACCTTGTAAATTAAGCAGTTTTTGCTCCATTTCATACATACCATCAAAAATTTGATTTCGATCAAAATCATATGTAATCAGGTCTGCAGCCACTTTAAATGTTTTAGCCGTAGTACTTGGGAATTGGAATCTACCTGTATCTCCTACAATTCCAGCAAATAATAATCGTGCAGCAGTATCAGACATTTGCCAGTTAGCCACTTCCTTACCTTCCTCATACAGTTCGTAAATCATTTCACTGCAAGAACTTGCTGTCGTATCGACCCATAAAAGGTCACCATAGGCATCATCATTAGGGTGATGATCAATTTTAATAATCATTTTCCCCTTAGTATAGCGTGGATCGTCAACACGTTCGGTATTGGCCGTGTCAGTCACAATTACTAAAGCATGGTCATAAACATCATCAACTACTTGATCAGGCTGTGCCATAAATGTTAAGGAAGTATCATGCTCACCTACAGCAAAAACCTTTTTATCTGGATAATTTGTTAAAATCAATTCTTTTAATCCTTGTTGTGAGCCATAAGCATCTGGATCTGGTCGTACATGACGATGAATAATGATTGTTTCATAGGCAGCAATTGTGTCGATGATTTGTCTTTTCACAATAAATTCCTCCAAAATGATAGTAAGAACCGTTAGCATTTTTCCAGAATTATCGTTACAATAATGTCTAGTTATGCTAGGAGGTTTACTATGCTCAATTTAATATTTGTGTTTGCGATAATTATATCTTTTGTCTTTTATTTTTATTTTAAAACAAAACAGTTCCGTTCATCATTACCAATCGCTAAAAATTGGTATAAAAGTAAGGCGAATATCGGCTTCGGTTCCTTCCTACTGTTTTTCGGATTTAATCAAGCCTATTTATTCCCTAGCTTATATACATTTGTAATTGTAGCAATTCTTGTCGTGCTAGGCATCTTTGTCGTAGTAGAAAATACGAAAAAAGCGCGTCATTATGGTCAATTTGTTGAAGAAGAATTCCGCATTAATCGATAATATGTAACAAAGGGATGACCAAGCAATTGCGCTAGGCCATCCCTTTTAATACTTAACGTTCTAAAAGCTGGAACATCATCATTGCCTTACCAACAAGTATTTGTTGATTATACACTTCAAAATCCATTTTCACAAACTTACGACTCATGTCTAAAATTCGTGGCTTGACTGTAAGTGTACTTTCCATCTGTACCGGTTTAATAAAATAAATGGTCATATTCTCAGCTACTGCATCCCCTCGTTTGCGACGCTTTAATGCAAATGAACCCACTTCAGCAAGTAGAGTGGTGAAAGCACCGTAAGAAATTGCCCCGTATTGATTTGTCATTTGAGGTGTAACTTTAAATTCCACGACCAGCTCATCATCACCAAGTACCTTCATCTCATTTTTCACTAAATCATCTATAGTTTCACCATGCTGTGGCTGCCTTTGAGCTAGCTGCAATGCTTTAAGCACGTCCTGACGACTAATGACACCCTGTAAAATGTTGTCGTCATCTACGATAGGTAACAGATCAATCCCTTCCCAAATCATACGATGCCCAGCTGAAGCAACACTCATTTTCATGGAACCAGCAATTGGATTCTTCGTCATAACCTTTTCAACTAACTCATTTTCTTCTCGACCAATAACGTCTTTTACAGTAATCATTCCGACAAGTTTATTTTGATGAGTGACAACTGGAAATGCACCATGTGTGGTGCGTTCATTTAACTTCTGGAAATGACGGATGGTCTCATCATTTTTTAACGCTGCTGTGTCAGTCATTGGAACATAAATATCTTCAATAAATAAAATATCCTTTTTGATGAGCTGATCATAAATAGCTCGGTTAATCATCGTTGCTAC
Source organism: Lysinibacillus sphaericus (assembly GCF_001629735.1). Classification (GTDB taxonomy): domain Bacteria; phylum Bacillota; class Bacilli; order Bacillales_A; family Planococcaceae; genus Lysinibacillus; species Lysinibacillus pinottii. The sequence continues at coordinate 2,665,113 of NZ_CP015224.1, forward strand.
AGTAAACGTATCATAGCTAGTTGAAATTATAGGTAAATCTAATGAATCAGCCAGTTGTTTATTGGCATCTGTTGTATCAAAACCCCCTGTAATTAAAACAGCAGCACCTGCTCGAAGTGCATTTTCATGGGCTTTAAAACGATTCCCTACAATCAATAAGCTACCCGCATCTGTATACCGCATCATATCTTCTAATTGCATTGCCCCTATAACAAATTTCGTTAACGTTTTATGTAGACCTGATTTTCCACCTAAAACTTGACCATCTACGATGTTGACAATTTCTGCAAAAGTTAAACGTTCAATGTTTTCTTTCTTTTTCTTTTCAATACGAATTGTTCCAACACGTTCAATTGAACTTACTAAGCGACGGTTTTCTGCTTCTTTTATAGCACGATATGCAGTCCCTTCACTCACTTGCATTTCTTTCGCAATTTGACGTACTGAAATTTTATCGCCCACAGGTAGTGACTCGATGTATTGTAAAATTTTCTCATGTTTTGTAGACAAAATATCACCTATTTCCTAAGCTTCAATTCTGCTCTTAGTGTACCATATTTTTTATAAAAATATTTAATATAAAGTGATCAAATTGTTTAAAAAACCCTATCATTCCAACTACCAGCGTGGTGTCAATTCATATAGTACAGCATAATCAACGATTAGAAACAGTTTACTTTCTCACCAGCTTTTAAAATTTGAACCTCTGAGTTTTGTACTAAATCAGCAAAAATCTGTGGATCTTGCTCGATAGGTGGGAATGTATTGTAATGAATAGGTACAACTATTTTAGGCTGTAAGAATGAAACTGCGCATGCAGCGTCTTCTGGACCCATTGTAAAATTATCACCAATTGGTAGGAATGCTATATCTATTGGATGTCGCTCCCCAATTAATTTCATATCACTAAATAGAGCTGTGTCACCTGCATGATAAATCGTTAGCCCTTCAACAAATAGTAATATCCCAGCTGGCATTCCCATATAAATAATTTCTTTTGTATCTGTTACATAAGAAGAGCCATGGAAAGCCTGCGTAAACTTTACCTTCCCAAAATCGAATTCCTTAGCCCCTCCAATATGCATTGGGTGTGTTTTAACTCCTTGCCAGGAAATCCAATTGGCTAATTCATTTGGAGCAATGACTAGCGCATCTTTTTTCTTCGCTAGTTCTATGGTGTCTCCAACATGATCATTATGACCATGTGTTAATAAAATAATATCTGGTGCTTCTTCAGCAACCTTTAAATCTGTTTGTCCATTACCGTTAATAAAAGGATCAATTAAAATTGTTTTCCCATTTGTTTGAATTTTGACAATTGAATGTCCATGATAGCTTATTTCCATCTTAATGTCCTCCTCGTTTATAAATGACAACCCCTCCATTTTAATTCGCTACCCATGCGCTTTTTTCCTTTTTTTGATATGCTTGTACAGAGAATAATCGTATCACTCTCTAACAATTTTATACTTTGTTAGATCACAATTATTCAGTGATAAAAAGGAACAGCCCTTTTCTTTAGAAAGTCGAAGGTTCCTCATTAAAATTTTCCATGTACTAAAAAGGAGGACATATTTATGTCAAAGGTTGAAGAAATCCAAAGTTATTTACAGCAAAATCACATTGATGCAGCATTTATCACTACACCTGACAATGTTTTTTACGTTTCAGGCTTTAAAAGTAATCCACATGAGAGATTACTAGGTGTCATGATTTTTAAAGATGCTGAACCTTTTCTAATTTGTCCGCAAATGGAGATTCCAGATGCAAAAGCGGCTGGTTGGTCTTATGAGGTTATTGGTCACCAAGATACTGACAATTCGATGGAAGTGCTTGCACAAGCCATTACATCACGTGAAATTCAACCAACTACGTTTGCCATTGAAAAAGCACAGCTCATTGTGGAACGCTTAGAGGCACTACAGCAATCCTTCCCACAAGCAAATTTTGTACGTTTAGACGAAAAAATTAATGCAATGCGCGTAATTAAGGATGAAAGTGAATTAGACAAATTACGCAAAGCTGCGGAGTTAGCTGATTATGCTATTGAAATCGGTTGCAAGGAAATTGCTGAAGGTAAAACAGAAATGGAAATTTTAACAGCCATTGAAAATGCTATTCAAGATAAAGGCTGTAAAATGTCCTTTGAAACAATGGTACTAAGTGGACCAAAAACAGCCTCTCCTCATGGTCATCCAGGCGCACGTAAAATAGAAAAAGGGGATATGGTGCTATTTGACCTTGGTGTCATTTATGATGGCTATTGCTCTGATATTACACGTACAGTTGCCTTTGGTGAGCCAAGTGAAGCACAAAAAGAAATTTATCATGCTGTGTTAGCAGCTAACCAAAATGCTGTTTCAGCTGTGAAGCCTGGTGTACGTGCTATGGACTTAGATAAAATCGCACGCGATACGATTACAGAAGCCGGTTTTGGAGAATATTTCACACATCGTCTTGGACATGGTCTTGGTATTTCTGTACATGAATTCCCATCTGTTACAGGAACAAACGACATGACAATGGAAGAGGGTATGGTCTTTACGATTGAGCCTGGAATATATAAATCAGATGTAACAGGTGTACGTATCGAGGATGATGTTGTTGTAACAAAAGATGGTGTGGAAGTACTAACAAAATTCCCGAAAGATTTAATCATTCTATAATATAAAAAAGGAAGCATCGAATTTGTCTTCCTACAGACTGTAGACAAACACAAAATTTTTGAGAGCTTGCCTATAAAAGCGTCGTTGATCTTTACTTGGGAAATGTTTGTAAGAAAAATAACAAAATCCTTCGAGAGTGAATTTCTCGAAGGATTTTTCATTTTTACAGGAAATTATTGAATAAGCTCATCCACATTGACATATGGAATTCCTTGTGAATCTGCTACAGCTTTATATACTAGTTGTCCATCTAATGTATTCACACCTTTTTTTAGTGCAGCATTGTCTAGGCAAGCTTGTTTATAGCCTTTATTTGCAATTTGAAGTGCGTAAGGAATTGTATTATTTGTTAAAGCAATTGTTGATGTACGTGGTACAGCTCCCGGCATATTCGCAACTGCATAATGGACAACGCCGTGTTTTACGTAAGTTGGATCATCATGTGTTGTGACACGATCTGAAGAAGCAAAAATACCACCTTGGTCAATAGCGATATCCACTACTACAGAGCCAGCTTGCATTGATTGAATCATTTCTTCAGACACAAGCTTCGGTGCTTTTGCGCCTGGAATTAACACGGCACCAATTACTAAATCGGAAGTTTTCACAGATTCTGCAATATTATAAGGATTAGAAATCAAAGTTTGAACATCACGGCCAAACATATCTTCTAATTGGCGTAAACGCTCAGGACTTAAATCGATAACTGTTACGTCTGCTCCCATGCCAACAGCGATTTTCGCAGCGTTCGTTCCCGCGATACCACCACCGATGACTGTCACTTTACCGCGTTGTACACCTGATACACCGCCAAGTAAAATCCCTTTACCAGCATGATTTCTCTCTAAGAACTGTGCACCAATTTGTGTAGCCATTTTACCTGCTACTTCACTCATTGGTGTTAATAACGGTAGTGAACCATTTGCTAATTGAACGGTTTCGTAGGCAATCCCTACAACTTTTTTATTTAAAAGTGCCTGAGTCAATTCAACTTCTGGCGCTAAGTGTAAGTAAGTGAATAGGATTTGACCTTCATAAAAGTAATTATACTCAGAAGCTACAGGCTCTTTCACCTTCATAATCATCTCTTGTGACCAAGCTTCCTTAGCAGTATTCACAATATGAGCACCAGCTGCAATATAATCAGCATCCGTAAAGCTTGATCCTAAGCCTGCTCCAGTTTCAATGTACACCTCATGGCCTGCATGTGTTAAAGTAACAACTCCTGCTGGTGTCATCGCTACACGATTTTCATTGTTTTTAATTTCCTTTGGAATACCAATTTTCATAGTTCCCTATCCCCTTCCATTACGTAAAAAATCAGCATCATTTATGTAATTAAAAATAGATGCACCCCTTGCAATTCCATATTACCAAACAAATAAAAAAAAAGCTTTAATTAAAGTAAATACAAATAAAATTTCTAACATTTCCAAAATACAAAATATTTAAACGGTAATTCCAGCTAATAAATTACTATATTTAAAAAATAAAAAGGAAGCTTATAGCAATAGGAACTAGCCATTCCGAAAGCCAAAAATACGTTTGCACGCTGCAAATAGTGGGAATGAAGTAATTATATTTTCTTCATGAAATGCCTTCACTTTTTCATAATTTTTCTTCCGGAAAGTATTTCCTTTAGAAAATCATTTGGTATAATCAACATATACAAATCAGGGAGGTTTTTCAAATGGCTAATCATTATAAAAGCATTGTGGTTGCAGTAGACGGTTCTAAGGAAGCTGAATACGCCTTTCGTAAATCAATTGACGTGGCGAAGCGTAATGAAGGTTCGGTATTAAATTTAGTAAATGTTATTGATACACGTTCATTCGCTGCAATCGAAGCATACGACCGTTCTATTGCAGAACGTGCACAAGCATTCTCTGAAGAACTATTAAATGGTTACAAAAAGCAAGCTGAAGATGAAGGTATCGCAAACGTTAACCTAATCATCGAATATGGTTCTCCAAAAAATATTATTACTAAAGAGCTTTCTAAAATCGTAGACGCAGATCTAATCATTTGTGGTGCCACAGGTCTAAATGCAGTAGAACGTTTCCTAATTGGTTCAGTATCTGAAGCAATTGTACGTTCAGCTAATTGTGACGTTCTTGTAATCCGCACACCTGAAAACTAATCAGCAATACATAAAAAGGTATCCTACAGTAGGATACCTTTTTGAATTCTATGAGCAATTACTTGCCTTCTTTCCACATTTTCACTTTTTCAAAGAATAAGGCAAGTGCTTGTTTATTTTGCATATTTGGTACCTTTGCTAAAAGCACTTCTTTAGGTGATTGACATTCCTTCGATTGCTTTTGCAAAATGACAATGCTCTTTTCTAATGATTTATTGGCAAACATGGAATCAGGTAGCTGAATAATTGCTTGAATCCAAGCGTGCTTTTGAATGTACTTGTGAAGTTGCTTAGACTGCTCTGAATCAAACAGATGTGATGGCGCAAGGAAAAATAAGTAGCCACCTTCCTTTGTATAATTCATAGATTGCTCCATAAATAAATGGTGGGCATAGCTCATTCCCTCTGACGAGCACAATTCATACTCAAGGGCAATTTCTTCATTTGGATAATAACCAACAGGTAAATCACAAACAACTGCATCAACTGGATTTGCTAGTAAATCTTGCAAGGCATCCTGTCGATATAAAGAAATTGGCTGCTCTGTTAAATCAGCTGTAGCTGCCGCTAAACGTATAAGTAGCTCATCTACTTCTACACCTGTAGCCTCGACTTTTCCATCTAATAAATTCATAACTGTTAGCAATAAATTTCCCGTACCTACTGCTGGATCCATAATCGATATTTTTTCTTGCTCAAGACGTTCAGCAAAGATTTGCTCAACAAAATAGCCCACTAATAACCCTAACGTATCAGGTGTCATTTGATGGTTTGGTTGAGAGCTTTTACGCATTCCTTTTAGAATGGCAATTTGTATAGCCTTGCGAATATCCTCTTTCGTTGCATCTTTTTGTGAGAAATCAACCTCGCCATCAAGCCATGCCTCTAGCCCATCTAGCAACCCCTCTAACAAAGTTGTATTGTGCTCTTTTTCGATTTTTTCAGCATGCTCATTTAACATACCAAATAATTTCTCGATATTTTCCATAGATAACTTCCTTTCAAGCAGAAAAGAGCCGTGACAAACACTCGTCACAGCCCCTTTGTCTAGTATTATCTTAGCCTAAAACCAGGCCATTATGCTAGTGCTTTGACAGCTGCAATAGCCGCTTCATAGTTTGGATGATCTGTTGCCTCAGGTACATACTCAACATATGTTACTTTATTGTTTTCATCCACAACAAACACAGCACGTGTCAGAAGACGTAATTCTTGAATATACACGCCATAAGCCTCACCAAATGAAAGGTCACGGTGATCAGAAACCGTTTGAACTGCATCAATACCTGCTGCCCCACACCAACGTTTTTGAGCGAATGGAAGATCTACAGATACTGTGTAAATCACTACATTATCACCTAAGTTAGCTGCTTCTTCATTGAAACGACGTGTTTGAGCATCACATACACCAGTATCTAATGATGGTACAACACTAAATAAACGAATTTTCCCCTCTGAATCTTTTAATGTTACAGGTGAAAGGTCATTCGCTAATACTGTAAAAGCTGGTGCTAAATCGCCCACCTTTACTTCATTACCTACTAGTGTCACTGGACCATTTTTAAATGTTACTTGTGCCATATAAACGCCTCCTAATCATCATATGTACATAATATTACTAAATGAAGGGAATTAATTGCAACTAAGATAGCTTACTTTATTCAAAGTGTTAGCTAGCAATAGAAAAGACTGTCTCATCGTTTGAGACAGTCTCTTGTTTATTGTTCATTTTTTTCTTCTAGTTTTTCTAGCTCAGGTTTTCCCTCTTGTTCAATAGAAGCTATCTTTTCATCTTTTTTCTCTATAGAAAGTGGCACTAAATTCTTTTCAATATAGACTTTCTCATGAACCACTGTTGTATCGGCGAAATAGTCATGCAGCCCTTGATTGTCTGGTAAAATAACTACCAAAATATAAAGAGGCATCACAATATTATTAATAATACGCCCAATCCATTCACGGAATAATACATCTGACCAAGTAAGGTTACCATGCTTTAATGAAATGACACGTAATCCAAATACCATCTTCCCTAGCGTTTGACCAAAGAATTTTGTCATAAGGACAAAATAACTATAATAAAGAACCGCTGAAATAATGGAGATTGGAGCATACCAAACTGATTCTGATAAGGACCAATCCATTAAATAAAAGATAGGATTAAAGAGTATTCCAACTACAGCAGACACAATAAACCCATCCAATAAAAATGCCCACAATCGAATCCAAAAGCCTGCTGTTTTTAATGTGTAGTTTTTTTGCCTTGCTAAATCTTCCGTGCCATTGTTAAAAAAGTTATTTTCCATTGAGGGTGAACCTTGCATAACAACTTCATTGTTTGTCATTGAACTCCCTCCTTAGTATTCCCCGTATAAATACATCATTTTAGGTGCATTGTAATCTGTCATAATTTTCATTAGCATTTTTTCCTCTGCTGAAGGACCGAACATGGAGCCAATTTTCATCCCAACATATGATTGCCATCCGCCCATATCATAAGCATATTCAAATAATACAGCATCTTCTAGTCCAAAATCGGCGCGTAAGGCTGCAATGGCAGCTTCTTCGTCGCCAATTTCATCGACTAAACCAGCTTCAAGTGCTTTTGTACCACCAAGAATACGGCCATCCGCCACTTTCTTCACATCGGCTTCTGACATATTACGTCCTTGTTCAACGATATCCACAAATTCTTCATATGTTTCATTGATCATATCCTGCATCATTGCACGTTCCTCTGGTGTCACATCACGCATTGGACTTAGCATATCCTTATGCTCCCCAGATTTAAACGTTTCGAATTTGACACCGACTTTTTCAGCCAATGCTTGATAATTAATAGATTGCATGATAACACCAATTGAGCCTGTTATTGTATCACGATGTGCAAATATTTTGTCTGCTGGAGCTGAAATATAATAACCACCAGATGCTGCCATTGAATCCATTGATACATAAATTGGAATTTGTCTTTCTTCTTTAATTTTTAACAGCTTTTTATAAATTTCAGCAGATTCTTTTACCCCTCCACCAGGAGAGTTAACACTTAAAACAATTCCTTCAATCGTATCATCGTACAAAATACTATCCAATTGTTCTAGGAAAAATTGATGATCATATGCAACAGGCTGCCATAGTGAACTTGAGCCAATATCTTGGATCGTGCCATCCACCTTTAAATAGGCAATCCTTTTATCAAAATTATCCCCTTCAATTACATTTTCATATACATCTAAGTTATTTCCTGCCATTAAACTATCAAAATTACCTAGGAAATCTGCTTTAAATAGCGCAAAAATGGTATTAATCCCCAATGAAAACAGTAAAAGAACACCTGCTACTATTAATGCAACCCACCTTTTAACATTCATCTCTTTCCGCCTCCTTATGACGTAATACGTATGACTTGCTCATTAGTTTCATTTTTTTGCAATAATATGCAATTAGTTTTATTCTATTTATTTCCTCATAATACCTTACCTAAAATTACAAAAAAAATCAAAGTTCATTTCTTTGATGAACTCTGATTTTCGACATTATTTCCTAGGAAATGATTATTGTATACATTTTTTTATTTCTTGTTGCCTTAATTCGACACGTCTAATTTTACCAGATGCAGTTTTGGGTAACTCTGTAACAAATTCAATAGCACGTGGATATTTATAAGGTGCTGTTAATGATTTCACATGATTTTGAAGGGTTTGAATAAGCCCTTGATCACCATTAACACCATACTGCAGGATAATAAATGCTTTAACGATGTTCCCGCGAACTCTATCAGGGCTTGCAATGACAGCAACCTCTTTCACAGTCGGATGCTTCATCAACGCATCCTCCACTTCAAAGGGTCCAATTGTGTAACCTGAGGAAATAATGACATCATCCCCGCGTCCTTCAAACCAAAAGTAGCCGTCCGCATCTTTATAAGCTCGATCCCCTGTTATATACCAATCACCACGAAATTGTAAATTTGTACGTTCTGGATCATTTAAATATCTTTTAAAGAGTGCAGGTGTTTCTCGATGAACGGCAATATCACCTACTTCTCCTATAGCTACTGGCTCACCAAAATCGTCTATAATTTCAACGGTGTTGCCAGGGGTAGGCTTCCCCATCGAACCAACTCTTGCCTCCATACCTACCATAGTCCCTACCAGTAAGGTATTTTCTGTTTGACCATAACCATCTCGCACCTGTAGATGAAAAGTATCCGCGAATTTTTTTATAACTTCACTGTTCAAGGGCTCACCTGCTGAAACAGCTTGTCGAATTGAACTGATATCATACTCCTGTAAATTGTCAAGTGCTGCCATAAAACGATATTCAGTCGGTGTACAACATAAGATATTCATTTTAAATTTTTCAAGCAATGTTAAATAGGTTGCCGCATCAAACTTTCCTTTATAGACAAAAGCAGTGGCACCACTGCCTAAAATGGCGAGAAACGGGCTCCAAATCCATTTTTGCCATCCTGGTGCTGCGGTTGCCCATACAATATCATTTTCTTGTACTCCTAGCCAATGAGGAGCTATTGTCCGTAAATGTGCATAGCCCCAGCTATGCGTATGCACTGCAGCTTTCGGATTTCCTGTTGTGCCACTTGTATAAGCTAAAAATGCATGGTCTGTACTTTTTGTTGGTGTAGAACTTATGTAAGTTGTTGGTTGCTTTCGCATTATGTCTAACAATGGCTGCCATGGCTCATGAGCATTTCCAATAACAAATAGCTGCACCTCTTGTAAATTTTCTACTTGATCAAATTGCTGAATGTAAGGCTCAAAGGCCACAATTGCTTTAGCATCGGCATGATGAATACGATACTCAATATCTTTTGTTCTTAGCATTTCAGAGCTTGGAATGATTGTTAAACCCGCTTTTAATGCAGCAATATAGACAATGTATGCTTCTACTGAGCGTGGTACCATCACTAAAATGACATCACCTTTAGTTAATCCATTTTTTGTAAAGACATGTGCCGCCTGATTCGCTCTTTCAAGTAAATGTGCGTAGGTGATAAATTGTACATCAGAATGCTCTTCATAAATTATCAATGCATTTTTAGTTGAATCCTTAGCATATTTTTCAAATTCATCAGTTATGTTATACCATTCTGGTGCTACTAATTCTTGTCTTTTCATGGCAAATGCCCCCTTTTGATAAGACACATTATACTCCTTTCTTAGAATTTTCAATGGTTTACACTTGATTTGAGTAAAGTCATGACAACTATCATACTTACCTATATGGCATCAGTCACGTTTTGTTGATAGGAAAACTTGCTATTGAATACATATGAAAAGTATGGTACATTTTGGTCAACTAAAAGCAAGATTGCAGGGGGACTCATAAAGAGTTGAGAAGGTAAAACCTGACCCTTTGAACCTGTTAGTTAATACTGACGTAGGGAGCAATGAACATCTTTTTTTCAGATGAAAGGCTCTTTTTCGTGCATTTTTACACAAAAGAGCCTTTTTTTGCGTGCTTACGTCCACCCATGAAGGAGGACTAAAATGATTTTTCAAACGATTCGTCAACAACAACCGCTTATACACTGTATAACTAATTATGTTGTGGCTAATTTCCAAGCAAATGGCTTATTGGCATTAGGAGCCTCTCCTGTCATGGCTGATGACAGCCATGAGGTAGAAGAAATGGTGGCCATTGCAGAAGCTCTTTTAATCAATATTGGTACACTGAATGATCGAACAAAGGAAGCGATGCTGTTAGCAGGAAAAAAGGCAAATACCCTTGGTATTCCTGTTATATTAGATCCAGTTGGCGCAGGTGCCACAGTTTATCGCAAGGAAACCGTACACCTATTACTTACAGACATACAATTTGCGGTCATACGCTGTAACAAGGGAGAACTTGCGGCATTAGTGAATGTGGAATGGCAACAAAAAGGTGTTGATAGTGGTGATGGATTTATTGACATAGAAACAGAAGCAACATTATTGGCTCAACGCTACAACTGTATAGTCATTGTTACAGGCGAACATGATTTTATGACAGACGGTGTGCAGAGCCAATGGATAACTGGTGGAAATTCACAAATGACAGAAGTCACTGGTACAGGCTGTTTACTTAGTGCTATATGTGGAGCCGCCTACTCTTCAGGAGAAGATCCATACAGTCAATTAGTGGAAACCCTCACTTACTACAAAAAAGCAGCTGAGCTAGCATCAGCCTTTACAGAGGATATCGGGGATATTCAAATTGCTTTGCTAAATGCCCTACATCGTCTTTCAAAGGAGGGTGAGGCTTCATGCATATTGTAACGACAATTGCAGGCTCAGATAGTGGTGGTGGCGCTGGTATTCAGGCTGATTTAAAAACATTCCAGGAATTAGGGGTTTTCGGTACCTCAGTTATTACAGCTTTAACTGCTCAAAACACACGAGGTGTAACAGGGGTTTTCCCAATTGAAGTTAATTTTGTTGAAAAACAATTTCATGCATTACTAGAAGATTTTTCGATTGCTGCGATTAAAACGGGGATGCTTTATTCCTCGGATATTATTCAGACAATCGCACACATTTTACAGGATTTAAAAATCCCACTAATTGTTGATCCAGTTATGATTGCAAAAGGTGGAGAAAACTTATTGCAGCAAGAGGCTATTGAAGCCATGCGCATTTCTTTACTACCACTTGCTACAATTGTGACACCAAATATACCAGAAGCAGAGGCACTTACTGGAAGAAAAATAAATCAATTCTCTGATATGGAGGAGGTCGCTCAATGCTTTTTCCAACTAGGTGTTCACTGTGTCATCATTAAAGGTGGGCATCTACCCAATTCGTTATATGCGATTGATTATGTATTTATAAAAAATGACAAATATTTTTCCATGCAGTCTCCTCGTATTCCGACGAAAAACACACATGGTACAGGTTGTACATTTTCAGCAGCTCTCACTGCTTTTATTGGTCAAGGTTTGACAGTTGAAAAAGCTGTTATTGAAGCTAAAAAATTTATACAATTAGCTATTATGCATGATTTAGCCATTGGTAATGGTCATGGCCCTACAAATCATTTTGCTTATCGGCTGCATAATGGTGCCTGCGAGGTGAAGTTAGTTGAAACGTGAGGATTTACAGCTTTATTTTATTATGGGTACAAGCAATGTTTCCCATCAAGAGCCGTTAGTTGTTCTCGAAAAAGCGCTGAGGGCTGGCATAACCATGTTTCAATTACGTGAAAAAGGTCCTTACGCATTAACAGGACTAGCTTATGAGCAATTTGCCCGCCAGTGTCAACAATTATGTCAACATTACCATGTGCCGTTTATTGTTAACGATGACGTGGATCTAGCAGTACGACTTGGTGCTGATGGTGTCCATATTGGACAAGATGATGAACAGATTGCCATTGCACGGAAAAAAATGGCGAACCGGATTCTTGGCGTTTCCGTGCATTCGCAGGAGGAACTACAAATAGCTATTGATCATCATGCTGATTATGTAGGTATCGGCCCTATTTTTGCCACAACATCTAAAAGTGATGCACAGCCACCATGTGGCACCAATTTTTTACAGCAGGCTTCCAAATTACAGCCTAACTTACCTATCGTGGCTATAGGTGGCATAAATGGGATAAATGCTGATATTGTTTTTCAAGCTGGTGCTGATGGAGTTGCTGTTATCTCTGCTCTCTGTGAAAGTGAGGATATTGAACAAACAGTATCCATATTTAAGTCTTTAAATCGCATAAAAAGATGATCTTTAAACAAACTAAAACCAGTGCCTTTTACGGTCACTGGTTTTAAGTTTATAAATGCTTATTTAGCATTTATTGGTTGTTGTTTGGCATACCCTTTAATTGAGATTCTGCCATTTGTACAAGACGTTTAGTGATTTCACCACCAACGGAACCGTTAGCACGAGCTGAAGCGTCAGCCCCTAATTGAACACCAAATTCTTGTGCAATTTCGTATTTCATTTGATCAAGTGCTTGTTGTACACCAGGTACTGCAAGCTGGTTTGAACTGCGGTTGTTGTTTGAAGCCATGTTTCTCACCTCCTTGTGAATATAGAATGTGCGTTATTAGATTTTTAATACAAAAAAAATAAAGGTAAATTGTACCTCTATTGGCATATGCCTAACTATACAAAAAAAACCGTCTCAAATAGGCTATTTGAGACGGTTTTTAAACTTTTGATTTATAAAAGATCAGCAAACTTATCTTGCTGTTGCTCTTCTTCTTTCTTAGGGAAAATATAGACCTCACGATTTTTGACAGCACGTGCTATAAGTTCATCAAAATCAGAAAAGCTTTCGTAATGCTCAACCTTTTCGAGCTTAGGCTTTGTTTTAGGACTAGCAGGCGTAAAGATTGTACAGCAGTCCTCGAAAGGCTGAATAGATGTTTCATAGGTGCCAATTTGTTCAGCTAACTCAATGATTTCTAATTTATCTGATGAAATTAATGGTCGTAAAATAGGCGTATTCGTTACTGCATTTATAGCCGTTAAGCTTTCAAGTGTTTGACTCGCTACTTGTCCAAGGCTTTCTCCCGTGACAATCGCAAGAGCTCCGATTTCCTCACGTACTTGATCAGCAACCTTTAACATCATACGACGAGTTGTTGTCATTGATACATTAGATGGTACTTTCTCTTTAATCAATACTTGTATTTCAGTAAAAGGAATAACGTGCAAACGAATATTAGCACCAAATTTCGTTAACTCATTTGCAAGCACTTTTACTTTTTCTAATGAATTTTGGCTTGTATAGGGTGGACTAAAAAAGTGAATAGCTTCTAAACGGACTCCGCGTTTCATCATTAAATAACCTGCAACAGGACTATCAATACCACCTGAAAGCATTAACAATGACTTCCCATTTGATCCTACAGGCATTCCTCCTGCACCTGGAATGACTTGCGCCATCATATAGGTTGCATCATGACGGACTTCTACACGTAACTCGATATCTGGTTGCTTCACTTTCACCGATAAATTGTTAAATTGAGGTAAAACATATCCACCAATTTCCCGCTGAATCGCATGTGATTCTAATGGGAAGGTTTTATCAGTACGTTTCACTTCCACTTTAAACGTATATGGCTGGTCTTTAAATGTTTCCATTATCGTAATCGCAAGTTGTTTCATACTTTCCATATCTTTTTCACACGCTGCAACAGGGCTAAATGATTGGATACCAAAAATTTTAGGCAAACCTGTTACAAGTGTTTGCATTTGTGCGTCATTCTCTATTGCAATAAACATTCGATCACGTTCGGTACGAATATGAAGATGTCCTAAATCTGCAAAAGCATGGCGGATATTCTCACGTAAACGGCGGATAAAATCCATCTTATTGCGACCTTTTGTAGAAAGTTCACCATATCGAATTAAAATTTCTTTCCAAATCATTACTTTATTTCTCCTTTAAGCTCTAGCATTACTTCTGCTAATACTTGTTTAAACTTTTTAATATCTTCGGCTGTGTTATGTGCACCAAAACTAATACGGATGACACCTTTTTTATAATGCTCATCTAGATGCAATGCTTCGACAACATGACTTGTTTTAGTTTGCTTCGAAGAACAAGCACTGGATGTTGATACAATCACACCTCGTTTTTGCATCGCATTAATGATGACTTCTCCTTTTAAATCGCGAACACTGAAAGATATAATATGTGACGCTCCCTGTGGAGTCGACAAAATATGAATAGCCTCTCCATATTCATTTAGCTGTGCAAGAATTTCATCATGCCATTGACGGTATTTTTTTGCATGGTCATGCATGGTTTCAACCGCAATACGAGCTGCCTTAGATAAAGCCACAGCTTGTGGAACAGCTACAGTCCCACTACGCAATCCAAATTCTTGGCCACCTCCAAGTGCATAGGGCTGCCATCTTATCGCTTTACGAAATGCTAATACGCCAGAGCCTTTAAAGCCATGAATTTTATGGCCAGAGATCGAAATACAATCCGGTCCCTCTTCACCCTTAAAGGATACAGCTAATTTCCCGAAGCTTTGTACAGCATCCACATGTAAGGCTGCACGACTCATTTCATGGATTAATTTAGCTGCTTCATCAATCGGTTGGATAGCACCCATCTCATTGTTTACATGCATCATACTTACTAAAATTGTATCTTTACGTATTTTTGCACGAAGTTCATCCAATGAAATAATACCACGATGATCAACCTTTAAATATTCCACTTCAAAGCCCTCTGTTGCGAGCTGTTTCACAGTCTCTAAAACAGAAGGATGCTCAATTTCAGTTGTTAAAATATGCTTTCCTATATGTGTATTGCTACGCGCTATTCCAAAAATAGCCGCATTATTCGATTCCGTACCACCTGAAGTAAATAGCACATTTTTTGCTTCTGTTTGCAAAATATCTGCTACTTGCTCACGTGCCCGCATTAATAAATCATTTGCTTCAACACCCATAGCATGGATGGATGCAGGATTGGCATAATACTGCTCATTTACAACCATAAACGCCTGAAGAACTTCTTTTAATGGTTTAGTTGTGGCACTATTATCTAAATAAATTGTATCATTCATTATTTTTCACACACTTTCAAAACGTTGATGTAACGGTATTTATCATAACGCAATCTTTAGCGATTGACCACTAACTTTAACGATAATTCATATTTTAATCTCAAGAGTGATGGAACTCACAATTTTTTTAACATCGTAATAAATTCCGTTGGCGTACTAAATTCGAGCTCTTTCACAAATCCTAATTTTTCATATAGGAATATAGCTCGCTTATTGAATAGGGCGACTGTTAAACGGAGCGGCTGAGGATATTCTTCCTCCATATTCTTGATGATAAATGAAAAGAACTTTGTGCCAAAACCTTTTCCTGTTAGCGTTGGTTTCATGCCAATACCAATATCTATATAATCTTCTGAATAAGCATTATAATCATGTCCTTTTGGCACTTGCGCAGCTGACCCCGTGCAATAAAAACCGATTAAGTCCTCTTGCTCATTAATTATGGCAAAGTAAGGATTATCAAGAAACTCCCGCAAGGATTCCTCGGATAATTCATTATTATAAAAATCATAGGGCTCTTCATATTGCCAACATACAATTTCCTGAGCATACTTTTCATTCATTTTTCGAATGAACAATCCCATCCGTCTCACACCCTTATCCAAATTTAAAAAGAAAGCTGTCTAAAAAGTAATTTCTAAACTTTTTAAACAGCATAAATGTAGTTTTAATTGTTAGTCATAGTCTGCTCTGCTACCATTTCTTGAATACGTTTTAATGCACCTGGCTCCATTTCTTCCACAGCTGTCCCTGCTTCCTCTAATGCTTTGGAATAACGGAATTGATGGAATGCTTCCTCCGCCTCTTTTAAACGCGCATTTAATGTTGGATTGGATGCACGATGACGATTACCATACTGAATAATACGTTCTATGAGCATTACATTCTCTATTAACTCATGAGCTTTTGCTCTAACATCCTCTACACAAAGTGTTGCAGCATTTAAATTATTATGAACCGTTCCCATATTAAGCGGAACTTCCTGCAGACTTTGCATAACTACATATATATGCTCTGCCGCTTCATCAAGTCGTGCGTCCATCTCCTCTGGGACTCCTGGAATATTCGCCTTATTTAGGAGACGATCTGTATCTTGTAATATTTTCTTTAAGTTTTCAACTTGAGCGCGGGCCTTGTTTTCATCAATACGAAGTTTCTTCATTGTATTAGACAGATGACCTTGCTCTTCATGAATTCGTTCAAGCTCTTCACTTATTTCAATTAATTCTTCTTGTAAGCTTGAATACGCAGACTTTTCTTCTTTGACACGCATGGCTAATAAATCGTAACGACGTTGCAGTGCTTCCAATTGCTTTAATGCTGCTTTTGGAATTTCAGCATCCTTTTCATTTAAGTGATAGCTTTGTTGTACATAGGTTGCCTCATCACTCACTGATTTTGTAGACGTAATAACATTTGTAATTGAGCTTAATAAACGATCACAATTTTGATCCACATAATTTTTGGCAATAACCTCTTTTTCCAGTAAATCATAAAAATGATCGATTTCTTCATTGATTTCTGTTACACGAGGTTTAACCACCATTAAATTTAGCTCTGCTAGGTCATTTTTTAACTTAGCAAATTCTTTTTCATAATTATTTAATGCCTCTGCTAATTCTAAATGCTGCAGATAGTAGGATTGGTCTTCCATTTCACGTTGACCATTACGCAATTCTTGAACGGCTCCCGGCAGCTTAACTTGTAATTCCGTCAAAATTGTTGGGACATCATTAATATATTCGAATGTCTGCTGGGATTCTTGATTTAAGCTAATCACAATTTCTCTCGCCTGCAAGTAATTACCTTCATTCGTCAGAACATCAAATTTTTCAAACTGCTCAACAAATTCCTCTAGCTTTTTCTCCAGTGCAGGTAATGCTACACCAAAGGAATGCTGGTGTGCTAGCAATGTTTTTCTTGCAGAACGGTAATATTCCTTTAACTGTTCAATTTCAATTCTATTTTTTTCTTCGCTGCCAATTAATTCATTTAATTCCTCTAAAATTTTATCTTTATCTTGGTCACATTTTTTGATATAGTCTTCGATTTCACGTTCAATTAATGTCGCTTTTTTAAAACGAAGTCGATTAATTTGATCTTCTGCATCAAATAAAAGTGAATCGATTTTAGTCATATGTACATCGATGACTTCATCCCAAATATTGCGCCATCGTTCAAACATTTCTTCCGTTTCACCGTTCATGTTCAAAGATTTTACTTTTGAAATTTCTTCATTTATAGGTTTATGTTGTATTTGTAATTTTTCATTTTCAAGTTTTGCAATAATTGCAACATGTTTTCTTCGCATCATAAATCCTACTATGGCTAAAATTAATAGTAGGATAATCGGAATGATGATATACTCCATCGTAAGCCTCCTATTCTACAATAAACGAATCGGCTAGTTGTATTTATTATATACTATGTTTTCGCCTTTTGTACTAAAATTTAAGTGATTTTCAGAAAACTGTATTTTTGCTATTGTAAAATATTAAGATAGCAGTCTATAGATCTAAAGGAGTGGTACATTTTGAAACGTGATGGGCATATACATAGTCCTTATTGTCCACATGGCAGTTCGGACACGTTCATTCAATATATTGAAAAAGCAATTTCTCATAATTTCACAGATATAACGTTTACAGAACACGCCCCATTACCAGCAGGGTTTATTGATCCTACCCCACTCCAAGATAGTGGGATGAAACCCGAGTATCTCATGCCATACATTGAAGAATTACAATGCTTGCAAAAACAATATGCAAAAGACATTCGAATTCGTATCGGATTAGAAGTTGATTATATCAAAGGTTTTGAACAAGAAACTCGTCATTTTCTTGATACATATGGACATTTTTTAGATGATGCCATCTTGTCAGTCCATTTTTTACAGTGGCAGGACACCTTTGAATGTATCGACTTCTCTCCTAAATGCTTTATTGATTTCTCTAAGAAAGTTGGCTCTATTGAACAGGTGTATCATTTATATTATGATACAGTCCTACACTCTATAAAAGCAGACCTTGGTTCTTATAAGCCAAAAAGGATTGGGCACCCATCACTGATTCATAAATTTCAGCTAGCTCATCATGAGAAAATTAATGACGACACTCGACTTTATCAAGTTTTGGACAGTATGAAGCAAAATGGCTATGAATTAGATGTAAACAGTGCTGGTATAAGTAAACCATTTTGTCAGGAGCCCTATCCACCATTTGCCTTTATCAATTATTGTCAGGCGATTGAATTACCTTATGTATTTGGTTCCGATGCCCATAGTGTGACTGATTTACATCAACATTATAATGTTATATTACCGATCTAAATAACTTTTAAACGAGGTGCTTGTATGTTTACACAAATTAATTATGAAGGATCCATTGCTGACCAGTATCTTACACTATCTAAGCAATTAGATGCACTACTAACTGGTGAAAAGGATCAGATTGCAAATTTAAGCAATGCTTCTGCACTCCTCCATCAATTTTTAACAAATATTAACTGGGTGGGGTTCTATCTCTTACAGGAAAATGAGCTTGTACTCGGTCCATTTCAAGGTCTGCCTGCCTGTGTTAGAATACCAATTGGCCGTGGGGTTTGCGGAACAGCTGTGGCAACAAAAGAAACGATTGTTGTCAAAGATGTTCACGAATTCCCAGGACATATTGCGTGCGATGCTGCCTCCCAATCTGAAATTGTCATACCATTAATGAAACAAGGTGAGGTCATGGGTGTACTTGATATCGATAGCCCTACTGTGAATCGCTTCTCCAAGGAAGATCAAGCTGGTTTAGAGCATTTTGTTCAAACACTACTACTTCATATATAAGATGTTAAAAAATTGCCCTGAAATGCATTGTCATTTCAGGGCAATTTATTTTATAGAACCATTTACAAGAACTCCATCCATATTATTGGTTTTGAAAAGAACCATCATGGATGCAAAAACGATTTTTACCACTATTTTTTGCTTCATATAGAGCGGTATCAGCATGTAAGAAAACAGATTGGAATGCTGGTCGGTCTTGATCATTCCATGTAATGAGTCCTGCTGAAATTGTTACTTGAGGATCGGTGGCACTTGGAATTACTTCAACGATGGCTGATGCTAATTCCAAAGCTTCTTTTTCACTAATGTTAGGTACATATATGGACATCTCTTCACCGCCCCATCTTGCACAAATTCCTCGACTACCTATTGTTTCCTTCAACTGAACGGCAATCTGCATCAGTATTTTATCACCTACTTGATGACCATACGTGTCATTTATGCGTTTAAAATTATCAATATCAATGAGCAAAAACATACCTGATTGATCATATTCAAGAGACTTTTCTACAAAATGATCAAGGTAACTACGTGCATATAGTTTCGTTAAATGATCCAAATCGACCATTTCCTGAAGCTGTGTTCGTAAAATAGAGTTTGCAATTGCTAAAGATGAGTGGTGGATTAAAGACTGCATTAATTTAAAGCTATCAAACGAAAAGAAATACGGCTCTTTATGTAAAACGATACTAAAGCCATTGATCTTTTCTTCCATTAGAATGGGGATGGCCATTATGGAACGATATTCAATTTGTTTAGAGGTTAATCGACTAAAATCAGCTATAAACAGCGGATCATTAGTTTGAGTAAAATGTTGTTCAACATGCTTAATATAGGTTTGACCCTCTTCAGAACTAAATAGCGAAGTACTTGCCCCCGCTACTTCAAAGGTGTCATCTTTTTTAAAGGCGAAGCAAACTTCCATTGGTTGAAAGGATTTCAGTAACTGCTTTTGCAGGAAAAGTAACATTTCATGAATGTCAATCCTCATATTTAAACGATGTGATGTTTCATTGATAAGTTGTAAGTCACTGACGAGGCGATGCGACTGATGATATAGCTTTGCATTTTCTAGTGCATTTCCTGACGCCTGCGCAAGCATCCGTACAAAATCTTTTTCAGTCGTTGAAAAAAGGTAAGTAGTTGGAGCACTCACTTGTAATATGCCATAAATAGCTTGCCTTCCTTTAATAGGGGCATTTAATAAACGGCAATTTAAATCACTCGCAAGTTCTGTTGTTAACTCTCCTGATACAAAAGCCTCAATAGTGGTAGGTCTTTCCGATAAATAATCAAAAAGCTTAATATCGATGGTCGTGTGTCGGTCTTGATCATTCGATAATATAAGCTCTACATTAAATTCAGGGAAGTTATCCCTTATATTTTTCAATACATTTTCCAAAATTAAATCAATATCCATTGTTGAATGAAATAAATCAGTCATGTTATATAGTTTTCTATATTGGTCTTCATTTATTTTTACAT
This sequence comes from Lysinibacillus sphaericus, assembly GCF_001629735.1. Taxonomy (GTDB): domain Bacteria; phylum Bacillota; class Bacilli; order Bacillales_A; family Planococcaceae; genus Lysinibacillus; species Lysinibacillus pinottii. The sequence continues at coordinate 2,685,767 of NZ_CP015224.1, forward strand.
CTAAATTATCTTTCATCATTTGAAGAACCTGAGAAAGTATTTCTATACATTTTTCGCCGTAATCTGAGGTCATAAAGTCTGTCCAAGACTCTGTTGCCTCCACAAGTAATACACCAATGGGATTATTGCCCTCTGCTTGGAAAAGCACCATATCTGTCATCATTGAATAGGCCTGTCTTGCCTTTAATATATAAGGAATTTTCACTACTTTTTGTTGATAAAAACTAGCTTCGATCATCAGCCATGACACAGCATTTAGCTTTGTTTCAATCGTTAATGAAGCCATCTCCTCAATAGGTATTAAAGAATTACCTTCAAAACTAAGAAAAGCTACATTATCAATTTCCAAGTGTTTCTTAAGACACTGTTTTAATGAATAAAAATACCCATTAAAACTAGCTTGTTCTTCATTAGAACTCACCCAAAAGCTCAAAACATCAGATTTTATATATTTTAGCGTTTGTAAATGGTCTGTCATGAAATCACCTTTTCTATATAACGTCCAAATCAATTACTATTAACTTATAATATATTATACATAATTTGTGTCATTTTGACTATGTAAATTCTCCCTTACTTTTACATTTTAGATTTTACAGCGCATCTTTAACTATTTCTAACACATCAGGAATGGACAGTGAGAATTTTCTACTATATACCTGTAATAAAATTTTAAATACTATTAATTGACGTACATGTCCTAAGCAGTTACAATGGAGGTTGTGTAAAATGAACGCAGCAGTGGTATAAGCTTATATTGTATTTTATTCCTCTATTTTCTTCTGTACAACTAATTAGATAGTCAACTTTTAAAAATAGATGGTGTATTGTGTAACCTAACGGCTGCATAGGCGAAAATACATGAAAATAAAATGCGTGTAAGAATGGGTACTACTGGTTTTTGTTTTACAACAAAAAAACCAAATTTAAAGGAGGAGACAACAATATGTCTCGTTATACAGGTCCATCTTGGAAATTATCACGTCGTCTTGGTATCTCACTAAGCGGTACAGGTAAAGAAATCGAAAAACGTCCTTACGCACCAGGACAACACGGTCCAAACCAACGTAAAAAATTATCAGAATACGGTTTACAACTTCAAGAGAAGCAAAAACTTCGTCACATGTACGGCATGAACGAACGTCAATTCCGTACATTGTTTAACCGCGCTGGTAAAATGAAAGGTGTACACGGTGAAAACTTCATGATCCTTCTTGAAACTCGCCTTGACAACTTAGTTTACCGTTTAGGTTTAGCTCGTACTCGTCGTGGAGCTCGTCAATTAGTAAACCACGGTCACATCTTAGTAGATGGCAAACGCGTTGATATCCCATCATTCAGCGTAAAACCAGGTCAAACGATTTCTCTTCGCGAAAAATCTCAAAACCTTGCTGTTGTTGGAGAAGCAATCGAAGTAAACAACTTCGTACCTGACTACTTAACTTTTGACGCTGACAAAAAAGAAGGTACATTCACTCGCCTTCCAGAGCGTTCTGAGTTATCAGCTGAAATCAACGAATCATTCATCGTAGAGTACTACTCTCGTTAATTAAATTACTCTGCAAAGAGTAGTTTAGAAAACCCTAGAAAGCCTTTTATATCAAGGTTTTCTAGGGTTTTTGCTTTTTATTGACGATGCACAATAATGCATTAAATATCGTTATTATGGGGCTAGCATTGGGGCTAAATTGGGGCTAATAAAAATACGGCGAGCGTGTGTACAGGCATAGGTGAGTTATCACAGATTGGGGCTAATTGCTTCAATCTTTTTTTAAAGAGCACTTTTTATGAAACTAAGAAGTGTGTAAAAAGAAAAAGCCTTATAAATCAAGGCTTCTTACAATATTTTATTTCCTGTTTTTGAACTATCAAGCAATCTATCAAATTAATCTTTTTTTAGAAACCCATAACTACAATTTTCGCATATAATTAATAAATCTGTTGTTTCGTCATTCTCGGCAACCAATAGTTTTTTACTTCCACATTTTTCACACTTTAAACCTGCTATTGGATCGTAAAACTTGTCCAATAAGTCCTCAAAAGAAGATACAACTGCTGCCGTCATAGTAAGACATACTGACGCTTCCTGTATAGTGCGGGATGAAGAATGGGTAATTATATTTGCATAATCCCAAGCACCATTCAATAAATTTTTTATGTGTTTTCGCAACTCAGCATTCTCTGAACCTGAAAGAAATTTATTAATAACAACTTGTCCCTGATTTTTAACATCTGACTTTTTAAAAGGTTCTTGTCCTTCTTCAAGAAATGTCGGATCAAAAATGTTGCCAATTAATTCAATTAATGTTTCTCTACACATTACACCAATTGCTTGAATCTCTTCAATTTCAATGGCCGATTCCAACTTTTCTCTAGCCAAAATTAGTTTTCTACTTAGACTTACAGATAATTCATTTCCATTAGAAATATATTCTACAAACCTCTCTGGTTTGTTTATTTCAGCATCCATCATTCTTAACATAATTCCAATATGAAAAGAATATGCTTCGTCAGTCCCAAAGTAGTGACCATCTTGGGAATATAAATTCATGGGTAAGTCACCTTGAGCTACCCACCAAGCACCTTCTTTATCAGTTTTAACATTCCATATGGTAACTTCATAACCTAAATCATTATATTTTTGTTCTGGCTTTGAAGAAATGACTTTTGTTTCTGCGTCGCATTGCGATTCAACATATTCTTCAACCATTTTTTGAATATCGGTCATTTGTTTGTAGTATCCTCTCAATTTGTGACATTTAACATAGGCTTTTCGAAAATTATACCACAATTTAGGATAATACTAGTTTAAATATTCCTGTATCAAAGTTCTATCACTCAAAAAAACTAAGGCACCCTATAATTTCATAAGGTACCTTAATACTCTATTTAACATATCTTCTATGAATACATTCCTTTGATAACTTTCTTATTGGAAGACCTCCTCTGAAATACTTTGAGTTTCACCTTTGTGGATATTACTTATATTTGATTGCTCTGATTCACTTTTAATCACTGTCTCATACAATTCTTGTGTATGAATATTTAGGGTTTTGACTTCTTCCGACATCTCCTTAAACAATGGATTAAAGGCCATATCAATTAATCGTAATGTATCTTGAATTTCTAAAATGGATGCATACGCCATTCCACTGTTCTCATGCCAACCTTTATAAGTGATTTCATCAATTTTATCCATTAAATGAGATGTTGCCTGTTGTACAACTCTTAATTGAACTATTTGTGCAGATAAACAATAAACATTGTTATTACTTTCTAGTACTGCTTTTTCCAATACGTTTTGTTTTTGTTGTTGCATATTCATGATTTCCCTTCTATATATGTTTTATTTGTTTGCTACTGCCTTTAAAAGTAATTGTTTATTGTGGTCAGACATAACACACCATTCTTTAACTGTTACTTTCATTTCATCTCCCCTTTCATCATGTCAGCTATTTCTAGTCCATTCACCGACTAACCTTTGATGGTCATATCAAATAGATTTGTACTAACTTCATTGTACTTTTTACTAACTTCATTGTACTTTTTACTAACTTCATTGTACATACTAGTTAATATTTAGTCAATAGTAATTATGAAAAAATACCAACTTCATTGTATAATTGAATTAGGAGGGATTATTTTGATTAAAATTACTTTGGATAGAATTATGTTTGAAAGAAAAATTAAAGTTCCGCAATTAGTAGAGAAAAGTGGATTAAATAAAAATACTTTATATGCTTTGCAAAAGAATGAGGTAACACGAATTGATCTAAATACTATTGAAGCATTATGTATCGCTTTAGATTGCGACATCTCTGATTTAATCGAATACACACCGAATAAAAAAGAGGACGCCCAATAATTCGGGTGTCCGTAATATTTAGTTATACCTTTGGAGAATTAAAAATGATTAAAATTCAAATTGATAATATGGTTGTTGAGGAATTACTTAAAGAAGCTATAGAAGAAAAAATAAATGAACATTCAAATGAATTGCTATTTTGGGATTCTAACGAACTTAAGCGTAGAACATGTATGAGTTGGAACTCAATCCAAGATAATTTCTTCCACGATCCTAATTTTCCTAAAGCAAAGGTTGGTGGCAAGTGGTATTACCCTGCTAAGGAAACAGAGGAATTTCTATTAAAATGGTTGAAAGAAAAAAACACTCTCGGCTGATTGTGCTGCTGAAAGTGTTTTTCTTTTGGCCATAAATAAAAAGCAACCACATTTCTGCAGCTGCTTGATTATATATATTAATTATTAATTGCGTGTTTTAAAAGATTAAAAGAATTAATGATTAAAATTCAAATTTCATCGCTTAAAACTCACTCCCCCAATGGATTTCAGCTTTTTAACGGTAGGACACTGCGGTGGGACAAAAAGGTAACTTACTTTTTGATTGTCTGTTTTTTATTTTTCCAATAAAATTACAACAAAGGGGAAATACCACTATACATACTAGGAGGAAAATATGGATACAGCTTTGTGTACCTTTAATAATACTAGATATAATTCTTACGATTTCAATTTACTACCAGAACCAGAAAAATTATTTCTTAGACAACATCTAAAGTGTATTGAATGTAAAGGAAAAGCAAGTTTTCGAAAAGCTTCCACTGATAACAAACCGCCTTGTTTTGCTGCAACTCATATTGGCAAATGCTCAAAGGAAAGTTCATCAAAATCTGTATCAAGTAGCCCTGGAAAAAATAAAGTGTCTAAAATAATTGTTAATCCAAATGAAATCAAACTGAAGAAAACAAATTTTTTCACAGCATCTAGTTCTGTTACTCAAACGCAAGGAACAGGGAATGTTGGTGCAACAAAAGGACACAATAAAAATTCCTTTACGCTTGACCCTGCAAAAAAAACAACTAAAAGCAAAACTTTAAGGAATATATTAAATCAACATTTAGAAGGTGCTTTAAATAATACCAAGTTGAATATCACTGTAAATAATAAAAGTTTCCCTTTAAAAGACATACTCTTCGATTGGGATAAAATGATTATTCATAATATATCAGGCTTTTATTGCGGATATATCAGAAATTCCAATAAACGAATATGGCTAAATACTAACTCAAACAACAACCTTAGTATTCTACTAGATGATACTGTGGCAGATATTATTTGGAGTGATTTACCTTATAAATCTGGTTCATGGGATAATGGCGTTCCAGTAATTGTATACGGAACACCTCGAGTGAGTCCTAACGGGAAAACGTTTATCAAAATTTTTGACATAGAAAATATATACATTTCTAAAAAACATTATAAAAAAATTTAGAGCTAAAACACTATTGGAAACTTAAACAGAATTGTATTTGTATGAAGAACCTAAATTATAGCTAAAGGAGGAACTATATGATCGGTGTAGTAGGTATTGCCTTTATTCGTTCCTGTTATTCAAAGATTGAAAACAATACTATCGTTGAAAATAATTCTGCAACAATAAAAATCTTAAGATCAAACACCAAAATCATTGACGGAGAAAATTACACTGATTGTGAAGTTAAATTTCTTATTCGTATGCAAACCAATCTTGAGTGTAAATCTTTAGATGACTATGTTGGACATGTCTATCCATTCCTTATAAATTTAATAAAAGGAACTGTAACCCATGTTCAAATCATAAAAATTATTGATTTAGGGCCAGCTCCTTTAAAGCACCTATCTCAAATATAAAGAGCTGTTCAACTGGATGGCATCACATAACTATTCACAAAGGATATAAAGATTATTTTGCGATTATCCCACGATACTTACTATTACCACAGTATATTCGGACTACAAAAGCAAGACCACCCATCACTGAGTGGTCTTTTTATAAGGGTATTCAAATTAGTCACTATTAATTAGATAAGTATAAGGACTCTAGGAATTTAGCTTATAATAGTTAATAAAATCGTATTGAAGTTCACAATAATCTACAAATGATAAAAAGAACATAAGTACTTTAATTCTATCCATAATAATATCATTGGGGTGAGAAACTGAATTCCTAGTTAACCGCGTAAATGTTGCATAGATTTCTGAACTAGAGTTATCCAGTTTAGGCTTCAACGCTGATAAACCTACATCTTGATTATTTTTTAAATACTTTTTTTGATACTCTATATATTTGGTATATTTTTGAGCAATAGTGATGCGTGATACCACCAATTCCGCTTCAAAACTAACTGATAATGGAGTGTCATTTTTTTTCAGAAAGTCCAAAAAACTAGATGTTAATTCTTCTGCAATAGTTTCGCCAGCCAACCCAATATTTATCATTGAGGAGTTAATACAACTTGCATTGAAACAACGTAACCCTTCCGTTACATAAAATACAACCCAATCGTTCACGTCCTTTATTTTTTGCAACTTTTTCAAATAACCATCTTGGTCATATGGCAAAATATCTGCTTGCTTAATACATTCCATCCCATAACTAGTTACGTGAAAAAAAGGCAGCTCAGTCCCGTAGCTTCCATAAGCTCCAGGTGAAATTATTCCTTGAACAATAAGATTATTAAACTCTTGGTACACTTTTAGAATTTCACTTTTAGAAAGATTAATATTACTATTTTCATACAATAAATGCGAACTACATCCCCAGGCTGAACCGTACATAGTATCTTTACAAGATCTGATCCCTTTCTCTATTAGCAATCCATTTAATAATCGAAATAAATCAGATTGACTTCCTTGATATCCATACATCTTAAAAGTCTTACCTTCTGTATCTATATTGTCCCCTTCGTATGCAAGCGTTTCTAGAAGTAAATTTCTAATCTCAAGATTCGATAACTCTACTTGTTCCATCATTTCTTAACTCCATTCCCAACATATAATTTACTACTAATACCTATTAGTTTAATAAAAAGCCTCACTTGATTAGATGTGACTCTTATCATACTTTTTATCAAATTTGAGTTAGGACTACATTAGCTTGTATATCAGTATCTTCTACAAGTAAGACTTTGTATTCTCGCCCAGAAATCACATCAGCAAAATTAATTCCAGCAGTCAATCTAACGCCATTTGGAGGATGAACCGTCTTAAGTTCTCCATCAACTATAAAAAATATTGTTTTAGCCATAACTATCCCTCTCTTTTTCACAAATTTAATTCAACTATAAATTAAACTCAGCAAATTTCCAATCATACAAATCTGACATAAAAAAACACCTACCGAAGTAAGTGTTTTACATAGAATTATATTTCGTATCGATATACTGTAGGTTCAAGATCCGAATAAATTAATTTTCCGTCCAATAAGTTATAAAGTTTGTATCCTACCTCATTTAGATGTGCATACATTTCTGTTGAAATCTCAATCTCTAATCCTGTTGAATTGTCTTGGATTACAAATGACGACATATCTCCAAAGTAGAAGACAGCACTGACTTCATTAGTTCCTTTCACTGCATCCACACAATGTAATGGATAACCAAAGAATGTATACTTTACCCCAGCCTCTGAATTTTCCAATGTCTTCAGTGCTGCTTCTCCGTTCGGTAATGTAATCGTTTCTGCCAACTCTAGCCCTGCATCGTTAACAAACCAGCGTGCATTGTTTCGCACCGCTGTTGAAGGTTTTTTTGATAAATCGCGTAAAGCTTTATTATTATCAGTGCCTTCACCTGTAAAAACAACAGCTCGATTATACAAAGATCCTTCGTTATATGCTGCACCGGTACCGTTAAACATAAAATTAATTTCCTTCTTCACATATTCTTTCTTCATGACGTTTAAAATTAAATCTGCAACATTCACATTCATTTTTAATAAACGTTTTTTAATTCGAGATAACGAGTCAAATTCAACTGGATTTAATATTTCTGCCTTCAAGCCGATCGAGTTGACAGGGATTGTTTCTGTACGTTCAATAGCATTTACATGTACTTGCACATCTGAGCTATCTATTAAAACCGGATACTGTAATTGTTCGTCTAAAGGTACGACTGTACCAAATTTACGTAACAAGTTTTCCTGTTCTGTATAGCCAATAATTTCATTTGCAATAACCGTAGGAACTAATACTTTTCCGTTTTTAAAATCAATTCCTAGCGAGCGAAGTTCATCTGAAAGAATTTTCCCCGCTAAATAGTTACCAAATTTTTTGCGTGTTTCATTATTTTGTTGTACCATTTTTCTCATTAGATAATTTCCTCCTGTGTATTCCACATTTTCTGCACTTCGTGTCAAACTAACTTCCGTATCTTCATAAGCTGGTATCGTTACAATCGATACTTCATATAGTTCTACTTCATGGATTGTTCGTAATGAAGGAACTACTGAATGATCCCAAGACTCGTCCACAATTCTAAAACCAAAAGAACATTGAGAAATGTCACCACGCTCCATCAATGCAATTAAATCAGTCCCATCTGTTGTGTTAGGGAGATCCACTTCAAATTTCAATCCATGCTGATCTTCTTCTAACTTCAATGTCCCTGATTTCGTGCGGCCTAAAATTTTCTCCCAGTTATGATTCATCAAGCAGCACACGTCATTTCCTGTAGCTAATGCCCGTTTAAACGCTCCTGGCGCAATTACCTCTTTAAACATATCTCCTATATCTGTAGGGGAATTAAATACAGCCGCATAACCTACCGCAACATTCCCATTTCCCTCTTTTTTAGATCGAGTTGTAATTTGTACATTTTTCATTGCTCGTCTTTCGTTTACTTTCACATAAGCACCTACTTCTTATTTGATTATTTTTTAACTTGAATCTTTCTCTTTTGTACTGAACAATAGATATTTTTACCCTTCGATTAAGTGTTAATGAATTGAATCGAAAATAATTAGCCACATTCAACTTCACCTCCTTTCAGCATGAGGACATACTTTGTCACAATGGTGTACTGTGACAAGATGTGACAAAATGGCACAGACCCTGTAAGTAGCATGAAACCAGGGTTATATATTGCTTACAGACTTTGTCACACTAAAATTTTTTCAAAAATTAATTTTGAGGCGCGCAATTACATGCTCATACGGTCTACAGGAAAATGGACAAAAAATTAATTTGGTAGGGGGGCTACCAACCAAGTGTGACAAAAAAATAAAAGCCCACCACACACCATTGCTGGAATGTAATGAGCTTCGTGAGCTTCTAATGTTATTTAGCTTTGTAACGGTTGATTGCTTTACAGCGCGTGCATTGTATTTCTAAATCACATTGACTTAGCGGTGTTCCAGCTTCATGTTCTTTAGCAGCTTTAAGTAATAGCTTTCCACATTTCGTACAACGTATTTCATTCATAATTCAATCCCTCACTTTTTAAGTATCTTGAAAACTTTGGATGAATTGCTCTAACATTATTCGGATGCATACCTATTTGTTCGGCAACTTCTTCTAATGTGAACCCTTCAATGTATTTGTAATAAACAATTTTAGTCATTCTCGAATTACTATTTCTCATAAACATTTTGTAACCTTCTAAGTCTTGTTGAAGGAATCCCAATTGTTTTGTAGCTACTTCACGTTTCTTTTGTTCGTATGATTCGTTATTAGCTGCTGATTCATAGTATTCAATTCTATTCATAAGATTATAAATATCGCCAATCATTCGAACCTGTATACTGAAATCCTCATCCACTTCGTTCGCCATTAACCTATCTTCCCTTCGCAAAGAGTTTTCTTAACTTCTCTTGACGCTTCATACGCTTACTCATATCTGGTCTTGGTACTATCTTTGGTGCTTCTCCATCTATAGTTGCGCTAACTTCTTTTGTCTTTTCTTCTGCTATTTGTTCATCATGCCAATAACGTTCACTGATCATTGTTAGATTTCTAATAACAGTATTCCTTAAAGTTTCGTAGTCTACCTTCTGAGACTGCTCAAAATAATGTATAAACAACTCACTATCTTCCACACTTATTAATTCACATATCTCATTGAAACGCTTATATTGAAGCCTAATACGTTCTATACGTTTCTTATACGCAGCCTTCTCATCGATAATCATTAAGGCAAGTGTATCTGTTCTATTTGAAAAAGGATCATCGTTATCACAAGAAGAAATGCCATAACTAAATTCGTACAACTGGGCAAAGTGTGCTGCTTGTTTCTTCTCTAAATAGTTTGCTAGCTTATTAGCTTGGGCATCCATCCACAACGAATACATAAACTTTCTTACTTTATGTTCTAGTTCTGAAATGAAAGTATCTGAATTACTTTCAATCTCATAGGGTGTGTCAGCTGTAATGAGTGCTAATTGTTCACCGAAAGCTTCCGAAATAATGGTTTGATTCATGCAACACACCATCCTCTCAATTAAGCCCAACCAACACGTTTAGCTGTTTTATAAATCAACCAATTATGCAATTTCAATACTTTGTTTCGAGAAATGAAAAGCCGATCTGCGATCACTTCCCAATCACTAGCTAGTCCATCTTTGAACCAATATCTCATATCGATAATTGTTTTTAAGTCCTCATCTACTTCTTTGTAAATTGACTCAATTGCATTTGTAATAATAGAAATTCTTTGCAAAAATATGTCTTCTGAAGAGTCGAGACCGCTATTTCCATATTCGTGTTCACGTTGTTTCATACGGTGCTTATTTGCTTTGTAATTCTTCCAATAACTTGATAAAACATCTATTTCAAACTTTGCTAATATCATGACAATTCCCTCCACAATATATGTTACTTTTTAATTCAATTTGGACATGTCTTGGTACCCTTCCATACTTTATATGCTATGTGGTACCTTATTTGGTACCTTATAAACCCTTATATGCCAACACTTCATAGCTAACAGTACCAAAAGTACCTAGTACCAAAAAGAAAATAGGATATATATAAACACGTACAAAATAGCTAAACTACTTTTTCTCTCATCATATATATTTTTCTTGGTACTCTTGGTACTTTTGGTACTAATACTGTATAAGCCTTGATATCAGGGGTTTTAAAAGAGTACCAAAAATAATATTAATTCTTTCTAATGTGGTACTCATGGTACAGCTAACCCTTTTCCTCAAAATTAAAGCCTAACTCTTCAATAATTTTCGGTTGAATTGCTACACCTCTAAATTTCCTCCCCTTATGTTTAATTTGTTGATAGTCAACCACACTGCCATTATTAATACTCTCAATGCAAATACCTCTACGAAGCCATTCATTACGAATAGTGTTTTGTTCCGACTTAAGAAAATCCTTTAAGTAACTTGGCAAAAGATAAATGGTACCATTCTTATATACTGCCTTCGTCACACTGTGTGGCAGATATTCGCCATATACAGCCCCTCTATCCGCATCTAAATCAGATAATATCGCCTCCAACAACTGCATAGGTTTATCTACAGCTTTATTTTCGGCATTTAACTCATCAAACAAACGATAAAGCTGAAACAAGTCAATTTCCAAATTAAAAAACTCATTTAATAATCTACCTGTATAAACAATTGCAGCATAATATCTTGCAATTCTACTTATAACCTCATTGCCTTGGGATTTCTTTTGAAATATGTCGTTATATTCACTAAAGTATTGAAGCACAGTATTTTTCTTTTCATTCCAATGACTTACAAATTCTAAACCTATTGAACCGTAGTAGTTTTCAATAGCATTATATAAATTGCTGAAAAACTGATAATTCTCACCTTCGAATGGTAAGCCTGTAATGGGCAATATCCTGGCAGCTACACCGCCAGCACGTTCAGCGTAATCGTTTAGCGAATCCTCTCCTGTCGATAGCAATAGATTCCCCCATGTAAATTCACGTTGAGATCCACTGATTGAACCACGCCCTTTTGATCTACCACCACTAAAAGCATATATAAAGCCCTGTAACTGCTTTTCATCTGCTTTTCTAGTATCATCAAGAATAATAGGGAAACTATTTAAAAATGACGCTTTCCTCTCTGCTGCCACTTTGGTCAAACTCCATTCTGATACTAAATGCTCAGTACCCCATACACTTGCACAAGCCCTTAAAACCGTTGTCTTACCCTGAGATGTCACACCCGATAAATCAATAATGAATGGCTTCATTTTCAAATCTTGAAGTAAGATTGACGTAAATGACGCTAATACCATTAACAAAGCTTTTGGATGTTTCTTAATGGGCTTAAACACGTTTTCAATCCATTCATTACTTGTACCCGATGATTGAAAGGCTTCTAATAATTGCTTTTCACCAATATCAGGCGGTAAAATTGTTACATTATCAGCTTTTAATGGATGTACAAAAGTATTTTTTATATGGCCAAGCCTCTCTACCAGGTGCTCATGGTCTAAATGATTCACCATGTTCAATCTATCGAAGTAAGTAATTAAGTGTTTGGCATTGTTATCTGTAACAGCCAATGATTTATATGAAAGCTTCAATAATTCCTTTTTTATAGCAAGGTCTCCAGCGGGTATAACTTCTTTATATCCCCTGCCCTTATCAGACCAAGCTAGTTCATGATATAACTGTGAAAATTCTACATTCATGAATGATCGAGTGATAATCGGTGTTTGACGGCATATTAATATTTCGATTTCTTCCACTTCACCATTTCGATCTTTCTTCTCAAGGATGTTATACAAGCAGCCATTTTTAGAAATATAACCTTTTGGGAAAATCAATGAATCAATTTCTTGTGCCAGTAATTCATTCTTGTTTGCATATTCTGAAACGGTTTCCTTTTTAGTAGAAATAGCTTTTATTAGTGTTATTTCACCATATAATAATTCACCTCTACGCTCGTCCCATTTATCACGCATCAAACCTGACTGTCTAAACATCCGATCCATTTTCCAAAAATCTTTATTACACCAAAAAGCAAGATAATTACACAGTGACAAATCCGTTGACGAATGATCATTATCAATAATTAATTCTCCACGATACATTGCTTGTATTTTTTCACCTTGTTTTGAATTAAACATACGCTGCCATGTTACAGAATCCTCTTCCTTGTTTGCTACACCTTGTGGAATGATTACATTTGCAAATGCAGCCATTTCATCACGAGTAAAATAAGTTTCTAAAAGTTTGGCTACTTCATCCGTTCGTTCTTGAATCTCATTTCCGTTTTCTCTATCTCCTGTGAAGGTAAAATAACGGCCATACGAATAAATTTCTATACCGTATTTCGAGCTCTTTTTACCTGTACCACTTACCCAATCAGGCATCTTACCTTTCACAATTAAATGAACTCCAGTTTTACTGGGTGAAAACTCTGTATATGAATCTAGTGAATCTATTACACTAGTTGCTACCTCATTGAATACTCCGTTTTCGTAGCAATTATCAATATCAATTCCGATGTATTCATCATTCTGTGTAAACATAAAACCTATGCCATTATATCTACCTGTCCTTGCTGCTGTTACTGCATCTACAAAAGAACTCCATGTATTAGCGTCGTTTGAACGTGCTTCACCGCCATTCACGTTATAAGGTATCTTAGTATTTTTGCCATCACGTGACTCTAATCTCCATACGATCCAATTGTTAAGCTGTTGGAGCTCAATTGGAATGTCATTATAAGAATCTGTTTTCAGTTGTGAAAGTGTAAATTCAGTTTGTTCTATTTCAAAAATTTGTTGGCTCTGCAACATTCATTGTCACCTTCTTTCAAAGCCACATCACGTTGGGAATTACCCCCTGTACACACGCTCGCCAAGTTGTGTATTTTTACCATTCTGAAACTATTTCATCTATCACTTGAATCAGTGGCTTATACTTCCACCACCTCTTCTTTCTGCGTCTTACCTCCAGTACCTTAACACGCGGATCACGCAAAAATTCATCTTCAATATAGCGTTCGCTCATACACAGAAGTTCTGACATTTTTTTTAAATCCACTAAGAAAAAAATTTCTCTAACTTCTTCATCAAGCCGCATCTTTATGTATTGTTGAATGGCTTGTTTATCAATATTCACCTCAATGTTTGCAGGAATCATTTCACAGCACCACTCTTTCGGTTGCTATCTACCAATCGCACTAAAAAAATTTCATCTATTTCTTTTCCTAATCCCTTAGCTATTTTACCAGCAACGATTGCAGACGGTTTTCTTCTTTTGTTTAAAACCTGTGATAAGAATGCATGAGAAACACCTATACAACTTGAAAAACTACGCAATGTTTCACCTTTTAAAGCAATTTGAAGTTTGGTATCATTATTGTTTTTCAATTCAAATTCGAACATTATTTTTCACCTCACAATTTATCTATAAATCACATTTTAAGGTTGCTAGCTACCAAAGTCAAGTCATTTGTTATTGACCAACAACCAAATGGCATATATGATAAAGAAAAGCTAAATCAGCGAGGTGGAACAATGATAGCAGAAACTTTTGGAGAAGTTATCAGCAATGCAAGAAAGGAAAAGAAACTTACATTAAGGGAAGCAGCAAAGAGGATTGGTATTTCACACCCCTACCTCTCACAATTGGAAAAAAATAAAAATAAGAATCCTTCATTTGAAATACTTTATAAAATTGCATATGAATTAGATGTATCTTTTGGATACCTTAATTTATTAGCAGATATTGACACAGGTTTTACAGTCGATTCTTTTAATGCTAGCCAGCTACAACTAATAAAAGATCTAAAAAACGAAAGTTTAAAGTGTAAAAACTATAACGAATTACTCGAAATGTACTCCTCTTATTTCGAAACGGAAGATAGTAAATCAGGTGGTGAGTATTTATTTAATTTCTTCGTAACAACTGAAGAAATTAAAAATAACATAAAAAATCAGTTACTAAGTATGGCGTTAAAAGATTTAAAGAATTATGAGCCTAACTGGATGCCTGAAGGTCATCAAACTTCTGTTGTATCAGGTAAAAATGATGACGAAAAAGTATTCATGAATCCTTTAGTAAAAGAATTTGAGGAATCTGGCGGAGATATTACACATAAGATTACTTTTGCATTACCAGCTTATCAAAGCAGTACAGAAGACGGTATCACCCGGACACAATATATACCTTTTGAAAAAGCAGAAGAAACTTTTTTTGATATTGAAAAACTTTTAAACCTTAATTCAGAACTATTAAATTTTAGGGGAAGAAAATTAACTAATGAGGAGAAGCAAAGATTAATTAAGTCTATAGAGCTCATTACACTCTTAAACAATGATGAAGATTAAATAACACTCACCTTTTCCTGTACACGCGCTCGCCAGCAACTGAAAGGAATGATAAAGGTGAAGTTATATAAATCAGTAAAAGAACCTGAAATATATCACTATTTCAATGCAAATAAAGAAAAACTGTGGGTGTATCGCCATAAGTATTATGATGCTGCTAATAAACGGAGAGAAAAGAAAAAAAGTGGCTTTAAAACAGAAAAAGCAGCATTGAAAGCCCTGTTGGAAGTTAAGGCTCAAACGCTGCGCGGTGAAACAAAGTATATTGAAAATGATAACCTAACAGTTGGCCAATGGCTAGATATTTGGTATGAATCCAATCAAAAGAAATGGAAAATAACCTCACGTAAACAACGTGAAATGGCTATCCGTTTACAAATGAAGCCATTAATCGGACATTTCAAGCTGCAACAACTTACGAAAGCTATCTATCAAAAGCATTATATTAATGAGCTAGAAAAGACATACAAGCCAAGTACAGTTAGATTGCTCCACAATTTATTTAAAATTGCTATCAACGCTGCAGTAGAAGAAGAAATTTTACTTCGAAATCGTTTTACCAAAATCGCATTTGATGAAGCAACTAACGTCTCCAATAAAGCAGACGAAAATTATTTAACTCCTGAAGAATTAGGACTGTTTTTAAAAACTGCTAAGGAAACCGAAAACATTACAAATTATACGTTCCTTTTATTGATCGCCTATACAGGTATTCGTAGAGGTGAAGCGTGTGGTCTTCAATGGAAGAACATCGATTTTAAAAACAATACGATTACTATTGAACGTACACGCGATCAAAAAGGAACTCGTACACCTAAAACTAAAAATAGCCTGCGTACGATTAAAGTTGAAAAATCTGTATTAGCTCAATTAGAAAAGTACCATACATGGTGCAAGGCTACTCTTTTTGCTTTCGGAAAGAAAATTAAAGATACGAGTTATGTATTTGTCTCCTATCAAACAGGTGAACCAATTTCGGATTCTGGATTACTTTATATGACTAGACGTGTGATAGAAAAAGCAAGTCTACCTGAAATCACACTTCATGGATTACGCCATACACACTGTACCGTATTATTAAATAAAGGTGTCAATGTGAAAGTGATTGCCGAACGTTTAGGAAATACGCCAGCAATGATTTATGAAGTATATGGCCATGTATTAAAAGAACTTGAAGAAGAAACAGTTCAGATTTTCAGTGATAGCATTGGGGCTAATTCTGGGGCTAAAAATTAAATATATACCTTAAACCATTGGTGTTAATGCGTTTTCTAGGTGAGTTGTATTCTACTCTCGTTAATTTTTTAACGATAGAAATCTTCGGATTCTTAAACCCCGTAGCCTTGGTATACCAAGTGTTTACGGGGTTTTTGTTTTGTATTTTACTTTGGATAATTAGCGTTTTTTACTGGGGGTTTAGGGGAGCGAATGAGGGAACGTCACTTTAATTTATTTCAAAAAAATCAACGGACAGATGTACATTTATCTTCATTCCGAAGCACAAAACGAGCTACACAGGCTTACAGAGAAAAAAACAGAGATAAAACAAGGGAACATTCAGCGAAGAGTTCAGCTAAGAGTTACATTAATAAGTACTGTGATTTAGATGACTTGGCTGAATTAAAAAGTGAATAAATTAATAAAAACCAGGTACACACTTTCAATTGAGCGCCTGGTCTTTGCTTTAAATCCTAATCAAATTCTTTTTTTATCTGTAATGCAAATTCTTCAATAGATTTTCTATCTTGATAAATTGTAATACCAATACCGGAACGAGTAGCTCTATGAGAGTTATATTCTCCTGCATCAATCCAAAATTGGAATTGGTAAACCTGTTCATCAATTAGATCACTATTATTCGCTAAAATAGCAAATGAAAAAGATGGATCCGTTGAGTCCCATACTTCTGCTTCCAATAATTCGTCCCAATTATTTAATATCAGCGTATGCAGCATTATAAGGTCACTTCGTAAAACCAAAAACTTAAAATCTAAATGATGTTCACCACAATTAAGTTTAATCAAAATATTACTGGAAACAGTATCACTCTCTATATTAACAACTTCTAAACTTGTCTTTGATGCATCAAATGATCTATCGTATAAGGTTGCCATAATTAAATCTTACCATCCCCAGTTACTATTAATAAATTTCTTAGCGATTTCCCCACTATCAGGTTTGTAAACCGTTGCAACCTCTTTTGAATTCCCTATAAACACTACATTAATATTTTGATCTTTATCGTAAATAGCTCTAGCACGTGTATGTTTATCCATGAATTTTCTTCCATTTACAATTACATCAGCAACTTGTTTGGAAGAAAGTTGACGTGCGTTAGCCTGTATAACTGCGTGTGAAGAAAATTTCACTGTTGCTTTTGGAATTTGTTTTACAACTAGTTTAACACATGTAACTGCAACGAACCATACAATCGGAGCGATCCTTGGAGCAACAATAAACTGTTCAGATTCCAGTGAATTCATAAAAGGAGTTCGTGCAGTGTTAAAAAGTATAGAGTGTGGCGTTCTGAAATTCTATTAGAAGATGGTGAACAGCTTAAAGAAAATGGTTATGTATTTATTTCTTCACAAACAAAAGAGCCGTATGCAGATAACAGTCTAAATAATGAAATCCCTCGGCCACGAAAAGATTGAAACGACTATTATTTATATGGAGAAGGTGTTTGATTAACTACTTTTCAATAATTAGGATAAAAGATAATAATTGCTCCTACTTCTACATCTACGAAGGGATTCAGGCAGTCCATCGTAGTATATTACACACCAATGTTATTATTATTAATTCTTCTAATACCTGTTTGACCGGGGTTCCTGCTAATCTCTTCTCAATTGCCTTCATTTTTACTTCTATTGGATAACCTACTTTTGTTCCCATAGAAAAAACACCTCCGTTGATTGTTTGGTTATCCTTTACCCGTATCTCAACAAAAGGTGTTTATATATATCATTTTTATAGGTCAGTGGGTCTTCATAGTAGCTTTTTACCGTATTGGTGATAGTGCTTTTTGCTCTAGAATATTTGTAAAATCTAAGACCTCTGAAATAATCTTCATATAAGAATCTACTAATAAGACAAAGACATCGTCTTCACAACTTCCAATTCACTGACTCCTCCATCAGAACATACATTCCTGGTTGTAATTTATCCTTTTAACTTTGCTAGGATTACTTAATTTTAAAATGTGCAATTTGACCTTTTAAGTTTTCAACCATCTCGTTTAATTGATTAGCTGTTCCTAGCATTTCTTCCATAAAAGCAGATTGCTCTTGCATAGTTGAAGCAATATTTTGGGTACCTGCTGATGTTTGCTCCAATGATTGCACAGTTGTCTCAGTAGTCCCTAATACTTGTTCAGAGCTTGCTGATATTTGTTCTACTGTTGAAGCAATTGATTGCGTTCGCATACTAATGTTTGAAATTAGAGATGAGATTTTTTGAAAAGTATCTCCAGCCAATCTTATTGCGATAGTCTCATGATTAATTTCATCTACTACTCTCGTAATAGCTTCAACCGATTCATTAGAATTGTTTTGCATTTCAGAGATTAATTTAGTTATGTCATTAGCAGATTGGGCAGATTGTTCTGCTAAATGTCTTATTTCATCTGCGACAACAGCAAATCCTTTTCCGTATTCACCTGCACGAGCAGCCTCAATAGCTGCATTTAATGCTAGTAAATTAATTTGATCTGAAATACTTGTAATAACATTTGTAATTTGTCCTACTTCTTTAGAACGTCGATGCATTTGTTCTGTCATTTGCATAGAGGCTTTTGAAAGCTCGTTAATTGAATCAATTCCTTGTACGGATTGTTGAATGACATGATTACCTTGATTGGATTCTTCAGATGTTCTAATAGATTCATCAGAAACGTTTGTAGTAGATTCTGTGATTTCTACTATCCCCTCTGATATTTCTCTAATCGCAATTTGATTTTGAATAGCCCCAGTTGTTACCATTTCACTACTTACTGAAACTTCCTGAATTGCTGCTGATACCTGATTGGCCATTTCTGTCACTTGCTCTATACTTTGCGTCAATTCTTTAGACCCGCTTGCTACATAGTCTGCTGTTGAGGATACATGACCTATAACTTCTTTTAGCTGCACTTGCATACTATTAAAACTTGATGCAAGCTGACCAATTTCATCATTACTTGTATTTTTAATTTCCTGTGTTAAATCACCAGCAGCAATTACTTTAGTATAATCAACAAGTTCATTTAACGGTTTAGAAATTCTTTTAGCAGTGAAATATGCTAGTATACCACTTACCACAATAAATATAAGTGCTAATAACACACATACCTTTATTAATAAATTCTCCAGATCAACTATAAAATCTGCATCTTCATCTAACCCTAAGACAGAATCTGTTCCTGGAACTTGTAAAAATGTAGACTTATGAGCGCCGTAATCATCTATATAAATATCACTTGTAACCATTTTAGTTGTATCTAGCGCTGCTTTTTGTTCATCTGTAAACGCTAGTGGTGATAAATACTTATCGTCATTACCTAAAAATAAAATGACTTCTTTATTATCTACTTTACTCATAATATACACATTTTCTAATTCATACTCTTTTTGAAAGTCATTTCCTCTGGACAACAGTTCTTGATATGCACTTTTGTTTGTTTTAGCACTATTGATTAATTCTTTATCAAATAACTCTTCAAAGTCATCCATTTTCATTGTTAAGCTCTCTTCAAACTGAGGAATAATATATCCATCGATTAAACGCTCAGCTACAATAAATATGGCAAAACTAAAAATTGTGCTTATAACAATAATAGGCATTAATACGTTTAATAATATTTTCTTTCTAATGGTCATACCTTTAAACATCGTTAACGCTCCTAACTGTAATATAAAATTAACTATTATTAAACAAATACCAATTCATTTAACGTAATATATTGATTCAGATCTAAATTCAATAACCTAGTATTTTCTTTTAAATCTGGTGATTTATGGAATATTACAGCAAAAGTAGAGCTTTCATTCACTTTCATCCGTCGATATTCTAAAATTTCTTCAAAATTTAGTTTAAACGCTTCATGATTAATAGACACAACTTTCTTACAATCAATAGATGCATCTATTTCAGCACAACAAAAACTATAAATTGAATCATCCATTTGATTAATTATATTTTCCCAATCAGGCTTTTGTTGTTTAAAAAAGTACTCGCATGCGTTGACACCATATGCATAAACGCCAAGTTCATTTGTACCGATACCAGCAAATCTAAGTGGGTTTACTTCAATAGGAACTATCTGTCCGAGATTATCGATGCGAATTTCAATATGTATAGGGACAAGCTTTAATGCGAAGAGCGATGAAATAGTTTTTAAAAATTGTTGAATGTTGTTGAGGGACTCATTTATTACTTGCTTACTCGTATAGTAAATTCTATCGCTCATGTCCTTCTCATGCCTAAACATTCTTTTAAAAATATTTAGGATAACAGGCTCGCCTTCTTCTGTAAAATATACGTCAACAGCGTATTCATCACCTTCAATTAATTTCTCAATTATAAAGGATTGATTATTAATAACTTCGATTGGATACTCTGCACTTGTAACTTCCATTTCAAACTTAAGTTGTTCAATAGTTTCTTTATATTCTTCTACCTTATCAATACGATGTACTCCTACACTTGAATATCCTATAACAGGCTTAACAATAATAGGGAAAGGTAGTGAACCAGGATCTAATTCATCTAATTCTTTTAGAGATACTTCTGTGAAAAAGAAATCTTTAAAATGACTACTTAATGTTTTCCTGAAAGTAACTTTATTTTTCAAAATATCTGTAACAATTGTTAAGTAGTGATTAGGTGCATATTTAGATAAAATATTAAGTCCATTTTCAGAGTTAAAGAGAATTTGATAATTCTTCTTCTCTAATTCAATCAACAAATCGTCTACCTTTTTTAAACTTATAGTAGATTCATTTGGTATAAAAACTTCATTTAATTTGATAACTGGAATTTTATTCTTACTAACTGTGTGCGCTAATAAATCAGAAACATAAGGTCTATCTAGTATTATCAACTTTTACACTCCTATCTGTATATTTTTCTAAATATCCATAGCCTAAAATAATTATTAAAAGTATGTTAGAATAACTATCATCTATATTAATATAAAATACCTATAATATCCATAGTTTCGCATTTTATTATTTAGGTAATTTTACATCGTAATTGATAAAAAGGATATCTAACTACTAACAAGTATATTTACCTATATAATATAACTCTTATACTGTTAATCTTTTTTAATATTGGAGCATTCATTTTAGTACTCAACGTTGACACTTCCGCTATGGCCACTGTGTTTGTCATAATTATTAAGTGTAAATATTTCCATAATTTACCTACAAGGAAATAAACTCCGTTAATTGATCAATCACTCAAAAATTTCTGCTCATTGCGTCCATTTCGTTAAAGAAACGGATGTTTTTTCAAGAGCTCAAAAAGAAAAAGAGCAGCTAGTGCTACTCCTTCGATAAATCTCACATTCGCTTTAAAATTTCCCTTCGTAATAAAGAAATATAGTCTTGTTCTTCAGGCGACTTAAAGTAAATACAGTTATAATAAATATACTCTTCAAACAATTCTATATCGACCATTTCAATTGGATTTTTCCATTCCAGATCTCCCAATAATGTTTGTTGCACCATTTTTTCACTCACACTATCAGCCCCGTTTTTTTCGCAAGAATACATAATTACTCACGATAATATACCAGTATATAACATCAGTATAATAAAAGAGAGCGGTCTATATTATTCTCTTCATTTTATGCTTGTTGTTTTGTTGGTGCTAATACTATTTCTCTAATATTTACACTTTGAGGCTGATTAAATACAAAATAAATTGTTTCTGCTACTGTACTTGGATTTAAACCACCATGAATTGATTCCTTCCATTCTATGTAGTTCTCTTTAATTTGTTCATCAGATGTGTGTGATAGTAACTCGGTCTCAACCACACCTGGTGCAATTGTTATCACACGTACGTTATGCTTTGAAACCTCTTCACGAACATTTTCACTCATTGAATGAACTGCGAATTTCGTCCCCACATATGCCGCATGATCAGCAAATGTTTTCTTTCCAGCAATAGAACTTACATTAATAATAGTTCCTGTTTGACGTTCAATCATAGAAGGCAATACTGCTTGCATTCCATTTAACATACCTAACACATTTACATCATACATTTCTTTCCATTCAAGAGGATTTTGTTTAGCGATATCGCCCAATAACATACGTCCAGCATTATTTACGATTGCTTCAACTGGTCCAAATTTGTCTTCAGCTGCCATAAGAGCTTTATCTAAAGCCTCTCTATCTGTTACATCCACACTTGCTTTAATTACATTATCTCCTGTAAATTGATCTAACAAATGTGCACGACGTGCTATAACTAAAACGTTATATCCATTTTGTATAAACTTCTTTGCTGTTGCTTCACCAATACCTGATGAAGCACCTGTAATTGCAATATATCCTGTTTTCATTCTGATTGTCACTCCTTCTTTGATTTCTAAGTAAAATCAGTTTACAATTAAATCTACTTAAGATAAAGTAGGCACCTCTTTGTCCCTTAGTAACCTTAAGGTACTTAATAAAGGAGAGCAATGAATTGGATAAGAAAAAATATTTAAATGAGTTTGATGCTACAATGCAAATTATTCAAGGAAAATGGAAAATAATGATTTTATATGAACTATACGAAAACCCTCTCAAACGATTTGGAGAGCTTCAAAGATATATTGAGGATATTTCACATAAAACACTATCCAGACAATTAAGAGAACTTGAAATGGATGGATTAATAGTAAAAAATGTATATCCAGAAGTTCCTCCTCGTGTAGAATATTCCATAACTAAAAAAGGATTGTCCCTTATTCCTTTACTCGATATGATTTGTGAATGGGGAATTACTCATGTAAAGAAGGAACATTTAGAACGTGTGTTATGTGGGTTGGAGGAGAATTAAATAAACAACCAATTACTTGTTCATTGAAGAATATGTTGCTTTATTCTCAAGAGTATCATTTTCTAGAAATTGCATTTTGATAAATAGATTTTTTTATTTAACTAATGCTTAATGATTTCCCTTTATTGCTACAGAGATCCTTAAATTCAAAGAAAAGGGAATTAGTTGAGAGAAGTAAAGCCCTTATCACGTTAGATTTAAGTTAGAGAAGGATGGAAATCAACGTGTTATTATTGACAGAAAGTTGATAGTATTCTCGGTCAGAGAAATGCTGTTTTAATGTTTCCACTTGTTTAAGAGGTCGTTTTATCACCTTCAAGACACATGAGTTTTTAAACACTTTATAAAAAACTTTTTAGCCTCAGTTTGACTACCAAAACCCGCCCCCTTATTAAACAAAGACGAAGAAGGTACTGTGAAGCTCTAATTTCTCAGTACCCTAAATTGTTAAATGATATTTTCACACTATGTTCAAACAAAGTTAGGACAATCTTTTACCCCTTTTTTTAAAGATAGCAAGGATTTCCCATTTGTTCGATTCTTCCATTTTTTAATTGCACGATAAAATCAGCGATAGCATAGGCATCCTCTTCATCGTGTGTAACAAAATAGATGTAATATTTGCGCGCTTTAAAATGTCACGTAAATCTTTTCTAATTTTTACTTGAAGCTCGGTATCTAAGTTACTAAAAGGCTCGTCTAACAGTAGTAAACGAGGTTTAGGGGCAAGTGCCCTAGCAATTGCAATACATTGCTGTTGACCGTCACTCTAAGAGAGAATTGGATTCTTTATTATTTGTCATCAATGACTATCTTGGATTAAAAGAGCAGTTGAAAGGACTATAACTTAAGTTGAATAATGCTCTTTTATTGAACAAATTTTTAAAAATAATTTTTAACGAAATTGAAAACTTCCATTTCAATCAATTTCTTGGTTGCGCTATTCAACAAATTAGCCATTTAAAAAATTTAAACTATCTGAAGATGAGGGCATTAACGAAATAAGCTTCTTTTCTTATATATCCCTTGGGTTCTCAGGGCGTAGAGATTGGTATGAGGGTTATTCTAGAAATACACCGTCCGTATATTCAGAATTTCTTAATATTATTATAATCAACAATCATAACTCCCTCTCACTTATGAAAATTTTATATACTTTAAAATAATAATTACATCGCTTCAAAATAACATAACCACTATCTTAATATTAAAAAACAAATATCAGTTATTTACTATTCTTAGACCCCTTCAAATAGAACCATTTCCAAAAAAATATATTTTATTTTTATAGTAAAACATTTTATAAAACATATTACAATCAGCATTCTTATACCTTTCACATTCTTAAAGAACATTTTAACAAGCTAACTTTTTTGTAAAATAATAACAAGGATAAAGCGAGCAATTTTAATAAAAATACGAGTTGAACTTTAATAAAAAATAGAATACGATAAATTCCGAAAGGTGGTTCACCATCATTCAAGCAATAATAATTTTTAAAAAGGGGTTGGAAGTATGTCAGACGTTCTAAAGCAATTTGTTATGCCGAAAAAAAACTTATTTGGACCTGGAGCAATTCAAGAAGTTGGTAAACACTTAAATGATTTAGAAGTGAAGAAGACATTAATCGTAACAGATGAGGGCTTACACAAATTAGGTCTCTCTGAACAAATTGCAAACATCATTACAGCTGCTGGAATTGATGTAGCAATTTTCCCTAAAGCAGAACCAAATCCAACAGATCAAAATATTGAAGATGGCATAGCAGATTACCATGCTGAAAGCTGTGATTCAATCGTTTCTCTTGGAGGAGGGAGCGCTCATGATGCAGCAAAAGGTATCGGACTTATTGCTTCGAATGGTGGACGCATTCAAGATTATGAAGGCGTTGATAAATCACAAAATCCACTTGTGCCATTAATTGCTATTAATACAACGGCTGGTACTGCTAGTGAAATGACTCGTTTCACGATTATTACAGATACAGCACGTAAAGTAAAAATGGCCATTGTTGATAAACATGTGACCCCGTTACTTTCGATTAATGATTCCGAACTGATGATTGGGTTACCTCCTGCTCTAACAGCTGCTACTGGTGTTGATGCATTGACACATGCTATTGAATCATTTGTTTCGACAAATGCAACACCAATTACAGACGCTTGTGCTGAGAAGGTACTTCAACTAGTTCCTGAATTTTTACCACGTGCCTATGCAAATGGAGCTGATTTAGAAGCACGTGAACAAATGGTATATGCACAATTTTTAGCTGGTATGGCTTTTAATAATGCTTCACTAGGCTATGTCCATGCGATTGCTCATCAGTTAGGTGGCTATTATAATCTACCTCATGGCGTATGTAATGCCATTTTATTACCACATGTTTGCCGCTTCAATGTAACAGCACGTACTGAGCGTTTTGCTCGCATTGCTGAATTATTAGGTGAAAATGTGACAGGATTAAGTAAGCGTGATGCTGCTGAAAAAGCTATTTCAGCTATTGAAAAGCTATCAAAGGATTTAAATATTCCTAGTGGCTTCCGCGAACTAGGTGCAAAAGATGAGGATATTGAAATTTTAGCAAAAAATGCGATGTTAGATGTTTGCGCTGAGACAAATCCTCGTAAAGCAACATTAGATGATATTAAACAAATTATTACAAATGCAATGGGCCCTATCGTGAAAAAAGAGGAATCGCTTGAAGCAGTTGCTGCTCTTTCATAATTAATAAAAAAACAAAAGGTGGAGATAAACCAAGTTTTTCTCCACCTTTTTTCTATGCTCAAAGATGAAAATGATGTAAACACATTGTTTAGAATGGAAACTCTCGCTATACTTTTATTAAAAAGAATAGGAGATAACAAATGCGTTTAATCTCGATATGTCCAAGCAATACAGAGCTTGTAGCCTATTTAGGACTGACAGACCAGCTTGTTGGAGTAGATGATTTCTCCGATTGGCCATCAAGCGTTAAAGATTTGCCACAGCTTGGTCCAGATTTATCTATTAATATGAACGATTTAGAGGCATTACACCCCGATCTTGTTCTTGCTTCTTTAAGTGTGCCTGGAATGGAAAAAAACATCGAGGAATTGCAAAGAAGAAATATCCCTCATATTGTTTTTAATGCGAACTCGTTAGAGGAAATTGCACAAGATCTCCTTTCACTCGGGAGAGCTTGCCATGTAGAAGAACGTGCTAAAATAATCGCAGAAGAATATTTGCAATCCATTGACAAAATGCGTATAGTTGCTAACTCCCTCACGAAGAAACCTACTCTATACTGGGAATGGTGGCCAAACCCAATTTTTACACCAGGAAAAATAAATTGGCTAACAGAAATTAGTGCTATTGCAGGCGGAGTCAATTTATTTCACGATGTAGAACTAGCCAGTGTTCAAACTGATTGGGCAGATGTTGTTAAACGAAAGCCCGACTATATCATGATGGCTTGGGTAGGTGTAGCTTTTGAGCGTATACAGCCGGCCAACTTATTAAAGCGTCCCCATGCAAGTGAGCTACATGCTGTGAAAATGGAACAGCTTCATGTAATGGAGGAATGGCTTTATTGTCGGCCTTCTCCCCGTCTTATTGAAGGGGCTATAAAACTGGCAAAAATACTGCACCCTCAGCAATATGAACACATAAAATCGCCAAGTTTTCTATAATAAAAAAAACAACATCCCCTTTATGATCGGGGATGTTGTTTAAATTAAAATCATTATACAAACTTTACCATATGATATTTTTTCTTACCGCGACGAACAATGCTAAAGGCATCCTCTAGACGATCCTTTGCATCGACTACATATTCTAAATCCGTCACTTTTTCACCATTGACACTAATTGCACCATTCGAAACGTCCTCACGTGCCTGACGTTTCGATGATGAGATACCAGCTTCTACAAGAAGATCCACAATATTTTTATCTTCTTTTGCCATTTCAATAGAAGGAACATCTTTAAAGGCATCCTTCATTTCTTCAGCCGAAAGTGCTTTTAAATCGCCTGAAAATAAAGCTGCTGTAATGCGAATAGCTTGCTCTAACGCCGCTTGACCATGAATTAATCGTGTCATTTCCTCAGCAAGTGATTTTTGAGCCTTACGTAAATGTGGCTCTTCTTCTACAGAAACAGCTAATGATTCAATCTCTTCACGAGTAAGGAAAGTGAATATTTTCAAGTATTTGATGACATCTGCATCAGCAGCATTGATCCAAAATTGATAGAATTCATATGGAGATGTTTTCTTACCATCTAACCAGACAGCACCACCAGCTGTTTTACCAAATTTCGTACCATCTGCTTTCGTTACTAATGGAATCGTAATCCCAAAGGCTTTAGTTTCTTCTTCATGTGTCTTACGAATAACCTCTAAACCTGTTGTAATATTACCCCATTGGTCAGAGCCACCTACTTGAATACGACAATTGTAGTGGTTGTATAAATGATTGTAATCAATCCCTTGAATTAATGTATAAGCAAACTCTGTGAAAGATATCCCCGTGTCAAGACGAGAAGCAATTGTATCTTTTGCCAACATGTAGTTAACATTAATTAATTTCCCATAATCACGTAAAAATTCAATCGTATTTATATTGCCAATCCAGTCACGATTGTTCACAAGCTGAGCGCCATTACCATCTTCAGCAAAGTCAAAAATTCGTTCTAGTTGACCGCGAATCCCTTGAACATTTTTATCGATTTGCTCCACAGTTTGTAATTGACGCTCTTCTGAACGACCTGATGGATCTCCAATCATGCCTGTAGCCCCACCCACAAGTAAAATTGGACGGTGACCAGCTTTTTGGAAGCGACGTAATGTTAAAAGCGGGACAATATGCCCGATATGCATAGAATCTGCTGTTGGATCAACACCACAGTATAAAGAGACGGACTGTTCTTCTAATAGTTTTGCCATACCATCAGCATCGGTTTGTTGGTATAGCAGCCCACGCCATTCTAAATCTTGTAATAATTCGTTTGTCATGATGATTCCTCCTAATTGATTGAAATTCGCTACGTGCATGGACAAGTTCATGAAATAAAAAAATCCCTACACGCAAACAATTGCATGCAGGGACGTTAAATTGTAAATTAACGCGGTACCACCCGGCTTGAAGATGTCATCCACCTTCCACTTCATTCAACCGCCTTTATCGCAGGCGCGCACGTCTAAGCTCCAAGCACGTAATTCGTCTCTACATTA
Organism: Lysinibacillus sphaericus; assembly: GCF_001629735.1. Lineage (GTDB taxonomy): Bacteria > Bacillota > Bacilli > Bacillales_A > Planococcaceae > Lysinibacillus > Lysinibacillus pinottii. The sequence goes on from NZ_CP015224.1 coordinate 2,714,101, forward strand.
TGACCAGTTTTCACCGACCACTGGCTCTCTAAACAGGGAATATAGAAACTACTCCAAACTCTTCATCACTAGAAAACTATAAACATTATTCTATACGAATCTATTTCAAAGTCAATAACTATGTTCGAGCTAAAACAATATGTGCTATAATAAACAAGATTTTAGGAGGTCGATACATTGAAGGATTGGATTGAAAAAATCAATGCAAAGATCGATACATTAATTGAACAAAAATGGATGAAGAAATTACGTATTTCAGGTAGCGTTACCTGGAACTTATTTTTACTATTTTTAGTCTTTGCATTGGTTGGCACTGTATTTGTCGGTTCAGTAGGAGCTGGTTATTTCGCTTCTCTTGTAAAAGAAGAGCCTTTACGCTCAAAAGATGAATTGCGAGATCAAATTTTTAGCTATGAAGAAACAAGTGAAATTTATTTTGCCAACGATATTTATATCGGAAAATTACGGACAGATTTAGATCGCCGCGAAACTTCACTAAAAAATGTTGCACCAGATGTTATTAATGCAGTACTGGCAACAGAAGATGAGTATTTCCGTGAACATAACGGCATTGTACCAAAAGCGGTTGTACGAGGCTTATTACAAGATGTTACGAATTCTGCTACACAGACAGGTGGCTCTACCCTTACGCAACAACTTATTAAAAACCAAGTATTAACCAATGAAGTTTCCTATGAACGTAAAGCAAAAGAAATTTTACTTGCTATGCGTTTAGAGCATTTTATGACAAAGGAAGAAATATTAGAGGCTTATTTAAATATTATTCCATACGGTCGTAACTCTTCAGGGCGAAATATTGCAGGCGTAGAAACAGCCGCAGAAGGAATCTTTGGTGTCAAAGCTAAGGATTTATCACTTGCGCAAGCAGCTTACATCGCTGGTATTCCTCAGGCGCCATTTGCTTACACACCTTTTACAAATACGGGTGAACTGAAAAGTGAGGAAGCTTTAAAACCAGGTATTGATCGTATGAAAACAGTTCTTTATCGTATGAAAGAAGCTGGTTATATTGACGATGCTCAATATAAAGAAACACTGAATTATGATATTGCTGCTGACTTCCGTGGTCCAGAAATGCGAGCGGAGGATCGTTATCCATGGCTTACATATGAGCTTGAGAGCCGTGCAAAAGATATTATTGCAGAAAAACTCGCAGAAGATGACGGTATTGACCCAGAGCGATTAAAAACAGAAAAAAAATTAAAAGATAAATATAAAATCTTAGCAGATCGAGATGTTCGCTCAAAAGGTTATCGTATTTATTCAACCATTAACAAAGATATGTATGATGCCATGCAAAAAGCTGCTAAGGACTTCCAATATTACGGCCACACATATACTGGTAAAGGGAAAGACCCTGTAACCGGTGAGGAAGTTGATATCGAAATGCCCGTACAAGTGGGCAGTATTTTAATGGAGAATACGACAGGTCGCATTTTAAGTTTTGTAGGTGGTCGAGACTTTAATACAACTCAAGTTAACCATGCAACACAAGCTTATCGTTCAAATGGTTCTACGATGAAACCATTACTTGTATACGCACCTGCTATTGAGTATGGCGTAATTGGTGCAGGTAGCCCACTCGTTGACGTAAAATTCTCAATTGGTTCATGGAGCCCAAGTAACTATATTACTAGTGATGAGCGAGGACTTATTCCGGCGCGTGAAGCTTTAGCAGATTCTCAAAACATATCAGCGTTACGTTTATATAATGATATTATTAACAAACGACCAGCTGATCTATTAGTAAAAATGGGATTCACAAAATTACACCCCGATGATTTCACTAACCTTGCAACCGGTATCGGTGCTTTAAGTGAGGGGACTACTGTAGAAGAGAATACGAATGCCTTTGCTACTTTTGCAAATGGTGGTCAATTCATTGATGCTTATATGATTGATCGAATTGAAGATCAAGAAGGAAATATTATTTACAAACACGAAGTAGAACCCGTCCAAGTATTTAGTCCAGAAACATCTTATATTGTGACAGATATGCTACGTGACGTATTAACAAAAGGAACAGGAACTCTTGCTCGTAATACATTAAAATTCTCTTCTGATTTCGCTGCTAAAACAGGGACTTCTCAAGAGTATAAAGATGTTTGGTTAGTTGGCTATAACCCTAATGTATCTCTAGGTGTTTGGATGGGTTACGACCAACCTCGTACGTTGTACGCATTTAATAATACGTACCTACAGCCAAGTGTTCGTGTCAATAAATTATGGGGTACTTTAATGAATTCCGTTTACGATGTGGCTCCTGAGTTTATTGACCCACCAACAAGCTTTAAGGCACCTAAAAATGTGGTGACCGCTTCATTCTGCGGAATTTCTGGAATGGCACCTTCTGCTGCCTGTGCAGATGCAGGTTTAGTTCGTTCAGACTTATTTAATGCGAAAGTATTTTTACCTTCACAACCAGATGATAGCTTAGCTGCTTCAAGTGTTGTAACGATTAAAGGAAAAACTTATAATGCATTACCTAGTACACCAGCTGAATTTGTCAAATCAGGTGGCGCAGGTATTAATCAGGCGTTTATTAAACGTATGTTAGGCCGTCTTGGCGGTAACCCAGCAAGTTTATTACCGAAAAATTCAACTTTAACCAATTCATCTGTTTCGGCCGTTGATTTCCCTGCGGATGGAAGTGCACCTGCAGCAGTAACAGCATCCGTAAATGGCTCCACTTTATCTTGGACAGAGTCATCAAACGATGTAGTTGGCTATCGGATTTACAATGTTACAAATGGTGCCAACACATTAGTAACTTCTGTTCTTGAATCTACACAAAGTATAACGGTCGCTAGTGGACAGGCCTATGTTGTAGTGGCTGTAGATATTACAGGCTTAGTGTCACCACATTCTAATGTAGCCTCTACTGGTGGTAGTGAAAATGAACCTGATCCAGAGGATAATGGTCAAGAAACAATTCCACCTACAACACCGCCTACAAATGGCAATGGGTCTGGTAATAATGGTAACGGTTCTAACAATGGGAATGGATCTGGTGGCAATGGCAACGGCTCTAACAACGGGAATGGATCTGGTGGCAACGGCAACGGCTCCAACAACGGGAATGAATCTGGTGGCAATGGCAACGGCTCCAACAATGGGGATGGATCTGGTGGTAACGGATCAGGTCAACCTGAAGATGGCTCAAATGGAGGAGACAACGGCAATACAACTCCCCCTGAAACATCAAGGCGATAATCAGTTTCATTTTCTGTGTCAAACAGGCTTACTACAATTCACTTTTGATTTGTAGTAAGTCTATTTTTTTGTCATTATTAAGAAGACTACTATTTTGAAGGAGAGGAAAAATATGAACATTTTAGTTTTAGGGGGCACACGTTTTTTCGGAAAAAAATTAGTGGAACTTTGCATTGAGAATGGACATGATGTAACGATTTTAACACGCGGTCAAAGCGGCAATCCTTTTGGAACAGCTGTCAAACAATTAATGGTTAATCGGGATGATCGTGACGCATTAGAAAATGCTCTCGCCCATACAACGTGGGATATTGTTTATGATAATATTTGCTACTCTCCTAACGAGGCACATACCATTTGTGAGCTTTTAAAAGGGAAAACGAAAAAACTTGTCTTTACTTCAACTCTTTCAACCTATGAAGTTGATGGCAAGATGAAAAAGGAAGAAGATTTCGATCCTTATCATTATCAAATTCTCATGGGGGATCGAAATGAATTTTCCTACGGAGAAGGAAAAAGACAGGCAGAGGCTGTATTGTTTAAAGAGGCTTCATTCCCAGTTGTTGCTGTACGTTTCCCAATTGTCATGGGTGAACATGATTACACACGTCGATTGCATTTTCATGTGGAACGTATTTTACACGATCAGCCAATCTCCTTACCGAATATCGATGCGCAGATGAGCTATATTACAGATGAGGAAGCAGCTAATTTCTTATATTTTGCAGGCATGACACCTATAGAAGGACCATACAATGCTACAGCATCTGGTGCCATGTCATTGAAGGAACTCCTTGCGTTAATTGAAGAAAAGAGTGGGAAGCGCGCAAAAATTTCACTTGTTGGTGGCGATGAAGAATCACAATCACCATATGGTGTACCTGCTGACTGGTATATGACAAATGCGAAAGCAGAGAAAGCAGGATTTACATTTAGTCAACTTCATGATTGGTTGCCAAAACTAGTAAATACATTAGTAAAACAGCTTCAATAAAAAAGAAAGACAAAGAGTCTGCTAAATAAGCAGATTCTTTGTCAGTAAATTAATATAATATGGTCTTTAAAATGGCTACTGCTTCGTCTATCTCTTTCTTCGTTACAGTTAGTGGCGGCAATAGTCGAATAACATTTGGCCCTGCCCCTACTAATAAGAGACCCTTCTCTTCTGCAGCAGCAATATACGCGGCTACTTCTGTTTCACCACAGCCAATTCCAAGCATTAATCCCTTACCCTGAATGGTATAATTAGAAGGTAAATGCGCTTTTAGTTGTGCGACAAAATAGGCTGACTGTTCTTGTACTTGCTGTAAGAATGCTGGCTCAAATACATGACTTAAGACGGCCTGAGCTACATTCATTGCAAGTGGGTTTCCCCCAAATGTAGTGCCATGTGTACCCGGACTAAAGGTTGCATAAAGCTCGGCAGTTCCTAGCATTGCCCCTACCGGAAAGCCACCACCTAAGCCTTTTGCTAATGTCACTATATGTGGCTTTAACACCGTTTGCTCAAACGCATAGCGTGTTCCTGTTCTTCCAATTCCAGTCTGTACTTCGTCAATAATGAGTAATATTCCCTTGTCCTCACATGCTTTTGCAATCGCGGTAGCGAATTCTAACGATACACAATTAACGCCACCTTCTCCTTGAATCATTTCCAGCATAATGGCTGCTACAGAGTCATCAATAGTAGCTTCTAGTGCGGCAGCGTCATTGAATGGTAAAATCGTAAATTTTTCAACGAGTGGTCCAAAGCCGTTATGTATTTTGCCTTGACCTGTTGCAGACATTGCTCCGAATGTGCGACCATGGAATGATTTTTCGAAAGTAATCATATGGTTTTTCCCTGTATGCTTTCGTGCTAACTTAATGGCCGCTTCATTTGCCTCCGCTCCACTATTACAGAAAAAAGCATGTGCAAAATGCGTATGAGCGATTAATTTTTTAGCCACGGTTTCCTGACCAGGGATATCAAAAAGGTTCGATATATGCCACAGCTTTTCACTTTGCTCTTGTAGTGCCTGCACAATGGCTGGATGCGCATGCCCCAGACTTGCTACTGCAATACCACTAGTAAAATCTAAATATTGTTTTCCTGTAGAATCCTCTACAACGGTGCCCTGCCCTTTGACAATTTGCGCACGACGTTTACCGTAGTTCCCGAATAACGCACTCATGTTATCATCTCCGCTATTATTTGAAATGGTCTTCTTTCAACATCTATACTTTTCATAAGCTCTTATTAGAACACTAGGTAGCATGAAGTTTATCGGAAGTGACAATCGTAGTGCCAATCAATGTCTCTCCCACAATTTGCACGGAAGGTATACCTGCACGTAAACAATCGATCGCTCCTTGTACTTTCGGAATCATCCCTCCATATAGATGCCCTTGTTCTATCCATTGATTAATGAGAGTGGGTGTTGCCATTGTTTGATATTCATCATAGACTCGAATACCACTTACATCTGTAACGAGTAATAAGCTATCTGCCCCTAAGGCTAATGCTATTTCACTTGCGACTGTATCGCCGTTAATGTTTAAAGCCTGACCTGCTTCACTTACTCCAACACAAGCAATAACGGGTACAATTCCCACTGACAATAAAGCTTCAAGTAAGGCTGTATGGATGGCTTTTACTGCTCCTACATAACCATAAACATCTTTATCTAAATAATCTGCCACCATTAATTGACCATCATAACCGTTTAGCCCAATGGCCTCGACGCCAGCACTTGTTAAGTCATGAACTAAAGCAGGGTTAACCTGCCCAATTAGAGTGGATTGGACAACATTCATAGCTGCCTCATTTGTCACACGTATACCATTTAATGTATGCGATTCTATGCCTCGAGCAGCTAATTCACGATTAATAGCTGGGCCCCCGCCATGAGTAATAATAAGCTCCACACCGCTATCTTGAAGTTTTTTAAAATGATAAAAAAAATCTTTATTTAAGCCCTCCAGTGTACTACCACCGAGCTTAATCACCATTCGTTTACGAGCGGTATGATGCGTTGATTTGGACGTAGTCATACGTTAAGTCACATCCCCAAGCATGCCCCTTACCTTCACCCATGCCAAGAGACACATATATTTTCACTTCATGCATTTTTAAAATTTGTATTAATTCATCCTCTGAGAAAGGAATTGGTTCGCCGTTTTCTACCATTGTAGCGCCTCCAATTTGAATCGTAATTTTATCTGGGTCTACAGTGGCACCACTATACCCTACTGCTGCAATAATTCGTCCCCAGTTCGCATCACAGCCAAAAACAGCAGTCTTTACAAGTGGCGAGCCTACGACGCTCTTGGCGATTTTTCGTGCCTCTTCATCTGCAACTGCGCCAACAACTTCCACTTCAATGAGCTTAGTTGCCCCTTCTCCATCCTTGGCAATCATTTTTGCTAAATCTTCGGCTACCGTTTTCAATGTGTAATAGAAATTTAACCAATCTGGATGATCAGGTGTTAACGTCTTATTTCCTGCGAAGCCGTTCGCCAATACAACAACTGTGTCGTTTGTAGATGTATCCCCATCTACGGTAATGGCATTAAACGTGAGATTGGTAATATCGGATAATGCACTTTGTAATACATCAGATTCTATTTGGGCATCTGTCGTAATAAAGCCCAACATGGTTGCCATATTTGGTTCAATCATGCCTGAACCCTTCGCAACACCAGCGATAATGATTTCCTTGCCATCTACCGTTGTACTATAGCTTGTGTTCTTCATAACTGTATCTGTTGTTAAAATTGCCTGCGCAAAGTCAATAGCACTTTCTAAATTGTCCTTCGGTTCTAGCTGTTGAATACCATTTACTACTGGCTCCAGCTTCATCATTTCGCCAATGACGCCCGTTGAACAAACTCCCACCAATTCAGGCGCAATCCCTAATTTTTCAGCCACTTGCGCCTGCATTGTTTGGGCATCCTTAACGCCTTGCTTCCCTGTACAAGCATTGGCATTGCCCGAATTCACGATTATCGCCTGCATTTTTTTTGTTGTGTAAACAACTTCCTTTGTTACTTTTAACGGGGCTGCCTGCACAGCATTTGTTGTAAAAACACCAGCAACACTAGCTGGTACCTCACTTACTAAAATGGCTAAATCTTTCTTCTTATGTTTTAAACCACAATGTAACCCAGCTGCCTTAAAGCCTTTTGGTGAAACGATATTTTTACTTGATAACTTTTTCATTACATTTATTGATGTAGTAACTGTCATCCATAATTCCTCCTTATTTTTCATCAAACTAAACATAAAAACTGTTAAATAAAGAACGGTACAACATCAAGACCTGTCGTTTGTGGTAGGTCAAATTGTACATTCATATTTTGGATAGCTTGCCCTGCAGCCCCTTTGACTAGATTGTCAATCACACTTACAATCGTGGCACGATTTGTACGAGAATCTACTTTCACCAAAATATCGCAATAATTGGACCCCTTAACACGATTAGTTCCTAAGCTAGTAGCATCTGTAACCATTCGAACAAATGGATGCTTTTCATACGTTTCCTGCAAGCAACCAACCAACTGAGCCTCTGTAACGCCTGCCATTACTGGCGCATAGGATGTCGCTAAAATCCCTCTTGTCATAGGTACTAAATGAGTATTGAAAGTAATGTTTGTTTCAGTATGAGCAAATACGGATAATGCCTGTTCTATTTCTGGTATATGTTGATGTGTATTTACTTTATAGATAGAGAAGTTCTCATTCGCCTCGCTAAAATGAGTAGTTTGTGACGGCTTATTACCAGCTCCTGAGATGCCACTTTTCGCATCAATTACTAAAAAGCTCGGATCAATTAATCGTTCCTTCACTAGCGGTAGTAATGATAATAACACCGCTGTTGGGTAACAACCTGGGTTAGCAATAAGAGTAGCCTGTCGAATATGCTCTGAATTCCATTCAGTTAAACCATAAACACTTTGCTGAACCGTATCAAATGGTGCTGCTTGTTTGCCATACCACGCTTCATAGCTTGCAAGATTTTTTAACCGGTAATCACCAGACAAATCTATAAATTTCGGACCCGTGTTAACCAATGATGGTAATAACTTACTTGTTACGCCAGATGGTGTACTTGTAAAAACTACATCAAATTCCGCTAAAGTATCTTCCTCTATTTTCTGTAATGGCCTATCAATAATCGTCATAAGATGACCAAATTTTGAAGAAAAAAGAACTCCCTCCTCTGAAGAAGTAAATAACGCTAGCTGCTCTACAGCTGGATGATTATGTAAAAACCGAATAAGCTCTAGTCCACCATAACCTGTTGCTCCTACAATTCCTACTTTCAATGCACTCACCTCTGAAATAAGTTAAAAATAGTATACGTCTGCATAAATATTAAGTCAACTGAATTTTTATTTAATTCTATATTTTTTACGCATTTAAATACTTCTCGTTAATACAGCTCTTAAGCATTGTAAATGCAGAAAAAAGAAGGTAAGCATTCACTCGATTGATGAAAGAATGCTTGCCTTCTTTTTATGCATATGTTGTATAAATATCAATTGATGTTCTTTACTTTATCAGTCTTCCATCGTCGATAGGTCACCCGTAGGTAAATTTAACTCCCATGCCTTCAATACACGACGCATAATCTTACCACTGCGTGTTTTTGGTAGTTTTTCCTTAAAATCAATTTCACGTGGTGCTGCATGAGCCGATAACCCTTTTTTAACAAAATCTCTTATATCCTCAATTAATCGTTCGGAAGGTTCTACTCCTTCTCGTAAGGATACAAAGGCTTTGATGATTTCCCCTCGTACTGGGTCTGGTTTTCCAATGACTCCTGCTTCAACAATATCTGGATGCTCCAATAACTTGCTTTCCACTTCGAATGGTCCCACACGCTCTCCGGCCGTCATAATGACATCATCCACTCGACCTTGGAACCAGAAGTATCCGTCATCATCCATATAGGCAGAATCTCCAGATACATACCATTTCCCTTTTAAGAAATAAGATTCATAGCGCTCTGGATTGCCCCAAATTTGACGCATCATAGCTGGCCACCCCCGTTGAATAGCTAAATTCCCCATTGTAAACGGTGGTACTTCGTTGCCAGCATCATCTACAATCGTCGCATGAATACCTGGAAGTGGTTTTCCCATTGAGCCTGGCTTAATATCCATCGAAGGATAATTACAAATCATATGCGCTCCTGTTTCTGTCATCCACCATGTATCATGGATTCGATGACCCAATTCTTCTACTCCCCAGCGAATCACTTCGGGGTTCAATGGTTCACCGACAGATAGCACATGACGCAAAGATGATAGATCATAGCACTCAAGCAAGCCACTCCCTGCCCCCATCAGCATACGGAATGCAGTTGGTGCACTATACCATACCGTAACACCATAATCTTCAATGGCTTGATACCATGCCTGCGGTGAGAATCTTCCCCCAACAATCACCATTGTTACCCCATTTAACCATGGACCAAAAATACCATAGGCTGTTCCTGTCACCCATCCTGGATCAGCAGTACACCAATAAATATCATCTTCACGTAAATCAAGAACCCATTGCGTAGATTGGTATTGTTGAAGCATTGCATAATGAACATGTAGCACTCCTTTTGGCGCACCAGTTGATCCAGAAGTATAGTGAAGAATCATCCCATCTTCCTGATCTACCCACTCTATATCAAATTGAGCTGAAGCCCTTTTTAATCGTTGATTAAAGTCTAGAATTTGTAATGTTTCTTCAATATCTTCACCTATTAAAAGGACATGCTCTAGGTGAGGTAATTTAGCTATAGGTACACGTTCAAGTAACGCCGGTGTCGTAACCAATACTTTTGCCTCACTATCTGCTAGCCGATCATACACAGCACCTTCCATAAAAGCTTCAAATAATGGTCCAACAATAACACCCATTTTCAACGCACCTAATAATGAAAAATAGAGCTCAGGCGACCGTGGCATAAAAATAAATAAACGATCACCTTTTTGTAGATTAGTAGCTGTTTTAAGAACGTTAGCAGCCTTGTTTGTTAACCTTTTCATTTCATTAAATGAATACGCCTCTTTCCGTTTACCATCATTAAAATAAAGAGCAACTTTATTTTTACGATGTGTTTCAGTATGGCGATCGATTGCCTCATACGCCATATTCACTAAACCTGTCTCGTACCAACTAAATGCTTTTTCTGTATCAGCCCAATTATGAGACTTTGCCACTTCTTCATAATTCATTAACTGGTGCTGACCAGCTAAAGCCGCTAACTTCTCCTTCATTTTCATCCCCATGAAACTACCCCTTTCTTTACGTTTGCTTCAAACTGTTCATTTGCTATTTTCAACAATCCCCTCTGCTGAAATAATAAATTTACGTTCTAAGCAACATATTTACCTAGCTTTTGTTATATAACAGTTTACCGCATCAGAAATGTCATAACTCTTAATTACGCTACTTTTATCTGTTAAATAACAGAAGCGATATATTATATTTTACACGAATCCAAGGGGATTGTCTTAATATTTTCACTTTTCCAAAAATACAGGTATATTTTGCAAAAATAAGCGTTTTTACGCACGAAATCAGCTATAATGGAATTATTAAACTCAGGTGGTGTCATTATGGAACATAAAAAAACTTTTTTTTCTGTCAAAAGGGAAACTAAGCATGGTACTGTGTATGTGGAAGGACCTGTGCCTCCAGAAAAATTAGCTACATATTCTTTCCATGAAGGCTTGGTTGCCTTTAGACCTCCAAAACAGCAACAACAAGCTATTATTGAAATTGCGGGGCTTCCTGAAGGACGTATAGTTATTATTCGAAACGAAGATATTATTGTAGGCTATGTGACCTATCTTTATCCTGATCCACTTGAACGATGGGCAGAGGATCGAATCGATGACATGATTGAATTAGGTGCCATTGAAGTGATTCCTGACTATCGCGGAACAGGTTCAGGAAAGGCATTACTAGCCGTTTCATTTATGGGTGATGAAATGGAGGATTATCTGGTGATAACTACCGAATATTATTGGCATTGGGATTTAAAGGGGACCGGCTTAAATGTTTGGGACTACCGCAAAATGATGGAGAAGATGATGAGCTCTGTCGGATTTGAATATTTTGCTACGGATGATCCAGAAATTACATCACACCCAGCTAATTGTTTAATGGCGCGCGAAGGTAAGCGCGTGCCTCCTGAGACCATCGAAAGATTTGATAGACTTCGTTTTAGAAATCGTTTCATGTATTAAAACCAATGCAAAGGGGATACGTATATGATCGTAGAAGAAATTATGAATGAAGAACCTTACACATTAGCTCCTACCAATACCGTGTTGGAGGCACTAAAGCTAATGCGTGACAAAAAAGTTCGCCATTTACCTGTTATAGATGAGGAACGTCACGTTATAGGAGTGATTACAGAACGAGACATTAAAGAAGTTTTGCCCTCCTCTTTACAAGATGAACCTAATTCTCCTGTTTTTCATGCAAAAGTAGAAGAAATAATGGTCAAAGATCCGCTTGTTGGTCATCCACTTGATTTTGTTGAAGAAGTCGCTCTTACCTTCTATGAATCTAAAGTAGGGTGTTTACCTATTGTCTCTGGAGGGAAATTAGTAGGAATTGTTACTACAACGGATTTACTCTATACATATATAGAGCTGACCGGCGGAACGGAACCTGGCTCAAAAATTGAAATTCGAGTAGCTGACACGCCAGGTGTTTTATTTGAAATAACAAAGATATTTCATCATCATCATGCCAATGTCCAAAGCGTCTTAGTTTATCCTGATTCTGAAAATACGCAAAATAAAATTTTAAGCGTCCGAGTAAAAACACTGAATCCTTTAGCTATGATTCAAGACCTTCGCAAAGAAGGCTTTGATGTACTATGGCCTAATTTGCCAGGTGTTTCGTTATAATGAAAAAGGCTGTATTCATTTACTCGCCAGAACAACTCGGATATAAATTTTCAGATTCACATCCTTTTAATCATAAACGCTTGACGCTAACGATGGATTTACTAAAAAATATAGATGGACTTGATGATGTAGACATTATTCCCGCTCGTGTTGCAACAGAAGAGGAGCTACTGCTTGCCCATGACCCTAAGTATATTGATATTGTGAAGAGGGCAGGTCATGGTGAATTATCGGTAGCCCAATGTGAAAGCTATGGTATCGGCACTGAAGACACACCGATTTTTGAAAATATGCATGAAGCAAGTGCCCAACTAGTCGGTGGGACGTTAACTGCCGTTGATTATGTAATGGAAGGTAAAGCTGAGCATGCTCTCAATCTTGGAGGAGGGCTACATCACGGTTTTCGTGGTCGCGCATCAGGATTTTGTATTTACAATGATAGTACGGTTGCGATTCGATATTTACAGGAAAAATATAATGCCCGTGTACTATATGTTGATACAGACGCACATCATGGGGACGGAGTACAATGGAGCTTTTACGAGGACCCAAATGTTTGTACATTGTCTATTCACGAAACAGGACGCTATCTATTTCCTGGAACTGGAAATATTACCGAAAGAGGCAACGGACAAGGATATGGTACCTCCTTTAATTTCCCTATGGATGCTTTTACAGAGGATGAAAGTTTCCTAGAAATCTATGAACAATCCATGAGAGAGGTTTTCGAATATTTCAAGCCAGATGTTGTACTCACACAAAATGGAGCAGATGCCCATTTTTTTGATCCTTTGACACACCTTCATGGCACAATGAATATATATCGTGAAATCCCAAAGCTCGCACATCAATTAGCCCATGAATATTGCGATGGTAAGTGGATTGCAGTGGGTGGAGGAGGCTATGATATATGGCGAGTAGTTCCACGTGCTTGGTCCCTACTTTGGTTAGAAATGACTGACCAAGCGTTACCAACTGGACCTCTCCCACAGGCATGGCTTGACCAATGGCAACCCGAAGCTCCCGTACCTTTTATTCCAACTTGGGAGGACCCAATTCCTCTGTATGAGCCCATTCCAAGGAAGGCAGAAATAGAGGAAAAAAATGCTCAAATGTTAGCAAAAGCACTACACCTTATTCGAAATGAAAAACGAGATTAGCACTTTTCCTCACGATTTTCGTGGGGTTTTTTCATTGGTTTGCAGCCAGATCTCCCTGCTTTGGTCATTTTATCATGCCTCTTTCCCGCTCCATTTTAAATTAAAAAACACGCAAATCCTTGATAAGATTTACGTGTTCCTACTTATTATTTACTTTTAACAGATTGTCGATGTTCAATACGATGTGGTAAAATCACTGCCTCATCCTCGACAGGCTCCTTACTCATCAATTTAGTAAGTAAGCGCATAGCAACAGCACCAATGTCGTACAGGGGTAATGCAACACTTGTTAGTTGTGGACGAACCATTCGTGCTAGCTTAGAATTCTCAAAGCTAATTACTTCGATATCCTCTGGAACATTTTTACCAGCATCTTGTGCACCATGAATTAAACCAATTGCCAATTCATCACTACCCGCAAAATAGGCTGTAGGTGGCTGCTCAAGCACTGATAAAATCTCCCAAGCTTCTAAGCCCATGTCATAGCTTGATTCTTCAGCAGCAATTAATGCTTCATCTATTGGCAAGCCAGCATCCTGTAATGCTTTCTTATAGGCTGCTAGCTTGAATTTTCCGTTAATTGTATACGAAAGTGGACCTGTTACGAAGCCAATGCGCGTATGTCCATTTTGAATGAGTAAAGATATCGCTTCATAAGCCGCTTGGAAATAGTCTATATTGACCGTAGCTATTGTTTGCGATTCATCTACAGAGCCTGCTAGTACAATCGGGACTGGTGAATGATCCATTGTTTGTTGCATCTTTTCTGTTACTTCATCACTCATCATCACAATACCATCTACTTGTTTCCCAAGCATAGTATCAAGTAACTGTAACTCTTTATCTTCATGTTGATCTGAGTTGGCTAAAATAATATTATAACGGTACATTGTGGCTATATCCTCTACACCACGAGCCAGCTCTGCATAAACATTGTTTGCAATATCTGGGATAATCACGCCAACTGTTGTTGTTTTCTTACTTGCTAATCCACGCGCTACTGCGTTTGGACGGTATTCCAATCGTTCAATTACTTCTAGTACTTTTTTTCGTGTTGCTGGTTTTACGTTTTGATTGCCATTGACTACACGAGAGACGGTTGCCATAGAAACATTTGCTTCTCTTGCAACATCATAAATTGTAACAGTCATCGTACGTGCCTCCCTTTTTTCCTATTATAGCCTTATCATACGATAATTTTCATATTACTTTCAAGAAGAACTACGTAAAAACCAAGTACTAATAGTCCTATTCTAGACATTATTTTGTCACGATATAACAAACACCGCCTGCTAAAGTAAGCAAGCGGTGTGTGCTGTTAACAATTAAGCATGAATTTCATGATTTTTCATGAATTTTTGTATTGTTTCATAGAATGCATCGAATGTTGGGATGTCCATTTGTTGTTGTGAATCAGAAAGTGCTACAGATGGATCTGGATGTACTTCTGCCATGACACCATCAGCACCGATTGCAATGGCTGCTTTGGCACATGGTAACAATAAATCACGACGACCTGTTGAGTGTGTTACATCTACGAATACTGGCAAATGCGTTTCTTGTTTTAACACTGGTACAGCAGAAATATCTAACGTATTACGAGTTGCTTTTTCATAAGTACGAATACCACGTTCACAAAGGATAATATTTTCATTTCCTTTAGACATAATGTATTCTGCTGCATGGATGAACTCATCAATTGTTGCAGCTAAACCTCGTTTTAGTAGGACTGGTTTATTAGTTGCACCTGCTGCTTTTAATAATTCAAAGTTTTGCATATTTCGTGCCCCGATTTGAATCACATCAATATAATCTAAGGCTTCCTCTAAATGACCTGGTGTCACAATTTCTGTAATCACACCTAAACCATATTCCTCAGACACACGTTTTAAAATTTTTAAACCCTCTAATCCAAGACCTTGGAAGTCGTATGGAGAAGTACGTGGCTTATAGGCACCACCACGGATTAGCTTTTCACCTTTTGCTTTAATAGAAGCCGCTACTGCAGCTACTTGTTCATAAGATTCAACAGCACAAGGACCAAATACGAAAGATGGCTTCCCTTGACCAATTAACTCACCATTGATATTAATAACTGTATCTTCGGATTTTTTCTTACGAGATACAAGTAATTCTTTCTTTTTATCAGCTTCAAGCTGCTTTAAAGCTGTTTTAAAGATTTGTTTAAATATATAGTCTACCGTCATTTGGTTTAATGGACCTTGGTTGTGTTCTTTAATAAGATCAAGCATGTGTCTTTCACGCAGTGGATCATAGCGATTTACACCTTGTTTTTCTTTAATTTTACCGATTTCATCAACTACAGCTGCACGTTCGTTAATAAGACGAAGAATTTCTAAGTTTAATTCGTCGATTTGGCTACGTAAGCTTTCTAAATCTTTTTGGCTCATGCTTTCTTGCTCCTCTCCTCATGACAGACACTTTCAGAACTCTGAAATGTATGTTACATTTTTAGATAATAGCAATATTATAATCAATGTTGTTCAGAATGTCACGCATTTTTAATTTAGCGCTTCAACTCGCTAAATTGAAATTGAGATATAACGCGAAAGGAAGCGATTACATTGAGTTCTAAATTATTTGCACTTGATATTGGTACACGCTCAGTGGTCGGGATTATTCTTCAAGAAGAAAATGACCATTTTCACGTGGAAGATATAGTAGTGAAAGAGCATAAAGAACGTGCCATGGTAGATGGTCAAATACATAATGTCATGTATGTGGCAGAATTAATTAATACAATTAAATACGAACTTGAAGAGAAACATGGTCCTCTTACGAAAGTAAGTGTTGCGGCAGCGGGCCGATCCTTGAAAACTGAACAAGCTAGCGTAACGATTAATATACGTAATCGTCCTATTTTTACAGAAGAAGATATAAGCCGCTTAGAGCTCCAAGCAGTTCAACAAGCCCAACAACAACTTTTACAACATAAAGAAGATGCTAAAATAAGCCACTATTACTGCGTAGGCTACTCAGTTCTCTACTATCGCTTGGATGGTGAAGAAATTGGCAGCCTCTTAGATCAACAAGGGGATGAGGCACAAATTGAAGTCATTGCCACTTTCCTACCTCGTGTGGTAGTCGAATCACTAATTGCCGCTTTAAAACGAGCTGATTTAGAGATGGAAGCTTTGACATTAGAACCTATCGCAGCTATAAATGTCCTTATTCCTTCAACTATGCGTCGCTTAAATGTGGCTCTAGTCGATATAGGCGCAGGTACTTCTGATATTGCCATTACTGATAAAAGTACTGTTGTGGCCTATGGTATGGTTCCAACAGCAGGCGATGAAATAACAGAAGCTTTAAGTGACCATTATTTACTAGACTTCCCTGTTGCCGAAATAGCAAAACGTCAGCTCCAAACAGCAGAAGAAATATTGATTCAAGATATTCTTGGTTTTGATCAGTATTACCCAAAGACTGAAGTTTTATTAGCCATTGAACCTGCCGTCAAGCAGCTTGCCAAGTCCATTGGCGAAGAAATTTTACGACTCAATAACCGAGTGGCTCCAAAGGCTGTTATGCTTGTTGGAGGAGGTAGCTTAACACCTAACCTAACAACAGAACTTGGTCTAGTCCTAGATTTACCAGCAAACCGTATAGCTGTTAGAGGCATTGATGCTATTCAAAACCTGACGAAGGAAGAGCATATTAAAGCATCACCAGAGTTAGTTACGCCAATCGGTATTGCCATTGCAGCGAAAAAAATGCCCATCCAATATATGAGTTTAACTGTCAATAATCAGGTGGTCCGTCTTTTTGAGCTGAAAGAAATGACAGTTGCCGATGCTTTTTTAGCGGCCAATATCCGTGCTAAACAATTATATGGAAAACCTGGCCACGGTTTATCTATTAGTGTCAATGGACAAGATATATTCATTCCTGGTGGTCATGGGCAGCCGGCTGAAATAGTAGTAAACGGACAACAGGCATCAACGAAAACATTGATTAAAACAGGCGATGCCATTCAGCTAGTGGAGGGACAAGATGGACAGCCAGCCACAGTAACGGTGAGAGATCTTATTGATAATGCTGCAATCAAGACCATTACTATCCAAAATACAAAATATGTAATTGAGCCGAAAATTACAGTCAATCACTCTCCTGCATCCATTGATACTGTTTTAAATGATCGTGATAGCGTCGTTTTTGATATAGCGGAAACCATTGAGGAAATTTTCAAAGTTACAAATAATTGGGATTTATTAAAGCAATTTGAGTCTTATACCATTCATGTCGATGGACAGCCATTATTTTTACCTGAGTTTTCTTCTCCATTAATGATAAATGGAAAAACGGCAAAATTGAGCTATGCAGTGCAGGATGGCGATGTGATTAACTTTCAGCAGCAATCATTGCCAACTGTTCAGCGAATTGCGGACCAAATGAATCTTTTGCTGGAAGATAAAATGATCATTCATTTCCAAAATGAAGTAGTGGAGCTTTCCAAAACAGTACATGAAGCACTGGTCAATCAAATGATTGTATCTCCTCTTTCAACTGTACCGAATGGAGCCACTGTAATTTTTACAGAAAAAGATCGTAGTCCTTGGATCTATCAAGATGTATTTCGCTTTTCTAATTGGCAGCTCCCAAGCACATTCAAAGGAAACTTCACCATTTTAAGAAACGGTCAGCCTGCAAGTTTTGATACGGAAATTTTCGGTGGCGATCGACTTGAAATACTATTAGCCGAAACCCCTATCGTTTAAAAAAGGGATACGTTACACGACGATCATGTAACGTATCCCTTTTCGTTATGCATTATGCACGTACTTCTTCATTTGACTCTTTTGTTTCGTCTTTTTTCTCTTCTGCTTTGACTTCCTCGTTAGGAATAAAATCCTCTAGTGGTTCCTCGCCCTCAAAGGAAACCGTACCATCGTCAAAAACAGCAGGGGCCTTTGCCGTTTTTAAAGTTTTTACTTTCTCCACTAATTGTGTAGATTGTTCTTGAATTTGTTTAGAAAGTTGTACTGTTTTATCTTTTGCAGTTGTCGAGAAGTCTGCACTCTTATCTTTTAAATGAACAGCTTGTACAGCCACATCACTACGTAAATCTTTTCCTGATTTTGGAGCTAATAGTAGACCTGCTGCAGCACCTACAATTCCACCTACTAATGCGCCAATCACAAAATCTTTCATGTTTACACGCTCCTCTTCATAAATCGAGTCTTGCGGATGATAAAGCTGAGGCAATGAACTTTCAAGCTGTTTTTCCTTTACTTCATTAAAATTTGGCTTTTGTGTTGTCATGCAACAATTCCTCCCCATCATATTA
Source organism: Lysinibacillus sphaericus (assembly GCF_001629735.1). GTDB lineage: Bacteria > Bacillota > Bacilli > Bacillales_A > Planococcaceae > Lysinibacillus > Lysinibacillus pinottii. The sequence goes on from NZ_CP015224.1 coordinate 2,732,707, forward strand.
TCAATTTTGTCTGGACAGGTTGTCCATCTACTTTTTACAGAGGCATGTTCAATTTATGTCCAAGACTTTATTTTTATTCAGACAGTATCAAATACTTACTGAATAATTTTCACTATTTACGACCCCATTTTCTTTTTGGCTTTTCTACTTGTACCGTTTCAAAGCCATACACATCCTCAGATACAGATTCTTGCTCTATGATTTTGCGCTTTTTCCATTTATCAGCAATACCCATTGCAACATTGCTCCACTGTACTACTTGCGCAATTTTTTCTTCATTTTGTTCTACGCTTTTCGAAACAGAAGAAGTAATTTGCTGTACAGAATTATTTAAACCATTGACAGAATCACCAATACCTTTAACAGCTTGAACCACTGAATTTAACTGTTCAGATTTATGTTGAATATCCTCTGCTAAGCTATTTGTTTTGGTTAATAAAGAAGTCGTTTCACGTGTGACCCCTTCCATTTGTCCTTCAATACCTGATAATGTCCCAGATAAACTGCTTAAGATGGACTTGAGCGAGAATAATGTCATTCCTACACTCACACATAAAATTAAAAACCCGATTGCAGCGATAATGGCTGCAATATACAAAATCACTTCCATAAGTTGACCTCCTGCTAGTAAATTCTCTTTACTATTACTTTCCCTATCTTCGACAAAAAAAACGGAATTCCTGCTCAAATTTTAAAAAAACAGCTTAACCCCTACGGACTAAGCTGTTTCATCGTTTTTAAGCACGGCTTCAAAAGCATCTTGGAATTTATGAACATCTCCAGCACCCATAAATAAGAATACTGCACCTTGATGTTTTGTTAGTATATCAATTCCTTCAGTGGTAATCACTGCACTGCCCTCGATTAATGACGCCAAATCTTGAATAGAAAGTGCGCCTTGCGTTTCTCTTGCAGAGCCAAAAATATCACATAAATAGGCTGTATCTGCAAGGCTTAGACTATCTGCGAAATCTTGTAAAAAAGCTTGTGTACGTGTAAATGTATGTGGTTGGAATATAGCAACTAGCTCACGATCTGGGAACTTTTGTCGCGCTGATTGAATGGTAGCACGAATTTCCGTTGGATGATGGGCATAGTCATCTATTAATACATTATCCCCTATATCTGTTTCGGTAAAACGTCTTTTTACACCTTTATATGTGTGCAAACGATCTTGAATAATGTCAGGTGAAATTCCTTCATATTCACATAGAGTAATGACCGCTAATGTATTTAAAATCGCATGATCCCCAAATAATGGAATAAAGAAAGTGCTATAAAATTCATTGCGAACGAAAACATCAAATTTTGTACCTTCTGTCGTTTTTTCAACATTACGAGCTTCGAAATCATTCTCTGAACCAAATCCATAATAAACAACTGGTACTTTTGCTTGGATACGCTGAAGTTGTTCATCATCACCACATGCAATAATAGCTTTTTTTACTTGTAAAGCTAATGATTGAAAAGCAGAATAGACATCCTCTATATTTGCAAAGTAGTCTGGGTGATCAAAATCAATATTTGTCATTACCGCATAGTCAGGATTATATGCTAAGAAATGGCGTCGGTATTCACATGCCTCCATCACAAAGAAGTCAGCATTTGCATGACCAGCACCAGTACCATCACCGATTAAATAAGAAGTTGGTTTGTAACCACCTACCACATGTGCCATTAAACCTGTAGTTGAAGTTTTACCGTGGGCACCTGTTATGGCAATGGATATATAGTTACCGATATATTCTCCTAAAAATTTATGGTAACGAATAATCTCTACTCCGATTTCTCGTGCACGAATTAATTCTGGATGGTCATCAGGAAAAGCATTACCTGCAATTACAGTCATGCCTTCTTTAATATTATCTGCATTAAATGTAAAAATTGGAATATTTCGTTCACGTAACGGCTGCTCCGTGAAGAAATATTTATCGACATCTGAGCCCTGTACTTGTTCACCAGCATCAAATAAGATTTGTGCAAGTGGACTCATGCCAGAACCTTTAATGCCTGTGAAATGAAAAACTGTCATTAATTAAACCCCCCGGGAATTTCAATATCCCATCTATCATCTTAGGTGTATCGTATTATTTCAAGGTTGATTAGGTATTAATACCTTCACAAGTATTAAAAAATACGTACTATTCAACACATCTTGTCTATTATAGCACTTTTTATGCATAAGGATAGATGTGTAACTTTTCTAAAAAAACTAATTTCGACGTAAATTAGTTAATGTAGACGAAAACAAGGCAATTCTTATTCAAACATAGTAATTAAATCTTCTTCTGTAATGAAACTTTCACGCGGCTTACTACCTCTTGCCTCTGAGATAAAGCCATGTGATTCCAACATATCAATTAAACGAGCAGCACGATTATAGCCAATATGATATTTTCTTTGAATCAATGACGTAGAAGCTCCCCCCTGTTCAAAAACAAAACGACAAACATCTTCAAATAAATCATCCTGTTCTGCGGATACCTCTGTTTTCTTCAATAGTTCCTCTTGATCAAAAATATAATCAGGCTCTCCTTGTTCACGAACATGCTCGATAATTGCTTCAATTTCATCATCTGTAACAAATGTTCCCTGGAGACGTACTGGTGCAGACATACCGTTACCTAAATATAGCATATCGCCTCGTCCAAGTAACCTTTCTGCTCCCTGCCCATCCAAAATTGTACGAGAATCAATTTGTGAAGATACTGCAAAGGCAATACGTGTAGGAATATTGGATTTAATTAATCCTGTAATAACGTCTACAGATGGTCTTTGTGTTGCAACAATTAAATGAATTCCACATGCACGTGCCTTTTGAGCAATACGGCAAATTGCCTCCTCTACATCTGCTGGAGACATCATCATTAAATCGGCCAACTCGTCAATAACAATTAAAATATATGGCAATTTCAGGCTATGTTCATTATTTTTATCTGCAATTGCATTATAACGCGTAATATCCCTTGCACCTGCATGCGCAAACAGTTGATATCGACGTTCCATCTCCTCTACAGCCCATTTAAGTGCTGCTGTTGCAGCCTTCACATCTGTGATTACAGGGCTTACTAAGTGTGGGATATGGTTAAATGGCGCCAGTTCTACCATTTTAGGATCGATCAACATTAGTTTTAGTTCATGTGGTGCAGCTTTATATAATAAACTAACCAAAATAGAATTAATACAAACGGATTTACCCGAGCCTGTCGCACCAGCAATTAAACCGTGGGGCATTTTTCGTAAATCTAGTGTAACAGGCTTACCTGTTAGATCAAGACCTAAAGCTGCCTCTAACGGCGAATTTGATTCAAGGAAGGATGCGCTATTCGTCACTTCAGATAATCGTACAGCTCTTGATACTCGGTTTGGAATCTCAATACCAATCGAACTTTTCCCAGGGATCGGTGCTTGAATACGAATATCCTTTGCTGCTAAAGCAAGCTTTAAATCATCTGCTAAATTTCTAATCTTGCTTACTTTCGTACCGTGACTCACAGTAATTTCAAATTGAGTAACTGCAGGTCCCTGCATAATCGATTCAATTTGAGCAGAAACCTGGAAATAAGAAAGTGCTTCCACCAATGTATCACCCTGCTGCTCCATCCAATCTGTATCCTGTGTTTTTTCCTCTGGTGGCTCTAAATATTCGTCAGTAGGCTTTTGATAAACATGAACAGGTTTTGTTTTTTCCTCAACTGGTAGCTCCTGTTCTGCTTCTAAAACCTGTTGTTGGTTTTCCACAGGTTTAACTGGAGAATCCTCTACAATTTCAGGAAGAACTTCAGTAACTGAAATGACCTCTGCTTCTAGCTCTGTTGTTGCAGCAACTTCATCAGCATTAATTCTTTCAATTTCTATTGCATCATTCTCGGATACACTAGTCAAAGTTGTTACAGGAGCCATCGTAATAACCGCTACCGGACTTTCTGATTTAGTTTCTGTGTTAAAATCTCTGTTTTCTTCGTGTCGATGGCATTCAACATCTTCTTGACTACAAAAAGCAGATTGTGAATCACTTTCTTCCTCCAGCTGTGGTTCAACTAGCTGTATAGCATTTGAATCTATGCTCTCAGAAGGCGAGTGTTCCTCTTCTTTAGCTTCCGCCCCATCAATCAGCACATCTTCTACCGCTTCCGGATTACTTTCCACACGAATAGGTTGGACCACTTTCATTTGCTGTTGAATTCGCCATTTTTCTTTATCTGTTTTTAGCATTAGCACATTGAAAGGAATGCGACTTTTTTCTTCTTTTGGGATAGCATCTGATGATGATTGTTCATCAAGCTTCACCGGATGGTCCTCTTCATTACTCGGAGGCTGTACAACCGTTACCTCTCCAATATGAATGGTAGAATTTTCAATTTGGACTTGTTCCACAATCAATTCTTTAACATGAATCTCAGACTGATCTGCTGAAAGCTGTTGTATGGTTTGATCTTGCTTAGCAGCTTCCTTCACTTGATCTTCAAATGCCATGGCAAAAGGTGTGGTTTGTGGTACCACTATATCCGTGAGCGCACTGTCTGGTACATCCTTTTCTTCATCCAATACATCATCATCAAATGTAATAGGTTCAACAATCGGTTCATGGATTTCATGTTCGAATTCAACACGATGAGCTGTACTAGGCGGCTCTTTTTCTTCTAGTATATTTTCATTAGCCTCATTTGTTGTCGCTTCTTTTAATGGCTGATGAATTGTCAATAAATCAGAGGTCATCCTAGTTGTTTCTTGTGACTCATGTTCTTCTTTTCTTTTATCCAATAATTCATTAATAGGACTTGGTTTCGCAAACCCATAGACGGGTGAAGGTACGTCCGTTGGGATAAAGCGTTTACGATTTTCAAGAAAATCGCTATCTACTTTTTGAACTTTTTGTTCTTTCCACTCGAGTTTATCTTTTGGTACAGATGTAGTCTGAGGTATGATTGACTCTTCTCGATCTTGTGCATCTCGAAAAACTAAACTCGCTCTTGAACGATGTTCGTGTTGGACTGGTTGACTTTTCATTGTTGATTTTCTACCAGTGCGTTTTGAACGATTCGCTAACAAATCTCGAATCCCTGTAACATCTACATCGTAAACACTTGAATCAACGATATGTTGATTTAAATGCTTGGGTAAAGATAAATCCTCAATTTGCCCATAATAATCATCATTTTCTACCTGATCAAACATTTCTTTTTGGCGCGTTTGTGACACGACGCCTTCCTCATCATCGTCAATCAATGGGAAACGGAAAGTTTTTTGCTTAGTCATGGGTTGTTCTTGCTGCATATGTAGCTGTTCTGTTTGTTCCTCTTCGTAGTCCTCATAAAATTCTTCATACTCGTACTCATATTCATCTTTATTTAAAATTTTATTTATTTGTTTTTTAAACCAATTCACTTCATTTCACTCATTTCTCTTACACTTCATTTATAGCATTGTCTAATTTTCTTCAAATCAATAGCTCAATGTCTATATCAAAAGCATACCATAAAAACGATCGCGAAACTTGCATTTAGAGGCTCATTCTACACAAAAAAATCGTTATGTTACTAGCATATTAGTAACATAACGATTTAGGGATTTTCACCTTGACCCATTGGATAATATCATGATAAAAAACTAAACTTTTAATAACTTTATTATCAAAAGATGTATTTATTATTTACCTGATGATTCAAATGCACTACCAACGATAGCATCCTCAGGCAAAACTAAGATTCCTTTTTCAGAAGGAGCATTCGGAATTGCTAGCTCACGTGCTGAACAAAGCATGCCAAATGAATCCACGCCTCTTAAATTCCCTTCTTTTATAAGCATTCCTGAAGGCATGACCGCACCAATTTTTGCAACAACCACCTTTTGTCCCGCCTCTACATTTGGTGCGCCACAAACAATTTGTAAAGTTTCATCTCCAACGTTTACAGAACAGATACTTAATTTATCAGCATTTGGATGCTTTTCTTTCGTTTCTACAAAACCTATGACAAACTTCGGAGAAAAGTCAACATCTAGGCTAATGCTAGCACCGTTCTTTTCGATTGCTGCAGCTAATTGTTCAACTAACACTGGTGTTACCTCAACTAATCCTTTTGCATCTGTTTGTATATATTGGCTCGCGTTAAATAAATTAAATGCTTTAATTTCACCAGTTTGAGCTTCTTTTAATATAGCAATATCCCCAGCACGTTCTACTGCTGTGTTCACGATAGACTCCGTTGCTAGTTGAACTAGTAATACATCTCCTACATGCTCTTTGTTGTAAAATACATTCATTGTTTTTCTTGCTCCTTTTTCACTCTGTTTTTTGCTAAGATAAAGATCGGTTCTAATTCCCCATCTTCATAAATAAAAGATAACGACGTGATCGGTACTGTACCGACTGCAAAGAAATGCATAGTCATCTGCGCTAATACATCATACCCTGTTTCATTCCGAATATCACCTATAATCAGCACATCTTGATGAGGCACAGACAATGTCATATCCCCCTCTATCTGAGTCCGCATATCTTTTAGAAAGCTCTCATTTAAAATTCGACTGGCATCATAGCCATCATTCATATTAACAAAATAAAAGATATTATCGGCGACCTCATCCTTTTTATAGGAAGTAGGTAATTGTTTTACTGAAAAACGTGCCATTTCACGAATTTGCTCTACACTTAATTGTAAAGCTTCTAGCATAGATTCATCGATAAAACGATAGGTTTTGCCTAAATCAAGCGCATAAAAGATGCGTGTTTCCGCTGTATGATCTGTTGTAATAAATGCATGGCCCTCTTTCGATGCTTGAGGATATGATGTGGCACGTATAACAGGATAAATTTGTGTAGTCATTTGAAAACCCTGTTCTTTTTCTTGTTCCATCGCATTAAAAGTTTGTGTAATCGTATACACAACTTCATCAATAGCTGCCTCTTGTTTATCATTGTATTTTGCTAAAATCCCAGGTAGTGAAAGCTCCATACCTTTTTCAATCGTTTTATGATTCAATCTTAATTTTTCGTGCTTTTTATCGAAATGAAAATCGTATTTCTCTGCGTTTAATCGTTTTTTTAAAAGCTCTACAAGTTGCTCTGATTTCAATTGCTTCATTCTTTCTCACATCCTGTCTTCAAAATGAAACGGTTCACATGTTTGTGAACCGTTTTGTTCAATCTTGTTTATTTACTTTATCTTAACCGAATGAACTATTTTCGTCATCTCTCGTAAATTATCTTCTATATGCTTTGCCTGAGAAATCGTGGTCATTTTCACGCCACCACTACTCACAATGAGCTCCATTTCATTCTCATCATCTGTTTTTAGTACCGCTGTAAAGCCAAAACGACCATCCTTATCATAAGTGGTTTCCTGAATGATTTTATTAGCTTCATTTTCTTTTAAAAGTTGATAATAAAGTTTACTATTTGGTGCCTCTCTATCGTTAATGAAAAGGATATAGCTTTCTTTTCCTTTTGAAATAACAATATTGTAAGCATCTGAACTATCTTCAACTTTAAAATTTGAAGGTAGGTAAAAATTAATATCTCCAATTTCCTCGGTATGTTCTTCAGGCTCTTCTGCAAAAACCGTTTCTGTGAATTGAAGCCCGTTGGCAATTTGCTCATCGATCGATTGATTGCAGCCAGAAAGCATCAGAAGTAACAGCGTCAGGCCAATAGCTTTTAGCCATTTATATGACATGTCTCTCTTCCTTTCTCTTTCACTACTAACTTTTTTCTATTTTAAAAAAATTATTAGGAAGATGCAACCTCTCCGCATACGCACCACTAATTCCATTTAACTATTTTTCGGGAAATGTGAACAAATATTGACCAACCAATAGTGATACAATATGCTCAAACATCATTTGTCGACTGACTAAACCTTGAGTGAAAATCCCTACTGCTCCAGCCCCCTGTCGAATATCTCTGCGCTGTGTATATTGCTCCATGAGTGGGCCAAGCTCTCCACCAGCTCTAATTTCCTGGGCAATTTCTTTTGGTAAAATAATTTGTGCACCTGCCGCTGTAAACGTTGTCCCATCAGAGACTGTTAATGCACCCCAATTACATACATACATCTCGCCTTCGATTTCAGTGACACCGCCTTCCAAGCCAAAGGATAATGATGCATCTGTTTTTAGCATGGCATTTTTGGCGCGGTTGATGGCACCTAATCTCGTTTCCTCATTCGACATAGGTTGATCTGACACTTCTGAAGCAGCTTTCACATATGTAAAGATTGTATCCACAAAATAATTTTGAGCAATAGCTTCAACTGCTTCAGTTTTCGCTTTATTAGTTGTTCCAATTGCTATTTTCATCAAACCCCTACTTTCTTTCCATAGAAAAAGATGCCTTTTACAGGCATCTTTCCAACTACTTATACATTAGCGCGAATAGACTCTAAAGTCGAACGATCTGCTTTTTTCACTAATTCAACAATTAATGCTTTAGCAGCTGCATAATCATCAATGTGAATGATAGACGCAGATGTGTGAATATAACGTGAGCAAACACCAATTACTGCACTTGGTACACCATCGTTCGCTGTATGTACTCGCCCAGCGTCAGTTCCACCCTGTGATACAAAGTATTGGTATGGAATATGGTTGGACTCGGCCGTATCTAAAATAAACTCTCTCATTCCACGATGTGTCACCATTGTACGGTCTAGAATACGAAGTAATGTTCCTTTACCAAGCTGTCCAAATTGATCTTTTTTACCTGAAGTATCATTTGCAGGTGATGCATCTAATGCAAAGAATAAATCTGGTTTAATCATGTTTGCTGACACTTGAGCACCACGTAAACCAACCTCTTCCATTACATTTGCGCCTGAATATAAATGAGATCCGAGCTTATCATTTTTGACTTCTTTCATTAATTCAATTGCTAAACCACAGCCATAACGGTTATCCCAAGCTTTGGCCATAATTTTTTTCGGATTGGCCATAGGTGTAAATGGACAAACAGGAATAATGGATTGTCCTGGACGAACCCCCATTGCTACCGCATCTTCCTTGTTGTCAGCGCCAATATCGATTAACATATTTTTTATATCCATGGGCTTAGAGCGCTCTGCATCCGTTAATAAATGCGGTGGAATAGATGCAATCACACCAGGGATAGCTCCATTTTTCGTATAGACTTCTACACGTTGTGCAAGCATAACCTGGCTCCACCAGCCACCTAACGTCTGGAAGCGGATCATGCCGTTATCAGTAATAGAAGTAACCATAAATGCTACTTCATCCATATGACCTGCAACTAAAATTTTTGGAGCATCCGCAACTTCACTATGCTTTACCCCAAAAATCCCCCCTAAATTGTCTTGAACGATTTCATCTGAATACTTTTCCAACTCAGATCGCATGAACGCGCGAACAGCGTGCTCATTACCAGGAGCACCTGGTAACTCTGTTAATGTTTTAAATAATTGCAATGTTTCCTCATTCATGTTGACTCTCTCCCCACGAAGTAGAATATTCTTCCTCGCCTATTGTAACATATTTATTTCCGAATTCGAAATATTGATACATTTCCTAAAACTGTTATCGTGTGAACGTGCATTCACTCTATAGGCTATGCTAAAATATAGGTACAGAAAAAGGAGGAAGATGTATGAAATTACGTGATTTTTTAATTGGTGTTGCAACTGGCTTAGCTGCCGCAGTCATTATTAAAGAAGCTAGTGAAAAAGTTTCTCCGTTCGTACCTGCAGGACAAGTACTTGAAAACATAAAAAAAGAATTTAAAAAGGATGCACCGATTGATGGTTCCTGGATTTTTATGAAAACAGAAGATTATACAAATGGTATCATTACTATTCCTGTCTATCGTGGAGGAATCTCACGTATGCATGAAGGTGACATGCAAACATTTGAATTTGCCGCTGATGCACGCTCAGGCGTTGTAGTTGAATTAACAGAGGTTTAGCGCTAAAAAAGAAGCAAAAGAAGCCATCTCCTTTTTAATTGAGATGGCTTCTCTTTATTATTCTGATAAACCTTTATTATTAAAGTATTTTTTATATTTACGATAGTAATTTAAGTTATTGAGTGTTAGCTTCACCCAACGCTTTGTATTCATATCTTCATTATAGTAAAGGGAGTTTGTGTATTTACCCTCGCTAATTAATTTTTTTGCCTCTAATTTAAGCTTTTCGTTCGATGCATATTTGAACAATACACCTTTTGGAATAATCATCCATAGATGTTTATCCTCTACATAAGTAACTTCTTGCTTAATGTTTAACATATGATCATCAGCAACATACTTCATTAAGTTATGGCCACTTGCCGTTACATAATAGCTGGAACGTCCATTACGTAAATTAATTTCAAACAGCTTGTACTGTTTATCACGAATATCGTATTTCATATCGAAATTGGCAAAGCCTGTATAGCCGATGTCCTCTAAGAAGAAACGTACTTGGTCCATTAATTCTTTATCGTATGTTGTTACGATAGCTGCATAACTGCCGATTCCTTCAGGTGAATGCTCTTCTAGAATAGGATTTCCTAGACACATTAGCTTCACTTTCCCGTCTTTGCCCACATAAGCATTAAGCACACGCATATAAGAATCATCACCAGGGATAAATTCTTGAATAATCATTGTATCTTGATAGCTTGAGCTATAAATCGCTTTTAAAATAGCTGTTTTTTCTGCCTCGTCATGCGCAACAAAAACTTTTTTCTTCCCTGGGAATTTACATGCCCAATATTCCACCGAATTTGACGCCTTTAAAATAATTGGATACTCGAATGGAGGTGTAAAATTTTCATAATTATCTGCTGTTACAGTCGTTGTCCCTGGATATTTAAAATCGTATTTATCACACATCTTGTAGAAATTCTCTTTAAGTAAAATTTCATCCATTAAAGATTCATCGATGTAAGGCACTGTGAAATGCTCCTGCAGCGCTGGCTTATTTTTAATAATAAGCTTAGCATAATCGTCACCACACGCTAATAGCAATAGCTTTTGATCAGCATATTGTTTTGCAACTTGTGCAAGCGCAGGTGCAAAGACATCCTGCTCATTTAAACGGTCGATTTCTTGAAACTCCAGGATATGGCTATCTTGTGTTGCTGTTAAATGAGAACGTCCTAAGACAAGTGGTTTAATTCCATATGCTTCATAAAATGCACGGGCCATCCCATATGCATTCATATCTGACCCTAGTAAAACTGGTAAAAATGGTTGTTCAGCTGCCATGTTTATTTCAACTCTCTTTTATATTTTAGTTTCGTGTTTAGTGTATCATATTTTCCATCATCTTCACGAACAAAAAAGCGAGGTATCGACATTTTCATGTCAACTACCTCGTCATTGTTAGAATGTAATAACAGCTTGTCTACTACGTTCGAGCTTAGCCTTGATTTCTTTCCCCGTTTCATCCCATTTAATCATACGATAATAGGCATCATGGTAGAAAATAAAGCCATAGTTATTGGCAAGAGCTTCTTTCATAAGACGTTCTTTCGCAAAAACACTAGTCATTGGATAGTCATCATAAGCTAAAACCCATAATGGATTTTGATGAGCATGTGTAGGCATAATGTCTGCCATATGCAAAAGTACTTCACCTTGTTGAGTAAGTTTGATTACAGCATGACCTTCACTATGACCACCTGTATGAATCATTTCAATTCCTGGAGCTACTTCCAACGTACCTTCATAGGTTTCAACTAAGTGCTGTACAGGCTCCCAATTTTCTTTCCAGTACGTATTTTTGGAGCGAATATTTGGGTTACGCATCTCGTCCCATTCAATTTTTGTTACGAAAATTTTAGCGTTTGGGAAAGTAGGCACAAGCACATCATCTTGCCACTGAGTTAAACCACCAGCATGATCAAAATGTAAATGTGTCATTAGCACCGCATGGATATCTGCTGTCGTTAAACCAAGCTCTTGTAAACTATCCGCTAACGAAGATTCTTCTGTTACACCAAAGTTTCTTAGCTGTTTTTCATTTAATTTGTTAAAGCCAACACCCGTATCAATAAGATAGTTTCTGCCCTCATATTGAACAAGAATTGGTTCCGTTGGTAATTCAATTTGATTTTTTTCGTTGACTGGATATTTGCGCGACCAAAGTGGTTTTGGGACAACTCCAAACATCGCACCACCATCTAGACACGTAACACCCCCGTTAAGCCATGATAATGACATATTGTGAAACTGTAACTGATCCATCCATATTCCCCCTACAATTTAGTGATAAATTGCGACTCTAAGCGGTAAATCGGCTGTCCTTTCGCAGAGAATTTCTGCTCATATTCAGTCATCACATTATCCTCTGGCATGTTTGCATGTAGGTCGAGTGATACATACTTTAATAACATACCATATTCAGATATACTGATTAACGAAAATTCAAACAAACCACGGTTATCCGTTTTAAAATGGATTTCCCCATTATCCACCAAAATCGACTCATATAATTTCAAAAAATCCCCATGCGTCAAACGTCTTTTGGCATGACGTGTTTTTGGCCAAGGATCTGAGAAATTCAAATACACACGTGCTACATCATTTTTATTAAAGAATTTATTTAAATCCGCGCCATTTACTTTAAGTAAACGTAAATTCGCTGGAGATTTTGCTTCTAGAACTTTCTCTAATGCACAAACGATTACACTATCATAAAGTTCGATCCCAATATAATTAATATCTGGATTTTGCAAAGCCATTCCCGTAACAAACTGTCCCTTCCCAGTACCAACTTCAATATGAATGGGGTTGTTATTTCCGAAAACAACCTGCCAATTTCCTTTAAAGTCTTCAGGATTCGGAACGATTACCTCTGGATGATTTGTAATCATTTCCTCTGCCCAAGGCTTATTTCTTAATCTCACTGTTGTTCCTCATTTCTTTCTTATAAAATTATTGATTTTTTATAGTATAACGTATTCCTCTTACATTCGCATAAAATTATTGCGCAATGATATTATTTAAGAACTCTTTGTCGTAATATTCCATGCCTTCTGTTGCACTGTACAGTGGATGGTAGTACCCTGATGGACACGTCCGCTATAATTACCATCCATATGACAATCAACCTTGTGATCATCATTCACGATAATATCGAAATGTTGTCCTTGTAAAAATGTGATTTCTTTAAACTTCGTATGCCTTTCAAAAAAAACAGTAACAAAAATAAGTAATAATTTTAGACGAGAAATATCATGGACAATTGTAATGTCCATTCGGCCATCATCTGCTTTTGCGGCTGGTGATATTTTCATACCTCCGCCGAAATAAGGCTGATTGCACATGGCGACAAACCATGCTCGTTGGAATTGCCACTCTTGATGATCAGAACGTATGGTGACGTTAAAACATTTAAAGCTAAATAAGCCTCTAATGACAGCAACAGCATACGATAGCTTACCCAATCCTAATTTATTGAGGTAAAATTTAAGGCGTGATGTATTAATCGATTTTGTGACATATGCATCAAAACCAATGCCAGCATTATTGACAAAGAATTCATCCCAGCTATCGCTGAGCTGAATGTTCCCTGCATCTATTTGTGTATATGCCATGGTAGAAGCCATTACATAGTCCTCGATTTGCTGAGCATTGTAAAATGTAGGAAACGAGCGAGCAAAATCATTACCAGAGCCAGCACGAACCACACCCAGTACTAACAATTCATTATGTACAACAGCACTAAACACCTCATGGATGGTACCATCTCCACCAACAACTATAAGTAACTTTGGATTCAGCTGTTGTAATACCCATTGTTTGGCAATCTCTCGTCCATGTCCTTCATATTCCGTAAAAGTCACTTGATAGTCTATCGTTAGGTGCTTTTGAAGTTGAGTCCAAACTTTCTTCCCTTTTCCGTTCCCGGCAGCTTCATTGACAATAAATAGAATCTGCATACTTAGTCCTCTGTTGTTTGTGATGCTTGCTGCCAAATATCTCGATTAAACGAAGTGGTTTGTACAGTATTTAAAATTGTTTGAGCCGCACGTATTTGCATATGCTTCATTGGAGAAGAAACCTTTCGCAAATGCTCCATCCATTCTCCATAATTACGGCGATCAACAAAACGAACCCCATACGGTGAACCCGGATAATCAAAATAACCATTCCGCGTTAGTACAACTTTACGAATGGGCATATCTATGTTTTCTTCTTTAAATAATTGAGATAGTACCGACTCCATACGTGCTAAGTTTATCGTTGGATTCAAAACTTTTAAGTCCTTTGTTCCTACTTTTTTCATCCAAAAGCGATCACTGCCACCAACATATACAGCTTGATTTTCTGCTTCTAAAACGGTAATACAAATACACTCCGTCGGAGACATTAATACGACATCAAGCTCAATCGGTGCTTTTCTGATTTGTAGGATAGGATAATAAAACAACAAAAAATTATCTGGTAATGTTTGTAACAAAGTACGTAGTAACGAATCACGCATGAAGCGAGGATCTACATATGATTTTTCACGTAATGTTGAGCTAGCCCATTTCATTTGGAAATGGAAGAATTGATCAATAAACATACGCTTCAGTTCATGGATGGATTGTGGAGCATACACAATCTTAGGTTCAAATGTTAGTGTTGTTTCTTCTTCTGGAATAGTATCCTCACTACTTATGAGTTCGTTTGATATTTCTATATCTTCAACATCTTCTGTTTCTTTTTGTCGTCCAGTAAATATTTTTTTTATGAAGGAAAATCGCTCTTTTTCCTCTAAAGTATCCGCTTCTGTCTCATTATCAATATGTTGCCATTCGCTTATATCTTCGCCCAATTCCCATTGACGCTTAATACGGTCCCATTGGCTTTTCTTCAAGCGTACAAATTGTGTAGGATATCTTGCTAAGTCAATTTGATAGCGAGAAATATAATCTTGTATTTTTACTAATTGTGCCATGTAAAGGTCACTCCATTCTTACTTACCATCTCTTTAGTTCTCTTTTTTCTCGATCCCTTTTGTAAAAAAGAGTCTATGCATTCTTATGTATTCATTACATCGACATTTGCTCTACAAATTTCAATCTGTAAGATTATTCTACTATCCTTTTTATTTTACATGACGAGACCCAACATTACACCCATAAATAAAGAGAACTATCCATACAGATAGTTCTCTACAAGGTTCTTTTATTTGGTATTCATTGAAAGTGGTAATTTCGCTTCAAATGATTGCTGTAATTGACGAGTCCATTCACCGGGAACTCCAGCCCCAATTTGGTTGCCGTCCACATCAATGACTGGCGTAACCTCAGAAGATACAGACGACACAATGATTTCATCCATTGTTAGTAAATCAGCTTTCGTCATTGGCTCTTCGATTACTGGTAAATTAATTTCTTCCGCACATTTTAAAATGACTTGACGTGTAATACCATTTAAGATGAAATTATTAGCTGGATGTGTATAAAGTTTTCCATCTTTAATTCCGTAAACATTAGCTGAAGAGCATTCTGTCACGATATCTCCGCGATGTAAGATCGCTTCATAACAACCTTTCTCCGCAGCTTCTTGTTTTGCTAATACTGCACCAAGCAAGTTTAAAGATTTAATGTCACAACGCAACCAACGAATATCCTCAACAAAAGTGGCTTTAACACCTTTTTCAAAGTTTTCATATGCACGTTCACCCGCTTTTACATTTCCAGTTAATACAGCAGGAATACTTGCATCCGGGAAAACGTGATTACGTGAATTAGCCCCACGAGTGATTTGAAAATAAACATGTCCTGTTTCTAGATTATTCTTTTCAATTAGCTCATGTAGTAACTTGTGTAAAACATCTTTTGTATAAGGGATAACAAGGCGAATTTTTTCGGCGCTCGCATAGAAACGATCAATGTGCTCTTGTGCTGTAAACATATTTCCGTTATAAACTTTAATTACTTCATAAATACCGTCACCAAACTGATAACCTCTGTCTTCTGGTGAGATTGCAATAGATCCTTCTTCAACAATTTGATCATTCCATAATGAATATGCCATTTTCCGTTCATCCTTTTCGTCTTTATGTTATTTTTTTCCCGCAAGCTCAACAATTGCTTCCGCATAAATAGCCGCTGCTTTTACAAGATTTTCAATCACTACAAACTCATCCGCCCGATGCGCCACATCCTGCTCCCCAGGGAATAGCATGCCAAAGGCCACGCCTTTTTTCAGCACACGTGCATACGTTCCACCACCTGTAGATAATAACGGTGTTTCTGTATCTCCTGATTGACGTCTATAAATAGCCGCTAATGTTTGGATAAATGGATCATCTTCACTGACATAATGGGGCTTGGAGTCGTCTTGAATATCTAATGAAAATCCTCTTTTTACAACTAAACGTTGAGCCTCCGTAATTTTTTCATCGAATGGATAGGACACAGAATAGCGCATACTAATCACTAAACTGCCACCTTTACTGACATCATAGCTAACAATGCCTGGATTTAATGTTGTCTGACCAGACATGGCATCCTCGAATTGCAACTCAAGCTGATGGCCATAATGATCCTGATAAAAAACATCTGCGATAAAGTCGACAAATTGCTTACTTGACTCAGTCGTCAACTCTTGTTGTAAAAACGCAGCAAGATAAACAGCTGCATTGATTCCTTTTTCTGGTTCCATTGCATGGGCTGCTTTACCTTTGATAGTTATTATATAGCGAGAGTCCTCCATTAATAAAGAGCCATCTAGCTGATTTTTGCTTAAGAATGTTTGAAAATTCTGTTCGAATTCCGCTGAGGCATGCTGAATTGAGGCTTCTGCCAAATCTGGTACCATATTTGGACGCTTTCCTGCATTAAATAATAGTAGTTGTTCTTTCGTTACATCACCTACTTTATTTTGAGAGAACACAAGCTCTGCAATGCCTTTCTCAGCATTAATGAGCGGGAAATCTGCATCGGGGGCAAAACCGATTGACGGCATTTCCTCCTGTTTGAAATAGTGGTCGACACAGCGGAACCCTGTTTCTTCATCCGTACCAATAATCATTCGCACTCTTTTATCTAATTGAATACCTGCATCCTTGACAAGCTTCATAGCCATCCATGCCGCAACTGTAGGGCCTTTATCATCAATTGCACCACGTGCATACAGCCTACCATCAGCTACAGTACCGCTAAATGGCGGGTATGTCCAATCAGCTTCATCTCCAACTGGAACAACATCAACATGACATAAAATACCTAATAATTCTTCACCTGTACCCATTTCTATATGTCCAGCATAGTTATCAACATTTTTCGTTAGTAACCCTTCTTTTTGGCCCTTCGCAAGTAACCATTCAAGCGCTTGAAGTGGACCATTACCAAAAGGTACCTCAGTAGTTTTCGTATCCTCATCAAGAACACTATTAATTTGCACAAGCTCCTGTAACTCTTGTACTAATTCATCTTGCCTTTCTTTTGCAGCCTGTAACCAATCCATACCATGTACCTCCTTCAAGTAGTAACATTATTCTACACCTTACAACATATATGACAATCCTCTTTCTGACAACTATTTTCAGTAACTTCTACTGACACTACCACATATAGCATGTTTTTCACGTATTCCCACAAAATACAGTGAAAATTTTATGTTTCTATTGTAAATTTCTCTTGCATTCACTAGAAAATCATGTAGTTTTTCTATATAATGAAGTTATCAGAATAATTGTTCTGACATAAAAATTAGAAAAGGGGATGTCTAAGGCAGCTACTTAATAGCCTAAGTGCACTCCGCACATATTGTCGTCCGCTAGTCTTTGCCAAGAGAATTAAGATGAAGGAGTGGTTCATTTAATGAAACCAACTACTGATCGAATGCTTAATCGTATTAAAGACGTGTACATGTTTATTTTAGACAAAGGAACCGTGTCTACACAGGATTTAGTCGAAGAGTTTAGTATCACTCCTCGCACCGTTCAAAGAGATTTGAACGTGTTAGCCTTTAACGATTTGGTGACGAGTCCAAGTCGAGGCAGATGGACAACGACGAAGAAAAAAGTAAAATTGACGTCTTAGTTTTACGTAGAATGCGTAAAGCATTGTGTATGGAAAAGAATGACCTTTCGTCGGGGTCATTCTTTTTTTGTTGTTAGAAGATTATTAGATAATTTTTATCGTGTTGAATCGGCAGGGAAATAAGCTAACAAATTGAACGGTCTTCTACGTAGTAGCTCTGTCTCATTTTTCTCTTTTAAATGAAGTGTAGCTCGTTCAGTCATTTAGTTTATTTCACTGACGTGTATCTCTAGAGAATATTTTGACTATTTACAGTTGCTTAACAATCCGTTAAACTCGAAACATTCTAAATTGTTGAGAGGAGGGCTTTATATGAAACTGTCAAATTTGTTTCATCCATTAGTTTGGATTATTTTAGGTGGAACAGTTTTCACACGGATTGCAAGCTTTATGGCAATGCCTTTTTTAGCTATTTATTTACATAATGAAATTGAAGCCACTCCTTTACAAATTGGATTGACAATTGGTATTGCACCCCTTATTTCCACTGTTGGCGGGTTTTTCGGTGGATATTTAACGGATCGTTTTGGAAGGAAAAGTGTCATTCTAATAACGATTATAGTGTGGAGCCTCGTATTCTTTGGCTTTGCCACTGTCCATACGGTTTGGTTATTTATTCTATTCAACGCCTTGAATGGTCTTTGTCGCTCATTTTTTGAACCTTCCACTCAGGCATTAATGATTGATTTTACACCTGCTGATAAACGGAAAAGACTTTTTTCATTACGTTACACGGCCATTAATATTGCCGCAGTCATTGGTCCAATAATAGGCGTCTATATCTCTCAGTTAGCAAGTCCTAGTATACCTTTTATGCTAACAGGTATTATGTATATAATTTACGCTGTATTTTTATTTTTCGTGTTAAATCGTTATCAAATGCAACAACAAAAAGCTGTAACTCAAACAAAAATATTGCATACCTTCACAATCCTTTTAACAAATCGTGTGTTACTTAGCTTTATTTTTGGAGCAATCCTTATCAATATTGGCTACTCTCAATTTGATTCGACATTACCACAAGTTATTGAATTAACCGTTGAAAATGGGACAAAATTGTATTCCCTATTGATTTCACTCAATGCAGCGGTCGTCTTATTATTACAATTGCCTATTAGTATTGTGTCTGAACGATTTTCATCCTCCGCCACTCTATTAGTCGGTATTCTGTTTTTTGCTATCGGACTATTTATGTTTGGGTTCTCTAGCAACTATACACTCTATATCATCGCGATGATTATTTTTACAATTGGCGAAATCTTTGCCTTCCCTACAATGAATGTCATGATTGATGAAATTGCGCCTGACACCCAAAAAGCGACCTACCTTGGCGCTGCACAATTTAAAAATTTAGGGGGCTTTATAGGACCCATTATTGGAGGTTGGCTATTAACGCACTATATGGGTGCCATGTTTGCAATTATTGCCATTCTTGTATTATGTAGCTGTATCTTTTACCGATCTAAAACATCAACACATTAAAAAACGCTCCATATCTATAAAATAGCTCACCTTGCTATCTATAGTATGGGGCGTTTTTTTAAATCTTGGTATCTTCGACCTCTGCCACTTCGACAAAGCTAGAATATTGGTCTTTACCAGCATTTTTCGATTGATAGAGTGCTCGATCTGCTCGTTCAAATAAGCTCATTTCTGAATCTTCGGGATGATGATAGATAGCCCCCCCCATACTCACTGATAGAACGGACCATTTTTGAATGGCATGATCTTCCAATTTAAGAGTCCTTATTTGCGTCAAGATAGCATCTGCTACCTGCTGCATATGATGCTCTGTTGTATCGTACAAAACCATGGCAAATTCATCGCCACCAAATCTTACGACAAATCCGTCTTTTTTCACTACTTTTTTTAGGATTTTGGCTGTTCCAATTAGGATCTGATCGCCTTCCGCATGGCCAAATTGATCATTTACTTGTTTAAAATTATCCAAATCGATTAACAATAGTCCAGGTCTATTTAATTTTCGTTTCTTTAGTAAGCTATCCATTTTTCGAATATAGGTCGCTCGATTATAGACACCTGTTAACGGATCAAAAGTGGCGAGATGGATTGTTTTAGAGAGTATTTTATTGATAACTAACAGCATGACAAAGGCAGTTATTAAAGCAATGGTTAATAAAACCCAAAACTGTTTTGTGTTTTTTTGAAGCGCTTCCATTTTTGTGAAATTAGCATACTTCACATAAACAATTCTGTGGGAAGACTCCCCTCTGACCGTCTCTGCTTCATATGGTAAAAAAAGATGCGTTTCCATATAACCCTGATTAAATGCTTCTTGATACTCGACAGGCTGCATCTTCTTCCTTGCTAGCTCAAAATATTTCTGAAACTGTTCGGATTGTTCTTGAACGGTTATCCGCTTCGATTTTGAATCATTAAAGAAAACCCCACCAGCACTAATCGTTTGCACTTCTACTAAATCAACATATTTCGCTACCAAATATTCTGAAGTTTTTTCAAAGTTAAAGGTTTGAAAGACTGGGTTTTTCAATAAGTCTATACTTAGTTCAAGTAGATATTTCTTATCATGTGTCGCAAGGTAGGCAAATTTTCGGTATTCTCCTGTCGTTGTGGAAATGTCTATTCCGTCTGTAAAAAATTCTCCACTCGCACGCCGTTCATCCAATAAGGCAGAAAAACGTTGACAGCACTTAGAAAAATTGAAACCTATATCTTTATCAAATGTTGTGTATAACACTGTATTAGTCTGATCTAATATGTATATATCCATATCATGTTTATTTTTCAATTGTTGTAAATCCCATGTAGCAACATTAGGGTTCTCACGATAATAGTTTTTTAAAGCTCTAAGTGCCTGCTCCATTTCGTCTGACATATTTGCATCAAAATATAAGTGCGCATTATCTACAGCTCGCATATCTGTAAGAATATGATTTTCTATTAACACTCTATTTCTGGCTACTTGTTCTTCTATATCGTCAGCTAATATTTGCCTATTCACATACGAAATCACAGCAACAAGTATGACTGCAAAAGCTATTAAAGATAGTAATAATTTAATTCGCAGGTTCTTCATTTATTGGCCCGCCCTCTACTTATTTTCACCATCATTTTTTGGAAATATCTTAGAGAATGATACGTTTCTTCACTATATTAAGATAACACATTACATATTATACAGTTACGGTTATAAGGCTGTATATAAAAATCCCCGATGCTAAGTCAGCACCGAGGAACATGTTAAGGGTTATTTTGTAAGCAGTCTAATTCTTCTACAGTTAGCTCACGATATTCACCTAGCTCCAGTTGATCGTCTAACTTTAGATTCCCCATAGATATACGTTTTAAATAGGTTACGCGTTTCCCTACAGCCTCGAACATTCGCTTCACCTGATGAAACTTGCCCTCCTGAATGGTTAACTCAATCTCAGATTGTGGTGCAGATTTGAGAATGACAAGCTTTCCAGGCTTTGTCATATACCCGTCATCTAGCTCCACACCATTCGCAAACTTCTCTACGTCCTCTTCCGTTACAACACCTTCAATATGTGCGTAATAAACCTTTGGCACATGTTTTTTAGGAGACAATAAATTATGAGCTAATATGCCATCATTCGTTAATACCAGTAAGCCTTCTGTATCTTTATCGAGTCGGCCAACCGGAAAAGGTTGAAAATGCTGGTCTACTGGCTCCAGTAAGTCAATAACTGTTTCATCTCTTAAATCTTCTGTTGCAGAAATAACACCTGGTGGTTTATTCATCATAAAATAGACAAACTCCGTATAAATGACACGCTCTCCATAGACGGATACATTTTGCTGTTCTGGATCTACATGCATGGCAGCATCCTTGACAGAAGCACCGTCTACTGTGACAGCTTTTTGCTTTAATAGCTGCTTAACTTCCTTGCGCGAGCCATACCCCATATTTGCAAGTAATTTATCTAAACGCATCTTACCACTCCTATTTCATTCCCAGCTTGCTCATAATACGAGTCAACCGTTCACCTAATAGCTTCTGTGCTAAACCTATACGAAGTGACAAGAAGCCGTAGACAGCCACTCCAACAACTGCACAAATAACTGAGAACAGTAATGCAGAGAATTTACTATCGACAGGACCCATTAGTAATTCTAGTAGCTTATGCACAATCAACACACTGATTGCCATTGCCATCGTCAATAATGCAATTAACAGGACTCGCCGAACGACCATTTCTGATCGATAATTTAATGTTTTACGTAGCACAAGTATATTAATAAGAATTGATACACTATACCCGATAGCAGTTGCTACAATTGCACCATCTGCCTCCAACAAACGAATTAATGGGATATTTAACGCTAGCTTAACGAAAATACCTGATAATAAGCTGAAAACAATCCATTTTTGAAAATCAATTCCCTGTAATAGGGCTGCTGTGACTTGGAATAACGCAAATAAAATGGCCACAGGTGCATAATGGGCTAAAATCATCGCACCCATTTCACTTTCGGAATAAAGCATAAAGTAAATCTCATTTGCTAACAGAGAAATACCAACCACTGCTGGCAATGTAATGAAGATTAAAATTTGATAGGTTTTATCCATCGCATGACGCAAGGATAAATATTCACCCTGTGTGTAATATTTTGTAATGGTTGGGACAAGTGCCATCGAAAAACCTGTTGCTAGCATGACAGGAATGATAACTACCTTATGTGTCATAAAGTTAATCATCGATAAATAGGTATCTGTCACCTCAGCCAAGCCAATAGATGTCATGGCCCCGTTAAAAGTAAGCATATCGACTAATTGGAATAGTGGATTGGCTACACCTACAAACACCATTGGTATGGAGTAGGTAATAACTTCTTTATAAATATTGGACATTGGCAGCTGTGTAGAGGTTACACTTTGACTGCGTAGTAAGTTAAATTCAGGCTGATATTTTTTCCAATAATAATATAGAACACCTAAGCCACCAATTGCTCCGATAAAGGCTGCAAATACGGCAAAGGAAATGGCTGTCTCAGGTTTACCTTTGAACACAACAACCACGATAAAGGAACCACCTAGTAACACGACAATTCGCACAATTTGCTCCACTAATTGTGATACAGCGGTAGGCTCCATTTTGTCATAGCCTTGGAAGAAACCTCGCCAAAGACTCATAAATGGTACAACGATTAAGGCAAAACTAACCCATCTTATAACCGATGCAATCTGATCTACTGTAAAAACTTGTTCTTCACTCTTAATAACCAATCCCGCAATAGGCGTAGCAAGGAAGAAGAGTGCAATAAATGCTGCAAAACCGGTCATCATCATAATGATTATGCCCGATTTCATCAGTTTACGACCTGATTGATAGTCCCCCATTGCATTGTATTTAGAAACAAATTTAGAGACGGCAATGGGCGCACCTGAAATGGCAATTGCCAGCATAATAGAATAAGGGATGTATGCATACTGATAGAGCGCGATATTTTTCTCTCCAACAATTGCATAAAACGGGAAAATATAAATTAATCCGAGCACCTTCGATAAAAACATCCCCAATGTTAATATCGCAGTACCTTTCATTAAATTGGACATCATACCCATCCATTCATTGTAAAATCAATATTATAGAAATACTCAAAAGCTGACCTATAAATCTTTTTATTATTTTTTGAAGTAACAACATACAAGCGCTATAGCATGTATGTTTCATAAGTAAACCAACTGTAATCTTAACATATTTATAGGAAATGAGACGCATAAAAACAACAAAAAGTTCATTTAAAAGTATACTTGATGAAAAAAGACCTGAAAATAATCGGTGAGGATTACAAAAACCCCACCGATTAAAGCTCATTTCATTATTACATGTCCACAAAGAACTTTTTATACCATACTAGGAATACATAGGCTGTCCAAATATAACGGCCACGGTTTGCTTTTCCTTCATAGTGTTCATCTAGATAGCCAACCAATTGTTTTGTATCAAAGAATTCATTGGCAAAGTCAGTTGTAAACATTTCTTTTACCATATTGTAGTATTTCTCTTCACGCAACCAGTGGCGAATTGGCACTGGGAAGCCTAACTTTGGACGTTTTGCCCATTCTTCTGGTAATTCTTGATGTGCAGCTTGGCGTAGAACATATTTTGTATCAATGTCGTTGACACGATATTGAGATGGAATATTTTTAGCTAATTCCATAACTTCTTTATCTAAGAATGGTACACGTAATTCAATCGAATGCGCCATACTCATCTTGTCAGCTTTTAATAAAATATCTCCTGGCATCCAAAGATTTAAATCTAAGTATTGCATTTTCGTCACATCATCTTCGCCTGGTACTTCGTCATAAATACGTTTTGTAATCGATTTTACAGATGGTGCATTTTTATAGTCAGGCTTTAAAACATTAATCGCATCTACTTCATCCCAAACTACTGCTTCTCCTATAAAGCGTTCTTCTACCGTTTGACCACCTTTAATGAGGAAGTTAGTATATTGGCTTTTAGGTAGAGCTTCTGCTATTCCCCGTAACGTTTTACGAACACCCCATGGAAGTTTTTCATATTTTTGCATTCTTCCTGAGTTTTGATACCAAGAGTAGCCACCAAAAATTTCATCCGCTCCTTCACCTGATAGGACAACTGTTACATCTTTAGAGGCTAGCTCTGAAAGGAAGTACAGTGGTACAGAAGAAGGATTCGATTGCGGCTCATCCATATGCCATTGGATTTTCGGAAGAGCTTCAAAGCACTCGTCTGCTGTAATATATTTACGTTCATTTTGAATATTTAGTGTATCCGATAAATCTTTTGCGAGGTTCGTTTCATTAAACATATCTTCATAATCAGCAAACCCAACTGAGAATGATTTATCGGGACGCAATAATGAAGTAATATAACTTGAGTCAATACCCCCCGATAAGAAAGAACCAACTTTTACATCACTGATTTTATGTGCCTCTACTGATTCTTTAACAGTTGTACGAATTTCTTCAATGTATTTTTCAATGGAAGCTTCTTTTGCATGGAATTTTTTATCCCAATATTGCACAATTTGCTTTTTGCCATTTTGAATAAGCATATAGTGTGCTGGTGGTAATTTAAAGACCCCTTTAAAGAAGGTCTCATCCATCGAAGAATATTGGAATGTTAAATAAGGACGTAATGCCTTTTTATTTAATTCTTTAATAAATGAAGGATGTGGTAAAAATGATTTAATTTCAGAACCAAAAATAAACGTACCGTCTGTTGTATGTTCAGAGTAATACAATGGTTTAATGCCAAAGCCATCACGAGCAATGAATTGTAAATCATTCTTTTTATCCCAAATACAGAAAGCAAACATACCACGTAGCTTTTTCACAAAATCTACACCGTATTCTACATAACCATAAATAATAACTTCACTATCTGATTGCGTTTTAAAGGTATGTCCTTTTTCAATCAGATCTGCACGTAGCTCTTGGAAATTAAAAATTTCTCCATTAAATACAAGCACAATATTGCCGTCTTCACTATATAGTGGTTGATTCGCTACATCCGATAAATCAATAATACTTAATCGTCTGAATCCTAACGTTACTGTATCGTCACTATGAATACCACCACTATCTGGCCCGCGGTGAATAATTGTATTCATCATATTTTCAATTGTTTGATGATGATCAATCACATTTGTTCCATTAATATAACCTATAAATCCGCACATTCTATTTTCACCTCATAATTTAGTGCATAACCTTTACCATAATAGCATGAAAAGACATTCATTTCATGCTGACAATGCTAATAAAGGAAACTTTCATCGATATAATTGTATAATAAAATTTATTGTGTTTCATTCTACTATAAAATCCCCTTCTACACGAGGGAAGGGATAAAGAATTATAAAACACTTTGCTAATATTTTCAATGTCAAAGAAGCCCCTCCTCTATATAGACTTCATGTATAATAGGAAAGATTCCTAAATTGAAAAGAAAGTGAGTTTCTAACTATGTATGATGTAATCGTGATCGGTGGTGGCCCATCTGGTTTAATGGCGGCGATTGCTGCTGGAGAGCGGAAAAAGAAAGTTTTATTGTTAGAAAAAGGTGCAAAACTTGGCAAAAAATTAGCCATTTCTGGCGGCGGGCGCTGTAATGTGACCAATCGTTTGCCTGTTGAAGAAATAGTAAAACATATACCTGGTAATGGCCGTTTCCTTTATAGTCCTTTTACCGTTTATAATAATGAAGATATTATCGCATTTTTTGAAGGGCTTGGTGTGTCTTTAAAAGAAGAGGATCATGGTAGAATGTTTCCGGTATCTAACCGAGCACAAGATGTTGTCGATGCGCTAATTCGTCAGCTTCAACGTTTACATGTTGAAGTTCGTTTACACACAGCCGTTAACAAGCTTGTTATGGATGAAGAAAAAATTTTGGGTGTGCGCCTTGCAGATGGCTCAGAAATTCGTAGCCAAGCCGTCATTGTGGCCGTTGGTGGCAAGGCTGTCCCACAAACAGGCTCTACAGGTGATGGCTATCCATGGGCAGAACGGGCTGGCCATACAATCACAACATTATTCCCAACAGAAGTCCCTGTCATATCGAAAGAGGACTTTATTTTATCACGTGAACTACAGGGTCTTGCATTGCGTGATGTTGCTGTCTCTGTGCTAAATAAAAAAGGTAAGGTACTCGTTACCCATCAAATGGATATGCTCTTTACGCACTTTGGCTTAAGCGGTCCTGCCGTTTTACGCTGTAGCCAATTCGTTGTGAAAGAATTAATGAAAACAGGCTACGAGCCCGTGACAATGCGTATACAAACATTAACTAATTATAATGAAGAAACATGTCTCCAATATTTAAATAAGTTGATTAAAGAAGATCCGAAAAAGGCTGTGAAAAATGCTTGGAAAGGTATTGCTCCTGAACGTTGGCTATTATTTTTATGTGAACGGGCCAATATCGATGTACAATTAACAGGGGCTGAATTATCCCAAGATAAAATTCGTCACCTAGCGCGTTTACTCGTTAACTTCACATTGACGGTAAGTGGCACACAATCACTTGATAAAGCATTTGTTACGGGCGGTGGTGTCTCCGTAAAAGAAATTGAACCAAAAACAATGGCTTCAAAGAGAAAAGAAGGATTATTCTTCTGTGGTGAAATTCTAGATATTCACGGCTATACAGGGGGATATAATATTACCTCAGCCTTAGTAACAGGACGCATTGCAGGTATGCACGCTGCATTAAAATAATAGAAGAAAAGCGTGTCCGGACAAAACGGACACGCTTTTTTTAGCTTTCACTAGACATATATACTTCCTCAAATGGTTGGATAATGACAAAGCCCTCACCCGAAAACGCCATCTGGATTGATTCGCCACTCCCACGACCGATAAATGTACGGAAGCTGATATCTGTTTTAAACTCAGGTGTTAAATTACCTGACCACGCAACCGTAGCATGTGGATCAGTATATACTGTTTCGCCAGGTTTTACTAATAAGGTTAATGGTTCGAAATGTGTTGTAATCGCTACTTTTCCTGTACCTTGTAACGTTACATTAAATAAGCCACCTGACATGATGCCAGCCATTTTTCGCATTAAACGTATATCCCAGTTGATGCTAGGCTCAAATGCGAGCAGATCATTACCATTAACGCAGAGACTGTCATTTTTCAAATCGAAGACGGTTACTTTCTTGCCTTGATCTGCTAAATAAAGTCTACCCTTCCCGCTCGCTTTCATCAATTGTGTACCTTCACCTGTTAAAGCCTTCTTAAACATCTTACCAAGTCCGTGCTCCAACACGCGCTCACGTTCGAATTTAATGTCTCCTGTATAGGAAATCATTGCGCCCATTTTGGACCATACTTCACCGTTTAAATTTACCTCTAATACACGCTCAGTTTCCAATTCAAAATAATCATTTTCTAGATCATCCTGCTGTGTTTTTTGAACAAATTCATCTAAAGAAAATTTCCCCATAGTAAATCCCTCCCTAAATACTTTATATACGATTACCCTTGAGAAAAGATTCAAATTTTAGCTGTTTATCCCTTATCTCCTCTTTCGTTACAAATTTTCTCTTTTAATAAAGAAATCTTTTTATTTCCAGTAATGGTATTGACATCAGAAATGCGCTGTTATACATTAAATAAGTAATTGAATATTGTTATATAACAACAAAAGCAAAAAAATAACTATATAAGTGCCACGTGCGAAATGACACCTATACAGTTATCCCAAAAATATATTATTGAGTAGCGGAAACGTCTCCAACATTTTGTGCCGCTTTTAAAGCTGTTTGTTTACGTACATCTGCACGTAATGTTAATGAAATGATTAATGAAGCAGCGATTAAACCTGCAAATACATAGAATACAGGAATATAGCTTCCATAAGCATTTTTAATTGTGCTTACTAACAACGGTCCGAAAATACCACCCAATGACCAAGTTGTTAATAAATACCCATGAATAACACCCAGTTGCTTTGTTCCAAATAAATCACTTGCAAAAGCAGGTAAATTTGAGAACCCTCCACCATAGCAACTAACTACTAAGAAAATAAGTGCTTGGAAAATAATTACGTTTGTTGTATGTGGTAAAACGATAAATGTGATTAGCTGTGCTGTAAAGAAAATAACAAAAACATTTGAACGCCCAATATAATCAGACACAGCCGCCCAGATTAAACGACCACCACCATTAAATAACCCCATGATTCCTACCATCGCTGCTGCTCCTGCGACTGATAGCCCAACAATTTCCTGCGCCATTGGTGAGGCAACAGATATCATCATAATTCCTGCTGTAACATTAACTAAATGCATAGACCATAGCATCCAGAAATGCTTTGTTTTGACAGCCTCACGTGCTGACATAACTGCTAAATCTTTCTTTACTACTTCTTTGCCGTTATCGGCTGCTGCCTTCATATTAGCTGGCATATAACCAGGCTTAGGCGGCGCTATATATGAAGCCCCTAAAATCATTAACGTGAAATAACTTGCACCTAAAATAAAGTATGTTGTAGAGATGCCAACTGCCTCCATTAAGTTGGCTGCCACCGGTGCAGTAATCAGGGCACCAGATCCAAACCCAAGTACGGCCATCCCTGTTGCTAGACCTCGTCGATCTGGGAACCATTTTACAAGCGTTGATACTGGCGCAATATAACCAATCCCCATACCTAATCCACTTAGTACACCATATGTTAACCAGTACAACACGACAGAATCCATTGAAATCGCTACACCTGCACCAGCTTGTCCTGCTCCAAATAAGACAGCTGCTACCATCGCCGATTTACGTGGTCCCATTTTCTCTACTAAACTACCAAATAATGCAGCTGAAAACCCAGCAAGCCCCATCATAATGGTAAAGGCAACCGTTACCTTTGTTTCACTCCATCCCATTTCTGTGACAATCGGTAGCTTGTATACACTGTATGCATAGGCTCCACCGATTGAAAGGTGAATAGCGATTGCAGATAATGCAATTAACCATCTATTTTTATTCATAAATTCTCATTTCTCCCCTCTTTTGCTACCTGTGAAAATTCTATGAACGTCCATGTAAAACAATTTACCACTTAGAATTATTCAAATGCAAGATGTTTTTCTAAAAAATATTATTTCTCCAAAAAGTATTTTGTTTTCCCATTAGTGTATTTCATCACATAACCCTTACAGTCTCTAAGCAGAACAGCGTTTATCCTACAAAAAACATTACACCATTTAGCTATTATTACTTTTCTACTCTATTTTATAAATAACTATTAATTATATTGAGATAATTATTTTTGTGCATATTTTCACATTCACTAGATGTATACGTCTCTTTTCACCATTTCTAACAGTACCTCTCTATCACTTAAAACGAAGCAGACGCTAAAGATATAATGTAGAAATTTTTAGAATAAGAGAGAAATTTACAATAGAAACGAACAAAATTTTCATCATTAAAAATAACCTTAAAAATATAATAACGACTGTTTTTTTACTTATATTTGTAAAATGATATTTTTATAACAATACATGGAATGTATAATTTTTAAATCACTTTCAATATCTCTACATTTTTATTATTCAAATATATATTTTTTCAACTTAAAGTTGAACACTCAACACTCTGTAACAGAATCATTCGCTTCTATCAGGTGACAAACATGCCAGAACAAGACCCTTTTTTAAGACATATTATTTTTTCAAAAAAACAATATATACAGAAAAAAACAGCATGCTAGAAACATTTCCAACATACTGTACGGAAAAAAAGATTGTTTAAGTTATTTTTCTTTTCATAAAAAGTAAAGTTCTTATTTCCTTATAGTAAATACATAGTAGAATTCCTAGTAAAATCAATAAGGAGCCGTATATTTGGACACTTGTAGGAAATTGCTTTAAAAAAATTGCACTTAATAGCATTGCGATAGCTGGCTCAAAATTCAATAATAGCGAAGCATTCGTTGAGCCAATCTCCTTCATTTTTTGATTCCATAATAAATTACTAATCCCATGAATAATAACCGCTGATAAAATGAGTAGAATCCAATAAGGGTATGCTACTTGCCAATTTGTTTGTGTCCACATTGTAAACGAAAATGGTACAAGCACTAGCAAACCGATTAAGTTTGTATAGAAGGTGATGGACTGAGCTGACAATTTCAGACTGAGATGATTCACAATAATAAGGAATAAGGCAAAGCTTAGCATCGTTATTAAACTTAGCACCTCCCCCTTCCCTATAGAAATGGTGATGAGGGCTCCCTTAGTAATGATGAGGCCAACTCCTACGAACGAAATGATTGCACCTAGCCAAAATATACCGTTTCGTGATTCCTGATACATCATTTTATTAAGCAAAGACGTGACAATCGGTGCGCAGGCTAAAATTAAAGCCGCGGTAATAGGAGAGGTATGCTGAAGACTTGCGTAAAAGCTAAAGTGATTGATGGAAACACCTAGTATCCCTGCAATGATTAGTAATAGGAGGTCATTGCGTGTTAATCTTGTACGAATAATAGCCTTCCAACTAATGCAGCCTAAAAATAGGACAATGACAATTAATCTAAAAATGGCAACCATGATCGGAGACCAATGTTCAATTAAAATAGAGCCAATAATAAAGTTACTGGCCCAAAAAAATACACAGCTAAATAAAATCATATAGATTGTTAGTTGCTTCATATTTATCACACCTGTATATAAGAGACTTCTACATCGTTAATGATGAATTCTTTTAAAAATCTACTTCCCTTTCTTGTATTTCTTCCTATCTATTAAAACATAAGTATAGCAAACTAGAAAATTTTCTAGTTTGCTATGTAATCTAAATAAGGGGGATTTAGATTGATACTTAATTGATAAACTTGCCTTTTGACATCACCACCCGTTTGGATGGTTTACGTGCAATGACTTCAGCGCTAGAAATGGCGTCAAAGAAAACAAAGCTCGCTTCATCTTGCACGTTTGGCCAAACCTTTTGACCATTGCCATCCAATGGTGTGACACCATTTGTAATATATTTTAAGGTTTGTCGAATAGAACGCTCATCTAGCTTACGTGTATTATCTGCAAAAGTTGTTGCTTTTTCTAAAATATCTCCCGAGCCATTTGGACTCCATGAATCATAAAAGCCATCACAACCAAAGCGAACATCTACTCCATGCTCTGTTAGTAAGTCAATCGGTGGGATTAATCGTCTCAAATCAAATGGCACCGTTGACATAATTTTTACTTGCTGTTGTGCTAGACGATCTGCAATTTTGTGCTGTTCCAAAGCCGATACATCTCCAAGTGAAAAGGCGTGACTAATAGCCGTTCTCCCCTGATAGTTTGCATCCTCTACAATATCTATCCATTTATCGATTGTATAATAACCCACATGGCCTCCATCATGGAGGTGAATATCAACATCTACGTTAAATTCTTGTGCAATATTCATTACTTCATAAAGAGAAGGCTCAATCGAATTATCTATGCCAGCAGGATCTAGCCCACCAATCATCGTTGCCCCATTGCGCAAGGCTTCACGTAATAATTTAGGCACATCGTCTCTTAGTAAGCCATGCTGTGGAAAGGCAATAACTTCTGATGTCACAACATCTTTATAATCTTCTAATGCCTCTAGTACACCCTCTAAGTTTTTTAAGCCAATGTACGGATCGATATTGACATGTGTACGGATATGATTGGCACCATGATTGAGAATTTTCTCAATCATGGCTGTTGCTCGTTGTTTACCAGTCGTTGCAAGAATCGATAATTCTTGTGCTTCACGAGCCAAGCGTTCCTTTAAGTTCTTCACAGGCACGCATGCTTTCCACGGTAAGGACAAGTATGTCTTATCTAAGTGATTATGCATTTCTTTAAAGGCTGGTAATAGCAGCTTCCCTTTCATATCTGTTACTTCATCTAGAGAATCAATGGTTTCTGTTGCTGGTACCATTTGAGAAATAAAGCCATCTGTAATTTCAAGGTGAAAAAGCTCCACCTTTGTACCGACAGTACCATTTTCTTTTAGATATTCTCCTGTTTCAAGTAGAACATTTGTAAGCCAGTGCTTCATCTGTATTCTCCTTTCAACTCTCCAATTTCCTGTTGGTGAATAATATATCCTTGTGAAATAACTGTAGAAATAGGGCATCTTCTTGCTACAACATGTGCAGTACTAATTCCATCTACTAAAAGCATATTGGCTTTATCACCAACCTGTGGCCAAACTCGTTCTCCTGCATCATTCAATGGTGTAATGCCACCCGAAGCATATTTCCAAGCGCGACTTAATGAATATTCATCGATAAAACGGAATCTCTCCGCCATTACATTTAATTTCATAATAGTGTTTCCTGTACCATAAGGAGACCAATGATCTGTTAAACTGTCATGTCCAACAGAAACGTTTACACCATTGTTATAAAGGTATGGAATCGGTATCGTCGAGCGATTAATATCCGTTGGTACCGTTGTTGTAACATCCATTTGAACAGCAGCCATTGCCTGAACTAAGTTCTCTAATCGCGCTTGCTCTAAATCCGCAAGCGCCATTGCATGACTAATCGTAACTTGTCCTTCTTTTTTCGCCTGTTTTGTTAATTCTATTAGTTTATAAAATTCAAATTCACCTAAAGTATTAGCTGTATGAATATGAATATCTATCCCTGTATGGTAGTCTTGGGCAATGGCCATCGTTGTTTGCAATGACTTCTCAATATTTCTATCTACAATGGATGGGTCAACTCCTCCAACAAGCGTTGCACCCATTGCCATCGCCTCACGGATAAGTCCCTCCACATTAGAGCGCAGTAAACCATGCTGTGGGAAAGCCACAATATCATAAGTAATTTGATTTTGATATTTTTCTAGTACTTGCTTTGTAATTTCAATATGCTTGGTTCCAATTTGTGGGTCCACATTACAATGCGACCGTATATGTGTATGCCCTTGTGAAATTAACCACTTGACCATTTCCTCAGCCCGATAAGCCGCGGTTGGTAATTGTTTAGGAAGCAGTGTTTTTTCTTCCTCAATGCGCGTTAATATCCCTTTTGTAATAGGTCTTGGCGCTTGCCACTCCCCACCAAAATAAGTTTTATCAATATGAATATGCATTTCTCGGAAAGAAGGGACTAATAATTGCTTCTGAGCATCTACTATTTCAACATTGCCATCAACTACTATATTTTTATCTACTTGTTGAACATATCCATCTACAATTAGAACATCATAAATAGCAGTACGAGTTGCAACAATGCATTCATTTTCATGCTCAAATGCCTCTTCTAATCTCACATTTTTCAGCAGTAATTTATTCATAGTTTCCTCCTCATTGGTATTTTTAGGTTTCACCAAGTTTGATTATTCTACAATTTCAACGCCACTAATCATCGTATAGTTTGACGCATCTAACCAGAACCCTTTGACAGCATTACTGTAAACAGCTAAGTGCTCGTAGTTTCGAACCGGAATATAAACAGCATCATCTAACTCCATTTGCATTGCTTTTTTGTAGATTTCATTACGTGCCTCTTGATTTGATTCAGAACGTCCTTGCTCAATTAGCTTGTCTATTTCTGGATTTGAATAGTAGAAATGGTTTCCAGGAGGCCCCATAGAAGCAGTATGGAATAGATTAAATTGGTTATAATCAGCATCTCCAGTTGCATTCCCCCAGCCACTAATAAATATTTGGTGTTGTTCTTTCGTAATTTCAGAAATAAATGCGCCGTATTCCATAACTTGAATTTCAACGTCAAGACCAATGCCCTTCAATTGAGATTGAATAACCTCTGCCATATTAATACGCTCTTTACGGTCGCTCGTTAGTAGTTTTACTTTTGTTCCTTCTTTAACACCCGCTTCCTTTAATAGTTCTTTTGCTTTGACTACATCGTAATCATATGGCTTTGTCTCACTAGAGTAACCGATAATTTTTGGACTCATTGCGGAATTTGCAAGTGTGCCAACATTATCATAAATACCACTAATAATTGCTTCACGGTCTACTGCATAACTAACTGCTTGACGTACTTTGACATCAGATAACAGTGCATCTTTTACATTGAAACCGATAAATTCTACTGCCAGTCCTTCTGCTCGGAATAGATTCATAGTTGACGAATTTTCAATACGATCAATTTCAGTTACTGGTACTTGCTCAGCGATATGCGCTTCTCCACTTTCAATCATTGCTAAACGTGTAGAGTCCTCAGGTACTACTTTAAATGTTACTTTATCTACTTTTGGTACCGTACCCCAGTAGTCCTTATTTGAACTTAATGTAATTTCTTGACCCGTTTTCCAAGAATCAAATACAAATGGACCTGTCCCTACTGGATGTGTTGCTAATTGATCTCCCTCTTCTGCAATAGCTTTCGGGCTAATCATACTACCTTCCTGACTTGCTAAAATTGATAAAAGTGGTGCATAAGGCTCTTTTAATTTCAACGTAACAACAAACGTATCGTCTACTACTACTTCACTAATCATTGATAATTTATCACGCTGAGGTGACCCAGTCTCAGGATCTAAAATGCGATCGAATGTAGCTTTTACAGCCTCAGCATTAAAATCTGCTCCATCATGGAATTTAATACCTTCATTTAAAATAAACGTCCAAGTGACATCATCTTTCTGTTCCCACTCTTTTGCAAGTAATGGCGCAATTTTACGATCTCTATCAAAAGCAACAAGTGTTTCATATACTTTGCCATGAATAATATTCGCTGACGGAATATCTGTAATAAAGTGAGGATCAAGGCTTGTTGCATCTGATGCTCTTAAAACAACTAATTCCCCTCCTACACTTTTAGCCCCCTCATTGGAACCCTCTACACTCTTATTACTAGCAGTTGAGCACGCCTGCAAAACTAGAACAGTAATGAGTGTCATGAATAAAACAAGCTTCATTTTCTTCATAGACATTTCCTCCTTTTATGTTGTGGTCCTTACATTTCGAATTATAAAGAAATAAAATTCACTTGTTTTTTAAAATTTTTACTTGTTTTTTAAATTTTCTGACTAATACTTCCTATAATATTTACATTCTTTACGCTTTTCACTAAATTGAAAACAAATCAAATAGAAAAGGAGTTTCATTATGGATAAAGTAACTACTACTATCGACCATGCTGTTTTAGTGAATGCACGTAAAGCTTCTAGAAAAAAAAATCTTGTCTCATTCCTAAACAAAATCAAAAAAAATAAGGCTGCCGCCGCAGGGGGTATCATCATTCTTCTATATATATTGATGTTTCTTATCGGGCCAATTATAGCTCCTTATGATCCATTCGATGTTCAGTTAGATCAAAAATTACAAGGACCAAGTTTAGATCATTTAATGGGTACAGATGACAAAGGACGAGATATTTTAAGTCGAATATTATATGGCTCCCGTTTATCGATTGGTGTTGGTATTTCAGCCGTGTTGTTTGGCGGGACAATCGGGACAATCCTCGGCCTTATCTCAGGCTACTATGGAAAATGGATTGATTCGATTATTAGTCGTATTTTAGATATCATGCTTGCCTTTCCTGGTATATTACTTGCTTTAGCAATTGTCAGCGCATTGGGACCAAGTCTTATTAATGTAACTATTGCTGTTGGATTCTTCTCGATCCCTATGTTTGCCCGTATTGTACGTGGATCGACAATGGAAGTAAAAAAATTAGAATATATCGATGCTGTGAAAACTCTTGGTGCAAATGATATGACCATATTACTCAAGCATATCTTCCCGAATATTTTATCACCTATTATTGTCCAAGCATCTATGCGTTTAGCAACAGCCATTTTATCTGCAGCAGGTCTGTCATTCTTAGGATTAGGTGCACAACCGCCATCGCCAGAATGGGGTGCTATGCTATCCAATGGTCGGGATTTTCTTTTTACCGCCCCATATATGGCCCTTTTCCCTGGTATTATGATTTCCATCCTTGTTCTAGGATTTAACCTATTCGGAGATGGTTTACGGGATGCTTTAGATCCAAGAATGAAAAATTAAAGGAGAGAAGTTATATGACATTATTTATCTTAAAACGACTTGCTCAAATTATTCCCGTGACACTCGGTGTAACGCTTGTTGTTTTTCTAATTATGCAAATGATTCCAGGCGATCCAGCCATTATTTTAGCAGGTGAAGGCGCTTCACAAGAAACCGTTAATGAATTACGTGAAAATTTAGGACTGAATAAGCCTTTAGCCATTCAATATACAGATTACATCAAAAATCTTTTACAAGGAGACATGGGTCATTCTTTAAAAAATAATCAACCTGTATTTGAAGAAATTACGGCTCGTTTACCAATTACAATTGAGCTGGCCTTTTATAGTATTTTAATCACCATTGTTCTTGGGCTTATTGCCGGCATCATCTCAGCAATCCGCCCTTATTCCTTCATGGATGTTGGTTTAATGATTGTGGCATTATTAGGAATCTCCCTCCCTAGTTTCTGGTTAGGTATTTTATTAATGTATGTTTTCTCCGTACAGTTACATTGGCTACCTGTTGCAGGCTGGGAAAGTGCTAAACATATCATTCTCCCTGCGGTTACACTCGGCGCAGGTGGTGCTGCCATCGTTGCACGTATGACGCGTTCAAGTATGTTAGAAGTTGTCCACCAAGATTATATTCGAACAGCTAAAGCTAAAGGCTTAAAAGGTTACATTATCATTTTAAAGCATGCATTACGAAATGCCTTAATTCCAGTTATTACAGTAGTAGGTTTACAGTTTGGTAGTTTACTTGGCGGCACAGTATTAGTAGAATCTGTTTTCGCCGTGAACGGATTAGGTCGAATGATTGTCGATGCGATTCGCACACGAGATATACCAATCGTTCAAGGCGGCGTGCTGGTCGCCTCATTAATATTCGTTTTCATCAATCTTTTCGTCGATATTTTGTATCGAATCTTTAATAAACGGATGGATTTAAACTAGGAGGGATAAAACAGATGAAACAAGATACAGTGTTAGAAGTAAAAAATTTACAAACTTATTTTTATTCGAGTGAGGGAGTCGCTAAAGCTGTGGACGGTGTTTCTTTTACACTTCAAAAAGGAGAAACACTTGGCATTGTCGGAGAATCTGGTTGTGGGAAATCCATGACTTCCCTATCATTACTTCGATTAGTCCCTTCACCCCCTGGCAAAATTATTAATGGTGAAATTCTTTTAAACAATACAGACATCTTGAAATTGTCGGATGAAGAATTACGTAAAATTCGAGGCAATAAAATATCAATGATTTTCCAAGAGCCAATGACAAGCTTAAATCCTGTGCTATCCGTTGGCGAGCAAATCGCTGAATCCATTCGTTTACACCAAGGTTTATCACGTAAAGAGGCATGGCAAAAAGCGGTGGATATGATTCGCCTAGTTGGCATTCCAGCACCTGAAAAAAGAGCAAAACAAGAACCTTATCAGCTAAGTGGTGGAATGCGTCAACGTATTATGATCGCCATGGCACTTGCTTGTACGCCAGATGTTTTAATTGCTGATGAGCCGACGACTGCCCTCGATGTAACCATTCAAGCTCAAATTATTGATATTATTCAAAATTTGCAAAAGCAGTTAGGAATGAGCATTCTCTTCATTACCCATGATCTTGGTGTTGTGGCTGAGGTTTGCGATAAAATTGCTGTTATGTATGCCGGGCAGGTTGTAGAGGAAGGCACAACTGATAGTCTTTTTGAAAAACCATTACATCCTTATACTAATGGTTTAATTCAATCCTTACCAAAGCTATATGAGGACCAAGAGGAATTATCTACTATTCAAGGAACCGTCCCAAGTCCTTATCATTATCCAAGTGGCTGCCGCTATGCAGAACGCTGTCCATTTGCTACAGAATTATGTCGTGAAAAACAGCCTGAACTTCTTACGATTGAGCCAGAGAAAAAGGTAAGATGCTGGATGTACAGTAAGGAATGGCAGGGAGCAACACTTATGGAGGAGATGACCGTATGATAAAAGAGCAGCAAGCACAGCCACTATTACAAGTAAATAATTTAAAACAACATTTTTCCTTAAAAAAAGAAAAACTCTTCGGTCCACAGCAGGTGGTTAAAGCGGTGGACGGTGTTTCTTTTGAGATTATGCCCGGTGAAACACTTAGTATTGTTGGAGAATCTGGCTGTGGTAAATCAACGACAGGTCGCTCTATTTTAAGATTAGACGAACCTACATCTGGAGAAGTGTTATTATTCGGCAAAAATTTAGTAACGATGAATAAAAAAGAGCTGCGAGTAGCGCGCAAGGACATTCAAATAATTTTCCAAGATCCGTATGCATCTCTGAACCCAAGACGCACTATTCGCAAAATGTTAACAGAGGCCATGTCTATTCAAAAAATAGTTCCTCCAGAGCAGCAAGAGGCACGCATGATCGAATTAATGTCACTTGTCGGACTGCGACCAGAATATTTGGAGCGTTATCCACATGAATTTTCTGGTGGGCAACGTCAACGTATTGGGATCGCAAGAGCACTTGCCGTCAATCCCAAAATTATTATTTGTGATGAATCGGTTTCTGCCCTGGACGTATCTATCCAAGCACAAATTTTAAATTTATTGAAACAGCTACAAAAAGATTTAGATTTAACCTTTTTATTTATCTCACATGATTTAAGTGTAGTGCGCCATATATCAGACCGGATAATGGTTATGTATCTTGGAAAAGTCGTGGAAATTGCTGATAAGCAATCCCTTTTCACCCAGCCGCATCACCCTTATACAAAAGCACTATTTTCATCTATTCCAGTCATCGATAAGGAGCATCGTAAGGAACGGATTATATTAAAGGGAGATCTACCGTCACCGTTAAATCCCCCGACAGGCTGTAGCTTCCATACACGTTGTCCGTTCGCTACAGATAAATGTAAATCAGAGGTGCCCGCATTACGGGAAATTACCACAACACATAAGGTAGCTTGCCATTTTGCAGAAAATTTAGTTTAATGTAACTTACACTTATAAATTCAATGGAGAGGTCATTATGTTACAACTAGAAACCTTCAACATATATATTCTCCTATGTGTAATCGCTCCAATTATTGGAGCTTTTCTGCTTACTTTTATATTTATTTTCGAAAAACAAATTGATAGCCTAGAGGAAGAAAAAAGAAATTTAGAGCTGAAGCAAGATTTACAAAGAGCTAATATTCTTCAGCTAAATCAGCAAATACAGCCTCATTTCTTTTTTAACGCATTAAATTCATTACTGAGCCTAGCCCGCATCAATCGAAAGGAAGATTTGGTGGCGGGCATTGAAGCCTTAGCAACGTTTT
This sequence comes from Lysinibacillus sphaericus, assembly GCF_001629735.1. Taxonomy (GTDB): domain Bacteria; phylum Bacillota; class Bacilli; order Bacillales_A; family Planococcaceae; genus Lysinibacillus; species Lysinibacillus pinottii. The sequence continues at coordinate 2,772,433 of NZ_CP015224.1, forward strand.
TTAAATTTAAATATAATAATCATGAGGTGTTAATTGCTTTAAAAAACGAGGTGCTATTTGTCGATAGCTATTTAAATATTCAACAGCTACGCTTTGGACATCGTTTGACGATCCATAAGTATGTTGATGATGCAGCCTTATCTGTACAAATACCACCATTTATTCTCCAGACCATTATTGAAAATGCATATAAACATGGCTTTGAAAAGCATATAGGACCGGCAGAACTTTTCATTTATATAAAGAAAATGGACAAGTTTTTATTAATTGAAATTAAAAATACACAGCCATCAGAAAAGATAGAAACGGCTATTGAGCAAGTAGAAGATGAATTGCAGCAAGGTTATGGTCTAGAAAATATAAGAAAACGACTCGAGCTTATTTATGGACTCGAAAGTATTTTATTTTCAATTCAAAACGATCAACATTTTTACACTGTAACGATCCATGTTCCCGCTTAGGCTTTCTACTAATTTGAATGCGAAAGGAGAATCTCAACATGAATATTTTAATCGCAGATGATGAACCTTTAGAGCTTGAGCAAATGATTTATTTATTAAAGCCACATTTCCCTAATTGGACATTCCATACTGCTCAGGATGCCTCACAAGCACTGCAATTAGCTAAAAAGCACCGTATGACTATCGCCTTTTTGGATATTCAAATGCCTGGGAAAGATGGAATCACCTTAAGTAAAGAATTAAAAGGACTTTATGATGTAGACATTATTATGGTAACTGCTTATCAGACCTTCGAATATGCCCAGCAAGCATTACGTATCGGGGTGAAGGACTATCTAACAAAACCTGTTATTGCAAGTGAATTAAATGCCATTGTGGAGAAATATAAAGTATGGAGCTCTAATCACGATGCGATACAAAGTGCTCTTTCCTATATTCATGAAAACTATCATGAAAAACTGAGTTTAAATATTATTGCCGAAAAAATCCATTTGAATCCTAGTTATTTAAGCCGTAAGTTTTTGGAGGAGCAATCCATCGGCATTAATGAATATATTAATAATTATCGCCTAGAGATGGCCGTGAAGAAAATAGGTGAAAATCTGGATGCTAGTATGTCAGCAATTGCTGAGAGCTGTGGTTTTAATAGCCAGCACTATTTTAGTGTAGCTTTTAAGAAAAAATATAATCAATCACCTCGTCAATACAAAACATCTAAAACGAGTAAAGGTAATTGAAGGTATGTTAAAAAAATTTTCATTGCTTGTACCATTTGCTAGTTTAAGCACAGCAGCAGGTGTCATCATACTTTTAGCTAGATGGATTAATGGTAATTTATTATTGTCCTCTCCTTCTGCCCTTATTTCTTATGGCTTTATGGCGGGCATTTGTTATACATTCGCAACAGCTATATCTTTTATGGTACTGGGTTCATTATTAAAAAAGAGTGATTACACACAAAATCAGCATACACAAAGCTTTTTACTCTTTACGATACAAAAAAAATTGAGTGGAATGAATTTAAAAGTCATACGATTTTTTTACCTTCTGACAGGCATCGAACTCTGGTTAATTCAATTAATAAGTATTAGTGTGCTTTCAGAAATTATGTTAACGATACCGGTCCCCATTACACTATTTTTATTTTTGATGGGGATGTTACTGCTGGACCGCATTATGTCTGTGAAAAGTATATTGTGGCTAGAGATTTTATTTATTATCTCTCTATTTTCTTTACTTATTTTTATACCCATTTATTATTTTGTCCAAAATGGGGCTAGCACCGTTTATGAAGGTATTCGCTTATATCACCCTTATTTATTTTACTTTAAAAATAGCGAAATCCTGCTGTTCTATGTCATCATTCAACTAGCCGTCTTAGGACAAGTTCTTTTTGATAAATCAACATGGTATTTAATCGCTTTTATTAAACCTAAAAAGGTACGTCGTAGCCTATTTTCATCAGGTGTGATTTTAGCTTTATTAACGCTATCCTTTACAGCTATTTTAATGATTGCTTTATATAGTGGCTCATTTGGTCAGTTCCAAGTTCTAATTTTTACGTTTTTATATGAAGTACAGCCAGGGTTTTTGACATTTGCTTTCCTTGTTATTGCACTGTTGGCCGTTGTTACAACCCTCCTTGTAGATTTGCGAGCAACCAAACGATTTTTTGTGAAGAAAAGACCCTACTACTTTTATTTAATAGGTCTACTAGGCATCTTATTTACCTTTTTCTTATCTGTAGATTTAACGATTTTAGGAGTTATTTATTCTTTCGCATTTCTACATATTACCATGCTACCATTTATGTTCATTCTTTTATTTACAAATCGTCATATCCATAAATATACCTGGCTTGTCATACTGTTATCCATCATTATAGGAATCGGTGTTGGTTTAATCTTCAATGCTCTTTACGGATTAGCAACTAGCATGATGATTTCTAGTATTTATCTATTAATGCTTCAGACTGAAACGGAAGATAAAAACGCCTGAACTCCCAAAATAGCGGGTTCAGGCATTTGTTTTACATTTATATACGTCTTTTAAAGAGAATCTTTGCTCGATGTAATCCCAGTTGACATAGTAGGTGAAATCTATATTTTGAACAATTTCTGTAGCTAATCGTTCAGTCCTTTACATACTCGTAAATAATTTTCTTTATGCTCCTCTTCCTCTAAATGCTTCCACCCTAACACCTCCTTATTGGTGGTTCCCTTAAAAGAAATATCATTTCAAAGTATACTTTTAATTCAAACGATGGACATAATATTTCAAAAACATCACACAATAAAATGGGAATCGACGTTTGTAGGAGATTCCCACTATTAAATTTATGTTAACAACTTTAAGCAAGACAAAGTTTTGTATTCATCCATTCAGGGAAATCATCATTTAAGAAAGTCTAAAAAAAATATGATTTAGTTGTTTTGATACTGGATTTTTCCTTCTTGTATGCCGAGTCGCATACTTTTTTTCTTTTAGCTCTTGAATAGCTAGTTAAAAAACTGTTATAGTGAGATTGTTTGTCTGACGTCTGACAAATTAAAATCTTTGGCTGCTCTGAAATTTTTTAGAAAAACATAATGAGCGAAAGAGCATTTGTTGTCTTGGAATCAAACGCCCTAAATTATACTTATGGAGGAATTTATGAAATACTTAATATCCCTTTGTGGATTGTTACTTGTTTTTGGCTTAGCTCTGTTAATGAGTAAAAACAAAAAAGAAATAAAATATAAATATATATTGATTATGTTAATCATCCAATTTATATTAGCAGCTTTACTATTAAATACAACGTTTGGTTATGTACTAATTAAAGGAATAACAAATGTATTTGATCATTTATTATCCTACGCAAATACAGGTATATCATTTGTTTTTGGTGGTATAGCGAATGAAGGAGAATCCCCATTCTTCTTAGGTGTCTTATTACCAATTGTTTTTATATCTGTGTTAATTGGGATTTTACAGCATTTCAAAATCCTTCCTTTCCTTATGAGATGGATCGGCTATTTTTTAAGTAAAGTAAGTGGCATGGGAAAATTAGAGTCCTATAATGCTGTTGCTTCGGCAATGGTAGGTCAATCTGAGGTTTTCATTACAGTTAAAAAACAACTAGACAAGGTTACTCCTCAGCGTATGTATACATTATGTGCATCAGCGATGTCGACCGTCTCTATGTCAGTTGTTGGCGCGTATATGACAATGATTGAGCCTAAGTATGTCGTAACGGCGATTGTTTTAAACTTATTTGGTGGTTTTATAATTGTTTCCATCATTAATCCTTATACTGTCAAAGAAGAGGAAGATATATTAACCATTGAAGACGAACAAAAGCAAGCTTTCTTCCAAATGCTTGGTGAATATATTATGGATGGCTTTAAGGTAGCCATCATTGTTGGAGCGATGCTTATCGGTTTCGTAGCATTAATGGATTTAATCAATTCATTGTTTGATATGATTATCGGTGTTTCTTTCCAAGAAATATTAGGCTATATTTTTGCACCAATAGCTTTCTTAATGGGTATCCCATGGGCAGACGCTGTTTCAGCTGGAGGAATAATGGCCACTAAATTAGTAACGAATGAATTTGTTGCTATGATCAACCTTGGCGATGTCTCAGAGACCATGAGTGAACGTACACTAGGCATTATTTCGGTATTCCTTGTATCCTTTGCCAACTTTTCATCCATTGGTATTATTTCTGGAGCAGTTAAAGGGTTAAATGAAAGACAAGGAAATGTTGTTGCACGATTTGGCTTAAAATTGCTTTACGGAGCAACACTTGTAAGTATTTTAACGGCAATAATTGTTGGCTTGATTATTTAAGTTGAAAGTCATTTTGTTATTTAAACTGCACCTACATCTATCTGTTGGTGCAGTTTTTTATAACATTAGGACTTTCTCTAACATAAAAAATGTACATCACTAAAATTTAATTTAGTCATGTACATCTTTATTAGTTATATCAATTTATTTAACGACAATATTGACAAGTTTGCCTGGAATAACGATGACTTTTACTAAGTCCTTTCCTGCCATATATTCTTGTACTTTTTCATCAGCAAGTGCTACTTTTTCAATGTCTTCTTTTGAAGCATCTTTAGCTACGACAATTTTTGCACGAACTTTACCAGCAACCTGCACTGCTACTTCTACTTCATCATCTACAAGTTTCGACTCATCATATGTTGGCCATTGCTCATAAGAAAGTGTTCCTTCATGACCTAATAAGTTCCATAGCTCTTCTGCGATATGCGGCGCAATTGGTGCTAGCATTTTAACAAAGCCTTCCGCATAAGCTGTTGGGATGACTTCAGCTTTATAACAATCATTGATAAATACCATCATTTGTGAAATAGCCGTGTTAAAGCGGATACCTTCATAATCCTCTGTCACTTTTTTCACTGTTTGATGATATGATTTTTCTAGTGTTTTATCGTCAGACACTTGAATTTTCGCTGAGATCGTTCCATCCTCTTCATTGACAAGTAGACGCCAAATACGGTCTAAGAAGCGACGTGCCCCATCTAAACCATTTGTAGACCAAGCTACAGAAGCCTCAAGTGGTCCCATAAACATTTCATATAGACGCAATGTATCTGAACCATGTGACTCAATGATTTCATCTGGATTCACGACATTGCCCTTAGATTTAGACATTTTTTCATTACCTTCACCAAGAATCATACCTTGGTTAAATAATTTTTGGAAAGGCTCTTTCGTGTGAACAACACCTAAATCATATAGAACTTTATGCCAGAAGCGAGCGTATAGTAAATGTAGTACAGCGTGCTCAGCCCCACCAATATAAATATCAACTGGTAGCCATCGTTTTAGCAATTCTGGATCTGCAATTGCTTCTGTATTAGTAGGATCGATATAGCGTAGGAAGTACCAGCTAGAACCTGCCCATTGCGGCATTGTATTTGTTTCACGACGGCCTTTTTTACCTGTCGCTGGATCTACAACGTTTACCCATTCAGCAATATTTGCTAATGGTGACTCACCAGTACCCGATGGACGAATATTATCTGTTTTCGGAAGCATTAATGGTAGCTCCTCTTCTGGAACAGGAGTGATGGTACCATCTTCCCAATGAATCATTGGAATCGGTTCACCCCAGTAACGTTGACGAGAGAATAACCAGTCACGTAGACGATAGGAAATTTTCTTCTCTCCTACGCCTTTTTCCTCTAACCATTCAATTGCTTTAGCAATACCCTCTACTTTATTTAAGCCATTTAGGAAATCAGAGTTAATATGTTGCCCATCACCTGTAAACGCTTCTTTACTGATGTCCCCACCTTCAAGTACAGGAACAATGTCTAAGCTAAATGCTGATGCAAATTCATAGTCTCGTTCATCATGTGCAGGAACTGCCATAATAGCACCTGTTCCATAAGACACTAACACATAGTCTGCAATCCAAATCGGTACTTTTTTACCGTTAATCGGATTTACTGCATAGGCACCTGTAAATACGCCTGTTTTTTCTTTCGCTAAATCTGTACGCTCAAGATCAGATTTCATTTTAACCTTTTCTAAATAATCCTCGACTGCTTGGCGTTGTTCAACTGTAGTAATTTGTTCTACTAATTTATGTTCAGGTGCAAGCACGCAATATGTAGCACCAAATAATGTATCAGGACGTGTTGTAAATACCGTGAAGTTTTCATCTGTGCCATCAATACCAAATGTTACTTCTGCACCTTCCGAACGACCAATCCAGTTACGCTGCATATCTTTAATAGACTCTGGCCAATCAACTTCCTCTAAGTCATCAATTAAACGATCTGCATATGCAGTAATTTTAAGCATCCATTGCTTCATTGGTCGACGTTCTACTGGATGCCCACCACGCTCTGATTTGCCATCAATTACTTCTTCATTCGCCAATACCGTACCAAGTGCTGGACACCAGTTAACAGCTACTTCATCCACATAAGCTAAACCTTTTTTATATAGCTGAATAAAAATCCATTGTGTCCATTTATAATACGCTGGATCAGTCGTGTTAATTTCACGATCCCAATCATAACTAAAGCCTAGCTCTTGAATTTGGCGTTTAAAGGTCGCAATATTTTTCGCTGTAAATTCTGCGGGATCATTTCCTGTATCAAGTGCATATTGCTCCGCTGGTAAACCAAATGCATCCCAGCCCATTGGATGTAATACATTGTAGCCTTGCATACGTTTAAAGCGAGATAGAATATCTGTCGCCGTATATCCTTCTGGATGTCCTACGTGCAAGCCTGCGCCAGATGGATATGGGAACATATCTAGTGCAAAGAATTTAGGCTTTTCTGTTTCATTTTCAGTTTTAAATGTTTTGTTATCAGCCCAATATTGCTGCCACTTTTTTTCAATTTGTTGATGATTAAAACTCATTTTTTTTCCTCCTTCAATGAATCTGCTGTTCTCCGTTAGAATTGACAAAATATTTAAAAAATAAAAAAACTCGCCCCTTCCTTATAGAAGGGACGAGAGAATTAGCACTCCCGCGGTACCACCCAAATTAGTGATTACACTCGGCTTAAGCTTCCTTAACGCGGAAGAAACGACACGCGCTATTTCACGCGGGCAGACTCAGTAGGCGAGTTCGATTTGCTTTCCTACTAGCTCTCACCAGCCGCTAGCTCTCTAAAAAGAACCACAAATCTACTATTCCTCATCACAGTCTTTACATGATATTGCATTTATTCTAATGGAAAGTATTGAAAAGCACAAGCCTTTGTTTACAGGTTACCCATTACTGAACAATTAAATCCTTTTTTTCCTCAGATTTTGATAAATCTTTGCATTCATGAAAAGCAAAATGCTGACATCCGATACATTGAGTTCTGTCCAAATAGTTGAGGGCTCTTGAAATCGCTTCTCCTGTATGCTGATAAAAATGATGTGCTCCTATTTTAGCGTAAAGACCATTTTGCTGAAGGGCAACCTTTAGGTCATCCTGCACCCCTGTTACCAAAATATTACCTCCCTGTGCTGTAAAGTTGTCTATAATATTGCTAAAATATGCTTCCCCTGTAGAGTCCATAAAGGGCACTTTCCCCATGCGTAATATCAAAACTCTTGGTCGCTGTTGTAAGGTGCCTTCAATCATTTGTTCAAATCTTTGTGCTGCACCAAAGAACAGCGGACCTTCGATGGTATACATGCTTATTTGTGGACAATCATGCTGTTGATGAACGACATGAGGCTGTACCTTCTCACTTTTATTCGAATGATCTGGCAGTACCTTTGTCACAACAAGCTTTTCACTCATTCGCTTCGCAAATAATAGCACGGCTAACACAAGCCCCACTTCAACAGCTAATGTAAGGCTAGTAAATACGGTTAATAAAAAGGTAATTAATAAAACAAGCGAATCTCCAGATTTCAACTTTATAATATGAGAAAAATGCTTCCGTTCACTCATATTCCAAGCAACTACCATTAATACTGGTGCCATACTTGCTAAAGGTATATGTGAAGCATATGGCGCTAATAACAATAATGTAAGTAATACAAACACACCATGGATGATACCAGACATTGGGGATACTGCCCCAGTTTTAATATTAGTTGCTGTACGAGCAATCGCACCTGTCGCGGGTATTCCTCCAAACATAGGCGTTACGATATTGGCAATTCCTTGTCCGATTAGCTCTCGATTACTATTATGCTTGCTATTAGTCATTCCATCTGCCACGACTGCAGATAACAAAGACTCTATACCTCCAAGCATTGCGATGACAAATGCTGGTCCAATGAGCTGCTGTAGACGCTCAAATGTCATAGTAGGTAGTGCAAAATTGGGTAATGTATTAGGTATTTGACCATAGGCTGTGGCAATCGTAGCCACTTGTCCTGAAAAAAAGAAAGTCGCCACAAGAGTGGAGACAACAATCCCTACCAATGCCCCGGGAACCTTTGGAAAAAATTTAGGTGTCATTATTATGGTGATTAAACAAATGACTGCCGTTAAAATACTGTAAATATTAGTAGTACCAATTTGCTTTCCTATCTCTTGAATATTCGCTATAAAATACTCATGTCTTGTCATATTGCTTAAACCTAAAAAATTGGCAATTTGACCTGTAAAAATAATCACCGCTATACCCGCTGTAAAACCGATGGTTACAGGGCGAGGGATAAATTTGATTAAAGTCCCTAGCTTAAAAATACCCATTAAGCAAAGCAATACCCCTGCCATTAAACCAGCCAGTAATAAATCCTCATAGCCATACGTTAGGACAATTCCTAAAAGAATTGGCACAAAAGCTCCTGTGGGCCCTCCAATTTGATACTTTGATCCACCAAAAATTGAAATCAGAATACCTGCAATACAAGCCGTATAAATGCCATATTCGGGCTTTACTCCTGATGCAATAGCAAAGGACATAGCAAGTGGAATAGCAACAATTCCAACAATGATTCCAGACAATAAATCCTTTTTAGCATGATGGACTGAATACCCTTCAAAACGTCCTGTAAACAGCGACTTCATAGATAAATCTTCCCTTCCCAATAATAAGCAAAGCATAACTTTTCCACATTATGGAGGTTACTTATTTTCTTCGTCACTATCATTACTCGTCATTTCCTCTAATCTTGAAATGGTATGAACTAAATGGTTATTAAAAATATCCTTGGCCACGCCAAGTAATTCACCAATCATTGGGTCGCTTAAAGAATAGTAAACCTTTTTGCCTTCTTTCACTCCATAAACAATATTTTTAGCTCGTAATACACTTAGCTGCTGAGAAACGGCGGAGCCCTCTTTCTCTAAGCAATCTTGAATCTCATTAACACTCCTCTGACCATCTACAAGAAGTTCCAATATTCTTATACGTAATGGATGTGCTAACGCTTTAAAAAAATCTGCCTTAAACTGCTGCAATCCTTCTTCCATTAAATAAATCCCTCCATACAACTACATATTCAAATATTTGAATATGTATGATTGTACGCCTCAATCGATAATTTTTCAATATCTACTATTTAAAAAAGAGCAAACCAAGTGTGGAATACTTGATTTGCTCTTTACATTTTTCACTATTAATCTACTACTATGTTGTTCTTCTTTAGAGGATAATCATAAATAAGACATGGTATAATCGCGAACAGTACAATTACTACTAATGTTAAAACGAGAGGAATCATGCCAAATTGATCCACCATAATTCCACCGAATAAAGGACCAATCATACGTCCACCGGTCGCAGCACTGTTGATAATTCCCTGATAGAATCCTTGTCGGCCTTTTGGCGCAAGTTGATTAGCAATAGTTGGTAATGCTGGTGTATAAAACATTTCTCCAAAAGTTAAGACAAGCATGGCTGCACCAAACATTTTAAAATCACTCGCAAAGGCGATAATACCAAAGGATATAGCGATTAAGATGACACCAAAAACCAACTGTCGTTTTAACTGATGTTCCCAACGTTTTACAAGCGGCGCAATGAGCGGCTGCCCTATAACAATTAGCAGACCATTTATCGTCCATAGTAAACTATATTGCTTTAATCCTAAACCTAAATCTTGCGTATAAGATGAAATCGTTGCACTCCATTGCGAATAGGCTAACCAACATAAAACGGAGGACGAACTAATGATTAATAAGGCATAGAATGGTGCCTTGTTAATAATTCGCTTACTTTCACCGACCACATTCTTTGGTGCAATACTCCCTACCTCTAAACGTTTAAATGTAAGTAAAGCAATGAAAAAGAATACTATATACATCCCTAAATTGACCTTAAACACATAGTCAAATTGATAATCGGCCACCACACCTGCAAGTGCAGGACCTACAGCAACACCGACATTTTGAGCCAAATAAATGGCATTAAAGGCTTTTCGTCCACCCTCTGGCCAGGCAGCTCCGGCCAATGCGAACATGCTAGGAAAAACAATCCCCCCACTAAAGCCTAGTATTGTTAAAAACCATACATAATGTGGCCAACCGTGCCAGAGCGTTAAACCAATTAATGAAGCAATTGTTAAAAGGATTCCAAGCATGATGGCTTTATAGCCACCAATTCTATCAAATAGGTAACCACCTAATAGATTACCTAAAACACCTGCAGCAGAATTCAGCATCAGCACAAAGCCAGCCATCGCTAAGGATTTCCCTAAATAATCATGCATATATATGGCATTTAAAGGCCATAAAAATGAGTTACCTGTTGTGTTCACAAGCATTCCGATAATTAAAAACCAAACACGTTTTGGCATTTGATGACCTCCATTATTTCGCTTCTCTAAATAGCTAGTTTATGCTGAAATACTTGAAAGTACAAGGAAAATAAATTTACCCTTTTTACATTTTATTAAATACTATAAATAGCTATAATTTACTAGATACAATTAAAAGTTAGAGTAGCATCTTGCAGGATAAACCCTTACCCCATGACGGAACGAGGTGCTCATGATAAAATAAGGCGTTAGAGGAGTGAAATAAATGACAGAAATAAATTTTCCTTTTCCTTCAGAAGGGAAAAGATACTATACATGGAACCGCTATTTACGCGATCAATTTGGTCACAAAGTATTTAAAGTAGCATTAGATGCTGGCTTTGATTGTCCAAACCGTGATGGTACGGTTGCCTTTGGTGGCTGTACATTTTGCAGTGCAGCAGGCTCTGGTGACTTCGCAGGTAATAAAGTTGATCCGATCGATGTTCAATTTGCTGAAATTCGAGACAAAATGCATCAAAAATGGAAAGATGGCAAGTATATGGCCTATTTTCAAGCCTATACAAATACACATGCCCCGCTCCCTGTTTTAAAGGAAAAATTCGAAGCTGCTTTGGCGCAGGAAGGTGTTATAGGCCTTTCTATCGCTACTCGCCCTGATTGTTTACCAGATGATGTTGTAGAATATTTAGCAGAATTAAACGAACGTACGTATTTATGGATTGAGCTTGGTCTTCAAACTGTTCATGAAAAAACAGCAAATCTTATTAATCGTGCGCATGATTATGCAACCTATGTGGAGGGCGTTGAAAAGCTTCGGAAGCATGGTATTCGTGTTTGCTCACATATTATAAATGGTCTACCGCTTGAAGATTATGACATGATGATGGAAACAGCTCGTGCAGTGGCCAAGCTAGATGTTCAAGGTATTAAAATCCACTTACTTCATTTATTAAAAGGGACCCCAATGGTGAAGCAATATGAAAAAGGGATGCTTGAATTTTTAGATCAGGATGTTTATACAAAACTAGTCGCTGATCAGCTAGAAATTTTACCACCTGATATGGTCATTCATCGCATTACAGGTGATGGACCTATAGATTTAATGATTGGCCCAATGTGGAGCGTTAATAAATGGGAAGTATTAAATGGCATCGATGCCGAATTGGAGCGTCGTGGTAGTTGGCAAGGGAAATTTTATAAAGCTGAGGTTGGAAAATGAAACTACAACGAGTTTTACAATATGCTCAGCAGCTACTAAAAGATAGTGTGGAGGAAGGAGATACGGTTGTTGATGCCACTGCTGGAAATGGCCACGATACGCTATTTTTAGCACAGCTAGTCGGGGATGAAGGGCAAGTTTATGCCTTTGATGTTCAAAAAAAAGCAGTGGATGCAACGCTACATCGTCTACTAGATCAAAGTTTGGAGCATCGGGCTCTTGTGTTAAATAAAGGGCATGAAGAAGTAGCCAATTTTATACACAAGCCAGTAGCTGCAGCCATCTTTAATCTCGGCTATTTGCCTGGTAGCAATCATGATATTATTACCAAGCCTACTACAACCATACAAGCTATTGAAGACTTGCTTAAGCTTTTAAAAGTTGGCGGTCTAATCATTCTTGTTATTTATCACGGCCACCCTGGCGGCAAAGAAGAGCGAGATACCGTGACTGACTATGTCAGCCAGCTTCCACAAAAATATGTACATGTTTTAAAATACGAATTTCTCAATCAGCAAAATGATCCTCCATTCATCATTGCGTTAGAAAAGATGAAGGATTATCCTACTTTATAGACAATTTAAAAGGCTAACTAATAGTATAGTTGTAACTATTAGTTAGCCTTTCTCTTTACCTATTTATTTTTACGTTCTTCATTATAGTCAACCCAGAAATCTGCACCTTTAATGCCTAGTTTACGAGGATCAAAGACAGGGTCTTTTCCTTCTTTTTTCTGCTTCTCGTAATCTTTTAATGCAACAATGGCTGGTTTCATAATAATTAAAATAGCTAGAACGTTAATCCATACCATTAAACCAAGGCCAACATCCCCCATAGCCCAAGCCAGTTCAGACGTACGAACCGTGCCATAGAATGCTGCGACTAAAATAGCGATTTTCGCAATCCAAATGAAAACCTTTTCGGTACTACCTCTAAATAAATAAGCGACATTTGTTTCGGCGATATAGTAGTAAGCCATAATCGTAGTAAAGGCAAAGAAGAATAGTGCGATAGCTACGAATGGTGCGCCAAATCCAGGTAAGGATGATTCTACTGCATATTGCGTATAGGCAGCACCTTCCTTAATACTTTTAGCAAATGTCATTTGCTCGTCACCCGTTAAGCCACCTTTATTGAATTCCCCAACGTGAATAAATGAATCTGTTCCTTCAACTGCCTTTTCATCTTGTACATTATACATACCTGTAAATAAAATCATAAAGGCTGTAGCTGAACAAATTAATAATGTATCAATGTATACAGACGCTGCTTGGACAATCCCTTGTTTAGCAGGGTGAGATACTTCTGCTGCAGCAGCAGGGTGCGCACCAGTCCCTTGACCAGCCTCGTTTGAATAGATTCCTCGTTTCACACCCCAAGCAATCGCGGAGCCAATAATACCTCCAAATATTTCTTGTGCTCCAAATGCACTTGAGAAAATTAAAGCAAAGACAGATGGTACCTCTGAAATATTCATAGCGATAATAATAATAGCCATAATAATGTAAGCTAATGCCATGAACGGTACAATAATTTGTGCGGCGTTGGCAATCGATTTAACGCCTCCAATAATGATGGCACCGAGTAAAACAACAATAATTAGTCCTGTAATCCAAGTTTCAATACCGAAGGCATTTTCAACAGCTCCTGCAATGGCATTAGATTGCACACCTGGCATAAGTATAAGCATAGCAATTAAAGCAGCTACAGCGAAAATCACTGCAAACCATTTTTGACCCATTCCTTTTTCTATGTAATAGGCCGGTCCACCACGGTATTCAGTATCCTTCTCTTCTTTATAGATTTGCGCTAAAGTAGACTCTACATATGCGGTTGCCGCACCAATGAAAGCAATTGCCCACATCCAAAAGACAGCACCAGGTCCCCCCATCCCAATAGCTGTTGCAGTACCGGCGATATTCCCTGTACCTACACGACCCGATAGAGCGATAGACATTGCTTGGAAGGAGGAAATCCCCTTTTCTGATTTCTCCCCTTTAAACATTAGCACGAACATATCTTTAATATGCCTTACTTGCAGGAACCTTGTAATGACTGAGAAAAAAAGCCCAATCAATAAAATACCATAAATAAACCAAGGTCCCCATAATATGTCATTCATTTTACCAACAACTACATCCATCTTACCCCTCCAATTTGAATTACCTTACTTTAAGTCACTATATTATTACACTTTTCAGAAAATTACAATATTATATTCAAGTAATAATAATTAAGTAAGTATCCTACTATTTAGAAGGGATCGAAACTATTTTATTATATATCCAATTCGTCTAAGAGCATTATTGATAAAATCTCGAATGTACATAAAAATCTCTTCACGCTCTACTTCATGAAATAAATTGTGATAACAATTTGCCCATTCTTTAAATTGAAATTCCGTTAACTCTTGTTGATGAAGCCAATTACGCATTTGTCGAGTTTCCGTAATTTTATCTTTTTCAGCTGTCATAATTAACATAGGCATATTAGGAAATTCGTCCTTAGGTAGCATAACTAAATTTCTCATCATCTGCTGAAGCTCACGATACCATTTCACCGAAACTACAGACATAAATGGTATATCATCCTTCATTTCTTCTCTACCCTCTACGCTACGCGTCAATTTTTCAAATGTCAGGTCATGTGTCAATTTTACATTTGCTGTTAATGCACTCAGGCTTGTTAAAGCATTTGATAATTTACCTGGTAATAGCTTCAATTGCAGCCATGGTGATGTCAAAATAATACCTGCACACTCATACTTTTTCTTTTGCATTGTATGAAGAACTAAAGTAGCGCCTAGTCCATGTCCTATTACAAAGGTTGGTAAATTATATGAAAATGCATTCTCAATCAAATTTCTTGTATATTTATTGTACAATTTGAAGTCCTCATCATGGACACGGGCAAATCTTGCATTGACACCATGATTCGGTAAATCTCCCATGACTATGTGGAAGCCTTCCAATCTTAATTTTTCTATCAGCCATGCATACCAACGGTGGTTTTCATAAGCACCATGAAGAATAGCAATCACAGCCTTTGCTTGTCCATCAGCTTCCCATTTCCACATTTACATAGTCCTCCTAAAAAATAATTACACTTTGATTATATCGAAATAACAGCTCATTTTAATTTTATATTTCCTTAAAGTTGCGTATTTGATACGATAATACTATATCTACAAAAAGAAAAGAGGCGATTCTCATGATTTATCCATTCAAAGATAAAACACCAACGATCGATCCATCTGTTTTTATTGCCGATTACGCAACCATTACTGGAGACGTAACTATTGGAGCTGAAACAACTATTTGGTTCAATACCGTGATCCGCGGCGATGTTTCCCCAACAATAATAGGTAAACGAGTAAGTATACAAGATCTTTGCTGCTTACATCAAAGTCCTAAGTTTCCACTCATTATTGAAGATGAGGTCACAGTAGGACACCAAGTAACTTTACATAGCTGTACCATTCGAAAAAAAGCCTTAATCGGAATGGGCTCCATTATTTTAGACGGTGCGGAGATTGGAGAGGGTGCATTTATTGGAGCCGGAAGTTTAGTGCCTCCTGGTAAAGTCATTCCTCCAAATAGCTTAGCATTAGGACGTCCAGCCAAAGTTGTACGAGAATTAAATGCTGAGGATAAAGAGGATATGGAACGTATCGTACGTGAATACGCTGAAAAGGGTCAGTATTATAAATCTCTACAAAAATAAAAACCTACAAAGAAATTGTACCTTCATAAAAAATTCCTCGCTTTCCATGACACTATTTGTTCAAGGAATAAGGGCGAGGTATTTTTGCAAAAAAACAAAAGGGGCAGAAAAGCCCCTTTTGTTCATAATACATTAGAATAATTTTCTAAAGACTTCAGCACTTTAGCACAATAGTTTACAGCTGTGCTTTTATGCGTAATGCGTCAGCTTTATCAGTTTGTTCCCATGGGACGTTTACATCTGTACGACCAAAGTGTCCATAAGCTGCAGTTTGTTTATAAATTGGACGACGAAGATCAAGCATTTTAATGATACCTGCTGGGCGTAAATCAAATAGTTCACGAACCCATTCTACAATTTTGCTTTCCGTCACTTTTCCTGTACCAAATGTATCTACAGCAATGGAAACAGGCTGTGCAACGCCAATTGCATAAGCCAACTGTACTTCAGCGCGTTCTGCTAAACCAGCTGCTACAATATTTTTAGCTACATAACGTGCCGCATAGGCAGCTGAACGGTCTACTTTTGTTGCATCCTTACCTGAGAATGCACCACCACCATGTCGTGCATAACCACCGTATGTATCAACAATGATTTTACGGCCCGTTAAACCAGCATCTCCTTTTGGTCCGCCAATTACGAAACGGCCAGTTGGATTGATAAAGTATTTTGTGTTTGTATCTAATAATTCGCTTGGCACTACAGGAGCAATCACGAATTGTTTTAGATCGGCCTGAATTTGTTCAAGTGTTGCTTCTTCATCATGCTGAGTTGAAATAACAATTGTATCGACACGAACAGGTACGTTATTGTCATCATACTCAATTGTTACTTGTGTTTTACCATCTGGGCGTAAATAAGCTAACTCCCCAGATTTACGAACTTCTGTTAAACGACGTGCTAATTTATGAGCTAAGCTAATTGGTAATGGCATTAACTCGGGTGTTTCATTACATGCATAGCCAAACATTAAGCCTTGGTCTCCTGCACCAATCGCTTCAATATCTGCATCTGTCATAGAACCCTCACGGGCCTCTAAAGCTTGGTCAACGCCTTGGGCAATATCTGGAGATTGCTCACCAATTGCTACAAGTACTGCTAAGTTTTCAGCATCAAAGCCATATTTACCACGTGTGTATCCAATTTCCGCCACAGTATCACGTACAATGCCTTTAATATCTACATAAGTAGAAGTAGTGATTTCTCCTGCTACTAATACTAATCCTGTTGTTACAGTTGTCTCGCACGCTACACGTGCATTTGGATCTTCTGCTAAAATAGCATCTAAAATGGCATCCGAAATCTGGTCACAGATTTTATCTGGATGCCCTTCTGTTACACTTTCTGATGTAAACAGTCGACGGTTTGTCATTTAGTTTTCCTCCTATTACTCTTACAAAAAGTATTTGTACGGTACTCATTACCCATGTCAAGTCCGCTCCTAAGGATTGAACTCTCTCAAGCCGCTGTTGTTGTCATTTCACTTTACGAGAAAAAATAACTGCTACTTAAAAACACGAGGATTTCGAAAGACCCGTCATTATAATAAGGAAAGAACTACATATACTTACCTTTACATTAATTTTTAACAATAAAAAAATCCTTTTCTCACGTTACTATACATGAGGAAAGGAATAATGACTTCGTTACCTTTCACTCTTATCGTTCAAGGGATTTTCCCTTGCATCAGGTTGGCACCAACGCATGTTGTGAAATAATACATGCAGGTTGCCGGGTTTCACAGGGCCTGACCCTCCACCAGCTCGGGATAAGAGTATCCGTTCAATTTTCATGTTACTGAAAAGGTCAATCGTTGTCAAATATTTTCTTATGTATTACTGTATAGAAAGGAAGAACAAAATTATCACCATAAAATTTTCATACTTGGGTGATGATGTAAATAGAAGAAATTTAATCCCTACAACATACCTAGCTTCTTGTGGTAACATATGTGTGGCTCAAATTTTAGACAATTTACTGTAGCATTGAATGTTTTCTACTCGAAAAACATTATTTTTTGTCAGTTTATTGAAAAGTAATAAAAACTCTAAAATAATTTCTTAATTAGTATAGATTATTTAACCCATTGTGTTATACTATTTTTGAAATTAAGAAAAAATCCCTCTAAACCAAGGGAATACTATAAAAAAGGATGGTATTTAATCGATGAATTCAGTAGAAATTGCAAACGAACTGAAGGAATTATTAAACGGCGGTAACATTAATGTTCAACTTTCAGTACCACAATTAGCAGAAAAAGCTACTTCTCGTGGTGAGGCAATGTTAACAGTAGATGGCGCAGTTCGTGCAGAAACTGGCAAATACACTGGTCGTTCACCTAAAGATAAATATACAGTAGAAGAAGAAAGCACAAAAGATCAAATTGACTGGGGTAAAGTCAATCAACCAATTTCCTCTGAAGTGTTCGATAATCTGTATGTAAAAGTAATAAAATATTTAAAAGAACGTGATGAATTATTCGTATTCAAAGGTTTTGCTGGTGCTGACAAAGATTCACAATTAAGCATCCAAGTGATTAATGAATACGCTTGGCACAACCTTTTCGCTCATCAATTATTTATCCGTCCGACTAAAGAAGAATTAGCTTCGCATGTTGCAGACTTCACTGTCATCTCAGCTCCTAACTTTAAAGCAGATCCTGCGGTTGACGGTACTGCTTCTGAAACATTCATCATTGTATCACTTGAAAAGAAAATTATCTTAATTGGTGGTACTGAATATGCTGGTGAAATGAAAAAATCTATTTTCGGAATTATGAACTACTTATTACCACAACAAGGAATCCTTTCTATGCACTGTTCAGCAAACGTTGGTGAAGCTGGCGATGTAGCATTATTCTTCGGTTTATCTGGTACTGGTAAAACGACATTATCCGCTGATCCAGACCGTAAGCTAATCGGTGACGATGAACATGGTTGGTCTGATAATGGAGTATTCAACATTGAGGGGGGTTGCTATGCAAAAACGATCAACCTTTCTGCTGAGAAAGAACCAGAAATCTACAATGCAATCCGCTTCGGTTCTGTTTTAGAAAACGTAGCTGTTGATCCAGAAACTCGTATTTGTGACTATGATGATGGCTCATTAACAGAAAATACACGTGTAGCTTATCCAATCCAATACATCGAAAATATTGTTGATCCATCTGTAGCAGGTCATCCAAAAACAATCATCTTCCTAACAGCTGATGCGTTTGGCGTATTACCTCCTATCAGCAAATTAACAAAAGAGCAAGCTATGTATCACTTCTTAAGTGGTTTCACTTCAAAACTTGCTGGAACTGAACGTGGTGTAACAGAGCCAGAACCAGTATTCTCTACTTGCTTCGGTTCTCCATTCCTTCCACTTCCTGCAACAGTGTATGCAGAAATGTTAGGTCAAAAAATTGATGAACATGGCGCACAAGTATACCTAGTGAACACTGGTTGGACTGGTGGCGAATATGGTACTGGTAGCCGTATGAAGCTTTCTTATACACGTACAATGGTACGTGCAGCTATCGATGGTAAATTAACAAATGTTGAAACGACACAAGATGCTGTGTTTGGCTTACACATCCCAACAGCAGTTGAAGGTGTACCTTCGCAAGTGTTAAATCCTCGTGAAGCATGGGCAGATAAAGCTGCATACGATGCTAAAGCTGCTGAACTTGCAGGCTTATTCAACGAAAACTTCAAGAAATTTGCAAACGTTTCGGAAGCCATTACTACACTTGGTGGTCCATTAAAATAACAACTAGAACAAGAAAAGGGAACGATATGATTCGTTCTCTTTTTCTTTCCCATACATAAACAGAAGCTAATATAGGAGATACATATGAAAAGAAAATACAAATTACTAGTAGCATTAATTACTATATTATTGGCATTAATTATTGGTGCTGGTTTTTTTGCAGGCAACTACTTTTATAATCTGGCATTAAATCCTGATACTGATAAAACAGCAGTTCTAGATGCCCCCCACAATCTAATCGATAGCAATTCAGATGAAGCTCGAGAGAAAGAGGCACGTGAGCAGTGGTTTAACAAGCATTCTGAGGAGAAGTCAATTCCATCCTTTGATTCCCTTAAGCTACATGCATACTCTATCCAAAACAGCCATCCCACAGACAAATGGGCAATTATCTTTCATGGCTATTCAAGTGATGGTACACAAATGACTAAGTATGCTAAACAATTTTATGATATGGGCTATCATGTACTCATTCCCGATGCAAGAGGACATGGTCAAAGTGAAGGTGATTATATCGGCATGGGGTGGCATGATCGTTTTGATGTAATTTCATGGATTGACGACATTGTAAATATGAATGAAGATGCTGAAATCGTTCTATTTGGGGTTTCGATGGGAGGAGCCACTGTCATGATGGCTTCAGGCGAGGATTTGCCCTCAAATGTAAAGGCAATTATTGAGGATTGCGGGTATTCTTCCGTATGGGATGAATTTTCCTATCAGTTACAAGCCATCTTTCACTTACCTTCTTTCCCAATTATGCAATTCTCTTCGGTCGTAACTAAACTAAAAGCAGGCTATACACTAGCAGAAGCTAGTGCTGTTGATCAAGTGGCAAAATCGAAAACCCCTATGCTGTTTATTCATGGAGACAACGATACTTTTGTTCCTTCGACCATGTTGGATGACGTATATGAAGCAGCAAATGTACCGAAACAAAAGTTAATGGTCGAAGGGGCTGGTCACGGTGGTGCGGAAAGCTTAGCAGGCGAGCTCTATTGGGAAACGATTCAACAATTCTTGGAAACTTATACAAAATAATTAAACGCCCCTTCCTTTAGAATACTATTCATCTCCAGATGATAGCTATGTAAAGGAAGGGGCATTAATTTTTTCATTTTCTAATGTTGCTTCATCCATTCACAAAGAGCACGAACGGTTTCACGATTTTTAGCTGGTGGGTATTGATGTGCATAATGAAGGTCATACCATGTTTCGTATGTTTTATGAGCATCCTCTAAAAAAAATGCCAGCTGTCTAGCATGCTCTATATCCACATTCTCATCCTGATAGCCATGAATAATTAACACTGGGGCTGTTATATGCTCAACTTCGAATAAAGGTGTACGAGCATCATAGGCTTCCGGTACACGGTTGGGTGTTCCTCCGATAACGCGCTTCATCATCCGTCGCATATCTGTACGTTCCCAGTAAGTGGCCGTTGCATCAGAGACTCCAGCCCATGTCACAACGGAAGTAATATCCCTTCGTAAAATAGCTGTCCATAGAGCCATGATACCTCCACGCGAAAAGCCAAAAACATGTATATTGTCGTTGCAAAATTGCTTCAGTACATCGACAGCATAAACAGCATCATAACGGTCTGCCCCTGCAAACTCATCCTTGCCTTCGCCACCTCTATTCCCACGATAATAAGGTGCAAAGACGATAAAACCTTGAGC
Organism: Lysinibacillus sphaericus; assembly: GCF_001629735.1. Lineage (GTDB taxonomy): Bacteria > Bacillota > Bacilli > Bacillales_A > Planococcaceae > Lysinibacillus > Lysinibacillus pinottii. Next base: position 2,793,465 of record NZ_CP015224.1, read on the forward strand.
GGCAAATTGGGCAATACGCGAGGGCCTTACCATGCCAATACTTTGCATACCCCCTCTTAAATATAAAAAGCCATCATATGTACCTTCAGTCTTCGGCTCTGCTAAAAGTCCTTTTATTCGCAAGCCCTGTGATATATAAGTGATTTCTGTTAACCGTATTGCTGGATTGGGTGAAGGATATGCACGCTTTTCAACGATATCACCATTATTTGTCACGTCTTTTCAGCTCCTCCAGCATTTTCTCCATTCCCTCATCCTTCATATGAAAGCTTAAGTTTGGATGATGGGCAAATTCCTCATCAGTTAACCACAGCATACCGGATGTTTCTAAATCAAATTCAATGTCCTCCTGCCCAGCAAATTGTGCTGTAAAAACCGTTTTACAAAATAAGCTGGCGTCATGAACCGCATATTCTGCAAACCATTGAAGATTTTTCACACGGACACCCGTTTCTTCATACACTTCCCTTATGGCTGCATCCTCTAGCGTTTCACCTTTCTCCAGTTTGCCCCCTGGCACCTCGACACCACGTCTTTTATGAATAGTACATAGCCACTTATTTTGGTGCTTTAAAAAAACAAGGACGTGTTTGGGTTCTACGTCAAACTCACCTCTCGTAAAACTCAAATCTACGCGCAGGCCATGTAAATCTGTAAATGTTAACATATCTTCAACCTCACGTTCTTTCATGCTGAATAACAGAAGTTATTTTTTCATTGCCTACACTTATAGGCGTATTGAATTTATCATTTCTGCTTTGCTAGCCATGCATTTCCACTAGGTGCAAATCATTCAATTTCCTCTAGCTTATCTAATTTAACTATAGTGTAATCATACAGAAACAAGCAACTCTAAATATAGGTCAAGCAAGCAAAAAAGCGTGCTTCTTATGAAGTCACGCTTTTCATTACATTACTCGTTCACCATCGAAATAAACAATCGGATTTTTTACTACACAATCAATATGGACATCCGCTGCATTTGCTCCACCAAATGGCGTATTGCTACCAAATGCGATATGGATTGTCCCATAGACTTTTTCATCTTCCAGTACATTTCCACATAAAATGGCACTTTTATTAGCTCCAATGCCGAACTCTGCAATGATTCGACCATTCCCTTCCCCAAGTAACTCCAGCAATCGAGGACCATCCGGACCAATAGCTTCTATTAATCGTCCGTTTGAAATTTTCAATAATAATGGTTCCTTTAAGACACCAATATTAGCAATCGAACCATCCACTAAAATTTCCCCATTTGCAGATGTTTCTATCGGCGCAATATAGGATTCACCCGAGGGTATATTACCATGCTCTCCTGCTTGGCGAATAACGCCAGTTGAACGAATGCCTAAACGGTTTGCAATACTAAATATTAGCTCATGACCATCTTTGACAATTCGAGTTTCTGCCGCCATATCGAGCAGCTGGACATACTTTTCTACCATTTCCTCAATCTCTTGCGCATCCGCATGAAGCGCACCTTGTTCAAGCATTTCCCATGAAATACCGGGCATTGTCGCTACACGTCCACCTTTTTCACAGGCATTTTTGCATGCTACTGTATGTGTTAAGGAGTGAGCGGTCAAACAAAGTGAGACATCAGCATTTGCCATAAGCGATGAAACTGCTTGAATAGGCTCCTGCCCTGATTTTTCTAATAACGGCATAACCATAAACATTGTATTAGCTGTTATTGTTAGCCCAGCCTTATAAAAGATGGTTGCTAAGTCTTGCTTTTGAACATCTGTCAAAATTAAAAGCGTTTCTGACGATTGAACATTTAAATGATCTTTTAATACCTTCAGTGCAATATCATGTAAATGCTGCATAATAGTACTCCTTAATTAAAATTTAAATGATATCTACGAATGATTCCTTCTATTTCATTTCTAGCCTCTGTTAAAGGCCCTAAAAATTCTGGTACCCGTTGTTCTGTAAATCGGTAGATGGGACCAGAAACAGTAATAGAAGCTACGACCTTTTTGTCACTATTAAAAATAGGCATAGCAAGTGCCAATACATCGACGGAATATTCACTGTTACTTATCGCATAGCCACAACTACGAATTTTTTCAAGCTCTAATCGTATGTCATTTGCATTCGTCATCGTATTCGTTGTATAGGCAGTTAGTGGTTCATCAATAACCTTAGAAATTTGCTCTTCACTTAGGAAAGCAAGCATCGAACGGTAGGAAGCACCTACATAAAGCGGAGATCTACTTCCTCTTGAAACAGTAAATTTCACCTTATTCACAGGCTCTGCTTTTAATAAAGTTAAAGCTTCCAACCCATTCAAAACTGTAAATATAGCGGTTTCACCAGTAACATCCTTTAAGTTATCAAGAATAGGCATACATAGCTGATCTATGTTTAATGAATCATACATATTCATACCAATTTCCCATAATGCAATACCCAAGGAGTACTTTTTGGTTACAGGATCTTTTGTAATAAACCCATTATTCTCAAATGTTTCAAGAATGCGATATAAATTTGTATGATTCATATTCATCGCCATCGCTAACTCTCGACCACCCCACACCGGCTTTTCCTTTGTAAACATTTTTAAAACCTCAATTGATAAATTTAACGTCTTTAGCATATCTCTCATCCTTTTGATCTATTTATCTGTACAAACGGCTGTAAATCTCTCTCTTAAGGGGGAATTAATTGAAAGATTTAACAGCCATAAGCACCTGACATCACTTTAGCAAAAGTAAGAGAGTAGCTAATCTCTTACTTTTGATAGAGGAAATCAATAGCAGCAGTAATATATACTTTTGCACAGCGTACGATATCCTCAACACGCACTTTTTCATTATACCCGTGAATACTTGGTAAATAGGCTGGCCCATATTGTAAAACCGGAATATCATACTGTCTGAAATGTCGAGCATCACTGCTTGCCCATTGCATGACACCATAAGCTTCTAACCCTGTTACAAATGAAATATTTTCCACAATCGATTGGCAAACAGGATTTTCAGCTGGGGTATAATTGGCTACACTTTTGAAACCAAAACGTCTGATCGAATACTCAATGTCTAAGGCATCTAATTTATTCTTCAAGATTTCTGTTACTTCTTCTTGTGTAATACCGAATGGTAAGCGACAATCGACCTGTACCTTACAATAATCTGGGATAACGTTGGATTTCGTCCCCCCCTCAATTGTACCAATATTTACAGTAATTTTCTCTAGTACTTCTTGATATTTCAGGCGGTCTTTCTCCACTTCACGCATGTATTTTTTCGATACTTCTATTAGTGACTGTACTTCCTCAGGAATGACAATATTCATGTCCCATAGTGTGCGAATTTCTTGAATAGCACGGATTGCATCATTAATTGCATTACGACCTGCTAAAGGGGATAAGCTTCCATGTCCTGGTTCCCCATGCACCTCTAATTCAAACCAGAAGGACCCTTTTTGCCCTATTGTCGGATTTAATGGAGATGAAGGCTCTGCAATTAAACATCCATCGCCTTTTATTAAACCACGCTCCAACAACCAAGGAACACCATATTCTCCACCAGTTTCTTCATCAGGTACAATTGCTAATGTTAATTTTCCTGGCAATTCAATATTCAATTTCTTGAGTAATTTTGTTGCAAAAATAATACCTGCTAAACCCGCCTTCATATCGCTTGCACCACGACCAAGCATCCAACCATCCTTCACTTCTCCAGAGAAAGGATTAAAATCCCATTTAGATAAATCTCCAACAGGCACGACATCTGTATGCCCACAATAAATTAGTTCTTTGCCTTCATCCTTTCCAATAGAAGCTACTAAGTTAAACATTTTATCAGTAGCTTCATATTTTTGGTAAACAATGCCTACATCATTTAGATAGCGCTCGATAAAGGCTGTTATCTCAGTCGTATCTCCTGGGGGATTAACACTTGGAATTTGAATGAGTTTCGAACAAAAATCAATTAACTCTGCTTGATGATTTTCTACTTCATCTACTAATTTCATTTTTAGAGCATGTAAGTCATTCATGTGCTTGCACCTCATTTCCTTTAGTTTGTAAATGCTTCATGCTACCGTATAAATTCTTCATATGTGTAAACTGCTTTTCATCAAAGAACGAACATTTATGAGCACCATACGTTTTCGCTACTTCTAAGACAAATCGAACAACACTCTCTACGTCTGTAACATGTGTTGCACCTGTTGCACAGCCTGCCACAATAGATTCAGTTGTAATCGCTACACCTACAACGGGACTTGATGTTGCCACAGCGGGTTGTAAAATACTATTGATATGGAATAGGCCATTCCCATATGGGGTAATGTCTTGCATTGTCAATGGCAGTACAACAGGTGCAATACCGGCTGATTGCGTGTAGATTTGCAGCAAATCATCACTAATTTTTAATATGTAACCTTCTTTAACTGTCGGTGTAATGGCAAATCCTTTATGGTTACATACTTGATTACCTTTTGTTGTATCAATCGAAAGAATAGCATCCATTGATTCTTCCACTTCATTCTCGTTCATGACGCTAATATCGACGGGAGAATTCATAAATGGCACTGGCTCATGTGGTAAAGTGGGTGCAGTTGGACAAATATGAGTGGAGAAAATTACATCTCCCTCTAACTGGTCACCCTTTAATGCCATATCAATTGCTTTTGCTGCGCCGGCCATACAGGCTAGTGCACCATCTCCATCCGATACAAAGCCCGTCATTTCAGGGCGTGCCCCAATACCTCCTAAGCGACCGATGATACCTAATGTAGGTGCATGGCCACCTGAGGATTTTCCACTTTTTCCTTGCACTAGAACGCGGACAAAATCGGTTGATCCACTTTCACCTTTAATGGTTTTTACTACTACATCTGCTGTTGGATTAATAGTGTGTAAATATTCTTTAATCACCTCACCATTTACATACATACTATCCATTACCTCGTATAACTCCATAACATACTTCAATGACATAATTAGTCCGCTCCTTTTTCTATCTAAAAATTTTATTCATTACGATTCGTAAGTTATTCATCTATATTGTAGATTCTTCTTGCTGAATAGCTTTCCATAAATGGCATGATACTTGATGGGTTACTGTCACCGTATCGAGTATGGGTTGCTCTTTTGCACATTTGTCTGTGGCAAAACGACAACGTTTATGGAAAGCACAGCCACTCGGAGGATTCACAGGACTAGGAACATCCCCTGTTAAAATAATTCTTTCCTTTGTATCAAAAGGATTTTCCTTAGGAATGGCCGATAACAAAGCCTGTGTATATGGGTGTTGAGGATTATCATAAATTTCCTTATATGTGCCCATTTCAACAATTTTGCCTAAATACATCACAGCAATGCGATCACACATATAATTTACAACATTGAGATCATGTGAAATAAAAATATAGGTTAAACCAAAATCCTTCTGTAAATCTTTTAATAGATTGATTACCTGTGCCTGTACAGATACATCTAAGGCGGATACAGGTTCATCACACACAACAATATCTGGTTGGAGAGCAAGCGCCCGTGCAATATTGATGCGCTGTCTTTGTCCACCTGAAAACTCATGGGGATAGCGCTTTGCATGATAAGCACTCAATCCTACTGTTTCAAGTAGTTCCATGACACGCTTTTTACGTGATGATTCATCGCCTATACCATGTATCACTAATGGTTCAGCAATTAAATATTCAATCGTTTTACGAGGATCTAATGATGCATAGGGATTTTGGAAAACCATTTGTATAGATTTTCGTGCAGAGCGGATATCCTTCGTATTTAAGCTTGCTAAATCGGTTCCCTTAAACTCAACAATGCCCTCGGTTGGTGATATTAACTGGTTGATTAAACGAGCAACCGTCGATTTCCCACAGCCTGATTCACCCACAATCCCAAGTGTTTCTCCTTTAAATAATTCAAAGCTTACCCCATCTACTGCTTTCACAAATTGGGTGGACTTTTTAAAAGGAATTGAGCTTTTAATAGGAAAATGCTTTTTTAAATTATTTACCTTTAAGATCAATTCATTGGGCTGTTGCATGAAAAACCCCCACCTTCCTTGCGACAATTTGACCTTTTGATTGCAAATGGCAGGCTACAAAATGATTGTCCTGGACTTCCACTAAATCGGGTATTGTACTACGGCATATATCCGTTGCTAATGGGCAGCGAGCTGCAAAATGACAACCACTATGCGGCATTGTTAAATCGGGTGGACTTCCTGGGATGGCCGGCAACCTTTGCTGTCCATGTGTCCCCATCGTAATCTGCGACTCTAATAATCCCCAAGTATAGGGGTGTAAAGGCTTTTCATAGAGCTGTCTTGTCGTAGTTGACTCCACAGTACGACCTGCATACATGACATTCACTTTGTCACAAAGCTCCCAAACTACACCTAAATCATGCGTAATCATAATAATGGCCGTATCATGTTCTAGCTGTAATTTTTTCATCAAATCAAGAATTTGAGCCTGCACAGTTACATCCAATGCTGTAGTTGGTTCATCAGCAATAAGTAACTGTGGATTACAAGCAAGCGCAATAGCAATCATGACACGTTGACGCATCCCACCTGAAAATTCATGAGGGTACATTTTCAAACGCTTTTCTGGCTCTGGAATACCAACCATTTTCAGCATATCAACAGCTTTTATTGCTGCATCCTTCTTGGATAAGCGTTCATGAGCTTGGATCACTTCTAAAATTTGATTGCCCACTGTTAAAACGGGATTCAAACTGGTAATAGGGTCTTGAAAAATCATCGACATTTCATTGCCTCGGACATTTCGCATTTCCTTTTCTGAAACCCCCATTAAATCGCGTCCATTAAAATGGATGGCTCCGTTCGTTATTTTTCCTGGCGGAGAGGGAATCAAACGCATGAGAGCAGTGGCAGTAACACTTTTCCCTGATCCAGACTCGCCAACTATTCCTAGTGTTTCCTTCTTATTCAATTGTAAATTAACTCCATTAACAGCTTTCATTGTAGAGCCGCCACTTTTAAATTCTACTGTCAAGTTTTCTACATCTAGTAAACGTTCAGTCATGACGCCACCCCCTTTCATTAAACTTTCATTTTCGGATCTAATGCATCACGTAACCCATCCCCTAAAAGGTTTATTCCAAGGACTGTTAATAAAATACAGATACCTGAGAATGTCGCCATTTGAGGATTTAATACTAAAAAGTCTTTACCATCCTTTAAAATGCTCCCCCATGAAGCTGTTGGAGGTTGTACCCCTAACCCTAAAAAGCTAAGCGCAGCCTCCGAAATAATAGCTCCTGCTGTACTCATCGTTCCATAGACAATCAATGGAGCTAAACAGTTGGGTAGTATATGACTAAAAATAATTCGTGAATGTGTAGCCCCTAAGGAATGCGTCACCTCAATAAACTCTTCTTCTTTAACACTTAAAACCTGACCACGAACAAGCCTAGCAAACCCTGGGATATTGGCTATACCAATGGCGACAATAACATTGACAAGCCCTTGTCCTAATACCGTCATAAGTGTAATAGCTAATAAAATGAATGGAAAGGCGAAAAGGCCATCCATCGTACGCATAATAATAGAGTCACTACGACCCCCAAAATATCCCGCCACAAGACCAAGTAATGTACCAAACATAGCACCAAATAACACTGCTGCAATCCCAACAATCATAGATATTCGAGTTCCATAAACTAAACGACTAAACAAATCTCGACCATAGTTATCAGTTCCAAGCCAATGTCCTTCGGTATTCATGGGTAGAAATGATTTACCAACAGTCATTTCATTTGGTGGGTGGGTTGCAATTAACGGAGCGAAGATAGCAACAATGGCCATCAAGGATACAATCACTAACCCAATTGTTGCTAATTTATTTTTAAGCAACTTTCGCAACAATGTATTTCTTTTTCTAGTTTCATTGACAACTGCTTGAGTCATTGTTATTTCTTCCCTCCATTCGATTCAAGATTGACCTTTGGATTCACAACCTTATACAGCACATCAACAATCAAATTAATTAGTACAAAAATAAAGGCAATGAAAATAACTGTACCTTGTACAACGACAAAGTCACGTTTATCTATTGCATCTACAATCAGTCGACCCATCCCAGGCCAGCTAAAAATTGTTTCTGTTAAAACGGCACCACCTAGTAAATTAGAAATTTGCATACCTAGTACTGTTAAGATTGGCGTTAAAGCATTTTTAAAGGCATGCTTACCAATAACCAAATATTCTTTAATACCTTTAGAACGTGCTGTTTTAATATAATCTTGTGAAATGACCTCTAACATACTCGAACGTGTAATACGCGCGAATGTGGCCATCGGAATTGTTGCTAAAGCAAAGGCAGGCAAAATTAAATGCTTCAAATAAGGCCAGAAACCTTCACTCATATTCCCCATCCCAGTCGCAGGGAACCAGCCAAGATTGACACTAAAGAATAAAACAAGCATGATCCCCAACCAAAAAATTGGCATGGATACTCCTACTAGTGACACAAGCATGACAACATAATCAATTATTGTATTTTGTTTTCTAGCTGCCAATATACCTGCTGGGATTCCTATTACAACAGCTATTAATAAGGCTGCTAGTGCCAGTACAACTGTATTTGGGAATCTTTCGATAATAAGCCCCAAAACAGACTCGCTATAAGAATAGGAATAGCCCAAATTCAGCCGAGCTAAATCACCTACATATGATATAAATTGTGAAGGCATTGACTTATTCAACCCCAGCTCTTCTCTTAAATTCTCTACATCTTCCACACTAGCCTGGGGACCAAGCATGACAGAAGCTGGGTCACCTGGAATCATTCGCGTAATAATAAATACGATGATACCAACTACTAACAGTGTGGGAATAAGGTTTACTAACCTTCTTAAAATAAATGAACCCATCCTACAAAGACCTCCTTTTCATTATTAGAATCAGTGGTTCATATTGTGAATAACTAAATACTACACCTAGCGACAATTGTTTGTAAATATATTTTTTCTGAATTTTTTTAATTTTATATTTACTTCCTGTTTACAAATGTGCTACTTTTATTTCGAACCTACTATTTTTTTGAATCAACGGTTCATATTGTGAAACAAAATAAAGGAGGCTAGCACGGATGAAGAAAATAAACGTAAAAAAATCTTTCCTACTTTTCTTTTTAACTTTAATGATTGCTGTTTTAGCTGGTTGTGGTGGGAATACAGAAAAAAATAATTCATCAGATGGAAAAGATGGAGAAGTTACTTCTGGAGGCTCATTAAATGTTGGTCTTTCAGCGAATGCCAAAACGTTTGACCCAATCAAATATACTGGGGTTTATGAATCACAGGTTATGCGTCAAATGGGTGATACTTTAGTTGTTTATAACAAAGATCTGTCAGATATCATTCCATCTTTAGCAACGGAATGGAAAGTATCAGATGATATGTTAGTCTATACCTTCAAATTACGTGAAGGTGTAAAATTCCAAAAGGGGCAATACCAAGATGGTCGTGAGATGACAGCTGAAGACGTGAAATATTCATTAGAACGTTCCGCTAAAGAATCAGCTATGAATCGCCTTAGTGGTGTGACAGAGGTTAAGGTACTGTCTAATTATGAAGTAGAGATTCACTTAGCTACTCCTAATGCTGCCCTACTTGCTATGCTAACAGATGCTGGTAATATGATTATTCCAAAAGAAGAGATTGAGGGCTGGGGCGATAAATTTTCTGAGCATTTCGTCGGTACTGGTCCATTCCAGTTAACAGAATGGAAAAAAGACCAAGAAGTAAAACTGGTACGCCATGAAAATTACTGGGGAGACAAGCCACATCTCGACCATTTAACAATGAAATTTATCTCTGATCAAAATATGATGACCAATGCATTACGTTCAGGTGATATTGATATTGCGATGGACGTAAAAGGCCAAAACCGAGAAATTATCAATCAAGATAGTAATCTTGAGCTCTTAACAAATCCTGGATTATCCATTGTTTATCTGGATCTTAACAATAAGGTAGGTCCAACTGCCGATAAACGTGTACGTGAAGCCATTTATATGGCAACAAATGTTGAGGAAATCATTTCTGGTGTTAACCAATGGGGTGGCGGTGATGTCTCTTATTTACCATTACCTCCAGGCTCTTGGGGCTATGATAAATCCTTAGTCGATATGGTACCGAAATATAACCCTGAAGAAGCTAAAAAATTATTAGCAGATGCGGGCTATGCTGATGGCTTTAAAACTGAGATTTACGTATCAGAGGCGCGTGTCCCTTATGCAACGATTTTCCAAAGTCAGTTGAAGAAAAATTTAAATATAGATGTTGAAATTAAAGTACTGGAATGGGGTACTTACAGTGATACAGTTGCAAAAGGAAATGCTCCAATGAATATTGGTGGTTGGACTTGGTATCCAGATCCATATTTCTTCCTCTATCAATTATTCCACACAAATCAAATCGGAGCGTTGGGTAATGGTAAAGGCTACAGCAATCCAGAGGTTGATAAATTATTAGAGCGCGCTGTATCCGAAACAGTCGTACAAGAAGAGCGAGCAAAATTATACCAAGAGGCATTAAAACTTATACTAACGGATGTTCCTCGTATCGAATTAGAAGCAACTCAAACTGTTGCAGGCGTAAATAAAAATGTACATGGCTTTGAGGTTTCTGCTGATAACTCTGTTCAAATTGTGCATCCAAACGGCACAAACGTATCCATTTCAAAATAACTTAACTAGAAAAGTGGAGATTCTTGTCTCCGCTTTTCTCTTCATAAGGAGAGATTTGATCCGATGACTCGATACATCAATGGGCTTGTATTTAACTCTGACACTCGTAGCTTTGATAAACAGTCGTTCCAAGTGCAAGGGGAATATTTCAAACCAGCAACACATACTGCAGAAAATGAAATAAATTTAGATGGCTATTATATTACGCCTGGCCTAATCGATAGTTGTTCACAAATTGGTTTAGCTGAAATTGGGATTCGTTGGGAAGGTGATGATAGCTATGAATTTGATTCACACTTACAATATTCTGTTATTGATGGCATTTACCCGTTTGATGTAGCCTTTCAAAAGTCTGTCTCACATGGGGTTACAGCATCTCATATTGTTCCCTCCGCTAAAAGCTTAATTGGGGCCAAAACGGCAATCATTCATCATTCACATACAACTGTAGATGATATGGTTATTGTAAAAGATGTCGCTTATTCCTTTTCTATTGGACACCAGGCAAAAAGTACATTTTTTGCTGAAAAGAGAAAGCCACTGACTCGCATGGGTATCGCTAAAATCTTAAGGGACACACTCCAACAAATTCAACAGCAGGAGCCCTCCATCCATAAGATTGTTGTGCGGGCGCATAAAGCTGTCGATATTGAACTAATTCATCGACTACAACAAGAATTTACTAACGATTTTGACTTTCATATTATTCATGGCACGGAAATTCCTCTTCTTAAGGAGACAGGTTTCCATACCGTTATTGCTGGCCCGACATTCCGTTATATTGAGCATAATGAGATGCTGGAGCTATCACCAAAGCTTTATCCTCAGCTATTCACTCAAACAATACCATTTGTTTTTTGTACAGATCACCCTGTTAGTAGCACATCCCATCTAACATTAGAAGGGTGTTTAGCTGTTCGAGAAGGTATGTCCCGCTCGGATGTTCTCTATACATTAACAACAGGAGCTGCTAATTTCCTTGGCATTGACGATAAAATAGGGGCTATTCGTGATGGCCTTTATGCTGATTTTGTGATATGGGATAAGCATCCATTAAATTTAGATGCACAGGTTATCGCAACTTTTATTAAAGGGAAAAAAGTTTATGCAACGGAAGAAGGTATGTCAAAATGAACATTTATCATCATGCAACGTTTCTCACAGTTAATGAACAAAATGATGTTTTTGAACAGCTATGGGTTGAAGATGGACGCATTGTTTATGTAGGGCCAGCCAAAGATATCCCCCCTCATGCGCACTTAATCGATCTACAGGGAGCATATGTCACACCAGGATTAATAGATATCCATGCACATGTTGGAACATGGGCTGAAGTAACCGAAGATATTAATGATGCTAATGAATATAGCGAGCCTTTTACACCGCTTATGCATGCTTTAGACAGTGTTGATATTCGCCATTTCTCCTTCCAGCATGCACTTGCAGGTGGTGTGACAACTGTACAAACTGGTCCGGGAAGTGCCAATGTTATTGGTGGCATTTGGAGTATCCTGAAAACAGCGGGTCCTACCCTTGCTTCTCGCGTCTTAGTAGAACGAAGTGGATTAAAAGGGGCATTAGGGGAAAACCCAAAGAACGTCTTTGGTATTCAATATAAACGAAAGCCAATGACCCGTATGGCGATTGCTCAGCTACTACGTGATGGCTTCCAACGAGCTAGCCTGCTGAATGAACAGGAACAAGCTGAAAAAGTACAACAAAATTCTGAATTACGTCCATTTATTGAGGTACTCCGTGGTGAAATGCCGCTTCGTCTTCACTGCCATAGAGCAGATGATATAATGACCGCTATACGAATTGCCAAGGAATTTAATGTGAAGCTCCATTTAGAGCATTGTACAGAAGGCTATCTGATAGTTGATGCAGTAAAAAATAGTGGATACCATGCAACGCTTGGTCCCTATATGTTAACCCCATCTAAATATGAAACACGTCATTCTTCACCAGCGATTGCTGCCATATTTAAAGAGCATAATATTCCTTTTGCTATCATGACGGATCATCCCTTTGTACCGATTCAGTACTTAAAGTATTGTGCCTCTGAAGCAATACGTTATGGATTAGATGAACAAACAGCCTTAAAAAGCATTACTATACATGCAGCTAAGCTCGTACAGCTTGATCATCGAATTGGTAGTCTTGAGAAAGGTAAGGATGCTGATTTTGTTGTTTGGTCACACCCTATTTTTGAAACCGAAGCGAAGGTCCTACAAACTTATGTAAACGGAGAAAAATATTTCGAAGCGGAGGAAGCACCATGGAAAACTCAAAAATTGCCATTGTAACTATCGGTCAAGCCCCTCGCAAGGATATGGCGGAGGATATTCAGCAATTAAGACATGGGGGTCTACATGTTCATGAATTTGGTGTCCTTGATTCGCTTTCACCATCTGAAATCGCTGCCCTTTCTCCCTCACAGGAAGAAACTGATGTTTTAGTGACTCTCCTGGCAAATAGTCAGCAGGTACGGTTAAGTAAAGCGAAGCTCATGCCCTATATTCAGCAATGCCTTCATGATCTCCAAGACTTTACTTGGATTTTGCTGATGTGTACAGGCGATTTTGCCAATAAACTATCCGTTAAAAATCTTTTGCTTCCGGATAGAATGATGACTAACTTAGTGAAGGGTCTTCATACGGAATTAGCAATTGGTTTAATAGGTCCGGAGCCTGAGCAACAAATAACGGTTGCAGAAAAATGGCAAAAAGCTCATTTTGATGTGCACTACTCTGCAAGTTCACCCTACCGCTTTAATGCACATGATTTATTAGCAAAGGCACAGCAATTAGAATCCGATGGCGCTGATCTGCTCATTCTTGATTGTATGGGCTATTCCACACCTATGAAAAATATGATTAAACATCAGCTAAATATACCTGTAATCGTCCCACGTGAAGCTGTTTTTACTATATTAAAGGCAATATGTTAATACCCTCTACTGAGGTGATTGATTTTCACTGAGAGTGGCGACACTCAAAGTGAAAATCAACCTAAGCTGAAATTTCCCCGTTAGACACGCTTGTTAAAATAAGGTAACTGCTCTACAAACGCCTTGGTTTCCTCATCTCCATACTCATGAACTAGTGCATAAATTTTCATCAATCTTAAATCGATTTCATCATTTTCTCTATCTAAATGATATTGAATGTACGGTAACTGAGCACGCCATGCATTGGAGATCTCCAACAACTGCATTTGCTGAAAAATTTTCTCAAAAACATCTAATGCTTGTCGATCCACATTGAGTTCAAAATTCCAAGGTCCTGCATAAGGATTGGTATAATAGGTTCTATTGGCAAGTGAAAAATATACACGTTGACGATCCATCTTTACGATTCACTCCTTTTCCCATAGTATGGAGAGAAAGGTGTTGTTTTATTCCCTGGAATGTCAAACTTCCTTCACAATTAAAATGTCCATATAACTTATAATAAGTATGATGAACAAAGAACGGAGTGAGTATGATGAGTTTAACTACGCTCTTAATCGTCGCAATCATCATCGTTATTATTATCACTATTGCGACCGTTATCAGTGTCAACCGTGCCTATGCCTTTAAACATACCGTTGATGAAAAACCGAAACAAAGCTATCATCAAAAGGAAAACTAGTAGGTCATTCATGATTTATAAATTTTATTAATTGAATTTGGAGTGAAAGCAATGGGTGTGCCATTACCAATTATCGTTATGATTGCTATGATGATGTTAATGTTTGGTCTTTCTGTCATTTTCATTATCAAGAAAAAAAATCATATCTTTACGCAAACAATTGATGCAAAGCCAGAGCAAATTACATCGCAACAAGAGGAAGAACAACGATGAAATATCCCTTTATTTGGCTCATTAAGTTTTACAGAAAATACATTTCACCTATGACGCCACCTACTTGTCGTTTCCATCCCACATGTTCTTCTTATGGCCTCGAAGCTTTTCAAAAGCATGGGGCGCTAAAAGGATTTATTTTAACCATCACACGTATATCCAAATGCCATCCATTTCATCCTGGTGGCTTTGATCCAGTGCCAGAAAAATGGCCTTCGAAAAAGAATTAATTTTCGGAGGTCATTTTTTCTTGTACTTTTTGAAGTTGTGCGTTATTATAATAACTGTTCTAAAAAATAAATCGTAATGGTTACTATTTAAGAAAGGGATTATATTATATGAAAAAAGTTTATGTATTATTGCTAGTCACAGTTCTTGCCCTGTTTACCGCTGCTTGCGGAGACCAATCATCAACTTCCCAAAAGTCTTCTAATGAGACAGATAAATTAACAATTTATACAACTGTTTATCCTTTAAGCTATTTTGCACAGCGTATTGGGGGTGACTTTGTGGATGTCTCTTCTATTTATCCGGCTGGTGCTAATGAACATACCTTTGAACCAACACAAAAGGATATGATGAAATTAGCAGATGCCAATATCTTTTTCTATATTGGCTTAGGGCTTGAGGGCTTTGTTGAAAATGCTAAAAAGACTTTAGCCAATGAAGATGTCACAATGGTGGCAACTGCTGATAAAGTTTCAGATGAAAAATTAGCTATTAGCACAGGCCATGTTCATGCTGAAGATGATCATCATGAACATGATCATGCTGCAACCGAGGAAGATCACGATCATGCAGAAGAAGAACATGGACATGACGACCATGAGCATGGCGATATCGATCCTCATGTTTGGCTATCTCCAACAATTAGTGAAGATTTAGCACTTGCTATTAAAAATGCATTAGTAGAAAAAATGCCTGCTCAAGAAGCTACTTTTACTCAAAATTACGAAGCATTGGTAAAAGAGTTACAGGATTTAGATCAGGAATTTAAAGTAATGGCTGATCAAGCACAAAATAAAACATTTTTTGTATCTCATGCAGCATTCGGCTATATTGCAGGTCAATATGGGCTAACACAAATACCTATTGCTGGCTTAAATTCTCAAAATGAACCTTCACAAAAAGAACTAACAATGATTGTTGATAAAGCCAATGAATTGCATATTCACCATATTTTATTTGAACAAAATGTTTCCTCTAAATTAGCAGAGGTTATTCAAAAAGAAGTCGGTGCGAAATCACTTGTATTGCATAATTTAAGTGTATTAACGACAGACGATGAAAAAAATAAAGAAACTTACTTCACATTGATGAAGAAAAATATTCAAACTTTAGATAAGGCTTTAAGCAATCAATAATTGAAAGAAGGAGGTGCCCCGAAAATGGATGGGACACCTCCTTTATTATGACGTATTTTTCTTGCGGCATTCGTTTTTCTGTTCGCTCAATAGACAAGAACCGCTTATTTGTTTTGGGCACATGGAAATCTTTTGAATGAGGCACTAGGAAAGCCACCATACTTTCTACTAAAATCGTTGCCCATTCATTAAAGTCAAACGGAACTATAGTGTTTGAATCATTTTGATTTTGTGAGACAAGTTTTGTAGGCATCTCCATGAATGGTTTGATAGCCAGCCTATTTTCACCCATTATAGACATCCCCTTATTTGGGTTGAAACCTTCATGCAAAGGGGTTGTTACACTTTGTCTTTTAGTTACTTCCTGCAAGTCTGAATAGTTTTCGCTTGTTGCAGCCGGGAAGCTTGCATAATCCCAGGTATGGTCCTGTGATAATTGCCGATCCGACACTAGGAAATATTGATAACGTACTTCCCCTTTCCGATCAGGTAACGGATCATCCCATGTCACATCGATGTGATACCAATTATGATCAACTTTCACTAATACCCAGGCATGAAGCTGTTCGCCCACTTTTCCAGGGACATATTGCACCTCAAAACCCAGCAATTCTAGCATTCGATAAAGCACTAATGCATATGCCTGGCAGACTCCCTTATTTTCCGTCAGTAGCGTGTAAGGGGAATATTGACTTCCTTCCGTTTCCTTGGAATATTCCGCAGTTAGAACAATAAAATCATGTGCAGCCTGTAATTTTTGTAGGTCACTTAATCCTTGCATAGGTGCAATAATATCCGTCAATGTTTGCTCGACAAATGCTTCTTCACTTGGTGAAAGATGATAGGTAAACGTAAAAGCAATCGCAATTTTATGGTTATAACCATCATACTTCCATTTAAAGCTAGAAATATTAGTATAAATATAAGAGTTTTGAATCGCACCTTTCGTAATGTCTGTTAGTTCATCTTTAATATCAGATATGTCACCCGTATAGTAAATAGAGAATTCCGTTGATAGCTGCATAACTTCTTTATTAATGAGAGATTGTAGTGTTTGAATTGAATGAGCAGTTGCTACATCATCTTTTTCATAGTTTGCAAAAACTTGCACATGACTCATTTGTAGAACAAATAATATAATGACAGCATTATATATATATTTCCTCATATGAGTCATTCTCCTTTACTAAATAGTTTATGCCTCTCTTTTTTTATTATGTTAATGAATGATTAATTTCATGCTAAAAGTTCAATAATTTACAAAATAAAAAGAAGCCTAGCGTTCAATGGGCTTCTTTTTACATTTATTTTATTGTAGTAATTTACGTCTAAGCAGCTTATTAGCTCCGTTTCGTGGAAGACTGTTTGTAATAATAATTTCTTTTGGCAATTTATATTTAGCCAGCTTCTGTCGACAGAAGGCTTGTAATTGTTCGACTGATGCTTGTTTATTTAACACAACAAAGGCAACTGGTACTTGTCCCCATTGCTTATCATCGGCACCACATACGCCCGCCTCCTTAACAGCTGGATGCATAAGCAGAACATTCTCTATTTCTGCGGGATATATATTTTCTCCACCAGAAATTATCAAATCTGCTCTGCGATCTATGACAAATAAATAGCCTTCTTCATCTAGATAACCAATATCTCCGGTATGCAACCAGCCATCTCGCGTGGCGCTTTTTTGTGCAAAACGGCCGATATATCCAGGTGTAACATGGGGCCCTCTAATGCAAATTTCTCCTTCTCCTTGTGCGTTTGGCTCTACAATTTTGATTTGATTAAAAAATAAAGGCTTCCCGGCAGAGCCAATTTTCCGTATCGCATCCTCACTTGCTAATGTAGCTGTTTGTGAGGAGGTTTCTGTCATACCATACGTTTGAGCTACAGCCAAGTTTAACGTATGTGCTCTCGCTAAGTAATCAGCTGGCACCGGTCCTCCACCAGCAAGCATTAATTTAAAACGCGAGGAAGCTTTAGCGTTGTGTTGCTCCAACGTATGTAAGATTCTTTCCAACGTCACAGCTACAACTGACATATGTGTTACTTCACCCTTCATAATATGATGCGTAATAGCGTCTACATCAAAATGATCATATAAATAGACTTGATTGCCATATAACAGCGAACGCACTAATATCGAAAATCCACTAATATGGAATAATGGTACAGCACAAAGCCAAACATCATCAGTCTGTAGACCAATATTTAAAACCGAGGCCGTTGCACTAGCCTGATGGTTGCCTACCGTTTGACGGACGCCCTTTGGAAAGCCTGTTGTCCCAGATGTATACATAATCGTTGTTGTTTGTTCCAAAGGCCATTCCTTTGTTATATCGAATGCACCTTCCTCAACCTTTTCAATCGTTGAAAATAAATAATGAGCCATATTTGCAGGCAACTTATTTACATCCTCATCTGCAATCAATACGGCAACTGCCTCAGAGTCCGTCATTTGGTAACTAAGTTCATCCTGTGACAACCTACGATTTAGCATAACCATCTCACATTGCAGATGCATACAAGCGTACATGGTAATTACAAGCTCAGGTTTACTTGGACCCATAATGGCAATCCGATCTCCCTGCTGTATACCTAGTCCTACTAATTGGCGGGCACGCTTGATAGATAAATCATTCAACTCTTGAAAAGTCCAACTTTGTTCTTTATAAGTTAATGCCTTACGTAACGGTGTTAAATAGGCTCGCTGTATAATCCAATTCGGATACATATTTGTCACTCCAATCACCCTACATCTTAACGCTTTACCCTATCGCTTGTCTATTCATGTTACATTTGCTTTTAAACGTTAGTATTTTGCTTCTATCCTCTTTCCCAGGCATACAAAAAAGCTCGTATCCAAAAAGATACGAGCCTTACACCCTAACTAAATCAAGGGAATCTTGGGAATTGGCCAAAGTCTGGTTGACGTTTTTCTTTGAAAGCGTCGCGACCTTCTTTTGCTTCATCTGTTGTGTAGTAAAGAAGAGTAGCGTCACCAGCCATTTGTTGAAGACCTGCTAAGCCATCTGTATCTGCGTTCATCGCTGCTTTTAAGAAGCGCAATGCAGTTGGTGACATTTGTAGCATTTCTTCACACCATTGAACAGTTTCATCTTCTAATTGGTCATAAGGAACCACTGTATTAACTAAGCCCATATCAAGTGCTTGCTGTGCATCGTATTGACGGCAAAGGTACCAAATTTCACGAGCTTTTTTATGTCCAATAATACGAGCAAGATAGCCTGAGCCGTAACCAGCATCAAATGAACCTACTTTTGGACCTGTTTGTCCAAAGCGAGCGTTGTCAGCAGCAATAGTTAAATCACAAACAACATGTAATACGTGTCCTCCACCAATTGCATAGCCTGCAACCATTGCCACGACAGGTTTTGGGATTACACGGATTAAACGTTGTAAATCAAGAACGTTTAGACGTGGGATTTCATCGTCTCCTACATAGCCACCATGTCCGCGAACTTTTTGATCTCCGCCTGAGCAGAAGGCATGTTCACCTTCACCTGTTAAAATAATTACACCGATATTTTTATCATCGCGTGCACGTGAAAATGCATCAATCATTTCCATAACCGTTTTTGGGCGGAATGCATTACGCACTTCTGGACGATTAATCGTAATTTTTGCGATTCCGTTATAGAACTCATACTTAATATCTTCATAAGTATGTAATGAAGTCCATTGACGTGTCATTGAATTGCCTCCTATATTGTAAATTCGTCTCGTTATTATCGAGGCGCTAACGTAAAAATAATATTACGTTATATACTCCTCTACTATTGTAGCAAACTCAGCGGGATTTTCCACATGAATTGCATGTCCAGCATCAATTACTGTCATATGCCTAACAGTTTTTAATAGCGCTTTCATTTCTAGTGCAATTTTACAAAATTTCTCATCTAATGAACCTGTAATTAGTAGCACAGGTATTTCAAGCTGGTCCAAGAGATGCCAATTGGAAGGTTGGGTTCCTGTTCCGATACCTTTTAAGCTCCCTGATAAACCTTCTTCCTTTTGTGAAAGTCTTTCAGCCCGAATGGCCTTTTGCACAGTTTCAGAAAGATGACGCTGTGATGCAAAAAGCGGTATATTCTCCCATGCATTCACAAAAGAGACTAATCCATTGGTGATGATTTTTTGTGCCAATATGTCATCTCGCTCCCTACGTTCACGTCGTTCCTCTACTGTTCGTAAACCAGGAGAAGCACTTTCTAAAATGAGCTTTTGAATCCGATTTGGAAACGTAATGGCATAAGATAATGCAATTCTTCCCCCCATTGAATAGCCCAGCAATGTAAATTTCTCAATATGGAGCTGACAAAACAGTTCCTCTAAGTCCTGTAATTGTTCCTCCATTGAAAAACGCTTAATTTGCTCTGGAGTAGCTGTTTGCCCATGCCCAATTAAATCTATGGCAATAACCCGGACATTCGGTAGTGCTTGTGCTAGATTGTGCCATGTAGCCGTACTCCCTGTAAATCCATGCAAAGCAACTAATGTATGGATACCGTTTTCATTCCATATATCCACATTGGTTTCAAGTCCTCGGATTACTAAGCTCGTCATGCTTTTAGCTCCGCGTTAATACGATTCCATAGCTCTCGATGAGCCTGAACGTTTTCCGCTCTATCTGTAAATATTTCAACTAAGCGTAAAGGACGTTTTTTGACTGATGAAAACTTCCCTGATAATTCAGCTATTGTATCTACACGTACATAATCCATATTATACATATGGGCAATATCTTGGAATTCAAGTGCAGTCGGTGTGCCAAACAGATCCTCATAATGAGCTTCTACTGTTGATTGTGGTAAATAAGAAAAAATTCCTCCACCATCATTATTCATTACAAGAATAGTTAAGTTACATTCTTGGTATCTAGTAGCAATCAGCCCATTTACATCATGTAGAAAAGCTAAATCACCAATCAATAAATAAGTTTCTCGGTCATTTCCTTGACTGAAGCCTAATGCTGTTGATACTACGCCATCAATCCCATTCGTTCCGCGATTCGCAAAGAAACGGATATCCTTTGGTGTTGCTAATAAAAATGTATCAATATCACGCACTGGCATACTACTGCTAACGAATATATCGCTACCATCAGGAATCATTTTCAGTAAACGACTGACCATCGCTCCCTCATCTTTTTCTATTTCCGAATACTGTTCAATATAGGTAGAAGCCAACTGATTAGCTTTTTGCCATTCGGCTAAGTATGATTCCTCAAATGCTGTGTTAGTAAGGGTTAGATGTGTTAACCATTGATCGATATTTGCATGAATAAAATGTGTAGATACGCCCGTAGCATCTCTAAACATAGGATCTTCATCAATAATTACATAAGCACTAGGCTGTGTTTTTGTAATAAATTGCATAATGAATTTTGAAACGGGCTGTGCCCCTATTCGTAAAACTGTATCTGGCTGAACAAGTGCCTTAAAATCCTCACTCTTCATAATGGCATCATAGGTAGTCACGAGATATGGTAAGCAATCCTCTGGTACAGCTGCACGCATATTTGACAAGCTTTCCACTATGACTGGCCATTTCAACTGACGCACAAATTCCCAGAGAAATGCTAGATCCGTACCAAGAGCTAATTCTCCAACAATCATAAAGCCTTTTCTAGTCGAATTTAAAATAGAGGAAAGTTCCTGCATAGCAGAGGTTGTAGGGATTAATTGTCCCATACTGCTATGTTTAAATGTCATGGTTGGCAATTCATCCTGTAAATCAATTAATAAAGGCTCTCGGAATGGAACATTCAAATGCACTGGCCCAAAAGGTGCACTTGTTGCAATTGCCACTGCCCGCGCTATATGACGTTCGATAAAAGGCAATGTGGGAGCAGCACCATCTGCTAATGGAAAATCAACACTCCATTTCACATGTGAACCATATAGATGAGGCTGATTAATGGTCTGTGGTGCGCCTACCTCACGTAATTCATGTGGTCGATCAGCCGTAATGATAATCAGTGGCACACGGGCATAGCTAGCCTCAACAATTGCTGGAAAGTAGTTTGCTGCCGCTGTACCAGACGTACATAAGAGGACAACAGGCTTAGCAGTAGCTTTCGCAAGCCCTAAAGCAAAGAAAGCAGCTGAGCGCTCATCTACTTGACGATACATTTTTATTTGTTTTGTAGAAGCGACGGCGTAGGCAAGAGGTGTTGAACGCGAGCCTGGGCTAACAACAACATTTTCTACTCCTACTTGTACTAATGACGCAACCATTTTATATACATAATCTGTTAAATTTTTTCGTTCACTCATGTAATTGTCCCCCTAGCGCACGAAGCATTGGACGGAATTTCACTAATGTTTCATCATATTCAGATTGTGGCTCTGAATCCGCTACAATACCACCACCAGCATATAAATAAGCTTTATCGTGAAGCAATGCCGCTGACCGTATCGCGACTGCAAATTCACCGTTTCCCTCTGCATCCAACCAGCCGATTGGCGCAGCATACAAGCCTCGATTCATCGGTTCATACTTACGTATAGCTGCCAACGCTTCCATACGTGGTACACCACCTAATGCTGGGGTGGGATGTAAAGTTTTAGTGAGTTGTAATATTGTAGCATCCTTATTTAGTTGTCCTTCAATAGGTGTATATAAATGCTGAATATCTCGTATTTTTAATAGACGAGGACTTTCAGGAAGGTTTATATCCACACAATTTTTTCGGAATGTGTCTGCTATCATATCGACAACATATTGGTGTTCTCCTCCGTTTTTTGGATCGTGTAACAAGCTTTGTCCATAAGCTTCATCTTCTTCTGCTGTTTTTCCTCGCTTAATTGAACCGGCAACACATGAAGAAAAGGCTCGACCATCCTCCACTTTTACAAGACGCTCAGGCGATGCTCCGAAGAACAAAAGATGTTCATGCTCTAAGCCGAACAAATAACTTTCTGGTTGTTCATGGATAATTTGTGATAACACTTGTGGAGCAGTTACTTGCTCTTTAAATTGCAGTGCAAGTGATCGTGCAATAACAACCTTATCCGCTTTCTTTTGCTTAATTAAAGCTGTCACTTGGTCTATAGAAGCTAAATAAGGCTCTTTATAAGGCTCAAAGTAGCTTGATATTTCAGGCTTTGAATACGTTTTCACTTCTTTAACCTGTGCTGCATGAACTAAATAATCTCGCTCTTTTCTTAATGCCTCAAACTGAGCCTCACCATCCTGATCCTGTGTCAGAAGATGAATACTCACATATGCCTTTTCATCCCGTATAACAAGCTGAAATGTTGCTAATGCAAAATAAGCCTCTGGAAAACCCGTCCATTCCCCAGCAACATTATTCTGTGGATCAAATGTAAAGCCCCCGAACAAAATAGGTTGGAGCTCACGTTGTCCTTTCAGACAATTTTTCGTTAAATTTTTCCATTCAGCTTCTACAGCATCAAAACGTTCATTTTTTTTATTATTTTGAATGGTATGGGCATGTCCTAGCCCAACTAAAGTCATTGTTTTTTCTCTATTTTGCCAATAAAATCGTTCACCTTTATAGCACTCTTCACCTGCTGTATAAAACGCTAATGCAGACAGGTGACTCACTTCCATTGTTTCCATATAAAAATGAAGGCTTTGGCCCAAAGAGTCCACTTCTACTTCTGTGGCTTGGTACCACTTCTGTTGCATGAAAATTACCTCCGTTGTTGCAATGTACATAATCAATGATGGCGAAAATTACATCATTTTTGGGGCTGGCAACCGTGTCATTCGTACTGTTGCTATTCACCCTATTTTTATTTTCAGTTCATAAATGCATGTTCTATTGTATCACTTTTTTTCATTTTACAGTATGTAATAAGCTGTGAACCTACCCATTTTCTCAATCTTCGTTTAAAATAAGAAGAGTCGACAACATTTGAAGGAGAGAAAGACCTTATGACCAAAGTCATTGAAGCTGATAGGGGTATTAAAGTTTGGTGGCATTTAACACGTCCACATACTTTAACCGCTTCATTTGTTCCAGTATTCCTAGGAACAGCAATTGCACTAGCAATTGAAAAAGAAACAATTGATTTTGGACTATTTTTTGCTATGCTCATTGCAAGTATGCTTATTCAAGCAGCAACGAATATGTTCAATGAATATTATGATTACAAATTAGGATTAGATAACGAGCATTCTGTCGGAATTGGCGGTACGATTGTCCGTCATGGTGTACAACCAAAAACGATCATGATGATTGCGCTAAGCTTCTATGCTATTGCCATGCTACTTGGCATTTACATATGTGCCTCAACATCTTGGTGGTTAGCTGCTGTTGGACTAGTTTGTATGCTAATTGGTTTCTTATATACAGGTGGTCCATACCCAATAGCCTATTCACCTTTTGGCGAAATAGTTTCTGGGGCAGTAATGGGAATGGGAATCGTTTTGATTGCTTTCTATATTCAAACGCTTACAGTAACACTTGATGCCGTTTTACTTTCCGTTCCAAGTATGATTTTAGTTGGTGCTATTATGCTATCCAATAATATTCGTGATATTGTTGGCGATACAGAAGGTGGACGCAAAACACTGGCTATTTTAGTAGGACGTGATAATGCAATCTCCGTGCTATCAGGATTTTTTATTGTATCCTACCTATGGGTAATCGCCCTTGTTGCAATTGATGGCATTACTTTTTGGGCTTTGATTATTTTCTTAAGTATTCCTAAACCATTACGTGCCATTCAAATATTCAGAGATAAAAAAGAAGCCAAAGAAGTGATGCCTGCGATGAAATATACAGCGCAAACGAATACAATCTTCGGCTTCCTATTAGGAATTGGTTTATTAATTGATTATTTCTTTTAAAAAGTGCGGCAGCCTTAACGGGTTGCTGCTTTTTTTACATAGCGTTTGAAATTCTGACTAGCGATTCCTTGTACTTCTTCTGCTGAAAAGCGAGTTCGTAATGCCTCTAATAAATTTTGAGCCTCTCCCGCATGAGCTAATCCTTTTACGGTCACACCTATGCCATCAAAATCTGATCCTAACCCTATATGCTCCACACCTACTAAGTGGGCTAAATGCTCCACATGATCAACCAATTGTTCCAGCGTTGCATCTTGTTCACTAATAAAGAGTGGAAAATAAACAACATGGATATGCCCTCCATGTTTTACAAGAGCCTTCGCTTGTGCATCTGTTAAATTACGAGGATGATCACATAATGCTCGTGCATTACTATGACTAGCAATAATATGCTTCGCTAATGGCAACACATCCCAAAAACTTTGTTCGTTTAGATGGGAGACGTCAATTATTATATCACGGTCATTTAATATTTGAATGACTTCTTTACCAAATGGCTTCAATCCAAGACTTGCCTCTTGCTCAGCTCCATGGGCAACAGCATTTTCTTCATTCCACGTTAAACCTACTAATTTGACGCCTGCATCAAGTACAGCAGTTAGCTTTGTTAAATCTTCGCCAATAGCACCACAGCCTTCTAAGCTTAAGATAGCTCCTATTTCATGGGGAGCTAATAGCTCTAACTGTGCCCAATCTGTAATATGCACCATGCCCTCTGTTTGTAAAACATGAGTATGAAATGCTTCCATTTGACGTATGACTTCAAGAAATTGCTGATTTTGTGGGATTTCAGGGTCAATAAAGATGGCGAATACCTGTGCTTTTATTTGCCCTAATTGCAGTCTTTTATGATTGACATGCATACGTACATCCTCTGCAAAACTTGCCGCTTCAAGCGTTGTTAATTTCAACAGTGCATCACAATGTAAATCAATAATGTTCATCTTCTCACCTCTACAGCTATTATACTGCTTTGGTAAGCAAAATACTTACTGACTTTTGTCCTGTGGTGTATCAGAAGAGCCAAATTCTTCAAGCTCAATAAAATCATCCGATCTTGGTGTTGAAGAGAGCACATCCTCTTCCACTGGTCGTAAATTATCCTCTTTCTTTTCCGCATGTTCGACACATGTCAAAGCCTGCGGCATAGCCTCTAAACGTCCAATTGGAATCTCTTTACCACAGACAGCACATTTGCCATATGTTCCGTCTACCATTGCTTGAAGAGCTTCTTTTATTTCCTCTGCATTGTCACCACGATGCTCGTCAATAGCCATTTCTGTGAGCTGATCCGTTAAATCACTGGCATTATCAGCAGGATGATTATCATAATTAGATAGCTCTGTCGCTTGGGGACGCTCTGATTCATCTATTCGCTTTTCGATTTCTTGTAATTCTTGCTCTAATTGCCTTTTTAATTTTTTCATAACTTGTTGATCCAAAAAAATCTCCTCCTTATGCTTTCATTTTTTCCTAATTTATTATTTCTAAAACATCAGCATAAGGAAGGTTTATTTATTTATATTTTTATTTATTCGTATACGCTACGATTGCATCATGTAAATACTGCGCAGCTCCCACTACACTACGCTCGTCGTAATAAGCGGTGAACCGTTCATCCGCAATATACATTTGAGCGAGTCCTACATGTGCCTCTTTAGAATATTCTTTCCATGTAAAGCTCAGCCATCGTTTATGGAGCTCCGCAACTTCCATCGCAATTTCATTTGTTGCGCCTCCCCCCCCTATTGCTTCTGTTAAACGCTCAAACATTTGCTGCTCCAATTGCTGCATTGCCTGAAACTGTTCCTCTGTCATATTCATAAGCTTAGCATTCGAAGCATCTACTGTTTTGTCTCCATATTTGGCACGGATTTCTTGACCATACTTATTTTCGTTATCCTCAACTAACTTTTCTTTAAATCCATTAAATTTTTCTTCATTTGACATAGGTTTTTCCCCCTCAATTGATAGTATCGTTTTTTCTACCGTCTGTAAGATCGTCTCAAGCTGTTCTTTTCGTTTAAGCAGAGCAGCTCTATGTGACTTTAGCGCCTTGAAATGTTGAAAATGAGGAGCTTGAATAATATCCTGAATAGTTGCTAGCTTCATATCCAACGCTCGGTAAAATAAAATCTGCTGTAGCAGATCAACTTCCACTTGACCGTAAAATCGATAACCTGCCTCATTGGTTCTTGCTGGCTTCAGTAGTCCAATTTCATCGTAATAGCGCAGAGTTCTCGTACTTACCCCAGACAATTGGGCAAGCTCTTGAATTGTATATTCCATGTTTTCACCTCCATTAATGCTACTGTAAACTTTGACGCAACGTTAAGGTCAATAGGCAAATTAAAATTATTTCCCCCCCCTAAAATCATCCTCTCCATTCATACAATTCCATAACTACCTATAAATCTATAATTTTTAACCGATACAAATAGTAAATATTTCACAGGAGGGTAATAGGATGAAATGTCCGAATTGTCAGCATGAAAATCTAAATGACAGTAAATTTTGCTCAGGTTGTGGTACTAAATTGACTAATTCATCATCAAAACAAGGTGTCCCAGCATGGGCCATTATTGTATTGTCCGTCTGTTTCATTGCAATTGGTGGGCTAGGCTATGCGTACTGGGACTTTTTCTCAAATAAAAATTCAGCCACTTACTCAGAAATAAACGGCAATCAGAATTTAGAGACACAGATACAACAAGTTTCCTCTGAGGAACTGACGAAAAAGCAAGAGGCTCATGCACAGCAGGTTGATCGCGTTACTCTTATAAAGGAAATTCAGCAAAAGGTATTCACCATCCTAACGAACAATGCGCAAGGTTCAGGCTTCCTCTATAAAAAAGGAGGGTATGTTATTACTAATGCGCATGTTGTGCAAGGTGCAGTCGAAGTAATGGTTCGTAACTCTGTGGGTCAAGAATCACCTGGTACTGTAGTCGGTATATCTAATCGTTATGATATAGCTTTAATACATGTTCCTAACTATCAAGACAAACCCCCATTAGGAATTGAAACAACAGAATCACCTATTGGCTTAGAGGTCATTGCTTTCGGAAGTCCACAAGGCTTTGAAAATTCAGCTTCCATTGGCTATATAACAGGTAATAAACGTGATATGAAACTTGAAAATTTTATATACAAACAAATATATCAGGTCGATGCTCAAATTGATAAAGGTAGTAGTGGGGGGCCATTGGTGGATGTTAATACAGGAAATGTAATTGGCATTAACTCACTACTTTACACAACCGAAACAAGTACACACTTCGCCTTCTCTATCCCTCTTTACAGTATGGTAGATCAATTTGATGGTTGGATTGCTCAGCCTCTTTCTGCAAATGAGGTTCTTTCTGTTGCTAATCTATACGAAAATAATCAACAACCTGTTAGTAAATCAGATATTACTAATGAAACGGACAATTTGTTAGCAGGTCAATTCGTACAAGCATTCCGCCTATACTATGAAATGGCTCTTAATGAGGGGGATTTTTATTGGATTGCCGATATGCTTGCGCCTAGTAGTTCTGCTTATAAAGAACTAGAAAAATATATTAATGAGATTGCGTATCAAGGCAACTACTTCTATTTTACAAACAATGAAGTACTTGATGTACAATATTCGAACGGCCAATACTATGTGGATATGAATGAAACCTTTGATTTCTATGATGCCCAAGGTAATTATCAATTTTACGATCGGTATAAGACGTATACTGTGATCACAGATGAATACGGTGCTTATAAAATTGCCACTATTAAAATTCACTAATATCATCTTTTTTTACAATGAAAGCCATCGAGAGTGAACTTCTCGATGGCTTTCGTCTAAATTACTATTGATATTTTCCATGCCACACTATTTGTCGATAATTTTCTTTATCCGTGTCACCCTCTGTATTAATTAATAATACTCTCGAAGCGCTATTTAACTGTAACGTATCTTTTAATTGTCTATAACGATTATTTGTCATGATTTCATAAAAACAACCAAATGGAGCTGCTCCCGATTCTCCTGCTACAATGCGTGTATCTGTGTTCAATGGATTACCAAGGATACGCATTCCTGTTGCTGCTACTTCTTCCCCGCAACTAATGCTTACTTTCGTATAGGCATTTAACAGTTGCCATGCCTGAGGATTCGGTTCGCCGCACGCAAGCCCTGCCATTATCGTTTGCATGTCGCCACCAACAGTTATAAATTCATTGGTTCCTGCTTTAAAGCTTTCATAATAACAATTAGCTACATGTGGCTCTACTAAAACAATAGTAATTTCATGCTCATAGTATTGTCTTAAAAAGGCAACGACTGCTGCTGCAAAAGACCCTACTCCGGCTTGTAAAAACACATGGGTTGGAGCTTGTTCTATCTCTTCAACAACCTCTTGTATTAGAGTTGTATAGCCCTGCATAATCCATAATGGGATTTCCTCATAGCCATCCCACATTGTATCCTGAATTAAAACCCAACCATGTTCTTTAGCAAGGTGTGAAGTATAACGAACCGTATCATCATAATTCATTGCCGTAATTTCAGCATGGGCTCCCTCATTTATAATGTTTTGTAATCGTTCCTTGGCGCTACCAGCAGGCATATAGATTCGTGCTTGAAAACCTAGCTCTCGAGCTGCCCAAGCTACCCCACGACCATGGTTCCCATCTGTTGTTGAAATAAAGGTTAACTCTCCCAACTGATCTTTTATTTTGGATGACTTTAATTGTTCAAATGAAAGATCTTCAATATCTTTATTGAGCAGATTGGCAACATATTGTGCGATAGCATAAACGCCTCCTAGTACTTTAAAGGCATTCAAACCAAATCGAAACGATTCATCTTTTATCCAGATTTTTTCTACATCTAAATAAGAAGCTAATGATGCTAAATGATGGAGTGGTGTCTTTTCAAACTTCTCATATGTACGTTGGAATTGACTAACTTTCTTTACTTGTTCAAGTGTAAAATTCGAAAGTAAGGCTGTTATTTGTCCGTCATTATCTTGGCCTACATCATGTTGATTAGGAATCCATTTTAATTTTTCTCTCATATCTCTCCCCCTCTCTCCACATCTTAGTCTATCTCTCTAAAAAATACAAAATGCTCTTACTATCTAACGTAGGAAATAAAAAAACTATACACTCACCTTATTTCCATGAATGTATAGCTTATCCATTAATTATTTCGCAAAGATTTCTTCTACTTGATCTAGCATAATAGCAGCAGCTAAAATTCCTCCAGCTGTACTCCAAATGACATCATCTACTTTATGTGCATTGCCTTTTTGTACAGCAGAAAGGTTTTTCCAAAGAGGATCTCTGTCCACTCTTGTTCAGTTGCTAATGCTGAATCATCACCTATTGGCATGTATGTGAAGAAGAAAATAACATTCCCATCCATTTGGGGGATTACTTCTTTCCCTACCTCTACTGCTAAGTTTTCTAGCTTTTCAGTTCATAAAAAAAGTGCAGTAGATGTAAATTCATCTACTGCACTTAGTATGACCCGTACGGGATTCGAACCCGTGTTACCGCCGTGAAAGGGCGGTGTCTTAACCACTTGACCAACGGGCCGATGGCGGAGAAGGAGGGATTTGAACCCTCGCGCCGGTTACCCGACCTACACCCTTAGCAGGGGCGCCTCTTCAGCCTCTTGAGTACTTCCCCATAAAAAATGGCTCCGAAGGCAGGACTCGAACCTGCGACAACCTGATTAACAGTCAGGTGCTACTACCAACTGAGCTACTTCGGAATATTGGTGGGCCTAAATGGACTCGAACCATCGACCTCACGCTTATCAGGCGTGCGCTCTAACCAGCTGAGCTATAGGCCCTTGGAGCGGGTGATGGGAATCGAACCCACGACATCAGCTTGGAAGGCTGAGGTTTTACCATTAAACTACACCCGCATAAATGGTGGGTCAGGACGGAATCGAACCGCCGACACTTAGAGCTTCAATCTAATGCTCTACCAACTGAGCTACTGACCCATTTCGTCCATGCTAAGCTTGCTCACTCTTTGCTTATCACGTCTATCAATAAATAATGGCGGTCCCGACCGGGATCGAACCGGCGATCTCCTGCGTGACAGGCAGGCATGTTAACCGCTACACCACGGGACCATTTGGTTGCGGGGGCCGGATTTGAACCAACGACCTTCGGGTTATGAGCCCGACGAGCTACCACTGCTCCACCCCGCGATAATCATATTGTCTTTTCGAGTTTTTAAAGCACCATTCATTCATAGAAACTGGAGGAGGTAGAGGGATTCGAACCCCCGCGCGGTGTTACCCGCCTGTCGGTTTTCAAGACCGATCCCTTCAGCCAGACTTGGGTATACCTCCGTAACAATATATAAATGGTGGACCTTGCAGGACTCGAACCTGCGACCGGACGGTTATGAGCCGTCTGCTCTAACCAACTGAGCTAAAGGTCCTTTAAGATGGCGGCAGAGGGGATCGAACCCCCGACCTTACGGGTATGAACCGTACGCTCTAGCCAGCTGAGCTACGCCGCCAGGATCTTTATACTGGTTATTTTACTATGGTGGAGCCTAGCGGGATCGAACCGCTGACCTCCTGCGTGCAAGGCAGGCGCTCTCCCAGCTGAGCTAAGGCCCCATAATATTTTTTGGAAATGGTCGGGAAGACAGGATTCGAACCTGCGACCCCTTGGTCCCAAACCAAGTGCTCTACCAAGCTGAGCTACTTCCCGTTGTTCTTATGGCGCGCCCGACAGGAGTCGAACCCATAACCTTCTGATCCGTAGTCAGACGCTCTATCCAATTGAGCTACGGGCGCATATAAAATGGTGCCGAGGACCGGAATCGAACCGGTACGGTAGTCACCTACCGCAGGATTTTAAGTCCTGTGCGTCTGCCAGTTCCGCCACCCCGGCACATTTGGAGCGGAAGACGAGGTTCGAACTCGCGACCCCCACCTTGGCAAGGTGGTGTTCTACCACTGAACTACTTCCGCATGTGCATAAGTTTTTTTATCTGGCATATAGAAAAATGGTGCGGGTGAAGGGAGTCGAACCCCCACGCCTTGCGGCGCTAGATCCTAAGTCTAGTGCGTCTGCCAATTCCGCCACACCCGCTTAATATGGTTGGTACTTAAATGGTGAGCCATGAAGGACTCGAACCTTCGACCCTCTGATTAAAAGTCAGATGCTCTACCAACTGAGCTAATGGCTCAAAAAATGGTGCCGGCTATAGGAATCGAACCCACGACCTACTGATTACAAGTCAGTTGCTCTACCTGCTGAGCTAAACCGGCGAATGGTGGAGGATGACGGGCTCGAACCGCCGACCCTCTGCTTGTAAGGCAGATGCTCTCCCAGCTGAGCTAATCCTCCTGGGTATTATGCCTAGCGACGTCCTACTCTCACAGGGGGAAGCCCCCAACTACCATCGGCGCTAAAGAGCTTAACTTCCGTGTTCGGTATGGGAACGGGTGTGACCTCTTTGCCATCATCACTAGACTGTTTTATTATGTATCTTGTTTTGAAGTTGTTTACCTGTCCTTCAAGACAAGAATTATTGTATAACGTTTTCTCATATTGTGCAATACTTTTTTATAAAAAAAAGAAATTATTACTTTTAAAAGATATTTTTGTTAAGTAAGAGAAAATATTGCCCTGCAAAATATTATAGCAATAGTTGTTTCAAAAGAAAACAATTATTTTTCATCTATATATTTTCAGCTTATTATCTAACTTAAAACTTGCTACTAAATAGTAGCAAGTTCCCTAGTCAATCTATCAATTTCTTTAAATGTTGTTGAATCTCCGAAAGATATTCTAAAGAATCGGCGAGCCGCTTCGATTGAATAATTCATCGATAAAATGGCTTTTGTTCCGGATTCGCTATGAATATCACACGCACTTCCTGTTGATATACTAATCCCTGCCTCGTTTAATTTTAATAATACATACTGCCCCTCCACTTTACTCATCATAACACCACAAATATTCGGCAATTGCTGCTTACACTCTATTAGTTGGCCTGTTTTAGGTAGGCGACTTTTAAAATATCTTCTTAATTCCTCGTAATGCTGTCTTTCATAATTATTATTTTCAACCGCTGCTGCAAAGGAAACAATTGAAGGTGTATCTAAAGTCCCCCCTCTTAGTCCTCTCTCATGAGTTACGCCTGGCGTTAGTGCTGGAACACGGATTGCAGGGTTTATATAAACTGCACCACATCCTTTAGGTCCTCCTATTTTATGTGCAGAGATTGTCATGGCGTCTCCCCCTCTTGGTATAGTTAATTTTCCAAAGGATTGCACACAATCTATATGACAGTAAACAGCGGATTCTTTGGCTGCCTCAATTATTTTTTCCACAGGTTGAATAGAGCCAATTTCTGAATTTACATGTTGAATAGAAATTAATGCTGTATCTTTGCGAATAGCATGTAGAAGTTGCTCTGAGTCAATACAGCCATCCTTTTGCAACGGTAATTTTGTCACTTCAAAGCCCATTTTCTCCAATGTATTCATGGCCGCATGTACAGACGTATGTTCAGCTTGTGATGAAATAATATGCCTCCCTTTTTTAGAGGCTAATGCTAATGACAAAATGGCCATAATATTTCCTTCTGTTCCACTTCCAGTAAAGATAACACCATCACTATTGACACCGAGCTCATGGGCTATAATCTCTCTTGACTGCTGGATAAAATAATGAGCTTGCCCTCCTAAATCATGGAGGCTTGAGCTATTTCCATAATAACGCTGTGCCACCTCTACATATGCTTCAAGCGCTTTTTTCGTCATTGGTGATGTTGCTGCGTAATCCATGTAGATCATCGTATTCTTCCTCTCTCGTTCAACAGGTCTTGTTTTCTTTTTTATTTTATGTAAAGATAATTGTCAAGACAACTGTAAAGAAGGTATAACTATGGATGTAAAGACAGACGTCCTGATAATTGGCAGTGGTATTGCAGCACTTCAGGCTGCTCTATTGCTTGAAGAACATTTTAAAATACAAATAGTTACAAAATCATCCGTCCATACAAGTAGTTCTTATCGTGCCCAGGGTGGCATTGCTGCTGTGATAAGTGAGGAGGACCATATTGATTGCCATGTTGCGGATACATTGAAGGCTGGAGAGTTTCATCATGAAAGTAGACATGTTCAAACACTCATAGAAGAAGGCACAAAAATAATGCGCAATTACCTTAAAGCTGGTTTTCCTATTGATCGGCATAACAATGGAGCTCCTGCTCTAGGTCTAGAGGGTGCACATAGTCATCATCGTATTCTACATGCAGGTGGTGATCGTACTGGTCAAATTTTCATAGATTACTTGCTTCATAAACTTTCACCTAACACGAAGATAAATTGCTATGAAATGGCCTATGAGCTTTTACTGAATAAAAATGGTGACTGTATAGGTGTACTCACAAAAGGAAGAGAAGGCACTAAACGCTACTTTGCTCATCATGTTATTTTAGCGACAGGTGGTGCTGGAGCACTTTATTCAAGTACATCTAATGATCCAACAAATACTGGTGATGGTATTGCTTTAGCCTTTCGAGCAGGCGCTGCAATTAGTGATATGGAATTTATACAGTTTCATCCAAGCCTACTTTGGTGTGAAAATGAGGCAAAAGGATTGATTTCTGAAGCAGTACGTGGTGCTGGCGGTATCTTTGTCGATGCACAACGTCGTCCAATTATGAAGGGCATACATGCACAACTAGACTTAGCACCAAGACATATTACAGCGCTCGCATTATTTAAGAAACGGGCTGCTGGTGAGGAAACATTCCTTGATATTTCCTCTATCCAAAATTTTGATGTTAAATTTCCATCAATCACACAGCTTTGCCGTAATAACCATGTTGACTTACAAGAAGGCCTGATTCCCGTTTCACCAGGAAGTCATTTTTTAATGGGCGGTATTATTGCTGATGAC
The DNA here is from genome assembly GCF_001629735.1 of Lysinibacillus sphaericus. Lineage (GTDB taxonomy): Bacteria > Bacillota > Bacilli > Bacillales_A > Planococcaceae > Lysinibacillus > Lysinibacillus pinottii. The sequence goes on from NZ_CP015224.1 coordinate 2,828,139, forward strand.
AAAGGAAGGACCACTATAGCCAACTTGTATGCTATCGGCGAAGTGGCCTGTACGGGGGTCCATGGCGCTAATCGTTTAGCCAGTAACTCCCTATTGGAAGGAATTACTTTTGGTCAAAGAATGGCATATTTCATTATTCAACAAGGCTGTAGCCAAAAAGATTTCTTACTTGCTAACGATAAAAATGTCGATTCAATGCCGTTATTATTTAGCAAACAACAATTACAACAACACATGATGCAGTACTTAGGCATCGTTAGAAACGGTGACGACTTGCAATATTCCCTCCAGCAATTACCCTCTATACACGCACTTCTCCATGCAAATTTAAAGGGTTTGCAACAGATTGAGCTGGAACTATATATGATGCATGTTGTCGCCACACTAATAACCCATGCAGCCATTACAAGAACTGAAACACGTGGAGCACACATTCGTAGCGATAACCCCAAAATGGAAGCACAATGGGCAAATCGATGGATAATTTTTTCGCAAGGACAAATGAAAGTGAGGAATTCATTGTATGAATATCATCAAACTCGAGGAAATGCTCAAGCAATTTTTTAATGAGGATATAGGTGATGGGGATTTATCGAGTGAATATATTTTTTCTCCTAAACAGCAAGGAACCTTTTCATTTTATGCCAAAGAAAGTGGCATTTTTTGTGGGGCATCTATTATTGAGCACGGCTTCCTCTTATTAGATCGGTCTATAGAAGTCAACCTTCCTAAAAAAGATGGAGAATCCATAGAGGTTGGTGATGTCATTGCCATTATAGATGGTCCCTTACAAAAATTACTAATGGGAGAACGTGTGATTTTAAATCTTATACAACGTATGTCTGCGATAGCTACGGCTGCTCACCTAGCCGTCCAGGAAATTGCAGGAACGAACACAAAAATATGTGATACGCGTAAAACAATACCGGGTTTGCGTATGCTTGATAAATATGCTGTTAGAACTGGTGGTGCTTTTAACCATCGCAATGGTCTATATGATGCAATCATGCTAAAGGATAATCATATTGCTTTTGCTGGTAGCATCACAAAAGCCATTCAGGCTGCTAGAGAGAAAGTTGGTCATACCGTTAAAATTGAAGTAGAAATTGAAACGAAAAAACAGCTAGATGAAGCCATTTTAGCTGGAGCAGATATTATAATGTTTGATAATCGAAGTCCTGAGGAAATACGTGCATGGCTGCCTGCTGTTCCTTCTTCTATAACGACTGAAGCATCAGGAGGCATTACACTTGAAAATATAAGGGCCTATGCTCAAGCCGGTGTACAATGGATTTCACTTGGTACTCTAACCCATTCAGTCAAAGCCTTTGACATTAGCGCCCTCGTCCAAATGAAAGGAGGCCATTCCATTGTCCATCACTAGCTTATTACAACAGACGACGTTACTTCCTGAGCATTATCGTGCATTATCGATAACGGAAATGGAATCACGTATTTTATCAATCAAAAAAAAATTAGGATCCAAGCTTTTTATTCCGGGACATCACTATCAAAAAGATGAAGTTATACAATTTGCTGATGCAACAGGAGATTCCCTACAGCTGGCTCAGTTATCTGCCGCAAACAAAGAGGCAGAGCACATTGTATTTTGTGGCGTGCATTTTATGGCTGAAACTGCTGATATGCTAACATCAAAACGGCAACATGTATATTTACCAGATATGCGTGCAGGTTGTTCGATGGCTGATATGGCAGATATCTATCAAACTGAACAAGCATGGCCAATTTTGCAGCAGCTCTTTGGCGATACGATCACCCCACTTACCTATGTTAATTCAACAGCAGCTATTAAAGCCTTTACAGGAAGACATGGTGGTGCTTGTGTAACATCATCTAATGCTAAGGAGCTTGTTCAGTGGGCATTTACACAAAAACAGCGTATCTTCTTTTTACCTGACCAACATTTAGGAAGAAATACTGCTTATGACTTAGGTGTTCCGCTCGAAAATATGGCGGTTTGGAATCCACATAAGAATATACTTGAGACTAAACAACCTATTGAAAACATCCAAGTTATTCTATGGAAGGGGCATTGCTCTGTGCATGAAGGGTTTACAGTTCAACATACGGAGACTGTTCGTAAGGAATATCCATCCATGAGAATTATTGTTCATCCTGAATGTAGTCGAGAGGTTGTAGACGCGGCTGATGATGCTGGCTCAACTAAGTACATTATTGATACAATTAATCAAGCACCTAGTGGGTCTGCATGGGCAATAGGGACAGAAATGAATCTGGTCAATCGTATTATAAAGCAGCATCCAGATAAGCAAATTATCTCTTTAAATGAAAACTTTTGTCCTTGCTTAACGATGAATCGCATTGATCTTCCCCATTTGCTGTGGTGCCTTGAAAGTATTGATCACGGTCAACCGCATAACCGTATACAAGTTGATGATCATACTAGCAAGGAAGCTCTTAGTTCGCTGGAAAGAATGTTAGCAAGAAGATAAATCAGGATATTAAAGCAGAGATGTTGATGTTGTAAAATAACAATATTTCTGCTTTTTACTTGTATAGAATTAAGTATCCAGGTTACCTCCTGAAATTGACAGCAATTTATTCTTTATGATAATGTCGATTTGGAGGTGATAAGAAATGTCTTTTCAATCAAAAAATATTTTCATTAATTTACCAGTAAAAAATTTAAACAAATCCACGTCGTTTTTTCAGAAGTTAGGTTTTGAGTTCAATCAACAATTCAGTGACGAAACGACTGCCTCAATGATTATTAGTGAGAATATTTTTGCTTTACTAATGGTCGAAGATCGTTTCAAAGGATTTACTAACAAGAAAATTACGGATACTACTGTTTCTGCAGAAGCAATTTTATGTCTATCTGCAGATAATCGCGAGCAAGTAGATCAGCTAGTAAATAAGGCACTTGCCTCCGGGGGAAAACCTTATAGTGATCCACAAGATCATGGATTTATGTATGGCTGGGGTTTTCAAGATTTAGATGGACATATTTGGGAAGTAGTTTATATGGATGAACATGCAATGAATCAAGAGTAAATCGATTATCTAACATTATTTTTCTATAAAAAAACAGTAGACGCTAGTGCATCTACTGTTTTTTATATGACCCGTACGGGATTCGAACCCGTGTTACCGCCGTGAAAGGGCGGTGTCTTAACCACTTGACCAACGGGCCGATGGCGGAGAAGGAGGGATTTGAACCCTCGCGCCGGTTACCCGACCTACACCCTTAGCAGGGGCGCCTCTTCAGCCTCTTGAGTACTTCCCCATAAAAAAATGGCTCCGAAGGCAGGACTCGAACCTGCGACAACCTGATTAACAGTCAGGTGCTACTACCAACTGAGCTACTTCGGAATAATAATGGGCCTAAATGGACTCGAACCATCGACCTCACGCTTATCAGGCGTGCGCTCTAACCAGCTGAGCTATAGGCCCTTGGAGCGGGTGATGAGAATCGAACTCACGACATCAGCTTGGAAGGCTGAGGTTTTACCATTAAACTACACCCGCATAAATGGTGGGTCAGGACGGAATCGAACCGCCGACACTTAGAGCTTCAATCTAATGCTCTACCAACTGAGCTACTGACCCATTTCGTCCATGCTAAGCTTGCTCACTCTTTGCTTATCACGTCTATCAATAAATAATGGCGGTCCCGACCGGGATCGAACCGGCGATCTCCTGCGTGACAGGCAGGCATGTTAACCGCTACACCACGGGACCATTTGGTTGCGGGGGCCGGATTTGAACCAACGACCTTCGGGTTATGAGCCCGACGAGCTACCACTGCTCCACCCCGCGATAATCATATTGTCTTTTCGAGTTTTTAAAGCACCATTCATTCATAGAAACTGGAGGAGGTAGAGGGATTCGAACCCCCGCGCGGTGTTACCCGCCTGTCGGTTTTCAAGACCGATCCCTTCAGCCAGACTTGGGTATACCTCCGTAACAATATATAAATGGTGGACCTTGCAGGACTCGAACCTGCGACCGGACGGTTATGAGCCGTCTGCTCTAACCAACTGAGCTAAAGGTCCTTTAAGATGGCGGCAGAGGGGATCGAACCCCCGACCTTACGGGTATGAACCGTACGCTCTAGCCAGCTGAGCTACGCCGCCAGGATCTTTATACTGGTTATTTTACTATGGTGGAGCCTAGCGGGATCGAACCGCTGACCTCCTGCGTGCAAGGCAGGCGCTCTCCCAGCTGAGCTAAGGCCCCATAATATTTTTTGGAAATGGTCGGGAAGACAGGATTCGAACCTGCGACCCCTTGGTCCCAAACCAAGTGCTCTACCAAGCTGAGCTACTTCCCGTTGTTCTTATGGCGCGCCCGACAGGAGTCGAACCCATAACCTTCTGATCCGTAGTCAGACGCTCTATCCAATTGAGCTACGGGCGCATATAAAATGGTGCCGAGGACCGGAATCGAACCGGTACGGTAGTCACCTACCGCAGGATTTTAAGTCCTGTGCGTCTGCCAGTTCCGCCACCCCGGCACATTTGGAGCGGAAGACGAGGTTCGAACTCGCGACCCCCACCTTGGCAAGGTGGTGTTCTACCACTGAACTACTTCCGCATGTGCATAAGTTTTTTTATCTGGCATATTGAAAAATGGTGCGGGTGAAGGGAGTCGAACCCCCACGCCTTGCGGCGCTAGATCCTAAGTCTAGTGCGTCTGCCAATTCCGCCACACCCGCTTAATATGGTTGGTACTTAAATGGTGAGCCATGAAGGACTCGAACCTTCGACCCTCTGATTAAAAGTCAGATGCTCTACCAACTGAGCTAATGGCTCAAAAAATGGTGCCGGCTATAGGAATCGAACCCACGACCTACTGATTACAAGTCAGTTGCTCTACCTGCTGAGCTAAACCGGCGAATGGTGGAGGATGACGGGCTCGAACCGCCGACCCTCTGCTTGTAAGGCAGATGCTCTCCCAGCTGAGCTAATCCTCCTGGGTATTATGCCTAGCGACGTCCTACTCTCACAGGGGGAAGCCCCCAACTACCATCGGCGCTAAAGAGCTTAACTTCCGTGTTCGGTATGGGAACGGGTGTGACCTCTTTGCCATCATCACTAGACTATGCTCGGCTTTCAATATACATCGCATTTCTTCGTCAGCTCCTGTCGTTCAGTCAGTCACGTACTTGAGTACGCTCCTTCCCTCTCTCCATTGCTTCCTCGAACTACTCGTATCTTGAAACCCTTTATAAAAGAAATTATTCTTTCAAAACTGGATAAACGGTTCATTGAATGCTTCAAACTTTTTGGTTAAGTCCTCGATCGATTAGTATTCGTCAGCTCCATGTGTCACCACACTTCCACCTCGAACCTATCTACCTCATCGTCTTTGAGGGATCTTACTTACTTGCGTAATGGGAAATCTCATCTTGAGGGGGGCTTCATGCTTAGATGCTTTCAGCACTTATCCCGTCCACACATAGCTACCCAGCGATGCCTTTGGCAAGACAACTGGTACACCAGCGGTGTGTCCATCCCGGTCCTCTCGTACTAAGGACAGCTCCTCTCAAATTTCCTACGCCCACGACGGATAGGGACCGAACTGTCTCACGACGTTCTGAACCCAGCTCGCGTACCGCTTTAATGGGCGAACAGCCCAACCCTTGGGACCGACTACAGCCCCAGGATGCGATGAGCCGACATCGAGGTGCCAAACCTCCCCGTCGATGTGGACTCTTGGGGGAGATAAGCCTGTTATCCCCGGGGTAGCTTTTATCCGTTGAGCGATGGCCCTTCCATGCGGAACCACCGGATCACTAAGCCCGTCTTTCGACCCTGCTCGACTTGTAGGTCTCGCAGTCAAGCTCCCTTGTGCCTTTACACTCTACGAATGATTTCCAACCATTCTGAGGGAACCTTTGGGCGCCTCCGTTACCTTTTAGGAGGCGACCGCCCCAGTCAAACTGTCCGCCTGACACTGTCTCCTGCCCCGCTAAGGGGCATGGGTTAGAATTTCAATACAACCAGGGTAGTATCCCACCGACGCCTCCTTCGAAGCTGGCGCTCCGAGATCTCTGGCTCCTACCTATCCTGTACAAGTTGTACCAAAATTCAATATCAGGCTACAGTAAAGCTCCACGGGGTCTTTCCGTCCTGTCGCGGGTAACCTGCATCTTCACAGGTACTATAATTTCACCGAGTCTCTCGTTGAGACAGTGCCCAGATCGTTACGCCTTTCGTGCGGGTCGGAACTTACCCGACAAGGAATTTCGCTACCTTAGGACCGTTATAGTTACGGCCGCCGTTTACTGGGGCTTCAATTCGCAGCTTCGCTTGCGCTAACCACTCCTCTTAACCTTCCAGCACCGGGCAGGCGTCAGCCCCTATACGTCACCTTACGGTTTTGCAGAGACCTGTGTTTTTGCTAAACAGTCGCCTGGGCCTATTCACTGCGGCTCTCATGCGCTTGCACGCTCAAGAGCACCCCTTCTCCCGAAGTTACGGGGTCATTTTGCCGAGTTCCTTAACGAGAGTTCTCTCGCACACCTTAGGATTCTCTCCTCGACTACCTGTGTCGGTTTGCGGTACGGGCACCTCTCACCTCGATAGAGGCTTTTCTTGGCAGTGTGAAATCAGGAACTTCGTCCATACGGACTCGCCATCACAGCTCAACGTTACAGTGTGCGGATTTGCCTACACACACGCCTTACTGCTTGGACGCGCATAACCAACAGCGCGCTTACCCTATCCTACTGCGTCCCCCCATTTCTCAAACGGTGAGGAGGTGGTACAGGAATATCAACCTGTTGTCCATCGCCTACGCCTATCGGCCTCGGCTTAGGTCCCGACTAACCCTGAGCGGACGAGCCTTCCTCAGGAAACCTTAGTCATACGGTGGACGGGATTCTCACCCGTCTTTCGCTACTCATACCGGCATTCTCACTTCTAAGCGCTCCACCAGTCCTTCCGGTCTGACTTCAACGCACTTAGAACGCTCTCCTACCACTGACATCGTAGATGTCAATCCACAGCTTCGGTGAATCGTTTAGCCCCGATACATTTTCGGCGCAGCGTCACTCGACCAGTGAGCTATTACGCACTCTTTAAATGATGGCTGCTTCTAAGCCAACATCCTGGTTGTCTGTGCAACGCCACATCCTTTTCCACTTAACGATTACTTTGGGACCTTAGCTGGTGGTCTGGGCTGTTTCCCTTTTGACTACGGATCTTATCACTCGCAGTCTGACTCCCGTGTATAAATATCTGGCATTCGGAGTTTGTCTGAATTCGGTAAACCGGGATGGCCCCCTAGTCCAAACAGTGCTCTACCTCCAGTATTCTCATCACGAGGCTAGCCCTAAAGCTATTTCGGAGAGAACCAGCTATCTCCAAGTTCGATTGGAATTTCTCCGCTACCCACACCTCATCCCCGCACTTTTCAACGTGCGTGGGTTCGGGCCTCCAGTAAGTGTTACCTTACCTTCACCCTGGACATGGGTAGATCACCTGGTTTCGGGTCTACGACCACGTACTATTTCGCCCTATTCAGACTCGCTTTCGCTGCGGCTCCGCCTTCTAAAGCTTAACCTCGCACGTAATCGTAACTCGCCGGTTCATTCTACAAAAGGCACGCTATCACCCATTAACGGGCTCTAACTACTTGTAGGCACACGGTTTCAGGATCTCTTTCACTCCCCTTCCGGGGTGCTTTTCACCTTTCCCTCACGGTACTGGTTCACTATCGGTCACTAGGTAGTATTTAGCCTTGGGAGATGGTCCTCCCGGATTCCGACGGAATTTCACGTGTTCCGCCGTACTCAGGATCCACTCAGGAGAGAACGAACTTTCGACTACAGGGCTTTTACCTGCTCTGGCGGACCTTTCCAAGTCGCTTCATCTAACTCGTTCTTTTGTAACTCCGTATTGAGTGTCCTACAACCCCAAGAGGCAAGCCTCTTGGTTTGGGCTCTTCCCGTTTCGCTCGCCGCTACTCAGGGAATCGATTTTTCTTTCTCTTCCTCCAGGTACTTAGATGTTTCAGTTCCCTGGGTCTGCCTTCAAGACGCTATGTATTCACGTCAAGATACTACGCGATTAAACGTAGTGGGTTCCCCCATTCGGAAATCTCCGGATCAAAGCTCACTTACAGCTCCCCGAAGCATATCGGTGTTAGTGCCGTCCTTCTTCGGCTCCTAGTGCCAAGGCATTCGCCGTGCGCCCTTAATAACTTAACCTATCAGCTTTCCATACACTTCACATTTCGTTGTCAGCCTCACTCGTTCAATCAGTCACGTACTGAAGTACGCTCCTTCATTTACTCGATTGCTTCCTAGAACTGCTCGTGTCTGAAAACCTTATCATGTTATTAAGCCTATAAAAAAACTTAAAAAAATAAATGTGTTTGTTACAATTTCAATGTCGTTTTATCCAGTTTTCAAAGAACAAGTTTTGAAGTATTTCATTCAGAAAGAATGAACCTTCAAAACTGAACGCAAAACGTAATCTTACAAACCCTAGGTTTGTATTCCGAAAATATCCTTAGAAAGGAGGTGATCCAGCCGCACCTTCCGATACGGCTACCTTGTTACGACTTCACCCCAATCATCTATCCCACCTTCGGCGGCTGGCTCTAAAAGGTTACCTCACCGACTTCGGGTGTTACAAACTCTCGTGGTGTGACGGGCGGTGTGTACAAGGCCCGGGAACGTATTCACCGCGGCATGCTGATCCGCGATTACTAGCGATTCCGGCTTCATGTAGGCGAGTTGCAGCCTACAATCCGAACTGAGAACGACTTTATCGGATTAGCTCCCTCTCGCGAGTTGGCAACCGTTTGTATCGTCCATTGTAGCACGTGTGTAGCCCAGGTCATAAGGGGCATGATGATTTGACGTCATCCCCACCTTCCTCCGGTTTGTCACCGGCAGTCACCTTAGAGTGCCCAACTAAATGATGGCAACTAGGATCAAGGGTTGCGCTCGTTGCGGGACTTAACCCAACATCTCACGACACGAGCTGACGACAACCATGCACCACCTGTCACCGTTGCCCCCGAAGGGGAAACCATATCTCTATAGTGGTCAACGGGATGTCAAGACCTGGTAAGGTTCTTCGCGTTGCTTCGAATTAAACCACATGCTCCACCGCTTGTGCGGGCCCCCGTCAATTCCTTTGAGTTTCAGTCTTGCGACCGTACTCCCCAGGCGGAGTGCTTAATGCGTTAGCTGCAGCACTAAGGGGCGGAAACCCCCTAACACTTAGCACTCATCGTTTACGGCGTGGACTACCAGGGTATCTAATCCTGTTTGCTCCCCACGCTTTCGCGCCTCAGTGTCAGTTACAGACCAGATAGTCGCCTTCGCCACTGGTGTTCCTCCAAATCTCTACGCATTTCACCGCTACACTTGGAATTCCACTATCCTCTTCTGCACTCAAGTCTCCCAGTTTCCAATGACCCTCCACGGTTGAGCCGTGGGCTTTCACATCAGACTTAAGAAACCACCTGCGCGCGCTTTACGCCCAATAATTCCGGACAACGCTTGCCACCTACGTATTACCGCGGCTGCTGGCACGTAGTTAGCCGTGGCTTTCTAATAAGGTACCGTCAAGGTACAGCCAGTTACTACTGTACTTGTTCTTCCCTTACAACAGAGTTTTACGAACCGAAATCCTTCTTCACTCACGCGGCGTTGCTCCATCAGGCTTTCGCCCATTGTGGAAGATTCCCTACTGCTGCCTCCCGTAGGAGTCTGGGCCGTGTCTCAGTCCCAGTGTGGCCGATCACCCTCTCAGGTCGGCTACGCATCGTCGCCTTGGTGAGCCGTTACCTCACCAACTAGCTAATGCGCCGCGGGCCCATCCTATAGCGACAGCCGAAACCGTCTTTCAATATTTCACCATGAGGTGAAATAGATTATTCGGTATTAGCCCCGGTTTCCCGGAGTTATCCCAAACTATAAGGTAGGTTGCCCACGTGTTACTCACCCGTCCGCCGCTAACATCAAAGGAGCAAGCTCCTTTGATGTTCGCTCGACTTGCATGTATTAGGCACGCCGCCAGCGTTCGTCCTGAGCCAGGATCAAACTCTCCATAAAAGAAATTTGATTAGCTCAAATTGTTTTGCTGGCATCATTTTGATGTCCAAAATTTTGTTTCGTTCACTAGCTAGGCTAGCTACTTAAAACTTTATTGATTACGTTTTGCTTGTTCAGTTTTCAAGGTTCATAATTATCTTAGTCGTTTTTAGCGACTTCATTATGATAACTTATTTATAACAGGAAGTCAACAACTTTTTTGTTTTTAAAATTTCAAAGCGTTTCTTCTTGTTAAGGACAAGTAATAATATATAATATAGCATTTTAAAAATCAAGCATTTTCTTAAAAAAAGTTAAAAAACTTTTTTATATTGATAGCAAGGAAATAGAATGCTTCCTACTAAAAGAATATCCAACCATTTAAATAACAGTACCAACAGGTTTAGAACCATAGCCAACTAAACAAAAGGTTGACCAAATAAGTTAGGTATTAACGCTATTAATAAAAAACATAACCCATCCATTATACGGTCCTTCTGTGCGTCTTTTAGATTTTATAGATAAATAAATTGATCATACTTCCAACATAGACAACTATTATATTAGTAACAAACGATCATCTCTACGTATATCCCATCCTATTATACAATAAGATGTAACAAGTGCACACGTGACGAGCGCATCCCCAGATTACAACTAAAAAATCAATGGTTATCTTTAATCTGAGTTTCGACATATCTAAATAGGGAAAACAAAACATACTTTTTATATCACTTAAAGTTTTTCTCTTATTCCTTGTGTCCTTTGAAATTTAGAATTGTACTCATTTCCAATTAATTTGAGTAATTTAAGAATGCATGTTATAATTTTTCATGAAGATGGATATAAAAAAAGGACCACTTGGTGTGTCACCACCAAATGGTCATGTAACCGACGAATCGCTTCAAAGGCGATTTGCATAATGAAGGAGTAAACCACTCACATGCTTGGAGGGCAGGGGCGGTTTACTTTTTTTTCTGAGAAAAAGTAAATGACAGAACGATTACCGAAACGATCAATCCGCTAAAACTGATCATTAAGGACATTGCCTCGTAAGTTGTCATTAGCAACACCTCCTTCCCCTCCAGATACCTGAAAAACGGGTGAAGAATGTATGCTTACCGCCCATGAAACCTCTATCTAGTTACCCATTCATTATACCATTTTATGTGAATAAAATATAGTTTTTGGAAATGTAATTTATATAGGAACCTCGGCATATCCATCATCAATTCTTGTAGCAAGCACGCTACTTGTTTCATCTTCCATTATCATTTCTATTTAAATATTCCCATAGCTAATTGTCATGAATCTATTTTAATCTTGGCTGGCACGTCTTGATTTTATGCACCATGTCTAGGACTAGTACCATTAGTACGCTCTATTCCGATTGTTTTTTGACAATATGTAAAAAAACAGCCTAAAATAATTCCTACAACCTAAAGAAACACCTATTTCGCTCGCTTCATATCAATAACTCCATTGTTCATTCCTCTAAAAACAATGGTGCCATAATTAAATTAGAAAAGAGCATATGAGAAAATGCAACGCTCTCAACTTCCTCAGATGCATGTTTTACATAAATAATCGACCTTTAATCATTGTGATACCAATTACGATATGGATGTATAGATGAATTTTAGATTTCTATAAAATAAAACACATATATTTCCTCCCTTCCATGTTGTACAATACAAAAAAGTAATGCACATATAATAATGACTGCTTGCATATCTCTTAGCAATGCGAAATATCTATGGAGGGTTGTGTATGGGAACATTATTGGAAAATATGATTACATATGAAGTTGGCATAAAATTAGTTTTAGCAGCCACATTAAGTTTAGTAATCGGAATTGAAAGGGAATTAAAGAAGAAACCAGTTGGATTAAAGACCAGTTTAGTCATAGCAACATTCAGCTGTTTGCTAACCATTATTTCCATTGAAACAGCTTACTCCACCCCTTCTAGAGAAGATATTAATATTACAATGGATCCCCTTCGCTTAGCTGCTCAAATTGTCAGTGGTATTGGATTTCTAGGAGCAGGCGTAATTTTAAGACGTGGTAATGATAGCATTTCTGGTTTAACAACTGCAGCCATGATATGGGGAGCTGCCGGCATTGGAATCGCTGTAGGCGCTGGTTTTTATATGGATGCCACGTTAGCTGTGATTATTATTGTATTCGGAATTGAAATTCTCTCCCCTTTCCTAATGAAAATTGGACCAAAACGTATTCGCATGAGAGAGATTTTATTAAAAGTTCAAATAGATGATGATAAACATACGGAATCCTTTCTGCTATTCCTTAAAAACAACAATATCATCATCGAAAATATCCGTATTAAAGATGTACCTTTAAAAAATGATACTGTTTTACATGAGTTGGATTTACGTTTGTCCTTAATTGTCTCTGATAATTTACTGTCGTTTTACCGTTCATTACGAACATTATCATATATTGAAAAAATCGAAATGGAAATTTTAAACTAGTTGGAGGATTTTTTATGGGAGAATTATTTAAACTACTAAAGGATGGCAACAAACCTTCCCTGATGGCGGCTTGTGTCAATGCCTTTTTAGGTATTATTAAAGGCATTGCCTTTTTCTTAACAGGTAATGTAGCTATGTTCGCAGAAATGATGCATTCACTTGGAGATGCAGCAAACCAATTGTTCGTGTATATTGGTTCCGCTCTATCTAAAAAAGCACCTACAAAAAAATTCCCTAGTGGCTTCGGTCGTATTGTCAATTTAGTATGCTTATTTGCAGTTATTATCGTAGCAATTCTTTCCTATGAAACAATCAAGGAAGGATGGCATCATTTTATCCATCCTACTGGAGAATCGAGCGGGGTACTCATTGCTCTTGGAGTATTATTCATAGGTATTGTTTTAGAAGGAACAGTACTTGCAAAAGCCGCTGTAGAAGTATTACATGAAGCTGGGCAGGAAAAAGCAGGTATTACAACTATTCCAAAAGCTTTCAATTATTTAAATCGTGCAAAACCTGCGACTAAATTAGTTTTTATGGAAGATTTAGTCGCTACAAGCGGAAATATTTTGGCCTTCATTGCTATTGTAATCGCTCATTTTACAGGTTGGACTAGAATAGAAGGTCTTGTTTCGATGATTATTGGGGCCATGATGTTTTATGTTGTTGGTAAAGTATTCTTGGACAATGCTCGTGGTGTAATCGGTGAGACAGATGAAGAAATGTTAAATCATATCGCCCACCTTGTAATGGATGATCCAAATATTAAAGATATTGTACGCCTTGAAGTTATTAAAGAAGGGGAGTTTTTACATGTTGAATTAGTGGCAGAAGCTGACCCTAAACTATCCTTAGCATTTTTAGACGATGTTCGAGATCATTTAACAGAAGTTATATTAAGTCAGAAGGGTGTATCAAAGGTCGCCATTTTATTTGATGAAGATGACGGAAAAGCTAGCTGGATACATCTTGGTGAAAGACCTGACCATTAAAACTAAAAGCTAACAAGCCAATTGCCTTGTTTTAAACAGCCCCGTAAAAGTTAGACATCAATCTAACTTTTACGGGTTTTTTTATGGGAAAAGTAAGTGTTGAACAACGTATTCAAGCAGTTCAACGATATTTAAATGGATATGAAACCATGCTTGAAATTGCGAAAGATATCGGTGTGACTGAATGGGTTCGCCGTTATCAAAAAAATGGTGTAGAGACTTTCTTAAAGTCCTATACAAACTATTCAGCTGACTAATTTTTCTTAACTTTTAACAAAAAAGTGTGAGGCTAACTACACAGCCTCACACTCAATCATTATCTTAAAGAGAATTTTGTAAAATTGTTCGTACATCTTTTTCTTGTAACTGATGGAAGTTTCCAAAAGGACCATTATGCATAGCATGCTCTACAATCTGTTGGAATTTCGAATCATCGATATTATAATCAGCTAAACGATTCGGTGCCCCTAACGATGACCAAAATGCTGACAAGCGATCAATCCCTTCATAAGCAACCTCTTCTACCGTTTTATCTGTTGCATCCACTCCGAATACTCGTGTTGCTATACCCGCAAAGCGTTCAGGATTCACTGGTACACTTAAACGCATCCAATGCGGCTGAAGAATAGCTAAACCACCCGCATGCGGAATATCATAAACCGCCGATACAGCATGCTCGATATTATGAGATGCCCAGTCTCCACGAGAACCGATTGATAAGAATCCATTTAATCCAATTGTTCCTGCTAATAGAATCGTTTCACGTAACTGTGTATTCTCTAGATCCTCTAATAATTTAGGTGCTGTCTTAATAACCGTCCGTAATACCCCCTCACACATTTCATCAGTGATTGGTGTATTCGTTGTATTATGGAAGTACTGTTCGAATATATGTGACATCATATCAACGATTCCATAAACCGTATGATTTTTAGGTACACTCACCGTATACGCAGGATTTAATATTGAAAATTTCGGGAATGCCGCAGGGCTACCCCAGCCTAATTTTTCTTCAGTAGCAGCGTTAGTAATAACCGATCCAGAGTTCATTTCAGAGCCTGTAGCAGCCAATGTTAACACGGTTCCTAATGGTAGAGCTTGTTCCACCAAAACCTTACGTTTAACGATATCCCATGCGTCTCCATCATATTTTGCACCAGCAACAATTAATTTGGAACAATCAATTACAGAACCACCACCAACCGCAAGAACTAAGTCGATTCCTTCTGTTTTACAAATTTCAATACCACGTCTAGCTGTTTCCACACGAGGATTAGGTTCTACCCCACTTAATTCAAAAATTGTTTTATCTGCTTGTTGTAATTTGTCGATAACAGCGTCGTAAACACCATTTGTCTTGATGCTACCACCACCATATACAACCAATACTTTTTTTCCATACTGCTCTAATTCCTTTGGTAACTTTTCCAGCGCATCTTCACCAAAATGCAGTTTCACTGGGTTAAAAAATGTAAATGAATCCATTTAATTCGCCCCTTTCTAGTTGGATTTTCTCATATTTATATTAAAGAAAGCAAAGATAACGTTTGGTGCAGTATAGCACAACTCTGTTAATTAGTTTCGGTTTGGACGGTCTCTTTAATTTATTAAAGAATTTAGTACATCTGTTTAATTGAATGCCTCTTAGCTTCCCATTCATGTAAATATAAAAAAACGAGTCCTCCCATTACAATAGGAGAAACTCGTTTTAGATTGAACTTATTTTAAACCCATCCACGGAAGCGTGAAGCTTCTGCAGTGCGGCGAACACCTACCATATAAGCAGCTAAGCGCATGTTAATGTTACGTGTTGTAGCTGTTGTATAAACATTATCAAATGCTTCTACCATTTTTTTGTATAGACGTTCTTCAACCTCTTCTTCTGTCCAATAATAACCTTGGTTATTTTGTACCCATTCGAAGTAAGAAACTGTAACACCACCAGCAGATGCTAATACGTCTGGCACAAGTAAAATGCCACGTTCTGTCAGGATTTTAGTTGCTTCAGCAGTTGTTGGTCCATTTGCTGCTTCTACTACGATATCAGCTTTAATATTGTGTGCATTGTCAGCAGTAATTTGGTTCTCAATCGCAGCAGGCACTAAAATATCACAATCAAGTTCTAATAATTCTTTATTTGAAATCGTGTTTTCAAATAAAGTTGTTACAGTACCAAAGCTATCACGACGATCTAATAAGTAGTCGATATCTAAACCTTCTGGATCATGAAGTGCACCATAAGCATCTGAAATACCGATTACCTTTGCACCTAAATCATGCATAAATTTCGCAAGGAAGCTACCTGCGTTACCAAATCCTTGAATAACAACTCGCGCACCTTTAATATCAATACCACGTTTTTTCGCTGCTTCTTCGATTACAATTGTAACACCTTGTGCAGTCGCACGGTCACGACCTTGTGAACCACCAAGAACTAATGGCTTACCTGTGATAAAGCCTGGTGAGTTAAATTCATCCATACGGCTATACTCATCCATCATCCATGCCATAATTTGTGCATTTGTAAATACGTCTGGTGCAGGAATGTCTTTTGTTGGTCCTACGATTTGACTTACAGCACGAACGTAACCGCGGCTTAAACGCTCGATTTCGCCCATAGACATTTGACGAGGGTCACAGATGACACCGCCTTTACCACCGCCATATGGTAGATCGACAATACCACACTTCAATGTCATCCACATTGAAAGCGCTTTAACTTCCTCCTCAGACACTTGTGGGTGGAAACGAACTCCACCTTTAGTTGGTCCTACAGCATCGTTATGTTGTGCACGGTAACCTGTGAATACTTTTGTTGTACCATCATCCATTTTCACCGGGATACGTACTTGGAGCATGCGAAGCGGTTCTTTTAGTAATTCATACATTGCTTCATCATAGCCAAGTTTGTTTAGAGCATCTTGAATGACATCTTGTGTTGATGTGAAAAGATTTAAGTTTTCAGACATTATTAAATCGCCTCTTTGTTTTATTTAATGATAGTATATCGGCATCATTGTAACATACTTCCGAATTAAAATGTGAACATTTTGTTAAAGTTTAAATACTTTTTCAATTTGTTCGATTGACCAATCTAAATCCTCTTGTGAAATAACAAGTGGTGGAGCAAAACGAATAACTGTATCATGTGTTTCTTTACATAATAAACCTAATTCTTTTAGTTTTTCACAGTATGGACGAGCTGCCTCTGTTAATTCCATACCAATGAATAAACCACGACCACGTACTTCTTTAATAACTGGGTTGTTAATTTCTTTTAACTTACCTTTGAAGTATTCACCAAGATCATGTGAACGTTCAGCTAATTTTTCATCTAATAATACTTTAATAGATGCAATTGAAACTGCACAAGCTAAAGGATTTCCACCGAAAGTTGATCCGTGTGAACCTGGATTAAATACACCTAAAATGTTACGGTTTGCAGCTACACAAGAAATTGGGAATACACCGCCGCCTAGTGCTTTACCTAAGATGTACATATCTGGTTCTACTTCTTCCCAATCACAAGCAAACATTTTACCAGTACGTGCTAAACCTGCTTGGATTTCGTCAGCAATGAATAATACGTTGTTTTCACGGCAAAGTTCGCGAGCTGCTTTTAGGAAGCCCTCTGTTGGAATGACAATACCAGCTTCACCTTGAATTGGTTCAATTAAGAATGCTGCTGTGTTTGGTGTAATAGCCGCTTTTAATGCTTCAAGATTACCGTAGTCTACTAATTTAACGTTTGGTAACATTGGACCGAATCCACGACGATATTCCTCATCAGAAGAAAGAGATACAGCAAGCATTGTACGACCATGGAAGTTACCATTACATGCAATAACTTCTGCCTTGCCTTCTTCTACGCCTTTTACATCATATGCCCAACGACGAGCTGCTTTAAAAGCAGTCTCTACTGCTTCAGCACCTGTATTCATTGGTAATACCATTTCTTTATTTGTTAACTTTCCTACTAGCTCATACCATTCACCAAGGTTTTCGCTGTAGAATGCACGTGAAGTTAATGTTACTTTATCAGCTTGCTCTTTTAAAGCAGCGATAATTTTTGGGTGACGGTGTCCTTGGTTTACAGCTGAATAAGCTGATAACATATCTAAATATTTGTTGCCTTCTGGATCTTTAACCCAAGCACCCTCAGCCTCTGAAATTACGATCGGCAGTGGATGATAGTTTGCTGCACCATAATTTTGTGTTTGTTCAATAACTTGTTGAGTTTTTGTCATATTCTATTCTCTCCTTACTAAATGATGATAAAAAATCTATGGAAGAAAGGACTATGTATTTCGGTAAGTAACTAATTAATTTAGTAACAATTAAAACGCTAAATTTGCAAACTCCCCCCAAGTAACTACCTCATAAGTGTCTATGGTATAGCGAGAGGCAATATTACCTGGAGAAGTTTCACAAATTCTGTCACAATGCTTCAATTACTACTTATTAAATAGCCCTAACGTCCATGTAAAATTAAAGCATTTCAGAAGTTGTTTTTGCTTGCATGTGAAGTTGTAGGTAGTCTGGGCCACCAGCTTTTGAGTCTGTACCTGACATGTTGAAGCCACCAAATGGTTGGTAGCCAACAATCGCACCTGTACAGCCACGGTTGAAGTAAAGGTTTCCAACATGGAATTCTTCACGTGCTTTTTCTAAGTTCATGCGGTTTGTCGTAATGACAGCACCTGTTAAACCGTATTCTGTATCGTTCGCAATTTCAATCGCATGATCGAAATCCTTTGCTTTTGCAATCGCTACTACTGGTCCGAAGATTTCTTCTTTCATAATGCGTGCAGAAGGCTCTACGTCCGCAAATACAGTTGGTTGTACGAAGTAGCCTACTGAATCATCTGCTGTACCACCAGCTACTAGACGACCTTCGCCTTTACCGATTTCGATGTATTCCGTAATTTTATTGAATGCTGCTTGGTCAATAACCGTTGCCATGAAGTTGCTGAAATCTGTTGGATCTCCAACTGTTAGTGCGTTTGTTAACTCTTCTACACGGTTCACTACTTGGTCATACACATCTTCTACGATAACAGCACGAGAACATGCTGAACATTTTTGACCTGAGAAACCAAATGCTGATTTCACGATCGATTGTGCAGCTAATTCAAGATCTGCTTCTTTATCGACAACGATTGTATCTTTACCGCCCATTTCAGCGATAACGCGTTTGATCCAAATTTGACCATCATTTAGGACAGATGCTCGTTGGTTAATACGTAAACCAACATCACGTGAACCTGTGAAGCTGATGAAACGAGTTTTTGGGTGATCCACTAAGTAGTCGCCCACTTCTGCACCAGAACCTGGTACAAAGTTAACAGCTCCTGCTGGAAGACCTGCTTCTTCTAATACTTCGATAAATTTATATGCCACTACTGGTGTTGTAGAAGCTGGTTTTAGTAATACTGTGTTACCTGTTACTAAAGCAGCCACTGTTGTACCAGCCATAATCGCAAATGGGAAGTTCCAAGGTGAGATGACGATACCGATTCCTAGTGGAATATAGTCATAGCGGTTGTATTCACCTGGACGGCTTTCTACTGGTTGACCGTTTTTAATGCGTAGCATTTGGCGACCATAGTATTCTAAGAAGTCGATTGCTTCTGCTGTATCTGCATCTGCCTCAGCCCATGGTTTCCCAGCTTCTTTTGTTAATAATGCTGAGAATTCATGTTTACGACGACGAATAATAGCTGCTGCTTTGAAAAGAACGTCTGCACGAATAGCTGGATCTACCTTTTTCCAAGTTTTGAATGTTTCATCTGCTGCTTGCATCGCTTTTTCAGCTAAATCTTTGCTTGCTTTTGACACACGGCCGATAACTTCTGTTTTCTTTGCAGGATTGTACGAAACAATTTTATCTTCCGTTGTAATACGCTCACCACCGATAATAAGTGGGTAGTCTTGCCCTAAGTAACCTTCAACTTTATTTAAAGCCTCTACATAAGCATTGTAGTTTGCCTCTTGTGAAAAATCTGTGAATGGTTCGTGTTTGTATGGAATCATACTTAATCCTCCCTTGTGAGATGTATTTGGGTATGCAAAAAACATTGACGCAAAATATATTTGCGTATAAAATATTCTTACACTTATTATAATGCAAAATTTCGTTGCATATTTCAAGTAAAAAATTTTTGAGGTGCACATTTTTATGAAAAATTCTGAACCTTTACTACCTTTTTATGAGTTTATTGCAACAAATGTATCCGTTGGTATTCATGCAGTAGACCTATCCGGCAAGACGATTATTTATAATACAAAAATGAAAGAAATTGAAGGATTCCATTTTGATGAACTTGCGGATCGTTCGATTATTGAAATGTTTTCCTTCCGTCAGCACGAAAGTACATTAATGCGTGTATTGCAAACCGGAAAGAAAGAAATTAATGTTAAACAAACCTATTGGAATAAAAATGGCCATGAAATTACAACCATTAATGATACTTTTCCACTTATTGTAGAAGGAAAACTAATTGGTGCAATAGAATTTGCACGTGATATTACATCATTGGAAAAGCTTGTTTATCAACCCCTTCGTCGTTATGATGAGCCTTTGACGTTTGACATGATAAAAGCTAAATCTGAAGCAATGAAGCAAGTCATCGAAAATGCTAAAAAAGCAGCGGCTGTAAAATTACCGGTATTATTAATTGGGGAATCCGGGACAGGCAAGGATTTAGTAGCTGAAGGCATCCACCACGCAGCTTCACCAGATCCTGAAGCCTTTATGACACTCGTTAGTCGTCGTTCAGCTCAATCGGTGCTTGATAAATTAAATCAGCTTTTAGAAGAAGATAAAGACTATACCTTTTTCTTTGAGCGCATTGATTTTTTGAGCTTAGACATTCAAGAACAGCTATTAGATATACTCCAATCTCTACCGCAGTCCAAGTATATGTTAATTGGCAGTGTAGGTAGCGATCCGATTACATTAATTGCTGAAAAAAAACTGTCCAAATCACTTTATTATTTCTTTGCAACGATGGCTATTACGATTCCCAATTTAACTGATCGAAAAGAAGATATTCTCCCATTTGTGGATGATTATTTTAGCCGACATCGAGAACGATTTGCTTCACAAGTTACAGAGCTAGCACCAGATGTACAGGAATTATTCTTACAATATGATTGGCCTGGAAATTTAAAGGAACTCGAGTTATTATTGGATGAAATTGTTTCATTTATGACGATAGAATCTACGGTTACCTCCGATCTATTGCCGCTTCATTTCCGCTTCAAGGTACAGCAGCAAGATACCAATAACCGTGAACCAGAATTCTTTATGTTCCATCAAAATCACGATGTCATGCCATTAGATGCTTATTTGCGCGAAGCCGAATCATATTATGTGCAAAATGTCTTAAATTTATATGAGGGCAATATTACAAAAGCAGCGAATGCACTTGGGATGAGTAGACAAAACCTTCAATATCGAATCCGAAAAATAAAAAAGCAATAATAAAAAACGAGGAATACCTTCACGCTGAAAGTATCCTCGCTTTTTTATTGTCCAGATTGCTCAATCCAGTCCTGTAATTTATCTTTTAAGGAATTAAAACCATTCGCATCCGATTCATCTACACGGTCCTGCAATGATTTTCGTGGTGGTGATTCTTTTTTTCTTACGGTTACTGGGCGTTCCTGTAGCGCTCTCATCGATAAACTAATTTTTTCGGCCTCTTCATCGATTTCAAGTATCTTGACCGCTACTTCTTGCCCAACAGCTAAAAATTCACTAACGTCCTTCACAAAGCCGTATGTTATTTCCGAAATATGCACAAGGCCTTGCGTATTGTCATCTAATGCAACAAATGCACCGTATGGTTGAATACCTGTAACTTTTCCGGTCAACACGTCTCCTAATTCATATTTTTTTACCATAACCTTTGCCCACTTTCTTTTGGTTTGCTACGTATATATCGCTTAAATTATAACATACGTGTAAAAACGGGGCAAAAAATCTCCTTATTCGGGAATAGCTGTAATGATGAAACGTTTTTCTCCTTTTTCTATAGGAACTGTACCTAATTGGAAGGTTAAGCGCTGGCCAATCATTTGAATGGATTCTGGTTTAACACCTACTTTAATGGTTGTTTGGGATGTATCTGTTGCATATAGAACTGTAAAATGTTGCATACCATCAAATTGAACCAATTTATCCACATCTACAGCTTGAGACACTAACTGTTTTACTGTTTCTTGATCGCCTTTTCCTTGTGCATATAAGAATAGGCTCACAACATTCATTGGGTTTAATGAATCTAGGATGGTATCATCTTTACTTGACACATACGCGTTGTATAAACCTTCCGTTTGGATAATCCAACGGTTATCAATTTGTAAACCTGTTGAACCATCATATATTTCTATATAGACTTCATTACTCAAATATGAAAGCTCCATCCTAATATCCTGTCTTGTTAGTTTGTCTATGGTTTTGGATGTTCCTTCTCTCTTAAATTCTTCGAGGATGAATTGTGCGGTCAAACGCATCGATTCCCCATACTTCCCATTAGCCGTATCATTTAATAGCTCTATATGTTCTGGTGAGTATCTAGTTTTGTCATCACCTTTCAAAAGTACAAGCCACGTATTTTCAAACTCTTTGTTTAAATTTCGCAATTGGAAATCGAGGTATGAATTTGATAAATCATTAACTAATGTTCTTTCGTATAATTTTAAAATACGAGCAGATTCTTCTGCAGAAAAACGTAAATCCTCACCATTGAATAAAGAGCCTGTAGCCAAATATTTAAAATAACCTAATATATCAGGATGAAGACGGTCAATGGATACTGGTGCATCTTTCATAAAAATCGGATTCGTTCTAAAACTATAGTTTTGTCCATCATAAGACAACTCGAAATATTGTTTTTTGGCCGTTGCAATTAATTGATTTAGTTCTTTAGGATAATCTTTCTTTTTTTGTGACAGTACTTTATTATATTGGGAAAGTTCATTTGTATAATATTGCAAAACATCTTTTGTTGGGTAATATATGCTAAAGAAATATCTAGACTCGGCAAATGACATCGGATTTTCGTACGTTTCAATCCGCTCTATCAGCTCTCGAGGTGTTTGCAAACTGTCTAGTATCTCTTGCTCTAACTGTGTTAAATATTTAGGATCATAAGCCATTTTATTTAGTACTATTTTTTTATTTTTAGCTTTATCATTGTATTTATAATCAGCAGATTCAACAAACGAGAGTTTCTTAAAGTCTTCCTCAGGTATGTCAAGCTCAACACGTGTTTTTTCACGTTTCTCTTGATACTTCTTTTGTAAGCTAGAGAACCATTCTTCATAGCTGCTTTCTATCTTTTCTTCATTTGAATGCACGAGAGTTGATGGGTGGAGCATAAACGATGATATTAATAGTCCAACTAATAAAACGCTGGCGATGCTAGCAATCCAAACAGCAGGCTTTTGCCATTTTGCTGAAGACTTTAGAATCGTATTTATGGTTTCTTGAGAATCCCTAATGGCATCTTCATTTTCAATTTGCTGAAGTACATGTTGTGGATCTAGTTTTGACTCCATTCGCTCATAGGATTTTTTCAGTAGTGCTATACGTTGATTAAATTGTTTATCATCCATTTTCAACACTCCCTTCTTGCATTAATGCTGCCTTCAACTTTTCTTTCGCACGTAATAGCCGTACTTTGACCGTTGATAATGAAATATTTAAAACCTCTGCGATTTCTTCGTATTTTAACTCGTGAAAATAATACAGTACGATAGGGTACCGATATTTTTCATCTAGGGATTGAATAGCATTATGTAAAGTTCTATCTTCTTCAAATAATAGAACATCGTCTTCAGCAGAGAGAAAAATAGTTTGACGATGCGCATTAAGCTTGTCCCCTTTCGCCAGTTCTCTCTGTTCCTTCCGATAATAATCCCGTGTAGCATTCAATGTAATTTTATAGAGCCATGTCGTAAACCGATCCTGTTTAAATTGATGTAAAAAGCGATACAGTTTAACAAATACCTCCTGTGAAACATCAGCTAAATCATTGCTATGTACGCCACACTGAAAGGCAAACCTTTCAACTGTCTGTTGATGAATTCGAATTAGGTCGATATAGGCATCTTTGTCTCCTTGCTGTGCTCTTGCTATTAAATCGGCCTCTACCAAAGCGATCCCTCCTTTTGTTTATGGAACGACAGAAATATCCTAATTGTTACATATCAATAAGATTTTTTACCAATAAAGGAAGTATCCAACTAAAATTCCATCTCAATGGCTACTAGTGTAGAAACACCCTAGTCAATATTCAGATATTTGCTTGTGTTATGAAAATAATGCGGTAAAATAAAACTTTAGTATAAGGAGGCTTTATTTTTGTGTCATCAAGAGATCAATTTACAACTAAAATTGGGTTTATTTTAGCTGCTGCTGGAAGTGCTATAGGACTAGGAGCCATTTGGAAATTCCCATATATGGCTGGTACTAATGGTGGTAGTGTCTTTATTTTATTATTCGTTTTATGTACATTCTTTATCGGCTTACCAGTACTCATTGCAGAGTTTATGATTGGTCGTCGTGGACAAAAGGATGCTGTCACATCCTTTAAAGAACAGGCGCCAGGAAAGCCATGGTATTTAATTGGATGGGGCGGTATGGTCATTGCGGGCCTTATCTTATCTTTCTATAGTGTTGTAGGTGGGTGGATTTTAAGCTATTTGGGTCGTGCCTTTACTTTTAAGCTAACGAATGCAGGTTCTGACATCAATTTTGCAGATTTATTTGGCAATATAATTGCGAGTCCATTTGAAGCAGTTCTTGTGCAAGGGCTATTTATGTTATTGACAGTAGTCATTGTGTCAGCTGGTATTAAGGGTGGCATTGAAAAAGCCAGCACATGGATGATGCCGCTCTTGTTTATTTTCTTCATTATATTAGTCATACGCTCTTTAACATTGGATGGAGCAATGGAAGGCGTTAAATTTATGTTTGTGCCAGATTGGTCTTACCTGAATGCCGAAACATTTTTAATGGCATTAGGACAAGCATTTTTCTCATTAAGTGTTGGTATTGCGGTTATGATTACCTATGCTTCCTATCTATCGAAAACAGAAAAAATTGGTAACTCAGCCATTAATGTTGCATCTATGAACATCATCATCTCTTTACTTGCTGGTCTTGTTATTTTCCCAGCAGTATTCGCACTTGGCTATACACCCGATCAAGGACCTGGCCTCGTATTCATTATTTTGCCGGCTGTTTTCGAGCAACTGCCTCTCGGTGCTCTTTTCTTAACCATCTTCTTTATTTTATTACTATTTGCCACAGTTACATCTTCCATCTCCATGTTAGAAATTGTCGTAGCAATAGCAATCGGAGATAAGCCAGAAAAACGGAAAAAAATTGCATGGATTGGTGGCATCATTATCTTTATTGTTGGTATTCCTAGTGCATTGTCATTTGGTATACTATCAGATGTGAAGATTTTAGACCGTTCTATTTTTGATTTTGTTGATTTTATGACCAACAGCATCGGAATGCCTATTGGTGCTCTGCTCATATCAATTTTTGCAGGTTATTATTATACAAAAGATATTTCACGTAAAGAGCTAGCCGCATCTAGTTGGATATTTACAATTTGGTACATGTTAATTCGCTACGTGTCCCCTATTGCTATATTAATTATTTTCATTCAGGGCATCTTACCATTATTTAAATAAGAATAAAGAACCTCCAACATTAGGATGAAAAAAGAGGTTGTCACATGACAACCCCTTTTTTATAGGAAATATGCAAAATATTTTAAATAATACATTTTGCTTCAAATTTAATAGCAATCAGTTTGTAAGAAATGGCTACACATTCCTCAAAAGGAATCCATTGCTCAAACGAATGCTCATATGTTTCTTGAATAACTTTTGCAAGTGTCGACGGATCATCGATTCCTTGCAATGCCGCTACAACATCTGCTGTTTCCGTATCATAATGGTCTGGACCTAAGTGGAATGGATCCCACTCCTCTAGCAGATGCACAGCTGCTTGATTCATTTTTACATTTTCCAAAATACTCACCTATTTATCCTTTGATCATAATCGTATGATACCATAGTAAATAAAAAAGAAAAGAGTGATTTGCTTGTCTATTTTTGATCAAACTATCAAACGCCGTTTTACAAACTCCGTAAAATGGGACGCAATGAAAATGGTTTATGGACTAAACGATGCGTCCGAGATATTGCCAATGTGGGTAGCTGATATGGATTTTGCTGCTCCGACAGCCGTTTCAAAAGCATTGCAGGAACATGCTGAACGTACTGTTTTTGGTTATAGCTTTATGAGCGAGGAAGCAATACAGTCAATAGTGGACTGGCAAAATACTCGTCATGATTGGCAAATTGACAAGGATTCTATCGTATTCTGTAATGGTGTTGTTGCCGCCTTAGCAAATAGCATTGTAGCCTTTACTAATCCAGGAGATAAAGTCCTTATATCAACACCCGTTTACCCACCATTTTTTAACATTCCAAAAAGCAATGGACGCGAAGTGGTAAGCTGTCCGCTAGTTGAAAAAAATGATGGTAAATTTATCGTAGATTTTGAAGCTTTTGAACAGGCACTAGCTCAAAATGTGAAAGCCTACATATTATGCAACCCTCACAACCCTGGAGGTTATGTATGGGATGAAGCTACTTTAAAGGAAATTGTAAGACTCTGTGCTCAATACGATGTTCTTATTATTTCAGATGAAATTCATGCTGAT
Source organism: Lysinibacillus sphaericus (assembly GCF_001629735.1). Taxonomy (GTDB): domain Bacteria; phylum Bacillota; class Bacilli; order Bacillales_A; family Planococcaceae; genus Lysinibacillus; species Lysinibacillus pinottii. Next base: position 2,854,415 of record NZ_CP015224.1, read on the forward strand.
TTAATGATCAATGGAGAAAAGCATATTCCTATTGCCAAAATAGCAGGCGATGAAATCAATCGGATCGTAACGTGTATGGCTCCTACTAAAACATTTAATTTAGCAGGTATTCAAGTTTCCTATATGATTGTGCCAGATAAGAAAAAACGTCTACAGCTAGAAGCCGTGAATATGGCAAGTGGACAAGGCTCTTTAAATACTTTTGCCTCTGTAGCATTGCAAGCTGCGTATACGGAAGGCACCCCTTGGCTAGATGAATTGCTGCCGTATATTTCAGCAAATATGGATTATGTCAAAGCCGAGTTAGAGCAGATTCCAGGCATTCGTATCATTAAACCACAATCCACTTATTTAATATGGATTGATTATCGAGAGCTTAAGCTTGAAGAAAAAGACATTATGAAACGACTATTAGAAATTGGTCAACTGGCATTAGAGCCAGGTACAAAATACGGAGAAGAGGGTCGAGGCTTCCTACGTATGAATGTAGCTTGTTCATTTGAAACAGTACGAGACGGCGTAGAGCGCTTTAAAAAAGCCTTTGAACAATAAAAATAAGAGAAGGAATTCTGATTATTTAGGATTCCTTCTTTTTATATGTTTAAAATTCTTACGATGTGGAAAAGTCTCTTAACAAACAGATGGAAAAAGGGGTGTTTTCAAATGGACTTAGTTCCTTTAACAATTGAACGTGCATATATGACATTCTTATTTCCCTTCGCCTACCAAATAAAAGATCGGCAAAAGATTGGTCATACCCTTTTAGAAGAAGGATTTTCTTTTTTTGAATTGAACAACGCTAATCTTGAACATGCCTTTTATGGAGACATAACAATTATACATGAGGAGCTTGCCCAATTTTTCTATCCCTTTCTTGAGGATAAATTATTTCCAAATAAAATGGATAGCCCAGACTTTCTTCGCTTCTCAAAAGCATTCTATACACAAGGAGCCTTACACCATCATGAAAATTGTATTAACTACGAGCTTATGAGCATCGATGTGACACTATGCCCTTTCGGCAATGGCATCGTCACCGTTCGAACAAGCATAGACAGCCAATATGATATTAGTGATATTTTAAATTTTATTCATTACTTTAGGGTGCTGGAGGCAAAACTGCGAGAGGAAAAAGGCGCTAGTCATCATTTCTCATTCGGTCATTGTGATTCAACAAGTGAGCTATTATTCAACTATTTTATCCCCTTCTTAAAACCGTTCCTTCAGCATCACCAAGACCATACCTATGAAGGGTTACCTTTTTTTGAAGATGAGCGAATGTTTTCCTCAGCCTATTTAATTTGTGATGAAAAAGCAGAACTATTACCTGAGCATCTTTTTCGATTAGGGCAAGTAGATGGAAGAACACCTGATGGCAAGCCCTTTATTTCGAGTACTAACTCTCAATATATTTCAAACTATGTGCAGGAACACGCCCATACACGGTGGGCACCTAATAGTTTTATTATCTCTTCAGCACAGTCACAAATGACACTTACAAATAGGCCTTTTGAACATTGTTCACATAGCATTCAGGAGTTTATGGGGACTCACTATTACAATTTATTCATTCATTATTTTTATAAAATGATGCTTCTAAAGCTTTCCTATGAATACAGTGAAATTAAATGGGGGAAAGATAAACAAATTGTTAATGAATTAATCGAACTTATCACAGAGTTTTCTGCACGTTATTATTTTGAAGAGGTCGTTGTTCGGACTGAAGGTAGAGAAATAGCTCAAATGCTACGAAAGCATTTCCGTATTAATGAACATTATGTAGGAACAAAAGCGACATTGAACAGCCTATATCGAACACAAGAAGATCAATCCGATAATCGAAGCAATAATTTACTATTTATTTTAACCGTATTTACGGTTATTTCCGGTATTTACGGAATGAATTTAGTCATTGAAGAATGGAAGGACAGTAATGATTTAGATAGTGTTTGGAGCTATACACCGTTCGAATGGGTTGCCTTCATTACCGCCTTAAGTGGAATTGGCCTATCCATTGTACTCGTTTGCTTCCATGCCTTCAAAACAATACAAAACATGGTTCGTCGTTCAAAAAGAAAAATTTAAAATAAAGAATCTGTCTCCATTGGAGGCAGATTCTTTTTCATTAGACATTTTGTTGGTTGTTTGTGCTTTTCTTTTCTGCTAATATACGCGCTTCAATTTCCTTTGATTTCATTTCCTGCTTTTTAGAAATTTTTCGGAAAAGCGTAAACACGATTACACATAAAATAAGCATGATTAAAAATTCAAATGCTGCTGGAATATATCCTGATTTATCTTCAGGGAAATATAAAAATTGATACATTAAGTTTTCCATGCTCTACACGTCCTTATAATTATTATTCAAAGACTGTAATTGACTCAATTTTCACATCTTCTAATGGCTTATCACGAGGATCTTTTTCTACATCCGCAATTTTATCTACAATATCCATTCCTTCTACAACATGACCGAATACAGTATGTTTATGGTCTAACCAAGGAGTACCACCATTTTGTGCATAAGCTTCGATAATTTCCTCTGGGAAGCCTGCTCCTTGTAATTGACGAAGCATATCGCTTGGAAGATGTTTCATTTGTACGATAAAGAATTGAGAACCATTTGTGTTTGGACCAGCGTTAGCCATTGATAGCGCACCACGTAGGTTAAACAATTTATCTGAGAATTCATCTTCAAAAGAATCACCCCAAATTGACTCTCCGCCCATACCTGTTCCTGTTGGGTCACCACCTTGAATCATAAAGTCTTGAATAACTCGGTGGAAAATGATGCCGTTATAATAACCTGATTTAGCATGACCCAAAAAGTTTTCAACAGTTTTTGGTGCAAACTCTGGGAACAGCTTAATTTTAACTGCACCTAATGTTGTGTTCATTTCTACAAGCACTTCGCCTGCTTGTACGTCTGTTGTTAATTGTGGAAACATGGAAGTCTCTCCTTTAATGATAATTTTCAGTTTCAATGAAAAAGATGACAATTCATCCTTCTTGACCTCATTTTAGTCTAACATAATTCCAATTGGTTTTCTTCAACAAAGTATTGACGATTTATGCACTTTTAACTTCCTTTCTAAAAACAATGGAAATAGGTCTGACCGAGTATTTGGAATCAATCCAAAATATGTTATTCTGTTGAAGGATTCATAGAAAGAGTGGAGGCACACATGAAAAAGGCTTTTGGGTTTTTTATTATACTTCTTTCCCTACCTGTTCTATGGTGGATTAGCACAAACATACGAACAGAAATCAATACAGCACAAGCACATGAAGAACAAATTTCACAGGCGATTCATTTACCTGAAGTACAACCCCAGCTCCCTATAACACTTAAGGATCAAAATGGGCAAACATTTAGTGAAGAATATGTCGAATGGCGGCAGCCATTAACATTGCAAGAAATTCCACAAATTGCCCAGGAAATATTCATTGCAAGTGAGGATGCCGACTTTTATGAACACATTGGCTTTGATTTAAGTGCTATTATGCGTGCAGTAGTCGCCAATTCAAGTACAAGTACTAGCTCACAGGGTGGCAGTACGATTACACAGCAGCTTGTTCGAATGCGTTATTTATCTGATGAAAAAACATATGAACGAAAATTAACCGAACTTTTTTATGCTTATGAATTAGAAAAAGAATTCGATAAAGAAGCAATATTAACCATGTATCTTAACGAGTCCTATTTTAGCAATCAAGTTTACGGTATTGGTGGAGCAGCAACCTATTATTTTCAAAGACCACTTCAGCAATTATCTATAGCTGAAATTGCTTTTATTGCAGCGATTCCCAATAACCCTTCACTTTATAACCCTTTAAAAAACTTTGAACAAACTAAAGCACGTCAAGAACGCTTATTAGATACACTTGCCGTGAAAGGTAGCATTACAAAGGAAGAAGCGACAACTTATAAGGCAAAACCGATTACATTGCATATTAAGGATAAAATTCAAAGCTATCCTATGTACAGTACTTACGTTCTTCAAGAATTAAAATGGTTAGTTGCAGAAAAAGAAGGCTATGCGGATCGACTTAACCATACAGATAATGAGGAAGAGAAGAAAAAAATTAAGACACAATTAGACAATCGACTTGATTCATTATTTCAAAATGGACTGATTATTAACACTGCGTTGGATCCACAAAAACAGCGGCATGATGAACAACAAATGACAGCTACCTTAGGTGCCGGTTCATTGCAAGCAGCAGGTGCTGTTATTCAAAACCAATCAAGAGAAATCGTTAGCTTATATGCAGGAAAAAGCTATGAAAAGTTTGATTATCATCGTGCATTTCAAGGAACACGGCAACCAGGTTCCGCGTTTAAGCCACTGGCCGTCTATGCTCCTTTCTTTGAAACAACAACACATACACCTGATTCGATTGTAAATGGTGGCAGTTATTGTGTCGGATCATTTTGCCCTCAAAACTACGGGGGCTACAAGTATGGGGATGTGTCGCTGCGCACTGCATTTCGACATAGCTACAATACATCGGCACTGCGACTCTTCCAGACAGTTGGCATTGATACAGCATTTCAATATTTAGATCGCTTTCATTTTCGCTCCATTGTAGAAAAGGACCATAATTATGCAGCTTCCTTGGGCGGGCTTACTTACGGTGTAACAGCTTTAGAGCTAGCAGATGCCTATACAAGCTTTATTGATGGATCTTATGTTCTAGCACATAGCATTCGTAAAGTGACAGCTTTAGATGGAACAGAACTCTATAGTTGGGATACACAGCGTGATCAAATTTGGTCTCCTAAAACAGTAAAATACATGCGTGAGCTACTTGCCGATGTTGTGACGAACGGTACGGGACAGGGAGTCTACAGTAATAGCAGCTACGTTGGGGCCAAAACAGGGACAACGAATGACTATCGAGACTATTGGCTTGCCGGACTTAATGATACCTATACAGCGGCCGTATGGATTGGCTATGATAAGCCTCAATCCATGCAAAAATTAGAAGAATACAAAATTCATCATCAATTATTTAATGTTTTACTTGAGTAAAATTAGTAGTTTGGTTGTATGACAAAAAGGAACGGGTTACTTGGACGTGCCAGGCAAAATAACAGAACCCCCATGCAAACCGTCATTTAAGAAATAGCAAAAGCCCTCGAGATTGAGATTCTCGAGGGCTTTTGCCTACAGTATGCATTTATTGAGCAAATGGCAGACTTGCTAATATTCCATTATATAGTTTCAATACAACATAAACGATGAATGTTAATAGAATAGTCCACATAAAAAGCTCAAAGATTAATAGACCGATTGTGCCTCCCATTGACATAAAATGACTCATTTTGTAAATAAGATAAATGAAATATGTAAAAACAGTTAGAACAAAAATTCCTATTAACACATAAATAAATTGGATGGCAAATGCTGAACACATGGCACCAATAAACAAAATAATATAGCCGCCTCGTGCTTGACTAACAGTTGCTCCATCGTTGTCTTTTGAAAAAAAGAGCATTCCTAACTCATGGATTGTTTCTCCTACTAGTTTGAGTGCTGAAAATAGCATAAAAAAAACAATAGCAAACACAATGAGTAAAAATACACGTAATTCAACATCAGACAAAAATTCTCGCATACCTGAATATACACCGATTGCTCGAAAAATTTGTAAAGATTCTCCAACTGCATACATACCAAATGTCAAACTAAACAATAAAATTGTAATTAATGGTAAATAACCATAGATATACGGATTCTTCATAAAAAATTTTTTCCTCTATTTTTATTGATAACTTCCTATTTATAATATAACGAAAATTCTCCTACTACCGCAAGCTAAATCCCAATAGTACGTATGCATTCCCGATTAAAGTACGTTATAATTGATATACTTACCTGCATAAAGGAGGGTTTTTTTGTTACAAGTACTTTATATTTTCATTCCCATGCTTGCTGCAATATTCGTACCATTTTTATATAAAAGCATAAAGAATATTCATACTGGCTGGTTTGTTCTCGCTGTTCCAGCTACGCTCGTGGTGATTTATGCATCTTATATTGCACAAGTAGCTAAAGGTGGAGTGTTTACAGCTAAACTTCCTTGGATTCCATCGCTTGATATTTCCTTCGTCTCCTATTTGGATGGCCTTAGCTTATTATTCTCGCTACTAATTACTGGGATCGGATCATTAGTTGTCCTCTACTCCATTTTTTACTTAGATAAACATAAAGAAAAATTACATAATTTTTATGTTTACTTACTGTTATTTATGTCTGCAATGCTTGGAGTAGTACAGTCAGATCATTTAATTACACTTTATTTCTTTTGGGAATTAACGTCCATTTCCTCATTCCTACTCATTGGTTATTGGTATAACCGTGATGCGTCACGCCTTGGAGCACTGAAGTCAATGATGATAACAGTTGGCGGTGGCTTAATGATGTTAGGTGGATTCGTTCTTCTCTACTTAATGGGTGGAACTTATTCCATTCGAGAGCTAATGGTTATGGCTCCAAATCTAGTTGATCACCCTTTATTTACTTGGTCGCTTGTGTTACTCCTTCTAGGAGCATTTACAAAATCGGCTCAATTCCCATTTTACATTTGGCTACCAGATGCAATGGAAGCACCTACACCAGTAAGTGCATACCTTCACTCTGCCACAATGGTCAAAGCAGGTATTTATTTAGTAGCACGCTTTACCCCAATTTTTGCGGCTTCTGAGCTCTGGGTATGGCTTGTAACAGGTATAGGTATTTTAACTTTATTCTGGGGTTCATTCTTTGCAGTCAAACAAACGGACTTGAAAGGGATTCTTGCCTTCTCGACCGTCAGTCAACTTGGACTTATTATGTCACTACTTGGGGCAAGCGCAGTGGCGTTTCATGCCAACGAATCCGTAGATACAATTAAATTTGCGGCATTTGCTGCCATCTTCCATCTGATCAATCACGCTACATTTAAAGGTAGCCTATTCATGATTGCTGGGATTATCGATCATGAAACAGGGACACGTGATATTCGTAAATTGGGTGGGTTAATGAGTATTATGCCTATCAGTTTTACAGTTGCGGCAATAGGAAGCTTATCGATGGCTGGTCTTCCACCGTTTAATGGCTTCTTAAGTAAAGAAATGTTTTTAACAGCCATGCTCGCGCTTCAAAAGTTTGAGTTTTTTGGCTTCGATACATGGGGAGTGCTCTTCCCAATCGTGGCTTGGGTTGCTAGTATTTTCACATTTATTTATAGCTTTTATTTTGTTTTCCGAACATTTAATGGCAACTACAAACCAGAACAATTACCGCATAAACCACATGAAGCACCTATTGGGATGCTAGTTTCTCCAATGCTTTTAGCAGGATTAGTTGTGCTTATATTCTTTATCCCGAATTTTATTGGTGATACATTTGTCAAACCTGCTGTACTAGCGATTCAGCCATTTTTATACGAGGTACCACAAGATATTGACATTCATGTATCTGCCTGGCATGGAATCAATCCAGAGCTTCTAATGACGATAGGAATTATTATCATAGGAGTACTGCTATTTGTATCACTACCGAAATGGCAAGGGATGTATCAACGATTCCCAAAGGCTTTCACCTTGAATAATGCTTATGACAAAATTATGCAGGGGTTAGATGTTGGCTTGAATCGCCTTTCTCGACTCTACATGACGGGGTCAATGCGTCATTATCTACTTTATATGTTTAGTGGTATTGCTATTATCGTCATTGGTTCGCTTTTTGTGAAAAATGCCTTTAGTTTTTCATTCCAAGAGACAGCTCCAATTAGGCCCTATGAAATTATTTTAGTCGTGGTTTTATTAATTGGAACAGCTATCACTATACTAGCCAAATCGCGTTTAACAGCCATTATAGGTCTTGGCTCTGTTGGTTATACGGTAGCATTATTTTTTGTTATTTTTAATGCGCCAGATTTAGCCTTAACACAGCTTGTTATAGAGACTATATCTGTTGCTCTCTTTTTAATGGCATTCTACCATCTGCCAAAACTTGGTAAACGAGAAGAACGTATGAGATTTCAATTAAATCGAGCTGTTGTATCTATTACAATAGGTGCCATGGTAACACTTGTCGCATTATCTGCTCATTCACAAAAACTTATTCCTTCTATTTCTAAATACTATGAGGAAACCGTTTACTCCTTAGCGGGCGGAGGAAATATTGTTAATGTAATTTTAGTAGACTATCGTGGCTTTGATACATTGTTTGAAATTACAGTGCTCGGTATTGCTGGAATGGCCATTTTGGCTATGATTAAATTGCGCATGAATAGAAAGGAGAAAACACATGAAAACAAATGATGTGATAATACAATTTACGGCTAAAATTGTATTTTTCATTATTTTCTTCTTCTCCATTCATATTTTTTTAGCAGGTCATTACACGCCTGGTGGTGGCTTTGTTGGAGGACTTTTAACCTCCAGTGCCATCGTGCTATTAGTGTTAGCCTTTGATATTCGTACTGTACGACATATTTTACCTATTAATTACACGTATTTAACGGCTATTGGTTTATTATTAGCCCTTGCCACTGCGGCATTTCCTATGTTTGTTGGCGAACCTTTTTTTACGCATTTCTTTAATTATTTCGATTTACCGCTTCTAGGCAAACAGTCTTTACACACGGCTATGCTTTTTGATAGCGGTGTCTATCTGGTTGTTGTGGGTGTTACGATGACCATTATTCAAACGATTGGAGAGGATGAATAATGGAAATAATTATGGCCTTTGTCATTGGCTTCCTCTTTATGGCAGCTGTCTATTTAATTTTATCAAAAAGTTTATTACGAATTATTATTGGTACGGGACTTTTAAGTCACGGTGCTCACCTACTGATATTAACGATGGGTGGTCTTGGTGGTGAGGCTCCACCCGTGTTAAACGAAGGAGCTAAACCCTTTGCAGATCCATTACCCCAGGCACTTATTTTAACCGCTATTGTTATTAGCTTTGGCGTCACAGCGTTTTTCCTTGTGCTAGCATATCGTTCCTATCAGGAGCTACAAACTGATGATATTAGCTTAATGAGAGGAAGTGATGAGGATGAATAACTTCCTACTGCTGCCTATCATCATTCCGTTTTTCTTCGGTATGATTTTAATGTTTGGGCAAAAAAATTTAATGTATCAACGAACATTTTCATTACTTGGAATCGGGATATCCTTGATTACTGCCATTTCACTTCTATTGAAAGTGAAACATGATGGTATCCAAAAGGTTACCTTTGGAGATTGGCCTGTCCCTTATGGCATTACCATGGTTTCTGATATGGTATCCGCATTGCTCGTTACAACAACATTGTTAATTGCTTTTTTTGTTGTTTGGTATGGCTTTGGTTCTATTACGAAGGAACGGGAAAGATTCTTTTATTACCCTGGTATCATGTTTATTTTAACTGGGGTTAATGGGGCTTTTACTACAGGTGATATTTTTAACTTATTCGTTTTCTTCGAAGTATTATTAATGGCTTCATATTTACTGATCGTGCTAGGTGGCGAGAAAGGGCAACTGAAAGGATCGATCAAATATATTTTAATTAATGTTATTTCGTCGGCCTTATTTGTCATTACCGTAGCCTTTTTATACTCGGTTGTAGGAACATTGAACATGGCTGATATTGCCGTTAAAATAGCTGAAATCAATCAGCCAGGTATCATTACGGTTATAGCTGTACTCTTTTTAATGGTTTTCGGATTAAAAGCAGCCATTTTCCCATTGTATTTTTGGCTTCCTACTTCGTATGCAGCAGCGCCTATACCTGTATTAACACTATTCGGTGCATTGCTCACAAAGGTAGGTGTCTATGCAATTACACGTACCTATACACTATTCTTTGTACACGATTTATCATATACTCATGATTTATTGATGGTACTTGCCATTGCTACAATTGTAGCTGGATGCATTGGGGCACTCGCCTACTTTGATGTCAAACTTATTATTATCTACAATATTGTCATTGCTGTAGGAGTTATTTTATTTGGTGTCTCACAAATGAATGAAGCTTCTTTAAAGGGAGCGATGTTTTATTTAGTACACGATATGCTCATAAAGGCTGCACTCTTTATGTTAATCGGTATTATCATCTACATTACAGGTACATCTGATTTGCGTAAGATGGGTGGCCTGATGAAGAAATACCCGGTGCTTGGTTGGTGTTATTTAATTGCAGCATTTGGCTTAGCCGGAATTCCACCACTTAGCGGATTTGTGGGCAAACTTTTGATTGTACAAGGTGGTTTTGAAGCGGGAAATATGTGGAGTAGTATTTTCATATTAGCGTCCTCGCTGCTCGTACTACTATCAGTCATCCGTATCTTCATCTATGCCTTTTGGGGCGAGGAGAAAGAAACAAAGGGTACCGTTGACAAATCTATCTACAAGATGCTGTTTATGCCTTCAGCCCTATTAGTACTTATTTCTGTCGTATATGGTGTGGGTTCCGAATGGATGACGCCATTTATGGACGATGCAGCAAAACTTTTAAATGATCCATCTATCTATATAGATGCTGTGATGAAGGGGGATTAACGCTATGGCATTTCAAATGATTTTAAACTTTGTACTTGCCTTCGTATGGATGTTCCTATCCTCTAATTACACAGCAACCGGCTTTATAATTGGGTTCTTAATGGGTATCATTCTGCTCATAATAATGCGAAGATTTTTTAAGTCTCGTCTTTATGTCTACCGACTATGGGCCATTTTAAAATTGACTTCGCTGTTCTTTAAAGAGTTAGTATTAGCGAATGTGCAAGTCCTGAAGGTAGTATTAAAGCCTAAATTGGACATGCAGCCTGCCTTTTTTGCTTACCCTACTGTATTAACGGAAGACTGGGAAATCACTTTACTATCCAGCCTTATTACTTTAACGCCCGGGACTGTAGTCGTACATGTATCCGATGATGCTAAAACATTATATGTACATGCTATTGATATAAACGATGTGGATGAGGCTGTTGCTTCCATTCGAGATTCATTTGAGAAAGCGATTTTGGAGGTGAGTAAATCATGACAACATTTATTATTGCAGTCATTGTAGTGATTTGCTTATCGATGATTGCGGTCATTTATCGAATGATTAAAGGACCTTCTGCATCTGACCGTGTTGTCGCTTTGGATTCACTGGGTGTCTCTCTTATTTCCTTGATTGGATTATTTTCAATACTAGTGGAAACAAGCTTCTTCCTTGAGATTATTTTATTACTAGCTATTTTATCATTTATTGGGACAGTTGCTTTCTCTAAATTCATAGAGAAAGGAGATATCATTAAACGTGACAATTCTCGCTAATAGTTTAGTTATTTTTTTCATTTCTGTTGGAGTACTTTTTATTGTCGTCACAGCCATTGGGCTTATCCGCCTACCTGATTTATATACGCGAGCACATGCTGCCTCAAAAAGTGCTACACTTGGTGTTATGTGCGTACTAATTGGTGTATTCTTTCACTTTTGGCTAATTGAAGATCATTTTAATCCACGTATATTATTAGGTATACTATTCCTCTTCATCACTGGCCCTGTTGGAGGACATATTATGACTCGATCCTCTTATATTGCTGGTGTAAAGCCTTGGAAAGGTACAGTACGTGATGAATTAGGCCCTGAAATTGACAGAATGAAAAAAGAACAAGATGTTCGATAAAACATATAAAAAATCTGCTCAATCATTATGAACGAGCAGATTTTTTTATTGGTTAGTTAAATATAGCCTTTGGCAGTTAAAATACTAGTCAACTGTTCCACACATTCTTCTACAGTATGATGTTCTGAATCTAAAATAATTTCTGGGTTTTCGGGTTCCTCATAAGGAGCGCTAATACCAGTAAAATTTGCAATCTCTGCTTTTCTAGCTTTTTTATATAGTCCCTTTGGATCCCTTTTTTCACATGTTTCTACTGAACACTTTACAAAGACTTCTATAAATTCACCATCTTCAACAAGCTCACGAACTACTTGACGATCTTCTCGATAAGGTGAAATAAATGCCGTTAGCACAATTTGACCGCTTTCTATAAAAAGCTTCGAAACTTCCCCTATACGACGGATGTTTTCTTTACGCCCTGACTCATCAAAACCTAAATCCTTATTTAAGCCATGACGGACATTATCGCCATCCAACACAAAAGCTTGATTACCCCTTTCATATAATTGACGGGCAAATGCATTGGCTATAGATGATTTTCCTGAAGCAGACAAACCCGTAAACCATAAAATAAAGCTTTGATGTTTATTTTGAGAGCGACGCTCATCTTTTGTAACAGAGGCTTCATGCCAAACAATATTTGAACTCATTTGACTACCTCCTTCTGCATGCCTTTTATTAGTACGTCTACTACCTCTTTACGGCTAAATGTACTTGGTGGTACTTCTCCATTGCGAAGCATCTCTCGTACTTTTGTACCTGATAAAATAATATGGGCAGAGCTATCATGGGGACAAGTTTTTGTAGTAGCCATCCCTTCACACTGCTGACAATAAAAACTATGCTCAAACTTCAATGGAATAATCCCTAATTCATCTTCCTTAAACTGTTCAAAGATTTTTTGGGCATCGTACGTGCCATAGTAATCCCCAACACCTGCATGATCTCTACCCACGATAAAATGTGTACAGCCATAATTTTTCCTTACAAGCGCATGGAAAATGGCCTCCCTTGGTCCTGCGTAACGCATAGCAGCTGGAAATACACCTAATTGCACACGATTTTCAGGATAGTAATTTTTCAATAAAATCTCATAGCTCTCCATACGGATAGCCGCAGATACATCATCCGATTTTGTTTCACCAACAAGAGGGTTTAAAAATAAACCATCTATCGTTTCAAGTGCTGCCTTTTGGATATATTCATGGGCCCGATGCACTGGGTTACGCGTTTGAAAGCCCACAATGGTTTGCCAACCCTTTGAAGCAAATAGTTGTCGGGTTTCCACTGGATCAAATGAATACGTAGGAAACTTTTGTGCTAGACGTTTAATTAACGTAATTTTTCCACCAACATATATGGCAGGACGTTCATGTAGCTTGTGAACTCCAGGATGTGCTAAATCCTCAGTGCCATAAACAAGTAAAGCCTCTTTTCGCTTATTCGGCTCAAAAATATCAGCCACCTGAATAACACCAAAAGTTTCACCTTGATAGACTAGTTTTACCTCTTCACCAGGTTGTAAGGTTGCTGCTTTCTCTTCCGTCACTGGGAGGGTAATTGGAATACTCCATACTATACCTGATACTAATCGACTTTTTTCCACCACAGATTCATAATCTGCTTGTGTTAAAAACCCTTGGATGGGACTGTAGCCTCCTATGGCAATTAACTCTAAATCGCTCAAAGAAATGGCATCCAGCTCAATCTCCTTATGAATAGATGTTATTTCCTTATCGGGATGAAAAGCTTGCACAAGAAACCCTCCATGTGGTTGTAAACTCATATTATCTCCTCCTAATTCTAGTTAAATACTAAGTTTAATAGTAAGATCAACATCAATGATGTAGTAACACTAGTAAAATTAAATTCCCTCACCTGCATCATATATGGATTGCTCTTCTTCTCGAATGGTACGCATTAAACTAATAACTCCAAGCGTTCCAACGATAATGCTGCCATTTATAATAACCGCATATAGATCTTTTTCTAAAAACAACTGTACTAAAAAATAAGAAATGGCTAATGAAAAGATGGGGGATACAACCCATATACGAATAATCTTTTTCACAATATGCTTATGAAAAATTTGTTTTCCGTTTTTCGCCATTCCCATGCCGATAATAGAGGAAGATGTTACTTGCGTTAGTGGTACTGGAAGTCCAAAAATAGAGCTTATGCCTACGAGTAGCGCCCCAGTACTTGAAATTAAAATACCCTCTGCCTTTTGAAAACGCATAATTTTTTTACCGTTTGTTTCAAGAACTCGTTTACCAAGTAGGATAGCTCCTGCAGCTACAAATCCACCCCCAAGCATAATGCCGATAGTAACATCCATCATGCCAGCACCTACCAGCGGCCCAACTGCATTCGCCACGTTATTCATACCTGCCGAAAAGGCTTCAAAAAATCCTGCTAATACAAGTAGAATCGTTAAAATCGGATGATCTTTTAATAGCCCCCTAAGTTGTAATTTATATAACAACTTCCCCAATATAAGGGCCATTACAAAAGCTATAAGTGGGACAATAACCCAAAAGGACATAATGACCAGCAAAGATTGGACGAATAACACTTTATAAGCTATTCCCACACCAACAACTGCGCCGACGGTAACCTCACTGGTAGATAATGGGATGCCTAAAAGGTTGGCAAAAAATAAACTGCTTGTTGCAGAAATTAAAATAATGATAACAATTTTAACCGTAATGTACTCCTGAGGCATAATACCTGAGCTAATCGTTTTGACTACTTCTCCTCCGCCCAACACCGCTCCGCTATAAACGCCTATGGCGCATAATAATAATGCTTGCCAAGCCTTTTTAATAGCACCTGCCCCATAAGCAACTCCCATTGAAGCTGCTGCCCCACTTGCACCTATATTCATGGCAAAAAATAAACTAATAGCTATGGCAAAATATTCAAGCATGGCATAACTCCTTTATTCATGTAACCCACATTCTGTCTTCCCAGAGCCTTGCCATCTACCTGAACGTAAATCATCCATCGTAAATGCCGGCTTTGTACAATGCTCACAACCGATACTTGGATAGCCTTGATCATGCAACGGATTGTATGGCAGATTGTTTTTCGAGACATAGCGCCAAACATCCTTCCAAGTCCAATGGATAAGTGGGCAAACTTTAATCGACTTAAATTTATCATCACGATTAAGAAAATTTGTTTGTTGACGTGTTGGCGATTGTTCACGTCGTAAACCAGATATCCAAGCCTTTGTGCCTGAAAGGGCTTCATGTAGCGGCTTAATCTTGCGTATAGCACAGCATTGATTTGGATCTGACTTCCAAAGTTCTTCACCATATTGAGCTGCTTGTTGTTCAAGTGTGAGTGCAGACTTTTTCATCACAATGTTTAATTGTGGATATTTTTCTTTTACTCGCCGGATCGTTTCATAGGTCTCTTTAAAATGGACATCTGTATCTAAAAAGACAATGGTTGCATTTGGCTTTACCTTCGAAATGAGATCAATTAAGACTATGCCCTCAATCCCAAAGCTACAGGCATAAACTATTTCATTCCCATACTCTTGATAGCTCCATCGTAAAACCTCTAATGCTCCCCTATACATTTCATCAACTTGAAAATTAATGTTTGGTTCTTGCCAATTTGCATGTGTTAACATAGAATCCCCCTCATAGCAAAAAAAGGCGTTCTAACTAAAGACACCCAAAAAACATGCCTTTGTTAAAACGCCTCTAGTTTGACTAGCCAGCTCATTATTCAACGATTTTTCACTAGTAATTGCTACCTCGTTCTTTAATCGTTTTTCTTATTACCAAATATATACTAAAGTACACCAAGCAGTCAACTAGGTTTTTTCAAATATCTTATGCAATAAACCCATTTTTGACACTCTTAGTTGCATAAGATAAATGACAGCTAGGTAATCACCATGATTTTCAACATTTTATAATTCCTTGTTGACTAATAGGAAATATGTGTTTAATGTATTATCTAAAGCTTTGACACAACTACTAAAATGCTGATCAGAGGATCTGAAGGCCATCTACCTATGACGAATTATCGTTATGGGGGATGGCTTTTTGCATTCTTCAGCCAGAAAGGGAGCGACATAGAATGAAGAAAAGAAAGAATGTCTTTCAATCTTTGGCACTGCTTGCTGTATTAACTTTATCTGTAACAGGATGTAGTAGTGCTAACTCAAATGAAGATACAAGTGGCCAGGAAGGTAATAAGTCCGTTGAGCTATTAAATGTATCCTATGACCCAACACGCGAGCTTTACGATGAGTTCAACCAAGATTTTATAAAAAAGTGGAAGGATGAAACAGGGCAAGATGTCACGATTAAACAATCTCATGGAGGCTCAGGAAAACAAGGTAGAGCAGTGATTGATGGTCTTGAAGCAGACGTTGTCACCCTTGCTCTCGCCTATGATATTGATGAAATTGCCCAAACTCGTGAGCTGCTGAATAAAGATTGGCAAACCGAATTTGACCATAACTCTACTCCCTATACATCCACTATTGTCTTTTTAGTACGAAAGGGCAACCCGAAAGATATACAAGATTGGGATGATCTCATCAAAAAAGATGTATCCGTCATTACCCCTAACCCAAAAACATCTGGTGGTGCAAGGTGGAACTACCTAGCTGCTTGGGGCTATGCTGGAAAGTTATATAACAATGATGAAACAAAAATCAAAGAATTTATGAAATCACTATACAGCAATGTTGAAGTACTGGATTCTGGTGCCCGAGGTGCTACCACAACTTTTGTGGAACGCAATATTGGGGATGTCTTAATTGCATGGGAAAATGAAGCTTACTTATCACTTCATGAATTAGGGAAGGACGAATTCGAAATAATTACTCCATCATTAAGTATTTTAGCGGAGCCACCAGTGGCGATTGTTGACAAAATCGTCGATAAAAAAGGAACACGGGAAGTAGCGGAGGCTTACTTACAGCATTTATATAGCGATACGGGTCAAGAAATTGCTGCCAAAAATTATTACCGCCCTCGCAACGAGGCTGTTCTAGCTAAATATAAAGACCAATTCCCACAGCTTGAACTTGTTTCAATCGATGATTTTGGTGGCTGGACCAAAGCACAAGCAACTCACTTTAAAGACGGCGGTACCTTTGATGAAATTTACTTGCCACAATAAGGAGTGTTCTGATGAGTAGTTTAACCCTGACGAAGAAATCACGTCGCATTATTCCAGGATTTCACCTATCTCTTGGATATACGATGTTATATGTTAGTTTACTAGTGTTATTACCACTTTCTATGATCTTTTTCCATACAATGTCCTTAAGCTGGACAGTGTTTCTTGATATTATCACTGATCCTCGTGCTGTTGCTTCCTATAAAGTTAGCTTTAGCACAGCCCTCATTGCAGGTCTATTAAATGTACTTTTCGGCACAATTATCGCATGGGTTCTGGTTCGCTACCAGTTCCCTTTTAAAAGAATGATGGATGGATTAGTAGATTTGCCTTTTGCTTTACCTACTGCTGTAGCAGGGATTGCTTTAACATCTCTCTACGCCCCCAATGGTTGGATTGGCCAGTTTTTTGATTTTAAAATTGCCTTTACGCCCCTTGGTATTATTATTGCCTTAACTTTTATTGGGCTTCCTTTCGTTGTACGAACAGTACAGCCAGTATTGCAAAATATTAGTGCTGAAGTTGAGGAGGCTTCTGCCAGCCTTGGAGCAAATCGTTTACAAACCTTTCGTAAAGTCATTTTGCCAGAGTTATTACCAGCCATATTAACGGGCTTTTCATTAGCCTTTGCTCGTGCTCTTGGTGAGTATGGCTCAGTTGTTTTCATTGCGGGAAATATGCCTATGAAAACCGAAATTACCCCTTTAATTATTATGACTAAACTTGAGCAATACGATTATGCTGGTGCCACTGCAATTGCGGTAGTCATGCTTGTTACTTCATTTATTTTATTATTAACCATTAACGTCATACAATGGCTAGCCAATCGTCGGTTTGTACATTAGGAGGAGCTTTATGGAACAATCAGCATTTATTCAACAGGCTAGTCCTGAAAAAAATAAGGTACCTAAGTCTGTCGCCCTACAGGAGCCTCGTGTTATTCGCTATACACTTACATGTATTGCACTAGTCTTTTTAGCTTTTTTTATCGTCCTGCCATTAGCTTCAATTTTTATTACAGCCTTTCAAAAAGGTGTGGATGTTTACTTGGCAGCTATCACACATCCAGATGCATTAGCTGCTATTAAGCTCACTTTAACAGTTGTAGCGATTGCTGTACCCCTAAATGCAATCTTTGGCGTAATGGCTGCATGGACCCTTACAAAATTTAATTTTAAGGGGAAAAATCTTTTACTAACCATTGTTGATTTACCTTTTGCGGTCTCCCCTGTTATCGCAGGTTTGGTATTTATTTTACTATTTGGATCGCAGGGATTATTTGGTGATTGGTTATTCGCCAAAGATATTAAAATTGTTTTTGCACTACCAGGCATTGTCCTTGCGACGATATTTGTCACACTGCCCTTTGTTGCCCGTGAGCTAATACCTCTAATGCAAGCACAGGGAACGTCTGAGGAGGAGGCATCGATTTCTCTTGGTGCGAGTGGCTTTAAGACCTTTTGGTACGTCACCTTACCCAATATTAAATGGGGTTTATTTTATGGTCTCATATTGTGTAATGCACGAGCTATAGGAGAATTTGGTGCAGTTTCAGTTGTATCTGGCCATATACGAGGCATGACGAATACAATGCCCCTTCATATTGAAATTCTCTATAATGAATATCAATTTTCAGCCGCCTTTGCTGTTGCATCCTTAATGAGTGTCATAGCTATCTTTACATTAATTTTAAAAGATATCATTGCATGGAAGTCCAAATCTAGTTAAAAGGAGATAATTAACATGAGTATTCAAATTCAAAATGTCTCGAAAATATACGGATCTTTTCAAGCATTAGAGGATATTTCTATTCATATTCAGTCAGGGGAGCTTGTTGCATTGCTCGGCCCCTCTGGATCAGGAAAAACCTCTCTATTACGTGTTATTGCAGGGTTGGAAACCACCGATACGGGTGATATTTTTTTTGATGGACATTCCATGACGGATCGACATCCAAAGGAACGTAATGTAGGCTTTGTGTTTCAGCATTATGCTCTATTTCGTCATATGACCGTCTTTGAAAATGTCGCTTATGGCCTAAAGGTTCGCCCTCGAAAAACTAGACCTACTAAGCAAGAAATACGAGACAAAGTGATGGAATTGCTACAATTAGTTAAACTTGAAAATTTCTCTGACCGCTATCCCACACAGCTTTCAGGTGGTCAGAGACAGCGTGTGGCACTAGCGAGAGCACTTGCAGTAGAGCCAAAAGTTCTTCTACTCGATGAGCCATTTGGAGCACTCGATGCAAAGGTTCGCAAGGAGTTGCGTCGCTGGCTACGAAAGTTACACGATGAATTTCATATTACAAGTATTTTTGTTACGCATGATCAAGAGGAAGCATTGGATGTAGCAGATCGCATAGTTGTCATGAACAATGGCAAAATTGAGCAAATCGGAAGTCCAGATGAAGTATATACGCATCCTAAAAGTCCATTTGTCTATGATTTTTTAGGGAACGTCAATCTTTTTAAAGGACGCTTACATAACGGTAAGCTGATGCACGGAGAAGTCGCACTGGATGTGCCTGATGTACAATCACATAGCAAGGATAATGTGATTGGCTATGTTCGCCCCCATGATATACAAATAGAAAAGGTAAATATTCCAGGTACGGTACCCGTCAAAATCAATCATATCCATCTGTTGGGACCTATTGTCCAAATTGAGCTACGCCGTGAGGATTTAGATGAATTTTTAGAGGCAGAATTATCAAAAGAACAGTTCCTTCACCTTCAGCTTGAAGTGGGTGATCATATATTTGTTAGGCCGAAGCAATTAAAGGTCTTTATCCCCGAAGATTACTCCATTTAAAAAACCATGTAGCAAATTTCTTTGCTACATGGCATTTATATTAGACGTGAAATTCTCTACCATCATAAACAGCCGTCACATATCCAGCACGAATGACAAAATCACCAAAATGCTCACCGACTAAACGTTCCTTCGCATAATGTACAAGAATTGGTCGGAGCTCCGCTAGTATCTCTTCCTCCCCTATATTTTCACGATAGATTTTATTCAATCGATTACCAGTAAAACTTGCCCCAAGATACAAATTATATTTTCCAGGACCTTTACCGATAAAGCCTATTTCAGCCATCGCTGCGCGGGAGCAACCATTTGGACAGCCTGACATCCGGATAACAATTTCTGTATCATTTAACCCTGTTTCATCAATGATTGTTTCTATTTTAGTAATAAGAGATGGCAAATAACGCTCCGCCTCTGCCATGGCTAAACCACAGGTTGGTAAGGAGACACAGGCAATAGAATTACGACGCAGTGCGGAATAATGTGCACCATCTGTCAGCTTATATTGCTCGATAATAGCAGCAATCTTTTTCTTTTTCTGTGGTGTTACATTACTAATCATTAAATTCTGGTTAGGTGTTAAACGAAAATCACCTGTATGCACCTTAGCTATTTCACGTAACCCTGTTAACAGCTTATAATCTTGGAAATCTTTAATGCGACCATTTTGAATAAATAGCGTATAATGCCATTTACCCTCAGCCCCTTTAATCCAACCGAACTCATCTCCTGTACGCTCAAACGTATAAGGACGTGCCTCTTGAATGCTCCAACCCAAACGTCTAGTTAGTTCTTCGTTAAACCATTCTAGTCCTCTCGCATCAATCGTATATTTGAAACGTGCATTTTTACGGACAGAGCGATTCCCATAATCCCGCTGAATTGTTATAATCTTTTCTGCTGTTTCCAATAGTTTATCAGGTGTAATAAAGCCAATTTCTCGCGCAAGCTGTGGATAGGTAGCATGATCTCCATGCGTCATCCCCATTCCTCCACCAACAGCTACATTAAAGCCAATAAGCTTTTCATCTTCTACGATCGCGATAAGCCCGATATCTTGTGAAAACACATCGACATCATTACTTGGCGGAATCGCAATGGCAATTTTAAATTTACGTGGCAAATATTGTGCTCCATAAATCGGTTCAATTTCATCATCCTGACTGTCTATGACCTTTTCTCCGTCTAACCATAATTCATGGTATGCACGTGTACGAGGTAGTAAATGCTCACTTAGTTTAGCAGACCAGTTATAAACTTCTTCATGTAATGCTGACTGATTTGGATTTACATTACACATGACATTACGGTTTACATCCCCGCAGGCAGCAAGAGAATCCAATAACACTTCATTAATTTCTTGCATATATTTTTTGACATTCCATTTTAAAATGCCGTGTACCTGAAACGCTTGACGTGTCGTTAGTTTTAAGGAGCCATTGCCATACTTTCTAGCCATTTCATCCATGACCAGCCATTGAGCTGGAGTAGCCGCTCCTCCAGGTGTTCGTACACGTACCATGAATTGATAGGCAGGCTCTAGTTTTTGTCGTTGTCGTTCATTGCGAAGGTCTCGGTCATCCTGTAGGTAACTACCATGGAATTTCATTAAACGATTGTCATCCTCAGGAATACCAGAACTTAATGGATCATTCATAGTCCGTTCAAGTGTCCCACGAAGATAGTTACTTTCAGTCTTAATGCGCTCTACATCACTTGGTTTCCCTGATTGTGGAGGCAAAACAATTTTCTCTGTCATTCTTTATCGCTCCTTTAACCTCTCCAGAGGCTCCGCTTGCTAGCAAATAGTCATCTTCCTACAAGGAAGTTTTTTTCCCGAATACAGTTAATAAACATCCCGCTGGTATCGTTTTTGTTGCTTTAGTTCTTGTACAAAGGCTTTTGCTTGCTCAGACGATTTTTGCCCCTGCTGTTCTATAATACGGTGAATAGTTGCATCCACATCAGCTGCCATTGATTTCTCATCGCCACATACATAAATGACAGCACCTTGTTCAAGCCATTCATAAAAATTTGCCGCATTCTCTTCTATTTTGTGTTGAACATAGATTTTTTTATCGGTATCACGTGAGAAGGCTATATGCATTTGGCTTAAAGTACCAGAAGCTAGCCAGCGTTGCCAATCTGTTTGATAGAGGAAGTCTGTAACAAAATGCTGATCCCCAAAAATGAGCCAAGCTTTACCCACAACCCCTAACTCTTCTCGTTCCTCTAGAAAAGCTCGATATGGGGCTATACCTGTGCCAGCACCAATCATAATTATCGGTGTTTCCTTCTGCTCTGGTAATCTGAAATTTGGATTTTTATGAACATAGATTGGTAATGTATCGCCAATTTGAAGGTCCGCCACACTACCTGAACAAACTCCCAGACGTTGTCGACCGTTCGTCTCATAGCTTACCTTGCTAATCGTTAAATGTACCTCATCATTATTCGCCAATTGGCTACTTGCAATAGAATACAGTCGTGATGGAATTTTTCGCAAAATGTCCACGAATTGCTGCGCACTCCATGTGAAAGGAGCAAAATCCTCTACAACATCAAGTAAATCCCTTCCTTTGGCATAATCCTTCCACGCATTAGGTTCTTCCAATAACCTTGAAAACTCATTATGTTCTGTGTAAGCCTTAATTTTTTCAAGAACAGGCTTAGATAACACTGTAATTTCCAATCTTTTTTGTAAAGCATTTTTTAAGGACAAGATTTCATCAAAAACAGTCACCTCAGTAGCTGGATCAAATTGCAGAGCTCCCAGTAATGCATCGACTAATAATTCACTATTCTCTGGTTGAATACCAATGCTGTCCCCCGGCTCAAATTGAAAATTAGCACCTTCAATGGATAATTCTAAATGTCGTGTTTCTTTGTTGGATCCACGACCATTTAGATTAATATTTTCTAACACTTCAGCGTAAAATGGATTTTTTCTTGAATATGTAGTAGCTCCTAGGATTTCATCGCTCTCTGTTGAAGTTACCGATATTGCAGTAGCTTGTTTGAGAAATTCTTGTTGAACCGCTGAGAACCATTGTGCAGCCGCGTCATCATAATCCACATCACAATCTGTACGAGGAACCATTCTTGTTGCACCTAGTTTAGCAAATTGCTCATCAAAGTCTTTACCTGTTTTGCAGAAAAATTCATAGGAACTATCCCCTAATGCCAGTACCGAATATTGAAGATGCTCTAATTTTGGTGCTCGTTTACTATGCAAAAATTCATAGAATTGAATCGCCTGATCTGGCGGATCACCCTCACCATGTGTACTCACAATAAGTAATAGATTTGTGATTTTCTTTAAGTTACTTGCTTTAAATTTCCCTAATGATGAGACAGTAACGTCTACGTTTTGAGCCTCTAATAGAGATGCATATTTTTCAGCTAGCCCTTGACTATTACCAGTTTGCGACCCATATAAAATCGTCATCGTTTTCGTAATCGATTGAGTTGTAGCTGGAGCAGTTACAACTATGGGCTCCTGAGTAGCTTGTGCTGCACTTAAATAACCGTTTAACCAAATTTTTTGCTCCAGTGTTAATTGAGGTAAAAGTTCGTTTAATAATTTTACCTGCTCTTCATTAAATGGACTGTTTATAACTTGCAGTTTCAATCTTTGCCACCTCGCGAATCGTCATCATTTCATCCTCTAAAAAAATTATCGGAGTCTTATTTTTTCTTTTTTTTCGATTTGAACCACATAAGAGTTTTGAACAATCAATGTAATCGAACCATGGTTCACAGTATTTAGCATTTGGCGGACATTATCTAATGCTAGATTTACATTTTCAAGCCTTTTATCTACCATTACGAAACACCTTCCTCTTTGAAATGTAGTAATTCATTAATACGTTCCACTAACACTTTTTTTACATTGACGTCATAACCCAAGCTTTCACATAACACCATGTTGTTGTTTGATAACCCTTGTAATCGTTTTGCAATGCTTTGCCGTAAAATACCTGTAAATAAGAGATACGGCACAATAAAAACTTGATGCTGCCTCTCTTTTTCTTGCTGGAGCCAGTCATCAAAACTCGGACCCATTCCATATAAGAAGCAAGTATCTACTGTTTGATAGTTGTATTTCATTCGCAACCTTGCTGCAATTTCAGCTAAATCTCTCTTTACGGCCGGATCACTACTGCCACGTCCTATTAGTAAAACACTGGCTTCATGCTTAGGCTGCTGCTTTTCAAGAATTCTAGCCTGTAACGAGTCGATGATTCGTTCATGAATGCCTAATGGCTCACCATAGGAAAATAGGATATGTGGAAAGAGCTTTTGAGCTTTTGCAATTTCTATTGGAATATCCTCCTTTGCATGCTGTGCAGCTAGCAGTAGAATGGGTACAATAGCAATCCTAGTTGCCCCTTGTCTAACACAGTTTGCAATCCCCTCTCCAATGGTGGGTGTTGCAAGCTCCAAAAAGCATATTTCCTGAATAGAAACCTGAACCTCTTGTTGAACCCCTTGTAAAAAAGCTACAGCTTGATCTACGCCTGCCTTAACACGACTACCATGGGCAATATATAAAATAGCCTGCATAAAGTCACATCCTTATCCCGTAACTTGAATTGGTTGTGGACCGTTATGCTCGAACCATTGAATAGTTTCTCTTAATCTCACAACCTCCCCAACTAAAATGATACTCGGGTTCTGAATATTTTCTGTTTGAACGATTTCTTCAATTGTCGCTAAAGTACCCGTAACCGTTTTTTGCTTAGCAGTAAAAGTTCCCCAATGAATAACAGCTACAGGCGTTTCTTCTCCACGCCCATATTGGAGAAGTTGCTGTCGGATGTACGGCAGATTACCTACCCCCATATAAATAGCAATCGTATCGATCCCTTTCGCAAGACTTTCCCAACGTATTGCATCATCTTTTCCTTCCTGCATATGTCCAGTAACCATGGCAAAACTTGAGCCTAGGTCCCGATGTGTCACAGGAATTCCTGCATAAGCAGGGGCTGCTATACCTGAAGTAATCCCTGGTACAATTTCAAATGGGATATGATGCTTGACTAGCACTTCAGCCTCCTCTGCCCCTCTTCCGAAGACAAATGGGTCACCTCCCTTTAATCTGGTAACGATTAATCCTTGCTGTGCATAACTGACAAGTGTTTGGTTAATATGTTCCTGAATCATGGCATGTTGTTGTGGCAGTTTTCCGCAAAATATCAATTGAGCATCTTGTTTAGCATAGTTTAATAGCTCTTTATTAATGAGTCTGTCGTATAAAATGACATCTGCACATTCAATACAACGTAATCCCTTGACCGTAATGAGATCAACATCTCCAGGACCAGCACCAACGATATATACTTTCCCCATTCCATTTCGCTCCTTCTATTCGTTGTGCCCGCGTCATAGGGTCCAGTTTTTTAGTTAACGAGTAGTTATCACCACACCCCTTGACATCTGCAAGAGGCGATGTCCCCATTGGGTGGACATTTGAACAAAGCTTTTGATTCTTCCTATTAGAGGAAAAATTTTCTATAAACAAGATAAAGAAAAAAGGCCAATATTATCCCTAGGCACAAAAATGCCTATGGACAATAAAAGCCTCTAGTTTGCTAGTCAGCTACTTATTTAATTCTTAGTAATATAATAAGAATAATAAATAATTTAGTATATTCTGTCAACACAAAATTTGATACTTCCTCCACATAACAAAAAAACCAGTTGCCGATTTTTGAATAGGCAACTGGTTTTTTCATTTTATGTTCTTACCAAGGTCTACGATACCGTGGTCCTGGTCGGTAAAATGGACCAGGTGGATACGGCCGATAGTTTGGATAATATGGATTGTAAGGATATTGATTAAATTGAGAGCCAAGGAAACTTCCTAAAAAGCCACCAAAAAACGGTGCACCGAATGGCCAAATAAAACCTCCAAATCCTCCTCCTGGGTAACCTCCGAAATTACGCATATGCTACCTCCCTTTTTACTCTATCGTATGAAGGAAGATACATCTATCATATGTATAATGCCTATTGTATCGGGATAAGTACTTAAAATGCAAAGAAACAGCGGGAAGACAACCCCGCTGTTTCAAATGCTCTCTTATTTTTCTTCTCCTAAACGTTGCACAAAATTAGCGAGTGTACGTACCATTACACCTGTCCCACCTTTAGGACCTAGATCGTGTGCAGCTACTGCATCCGATGTTCCAGCAATATCAAGGTGAATCCAAGGTGTTTCACCAACAAACTCGCCGACAAAGCCCCCACCAAAAATCATATGACCATCACGGCCAGGTGAATTGTTTAAATCTGCCACATCAGATTTACGAATTCTCTTTTTATCACTCTCTGTTAAAGGCATGCGCCAAACAAATTCATCCGTTTCCCCTGCTGCTTCCATAAATGCTGCAAAAAATTCATCATCATTAGAAAGAGCACCTGTTTTATCCATACCTAGCGCAGTAATAACGCCTCCTGTTAAAGTAGCTACATCAATAAGTGATGCAGCCCCCTGCTGCTTTGCATATGTAGTTGCATCTGCCAGAACTAAACGTCCTTCTGCATCTGTATTTAATACTTCAACTGTTTTTCCACTATACGTTGTAATTACGTCATCTGGTTTAAATGCTGTGTCAGATACCATATTATCAGTAGATCCGATAACGGCTACTACATTTTTATTTGGACGTAATTCACCGATAATTTTCATAGCACCGAGCACTGCTGCTGCACCGCCCATATCGCCTTTCATCCCAACCATTGAGTCCTTTGGTTTTAAGGAATAGCCACCTGTATCATATGTTACACCTTTACCAACGAGACCAATTGGATTTTCAAAATCATCAGTCGCTTTATATTTTAATGTGATTAATCGAGGTTCCTCATAAGAGCCTTGGTTGACACTTAAAATACCGCCCATTCCAAGTTCTTCTAATTGCGCTTTACCTAAAATCTCTACTTCAAAGTTATATTCACTTGCCAGAGATTCCGCATAATTTGCTAAATCAGTTGCTGTTAGTAAATTCGGTGGTAAATTAATGAGACTACGTGCCTCATTTACTGCATCCGCATAAATGACGCCGACCTCGAAGCCTGCTACAACTTCATCTAAATCCCCTGCTGTTGTCACAAGATGAACAGCTTCAATACGTTTATCCACTTCGTTTGAAGTTGTTTTGTAATGAGGAATAGAATAATAGCCTAGACCAATTCCCTCACCTGCTAAGAAAGCTACATCTGTCACTGAGATTGTTTCCGTTGTAAATGACTCAAGCCAGATCGAATACTCTTTCACTTTTAAAGCCCTTAACTCTTTCCCAACTAAACCAAAGGCTGCTCGAACATCCCCTTCAGTTAAGTTTTTACGCTCATCCAGCCCTACAAATAAAATACGTTTTAGATTGGCATGCTCCTTCACAAATGGTAACTTCGTTAACTTCTTAAGTTCAGTTGACACATCTCCCGCGCTAACCCACATATCAAGAGATTCACCATAAAAAGATGAAAAGCTTGTCCAATTCTGCATTTGTTCACGGTGTTTTGTGACACCCACCACTAATAATTCAGTCGAAATCGTTTCAAATGTCTTTGCTTCTTTTAAAATATTCATGTAAATTCCTCCATTCCATCTCCTATTATAACGAAGTTTCTGAAAAGCGCGTAATATTTGCCTATATCTTCTTTTAGAAAATAATGAATGTTATAATAAAAGCAATTATTTGCGAAGGTTGTGATGAATATGAGTTTACTCCAAAACACCCCATTACTGATTGCCCTCTTTTCAGTTATCTTTGCTCAGTTTGTCAAGATTCCCATTCATTTTCTAATGACCAGACAGGTGAAATGGAGCCTCTTTACTTCTACAGGTGGAATGCCTAGCTCTCACTCCGCTTCTGTTACTGGACTGGCAACATCTATTGCCTATGAGACAGGTTTAGCATCCCCAATTTTTGCGGTAGCCGCTATGTTTTCCATCATTGTTATGTACGATGCCAGCGGTGTACGTTACCAAGCTGGGCAACATGCTGCGATTTTAAATCAATTGCGTAAGGATTTCCAAACACTACTTCATGATTTAAAAAAATGGCCTCAGATGGATGGGCAAGAGAAAATGGAGGAATTAAAAACGTTATTAGGACACAAACGAAGCGAAGTATTTTTTGGGGCTCTCACAGGTATTTTTATCGCCATCATAACCTACGAATTTTTCATATGATAGCTAAGCACATCCTTTTAATAATGAAGGATGTGTTTTTTATCGAATAAAAAAAGTACTCTTCTTTCATTCAATAGAAAGAAGAATACTGAGCAAATTAGAACATGCGATATCCACTTTTTCGTAAATAAATCATCACAATACCTGCAACGATTGAGCCTGCCAAGCCGCCTGATAAAATAGCAATATCTACAAACTGAAGAGCTTGTAATTTATCGATTAACGCTGGAAATGCAGAACCTGGCTTGAAAATATAATCTAAGAAGCTTACTTCATCCACGATAAAGATCACAACAATTGGATATACAATCGCCATTAACCACGTCATACGTAACAGCATGTTTAATAAGAATCCGATACCAAAGAACATGACGAAAAATAACAAAATAGAAATGATTAACTGTACTAATGAAACTGGACCATCCATGTATGTATAACCTCCGTTTTCCTCTCATTAGTTTACATGATTACGACAACGCTTTCAATGAACATATCCTTGTTTTCGCTTGTTCGACATATTTAGGAAATCATTTTCATCGATTGTGATTAATAAGGGATATTTTATCCTAGCAAATACCACAAAAACTATTGAAGACAATTTCTTATCTACAATAGTTTCTTCTCTTACATTATGAAGTTGATTGAGTTAATACAAACTTTTGAGATTTCCACAGCTGTGCCCATTTCTTAAAGGCTGAAATAACGATGAGTAGCCCAAGCATCAGCATAATAACGGATAAGATGCCGTTTAACATATTGAAGCCGGCTGCTGCTGGATTCCAATAAACATTTTTAATCATCCAATAGCCTGCAACATTCACAGTGATATATAAATAAGTTAATGGGATAAAACAAGTTAGTGCATAGATTCGTTTATCTGCCACCTTCAGTACCATCGTCACTCCACATACTAAACCAATTGCTGCCATGAGCTGATTAGAAACACCGAATAATACCCAAATGGAGCTAATATCCCCTGAATACAATAAGTAACCCCACATAAAGCAAGCCAGTGCACTAGCAAAAATTGTGCCCGGTATCCAATTAGTTCGCTTCAATGGCTTATAAACATTGCCCCCAAAGTCTTGAATTAAATAGCGTGCCACTCGTGTTCCTGCATCTATCGCTGTTAGAATAAACACAGCCTCAAACATAATGACAAATTGATAGAAATAGGAGGATAACTCCGCAAACCAAGGAATACCTGTAAAAATATCCGTCATTCCGACAGCTAATGTCACGGCTCCTCCTGTTCGTCCCTCTAAGTCCATTCCAATACTTTGAGATAATGCTTGTAAATGAACAGGCTCCATTCCTAATGTAGCAAAAACTGCTGGCGCTGAGTTAATAGCAAAATAGTCTGCCGGATGAAGAGCGGTAGCTGCAATCAATGCCATCACACCTACTAACGACTCAACTAACATTGCTCCAAAGCCAACAATTCGAATATCTTCCCAACGGTCAATCATTTTAGGTGTCGTTCCTGAGCCTACAAAGGCATGGAAGCCAGAAATAGCTCCACAGGCAATCGTAATGGATACAAATGGCCACACAGGACCAGCAATTACCGGACCTCCCCCATGAATAAACTCTGTAAATGGTGGGAACTGAATAGCTGGGTTAACGAAAAATACGCCAATAATTAAAGCGATGAACACCCCTATTTTCATAAAACTACTTAAATAATCACGTGGAGCCAATAATAGCCACACAGGCAATGCCGCAGCAAAAAATGCATAGATAGGTAAAATAATTGCTAATGTATCACGATCAAATGTTAAAAAATCACCAAATGCAGTTCCTTGAATAAGCGGTCCAATAAATACACCTATCATTAATAAAATAAACCCAACTGCTGACGTGGCAAGTAAATTGCCTGTTTTACGATAAGCAATACCTACAAGCATAGCAATTGGAATGGTGATCCCTACGGCAAACGTCCCCCATGGATTTCGTTCTAAAGCTCCTAAAACCACCATAGATAGACCTGCCATTGTAATTGTAATAATAAACAGCATCGCAAGGCCTGTACAGAAGCCAGCTATTGGGCCGAGCTCTTCCTTCATCACTTCTGATAAAGACTTCCCACCATGGCGCATAGAAGCAAATAATACCACTGCATCATGTACAGCTCCCCCAATGACCGCCCCTATCAATAACCATAGAAGGCCAGGTAAGTAACCAAATTGAGCAGCTAAAATCGGCCCTACTAATGGGCCCGCAGCAGCGATTGCTGCAAAGTGATGACCAAAGGTTACCCATTTATTCGTCGGAACATAGTCTTTACCATCCTCCAAAGCGTGGGCGGGCGTGGGCGTATCATCTTTTATTTTGAGTACCTTTTTTGTAAAAAATATGCCATACAAACGATAGCTAATCACCAAAACACAAATAGAACCTATCACAATTGTAATCGCATTCATATCAACACCCCTTATACTTTTTCCACATCATAGCAAAGGAATGTCCACTATATTCACAAAATTAACTGAAATGTCAGAATTAAAAGTTGAAACGTAGTATTCTTCTGTTGAAATGCAATTATCTCGATAGGTCAAAAATTTTTCGTACATCCTTCATATAGAGCCTACTGACTGGAATGGAATGTCTGTTGTACAATATTAAATTATATTTAGAGCTACTCCAAGGCTCTAGTTCCACAATATGCTCTAAATTCACGATAAACGCACGATGGACACGCACAAATCCTTTTAATGTCAACTTCTTTTCTAATGCTGCCAATGACTCCGAAGCAAAAAACCTCCCTTGCTCTGTCACAACCACCGTTTTACTGTCCTCCGATGTACAATATAAAATATCCTGTATTTTCATTAATAAAATTCGATCGTTGACATAAACCGTTAATTTATCAAGCTTGTCCAGCTGTGAAACTTTTATTTCTTCTATTGTTTTCACCTGTGCGGCTCTTCTTTTAGCTACTAACTTTTCTACTGCAGCTTGTACTCTCTGTGCTTCGAAAGGTTTCAAAATATAATCAAAAGCATTGACCTCGAATGCCTGTAATGCGTATTCATCAAAGGCAGTAGCAAAAATAATTTCTGGTTTTTGTTCATGCAACAGTAATTGCTTAGCCAAATCGAGCCCATTATTCATGCCTAACTCAATATCCAAAAATAAACAATCTACTTGTTCATACTGTGTCGTATGGTAGAATTCATCTAGACTTTCAGATTCACCACAAATATTTACTAACGCTGTTTGCTCTAATAAATAGCGCAATTCAGCACGTGCCAACGGTTCATCATCCACAATATATACATTCACTCTATTCTACTCCCATCTAGTCGCCTTTAACGGCAGCTGAATCATTATTTTTGTTCCTACATCCAATGTACTCGTTATATGAAAATCAGCCTCTGTGCCATAAATTTCATGAATACGCTGATAAATATTCCATAAAGCCGTTCCAGTCCCTTGCTCCGATTGCATAATCCGTTTACCAAGCTGCTTTACCTGCTCTTTTCTCATGCCACAGCCGTTATCTTCTGTTAACAGGACTAGCTTATCGTTTACTCGTTGTACTTGGACAAAAATCTTTCCTTCCTTACGATTTTTAAATGCATGATAAATAGCATTTTCAACAAGAGGCTGTAATGTAAATGGCGGAATCTGTACATCGAAAAGTGATTCATCCATAAAAAACTCAACTTCGTAACGATTAGGAAACCTTGTTTGCTCAATAGATAAATATGCCTCAACATGATCAATTTCATTTTTCAATGGAATGAGCATTTGCCGTGCGCCTTGCAAATTGCTTCTAAAAAAAGTACTAAGTTTGATTAATAATGCTCTTGCCTCATCTGCATCTGTACGGATCAAGCTTGATATGGTATTAAGGCTATTAAAGAAGAAATGCGGATGCACTTGTGCCTGTAACGCTTTAATTTCAGCGTCCTTTAATAACTTCCGCTGTTGTTCAATTTCAGCATATTCAAGCTGTGAAGAGAATAGTCTACTTAAGCCCTCCGCAAGCTCCTTCTGCACCCCTGTTAATGAATCTGCTTTCGTGAAATACAGCTTGAGGCTTCCAACAGTACGATGCTGTACCATTAAAGGTAAAACAATGGCAGCGCTTAAAGGACAATCCTCATGTGGACATTGAATTTCCGTTGCCGAGGTAGCCATTAAAATTTTGCCTTCCTCTAATACTCGCTTCGTCAAAGCCGTCATAATTTCCCGATGAATTAAATGATGGTCCTCTCCAACACCAACATGTGCTAATACACCGTTTTTATCGGTAATAGCGACCGCCTCTACTTTAATTTCTCTTTTAATAATTTCAGCCACCGTTTGACAGGATTCCTCATTCAATCCTTTTCTGAAATGCTCAATCGTTTGTTGGGCAATTGAAAAAGCTTGATGTGTTTGCAATGCCTTTGTTCGTTCTTCTTCATCAATAAATGTTTTTATAATCATAAAAAATAAAAAGATTCCAAAAGCATTCATCAAAATCATTGGCATGGCAATTAACGTGACTAGCTGCAAAGCTTGCTCAAATGGTTTCGCAACAGCTAAAATCACAATCATTTGAATCGTTTCCGCACAAATTCCAATGATGACAGCTTTCTTGTAGGAAAAAGTTTGACGTATTTTGAAACGTTTGCTTAAACCACCAGTCATAAAGCCCGCTAAAATCGTCGAAATGCCACAGGCTATTGCTGTAAAGCCCCCAAGTGTCATGCGGTGAATACCTGCAATAATCCCCACGCATACACCAACAAGAGGCCCACCAAAAATACCTGCAATGGCTACACCGATCAATCTCGTATTGGCAATAGCCTCCTCAGCGTTAATCGTACTATGTATCATCTGATTTAAAGGATGTATCGTACCGCTTTCAATTTTAATCCCTGTATAACTACTAATAATACATAAGCTACTAAAGGTAATGATGAGCCATATTTTCTCCTTCGTCCCTTGCTCCTGAAATAGCTTCTCTCGAAACAGTCTCCATCTCGACATTAAAAAGGCAAACACAATGATCAGCCCAACTCGCTCTAACATAAATAAAAATAGCTCCATCATAGGTCCCCTCTCGAAGTCATATTATTTTTTAAAGAACAGTCGATAAGAGGTATAACCAAAAATATCCCCAGGATTAATCCCCTCTATCGCTTCTAATTGATGCTTTTGAAATTGATTAGTTGCCATTTCTTTTAACATAACGGAGGTTGCTTCATCTTGTGCGAGCTCCTGAGGATACAACCATTTGGCTTCTAGTATTTCTTTCTCCTGAATGCATACTTGCTGCTGTTCATCCAGCATACGACAATAAAAAATTGCCATATTATCGCTGATATCGTCACGGATGACGCCTGTACGAAATCCAATTAACCCTGATACGCTGCAATCTATCCCTGTTTCTTCTTTTATTTCACGAATGACTGCCTCATCCACGGTTTCTCCTGCGTTAACAAATCCTGCTGGTAATGACCAACGTCCTTTCAAACCACTATAAGCCTTTTTCACCACTAACCATTGTCCAAGCTCATTAACTGTAACACCTGATACACCCAACCATATTTTCCCTCGATCTTTTCTCATAACCTTCACCTCTATATATCTATTATACCTGCTTGCTTTCAATGGAAAAAAGCTTTTATTCAGAATTTTAAGACCAATCCTTATAAAGTGAAAAAATACATTTACAATCCTCATTTGTCAATATGTTACACTTAATGAAACTCATCATTTTAAGTACGAAAGGAGGATTGTATGTTACATGCACTATCAGTACGAGCAAAGTACTTTATAGTAGCCCTTATATTCGCGATACTCACGCCTTTTTTAGCCTTTTTTATGCCTCTAACCATATCGCAGACATTCTATGCTCATAGAGAGGATGTCGTCCTGATGACACCACCTAGCAACTTTATTATGCTTTTAATCGCCTTAGGATTGATTTTCTTAGTTTTACTAGTACTCGGTTTAAAAAGGAATACAAAAATCTACATCCTCGCATGTGTAATCATCTTAGGTAGTATCGTCTTAGGTTATTATTCTTTATTAAGCTATAGCGCTATAAAAAAGGAGGAAATCGTTTTTCAACAGTATCACCACCAAACTATTTATAAATGGCAAGATATAAAGGAGGTTACCTATGAATACGAAATAGGTACAGTGGGAACCTATTTTTTTCTAACAACAAACAATGAACAATTTATGATTGTGGAGAACGGACAATTTGGTCTCGACGAAAAGAGGGCCATTTATAAGCTAGCTGTTTTAAATGGGGTAAAGTTTACGGAACGCGAAAAATTGGATTAACTCAATGCGAAAAGGCTTTATTGATCTTCAGGAAAAGACCACTTTTCTTATATTTCAATATCCAGCAGGAGCTGAGAGAGGATATAGATTTTCATAAAATAAAAGCCCTTCACGTCCTCACGTCCTACCTCATGGATGAATACAGAAAGGGAGAGTAAAATGATTATAAAAATGACTTCTTCTAATATGAAGGATTATAATAAATCAAACCACGGTTTTATAGTCTCAGGAAAAATTATACCGACATACAAAAATAAAGTTTGGACATTTACAGAGGAAATAGGCACTGAGCCTTTTTTTAAAAAATATGAAGATGATGAAATTGACCTTAGCTACATAAACGATATGGAGAAAGCCGTATTTTTTTACTATATTGAATCCAATTGTGTGGGGCAGATTAAGTTGTGCTCTAACTGGAATGGATATGCACTTATTGAAGACATTGCTGTTGCAAAAGATTACAGAAAAGATGGCATTGGTACAGCTTTAATAAAAAAAGCCATTGAGTGGGCAAAAGAAAGGAATTACTGTGGTCTCATGCTTGAAACACAGGATATCAATGTTTCAGCCTGTCATTTTTATGCCAAAAATCAATTTGTAATAGGTGCAGTGGATACCATGCTTTATTCAAACTTTCCAACAGCAAATGAAATAGCAATTTTTTGGTATTATAGATTTTAAATAATCCGAATGCGTTGTTTAATTATGTAAACAGGGCTTTTGTTTTAGGTTTTGATGTTTTCAAGCCATAGTAAAAGCCTCTTCAATTTGTTGTTATCAAAACAAACAAATCAAAAAGGCTTGGTATTCACAGCCCTAAATACGCTATTTTAGGGTTGTGTTTACATATAATCTGGATTGTGTACACATCAATTCTAACCGTTATTTACAATCCTTCTTCTACATTTATATGACGTTTAATTACTCACAAATCTCAGGTGTACCTTCACGCTTTGCTGTTTTGAAAGATGTACCGCAGCCACACGATGCAATGGCATTTGGATTATCAATTGTGAAGCCACCGCCCATTAGCGATTGTTTATAGTCAATTTTTGTTCCCATCAAAATCGGCGCATCTTCACGGGAAACAAGAATTGTTAAACCATGTTGTACATCTACAAAGTCATCCTCTTTTTTCTCTTGATCAAAATGCATGCCATAGGATAGTCCACTACAGCCGCCACCGTTTACTACTACACGTAAAAAAGAACCTTGCTCTTCGTTATGCTCCATCATTTCATTAATATGAAAGCCGGCAGCCTGTGTAATTTCAATAACTTGCTTTGTACTTGTCATCCCCATCACCTTCCTTCTTACGTATTATCATATCAATTTTGACCAATGTATGACAAACATTCAGCTTCAAGGTAAATTTTAGTGATAGTTCTTATATTTTTCACATGTTTAGGATTTTTTGTTCATGCTTCTAACAGCTCCATTGGTATAATAGTTACAATGACTTCTATGTAGGGGGTAATATATATGGATATTTCACCGTATTATGAAAAACAAATTCAATGTTTGAATTGTAAAAAGGATTTTCCGACGTTAAAAGTACGTTCTAAATTTATTAAAGTAGAACATACAGAAACCGATTTCCACCCTATTTACACAGATGATGTGAATGCGCTTTATTACAATGTCTTCGTTTGCGAGCATTGTGGCTTTTCGTTTACAGAGGACTTTACAAAATATTTTGCACCAGGTATTCAAGATGAAATACACACACAAATTACAAAAAAGTGGGTGCATCATGATTTTAAGGGAGAGCGTACTGTTTTTCAGGCCATACAAGCTTATAAATTAGCTTTCCTCTGTGGCACAATAAAAAAAGAAAAACATGTCGCTATTGCTGGTTTAGCTTTACGTCTTGCTTGGCTTTACCGTTCGCTCAAAAATAGTGGGCAAGAGGAACGCTTTATGAAACTAGCACGTGATCATTATATGGAATCGTACTCCACAGAAGATTACAGTTCTACACAAATGTCTGCTGTACGCATCATGTATATGATTGCGGAATTATCAAGAAGAATCGGAGACATTGAAAATGCGACACGTTTCTTTTCGAGAGTGATTGAAAAACAAAGTAGCGGTGGCGAGGCTAAAATTGTAGATATGGCAAAAGAGCAATGGGCTATCATCCGTGAAGAAAAAGAGCATGCGCGCCACATATAATTTAAAAAAAGTTCTAGTCTGAGATTCAGCTAGAACTTTTTAATGTCTTAGAATACTTGCTCTACTTCCACAATACCTGGTACTTCCTCCAATAATGCACGTTCAATACCAGCTTTCAATGTAATAGTAGAACTTGGGCAACTGCCACAAGCACCTAATAAACGTAATTTTACAACGCCATCCTCAACATCTACTAATTCACAGTCTCCACCGTCACGTAGTAAGAATGGACGTAATTTATCTAATACCTCTTGAACTTGGTCGTTAATTGTTGCTTCTGCCATTTTATCTCGACTCCTTTCCTTATAATGATTATAATGTTAGCAACAGAAAAAATCCAATATTGAATCACAAGGAGAGAAAATACGATGCAACCAACTAAACCTATGATTGAAATTTATGGAACAGCTGTAATTTGCGCTAGCTGTGTCAATGCTCCATCTTCCAAAGATACATATGAGTGGCTACAATCAGCTATCGATCGAAAATATCCAGATCAACAATACGATATTCGCTATATCGATATTGAAGGACCAATTGAGAATGAACGTGATCAAGACTATGCGACTCGTATCCAGGAGGATGAGTTTTTCTATCCACTTGTCCTCATAAATAATGAAGTTGTAGGCGAAGGTTATGTACAGCTGAAACCGGTATTTACTGCACTTGAAGGTTTAGGTTTTGTCCCAGATGAAACAGTATAACCAAAGCTAAGGGATTGTTTCAAATGGAAACAATCCCTTTTACTAACTAATCATTTTGACGTTTATAATACCATAATAGTCCGGATTTCATTAAACGAGCAATACGGCCTGTAACTGTTGTATCTGCCAAATAGACAAAGCCTTGTTTTTTACCAAGCGCACCCATGAAACCTTTTAATTTAATTTCTGGCATTTTTTCAGGTAATTGTTCGCCCTTCCAACGCATACGAAGTACTTTTACAATTAGCTCTGCTTGTTCCTCTGCTAACTGTGCCGTTGGAGGTAAATCTGAGGAAGCACAATCCCCAACAATATATACATGTTCATCGTCAAGTACATTAAAATACTGTGTTACTAGTGGACGACCATGTTTATCCTTCTCAACATCCATATCACGTACGATTTTGACAGGCTGTACGCCAGCAGTCCATACCACCTTGTCGAGTAAAATTTCTTCCTCATGATTGAAAATTTTACCTTGTTCCACTTTAGTAATATTGGAATTGGCAATAACATCAACGTTATGCTTAACAAACCAATCTTTTACATATTTACTTAATTTTTCTGGGAAATCCTTTAAAATACGTGGCCCTCGGTCAAATAGCTTAATTTTTAAATCAGATCGACTTTCACGGAGCTCACTTGCAAGTTCAATACCACTTAAGCCAGCCCCTACAATCCCAACTGTAGAACCAGCAGGTAAACCACATAGCGCTTGAAGTGTGGCACGTGATTGCCCCATCGTTTGAATGCTATAAGTGTACTCCTCTGCACCCGGTACACCATGATATTTATCTTCGCAACCAAGACCAACGACTAAATCATCATATTCAATACGTTGTCCATCTTCTAAAATGACTACTTTTTCCGCACGATTAATTTCAGTTATTTCTCCATATACAGGCGTTAAACGTTCATGCTCAGGGAAGCTTACACGAATTTCTTTATCGGTAGCAGTTCCTGCTGCTAGCGCATAAAACTCCGTTTTTAAACTATGGAAAGGGGCTCTATCTACTATGACTACCTCTCTGTCTAATGGCAGATTATTTAATAGACGAAGCATGACACGCATATTGCCATAGCCGCCACCTAAAAGTACTAATTTACCCATAATATTCTCCTTTTATATCTCTTTTAATAATTGTTCACAAAGTATCCACAAACGAGTATAACCGATTGTGAGAAGTTTCACAATATCAGAATGAAATTTTGTGAAAGATTTCACAAAATAAATGAAAAGATGTTCATTTCGATAGACTTTTAAGCAATTAATAACGGTTTTCCCTTTATTTTTTATATAAAAACACTTTAATACTTTCAACTTAAATAATTGACGAAATTCGTAAAACCGAGTAGCATTACTTTGGTGAGGTGACATGGATGAATCCAATGGTTGAATTTTGTATTAGTAATTTAGCAAATGGCTCTCAAGCAACTTATGAAGTACTCGAACGCGATCCGAATATTGACGTTTTGGAATATGGCTGCCTCAGTTATTGTACAAAGTGCTCAGAATCTTTTTATGCTATTGTCAATGGTGAATTAGTAGAAGCTGATTCTCCAGAAGCGTTAACGAAAGCCATTTATCAGTTTATTGAAGAAAACCCTTTATGGTAGGTTCCTAAAACGCACCTATATAAATAAATTTGAACAAAAAAAATGGATGTTATGCTAATAAATCTGCATAACATCCTTTATTTATTGTAACGCATCCACTACATATGTAGGTTGAAGTACTTTCTCTTGTACAACCTTTGTGGGCGTAACGCCTGTATTCACATGGATTGTATCACAGCCAAAATTAATACCGCACATAATGTCCGTATCATAATTATCACCAATCATAACCATGTCTTCTTTAGAAAAATTGTGTTCTGTCGCAATCACTTCTAGGATAGCAGGTGATGGCTTTCCTATATAAATAGGATCAACGCCCGCAACCTCTCCTACTAAACGAGCAAAAGAACCATTCCCTGGTAAGAAGCCATATTCTGTTGGGAACTTAATATCCTGATTAGTGGCAATAAAAATTGCTCCTTTTTGGACAAAAATTGCCGCTCTAGCAAGTGCCATATAATCAAGCGTTCGATCAATCCCCATGACAAATACATCCGCCTCGTCTTCAACAGGCACAATATTTTCACTAAGTAATGCCTGACGAATACCATCTGAACCCATCATAGCTACTTTTTTTCCTGCATAATGGAGTGCTACATACTTCGCTGTGACGGACGCACTTGAATAAATATGCTCTAATGGTGCACGAATCCCTATAGACAGTAAAGCATCTTGCAGTTGTTCTCGCGTTTTAGAAGAGTTATTCGTGACATAAAAAGGCTCAATTCCTGCTTGCTGTAAGCGATGAATAAATGCAATCGCAGAAGGAATTCCTTCCTTTCCACGGTAAACAGTGCCGTCTAAATCAAAGCAATAGGCCTTATACGCTCTCATTGATGATCCTCTGGTAAAAATGCAGAAACTGGGCCTAGCTCATTTGTTAAATAATGATGGACTGCAGGTGAAAATTGCTTTAATGCCGATAAATTGGCTGTAAGTACGTGTATAACTTCATCAATATCTACTTCTATAAACTCACGTACAAGCATTTTACGCAAGCCAACAACTGCTTTATATGGTGCCTCCATTTCAGCAACTACGACTTTTTCATCGATTAATATATCAATAATATCCTCGTAGCTTCCTGGATCGCGCATTATGAAACCGTCAATCATTAAATTTCCTACGTCCATCATTGACTCCATAATGTTGTGTCCAATTCGCTCGATAGCTAATTTCTTTATATCATTTTGAGACCAGTTATTCTCTGTCTCCAAAATGGCTAATAGCCCATCTAAGTACTGTAAATTTTTTGTGATTTTATTACGATCTACAAAATACACAAGGAAAGCCCCCATTCAAATCTTTAAAAGTTGATAGTCTTTTCTCTTCTATAGTACCATAACTATAGGACTGGAAGGAGATTAAAAGATGGAACGTTTTTTTTTATATGATGATGTAGAAGATACAAAAACACGCTTTGTTAGCTTTGCAGGAAAAAAACTACGCTATGATTTAGCGATATTACAATCTGGCCGCTTCTTTGGGAAAGTACTTGTCATGGATATTCAATTTGGTCGCTTTGCTATTATTGGCCCTGATGATGTAGAAGAGCCTGGCTATTTAGAACATGTTTACAATCGGACAGAAGACGAAACCGAAGAACTTCGAGAATATTTACGTGAACTATTGAATTAACACCCTTTTTACAGGGTGTTTTTTGTATGACATCATTACATTGCACTAGATATTTTTCTGAGGATTATTAAATCAAGATAAAAAAATTCCGCTCACCAGTCGGCTTTTGCGAAATCTTTTAAGGTCGATTATTTATTGAGCGTGGATGGATTATCCTTATTATGTGGCTTGTCTTTATTTTCATTGTCATTTTGCTTTTTCGCTTCATTATTTTGACCAATAACGCCTAAATCATCTACACTAATATCAAAACCATATCCGTATTCTTCACGATCTAGGTGCTTTTTATTGCGCTTATCCTTCGTCAACATCATCACCTCCACTCATAAATTATCCCTTTTCCAAAGTTTTATACTTCTTGTACCTTCATTGCTTAAGCTGTTGCATCTTTTATGATCCATCGCGCAGCTCTCATCAAATCAGGAAAAATTGCATCTGCTAATGGGTCATCCTCGCCTAAAAATACGCCCTTTGTACCCGCTTGTTTTCCCGCTATAATATCTGTATCCGTATCGCCAACCATATAGGATTTCGATAAATCAATGTTATATTTCTTTCCTAAATCAATAATGAGCTTACTATTAGGTTTTCTACAGGCACAGCCCGACTTAGGCTTATGGGGACAATAAACAACTTCATGAATAATGGCGCCTTTTTTCTTTAGCTCCTTCACCATATGTTCATGTATTTTTTGCAAACCACTCTCGCTCATAAAACCTAAACCCACGCCACCCTGATTTGTCACAACAAAAATATAGTCAAAATGTTTATTTAATTTTCGAATAGCTTCTGGAACTTGGGGTAAAAAGTATAAATCCCTAGGTTTATTAACAAATTTCACACGTTTTGTTAATACTTCATTGATCACACCATCACGGTCTAAAAAGACGGCTCTTTTCATTTGTATCTCACCTTTAATCAGCTGTTTTGAGCTTTATTATTCCCCAATTATACAAAAGCTAATAAAAACAAAGAAAAAACTTGATGTATCATCACATCAAGTCAGACTGTAGACAAACTCAAAAAATTTGAGAGTTTGCCTACAGTCTTTTTTCTTTTACAATGAAATAAAGTAAAGCCGTTGATTTCCACTACGGGCGGACGCTTTCCGCGGGCGGGGTCGAGCTGCTTCGTTCCCATCAACTGTTGAAAAGTAAATGCTCCATGCAGAACATTTATTTATCGATTCCACACATGTGAAAGCGAGTCTGAATAAACGGAAGTATGATAAAAAGGTTGTGCGAAAAGAAACACGGGCTTATGAAGAAAAACTTCCATTAGAGTTAAATATGGATCGTGAAGAACACGGAAAAAAGCCCTTTCCCCTGGAGAAGTTTGAAAAGGAAGAATGGAAAGAAACAAAGGGCAGATATTGAAGTATGCGACAACGACGAAGGAAGGATATTGCCAATATAAATCGAATCCTTTGATTTGTGCGAGGTGTCCAAGCCTTTCCCAATGTACAGAAAGTAAGCATCATCAAAAACTCATTCAACGTCATATTTGGGCGTCGTATGTGGAAGAAGCTGAACATTTACGCTATTCCTATGACATCAAACAAATTTATGCCAAGCGCAAAGAAACGATTGAGCGTGTCTTTGCGGATGCAAAAGAAAAGCATGGTATGCGATGGACAAACTTAAGAGGTCTAAAAAAATGGTCCATGCAGGCGATGCTTACTTTTGCTGCCATGAATTTAAAGAAACTAGCTACTTGGACGTGGCAGACAGCTTAAGAGAGCCTCTATGCTCGAAGAGTATGTTGGATACAGCAATGATTTACCAGATATTGAAAATGAAAGAGAAAGAAACATGACAAAAGCCATCGAGAATAAACTTCTCGATGACTTTTGTCTACAGTCTAACTTGATGTATGATCACATCAAGTTTCTTCTTTTTATTCTGCTAATGGTTCTTGGTCGGTTGGCTGTGCAGTTACTTCATTCACATCCAGCACCTCTGGCTGTTTCATAACTTTCCCTGTTTTACGTAAGACAAAATAAGCGCAGCCAAAATTACAATATTCATATAAATAATCTTGAAGCGTGCTTATTTTCGTATCAAAAGTTGACTTTTGATTTTTATCATCAAAAAAGCCCTTTAATCGTAATTGATTATAGCCCCAATCACCTACTATATAGTCGTATCTAGCTAATATATCGGAATACCTTTCCTGAAAAACTTCCTCCTGAAAGGCTTCGCGAAAATCTTCTAATAGTTCATATTCTAATCCTTCAACTATGATCAAAGTGACACCACCCTCTTGTTCATCCTTGACGTTTAGAGCTCTGCTTGTAACTGACGTTCTTTTGTTGCAGCATTTACTTGTTCGTCGGCATGATAACTACTACGTACAAGTGGGCCAGCTTCGCAATGTTTAAAGCCTTTTTCCATAGCAATTTTTCGCAGTTTCCCAAACTCTATCGGTGAATAATATTTTTTAACTGGTAAATGCTTTTTCGTAGGCTGTAAATATTGACCAATCGTCATGATATCCACATTATTTGCTCGTAAATCATCCATTACTTCTAAAATTTCTTCATGCGTTTCTCCTAAACCAATCATTAACGATGATTTCGTCGGAATTTCTGGTTGCATTTCTTTAGCTAGACGTAGGAACTCCAAAGAACGCTCGTATTTTGCACGAGCACGGACTCTTGGTGTTAAACGACGTACGGTTTCAATGTTATGGTTTAAAATGTCTGGCTTCGCATCCATTAGCATTTGAAGATTCTCCTTCATACCACCTAAATCAGATGGTAATACTTCAACAGATGTGAAAGGACTTTTGCGGCGAATAGCACGTACTGTTTCTGCTAAAACTTCCGCTCCACCATCTTTTAAATCGTCACGCGCTACCATAGTAATGACAACGTGTTTTAGGTTCATAATAGCTACTGAATCTGCAACGCGTTCTGGCTCTGCCAAGTCTAACTCATTTGGTAAACCTGTTTTTACTGCACAGAATCGACAAGCACGTGTACAAACCGAACCAAGAATCATCATTGTAGCCGTACGTCTTTCTCCCCAGCATTCATGAATATTTGGACAGCGAGCCTCTTCACAAACAGTATGAAGATTTTTCTCACGCATAAGCTTTTTAAGACCTTTATATTCATCATTAGTGTTTAGTTTTATTTTTAGCCAGTCTGGTTTTCTTAAATGTTCTTCTTTACTTGTAGGTTTACAAGATGTCATACGGATATCGCCCCTATCAAAAATATGCATTTTTTATATTAACTATCTTCACTGTTGTCAATGTAACATATTAAATGAACTCCAACAACTATCACAGTAAACATTTCTATTTAAAAGGCACAGGTATTTCAATGGAAGGTTGAGGCGCATCACTGCTATTGGTATAGATGTTCGGTACTGGACCTCTAGTTAATCCCATAGCAACAGGAATATCCTGTGCAACGGTTGAAGATTTACTTGCAAAAGGAACAATAATTTGGACATTTACCTCTAAATGAATGCCCACCTCAACATACGCACTATTAATCCCAAATTCCTGAATAGATGAGGTCACGTTACTATGGACATTTCCTATCACATGGAATCGTATAGGGATTTTTGGTCCTAAATTTCCGAGCAAAGGAATATTCGCTGCTTGCCCGAGTGGTACAAAAAAGACAATACCATCCCCTTCCTGAATTCTATTAATATCATATTCAACATTATCTAATTCAGGTAAATGTGATAGTTCTCCTTGT
This sequence comes from Lysinibacillus sphaericus, assembly GCF_001629735.1. Lineage (GTDB taxonomy): Bacteria > Bacillota > Bacilli > Bacillales_A > Planococcaceae > Lysinibacillus > Lysinibacillus pinottii. The sequence continues at coordinate 2,898,375 of NZ_CP015224.1, forward strand.
TCTGCCTGCTCTAAATACATTTTTACAAGCTCTAATGTCTCCGCTCGAACGCGATTAATAATTTCCGTATTAAACTTGGTTGTCATCATATCAGAACTACCTGGAGGAATATCTTCAATGATATCATTTACATCTAATACATTGGAGGTACGTGAGTTAATGGCTTTACTTACTACATATGATGCAATTTTTGTAGTTTGTACTTCTGCATATTGCAAATAGGTGGGCATGAGCCGTTCATTTAAATAATAAATAAATAATATAAGACAAACAACCATACTAACAATTAAAATGGTTAAACGATTAAGACGTATTCCCCTTTTATGATAAGAGCGCAATTTCATCCTTTTTCGAGGGAAAAACAAAAAAATCTCCTCCTGTTCCATAACGTATGAACAGGAGGAGTATTTTATTCTACCTTTGCAGGAACCATGTAATCCGTCTCAACATTTTCAATTAGAATGCTAGGAAAGTCCACTAAATTGATTTCATATGTAGCTGCGAGCAATTGATTTTGCTCCTCAAAAATACGAATCCATGGTAATGCGGCATCCAACGGGTTTTGTCTAGATACTATGCCACGTCGACCATCTGATAATTTTAAGATAACTCCATTTGGATAATGAACGACTGCTCTTTTTAGGGCATTTACAATGCGAGCATCATATAGCGTACCAGAGCCTGCCTCTACAATAGCTAGTCCCTGTGAAGGAAGCATTTTTTCACGATATACTCGATTAGTCGTAACCGCGTCAAAAACATCAGCCACGCCAATAATCTTGGCAAATGGGTGAATTTCAAAATCAACTAGTCCTCGTGGATAGCCACTACCGTCAATACGCTCATGATGTTGAAACGCACAATGGGCCACAAGCAATGAAATAGAATGTAAATTGCGTAATAAATCAAAGCCATAGCGGGCATGCATTTTCATGGCTTCAAATTCTTCATTGGTTAAGCGACCTGGTTTCGTTAGGATATCTTTTGGTACCATTAGTTTACCTACATCATGTAGTAATGCACCTATCCCTACTAACCGTAAATCCTCAGCAGAGTAGCCGAGCTCTTTGGCGATGGCTATCGAGTAAAGTGTCACTTGAAAGGAGTGTTGATATAAATACTCATCAAATAAATAAGCATCTGTTAATATCGTTAAAATTTCATCATTTCCAGTAACAGCAGAAAGTAATTCATCTACAATCGAGACAATTGTCTTTGATTGTTGATCTAATATATAAGAGGCATTTACTGAATTTAAACCATCGATTGATTGAAATGAATCTTTAATTGTTGTAATGACTTTATTTCGCATTGCAGGTGGCACAGTTTCTTCTACTTCAATGCCCTCCGAAATATCATCGTCAATGTATAGGTAATGTGTATTTAACTGTTGAAGTCGCTGAATAATACGGTCATTAATGATAACATCCTTCTTTAAAAGCGGATGCCCCGCCTCATTCCAAATGGTTCTGCCTAATACCATTCCTTCTTTTAATACATCGATTGAAATTAATCGCATGATTTCTTCCCCAATCCATTCTTTAAGCTCACTCTGTTACTTAAAGAAACTTTGACCATAATCTATCATAATGTTTCGTAAAAATTCTGGTAAAATATATTGCTTCTTTGCATATTTGAAACTTGGATAAAAATATCCAAAAGTAAACAAATCTAATGTAACAAGTTTATAGATGTGATTGTCATCTGCCAGATTACCATTAATTAACAACTGACGATTGTCGTTCATGGAAAAACCATATGTCAACATTTTTCCAAAGATCACACCTCTAAAGCCTAATCCTTTTAATTCAATATAAGGCCATTCCTCATTTTTGGATTGCATATAGATTTCCTTCATTTCCATAACAGATAATTCAATTGTACATAAATTAATAGGATGTGGAAAAATTCGATGCAAATCTAATGCTGTCACAGTTCCCTTTGGGAGACCGTCTAAAAAAATACCAGCATTAAACAAGGCACAATCAGCACCACTTTTTTCTAAAATAGCATGTGCAAATAAATCAGATAGCTGTGAGTAGTGGAACCATTCCTTATTATAAGATTTCTTTGTCGTAAATACTGGTGTATCCAATATTCTAATTCCTTCATCCTCTAGGGATTGTACAATTTGCTGTTCGTTTTGGATATTTGGCAAGTCCTTATTATGAATTAAAGCATCCTTTTTTTCAACAATTTTCCTCATTTTTTTATCATATTCGATAACAAGATGTCCTGTGTATTGACCAAATTTTCCTCCACCTGTCAATAAAACACCATTGACGAGTTTCCCTTCTGGCAAGACATGATGTGTATGTGATCCAAATATGACGTCAATTTCTGGACATTCCTCTGCTAATAGCTCGTCTTCAGTTATCCCTAAATGGGATAGGCATAAAACAATATCAACCTCTTTACGTAGTTGATGAGCTAAACGAAGAAGTGTGCTTCGTGCTTCAACCATTTGCCAATTTAACGCCTGATAATACACTTCAAACATAGCCGTTGCTGCAATTATTCCTAGCTTCGTACCCTTTTCCGTTGTAAGCACAACATAGGGCTTCAGCCAGGCTGGATTTCTCCCCTGATACGCATCAATATTACCTACGACAACATCAAAATTCGCATCATCATATAAATGAAAAAGCTCATCATGGGACAATGTAATGCCCTCGTTATTCCCAATTGTCACTACATCGTATGCTGCCTCATTAAGTAATTGTACGTTCCCCTTACCAATCGTCGCTTCAGTATAAATATTAGAGCGATCTAAATGATCCCCCACATCAAACAAATAACTTGTTTCCCCTATTTTCGCTAGACTGCTGCGCTTCTCTTTCACATAGCTTTGCATTCGTGGCCAATACTTAAAATGACTATGCAAATCATTTGTGTGAAAAATATGGATTTTTTCAAGCATTAAAGCCACCTCATTTCATTCGCTAGTATAGCCGATTAAGCCAATATCCCTTCAACGATGGAACGAATTCCTAATAATAATAAAATAATCCGAAGAACCAGTACAAGCGTATCTGATTTAATTTTTTTATTTAAGGCTGCACCTAGCTTCGCTCCAATATATGCTCCTGGTATTACGGGAATTGTATAAAGCCATGGAACATGCCCTAAATATATATGGCTAGCCGTATTTACAACAGACGTTAAAAAAACTAAAAACATCGAAGTTGCTATTGCTACATGTGGTGGAAATAAGAACAAAATAATCATAGCTGGCACAATCATTGAGCCCCCACCTATACCAAACAGACCTGAGGCAAACCCTACCCCAAATGTAAATAAAATGGCAAACCAAATCGGATAGCCATAGACAAAGGTTTTCCCTTGTGCATCAGTAAACTCCTGTTGCAGGCCATTTTTCACAAACCATTCTACCGGCTTCAATTTGTCGCGGACAAGTAAAATAATGGATAAAATAATAAGCAAAATACCAAAGTATAAATTGAAGGATGGTAAATCTAATCCTTTATTAACCCATGCACCCAAAATGGAGCCTGGAATACTGCCGATAAAAAATATATAGCCAGTTTTATAATCCACCGTTTTCGATTTCATATAGCTTAATGTCGAGGCAAGTCCTGTAAAAATCATCATGACAACAGATAAACCAACAACTTTTTGTGGTGTTATATCTGGGATCATACCAAGGTTTAAACCGATATATAAAGTTGCTGGCACTAATACCACGCCACCACCAAGCCCAACTAATGAGCCAAGGAGACCTGAAAATAATGCAATAATTACTAATAAAATAAACGCCATTATAATTCCCCTTCAAACATGTTTAATTGTTTAGGCGCTAACCCAACATCTTTAATATTCAAAACACCCTGTAATTCCTTTGCGTTCTTCGCTGCATGATTACCTGAATTGTTATTAAATAATATAAAAAGTTCCTGCACCTCTGGCTCAAGCTTGAGAATTTGCTGCCCAAGCTGTTGCAATTCTTCTTTATTGTAGTCATATAAAAAGCGCACTTTGCGCCAGTTTTCTGCATTCCCTGTATTACGCCAGCCATGTATATTTCGCCCATGAATACGCACCAGCGCCTTATCGGCAGTTACTACAGGATAGAAGGGTACCGATCCTACGCCAGCCTGCGGCTCATCACAAATCGTATGAATAAATTGATGCTCTCTTAAAAAGTCCATTGTTTGTTGTACTACATTATCTGCATACCATGTTTGATTGCGAAATTCGATAGCCACTTGGAAATCCTTTAATTGTTGACGAATATACAATAAGTATTGAACATTTTTTGACTGACAATCAAACCATGGTGGAAACTGAGCTAAAATCATTCCTAATTTTCCAAAACGTTTAAATTCTTGGGCACATTCAATAAAAGCGTTAAACATATCATTCTTTGATTCAAAGGGAATATCTCCCCGTAAATGTCCAGTCATGCCTTGATAGGCCTTCACTACAAAACGAAAATTCTCCGGTGTATTCTCACACCATTTACGAACATTATCTTTGGATGGTATGGCATAAAAAGAAGTATCTACTTCCACCGCTAAAAAATGACCTGTATAGTCAAATAATTTATCCTTTGAAGAAGTCACTCCACTATAAAGTGAAGGGTGATCGCCCCATCCAGTTAATCCAACTACAATCATGTGACATCCTCCTTTATCTACAACATAATCATAGCATACAGTCTTCTCCTACAATTAAACATCATGTAAAAAAAATATAGCTTTTCACAAGAAAAAGCATGAGTCCTTATAGGATTGAACTCATGCCAAACAAGCTATTTATCAAGATTTTGTTGGATTGCCTCTAAAAAAGTAATACGACTAAACGCTGGGCCACCTTCCATTAGTGGGTCCACAACATTAACAAACACTTGCTCATTTTTAAAGGCATTTATATTTTGGATAATGGGATTCTGTTTAAAATCTTCTAACGCATTTGGAGCATCCGCATTTTCATCCGTTGAAAACTGGACAAATAAAAAATCTGGATTCATATCCGCTAGTTGCTCAACAGAAATCGCTTCTTGAGATGTTGCCTTAGCAATTTCAGCAGGGACTTCTAAACCAAGCTCACCATATAGAACAGGGTTTAAAAATACTTCTTTTGGATAGACATAAGCTTGTCCCCTACGAATTCGAATGGCTGCTACTTTTTTGTCTTCTAGTTTTTTTGTTAAGCTAGACTTTGCCGCTTCAATATCTGCCTTATATGTAGATAATATTTTTTCTGCCTCTGCTTGCTTGCCTGTTAATTCAGCTAATAAGTTTAAATTAGATTCCCAATTCGTAGAGATATGCGAAACTAAAATGGTTGGAGCAATTTTTTCTAATTTACTTTGTACTTCCTCTGGAAATTTCGTTGAGCCTAAAATCACATCTGGATCTAATTCTAATATTTTTTCAAAGTTTGGCTTAATCTTCTCCCCAATCGACTCTGCCTTATCTGTAACAGCAGCGTATAACTCAGGGAATTTACCACCAACCGCAATCGCTCCTACTGGATGGACATCAAGTACCACCATATCTTCCATGGCTTCCATCGCACCCGTCACAACAATTCTTTCGACCTTTTCTGGCACTTCATAGCTTTCTCCTAGATAATCTATTGTTCTTGTCAAATTTTCATTGGTAGTACTATCTTGTGTTTGTGCCACTTCCTCTTTCATCGACTCTGTGGACCTATCTTCCTCTGTTGTTTTCTTCTCTCCGCATGCAGCGAGGCTCAGCATAAATACCGCTATCATACTAATAAATAGAAACTTGTTTCTCACGTATTCATTCTCCCTTCTTTAATTGATATTGATTCTCATTATCATTTTAGTATGTCTCCTTATAAAAATCCACTATTATTTCAATATATTAAGGAAGTTGTTTTCTTTACAAAACAAAAACCCTTGCCACACACATCGTTGTGACAAGGGTTAATTGATAAATTACCCAATAGAACCTTCCATCTCGAATTTGATAAGACGGTTCATTTCTACTGCGTATTCCATTGGTAATTCTTTTGTAAATGGCTCAATGAAGCCCATTACAATCATTTCTGTCGCTTCTTCTTCAGAGATTCCGCGAGACATTAAATAGAATAATTGTTCTTCAGACACTTTTGAAACTTTAGCTTCATGCTCTAAAGAAACATTATCATTAAGGATTTCGTTGTATGGAATTGTATCAGATGTTGATTGGTTATCCATAATCAGCGTATCACATTCAATATTGGCACGAGCACCACTAGCTTTAGGACCGAAACGAACTTGTCCCATATATGTTACCTTACCACCTTGTTTAGCAATCGATTTAGAAACGATTGTAGAAGATGTGTTTGGTGCCATATGAATCATTTTCGCTCCAGCATGTTGATGTTGACCTTTACCTGCTAATGCGATAGATAGCGTCATACCACGAGCGCCTTCACCTTTTAGGATACATGCTGGGTATTTCATTGTTAATTTAGAACCGATGTTACCATCAATCCATTCCATTGTACCGTTTTCTTCAACAACTGTACGTTTCGTTACAAGATTGTATACGTTGTTTGCCCAGTTTTGAATCGTTGTATAACGGCAGTAGGCATCTTTACGAACAACAATTTCTACAACAGCTGAGTGTAAAGAGTTTGTTGTGTAAACAGGGGCTGTACAACCTTCAACATAGTGTACATGTGCGCCTTCATCCACAATAATTAGCGTACGTTCGAATTGACCCATGTTCTCAGAGTTAATGCGGAAGTAAGCTTGTAGAGGTGTTTCAACTTTAACGCCTGGTGGTACATAGATAAATGATCCACCTGACCATACAGCTGAGTTCAATGCCGCAAATTTATTATCTGTGTATGGGATTACTTTACCCCAATATTGTTTGAAAATATCTTCGTTTTCACGTAATGCTGAGTCTGTATCTTTAAACACAATACCAAGATCTTCAAGGTCTTGCTTCATGTTGTGATAAACTACCTCTGACTCATACTGCGCAGATACACCCGCAAGATATTTTTGTTCTGCTTCTGGAATACCTAATTTATCAAAAGTAGCTTTGATTTCATCAGGAACTTCATCCCATGATTTTTGTGTCGCTTCTGATGGTTTCACATAGTACGTAATTTCATCAAAATCTAAATCGCCAAGATCGCCACCCCATTGCGGCATTGGTTTTGTATAAAATGTTTCAAGTGCCTTTAAGCGGTACTCTAGCATCCACTCTGGCTCTTGTTTCATATTTGAAATTTCACGGACGATTTCTTCAGTCAAACCACGTTTTGAACGGAAAATTGATACGTCCTTGTCATGGAAACCGTATTTGTAATCGCCGATATCAGGCATTTTTTTAGCCATCGTTTCTCCTCCGTTCATTGAGCTATATTTTCGAGGTATTCAACCTTTGCCATGAGTGAAAGTATGTCACTTTCACCCAGCTGACAAGGCAGTATGCTTTATTTCACACCTTTTTCCATTGCTTTCCAAGCTAATGTTGCACATTTAATACGTGCAGGGAATTGAGAGACACCTTGCAGTGCTTCAACATCCTCAAGGTCATATTTATCGCTATACTCTTCACCCATCATCATTTTAGAAAAAATATCAGCAAGCTCTAAAGCTTCATCTACCTTTTTCCCTTTGATAAGTTGAGTCATCATGGATGCAGAGGACATAGAAATTGAACAGCCTTCACCTTCAAATTTGGCATCCTCTACAACACCGTCAGTCACTTTTAATGTTAAGTGTATACGGTCTCCACATGTCGGATTGTTCATATCAATCGTTACAGCTTCACCTTCTAAAGAACCCTTATTACGAGGATTTTTATAGTGATCCATAATGACTGAACGATATAGTTGATCTAAATTATTAAAAGACATCGCCAAAATACTCCTTCGCAGAACGTAACCCTGCAACAAGACGGTCAATATCCTCCTCTGTATTGTACAGATAGAAGCTTGCACGCGCTGTCGCTACTTGCTGAAGACATTTCATTAGTGGTTGCGCACAATGATGACCCGCACGAACAGCAATACCATTCATATCAAGCACCGTTGCCACATCATGTGGATGGACATCATCCAAATTAAATGTCACAAGTCCACAACGTTTCATTGGGTCACGTGGGCCGAAAATTTTCAAACCGTCAATTGTTTCAAGCTGATCCATTGCATAGCCAACAAGCTTATGTTCATGTTCTGCAATATTATCTAGCCCAATCTCAGTTAAGAAATCAATAGCAGCTCCTAATCCTATTGCACCTGCAATAATAGGCGTTCCACCTTCAAATTTCCACGGTAATTCCTTCCACGTTGAATCATATAACCCAACAAAATCGATCATTTCGCCACCAAATTCAATTGGCTCCATCTTTTCAAGGTGTTCCTTTTTACCATATAGTACACCTATTCCAGTAGGTCCGCACATTTTATGCCCAGAGAACCCTAAGAAATCTACATCCAATTCTTGCACATCAATTTTCATATGCGGAGCCGCTTGAGCTCCATCAACTACCATAACAGCACCATTAGCATGTGCAATTTGCGCAATTTCTTTAATTGGATTTATAGTTCCAAGCACGTTTGACGCCATTGACACCGAAACGATTTTCGTTTGAGGTGTAATCGTTGCACGTACTTTTTCTAGACTAATCGTTCCATCAGCTTCTAGCTCAATGTACTTCAATGTCGCCTTTTTTTCTTTGGCTAACTGTTGCCAAGGAATAATATTGGAATGATGCTCCATTTGAGTAATGACAATTTCATCACCCTCAGCAACATTTGCACGTCCATAACTGGCTGCTACTGTATTTAAAGAGGTCGTTGTTCCACGAGTAAAAATAATTTCTTGTGTTGATTGAGCATTAATAAACTTACGAACCTTTTCACGTGCACCTTCATATTTATCTGTAGCACGGTTCCCTAGAGTATGCACTCCACGGTGAACATTGGAATTATCAAATTCATAATAGGCTTTAATTGCCTCAATCACTTGAACAGGTTTTTGAGACGTTGCCGCACTATCAAGATAAACAAGTCTATGACCATTTACATCCTGATTTAAAATTGGGAAATAGCTTTTAATGTCTTTATTCATCATTAGCGAACTTTCCTTTCGATAACCTCCGTCAGTTGCTTTTGAACGCCCTCAATTGGTAATTGCGTAACAACTGGCGCAAGGAATCCATGGATAACAAGGCGCTCTGCTTCTGCTTTCGAGATACCACGGCTCATTAAATAGTAAAGCTGTAATGGATCTACTCGACCAACAGATGCTGCGTGTCCTGCTGTTACATCATCTTCATCAATTAATAAAATTGGATTTGCATCCCCACGAGCTTTTTCTGAAAGCATTAATACACGTGATTCTTGCTGTGCATCTGCTTTCGTCGCACCATGTTCGATATAGCCAATACCATTAAAGATAGATTGAGCTGCATCTTTCATAACACCATGCTTTAAGATATGCCCGTTTGAGTTTTTACCCCAGTGACGAACCTCCGTAGTGAAGTTAAGTTTTTGTTCTCCACGACCAACAACTACTGTTTTTGTATCTGCATGTGAACCGTCACCAATTAGATGAGTAATATTTTCTGAGATTGTATCTGAGTCATTCATTAAACCAAGAGCCCAATCTACTTTTGCGTCACGTGCTAAGCGTGCACGACGGTTTACATAAGTCGTAAAGCCTTTTGCAAGTACATCTACTGCTCCATATGTTACTTGCGCATTATCTTGGACAACTACTTCCGCAATAATATTTGCTTGGCCTTTTGCTTGTTCCACCGTTGAAACATATGTTTCCACGTATGTTACAGCAGAATTTGCTTCTGCCACTACTAATACATGGTTGTATAATGATGCTTCAGCATTATCGTTTAAGAAAACAACTTGAAGTGGTTGTTCAATGACTACATTTTTTGGGACGTAAACAAATACGCCACCATTAACTAGTGCTGTATGAAGCGCTGTTAACTTATGTTCATCCACTTTAACAGCTTCAGTCATAAAGTATTTTTGAACAAGCTCACCATGTTCACGAACTGCTGTAAAAATATCCGTAAAAACAACGCCTTTATCAACAAGCTCTTGTGATATTTTAATGTAAGCTGGTGTATTATTGCGCTGAATATAAAGATTCTCTTGCGCTTCAAGGTCAATTAACCCTTTTGCTTCTTCAGGTAAAGCATCCAACGATGGAAATGCCTCACTATGAACTGTAAATGCTGGGAAGTTCATGAAATCCCATTTTGTAATATTAGTTCTATCTGGTTTTGGCAAATCTAAACCAGTTACTTTGTCTAGTGCTGCCGCGCGAAGCTCTGTAAACCAAGTTGGTTCACCATTTGCTTCTGAGAACGAGCGCACGTCCTGTACTGTTACAGGCAAGTTAAGTTCCACTGTCATGCTAGTTCGTCCTCCCTCTTATGCTTCTTGTTCTTCTGTTTCTTCTTCAATACCTAATTCTTTTTTAATCCAGTCATAGCCTTCTGCTTCTAAGCGTTGTGCCAGCTCTGCACCACCTGATTTCACAACACGTCCCTGCATCATTACGTGTACATGGTCTGGTGTAATATAGTTAAGTAGACGTTGATAGTGCGTGATCATTAAGCAGCCAAAGCCTTCACCGCGCATTGCGTTAATTCCTTTAGATACTACTTTAAGTGCATCAATATCAAGTCCAGAGTCAATTTCGTCTAAAATTGCGAACGTCGGTTTAATCATCATTAATTGAAGAATCTCATTACGTTTTTTCTCACCGCCAGAGAAACCTTCATTTAAATAACGCTGAGCCATATCTTCGTTCATTTCTAGGAATTCCATGTTTTTATCTAATTCACGGATAAATTTCATTAATGAAATTTCATCGCCCTCTTCACGGCGAGCATTGATAGCTGAGCGTAAGAAATCAGCATTTGTAACACCCGCAATTTCAGATGGGTATTGCATAGCTAGGAATAAACCAGCTTGAGCACGCTCGTCTACTTCCATCTCAAGTACATCTTCGCCATCTAGTTCAACAGTACCCGAAGTAACCTCATATTTAGGATGACCCATAATAGCAGAAGCTAGTGTTGATTTACCAGTTCCGTTTGGTCCCATGATTGCGTGAATTTCGTTTGTATTAATTGTAAGATTTACGCCTTTTAAAATCTCTTTTCCGTCGATAGCAACGTGAAGATCTTTAATAACTAAAGTTGACATGAAAATACCTCCATAGTGTTCAGTGAATGGGTCAACCATTCCTTAATTATCATCATTCTAATCTTAACTGAAAATCGTTCTCTATGCAAACCATTTCAATTACTTTCCTTCTCCTCAAATAAAATCTTGAAAAATAAAGGCTTTGTAAGCATTTTCAGATTATTACTATCTGGAATAGATATTGAGAATAGACTTTCTTCATTTTCAATGAAATATCTCTAATTGAGAATTGATTTCATCTAGCTACATAGTGTAAACCTCGTGAAAAGGGCTAATTGTAGAGGTTTTGTGACAAATTTGCAGTAACAACCATAACTATACTATAACCTATTTCATTAAAATGGAATCAATTAAAAATAAGATATTTTCATGGCAGTCTCTTTTACACACTAAAAAATTCTATTGTGCAAGATTACTGAATACTTAAACTTTTTTGTATTTACAGTCACTTTTTATCTTCAATATTATATAATTGAGCTATAATCAATCTTATTTTTAGATTAATAGAGGTGAAATGTTAGTGGAGTTACGTCAATTACGCTATTTTGTGGAGGTTGCTGAACGCGAGCATATTTCAGAAGCTGCTGAGCATCTTCACGTCGCTCAATCAGCCATTAGTCGGCAAATCGCAAATCTTGAAGATGAGTTAGGCACTCCGTTATTTGAACGAGTGGGACGCAATGTGAAATTAACGCCGATTGGAAAGACCTTTCTTGAACATACCATTACGGCATTGAAGGCCATTGATTTTGCTGCCAAACAAGTAGAAGAGTATCTTGATCCTGCTAAGGGCTCTATTAAGATTGGCTTTCCAACAAGTTTAGCAAGCTATGTACTGCCAACCGTTATCTCAGCCTTTAAACGAGAGTATCCCAATTTGCAATTTCAGCTACGACAAGGATCTTATCGATTTTTAATTGATGCTGTCAAAAATCGAGAGTTAAACCTTGCCTTTTTAGGTCCGCTTCCTCCAAAAGATGAATCCATTGAGTCGACTATATTGTTTACGGAAAATATTGCCGCTCTTCTACCAGCTAATCATCCGTTAGCAAAAAGAGAGAGTATTCAGCTTGCTGAATTAAGAAATGATTTATTTGTGTTATTTCCAAATGGTTATATATTACATAAAGTGGCAATGGATGCTTGTCGTGCTGCAGGCTTTATGCCTAATATTATTTCAGAGGGTGAAGATTTGGATGCACTTAAAGGCTTAGTAGCAGCTGGAATAGGCGTTAGTCTGTTACCAGAAAGTTCACTTTACGATTCTGCTGCTCGCTTTACTGTAAAGGTGCCTATTGAATCACCCTCCATTCCAAGGACGGTTGGTATTATTTCTCCTGTAAATCGAGAAATCGCCCCATCAGAAGCCATTTTTTTAAATTTCGTCAAAGATTTCTTTTCACGTCTATCTCAATTTCAATAAAAAAATTGCCTTTACTGGCGATTTGGGACTATAGATAAACTCAAAAATTTTGAGTTTGCCGATAGTCTTTTTTTACAATCAAATAAGGTAAAACCTGGATATGACGGCCGAGGCGAGCCGCTTCCCTCTCTACGTTCGCTCGACTTTCCCAAATTGAAGGGTTTTAGGTAACTAATTGGCAAATCGTTACGTTTATTGATTTCATTCTTTGTCAACATCATTTCTGTTTTGTTTCTCCAAAAATCGAACAAGAGAATGACAAAAAGCCATCGAGCGTGAACTTCTCGATGACTTTTGTTGAACGTGTCTATATTACCGATTTTTTAGGGAGACAAACGCTCACCAGTTTCTTGCTCATTAATCCACTGTAATGTTTTGACACCTAATCCACCAGCACGCCACAACACTACATCATGATAGCTTTTCCTTTGGACATATTTGACCCATTTTTCAAGTGTTTCCTGATCAGCATACCAAATCTCATGACTCATATTGCTAGTATCTGTATACGTAAAATAAACAGCACCACTTGCTTTATCTCGTTGTTTCTTTGCGTTTGTTTCAGCTAATACTTTCTCCGCCTCAAGTTCCGTTAATGCAACCGTATTACCTTGAGCTACCCAATCGAAACCACCTGTAGCAAAGGCGATAGCTAATTTTTGGTTGGATTTTTTGATATTTTTTATTAAATCATTAAGAAATGAAAATGTAGCCTTCGCACCTGGACCACTATGATAGCCATGTACATTATAAGCCATTACGGTATAGCTAGGCCCATTCGGTAACTTCACATCAAATGGAAAGCTCGGCTCTAGCACTACATGCAGTGTAACATTCTTTTTCGCAAGTTCTCGGTATAGCTCCTTTAAAAATTGAACATATTTTGAAAGGTCTTCTTTAGCTATCTTTTCATAATCAATTTCAATGCCATCTGGTTGGTATTGTTCAACTACCTGCAATATATTATTGATATGCTTTTTTCTTGCTGAAGAATCCTGTACTAACCTATGCAAAAGTGTACTATCCTTTTGAACAGAAGAGGCATTATCTGTCACATAATCATTTATAAGCGTTAGAATTACATGATGTGATTCATTGAATTGCTGCTGTGTCTGTCGCAACATATCGACTGCATTATCCGTTAATAGCAATTCATCTTTATGATTAAAATAGGCACCGAAAACGCGCATATCTTGTAATCCTTGTTGGGAGTTTTGGACATCTTCTAAGGCTGATTGATTTTGCCATTCAGGTAACCACATCGATAAACGCAACTTCGCTTTATCCTTTAATTCTTCCTTTGCTATAGCAGGTGGTTCTTTACTATTACTACAAGCAGTGATAAACAACAGGGCTATACAGATAAATAATATAAAATTTTTCACTTGTTTCAAATTTCACCCCAAATTAGAAGGTTTCAATAAAGAAATCTACAACATGATTAAACAATGTTGTGCTTTTATGCTTAACCTTCTCGAAATTCGTATATTGGTTTGTAAAAATAGTTTGATCTTTCCTATCTGTAATTAAAATATCTTCAATTATTGTATCGTATATATCATCTGCATACTGTTCATGAGATGTATCTTTATGGCTAAACAATGCTCCAAATCCAATTTGAGAGCCATGGAGGCCAGGGTTTATTTGAATAGTTTCAGATAATACATGATCTACATCTACTTTTATTTTATCCTTATTTACTGTAATGTTAAATACTCTATTTTTAGTTAAGTTTCTTGGGTATTCTTCTTCAACAATCCGCGATCCCTTTTGGGTGTCCTGATACGTATAGACGGTCGCCTTATTAAACGCATACTCCTCTTCATTCCACTTAATCTCATTCAATGGGAAACGAGCCTTTTCCACAATATCTGAAGCAGGTAATTTTTCACTCACTACAAGCTCATTGTCTACCAAGGCAATACGTAAATAGCTATTTGTTTTCTCATCATAATTTACATACAACGCTTGTTCACCAACAACATTCCCTTTAAATGTAAAGTTCACGTTATATTGCTGTGGCATCATCTCCTTTAAGAGAATCCTACCTTCACTAGAAGGAGCCGATGTTAATGTAACTTCATTATTATCAAATTCTGCTGCCCCATTAATGGTTTGCCATTTTTGGGCTAATTGAGGATCTCCTATTTTAAATTCGATATTTTGATTACTTGCCTGTTTAATTTTCATCATGACATGATTGGTTGACCAATAAGGAGAAACTTGTAATCGATTCAAGTTATATAGATCACTATCTTTATCATTATAGGCACTCAATTCTAAATTAAAGTGCATACGAAACTTGTCTTTAATTTCCTTGTCATTCACACTCTGCACTAGAGGGTCCATATTATTATACAATGAATTAGCATGCATAATGGCATAGGCTTTAGGAACTTCCCCAAACTCTTGCTGATAAATTTCCTGCATAAGCTTGTAATCCTTCTTAATTCGAGCTTCCATCTCTTGTCGAGTTTCACTTGGGATCATATATTGATTACGAATAAAATCCATTAAATAGTGGTTATAATATTCGATTGTTGTTTTATTCGGTATATTATTTTCGTCAATCATCCCTAAGGACTGCCCTTTATCATTAAAAATATTAATGTAGGTTAGTCGATACCCGTTAGAGCCTAATTCCCAATAGCCGCTTTTCTCCATCAACTTCAAATCTTTTGGCTTTAAAAATTTATGGTCGCGGGTATCCATTTTATTGGCATACGTAAACATCGTAGCCTTATAATTTAATTTTTCCATAACGTTTTGTGCGAAAATACTAGAATCGGTACGGCCATCCTCAAATGATAAAAACAAGGCTTTTTCTGGTAGTGGTTTATTCTTTTGATAAAAATCCAATATATCCTTTTGTGTAATCGTTTGATAGCCTTGTTTTTCAAGCAATGTAAGCTGTTCTTCTAAATTTTTCTTTGACACGTATTTAGAGGAGTCATTTCTACTTACACCAAAATAGGACAGTGCAATAAATCCGTCTTTATTGTTTAACGGGACCGCCTCAGCAAATCGCTTGTCTGTCAGAAAGACGGCTTTAATTAACACGACTGCTAAAAAGATAACAACTACTAATTGTATAATCGAGCGTATAATTTTCCTTCGATTTTTTTTAGCTGGCTGTAAAATTACATTTTTTTCTTTCATTCCTTCTCACCCATTTTTCTAATTTTCAACATTGAAAATCGGGATTTTCGTAATTTTTGCTTTTCTATTTTCTTTTCTTTTGCCAAAACGTCTTGTGGTGTTTCCCTTGTTCCCCATGTTGATTTCCAGAATGTTACCCATGCAACTGGCATTTGCCAGAGCAAAATAAATTCATAATAAAGAACGAAGATAAACCCGAATAACCATAATTTACTTTTCCTAAAGAATAGATGAGCCAAACTCATGAGCATGGCCATTAAAAGTAAGCCTAATAAAAAGGTAGTCGGAAAAACACCATACATGATTGGCACATAGATTAAGTTGTAGACGACGACAATTGGTGCCGCAATTGGGACAATTAAGCCTATTATGAAGAAAAGGAACATGAAGGGTTCTTTTTTCCACATAAATAGAAAGGCTCGTAAAGATTCTCTTAGCCAAGAACGTTTCCATCTCATTTGCTGAGATAAAAAAACTTTAGTGTCAGAGGGAACAATCGTCGAACAAATGGCATTATCCTGATAACCTGTTCGATGTGTTTTCAAAATATAGTTTGTCATACTACGATCATCACCAAATGTAGCAGGCTGCCCAAGAAATTTTTGATTGAGCCAGGCTGTTTCATTTTTTAAAATAAGTTCTTTTCGATAACAAGCTAATGGTCCTGATAAGCAAGTCACCGTATCAAACCAAGATTCAGCGGCCTTCATAATACGAAAGGCAATATAATAACGAACTGTCTGTAATTTTGTCAGAGCATTTGTAAATTTATTTTCTACCTCTGTCCGTCCAGCTACACCACCCATTTTAGGGTCTTGGAAAGGCTGGACTAGATTGCGGATTGCATGTGGCTCCAAAAAACTATCGGAATCCACAAAAACCACTAAGTCATGCTTTGCTTGATGAACACCGGCTACCAGCGCTTCACGTTTTCCACCATTTTGAGGAAGCTTAGAAAACTTTAAGCGATCGGTTGTTTTAAAACGCCCACCCTCAAAATGAATAAGATCTATCATTTCCTTAGCTTTTTCCTCCGTCCTATCCGTAGAGCAATCATCCACGACAATGACTTCTAACTTATCTACAGGATAGTACTGATTAATACAGCTTGAAATCGTGCGATGTATCCATTCTTCCTCGTTAAACACAGGGATAATTATGGATACACCGGGCTCATAGTTTGGATTGATGGGTACATTTTTATAAAAAATACCAAATAGGTATCTACTTAATAGAAACGTTGCCGCTATAATACTATAAAGGTATAAAAATTTATTGAATCTAAAATAAATAACACTTTCTGCTCTCATCAGCATGACAATAAGTGAGACAACCAATAAGAATAAACTCGCCATAAAAACAGAAATGCCCCAACGTTTTTTTACCATATATTTATTTAAAGGTTGGAGAAATTCGCAAGCAAAGTAATATAGCGTTTGACCATCCACCTCTTTGGTAAAATGCCGGACCACCTTTGCCTTCAACTTCACTTTTGCCTCATATCCTTCAGGCATTGCCCCACCTGGGATCGTAAAATTCATTTCTAAAATTTCATCAATTAATAATTGCTGAGGCTGTTGAGAATAAACAAGAATTCCCGTTACGGAAATATCTTCAGCATAGTATTTGTCTGAACTCATTTTATGTCTTGCTCTTCTAACCTGAACCTCAAAATGAGTTTCATAGCGTAAGCTAAGCTGTTGAAGACGATAAATTTCATTGACATCTGTCGGATCAATTTCTTCTTTCTGATAAGATGCACCTCGACGATTGACAAGGTTTCGGACATTTTCGGGATCAGGAATATTTGATAGAATCCGACGATCTGAGCGCGGTACTGTTAAAACCTCTTTTTTCGTTTTTATCATTTATTCACATCCCCATTTGCATCTTCTTCAATCCAATTTGACATTTTACTAAAGCTATAACCATCTTGTTGCAACTTTTCAATAATTAATGGAAGTGCTTCAACTGTTTTCGTACCGTCTAAGATGTGCATGACAATAACCTTTCCTGGTGCTGCTCTAGATATGACCCGATCATAAATGTCCTGAGCACTGTAATCTAAATTCCAGTCAAAGGAAGCAATATCATACATGGCAATGGTTTTAATTCCGGCAGCGGTAATCACTTTAGCAGTACGCTCATCCATAATTCCTTGTGCTGGTCTAAAATAAAGTAATGGTGGCTCCTGTAACGCATAAGTAAGAGCATTATGGGCCTTCACTAAATCATCTTGTATTTCCTCTGGCGTCATTTTAGTTACATCTAAATGGTAATAAGAGTGACTTGCCACTTCATGACCTTCCTCTAGTATTAACTTGGCTAATTGTGGATTTTTCTCCACCCCACTACCGATTAAAAAAAATGTACTTTTAATATTATATTTTTTTAATACATCTAAAACAGCTTTCACCTGCTGTTCATGTGCCCAATCATCAAAGGTAATGGCGATTTCTTTTTTAGAGGTCTCTTTTCGATAATACAAATGTGGTTCAACATTTTCATAATTCAAATTAGGTTTGACGGCATCATAACCTGCTATTTCTTCTAAAGACTTTGTTAAATATCGCTCATCTATCACATCACTTAAAGTCGTAATGGTGTAATCATGTTTTTCTGCTAATTGTGCTAGTAAAGGAATGGCATCTATAATAGCAGGATTAATATAAGTGTTGAGATGAATAATAGAACCTCTATCAATATATTTGTCAATATAATCAATCAAATCTTGGGCACTTTGCATTTTTCGATCAAGTGGATTAATGGATAAACCTATCACTGCCTTCATATCCAGTGCAGCAGCTGCTAAGCGCATATTATCTGTAATATCACCTGAACGACTTCGAACAAATTTCGGCTTATATCCTAAATGTTCTTCAAATATTTGATTCGTTAAATAAATCTCCTCATAGGTTTGGTCATAGTTTAAAGCTGTGACATCTGGAAATGACAATGTACCGTTTTGTACATCATGGCCTCTTTTTAGAATGTCTCGAACAAGCTCTGGTTCCTGTGCCACACGTAGCCCCTCTAAGAAAAAGGTGGCTTTCATATTAGATTCATCTAATTTCGCCAATAGTAGCTCCATTGTTTGATTATCCGCAAAGCCATTAAACGTTAGAGCTACTTTTGGCTTAATAATATCGACATGACTGATTGAATCACTCATCGTACCATCAGATTCCTTAATCTCTATAGAAGAATCAATTGGTTGAATCGTTTTTTGTGGAGTGGATTGACATCCTGCTAAGAACATCAGGATTAGAAGCCCACATATTTTTAGCTGTTTCATTTCCCACGAACTCTCCTTATAGTCTGTAATAATTTTTATTCTTAAATAAAAAATGGGTATTACGAGTATCAAAAATTAATGAGGCTTCCTGATCAATTAATGAATAATCAATGTTGGAATGATTGGTTAAAATCAACACAGCATCTGCATCTTTAACACTTTTCTCTGTTAAAGGAACTGTGTTTAAAAGAGTTTGTTCTACCGGGAACGTTTGTATATAAGGGTCGATAATCTGTAATGAGCTCTGACTATCAAGTAATTGCTGAATGACTCGTAGTGCAGGAGATTCGCGTGAGTCGTTTATATCTGGCTTATAAGTGACACCAATAATAACAATTTTTGCGTGGCACAGCTCAATATTTTGAATACGTAAGTACTGTTCCAGCCTCTCCACAACAAAATTAGGCATCGAATCATTTATTTTATCTGCTGCTTCAATTAAAGTTGCTGAGATACCATGCTGTTGACCCGCCCATAATAAATATTTGGGATCGACAGGGATACAATGCCCCCCTACTCCTGGGCCAGGCTTGAATGGCATAAAGCCATAAGGCTTTGTTGAGGCAGCATCTATGACTTCCCAAACATCAATGTTCATTTTATAGCACATTTGACTGAGCTCATTGACAAGGGCGATATTGATTTGGCGAAATGTATTTTCCAGCAATTTCTCCATTTCGGCAACTTTGGGACTTGTTACCGTAAATACACTAGTATGAATGACTGTTTCATAAAAACCCTTTGAAACTTCCAAACAATTAGAAGTAACACCGCCAACAACTTTGGGTGTATTGGAAACTGAAAAATTACTATTACCAGGGTCCACTCGCTCTGGTGAATAAGCTAAGAATAAATCTTGACCCACAGCAAAGCCATGCTTTTGCAAAATAGGCTGAACAATTTCCTCTGTTGTCCCAGGATAGGTCGTACTTTCAAGAATAACTAATGCATTTGCTTTAATATAACGCCCGATGTCATGTGCTGCCTCTTCTATATAGGAAATATCAGGAGTACCATCCACTGTTGTAGGAGTCGGTACACAAATAATGACGACATCTACAGAAGCAAGTTTGGAAAAATCAAAGGTTGCTTCAAAATGTTGATCTTTTAATATTTGCTGTATATTTTCTTTCGGGATATCAGCTATATAGCTCTCACCGTTTTGCAACATGGCGATTTTTTCTTGATTTTTATCAAAGCCTAAAACATGAAAACCTTTCTGGACAATTTCAATGGCAAATGGTAGGCCTACATAGCCGAGACCAATTACCCCAATTGTCGCTTTTTTTAATTGAATTTTATTTAATAAAGCTGAGCTCATCGATTTCGTGTTTATCGTCATAACAATAACTCCTTTGGCTAAACTTACATGTAATTTTTATCGCCATTTTTCCGTTATCTATTCATCCTCAATATTTAGTCATATCGAGTATTTTGCAACGTAATAGGTTATTTCTTTTCCTCATCGCCATTCTGTACAAACCCCTTTCTTCTCCACATACTTTAGTATGATTTTTTTAGTCAAAATAGATTAATAAAATCCAAATTTCACAAAAAAAACTTTTCTAACAATTATATAGTACTACTCGTAACTAAACAATTTCTAAATAATTTCTTTACTCACGAAAAAACACCTACTTTTTTTTCACATACACAACAAAATAATTCATTAATTATTAAGATATTTAACAAATATATTCAGAGTCACTTATTAAGCGTAAACGAAAAAGATGCTAGGCAACACTGAAGAATGTTAATAAATAGGAATTAACATTTTTCCTTTTCAGGAAGTTGCTAAAAATCCCTCACAGCATTGGCTTTCACCGATACTGGAGGGATTAGACAAACATGTAGAACAGGGGATTATAGGAGCTTTTAAATACTTGATATAGCTATTTTTATTTCCACGGAAATCGACATCCTATCGATAATCACTATTAAAAGCAGGTAAGCAACCTCAAAAGAAAAGAGTACGTAAGTAACTCAATACTTACGTACCCTTTTTTGTAGATTATTGAACAGGTACTACTGCACCTTTCCATTCTTCTAAGATAAAGTCTTGGATTTCTTTAGAAGTTAATACTTCTAATAATGTTTTAATTTCAGGTCTTGATTCATCTCCAGCACGTACTGCGATGATGTTAACGTATGGTGACTCTTTGTCTTCAAGAGAAATAGCATCTTCAATAGGGTTTAAGCCATTATCAATAGCAAAGTTAGAGTTGATAAGTACTGCGTCCCCTTCATTGTTTTCGTACATTTGTACAAGCATTTCTGGTGCTGTATTCGCATCAAATTTAAAGTTTTTAGGATTCTCTTCTATATCCTTAATTTCTGCTGCTGTTTTATCAATACCATCTTTTAATTTAATTAAGCCCTTAGCTTCTAATAATGACAGCATACGACCGTGGTCTGATACCGAGTTAGAAAGTAAGATTGTTGCGCCTTCTGGAAGGTCTTCTAAAGACTTATACTTTTTAGAGTAAATACCAATTGGCTCAATATGAACACCACCAGCATTGACGAAATCATAGCCATTGTCTTTAATTTGCAACTCTAAATACGGAATATGTTGGAAGTAATTTGCATCCAACTCTTTTGATTCTAAATCTTGGTTTGGTAGCACATAGTCTGTATATGTTTCTACTTTAAGGTCAATACCTTTCTCAGCTAAAATCGGTTTTGCTTTATCTAAAATTACTGCATGTGGTGTATTAGAAGCTCCCACTGTTAAAGTAACGTTTTCTTTACTATCTGTTTTATCACCAGATGCTGCATTTGAATCCTCTTTTTTATCAGTACCGCAAGCTGCTAATGCTAGTACAAGTATTGATAAAAATAATCCTGTTAATAACTTTTTCATGTATGACACTCCCTTTATTTTAATGAAAATATGTTAGCGGTAAGAACCGGAATAACCTCAGTTTTATTAACGTTTATCAATTTTTTCTGTAATGAAATCACCTATCCATTGGATGATAAAGACTACTACTAAGATCAAAATAGTTGCCATTAATGTCACATCTTGGCGATTTCTTTGGAAACCGTCTAGGAAGGCTAAGTTCCCGAGACCCCCTGCACCGATTATCCCTGCCATTGCTGTATAACCGACAAGTGCTACAGCCGTAACAGTAATACCCGAAATGAGTGCTGGTAATGATTCAGGGATCAGTACTTTCCAAATAATTGTGGCTGTTTTAGCCCCCATTGAACGAGCTGCTTCAATAACACCCTTATCAATTTCTCGTAGCGCAATTAATACCATACGTGCATAGAACGGAGCCGCACCGATAATTAAAGCAGGTAAAGCAGCATTGGCTCCACGGATTGTACCAAGTAAAAACTTAGTAAATGGAATTAATAAAATAATTAACACGATAAATGGAATAGAACGGAATATATTAACGAGTGACCCTGTTAAAAAACTAACAATTTTATTAGCCCATAACTGATTCGGACTAGTTAAAAACAGGACAATCCCAATGGCTAACCCTAGAATAAATGTAATAACTGTTGAAATGGCCGTCATATATAATGTTTCATATGTAGCCTGCCACATGCTATCCCAGTCTACATTGGGAAAGAGATTAGTTAGCATCTGCAATCACCTCCGTTTGCACTTCCACTGTATTTAAATAGCTTAAGGCTTCAGTCACGTTTGCTTTCGACCCATCAATTTGCACAATGAGAGTACCATATGCACCATTTTTGGTTTGCGAAATATTCCCATGTACAATGCTTACTTCCACATCGAATTGCTTTACTAGATGTGAAATAACTGGCTGTTCTGTTTTTTCACCAACAAAAATCAATTTGACAAGTTGTCCAGTTGGATAATTTGCTTTGATTTGTTCTACTGTATCCTGTGTTTCCTTTGTATTGGTAATTTGCGCTACAAATTTCTTAGTAATGGCAGCCTGAGGAGCCTGGAAAACTTGCAATACTTCTCCACGCTCTACAATTTCGCCTGCCTCCATCACTGCTACACGATGACAAATCTTGCGGATGACATGCATTTCATGAGTAATGAGGACAATCGTTAACCCTAAACGTTCATTAATATCCACCAGTAAATCAAGAATGGCATCTGTTGTCTCAGGGTCTAGAGCAGATGTAGCCTCATCACATAGTAAAACCTCTGGATTATTGGCTAATGCTCGCGCAATCCCTACACGTTGCTTTTGTCCACCAGAGAGCTGTGATGGATATGCTTGATCACGACCTTCTAGGCCAACAAGTGCTATCAATTCCTTCACCCGTGCCTCACGTTGAGCTTTTGATACACCTGCGATTTCTAATGGGAAGGCAATGTTTTCTGCAACTGTTCGTGACCAAAGTAGGTTGAAATGTTGAAAAATCATACTAACCTTTTGTCTAGCTGCTCTAAGCTTTTGACCTTTAATCGATGAAAAAGCCTGATTGTTCACTGTTACTGTTCCTGTTGTTGGTTTCTCTAAGCCATTAAGTAAACGAATCATCGTACTTTTACCAGCGCCACTATAGCCGATAATGCCAAAAATTTCACCCTTATTAATAGTCAGGTTAACATCTTTGACTGCCGTTAATTCGCCATTTGCTGTTTTGTATTTCTTCGTTATATTTTGAAGCTGTATCATAGCGAATACTCCTTTTCTTATATAAAAAAACCCCTCCACTTATAGACAAGTAGAAGGGGTCACGTATTATACGTTGAACCGTTCTCTCATCTTTCAAAGAAAAATCTTTGGGTGATTTGGCACCTTTTCACTATGTGATGGTTGCCGGGCTTCATAGGGCACTTCCCTCCGCCGCTCTTCATAAGAGTTCGATATATTTAATGTTTTAGTAATATATTTGTTACTTTACCACGCTAATAAAGTTCAGTCAATTGATTTTTTTAACAATTCGTACAAAAAAGGTACGGATTGAAAAGCATAAATCTTTTCTGTCACTTTGCCACCGTCACAAACAAGTAAGCACGGAACGCTTTCAATTTGATGCTCAAAAGCAATTTGCTCCAAAAAATTAATATTTGCTTTCCCTAGCTTTAGGTGAGGTAATAGTTGTTCTACAATTGACATCATTTTTGATGCCACTGCACAAGTACCGCACATCGGTGTATATAAATAAAACGCAGCTTTTTCTCCGGACTGTAATGCCGTTTCCCACTGCTCTTTCGACCATTCTTCCATTTAGTTCACGCAACCTTACAAAATATATTCATTATGGATTGAGAAATGCGCACGAAGTAAAATCATGGCTAACACTTTTCTAGGTGTCGTTTCTACTTCTTTATATGTTGGCATTGTCCGTAAATGCTCCGCTTCAGGATAATGTCTGTCCATTAATGCACGTAGCTTATCGCCTGAAGTATCGGCATCAAAAAAGGTAAATAGCTCATAGCCCTCATAGGGATCGATTAGCTCTTCTAATTGATGCACACCAATTGTTCCATTCGTACATAGTATTGTAACATTCTCGTTTAAAATTGGCTCAATTTGTAGCTTATCTGAGCGTCCTTCTACTATCAAGCATTTCCCATCGAACATTACGCCACCTCCATTTAGACATTCCCACTTATACGTTATTATATAATAAAAAACGCCGGTAGTTTCCGACGTTTTTTGATTATGGCTTGTCTTATTCTGCTGTCATCTCTTCGTATTGTTCTGCTGTCATAAGTTTATCAACTTCTGATGCATCAGCAGGCTCTACGACGATCATCCATGCTTTTTCATATGGTGATTCATTAACGAATTCTGGGCTATCTTCTAAATCTGCATTAACTTCAACTACAGTGCCTGAGATTGGTGCATATAATTCAGAAACAGTTTTTACTGATTCTACGCTACCGAATGGATCATCCGTTTTGATTTCATCGCCAACTTGTGGAAGCTCAACGAAAACGATATCTCCTAATTCAGATTGTGCGAAGTGCGTAATACCAATACGTACTTTTCCATCTTCTACTTTAACCCATTCATGCTCTTCAGAGTAACGTAAGTCTTTCGGTGTGCTCATGCAAAAAACCCCTCCATAATTATGTAATATATTCACTTTCAGTGTGCCATACTTCTCCTATAAAAACAAGAATAAAAACGGCTATATCCAAGCTTGCTCAAAATCGGATTCTTTAAACCCTAAAGTTACTTTTTTTCCATCTGTTACGAGTGGACGTTTTATTAACATCCCATCCGAAGCAAGTAGCTCAAGCTGTTCTTCCTCAGTCATATCAGCTAGCTTGTCCTTCAAACCAAGGTCACGATATTTCATGCCTGAAGTATTAAAAAACTTCTTCAAAGGAAGACCACTGACTTGCCATAAAGCTGTTATTTCATCCTTTGTTGGCGGCTGCTCTACGATATGTACCTCTTCATAGGAAACGTCATGATCATTTAACCACTTTTGCGCTTTTTTACATGTTGTACATTTGGGATAATGGAAAAATTGAATCGTCATTAAAATGCTCCTTTGCTGTCTTTTTCTGTAGTATACCATCATAATCATCGAGAATGGTGGAACTTCGCTCATTTCCGTAAGTCTATCCATCCATTTTGTATTTTTATCCGTTACTTTGACAAATAATTTATTTGGCACAATAAAAAACTAGCTACCCACTTACGGATAGCTAGCATTTTCCTACGATTAAACGATATATTTTTCTGCTTCAATTAATTTCACAGATGCTTCACGTTTCTTCGTAATGAGGTTGTATGGATTATTACGTGTTAATTTACGTAATGCAGATAATGTCATACGTGCTGCATCACCATCTGCGGAAGCCAGAATTGTATCTTTTGCTTCTTTTTCGATTTCTGCAAATGCTTCTTGGCAGAAAATTTGAGTGTATAGCAATTTTTGATGTGCTTTTTCAACGCCATCACGAGCAATCGCTTTTTCTGTGCGTAATACAGCTGATTCCATTGCAAATAATTGATTAGCGATATTAGCAATATTCACTAATACTTCTTGCTCTTGATCAAGCTTCGCACCAAAGCGTTGTGCGGCTAAGCCTGCAGCTAATACAGCAATCTTCTTGGCATTTTTCACTAAGTATTTTTCCTGAGCTAGTGGCTCAGTGCCGATATCCTCTGGCATTAGCATTAGAAGCTCTTGCTGTAAATTTTGCGCAACCTGTAATAATGGCAGCTCACCTTTTAGTGCCTTTTTCATAAATGTACCTGGTACAATCATGCGATTAATTTCATTTGTACCTTCAAAAATTCGATTAATACGAGAATCACGGTATATACGCTCTACCTCATATTCAGCCATAAAGCCATAACCGCCGTGTAATTGTACAGCTTCATCTGCAATATAATCTAATGTTTCTGATCCAAATACTTTAGCAATGGAGCATTCAATCGCATATTCAGCGATAGCACCTGCAATCACTTTTCCTTCCTTTTGCTCCTCTGGGCTTAGCTGGCTTAAACGGTCTTCAAATAAACCCACAGTACGATAGTTTAATGACTCTGATGCATACAAATGAGAAGCCATTGTTGATAATTTTTCTTTTGTTAGGTTGAAGTCAGATAGCTTTGTTTTAAATTGCTGACGTTGGTTTGTATATTGTACCGCTAGCTCAAATGCGCGTTTTGATCCACCAATTGTTCCAACCCCTAGTTTATAGCGACCGATATTTAATATATTGAAGGCAATGACATGCCCACGACCAATTTCACCTAATAAATTTTCTACTGGCACTTCTGCATCTTCTAACACAAGTGTACGGGTAGATGAAGACTTAATCCCCATTTTCTTCTCCTCAGGACCGACTGAAACACCATTGAATGTACGTTCCACAATAAAGGCAGAGAACTTATCACCATCAATTTTAGCATAAACAACAAATACATCTGCAAAGCCGGCATTTGTAATCCATTGCTTTTCACCATTTAAAATATAATGTGTGCCTGCATCGTTTAGTTTCGCAGTTGTTTTTGCCCCTAAAGCATCCGAGCCTGAACCTGGCTCTGTTAAAGCATAAGCAGCAATTAATTCACCCGAGGCAAGCTTAGGTAAATATTTTTTCTTCTGATTCTCGTCACCGAATAGCACGATTGGTAATGAGCCAATCCCTACATGTGCACCATGAGTAATGGAGAAACCACCTGCTACAGACATTTTTTCTGCAATTAATGCTGAAGAAACTTTATCTAAGCCTAGTCCTTCGTATTCTTCTGGCACATCTGCTCCAAGCAAGCCTAATTCACCAGCACTTTTAAGGAGACGTACTGAGTGCTCGAATTCATGATGCTCTAAATTTTCAACTACAGGTAAAACTTCATTTGCTACATATTCTTCTGTTGTTTTGGCAATCATTTTATGCTCGTCAGTGAAATCTTCAGGTGTAAACACACGATCTAATTCCACATCTTCAATTAGAAATCCGCCGCCTTTAATGAAATCCGTTGTTTTTTCAGTCATATAAAATCCTCCCAATTTATCTATTTTGATAGTTTAATCCCCTATTGAATGCTGCCTCTTCAAAATCTGTAGTATTTGCTCAGAGGCTTGATTTTTATTCAGCCTACTCTCCTACCTTTTAGAGAAGGTTTCTGACGCTTTCATTTTGGTCCAAAAACCTTTTGCTGAGTGAAGACAAATATATATAGAAAAGCTTGAAATATACTTGCTCGGAGGCAACCGGAAACAGTACACCTCAAGCTGATCTAGTGAAAAATTATAGAATTTCAAATACTCCAGCGGCTCCCATGCCGCCACCAATACACATAGTTACCACGCCATATTTCTTACCTTGACGCTTTAATTCATGAATAAGTTTTAGTGTTAAAATAGCACCCGTTGCACCAAGTGGATGTCCTAATGCGATAGCTCCACCATTTACATTGACCTTATCTTGGTCGATGCCTAAATGACGGACCACCTGTAAGGATTGCGATGCAAATGCTTCATTGATTTCCCATAGATCAATCGCATCTATTGATAAACCTGCGATTTCTAACGCTTTTGGTACCGCCACAATGGGACCAATCCCCATTACTTCAGGTGGTACACCACCCACTGCAAAACCTAGGAATTTTGCCATTGGTGTTAAACCTTGCTTGACTGCCTCTTCACGCTCCATTACCAATACAGCTGCTGCACCATCAGATGTTTGAGAAGCGTTCCCTGCTGTCACACTCCCTTTCACATGGAAAGCTGGACGAAGCTTCGCTAAACCTTCAACCGATGTACCTGAACGGACACCCTCATCCATGCTGAAAGTGAATTTTTTCACCTGTGGCTTATTGTTCTCATCAACATAATGTTGTTCCACTTCTATAGGTACAATCTCATCATTAAATTTACCTTCTTTAATTGCCTCTTCAGCAAGTACATGTGAGCGAACAGCAAAAGCATCTTGATCTTCGCGACTTACATTGTATTGACGAGCTACTTCCTCAGCTGTATGCCCCATTCCCATATAATATTGTGGAGCTGTTTCAGCTAACGTTGGATTTAAGCGGGGCGTGTTCCCCACCATTGGTACCATACTCATTGATTCAACACCACCAGCGAGGATGGCCTTTGAATGCCCGAGCATGATTCGCTCAGCTGCATAGGCAATCGCCTGTAGACCCGAAGAACAAAATCTATTAATGGTTAGTGCAGGAGTTGTATCTGGTAGTCCGGCAAGTGCACCGATGCTACGAGCTACATTCATACCCTGTTCTGCTTCTGGCATAGCACAGCCTAAAATTAAATCATCTATCGGTCCCTCATAGCCTGCTCTTTTTAATGTTTCTTTGACAACGGCAGCACCAAAGTCATCTGGTCTTACTGTTGCTAAAGAACCTTTTTTTGCTTTTCCAATTGGAGTTCGTGCTCCTGCTACAATAACGGCTTCACGCATCGTATAATCCCCCTTTGTTTCATGTGCAAGTTTTGTCTATTTCGTCCATTAGTTACGAAGTGGTTTCCCCTTTAACAGCATATGTTGCATTCTTTGCTGTGAAAGTGGATCAGCAACAAGGCTAAGGAATGCCTCACGCTCTAAGTTTAATAGATACTGTTCATCTACTAATGTGCCATATGGAACCTTACCACCCGCAATCACATAAGCTAGCTTTTTAGCAATTTTCAAATCATGCTTACTGATAAAGCCTGACTCATACATACCTTGCGCACCAATGAGTAATGTACCGTAGCCTGATGCACCAACCACAGGAACTTTTGTTGGGACAGGTGGTTGATAGCCTGCTTCATAAAGTGCTAAAGCCGCTTGTTTCGCGTCATATAATTGATGGTCTGGGTTAACAGAAATTCCATCTGCGAAGTTTAAGAAGTTATTTTCACGTGCTTCCTCACCAGATGTTGAAACTTTCGCCATGGCAATTGTTTCAAATACTTTATTTGCAATATGTTGATAGTCTATTTCTACACCATTTGGTAGACCCTTTAGGAATTTTTGATAAAGCGCTTTATTCCCTCCGCCACCTGGAATTAATCCAACGCCTACTTCTACTAAGCCCATATATGTTTCCATCGTTGCCTGGATATGTGCAGCAGGTAAGCAAACCTCTGCACCACCACCTAATGTCATCGCAAACGGAGCCGCCACAACCGGCTTACGTGAATATTTAATTTTTTGCATCGCATCTTGGAAAGCCTTAATGACAAAGTCTAGTTCAAAGATATTATCATCCTGTGCTTCGACTAAAATCATTCCTAGATTTGCACCAACACAGAAGTTTTTCCCCTGGTTTCCTATCACTAAGCCCTTATAATTAGCTTCTACCTCATCGATGGCAAAGTTTATCATTTGAATAATATCCAAGCCTATAGCATTCGACTGTGAATGGAACTCTAATAATGCAATTCCATCACCTAAGTCTATTAAACTAGCACCTGTATTGGATTTAATCACGCCATGTTTTTTCTTATATCGTTTTAAATCGATTTCCTTTTCATTGATAGGCACTTTAACATAATCCGACCCATTATAGTAAGCCAAGTCACCATCTATATCGGAATAGAAAGTTTCAAACCCATTGGCTATCATCTCTTTTACAAAGGCAGGTACTTCTCGACCTTCTGTTTCCATTTTTGCGACAGCCTCTTTCACGCCAATAGCATCCCAAATTTCAAATGGTCCTTGTTGCCAGCCGAATCCCCATTTCATCGCATTATCAATAGCCACAATATCGTCTGCAATTTCACCGTATAGCTGAGCAGAATAAATTAATGTTGGAGCAAATATCCCCCATAGTAATTCACCTGTACGATCCTTTGCATATGTTAAAGCCTTCACTTTATTAGCTAATCCACGAGTTTGTTTCGCCATTTCAATGGAAGGTGTCTTTAATTTTTTCACAGGACTATACGCCAAAGTCATTGGGTCAATTTCATGAATCTCTTTTCCTTGCTTTATGAAGAAGCCCTGGCCTGATTTTGCCCCGAGCCAACCGTTCGTGACCATTTTTTGCAAAAACTCTGGTACAGCAAATACTTGCTGCTCCTCACCTGTTGTTTGATCGTAAACATTTTTAGCTACATGAATAAATGTATCTAAACCAACAACATCTAGCGTTCGGAAAGTTGCCGATTTAGGACGACCAATAAGTGGACCTGTCACGGAATCCACTTCCCCAACTGAGTAACCACCTTTTAACATTTCTTGTAACGTGATGAGTAACCCATAAGTGCCGATGCGGTTAGCAATAAAATTAGGTGTATCCTTTGCTAGCACAACGCCCTTTCCAAGCACATCTTCACCAAATGTTTTCATAAAGCTCACTACTTCAGGTGCAGTTGTATCAGCTGGAATCACCTCTAATAATTTTAAATAGCGAGGCGGGTTGAAAAAGTGTGTGCCAAGAAAATGCTTTTTAAAATCCTCTGAACGTCCTTCTGCCATTGCATTAATACTAATCCCGGATGTGTTTGAACTAATAATTGTTCCAGGTGTACGAATAGCATCGATTTTTTCATATAAACTTTGTTTTATAGGTAAGTTTTCTACAACAACTTCAATAATCCAATCTACATCTTTTAGTTTCCCTAAATCATCCTCAAAGTTGCCGACCGTTAGTAGTGATAAATTTTTCTTAGAAGTAAGTGGTGCTGGCTTTTGCTTTAACAACTTTTGCAAAGCTCCATTAACAAGACGATTTCTTACAGCTGGATGCTCTAAGGAAAGACCTTTTGCCTCTTCCTCATGTGTTAGTTCCTTCGGTGCAATATCTAATAGTAATGTTGGTATACCGATATTAGCTAAATGTGCTGCAATTCCAGAGCCCATCACCCCAGAACCTAGAACAGCAGCTTTTTTAATGTTATAAGTCACAAGCAATTCCCCCTTATTCTTCCATTGAATGAATAGCCATTCATTTTTTGGTCAAAAAAATATCAAGTGTACCTTAGTGGATTTTTGTTCCTCTGCTGAATGACTATTTACTCAATTCAACCAAGGAGCCCTAAGGTTTATCTCCGTTTCAAAAGATTGCTAATGAATGAAGATAAAACTACTTTTCTATTTTTAGTGTAGATTATTTTGTCTAATTTAGCAATCTTTTTTCAAGAATTATTTTCGCAATATACATCTTTTTTTGTTGTTTACGAGCTAAAAGGAGACAATAAGTAGCTATCACCACAGTCAAACAGAAAACTTTCAGGTTACGGGAAAAATGTGTAGAATGGTAAACAAGGAGAGTGAATACTTAATGAAAACAATTACTACTGCAGAACAATTTAATGAATTAATCAATGGCGACCAAAAAGTACTAGTGAAATTTTACGCTGGCTGGTGCCCAGATTGTACACGTATGAACATGTTCATCGACCCAATCATTGAAGAGTATAACCAATTTGATTGGTATGAACTAAACCGTGACGAGCTTCCAGAAATCGCAGACAAATATGATGTAATGGGCATCCCAAGTTTATTAATTTTCCAAAACGGTGAAAAGCTTGCTCACTTACACAGTGCCAATGCAAAAACACCTCAACAAGTAACGGAATTTTTATCTGCTCAACAATAACAATAATGAGAGCTGCATTTCTTCATGAAATGCAGCTCTTTTTGAAAGGAGATACCATTATGCGCCAACAATTGGGACTACTCGGAAAATCACAATATGATGCATCGATTGCGCCAAACTATCGTAATTCTGCTTGTGGTCCTACTACAGTACACGTTATTTTAAATTATTTGAATGGGTCCGCTCCTTCAATTAATGAACTCTATAAACAGCTTGGTAGTACAAAAATTGGTTTATTCAAATGGCGATTGATTCGCAAATTACGCCAATTATATCCATCGTGGGATGTTCGTACTTGTTCATTAAAAGAAGCTTTGCAGGAAATTGATGCAGGGCGTCCAGTTGCTATGCGTTTTGATCGTTATTTTAGTTTTCGTTGGCGAGATCAAACCTCTACTTTCGCCTATCATTGGGTACCGCTAATTGGCTATGATATTAAAAATAATCAGCTATGGTTAATTTTCCATGACAATGGTACATCAAATCGTGATAGCATCATTCGTCAGGTACTCTATCAAAACAATGAAAAAGTATTATCCTTTGTAAAAATGGTTCCTCACTAGAGCAACTATCGAATAGCCTACTATTTGCTCTCTATTCTTTTCCCACCAATAAAAAAAGCAGAGCATAATACTATACTCTGCGATAACTGATTAAATAAGGGAATACAAAGAACGGGCATGCTTGGCAATAAGCGTGTAGCCACTCTCTTCCATCTCTTTAAATATTTGTGGCTCATAATTTGGTAATACGAGGCTAGAAAGGTCTGCTTCAATAGGGACATCCGTTTGAATCGTTGCAAGCTCATGCGATAATTTCAGCATATCTATTTGGTCTTGAATTTTTGTTCGTTGACCTGGCTTTAATTCACCGAGCGACGCTAGCACACTATCAATCGAGCCATATGTTTGGATTAATGTGAGTGCTTGCTTAGGACCAATACCTTTAACGCCTGGATAACCATCACTCGTATCTCCCATAAAGGCTTTCACCTGTGCAAACTGCGCTGGTTCAATACTATACTCCTCTTTAAAACGCCCATGCGTATAAATATCATATTCTGTGTAGCCCTTTTTCATAAAAGCAATCTCTGTAGATGGTCTTAAAAGTTGAAGTAAATCTTTATCCCCACTAATTACGGTAATATCTGCGTCGTCCTGCCATTTGGCAATCATAGAACCAATTAAATCATCAGCCTCCATGCCCTTCACGCCAAAATTTTGCCAGCCCATTTGGAGAGATAGGTTTTTTGCCATATCAAATTGAGGCAACATTTCCTCAGGTGGCGCTGGGCGATTTGCTTTATAGCCATCAAATAGCTCATTGCGGAAGGTATGTGCCCCCATATCCCAGCAAACTGCCATATGTGTTGGCTTCATTAAAGATTGTGCAGTTAGTACATGTCGTACAAAGCCTTGTGCTCCGTTCGTTGGAGTGCCATCCGCCAAGCGAATAAAGTGGCCCATGGCAGCCGAGGCGAAAAATGAACGGAATAACAATGCCATACCGTCAACAATCAGTAGTTTTGGTTTTGTTGTCATCATAATTTTCCTCTCTATAACCGTGCAAAGTTTATATAAATTTTTGATACCTATGAAATATTATAGCAAACTTTTAACAATCGGCATTGTCAATACACGGCAATATGCTTATAACGTCACTTTTCCTTTATTTGAGATGCGATTGCGATGATCAAGCTGAATACCTGTTAGCCATTGTAAAAATGCTGTCACACCAATCTTAACGGTTTCTGGACGTAGCGTTCCTTCCTTAGGGTCTGCATAAACAAAATCAATATGGCGAACCCCTTCATTTTCACCTATAAGTTTGAGGATATCAAATAATTCATAGGCTGTTAGACCGCCTGGTGTGGCAGCTGGAACATCTCGTGCAAACATAATATCAAGTGCATCTAAATCCACTGAAACATAAATTCGATCAACCTCATACATAAGCTGACGTAACATTTCATGTATGGTGAGCTGAATACCGTCACGTCGCATTTGCTTTAATGTAATCATATGAATGCCCTGTTCTCTAGCATAATGAATCATTTCAGGTGAATTAAAAAAACCGTGCAATCCGACATTATATATATGTCTCCCTTCCACAATGCCTGAGGCAATCAATTGATGGATAGGAGAATCTTGAGCCAAGCCAATTTCCTCTTGGTTTCTTGCATCTAAATGTGTATCAATTTGAATGATACCAATACGATCCTGCGGAAAGGCATTCTTTATTCCTTTTAGTGAACAGGCGGTAATGGCATGGTCTCCCCCAATCAAGCAAGTAAAGCTTTTTTGAAAAGCTATACTCAAATTCTCTGCTGCAGCCTCGATGGCAGATTCAGAAAGCATTCTATCTTGTTCATGAATCGCCACATCGCCAATATCAACGACTGATAATGCGCGTAAATTGATTTGCTCGTCTAAGTTATATGATTGGAAGCTTGGCCATACTTTACGAAACGCAGTTGGATATTGCGCTTTTCCAGATGCTTCTTCTGCATATGATAAAAGAGCCCCATACACGACAATATCCACATCATTTGGGTTTGGATTTGTTTGCTGCTTTATCCACTGATGCATGGCCGATCCATTCTCTTGCTTCCATCGGCATTCCGGTTCTATAAACATATACATCTACCACCTTTATATCTTTTCTATTCAAGTTAAATGAACCTACATTTTTTCACATGCCCCTCAAATGTCCTACCCAATTCCTACTCTTTCTATATAGTACCATTCGTACATTCATCTTCGTCATTTTTTTCTTTTTTCCTCTTTTCTTTTTAAATTTGAAACACAAAAAAGCAAACTAAAAATCAGTTTGCTTCAAATTTCATATGAGTTGGCGCAGTGTTCAATGAGGTTTTTAGTTTGTTACTTTTGTTGTTTGGAAATATTTTCACAAAGTTCAGCTACCTCATACATGGAATAGCTTTCAAAATTGTATTGACTGCGTAATTCTTGAAAATAACGTAATAGCTCTTCTAGCATCGCTAAATTTTTAGCTGTATTCTTCCCAAAATTATGGGGATGCCACCATAAATGATAAAAAGCTTGGGCCTTTGCAGCTTCGAGCATACTTTCCTTTATGCGTTTTACCTTTGAGCCCTCGAATACGTGCAATGGACGAAAGTAGGGTCTTAAAAAGGCACTTGAACGAATATTAATCAGTTGCTCGTCCCGCATTTCCTCCAATGTTGCCATATGATGACCAGTAAGATTAATATAGCTATCAAGCCATTTTTTCGCTCCCAAAAATCTGCCTTTTTTCGTAAACTTTTGAGCATCATACAATGGATGATTTTCTGTTCCTCTGTAACAAACATAGCCCGCTTCTACACATGCTTTAAAATAGTCTTTATTCACTTGATTTCTCGGAAAAACCATGGACTTCATGGGCGAAATATAACCCTCGATTATGGTCTTTGTCGCGTCTAAGTCTGCACAAAAGGCAGCTTCTGTTTGACCTTTTTCCAAGCAGTAATAATGGGAAAAGGTATGACTACCAATTTCCTGATGTGGTGTACGTTTAATCTCCTCTATCAAAGATTTACCAAAATGTAAGAGGTCCTCTTGTTCGTTTTCGCCTACTTTAGCTAGCTGGCTATGTGCTGCATATCGCATATTGTCATACTTAACAGGGATACCTCGTAAATAATGAGCCATTTCAGCCTTTGATTCTGCAAACAATAGTCCGACTGTCGCCCAAGTTGCATGAATGTCATATTGCTCAAATAACGCAAGTATACTGGGCAAGGCTTTCCGTACACCATATAGGTTTTTATTGTATTGTCCATATCGAAATACATCATGGACGCCCCAATTCAGCTCAAAATCTAATGAAATAACGAGACCCCCACCATTCATGTTGCTACTTCCTCCATTTTTGCACGCCTAGTAATAGTGCACGTATTTTTGATTGGGTAATGTAGCCTGAGTAAACATTGACAACTTGTCCACCAAAGCTTAGTTTGAAGGCACGTACATTTCGATTATCGGTTAATTCACCCATATCATATAAAACAAAACCTTGCTCCTTAAAATGAAGAAGATTATGCCAGATTAAAAAACGATTTGCATAGCGGTAAGGTCTCTTTAAATGTGTCGATATGGCTGACGCCGCACAGGTAGCTTCATAATAAGACATCGCTTTATTCTCATGTACAATATCCAATCGATAGCACAGTGTCTGTCCACAGATACTTTGGATTTCAGATAATAATAATGCTCCCTGTTTGTTGAGAAGCATGATCGTTTCCATTTGTGATTTACCAATAGCCTCAAGCTTTTTTCTTTTAGCAAAATGATTATAAAATTGCTGAAAAGCTCGTAAGTTTTCGACGGAAGGTTCTTTATATAAAATAACTTGGTAATATTCTTTATGTGCCCGTCGCAATATTTTACGATTCCCTTCAGAAAGTGCTAAATACAATGAAAGTTCATGCCCTTGGAGATCAATATGAATCGCTTCACTTTTAACAAGCTTTCGACTTGGTACAAGTGAATTTGTATAGCCTATTACTTTCATGGATTTTCGAACATTGGCTGGCTTTTCTAAAAAATAAAAATGTTGCATCGCAATATTCCACCGCTTACTTTTAATGGACAGAATGAACATCGCCCCCACTCTCCGTATTTTTTTGTACATGTTGTCGCTCAAAACGAGCAACTTTATAATGTTTCATTCGAATAATAGGTTTATAGCCTAGCTGTCCTAAGCGCTTCCGTTTTCTCCATTGCCAAAAGCTTGCCGTTACCCACAATGTTTGTCGCGGTTTGACTTTTCTGAAATAGGCCGTTATAATTTCGATCTGCTTGAACATATCATAGGCTAAAAAATACGTTTGCTTCGGTAATGCTTCTATTATTTGCAGCGAATCTACACGCCAATTTGTCGCGTGTAATGCAAATGCTGGCTTATTTGTCTCCGCAAAGGAATCCTTATAAACCGTGTACCCTTTATAATAGAGAGCAATGACTTCTTCCTGATCAAGCTGCATCGCTTCCTGAATAGTCATTTCCTCAAATAAGTTGCCCACAGGTTGCTGTGGAAACACATCCTCTGTTGGAGATAATTCATAGAGCTCCACGTGCTTCAAACGAATAAACCTATCTACGAATTGTTGTCCATATTCTAGCCAATCTCTGAGCTTTCCATACTTTACTAAATAGCGAAAACGGCCAAGTGTATTGCGTTTCCAGTCTACAATTCGTTGATTACTTTTTACATATTCCTTGAACCGTTCCTTTAGCAGCATTAAACCTGTCACTAGCTTTGCACGCTTTGTCCCACTGCTGGCAAGCATCCGCCTAGTAAAATCGATATTCGTACGCCAATCAAATTTGTAAGGCTCATAGCCAATGCTCATATCAAATAGCCGATAATTAGCAGCAAAAGTTCGCTGAATAGATTCCTGATTGACTATACGCCCGGGACCAAATACATTAAATGTCGGTTCATGGGCAAGCGCGTAGGTTACATAGCGTCCACGACAAAAAAGTCCATATGTGAAAGCAATCCACTGATTTTCAAAGACAAGTGCATCAACCTCTACTTGTAATGCCTCTCCATTAAGCATGGTTAAGCGCTCAAAAAAGTCTCTTTTCTTCCCTTTTGTAAAGTCACTCGTATCCAGTTTTTTTGCCCATCGTCGATCAAACAATCGAAACATTTGCCAGAGCTCGTCCTGTGCGGGAACTCTCCTTGTTACTGTACCTAGCTTCCGTAGCTTTCTTTCCCGCCGATCGACCCCATGCAGTTTCCGGCGTTGCTGGAAATGTTGTAGAAAATCTACCTCAGAAAAAGCGAGATAGGGAGTGACCACACGGAAAATATTTGCTCGTAACTGTCTTTCCACGAAATATTGTTCAATGACTTTAGTAGACACTTTACTTTCTAATAAGCCATGCAGTGAAAAAATTACGTGCCGATGCTTTCTAATAAGTTCATCGAACACAAAGGTTGTAGTGTTCATTAACCACTCTTTTTTGACAACAACCCCTGTATAATTGGCAATACCTTCACCCGCAAAGGAATACACCCTAATTCCCCATCGACTAGTCACCGTAAAGGGGAAAAAGGCTAGGATGACTCCTTCATGTTCAATAGCGAAAAGCTCTACTCGTTCTTTTCGCCCAACTATTTGCCACCAATTATAAAACCAAGCAAATTCAATAAAAGGATTATCATTGTCCTCTTCCTCTAAAATGCCATCCCAGATTTCCTTGTACCACATGAGCTCATCATCTGTTCTTATGCGTATTAATTGCAAGTTAATCTCCTTTCTTTCCGAATTCTGAAACAGCTTGTTGATAGACCATTAACGTTTTTTGATACATAGGGGTAAACGTAAAATACTGTAAATAGCGTCGTTCACTCGCATTGCCCATTTTTTGGCTTAAGGTAGCATCCAATAATAAATGACGAAGCCTCTGCTTCAATAATTCTTTATCCTCTCGCTCTACTAAAAAACCATTGCCATGATCCACAACTAACTCTTTAACACCACCCACATTTGTTGCAACAATAGGGAGGCCTATACGCATGGCTTCAATAATAGAGATTGGCAGGCCCTCCCAATCTGACAACAAAACAAATACATGACTTTTCTCCAAATAGGTGTGTACATCTAATTGATCACCTAAAAATATTATGCGATCTGTTAAATTATGCTGTGCAACAAACTCTTCTAGGGCAGGTCGTAGAGAACCATCTCCAACCAATTGAAGTTGCCACGGAACATCCGTCAGTTCTGCTAAAGCCTCCAGCAATAGATCTTGTCTTTTTGGCACTTCAAAACGAGCAACCATCACAATGACTGGCTGCTCCGTATAAGTCTTTTCTGTTGAAGGATTACTGTCTATTGGAGCAATACCATTATGAATAGTAAGCAGTTTATGAGCTGGAGCAACTTTTTTCATGAGTGCTAGCTCCCGATCATAATCAGATACCGTTATAATTTTTGTGGAGAATCGCTGAACCGATTTTTCCATTCGATAGTAAAGCATCTGTTTCCTTTGAGGAACACCTTCTGTAAAGCTCCAACTATGTGCAGTAAAAACTGTTGGGATGTGCAGTAAACTACCCACTATACGACCTATCACACCAGCCTTAGATGAATGTGTGGCTACCACATCAGGGTGTAAACGTTTGATAACGGCTCTTAATTGCCAAAATGTGCGGAAATCCTTTGCTAGATGAATTGCACGTTGCATAGCGGGAATACGGATAACCGTAATTTTTTCCTCTTGTAAGCGCCAAAGGGATGGCTGGTAGGAGCCAGTCACGACAGTTACTTCATGCCCATCTTGCTTGAGTTGGATGGCTAATGCCTCCACATGCTTTTGTGCTCCACCGATTTTATCCATTCGTGTAATAAGCTGAACAATTTTCAGTATGGCCACTCCCCGTAATTTAATAGGCACCCGTTCTTGCTAGGACTACATAAAGGGTTTTCAAAACAATTTGGACATCCATCCAAAAGGAGTAATGATCAACATATTCAATGTCATATGAAATTTTTTGTCCATGGGAAATATTAGAACGGCCGTTAATCTGGGCAAGACCTGTTAAACCTGGTTTTACCTCTAGTCTTCTGGCCTGTAAATTGTTATAGGCATTTGTAATGGTCGGAACCTCCGGACGAGGCCCCACAATGCTCATTTCTCCTTTTAATACATTTAACAGCTGTGGAATTTCATCAATACTTAGCTTTCGCAGGATAGCCCCTACTTTGGTAATCCGTGTATCCTGCTCTACTTTAAAAAAATAGTCATCTGGAATACCATTCGTACATATAGCTGGCATATTGATTGGAACTGCCTGTATACACATTGTGCGTAGCTTCCAAATAACAAAGCGGTGATGATCCAGGCCAGTTCGTATTTGTTTAAAAAAAATGGGGCGACCTGTTGTGAAGAGTAAAATGAGGAATACAGCTAGCATTAGAGGGATTGTCATAAAAAGTAATAATAATGCCCCGGTAATATCAAATATTCTTTTGCCATACTGACCATAGAATGTGAGATTCTTAGTTGTCGAAACGTGCACTTCACCATCCTTTGCATTTTTTTACTACTTAACACTATATATTCATTTTGAACATTTATAGAACTATTTTAAGA
Source organism: Lysinibacillus sphaericus (assembly GCF_001629735.1). GTDB lineage: Bacteria > Bacillota > Bacilli > Bacillales_A > Planococcaceae > Lysinibacillus > Lysinibacillus pinottii. Next base: position 2,938,524 of record NZ_CP015224.1, read on the forward strand.
AAAGTGAGTCTAGATGAAAAAAAGAGTTATACCAGCGGCACATGCTGAATAACTCGATTTTTCTTATTATATGCGCGCTCCTAAAATTTGGGCATCACATTCGATTTCCACATTACCCTTTAATGCTTTGCTAATCATACATGTTTGTTCCGCTTTTTGTGCGAAGCGAGTAATTTTTGTTTCAAGATGCTCTGTTAAATTTAAGATAACTATTTTAGGCTTATGAATAATTTTTTCATAGGTAAACACACCATTTACTACACTGACATACCCTTCAGACTGCAGAGATAAATCATGTACAGCCACCTCCGATCTTTCAAGAAGAGCCGCTAATGTAATTAAATAACAAGTCGCTGAAGCCCCTAATAACATTTCATCCGGATTTGTACCAATGCCAGGTCCATCCATCTCCTGAGGAATAGAAATTTGCGTTTTCAGGTTGCTAGCGTTGATAGTTCCAGTACCATTTCTTCCATCCGACCAAGTTAAGTCCATTGTAAATTTATGCTGAACCATTTTAAATCCTCCTTTACGTACGTATGACAGAAAAATGCTCGTTCTCCCGAGAAGACGAGCATTCAACGCCAATTATGATAAGAGATACGTAACGCCACCATTTTATGATACTGCTGTCTCTAACTCTACCACATTTTAACGGTATGCTCGAAATAAGCGTTAAGTTCTAAAATAGGAGTATTTTACTTTACTACATAAAAACTAACTATAATTTTACAAAAAACAATGTGATAAATTTTATGGTAGAATAGAATAAATAATTCATTAGGAGATTTTAAAATGATTTTAACAAAGCAAGAAGCAATACAGGCACTTAAAAAGAACAAGTTTATCGGTTTTACTATTACAACAGGTAATATTATTATGAAAAAGATGAATAAAACCGATTATAATATTTTTGTTTTTGAGGAAGGAAAAGAGAAGCCATTACGTTATGTTGGTTCTATTATGAATGTTATGGCAACGATGAGTGACAAAGCATCCAATAAGGATTTTGTCATTGTAGAACAGCTTCCAACTCAAAATAACGTTGCTGAAACGCAAACATCTGAAAACGAAGCAACGTTAGAAGAGAAAGCTGTAGCAGCAGAAGTAGCAGAAGTAGCAGTCGTTGATGAAACCGAAGAAAGCCGTGCTATTGCAGGCTATGAAGACCTATATAAAATGACAGTAAGTGGTCGCATTATTACTGTACGTGAAAATCGTCCATTAGCTCGTTGTAATGACGAATATGGCTTCCATATTGCACGACTTACAAAGGACGGAAAGGCTTCCAGTCATAATGTCTTTGAACTTTGGAAACAAACATTCCCTGAGGTAGAGCAAACTCAATTCAAAGGTGCCTTAAAAGCAAAATACGGGACAGGTTGTAAGCTAATCGATAAACCTGGTATCCATTTTTAATCTAATTCTCTACTAAACAGTAAACCCTCAGTTGAAAACACTGAGGGTTTACTGTTTAGCATGAAATTCTTTTCGCCATTTGAACAACCTAACTAAGGTAATTTGGCTCACTTTATGAAAACCCGCCTGCTTCAGCTTTCGTCGTCTTCGCCCCTCATACCACGGAGCGATTGTACAGACGGATCGCCCTTCACGCTGCACTTCTACAACAATTTCCTTTAGTAGCTGGGTGTCGTATTCTCTGATGAAAGACATATTGGCAGATAGCTCGTACGTATAGCCGCTCACTTCTTCGTACGCTATATGATCGTGCCTCCTATAAACAATTTGATCTCCATCACCAAAAAAACGATTTCCCTTATAAAAATGCGCGATATAAGCAGGCCGCTCATTCAGTGTCATAATATCCTTCATATGTAGCTCTTCAAAGGGCATATAACCTTGATCGTATTTTTGCTCCGCGATATAGATGTCTATCCTATGAATAGCTACGATTCGTTGAAGGACCCCTTTCATTAATCGTAACCATTCTCTTGTTCGAGCATGCTTTAAAAAATACAACAATTCCCCTAACCTGTCCCGCTTCAATTTCACAAGCTGGTGATTGTTTGTTAATTTTCCTTTTACCCGATCTCGTAATACCATCCATGATCGAATAAAGCGCTCAGTAGTGCCTTTCGTACTCATAATAAATTTTCGTGTAAAATCAATATCGGTATACCATTGAAACTTATAGGGCTCATAGCCACTACCAAAATCATAATAACGAAAGCCTGAATCATGTGCTTTGAGCATGTTTTCCTTTTCTATTAAACTGCCAGGGCCAAACCTATTGAAATCAGGCTCATGGCCCATAGCCTGACAAAAATTACGATCTCTACAGCATAAATCAATAGTAAAGCTAATCCAATGCCCTTCAAATTGCAAACTGTCAACCTCGACTCTAAAGGCTTCATTAGAGACATCAGCCAAGCGTTCATAAAACAATCGAGTCTGTGCTTCGGTAAATCGACTTTTGTCCAGCTTCTTGCGCCATCTTCGCATAAAAAGCGTAAACATTTTATGAAAATGATTGACGCCAACGTCCTGAAAGTCAAGGCGTCCAAATAATTTTAATTTCTTCTCATAACGCTTAATGCTTTTAAATGTCTTGCGATGCTTTTTTAAAAAGTCATCAACTGTCATTGATTGAAAATCTATAAATGACGTTACAGTTCGAAATATAGAATAAGGCATCTGGTATTCTATCGCATATTTCTCAAGTTGTTGAGAAGTATCTTTACTTTCAATGAGCCCCTGAAACACGAGCAAATAACGCTTATATTTTTGCGTGAACACCTTCAATATATAATGAATGGCCCGCTCCATCCATTGCTTCTCTGCTATCACTTCCATATAAGTCGCATACCCTTGTCCTAAAAAACCAAAGTAATGAATTTTACCAAAACCGACAGTATGAACTAACGGAAAAAATGCCACAGCGGTCCCTTGATGTTCGACTATAAATATTTCTACATTGTCATGTATACCAAGCGTTGCCCACCATGTCGTAACCCATTCGTATTCAATAAAAGGATTATTATTTTTTTCTTGTTCGAGTATACCTGACCAAGTACTTCGATAGGGCTCTAACATGTCCATTGAAGTGATTATTTTATAGTCTAGCACCGCACTGAATCGCTCCCTTTTCGTTATCCTCACCACATATTTAGTAGCCACTATATTCCTAGCAAGAAAGTATTAGAACAGTCCACCAACGTGAAACCCTCCCTATTCAAATGAATAGGAAGGGTTTCGCACACACTATACCTTTATAAGTGGTTCCTCTATTTTAGTGACGGCATTAGCCATATGTGTAGTTGCTATATAGCTAAGTGTCATACCAGGTCCAATCGTTGCACCTGGTCCTGGATAGGTTTCCCCCATAATAGACGCTGAGCAATTACCTGATGCATACAATCCTTCTATTGGTTGGCCATCCTTTTTCACAACACGAGCAAATTCATCCACTACTACTCCACCCTTTGTACCAATATCTCCAGGATAGAGACGCAAAGCATAAAATGGAGCTTTCTTTAACTCTGCTAAATTAGGGTTAGGTAATGTCGGGTCCCCGTAGTAATTATCATAAGCACTATCGCCTCGATTAAAGTCATCATCATGACCATTGTGTGCAAAGATGTTAAAACGATTGACCGTCTCGACTAAGTTTTCTTTCGGCACATCCATTTGCCTCGCAAGATCCTCAATCGTTTCGGCACTTTTCACGATTCCATGGTCATACCAGCTTTTCGTAAACGCTTGTCCAGGAAACAGTCCTGTAAAAATATAACGGCTTTTAGCAGCAGCATCAATAAGTATCCAGGAAGGTACAGCCTGCTTCGTCTCCTCTTGATGTTTGTACATTGTATCTACAAACTCATGATAAGGTGCTGCTTCATTGACATAGCGTTGTCCTGCACTATCTACAACCACCATATTAGGTACACCCCTATCAGCCACAAGGAAGAATGGCTGTCCTTGTGGATCAATAACAGAAGGTGCTCCCCATACCTTATCCATTAAATCGAGAGTAGCTCCAATTGTCACACTAGGTTCAATGATATCCCCTGTTTGCCCCACAGGTGAAGATGTCCAAGCAGCATTAGTAGGAGCTGGTAAATACTTTTCCCTCAATGCCTGATGATGTGAAAAGCCACCCGACGACAAGACAACACCTCTTTTTGCCTCTATCCGCTGCTCTTGTCCATCACGTTCAATTATCACGCCAACTACTCTTTCATTATCCATTATGAAATTTTTAAAAGCCGTTGATAACCAAAGCTCTCCATTTGCTTCGGCAAGTGATAATCGTAGACGAGCCACTAATGCTTCACCTAGCGCTACTGGCTCGCTCTTTGTCACCTTAGATTTCACTAAACGTATTCCTAATCTCAATGCTGTTGTTTTCCCTTTGAACGTTCGCGTAATCATATTGACCTTATGAAACTCGTAACTATTCATCGTAAAGCCTTTGGTCGATAGAGTTGCTCGACGCATATGATCAGCTAGTGAGCCCATTTTTGTTAAATCGAAAATAAGTGGTTCAATGGAGCGTCCCTGCGACAAACCACCCAATTTTTCAGGATAATAATCGGAATAGCCTTTGGCATATTGGAAGCGCATATGGTTCGTTTTATTGTATAAAAAACGCAACATTTCTGGCCCTTTCGTGATATAAGCTTCCTTTAACGCTTCGGGTACACGATCACCTATTGTGGCATCTAAATATTGGCGTGCAAGTTCATGTGTATCTGGGACACCTTCACCTTTAATAACATGATTATTGGGAATCCATAAGGCACCACCAGAAATTGCAGAAGCACCACCATAACGATCTGTTTTTTCAATGACTAATGATTTCAATCCTTGTAATTTTGCTGATAAACCTGCTGTCAATCCCGCTGCTCCAGACCCTACTACAACTACATCAAAACTTGCATCCCACTTCATTCAACCATTCCTCCCCTATGAGCTAAATCGATGAATATAATCTCCCTCTTAAAGAAGTATAGAATTAAACTAATTTTCAGTCAATTTAATAGGTTCGCCATTTTCCTACATAAAGCTGACATCCCATTTCAAGAAAGTTTGCTACAAGCATATTCAACTTTACTTAGCATATATTTGAAAAAACGACTTTAAGTTTATGATGAGGCGGGGGATTTTACAGGTGAGTGCAATGATACTTGGTGGATTTCTATTTTTCAGTGTGAGCTTTGGTGGCGCAATTGCCTGGATTTTCTCTAAGCTATTTCAACATACAACACAAGGGCTGTCATTATTATGTGGTGGTTTTCTAGTAGGCCTACTCGTTCTAGATATCATTCCTTCTTCCTTTCAAATCTATCAATCATTTGGAATTATACTCGGTATTTTTATTGGCTATTTCATTTTTCAACTGTTAGATACTTTATTCCATGCTTCTCATGCGCAAAATCCCTCTGTCTCCCTACTAACCCTTGCCATGATTATTCATACCATACCCATTAGTCTTACTGTTGGCAATTTACTTGGTAATGCAGCACTAAGTATTTCTCTCACAGCCTCCATTATTCTTCACCATGTTCCTGAAGGTTTTGCCCTATCAACCGCACTCATTTCTCAGGGCGAGAGGCTATGGAGACTTTTTATTTATTTCTTTATCTTCTCTGTCTTTTTCAGTATTTTCATCTGGTTTGGGCAATATTGGGCATTACCCGAAAAGGCACAGGGTATCTTAATGGGCATATCTATAGGGTTGATTGCCACAGCCAGCATCTCTGAATTCATTTTGCATCAACTAAGGTATGTCTCGTTCAGATCATTTTTTATGTATCTCATTTTAGGCTATCTCCTAAGCTATATCTTCCATACACTGGTCGAATAGACTATGAAATTAAAGTAAAACCGTTTATTCCTACTTGCTTTGCCATGAGCTGCGAGAAAAAATGACAAAGGCCATCGAGAGTAAGCTTTTCGACGACCTTTGCCATGAATTCAAGTAATCCACAATCATAAGGTGGATTGCTTTTTATTGTTATTCCTCGTCACTTAATTCCATTAGTGTGAGTGTAAGAATTTTTGAAACCTCTGCACGAGTAAGATTTCCTTTCGGATTAAACTTACCATTCGTACCATTTAAAATCCCTAATTGCTGCAATAAACCAATAGACTCTACTGTTTCCTTGCGCATTTGATTTTTATCTGTAAATGTATTGGCCTTGCTTACTTTAGAAAGATCCACTTCCATAGCTTCTAAATATCTCGCTGTCACGTATGCCATTTCCTCACGTGTAACAGGTTTTTTGGGCTCGAACTTACTACCATCGAAAATATCAATTAAGCCATACTCTTCTAAAATGGCTACTTCCTTCGCACCCCAAAAGCCGTTAAGGTCCGTATAAGTAGCTGGTCCTTCATAATCTTCATTTACATCTAAACCTGATGCTCTGAAAATAATAGCTGCCAGTTCTCCACGAGTAACTTGTCCATTTGGATTAAATGTTGTGGCAGATGAGCCATTTATAATATCTGCTTGATAGAGCAATTGAATATAGCTCTCTGCCCAATGTCCAATTGCATCCTTGAAGTACCCACCTGGTTTTAATTCCACATCTGCACGAGCAAATACTACTAACATACTATTTAAATCTGCCGCACTTATAGCTTCCCATTTATTTGCCGTAAAGATTTCACTCTTAAAGCCATTTCCAGTTTGCGTAATTCGAATTTGGATAGCGTTACCGAATAATTTCTTAATTTCTTCATAGTTTTCCGTAAAATCTTTTTCGCCTTCCGGATAAAGATTTGTACCATCTTTATAGGATTGAAGAATCGCCTCTAGTGAAATTTTCACGGTTATATTTGTATTTGTTGTAACGATTGTAACCTCATTATTTTCATAGCCTACCTTAGATAGTAGTAATATTTTATAGATATCTTGATAGGACATGGCTTGTAATTGATCAGCAGCTGCTACTGTTTGCTTTTGATGAATCAAATTTGCAACATCTACCGCTTCCTGTGCATACGCTTGTCCACCCAATCCTCCTGTAAAACATACAATGCTTAGTGCTCCGGCTAACATTATTTTCATCATTACTATTTCCTCCTTTGATCTATAAATTCAGTGTACTAAATCAATAGTTTGTATTTCTATAAAAATATGTAAATTCTACAATAATTATATAAAAAGACCTATTTTCGTCCTATTATAATAGGACTACCTCTATTTTCACTCACAGCAAAGACCATTGAAGAAATAAGATAAGTTTTTATGTTATGTATGCATAGGCTAGTCATTTACAAAACATCATTCCCCTTATATATGCTACTAATGTAATAAATATGAAAAAATAGGTATAAAGTAACTAGTCCTACATTGAATCACCATTGACATACAATAGTGAAGATTAACCTTCAGGAGGGTGCTAAATGGTTATTACCCCTGGTATTTCAGATTTACCTTATAGAATTCAAGTAGATGGAACAAAGCTGTTCACCTTGACTGCAGAGGAAATAACATGGGAGCTAGTAAATGGGATATTCATTCAGGTATGGGGCTACAATGGTTCTACACCCGGTCCGACCATCCGCGTTTTTCCAGGGGATCGTGTTTGTATTCGTGTAATTAATCGGTTGCCCGAAAAAACAAGTGTACATTGGCATGGCTTAATGGTGCCAAATGCTATGGATGGTGTACCACCTATTGAACCATCCCCTTTTATTGAACCGGGGCATTATTTTGATTATCACTTTACGATAAAAAATCCACCAGGGACGTATATGTATCACTCTCATGTAAATGTAGCTGTGCAAGATAATGCTGGCCTATTAGGAGGGTTTATTGTTGAAGATCCAAGCAAACAGAACCTTTCACAGCACAAAGATTATTTATGTTTATTACAGGAATGGGCAGTTGATCAATTACCCTGGGGGGCTCTTACGAAGGGCACGTATCCTTTAAATTTTAAGAAGCCAGAATTTAATTTTTTTACGATGAACGGGAAGTGCTATCCCTTCACCAAATCCTTATCTGTAAATTTCGGTGATACAGTAAAAATTCGTTTTGGCAATATCCAAATGCATCACCATCCCATCCATTTGCATGGCCATCAATTTCATGTTGTTGGCGCAGATGGTTTTCCAATTGCTCGTCATACCCAAATCGCAAAAAACACTATTCTTGTGGCATCTGGTGAAACGTGGGATATAGAATTTCTGGCCAATAACCCAGGCATTTGGCCTCTCCATTGTCATATGCCTCACCACGTTACCAATAACGGCGCTCCTGATGTTGGCGGGATGTTTACCACAGTGGATTATTGTTAAGACATGGACAGCTTAGTTGCTGTCTTTTTTATTTCTACAGTTATGTTTAGTCGATATTGGGTACATACTTGTAAAGGAGCAAGACCATAAACTTTATATCATTATAATAATAGAGGCTATCATTTGATTTTATATTACCTAAAGAAGTAGTATTTAATAGTATCGAAGGATTTTTTACATATCCACACTATTATATTAATGTAACAATTTTAAAGGAGGAATTTCGATGAATTATCAAAATATTACGGTCGCAGGTAGCGGTGTCTTAGGAAGTCAAATTGCTTATCAATCTGCTTTTAAAGGTTTTCAAGTAACCATTTACGATATTAACGACGAGGCGTTGAAAAATGCACAGGATCGTATTACAAAATTGAAACCACTTTATCAACAAGACTTAGGAGCTACACAAGAAGAAGTAGATGCTGCCTATGCTCGACTAACATTTAAAAGCGACTTAGCACAAGCTGTTGCTGATGCTGATCTTGTAATTGAAGCAATCCCTGAAGTTGTCCAAATTAAAACAGAATTTTATACGAACCTTGGCAAAGTAGCACCTGCCAAAACAATTTTTGCGACTAACTCATCTACTTTATTACCTAGCCAATTTGCAGAAGCAACAGGCCGTCCTGAGAAATTTTTAGCTCTACATTTTGCCAATACTATTTGGAAAAACAACACAGCTGAAATTATGAAACACCCAGGCACAGATATGAAAGTATTCGATGAGGTTGTTGCATTTGCACGTGCAATCGGCATGGTTCCACTACCATTATATAAGGAGCAACCTGGCTATATTTTAAACTCATTGCTCGTACCATTTTTAGATGCCGCCGAATCTTTATTAGTAAAAGAAGTGGCAGACCCGGAAACGATTGATAAAACATGGATGATTGGTACAGGCGCGCCTCTTGGTCCATTCGCCATCTTAGACATCGTTGGTATCAACACTGCCTATAACATTGTTGAAGCAAAAGCAACGGCTACTGGTGATGAAAACATGAAAAAGCTTGCCAACCTACTGAAAACAGAGTACATCGAAAAAGGTAAGCTCGGTCGTGCAACAGGTGAGGGCTTCTATACCTATCCAAACCCAAGCTTTGCTAAACCAGATTTCTTAAAAGGTTAATGAAAAGAGAGCAATTGTCCACAAACAAGGATAATTGCTCTTTTTTTGGCTTAGGTGAAGAAATCCCAAAAGCTAGGGGTATTGATAAATTCCTTTGTCGCAAGTTTTTCAATAATTTTTAATTTAATCTCCTGCTCCAAATCTTCTCTTTCCTGATAGCTTGTCTGATGGAGACATTGTTTAATTTTAGGTGAAAAATTCTCGATGAATTGAAGTGACTCCTCGTGATAGCTATTTTCCCTTTCCATCCCTTACCCCTCCTCTTTACGAAGCTTTTGTTGTAGTTTTTTTAATGCCTTTCGATGAAGATTCGATATATTTTGGGGTGTTGTTTGTAATGTTTCAGCAACAGCTTTTATCGAATAATCATGAGCATAAATCATTTCTAAAATTTGAAGCTGCTTATCCGTTAAGCTTTTCAAAGATTGAAATAATTCTTCGTTTTCAACAGCGTCTAATAACCCTTCTTGAATGATTTCGTCCTTTCTCACCATCCCAGTCTCAAATAGACCATCGTCTACAATTAATAAGAAACGGTCGTGTAATCTTCTCCTTTTTTTATCAAAATCCAAGCTATAGAAATAAATTAAATTACTGACATATTTTATTTTTTGAACATTTATATAGTGTAATTGAAATGTTTCATCAACCAATTTCATATTACAATCAGTTGGATATAAGATTGCTTTTTCAACCAAATAAAGGTTTTTAGCATTAGCCAAAAAGCTTTTGATAATTGGATTTTTTATCTGTTCCATATTCCTGCCAAAAAAATTCTCGATTTTATAGTTCTCGTTTTTCATCATCATCACTCCTATCTATCCGCCTTCTTGCTAAATAAAGTGACTATCATCTATCTATTATAAACCAAAATAAGAACAAATGTTCTTAAAAATCAAATTAATATTGTTTTTATTTAACTTAAAACCACTTTTACATATGTAAGACACAACATTGGTGAAGGAGGAAGATGTCATGTTAACACCCGAAAATATTCAAATGTGGATGAACTTAATTGGTAATTCAGGATTTCCAATGGCCATCACCATCTATCTCTTTATGCGATTTGAAAAGAAAATGGAAAATTTAGAAGCTGTCATCATAAGAAGTTTAAATAAACATGAGGAATAGTAAAAAAAATACGGCAGCATCCTGTTAATGAATGCTGCCGTGTGATTTCGCTCTGTCTATGCATACAATATATGTAAAAATAAATATTTCTGAGATGGGAGGGGATTATGATTACTCACAATACAATGGTATCAGCCGATATAGCCATAACCATTTTTTTCATGCTAGGCATCACTTATAATTACTTTTATGATTCATTCCCCATTCAAATTGAATACTTGGGCAATCTTGTATTTTGGCTGATACTCCCATTATCAATCATTATTGTTGCGCTAAGCTTATGGTTACTGAAAAAGAAAGTAAGTATGGTTAGCACTTTATTAGCTCTTTTTATTGCGGTCATTACTTTATTCATTGTATTGTTTTTTTGAATTTTGCATAAATGCCTTTGAAGTTTGGATTTACTTCAAAGGCTTTACATATAGAACCATATAATCTTCATCAAAGCATTGGTGGTCTATTTTTAAAGCTCTCTTCTCTGTCCCGAACATTAGAAAGCCTAATGATGTGTACAGTCCTTTTGCCGATTCATTAGAAGATACTACGGTTAAGTTAATCTGCTCTACATCGGCTAATTGCTTTCCTTGCTTGATTATTTCCTGCATCAAACGTTTACCTAAGCCATGCCCTCGCTTTTTGGGAGACACATAAACAGCAAAAATGCTTGCCTTATGCTTTAGCTTCATTTTGCTTTCCTGCACTAATGTGGCAACCCCACACAACTCATTCTGATCAAATGCTCCGAAGGTAAAAGAACCTTGCGCTTCCAGTCTACTTGCAAACAACTCAAGCCCCATATCTTTTTCCTCTTCAAAGCTTGAACCAAATGCCTCAGGATTTGTTTGTAATCCCTCTAATCTTAATGTTCGATAGGATGTAGCATCTTGTGCTGTTAATAACCTAATTTCCATATGTCTTCCCCTCCCATTTCTATTGATTGCTAACAACGTTTTTAAAACGTTAAAAACTTTTTTCTAAAGTAACATCCGTAAAAATTGTTCAAAATGAACGCCTGCCTCGCGAGGTACTTGCTCCTTGGAAGTCGCTTCAATAGCAGCTGCTAAAAACGTCTCTGCTAGCTTCATGGATTCCACTAAATCCTGCCCACGCATCATGCCGCCCATAATAACAGACGCAAATAGATCACCCGTGCCTGAGTAGCTTTCACCATTATAGTCACGAATACTATGGAAAGACCGCTCCGCATCGACAAACATATTGCCCACATAACGCTTGCCCGCAGCTGTTGGTGGATTCAAGCCAGTTATAATGACTTTTGCACCAGTGGCCTGTTGGAGCTGCTGACCCGCTTCTTCTAGGACCTGAATATAATCTATTTCATGCTGATAGCTTTGCATCCTCTCAAACGACAAACCTGTGAGCAAGCAACATTCCGTCACATTTGGCGTAATAATGTCGGCACACTTTACTAGCTCCTTCATTCGCTCCAGTAAGTCGCCCGTAAACATTTTATATACCTCACCGTGATCCCCCATTACAGGATCAACTAGCAAGGTTGTATCTGTTGAGTGAAACACGCCTAAAAAACGAAAAATATTATCGATTTGCTCTTTCCCTGTAACAAAGCCCGTATGAATGCCATCAAAGCTCGCCCCAAGTTTGCTCCACTCATCCATAAAGTAGTCCATCCTTGAGGTTAAATCCTCACAATAAAAGCTCGAGTATCCTGTTTGCGCCGTTAAAATCGCAGTTGGCAATGGCACCGCCTGCATACCCATCACAGATAATACAGGCATTGCAGCCGTTAACGAGCACTTCCCAAAGGATGACATATCCTGAATTACAGCCACTTTTTTCATCATACATTCCACCTAACTCATCCTGTTTATACTCACCTCATCGTATCACAATTCGTAAAATGCGAAAATATCCATCAACTGACCTCTAACTTTTTTATAAAATTGACACTTTTACAACAGTCAGTCCTTTGCTAAAGTAAAAATCATCAAAATATTCATCATAGTGAGGAAGATAAAGATGCAAAATATACAAAGATCATCCTATACAAGACCACGTACGAAAACATTTGATTTAGTCATTACAGCCATTTTAGCGGCACTTGTTTTCGTTGCAACCATGTTTATTAATCTAAAATTACCTTTTGGTCAAGGTGGGCTGATTCACTTAGGGACATCCATGCTGTTTATCTCAGCCATTTTATTTGGTCCAAAAAAGGGAGCACTTGCAGGAGCCATCGGAATGGGCTTGTTCGATATCGTAGGGGGCTGGTTAATTTGGGCACCCACTACTATTATTTCACGCGCATTACAAGGCTTTATCGTTGGTAAAATTGCTTGGTCAAAAGGATATAAAGGCGACCATATTGGTTTAAACATTTTAGGGGCTGTTGTATCCATGCCCGTAATGATTGCCGTCTATTATATCGGGCAAGCGATTATGTTCAATAGCTGGATTGCACCGTTAGCATCCATTCCTGGTGATGTTATTCAAAACATGGTTGGCCTAATTATCGCTATTCCAGTATGTGTCGTTCTGAAAAAAACCCCCTATTTCAAAAGGAATTTTTAATATAAACACGCCATCCTGCTCATTTATTTTGCAGCTCGAATGGCGTTTTTTTCTTTCCTCGTATATAGAAAACGGCTAATTTTCAGGATAACGTGAAATTAGCCTCGATCATTTTCATACTATATGGTGGAGGTGGTAAAAATGCCAAGAGTAAAATACCGTGATGCAGACGTTGCATTAATGGCAAGGATGATGCGAGCAGAGGCTGAAGGTGAAGGACAGCAAGGTATGTTATACGTAGGCAATGTGATTGTCAATCGCGCTGTTGCATCTTGCTTAGACTTTAACGATGTTAGAACTATCGAGCAAGTGATTTATCAAGTGCAAGGAGGAAATTATTCATTTGAAGCCGTTCAAAAAGGCAATATGTTTTACCAACGTGCCAGAGAAACGGAAAAAAGATTAGCCAAACAGAACTTAGACTTCTGGCGTCAGCACCCAGCCAAATACGCCCTTTGGTACTTCAATCCGTATGCCCCATGTCCCCCAACATGGTACGGCCAACCGTTTACAGGGCAATTTAAAAATCATTGCTTCTATGAACCAGCACCAGATACTTGTGAAAGTGTTTATATGGGGTAAGTCGTTGAAAGAGGAATACCTTATTTTACAGGTATTCCTTTCATCTATTTGACATTTTTTTGCCTGCTCTCATACGCTGTTCCTTCAATAATAGTACTCCCATCAAGCCAATGGCGGAGAATAAAACTGGGGTGAAAAACCCATAGTAGTACCCATCCCCTAAATAACCTGAAGTGGATTGAAAATAATCCAACACATAGCCAAAAATAATCGGTAGTAATGCAGCGCTTAAAAAGCCTCCCGTATTCGCAAAGCCAGAAACGATACCAGATTCACTGATAGGAAAAGTTTGGCGAACCGCCGCGAATGTTAAGGCACTTGCTCCATATCCAAAGCCGATGATGAAGAATAGTATAATAAGTAAATAAAGGGACGGATGACCCTTCCGTAAGAGAAAGGATAACCAACTCAATAAAACAGCCAATTGAACACCTATATAAGGCTTCTTAATCGTTTCTAGCCGGCCAGCTAGCCAGCTTGTTAGAGGAGCCCCGATAAGTGCTCCAAAAAGACCAATCATAATTAGCTGACTGGCCTCTGAACGTGTCATCTCATACATATGGATTCCGTAGGGAACAGCCCACGAACTGATAAAGCCAACATATCCCCCAACAACCCCAAAATGGCAAAAAAATAAAGCCCAAGCTTGTCGATTTAAAAATATTTTCCGTAATAAAACAGACGTTTTCTCACGTTGTAGCACTTCAGCTTCCACTATCGATTTTACTGAAAAGATACGTTTCGCATTTTTAACAAGTACAAAATAAAGAAGAACACCACATAAACATAATAAGAGTCCCGTTGAAAAAAATGAAATTCTCCAACCCAATAAAAGAATCAAAGTAGCAAAAGGAACCGTCGCCAATAAGAACCCTAGACTACCTGTCATACCTGCAAAGCCAATTAAACGAACAAATTCCTTCTTCTGAAACCATTGTGCCAAAATAAGCACCATATTCACCCAAATGGTCGCGTCTCCTATACCAGTAAGTATTCTAGAAAAAAATAGGATGAATTCATGTGTACCTAGACTATACAGAATCGTGCCTAGCCCTGTAAGGATAGCACCCATTATAAGAAACAAGTTCGGTCCAAACCGATCAGCTAAAACCCCCATCGGAATTTGTAAACTCGTATACACAAAAAATTGGATACTCGTCAATAGCCCAATGGTCGATGCCATCACCCCAAAATCGCTCATCAATTGGTCTGTAATTAACCCGGGAGCAGTTCTTTGACTGGCCATTAACAAATACGTAAACAATACCGCAACAAACACAACCCATCTATATCTGTGATGTTGTTTGTCCAATAATCACTACTCCTATTAGTTTTTACCTTATGTATATGAATTGGTGGTTGGGGGGAGACCTTTTTTTGCCAGTGTCACATTTAATATTTCAAACCTATTTCAAAAATTTCAAATAACCAATTGCACCCAACTGCAAGCTAAATGTTGGAAATATATGGACCATATTTAATTTCTAGAAAATTGAACTTAAAAACACATAAAGACCTAGGTCCTAATGGATGAGGAAAAATCACATAAACTGGATGGTCTAAAAAATGTTAAACCCTTTAATATATAACACGTAGGTTGCTTAACATCCTCACAAAGCTTTTAGTAGGGAAACATCGCTTTCCAGCTAAACATGTCCTATCGCCTATTTTTCAGAAACATATTTTGAAGCCGGAGATGATATATTTATGGACTATGCAAAATTAATAGACCACACATTACTTTCACCTAATACGACCGAAAAAGAAATCATTCAATTATGCCAAGAAGCCATACAATACGGGTTCGCATCTGTATGCGTGAATCCTACATGGGTGAGCTTATCTGCTGATCTATTACGTGAGTCGGATGTGAATATATGCACAGTAATAGGATTTCCTTTAGGTGCAAACACAACTGAAACGAAAGTATTCGAGACTTTAAATGCCATTGGTAACGGAGCCACCGAAATAGATGTAGTGATGAATATAGCAGAATTAAAAAATAACAAAAACAACATGCTAGTGGAAAAAGAAATTTCAATGATTGTCAACGCTGTACAAGGAAAAGCGCTAGTAAAAGTGATTATAGAAGCATGTCTCTTAACAGATGAAGAAAAAATTCGTGCATGCCAAATAGCCGTAAAAGCTGGCGCCGATTTTCTTAAAACTTCCACAGGTTTTTCACTGCATGGAGCAACTGCTAAAGACGTTGCGATAATGAGACAAGCAGTCGGACCAAATGTTGGAGTAAAAGCTTCAGGCGGAGTAAGTACCATGGAAGATATAAAATTTATGATAGATGCAGGTGCCTCAAGAATAGGCACTAGCTCTGCTGTAAAAATACTTCGTTAAAAGTGAAAAAAACCGTCCAAATGGGCGGTTTTAAATCACTTAGCCATATGCATAAAGGGAAATTTAAATGAGCGTTTATTTGTAGAACCCATGAGGCTTTTACGCTTAATTGATGACTCACCTAGTTGACTCGACTAGGTTACAGATTAGCTCACTACCTTACCACTTTCATAAATTCTCTTAAGCTATCCACAATTTCTTTTGCTTGTGCACGATACAAATAATGATCCCCGTCAAATGTCACGACCTGACCATACACTGAATTTTTTATTTGCCTTTGATGTTCTGGTACCCATCTATCAGTGACTGGATGATTCGCTTGGATAAAGAAAATAACAGGAAGATCTTTTGGAAATGATAAATTTTCAGCTGCTTTAAAATTTTCATACATAATTTCAGCTTCATTTAACTGAGTGGAATTATACAGGTTTTTATGCTGTAGCATTCTTAATTGTTCTTTTGTTTTTTCATCATATGATAGCTCGGCGTATGGGTCATCACCCAGCTTCACCTGCAATCTTGCTAAACCCGATTGTTTAAGGAATTTTATAGTGGTAATGATGGAAGCACCAATCTTTTTCTCGCTAATCGTCGGTACACTACTATCGAGCCCCACAAATCCACTCACTTCATTAGGATATTTATTCACATAATCCAGTCCATAAAGGCCCGAAATCGAATGACCCATTAGAATATACCGCTCAATATGAAGCTGCTGTAAAGCTTCATGTACTTCACTAACAATATTTTCTGAACTCCGCTCCTTCTCAGTTAAATCACTCAATCCATAACCAAATGGCTCAACGACAACAACCTTGTAAAATGGAGACAATTCATCTACCAATGGTTGAAAATCAAGTCCCGGTGCTGCCGTTCCATAACCAGGTAAAAGTACGACAATTTCCTCGCCCTCTCCCTGAATGAAAACATTCATATTTTTTCCGTCTACTCTTACAGACTGACCATACGTTTCTATTTTCCCCTGCTCCATTTTGCTGCAAATTGTATTGACTAAGAAAACAATCAATAAAAAAAGTAATATAGCTATAACTAAACCCGCTAGTATTTTACCTATAATGGTTATCTTTTTTTTCATTCTCTTTGCACGACGATATAAAACAGCCAGTGAAAGCCTTTTACTATTTTGATCTCGTGCCACTCCTCCCTTTCGTTATCAACTTCGCATCTTCAATCCCGGCCACTTTCGCAAGCCGTTAAGAATACCCTATACAATGAAGATGTCCCCCTCATGACAACCATATGAACAGAGGATGAACAAATAAAAAAATGCTAGGGCGGTTCACGTAATGTCAAAATCTATTAACAAAGAATGGATACCTGATGACGAGTTTTTGTCAAGAATCAAAAACGCTATTATCAAATTGAAAAAACATAGGGAGATATTCATCCAGACCGAGGAAAAGAGTTTGATAATACGCTCATTTCAAAAGCCCTGGAAACATTTGGAATCCAGCAATCTCTGAGCATGAAGGGATGCCCTTATGATAACGCCGTGGCTGAGGCGATATTTAAGGTATTTAAAACCGAATTCGCTAACGGAGCACATTTTTCTACTCTTGAACAGCTCGCTCTTGAACTTGATGATTATGTTCATTGGTTCAATAACATTCGAATTCACGGAACACTAGGCTATTTAACTCCAGTGGAATTCAAGCAACAGACCTTATAATTTTTGACCAGTTTAGTGTTGACATACCAAGTTGAATAAGACAACTCTGTACTATTTATGTAAAATTAGAATAAAAACGAATCGAGGATAAAGACTTGGAACTTGAATATTTTAGATTTTATGAAAAACCAATTAAAGCAATCGAACTTATGAAACTTTATAACGATGCAGGTTGGTGGGAGGAAAGAAAAGAACAAGATATTGAAGAAATGTTAAAAAGGGAAATTTCAATTGGTGTATGGAAAGATGGTACTCTTATTGGGTTTGCAAGGGCTGTAACGGACGGTAAATTTAGGGCTTATATAGAAGACGTTGTTATACATAAAGCATATCAAAAATCAGGTATTGGAAAGAATCTTGTATCAAAATTGTTAGACGAACTATCTCACATTGATGTTATTAGCTTGTTTTGTGAAGAACATTTAATTCCTTTTTACAAAAAAAATAATTTTAAATACAGTAAATCACAATTTGTTTTGCATAGAAAATGATAACTTCTTATAAGACTAACGGGGTGCTTTAGTAAAAGAAGAAAGGGTTCTACATATTAAATATGACTAATATGTAGAACCCTTTAATTTTGCTATCTTTTTTTAAATTAGGTCTTGATAATATAGATCTTCCTATGTTTTCATTCATATTATTGATCTGTTTGTTCTTGCTTCTTTTTCAAATACTCCGCACGTATTTTCTCAAGTTGCTGCTTTTTATCAAATTTGGCAGGCTTGTGTTTTTCATGATACTTTGCCACAGCAACCTTACCTTTAGTATCTAATTGATATTTCCCCATGTTGGTTCACCTACTTTTCCTGTCTTACAAATATTCTATTCAACAAATATAATATACCTTAATTTGCTGATGTATACATTATAGGCATAGCCAACCGAGTTAACCAAAAGGACTTTTTTGATGTTAAATGAAATGTTGTAACTATTTTTTAATATTGATACCTTTGTATCCAACAAATAAGATTAAAAACCAAATTGGTGCGACATATAGGGCAACACGCATGTCCGGAATAAATGCCATTAACACAATAACCATTAATAAGAAAGCAATGGCAATATACGTAGATAGTGGATAAAGCGGAATTTTAAATTTTAGTTCAGCTACTTCTTCTTTCGTTTTTGCCCTTCTAAATTTCAATTGTGCAAATAAAATAATCATCCAGCTTGTAATGACTGCAACAGTCGCAACAGCAGAAATATAGATGAACACTTTTTCAGGTACTACATAGTTTAAGACAACTGCCATTAATAACACCGCTGAAGAAAATAAAATCCCTCTACGCGGACTACCGTTTTTGCTTACCGTTTTAAAATAGTTTGGACCATTTTTTTGTACCGATAAGTTGTGAAGCATGCGTCCTGAGCCATATAAACCACTATTAAATGCAGACATCGCTGCTGTAATGACAACAAAGTTAATAATGTGAGCTGCAGCAGGGATGCCGACGTAATCGAAAATTTGAACGAACGGGCTACCTTCTGAACCAACTTCGTTCCAAGGATAAATAACCATCATAACGCCCAATGCACCAATGTAGAAAATTAAAATACGCCAAACGATGTTGTTAATAGCAGAAGGAATGGACTTGCTAGGATTTTTTGCTTCTCCTGCAGAAATACCAACTAATTCAACCCCACCGAATGAGAACATAACTAATACAAGTGACATTAAAATACCATGGAAACCGTTTGGCATGAAGCCACCGTGTGCCCATAAATTTTCGAAGCCAATTGCTTCACCGTGGTTACCAACACCGAAGAAAATAATGGTTAATCCAAGAACGATCATCCCGATAATCGCAACAACTTTAATCATTGCAAACCAGAATTCAAATTCTCCGTAGGCTTTTACATTTGCTAAGTTTACAAGCGTCATCATAACAAGTACTACAAGAGCAGTTACCCATTGTGGAATATCAGGAAACCAATAGTTAATGTATACACCGACTACTGTTAATTCTGCCATACCAACGACAATCCACATAAACCAATACGTCCAGCCCGATAAGAACCCCGCAAAGCGTCCTAAATATTTATTCGCGTACGTACTGAACGAGCCTGATACAGGTTCCGCTACTGCCATTTCGCCTAATGCACGCATAATGGTGAAAATAACTAATCCGCCAATTAAATAAGCTAGTAAAATAGATGGTCCAGCCATTTGAATGGTTGAACTAGAGCCATAAAATAAACCGACCCCAATGGACCCGCCAAGTGCAATTAATTGCATGTGACGAGTACTTAATCCGCGTTTTAGCTGTGAATCTTGATGATTGTCATTCATAATGTCTAACTCCTAATACGTATAGATTTTCAAATACTTTGCTCAAAAAAGGAATAAAAAAAAACGCCCTTTTGGATTAACCAAAAGGACGATTCAACTCGTGTTACCACCTTTAATTTATAAGCAATTCACATTACTTACCTTAAGAAGTACGGTCATTTGACGATACTCTCGCACATGATTACGGGTGCTTACCGGTGTAGCCTACTCAGAATGATCCTTTCGGTACACAGCTCCAAGATGAATTCTCAATCGTTTTACATGCACCTCTCATCAACCGGTAACTTTCTGTTCGTAAAAATAACTGATACTATTTCTTTTCATAGCCTTTGTTCTATACAAATATTTTTGAATTGTTTTTCATTTTACAGAAAAAAAATATTTTGTCAATACCATTTTCTTCATAACCCGCTTAACTTATATATGACATTTTACTAAATACATACAACTCACCAAATTTTATTCAGTAATTTAGCCCTTTTATAAAGAAAGACGTTTTACACATTATTTGATTATCACCAAATATTGACGATAGTATTTACCATTTTTCCACTTCCCTTCAGCATACTGGCCAATAATAGAATCATACTCATCCTTATAATCATAAGAATTTGCTTCTAGTTTATGATAGAACCTTTAGCCTACTATAAAAAATAATTTCCATACTATTGAATTATGTAGATTACTGTCGAAATATACCTATATATAGTTGCGGGAGGAAGCGAATGATGAAGAAAAATTTACGGTTACAAAGCATCTCTGGGAAGTTAATGCTACTAATCACAATTATTATACTTGTAACAGTTGTGATTATTGGCTCAACAAGCTATTGGGTTGCCAAAGATCAGCTCTTAGAATCAGGTCAAAGAGAACTCCAAAGCATTGTCAAAGGGGCCTATACTTCAATAGAATTGATTAATGAAGAAGTGGAAAGTGGCAAAATAACACTAGAAGAAGGAAAAGAACAAGCCAGAATTATTCTAAATGGACCCGTCAATGAAATGGGAGAGTACGATTATCAAAAATCCAATTTTACTTACAAAGAAAATGGATATATATTAGCTTTTGACGAGGATTTAGTGTTACAACTCCATCCTTCTAAAATAGGTGGAGCTCCTGCCGATGACCTGAACAGAAGTAATCGCGAAAAAATCATTGCAGGCGGCAAGTCCAAAAATGAATCAGATCGCTTTGTCATTTATTCTGATAAACAGCCAGATGGTTCTTTTAAAGATAAAACAGCCTATACAGAATATTTTGAGCCTTGGGGCTGGACTATTGGAATTGCTGTCTTTCAAGATGAATTTTATGAAGGATTAAACATTTTACAATATATTATCTTTGGTGCAACAGTCGTACTTATTACTTTAAGCTCACTGGTATTTTATTTAGGTATTCGGAAGAAATTAAACACGTTAAAAGAAGTAGCTGAAGCCGCAACGAAAATTTCTGATGGTCATATAATGGTTACCCATCTACCTGAATCAAATGACGAAATTGGACAACTTGCGACCGCTTTCAATAAAATGTCACAGCAATTATGCACGCTCGTCGAAAAGACTAAAAATACAAGTGAACATTTATTGGATTCAGCAACTAACTTATCTGCCGTTTCAGAAGAAACATCTGCTAGTAGTGACGAAGTTGGTAGAGCCATTACTGAAATTGCTACTGGTACACAGGAACAAGCCCACGATTTGGATACCATAAACCAAACAGTAGAGCTATTATCCAATTCTATAGAAACCACAGAAAAACAAAGTAAAGTTATGTACGACATTACAAAACATGCAGAAAAAATATCATCCGAGGGAATTGAAATAGTACAACAATTACAACAGTCCAATACTATTTCACTAGCAGCCTCACAAGAAGTCAGTGATGAAATTAAAAAATTACATGATCAAATAAATCAAATCACACAGGTGATGGAAACCATTGAAACAATCGCAGAACAAACTAATTTACTAGCTTTAAATGCGAGTATTGAAGCTGCAAGAGCAGGTGAGTATGGTAGAGGATTCTCAGTGGTTGCCGATGAAATAAGAAAACTAGCAGAACAATCGAAAATGGCCACCCACCAAGTACAAGGAGTAGTTTCATCCATTGTTTCAGAAACTACTAAAACAGTTGAAACTGTAGAAGGAACAATGGAAACTGCTAAAAAGTTAAATGATGATGTAGCCCTAACACAAAGTAAATTCAATCAGATGTCTGATTCTGTTAAACAAATTGTAGAATCCATATTAGCCGTTAATAAAGAAATGGATGTGATGACATCCTATAATAAGTTGATGAGTGAAGGAATCGAAAGTGCGTCCAGCGTATCAGAGCAGACGGCCGCTTCAGTACAGGAAATTGCGTCTTCCATTGACGAGCACATTAAAGCAATTACGGATGTAGCTCATGCTGCTGAAAAACTAACGGAACTAAATCGTGAATTAAATACTTTAATGGAGCGATATACTATATAAAAGCTAGCAATGTTTTGAACATTGAACATGGTCTAAGCCGAAAAAAAAGCCGGTTTAAAGACTTTACAAAACTGCAGGTATTCCAGACTGTTTGGAGCTTTTGATGAAACATACAGTAGATTGAAAAACAAAAGCATCGAATCAAATGATTCGATGCTTTTGTTTTTCGGTAGGTTGATACTTCAATTTTTCACTTCAATTTCAAAAAATGATATCCATACTCTTTTGGGGTTGTTTACAATATGGCTCTCCATGAAATTCAATAATTTTGTAAGATGGGGACGGCGAGAATCGAACCAACTATCTCACAAATCGCTATAATACTAGTGTTTATAAGGGTTAACAGATGCTATTGAAAATGTTTGACTACGTAATTGACTACGTATAATTCAAAAACAAATTGCGAGGGCAAAATTATATGTATACATTAGATCAATTCTTCTATTTTACTCTCTTATGATAAAGTGAACCATATCTTAATTATGTGGGGTTTTGGTAGGACATTCCTCCAAATATAGTTTATAATTTCTATAAACTGTATTTGGGAGGGACTTTTTTGAGTAATTTCAGCCAGAACGAAAGATATGTTTTATCGTTATTTTCACCTAATAATGAATTTGTATACGGCGGCGTAAGATATAAAGTTGTTGAATCAGGTAAGCCTACGTCTTCTAAAGGTGAACCAAAAACAGATATTTACGTTATGAGCATATCATTAGACAATTCAAAATATTTAGAGTTTAAGATATCCTTTAAACAAGACAATGCAGACTTCTTAGAAAATAAAATGACCGCAGAACGTGCAGAGCAAATTTTTGGTCCAAATTGGCAAAATATCATTGAATCTTTCACGTCATCAATAGATCAGAAATTTGCAACTCGTAATTATATTTTTAAAAATAAAGAAGGAAGAACATCTGCTGGAAGTATTACATTAGGTTGGCGTTTTGAACTAGTGAACAAATCTGGAGGTGGTTTATCGGGTTTAGCAAATTTAACGCCTGAGCAAGTTCTAGAAGTATATGCTGGACGTAAATTAGCAGCTAGCAAGAAAAACGCAATCGTAAATGGAAGAATTATAGAGGATTCAGGTGTTGCTAATTGTATGATTAACTGTGACGTCTCAAGTTTACAATCGATTCAAGATGCTATAGATAGTATTATTTCAATCGAAGACTTCGCTCAAAATAATCCTAATGTTTACTTTGTTTGTAAGGCACTAAATTATCGTAGCTTTGATGATAAAATCGAAGGTAACCGACCTTTATCAGTATTTATTAATTGGGAAGTTGTTGATAATAAGTTAGTTCCAAATTTAGTATACTCTAATCCACTTTTAACTAAAGGCAATGAAGTTAGAGATAAATTAAAAGAAAGTCTGAATTTACTAAAAATTAGTAATACAAATGATATAAACGAAGATAATTTTGCTTCATTCCAAATTGTTAATTAATTCAATACTTAGTAATGGAAAAAAGCGATTGGATTCGATCCAATCGCTTTTTTATGTTCTTTAAAATGATATAATGAAATAGATTTAAAAGGAGAGATAATATGGAATTTAAAGGAAAAGAAAAAGGCAGAGGAAAGTTTAAACCTGCTCCTGATTTAGATAGAGAAACAGTTAGAAATGTATTGCTAAATAAAATTAGCGAAGAAAAAGCTTTAATTATAGATGACCCAAAAGATTTAGAGGTTTTAAAGCAAGTTCAGTATAAATCAAAAAAATATAATGTTGTTGGATTATTCTCTGGTTGTGGAGGTTTAGACTTAGGTTTTGAATTAGCGGGTTTAATAGCTGAAATAGGTGAAGAAAATGCAATGACAGCATTTAAAAATAAAGAGAAGTTTGATGAAATTCGACATAAAAGTGTATTTAATACCATTTATACCAATGATATGTTTAAGGAAGCAAATGAAACATATAAATTAAATTTCCCTGACCATATTATTCAGCATGAAAAAGATATTCGTAAAGTAGCAAATTTTCCAATGTGTAATTTAATGCTTGGAGGGTTCCCTTGTCCTGGATTTTCGGAGGCTGGACCTCGATTAATTGATGATGAACGTAACTTTTTATACATTCACTTTATTAGAGCATTAATGCAAACCCAGCCAGAGTTTTTTGTGGCTGAGAATGTTAAAGGAATGATGACTTTAGGTAAAGGTGAAGTTCTACGCCAAATTGTGGAGGATTTTTCTTCAGCCGGTTATGAAGTTACACCGTATTTAGTAAATTCCAGAGATTTTGGTGTACCTCAATTGCGTGAAAGGGTATTTTTAATAGGGGTTCATAAGGAAAAAATTGCAGAAAAATATGGCTTTAAATATCCTAAACCTCAACCCACACATGGCGATGGCTTGAAACCTTATGTTACGTTAAGAGATGCTATTGGGGATTTAGAAGAATCACCGGGGCCTTATTTTGAGGGAACATACTCACCTATTTACTTATCACGAAATAGGAAGAAAACATGGGAAGAGCAAAGTTTTACTATTCAAGCTTCAGGTAGACAAGCACCAATACATCCAAGTGGAGAGCCGATGAGATATATTGAAAAGAATAAATGGGAGCTTGTTGGTGAAAACAGAAGACTATCTGTAAAAGAAATTGCCCGCATCCAAACTTTTCCTGATTGGTTTGAATTTAGTGACGGTGCTAAAGAAAAGATGTCTGAAAGTGGACGTTTAGATAAAAAATATAAACAGATTGGTAATGCTGTTCCAGTACTTCTAGCTAAAGAAATAGCTAAACCAATTGCAGAATTTGCAAAAATGCATTTACAGAATAAGGATGAACAAGAAGAGCCGATGTTGCAATTAAGTTTATTTTAAAATTTAATGGAATATTTTGTTTTTAATCTTCAAAGCCAAAGTACAACACACTGTACTTTGGCTTTTTTTGTAAAGATGTAGTTAATTGTAAATCAAATAAAAAAAACCCTTGAATCTCAAGGGTTTGATAATACACGGAATTAAACTCCGATTGTTTCTACTTATGGGAATAACAGGAGTTAAACCAACCGTCAATTGATTTTCTTTACTACGCTTTTGACTATACTTGTATAGTAAGATAGATTATAGAGTACTCCCTATTGTAAATTTAATTATAATTAAATAATCTATTTAAGCTATATTTTTGATTAGGAAAAAAGATTAAAGTAATCCATCGGATTTTCTTTCACTCCAAAAATCCCAATATGCATTATAATAAAATTCGCTACCATATAAATTAATAAATGGATCCAAAATATTTCTTGGATTATTATTTTTTACAAGTCTCTTCACTGCAAAACTAATTCCTTCTATATATTCTATAAATTCTTGTCTACGGAAAAATATCTTATTCATCTCTTTTCCTATATCTGTATGAGCTTTATAAGAATATGTTAATGGTTGAAAAGTAAGATGTATAGAAATGTCATCATAAAAAGGATCTATGATTCTATCTTGTGTAACAGTAAATAAAATATTTTGATTATATGTTGCATCAAAAGGAACAACAATTCCTTGGCAACAATGCTCAATAATTTGTTTCTCCGCTATAGACTTAGGGTAATATTGATGCTTAAAACTCTGATTACAAGTCTTACAACTAGGTATATAATTTAGCCAACAATAAGACAAGTAATTAAATTTATGTGATGGTAAAAAATGATCTACATCCATTTCACTTATTTTTATTTTTTTACCGCAATATGCGCAACATCCATTTGTAATTTGATAAAGCTTCTCTCTGATAATTGGACGCTTATCTTCCTGTGTAGTATTCCAACGGTCTCTAATATTATTTTTACCATCTCTTAAATTTTCATACCATTTCTTTTTATTAATATCATCGATAAGCTTTTTGGGTATTTCTTTTGGATTACGATAATATGCTTTCATCTCACCATCTCCATTAAAGCATCAACTACTCTTTTTTTAGGTGTATTAGGCGTTAAGCAAGTATTCAACTTTCCATTTAAAGTATTTATTTTTTTTAAAATATGCTCTTCTCTACTAACTAAATATTTCTTAACATATTCGTTCAAGTCATTAATTAAATCATCAACTTCATCCTGATCTATATATTCAGATGTAAGACGTGTATGCAATAATGGATCTACATGAAAAACGTTTCTTAAAATATCATGAATATACCATTCTTTGGAATCTCCGATTATTTCAGCAACTATTGTAAAATTTTCATTCAGGTTTTCTTCAACTACTTTTAATTCTTTTGCTTCTCTATATTCAGTTGATGAGACTACCAAAGCTGAGTGAGTTGTAACAACAAATTGTACTTTTGGGAAAAGATTTTTTAACAGTTTAATTATTTTTTGTTGCCATCTTGGATGTAAATGTAAATCAATTTCATCTATTAAAACAATACCTGGTGTTGCTTTTATTACATCTTTTTCTAAGTGAGGATTTAAAATAGCCATTCGATAAGCAATATCTGAAATAATACCTATTATATCTTTATAGCCATCACTTAGAAACTCTATTGGAATCATATCCCCATTTGAATATTTCAAATGTAAACTGCCCTCTAAATATATTACATCAGAAACTTTATTTTTATCTTCTTCTGTTAAAAAGACAAAGGTTTCTTTTAAACACTTAGTCACTTGGTCTAATACTTCTATCCTTTTATTCAACATAAATGCCCTATACTGCATCTTCGAATACCAAGAAATAAACGTTTTATAATTTGATGCTGGTTTTAAACAATCTTTATACCCAAAAAACCTAGAAATATTTTCCGTTTTCTCTAGTTGATTCATATTTTTTGTAAAATTCGCGACCCTACCGGTTCCATGGTAAGAAAAAACAGGTAATGTTATATTTCTAAGATCATTATTATTTATTTCCCTATATAAAAATCTAGATAAATTTACAACTTGTTTAGAGTCCTTTGTAGTTAATTTTGTTGATTTCAATTTCGATCTAGTTCTAGACCAATCAAATCTTTTATTAATAAAATCTGAATTAAAATTGATTCTTGTAGGTGCATGATGTTTTACTACCTTAGTACCATGAACATCTTTAGAAGTAAAACGAACATCACTTTTTAAAATTGATTTTGTATCGGTACTTTCATCAATCCCACTTAAATATGCACCAATAGCAACAGAGATCGCATCTAGAATACTTGTCTTTCCACTTGCATTCTTTCCAACTAATACAGTTATTCTTTCTTCAAACGTAATTTCTTCATCTTTAAAACATTTATATTCTTCAAATTTAATTGAATTAATTCTAAAATCAACTGTTAAATCTTCTGAGATCAATTGTTCTAACATAAATAACTCTTCTAATAAATAAGCTTTTGATTCTAAAAACAGGTTTTCAATTTCTAAATTGATAACAATATCTTTTAGATTTGCATTAAAATAATCTATAAAATAGGA
This sequence comes from Lysinibacillus sphaericus, assembly GCF_001629735.1. GTDB lineage: Bacteria > Bacillota > Bacilli > Bacillales_A > Planococcaceae > Lysinibacillus > Lysinibacillus pinottii. The sequence continues at coordinate 2,966,389 of NZ_CP015224.1, forward strand.
ATCAATTTCTTGTATACGTCTAGATTTACTTTCTTTAATCAAAAAAACTGAAATCAATTTTTCTCTCTCTATATTTTGACAATCTAAACCTATATAGGCAATCCCATTTTTATATAGATAAATCTTTTTCTTAATGAAATTTATTTCAAAACCATTTTCCTGGATATCGTTAATTAAATTTGTTAACCTTTCCTGTTCTTCTCTGAGTTCAATAAACTGTCTAAATAATTCCATCTGTACCTCCCCAACAACAATAGTCATATATATTTTACGCCCCAAAAATATAATTATCTAATTAGATATTCTGATTATAAATAATAACCTACTAACTAAGAATTAACATGTCAAGGATATTCTATACTCAATCCCCTGAATTAGATAATACTCCTTATAAGACTAATTTTTTAACTTCCTTAATGATACTTTTAAATTAAATAAATCAATAAAAATAGGAAGTTTATTCACCTTACTTTCTTTTATTCTCTATAATTATATATAAGTCTAATCATTATTAAATACTATTATTATAACAAATATTCACTTTCAGTTACTCTATCAACCAAACCACAAATGTAAATGTAATTATTTTTTTGTTATATAGTACCTATTTTACCTTTAATCTATTAAAATGGAGTTAGATAGGAGGTGTTCAATGTCTAATAAGGAGATCCTACCGTTTTTAACTTGGGCTGGCGGAAAAAGATGGCTAGTCAACAACTACCCTGAAATTTTCCCTTCCGATTTTAACGTCTATATCGAACCATTTTTAGGGTCTGGTTCAGTTTTTTTTCATTTAAAACCTCAGAAAGCTATTTTATCGGATATAAATGAAGATTTAATCAATACATATATAGCATTAAAAACGGACTGGCAGAATGTATATAAACATTTAAAAATTCATCAAAGAAAACATTCCCCTGATTATTACTACAAAATACGCGATTACACCCCTAGGAAACTAGAAACTAAAGCTGCCAGATTTCTTTATTTAAATAGGACTTGCTTTAACGGTATCTATCGAGTTAATAAGCAAGGGAAATTTAATGTTCCAATCGGCTCTAAACAAAATGTAATTTTGAATACAGACGACTTTAAAGAAATTTCAGATCGATTGAAAAGTGTCCTTATTTTAAATCATGATTACGAAGCTATAATTAACATGGCTACTAGAGATGACTTTATATTCGTTGATCCTCCATATACCGTTAATCACAATGATAATGGATTCATTCAGTACAATGAAAAACTTTTTTCATGGGCTGACCAAGTTCGACTTTGTGAAGCACTAGGAAGAGCTCGTGATAGAGGCGCAAAAATCATAGTAACAAATGCTAATCATGAATCTGTTAGAAATTTATACGAAGGGCATGGCTTTGAATATCAAATTGTTTCACGTTTTTCTGGAATTTCATCAAAAGCTAAAGGTAGAAAAAAATACGAAGAAATTATTGTAAAATCTAACTTTTAAAGAGGTGTTATTATGTCAGCGATTCAAGGTTTAGTATCTAATGCAGTATTAAGTAACAACCCCCTAATAATGTTAAAAGACTTCTTAGATAATCAACATCAACTTCATTCCGCAGGGGTAAAACAAGATTATCGTTTTATTGGATATGTTTTAGATTTAGGATATGATACAGCTAAAATTATTACTTCAGACCCTTATAAAATTGCTGTAGGTGGAATTCCAAGAGGCAGTTTCCTAATTTTAGCTTTAGATGAAAGAGATGAACAGGGAAATCCTATTCAGACTGGGTTGCCACCACATTTTACTTTATTACGAGTGAAATCTGTTTCTTCAACTCCTCTGAGTAATCAAGTACAGCAAACTTACTTTGAACTTCATAAGAAATCAATGCCTGAGTTAGATATCTGGACGCAGGCGGAACTACAATGGGGAGCTTTAGAATGTGATGTTATTGGAATGTTCTATCCAAACCCATCTGATAACAATTTGGTAGAATTTTCAGGTGATGTGAATAATGTAGTAAGCGCTCATAAATATAAAGTGTTTTCTCCTGATAAAGATTTATTAGACTTAATACTCAATGGGTTAGTAAACAAGAAAAACCAACAACAGCTTGGTGTGTTTAGACCTACAGAGTGTCAAATTGGGCTATCAAATAACAATTATCCAGAAATAAATATATCAATAGAGGATTTTAAAGGGCGCCGTACTGCCATGTTCGGTAAAACTCGACTTGGTAAATCAAACGTAGTAAAAGTGTTGGCTGATGCTATCATTCGAACTTCTATAACTACACAAAGTGTTGGCCAATTAATTTTCGATATTAATGGTGAATATGCGAACGATAACCCACAGGATGGAAATCGCTCACTAGCTTCAGCACACCCTAATGATTGTGTGGTATATGCTCTTAATCCTAGGAATTCTAGTTTCAAAGAATTAAAAATAAATTTTTCTGATCAACCAGATAGTGCTATATCTATTTTAAAATCTTTTTTAGAAAGAGACAAAAAAACATCTGATTATATTAAAAGTTTTGCTAACGTAGAACTGCCTTCTATTATGGAAATAAAGTCCGAGTCAGATAAGGGGAAACAAACTAGAGGTATTAGGAAAATCCAAATGTTTTGGGCAATATTAAAAAGTGCAGGTTTTAGTATGGATGAGTCTAAATTAAATTCATTGAATCTATCATCTGGAACTAGCAGAGGATTTAATCCAGGCTATAGTAAAAATTTAAGGGAAGCAATTTATAGTGGAAATGTACCTAATCATCCTAGTTCTCTTAATGATTTAGTTAATGAATTAAAAATTCTATCAACATTTGTGCAAAATAACAAAGATTCAAAATTATTAATGGGTTCTTCCGAGCCTTTATTTGACCAAGATGCATTAGCACTTTTAAGATTTCTAAATCCTAGTACAGGTTCTGGTCCACAAATTCTAACAAGCTATCGACAATACCACTCTCCAAATGCTGGAGATTTTATTAATGAGATTATCCAATTCTTAAATGATGGAAAAACAGTTATTTTAGATTTAGGAAATGCTGCACAAGAAATAAGACAGTATTTTTCTGATATGTTATCTAAAGCCGTATTTGCTGCACAAGAAAATAAATTCGTTTCAAACACTCTAGGTAATCATTTCATTCAATTATATTTTGAAGAAGCACACAATTTATTTCCTAATAGCAATAAAGACAATGATACAGTTTATCATCGTTTCGCAAAAGAAGGTGCAAAATTCCATATCGGTATGGTGTATTCAACACAATCTCCTTCTACAATTAGCCAAGAATTATTAGTTCAAACTGAAAACTTCTTTGTAGGTCATTTAGCCTCTACAAATGAAGCAAATGCATTATCTAAACTACAGCATACGTTTAGCGGACTTGAAGAAGATATTAAAAAGTCTAGAACTCCTGGATATATGAGAACTCTAACAAATTCACATCGATTTGTAATACCTGTTCAAGTGAAAAAGTTTACGGTTTAAGGAGGCACAATATTTTATGGCTTATAATTCTAAAGGTGGATTACCATTTGAAAGTGCTTCAAAATTAGGACATCTATCTCTAATGAATTCGGAATGGATCAATTCTTTAGTAAAAGATTTCGAAGCTCAGTTTAGTTCACCCAGTTCAAGCGTTACTTCAAATTGGACCGAATTTAATAGTAGCTCACAAAATCTTATTGACCAAATTTGGGTTGTAGATGGATCTTATGTTCCAGTTCAATCAGATGCAACACCTCCAAAAGAAGTAGCATTTATTAAAACTGCTATTTTAAACATCTCTGAAGCGTCTTTGAAAAATATTGATAAATACAATCCACATCCTATGGATTTACAAAAAATCATGAAAGATAATGCTCTATTCCATTCTACTGTTTTACCATTAAGAAATATTAAATCTAGCAAAGGTACTAATTTTGATACCATTAGGAATATTATATTTGAATCTATAAAAATTGATGAGAAGGGTGAATATTTCGAAACATTGAAATGGCTAGCTTATCAAAAATGGTTAGTTGCGCCTACTAACTCACCTTCATTTAACTGTCCATACTGTGAAACTAATTTAGAATTTACAGCTGATCTTGAAAAAATGAACTGTACAACTTGTAGTAAAGAACTATATTTAACTGATATGATTGGTTTTCACTTAGATATGACTGAAGATAAAGCTACAGACGCTATTGCTTCAGCTTATATGTCTATCATGGAACATCTAATGTTGTTTACTATCATTAGATTATATTGGTCTAAACAAGACAAATCGTTATTTATTAATACCTTATTTATTAAAGATGGACCGTTAAGTTTAAATAGCCAATATGTAAAATTGATTCCACGTATTCGTGATTTTTTAGAGTATGCTAAACAACAAGGTATATTAATTAATATACTTGGCCAGGAGAAGTCTGGTAAGTTTGTTGATCACTTGTCTACGATAGCCCGCTACGTTAAACCTTTGGAAAAGTGCGATAGACTTCATTACCATGTTTTAAGTCATAAATATGTTGAAACGGAAGTACAGGATAAACCAAGTACAATCAACTATGGACAAAGATCTAATTGGGGAGAAAAAGTACTTGTAAAAGTCGACCCAGTTACACAATTGGTAATTAATGTACCAACAGGTGATTATTTAGATAGAAAAAATGCACCTTTAGCAAATGAATTAATTAATTTAGAAGTCATTCTAACTGTCATACCACATATCATTAGTAGAAGATTTTTAGGAGGTTTGTATCCTATTGAATTAGCGAATGGTATAGCTTCACTTTCAAGTTATCCATCAGCTAAAATACTTCAAAAATTATTAGAATAACTTCAACATAGAGAAGCTATGAAATATAAAAATAAGCGCACCTTTTCGGTGCGCACAACGAATGGTCAGCTATCTGAAATTTTTTCAGATAGCTGGCTATTTTGCACATTTGGGTTGCATTCTTTCGACCAAGACATGTACCAATTTAAAAATTCAGGTTGTTGATAAATCGGTAAGTTTGGCAGCTCTGTAAATCACAATGGCCCCTACCCCGGTAGATGAGTCCCTCTTTTATGTACTATCATCGTCGGTATAACATCCAAATCCTTAGAAATCAATTCATAGTTTTCAATTAAAGTCGCTATTGTAAAAGGGTCTAGTTCACTTAAAAGAATAAAATACATTTGATAATTTGAAGATTAATAGTATATATTTTAGGCTTCTAATTCTAGATACTCTAACTGACTTTACATGATTTTTATGTAACAGCCTTTACATTTTTTTGCGAATGAACCATTATAAGCTCCACAATCTACACAATAATAACCTTCATCATTTACTTTCACTGTCCCACAATAAATACATGATATTACTCCACTATTATTAAATATATTACATTTTGTACAATTGGGCATATCTATTCTCCTGTATTAACAATTTTATACAAAGTAACTAACTTCGCCATATACATAAATCAATAAACTTTTTTTTGTAAAGATACTATGGTGAAGCTTCTTTAAAAACGTGTGCAAACGGTATTATTGATAGTCAATTATGTCTGCAATTATTACTGGCATTTGATTGATATTTACATAACCAGATGGAGAAAAACTAGAAGCATTATTTAAATAGCTTCCTATTAAACCCTTTTGTTCTGTTTCAATGTAACTCCCTTTCATCGTTCCAGCAATACTAACAAAATCTCCTTCCTCATAACCTGTTACATTACCATAAAGAACTAAAATATCTCCACCATAAACTTTATAGTAATCATTTATTAGATCAGTTCCAATAATCATCATTGTTTTTCCGTTATATTCAACAACATCAAGTATACTTCCAGTAAAGCCTACTTTTTTTTCAATATAATTTTGGGGGCTCTTTGTAATTTCTGCATAATTTGGATACTTGATATTTTCCCAATAGATTTTTTTATCAATATCTTTTAACATTTCTTGCGACTTTTCGTAATACTCAGATTTCCCATTGATTTTATTTAATGCCTCAACTGCTTCGCTCGTTCTACCTTCATTATAAGCAGTCAAACCTTCTTCATAAATTTGCTTGTCTCTATCATCTTTTGATTCTTGAGTTGTCAAAGGATTATCATCTGATTCAATATCCCTTACATCATTATTGGAATTAATATCAAATACATCTTGTACGTTTTCCACTACTTTAAATTCGTCTATAACAATAAGTGCAAACATAAAACTCATAAATACAAAAACCAATGCAAATGTGAACTTTAAAAGTACCCAGATACTGCTTACAAACCTCCGCACGTATCCACCAGTTAAATTATTGATTTCCTTATCAATAACACTTTGCAACTTTTTGTAAGGTAAATTTTTTATTCTCCCCTTTAAATTTACTAAAGTTTGATGAAGAAGATTATTGTATGTATGAAAATTTCCATCTTCATTTTTATCTCTCATTCGATTTAGTAAAAGTTTATTCGCTTGGATAGCTCTACGAATTTTTATTTGTCTAATCAATGATTGAATAATAAAGAATGAACCTAAAACAAATACCACAAATACTGCAAGAAATAAAACTAAATTTCCCATACTTTTCTCCTTAAATTTTGTAATTAGAATAAAAATAATATGCTTGCAACTTCCTATGAAATTATATTTAAATATAATAGACAGTATTTCTGTTTTTTTAACATAAATAAATTTAATCTGGTAGCTACTCTTCAAAATTTATCTCATAATCCACATTAAGAAATTGGTCTAAGCCATTCTCTGATTCAAATGTAGCTAATTGATTTCCATTTTTATCGTAAAAGTCATAGTTCATATATTTCAGACCATATAAATAAATCGGTGTTTTCAACTTCTCCATTAATAATTAAGTAGTTCTTACTTTCAAACTGGCTCCTTCAAATATTGATCAAATATTTCTGTCATATCGGGAGAATAACAGACTTCATTACTTGTACGTTTGGATTATATGTACCTAACCAAGTTAGGGGTGTATCTAAGATTAAGAGAGTCTTCATACCATAAGATAAATGATCGATCCTTTCTTGCTTTCTCTATAAAACCTGATAAAAATAAAACACTCTAAATAGTTAGCACAATAATAGACCCTATCAATTTTAAAAAATAACCTATCAAGCTAAATAAACCAATACGCAATTTCGATACGCTTAAAATACAAATTAAATAAAAATAATTCCCCAAAAAATAATTACTCCTGTATTCATGTAAAACCTCCTAACATGATTAAATAGATAATTGTTAAATATTCAAAAACTATTTAATAAATCACACTAGGTTTATTCATTTTGTTGGTTTGCATCTGGCTTCTTATTTTTTCCATAGCATTCATGTTTTTTAGCTGCATCTTCAGCAAAGGCGGCTACTTTTACCAAGGTAAGGAAATATCGTTGGTTTTCAGTAGACAATTGTTTTACGATTTCATTTATTTCAGTAATAATTGTTTCATTTCTCATTATGCTGCCCCATTTACTTTTCTTATGTTATTTTCCAATTACAGAATATCACAAATAAAGTATTTTTAAAACAAAAAATATCACAAATGAAGTTTTAATTAAACAAAAAACTTCACTTGTGATATTTGAACATAAAATTTGTTTGTGATAAATTATAATTACACAGAAATGAGGTGGCTATAATTTATACAAGAATTAAGGAGATTAGAAATGCACTAAGTATGAATCAAACAGAATTTGCTCAACATCTTGGTTTAAGTCAATCAACTCTTGCTATGATTGAAGTAGGAAAACGTACATTTAGTGATAAACATATTAAAATTATTTGTTCTACCTTTAATATTAATGAAGATTGGTTACGAAATGGGAAAGGTGAAATGTTTAATTCTTCTCTATATGAAAAGGAGCTAATTGAAATCTTTGATAGCCTTACTCCTGAAACACAAGAATATCTATTGGTTATAGCAAAAGAATTGCTCAACACCCAACAAAAATTATTAAACTCTAAATATATAGATGATAATCAATAAATTTTTCAAAACCACTAAGTTCAATCAATAATTTAAGAAACGATATATACTTTAAATATCTTGCCACTTTGTTAACAATTCATTGAGTTGCATTGTTAATAATTACATATCAAATCATAATACCCTATACTACACAGTAAAATTTTTAAGTTTTATTTAAAAATAGGCTCTTTACCAAAACGTGTGCTTGACTGTACATTCCGCTACGAGTGGACGCTTTTCGCAGGCACGGATTTAATCTCTTCGTCACTGCGTTCCTGCGGGGCTTTCAGCTCGTGCTGTTCTGGAGTCGCCATCCTTCGCTCCATGTACTTTTTTATGTCAAGAACAGATTTCGGTTTTGAACCTAAAAATAAATATATATTATAAATACAGAAAGACGTAGAATGATTGCAATCAAACAATCATTCTACGTCTTTTTATTACATTATGAAAGGATTGGATAGAATGGATAAAATAAAATCCCTACCTGCAAAACGTATAAATATTGTACAGATTAAATTAATTAGAGAAAAAAGTATTTTATACAAAGATCGTCAAATCCGCTCCCCTCAAAATGCTTGTGAGATAATTCAGAACTTTTCAGGAGATAACGATCGAGAACATTTCGTTGTATTGTGTTTGGATACTAAAAATCAGCCTACATGCCTACAAATCGTGCATATAGGTAATCTAAATGCTTCCATTGTGCATCCAAGAGAGGTGCTAAAAAGTGCCATATTAAGTAACTCTGCTTCTATAATTGTTGCACATAACCACCCTAGCAATAATTGTGAACCTAGCCCTGAAGATATAGAAGTCACTAAGCGTTTAATTAAAGCTGCTGAAATCATTGGTATAACACTAATGGATCATTTGATACTAAGTACAGATTCATTTAAATCATTAAAAGAATTAGGGTATATCTAGGGGGAGAAGTTTCTTGCTGAAAGATATTATTTTAACTGTAATAGTTGTGGTAGTAACAAAGGTTTTAGAAGATGATAGAACTAATTAAGTAATAAATTGTAGAAAGGTTCAATTTGAGCCTTCTACAATCCTTATTATATACATCAAACAGAAATTACTTTTTATTTATTGATGAATACGCCTCTTTATAAATCCTTCTATATACCTTTTTATGTATTGGATCCATTTTATAAAAGTTAATATTTTTCCAAATATCATAAGGATTATGTTTACCAAATAATTCAATTATAATTAAGTCATTAATAATTTCAGATGGAAATTTTTTATTATTACCTAATATCCCCATTTTATTATTTTCAACAAACCGTTCAATTTCTACTTTACAATGTTTAAATAATTTTTCACATATTATCCAAATATCAGAGTTATCATTTATTATGGGATTATATAAAGCATCTCCAATATATAATTTAAATGATACTGGCTCAAGTTTGTAAAAATTATCATTGAAAAACTTTTTATCCTCTTTTAAATCAAGCAACAAACTTTTCTCATTTTGTATGAATTTTTTCAAGCGTTTTTTTTGTTTCTTTTTCTCTATTTTATATAATTTATCATCGAGTAGTGTATTTTTTAATTTAGAATTGGAGATTGAGTTTGATAATTCATATATATCTAGTAAATTTGTGTAATTATTAAATTCATATAAACTTAATGACCAATTTAAATTATACTCCTCACTAAAGATCGTATTAATTTCAATAAATATAGCTAAATTCTCTTGGGCAGTTTCAAATACATTTGTCTCACTATCTAAGTCATATTTTTTACTTTTTGTGTATCTTAATTCCATACTGCGTTTTTTTAATACTGATTTTACTTCTATATCCATAAATCCATCCTCATTATGTCTAAGGTACAAACTATATATGAATATAGGTAAATATGCTCTTTCAATATTTTGAGCAATTTCATCTGCATACATTTCAAAATAATCTCTAATCTTTTCAAATTTTGAAAAAAATACATTTTTACTTATTTTCTCTATTTCTTTTTCACTAAAAGTCATTTTTTCAAAAATAGGCTTAAATTCTTTCTGATTCTTTTTCTTTCTAAAAAATCCTCTAATATTCTGAATTGACTCAGCCAACTTCACTATAATTAAATCCTCTATAAATTTATCTTGTAGCGCACAAATTTCTTCAATATTAAGAGCCTGTAATTGCGCTTCTTTTGTGTAAAAATTATTAGCGTTAGCTAAATTAAATATATTCATATATTGATATATTTGCTTTAATCCGTTGAATTGAATATCTTTATTACTCAAAGAAATGGAGAGCATATCCCCTTTATAATTCTGTAAAAATTCATCTACATTACTTGTATATTCATCTATCCTAGTTTTTAATATCTTTCTGCTAAAGCAAGGTTTGTCCATATCATATTTCCTCCTAAATTACAAGTCATCTAAAATTCTCATAATAAAAAACACGGGCGAGTAATTCCCTTTTTTCATTGTAGCCAAATGTTTATTGTAATACTATGTCAAATAATGAAACTGAGAAAAATTATGTCAAAAAAAAAATCCAATAACCAGAAGAAAAATAACATTAGGGATTATTTTAAACAAGATGAACAGGATACTGTAACATCGGCAACTGATGATCTATTTAACTTCACAGTACGCTCAGGCTCTAAGCAGATTCCTCAATCTGATTTTAGTGAACTGACTGAACACAATGAACAGGATACTGTAACATCGGCAACTGATGATCTATTTAACTTCACAGTACGCTCAGGTTCTAAACAGATTCCTCAATCTGATTTTAGTGAACTGACTGAACACAATGAACAGGATACTGTAACATCGGCAACTGATGATCTATTTAACTTCACAGTACGCTCAGGTTCTAAACAGATTCCTCAATCTGATTTTAGTGAACTGACTGAACACAATGAACAGCATACTGTAACATCGGCAACTGATGATCTATTTAACTTCACAGTACGCTCAGGCTCTAAGCAGATTCCTCAATCTGATTTTAGTGAACTGACTGAACACAATGAACAGCATACTGTAACATCGGCAACTGATGATCTATTTAACTTCACAGTACGCTCAGGCTCTAAGCAGATTCCTCAATCTGATTTTAGTGAACTGACTGAACAAGATGGAGATGACCAACTTGTACCAAAACAATCACAAAGGGTAACAGAGATGGCACTATCTAATAAAAAGAAATCTAATGAAAAATCCAACTATAGACTAAGTGAATATGAATTATCAAAAATTTTATTAGCAAATAACCAATTTGTTATGAATAAATATGGTGTTCTATATTATTGGGATAATTTAAAAGGCTATTATATTGCTTTAGTCAATAAAAATTCAGATAGAATAATCAGAAAAATAATCCCTGAAAACAGTAAAAAATATATTAACTCAAATAAAATAACTGAAATATTAGTATGGATAAAATCAAGTGATGAATTAGTTTGTGCTGAAACAAATACTTTATCTTCAAAATACCTCATTTCATTTTCCAATTATGTATATGACATAAAAAATGAAATCACTTTAGATCATTCATCAAGGTATTTTATTACTAATAAATTGAATGCAAATTTTACAATTCCTCTGACTTCAGATTCAGGAATTCACTTCGAGAAATTTTTAAATACTATAACTCAAAATGACTCTGTTCTCTATGATCGTCTTCAAGAGTTATTTGGATATGTTCTTTCTGAGATTAGAGATATAAAGTATATTCCTATTCTAATAGGCCAAAAGGATACTGGTAAATCAGTAATTCTAAAATTACTTGAATATATAATTGGTGAAGATAATTTTTCTAATATTAGTATTGATCAATTTAACAACAGTGTATATTTAGCTGAATTATATGGTAAAAGATTAAACTCATGTGCTGAAATTTCAGAATTAAATTTAAAAAGGCTAGATATCTTAAAAAAATTATCTGGTAATGATTATGTAACTGCTAGACCCATGTATAGTGATCCTATAAAATTTATCAACCAATCAGTATTATTATTTGCTGGTAACAATTTACCTAATATAGAAAACTTAGATTCCTCTAGTGCTTTCAAAGAACGGTTACTGTTATTTCCTTTTAATAACCCTATTCCGAAGGAGCACCAAGATAATGAATTAATAGATAAACTAATAGCAGAAATAGACTATATCGCTCATTGGTCTATCAAGGGGATACACAGGCTTTTAAATAATAATTTCCAATTTACTACATCTTTTGAAATTGAAGATACTTTTAAACCTTATTTATCTAATTCTTTAGAAGAATTTTTACTATCAGAGTGCGCTTATCAAACAAAGTATCAAATCCATACTGATGACTTATATCAGGCATACATTGTATATTGTGAAAATTATTCTTTCAAAATCATAAGCAAAAAATCATTCATCCAAATTTTAAAAAAACAATCTAATTTATCATTTAGGCGTTTTCGGATGAGGGGTACTAATAAATATGGTTTTATTGGAATTGGACTAAAAAATTTTTAATATAGGAGTTATAAATATGGAATATACAAATATACAAAAAATTGAAGATGTAATTTTAAAAACATTAAACTCAGCTTTAAATAATGGCTTAGTAAAAGAATGGCTCTCACTTTCTGAGGCTGCAAAATACATCGGTGTTTCTTATAACACCTTTATTAAATTCCGTCATATGGGTCTTAAAGTATGTGAAATTGATGGTATTAAACGCGTATCACGCAAAGAAATAGACAGCTTTTTAGAAAGTCATAGCTTCTAATAGTTCTCTGGAGAGGAATTTCCATTAGTGAAAGTATATATTATTACTAAGAGGTTTAATCCTCTCCTTTTATATTTTGCCCTCGCAAGCGATATAGGAGGTATAAGCATGGCAAAGAAAAAAGTATCGCCCATCAAAAGCTATGAACTAAAAAACGGTGAAACTAGATATGAATTCCCTGTTTATTTAGGGATTGATCCACTAACAGGTAAACAAAAACGGACAATGAAACGTGGCTTTAAAACACATAAACAAGCTGAATTAGCATTAGCACGTATTAAACTAGATGTTGCAAACGGTACGTACAAACAAGCACGTGCTGAAACATATCAAGAGCTTTATGATCTATGGATACCACATTATGAAAAGACTGTTGAAGAAAGTACATTTACTAAAACAGTGGGTATTTTTAGAAATCATATTTTACCAGCTATGCGTGAATACAAAATTGACAAAATCACAGTAGATGTATGTCAAAAGCATGTGGACAAATGGGCAGAAAAATTAAAGAAGTTTCGTGTAGTAAAAGCATATGCAGCGAAGGTATTGGATTTTGCCATTAAGCGTGGCTATATGCAAACAAATCCATTTACACATGTAGATATGCCTATTGCCGCTTCTAAAAAGGTTACTATAATAGAAGAAGAGGAAGCGGAGAACTTTTATACTCGTGAACAACTTATTCAATTTTTAGCTTGTTTAGAGCAAGAAAATAACTACAAAGCCTATGCACTATTCCGTTTATTAGCATTTAGTGGTATGCGTAAAGGTGAGGCTTTGGCTCTTACATGGAATGATTTAAATTTTACTACAAATGAAATGCGTATTAACAAGGCACTTTCACGAGGTAAAAACAATAAGCTTTATGTTAAATCTACAAAAACAGGTTTTGCTCGTACCATTAAAATGGACGATAAAACAATGGCTATTTTAAAAGAATGGAAGAAAAAACAGAAGCAGGAATATTTAGTGCTTGGCTTTAATACAATGCAGCCAAAACAGCTTGTATTTAGCAATGAACGTAATGAATTTCTACAGCCAACAAAAACACGTAAATGGATTTTACATGTGCAAAAGAAATATAAGCTTGGCACCATTACTACACATGGCTTACGTCATACTCATTGTTCATTGTTATTCGAAGCGGGTGCCAGCTTGAAAGAAGTACAAGACCGCTTAGGACATAGTGATGTGCAAACTACGATGAACATCTATGCACATGTTACGAAAAAAGCAAAAGAGGAAGCTATCCAAAAGTTTGCTAGCTATCTTGAAATGTAAGATAAACGACTACGATTTTGACTACGTTCGATTGAAATTAGATGAAATTGCATGATATAGAAAAAACGCCAAAACCCATATATATCAAGGGTTTTGACGTTCAGTGAAACTCAATAAAATTCTAAAATGGAGACGGCGGGAGTCGAACCCGCGTCCAAAGACTCCAATACTTCAGCTTCTACGCGTGTAGTTTGCCTATTTACGATTCGCGTAACATTATGCCGACAAACAGGCGTCCTGTACGCTAACCTGGAAATCTCTTGACGATGACTCAGGTGGCACCATCGACCGTATCCCACTAAAGTTGGGCCCCACGTTCTCTACATGGGCGATAGAGAGGCAGAGCGCTTACGAGCTTACGCTGCGAAAGCTAAGTTTTGTTGTTTGCCAGTTATTATATAACTGTCGTTGATGACGGAGCCGAGCCCTCCGACGCGCGACTAAAGCTTGAACCATCCCTGTCGAATCCGTAACGTCCCCTTGATATATGAATCGAAGCGGTTTGGCCTCGTTCAAACAAAGAGCTAGAATTGCTTCTAGTACGGTGGGAGCTTAAATTACGCTTCCATGAAATCTGGCAATCAGTAATTCATATTATAGAACATAATGAGCGATAGTTCAAGTGTCCCGCTTTAGTAGGAAACATAAGGCTTGGACTTAGAGGCTATCCGTGACATTTTAACTTTTATCCGCAACTTTCTCGATTCTATCCGTCACTTTCTCGATTCTATCCATCACTTTCTCTGCTCTACCCTCCACACTCTAACTTCTATCCATCACTTCCCTCTCCTATCCACTACTTTTTAATTTCTATCCGTCACTTTTCCTGTTCTATCCGCCACACTGTAACTTCTATCCTTCACTTTCCCTGTTCTATCCCCCACCTTTAACTTCTATTCGCCACTTTCTCTACTTTATCCACCCCATTCTTACTTTTATCCATCACTTTCCCGATCCTATCTGTCTCACCCGCTCCGCAACTGCACCAACCAAAACAAAAAGCTCAACTAGGTGAGCTTTCTCGTAATCTCTTAATATTGATTTTTGGATTTGAAGGTACGCTCCATTTCGCGTTTGGCTTCTTTTTTGCGCATGTCGTTACGTTTATCGTAGTCTTTTTTCCCTTTGCCGACACCGATTAAGAGCTTGGCATAGCCGTCCTTGATGTACATTTTCAATGGCACTATCGTGTAGCCGTCACGTTTGACGGCACCGACTAGCTCGCCGATTTGCTTTTTATGAAGAAGCAATTTGCGGGCCCGCAGTGGGTCGTGATTGAAACGGTTTCCTTGATCGAAGGGGCTGACATGCATATTGCTAATCCATGCTTCGCCATTTGTAATTCGAACGTAAGAATCTTTTAGTTGGGCCTTTCCTGCACGGATGGATTTGATTTCTGTGCCGGTTAGTACCATGCCTGCTTCGATTGTGTCTTCAATAAAGTAATCATGTCCAGCTTTTTTGTTTTGTGCTAATACTTTTCCTGAACCTTTTGCCATTTTGATTCACCCTCTACTTAAAGGTTGAGCTTGAGCGAAAGCATCCTTTCCTAGGACACTTTCGCGCATGCTTATTTACGTTTTGATTTTTTCTTTTTGTTTTTCTTTGCAATGCCTTCATAGAATTTTTGCTTTTGTTTCACGCGTTTTTTAGGACCTGGGCTGCTGGAGTCATCTTTGCGACGTCCACGTGGGTCGCGATCACCTTCACGGCGTTCTCCGCGTTTTGTACTACGACTTCCGCTTTCCTCCTCATGGCGACTGCTTCTACGGCTGCCACCACGCCCTCCTTTTTCGTCATCGCTACGTGTGCTTCTGCTACTGCGTCCACCTTTGTTGTCATTATAATTTTTACGTGCGTGGATAACCGTTGGCGCTGCTTTGCGTGTTCGTCCATATGAAGTTACCATTCCAACGATTTCAAAGTCAATGGATGACTCCTCAATAATGACATTGGCCACACGGACTGTTACTTCATCACCAATACGGAATTGACGATTTGTACGTTCACCGATCATAATCATTTGACGATCATCAAAACGGTAGTAATCATCTGTCATATTGCTAATATGGACAAGTCCTTCAATCGTGTTTGGCAACTCCACGAAAATACCGAAGTTGGTAATGGATGACACGATTCCTTCGAATTCTTCGCCAATTTTATCTGACATATATTGTGCCTTTTTCAAAGCATCTGTATCACGTTCTGCATCAACCGCACGGCGTTCACGCTCTGATGTGTGGTCGGCAATTTCATCCATTGCCATTCCCCACTGAGCGACCGTTTCTCGTGAAGTATCCTTATTAATTAAATACGTACGAATTAAACGGTGTACGATTAAGTCCGGATAACGGCGAATTGGTGATGTGAAGTGTGTATAGAAATCCGTTGATAGACCAAAGTGACCTAGACTTTCTGGATAATATTTTGCCTGTTGCATCGAGCGTAGCAGCATCGTTGAAATAACAGGCTCCTCTGGCATACCTTCAATCGCCTTTAAGACATCCTGTAATGCTTTAGGATGCACCGTATTCCCTGTACCTTTAATTAAAATCCCGAAGTTCGTAACAAACTCAAAGAAGCGTTGAAGCTTTTCTGGCTTTG
Source organism: Lysinibacillus sphaericus (assembly GCF_001629735.1). Classification (GTDB taxonomy): domain Bacteria; phylum Bacillota; class Bacilli; order Bacillales_A; family Planococcaceae; genus Lysinibacillus; species Lysinibacillus pinottii. Next base: position 2,982,935 of record NZ_CP015224.1, read on the forward strand.
GATCTTCGTGAATACGGTATAGGAATGGTACATTCATCCAGTGGAAGTGCTCCGCTACTGTTTCATTGGCAGCTAGCATGAAATCCTCAATTAACTTCTCTGCTACTGTACGCTCACGAAGCTCAATATCAACTGGCCAACCTTCCTCATTTACAATCACTTTGGATTCTTTAAAGTCAAAGTCAATGGCCCCTCGCGATTCGCGTTTACGACGTAATATGCCAGACAGCTCTGCCATATTTTTAAACATCGGTACAAGTGGCTCGTAGCGTTTCATTAACGCTTCATCTTGCTCTTCTAGAATTTTGTAGACATCCTTATACGTCATACGTTCAGTTGTTTTAATAACACTTTGGAAAATTTCATGTGCAATAACATTTCCATTCGCGTCAATAATCATTTCACAGGATAGTGTTAAACGATCAACCTGCGGATTTAATGAACAAATGCCGTTTGATAGACGATGCGGGATCATCGGGATAACACGGTCTGTTAAATAAACGCTTGTCGCACGGTCATAGGCTTCAAGATCAATGACAGAGCCTTGCGTTACATAATAACTAACGTCTGCAATATGTACGCCAAGCTTATAAGTACCATCTACATTTTTTGTTACGGTTACTGCGTCATCCAAGTCCTTAGCGTCAGCCCCATCAATTGTCACAATCGTTTCATGACGTAAATCACGACGACCTACTAAATCAGCCTCTGTAATGTCATCTGGCACTCTTTGTGCAGCAGCAATGACCTCGTCTGGGAATTCGGGTGGAATATCGTGCTTATATAAGATCGATAAAATATCCACACCTGGATCATTTTTATGTCCTAAAATTTTTGTAATATAACCTGTAGCAGATTTTAAATCTTCTGGCCAAGTTGCTACTTCGACCACAACCTTGTGTCCATCAACCGCGCCTAATGTATCACCTTTTGCGATAAAGATATCCATTGGTAGCTTCTTATCGTCAAGGACAACAAAGCCAAAGCCACGGTTAGCTTGGAATGTGCCAACAAAGCTTGTTTGACCACGTTCAACGACCTTTGTTACGGTCCCTTCACGGCGGTCACCAAATGATTCTTTTAACACACGAATAAGAACGATATCGCCATTTATAGCCCCATTAATTTCATGTGGTGGAATGAATACATCATCCATGCCTTCCATATCAGGCGCTACAAAACCGAAGCCCTTCGCGTGACCGATAAATTTACCTCTTAGTAAATTCATACGTTCTGGTAGGCCATAACGATTGGAACGAGAACGAACAACTAAGCCTTGTCCTTCCATACGGACTAATGTTTTGACAAGCTCCTTAAATTCTTCCGCATCCTCAAAGCCGAATTCATCCTCGATTTCGCCGACAGTTAATGGCTCGTAATCATCTTGGCCGAAAAAAACAAGTAACCGACCTTGTAGTGTATCTTTTTGGTCTTTCATACATATTCCCTCCTTCATGAGAAAATCCTATTTATAATTTTATTGTGCCCAATTTAGGCTTTCTAAAAAGCGATAAATGTCTTCATGTAATTGATCTTTTTCTTGATCTAATGTAATAACATGTTTTGAGTTTTCATACCACTTAATATGCTTATCAAGTGACTCAGTTTGATTATATATAATGTTGGCAGATTCTGTCTCTATTACCTCATCATTTGTAGCTTGAACAACAAAAATTGGGGCATAAATCATGTCAATTTCTTGACGAGTACGCACAATAAATTCACGTAGCTCTTGAAGAGATGGCATGCCTTTTTCAGCAATGAGTGCTACTTCGGTTTCGATTTGTTCCTCCTGTTTACCTTGGAACTTTTTATAGTCTTTAGCATATTTCAAAACACCGTCAAACATGACGTCAGTAGTACGCATAGTCATAGGTGCACACATTGTAACAATTCCTTTAACAGGGTTATTTAAGGCAACGTTTAATGCCATTACACCGCCTAATGAAAGGCCAGCAACAGCAATTTCTTCATAGCCAGCATCCTGTAACTGTTTGTAGGCGGCCACGACATCTTGCCACCAGTCTGCTGGACCTGTTGTGATTAGTTCTTCAGGTTCCACACCGTGACCTTTATAGTGAGGTGCTAAAGTAGTATACCCTTTTTTCTCTAAAAATCTACCAAGCATTCGTACGTCTGCCGAGCTACCTGTAAAGCCATGTAGTAATAAAACGGCACGAGGTCCTGCTTGAAAGAAAAATGGCTGCGATAATGATTTGTTCATGGTAAGCACTCCTTCATCCTAAAACACTCATATATACTATACCCATTATAGCCCTCTCCATTATGCCTCGAGAATAACATTGGCTATAAGTTTACATATCAATTTTTACTCCATCGATAAAATTTCCCATTCGGTTATGATAAAAGAAAACGCCCAACCAATGTGGTTAGGCGATATATCTTCAACTATTAGATTTTTGTAATAGCGATTGCTAAAATAAAGAATAGTATAGCTAACACAATTGTTGCACGGTGAAGGATTAAATCCATACCACGCGCTTTTTGCTTTCCAAATAGTTGCTCAGCTCCACCCGAGATGGCACCTGATAAGCCTGCACTTTTACTAGATTGAAGTAATACCACAACGATCAACGCTAATGATACGATAACTAATGAAACTAATACTACTGTATGCATTCACTGCACCTCCCGAACTTTGAAACATCACAACAGACTATATTATAACAAAAAAAGGGTGCCATGACAAACTTAGCTTTCTGTTTAGTAGGAATTTTTCCTCTTCACGTATTTCTATTTGTCGAATTATACGACTATTTGTGGATAACACTCCCTCTAATTTTAGATTATAATGGAAAAAATGATATTTTATTGGAGGATTTAACGATTGAACAAAAAAATAGTACTGTTGCTTTTATTATGCTGCACCATTCCCTTTCTTACAGCATGCTCAAAGGCAATCGACATCCTATTACAAGAAGAAGAGGATGTCACAATGACAACTTTAGAAGAAACAAATGAAACAAGTGAAACAAATGCAGAAGTAAAGATGCCAGAAAGCAAAGCATTATCTGATTCATTTTCACCTACCGATTTATTTTCGACCACTTTATTTAAGGATGATCCAGCATTACTACAATTTGCGAAAAAAGTGGAGAAGCAGGTTGCTCAATTTGAAGAGCACTTTGAGATTTCTTATACTGGGAAGCTTGATTTTGAGGATTTTGAAGTACAGTTGAATGACTTAAATAACCTGATTACCTTTGTTGACCCTTATACTGCTGGGTATTTTTTATATTATGAATGGGTAGCTTGGGAAACCGATAATGGCTATTCAGTTGAATTATCCATTCAATATTTAACCGATGCCAAGAAGGAACAAAAGGTAGACCAATATGTAGAGACGTTTGCCAATCAATATATTACCAAAGATATGACAGACTTTGATCGCGCTAAAGTCATTAATGATTATGTTGTACAGTTAGCCACTTATACGGAAAAGGGCTCTACTGAGGGTCAATCGGTTTTCGAATTAATTAATGAAAAAACTGCTGTGTGTCAGGCCTATGCTTTACTAACATACCGCCTATTAACAGCATCTGATCTCGATGCGAAGTATGTTTATGGCTATAGTGAGGATCAGTTACATGCCTGGAATCTAGTCAATGTTGATGGCAATTGGTATCATCTCGATACAACCTGGAATGACGTTGCTCCTACTGAGCCTTTTACAATTTCCTACGAATACTTTTTGGTCAATGATGAAAAACTAAGCCAAGATCATTTATGGGCTAATGAAAACTATTTTGCTGCTACTAGTAATGACTATGATTTTATGCATGATATGTGGTATGCCAACACAGTAGATCATGTGATCTATTATAACAGCATGAGTGATAGTACCGTTTATTCTTACGACTTAACGACAAATGAAAATAAGCAGATTACAGACACTGCCTGCTATTATTTAGTGACTGACCAACAATCTATTTATTGTAGTGACTATGATAATGCTGGCTATTTAACAAAAATAAATGTCCATGACGGGTCCGAGGAAGTATTATTCGAAGACGAGGTACTGAACTTAAACATCCATGATGGTATTTTGTATTACGAAACGCTTGACGGCTCCAAGCATCAACAAAATTTGTAAGTCTAAGTTGAATCTGTGCGACTGCCTCACAGATTCTCCCCCTCACCTTCAGTTGGCTAATACACCGCTATCTCTTCACATTTACAGTATTACCATATTTTATTAACAAGTTTTTAACAGTAGCTTTACACCCTTCCTTTACACTTACAGTTGATCATTCACCTAAAGGAGGAAATTCATGAAATACGCAAAAAAATGGGCTTCATTGTTTTTAGCAAGTGCAGTGACTTTATCCGCAGTCAGTATTCCACAGCAAGATGTACAAGCAGCTCCAGTAAAGAAACCGACAAATGTCATCATGCTGGTGATGGATGGGAGCAGTAATAATGCTGTAACACTTTCCCGTTGGTATAAAGGTGAGAGCTTAGCAATGGATGAAATTTTATCGGGTGCGATGCGCACATATTCTGCTGAATCAGCCATAACAGACTCTGCCCCTGCCGCTACTGCGTTAGCTACGGGCAATAAATCGAATGATAAATATATAGGTGTACTCCCTTCTGAGATTAATTCACCTGGATTAGCGCAAATAGATAAAAAGGATGCGTTTAGACCCGTAGCTAATGTATTAGAAGGTGCTAAACAACAGGGAAAAGCTACTGGCTTGATTTCTACCTCTGAAATTCAACATGCAACGCCTGCTGGTTTCTCTGCACATGCTAATAATAGGAGCCAATATGGAGATATTGCCGAACAACAGGTTTACCAAAATATTGACGTTGTCCTAGGTGGAGGCTTAGAATCGCTGACACCTGGTACCTCTAAAAATGCCCGCAAGGACGGCGAGGATTTATTGAAGGTATTAAAAGATCATCAATATGATTTAGTGCATACTCGTGATGAGTTATTGAATAGTCCCTCATCAAAAATTTGGGGCAGCTTTGCACCAAGTGCCCTGGCATATGATTTAGATCGTGCCAAAACTAGAAAATCTGAGCCTACACTTGCTGAAATGACGAATAAAGCAATCAACACGCTTAAAAAGGATAAGGACGGCTTCTTCCTTTTTGTTGAAGGTAGTAAGGTAGACTGGGCTGCACATGCCAATGACACAATCGGTATTATTAGTGATATATTGTCGTTTGATGATGCGGTAAAAGAAGCCGTTGATTTTGCGAAGGAAGATGGTAATACATTAGTTATTGCTGTCACAGACCATGGGAATAGCGGAATTACAATGGGGAACGCCAATACGACTAGTACCTATTCAAGCATTCCTGTTTCAGCTTATATTGATCCGCTGAAAAAGGCTTCCATGACCGTTGAAGGGGCTTTAAGCCAACTAAAAGAAGACCGCTCCAACTTAGTGGAGGTAGCTGCTCTGTATGGATTAGATCCATTGACAAAGGACGAGCTTTCAACTTTAAAATCTGCTAAAGATGTAGGCAGTGAAATGGTAAAAATGCTAGCAAACCGTGCAAACATTGGTTATACAACAGGCGGTCATACGGGTGAAGATGTATTTCTTTACTCATTTGGTCCTTCTAAATTAACTGGACTTGTTGAAAATACAGATGTAGCTCATACAATGGCGCAGTTTATGGGCTTCGATCTGAAGTCATTAACAGATGATTTGTATGTGCCAGCGACAAAAGCATTCACAAAGAAAGGTTTTACAACTAAAATAGATCTATCCGATAAAGAAAACCCAATCTTCATTGCTCAAAAGGCGGATGTGACAGTGAAAATTCCTGTCAATAAAAACACCATGATTTATGAACAAGCTTCAAAGAATACAACAAAAACACATACATTCAATACTATAAATGTCTACAATGGCTCTGAATTTTATGTTTCTAAAAAAGTTATTAATGCAGTGAAATAAAGACAAGGGTACGAACATAAGTTGAGATTATTCCCTTATGTTCGTGCCCTTTTTACATAAAAATAGCCTTCCAATCGTTTGTAACTTATGTACATTCCCCCAAAACCTTAAATTTACCTTAAATTAATCTTATGATTTACTGAATTCACCTTAATCCAGCAACATTTTTCTCCACATTCCGTCAAATCAGTGTTAAAAACATAAGGTAAGGATTTTTAACTAGTAAATTAGTATTTTTTGAAAGTTTAATCCTATACTTTTTTTCAATGGAGGTGGACAAATGCAATCCATCAAAAATAATGAGTATCTACGCTTTATTGGATTCACGTTATTTTATTTAATCGTTTTGGTACTATTGTTTCTTATACATGGCTTTCATGATATGAACGCTGGACCATTTATATATACGGAATTTTAAATAAAGGAGTTTTACTGATGTTAAGTATTTTAGCAGCTATTGAACGTGTGGCCATCCAACAGCCACAAAAAACTGCTTATCAAACCCATAATGCTTCCTTAACATATGGTGAGCTTTGGCATTTTTCGGATTGTATAGCCGATTATATCATGACCCATCATTTGCAGAGACAGCAACCAATTGTCGTTTATGGACATATGTCCCCTTTACAGATTGTTGCCTTTTTGGGTGCTGTAAAAGCAGGCCATCCATACGTACCAGTTGACTCGTCTACACCCTCTGAAAGATTACAGTTAATTTTAGAGGCATCGAAGGCTGGTTTACTATTCACGACAGAGCCTTTACAGATGCTCACAAACATACCTGTAGTTGCAGTGAGCGACGTGTTAGACTCACCCTCCCTCCCAAACAGTCCAGCAACAAGAGACTGGGTGCAGCAGGAGGACATTCATTATATTATTTACACTTCTGGCTCAACTGGGCAGCCAAAAGGTGTCCAAATAACTGCCAATAATCTAGCCCATTTTGTTACTTGGATGCAGGAGCATTTTCCCTTACAGAAATCAGGTGTATTTTTAAATCAAGCACCCTATTCCTTTGACTTATCCGTAATGGATTTGTACCCAGCTCTTGTAGGAGGACACACGCTTTACGCAATTACACAACAAGAAATCGCCAACCCGCGAGCATTATTTGACTCATTAGCTTTGTCCAATACGCGTGTTTGGACGTCTACCCCTTCCTTTGCCAAAATGTGCTTAATGAACAAGGAATGGGAGCAACAGCTCATGCCTGCATTAGATACCTTTTTATTCTGTGGTGAAGTTTTACCAATAGCCGTCATTAAAGAGCTTATGCAACGGTTTCCACAGGCTACTATCTATAATTTATATGGGCCTACAGAAACGACTGTCGCTGTATCCTATGTAAAGGTAACCAAAGCATTATTAGAACAATTTGAGCAATTACCGATTGCACCCATTTCTGAGCCGAACGTGTCTTTATTAGATGATGGAGAAATTGTCATTTCGGGGTCAACGGTTAGTGCAGGTTATTTAGGAGCACCCGAGCTAACAGCTAAAGCCTTTCCGACTGTAGATGGTCATCGCATCTATCAAACTGGAGATATGGGCTATGAGCAGGATGGTTATTTGTTCTTTTTAGGTCGCAAGGATTTCCAAGTAAAACTACATGGTTATCGCTTAGAAATCGAGGAGATTGAGAAACAAATTAGTAACCTACCACCTGTTTCAAGCTGCGTAGTGGTTCCTGTTTATAAGGATAAGGAAATTGTTTCTCTTAATGCTCATATCGTTTTGCGTGAACCATTAGCAGATTCTGCTTTCAAAATGACTAAGCAATTGAAGGCTCTATTATCGGAATATTTACCAGCCTATATGATTCCTAGAACTTTTAAATATATGGACGCTTTACCGCTAAACGCAAATGGTAAAGTTGATCGTAAAGGATTGGCGGTTATGGAAACAGTATGACGCCTTATGGAAATATAGCATTCTTTCTCATTATTGGACTATTATTGCTACCTACCATCCTATTAGGTTTACGTGGTAAGTCTGCGAAGCATTATAATTTATTTGTTTCGTTGATTGTTTTAGCCCTTATCTTCGGACACTCATTGAACGGATCAATTTCGTTAATTTTGTTTACAGTCTTTCAAATAATCCTGATTACAGCCTATCAACGCTATAGGCTACGACAAAATAATGGACCCGTTTTTGTCATGGCCGTGCTCCTGTCGATTTTGCCGCTTGTACTAGTGAAGGTTTTGCCTATCCTTGGACTGCATCATTTATTTGGCTTTCTAGGTGTGTCCTACATTACGTTTAAAGCTGTGCAAATGATTTTAGAAACACGCGATGGCTTAATGAAGGAAAAAATCTCTATCGCAGAATTGGCCTATTTTTTACTGTTCTTTCCTACAGTTTCATCCGGTCCTATCGATCGTTGGCGCCGTTTTACAAAGGATTTTCATTCGGTTCCCTCTTCGGAAGACTATCAAAAGCTGTTATTAAGTGGCATTAACTATATCTTTGTAGGCTTTTTATATAAATTTATTTTGGCATACTTAATCTACAACTACACACTTATTTATTTGCCAAATCATACGTATAACTATTTGACACCTTTCCAGGGACAACTGGCGTATATGTATATGTATAGCTTTTACTTATTCTTTGATTTTGCAGGCTATAGTGCATTTGCAGTGGGTGTGAGCCGAATAATGGGCATTCAAACACCTATTAACTTTAACCGTCCATTTGCCAGTCGCAATATTAAAGACTTTTGGAATCGTTGGCATATGAGTCTTTCCTTCTGGTTTAGAGATTATGTCTATATGCGCTTTGTACTTTGGATGACGAAGAAAAAATGGTTGAAAAATAAATTCACCATTTCATATATAGGATTCTTTTTACTGTTCTTTTTAATGGGCATTTGGCATGGTCTAGAATGGCATTTTGTCGTTTATGGTCTCTATCATGCTTTATTAATTATTAGCTTTGATAAATTCGAACGCTGGAATAAAAAGCATAAGCTTTGGCCCAAAAATAAATGGACCCATGCCATCGGTGTATTTATCACTTTCAATGCCGTATGTTTTGGCTTCTATATTTTTTCAGGAAAATTATTTTAACCAAAGGCTTTCTACAAATAAAGCCTGTTCAATAAAGGAGAATTATTAATGGATAAACAACAAGTTTTAGAAATGCTAGTGGAGTTATGTGAAGATGAAATTATTGTAGAAAACCCAGATATCGATCTATTCGAGGAAGGTCTTCTCGATTCTTTTGGTACGATTAATTTATTAGTGGAAATTGAGAATCGCTTTAATATTTCTGTACCTATCACTGATTTTAATCGAGAAGAATGGAATACGCCGAATCGTATTGCAGGGAAATTAGCTGAAAGACAATGATAAAAAAAGGCTTTCTATCACTATTTATTGCCTTTGCCCTGTTTACTGGCTTTGTCTTTTTTCCAAACTCATGGATTAAAGCCTGGATATCAGAAGATGATGTGGAGCAAGCCAAAACAAACATGTCCCCACTCGTCTTTCAAGGTACGTATTTACAGGAGCGAATGTTACAGGAACCTACTTCCATGCCTTTATACGGTTCCTCTGAATTAAATCGGTTTGACCCGTTTCATCCTTATAATTATACGCGAGCAACAGACGCTCCGTATTCGACATTTATGATTGGTCGTGGGGGGATGCAGTCCATTACGCATTTCTTAAATTTTGCTGCGCAAGAGAAAAATTTAGCGGGCAAAAAATTAGTCTTTATTATTTCACCGCAATGGTTTACGGAAAAAGGCATGGGTGAATTCCATTTTTCACCGAATTACTCTATGTTACATGCCTATGACTTAGCGTTTAATGATGACATGGATGCTGATCTTCGTAAACAGGCTATGGAACGCTTGTTAGAATTTGATACCGTTGAGCGAGATCGTCTCTTAAAAACGATGTATCAATATCAAATGTCTAATGGCAAAAAACATCCAGTTACTGGACGTATGGCTATGGTAGCCGGTCGCTTTCATAAGGAATTACTAGAGAAAAAGGACCTCTACTATTCGCTATTTCCTCGGAAGGGGCATCCTTTAAAAAATAATGATAAGCTTGTTACAGACCAAAGCTTTGAACAGCAAATACAGCATGCTGAAGCCTATGGGGAGAAACGAGTCTCCAATGAATATATGATTGAAAATCGAGCTTTTAAACGACTGGTGAACGCTAATTTTTCAAAGTTTAAGGACATGAGAAAGCATGAAGATTATACGGAGTCTCCTGAGTATAAGGATTTTCAGTTAGTTATGGATGTGTTAAAGGATGCTGGTGCTAAGCCATTATTTATCTCTATTCCCGTTAACGGTTATTGGTATGATTATAATGGCTATCCTAAGGAACGACGCCAACAATATTATGAGAAGATGGCACAACTATTAAAGGATGCCGATGTCGACTATGTTGATTTTACAGACCATGAGTATGATCCTTATTTTATTATGGATACGATTCATATTGGCTGGAAGGGCTGGGTTTATTTAGACCAGCATATGGATAAATATTGGGCACAGCAATAATCTATAGTAGCTAATGGAAAGTCAGTCTGAAGTGTTCATTCACTACAGACTGACCTTTTTTGTTTCATTTGCTTTTTTCACCATTTAATGAGAAAAGTCTAAGTTCTTCAGAGTCATTGGAAAATTGGATGACTCTTTCAAACTGTAAGCCTATTCTTTCGAGTAATTTAGCTGACGCATAATTTTCTTGGGTAGTAATAGCCACAATTCGATTAAATCCTAGTGTAACTAAACCATAGGCTAATACAGCAGACGCTGCTTCATAGGCGTATCCTTTTCCCCAATAATCAGGGAGAAACGCGAAACCAATATCTACATCTTCTAACGTTTCTCTTTTGACAAAACCGCATATCCCAATCGGGGTTTGATTTTCTTTTATTTCAACTACATATAAGCAGAATCCAAATTGCTCATACATACGTATTGCCCCATTTTCTATATAACTAGCTGCCTCCTCTACGGTCTTCACACCGCGGTCACCAATAAATTGTATCCACGAGGGATCATTCACTAGCTCAAGAATAAATAGCGCATCTTCCGTTGTTTGTAAGCGCAGGATAAGTCGTTCGGTCTCAAGAATTTTCATATAGAAAACCTCCTCTGATTATTTTTTTATCTTAAGATTGGAGGATTTTAGTCATTACTTTTATGATAACAAATCTAAAATGGCGTATACATAAAAAATGGTGCTCATTATTGGGCGCTATTTATCATATAGGTCATAGGTTAAATTGTTTTCAATATAAGCTTGCTCTTCAGCAGGAGTCAACAAACGAATAGCTTTCCCTGAATTTCCTGACTCGTCACCTCCTTGCATCTCCCAAATTGCGTTATGATCTTCTATAGCATGAGAAAAATCACCTTTTGACCATCTTTCCAATATTTCAATGTAAAGCTCTCTAAATTTATAATTGCTTTCTTTGGAAATTTCCAACAATCGGTCAACTTTAGCCTGTGTTATTTGCGTATGACCCCATTTTGTTTTAGCTTCAACCTTTTGGTGAGACATGCTATGGATAGCCTCGTTCATTTTGTGCTCTATTAAGTTGTCAGGATAAAGTAATTCTTCTTTTGTAACTCTTTTATCATCAAGCGTTACTCCAGCATTTTCAACAATTGCTTTTTCTTTTACTGGCGTAGGTTTCTCCATTGGTTCCGTGAATTTGAAGTAACCAAAAATCCCTCCAAAAATGACCAATACTGCAATAATGACAATAGCCGATTTGGTTTTTCTCTGCATCTTATTAAACCTCACTTATTATTATAATTGGTTTATTTTAAGTAATTAGTTTAATAATAACAAAATATTGAAATAGCGTTCAATGGATACTATTTAACGTCCGCTATTCTATGTTGTCAAAATCGACCACGTCCATCATTTGTTTTGTCGTATTTTTCCGAAAAACTTGGAAAAACTCAAGGACTCCCTTACTAGAGAAATTTCCATATACTCAATTTTATGACTAAACATAACCTCAAAGTTGGCAGGTACTCTTGTTGTCTCTTGCATCTAATCCACTTCTAAATTTATTAATTCTGAACATCTAATGGCTATATCTGCAAACAAAGCAACCCATGACTTCCGCGGTTAACTATGTGTTAAAATCGTATACTTCTATTAATGTGACATATTCTTCTGCCACCAAATACGTGGAAAACGACCTCAACAATTGAATTATAGTGTTAATGGTTTTTACCAAGTGATATATTTTTTAGAAATGTCTTCACCTCCTGAAACTCGTTCAAATATGTTGTTCTGATTGCTTCATTTTAAAGCTGTAATTCAAATGTAAATTCTTTTAGTAAATCTTTGTTAAGCAACTAAAAAAACCTCCAATCTATAAGTGTTTATCACACTTATAAATCAGAGGTTGTAGCCATACAGTTGTTTCACCTAAATGTACAAAGTTCAAAATGTATAAAAAGGCTGTGTATAACTTAAAACAAATGCTTATTTTAAGTTATAGAATGATTTTAAACCAAGATATTCAGCAGTTGAACCAAGCTGATCTTCGATGCGAAGAAGTTGGTTGTATTTAGCTACGCGGTCTGTACGAGATGGAGCACCCGTTTTAATTTGACCTGCATTTGTTGCTACAGCGATATCAGCAATTGTTGCATCCTCTGATTCACCAGAGCGGTGAGAGATAACTGCTGTGTAGCCTGCACGTTTCGCCATTTCGATCGCTTCAAATGTTTCTGTTAATGTACCGATTTGGTTCACTTTGATAAGGATTGAATTTCCTACACCTTGCTCAATGCCTGCAGCTAATTTTTTTGTATTTGTAACAAATAGGTCATCCCCTACTAATTGAACACGACTACCAATACGTTCAGTTAATAGCTTGTGTCCAGCCCAGTCATTTTCATCTAAGCCGTCTTCAATTGAAATGATTGGGTATTTGTTTGTTAACTCTTCGTACCAATCAACCATCTCTTCTGAAGTTTTGACAACACCTTCACCATCTAAGTGATATTTACCATCTTCTTTATTGAAAAGCTCTGATGAAGCTACATCCATTGCAAGCTTCACTTCTTCACCTGGTTTGTAGCCTGCTTTTTCAATAGCTTCTAAAATAACTGTAATCGCTTCTTCATTAGAACCAAGGTTTGGTGCGAAACCACCTTCGTCACCTACTGCTGTGTTATAGCCTTTATCTTTAAGGACTGCCTTTAAGTTGTGGAAAATTTCAGCACCAATACGTAGTGCATGGCGGAAAGATTCTGCACCAACAGGCATAACCATGAATTCTTGAATATCAACATTGTTATCTGCGTGTGCTCCACCATTTAAAATGTTCATCATTGGTACTGGTAATTGTTTAGAATTAAATCCACCAAGATATTGATAAAGAGGTACATCTAAATAATCTGCCGCAGCATGGGCAACTGCCATGGATACACCTAGAATTGCATTAGCACCTAGCTTACCTTTATTTTCTGTGCCATCTAGCTCTATTAAAGCTTTGTCAATAACAACTTGGTCAAGAACTGAATAGTTACCTTCTAATTCTTGCGCAATAATTGTGTTAACATTTTCAACTGCTTTTAATACACCTTTGCCTAGGTAACGAGATTTGTCACCATCGCGTAATTCTACAGCTTCGTATTCACCTGTTGATGCACCTGATGGTACGATTGAGCGTCCGAAAGCGCCTGACTCTGTAAATACTTCAACCTCTACTGTTGGGTTCCCACGTGAATCTAAAACTTCGCGAGCATAAACTTGTGTAATAAATGGCATAATTAATTCTCCTCTTTTTCAATTAATGATTGACCTGTCATTTCAGTAGGTTGTGACACCTGTAATAATTCTAACATGGTTGGTGCCAAATCGGCTAAAATACCACCATTTCGTAAAACAACATTTGGTTTTGTCACAATCACTGGAACAGGATTTGTTGTATGAGCTGTCATAGGCTGCCCTGCTAGTGTTACCACTTCATCAGAGTTACCATGGTCAGCTGTAATAATAGCTGCTCCACCTTTTGCAAGGAGTGCATCTACTACTTTCCCTAAGCATTCATCTACTGCTTCAATGGCTTTAATTGTTGGTTCAAGCATTCCACTATGACCTACCATATCAGGGTTGGCAAAGTTAAGAATAATACCATCAAATTTTTCAGCCTCAATTTCTGCAAGTAAGGCTTCTGTCACCTCATAAGCAGACATTTCAGGTTTTAAATCGTATGTGGCAACCTTTGGAGATGCGATTAGAATACGTTCTTCACCTAAGAATTTTTCCTCACGTCCACCACTCATAAAGAAAGTGACATGTGGGTATTTTTCGGTTTCGGCAATGCGGAGTTGTGTTTTACCATTCATCGCTAACACTTCACCGATCGTATTTTTCAAGTTGTCATTTTCATAAGCAATCTGTGCATTGACTTCATCACTATAATGAGTAAAGGACACAAATTTTAAGTTTTTTGGATGCTTGGCAGATATGGCAAAACCATCAAAGTCTTCATTTGTGAATACTTTTGATAATTGGATAGCTCGGTCAGGACGGAAGTTAAAGAAAATGACCGCATCGTTATCACCAATCGTTGCCACCGGCTCTCCATGCTCTTGAATGCTGAATGGAATGACAAATTCATCTGTCACTTCACGCTCATAGGATGCTGCTACACCGCTTTTTGCACTTTCGGCTGTTTGACCTACGCCATCTACCAGTACATTATACGTAAGAGCGACACGATCCCATCGCTTATCACGGTCCATTGCATAGTAACGACCATGAATAGATGCGAATTGACCTATTCCAATTTCAGACATTTGTTTTTCTGTTTCTTCAATATAGTCTAAAGCTGTTGTAGGTCCAACATCTCGACCATCTAAGAAGCCATGAACGAAAACATCATTTAAATCTTGCTGCTTTGCAAGCTTTAATAGAGCAAACATGTGCTCATAATGACTATGAACACCACCATCTGATAACAGCCCCATAATATGCAGTTTAGAATTATGAGCTTTCACATGTGCCACCGCATCTAAAAATGCTTGATTTGTAAAGAAGTCTCCTTCACGTATCGATTTATTTAAGCGTGTTAAGCTTTGATAAACAATACGACCAGCACCAATGTTTAAGTGACCCACCTCGGAATTACCCATTTGTCCTTCTGGTAGCCCAACGGCTTCTCCAGATGCTGTTAATGTAGCGTGTGGGAATTGGCTCCAATATCGATCAAAATTTGGCTTTTTAGCCTGTGCTACTGCATTTCCGAATGTTTCATCACGAAATGCAAAGCCATCTAAAATAATTAAAGCTACTGGCTTTTTAGGCATTTGCTGCCGCCTCCAATAATGTTAAATAAGATTCTGGTTGTAAGCTTGCTCCACCTACTAAGGCTCCATCAATATGCTCTTTTGATAAAAGCTCATGAACGTTGTCTGGTTTAACGCTGCCACCATATTGAATGCGAACTGCATTGGCCGTTGCAGCATCAAATAATTCCTCAACGACCGAACGAATCGCTCCGCAAACTTGATTGGCATCATCTGCTGTAGCCGTTTTACCTGTACCGATTGCCCAAATTGGTTCATAGGCAATGACCATATGCTCTACTTGCTGCGCTTCAAATCCAGCAAGTGCGGCTTTTATTTGGCCCGCAACCTTTTGCTCTGTCGTTCCCGCTTCTCGTTCCTCTAGCGTTTCACCACAGCAAATAATCGGTACAATATTATGTGCAAGTGCTGCTGCTACTTTTTTATTAATAGCCTCATCAGTTTCATTGTAATATTCGCGACGTTCTGAGTGACCTAATATAACATAATCCACATCCACACTTGCTAGCTGTGCAGGACTAATTTCACCAGTAAAGGCACCTTCATTCTCATAGTGCATCGTTTGAGCACCAATAGCTAGCTCTGATTCACTAGCAACTTGCACCAGTGTAGGCAGGTAAAGTGCTGGTGCACAAATTACGGCGTCTACTTTCTCATTAGAAGGAAGTTTATCCTGTACGGCATCTACAAATTGTATAGCTTCTTCAAATGTTTTAAACATTTTCCAGTTACCTGCAATAATTGGTTTACGCATCGTCTTGCCTCCGATTTTTTATTTGGCTTATTTATCGTTTAGTGCAACAATCCCTGGAAGCTCTTTACCTTCCATTAGCTCTAGTGATGCACCGCCACCTGTAGAAATGTGATCCATTTTATCAGCTACTTTAAACTTTTCAACTGCCGCTGCAGAGTCACCGCCACCGATTACTGTATAACCGGATGTAGTTGCCATAGCATCAGCCACTGTTTTAGTCCCATTCGCAAATTTATCCATTTCAAAAACACCCATCGGTCCGTTCCAAATGATTAATTTAGAATTGTTAATGACCTCTGCATAGTGAGCAGCTGTTTTAGGCCCAATATCTAGCCCCATCCAATCAGCTGGTATAGCGTCTACATCCACAACCTTTGTTTCCGCATCTTGTGAAAATTCATTAGCCACTACCGCATCAATTGGCATATGTAATTGCACGCCTTTTGCTTTCGCCTTTTCAATAAATGATTTTGCTAGCTCGATTTTATCTTCTTCTAATAAAGATTTCCCAATATCGTAGCCTTGTGCCTTAATGAACGTGAATGATAATCCCCCACCAATAATTAAGTGGTCTACTTTTTCTAATAAACTTTCAATCACACCGATTTTATCTTTAACTTTGGCTCCACCGATAATTGCTGTAAACGGATGTTCAGGATTCGACAGCGCTTTACCTAGTACATCTAATTCCGTTTGCATGAGGAAACCTGATACCGCAGGAATATGCTTGGCGATTCCTTCTGTAGAAGCATGAGCACGGTGAGCTGCACCGAAAGCATCATTGACATAGATGTCAGCTAGCTGTGCAAACTGCTGCGCTAACGCTGGATCATTTTTTTCTTCACCCGCATGGAAACGAACGTTTTCAAGTAGTAAAATGTCTCCATCTTGCATGTTCGCAACAGCTTTTTCAACTGCTTGTCCAATGGATTCATCTAGCTTCGTCACCGGTTTGCTCATTAATTCCGCTAAGCGAATGCCAACTGCTGTTAGGCGCATGTCCTCTTTTACTTCACCTTTTGGACGGCCTAAATGAGAAGCTAAAATGACTTTTGCACCTTGCTCTACTAAATATTCAACTGTTGGAATAGCTGCTCGAATACGTGTTTCATCTGTAATAACACCATCCGCCATTGGAACATTAAAATCAACACGTACAAAAACGCGTTTACCCTTTACATCAATATCTTTCATTGTCTTCTTATTTAACATGAAGAAACCCCCTTCAAAGTTGTTTTAGTCTTACACCCTTGTGTTTTACCCATCTTGGCTCCACACCATGCTTCCTAAATTGAAAAGTCATTTTGGTACTTTTTCGGGGTCACTATCTAGTGTGATTATAATTCTCCAACTTTGGATAATGAACCCTAATACTTGTTTTTATAGTAGCAAAAGTTACCTTCTATGTCTTGCAATCACCATGTATCAATTACGCCTCAGTGTCATAGCGTCTAGATTTATTCGAGCTTACTGTTAAGCTCCTTTTCAAAATCTGTATATCCGCTGGAGTTTTCATCTTGATTCGGTCAGTGGTTGGATACGCACTGAATGAAAGAGAGCCATTTGTATATTCAGCTCATCACCCTCACCTATTGAGGTGGGCGTTTCCTGCTGAATTTAGCAAAAAAGGAGTAAGGGTTATCCCTTACTCCCAATACCCTTGTATATTATATCTATTCGATATTATAAAGGCTATACTTTTTGTACATAAAAAGCAGTATTATGTCACACTTTTTACTCAAAATGTCGAAATATGATACTTATTTATTGTTTAACCCTTGTTCAGCAATGTATAAAGCTAAGTCCATTAAGCGAGTAGAGTAACCAATTTCGTTATCGTACCAAGCTAGAACCTTCACCATTTTGTTTTCTAATACCATTGTTGAAAGACCATCAACAGTAGAAGAATGGTGGTTACCGTTATAATCAATAGAGACTAATGGTAGTTCATTGTAGTCTAAAATGCCTTTTAATTCATTTTCAGAAGCTTCTTTTAATACCGCATTAATGGCTTCTTTCGTTACATCTGCTTTTAATTCTACAACTAAGTCAACACATGATACGTTAGGTGTTGGTACTCGCATAGAGAAGCCATCTAATTTACCTTTTAATTGTGGTAATACTTTAGAAACGGCTACCGCTGCTCCAGTTGTTGTTGGAATCATAGATACTGCTCCTGCACGTGCACGACGTGGGTCAGAGTGTGGGAAGTCTAAGATTCGTTGATCGTTTGTATAAGAGTGAATGGTTGTCATCATCCCGCGTTCAATACCAAATTTCTCATCCAGTACTTTCGCAACAGGCGCAAGACAGTTTGTTGTACATGAAGCATTTGAAATAACATCATCAGTTGCTGGGTTATAGTCTGTATGGTTGACACCCATAACAAATGTAGGCATTGCTCCTTTTGCTGGTGCAGAAAGAATTGCTTTTTTAGCTCCTGCTTCAATATGCTTACCCACTTCCTCCAATGAACGGAAATGACCAGTACATTCAAGAACTACGTCTACTCCTAATTCACCCCATGGTAATTGTGAAGGATCTTTTTCAGCATATACTTTTATACGTTGTCCATTCACAACGAAAGAATCTTCATCTGCATTGACTTCAGCATCATAGATACCGTGGACTGAATCATATTTCAATAAGTGTGCAAGCTGACCTGCGTCTGTTAAGTCGTTTACAGCCACTACTTCAAATTCACTTTGCTTCATTGCCTCACGAAATACTAAACGTCCAATACGTCCAAATCCATTAATCGCTAATTTTAATGCCATTGTTAATTCCTCCAATAATGTGTAATGTTTGTCTCTTTTTGAAATAGAGACATTGAATTGCTTTTATGCTCATTCAAAAAGTGCTTCAACACTTTTTGAGATAGAGTGACATAGTAATGCTCACACCCATCATTCAAAATGGCTGTTGTCAGAAGGTAAAGTAGCAGCAATTGCTTTTGCAGCTGCTTCATCTGTAATAAAAATAGTTTGCTTTGGCGCTACTTTAAAATAAGAAAGCATCGCATTGACCTTTTGTTTTCCAGCTGCCACGGCAATAACTTGCTGGCTATTTTTAACCTGTTCAAGCTGAATGCCAATCGTGCGGATACGATGTACGATTTCACCTTCGGCATTAAAGTAATAGCCAAATGCCTCACTTACCGCACCCTTCTCCTCAAGAATTCGCAAATCCTCGGAGGATGAATTACGTCGAATCGCCATTTCCTCTGCCGATCCAATGCCATGGATTACACAATCTGCTCGATCATAAAACGCCATCATCTCAGTTACCATAGGTTCAGTTAACATAGCTTTGTATGCTTGCTCACTTAAATGCTCAGGCAAAAATAATGTACGATATTGTTCCTCCATCTGCATGGCAAATGTTGCAACAAGCGTATTGGCTTGCATTTGCATTTCATGACCAATTCCTCCACGTGCAGCAACAAAGGTAATATCTTTTTGTCCATCTAATGGATGTAAAAATTGAGCTAGGGAGGCAACTGATTTTCCACCAGTAACCGCTACAACTTGTTCATCAAAAGCAGTAGACATAAATTGCAATGCAGCTTCCTTGCCAAGCAAGGTTAGGACTGTATTGTCTTCACTATAATCACCTGGGACAACAACAACATGTTGTATGCCAAAATGTTTTTCAAGTAATTTCGCAAGCTGGGTTAGACCAGACCATTCATAAACGATGGCTCTTAGTTTTTCAATGACTTCTTCGCCATCATCTGTACATACCATACCCGACTTTTGCGAATCTAATAACCCTTGTTCACGTAAAATGTCAGTTTCTTTGCGTATTTCTCTTTCTGTCATTTTCAATGAATCTGCGAGTGTTCGACGCCCGATAGGTTGCATGAGTTGAACGGCTTGCAAAATACGATATCTAGATTGCAGAAGCGGATACATTTCAGGAAGTAGCCTTTGTTGCGCCTCTGGAATAGTGAACATATTTATCTACTCCCTTGTTAATAGATACGGGATATTTTCAGTCCCACTATATTATTTTGTGTCCCACTTATGATTTTATTATAATACGCATAGTTGGAAAGTGCAAGTAATTGTATAGTTTTGGATTTAAAAAAGCCCCGCAGCTTTGTAAAAAGCTACGAGACTTTGGTTTGCTTATTTTGTGAAAGATAAAATTGCGTTTTTCTTGAATCCTTCTAAAGCTTTTGTTGCCTCATTTTTATTTGTAAATTCAAAAATACGAACGTCTTTTTTTTCAAATACTGTAATAACCCACATTGTAAAATCTCCCTTCACATCGCTTTTGTAATATAACAACCACTAAAAATTGTGATACTTTTCATTATCTGTTTTATAACAATGTCTTACTTGATACCTATTCTACTCCGATTTTTATAAAAGAAAAGACTAATGTGAAGGTCTTCACAAACTGTTCAAATTCAAACCGCTTTCATTGAACAATTTGTGAATTGTATGAATGACAACTAATAATAAAGCAATTTTCGCCGTTACTATCTTTTTAAAGGCATGCAATTTAACTACCCAGATGCTCCATTAATGTGGCATAGTCCAGATTACCATATTGAATGACGGTCCCATCTTTTTCTACTACAGGTATCATGAACATATATTTTTCGTGTATGTGATCATCCTCTTCAATATTTACTATTTCAATATCGAACGCTACATCTTCTTGTACAAGCTTTAAAGTATGTAGGCCCTCTACACATAATGGACAATTAGCTCGACTAAAAAATTGAACAATCATGGATGTCACCTCCTGTCTCTATTATAAACGAAGATTTTTGCTTTCGTTTTCTTCATGGTTGAGCTTTAACGCTGAAACTGGCAACGGCATTGATAGCCACAACGATTGTAAATCATATCATGGATTCATTCAAAACTTTATTATAAAAATTAAAGGCATTGAGTGCGAATAACAATCACATCAATGCCTTTTTGCTATTATGTTATTTTAAATGATGATCAAGGAACTTCACCATGGCATTATAAAATTCGATTCTATTTTCTTCGTTCGCGAAGCCATGGCCCTCATTATCCTTAAGCATATACTCTACATCTACTCCTCTAGCACGTAAAGCTTCTACGATTTGGTCGGATTCTGCTTTGTTGACACGTGGATCATTGGCACCTTGTGCAACAAATAAAGGTGTTTTAATTTTATCAACATGGAATACCGGAGAAACTGCTTTTAGTAATTCTTTATCTTTCTCTGGATGACCTACTCGCTCATAAAACAAGTCCCGCATCGTTTCCCAGTAAGGTGGAATTGTGTCTAAGAGTGTGAAAATGTTAGATACACCTACATAATCAACTGCTGCTGCATATAAATCTGGTGTATACGTAATACCAGCTAACGTAGCATAACCACCAAAGGAAGCACCATAAATACCAATACGTTTAGGATCAGCGATACCTTGGTCAATTGCCCATTGAACGCCATCCGTTATATCATCTTGAATTTTTAAGCCCCATTGCTTATTACCGGCTTGAAGGAATTCCTTCCCATAGCCAGTGGAGGAACGGAAGTTTACTTGTAGCACTGCATAGCCACGATTTGCTAATAGCTGTACTTCTGGATTGAAGCCCCACATATCACGCGCCCATGGTCCACCGTGCGGGTTTACGATTAGAGGAAGATTTTCAGCCTTTTTATTTTTCGGCAAAGTTAAATAGCCGTTTATCGTTAATCCATCACGGCTCTTATAAGAAATAGGGTGCATTTCTGCAAGATCTGCAGATTTTAACCAAGGGCTCAATGTCGCTAATTCTTTTAATTCATCTGTTGTCGAATCGTAATAATAATATTTCCCATAGATTGTGTCACTCGAAACACTTACAATAAATTTTGTCATCTCTTTATTGTAATCATTTATACCCAATTCGCTTTCATGAACACCAAGCTTGTTTTGAATTTTACGGAATAACTTTTCAAAGTCCTTATCAAAGAATTGATAATGGATTTTATCCGTAGCATACGCACCAAACAATAATTTATCTTTTTCAGCATTATATAATACACCTGAAACATCAACTTCATCATTGGACATTATTACTTCTTCTTTACCTTGTAGGTCATACTTCACTACTTCTACTTTATCTCGACCTTTATTGGATGTTGCATAAATAAACTTATTGTCCTTCGAGAAGGCTAGTGGCATTACTTCATCCCCAGCCCCCATTTTAATAAATGGTCTGAATTCATCCTTTTCTGAATCTCTATATAGGATAGCACCTTTCACTCCATCAGTAGCTACAGCTACACGTACATTGCCGTTACGATCTGCTAACCAGTTCGTAATATTGCCAGGATTTTTGGCAACGTGAGTTGTTTTACCCGTCTTTACATTTAGCTTGTACACATCAAAAACGGTTGCATCCTCTTTGTTCATCATGATTAGAATTTCGTCTTTTACACCCTGTAGGCTATCCAATATCCCTACTGTCACATTAGGGTATGGCGTTAAATCTTTTTCCACAGAACCGTTAAATGTTGTAGAGTAAATATGGAAGTTCTCATCTCCACCTTTATCTTTCAAATAAAGTAAAGAATCGTCCTTCCAAAAAAACCCTGCAATATTCCGATCTTTTGAGCTTGATACACGAACTGGCTCACTATTATCATTCATTTTTTTCACAAATACATTCGAGCGATTCTCCCATGCAGAGGCAAATGTAATGTAGTTCCCATCAGGAGAAAGTTCGTAGCCAAAGTTCCCTGGGTTTTTCACAAAATCCTCCACGGAAATTTCTTTTACTCCTTTATTACTGGAACCATTTTTTATCTTTTTAACATTGTTAAGAAGTTTACTAGCCTCTTGTTTCGAAATAAAATCTGTGCTTGATGATATTCCCTTAAAGAAACCAAGCTTATTCGCTTTCTTTAAATACTCCGCTAGTGTCTTTTCTTTTCCTTCTTTATTGGCAGCTCTAACTAAAATCCGAGCTGCTTGATCACGTTTAATAGTGGCGCTTAAGTCTGTAATCTCTCCAGCCTTTACCCATTGATCCTTGATTTGTTGTCGCATTGAATCGGAGCCATGCTGGAATGTTAAAGCTGTTACTGCTAAATCTAGAAATTCCTGCGCTGAAAGTTGTTGCTCTTGTGCTAATACGATATTTGTTTCATTGGCAGCACGTACTTCTTGCAATGTTGCAGGAATAACCGTAGCAGTTGTTAAAATAATTGCTAATGATGCAGTTAAAAATCTTTTTTTCAAAATGATTCCTCCCTATATCAGTTTACGTTATATCGATAGTCGATATATTATAAATTATACCATTTTATGTATTTTTGTCAATATTTTCATATTTAAAGCGAACTAAACCATTAGCCCGCTGTTGTGACGTATATTAAAATTTTCGGCTTGCCCCGCCTCCTGCTGAAGAACCGCCACCAAACCCTCCAAAACTGCCACCACCTGAGCGTCTCCCACCAAAGCTGCCAGGGTAACCACCATAGCCTCTCCCACGTGGTCCACCTCCACCTTTCGAAAAGAATGAGGAAAAAATGATGACCGCTATAATGATGACAATCATGAGCCAAATGGGTATTTCTTCATCTGCATTTGCGCCAGCTGGTAATTCACCATTCCAGTTATACTCTTCTGCTACAGCACGAAATACCTCAGCATATGTAGCTAGAAAGGCTTGATCATTATCACCTTCACTTGCGAGAGGGTAAAAAGCATTATCTAAAATACGCCCTAATTTACCATCTGGTAATGCTCCCTCCAAGCCTTGACCAACAGCTATTACCACATCATTTTGTCCTTTACCCTGTCCAAATGTAGCGAGAATCAGGGCACCATTATTTTTCTCTTTGTCCCCAATGCCCCAAGAGCGTATCAGCTTTGTCGCATACATCTTCGCCTCCTGCCCATGAAGGCTATCAACGGTTACAACCATAATTTCAGCACCCGTTCCTTTATCCAACTGCTCTGAATAATGGTTTAATTTCTGTTTTACATCTAAAGATAAGACATTAGCAAAATCATGAATATACGTATTTTTCATTGGCGACGGCATTGCCGCTTCCGTTATATCCCTGCAAAAAAGAAGCACAGAACAAATGATAATCAGCTGCAGTATACAACGTTTCATCACTGTGTACCCGATTGACTAAAATCAATAGCTGGCGCTTGTTCGGCACCCGCAGTAGCTTTAAAGTATTCTTTTTGTTCAAAACCAAACATCCCTGCCATTAAATTTCCAGGAAATCGTTTAACATGTTTATTAAATTGTTGTACTTCATTATTGTAATCTTCACGTGCTACTGCCAAGCGATTCTCTGTGCCTGCAAGCTCATCCATTAACTGCCGAAAATTTGCATCTGCTTTTAAGTTAGGATAGTTCTCCACAACTACCAGTAAACGACTTAGTGCACCAGTTAAGGTATCATTCGCAACAGCTTGCTGCGCAGGAGAATTAGCATTGCCCATTTGAGCTCGTGCGTTGGTAATATCGGCAATGACCTGCTGCTCGTGATTCGTATACCCTTTCACAGATTCAACCAAATTGGGAATTAAATCATAGCGGCGTTGGAGTTGGTTTTCAACCTGTGCCCATTTGGAGTCTACATTTTCCTCAGCTGCGACTAAACTGTTATATTTTGGAATCAGCACTAAGGCAAACACAATAAGCATGAGGACAATCATCCCAATTGGTCCAAACCATTTCTTCATGTTCAAAAACCTCCTTGACTTGCATTTCCTTTTGTTAGTGTTAGTCTACATTTTTGTCTTTGCATTTATACCGTATGAAATTCATTTGGCTTGACATACTAAATACTGCAACAAAAATTAATTGAGGAGGCGTTTATTTTGTCACAATCGTTTTACAATGAATCATCCAATCAAACAAATTTAAATCAACAACATAGCCTAAATCATGGTGGCCACGAAATGATGGACATGCATGAAGCAATTGGTGAAATTATAGCAGGTATGAACCAAGCTATCATTTTACGTCCACAAGTAAAGGATCAAGAACTACTCAGCATTTTGGATCGTCAATATAATTTTTCATTGGGCATGTATAATACAATTGTTGAGTCCTTTAAAACAGGTCATGATCCATCTGTTCCTACGGGGCGTTACCAAATGGAAACAGGAAATGATTTTAAATACGGTTTAACTCCAGGGCAACCAAAAAAACCGATGCAAAATGCTAATGAAATTAATGATGAAGCCATTTCAGGTTTCTTACTAGGCGCTCAGAAGGGTGTAGCAAAGTGTATGACGGCTGCCGCAACAGAAACGACAAACCCTGTAGTTCGCCGTGTTGTTGCTGATAGTATTCCCAACTGCATTGAAATGGCCTACGAATTATCTATTTACCAAAATAAACATGGCTACTATCAAGTGCCTCAATACTCACAACAGGATATGCAAACGATGCTTAATGCATTCGATACAACCTCTAATCCCCTTCATTAAAAATCAAAAGGCAGTCTATAGTGAGAAATTCTCACCACGGACTGCCTTTACTAATTATAGTACTTTTCCTAAAAATGCTTTAGTACGCTCACTTTGTGGATTTCCGAATAGTTCCTCTGGCAATCCCTCTTCTACTATATAGCCACCATCCATAAAGACTACACGATCACCCACTTCACGAGCAAAACCCATTTCATGTGTGACTACAACCATCGTCATTCCTTCAGCAGCTAGATTTTTCATAACATCTAATACCTCTTTTACCATTTCAGGATCAAGTGCTGAAGTAGGCTCATCAAATAAAATGGCCTTTGGTTTCATCGCTAACGCACGTGCAATGGCTACACGTTGTTGTTGTCCACCTGATAGCTGTTCAGGATAATTATAGGCTTTACTGTCGAGACCTACCTTATTTAACAGCTCATGGCCAAGCGCTTCAGCTTCAGAACGACTCATTTTACGAATTTGCATTGGCGCCATCGTGACATTATCGATAACGTTCATATGAGGGAATAGGTTAAATTGTTGAAATACCATTCCAACCTCAGCTCGAATCGCATTAATGTTCGTTTTAGGATCATTGATCTTCACATCTTCAATATAAATGGCACCATCTGTTACTTCTTCTAGCATATTAATGCAACGTAAAAAAGTACTTTTTCCTGAACCAGAAGGTCCAATGACACAAACAACCTGTTTTTCTTGGATTTCATAATCGATCCCTTTTAATACCTCTAGCTTACCAAAATACTTGTGTAGGTTTTCAATTTTTATCATCTTGCTTCCCGCCCTTCTGCCTTACGAGGGACATAACTATTGCTAAATCGTTTCTCAATAAATGCAACAATCTTCGTTACACCATAAGTTAATATTAAATATAGTAATGCAGCAACCATGTACGGTTCCCAGAAACGGAAGCTTGCACCTGCTACAACTTTACTAGCATATAGAATATCAGGTGCAGCAATGACTGTTACTAGAGAGGAATCCTTTAATAGTGCTATGAATTCATTCCCTAATGGCGGGATCATTCGTCTAAATGCCTGCGGTAAAATAACCTTACGCATCGCCTGGTTATGTGTAAGACCTAGAGAACGAGCGGCCTCCATTTGCCCCTTTGCAATACTTTGAATACCTGCACGAAAAATTTCAGCATTGTAAGCAGCACAGTTTAAAATAAGCGCGGTAATCCCTGAGACCATATATCCTAAAGAATGACCAAAAATGGTTGGAATAACAGCTAAGTGTATTAATAAAATTTGAACAAGCATTGGTGTTCCACGGAATAAATCAATATATAATTTTGATGGCCAGTATATCCATTTTTTACTTGATAATTTCCCTAGTCCTAAAAATAGGCCCAAAAGAATACCGCCAAAATAACCGCTAAGTGTCAAAATAAGTGTTACGCCAATACCTCGTATAAACATATCTCGGTAGTTCCAGACAATGTCCCAGCGTAGGTCAAAGATGTCCATCCGAAAACCCCATTTCCCCTTTAAAGTTACATCCATTAAATGAGTCGCTAGCATACTGCTTTGCGAGTGGCATTACCAGTTTGTTATTCGAAATCAGTACCTGTAATTTCTTTTAATTTGCCGTTTTCTTTAATCTTTTTCAAACCTTCATTTAATTTATCTAATAGCTCTTTATTCCCCTTTTGAACCATAAAGCCATAGTATTCTTTTTCGAATGCATCATCTTGAATAACTTTAATTTTTTGATCTGGATGCGCTTTAATATATTCGTATACTACTGCATTGTCTCCAATAGCTGCGTCAACATTACCATTTAACATCTCTTGAATTGCGATTGGCTGACTTTCAAAAGCCATGATATTTGTACTTGCTTCACCCTGTAGCTTTTTAGCTGCCATATGACCAGTAGCATTAATTTGTACGGACACCTTTTTATCTTTTAATTCATCTAATGATTTAATCTTTGAATCTTCTTTCACAACAATTAATAATTGAGACTCATAGTATGGCTCAGTAAAATCAAATGATTCTTTGCGCTCATCTGTAATGGTAATCCCTGAAGCACCAATATGTGTTTCACCGTTTTTAATTGTTTGGAAAACGGGTTCCCAACCAATATTATTCCACTCTACTTCGAAATCCATTTCATCAGCAATTGCTTTTAAAATATCGACATCAATCCCCACAATTTTCCCTTTATCGTCAACAGATTCAAATGGTGCAAAAGTTGCTTCTGTACCTACTTTATAAACTTTCTTGCCATCTCCACCTTCTGAAGGTGTACTACCCGAAGAGGCAGTATCCTTTGTCCCACATCCTGCAAGTGCTAAAGTTAGCGCTGCTAGTATCATAAGTAACATCCAAGCTGTTTTTTTCATTGCATTTCCCCCTATTTCGATAATTTTCCATTCTGCGTATTATTTTTCGCAATTCGGAAATATTAGACTATTAGGTCAATTATATTAATATTATAGTATTTGTACAACAACTTTTCGCATAAAACTAAATATTTTTTCATATTCATTAATAAAGAAATCATTTAAATAGAAAAAAAATGCATTAATAACAAGAATATGAACCTAAAATTAATATATATACAATTGAAAAAATGCTAAATTTCGATAAATTTAAACAAAAAAAAGAATCCCCTCAGAAAGGATTCTTTTTTTCGGCTATTACTAGCCTTCACGGTCAGTATGTTCACTAAAAAATAATTTGGAGTTGTTGCTTTTTTGAAGGTTTGAAAGGCATAAATAGGGGAATAATGCCAACTAGGACAGTATTCCCATTACTTTTCCTCTCTATCTCCACTAAGCAGGCTGCTAAACTACTTATTAGGAGATTGAGCTATTACAGTATATCTATATTCAGTAAAATGGCGCCCTCGGAGGGAATCGAACCCCCAGTGCAAGAACCGGAATCTTACGTGTTATCCATTACACCACGAGGGCAAAAAAAACAAAAAAAAAGTACTCACCCTAGGCTTACGAAAAGCATGATGTAGATAATCCTCATTTTGGAGCATACCTGCAAAATAGTGTTCTGTACTTTCAATCATATAACCTTACCTATTATACAAACGTATCACATATATTTCAACCATATAATACAAAAAGAATTTATTTTTTTTTATTTAATTAATTTCACTTTAGCAGGGTTAATATTTGACCTTCCCTGACTATAATGTGTATGATAAGGTTACAGCTGAAATAACAATGAGATTTCAGCAAAGGTAATCGAATTTAGTTTTTTGAAGGAGGATTTAACATGAATTTAATTCCTACAGTTATTGAACAAACAAGCCGTGGTGAACGTGCATATGACATTTACTCACGTCTACTTAAAGACCGCATTATCCTTTTAGGAAGTGCTATTGACGACAATGTGGCTAATTCAATTGTCGCACAATTACTTTTCCTACAAGCAGAAGATCCAGACAAAGACATTTCTCTTTACATTAATTCACCAGGTGGATCAATTACGGCTGGTATGGCCATTTATGACACAATGCAAATTATTAAGCCAAAAGTTCAAACGATTTGTATCGGTATGGCTGCATCAATGGGTGCATTCCTACTTGCTGCGGGTGAACCTGGTAAACGCTTTGCATTACCAAATGCCGAAGTAATGATTCACCAACCACTAGGTGGGGCACAAGGCCAGGCGACAGAAATTGAAATTGCTGCTAAACGTATTTTATTCTTACGTGAAAAATTAAACGGCATTTTATCTGAACGTACTGGTCAACCACTTGAAGTTATTGCAAGAGACACAGATCGTGATAACTTCATGACAGCTGAACGTGCAAAAGAGTATGGTTTAATTGATCACATTATGCACCGTAGTACTGATAATAAATAGTAATAAAAAACCTCACAGAATTTCCTCTGTGAGGCTTTTTTACTTGTTAGTTAATCTTCATTTTCAATAATTGTTGCTAATGCTGTAACCGCTTGCTCAGCATCATTGCCTTCACTACTTAAAGTTACCTCCGTACCTTTAGCAACTGCTAAGCTCATGACACCCATTATCGACTTGGCATTAACTTTTTTTTCATCTTTTTCTAGAAAGATATCCGCACTGAAACGATTTGCTTCCTGCACAAATAGTGCCGCTTGTCTTGCTTGTAGTCCTAATTTTAATTTAACCTGGACTCTTCTCTCGATCATTCTCAAAACTCCCCTTCACTACCGTTCATCTATTAGTTTTATCTTACCTTACTTACTAGCAAAAGAACAATAAGCGATTACGCATGACATTCATACCTGAAAAGTATGAAAACTTAACCACCTATTTTTTCACCGCGTCTTAATGCATCTGCTATTTCATCGATTTTTCTTAAACGATGGTTGACACCTGATTTGCTGACAGTGCCACTGGATACCATTTCGCCAAGCTCTTTTAACGTAACATCTTGATACTCTACTCGTAATCGTGCAATTTCACGAAGTTTTTCGGGTAGTTGATCAAGACCAATTGAATTTTCAATAAATCGAATATTCTCTACCTGTCGTAATGCTGCTCCAATTGTTTTATTTAGATTGGCCGTTTCACAGTTCACAATACGATTGACACTATTGCGCATGTCTCGTAATATCCGAACATCCTCAAATTTCATCATTGCCTGATGGGCACCCACAATATTGAGAAAATCAGAAATTTTTTCTGCTTCCTTTAAATAAGTAACAAAGCCTTTTTTGCGTTCGATTGTTTTGGCATTGAGTTCAAATTCATTCATTAAATCCATCAATGCCTCGCCATGTTCTTTATATAAAGAATAAATTTCTAAATGGTAGGCGGATGTTTCTGGGTTATTGACAGAGCCTCCTGCTAAAAATGCGCCTCTTAAATAGGCTCTTTTTTGGCCATTTTTTTTAATGAGCTTTCTTGAGATCGTATGATTAAATTGAAAGTCGTCTGAGATGATTTCTAAATCAATTAACAGCTCGCGTGCTCCTTCTCTTACACGGCAAATATATACGTTATTTTTTTTCAATCGCATTTTCTTACGAACTAGCAATTCTACATTGTATGGATACAACTTTTTCATAATCGTATATAGTCTTCTGGCAATTGCAGCGTTTTCAGTTTGCACGTCCAAGCTTAGTTGTTTATTCGCAAAGGATAATGAACCATTCATACGAATTAGGGCAGAAACTTCTGCTTTCATACAATGATTGTCCGCTTCTATTTGGGTTAATTCCTTTTTCGTTTCTGAAGCAAAAGACATATCACGCCCCCCTTTCAATCATAATTTCTATGTATATGTTCATCTTACCATATACAACAAACACTTTATGTTTCTATTATCCGGTTGGTTCTCTTAGCGGTCATAAATACCGGCATAATCCACCAACCACTCTGCAACATTCGTAGCATTATGTCGAACCGTTCCATCTGGACGAATTGTAGCAATATCGCGCCTTATAACCTCTAATCCCATACTTTCAAGCTTTGCCACATCAAATGTCACTGGCTCTGCTCTTTCCTCTTTATATAATTCTTTTACAGGATTTGGTAGTTCTTCGTCATTCACTAAAATCGAATCAATAAAGGAAGCGCCAACATGCTTATGTATGGCAGATACATGGTCACCTGCTGTATAAGAAATGGTTTCACCTTTTTGTGTCATTAAATTACATACATACATTTTCCTTCCTTTTGCTTTTACAACAGATTCCCCAATCTCTTTGACAAGTAGATTTGGAATGATACTTGTGTATAAGCTTCCAGGACCAATTAATATATAGTCTGCACGCTGAATTGCTCGAATAGCTTCTGGTAACGGTTGCACGTTTTCGGGTACTAAAAAAACGCGATCAATGCGTTTTGTCGCTGTTGGGATTTTGGATTCACCTTCAATGATTGAACCATCCTCTAAGACAGCATGTAAGTTGATTTTTTTATTGGCTGCTGGTATTACACGGCCATGTACTTTTAAAACCTTTCCCATCTCACTTATAGCATGGTTAAAATCACCTGTAATATCAGTAAGTGCTGTTAACATTAAGTTCCCTAAGGAATGGCCACGTAAATCCTCTGATGCAGAAAAACGGTATTGAAACATTTGCTCCACTAGCGGTTCAATATCTGATAATGCCGCAATGACATTACGAACATCACCTGGTGGTGGGATATCATAATCATCTCGTAAACGTCCTGAAGAGCCGCCATCATCCGCTACCGTCACAATAGCAGTAATATCAAATGGATGGTGCTTGAGCCCACGAAGTAATGTAGATAGTCCTGTTCCACCACCAATTACCACAAGCTTTGTTTGCTTTTTCCCCATTCACTCATTCCTTTCTACGATTAATATCACGATGCGTAATAACCGTATTCTCTTTGCTGGCTAAATAAGCCCCAAAAAACTCCGCTAAAGTTACTGAACGATGCTGACCACCTGTACAGCCAAAAGCGATGACAAGTTGTGATTTACCTTCTTGGCGATAAAGAGGAATCATAAAGTCGAACAAATCTGTTAGTTTTTGTATAAGTATTTGCGTATCTTCCAAGGCTAAAACATAGGAGGAAACTTCTGTTTGAAGACCCGTCTTCGGACGTAGTTCTTCCACATAATAAGGATTTTTAAGGAAGCGAACATCAAACACTAGGTCTGCATCTATTGGCATACCATGCTTGAAGCCAAAAGACATGATGTTGACGGTAAAAATAGTATCTGCCTCACTGGCAAATTCTTTGACTATCTTTTCTCGCAATTGCTTAGGCTTCATGTTGGATGTATTATAAACAAAATTAGCACGACCCTTTACTTCCGATAAAAGCGCTCGCTCTTGCTTAATACCATCTAAAGGTAAGCCGCTTACTGCCAATGGATGGGCCCTCCTTGTTTCTTTATAGCGTCTTACTAATGTGGCATCATCCGCATCTAAAAATAAAATACGTGCTACAATGTCGCCTTCTTTTAGTATATGGTCTAACGCCCCAATAAGCGCATCAAAAAAGTTGCCTCCCCGCATATCCATCACTGCCGCAATACGTGTACTATTTTTTCCAGAATCTCTTAACAGAGTTAAAAAAGTTGTAAGTAACGCAGGTGGTAAATTATCAATACAGTAATACCCTAAATCTTCAAAGCTTTGAATAGCTACGGTCTTCCCAGCTCCAGACATTCCTGTAATAATAACCAATTCATGTGTTCTTTGTTGGCCTTCAACCACCACTGTCATGCAACTCCTTTATTGTTCTTTTGATATTTGTATTTTCTGATGAAGTAATTCAAAATTCGTTGTATAGTCAAACGTGCCATACTGAATACCAGATTGCGAAACAGCAAATTGTAAATTAGTGCGATCTCCTTCAGCCATTGGCAAATGTACTAAATCCTCTACTGGGTGCCATGCAAGTTTACCTTCTCTAGTTTCTACAAACGGTACACCTTCTACATCCCTAGCAACGAATGTATAAAGCATCCATTCATCTACGACTTCATTATTTTCTTTAATGACCATCGTATAAACACCCTTTAGGTGTACATGTAAAGGTATAACATTTGTCTCTTCTTGAAATTCACGAATAGCAGCCTCAAAGATGGACTCACCGCTTTCCATTTTTCCACCTGGAGCAACGTACCAACCTCGTCTTGGTTTCTGAAGTAATAATACTTTACCGTCTTTTACGGCAATTAAATTTGCAATTCTTTGCATCGGCACACCTCTAATCACTTTTGCATTCTACTCTCCATTATAGCAAGACACTGCAGGATTTGTCCTCATTTACAACTCTCATACCTAGACATTTAACAATTTAGTTTTAACTAAGAAATTAATGAAAAAAAGCGCATGCTCTTTTCATACTCTATACAAATAAAAAAGTAGGTTGTTCCCACCTAATTGAGGCGGAAACAACCTACTAAACAAAATAAAAGGGGGATTGCTAATTACACTTTAAATCATACACCTTTTATATGTCATTCAAGTTACAACAATATTAAAACCACATTAAAATTGTATTTTTTTCCTTAAAATAGCCATGTTATGCATTAATTTTCTCTAATAGTTCTTCTACATAATGCTGTACAGCTTGTGCAGCAATACTGCCATCACCAGTCGCTGTAACAATTTGACGAAGTGATTTTTCACGTACATCTCCCGCTGCAAAGATACCTGGAATTGTCGTTTCCATATTATCATTTGTCAGGATATAACCAGCATCATTTAAAATACCTAAAGATTCGAATGGCTTTGTTAAAGGTAGCATACCGATATACACAAACACACCATCTGTTGTAAACTCTGACTCAGTTCCATCCACAGTTGATTGCAATGTAACACTGCCCACTTTACCATTTGCTTCATTAATTTCTTTTACTGTAGCATTCCAAATGAAATCAATTTTGTCATTGGCAAAGGCACGATCTTGGAGGATTTTTTGTGCACGTAATTTATCACGACGGTGGACAATTGTTACTTTATCAGCAAAGCGTGTTAAATATACGCCCTCTTCTACAGCTGAATCTCCGCCGCCAACAACTACCAGATTTTTTTGTTTAAAGAACGCACCATCACAAACTGCACAGTAGCTGACACCACGGCCGCCAAGTTCTTTTTCACCAGGCACACCCATTTTTTTATACTCTGCACCAGTTGTAATAATAATGGCACGTGTTTTATATTCTTTTGTACCTGATTTAATTGTTTTAAATTCTTCCCCATCGATGATTTCTGTGACATCACCATAGGCATATTCTGCACCAAATTTTTTAGCATGGTCAAACATTTTGGTAGACAGCTCAGGCCCTAAAATAGTATCGAAACCAGGATAGTTTTCTACTTCTTCAGTGTTGGCCATTTGTCCACCTGGGATTCCTCGTTCAATCATAAGCGTTGACAAATTAGCACGTGATGTATAAACAGCAGCAGTCATCCCAGCAGGGCCTGCACCAATAATGACTACATCATAAATTTTTTCTTCCGACATAAATACTTCCCCCTAAACAGAATACTTTTTATCTTCATTCAACAAATAGTAGTGAAAGTGTAACGTCACCTACATATGATCCCAACTTACAATAGAGGGGATGAAGATAAACCATTGGCAACTAGCAAGGAATAACAATCGAACGCAATGTTGCCAGGGCAAATTAATGATAACGTTAGTATGTTCATCGTATGTGAAAGTATAAAGTTATTCAACTATGTTGCTCACACACTAATTATGACTGCTTGGTAAAAAAGCTAAAATTTCATCAATATACTTCGATAAAGTGGCAACAGATACTCCATATTGTTGAGCTATTTCTTTTTTTGTTACTTTGAGCATTTGAGAGGATCTAAATAGATAATCATTTGCTCCTGCAATTGCAACAGGATTTGTAAAACGGTAATTTTGAATTAAAGCTTGTTCACACAGGACAAACCACATTTGAAACATAGGTACAATCAATGTTGATAATTTGCCGTACTGCTTTAATAAAATTTCTGGCACATTTACAGCACGTAGAAAGCTTGCCTCTACTTTATTTTTCTTATCAAATTCATGTCCAAGTGCATATGCTAAAAATAATTTCTCAAAAGCACCGAATTGCTCAATATTAACCCATTTAGGATGGGCGATTATTTCTTGCTTATGAGCCGTAGCTTTTAATAAAAACAGACCAAAGATGCGCTCACTTAAATAGCTACTTTCTAATTTTTCAACGATGAAATTCCGATCATGTTCCAACGCGTCTAGCGCAAATTCGTTATCATGTTGGCGCCAAGGCTCAAAGCCTTCTTTATCTGGATCTACCTCTAGCAGTTGACCCCAAGCACTTTTGGAAACCTCCTCATGCCCTGAAAAATAAGCGGCATGAGATAACCAAAAGTAAAAGCCCGCGTCGCCTACATAGCCTCTTTTTTGCATACTGCGCAACCATTTATAAGCTAATTCATATTGCCCTATTAAAGCTAATGTAGCACCTAGTTTATAACGATGCTCCCATGTATATGGCTGAATTTTAACAAGCACATTTAATAGCTCTTGCAAATCCTCTTCATTCTTTTCGTAATACGCAATCACTGTTAAGTTACAAAGTGCATGTAAGTTTCCCTTATTTTCACGTAATACGGTATGTAAGAGAGCCTTTGCCTGTTCCTCTTCTCCCACATAAAAATAAGCAAGTGCAAGATTATTATACGCCGACCAAAAGGCTGGGCGATCTTCAATTAAATCTTCTAAAATAGTAATAGCTTCAGGAAAGTCGCCTTTTTCCATATGACGGCGAGCCTGTTCCTGACGATATAAATCTTCACCAGATCCTTCAAGCTCCTCAAACTCATCTTGCTCAAATGCAACAAATTCTAAAATTTCTGCTGCTTCATCTGCATAAGCACCTTCAGGCTCTAACTGCAAATACTCCTCAGCAAAGCGTTTCGCATCCTGCATGATTCCTACACAACCTGATACTTCCGCCATGTAAAAAATAATTTCTGGATTATCGGGATCAATTTGATAGGCACGACGAAGCAAATCATACGCTTCTTCAAAACGTTGACCTTCTAACTCTATAATAGCAAGCTGCAAGATTATCATAGGATCATCAGGGCTAAGATCAACTGCACGCTGCAAATATTTATAGGCTTTATTCATTTGTCCACTGTTCATAGCTTGAATTGATTTTTTATAATAATAGTCGCCTGTTGGAATGAACGACACTATATTCGATTGGTTCTTATTTTGACGTTTCTTTTCCAATACATTTCCTCCGAAACAAGAAATAAGGAACGTATTAAACGTTCCTTTACACAGTAAACCCTATTATACCACACAATTTATAATATGCTGTTATTTCTCCTCGTGACGTTTTTTCAACACATCTAGGACAT
The DNA here is from genome assembly GCF_001629735.1 of Lysinibacillus sphaericus. Taxonomy (GTDB): domain Bacteria; phylum Bacillota; class Bacilli; order Bacillales_A; family Planococcaceae; genus Lysinibacillus; species Lysinibacillus pinottii. The sequence goes on from NZ_CP015224.1 coordinate 3,019,178, forward strand.
CATATATACTTACTTTTTGTTCTTGTAGTAATACTAGAAGGTGATAAATTAAATCAGCTGCCTCCCACTTTACTTCTTCGGCATCGCGATTTTTTGCCCCAATAACCACCTCTGTTGCTTCCTCACCTACTTTTTTACAGATTTTATCGATGCCCTTCTCAAATAAATATGTAGTATAAGCTCCCACAGGCATTTCCTGTTCTCGCTTTTCAATTACACGGACAAGTTTTGCAATTATTTCTACAGAACCTACCCCAGTATTTTGCTGTACAACCTCCGTAAAGCAAGAAGCTGTACCGTTATGACAAGCTGGACCTTCTGGTAATACTTCCACAACTATTGCATCATAATCGCAGTCTGTTTTAATTGCTACAACCTTTTGCGTATGACCACTTGTGGCACCTTTATGCCAAAGCTCCTGACGTGAACGAGAATAAAACCAAGTTTCACCTGATTCCATCGTTTTAACGAATGACTCTTTATTCATATAAGCCACCGTTAATACTTCTTTCGTATTGGCATCCTGTACTACTGCCGTTACAAGACCTTTCTCATCAAATCGAATTCGCTCTATCATCTCACTGCCACTCCTTTTGCACGTAAGTATTCTTTCACTTGGGCTACGCTTGTTTCTTTATAATGGAAGATAGAAGCTGCAAGTGCTGCATCTGCATCAACTTCTTCGGCTAATACTTCGTAAAAATGTTCGGCATAACCTGCCCCACCACTTGCAATAACTGGGACTGACACAGCCTCTCGTACCGCTTTTGTTAATCCCAAATCAAAGCCAGATTTTTCTCCATCTTGATTCATACTAGTTAATAAAATCTCACCAGCTCCTAAACGCACCGCTTCCTTTGCCCAGTCTATAGCTGACCAAGTAGTTTTATTGCGCCCACCATGTGTATAAACCATCCATGTACCGTCCTCTTCACTATAGCGAGCATCGATTGCTACCACGATGCATTGGGCACCAAAGAAATCAGAGCCTTCTTGAATAAGGGAAGGGCGCTCTAAAGCAGAAGTATTGACAGAAACTTTATCCGCACCAGCGCGTAAAATACGCTTCATATCATCCAACGTTCGAATACCACCACCAACTGTAAACGGAATCGCTAGAGTAGCTGCTGTTTGTTGGACAACCTCTATCATTGTTTCGCGGCCTTCATGTGAAGCAGATATATCTAAAAATACAAGCTCATCCGCGCCTTGTTCATCATAAAATTTTGCTAGCTCCACTGGGTCACCAGCATCACGAATGGATACAAATTGTATCCCTTTTACAACGCGTCCCTCCTTGACATCGAGGCAAGGAATAATTCGTTTCGTTAGCATGATTTCACTCCTTTCAGCCATTGCTCTAATAAATATACGCCCAGCTCACCTGATTTTTCAGGGTGAAATTGCATACCTGTCACAGAACCTTTCGCTACAATACCTGGAACTTGTATACCACAATAGTCTGCATAAGCAACAAGTTCAGACTTCTCAATATTAGTGGCATAAAATGAATGAACGAAATAGACATGCTTTGCAGGAGCACTATTTTCTAACCAAGCAGGACGATTCGCCATAACTAATTCGTTCCAGCCCATATGTGGCACCCGATATGCTCGCCCCTCATTTGTGCCACTAAATCGCTTAATATGTCCTTTAAAGAAACCTAAGCCATTTGTTGGTGTGACCTCATCACTTTTTTCAAATAATAATTGCATCCCTAAACAAATGCCTAAAAGAGGGCGATGCTGGCTTTGGGCATTTTTTAGATAACAATCTAATTTTGTCTCTGCTAAACGCTTTCTAGCATCTGGGAATGCACCAACTCCTGGTAATATGAGTGCATCTGTAGTATCTAGCAATTGTTGATTAGCTGTCACTATGACCTCACAGCCAAGTCGATTCAAAGCTTGTACCACACTAAATAAATTTCCCATACCATAATCAACCACACCTATTTTCACGTTAACAGCCCCTTAGTCGATGGTACTCCTTTAACACGTGGATCAATTTCTACGGCAGCATCAATCGCCCTAGCTAAGGCTTTAAAAATTGCCTCAATAATATGGTGCGTATTATGCCCATAGGGTACAATCACATGTACATTCATTCGTGCCTCTAAGGCAAATTTCCACAAAAATTCATGCACTAATTCTGTATCAAAAGTTCCCACCTTTTCTTTTAAAGGGGGCACTCGGTATTCTAAATGGGGGCGATTCGAGCAATCAACCACCACCTGCGCAAGTGCATCATCCATAGGTACAAATGCCGTTCCATAGCGTTTAATGCCCTTTTTATCACCAAGTGCTTCTCGAATAGCTTGCCCTAACACAATGCCTAGATCCTCCGTTGTATGATGATCATCAATATAGGTATCCCCATTCGCTTGGATGGTCCCATTAAAAAGACCATGCTTGATAAATAAATCCAGCATATGATCCATAAAACCTACGCCCGTTTTAATATCTGCCTTCCCTTCACCATCTAAATCGATGGCTACTGAAATTTGCGTTTCATTGGTTGTTCGCTCTACTTGTGCATATCGTTTCTTTTCCGTCATTGTACTATTCCTTCTTCCATCCGCGAGATTCCACTGCACGTGCATGGCCCTCTAAACCCTCCATACGTGCGAGACGTGCAATTTTTGGTGCATGCTCTTGCCAAGTTTTTTCACTGTAATAAACAACACTTGATTTTTTCACAAAATCATCTACGTTTAAGCCACTAGCAAAACGTGCTGTGCTATTAGTTGGTAACACATGATTGGTCCCCGCAAAATAGTCACCAACAGGCTCTGAACTATAACGACCAATAAAAATACCACCTGCATGCCTTATTTGTTCAGCGATCGCCTCAGCATTATTTGTCATAATTTCTAAATGCTCCGGTGCTAATGAATTAATCGCTTCCACTGCATCTGATACCGTTTCAGCTATATAAATGACCCCAAAATTTTCGATTGAAGCACGCGCTACTTCTTGACGTGGTAAAATCTCCAATTGCTTTTCAACTTCTTCAGCTACCTTTTTGGCCAATTTCTCTGAGGTCGTGACGAGAACAGCACAAGCTAATCGGTCATGTTCTGCTTGAGATAACAGATCTGCAGCAATTTCGTCTGGAAATGCAGTGTCATCAGCTAGTACTGCAATTTCGCTAGGTCCCGCAATCATATCAATGGCAACTTCCCCAAATACCTCCCGTTTAGCAAGGGCTACAAAAATATTTCCTGGGCCTGTAATTTTATCGACTGGTGCGATGGTCTCTGTGCCATAAGCAAGAGCAGCAATTGCTTGTGCCCCACCTATTTTATAAATTTCTTCGATTCCTAAAAGCTGAGCCGCCACTAGGACACCTGCTGGCATTTTTCCATCAAGGCCTGCTGGAGAAGCAATCACAATACGCTTCACACCTGCTACCTGTGCTGGAATCACATTCATTAGCACCGATGAGGGATAGGCAGCTGTACCGCCAGGAACATATAATCCTACTGCATCTAGAGCTGTTACTCGTTGACCTAGCCAAGAACCGTCACCTAGCTCTAAGCGATAACCCTGTCGTGACTGTTGTTCATGATAAAGTCGAATATTTTGAGCTGCTTCCACCAAATCCTGATAGAGTTGTTGGTCAAGAGCATTTACAGCTTCTTGTATTTCCTCCTTCGTGACACGCAAGCTTGTAGGCATATACCCGTCCCAACGTTCTGTATAGGCACGTAACGCTACGTCTCCCTGTGTCCTCACATCTGTTAACACCTGTCTTACAACTTTTAACTGTTCCTCATTTCCACCTTCAAGTGGTCTTTTTAAGGAAATACCCTTTGCTAGTTTAGTTATTTTCATTGAATTAAACCCCTTCAGTTACTCATATGTAGCTAGATATGATTACTTTTTTGTTCATTCACACATTTCTTTAATCGTCTAACAAGGTCAATGATGCGCTCACCCTTCATACGATAGCTAACCGGATTAGCAATTAACCGAGATGACACAGTCGAAATAAATTCATATTCAACTAAGCCGTTCTCTTTTAATGTACGTCCTGTAGAAACAATATCGACAATTCGGTCAGCTAAACCAATCATAGGTGCTAATTCAATAGATCCATTAAGCTCAATGATTTCGACTTGCTCCCCGATGCCTTTATAGTATTTCATCGCAATATTCGGATATTTCGTCGCAATTCTAGGAGCAATTTCATTCATATCTGTATTTGGTAAACCAGCTGACGCGATATAGCAATTACTAATATTCAAATCCAGTAATTCATGTACCTCTCTCTGTTGCTCTAACAAAACATCCTTGCCAGCAATACCGATATCCGCTACGCCATGCTCAACGTAGACAGGCACATCCATTGGTTTAGATAAAATAAAGCGAATTTTCTCTTCTGGTATTTCAATCATTAATTTACGCGACATTTCGACCTCTTCTGGTAAATGAAAACCTGCCTTCAATAACATCTGATAGGCCTCTTCAAAGATTCGCCCCTTTGGCATTGCAATTGTTAATTCATTCACTACCAATTTCCTCCTGTCCAACTACAACTACTTCCGTAAAGTGAGCTAAAAAGGCTTCTTCATCGACTAGGCTACTACGCAACTGTAAAGTAGCTAATTTCCCTGCTGCCCGCAATGTGTTTACCTTTATTAAAGCTGCCTCAAATTGTTCTTCATCAAAAAGCACAACAGTTGCTTCTTGTTGCATCTCTGATTGCCCATGTAATGTTTCCAATAAACGATCGACACGAATGCTAAATCCCGTCGCACCAGCCTTTGATCCAAACACCTCTAACAATCCATCGTAACGGCCACCATTTCCTAATGGAAAACCACTACCTAAGGCAAATACTTCAAAAAGCATACCTGTGTAGTAACTCATATGACTTGAGAGTGTAAAATCAAACGTAACATAAGCAGCTAAGTCGGCCATTTCCAATAATTGAGCAAGCTGTTGCATATATACTAATGCATCATTTTTACGAACATATTTTTCAATATCGCGGATATCCTTCACATCCATTGCTTCTTCAATAAACTGGAGGAGGGCATCTGCTTTAGCTTTAGGTAAATTAAATGAATCTACCGCTTCTTCAAATCCAACATAATTTCGGTGGACAAGTAATGTTCTAAGGGTAGTTTGCTGTTCAATACTCTCTGTGTAATCTTGTAAAATGCAGTTTAGTATGCCTGCATGTCCAATCGTTACTTTAAACGCTTCTAGTTTTAAGTGCTTTAAAAGCTCCATTGCTGTCACAATCACTTCTGCATCAGCAAATACAGATTGGTCCCCTATTAATTCAATACCCATTTGATCGAATTCTGCTGGTCTCCCCCCTTCTGCTTCTTGTGCACGAAAAACACTTGCGAAGTAAGCTAAACGTTGAGGAATCATTTCTTTCAATAATTTCGAGGTGGCCACCCGAGCAATCGGGGTTGTCATATCTGGTCGGAGCACTAATGTATTTCCCTGACTATCTACAAGTTTAAATAAATGGGTATCAGCGATCGCAGAAGCTTTTCCAACTGTATCAAAATATTCAACAGCAGGTGTTTTAATAAACTCATATCCCCTTTTAGTTAAAAAATCTCTACCTGTTTGTCTTACCGCTTCAACTTTTTCAAAGATTTGTGGAAAGGTATCACGCATTCCAAGTGGCTTTTCAAACATTTTTATTGACGACATATGAACACTTCCTCACATTCACTTTAATTCACTAGAGTATTAGAGAATTAGATTATGAAAGAATTTTAACTTATTTCTGTTAAACAGTCAACGTATTCCCTCTAATTATCTAAATCTTTAAATTACTTTATGAAGAAGGTTGCAACTACCTGAAAATCTAAAATTAAAAGATTTGACGAGTAAATACCAACAAATAAAAGCTACTCCCAATTTTGGGAGTAGCTTTAGCTTTTTAGATATATGAATTTGATTATTTTTTAGGTGTACACCATTGCACAACTTCATGACGCTTACGCTCTGCCATTTGTTCTGCTGTATAAATAATTTGCATCGGATTTCCTCCTGCTAGACAGCCAGCCGGCACATCCTTATGTACAAGAGTTGCGGCAGAAACAATGGCACCATCTCCAATTGTCACACCTGGTAAAATTGTAGAATTCGCACCAATCATTACTTCATGGCCAATACGGACATCCCCTAAACGATATTCCTCTATTAAATATTCATGGGCTAAGATGGTCGTATTAAAGCCAATTACTGTATTATCCCCAATAAAAATACGCTCAGGATACATAGTATCTGGCATAACCATTAACGCTAGTGAAGTTTTTTCACCTATGGTCATTTTTAAAAATGTTCGATAAAGCCAGTTTTTCACACGTAAAAATGGTGTGAAGCGTCCAATTTGAATGACAATGAAACACTTCATCACCTTCCAAAAGGACACCGTGTCGTAGATTTTCCACAGTGAATTTGCTCCTTCGACACGGTAACGTTCTGTTTTACGCGCCATCTAACTTACCCCTCTTTCACAATATCCAATAAATCCGTCATATGATGCAATATATACTCTGGTTGGAACTGCTGTAAGTATGCCTCGCCTTTAATTGCCCAAGCGACACCAGCTGCTCTGACTCCTGCACGATGTCCTGCTTCAATATCATGCGAGTTATCTCCAATCATAATTGCATCATCTTTGTTGATCCCTAAACGTTCCAATGCAAGTAAAACTGGTTCTGGATCTGGCTTCACATTATGCACATCATCTGTTCCAATACGCACATCAAATAGGTGTGTAGCCCCAAGAATAGATAGCCCACGATCAATCGTATCATTCCGTTTTGTCGAAACAATCGCCAAACGAATCCCTTGTGCTTTTAATTGCTCTAATGTTGAGACAACGTCTGGGTATTGACTAACAAGTTCATCATGATGCTCTATATTCCAAGCTCGATATTTGGCTATCAAAGCTTCCTCTTCACCTGGTGCAATGTCATTAAATGTCTGCTTAAGTGAGGGACCAATGAATTTCAAGCAATCTTTTGGCGAAAATTGCCCGGGAAATCTCTCATTTAAAACATGCATAAATGTTTGAATGATTAATTCATTTGTATTCAGTAAAGTTCCATCAAAATCAAATAGTAGTGCCTTTACAGCCATATGTTACATCTCCTTATTTATTATCTAAGTATTTCATGGCTGGTTTAACCTTTATTCTACGATAAATAATGGCTCCAAGACCTACTACAATACCTATAATAGATACAATTTGAGCTGAGCGTAAATCACCGACTAGGTAAAGACTATCTGTACGCATTCCTTCAATGTAGAAACGACCAATGGAATACCAAATTAAATAACTGAAGAAAATTTCCCCACGATTTAAATTTACTTTTCGTAATATCAGTAAAATAATCAGTCCTATTAGATTCCAGACGGATTCATATAAAAATGTAGGATGTACATAAGTACCTAATTCTTCAATATACATTTGATTGATAATCCAATCTGGTAACATTAAATTTTCTAAAAATTCCTTTGAAACAGGCCCACCATAAGCCTCTTGGTTCATAAAGTTACCCCAGCGACCTATAATTTGTCCAATTAAAATACTAGGTGCTGCAATATCTGCTACTCGTAAGAAGCTTACATTTTTAATACGAGTAAATATGTAAGCCGTCACAAATGCTCCAATTAACGCACCGTGTATGGCAATACCACCATTCCATATCTCAATGATTTTACCTGGATTTTCACTATAGTAATCCCATCTCATTGACACATAATAAATGCGCGCACAAATGATGGATATCGGAACAGCCCACAATAATAAGTCTGCAAGAAAATCTTCAGGCAATCCTCGCTTTACGGCCTCTCGTTGGCCTACTACATACGCTAAAATAATACCCGATACGATGAGCAATCCATACCAACGAACTGGAATTGGCCCCAAATGAAAGGCAATCGGGTTAATTTGTAAAAGTAATAAATCCATCTTTTGCTCCTCTCCAATTATCTGTTACCAAAGATCGGTAAACTTTTAATCATCTAATACATCGTTCGACGAAATAACTTCATCTAAACGTCTTGAAAATTCTTCTGCCGCATTTACACCCATTTTCTTTAATCGATAATTCATCGCTGCTACTTCGATAATTACAGATACATTTCGTCCTGGTCTTACCGGAATTGTTAATTTCGTCAATTCTGTATCAATGATCTTCATCTTTTCTTCTTCTAAGCCTAATCGATCATATACTTTTTGTGGGTCCCAAATTTCTAGCTCAATAATGAGTGTAATACGTTTATATGGGCGGACTGCACTTGCACCAAATAGTGTCATAATATCAATAATGCCGATGCCTCGTATTTCCAATAGATGCTCTAAAAGAGGAGGGGGACTACCAATTAATAAATTTTCTGATTCTTGTCTAATCTCGACACAATCATCAGCTACTAAACGGTGACCTTTTTTGACAAGCTCAAGTGCTGTTTCACTTTTACCCACGCCACTTTTACCAATAATTAGTATGCCGATGCCATACACATCCACAAGTACACCATGTGCAGCTGTCATTGGTGCTAATCGGCCCTCTAAATAGTTGGTCAATCTACTTGAAAATTTGGTTGTTGTCATATGTGTTTTAAAAACAGGAACATGCTTTTCGTTGGAAGCTTGAATCAGCTCCTCAGGTACTTCTAAATCCCGAGAAATTATAATTGCAGGTGTATCTTGGGAACAAAGTAAGCGCATCCGTTCAAGCTTAACATCTGTTGGTAACATTTCAAAAAAGGATAGCTCCGTTTTGCCAAGCAATTGTACCCGATTGGCTGGATAATGCGTAAAATACCCGGCCATTTCAAGTCCTGGCCTTGAAATGTCACTTGTCACAATCGTTCTGCCGATTCCTTCCTCGCCTGCTAATAACTCTAACTTAAATTTCTCCATAACATCTCTCGTTAATACTACAACCAATGAAAAAGCCTCCAATCAATGGATAAAGTTCTCCTTATTTTAGCATGTCTATGTATAAAAGAAATGTATTTACTCTTAATGAAAAAAACTAGCGGCTCTCCAGTCCGCTAGTTTTTGAATTATTATTTTTTAGTAGCTAACCATTTAGCAACTGCTTCAGCATCTGCGCCTTTTACAATTCCTCCAGGCATGCCACCTTTACCATTATTAATAATATCTAAAATTTCCGATTCCGATAAACGAGAACCTACATCGTTTAATGCTGGTCCATTGGCACCTTGTAGCTCGCCACCATGACATGTAACACATGATTTCATTGCGATAGCTTCTCCATCTGGAGCAGTGGCACCTTCATTGTTAGTTGCCTCTTTATTTCCGCCTCCACAAGCTGCTAAGAAAATTGCTGAACCGAACACTAATGTTAACATTGCCTTTTTCATTAGTACCCCTCCTCATAATCGATAATTACCTTACGCCGCCATTATACCAAAATTATGCACGTTTGAAACCTTCTCCTAATACCTCATAGGCATCCGAAACAATGACAAACGCTGATGGGTCAACGCTTTTAATGAGTTGTTTCAGCTTTGTGAATTCTGTCTGATAAACAACAACCATAAGAACTGGTCGCGCTTCTCCTGTATAGCCCCCAAATGCTTGTAACTTAGTGACACCCCGATTAATTTCAGCATAAATGGCTTCACGTACTTCATCTTGTTTCAACGTAATAATATAGACCATTTTTGATTGGCTAAAACCTAGCTGAATAATATCAATCGTTTTGGTTGTTACATAAAGTCCAATCAGGGCATACAAACCTTTCTCTAAATCAAAAACAACTGCTGCACTAATCGCTATGATTCCATCTATTAACAGTACACTTGTACCAAGCGTTAATCCTGTATACTTCGTAATGATTTGCGCTAGTAAATCAGTGCCACCAGTAGAAGCATTCCCTTTAAAGACTAGTCCTATTCCTAAACCAACTACAATTCCCCCAAAAAGAGCTCCAAGCAAAGGATTATCCGTCCAAGGCTCCCAACTATTTGTTAGCAAGACAATAAACGGTAAAGTAATCGTCCCAATAAATGATTTTATGCCAAATTTTTTGCCGAGTAATAAAACACCAGCAATAAATAGTGGAATATTAAAGGCATATTGCACAATACCTGGATTCCAGCCAAACAAACCATGCAAAATTGTACTAATTCCACTTACCCCTCCGGAAGCAACCTGATTTGGTAATAAAAAGACATTAAAACCAATAGCAATCACTGCCGCTCCTACAATAACATACACATAGTCCACAATGTTTTCCCTAACATCATGTTTCATTTCCCCACGCCCACTTCAACTATCAGAATTTTTTAAAGACGAAATGATTATAGCAAATACTTTACACATTGAGAACTTCATCTTGATGAAGGGATTAGCTATTGTTGAGGATAAAAAATAAGCTATCTTAAACGGACGTAAGATAGCTTATTGTAGGAGTAATAGGTATTTATTTAAAATGATTTTTCTGCCCATTCCATTGCCTCATAATATAGATGATCCATATCGTTGAGCTGGATATTTAATTGAGCACTTAGTTCCTCTAATCGTGCCCAATCTAATTTTCCTAGAGCGATACTGAATTCTAGAAATGACGTCATATCTGTTTCATGCCCTAAGATTGTATTGGTAATATCCTCTGAAAATGGTAGCTGATGCAATATGACACTCATGGGTCTTTGCAGTAATGTATCAATAAGTGAGAACATACCTACTAGAAAATATTCCGAAAAATTCTTTTTATAGGATAGCTTGGCTAACTTCTCACAAACTTTTGCTCGAAACAAGGACATACACATTACTTCTTTAAAAAGGTCTGAGTCCGCATCAATATCAATTTCTCGCATCGCTAATAGATAAATCCATTTACGTAAATTGGATATTCCTAATAACACAATCGCTTGTTTTATAGAGCGTACTTTAGATTTTGAACGCTTAGAAGAATTATTAATCATTTGTAATAATTTATACGTCAAAGAAATATCTCGTTCGATATTTTCTGCTAATAATTGAATATTTGGTTCTTCTTCTTTTAACAACGAGATAATATGAATATATTGTATCGTATTAGCAGGGATATCTGTTGCTTTTATGATTTGAGGCTGTTCAAAGAAATAGCCTTGAAATAATACGTACCCAGAAGATTTAGCCACTTCAAATTGATGACGAGTCTCTACTTTTTCTGCAAGCAATTGAATATGTGGGTAATTTCCCTTAACTTTATTTTCAATTTCCATTCTTTTGACCATCGATGTTGCTAGAAAATCAACCTTTATAAAATCAACTTGTTCAAATAATTCATCATAGATGTCAACCTGTTCATCCATAATAAAATCATCTAATGCAATTTGAAATCCATAATTTTTTAGCTCCACCACACGTTTCACTAATTGAGATGTCAGTGGAACATCCTCTAAAATTTCAATGACAACTTGTGAAGGATTTAAAAATTCATGAATGGAGCTCATTAATAAGTTATCAGTAAAGTTAACAAAACCCGGCTTACCCTTCGTTACTTCTTCAAAACCAATTGAAAGAAATGAGTTCACCAGTACATCAATAGTTGCTGCATCTGAATCAACCATTGGAAAGGCATTAACGTTTTTTCCACGATATAACAATTCATACGCAACGACCTGTTCGTGAAGATTAAAAATAGGTTGCCTGCCAATAAATACTTCCATTTCGTTGCCCCCATTTCTCCACATTCTAGTTATTAATAGTATAACATTTTTTACGACCTGATGCTTATACTTCAATATAATTTATCATCACCATTGAAGATTTTCTATATCTTTTTTCTACCTAAAAAAAGACAGTCCCAGTGATGTTGTATCACGTTAGGACTGTCCAAACTATTTGCCAACCTTGGCTTTTATCGCACCTATTACCGCAGGAACGACAGAGATAAAAATAATCAATATAAGCACAACTGAGAAGTTATCTTTAATAATAGGGATATTACCGAAGAAATAACCTAGTAATGTACAGCTGAATACCCATAAAATAGCACCTAAAATATTATAAAGTAAGAAGTAGCTATAATTCATTTTACTTGCTCCCGCTACGAATGGGATAAATGTACGAATAAATGGCATAAAACGAGCTATAACAATTGTTTTTCCACCATGTGTATTGAAGAATTTTTCAGCTGCTTCCATACGTTCTTTTTTAACAACTCTTCCGAGAAGACTCTTTGGAGGAATCGACGTCCCAACTTTATGACCAATATGGTAATTCATTGTATCACCTAAAATGGCCGCTGCTAAAAATACTGGTATTAATATCCACATATCAAAGGCTCCCATTGCAGCAGCCAATGTACCACTAGCGAAAAGCAATGAATCGCCCGGTAAGAATGGGAAAATAACGACGCCTGTTTCTACAAAAACAATGGCAAATAAAATAAGATAACTCCAATTGCCAAAATCACGAATGATTTCTTCTAAATGCACATCTATATGCACAATAAAGCTTATTAACTCTTTAATGAGTTCTATCATGTTTTTGTATGCTCTCTTTCAATAGTATTTTTACCTAAAAGCTTTGACGTAGCCTTACATCAAAGGGTTCCAGTTTTGTACATCTTTTTACATTACTTCCTCACTATATGACAAGCTATTGAAAAGTATGTAGAAGATTTCACAAGTTTGATTTTATCACTTACAGATAACTACTCTCAACTCATTTTACTATTATACGAATAATGTACACAAAAAAAGAGCTACCATTTTTTAATAGTAGCTTTTTTCGTTTTAAACTTTTTCTTTTAAGGAGCGGCGAAGTATTTTTCCAGTCGTATTTTTAGGTAATTCATCCATAATTTCAATTACCTTTGGTACCTTATATTTCACCATATGCTTACCACAATATGATAGAAGATCTTCTGTCGTAGTGGCGGCAACCTCTTTTAAAACAACATATGCATGAACTGCCTCTCCTAAATTAGGATCAGGGAATCCTACTACTGCTGCCTCTACAATATTATTATGGGCAAACAATACTTCCTCGACCTCTCTAGGATAGACATTAAACCCTCCTACAATGATCATATCCTTTTTACGATCGACAATGTAAAAATAGCCTTCGTCATCCACTTTCGCTAAATCTCCTGTATAGAGCCAACCATCACGTATCGCCATAGCTGTTTCCTCTGGCATTTTATAATACCCCTTCATCACGTTAGGTCCGCGTACGATTAACTCCCCAACCTCGCCAACAGGTACTTCCTGACCGTTCACATCGACCACTCTATTTTCCACATTGCTAATCGATGTCCCGATAGACCCAGCTTTACGGTCACGATCCAGAGGATTAAAGCATGTAACAGGTGAAGCCTCTGATAAGCCGTATCCTTCTGATACACGCACATTAAATTTCTGCTCGAAATTATGTAATAGTGCAACAGGTAAAGAAGCTCCTCCTGAAATAGCCAAACGAATTGTCGAGAAATCTTCCGGGTTGCCTTCAGGTAATTGGTATAAGAAATTATACATAGTTGGTACCCCAGCAAAGACTGTTGCTTTTTGCTCTCGTGCTAAAGCAAAAATTTCTGTAGGACTAAATTTAGGTGCTAGTAGCACTGTTGCTCCACTTAATAATGGTGCGTTTACGACAACTGTTAAAGCAAAGACATGAAATACAGGCAATGTGGCAATGACACGGTCTTTTTCTTGAATGTCTAAATAATGGGCAACATCTCGAGCATTTGAATACACATTCTCATGCGTGAGCATAGCCCCTTTTGGAGTGCCGGTAGTGCCCGAAGTATATAAAATAATAGCATTGTCATCATCTGCCACTTCAACAGGCTGTAAAGATTGAGAAGTATTCTTGACGATTTGTGTAAATAAATGTGTTTTTTCTTGCGCTTTTAGTGATAAAGCTGCCACTTTTTCCGCTATATCTGCCGTTGTTTCACATACTACAAATGCTTTTACTTGTGGAAATGCTTGTACACCTTTTTCTACCAATGGCAGTAAAAGATCTAGCGCAATGACCGCTTTTACATCACCATTATGCAAAATATAGGAAATTTCATCTGGTGTATAGATTGGGTTAACAGGGATTGCCGTTGCCCCTATACGCATGGTTGCATACAATGCAATTAAATAATGTGGTGTATTGCCGAGTAAAAACGCCACATGATCCCCTTTTTCAATACCTAAATCTTGTAACCCCTTTGCAAAACGACCAACTGTTTGCTCGAACTCTCCGTATGTCGTATCTTTCCCCATAAAATGATACGCAACTTTATCCGGCTGTTCTGTTGCCTGTTGGCGAACACGTGAAACTAAATTCAATTACACCATCCCCTTATCGTATAAAATGAATCGTTATTCAGTAATATTATATAAGAAATATATCTAAAAAACAATGAGTCTTTTTATTTCATGTCATAAATTACGTTAATTAATTCATTTTTTTCTCTTTTAAACCATTACATCACGAACGAATATGAGAAATGTACCGCCAACGAATTAAATAAAAATACACTACTTGTATTAATACAAAAAAGCCAAAAGCAAAGAATACTTCTTTTACAATAGAAATATTCGCGATATCTTTTAGTATGCCCTGAACCATTAGAAAAGCAAAGGCACTGTGCATCATAGCAACGCCCCACGGTAAGAAAAACTGAGGAAATAAATGACGGTTAACAAGCTTCTTTAACTCTATATCCGTTAAACCCATGCGCTTTAACACATCGAATTTACGCTTTTCTCTTTCTAATGACGTATGCAATTTAAAATAAATAAAGCTTCCTGCGGCCAGTAAGAAAACGGTAGCTACTAAAACACCCACTAATGTAAATAATGAGTAGGTAGCTAATATATAAGAATAATTTAAACCAGCATTTTCAAAGTAAAAAGGACTAAATTTATCCTTTTTAAGAAAATATAAATTGGATTCTAAATAATCTATGTCCTTACCGACTTCTTTTGTTTCCATCCATTGTGGAATAACAAATGTAAATAAATGATAGCTTGGTTGAATAAGGTTTTTCTCAGAAATAGGATGAATAAGCTTTGCAAAATCTTCATCGCTAATAACGATCGAATTAACGCTTACAATTGAACCAGGAAACACAATCTTTGGATAGACACTATCAATCGTAATAGGTATTGAATTCTCTTCAAGCACCGTATGCACAACTCTATTTTTTAATTTTTTTAGAGAATCCTCGGAATAAGGAATAAATACCGCTTCACCAGAGCCAAGATCTAGTAGTGGATAACTATAGGAAGATAGCAAGACATTCATATCAGACTCACGAAAAACCTCTACTTCATTTTGCGTAAAAGAAGATGTTTGCTTAATCACAACAAAGCGGGACAGCTGATAGGATAAACCCTTCTCTTCTAACTGCAGGCGCAATGAATTAATATGCTCCCGCTCATAAGGATTATCAATGTCGCCCTTATAAACTAGACCCAATGGATTTAAACGATCGTATTGGGTTGTGTAGGAAGACATTGTTGCTAATACACCTACAGATAAAAATGCGAGGGTGGACACCATAGTAACGACAAAAAACATCTTCACATTATCCATCATAATATGAGTTTGCTCAGCAAGTGAGAGCAGACGATAACGTTGCCAATGAAATTTACGTTTGCCACGTGCTAAGTCTAAAAAACACGGAACAGAGTCACTGAAAAAATAATAAGTACCAAATGTTGCTGAAAATGGTATTAATAGCGTTAGCCCAATCAAAGAAGTATGCCCCACAACAAACGCTAGAATATAAGTCCCTAAAATTAAAGCAATACCATAAACAGCCCGAATTTTGGAATAGGTTGTTAAACTATTTAAATAATCGCTACCTTTAATAAGATCACGTAATTTCCTCTCTCGTGTAAAATATACACTAATAAAAGAAATCACCACAAAAGCACTTGTGAAAACACCTATTGTCAGTAGAAATGGCTGCCACGAAACATACAATGGTAATTCATCCAAATGCAAAATCTCCCGCACAATCATGAAAAAGAATTTTGAAAATGAAAAACCAAAAACAATTCCCACAATGATGGAGCCCGCTCCAATAATCATTGTCTCAAGAAAGACAAGTTTATTCATCTGACGCTTTTCCATTCCTAGATGCAATAAAATCGCAAATTCATGTGATCTAGCCTCTAAAAAAGCACTCATAGAGTAATATAAAAAGAACAAAGTAAAAAGTACGAGTACAATTTCAGCACCCACCATGCCAATAAGGGACACTTCTCCTAATATCCCACGTTCAATATCGGGATGAAACATTAGCATGGAATAGATAAAAAATACAGCCACAGAAAAAAAGCTCGCCATGAAAAAGGCACCATATATCCGGCTGTTCCGTACGACATTACGGTAAGCGAATTGTCGAAAGGTCACCTACTTGCCCTCCTCCTAGTAAGCTCAAAACATTTAATATACGTTGAAAAAACATTTGACGACGGTCATCTCGATAAATTTCATTGAAAAATTCGCCATCCTTTATAAAGAGCACTCGATCACAGTAACTTGCTGCGATTGGATCATGTGTTACCATCACAATCGTCGTGCGTTTATCCTTATTTACTTTCGTTAAAAGTTCAAGTACATCCCGTGAAGAATTGGAATCTAAATTACCTGTTGGTTCATCTGCTAAAATGAGACTCGGATTATGAATAAGTGCTCGACCAATGGCTGTTCTCTGTGCTTGTCCACCTGAAATTTCATTTGGGCGCTTGTGCAAGAAGGGTGTCAAATCTAACTTTTCGACAATATTAGCCAAACGTTCCTCCATGACCTCTAATGGTTGCTGGTCCAATGTTAACGGCAACACAATATTCTCCTCAACTGTTAGCATATGCAGGAGATTGAAGTCCTGAAAGACAAAGCCAAGCTGCCTTCTTCTAAAATAGGCTAGCTCCGTTGCATTAAGCGTATGTGGATTCATGCCATCTAAAATTATTTCACCACTCGTTGGTTCATCAATAGTAGAAATAATATTCAATAATGTTGTTTTGCCACTCCCGGAAGGGCCCATAACTGCTAAAAATTCGCCTTCTTCCACCTCAAAGCTCAATTGATTTAATGCACGATGTGTGACCTTGCCTTCATAAACTTTTGTCACATCTTTAATTTGTAATATAGGCATGCTAAATTCACCTTATTTCTTCATTAATTCTAATGATTGCGGTAAAAGCCACTGTAATACAACCTCAAAGCCGATTTGAAAATGGGGCTCTGTTAATCCTAAAACGGACTCTTCCGCTACCAAACTAAAACAATGCTCTCCTATAATGACATCCCAGGCATCCATTTCTCCCTCTAGAATTTCACCATATACAGTGTAATGTCCACTATACATAATCTGTTGACCATCGACAGGAAACGCCTGTAATAATGTTGGTTGTTGTAAGTTTAACCCAAGGATATTTGAAAAATGCAGTAGTTCTTCATTTAGCACTTCATTTGCCATGACGAAATTTTGATAAGATACTTGATCACCCTCTTGCAAATGGGTCATATACAGTGCCTTTGTTTTTTCCTTATTTATATTTAATAACCAGCCTTCAATGCTTACTTCTGTCATCCTAGCTCCCCCTAATTTGTAAATGTCACTGTAACAATCGTCCCTTTTCCTACCTCTGATGAAATAGCCAAATCATGTCCAAGCTTTTCGCAAATTTCCTTGGCTAAATAAAGGCCCATCCCAGTAGATTCCCCTGTTTTTCGCCCATTTTCACCAGTGAAAAACGCCTTCGTAACACGTGAAAGGTCGGAAGCTGGAATACCAATTCCCTCGTCGCAAATGGCTAGCTGCACATAATCGTCCTTTTTAATGGCAGAAATGACTATTTTTTTATTGGCTTCAAAAGTGTATTTCACAGCATTGGTTACAAACTGACCGAGAATAAAGCGAAGCCATTTTGAATCACTCGCCACGATAAGATCATCTTCAATATGAATTTCAGGGAATACTCTTTTCGTAATAAATAAACGTTTATTCTCATTAACAGTTGCAGTCACTATTGTCTTTAATGCAACCTGTTCTACTTGCATATCATCTTCAAAGTTTTCTAAACGTGCATTTACAAGCACCATGTCTAAGCCTCTACGTAAACGGTCAATTTCCTCCTGCACATTTTTCTTATCAAGAGGACGGTCATCCTGTAAAAGTAACTCAATGACAGAAATGGGTGTTTTCATCTGATGCACCCACTGATTCATAAATTGATCATGACGCTTTTGACTTGCGTATAATGAATGCAGCTCATGTTGATAAAGTCGATACAACTCATGCATATATTTCTCTGCTTGCATTGCTTCTGGCGTTTTGGCGTTTTTTTGTAGCACATCCTCCATAGCTGTTGGAAGCTGAGATATTTTCAACAAATAACGTTGTCGCATTAAATAGCGAACTAGTAAAAATGAACATAGCAGCACAAGACTAATACAGAAAGAATATATAGCTGTATCGATATTCCTAAACCCGTCTAGTCCATATAAGACCATGATGAAGCCAACTAATAAGAGCTGAAAGACAATAAATGATGCATAATCTCGTAAAAATAATTTCCAGCCCACTATAGCTCACCCGCACTCAATATGAATCGGTAACCTGCTCCACGCACAGTTTCAATGGTTGATGAAATATGATAATCCGCTAATTTTTTACGGACACGAGTCATATTAACATTCAACGTATTTTCATCGACAAATGCCTGATCATCCCAGAGTTCCTCTAAAAGTTGCTCACGTGTTACTACTTTCGGGGCATTCCCCATAAGCAGTTCCAAAATAATACACTCTTTTTTCTGTAGAGGAATTTCTAATTCATTTTTATGCAGCTCCATCCTCTCTAAATGAAGAATTAGCTGCCCTTGCTTAATTGTCCGCTCCTCTTGCCTTGTAGCATACTCACCATATGTACGACGCAAATGACTACGAATTTTAGCCAAGACAATTTCATAATTAAAGGGCTTTGTAATAAAATCATCGCCCCCATTTTCAAGTGCAAAAATTTGGTCCATTTCACCTGAGCGGGCAGAAATAAAAATAATCGGACACGTTGTATGTTGACGTAATTGACGGCACCAATAGTAGCCGTCATATGAAGGTAAATTTATATCGAGCAGCACCATATGTGGATTAAATGCTGTGAATTCTTCTATAAGATGATCAAACTCTTGAATCGTTTCAACTTCGTATTGATATTTTCTAAGCGTTTCCGCTAGTAATGATGCAATCTTTACATCATCTTCAACTATGAATATTCGATGCTTTTCCATATCAACACTCCTTTCTAACTATATTGTATCAAAAAAAGGTTCGACGACATAATTGTCAGCGAACCTTTAGGCTAAATCATTACACGAAATCGAATTTTTCTTAATAAATTAATTGTAAAAAGTCCTCAGTTGAAATTCCACCAAAATATGTAGGAATATCAATATCCACTAATGCATTAGCAATAGCTGTTCTATCGTGGTTTGTCCCAACTAAACGTTGTTCTATATCAGTCATATCACCTACACCAAAGAAATCTCCAAAAATATGTGCCTCTTCGATGACACCATGATTAACTTCAAGGCGAATATCAATGCCACCTGTTGGGAAACGGTGCGTCTTTTGAATATTAAAGCGTGGTGATTTACCATAATTCCATTCCCATGTTTGATAACGTTCTGCAGAAAGCTTATGAATGTTTACCCAATCTTCATCCGTCAGTTCATAATAACGAATGTTTGTTTCTCCACCGAAAATAGATTTTAAAATTTCAAGACGGAATTCTTCTATTGTCATCTTCTCTTTTAAAAACTCCGAAATGTTTGCTACTCGGGAACGAATAGATTTAATTCCTTTAGATTCAATTTTATCCTTTTTGACTTTTAAGGCGGACACAACAGCGTCTATTTCCGTATCAAACATCAACGTACCATGACTGAACATACGGCCTCGTGTCGAAAATTGAGCATTTCCAGAAACTTTACGCCCCTCTGCAAGAATATCATTACGTCCTGAAAGCTCTGCATTGACCCCCATTTTTGCCAAAGCATCTACTACGGGCTGCGTGAATTTTTTATAATTCATAAAGCTATCGCCATCATCGTTTGTAATAAAACTGAAATTAAGATTTCCTAAATCATGGTATACTGCTCCACCACCTGACAAACGACGGACAACAATAATGCCATTATCCTCTACGTAATCCGTATTAATCTCTTCAATGGTATTTTGATTTTTACCAATAATGATGGATGGCTGGTTAATATAAAAAAGTAGCACTGGCTCCTTTTCCACATCCATCGTTTTAAGCAAATACTCCTCAATAGCAAGGTTAACACGCGGATCATGGATCCCTTTATTATCAACGAAAATCATAGTTTACGTTTCCTCCTTCACAAAATATCCATATTTATTTTAACGTAAATTAGGCATTTTGTGTTGACGAAAAGCATCTGTTATAATACACTAGGAAATATCAAAACAGTAATAGTACAGATGAACTTAAAGGAGGAGTCCACAATGTTAGAAAACGTAGTTGAATTTTTCAAGAATTTACCTGCTAAGCAATGTACAGAGTGCGGTGAAAAAATTGAAGAACAAAGTGAATGCTACAGCAACACTTGTGAAAAATGTAACCACCTGTAAGCATTTGCCTATTCTGTAATTGTCATTTACGTGCCCCACACGTAGCAATCATGACACTCTTCATCATATTTTGATGAACCTTTAATTAAATCTCTTACACTTACAAAACAACAGCTGATACGCTCATATCAGCTGTTGTTTTTTTGTGGTAATTACACAAGAAAGCACCCACCTTAGATGGTGAGTGCTTCAAATACTTTAATTTTCTTCAGCTATTTTTGAGTAACGTTTGTTATGCAACAGCATGAAATAACCGAATGTGATAGCTAAGAATGCTACTAAGAAGCCGGCTAAAACTCCATAGTTTTGCATTAAGAATGATGTATCCCCAGTAGAAATACTTGATTTAAATGCTTGAACCGTATAAGTCATCGGTAATAGTTTGTTAAATACTTGTAATGGTGATGGAATTAATTCAAGTGGGAAAGTACCTGCACTTGTTGTTAATTGTAAAATTAATACCACAATGGCCATGAAACGACCTGGATCACCAAAGATAGAAACAAGCATTTGGATTAAAGCTAAAAATACATAGCTTGTTAATAATGCTGTTACGATAAAGTAGCCCATGTTATTGACTTCAAGTCCTAGACCCCATTTAACAATAACTACTGTTAGTACCGTTTGTACTAAACCTACGACTGCTAAAACAGTCACTTTACTTGTGAACCAAGATGCTCCATTTTTTGGACGGATAGCTGGTTCAACAAGTGGGAATACAATTGAAATTAATAATGCACCTACGAATAAACCTAGAGAGATAAAGTATGGTGCAAAACCTGTACCATAGTTAGGAACATGGTTGACTGACTCTTTTTCAACTTCAACTGGACTACCTACCATATCATAAGTGTCTTGATTAGCTTTTACTTCATTCGCTTTTTCGCTAGCCTCACCTAATTTACCGGATAATGTAGATGTACCGTCAGCAAGCTCAGTAGAACCATCTGCAAGTGTTGCTGAACCTTGTGCTAGTTCACCTGATTTTGAAGCAAGCGTAGATGTACCTTGATTTAATGTCGTTGTACCATTTGCTAATTCATTTAAACCAGATGCCAATGTTTTAGAACCTGTTACAGCTGTAGTTACACCCGCATTTAGCTCACCTAATTTTGCAGCTAATGTTGCATTACCTGCTTGTAGACCTTTAGCACCTTCTACTAAAGCATTACTTTTTGCTGTTAGAGCATTTGCACCCGCTAGCACCTCTGCTTGCCCTGCTGCTATTTGACCTGCACCTGAGCTTACTTGATTAGCACCAGCTTGTAATTTTTCTGTACCTGCAGATAATGTCGTTAAACCGTTATGCACACTAGCACTTCCTGCTTGTAGCTCCGCTAATGTTTGCTTTAATGCCGCTGCTTGTTCCTCTGGCATTGAAGTCATCATTGTTTGTAACTGGTTGGATAAGGCTGTAATGCCTGCTTCCACCTTTGCAGAACCAGCAGTTAATTGGTTAGCTGCACCATTTAATGCACCTGCATTTTCTGCAATAGATGCTGCCCCTGCACTAATTTGTTGCTGTTTATCGTTTAAAGTGTTTAAACCAGCCCCAACTTTTGCAACACCTTGTGTATATTGTGATATTCCTTGTTCAAGGCTACTTGCACCATTAGCTGCCTGCTGTGCACCTTGTTGTAATTGTACAGTTCCATCTTGAAGTTTAACTAAACCACTAGATAAATCATTCGCACCTTTTGCAGCATCTCCAGCACCTTTTGTAAGTTTATCTGTACCATTAGACAGTTCAACTGTACTTGATGCTAGTTGTTCAAGATAACCTTTTAAATCTTTTGCACCATTTGCAACCTTTTGTGCACCTTCATCAAGCTTATTAGAGCCATCAGCTGCCTCTGTAAAGCCATCTCCAAGTGTTGCAATAGAATCAAATAATTTTTCTGCGTATGTTGCTGAAACTTGTGAATTTACTTCTGCACGAACACGATCCATTGCAGTCTCACCAATTTGTGCACCAAGGAAGTTAAGTCCTTCATTTGGAATGTAGTTCATAACCAATTTTGATGGTTTGTCATCTAATAATGTTGTAGCATGTTCAGAGAAATTTGTTGGGATTTCTAGAATCATATAATAATCACGGCTATTTAAGCCTTTTTCTGCTTCTTCCTTTGATACCTCTATAAAGTTAAACTGCTCACTATCTATTAACTTATCAACTAAGGTGTCCCCTAAGTCTAATTTAACGTCATCCATCTCAGCACCAGTATCTTCATTAACAACAGCTACTGGAAGATTAGGAAGTCCTGCATAAGGATCCCAAAACGCCCATAAAAACATACCTGCATACATTACTGGAATAAATAATACAGCAATGATTGAGACAAGCATTTTTCTTGTTTTAAAGATCTTCAGCCACTCAGCTTTAATCATATAATATCCTCACTCCTAAACTATTTGACCGAAAACGTCATTTGGTCATTTTCATTCAAAAAAATATAAACCCTTCAACCTTTGCAAAATAACACTTGATTCGACACTTTATGGAGTAACGAAATCGAATCAAGTTAGAATTAAACCTCGAAAGATTGTCTCCTTGAAAAGATTAAGAATCTTCTCTTCAGGGATCGCATCACCGTGTAACTCATGCCAATCGACAACAAATGCAAGATAGGCTTTTAACAGTAAGTAACTAACCAGCTCTGCATCACAATCTCTAATTTCACCTTTATTAATACGTCGCTGAATTAATTCTGCAACATACGATAAAATTTCTGTCTCGATGCGTAGGAGCACCTGTTTAACAGCTGGTGTACGTAGTTCTTTTTCTTCCTCTATCAACTTCGCAAATAAAAGATGTTTTTCACGGAACTGTAGCATTTTCATTAAAGCATTATGTGCATTATCCATAAAGCTTGCTGATGCATCCAACACTGCATCTGCTTCACCCTTCATCTCTCGAACAAGTGACATAGCGATTTCCTGAAATAAAATCTCTTTATTTGCAAAGAATGTATAAATCGTACCTTTACCAACATTAGCTATCTTTGCCACTTGCTCCATTGTTGTCGCTTTGTAGCCAAACAATGTAAAAGATTTTGCAGCTGCTTCAAGAATTTCCTGCCTACGATCCATTAGTAACACCCTTTCTTGTTAGGTTATGTACATCTAAAGTACACATTCATAAAAATGACCAGAAAACCATTTCGGTCATCTGGTCATTATCATATTCCTATTTTTAAAAAATTGCAAGTCTTTAATGATGATTTTTTTCATCTTTTTTTTCTTCGTTCTGATCAGTATCGTCAGATGTGCCATTACCATGGTTCATCATATTATTATCCATACTGTTATTGCTCTTTTCATCTTCAGGTAAAACTTGTGTCATATCAGGGCTTCCCGCAATAATTTGTTGCTTCGGCATATTATGAACACCATTTGCTGTTGTATGGGCATACATATAATAGACCCCATCATGATCAAATGTAGTTGTCGCTTTATATACGCCATCTTTCTCTAATTTCCCATCAACCATTTGACCTTCATCACGTTTCCCTGATTCCCACACTTCAAACTCTACTACTGCGTCATCGACATTTTTACCACCCTGCTCAACATGGGCTGCAAGCTCAATTGTTTCATGAAGTGCTACTTCTTTGGGTGTTAAAATTTCAACTTCTGGTATTTGTGGAACTTCTGGCTCTGGTAAAGTCTCCTCCTTGTTTTCTCCACAGCCTACCAACAAGGCAGGAACCGCAATTAGTGCAAATAACCATTTTTTCATTTTTTAATCCTCCATTAATGGCAATGTAATCTTAACGATTGTGCCTTTTTCAATAATACTTTTTATTTCTAATCTTCCCTGTAGCTGTTTTAATAGTTGCTCTACAATGGATAAACCTAATCCACTTCCGCCATCTGCTCGGCTCCGTGCCTTATTAACACGGTAGAATCGCTCTGTTACGTGTGATATATCCTCTTGTGGGATTCCGATTCCATAATCTTTGATGGTAATTTGGGCACTGCCATTCTTTTCAATAGCAACCATTTCAACCTTCGAATTTTCATACGAGTAATTAATAGCATTTTCAATAATATTTATAAAAATTTGTTTAAGCTTTACCTCATCTGCCTGAATAATGAGGGCATCGTCCACATCTAAATGTAAGGTTATGTTCTTTTTATCAGCTTGATGTGTTAAGATTTTTTGAACCTCTCGTAAAGTCTCTCCCAGAGGAATTGGATATACTACAATCTCTGTTTGTTCATTTTCAGTTCTGGCAAGTTGAAGTAATTCGTTCGTCAATCTTTCCATACGATTTGCCTCACGAACAATTAGCTGAATCGTTTCCTCTTTTTGATTTTCTGTTATGATGCCGTTTTGCATTGCTTCACTATAGCCTTTTACATAGCTAATTGGAGTTCGTAGCTCATGAGAAACAGTGGCTAAAAATGTTTTTTGTGCTTCATCCTCCTGCTGGATTGCTTCTGCCATTTTATTAAAAGTGCTTGATAATTTACCAATTTCATCTCGTGAATTTACAGGTACCCGTGTCTCATAATTCCCGAAGGACATCTGTTCCACAGCACGTTGCAAATCGTTTAATGGTCGCATAATATGTCGAATCCCTTTATAAATTAAATAGCTTACAACCATTAAAAATATAAAGGCACTAATAAATAACAGAATCACCCCGCTATTAGCTAATTCACTAATTTTGGCTAGAGGGAAATAAATGTAGATAATTCCTTCTAATCTATTTTGATCGACAAGAGGCAAGACTACAGAAATTAGCTGTCGATCAAAACGAGGCTCATAGCCGATTTTTTGCACATAACTACCAGAAAGTAATTTTTGTCTTTCTTCAGGACCAATTAATGTTTCATAATCTATATCAAATGGAACACAGGCACTTAGTTCACGTGGATTCCTTACTGCAAATATATTTAAATTTGAATAATCGTTAAAACGTTCAATATCAGCAATAAATTCATCCGTTACCTTTCCATTGTTATACATAGTCTGTAGCTTTAGGCCAACCTCAACCATTGTATCTTCCGTATCCTGTACATATAAACGTTGGTACAAAAAATTTGTGAGGACATACATAAAAACAACAGTAATAATTAGAAATGCGAAAATTAACAACCAAATACGAGTGGCTATCTTTTTCATTCGCCAGGATCAAAGCGGTAGCCGACTCCCCAGACCGTTTGAATATGTGCAGCCGCTTCCTTTCCAAGCTTTATGCGTAAGGTTTTTATATGAGTGTCGACAGTTCGAGTCCCACCTACATAATCAATATCCCAAATGCGTTCTAATAATTGCTCTCGTGTATAAGCATTTCCTGGATTTTTCATAAATAAATGGAGTAGTTCAAATTCTTTTAAAGTAAGGGGGATACTTTTTCCATGTACTGATACTTTACGTGCAATTTCATCTATTTTAATGGGACCAAATACAACATACTTTTGCTGTAGCTCAGCAATATTTGCACCACTTCTTCTTAATACTGCGTAGATTCTAGCAGCTAGTTCATCATGTGTAAATGGTTTAACAATATAATCATCTCCACCAAGTGTAAGACCCTTCACTTTGTCCTCATTAGCATCACGAGCTGTAAGGAATATTATCGGGACATTTGACATTGCGCGTATACTTTGACAAACAACAAAGCCATCCTCGTGTGGCATCATTACATCAAGCAGCACTAAATCAATTTTCTCACGTACAATTATATCGTATGCCTCAGTCCCACTCGCAGCAGTATATGTTTCAATATCAGAGTTATTAAGCATCATTTCGATTAGGTTCCGCATATCTTGCTCATCATCAACTATTAATACAGTTGTCATCATTTTTCCTCCCTTACTAACAGCTGAAAAGCACCTTTCCCCACATCAACTGTTTTTTCTGTCTGGCCATCTTTTATAAAGTGCAATTTGTGATCGTCGTAGCCAGCGACCACAATATAGTCTTTAAATTGATTGACCACAAAAGGGTTTGCTCCTACTTCCTGCTGCCATTTTATATGACCATCAAAGTCAGCGACATATAACTCATTATGACCATGACTGACAACAAGTACAGCATCCTTTGTCTTTTTTAACCCTACTGGCATTAATGGCATGTTTATTTCACCATGTAATTGACCACTGTTCAAATCGTATTTTTTAACCGAACTATTTGGCTTACTCCCTTCTCCATGACCACCTATCCAGAGTTCGTCTATCTCGTCTATAATGGCTATCCCATGTGAGGATTTTTGGATCGGCCACTCCTGTTCAATCTGTAAATCTTTCATATTGAGAACAGATAATTTTGTATCTTTAAAATTTATTACATACAGCTTATCCTTATACGATGCCATTGACATAGGATAATTACCTATTCGTTGTGAGGCCAACATGTTTCCTTCATGATCAAAGCTTGTCACTGTATTAGTTTTACTATTCGTTATAAAAAATTGCTTGATATTGTTATCATAATACACATTTGTTGTACCTACCTCTACCTTTTGGGAATAGAGCTTTTCTCCAGTTGATAATGTATAGACATCAATGGTATTTAATTGGTGTCCGTATAAGAGGACTTGATCATCCCCCAGTAATGTTGCTCCTGAGTAAGCTTTATCAAATAACCATTTTGCTAATACATGACCATTTTCATCAATAAAGTCCAAGGATGGCTCTTGAATATTTAATGAAGCTATAAAATTCCGATCACGCTCAATCGATTCATACGATTTTTCAGTACAACCAGCTAACCAAATTATTTGTAGTAAAGAAAAAATGAAGAATGCCCATTTTTTCAACGTTATCACCTCTGCCCCTTTACTATACTTCACAATTGTGAAATCCGGGTGAAACTTGAAAGGTAAATTTATGACAAACCATAAAAAGACATTTCACAATTTAAACGAAGTATTTCAGTTGTATTCATCCAGCCAATATTTCCTTCTATACATATACTACTAGGATAATCGTAAGGAGGAATAAAATGTGGTTTCCATCAGCTTATGTATGATTGTGAAAAATGAAGAGGAAGTCATTGGAAGATGTCTTGAATCTGTTAAAGGGTTAGTAGATGAAATCAATATTGTGGATACAGGATCAACAGATCGTACAAAACAAATTGTTGCTCAATTTACTGATAGAATTTTTGATTTCGAATGGATCCATCATTTTGCCGCTGCCAGAAACTATTCCTTTCAGCAAGCAACGATGGATTACATTCTTTGGTTAGATGCAGACGATGTATTTTTAGAAGAAGATCAAGAAAAATTTAAGGCGCTAAAGAATTCTCTTTCCGCTACTATTGATGCCGTTTCAATGAATTACAATCTTAGTTTTGATAGTGAGGGAAATGTAGATGCTTTAATAAGAAGAAACAGACTCGTAAAGAAAGATAAAAATTTCCAATGGATTGGTGCTGTCCACGAATATTTAGAAGTGGGTGGAACACTGTTGGATAGCGATATAGCCGTAAGTCACTTGCCACTAACGCATGACCATTCACGTAATATAACGATTTATAAAACATTAGTGGAATCTGGTAAAACATTATCACCAAGAGATACCTTTTATTTTGCCAATGAATTACTAGATCACGGTCAATTTGAAGAAGCCATTTACTATTACGAATTATTTTTAACCTCAAAACTAGGCTGGGTGGAGGATAATATTCGTGCTTGCTTTAAATTAGCGGATTGCTATTCAAATTTAAATGACCCGGAAAACAATTTTAGTTCTATATTAAGAAGCTTTGAATACGATGTCCCCCGCCCTGAAGCATGCTGTCGCCTAGGTTATCATTTCATGGAGCAATATAAGAATTATCAAGCTATTTTCTGGTACGAACAAGCACTTATCATTAAACAAAATCCTAACGCTCCTTTTCAAAATAAAAGCTTCTCAACTTGGCTTCCTCACTTACAGCTTTGTGTTCTATTTGACAGACTTCAAGAATACGAACTCGCAAACGCACACAATGAATTAGCTGGCTCCTTTATCCCTAACGACGCAAAAGTTTTACACAATAAAAAGTATTTTCAGCAAATCTTAAAGTCTAATCAGACGGATTCCTAGAAGTTCTAATTGCTAGTTTAAACAGGACAAAAAATTACGTATTAGTATTTAGTAGAACATTAAAAATCCTTAAACAATGTAACAAACTTCTATTTACTATTATTTAATAGTTATGTGTCTACCTCTTCTATCAATTCACAGAATACGATATTTGAGAGGGGAGGTGAGACTTTGCATTTTGGAAATTATTTAAAACAAGTATGTAATAAATGTAATTCTTTTCCTTGCTGTTGTAGAACTGGACCTATTCCAAGTTGTCCAGTTTGGCCTGTAAAACCTACCGGAACTACTGGGGGCATTACTGGGGCAACGGGAAGTACTGGGGCTACTGGGGCTACTGGGGCTACTGGGGCTACTGGGGCTACTGGGGCTACTGGTGTTACTGGGGTTACTGGGGTAACCGGCTCTACCGGGGCCACTGGGATTGCTGGGGTTACTGGCTCTACTGGGGTAACCGGCTCTACCGGGGCCACTGGGATTGCTGGGGTTACTGGCTCTACTGGCGTTACTGGCTCTACTGGCTCTACTGGCGCTACTGGTGTTACTGGGGCTACTGGTGTTACTGGGGCTACTGGTGTTACTGGGGTTACT
Organism: Lysinibacillus sphaericus; assembly: GCF_001629735.1. Taxonomy (GTDB): domain Bacteria; phylum Bacillota; class Bacilli; order Bacillales_A; family Planococcaceae; genus Lysinibacillus; species Lysinibacillus pinottii. The sequence continues at coordinate 3,048,428 of NZ_CP015224.1, forward strand.
GGGGCTACTGGGGCTACTGGGTACTGGCGTTACTGGGGCGTTACTGGCGTTACTGGCGTTACTGGCGTTACTGGCGTTACTGGCGTTACTGGCGTTACTGGCGTTACTGGCGTTACTGGCGTTACTGGCGTTACTGGCGTTACTGGCGTTACTGGCGTTACTGGCGTTACTGGCGTTACTGGCGTTACTGGCGTTACTGGCGTTACTGGCGTTACTGGCGTTACTGGCGTTACTGGCGTTACTGGCGTTACTGGCGTTACTGGCGTTACTGGCGTTACTGGCGTTACTGGCGTTACTGGCGTTACTGGCGTTACTGGCGTTACTGGGGCTACTGGCGTTACTGGCTCTACTGGGGCTACTGGCTCTACTGGGGCTACTGGGATTGCTGGGGTTACGGGCTCTACCGGGGCTACTGGTGTTACTGGTATTACTGGTTCTACTGGCGCTACTGGAACTACCGGGGCTACTGGGGCTATTGGTGTAACAGGAGCTACTGGCGCTACTGGTGTAACAGGAGCTACTGGCGCTACTGGGGCTATTGGTGTAACAGGAGCTACTGGTGCTACTGGGGTAACCGGCTCTACTGGGATTGCTGGGGTTACTGGCTCTACCGGCGCTACTGGGGTAACCGGCGTTACTGGCTCTACTGGTGTTACTGGGGCTACTGGTTCTACTGGGGTTACTGGAACTACCGGTTCTACTGGCACTACGGGTGTAACGGGTACTACTGGCGCTACCGGTTCTACTGGCGTTACTGGGGCTACTGGCGCTACTGGTGATATCGGAGCTACCGGCTCTACTGGTTCTACCGGCGCTACTGGGGTAACCGGCGTTACTGGCGCTACTGGTTTTACTGGTGCTACTGGTGTTACTGGGGCTACTGGCGCTACTGGCGCTACTGGCGCTACTGGCGCTACTGGTTCTACTGGGGCTACTGGTGTTACTGGTTCTACTGGGGCTGCTGGTGTGACTGGAGCTACGGGCGCTACTGGCTTTACTGGTTCTACTGGGGTAACCGGCTCTACCGGGGTTACTGGGGCCACTGGTAATATCGGACCTACTGGGGCCACTGGGGCTGCTGGGATTGCTGGCGTGACTGGCGCTACGGGCGCTACTGGTTTTACTGGTTCAACTGGGATTACGGGCTCTACCGGGGCCACTGGGATTGCTGGGGTTACTGGGGCTACCGGCGTGACTGGCGCTACTGGGGTAACCGGCTCTACCGGGGCTACTGGGATTGCTGGCGTGACTGGAGCTACCGGCTCTACTGGCGCTTCTGGTGATATCGGACCTACTGGGGCTACTGGAGTTACTGGTGTAACAGGAGCTACTGGCGTGACTGGAACTACCGGCGCTACTGGCGTTACTGGTGCCACTGGTAATATCGGACCTACCGGGGCCACTGGCGCTGCTGGGATTGCTGGCGTGACTGGCGCTACCGGCTCTACTGGCGCTACTGGTGATATCGGACCTACTGGGGCTACTGGAGTTACTGGTGTAACAGGAGCTACTGGCGTGACTGGAACTACCGGCTCTACTGGGATTGCTGGGGTTACTGGAACTACCGGCGCTACTGGCGTTACTGGTGCCACTGGTAATATCGGACCTACCGGGGCCACTGGCGTTGCTGGGATTGCTGGTGTGACTGGAGCTACTGGCTCTACTGGCGCTACGGGTGATATCGGACCTACAGGTGCCACTGGCGCTATTGGTGTTACAGGAGCTACCGGCGCTGCTGGGATTGCTGGTGTGACTGGGGCTACCGGCTCTACGGGCGCTACGGGTGATGTCGGCCCTACTGGGGCAATTGGTGTTACTGGAGCTACGGGCCCTACTGGGGCTGCTGGGATCGCTGGCGTAACTGGCGCTACTGGTTTTACTGGTTCAATTGGGGTTACGGGCTCTACCGGGGCTACCGGGGCCGCTGGGATTGCTGGCGTGACTGGAGCTACCGGCTCTACTGGGGCTACTGGTGATATCGGACCTACCGGTGCTACTGGGGTTACTGGTGTAACAGGAGCTACTGGCGTGACTGGAACTACTGGGGCTACTGGGGCTACTGGGGCTACTGGGGTTACTGGGGTTACTGGAACTACCGGTTCTACTGGCTCTACCGGTACTACTGGGGTTACTGGTGTAACAGGAGCTACTGGCGTGACTGGAACTACCGGCGCTACTGGGATTGCTGGGGTTACTGGGGCTACCGGCGTTACTGGTTCTACTGGGGTAACCGGGGCTACTGGCGCTACGGGTGATATCGGACCTACCGGTGCCACTGGGGCGACTGGGATTGCTGGTGTAACAGGAGCTAGCGGCTCTACTGGGGCTACTGGGGTAACAGGAGCTACTGGCGTTACTGGTGCTACTGGCGCTACTGGTGATATCGGACCTACCGGGGCCACTGGGATTGCTGGTGTTACTGGAACTACTGGCGCTACCGGCTCTACTGGCGCTACTGGTGATATCGGACCTACTGGAGCTACTGGAGCTACGGGCGCTACTGGTTTTACTGGGGCTACTGGGGCTACTGGGGCTACTGGGGCTACTGGGGCTACTGGGGCTACTGGGGCCGCTGGAATTGCTGGCGTGACTGGCGCTACCGGCTCTACTGGTGATATCGGACCTACTGGGGCTACTGGTGTAACAGGAGCTACTGGGGCTACTGGGGCTATTGGTGTAACAGGAGCTACTGGTGCTACTGGGATTGCTGGGGTTACTGGCCCTACCGGCGCTACTGGCGCTACTGGCGCTACCGGTTCTACTGGCGCTACCGGTTCTACTGGCGTTACTGGGGCTACTGGCGCTACTGGTGATATCGGACCTACCGGCGCTACTGGTGCTACCGGCGCTACTGGGGTAACCGGCGTTACTGGCGCTACTGGTGCTACTGGTGCTACTGGTGTTACTGGCGCTACTGGCGCTACTGGCGCTACTGGCGCTACTGGCGCTACTGGCGCTACTGGCGCTACTGGACCTACAGGCGCTACTGGTTTTACTGGACCTGCGTTTACTGAAGGATTCTCTGCCTTTAAAAACACGTTGACAGTTAGTGGATCTACTTCAATCACTAACTGGAGTGTAGCGTCACCATACTTTACAACACCTGCTTTCAATCCAACTACTGGAATATTCACTGTACCAACTACAGGTAGGTATTCCTTTGAAGCAACCATTAACTACTCCACTACTGCGGCCATCAGTGTTACTTTAGGAGCGGGAATAAACCCTTCATTTGCAATTAGGCAAAATGCTACTACAAATTTAATTAGTGGCTTGTTCCCTGTACTAAACGTCAATGTGGCACTTGTATTAACGTTACGAGCAGTTCTTGGAAATGGCACAATCACTTTAGCAGGAGAAGTGAATTTAAATGCTGGAGATACGATTGATTTGTTCTATGAAGCCAATGGATTAACTATCTCTCTTATACTAGGCGGAGCAAACTCTGGCGGTATCGTTTGGTCATGTCACCGAATTTCTTAGAACAACGTTATTCAAATTTTCAAAATATAGTTATGGAAATAGCAAACTATGAAATAGTTAGTTTGCTATTTCTTTATATTTTGAACTTACTGCAATAAAAAAATAGTACAAACATAATGTTTGTACTATTTTGCTTCTACTAACAAAAAATTTCCGCCAACACTTCCTCAGCAACATGTTTACCTTGTTGCACACATTCGGGGATGGATATTCCTTCGAATGAGCTACCTGCTAATTTTACAGTTGGAAAATGTTCTCGTAATTCCTGCTTTATGCGTTGGACCTTCGCCTCATGTCCAACGGTGTATTGTGGCATTGCATTTCTCCAACGTGTAACCACTGTCGTTACGGGTTCTCCATCTATACTGATAGTTTTATTTAAATCCTGTAGCACTGTTTTTTCTATCTCAGTATCTGATAATGCGACAATCGCCTCATCTCCAACTCGACCAATGTAACTACGTAATAGCACATAATCATCAGGCGTGGTACCCGGCCATTTTCGATTCATCCACGTACATGAAGTTATTGAAAAATCACTATTTCGAGAGACATAAAAAGATAGCGCGTCTAAATCACCAAGCTGCTCCTTTTTAAATGCCATTGTAACGGTTGCGATAGTTGCAGCTTTCATTGTCCCTAGTTCATTTAACAAATTATACTTACTGAACATCTTATCCGCCATATTAAAGGGTGTAGCAATAATTACTGCATCTGCTTTAATATGTGTGAAATTGTTAAGCATTACATGTACAGACCCATCTTTTCCATGTTCAATTTCTTCCACTTTGACACCTTTCATTACTGTCCCAGGAAGTAGAGATTCCTCAATACTTTCGATTAAGGTTTCAAGTCCATTACTAAACGTTTGAAAAATCCCTTTATTTTCATCAATAACATCATTACTCAAGAAATTTGTTCCTGCCTTTTTCATCCCTACTAATAAGCTACGATATTTTTGCTCTAGATGATAAAGCTGTGGAAAAGTTGAACTCATACTTAATTGCTCAATATCCCCTGCAAATGTCCCTGCCAGTAATGGTTCAACTAGGTTTTCAACAACCTCAGCGCCAAATCTTCTTCTAAAAAATGACCCCAATGGTTGATCATCGTCCTGTACGGAACGCGGGATAAAAAAATCACCCGCCGCGCGAACTTTACCACTTAGTGAAAACAAACCTGATGTAATGAATGACGAGATATGTGGCGTTTCTCCTGATAATAAATGGCTTGGGATTGGGTATAACTGACTTCCGACAGCCACATAGTTAGGTCCTGCATTACTTGTCATGATTTTTTGTTCAATACCAAGATCCTTCGCTAAAGCATTTACATAATTTTCTCGGTCAAAAAAAGATTCTGGTCCACGCTCAATAATAAAACCATCTTTTCTTAGTGTTTGAATTTTTCCGCCAAGACGTAATGACGACTCGACAAGTACGATATCTAATGGCAATTCTTTTGTGCTTGCTTGTTTTTGCATATAGAACGCAGCTGTAAGGCCTGTAATACCACCACCTACAACAACTACCTTTCGTCTTTTCTGAGTCACCAACATCATCACTTTCTTTTCGCTTAGCTTAATTTTTTATAAATCGCATCGACCATCGCATCAATAAATAAAGGGTGTGTATTAGGCATTGACGGACGATAGTATTTTGCGCCTAGTTCATCACAAACAACTTTACATTCAAAATCATTATCATATAACACTTCTAAATGCTCTGTTACAAAACCTACTGGTGTATAAACAAATGAACGGAAGCCTTTTTCTTCATAGAGCTCGCGTGTTAAGTCTTGAACATCTGGACCAATCCAAGGCTCTGGCGTCTGTCCTGCTGATTGCCAACCGACCTCAACGTTTTTCAAATCAGTTGCTTCTTGAATAAGTCGAGCTGTTTCAATTAATTGATCCTCATAAGGATCACCTAAATCTTTAATCTTTTCAGGAAGTGAATGCGCTGAAACAATTAAGCAAGCTGTTTCACGTTCTTCTTCTGACATTGACTTAAACGTATCATTGACTTGTTGTTTCCAATACTCAATAAATTTAGGTTCATCATACCAAGATTCTACTGATGTAATCGTTAAGCGATCCCCTGCTGCTTCTACAGCACGGCCATTATAAGATTTAATAGAGAATGTTGAGAAATGAGGAGCTAAAACAATGGATACCGCTTCTTTGATGCCCTCTGCCACCATTTGCTCTATTGCGTCCTCAATAAATGGATGAATATGCTTTAAACCAATAAACAATTTATATTCTACAGTATCCTGAACTTCATTTAAGCGGGAACACAATGCTTCAGCTTGTGCCTGTGTTGCTGCCGCTAAAGGAGATAAACCTCCAATCGCTTCGTAGCGACTACGTAAATCCTCTAAATGCTCTTCCGAAGGTTTGCGACCATGACGAATATGTGTATAGTAAGGTTCAATATCCTCTTCTTTATAAGGTGTTCCGTATGCCATTACCAATAAGCCTTTAACTTCTTTCATTACCCTTTTCACCTCTAAAATTGTTTTATGTTTTATACATTATGTGATAAAAAGAAGCTGTCCAATCTATTATCTTGGACAGCTCCCTTTCTATGATAAAAATTTCATACATAGAAAAGGACATAATTCACATTTGAATTCGCTTTTTTAAGAACGAGCTTGTATTTGTTGTGCACTATATTCATGAATAAGTGTCGTTAAACGTTTTAAGACCGCTGGATCAACCTCAGGGAAAACACCGTGGCCTAGGTTAAAGATATGACCTGGCATTTCTAAACCTTGATCGATAATGTCCTTAGTTCGTTTTTCAATGACTGACCAATCCGCCAATAATAGAGATGGGTCTAGGTTACCTTGGACTGGTTTTGTAATGCCATTCGTGCGTGCTTCTTTTATTGGTAAACGCCAATCTAAGCCGACAACATCAATCGGTAAATCATTCCATTCCTTCGCTAAATGACTTGCACCAACACCGAACTGAATTAATGGCACGTTTTCTTTTTGTAATTCCGCAAAAATTCGCGTCATAATTGGTTTTATAAATACACGGTAATCCTCCACATTTAAAGCACCCACCCAAGAATCAAATACTTGGATTGCTTTTGCACCAGCTTTAATTTGGGCAGTTACATCTGCAATAATCATGTCAGCAAGTTTATCCATTAACGCAAACCAAGCTTGCGGTTCTGACACCATGAATGATTTTGTTTTGTTATAGTTTCTAGAAGGACCCCCTTCAATCATGTAGCTGGCTAGTGTAAATGGTGCTCCAGCAAAACCAATCAACGGGACATTTAATTGCTCTTCTGTCAAGATTTTTATAGTCTCTAGTACAAAGGGAGTATGCTCTTTGGCATTGAATTCACCTAAATTGTCTACATCTGCAACTGAACGAATTGGATTAGAAATAACAGGACCAACACCTGCTTTAATTTTTACATCTATGCCAATTCCAGGTAGAGGTGTGACAATATCCTTGTATAATATAGCTGCATCAACGTTGTAATTTTCAACAGGTAGACGAGTGACATACGCACATAGTTCAGGTTGATGTGTAATTTCCTCTAAAGAATATTTTTCTTTGATGGCACGATATTCTGCCTGAGAACGCCCTGCCTGTCGCATATACCATACTGGCGTGTGTGTCGTTTTTTCTCCACGAGCAGCACGCAGAAGTGTGTCGTTAAAAGTTGTCATGAATAATTCCTTCCCCTCGATAAATTCATTACTATCCATACGCTCTCGGGTAATTGTTTCCAGATTTCTTTCTGTTTACTCAAATAGCTTCTCTTCAAAATCTGCAATACCCATCAGAGACTTTATCTTGAATCAGTGGGCTTACCACTTTCTATAGCGGAAAGAGTCTTCTGTATCTTATCCATTGTTTTAGTACAAAAAACATTTGCTGAATCAAGAAAAAAATGTATTATTTATTCCATTATTATTGATATCCGTTTCCAATAGTAAACGCTTCCTCTGTTATTGTATAGTTATCCTAGTGAAATGTCATAAAATTGTTCATTCTAGACAGATTCTTTTTAGTCAAAGCTTAGACTTATGCTAAAAAGGGTATAATCACGCTATAATTAGCAAGATTCATAAGGAGGATAAATTGATGAATATTTATTTAACTTCTGGTACTGGTGATTTTTTAGAGCAACTGAAAAATAAGTATCCAAATGAGCATATGATCTTAATTCACGGAGAGGGAAACTCCGTATTAATTCATGAAACAGAAGGAAAATCTGTTTTTGCCACACCCCGCAAATTTGAAGTGTTAGATTCGGTAAACGAGCTAGAAGAACATGGATTCTTTGTTCTTAATAATATTCCCGTAACAGATGAAGGTCGCCCTGTTTTCGAGCATCGCTTTTTACAACGCTCACATGCCATTGAAGATGAGCCAGGATTTGAGTCCTACCGATTACTTCGTCCCATCAAAAGTGACACTTATATTGTCATGACTCAATGGCATGGACCACACTCATTTGAAGCTTGGAAAAGCTCTAAAGCCTTTGAAAAAGCTCATGCTAAAAGAGATGATTCAACAGGAGTAAATCAGCAGAACATTTTCTCAGCAGCTTCCTACGTAACAACTTATAGTGCTATGCCCAAAGAGCAATCAGAATAGATCTACAACAAATAAAAGCTCATCTTCTCAGTGCAGTACTGGGAAAATGAGCTTTTCATTATTTAGATACTTTCGCAGTCAATTCGCTAATTACTAAAACAATAACAACTACAATGTAAAACATAGGCTGTGTAATTGCACATAATCCAACGATGATTGCTTGTGTAACCATAGCTAGACGTACAATTTGCTTCACAGCTAGTTGACGAGCATTATCTGGCAATGGAAACAGCATATCCATGCGGAATTCTCCACTTGATAGTAATGCTTGCTTTAATTGAATAGTCGTTGCAAAGCTTAGTGCCCCAGCTACAATCCATGTAACTATCGGAATGTCTACAAAGGCTGCAATCACTCCTGCAATTGCCGTAAGACGGAGCCATAAATAAAAATGATCATCTGTACGGACAAAGGTGCGAAACACCAAATATTTTTGAGAATTTTTTTTACCATATGGTACGAATTTATAGAGCCAGTCCATCCATCCTCGACGTCGAATGCTTCCATGTAGATGGGGTACCTCTGTAAAGTAATTTGCAAAACGATAAAAACTCATCATACGATTTTGTTCAAGCTTTACAAAATGTTCATAAGGTACTGGTTCGCCGACAGATTTTTTTCTAAAGACAATCATATAAATGATGCTAATGACTGTAGCCACAATGGTTAGGAGCAACTGAGCTTGCAGACCCATATAAACAGCTGCAGCAAATATTATTGCTCGAATCAGCCTGTCCACCCAAACCATTTGACCTCGTTCACTATATCGATAGCTAAATTCTCCTCGAACACTTATATATTTCAGTACAATCACTAGTATGAAAATGGACCAAATTTCAATTGTTGTTAAATCAGTCACTGCTTTTAATAACGGGATACTGACGATGTAGACGATTGCTACAATCCACACCTGAGACCAAAATGTCCAAGCTAAAGCCTTGCTGAAATAATGTGACATTTTAGATTCTAGGGGCAATAGGTATACCTGGTCTGGCTCTCTCAATAATGTAGTAGGACGACTAAAAGCCAATAAAATGCCTATAAAAACAGCAATAAGTATTTCAGCTGGGAAATCTGTCTGTACAACTTTCAACCATTCACTATATTGGTAGCCTCCTGCTCCAATTAGAAATACAAGCACAATGGCAATATGCCCTGTAAAAATAAATTGCATATATTTTTGTACTTCTCCTATATAATGCATGAAGCGAGAGGACCATACATCACGCAAGTTCTTCATGGTCCCGCTCCTTTGTCATTGCAATATAAAGATCGTCTAACGTTGCATGAGGCATCGCAAATGTTTGACGCAAATCGGCCATCGTTCCTTGTGCTCGAACTCTTCCTTCGTGCAATAATATAATTCGATCACAATGCTTTTCGGCTGTCGATAAGATATGCGTAGACATTAATATGGAAGCACCTTCTTTTTTCTTCTCATCCATTTGATCTAATAATGATTGAATCCCCAGAGGATCTAACCCCACAAAAGGTTCATCAATAATATAAAGACTAGGATTAATTAGAAAGGCACACATAATCATAACCTTTTGACGCATTCCCTTTGAAAAATGCGAAGGAAACCAGTTTAATCTTTTCTCCATTCGAAATTCCTTTAAAAGTACCTCAGAACGAGCATCTAGAGTTGCTTTATCAATACCATAAGCCATCGCTGTTAATTCTAAATGTTCCCTTAATGTTAGCTCATCATAGAGCACGGGGGTTTCAGGGATATAAGAAAAGGCTGTACGATACTTGTCCGTATCTTCCTTTAGCGTTACCCCATTAAGGTAAATATCCCCTTCCTTTGGCAACATTGTTCCAATTATATGTTTAATCGTTGTGCTTTTCCCAGCTCCATTCAAGCCAATTAAGCCAACAAGCTCTCCTTTTTCAATAGTAAAAGATAAATCTTTAATAACAGGTTTTCTTGTATATCCACCTGTCACATGCTGTACCTCTAATACTGACATATCCTCACTCCTCTTCTTGTTTTATATTTTATCAAAAATTAGCAAATGATACAGGTTTGAGTATGATAGAATGAATTTACATATACGTTAAGGGGGAAATTCTCATGAGCGATTGCCTATTTTGCAAAATTATCGATGGATCCATTCCAAGTACAAAAGTTTATGAAGACGAACATGTCTATGCATTTACAGACATTTCGCCAGTTGCAAAGGGTCATACCTTACTAATTCCAAAGCATCACTGCCAAGATCTATACGAAATGCCAGAGGATGTTGCACGTAATTTATACGCTGTTGCACCGAAGATTGCGAATGCCATAAAGGCAGCGTTTGAGCCAATAGGTTTGAATACAATTAATAATAATGGGGCGGCAGCTGGACAAACTGTGTTCCACTATCATCTACATTTTATTCCGCGTTATGACGAAAAAGAAGGCTTAGGTTTAGTTTGGCAAACGCAAAAATATTCACCTGAACAATTGGCTGATGTGGCCGAAAATATTAAAGCTCATTTATAATTTTTTGTCATATATTAACATTTTAATAACCCAATTACTGTATTGCAAATATAAAAATTTTAGCGTACAATCACAAATAAGTTTCGCTAACGGTCACGAGGACACGTTGGGAAACTAATAGATTAGCTCAGTCGAGGAGAGATTAAAAATGAATACAAAGAATTTAGTATTAATGGCCCTTTTAGTTGGTATCGGAGCGGCACTATATGTCGTGACACCGGGAATGATTAATGGCATGAAGCCTGATTTCATGTTAACAATGATGTTCATTGGCATTTTATTATTTCCTACAGTGAAAGAAACGTTTTTACTTTCGCTAGCAACAGGGGTACTTTCAGGTTTGTTCACAACATTTCCTGCTGGTCTAGTTCCGAACATTATTGATAAAGCGGTGACAGGCTTTGTGTTTTTAGCTGCTTTAGTTATTCTAAAAAGGATAGCAAAGAGTTTCGCTGTCTCTGCATTTTTAGTTGGTTTGGGTACTATTCTATCAGGTACAGTCTTTTTAGCAGCAGCACTTTTTGTTTTCAATGCAAATGTAGGTGCAACGTTTACAATGCTATTTATTGGGGTTGTCCTTCCAGCTGTAGCATTTAATGTCGTTGCTTTTGCTATTATTTATCCTATTGTAGCAAAATTAGTGAAGCGCTCTAAATTTGTAACAGCCATTTCTCAGATTTCATAACTATTGACTTTAAACATTTAAAAGAAACTGCACTGTGATGATCTATCACTCGTTCAGTTTCTTTTTCTTTTTGTATTCATGCTTTTCATGGTTTAATAGTAGATAAACATGACAAGAAATGAGGTATATATTATGAAAGCAAAACCATTTTTAATTGGACTAGCAACAGGTATTATCGGTGGAACAGCTGCTGTTTTGTTCTCAACTCCACAATCAGGCCAGCAGTTACGTACAACTTTAAAACAAAACGTAGATCAAACAAAAGGCATGCTCCTCGATGTTAAACAACAAGTAGGGACTGTGAAACACTCTGTCAATACTTTAACAAACGAAGTTAAAAATAATATCCCACAAATAATAAATGATTTAAAACAAACAATTACCACTTTTTCAGAAGAAATAGAGCCAAATAAAAATAATTTGCAACAAGAATTAGATGCTTTACAGAATTCGATAAGCGAAATCGAGAAAAACATTGCACAATTCACAGAAAATAAGGAAAAACCACAGAAAAAAATAAGCGACTAAAGTCCTCTTTAGGAGCTTACTTATCTATTTTTTCATCAAAAACTATTGCTATAATATTATTTTTTAACCACTTTTCAATTTTTGAATTTTTCTAACTTTAAACTTTTTTTCTTTACTGCTATAATATTTTTAAAAATGTGAAAGAAAGCAGTAGGTGATGGTATTGTCAGAGGAATTATACACACAAAAAGAAGCTATGCTTTATAGTCAAAGAATCGCGCAATTATCGAAAGCACTATGGAAAGCGGTTGAAAAAGATTGGCAACAATGGATTAAACCCTATGATTTAAATATTAATGAACACCATATTCTGTGGATTTCCTATCATTTAAAAGGGGCATCTATTTCGGATGTAGCAAAGTTTGGAGTCATGCATGTATCTACAGCATTCAATTTCTCCAAAAAATTAGAAGAACGTGGCTTCCTTAAGTTTTCAAAGCGAGATGATGATAAGCGCAATACGTATGTTGAGCTAACTGAAGCTGGTACAGAGCTCATTGTAGAGATGAATAAAAACTACCATAATACTTATCATTCTGTATTAGAAGGATCATTGGCCTTAAAGGACTTATATGGCCGTTTCCCAGATTTTTTAGACGTAATGGCTGTCATTCGTAATATTTATGGTGAGGATTTCATCGATATTTTTGAACGCTCCTTCCAGCATTTTCGTGATTCCTTTGACACGCTTGAAGAACGTCCAACTGTAAAAGGATAAATAAAACTATCGTACAGATATTTTCATGGGGATTCTTGTTGTGCTAGCAGGAATAAATTATGTGAAAGGAGGTATTTCAGAAATATTTCTGAAGTACCTCCTTTCTCTTGCATTCTAAGACAATTCAATTTACATTAAATAGGACACTTCCTATTTTCGGAGTTGATAATAAACTATGCACTGTTGGAAAATTTTAAATCTTGAACATCATTACGGCACTACGCGTATTATTATAATGGGTGTTATTACTTTTTTATCCGTTTTTTCCGTATCGTATGTGACGTTTAATTTATTTAATGAAGAGCACTACACCGATCATTTATTCTGGCTCTTTGTAATAGCCGTATTAACACTTTATCCGGTTCACAAGTTTCTACACTTTTTAGCTCTGTACGATTTACGACAGCATCTTAAATTGCGTGTCCGTACGCAATTTTATCTAATTCCTGTTGTACACATGCGTATTCATGAGCCATTATCCAAAAATCGCTATATACTAGCACTTCTTACGCCTTTTATCGTTCTCAATACTAGTATTATCATAGGTACTTGGCTACTACCAGCCTATACACATTACGGTACATTGCTGTTAGCATATCACTGTAGTCTATGTTTAATTGATATACTTTACGTGAAATATTTATTGAATTCACCAAAAAACTCACAAATTGAAGAAACACCAAAGGGCTATGAGATTTTAGTTCCACCAACTGTTCACTAAATTGCTTGTACTTGTTTTTTAATGGCGTTCTTTGTTATGCTATTACTATTGAAAGAGGGGAGGAATAGACTTGCTATTAATGATTGTAGTTCTATTCTCGGTATTCTATTTATTTCAAATTAACCGTATGACATATGCTCTATGTATGCGACGTGAAATTCCCGAAGAAAACCAGCCAAAAATATTCCGAACTATAAATATACTTATTACCATTTTACTTGTCTCATTTTATATTGAAATTTTATATGCAGTATAACAATCGAAAAGTAAAATACATTCACGTCCGCACGCTACAAGATAAGTTGAGTCCCCATTAAACAACTTGTTCAAACCATTACTAACGGCTTGGATCTTTGGCATGCGGCGTGAAGTACTAACATTGTTAAGAAAAGCTAAGAGTTAATAGAGCTCTTAGCTTTTCACTGTTTTATTAATTAGTATAGGAACGCTGCACCAACGATAATTAATAAAATAAATAACACAACTAATAAAGCAAAGCCTGAGCCGTAGCCACCGCCACCGTATCCTCCGTTGCCCATAACTTCACCCCCTTTCTTTTCTATATCCTATGCGCTTCAAAATTTGAAATATAGGCAATACTCAAGGGGGAACCATTTTGTTTTTAAAACGTTTATGTTATAGTAAAAAATGGACGAAACCATGTTAGGAGAGAATATCCACTATGAAAAAGACAGTTTTATCTTTAACTTTAGCTGCTTCTGTTTTAGCGCTTGGTGCGTGTAGCGGCGGAGATAGCAAAGCAATCGTGACTTCTAAAGTGGGCGATATTTCAGTAGCTGATTTTAATGAAAAAGCGAAAAGCTTAACAGGCCCATATGTATTACAACAAATGGTGACTGAAAAAGTATTATCGGACAAATATGAAGTAACAGACAAAGAATTTAAAGAGGCTTATGATGTAACTGCCTCTCAGTTTGGAGATAGCTTTTCACAAGCACTTGCTGAAAGCGGCTTAACGGAAGAAGGCTTTAAAGATTCATTACGTGTTCAACTTCTTCAAGAAAAAGCATTAAAAGATCAAGCTATTAAAGAAGAAGATGTAAAAAAATACTATGAGCAAATGAAAACCGAATTAAATGGTCGTCATATTTTAGTAGCAGATGAGAAAACAGCGAAAGAAGTCATTGCAAAAATTAAAGGTGGCGCAAAATTTGCTGATGTAGCAAAAGAGTACTCTACAGATACAGGTTCTGCAGAAAAAGGTGGAGAGCTTGGGTGGTTCTCTGTCGGATCGATGGTTGATGAGTTTAACGATGCTGCTTATGCACTTGAATTAAATACATTAAGTGAACCTGTTCAAACGAGCTTTGGTTACCACGTTATCGAAATTACGGACAAGCGTGATGTGAAAGATGTGGGCTCATTCAAGGACGAAGAAGAAAACATTCGTACGGCAATGCTTGGCAAATTAAAACAAACAGGTGAAGATCAAGTGATTTTAAAAGACATCATTGCAAAAATGGCGAAAGATGCGAACGTTAGAACTCCTGATAAAAATTTAAAACAATCACTAGAATTCTTTACAACTACAAGTGAAGAGCAAGCCAAAGCAACAGAAGAAGCAGCTAAAAAAGCTGAAAGTGAAGACAAAGCTGAAGATACTGACAAAGAATCTAATTAGTAATTGATTTGACCAAAAAAATTAAACAAATAATTTAAGCAACTTCTAAGATCTGAGTCCAGAATTGTATCGGACTCAGGTCTTTTAATTTTGCATTCATATGTTTGTATGAATATAAGCATCCGATTCTTTTTCAAAGCGCTTAAATTCCCAATATTTGCAAGTAATGTCGTATAGACTTTCACATTCAACTTTTTTTAATAAGTCTCCATTTCGAGTAGTTTAATAGCGCTCTTCAAGCATTTCAACTGATCCATCTAGATTTGGTGTCTAACAATTTAGGGGCCTTTCAACTCAAATTTCTTAGAGTTTTTTACAGTCTTTTTCTTTTTTTAATTGTACGACCGTTGATTTCTATTTCAGATGCACTCCTTCGCAGGCAAGGCTCTAACTAATTTTTTCAGACAATCACCTATACATCTACTCTATCTATTTGTGGAAACTGCCCCATCTTATCGAAATGTACGAAAAGTAAGTAAGATTCATACGTAATTGATTGACTAAATGAAGCCTATGGTAGAAGAGACAAAATCATTCACTAGTTAATATTCCCATATTATTATTTATATGTTATAATAATAAAGTAGTTAAATTTTTATCTATTTATTACATAAATTTCAAATTTATAAGTATGTTTTTTGTACCATGACGAGATAATTTTTAACTACCATTCAATTTAAATATTATAAGGAGTTGTTTCATTTATGAAAAAAGGAAAATTATTTGCTAGTATTTTAGCTACTACCACTTTTTTATTTTCAGGAGCTATTATGCCTTCAGCAGAAGCAAGCCAAGTAAAAATTACGCCTAGTACAAGCACTGTAGAAAACACAATTACACCTTATTCAAGCACGTATACTTTACGATTAAAAATGGAGTGGGCAGGCCGTTACCCTAGTCCTTCGTACATCAACCATAATAGTTCTTTAGGTTCTGGTATACTTTATCTACAGACAAGTTATTACGACGCAAACACAAATATGACAATAGCCTGGTACGAAGGGCTTGTAACTAAGCCATAATTCTTTCCTTTTTTAAAATAAAAAGGTCGACTTACAATTATTGAGATGTACCGAATAGTGGACACTAAAAAGTGGACCTATTCGGTTTTTTTGTTCCTGCGCACAATAATTTAGTAGCACTTGAAGATGGTAGACCGATATACTAAGATCTATAGAGCAATGCCACTAAAAAATGACTTCGGGAGCATACCGAAGTCACTTAATTCTCCTATTAATTTGCAAAACTATTTTTATTAAACTGTCTACTTTTTTCACATTTCTTTAAGTAAACTTTTTAATACCAAAAACAACTCTAATCATTTCCTTTAACACAACAAGTTACATTTATGTAACCCCTTTTTACTTCAATCGATAGTAGGCTTATAAAATGATCGATTATCCAGAGGGAATAGTCGCTCTGTAAATTCACCAGGTGCTGTTTTACCTAATGCTCTAGTTAGCATATTCATCTTAGCATCGATGTTATCAATATAATGTAAAATTTCTGCTTCTTGAACCATCGGCTTTTTCGGACTACCCCACTCTTCTTTGCCATGGTGAGATAAAACCATATGCTGCAAAAGCATCACTTCTTCACCTTCAATTTCTAGTTCATTAGCAATCTTAGCAATTTCATTCACCATTATCGTAATATGTCCTAAAAGGTTTCCCTCCACTGTGTACGTCGTGGCAACTGGTCCAGACAGCTCCACCACTTTTCCAATATCGTGCAAAATAATACCTGCATATAATAGATCTCGATTAAGAGTCGGATATAAATCAGCAATGGCCTTACCTAGTTTTAGCATAGACACCATATGATCTAATAAGCCAGAAGCATAATCATGATGATTTTTAGTAGCCGCTGGGAACACTAAAATGGCATCCTGGTGTTTTTTAATGGCCGCTCTCGTAATACGTGAAATATTTGGATTTTTAATATCAAAGAAAAATTGATTTAATTCTTCAAAAAGTTGTTCCTTTGGTGTTGCAGAGGAGGGTACTAAATCATGAATGGCAACTCCTTCTTCTGGCTTTGCCACACGAATAGCTTTGATACGCAATTGATTTTTCCCTCTATAGTCGTGAATTTCTCCACCGACACGTACAATGGCTTCAGCATGATACATCTTTTCATGATCTTCATTTGTATCCCAAAGCTTAGCCTCAATATCTCCACTTTTATCTTGTAATATTAGCGACATAAATGGCTTCCCAACAGTAGTAACTCCTTTTGTCGCTTGTTTAATTAATAAATATTGATCCACTGATTCTCCAACCTGAAGCGTTGTAATTCCTTTCATGTTGACGCCACTCCCCTTTCATTTGCTAGTGCTCCTACATCTATAATTTGCTCTTTTGGCCAATGTTTGAGCATTTCATCATGGCAAGTAAAATATAAAATTTGACGTTCATATCCTACTTCTTTCATTAATTGTACCATTTTGTCTGTACGGTTTCGATCAAAATGGACAAACGGATCGTCCATAATAATCGGGAATGGCGCAGAGGTTATCAACGTTTGTGCAAGTGCCAGACGTAATGCAATGTAGGCTTGCTCCTTAGTTGCCTGCGATAATTCAACCATTTGATAACGGATTCCCGCCACATCTTGCGCCATAAAGTAGCCTTCGTCGTGAATCGTAAGTTGAACGTAGCGCCCTCCTGTAAGTAATTGGAATATTGCATTAACCTTCGATAAAACATGTGGTAATTTTTCTTCCCGAAGACGAAATAATGTTTCATGAATAGCAGTCGCCACAGCCTTTTTCGTTGCCCAATGCTCAATCATTTGCTGTAACTCCGATTTTTCCTGCTCAAACTCTTGAAGTAGTTGGCCATATTTTTCATCATTTAATAGCTGTTCTTTTTCAATTTGCAATGCAGCACGATGTTCAAGACATCGGTCTATATCCATTTGCAAAGAAGCTTGCTCCTGCTCTAAAACCCGCATATCCTCGATAACAGAGTCCTCTTTTAAACCAACATTTTCAGATAAATCCAACGAGGCTATTTGAGCCTGAACCGTTTGAAGCTCTGTCATTATTTTTCTTTGATGCTCAAATTGCTCATATCTCTCATAAAAAGCTTGCTCGTTTTGCACCTCCGCTTCGTTCAATAGCTGCATCATATCAGCTGTATAACGATCTATTCGTGTTTGTCCACTTTGTAGCTTAATCTTGATGTCAGCTAGCTGAGCTTGTGCTTGCTGCACTTGCTGTTGCTGTTGCTGTGCGTCCAGATAGGCTGTTCGTAGATACATATATATTTCATGTTCATTATAATTTTCATTTAATACTAGTTGAAGCTGTTCATAAAGGCTGTTCTTTTCATCCTGAACTTCTTGCAAAAGGCTTATTGAGCCCTCCCTTTTAACCGCCAATTCTTGAACACTTCGTATACGCATAAATAATTCGGGCATTAACGTTCTAGCTATCGTACCTTGTAATCGATAGCGTTTTAAAAATTGCTGCAATGACTGCGTAGTTTCTTCACTCTCCAGCTCCGCTTGTTGAATTTTATATTCCAATTGAGCATATTGTTGCTCCTTCTCACTTTGCTGTTCATGGACATGTAACCAACGATCCTCCAATCTTTGTTTCTTTAGGAGTATAGTTTGTACAGTCATTTCATCCTGCTCTAATTGTCGTAAGAGGTGACTATTTTCTTTATCGGACGTCTCCGTTGCTGGTCTAACAAACTTTATCAACCAAATGGTTATGATGGTCAAAATAGCACCAATAATGGCCACTGCCACATTTTTTTGGAATATCCCATAAACAAATGATAATAAACCAATTAATAAAATCATCAAGGAAAAATAATTAGGCTGCCTTTGTTTAGTCCGTTGCGATTTGGCAGCACGCAATTGCTCTAGCCTCCGCTTTTGTTGAGGCCACTGTGCTAAAATATGTTCTTCTTCCTTTGTTAATGACTCCTGCTTTAGCCTTTGCTTTTGTTGCGTTATGGCATCTAATGCTTGATGGACTTGCTCTAGCGAATGTAAATGAAACTTTAGCTCATCCTCCGCCTCCTCCAGCCTTTTTAATTGCTGTTGAAATTGCTGTTCCTGCTGTAAGGATACTGTTTCTCCAAGAAGAATGTTCTGTGCCTCTTTTTCTTGCACACCTAATAAACGAAACTGCGCATCTATTTCTTGCTCAAGCATAAAGAGATCATCCCGTAAGTTTTTCTCCTTCACGATCAGCTGATGCCATGTTGCCTCTTTTTGCATAAGGCGGCCCATTTCATTTACAGTTTGCTCATTCACTGTCGCGAGCACTTTGTCCTGTAGCAATTGATATTGTTCTTTTAATTGCAGCAACTGCTGACTTTCATGTAAAAGTCGGTCCTTTACTTGTTCATATCGTCTTACACCTTCTGCTGGAAATTGAACATGCGGATCATTACCTAATGCTTGCTGCAACATCTGTTGTTGCTTGATAAGAGGCAAGGCCTGCTTTTGAACCGTTAAGTATTGCCATTGTTGTTGTTGCTTTTTTTGAGTGGCATAAAGTTTCTCAAGGTTTTGCTCAAGAAGTTGCAATTGTTGTAATTTATTCTCAAATGTTTGGATCTTACCTTGCTCGTGTCTAATCATTCGCTCGAGTTGCTTTAACTGCTCAATTTTTTGATTGATTACTGGAACTTTACCTGTCTTCTTAAATAGCTCATTGGCCTCTTTATCCATTTTTTTCTCAAGAGCAGACAAGTGCTGGATACCTGTTGTACCAGAGGAGAGGAGAAGATGTGTTAGTTCCTCCTCAGACATTTTTTCAATGCCCTGAAGCTCATGCAATGAAAAGGAAAAAATGGATTCAAAGGATGCTCTAGAATAGCCATATAAAAGCTTAGCTAACAGCTCCTCCTGTCCTGTTGTACCATCTTCAAGATAAACAGTAACATCACCTGCAGCCTTGCCTTTCACACGCTCAATAATGCATGAACCATAAATAGGGTGTAATAGTGTCAGCTGACCACCGAATTTCGTCGATGCTTTTGGTTCATATTTGCGCTGTGTCTGCTGTCTTGTTGGAAAGCCAAAGAGCATTTGTAAAACAAATTGCTGAATCGTTGTTTTTCCTGCCTCATTTAATCCATAAAAAATTGTAACGCCTTCATTTAAGGGAATCGTCACGTTTTCATGCTTACCAAAGCCATAAATTTGTAGTTTTTTGATTGTTAGCATGTGCATCACGCCCTTTGAATTTCTTCCGCCAATAGTGACTGTGCATTGTGCGTTAGATTCTTTATATCCTTTTCAGATAAAGGCTCAATCAGCCGAGCGCCACCAGCATACTGGTATAAGTCTTTTAGTATATCCTTCCAGTCATTACTATCCCATTGCTCCATTAAACTTACGACTGACTGCGTAGCAGCAGAATATTCACCATGAATCGAAGGTTTTTGTAACACCATTTTTTGTACCCAACACATTGGCTCAATACCCTCTTCTGCCTCTCGAATGGTATCCAGCCAAGTGTCCACCGTCGCATGCTCAAACAATGCTTCTGTTTGCTCATCAATATTTTTTAAATAAAGCTCAACTACCGCCGCTCCCCATGAAGTACGATTGACAGCAATTGCTTCTTCACATCTTTTAAGTAATTCATTAGCATGAACGATATTTGTACAATCCACCTCTATCGTGGTATAAACAATAGCGGAGGTAGGAATAAAATCTAATTCACATGCTGTTTGAGATAAAGTTACATCATAGCAACCTTTTATTCCTTGTTCTTTACGATGACGACTTTGAATATTGCCTGGATAAACTATAGGAGGGTTTTCATGTAACAGTTGTCGTTTATGAATATGCCCTAGCGCCCAATAATGATAATTCTTTTCAAGCAGTTGCTGTTTGGTAAATGGCGCATACAAAGCATGTGACGTATCACTAGCCTCACTGCCATGCAACATGCCAATATGAATTGCATGAGAATCTTGAGCGATTGGAAACGTATCAATAACAGACTCCTTCAGGTGGCGTTCACTATAGCTGAAGCCGTATATACAGACTTGCTGACCACGGATTTTCAACTGGACAACACTTGTTTCAGCCGGTAATTCATAAACATTACTTGGTAAAGAAAAACGTGTCCAAGTTCCTTTTAAATGATCATGATTCCCGTAGCTAATAATTACAGGAATATTGTGTTGAAAAAGTTTCTCCATTGCATCTTGAAATTTTCTTTGGGCTTGTAAACTGCGATTTTCACCATCATAAATATCTCCGACAATTAATAAAAAGTCTGGCTGCTCCTGAATTGCCTTCTGAATAATTTTATCAAAAGCATCAAAGGTACTTGATCGAATTTCCTTTAAAATGTGTTCAGGTAAGCCAAATAAGCCCTTAAATGGACTATCCAAATGTAAATCTGCCATATGAAAAAAACGAATTTCTGACATCCAATCACCCCAACTATAGATATTTCCCACCTCAGTTAGTTACTACAAACTATCAACCAAAGCAGTCATATATGATTACAAAACCGAATATTTGTTCTATTTTATCATACTTCCCTATTTATGAAAAATGGTAATGCTTAAAAAAAAGCGTCGACTTACTTTTTCCACAATTTTCGTAATTCATCAAATAGTTTACTAGTTTTACCGTGAAGTTTATAAATCTTCTATGTATAATAGATATATATTTAAATAAAAGGGTGGGGTTTGTATGGAGAACTATCGTTTCACAGCTTTCGAAAAAACAGGGGAAACATTGTTTGATGAAACATGGACATTTGAAAATGACGAAGCTGCTAAATTAAATGGCCAACAACAAATTGAAGAAAAAGGTGTTGCCAACAAAACTCATCGTCTAGTAAATGCTTCAGGTAAATTAATTTTATTCCATGTTTAATAATTGAGAAAAGGCACGTAGGATATCTACATGCCTTTTCTTATTTTTATTTTCCTACAAAGACAGGTGTTCTTTTCTCTACAAAAGCATGAATACCTTCTATATGATCTGTCGTTTTACGCATTGTTGATTGTCCTTCTGCTTCTAGTGCAAGGATATTTTCCAGCTGTGGTAAATTTTGAGCATGTAAAATGTTTTTTGTCGTAATCATAGAAGAAATAGGTGAAGCAAGCATTTTACCCACAAGCTGATCTGCCATTGCAAATACAGTGCCATCTGGTGCCATATAGTCGATTAATCCTGCATCTAATGCTTCATTTGCAGTAAGCACCTTCCCTTCCCAAATCATTTGTTTTGCTTTAACAGTCCCCACACGTTCCTTCATAAAGAAGTGACCACCTCCATCTGGAATCAGTCCTATCCCTATGAAGTTCATAGCTAGTTTACTATTTTCACAGGCCACAACAATATCCGCCCCCAGTGTTAAACTAAAGCCAAGACCTGCGGATGCGCCATGAACTGCCGCAATGACTATCATTGGCAGCTGATAATAGGCCTTAACGATGCGTGTAAGATAACCCATCGCCTCATCAATATTTAAAGGCTTAGTTGAATCAAGCATCGTCTTAATATCGCCTCCAGCAGAAAAGACCTTCCCTTCTCCACGAATAACAA
Source organism: Lysinibacillus sphaericus (assembly GCF_001629735.1). Taxonomy (GTDB): domain Bacteria; phylum Bacillota; class Bacilli; order Bacillales_A; family Planococcaceae; genus Lysinibacillus; species Lysinibacillus pinottii. The sequence continues at coordinate 3,070,862 of NZ_CP015224.1, forward strand.
GTACTTGTATATCTTTTTCCTGTTGCAAAGCCTCAAAGCATTCAGCGAGTTCTCGCATCATAACGTCATCCATCGCATTCATCGCCTGAGGACGATTCAAAGTTAACGTTGCACGTCGATCTAGCTTTTCTACAGTAATTGTTGAAAATTCCATCTCCATTACCCCCAAATATGAATAGTCATTCACTATGTACTATTCGTGTTTTTTTAGTAAACTCCTTCTCTGCTAAACAAATTTACCTTCATTATGCTATATTAAAGGACGAATATTGTTATAAAGGTGGTTACGTATTTTGACACAAAAAGACTATCGTATATTACTTTATTATAAATATGTTACGATTGAAGACCCTATAGCATTTGCTGAAGAACATTTAGCAGTATGTCAAGAACTCGGACTTCTTGGCCGCATTTTAGTTGGTCACGAAGGGATTAACGGAACGGTTTCGGGGACTATTGAACAAACAGATGCTTACATGAATCATATGAAGGCTGACCCTCGCTTTAGTGATATCATGTGGAAAATTGATGAAGCTGAAGGACACGCTTTCAAAAAAATGCACGTTCGCCCTCGCCGCGAGATCGTTCACTTAGGCTTAGAAAATGATATCAATCCTTTAGAGATAACAGGGGATTATTTATCTCCTAAGGAATTTATGGAACAAATGCAAGAAGAGAATACTATTATTATCGATGCACGTAATGACTATGAATACGATCTTGGCCATTTTAGAGGCGCGGTTCGACCTGATATTGAAAATTTCCGCGACTTGCCAGCATGGATGGAAACACATAAAGAAGAATTCACTGATAAAAAGATTTTAACTTACTGTACAGGTGGAATACGCTGTGAAAAATTCTCTGGTTGGTTAAAACGTGAGGGCTATGGAAAAAGTGTTGGTCAATTACATGGTGGAATTGCCACATATGCAAAAGATTCTGAAGTAAAGGGGCAACTTTGGGATGGGCAAATGTTTGTTTTTGATCGTCGTCGCAGTGTGCCAATCAATCAAGTGGAGCATATCGTTATCGGAAAAGATTATTTCACAGGTGAACCTTCCGAACGTTATACGAACTGTGCAAACCCTGAATGCCATAAATTAATGCTATGTGAAGAAAAGCATGAAGCCTTTTATATGCGCAGCTGCTCTGATGAATGCCGTCGTGCCAAACGTAACTTCTTCGTGGAGGAGCATGGCTGGACGGTTCATCAAATCGAAGAACAAATCGCTAGAATTGCAGTTGTCCAAAACGCAAAATCATAATCGCTGTCATTATTACTTGGTGACAAAAAGAGCATCGTTTATAACGATGCTCTTTTTACATTGGCATTACACTTCTGCTAAAAAACGCCCTACCTGCCTACCACTAAATAAACAGCCACCAACAAACGTACCTTCTAAAGCGCGATAGCCATGAACACCACCGCCCCCGAAGCCGCTTACTTCACCAGCAGCAAATAGTCCTGGAATAGGCTGACCATCCATCCCTAATACTGCTCCATTTAAGTTTGTTTGTAAGCCCCCTAAGGTTTTTCTTGTTAAAATATTTAATCGTACCGCAATTAAAGGCCAATTTTTAGTATCTAAAATTTTATGTGGCTTGGCAACACGGATTAGCTTATCCCCAATATAATTTCTGGCACCATGAATGGCGTTCACCTGTATATCTTTTGTAAACTTATTATCCATTTCTCGATCCCTCGCTAAAATTTGCTCTTTAATTTTCATGAAATCGAGTAAATCATTGCCTGCTAGTTTATTCATTCCATTTACTAGTTCTCTTAAATCATTTGCAATCACAAAATCCTCACCATGATTTTTAAAGGCTTGGATTGGAGCAGGTGGTCCGGGCATGATCCTTTTTAAAACATCACCAATGCTTTTGTTTGTTAAATCCGGATTTTGCTCCGAGCCAGATAAAGCAAATTCTTTCTCAATAATTTTTTCTGTTAAAATAAACCAGGAATAGTCATAACCTGTTTTTTGAATCGTTTCTAGTGTACTGAGCGTATCGAATCCAGGGAAATTAGGCGCATGAAATCGGTTACCTTCTGCATCAAACCATAAAGAGGAGGGGCCTGGCAAAATTCGTATTCCATGATTAGGCCAAATCGGATCCCAATTTTTTAATCCTTCTGTGTAATGCCACATACGATCACGATTCACAATACGTCCCCCTGCATGCTCTGTAATTTCAAGCATTCTTCCATCTACATATGCAGGAACACCACAGACCATATTTTTAGGAGGGGTCCCTAATCGTTCTGGCCAATTTTTTCTCACTAAATCAAAATTGGCTCCGATACCACCACTTGCCACAATAACGGCTGCAGCCTCATACGAAAATTCTCCGACTCCTAATCTTGAACTTTTTTCCCCTCGACTGATAAAGGTTTCTGCTAGTACTGTGCCACTTATCCCCATAATCTTTTCATCTTGTTGAATAAATTCATCCACACGATGTCGTGGTTTAAACTCAATATAGCCATCTTTTATTGCCTTTTTAACTTTATCCACAAATGGCTTGACAATGCCTGGACCTGTTCCCCATACAATATGAAACCTCGGCACTGAATTCCCGTGTCCACCAGCATGTGAGCCACCCCGTTCTGCCCAACCAACAACAGGGAAAAATTTAATACCCTTTGACTTCAACCAATGATATTTTTCACCCGCAGCAAAATCGACGTAGGCCCTCGCCCATTTGTATGCCCAGGAATCCTCATCTTCTAAACGATCAAAACCTGCTGTCCCTAGCCAATCCTGCCATGCCAACTCCTTACTATCCTTAATGCCGAGCCTTCTTTGTTCAGGAGAATTTACCAAAAATATGCCACCAAAAGACCAAAATGCCTGTCCCCCCATTGAATTTTCAGGCTCTTGATCTACTAAAAGTATTTTTTTCTTTGCATCGACTAACTCGCAGGCTGCCACTAAGCCTGCCAGTCCAGCACCAACTATTGCAACATCGTATTTCATTACTACACCCCCAAATCAATCATCCTTACTTTAAATTCTTCTCTACTAGTCTATTTACCTTCTAAAAATCAAAGGTTTGTCTAAAATGTGACAACGTAAAACGTTCGTCTTCTTTCATAAAACGATCCAGTTCTAATTTAGAACACTTCACTCATTCCATATAATTACCATATAATATTTTCGCAATAAACTTCATAGAAGCTTGATAAAATCAGTATTTACAAATATCGTTAGCGCTTTCATTGTGCACTCCATAAAGACGAACATTATACACTTAAAATACATAAATAATTCGTATATAAGTATTTTTCAGACTTTTGAAGTCATGTTTTTTTAGTTTTTTTAGAATTATTGTTGACAAAGGTGAACAATAGGGATTATGATGTTAACAAATTTAATCATAAAAAATATAACGACGGAGACACACTAGTCGTAAGAAAATCCAAAGCGAGCTGATGGTTGGTGTAAATCAGTGATTTCTACGATAATAGTTCCACTCCTGAATAGTTAAGCCGAACCATCTAAGTAAGCTTATCCGTCTCATGCACGTTACGCATATTGCTAAGACTGCAAGAATAAATTTTTCTAGCAGTGATTAAGGGTGGTACCGCGAACCAATGTTTATACAGCCTTTCGCCCCTTACAACACAATAACTGTGTTTGTAAGGCGTGGAAGGCTTTTTATATTGCTTTCGATTCGGAAAGGAGATTGTTTGCATGCTGTAAGATGTTAGAATTTTACAAATTCCAGACTGTCGTAGTTAAAACCACAATTACTATTTATTAAAAGGAGCTAATTATAATGATTACTGCCACAAAAACAATTAACGTATTTATCGCTGACCCACTAAGTGAGGATGGTATTTTCCCATTACGCCAGGAACAAGATTTAGATTTAAATATTATCGTAGACACTGGTCTAGCACCAGAAGAATTAATGACTAAAATTGCAGATGTAGATGTGTTACTTGTTCGTTCACAAACTACTGTGACACGAGAAGTAATTGAAGCCGCAAAAAGCTTAAAATTAATCGGTCGTGCTGGTGTAGGTGTCGATAATATTGACCTTACTGCTGCCACTGAGCATGGTATTATCGTTGTTAATGCTCCGGATGGTAACACAAACTCAGCCGCTGAACATACAATTGCCATGATGACATCACTTGCACGTCACATTCCACAAGCTTTTAATACACTAAAAAATGGGAAATGGGACCGTAAATCTTATGTGGGAGTAGAGCTAAAAAACAAAACTTTAGGTGTTGTAGGCTTTGGTCGAATCGGTGTTGAAGTAGCTTACCGCGCAAAAGGTCAACGTATGAATGTTATGGCATATGACCCTTTCTTAACTGATGAGCGTGCAAAAGAATTAGGTGTCACTAAGGCGTCAGTGGAAGAAATTTGTGAAGCAGCCGATTTCATTACTGTACACACACCACTTCTTCCTGAAACACGTAATCTCATTAATAAAGAAAAATTTGCGATGATGAAAGATGGCGTACGTATCATTAACTGTGCGCGTGGCGGTATTATTAATGAGGATGACCTATATGATGCTATCGTAGCAGGAAAAGTTGCTGGTGCTGCCCTGGATGTATTCGTATCTGAACCAGCGACAGACCATAAGCTTCTTACTTTACCTCAAGTAATTGCTACACCTCACTTGGGTGCGTCTACGATTGAGGCACAAGAGTCTGTAGCTGTTGATGTGTCAAATGATATTATTAAATTTTATAAAACAGGTACTGTGACAAATCCAGTGAATATGCCATCTATTCCGAAAGAACTTCTAGCACAAGTTGAACCTTTCTTTGAATTAGCGGAAAAACTCGGCTCATTCTTATCACAAGTAACAACAGAGCCCGTAAAAGAAATCAACTTATCTTATGCTGGGGAAGTAGCCAACTATGATGTCCGTCCATTAACTTCAAATGCATTAAAAGGTTTATTAGCTAAAAATCACGGTAATCATGTGAATGATGTCAATGCTCGCTACCTGTCTGAGCGTATTGGTATGAAAATTATTGAGCATAAAACGACAACAGCTAAGGGCTTTACAAGTTTAATTACCATCGAAATTATTACTGCGAATGAAACACACACTGTAGCTGGTACATTATTAAACGGCTTAGGTGCACGTATCGTCAAAGTAGAGGACTATGTTGTAGACGTTATTCCACAGGGTCATCTTCTTTACATTAAAAATACTGACAAACCAGGTGCAATCGGCCGTGTAGCAACTAAACTTGCGGAAAAAGATATCAACATCGCAACCATGCAAGTTGGCCGTGCCCAAGTTGGCGGAACAGCGGTTATGATGTTAACAATAGATAACGTTGTAACAAATGAGGATTTAGCATTTGTGGCACAGCTTGAAAATATTGATGAAGTAAAAGCCATCAATCTATAATATGTAAAGTGAAAAGCAGAGGGTTTCCTACTCTCTGCTTTTTTGGTAATTAATACTTTTATGAAGGGTAATCTGACGAACTTCGCAGGCATGGTCTGCCTTTTTAATATTTCTACAAAAAAATGTACTGCATCCTTGAAGGTGCAGTACATTTTTTTAAAGCTGTTTCACAAGTTTTACTAGGTCTGTTAAAGAGCTAATCTCATAGGTTGGTGTCACAGCTCCATTGGCCATATTATTATCGCGGTTAATCCATACGTTTCGCATTCCTACGCGAGAAGAGCCTAAAATATCAGTATTGAGATTATCGCCAACCATAATGGCATCATCCGCTGTAATGCCTGTTCTCTCCATCACATGCTCAAAAATAGAAGCGTCTGGCTTACCTTTTCCAAAGTCTCCTGAGATAATAATATGATCAAAATACGGCGCTATTTCAGGCGTAATTTCTAGCTTTAAATTTTGCAGACTAGGTGCACCATTGGTAAGTAAAACAAGCTGGTACTTCCCTTTCAATTCGTCTAACACAGTAAATGTATCTTCATATAAAAATGGTGATGCTTTGCGCTCAGCTACAAAGCGTTCTCCTAGCTCTGCTCCGAATTTTGCATCCTCTATACCAAGGGCGCTTAAACCTTTTGTCCATGCTGCCGCACGATAGCCCGGTACAAGCCTCTTCATGGCTTGAAAGGATTCAGTAGGGTCATCAAATGTTCCCCATAGACCTTCGAAAGGATTGATACCAATTAATACCGTATAGTCATACGTTTCATAGCCTTCGTATAACGCACGAGCCTCTTGACGAACTGCTTCTTCTAGCTCTGCAGAATTCACATTATGTATCGTAGCAGCATAGTCACATGTTTTTTCAAAAGCAGTTTTTACTGATTTTTTATCCCATAGTAATGTATCATCTAAATCAAAAATAATAGTGTTTATCGACATTTTGTCCGTACGCTCCTAGCTCCTGATTAATACTATTATTTTAGCATATTTTCAAAATATTTAGGATAACAAATTATGTCCAATTCCTCTCAAATCCCTTACACCTAAACATCTATCCAAAGAAGGCTGATGGACAGGACATTGCTCAATCAAAAAAACAAGCTGCGGGTAACTTCCACAGCTTATCATTTATTATTTGTTTTTATGACGTAAACGGTCCATTAAATTCTGGATATCGGCTCTTTTTTGTTCCGTTTCTTCTCTTAAAATCTCAATATGGTACATGCCATCTATTTCTTCTATCTGTACACGATCCCCAACAAGCACAGGCTTGTTCAAAGCTGACTGTAAAATAATAATTTGTTCTTCTTCCTCAGGATACTTTAAAAAAACAGCATAACCGTCTTCAATCCGATCTAAAGTATATTTAGTCGAGCTCACTAACAAGTTCCCCTTTCTCATTCCGTAATTGCGCAGCATCTCCATCATTTAACCAAATCTGTTTAGTGGTCCATTTTAAATAATTATCCCCTTCACGAGCATTAGCCCCGCTAGTAACATAAATAATTTTACCAGGTTGTAAGGATAGATTAGGAAAATTAAAGACTTGATTTCCTTCCAGAGAAATGAGCTGCCAATCGTTTAACGAAACAGCTTGTTGACCGTTATTTTTAATGCCTACAATTTCTGTCACTAAATCTTTGCTGACAATCTCAACAGCAGTTGTTGGTTCAACCGTGGATGGTTTTTTTTGAGTTACAGCCCTCTTTCCATTCACCGTGTAGTTTACCCCATTTGTTGCCACTGTAATCGTTCCTAAATCCGCAGTGGCATAGATGTTACTACCAATAGCTTGCAATCGATTTACTACTTCTGCATGTGGATGTCCATATTTATTATCTTCACCATAGCTTAATATAGTGACTTCTGGCTTCACTGCACGAATGAAATCTTCTGAGCTACTGGTATTAGAACCATGATGCCCTGCCTTCAGAACAGTAGCTGTTACATCATTTGACATCATTTCCTTCTCTAATGCTATGCCAGCATCTCCCGTTAATAAAAAGGATACATTGCCATAAACCACTTTTAAGACAATGGAAGCGTCATTATTATCGGTTGCATGTTCATTTGCATTTAAAACCTTCACCGTTACATCCTTATCAAATTCAATAAAATCTCCTGTTTTCGGCACATAATAAGGTATGTTTTTTTCATCAATCGCCATCAGCATTTCTTCAAAAGTTTGAGAAGTATGTACTTTGCCCGAATCATAAAATTGCTCAATAGGGATTGCATGTAACACTGGAATGAGCCCACCAATATGGTCAGCATCGGGATGTGTCGCCACTACCTTATCAAGTTTGTTCACACCAAGTTCCTTTAAATAAGAAACTACCTGTTGTCCTGCACCTTTCACACCAGCGTCAATAAGCATGGTTTTCCCATTTGGCGATTCAATTAATATGGAATCCCCTTGTCCCACATCCATAAAATGAACTCGCATTTCATCGCCAGCCGTTACAGGCACCCGCTCTGTCTTAATTGCTTCTGTACAGCCTGCTAATAAAAAAATGCAAAGGAGTACTACTATTAATTTTCTCATGTTACTAACTTCCTTTCTATTTTTCTATTATACAAAAAAGAGAGCTTCCCATGGGGCAGCCCTCCTTGTACTTTAAACAAATATCCACCATAAAACCATTGTAATCATGATTGTGACAATGCCCTGTAGTAATGTAGCAACGGTTTGTGCCTTATAAGCTTGAGTTACTTCCATTCCACTATACTGTGTAATTACCCAGAAGAAACTGTCGTTCACATGGCTAACCGTCATTGCACCAGCTCCAATGGCCATTACTACTAATGCTAATGGGACAGCGCCCTCAATGCCAAGTGTCACGAGCATTGGTGCTACTAAAGTAGACGTAATGACAAGCGCTGTCGTCGAAGATCCTTGAGCAGTTTTTAAGGCAGCTGCTACTATAAACGGTACTAGCAAGAACAAAGTACCTGATGCAAACATCCCCAAGTCCATTTCCTGTAGTATTTCTCCAACACCAGCATTTTTAATAACTGTTCCAAACGAACCACCTGCTCCTGTAATAAGTAAAATAGGCGCGGCTTCTTTTAAACTTTCACCAATCCAGCCCGTTAAGGTCGTTTCACTAATTTCAGGCAATAATAAAAAGGCAGCTGCTACACCTAAAAATAATGCTACTGTTGGCGAACCTAAAAACTTAAAAATCGTATTGAATGTTGATTCGGGATCACCCGCTAACGATGCTATTGAGCCAAGACCAATTAAAACAATAGGTAGAACGATTGGTAAAAAGGCTTTAAATGTTGAAGGCATTTTGCCAAAGGATTTAATGACTTCCTCATAATCTAATGCCTCTACCTCATCTTGGGGTACACGAATTTTGGTTGCAACTTTCACTGACCACATATAGCCTACAAATGTAGCAGGTATCGCTACTAATAAACCAATGACAATAACTGTCCCTAAATAATTGGCCGCCCCAATATTTCCAGCTGCTGCGATGGGACCTGGTGTAGGGGGTACTAATACATGTGTTGCAAATAACCCCGTCGCTAAAGCTACAGCCATGGATGCAATCGTTACATTAGCCCGTTTTGCTAATGATTTTTGCAAACTCGATAAAATAATAAAACCTGAATCACAAAATACTGGGATAGATACGATGTAACCAATTAAAGACATCGCAAGTTGTGGACGTTTTGGACCAACGATGCGTAAAACTACTTCTGCCATTCGATAGGCAGCGCCTGATTTCTCTAAAATTAAACCTATAATTGTTCCAGCGATAATTACTAAGCCAATGCTCGTCATTAGACCACCGAAGCCAGTGTTAATACTTTCTACCACTGTTAATAGTGGCATTCCCGAAGCAATTCCAACGAAGAAGGCGCTAATTAATAACGCCAGAAAAGGATGTAGCTTTAATTTGGCCGTGCCCCATACAACAAACAATACCCCTAGTAAAATAATGATGAATAACATCTAGTCATCCCCCTTTTGTATGTAAAGCTCAAAGATTTGCTTAGTTTTTAAACGAATAAAATAAGCGGGTTCTCGCATTGCCTGCTCAGTAGTAATCTCCTCATCTACTAATGTCTCCACAACACTAAAATAATTTTGAAGTGCAGGTTTAGCCATACTATCAATGTCTCCTGACAATAAAACTGCCTCTACATGTGCTAAAGCGGCCGCTTTAGCAACCCCTAATGGAGCCTTACCATGTAATGTTTGGAGATCCGACTTCCCTTCACCCGTTATTACCAACTGTGCGGCTGCTAAGTGATCCTGTAACTGGACAGCATCTATGACAATATCAATTCCTGCATGAAATGTCCCATTTAAAAATGCGATTAACGCGCCACCTAATCCTCCTGCAGCTCCCGCTCCTTGATAATCGTGCAATCGAATAGCAAACTGTTGCTCGATGATATCTGCAAAATGCTTTAAGCAGTTATCAAAATGTGTAATTTGATAGTCCTGCACACCTTTTTGAGGGCCAAATATAGCTGTTGCTCCTCGTTCACCAATGAATGGATTATCCACATCACAGGCAATGGTAAATATCGCTCCTATCAATCTTTCATCAAGTCCACTTATATCTATTGCAGTTAATTCCATTAAACTCGAAATACCATCCTCTAAATCTGAGCCATCTTCCTTTATAAATCGCACACCTAATGCCTTGAGCATGCCAATCCCTGCATCATTTGTGGCACTTCCACCAATACCGATAATAAATTTTCTAAAGCCTCGGTCGAGTGCCGCCTTAATTAATTGGCCAGTACCATACGTTGTAGCAAATTCAGGGTTTTTCTCATGGTCTTGTAGCAACATGATGCCAGATGCCTGAGCCATTTCAATCACGCATGTTTCTTTATCACCCAATACACCATACTGTGCTTGTATGTCTCTTCCTATTGGATCTAGCACTTCCGTTGAAAAATACTGACCACCCGTAGAGGCAATAAGTGAATCAAGTGTCCCCTCGCCACCATCTGCAACCGGTAGAATAATGGTTTCTATTGATGGATTTACATCCAGAATGCCTTGCTGCATGGATTTCGCTACTTCAACTGCCGATAGAGTACCCTTGAAGGAATCTGGACTAATAATGATTTTCATACAATACCTCCACTTATGTCGCCCATTGACATTTACGTAAATTTTCAAATTCCTTAGTTAAGCGCTTACAAATTATTATAATGACAATAAATTCAGAAAACATTATAATAAATGTACAATTTATCTGTCCTATAACAGACTGTTTTTTATCCGAGGTGTATAAACATGTTGACCAAAAAATTAGCAGATGAAATCGTACATCAAACAATGTTACGCTTACGTCACAATATTAATGTCATTAGCCCTACTGGTGTTATTTTAGCTTCTGGAGATAAGATGAGGGTGGAGGATATTCACGAAGGTGCAGTTTACGTAGCACAAACAAAAAAAACGTTGATTATTAATGAGGATAATATAGAATTGTATCCAAATACAAAGCCTGGCATTAATATGCCTATCCTGTATCAGGATGAAGTTGTAGGTGTTATTGGTATAACTGGAGATTCAGAAGAAATGCTTGAAATCGCCAATCTTGTTCAATTAACGACAGAGATCATGACACATCAAGCACTCGTCGAGTCTAAAAGCGAGTGGCAACGGAAGAATAATGACTACATATTCGAGGCACTCGTTCATGGAAGTAAGCTTGATGCTACTTTAAATAAACGAATTCAGAAATTACCCTTTTCACTAATAGCACCCTTCCAAGTTATTTTAGTGAGTTTACATGAAACATCTTATTTAGAAAATAGGATGCCATTCTTTTTTGAAGATTTATTTTATAGACAGCCTATTCTAGCTGGACATAGCCAATTACAGGAGTATTATATACTGCTAACATATCGCCAGGAACAAAACTATCAATCCATTATAAAAGCTTTAAGAAAGAAAAAACAAAAACTTCCTTCCTTACAAATTGGTATTGGTCCTGTTGTGCAGCAACTTTCGCAACTTCCCTATAGCTATCAGGGAGCTAGAACAGCACTTGAATTCGCTACCATCCATAACGAGATTACCTTTTTCGAAGATGTAGAGTTATTTTCTCTTTTTAAACATCGTGAATCAGAGGAGGTACAAGCCTTCCATCACCGAATACTAAAAAATATCAACGCAAAACAATTGGAAACATTACAATCCTTTTTTGACTGCAATTTACAGTTAAAGCTTTGTGCACAGCAACTAAATATCCATCGCCATACACTTACTTATCGATTAAATAAAATAAGAGAGTTAACTGGCTATGACCCACAATATTTTGAAGATGCTGTTATATTGCAAATGGCGTGTACATTAAGAACTTTATAAAATAAAGGCGATCTGAATAACTCAGACCGCCTTTATTTTATATTTTGTATAACTCATCTAAAAACTCAATTTTTTTCCCGATAGCCTCTTCAAAGGTCATAATATAGGCGGCAGGATCCTTTGGATTGTGGAATTGCGTGATTTTTCCTGTTTCAGGATGAACAAATTTAGAAGATGCCCCACAACCAACCCCTAAGATTGTCTGTACTTCTTCCATAATTACAATATTATAAATACTCTCTTCACCAGCTTTACTATAGCCAACATTTTCAAGATTACCTAAAATATTTTTTTGGCGATATAAATAATATGGAACATAGTCATTTTCCTTTGTCCAATCTTGTGCCATTTGCATCATTTCAGCAACTGTATCACGATCCGCCACTTTATATTTATCTTTATTGCGAGTCATTTCAGATGCACGTTTAAATGATAATGTATGGACAGTCAATGACTCAGGCTGCATCTTAGCTGACTCCACTAACGAATGCTGGAATTCTTCAATACCTTCATTTGGTAAACCAATAATGAGGTCCATATTTATATTGTTCATCCCTGATTCACGAGCAAGCCAAAATTTATCGATTGTTTCTTGAACTGTATGATGACGACCAATTGCCTTTAACGTTTCATCTGTATAAGATTGTGGATTTACACTAATACGATCAATTCCCCATTTTTTAAGAACTTCTAATTTTTCCGGTGTAATCGTATCTGGCCTTCCTGCTTCAACTGTAATCTCTCGAATTGTTTCAGGATTTGGGAAAGATTCATACATCGTCTGGTATAAGGCATCCATTTCATCTGCTTCAATGGAAGTTGGTGTACCGCCTCCCCAATAAATAGACGTGATCTTCATATTATTGTTTTTGAGCCATTTCCCCATTTCGCGTAATTCAATATGCAAGCCATCTAAAAATGTATTTACACGACCTTGCTTACGGTTACTTCCTATCGCATAGGCTGGAAACGTACAATAGGCACATTTTGTTGGACAAAATGGAATGCCGATATATACACTAATCTCTTGCCCAATTTGATCAATATCTGGAATAGTTACTAATTGTCGTTCCACGATATCTTTTAAAAGTGCCACCTTTTCCTCAGACAGGCGAAAATCTCGAATTAATAGCTCAGCAATTTCTTGCTCCCCTTTTCCTTCTTTTCTAAACTTGTGATAGAGCTTAGTCGGACGAACTCCTGTTAAAATCCCCCATTGCTGGTGTACCCCTGTATGCTGCTCGAGAACATCTAAAAATACATGAGATAATGCTCGTTTCATACGTATATTGAGTTCACGACCCGTTGCAGCTGATTCATATTGGATGCTGTAATTATTTGTATATTGTTGTCCATCTACAGTTAATATTGCTTTTGTAGAAATAGTAAAATTCTCTTCAACGTCGTACGTAAATGAAACCGACATATCTGCTTCTTCCGGCTCCACTCGCAGCTTGGAATCCTCAAAAAATAAATTCGCTATATGATTTAATACGCGAATCCAATCCTCGGGATATTTTTGATCTATGTGAATCATTTTCATATTGTTTCGCTCTCTTCTTTTCTTATTCCATATATATTGCAGACTTAAGTTTAACAAATTTATATGACTTTAAGCAAAGTAACAATAGGGAATTACAAAAAACAGAATATTCAGTCTATATGTAGACAAACTAATTTTTTATCATTATAATTTTTACAAAAGGTGGTGTTGATAGTGTTTCTTTTAAAAAATAATAAACGTCCATTCATTTCGAGTTTTATTCATCAAGTAGAGGTAGCATTCCACCATTTTGACTTAGCGCGATGTGATGAAAAAACATTATATGTCACTGTATTATTTAAGTATGGGACACATAATGTGATTTGTGACTTTATCTACATCATTGACCAACAAGACATGTATGGAGCTATTTCTATCAACAAGCACTATGAGAAAGCTAGGGCATTTGTTAAACAGCACTTCCAGCAGCTTTTATTGTATTCAGATGAAATGATATTAGCTAATAACTTTATGAATACCGTGTCTTTCAAGTATTGCCTGCAACAATTCGTAAAAAGATATCCGACTTTTAATTCTTCCAAAATAGTCTCTTGAACATAAAACTAGTATGCCACAAAAAGTTGGCATACTAGTTTCAAATTTATTTCAAATATTCTTCAATGAATTCAACAGGGACATAAGTTTTCGTATCTTTCAAAGAGGGTGCTACTGACAAAGTGCGTAATGATTTGTTGTAACCAAACGCTTTTTCACCACGTGTGATTGTATAAGATTCATTGCCCTTCGTTAGAATAACCGCTTTACCTTTTGATTCTACTTGAAAGCCAAGCTTTTCTGCAATGCTACGTAAAGGCACCATTGTTGTTTCAGCTACCATATAATAATCCGTGGCAATGATCGTATTAATTTCCTCATCTATTGGACTTAAAGAAATTTCAGAATTGTCGTCTAGAACAATTACTTTCGATGGTGTTGTTTGTGCAGGAATACTTTTAGTAGATGCTGTATAGAAAACAGCTAAATGCTTTTCTACTAAATCTTTTGATGTTACTTTTTTACCTTTTGCGTTGACTAGCTCTGTTTCTTTACCGATATTTAATTTTAAAATATCATATGTGTTTGTTAAGTCATCAAAGAAATAATCCACTTCTACAAACCCAACTTCTTTTGAATCTACAATAATAATCTCTGGATTGAATTGCGGTGGATAGATATATTTTTGTGGTTTATTTGCAAAGGTATACGCCACTACCTGATCGCCTTCTTTAAGCTCTACTTTTTTACCAGTATTATCATACACAAGAGTATCTTTTGTAATTTCTAGTATATTTGTTTGCTCTCCGTCTTTAACAGTGTAATATGTAATGTCTTTACCAACGCGAACATCTTCAACTGTTCCATGTGTTTGATTGAAAATGTGTACTGGATCAATTTGAATTTGTGGAATTTCAACTTCATCTTTTTGCTCATTTGCCGAAGCAACAGGTATCATAACACTCCCCATTAATAATGCAGACAAAGCTACAGGTGCTAATTTTTTCATATACATAAAATATCTCTCCTTATTGTTTGGGTTCATAGGAGTAGTAGTTTCAATGGGAAAAAAGTTTCATCACCTATAGAGAATTTAAAAAAGAGGTGACAGTAACTACTGACACCTCTTACATTTATTCTTTTACGAGTTCACTCAAACCTGTAATATCTATTCCATTTAATGCTTGGGTAGCAAGACTGTCTGCTTCTGAATTGTCCTTGCGAGTGATTAGCTGGTAGTCCGGTTGAATAGTAAGCTGTGCTAATTTGGCATCAATCTTATCTGCCCAACCGACTAAATCCTTTTCTAATGCTGCCCATTCCCCCCTTAATTGGTTGATAACTACTTGGGAGTCGCCTTTAATTTGGACAGGTAGATGATGGACATTTAGCAATTCTAGCTCTACTACACCTAAATAAAGCGCAGCATACTCTGCTTCATTATTAGATGTAAGCTCGGATGAAAAAGCATTTCTTCTTAAACGATAAGGCTTGCCATTTTGTTCATAGTAAATAGCACATCCAAGCCCTGCCTGTCTTGTCCCCCGATCAAAGCCTCCATCGAAATAGACAATGATATTATGCGGCTCTGTATCTATTTCTTTTAGATAGGTTTTGAGTTCTTTTATTGTCCAACTTGTATCTTGACGATCCAAGCAATGAATGGACTTGACTCTTCCGGTCTTTTCCATATCCTCTGCTAGTAATAGCGCTTGCGCAGCAGGCATCTCTTCTGAACGTAAAACAGTTGTGGCTCCTTTCGGTGTTTTATAGGTCCATTCAATGAACACATACATAGATAAAACCTCCAATACAATTGACTGGTGTATATAAAGTAAAAACGTGCTCCGATTAGCGGATACACGTTTTCCTATTACTTGTATATGTGCAATTCCTCAGACAATTATTCCTTACTATATGAATGATTTATTGAATATCCTCATATAGGCCTTGAATTGGCTTTATTAAAATACGATTTACTTCCTCAATCACTTTACTTAATTTCATTTCTGCCTCAAGCATAGCTGAAATCTTTTCATTTTGCTGTACAAGCTGAGATGCCTTTTGAGCATAAACAAGTTCATCCTCCAATAATTCCTCTCCAGCTAATTGTTTCTTTTGTAATTCAATTTGAATTTTACGGAAGTTTTTAAAGACATTTAACGCCTCTTCATCACTCTTTACAACTTCAACCGCCGCTTGTAAAGCCTCAAACTCTGGGGTCTTACGGAAAGTTGCCTCTAGTGCATTAATGTCATTATAAATATTAACCATTTAAACAATCTCCTTTTTAAATAAAATTAACAATTAAACCTTGCACAATTCCAATCAATCCACCAAGAACTGCACCTAATACGGTAATCATTTTAAATTCACGTTTTGAAATACCTAATACAAGTTCCTCTAATTTCTCAACAGGGAAAGAATCCACTTGCTCACGAACAACTTCTTGTAAATTTAAACGTTTAAGTACATCTTCTAGTTTTTCCTCTGCTTTGACAAAAGCTTTGTCAATTGCTTGTGGAATGACCGAATTTTTCATCCATTCGTTTCCTTCAGGCCAATAATAAGAAATAGGTTGATTTAAACGTTCGGCGACAGCTAATTGTTCTTTTACATACATTTGTAATTTCGATAAAATCGGATCAAACTGCATGTCTTGTAAAAAGTCCATCGCTGGTCGATCTTTTAATTTTTCCCATTCTTGCGTAAATATTTTTGTTAATAATGTTGACGTGCCCGGAGCTTGTAAAAATTTTACGAGCTCACGTTGAACTTTTCCTACAAGGGACGATGAATCACCTAGAAACATATTGATCATACCACCAAATGATCCTTTTGATGATAAGAAATCATCAATCATTGCTTTAATTGTCATTTCACCTTCAGGTGATAAAAAGTAATCCTCGCCTTTTTCTAGTATATGACTGACTGCTACAGGAATCTTGGCATCAAGAGTATCCTGCATATCTGACGATAGCAGTGTACGAATTGATTTTGTTGATAGTGTATTCTTCACTGATGCAAATTGTCCCTCAACAATTGCTTCAACTTTCTGCTCAATCGTAGCTGGCATATGAGAAAACCCCGCAATATTTAACCAATCTTGAATGGTTTTATCATTTGTAAAGATGGTTTCCTCTACTTTCGTTTGCACAAACTGTTCAACCTTCTCTTGAATATCCTTCGAGAAAAATTTCTTTCTAAATGTTTCAGGAGTTAATAAATAATTTACAACGGTAAGACCAAGCTGTTTTGCTAATTCGTCGCGTCGTTTTGGAATAAGACCAGGTGTAAATGGAACGCGCCAGTTTTTAATATATATTGCGTTATGTGGACGAAAAAGCATTTTAATGGCTAGGTGATTGGTAACGCCTCCGATTGCTGCGCCTATAATTGCCATAAAAAGTAATGTCACTATAAAATTGTCCATTAGTATCCTCTCATTTCAGTTGTATTCACGATTGGCGTTTCTTGTCGCCTTCTGCACTTATTATAGCAGAGCAATGATTTCCAACGAAAGAAATACCCCCTTAGATTTGAGCATAAACGTGAATAGTTGCAAAATTACCATTATCCTTGAATAATATGAACTACATATTATAGAAATGAGGTTTTATGATGATTCAGCATTTTAGTTTTAAGCCATTATTTGAAAATACCCAACTTCCAGGGTGGACTATTGCATTTTTTTATCAACGTGAACGCTACTCTGCTGAATATTTAAAAGATGGCACTATTCAATGGACGGGACCAACACCACCAAACGAAGAGGATGTTAAAAAAATGATTCATGAGTTAATGCTATTCCATGTATATGATTAAAAACTATAGTAATTTTTTCGCTTACTTCCCACATAAAAATACCTATATTTACTATATATAGCACGTCCTTTATGCTAATTATGTTGATACATGTTGAAATTCCTATATATTTCTTATACATTAAGGTTAGCAATTAAATAGTATATGTTTTTTATGCAGGAGGCCATTTCAATGAGTAAAGTCACGCTTTCAGATGACTTAAACAGTTATCATTCAAAAGCATTAATACGTGTAAAAGTAAAAGAATTCTTTTCAGAATTTTCCGCAAAAATATTCGAATTAGCTGACGAAGCTGGTAATTTAGATATTAAAAAATTTGAAGCCATTTCGGGTATTAATGGCGATTTCTATAATGAATATTGTAGTCAACTAAAAGGTTTCTTTGACTCTTCTGCTAGCACTTTTGGTAAAAAATCAATTAAAACAATGTACTTTACTTATAACGGTAAAAATTATATGTTGACTCAGCAAGGTATTACGGAAAAGGCACCAGTATCTATAGCACCATTTACGGGTGATTTACCTTTAAAAGAATCCTTTCATGATGTGGAGAAGGCATGTTTAAAATTACGTTTCCAACAGGAATAAACTTAGAAGGAGCAGTCACATGTGAGACTGCTCCTTCTAAGTTTTTTTCACAAAAAAAAGGAAAGTCCCAATTAATTATCGAGTCTCTCCTTTAGCTATACAAAATAATTCATTTAAAAAAATCCGCAAGTAAACGCACTCTTGAGATTTTTGACGTGTCGTATTATATGAGATGCAAAATGCTTCTTTCCCTAAACAAACTATCTTTGCTCAATTTTAAATTAGCATATTGCAATGGCGTTGACAATTACTTTACTTTTGATTCTACCTATTTTTTTAAACGGGATTGAAAATCAACTGAAAAAAGTTGTTGTCAATATTTGTGTTTTTCTTTTAAATAACTTATTATTGAAACATCCAACAATTTTTTAAATCATAGGAGGTGTACACTTTGTTTACTTCCCTCATTTGGGCGGGAACAAAGGAATTATTTGGACGGAGACATATTGGAGATAACCATTAGGTTGGCGGCATTCGCCCTACTAATTATAATGACAGGATTTTTCGTTGCAACAGAATTTGCAATCGTTAAAGTGAGAACTACACGTATCGATCAATTGCTCGCAGAAGGGCATAAGAAAGCGAAAAATGCAAAACGTGTTGTTTCAGATTTAGATGAGTACTTATCTGCATGTCAGTTAGGTATTACCATTACTGCACTCGGTTTAGGTTGGTTAGGTGAACCTACATTCGAAATTATTTTGCACCCAGTGTTTGAATTTCTAAATTTGAATGGTAGTATAACATCTATCCTTTCATTTATACTTGCATTCTCAATCGTTACGTTTATGCATGTTGTTATTGGGGAATTGGCGCCAAAAACATTAGCCATCCAAAAAGCAGAATTTGTCACATTAAACTTTTCTGGCGCTTTAATTTTATTCCACAACATTACGTATCCAGTCATAAAGTTATTAAACGGATCTGCCCGTGGCTTAACTGGCCTTTTCGGCTTAAAAATGATGTCAGAATCAGAAGTAGCTCATACAGAGGAAGAACTACGTATGATTTTATCGGATAGTTTAAAGGGTGGAGAAATTAATAACGCAGAATATGAATATGTAAATAGTATTTTTGAGTTCTCAGATCGCCTTGCCAAGGAAATAATGGTTCCTCGAACAGAGATTGTTGGCATTGAAAAAGAACTGACTATAAAAGAAGTATTTGATTTAATGGGTGTTGAGCAATATACTCGTTACCCGATTATTGACGGCGATAAAGACCATATTATTGGTCTAGTTAATATGAAACATTTATTAACCGCTTACATTAAAGACTCGAAAAATGGGGATAAACCAGTTATTGACTATATGCAGCCTATCATTCGAGTGATGGAAACAACGCAAATTAACGATTTATTACTCAAAATTCAACGTGAACGTATTCATATGGCCATTTTAATGGATGAATATGGCGGAACATCTGGTTTAGTGACGATTGAAGATATTATTGAGGAGATTGTCGGCGATATTCAAGATGAATTCGACGAAGATGAAATCCCGGAAGTACAAGAAATTGCAGATAATCATTTTATTTTAGATGCCAAAATGCTTCTTGAAAATGTGAATGATATGCTAGGTACTGACATAGAAGATGATGATATTGATACTATCGGTGGTTGGTTTATGACAAAACGCTTCGATGCAGTCGAAGGAGACAGCATTCAGGAGCAAGGTTATGAATTTATTGCAAAAGAATTAGATGGTCACCATATTTTATACTTAGAAGTTCTGAAGTTACCTGAAACTGATTTATCAAATGAATTTGACGCCGTTACGGAGTAAGATTTCATTGCTTTGTATGATTGAGCGTGCTACTATTAAAGGCAAACTTATATGATTCATGCTATAAATATGGGCTTTTTCTCACACCTTATATAGGTGGGAGTTAATACCGTGATAATAGATAAAAACGACTCCCTTTTAATAATAGGGAGTCGTTTTCTAATGTCAGAAAATTTTGCGAGGGGGAAACAAAATGGAGCTCTATACAAATTTACGTCAAGGGGAAAAAGGCGCTTGGTTATCCATTGGTACTTATTTAATCCTAAGCTCCATCAAACTAACGATTGGCTATATCGGCACCTCGGAGGCATTAAAAGCTGATGGTTTAAATAACACTACGGATATTATCGCATCCATCGCCGTATTAATTGGGTTACGAATTGCGCAAAGGCCACCTGACTCTAATCATCAATATGGGCATTTGCGAGCTGAAACCATTGCCTCTTTAGTAGCATCATTTATCATGCTTGTTGTTGGTCTCCAAGTTTTAATCAATTCTTTAAAAAGCTTATGGGCACCATCCGGCACAACTCCTTCCCTCTTAACCGCATTTGTAGCAATAGGTAGTGGTGCTGTCATGTATATCGTTTATCGCTATAATTTGGCACTATCTAAAAAAATAAAAAGCTCCGCTGTCAAAGCAGCTGCCTTTGATAATCGATCAGATGCATTTGTTAGTATTGGCACAGCAATAGGAATCTTTGGAGCAATTTTTGGTTTTCCAATTATCGATTCTCTTACGGCCCTTATTGTTGCTGTTTTAATTATTAAAACAGCAGTAGAAATTTTTGGGGAAGCTGTTCAAAGTCTTACAGATGCATTTGATATCGATGAAGTGGAAACGTTATCCGTCCTAATTCGGAATGTGGACGGTGTAATCGAGCTCCTAGACTTTAAAGGCCGTGCTCACGGTAATATGTACTTTATCGACATAACCGTAACTGTTGACCCTTATTTAAATGTTTTTGACAGTCACCGTATTACTGAAGAAATAGAACGTACCATCTTGCGAGAAAATCGGTTTTGTCAGGTTCTTGTGCATATCGAACCACATATTGAAATAATCCCCCCTCAAAATGATGAAAAGTCTCCTACCAGTTGATTGGTAGGAGACTTATTTTTATTTTATAGCGATATAAACTTCCACCTGCGCCTCTTGAGGGTTTGCGCAGCGTTCATCATACAATTCAAAGTCACCAGTATATGTTCGTTCCACCTTAGAATTTGCAAACCATGCCCAAATTTCTTGCCATGTTTGGATAACAATTTCTGGCATTTTCCCTTTATGTGATGTGAATACTAAATATTTAGCTGCTGGAATAGTCTTAATAACCCACTCAGGTGATGCATCATTCATCTTTGAAGCTTCTACACCAATTGTAATTGCATAATTTCCATTTACATCGGTTTCATAGTCCGAATACAAACCGTACACATTTTGATTATCCAGCTTAGATAATTGGTCAACAATATTTTTTTCATAAAAATCCTGCCATAATTGCGGGATCTTGGCTTGTGCTGTCAGTTCATTTGCATTGCTTGTTTTCGTCGAAATTCCTATGATTTGGAATGCTTCTCTTTTTATAATCTTTGGTTCTGACCACTCCTGTTTTCTCCATCTTTTTAAGCTTGGCAAAAAAGATGTAAGCATAGTACGGGCCTCGTTTGCAGGCATGCCATCTCCCTTTAGATGTGGCACACAAATATCAATCATTTCTTCAACGGTTAAATTAGGTTGTTTAAAGCTCCCCTCCTCATAACAATATGTACAATAGTCTTGATTTTTGTGACCTTCTTTTTCCGTTCCTAATAAAGCCTCATCTGTTAGAGGCATTCCACAGCTTTGACAATAGCTTTGCATCATTGTTGATTCCACCCTTCGCTTTATTTGTCCTTACTATAGCAAAGGAAACCTGACAACTGTCTGTCAACTATTATCCGGATTATATAATTGAGCAATTTCATGCGCACGTTTTTGAAGTATGTCCCTTATGTGGGGCGGCTCTAATACTTTTATGCGATTGCCAAAACTAAGTAAAAAACCGTAAAGCCACTCATCCTCTGGTATAGATATATAAATTTTGTCCTGCCCATGATCAACATATGCTACTCCAAAAGATTCTTCCACTAATGTTGTTATAGCCGTATCAAAACTAATTACTAAATCGACTACGTTTTGTGGCTGATACCATTCCTTCCCCCATGGAAGTTCACTTAAATTAATTTCCTTCCGCTCAAAGTGTAAATCTTCTTGCATTAAGTTCTTTATTCTTGCCAGTTTAAATAGACGAAAGTCCATTCTTAATGTGCAATAGCCGTATAAATACCAAGTCTTCCCTTTTTGAACTATTGTATGAGGTTCCACCACTCGCTTTGTTAACTCTCCATGCGCCGTGGTATAAGTAAAGCTTACACAATGCCTATTTTCTATAGCACTTTTTAAACTCGTAATATGTTCTTTAAACAGGATGTTTGGCCCCCATGGACTCAGATCCACAAATAAGTGGTCAATGGTTTGTGTTACATGATCATCTGCAATACTTGTTAGCTTTTCGAGAACAGCTAATGCGTGTGAATCTTCATAGGTAGTCAAAGCACTTTTAATGGCAATTGTCAGAGACGCAAGCTCTTCCTTTGTTAAAACCTGTTTATCTACACGATAGCCATCTATTAAGCTAATTCCTCCGTGCACCCCTTGTTGGCTAATAACTGGTATCCCTGCACAGCTTAGCGTTTCAATATCTCGATAAATAGTACGGACCGACACATTAAATAATTCTGCTAATTCTTGTGCTGTTACCTTTTTTCTATTGATTAATATCATTATCATTGTTAGCAGACGCTCTAATTTCATAGCGAAGCCCCTTTCTTAGAAGATCTTATTTTTTTCTCAGCAAAATGCATTTTAATTACTATCATCCTATATTTTTAAGTATTTTTTAAGTACTTTTTGAGTTTTATTTAAGACAAATGTACTATAATAACGCCTGATTAATTATTACAATCATTATACTATTTTTACAATATAAGAAAAAATATTACTTTTAAAAGTCAATCTCTTACAGCATTTAATTCCTACTAAATATAAACTGTTTCAATTTTTTATAAGAATAGTTTGATACATAAACGCCTAAACAATTATTTCAATTCTCTCAACACAAATAAAAAACTTCTTTCTTCTATATAATGAACGGCGAATACTTTCTAAGAAAGGATTTGGCGTGATGTGACACCCCCACAGGATTACTAACTCTCGCCTGTGGAAGACCTACTACAAATTGCTTTATTCTAGTATCAAATTTTTAATAGAGAAATTAAGTGATTTTATCTTTTCATGCCCTTTCAGTATATATAGAAAGCCTTTTCAACCAAAATGAACTAGAGTTTAATGGTTTTTAATTTAATTGTAAAAAGGAGAGTTTGATGTGATTCGAGCCGTTTTAATAGACAATGAACCTTTAGCTTTACATTATTTTCAAAATAAATTACAAGTATTTCAACAAATTCAGGTTATCCAAACCTTTACTAGTGTAGAAGTATTTCTTAATGAGCTGCCCTCGATAGAATTTGAGGTTCTATTCTTAGAGGTAAAACTCAAAGAACTTTCTGGACTTGAAGTAGCAGACATGATTAAAACAGAGCGTCCACATGTCAGTGTTGTTTTTATTACTTCCTATCATGAATTTGCTTTACAGGCTTATGAAATTGGTGGGCTTGACTATTTATTAAAACCTATCAGCCATGCTCGTTTAGAAAAAACGGTGACTCGTATTGAGCATGAATTTTCAATACAACAAATGCTTCAACAGGCAACTCAAACGTTATTAAACGTACAATGCTTTGATCAATTTGCTGTTTATAGCAATAAAAGCTTAGTGGCATTTAAAACCGAAAAGACGAAGGAATTGTTTGCTTATTTTATTTTGCATCCAAATATCCCGATTCACCGAGATTATTTAATTGAAATACTTTGGCCAGATTTAGATTATGTAAGAGCCAAATCAAATCTTCATACAGCTTTGTCGTACTTACGAAAAACATTAAATACAATTGGCTATGAAAACTGTATTGTTTTTTCAAATAAATACTATATTTTTGAAAAACCAAGTCTCGTGTGTGACTTATATGATTTTCAAAAACTTCATGAAGATTTTTCACGATTAGAATTTCCTTCTATATCTTTAATTCATCAATGTCTAGCAATTTATAAAAATGGTTTATTTGTATTCGATGATTATGAATGGGCAAAAGCCTATAAGGATAGATTGACGAAATCATACATAGAGTTATTAGAAAAAGGGTTCCAAACTACCGTTTTTTCAGATACTGATAAAGCAATTGAATTTTTACATGCTTTGTTAGAATATGATCCCTATAATGAACAAAAGCTTGAGCACTATTTATACACATTAATTCAGGCGGGTCTTCATGAGCAGGCGCACAAAATTTTCCTAACGTATAAACAAAAACTAAAAGAGGATTTAGCATTACCTCCAAGCTCTACTTTATTAGAGATATCAAAAAAATTATTTGTGGAAAGTAAATAACCACACTAAAAACGACGGGCTCCTACACATTGTAGAAACTCGTCGTTTTTGCTTTAGCTACCGCTTCCCTCTGTCAAACCATGCTTAACCGCATATAGAGCAGCCTGGGTACGATCTTGTACTTGTAATTTTGTAAATATATTAGAAATATGAGTTTTAACTGTTTTTTCTGTAACAAACAATGAGGATGCAATTTCTCGATTACTTTTCCCTTTTGTTAGCTCTGCCAGCACATCCTGCTCACGAGGTGTTAATGGATTTAACGAATGTGGGGCATTCTGTGCCTCCTGGCGATCCATTTCAAGTGTGGTTGTAGCCTCTGGGTGTAATGTATTTTCGCCACGCATAATGCGACGAATTGATAAAACCAATTCATCTGGCTCAATATCTTTCAATTGATAGCCTGCTGCCCCTGCCTCCATTGCAGGGACAACATGGTCCCTATCTGAAAAGCTTGTCAGCATTAAAATCTCTATTTTTGGAAATTTTGCTTTAATGCGCTTTGTCGCCTGTATGCCGTCCAACTCAGGCATCACTAAATCCATTAAAATAATATCTGGTTGGATACTTTCTGCTAATGATACGGCTTCATGTCCATTTTTTGCCTCTCCAACAACCTCAATATCTTTTTGTGTCTTTAAGAAAAACAATAATCCTCGACGCACTACGTGATGATCGTCTGCAATTAATACACGTATCATGTCCTCTCCCCCTTAGTATGGCAAGCGGATTAGCAGTTCCGTACCTTTGCCCATTTCACTTACCCAGTCAGCAGTGCCACCCACTGATTTTGCACGGTCCTTAATGGATTGTAAGCCCATTGACAATAGCTTCGTATTATTGTCAATGACAAACCCTCGTCCCTCATCGCGTATAACCAATAAAATATCTGTAGACGTGACGGTAATATAAAGTGCTGCCTCTAAAACACCAGCATGGCGTCGCACATTATTTAAAGCCTCTTGAGCTACTCGAAATAATGTCTCTTCAATGCGCGATGGAAATTGTAGGACTCCTGAAACCGTAACATGTAATTTTAAGCCAAGCATCTCAGCATATACTTTTATCGCTTCCAGTAAGCCATTTTCCAATCCCTTTGGTCGTAGCTGCCAAATCAATGCTCGCATCTCTGTAAGCGCATCCTGAGTTAAATGCTGTATCTCTTTAAATGTTTCTTTCACATCACTATCCTGTGTCATTTCAATACCAGCTCTCGCCGTTAGCGTAACCGAAAATAATAGTTGATTGACAGAATCATGTAAATCCCTTGCTAGACGGTTGCGCTCCTTTACAAGGGCCATTTCTTGCTCTTGTTTCGTCAGTAAAATTCGCTTTATAGCAGAACCCATCTGAAATGCTACTGACTCCAATAGAGCTAGCTCCTCCTCAGAAAAACGTACCGTATCCTTAGAAGCTACATTTAGTACACCAAAACGTTCCTGCCCTGATTGAAGGGGCACAGTGGCATGATGGGTAATTCCTTCATGATCCCCAACATTAGCTGCGATTGCACTTTCAATACGTTGACATTCAATAATATTAGATGCCTTTTTTAGCTCCTCATTACGATAACGAGATACACACCAGCAGCCACCTTTATTTAAATAGTGACAGTTTTTAAATTCCAATGCCTCAGGTAAATTTTCATGAACAACAAGCTCCGAGCGTCCCTTTGCATCAATAAAAAAAATCCAGCCTGTTTCAAAATTCGTGCCATTTAAAAATTTGATAAGGGCCCCTTTTAGCATCGTAACGATTTCAGTTTCTTCATTTAATAGTTCTGCAATTTCCTTTAATATACTTATATTGGAATGCTCATTTTCCTTCACGAAAACACCTCTTCTTTAGCATTACTATTATTAATGATACCATTAAGGCGTTAGGCTCGTCTTCATTAGCCGTTCATACTTTAGACTGAAATTATCTTCCTTATTTTGTGTAAGTTAATTTACATATAAAACTAGAACAACTATAATCGTACAAGTAGTGTTTTTATAAAGGGGAGAATTGATATGTCTAAAAAAGAGGAAAATGGCTTATTATTTATATGGATAGTATCTGCTGTAGCTACACTTGGTTCATTATACTTTTCTGAAATTCGTCATTATGAACCGTGTAAATTATGTTGGATACAGCGTATTTTTATGTACCCGATTGTCATTATGGCCACTGTAGCCTTTATACAAAAAAATGCTCGTATTGCTGTTACAACAGCGGTTTTTTCTGTTATCGGAGGCTGTATCTCACTCTATCATTATGGCATTCAAAAGCTTAGCTTTTTAGCGGATAGTGCCCCTTCTTGTGGCGCCGTATCATGTACAGGACAATATATTAATTGGTTAGGCTTTATTACTATCCCATTTTTAGCATTAACTGCATTTATTTTAATTGCAGGGGCAAGCTTCTATTTAATCAAAGCTACAAAAGCTGTAAAATAATCAAAAGACCGTGTTCTACCATTAGAATACGGTCTTTTCTACGGAGGAAGATCAATGTTTCTTTATGCATTTAATGAAGATAACTTAACGATTGAGGAACTGTTACGTAATCACTGGCGACTAGGTAAAAAGCTCGTACATGAATTACGTATGGCAAAAGCTATTACTTTAGAGAATGATGAACTTGTTCAATGGAATACTCCTTTACAAGTCGGCACTATTGTCAAATTTACATTCCCAATCCCAGCGTCTAGCTATAAACGAACACCTGTTTGTGCGATTGATATAGTCTATGAGGATGATCATTGCTTAATCGTATCGAAGCCAAAGGGTATGGCAACTCACCCTAATGATGACCGAGATACCCATACATGTATGAACCATGTTATGGCACATATTCAAGAACAAGGTGGTATTTATGCAGAGCATGTCCATCGATTAGATAAAGGGACACAAGGTTTATTACTTGTAGCCAAGCATCCTTTAGCGAAATCAATTTTCGATCGAATGATTGAAGAAAAATCTATTATTCGGACATATGCAGCGGAAGTACAAGGAAATATACGCTCCTCATCGGGTACCATTTCTGAATCTATTGGTAAGGATCGACATCACGCTTCTAGACGTGTCGTGTCGCAAACTGGACAGCATGCAGTGACCCATTATGAAGTCGTTTCACGCTACAAGAATTCTTGTGTGGTCCATTTGATTCTTGAAACTGGTCGAACACATCAAATCCGTGTACATCTAGCCTACATCGGTCATCCCATTATTGGTGATACTATGTACGGCGCAAGAGAAACTGCTAGTGG
The DNA here is from genome assembly GCF_001629735.1 of Lysinibacillus sphaericus. GTDB lineage: Bacteria > Bacillota > Bacilli > Bacillales_A > Planococcaceae > Lysinibacillus > Lysinibacillus pinottii. Next base: position 3,098,640 of record NZ_CP015224.1, read on the forward strand.
TGATTATGAACTCCATGCTATCCAATTAGAATTTGACCATCCATTTTTAAATAAACGCATTACCGTCAAGGACGAACAATCATCAAAAAATCCCGCTTCTCAATAACGAGAGCGGGATTTATATATAGAACTAAAAATCAAATTTGAAATGATCTGGATCTTGCCCAAATCGTTGATTACGATTTAATGACGCTATCTTTTCCATTTGAGTCTGTGTTAATTCAAAGTCAAAAATCTGTGCATTTTCTTCAATTCGACTTGGTGTCACTGATTTAGGAATAATTAATGTGTCATTTTGTAAATGCCAGCGTAACACTACCTGAGCAGTGGTCTTGCCGATTTCCTTGCTAATTTCTAAGATAGTAGAATCATCAAGTACGCCACCTCGCCCTAACGGTGACCATGCAGTGACAGCAATCTGATGTTCATGGCAATATGCACTTAATGCTTGTTGCTGTAAATACGGATGCATTTCCACCTGATTAACCATTGGAGCAATATTGGCCTTTGCTAGTATTTTTTCTAAATGATGCTCATGATGGTTCGACACACCAGTTGCTCGAATTAGTTTTTCATCGTATAGGCGCTCAATAGCGCGGTAAGTTTCCTCAAATGTTTCTGGAACAGCCCAATGTGTCAAATATAAATCTACGTAATCCATCTTAAGTTTCTTTAGCGATACTTCAAAAGCCCGTAAGGTTTCATCATATCCTTGGTCATTATTCCATACTTTTGTGGTAACAAAAATATGCTCACGTGGTATACCTGAATAACGGATAGCTTCTCCTACCTCTGCTTCATTCCCATACAAAGATGCTGTATCGATAGCTCTATAACCAAACTTCAGCGCTGTATCGATGGATTGTAATGTTTCTTCATGATCTGTCATTTTATAAACACCTAAGCCGAAACGAGGCATTTCTACTCCATTTGATAATGTTTTCGATGATTGTAAATACACGAATCACAACCCCTTTCTTTTTCCTAGTACCATTATACAAAAAATTGGATTTAAGAAAAATAAGGAAGCTACTGTTATTTACCACTATTCATCCTTTTCCTCGATACTTTCCAATTGAATAGGATCTGCAATACGCTCATCATCCGCAAGCTCTAGACCATCACGTAAATGTTCCATTTGTTTGCCCAAATCTTTTAATTCCTTCATATCTCTCGCCATCGTACCATTTTCAATGTTTGGCACCTTTTTTTTCATACTAATCACCTCCTTAATAGTTTTCCCGATAATTATACGTTTGAACCATTTCTGACATATTTTATTCAGGTATGTCGTTTCATTTTTATAGTAGATAGGCTATACTAAATAGAGATGTCTTTATTACATGAGGAGGGTTACTTCCATGAAACTATTATTAATCATTGGTGTAACAGTTGCTTTCTTAACAGCTATTTTTACTGCTGGGTACGAAGGCGATTACAAAGCGGATAAATAATACCTCGAGAAAATCACTAAGCATTAGATATGCTTAGTGATTTTCTTTTTTGTCGACAATAAAAAAATAACTTACTTGACTTTCAGTTATTATTAAAATAAACTAACTTACATAAAGTAACTAAATGAATAAAAATAACTTAACGGAGGTATTCTATATGCATTTTCATGAAAAACCTAACACATATGTAACAAATGTTGAAATAAAAGTAAGCGATCTTCAACGTTCTTTAACATTTTATCAAGAGGTTATTGGCTTCAACGTTTTACACCAAGAATCACATAAAGCTACTTTAACAGCAGATGGACATACTGCACTATTAACAATAGTCCAACCAGACACAGTGGAAGAAAAGCTTAGCATGACGACTGGACTTTATCACTTTGCATTACTATTACCAACTCGTCGTGATTTGGCAAATATTATAACGCATTTTCACGAAAAAGGAGTATATCTTGGGGCTTCTGATCATGCTGTCAGTGAAGCACTCTATTTAAATGATCCTGATCATAATGGTATTGAGGTATACGCAGATCGCCCTGAAAATGTATGGGATTGGCATCAGGACCAAGTGAATATGGTAACAGAGCCACTAAATATTCGATCGATTTTAGAAGAAGGTGATGGAAATTGGGATGGCCTCCCATCAGGTACAGTGATGGGACATATTCACTTATCTGTTTCGAACTTGGCAGAGGCTGAACAATTTTACACAAAGGGCTTAGGCTATGATATTGTGGCACGCTATGGTTCACAGGCATTATTTATTTCTACTGGCCGCTATCACCATCACATTGGCTTAAACACTTGGCACTCAGAAAATGCTCCAAAGCTTGGAGAAAACCAAGTAGGCTTAAAAACGTTCTCACTGCGTTTAGATAATGAAGAACAAGCATCCATGATGAAAGCAAACCTTCGCACAATTGGTGCACGTGTTATCGATATAGACGGTGGATTCCAAACTGAAGATCCAGCTGGAAATGTTGTATTATTAAAATTTTAGTAAAAAGCAGTTCTCACAAATGAGAACTGCTTTTATTAATGTAAACCTGGATATCCCTGTTGTCGTAATGCCTCATATATAACAATCGCAGCCGTATTAGATAAGTTGAGTGAACGGACATGATCACTTTGTGGAATACGCAAGCACATATTACGACGTTCATACGCAAAGTCTTTTGGCAAGCCTGTTGTTTCTTTTCCAAACATAAAGTAAATGTCACGCTCTTTATTACTAAAATCATGTGTGGTGAACGGCTCATCACTATATGTTTCGATTAAATATACATCTCCATCTCTAGAGTACTCTATAAAATCATCCAGTGAATTATGATAAACAATATTCACACTATGCCAATAATCTAAGCCTGCCCGCTTTAACATTTTATCATCGGTTGAAAAGCCTAGTGGACGAATTAAATGTAATGATGTATTTGTACCAGCGCAAGTGCGAGCAATATTTCCTGTATTCGCTGGAATTTCTGGTTGATATAAAACGATATGCAATGGCATAACGATACACTTCCTTATTATAAAAATTTCTTTAAGTGGAACTCATTTAATGGAGTGTTTTTTCTCTTCATTCATGAAAAAACTGCAAACCTTTGTGAATTTCGTTCAATACTTCTTCGTCCTGCTCATTAGCTTCCGCGTCATATAGGGCAGACTTAGCCTGTTCTCCGCCTATCTTCCCTAAAGCCCATGCTGATGTGCCTCGTATGACTGGACGATCATCGTTCTTCAAAAGGTTGATGAGATCTGGTATAGCCGCTTCCTCTTTAAAATGGGCCAGTGCAAGGATGGCATTTCGTTGAATAGGCTTTTTACCTCGCCATGAACCAGAAACGTGGCCAAACTTGGCCTTAAATTCTCTATTGGAAATCGTTAATAGTGGTGTTAATAATGGTTTGGCAAGCTCTGGATCCGGTATAAATTCATCATGAATCCAATTAATCTTCCCTTTATTTTTGGGACACACAGTCTGGCATGTATCACAACCATAGAGGCGATTACCAATGTGATTACGAAACTCATCAGGAAGTGTTCCCTTCGTTTGAGTGAGGAAGGCAATACAACGTTGTGCATCCAATTGCCCTCCTTGGATTAATGCACCCGTTGGACAAACATCCAAGCATAAGCGACATTCCCCGCACTCATCCTCCATTGGCTTATCTGGCGAGAATGGAACATTGGTTATGAGCTCTCCTAAATACACATATGACCCGAATTCAGGTGTTATAATCGAACAGTTTTTACCACTCCAGCCTATGCCTGCGCGTTCTGCTACAGCACGGTCTACAAGTGCACCTGTATCAACCATCGACTCGATACGTACACCTTCGACACGCTCCTCAAGCCAAGCAGATAATAACTTCAAACGTTCACGAATTGCTGTATGATAATCGACACCCCATGAAGCACGGCAAAATATTCCTCTTCTAGCTCCCTTTTTACCAATGGGTGCATTTTGCATACGGGAGGGATAGGCAACGGCTATCGAGACAATACTCTCTGCTTCGTTTAATAATTGAAGGGGTTCGGTACGTTTTTCAATATCACTTTCTTCAAAGCCAGACTGATAACCAAGCTCCTGCTGGCGACGCAGTCGGTTTTTTAATTCTGTAAAGGGAGCTGCTGTTGTAAAACCTATTTTATCAACGCCAATGGCTCTTGCATATGCCACAAAGTCTCGCTGTAGGTCATGTATGTTCATTTTATTTCCAACTCCTTACATGATACAATAATAGAAATAGATAAAGTAGGTGATGTTCTTTGGAAATTTCCATTAATGAATCTCTATTAACACAACATCCCGAGCTAAAAATCGGCATTATTCATTATACCAAAATTGTTGTAGCAGAATCCCCTCAAATGATTAAAGGTCGGATGCAATTGTATCAAGAAAACCTTTTTCTAGACATGCAGGATTTTCCTGTGAACCAGCGTGAGGGTATTGCTGAATGGCGAGTATTTTGGAAAAAGCTAGGTTCAGATCCAAATCGTTATCGACACTCAGCAGAAAGTCTTATGCGGCGAATTAGTAAACAAAACTATGTAACACCATTTCATTCTGCTGTAGATTTAAATAACTTCTTCTCTCTTCAATATGAAATTCCAGTTGGTCTATATGATATAGCCTTTATGAAAGGATATGTAGAAATAGCTCTTGGCCATGAAGACATTGGTTATGAGGGTTTAAATGGGCGTTTTAATACATTCAACAAGATCCTCTACAGTCGTGATGAGAAGGGAGCATTTGGTTCTCCATTTGTCGATTCTAAACGTACAGCCGTTACAGAGGATACGACTGAGGCGCTACAGATTTTTTATCTCAGACCCTCATTAACACATGAAGCAGCGAATGACCTTTTGGCGTCAGCAGGCAAAATGTTTAACCAAATTCATGGAGGTGACTATCAAATTGCCCTCCTATCAAACAATGCACCATCTACAAGTTTATAAAAAGGACGTGTTTGCGTGATCAATCTTGCAGAAGCTGTTAAACTAAAAAGTATTTTAGGAAAAAAAACACAAGAGCTTATTAGTGAATTACATCGTAGTGCTTTTGTGACAGTAGAAAAGGGACAGACTCCTAAAACAAGTAACCGTGCACTCCCCCTTATCGAAACCGAATTGGCACAAGTTCGTCTAGATACCCTTACACTAGATCGTCTAGTATATGAAGCAAACATCCAAAACACAGTAGAATTTAAAGATCAGAAACTCGCACTAGTAGAAGCTATCGAATTAGCTACACAGCTTCGTGCTGAGGCTGAGTTATGTAAAGAATTTAGTATGCGGGAAAAAGAAAGTGTTCGTTTTGGCTATGGTGATGGAGCAATGCTATACGAGATTGCATTATATGAGCCTGACGACTATCGGGAGCGCGCAATGAAGCTTGAAAAAGAGGCACATAAATTATCCAATCTTATTAATTCAAAAAATTACAGTATACAAATTAACTTTGATGATTCCCGCTATTTCTAGTCTCGGGGCGGTGAGACTCCAAACCGAGTTGGATGTGCTGTTTTCAAATTTAGCTTTACGGCTAATTAGATTAAAACCAATAACAAGTTACCTGTTACTGTATGACCCATGACTAATGACCAACTATAGGTAAAGGCCATACTCAAAAAACTTGATTCCATTTGAAAACACCATCCAAGGCTCTCCTACATTTATGTATGGAGAGCTTTTTTTATTAGCGAATATGTAAAAATTCCCTATGTCTAAATTACCCCTTTCAAGGACAAAATGGACGTATCTATTGGAAAGGGGTCATACGATGACGCAGAAAAATGATTCAACACATGATCAAGATACAACATTGACAAATCGACAGGGGCATCCCATTACTAACAATCAAAATTTACGAACAGTCAGTAATCGCGGTCCTGCAACACTTGAAAATTATGATTTTCTAGAGAAGATAAGTCATTTTGACAGGGAGCGAGTACCGGAACGAGTTGTTCATGCTCGCGGTGCTGGTGCACATGGTTATTTTGAAACATATGGTGTAGTAGGCAATGAACCTATTTCTAAATATACTCGGGCAAAGGTCTTTCAGGATAAAGGAAAAAAAACACCTGTATTTGTCCGTTTTTCAACGGTTATACATGGTGGACACTCTCCTGAAACATTACGAGATCCACGAGGCTTTGCTGTAAAATTTTATACAGAGGATGGCAACTGGGATTTAGTTGGTAATAATTTAAAAATCTTCTTTATCCGTGATGCCATGAAATTCCCTGACATGATTCATGCATTTAAGCCTGATCCTATTACTAATATTCAGAACGTTGAACGTTTCTTTGATTTTTGTGCTAGCTCACCAGAATCCTTCCATATGGTTACATTTGTATATTCACCTTGGGGTATTCCAGCTAACTATCGTATGATGCAGGGCTCTGGCGTCAATACGTATAAGTGGGTTAATCAGGAAGGCAAAGGGGTCCTCGTCAAATATCACTGGGAACCACTTCAGGGCATTAAAAACTTAACACAAAAAGAAGCAGAAGAAATTCAGCAGAAAAATTTTAATCATGCCACACAGGATTTATATGATGCGATTGAACGTGAAGAATTTCCTGAATGGGAGTTACATGTTCAAATTATGGAGGATGGTCCACATCCTGAGCTTGATTTTGATCCATTGGATGACACAAAGCTTTGGCCAAACGATCAATTCCCATGGTATCCAGTCGGTAAAATGGTGTTAAACAAAAATCCTGAGGACTATTTTGCAGAGGTAGAACAAGCTACTTTCGGTACGGGCGTACTAGTCGATGGCTTAGATTTCTCTGATGATAAAATGTTGCAAGGTCGTACATTCTCTTATTCGGATACACAGCGTCATCGTGTAGGAGCTAACTATCTTCAATTGCCAATTAATGCGCCAAAAAAACGTGTAGCAACCAATCAAAGCGGTGGGCAAATGATGTATAAACGAGATTTAGCACCTGGTCAAAATCCACATATTAATTATGAGCCCTCCATGTTAAATGGCTTAAAGGAAGCAACACAGGATGGTAAGGAATATACTCCATATGTAGAAGGCAACCTTGTTCGAGAATCCATTGACCGTCAAAGTAATACCAAGCAAGCTGGCGAAACTTATCGTAACTTTGAGCAATGGGAGCGCGATGAACTGCTTGCCAATTTAATTCGTGATTTATCGGTCTGTCATATGGAGATACAAAATGCCATGATTGCACTTGCGGAAGAAGCAGATGAAGAATATGGTCGTTTGCTAAAAGAAGGGTTGCATAAGGCTAGAAAGGAATCCTCAACTTCAAAGCCACTTGGCAATATTGATGGAGATCAAGCCCCTCAAAATGCGATAGATAAAGGCCATAATGCTGAGCCTTATTAAGGCAAACGTAAAAAGACATTACATTTTTATGTAACGTCTTTTTTGCATTATTGTTCATAGGCCTTATACCAATGATAGGGTTGTATCTCTTTTAAAGTTTTAAATAGTAGTGTATCGTCTGTATTCGTAACTGCTGCTTTCACATTCTCTCCCCAATAAAAGAGTCTTTCTTGGCAGACCCCACAGGGTGTCAGTACTACGAATTTAGATTTTTCATTTTCTCTAGCAACACAAATCGAATGTGTCACCTTTGTATTCAATTTATGTGCCTCCAGAATAGCACCCGTTTCCATACATAATTCAGTAGCTGCATTGATGACCTCTGGTGCAACACTAGTTAAAATATGCCCGTCCTCCGAATACAAAGCCGCCGCTCCACCCCATCCTGACGGATATCTTTTCTCCACTAATTGGACGGCTGCCTCATAGAGCTTTTTCTCAATATCCATATCATTTAACATCTCCCTATAGTCAATACACACCTGGTAATATCTTCAACACTTTTTCCTCTGCATCTAAATAGGCGTCTACCCCCAAGGGAATGCCTACATTGGTTGATTCATGTCCTATTTTAAAACCTGCCACAACAGGAATACCTAAGTCTCCAAAATACTCTTTCATTAAATTATGTAAGGCTGTTTCATTCGCTTCTGTTTGTGTAAAGGAACCAATGACAACACCTGCTAGTTGCTCAATTTTCCTAGCTTGCTTTAATTGCTGTAACATCGAATCAATATTAGGAATGGATTCTGCTAACTCCTCTATCAATAAAATCTTACCTTCTGTTTGTATCTCAAATTTAGTGCCTAATGTGCTGACAAGACGATACAGATTTCCTCCTATTAATTCACCGCGTGCCACCCCTCCAGCAATGGTTGTTAAAGGAGAAATTGACTCCGTGTATTGTATTTCAATGGGGGAAAATAATTGTACAAACATTTTCTTCGATAGTTCATCCATTTTATTGGCCGCCATTAACATAGGTCCATGGAATGTTACTAAATTGGCGTACTCATTGATCGCACAATGCAAATAGGTAATATCTGAAAAGCCCCAGAAAATTTTTGGATTTTCCTCTAATAACGTATAATCAATTTTTTCAGCTATGCGAGCAGAGCCATAGCCACCCTTTACACAAAAAATAGCTTTCACTTCAGGATTTTTTACCATTTCATGAAAATCAGCTAGCCTAACTTCATCACTACCAGCTAAATAATCATGCGTTGCATGGATCGTATCCCCTACAATATAGTGAAGACCCAACTCGTCTAAAAAAGATAATGCGTCCCCTAGCTTTTCATGATTTACTACACTTGATAGGGCAACTACACCAACTAGATCTCCCTTTTGTAAACGTGGTACGGTATTTTTCACGTTCATTCCTCCTCTTATTTTCCTTAAGCTTGCCTCTATACTGATGTGAGGCACTTATCTATTATTGCCTCTTCTTCCCATGATTCTATACGATCATTTACTTCTTGAGGAGAAACTATCGACATTCTAGCGATAGGAACCTTCAGACTCTTGAACAGTAACCTTTCTCTTCAACAAGGTTGATTTAATTGTTATTGTAGCAGTAATTTGCTGGAGCGTATATTCCTTGCTCATATGGTAATCAGAAAAACAAGAAAGCAAAGACTTCAATCATAAGAAGGCTTTGCTTTTTATTGTTAATTGGTACCGCCATAAATAATCGTGACGTTAGGATGTTTTAATAATTGGCTTGCAGGGAAATCTTCAGTAATATGGCCACTTTTTAATTTTTGGATGGCCTCCATCTTCTTTTCACCAAAGGCAATCAGGACAATTTCCTTCGCCTTCATAATCGATTGAATACCCATCGTAATGGCATGTATTGGGACATCTGCTGCGTCATCAAAGTAAATCGCATTTTCTGTTCTTGTCGATTCCGTTAATTCAACAATATTCGTCATCGAATCGAACGGTGTACCTGGCTCATTAAAACCTATATGACCATTTACGCCAATTCCAAGAAGCTGTAAATCAATACCTCCTGCTGCATCAATCCTTGCATCATATGCCTTGCATTCAGCAGCTAAATCCTCTGCCTCACCATTTGGCAAATGTATATTTTCTTGTTTAATATTTACACCATTAAATAGATTGTTGTGCATGAAAGTCCAATAACTTGCAGGACTTGAGCGCTTAAGACCTACATATTCGTCTAAATTAAAAGTTTGTACATCCTTAAATGTTAATTGACCGGCTTGATATCGCGCTACTAATTCTTTATACATTCCTACAGGTGAACCACCAGTTGCTAATCCTAGAACACTATTGGGCTTCTTCTGTATTTGCTTTAAAAAAATATTTGCGGCCACTTCGCTCATTTCGTCATATGTATTGACTTCGATCCATTTCATTTTCCTTATCATACCTACCTTAATTTCTTATTCATTAACTATACTGGGAAATATTTCACTTTATAGTAGCTAATATATTAATTCTACAAGTTATTTAGCTATTTTTCTATCATTTCCCTCTTAATATTATGCGTGTATTCTGATGCTGTTTCGGTTATGTTATTAATAAGGAAGTGAGGCGATTTTATGAATGCACAGATTCAGCAATATTTACAGCATATTCAATTTCAAGGAACCTTAGAGCCTACCGTCCAACTACTTGGACAGCTACAAACAAAGCATCTATTGACGATTCCCTATGAAAATTTAGATGTTGCCTTGAACCTCGGTATCTCATTCTCTATTCCTGATTTATTTCAAAAGATTATTATAGAAAGACGTGGGGGCAATTGTTTTGAACTGAATATTTTATTTAGCTGGCTTTTACGGGAGCTCGGCTTTTCAGTTACCAACCGCTATGCTCAGTTTTGGCGTAATGTTGAAGAACACTCTCCTCCTGAAGATATACCCATGCACCAGCTATTACTAGTAAAAGATGCAAAACAATCCTATATTTCAGATGTAGGCGTTGGTGCTTTAGCGCCTTGTAAACCAGTACCGTTAATAGCAGGATATCAGCATCGCGAAGGCCGAGAATTGTATAAAGTAGAGTATGATGAAGAAAATGGTTGGATGCTTTTTGAACTAACCAAGCAACAATGGCGTTTGCTTTATTGTTTTCATGATGATGCAAATGATGCAAAATTTGCCCCACGACTCTCTAAACAAAAAAATAAAATTGCCATGATTCGAACTACTCGTGGACGTCACACGATGATGAACAATGAATTTAGAATTTACGAAGGGCAATCCTTAACTACCTATACAACAAACACTGAGAAGGAATGGCTGCAAGCTCTACAGCGCTTTTTTCATATCTCTTTACAACAATAAAGGAAAGCGAGTCCATCAGTGGCTTGCTTTCCTTTCCTGATTATTTCATTGTCCGATTGAATAGTTCAAATACAACTTTATCATTGTGTAGTTCCTTGACTAAACCAATATCATCTACGAAATAATAAGTTTTTACCACATCACTATATACTGACCTTTTCTCTACTATAATTACACCCGTATATTGCACTTCTCCAGCTTGTACTGTACCATTCGTTGATTTTACAGTTACTCGTTCTCCTGCAGTAACCCCTGGATCATCTTCATGTAAAATAACCCCTATTCTAAGTGGTAGTTCCATATATAAATCATAATGTGTATTAGCGTCACTAGCAATGGCTTGACCATATACACGATCATGACCATATAAAAGCTCATCAGAAAGAGTTTGTCCTGTGCTAATATTTTTGACTGTCCATACATCATTTTTACCGTCATGTTGCTTATATTGATAGCTCAAGGTATACCGCTTATGGTCACTTAAAGAATAATAGCCATACGTATAAACAAACGCGGGGTCCTTTAGCAAACTAGGCTTAGAAAGAGTCAATGCTCGCGCTAAAAAAGCTGAGAAGTGGGCACGTGTAACAGGAGCATTAGGTTTAAACTCACCATTCTCATAGCCCCTTACCAAATGATTATGAGCCAGTGTTAAAATTTCTTTATAACCATATGTCTGCTCCGTCACATCTGTAAAATAATAAGGATCTGACCCTTTTAATTTGAAAGCCCTATTTAGCACAATAGCCATTTCCGCTCTAGTTAACGGTGCATCTGGGTTAAATTTATGGGCTGCATCAAATATTCCTTTTTTTTGTACAGCAGCTATTTCTTTGTAGTATTTATTAGCTGGCGTTACATCCTGATAATTGGGGTTTTGTATGTTGATTGTGTTTAGCCCCAAAGCACGTGTTAGCATAACAGCTACCTGTGCTTTCGTTACATAATCATTCGGCTTGAATAACTGATTGGAATAGCCCTTCACAATATCCTGCTCTACTAAATAATGGATTTCTGTCATCAAGGTATCATCCGTTAAATCTTTAAAGCTGGCTGCCTGCACTTCCCTCGGTATTATGCCAATCGCTATCAGGATCAAACATACTAATTTCAATATGTTCCTCACATTATCCCTCCTCCATCGATTCTTTACCCATAAAGACGTGTAGTTATGCTAAAAATGAAAAAAGACTCTTCTGAAAGAGACTTTATTCGTTATTTTTATGTTGAATTAATCCAATTTCTATGCCAGTCGGATCCATCAAATAAGCAAGATAAAAGTCCTCAAACTCCATTTTTCCACGTAAAATAGTAGCCCCATTGCTGGTTGCCTGCTCAATAACTTCATCCATTGCATCCACTTCAATCTGAATTCGTGTACCATGTGGATAATCACTAGGTCCTTTGCTAATACCACCATTAATCCCAATTTTGCTTTCATGCCCAGTTGTAACTGGCCAATAATCCCAATTTGGAGCCGCTATCCTCCAGCCAAACACTTAGCTATAAAAAGCTGCCGCTTTCTTCGGTTCCTGACTATTTAATTCAAAGCCAATCACTCTTCCCATACAAATCCCCCTTTTTTAAGCATAACAAATAATTCAACAAACAATTGGAATTTCCTTCCTTTCCAACCGTATTTCAAATAAAAATTTTACCTATTTATTTAATTAGAAAATTATGTATAATTAAATTAGAACGATTGTTCAAATCATTAAAGGAGTACAACATTGAATAAAAGACGCTATGACAGTGACAAGGCAAAGCTTGAAATTATCAAACATGCCACCCAATTATTTTCTCAACATGGCTATAATCAAACATCTGTTGGCGATATTTCGAAGGTTTCTGGTTACAGTAAAGGACATATTTATTATCATTTCGAAAATAAGGAAAAGTTATTTGTGCTTTTAGCGCAGCAATCAATGAAAAATTGGCATGACAAATGGTTGCAAAAAGAATCTTCATACACCACATCAACAGAAAAATTGTATGGTATGGCCCTACATGTCCTCTATGAGTATCAAACACCTTTACTAAAATCAGGTCAGGAACTGGCATCTAATCCTAAATCAACCCCCGAATCTATACAGCAGTTATTCAATTTAGCTATTACACCTATGAATGCTTATCGTGTAATTCTTCAAGAGGGCATCGACCAAAACGAATTTGTTCATGGCGATGTAGATACTTGGACCGTCTTACTAGGCACATGGCTAGGCGGATTATGTCAGCTTACCAATACTCAACATTTGAAATCATTAGAACCACTCTTTCAACAAGCAATAACGATTTTCTTAAAAGAAATTAAAAAAGGTGGGATTTAAATGAAAGTAGGTTTAATAGGTGATAGCTTAACAGAAGGTCGTCCAGGAGTTTCATTTTATAATCTTTTAAAACTGCAATATCCTCATATTTCATTTGACAATCTTGGGAATCCAGGCGAGACGATTAAAAGTTTATTTACTCGCTTGGAAAAAACGCCACTCCAATCCTCCTATGATCTCCTTTTTCTTTGGGTAGGCGTCAATGACGTCTATTCAAAATTATTAAAGGTGCAAGCACAACCCGTGACGAAGGATCATATAGAATTCGAAGAGTACTGCCTCAAAGTATTAGAGAAAGCACATACCGCTTCTAAAAATGTTGTGCTAGTATCTCCAGCATTAGTAGGAGAAGATCTTCAAAATCACTCTAACAACGAAGTAAAAGAGCTAACGTCCGTTATGGAGTCTATTGCATTGAAATCCGGCAATGTTTATTTTGTGAATATGCAAAATCTCTTTAAAGAGCATTTAGAACATTTGGACTGCTCAAGCTTTATTAATACGAGTGTAATGAGAGTTCTACTAGATGTTTTATTTTACAAAAATCCTTTACGCATCGATAAATTATCTCAAAAAAGAGGGCTACATGTAACTATGGATGGCGTTCATTTAAATAGTAAAGGTGCTGATATAGTGGCACAGCAATATAGCTCTATCATTGAACATTATGCAAACGAAGGAGACAAAATCGGGAGGTCCTAAAAAATGAAAAAGATTGCTGTTGTTACAGGTGGTGTATCAGGGATAGGAAAGGCCATTTGCCAGGAATTAATTACTCGACATATATTTGTCATTATTGCTGATATTCAAGAACAAGAAGGTCGTATGTTAGAAGCACAGTTAAATAAAGATGCTGTTCATGCAAAATTTGTACCACTAAATGTAACCGATTACAATAGTGTAGCATCTGTCATTCATGGTGTAATTGAAGAATATCATCGGATAGATTATCTGTTTAATAATGCTGGAATTGCTATGTACGGAGAGCTGGGTGAAACGACTATTGAGGATTGGAAGGAAATTATGGCTATTAATTTGTGGGGTGTCATTTATGGTACTCAACTAGGTTATTCACTTATGAAAAAACAAGGTTTTGGACATATCATCAATACCTCATCAGCTGCAGGGTTAGGACCTTCTCCTTTTTCTTCTGCATACGCTACTACCAAACATGCTGTTATAGGATTAACGACCTCTCTACACTATGAGGCTGAGGAATTTGGGATTAAGGTGAGTGCCTTATGTCCAACGTTTGTGGATACACCTATTTTCGATAACGCCAAAGCGATTCATATGGATAAATCAATTATCACCAAACAATTACAGCAGCAAAAAATGATCTCACCTCAGCGAATTGCAAAAATTGCTATAGAAGGTGTTCATCAAAATAAGCCTATCATTTGTCCAATGCCAATGCGCAAAACAATGGATGTTATTTTTACTATTTTTCCTTTTCTACACAAAGCGTTAATGAGAATGGTTTGTAAAGTGAGTCGTAATGCCCGTTTAACCTAAACGCTACAAAGGCTCCCTACTAGTGGGAGCCTTGCTTATTTTGTAATACCACACCATCGCTCATTTTAATAATACGATCTGTATAAGCTAGCATCTCTTCGTCATGCGTCACTAATAATGTTGTGATACTTAAAGTTTTTGTTAATGTTCTTAATAACATCATAATTTCTTTAGAACGCTGTGAATCTAAACTTGCTGTTGGCTCATCTGCAAACAGCACTTTCGGTTGATGAATGATGGCACGTGCAATCGCTACACGTTGCTTTTCTCCCCCTGACAATGAAGAAGGATAAGCATCTTGACGATGAGCCAGCCCAACTAACTGTAATAAACGATTTACTTCATGCTTTTGTTCATGTTTCTTCAGTGGAGACCCAGCAACATCCAACATTAATAGCAGCTGTTCTTCTACGGTAAGAAAAGGTACAAGATGAGCAAACTGAAAAACAAAGCCAAATTTACTTGCACGCAGCTTTCGTACTTGTTCTTCGTTCATAGTCGTTAAATTTTGTCCCTCAAAAAGAATCTGTCCATCCGTTGCGGGTTGCAGTCCAGCAGCTATAGTTAATAGCGTACTTTTTCCTGAACCAGATGCACCTACCAATGCCGTAATCTCTCCTTCTTTTAAGGATAAATTAATACCTTTTAAAATTTCCTCTTCGACATCACCATTTTTAAACGTTTTTCTTACTTCATCAATCGTAAATAACGTCATGACTAAGCCTCCCCTTGGTGTATTGCTTGTAACGGTTGAATTTTTTTAATTTGTAGACCTGACAATGTAGCTCCCACAAAACCAATGACAAGGAACACTAACGATAGCTGCATTGTTGTACCAAAATTTAACGTAAATGGCATCCCCTTTGGCGCAACTATATTGAATAATTGACTAAGGCTGACTGATAATACTAGTGAAATAGCTGTAATAATCACCATCTGTGTCCAGATCATGTTAAACAACCTACCTGTTTTTAATCCAATTGCTTTTAGAATGCCATATAGGCCAATCTTTTGTACATTCATCATATAGAAGAAAATAGCAAACAGCATACCACTAATGACAACTAAAAACCAAATAATCATATTTAAAGACATCTGTTCCGCACTGTAACTCGGGATAGCATTCAGAAATTCTTTATTGCTATAAGACTGTAGCCCCTCAAAATCCTTGGCAGCATTGTGTGGAACAAAAATTAACTGCATATCCTGTATCCGATACATTTCCTGGTAAGCCTCTTTACTGATATACGCAACAGGGGCATGGCTATATTTCTTTTGCTCCACAAAGCCTTTCACCTTGAACTCTCCACTATATTGATTGTTCGCTAATATATCTCCCACTTTTATTCCCTTTTCCTGTAGCGAGCTGTCTAACAGGACCTCACCTTGACGCACATTTCTAAATAGTGATGACTCTGTCGATGTGACAAAGGCCACACTTTGCTGTTTATCATCCTCATCACTTAAAAAGCCCATTTGAATAGAAAAGGCAACTGCTTCCTTCTCTTCAGACATGACTTCCTGTTGTAGATTGTTAGAGATTCTCGAAAGATTAAACGTCCCATCAGCATCCTCTGTCATGTAGAATTGCCCCTGCGGTAAGTCTTTTATTAAAGCTGCATTATCCTGTGACAAGCCATTCGCCAAACCTGAAATAATAAACGTTAAAAAACTAACTAGGAAGATGATGGAGCCCAAGATTAAAAATCGTACTTTATTTTTCTTCATTTCTTTCCAGGCAAGATTCATCCTTTATCCCTCCATTTCTTTAATTATCCTTAGCTTAAAATTGTTTCATGAACAGAGCATGAACTAATCATTAAGAATGGAAAAGAAAAAAAAGAAACGAAAACAAATAAACCGCTCTGAAGGAAAGTCATTTATCCTACAGAACGGTTTAGATCTTCATCTAAAAAAACTCATATAATCCATTTTTAAAGTAATTGTACTCGTTTTAATTAATTAACTTTCTCCCATACCCTTCATAAAAAATCTGCCTATCTCTCTCAGTTTCAAAGGCTTGTGGTTTACACTGTTCCTCAATCATAAGATAGAGCCACTACCTTCTCCCACTCTTGCCTTTTATAAAACCGGTGGATGAATTGGAACAGATATAATTATTACTGCAGCACTCAGTATTAAAATTGATAATCCAACATTTTTCTTCATATTCACACTCTCCTTTAAATTTCAATAAATTGCATAGCTTTCTCGAACTGCTTTTCTTGTCGATAATACTCTCCCAATAAATTAGAAAATTGTTGGTGCATTTCTTTTAATTCTTCATTATCTGCTATAAATGGAATTAACCTCCCTTCTAAAAAATCCATCGCTTTCTTTTTTTCTTCTCCTAGCAAATATAAATAAAAAGTAGCAAATAAATTAAAACTTAATTTTTTCTTATTTTTTGCTTCTTCCTTTAGAATAGTAAAGGTTTTTATACTTTTTTCCGTTTGTTCTAAGCGAAATTGCGTAACACCTAAATTATATAAGCAAAGCAGATAATGATCACAGTTCTTTGACATTAAAGAAGCGCTTTTTTCAAAGTAAATTAATGCATTTTCATATTCCCATCTCATTTGGTACAAATCCCCCAAATTGTGATATATAGCAGGTAATAGCTGCTGTTGCTGTAATAGCTCCACATTTCTCACTAAATGTTCATAGATTTCGATTGCTTCGTGAAACACTTTTCCTCGAGAGTAATTGAGTGCCAGAGACATTAATGTATAAACAATTCTTTTAAAATTAAATTGGTCCTTATAGAATTGAAGAGCTTTTTTCCCATAAATAATTGCTTGGCTTGGTTCTTCTAACCGCCCTTTTATTAAAGCGAAATGATAGTAAAACTCTCCTTCTAGTGACCCTAGTTCTGGATGTATTTGAAGTATTTGAGTTAGTTCTTTAGCTGCTTCCTCATATTTACCTTTTGTAATTAAAACTAATGCATAATAATATGAATGTAAATACCTTTCATGTTGGGAAAAATTTGGTCGGTGGGCATTTAGCCATTTTAATTGATTGTCTGCTAATTTATGCTCTTTAACAAACACATAATAACGTAACTTATAAAGTTCATATAAATAAATAGATTCTGTAAAACCTATTATTTCTTCATATTCTTTTAATCTGCTCATTGTCTCTTTTACTTTATCAATCTCTAGGTAATTTATATGTTTTTGTAAATCATTTAATAGGCAAATAATATTTTGTTCGTTATTCTCTACATCGTGAATACTAATATTTAATCGTTCTAGCAGTAGACGTATTGTCTCGCTATTTGCTTCTTTATTATTATTCTCAATTTTACTTAAATGAGGAATCGAGCAAATCCCCATCGCCACTGAATTCTGTGTCATTCCTAGCTTTGTACGATAGTACTTAATTAATGAACCAATCTTCATTTTCATAACCTCCCGTATCGAATGACTGTATTTTACATTTATTATAATCATAATTTTCCCAATAATCAAAAAACCTAAATTATGGTAGATTCAAATTGTAGTACTATAACTTAATTTGAAAAGGAGTTGGAAAGAATGAAAAAAATGAAAAGTACGTTGCTAAGTCTTTTGATTGCAGGATCAGTAATAAACCCGGTGTACGCAACAGCGATGGATAGCGAAGATAGCTTAGGAAACGACGGTGGTCAGGAGAAATTCCGTGTTTATGTTGAGGCAAACAAAAAAACAGAAAAATCAACATTAAAAACTCAATATTCTGCTCGTTGGGAATTAACAGAGAACGGATTTTCAACTGATATGAATGAAAAACAATTCGAAGCATTACAGAAGAATAAAAATTTCACAGTTACAAAAGTGCCTATCGTTACATTAGATACGATAGGTTTGGAAGACGATAGTATGGTAGAAAATGAAACTCTGGATTTGGTAACTTCTTTAAGAGCTTCTCAACAAATACCTTGGGGCATTAAAGCAATTTATAACAATGATACTTTAACATCTACAACTGGAGGAAGTGGCATTAATATTGCCGTACTCGATACGGGTGTAAATATTTCTCATCCTGACCTTGTCAATAACGTAGAGCAATGTAAAGACTTTACAGGTGCGACAACACCCATTAATAACAGCTGTACTGATAGAAACGGACATGGTACACATGTTGCTGGTACGGCCTTAGCTGATGGTGGAAGCGATCAAGCAGGCATTTACGGTGTAGCTCCAGATGCTGATCTTTGGGCTTACAAAGTGTTATTAGATAGCGGTTCTGGATACTCAGATGATATTGCTGCTGCTATTCGACATGCAGCAGATCAAGCAACAGCTACTGGTACCAAAACAATTATTAGTATGTCTCTAGGTTCTTCAGCGAATAATAGCCTCATTTCGAGTGCTGTCAATTACGCATACAGTAAAGGAGTTCTAATAGTAGCTGCAGCTGGTAATTCTGGCTATGCGCAAGGAACAATTGGTTATCCGGGGGCATTACCAAATGCAATCGCCGTTGCAGCTTTAGAAAATGTACAACAAAATGGGACTTATCGTGTAGCTGACTACTCTTCACGTGGTTATATATCTACAGCTGGAGATTATGTCATCCAGGAAGGTGATATTGAAATCTCAGCTCCTGGCTCATCCGTTTATTCTACATGGTATAATGGCGGTTATAATACAATTAGCGGCACATCAATGGCTACCCCTCATGTCTCTGGTTTAGCAGCAAAAATTTGGGCTGAAAATCCGTCATTATCTAACACGCAACTACGTTCTAACTTACAAGAGAGAGCAAAATCAGTAGATATTAAAGGTGGTTATGGAGCTGCTATAGGTGATGACTACGCTTCAGGATTTGGATTTGCTCGCGTTCAATAATTTCAAAAGGTGAAGCATACTAACAATAGTAATACAAACCAAAGCTTTGGTTTGTATTGCTATTTTTTGGGTTCTAAACGTATTCACCAGTACCCCTATTACCCCCAAGTAGTATTATAGCTTTGCTTGTTATACGATATCAGCCTCAAACATATTTCTACATGTAGGGTGAACAGGTTGACCAGAAAACATTTTATCAATACCATTTGCAGTATCGTTCCCTTTAAATTCATCTTGTTGTCCACTAATCACCTTCTTCATAAAAATCACCTCCAACCTTTCCATTGAAACTTACTTATTGTGTAATATATTATTTTTTTGACAATGCACCATTCACTTAAAAACTACCTTCTTTAACTAATCTCCCTACACAACTATTGCTATATTATTACGCTAACCTCGTTACCGGTGATAAGGATAGGGAATGTAGTAAAAAGCCTTATATATCAATGTCTTCTACCTGAAGTGTGTAAAATGATTTCAATTCTTATCGTATCCCCAAAAATGAAAAAAGCTCACAAACCCTGTATTATCAAGGTTTGTGAGCTTTCTAAACTTACTAAATGTAACGTATATGTACGTAATGATACCGGTGGTCGGGGTCGAACCGACACTCCAAAGGAACACGATTTTGAGTCGTGCGCGTCTGCCAATTCCGCCACACCGGCATAATGGAGATAAAAAAAATCGGATAAACCGATTAGCAGTAAAAATATGGAGGCGGCAACCGGATTTGAACCGGTGATAAAGGTGTTGCAGACCTGTGCCTTACCACTTGGCTATGCCGCCATCATACTTGGAGCGGAAGACGAGGTTCGAACTCGCGACCCCCACCTTGGCAAGGTGGTGTTCTACCACTGAACTACTTCCGCAAAAAATGGCTGGGGTACTAGGATTCGAACCTAGGCATGACGGAATCAAAATCCGTTGCCTTACCGCTTGGCTATACCCCAACTATGGGGCGACTGATGGGAATCGAACCCACGAATGCCGGAACCACAATCCGGTGCGTTAACCACTTCGCCACAATCGCCATTATATTATAGTTATTATTATGAAATTTACTTTATTCTTGAATGGGGCGACTGATGGGAATCGAACCCACGAATGCCGGAACCACAATCCGGTGCGTTAACCACTTCGCCACAATCGCCATAAAATAAATTGGCAGGGGCAGTAGGAATCGAACCCACACCAAAGGTTTTGGAGACCTCTATTCTACCGTTGAACTATGCCCCTATTTAAAAATAAAAAAATAAAACTGGTGGAGGGGGACGGATTCGAACCGCCGAACCCTAAGGAGCGGATTTACAGTCCGCCGCGTTTAGCCACTTCGCTACCCCTCCGGGAATTCATGGTGCCGGCGATAGGAGTCGAACCCACGACCTACTGATTACAAGTCAGTTGCTCTACCAACTGAGCTACACCGGCAAAAAAATGATGGGTCAGGACGGAATCGAACCGCCGACACTTAGAGCTTCAATCTAATGCTCTACCAACTGAGCTACTGACCCATATATTATAAAAAAATGGCGGTCCCGACCGGGATCGAACCGGCGATCTCCTGCGTGACAGGCAGGCATGTTAACCGCTACACCACGGGACCATTTGGTTGCGGGGGCCGGATTTGAACCAACGACCTTCGGGTTATGAGCCCGACGAGCTACCACTGCTCCACCCCGCGTTAATGATATATGTTGTTTTTAAAATGGTGGAGGATGACGGGCTCGAACCGCCGACCCTCTGCTTGTAAGGCAGATGCTCTCCCAGCTGAGCTAATCCTCCATCTGGGTATAAAAATGAATGGTGACCCCTACGGGATTCGAACCCGTGTTACCGCCGTGAAAGGGCGGTGTCTTAACCACTTGACCAAGGGGCCTTCGTTTGGAATAATTAAAAGTGCTGGCGGAGAGTAAGGGATTTGAACCCTTGAGACAGTGTTAACCGCCTACACGATTTCCAATCGTGCTCCTTCGGCCACTCGGACAACTCTCCAAGAATGGCTCCGAAGGCAGGACTCGAACCTGCGACAACCTGATTAACAGTCAGGTGCTACTACCAACTGAGCTACTTCGGAATAATTTTAGTATACAGCCTAGCGACGTCCTACTCTCACAGGGGGAAGCCCCCAACTACCATCGGCGCTAAAGAGCTTAACTTCCGTGTTCGGTATGGGAACGGGTGTGACCTCTTTGCCATCATCACTAGACTATTTGAAAGACAATACTTATTATAACATATTTTATCAAAATTACAAGTATATTATAATAATTTTATTCTTTCAAAACTGGATAAACGGTTCATTGAATGCTTCAAACTTTTTGGTTAAGTCCTCGATCGATTAGTATTCGTCAGCTCCATGTGTCACCACACTTCCACCTCGAACCTATCTACCTCATCGTCTTTGAGGGATCTTACTTACTTGCGTAATGGGAAATCTCATCTTGAGGGGGGCTTCATGCTTAGATGCTTTCAGCACTTATCCCGTCCACACATAGCTACCCAGCGATGCCTTTGGCAAGACAACTGGTACACCAGCGGTGTGTCCATCCCGGTCCTCTCGTACTAAGGACAGCTCCTCTCAAATTTCCTACGCCCACGACGGATAGGGACCGAACTGTCTCACGACGTTCTGAACCCAGCTCGCGTACCGCTTTAATGGGCGAACAGCCCAACCCTTGGGACCGACTACAGCCCCAGGATGCGATGAGCCGACATCGAGGTGCCAAACCTCCCCGTCGATGTGGACTCTTGGGGGAGATAAGCCTGTTATCCCCGGGGTAGCTTTTATCCGTTGAGCGATGGCCCTTCCATGCGGAACCACCGGATCACTAAGCCCGTCTTTCGACCCTGCTCGACTTGTAGGTCTCGCAGTCAAGCTCCCTTGTGCCTTTACACTCTACGAATGATTTCCAACCATTCTGAGGGAACCTTTGGGCGCCTCCGTTACCTTTTAGGAGGCGACCGCCCCAGTCAAACTGTCCGCCTGACACTGTCTCCTGCCCCGCTAAGGGGCATGGGTTAGAATTTCAATACAACCAGGGTAGTATCCCACCGACGCCTCCTTCGAAGCTGGCGCTCCGAGATCTCTGGCTCCTACCTATCCTGTACAAGTTGTACCAAAATTCAATATCAGGCTACAGTAAAGCTCCACGGGGTCTTTCCGTCCTGTCGCGGGTAACCTGCATCTTCACAGGTACTATAATTTCACCGAGTCTCTCGTTGAGACAGTGCCCAGATCGTTACGCCTTTCGTGCGGGTCGGAACTTACCCGACAAGGAATTTCGCTACCTTAGGACCGTTATAGTTACGGCCGCCGTTTACTGGGGCTTCAATTCGCAGCTTCGCTTGCGCTAACCACTCCTCTTAACCTTCCAGCACCGGGCAGGCGTCAGCCCCTATACGTCACCTTACGGTTTTGCAGAGACCTGTGTTTTTGCTAAACAGTCGCCTGGGCCTATTCACTGCGGCTCTCATGCGCTTGCACGCTCAAGAGCACCCCTTCTCCCGAAGTTACGGGGTCATTTTGCCGAGTTCCTTAACGAGAGTTCTCTCGCACACCTTAGGATTCTCTCCTCGACTACCTGTGTCGGTTTGCGGTACGGGCACCTCTCACCTCGATAGAGGCTTTTCTTGGCAGTGTGAAATCAGGAACTTCGTCCATACGGACTCGCCATCACAGCTCAACGTTACAGTGTGCGGATTTGCCTACACACACGCCTTACTGCTTGGACGCGCATAACCAACAGCGCGCTTACCCTATCCTACTGCGTCCCCCCATTTCTCAAACGGTGAGGAGGTGGTACAGGAATATCAACCTGTTGTCCATCGCCTACGCCTATCGGCCTCGGCTTAGGTCCCGACTAACCCTGAGCGGACGAGCCTTCCTCAGGAAACCTTAGTCATACGGTGGACGGGATTCTCACCCGTCTTTCGCTACTCATACCGGCATTCTCACTTCTAAGCGCTCCACCAGTCCTTCCGGTCTGACTTCAACGCACTTAGAACGCTCTCCTACCACTGACATCGTAGATGTCAATCCACAGCTTCGGTGAATCGTTTAGCCCCGATACATTTTCGGCGCAGCGTCACTCGACCAGTGAGCTATTACGCACTCTTTAAATGATGGCTGCTTCTAAGCCAACATCCTGGTTGTCTGTGCAACGCCACATCCTTTTCCACTTAACGATTACTTTGGGACCTTAGCTGGTGGTCTGGGCTGTTTCCCTTTTGACTACGGATCTTATCACTCGCAGTCTGACTCCCGTGTATAAATATCTGGCATTCGGAGTTTGTCTGAATTCGGTAAACCGGGATGGCCCCCTAGTCCAAACAGTGCTCTACCTCCAGTATTCTCATCACGAGGCTAGCCCTAAAGCTATTTCGGAGAGAACCAGCTATCTCCAAGTTCGATTGGAATTTCTCCGCTACCCACACCTCATCCCCGCACTTTTCAACGTGCGTGGGTTCGGGCCTCCAGTAAGTGTTACCTTACCTTCACCCTGGACATGGGTAGATCACCTGGTTTCGGGTCTACGACCACGTACTATTTCGCCCTATTCAGACTCGCTTTCGCTGCGGCTCCGCCTTCTAAAGCTTAACCTCGCACGTAATCGTAACTCGCCGGTTCATTCTACAAAAGGCACGCTATCACCCATTAACGGGCTCTAACTACTTGTAGGCACACGGTTTCAGGATCTCTTTCACTCCCCTTCCGGGGTGCTTTTCACCTTTCCCTCACGGTACTGGTTCACTATCGGTCACTAGGTAGTATTTAGCCTTGGGAGATGGTCCTCCCGGATTCCGACGGAATTTCACGTGTTCCGCCGTACTCAGGATCCACTCAGGAGAGAACGAACTTTCGACTACAGGGCTTTTACCTGCTCTGGCGGACCTTTCCAAGTCGCTTCATCTAACTCGTTCTTTTGTAACTCCGTATTGAGTGTCCTACAACCCCAAGAGGCAAGCCTCTTGGTTTGGGCTCTTCCCGTTTCGCTCGCCGCTACTCAGGGAATCGATTTTTCTTTCTCTTCCTCCAGGTACTTAGATGTTTCAGTTCCCTGGGTCTGCCTTCAAGACGCTATGTATTCACGTCAAGATACTACGCGATTAAACGTAGTGGGTTCCCCCATTCGGAAATCTCCGGATCAAAGCTCACTTACAGCTCCCCGAAGCATATCGGTGTTAGTGCCGTCCTTCTTCGGCTCCTAGTGCCAAGGCATTCGCCGTGCGCCCTTAATAACTTAACCTATCAGCTTTCCATACACTTCACATTTCGTTGTCAGCCTCACTCGTTCAATCAGTCACGTACTGAAGTACGCTCCTTCATTTACTCGATTGCTTCCTAGAACTGCTCGTGTCTGAAAACCTTATCATGTTATTAAGCCTATAAAAAAACTTAAAAAAATAAATGTGTTTGTTACAATTTCAATGTCGTTTTATCCAGTTTTCAAAGAACAAGTTTTGAAGTATTTCATTCAGAAAGAATGAACCTTCAAAACTGAACGCAAAACGTAATCTTACAAACCCTAGGTTTGTATTCCGAAAATATCCTTAGAAAGGAGGTGATCCAGCCGCACCTTCCGATACGGCTACCTTGTTACGACTTCACCCCAATCATCTATCCCACCTTCGGCGGCTGGCTCCAAAAGGTTACCTCACCGACTTCGGGTGTTACAAACTCTCGTGGTGTGACGGGCGGTGTGTACAAGGCCCGGGAACGTATTCACCGCGGCATGCTGATCCGCGATTACTAGCGATTCCGGCTTCATGTAGGCGAGTTGCAGCCTACAATCCGAACTGAGAACGACTTTATCGGATTAGCTCCCTCTCGCGAGTTGGCAACCGTTTGTATCGTCCATTGTAGCACGTGTGTAGCCCAGGTCATAAGGGGCATGATGATTTGACGTCATCCCCACCTTCCTCCGGTTTGTCACCGGCAGTCACCTTAGAGTGCCCAACTAAATGATGGCAACTAAGATCAAGGGTTGCGCTCGTTGCGGGACTTAACCCAACATCTCACGACACGAGCTGACGACAACCATGCACCACCTGTCACCGTTGCCCCCGAAGGGGAAACCATATCTCTACAGTGGTCAACGGGATGTCAAGACCTGGTAAGGTTCTTCGCGTTGCTTCGAATTAAACCACATGCTCCACCGCTTGTGCGGGCCCCCGTCAATTCCTTTGAGTTTCAGTCTTGCGACCGTACTCCCCAGGCGGAGTGCTTAATGCGTTAGCTGCAGCACTAAGGGGCGGAAACCCCCTAACACTTAGCACTCATCGTTTACGGCGTGGACTACCAGGGTATCTAATCCTGTTTGCTCCCCACGCTTTCGCGCCTCAGTGTCAGTTACAGACCAGATAGTCGCCTTCGCCACTGGTGTTCCTCCAAATCTCTACGCATTTCACCGCTACACTTGGAATTCCACTATCCTCTTCTGCACTCAAGTCTCCCAGTTTCCAATGACCCTCCACGGTTGAGCCGTGGGCTTTCACATCAGACTTAAGAAACCACCTGCGCGCGCTTTACGCCCAATAATTCCGGACAACGCTTGCCACCTACGTATTACCGCGGCTGCTGGCACGTAGTTAGCCGTGGCTTTCTAATAAGGTACCGTCAAGGTACAGCCAGTTACTACTGTACTTGTTCTTCCCTTACAACAGAGTTTTACGAACCGAAATCCTTCTTCACTCACGCGGCGTTGCTCCATCAGGCTTTCGCCCATTGTGGAAGATTCCCTACTGCTGCCTCCCGTAGGAGTCTGGGCCGTGTCTCAGTCCCAGTGTGGCCGATCACCCTCTCAGGTCGGCTACGCATCGTCGCCTTGGTGAGCCGTTACCTCACCAACTAGCTAATGCGCCGCGGGCCCATCCTATAGCGACAGCCGAAACCGTCTTTCAATATTTCACCATGAGGTGAAACAGATTATTCGGTATTAGCCCCGGTTTCCCGGAGTTATCCCAAACTATAAGGTAGGTTGCCCACGTGTTACTCACCCGTCCGCCGCTAACGTCAAAGGAGCAAGCTCCTTCTCTGTTCGCTCGACTTGCATGTATTAGGCACGCCGCCAGCGTTCGTCCTGAGCCAGGATCAAACTCTCCATAAAAGAAATTTGATTAGCTCAAATTGTTTTGCTGGCATCATTTTGATGTCCAAAATTTTATTTCGTTCACTAGCTAGGCTAGCTACTTAAAACTTTATTGATTACGTTTTGCTTGTTCAGTTTTCAAGGTTCATTATTTAAGTCGTTTTTTCAGCGACTTCTTTATATTAACATCTCACTCAAAACATGTCAACTATTTTTGAAAAAGTTTTTTATGTTTTTCATCGAGTTACTTGTTATGTCTTAGCGACAATTAATATAATACAATATCATTATAATATTCGTCAACTACTTTTTTAAAAAAATATCGAGGTATTTTTTAGATACCTCGATTACAAGCATACTACAGTCATTGACCAATTTCTAGAGCTTCTTTATCGACCTTGTAATGACGGTGAAAGATCATCTCGTTTTTCGCAGTAACTGGCTCTATATGAATATACCCCTTATCCACTAAGTATTCGACAAATACTTCTAAATCCACAGAGTAATTCATGAGTTCATGATGGTCATGTAGCTCTTGAATCGACCATGTTTCTTTTGTTTGCATCACTTCTAATATATGTTGTGCTCCATCTCGTGTTCGAGAATGTATTAAAAACTCACTTGCTAAGAATAAAAGTTCTAAGCGTTTTTCAATTGGCTCATTACTCGTCACCAGTTCTTCGTACAGCTTATAAATCGCTGGTTCAATTTTTTTCACTTGCCCCCATACAGTTACTTCAGGGTATAGACCACTATCAATGATTGATAAACGCCCCAAATGGTGTAAGGAATCAACTACATGATTATATGCATCCAAATAACTGCCCTTATCAAAGTATTCCTTCCCCTCCAAATAACGACGTATTAACTTGGAAAATTGAATGCCTGTCTTAATCTTACGGCCACTATACGGAAATTCCTGTAATTCTATTTTTAGTTTATGCAGGAATTCATTCCGATCAAATAGTACTCTGCCAAAGAAAATCCAATCGACTACCTTCTTATTAGATCCGATTAGAAGCCATTTTCGTATTAGTTTCTCCGTAACCGTATGTAGAGCGACTTTATTTCCTTCATATAAGTAATGTTTTGAAAAGACTGGCTGCTCTGCTTCTTTTACAATAATTAATAAAACAGTATCAAATGTATCTGTAACGTTACTTTGCTCCTCACGTTTTTCCACTAAAATAACGCCTAATGTATTTGACTGACTCGCACGTTCTTGGTATATAGGACGCAATACTTGCTCCATGTTCAGCCCCCCTTTATTCATATAGCTTCCCTTGTTCCGTTAAAAATTCGACATACTCTAAAAGTATTCCTTCTTTGATTTACCTCAAAGCTAAAATACTTTGCCCTTATATGTTATAGTAGATTTTAGATTGGGAGGCAAGATAAATGAAACCTTATAAAAGTAAAATTAATAAAATTCGTTCATTCGCTTTAGCACTAATCTTTATTGGTTTTATTGTAATGTACGGAGGTATATTCTTTAAAAATAGCCCAATATTAGTTTTAATTTTCATGACATTAGGTGTTTTATGTATTATTGGTAGTACAGTTGTCTATGCCTGGATAGGTTTATTATCAACACGAGCCATTCAAGTTGAGTGTCCTAATTGCCATAAACATACAAAAGTTTTAGGCAGAGTCGATATGTGCATGTATTGCAATGAGCCATTAACGCTTGATCCTACTCTTGAAGGTAAAGAGTTCGACCAATCCTATAATCATAAAACGAAAAAATCCTAGCCCGTTAACGAGCTAGGATTTTTATTGTACTTTAGCAGTAACACCTTTACATGATGGACATGTGCCGTATATCTCTAAACGATGCGAATGCACATCAAAGTCAGTTACCTGTGATGCAAAATGCTCTATTTCATCGAGCCCAGGATAATGGAAATCGACGATCTTGCCACAGCATTCACAAATCATATGGTAATGATCATTTGTCACGAAATCAAAGCGGCTTGAAGCATCTCCATAAGTAAGCTCTTTCACAAGACCTACCTCACGAAATACTCGCAGGTTATTATAAACAGTCGCTACACTCATATTAGGAAATTTCCCTTCAAGTGCTTTATAAATTTCATCGGCAGTAGGATGTGCCATAGATTGAATTAGATATTCCAAAATAGCATGACGCTGAGGAGTAATACGTACACCAGTTGTTTTTAACGTGTCCAGTGCATCCTGTAAATGCGTTGTAGACATCGTCATGCACCTCTTCCATAAGTATTATTAATTTATAATTGTTATAAATAGTGTATCCAATTAGCGCTACTTCGTCAACAATCACACATACTAATCCTCTAATTTCATCGTTTTTTTCTTAATATCCTCTCGATAGCTCCATGACATTTTCTAAATCTCTGTCACCTCTTAGCCATTTTGTTAAGCTGGTCTTAAAAATTTCTAAGCTTCGTTCCACATAACGAGATGAATGGCTTGAGACATGTGGTGATACTATGACATTTGGCAATGCCCATAGTGGATTGTCTGATGACAGAGGTTCTTCTTCAAATACATCCAAAACGGCATATCCTATTTCTCCATCTTCGAGCGCCTGAATGAGTACCTTTTCATCAACTAAATTCCCTCGGCCAAAATTCATGAAAATTGCACTGCTCTTCATAGCTATAAAATGTTCTTCATTTAATAAATGCGTTGTTTCTTGTGTTTTTGGCAACACAGAAATGACAATATCAGCACTCGGCAAAACTTCTATTAATTGCTCAAAGCTAATCATCTTATCCATGTTTGACGCTTCATTTCCAGAGCGATTGCAGCCAATAGTCGTCACACCAAAGGCTTGTAATAAGCGCCCCACTTCCGAGCCAATAGCGCCTGGACCTAAAATAAGCGCTGTACTATCTCGTAATTCAGTTTGTTTGGCTTTTTTTGACCATTCACCTTTCTTTTGTTGCTCATACATCCAAGGTAAAGCACGTTTAATGGCTAAAATATGGGCTAGCATTGATTCTGCCATAGGTGTTTTATGGATACCTCGTACATTAGAAACTAAAATACCACGCTCCATAATAGCTTGAGCAGGCATTTTTTCAATGCCTGCTGATGCAACAAAAATCCATTTTAACTTCGTCGCCTGTTGGATGCTCTCTGTTGTTAAATTCTCACCATATGTAACTAAAACATCCGCTTTTTGAAGCTCTTCATTTGTTATTCCACTTTCAAATATAAAATCGACTTGTGGGAATTCTGCTAATAATGGTTCCCGTAAATCTGGTCTTGGTTCAAAAGTAAAATAGATTCTCATGTTGTCGCCTCCTGTTCTGCTAAATAGGCATAAACTTCTTCAATATGATTTTTCACACGTACTTTACGCCAAGCTTTCATTAACTTACCCTCCGAATCAATTAAAAATGTGGAACGCTCAATCCCCATAAATTCACGTCCATACATTTTCTTTAAGACCCATACACCATACGCCTCCGCTACAGCATGATCTTCATCTACTAATAAAGAAAAAGGCAAGCCATGCTTATCAATAAATTTTGTATGTTTGTTTGCATCATCTGGACTAACGCCTAGAACAACAGCGTTTAAATGACTAAAGTCCTCAAACCTATCTCGAAAATCACATGCTTCAGTTGTGCAACCTGGTGTCATATCTTTTGGGTAAAAGTATAAAATTACATTCTGTCCTTTAAAATCAGTTAGCTGTACCGTCTCTCCCTTTTCATTCATAAGAGAAAAATCGGGTACCTTCTGTCCTTCTTGCAAAGTCATAATAATCTCCTCCTCTGTATGTTCATTTTACTCCAAGTAACAAATCAAGTCATATTCCTTATTTTCTTTGGATTTCTGACACTGATAGGTCTACAATAGATTACGTATAAAAAGTTAGGAGGCAATACTATGAATCACGCAAAATCTGAAGCAGTACACGCAGAGGCGTTACAACATATCGTTGGTGGTGTAAATAGCCCTTCTCGTTCATATAAAGCAGTAGGCGGTGGTTCTCCTGTGGCAATGGTTCGAGGAAAAGGCGCATATTTTTGGGATGTAGATGGCAATCGTTATATAGATTATCTTGCAGCATACGGTCCTATCGTTACAGGTCATGGGCACCCTCACATTGCTAAGGCTATTACACATGCTGCTGAAAATGGCACATTGTTTGGAACGCCGACTGAATATGAGGTTACTTTTGCAAAAATGCTAAAAGAAGCCATTCCGTCTATGGATAAAGTACGCTTTAACAACTCTGGTACAGAAGCTGTTATGACAACTATTCGTGTTGCACGTGCCTATACAGGACGTACAAAAATAATGAAATTTGCCGGATGCTACCATGGTCATTTCGATTTAGTTTTAGTAGCTGCTGGTTCAGGTCCTGCTACATTAGGAACACCAGACTCAGCAGGTGTAACGACTTCTACAGCTGAAGAAGTTATTACGGTACCTTTCAATAACCCTGAAGCTTTTACAGAAGCAATGAATACATGGGGCGATGAAATTGCAGCTATTTTAATTGAACCTATCGTAGGAAACTTTGGTATTGTTGAACCGAATCCTGGCTTCCTTGAATTAGTACACGCTACGGCCAAAGAAAAAGGAGCCTTAACAATTTACGATGAAGTTATCACGGCTTTCCGCTTCCACTACGGTGGTGCCCAAAACTTACTTGGCCTAACACCTGATCTAACAGCACTTGGTAAAGTTATTGGTGGCGGTTTACCAATTGGTGCATATGGTGGTCGTAAAGAAATTATGGATACAGTCGCACCACTAGGTCCAGCTTACCAAGCCGGAACGATGGCCGGAAATCCAGCATCTATGCAAGCAGGTATTGCGTGCTTAGAAGTGCTACAAACACCAGGCATTTACGATGAAATGGATCGACTAGGCGGGATTTTAGAAGAAGGGATTTTAGCTGCTGCTAAAGAGCATGGAGTAACCATCACATTAAATCGTCTTAAAGGGGCGCTGACAATTTACTTTACAGATGTGAAAGTAGAAAACTATGAGCAAGCCGAAAACTCTAACGGAGAAATTTTTGGTCGCTTCTTTAAACTAATGCTTGAGCAAGGCGTTAATCTAGCTCCTTCTAAATATGAAGCATGGTTCTTAACTACAGAGCATACTGAAGCAGATATTCTTGAAACAATTAAAGCTGTGAATTACGCATTTTCTCAATTATCATAATGGGTATGCAAAGGCGACTTTCTATCATAAGTCGCCTTTTTCTTATTCTTGCATACAAATCTATGTATTTTATGTGCACTTCCTTCTATAATGTAAAGAAGCTAAAAAATATGAGACAGAAAGGACATCTTTATGAAATTAGGTGCCCGTGTATTTAAAACTGGTGTCGCTATCGTATTTGCCCTGTTTATTGCAGAGCTGTTAAAACTACCTTCACCTGTTTTTGCTGGAATTGCAGCTATTTTTGCGATACAGCCTTCTATTTATCGCTCTTATCAAACCATTGTAGAGCAAGTTCAAGCAAATATTATAGGTGCAACCATTGCCGTCTTTTTCGGCTTACTTTTTGGCCATCATGTGGTTGCCATTGGCATAGCTGTCATAATAGCTATTGGTTTAATGTTGAAATTTAAACTAGAAAAATCTCTTTCGTTGGCGTTGGTATCAGTCGTGGCCATTATGGAATTCCAAGGAGAAGACTTTTTAACGTTTGGTTTAATACGCTTTGTTACTATATTAGTCGGGGTGTTAGCAGCATTTGTCGTTAATCTTGTTTTCTTACCACCGAAATATGAGATTAAACTATTCCGCAAAATTTATATTTTGCAGGATGATATTATTCGTTGGACGCGACTTGCAGTACGGCAGGCTTCTGAGCATACATCTACAAAGGGCGCATTAAGTAAATTTAAAAGCCGTATGTTACGAGTCGATACGCTGTATGATTTATATAAAGAGGAGCGTAATTATTTCAAAAATAAAAAGTATGTAAAAGCACGTAAATTGGTCGTCTATCGTCAAATGATCTTAACTTCCAAAAAAAGTTTAGAATTGCTACAACGATTGCATAACCACGAAAACGAATTAGCTAAGCTACCTACGCAATTTCACTTAATGATTCAGGAACGGCTTGATTCCTTATTAACGTATCACGAACAATTGCTCTTAAAATATACTGGGAAATTAAAGCCTGAGCATTCTGAGTGGAGTAAAAGCATCGACTATGTTCAACGCAATGAACTAATGGAAATTTTCATTAAGCAAGTAAACTTTGCTCGCGAGGAAGGCGATACGGAATTTTCTAGCTATCACTTACTCTATATTTTATCGAGGATTCTAGATTATGAGGAAAATTTAGAGCATCTAGATACACTGATTGTTTCATACCAAAGCTACCATGGCCATGAAATTAATGTAGAATTTGAAGAAGAATTCATCTAGCAACCACGTAAGCGACAGATTCACATACAGCGGATCTGTCGCTTTTTACTACAAAAAAAACCTTTAAGTAGAATTCTACTTAAAGGTAAAATTAAGGACGTAACGCAAGCAGCTGTTGCTCTGCTAGCTTACGTTTACTTGTCTGCTCACTCCGCAAATGCTGGTAATTAGCAATACCTGTAACAATTGTATCCCACATTTCTTCTAGCGTCTGTGTTTTATCCGTCTGCTGAGCAAGAGCTGTGCTTAGGTGAACCGCTTCATTGCTAGCTTCCCCAAATTGCTTCACTCGATTTTCAAAGGCAGATGCTGATTGATTTTGTAATTGTTGACGTCTTTCATTCACAGCATTCATCAGCCCCATTTTAAAAACAGGAATGGTTTTAACAAATGCGCCATGAATCTGTTCAATCAGCTCATTATTCCCATGACGTAGCATCTCAATTTGTGGAGCTGTTAAGATGGCAACCATTCGTGATTTCTCCAACTCATCTATTTTTTGTTGAAGCATTTCAGCAATTGTCTGTAAACGATTAAGCTCCATTTTGGCTACCTGATTACCTGCCTCACCCTGTTCCTCATATAATGGGATTAATGTTGTTTGCACCTCATGTAATTTCATATCAGTAGCTACGATATATTTTTCTATATCAAGGTAAAACATCAAATCTTCTTTGTATAACCGAGCGAGTAATCGATTATCCTTCGCTAATTCCTCTTCCATAAGCACAAATTGGTAATGAATTTTTTCTATATCTCTACCGAGCACATTGTATTTCGCATATACATCCTCTTCATTTTTTGATTTACGTGTAAATAGCTTCTTAAAGAAACCCTTTTGTTCAGCAAAATCTTTTTTATCGAATGTCAGCATTAAGGATTCAAGCTGTTTAAATAATTCATTGGATTCAAAAGTAGCTGATTGGGTCACTATAGCTAGAACTTGATCTGCAAATTTTGATAATTTGGTAGCTGGTTCTTTTCCCAACTCTATTAGCTCTAGCTGATTTTTTATATCAATCTGATGAGCAATTTGTTGAACCTCTTCATGTTCTCGTAATTGTTGTTTGACGGCATCTGCTGTTTCTAGTGTCAGTTGCTCAAGCGTCATTGGGATGTTTGACATGGTCGCCGCCTCCTTCCTATCATCAGAAAAAGCGATTAAAGAGCTTTTTAATAATTTTATCCGGTGCCGCTTTTTGCTGCGATGGTTCTTCATAAGGCAAATCAAATAACATATGCTCTAAACGATGCACATCATATGTGTCCTCCAGCAGATGCTTTTCTAAATCTAATTGTCCAGTCGGATTATAAAAAATGATATCCATACCGAAACGATTTAAAAATGCTAATAAGGCAATATCTTCGCGCGATAATGCAGGTTGCTGCGGCGCTTGATACATAATAATCTTCGGTATCTCTTGTGAATAGTCGAAGCTTTGCAATAATCGCAGTATTTCTTGAGGAATCATTGTCAGCTGCTTAAATACAAATAACTGTAAATCATATAAAGTCTCATTTGGTTGCTGTTTTAACATTGGTTGCTCACAAGATGTTTTGATCGTATACGCAATGGCTTGTTGCAGCTCCAATGATAATTCACCATACTGCCACCAATCACTTTGTATAATACGTTCTGCTGAAAGTTCACCATTTACTAAGCAATGTTTATAGTGAAAATGAAAGTTGGCCTTGCTTGTTTTTGTAAAAGGAAATTCCTGCACGAAGATAGTTTGTGGGTTTATTAATAACTGATGCATGAAATGCCAGTATTCCTCACGCTGGCTTGAGACTCCGCTGATTTTTGCAAAGATGACAGGAATCACTACTTCATTTCCATTGACATCAAATTGGGGTCGTACCAATGCCTTTTCCTTCGCATAAATAAAAATATCATCATAGGTCATACGCAAAGTTAGTGAGCGTGGCATAAAATCTTTGAATTGCCACGGTCTATAGACTCCTGATTGCTGGTCATGCATTAATTGTTCAAAATGCTGACTAGAACGATAGCCTACAGTTGCCTGACGATCACGGAGCTTGTCAGGAAATGGCTGTAATGATGTTTGGCTTGTATATGAATAGCTGATGGAAAAATCATCATTAGGATCCACCTCAGCAAATTCATCTACTTTTGCTGGATGAAATATTAATACATCACAGCCAAGTTCCATTAGGAGTAACAAAAAATATCGCTGACTAACAGTGGCCTCTCCATACCAAACAACTTTAGGGAAATCATCGGTTGGCTTCAAAGCTTTAGCCCATTGAATCCAATGGTTTTTTAACCACTTCACCAGATCAATTAAGAAACGACGAAATTCATTGGAAAGTAAACCTAGCGATTGTTGATGTTGAAATAATTCTATAACCTTAATAGTCGTTAGCTGTAAATGTCGATTCATAATGCTGTCATCATGTTTTGGAATCAGTTGATACCCATACATCATCGCCACTAAACGATTAATGGTAAGTCCTTTAGGTGTTTGCTGATGCTGCGATAAAATATTTTGTATGGCTTGAAAGTCTTTTTGTTCAATGTGCTTATTTAATTCTTCACTTAAAATATGAATATTTTGGTTTTGAGATAAGGTATATAATGAATTAAAATATTCATCTTCCTCGATTGGTACGCCTAAAACGCGTAGAGCCATACGGCTAAAACATATTTGTTGTGGTGTTTCCTCATAAAATGCACGATTCTTTGGTGAATCTT
This sequence comes from Lysinibacillus sphaericus, assembly GCF_001629735.1. Taxonomy (GTDB): domain Bacteria; phylum Bacillota; class Bacilli; order Bacillales_A; family Planococcaceae; genus Lysinibacillus; species Lysinibacillus pinottii. Next base: position 3,134,160 of record NZ_CP015224.1, read on the forward strand.
GAAACGCCTGTAGCCAATCATCTTGATTACGCTCGACTATTGTTTTTATTGTGATTGTTTGCATACAAACGCACCCCCTAAAAAAATCATCCTTAAGCTTAATTCAACGGATATATAAATTTAATCAATATTATTTTCTTCATATTCTCTAGTAATTTTTGAAAACGTTAAACGTAAATAAAATCAAAACTAACATCCCAAAAAGGCAATCAAGTAAAATAAGAAGTTTTATTCCACTATCACATAAGTAAAACTCCTGTAAAAACCTAAGATGATTGCCGCCATTACTTCGAAAAACCTCATGTTCAATCCACCTTCGGCACAACAACTTGGTTGTATGCTAACGAGGAAGTACTTGACGAAAAATTATTACATCACATTTGCATCTGTGAAGATACTGATGATTTAGCGGTAGCGAAAAAACTATACTACTGTTTGTTGTGTAGTATGCTGTAAAACAGCCTGAAGCAAATGCTTGGTAAATGCTTCACCCTCATACGGCGAGTATGTTGTATTAAGTAGTGTTTCTGGCTGTTTATCCTTTAAATCACCATGGTTTGGTGTAAAAGCCACATCAGCCATCTTCAACATGCCATAATCCATCATAGAATCGCCTGCTGCTATATGCACATCGTATGTACAAAACTCCATCATATATTGTATGGCAGCTTCCTTGGTCAAAACCTTTGGCATGAAATATAGTTTTTTCCCTTGCAGAAAAACGTACCAACCATGGGTATCGAATTCTTGAGTCATGGCGCGTAAATCATCCTGTTGTAAAACATCCAGATTTACATGATGGACATAAAAAAGGTCATCTATATAGAAAGAACGTTGTAGCCATGTATCAGATTTGATGGTGTGAAATATTTGTAACATATCCTCACGTGGAATTGAAGAATCTTCAATACGTCTACCTAATGTTTTGGTCCATTTGTCGCATGGCTGACCCTTTTCTAATATTGTACCCCCATTGCTCGTAATTGCAAAAGAAGGGTTCAGGTCATTTATAAAATGGATTCTTTTATATTGATGCAACGCTCTAGTTGTAACAGGGACAAATAGTGTTTGCTGATGAACCTGTTGCAATAAAATAGCTGTTTCTTTTGTCATCATGCTCATCTTTTCATTAGCCTTATGTTCAACGACCACTTTATCTGAAATAGGCGGAAACATCTCCATCATGCGTTTAGAATAAATCAGTGTTCTATCTAAATCTGATGTGAATAATATCATTTTGAACTCCTCTATAATTCTTTTATTAAGCCGCAACATGCGTAGGACATATGCGAATATTCTTCTAATACTACATTTTTTTCATGAGCTAATAATAAAATATGCTCTAGCTCATCCTTATACTGTGGATTAATTAAGATTTTCCAAGGTATTCGTCGCAATAAAACTCGGGTCGTTTCTCCAACACCTGGTTTAATAAGGTTAATGTTTTCCATGTCAAAATCCAATTGAATATTTTGGACCGATTTCATACCTGCCCACGTAATAAGAGAGGTAGCTTCATCCTGAAGTTGACTGGTAATTTCATTCCGTACTTGCTTGAAGCATGCGACTATACGATTTATGTACAAGTTCGAGACATCCATATCTTCTAATTCTTTATAGTATTTTGCTCCATGGAAGTCGTCCTTATCCATAAACTGCAAATTTAAAACGGTTCTGCTTACCAAGCCAGAGACAGTTGAATTTAAACAAGCAGAAGGAATTAAAAAATCTTCGCGAGTTCCAAAAATCGTAGCACAATGCCCTGGATCTGCTAATACAGCTAGATCCGCTTTTAACTGCGTTTGATATTGTTCATTAAACGTTTGACAAGATTGAATCAATTCTTTGGTTATAGCGCCTTTTCCCGTCCAACCATCAATAAATTGAAGACAGCCTTGAGGATGTTCTGAAAGAATGTAACGTATCGCCGCCTCATCAAATCCACGACCACGCAAAATAGAAATAGAATAATGTGGTACATCCACCTTATAGTTCATTGATATGTAACGTTTAATTAAAATACCGATTGGTGTACCTGCTCTGGCTAAACTTACAAGTATTAAATTTTCTAACCCTCTACTTTTGACGATACGTTCTGCTACTACCCCAACAGCGATAGCAATTCTATCCGCGAAAGCATCCAAGGTTTTATAAAATAGCTTCATATATGTTTTAGATGGTTGATATTCCATTGGTAACATTTCAGAGTAATGCGTACCTGCTTGAATAAGCTGTTCCCGTTTTTCATTACCCATCTCTAGAAAAACATTTCCAATATCACGCAATAAAAAAATTACGTCCTCTCGTGCATAGCTACCCATGTTATCTGGCTGTAAAGTCGATGTCATCATACTCCCTCCAACTCATGCATACAAATCACATATACCTTCGCCCCACTAACCGACTGAAGAGCTGCCACCATTCGATCTACTACCTCTTTATTGGATATACGTTCTATTATTAGAAAAAGTTCCGTATATAGTTGGCTCTGGACATTATATAAATAATTTTCAACCCCGTTATTTTCGGGACTCTCAAATACAATTTTTTCTGTAATTGTATAATCTACATCGTCTGTACAATAAATAGGACTGCGAGTTGATGATTGGAAATAAACACCTTCCCCTAAATAGGATGCAATTTGCATAGGTACATACATAAACTCACCTGTTCCAATCACCAAAGCTGGTCCATCCGTTCGTAGTTCCTTTAATTGCTTGGCGATGGCTTGTAACATGTTCATTTGTTCAAAATGCTGTTTTGATGTTAGCATAAATCTTCCTGTTGCTTTTAGGTACGGCTGATTGTTTATTTTGCCATTCTCTGCAACAGAATAATAGAAAAGACGATCAATGGAGTCTTTAATGGGCAGTAGAGTGATATCCCTAGTAGCAATAGTCGTTACCTTCGGCTGTACACTTGTTAAACTAGGTACTCCTGTACAATTGAATGTCCCACACATTATGGAGATAAATTTAATAGAAATTTCCCATTGCTCTTCTAATTGCTGAAAGACTATTCGCTGCTGCTCTGATCGCCAATCTAAAATAGATAGGACGACGTACTGTTTAACATCAGGAAACTTCTTTTTTAATGTTTCAATTATGTTGATGACCGTATTCCCAGTCGTAATTTCATCATCTATTAATACGATACGCTTAGCTTGCTGTAAAACATTAGGTTCCTCTGTATAAATTCTATGGCTTGTCGCATGGGAATGTTCTTCCTCGAATGTGACAAATGGTTCAATATGAGGAATAACTTCACGAGTAGTATGGATATACATAGCATTTGATTGAAATGCATTAAATACGGCATGCCCAAGTGCAGTGGCCGTCTCCGCAAATCCAATAAACAATGTCTTATGTGCTAACTCTACGCTTCCTTTCATAGAATTTTGTAGCTCCTCTAAATTTATGCCTTCTTTTAAAGCTTGAACAACAGGCGTAATCGTATTGACTTTTTGATTATTACCTTGCTGGTCGTACATCATAGCTAAAAGAGCTCCTGTTAGTAAAGGGATTTGCGGTCGAACAGCCAAATGCTTGCCAAGCACAGTGCTTATAAATAAAAATTGTCGCTTCTTATTAATACGAGCAGCCATTTGAAATAAATCTGTTAGCGCAAAATCGTGTGGGTTATGGGTGATTTCAATGTCAATTGAATAGTTTGGTAAAATAGTAAGTTTACTCATTTGTTGTTGCATACATATGACCACCTAGTTCTGAATTTAATAATAGGGAGGCGAAATCCACAGTTTCATGATAAACGCCATAGACATGTGCCTGTTTTAAAATACGTTGTGCCCACCGCATATGTGGTTTGATTTCATTCATTTTATTAGCATAATGACTTTTCATCACACCTTTACTACCATCATTATGTTCCACAATACTAAGTGCATCTAAATACTCCTCATATGAAATAGCGTATAGTGCATGCACAACACGGATATGACTTGGATGAATCACCGTTTTACCCACAATTCCATTTTGTTTGTCCATTAAAACTTCCTTTATTAGTCCATCTAAGCAATCGTCTAATAACGCTTTCCTCGTTTCAAGCGCACCCTTCTCACTAAATGGCGTCATGCGTAAGGCTGGTTTTAACACACGCTGATTACTAAAATACTCCCATACTGGCCCAGATATCACAAAGCCATCTTCCTCACGCCCTAAAACATTCACTATATCCGCTATACAATCCCTTATTAAGCTAATGTCATATATGGTCGAGTCCATACGGCGGCGAATTCCATAAATTCCACAAAAATCAGTAGCGCCAATTCGTATATTCAACACCCTTGATTGGTACTGCTGTAAAACCGATTTAATGGCTAATAATGCCTCCATACGAGATTCTTTATAGAGTACCTCCCTACTTTCTAAAATTGGCATCCCGTATAAGGTAAGATTATTCTCTAGAATTGTTTTCTCAAGAAGCTCAAAATATTGTGCCCCTTGTGTTGCTGTAAATTTCGGAAAGACATACCCAGTTAAAACTTCCTGCTTCTCTTTTAAACTAGAAGTTAAATAATTAAATTGTTCAACATGACGCACACGAATAAAAAGTAAGGGAATATCTTGGAGTAGCAATTGTTTTTGGTGATAGAGTTTGTATAATTCGCTAATGTCTTCAAGCAATTTTGCCTCACAATCACCTAATTCTGAATCCCCCACTGCATCCTCTAAATCAATGACAAGTGACGTGAGTTCTTTATATTTTTGTGATTGAATCAAACCTACAATATTAGGCATGGAAGCGGGCATATACAAAGTAGCCCCTAGTGCATAGGATAAAATATCTGGCGTTGCCCATTTCGTAAAAGGCTGCGGCTTCTTATAAAAAATTGTCTCTGCTTCTGTTGCAAAGTGTTGCATCTAATCCACTCCCCTATAATTATGCCTTTTGTAAAAAAAGCACTGTATCAGCCTGTTTATACAGACCAATACAGTGCCTTGTTACACTGCTGTTTTCTAATTCATCCTGTGTACAACAAATGTCAATAAGAACTCAATAAGAACGCAGCAATTAGAATAATGAAAAATGCTTCATGTAATAGATGGAATCCAAAAATATGCGCAAACATATTCCATACAATAGTCGGAATTAGTATATAAGCACTCGTTTCAAGCTCTGACACTCGTTCAATTAAACATAGGAATACAAGAGCAATCGTATGCATCATGAGTATTCCTACATCCCGCCTACTAATAGAACCTATACTTTAAAAACTGTGCATATGTACTTAATATCTCATTAATTACATCCACACAAAAACCTCGTCATATACCTAGTTATTGTAGGCCATATGCGTTGATTAATGCTGCTAAGCCACCTTGATAGCCTGAGCCTATTGCGGCAAACTTCCACTCGCCATTATGACGATACAGCTCACAAAATACTACGGCTGTTTCAATACTGAAATCCTCGCCTAAATCATAACGCAATACCTCTGCTCCTGACTCTTCATTTGTCAAACGAACATAAGCATTTAGGACTTGTCCAAAGTTTTGATGACGTCCCTCTGCATCATAGATAGTGACCGTTACAACAATCTTGTCAATTTGAGGAGATACTTGCTTTAAGTTGACAAGGATTTTTTCATCATCCCCATCCCCTTCCCCTGTGCGGTTATCACCCGCATGAACAACTGATTGGTCTGGACTCGCTAAATTATTGTAAAAGATAAAATCTTGTTCATTACGACACTTGCCCGATGCATCTAGTAAAAATACAGATGCATCAAGGTCAAAATCTTGCCCACCATCAAACTGTTTGACATCCCAGCCTAAGCCAATGCCGATGTTGTTTAAACCAGGGTCTTGCTTCGTTAAATCAATTCTTTGCCCTTTACTTAATTGGATAGCCATTCAAAATCTCCCTTTCCGTCCAAAGATGAAAATTTAGTTTACGTTCAAGCCGTAGTCATTACATAAAGCAGCTAAGCCACCTTGATAGCCAGCACCTACTGCGTTAAATTTCCATTCTCCGTTATGACGATATAATTCACCAACTACAATAGCTGTTTCAATACTGAAGTCCTCACCTAAATCATAGCGAATTAGTTCTTGGTTGGATGCAGCATTTACAATGCGAATGTATGCATTCGATACCATACCGAAGTTTTGATTGCGTGACTCTGCATCATGAATAGTTACAGTGAATGCAAGTCGTTGAACATGGGCAGGAACTTGAGCTAATGCAACTTTCACCACTTCATCGTCACCTTCACCAATACCTGTTAAATTGTCACCTGAATGTTCAACTGATCCGTTACCGCCTGTTGTATTGTTGTAGAAAATAAAGTCATTTTGATCTGCTACTTTTCCTGTATCGGCAAGTAAAAATACAGAGGAATCTAAATCAAAATCATTTCCACCATCATATTTATTTGTATCCCAACCTAAACCAACAATTACATTTGTTAATCCCGGATTTGTTTTCGTTAAATCTACCTTTTGACCTTTTTGTAGTGAAATACCCATGCTTTTTCTTCCTCCTAAATAGTCGTTTTATTTTATTGATATCTTCGAACAACGTCGCCAAGTTTGAGATCGTTCGTTCCTGAACCAACTGCTGCGAATTTCCATTCAGTTTGATGGCGGTAAATTTCACCACAGATTAACGTCGTTAAATTCGAATAATCATCACTTAAATTATAGCGAATTAGTTCGCTTCCTGTCCTGTCATCATACACACGGATATATGCATTTCGAATCATACCAAAGTGTTGGTTTCTGCCTGCCGCATCATAGATGTTTACGACAAACACTAGCTTATTAAATTGTGTCGGAACAGACGATAGCTCAATTGTGATTACTTCATCATCCCCATCGCCATCTCCCGTTAAGTTATCACCTGAATGTCGAACAGAGCCACAGTTACTTGTTAATTTGCCAAAGTAAATGACATCGTCCCCAGCTAAAACTTTATCGTCTTGCAGCATTAATACAGAGGCGTCACAGTCAACGCTTCTACCACTGCCACTATTTCTACTAGAAAATAAACCGCCAAGGAAGCCACCACTTTTTTCTTGGCCGACAGGGTCCCATCCTAAACCTACTTTAATCTTGTTTAATCCTGCGTTCCCTTTTGTTAAATCAACACGTTGTCCTTTTTGTAAATTAATTGCCAATTTGATCACCCTCCTAAAATATGTATTCTAATTAAAAGATTATATGTAAAGTCATCATCTACCCAGTAAGATGGCCTTTATTAACCATACTTTCAGTCTAAAATAACGTGACAAAAAATTCAATAAATGGCTCCGAAAGGTTCTCTTTTTTTATTTATTGTTATAGGAATATTTCTATAAAGGACGCTTCACCTGTAAAAGAGTTCCTTTTCGAAAGAGCCGAAAAAAACCTTCTAACTTGTAGAAGGCTCATGAATCTAATTACTAATTTTTCATTTTCGGATCTAGTGCATCACGTAAACCATCACCCATTAAGTTAAAGCCAAGAACCGTTAACATAATCGCTAACCCTGGAAAAATCATTGTCCATGGTGCGTTTAATAAAAACTTCCTAGCATCCGCAAGCATTTTTCCCCATTCAGGTGCTGGTGCTTGCGCGCCTAGACCAAGGAAACCTAATGCCGCCGCTTCAATAATGGCAGTTGCAATAGCTAGCGTCCCCTGTACAATAATCGGAGTGATAGAATTTGGCAAAATGTGAGAAAACAGAATTCGTGAATCACGCATGCCAATAGCCTTTGCCGCTACAATATATTCTTCTTCTTTAACACTTAATACTTTAGAGCGGATTAAGCGCCCAAAGTTCGGTATGTTAATAATAGCAATGGCAATTAATGCATTTTGTAAAGATGGACCTAGCACTGATACGACCGCAATCGCCAGCAGCATACTAGGGAAAGCTAGCATAATATCAAAAATACGTGAAATAATCGTATCAATCCATTTCCCATAATAGCCTGCGATAATGCCAAGTAAACTACCAATTATAACGGATAAAATAACGGAAAAAAAGCCTACCCATAGTGAAATCCTTGCACCATGTATGATTCTCGAAAAGATATCCCGTCCAAAATCATCCGTTCCAAACCAATGATCAGCGGATGGTGCCAGTAAACGCTTCGTTAAATCTTGTTCATTGATGCCCTGTGGTGCAATGAAAGGACCAATGACAGCCAGTAAAACGAAGAATATAACGATTCCTGCTCCTACGAGTGAAACTTTGCTCTTTTTAAAGCTACGCCAGCCTTCGAGCCATGGACCTACTGCCCTTTCTCGCACTGGTGCTGCTTCTTTTTTTATATCGATTGCTCCAGTCATCATTGCAACTCCCTTCTACTTGTATTTAATACGCGGATCGACAACTGTATACAGTAAATCCACGATTAAGTTAATCATGATGAAAATAAATGCAACGATTAAAATTCCTGATTGAATCACAGGATAATCCCTGAAGCCAATCGCATCATAAATATAGCGACCAATTCCTGGCCAACTAAAAATAGTCTCTGTTAAAATGGCCCCACCAAGCAGTAATCCTGTTTGTAAACCAATTACTGTTAACACAGGAATAACGGCATTCTTTAAAGCATGCTTATAAACCACAATAAACATTTTTTGGCCTTTTGCTCTTGCAGTGCGAACATAATCTGAGCGCATAACCTCTAGCATAGAAGATCTTGTAATTCTTGCAATGATAGCCATCGGAATAGTTGCCAGTGCGACACCTGGTAATATGAGTCGCTTTAAGACTTCGACGAATTGATCGAAGCGACCTTGAATGAGCGTATCCAATAAATAAAAATGGGTTATGGCGGTTATAGGATTTCGGACATCTTCTCGGCCAGAGGTAGGCAACCAACCAAGCTTACTACTAAATGTCCATTGCTCCATCAACCCAAGCCAGAACACCGGTACAGAAACACCGATTAATGCAACAATCATCGCTGTATAATCAAACCAAGAATTTTGAAACCAAGCAGAAATAATACCAGCATTCACACCGATAACTATCGCAATAATCATCGCAAAAAAGGCGAGCTCAGCTGTTGCAGCTAAGTATGGAAAAATTTCATCTGATACAGGTAATTTTGTACGTAAGGAAACCCCTAAATCTCCCTGAAAAATGCCTGCCAAATAACTAAAATATTGTGTATACCAGGGTTTGTCTAATCCTAAACTTGCGTTTAATGCCTCGACTGCCTCTTTTGTCGCCTGTTGTCCCAAAATAACTTGAGCGGGATTACCAGGTATTGCTCGTATTAACATAAAGACAATAAAAGTCATTCCAAGCAAAACTGGGATTAGTTGAAATAAACGTCTCCCCATATAGTGAAGCATGTTCATCACCTCTCTATGATTTTCATAATCTACTTTGAAGTCTTTATATACTGTTGAAAGGTTGAGCCTTCACCAAACGGTTTTGAATGTTTAGATGAGTGATCTTTCATACAGGAGAAAATGATATGGTTTTCTTATACTAGAAAAGAATCTGCTAGAATTCCACGGCTTACCCGCAGAAAAGCAAGCAGATTCACTAATTCTTTTATTCAACTCATAAAATGACTATTGAATATCTACCGCACCTAAACGGTCAGAGCCAGTAGGATGCGCAATATAATTTGTAACTTTCTTGTTAGCAGCTAAAATTGGAGTAGAGTGAGCAAGCGGAACCCATGGTGCATCCTCAGAAATAATGACTTGAGCTTGCTTATAAAGCTCATTACGCTTGTCCTCATCGACTTCAGTTTGAGCGGCTGTTAACAACTTGTGTAATTCTTGATTATCATAGAATGTATAGTTGTTCGAGCCTATATTATCTCCATCTAATAAAGTATATAAGAAGTTATCCGCATCCCCATTATCACCTGTCCAGCCAAGTAAGAATGCATCCGCCTCACCATTTTGTGCTTTCTCTAGATAAGTAGCCCATTCAAATGACACAATTTTAGATTTAATGCCTACATCCTCTAGGTTCTTTTGAATCGCTTCTGCCACTTTTTGACCGTCAGGCATGTATGGACGTGGTACTGGCATTGCCCAAAGCTCAATTTCCTTGCCATCGTAACCTGCTTCAGCAAGTAATGCTTTCGCCTTTTCCGGATCATACGTATAGCCTGCAACTTCATCATTATAGCCAGAAATTACTGGTGGCATTGGGTTTTTCGCTGGCTCTGCTAGCCCTTCATAAAATGCATCCACTAATGCTTGCTTATCAATTGCATAGTTAACTGCCTGACGCACTTTTACATTATCAAATGGAGGGCGTGTCACTGTTAACCCTAGATAGCCAACGTTCATAGATGGACGCTCAATTAATTGTAAATTAGCATCCCCCTCAATTGTTCCTTTATCGGATGGACTAATGCCATCAGCTACATCAATATTGCCTGCTAATAAATCATTTAAGCGTGCAGAGTTCTCTGGAATAGAACGATAAATTACTTTATCTAATTTAGGATAGCCATCAATATAGTAATCAGGATTTTTCTCAATTGTGATTGAATCATTACGTACCCAGCTGACAAATTTGAAAGGGCCAGTACCTACAGGATTTGCTGACAATCCCTCTTCATCTGCTTCAAATGCAGTGGGTGAAGCAATCGCAAATGGAGACATTGCTAAGTTTTTCAGGAACGGTGCTTGTGGTTGGCTTAGCTTAAAGACAACTGTATAGTCACCCTCTGCATTTACTGACTCAATTACTTGTTTGTCACCAACGAGAAATTGCGAACTAAAATAAGGGTGTTTATCAGCACCTGATTTCCAACGTTCAATATTCTTAACAACTGCCTCAGCATTGAAATCTGTGCCATCATGGAATTTCACACCTTCTTGTAGCTGGAAAGTATACGTTAAACCATCCTCTGATGCCTCCCATGATTTTGCTAAACCTGGCTGAATCGTTACATCTTGTTCACCAAAATTCACCAATGTTTCATAAATATTAGCTGTAACCGTAAAGGATTCACCGTCTGTTACAACAGCAGGGTCTAGTGCTACAGAATCTCCTCCACGACCATACACTAAAATTTTCGGTTCTCCACTGCTAGCTGTATCGCCACCAGTTGAAGTATCTTTACTACCCGTATCCTTTGTATCAGAGCCGCCACAAGCTGCTAAGATCGTCGAGAGAATAAGGAGCAGCATTACTCCTAAAGTCCAAAGCTTCTTTTTCTTCATTCAATTTCCCCCTATGTGGTTTTTATATCATTTAATGTTGAAGTGCCTCATATAGATGACACGCAACATAATGACCTGTTTTCACTTCTTGCATGCTAGGTACTACCTGTGAGCATTGTTCCATTTTAAAAGGACATCTCGTATGGAATGTACAGCCACTTGGCGGATTGGATGCACTCGGAATATCCCCAGTAATAATGATTTGTTCACGTTCAAACGTTGGATCTGGCACTGGGACCGAAGATAAGAGTGCCTGTGTATATGGATGAAGCGGTTCAGCATATAAGCCTTCACTCGCAGTCAACTCTACTAATTTGCCTAAATACATGACGCCAACACGATTGCTAATATGGCGCACAACCCCTAAATCATGAGAAATAAATATATAGGTTAGCTTTAAATCCTTTTGCAGCTTTTGCAATAGATTTAACACTTGTGCCTGTATAGACACATCCAATGCCGATACTGGTTCATCCGCAATGATCAAACGAGGATTGGTCATTAAAGCACGTGCGATACCGATTCGTTGCCTTTGACCACCACTAAACTGATGTGGGTAACGTTTGACATGATATTCATTCAATCCAACAATCTCAAGCAGCTCCAATACCTTTTGCTTCCGCTCCTTGGCACTACCTATTCCGTGAACGATAAGAGGCTCTTCTAAAATTTTGCCAATGTTATGTCTTGGATTTAGAGAGGCATACGGGTCCTGAAAAATCATTTGAATATCTCTACGTGCCTTCCTCATTTCATTATTGGATAATTCAGAAATCATTTTACCTGCGAATTCAATGTTTCCTTCAGTAGGCTCTAGTAATCGCATGAGTAAACGACCTGTTGTTGATTTACCACAGCCCGACTCACCAACAATCCCCAATGTTTCACCTTCAAAAACCTCAAATGAAACATCATCCACTGCTTTTACATCCCCGGTTTGTGTATTTAGAACCCCTTTGCGTATGGGGAAATATTTCTTTAAGCCATCAACCTTTAATAACACTTTCGACACGTTGCTCCACCTCCTGCTTCTCTAGTAAAAAACATCTCGATTTATGCTGCTCTGCTGCCTCAAATAAAGGTGGTGTTTCCTGTAAACAACGTTCCATTGCGTATTCACAGCGTGCCGCAAAACGACACCCTACTTGAATACTCCCTGGTTTTGGTACACTTCCAGGGATTGAATATAAATTCTCCTTTTTAAATCGCATATCAGGCACTGATTGAATAAGACCTTGTGTATAAGGATGCTTCGGATTAGCGAATATTTCTTGAATCGGTGCCTCCTCTACAACTTGTCCAGCATACATGACAATCACACGCTCACAGGTTTCTGCTACAACGCCTAAATCATGTGTAATTAATAGTACTGCTGTATTCAATCGTTTATTTAAATCTTTCATAAGTTGTAAAATTTGAGCTTGAATCGTAACGTCTAAAGCAGTTGTCGGTTCGTCCGCAATTAAAACCTGTGGATCACAGACAAGTGCCATTGCAATCATGACCCGTTGACGCATCCCTCCCGATAGCTGATGCGGGTAATCCTTTAGTAATTCTTCAGCACGTGGTAAACCTACAAGTTTCACAATTTCAACTGCTCTGGCAAACGCTTTCTTTCTCGACCATTTTGGATTATGTATTAAAATGGCCTCCTTTAATTGATCACCAATTGTAAACAAGGGATTTAGTGAAGTCATAGGCTCCTGAAAAATCATAGCTATGTCTTTTCCACGAATTTTCTGCATTTGTTTTTCTGTATAATTCACTAGATTTTTACCATCTAGCAATATTTCACCACCGGTTATTTTGCCAGGGGGTGATGGAATTAATCCCATGATGGACAGTGACGTAACACTTTTACCACTTCCCGATTCACCGACAATCCCTAATATTTCTCCTTCTTGGACAGAAAAATCGATATCATCTACAGCAGGAATTTGTCCATTATCTGTGAAAAAGGTTGTTTTTAAACCTTTTATTTCTAGTAGCTTTTTCCTCATGCGCAACGTCCCACCCTACCTATATTTTACTTAATTGTATAAATTATATTAACAGAATACTATAACTTTTGTTAAATTCCCTATTTTCAGATAATTCTAACTAAAAAACATCACTCTTTCAATCATTAATATTCTGCAAATTACATAGAATTTCTACAATAATCGTCTTTAATAATAATTAAATCTTATAAAGAGATAATTTTTTACATTTATCAAAAAAAAATAGCCTTCCATTTAAAAATAAATGAAAGACTTTTTTTAAAAATTTCACATTTGTTGATTTTCGTATAATTTCATTATTACTCCAAATGTTGCACTTGGAATAAATCATAATATGTCCCTTGTTCCATCATTAATTGCTCATGAGTACCGCTTTCGATTAATTGACCATGGTCTATAACAAAAATCTTGTCAGCATGTGTGATAGTCGAAAGACGATGAGCAATAATTATGGTTGTTCGTTCATGAGCCAGCTCCTCTAATGACTCCTGAATCAATGCTTCACTCTCTAAATCCAGCGCTGAAGTTGCTTCGTCAAGGATTAAAATCGGAGGATTTTTTAAAAATACTCGAGCAATGGCAACTCGTTGTTTTTGCCCACCTGATAGTTTTACTCCACGTTCACCTACTTTAGTGTCATATCCATTTGGCAGAGTCATAATAAAATCATGAGCATTTGCTGCTTTGGCAGCCTCAATCACTTGCTCATCTGTCGCATCAGGTTTTCCCATTAAAATATTTTCTTTAACAGAGTCACTGAAGAGTATATTATCTTGTAGGACAATTCCAATTTGAGAACGTAGTGAGTGCAATGTGACATCTCTTACATCCTGTCCATCAATTGTTACGAAACCATCCGTTGCATCATAAAACCGAGGTATTAAGCTAATAATTGTGGATTTACCACCACCACTCATGCCGACGAAGGCGACAGTCTCACCAGGATTAATAGTAAAATTAATATTTTTTAAAATAGATACCCCATCTTTTTCATATTGGAAAGAAACATTATCAAAACGAACTTCTCCTGTCGCGGCTGGTAATTCTCGCGCACCCACTTTATTTTTCACTTCATACGGTTCATCCATTAAATCAAACATTCGATCCATTGATGCAATGGATTGTGTCAACGTTGTTGAAGAACTAACAAGGCGGCGAAGTGGGCCATACAATCGTTCAATATACGCGATAAAGGCAACCATTGTTCCAACAGATAATGTACCATTTATGACTTGATAACCTGCATAAGCAATAACAAGTAAAGGCGCTACATCTGTAATGGTATTTACCACAGCAAAGGATTTAGCATTCCACTTTGTTTGATCAAGGGCCTTCTCTAAAAATTCACCATTTGCTTGATCAAATAGTGTTTGTTCATGTTTTTCTAATGTAAAGCTTTTAACAATACTCATACCAGCTACTCGTTCATGTAAATAGCTTTGCACACCTGCAAGTGCTTGTGAACGTTTACGTGTCAAATCTCTCAGTTTTCCAAAAAAGTACTTCACACTCAATGCATAAAATGGGAACGCTAATAAGGCCACTAATGTTAGCTTAATATCCATTGTTAGCATAATAATGACTGCAATGACAATGGTTGCAAGGTCTAGCCACACATTCATTAAACCCGTCATTACAAAGTTCTTCGTTTGCTCAACATCGTTGATGACCCTTGAAATAACATCACCGGCACGTGTATTGGCATAATATTTTAAGCTTAATCGTTGTAAATGTGCGTAGATTTCTTTCCGAATATCAAACAGCACCTTATTACTAACATGTTGTGCAAAATATTGACGGTAGTATTCGATGGGTGGACGAATAATAAAGAACACAATAATCGTTCCTCCCAGCCAATATAATAGCTCTTTTGTTTTTTCTCCATCTGTTAAGTCGTCCGCAGCAATAATATCATCCAACACAATTTTAATGAGTAATGGAATAAATAAAGGAATAGCAAATTTAACTATACCGATAACAATCGTTAAAACGATCTCCCAAGAATAAGGTTTTACAAAGCGCATATACCGCTTGATGCTTCCCAAATTTTCATCACATCCTTACAAAAAGAAACAGGCATCCAATGATGAATGCCCTATGTATTATAGCAATATTTTGACTAAAATACAGTTATGATGACTTTACCGCTAACTATTTTGCATATGCCTTTCCTAGAAATGGCTACAAGAGGCAATATAAAACACCTATTAGTTAACTAATAGGTGTCACTAACAATCATCTGACTGCATATCTAGCTGGAACTTATAACGATTTGTCCAGACGTCGATGAAATCGGGTGCAAAAGGTCCTCTTTTTTGTTGAATCCAGCTTATTAGCTTATCGACATTGCGCTTTAAAATTTTATCAATCACATCAGGATAAGACATTTCCTTACGATGAAGCTCATATTCATCCTCATCTAAGAGCGTATAAGACATGTCAGGAAAAACTTTAATGTCTAGATCATAGTCGATATATTTAATGGCATTATTATCGAACACAAATGGTGAGCTTAGATTGCAATAATAATACACACCGTCTTCACGTAGCATACAGATGATGTTAAACCAGTGTTCCGCATGGAAATAGCAAATAGAAGGCTCTCTCGTTAGCCATGTACGACCATCGGATTCTGTCACAAGTGTCCGTTCATTCGCACCAATCACAATATTTTTCGTTCCTTTTAAAACCATCGTTTCTTGCCAAACACGGTGGATGCGGCCATTGTGCTTATAGCTATGTATTTGTATCGTTTCTCCTTCTACCGGTAATGCCATTTTGAAGCCCACCTTTTCGTCTATGCTACCTTTATCTAGCAGTCTCTAGTATATTATAGCAATGTGTACGCGAAAGGTGTAGTTAGAAAACCACAAATTTCACTACGCTATTTTGAATTTGTATAAAATTTCGTTAACTTTAAGCGAAATTTATTAAAAGCCCTGCAATATTGGAATTTATTGGTTTACCAAAAGAATATAGAAAGGAGCTGTCTTTTTCATCTTTTCGGATTTTTAGACAGCCCCTTAGAGGTAAATGCAATTATGCAATTACAAAGTGTTACTCACCTAAATCTTGGTTAGTTTTAGAGAAACGACCTGAAGCTGGAGCTTTCTTTTGCTCTGCTTTCGCATTTTGCTTTTGCACTTCATTTACGTCCGTTTCATAACCAAATTCTTCACTTTGACGTTGCATATTTTTATTCGGTTGGAAATTTTGGTTGTTTTGCTTTTTCATTATTCATTCACCTCCACGCTAATTATTGTGTACCGAGGTGAAGAAATTTATGCTCATTAAATAATTGTTTTAAGCAGGATTTATTTTCCTATTTATTATTTTTTACCTCTTCCCATATTTTTAACATAGGAACAGGCATCGGCAATTGTTCTATTTGTTCTTGAGTGAACCAATCGCCCGTTGAAGAGGATTTACACTTCATATAATAGCTATTTATATGCCATGTTAAATGTGAAAACACGTGCTTAAATGAAAGCAGTTCATGCCTAGCTTGTACATTAATGAAACATTCCTTTAAGAAGCTTTCCTCTGTTATCTGACTAGTAGTATCAATCATTGGGAATTGCCATAGTTTAGCTAATAATCCTTCTTCGGGCCGTTGCTCCATTAAAAAACGTCCTTGTTCATCTTGACAGACTAAAATATTGTAACTCAAATGCTTCATCTTCATTTTTTTCGATTTAACTGGCAGTTTTTCCGGTTCACCCTCATTAAACGCTGTACAATATTCTCGCACAGGGCACAATAAACATTTCGGTGACGTAGGCGTACAAATAAGTGCCCCTAGCTCCATTAAGCCTTGGTTAAAGGAAGATGCATTAGTAGGATCAATAAGCTCCTCAACTGCCGCTTCAAAAATCTTTTTAGTTTTGGGTACGGCTATGTCCTCATTTATATTAAGCACTCTGCTTAATACTCGCATAACATTGCCATCTACTGCATGTTCGGGCTTGTTATAGGCAATACTTAAAATAGCACCAGCGGTATAAGGTCCTACACCTTTTAATTTTGATATTTCATGGCGATTATCAGGGACCACGCCTCCATAATTTTCTAAAACCTCACGTGCACCTGCCTGTAAATTGCGCACTCGAGAATAATAGCCAAGTCCTTCCCAATGCTTTAATAAATAATCTTGTGGAGCTTCTGCAAGCAAATCTAATGTTGGAAAACTTTCCATAAAACGATTGTAATAAGGAATAACTGTGTCGACACGTGTCTGCTGTAGCATCACTTCAGAAACCCAAATTTTATATGGATCTGTAGTATGTCTCCACGGTAAGTCGCGTTTCTCAGCGTTAAACCATTCGACTAAAGAATGTCGAAATTCTGTTACATATGGGTAATTCACAGTGACCTCCAATATTTTTACGATTTAATTTATGTTGAAAAGGGTATACAATTAATAAAGAATGAACATTCGTCCATAACTGACAAAATTCGTCATTATCGAATGTCACCATACAAAAATTGAATACAGTTAATTTATAATTGAAATAAAGATGTATGCAAATTGTACTCGATTTTACTGCATACTAGGAGTGGATATTTTTGGATTCAGGTACACATTTCGTTATGGGTATTGCCATTGGCGGTCTCGCATTAGCCGACCCTATAGTAGCAAATCACTCAATGACCTTTACTGCTGTCATGGCAGGTACGATAATTGGCTCACAAGCTCCAGATGTTGATACTGTGTTAAAACTACGCAATAATGCCATTTATATTAGACATCATCGCGGAATTACACATTCTCTACCGGCAGTAGCTATATGGCCAATCTTAATAACAGCAGTTATATCCCTTATTTTGCAAGACGTAAATGTGTTTCATTTATGGCTTTGGACATTTTTAGCTGTTGCTCTTCACGTCTTTGTAGATATTTTTAATGCATACGGTACCCAAGCAATACGGCCATTTTCCAGAAAATGGGTTGCATTAGGTGTCATCAATACATTTGATCCGATTATTTTTTCCTTACACTGTTTAGGTATTGTATTATGGGCTTTCGGAGCCAACCCTGTTTGGACATTTAGCATCATGTATATCATCATCGTGATTTATTATCTGTTACGATTTGCTGTTCAAAAAGCAGTAAAAAATGCTGTCCACAGTACGATACAAGATGAAGAATATGTTATCGTAGCACCCACTATGCGCTTCTTCCATTGGCGTATTGCTGCCAAGTCTAAAACACATTATTATGTTGGCCGTGCTTATGGAAGGACTGTTAATATTTATGATAAATTTGAGATTAAGCCTTTACCTAATACTGCCCTCATTCATGCAGCAATGAAAGACCCCAACTTAGCTGCCTTCGTGTCATTCTCCCCGATGTACCGATGGGAGATTTCTGAGCTTGAAAATGGCTTATTAGAGGTACGTTTAATCGACTTGCGTTATCGTAGTGACAATCGCTATCCCTTTGTGGCAGTAGCACATTTAAATGACGATAATGAAATCGTCACATCCTACACGGGTTGGATTTTTACAGAAGATAAGCTTCAGAAAAAACTACAAATTGGCGCAAGTAATTAAGCAGTAAACCCTGACCAATAATGGTCAGGGTTTTATTATTGTATCATATCATCACTAGCATCTAGGAGATGGGCATATTTGGGATTGCGCCCTGCAAAGGCATGAAGTTTATCACCATAGCTTGTAATTAATTGGCGAACAAGATTTTCTGTATAATCTGGCCCACGATAATCATGCCCTGCTTTAGCTGAAGTTGATTCAAAATCACTCCATAATAATTCAACCCAGACACGGGCACGTCCAACTGACATTTGTGGATTTTTCGCAAGCAATTCTGCTGTCAATTTTTCAATTTTTTCCTCCATTTATTTACCCACCTTTACAGGAGACAGCATGGATACAGGTAGTGCCTCTTGGTATTTGTCACCACCTAAACGATGTCCCCATGCAAATCGTCCCTTCAAATAATCAACTTGGAAAAATTCATTATCTGAACGATCAATACGATACATTTCACCCGGAACAATTGTATTCAAATCTACTAAATAAGCTGCTGCCATTAATGCTTTACGTTCATAAACAGCAAATTCATTAATGATGCCAAGCTGTTCTGCCTTTCTTGCCTTCTCTTTTAAAAATGCAATTTCCTCACGCAGTTCATGCTCAGACATAGCAGCATAATTCTTTTCGTTCATTCCTCATTCTCCTTCTCTTCTATAAAACGATCTATTACTTCTATAGGAAAACCCTTTTGGTAAAGCGTCTGCTTCACCTTCATTTTTAGCTCATAACCAGTATACTTCGATACGTACTTTTTCCAAACTTTTTCGCCCTGTGCATCGAGTAATGGCTGCCAGTTGTCTTCATCTTGCTCAAGTTCTATTTGATTAAGCACCTCTTCCACAATAGGAAATGCATAGCCTTTTCTTAACAGATAATCTTGAATTTTAGCCTTTACTTGTGCTGGCGTCTTTCTTTTCTCTGAACGTATAATTTTTTCCGCCAACTGTAAGGCCAATTTTATTTGTTCTTCAAAACTATAAGTGGCAAGTACCTCATCTTGTAGGTTTTTATTAATTCCTTTTTTCATGAGATCTTGTCTAATAGCTCTCGGTCCCTTTTTCATTGTAGCCTTTTTTGTATCAAGTAAAGCTTTGGAATAATTTTCATCGTTTATAAAGCCATACGATTTTAATTTCTGGATTGCTTCTAAAACTACTGCTTCTCCAAATTCTAAGGTAAGAAGTTTTTTCTTAACCTCGTGCTCACTTCGCATTTGATAAGAAAGAAAGTTTAATCCTTTATTAAACGCCTTGCGTATCTCATCCTCATAGGCAATTTCCTGAATTTCAAATTCATCGAGAACTTTCCCCTTTGTTAAAGAAAATTGAAGAAGAATAGCCTCATCAACAGGAAATGCATATTCTTCATTTAAATAGATATTATAACGCTCAGGATTGTTTTTTTGACGTGCAATTTTCGTAATCATACGCATAGCCAACACCTCACCTGTCCATTATAACATTTCTTTTTACGGTATCCGTTATTCGATACTTATCACCTTCTTCTAGGGATTCACTTAAGGTGCTTGCATTCGTGTTAAATGATAAAATTACTAGTAAAGTATATTTTTGAAAAAGGGGTGCTTCTTATGAAAATCGTGATTGCGGGTGGAACTGGTTTTGTGGGAAAAGCTTTTATCAAGCTAGCTCAGGAAAATGGTCACAGTATATTTGTTTTAACTCGAAGTCCTTCCTCCGAAAAAAATGGTATTCAATATGTACAATGGTTGCAGGATGAGTCCCTACCAATAGAGGCATTAGAAGGAGCAGATGCCTTTGTGAATTTAGCAGGAGTTTCTTTAAATAATGGTCGATGGACGAAAAAACAAAAGAAGGATATTTATTGGAGTCGGATGCATGCAACACTTGAAATAGTGCGCATAATAGAAAAGCTCAGGAAAAAACCGAAAGTACTTGTTAATGCAAGTGCCGTGGGTTTTTACCCCCATTCTACAGAGGTTATTTATAATGAGAATTTTTCTGATGCAGCGACCAATTTTTTAGGCTCGACCGTTGATGATTGGGAACGACATGCAAAACGAGCAGAACATTTGGGAATCCGTGTGGCCCTTGCACGCTTTGGTGTCATTTTAGGTAGAAAGAGCGGTGCCTTACCACCCATGCTATTGCCATATCAAATGCATATTGGCGGAACAATCGGTTCTGGTAAGCAATGGCTTTCGTGGGTACATATTGAAGATGTAGCACGTGCTTTATATTTTGCAATCCTTCATGAAGAAATTCATGGTCCATTCAATGTAACTGCACCTCATGCCACACGCATGAAAGAATTTGGACAAACAATCGCTATGGTCATGAATCGACGACATTGGATGCCTGTCCCTAGCTTTGCCATCCGCTTTGCCCTTGGAGAACAGAGCACTCTTGTTTTAGAGGGTCAACATGTCCAACCAGCTTTGTTAGAAAAGCATCATTTTACATTTAAATTTCCCCATTTAACAGAAGCACTTGAAGACTTATTAATTGCTCAGAATTAGTGGATAATTTATAGCTATTTTACGCATCCTATTGAAAAAGAAAGGATGCGTTTTTTATGTGGAAACAGCATATTGTTGGTGCGGTAATCGCTACTTTTATTATTGCCGCAGGTATTAGCATTAATCCATATTTTGCTGCAGGTTCTGATGAACATCATTGGGGCTTTAAGCGTGCTAAAAATGGTGAACAGGCAGAGGCTGGTGCGCAGCTTGATCAACTACTTGATAAATATGGGGCTATTTATAAAGGGAAGGCAGATAAAAAAATTGCCTACCTAACATTTGATAATGGCTATGAGAACGGCTTTACCGAAAGTATTTTGGATACATTGAAAAAAGAAGATGTACCTGCAACTTTCTTTTTAACTGGCCATTATTTAGACAGCGCGAGCGACCTAGTAAAACGTATGGTGAAGGATGGTCATACTATTGGCAACCATTCATATGGGCACCCTAATATGGCTCGACTTACTCCAGAGGGCATGCGTGCAGAATGGCGAAAATTTGATGGGAAATTACGTGAAATGACTGGCATCGATCGTACAACCTATGCACGTCCGCCAGAAGGAACCTTTAATGCAAAACTGCTAGAAGTAGGTAATGCGGAAGGGTATCGACATATATTTTGGTCTGTTGCCTTTAAGGATTGGATGAAAGATGAGCGACGTGGTGCTGATTATGCCTATAATGCGCTCATGGAGCAATTGCATCCAGGCGCCGTTATTTTAATGCATACGGTTGCACAAGACAATGCCGAAGCTTTGCCAATGTTTATTGCAGAGGCCAAAAAGCAAGGCTATACCTTCTTATCACTTGACGATTTAGTATTAGAATATGAAGATTTTCCTGTTGCTTTGCAATCGTCTGCTCCTTCGTTATAATGGGGAGATGACATTATAAAGCAGGGACGTGGAACGTTTGACGCAGCAAACAACAATGACCGTGGGGCAAAAATTCCCACTCATAATAAGAAGACTTGGCATTAATGGAGAAGGTGTGGGTTTTTATAAAAGAAATGTAATATTTGTAAAAGGAGCTATTCCTGGTGAAGAAATTACCGCTCAGGTTACGAAAACTCAACGTAATTTTGCTGAAGCTGAGATTTTATCCATTCATAAAGCCTCTAAGCACCGCCAGGAAGCACCTTGTCCAGTCTACAATGAATGTGGTGGCTGTCAACTTCAACATATGACATATGAAAAACAGCTATTGGAAAAACGTGATATTGTCATCCAAGCTTTAGAGCGTTATGCGAAACCTCTAGCTGAAACAGTGGAAGTACGAAAAACACTTGGAATGGATAATCCTTGGCATTATCGTAATAAAAGTCAATTCCAAGTACGTAAAGAGGGCAAGCGAGTATATGCAGGCTTATTTGCTGAAGGCAGCAATAAGCTACTAAATATTAACGACTGCCTTGTACAACACCCTGTTACATCTAAAATTACTGTCGCAACACGTAAGATTTTACAAAAATTAAATATCACGATTTATGATGGACGTACACTAGATGGCTTAGTGCGTACGATTGTAGTACGTACAGGGATACGTACAGGTGAAACACAAGTTGTACTTGTAACTACCCGTAAAGAAATTCCCCATCTTGCTGAATTGATTACACGTATAAAAAAAATTGATCCTAGCATTGTTTCCATTGCACAAAATATTAATCGTGAGAAAACCTCTTTAATTTTTGGTGATGAAACAATAGTTCTTGATGGTAAAGAAACAATACATGAAGAGCTTGGCGAATTGGCCTTTGACTTATCGGCTCGTGCTTTCTTCCAGCTTAATCCAACTCAAACAGTTCATCTCTATGATGAAATAAAAAAGGCAGCTGCTTTAACAGGAAAAGAATCAGTAGTTGATGCATATTGTGGAGTTGGTACCGTGGGTCTTTGGCTAGCAGATCAAGCAGCAGAAGTTCGCGGGATGGATGTCATTCCTGAAAGCATTCAAGATGCTCGCAAAAATGCGCGCAACCATGGCTTCAAGCATACTAAATATGCTGTAGGTACGGCCGAAAGTGTCCTATCAAAATGGCGCAAAGAAGGCTTTACACCAGATGTTATAACAGTAGACCCACCGCGTACAGGTCTTGCATCAGAGTTTATTCAAACCGTGCTTAAGCTTAGACCTAAGCGTTTTGTTTATACATCATGTAATCCATCTACATTAGCGAAGGATTTACAGCAATTATCGAAGCATTATCATGTCGAGTATATTCAACCTGTCGATATGTTTTCACAGACGGCACAGGTAGAATGTGTAGCAAAGCTGGTATTGAAAAATAAATAAAAATAAAAGGCGTCTCAAAAAAATTTGAGACGTCCTTTTTTTGTTATGCACAGCACGAGCTGCCTGGTGGATGACGGACGGTCCAGAAAAGTCAATACCTCAACCATTACCCCAGGATTTAGAAGATTTTTAAATGCTAAGAGTTGAACTTTTATAGAAAGATATTTGACACGTAAACTTTGTACTTTTACCTTTAACCTTTAAGCCTTTAGGTTATTTTCGTTGTAAGTTTCATTTGAGTAAGGCATGTTTTATGTTTAAACTCGCACACATGCCTTAAAGCGCGAGCGACTCTTCGTTTTCCGTTTTCGCAAGGCCATGCATATCCTTTTATGCTTGCACTTCAATAAATGTTGTGGCATTCGATTCAGATAAGACTGCATCGACCTCTGATTCGAACTCTTCAATCCGACTACTTAATGTCTCTATTCTCTGTCTAACATTTAGTGGATCAATGATTTCAAACTCATTCCTTTTCATAAATGTTTCCGTATGTAATTTCACTTCTTCCGGAGATTGTTTATCTTTATTGCCTAATATATTAATTAAATAGGTTTCCAGTTTGGCCGGTAATGCATCATTTTCTTTGGCAACTGTATGGATAGCAGAACGGTATTGATGTTGCATGACTTCTAGCAAGTTCTTTTCATATTGAATCGATTGTTTACGCTCAATGGCCTCCGCGACAGTCATTTCTTCCTTGCCAACGATTACCTTTGTGCTGGCATTCGATTGTACAACTAACGCTTTTATGTTATTTCTATAGCTAATTAAGCCCATTACTTTATCATAGGATGCTTGCATTTGTTTTTCGTATTCAACTATTTCTATTCCATTTATTTTCTGATTACTTTTACGATTGGCTACTACAGAGCTAACCTCATTGGTTGCCCCTTCTATACGTTGTTGTAGCATTTTCAATTCTGTTAAGGCGCGATGAATAGATAGTTTTTTCATTTCGGTCATGATAAAACCTCCTTCTTAAGCAAGTATTCTTTCATTATATTTAAAAATTTTAGCAATGTCCAAAATATACCTTTTTATTTTTATTGATTTCATAATAATTTGTCTGTATAATTCTTTTTTAGGTGCCAAACCTATGTAACTTGGACGGAACATCCTTGTTACGCAAAAAACGCCATAACAGCACGGATTTGCTGGGCGTTTTTTTGTTTTTGAGCGGGAGATGAGCCCCGCTCTTTTTATTTTGCCATCAATGTCTGTTTGTTCTTAAGACGTCCAAATATGAGTAATATGAAAGCCACAATTAGGAGCAGTATAGCTACAAGTAAAAGGAAGCTATAATTTTTAACATATTCTAAATAAACTCCACCTAAGAACGGTCCGGTTAAACTACCTATACTTAGGGCAATTCCGCAGAGTAAATTCCCAGTGGGCAGTAGCTCCTTTGGCGTTAAATCTGCCATAAAAGTAATCCCCAAAGAAAACATCGAGCCAACTAGCGTACCCGTTAAGAAAAATGCTATAGCGACAGCCATTTGTGATTGTTCTAAAAAGCTGGCAATTGCGAAAATAATAGCGCCACCAAATGACCCTACCATCAAAATATTCCTTCTCCCCACTTTATCTCCCAGTGCACCTAATGGGACTTGAGTTAAAATACCACCAAATGTAAAGACTGATAAAATAATTGGAATCATGCCAACCTCAAACCCTTTACGTAGTGCATATACGGGGAATAATGCATTCAATGAAGATTCAAGGAACCCGTATACAAAAGGTCCTAAAAAGGCAATCCACCCAAATAATATAGCCATTTTGTAACGCTTCCATCCTCTTGCATGTAAGTCACCTGTTAATCGCTCAGGTTTTTCATTTTGTAAGAAGAATACAAAAGACCATGCAATTAAACACATGATTGACGAAACAATAAACGGTAAAGCTTCAGCTATTTCAATCAACTTTACCATTAGTGGCCCAACGGCAAAGCCTATACTAAAGGACAAGCCATAGATAGCCATCCCTTTTCCCAAGCTTTTATGATCAGCGGTACTAGTAATCCATGTTTGTGTGGCATAATGCAGGGCATGATCCCCAACACCAATCAGTAAGCGAAGCACAAACCAAAATGTGACGCTTTTCCATAAAGGAAATGCCAATAAGGAGATAAAAACAAACGCGCCACCCATTAAAATAATCGGTTTATAGCCCCATTTTCGTAATGGTTGCTCAATGAATGGTGAAATTAATAATGTCCCTATGTATAAGCCCGTTGCATTCAAGCCATTTAATGCTGAGGAAACGCCATCACGTTCAAAAATTATAGAAATGAGCGGTAATAACATCCCTTGTGAAAAGCCCGATATGGATACAATTATTACTAATATGGTAAATCTTTTTTTGCTGTAATCTGAGAAATATGTCATCTTTTCCTCCAATCATTCTCCCAAAGAACAGCATACCAAAAAGCCTTAGCGCTCACCACATGTGATTTTACGCTAAGGCTTAACGAATACTTATAGTCATTTAATTGTATAAACACGAAATTCGGCTTTTGATTATTACCGAGTACTTGTTTAAACTCCCTCCTTTTCGAGTTAGAGTTTTAAAGATGTTTTCAATCAGCTCCTTTACTTTATCTTAAAACAACTTTAACATACATATTCAATATTGTAAATATTCCGTCTACTTATTTTTGAAATTAATCTCTTAGTCCTAGGCATCTACCTAAACATTGAAATTTCAGCTTAAATCAGCTACGATGAAAGGGATGAAATGAGGTGTACGAATGTCCAAGCCAATCACTGATAAAAAACAGCAAGTAACCTATTTAAGAGAGCGTCTTGAAATGTTTTTAGAAGTATTAGATGCCCTAGATCCAGAAACAGCTGAATTAGATGATATTGATCGTTTAATTCAAATGATGGATGACCTAGAAGACAAAATGGAGCAATTTAATGCTCGTGAACAATAAAGATGAAAAAACAAGCGAGCACAAAGTATGCTCGCTTGTTTTTTAATGACAGTCCCAATTATAAAGAACATTGCTAAAGTCTTTATTTTTTAACTCTTCCTCAGTAATAAAGAAATTTCCAACTCCACAATCGCCCCATAATATATCATCCCCCACACTATCTATTTGCAAGAGCAAAATGCTAGAGTCTGTATAATTACCGTATGCTCGTGGATCTTCTTGTGTAAAGAATGGATACCCCCCTATTTTAAGTCCATCCCCAGTTAAAGCATCATAAAAGGCATCTTCTACTGTTTCGTTATCTTCAATAGCCTTCAAGATGCTACTGTAGATTTCATTGGCTCTGTAATCATCAATCGTTAAGGGTTCAAAACCTGTTTTAAAGGATAAGGTCATTTCACGCTCTACCGGAAAATACATTTCCTCATCTTCTTTTTCTACAAATGAAAAATCTTGAATAAGCTGTGCTTCATCATGTATAACGGTATCATGAAAAATGACACGAAAGCCTTCTTGATTTTTTCCATTATCAAAGTCCATTCCTAATACATCGTCATAGCCATCAATATAAAACTGCACTATCCCTTCTTCTGGGAAATGAGGCAAATGCTTAGGCAATTCTGCAAAATTAACTTGGGCTAAAAGCTTTAGTGGTTGTCCACTTGCATTTTTAGGATATTCCATCGCTAGTGGGAAATAAGGGTCCCCTGCAAACTTACTTTGAAACAAGGTTGTTTTCCCAGCATATGCATCAATCAGAACAACGGGCTTCATTGTTTCCTCTATTAGCGGTCTGTATTGATCAAATTCTTCAGGTAATTCAAGTAAAGTTTTAGCAGACATACAAATTCCTCCTAAATGTGGGTTACTATCATTATAGAACAAACGTTCTATAAAATCAACTCCCTCCCCAAATACTATTAAACTATGCGTAAATTTAGCCCTCATAGGTAAGGACTCTTTTTTTCATTAGTTGAAAAGAGTATAATGTTACGTGGAAATAATCAAATTTTCTATGGGGGGCAATACACGAATGAATCTACAAACTTTGGAGAAAAGTCTTTATGATTTAATTACTGAAACATCCACAAATTTACCTAAGGATGTACGTCGTGCGATTAAAAAAGCAAAAGAAGCGGAGAATGCTGGAACACGTGCGGCAATGAGCTTAGACACAATCTCAAATAATATTATTATGGCTGAAGATAATGTATCACCTATTTGTCAAGATACTGGTCTTCCAACTTTTAAAATTTATACACCTGTGGGCGTAAACCAATTAGAAATTAAAGCTGCGATTAAAAAGGCAATCAATGATACTACAGCTGATGCAAAACTACGTCCAAATGCAGTGGATTCATTAACTGGTGCCAATAGTGGTAATAACCTTGGCGATGGTTTACCAGTTATGAAGTTTGAACAATGGGAAAATGATTACATTACGATTAAATTAATTCTAAAAGGTGGCGGCTGTGAAAACAAAAACATTCAATACAGTCTTCCATGTGAAATAGATGGTCTAGGTCGTGCAGGTCGTGACTTAGATGGTATCCGTAAGTGTATTTTACACTCTGTATACCAAGCACAAGGCCAAGGCTGTTCAGCTGGTTTCATCGGCGTAGGTATTGGTGGAGATCGTTCTTCCGGCTACGATTTAGCAAAGGAACAATTATTCCGTCATGTTGAAGATACAAATCCAAATCCTGATCTTGCCAAATTAGAAGAGTATGTGGTGAAAACTTCTAATACATTTGGTATCGGTACAATGGGGTTCGGTGGTGAAGCAACATTACTAGGCTGCAAAATTGGGGTTATGCACCGTATCCCAGCTTCATTCTATGTGTCTGTAGCATATAACTGCTGGGCTTACCGTCGTATGGCTGTGGATATCGATCCTCAAACTGGTGAAATTATTAAATGGCACTACCAAGAAGGTGAAAAAATTACTTTCAAAGAGGATGAAGTGGCAGCTACAACAGAAGACAACACAACAAATGTAGTAGAGCTTACTGCACCAATTACAGAAGAACAAATTCGTTCACTAAAAGTTGGAGATGTAGTTTCTATTACAGGACGTATGTATACTGGTCGTGACGCTATCCACCATCATTTAATGAGCCATGATGCACCAGTGGATCTAAATGGACAAGTTATCTATCACTGTGGACCAGTTATGGCAAAAGATGAGGAAGGCAATTGGACAGTAAAAGCAGCTGGCCCAACTACTTCTATTCGTGAGGAGCCTTATCAAGGCGATATCATGAAAAAGTTCGGTATTCGTGCTGTCATCGGCAAAGGTGGTATGGGACCAAAAACATTAAAAGCTCTTAATGAACATGGTGGCGTTTACCTAAATGCTATCGGTGGAGCAGCACAATATTACGCAGACTGCATTAAAGGTGTAGATGGTGTTGATTTAATGGAATTTGGTATTCCAGAAGCGATGTGGCACTTAAATGTTGAAAAATTTACAGCAGTTGTAACAATGGATTCACACGGCAACTCATTACACGCAGATGTCGATAAATCATCTTTAGAAAAACTTGCACTGCACGCAGAAAGAGTTTTCTAATTAAATATAAGTAAGTAGTAGCCCTTTTTACTGCACACTATTGTAAGGCACAGAATATTCCTAGTGAATAGACTGTGCCTTTTTCTGTTAATAAAATTCCTCCTTTTTTTAACTCCCTCTTTATTTCTATAAATTACTTTGTTATAATTATTCTAAATAAAAGATGTGGTAATTGAAATCCATTTTCAATTACAGGCCATAAATAAATGCTTATATTTAAGGGTTTTGATATTGATTTTCATTATCAGGAGGGATAGGAATGGAACACTCTAATCGAGAAAATATAAATTTAATTGAGAAAATTAAAGAACATGCAGAATTAATCGCTGCGTTAATGGCTGGTGTATTCATCTTACTTGCATGGCGTTTAGATATAAGCGGACAAACAACCGCTTCTGTTCTTCTTTATGTCATTGCATTTTGTGTAGGTGGTTTTGCCAAAGCAAAGGAAGGTATAGAAGAAACCATAGAAGAAAGGAAATTGAATGTTGAACTCCTAATGGTATTAGCAGCTATTGGTTCTGCTGCTATTGGTTATTGGACAGAAGGTGCCATTCTTATTTTCATCTTTGCAGTAAGTGGTGCACTTGAAACATATGCTATGAATAAAAGTCATCGTGAAATATCTGCGTTAATGAATCTTCAGCCAGAAGAAGCCTGGTTAGTTCGAGGCAGCTTTGAGCCAATGAAGGTATCTGTTTCGACATTACAAATTGGTGATCATTTATTGATTAAACCCGGGGAGCGTATTCCAGCCGACGGCATTATTTTTAAAGGACAGTCTTCCATTGATGAGTCAGCTATAAGTGGTGAACCATTACCCGTTTTAAAACGTGAGGGTGATGAAATATTTGCAGGTACGGTAAACTTGAATGGCGCTATTACAATGGAAATGACGAAGGCCAATTCAGAAACACTCTTTCAAAAAATTATTCAGCTTGTCCAAAGTGCTCAAAGTGAAAAATCTCCGTCTCAACAATTTATCGAAAAATTCGAGGGAACTTATGTAAAATTTGTTTTACTTGGTGTAGCCATCATGATGTTCCTTCCCCATTTCGTACTTGGTTGGGATTGGACAACAACTTTTTATCGTGCCATGGTTTTATTAGTTGTTGCTTCTCCATGTGCCCTTGTCGCAGCCATCATGCCAGCGACACTTGCAGCTATTTCAAATGGTGCTAAAAATGGTGTGCTATTTAAGGGCGGCTTACATTTAGAGCATCTAAGTGTTTTAGGTGCATTAGCTGTTGATAAAACTGGAACATTAACACAAGGTAAACCAGTCGTAACAGATTTTATTGTCCGTGATGGATTCGATCGTAATATGGCTTTAGCTATTCTTGCGGGAATAGAAACACAATCCAACCATCCTCTTGCTCAAGCCATTACTTCCTATGCGAAAGCGGAAGGAATTACTGCCTTACCATCAGCAACAATTGAGGATATCCCAGGATGGGGTATTAAGGGGACCGTTCACAACAAGGAATATCAAGTTGGTAAACCTGATTTTGTGAATGCTCAACATGCCAATGATTTTGCAAATGGAGCTGCGGCAAAACTTGCTGCACAAGGTAAAACGGTTATTTTCATCCGTGACCAAAATGGAATTGTAGCGTTAACAGCTTTAAAGGATACTGTACGTAACGAAGCCAAAAAAGCTGTGTCATTATTAAAAGAGCTTGGTATTCAAGTCGTCATGCTTACTGGAGACAACGAAAAAACGGCAAAAGTAATTGCTAAAGAAGCTGGTGTCACTGAGTATGTAGCGGAGTGTCTACCTGAAACGAAGGTAACAGAAATGAAACGTTTGCTTTCCCAATATCAATTTGTAGGAATGGTGGGTGACGGCATCAATGACGCCCCCGCACTAGCTACAGCAACTACCGGCATTGCGATGGGTGAGGGTACAGACGTTGCATTAGAAACCGCTGATGTTGTATTAATGAAAAACGATCTATCTAAAATTGCTTATGCTGTTCGCCTCTCTCGTAAAATGCAACGAATTGTAAAGCAAAATATCATCTTCTCTATCGGGGTAATTATTTTGCTAATTGCCTCAAACTTTTTACAAGTAGTCGATTTACCTCTAGGTGTTATTGGACATGAGGGTAGTACCATCCTCGTTATTTTAAACGGCTTACGCATGCTGAATAAAAATGTTTAATCACAAAGATGCCTCGCTTCTTTCATAATAGAAGCGAGGCCTTTTTTAATTATGTCATTTTCTTATCTATTAATTTCCTTTTGTAATGCCCTTTTCTGCATTGTAGCATTTAATACTCCACCAAAGATTAAAATAATTCCTGTAAAATATAACCAGAGCATTAAAATAATAACGCCACCAATACTACCATATGTAGCAGAATAATTCGCAAAGTTATTAATATAGAAAGAGAAAGCATATGTGACCACTAACCAGGCAAGCGTAGCAAACATTGCCCCTGGCCAAACACCTAATATTTTCAACCGAGGGCTTGTATTAGGTACGAACCAGTAAATACCCATTAAAACAATAAAAATAAGTATTGGTGGTATCGACCATCTTAAATTATGCCAGACCGATTCAAATTGTTCCTCTATTCCGACGATTGAAAATAAGAAATGTCCTATTTGCTGGCCAAATACCGGCAATAGAAGAGCGACTGCCATGACAACTACAAGAGCCACTGTAAAAACAAGAGATAGCCCTCTATCTAATATACCTGCTCTTCCTTCTGTATCGTATGCTTTATTTAAAGCTCGAATCAGCGCATTAATACCTTTAGATGCCGACCATATCGTACCTAGTACACCGATGGACAATAAACTACTGTTGCGGTTTGTTAAAATTTCATTCAACGTATTTTCAATAAGCTTATACACTTCATCTGGCAATACATTTACTAAAAATGAATAAACCTGCGTTGTTTCTAAGTTAAGATATGGTAGCAATGTCACGAGGAAGATAAGTAATGGGAAGAATGATAGTAAAAAGAAATAAGCGAGCTGTGCGGAAAGCGCTGAAATTTCCACTCGCTTTACCCGACCTATCAAATCTTGGACAAAGCCCTTGGATGTCATGACATCAATCACTTCCCCTTCAGGAGACACAAATGATTTGACGAATCCAAAGGCATTTTGCATTGTTGCCTTTTTCTTTTCCATACAACTCCTCCTAAAACTACAATTATTCTTTATGAGGTAAAGTAAAAGCTGACTTTGTGTCATCAATCATACTTTGAATCGTAGTTGGCAATTCTTTAAACTCCTCCACCTTCTCTGCAATAGTGTTGACATTATCTGACACATTTTCACAAAGCACCTTCGCAGCCAGTACTTTTTCCTCCACGAGGACCTGTAATTCTTCACGATTTGTTGCATAATACGTGACAGCTTCTTTCATTTTTTTTGTAGTGTCAATTGTTTTCTCACGAGTAGTGCGATCGAGCATGCTTAACGCTGCTCCAATTGCTGCTCCTGCTACGATTGATACTAATAATTTACTTTGACCCATATTAAAACCCCCTGCTTGTGTAATTGCATATTCCCTAATATTTCATAAATAAACTAGTCTACTGCCCTTATTCTACCCAATAACAGTCTATTTTTAAAGCAATGCCCAAATACGGAGTTGACATTTTTTTTATTCAATGAAATGATATGTGCGAGGAGTACGAAAGGTAGGCTAAAAAATGGATTTGTCAGTCCCGTCAAAGGAAAACGTTATTTATATGATTGATCAAATGAAGGACAAGCTTCGCATGGTAAATGTCGATGCAATGAAATCGGAACACTTCGATGAAGCAAACTACGAAGACTTAACGTATTTATACGAAATGGTTATGAAAAGAGAATCATTTAGTCCAAGTGAAATGCAGGCAATTGTTGCAGAATTGGGCGCTTTACGTAAATAAGCAAATAAAAAAGCTATTAGCAGGAGACAAATAGTCCTTGCTAATAGCTTTTTATTTATTGTGTATTCTTCGCTTCCGAGCCGTCCTCAGTCACTAGTGGTTGAATAAGTACTTCAACACGTCGGTTCTTTGCACG
This sequence comes from Lysinibacillus sphaericus, assembly GCF_001629735.1. GTDB lineage: Bacteria > Bacillota > Bacilli > Bacillales_A > Planococcaceae > Lysinibacillus > Lysinibacillus pinottii. The sequence continues at coordinate 3,167,205 of NZ_CP015224.1, forward strand.
ACCTTCTGCTGTATCATTTGGTGCAATCGCACGGTTTTCGCCATAGCCTTTTGCACTAAAGTTCTCAGATTTCAATTGCGAATTACTGTCTAATAAAACCATATAGAAATTAGATGCACGCATTAATGATAGCTCTAAATTTGATGAAAAATTAGGACCAGCTGGAACGTTATCCGTATGACCAGTAATAACAATATTACGTGGTGGATTGGATACTAATACATCCGCAAGCTCCTTCGCAATAGGAATATACTCTGGTTTAATCGTTGCTTGCCCAGGATCAAATAAAATACTATCACGAATTGTCACAAGTAAACCTTCATCCGTCATTTCTGTAGCGAATTGACCTTCCATTTCATTGACAGCGATAAAATTATCGACACTATCTTTAATTTCAGCCAACTCCTGCTGATCCTTTAAGTAGGCTGAATTTTGCTGTGGTGTTTGGTCGCTATCCGCATTTGGACTAGGTACTGGTGCAGGCTGCTCTAAAAAGCTTGTTCCACCATCAAAAACCTGACTAAAAACGGCTGACATTCTCTCTAGCTTTTCTTGGTCTACTGAACTTGAAGCAAATAGTATAATAAACACAGCTAAGAGCAATGTTAAGATGTCGGCATATGGCACTAGCCAAGACTCATCTATATGCTCATCATGCTTTTTTTTCTTAGCTTTCTTTGCCAAGGCCACCCGCCCCGCTTTCACCAGAAATTTGACGACGTTCTTCCATCGTTAAGTATGATGATAGTTTTTGTTCAATAACACGTGGAGCCTCCCCTTCTAATACTGAAAGGATACCCTCAATCATCATTCTCTTTTGTTTCACTTCTAAAGCAGACTTACGTTTTAATTTGTTCGCAAATGGGTGCCATAAAACATAACCAGTAAAGATACCGAGTAATGTAGCCATGAAAGCTGCTGAAATAGCGTGTCCAAGCTTTTCAATATCATTCATATCAGCCAATGCGGCGATTAAACCTACTACTGCACCAAGAACCCCAAGAGTTGGTGCATATGTACCTGCTTGTGTAAAAATGGCAGAACCACTTGCATGACGTTCTTCCATAGCCTCTACTTCCTCTGTTAATACATCACGGATGTAGTCTGCATTTTGTCCATCAATTGCTAATGTAAGACCATTTTTCAAAAATGGATCTTCAATTTCTGATGCTTTACTTTCAAGTGCTAATAGCCCTTCACGACGAGCTAAGTCAGCCCATTGCGAAAACATCTTAATAATTTCAATATCATTTGCTAATTTAGTTTCTTTAAAAAGAATCTTAAATAGCTTTGGTACACGCTTTAACTCTTGCATTGGAAAGGCAATTGTTACTGCAGAAATAGTACCAAAGATGATAATTAGGATAGCTGCTGGGTTATAAAATGCTGTTAAACTTACACCCTTCATTACCATCCCTGTTAACAGCGCTATAAACGCAATTATTAACCCTATGATCGACGACTTATCCATTCTAGAACCTCCAAATCTACTATCTACTGTTAATTTCGTCTAATTTTCCATATTTTAAATATATAATGCTAGTATAAATGTATTTTAATTATTTTTCGATGTAATTAATGCTTTTTATTCACATTTCGACCATTTTTGATTATATTGAATTAAGAATCTTACACTAAACTGTCTTATTTCAAAGGGGGATATGAATTTGTTATTATCATTTAACACAAAATTACTAAAATATGCCGAATTAGCAATAAAAGTAGGAGTAAATATCCAAAAAGATCAATATCTTTATATAAGCTGTTCGACTGATAACTTAAAATTAGCTCAAATTATTACTAAATTAGCCTATAAAAATGGTGCAAAACAAGTATTTGTCGATTTATCTGACGATGAACTTGTTCGTGCTCGCTATGAAGGAGCACCGAAAGACTCATTTGATTTCTTCCCACCATGGAAAGTTCAAGAACGTGAGTGGCTGGCTGAAAATGGTGCTGCTTTCCTAAGCATTAGTTCACAAAACCCAGATTTACTAAAAGGTATTGAGCGTGACAGAATTATGGCGTTCCAAAAAGCATCAGGCCAAGCATTAGCGAACTATTATCAGTTGCTACAGTCTGATAAATTTAGTTGGTCAGTTATCGCTGCTCCATCTAAAGCATGGGCAGCAAAGGTTTTTCCTGATTTACCAGAGGATCAACAAATGGATGCCCTATGGGAAGCTATCTTTGCAGCGACGCGTATTGATCTTGAACATTCAGTGGAAGCTTGGTTAGCTCACGACAAAGAATTACACGACAAAGCGGAATATTTAAACAGCAAACAGTATAAGTCGCTTCACTACACGGCTCCAGGTACAGATTTAACCATCGAGTTACCTGCACATCACATCTGGACAGGCGGTAGTAGTGTCAACGAACAAGGTCAAACATTTATGGCGAATATACCTACTGAAGAAATTTTTACTGCACCTTTAAAAACAGGCATAAATGGGTTTGTATCCAGCACTAAACCGTTAAGCTATGGTGGCAATATTATTAACAATTTCACATTAACGTTTAAAGATGGCCGTATTATCGATGTAAAAGCTGAGGAAGGTCAAGAAATTTTAGCTTCTCTTATTGAAACAGACGAGGGGGCGCATTATCTTGGTGAAATAGCATTAGTGCCTCATCATTCCCCTATTTCCCAATCGAATTTGTTATTCTACAATACGTTATTTGATGAAAATGCCTCAAATCATTTAGCCATTGGTAGTGCTTATGCTTTTTGTATTGAAGGTGGTAAAGACATGTCTTCTGATGAGTTAGCTGCTCATGGCATAAACCAAAGCTTAACACATGTAGACTTTATGATTGGATCGAATAAAATGAATATTGATGGCATTACCCACGATAATCAAAAAGAACCAATATTCCGTGATGGAAATTGGGCATTTTAAATAATCCATTCTTACTAATAGTATTCTAGTCTAGTATGTTATGGATGTCATAAATTATCCTTAGATTTTCCTAGTATCCTATTGTATAATTAGTTTAGGGTAATTAGTAGATCATTTAAGTAGAGAGGAGCTCTAAAAATGTTCATTACAACTGTTCTTGGCTTTTCAGCAGTTTTATTAATTTCAACTGGATTCTTCATCCACTACCTACAAGTAGGTTTAGATAGCAAGTCTTCAGTAACTGTAGATCCAAAGCCAAACGAAAAATTTTAAGTAAAAAAACAGCTACTGTAAAAGTAGCTGTTTTTTTATAGTTTCAACGTTATTAAGCTGCTAAAGTGTACGAAGTTTGCTTCTTTATTGTAAAAATTGTCTGAAAAAAGTCTTTATTGTTTGCATAATTAAAGTTTTGCTCTAAAATATTTTTTGTAAGGAAGGGAGCAATTTTCATGACAATGTTACAAGATATTTTAGGGTTTAACAAAGAGTTTGTACAAGAGAAAAAATATGAACCATTCATCACTACAAAATATCCTGATAAACGTATTGTTGTTTTATCTTGTATGGATACTCGTCTTGTAGAGCTTTTACCAAAAGCGATGAATCTCCGTAATGGCGATGTAAAAATTGTGAAAAGTGCCGGTGCATTAGTGAGCCATCCTTTCGGTGCTGTAATGCGTAGTTTATTAGTTGCTGTCTATGGCCTACAAGCAGATGAAGTTTATGTGGTTGGACATTATGACTGTGGTATGAGTGCAGTTGATCCTGATGCCATGCTAAGTGAAATGGTTAAAAGAGGTATCAATCCAGAAACCATCAAAATGCTGGAGTATTCTGGTTTTGATTTAAAAGAATTTTTACGTGGTTTTGGTGATGTAGCGACAAGTGTCAAAAAAAGTGTCGACACGATTCGAAATCACCCATTAATGGTAAAAGACGTTCCTGTACATGGTTTAATTATTGACCCAAATACAGGTCATCTAGATTTAATTGAAGATGGTAACCATCAATAGTTATCCTAACTTGATTTATAGCTAATCAATAAACAAGTGCTTTCCTTTGAAAAGAAAGGCACTTGTTTATTTATTCATCCTCTAAACGAGCATACATATAATGATCCACCCAATGACCATTAATATACAGGAGCTTCCTTAAAAGACCTTCCTGTTGAAAGCCCGCCTTCTCTAAAACACGCATCGAGGGATTATTTTGGGTTGATACATATGCCTCTACTCGATGTAGCCCAATTTGATCGAATGCAAAGCGGACTACCATATTCACTGCCTCAGTAACAATTCCTTTACCTACGTAAATTTCATCCATAGCATATCCCACAAATGCACTTGAGTAGGGTAAACGTTTTACAGCATATAGTGCAATATGTCCTATTAGGTTATTAGTACCATGCTCAAAAATGCCAAAAGTAAATTCTCGCTTTGAATCCATTAAATATAAGCTTTCTTGAATTTTTTTATATTGCGCGTCGATCGTATAGTATTCAGGTCTTTGTAAAGGCTCATATGTTGACCAAAAGTATTTATTGCGGCTTACGAGACCTGTTAAACTTCGTGCATCATTTTCTTGGAATGTTCGGATGTAGCATTTTTCCCCCTTTATAGTTACCACATTCCCACCCTTTTTTCTTAATAAATTCCAAATTTTAAGCACCATTTCTCCACACTAGCCTTCCAATCAATATCGGTAGAAATTTTCACTACCTTCTTAACTAATAGAATTTAAAGGAGTAATCCCTAGTTTTACCTTATTGTATGTAAAAAAAGATGCTGCTACAACTAAAACAGCTCATGTCTTCATGTCATAGCACCATCATTTTACATTTTATTTTTTACTTCTTCTTCTCATTCAAGGTGTTCAGGCTGGATGAGTCAGCATCTTCTAAAAGCGGATTGTCTAATACATTTGTTAAATGAAGTCCACGTTTCAGTGCCTCTCGTTCAATATGTGCAAGCGTTTCTTGTAGCACCTGCACACGTGCATATTTTTTATCGTTTCCAGCTACTAAAATCCATGGAGCATTTTTCTTATCGGTCTTGTCAAACATTTCATTGGCAGCCTCAATATATTGTGGTGACTTTTCTCGATTGCGCCAATCCTCTTCTGTTAGCTTCCAAGATTTATATGGATTTTGTTCTCGTTCCTTAAAACGCTTTAATTGCTCCTCATCTGAAACATGAAGCCAGAACTTAATTATTATGTAGTCCCCCTCAGTTAAAATCTTTTCAAAATTATTAATCTCCTCATAGGCACGAGACCATTCTTCCTTCGTTGCGAACCCTTCAATACGTTCTACTAATACACGCCCATACCATGAACGATCGAAAACAGCGATTTGCCCATGCTGAGGTAGCTTTCTCCAGAACCGTTGTAAATAGTTATAGCGTAGCTCATGTGGCTGTGGAGCTGAAATTGGGTGTACGACATAGCCACGTGGATCGACACGTTCAATTAAACGTTTTATCGCTCCACCTTTCCCAGCGGCATCCATACCTTCAAACACTAAAATTAAACCAATTTTGTTTTTTAATAAAAATTGTTGGGCATTTAACATTTCATATTGGAGTACTTTTAATTTCTTTTTATACATCTTTTTATCTAGTTCAATAGATAGGTCTAGATTTTTTAAGTTTTGTGTCATAAAGCTTCACTCCTTTATTTTGTATATATTCTTATTGTACTAAAGAAATAAATGGATGCCTATTGAGATGGTAAATTGTAGATAGTGTTAGCAAACAACACGATACATTGATGGAAGTTTCCGTTATAATAAAATGAGTGACAGTACTATACTTATTTGTCTTTTCCCTATACAATTTAACACGAAGGGAGAGGAAAGCATGCCTCGGTTTTTATTGATGACAATTTCGTATATTGTCTCACTCATCCTAACCTTTTCATCCTTTTTCATGAAACTTAACGGTCAGTCTTCTTTAGAAATTTCTAATCGTTTTTCGGTGGTATTTGCACCTGTTGATGGAAGTCATTTAATTTGGATTGTCATTTATTTATTCATCGGTTATTGGTTAGTGATGAACATCAAAAAGACATCTATGAAACAGTCTGCGCTCTTTAGTTGCATAAATATTTTACAAGCATTAATGATATACGTATGGCATCATGAATTATTTATTGTTTCTCTCGGCATTACCCTACTCTTAGTCTTGTATCTATTTATGTTGTACAATACGTATCCACTTCATGACAAATCACTGTCGGGTCGTATTCCTTTCGCCATTTATTTAGCATGGATGACATTTATTTTCATCACAAATATTAGCTTTACGTTAACAGCTTATGGTTGGAACGGTTTTGGTCTAAGTACTCCTCTTTGGGCAGTTATTTTACTGACATTAGGTGGAGTCATTGCGCTACATATCCGCTTTCATCACTTTGATATCATGTATCCAAGTGTTTTTATATGGGCTTATATAGGAATCGCTTTACATAATGGTTTTGATGAGCTACTCGTAACAACCGCTGCGTTATTTTTATGTGGTGTACTCTTTGTTGGCATTTTATTCATTAAAAAAAATCCTGCCTACCAAAAGTAATTTGGTGAGCAGGATTTTTTGTGTCATCCTAGTCTTCGTCTAATGAAGTGAGGATAATTGGTTTATCTTTTGTAACAATCACTGAATGCTCAATTTGAGCAACAAGAGACTTATCGGGTGTTATGAATGTCCAACCATCACCAGCTTCTACTATATGCTCTGCTTTTGCAGAGATAAATGGCTCAACTGCAAGAACCATGCCTTCTTTCATAATCGTAGAGTCCCATGCATCATAATAATTTAAAATGTGATTTGGCTCATCATGTAAAGAACGACCTAAACCATGGCCTGTTAAATTCATGATAACTGTTAAGCCATTAGCATTCGCCTCGCGCTCTACCGCCTTGCCAATTTGATTTAATTTAGAGCCAGCCTTTACCTTTGTCATTGCACGATCAAAAGCATCTTTGGCAACACGACATAGTTTTTCTTTATCTTCATAGCCATCACCGACTACAAAAGAAATACCTGTGTCGGCAAAGTAGCCATCTAAAGAGCCTGAAACATCGATATTAACGATATCTCCCTCCTGAATAACACGTTTACCTGGGATACCGTGCGCTACTTCCTCGTTGACACTAATACAAGTATATCCTGGGAAGTCATATTCTCCTTTTGGTCCAGAAATCGCACCTGCCTCAGCAAACATTCGACCGGCAATTTCATCTAGTTCAAGTGTTGTGACACCTGGTTTTGTAGCAGACTTCATTGTTTCACGGATCTCCGCACAAATGCGTCCAATTTTTTTAAAAGCTTCAATCTCTTCTTGCGTTTTTACAATCATGTATAACGTCCCTTTCATCTAATATCTACTCTTTAATATAACATAACTTTTTATACGTATAACGCTAAACGCTTTAAATATTGTATGCGTGCCTCCTTGGCAAAGTGCAAAAAGCGCTATTCTCTTATAACTATATAAAAAACCCCTTCACCAACATGAAGGGGGATGGCATTATGCTTTACGTTGCATAAGTTGTGGAGCCGCTGTGAATAATAACACTCCCACAATGGCTGTTAATACTTTAGCAGGAAGCATATATGTACCATTATAAATAATCGAATAAATCCATGCATTTTGATCGCCGGCATACTCCGCAAAAAATACAGCCCCAGCAGTAGTATGTGCTACATAACGCAAGAAGCCTGCAAACACAGTACCTAAAATAATATAAAGTGCCATTTTTGTTTTGTTTAGTTGACTTGCTGCCTCTAGTAAAGGTCTGCGCACAATGGCTGCTAATCCTACAACTGTGAAAGCGACGCCATAATCTAGTAACCCTTGAAGCCAGTGTACAATATAAGCGCCAAACATGGTTTGCATAACACCTACAAGTAAGCCTGTTGTTAGGCCAGCTACTAAGCCCCAGCGAATAGCAATTAACATAATTGGTACCATGACAAGACTAACAGAGCCACCTTGTGCCCATACTTTAAACGAGACCTGATCCAGCACAAGGCCAATTGCTGCAAATATTGCAATCTCCACTAACATTAATAGTCTTTTTTTGTCCATACATATTCTCTCCTTTGTTCCGATGTAGGATACAAGAGCAGGAATAGAAAAGCGCTGATTTGATTCTCTCTGACATCTTATTATTTTCAAGAATGAAAAAAACGATGCCAGGACAGAGCCTCACATCGTACAAGTGTCGGTTTCTATCCACATCCCTACGTAAGTGCTAGCTTACAGGTTCAAAGAGTAAAGGCATTACGTGCCCAGTCTCAGCTGACATCATCAGCTCCCCTTGTGGTCGTTACATCTGAATTTACTTTGAATAATTACATTGTACGCAAAGCATGGAATGATTACAACCTCTTCCATACTTAATTTTTGAAACTTTGCTGATTTCCATGCGTAAATATTAAAAAAGGAGGTACAACTATGGAGAACCAAAAAATTTTATCTGCCTTCAGCTATCTCAGTATTTTCTTTGCTCCTTTCATCGTACCATTGATTGTTTATTTCGTTTCGAAAGATGCTGATATCAAAAGACATTCCATTCGCGCACTAGTGTCTCATTTAATTCCTTTTGTATTTGGTATATTATTTTTCATTGTCTTTGTGTTTTCTACCTTTAGTTTAGATCCCACTTCAAGTAATAGTACAGTAATGATCGTTTGGTTCATTTCGTTCGCCATTTACGGAATTGTCTCGCTCGGAATCGTAATATGGAATATTATTCAAGCCGTTCGAGTTATCCGCTAATGTTTTACTTTTAGAATAAACAGGTAGAAGTAATTAAAAAAGGAGCTGTGTTTTTAATGAAAGTATCAAAGGTAGTAAAAACCGCTGTTAAATTAGCGCCGATTGTTATACCGATTGTAAAAAAAGTGATGGCAGCAAAAAAAGGGACAACTTCTACAGTCAGTCCTCGGAAAAAATAAAAGGAAGGTGTATTTCCTTAAGCCGGAAATACACCTTCCTTTATTTTATTTCAAAGTGTGTTTGACTATGTCCGTTTAATGTTTTTTCGACATGTAAAACGGCTGGCATCGCGGATTTTAATTCAGGCACATGGGAGATGACGCCAATCATTCGGCCAGAATCTTGTAAATCGATTAAGGTGTCTATTGCTTTATTTAATGATTCCTCATCGAGCGAGCCAAAGCCCTCATCAATAAACATAGTTTCAATATGAATATTGCCTTGGAAGCTTTGAATAACATCCGCCATTCCCAGAGCAAGACTTAATGACGCATTGAACTTTTCACCACCAGATAACGTTTTGACATCTCGTAATTGATCTGTGTAAGCATCATATACATCAAGCCCAAGTCCACTTTGCTTTGCATGCTTTTCAAGTCTGTCTGAGCGTCTAAGCTCAAATTGACCATTCGATAAATGATTAAGGCGAATATTGGCTGCCTCTGTAATTTGATCTAAATAATTTATTTGAATATATCGTTCAAAGGACAGCTTTTTCGAATTTTGCCCATTTAATAAGCCATATAGCTCCTTTACACGTCCAGCCTCACTCTCAAGTAAACGTAGCTCTCTTTCTGTTTCCTCTACTTTGTTCATAAAGCTTTGACATGATTTCACAAATCCATCTATTTGCTGAAGTTGTTTAAAGGCATCCTCATAGGCGATTCGGAGGCTTTTCACAGTCGCCTCCATCAAGGCTAAATCTTGTTCCTCTTTTCCTTGAAGATGTTTTTCTCCTTCTGAAATTTGAATTTTTAACGTATGAACCTGAAGGGTGTAGTCACTGCATGCTCTCCGGAGTTCCTCTAATTGAGTGGCACTTCTTTTCGCAGCTGCGTAGTCTTCATAGCTTACAAAGCCCGCTTCCTGCATGCTTGTTGAAAACTGTTCACGCTTGTCATTCATTTTGAGCTTTAATTCTTCAAAATTCTGTTTGGCGATCTCCACAGCTAGTTTTGCATTACTGTCAGCTTCCTTCATGGCATGTAAATGATGTTGGCTTTCCTGCCATAATTTTTGAAAATCCATTTTCTGTTGGCTAACATCTGTAAGCGTTTGTTTTAATTGCGGTAAAGTTGGAATATTTGTTGGCATTTGCTTATGCTGTTCCTCTACAATTGCCTGAAGTCTTGTCCAGCTCTTCATCTGCTCGCTTAAATATTCCTCAAGTTTTAATTGTTTGTTTTGCAATTGCTCTATTGTTAAACGCTGTTCCTTCTGGTTTTTTCTTGTTTGAGCTAACTGTTGATTGATAACCCTTAAGCTAGTAATCTCTTTCTCCATTTTTTCTAAGGAAGCTATTATCTGTGCTTGATCCTGTTGCTTGATAGAGTGTGCATCTAATTGTTTCAGTGTCTCTTGCTGAAGCTGTTGTGCGGATCTTAACATTGCCTCTTTTTCCAAATACAAACGTTCATCGGAAGAAACTTTTACCCTTAATGTTTCCACCTGAGCAAGTTCAACAATTTCCAATTTCTCATTATGAGTTTGCTGATGAGCCGTACTCCCGCATACAGGACAAGGCTGCCCTTCTTTAAGCTGCTGAGCTAAAACACTTGCTTGACTTGTCAGCCAGCGTTGCTCTAATTGTTGAAGCTCCAGTCTACTGTCCTGATAGCGAGCTTTAGTTGCGATAACATCCTGTTTCGCTATCTCTACCGTTTTTGTATAGTTCTCCATCTGCATGAGCAAAGTTACTTGCTCCTGCAACTTTGGAAGTTTTTCTAAGTAACCTTCATATGGTTCCATTTGTTTTTCATAGTGCTCAATTGATTGTGAAAGCTGCTCTAATTGTGCGCTTTCTTTTTCGATTAGTACTATATTATCCGCTGCACCTTGTTTGGCGGTTTTCACATATTGCTCAGCAATTTGCAGCTGCTGTACATGGCTGTCATACGCTTCAAACTTAGGAAGCAATGCTTGGAGTTGCATTTCTTGCTGTAAAAGCAGTTGCCGCTCAGACTCTTTTGCCTCTTCCGCTTCATATTTTTCTTGTGCTCGTTGTAAGAGTTCCTTGGTTTGTAGCTGACTACTTTGGGCTTGTTGATAGGCTTGTTCTTTTAAATTTTGTTCAGCTCGTAAATCCATACATTGTTGTTCGAGTAATAGTAAACGCTCCGCTTGTTCTGCTAAAGCTATTTCCCGTTCCTTCGCATGGTATTTATCTTGCTCATCTAACAGCATTTGTAGTCGTTCTTGTCGTTTGGACTGCTCCTCAAATTGTTCATTAAGCGTTTTAGCTAAACGGTAAAATTCCTGTTCTTTTTGATGATGATTATAAGCTTCCTCATATTGTCGCTGTATATCTTCAAAACATTTTTTATAATAGGTAAGCTCCTCTTCAAGTGCTTGCTTGAGCTGAAACATATTTTCCGTATTATCCGCAATTTGTTTGAACAGAGGAGATGAACGTTGTGGAAGTGCACCAACAATTTGACCAAGTAGATGTTCTTTTAATTGTTTGGCACGTTCAAGATCACTCTCTGCTTCTTTTCGTTTAGCATCAAGCAGCTTTGTCATAGCACCAAAGCGATCTGTTTTGAAAATTTTTCGTAAGATTACCTCTTTGTTTGTTGAATCAGACGTTAATAATTTGCGAAATTCACCTTGAGGTAGCATCACAATTTGGCTAAATTGATCCTTTGTCAGACCTATAATTTCCTGAATCTTTTTATCGACCTCAAGTGTTTGCTGCTTTTCCACAATGTTATAATCGAGCATTCCCTCCCTAACTTCCGCTAGCTCCACTTTTTTACCAGTAGCTGTTTTATTTTTTCCCTTTATATGTCCGGGCTGACGTAAAATCTGATAGACCCTTCCATGCATTTCAAAAATAAGTTCTACTGCTGTATACACATCATCGTCAGCAAAGCCACTTCGTAGTAAAGCTGTATCCTGGCGATCTTCACCACTACCTGCCCCATAAAGTGCATAACAAATCGCATCAAAAATCGTCGTCTTCCCTGCTCCAGTTTTGCCAGAGATGGCGAACAATCGATGTTCCCCTAACTGTTGAAAATCAATTATTTCCGTATTTTTATAAGGACCGAATGCCGTAATCGTTAACTTTAATGGCTTCATTTTACTGTTTCTCGCTCCTTATCTAATAATTCCTGTAACATCTCTGTAAACAGACGCTCGGTATCTTCATCTGGTTGAATCCCAATTATATCTGTAAAGAAAGAGCGGAATAGATCTATATCTTCTAGCTTTTCTGCCTCTACTACTTGAAGCTCACTTGGTTTCTCTTGTCGTAAAATCTTACGTTCAACATGCAGGGCATGAGGAAAAACAGTACGAATACGTTCCATTGGCGAAGATACGGACGTAGCATCTGTCAATCTAACAAATACATAATCATCACTTGGTGGAAGCATTAATAACTCCTCCAACTCACCTTCTACTACACGCAAATCTCTTCTCGGCATCAATTTTCTTTTCGTTACAGTACTATTTCCGTGCTCATCTAGATCGATAATTAAAAAGCCCTTTTCATGTAGATGCTCAGATAATGAATATTTTAATGGTGAACCGGCATAGCGAATCGTTTCATTTAAGACAAAATGTGCCTTATGTAAATGTCCAAGTGCTGTATAATGAAATGGTTTAAATAAAGCAGCATTCACACAGTCTGAGCCTCCTATAGAAAGCGGACGCTCTGAATCACTAGTGTTGGCTTCCTCCTCACCGTATTTGGTCACAAAGGCATGTCCAACAAATATATTACGTTTACTTGTATCCATACCTGCTGTTATATGTTCAATTATTTTCTGCATAGCATCTTGGTGAGAGCGAATGGCTTCCTCTTCAAAGATACTGCGAATAGAGGCAGGGTCTGCAAATGGTACAAGATGAAAATGCACCTCTCCATATTGATCATTTATAATAATAGGGGCATGATCTTTCGTAAATTGGCCCTTAATATATAAACCACTATCACGCATTAATCGACTACCAAAGTTTAATCTGCCTGCACTATCGTGATTTCCTGCAACGGCTAAAATAGGAATCTTCTTTTCTAAAACTATTTTTGCTAAAGTGTCATTTAGTAAATTCACTGCCTCAATAGGGGGCATGGAACGATCGTATAGATCACCTGCTATAATAATTACATCTGGCTTTTCTTCATCGATAGCTTGTATAAATTGTTGTAGGATATATTGTTGATCTTCTGTCATATAGACACCCTGAACGAGCTTCCCTAAATGCCAATCTGCTGTATGAAATATTTTCATTCCTGTACCTCCTGTCCTCTTACTATTTTATCATGGCTAGTAAAGGATTGTTTTTCCTTTGTTTGGGGAATTAAGAACGAAAAAAAAGCATCCTATCAGATGCCTTCACTTATCTCTTTTCTAATTTTTCCATAAAAGCGGTATAGCCGTGAAATCCCTGAATGGAACGTACACTTCGTACAGACTGGGAGGATGTTACCTTTTGTTGTTTAGGCTGTGCAGAAGCTCGTTCTTGTAAAATTTCCTCAAATGATACAGGATTCGGTTTCGGTAATTGTGATGGAGCTATAGATAGGGCATCACTACCACTATAAGCCTTTAAAAATGCATTGGCCATTTGGCGATAGCCTTCCATATTCGGATGGACATCTGTATAGTTTGGTAAGTAGTTTGTGGCATTTAACCCGAAGCTGTCATACACATTTACGTAACCCGCTCCAGCTAGCTCCGCCTGTTGCTGTAAAATTTTATTTAATTTCACAAGCTGTGCATTTGTGCCTTCTTTTTGAGTTAGATGAACAGCTGGATAGGCAAAATAATAGCCTACAACATATACCTGAGCCTTTGGAGCTCGTTCCGCCAATTCATTTAAAATAGCTATTATATTTTTTCTCACCGTATTTAAGGCGTAATCTGTTTGAAGTTGAGAAAAAGTTAATGTTCCAGCCATTGGATTTAGCCGTATAAGGCTTAATAAATCATTGGCACCTGCTGAAACAGTAACTAAAGTGGCATTGGCTAATAAATCCCTTGCTTCCTCAGTCTTAATTTTTTCTAATACATGGGCTGTTGTGTAACCTGGAAAAGCAAGTTCTTTTGTATAGAATTTTAATTGATTCATTGACTGTAATCTCATAGCAATTAGATCACTATACCCAGCATCAATTTGTTGAAAGGGGGTTTGACCAGCAGCTAGTGAATCCCCAATTGCTATATAGTTTTCAGTTTGAGCAAAAGCAGATGAACTCCAGCCTGTCAGTAATAATATAATCATCCCAATCAAACTACCTATGTGCTTCATCTGCTCTCCCCCATTCTCCATTCAAACTAAGTTTAGAAAGCCCAGCTACCTTTACGGAATATAGGCTCTATAGTTCCATCTGGTAATATACCATCAATGTCCATTTCACCGTTACCAACCATAAAGTCTTCATGGGTTACAGAAATATTCGCACCTAATGCTTCTAGTTGACCGTTTTCCAAGTCTCTACCACCCTCTAAGCATGTCGGGTATGCTTCTCCAATCGCTAAATGGTTCGAAGCATTCTCATCGAATAGTGTATTAAAGTATAAAATCCCTGATGCTGAAATTGGTGACTCATGCGGGACAAGTGCTACTTCACCTAAATAACTAGAACCCTCATCTACTTGAATAAGCTCCTGTAGTAAATCTTGACCTACTTCAGCTTCTGCTTTAATGATTTTTCCTTCTTTAAATGTTAATTTAAAGCCATCAATGATATTGCCCTGATATACTAAAGGCTTTGAATTACTAACATAACCGTCTACACCTTGCTTCATAGGAAGTGTATAGACTTCTTCTGTTGGCATATTGGCGATAAAAACATGGCCTTCAGGCGTTTTACTGCCACCAGTTACCCATTTATGCTGTGGAGCTAAAGCAATCGTTAAATCTGTTCCAGGTGCAGTATAGTGTAGCTTCGCATACTTTTTATTATTTAAAAGTTCTGCCCGAGATTCTAAATTCGTTACATGCTGATGCCAATTTTCAACTGCGTTACCTTCTCCGATATGAACTGTTTTAAAGATAGCTTCCCATAAAGCAGGTACTTGCTCGTCTGCTGTCAATTGAGGGAATACCTTTGCCGCCCACTTTGGCGAAGGTACTGCAATAATGGACCACGCAATCAAATCCTTCATAACTGCATTACGATAGTTTTTCAACGCAGCTCCTGATACCTTTTGATGAGTAGCTAATCGATCAGCCGAGATTCCTGTTAATTTATCAGGATCTGCGGCATCTATCCATAATAATGCCCCTTTACGTTCAATGAGTTCATCACGCATTTGTACGACCCATTCGGGGAAACGGTTAAATTCTTCATCAGAGGCATGTTCAAAATAGGCACGATCCATTTCATCGTCAGAAAAATTAACATGGACACGCCCTGCCCCAGCCTTATACGCCTCTTTAACGACTAAACGAGCAAAATCTAAAGCCTCAACTGATGTGTTGACTAACAAATATTGACCTGGTTGAATGTTTACCCCAACTTTTACTGCAAGTTCCGCGTATGCCTGTAATTTTTCTTCAAACGTCATATTATTTCCCTCCCTTTTGTCCAATTGTTTTAGAATTACCTTCTTTCAACTTACCATCATGCCAAATCTTCTGCACTGGCTTACCAGGAATTTCTCTTGTCCATTTTTTATAGGTTTTTTCGTCACGATAAGATAGTAATGTTAATACCTCACCATCTGCACCGGCACGACCAGTACGACCAGAACGGTGTAAATACTGCTCAATTGTTCGTGGTACATCGACATGAATAACATGTGTTAAACCGGCAATATCTAAACCACGTGCAGCAATATCTGTTGCTATTAAAATACGTGCGTCCCCTTTGCGGAAAGCATCTAAAGCCTTTTTACGTTCTTCCTTTTTCATGTCAGAATGAAGTGTAACGATTGGTGCAGAGCGATACTGGAGCTTCGTTTCTTTCATTAATAATTGATCAATATTATTGACGAAAGCTAATGCTCTCAGGCCTTCTGTATGCGATAGGCGGCGAAGAAACTCCGTTTTATCACGTTCTTCGACCTTCACAAAAGAGTGGGTTACTTTGCCAACCTTTAGCATATCCTCTGGCTTAATTTTAAAACGAACTGGTTCGAACATCATTCGACTTGCCACTAATTCAATTTCCTCTGTAATAGTAGCCGAAACAACTACCACTTGTCGTCCAAACGCTGAACCTTCAATAAAGGATTTAATGACAACACGGTATTCACGACTTAGTAATTGATCACATTCATCTAAAACAACTGTTTCAATTTCTTTGAGTTTTAATTTCCCTGCACGTGCTAATTCATTTAAACGACCAGGTGTTCCTACAACAATCGTTGGCTTTTTCTTTAATTTTTCAATTTGACGAGCGGAATTGGCACCACCAATAAGCTGCTGAACTGTAATATCCGTACCTGCCGTCCACTCACGGATAACTTCCACAATTTGCATCGCTAGCTCTTGTGATGGAGCTACGATAAGACCTTGTGTTTGTTTTTTCGCTCCATTAACTTTATTCAGCAATGGTAAAACATACGCTAATGTTTTACCAGAACCTGTAGGTGATTCAGCTACGATATCCTTCCCTTCAAGCATGGCTGGTATCATTTCCTCTTGAATTTTCATGGTTGCTTCAAAGTTCCATTTTGCTTGTAATTCTTCTTTTAATAAACTGATTACTGACATGTTATTTCCCACCTTCTATCTGCTTGACACTAGTTTAACACACTCGGCAGCTTCCTACTTTATATGTACGCAAACCTTGGTCTAATCGTTTCACCAAATGAATCTTTCATCCATAAAAAATCTGCCTAACTCCACACATGGAAATGAAAGCCCGTCCACAACTCTTTGAAGACTTGCAGCCTACCCATGTAAAGCAAGCAGATTTTTTCTATACATTCCTAATCGATTAGCTCATAACCACATGCTAAAATAGCACACTCCGCTAAAACGATTAATGAATCGATATATACATTACTTAATTTTAAATCTCGATTAACTATAGATAACTCCGTACAACCCAACACGATACGGTCACAGTTTAGGGCAAGCATGGCATCTTCAATTGGTTGCCAATCATCCTGTGTGACATCTTTACCAGCTTTGACAAAATCGTAAATGATGGTCATCACATGCGCCCTCATCTCATTATCTGGTACCACAGGTGTAATACCATATTCTTCCAACGCCTCTTGATACATCCGTGAAGTCAATGTACCTGTTGTCGCTAAAATTCCAACACGCTCTGCTCCCAATTCGGATGCTCGCTTTGCTGTTTCACGAATCATATGCAAAACGGGAATCGGAGAGCCTGCCTGAATCTCGTCATAAAAAGTATGAGCGGTATTACACGGAATAGCAATCATATCAGCTCCTACAGAAGCTAACTTTTTTGCATCCTCCATTATAACAGGCACAGGGTTTTCTTTCGTATTATCTAAAATAAAAGCCGTACGGTCAGGAATATTTGTATCATTATCAATAATGGTATGTAAATGCTCCTGATCTTTTTGCGCCTTTGTACGTCTTACAATCATTTCACCAATAAACATGGTTGCTAGTGGACCAACTCCACCTATTATACCTAAAGTTTGTTTTTTCATGAGTTAGACAGACCTTTGTTATTAAAATATTTCTTATATTTACGGTAAAAATTTAAATTATCGACAGTAACATTCAACCAGCGTTTAGCATTCATATCCTTATAATTAAAAATAGAATCCGTTGCCATTCCTTGTCGAATGAGACTTTTCGCTTCAATAATCAGTTGTTCATTTTGTACATATTTGAAAAGGACACCATTGGGTACAATTGTCCAAAGATGTTTATTTTGCACGTATGTAAGTGGCTGTTTACTTCCACGAACATAATCGTCCGCTACATATTGCATAAGGTTATAGCCACTAGCAGTCACATAATAATTGGAAAGCTCATTATGTAATTCGATACTTAACAATTTATAGTGTCCATCACGCTCATCATATTTCATATCAAATGTAGCAAATCCCTGGAATTGAATAGCTTCTAGAAACAACTTCACATTTTCCATTAAAGCAGGGTTATAGGCTGTCATAATAGCTACATAACGACCAATGCCCTCTGGTGAATGCTCTTCTAGTATTGGATTTCCTACAGCAAGAAGCTTCGTCTTCCCATCTTGTCCTACATAAGCATTGACAACACGCATATTCGCGTCTTCTCCAGGGATATATTGTTGAATCATGAGATCATCCCGATAGGCTGATTCCTTATAAATAGCATGAAATATACTATCCTTTTCTTCTTTATCATGTGCAATATATACTTTTTTCTTTCCAGGAAAAATACATGTGGCATACTTTGTCATATTCATTGGTTTAATAACAATTGGGTAATCCAATGACATTTCGTAATCTTCATAATCATTAACTGTACATACATGCATAGCAGGGTATTGAAAGCCAAATTGTGCACACAGTTCATACATACTTTCACGAGTCAGCAGCTGATGTGCAAGGCTAGTATTCACATAAGGAACTAAAAAATCCTCTATTAATTCATCTTTATGTTCTACAATTTTTTTGACATAAAATTCATCACAGGCTAATAGCAGTAATTTTTTTTCTGTGAATTCCTGCGCTATTGCCTTTAGTGCCGTCACAAATCGTTCTTCTATATGAAGTCTCGGTACTTCACGGAAGGTTAATAAATCACTTTGTTGAATTTTTTCCATATTCGTGTGATTCAATGCAAGTGGCTTCACACCATAGGCTTCGTAAAATGCTCTGGCCATGCCATAAGCATTCATTTCATCGCCTAATAAAACCGGTAAAAAAGCGTGCTCAATGGCCATTCTACTCAACTCACTTTTTACTTTTTTATTAGTGTAACATACTTCCTAATGGCTAGTTTATTTATGTACAGCTACTGCCTGTTCACCTAATTCATGATAGCTTTTAAAGAACTGATCCACATTATAAGTTACATAGCCCTTTAACGGGTCCATTACCACGACCTTATCGCCTAAATGCCCAGTTAGCACAACAGCGTGTAAATTCATAAAAGCATCCTGGGAAGTAGTCGCTCCTTTATAAATCCAGCCTCTATTTGCATTTTTTTTAGGCTTGGATAAATCCAGCGTCACCCATGTCACGACAGGAACTCCCTCACGAACAAGCTGTAAAATATCAGCCTGTGAGGCATTTCTCATATCTGTTACACGTAAATCAGCCTGTTTCTCTGCAATAGCTGCCTCCGCCGCCTTGACAATCGGAGCAGCAAATACATACATACCTCGAGCTTTATCACGAGGATTACCTGCAAAAGCCTCATTTGGATTTGGTCCAAATCGTTGATTGCCTATTGTACGTATTTCTTCCTTTGGTAAATAGTTATCAGCCATTTCAAGCTTTGACACATTCATTCCATAGTAATTTAATACGGCTGTGAGTGAAGTTATTTCACAGCCATGTGGAAGCTCAGGATTTTGCATCACCACGGGAACATCTAGCTCTTGCTCGTCTCTTGTAAAGTGGGTCTGCAATCTAAAGTAAGGTTTTGTAGTATCATAGGTAAAATTCTCGATGGTTGTATAGCCATCATTTGTTGCACTATTTTCAAGAGTCGTTGCCGCAATAGCATACTCTCGCCCCTCTTTTAGCTTCGAAAATATCGCTTCTCCCTCTTCAGAACCAATAGCTTCTTCTACAACATTACCATTCTGAACATCTGTGACCGTAATATAAAGATTAGCAATTGGTGCTCCACTATTAAATTCTACTGTTAATACTGTTAATTGATTTTTATTTTCTGCATCTTGCTGTGAAAATGGCTGACAGCTAGAAAGTAACATAATAATCAACATGCCAATAAGTAATAGGCGTTTATACCCCGTCCACAAGACAAATTCCGCTCCTATTCTAAATCGAAGGGTTACCCTTCTCTCTTTTAATTTGTCGTAGACTCTATTATACGATACTTTGAAAGAGGTTCCTATTTTATCTTGTTTCTGAGAACTTTTTTTGCATCGAAAACGAAGCTTCGAGTAAAATTAACTGTAAATACTAAAACTTTTTTCTCAAATCGTTCTTACTTTTGGTCGTAATGTATGCTTTAAAACTTTACCAGAAGCATTGCGCGGCAGTTCAGTTAAACATTCTATTTCATATGGTACTTTATATTTAGCAAGCCGTGATTGACAATAGGATAAAATGATTTCCTCATCGAGATATTTACCTTCTTTAAATACGACAAAGGCTTTAGGCACTTCTCCATACACTTCATGTGGTAATCCAACCACTGCTGCTTCTAAAATTTCTGGCAATTGATACAGCACTTCCTCCACCTCGATTGGATAAATATTTTCACCGCCTCGGATAATCATATCTTTTTTCCTATCAACTATATATAAATAGCCTTCCTCATCAAAACGTCCTAAATCACCTGAATAAAGCCATCCATCTATAATCGTTCTAGCTGTTTCTTCGGGATTACGTAAATAGCCCTTCATCACCTGGGGTCCCCTTACACATATCTCGCCCACCTCACCAGCGGGAACTAGCTTTCCTTCACTATCAACTACTCGGACCTCTGTCTGTTCTAATGGCTTCCCAACAGAGCCTATTTTCGTTAAAGCATCCGTATCTAATAAAGAGGTGGCTGCAGGTGTGTTCTCCGTTTGACCATATAAATTTTGAACTTTAACATTTGAAAACGCCTCTTTTACTTGTTTAACAAGCTCATAAGGCATTGGGGCAGCCCCGTAACATAATAAACGCAAATGGTTAAAGCTATGTTCCTTAAATCCGGGCGTATTTAAAATGATCGTATACATAGATGGAACACCAAAGAAGATGGTTGCCTCTGTTACTGCAATCTGCTCTAATGTTTTAGTGGGTGAAAAAGCTTCTTCTATCAAGACAGTCCCGCCTTGATAAAACATGGGCATGGCAAAAACATGAAGTCCCGCACAGTGAAATAATGGTGTACAAATAAACATCTTGTCCGTGTTAAGCATGTTCATGGAAGATGACCAAATATCTGCTGTAGCCACAATATTTTGATGAGTTAGCATCACGCCTTTTGGTTTACCAGTTGTACCTGAAGTGTACATAACAACAGCAGTATCATGTGCCTCCAACGGTACTACAGCCCTTACTAAATTAGTATTAGTAAGGATGTGATTCATATCTTGAAATCCAATAATATGTTGGAATGAATAGGATACATTTTCTAAGGTTTCAGCTAATCTTTCATCATAAATGAGTCCCTTTGCTTGGGAATGATTAAAAATAAACTCAACCTCCGGAGCTGCTAATTTAGTGTTAATGGGCATAGCAACGTAGCCAGCTAATTGCACACCTAAATATGCAATTAAAAATAAATCTGTGTTGAGTGTATATAGTGCAATAACATCCTCTTTTTTATAATTTTGCTCTTGTAAATAAGCTGCAAATCGTTCGACATGTTTGTAAAACTCACGATAACTTAACTTATTCCCATTATATAAGGTCGCAATTTTACTAGGCTGTTGCACAGCATACTTTTCAAGAATATCCGTCATGTACATCGTCATTATAAGCCCTCCAAAATTCATTTTCTACTGCGGGATAGAGTCATCATTAATGGCAAACTACTAAAGGATTTAAATTTCAGAAAATTATGATTTTATTTTAGCAAGCATTTAATTTCCTGGCAATTTTTCCATACACCCAAAATATGTTGGTAAACTAACGAAATATTCTTAGACGTTTTACTTTTCTAGCAATTTCTATTAGGTGTATGATATTTATACGATTTTATAGGAAAGGCCGGGTTTGCATGCTTTATGCACTTTTAGGAGATTTACATTCTAATATAGAAGATACGAAGGCTGTTCTCACTCATATTCAGCAGACAGCAAAGGAAGCAAAAATCATTGGATTAGGTGATTTATATGAATGCACTATTAGTAAGAAAAAAGCCCAAACGATGTCTGGGTTATCTTTACAAAGAGCAGCAATCGTTGAAAGTAAGTTTGAAGAGCTGTTAACCTTCCCCTCTATACGGGGCAATCAAGAAGAGCGTATTACACAGGTAACTGGTATTGAGCGCTTTAGAGCATTACCTGAAATAATGGAAATTGATGGAGCCACCCTAATGCATGGACATCAATTTAAATGGAGTGTAAGCTGGCAGCCAACATTCCCATCCTTTCAAAAGCCATTGTTCTTCTTTGGCCATAGCCATGAATCAGGTCTTTATCATCAGCAGAAAAAACTACCCATTCGCATTCGCTATGGACAACCAATTGTATTACAAGATAAACAATACGGTGTAAATGTTGGCTCCGTTGTAGATCACCGTGAATGGTGTCTGTATGATAGTGAAAAGCGGACCGTAACCTTTATGTGTGTTCCTAGTGTTGATAAAGGAACCATGTCCTAAACATAAAAAGAGCAAGCTAATCTTCTCTTTGCTTGCTCCCCGTTTTTAATGAATATATTGCTTTTTTCCGTCCAAGAGAATTTCATTTAACGCTTTTAGCTTTTCAATGACTACAAAGTATTTCTCTGAAATTTCCTGCAAGTATTTTTCCGCCTCATTTTTACGACCTGTGTAATATTCCCACACGGCTTTTTTAGCAATTTCATGTAATGAATGAATGGCTGTTCTAATTCTATATAGACACGTTCCTGACCTAATAGCTTTTTGCCAGTGCCATAATACCACTCACCAAGACGTGAATTTTTAGGCGAGCCTTTATCGACATTTCCTCATTGTTCTTTGATAAACTATTCTCATGCAGAAAAAGCGCTAAAACCATGATTGATCTTAGCGCCTTTTTCCTATATAAACCTTTAGTTAGTACTAGCACTCGCAATCGCAATTTTGTAAACTATCCAGTAACTTTTCCATAGCCTCTAGTTGCTCACAAAGCGTTTGAATCATGCACTTTAGAATCGGGATTAATTCTTGGCAAATACAAAATCTCAGCACATTTTGCGCTAGTCGTATTCCTCCCTGATGATGGACAATCATTTCCCTTAAATAGTTGATGTTAATGCTATTGGAAACTGGTGGTGCACACATTGCATTAAACATAGCTTCCGTAATTTCTTTATAAGCACACATATACTCGTATAATTCATACTCTGAATTTTGCACAACACAGCATCTATTTTGTAGCGCTTCAATACTTTCAAGCATTTCTGTATGTGTTCGGATGATTTCTAATGCAAGATTTTGTACAGGAATATTTGTTGTGAAGCGTAAAACATTTTCTGACATTTGAATTGCTGCTATTTGATAAGGGATGATTTGCTTTATAAAGTTTTCTGAAATACTACAAGTAATGGTTACATAGGTCATGCCCTGCATCATCTTTTTGAGGATGCGTTGATATTCCTCTAAATATATCTGTGTGACATTACTAAGTTCAATTGGTCTAGCCATTAGACACACTCCTTTCAGAGTAATGTATGCCCCCTAGGTTGTTGTGCGATAGACAATTGTACCAATTGTGCAATTTTTACTGCAACATCAAATAGTTATAAGTTATACTGACTCTTCTTTATATGTATTTAAGCATGCTTGACAAATACATGTATTCGTCTTTGTAGTACTTAACAATTGCTCTGGAAAATTCTCTGTCATACACCAACATTCTTTTTCACCTTTGGCGACTCCACAATGATTTTCTCTCCCACAACGTGGACATCTATTTTCCAACATAGTCTAAGACCTCCCTTTCTTATCTCATCATTGTAAAGGAAAAAAGGAAGAGCACTCAACACCTCACTCCTCCTCAGTCATTTATTGATGCTTGTGTATTTCTTGTTTTACTTCATCAACATTTGTGTCACTAAAGACAGCCGTCCCATGTCCTCCCTGTTTAGCCAATAATGCTTTTACCTCATTGTAGGATAATCCTGATTCGGCATTTTTTTGCTTCACTTCATCAATATTCGTACCCGAAACTGAGAATTGGGCATCTCCATTTTCTCTATTCATTGCTCGCTCCCCCTACAATTCATCCGGCTGTAATTCAATCAATTCATCGCCTTCTCTTTCTACTCTCTTATTAAGCTCCTCCACAGGAATAGCATCCACGGTTTGCATATCCTCATGCAAATCGAAAAGACTTATTGTATCAGATTCAACCATGTCAGGTTTGTCTTTACTATTTAAATTCATAAATATTTTCTTTTCATGTGGTATTTGTTCTTTGTCCATCATGCCACACTCCTTTCTTCTTTAATGTGTGTAATGATGAACAGATTATGTGTCATTCCTTTTAGCACTTTTATCGATACGATGGTATTCAGAAATTTGAATGACTCGTACATGCCTAGTATGCAATTCATGATAAATACCTCTGCTATCTGTAAAGGAGATATATTGATCTCGTTCACTCTTTACCAGTTTCTCTGCTTCTTGCTGCGACTCGATAAAGATAAATCTTCTGACATAATGTATTTCATCAAAAAAATAAGTAATTTTAAATTCCTTCATGCTATATGCTCCTTAACCATACGATGTTACTGCTTATTCTATCCAAAGACCTGAACAATCCATAACATCATTCATTTGTAGCATATAGTATAATCATCACCTGTATTAAAGGAGGGATTGACGTTGATTCATACCGTTAAACCTGGGGAAACGTTAATTCAAATTTCCCGTGATTATCGTACTCCAGTGGCTTCCATTATTGCTGCCAATCCAGGCATTCAATCAGGTACTCTTTACGTTGATCAACCAATAATAATACCTGGCTTTCCGGACCCCGAAACGATCCCCTACCGTATTGAGATTTCTACAGAAAATCGTTGGCTACGTCTCTATAGAAATAGTATCCTACAAAAGCAATATCCAATAGCAGTTGGACGTATGCTCCACGAAACACCTGTCGGCAGCTTTATTATTATTAACAAAGACCCAAATCCAGGCGGCCCATTTGGAACTATGTGGATGAGTTTATCAAAGGAACACTATGGCATTCATGGCACGAATGATCCTAGCTCCATTGGGCATGCTGTTTCTCATGGATGTATCCGAATGCAAAATCCAGATGTTGAAGAACTGGCCAGTATTGTTCCAATAGGGACTGAAGTAGTGATTCATCCATAATAAATAAGGCTATCTATTGGGATAGCCTCTCGATTCATTTATCCTTCCCCTCTTGACTGTACAAGCTTCATTAAATAGTATTGCTCTTCACGCCACATATGATCCGCCATAGGTGCAGTAAATGTACCTAAAACCTCTGCACTCAATTCCATCTCTTCTAACTCCTTTAAAAATGTTTTGAATAATGTCATTTCCAGCTCAACATCTTTATTAAATCGGCTTAAAGCAGGAAAGGAATGCATATTAGTTCGTAAATAACCTGTTAATTCTACTGCTTTTAAATAAAATTGTTCAAAGTGTTTGGCAAACTCATGACTCTTTTGCTTCAATCTTTTTTCGACCCCATCTAAATTATCCTGAATAATACCTGCATGTCCTGAGGCATCCAATAACCAAATTAAATGGTGATGAAGCTCATGAAATATGGGTGGCACTTCGCCTTTTCTCAAATAACTAAGTACATTTTGATATTCCTCAAGCTCATTCACCATATGATTGACAAATGTTGGTGTTAAATGAATACCAATATCTCCTGACAATTGATGTCTCAGTAGATGGAGTTTAAATTGTTTAAACTGCTCGACATTGTCATCGACAGTTATCGTGAAAGCGACGGCATTGGTAGCATCAATAGACGACACATAGGTGAGGAGCCGAGAGAATTGCTGGATAAAACTATTTGCCCTTTGAATGTCATCCTGTTCAGAGGGATATAATGCATCATGAATAAATTGCGCATGATTTTGCATGATTT
This sequence comes from Lysinibacillus sphaericus, assembly GCF_001629735.1. Taxonomy (GTDB): domain Bacteria; phylum Bacillota; class Bacilli; order Bacillales_A; family Planococcaceae; genus Lysinibacillus; species Lysinibacillus pinottii. The sequence goes on from NZ_CP015224.1 coordinate 3,192,933, forward strand.
CTAGCCAAAACCTATGCTCGAAAATTGCATGTTGCACAAAATCAGACAAAGTTAAACCTCCTTTATTTTTCTGAACTTTGGAAGAAGCTTGACACTAACGCACCCAGTTTATGTCTCCTCCATTCTATTCATCATGAAATACAAATAGTAGTCTTGGATTCATCATAATCCTTGTTGTATAGGATGAAACACTAATAGCTATACTACCAATGGCTAAAGTAATTATTAGATGGAATTACAACTTTAGGAGGGAGTATTTTGTCCACAAAGAAACAGTTATTATCAATTTTTGCCTTAGGTGGCATTAATGAAATTGGCAAGAATATGTATGTAGTTCAATATGCAGATGATATGATTCTTATTGATTGCGGAGCGAAATTTCCAGATGAGACCTTGCTCGGTATTGATTTAATAATTCCTGATATTACCTACTTGCTTGAAAATAAAGAAAAAGTTAAGGCTTTAATTGTGACGCATGGACATGAAGATCACATTGGTGGTATTCCATATCTATTAAAAAAATTAAACGTTCCTGTTTATGCTACTCGCTTTACTTTAGGGCTGATCGAATTGAAGCTAAAAGAACATAAGCTGCTCAGAGAGACGGATTTAATTGAAATTCATGCTGATTCAGCACTTCATTTAGGAGAAATTGATGTAAGCTTCTTTAGAACTAACCATAGCATACCCGATTGCTTAGGAATCGTCCTTGCCACTCCTGAAGGAAATGTAGTGCATACTGGCGATTTCAAATTCGACTTAACACCTGTGAATAACCAATTCGCAGACATTCATAAAATGGCGGAAATCGGATCAAAAGGAGTGCTCGTTCTAATATCAGAAAGTACAAATGCTGAACGGCCAGGCTTAACCCCCTCAGAGCAACTTGTTGGGCATCATATTGAGGAGGCCTTTTTCCATGCTGAGCGTAAAATTATCATCTCAACCTTTGCCTCAAATGTTAATCGTATTCAACAAATTGTGCATGCAACCATTGCCGCTAATCGAAAGCTAGCTTTATTAGGTCGTAGCATGGTAAATGTTGTAGATGTCGCTATTGAACGAGGGTATTTATTTGTTCCAGATGATCTGTTAATAGATGCGCGTGAAGTCAAATACCTTCCCCCTGAAGAGGTTGTAGTACTATGCACAGGTAGTCAAGGAGAACCGTTAGCAGCACTCGCTCGTTTAGCAAATGGTAATCATCGGGAAGTAAAGGTTTTACCTGATGATATGGTTATTCTTGCAGCGTCTCCTATTCCAGGCAATGAAAAAGGAGTTTCTCGCATCGTGGATCATTTATTTCAGCTTGGCGCAAAAGTCATATATGGTTCTTCCAGTCATACGGGAATGCATGTTTCAGGACATGGCTATCAGGAAGACTTAAAGCTTATGCTGACGTTTATGAAACCACAATTTTTTATTCCTATTCATGGCGAATTCCGTATGTTGCATCAGCACCGTTTATTAGCTGAAGCTGTTGGTGTTCAAAAGGGCCATACGTTTATTATGAAAAATGGAGATGTTGTTGATATTGAAAATGCGGTGGCGCGACAAACACGCAAAGTCCCATCAGGGGATACGTATGTGGATGGAATCGGCATAGGTGAAGTAGAAGGCATTGTCCTGCGTGATCGCAAGCAGCTTTCTGAGGATGGGATGTTGGTTATTGTCTTAACCCTTAGCAAAGCAGACGGTGCTATCATTTCAGAGCCTGATACTATTTCTCGTGGCTTTGTGTATGCAAAAGATTTTGAGGAGCTATTAAATAAAGTGAATGTCCTGACCAAAGAAATCATCATGGAATTGCAGCAAGAAAGTAGGCAAATACATGTCTTAAGACGAGAAATAAAAAAAGCTGTAGGTCAATATTTATTTACAAAAACAAAACGGAAACCTATGATTTTACCCATTATTATTGAAATTTAAGCAGTCGGTGCATGGACTTTCAAATCCATTACGCACCGACTGCTTTATATTATTCGCTACATATACTCTGAAAAACATGATACTCTTGAAAATCATTCAAAAAATCACCATTAAAAATATGGTCTAGCATAGCGATATATTGATCATTCAATTGCTCAAATCCTTCGTGTAAGCTGTCGGAATGCTGTTTTACTTGTCTGGAAATATTATCAAAATACTTGGGTAGTTCATTCACCGCAGTGACTAGTGAACCCTTATTTTTTAATAATTGTTCAACAGCATTTATTAATTGAACGACATTATGCTGAATGGCTATAGAAGGTAAATCAATCATTAAACTATAGACATTACATCTCTCTTTATTGTTCTGATACCATTTCATAAAATGAAATAAATAGTCACCGATTAGTATCGATTCTTTCGGTATGATTGCCATGATATCATGGCTAATACATACATCTGTTTTACATTGATATATATACGCTTCCTTTAAATTCATTTTATTTAGAAGGATACTTTGAGCGGGCACCAGTGAAAAAGAAAATGGTTCTTTCAAAGTACTATCAACCTTTGGTAAAAGACTAGTATTATCTTCCAACGATAATTTCCTTAGCACTTCTTCTGTTATATAAGGAATACCATCCATAGCAAAACGTTTTTTACTCGTGACCACCTTCCCAATTTTTATTTTTGCTATCTCTTCTAACAAATATTTCACCTTGCTTTCATCCTCCAATCCTACATCCTACTTTGTAAACCGCCCTATAAAGTTCACTTTCAATATAATCCTTATAGCTTCCATTAGGCCATTTGGTTAAGGAAAGTTGATACTCTAAAATTGTACCATTTTAATGTAACATTTTCTCTATTATACCACTATAATAGTATAGTCAATTCCACTATTTTTCACTAGCTTTTAACATAGAGGTGAATCATATGTCAGATTTTTTAAAGCTAGTAGGTGAACAACTCCGTATTATTAGATTATCTAAGGGGCTAAGCCAGGAAGAAGTGGCCGAAAGAACAGGGAAATTGGGGTTCAGTAAAGGGAGAGTTTCCAATATTGAACACGGACAATCTAATATAACCTTGAGTACATTAGAAACACTTATGAAGGCACTAGACATCCCTCCTGAGGAGCTTTTTAATTTTCAAAAATTATCTGGCGTTACTGATATTGAGGAAAAGAACCTTATGCTAGACATTCATCGATCATTATTAAGAGAACGCAATTTAGATGAGGTTAAATATGTCGTTCGGATTACAAAGGATTTTTTAGATACGATTGATTCACAGTCAAAGAAAAACAGCCCCAATGGTCAATGACATTGGAGCTGTTTCTTTTCATATACATAATTACATACCAAACTTTTGACGATAGCCACATTTTCTACAAAGCTCTTCAACAGCCTCTCTTCTTGAAAAGCCATCGATTATATTAGTTGCACGTTCCCCATCCACTATTTCTGCGAAGGATTTTTCATGAACATTACCTAAATTAATGACCCCTTCGCCATCTAAACAGCAAGGTACCACGGTACCATCTACAAGAATTGCAGCCTGACTCCGAAGTGCGTGACAAAAGCCTTTACCTTCATCTTCTGGCTCCAGTAAGCTTGGCCATCTAAATTCATGATCCTGATTCAAATAAATATTGGGGCCAATTTTAACACCCTTACCAGGCTCTACTTTTTCTTCGATGCGAAAATCAAGATTATACTCATTTTCTAGTATTTCTAATGTTTCACGGTTGCGACGTGCTGCAACATCTGAAACATGGTCTTTTTGCAAATTCCATAAACGGTAGGAAATAATCGTTTTGTATTCTCTAGACTCCCGTACAAAATCTAAAATATCGCCTAAATATTTTTCTCTGTTTTCAGAACCCTCATGCCCATCAAAGCTATGTAGAGAAAAGTTTATTTGACGTAATGCTGGTTTTCCTAATATTTTTTCACGGTTTTTCTTAATTAGCGTACCATTCGTTGTAATATTAACCTTAAACCCTTTCGCATGAGCCGCATCCAACAATTGATCTATTCGTGGATGTAAAAGAGGCTCTCCCTTTACATGCAAATAAATATATTTTGTGTGGGGTCGGATTTCGTCTAATATTTTATTAAATTGCTCTACTTTTATGAGTCCCTTTGCTCGTGCAGTAGGTGGACAAAAACTACATGCTAAATTACAAACACTCGTTATTTCTATATAAACCTTTTTAAATGTTTTCAACTTTCCTTCACCGTTCCAGTTCCCTAGATATTCAAATCCCATTCATTTTAACAAATTTATAGGATAGATAGCAAAATTCATGTGCTTCTCTCTAGTTGATATGGCTACACGTACAAACGGACTTTAAAAACTGTAATATCTTATTAGTATTAGTATTAATAGATGAAAGGAGGTCAAACGATGCAAAGTTTCAATTCTAGAAAATTTAATGACCCTGAGGAACCTGAAAACAATTCTACTGAAAAACATGCTAGAAACCATATTACATTCAATTTTACTTTCAATATAGGAAATACAGACTTCCATTTTGAGCAACGCGCTGAAGGCGGAGGTCAAATCAATGAGGATGTGGGGACTAATGCCAATCAAGGTGGGCAAAATGCTAGTGATGGCAGTCACACACGGAATGTAAATTCTCAGTTCGCAGATGGTAATGGCCGTAGCGGTATAGCGGGTAATAATAACGACGAAGCTGGTGGACAGCAAGGTATTAAGGTAAGGGATAGCTTAGTCATTGATAGCGATATTCATTCCTCCTCTAATCATAGTGAAAGCCATGAAGAGGACAATGATTTAACAGAAGAAACAGAGGAATAGAATTAAAAACTTCTATCTGTTCATTGTCACACTCAACAGATAGAAGTTTTTTATTAAACATTACGTTTATAGTTTTTAGTACCATCATAGGAATATAACATCGGTTTACCATCCACATAGGTCTCTAAATGCACAGGACGGCCCCACAGCTGATATATATAGGGTAAAACATTTTCTAAATAGTGCGGATCTAGCTCCATTCCTTCATAGCCATGCATTAAATAGAGTTCTCCGTTCCGTAAATAATCTCCGTTTTTTACTAAAATATAAGGGAATCCACCATTTACTCGCATGGAAACAAGCTGATCTCGAACCATCTCATAATCTTTGTCGGTAATCCGATACTCATTACCTTTCTTTTGAAATAAATATAAATCCTCACGTTTCGCTAAGTCTTTTGATAAATAATTACGGATAAAGGAAATATCTGACTCAACCTCTCTTACTTCAAATATTTTTTCCCGTCCCGTGTTCGGCTGTACACCTAACCGCTTCATCTCCTCAGTCGGATTGTTATAACGATTTTCAATATCCTCAAAAATTTTAATGCCAAGGTAATATGGATTAATCGACGTTTTAGAGGGTTGCACAACTCCAGCATTTAACTTGGCATATTCAATGGTTTCTGGAGTTGTTAGATTCAACTCCCGCATAATTCGTTGATGCCAAAAAGATGCCCAGCCCTCATTCATTATTTTCGTTTCTAACTGCGGCCAAAAATAGAGCATTTCTTCACGCATCATTGTTAATATATCTCGTTGCCAATCTTCCAGCTCTCGACTATGTTCTTCTAAAAATAATAAAAGATCTTTTTCGGGTTTTGGTGGGAACTGCTTTAATCTCCGTCTGATTGGTTTATACACTTTATCTTTTTCCTCTAAGCTCCATAAATCATCGTACGGTGATTTTATCGGGGCTTTTTCTTCCTCTAGCTCATCTTCCTCACTCCAAGATAGCTTTGGTCTCAATATAGATGGATCAATATGTTCCTGAATCGCTAAAACGGCATCCAAAAACTGTTCCACCTCATCCTTACCATATTCTCTTTCATAGCCGGCAATTCGTTCAGCCGTAGCTGTCATGCTCTCTACCATATCTCTTCTTGTGTTGGAAAAGCGTACATTATTTTTAAAGAAATCGCAGTGTGCTAAAACATGGGCGATAATCAATTTATTTTGTGTTAACGTATTCGTATCAAGTAAAAATGCATAGCATGGATTAGAATTAATAACGAGCTCATAAATTTGACTAAGCCCTAAATCATATTGAAGCTTCATTTTATGAAATTGCTTTCCAAAGCTCCAATGGGAAAAACGAGTAGGCATTCCATAAGCGCCAAATGTATAAATAATATCCGCTGGACAAATTTCATAGCGCATCGGATAAAAATCTAAGCCAAAGCCTGAGGCAATTTCGGTAATTTCATCTATTGCTCGATGAAGCTCTTTTGTGTCCATTTTACGCCCCCTCCCTTGAACGTTGATACTAATCAAACTTCCATATTACTCCTCATTTTTCTTAAAAAAGCTCTTTAAAGCATCATAGACATCGCCTTTTTTTCTCAAAATATGATGTCTAAATTTCGGATCATCAATTTTTTTATAGGTATACATAAGTGTCGAGAAACGATTATGCTGATTGACTTCTCCATATCCAAACATACTGGATACGTTCATCAATTCTGCCACTAGCTTCAAGCACTTTTCATTATCCATTGAAATATTTTCACCATCTGAAAAATGAACAGGATAAATATTGTAACGGGATGGAGAGTATTTTTCCTCAATCAATTCCAGTGCTTTTTTGTAAGCCGAAGAACAAATAGTTCCTCCACTTTCTCCCTTTGTGAAAAACTCCTCTTCTGTCACTACCTTTGCTTCTGTATGATGGGCAATGAATTCAATTTCAACCGTTCCATATTTGGAACGTAAAAACTTTGTCATCCAAAAGAAGAAACTGCGAGCACAATACTTTTCAAATGCTCCCATCGAGCCACTCGTATCCATCATGGCAAGCACTACCGCTTTTGATTCTGGTTTTACCACTTCATCCCAAGTTTTGAAACGTAAATCATCATTATGAATAGGTGTAATTTCAGCTTTTCCTTGCATTGCATTGCGTTTTAATGCATTTAAAATGGTGCGCTTTTTATCCACATTGCCCATTAGCCCTTTTTTGCGAATATCATTGAAATCTATTTTTTCAGTAACGATTTCTGCCTTTTCCTTCTGCTGCAAATTAGGTAGCTCCAACTCGCGGAATAAGACATTTTGAATTTCTTCAATACTGACTTCCGCTTCATAATAATCTTGGCCAGGCTTGTCACCTGCCTCTTTTCCTTTTCCTTGAGCTTGATTGGCCTTACTACCATCTCGTGCCACTACATCACCAATATTACTATCTCCTTGCCCTTGCCCTACATGCTTAGAATTATCATAGTTATATCGAATTTTAAATTCATCCAGTGAGCGTATAGGTATTTTAATAACCTCTCGACCATTAGACATGACAATACTTTCTTCACTAACTAAATCAGGTAAATTGTTCTTAATGGCATCTTTCACTTTTTCCATATGTCGTTGTTGGTCCTGATGTCCTTTACGATGGAGGGACCAATTTTCCTGAGAGATAACAAATCCTTTATTTTCGTGTTCAGTCATTTTTATCCTCACCCATCTATCTCAAATTCGCTTTTTCTATACTATGCTTGAGAAACACTTTCTTGCACGTTTTTTATAAATTCCATAGTGCATTGCGTAAAAATCCCTCATTTTGATAGTAAAAGGAGTGCCCTGAATTGGGACACTCCTATCTGACTTGGAACAATAAAAGTTATTTATCGATTCAACAGGCTTCCTACATATTGCAGCAACTCGTTTGCAGATGTTGTATTATAACCATGCTCATCCACAAGTCTCGCGACTACCTCATTAATTTTCTTGAGCTGCGATTCATCCGGCATTTTTGATGAAGTTGTAATTTTCACTACATCTTTCAAATCGGCAAATAATTTTTTTTGAATGGCTTCTCGTAATCTTTCGTGAGAATTATAGTCAAAACGTTTGCCTTTTCGTGCATAGGCAGAAATACGAATGAGAATCTCCTCACGAAATGCCTTTTTAGCATTTTCCGAAATGCCAATTTGCTCCTCAATCGAACGCATTAATTTTTCGTCTGGGTTCATTTCTTCCCCAGTGAGCGGATCAAATAATTTATTTTTATTACAAAACGCCTCTACATTATCGAGGTAATTGTTCATCAATGTTTTCGCTGATTCTTCATAGGAGTATACAAAAGCCTTCTGTACTTCATTCTTTGCAATTTCATCGTACTCTTTGCGGGCAACCGCAATGTAGTTCATGTATTTCTCACGATCCTCCTGAGAAATGGAAGCATGCTGATCCAATCCATCCTTCAAAGCTCGTAAAACATCTAATGCATTAATAGATGGCACCTCTTTGCGGATAATTGCTGATGAAATACGATTAATAATATAGCGCGGATCAATACCGTTCATGCCTTCATTAGGAAACTCCTTTTTCAGTTCCTCTAAGTCAACGGAATTAAATCCCTCCACATTTTCTCCGTCGTACAAGCGCATTTTCTTAATCAGATCCACACCTTGTTTTTTCGGAACCTCCAATCTCGTAAGAACCGAAAAGATTGCTGCGGCCTTTAAAGCATGCGGCGCAATATGAACATGGGACATATCACTCTCTTTAATCATTTTTTCATAAATATGCTCTTCCTGACTCACCTTTAGGTTATACGGAATCGGCATAACAATAATACGGGAATGTAATGCCTCATTCTTTTTATTAGAAATAAAGGATCGATATTCGGTTTCGTTTGTATGAGCTACAATTAACTCATCCGCACTAATTAATGCAAATCTTCCTGCTTTGAAATTTCCCTCTTGCGTTAAAGATAATAAATTCCACAAGAATTTTTCATCCAACTTCAGCATCTCTTGGAACTCCATCATTCCTCGATTGGCTTTATTGAGCTCCCCATCAAAGCGATAGGCACGGGGATCGGATTCAGAACCAAATTCACCGATTGTGGAGAAATCAATACTTCCCGTTAAATCGGCAATATCCTGCGATTTCGGATCAGAAGGTGTAAATGTTCCTATTCCTACGCGTTTATCTTCTGAAAAAGAAATTCGTTCAATCATCACGTTTTCAATACGTCCATCGTATTCCTTTTCAAGACGCATCGTATTTAAAGGCGATAAACTTCCTTCAATTCTTATGCCATACTCCTCAAAGAAATCATTACGTAAATGATGTGGAATTAAGTGCAATGGGTCCTCATGCATTGGACATCCCTTAATTGCGTAGACCGCACCCTCATCTGTTCGAGAATATTGCTCTAACCCGCGTTTCAATAAAGTAACAATTGTTGATTTACCACCACTAACTGGTCCCATTAATAATAAAATACGCTTTCTAACATCTAACCTGCGTGCTGCTGGATGGAAATATTCCTCCACCAGCCTTTCAATTGCTGTTTCAAGCCCAAAAATTTCATGTCCGAAAAATTTGTACATTTTTTGCCCATCGCGTTCCTCTACACCAGCACTTTTTATCATATTGTAGACGCGTGAATGGGCTGTTTGTGCAACTTCAGGTCTTTCCCTAACGATGTTTAAATAATCTGCAAATGTGCCTTCCCACTTCAGCCTATTTTCTTCTTCGCGATAGCTTTTCACTTTATCTAAAATGTTAATAGCCTTCCCTCCATTCAGGGCTTGATTTATAACATAGTATGAAGTAAATGACATGATGATACCGATTACTTTTTCTTTAGTGAAGTTTCTTCTTATTATGGTTTTTTTTATGGCAAAAAAAACCGTGAAAACATGGCCTAAATCGTAAGGAAAAAGCTTTCTGGAATGAAGATAAAAATTTCGGTTATTCTAATCTTTAGAAAGGAGGTCCATCATTGCATCGTCATTTTATATTTCTTTTAACATTCATACTTTTAGGAATTACACTCTGCCCAGCCGACTCATTTGCAAAGGAGGAGGCAACGGAAGAAGAAATTGTGCAGCAGCGTATGTCTTATTATGTACAATTTGATGAATTGCTCATCCCTTGGCACTTTTTGGCTGCTATAGATCAATATGAGAGAAATCTACAATCCGTTCGAAAAGATATCCCTAAGCGAGATGGCTATTTGTCCATTCAATTTTCTGATGAATATTGGTCTGGTGCATTAAATCCTATAAAGGAAGACAGCAAACCCGAAACAATTAGCTATTTTGGAGGAATGGGCTTAGACGGAAATAACGATGGAATTGCTAGCCCTAAGGACGATGAGGATGTCATCTTCTCAATGGCAAGTTACTTAGCCAAATATGGAACAACTGATGAGGATTTTAAATTAGCCTTATGGGAGTACTACGGCAGCGAAGAAGCGGTCAATCAAATTTTTACCATTTCCACTTTATACAGACATTATAAAACCATCGAGCTTGATGCACATACCTTCCCACTTAATATCAGCTCTACTTACAGCTATAAAGGAACATGGGGCGCCAATAGAGGCTGGGGCGGACGTCGTATCCATGAGGGAACCGATATTTTTGCCAATTATGGAACACCTGTATTATCTACCTCCTATGGGGTTGTTGAGGTCAAAGGCTGGAACCAATTTGGCGGCTGGCGTATTGGTATTCGTGATAATCATAACTCCTATCACTATTATGCCCACCTCGGCAGCTATCATAAGGACATTGAAGTAGGTACAATTGTGGAGCCCGGCACGGTGCTCGGCTATGTTGGAAGCTCTGGCTACGGAAAAGAAGGTACATCTGGAAAATTCCCACCCCATCTTCATTATGGCATATACAAATTTAATGGTAGAACTGAATGGGCATTTGATCCTTATCCTTCCTTACTTCAGTGGGAGCGACAGGCAAAGAGTAAAAAACAATAAATATATGATTCAAGACACTTGAGGCATTTTGCTTCAGGTGTTTTTTCTTTGCCATTAGGAAATTTCACATAAATATTTTTTTCATATCTCTGGCCGCTGTACATATTTTACTACTCGTAAAAGAAAAATAATTATACTGTTGAACTAAAAAACTATTTTTAATTATTTTTACCAAATGGCTTATTAATCTATCAAAATAGTTATAAAATAAAAGTTGTTATTGATCAAAATACTCTATATGGAGTTAGGTAAAGGGATGGGGAAATGAAAGGCATTTTTCAGTTTAAAACACTTAAAGCAAAAATTTTAAGTGCATTTATACTTTTGTTAGTTTTAGTCGTTAGCTTTACAGCTTACACTTACACTTCCAATACAGCTATGGAGAAACAAGCAAAGGCTTTAGTAAAGGAAGATTTAGTAGTACTCAATGCAAGTAACAATTTAGCACTCTCTATGAGTGTCCGATTGTCAGCAGCCTTAAACTATGTGTTAACTGGTGATGAAAAATATAAGGAAACGTTTAATGAGTATCGTCAAATAGCTGAGGATAATAACGCGCTTCTGGACAAATATGATACATCCGAGGAACGCACTAAAACTGTAGAACTTGCACGTGATTGGAGCCAAATTGTGAAGACAGAGGTATTCGATGTCTATCAACAGGGCAATAAGGAACTAGCCTTAGAAAATTTAATGGATACACAAAATCTCGTGTCAAGCGTACGTAATGGCTATGAACAGCTCGCTAATGACCGTGAAGAAGCTATTACAGCTGTTGGTAATGATGTTGTAACAACGAGCTCTACCAATCGTACGATTGGTATTATTGTCAGCTCTATCCTAACAATTATTGGTATTTTAATTGCTATTGTTACAGCTAGTACGATTTCGAAGCCCATTAAGGTAGTGGCAAATCGTATGAAGGAACTAGCAGATGGTAATTTACAGCTTGACCCATTAACTGTAAAAACGCGCGATGAAATTGGAACGTTAATGTCTGCAGCAAACGATATGAATGATCAATTAAAGCAAACCATTCAATCCATCTATACAGTTTCTGAAACTGTTGCAGCAAGTAGCGAGGAGCTAGCGCAATCTTCCAATGAAGTACAGGCTGGTACTGAACAAATTACAGTGACTATGCAGGAGCTTGCTTCAGGCACAGAAACGCAAGCCTCTACAACGGGTGATTTAGCAGAAACAATGACAGCGTTCAAACGTAGTATTCAAGAAACAACACAGGAAGGTACCGAGCTAAAAGATCATTCTAGCCAAGTTCAAGATTTAACGATTAGTGGCAAAAATTTAATGATTCAATCTACACAACAAATGGCCGCTATTAATGAAATCATGTTAGATTCCGTGAAAAAGGTTGAAAATTTGAATGATCAGTCTGCTGAAATCTCAAAATTAGTTTCTGTAATAGACGATATTTCAAACCAAACTAATTTACTAGCTTTAAATGCAGCTATTGAAGCGGCGAGAGCAGGTGAACATGGTAAGGGCTTCGCTGTTGTCGCAGATGAGGTACGCAAACTTGCCGAACAAGTGCAATTCTCAGTTACTGATATTTCAACAATCGTCAATCGGATTCAAGGTGAGACAGGTACTGTCACTACTGCCTTACAGACAGGCTATGAGGAAGTCAAAAGAGGGACAGCACAGCTTGATCAAACAAGTGAAACATTTGAACAAATATCTAGTGCTGTAGAGGATATGATAGATAATATTACGACTATCTCTAATAATTTAAATCAACTTGCGGATGGTTCCGAAACGATCAATGCTTCTATTGATGAAATGGCTTCCATTTCACAGGAATCTGCAGCAGGGGTTGAACAAACGACAGCGACTGTGGAGGAAACAGCCGCTACTATGGATGAAATAGCTCGAAGTGCTAATCTGCTCGCTGGATTAGCCGAGGAATTAAATGGCCAATTAAAACAGTTTAAAATTTAAAAACGATGTTAAAAGCTATCTCAATTTTTCGGATTTGGGATAGTTTTTTATCTTTTCTTTATTGCCAATGTCTAATTGGCACTCTTTCCAGCTCATGACGTTTTATAATGACACTTATCTTTTGAAACCATTTCTCACATAATTCCATGGCTTCTTCGTATTCTTCCTCATCTCTCGCAATAGGATGTTCACCCTGATCCATAAACATATATTCTAAAATAGGCTCTGATAAATGATCGACTACAAACTTTAATGATAGTTGTGAAACGGTATCATCCTCTTCAACTTCCTCTTCTTCTTCTGCTACATTCTCCTCCTCCCCTAACAACGAGCCACTCATTAAGTAATTTTTAGTTCTGAGGACAAACATTTCATCCTCCATCATAGCTACTTCATAAATTTTACTAAACGGAATTTCTATAATTTTAAGTTCTTCCTCTAACTCTTCCCTATGAGCGAAGATGAGCATATTTGTATGTTCATTTAACAATAACCCCTTTAAAGCATCCTGTGATATTAGGCATTGCGTATGAGGAATCGCCTTCATCTCCTCTTCACTAGCTTCCTTCATTTCTGCATAATTTTGTGATTCGATATAACGCTCTTTTATATACCGAATAATGCCTATACTCACTAACGTTAGCCCGATTAAAAAAAATAGCTGCTTAATAATGGCTACTTCAATTGCATTTGCTAGAAAAAAATAGATGATCCCTAATAAAATGAAGAAAATAATGTTCATTCATATCCCGCCTTTATGAAGATAATCCGCTAGAGAAATAGTTGAATATACTAGCAATCTATTCATGAATCTATCTTTTCATACTTATTTCTCTCACATAAAAAAACATGAGATCAGTAAAAGTTCAATGATCTCATGTTCTCTATTAACGACCGACTAATTCTTCTTTACTGCCTACGTCATCTAGTGTTTTATCTTTTTCTATTTTGTGCATCTCAAGGACATGCTGTGATGGTGGCACTAGTAGGCTTACTACTACAATCGTAATTCCTGTTATTACAACACCTGAAAATACTGGTGCCTGCCACAATTCATTTAATAGACCAAGAAATCCTTCTGATTGGATGGTTAAACTAGGGACAAATGTCAATGAAGTAACAATGTAATAGATTAAGCCAACTGATATACTTGCCCAAACAGCAGGTGTACTCACACGTTTCCAAAATGGTCCTAAAACGATTGGCCAGAATATCGTTACAAAAATGACATCCCAAGCTAAATACGCTAAATCAATAACCTTTTGAAAGCTTATCGCTAACACTAACCCTAGCAATGCACTTGAAAGTATGACAGAGCGTGAGAATCTTAGAAGCTTTTTAGGATCAGGATTTCGATTAATAAAATCTAAATAAATGTTCTTTGTGACAATTCCCGAAGTCGCTACATAGCATGCGGCTACCGTTGACATCCCCATAGCTGCCATGGCCGTTAAAAAAATAGCTGCCAAAAGCGGAGGGAAATAACCTTGTGCAAAGGTAAGCATCAATGTTTCTGGGTTAGTACTATTAGGGTAAATAGATTTGAAAGCTTCACCCAACATTCCTGGAATCCAGCTGATCGCAATAACTATAGTCCCCGCAATGATCATACTGCGCTGAGCTACTTTTGGACTTTTCGCCGCTGCGACCCTTTGACCAAGATCAACTGCTGGAATGTCCCCAAGTGCTAAGACAAGATATAGCGTCCAAAACTCGGCTCCTGCCTTGTCAAACAATGTATGAATATTCCACCACTCAGGGTTAAAAGTCACATCAGGATAATAAAATAAAATAAAGATAGTAATTCCTAAAATCCCTGCTATGGCAAGCGCACCTTGTACGATTTCTGTATAAGCGACTGCCCATAAACCACCTATAACTGAATAGATAGCTGTTAATGATACAAATAGAAGTGCTGCAGGAATGAAGTCAATTTGTAATAGTTGCTGAATAATATATGTACCACCGACTGTTAATGCCGCCGCATTAAACACACCAAAGGCAATGGCCATTACGACACCTGTATAGGCTCCTAACTTTTTACTACCATAGCGTAAGCCATAGTAATCTGCTAATGTCCAGCCCTTTAAACGACGTAGTGGCTTTGTCCAAATGAGTGCGCCAAGTATCATACAAGTACCTAAGCCACCCATTGTTGCTGAACCTTCAAAGCCTCCGCTCGTATAGCCTGATCCTACTGCTGCAAAAAAGAATGGAGCAGCTAATAAAGCCGCGACTAAACTTCCAGTGACCACAGAAAGAGGCATACTCCAACCAGCAACAATTAAATCCTCTGCGGTATTGACACGCTTGTACCCTTTATAGCCAATATAATAAATAAATACTAAGTATAAGCTAAAGATGATTATATTTAACATGCTCGTACTCCTTAGTTTCCATTATCCATTCATTACAACGCCACCATTAGGTGTTAATATTTGACCTGTATAGAAATCAGCATGCTGAGAGGCTAAAAATAATACACTTTTGGCAATTTCCTCTGGCTGCGCTAAACGTTTTAATGGGTATTTTGCAGATTCTTCCTCAACATAGTTGTCCCCAAACTCTTTTAAAATGTCTGTAAACGTACCACTTGGCGCTACTGCATTAACAAGAATTGTTGGTGCTAATTCTCTAGCTAATGCTTTTGTAAAGGCATTTATAGCACCTTTGGCGGCGGAATAATGTGTAAATTCTTCACATCCTAAGCTCCCAATATCAGAAGAAATATTAATGATTTTCCCTGTGTCTCGTTCTTTCATTCTTTTAGCAGCTTCACGGCAATTATAGAAGCATCCATATAAATGAACCTTAATCATTCTGTCCCATTGCTCATCTGTTAAATCGGTAATGCTGGATGCCTGTGCAAACCCAGCATTATTCACAAGAATATCAATTTTGCCTAAATGCTTATCCATATATTGATACATGTCTTGCACTTCCTCAGATTTAGAAACATCTGCATGAAACGTCAAAGCTTTAATACCAAACTTTTCAGCCTCCATTCGCACTGCCTCAGCTTCAGGCTTATCTCCAATATAATTGATTACTATATTAGCCCCATGCTGAGCAAAGCCTAATGCAATGGCTTTGCCGATCCCTTTACTAGAGCCTGTTATTAAAACATTTTTCCCTGTAAAATCAATGTTCATCTTGATCATTCTCCAATTTAAATTTTGTCACAAGCGCTTGAAGCTCTTCTGCTGTTTGTCCAAGCGCTGAGGATGCATCTTTCACTTCTTGCATTGTCGTTAACTGCTCTTGTGTAGATTTGGAAACATTAGAAGAGAAATCAGCCGATAATTCTGCAGATTGTTTAATGTTATTAACGGATGCAGCCACTTCCTCCGAGGAGGCAGATATTTGCTGAGACGCTGCAGAAATTTCACGTATTTGATTTGCTACTTCTTCTGAGGAAGTAAGAATTTCCTTAAAGATTTCTCCCACCTCATTAGTAAATGTCATCCCTACTTTTACATCCTCTTTTCCTTTTTCCATAACAGTAAGAGATGCATTGGAATCTGCCTGAATCGAACTAATTAAATTATAAATTTCAGTTGCTGACTGCGAGGATTGCTCAGCCAATCGTCTTACCTCATCAGCGACAACAGCGAAGCCCTTACCATGTTCACCTGCTCGTGCCGCTTCAATGGCTGCGTTCAGTGCTAAAAGATTTGTTTGGTCTGCAATAGCTGTAATTAAGCTAACAATGTCACTAATTTTTTTAGTATTGACATGTAAGCCGTTAATTGTTGTGCCAATTTGCTCGACTGATTCATTAATTAATTCCATTTGTGCAATAACCTGATGCACAACTTGATTGCCTCGTTCAGACGCTTGTGATGCTGAAATAGAAGATTCCGTTGCTGTATTAGCCGAGTCAGCAATTTGTTGGATACCAGTTGCAGTCTCCTCCATAGCAGCTGCCGTTTCCTCGGTCATTGTCATAGAAGCTTCTGCATTTTGAGTAATTTGCTTTACATCATTCGCAATATTGGTAGAGCTGTTATAGGTCTCACCAGCATTGACAGTTAATTGAGTCGCTGCTGAAGAAACGTGATTCGAAGTATTTCTGATGTTTAAAATAATATGTTGTAAATTGGCAACCATTGTTTGAATAGATGCTGATAAATTGCCGATTTCATCTTTAGTAATATCTAAATCCACATTTATTAGCTCTCCATTTGCTACTTGGTTTGCTACATTTACCACTTTCTGAAGTGGCTTTAATAAACGATCTATAATTATGTAAACTAAAACTAATAAAATTAAAATTCCTATAATTGCAATGACGATTTGCTTAATAACACTTGCTTTAATAATGGTATTGATATAGTCCGCAGAGTAATCAATTCCTAAGAGCGCTATCAATTGTCCATTATCATCGTGAATGGGGCTGAAAACAGTTCTCCAGGAACCAAAGGGATCCTCGAATATATCTGTTACTTCTGTACTATTATTTTGAATAGCTAATTTTGCTGTTTCTACATGCTCATTCGCTAAATCGGTAAAAATTTCACCTGCTTCATAGACCTCATTCAAATTAGATGTATAGCCAATCGGATTGACCCCACCTTCATCCTGCACATCCCAAATATAACTCCAACTCATAATACCCTGTTGTTCTTGAATCAAATCGAGTTGCTTTTGTACCTTCGTAAATTTCGCGTTTGTTTCCCCTTTTTCAGACAATAAATCTTTCACTTCATCACTATCTAAATTCATAGCTGTTAACAAACCAACACTTGTTAATTCTTGTTCCAAATCAACTGTCATACGATTGTTTAATTCTTTAATACTTTGTGTAGTAATGACGGCTATAAGCAATAACACAACAATGGAAACCGTCAGTAAAAGTTTGTTTTTTAATGAGATGTTTTTCCATAACTTCATGACTTTCTTCCTCCTTATACGTTTTTGCAAATAAAAAGCCTATTCCGAAAGAAATAGGCATAAAAGAACTTAAACTAGAATTTAACGGAACAACTAGCACTCTTTTGCAACCTAGCTATCTAAGTAAATATTCCCTTAGACCTGTAGCTTTGCATCTTTACTTTTTAGTAAATTTGCCTATATTTTCCCTCCCAAAATTAACACAATGGGAAAAAGTAGTCAATGCTACCAATTTTAAAATGTATAATCTTATACTACTTCATTACTAGTTATTCATTTATAGAGCAAAATAAAAACAGCTACAACATGAATACATATTGTAGCTGCATATTTTTCCACTTACCCCTAAGTGTTTGAATAATTTATACGTTTTGTGTCATCAGTAATACAGATGGTATAAATGATAGAGCAAACATAGCCATATACCATAATGAAGTACGTCGTAAAGAAAAACGAACTTTTTTTCGTTCTGCATAAAAAATATCTAACATAACTGCAACAATAAAAGGCATTGTAACACATGCAATAGCTACTAATAAGATGTCAAAATAAATCATACAAGCACCCCTTTATTTGTGAACATTTTCCATCTTTTTTGTGAACATTTTGTGATAACTAAATTGTACACAATTTCGTCACAAAATGTCAACTCATTTAAAAGAAAAAAATGGTACTTTATGATTTATTCTCGCTACATTAGCGCATTATTCTCTATATTTATATGTTAAACCTCTTAAAAAATTACGAACAAATGAATCGCCACATTCTTTATAATTACGATGACTTGGGTTTCTTAAAATCGCACCTAATTCACCTTTAGTAACTTTTATCCCACCATCATATAATATTTCAAGCATGTCCTCAGTTGTTAAAGCTAAGGCAATTTTCACTTTTTTTAATAGCATATTATTTGGGCTTTCTTTCCCCGAGACAGGTAATGGACCTTCTGGCTGTCCTTCTTTAGTCTTTTGAGGACCACGTTTAAATGTAATCAATCCATTCAAAAAGGCTTCTAACATTTTGTTATTACATTTGATGTATTGTTCTGGTGCATCTTCCTCATCATTAACCTTTAGAAGCATGTTTAATATTTCTTCCTTCGTATAATCCATGCCACCAAGCTTAAATATTTCCACCATATCTACATTTTTTATATCTAACGCATAGCGTAAACGAATTAGAATATCATTATTCGTCATTAATAAATTCCTCCTTTTAATCAACCTTCTTTAGCAAAGAGCCAGGCTTTATTATAACAGACAGTTTGCTCATTTTAGCTTGATTTCCACAAGTTGTTGCTGTTAGCAATTAGCGTGTGCGTTTCCTTCTTTTTAAATGTATGAAAAGTTTGTAGGCAACCATTCTAAATGCAAGGAGGTGAGAATAATGGCTAATAATAATCGTAGCTCAAATAAACTTCTAGTACCTGGTGTACAAGAAGCTGTGAATCAAATGAAATATGAAATTGCACAAGAGTTTGGCGTTCAGCTTGGGCCAGAAGCATCTTCTCGCGCTAATGGTTCAGTTGGAGGAGAAATTACAAAACGCCTCGTAGAAATCGCTGAGAAGCGTTCAAAGGGTTTATTATAATTAAAAACTAATAAAAAAGAACGAATCCCTCTCCTCCTTTTGAAGAAGTGGAATTCGTTCTTTTGTAATTAATAGAATTAAGCTGTTTGCAAGGCTTCAGTTGAGCCTTTAAGCGTTAGCATGACCATAAAGGAAATGCCATATAGTGCTGCTAAGTAAATCATGACGACTGTCATATCATAACTTTGTAAAATATAGCCGACAAAGATTGGTGAAAATCCTCCTATTGCTCGGCCAAAGTTAAAAATTGTATTTGTTGCTGTACTACGAATTTGCACAGGATAGAAGCTACTAATTAATGCACCGTAGCCAGCAAACATACCATTAGAGAAAAATCCTACAATGGCACCGCCCATTAATATAGCCACAGCTCCTGTCGCAAAGGAGTAGAGAAAGACTGCACATGCAGAAGCCAATAAAAAGATACCAAATGCACGTTTCGCACCAAAACGATCCATAAATCTTCCGAAAGTGAGCATGCCAATAATCATACCGACTGCCGTACTAATTGTCCACAATGCAGAGCTTGAAACAGATAAGCCTTGCGATTTTTGGAGCATTGATGGTAGCCAGATCATCAGACCATTATAGCCTGCAATTTGAACAGTAGCCATTAATATTAGGGAAAGGGTTGTCATAGTGACACGAGGTGTTACAAATAGCTGTGCCAATTTCCCCTTTTTTTGCATGTTGCTTTCATTTTTTTGCGATGCCAGCCATTCTGGTGATTCATGAAGATTTTTTCGTACAATAAAGGCAAAGATCACTGGCAATACACCAATAAAGAATAGTGCTCTCCATCCTAATGTCGGTAAAATAACGGCGCTTAATAAAGCTGCTAATATTACCCCATACTGTGCACCTACACTCACATAGGAAGATGCTCTTCCTTGTTTATTTTTTGGCCAAGCCTCAGCAACAAGCGCCATTCCAATACCGTATTCTCCACCGGCACCTAGTCCAGCGATAAATCTATATACATAAACTTGTTCAATACTGGTTGCTACTCCTGTCAGGGCTGTACCGATTGCAAACAAAATGATCGTATATGTGAACACTTTTACTCGACCATACTTATCTGCGAGCACACCGAAAATAATCCCACCTAAGAGCATGCCTATATTTGTGATGGATGAAATCAATCCACCTGTTGCAAGATCGATGTTAAATTCTGCAATAATCATTGTCATCGCAAAAGAAATAAACATAATGTCCATTCCTTCTAGCGTTAACCCGGCCACTGAAGCGACCACGGTTTTTTTACGATAATCCATTCTTTCTAACCTCCAGATGTTTATTGTCTTTCTCTTTTAGAGTTCAGGTGAATGGATTATAGCTGTCTTGTCCATTCTCTTTTGAAGCCTCACAGGACTTCCTTTAAAAGAGGTGTATTTGAACAAAAATAAAAGCCCTTTAGTCAGAGAAGACAAAAGGGCATGCTAAATTAAAGATATTATAAGCCTAAGAATATCATGTAGCCCTTTTCAGCCTCTCTGGACCGTATTAAAGGTAATTTATTTCGTTCATTTATACCGTTCTACATTCTATAAGATTATGCATAAAAAAGCAATGGTTGAATAGTGGAAACTAACTAGGTAACTCAATAAAGTTTTGAGCAAATTGATAGATAACATGAGCTGGTACAGCCAAATTAAGATTCTGACCATCATCAAATCCAGCTGTAATTAAACCGACCAACCTCCCTTGCATATCCAATAAAGCACCACCGGAACTTCCGTTTGAAATAGCAGCTGTAAATTGAACCATAGACATTTTTCGTATATCCCTAAATCCAGCAACAATTCCATCAGAGATCGAATTAAATAAACCTAGAGGACTGCCAATCGCTACAATCTTTTGTCCTCTGACTAAATGACCATCCATTTTAACAGGTAAAGGTTGGCTTGTTCTGGCCACTTTCAAAATAGCCAAATCATGTATATCATGATATTTCACAAATTGATGCGTAGTATATTCGTTTGAATCATTTTCATATAGCACAGAATAATATTCCCCACCACTTACAACATGCAGGTTCGTTAAAATATAACCCTCTTGATGAAGAACAACACCAGAACCAAAACATATCACTTTGTGATCTACTCCAAAGGTTTTAATCATGACAACTGATGTGGCTAAAGAAGCTAACTGTTCATAACTACACTCTTCTCTTGTAACCATTCTAGAACTAGGGGTTGGGAGAATCGTCGGTTGTTGTGGTGGTATGCTTTTCATTGAGAGCATTTCAGGAATTATGAATTCTTTTTCATAGTAATCCGAACAACTCTGCAAATTAGATGCGGCTGCTATGATAGGATACAAATTAGTGATATCCCCTTTAGGATTCATATAGCATATATCGCAGCCAAGTGTCGATAAGAAATATAAAAATAATGATTCATGCTGCGTAATGTCACCTATAAAAACAATTTTAGGGGATGCTTGATTTTCCTTAGAAAAAATTTGTGGTAAATAATAATCCATCCAATATAAAAATTTAACTGCAAAGTTTTTTAGTAAAGTGTCATTCGCATGCGGCTGTTGTTCTTTAAAAAGATGGAGAATATTTTTAAAGCTAAGCTTTTTTGTCCATTCGAGTTGATTATTCGCTAATTTACCGCATAAAGATGTCTCATACAGTAACTGTATACTATCAGCAGCAGCCTGCCATTCTCCCCAAAGCTCCGACAGTCTATCTGCATCTTTCTTATTATTGATGACCTCAAGCCTATGTAGTCGTAAATAAAATACGCTTTGCTTTGTGAAATACTCATCCATTTTTAAAATATCTTCTTTATAAAGATCTACAGAATCAGGTATACCAATATATCGTAGAAAGACTACTTCCTTCGTAAGGGCATTATTGTTAGGACTGATCTGCATAAACTCCTGAAAAGGATTAGCTAACTTTTTATACTTAATTTTTAACGGTCTCATTGTCACAACCATCTTCATACAACTCCTATAAGCACGTCATTACATATAATGGTACTTATATACAATTCTCTGACATCTCTCTAAATCCTCTATTCCTAACGACAAAAATGCACAATTCTATAAAGAATTGGACGCTTTCTTCACCTTCCTCAAATAAAAATATCAGAAGTATGACGAATGGTAGGCCTTGTATAAATAAAAAGCCGTGCATACCAACAAGAACCCCGCCATCAGCATCTGTAGCTAGAGCACCAATAGCTAATGCAAATGGCAAAACAGACTGATTGAAAAGTCAAACCAGCTATACGATGGACTGTTTGAAGAAGAATTCATGCCAGAAGAAAAATTGGACATCAGTTAAGATCTATCTGGAGACAACATAAAAAAATAGAGAAATCCAAATTTGAATGCATTCGAATTCGGATTTCTCATTAATTGAAGCTAGCTATGCCCCAACCTCTCAAATGTTTGGCTTACTTAAATACTTGCGCTGCCGCAACAGCCTTTTTCCATCCTCCATAAATTTTATCACGATGGTCATTACTCATATTTGGTGTAAATTGACGATCTAAATTCCAATACTTGCTGATTTCCTCTGTCGAATGCCAATAGTCAACTGCTAAGCCAGCTAAATACGCTGCACCTAAAGCTGTTGTTTCATTAATAATGGGGCGATCAACAGGAACATCCAATAAATCTGCTTGGAATTGCATTAAGAAATCATTGGCCACAGCTCCGCCATCTACACGTAATTTTGCTAATGGAATATTCGCATCAGCCTCCATTGCCGCTAATACATCCTTTGTTTGATAAGCTAATGATTCTAGTGTCGCACGTACAAAATGCTCCTTCGCTGTTCCTCGTGTTAAGCCAAAGATAGCTCCTCGCACATCAGAATCCCAATATGGTGTTCCTAAGCCAACAAATGCTGGGACAACATACACACCATCTGTTGACTCTACACGTGTTGCATATTGCTCTGATTCACTTGCACTGCGGAACATACGCAAGCCATCACGTAACCATTGAATCGCAGAACCTGCTACAAAAATACTGCCCTCTAAAGCATACGTTACTTTGCCATCTAAGCCCCAAGCTAATGTAGTCAATAGGCCATTATTTGACTTCACAGCCTTTTCTCCAGTGTTCATTAACATAAAGCAACCTGTGCCATATGTGTTCTTGACCATACCTTCCTCAAAGCATGCCTGACCAAATAGTGCTGCTTGTTGGTCACCTGCAGCACCCGCAATTGGGACAGCAGAGCCAAAGAATAATGCCTCCTCTGTATACCCGTAAACTTCAGAAGAAGGACGTACTTCTGGTAGCATTGAGGCTGGAACAGTTAAAATTTCTAATAGTTCTTCATCCCACTTTAAATCATGGATATTATACATCAATGTACGAGAGGCATTTGAATAATCTGTTACATGTACTTTTCCACCGGATAGCTTCCAAATTAGCCAAGTATCAATTGTACCGAATAGCAATTCTCCGGCCTCCGCTTTTTCACGAGCACCCTCAACATGATCTAAAATCCACTTCACTTTTGTACCAGAGAAGTAAGCATCTATTAATAGACCTGTTTTTTCTCGGAATAAATCATTGTAACCGCTTTCCTTTAATCGCTCACAAATATCATTCGTTTGACGTGATTGCCAAACAATTGCGTTATAAACAGGCTTGCCAGTATGTTTATCCCAAACTACTGTTGTTTCACGTTGATTGGTAATCCCAATCCCTGCAATTTGACTTGAACTCACACCTTTTTCTGATAACACTGTTGCAATACAAGATAGAATAGATGACCAAATTTCCTCTGCATGATGCTCTACCCAGCCTGCTTGTGGAAAATGTTGTTGGAATTCTTGTTGTGCTGTGTGTACGATTTTACCCGTTTCATCAAAAAGAATAGCCCTTGAGCTTGTAGTTCCTTGGTCTAACGCTAAAATATATTTTTTTTCTGACATAGAAATCCCTCCAAATAAATTAGTCTTCTACTTGAACATTTTTAACGGTTAATTGTGCTCCTATGAAAATAGCAATCACAATCACTGCAACAATCCAAAATGCTAAACTATTTTTCCCTTCGAATATTTGTTGGAAAAACAATGCACCAAATGTACCACCAATAATGGGACCTACAACTGGTATCCAAGCATAACTCCAACCAGAATCACCTTTGCCTGCAATCGGTAAAATAAAATGCGCAATACGCGGACCTAAATCACGTGCTGGATTTATTGCATAGCCGGTAGGGCCCCCTAAAGCCATCCCAATTACAATAATTAACAAACCAACTAAAAATGGATTTAAACCATCTGTAATAGTATTTGTACCTAACGCTAAAATCCCTAAAACTAAAATAAATGTTCCTATCATTTCTGATAATAGATTTGATAAAGGATGCTTAATAGCTGGCATTGTGGAAAATGGTGCTAATTTAACATCAGCATCTGCTGTTGCCTGCCAATGTGGTAAATACATAAAGTAAACAAGCGTAGCCCCTAAAAATGCACCAATCATTTGTGCGGCAATATAGGATGGCACATCTGCCCAAGGAAAATTTCCAATCGTGGCAAGGGCAATGGTTAGTGCCGGATTTAGGTGAGCACCACTGATTCCACCTACTGCATAAGCTGCCATTGCAACCCCAAGCCCCCATGCAAAGGTAATAACAATCCATCCACCACCAAAGCCCTTTGATTTGTTTAACACGGCACCTGCTACTACGCCGCCACCAAATAAAATAAGAATCATTGTGCCGACCAGCTCAGCTGTAAACGTAGACATAGTTTAATCCCCCTTTGTGATAATAGCCCATAGAAAACAAAAAGGAACCCACATCCAATCAAACTACATTACTACATGTAGTTGAACAAATGTGGGTTCCTTTTCCTAACCACGTGCGTATGAACTTATGTCCATTTTAGAGAAAAAAACATACAGAGTCAACTATTTTTTGAAATTTTCCCATAATTGTCTATTGGATGTTGTAACGGCGATAGCACCACCAGCTAATGCTTCTTCAATATTGTCCACTGTACGCACTAAGCCACCTGTAATAACAGGGATTTGTGTACGCTCATAGATTTCCTGAATCATCGATGGAATAATGCCTGGTAATAGCTCAATATAATCAGGCTGCGCTGTTTCAATCATCGAATAACTTTTCTCAAGAGCAATCGTATCAATCAAAAACACACGTTGAATAGCCATAATTCCACGAGCTTTGGCTTTCATTAGCATATTGGAACGAGTTGAAATAATGCCAGCTGGACGAATATCATTACATAAAAAGTCTGCTGCAAAATTATCTGTTTTTAAACCATGAATTAAATCCGCATGAATAATTAATTTTTTTCCATGTCGATATGCCTCACGCTTTAAAGACATCAATAAGCTAATGTGCACCTCCAATAGCACAATATAATCGAATGGACTTGCTATTATCTCGTCAAACTGCTTGACGGTACGCGCAGCAGGAATCACCTGTTGATTATCAAAATGCATTCCATTCTCTCCTTCCCTTATAATACAGTGTGAATGCTCACCCTTATATTATGTTGAGAATAACTACCTCATTATAGCGCAGTTGTCGCTCGTTTTATTTCTTTCTTTACATCTTCTTCATATTGTGTCCGTTGCTGTGTTGTCCAGTTGAGTTGCTTAGCCATTTCATCTAAAATAGCCTCTTCATACTGTTGAACAGTGGCCATTTGAAAGAACATATATCCTGTCCGACGAACCAAAAAATCATTTGGATGAACGACCATTTCATGATGAATCCCATACATTAATTGTGCATATAGCCATGATGGTAAGATGGAATGCCCTTCCTTTACATAATTAAAAACAATCTCTACGTTGCTACCATAATGCTGCGATAAGAATTTCGCCTCCTCCTCCGATAAACCTATTTTCTTACCTAATCTTGTATGGTCATATAAGAAGGCATAAAATTTATTTGAGCCGCCCATATGGCCACCAGAAATCGGAATATTTTTTGTGGTACACGGTGAAGATTTAATGCCAAATTGTTGATCTAGCTCTTGTGCAATCGTATTTAAAACTGTTTCGGCCATTTTACGATAACCTGTTAATTTCCCACCTGCAATTGTTACAAGGCCCGATGGTGAAATCCACACTTCATCCTTACGAGAAATTTCAGATGGATTTTTTCCGTCCTCATGAATTAATGGACGAACACCTGCCCAGCTTGATTCAATATCCGCATCTTCCACCTTCACATTTGGGAACATATAATGAATCGCCTTCATTATATAATTGCGATCTTCTTGATAAATATCCATATTGCGAGCATCGCCCTCATAAAATGTATCTGTTGTACCTACATAGGTTTTTCCTTGTCGAGGGATGGCAAATACCATGCGGCCATCAGGTGTATCAAAATAAACAGCTTGCTTTAATGGGAATTTGGATTCATCAAAAACAATATGCACACCTTTCGATAAAATTAAATGCTTCCCTGCTTGCTTCCCTTCAATTGTGCGCACATCGTCCACCCATGGACCAGCAGCATTAACGACAGCCTTTGCACGAATTTCGATTGGATGATTTGTTAATAAATCCGTTGCAACAATACCCCTTATTTTTTGCTGTTCATTATATAAAAAGTTTTCGGCTTTTATATAATTCAATAATGTTGCCCCTCTTTCAATGGCTGCCTTTGCTACTTCAATGGTTAAACGAGCATCATCCGTACGATACTCTACATACATTCCACCGCCAAGTAATCCCTCAGTTTTCACTAATGGCTCCTTCTCAATGGTTTGACCTGTACTTAACATATAACGGCGCTCTGCTCGTTTAACTCCTGCTAAAAAATCATAGACACGCAAGCCGAGATTTGTAGAGTATTTTCCAAATGTCCCTCCCTTATGAAAAGGTAATAACATCCAAACAGGTGTTGTCACATGTGGACCATTTTCATAAACAATGGCACGTTCCTTCCCTAACTCTGCTACCTCTTTTATTTCAAATTGCTTTAAATAACGTAAACCGCCATGTACTAATTTTGTCGAACGGCTAGAAGTCCCTGCTGCAAAATCCTGCATTTCCACTAATGCTACAGACAGACCGCGAGCAATAGCATCCAGTGCAATACCACACCCTGTAATACCGCCACCAATTACTAATAAATCGTACTCCCTATCTTGAAGCTCCTCTATTGTTTGTTGTCGTTGTAACGCAGAAGCTGTACTCATCATTTATTTCCTCCCTTATCATTTTAACGATAAAAAAGACCATCAAAAGCATATGTACGCTAGGCACATATGTTTTCAATGGTCTCTCAGTTACTCAAACCTGCTATTAACTTACTTTTTATTGTAATATGCACATTCAAAAAAGGCAAGTTTCTGTTTAGTGTCAGGGTACTGCTTACCTCACCCTAATAAAGGTTATTCAACATGATTTGCTTCAAAGCGATCAAGCAATGCACGCACCTCATCTGTTGATTTCGTGTTCATCAATTGGCTTCTTAACTCACTGGCACCTCGGAATCCTTTGACATATATTTTGAAAAAGCGATGAAGTCCTGTGATAGAGCGTGGGAGTACTTCCTCATATTGATCTTGAAGATCGAGCTGCAGTCTTAAAAGGTCAAGATACTCTTTACTGCTATGCTCCTTTGGTTCTTTTTCAAAAGCAAAGGGATTTTTAAAAATACCTCGTCCAATCATTACGCCATCAATACCATATTTTTCGGCGAGCTCTAGCCCGGTTTGTCGATCAGGGATGTCTCCATTGATCGTTAATAGCGTATTAGGTGCGATACAATCGCGTAATTTTTTGATTTCAGGAATGAGCTCCCAATGTGCATCAACTTGGCTCATTTCCTTTCTTGTGCGCAAATGAATCGATAGGTTCGCAATATCTTGTTTGAAAATATGCGTTAACCATTCCTCCCATTCCTCTACATCCTTATAGCCAAGTCGTGTTTTCACACTGACAGGCAGTCCACCCGCTTTGGCAGCTTGAATCAATTCTGCCGCCACATCAGGACGTAAAATAAGGCCACTCCCTTTTCCCCTCGATGCCACATTTGGCACAGGACAGCCCATATTAATATCAATACCTTTAAAGCCTAGCTCTGCCATGCCTCTACTCATTTGACGGAAATACTCAGGATTATCTCCCCAAATATGTGCCACCATCGGCTGTTCATCTTCTGTAAAAATCAAACGGCCACGCACACTTTTCTGCCCCTCTGGATGACAGTAGCTATCTGAATTTGTAAACTCTGTGAAAAATACATCCGGTCTTCCGGCTTCACTGACTACTTGACGAAAAACAACATCTGTTACATCCTCCATCGGTGCCAGTACAAAAAATGGACGCGGCAAATCACGCCAAAAATTATCTATCATGTTCATTCCAAATCCTCTCACTATCTGTATAACTTTAATTCTGACTCAAAAACAAGTGGATGAAAAATTATAAAAAGCAGATGGTATAGATTTTTTCTATATCAACTGCTTTTCTATTATACCAACTCTAACCACGCAACCGCTTCACAATGTGTGGAATGCGGGAACATATCTACTGGCTGAATTTCTTGTGTTTGATAGCCGCCATTCTCCAAAATACGAAGATCGCGTGCTAGTGTAGCTGGATTACAGGAGACATAGACCACTCGTTTTGGACGCTGCTCTAAAATAGTAGTTAAAAGTGCCTCATCACAGCCTTTACGTGGTGGATCTACCACCAGTACGTCTGCTTCCTTTCCTTCCTTATACCATCTAGGTATAACTTCCTCAGCTGGTCCTGCCTCAAAATAAGTATTTGTAAAACCATTGAGTACAGCATTGCGTTTGGCATCTTCAATCGCTTGTGGGACAATTTCTACGCCCATAACTGCCCTTGCCTTTTGTGCCAGGAACAAGGAGATCGTTCCGATTCCACAATAGGCATCAATCACTCGTTCATCTCCTTGTAAGTTAGCATAATCAAGTGCTTGTTTATAAAGGACCTCAGTTTGCTCTGGGTTGACTTGATAGAAGGAGCGAGCAGAAATTTCAAAGCGTACGTCGCCAATTGTGTCAATAATAACGTCCTTGCCCCAAAGGTTCAATGTGTCGTCACCAAAAATCACATTCGTTTTCTCATGATTAACATTTTGCATAATTGAAGTGACGTTCGGAACAAGCTTTTGAATTACTGCAATGGCTGCTTCTTTTTGTGGAAATTTTTTCTTTTTCGTCACGAGAACAACCATGACCTCACCTGTTGCCCGTGCTTTACGAATCACAACATGGCGCAACATTCCTTCGTGGGAAAGTTCATTGTAGGGGCGCATGCCTATCGCCACTAATTCTTTTTTCAAGCCTACTAAAATTGCATCTGCTTCTCCCGTTTGAATCAAGCAACGCTCCATATCCACAATGCTATGCGTCTTCGTTTTATAAAAACCAGCAATAGCTTGTCCTGCTTCATTTTCAGAGAAAGGAATTTGCGCTTTATTCCGATAATGCCAAGGCTCTTTCATTCCTTTTACAGGCAGAACAGGTGCATCTATTTTGCCAATGCGTTGCATCACATTGCGTACCATATTTTCTTTCCATTTGAGCTGCCCCTCATACGATAAATGCTGTAATTGACAGCCTCCGCATTGCTTAAAGTAATCGCATGGAGCTTCTACTCGATCGGGTGATGGCTTAATAATATCTACAACTTTTGCAAAGCCATAATTTTTTAAGGTTTTCATCACATGGATTTCGGCTGTTTCGTTCGGAAGTGCGCCTTGTATAAATAATGGATAGCCATCTACCTTAGCAACACCATTGCCATCATGTGTTAAGTCTTCTATATAAACTGAAAGTCGTTCATTCTTTTTCACGGGTGCTGACATTCGTACATCCTCCATTTCAATCTCCTTATTGTAGCATGTGTTGGCGAATGAAAAAAGAACAAGACTTACCTGTTATGTCGTTCTCCTAACTAACTTGAAAAAAGAGCCGCTATTCGCGACTCTTTCCTTGCTCTTTTGTTATATGATAATCCCTTGGTGCCCACCAAAATGCACACAAGATTCCAAGAATGACGACAATAAAAGGCGCATAAAAAATTAAAAAACTTTGCATACACTCATTTCCTCCTATGCGTGATTGTCTTCTTTTCCAGTCACATAGTTTTTATTGAACAAGAATAATTTCATCAATAAATAAAGTGAAGGGAGCAGGAGACAAAGTCCTAAAATAAAGGCAATAATTAAAGCAATTGCCATTTGTGTACTTGTGAAGCCATCATAAATTGTTAAATATGGATACAGCAAATACGGATATTGCGCAATACCATAAGCGAAGAATGCTACTGCAAATTGAGCAATAAGAAGCGCAACTGCAAGCCCGTATTTTTTACGCAGCGCAATGAGGAGCACTGTAATCATAAATAATATGGCTGATATCGCAAACATCCACCATAGATTCACCATGTGCCCATAACTTTCAGGGTTAATGGATTTCATCTCATACATGATGCCTAACGCGCTAACCATCAAAGGGGCTGCCCATAAAAGTGCATATTTTCTCATTAGCTTCGTAGCTTCCTTGTCATTCGCTTTATGTGCATACCAAGTTAAGAATACTGCCGAAATGTAAAGTACAGCGGCAATACTCAGGACCACAATGCTCCAAGCAAATGGACTCGTATATAAAGTCCAGTAGTTTAAAACAGGCTGCCCATTAACGAGGTCCACATAACCTCCACCAGCAATAGCAAAGACAACAGACAAAGATGCGGGAATTAATAAACCTGCGACACCATATGTCAGCGTGTAGCCAATATGTCCTCTCGTACCATACGATTCAAAGGCATAATAGGAACCCCGAATAGCCAATAGGACAAGAGAAATGCTGACTGGTATCAGTAAAATAGTTCCGTAGTAAAAAGCAGTTTGCGGGAAAAATCCTACAATCCCTACAAAGAAGAATACCAAAAAGACATTGGTTACTTCCCAAACAGGCGATAAATACCGTTTAATAATATTCGTTAAAATATGATTCTTCCCTATCAGTAAGCTATAGGCGTTAAAGAAACCAGCACCAAAATCAATCGATGCGACAATGACATAGCCAAATAGGAATATCCACAATACTGAAATACCTAGAATCTCTAATGTCATAGGATGTCACCACCTTTTTCAGAGTGGCGATCTTCAATCTCACGCTCAATTGGATTCTTTTTAAACATTCGCACCAAGACGACAATACTTCCTACCGCTAATACTGCATATACACCTGCAAACAACAACAGCATTAAATCCACATGATCACTCGTTGTGGCTCCTTCTGGTGTTCGCATCAAACCATAAAGAATCCATGGTTGACGTCCAACCTCTGCAAGCCACCAGCCTGCTTCAATGGCAATGATAGAGAGTGGGCCACCCGCCACAATGATCCATCGATACCACCGTGAATGTATAAACTGCCAGCCCCGTGCTTTCCCTACAACATACAGTAATGAAACTAGCACCATAAACATACCTATAGAAACCATGATATCAAAGAGATAATGAATATAGAGAGGTGGTAAATCCTCTTCCTCGAATTGATCTAATCCAATTACCTCTTCATTAGGATTAAAATGTGCAAGAACGCTCAAAGCATACGGAATTTTAATAGCATATTTCACTTCTTCTCCATCTAGTACGCCAAATAAGACAAGAGAAGCCTTACCTTCTGTTTCAAAATGCCATTCTGCTGCGGCTAATTTTTCTGGTTGATATTCCGCTAAGTATTTTCCCGAGAAATCTCCAATCACAGCTGCTGCAATAGAGAAAATTAAACCAATTTTCATCAGCAATAATAATGATTTTTTATGGTATACATGTTTCGATCCTTTCAGCATTCGGTATCCTGCAATAGCTGCTAATACAAATGCAGATGTCATATATGCTGTTACCAGTACATGCGCCACCTTTGTCGGCATAGCAGGGTTAAACATCGCTAAGAAGGGTTGAATATTAACAAGTTCCCCGTCGACAATATCGAAGCCTCTCGGAGCATTCATAAAAGCATTCACGATTGTAATAAATACAGCTGACATCGATGCGCCTACTGCAACTGGAATTAACAATAGCATATGCTTTTTCTGACTATCGAAGCGGTCCCAAGTATATAAATAAATACCCAAAAATATAGCTTCAAAGAAAAATGCAAACGTTTCCAAAAAAAGCGGTAAAGCAATGGTTTGACCAGCTAGTTGCATAAAGTTGGGCCATAATAATGATAATTGTAAGCCAATTGCGGTACCAGTCACAACACCCACTGCAACCGTTATGACGAAACCACGTGCCCAACGTCTTGCCATTAAAATATAATGCTCATCATTCTTTTTATACCCAGTCCATTGAGCAATCATGATCATTAACGGGACACCTACACCTATCGTTGCATAAATAATATGGAACGATAATGTTAATTCCGTTAATGCGCGACTCCAATAGACTGCTGATTCGTTTATCATCTCATTGCCCCCTAGCTTCCAAATATTCTTCCAAGAATGGAAAGTAGCATAATGATTGCAACACCAAAGCTTAGCCAAATAAGCTTCTTCTCCTGTGACTTATACAAAAGCAACACTTCCTTTCCCTTATCCATACCCCATTTTCCACTATTACAACGAAAAAAACCTTTATAATGGACCGGAATTTCAGCCTATTATTAAGGTTTCAAATTTTGTTCAAGTAATATACGCACATTTGCCAAACATTTTTCTTATTTCATTCACAATCCCTAATTCTAAAGGTTGGACTTACTACATATTGAATTTTTCGCTGCTGGTTATTTGATTTAGTCTATTATCTTTTTAATCGTTTCATACGAAATTTTAGTTGCCTATCAAGGAGTTTTTAACTTCGTTTCCTATACACAAAAAAGCTCACCCTCGCTAAAACAAAGATGAGCATTTCCTATTTTAAATACGGTCTTCCTCGCGAATATCTGCAAGAGGGACAAAAATTTCGATATGACGCTTTAAATTTTCAAAGGTAGCTGGAGCGTCTCCACCATATTCTCCATCTAGATTAAGATGGACTTCGTTTTCAGTCGTGACTTTGACAACACTCGCTTTTTTGTAAATGACCCGATCATCATTTAAATGTTCGCCTCTTAATGCCATAGCCGCCAATTGAATAAACTCAGGTAGACTTACTTTCTTTAACACTAATAATGTAAAGTATCCATCATTAATACTTGCATCTGGTGCAAGTTTTTCAAAGCCGCCTACAGAGTTGGTTAAACCACATAAGAACATCATGGCATCACCGTCAAACACTTCTCCATCGTATTCTATGCGCATATGGGAAGCTTTGATGGATGGAATCATCTCTACTGCTTTTAAATAATAGGCTAACTGCCCAAGCATTGTTTTCATTTTACTTGGTACTTCATATGTTAGCTCCGTAATGCGTCCGCCAGCAGCAATATTGATGAAGTAGCGTTCGCCATTTAATAGACCGACATCCACTGGCAATGTATCGCCCTGTATAATAATGTCTACCGCCTCATCAATATTTCGTGGGATATGCACAGCACGGGCAAAATCATTTGTAGTGCCCATTGGAATTAGACCAACTTTTGGACGGTTTTCAAATGGACTTACACCTGAAACAACTTCATTTAAAGTGCCATCTCCACCAACTGCGATGATTATATCAAAGCCACGGTCGACTGCATCTTTTGCTGCAAGTGTTGCATCGCCTTCACCCGTTGTTGCGTGACAGGATGTTTCATAGCCTGCTACTTCTAATTTTTCCAACACCTCTGGTAGATGTTTCTTAAACGCTTCGCGTCCAGATGTAGGATTATAAATGATTCTTGCTCGTTTCATAACATACCTTCCTGCTTCATAAGATTCTATTTCATTCAACGATTTACTCGCTAAAATGTTGCATTACGTTTGTTATTTTTGTAACGCGTTTGACACCTGTTTTTTAAAGTCGTCATAAACATACGTCCAATATGTTGGGTTCGTTATATTTTCCTCGCGAATTTCCGCATAAAGAGCTTTTTGAGCTTCTTCAAATGTGGGATCTTCTTTATCTGGTAAGCTTGCACGCTTCGTTACAACAAGCTCTTGTAATTCAGGTGCACGTGGACCCCACTTTCCAATCACCTCACCAGTGCTATCTAATAGCAAGTAAATAGGAATAGCACGACCACCGTTTGTTAGATAACGATCAATTAGATCTGTGTCCGCATCACGGAAAACTGTTCGCATGTCCAATTCAGCTGCTTCAGCAACACGACGAACAATGGGATTGTTTAACATAGCATCTCCGCACCAATCTTCCGTAATCGTTAAAATTTTAGGTTTTTTGTCTTTTAATAATTCAATAAAGCCATCGTTTGTTGGCACTACATAACTGTCATAAATGCGGAAACTCTCTTCTTTAAGAGTCGTCATATTGTCCATATATTGTTGAATTGAAATAGCTTCATTAAAATATTGTTGTTCTGATTTCATTAGTTCTCGTCCCCCTTATAATTATCTAATCTATATTTTGCTATGAATACTCCTTTTAAACAACTATTAAGTATTATAAATTTCAATATTGTTACATTTATGAAAAATAATAGCCGAGAAAGCAATTAAGCTCTCTCGGCTACTATGTTACAACGAGTAATTATCGTTTGGCAATTTCTTGTTGCAATAATTTATTGACCATTGGTGGGTTAGCTTGACCTTTAGTAGCTTTCATAATTTGACCAACTAAGAAACCAATAGCACGATCCTTACCATTTTTGAAATCTTCAATAGACTGTGCATTATTGTCTAAAACTTCTGTAACAATGGCAAGTAAAGCACCTTCATCAGAAATTTGAACTAAGCCTTTTGCTTTTACAATTTCTTGTGCAGAACCGCCATTTTCAACTAATTCAGCAAACACTTTTTTACCGATTTTAGAAGAAATAGTACCGTCAGTGATTAATTTCACCATTTCAGCAAGGTTTTCAGGTGTTAATGCAGTATCCTTTAAGTCTTTTTGTTCTGCGTTTAAATAAGCAGAAACATCACCCATCAACCAGTTAGCAGAAAGTTTCGCATCTGCACCGTTGACGATCATCGACTCGAAGAAGTCTGAAATTTCTTTAGAAATAACAAGAACTCCTGCATCATATGGTGTTAATCCTAGCTCTTCAACATAACGCTTTTTACGAGCATCTGGAAGCTCAGGAATTTCTGATTTTACGCGCTCTAGCCAAGCGTCATCAATAGAAAGACGAACTAAATCTGGCTCTGGGAAGTAACGGTAATCATCTGTTCCTTCTTTCACACGCATTAAAATTGTTTTACCCGTTTTTTCATCGAAGCGACGAGTTTCTTGCTCAATAACGCCACCTGATAATAATACATCTGCTTGACGTAATTCCTCATGCTCTAAACCACGACGAACATAGTTGAAAGAGTTCAGGTTTTTAAGCTCTGTTTTTGTACCAAACTCTTCTTGACCATAAGGACGAATAGAAATATTGGCATCACAACGAAGTGAACCTTCTTCCATTTTACAATCAGAAACATCTGTATATTGGATAATTGATTTTAATTTTTCTAAGTAAGCATAAGCTTCATTTGGCGTACGAATATCTGGCTCAGAAACGATTTCAACAAGCGGCGTACCTTGACGGTTAAAGTCCACTAGTGAGTGATCACCCGCATGTGAAAGTTTACCTGCATCTTCTTCCATATGAAGACGAGTAATACCGATACGTTTTGTGTATCCGTCTACTTCGATGTCAATCCAGCCATTTTTGCCGATTGGTTTATCAAATTGTGAAATTTGATAAGCTTTTGGATTATCAGGGTAGAAGTAGTTTTTACGGTCAAATTTCGTTTCTTGTTCGATTTCCATATTTAATGCAAGAGCTGCACGCATAGCGAAATCTACCACATTTTTATTCAGAACTGGTAGGACACCAGGATAACCTAGATCGATTACTGTTGTGTTTGTATTTGGTTCAGCACCAAAGTGAGCAGGTGCTGGTGAGAAGATTTTTGAGTTTGTTTTTAACTCAACGTGTACTTCTAAACCAATGACTGTTTCAAAGTTCATGTTATTTTCCCTCCCACATTTGAGGAACTTGTTTATGGAACTCCGTTGCTTGTTCAAAAGCATGAGCTACACGGTAAATAGTTGCTTCATCAAAGTATTTACCTATAATTTGTAAACCTAGTGGTAGTCCGTTGTCAAAACCACATGGAATGGAAATAGCAGGTACACCCGCTAAGTTCATCGGAATTGTTAAAATATCGTTTGCATACATGGTCATCGGATCATCAACATTTTCACCAATTTTGAAAGCTGGTGTTGGTGATGTAGGTCCAATGATAACATCAAAGTCTTCAAATACTTTGTCATAGTCTGCTTTGATCAGTGTACGTGCTTGTTGTGCTTTTTTGTAATACGCATCATATGTACCTGCGCTTAATGAATAAGTCCCAAGCATGATACGGCGTTTTACTTCATCTCCAAAACCTTGCGCACGTGTTTCTTTATATAGATCCATTAAATTTGTCACGTTTTCTGCACGGAAACCGTAACGAATCCCATCGAAACGAGATAAGTTAGAAGACGCTTCAGATGAAGAAAGGATATAATACGCAGCAAGCGCATATTTAGAATGAGGAAGAGATACTTCTTCTACAGTCGCACCTAAACCTTTTAATACCTCTAATGCTGCAAGCACAGATTGACGTGCTGCTTCTCCTACACCTTCACCGAGGAATTCCTTTGGTACAGCGATACGCAAGCCTTTTACATCTCCAGTAAGAGCAGCAGCATAGTTTGGCACCTCTACGTCAGCAGAAGTAGAATCATTTGGATCTAAGCCTGCAATAGCCTCAAGTAATAACGCGTTATCTTCAACATTGCGTGTAATGGGTCCAATTTGATCTAAAGAAGAGGCGAATGCCACTAGACCAAAACGAGACACACGACCATATGTAGGTTTCATCCCTACAACACCACAGTATGCTGCTGGTTGACGGATTGAACCACCTGTATCTGAACCAAGTGAAAATGGCACTTCCCCTGCTGCTACTGAGGCTGCAGATGCACCTGAAGATCCACCTGGCACATGATTTAAATTCCATGGATTTTTTGTTGTTTTGTAGTATGAGTTTTCATTCGATGAACCCATTGCAAACTCGTCCATGTTTAGTTTACCGACTGTAATCATACCGGCTTCACGTAGCTTGTTGACAACAGTTGCATCGTAAATTGGCATAAAGCCTTCCAAAATTTTAGAGGCACATGTTGTTTCTAAGCCTTCTGTTACAATATTGTCCTTCACACCGATTGGAAGACCAAATAGCGGTCCACGCTCTTCAAATGGTACCTTATCCATTTCAGCAGCTTGTGCAGTTGCTTTTTCTTCGTTTGAAGCAAGGAATGCTTGTACATCGCCATCAAGCTTTGCAATGCGCTCGTATGCTTCTTTCGTTAAGTCAGCGATTGATAAGTTACCTGCTTTAATTTCCGCTTGTAACTCCTTAGCTGAACGTTCAAATAACGTCATGAGGAATCCTCCTATGTTTTAGTATTACATGATAGCTGGTACTTTTACTTGACCATCTTCTTGTTCTCTTACATTTAACATCATTACTTCACGGTCTAGACCTTTTACTGCAACATCTTCACGCATTACATTAACTAATGGTAAAACATGCGTTGTAGGTTCAACATTCGCTGTATCTAGTTCGTTTAATTGCTCTGCAAAGTCAGTAATTTTACCAAGCTGTTCAGCAAACTTCTCAGCTTCCTCTTCAGTAATTGCAAGACGTGCTAAATTTGCCACGTGCTTTACTTCTTCTTTTGTTAATTTAGCCATTTTTTACACCTCCGAATACTTGCTCCATTTATTGTTTTTATTGATAACAATAGGGTTGGATAAAGTTAACCATGCCAATAATCATAACATTTTTCATATTAAAAATCACAACTTTCACCAAAAATATAGAAACTTTCACTACTATAACGAAGTGTTGTGAATCTATACCAGTTGTTTTCCTTTAAGTCTCTCTTTCTACATAAAAATATAGTCAGCACAAAGGCTGACTATATTATTCATAGACATGTACATAAGGGTCCGTGTCATTGGCCTTTTTATTGATTAATGCCTCGGGACCATTGACAGAAGTAATACTCACCTCAACATGAATATTATTAAATCGATTGATTAATATACCTGTCAAATATTGTGTGAATCCAATGATTTCTGCTTTGCCGAAAAATTGGATAGGAATTTCGATCGTCAGTTTTTGGATTTCTTTATTGCGATAGAAACCTGTACCAATAACACTCGTATAATTTGAGAAATATTTATCAACGTCTTGCTTAAAGATTTTGAAGTTTTTACTCACGTCTCGGTATACATCCTGCGAATCATCTGTTGGGAATAATACATAGTTTTCATCTATTCCTTCCCAATCAGCAATGTTGTTCTGTCCAGCTTTTGCTACACCATAGCTAAAATAGGCTCCAGGAATAATCTGATTCCGAGGTTGTTGCTTAAACAGGCCAACAACAATTGGAATATCCTTTAGCTCATCGCGCGTACGTAAACGTGAAACAATCTCAGCGGCCATTTTTTTCCCTTGCTCAACAAGCTCAGACTCTGATATTGGTTTCTCGTAATATTCGCCATACTGTTCTTTTTGATAATAATAAATAGAATTAAGCGCAAGACCTATTGAAATTCCACCTAATTTCACTTTATTATCTTTTGTTTTTGTTAAGTAATTTTGCTCAACAATATGAGATAAATAAATAGGTGCCTTTGTTGCTCGCTCTTCGGGTGTCATTGTATCTGTTGTTGGTGGATTTAATCCGTCTTCTGTCTGAGAGCTTCGAGCAAGCCAAGAGCTCACCGTACTTTCAGCTAAATATTGACCCTCTTGGAAGTAATAGTTTTCAGTGTCAAACTCATTGTGCGAAAGACGCATTAAACCTGCTTCCACTTCCTTCATATCATACTTCGTAAAAATATTTGATACAACTAGGCCTCTACTGGCACTCTCTTTATAAGGAATAAGTGTCTTATAATAAGAATCGTCAATTTGTATACTGGGGATAATGGTTGTTTCAGTTTTTTCATTTTGTTGTGTTTCCTGCGTAAGCTCTGTTCCCCCTTCATTAGAAGGTACACAGCCGACTAACATTGCAGCTGCTACAAGTGCTGGAATGAGTCGAAAAGACTTCATTATATTTAGTGCTCCTTTACTCATAATCAATTTGGTTCGACGAATCACTGAGATATAACCATTTAGCAAAACGCATGTCTTTTATGAGGTTATATCTTCAGTATATTTATTAGATAAGGTTAAGTTGTTCAATTAAGTTGTCTTCATTCCAAACTTCAATACCTAATTGCTCAGCCTTTGCTAGCTTAGAGCCTGCATCCTCGCCTGCGATAACAAGATCCGTTTTTTTACTGACACTACCTGTGACAGTCCCACCTAACTCTTCTATTTTCGCCTTTGCTTCGTTACGTGTCAATTGCTCAAGTTTACCAGTTAAAACAATTGTTTTTCCTGCAAAAGGATTATCGCCTACCACTACTTCTACTTTTTTTCCTTTAAAAGTCATATTCACGCCCACTTCAGCAAGACGTTCAATGACTGCACGTGCGTCATCATTGGAGAAGTATTCCACTAATGACGATGCCATTTTATCGCCAATCTCATAGATAGCCACAAGTTGTTCCTCTGTTGCTGCCATGACAGCTTCCATTGAGCCAAATTGCTCTGATACAATTTTTGCAGCCTTTTCACCAACGTGACGAATTCCTAGACCAATTAATAAACGTTCCATCGAATTTTCCTTCGAGGCTTGAATCGCATTGACTAAATTGGTTGCAGATTTTTCGCCCATCCGTTCTAGCTCAACCAATTGCTCAATGGTTAAATGATATAAATCAGATACATCATGTATTAAATCCGCACGCAATAACTGCTCAACCACTTTATCTCCAAGGCCATCAATATTCATAGCATTACGAGACACAAAATATTTAATGCTTTCTGCAATTTGAGCAAAGCATGCAGGATTTACACAGCGCAAAGCAACCTCACCCTCAATACGAATCAATTCACTATCACAAACCGGACAATTTTTAGGCATCTCAAACGGTACAGAGTTTTCAGGACGCTGCTCGATGAGCACACCAACAACTTGTGGAATAATATCACCGGCCTTTCGAATAATGACCGTATCCCCAAGACGTATATCTTTATCTCGTATAAGATCTTCATTGTGTAAGGAAGCACGCTGCACCGTCGTCCCCGCTACTTGAACAGGCGTTAAAATAGCTGTTGGCGTGACAACCCCTGTACGCCCTACTGTTAAATCAATATCTAGTAATGTCGTGACAACTTCCTCTGCAGGGAATTTATAAGCAATGGCCCAGCGTGGACTTTTTGCCGTATAGCCTAGCTCATCTTGTTGAGCATAGCGGTCGACTTTTATAACGATTCCATCTATTTCATAGGCTAGATGTGGACGATTTTCTGTCCAATGCTCAATAAAGGCCATAACCTCTTCAATTGTAGAGCAACGCTGACGCTCCTTATTGGAAGGGAAACCTAGATCCTCTAAATAATCAAGCATTTCTGCATGTCCATCGATGCCATAGATTTCACCATCTCCTCCAATGGCATAGATGAAAGTTGATAGCTGGCGACTTGCAGCAATTTTAGGGTCTAACTGTCGTAAAGAGCCTGCAGCAGCATTACGTGGGTTAGCAAATAGTTCTTCACCATTGTCAGCACGTTGCGCATTTAATTTTTCAAATGATTTTTTTGGCATGTACGCCTCACCGCGTACTTCGATTGTAATTGGTTCTTTTAAACGCAGAGGAATAGCATGAATGGTCTTTAAATTGGCTGTAATTTCTTCCCCTACAACACCATCTCCTCTTGTTGCACCCTGGACAAACACGCCATTTTCATATTTTAACGAAATGGCAAGACCATCTATTTTCAGCTCACATACATAGGAGAAATGATCACCAATAGCCTGTCGAACCTTACGATCAAATTCTTGTAAATCTGCTTCGTTAAAAGCGTTTGATAGACTTAGCATTGGGTAATCATGTGTCACCTTTTTAAAGCCCTCTACGACAGTTCCGCCAACACGTTGCGTGGGTGAATCGGGAAAAATAAGTGATGGATTGGCCTCTTCTAACGCAATCAATTCATGCAATAATTGATCATAAACACTGTCAGCAACGACTGGTTTATCTAGTACATAATAGGCATAACCATATTCATGTAATAATTTATTTAACTCCGCTATTCGCTGTTCTATTTCGTTCATTTACGTTCCTCCGCTTACGCTTTTTCAATCGGTGCAAATTGTGCCAGTAATCGCTTAATACCAATTGGTTGTGGAAAAGCGATATCAAGCTCTGTACTATCACCTTCGCCTTTTACACTTACAACCATACCTGTGCCCCACTTTTTATGGACGGCTTTGTCTCCAGCCTTCCAGCCGTACTGATCTCCGCCTGTCGATTGTAAGCGCGCTGTGGCAGGCTGAGTTTGTTGAACGGACCCAAGTGTACGTTTTTGATAATTACTTGAACGATTGCTAGTAGCAAACGGTACATTCGTTTTAGCACCAGCTTTGGAGATGGATTCGGTAATATCTTCGGAAATCTCACCTAAAAATCGTGAAGCATTATTAAAGCTCGAACGGCCAAAAATTGTTCGGCTTTGTGCACATGTTAAATATAGACGTTCCTCTGCGCGCGTCACACCAACATACATAAGGCGACGTTCTTCTTCCATTTCATCTTGATCATCAAGGGAGCGCGAATGCGGGAAGATATTTTCCTCCATACCGATAATAAAAACAATAGGAAACTCTAAGCCCTTAGCAGCATGCATCGTCATTAAAATAATATTTCCCTTGGAAGCATCCTCTTTATCAAGTGCATCGATATCAGCAATTAATGCTAAATCTGTTAAAAATGCTATTAAACTTTTATCATCACTGCGCTCCTCAAATGCTTTTGTGACAGATAAGAACTCTTCAATATTCTCTAAACGACTTTCAGCTTCAATCGTCTTTTCATTTTGGAGCATTGTACGGTACCCAGATTTATCAATGACTTGCTCAACAATTTCAGTGACCGATAAATATTCTTGCATTTCAGTAAAACCTTTAATCATTGCATAAAATTGCTCTGCTGAGTTTGCCGCTTTCCCAGATAGACCCATGAAAATAAGATCATTCATAGCATCAAAAATGGAACGATCCTGCTCAATAGCATAACGGGCCATTTTCTCAAAAGAAGTGGCGCCTATACTACGTTTGGGTTCATTAATAATACGTGCAAGTGATAAATCATCGTCATTATTAGCAATAAGGCGCAAATAAGCAAGTAAGTCTTTTATTTCTTTTCGATCATAGAACTTTGTCCCGCCAACAATTTGATACACCATATTGGATTTAACAAGTACTTCCTCCATCACACGTGACTGAGCATTCGTACGATATAAAATGGCAAAATCATCAAATGTACGGTTTTCCTTTTCCATCAACTGTTGGATGGTTTGTACAACAAATTGTGCTTCTTCCTGCTCATTATAAGCTTTGTATAACGCAATTTTTTCTCCCTCTGCATTTTCTGTACGCAGTTCTTTTGGGTAACGTGTTGTATTATTTTGAATGACGTCATTTGCTGCTTGGAGGATGCGTTTAGTTGAACGATAATTTTGCTCAAGCATAATCACCTTAGCATTCGGATAATCCTTTTCAAAGGAAAGGATATTACCGATATCTGCACCACGCCAGCGATAAATTGATTGATCAGAATCCCCTACAACACAAATATTTTTAAATTTTTTAGCTAATAATTGCACAAGTAAGTATTGGGATTTATTGGTATCCTGATATTCATCTACATGAATATATTGAAATTTATTTTGATAGTATTCCAACACCTCTGGTACGCGTTTGAACAACGTAATGGTTGTCATAATTAAATCATCAAAATCGAGGGATTGGTTACGACGTAATCTTTTTTCATAGCCTTTATAAACACGTGCAACGGTTTGTTCATAAGGATTTTTATCATTCATATGACCGGCGTAATCATCTGCTGTAATACACTCATTTTTAGCTGCACTAATAGCATTTAAAATTGCTCTTGGCTCAAAACGCTTTGGATCGATATTCTCATCCTTCATTACATTTTTAATCACTGAAAGTTGATCCGTAGAATCTAGGATGGAGAAATTACGAGATATGCCTAGTTGATCGATATTGCGACGTAAAATTCTTACACACATGGAGTGGAAAGTAGATACCCACATACTATCGCCTGTCCCATTGCCAAGAATACCGTCGATACGCTCTCGCATTTCACGAGCAGCTTTATTAGTAAACGTAATGGCTAAAACTTTGGATGGGTATACTTCCTTTTCTATAATTAAGTAAGCAATACGATGTGTTAATACTCGTGTTTTTCCTGACCCAGCACCAGCCATAATCAGTAGTGGTCCCTCAGTGGTTTTGACCGCTCTTTCTTGTTCAGGATTCATTCCTGCTAGTAAATTTTTTGTTAACTGTTCCATTTCGCACCGCCTTACAAACATTTGTTCTAAAATTATAACGTATTTTTAACAGCCTTAACAGTCGCAAGTGCAGCTTTTAAATCTTCATAAATAATATTTCCAACTACAACCGTGTCTGCATACTGTGCCATTTCCTCTGCCTGCTTGGCTGATGTAATGCCTCCACCATAAAAGAGCTTAGTGTGCTTCAATTCATTTTTCACAGCACTTACTACTTCTGGATTTCCGTAAATTCCACTGTACTCTAAATAAAACACCGGAAGTTTAAAGAAATTTTCTGCCATACGTGCATAGGCTACGATATCGTCTATCGATAAATCTGTTGTAGCACCTGTTACATGTGCCACTTTACAATCCGGATTTAAAATACAATAACCTTCTGCTACTAATTCATCCCACACCATAATATCTCCAAATTCTTTAATAGCTGCATGATGCAAATTTTTAATCCATTTTGGATCATCACTATTTAAGACCGTCGGAATAAAGTAATA
Organism: Lysinibacillus sphaericus; assembly: GCF_001629735.1. Classification (GTDB taxonomy): domain Bacteria; phylum Bacillota; class Bacilli; order Bacillales_A; family Planococcaceae; genus Lysinibacillus; species Lysinibacillus pinottii. Next base: position 3,237,110 of record NZ_CP015224.1, read on the forward strand.
GTCATAGCCTGGTGTAATCGCATCAATCGTTGAAATTTCCAAAGCTATCGGGACTTCGAACCGCCTAACACGAACAAGTAAATCTAATACCCCATCCAATGTCACATTGTCTGTGCCACCGACTAAAATAACGTCAGTTCCAGATTCACAAATTTTTTCTAAGTCTTCATCTGATATGTCCTTTGCAGGATCTAACTTGAACACATGTCTCCATTCTAAATAATCCATTTATTTTACCACCTATCGTTTTCTATCTATTCGTTTACAAGTATAGCTTATGATGGACCACAAAAAAATGAAAAAGACTGGGTAGAACATCTACCCAGTCTCTTTTTCAACTATTCTTTTGGTGCTTGAAATGGTTTCTCATCAGGATACAAACGACCTAGCATTTCATCATATGTATCGTTTCCATAATCGAAGCAACGTCGAACACGTGAAATCGTTGCTGTACTTGCACCTGTTTCCTTTTTAATGGATTCATAGGTTTTCTTTAAACGTAATAAATGTGCAACCTCAAAGCGTTGTGCCAACGATTGAATTTCACTAATCGTACATAAATCATCAAAAAACTTATAGCATTCTTCGATGTCTTTCAGCTCTAACACTGCTTTAAATAACTGATCTGTTTGATGCCCTCGAATTTTTTCGATTTGCATGCAATTTTCCTCCCTTTAAGGCTGCGTTTTCACCATTGCTTGTAACCCTGGTGAGGATGGTACAAAATGGACCCACGACTTTCCAGGTACTAGCTTTACAGGCTCCCCTGATTGCTCAACAGCCGTTGGTATTCCATTCACATTAGCCCATTTGACTTCCCTCAAATAGCCATTTTGAAATACGTACGCATTTCCACCAGAAGTTAAATCAATTGTTTGGCGACCAATATCATCGACTATTTGGTGATCCATTTCAAAAAATAGAACATTTGCCAATGATAATGCTTCGCCGGTTAACATATCTTTTGTGTCCACGCCAGCCGATTGTCGTTCATAATAATTACTTTGATGATCATACACATACGAATTGTGGAAATCTTCATTATTCCCGTAGTAAATATCAACTTGACTTGTTTCAATGCCTATTTTACCACGTTCATCGGGTTCATAAAAAGCCTGAAGTACTTTTTCACTGTAATTCATTGAAGCGCCTACCATTTCAGCACCTTTTCTGATCTTTTCCGATGTAATATATGAATTATGTGGTGCAACTCGTTCGCTTGAACGTTTAAAAAGTATACCATCATAAGCCATTCCGTTGATATTGTCGACTACACGATTATCGAGCATTGTTTTCGCCTCTGGACTATAACCATGAGCTACATAAAAGGCATTGAATCCTTTTGCTATATCGATAAAATAAGAGCGTGCACTACGAACCGGCCCTATATTTTCAGGTAGCTCACTTTGATAAACTGCTAAAAAGCGAGTCACATTGCCTTCCGCAAGCATCTCATAAATGATATCCGCTGCAGCTAATCCTGATTGCGGACGTGCAGCTGGATGATTATTAATCGTCACGACAATAGGCCGTTGAGTAATTTCCTCTTGCACTGCCTCTCCTGTAAGTGGCGCAACAAATGCTGGTTTCTGTATTTGCTCCTCAACTACTTTTTCTTCCTGTGTTACCCTCTCATCATCTTCTTTAACCTTGGGTGTATCCTTTGAGCATCCTCCGATCACTAAAGCGCTAAATGCCATAGTCATCCATAATTTCTTCGTTTTGAACACAAGCATTACTCTCCTTTGAACATTTCCATATGAAAGTACCTGTTTACACTTTCATATATTAGCGCATAACAGCAGGCAATAATAACTTATTCTTCATTACATCGAAAATCCCTTTCGGTGTTATACGAATATAGGGTAAATGAGTGGACTGTAAAAATAATAGCGTGTAAATAGCATCTCCTAAATGATACCCACGCTCTGCTAAAGCTTGCTTTAAAGCCTTTTCTTTCTCTGCTAGTGTCAATACATCCCCATCATATAAAAGTCCACCAATTGATAATGGTATATCTGCTATGACTTCCCCTTTTTCTACAAGGACGATACCACCATTCATGGCCTTCATTTCTTCGAAGGCTTTGATCATATCTTCTTTATTTTTTCCGATTAATAAAATATCGCCTGTGTTTGAGTAGGACGATGCAAAGCCTTGAACACCTGTTGCAAACCCTTTAATCATTGTATTAACATGCCAGTGACCTTGCCTGTTTATTAGCATTAAATAGCACTCATCGTGATCCGCTAGTTGCCCTTCTCTAGTAATTAATGAATTATACGGTTTTGTAATGACATCATTAACAAGCTGAATTCCAAAAGGCATAGAAAACTGGAAATCTTGTGCGTCTAATGAAAAATCTAAATGAAATGCGGGGATAGCAGAATAATCAATGGCTGCCAGCCTATGCACACGATCTCCATCACGTTTTAGCCAAACGCCTTTTGATAGGACACTTTCAGGTACAGGATGATATTCATCTTGTAAAATATTAAGTGAGGCAAAGCGACCTGTCGCGATAAAACCATGTAAATTGGACATATTATAATAGCGCGCTACATTATACGAAGCCATTTGGTAGGCATCGATTGGAGAAACTCCTGCATCTAGGGCTGCTTGTATACACTTATCCATCACCCCATCCTCATGGAACGAAGGTGGTGAACCATCTGTTGTCATCATTAAATGATCAAAAATAGGAAGCTCTTTTTCTACGATTCCTTTTAATAGGTGCGGTAAATCTGGTCGAATAGAAGAATGACGTAATGTAACAGCATAACCTTGCATTATACGACGTTCCACTTCTTCCACCGTCATCGCCTCATGATCACCATCCGCACCAAGAAGTTTCATACGAGCTAAAGTTCTCTCAGAGGCTCCTGGAAAATGACCTTCGATTTTTTTACCTAGTCCCTTTGCCATTTGCATGCGATAAAGCATTTGATCGTCCCCATGTAATAGCTTAGGCCAGCCTGTCAACTCTCCCCCAAGCAAAACATCACTTCGCTCTAACCATTCTAATATAGACGTGTTAGAGAAAACTTCTTCCTCCTGCTCCAACTCAGTTTGCGAATCAAAGCGAGTCCACCAATAAAAAGAAAACGGCAACTTTTTTAAATGATCTAAAATTGAAAACGCTTTCTTATTTTCTAAATTTAAAACAAAACTTAAATTATCAGAAATAAAAGTTGTTGTCCCTAGCTGACCACAAAAATCTGCAAAGGATTGTGGGTGATAAAGCTGGAAAGGATGTACATGTGGCTCAATATAGCCTGGTACAACTGTTTTCCCTGTACAATCCACTACTTGTGTTCCTTCTATTAAAGGAGGCATCCTGTCACCAGCATAGACAATGCGGTCCCCTAAAATCCAAATGTTTCCTACAATCCACTGTTTCATCATACTATGCAAGTACCTTGCATTTTTCAGCACAATATCAGGCGCCTTTTTTCCATCAATTACAGCTAATTGCTGACGTATTTTTGTTATTTTCCATACTGGATCCATGCTATTCGCTCCTTCCTAAATTACGTAATTTTTCATTGTGTAAAATCAACCTTGAATCACATACTACTATTGCATAATCGCATACTTTCATAAAATTTATGCTTTATGCAATCATCTTGTTTCAATCGTAACACAGCACTTTCATAAAGCAAAGTGCACCTCGCTTAATTTTTTCCACAATGACTAAAGGAGGAAGTAATATGATGCAGCAAGCAAATTTAAGCGAAAAAAATGCATTTTGTCGTTTTGCCATGGGTACAAGTTTGACAGCATTCGGTATCGCTAAAGTTTCAAGAAATCCTAATTGTACAAAAGGTCGATTAATGATTGCATTAGGAGCCATGAAAATGGCAGAAGGAATCTTTAAATATTGCCCTGCCAAGGCTCTCATGAGCACCAATATGCAAAATGCCATGAACACCTCTATGCAAAGTATGTTCAGCGGGCAAAATTCTATGTCCTCTGAGCAAATCGATAAACTCATGAAGGATTTCTCTTCTGCAATAGCTGGCAATTCCTCAGGTTCACAAGATACCGCTTCAACGCAATCTGATACCAGCACTTCAACTCAAAATTCCTCAACAAGGAGCAATTCGACATCGAATACTGCTCAAAACCCTTCTTAGTCAAAGGAGCCGTCCCAATCTAATTTGGAGACGGCTCTTACCTCTTACGTTTGAAACTTTAAGAGGTTTCAAAAGAGGATTAAAAATATTTTAAATTTTAGTAAAAATAATGATTATTTTTTGAACGTACGCCATCCAATATCTTTGCGGAAGAAAAAGTGATCCCATGTTTCTTTAGTCATGCCAGCATATACTTTTTCCTGTGCTTCCTGTAAAGTAGGCGCTTTAGCCCCAACTAACAGAACACGACCACCATTCCCAACAAATTGGCCATCTACTAATTTTGTACCTGCATGGAATACAGCATATGACTTGGATATCTCCGCTAAATTGGGTAATGTTTTACCTTTTTCAACATCGCCAGGATATCCTTCAGCTGCAATGACAACGCCCAGCATAGCATCTTCAGACCATTGCAAATCAAAGGGTTGCTCGTTCATTAATGCCACCATAAATGCACCAAAGTCAGAAGCCATTCGAGGTAAAACTACTTGTGTTTCTGGATCACCAAAGCGTGCATTAAACTCAATAACCTTAGGACCCTTCTTCGTTAAAATTAAGCCTGCATATAAAATACCTGTAAAGGAAGCGCCATCCGCCTCCATCCCTTTGACAGTTGGCTTAACAATCGTTTGGTAAGCGATATCTACAACTTCTTGTGAGATTTGTGGTACTGGTGAGTAAGCACCCATCCCACCTGTATTAGGTCCTCTATCACCGTCATAGGCACGTTTATGGTCCTGTGCAATCACCATGGGATATATTTGTCCTTTATGCACAAAGGACATAAAGGAGAACTCTTCCCCGTCTAAAAATTCTTCGATGACAACGCGAGAAGATGATTCACCAAAGCGTTGATTGCCAATCATATCTTGCACAGCTTCAATGGCTTCTTGCTCTGTCATCGCCACAACAACGCCCTTACCAGCTGCTAAACCATCCGCTTTAATAACAATGGGTGCGCCCTGTTCTTTAATATAGGCAATAGCTTGTTCTGCATCAGTAAATGTTTTATGGGCGGCTGTTGGTATATTGTATTTACTCATCACATCTTTTGCATACGACTTACTACTTTCTAATTGAGCAGCCATCTTTGTCGGACCAAAAATTTGTAATCCACGAGCTGTGAAGAAATCGACAATCCCTTCAGCAAGTGGTTGTTCTGGGCCGACAAATGTTAAAGTAATATCATTTTCCTTAGCAAATTGGGCAAGTCCTGCAAAATCCATTGTGTCAATACTAACTACTTCTACCTCGCCTCGCATCCCGTCATTTCCTGGTGCTACAAATACTTGGTTAACGGATGGAGAAATGTTAAATTGTCTAGCGATTGCATGCTCACGACCGCCACTTCCGATTACTAATACATTCATTTTAGAGAATCCTCCTCTTTGTGAGTAAGACCGAGATGAACCCACATCTCGGTCTGTTTTATGTCAATATTAATTAGTGTTTAAAATGGCGTACGCCTGTAAATATCATCGTAATACCATATTCATTTGCTTTATCGATTGAATCTTGATCTTTAATAGATCCACCTGGTTGAATAATAGCTGTAATACCTGCTGCCGCTGCAGCCTCAACAGTATCACTCATTGGGAAAAATGCATCTGATGCCAATGCAGCACCCTTTGCTTTTTCACCAGCCTGCTCAAAGGCAATTTTAGCAGCGCCAACGCGGTTCATTTGACCAGCGCCTACTCCAAGTGTCATTTGAGAATCCGTTACAACGATCGCGTTTGATTTAACATGCTTCACAACAGACCAACCCAGTTGCAATGCTTCCCATTCCTGTTTTGTTGGTTCACGATCTGTTACTACCTTTATATCTGCATTGGCAAAACCATAGCGATCTGGTTCCTGTACAAGCAGACCGCCCTCTACAGATACTACATTAAATTGATCTTGCTTAGCTTGCTCGAATGGAATTGTTAATAAGCGAATATTTTTCTTTTTCGTTAAAATATCGAGTGCCTCTTGTGAAAAAGCAGGAGCAATAATAATTTCTAGGAAAATATGGCTTAGCTTCTCAGCAGTTGCTGCATCCACTTCCATATTAAGAGCGATAATTCCACCAAAAATAGATGTTGGATCTGCCTCATACGCTTTATCAAATGCTTCCTCTAATGTGACGCCTGTTCCAACTCCACAAGGATTCATATGCTTTACAGCAACTGCAGCTGGCATTTCAAACTCTTTCACGATTTGCAAAGCTGCATTCCCATCTTGAATGTTGTTATAGGATAACTCTTTACCATGTAATTGTGTGGCATAAGCTAATGAGAAATCAGACCCTAGACGTTTTTGGTAAAATGCCGCTTTTTGGTGAGGATTTTCACCATAGCGTAAGTTCTGCTTTAATTCATACGTCATTGTTAGGCTCTCTGGGAACTCTTCTTCTGTCAAATAATTCGAGATATACGAATCATAGGCGGCTGTGTGACGGAAAACCTTTGCAGCCAATTTACGACGTGTCTCAATTGTTGTGGCACCACCAGCTTTTAGTTCCTCTAACACTGTTGCATAGTCATTGCTGTCTACGATGACTGTTACATATTGATGGTTTTTTGCAGCAGATCGTAACATTGTAGGACCACCGATATCTATGTTCTCAATCGCATCATCCCATGTTACATTAGGCTTTGAAATTGTTTCAACGAATGGATAAAGATTGACACAAACAATTTCTATTGGCTCAATTCCATGCTCATTCATTTGTGCCTGATGAGAGTCATCATCAAATTTCCCTAATAAACCACCGTGAATCATTGGATTTAAAGTTTTAACACGGCCATCTAAAATTTCAGGAAACTTCGTTACTTCATCTACTGCCGTTACAGCTACTGCATTGTCCTGTAGCATTTTTTTAGTACCGCCTGTTGATAAAATTTCATAACCTAATGCTACTAATTCCTTTGCAAATTCTAAAATACCATCTTTATTGGAAACACTGATTAATGCACGTTTTGTCACAACAATATCCTCCTAATTTTTATCGTGCTTGCACGAACTAACTTGCTGTCATAGATTTATAGAGTTAGGTGTTGAGTAAGGTTCTCGACCTAACTCCTCCTTCAGTTATTGTAATAATTGCTGTAAAGCCTTTGTATATAATAAATGCTCTTGCTTATGAATAGCAGCTTCTGTTGCCTCTCGATTTCCTTCAATGACAGATACAGCAGCCTGTGCGATAATTGGGCCAGTATCCATTCCTTCATCAACAAAATGTACCGTTACGCCCGTTATTTTCACCCCATGATTCAATGCTTGTCCGATAGCATCCTTCCCAGGAAAGGCTGGCAATAAGGAAGGATGAATATTAACAATTCGCTGCGGAAAGGCCGCCAATAATACATCACTGATTAAACGCATATATCCCGCAAGCACAATCCATTTCACATCGCACTCATGTAGTGCATCGACAATTACTTTCTCGTAAGCTGCTTTCGAGGCAAAATCTTTTGGGTTCAAGGCTAATACAGGAATCCCCAAGTGTTCAGCACGTGTCACTACATATGCACCAGGCTTATCTGTCACTACTAGCTCAATCTTTGCATGCAGTTCCTTTCGTTCAATAGCCTCTTGAATGGCTTGAAAATTACTACCGCTCCCTGATGCGAACACGGCAATTTTTGTTGGTGCAGTCATTACACTAAACTCCCATCATGTGTTCCATTAAACACTACTCCATTGCCTTTAATAACACGACCGATTGTATAAGCCTTTTCACCATTTGCTTCTACTGCTGCCATCACTTTATCGGCTTCTGCTGCTGGAGCAGCTATGACAAAACCTATCCCCATATTAAACACATTATATAAATCCTTATCTTCTAACTGACCTTTATCCTTTAGGAATTCAAAGATACGTAATACTGGCCATGAACCTAAGTCAATTTCTGTAGCTAATCCTTCAGGCATCATACGTGGTAAATTTTCATAGAAACCTCCACCAGTAACGTGGGCACAGCCGTGTACATCTGCTGCTTTTAAAGCCGCTAATACAGGCTTAGCATAAAGCTTTGTTGGCACTAATAGCGCCTCGCCGATTGGTCCTAAATCCTCATAATTTTCTACAATGGCATCCACCGCATATTGACGATCTGCAAAGACAATTTTACGCACTAAAGAATAACCGTTTGAATGCACACCACTTGAAGCAATACCAATAAGTACATCGCCCTCGACAATTCTTTCTCCTGTCACAATGGCAGACTTTTCACAAGCCCCCACTGCAAAGCCAGCTAAATCATATTCATCCTCTTCATATAGACCTGGCATTTCTGCTGTTTCGCCACCAATTAGAGCTGCACCTGATTGCACACAGCCATCCGCAACACCTTTAACAATTTGCTCAATTTTTGCAGGTTCTGCTTTTCCAAGTGCTACGTAATCTAAAAAGTATAGCGGCTCCGCTCCTTGTGCAACGATATCATTCACGCACATTGCTACACAATCCACACCAATTGTATCGTGCTTGTCTACCATAAAGGCTAGCTTTAGCTTTGTCCCAACACCATCAGTTCCTGAAATAAGAACAGGTTCTTTTAGATTTAGTTCTGACAAGTCAAACATACCACCAAAGCCACCAAACGTTCCCATGACACCTAGACGGTTTGTCCGTTCAACATGAGATTTCATTCGTTTTACAGCTTCATAGCCCGCTTCAATATTTACTCCTGCTTGTTCATATGCCTTTGACACGCAGAGTTCCTCCTTATCATCTAAATCGCCTACCAGTATCCTAGAATTCATTTTTCAACCTTCTAGTAGACACTAATTCACTGCGATGTTTTTTTAACGTAAAAGTTCTTTTTCATGTGGTAAGATGGTATCCGGGAAAATCTCTGTTGGATATTTACCTGTAAAGCATGCAAGGCATAGTCCACGGTTTTCATCTTCATATGGACGTGCAATGGTCTCAACCATACCTTCAACAGAAAGGAATGTCAGAGAATCTGCACCAATTACTTCACGAATTTCATCCACATTATGACTGGAAGCAATAAGTTCTTCATGTGTTGACGTATCGATGCCATAATAACAAGGGTTTGTCATAGGTGGTGACGAAATGACCACGTGAACCTCTGCTGCACCAGCGTCTTTTAACATTTTGACAATTCGACGTGAAGTTGTTCCACGTACAATAGAATCGTCTACCATCACTACGCGTTTACCTTTGACAACTTGAACAACTGGTGAAAGCTTCATTTTCACACCACGTTCTCGTAATTCCTGTGTCGGTTGAATAAAAGTACGCCCTACATAACGGTTTTTAATCAGACCAAGTTCATAAGGAATACCACTTTCTTCTGCAAAACCGATAGCAGCTGAAATACTAGAATCCGGTACCCCCGTTACAACATCAGCCTCAATATGCGCGCATTCACGAGCAAGCTGTTTCCCCATACGTTTACGTGCCATATGGACATTAATACCATCAATATCCGAATCAGGACGTGCTAGATACACATATTCCATCGCACACATAGAACGCTTTTCCATCTCAGCAAAGCGGTCTGACTTTACACCCTCATCGTTAATAATTAATAATTCACCTGGTTCTACAGAACGAACGAACTCCGCTCCTATTAAATCAAATGCACAAGTTTCAGAAGCTACTATCCAGCCTTCTCCTAGCTTACCAAGAGAGAGCGGGCGTAAACCATGTGGATCACGTGCAACAAGCATTTCATCCTTTGTCATAATTAAGCAAGAATACGCACCCTTTAATAAAGAAAGGGCATTTTTCACTTTAGCCCGAAATGGTGAATGCGAACTTTTCTTAATAAGATGCGCCAGCACTTCTGTATCAGAGCTAGAGTGGAAAATACTACCTTGTCGCTCTAAATACTGTTTAAGATGTGTCGCATTGACTAAGTTACCGTTATGGGCAATAGAAAGGCTACCAGTTGAGGAATGAAATAGTAATGGCTGTACATTTTCAATACCGCCACCACCAGCAGTTGTATAACGAACATGGGCAATGGCTGCTTTGCCGTTCACTGCCTTTAATTTATCTTCGTTGAAAACATCATTAACTAGTCCTTCGCCTTTTACCGCGCGAAGGTGCTGACCATCGGAAACGACGATACCTGCGCCTTCTTGACCACGGTGTTGAAGAGCATGAAGCCCGTAATAACTAAGGTGTGCTGGATTTGGGTTACCCCAAATACCAAACACCCCACATTCTTCATTTAAGCCTCTGAGTTCAGCAAGCATGGGATTGCTCCTTTCCAATTAGAACGGAATTCCTCCACTGTACCTTCTACAAGCACACCTTTGTCCCCGTTGATTTTAACAAGTGCATCGTTTGTTACGACGCCAATTTTATGAGCATCTTTGATGATTTCGACAAATGTAGCTGCATGTTCTTCTTTAACAGTAACAACAAAACGTGATTGACTTTCACTGAATAACGCAGTTGTAGCAGAACCTGTTAATGTAACCTCAACACCAAGACCATTTGCACTGAAAGTTTTTTCTGCAATAGCCACTGCAAGACCACCCTCAGCCACATCATGCGCAGACTGCACAATCCCAGCTTTTATAGCCTTTAATAAAGCCTGCTGACGTGCTGCTTCTATCTCTAAATCGATAGCTGGTGCTTTCCCAGAAATAACGCCATTATTTAATAATTTTTGAAGCTCTGAACCACCGAACTCAGTCGTTGTTTCACCAATGACAAATACGATATCTCCTGCGCCCTTTACTTCCTGTGTTGTAACATGCGCTAAGTCTTCGATTAGACCTACCATACCAATTGTCGGTGTTGGATAAACGGCTTCACCAGAGCGCTCATTATAAAGCGATACGTTACCGCCAATTACTGGTGCATTCAATGCTGTACATGCAGCCGAAATACCATCAGCAGATTTTTCAATTTGCCAGAAGATTTCTGGCTTCTCTGGATTACCAAAATTTAAGCAGTCTGTAATTGCAAGTGGTGTACCACCAGTAGCAACAATATTACGAGCTGCTTCAGCCACTGCAATAGCGCCACCGACTTCTGGATCTAAATAAATATAGCGAGAGTTGCAGTCTGTTGTCATTGCTAAACCTTTATTTGTACCACGTACACAAATAACTGCAGCATCTGAACCTGGTTTAACAACAGTTGACGTACGAACCTGATAATCGTACTGATCGTAAACCCATTCTTTTGAAGCAATTGTCGGTGCTTTTAATAAAGCATTTAACGTTTCTTTATAATCTGTTACAACTGGCTCTGTATTTTCAATTGCTTGGAACTGAGCATAGTAAGCAGGTTCAGCAGATGGCTTATGGTAAACTGGAGCATCCTCGGCTAACGCATCCGCAGGTACTTCTGCCACTATTTGTCCATTGTGTAAAAGGCGAAGCATTTTATCATCTGTTACACGACCAATTGCTACCGCATCTAAATCATATTTATCAAAAATAGCCTTAATTTCATCCTCGCGACCCTTTTTCACGACTAGCAGCATACGCTCTTGAGATTCAGATAGCATCATTTCGTATGCTGTCATACCTGTCTCACGTTGAGGTACTAAATCTAAATTCATTTCTACACCAGAGCCAGCTTTTGAAGCCATTTCTGCTGAAGAAGAAGTAAGACCAGCTGCGCCCATATCTTGAATACCAACTAGAGCATCCGATTTCACAACTTCTAAACAGGCTTCAAGTAAAAGCTTCTCCATGAATGGGTCCCCTACTTGTACCGCTGGACGTTGATTTTCTGATTCCTCCGTTAATTCTTCAGAAGCAAATGTCGCACCATGAATTCCATCTCGCCCTGTTTTCGCACCCACGTACATCACTGTATTTCCAACACCTGCTGCAATACCTCGTTGAATATCTTTATGATCAATTAAGCCTACACACATCGCATTAACAAGTGGATTGCCTTCATAGCAAGGATCGAATTGAATCTCGCCACCTACTGTAGGAATACCGATACAGTTACCATATCCAGCGATTCCAGCTACGACTTCTTCAAATAGATATTTACCGCGCGCTGATTTTAATTCACCAAAGCGTAATGAGTTCAGCATTGCGATAGGACGTGCCCCCATAGAGAAAACATCACGTATAATACCGCCAACACCAGTTGCAGCCCCTTGGTATGGCTCAATTGCAGATGGATGGTTATGAGATTCCATTTTAAACACTACGGCTTGTTCGTCACCGATATCAACAATACCTGCACCTTCCCCAGGTCCTTGTAAAACTTGTGGCCCCTTTGTAGGGAATTTACGTAATACCGGTTTTGAATTTTTGTATGAGCAGTGTTCAGACCACATTACTGAGAAAAGACCTGTCTCTGTCCAATTAGGTAGGCGTTCTAAAATACCTTCTACCAATGCAAATTCTTCGTCTGACATCCCCATTCCAGCGTATAGCTTTTCATCTTTAATTTGCTGTGCTGTTGGCTCAAACTTAGTTGTTGACATGATTTTCCCTCCACTGCTTCACAATTGATTTAAATACTGCTAAACCGTCTGCGCCACCCACCAGTGCATCAACAGCTCGTTCTGGGTGGGGCATCATCCCTAATACATTGCCGCGCTCGTTTATAATCCCTGCGATATCTTCCAAAGAACCGTTTGGATTGTCACCTGAGTATGTGAATACGATTTGATTATTATCTTTTAATGATTGTAATGTCTCCTCATCACAGTAGTAATTCCCTTCACCATGTGCGATTGGGATATGAATAATTTGACCTTGCTCGTATTGGTTTGTGAATAATGTATTGTTGTTCTCCACTTTTAGCTGCACTGTACGGCACATAAATTTCAAGTTTGTATTGCGTAATAAAGCACCTGGCAATAATCCCGCCTCTGTTAGGATTTGGAATCCATTACATACACCTAGTACAGGCTTACCTGCGTCTGCTACTTTCTTAACTTCTGCCATAATGTTAGATTGATTAGCCATTGCACCACAACGAAGATAATCTCCATATGAAAATCCTCCAGGTACTAATACACCATCAAAGCCACTTAGATCTGTTGCTGTATGCCATACATATTCTACTTCTTCACCTAGCTCGTCTTTAATCGCATGATACATATCGATATCACAGTTTGACCCAGGGAATACGAGTACTGCGAATTTCATGATTAGTTAGCCTCCTCGACTTCATAACGGTAGTCCTCAATGACAACATTCGTTAAAACCTTTTCACACATTTCTTTTACTAGAGTATCAATGTCACGCTCTGTATCATTAATTGATAGTTCAAGATATTTACCGATACGTAAATCCTCTACTTCACCGTAGCCCATTTTAGCTAAAGAACCCTGTACTGCAGAGCCTTGTGGATCAAGAATGCTCTCACGTAATGTTACATAGATTTTTACTTTTTTCATTGTTATTTGCCTCCGAGTCTAGAAAGTATAATAGTATAAACTTCAGTTAAATTACCAAGGTCTCTACGAAAAACATCTTTGTCTAACTTTTGCTTCGTTGTTGCATCCCAAAGTCGACATGTATCTGGTGAAATTTCATCTGCCAATAAAACATGACCATCAGCATCACGGCCAAACTCTAATTTAAAATCAATTAGCGTCACATTGACATCAGCAAAGATTGGCTGTAGAACTTTGTTAATAGCTAGTGCCTTATCGTAAATAGCCGATACTTCAGCAGACGTTGCAAGCTCAAGAACATCTATATGCTCTGTCGTGATGAATGGATCACCTAACTCATCGTCCTTATAGTAAAACTCGACGATTGGTCGTTTTAAAGGTGTCCCCTCTTCAAGACCAATACGCTTTGCTAAACTTCCTGCAACTATATTACGAACGACTACTTCAATCGGAATAATATCTACTTTTCTTACAAGTTGTTGCGTATCAGATAATTGTTTTACGAAATGTGACGCAATTCCGTTTCCTTGTAATTTTTCGAAAATTAATGAAGTAATGCGATTATTTAAAATGCCCTTACCTTCTATTTCTTCTTTCTTTTCACCATTGAATGCAGTCGCACTATCCTTGTACTCCACAAGCAGCACATTCGGCTCCTCAGTTGTATACAATTTTTTTGCTTTACCTTCATACAAAAGTTGACCTTTAGTCATTCGTTTTTCCCCCTGATATTATGAGATACGCTTTTATGAATGATCAGAATCGAACCGTGTTCTCCACGATTCAATTCTGAAGCATTTACTGGTGGCTCTAACATTTATTTTGTATTGGCGAAATAAATATTAGTTAAGTCCTAGACGTTCAAAAATCATATCAACATGCTGTAAGTGGTAGTTATAATCAAAGCACTCGTCCAGCTCTTCTTTTGTTAAATAAGATGTGATTTTTTCACTTGCATCCACTAATGTGCGGAACTGTACCTGCTCGTCCCATGCCTGCATAGCTAAAGGCTGTACAGTATCATAAGCTTCCTCACGTACTAATCCTTTATCAATTAATGCTAACAAAATGCGCTGAGAGTAAATAAGACCGAATGTACGAGTCATATTACGTTTCATGTTTTCAGGGAATACTGTTAAGTTTTTCACAATATTACCGAAGCGATTTAACATATAGTTAAGAGTAATCGTTGCATCCGGTAAAATAACACGCTCTGCAGAAGAATGAGAAATATCACGTTCATGCCATAAAGCGACATTTTCATAAGCAGTCACCATGTATCCGCGCATTAAACGAGACATCCCAACCATGTTTTCAGAGCCGATTGGATTACGTTTATGTGGCATTGCTGAAGATCCTTTTTGACCTTTAGCAAAAGCTTCTTCCACTTCGCGTGTCTCAGATTTCTGTAAACCACGAATTTCTGTTGCGAATTTTTCAATGGAAGTAGCGATTAAAGCTAATGCACCTAAATATTGTGCATGACGATCACGCTGTAAGGTTTGTGTTGAAATCGGTGATGCAGCTAGACCTAGTTGATCACAAACATATTGCTCAACACGAGGATCAATATTGGCATATGTTCCAACGGCACCAGACATTTTTCCAGTTTCAATTACTTTAGCTGCTGCTTCAAAACGTTCCAAGTTACGCTTCATTTCCTCATACCATAAACCCAGCTTTAAACCAAAAGTTGTTGGCTCTGCATGGACACCATGAGTACGGCCCATCATCACTGTATGTTTATGTTCTTTTGCCTTAACAGCAATAATATCAATGAAATTCACGATATCTTTACGTAAAATATCATTTGCTTGTTTGATTAAATAAGAAAGTGCTGTGTCTACTACGTCTGTAGAAGTTAAACCATAATGTACCCATTTACGCTCTTCACCAAGGGTTTCTGAAACGGCACGTGTAAAGGCTACTACGTCATGACGAGTCTCTTGTTCAATTTCTAAAATACGGTTCACATCGAATGAAGCATTCTCACGAATTTTAGCAACATCCTCTTTTGGAATATCGCCGATTTCAGCCCACGCCTCACAAGCTAGGATTTCTACCTCTAGCCAAGCTTGATATTTATTTTGTTCTGTCCAAATTGCGCCCATTTCGGGTCTTGTGTAACGTTCAATCATTGCGTATCTCCTTCTATTCTGACCAAATGCCAGAACTCTCGATTTGTTGTAATGTTTCTTCTAAGTTTTTTGTCATAATCGTTACATGGCCCATCTTACGGTTAACCTTAGCCTCAGCTTTCCCATAAAGATGGATAGACCATTCAGGATATTTAGCAATGGAGTTACTCAATGGCACGACATGCTGCCCTAATACATTGATCATAATGGATGGTGCCCAAAGCTCTGGCTTACGTAATGGCCAACCACAAACAGCTCGTATATGCTGATGGAATTGTGAAACATTACACGCTTCTATTGAATAGTGCCCTGAATTATGAGGTCTTGGTGCTAATTCATTAATCACAATGCCACCATCTTCTAGCACAAACATTTCTACCGCTAACGTTCCTACTAAATGTAAGTAATCTGCAATTTTTAAAGCTTCTCGTTCGGCAGCCTGGGCTGTGCTTTCTGTTATGCGAGCAGGCACAATTGTTTCGTGCAGAATATGATGAACATGAATGTTCTCTCCAACTGGCTGGCAATACGATTCACCACTACCATTTCTTTGAACAATGACTGATACCTCTTTTACGAAGGGTACGAATCCTTCAGCAATACATGGAGAATGCATAAAGAGTTCTTTCGCTAACGGAAGATCTTCAGTTGATGTTAACAGCTGCTGTCCCTTGCCATCATAACCACCTCTTGCTGTTTTGACTATACAAGGATAACCAATCGAATCAATATTGGCTACTAATTCTTCATAAGTTTTTGCAACAATATATGGTGCTACTGGGCAACCAGCTCTCACAATCGCGTCCTTTTCGGTTATGCGGTTTTGTGTAATGCGTACCAATTCAGCTCCCTGAGGAACATAAGCCATTTGTGATAAACGCTTTAAGCCTTCATAATCAATATTTTCGAATTCATATGTGATGACATCACTGACTTCTGCAAGTTCTTCTAAAGCAGCTTCATCATCATAGGGAGCTACAATACGAACATCTGCCACCTGCCCACAAGGTGAGTCCATTGCCGGTTCCAGTACAGCAATTTTAAAACCAGACTCCTTTGCAGCAAGAGCCATCATTCGACCAAGCTGCCCCCCGCCTATAATACCTATCGTTTGTCCAGGATAAATAATTTTTGTCACACTAAGTCACCTGTGCTTTCTAAAACTTGCTGCTTTGTAGCTTCACGTCGAGCATCTAACTTGTCAGCAAGTTCTGCATCTGTCGTTGACAAAATCTGAGCTGCTAGTAAACCTGCGTTTGTTGCTCCCGCTTTCCCAATAGCTACAGTTGCTACAGGCACACCACCAGGCATTTGAACGATGGATAGCAGTGAATCAAGCCCATTCAGTGCACGTGATTGAACTGGTACACCGATGACAGGTAAAGTTGTTTTAGCTGCTACCATTCCAGGTAAATGTGCAGCTCCGCCTGCCCCAGCTATAATTACTTGTATTCCCCGTTTGCGTGCTGCTTCCGCATATTCAAACATTAAATCTGGTGTTCGATGTGCAGATACAACCTTCTTTTCGTACGGTACTTGTAATTCGTCTAAAATATCACATGCATGTTTCATTGTTTCCCAGTCACTTGAACTACCCATAATGACACCGATTTTCGGATTCATAAATTGTCGCTCCTTTTAAACGATAGAAAAATGATCAATTATTGTGCAAGCCTCTATATAAAATAGCTCTGCAATTTTTACCTTTTTACAAAGAAAATCCCCAAATAAACTACTCTCTACCTTTACGCGTGAAAGCAGCTTACTTGAGGACTTATAAGGGCAAGAATTTGTCCATATACAATTTTGTACATGGATCTTCTCATAAAAGCCAAAAGTGCTTTCCCGCATAGTCCAGCATTTACGGTGCCGGGTAGAGACACTAGAGCCAATCCTCTAGCATATATGTGGGATTTATTTGTTTTTCCTTATCATATTTTAACAAGGGATCGTATTATCGTCAATGCAAAAATGCGAACATTTTTTTATAACCTAAAAAAAACGTTCGGATTTTAGTCAAAATCATTCCATATCTTGAGTAAGTATAGCTTTAAATTGAATTTTTTGACGTAATAATGTTGGTTCACCATCGACTAAATGAAAAAGTGGCTCTTCTTTTCGTCCAATTGCCATGTACCCATCGTTTCGCATTCTTTCTAAACATTCTTCAATGGATTCGTTTTCTTGTACTTCATACCAAATTTGCTTCTTTCCCAACTTTTTCTCCCTTTCAATAACATAATTTATTTCCTAGCACTTGTTACTTCATTATACCTTGAGTTGCCTTAGGAAGTGTGTAAGAACTAATTAATTGTTTGTTAAATATAAAAAACTGCAGATATATATCCGCAGTTTTACTTGCAAGTTCAGTAAAATCCATATAAAGCTTTTATATAGATGCCTAATATTAGTAGCAACAAGAATGAATGAAGGACAACAAGAATGAAACGATATTCTTTAATACCTAAAAAGGTACTAACCATACCTATTCCTCCTAGTATAAATGGCGTAAATATACTCAGGTCAGAGAGGAATTTAAAAAAACTCCCATACCATTTTGTAGAATCATATCCAAACATTAAGAATGTTAGGAGTAGGCACAGAATCGAAAGAGTCGAAAACATATTACGCTTCATTTTCATTCCTCCATCATTCCATTCAAGATAAGTAGGAAGTGCTGTCTATTTTAATTATCTTTACATCAGTATAAATTTAACATTTAGTGAATTATACCACTACTTTTTATTTTATAAAATAAAAAAAGCCATGGAATATATCCATGACTTTTTAAGTGCCTAGCGACGTCCTACTCTCACAGGGGGAAGCCCCCAACTACCATCGGCGCTAAAGAGCTTAACTTCCGTGTTCGGTATGGGAACGGGTGTGACCTCTTTGCCATCATCACTAGACTATGTTCGGCTTTCAATATACATCGCATTTCTTCGTCAGCTTCTGTCGTTCAGTCAGTCACGTACTTGAGTACGCTCCTTCCCTCTCTTCATTGCTTCCTCGAACTACTCGTATCTTGAAACCCTTTATAAAAGAAATTATTCTTTCAAAACTGGATAAACGGTTCATTGAATGCTTCAAACTTTTTTGGTTAAGTCCTCGATCGATTAGTATTCGTCAGCTCCATGTGTCACCACACTTCCACCTCGAACCTATCTACCTCATCGTCTTTGAGGGATCTTACTTACTTGCGTAATGGGAAATCTCATCTTGAGGGGGGCTTCATGCTTAGATGCTTTCAGCACTTATCCCGTCCACACATAGCTACCCAGCGATGCCTTTGGCAAGACAACTGGTACACCAGCGGTGTGTCCATCCCGGTCCTCTCGTACTAAGGACAGCTCCTCTCAAATTTCCTACGCCCACGACGGATAGGGACCGAACTGTCTCACGACGTTCTGAACCCAGCTCGCGTACCGCTTTAATGGGCGAACAGCCCAACCCTTGGGACCGACTACAGCCCCAGGATGCGATGAGCCGACATCGAGGTGCCAAACCTCCCCGTCGATGTGGACTCTTGGGGGAGATAAGCCTGTTATCCCCGGGGTAGCTTTTATCCGTTGAGCGATGGCCCTTCCATGCGGAACCACCGGATCACTAAGCCCGTCTTTCGACCCTGCTCGACTTGTAGGTCTCGCAGTCAAGCTCCCTTGTGCCTTTACACTCTACGAATGATTTCCAACCATTCTGAGGGAACCTTTGGGCGCCTCCGTTACCTTTTAGGAGGCGACCGCCCCAGTCAAACTGTCCGCCTGACACTGTCTCCTGCCCCGCTAAGGGGCATGGGTTAGAATTTCAATACAACCAGGGTAGTATCCCACCGACGCCTCCTTCGAAGCTGGCGCTCCGAGATCTCTGGCTCCTACCTATCCTGTACAAGTTGTACCAAAATTCAATATCAGGCTACAGTAAAGCTCCACGGGGTCTTTCCGTCCTGTCGCGGGTAACCTGCATCTTCACAGGTACTATAATTTCACCGAGTCTCTCGTTGAGACAGTGCCCAGATCGTTACGCCTTTCGTGCGGGTCGGAACTTACCCGACAAGGAATTTCGCTACCTTAGGACCGTTATAGTTACGGCCGCCGTTTACTGGGGCTTCAATTCGTAGCTTCGCTTGCGCTAACCACTCCTCTTAACCTTCCAGCACCGGGCAGGCGTCAGCCCCTATACGTCACCTTACGGTTTTGCAGAGACCTGTGTTTTTGCTAAACAGTCGCCTGGGCCTATTCACTGCGGCTCTCATGCGCTTGCACGCTCAAGAGCACCCCTTCTCCCGAAGTTACGGGGTCATTTTGCCGAGTTCCTTAACGAGAGTTCTCTCGCACACCTTAGGATTCTCTCCTCGACTACCTGTGTCGGTTTGCGGTACGGGCACCTCTCACCTCGATAGAGGCTTTTCTTGGCAGTGTGAAATCAGGAACTTCGTCCATACGGACTCGCCATCACAGCTCAACGTTACAGTGTGCGGATTTGCCTACACACACGCCTTACTGCTTGGACGCGCATAACCAACAGCGCGCTTACCCTATCCTACTGCGTCCCCCCATTTCTCAAACGGTGAGGAGGTGGTACAGGAATATCAACCTGTTGTCCATCGCCTACGCCTATCGGCCTCGGCTTAGGTCCCGACTAACCCTGAGCGGACGAGCCTTCCTCAGGAAACCTTAGTCATACGGTGGACGGGATTCTCACCCGTCTTTCGCTACTCATACCGGCATTCTCACTTCTAAGCGCTCCACCAGTCCTTCCGGTCTGACTTCAACGCACTTAGAACGCTCTCCTACCACTGACATCGTAGATGTCAATCCACAGCTTCGGTGAATCGTTTAGCCCCGATACATTTTCGGCGCAGCGTCACTCGACCAGTGAGCTATTACGCACTCTTTAAATGATGGCTGCTTCTAAGCCAACATCCTGGTTGTCTGTGCAACGCCACATCCTTTTCCACTTAACGATTACTTTGGGACCTTAGCTGGTGGTCTGGGCTGTTTCCCTTTTGACTACGGATCTTATCACTCGCAGTCTGACTCCCGTGTATAAATATCTGGCATTCGGAGTTTGTCTGAATTCGGTAAACCGGGATGGCCCCCTAGTCCAAACAGTGCTCTACCTCCAGTATTCTCATCACGAGGCTAGCCCTAAAGCTATTTCGGAGAGAACCAGCTATCTCCAAGTTCGATTGGAATTTCTCCGCTACCCACACCTCATCCCCGCACTTTTCAACGTGCGTGGGTTCGGGCCTCCAGTAAGTGTTACCTTACCTTCACCCTGGACATGGGTAGATCACCTGGTTTCGGGTCTACGACCACGTACTATTTCGCCCTATTCAGACTCGCTTTCGCTGCGGCTCCGCCTTCTAAAGCTTAACCTCGCACGTAATCGTAACTCGCCGGTTCATTCTACAAAAGGCACGCTATCACCCATTAACGGGCTCTAACTACTTGTAGGCACACGGTTTCAGGATCTCTTTCACTCCCCTTCCGGGGTGCTTTTCACCTTTCCCTCACGGTACTGGTTCACTATCGGTCACTAGGTAGTATTTAGCCTTGGGAGATGGTCCTCCCGGATTCCGACGGAATTTCACGTGTTCCGCCGTACTCAGGATCCACTCAGGAGAGAACGAACTTTCGACTACAGGGCTTTTACCTGCTCTGGCGGACCTTTCCAAGTCGCTTCATCTAACTCGCTCTTTTGTAACTCCGTATTGAGTGTCCTACAACCCCAAGAGGCAAGCCTCTTGGTTTGGGCTCTTCCCGTTTCGCTCGCCGCTACTCAGGGAATCGATTTTTCTTTCTCTTCCTCCAGGTACTTAGATGTTTCAGTTCCCTGGGTCTGCCTTCAAGACGCTATGTATTCACGTCAAGATACTACGCGATTAAACGTAGTGGGTTCCCCCATTCGGAAATCTCCGGATCAAAGCTCACTTACAGCTCCCCGAAGCATATCGGTGTTAGTGCCGTCCTTCTTCGGCTCCTAGTGCCAAGGCATTCGCCGTGCGCCCTTAATAACTTAACCTATCAGCTTTCCATACACTTCACATTTCGTTGTCAGCCTCACTCGTTCAATCAGTCACGTACTGAAGTACGCTCCTTCATTTACTCGATTGCTTCCTAGAACTGCTCGTGTCTGAAAATCTTATCATGTTATTAAGCCTATAAAAAAACTTAAAAAAATAAATGTGTTTGTTACAATTTCAATGTCGTTTTATCCAGTTTTCAAAGAACAAGTTTTGAAGTATTTCATTCAGAAAGAATGAACCTTCAAAACTGAACGCAAAACGTAATCTTACAAACCCAAGGTTTGTATTCCGAAAATATCCTTAGAAAGGAGGTGATCCAGCCGCACCTTCCGATACGGCTACCTTGTTACGACTTCACCCCAATCATCTATCCCACCTTCGGCGGCTGGCTCCAAAAGGTTACCTCACCGACTTCGGGTGTTACAAACTCTCGTGGTGTGACGGGCGGTGTGTACAAGGCCCGGGAACGTATTCACCGCGGCATGCTGATCCGCGATTACTAGCGATTCCGGCTTCATGTAGGCGAGTTGCAGCCTACAATCCGAACTGAGAACGACTTTATCGGATTAGCTCCCTCTCGCGAGTTGGCAACCGTTTGTATCGTCCATTGTAGCACGTGTGTAGCCCAGGTCATAAGGGGCATGATGATTTGACGTCATCCCCACCTTCCTCCGGTTTGTCACCGGCAGTCACCTTAGAGTGCCCAACTAAATGATGGCAACTAAGATCAAGGGTTGCGCTCGTTGCGGGACTTAACCCAACATCTCACGACACGAGCTGACGACAACCATGCACCACCTGTCACCGTTGCCCCCGAAGGGGAAACCATATCTCTACAGTGGTCAACGGGATGTCAAGACCTGGTAAGGTTCTTCGCGTTGCTTCGAATTAAACCACATGCTCCACCGCTTGTGCGGGCCCCCGTCAATTCCTTTGAGTTTCAGTCTTGCGACCGTACTCCCCAGGCGGAGTGCTTAATGCGTTAGCTGCAGCACTAAGGGGCGGAAACCCCCTAACACTTAGCACTCATCGTTTACGGCGTGGACTACCAGGGTATCTAATCCTGTTTGCTCCCCACGCTTTCGCGCCTCAGTGTCAGTTACAGACCAGATAGTCGCCTTCGCCACTGGTGTTCCTCCAAATCTCTACGCATTTCACCGCTACACTTGGAATTCCACTATCCTCTTCTGCACTCAAGTCTCCCAGTTTCCAATGACCCTCCACGGTTGAGCCGTGGGCTTTCACATCAGACTTAAGAAACCACCTGCGCGCGCTTTACGCCCAATAATTCCGGACAACGCTTGCCACCTACGTATTACCGCGGCTGCTGGCACGTAGTTAGCCGTGGCTTTCTAATAAGGTACCGTCAAGGTACAGCCAGTTACTACTGTACTTGTTCTTCCCTTACAACAGAGTTTTACGAACCGAAATCCTTCTTCACTCACGCGGCGTTGCTCCATCAGGCTTTCGCCCATTGTGGAAGATTCCCTACTGCTGCCTCCCGTAGGAGTCTGGGCCGTGTCTCAGTCCCAGTGTGGCCGATCACCCTCTCAGGTCGGCTACGCATCGTCGCCTTGGTGAGCCGTTACCTCACCAACTAGCTAATGCGCCGCGGGCCCATCCTATAGCGACAGCCGAAACCGTCTTTCAATATTTCACCATGAGGTGAAATAGATTATTCGGTATTAGCCCCGGTTTCCCGGAGTTATCCCAAACTATAAGGTAGGTTGCCCACGTGTTACTCACCCGTCCGCCGCTAACGTCAAAGGAGCAAGCTCCTTCTCTGTTCGCTCGACTTGCATGTATTAGGCACGCCGCCAGCGTTCGTCCTGAGCCAGGATCAAACTCTCCATAAAAGAAATTTGATTAGCTCAAATTGTTTTGCTGGCATCATTTTGATGTCCAAAATTTTGTTTCGTTCACTAGCTAGGCTAGCTACTTAAAACTTTATTGATTACGTTTTGCTTGTTCAGTTTTCAAGGTTCATTTGCTAGTTACTCTCAAGTAACTTTTTATAATTTAACATATTGTTAACATATTGTCAACTGTCTATGTTAATATTTTAAAAGTTGTTCGTTTGTTTCGTAACAACGTGTTTAAATATATCATCATAAAATAAAGTTTGCAAGCGTTTCATTAAAGTAAAACTATTCTTATTATTTAAAAGTGAGTTTCTTCTATAATAAAGGTGAAAGCAACTTTATATAAAGTAATGCTCTATGAATAATAAAAAAGATGAATAGAGTAACAATAAAATTTTTTATTCAATCATAAAAAACTCCATTGTTAGAATCCTTACTTAACAATGGAGTTTTTTTCAAAGTATATTTAATTTATCGTACCCAGATGAAATATGCTAGGAAGACAAAGAATAAACCATACATCATAGGATGAATTTCTTTTCTCCGTCCCGCTAACAACATTGTGATTGGGTAGAACACGAAGCCAATTGCAATACCCGTAGCTATAGAATAACCAAGAGGCATCATTAATACCGTAAAGAATGCAGGTACGGCAATCTCAAATTTATCCCAATCAATTAAACGTAATGACGAAACCATTAATACCCCTACAATTACTAGCGCAGGTGCTGTTACTGCTGGCGTTACTACTGCTAATAACGGAGAGAAAAATAAAGCTACTAAGAAAAGTACTGCTGTTACTACCGCCGAGAACCCAGAGCGAGCCCCAGCTGCTACCCCCGAAGTTGATTCTACATAGGCAGTAGTCGTAGATGTACCAAATAAAGAACCAATTGTTGTTGCAAGTGCATCTGCCATTAATGCGCGACCTGCACGTGGTAATTTATTATCTTTGACTAAGCCAGCCTGTGTTGCCACAGCCATTAAAGTACCTGCTGTATCAAAGAAATCTACAAACAAGAATGTTAATACAACTACTAAAAACTTCACGTTAAATAATGATTTAATATCTCCAAGTGGTTCTAGTGCCACCATGAATGTAGAATCCACACTTGGAATAGCAGAAACAATTGCTGTTGGAGGTTCAATAATACCTGTCACCATACCAATAATCGCAGTAATAACCATCCCTAAGAAAATACCGACACTGCGTAATTTAATAATCAGAATAACAGATAGAACGATGCCGAATACCGCTAGTAATGTAGAGCCAGTGAAAGTTCCTAAAGTTACTAATGTAGCTGGACTATCTACAACAATTCCTGCACCTTGTAAACCTACGAAAGTAATAAACAATCCTATACCTGCCGAAACAGCATATTTAAGCTGTACTGGTATAGCGTTAATAACTGTTTCGCGAATACCTGTTAGAGATAGGATGATAAAGATAATCCCAGAGAAGAAGACGCCAGTTAGACCAGTTTGCCATGGAATACCATAAGCTCCAACTACAGTAAAGGCGAAGAATGCATTTAATCCCATACCAGGAGCTAGTGAAATTGGGAATTTAGCGAAAATACCCATTATTAAAGAACCAACTGCTGCAGCTAATGCTGTTGCTACAAAAACAGCACCTTTATCCATCCCTGCATTTTCTAGAATACCTGGGTTAACAGCTAGAATATATGCCATCGCAAGAAAGGTTGTAATACCGCCTATTATTTCGCGGCGGTAATTAGTTCCTAATTCATCAAACATGAAATATTTTTTCATTATAAAAAAATCCTCCGTATGGTCGTCCTCAATATCGAAAACAAAAAAGACACGCTGACTAATCTACTAGTCGCATGTCTACGATATATTTCATCCACATTAATGTGTGAAATAAATTAGGGTTTATACATTCGCATATAAACCTCAATCGTAGTCAAGTTATTTACGGTAACTTGGTAGAAACTCACGGGCCCTATCCCCGACATTATACGACGACTTATTTAATTTACATTCGTAATATATCATTTCACTTTTTAGATTTCAACCCTATTTCCGAACAATTTTATAAAATAAAATACGAAAGTTCGTGTAAATTTCTTATTTAATGTTCATATTTTAATAAACTGCTACTAAAAAGCCTAAGTACTGAACAATTCTCCGAACGCAAACAATAAAAAACCCCTTAGAACTCACTCGAATTCTAAAGGATTTTATGGAAGGACTCAATTGCAGACAATCTTTAATTCATCACTTTACTTTGCAAAACCTGAATTCTTTTTTCTAACTTCTGTTTCCAATCTTCCGCCAATGCATCTACTGCTCGGATATGTTTCATCGCATCCGCATCTTTGTTTTTAAAATATACTTCGTTGCAATACAAAACCGAAACTTGGGCAGGATGCTTTTCTACTAATTCAATATTCGAGCTCGCACAGATTGTCCCCTCTTCTAGTACACGCCCAAGGAAGCCAGTATAACCAGTTTCAATCATACGTTTCAGCAATGTGTTTGATTCAGTATATTTGTCGATCGTGCTACAGGGAACACGCCCTTGTGTAATTTGAATGACAGCATCTCCTATTTTATAAATATCACCAATACAAGTATCCGCTTCTAGCATATTTGTAACCGTTAGATTTTCACCGAAAGCAGCAGTTGGTAGTGGTTTACCAAGTTCTTGTTCCCATTGTATGTAATGTTCCGCAGGATATAAACAAACTGCACGATCAGGACCACCATGATGTTTTTTATCAGCAACATCATCTCCGTCGAAGCCATGAGCTGACAAATAAACTTCTTGAATTTTTTGCTTTTCAATACCTGTAATCATTGAACGCCCTTTACTATCAATCAATTCTTTTGGCATCCCAACTGCTAATGTATGAATTATTGGTTTATTTTTTTCCATTTGAATCCCCCCTAATCTGAATAGTATCATTTCTTTTGCATTCATTTAGTTTACTACACACAACACTTTACCAGCAATTTTTCCATGTTGAGATACTTTATTTAGCATAAATTCAGACATAGTGAAATCAAAAAAGCCCTAAAAACCTCTCAGGGCTTTTAGGGCTTTTGCTACTATTCCCACTCAATCGTTGCTGGTGGCTTAGATGTAATATCATACACTACACGGTTAACGTGTTTTACTTCATTTACTAGACGGACAGAGATTTTTTCTAGTACATCCCATGGGATACGTGCCCAGTCAGATGTCATACCGTCGATAGATGTTACCGCACGGATACCGATTGCGTAATCATACGTACGTGCATCGCCCATTACACCAACTGAACGGATATCAGGTAATACCGTGAAGTATTGCCAAATGTCACGATCAAGGCCAGCATTGGCGATCTCCTCACGTAAGATGAAGTCAGATTCGCGAACGATTTCTAATTTTTCTTCTGTTACTTCACCAAGTACACGGATACCTAATCCAGGACCTGGGAATGGTTGACGCCAAACGATTTTTTCATCCAGACCAAGCTCTAAGCCTAATGCTCGTACTTCATCTTTGAATAATGTTTTTAGTGGTTCGATTAATTGGAATTGCATATCTTCTGGAAGTCCACCAACATTATGGTGAGATTTGATTGTTTGTGCAGTTGAAGTACCTGATTCAATAATATCTGTATAAAGAGTACCTTGAGCTAAGAAATCCATACCTTCAAGCTTTGATGCTTCTTCATCAAATACGTAAATAAATTCATTACCGATAATTTTACGTTTTTTCTCTGGATCTGATACACCCGCAAGCTTGTCCATGAAACGTTTGCGAGCATCAATTTTAATAAGATTCATATCGAAATCTTCAGTAAATGTTTTCATTACTTGCTCAACTTCACCTTTACGGTTTAAGTTGTGGTCTACGAACATACAAGTTAATTGGTCACCGATCGCTTTGTGGATAAGAACAGCTACAACTGAAGAGTCAACACCACCTGAAAGCGCACATAATACTTTTTTATCGCCTACAATTTCACGAATTTTTGCGATTTCAAGTTCGATGAAGTTGGCCATTGACCAATCACCTTTTGCTTCACAAACATCGAATACGAATTGACGTAATAAATCATTACCATAAACAGAGTGACGTACCTCTGGGTGGAATTGAACAGCGTATAGTTTACGTTCTACGTTTGCCATTGCTGCAATCGGACATGATGCGCTCGTTGCGATCACTTCAAATCCAGCAGGAACTTCTGTTACATGGTCACCATGGCTCATCCACACGATTTGCTCAGTTGGTAACTCACCAAATAATTTATTGGAAGCAGTTACTTTGATTTCAGCTTTACCATATTCACGAGTTTCAGCACCTTCTACTTTACCACCATTTGTATGCGCCATTAATTGCATACCATAGCAAATACCTAGGATTGGTAGGCCTAATTCAAAAATGGCTGGATCCACATGGAAAGCATTTTCATCATAAACAGAGTTTGGACCACCTGAAAAAATAATACCAGCTGCGTTCATTTCTTTAATTTCTTCAGCAGTTACTGTATGTGGATGTAATTCACTGAATACACCAAACTCACGGATACGACGAGTAATTAATTGGTTAAATTGGCTACCGAAGTCAAGTACAACGATTTTTTCTTGCTCTTTTAATAAAGGGCTAGCTGTCAAAATTTCCACCTCTTCTACTATTATTAAAGGATCATTCATTTGTTCAAAGAAAAACGCGAAGAAAGTAAAATCTTTCTACGCGTTCAAAAAGCTCATGATGATTTATAAAGGCGAATGCGTAGCAAAGTAAAGTGATTTACTATACCTCTCACCTAGCGAATACATCCGCCTTCATAGAGAAATCATTTGTGGTGATTTCGTAGAAACATCCGAACCTTATTATCGAACTTATATGAAAGCAATCCTTGCATTTAATTTTTTTCATTTTACTCTTTGTCTAAGTTAAAATCAACCGATAGTGCGATTGATTAAATATTCCCAACTTTCTTTCAGCTTTATGAAATCCACTTCTTGTTTATCCTTCCCATAAACATGTTGCTCATAAACAGCCGTTAGCTTTTGCATTTCATCTGTTTCTAAGGATGCATCCACACGTTCGGCAAACATGTGCAACGTTTCTCCATCTCTCATACGCAGTCCAATACGTGATAATTGCTTCAGAAGAATATGATAAGAGGAATCAAAGGTAGACCAATCGGCAGTCTTTTTACGATATGCTCGCACATGCATTTTAGGCAGCCATGTTTTGCGCTGCAAGTATAATGCAATCCCACTAATCAGTAATAATATTAAACCAATTCCCCAAACATAAGCGAACTTCTTCATCCATGCCCAGAGCATATCCAGACTAAACGTTGATTTACTTTGCTCTTTATTGGACACTTGTTCCTGCTGTTGTGGCTGTTCAGGTTTTTGCTCTGGCTGTAGAATTTCTTCCTGTTCTGATGTATCTAATGGTATATCATAATCAATGTTAGCATTGCCACTAAAGCCTATTGTAGGTTCAAACTCCATCCAACCTGTCCCAGGTATATATGCCTCTACCCATGAGTGTGCGTTGTCATTGGTAATTCGATACTCTCGCAGACCATCTGTCATTGGCCCTGCCGTACCAGGCGCAAAACCTTTGACCCAGCGAGCCGGTATGCCTATTGAACGCAAAAGCACTACCATTGACGTTGAAAAATTATCACAATACCCTACTTTTGTATCAAATAAAAACTGATCGACATAATCTTGATTTTCTGCCGGAATAGCCGCTTGGGTTTTATCATACCTAAACCCGTTTGTCCGAAAATAACCTTCCACTGCCTTAATTTGATCGTAAACCGTAGTTTCATCCTGTGTTATCGCCAACGCCAAATCTCTTACCCGTTGTGGCAATTCCACTGGCAACTGCATAAAGCGATCAAAAGATAAATCTAACGTTTCAAGTGTGGCTGGCAGAGATAATTGCAACTGTTCCATACTATAGACTGGCTCACTATATGATAATGTATAGTTTGATAACGATTTAGATGTATCATTCTGCTGCTCTATAGTCATCCGTTCCGTCTGCTCATCCTGAATAAATAATGTAGAATCTTGTGCCGAAACAGATAATAAACCATATGTTTGGATTAAAAATGGCATCGAGGCCGCAATGTCCAATTGAATTTGACGCTCGTTTTCAGGTAATCCCACTTGTAATGAGGTCATAATCGGCGCATTTGACTCATATACATTTTTCCCAAAGTTCCCCTCTGACAAAATCCATCCCTTTGAGGTATAAGTATCCTTCGTTTCAACACGCCAATAATGACGATCACGAGAAGAAGCAGTAAAAATTAATGTATTATCTCCTTGGAAAGGTCCACCTAATTGACTATCGTCTTGACTATAGCCGACTGATTTCATGCCTGCTCCATTCCCATCTTGCCCAGTAACACCTTGGATAAATGGCACAGGGTCTGCCCATGTCGGCCCTGTCTTTGGTAAAAAGAAGGCGATACTACCAAAAAGTATTACGGAAACAAGCATCGGAATAACAATTTTCCATTTTCCAAACGCATTGCTCGTTGTACCCGCTTGAAGCCATAAACGTTTGACAAATAGGACACCTGTCATCATTAATCCTAGTATAACCACTTTAACAATAGCTGTTTTACCATTGTATTCACTAAACGTATCTAACGTAGCAATAAAGAATACTGTCATGACAAAAAAGTAAAATATATTTTTCCGCACGGAGACCCAATGGTGAATTAAGTAAACAAGCATCCATATTAATACTAGAAATAGCACTGTTCTAAAAGCATCGGATACTAGTCCAAAATCACCTGAAATAATGGCGGCCATATTGCCTTTCCATTCTGCTAATAAGAAGGATATGGTCTTTCCAGAGAGCACTGGGCTTTCGCTATAAATAAAGACAATACACCAAATAATATAACCTAACTTTACAATTCCTGATAATACAGGATGCACTCGGAATAAACTTAAAGCTAGAGACAAGCCAATAAAGACTAGGAAGAGATGAAACCCTCCTGTATTAGTTAATTGCATAATGGGCATTAGCCATTCACGCAATATAAAGAAAACGATAATATAGGCGACTGCCAACTCTAAAAATTCTCCTAACGACTGTTTCACGGCTTCATCACCCCCGTGAAAACATGATAAAAATCTGTTGGATCTACATAGACCATTTGAATATGTTTATAACGCAACGTAACCTCAGATTGCACAGGTGGCTGTTTTGTCACGACAAAACAAATACAACTTTTCACTATATTCGCAAGAGTATGTAGGAATTCATCTGATACTTCATTAGTTACATAAAGCAATGTCGCAACTTGCTTAAAGGCTTGCTGGTCATAAAATCGGAATTTTACATTCTCAGTAGGTTTGATAGCTGCCAAATGATACATAACCTGATCTAACTGCTTTTCACCTTGTATAACCGGAAACACCTTCGTCATTTCTCCAGCAGCAATAAAGGAAATATCACCAAGTTCCTGCACGATCATATTGAGCATAGATGCAACTAGTTCAATCTTATCCTCAAATAACGTTGATTTCTTGGCATCAAGCACTAACATTAACTCAGAGGATTGTCTATCCTCAAATTCCTTCGATTGTAAGGTTTGGGTTTTTGCGAAAGATTTCCAATGAATCCAAGAAAAACGATCCCCTGGAACATATTCTCGTAATCCAACAGACATAGTAGTATCCTTAACTATGGAATAAGGGGACATCATTGGCCCAACATCATATTTTGTTTGCAGTGCCGAATATTTCATTTCTCTGAGCCTTGGATAAACTAAAATAGTTTGTTCTTTCTCAGCCACAACCATTTTTTTGGCCCAGCCAAAAAAATCATAGAAAGCTATCGTAACACCCAAATAACGGTGTTCACCACGAGGCATATTTACTAGTTCATAATGCCAGTTAAATTTTTTTCTAAAGCCAACAAATTTGATAGCAGCTGAACTTTGTAGCTTGGCCTGTACTAATCCCTCACTATCTACAAGTTCCTCCATCATCATATAAGCAAAAGGGAAACGTGTTTTCCTCTCGACCGAAATCGTTACCTTCGCTGACTGACCACGTTCTATGTGTGAAGGTTCAATTTTGCGCTCTACTACTAGGATACTTTCCCTAACAACAAAGAAAAATAAGGCGTACACTAAAAATGGACTTACGGTAAAAAACACAAACCAACTAACAAAACCACCTTGGAACATTGCATAACAAAATGTTACAACCATTAAGAAAACCACTAATAGGAAATGTTTACTTTTCTCCAAAAAAGCTTTCCATTGCCTCATTGTTCTGCAAACCTTTTTGTTGGTACTGGCGTTTTGGCAATGATCCGTTCAATAATTTCATTGGCCGTTACATTATCGTAGCGAGCATCTGGTTTTAAAACTAGGCGATGACTGAAAACAAAAGGTACAAGGTATTGGACATCATCAGGTATGACATAGCTACGCCCTTTCATAAACGCGTAAGCTTGCGAAGCCTTCATTAAGGCTAATGTAGCCCGGGGACTTACTCCTAAATAAACATAGCTGTTTTCTCTAGTTTGAGTAGCAAGCTCCACCATGTAATTTTTTACTGAATCTTCAACGTACACTCCTTGAACAAGCTCTTGTAATTCAATTAATTGAGCTACTGACAATACAGCGTCGATCTTTTCAATTGCTTTGCCATTTTCCGCTCGACGTAAAATTTCTACTTCTTGCCCTCTAGTAGGGTAGCCCATCTTTATTTTCAACAAAAAACGATCAAGCTGGGCTTCCGGCAATGGATAAGTACCTTCGTGTTCTATCGGATTTTGCGTGGCCATTACAAAGAAAGGCTGATTAATGGCAAGTGTTTTACCATCAATAGTAACAGATGCTTCTTCCATCCCCTCTAGTAAAGCTGATTGCGTTTTTGGCGAGGTACGATTAATTTCATCAGCTAAAATAACATCGCCCATTATCGGTCCTGGACGAAATTCAAACTCCAAAGTCTTTGGATTATAAATAGAGATTCCCACTACATCGGAAGGTAATAAATCTGGAGTAAATTGAATTCGTTTAAACTGTGCATCAAAGGATTTGGCTAATGAACGAACCATCATTGTTTTCCCAACACCAGGCACATCCTCTAACAATACGTGCCCCCTCGCTAATAAAGCAACAAGGCTCAGCTCAGCCACCTCTCTCTTTCCAATCATTACTTTCTCTATATTTTCTAGCACATTTTGTATTTGAGAATTCATAAATTAAAAAACCTCCATTCCACCGAACAATTGTGTGAATTGCACGATAACTTATCATAAGCATATCGAAATATGTCTAGTAAAACAATTATCAGAAACTCCTTCCCTTTGATAACACTTAATAAACAAGGCTTGTTTGAACATAGTCAAACAAGCCTTGTTTATTATACAACGTCACTAATCATTAGAATGTTACAATTCTAATCTTTTTAACCATATCTCTTCCAAAGATGTAGAATTTTCTTGTGTAAAAATTTCAGTGATCGGACCAGAAATAATAATTTCCCCATCATGTAAAACTAATACATCATCTGCTATTTCTTCAGCAAATGACAGCAAGTGAGTAGAGAATATGACCGTATTTCCTTTTTTCTTTTCCTCTATCATCACATGTTTCAGTTGTGCTATCCAAAATGGATCAAGACCATTTGTCGGTTCATCCAAGATTAGCAAGGATCCACTTCCAAGTAAACTTTGCGCAAGATTTAATCGTTGAAGCATCCCTTTAGAGAACTGTTTAGCTGGTTGATTGCGAACATCCCACAAGGAAACACGCTTCAATATACGCTCTTGCTCATCTTGATCTACTTGTTTTAAAGATGCCAGCAGTTCAAAAATTTCTGCCGCCGTTAGCATGATTGGAAAATTTACGTCATCAGGCATATAACGAATTACTTGCGGTTTATGCCATATCATTTCTCCAGACTTTTTCTTTTCTTGTCCCGTTAGTAAACGGATCAACGTACTCTTCCCAGCTCCATTGCCCCCAACCAATGCTAGAATTTTACCCGAATGTAGTGTAAAGGTAGCTTCTTTTAAGCCTCTACCATTTCCATAGACATTGGCTACATTTTTTGCTTCTAATAGAATCATCGCTTTGGGTCCTCCTTTAAAAACTTCGTAGCCAGTATAAGTGGTAGAATGATCCAAAGAAGCGTCACTATCACATACATCACATGACCCTCAGGTGACGAATAAAATTTCGTTACACCATAAAATGCTGGACCAAGCACACTAGCCTGATGGGTGAATATAAAATAACCAAAGCGTAGCCATTCTACTGGATTAATATGTATCGATATAATGGTAAGTTTTTGTAAAACATGACCCGCTACAACTGCACCAAGAGCCATTAAAGCATAAGAAATGAGCAGTAAAAAAAAGGACCATACAACAAGTGACAGGGCTAGTGCAAATAATCTTGTTTTAGCCATTGCCCCCAGTACAATACCCAATGAGACAAATATAAAGATACATAATAACGTAAGGATTACTAAAATAATCGGTAACTGTACGCCATCCAATAGACCACCTAATGCTAAGACAACACCAAACGCCACAAGCACTACTAATAAAAAAGCAAGTGATATAGCCACATACTTCCCTATAATATATTGCGCTATTTTCATGGGATATGTTTTTAATAACGAAAACCAACCAGATTCTATATCGCCAGCTAAACTCATACTTCCAATGGTGATAATGAATAAGGGCAATAGAAACAATAACACATTTAAAAATGATGCTGTTTGACGTGTAAAGCCCTCCATATCAGGTAATGCCATTCGTTGAATGACTATAATGGCTACAAATACAAATGTAAACAGAAAAGCTACTAGTTGCATCCAATGGCTTCTTAAAATTTGCTTTAGCTCTATTTTCACAAACATCATTTATGAATCCCCCAATTAAACGTCAGCAAATCTTGATAGGCTAATAATTGCCCCTCTCCTTCATTGGTCATCCATTCCTGTGCCTCAGCCTCTGTCGCAAACGCAAGAACGCCATAGTTCATCGGCGTCCAATAGCCTGGATTATATACATAGGTAGCTTTATAAACATCAATCCATTCATTATTTGCTTTATTTTTAATATAGGCTGCGCCAATTTCACCCTCACCATTTAGCGTAAGATAATCCATCAAACATCCAATATCATCAAAAATCTTATAATCTCCATTTGTTAATACAATTTGTCCAGCATATTCTTGATGAACGATACTCATATTACAAATTTCACAAATATCTGTTTCACTGATAATATCACGTGGGTTATATACTTTTCCGCTGCAACCGCCCAATATTGTACTACATATAACTAGAATGGTTATCCACCTTATCATACTAACATTCCTCTTTTCCACAGCCAAAATCCACCCATAGTTACAACCAAACCAATAATGAATTGTAGGATGTTAATCGAAAGCCCCTTCTCTTTCGTATGGCTAATTAATCTCGGTTCGTTATCTACAAGTAAATTTTGTTCTGTCTTATTCACTTGCTGATCAAGTGACGTCAGGATCATAACACTCGGTGATGCCACAAAAAATTGATAAACTGGTTGTCTCACCATCCATTGACCAAAGCTCGAAACAGCTACATATGGAACATCTCCAAAACCATCTCCTGCAACATCTATCCCTCTATAATCATCATAAAAATTGCGAACTAATCGCAAACCTTGTTGGTCTGATCTTGCTGTCAATATATTTCCAGTAAACTGATTATCCTTTATAATAGAGTGCTTATCTACCTTTGTTCCTTCTAAGGCAGTCTGATTCATCTGAAACCGATTTTCTTGTATTTGTATAACTGAACATTTTTGCAATGCTACGCCCACCCGATTATTTTGAAAGCTATTTTTTCTTACCTTTGCCTGTTGAGTGTCATACATTAAAAGACCATAGCTATTGAAATCATTATGGTTTCTAACCGTATTTCTGGCTATTTCTAAGTCAGTAGTCATCATTACCATAAGACCTGTAACATTTTGAAAATATGAATTGTAATCCACCTTGACATCACTTGAATACATAAAATGCGTCCCATATCGACTATTTGTCACTTCGTTTTGACGCACATCGATTTGTTTTGCTTCTTCTACATATATTCCATCTTGCACAAGATCAATAGCATTGTGTTCAATAGCAATGTCCTCACTTTTAAACACAGCAACCCCATTGCCTTTTTCAGCATAATGTAACTGATTACCAACAATCTTATTTTCAACTATTCGAATATGCTTAGAACGTTGAATATGGATACCCACTTGTATATTCTTTATCTCAATAGCTTTCAGTTTTAAATTCTCCGTTTCATTAACAACAATTCCTTTGTTTTTGGCAGAAATCATTATATTTTCGATAGAGACATTAGCCGTATGGTCAATTTTTAGTGCAGGTTCAGTATTTTGAGAATAAAGTTCAACCCCTTTTTCACCTAGGAGTTTAATCGGTTTCTTTACTATAAAATTTCCTTGGTAACGACCGGCAGGAATATGAACAATTTCTCCTGGTTTCGCTTGATCAATAGCCAATTGAAGATCAAACTCCGCATTCGCTGTTTGACTTGCCCATAGAAAAAACAATACGAACAAACATATTCGTTTCATCACGTTCACCACCTTATTCAGCATAAAAAGACTAGAGGAGAGCCCCCTAGTCTAGGCTTTTAATGGCCATGTCCCTCTTGCCCATGATTCATTTCATTTGAATGCATAGAACTAGAATCTCCACTTTCTTCCTTAGCCTTTTTTTCCATCATTTTCTTACGTCGTTCCAATGCGTCATCTTTAATTTTTTGTAGTTCTTCAACATAAGCATTCGGATTTTCTTGGATGTATGTATCTGCTTCCGCTTTGTTCACGAAGTAAATATAGCCCCAGTTCATCGGAGATTTCAGCTCTGTTTTCACAATTGTTACATCTTCGACCTTCGCCCACTCCTTCGTCACAAAATCACGGACGAATTTGGCATTTTTCTCTTCATTGGCAACCTCTGCATTTAACAAACAGCCAATATCATCATAAAATGCAATAGTTCCATCTTCTTTGATCGCTTGCGTTGAAAATACGCCCATCTCATGATCCTTCATGTATACCTTCATATTACACATTTCACAAACTGTATCTTCCTTTGGCTCTTGTAACCGTGAATCGACAAGCGAAGCAACTTGTACAGAATCATCCACTACTTCCGTTTCCATTTCGGTAGCATCTTGCTCTGATCCCTTCTCCTTTACCTGTGGTTTTTCGCTATTACATGCTGCAAGTAATAATAATAATAATGCTGGTAACCATAATTTTTTCACAAATTTTTTCCTCCAATTTTAATTTTCTGTTGCCATATTCTACAATACAGATTAGTTGTGAAATTAGTAAAAAATCGAGGTGAAGATTTGGAAAAATTATCTTGAACATTCAATGAACATCTTCATTTCAAATAATTTGAATTTAGTGCTTCTTTTTCACTCGCATCAAAAACTCCCCACATGTTTAGCTGTGGGGAGTTTAGTCTTTATATGGAAGAACGGTAACTATTAAGTAACTTCTTTTGTCTGCTTAAACGACTAAGTTTTAACGCAGTTTCATTTAATTCGCGACGAATTTGCAAATCATTCGTACTATCCATATGGATGGGCGCAGTTTGCTGATGCTGTTTCTGTTGATTTGGTGTATTGATCGAACTGCGCTTCTTCTCTTTATTTCTTTGCAAACTATTTTTAAATAAATTTTGTGGATTTTGCCCAAAATTATGGCTAATATCACCTGCATGTAGATACTGATTTTCCTGACGAAAAACACTACTTGTCGTTGCATTTACTCTAGAAGTCCTCATATTAAGTTACCCTCCCTTACATTTTATAATCCTTATAGGTAATTATATCGACATTATATGATGATATTTAACAACATAGAACCAAATTGCATAAAAAAAGAGAGAAAAGAGCTATTTTCAAAAGTGAGATTCACTTTTATAACCCTTTTCCCTAATTTTACTTCCAAAAAACATCAAATATTGTAATAGGCATATGGCGTTTATGTTGTGAACGCAAATAATACCCTTCTAGTAATTGGCGAGGTTCTTCTGGGATTTCCTTTCCCTCTAAATAATCATCAATTTGATCATAGGACACACCAAGAGCCACTTCATCTGGCAAAGATGGACGATTTTCCTCCAAGTCTGCTGTCGGTACCTTCGTATAAAGATGCTCTGGACAATTGAGTTCTGCCAATAACTGCTTCCCTTGTCTTTTATTTAAACGAAAGATTGGCATTAAGTCAGCTCCTCCATCACCAAACTTAGTATAAAAACCTGTAATAGCCTCTGCCGCATGATCCGTTCCTAATACAACTCCTCCATTCATTGCAGCAATCGAATATTGCACTTTCATACGCTCCCGTGCTTTTTCGTTCCCTTTGACAAAATCATTCAGCTCAACACCCGCATTTGCTAGGGCCTTCACACTCGCATCGACAGCATCTTTTATATTAACTGTATAAGACCCCGTTGGCTTTATATAGTCGATAGCGTCCTGACAATCTTGCTCATCTGCTTGCACTCCATACGGTAAGCGAATCGCCCAAAATGAATATTTCATTTCACCAACTTCTTTATTCAATTCATCAACAGCTAGTTGCGCTAGTTTTCCTGTTAACGTTGAATCCTGACCACCAGAAATACCAAGAACAAATCCTTTTACAAAACTATAATGTTTCGCATATTCCTTTAAGAAATCAATGGATTTACGTATTTCCTCCTGCGCATTAATAGTTGGTTGTACACGTAATTCTTCAATGATCTGTTGCTGTAAAGTCATCGTTCCATCACTCCCTATTTACATTTGCTTAACCATGTTATGAACTTCTTCAATATTGCGCATTTTATTATCCCAGCATTTTTGACTTAAATCGACTGGATACTCTTCAGGATTCATCGCACGTTTATATTCATCCCATAGCAGCTCTAAATTTCCGGCTGCATAGTCACGCATTTCCTCAAGCGTTGGGTTTGTATAGTTTATTTCGCCATGATGAATCACATGCTGATGTAAATTTTTCGCTTCGAAATTCGTGACAAATTTA
Organism: Lysinibacillus sphaericus; assembly: GCF_001629735.1. GTDB lineage: Bacteria > Bacillota > Bacilli > Bacillales_A > Planococcaceae > Lysinibacillus > Lysinibacillus pinottii. The sequence continues at coordinate 3,275,708 of NZ_CP015224.1, forward strand.
GATACAAACGTGTGAATTGGGTGGAACATTTTAATACGCTCCTCCTCCTGAGGATTTTCATCCTGCATCGCGATGTAATCTCCCTCTGCTTTGCCATTCTTTTTATCGATAATACGATATACATTTTTGAGACCTGGCGTTGTTACCTTTTCAGCATTCGCTGATATTTTAATGGTATCCTCCAATTGACCTTCACTATTTTCAATGGCAACCATTTTGTAAACAGCTCCTAACGCAGGCTGGTCATAAGCTGTAATAAGCTTCGTACCAATTCCCCACACGTCAACTTTTGCCCCTTGAGCTTTTAAATTTAATATGGTGTATTCATCCAAATCATTTGAAACAATAATTTTCGCATCATGGAAACCAGCCGCATCTAGCATGCGACGAGCCTCTTTTGATAAAAACGCAATGTCTCCACTATCTAAACGTATACCAATAAAATTAATTTTGTCACCTAATTCTTTGGCTACTTTTATAGCGGTTGGAACACCAGATTTCAAAGTATTGTACGTATCTACAAGAAAAACACAATCTCTATGACGCTTTGCATAAGAATGGAAAGCATCGTAATCATTTTTATACGCCTGTACCAAAGCATGAGCATGTGTGCCAGACACCGGGATGTTAAACAGTTTACCTGCTCGTACATTACTAGTGGAAGCAAAGCCACCTATGAATGCTGCACGCGTCCCCCAAATAGCTGCATCCATTTCCTGAGCGCGTCGTGTACCAAATTCCATGGCCACTTCATTTTTAATAATTTGTTTAATACGGCTAGCCTTCGTTGCTATTAATGTTTGATAATTAACGATGTTCAATAATGCTGTTTCTATAAGCTGAGCCTCCACTAATGGAGCTTCAATTCGAACAATTGGTTCATTGGCAAAAACAAGCTCTCCCTCTACCATCGAATACATATCCCCTGTGAATCGAATATCTTTTAAATACTCAATAAAGTCCTCTTTATAACCAACTTCCTCACGTAAATACGTAATATCAGATTCACTAAAACGGAAATTGCGTAAATAATCCAGCATTCGCTCTAGGCCAGCAAATATTGCATAGCCATTGCCAAAAGGTAATTTTCTAAAATACAACTCAAAAATTGCTTTTTTATTATGTATCCCATCAGCCCAATAGGATTCGGCCATATTGATTTGATATAAGTCTGTGTGTAGCGCTAAGCTATCGTCTGCATAGTTTGATCTCACAAGAAACCCCTTCTTCCGCTTTGATAATTAGTCCTAGTATACACTATATACCCAAATTCTTGCGTATGACATTCTCACTCCTCTATGTTAGGTTTTCTAACATTAATAGTCAGAAAATTTAGAACTGTTCATATTTTAGACACAAATTTTAGTACCGCTTTCATTCCCATTCTGAAACCTTTTTCTCACGAATATTTCGAGAACAAAAATAATTCATGTAATAAAAACTAACACGAACTTCCAAAAAGTAATTGCACTCCTGTTCAAGGCAATTTATCATGTAAATTAAAATTACGCAAGGAGCTGGTACAGATGAAAAAAATCGAAGTAATCATTCGTCCTGAGGTTTTTGGAGCCGTTCGGGACGGTCTTGCACAACAAGGAATTGCAGGGTTAAGTGTCTCTGAAATCGCAGGTTGTGGTCGTCAATTAGGGCGGACTGGTTTATTTCGTGGTAATACGTATGAAATCGAATTTTTACCTAAATTGAAATTAGAAATGATTGTAGATGATAGTAAAGTGGATGGCATTGTAGAAATACTATTGCGTGAAGCAGCCACTGGCAAGGTTGGGGACGGGAAAATCTTCATTTATCCAGTAGAACAAGCGATTCGTATCCGAACAAAAGAAGTCGGATCAATTGCAGTAGAATAAGGGGGCGATATAGATGGAGGAAATAATATTATCGGTTAATTTAATTTGGGTGATGTTAGGCACAATTTTAGTCTTTTTTATGCACGCTGGATTCGCTATGGTAGAGGCAGGATTTACACGTTCAAAAAATGCTGTTAACATCATCATGAAAAATTTTCTTACCATTTCCCTAGGGGGAATTGTTTATTTTTTATGTGGCTATGCCATTATGTTTGGTGACACTGTAGGTGGTATTTTCGGCATAAGCGGCTTTGCTTTAAACGGAGTCGATGATCTTTCATTCTTTATTTTCCAAGCAATGTTTGCTGCAACAGGAGCAACTATTTTATCTGGCGCTGTAGCAGAGCGTACTAATATTTTTGCTTATATAGGAATTATTATACTAATGTCATTAGTTGTTTATCCAGTTGTAGGCCATTGGGTTTGGAGTGGTCAAGGTTGGTTGACTGATTTAGGCTTTGTAGATTTTGCCGGCTCGACAGTCGTTCATTTAACAGGTGCTGTAGCCGCTTTTGTCGCAGCAGTTATGGTTGGACCACGACTAGGTAAATATGAAAACGGTCGAGTAAATGTTATTACAGGTCATAGTATACCATTAGGAGCATTAGGCGTATTTTTACTATGGTTCGGTTGGTTTGGCTTTAATGGTGCATCCACTTTAGCTGCTGATCCTGAACTTGTTCCAAATGTCATTGCTAATACATTTTTTGCAGCGGCCGCTGGTGTCGTAGCAACCGCCTTCTATACAAAGTTCCGTTATGGCCATATTGACGGCTCCCTCACATTAAATGGTGCACTAGCAGGACTAGTAGGAATTACAGCAGGTGCAGCGAATGTCAGCATTATCGGTTCTATTATCATCGGCCTTATCGCCGCCCCATTACTTGTTGAAGGTGTACGATTCCTTGAGTGGAAGCTAAAAGTGGATGATCCAGTTGGTGCAATTGCTGTACATGGTATTTGCGGTGTATGGGGGACACTAGCAGTTGGATTATTTGATAGTAACGGTCAAGGTTTATTTTATGGTGGGGGCTTGAGTCTATTAGGCATTCAAGCAGTCGGTGTTATTGCTACAATAGCCTGGGTTAGTGTTTCTGTAACAGCTGGTATATTTATCATCAAAGCTTTTGTACCATTACGGGTAACGGCTGAAGAGGAAATTGCTGGTTTAGACGTTATAGAGCACGGAGCTCCTGCCTACGAATTCCAAGATATTTTTAAGAGTTCTGCTGTTCGAGGAGAAACCTTTGCACATCGTTTAACACATTTTGGTAAAACCCAAAGCAACGTACAACAAGAAGAACAACACATATAACCAAAAGAAAAATCTGCTCTGCCTTTAATAAAATAGCAGGCAGATTTTTTTAGTAAACTAATGATGTTAAGCTTTCTCTAGTTCTAATAAAAATTGTTTGACATCTAGTCCACTACGAAAACCTGTTAATTGACCATTTTTTCCAATGACCCGGTGACATGGAATAATTGCTAAGATTGGATTTGCACCAATAGCACTGCCTACAGCCCTAACCGCTTTGGGGTTCCCAATACGTTCTGCGATACTTCCATACGATGTTGTTGAACCATAGGGTAATTCTTTAAGGGCGTCCCATACAGCTAATTGAAAAGGTGTCCCCTTCACATGGATAGGTACATCAAATTCTGTCAGTTCCTTATTAAAGTATGCTGTTAATTGTTCTTTATATGGTTGCAATTGCTCTTGATTTTCTTCAAAGCTATAACCTTTGAAAGGCTTTTTAGCCCACTCTTTAACCTCATCAAATGATGCATTAGGTGTTCCAATATAGGCAAGTCCATTATTTGAGGCCACAATGTACATACTACCTTGTGCAAACGTTAATGTATCAAAATACAATTTTTCCATTCCCTTTTCTCCCCATTTCTAAAATCTTATATTTAAAATGCATCTTTCCTTCATTTCATGCTACAGTTATTTTACTGACTATAGCAAAGGAGTTACTATATGAATACGCTATACGAGCCTGCCATTCACTTTCAACAAGTTCAATTCTCAGTAAATGACAAAATGATATTAAAGTCAATTACGGGGTCGTTTCCGAAAGGTCAAATTACCACTCTCGTCGGCCCTTCTGGTGCAGGTAAAACAACCCTGCTTAAATTATGTAATGGCCTTCTTTCACCGACAAATGGGCAAATACTTATTGATAATGAGCCCATCTCAAATTATGAGCCCTCAGCATTACGAAGACATGTTGGTATTGCCCTACAAGCTGCTCCTATGATTGCTGGTACTGTTAAGGAAAACATTGCACTCCCGCGAACATTGCAAGGAAAAAAACTTTCTCAACAGGAGGCCATTCAATATTTAGAGGATGTTGGCTTAGATGAAAGCTTCTTATATCAATCCACAAATGAATTATCCGGAGGACAACGTCAAAAGGTTTCTATAGCAAGAACACTTATTAATCAATCCTCTATTTTATTATTAGATGAAATAACCTCCGCTCTCGATCGCCAATCAGTCAAGGACATTGAAAAACTCATCGTCACTATTAATCAAAAATACAATGTAACGATGATTTGGATTACTCACAATTTGCAACAAGCGTTAACAATTGGACACTACACATGGGTCATGATGAATGGAGAGCTAATTGAAACTGGCAAGAGTGCTTTACTTAAAGCACCAACGAACCCACGTGTAGCTGAATTTGTTCAGGGGGCTAGCATATGACATATACGTCCTTATCACTGACATTAATATTTGTTTGCATCCCTTTACTGCTATCCAAAACATTAAAATTAGGACTTGAAAAAGATACACTTATTGCAACTCTTCGTTCAATAGTTCAATTGCTTGCTGTTGGCTATATACTTAAATTTGTCTTTGATGCAAATAGTTATATGTATATTTTTCTTATGGTAGCTTTAATGATACTAGTTGCTACGTTTAATGCTCGAAAAAAAGGAGAAGGTATTAAAGGAATCACCTGGAAGATTGCACTGACGCTTGTGATAATAGAAATTATTACACAAGGTGTCTTACTGGGCTTCAACATTGTGCCAGCAACCGCTCAATATATTATTCCCATTAGTGGCATGTTAATTGGCAATTCAATGGTGTTATCCATTTTATTTTTAAACCGATTTACGGCTGAAATTACTAGCCATAAAGATCAAATGGAATTAATCTTGTCACTTGGAGGCACACCTAAACAAGCCGTTCATCGACAACTTATCAATGCCGTAAAAGCAAGTATGATTCCTACTATTGAAAGCCAAAAAACAATTGGCTTGGTACAGCTACCAGGCATGATGAGCGGTCAAATTATCGGTGGTGCCGACCCCATTCAGGCTGTACAATTTCAGCTTTTGATCATCTTCGCTCTTCTAACAACGGCAACATTATCAAGTATCATGATTGGTTTTTTAAGTTATCCTGCACTTTTTAATGAGCGTATGCAAATACTTGAAATGAAATAATTGTTAAGCAGATTTAATATAGTTTTAATAATTTATGATATACTAAAAAGAAAATGCAGTTAGGAGAATGACCATGTTATTACGCGATTTTTTCATCCATCTATCTGAAAACCAACTATTGAATAGTGCTGCAAAGAAATATGGCCTAAAATTAGGAGCACAAAGTGTAGTAGCTGGTACAAATATTGAAGAAACAATTGCAAGCATCAAAGAACTAAATGCACATAATATCTCTTGTACAGTTGATAACCTTGGGGAATTTGTTTCAAGTAAAGAAGAAGCAACTGCTGCAAAAGATAAAATCCTCTCTGTCGTAGAAGCTATTCATGAAAATGATGTAAAAGCACATATTTCATTAAAGCCCTCTCAATTAGGTTTAGATATTGATGTAGATTTCTGCTATGACAATCTGTATGAAATTGTTGAAAAAGCGGCTGCTTACGATATATTCGTTAACTTCGATATGGAAGACTTCGGGCGTCTTCAAACATCCTTTGATATGGTAGAAGAATTATCTAAAACATTTAGTAATGTTGGAACTGTCATTCAATCTTACTTTTACCGTGCAAAGGACGACATTGAAAAATTCAAGGACTATCGTTTACGTATCGTAAAAGGTGCTTATAAAGAGCCTGTTGAAGTTGCTTATCAGGATAAATTGGATATCGATTTAAACTTTATTGAGTTAATTGAATATCATTTATTACATGGTAAATTTACGTCCATTGCAACACATGACCATAATATTATTGCTCACGTTAAACGCTTTGTAGCTGATCATAATATTCCACTTGATAAATTCGAATTCCAAATGCTTTATGGATTCCGTACAGATATGCAAAAAGAGCTAGCTAAAGAAGGCTATAACTTCTGTGTATACGTTCCATTCGGCGAAGATTGGTATGGTTACTTTATGCGTCGCCTAGCTGAACGTCCTCAAAACCTTAACCTTGTCACAAAACAAGTGTTTACGAAAAAGACGAATACAGTTCTTGCTGTAGCAGCAGGTGCATTCGTTCTTGGACGTTTAACAAAACGCAATAAATAAAACAGAAAAGAACCTTGCCGCAACCATGCGATAAGGTTCTTTTCTTATTTATTCCATCCTTTTTCTTTAAAGCGTGCGATGGCTTCAATACGATTGCCTACGTTTAATTTTTCTAAAATCGTAGAAATATAGTTACGAACGGTTCCAGCAGATAGGAATAGCTCTGCGGCAATCTCCTTTGTTGTTTTGCCCTCTGCCACAAGTGTCAGCACCTGGCTTTCTCGCTCTGTTAATGGATTTTCGCTATCATCCTCATAAACAAAATCAACGAGCTCTGGGGCATAAATCCGTTTACCATCCATTATCGTACGAATTGCAGAAACTAATTCTTCAATAGGGCTATCCTTTAATAAATATCCCCTTACACTAGCTTTTCTAGCACGCTCGAAATAACCCGGTCTAGCAAACGTAGTTAAAATAATGACTTTACAATCCGAGCCAGAGCCATGCATCTCTTCTGCTGCATCAAGGCCAGTTTTAACAGGCATTTCAATATCCATCACACAAATATCAGGCTGGTGCTCTTCAACAAGCATCACTGCTTCCTCACCATTTTTGGCTAAGCCAACGACCTCCATATCATCCTCCATACTAAGTAAAGAGCGAAGAGCGCCTAATAGCATCCCCTGATCTTCAGCAATCACAATTCGTATCATGTCACAAGCCTCTTTTCTATATGTTCTTCAGATTTTCTTTTACACTTTGATGCGTAATAGCCACTGGAATGGTTACCGACAATGTCGTTCCGTCAACACTTTCAATTTTAAAGGAACCATTGATAAACTCTAAACGCTCTCGCATTCCTTTTAACCCGTTCCCAGTCTTCCATGCTTGTTTTTTTGTAATCCCTTGTCCATTATCACGAACTACTAAGTAAACTTCTTTAAAATTTTGATGAAATGCTATTTCGCATTTTGTCGCACCACTATGTTTAACAACATTATTAACAGCCTCTTTTAAGCACATAGACAAAACATTTTCTACAAGTGGTGGCACTTGCAAGGCATTTTTATCGCCCTCAAAGACAAATTCCATCTCTGCTGCCTTTAGTATTTGAGAAATACGCATAAGCTCATCTTCAAATTTTGCTGTCCGCATGTCTGAAACCAATTCACGAACCTCTTTTAAGGCAATACTGGCAGTTTGGCGTATATCCTTAATCTCAACTAAAGCTTGCTGTGGATCACGCTCAATCAACCTTGATGCCAAATCACTTTTCAAACCGATCATAGACAATTTTTGCCCCAATGTATCATGTAAATCACGTGCAATACGTTGTCGTTCTTCAAAAACAATTAACTCAGCAATACGTTCATTGGCCGTTTCTAACTGTCCTTCTAGGTTCTCACGTTTGTTTTTGGAATAGATTGTTAGTGGTAAAAGAACAACAGCCAAAATAGTTAACACGACAAAAGGTAATTGTGATAAAAATAAGTGAAGCTCGACAAAAAAGCCAGCGCCTGTAGAAATGACTGTAAAGCCAATATGTAGACCGTACATGATATAGAAACCAACTGGTCTTCGTATATTTCCAATGAAAAATGCTGTAAAAATGGAAAGATAAACATAACCATATAAAATCGTCATGACAATATTAATAACCATTTCAAAGCTAATCCACATATATACAAGACCGCTTTTCGAATTCATGGAAAATCGATAAAAAATAAAATATAGCATTAAAAACGTAATGCCTATAGAGATTTCTATATAAGATGATTTTCTAAAAATAAAGAAAAACGGTAGAAAGCAAAAAATAATCCATAAATATATACTGAGCATAGGACTATTCGGAATAATACTATGCCATTTCCTCAACATAATCTCACGCTCTTTCCTACTTTTCCCTTATTATAACAAGAAAATTATTTTTTTGCCCATACATGCTTATTTTCTCAGCTATATTTAAAACAGCCATCTCTCTAATTGAGATGGCTGTTTCTAGCTAAGCGGCAATACTGCCTTTTGCTTTACGTTTTATAATTAATTCGACTTCTTTAAATGTGACAAATTTACTTTGCTCTTCATCATATAGCTTATAACGCAATGATTCTAAACTTGTACGTAAAGTAATCGTTGTCGCCGTATGTAATGGCGGCGTTTCATTATGAGCCTTTTCAAGATTATAGTTAGGTACACGAGGTGCCAAGTGATGAACATGATGGAAACCGATATTTCCAGTAACCCATTGCAAGATTTTCGGCAATTTGTAATACGAGCTACCTTCTACTGCGGCTTTCACATAATCCCACTCTGAATCATGTTCAAAGTAAGAATCTTCATAGGTGTGCTGAATATAAAATAACCAAATTCCTAAAGCACCCGCAATAAATAATGTTACACCTTGGACTAATAAAAACGCTTGCCAGCCCATAAAGAAGATTAAAGCGGCACAAACTCCAGCAATAACAATATTCGTTAAAATTGTGTTAGTACGTTCCTTTTGCTTTGCATCCTTACGATTAAAACGATTTAAAACAAGTACCATATATAAAGGTCCTAAACCAAACATTACAAATGGATTACGATAAAAGCGATACCATAATCGTTGTCCCTTTGAGGCTTGCATATATTCTTCCACAGTCATCATATCAATATCACCAATACCACGCTTGTCTAAGTTTGAGCTTGTTGCATGGTGAATTGTATGCTCACGTTTCCATTTTTCATATGGGAATGAAGTTAACACCCCAGTAAAAAATCCAACCCAGTCGTTTGCCTTTTTACTTTTGAAAAATGATCCATGTGTACAATCGTGAAAGATAATAAAAGTTCTTACGACAAAACCTGCTGAAATAACACTTAAACCAACTGTTAGCCAAGGTGAAACATCAACTAACAAGTAACCTGCCACCCACAAAGCAATTAACGGTACAATGGTATTAATCATTTGAAAAACACTTTTACGCGTGTCTGATTTAGCAAAAGGCGCTACATCTTGGCGTAATTTTTTTGTTTTTTCTTTTATTGTTGCCATCTTTTACTCCCTCGTTTCCTTTTTCTTATGACCTCATCATAAAATAAGAGTATAAGTCAGCAACAGACGCAAACATCACAAAAAGGATATGACATTTGTCATATCCTTTTATGAATCGGTCCAGTCAGATGTAGTTGATAGAACACAAGATCTAGCCATTGTTCAAACTTATAGCCTGCATTTTTTATGGTTCCTGCATATTCAAAGCCTAGTTTCTCATGTGCTTTAATACTACCAATATTTTCTCCATCTATACCTGCAACTAATGTCTTTACCCCTTGCTCCTTCGCTATCTCTATAAGCTGAAGCATAAGATTCGTTGCAATACCTTTTTGATAGTGCTCCTTATGTACATAAACGGAGTGCTCCATAGTATATTTATAACCCGGATAAGGACGGAATTGACTATAAGTTGCAAAGCCAGCGACCATCCCATTATCATCAAATACAAGCAACGGATTTCCTAATGCTTGCTGTTCCCTAAACCACTTCACTTTTTCATCTAAAGATTGAATTTCATATCGATAGACTGCTTTGCTTGTTAAAATTATATCATTATAAATTTCTAATACCTCAGGTATATCTTTTTCTTCCATCAATCGAATTATTTTCCTCACGTCCTTCCGACATTATCCTTATCTTCGATTGTAAGAAAAGAAGATATAGATAGACTTATCATTCCACTATCTATATCCTCAATTTTACGCCTTACACATTGAAATAACGAGCATCAGGGTGAGCAAAAACAATCGCCGATACAGATGCTTCTGGCTCCATCATAAAGCCTTCCGTTAAATGAACACCAATATCTTCTGGCTTTAGTAAACCAAATAATTTTTCTTGATCCTCTAAGTTTGGGCATGCTGGATAACCAAATGAAAAACGTTGTCCCTGGTACTTAGCCGCAAAACGATCGCGCATCGTGAAATCTGTCACATCTGGGAAACCCCATTGATCACGTATTTCTTGATGCATGCGTTCAGCAAAGCCCTCTGCTAATTCTAGTGCCGTCGACTGCAAGGCATGACTTTCAAGGAATTTGCCATCTTCTTTTAGCTGACGAGCTTTTGCCATAACTCCTTGCCCTGCTGTCACTACCATAAGGGCAATATAATCCATTTCTCCACTTTCTACCGTTCTTAAGAAATCAGCCAGGCATAAAAAAGGGTCTATCTGCTGACGTGGGAATGTAAAACGTTCAATTTCTGTCTTGCTATCCGCTGGATCATAAATAATTACATCATCTCCATCTGCTTGGGCAGGGAAAAATTGATATAAACCTGAAGGCTTTAATAAATCACTTTTTAAATAATCATCCACTAAATCTTTTAGCTCTGTAGCTCTTGGATCGCCAGCATCTAGTAATGGTTGCACTTGCCCTTTTAACCCCAAATGATGCCCCAACAATGTCCGCATATTCACATATGGATATAAATGAGAGACAGCGTATTCTTTCTTTACATGACGGCGTAAATCAGCAGGTAAAAAAACTGGTGCTTCCTTTACGGTACGCGCAGGTTTTATTGTGACCTCTTTGGCAGGACGAGCCGCTCTTTTTTCATCTGCCTCTAAACGTTTTTGTCGAGATTCCGCTATTTCTGCTAAGAAGTTTTCACGTGTCCCCTCACCCATTAGTAAATTTGCCTGCTCTAATCCTTGCATCGCATCCTTTGAATAAATAACAGGACCACCATATTCATCAGCAATTTTTGTTTCTGTAAAACGTCGAGAAAGTGCAGCTCCTCCTACTAAAATGGGTACATCAATTCCCGCTTCTTTGAAATCTTGAGCGGTAGTGACCATTTGCTGGGCAGATTTGACTAATAAACCTGATAATCCGATGAAATCTGGCTTTTCCTTGCGAATAGCTTCTATTAATTGAGCAGGCGTCACCTTGATACCTAAATCTACAACCTTATAGCCATTATTACTTAAAATAATATCAACAAGGTTTTTTCCAATATCATGCACATCACCTTTTACAGTAGCAAGCACCATTTTACCCTTACCAGCGCTCTCCTCGTTCTTCTCCATGTATTGCTCTAAATGGGCAACAGCAGCCTTCATCACTCCAGCAGATTGTAAAACCTCCGCTACGATCAGTTGGTTATCATTAAATAAACGACCAACCTCAGCCATACCATTCATAAGAGGTCCATTTATGATATCAAGAGGTGTCTCAAATATTTCTCGGGCAGCCTCTAAATCAGCAATAAGTCCTTCTTTGGTCCCTTCCAATATATAGTAGGCTAAGCGACCTTCTACAGTTTTCGGAATATCAGCTTCCGTCTTTTCCTTCTTTTTGTCACGATAAAAATCGGTAAATACAGCTAATGTTTCATCATTTGTATTAAATAACAAATCATTGGCTAGTTTTATTTCTGCTTCTGGAATAGATGCGTACCGTTCTAGCTTCTCGGTATTTACAATGGCATAATCTAAACCAGCCTGTGTACAATGATAAAGATATACAGCATTGAGAACTTCGCGTCCAACCGGTGGTAAGCCAAACGAAATATTACTAACGCCAAGCACCGTTAAAGTACGAGGCATTTTTTCTTTGATGAGACGTATTCCTTCAATTGTTTCAAGTGCTGAGCCAATATATTGCTCATCCCCCGTTCCTACTGGGAACATTAATGGGTCAAAGATGATATCTTCAGGTTCAATTCCCCATTTTTCTGTTAGTAATTGATAGGAACGCTCAGCAATTTCAAGCTTCCGATGACGATCGACTGCCATCCCTGTCTCATCGATTGTTCCCACAACTAACGAGGCACCATACTTTTTCACTAATGGCAATACTGCATCAAATCGTTCTTCGCCATCTTCTAGATTAATAGAGTTAATGATGGCCTTTCCTTGCGAAAATTTGAGTGCCTCTTCAATAACCTTTTCGTCTGTGGAATCAATAACAAGTGGAACCTTCACTTTTTTTACGACCTCCTGCATAAAGCCACGGATATCTGCTAATTCATCCCGATCTGGGTTCGCTAAACAAATATCTATGACATGTGCGCCGTTTTTCACTTGCGCCCTTGCAATCTCAGCCGCTTCCTCAAACTTTCCATCAATAATTAAGTTTTTAAATTTGCGGGAACCAATAACATTTGTTCTTTCCCCAATAAATAACGGACGCATAGAATCATCGTATAGAAGTGGCTCGATCCCTGATACTACGTGACCATGCGTTTTTTCTGGTAGCTGACGAGGCTTTTCATCCTTTAAAGCTTCACGAATGGCCGCAATATGTGCTGGAGTTGTACCACAGCATCCACCTACAATATTGAGCCAACCTTTTTCTGCAAATCCTTTTAATTTTTGCGATAAAGATTCTGGAGACTCATGATAACATCCTTCCTCATCCGGTAAGCCTGCATTCGGATAACAGCTAATATACCCTGTTGACAGCTCTGCTAACGAGCGTATATGATCCGTCATAAATTCCGGTCCCGTTGCACAGTTTAAGCCCACTGATAGTGGTTGAATATGCTCGATGGAAATATAAAAAGCATCAATGGTTTGTCCTGCAAGAGTAGTACCCATAGGCTCAATCGTTCCAGAAATCATAACAGGTAGCTCTTTGCCAGTTTTCTCGAAAGCACGCGTTACCCCAAGGGTACCTGCTTTCACATTTAACATATCCTGACTTGTCTCTAGTAAAAGCACATCTGCACCTGCTTCAATCAATGCCTTTGCTTGTACATAAAAATTTTCTTCTAATTCATCAAATGTAATACCACCTGTTACGGATAGTGTTTTAGTTGTTGGACCCATTGCACCAGCAACAAAGCGGGGCCAATCAGAAGTAGAATAATTATCTACTGCTTGGCGAGCAATCTCGACTGCACGTTTATTAATTTCCTCCGCTTTTGCACCCAGACTATATTCATTTAATACAAGTGGTGTTCCACCGAATGTATTCGTACAAATAATATCTGCTCCTGCCTCTAAGTATTTATGATGTATTTTTTCAATGACATCAGGTCTAGTTAGCACTAGATTTTCATTACACCCATCTAGCTCCTCCCCGCCAAAATCATCTGCTGTTAAGTTTTCATTTTGCAGCATTGTTCCCATCGCGCCATCAAGAATTAATATTCGTTTATCAAGTTGTTCTTCAATTAAGTGCTTAGCCATTTATACTTACCCCTTTTTTCTGTTCATCCAATTGCTCTATATATTTCATTAACTCTAATGTCACATCGTAGCGTAAAAATGGTGTAATGAGGTAAATTCCATTGAAATATTGCGCAGCCACTTCTACTAATTCCTTGGCAATTGCAATACCTTCAAGTGTGGCGCGTTCCTTATCTTCACCACATGCTTTCATTCTTGCTAAAGCATCTTCAGATAATTTAATACCTGGCACCTCATGATGTAAAAATTCAGCACTTTTATAACTCGTAACGGGCATAATACCAATATAAATCGGTGCTTGTAAATGCTTGGTTGCTTCATAAATTTCTATCATTTTTTCCTTCGTATACACAGGCTGTGAAATGAAGTAGTCTGCCCCATGCTCAATCTTTTTTTCTAAGCGTGCAACAGCACGATCTAAAACACGAACATTTGGGTTAAATGCAGCAGCCACAGAGAAATTTGCCTTTTTTCGGAGTGGTTTCCCTGAGAAAGAGACTCCCTCATTTAATTGTTTAATTAATTGGATAAGCTCCATCGAGGAGACATCATATACACTGGTGGCACCAGGAAAGTCTCCAACCTTCGTTGGGTCACCCGTAACAGCTAACACATCATGAATCCCTAATGCATTTAAGCCCATTAAATGCGATTGCAGGCCAATTAAATTACGATCTCGACAGGTAATATGAGTAAGAGGGCGTACACCATTCGTACTTTTCAATAAGGCACCCATTGCAATATTGCTAATACGTGGGGATGCCAATGAATTGTCTGCCATCATCACTACATCGGCACCTGCCTCATATAGTTGTTTGGCCCCTTCAAGAAATCCTTCTATTTCTAAGTGTCTAGGCGTATCCAACTCCACGATGACCGAGCGCTCACGTTTTACTTTTTCATGAAGTGGTTCATACTTAGCTGGCTCTGCATCACGAACAATCTCAATTTTTGCAGGTTTCGCATACTTTTCACTAACTGGTGATAGCTCCTCTAAATACTTCTTTGCGGCTGCAATATGCTTTGGTGTCGTACCACAACACCCCCCAATTAAGCGTACCCCTTGATCACGCAGCTCGACAGCAGCGCGACCAAAATAATCAGCCTCCGACTCATAAACAACACGCCCATCCTCTAAATCTAATAACGAAGCATTTGGATAGGCCGACATAAACGCCTTTTCTGGAAGTTCTACACCCTCAAAGGCTTGAATCGTATGATATGGACCTAGACGGCAATTGACACCTACTATATCTGCACCAAGAATCTCTAGCTCATGTAGTGCAATATTTAGAGACATACCATTTTGTAAAACACCAGGCTCATGCATAGATACTTGAGCAATTATCGGTATATTAGTTTTGGCGCGTAGCATTTTTAATGTTGCTGTTAATTCTTCAAAATCGTAATAGGTTTCGAGTAAAAGGCCATCTGGATTCCCTGCAAGTAGCACACTTGCCTGTTCTTCAACGGTCTTTAAAATGTCATTTAATGTGGCATCGCTTTTACGAATACCACGAATACCACCTATTGTTCCTAAAACAAATTGACCGCCATCTGCTGCTGCTCGCTTGGCAATAGTAATAGCTGCTTCATTAAATCGTTGGACACTCGATTCTAGTCCATAGCGAGCTAATTTAATGGCATTGGCACCGTATGTATTCGTTTGAATGATATCAGCACCAGCTGCAATGTACTCTCTATGAATCTTTTCAATTAATTCAGGTCTTTGAACATTCATTTCCTCATGGCAATACTCCAATCCATAGCCATACAACACTGTGCCTATTGCACCATCTGCCGTCAATACATGCGTTTTTAACCTTTCCAGCAATCCCATAAATCTAGCCTCTCTTCCTCTATCTCTGTATAATAAAAAGCCTTCTTTTATATAAAAAGAAGGCTTTAACGACTCATCATTATTGTTCCTTCTCATCTTCGACTCAACGGTCTTCTGGATTTAGCACCTGACAAAAAGTTGGTTGCTGAAGCTTCAATGGGCCAGTCCCTCTGCTTCTCTTGATAAGAATTATTAAGTATGAATTTTTTAAATAATTAAAAGAATCATATCGTTTACAGACGTATGAGTCAAGACTATTTCTCACAACAAAGAATTTTTCCGCTTAAAAACTTAAAGATTGGATAGTTCTTCCGCAAGCTCTTCACCAATTTTTTTCCCATTTTGAATGCAAGCACCAATACCTACTCCAAAATAAGAGCAACCTGCTATCGATAAATTCGGGTAGTTTTCATTTAGCTCTAGTAATAAGCCTTGCAGCGCTTCACGATGTGCTAAGTCATATTTAGGCATTTGATCAATCCACTTTGTAACATTCACAACGGTTGGTTTTTCATCGATTCCTAGGCTTTTTCGAACATCTTCTAAAGCAACCGCTGCCAATTCATCATCAGTCATATCACGTAACTGCTCATACGCCGGATTTATACTCTTATAGAATAGGCGCACAAGTAATTGATTGTTTTTCGATGTATGCTTCCACTTACGACTCGTCCAAGTTGCTGCATTACAAGTGACATCAGAATTATGAGATACAATATAGCCTGTACCATCCGCTGGTAAGTTTGCATCAGGCACATCAAAGCCCAGATAAATGGTAATGGCTGACGCTGTAGTAAACTGATTAAAATAATGTGTTAAGGAATCGTCCTGCAATATACTTTGGACTGCCTCATTTGGTAGTGCTAGAACAACATAATCTGCCTCAATGTTTTGACCACTTGTTAAGGAAATCAAATAGTGGTTCTCCATTTTTTTGACCTGACTTGTGGCTACACCTTTAATGATGTCTACATCTGTTAATGTTTGCTCTAATCGCTCAATTAAAGAGGATAATCCATTTTGAAATGAAATAAATTTTTTATTAGCTGCTTTAACAAATTGCTCACGATTCGCATCAAAACCTTTTATGATACTTCCATATTCATTTTTATAGTCAATTAAATACGGTAAAGTGGAGGCAATAGAAAGCTGGTGTAAATCACCAGAATAGACACCTGCTAGAACTGGTGCAATTTGATTTTCCACTAGCTCTTCACCAAGGTAATAAGTTAGAAATTCCCCTATCGAGCTTTCTTTTGTAAAGCCTGCATTGGGTAAAGTTAAATCTTTTAAAGCTTCTTGTTTGGCCTGATCAGAGATAAGTGTGCTTTCTTCAAGTGATGCCACACTCATAGGTATACCGAAAGTAGAATCCGCTGGGATGGCGTGCAGCTCGTTATTTGTATAAATATAGGATATACCTGTTTCGTTGTAAACGAGATGATCTTCAAAATCTAGCTCCTGCACTAGCTCCATTACACCTTTATGGCGAGCTACAATAGAATCAGCACCAGTTTCCATAATAAAACCTTGTTCATAGGCTGAATATAATTTACCACCTAAATATGTATTTTTTTCTACGAGCACTAGCTGAACATCTAAATTTTTTTCCTTCACTTGACGTTGTAGATAATGCATTGTGCATAACCCAGTAATACCGCCACCTAATACAACAACTGTTTTCATAGTAAACCGCCCCTATTTTTAGTTCTGTCTACAGTATAAACTTATTTTCATTGAAAATTACGTTAAACCCTTTACAAATTTAGCAAAAATAGAGCTATCTCAACCGTGAGATAACTCTAGCTCAAAAGAATGATACTTACTAAACACACATTACAATGAGTACTATAGTGTTAAATATTGTTACTAGTGGTCTAGCTTTTTAAATTTTGGGCAAAGCTAGCTAATTTTTCTGCTGAGTTCGTTACTTCAGTAAAAGAAGTACCCAACCCACTTAATATACCTGCAATTGCTTGTATTTTCGTCGCCATGCAATCATTTTGATCTTTTGCTTCTGTCATTGCACCTACTATATTTGTAAATTGACCTTCCGTGTGTAACATATTATCCTCACCAGATGCCACCTCATCTTGGATATTAATGAGAGATTGCTCTAACTTCTCTGTGCGTTCACTCGTTTTTTGCAGCAATAATGCAACAGCTGTGACAGATTCCTTTGTTTGAATGGATAATTTACGTACTTCATCAGCTACTACACTAAATCCCTTCCCTGCTTCTCCGGCACGGGCTGCTTCAATAGCGGCATTTAAAGCCAACAAATTAGTCTGATTGGCAATATTGGTAACGACACTCATAATCGTTTCCATTTCCTTCGACATATCAGATAATTGTTCAATATTTTCTTCTATATCATGAAGAGATTGAATAATATTGTGCATATTTTGTGATTGTTTCTTTAAACATTCACGTCCATCCAGTGCTTGGTTTTCAGCAAGAGTAGACACTTCTAGTGATCTCTTCGCCAATTGTTCAATATCCCCAGACTGCTCGCTTAGTCTGCAAAATGAACTATTGGTTTCCTGTGAAATGGCTGCAAGTAATTCAGAGGATTGTACAATTTGTCGTTCAATTACTTCTTTTTCTTGTTCCATGTTTTCTTTATGCTGTTCCACTGTATTTTCATATGCCTCTAAAACAAGTTGTTGCTCAAAATTACAAATTTTAGAAATAGCTCTTATTGTATTAAACTGATCTTGCGGATGACCAATATGCTGTTCAACCAAGTCTATAAATGAGAGAGATAAATCTTGGAATGCGCAAATATACCATTGTGTTCTAAGCCCAATATGGACGTGCACCTTTGCAATTTTCACACGCCTTTGGTAATACACCTCATCAATCGTTCCATTAAACATTTCAATAATATGCTGCCGTAACGTTACTTTAAGCTTTTCTACAGAACTATGATGACTAATGATATTTACCAAATGTTGTTCGGTACCGATCATATTGTAAAAACGGTTTACGATGTGGTCTACATTGTCCATAACATACGGCTGGAATGCTTTTAAATATTGTAAGTCCTGCTTCGTTACATTCAGCATTTCAATTTGCTTCACCATTAATTGGCGATTAGACAGATCCATTTTCACCGTATATTGCTGTAAATCCAACGCCTTCGTCTTACTCTGTTTTTGAAAAATCACTTATCTTCCCTCTTTCGTCCCGTTTACTTTATTAGGCTGAGAAACAACAAATACCTTTTAGCATATTGATTGATACAACAAAAAATACCGATAAATAGCTTAGCATATTACTATGAGCCCATTTGCTTCAGCTATTTCATTTGTCACACTTCTTCCTCCCAAAAAAGCAGTCACACATTGTTCTATCATGAATAAAAGGTAATTTGCACCCAACTAACAGATCTTCTCTATACATTGACTACAGTCGATTTATTTATGTTTGATTCATTTCAAAATTACTCATTTACCTTAAACATTTTAAAAAATACTGTCAATTTTATCATTACCATAATTTTACATAATATGTATATAAAGTCCTTGTTGTTACATTGTATGAATATCATCAAAAAAAAGCTACCACAATATTATTGGTAGCCTTTTGTTTCATTTGTTTGTTTGATTATGCTTATTTTTTTTACCTTTTTTCTATTTTTCGATCAATCATCATTGAATTTCACTATATTAATATTTTATACCTTCATTTTAAATAATCATAAATACCTAACATCTAGCTCTCTAACAATACAAAAGGTTCATTATATACATTCGTATAAATAATCTTATTGAGCTATGAAATTTTAATATAAAATTTACAATCCCTTAAGTTCCTCTACTATTTTAGCCGCTTCTTCTATGCCAGCATCTGCAGCAAGTCTATACCACTTAAGAGCCTCCTTCAGATTTCTAGCAATGCCTTCACCATTATTATATATATGACCAAGTTGTAGCTTTGCATCTGCATCCCCTTGTAGAGCAGCCTGTTTAAACCAATGAATGCCCTTTTCAATATTTCGGATGCCTGTTAAACCTTTACTCCAAATAAAGCCTAAATCATAAAAGGCATCGATATGAAATTGCTCTGCAGCTCTTTCATACCAAAATAGACCTCGATTTATATCTTTTGCTTGATCAAGGCGCCCCTCTAGATAAATACCCCCTAGACGATACTGCGCTTCCACATATCCTGCTTCGGCAGACTTTTTATACATATTAAAAGCTGCATTTGTATCTTTATTGACTCCTAATCCTTGCTCATAAATAATTCCTAGCGTAAACATAGCCTCTGCCACATTCTTACTAGCTGCAAAATCAAACCATTTTCTTGCCAGAGTAAAATCCAGCGGCACACCCTCTCCATTAAAGTACATATCCGCTAAATTATTGGCAGCATCGGCATGCCCTTGTAAAGCAGCCCTTTCATATAAAGAAAAGGCCTGCGTGTAATTCTCCTCAACACCGACTCCCTCAAAATAAAAATTCCCTAGCACATATTGAGCATCTGCATTTCCTTGGGCTGCGGCTAATTCGAACCATTTTAATGATTTTTCAGGTTGAAAACAATTCCCTTCCTTAGCATTGTAATACTCCCCTAGCTGATATTGTGCATCCGTGTCTTGATCTTCAACCGCCTCTTTATATAAATCAATCATTACCTCATGATCTAAATCTTCTTCATCTAAAATCTTGACTTGATCATCCTGATGGTCGAAATACCATTCAACAACATCAAGTACATCATCTACAACTTCTACTCTGCTTGTTAACCTTTCGAGGGATGAAATTTGCCAAATGAGTATATAGATTGGTTGTGGAATGGCATCACGCAACACATCATCATACTCTGCTAACAACGTTAAAACATTATCCTGCACAGATTGAGTTTGATCTGAATGGACAATTTGTAAATGTCGCTGTTGCTGATCTTTTAATAACCCTCGCACTATTTGATACAGTATTTTTTGCAAGGCTGTTAAGTTAACTTCAGTGAATGTTAGTAATGTAATATTTTGAGCAAACATTGTATTTTTTGTTTGCATGATTTCTTGTAGGGACTGAATGCGTTCCTTATTGCGCTTAGCTAAAATTTGCTCGTACATTGTTTTCCTCCCTTGCACATTATGTAAAAAACTGTCTTGCCATTATTATATGGAAGACAGTTGATTTTTGGTTACACATATGCTCGCAACAGTAAGCCTATGAATAGCGTAATGATCAAAAAAACTGTCATATGGGCCCACTTATTCATTTCTAATAAGCCTATAAATTCTCTTGTAAATGCATTAGGAACATAGTAAAAGGCTGTTTTTGAGCCAACTCCTTCTGCATCTAATTTTGCTTTTTTTGCATAGAGACTTGCGCGAAATACGTGAAAATTATTTGTCACAAATATGGAACGATATTTTTCTCCTTGAGCATGCTGATCCATTATGTTTTTCGTAAAAATCATATTTTCTTCTGTATTGGTTGACTGATCTTCCATTAGAACTTTATTAGCGGGAATATCATGAACATCTAATAAATATTTTTCCATAGCCTTTGCCTCAGATACGTTTTCATCAGTCCCTTGACCACCTGAGACAATGATAAACGGTCTTTCCCCGTACTTCTTGTATTGCTTTACCGCTTCATTTAAGCGACTTGCTAAAAGTGGTGGAACTCTATCCCCAATTAATCCTGATCCAAGAGCTATTATATAGTTTGGTTCATAGCGTATAGGTGTGAAATGATACAATACAGCGTATGCTAGGACACTTGTGTATAAAAACATGGTATAGCCAAAAATTAAAAAGGCATAGAAGAAAAGAATATGCCAAAGCACATTTTCAATCTGAATAAAAATAACGAATACATACCCTATCATCATAATAACAAAACTAAGCCCCATAATAGCTAACATTAAATTCCTTACTTTACGTCCTTCCTTCTCTAACAAAACCTTACTATTGAAAAACATAGCTATAGATAACATAAACATGATACTAGGAAAGCTTCCTAGTATAATAAAAATCCCCATTTCTGATATGATGCCCTGATTATTCGGCAGTAATAAAGGAAAATGTATAATGAGCACCCTGACTATATATACACCTATCAAACCCAGAGCTACCGCGTTAAGGAAACGCCTTTTTTCTGTCAGGTACAGCAATAAAAATATGGAGATGAAGAATATGAATGTAACTAGCATCGTTTCACCTCTTTCTATTATATAATTTTCCCAAATGCTACATCTGTCACTATTTGTTCAAATTTTTTGATATTGCTTATTTATAGAAGGTATTGGTTTTATTTTTTAATAAAGTTCATGTAATATTACTATATAAGAACTAGTTTATGACCAAACCAAAAATTATATTGGAGGAATGTAAGTAATGAAAAAAATTCTTGCCGCTCTATTTGCAGCGACACTGATATTTTCCACAGTTGGTGCAGCATTATTCATCTCTGACACACCAACAGCAGAGGCTAAGTCCTATAAATCAGGTAAAAAAGGCTTCTCAAATAATAACAATAGCTCAAATATCCAGAAGTCTCAGGACACTTCTAAAGATCAAAAAAATGCCACAACAAATAAAAACAATACCAACTCAACAAATAAAGCTGATACAACTAAAAAAGGTGGTTTCTTCTCGGGTGGTCTTATGAAAGGTTTAATGCTTGGGGGACTTGCAGGTTTATTATTCGGTAGCTTATTTAGCGGTATGGGTTTACTTGGAAACATCTTAGGATTGCTCATTAACGTAGCTGCAATTGCTGTTATTGTGATGCTAGTCGTAAAAATTATGAATATGTTTAAAGATAAAAAACGCAAAGAGGAAGCCCAATGGCACAAATAATTAACGAACAAGATATTATTAACGCTATTTGTTTATCTCAAGCGTATTATAAGAGCATTCGCCCAGAGGATGTTATCGTCGAATTGACATATGATGATGACACAGGCTTCGGTGCGGAGGTTGAAGTAAATGGTCAAATCGAAATACTCAATACAGGAGCCATGATTGGTGCCTTACGTGTTTGGATAAAAGATGTTCTACATGGTGATCCTTTTTCAACAGGTATTGAACTTGTTTTAGACGACGAAGAAGGCATTATAGCTAAACTTTCATAAAAATATAGCCGTACAATGAATCTTTCACCAGATTCATTGTACGGCTATTTTACTTTTTCAAACGTTTCTTAACCGCAACCGCTTCCTCCTCATTTAAGGAAAAGTCTACGATAGAGCGGCCAAGCGTGAGCAACATAATAAACATTACACCCGTACCTACAATAAGATAGATCATGGTAAAAATCTTGGAGAACGAGGTTGTTGGATATAGCCCCGTTTCTACGCCTGTTGGAATCAAGCTGACTACGGCAAAATACATGGCATCTAGCCAATGCCACCCCTCTGTCCCCTTGTAAAACAACGTACCCGATAGAATGATGAGGAATAGAGTTGTAAATAATGAAAGAAACTGGGGTCTTTTAAATGACCGCCACAATCCTTTAACTAATCTTTTGGTAGATAAAATAAATGATAACATCCTCATTTTCCTTTCTTTAATTCAGTAAACTCTATATAAGTACGAATTAAAAGTATTGCTTATATTCATATATTATCCTCTAACCCAGGTATTTACCTACTATAATTTTATCTAGACAAATCTTATTTCTTTTAATCATAAAAAAACACCCTATAACTATCATTAGAGGGTATTCAACACATTTATTTTTAAACCTGATCTAAATTGTAGTAATTTAGGACAAGTTCAATCTCATTTTTATCCTTATCGCTTATTAATGTTTAGTTTATGTCGCTATAGCATTTGCGGTATACAGTTGAACTGTGTAATGGCGCTTCAATCATTACGAAAATCTTTTCCAAAGAAAAACCGGTGGTGAACAACACTGTCAGGCAGGTCCTCGTCACTTGACAGGTAATGAAAACGTTGCTGAAAAAGTTGTATGACGAATAAAAACATAGAAGCTTTCATTTATCACGAAAACGTTAAAAGGTAGAGGCGCCATTTCACCTCTACCTTTGATGGTCTACTTATTGAATAATTGATTCAGATTCACCATTATTTTAGCTGCTTGCCCTCTTGTAGTTGAAGCCGCTGGTGAATACTTCTGTCCATCTCCGGACACAATTCCTAGCTCAAATAACATCGTGATGGCATGTTTTGTCTCTGCATTATAAGATGTAATATCTGTAAATGGTGAACTTCCTTGGACAATATAAGGCTGTTTAAATTGTTGCTCATAGGCACGCTCAATCATTACTGCTAATTCAGCGCGGCTTACAGGTCTTGCAGGGTTGAATTTCCCATCGGCCCCCTTAATAATGCCATGTGCATACGCTGCCGCAATTTCCGACTGTGTTTTCGCATCATATTTGGCGATATCTGTAAACGGCGTCTTTTCCTGTGTTGATATCCCCAGACTTCTCACTAGTATTGAAGCTACTTGTGCTCGTGTCACATTTTGATTAGGTTTAAATGTACCATCTGGATAGCCATTCATCATCCCCGCTTCTGCTGCTTGTTGAATATACTCTTTTGCCCAATGATGAGCTGTATCTGTAAAACGTATCGTTTCTCTAGTAGTGAAAGCCGCTGTTGGATTTTGAACACTTTCATTACCAGCAGCATCAATTGCTTTTATTGTAATAGTGTAGTCTGTATTCTCAGTCAGATCCGTAAGTGTCATCTCTGTTGTATCAGCAGTTACTGTTGAAGCTAATTTCCCATTTACATATACTTGGTAATTTTCCACACCTACATTATCCGTCGCTTCTCGCCAACTTATATCCACAGTTTTATGATCTTTCACATGTACTTGAATAGCATTTGTTACATCCCATAAGGAACTAGTTTTTATGATTGGTAAAAATGCCTCATTGGCTACTGCGAAATAACCGGCTTCACTTAAATGAATATTTTCTGGATTTGGAAGATAGCTTGGAACATCCTTTGCTACAATATCAGATGTTGGTACAAAAAATGCTCCAGCCTTTTCAACTGTCGTTTTAATGGTTGTATTCATTGTAGCCAATAGTATTTTAAATTGATTTTGTAGGCTCTCACCATAATAGGGGAACGAATTGTAATAGCCCATCACATAAACTTCTGCTTGTGGATTTAGTTTTTTTATTTCAGTTAAAATTGCTGCAATATTGGTTACAGCCTCTTTTGTAGCCTTTATAATGGCTAGTGTATCAATTCCCGCTGTCTGTGATTCTTTTAATATTGGCAGTAAATCATTAGCACCAATAGTTAACGTAATAATCTCTGCCTCTTTAATAGATGCTTTTAATTTAACCTGTTCAATGGGATAGCCAAAACCTGTCACTGTTTTTGCAACATCATTTTGTATATCTGCCAACACATTTTTTGTTGTATAGCCTGACATCGCAAAGCCTTTATTAAAAGAAGTAATGAAACCCTCTTTTTGTAAAGCTTGTGCAACATAATCTGGGTAGCCTAATCCGATTGCACCGACCTCATTCATCCCATGTGCAATTGAATCACCTAGAGCTACATAATCTGCCTGAGTAGTCCAACTTGGTGCTATGTAATCTCCTGTTTCTTCAGCATTCGCAACGACAGGTATCGTTAATTGTAATGCTAGCATACTAGTAGCTAAAAATCGGCATTTCTTTGAAAGTTTCATACACTCTCTCCCCTACCTAAAAAATAGTAATTGTTTTAACTATTTTACTAGAAGAAGGATAAAAATAGGTTAAAAACCCAGCAATGTTTTTTAATCATTTTTGCTATTCCATGTGTACCTTCCCATAAATTCCTCCACCACCAACTTCAATATCTAAATGACCTGTTCTTGCCGCATCAATTAATTTGGCTATTTTATGTGGCACTATTTGTTCAAGCTGTTCCATGGTAACTTGGTGTAAAATATTCATCTCTGTTCCGAAAGCATGTAGTAGTCGTTCCATCATTTTTGGGCCAATCCCTGGAATAAAATCGAGCGGTACTTGATGGATATACGGTGGTCTATTTTTTTCATGTGGAAAATTCTCTGATAACTCCTGAATACGTGTAGCAACGCCTTTTATGATTTGCGTACTTTCACAGTTCGTACAAATCATAGCCTCGTTACTAAGCTGTTCTCCACATTTACTACAAACTGTCTGATGATATTTACCTAGCAATGGATTTAAGCCATAATTGGCTATTATGGCTCGTCCCTGTTGATCACGGAGAGCCATTTGTAATTCTATAAAATTTGCATCTGCTAATCGTAATTTTTGATACTCACGTGCCAGTTTTCCAAGAGAATGAGCGTCAGAATTACTCACGAATGGATAGGATTGAAGCTCTTTAATCTGGCGTACCATGTTTGTATCTGAGCTTAACCCTAATTCAATGGCATCTATTAGCTGCGGATCAAAAACCTCTGTTAAACTGCGATGAACACCTTTCCCATATAAACTTTTAAATGGGGTAAATACATGTGCAGGGATAAATAGCCCTCCCAACTCACGGACCTTTTTTTGTAATGTCCTTCCTTCACAGTAAATTCGTTGTGAGCTTAAATGAATGTTTTTCATATGCTGAGACATCCAATCTGAAAATTGTTCCATTCGCAATAATGTAGGAAAGTAAGCAAGTACATGAATGGGACCATGACAATGATGGTCATAGATTTCTATTTCTGAACCAGGAATCAGTGTCGTTTCTTGAAAACGTAGTCCACCCTCTGCCAGCTCCACCAGTTCTCCTTGGTCAATCATCACTTTCATTTCTTCTATTACCTCGGGCGAATGGCAATCAATAATACCAATGATGTCCAGTCCCTTTCTTGCACTAGCAGTCTCCAATATACGGGCTAATGTCAACGTTTTACTGCCAGTAATTTTCACGGCACGCCCTTTGGCTGTACGACCAATATGAATATGTAAATCAGCATAGAATTCTTTCATGTTCATTCACTCCTTAAGCGCTACTTAAACGAAAATACCTTACATGACTGCAAGGCATTTCACATTTTATTATGATGGATGATGATTGGTTGTGCTATTATTTTCCTCATAAGCCCCAGAGCTGTGTGGGGGTGTAGATGATGAATCATAGGCAACTAATGTAACACCCATTTTTTTCTCCAGTTCATTAATTTTCGCAAGTTGCTGTGGATCTAATTGTGCAAATTTAATGTCTTCCATTGTCATCAATCCTTTCAAATATAAAGTTCCCCGAATTTAAAACAACTATACTTACCTAAAAAATGACTGACTATCAGTCATTTTTCGTTGACATTCATTTTTCTCTCCTGTAACATACTAATAAAGATGGCAAAAGTGAGGGATATCATGTCAAAGGAAGAAAAAATTATTCAAGCAGCCATTGAAGTATTTCGAGAAAAAGGTATTGAAAAAACAAAGGTTTCAGATATCGTAAAGGCCGCTGGTATTGCACAAGGAACATTTTATCTTTATTTCCCATCGCGCCTTTCAGTTATGCCTGCTATTGCAAAAAATATGGTAGAGCGCATTATAGCGACTGTCGAAGAAGGAGTTTCAGATCATAAACCCTTTGAACAGCAGCTTGAAGAAGTGGTTGAAATGATTTTCTTAATTACGAAAGAATATGGAGATATCGTTGCACTTATTTATGCGGGTATTGCACAAACTGAGCATTTGAAAGAATGGGAAAACATCTATTCACCCTACTATCATTGGATGAGTAATTTCTTATTAACGGCTCAACAGCAAGGAGTCATACGAGATTCCATTAACCCATCACGTTCAGCCAAGCTTATCATTGGGCTAATTGAATCTGCTGCCGAACAAATTTATTTGTTTGACGATAGTAAGGATGAAACCATGCAACAGCTTAAACTTGAGCTTCTAGACTTTTTATATCATGCACTTGGCCTACGTCACGCATAAGTGGCGTTCTCTTTTACCTCAAAAATGACTGAATGTCAGTCATAATATTTTACTATGAAAGGAATTTATTTATGCAAAAAGAATGGATGTATGTAGGACTAACAAGTTTATTTGAATTGTTCTGGATATTCGGTTTTAATGTAGCAAATTCATGGTGGCATTGGATCATTATTGTATCTATTATCGCTATTGATTTTCACTTCTTATCAAAGGCTTGTGAAAAACTTCCTACTGGTACTGTCTATGCAATTTTCGCTGGAGCAGGTGCAATCGGAACGACCTTAATGGATATTTTTATTTTCAATGGTGACTTTAATGCGATTAAGGGGATATTTATGGTTATTTTAGTGTTGGGCGTTATTGGCCTAAAATTGGCGGATAATCCATCGAAAGATCCTAGTACGACAAAAGGAGTGGATGCATAATGGGCTGGGTATTCGTTATATTAGCAGCAGTGGCGGAAATAGTCGGTGTCATTGGTTTACGCTTTTATAGTCAACATAAAACCGTCCGAAATTTATTATTATACATCGGAGGCTTTGGTTTATCTTTTGCACTTTTATATGCTTCCTTCAATTATTTACAATTAAGTATCGCCTATGTTGTTTGGGTTGGTATTGGAACTGTAGGTGCCGTGCTTGTCAATATTATGTTCTTTGGGGAATCTAAAAACCTTGCACGAATCATCAGTATCGTTGCAATTATCATTGGAGTTGCAGGTTTAAAAGCAGTATCTTGATATTTGATTACAAAGGGCGCCCTCTTAATGAAGTGGCGCCCTTTTTATTTAGATGATGTTAAATGATTGAGGCAAGACAATTGTGATTACTAAATAGGGTTGGTCCTTCTTGCAAATTGTTCAGGGACATATGTAAGATACGGTTTACCCGTCAGTGTATGTGTTTGAATATCTGCAAATACTCCAAATACTTCTTGCAGTAATGATGGTGTAAGCACTTCTTCTGGTGTACCATGACAAACAATGCGTCCACGCTGTAAAACATAAATTTGATCACAGTACATTGCGGCGATATTCAAGTCATGCAAAGCGGCTACTACTGTTAGATGTAAGGTTTGAATTAAGTCCATCAACTGAAGTTGATGTTGAATATCTAAATGATTTGTTGGTTCATCTAATATAAGTACGTGTGCTTGCTGAGCAAGTGCTCTTGCCACCATGACACGCTTCTTTTCCCCACCGGAAAGTGAGCTAAAGCTTCGTTTCGCGAGATGCAATATACCCGTTTGCTTGAGAGCATTTTTAACAATTTGAAAATCCTGTTCCTGATCAAGCTCTAAAAGCTTTTTATGTGGAGTCCTTCCCATACTGACTAAATCGTGAACAGTAAAGTCAAATAATACAGGTGTTTCTTGACTCACAACGGCTAAATTTTTAGCAATGGCTTTACTAGATTGCTTTAAAATATCTTGTTCATTTAACAAGACTGTCCCACTTTCCGGCTTTAGGAGACGATACATATTTTTAAGCAAGGTCGACTTCCCACTACCATTAGGGCCGATTAACCCGACAAATTGCTTTTTCTTTATTTTTACACTTACCTCGTGAAGTATTTGCTGATCGTAAATGGAGAATGATACTTGTTTTGCTTCTAATGTCATAGAACTTAATCTCCTTCACCGAAAGAATAATTGTTACGACGGAGCAACCAAATGAAAAATGGTCCCCCACAGAAAGCTGTAATAATACCGATTGGCATCTCCTGTGGGGCAATTATAATGCGAGCTAAAGCATCTGCCCAGACTAAGAATATCCCTCCTAATAAAGCACTGACCGGTATTACATATTTATAGTTAGAACCGACAATTAACCGTACTATATGCGGAATAATTAATCCCACAAATCCGATAGAACCACTGACTGCTACAAGTACCCCCGTTAAAAGAGAGACAAGTAATATGAGCTGTATGCGAAATTGTTGAAGATTGACTCCTAATGTTACAGCAGCCTCTTCCCCAAGTAATAGCAAATTTAAATTTCGATAAAATAGCCATAAAAGGGCAAACACTATGAAAAAGATGGAAGCTGGAATAATAATATTACTCCATTTAGCTCCAGCTAAGCTTCCTAACATCCAAAACATAACGGCCTTTAATGCACCCTCTTGCTTTGACATCATTAATATAAAATTAGAAATGGCTGTTAATATAAAGGAAACTGCCATTCCTGCCAATAGTAAGCGAAAAATCGAGACCCTGCCACCTACGCGCGATAAGAAAAACACTAACCCAATCGCAAGCAAAGACCCTATAAAAGCTGATACAGAAAGTGCGTAAATACCTAAAAATGAAAAAGCACCTAAAATAATTACTGAAGTTGCTCCAACTGCTGCTCCTGAAGAAATTCCTAATATGTACGGGTCTGCAATGGAATTTCTTACAAGTGCCTGAATTGCTGCCCCTGCAATGGCTAAACCCGCTCCAACAATAGCCGCAAGGATGACACGGGGTACTCTTATTTGCCATATAATAATTTCCTGTGAGCGACTCCAATCCTGCTCTATTGTTTGTTGTATAAAGGGTAATTTTGAAAGAATTACTTTCCATACATATAATGGCGTCACAGAAACAGATCCTACCATCACAGCAAATGTCATGGATACGATTAATACTAAAAGAAGCACTAAAGAAAATAACATAAATTTTTTATTCATTCATTAAACTCCTACTAAGATGATGAATGAAGCAATTAAATATACTTTCGCATGATTTTGGCCAGATCCTCTTACTTCAGTTAGCACTCAATAAAAAAAGGGCATTTCGTGCAAAATATGCACAAAAATACCCTCGAATAAACAAAGTCAGAAAATCCAGCTATTGTCCGTAATTGCTTGCATCCTCGTGGGCATTACAGGTATTACTTATTGGCAGGTCTCCTGGCTTCGATTCATCATCCTATAATTAGCCTTCCCATTTTAATAGTGGCAAATAAACATGATAGGACTCCTCGTTACAGTTGCGGGACAGCATCGGACTTCCACCGATTTCCCTTTTAAGCGACATTGTTTCAAATGTCACACCAATAGTATGTGAAGTTATAAAATTATGACGATTCTATCATACATTTTTATAGATACTTAGTCTACAAGGAATTTCCAGCATACTTGAGTTAACAATGAACAAAAATTAAGTTGACACAAAAAACTTAGTTTTTTACACTATCGGTAAGTACTCTGAAATAAGAGGTGAAATCATGACAACAGCAACAAATCAAAGTCATCAAAAATTAAGAACTGTAGATATGGCATATATTGGATTATTTTCTACCCTTATGATGATCGGCGCCAATATAACTTCCTTTGTACCCTTTATGACAGTGGGAGGAGTACCGATTACTCTCCAAACCCTTTTTGCCATTTTAGCAGGACTTATTTTGGGTAGTAGAAAGGGAGCGCTTGCCTGCACAGTTTATATGTGCATTGGATTAGCAGGAGCCCCTGTCTTTGCTCGCTTTGGTGGAGGCTTTAGTCAACTATTAAGCCCCACATTTGGATTCATTATTACCTTTATTTTAGCAGCGTATATGGCTGGATTAATGGTAGAACGAAGTGGTACGAGAAAAAGCTATATTCTAGCGGCATTTTTGGCAACTGCTCTCAATTATTTAATAGGTACCAACTGGCTGTTTATTGCATACAAACTATGGGCCAGTGCGCCAGAGGGTTTTTCCTATAGATTAGCTTGGCTCTGGATGATCCCCCCACTTCCAAAAGATATTATTTTAGCTATTTTCGCTGGTTTTTTAGCGTACCGACTGCAAAAAACATTGAAAATCTTACCCATTCAATAACGCTTACACCCACTTCTTAAGTTAATGGACTAAAGAAGTTTTTTGTAATCGTTAATGTTCATCCTTTCTGCATATTTGTTTGTTACAGTAAGGGCAAATAGAAAGGAGAATCTCATATGACATTCAAACGAAGGTGGTCAGGTGGACTATTATTAGCAGTTGTTTTACTAACTTTATCAGCTTGTTCTGAAGATAAAACGGAGCCTTCATCAACTTCAAATAATACTCCAGAGTCGGAGCAACAAACAGAAATGGATCACTCCACGATGAACCATTCTAGCTCAGCAGAAGTACCAGCTACATTAAAAAAGGCTGAAGATCCAACATTTCCGGTAGGAAGTACCGCTTTGATTAAAGATGGGCATATGGAAGGGATGAAAGGTGCTGAAGCGACAATTGTTGGTGCCTATAAAACTACAGCCTATATTATTTCTTATAATCCAACATCTGGTGGCGAACGTGTAGAGAATCATAAATGGATTATCCATGAGGAATTAATTGATGTAGGAGAAGCGCCTTTATCCTCTGACACAGAGGTAAAAACGACTGCTACTCATATGGCAGGAATGAAAAACGCGACTGTCCGAATTGAAGAAGCTGTACCAACCACTGTTTATATGGTTGATTATATTTCTACGACGAATGGTGAAACAGTGAAAAATCATAAATGGGTAACAGAAGATGAGTTAACAGCGCAATAATCCGAACAACCTCTCCCAATAGATTTGGCAGAGGTTGTTTTCTAGTTTTTATGTTCTCAAGGCTTTCGATCCGCAAACTTATGCCATTTATAGCCGATTCCCCAAACAGTTTGCAAATAATCATCAGCAGGAAAACCGCTTTTTCTTAATTTTTCACGTAAATTTCGGACATGGGAATCGATAGTGCGATCCTCAATGGATACATGATATCCCCAAACTGTATTAATAAGATGTTCCCTTGAAAATACTTTATTTTGATAATCTAGAAATAAGGACATCATGGAAAATTCTTTTGGTGTTAATGGGATGGCTTCTTGTTGAAAATATAATTCAAAGGATTCTTTATCTAAGCGTAACCCCTCAAAGACAACGACTTTGTTTTCTACTTTGGTTCTCCTTAATACAGCATGTATACGTGCTAATAGCTCTTCCTCATCGAAAGGTTTTAATATATAATCATCTGCCCCAATGTTTAATCCTTTTACAATATCCGAGTGCTCTCCTTTTGCCGTAAGCATGATGATAGGTACATGCCAAAACTTCCTGATTTCTTGGCACACTTGAAATCCATCCATCTCTGGCATCATAATATCCAAAAGAACTAAATCAACATGCTCTTCCTCTAGATATATGAGCGCATCATGAATGGACGACATGGCTCTACAATGAAACACCGGCTCTAAATAAAGAGTCAATAAATCTAACATTCTTGGTTCATCGTCTATGCATAAAATGGTTTTCATCCGCTCCTACTCCTTTAAACGATAATTCAAAAACAGTCCCTTTATTTAGTTCACTTTTAACCGTCACTTCTCCCCCATGGGCCTGTACGAGTTCCTTGACAATTGCAAGACCTAATCCAGAGCCACCTAAAGCACGACTTCTAGATTTTTCTACACGGTAAAAGCGCTCAAAAATAAACGGTAAATCTTTGTTGGGAATCCCTCTTCCTGTATCACGAATAATAATCGTTAAGACACCATTGACCTTCTTAACATTTACCGTGGTAGTATCTCCCTGTCCGCAATAGGTCAATGCGTTATTTAATAGATTGATTATTATTTGCTCTAATCTTGCCTCATCTGCCCATAACGTTAAGCCGTTTTCACAGCATACCTCAAAGTGGATATCTTTTTCTTGAAAAGCAGGGCTTAATTTCCCCTTAATGCCAGTAAAAAAAGCCTGTAAATCTAGATTTTGTTTTTCAATTATAAAGGAGTTTTCATCCATTTTAGCTAGATCAAATAAATCCTTTATTAAACGAGAAAGTCTATTTGTCTCTTCCCGTATAATGGCTAAATATTTTTGTCGATCCTGCGCTGATAAATCACGTTTATAAAGAATATCGGTATAGCCTTTAATAAAGGTTATCGGTGTACGAAGCTCATGGGCAATACTAGATAAAAACTCTTCGCGTTCCTGCCTTAAATGATTTAACTCATTGGATAGTAGCTGAATGGCATTCGATAAATCTCCAAGTTCATCTTTGCCATTTGTAGAAAGAGCGACAGTAAAATCCCCTTTACTCATTTTCAAAGTGGCCTCTTTCATCTGAATTAATGGTTCCGCAAGTTTTCTAGATAACACAATGATGACAGCAATGGTTACTAAACCAGAGACAATGCCCACAATAAGAAAATGTTTATTTAAACGTTTCATTAAAGCATGGATTGAGTCTGTATTTTGAAACATAAAGACATAGCCAATCGTTGTCTGCTCTCTTTTCATTGGACTAATAGTAGCAATAGCTTTTACCTCTCGCCAGTTATCTTGTAGAATCTTTCCCTCGTATGGAATAGTCTCATCTATTTTCTTTATCAGCTCTTTGATTTCAGGATGTAGTTGCGAGGAGGCTAAAATGATCCCCTCAGCATCTGTCACCACTACATCTGTAGATTCTTCCGATTCCATCAGGACGACATGTGCTAATGTTTCGTTATTAAAGTTCTGTTCTAATATTGTGCGATGTGAGTTTCCTCTCGCTTGCAAACTTGCTAATTCTTCTTCGACTCTAGAATTAGTCAATGAGGCGTGTAAAAAAAACATCATAAATGTTTCAATACAAAATAATGTAATGAAAAAGATGATGCCTAGCTTTAGTGATAATTTTCTCATCTGTAACCACCATTTTAGAGTTTCTTACTAGTATATCGGCAAAATATGAAGATTTCATGCAGAAAAAAGCTCGATCCAAACAGAAAAAGACCCATAAGTATACTATAAACTTATGGGTTAGGTTTTAAATTAAATGTATTTTTTTGACCAGTTTAAGAAATTATCGATGACTACATCTAAGAATTTCACTGTACCCTCATCCGTCAAATTACCTTCTTCATCAAATTTAGTATGCACAGCACCGATATAAACATCATTACCACTTAGTAATGGTGAATTAATACCAGGTGAGAATAATATATCACGCAGATGTAATTGTGCTTTAACAGTACCTAAATTCCCCATAGATGCACCCATTATAATAGATGGCTTGCCAATCATTACTTTATCTACACGAGATAACCAGTCAATTGCATTAACCATCACACCTGGAACAGTTCCATTATATTCTGGTGTTATCCATAACACTGCATCTGCAGCCTTTACTTTCGCTTTAAAATCAAGTACTGCTTGTGGTGCTTCATTTTCGATATCTTGGTTGTACATCGGTAAATCCTTCAGACTTAACACTTCTAGATCCAATTTCTCGGCATAACGTTTTTCAATAAATTGAGCTAATTGCATATTATAAGATTCTTTACGGATACTCCCTACGATGGCTACTACTTTCACGATGTTTCCTCCTAAATGTATATTATTCATAGTATTTATATAACTTTTGTAATTTTATACCACTTTAATAATAAGTGGCAAATTCTTCGACTGGCTTACGATAACCGCGTAAACGACGACTGCTTTCTTTTTCTTTCCCAATAGTAATCATGAGAGCTATTTCTTGCTCTTCGGGCACATTGAAAAGCTCACGCATTTTTTGATTATCGAAGCCTATCATAGGACAAGTGTCCCATCCGCGATTTTTCGCTGCTAGCATAAATAACATTGCTGACAAAGATGCATTTCGAATCGCTTCTTCTTTCATAAATGCATCGCCGCGATCTTCATAAAAGTGAGTATTCTCAGCAACTATTTCTTCTAACTCATATGTTGTGATAATCCCTAAGTCCACCATACCCTGACTTAGTTCAGCCGTGTTTTTATAAGCTTTTTTATCACCTAATACAAGAATGACCCCAGAAGCTGAATGTACTTTATATTGACCATATGCAGCTTCTCTTACTTTTTCCTTCATAGTCTCATCTAACACAACGATGTAATTGGCATGCTGTAAGTTAAAAGCTGACGGAGCAAGTTTAACATCCTCTAAAATTGGACGTATATCTTCCTCAGTCATTTTTACGTCCTTTAAAAAATTGTTCGCCGATCGACGCTTATCAATTAATTTGGAAAATTCCATTCATTAAACCCCCAATCCAATATGTAACCATTCAGTAGAGAAAAAATTGTCTACTGAATAAAATAATATTACTCATATTCTTTATCGAACGTAATGGAACTTCTTACAGTATCTATAGGGCGAACAAGGCCTTCAATTTGGGTACGTTTTGGTTCTAGGAATGGTGGTAATGAAAGTTTTTCTCCTAAAGTTTCGTACGGCTCATCTCCCATAAATCCTGGGCCATCTGTTGCTAACTCAAATAAAATTTGTGGCGCTACACGTGCATATAATGATTCAAAGAAATGACGATTTACATAGCCAGATGTGTGGAAACCAAAGCTTTCAAAACGCGCAGTCCATTCATCTAATACTGCACGATCCTCTACACGGAAGGCTGCATGGTGAACAGTACCAAAACCTTGGCGCGCTACTGGTAACACAGTGTTGTGTTCTACAATCACTTGGGCTCCATTTCCACCCTCACCTACTTCAAATAGATGGAAGTCACCCTCCTCCCCAATCTCGGTAAACAGCATTACTTTTTCTAAAACATCTTTAAAGTAATTGAAATTAGCTACGCGAATAAATACTGGTCCTAAACCTGTAATAGCATATTTAAGTGGAATAGGACCGACCTGCCAAGGCGTACCTGATGCAATTCCTGTATCATGCTCATCAGAAATAAGCTGATACTGCTGATCATCAAAATCCACGAATGATAATGTTTTTTTACCAAACTGCTCTTTAATACCAGTATGCTTTACATGCAATCGATCAAAGCGCTTTTCCCAATATTCTAAGGAAGCATCTGTTGGCACACGGAAGGAAGTCTTTGAAATTTCGTTCGTACCATGTACACCTTTTTGAATGTTAGGGAAATCAAAAAACGTCATATCTGTACCAGCACTACCTTTATCATCTGCAAAGAATAAATGATATGTTTGAATGTCATCCTGATTTACTGTTTTCTTCACTAAACGCATTCCTAATACATAGGTAAAGAATTTATAGTTTTCTTCAGCACTGCTTGTAATAGCGGTTACGTGGTGTACACCTTTTAAATGGTTCATAAAATTCTCCTCCTATTATCTCGAAATCGAGATATTTATTTAAATTTTTTTAATGTTCATTAGCATTTTTGCCAACCTTTTTAAGGGA
Source organism: Lysinibacillus sphaericus (assembly GCF_001629735.1). Lineage (GTDB taxonomy): Bacteria > Bacillota > Bacilli > Bacillales_A > Planococcaceae > Lysinibacillus > Lysinibacillus pinottii. The sequence goes on from NZ_CP015224.1 coordinate 3,312,041, forward strand.
CAAAATCATTGTATCCAGCTCCTGAGGCTCCAATACTTCAAATATTTCATTTATTTTTTGTTCATGCTTAGGGAAAATCTCTTCCATTAAAATTTGTCCCTCATGTGTAAGCAATACATAAGTGACACGTCGATCTCTAGGGCAAGATTTGCGATATACATAGCCTTTTTGTTCAAGCTTATCAATTACATACGTAATACTACTGCTAGCAATTAATATTCTTTTGCCGATTACTTGAATGGGCTGCTCGCCACGATGATACAGAAATTCAAGGACTGAAAATTCGGTTTGATTTAAGTCAAATTGAAGTAAATCCCTTTTTGTTGCTTCCTGAATCGTTTGATATGCTCGGAACAAGACCGTAAATGCTTTTAAGTTACGATTGTCTTCCTTCATACGACTCCCTCACTTATTTCGAATTTAATTATCTTTAATTCGAGATAATAATAACATATCCATTTTTAATCAGCAATCATTTTGTTTCGTATTTTAATTGTGAGCTGAAAATGTTTGTGAACATCCTCTGCGGGTAGAAGGTAGTTGTAACTTATAAAGGAGGATTCTATAAATGAAAAAAGATATCAATCAAAAACAACATCAATTAGAAGCATTCCGAGTAAGTGATAAAAATCAACCACTCACAACCAATCAAGGGCTAAAAATAGCTGAGGATGAACATTCTTTAAAGGCTGGCAATCGAGGTCCTACTTTACTAGAGGATTTTCATTTTCGTGAAAAAATGACGCATTTTGATCATGAACGTATTCCAGAAAGAGTCGTTCATGCACGTGGATCGGCTGCACACGGCATTTTTGAAACCTATGAATGTGCAAGTGACATTACAAAAGCACAATTTTTAAATGGTAAAGGAACGAAAACACCTGTCTTTGTTCGTTTTTCGACCGTTGCAGGCTCAAGAGGCTCCGCTGATACCGTCCGCGATGCACGTGGCTTCGCTACAAAATTTTATACACAGGAAGGTAATTATGATTTGGTCGGAAATAACATTCCTATATTTTTTATACAAGACGCTATTAAATTCCCCGATTTCGTACACGCAGTAAAGCCCGAACCAAATAACGAAATTCCTCAAGCTCAAAGTGCCCATGATACATTTTGGGATTTTATTGCAAACAATCAGGAATCTGCCCATATGGTTATGTGGCATATGTCAGATAGATCAATTCCACGAAGCTATCGAATGATGGAAGGTTTCGGTGTGAATACTTATCGTTTCATCAATTCTGAAGGGAAGTCCCATTTTGTTAAGTTTCATTGGAAGCCTGTTCTAGGTGTTAAATCGTTAGTATGGGATGAGGCACAAATCATAGCTGGTAAAGATCCTGATTTCCACCGCAGAGACTTATGGGAATCCATTGAACGAGGGGATTATCCAGAGTGGGAACTCAGCGTGCAGCTTATTCCGCTCGAAGATGAATTCAAATTTAATTTTGACATTTTAGATGCAACGAAAATATGGCCTGAAGAAGAAGTTCCTGTCCGTATCCTTGGCAAAATGACGCTTAATAAAAATGTGGACAACTTTTTTGCTGAAACAGAACAAGCTGCATTTCATGTAGGACATGTTGTACCTGGCATTGACTTCTCTAATGATCCTTTATTACAAGGCCGCTTATTCTCCTATACAGATACACAGTTAATAAGATTAGGTGGCCCAAACTTTCACGAGATCCCTATTAATAAACCCATCTGTCCCTTCCATAATAATCAACGAGATGGCTATGGTCGACAAACGATTAATGTTGGGCAAGTTAGCTACCACAAAAATTCCTTAGCTGATAATACACCGTCCCCTGTCTCTGAGGAAGAAGGTGGCTATACACATTATGAGGAAAAAGTAGAGGGACATAAGGTACGCGCCCGCAGTGAAAGTTTTAAAGACCACTTTACACAAGCTAGGTTATTTTGGCTGAGTATGACAGAGATTGAAAAGGAACATATCATCAATGCTTTTAGCTTCGAACTGGGAAAAGTAAAAAGCAAAGCCATTCGAAAACAAGTTGTTGATATGTTTGCTCATGTCAGCCATTCCCTTGCTACAGCTATTGCAGATAATATTGGTATCGTACCGCCTGTACAAGTAGAGGTCCCGCACATAATGCAAACTTCCCCTGCTGTTAGCCAAATCTTGAATGCAGTAGAAAGTGTCAAAACTTTTAAAGTAGCGGTGATTGTAGCAGAAAATACGGAAGAAAACTTAAATGAGCTAATAGCTACACTGCTGAGCAAAAATATAGTAGTTGAATTAGTTAGTACAAAACAGGGGTTACTAAATGGCTTTGAGATTCATGAAACATTTGCCACTGCTTCTTCCGTACTTTATGATGGGATTTACGTTTCTGGTTCCTTCCATGATTTGAATCAACAAGCTAAAGCAGAGCAATTTATTGAAGAAGCCTACCAGCACTTTAAAACAATTGGCCTTGCTAAAAATGTATCGTTTTCACAGCATCTCGCCAATAAAAATGGGGTTGCTAATAACTTACCTTCTTTTATTCAACTCCTTGCAAAGCATCGACATTGGGAACGTTAGCGTTCATACATGTAAAAGCCAGCTAACGCTTTAGCTGGCTTGTCTCATTTTTAAGGTAGTCGTTTGAATTCCTTCTCATTTCCGTCCATAAACTCTACTTCGACTTCAATGGACTGATAGTTATCTTCAATATTAAAAACTTTAATTACTTGATCAATCACTTCATCATTTGGAGTGGTAGAATCAAAATTTAACTGCTTAAATAACGGCTCTAGTTTTGTATAGGCTTCATCACCCTGTAACTTTACATTTTGTCGATCATCCTGTAACTTCGCTGAGATACCTGTTTTTTTATTTTCATACTCTACCTCGTATGACTCCGTAGCAGAATAATCAACATCTAATGAAAACTCTAAAAAATTGAATGTCACTTGGTCTGTAGGCGTATCACCAGTCTGTTGTGAAGCATTCTGATCTGCCGGCGCATTAGTAGGTACATCCTTCACCTCTTCTTTGTTACAGCCATACAATATAACCATTACGAAAGAAATCGCTAATAATAATTTTAATTTCATCTAGTTGTACACTCCTTTCTTTTCATATTATTTCCCCATTCTGCTATAAACTAACCCCAAAAGGGCATCTCCTCTAATGAGGAAATGCCCTTTTTATGACATATAACTTAATAATAGAAGTTGCGATCAACTTTATTTTCTTGAATAGCCTTTGCTAAACGGACTGTTGAGACAGCTAAATCAGCATATGACACACTCTTCGTAGCATTAAAGTTATTTTGCTGTGCGTCAATCAGACCCATACCATTTGCTAATGCAATATAGCCTGTATACGCTGGATCAATTGAAGCTGCATCAGCAAAGTTTAATTTATAAATATCCTTATACTTAGCAACATTGTCTAATTGTAATAGTTTGATTGACCACTCTGCGAACTCTTGACGACTCAGAGTAGCATCTAATGCAAATTGATTAGCTGGCTGAATGATGCCCATTTTAACAGCTTGCTCTACTACCCCATAGAGAGGATGTTTTTTATCAATATTGTTGAAGGATTGCTTTTCTCCATCTCCACTACCATAGTAACCATATGTTAAGGAATGCAATAAAATTTTCAATGCTTCTCCTTTTGTTACAGCAGCGTCCGCATTAAAGTTTGCTATATCTTTTACATCTAACACATTTTGATTGAATAAATAGTTCAACTCTTTGGCAGCTGTTGGATGAGAAATAACTGGTTTCTCTGTGGAGCCATCTACATTATTTAGCCATTCACCAGACACAGCATCTATCTGGTTATATAAACTGCCATTGTAAGTAGGCGCATAGACTAAATCGTAATGTAGTTTACTCTCTGTATCTTGTTTTACATATTGTAATTGCAATGTAAGTGCTTTGCTATAAGCTTCTTTTGCTTTGTCAGCTGATATGACATTTTTAATCGGCTGCCAGTTATCTATCTTCTGCTTATTAACACTTAATGAGCGTAAGGTTCCATCAGCCCCAATCCCTACATGTAAACCATCTCCTACAACTGCAATTCCATTCATGATGCGTGGGAAGGTGAAGTAATAGTCCTTACTATATTGATCAAATACAGCATCCTCTATTGGCATTGAATATTCATGTAAATACGAAGGTGCCCATTCCTTTAAGTAATCGATTGCCTTCTTCAATGCAGCGTCCTTAGAAATAGCGTTTACTTTGTTATCTGTTAAAAAGTCTCTTGATAGGTCATGATACTGAACTAGCTCACCTGTCGCCTTATTAATTTCTAAAGAGCTACCCGATCCACCATTGCCATACATATACGTATAGTTTACAGAGTAGATCGTCTCACCATTGTCATTTTCTCTTTCATCTACTAAATCGATCGTAAGCTTTGCTTTACTCTCATCAACTTTTAAGAAATTTTTTGCGAATTCTTCAGCTTCAGTTGCCGTTATACCGTTCTTTCTTGGAGGTAGCGGTTGTGCTGAAATTTTTTCAACACTCTTTGTCTTCGGCAACTGTTCAGTGAAGCCATTTGCTGTCTGCCATTGCCCATTAAGAGCATGTACACCATTGAACCCTGTAACAGGCGCATAAACAAGCTTCACGTTACTTTGGTCAGATCTGTAATCATAATCAATATAATAACGAAGTTCCATAGCTAGGTTTTCACGAACTTGCGCCAACACATCTTCTTCTTTCTTTTTTTGATCTAAATTATCAAAAGAAGCTTTACTAATAGACTCTGCATTACTAGACATCCCGGTAACATCACCATTTGCCAGAACATTAATAGTTATACTTTGATCTCCAATAAGAACCCCATTATAAATTGGTGAATAGGTAAAGGAGTAAGTAATTGGTTCTGATAACGGTCTAGTAATATTAAAACCATATTCGTTATTATCATCTCGAAGTTTAAAATTATCCGAATTCACAAATTTACCCAGGAATTTTTGCGCAATTTTTTGTGCTTCATTCTCTGAATACTTTGCTGGATAGATTGCCTCTGCCATATTTGCAGGCTGATAATAAAAGTGTTCTAATTCTAAATCATCACCCTTAAATACAAAACTACCATGTACATCTTTACCTTTAATGGTTTTATAGAAATTTAGTTCATATCGAACCGTTGTATCATCTCTATAGAAATGTCCAGGTCCAGAATTAAAATCTTGATCCGCTACAAATTTGAACTCTTCCGGGAATAGTGAACGGAGCTTTTTTATCAGCATATTTTTTGTAATTTTTGTTTCAGTTGAAGCTACTTGAATTTCAATACGCTCCGATGATTCCTTTACATTTGCTGATGCCTGCGATATTGGTGCTAGCATACCAACAGAAAAAGCTGTTGATGTTAAAATGATTCCTAACTTTTTGAATTTACCCAAAATATCCCTCCTAAAATACAATTTACCATAATTATAATACAGATTCCTATATTTAGAAACAATTTTACAGATAATTACCAACTACGCAGAAAATACATTGGGTAAACCCTATTCTTCTATCGCATATCATTTCTTTACCACATCAAAGTTAGCACCAATTAATAGCCAATTTTGAGGGAATGGTAGTCCTAATTTCCAATAGCCGATCCCCCGAAGATTATATTGTTTAACAAGATTAAATTTAGCTTGAATGGATCTTGCATCTTCAAACCAAACAATATGTGCCCTACCTTGTTCATCATAGTATTCAAAAAACGGAGCTTGTGCTCTCCAATCATATTGAATTGCCGCATTGTAACGTTTGGCAGTCTCAATAGCTCGTTGAGGACTCAATGCTTCTGCAATAGGCCCCCCCTGAACAAATGGTAACGTCCAATCATAACCATATAAATTTTGTCCCAGCATAATTTTGCCTGCAGGTATTTCACTCACCGCATACTTGACCACTTCCTCCACTTCAGGAAGTGGGGAAACAGCCATTGGTGGTCCTGCTGAATAACCCCATTCATAGGTCATTAGTAAAACAAAGTCCACTATCTCACCATGTGCCCTATAATCATGTCCCGCAGTCCATGGACCTCGATCACTTGCACTTGTTTTTGGAGCCAACGCAGTAGATACTGTGTAACCCTGAGTATGAAACTTCTCCACAGCTCTTCTTAAAAAATTGTTATAGGCTTCTCGTTGATCGCCTGGTAAATTTTCAAAATCAAAATGGATATCCTTAACGTCACCTAGCTTATTAGCCTCTGCAAGAATATTATCAAAGAGTAAATCCTGAACAGCCGTACTTTGAAAAATATCTCTCGCTAGCTCTCCACTAAAACTGAAGTTTTCCAGATTCGTAACAACCATTGCCAAAGAAGCCCCAGTATCATCCGTAATCTGAGGTACACCTTGACTAGGCGGTATCCGTAAGGTGCCATCTCGTCTGGCTTCGTAGCTAAATAAAGCCAAGTATGTTAAATAGGGACCCGCTTCTCTGGCTTGATCCAAAAGCACCTCACTAACAGAAGTACCCCTTGGTTCTAAGTATGCTAACGTTTCTGCTCTGGTTTTTGGTGGTTGCGGAATATATAATCTCATCCCAACAGCTAATGGTTGGTTCGGATTAATACCATTTACTTGTGCAAGTGTTACATAGTTAATACCCAATCGTTGCCCGATTGACCATAGACTATCTCCTGGCTGTACATAATAAAAACTGCCGACAATTGGAATAACGAGTGCTTGCCCCACGACTAAACGATTTGGCTCTGGAATTTTATTGGCGTCTACAATACTTTGAACTGTAGTCCCATATGCCTCCGCAATACCCCATAAAGACTCGCCAGCCCGTACAACATGTATTTGAATGACTTTGCCTCCTTCTAGCTTGATAAATCATACCTATAAAGTTTATGAAATAAGGAATGAAATGATGTCTTACTAGAAATCTCATAAAAAATCCATTCACTAGAAGCAGTAATGGATTTTTTAATAGCTTTACAGCTTGGGCAAATAATTGTTCAAGTAAGAAAAGCACCTTCGTTTTTTAGTATATATTTCCATACGTATTTATTCCTGAAAAATACTTGCGTAACATCCTCTGTCTTTTCTCTACTATTTGTGTTAGAGCGCAAAATGATACATACCCCAACGAAAACAATCGTACAAACGTTCTATTTTTGAAGTATCCTTTAGCAGAACTTCCCTCTCTTTTTACCTTACAAATCATCCGTAATACACTATTTTTTGTTACACATTTCCCAAAAATATTTATGCAACTAGCTTCGTATGCCTTATTCTTTTCACAGCTACCCCTCTTGTATAATGAAATTATTGTAAGGAGGTGTTAGATTGCGTTTATTTTACCAACAAAAAGTAATCGGTAAGAAATCACGTAAGCTTCAAAAGATTCCATTTTTTATCGAAGAGCCTGTCATAAATTTACAGGATTTACTTATAAAGATTGTCACACAACAGGTACAACAATATAACGAAAAAATGGTAGATACGCCTCTCCATCTATATTTAACCGATCAGCAATTAGATCATGCTGCTCAGTACGGCAAAGTCCATTTTGGAGAGAAAAAAAACGGTTCATTCCAACCAGTAGACCAAGCCGTCTCTACAATGCTCCAAGCTTTTCAAGATGAACTTTTTTTAGTCCTTCATAATGAGGAGACCATAGATTCGCTTAACTCACCACTAGCTGTACAGGAGGACGATGTTTTTACATTTATTAAATTAACAATGCTTGCAGGACGAATTTGGTAAGGAGGAATGTTTCATGACACTTTCACATGAACAAAAAACACATTTTCAAAGTATAGTTGACACAGCACCGTCAACTATACAGCCATTAGCGGCTGCATTACTAAAATATATGGACAATCGGAATTATGATATTGAACAGCTTATTACAGAACAGCACGTTCAATCACTAGAGGAACTATTTAGCGGACCATTATTAGAAGTGCTTACACTTTTTTCTTCACAGGAACGGGCATCCCATATCAAGAAATTAGCTTTACGTTTTGATGCTACGATATTCCAAACTGATAGTTTACGTCGCTCATTTCGGTCAGCCTCGTCCGTACAAGATCATCTTTTTCAATGTCTACAATTAATAGAGGAGATGCTGACATTTGAGGAAATTGGTTTACAAGATTTACTAGCTCACCACAGCCAATATGAGCATGGTACATACCCTAACTATAGCTCCTATGTATTGAAAAACGAAAATGAAAAAGTAATGAGCTTTCATGTATTTGAGCAATTGCTTGCTGAAGAGTTATCCTTAGAAAATCCTATCATTGAAGAAAAGATAGAAAGTATTTTATTTGATGAGCACCGCAGTAGCTTTTTCGGTCATCCCCTCATTCGTGGCATTTTTAAATCAAGCAATAGTCGGATGCATGAAGCACTTGGTAAATTATTAGTAGCGGCTGCACGTCAAGAAGGGCTTCGACAAGCAATTGTAGAAAATATTGACCATGGGAATCTAGATGCACAACTAAAAATGATGAAACTTATCCAGGAACATCAACTAACAAGGTTCTCCTCTGTTATTCGAGCGGTCGATACATGGATGGGACTTGGCTATAGTAGCTTTGAAAATCAAAAAATTACGGAAGAAGTTTTGTCTTTAGCCATCCAAGCGATGGAAGATGATCATTTCACCGAACAGCTGCTAAAAAGTGAACGTACCATTGATATTTACGTCGCATTATGGGCGACTTCTACAAAAGACTATACGAAGCTAGAATTGCTATTAGCTGATCTCTTAAAGCGAGACAAGCATATTCAGCTTACAACATTAGCCTTTTTAAAGAATCTATCAAAAATCTCCTTTACAGCGCCTTTTGTGAAGGAATTAATTTTAACAACGAAGGATATCGAGTTATTTGCATTTGCATGGAATAATTTCATTCATGCCAACCACTATATAAATAGTGAATATGCGAGAGATAACGAATGGGAAAAAACACTTCAAGGCTTTATGAAAGAAAATTCACAGCTACAAGGCATAGAATATCCTTTATTTGAACAGCTTGAATGGGCAAAAAATGAAATGACAAAAGACGGATTATCCATTACAGGCAAGCCTTTATCTTTTGTCTTTGTACACTTGTCATTCGAAGACTTAATTTCAACACAAATCATTCTTGCGCATTATCTTCAGGATGAAGAGTTATTCCAACGAATCATCGCACGTTCAGATGCTTATCCACCATCAAGTAGGATTGGTCTATTGAATATTTATTGTCTTGATCCAATCACACAAGGACAGCGTGAATTTCTATTCAATTCTTTACGAGATCGAAGCTCTATCAATCGTTCCCTTGCATTAAAAAAAATACATGCCCTGACACCAACCCAAGAAGAAATAGCAAAAATTGAGGATCTTTTAGCTAATAAATCTGGGGCTCTGCGAAAAGAAGCTATTTCACTCTTGAAAGTACAACCACAAGATCATGTATTGCAAAGCGCTGAACGATTAATAAAAGATAATAAACAGCTAAAGAGGCTTGGCGGTCTTGAATTATTATTAGAGGCCTCTAAGGACTACAATTTAGCTAACGAGCAAATTACGGCATTATGCTCACTATTACCAAAGATAACAAAAAATGAACAAGTATTTTTAGAACAATTAGTAGCAAGGGATGTACCAGAATATAACGAAAGCAATGGCTTTGGCTTGTATACACCACATGCCCCTATTTCATACGATAGCATTACCAATAGCTCCATCAAAATGAACAGTGAAGAACCTTGGCAACAGCTTATACCTTTATATGTACAAACACCTACACCCATTGAAAAATTTTTCCAATATGATTTAGATAAGCTTCTCTTCAAGTTAGAGCAACTTATTCATATTCTTGATGAATATGCTGATTTTGAATATGAAACTTTTCAATGGAATGACACTAAAATGACCACTACTTTAGGACAAAAATACAGTATATTGGCCACTAAAACAGACAGTCAGCGACATGCTAGTTTGGATGTTTATCCTATCCCAGAGGCTATTGTTCAATGGATTCAATCATCATCCTTTAGCAGTGAAGACTTAGCGTATTTTAATTTTTATAGTCATCTATCTGAATACCCTGCTGCGCATGACCTTTCTGAAGCAGCCCATGTTCTTATACAACCATTCTTTCAGTATGAAGAAATAAAAAAATATGTTGCTCAATTTAATTCCTTGAAATATCACTATACACTTCAACAAATTTTTTCTGTTTTGTCACAAGATATCAAAAATATTTCAGGAGAGACAACACTGCATACAGAAGCAGTTTCATTACTAGAAAGACATACACCGGTATTTAATAGCTTCAATCAGGCAGCTGGTATTGTGCTTCAGCTATTACATCAAATCCCTGCTGATCAATGGCAAGTGAATGTAAGAGATAAAGGTTATTACTACTATCAATCTACCTCTACAATTATCGACTTAGATATTATTGAGGCATTTGTCGATCGACTATCGAATTATGCAACTTATGAAGACTATGCTAAAATGCTTGCCATCAATGAAGAGCTAACAAAACGTATGCAAAAAGAAAATTATAGCCCAATTCTATACGATTTATCATTATTCCAATATTTAGATGCCTTTAAAGCTGGTCTATTAAAGCAAGACCATTTATATGAAGCCATTTTTACGAATACTCTTGCCTCAGAAATATTTACTGAACCAAGTAAACTACTAGATCGCTATCAATCGTTTGATGACTTAACGGATTTCCTTGCTATTCGTAATGAAGCTATAGATCGCATCTTAGCTATAGAACTGAAGCGTGGTGATACTCCAACAGCTGTTACCAAGCTGGCTAGTAGCATTTCTTACTTTGAAGGGATTGATTATTTCCTGCAAATTTTACAGGCACTTGATGGTGAAAAGCTTTCGCGAGGCTATATATGGCAGGCTGAAACGAAGAAAGATGTATTCTCCCGCCTTTTAACTAGCTGCTATCCTAAAAAAGAAGAAACGGCACAGCAATTAAAAGAAGCATGGCAAAAAACAGAGATTTCTAAAGAGCGTTTAATTGAAGCTATGATGTATAACCAGCATTGGATTGACCTTGTCAGTGAAGTGATTGACTGGGAAGGACTAAAGGAATCAGCTTGGTATTTTATCGCTCATACTACAGATTCTTTATCAGATTTTGCCAAAGATCAGATAGCTCTCTTCTCCAGCATAACGGCAGAAGATTTTGGTGATGGCGCCTTTGATTTAGCATGGTTCCAAAGTGCTTACCAAACATTGGGTTCGAAGAAATTTAAAGTTGTATATGATGCAGCAAAATATGCTTCTGAAGGAGCCAACCATCGTCGAGCTCAGTTATATGCAGATACAGCCATTGGCAAACTTAGTCCGAAACCATTAATGAAAGAAATTCAAGAAAAGCGCAATAAAGATAAACTACGTGCACTTGGACTTATTCCTTTAAAATCAGCAGATGACAAAGATGCTCTAGATCGTTACCAATTTATTCAACAGTTTTTAAAGGAGAGTAAACAATTTGGCGCTCAACGTAGGGCAAGTGAGGCACGAGCAGCTAGTATTGCACTAGAAAATTTAGCCCGTAATGCTGGAGATGGGGAAGCCACTCGCTTCATATGGCGAATGGAATTATCAGCCTTTAACGATATTCAGCAATTATTTAAAGCACAGCCTATCGAACAAATAACAGCGCATTTACAAATCGAAGAAGATGCAACTATTACGATAATTGTTGAAAAAGATGGTAAACGACTAAAAAACATACCTACTGCTTTAAAAAAGCATGCTGACGTTGTCACTCTTCAAGAAGCTCGCAAAGATTTGCAAGAGCAATATAAACGTGCACGTCCAGCACTTGAGCAGGCAATGGCATTAGAAACCATATTTTCAGCGGAAGAGCTAATCAACCTGTTAGCTCACCCAATTCTAGCTCCTCTTTTACAAAAGCTTGTCTTTATTAGCGGCGAGCATGTTGGGATGATAACACCAGAGGGCTTACAAGTACTATCAGGTAACGTTGTGAATTTGGCTCCAACAACAACCTTAATGATTGCTCATCCTTATCATCTTCTTGAAAGTGGTCAATGGAGACAATGGCAAGCCTATATGTTCGAGCACAAAATACAACAGCCATTTAAACAAGTGTTCCGTGAACTATACCTTATAAATGCAGACGAAAAAGGACGAAAACAATCATTGCGTTATGCGGGACATCAAGTCAATCCATCTCAAACAGTAGCCTTGTTAAAAACACGAGGCTGGCAAATTAGTTATGAAACTGGACCTCGTAAGGTGTATTACAAAGAAAATATAGTGGCTTCCTTGTATGCGCAGGCAGACTGGTTTACTCCAGCAGAAATCGAAGCACCTACAATCGAAGGTGTTTATTTCTACAACCGTTTAACAGGAAAAGATATCGTCTTAGATGATATTCCAGCCGCAATCTTCTCCGAGGTTATGCGGGATATGGACCTCGTTGTCAGCGTTGCCCATGTTGGTGGTGTCGACCCTGAGGCCAGTCATTCTACTGTTGACATGCGGAGTATTATCGTTGAAGAATTAGCTAAATTATTAAAACTATCCAACGTAGAAACTAAAAAACAACATGTCCTTATTGAAGGTAAATTAGCAAGCTATTCCTTGCATTTAGGCAGCGGTATCGTTCATCAAGTCGGTGGTTCGATGATACCGATTGTCGCAGTCCCATCTCAGCATCGTGGACGTATATTTTTACCTATGGTGGATGATGATCCACGGACAGCTGAAATTATGGCAAAGCTTTTATTGCTAAGTGAAGATACTAAAATTAAGGACCCAGCCATTTTAGCTCATATTCGAAGTTATGAACAAACGCATTAAGAGATATAAAACAAAAACAGGTGACGAAACATATGTCACCTGTTTTATTGTACGTCTGTTTTTATCATTTCAAATAAAAGGGGTACATTCGTTCCTCGCTGTAATGAATGGCTTCCTTCCATTAAATATGACCAGCTTTTTTTCATTTTTTCCCTATATGGTAATTCAGTATCGACTGGCAAATAAGCCTTTAAATAATCTTCGATTGTACCAGACAAGTTTTCTATAAACTCATCCGCCTTGTGGATTTTCTCTGTTGGGATTTCATTGCGTTCATCCCATAGTACATGTTCTAAGTTTGTAGAGAAATAAAATAATTGATAAGGCACTTTTAAGCGATTAATACTAAAATGGTCATTGGCAATTAAAATTCTGACATTTCTCGCCTTCATTTCATTGCGCTGTTCAATTTGCTCCTTACGCTTATTAGACTTCACTAAAATGGCTTCCTCAGTATAAAACAATTTTTGCTCAATTTTCTCATCGACTTGGACGCATTCTGGTGCAATAAAACAACCATCTGCATCTGTTATATGAACAACAGCAGTTAAATCCTTCGCCAAAAATTTATATTTTTCTAAATAACTCTGGATTACCCGTATAACACTGTTTTTAATATTCGGGATGCGTTTATGGGCATCCCATTTTGTTAATACATCCTCACGCTGGACATCAAATCGTATAGTTGCATTCTCGAAGTAAGCATCCAAGTAATCCTCTAAAATAATTTGCTCCGTCTGCCCCTCAACAATGATTAAAAGTACTTTTTTAGTCATGGTGCACACCTGCCTTACGAAAAGCACGCTTAATTTTAAATGTTTTAGTCTCCTTATAAACCTCTTCATCCTGGCCGCCAAGCTGAATAGCACGCAAGTAGACATCTCTGGCATTATTTACTTCTTTAATGCCCTTTAACTGCATATAACGGTGATTTTCATTCGTTGTCGTAAACCATAAATTTTTAATAGCTAGCACCTCTAACACTCGTAGATTATGGGATGTGAAAAAAAGCTGTCCTTTTCCATCCTCATCTATCACTGTTAACAACTCACCTAGCAAATATTCAAAAACACCTGAATCTAATTCATCAATCACGACACAAGCATTTGGATTGTTATATACGGCAATCAATACACTAAGAACTGAAATAATCTTCAATATCCCTTCAGACTCTGTTCGTAAGGGTAATTCCTGCTCTCCACGCTGCGATAAAAATTCAAAACGGATGCCTTGTCCACCATCATCCATTGTTTGCTTTGTAATGATATTGATTTTAATAGTTAGACCTGGAATAATAGCAGCTAGCACTCGGTTACTCTGTTCAATCACTTCACATAAGGCATAGAATTCATCCTCTGGCAATAATGCAGGACCCTTTAAATCATACGGAATTTGCCCTCTTGTTTTCTCTAAATGAATACTAAATGGCATGATACGTTCTTCAAATAGAGGAGCAATATTTTGATTATTCACTACATGTAAATCTCGATTAAAATCAACGGCCATATTTTGGAGCAGCTGTATTTCTTGCTCGGTAAGCCGTTCCTGTAATAATGGCTTCAAATCTTTATGAAAGAGAAAGGATCGATATTCCTTTCTTGCTAATTGTTGAATAACAAGCAATTGAATACGTGCTTGTTCACTCATATCAGGCAAATGAGAGTTACGAATTTGAATACCATTCTCTGTCATAGCCATTAACACCTTTGAGCGTTTTCCTTTGTCATTTTCTCGGTACGTGAGACGTTCCAGTGTTGTATAGAGCCGATGTTGATCCTCCTGCAGCTCTACATAATAATGGACAAAAAATGTACCAAATTGATTCTCAACTAAAAATTCAAAATCAAGACTGGCTGTATCCTCGCCTGCTAAAATTAGCCGCTTCTCTTGCGAGGGCAGCTTCACTTCAGCAAGCCAACCTGAGATAAGGGTCTTCAATAAACCAAACGCATCAACAATGGTTGTCTTCCCTGAGCCATTTTGTCCGTATAGTCCAACAACATTTGCTTTTAAGAAGGTCTCAAAGTTAACAGCCAGAATAATCTCACCATGTCGTACATTCCGTAAATTTTTTATGTTTATTTTTTTCACTTTAATGATTGCCATCTGCTAAACACCCTTTAGCTCTTTTCCCCTATTATAATGAAAATTGATATATTTTATAACAATATTCCACTTAATTATCAACTAGCCTATAGCCTATGACACTCACAGTAAGTGGGCATATGTTAAAGAAAATGAAGAAAGGTGTGTTTCATTGGTTTATCCTAGATTGGCCCCTGAAGATTTTAACAGTCAATTCCGTCCAGGAATGAAAATATGGGTGACACTTCCTACTGGGACTTATTCAGGTACATTAATTCGAACATTTGGAACAGGAGGAAGAACTGCTGAAATTCAATTAGATAACGGTCAAATAGTGACTGTTGATGTTAGCCAAATAACCGCGGCTGGTACAGGAGCACCTCCTGGTAATTCCTATCCACCACCTTATCCACCACCCTATCCGACACCTTATCCGCCGCAACCGTACCCACCAAGGCCATATCCGCCGCAGCCTTATCCACCGAGACCTTATCCACCAAGACCTTATCCACCACAACCTTATCCACCACAACCACCAAGGCCATATCCGCCATTTCCAGGGGGACAATTCCCAGGCTTCCCACCCCCATTATTGCCAGGACTCCCCAATATAATGCCAGGTATCATCGGTAATCCCAGACAGCCGTAAAAAATAATAGGCTTTCTCTTTATTCATTTACGAATAAAGAGAAAGCCTTTTTTTACATTTTTATATTTTATTCCCGTAACAAAACTACGATAAGCAATAGTATTTTCTAGAAGAAATGACATTCCCTAATAGGCAAAAAGACTTAACGAGAGATTAAAAAATAAGATTTTAGCCAAATTTTAATTAAATTAAATTTGACTCAGTTTTGAGCATACTTGTTTTTTATATTAAATAGCCTCTAAATTTTCGTAAAAATATCGTCTAAGCTGAAAAATACATAGACTAAAACACTAAAAATTCTCATTCATCTACTAAAATCTACACTTCAAATAGTAAGTTTTCTGGGTTGTGAATCATTTTTTTTGGCAGTATAGTAGTTTATTGTTAGGGGATAATTAGATTATTTTTCACTGGTATATATTTATTGAGAATGCATCTAGAATTCTATGAATGACACCACGACATTACATTGAATGAGCTTTTATTTCATCGATTAAATACCCATTTCTCATCCTTAACATGAAATAATCGGTATAATATAATTAGGAGGAAAAGCATGAAAAAACGTAAGAAGCAGCATATGTCTATTAGTAAGAAAATAACTGCTATAATGGTAAGTATTTTATTACTGTTTGGATTAGTTACTTTAGGTCTTTCTTATTATATAGTAAGAAATAGTAATTTAACAGATATGAATCAATCACTTGATGACAAAGGCATGATCTTAGCCAAAACAATTGATGTTAACACATTGAAATCGATATTAGATAATCCTTCAGACAGTAACCCTGATGCACTTCGACTGACGAAGGAAATGGATGCTATTAATGATTATTCAGATAGCATTACCAATCTCTTTTTAATAACTGTTAATGGGGAAAATATTAATGCACCTGTCCTTTCTTCTAGTATACTTAAACTAGGGGCTGAGTATAATCAGGACATGATTGCTATGGGTTTATCGCCTGATTTCCTAGCGAGAATTAAAGAGGTTTTTGAGACAAAAGAGGCTACAGCTACAGATATCTATAGCGATGAATTTGGTAGCTATAAAACTGGCCTTACACCAATTTTAGATGATGATGGAAATATGCTAGCTGCGTATGCTATTGATTATGACGTGTCGATGGTAACTGGCAAGGCTATGTCAGAGGCACTTTGGACATTGGTAGTAACGGTTATTTTCTTAATTGGTTCATCTATTGCTGTGTATACTCTTTTAAGAAAAAAATTAACACCTATTCAGCAGCTATCCTTACAATCTAAAAAAGTAGCAAATGGTAATTTAGAGCTTGAGCCTTTACCAGTTACTTCAACGGATGAAGTAGGAACGCTTACTCAAAACTTTAATTCGATGATTGAAAACTTAAAAACTGTTATTAAAAGTACAACAAATGTATCAGCACGTGTATCAAACACAGCTAATATTTTGTCTACGAATATGCAGGAAACTTCTGATTCCTACAATACCGTAGCTTCTTCCATGCAAGAAATTGCGAGTTCAGCTGATCTTCAAGTTCAAAGAGCTAAAGAAAGTACAATTACAATAGAAGAAATGAGTATTGGAATTCAACGTATTGCGATGACATCCAATCAGATTTCAGAATCTTCTATTTTAGCATCTGAAGAAGCTGAAAGAGGGAATGATTCAACTAATAAGTCTGTCGCTCAAATGAATGCGATTAGTCAGGCAGTCAATCAATCAGCGGCATCTGTTAAATTGCTGGGCGATCATTCTAATAAAATTGAAGAAATTGTCGGCATTATTACTGGCATTGCCTCTCAAACAAACCTCCTAGCCTTAAATGCAGCCATTGAAGCTGCTCGTGCAGGAGAAGCTGGCAGTGGATTTGCCGTTGTAGCTGATGAAGTGCGTAAGCTAGCTGAACAGTCTGAGGCCTCAGCCCGGGAAATTTCCACGCTTATATCTCATATTCAGCACGATACGAATGAATCTGTTAATATCATGGTTCGGGCGGTAGAGGAAGTTGATCATGGTATTGTCATGATCAACGATTCAGAACAATCATTTAGTCAAATTTTAACATCTATTCATCATGTAACAGGGCAAATACAAGAGCTATCCGCAACTATTGAAGAAATGGCGGCTGGCATGGAACAAGTCACTTCTGCTGTTAAAGATATGGAGGACTTCTCCATCAACTCTAAAGATAGTACAAGAGCAGTAGCTGCAACTTCTGCCTCTCAGCTAAATACAGTACAGCAAGTATCTGAAGAAGCACAAGTACTATCCGAGTTATCTGAAGAATTATTGAATGTTGTCAATACCTTTGTAGTGAAATAAAAAGAGAAAGGGCTGCCCTTATACGGTGTTTTTGGTCCCTTAGCTTCTACAGAATACTTTCTGTCAGAGCTAACGGACTTAAAATTTCCTGCATAAGTGACTGCCCTTTTCTAGAATAGGGGTTGTAATGATTGAATAATAAACGAGAATTTGATTGTCCTACATCACAGTTTAATAAGCATTTTTCTAAACAAGAGAAGCTACTATCCAATCATACACAGCTATTAAATGAAGAGGATACATTAGCTTATCAAACATTAAATCGCACTATGGCTGACTACGATAAAACTATCACAATACCAGAAGTATTTTATCAAGTAGCACAGCAATTTGCAGACCGTATCGCTCTATCCTATGAAGATGGCAAGATGACCTATCGTCAGTTAAATGAACAGTCCAACCAAGTTGCACATATGCTATTAGCCAATGGTCTTCAAAAAGGTGACTATGTGGCAATTATCATGGACCGTAGTAAGGAAACTATTATTAGTTTGTTAGGTGTGCTAAAAGCGGGTGGTGTTTATGTTCCTATCGATCCTAGTTATCCAAAAGAACGTTGCCAGTATTTGTTACATGATACAGGTGCACCATTTATCATTACGAAAAACGAATATAGTGACTTACTGAATGACCTAATACATAATAAGTTCCAATCACACACAGTGCTAACAATCAATCAAATGGAGAGTGGCCTTTCAAAAGAGGATTTGCCATGTAACCTACATCCATCCGATTTAGCCTATATTATTTATACATCTGGTTCTACTGGTAAACCTAAAGGTGTTTTGCTTAAACATACAGCCGTTATTAACCTAATTACAGATAATCAAAGAATTTACCATTCGACTGAAGAAGGTGTATTTTCTCAGTTTATTTCTTACAGTTTTGATCCCTCTGTGACAGAGACTTTTACCGCTTTCTTTTCTGGTGCAAGACTCCATATGCTCACAAGTATTGAGCGTCTTTCAATAGAAGCATTTGCTGATATGATTGCACGAGAGCGAGTAACAACAGCAACTGTACCAAACGCTTTCTTTACACAATTAGCCACACATTTACCTGTAGAGTATCGGGACAAGTTGATGACACTACAATATTTATCCGTCGGCGGCGAAGCTCTATTGCCTGCCATTGTTCAAAAATGGCAAGAAAAGTTCGGATATTCTACAGAAATTATAAATGTTTATGGACCAACTGAATGTACAGTGTTAACTTCCTACTTTAAGATAAAAAGTCAGCTTACAGACATGCAATCTAGTATTCCTATCGGCAAACCGATTGCCAATTATGAGATGTATGTGGTGAATGAGGATGAACAGCTTTGCCCAGTTCATGTAACAGGCGAACTATGTATTGCTGGGGTTGGCTTGGCAGCAGGATATTTACATCAGCCTGAAAAAACAGCCGAGGTCTTTGTCCCGCATCTGTTTAAACCAGATCAAAAAATGTATCGCACAGGTGATTTAGTGCGCCTTTTACCTAATGGTGTCATTGAATTTGTTGGACGGAAGGATTCGCAAATTAAAGTAAGAGGCTTCCGTATTGAGCTTGGAGAAATTGAGACAGTATTAAGCAATTACCCTACCATTCAGGAATCTGTAGTGATAGCTAAGAAAATGTCTGATGGTCAGAACCATTTATTTGCTTATTATACGGTGGCAAGTGGTATTCAGCTAGAGGAACGCAATTTAAGAGACTATTTACACAATCTTTTACCAGATTATATGGTGCCTGAACGATTCATCGAATTACTAGAAATGCCATTATCCCCTACTGGCAAAATTGATCGCACGCAGTTGGCCTCAATGGATACACATTTATCACGGAGTAATTTATACGTTGCCCCTGAAAATGATACGCAGCATTTACTAGCAAATGCATGGGAGTATGTACTTAACGTCAGCCCAATAGGTATTCATGATAACTTCTTTCACATTGGCGGACATTCATTAAAAGTACTTGAAATTCTTGTACAAGTGAAGAAGCATATACCATTCCTAAAGATTCAGGATTTTTTCCAATATCAAACGATTGCTGAATTAGATCAATATATTTGCAACCATCAGCCTGAAGATTTAGACGTGCAAACGCAACCTACTAACCTTGTTTATAAGGATTTAATGGAGCCTGGTCCGCTACCAATCTCACCAATAGTGAAGCCATTACCGATGACTACGGTTTTATTAACAGGTGCGACAGGTTATTTAGGAAGCCACGTGCTATATGAGCTACTAGTCTCAACAAAAGCGCACATCTATTGTCTTATTCGACCAAGTGAAAAGAGCACTTTAGAGGATAAGCTAATGGAAAGTATGCAATTTTACTTTGGACATAACATTGGTAGACATATGCAGAATCGAGTAACTATCATTAAAGGCGATTTAGGAAAGAAAAAACTTCATCTAACTAGTGAAGATGAACAGACACTAATAGATGAAATCGATGCCATCATCCACTGTGGAGCTGATGTACGTCACTTCGGAGCGACTGAGCATTTTAATAATGTCAATGTAAATGGGACACGTTATTTACTTGAATTGGCAGAGCGTAAACCTGGTATTCATTTTCATTATGTATCAACAATCGGTATTCCAGAGGAGCTCGCTGCCATTCAATGGGGGGCAGAAGAGGCTAATGGTGATTTCAACTACGATACGAAGCTTCATAATGTCTATACACAAAGTAAGCTGGAAGCAGAAAATCTCGTAAGAAATGCAGTACATGATATGATTCCTATTTCAATCTATCGAGTAGGTAATTTGAGTTGTCATTCTGAAACAGGAAAATTCCAACGTAATATCGATGATAACGCCTTTTACCGTATGATTAAAGCTATGCTTTATTTAGGTAAAACACCTTCTGTACAATGGCATGTAGACTTTACACCAATTAATTATGCTAGCCAAGCATTAGTATGTCTAGCTAATCAGCCAGCATCAAATGGTCATGTCTTCCATTTATGTAACCCTGTATCGCTTACTTATTTAGAATTAATCGACATGCTGAAGGAATTTGGCTATGATTTACAAGTTATGTCAAAGCAAGAGTATACAAATTGGCTATTACATGATGATCATTCTATAGAGGTACAGGAATATTTAGCATTAGCTATTGCACAGCTAGAAGGTGATGGAGCTAGTGACTCACCATTTATCTTTAACTGTAAAAAAACGATTGAATTTCTAGCCAATGCAAGAATTGAATGTGCTGCACCAAATACAGCATTTATTCACCAAATGATTGAATACGGGATAGAAACTGGCTACTTTCCTGAGCCTACGCAAGTCAATATACGATGAGCACAAATGATATACAGCTTTTTGCACTACCATTAGGGGAACCGTTAACTTCAGCAGAATGGAATGTATTTCATAATGTACTCCCTTCTCATGTTCAAAGAAATATCCAGCAGTACAAGCAGTGGCAGGACCGTCAAAGAGCCTTGCTAGGTAACACGCTTATTAGGTGGGTGCTCCTCCCATTCATGGATAAGACCACATTCCAAATAACTCAAGACATATATGGTCGTCCAAATGTAGCGAGTCATCAGCACTGGAAAGGCGATTTTAATCTCTCTCACTCTGGTGATTGGATTGTCCTGGCCCTAACAACAAACGGGCGAGTAGGAATTGATGTTGAAGAAATAAAGCCAGTGAATAAAGATATTATGCACTTTGCATTATCTAAACAAGAGTTCCACATGGCTCTTCATCAACCTCTACATGTTTTTTATGAGCTTTGGACTTTAAAGGAGGCTCTTTTTAAAACAGGCTTATTCCCTCACCTATCACCTCACATGCTTGATACTATCGATATAAAAAAAACAAGAGCGGATCTTTCAACGCAATTACATTATCTCGATCAACGTCATCCTGTAACCATTTGCTGGAACAATGGCTCTACCCATGTAAAAATAACAACATTAAATAAACATCAGCTTCTACAGTCATAAAACAAGGAGGAGAAAACTATCATTTCTCCTCCCTTTTTTATGAATAGAAAAGCTGCCCATTGTGTCTGTTTTATAAACCGTCTGGGCAGCTCCAATATATTATTTAAATAAATCTGGATACATTTCTTTCGCTAAGGCTTCCATACCATCTATTGTATTATAGCCATAACCAAACATATAATTGTAATCCACAATATAAATTTGTTTGTTTTTAATAGCCTTCATGCTTGAAAGCTTAGGGTTAGCATAGATTTCTTCACGAACTTTTGTCAGATCAGACCCATCCCAGTTTGGAAGAATTAACACATCTGGATCTGATGCAATTAATGTTTCTACACTAACATCTCCTGTTTCATCTTTGAAAATATTATCTAACTTCACCATTTTGAATGCGTCGTTAAAAAATGTTTCATCGTGCGCGGGGTATACAAAAAGTTCTTTAGGATCATTTGTATGTAAATAAGCAAATGACTTTTCTTCTTTAATACTTTCTAATTTTGAAGTAATGTCTTGTTGTCGATCTTTTAATTCTTTAATGAAGCTAGTGGCCTTGTCTTGAACATTGAAAATTTCACCGATATTTTCGATATCTTTATAAATAGAATCATATGTACCACCTGTAATGGATGATTCTAATACAAATGTTTTAATGCCCATGTCGTTTAGTGAGTCTACTGTGCCTACCCCCCATTCAGCATTATCAAATAAGCCACCACGACCAAATACTAAATCTGGATTAGTTCCTAATGTTACCTCTTTCCCTACATATTCATCACTTAATATATTTAACTTTGAATATGCCTCTTCTACAGATTTATCTACAGCACCAAAGTTTGCACCAACACCAACGATTTTATCCCCTAGTCCTAAATGCAATAGTAGTTCCGCTGCTGGGCGTGTATTTGCCATAATTTTTTCAGGTGCTTTATCGAATACTTGATCTTTCTTCTCCCATGTCGAACCACCTTCAGCCTTTGTAAAGTTTTCGATAGTTAATGGATAATGCTCTTTTGTTTGTGCTTCTTCTGAAGTATTTTTGGTAGTATTACCGCAAGCTGTTAACGTTAATACAGCGGCTAAACCAATTCCTAATAATAATTTTTTCTTCATATTGTTGCTCCTCCTATAGTCCATATGCAAAGCCTAATCCATTCGTCACTGGATTAGTAAACGTTTGACACTTGATATGATATAAAGCTTCTATAATCTCGGGTGTTAAAACTTGCTCCGGGGTACCATGCGCATAAATCTCACCATCTTTTACTGCGTAAAGATAATCACAGTAATGTGCAGCCATTTCTAAATCATGCAGTGCTGCTAACACACCAATATTTAAGCTTCTCACACAAGATAGTATTTCAATTTGATAGCGTATATCTAAATGGTTCGTTGGTTCATCTAAAATCATAAATTTAGGTTGCTGGGCGATTGTTCTCGCTAAAATAACCCGTTGTTTTTCCCCACCAGATAATGATAGGAAACTACGACCCTTGTAAGCTTGTAAATTTGTCCGTGTTAAAGCCTCTTCGACAATGTCAAAATCTTTTTGGTTATCGGACTCTAACATTTTCTTATGAGGTGTTCTGCCTAACATCACCATTTGCTGTACCGTTAAATCAAAGTGCATTTCATTGAATTGCCCCACTACACCTAAATGCTGTGAAATCTTTTTTTCTGGGCTTTTCAAAACGTCTAAATCATCTAAAAAGACCATCCCTTTTTGTGGTACTAAGCTTTTATAAATACTTTTCAATAAAGTTGACTTTCCGCATCCATTTGGTCCGATTAAGCCCACAAATTGCTGCTTGTTTACATGAATCGATATGTTTTTTACAATTTCCTTCTTTCCAATCTTTACTTCTATTTCCTTCGCTACTAATTCCATTGTTCTACCCTCCGAAGTTGTAACCTTTTTTTACAATCATATAGATGAATAATGGTGATCCAATGACAGAAGTAATGATGCCAATCGGTAGTTCTACATTCTCGATTAATGTTCGAGATAAAATATCTGCCCATATCATGAAAAGTCCTCCTAAGAGTAACGTTCCTAACATTAATCGTTTATGATCTGCTCCAAAAATCCCTCTCGTAATATGCGGAATAATTAAGCCGACAAAACCAATCATACCTGCATAAGCAACCATCGTTCCTGTTATTAGTGATGTGAGAATCATATACAATTTACGATAAACACTTAAATTGATACCTAATGTAATTGCAGATTCATCTCCAAGTAGCATCGTATTAAGCACACGATGTTGAAAAAGAAATAACGCAGCTCCTAATACAATGACGATTGCTAAAATCGGTGTTTTATCCCAGCTTGCAGAGGCTAAACTTCCCATAGACCAAAAAGTAACAGTTTTTATGCCCTCAGCATTATTGGCAAAAAAGATAATAAGACTTGAAAAGGAGCTACATAATGCACCTATGACAACACCAGATAAAACAAGTTTTACCGATGTTGCTTTACCACCTATACTAGATAAAATAAGCACTGCCATAGAAGTAAGCATAGCTCCAGCAAATGCACCAAAGGCTACACCAAATTGTGCCAGTAATGCACTACTCCCAAAACCAACGAGAATGGCAAAAGTTGCACCTAAGGATGCACCTGAAGAAATGCCAAGTATGTATGGATCAGCAAGAGGGTTTTGTACAACTGCTTGCATCACAGCCCCACATAAAGCAAGTCCAATACCGATGAGCAATGCAAAAATAACACGCGGCATTCTGACCTGTAAAATAATATTCAGATAGGATTCACTATCCACACTATCAAGTGTGCCAAACCTCCCATTAGATACAGCATGCAACAAGATATCCATTGATTGCTTGAAGGGTATACTGACCTGCCCAATTGATACAGAAAAAATGGCAGATATTACAATGGAGGCAATTAATAGTAAAACTATGACATAATATATATTGCCCATCCCTATTCTGTTAGCTTCCTGTTTATCCAAAATGTCACCTCTATCTATCAAAATCACTATCGTTGATAACGATTATCATTATCAATTTGTATTGTAAGTGATATCTTATAGAAAAACAACAGGAAAAAATTTTTAATTTGAATTTCGTATCCATAACAAAAAACCAGCTCTCAATTTTATAACTGAGAACTGGTTTCTTTTATAAGTTTATTACTCAAATCGCATTTAGCGTTCGATTACATCATTCCTGGCATGCCGCCCATACCACTCATATCTGGCATACCTGCGCCAGCTGGTTCAGGAATATCTGCAACTACTGCTTCTGTTGTTAAGAATAGAGCAGCTACTGACGCAGCATTTTGTAATGCTGAACGAGTTACTTTTGCTGGGTCTACTACACCTGCTTCCATCATGTTTACCCATTCGCCTGTTGCTGCATTGAAACCAATGCCAATTTCTTCACGTTTCAGGCGATCCACGATGATAGAGCCTTCAAGACCAGCGTTGTTAGCGATTTGACGAACTGGCTCTTCTAAAGCACGAAGAACAATTTTCACTCCTGTTGCTACATCGCCTTCTTCAGATTCAGACACTTTTTCCACTGCTGCATACACGTTAAGAAGTGCAGTACCACCACCTGATACGATACCTTCTTCAACAGCTGCACGTGTTGAGTTTAAAGCATCTTCAATACGAAGTTTACGCTCTTTAAGCTCTGTTTCTGTTGCAGCCCCTACTTTGATAACTGCTACACCACCCGCTAATTTCGCAAGGCGTTCTTGTAGTTTTTCTTTATCGAATTCTGAAGTTGTTTCAGCAAGTTGTGCTCGGATTTGGCCAATACGTGCTTCGATTGCATCTGCACCGCCTACACCTTCAACAATTGTAGTATTGTCTTTTGTCACAACTACTTTTGCAGCACGACCTAGCGAAGAAATATCAGCTGATTTTAGGTCTAAACCTAATTCCTCTGTAATCACTTGACCACCAGTTAAGATAGCGATATCTTCAAGCATTGCTTTACGACGATCACCAAAACCTGGTGCTTTTACTGCTACAGCGTTGAATGTACCACGAAGCTTGTTCACGACAAGTGTTGCAAGCGCTTCTCCTTCAACGTCTTCAGCAATAATTAAAAGTGGACGACCTTGTTGTACCACTTGTTCTAATAATGGTAATACTTCTTGGATGTTTGTAATTTTTTTATCAGTAATTAAGATATATGGGTTATCCAGAACTGCTTCCATTTTATCTGTATCTGTTACCATATAGTGTGATGCATAGCCACGGTCAAACTGCATACCTTCTACTACATCAAGCTCTGTTGTGAAGCCTTTAGATTCTTCAATTGTAATAACACCATCATTACCTACACGTTCCATCGCTTCAGCAATAAGCTGTCCAACTTCATCATCAGCTGCCGAAATAGCAGCAACTTGTGCGATTTCATCCTTATTGCTTACAGGACGCGAAATCGTGTGTAATTCAGTTAATGCCGCAGCAACAGCTTTATCAATCCCTTTACGGATACCTACAGGGTTTGCACCAGCTGTCACGTTTTTCAAGCCCTCACGAATAATTGCTTGTGCAAGAACTGTTGCAGTAGTTGTACCATCACCAGCGATTTCGTTTGTCTTAGAAGCAACCTCAGCTACTAATTTTGCTCCCATGTTTTCGTATGGATTTTCCAGCTCGATTTCTTTTGCAATTGTCACACCATCATTTGTAATAAGTGGTGAACCGAATTTTTTTTCTAACACTACATTACGTCCTTTTGGACCTAATGTTATTTTTACTGCATTCGCTAATTTATCTACACCTTGTAACATTAATGAACGAGCGTCTTCTGAGAATTTAATATCTTTTGCCATGAGAATTTACCCTCCTGAAATGGAATATTCGTTAAGCTTCTTCAATATATTTATATCAATTTCATCTTATTGTCACTTTTCGTTCAAGAAACAATAAGCATTCACCTTCATTGAAGGTGCATTAAAAATTATCCAATAATTGCGAGAATATCGCTTTCACGTAAAATTAGGTATTCATTACCTTCATATTTAACTTCTGTACCAGCGTACTTAGAGAAAATAATGTGGTCGTCAACTTTAACGTCAAGCTCTACACGTTGTCCGTTCTCTAAAACACGACCTGTCCCAACTGCTACAACTTTACCTTCTTGTGGTTTTTCTTTTGCAGAGTCAGGTAGTACAATACCGAATGCAGATTTTTCCTCTACCTCGATTAGTTCAATTACAATACGATCTCCTAGTGGTCTTAACAAGTGAAACAACCTCCTAATAATAATAATTGTTGAATTTATTAGCACTCTATATCATCGAGTGCTAACACAATTATTATGATAATCAATCACACTTTTTTTTGCAAGTCAGAACTTCGAAAAATTTTGTTTTCTTTCCATATTCATCTACAATAGAAAGGAAGCCTATGAATGGAAAGGATTTTGACTGTGACTAATTCTCCAAAAGTAACAAAACATAAAAAAACCGCTCTATATGTTTTACTGATTTATATCCTTATGCAAATCTCAAGTAGATGGTTGCTCTTACCGTTTCACAAGCTCGTTATGAAGATGACCGACCTAACTTCTGAGCAAGCAGCGCCTATAACTCAAGGCTGGTATATTGCGCTTAGCTTTGCAATTGCGCTCATTTTAAGTTTAATCTTAACATCTCGTGATAAAACCTTTTGGAACGTTTATCAAGGAAAAAAAGAAACGATACCGCTCACAATTATTTGGGGTATTCTTGGCTTCATCCTTGTATTTTTTGGTCAAATGATTGGAGCAGCTATTGAAATGGCCGTTTTTGGTATCGAAGGAGGTTCCCAAAATACCGCAGATATTGTCGCTATAGCTAAAGGAGCTCCTATTGCCATATTAGCGATTGTTGTATTCGGTCCCATTTTAGAAGAGTTCGTCTTCCGTAGAGTTATATTTGGATCACTTGTCCAAACAACAAACTTCTGGGTGGCGGCAATAGTAAGTGCTATATTCTTTGCGATTATACACTTCGACTTCTCTCATATTTTACTTTATACAATTTGTGGTTTAATCTTTGCCTTTTTATATCACAAAACAAAACGTATTTGGACTTCTATTATTGCACACGTCATGTTGAATGGATTTGTGACACTTGTACAATTCTATGCAGAACCATTGCAAAAGTTTCTTCAAGAACTAGAAAAAATGCAATAATTTTTTTAAAAGCTATATAAAGTTGCCAAAAATACAAAAGCTCGGTGCCTTCATGAGGCCACCGAGCTTTAACTATTACTGATTATTCAATTCTTCTATTTGTCGTCGTTGCTGTTCCAATGCCTCTTCAATCTGGCGCTTTTGTTCAGCTTCCTGCTCTTCTTTTAATCGAATTTCCTCTGATTTTAGATATTTTCTATAACCAACCCGAGATATCATAATACTAATTTCATACAGGATAAACAGTGGTACTGATACCATTAAGTGAGACGCCAATTCAGGCGGCGCAATGAGAGCAGCACATACAAATAAACCAAAATATGAATATTTACGAATACGAATTAATAGATCTGGACTTAATATTCCAATCCGTGAAAAGAATAATACTACAATAGGTAATTGGAATAGAAAACCGAATGGTATTGTGAGTTTAAATAAAAATGTAAAATACTCATGTATACCAATTGTTTGCTGAATATCTAAATCATTTGATAAATTCATCATGAATTTGATGACATACGGGAATAGTAAAAAGTATGAAAATGATAACCCTGCGATAAACAATAAAAAAGAATATGGTATATAGCTTAAGGTTGCTCTTCGCTCTACTTCCCTTAACCCTGGACTAATAAACGACCACAATTGATACATTAAAACTGGCGATGAAAGAATAAATGCAATTAAAAAAACAACTTGAATATAAATGGCTAGTGGTGTTACTACGTCAAATGCATGGAGCTCGATATTATATTTTGCTCCTGTAGTTTGAAGATATTTAACAAGTGGCTTTGCGACAAAAAAGGCGCCAGCCATAGCGAGAACAAAGAAAACGGCAACAATGAACAGCCGTTTTCTTAATTCTTCTATATGCTCAATGACAGTTAGATCTTTTGGATTCATTCCTCAAACATCCTAACTTACTTATCTAGTTCTTTCTTTTTCTTGTCATCATCATCTTCGTCGGCTAAACCTTTAGTAGCATTTTTGAATTCACGTAGTGTTGAACCAAATGCTTTACCAAGCTCTGGTAACTTTTTAGGACCAAAAATTAGTAACGCGACAATTCCGATAATAATGAGGCTCATAGGACCAATACCACCCATTACAGCCACCTCCTCTTTATATCCATCATTTTAACGCATATTTCGCCATTTTGCTAACTAATTATATGTGAAAGTTTTTCGTCACTCTCACTGATATTACCGCGTTTTGTTTAAAATTACTATTTGACAGAAACGGTGAACTCCACTTTAAAATATGTAAAATTTTCACACTTCCTGATTACGAATTAAATAAATAAGCGCTTGCAATTCTACCGATAAATCAATGGTTAAGAGCTGCATGCTATCTGGCACAGTCAATCGCTCGGGCGTAAAATTTAAAATTCCCTTTGCATTCATAGCCGCTAAGCGATCTGCCATTTTTTGTGCAGAGCGTGGTGATACTGTCAAAATTGCTAGCTCTGCCCCGTATTCTGCATACTTTTCTTCTAGCAAATCAGGATGAAAAACAGGAATGTTACTAATCATTTTGCCATCCTTCGGAGCTTTCGAATCAAATGCTACAACAATATGTGTGTTGTGGTTTTTTTGAAAATTATATTTTAATAATGCACTGCCTAAATTCCCCACGCCAATTAACGCTACTTTTGTTGTTTCATGCTGATCAAGCGTCTGGCTAAAAAACTGTAATAGATGCTGTACATCGTAGCCATAGCCTTTCTTTCCAAGTGCACCAAAATAAGAAAAGTCACGGCGAATGGTTGCAGAATCTATTTTCATCGCTTCACTCAGTTCCTTCGACGAAATACGTTCCATACCTTCTTGTGCAAAGTTTTGAATAAATCGATAGTAAAGAGGAAGTCTTTTTGTAGTGGCTTGTGGAATTTTTAATTCTTGTTTCAAACTTTCTCCTCCTTATGTTGAACCTCAATCAATTTTACTGTATTTAACTACTAATTTTAATACATTTATCCTTAACTATATACAACATTTTTGCAATCCACTAGCGTATTTCTCTTTAGTTAATGGCGCTATGTACGCAGCTAACTAAAAAGAAATCGTTTCAATCTTACATGACTGCTTGGAATAAGTAAAGCACCGACATTGCATGCAAATCGTTCATCCATTACACTAAGGTAGAATTGAGGTGTCAAGAATGATTGTTTTACAGGTCAATCAACTAACTAAATCCTTTCTTGCAGATGAAATTTTGAGTGGTGTGAAATTAGAAGTTCAACACCGTGATCGTGTTGCCTTAGTAGGGCGAAACGGTGCAGGTAAATCGACTTTATTAAAAATAATCGCTGGGCAAATGTCCTATGACTCAGGGGATATCATTATTCCAAAGGGCATCCAGGTTGGCTATTTAGAGCAACATGCCGGATTAAATTCTACGTTAACTATTTGGGATGAAATGATGACCATTTTCGAACCCCTTTTAGCCCAAGAACAAACGCTCCGCTCGCTCGAACAGCAAATGGCAGATTCTACTGTTTATGAAAATCCTACTTTGTATGCGAAAGTTATGTCAGAATATGATCAACTACAGCATACTTTTAAGGATGCTGGCGGCTATCAATATGAATCGGACATGCGATCAGTGCTTCATGGAATGCAATTCTATCCGGAAGACTACGATAAACCCATTAGCTCCCTATCTGGTGGCCAACGCACACGCTTAGCACTAGCTAAGCTCTTACTTAGTAAACCAGATCTTCTAATTCTCGATGAGCCTACGAACCATTTAGATATTGAAACATTATCTTGGTTAGAATCTTATTTAAAGAGCTATGAAGGCGCTATTTTAATTGTTTCCCATGACCGCTACTTCTTAGACCAAGTTGTTTCTATTGTCTACGAAGTATCACGCCATCGTGTCACAAAATATACAGGTAACTACAGTGCTTATTTAGATGTAAAAGCTAAAAACTATGAACGTGATGTCAAACTTTTTGAGCGTCAGCA
This sequence comes from Lysinibacillus sphaericus, assembly GCF_001629735.1. Taxonomy (GTDB): domain Bacteria; phylum Bacillota; class Bacilli; order Bacillales_A; family Planococcaceae; genus Lysinibacillus; species Lysinibacillus pinottii. The sequence goes on from NZ_CP015224.1 coordinate 3,342,961, forward strand.
AGATGAAAAGGCCAAGCTAGAAGATTTTATCCAAAAGAATATTGCACGTGCCTCTACAACAAAAATGGCACAAAGTCGACGAAAAATGCTTGAACGAACAGAATGGATGGAATCGCCAGATGGTGATGAAAAATCCGCTAGTTTTGGTTTTACGATTGAACGTCAAAGTGGTAATGATGTTTTATCCGTTGATGATTTAACAATCGGCTATGGCGATCAGCGTATATCTAGTGGTATTAAGCTACGTACTTTTCGCGAGGATCGAATTGCTCTTGTTGGACCAAACGGGGTTGGTAAATCGACATTATTAAAAACGATTGTAAAAGATTTAACGCCTCTTGCAGGTGATATCCGTTATGGTACGAATGTGCAAATTGGCTATTATGATCAAGAGCAAGCAAAGCTTTCGAGCAATAAAAGTGTCTTAAAAGAGCTATGGGATGAATGGCCGCTTATGAATGAAAAAGATATACGTACTGTATTGGGACGCTTCCTATTTAGTGGAGAAGATGTCGATAAAGTGGTCTCTTCTTTATCAGGTGGTGAAAAAGCACGCCTTGCACTTTCAAAATTAATGATGCAAAAGGCCAATTTTTTAATTCTCGACGAGCCTACCAACCATCTAGATTTAGATAGTAAGGAGGTTCTTGAAAATGCTTTGATCGATTATCCTGGAACGCTTCTATTTGTCTCTCATGACCGCTACTTCATTAATCGTATCGCTACCAAAGTGGTGGAGTTGTCTGGAACTGGGTCGTTCGAATATTTAGGGGACTATGATTATTATGTAGAGAAAAAACAGGAGCTGTTTGAGCTAGCACAAATGAAGAGTGCTTCCCAACCGCAACTACAGCAGGCTCTACCTGATAAGACCTCAACCTCCAAAATTGATAAAGAGGCAAAAAAACGTGAACGACAAATAAGACGTGCTATCGAAGAACTAGAAGGCAAGATGCAAGAAACGACGACTATCATTGATAGGCTAGAGGAAGCTCTTTGTGATCCTGCAATTTTTACAGATCATGAAAAAATTGCCCAACTGCAAGGCGAATTGGCTACTGCAAAGGAGAAGCATGAGCTTTTAGAATTAGAGTGGCTAGAGTTAAATGAAGAATTAGAACATATAAATATGTAATTTGATTTAAGCCGTGTGCATTGTCACATGGCTTTTTTCTTTACTCTCCTTCATTTTTCATATATATTGGTCAAGTGCTATTTTTCGACAAAAAATGCCCACAGTTTTATTCACACCATAAATCTAGTAATACCAACATATCAACAGAGTTTTCCACACTGTCCACAATTAAAAATTATTTTATCCACATCATCCCGTGTAAAACATGCTACTATATATTGAATAATCACAAGTTATGCACAAGTTATCAACAATTTGTGCATAAGTACGCGTGTTCGGTATTTAGTTCGCTCCATTACCTGTGGATAATTTTCTGAAAAATTTGTCAATTAAAGTGCACTATTTTACGAATCCCTTCATTACATTCATTTTTTATCAACAAATTTTCGACAAATAAAAAAAGAGATATCTTCCATAAGATACCTCCTTCCCTTACTACTACACCCAGGATTTTAACTCCATTCCTGGACGACCATTCATCGTTAAGTTTCCTCGGATACCCGCTTCATACATTGGCATGGCAACTGCTCCAATCATTGCCGCATTATCCGTACATAATTTGAGTGGTGGTACAAAAAACGGAATCCCTTCCTCAGTGAACACTGCCTCTAATGAAGCACGTAAGCCTTTATTGGCTGCTACACCGCCAGCTGCGATGACCTGCTTCACCTGATATTCGCGAGCAGCACGCAATGTTTTCGCTGTTAGTACTTCGACAACGCTTTCCTGGAAGCCCTTTGCAACGCCTGCTGGTGAAATGGCTTCGCCACGTTGATCCATATTGTGTTTATAATTGATGACCGCTGATTTTAAGCCACTAAAGCTAAAATCATAAGACCCCTCCTCTAACCATACTCTTGGAAAAGGTACAGCCTCTTCGCCCTCATGAGCGAGCTGATCAATGCGTGGGCCACCTGGATAAGGTAAATTTAAAACTCGTGCCACTTTATCATATGCCTCACCTGCTGCATCATCTCTTGTTTCACCAATAACCTCAAAGGAGCCATGTTCCTTCATATAAACAAGCTCCGTATGCCCACCTGATACAACAAGTGCCAATAAAGGAAACTCCATTGGTTGGACTAGAGCATTCGCATAAATATGACCTGCAATATGATGTACACCAATAATCGGTAAATTATTGGCAAAAGCAAACGCCTTAGCCGCATTTATGCCAATTAGCAGCGCACCGACTAAACCTGGACCCTCCGTAACGGCAACAGCATCCAAATCGGCTGGCTTTATATTCGCTTGTGCTAAAGCTTCCTCAATAACCACTGTAATTTGTTCAACATGATGACGTGAAGCGATTTCAGGAACAACTCCACCAAATCGTTTGTGGCTTTCTATTTGTGACGCAACAACATTCGAAACAATTTCATGACCATTTCGAATAATTGCTGCAGCTGTTTCATCACAGCTCGATTCTATTGCTAATATCAACCCATTATTCATTATAAATTCACCCACATGACAAGGGCATCCTCCCCGTTATCAGTATAATAGCCTTTCCGTATACCACCATCTTGGAAATGAAGCTTGCGATAGAGATTTTGTGCAACCGTATTTGTTACACGTACCTCAAGCGTCATAACCTCCATTCCATGTAAACGCGCTATATGCATCGCCTCACGCATCAATCCTTCGCCTATCCCTCTGCCACGAGCCTGCTCAATTACCGCTACATTTGTTATTTGAGCTGCATCTATGACCATCCACATTCCACAAAAACCAATAATACTACCATTTTCATCTAAAGCCAGCACATAATGCGCATACTGATTTTCATGCACTTCGTAGTAAAAGGAATCTAACGTCCATGGCACTGGAAATGAAGCCAATTCAATTTCATAAACTGCTGGCACATCGTCCGAAACCATTTTTCGATAAGTTACATTCCTAGTCATGTTCCTTCTCCTTCTGTTCTTTCAGCCAGTTTGCCTCAGCCTCGGCAATCCGTTTATATTGTGGAACGAAGTGATGGGTAGCTTCGACACTCGGTAACTCCATTTTCGTCGCTATATGAATGACTTCCGTCGCACGTGGCAAATCAATACTAAATGGTGCACGTACTGCATAATCACCAAGCATCTGCACAATATTCTCCCAAAATATATCAACATCTGTTCCTACAAATAGAATAGGTTGCTCTAATGCCTTTAAACGCACTAATACATCATCAATATGTGCATGATGATCCTCCACAAGTGCCTCTAAAGTTTCACCTTGATAAACTGCCGTATAGACATTGCGTCTTCTAGCATCAAAAATTGGACAAACCAACCCGTTATAAAGGGCAGCGTTGGCAGCCAATGCTTTTAAACTAGATACGCCCACTAAAGGTTTCTGTAATGTCCATGCTAATGTTTTTGCTAATGTCACCCCTATACGGACACCCGTATAAGAACCTGGTCCTTCAGATACTGCAATCGCATCCAGATCATTCGGTTTTACATCTATGCGTGCTAGAATTTCTTCAATCGCTGGCATCGCACCTGCAGAATGCGTTAATTTTATATTTTGTACCATCTCGGCCACTATTTTGCCGTCCTTTATAACTGCAATGGAAAGTGGTGTATTTGCTGTTTCTATTCCTAACCAAATCATTTCATTAGCTCCTCACATAGTGCCTCATAGCGTTCTCCTCGAGGTATTAACACAAAGCGTCGTTCATTTTCTCCGATTCGGTAAATCTCTATCGCTAGGCGATCCTGTGGCAAATCCTGTTCTATTAAATGCGCCCATTCGACCACTGATACCGCATCTCCATAAAAAAGCTCGTCCCACCCAAGGTCTTCATCACTTTCTGCTAACCTATATACATCTAAATGATTAAACGGTAATCTTCCCTCATACTGCTTAATAATCGTAAATGTTGGACTGTTGACTGTTCGTTTGACCCCTAGCTCCTTCGCCAAGGCTTTCGTAAATGTCGTCTTCCCCGCACCTAGATCACCTTCTAATGTAATCGTATCCTGAGCTTCTAATTTATTTGCAAGTTTGCTGGCAAAACGTTCTGTATCATCAAGTGAATTCATGATTATTTCATACATATTCTTTTTCCTCTCATCACTACATTACCTCTAGTTTACCTAAACTAGCGAAAATGTTCAAAGCATCCAATACTCATTATACTTGCTTTGAAAATCCAAAAATATGTGAACAATTAAACGATTAGATTCAAGGAGCTATTATTATTCCATTTTTCATTGTCGCATCAGTATCCTCATGGGCATCCATTTAATGAATGTGATAAGAAGAAAAAGCCATCGAGAGTGAACCTTCTCAATGGCTTCTGCCTACAGTCAAATATGTCTTCTTTTACAACTATCGATTAGAATGGCCTTTTACAGCTACGATCTCTTTAGCAATTAATTTATCATCCTTAAATTTCACTATATAAGCCTGAGTCAACAAGGTTTCATCATTCCAACGATATTCATTATTTTTCACCTTTTTACCTGCACCACCTGCTGTCTCTACTACCTCAATATATGACATATCATTTTTTAATTTCTCAAATTCTACTTCGTTCATATTTTTTTGCCAGTGATACGTATTTGCTTCTTCAATCTCTATAATAGGATCTCCACAGCCTACCATCATTAACATGGAACCAATAAGCAAAGGTAAATAAAAATATTTTAAAAATTGATCTTTGCTCATGTAAACACCTCCGTAGTCAATCCAATTACCTCTAATTTTTACCCTTAGTTTTTATTTTAGAAACATAACTCATTTTACCTTATAAAATCATCATCATTTATCGGTAATTTTTACTATTTTTAGATAATGTTAAATATATGCAATTCGTTAGACTTACTTCAGTAATTCAACTAAATTCATTGAAATTGAGCGTTTTTTAAGCGAACGTAGTGGGGTTATTTAGGGCAATAGATGTTATTTCATTAAAATCAATGGGAGGTTGGTCATAAAGGCTTCACCAAATGTAAAGCTTTTAACCTCTATGTTTCCACCCTGTGCATTGGGTCTTCATAGAGTGATACGTTTATACATACAACAAATGCTTGAAAAGATTTTATGATTAAAAAGCTAAGCAGAAAGAAAATCCTCCTTATATACAAAAAAGCCCTTATGACTGTAACAGTACATAAGAGCGATCATATCAAGTATAAATGGCGGTCCCGACCGGGATCGAACCGGCGATCTCCTGCGTGACAGGCAGGCATGTTAACCGCTACACCACGGGACCTCTTTAAGACATTTATAAATATATCATATAAAAAAATGATATGCAATATATATTTTCATATTTTTTCTTCTCTTATTTCCTTACAATTGGCATCAATCTTGCAAATAATTTAATAGTTTTAACACACTTTTTAGTAGGAGGTTGGTGCCATGGTTCGGTACATATTTACACGAATTGGATATATGATTATTACGCTTTTTATTATTATCCTACTGTCATTTTTATTAATGAAAGCTTTGCCAGGTTCACCATTTAATGATGAACGCCTTCCAGAGACACAAAAAGAGCTTCTTTACAAAAAATATGGATTAGACAAGCCCGTTCCTGTGCAATTCGGAATTTATTTAACGAATCTTGTACAGGGGGATTTAGGAGTTTCTTTTGTCTTTGATAACCGTCCAGTAACTAAGATTATTAAAGAACGTATTGGTGCATCGGCGATTTTGGGCTTTCAAGCCATAATAGTAGGCACAATTATTGGGCTTCTATTAGGCATTATCGCTGCTCTAAGACACAACACAATTATTGACTATAGTGCCACAATATTAGCTGTACTAGGTATATCCATTCCATCATTTGTCTTTGCAGGTTTTTTACAGTATTGGGTTGGCGTTAAATTGGGCTGGTTACCCATTGCCTTTTGGAATGGCTTTGAATATTCCATTTTACCAACAATTGCATTAGCAGTTGGAGTAGTTGCAACAATTGCTCGTTTTACGCGCATGGAAATGCTTGAAGTCCTTAGTCAAGAATATATCTTAACCTCAAAAGCTAAAGGATTATCAAAGCCAATTATCATTACAAAGCATGGTATTCGAAATGCCATGATCCCAATCGTGACTATTATTGGTCCTTTAACCGTTAACACTATTACTGGTTCACTTGTCATTGAAAAGATATTCAGTATTCCAGGTTTAGGTGAGCAATTTGTTAATTCAATTATAACGAATGATTATCAGCTCATTATGGGAACGACTATTTTTTATGCGGTGTTATTTGTAACCATCGTTTTAATTATCGATATTTTATACGGATTGATTGACCCCCGAATTCGTGTGACAGGAGGCGATAATACATGACTAGTAAACTGACAGATAGTACAACTAAAAGCCATCCAAAGGAATTATTTGAATATGCACCGGAAACTGATATTACGGATGATTTCACCTATCGTCCTGAGCAATCATTTTGGCAGGATGCCTGGCGGGGTTTGCGAAAAAATAAAGCAGCTATTATTGGGCTATGTACTATTATTGTTGTTCTATTACTTGCCATTTTCGGCCCTTTTATGAATAGCCATGGCTATGATGAACAAAATATCGCACGCACTAATTTACCGCCAAAAATCCCTATCCTTGAGAATATTTCCTTCTTAGGCTTGAATGGTGTCGATAGCCGAGGCATAGACCAATATGAAGCGAAAGGTATTGGGGAATATTTTTGGTTCGGTACAGATGAATTAGGGCGAGATCTTTGGACACGTATCTGGGAAGGAACAAGAATTTCTCTTTATATTGCTTTTTTAGCAGCAACCATTGATCTAATTATAGGCGTTGCTTATGGGGCTGTTTCAGCATTTTATGGTGGTCGAGCAGATAATATTATGCAACGTATTATTGAAGTGTTGGTCGGTATACCTGGATTAATTGTGAACATACTGCTGATTCTTATTTTAAAGCCTGGAATTATTTCGATTACGATTGCAATGGTAATTGTGGGTTGGATTAGTATGGCTCGAATTGTTCGAGCACAAATATTGAAGCTAAAATCTTATGAATATGTGCTTGCTTCACGAACACTTGGTGCTAGTAACCAACGTCTCATATGGAAGCATTTAATTCCCAATACGCTTGGGCCAATTATTGTTGCGACTACATTTACAATACCAGGTGCTATTTTCACGGAAGCCCTATTAAGCTTCATTGGCCTAGGGCTACAGCCTCCAACTGCTTCTTTGGGGACAATTGTCAACGATTCATATAAATTATTAAGAATTTATCCACATGGCATGATTATTTCATCTATTGTCATTAGCTTAATTATGATTAGCTTTAATTTACTCGGTGATGGACTGCGTGATGCATTCGATCCCAAAACTCGTAAATAGGAAGGTGCTCTAAATGAAGAAAATATTAGAAGTAAAAAATTTAAGTGTTTCCTTCAACACGTACAATGGTGAGGTACAAGCCGTACGCAATATTTCATTTGATTTATTTGAGGGCGAAATCTTAGCTGTTGTTGGCGAGTCTGGCTCAGGAAAATCAGTTACTTCGAAAAGCCTTCTTCGTCTCAATCCAACTGAGTCAACAATGGTGAAAAGCGGCCATATTTTTTATAACGGACATGATATTTTATCTTCCAGTGAGCAGGAAATTCGAGCAATACGCGGAGCTGAAATAGCTATGATTTTTCAAGATCCAATGACCGCTTTAAACCCTACGATGACAATTGGTCACCAAATCGCAGAAAGTATAAAAAAACATACGACGTTACGTGGCAAACAAATAACAAACCGTGTTATAGAACTATTGCAACTCGTTGGTATTAAAGAAGCTGATAAACGATATAAACAGTATCCACACCAATTTTCTGGAGGAATGCGCCAACGAATCGTCATTGCTATGGCCCTTGCTTGTGAACCACGTATTATTATTGCTGATGAGCCTACCACAGCACTAGATGTTTCGATCCAAGCACAAATTTTAGAATTATTAAAAAATATACAACAAAACATGAATTTATCCATTATCTTTATTACCCACGATTTAGGTGTTGTCGCCAAAATGGCTAATCGTGTGGCCGTGATGTATGCTGGAAAAATCATTGAGATTGGCTTAGTTGATGAAATTTTTTATCATTGTCAACATCCTTATACACAAGGACTGCTGGCAGCCATGCCTAATCCTGATATGGGTACAAATTCATTGTATGCTATTCCTGGGACACCACCAAACCTACTTCATCCTCCTACTGGTGATGCCTTTGCAGCTCGTAATAAACATGCACTAAAAATTGACTTTATAGAGGAGCCACCTATGTTCCAGGTCAGCGACACCCATTTCGCAGCAACTTGGTTATTGCATAAACACGCACCTAAAATAGTACCGGTTCATCAGCACCTTGCTCAAGTACAGCAAGAGAAGCGTAATGCATCAGCTATTTTAGATAAAGAACATCCATATCTATCATTAAAAGAGGTCAAGCAGCATTTCTCTTTAGGGAAAAACTCAGTTAATAAAGCTGTAGATGGCATTACTTTCGATATTTATAAAGGGGAAATTTTTGGCCTCGTAGGAGAATCAGGTTGTGGTAAATCTACAACTGGACGTTCCATTATTGGGCTCCATTCGATTACGAGCGGGGAAATTCTTGTTGATGGTCGTAATATCAATGACAATCAAACAAAAAAAGACAAGCTTACCTTCAATAGCAAGGTGCAAATGATTTTTCAAGATCCCTATTCTTCTCTTAATCCGCGTATGAAAATAATGGATATTATAGCAGAAGGATTGGCCATCCATGAAGTGCCTAAAAGTGAATGGAAGCCTAAAATATATGAGTTATTAAACATAGTGGGCTTAACAAAAGAGTATGCAAACCGTTATCCTCATGAACTTAGTGGTGGGCAGCGTCAGCGTATTGGTATTGCACGCGCCCTTGCTGTAGAGCCTGAGCTCATCATTGCAGACGAGCCTATTTCTGCATTGGACGTTTCCATTCAGGCACAAATAGTGAATCTGCTGAAGCAGTTACAAAAGGAACGCGGATTGACCTATCTTTTTATTGCACACGACTTATCAATGGTGAAATATATTAGTGATCGTATTGGTGTGATGTATCAAGGAAAAATCGTTGAGTTAGCGAACAGTCAAGAACTCTATGATTATCCAGTACACCCTTATACGAAGTCATTATTATCAGCCATTCCATTACCAGATCCTAAGCTAGAGCGAGACCGCAAACGCATTATTTTTAATGAAGTTACCTATCAAGCTAATCGAAATACTGAAAGTGAAAGCTTTGTTGAGATACGCCCTGGTCACTTTGTTATGCTGACAGAAGAGGAGCTTATCCACTATCGTTCTGCCCAAGAAGGAGGTATATTACTTTGAAAAAAAAGACCTTCCTCTTACTTGCTAGCTGTATGATCATAGTTTCCCTTAGCTTTATTTTGTTCCTCCATCAACCAATCACTTTTTTAACATTGATTAACAATATTTTTCTTGTATCACTTACCTCTACAATTACAGGTGCTTCATTGGTTGTTGTGCAAGGTGGGCTTTTTAATGGTATCACCTATAGCTTCAAACGTTTTTTTGCACGTGTTACTAAAAATGGTGTCTATGCCTTTGAATTAGATGGTGATTTAGAATTTGTTCATGCTCCCTCCTGCAACTTTACTTATCCGCTTTTATTAGCAGGTATAATTGGCTGCTCTACGACAGCGATTTTATCTATAGTTTTCTATCTATAAATAAAAAATGCTGTCCTCTGAAAGAAGAGGACAGCATTTTTTATTTTACAATTTCTACCCATTTATAGCTTATGTCAGCTGAGAATGGATGCTCATATAAATTTTTTACATATGGTTTTGTCAAACGGCTTAACCCCTTTTGGAAGGTTGGGGCAAATGCTACATCTTCCATCATTAATTTTTCGGCTTGCTGCATAAGTTCCCAACGCTCTGTAACATCAGAGGTAGTTTTCGCTTGTTTAATGAATGCATCCACTTTTTCATTTTTGTAGTTTGATTGATTATAATAAGCAGTTGACTCAAATAATTCAATGTAAGTCATAGGATCTTGATAGTCAGGACCCCAACCACCATAATCTAAATCAAAATCAACAGCCCCCTCTAATGCAAGCTTTTGCTTATTCGGCTGCATATTAATTGTTAGCTCTAAGCCCTCTAAATTCGTCTCCAGTTGATTTTTAATAAATTCAGCTGCTTTCTTAGACTCTGCACGGTCATATGTTAAAAACTCCAGCTTTACTTGGTCTACACCAAGTTCCTTTAATCCAGTAGCCCACGCTTCCTTTGCTAGCTCGATATCTGTTTTATTCATATCGCCGTTGCCATCACGGAAATCATTCCCCTTGTCATCTGTTGATAATCCCTGTGGTACTAAATAGTAAGCAGGGATGGAACCATCCTGCAATATCACATCAGCGAAGCCTTGTTTGTCCCATGCCATATCAATGGCTTTACGAATGTTTAGATTAGATAAATATTTATTCTCATGATTCATACGAATAAAATACGTATTTGGCTTTAAAAACGTAGAATACTCTGGACTATCTTTATATTGAGCCACATACTCACTAGATAACTCGGCAGTATCTATTTCACCAGCCTCATAGAGATTGACAGCCGTTGCTGTATCTTTAACAATTTTTTGCGTAATTTTAGTAAGCTTTACAGTGTCCTTATCCCAATAACTTTCATTTTTAACGAATGTCCATCCTTGACCATGTTGCCAAGATTCCATCATGAAAGGCCCATTATAGATCATATTATCCGCTTCTAGCGCATATTGATCACCTTGGGACTCTGTAAATTCTTTATTTAATGGGAAAAACGGGGCATACGTCGTTAAGCTAATAAAGTATGGGATGGGCGCATTTAGCTGCACTTCTAATGTATCATCATTTAAAGCTTTAATACCTATTTCCTCCACCTTCCCATAAAGGGGATCCTCTTCTGTTTGCACATTGGCAGCATTTTTTATATCTAACATTAAGTATGAATAAATTGCTTGAGTTTCGGGATTTATTGCTCTTTTCCACGCATACTCAAAATCATATGCCGTCACTGGAGACCCATTACTCCAAACAGCATCTTTCCGTATTTTAAATGTATATACTGTACCATCTTCCGAAACTTCATGTGACTCCGCCATTCCTGGGATGGGTGTATTTTCAGGACCTATACGATATAATCCCTCAAATACAGAGTTCATTGCTGTTACAGCAAGTGCATCTACACTCCCCAAAGAGCTCATCGTCGTTAAATCTCCTGTTGCCACTAAATGAAGCTCCTGTGTAGCAATATTGTCGTCCCCATCAGCAGTTGCATTGTCTGATTCATTACTTTTAGCAGTATTTCCAGAAGTTGGTTTTCCGTAGCACCCTACCAATATAACGAGCATTAATCCTAACAATACGAAGAGCCATTTTGTTTTTTTAGCCATCCTCAAAACCCCTTTATGTTTATTGCACGAAAGAAATCGCACTATAAAAATCTATGCAATTTCCATGCCGATTCTAATTTTTAAAAAATTGGCACGGATTTTGCATTATAATTTCATGAAAGAAGGGAGAATAACAACATGTCAAAATTAGAACAATTAAGAAATGCTCTACAAGCACAAGGTACGAGCGCAATTATTATTACAAATGCACAAAACCGACGTTATTTAACAGGATTTACAGGAAGTGCAGGAACGGTTATAGTGACTAACACACGTGCACTTTTATTGGTGGACTTCCGCTATACTCAGCAAGCAACTGAGCAAAGTAAAACATTTGAGGTTCATGAGATAGATCGCAATCGTTTATATGAAATGATTCAGGAAATTTTAGATCAGGAATCTATTCAATCTGTTGGCTTTGAACAGCATCACGTAACTTACTACACTTATCAATTAATGGCTAATAAATTAACAGCAACTTTAAAGCCTTTATCTACTATTGTGGAAAATTTGCGTATGATTAAGACACCAGAGGAAATTGAAATCATTAAGAAAGCAGCTTGGATTTCAGATGAGGCATTTAAGCATATTCTGACATTCATTAAACCGGGTTTATCAGAAATTGAAATTGCCAATGAATTGGAATCTCATATGCGTAAGAACGGGGCAACTGGTGCAGCATTTGATATGATTGTTGCTTCAGGCCACCGCTCTGCTCTACCGCATGGTGTGGCATCTTCAAAAGTTATTGAGCAAGGTGACATGCTAACACTTGATTTTGGCGCTTATTATCAAGGCTATCGTTCTGACATGACAAGAACTATTGCAGTCGGCGAGCCTCCTGAACAATTAAAGGAGATTTATCAAATTGTTTACGACTCCTTACAACATGCTCTTTCTAATATGAAGGCTGGTATTACGGGGCAAAATGCAGATAGCTATACACGAGACTACATTACAGCTAAAGGCTACGGGGACAATTATGGACACGGAGCAGGTCATGGCATTGGCCTAGATATTCACGAGGATATATTTATGTCGACAGTTTGTGAAGACGTTTTAGAGGAGAATATGGTACTTACCGTGGAGCCTGGCATTTACCTCCCACAAGTTGGAGGTGTTCGAATAGAAGATGATGTCATCATTACAAAAGATGGTGTTGAAGTAATCACACATTCACCAAAAGAACTCATTATCTTATAATTTATTTACACTTTAACTATAAGATGTTTACTTTTTTTACACTTTTTAAAACCTTTTATTTCAACATTTTGAGCTTTTTATTGAAAGCTTAGGATTCATTTTGTTGCACATGTCAAAGTTTCTTGTCACTATATTTTTCTAAATTAGTTAGATAGATTGATAGAGAATCGAGGTTTTTTGTATGCAACTTTCTATTAAACAAACACAAGAATTACAAATAGTTATGTCTGCCCAACTTCGTCAGGCAATTGAGCTACTCCAATATTCAACTCAGGAGCTAGAACAATATATACGTGAACAAGAACTCGTTAATCCTTTAATCGAGCTAAGTGAACCAACATTTAAAGAGCATCTACAGATTTCCAAAACGTGTGGCAGACACTATAACAATTGGCATCTTTCTACAAAATGTGAAAAAAATATCCGTGATGAGCTGTTTCAGCAGGTCAGGCTAACTTTTGATAATGAAAAGGACATTCAGCTCTTAAAACATATTATTTACCATTTAGATGACAATGGGTATTATGAGCAATCCATACAATCTTCTTATAATGACCTAGAAATAGAAAAGGGCATTCATTTATTACAAACGATTGGTCCTCTAGGAATCGGTGCACGCAATTTAAAAGAGTGTTTACTATTACAAACTATTTATGGTCCTAACAGCCCTGCTCATGCCGATACCATTATTTCTAATTATCTAGAAGAGCTCGCTCATAATAATTGGAAAAAAATATCAAAAGAGCTGGATATATCCCTAAATGACTTACAAATCATCTATCTTTTTATACAATCACTACAGCCAAAGCTAAGCTCATTGTTTTATCAGGAATTGGTACATACAACAATACCAGATATTATTGTTGATATTGTGGACGGTGGGATTACCTTTTCGTTGAACGATTATTATTTACCAAAGGTTAGTATTCATGCTGACTACTTTCCTTATATAAAAGCTCATTCCTCAGAAAAGAGTTATTTTAAAAAACACTTAGCTGACTACCACTGGCTAGTGAACAGCATAGAACAACGTCGAAATACAATGATCAACATTATGAAGGCCCTTATTGAAAAACAAAGAAAGTTCTTTCTTGATGGCCTTGACGCCATACAACCACTTACGTTGCGTGAAATTGCTGACCAAATAGATGTTCATGAATCGACGGTTAGTCGCATTACAACTAATAAGTATGTACAAACTGCTTTTGGTACATTTGAATTAAAAGAATTATTCAGCTCTAAATTGTCGACAGCAAATGGTCATAGTGTGTCACAAATAAAGGTAAAATCTTTGCTATCAGACTATATCAAATCAGAAAATAAGGCAAAGCCCTTCTCTGATCAAAAAATAGCTGAATATTTTAACTCTGCTTTAGGTATTGAAATATCTCGACGTACCATAGCTAAATATCGCGAGGACATGAGTATCCCCTCCTCGGCAAGACGTAAAATAATACCTTTTAAATAACGTGAAAAGGAGCTATCTATTGAAGTTAGCTCCTTTTACTTCTATACAAATTTAATGCATACTCACTAATTATTGCTTCATATTAACAAATACACTTTTCACCTCAGTGTAATTGGACAAACCATATTCACCGCCCATTTCGCGACCAATTCCTGACTGTTTGTAACCACCAAATGGCATCGTTTCCCATTCTAAACCGAAATCATTAATCCATACGGTCCCAGCTTGTAGTTTACTAGCTATATAATGTGCCTTTTTTACATTTTCAGTCCAAATGCTTGCAGCAAGTCCATACTTACTATTATTAGCACGTACGATTACCTCATCTACTGTTTCAAACGACAGAATGGACATCACTGGTCCGAAAATCTCTTCTTGAGCAATTATCATCGTGTCCTGTACATCAGCAAAGATAGTTGGTTGGACAAAATATCCCTTTTCCAGTGCTCGATCGCCACCTGCTACTATACGAGCACCCTCCTCTTTTCCTTTTTCGATATAATCAAGAACTGTATTTAATTGCTTTTGTGACACTAATGGACCCATATCTGTTTCTGGGTCTAAACCTGACCCTATCTTTAATGCTTTAGCCTTTTCTGCGAGTCGTTCAATAAATAGATTGTATAGACTACTATGCACAAATACCCGCGTACATGCACTACAGTTTTGTCCATGATTGTACATCGTACCAGCAAAAGTTCCTTCGATCGCTTCCTCGACATCTGCATCTGGTAACACAATAGCAGGCGATTTTCCTCCAAGCTCTAATGTTATACTTTTCACATCATCAGCAGCCTTTTTCATCACGTGTATTCCCGTCTTTGTTGACCCAGTGAAGGCTACTTTTGCTACACCTTTATGTGTAACTATCGCTTCACCCGCCTCTCCCGTACCTGGAACAATATTTACTACACCATCTGGAAAACCAGCTTGTTTCATTAACTGGCCAACATATAATAACGACAATGGCGTTTCAGCTGCTGGTTTGATGACAACCGTACATCCTACAGCTAACGCTGCCCCTAGCTTCCATGCCGCCATTGCAAGAGGAAAATTCCAAGGAATAATTTGACCTACAACTCCAACGGGCTCATGTACAATGTAATTTAAGTAATCCTTTGACACTTGTACAGTCTGTCCTGTAATTTTTGTTGCCCAGCCTGCATAATAACGGAAATGTTGAACTGTGCCATCCACATCATCTGCAAGAGCAGCTTTATATGGTTTTCCATTGTCTAATGATTCTAGCTGTGCCAGCTCTTCACGATGCTCTTCTAGTAAATCTGCCAATTTATAAATAATTCGTGAGCGTTCAGCTGCCTCCATCATTGACCATTGACCTTCAAAAGCTTGTTGAGCAGCATGCACGGCTAGATCGATATCTTCTGCCTGTGCTTCACTTACTACGGCAATGACCTCTTCATTAGCAGGATTTAAAACATTTAATGTTTTACCTGATTGAGCTTGCACATATTTACCATCGATATATAAGCCAATTGTAGACTGCAGAAATTCCTTTATTTGTGGCTTTAATGTCAACACTGCCTCCATCAGTCTTCCCCCCTTTTCCATTAATAATGTTCGATTGCCAGTACGTCTAAATTAGTCATAATTGCTTTTAGTTGTGCATCTTCTTCCTCTGTTAGTGGGAGTCGTGGTAGACGACAGGGCCCCCCTGCCCACCCTTTTAATTCCATTGCACGTTTGGTAATTTGTACATATTTACCCGATCCCTCTAAAAATGCACATAAAGGTAATAAACGATCGTAAATTGCCCAAGCTGCCTCTAAGTTCCCCTCTTTTACTTGACTATATAATTTTGTGACAAGCTCTGGCACAATATTTCCAGATACAGAAATCCACCCAACAGCCCCAACTAAAAGTGATTCGATAGCTAAGTCCTCAGAGCCACAAAATACTTCTATATCATTTTGACCTTGACGTACGATATCACGCGCTTTACCAATACTGCCGCTCGATTCTTTAATATGTGTAATATTTGGAACATCTCTACCTACTTTTAAAATCGTTTCTAAGCCAATATCTACCCCCGAAGTAAACGGGTTATTATAGATCATGATGGGAAATTTTACAGATTCGGCTACTGATTTAAAATGAACATATATTTCCTCATCTTTTGGATGTGCGTAATAGGAATTAATTAATAATGCTGCATCTGCACCAGCCTGTTCTGCCTGCTGTGTATAGATGATTGCCTCTGCAGTTGTTTCAGCTGCTGTCCCAACAATCAATGTCATTCGCCCTTTAATTTGATCTACAGCTACTTCTACTGCTTTAAACCGTTCTTCTTTAGTTAAACTTACAAATTCACCCGTACTACCATTAATAGCAATACCTGTGACCCCAGCTTCAATAAAATGTTCAATATTTTGTCGGTAACCGTCCCAATCAATGTCTGTTTGATTTTTCATCGGCGTTACTAATACAGGAAATACACCTTCAAGTTTTTTCATCTTTTCTTCCTCCTCTAAACTCTTTTATTACACAATGATAAATCCATGATGCAAAGGATCTTCACGGTCCACTACAAATTGATGGATTCCTGTGATATAAGCTGTTAATGCAACTTCGTAGCCAGCTTCATGTTTTTGTATAATTTCAATGCTACTACCAAAAATACTGTCATTTTTTCTGACAGCCTCTTCCCCTAAAACTGCTATTAATGCCAATATACTGTCTACACCAGGTGAACGTAATATATAGCCATCTCGCTCAAAGGTAACGGACCTGACAGAGCTATTTAATTGTTCATACATAATGACCCCATCTGCCGTACTATATTTCTCACTTTCTAGTAATCCCCATGTACTGATTTCTGCTAATTCTTCTAAAACAATTGCTTTAAATTGCTGTGGTTTTTCTACAACAATGTATCGTCGCTCATTATCGATAATGACTTGCTCACCTTCTAATTGTGCTGGCTTCAATATTAAATGAACTGATAATACTGCATCTCTCTTTTCAGAAAGCTTGACATAGGCTTCATAGACACCTTTGACTGTTTCAATAGAGTAAGTATTATTTTTTGAGAGTTCTATTGTTCCTTGTTCAATCAATGCAGTCATTGTGGCTACAAGTGCTTCATACTTAAAATTTGTAGAAGCTGCATGCTGGAAAAATAATAATCGATAGGAAGCAATAGCGGATGGTAAAACAAGACAGCCATTCATTCCACGATGTCCTCTCGGCTCATTCAACAGCAATTGTTTTGTATCTTCAAATTGTGTATTTAACTGATGATCCGCTTCCAAAATATCTTCATGCATCAGCATGATTGGAGATTGCACAATAATGCGAAAGGCTTCTCCCACTACTTGTGTATCTATCGTTTGAAAAGACTTATGAAAATTCATGTTTATCCTCCCTTAGTGATCCATTGGTGGAATCATCAAATAGCCTTCTTTTAATGGGTCCTGATCATTGTAAAAAAAACGATGCATCCCCATTATCCATGCAGACCCTGTTACCTCCGGAATAACAGCTGTTAAACCACTAATAGTTACTTCTTCTAGTACACGTGCTTTAAACATTGTCCCCACAATACTTTCATAGACGAAGGACTCATTGAGAACGAGCTTATTTTTTAAATAGAGTGTAGCAATTTTGGCAGATGTACCAGTGCCACAAGGAGAACGGTCGATTCCTCCTGGCGGAACAACAACTGTATTTTTTAAATCAGCTAATGGGTTAACTGGATCTGTATAAAACTCAATATGTGTAAGTCCATGGATAAACGAGTACTCCGGATGGACAATATCCTCCACAGCATTCACAGCATTGCGGAGACGAATAGCCGTGTTAATAATCTTCGTCGAATTGTCTACAGCTAAGTCTAGATTGATTTTTCTAGCATCAATAATGCCGTAAAAATTCCCACCATATGCTATTTCACATTCCACTACACCTAGCTCAGAATCATTAATTTCAATTGTTTTTAATAAAAAGGATGGTACATTTTTAAAGGTCACTTCCTTCGCTACACCATCCGTTACTTTAATCTGTACATCAATTAAACCTGCAGGTGTGTCCAATTTTATATTTGTAAAGGGTGTAGTAACCTCTATTAAATTCGCTTCAATAAGTGCTGTACAAACACCTATTGTGTCATGTCCACACATTGGTAAATAACCACCTGTTTCAATATAAATCACTCCGAAATCGGCTTCTGGTTGGCAAGGTTCTGTAATGATAACACCTGACATTACACTATGCCCTCGTGGCTCATTCATAAGAAATTTTCGAATCCAGTCATAATTCTCTTGCATAAATAACATTTTTTCAGACATAGTTTTGCCTTCAAGCTTGGGCATCCCACTTATTAATGAACGGGTCGGATTTCCACCCGTGTGTGTATCAATGGTCGTAAATAGTTTTTGAAAATTCATTCGTGAAGCACTCCTTTCTGAAAACGACTAAGATGAACCGGTTCAGTAGGAATGCATGAATCTTTGTGCTGTAGTAATTCTTGGATAAGCTTTCCGGTAACTGCAGCTAAGCTAATGCCATCTCCTTCATGACCTGCAGCGATATAGAAGCCAGGTACTTCCTCTACTTCACAAATAATAGGTAAATGATCTTCTGTCCATGGTCTTAACCCTGCATATGTACGAATAATCGACATATCAGCAATTTTTGGATAGAAGCGTACCGCACGTCTAGCAATCATTTTTGCCACATCATGATTCACCTTCGTGTCAAATCCTACAAATTCTCGACTACTTCCTATTAAAAAATTTTGTGCCTCTGTCGGCTCAAACACTAAGGCTACTCCGTATTTTTCAATATCCGCATCCACCTTACGCTCTCCACCAAACTTTGAAATTAAATAACCAAATTCCATAACTTTTCTTAGTCCTACTGGTTCCTGACGTGATGCCACCAAAATATGTCCTTTACGAGGTTTAATGGGAATATCAACACTAAGCATTTGTCCAATAAACGGTGCCCAAATTCCGCAAGCATTAATGACTTTATTTGCGGTTATCCACCCCTCATTCGTTTCAAGTGAAAATGTATCATCTGGCTGCTTCTTAATATTTTTGACCTCTGTATGTTTTTTTATCTTTGCACCCAATTTTTCAGCGGAGTGAAACATAGAAAATGTCAGCATGTATGGGTTCACTGTTGAATCCGTTTTACATTCCAATCCACCGTATAAATCATCTGCGAAGTATTTTGATTCGTTCCGCAGGTCCTCACGATCTAACATTGTAAAATCTAGACCCGCCTCTTGTTGACGATTAACCCATTGCTGTGCAGCCTCCATCTCTAGCTCACTTTCACAGACAAGAATGCTGCCAGGATTCCGATATTCAAAGCTCATATCTAACTCTCTATTTAACTCATGAACCAATCTTTGACTGACTAAAGACATTTGACTGTCAAAGCCAGGATCTTTATCAATAGCTAAAATATTGCCATCACAACGAGAAGAAGTCCCACTTGCAAGTTCGTTTTTTTCAAGTACTGTGATATCTAGGCCCGCCTTTGCACAATAATAAGCTATTGCTCCACCAATAATGCCACCGCCAATAATTACGATATCATGATGGGAATTCTTCATATCTCCCTCCTCCTTTCTATTCATGACTGTATGATGCAAAAAACATGCCAACCTCCCAAACTGGAATTTGTTTGATAAACTAGGCACTATGTGTCAAAATTATTTATATTATTCTAAATAATTAGACAAATTAAAAATGAGGGGGTACTTACCTTGCATCCATATCATTTAATAATGAATAAAATATTAAAGCGGAATTTTGCTATAACATCTACTGACGATATTGTTTCCAAAATAAACGATGCCAGCAAGCAATATTTTGTGATTGAAAATCATAAACCTTATGGAGCAGTTCGCGGTAAAAGAAAAAACGATGTTCACTATGTTGCCTGTCATACCATCCAGTTGGATTGCCCACTCAAGAATGCTATTGAATATATGAAGGAATACGAATTTTTACTAGTTTGTAATGAGGAAAAAAAATATTTAGGATATTTACGGAGAGAGTCCTTAGCCTACGATCTTGCCTATGAATTAGAATGTGGAAATGCTTATTTACAAACCATTTTAAATACAATAAATGAATCATGCACAGTCATTAATGCTGAACAAAATGTAGTTTATTGGACGAAAGGAGCCGAAAGCATTTTTTCTGTGTCAGGAGAAAATATTATCGGAAAGCCAATCACTCATTTTTTCAAAGAAGATCAACTAGAAATTTTACATACTTTACAGCATAGAAAATCTGTTTATCAACAGCAGCATTTTCCTCGGGAAGATCTCGTCGTCATGATTAATTCTAATCCAGTTATGCTGCATAATAAGACAATTGGGGCAGTCGTTGCTGAAACAGATATTACCCATGTCAAAAAATTAAACGAAGAGCTCCATATTACATCTGAGAAATTATTAAATTTAGAGAAACAGATGAGTACTAATGGTTTAGCATTTGACCCGTTCACCCTTATTCGTGGCAATAGTCCAAAGCTTAAAGAAGTATTAGAAAAAGTAAAAAAGGTCGCAGAAACCGAGGCAAATATTTTAATTTACGGAGAGAGTGGCGTTGGTAAAGAATTATTTGCACGTGCGGTTCATGCTATTCGAGAAAAGTCTGAAGCACCCTTTGTTGCTATCAATTGTGGTGCCATTCCAAGTGGCCTATTTGAAAGTGAGATTTTTGGTTATGAAAAAGGAGCTTTTTCTGGTGCCCATCAAAAAGGAAAAAAAGGTAAGGTAGAGCTTGCACGTGGAGGTACTTTATTTTTAGATGAAATCGGTGAGATGCCATTAGAAATGCAAGTCAAAATTTTGCGATTACTACAGGAAAAGACCTTTTATACAGTTGGTGGTACAAAGGAAATGGATGTCGAATTTAACCTAGTAGCAGCTACTAATAGAGATTTGAAGCAATTGGTGACAGAGGGGAAATTTAGAGAAGATTTATATTATCGACTAAATGTGGTGAATTTCACCGTTCCTCCTCTTAGGGAGCGGGCATCAGATATATTAGAAATTAGCAATTACTTTTTATATGAAAAGTCAATTAAATATAATCGACCTATTCAAGGAATCCCAACTGAAATAGCAAATGCTCTTTTAAAATACCATTGGCCAGGCAATGTCCGTGAATTATCGAACGTTATCGAGCGACTGGTTGTATTTTCTGATGAGGGGGCCATTCATATGGAAGACCTCCCTACTGATATTTTAGCGGTGATGCCAAAAGATAAAGCAATGGACGTTAAGATAGATTTTCCTCTAGGAACAGAGCTTAACAATCAGCTTGAACATTATGAACGTGAAATAATTTTAGACCAGCTTGCCAAAGTAAATGGTAATAAAAAAACATGTGCTAAAAACTTAGGTATTACTCGCGCCACTTTATATAATCGATTAAAGAAATTAAACATAGATGTCTAATTTTATTAAATATATGTCAATATTTTTATACACATTATTCACATTCAACTAGATATCCCCTTCATATTTATTTTTTTCTTTGGCATAGTTTTTGCATTATGTACTATGTTAAGTATTTTATATAGTAGAGGTGGAACTATGCAAAATAAATCTATGATTGTATGCCGTTGTGAAGAAATTAGTTACGATGAATTAGTAGAAAGCGCATCAAAATATAAGTGCTCTGCACGAGAACTGAAATTACGAACGCGTGCAGGAATGGGCTATTGTGGCGGTCGTACATGCCGTACCATGGTAGATTCTATTGCTCATCTTCATCATCCTCGCAAAAATGATGAAGTTTCATTAAAACATCAAGCCCCTATTCGACCAGTACGATTCTCCAATTTAGGGGAGGTAAAATCATGACAGAGCGTATAATAAACCACCCAGTTTTAGGGGCTTTAACGCAAAAAGAAAAAGTAACTTTTACTTATGACGATCATTTGTTTGAAGGTTACAAAGGCGAGTCCCTAGCTGCTGCATTGCTAGCACAAGGAATACGCACTTTAAGATTGCACGAAGAAACTGGCCAGCCCCGAGGCATCTATTGTAATATTGGTCATTGTTTTGAATGCCGTGTCAATGTAAATGGCTTAGAAGGTGGACGAGCATGCTTAACTCCTCTTTCAGATGGCATGGCTGTAAAAAGTGGGCAGACACTTCCTACGACAGTAAGAGACTGGAGGAAGAACGATGAACAATAAAGTAATTATAATTGGGGCTGGTCCTGCGGGTCTTGCGGCGGCTATTACATTAGCAGAAAAAAATATTGCAGTCCTTGTTATCGATGAATATTTATATGCTGGAGGGCGATTACTAGGACAACTTTATGAAGAGAAGCCAGGAACATGGTGGAACGGTATTGTAGAATCAGAACGTTTAGTAGAACGAGCTAAAGCAGTCCATGTTGAATTTTTATTACAAACGAGTGTATCTGACTTAGAAAAAATAGGTCAAATGTGGGTCATCCATACAACTAAAGGTGCATTTCGTACCCAACACCTGCTATTAGCTACTGGAGCTGCCGAATCGCCTTTCCCTATTCCAGGTTGGACTCTTCCAGGGGTCATGTCTGTTGGAGCAGCACAAGTAATGACAAATGTGCATCGTGTGAAACCTGGAAAACGTGGTGTCATTGTCGGAGTTAATGTACTTTCTTCAGCTATTGCAATGGAATTACAATTAGCAGGTGTTCATGTAGCCGCTATTACATTACCCCCCACTAACTTATTAACAGAGGGTTATAGCAATCCTTTAGAAGTTATGACCTCATTATTGCATGTGGCTCATATGGCTCCCTCCCCTCTTGTTAAAATAGGCAGCAAATTGATGAAAAATGACTTTATGAAAAAGCTTGGTATTACCTTTTATCCCAAAAATGGTGTGAAAATGTGGGATATTCCTATTATGTTACGTAAAGCTGTTATTGAAATCGTTGGTAAAAATCAAGTTGAAGGGGTCATTTTAGCAACAGTGAATACAGATGGCTCTATTGTGAAAGGAAGCGAACAACATATCAAAGCAGATTTTATTTGTATCGCTGGTGGTTTGTACCCTCTTGCAGAGCTTGCTTCTTTAGCAGGTTGTCCATTTCATTACATCGAACAATTAGGTGGGTTCATTCCTTTACATAATGAACAAATGGAAACTAATTTAGAGGGATTATATGTAGCAGGAAATATTACGGGCATTGAAGGAGCCAAGGTAGCATTAGCGCAGGGAGAGGTTGCAGCTCTTACAATTGCTCAACACCTAAATGGAGGAGCATCCAACCATGATATTAAGCTTGCCATCCAGGCTGTTGAAAAAACACGAGCCACTGCACATATTCAATTTCATCCAGAAATTTTAGCTGGCCGTCAGCAAATGAAGCAAATTTGGAATGAATCTGTTGGGTCGCTTTCTATTCATTAAAAATCCATATGAAAGTGTAAAAGTCTTTTACTCATTTTCGTGAGTAAAAGGCTTTTTTACTTTATGGCATAAAACATGCAATACATATGATGAGCCTAAAAATTATGAAGGGAGGTTTTAGCCTATTTAAGTATTCATCTAAATTAAAGCTGTATACACACTTTAGTCATCATTTGGGTAACGAGATGAATGCTAATAATGGATCGAACACAATTTTTTGGGGTGGTAATTTCGCGTTTTGATTTAAGAAAACAAGGGGGAAACATCTATGGAGACAATCGTTAATACATTGGTCGATTATATTTGGGGGAATGCACTTGTATACTTAGCATTAGGTGTAGGTCTTTATTTTACCGTCCTAACAAAAGCTGTTCAATTTCGTTATATTCCTGAGATGATTCGATTATTACGTGAACGGAAAGAGTCAAAGGAAGGAATCTCATCGTTCCAAGCCTTTTGTATGGCATTGTCTGGGCGGGTTGGTGTTGGTAATATTGCAGGAGTGGCTACGGCTATTGCTGCAGGTGGACCAGGTGCAGTATTTTGGATGGGTATTATGGCCTTTTTAGGTGGAGCAAGTGCATTTATTGAATCTACTCTTGCTCAATTATATAAAGAAAAGGCTGATGATCAGTATCGCGGGGGGTCACCATATTATATCGAAAAGGGGTTGAGACTAAAGGGATTTGCTATATTTGTTGCGTGTGTGATCTGTCTCTCATATGGTGTTCTAGTGCCAGGAATCCAGGCGAACACCATTGCCACTTCCTTTAATACGGCTTTTCATATTCCACCATTTATAACAGGTGCTTTAATTGTTATTCTTTTAGGATTAATCATATTTGGTGGTGTAAAGCGTATAGCACGTGTTGCAGATAAAGTTGTTCCTATCATGGCACTTGCTTATGTAATTTTAACACTCATTATTTTAGGGGCGAATGTAAGTGAAATTCCAGGTATGGTTAAACTTATTATTACAAGTGCTTTTGGTACAAATGCCATTTTTGGTGGTATAGTGGGGACTGCAATCGCTTGGGGTGTAAGACGCTCGGTATTTTCAAACGTAGCTGGAGCGGGAGAAGCAACATTTAGTTCTGCTGCTGCTGAAGTATCTCACCCTGCTAAACAAGGTTTAGTTCAGGGTTTTTCCATCTATATTGATACAATCATTGTATGTACAGCTACAGCTTTAATGATTCTCATTACAGGTATGTATAATGTTACTCCTTCTGGAACAACGACACCATTAGTTGAAAATATTCCAGGCGTCGTAGCAGGCACTGCTTATACACAAGCAGCTGTATCTACAGTGTTCAATGATTTTGGAAGTGGCTTCGTGGCTACAGCCATATTCCTTTTCGCGTTCACTACATTAATGGCATACTACTACATTGCAGAGACAACCATTGTATATTTAGATAATAAGCTACGCCTCCCCATTTTAAAATTAGTATTAAAAATGGTCTTCTTACTAGTTGTTTATGTTGGAAGTGTTCAATCTGTTAGTCTTATGTGGGGACTTGGAGACATTGGATTTGGGAGTATGAGTTATTTGAACTTTATTGCTATTGTATTATTAACCAAACCAGCCATTCGAGTTTTGCAAGATTATGACCGACAAAAAAAGGCCGGTCTAGATCCTATTTTTGATCCAAGAGAAGTTGGAATTAAAAACGCCGAGTTTTGGATAGAATACAGTAATATGCATAAAAAGAATTAACTAAAAAAACAGTCAGCACACAGCTGACTGTTTTTGTTGCCTAGCGACGTCCTACTCTCACAGGGGGAAGCCCCCAACTACCATCGGCGCTAAAGAGCTTAACTTCCGTGTTCGGTATGGGAACGGGTGTGACCTCTTTGCCATCATCACTAGACTATGTTCGGCTTTCAATATACATCGCATTTCTTCGTCAGCTTCTGTCGTTCAGTCAGTCACGTACTTGAGTACGCTCCTTCCCTCTCTCCATTGCTTCCTCGAACTACTCGTATCTTGAAACCCTTTATAAAAGAAATTATTCTTTCAAAACTGGATAAACGGTTCATTGAATGCTTCAAACTTTTTGGTTAAGTCCTCGATCGATTAGTATTCGTCAGCTCCATGTGTCACCACACTTCCACCTCGAACCTATCTACCTCATCGTCTTTGAGGGATCTTACTTACTTGCGTAATGGGAAATCTCATCTTGAGGGGGGCTTCATGCTTAGATGCTTTCAGCACTTATCCCGTCCACACATAGCTACCCAGCGATGCCTTTGGCAAGACAACTGGTACACCAGCGGTGTGTCCATCCCGGTCCTCTCGTACTAAGGACAGCTCCTCTCAAATTTCCTACGCCCACGACGGATAGGGACCGAACTGTCTCACGACGTTCTGAACCCAGCTCGCGTACCGCTTTAATGGGCGAACAGCCCAACCCTTGGGACCGACTACAGCCCCAGGATGCGATGAGCCGACATCGAGGTGCCAAACCTCCCCGTCGATGTGGACTCTTGGGGGAGATAAGCCTGTTATCCCCGGGGTAGCTTTTATCCGTTGAGCGATGGCCCTTCCATGCGGAACCACCGGATCACTAAGCCCGTCTTTCGACCCTGCTCGACTTGTAGGTCTCGCAGTCAAGCTCCCTTGTGCCTTTACACTCTACGAATGATTTCCAACCATTCTGAGGGAACCTTTGGGCGCCTCCGTTACCTTTTAGGAGGCGACCGCCCCAGTCAAACTGTCCGCCTGACACTGTCTCCTGCCCCGCTAAGGGGCATGGGTTAGAATTTCAATACAACCAGGGTAGTATCCCACCGACGCCTCCTTCGAAGCTGGCGCTCCGAGATCTCTGGCTCCTACCTATCCTGTACAAGTTGTACCAAAATTCAATATCAGGCTACAGTAAAGCTCCACGGGGTCTTTCCGTCCTGTCGCGGGTAACCTGCATCTTCACAGGTACTATAATTTCACCGAGTCTCTCGTTGAGACAGTGCCCAGATCGTTACGCCTTTCGTGCGGGTCGGAACTTACCCGACAAGGAATTTCGCTACCTTAGGACCGTTATAGTTACGGCCGCCGTTTACTGGGGCTTCAATTCGCAGCTTCGCTTGCGCTAACCACTCCTCTTAACCTTCCAGCACCGGGCAGGCGTCAGCCCCTATACGTCACCTTACGGTTTTGCAGAGACCTGTGTTTTTGCTAAACAGTCGCCTGGGCCTATTCACTGCGGCTCTCATGCGCTTGCACGCTCAAGAGCACCCCTTCTCCCGAAGTTACGGGGTCATTTTGCCGAGTTCCTTAACGAGAGTTCTCTCGCACACCTTAGGATTCTCTCCTCGACTACCTGTGTCGGTTTGCGGTACGGGCACCTCTCACCTCGATAGAGGCTTTTCTTGGCAGTGTGAAATCAGGAACTTCGTCCATACGGACTCGCCATCACAGCTCAACGTTACAGTGTGCGGATTTGCCTACACACACGCCTTACTGCTTGGACGCGCATAACCAACAGCGCGCTTACCCTATCCTACTGCGTCCCCCCATTTCTCAAACGGTGAGGAGGTGGTACAGGAATATCAACCTGTTGTCCATCGCCTACGCCTATCGGCCTCGGCTTAGGTCCCGACTAACCCTGAGCGGACGAGCCTTCCTCAGGAAACCTTAGTCATACGGTGGACGGGATTCTCACCCGTCTTTCGCTACTCATACCGGCATTCTCACTTCTAAGCGCTCCACCAGTCCTTCCGGTCTGACTTCAACGCACTTAGAACGCTCTCCTACCACTGACATCGTAGATGTCAATCCACAGCTTCGGTGAATCGTTTAGCCCCGATACATTTTCGGCGCAGCGTCACTCGACCAGTGAGCTATTACGCACTCTTTAAATGATGGCTGCTTCTAAGCCAACATCCTGGTTGTCTGTGCAACGCCACATCCTTTTCCACTTAACGATTACTTTGGGACCTTAGCTGGTGGTCTGGGCTGTTTCCCTTTTGACTACGGATCTTATCACTCGCAGTCTGACTCCCGTGTATAAATATCTGGCATTCGGAGTTTGTCTGAATTCGGTAAACCGGGATGGCCCCCTAGTCCAAACAGTGCTCTACCTCCAGTATTCTCATCACGAGGCTAGCCCTAAAGCTATTTCGGAGAGAACCAGCTATCTCCAAGTTCGATTGGAATTTCTCCGCTACCCACACCTCATCCCCGCACTTTTCAACGTGCGTGGGTTCGGGCCTCCAGTAAGTGTTACCTTACCTTCACCCTGGACATGGGTAGATCACCTGGTTTCGGGTCTACGACCACGTACTATTTCGCCCTATTCAGACTCGCTTTCGCTGCGGCTCCGCCTTCTAAAGCTTAACCTCGCACGTAATCGTAACTCGCCGGTTCATTCTACAAAAGGCACGCTATCACCCATTAACGGGCTCTAACTACTTGTAGGCACACGGTTTCAGGATCTCTTTCACTCCCCTTCCGGGGTGCTTTTCACCTTTCCCTCACGGTACTGGTTCACTATCGGTCACTAGGTAGTATTTAGCCTTGGGAGATGGTCCTCCCGGATTCCGACGGAATTTCACGTGTTCCGCCGTACTCAGGATCCACTCAGGAGAGAACGAACTTTCGACTACAGGGCTTTTACCTGCTCTGGCGGACCTTTCCAAGTCGCTTCATCTAACTCGCTCTTTTGTAACTCCGTATTGAGTGTCCTACAACCCCAAGAGGCAAGCCTCTTGGTTTGGGCTCTTCCCGTTTCGCTCGCCGCTACTCAGGGAATCGATTTTTCTTTCTCTTCCTCCAGGTACTTAGATGTTTCAGTTCCCTGGGTCTGCCTTCAAGACGCTATGTATTCACGTCAAGATACTACGCGATTAAACGTAGTGGGTTCCCCCATTCGGAAATCTCCGGATCAAAGCTCACTTACAGCTCCCCGAAGCATATCGGTGTTAGTGCCGTCCTTCTTCGGCTCCTAGTGCCAAGGCATTCGCCGTGCGCCCTTAATAACTTAACCTATCAGCTTTCCATACACATCACATTTCGTTGTCAGCCTCACTCGTTCAATCAGTCACGTACTGAAGTACGCTCCTTCATTTACTCGATTGCTTCCTAGAACTGCTCGTGTCTGAAAACCTTATCATGTTATTAAGCCTATAAAAAACTTAAAAAAATAAATGTGTTTGTTACAATTTCAATGTCGTTTTATCCAGTTTTCAAAGAACAAGTTTTGAAGTATTTCATTCAGAAAGAATGAACCTTCAAAACTGAACGCAAAACGTAATCTTACAAACCCTAGGTTTGTATTCCGAAAATATCCTTAGAAAGGAGGTGATCCAGCCGCACCTTCCGATACGGCTACCTTGTTACGACTTCACCCCAATCATCTATCCCACCTTCGGCGGCTGGCTCCAAAAGGTTACCTCACCGACTTCGGGTGTTACAAACTCTCGTGGTGTGACGGGCGGTGTGTACAAGGCCCGGGAACGTATTCACCGCGGCATGCTGATCCGCGATTACTAGCGATTCCGGCTTCATGTAGGCGAGTTGCAGCCTACAATCCGAACTGAGAACGACTTTATCGGATTAGCTCCCTCTCGCGAGTTGGCAACCGTTTGTATCGTCCATTGTAGCACGTGTGTAGCCCAGGTCATAAGGGGCATGATGATTTGACGTCATCCCCACCTTCCTCCGGTTTGTCACCGGCAGTCACCTTAGAGTGCCCAACTAAATGATGGCAACTAAGATCAAGGGTTGCGCTCGTTGCGGGACTTAACCCAACATCTCACGACACGAGCTGACGACAACCATGCACCACCTGTCACCGTTGCCCCCGAAGGGGAAACCATATCTCTACAGTGGTCAACGGGATGTCAAGACCTGGTAAGGTTCTTCGCGTTGCTTCGAATTAAACCACATGCTCCACCGCTTGTGCGGGCCCCCGTCAATTCCTTTGAGTTTCAGTCTTGCGACCGTACTCCCCAGGCGGAGTGCTTAATGCGTTAGCTGCAGCACTAAGGGGCGGAAACCCCCTAACACTTAGCACTCATCGTTTACGGCGTGGACTACCAGGGTATCTAATCCTGTTTGCTCCCCACGCTTTCGCGCCTCAGTGTCAGTTACAGACCAGATAGTCGCCTTCGCCACTGGTGTTCCTCCAAATCTCTACGCATTTCACCGCTACACTTGGAATTCCACTATCCTCTTCTGCACTCAAGTCTCCCAGTTTCCAATGACCCTCCACGGTTGAGCCGTGGGCTTTCACATCAGACTTAAGAAACCACCTGCGCGCGCTTTACGCCCAATAATTCCGGACAACGCTTGCCACCTACGTATTACCGCGGCTGCTGGCACGTAGTTAGCCGTGGCTTTCTAATAAGGTACCGTCAAGGTACAGCCAGTTACTACTGTACTTGTTCTTCCCTTACAACAGAGTTTTACGAACCGAAATCCTTCTTCACTCACGCGGCGTTGCTCCATCAGGCTTTCGCCCATTGTGGAAGATTCCCTACTGCTGCCTCCCGTAGGAGTCTGGGCCGTGTCTCAGTCCCAGTGTGGCCGATCACCCTCTCAGGTCGGCTACGCATCGTCGCCTTGGTGAGCCGTTACCTCACCAACTAGCTAATGCGCCGCGGGCCCATCCTATAGCGACAGCCGAAACCGTCTTTCAATATTTCACCATGAGGTGAAATAGATTATTCGGTATTAGCCCCGGTTTCCCGGAGTTATCCCAAACTATAAGGTAGGTTGCCCACGTGTTACTCACCCGTCCGCCGCTAACGTCAAAGGAGCAAGCTCCTTCTCTGTTCGCTCGACTTGCATGTATTAGGCACGCCGCCAGCGTTCGTCCTGAGCCAGGATCAAACTCTCCATAAAAGAAATTTGATTAGCTCAAATTGTTTTGCTGGCATCATTTTGATGTCCAAAGTTTTGTTTCGTTCACTAGCTAGGCTAGCTAGGCTAGCTACTTAAAACTTTATTGATTACGTTTTGCTTGTTCAGTTTTCAAGGTTCATAGCATTGTCAAATCAGACAACTATTTAATCTTATCAAACAACCAAGAGGTTGTCAATGCTTTTTTTTGGAGCGGGTGATGAGAATCGAACTCACGACATCAGCTTGGAAGGCTGAGGTTTTACCATTAAACTACACCCGCATTATTTAATAAAATATGGCGCGCCCGGCAGGAGTCGAACCCACAACCTTCTGATCCGTAGTCAGACGCTCTATCCAATTGAGCTACGGGCGCATATAAATTAATTGATTTTGTAAGTGACTTTGGTGCGGCCGAGAGGACTTGAACCTCCACGGGGTTGCCCCCACTAGGCCCTCAACCTAGCGCGTCTGCCGTTCCGCCACGACCGCATTCAATTAGTAACTTTCTCATTGTACTATATAATAATAGAAAGTCAACCTTTTTCTTATAAAAGATGAGCCATGAAGGACTCGAACCTTCGACCCTCTGATTAAAAGTCAGATGCTCTACCAACTGAGCTAATGGCTCAAATTAAGAAATGAATGGCTGGGGTACTAGGATTCGAACCTAGGCATGACGGAATCAAAATCCGTTGCCTTACCGCTTGGCTATACCCCAATAAGTGGCGGTCCCGACCGGGATCGAACCGGCGATCTCCTGCGTGACAGGCAGGCATGTTAACCGCTACACCACGGGACCAATATTATTGTAAAGTAAATGATGAAAATGACCCCTACGGGATTCGAACCCGTGTTACCGCCGTGAAAGGGCGGTGTCTTAACCACTTGACCAAGGGGCCATGGCTCCGAAGGCAGGACTCGAACCTGCGACAACCTGATTAACAGTCAGGTGCTACTACCAACTGAGCTACTTCGGAATAATAAGTGTTATATTGTCGTCGTTATCTTGTCGACTTTTACTATTATAGGGATAACTAAACAATACGTCAATCTTTTTTTTATTTTTTTTTACTTTAATAATTCAAGCTTGCCCAAACACTTGCTACAACAATACTTTTCAACATTCATTTTAATTTTCCTTATATATAATTGCTGGCAATTAACACAGGTATATGTGTAGCGTCGTTGCTTTTTAATTGATGGTTTAGAAGTATGTAACGCTGAACAAAAACGAGGTGCCTTTACTTTCTTTAATAGTTCTCTGAATTCTTTATCTCGATGCTGATATCCTTTACCTTCGATATGCAAGTGGTAATGACATAGTTCATGAAGTACAATGCCCTGGATTTCTTTAATACCATATAACTCAAAGGCTTTAGGATTGATTTCAATATTGTGTGATTGTAAAAGATATCGACCGCCTGTTGAACGTAATCTTCCATTAAAGTAAGCCTGGTGTATAAATGGCTTTTGAAAACTTTCCAAAGAAATTCGACATACAAGCTGTTGTAGTTCCTCATTGTCCAACTTGATCACCTCCAACAACAAGAATACCACACTGTGTAGTATGCACAGCGTGGTAAAAATTTATTACTCAATCTATTAATTGATTTTTAGGAGGGAGCATTGTTAAAGAAATTCGCCCTTTACTAACATCAATCTGTTCTACCCAAACGGTTACAATATCTCCTAACGCTACAACTTCTAATGGATGTTTAATGCGTTTATTTTGAAGTTTAGATATGTGTACAAGTCCATCTTGCTTCACACCAATATCAACAAAAGCTCCAAAGTCTACTACATTCCGCACAGTCCCCTGTAGCTCCATACCAACCTTTAAATCTTCCATTTTCAATACATCTGTTTTCAGCAATGGCTGCGGGAACGCGTCACGTGGATCACGGCTTGGCTTCATTAAAGTATCTACTATATCTTGAATTGTTACAACACCAATCTCTAGTACTTCACTTAATTGATGAATATCCAAAGCAGCAATTGCTTCTTCCGCTTTTTTCGTTCCAAGTTCTTTTTTATCGATTTTGGCCTCTGATAAAATCTGTTCTGCAAGATGATAGCTTTCAGGGTGGATGCCAGTAGCGTCAAATGGATTTTTCGCCTCGGAGATACGTAAGAAACCAATGGCTTGTTCATAGGTTTTAGCACCTAATCTTGGAATTTTTTTTAATTGCACGCGGGTAGTGAATTGACCATTTTCTTCTCGAACCTTCACAATATTCTCTGCAACAGTTTTTGATAATCCAGAAACGTATTGCAAAAGTGATGAAGAGGCCGTGTTTACATCAACTCCCACTTGGTTAACAGCTGTTTCTACTATAAATGTTAGTGATTCATTTAATTTCTTTTGAGAAACATCATGCTGATACTGACCCACTCCAACTGCTTTTGGTTCAATCTTTACTAGCTCTGATAAAGGGTCTTGTAAACGTCGGGCAATAGACACGGCACTTCGTTGCTCAACCTGTAAATCAGGGAATTCCGCCCGAGCAATATCCGATGCTGAGTACACAGATGCTCCCGCTTCATTCACAATAACGTAGGCTACTTCAGTAGTTAGCTCGTTTAATACATCAACAATAAATTGTTCTGTTTCACGGGAAGCTGTTCCATTACCAATAGCAATTATACTTATTGGATATTTTGCTAAAATTGCTTTTACAACAGCTTTCGATTTTGCCACATCTGGTTTAGGGGGATGTGGATAGATAGCGGTAACCTCTAGCATTTTCCCGGTTTCGTCGACAACAGCTAATTTACAACCTGTACGATAGGCTGGGTCGACGCCCAAGACATATTTGCCTTTCATAGGCGGCTGTAATAATAGATTCCGTAAGTTTGCTGAGAAAATATGAATCGCCTGTGTTTCTGCTTTTTCAGTAAGCTCATTACGTATTTCTCTTTCTATAGAAGGTTGAATCAAACGCTTGTATGAATCTTCGATAGCCAGCTTCACTTCAGCAATAGCTGGGGATGAACCCGTTGCTGGTATCCATTCCTTCCACATAATCATCAATACTCGATCCACTGGAACATGAATCGAAACTTTTAACACATCCTCTTTTTCTCCACGATTTATTGCTAAAATACGATGCGGAACAATTCGATTAACAGGCTCCTCATATTCGTAGTACATTTCAAATACATTTTTCTCGTCTATTTCTGTATTTTTCACACTTGTTACAAGTACGCCATCTTTCAAAGAATACGTACGAATTTTCTCTCGAATAGCAGCATCATCAGCAAAGCGTTCTGCCAAAATATCTCTCGCCCCTGCAAGCGCGTCTTCAGCATTGGCTACTTGATCATGATCGACAAATTTAATGGCTAGTTGCTCTAACGTATCGTGACTAAAAGCTAATAAAAGATCGGCCAGTGGTTCTAATCCCTTTTCTTTTGCAATGGTTGCCTTCGTACGTCGCTTTTGCTTGTACGGTCTATATAAATCCTCTACACGTTGTAGAACTGTTGCTGAAAGAATAGATTTTTCTAATTCTGGCGTAAGCTTTTCTTGCTCTTGGATTAATCGGATAACCTCTTCTTTCCGTTGTTCGAGCTGCTGTATGTAGTGATAACGATCCTCTACAGCTTTAATTTGCAC
Organism: Lysinibacillus sphaericus; assembly: GCF_001629735.1. Classification (GTDB taxonomy): domain Bacteria; phylum Bacillota; class Bacilli; order Bacillales_A; family Planococcaceae; genus Lysinibacillus; species Lysinibacillus pinottii. The sequence goes on from NZ_CP015224.1 coordinate 3,377,034, forward strand.
CTCATCAAGAGAGCCCGTTACTTCTTTTCGATAACGCGCAATAAACGGAACTGTATTTCCCTCTTCTAATAATTTAATAACAGCATCAACTTGCCCTGGTTTAACCGCTACATCTTTTGCAATGAGCTGTAACATTTGCTTTTGTTCCACATCATCACTACCTTTTTCTTTTCATTTTACCATTACACATTACTAAAAATGCAAAAAAATAGTCTACCCAAACGAAAAGGAGTAGACTATTTTGAAACATTTAAAAGGTGTTTAGTATGATTCACAGCACACCCATTGATGGATTAGAGCGATACACCGCCACTTGCTAGAATAGCCTCTTGTAATTTCTTGATTGCTTTTCTTTGTATTCTAGAAACATGCATTTGAGAAATTCCTAATTGTTCTCCAGCTTCTTTTTGACTTAATTGCTCTAAATATGTAAGCTGAATGATTTGTTTTTCTCTTTCATTCAAAACAACCATTGCCTCGGAAACAATCATTCGTTTATCAGTCATTTCATAACCATCGTCTTCCCTACCCAAAATATCGAAAAGTGTAACTGTACTACCATCTGAGTCTGACTCTATTGAATGATCCATAGAAAGAGCTTGATAGCTACGACTCATTTCCATAGCCTCTAATACTTCTTCCTCCGCTACCTCTAAACGCTCGGCAATTTCTTGAATGGACGGAGAACGCTGCAATTCAATAGTCAGCGCCTCCACTGTTGTTTTGATTCTCGGCCCTATCTCTTTTATGCGTCTAGGCACATGAACATCCCATGTTTTATCACGTAAAAAGCGCTTGATTTCCCCAACAATTGTTGGGACAGCAAATGCCTCAAAACTCCGGCCAACATTTGGATCAAAACGTCTGATTGCACCTAATAAACCCAGCATCCCTACTTGAACAATATCATCATAATAAGATTTACCATTCGAATATTTACGTGCTATTGACTCAACTAGATATCGATAATGAATCACTAAATTCGTTTGCGCTTCATCATCCTCCGTTGATTGGTACAATTCAATCCACTTTAATACATCTTCCTTGGATGAAGATTTATGTAGTGATTCTTTCGACATTTTTTTCCACCTGCTCCCTAGTGACATACTTTGTCATAAAGACAGTTACGCCACCATCGTTATTGATCATCACCTCATCCATCAAAGTTTCCATTAAATAAAGTCCTAACCCACCTTCTCTTAGCCCAGCAATATTTTCCTCAGGATGGTACGGTCCAATCTTAGTCTTAATTTCCTCGAAATTAAAACTATTGCCGTAGTCAGCAATCATCAATTCCATTTTATTGTCGTATAACGCACATCCGATGACGATTTCACCTTCTTCATCTTCTTTATAAGCGTGATGGACGACATTAGTGACAGCCTCACTTGCAGCAATTTTTAAGTCTTCGATATCATCATAATTAAAGCCAATCCTGCTTGCTAAGCCCGAGACAGTTAACCGAATAACACTGACAAATTGCGGTTTAGCAGGAACTCTAATTTCAATATAGTCAAATTCCTTCATTATCTTAATTCCACCTTTTTATCAGTTTCGATATCCATCAAATCACTTAGTCCTGTAATTTCAAACAATCTTTGTAATCTAGTTGATAAACCAACGAGCTTCACTTTGCCATTTTCACGTAATGTTCTTTTGTAAAAGGCAACAAAAATCCCGAGTCCTGTACTATCCATGTAATTTACCTTGGATAAATCAAGTTCAATTTCCATTCCTTCTGTAATCTTCACAGCTTCCAATTCTTCACGTAATCCAGATGCCGTAAACGTATCAATTTCACCTTCAACAAAGCCAAATAATTTATGATCAATTTCTTTAAAATGTATTGTCACGTCCATATAGCACACCTCCACCATATTTGTTAGACTATTTTCTGTTCCCTGTTTCATTAAAACGTAAACCTATTTTTAAATTTTTTTAAAAATAACTACAGTAAAATCATCACTCAGTTTAAAATTCTGTACTTTCTCTATCTCTCTATATAGAAGCAGACATAATTGTTGAGCTGATAAATACTTATTTTCTTTTATGACTGTAGCAATAATATCTCTTGAATTTAAGTCATCCTGCCCTCTAAATTCTGTTACGCCATCGGTCATCATGATGATTAAATCCTCTTCCTCTAAGACAATTTCATGAAATGTATATTTGGTTTCTGACAACACACCTAGTAATAAGCCTTTAGCTTCTAATGGAACAAATTCATCTTGCTTAGCCCTATAATGTAAAGCCGGTTCGTGTCCTGCAGAAGCATAGGAAAATATGTTTTGGCGAATATCTAAGCAGCCATAGAACATAGAAACAAACATACTATCATCAACACCTTTTTCTATTACCCTATTAATGACTTCTAAAACATATGAAGGATCTTTATAGGCATAACCCAATGTCTCAAGTCCATATTTCACCATAGACATACATAAAGCGGCAGGTACTCCCTTGCCTACAACATCAGTTACTGCCATACTTAAATATTCTTCTCCATCATGAAAAAAATGAACATAATCACCATTCATTTTACGAATAGGAACAGAAATCATTCCTATATCAATACTTTGTAGCTCGGGCACATCTGATTTTAATAGGGTCTTTTGAATGTTAGTCGCAATCCTCATTTCCAATTCATATTCGGCCTGTTTTTGAAGTAAGCTTTGATGCTCTCGATGTGCCATACCATAGTGCACCATAACTTCAATAAGAAAATCATATGCTGGCTGAGATTCATCATTTCGATTAGGAAATAATGCTTCCACAGCATTTTTATGAATACTAACAACATCCTCAGGGGCTATGCTTTTTTGAATTAATTGACGTGTGAAATTTTGAGCAATATATAAATTATTTTCTGTTTGATTCATCATATAATCTGACAATATATTTTTATACTGAGCTTCTAATTGTTTCAATTTCTTCACGTCCTAACGCAGCCATTTTTCGGTTCTTATTGTTGTACCCTCTCCCATGACAGATTGGATGTGTAAGCTATCCATCAATCTCTTAACGCCTGGAAGGCCAGCACCGAGGCCCCCCGAAGTAGAATAACCATCTTCTGTTACTTTACGGATATCCTTAATTCCAGGTCCTTGATCAGTTGCAACAATTACTATTTTCTTTTCAGTTTCTGTCTCAATTCTTTCAATTTCAATTATACCTATTCTGGCATATAAATAGATATTCCTTGCCAATTCACTAATAGCTGTGGTTATACGAGCTTGATCAACAGTGCCAAATCCAAGTGCCTTTGCCTCATTACGCCCCAGTTGTCTTGCTGCAATAATATCCCACTCTGTAATAATTTCAACCGAAGACTTACTTGTCACTGCTGTCCCTCCATTTCCTTACGGAGTAATACCCTTATACTTTTATTCGACATATTACACACAAACTATATCGAATTTATAAATGGAATATTCTATGTATATTTTCATATACCTTTAAGAATTTTTTCAATAATCTATTTTTATTAAAAATCTTGTGTATATCTTAATTCTTTTTCTACCATTTATCAAATACGTCCTAGCATACTGACGGTGAGATTTTTTGCCCACATCAAACATTTCAACCCTCTTCCTACGTTCTAATGAAATAGGTGTTTCAAAATCTGATGAATAAATAAATAAAAAAAGCATCGAGATATCACTTATCCCAATGCTTTCTATACACATATGTATATCAAAATTTAACTAGACCTAAACTGATCATCAACGCACCATCAACTTTTTCCATTACTGCATGATCAAGTTGTGTAATACGATCTGTCAATCTTGACTTATCAATTGTCCGCACTTGTTCTAGCAAAATAACCGAATCACGTTCAAAACCATACTTTTCAGCATTGATTTCAACGTGTGTCGGTAACTTTGCCTTTTGAATCTGTGCAGTGATAGCCGCGATGATGACAGTCGGACTAAATCGATTGCCAATATCATTTTGAATAATCAGCACCGGCCTAGTACCCCCTTGTTCAGAGCCTACTACCGGTGATAAATCTGCAAAAAAAACGTCACCACGTTTTACATTCAAAGTGTCATCCCCCGCTTACGAGACGCTCCACCATATGTTGTGCTTCATATTCTGCATGCAAGCATTCACTCGCGATCATTAAATTAATATGAGACATTTCAACATATCCTTTAATCATAGCTTCCCGTATTTGATTTGGTTGCTCCTGCATTAAATTTTTGCGCGCTAAAGAACGCACAAAAGATTCACCTTCAATTACTTCCTTTGTTTGTAGAAATAATCTGTCTTGAACAGCAATTGTAGCTTCTCTTAACTTTTTATCGTACACAGCAAGCACCTCCAACGGAACCATACACTTTTCATTACTTCCCATTCTATCATTGAAAGATATTGTTGAAAAGACATGAAATGACAAAATATCTGACAATTTGAAGTGCAAATTGTAAAAATATGTTGGCTGTCGAAGGTATATGACGAATAATTATTATTGCAACTTATTACCAGTTATGATCCATCTATCTAACATTTGGAAAAGAAATAAAATCTCCAGTGCTCATTAATTAACCAAATTCTTCATACTGGCAAAAATTGAAAGCTATAATATATTGGCATAAGTGTGTTCATTAAAAGTATATTCTAGGAACTCTTGCTGTGATAATGCATGGTATTTCATAGTTAATGGTTTCAAGCTTAGTTGCCCATTCATCGATCGAAATCCTGTTCTGTCCTTGTTGGCCAATAAGTGTTACCTTCTCACCTATAGCATATGCTTTTGGAAGGGCAACCATACATTGGTCCATACAAATTCGTCCAACAATCGGCATTCTCTGTCCATCAATTAAAACTTCTTGTCCTCCTAACTTACGGATAACACCGTCTGCATAGCCTATTGGAATAGTTCCAATCCACATATTTGATGGCGCAACATATGTTGCACCATAGCCTACAGATTCACCTTTTTTTATTTCCTTTACATGAACAAGTTCACTTTCAAGTGAAAATGCAGGTTGTAAGGCAAAGGGTAGTATACTTTCTACATAGGAGGAAGGTGATAAACCATACATTGAAATCCCGTATCTAACAGCATCGTACTGCAAGTTAGAATCCTTAACTAATGAAGCTGCTGTATTAGATGCATGCACAAGTAGTGGCTTTTTCGGCATCACCGCTAAACAACTTTCAAAAAATTGTACTTGTTCATCAAAATAAGTTGTATCTTTCTCATCCGCTGTTGCAAAATGCGTAAATATTCCATTCAGCTCTACATTATCAATAGACTCAATTGTTTGATACAATGCTAACAAATCCTGCTCAGAGCGAATGCCAATTCTACCCATACCACTATCTACTTTTATATGTAGTTGCAAAGGTTCCGCTTCCTTTGCTAATAGTGGTGCTGCTTGCTGTACCCACTCACTTGCATATACAGTAAGCATAATACGCTGTTGAGCTGCGATAGGAGCAAAAGAAACTGGAGATGCACCTAATATTAGTATGTCTGGTTCTTCAAAATGTGCTCGAATATGTAATGCTTCATCAGGCGTGGCCACTGCAAGTATTGTGGCACCAGCCTCAAGAGCTGCCTGTGCTACGGCTACATCTCCATGACCATATGCATTCGCCTTTACTACTGCAATTATTTGAACATTAGGTCGTATAAATTTTTTTAAGTTTTTAATGTTTTGTTGGATTGCTTGTAAATCAATCATTGCTTTCGTTGGTCGAAAATATTGCTGTGTCTTCATAAGAATACCCTCTTTATTTTTTATTAAAACATTATGTATTACATACATATTTTTTATATAGCTTGTACAATTTTACGTTTATTAGTCGTGAGACTTTTACTTTAAAGGCAATCACTTAACATTTTCTAAACCACAAACTTTTATATTGTCAATAAGCTACAGCTTTCTTCAACTAGAAAGCTGTAGCTAGTAAAGTTACTTCATACTACTTATCGTCATGGATGTAGCAACTTCAATCATTTCTTCACGCGTTAATTTACTGGACGCTACAAAGAATTCAACACCATCTTTTTCCCAACTAATTGAAGTATCTGTGATCGCACCTATTGTAAAACCTAAATCAACTGGATCACCTGGTGAAGATACTGGTAGCATAGAGTTTTCCTTTGTCACTGGCTGCTGCATAACTGTAAAGGCTTTTTCACCCTCAAATGTTAAGATAACGCGTTCCATCCCACTTTCTTGAACCACTTTTTCATTCGCCAATTGGGCCCAATTCAATACTGGGTAGCTAGTTTGGAACTCTTGGTACTCTACATCTGCACCAACTGCTTCTTTGTCTTCTTTTTCTTCTTTACCATCTTTTTCAGCTGGTGTAGCTTGTTCACCTTTCGTGTTATCTTTATCTGTAAATTGCTCAACTGCATACTCTTTGGCAGCATGTTGCACACCTAATTTGATTTTCTTAAATGTAATTCGAATTTGTTCTTCTTTCACATCATTCATAATAACAACAGAAGTTGGTAATAATGTTTTCTTATCTACTGTAATGACCTGATGAGGCATACTATTTTTATAGCTATTTCTAGTAGCCGCTTCAAATATATATGCTTTTTCTTCCTCTTTCATGACAAGATTTTTATCTTCTGCTAAATCTTCTGCTAGAGCTCCTATCAGATAAGCTTGACTATTTTTCTTAGGCCAATCACTTTGGAATTTATACATTTTGTTTAATGTTGGTGTCACAACAAATACGCCATCCGCATTACGCACAATCATTTGAGAAACATCTTTTCCACTTTCCATGACTTCTACTCGATAGAAATCAGGTTTAGTATGCCAAACTGTTACATTATAATTTCTAGGCTCACCACCAGATTTAATCTCCATCGTAGCATTTAATTCATAGCCATTTGTCTCTCCCCATTTACCATTCACTTTCTTCAACACTTTTTCCTGTGAGGCTGTACCACATGCCGACAGAAGTAATATTGTACAAAATAAGACGAGCCATTTAACTATTCGGTTGCCCACGCTTTCACCCTTTCTTCTTTCAAATCCACTACGACAATATATGAACCATATTTGTCAGTTATGTCATTTGTAGAAAAGGCAATATATTTAAATTTACTGACCAACCTTTTTAGACAACTTCATCCCTATTCTAATAAGATTACTTGAGCAGCTGCATATTGCTTGGAATGCGTAATACTAACAAAACCATGGGCAAGCTCTTCCTTAAAATATAAAACAGGATTTCCAGCCTTTCCGCGTAATATTTCCATATCATGTAGTTTACATTGTTCCCCTATCCCAGTACCCATCGCTTTCGAAAATGCTTCTTTGGCAGCAAATCGCCCTGCTAAAAATTCTACCTTACGAGTTTCTGAGTAACTATCAAATAAAATTTTTTCCCTTGTTGTTAAAATGCGGTCTTTAAATTTATCTGTACGCTTCATCGCTTTTTCAATACGGTCTATTTCTACAATATCAAGACCAATTCCCTTAATCATGTGACCTTCTCCTTTACCTATTTCCAACAAGGCATGTATAATAATTGTAAATTGAGGTGGAGCCATGTTTAGTAGAACAGAAAATTTTAAGCAATATACAAAGTATTACCCTGTTGTGTCAACGTTAATAGCAATCAATTTAATTCTTTATGTATTGTCTCTTTTACCCGGTGTAGGAACTCTTTTGTGGAATTACGGAATTCAAGCGAATTTCCTGATTCAAAAAGGTGAGTGGTGGCGTGTATTCTCTGCTATGTTTTTACATGCAGGATTTATGCATATGTTTTTTAATACGTTTTCCTTATATCTCTTTGGACCAGAGCTTGAAAAAATTGCAGGTAAAGCCCGTTTTATTACAATTTATTTAGTATCGGGTATTGTAGGCAACATGGCAACCTACATATTCTACGATAGTAGCTATGCGAGTCTTGGTGCAAGTGGGGCTATTTTTGGAATTTTTGGTGCTTTTGGAGCATTAGTGTATTATACTCGTAAAACAATGCCAATGCTTCGTAAGCTTATTTTACCAATCATCATCATCAGTGTCATTATGACTTTTCTTCAACCGAATGTAAACGTTTTTGCACATTTAGGTGGGCTAGTCACTGGATTTATTCTAGGGCTTATCTATTTGCACCCAAAAAGAATTTTAAGCTGGCGCAAACAAAAAATGGCTGGTAGATCATAATGAAAAGAGGAGCAGCACCATGAACGATCATTAGATTCCATGGTACTGCTCCTTTTGATATGAATCCCCTTTTATAGGACAACCGTAGCTTCATTGGTCATCTTAATTTTCTTCCATTCAGCTGCCGTTAAACCATAAACGACTTGGTCTACATGATGATCATACAGCCACTCCGCATCCCTCAATCGACCTTCTTCATGAAAACCCAACACTTTTGGAATCGTACGGCTACGAATGTTCCCAACCGCTACCCTTACTTCAATACGATGTAACCTCAAATAATGAAAGGCATAGTCAATGAATGCTTTCATTGAATTTGTTACGAGCCCTTTGCCAACAAACTCATTCCCTAACCAATAACCAATGCTTGTCCATTTATGCTGCCAATTGATCTGATGATAACCAATGACACCCGCCAGCTGTCCATTATAATAAATTCCAGCCTGTATACCCTTGTTATCAGCATATTGTCGCATAGCCTTTTTTACAAACACCTCTGTATCTTTAATTGTTTGAACACTATCTACAAAAGGTAACCATTCGCGTAATGTATCTCTTGAACGATCAGTCAATGCAAATAAATCATGAACATCACTTAAATCCAATAATTTCAAATAAGCGTCTTCATTCAAATCATATTTAAACATAGTCCCCACCCCTTTTGTTCTATTTATTTTATTATAAACACTATTTCCAAATATTTGTATGTAAAAAAGCTAATCCTTTATAAAATTTAAAAGGATTAGCTTTCCATTTAATGTTCATACCACGATAATATCGTTTCAGCATCTTGTTGTTCCAGGCTTGAAACACTGCCAGTTGTACCTGATGCTCCCGACATGACTGTCGCTTTTATAGACATAACATTTTTTCTCTTTTGAAAATACGATTGTGTACTCCCCATAGATTGTATACGTTTTTTCTCCACTATCAATGTTATTCGACTGAATACTCTATATTGTAAAGCCAGCTGCTTTCCATCGATTTGATAGCCTGCCGTTTTATGCTGCCAAATCCCGAGTACTATCGTTAATGGAATCAGTAACAATGACAATAGACCATACGGATAGAAGAAATAACTACAAGCTCCAATAATAGGGACAAGCCAAATAAAATCTATGCGATAAAAGAAAGGTCTTGCCTTTTTAGGTGATCGAATGAAGGAAGGATTCCAATTCATATCTGGGAAAAGATCCTCTAATGTCTGCATACAATCATGTTTCTTAATGAGTGGGAACAAGGTAATTTTTTTATCCTTCCCTTCTTCACCGTTCCCCCCCGCACTCTCAACAACAACCGTTGCAAAGCCTGTTAATTGGCGTAATGGATTCTCAACAATACGAATAGCTTGAATACGATTTAAAGGCAAAGTTATACGCTTTTTCTCTAAAAGTCCTTTAGTAATAATCAGCTTATCTTCTTCGATACGGACTGTATAGTCAAAGTAATTAATAAGGGTAATGAGGACAGAAACAACCCAGGCAACTATTAAAATTAACATAATCGATATCGCTACTAAAAAGGCCCCGACTTTGATAAAATCAGCCAACTCATGGAAAACAGTTTCATAAGGAATAATATCTGAAAACTGCGAGGCGATAGCAGCAAGACCAGATAACACAACACCAATCCCACCAGAGGTTGTGGCCAACACTAGTAAGTCTCGCATGGACATATGGTAAATAGCTGGCGTAGAAATCGAATGATCTACGACCTCCGTCTGTTCTTCATGTTGTTGATTTACTATTTCATTTTTGGCACGACGCATTTCTAATTCAATAACATCTGCTGCTTCTTTACGAATTGCGGTAAGCTCTACTTCAGGCTTGCCACCTTTACTACCCGCTGTTTCAACTTGAACTTTGACCAACCCAAAAATGCGGTGGAAAATCCCTTCATTGTAGTTCAAACTTTGAATACGTTCAAAGGGAATATAACGCTTCTTTTTAACAAACAATCCATATTTGATGCGGAGTTCTCCATCCTCAAACCAATAAACAAATGTCCGCCATTTTATAATGCCTCCAATCAATGCAAGGAGTGCGGCTACACCCCAAACACCAAAGAGTAAAATGGTATCAAAAAAATGATCACTACGGAAATTTAGCGAGAAATTAAAACCGTTAGTTATGATAATGATTGCAATAGGTAAAATCATACTTTTTAATGCTTTGACGCTCGTAATTACTGCTGATATAGGGTGTAAACGATTAATCTCCTTAGACATCATCTTCCGCCACCCTTGCTAATTCAGAGATACGAGCACGAAGTGAATCTGCTTCGTCCATGATAAGTGCAGGAATTGTATGTACGGTTGCTGCCGTTGATATTGATATGTTACCTAAATCATATTTCTTTAAAATCGGTCCCTGTGTCGTATCAACATGTTGGACGCGAACCATTGGTATGAGTGTACGTTTTACTACAAATAAGCCATGTTGAACTTCAATTTCATGTTCCCTCACCTCATATCTCCAACGTTCCCATCTAATTTTAGGAAAAATAAAAATTGACAGTATGGCACTTAATATTACAATTGCCCCAGCTATGTAGTAAATAAACGTCGGCCATTCAAAATAATAAGTACCATAGCCCGCGATCCCTGCTGCTATTAATAGCACCACTGTTTGTATGACCCCATATAAACGCCATACAGTTAACCCTTTACGGGAAATTTGATGCACTGGTTGAGCTCTCATTGTCGTTCCTCCTCTTTTTCTATATTAGGTTATACGGAATAAATAACTGTTTTGTTTCAACTATATACGAAAAAAAACCTTACAGCCAGTATGACTGCAAGGTTTAAATATCCACTTACGAGAATTAATCTTCGTGGCGTCGAGGAGAACGAGAACGACCTTGTCCACCTTCACGACGGCCTCCTTCACGGCGACCACCTTCACGACGGCTACTGCTACTACTATTACGGCGATCTCCACCACGAGAGTCACGACGTCCTCCGTAGTTACGATTACCACCGCGACCACGATCTCCACCGCCGCGATTACTGCTAGAGCGTTCACGACGCATTGGTAATGGACGTTCTTCTGAAATTGTTACCGGTGTATCATCTGGCTCTTTTGTTAATGAGCGAAGAGCAGCTGCTACAACATCAATTGCATCATGATTTTCAAGTATTTCTGACGCAAGTGTACGGTAATCACCTAAGTTGTTATTAGCAATAAGACCCTCAAGAGTATCTAGAGCTAATCGTTGTTGACCTACTAATGCTTCATCTGATGTTGGCGGACGAAGTGGAGTCATACGTTTCTTCGTAGTTTCTTCTACGATACGTAAGTAACCCATTTCACGTGGCGTTACAAACGTAACAGCAAGACCTGACTTACCTGCACGACCAGTACGACCAATACGGTGAACATAAGATTCAGGGTCTTGTGGAATATCGAAGTTGTATACGTGTGTGACACCAGAAATATCAAGACCACGTGCCGCTACATCCGTTGCAACAAGGATATCAATTTTATTTTCTTTAAATTGACGCAATACAGAAATTCGCTTAGCTTGGCTTAAATCACCATGAATCCCTTCAGCAAGGTAGCCACGAATTGATAAAGCTTGTGCTAGCTCATCTACACGACGTTTTGTACGACCAAAGATAATAGCAAGTTCTGGTTGGTGAACATTTAATAAACGAGATAAAACATCGAATTTTTCACGTTCAGCCGATTTAACGAAATATTGATCAATATTATCAACAGTTAATTCTTTTGCTTTAATTTTTACGATTTCTGGATCACGCATAAATGTTTCAGCAATTTTACGGATTGCTGGCGGCATTGTTGCTGAGAACAGTAATGTTTGACGCTCTGAAGGAACGTTTTCTAGGATGGCATTAATATCATCGATAAAGCCCATATTTAACATTTCATCAGCTTCATCCAGTACTAATGTTTGCACATCTTCTAATTTTAACGTACGACGATTAATATGGTCAATAATACGTCCTGGCGTACCAACAATGATTTGAGGTCTATTTTTCAGTGCACGGATTTGACGGCCAATTTCTTGCCCACCGTAAACTGATAATAATTTCACACGTTTATCATAGCCAATCTTGTAAAGCTCTTCAGATACTTGAATAGCTAGTTCACGAGTTGGAGCAATAACCAATGCTTGGATATTAGGGTTTTTTGGGTCAATTTTTTCAATTAGTGGAATCCCGAAAGCGGCAGTTTTACCAGTACCCGTTTGCGCTTGACCTAATACATCGCGGCCTTCAATTGCAAAACGAATAGTACCTTCTTGGATTGGTGTTGCTTCTTCAAATCCCATACGCTTTACAGAGCGTAATGTAGATTCGCTAATATTTAATTCTGAAAAATTTGTCAAACTTCTCAATCTCCTTTTTTTCCTTTTAAGTTGACAAATGGTTACATTTTCAGATGAAGTTGTCGGCAAATTCGAGCCTGTGTAGTGGAACGTTTCCGTTACTTAAAAATTCTCTCTACATGATTGTTCATATAGAGCTCTCTTATATGAAAAGGAAAGCCCGGTCTTTACCGAGCGGTTCGATTCTGTCGTAATTATTCACTTTAGAATAAAACCGTTGTGTTCAAAAAAAAGTACTCTTCAACCAAATATGAAGAGTCTTCGCACAAAATGTATCCATTGCTTACACTAGTCTAACATGGCTTTAATACGTATGCAACGATAACGCATGAGTCGTAATAATCTGACTACTTCATGTGCCTTTTAAAAATAGCAAAACCCGCGGAAACCATTCTGAGCAATCTTCCTCAAGACATATATGATGCCTTCCATTATCAGAAAAATACAAAATTTTATGATTAGACGCTAATTCATCATAAAGAAATTGCGCTGTGTTAAATGGTACAATTCCATCCTGTTTCCCTTGCACAATAAACACTGGAATTTGGATATGCTGATAATACGGTTCCACTATTTTAACCAATTTCATAAATTCAATTGTTGAAGCTAATGGGACATTATTAAACTTATGCCGATAACGTAAGAACAGCTCATTATTCGTTAAATTATGATGATAAGCATCTGTAGCAAGCAGTTTGAAATCCTTTACCAGTTGCTTAGGGCTGACATATTTTGCAGCAGCACTTAATAATACTAGCTTTTTTACCTTATAACGTTTTGCTAAGTATAAAGCTATGATGCCCCCCATTGAAAATCCTACAACGATGATCTCTTCTACCTTTTTAGCTAATGACCGTATGGCTAGCTCTGCATCCATTAACCAGTGCTTTGCCGTAAATCCATCCATGTGCAAAGCTTCACCATGCCCCGATAATGTTGGTTCTACTATGAGCCAATCTGTATGTGTCCGTAAGTATGTTGTAAACGGCTCTATCTCATAGGGACCACCTGAAAACCCATGTATGCATAGTACACCTATTGACAAATCCTCACCTCGTTTAACAAAAACCTCTTTCACGAATGAATCGGTGAGCATTTTATCCCACCGATTCAATAAAAACTATGACGTAAAAGCTTGTAAAATTTTCTCTAATTTCATACCACGAGAACCCTTTAGTAAAACGATAGATGACTCATTAGCAAGTTCTAGTTTTTCAATAATAGCTGTGTAATCATCTTCGGTATATAACAATCGATCTGCTTCAAAGTCCTCTTTTAATACTTCATAAAGATGAGTCATTCGAGCTCCAAATAGACAAACGTAATCGATTTCTTGCTCATTTATATACTCCGCTAGCCCTTCATGGAAACGCTGTTCATCTGGCCCAAGTTCTAACATATCCCCTAATACAAGCCATTTCTCAGGTCGAATTGTTGATGTAGCGATAAATTGAATTGCTGCTTTTACAGAGGTTGGGGCAGCATTATAAGCATCGTTAATAAATAACGCACCATTTGTTCCTTGGACTTGTTGCATCCTCATATCTGTTAATACGACATGCTCTAAGGATGTACGAATTTGCTCATTATTTAAACCTAGTTGGTTAGAAATTAACATCGCTATCAAAGTATTTTTTACTTGATGCTTTCCAAGTACAGAAATAAAGAAATCACCCTCTATCATTCCGTGGGTAGTAAAGCTACTACCATTAGCATTAGCATGAATATGATCCGCATATAAAAGGTTATCTGGCTCTAGTCCAAACGCTACTGCATTTATATGCTGTTCTTTAGCCACTAACTCCTGTAGCAATGGTTCATCTCCATCATAGAATAATAGACCCTCTGGCTGCATTCCTTGAATAATCTCAAACTTTGCCTGTGCGATACCCGCGCGGGAGCCTAAGTCCTGCATATGCGCCTCACCAATATTTGTAATAACCGTCATATGCGGCTGAGCAAGCTTCGTTAAAAATTCAATTTCGCCAAATCCACTCATTCCCATTTCAAGGACTGCTACCTCTGTATCTTCATCAAGCTGTAAAATGGTAATCGGTAAACCTAGTTGATTATTAAAATTACCAATGGTCTTTTGAACTTTAAAAAATGGTGCGAGCGTACCCGCTAAAATATCTTTTGTTGATGTTTTACCGTTAGAGCCAGTAATACCAATAAATTTAGCTTTATGTTCAAGTCGATAAGCTCGTGCCATTTCCTGCAAGGCTATCTCTGGGTCATCCACAAACAATAAAGGTATACCGTCTGGCGGATTAGGTTCATCTTTTTGCCAAAGTGAAGCACCCGCACCTTTTTCAAATGCCTGAGTCACGTACCGGTGTCCATTCGTATGCTCACCACGAAATGGTACAAATAAATCTCCCTGTTGAATTGTTCTTGTATCAATGGAAATTCCTGATACAACAGTATCATCGTAAGCCGACATATCCTCATTTAACCATGCAGCTAATTGTTTTAATGTTTTTTTCACAATAATCCCACTCAGTCTTTTTTATAGTGAAGCTGTTGTTTTTCTTCAAAACGTTCAATGGCTAATGTAATCAAACGATTAATCAGCTCTGGGTAGCTTACATTTGTATGTTGCCAAAGTAATGGATACATACTTACTGGCGTGAAACCAGGCAATGTATTTACTTCATTAATGTAAACACTATTATCAGCTGTTACAAAGAAGTCGGCACGCACTAAACCGCTACCATCAATCGCCTTAAAAGCCCGTTTTGCCAGTTCTTTTAAGCTCGATTCAGTTTCCTCTGGTAACTCAGCTGGAATAATAAGTGCTGTGGAGCCATCCTTGTACTTAGAATCATAATCATAAAATTCTGTAACCGGTTTAATTTCACCTGGTACCGAAACTTCCGGATAATCATTTCCTAATACGGCAAGTTCTATTTCACGAGCGATGATACCTTGCTCGACCACAATTTTACGATCGTATTGTAAGGCAACCTCAATTGCTTTTATTAATTCATCACGGTTTGTTGCTCTGCTAATCCCAACACTTGACCCTAAATTTGCAGGTTTCACAAACATTGGCCAAGTCAATCTTTTTTCACAGCGTTCAATGATAGTCTGTTGTTCATTCTTCCACTCACTGCGAATAAAGTACGTATAGGGCACTTGTGGTAAACCAGCAATCTCGAATAATTGCTTCATAACTACTTTATCCATTCCAGCAGAAGATGCTAAAACCCCATTTCCTACATAGGGTAGATTTAGAACTTCTAATAAACCTTGCACAGTTCCATCCTCACCATTTGTTCCATGTAGTAATGGGAAAACAACATCGAACTGCACTGCATTGCCATGTTCATCGATTAAAAAATCAGTAATATTATTTTCTAAAATTGTAGTATTATCACCGAATTGTAGTTCTTCGATAGTACTTACAGGCTTTTCTAAACGATTTCCGCGTCGCCATTCTCCTTCAGATGTTATGAAAATCGGATATACTTCATACTCCTCGAAATTCAAAGCACCAGTGACTGCACGAGCTGTTGATAATGATACCTCATGCTCAGCTGACTTTCCGCCGTATAATAAACCGATTCTTTTTTTCATTTTTGTGCCCTCCACATACTTCTTGAGTACTATTAGTTTATCACGAAACGTCTTGACAAATGACATAAAAATCCCACCGTAATGTTCGACGGTGAGATTTGAGTGTATATTTCGTTAAATAATATAAATCAATTCATCGTGCTCTGTTTTCAAAATGGTATTTAAATCGTCCCAAACTTCATCAGGAAAAGAATATTCTGACAGGTTGCGAACTTCTATCCCATATGCAACTTTTGGTTTTTCAATACGGTACAACGATAATAATGCACCGTCTTTAGCAAATGATCGATAAGAACGCAAGAAATCAGGTGAAATAGTAGGGATACTCGATTTTACTTTTCGACGCCAAAATCCAGAGCTACGTTCCTTTTCTCGAATTAAACTATTAAAAACATTTGCTACCAATAAATCCGAATCACTTAAATGTCGGAAGTAAATTTTTGTCATTTTTTCTAAATCTGAAGAGTAATAGACGAATCTATTTTGCAATTTGTTAAAAAATGCAGATGTAATCGGTTCTTTTTTATGACTTATGTAAAGCAATTCCCCTTGTTCCATGGGTGTTAGATGGTCTAGCCTCTTCTCATCCATAAAATCGATCCAACATAATTCCTTGGACTCAGCCGATTTCTTTACAAAATGGGGTACCTCTTCATCCAATACATATTCAAATTGCGTATGCATATTAAAAGAACCTTCTTCATAGGAATGTTTTAATAAAAGTAAGTGATGCAGTGGTTCAAGCGCAGCCGCAAATTGCGAGAATTTCAACCCGCTAAAAATGACAAATTTATCAACGTCATTCATATGAACATAAATATGATACATAAAATCATCAGCTGACTTTAATTTTTTAGCCACAACCATCACCCCATTCTTCACTACATTATAAGACTAAACTCGGTTTTTTTGAAACATTTTATGTTAATTGTCGTCACAACTATATACGCAGGCATAAAAGTGTTTTTTGCGTTATAATAGGAATGTTAAACATGCATTTGCATACAGGTTTTCGATTACTCAATGAGTTAAAATATTTGCTTAAAAGTTCCATTGACAACGTTCGAAGCAAATTGCAAGCTTAATCAGTAGACGTTAGTTTTTTCTGATTTTGAATTTGTTCTATTCTTTCAACATTATAAACGAAAATGGAAGAAACGCATTATATTTACTCATATTGAGATACTATTTTAATTTAGGTGGATTTTATGGAAAATAAACGAAATTTCGCAAATCGTTTTGACTGGACCCTTGCTTTTATTCTTTTCACGTTTCTAGTCATTAGTTTGTTAGCTATTGCATCTGCCCAAACATCCGGTCAATATGGCATTAACTACGTTCCAAAACAAATGCAATGGTATGTAATTGGTGCAGTAATTATTGGTATAGTGATGTTTTTTGAGCCAGATCAATATAAAAAAATGTCATGGTATATGTATGGAGCAGGGATTGCCTTATTGGTACTGCTTATTTTTATGCCTGAAGGAGAAGGTCAAATTGGCGCACCGGTTAATGGTGCAAAAAGCTGGTACCATACACCGCTTGGAAATATTCAACCTTCTGAGTTTATGAAAACATTTTACATCTTAGCATTGGCACGATTAATTAGTAAGCACCACGAAGTCTATTCACTAAAATCATTAAAAACAGATTTCTTATTATTAGGAAAAATTGCTTTAACCCTTTTCGTGCCATTAGCTATTATTATGAAACAACCAGACCTTGGATCAGCACTTGTATTTTTCGCCATTACCGCTGCCCTTATTATTGTAGCAGGTATTTCATGGAAAATAATATTACCTACATTTTTAGGTGGCGTTGTAGCAGGTGGTTCATTACTATGGATGGCTCTCTATATGCAAGATTTCTTAGAGAAAACATTCGGTTTTAAAACGTATCAGTTTGCTCGAATATATTCTTGGTTAGATCCCTACTCCTATTCTTCCAGTGATGGATACCATTTAATCACATCACTCAACGCTATTGGATCAGGTGAAATTTTCGGTAAGGGCTTTCGAAATCGAGAAGTTTATGTTGCAGAGAACCATACCGATTTCATTTTCACTGTAATCGGTGAGGAATGGGGCTTTATTGGGGCAAGTATTGTTATTTGCATTTTCTTCCTGTTAATTTATCATTTAACAAAAACTACTCTCTTATTGAAAGATCCATTCTCAACATATGTTTGTGCTGGTATTATTGCTATGATTACATTCCATGTGTTCGAGAATATAGGAATGACGATTCAACTATTACCGATTACGGGTATTCCACTTCCATTCATAAGCTATGGTGGTAGTTCATTAATGGGGAATGCTTTAGCTATTGGACTAGTCTTTAGTATGAGGTTCCACTATCGGACGTACATGTTTACTACACATGATGAAGATGATTAAAAATAGAAAAAGGGAAGCCTCTATTACGGAGACTTCCCTTTTTCTATTTTAAACGAGTTAAGCTTGAACTTGCGGTGTCTGCGTTGGTGGTGTTAGCACTTTTAAAAGTTCTAGTCGAGACTTTGTTACAGTGGCTGTTACACCCAACTTAGATAAATTCGAAACAATCTTTTTCAAATCTACTTCTTTCCTCATACATTCCACCTCAATCTTTCCTCGATTTTATATAACGTTTAATTGCCAAAAAAGTTTCATTTTTCTATGAGTATGATGTCTGACAAGTTTATCATACCATTTAACTTTACTTTAAAATTTTTCTTTTTTGTGACAGTGTAATTTTTTATACCCTGCCCTATGCACCACCAAACATTTATAAACTAACCTAAACCCTCTTATTTTATTCATTTACTTTTTTTCTCAACAACAGAAATGTCGTCTATCCATGTTTCTCCTTCCGTTTTCTTGTAATAGCAAGAACAACGGGGTTAGAATATACATATTGAAATATTGTATGAAAGCAGGGAACTTTATGAAAAAGGCAATTTTATTATTAATGTCTGTTCAATTCCTCGTTTACCTAGGTTTTGGCATTATTATTCCTGTCTTACCAGAGGTTATTGTGCAGCAAAATTGGGATAATCTCCACGTCGGTGGCTTACTGACCGTCTATTCGTTAGCTAGCTTTTTCACTGCACCCCTTTGGGGCATGTTATCAGATAAGGTAGGACGTAAACAGCTAATCTTAACGGGACTAATTGGTTTTAGCCTAAGCTTTGTTATTTTTTCATTATTTATTGATAACTTAGCTATTTTATATGTTTCCCGTATCGTAGGAGGATTATTTTCAGGAGCATTATATACGGCTGTAACAGGATTTATTGCAGATATGTCTAGCGAGGAGACACGTAATAAATATATGGGCTTTATGGGTATGTCCATCGGTCTAGGTTTTATTTTTGGTCCAGCAATTGGTGGAATGTTAGGGCATATTAGCTTGCAATTACCGTTTATCGCATCAGCTATATTAATTGGACTATTATTTATTTATGCAAGTTTCGTCTTAAAAGAACCTGAAAAACGAAAAGATTCAAATAAACGTGCTATTGTGCCAAAAGGCGCTGGGAAAATGCTTCAATATCGTGTGCGTTACTTATTTATGTTTTCATTTTTAGTAACTTTTATGTTGGCCGGTGTAGAAGCAACATTCCAATTGTTCCAAATCGAAAAAATTCAAATTACACCATTACAAATTGGTTATTTATTTATGTTTAGTGGCTTTGTTGATGCCGCGATACAGGGTGGTGTCGTTCGCCGTATCAAAAATGGCAGTGAGACAACTTGGTTAATCGGTGCACAAATTGTAACAGCCGTGGGGATGCTTTTATTCACATTAACCGCTAACTTATTTATCGCAGGGCTAGCACTATGTGTCTTTACAGCAGGAAATGCACTTGCTAGAACATGTGTTGTATCACTGTCCTCTAAAGAATCTGGCGGGCAATATGGAACAGCTGCTGGACTGTCATATTCCATGGATAATCTAGGGCGCATACTTGGCCCGCTATTTTTTACCTGGTTATTTACAATGCATGCAAGTCTCGGTTACTATACATCAGCAGTAATCGCCATTCTTTCTATTAGCTTAATTTTCATCTTTAAAGCCTCTAAAAAATCATTGCGTTTTGATTAACATTCATAAATGGTTCGAGAGAATTATTAACAAGCAATTCGGATTATCTCTAAAAAGTCATAGAGATAATCCTTTTCTATGCTAACTAGCTACTTAAAATCTTCTTTCCTCATTTGAAGTAGGCTATACTAAGTATGTTATTATCAATAGTAAAGGCAGGTGTAGGAATGAGCATTTTTACAGATATAGAATATTTAGTTCCTTTAACTTTATTTTTTAATATTTTATTAGCCATGACTATCATTTTTTTAGAACGTAAAGATGCTACATCTACATGGGCATGGATTCTCGTGCTATTTTTCATACCATTAGTTGGATTTATTTTGTATCTATTACTTGGAAGACAGTTACGAAAAAAACATTTATTCCGTTGGGAAGGGCGTAAAGATATCGGTATTGATACGCTCATCAGTTATCAAATGAATGCCATTCGTGATGAAACATTTGAGTTTCGCATTTCAAATGCCGAAAATTATCAAGAGATGATTTACATGCACCTTAGAACAAACAATGCCGTTTTAACCCAGGACAACCATCTAGATATTTTTGATGATGGGGCCAATAAATTTGAACAGCTCCTTAAAGATATTGAAGCAGCTAAGGACCATATCCATATTCAATACTATATCTTCCGCCTTGATGATTTAGGAACACGAATCGTTCATGCGCTAATTAAAAAGGCGCAGCAAGGTGTCAAGGTACGCCTCCTCTATGATGAGATGGGCTCACGTAATGTGAAGAAGCGTCATTTTAAAGAATTGCTTAATGCCGGAGGCGAGGTAGAAGTGTTCTTTCCTTCCATCTTCCCACTCCTTAATCCCCGTTTAAATTTTAGAAATCACCGGAAAATTGTTGTCATTGATGGCCGCATTGGCTATATCGGAGGTTTTAATGTTGGGGATGAATATTTAGGCTTACAAAAAAAGTTTGGGTATTGGAGAGATACACACTTACGCATTGAAGGTAGTGCTGTACATCCACTCCAAACACGCTTTTTATTAGATTGGAATCAAGCAAGCTCCCAGCAAAAAATGGGTTACTCAGATCGCTACTTCCCTGCTATCCCCAAAAAAGGTGATGTTGGTTTACAAATTGTATCAAGCGGACCAGACTCAGATTGGGAGCAAATTAAGATTGGTTACTTAAAGTTGATCAACATGGCCCAAAAGTATATCTATATTCAAACGCCTTATTTTATTCCGGATGTAAGCTTTTTAGATGCCATAAAAATTGCAACATTGTCAGGTATCGATGTACGAATTATGATCCCTAACAAGCCAGATCACATGTTTGTTTATTGGGCTACATATTCCTATGTTGGGCAATTACTTCGAGCAGGAGCAAAAGTGTATATCTATGAAAAGGGCTTTATTCATGCCAAAGCAATTATTATCGATGATGAAGCTTCCTCTGTTGGTACAGCTAATATCGATGTACGAAGCTTTAGCTTAAATTTCGAGGTCAATGCCTTTATTTATGATGCCAATATTTCACATCAGCTGGCAGAGCTGTTTGAAAAGGATATTTTTGATTGTACAGAATTGACGTGGGAGATGTACCAAAACCGTTCATCATTAATCAAATTTAAAGAATCAATATCTCGTTTATTAACCCCTATCCTATAAACTAAAAAGGAAGAGAGCTTGTTCGCGCAGAACCGCCTCTCTTCCTTTCTTTATTTCACACCTAAATATTCTTCTAGTGTAATGCTTTGCGTAGCAATTTCTTGAGCTATATCCTTACCAACATAACGATAATGCCAAGACTCATACATATAGCCGGTAATTTCCTCTTTGTTTTGAGGGAATCGCAGTATAAACCCATACTCTTGAGCGTGCGCAAATAGCCACTGCCCAGCTGGTGTTTCACCAAATTCCTCTGTCAGCCATACATCTTCTTTTCCACGCTCTCCTATATCAAACGCTAAGCCTGTTTGATGCTCAGAATAGCCTGGACGAGCACTGTATCGATCTGCAGCTGCTTGTCCATCACGATTAACATAGTTGTTATACAGTGTTGTTTGATATTCGAAAGAACGATAACCGCTAAAAGCAACTAAATCAAACCCTTGTTGCTTGGCAGCCTCTAGCATTTGATTTAGTGCTTGTCTTGCTTCTGGATTTTCCTCAGGTGCAAAGGTAGATGGAAGCGGATAAATTTTATTTGCTAGCAGAATGCCTTTTATATAAGTTGGTTCGGTAGGTAAAGTTTGATTAGGTAGATAGCCATTTTCGTCTGGTTGCTGCTCTGGCTTTTCAGGTTTTTCCGGTGTAATGTCTGTCTTCTCTGTTTTAGAAGAATCTTGCTCTGTTGATTTGTTTGTTTCAGTAGATGTTGGTTGCTCATCAGATGCATTATTTACTTGATTATTTTTATAGTTGTAAACTACAAAAATAGATACGATTAACGCCACAGAAATCAAAGCACCCATGATGAGCAAAAGACGATTGTTTTTCACTATTTATGCCCCTTTTAAAAATAGCACATACGAAAAGAGTAAGTCCTCCCTCTGTAAATACTTATCTTATTTTATTACTTGATTGATATAATCTCATTTTAGCACTGTTCACATTTTCAGGTGTGAAATTCTTTTGATATTTTGTCAATATTAGTCTGTAAGAATAATGATGAATACGATGATTGAAGCTACCGCAAAAAAGATCGCCATATATTTCATCCATTTTGCTTCTTTTCCATAACCTTGTTCTTCAAAACTTTTTGCTCTAAAGCCATTGGACAAGGCAAACATAATCGTCATTGCAAGTACAGCGAAATTAAATTTCCCTATAATAATAAATACAAGTGCCGCAATACTAAATATAGCGACTAAAATTGATGATAGCCATTTTCTGTTCATCATGTTGTCCCCCTAAAAAAATCGAGGCAACAAAGGCGCCTCGACATGAATGAATTATTTTGCTTTTTCTGGATGTTGCGAATAATATTTACGGCCAATATATGTTTGAAGAATTAACAACGCACCACTGACTGACCAATATAAAGGTAATGCTGCCATTGATGACATTGAAATAAAGACAATCATAATTGGTGAAATATAAATAAACATTTTCATTTGGGCTTTTTGCTGCTCAGGTACAGTCCATAATGATACTCGTGCCTGAACGAGATATACAACACCCGCTACAATCGTCATGACGATATCAGGTGACCCTAAGCTAAACCATAAAAATTCATGTGACTTCACATCTGTTGAATATAAAATCGAGAAATAAAGACCCATAATAATTGGCATTTGGATTAACATTGGTAAGCATCCCATATTTAATGGATTAATGCCATGCTTTTGATAGAGAGCCATCATTTCTTGTTGATATTGCGTTTGCTCTTCTTTTGTCTTAGCTTCTTTCATTTTTTTCTGAACTGCTTCCATCTCAGGCTTAAACGCATCCATTTTTGTTTTCATCAATTGTTGTTGACGATAATTTTTCAACATAATCGGCATTAAGACTAAACGGATGAGTACGGTAATCGCAATGATTGCTAAACCATAACTACCTGCAAAGATATCGTTCCCGAAAAATTCCAGTAAAAATTCCATAGGTTTTACAAAAATACTATAGAAAATACCTTCTTTGTTTTGCACTGCTTGACAGCCACTAAGAACAAAAACAGCTAGCCCAAGCATTGAAAATAGTTTCAAATTTTTCATTTTTCCACCTACTATAATTTATCAACTACTGTGAAGTATACCTTATAGGGTCTGTCTTTATCAAATAGCAAGTGCTACTATTTATGTTTGTTATTTTCATAAAAAAAAGGTGCGAGCTTTAGCAATATGACTAAACATCTCCGCACCTCTTATTTTTTTATTCAAAAGCTATGCATTTTGTAATTCTGTCTCAGCCATTTCAAATCGATAAAATTCATGATGAAGTTCATCTCTAAAATGCTTTGGCGTAACACCCGTATATTTTTTGAAGATTCGTGTAAAATAACTTTGGTTACAGAAATGGAATTGATCAGATATAGATGTAATACTTTTGTTTGTATGTCGTAAATAATATTGTGACTCTTCTACACGTCGAACATTTAAGTATTCAACTAGTGTAATACCTACATGTTCTCTAAAAATACGCGATAAATGACTAGTACTTATATGGAAGTTGTTAGCTATACTTTCCACGGTTAAATCATTCTCCAATTCATCATTTATAAACATGATCACCTTGTTGACAGTTTGATGTCGGAAAGTCGGTTGTTTGCGATCTGCAATAAAATAAACAAAGAAATCAATTAAATCATCGGCAAATTGCAAAAATTCTGCGTCTTTCATTTGGTTTTCAATCATGTCATTACAAGCAATATTGAAAGCAAATGCCTTTTTCGAAGGTACTTGATTGTCTAGCAATTTTCGAGCAACAATCGAAGACAAAACAGAAAAATAACCTCGAACAATTTTTATGACCTGTTTACCAAAACGAATTGAAAGAATATCAATTAACTCATGTAAAGATTTCTTCGCTTTGGCGGATTCTAAATGGTAAATTTCAAAAATTAATTTCGACTCAATATTAAAAAATTCTTCGACGCCGATATATTGATTTATATTATCGATTTCTTGGAAGTATCTTTTGGAAATCGTTTCTGACATAGAATGTTGATGTAGTTGCATAATCTTCCCCATCTTTCCTCAGAGTGCACGAACTGCATTACAATATTTGACATCAATCCCAATTGAATAAAAATAAGAAAATAGTATTTATTAATTTATCTTAAGAACTGAGTCCTATTTCACATTTTTTCAAAAAAACAACCTTATAAATAACCTAACTTAAACACCAGAACACAAGAAAATAGACTATACAGTGAATTTTACCATATTCTGCGATTTCCTTTCAACCACATTTTAATTGCTACTCTAGTTCTAATTTATCACATAGACATAGTAGAAACCTTGTAAACTTAATCCTAACAATTAAATTTTACCATATACCTATCAAAATAAATTAGTCATTATATAAATTTATTTACAAATTATACAAGACAAATTACACCATTATAATGAGTCAATCGACATTTTTCTATTTTATTCCTAAATCTTCTCTATATAATTTATACGATTATGTAGTAAAATAGATGATAATACTATTTTTAAAAGTTTAGACGAGGTGTTTAAAGTGGAACCAAAACAAATAGAAGAAATTATGGAGATCATTAAGGAATTCTTCCCAGAGAATACTTCCATTGCTATCTCTGATACCAATGAGTATTTGTATTACCAGCCAAGTAAAAAAGTTGATTTAAAGATTAAACCAGGCGATCCTATTAAAGAAGGTTCAGCGGCTCACAAAGCCCTAAGCTATGGTCAAAAAATTAGCTCTTACATCGAACCTGATGTTTTCGGTGTAGCCTATTACGGTATGAGTATTCCTTTAATGGAGGAAGGCGAAACTAAAGGAGCTATTACTGCTATCTTCCCGCAAAAACCATCAGCATTCTTAACAAACTACATTACAATTAAAATCGATGACTGCTGGTACCCAATTAAGCACGATCAAGTAATTTATTTAGAAACACAGCTCCGTAAAACATTTGTTAAAACAATGTCTCGTGAAGGTTATCACCGTTTAAACCTAAGTGATCTAGAGCTATTTTTAGCACCTGATTCATTTATTCGTTGTCACCGCTCTTACATCGTTAACATTGACTACATCGATGAAATTCAACCAGATTCTCACTCAACGTTTTTATTAATTATGAAAGATGGTACTCGTATCCCTGTTAGCCAACGCTATGCAAGCTACTTCCGTCGTTCTTTAGGTTTCTAATTATAAGTACAGCGAGCAATGTATGTGGATTGTTCGCTGTATTTTTTGATGCCTATGAAACCTCCTTTTGTCCCCTATTAACAATTTTCGCATAGTTTTAATGTGTAAATCACCTATATTTATACAGCTCTACAATAAAACGTTTTCTCTGTCGAAAAATCATCTTAATGCTCGATTTTCCTTTTTTTACTCAATTTAATGCTATTCATAAAGTAATTGTGACAATTTGGTGATAGTATTATTCAAATGGTTGGAGTCATACTACAACTGAATAAACAGAAAATTCTCAAATGTTTTTTCTAGTTTTGTAATCGGTTTCCATCAAAATTATTTAGGGGAGGATTTTTTTATGGATGCAAATGTTCAAAAACGCCTAGGTTTAAAAGAACTTGAGAGTAAAATTGTCACTGCTGAAGAAGCAGCAGCACTTATTTCTAACGGTGATGTAGTTGGGATGAGTGGTTTTACTCGTGCTGGGGACGCAAAAGTTGTGCCAATGGCTTTAGTTGAGCGAGCTAAAAATGAAGAATTCAAAATTGATGTATATACAGGTGCATCATTAGGACCAGAAGTGGATAAGTACTTAGCAGAAGCTGGTGCCATTCGTAAACGTGGACCATTCCAAGGAGACGCTGGTATCCGTAATTTAATTAACTCTGGGGATGTTTTATATGTAGATGCTCACCTTTCTCATAATGCTGAGCTAGTGCGCCAAGGAATTATCGGACCAATCAAGTATTTAATTCTTGAAGCGGTTGCTATTACTGAAGATGGATTAATTATTCCAACAAACTCTGTAGGTAACTCACCTATCTTTGCAGAATATGCAGAAAATATTATTATCGAGTTAAACATTTCACACCCAGAAGCCTTAATCGGCATCCATGATATTTATGTACCTGGTGAACAAGGTAAGCGTGAAGCTATTCCAATGACAGACGCTATGCAACGCATTGGTGATATCGGTATTAAAGTGGATCCAGCTAAAATTAAAGCAATTGTTATTTCTGAAGAGCCAGATGCTCCTTCATTAATCGTACCTCCAGATGAAGAAACACAAACTATGGCAAACATTTTATTAGACTTCTTCAGCGCTGAAATTAAAGCAGGTCGTTTAACAAAACAATTAATGCCATTACAATCTGGTGTTGGTTCTGTTGCAAACGCTGTACTTGATGGCTTTGCAGATTCAGAATTTGAAGATTTAATCGTGGCATCAGAAGTACTTCAAGATGCAGTATTTAACTTAATCGATGCAGGTAAAGTTAAATTTGCCGCTGCCACTTCAATTACACTGACTGAAGAATTACAGCAAAAAGTATATGGCAATTTAGAAAAATATGCTGATAAAATTTGCTTACGTCCACAAGAAATTTCTAACCACCCTGAGCTTATCCGTCGTTTGGGTCTAATCTCAATCAACACAGCTCTTGAGTTAGATATCTATGGTAACGTAAACTCAACGCATGTCTCTGGTACTCGTATGATGAACGGTATCGGTGGTTCAGGAGACTTCGCTCGTAACGCACGCCTTGGTATTTTTGTTACAAAATCATACGCAAAAGGTGGAGCAATTTCTTCTATCGTACCAATGGTATCTCACGTTGACCATACTGAGCATGATGTAGATGTTATCGTAACAGAACAAGGTATCGCTGACTTACGTGGTCTTGCACCAAAAGAACGTGTACCTTTAATTATTGAAAACTGTGCACACCCAGATTATAAAGAGCAATTATGGGATTACTACAACCGTGCTGTCGAAGCAACTGGTAGCCATCAAACACCTCACCTTTTAGAGGAAGCACTTTCTTGGCATGTAAACCTTGCTAAAAACAAAACAATGAAAAAAGAAGTTTCAAAAGCTTAATCTTCAATTTTCAGGACGCCTACTAAGTGAAAACTTATTGGGCGTTCTTTTTTATTGGAAATGTTATAATAGGAATATATGCAACTAACTTACTAATTTGTTCTAATTCATGGGAGGAGCTATGAAAAAATTTATTTATGTCATTATTTTCTTTTCTTTTTTCGACCTATTTACCCAGCTACCTGTTATGAGTACATATGCAGAGTCTTTAGGAGCATCAGCATTCCTTACAGGCCTTGCAGTAGGTATGTATTCGTTATCCAATACATTTGGTAATATCATTTCAGGCTTTTTAACGGATCGCAAAGGACCTTTTATCATACTCATTGTTGGTCTCTTAACAACAGGTTTATCGTTAACACTCTATAACTTAATAGAGGAGCCTATTGCGCTTTTAGGAGTCCGATTTATTCATGGACTTGTTGCAGGCTTCATTGTACCTGCCGCCTTTACCTTTCTAGCAAACGCTACCGAACACGAAAAAAGAGGTAAGGGCAGTGCTATATCTGGCGCATTTGTTGGTATTGCTGCCATTATTGGCCCTGCTTTTAGTGGCATTCTAGCAAGCCGAACAAGTGTCCCATTCGTTTTTAACATCACTGCAAGCTTTATGCTTATATTAGGGATCCTTTCTTTCTTTTTACTAAGAGCAAATCAAGTAAAAAAAGAGAAATCGGCACCAAGTACATATATTCCGATAAGTGTATTCTTTAATAATCCAGGAACATTAAAGGCATTTTCAGGAGCCTTCTTCTTAATGTTTTCACAAGGTGTAATCGCCTATCTTCTACCGCTCAAAGTCCAATCTTTAGGCTTTGACTCCCGTTTAAGTGGCACATTGATGAGCACATTTGGTATTATCGCTGTACTCGTTTTTCTATTACCAACTAATCGTATTTTTGATAAAGTAAATCCCCTAAAAACATTGTCACTTGGTATTGGATTAATGGGATTAAGCCAATTATTAATTAGCCAAGCGGATTCTAGCTCTTTACTTTACTTAGCAATGGCATGTTATGGAGTAGGGTTTGGATTCCTTTTCCCTTCCATAAATTCACTCTTAATAGATTCCACAACCGCT
This sequence comes from Lysinibacillus sphaericus, assembly GCF_001629735.1. Lineage (GTDB taxonomy): Bacteria > Bacillota > Bacilli > Bacillales_A > Planococcaceae > Lysinibacillus > Lysinibacillus pinottii. The sequence goes on from NZ_CP015224.1 coordinate 3,405,939, forward strand.
GAAATACGAGGAAAAGCATATGGTTATTTCTATGCATTTTTCTCTCTTGGTGTAGTAATAGGGTCTTCCTTGTTAGGATGGCTATCACTTGGAGTGATTAGCGGCTTTATCTTTACGGGAATTATATTATTAATATTTGCAATAGCAATCCTACTCCCACACAAAAGACCTTCTCATACATAGATGAGAAGGTTTTTTGGTTATTTTTCCTTGTCTTGAATTTCCTCATTATAGAAGTGGACACCAGTATGTCCTCCACCTTCAGCTACCATCTCATTTGAGGCAATCTTCGTTGGAGAAGTACCAGCCTCTGTTGCCACCTCTGTTGATACGCGTTCTGCAATATTGTCATGCATATCCGGCCCTGTTGTCAGATAAGACTCTAATCTTGATTTCATATTATTAAACATCGATAGTGCTTTATCACGGTTCTCTTTTTTACTTAAATAAGATGCTGCTAATCCCGCTAATCCTGCAATGACAACACCTGTTCCTTTTCGTTTAGCCATATTTATTACCTCCTAAAAATATAGAAACTAGCTCTGTACTATAGTTTTTCCCTATTCTTAGAAGAATAAACATTTATTTTTTTATCTCTATCTGCATATATATAAAAATAAGAAGTATACTTGCTTAATATCCGCCGTACTTATCATTCTTCTATTAAAATTCAGTATAATTTTCGACATTTATCATAATTATTTATGATTACAAAAAGCAAGTAATGGGAATTAATGAATTAATACTTAAAATAGGAGCGTGATTATAATGAAGGAATTCGATTTAGCGTACGATTGGGTAGACATGGCTTCATTAGTAGGTGGGGCAGGCCTTTTAACCATACTAATTTATGGTGTCATTCTTTTGTAAGGAGCTGCTTAAATGATTTACTTTAGTAATTAAAAGGCAATCCGCTTACCTATAAGCAGATTGCCTTTATTTTATCGTTTTACATCATTATATGCATCTGATTTGGCAAAGGCAGCTACTACATAGGAACAAACAGCTTCCATCTTGTAGTCGTGTTGACGTGCATATTGGGCTGCCTGATCAAGCAATTGTTTGGCCACCCCTTGACCGCGGAGCTTATCTGATACATATGTGTGATCCATTACCATTACTTGCCCATTTTGCTGCCAAGTAATTTCGGCAAGCCTTTCCCCTGCTTGCTCATTCAAAAATGCAAATTTATTTCCTGCTAATTGCTGTAATTGGAATTCCATTTCTCACCACTCCTTTTATTCATAGTACCATAGCTTTTTGTATTTTCACAAAGCTTGCGACTCTTCTAAATAAAAAGAATCTGTCCACTCATTCTAGTAAATGAGTATGACAGATTCTTTTATTTTTCATTGTTAGTTAAACCAAGAAGATATAGTATCTTTTAGATTAGCAAAGAAGGTTTTCACACTTTCCCAGAATCCTTTATCCTCCATGAGAGAGCCAAACTTCTCCTGAATCGTATTACTAATATCGTTTAACTGTTCAGACCATTTACTAAAATCAATATCCAGTTTACTGATTTTATCCATCAAATCTACGAGCAATTGACGGTCCTTTTCACTTAAATTAATTTCCAGCTTGTTTAATTGCTCTTGAACGATCTTTTCAACGTCTTCACGTGTAGCTGGCTTTGTTTCAGCAATTTGCTTTTTAATTTCGGTTAGTAATTCAGCAACCTTTGCATCATCCACACCTGCAGATTCAGCAATAGATGTTGCAACTGATAACTCTTCATTTGCTACATCTGTTCGTTCAATATCAAGCGTTTCACCTGTAGTGACCTCGTAGGCCTTGTAAATACCTACTAACGCTGAATGCCCTGTTACCGCCTTAGGTGCAGCCACCTGTACTGTGGCATCTTCAATCCCCGCCGTTAACATGGCATTCGCGTACATTTCAGATGTCACCTGTGTAATATTTGTGGGTGTGACAATTTCTATTACTAGACCGTCCCCTGCATCTCTACGCGTAATTTTAGCAGAAGAATACATGCGGGAACTTGAATTACTATCTTTAATGTATTTAACTAAATCCTGACCTGATACCGTTATTTCTTCGATTTCAGGCTCTTCACTTACTTTTAATGATTTCTTTACTGATTCTTTTTCAGCTTCAGATAAATTTGCCCCATATACAACGATTGGTACGCCTAACTTTTCATCAATTGCTTTCGGAGGCGTATTATCAGCTGCAAACCCTGTTGCTGGTGCCATCACACCGAATACTAACATAGTAGCTGTTAGAATTTTAATCCAAGCTTTTTTCAAATCGTGTGACCCCTTTCGATAAAACCTCATAATTAGCCCGTATAATGTATACCACTATACAGTTATTAGTACGTAAAAAAGAAGAGAAGGTTTCAAGGATGTCTCTTATCGCTTGTCTTTGGTTTATCAATCGTCCACTAGGCTTCTTCCGTCCAGCCGTCCTGTTGCTTCACTTTACCAGCTTTCATCAATGTTCCTAATGCACGTTTAAAGGCACCCTTACTCATATGAAACATTTCTTGAATTTCTTCAGGAGAGGACTTATCACCAAATGGCATTTTGCCCCCAACATCCTGTAGATAGCTCAAAATTTGCTGTGCATCATCGGAAAGACGCTCATGTTTTCGTGGCAAAAGAGAACCGTTCATGGAGCCATCTTCTTTTACATCAATAATTCGAACTACTACATCTTGTCCCAAGCGTGGCTCCGCACTGCGCTCTGATTCATGTACAAAAATACGATATGGATGTTCTACACCTAGTAAAAACGAGCCAACTGGTAACAAACGATATGGACGTGCCTGAATGTTTTTATTATGCAAATCTTCAAATGCACCTTCATATAGCTCAGAAATCTTCTCTTCCGTTGCTAATCGCCCAAATAAATCACCGTTCCGGTCTGTTCGTAGTGTCATAAATAAATGATCACCTGGAACCGGCCACACCTCTTTTAATGGTGGTAAATCCTCTGCTTTTACTAATACTTCACGGGAGGAACCAATATCTACATAAGCCCCTTCACGTTCTACTACTTTTAGCACTCTTGCCCAACCATATTCCCCTTGTGTAAAAGCTGGAATAGCTGTTGTAGCGGCTAGGTCTCCTCGTCGATCTACAAATAAAAATACTTCAAGGCGATCACCTACTGTTAGCGGCTCTGTTACCTCTGAAGCATTTAAAGGTAGTTCTTCAACTCCATTTGTTAAAATCCATTTGGATGTTTGTTGCTCTAATACCGTTAATGTAACGACTTCACCTGATTTTAATGCGTCCATATTGTCTCCCTTTCCCTCACACCATCTTTTTATAGATTGTGCTGTGTCTTTGATGCCTCTAATTTTTTCACGATGTCTGGATTCTCTTCCATTACTTGCACAAGATCTGCTATACGATCGATTGAATTCCAACTTAAATGATGCTCTATTCCTTCAACATCATTATATATACGCTCTTCATCCACACCAATCATTCGTAAGAACTGCTCGAGCAATTCATGACGCTGCACAAGACGCTTACCAAGCTTTTCACCTTTCGGCGTCAATGTCAGTCCACGGTATTTTTCATAAACTAAATAACCATCTTTATCTAATTTTTGAACCATTTTTGTAACAGAAGAAGGAAGAACAGATAATGCTTCAGCAATGTCAGACACTCGCGCATATCCTTTGTTAGCGATTAGTAAATAAATTTGTTCGATATGGTCCTCCATACTAGGTGTTGGCATATCTTTTTCCCTCTCTTTCCTTTTCTTACTCTCTAGTTTACTACAAGCTTGGCTTAAAAGTTAACTGAAAATACATATGCCAGAAAATCACTACCTGTACAACTTAAAAAGAGCCTCTTCATTTAAGAAGTAGGCTCCACTTTGTGTCGAGGATACTTATTTACCACATGTAACGCGTGAATAATCTCTTTGTTAATGCGCTCAATACTTTCAGGAGTATTCATTTCCTTAAATGCCTCGTCTCTAGCTTCCATTGATGTAACATACTTACTCGGCAATGCATTTAGTGTAAGTGCCACCGTGTCGAGTTCACAGGTTTCGCATTTACAAAATGTTTGATATTCCGGTCCTCGTAGTAAAAAGCTTACTAAACCACGCACAATCTCTTCTGTAACATTTACTAAAATAGGATCTGACTTATTCAAACTTTCGCCTCATTTATATTGAATGCTTACATTACTCCTGAAACTATAATAGCCTTTAAAAAGTTCTTTTTCAAGAATCACTAGTAGCATCTATTCGCACAAAATTAGTAGTGTCAAAGTAAGATTAATCTCCTACTTTTTCCTGTTAAATCACATCTTACCTACTACTTTTTTGCTTTTATTAGTCTTAATGAATTAAAAACAACTAATAAGGTTGCGCCCATATCTGCAAAAATTGCAATCCATAACGTTAGCCATCCGGGGATAACTAGCAGCAACGCAATTAATTTTAAGGCTAGGGCAAAAATAATATTTTCTTTGATAATACGTAGTGTTTTTCTGCTTAAGCCAATGGTGTATGGGAGCTTTGTTAAATCGTCACCCATTAAGGCAATATCCGCTGTCTCGAGAGCTGCATCTGTACCTGCTCCCCCCATTGCAATTCCTACATTTGCAGTTGCCAATGCTGGCGCATCATTTACACCATCTCCAACCATTGCTACGGCTCCAAACTGTGCACGTAAATCTTTAATCGCCATTAATTTTTCCTCTGGTAATAAACCAGCACGCACATCTGTTACCTGTAATGATGTAGCAATAGCTTGGGCAGTAGGCTCTGCATCACCTGTTAGCATCACCATATGCTTAACTTTTAGGGCTTTTAATTTTAGCAATACATCCTTACTTTCATGACGTAATTGATCAGCAATCCCAATTAATCCAATGAGTTGGCTTTTCGAAACCGCTGCTACTACTGTCTTACCCTGTTCCTGCAGTTTTTTAACCTGATTTTCTATATTTTTATCGATAGAACCTAGTGTCGAAGCCCATTTCATGCTACCTACATAAATAATCTGCTGATCAACCGTTGCAAAGGCTCCTTTGCCTGTGACTGATTGGAAATCAGTAGGCACTAGCTCAGATAAATTCTTATCATGTAATCTATTTAATATGGCTTTTGCCAAAGGGTGTTGAGATTGTTTTTCTACTGCAGCTACAAGCTGTAGTACATAGTCCTCTGACCAACCTTCCATTGTCACTATATCTGTGACTGCTGGCTGTCCTTCGGTTAATGTACCTGTTTTATCAAAGGCTACCGCTTCAATATGTCCTAATTGTTCTAAATGAATACCGCCCTTAATAAGGACACCCTGTCTTGCTGCGTTGCCAATCGCAGTGACAATAGCCACAGGTGTAGAAACAACGAGTGCACAAGGACATCCTACTACTAACACCGCTAAACCTTGGTAAATCCAGTGCTGCCAATCACCCATAAATAAAGGTGGAATGATAGCTACTAAAAAAGCAATAATTATAATAGCTGGTGTATAATACTTGGCAAATCGATCAACAAATTGCTGAGAAGGGGCTTTCTCTGCCTGTGCCTCTTCTACAAGATTAATAATCTTAGCAATTGTTGTGTCTTCTACTCGCTTTGTCACACGAACCTCAAGCGCGCCCTCTTCATTTAATGTACCTGCGAATACTTCATCATTCACTGTTTTATTCACCGGAATAGACTCACCTGTTATAGCTGCTTGATTCACTGCAGATAACCCGCTAATGACAATACCATCCATCGCAATCTTTTGCCCAGGCTTTACAATTAAAATATCTCCTATCTCAATGTCTTCCGTCCGCAGTTCAAGCTCATGAAAATGTTCACCATGTGCTCTTTTGATGATAGCTGTTGGTGGAGCGATATCCATCAACCCTCGTATAGATTGTCTTGCCTTATCCATGGAATAGGCTTCAAGTGCTTCACTTACAGCAAATAGAAAGACTACAACTGCCGCCTCTTCCCACTCCCCAATAATAGCAGCGCCAATAATAGCGATAGTCATAAGGGTCTTCATATCAAATTCAAAGCGAGCTAAATTACGGAAGCCCGTTTTAAAAATACCCATTCCCCCTACAAGAATCGCTATGATGAACATGGCTATCGGGATTGGGTTGGTCTCTCCCTGAATAGAAACAAATAAATATCCTAGTATGACAAAGAACAAAGATACCCCTGCCAAAATATTTTCTTTCTTACGGTAAAAAGGTATAGATTTTTCAACTGCTCTCACTGCTGATTGGGACACCTTGATCCCATCAAAAGCACCTGCTTCTTCAATTTGATTCACACTAATGTTACCGACTACTGTTATTTTAGAAGCACCGAAATTGACTTGTGCATCCTCCACTTCTGGTATGGCCTTTACATTTTTCTCAAACTTCGCAGCACAGCTGGCACAGGAAAGATTTTGCAATCTGTATTCTTGTTTAGTTGGCGTCGCTACCATTCGCAATCCCCTCTTTCGCATGTTCATAGGCAATTGTTACAATTTGAAATACATGCTCATCCGCTAAAGAGTAATACATTTGCTTCCCTTTGCGGTGTGACTTTGCTAAATTATTATCTTTTAAATAACGTAAATGATGTGATGCTGTTGCGACTGACGAGCCAATAATCGATGCTACATCACAAACACATAATTCATCCTCCACCGTTAAAGCAAAGGCAATTTTAAGTCTTGTTTCATCAGATAATGCTTTTAGAAACTTTGCTACCCCTGATAAATCAGGCATTTGTTGTTGTACCTTGGTGACAGCTTCTTCATGTACTTGCGTCACCTCACAAATTTCTTTCGGCATAGTCTTTCACCTCATTCAAATATTCGTTTGATTGTATTCAATGTAACATATTATTCCATCTTATTCAAATGAATGTTTGAATGTTGTGATTTATATCCTAGTAAAAAAAATTAACGTACTTTATAAGTACGCTAATCTTTTTTGTTACTGCGCTTTTAAATTTAATGTTTTACCTTTAATATCTTCCTGTTTTACAAAAGTTTGATGATAATCACCATTTGCCCAATCAATTACTTGGTCTTGGTACCAATCCGACTTTATATGACCACTTTGACCAGGTCCAACAATATGATAGGCTGAGCCTAAATCACCCACATCCACAACAAAACGCCAAGAAGCACCATGATCCACATTACCAGAAAGATCATTATCTGCAGCCTGTACCGTCACCTTGGAGCCACCAATTGGCACCTTTTTAGCATTAAAATAGGCAGCTAAAATTGGCGAAGCACCTCCTAAAGTATGATTAAAAGTGAGCTGGTGAAAATCGCCCCATGTCCACTTAGAAACATTTTTACCAAATTGATCTTCTAATTGTGTAATAGTAAGCTCAAGTGCCTTGTAAACGGTTGCATCAACCCCACCTTGCTCCTCTATCCAAATACTCTTACCACCTGCATAGGCCGTCCGTAAAAGCTGATCTGTAATATTAAATTTCCCATGCATGATGTTGTACATATCTACAGGCATTTGATCTTTAAACAATACTTCCTGTAATTTGGTCATCAGTGTATGGAATACGAGTGGTGCTCCTGATTCCTTAGCATCAACCATATCCCAATCCTCTAGCATAGCGATAACCTCTGCGTACTTACCATCCTGATCTTGCGCTTTTATCGATGTTAATAAACTAGGAAGGAATTCCCTTGCATAGAGATTATGTTGATCCATTTGCAAGTTCATCATATCCTCAACCGTTATCGAATCATTCGCCTCAAGTACTTCTTTAATCCGTTCAAAACGGTAAGGCTGAGCCCAGAAATCTGTAATGTGATAAGGATATTCCTCTCCTACCACTTGATTATTAGCGGTCGCAATAAAGCCTTCCTTTGGATTCACTACTGTTGGCAGCTCATCCCATGGAATAAAACCCTCCCAACCATAGTCACTAGAATCACCTGGAACTGGCAATTGACCATCGCCTATCTTACGAATAGGGATTTGACCATTTGCTTTATAAGCAATTGTGCCATCCTTCGAGGCAAAAACGAAGTTCTGCGCAGGGGCCTTAAAGTCTTCTAAAGCTTTTTCAAAGTCATCCCAGGATTTCGCTTTATTAAAACCAATTACTGCACGTAATTCCGCAGTCGGCTGAAGTGCTGTCCACTGCATTGAAAATTGTGCAGTTGGCTTGGTATCTTTGAATGCCAGATCCGTCATAATTGGACCATGGCGTGTCACAACCACTTCAAAGTCTACAGTTTCTCCTTCCTTCACTTTAATAGATTCATCACGTATCTCGGCCTGCTCCCACTTCCCATCGTAGCGGAATTGTGTGGAATTATTAGGATTTGGTATTTCAATATATAAATCCTGCACATCTGGGCCAACATTTGTTACACCCCATGCTATATCATCGTTATGACCTAAAATAATACCTGGAATTCCTGCAAAAATGACACCACTAACATTTTGTTGCGGGGACTGCAGATGCATCTGATACCAAATAGATGGAGTACTTAAACCTAGGTGAGGGTCATCCGCCAAAATAGGTGTGCCAGATTTAGTTTTCTCTCCAGAAACAACCCAGTTATTACTGCCATTAAATTCATTAGGCAATAGATTTGGATTAAATTGCCCTACTACCGCAACAGGATTTTGAATATTTGCCTCAATAATAGATGAGGCATTCTCAGGATATTTAATAAATAATTCTTTCGCCTTATCTTCATCAAAATTTTGTAAAGCCCAGTGTCGGAAGGCAAGTGTATTCCAATTCCCCCCCAGATCATAAGCCATATACTTCCCAATCGTTAAAGAATCCACGACGGACCATTCCTCTGGCTCGTAGCCCAATAAAGAAAATTCATAGCTTAAAGTTTTATTTTCCTTAGCCTGTTCAATAAATGCATTTACCCCTTCTGCATACCACTTTAATACTTGCTTGCTTTCCTCATCATAAGCCGCGAGTGATTTCTCAGCGGCATTGCGTAAGCTAAAAGTACGAAAATGTTTGTCCGTATTTATCGTCGCTTCTCCAATAATCTCTGATAATCGGCCACTCGCCTGTCTTCTTGCTAAATCCATTTGAAACAATCGATCTTGTGCTTGAACATAACCTTGCGCGCGATACAAATCAGCATCTGTCTTTGCAAAAATATGAGGAATCCCTTTGTCATCCCTTGTAACCTTCACATCCTGATCTAAAATATTGACTGCTAACTCACCATCAATTATCGGCTTAGATTTATTCATAAACCATGTAAATCCGATAAAAGCTACGATTGCTAAAGTCGCTACGATTCCTGCAATGACGATGAGCCACTTTCTCCATTTGAACTTTCTCTTTTCCACCTTATTACCCCCTCTGTGCACTATATTCCTTACTACCTCTCAAAATCCTTAAAATAATGTCCAAAAGATTATAGCAGGTGGATATTTGTTTTTCATGTAAGTAATTCACTCTATAAATACAATTTTCTGTCAACACCCACTATTAGACTAGTATAAACAATTGGATATACCTAGGCTACAGAGCATTGTTAAAAAACATATCTATCTGTATATTAGCTTCCTTTCATTAGTCTCTTTTTTTGAATGAACTACTATAATTCTATTATTCTTACAAAGAAAAACCGTATTTCCATATAGAAAATACGATTTTAAATGCTAGACATGTAGTTGTAATTCAATGGGACAATGATCGCTGCCCATGATGTGCGGGTGAATAGTTGCTTGGTTTATTTGGTTTTTTAATTGCTCCGAAACAATAAAGTAGTCGATGCGCCAACCGATATTTCGTTCACGTACTTTATTCATATAGGACCACCATGTAAAATGGTCAGTTTCATTTGGATGCTTGTATCTGAAAGAATCTACAAAACCGCTTGCTAAAAGCTCCGAAAATTTTGCACGCTCCTCATATGTAAATCCTGAATTACCTATATTCGATTTAGCATTTTTCAAATCTATTTCAGTGTGTGCAACATTTAGGTCTCCGCAATAGACAACTGGCTTCTTGCTATTCAGGTCTTGTAAATAGCTCGCTAAATGCTCTTCCCAAGTTAGGCGAAGTGGTAATCTCGCTAAATCACGCTGTGCATTGGGTGTATAAACATTTACTAAATAAAAATCTTCATATTCTAAAGTAATAATCCTACCCTCATCCTGAGAATCTTCATCTCCAACTCCATACTTAACGGACAACGGTGTATGCTTTGTAAATATAGCCGTACCAGAGTAGCCTTTCTTTTGAGCATAGTTCCAATATTGCTCATATCCATCTAGCGCAAGCTCCACTTGTCCAGCCTGACATTTAGTTTCTTGGATACAAAAAAAATCTGCCTCTATTTGATGAAAGAAATCTAGAAAGCCTTTCCCCAGACAAGCCCTAATCCCATTGACATTCCATGAAATAAATTTCATCTTATCCTCACTCCTTAAAAAAAACGCCCTTCGACTCAAGCGAAGAGCGTCCCATTATAGATCATCACCAACAATTTTAACTTCTGTTTCTAATTCGACACCAAATTTTTCCTTCACAATACGCTGTACCATTTGAATAGTTGCTATATAATCAGAAGCAGTAGCATTGCCTTTATTGACAATAAAACCTGCATGCTTTGTAGAGACTTCTGCACCGCCTACCCCTTTGCCTTGTAAGCCACTATCTTGAATAAGCTTACCTGCAAAATGACCTGGTGGACGTTTAAAAACACTTCCAGCAGATGGATATTCTAATGGTTGCTTTGATTCTCGCTGAAATGTTAAGTCGGCAATCTTCGCATCAATTTCATCTTGTTTGCCAGTAGCTAATTGGAACTCTGAGGATAACACATAATAGCCTTTCTTCGCAATAATGCTTTTACGATAGCCAAGTTCAAGCTCTTCCTTTGACAAGGTTAAAACTTCTCCCTCTTTTGTTAACACCTTAGATGAAACAATAATATCTTTAATCTCACCGCCATAAGCTCCTGCGTTCATAGCCATTGCACCGCCTATTGATCCAGGGATACCGCAGGCAAATTCAAAGCCTGTTAAGGTTGCTTTTGCGGATAGTTTTGACACATCTTTAATCAGCGCACCACTTTGGGCATAAACATGTTCACCATTAATCCGAATTTCATCTAAATTTGAAAATGTAACAACGATTCCTCTATGACCACCATCACGAACAACCATATTAGATCCGTTACCTAACATTAATAAAGGAATATTATTTATATATGCATAGCGAATTACAAATGCTGCTTCTTCTTCTGTATCAGGAAGAACAAAAACATCTGCTTTGCCACCTAATTTTGTCATTGTATATTGTTGTAAAGATTCATCTAACTTAATATTGGCAGGACTAATGCTCTTCGCTAAATCCTTTGCCCATTGTTGTTTTGTCATGAGAGCTAATTCCTTTCTAACGTCCTTCTTACTCTACACCAGTATGGATTTAGAACCCCAATTTGACAAGTAAAATGAAGGGTATTTTTATCTCACATAAAAAGACAGGTAGGTCTTGTGCAGAGATGATGAATATTATAAAGAAAATTGACAGTCATTCCAAGTGTCGTTTTTGGCACAATATTACCTAAAGGACAAAGGACTTATTTTAGAGCCAGCTACTTGCCCATGTTTCAATATTGCGGATAGCCCCTTCTAATGCTTGCCCTTTATCTGTTAATGAATATTCAACTCGTACTGGAACCTCAGAATACACTTTACGTTCAACAAGCCCTTCTTTTTCCAGTTCCTTTAAGCGTTCTGATAATAAACGCCCACTAACAGGTAATGCTGACTCTATTTCATTAAAACGCTGCGATCCATCTAATAATTGATATAATATTAAACCCGTCCATCGTTTTCCAATTAAATCCATTGCTTTAGCTAAACGAGGACATAAAGTTGTCTCATTCATATTTCTTCACCTCTATGTACCTATTGTAACGATTATTAAAGGAAATGTAAATTTAGAGTAACTTATTTACATAACATAATTTATACACTTTTATATACTTAATTACAAAAAGTAACTTTTGAATTTTCGTCTTTTCATAATCACGGCGGAACTTACCATCGTTAAAACATCTGTCCTCCTAATCATAAAATGCCATAGATATCAGTAATGTGACTAACTATTTATTTACGTATTGTAAATGTTCACAGTTTACACTTTTATGGAAGGTTATCCTTTCCTATTTATGAAAAATACATTGAATATGGTATTTGTTTACTTTATTATTCGTTGTAGAATGCTGTTTTAGGGGGTTTTTATATAAAAAAATACACTATTGATGTCAGTCATTCCACACTTAGCTTTTCTGTACGACATATGATGATATCTAAAATTCACGGTACATTCGAATCGTACAACGCTGAAATTGCTGCAGTCAATATTGAGAAAATGCAGGATGCAAGTATTTCTATTACCATTGCAGTGGCTAGTGTCTCCACAAAAAATCATGACCGTGATATACACCTTGTGTCTCCAGACTTTTTTGATGCAGACGTTTATCCAAAAATAGTCTTTACCTCTACATATATTGATAAACAAAATGATAATAATTTTTTAATACATGGGGATTTAACGATTAAAAATATAACAAGGCCTATCGTATTTACAACAGTATATACAGGAAACGGTGTTAATCCTTGGGCACAAGAAGTATATGGCTTTCAGGCAAAGGCACAAATTGATCGCCGTGATTTTAATTTAGTCTATAATACGATTTTAGAAACAGGCGGCATATTAATCAGTGATGAGATTGACATAGTGGTAGATGTCGAGTTAAGCCCCCTTTAGTTATAGATTTACCTTAAGGAAAGAGGGAACTATAAATGCTATGGTTTCATAACGGGATTACATTTGAATCGAGCTTTATTACAATCGTCTTTTTTATCGTTTTTGGTAGCATCGCTTTCAGCCTTATTAAAGCTACTGTCACCTGGTCTACCAATAATCAATCACAAACCTTTACTATACCCGTTAAGGTTGTGACAAAACGTACGAATATTCGGGGAGGTTCCAATCATTCTGCGGCATATACTTCTTATTTCATCACGTTTGAAGAACGAAATGGGGAGCGTCAGGAATTAAAAGTGAATGGTCGCGATTTTGGACAGCTAGTTGAGGGTGACACTGGCCTTTTAACATATCAGGGCACTCGCTTTCATACATTTGAAAGACAAAAAAGGGAGAGTAGCGATTAAATCGCACTCTCTCTTTTTGTTTTATTTAATTAAATATTTAGCAAATCCTGCCTCTGTATCCTCTAAATATTCAATGCCACTATTTGCTGAGATAAATTTTTGTGCATCTTTTGCAGATAGATAAACAACTTTTGTCTTAGCTGGGAATGGTACAAATGACCAGTTATTATCCGCAGCAGGGTTAATTGTTTTATTTGCCATAATATAATCAACTACAGCTTGACGATTTTCATAAGCATAGTTTGTTATATTGGAGCCGTCCGTATTTTTAAATGTCGCTCCATACGAACCACCAACACGGTAATTATTTGTAATGATAATAAATTCTTGATTTAAATCAATTGGTTTACCATTATACTGTACATTTTTAATACGGTTTGCCTTTTCATCAACAAGATTACCACGACGGTCATATTTAGATGGAGATGTTACATCAATTTGATAGGTTAAGCCATCTAACACATCAAAATTATAAGAGCGTGCTTCTGGATCAATGATATTTTGCTCTTCTGACTTATTCGGATCAATTGTTGCAAAAATACCTGCAGCCATCTCTAACCACTCTACTGCTTGTGCACCTGTCACTTTAATGGTTGCTACAGTATTATCGTAATGATAAATATCCGCCATATTTTTAATGGCAAGTGGACCAACTGGAATGTTTGTATAATCTAATGGATTATTTCGTGAACCCGCTTTAAAAGGAGCCCCAGCAGAAAGAAGCGGCGTTTTCTCATCCTTCGTTCCCTTTAATTCTTGTTCAATAAACCATTTTTGTGCTTGTGTTACGATTTGAATAGAAGAATCATCTTGCACCATTGAGAAATAACTATGGATTGGCGCAGTTGTTTCACCAACAGGCTGACGAATATATGTTAAAGTGCCTTCATGTGCTTGTTTCACAGCCTTTAACACCGTAGTGGAAGGTTGTAAACCTTCTTGCTTGATTGATTGTAATGACCCACTACCATCAACTACAACCCACTCTGATCCTTGTTGTTCAATTTTTAGGTCAATGACACCAAGATGGCTACCATAGCTACCTGCCATAACAGTTGGAACACCATGAATAGTTCCCTTTTCTTGATCTACATCTTTCAAATCTTTGTAGTCACCTGGGAATGTTAAGTGAGAGTGCCCTGTAATCAAAGCATCAATTCCATCAATTCCAGCTAGTTGATAACCAACATTTTCAGCGCCTTTCACATAAGTATCCTCACCAATACCTGAATGGGAAAGAACAACTATTACGTCTGCTCCAGCCTTCTGCATTTCAGGTACTACTTCTTTTACGGCTTCAACAGGCTCTTGCATGTTAACTTTACCAGCTAAATGAATGGCATCCCATTCAACAATTTTCGTTGGTACAATTCCAGTCACACCAACTTTCAGTGTATGTTTCTTACCTGCATTGTCCACTACTTCTTTATCAAGAATGACATAAGGTGTAAACATACGCTTTTTTGTTTTGGCATCGTAAGTATTAGCATTTACGACTGGATATTTTGCATCATTTAATACTTCATCTAAGAAGTCTAGACCATAGTTGAATTCATGATTCCCTAAAGTTCCGCCATCGTATTTTAAAGCGTTAAGCGCTGCAATAGCTGGGTGTACTTCCCCTGGCTTTAATACACTTTCTAACGCTTTATAAGAGCCAAGTGGCGTACCTTGAATTAAATCCCCATTATCGAATAATAGTGTGTTAGGATTTTTCGCACGAGCTTGTTCAATTAATGTAGCTGTATTAGCTAAACCTACCTCAGATGACGGAGCATCTAAATAGTAATTATAATTAGCTAAATTTGTATGAATATCTGTAGTTCCTAAAATTTGAAGATCTACTGAGACTCCATGAGATGGTGCCTTGTATTCAGCTACAAAGCGCTCCACAATACTTCCCATTTGCTCATGTGTTACATAGTCACGAGGACGAATCGTATTATCCTCGAACGCTTGAAGAATATTTGCTACAACAGCATTAGCTAAATCTTGTTTATAAGCTTCAGCAATTTGATCAGCATCCTTAAATTGATCTAAGACCGTAAGGGACGCATTTTCACTAACAAGTCCACGAGCAGATATAACAAATGCTTGTTGACGTGTTAATTTATCGTTTGGACCAAATGTAGTTGCCGTTTTTCCTTTTATAAGTTTTAACTGTACAGCTTTTTCTACATATGGCGCTAAATCCTTAGAGACATCAGTAAAAGTAAGGGAAGAACCATCACCTATCTCGACATCTAAGCTTTCTACTAATTCTTTTACATAATCAGCGCGTGTAACTTCATTGGAAGCAGCATTAGCAGTCCATCCAAATGGTATCAACGCGAATAAAACTAGTAGCATGGCTAAGAATTTAGTTATTAATTTCTTGTTCATACAACAACCTCCTTATTCATCTAGTATTTTCCTACAAATACTATTATATTAAACTAACTGTATTTTTTACTGAATAATTAGTCCTAATTATATGTATTTTTAAAAGAATGGATTATTACTTTCCTATAAAATCGCATTTTTCTATCATTTTTATTTTCGCACATCCAATAGAATGTTAGGAAATGTAAATTCCGAATATATAGTTAATACCAATATATCCGACCTCAGTGCCACACCATACCTCTGTTCACAAAATAAAAAAAGACCTCTCAAATTTGAAAGGTCTTTTATTAAAAAATATTTTTTACGCGTTTACCGCTTGAAGTGATTGAGCTACTTTTTTCACTTCTTCTAGGCCATTTGCAATAATTTCTTGTGCTTTATCAGGTGATGCATTGTGACCTTCAATAATTACTTCTTCGATAATTTCCATACCAAATACACCGCCTGCTACATTTTTAATGTAGTTTACGGACATTTCCATAGGCTGTGTTTCTGGTAGTGAGTAGTAGCCACCACGAGCATTTAAGATAATCGCTTTTTTATCAGTCATTAGGCTAACCATTTGGCCATCTTCACCGTATTTGAATGTGAAACCTGCTTGGTATACATAGTCAATAAATGTTTGTAAAGGTGCTGGAATAGTTAAATTCCAAAGTGGGAACGCAAATACGACTAAATCAGCTGCTGTTAATGCATCCATCGCTTTTTGTTTAGCAGCTAAAAGACGTGATTCGATGTCTGTTAACTCTCCACCATTTTGTACTTTACCAAACGCATTGAAAAGATCTTGCCCAAAGTATGGCATATCTTCTGCAAATACGTCAAAAGTTGTAACGTTTACACCTTGTACGTTTTCCATAAATGTATCGTACATTTTTGTTGAAATACCGTCTGGACGGTTGTTTGCTTTTACTACTAAAACGTTCATTATATAAAATCTCCCTTAAATCTCATAGTCTATTATCTCGAATTCAAGATATAAACCTATCTTAAAAAAATTCTTTTAAAAAGTCAACGATACTTTCCTCAGACTTTTGACTGAAATATTAGATAAGATTTTTCACTAAACGAATAAGAGAGGCTTGATATGTCAAGCCTCTCAGTTATAATAGTAATTTTAGCGCTATAATTTACAGTTATCATCTGTACAAACACCAGCGTTACCTGTACCAGCCATTTTCAGACCAGGTTGTAAGCCCTCTTCCTCAGCCACTTTACATAATGTATCTTCGAATACTTCTTGTGGCTGTGCTCCAGAAATACCATATTTGCGGTTTAAGACAAAGAATGGAACCCCACGAACTCCAAGCTGCAACCCTTCTTGAATATCCGCTTCTACCTCATTTTTAAATTCATCCACAGCAAGAATTTTAGCCACTTGCTCGCGTTGCAACCCTACTTGTTCTGCTATATCTAATAATACTTCCTCTTGTCCAATACGTTTTCCTTCAATAAAATGACTATGCAATAGTGCTTCCACTAATGCCGTAACATCTCCCTGCTGCTCTGCCCATTTAACAAGTCGATGTGCCTTTAACGTATTCTCCTCCATTAGATTGCTAAAGTCATAGTTTAATCCTACTTCTTTCGCACGCGCAGTAACGCCCAATGTCATTTCTTTGGCCTTTTCTAAAGACATGCCATATTTCTTTGCTAATGATTCATACACCGTAATATTCGAATCTACTGGGGTATTTGGATCAAGTTGATAACTTTTATAAACCAGCTCCACTTGCCCACCAAGGCCAGTATCTTCAATAGCTTGCTCTAATTGTTTTTTACCAATATAACAAAACGGACATACATAGTCAGACCAAATTTCAATTTTCATTACTTACACTCTCCTTTTGCTACATTGTAGCGATAGACTAAATAACAAGGCAATTTTTATGCTTCATTGCATAAATTCACCAGTACATCTACATACTGAACATAAAAACATTGTGAGGTTTATCTATGACTCAATCTCTTTGGCTCGCTACGTCCGAATCTGTCTCACTATCTTCACTTACTTCATCGACAACTTGTGATGTATGTATAGTCGGAGGAGGCTTAACCGGTCTTTATACAGCCTATGTCTTGGCAAAAGCAGGTGTTGATGTCCTTTTACTTGAGGCGAACACCCATTTTGGTCATGGTACCACGGGCCACTCCACAGGTAAATTAACTGCCCAGCATAGTATCGTTTATGCAAACCTTTTAGAAAAACTATCTGTTGATGAAGCACAGCTTTACTACCAACTCAATCAACAAGCCATTGAAAAGGTAACACAATTACTTCCAAAAGGCAGTGTTAAGCAAGTAGATTCACTATTGTATGCTCAAACAAAGGATGGGTATGCGCAATTATTAAAAGAATGGAATGCTTATAAAGTTTTAAATATCCAATCAAAAATCACCACAGAAACGGAGCTTCCCTTCCCCATTAAAAAGGCCTTATGCATGTCCCAGCAAGCTCAAATAAACCCTGTAGAGGTAAGTAATTTTCTTGCCAAAGAAGCACAGGCGATGGGGGCAAAGCTTTATACAAATACACGGGTTCAACAATTAAACATAGCTCAAAATAACTTACATACCGAAAAGAACATGTCGGTTCAATATAAGAAGCTTATTTTGTGCTCACATTATCCCATTGAGGCTTTTAAGGGACTAAAGCTGTTCAAACTATCAAATAGTCGTTCTTATATGGTGGCTAGTAAAATTTCTGAAACTATGCAGGGTCAATATTTATCCGTTGATTTCCCATCCCGTTCCATTCGCACAGCTACAATTAAGAACGAGCATTTTTTAGTACTTGGTGGAGCGAATCATATCGCTGGGGAAACAGTCAATACAGAACCGTACTATGATGCCATTTCAAATGAAATGAAAGAACATTTTGAGCAAGAGCCCATTTATCGATGGTCAGCTCAGGATATCGAGACTCCTGACATCGTTCCTTATGTAGGAAGAATTACAAACTCATTGCCGAACGTATTCATTGCTACTGGCTATAGAAAGTGGGGCATTTCTAATTCCTTTGTTGCTGGTGACATTTTATCCAGCCTAATCACTGGATCGAGAAGTGAAGATGGTGCCATTGCACTCTATTCACCCTCACGTACAAAATTCGGTGCACAATTTATGCAAATGCTTAAAGTTGGCGGCTTTGTCGCAAAAGAGTTTATTACTGGGTATATGAGACATGCCAGTGCCCCAACATGCACGCACTTAGGCTGTAAGACGAAATGGAACGAGGCTGATGAAACTTGGGATTGTCCTTGCCATGGCTCCCGCTTCAACGCTCAAGGAGAAGTACTAGAAGGACCTGCCGTACAACCTTTGAAACTAGATTAAAAAAGAGGCTGTCCTCATAGACAGCCTCTTTTAAATTATTTTAGAGCTTCTGTTAATACTGGCACAATTTGTTTTTTACGAGAAACAACACCTGGTAACACAACACGGTTGTTGATAAGCTCAGCACTGAATCCTTTTGCTACAGCTTGTGCTACTTGTCCAATTGCTACAGCTGTAGAATCGTTGTTTAAAATATCTGTCACAACGAAGAAGAATAAATCTAAACCATTTTCAGCAACATTTTTATTTAATAAAATCTCTAATTCCTCTTGACGATTAAGTACATCATTAATATCTACAGCATTAACCTGTGCAACAACAGATTTGTACTCACCAAATTGGAATTCCTTAGCATCTAATGATAATAAATCCTCTAAAGATTTATCAGATAGGTCTGCACCTGCTTTTAGCATAGCTAAACCATATTCTGCAACGTCCACATTAGCAATTTTAGCTAGCTCTTCGCCCGCTTTTACATCTTGCTCTGTGCAAGTCGGTGATTTGAATAATAATGTATCTGAAACAATTGCAGATAACATTAAACCAGCAATGTTCGCAGGTATGTCTAAACCGTTTTCGTTAAAAATTTTCTTAAGAATAGTAGCCGTACAGCCTACTGGTTCTGCACGATAATATAGTGGATCAGCTGTTTGGAAGTTGGCGATGCGGTGGTGATCAATTACCTCTGCAATTTGCACTTCCTCAATACCGTCAGCCGATTGTTGGAATTCATTGTGGTCTACTAGAATAACTTTGTCCGCTTCATCAACAACAGAAGAGATTAAACGTGGCGCTTCAAAGCCAAATTTATCTAAAGCAAATTGAGTTTCATTATTAACATCTCCTAGACGTACTGCCTCTGCTTCTTCTCCAATTTGTTGTTTTAAATAAGCATATACGATTGCAGATGTGATCGTGTCTGTATCTGGGTTTTTATGTCCAAAAACTAATACTTTACTCATTGAATTTATTCCTCCTAAAATGACCTTACATTTATCTTTTATTTTATCATATCTTATGGACTAACAAATGATAAATTGAAACATTAAGTAAACTAAGCTCTTTCATTTAATATACAATAATAATTTTCCACTACCAATAACCAACTTTACAAATATGAATTAAGTATATAAGACCTTCAAGCTGTCATATACATATATTTTGTACACCTACCCTCTTCATTTCTATTTTCTTTTTTTACCATCCTTTTTTTAACATTCTATAGTAAAAGTGCATCTTTTTCTAATATTATTTATTTTATATAGATATTTAGTCGTATTTTCATATTTATGTAAGCATAATTTTATGCTATTATCAGATAGTCTATATTTTTGGATTTTAGGAAATGGGGATTACAATGACAAAGAAGATGGAAAAAAAGTACATTCCTTTAGCTAATTATTTTGAAGTAGCTTTACAACAAGAAATCACTTTATCCTTTAGTGAATTAGAAAACATTATGGGACAAGCCTTACCGAATGCCGCCTACTTAAATAAGAGCTGGTGGAAAAAAACAAAGCCCCCTCTATCGCACTATTTGTCATGGACAAATGCAGGTTATCATGTCATTGATATTAGACTAGGTACTAGTGTAACTTTCTCATGCACGCAAACAAAGACAACTGAAAACAATCTTTCAAAAAGGGAAGAGGACCCTTCTGCATACATAATTCGAGGGATTGAAGCATCTGATGCTAGATCATTTATTCTTTTACAGGAGGAAATTTTTCAACAAACCGACTTCATGTACAATGTTCAAAATGAATTAGATCTAACTGTCCAACAACTTCGTAAAAATTTAACCTATTGGAAGCAGCTTAAAAATCGTACTATATTACTTTGCGTATTAAATGGTATTTTTGCAGGCTATGCAGTTATACATGGGTATAAACAAACGAAAGCTAGACATGTTGCCTCTGTTCGCTTAGCTGTGAAGGAAGAGTACCAACAAAAAGGCATCGGCTCCGCCCTAATGAAGGCTGTGGAAGGTTGGTCAAAACAACGTGACATATCTCGTTTAGAATTATCAGTCATGGAACATAACAATGTTGCTTTACATCTCTTTACAAAATTAGGATTTAAACAAGAGGGCATTCGACAAAATGCTATTAAATTAAATGATACTTACATTAACGAGTACAACTTGAGTAAAATTTTATAATTCACTTTACCTAGATGTCTAAAGCGTATTTGGACATCTTTTTATATATGTTCCCTATAAAAAAACGCATAGAAAAGTAAAATAATACTTTTCTATGCATAACATTAAAATACCTTTTTCTCTCTAGCAGCATTCAGGAATAATATATTACTATCTACTTGCTCATTGGATTTTTGATATTTTTCATACTGCCCCTTGTCTTGGTTAATCATTTCCTCTAATAAAGCGTGTAAGAAAGAAAACAAAACGGGCACTATATCTAACGAGGAATGCTTGTTGGTTCCAAGTGCAAACAAAATATTAGCATATTCACGAACCGGTGAAAATGCAGTTCCGGTAATCGCAATAATTTTTACTTTCTTCATCTTTGCAATTTCAACAATCGTTTGAATATCCTTTAACTGTTGATCAAACGATAAAACTATTAATGTTGTACGCTCTCCCATGTTATTAATTTGATTCATAATTTCATCCGAATCTATTCGAAGCTGCTTAATATTAGAACGTAGTGTTTTTAATGTGTTGGATAACCAATTTGCTATAGATACAGCCTCACGAGTCCCTAGAATATAGATATTTTCTGCTTCATGCATCCATTTTGAACTTGTTTGAATTTGCTGATCATTAATTAATTGAATTGTTTCCTGAATGTTTCGGCTATCCCGCTGCATTACCTTCCCAAAGCTAGAATTAACTAGCTTATTACCCGTATAGGTAGATTGTAGATTTGTTCCTACATCTTGGGACATAATATAGCCTCTTATTTCTTCTTGCAGCTCCACATATCCCGATAAATCCATGGCATAGCAAAAGCGAATAACCGTTGATTCACTTACATTAGCCAGTCTGCCTACTTCTGCTGCTCCATTAGCAATCACTGTATTGGGATTATCCATTACAAATTGTGCTACTTTACGCTGCCCCTTTGAGAGTCTTACAAACCTTTTCTTTATATCCTCACGAATGCTCATTCCTAACAACCTTTCTTTCAATGACCTTATCACGAATGGGAGATTGTTTCCTACTTACTCAAAATTCGATTAAAAATACAGTATCACGATTGCAATTTGAATACAATGACTTTTCTGAAAAATCTTCAGCGCATTAACCTGCTAATATGTCGATTTTTTATACTTTTTTCCTTTTCAATGATGACTTCTCATTTTATCAAAATTATTAATTGCTTTGAATAAAAATTAATAATTCCTAATTATTATGTATTACACTAGCGAATAAAGACAAAAATGTCCTGGATCGATTACTCTTATCCAGGACATTATTTTATTTATTATTCTAATTCTAGCTGCTTGGTTTCCTTCCCAAGAAATATGACGCCCACAACACCTATAATTATTGCTCCACAGAAAATGGCAAAAATGAAGCCTATATCATAGCCAGCTGTTAATAAAGAACCTACTAGTAAGGGCCCAAAAATCCCACCAATTCGCCCTGCAGCAGCTGCCATTCCTGCACCAGTGCCACGAATAATAGAAGGGTATTGCTCAGGTGTATAAGCATATAACGCCCCCCATGCACCTAAGTTAAAGAAAGATAAAAACATGCCAGATAATACTAGTACGACAAGTGTATCAGCATTCCCAAAAATGAAAGCACTCACTGCTGTACCAATTAGATAGGAAACAAGCACAAATTTCCGCCCAAATTTTTCAATAAACCATGCGGCAGTAAAATAACCAGGTAATTGAGCTAATGTCATAATGAGAACGTACTTAAAACTTGTAATCATATCAAAGCCCTTACCAACCATGACACTTGGAAGCCATAGGAACATACCGTAATACGAAAATACAACTGTAAACCACAGCACCCAAAGCATCAATGTGGAACGTGCATATTTTTTTGACCAAACTTCTTTTATATTTTGAAGGATACTACGCGCTTTGGCCTCTTTTTTCACCATAAACTGCGGTGAATCTGGGAGATGCCATCGAAGATAAATAGCATAAAATGCAGGGAGTGCTGTTAAGACTAACGCTACTCGCCATCCCCACGTTGGAATAACAAAATAGGATATTAATGCGGCAATTAGCCATCCCGCTGCCCAAAAGCTTTCCAATAAAACAACTACGCGCCCTCTTTCTTTTGCTGCCACACTTTCAGACACTAATGTGGATGCAACAGGTAATTCTCCGCCCAGGCCCATTCCTACTAAAAATCGTAGCATTAAAAATGCTGTTAATGTAGTCGTAAAAGCAGACAAACCGCTCGCAATGGAAAATAGGACAAGTGTCCACATAAAAATTTGCTTTCGCCCTACCTTGTCGGCAAAAACACCAAATACAAGGGCTCCTACAGCCATTCCAATTGAATTAATACTACCAATCCAACCAGATTGACTTGGTGTCAGTCCCCAATCTGCTGCCAATGCTGCAATGACAAACGATAATATCCCAACATCCATTGCATCAAAAAGCCACCCAATACCCGCAATACCCAACAGTCTATTTCTAGAAATTGTTTGCTTCGATTTATTTGTTCCTACAGTATTTGTCGTCATTTCAACCACCTGTCTTTACACTTGACTTTACATTACAAGATTACTATACAGTTGTTTCAAGAAAGTGACAAGCAAAATTCAAATTACCGAATTGTTTCGACAATTTATGAAATGCTATTGAAATAATAGTGTGATTTGCGTTAAAATGTCTTTTATACAAAAACAACTGTTCTTTCTATGAGAACAAAAGGAGATCATATCTTTATGTGGAAAGGCCTTATTGAAGAATATAAACAATTTTTACCTGTAACAGAAAATACACCTGCATTAACTTTAAACGAAGGCAATACGCCTCTTATACATTTAGTGAATTTATCCAAGAAATTAGGCATTGAGCTTTACGGTAAAATTGAGGGTGCAAACCCAACCGGCTCTTTTAAAGACCGTGGTATGGTATTTGCAGTGGCCAAAGCTATTGAAGATGGTAGTAAATGTGTTATTTGTGCCTCAACAGGAAATACATCTGCTGCTGCAGCTGCTTATGCTACAAGAGCTGGTATTCAATCCATCGTTGTAATTCCTAAAGGAAAAGTTGCCCTTGGTAAGCTTGCACAAGCAACTATGTATGGTGCAAAAATCATTGAGATTGACGGTAACTTTGATGATGCTTTAAGTATTGTTCGCCAAGTAAGTGAAACAACTCCTGTCGCTCTTGTCAACTCCGTCAATCCATACCGCATTGAAGGTCAAAAAACTGCATCATTTGAGATTGTAGATGCCTTAGGCTCAGCTCCTGATTATCTATGCATCCCAGTTGGAAATGCAGGGAATATTACTGCTTACTGGAAGGGCTTTAAAGAATATCATGCTGCTAAAGATTCTGGTCTACCCAAGATGTATGGCTTTGAAGCTGAAGGTGCAGCAGCAATCGTCAAAGGAGAGCCCATTGCCAATCCAGAGACAGTTGCCACTGCTATTCGAATTGGTAATCCAGCTAGCTGGAAATTGGCAGAAGCAGCTCGAGATGAATCTGGAGGTATAATTGACTCCGTAACGGATCAAGAAATTATTGCAGCTTATAAGTTAATCGCAAATACAGAAGGTATTTTCGTTGAACCAGGGTCTGCTGCATCATTAGCAGGTGTTATTAAATCGGTGGAAAGCGGAAAAATTCCAATGGGTTCAAAAGTAGTGACAATCTTCACAGGTAATGGACTAAAAGATCCTGATACAGCCATGGATGTATCCACAGTAGAAGTAGTATCCCTTAAAAATGATGAAAATGAAATTCGAGAATATATCGAGGGAATACTATGAATAAAACGTGGCAAATCTCAGTTCCAGGAAGCACAGCCAATCTAGGGCCTGGCTTTGATTCCATAGGACTCGGCTTGTCTCTATACTTACAATTAACAGTTACTTTACAGGATACATGGGCTATCATCCATCTTGATGATAACGGTCCTAAAGAGTTTGAGCTTGAAGAACATTTACTATACGTCATTGCAAAAAAAGTTGCTGAGCAATATGGGCAACAATTACCTGCATGTCGTGTGGAAATGGCTAGTGAGCTACCATTAGCACGTGGGCTTGGAAGCAGTGCGGCTGTGATAGTTGCAGGTATTGAACTAGCCAATCAAGTATGTGGGCTTGGCTTATCGGTACAAGATAAACTCAACTTATCATCTCAAATTGAAGGACACCCAGATAACGCAACCGCGTCAGTCTTAGGGGGGTTAACCATTTCATCTATGGATGAAAAAGGAAATGTTGATACTTTCCATATCAATAAAATTGATGCTTCCTTTGTGGTATATATACCGAATGTTGAATTAAAAACGAGCGAATCTCGATCTGTATTACCAGAGCAATTTGACAGAGCTTATGCTGTTCATGCTTCAGCAAATGCTAATATGCTAGCTGCTTCACTAATGGCACGTGATTTCCAGCGTGCGGGTCGTTATATGGAAGAAGATTTATTTCATGAACCGTTTCGTGCAAAGTTAATTCCCGAGTATAGTGAAATTCGTACAGCCGCTAAGAAGAATGGTGCTTACGGGACTGCTTTAAGCGGGGCTGGTCCTACATTGATTTCTATTATTCCTTCTACTATTGCTGGTGATTTTGTTCAAACTATGAAAAAACAATTTCCTGAACATCAAGTGATTGTAACAAAAGCTGATGAGCAAGGTATACAAGTACGTGAATATATGAAACGTCTACTTTAATAGTAGGCGTTTTTTCTTGAAAGCAAGGGAGGATAAAACTAATATTATAGAAGTATAGGGTATGACCTGAAACACCTATTATTGAGATACGCGCTTTTCTAAGGAGGAACTATCTTGAAGCCAATTATATTCTGTGATTTCGATGGCACGATAACAGAAACTGATAATATTTTTTCCCTGATGACAGAATTTGTTCCGCAAGAATCTGAGAAGATTGCGAAAGCTATGATGGAGCAAACAATTTCATTTAAAGATGGACTCTCTGCTATGTTTCATTTACTTTCTACTGAACAAAAAGATGAAGTCATTCAATATCTTATGGATACAGCCGTCATACGTGAAGGATTCGAAGATTTTGTTCGATATGCTCAAAATCATGACATTCCGTTTTATATTGTAAGTGGAGGAGTCGATTTTTTTATTGAGCCTTTAGTAGAAAAATACGGCCCTTTCTCAGGTATATACTGCAATAAAGCGGATTTTTCTGGTGAACAAATTAAACTAATTTATTCAAATAGCTGTGATGAGGAATGTGCAAAATATAGTACTCAAGGATGCGGCTGCTGTAAGCCTAGCGTTATGCGGAAAGTCGCAAAAGAAGAGCATTTTAAAATTGTTATCGGTGATTCTCTTTCAGATTTTGAAGCTGCTAAACAAGCTGATATTGTTCTGGCTAGAGACCATCTCATTCAGCGCTGTGAAGAGCTTCATGTTTCATATAAACCATTTATCACATTCCATGACTGTCTAAAAATTGTGCAAGAACTTATGGAAACCAACCATGCTGTACCAACAACTTAATGCATGCCTAAAAAAAGGGAACCATTTTATAAATGGCTCCCTTTTCATATTGACTTATACTAATAATACTAGGCTGATGGCCATGACAGCCATTCCCCCTACCAAGCCATACATTGATAAATGGGTTTCATCATACCTCTGCGCTGCCGGTAATAATTCGTCCAATGAAATAAAGACCATTATACCTGCAACTCCAGCAAAAATGATGCCAAACATAACGTCTGTTAAAAATGGCATAAGCAGCAAGAAGGCAACTAATGCACCAACTGGCTCTGCTAACCCTGATAAAAATGATAATTTAAAAGCCTTTCGACGGTTGCCCGTTGCAAAGAAAATTGGAACAGACACTGCTATCCCCTCAGGAATATTATGAATCGCTACTGCTATGGCAATGGCAATTCCTACATTGGGATCGTTAATAGCTGACATAAACGTAGCGATACCCTCAGGAAAGTTATGGATTCCAATAGCCAGAGCTGTAAAAATACCCATCTTCATCAAATGATCTTCATTCACCTGTGGCTTTATTGCATTCACATCTTCTACTAGCTTTACTTCATGAGGATTTGTTGATTTTGGAATGAATTTATCGATTAAGGCAATGAATAACATACCACCGAAAAATCCGGCAATTGTCATCCAATAACCATTCGTATTACCTAATGCATTCGTTAAAGCATCTTTAGCCTTAACGAAAATCTCAACAAGTGAGACATAAATCATAACGCCTGCTGAAAAACCCAATGCTAGCGATAGAAATTTTGTATTTGTTCTTGATGTAAAAAAAGCTATTAAACTACCTACTCCAGTTGCAAGCCCTGCAAATAGAGTCAGTCCAAATGCTAGTAAAACGTTTCCGTCCATACCCTTCTTCCTTTTCCCTTTTTTTTATTGTACTCATCTTAACGCAGAAGTTTCCTAAGAGCAATTCTTTTTTACAAGGTAAATTTGGTCCATTGACCTTGCTTCATCCGTTTGCGCACAAAAAAGCAGTATCAATTCATATGAATTTTGATACTGCTCTCACTATCTATTTATGATCCGATTGGAATATTCTTTTACGACGTTCATACCAGATGACACAAATAATGAACCAAGTATATCCCATACTCCAGCCTGCGAGTACATCAGTAGCAAAATGTCTTGCGCCAGCTATACGGGATAATCCTATAAGCACCATCAGGATCGTAGCTCCAAGCCACAATAGGATTTTACGACCTTTACTATTATTTTCAGCTAATATATATGCGGTTGCAAATAAATACAGAATACCGGTCATCGCATGTCCCGATGGAAAGCTATAAGATGTTAATTGATCTTCAATTTCAGGTCGTGCTCGTTGAATCCATTTTTTTAATACTTGATTTAACACATTCCCTGCCGCAAATGTTAAAACAATAAATAGCATACCTCGATAATTTTTTGTCTTCCACGCTAAATACACAATCAAAATTACTGCTACAATAACAACAAATATAGGTTCTCCTATATAATGAAAAACTTCAAGAAATTGATTCCCAAAAAAGACATGTGCCATTTTTGTATCAAACTTATTCATCCAATCACTTTGAAAAGTTAAACTTAAAAAAATAAATATAATTAGTGTAATGATTGCCAAAGGATAGGCCCATTTTTTCATACTTTCACCTCAAAAACATATTGCTATGATCTTCACATCATAACATAATTATGTCCGAACTAGAGGGAGAGAAGCATTAATTTTATTAAATACATCGTTGCATTCTTGAGTGATCATCGTGGACTGTTCATTAGGTTTGTTAAAGTAATTAGAGACAACCAATGCAACAATGAATAAAATAGCCACGATAGGTAGTATTTTTCTAAATATCATCCACACACTCCTGTTCTACAGCTATTATTTGATGAGCACTGGATCAAATAGCCAATCCGTTGGACCAAAGTTTGGATCTTTTTCTCCTCTTACTTCACGGGAGATTCCATGTTTGATAATAACTTCTCTAAACCTTTTACTAAATAAGGTTTTTTTATAAAGATATCTTCCATCATGACTCCATTCAGCTGAGTAAAAGACGTCGCCTTTCAACGCTGCTAAATCTTCCTGATAATACATATCTGGCCCTTTGATAACTCCATTCAAACCACAGCTACATGGAGGTTGTTCAGTTGCAAAGTATAATTTTACTCTATCATGACTACATGCGGGTAGGATTTGTGTAGGAATAATTTGATAAGCTGGCTGTTTTCCTTGCTCAGGTCCCTGATGGATTACCTCTAAAAATTCAAACCCTTCTAGTTTTTCCCTTTTCAGTAGTGCTACCAGTTCCTCAGAAGCTACCCAATATCCACTTACATGCACTAAATGACGTCCATTCATGTGTGAAGTGTCAATAACTATAGGAGATAATTGCTCTTTATCCATAAGTCCGCAATTCTTACAATGAGTACTCAAAGTAAATAATGTCCCTTTATCCTCTAGAAACATTTCAGGTGAATTTCCTGTTGAATTTAAAGTAAACAACGGTGCTCGTTCATACTCCAAATCAGAAAATTCAAAGTAGAATCGTTCTCCAATTGAGACAATACCAAATTCACGTTCTAATGACTCATATAAAGCAGCTACTTTCTCGTATGTTACATCTTCGTTTAATGTAAAAATAGGATTAAATTTTGTTTTTAAATTTCTCTTTCTAATTTCAGGCGCACCAATAGCAATACCATGACGATTATAAACGTTAATCACTTGATCTTGACTAGATTCATCTATAGAAAACAAATTTTCGAGTTCTACTTTCACAATACACGCCTACCTTTATAAAGTTTTATGGTGAAGTATATTGACTGCTAGTTACCATTCTATAATCTACCGTTTACATACATAGTTAGGGTTACTTTTTGTTGAAGAAAATCATTTGTATTACTACTCACTATAGCAAATCTACTTAACCACGGTAATTTAAGCGTACCAGTACTTATACCGATATTTCAACTTCGGGTTTACGCCAATTTTTTGGCGTGATTCATGCAAAATTATGGCGTGATTTGGCGGTTCTCAAAAAACACCGCCATTTTTTTGGCGGTGTTTTAAAAAGATTATAGTAACTTCAGCATATAAATAAGGTATTTTTTTACACAGTATTATAAGAGAAGAATTTTTGTAAGAAAGTACCTTTTGTAGGAAAATACATCAAAAGTATAACATGGAAATTCCTTAGAGTAAATTCATTCTTTCAGCAAGATTGACAGCCTCTGTTCTTGAATCTACATTTAGCAAAGAAAACAGCTGTGTTAAATATCTCTCAGTAGTTCGCTGAGGAATATTGAGTTCAATCGCAATTGCTTTATTTGTATGACCTTCTGCAATAAGTCTTAAAATTTTCTTTTCTTTTTCATTTAAATGAATATCTTTAGCATTTTGAAGTTTAAATTTATCATCGAGAAAATCTAAGAAATTTTTCGGTAAAACAAATTCACCATTTGCAATCGCCCTAACTGTTCGTATGATCTGCTCCTTAGAGGCTGTTTTTGCTAAAATACCTTCTATTTTTCTCTCTAAAATTAGGGGATAATAATCTGTTATATCGTCTCCTGTATAAAGGATAACGGAAGCATCCGACTGAATGGCTTTAATATTACGGGCTAAATTAATGCCATTTTCCAACGGCATGTTAATATCAATCAAGTAAATAGCATATGGCTTATTTTTTATTCTTTGAATGACACAAGTGGCATCACTTTCCGTATCAATAATGATATCTTCATTTTCTTGAAATAAGTTTTTAGTTCCCTCTAAAACTATAGGGTGATCATCCACTATGAGCATGGTAATCATGTGTTTCACTCCCTTCTTTAACTGCTATTCTAATAGACATCCCTTGGTTTAGTTGTGAGTCAACATAAAAATAACCATTAAAGGCTTTTACTCGCTCCTGCATACCTCGGATACCCATTGACTCTGCTACGATAATATCCTCTACATTACACCCTACACCATCGTCATAATAAATAATTTCAAAACCATCATTCATTTCCTTTAGATGGATTTCAACAGCTGTTGCATAGGAATGTTTTAAGGCATTATTCAATAGCTCTTGGAATAATCGATAAATCATTAAATTCATACGCTCATCTTCTAAATATAAACGGTCTATTGAATAGATTAACACAAAGTTAGCTCTCTCTTGAACCTTCCGAATTAACTTTTCTAATGCCGCATTTAAACCTAATGTATCCAGTAATGGAGGCTTTAAATTCTCACAGTATGCTCGTAATTCATATAGAGAGTCAACCATTTGCTTATGAATTTGAGCAAGCTTCTCCTGCATGTCTGATGTATCCTTTGCGTTAACAAGGACATCTACCTCTCTGGCAATATGAAGTTGTTCCTGCAAATTAGTGTCGTGTAACTCTTGAGCTAACTGATATTTTTCTTCTTCAAATCTCAACCATAATAGCTTATTAAGCCACGGCAATTGACCGTCGTCAGCTTGTTTCATATGCTTTAATTCATCTAATAGTTCTTCCACCATCTTTGTATTTTCAATAAAATTATTTACATACAATAGGAGCAATTCGAGCCATAGTAGCTCCTCGTCTTTTAAATGAATGGTATTGTTATGTCCCAGCACTAAAGCTCTTTTATAATGTGCATCCTGATGGAGAAATGCTAAATAAATTTTATCAATCTTACGTATTTCTCCTAATCTAATATCATCCATTGTGTCAGCTTGTAACAAAATTCTTTCCCCACTATTTGTAAGGAATTCATTCGTACCATAGCTATACGTTAAGACAAAAACATCCTCTAGCTCCAGATGAACAGAAACCTCATAAGCGAATTTCTCTAAAAGCTCATCAATTTTAACGGTTTTCCCAATTTTATCTACAGCCGTGTACAGCTGATGAATATAATCACCTTTTGTTGAAAATAGTATTTTCCGCTTACGATAATCAACTTTTTCTTTTACATAAAAGAGTATGACTAACGAAGAAAATGTAAAGAAGGACACACCTGACATAACACTGATTTTTAAATATTGACCCGCAATGAAGTACAATCCAACTGTGAACCATAGGGTAAATATTAAAGAAAAAATAATATAGTAGCGCAATCTAGTAATATGGTACTCGATGTCAAATAGTCGTTCTGCTAATTGTGTAAAGATAAAGCTAAAAGGTATCAGTAATAAAAATAAGGAGCTAATCTCAGATGAAAGGATATACGTATGAAAAAGGATTTTTGGAAGTACATACAAAAATAGAAATGGTAAAAATGGAATCATTATACTACTCAATAAAATCTTCAACTGAGGTGAGTTATATTTGAAATAGCTTACTAATAAAATACCTAAGATAATTATAAGCAGAATAAGAAATAACAATAATACAATATTTGAAAGTCCATCATTTGAAGCAGGGAAAGCAGTTCCAATACAAGCCAATACAAAACCAATGAAAGGCATTAAATAAAAGAACCGGATATTATTCGTAAACATCCATGTTGTTTTCATAAATGAAAAATAATTTCTTAAAAAATGTAATAAAATCACTAAACATAATAACATAGTAGTACGATTTACAATAATTCCTATCCCATCCAGCCTACCGGAGACTCCACTACTTACATAAGCTAGCGAAACAGTTAATATAAAAAGAATTAGTAAATCTGTTAACCTAGTATTTCTTTGTTTGTAATATAAATAAAAAGCAACAAATAACGTTAATAAATAATAGCAAGCCGGAACAATTAATACATAAAAGAACTGCTGAGGAATATCTAAATGTTTAATATGTATATTTATTATTTTTCCATCTGGCTTCATAATTGTAAGATCATTGGCAGATAATATTTTTGATTTATATTTCAATTGATTTAGCTCGGCAATCGGGCCATTATCTACGTTTAAAACTGCATCACCAATGGTTATATTCTGCCCCTTAGCCCAATCTTTATAATATAGTTGAGATACTAGCCATTTACCATCTTTTTCTTCTACCCCAATTTGAATATATGGCGCGCTATAATTCACAAAATTTAAATATAAACCTAACGCTAAATAAAGGACTATAGCGGGCCAAAAAAAATTTGAACGCAACGTATTTAGTTCCAAATATCACTTTCTATAGGCATTTGCATTTCATCAATAAAAGCTTCTAAAATTGCTACTTGTTCTATAGATGAAATTCCAATTAATGAGGCTCTCTGTTCTTTTAATAATGCAACTAGGCTTGGGTTTTGTTCTAAGTACTGAATTACATTAATCATCCTATCGCTCCTCATCATTTTATTAATTTTTGTAGGTAGTCTTTAGCTAAATCATTTAATTCTACATTTTCAAGATAACTTATTGCCTTCAATTTATAGACATTTTTCACAGTAAGTGCATAGCGTATTGCCCCGCCATTTGTTAACTCATTTTCTGCTTCTTTATGATCCAAAATTGTAACTATATCATCATTATAATAGTCAGCTACAGATTTTGAAACATCATTTTTCTGGGATAAAAGATAAATAATCGGCAGGGAGAATCTTTTGTTTAGTAGGTCATTTTTCGGTCCCCATGCTTTCAAACTTTGGATATCGTTTTTAATTTGCTGAATAATGCCTATGTACTTTCCATAAGCCTCTACTTCTTGGGATACTTCCCCTTTGGCAAGAACCTCTCCAATTAAGCAACTCATCGCTGTTAAGGAACCTGATTTAAGCGTAATCATTTGTACATAAGAATCTTCATCGCGGCAATTATTTAATAAGTCTAATTGTTGACCACTTATACTTTTTAATGCGCATTCTTCAAGTATTTTTATAGCAGCTCTTTTATGCTCAAAAGACGTTTCATCAATTGTTTTTGAAGCCATAATCAGCATAGCTAGAGCAACATTTAAAGAAAGCTCTGGTGTCCTGCTCCAACTATTATCTGAATCCTTATCTTGAAGATCATCGATAATATCAAATGACAATATTAAGAGTTCAACTGCTGCAGCAATTTTGTATATGTCGTTATTTCTACTATTTGAAAACGCCTCAAAATGCAAACAGCATAATTTACCAAAAGAAAAACCTGCATCTATTTTTTCTTCTTTAAAGCTTTTAAACAAATGTTTTAGCTCATGACTAAGAAATGTTTCACTTTCAATGAGAATGTCCAATGATTTATTAATACACTCATCCAACCCGTTCAATAGTCCTCTCTCCTCTCCGATATATTAATAGATATTATATAGATTAGTGGGAATTAATACTAGCAGCACCAATAATATATACATATAATTCCATAAATCACTATATAAAGTTGAAGAGCGCCAAAAAGTGGCGTTAATTACTTAAACCACGCCATTTTTTTACCTAATTGATAAGGATAAAATGGCGGTAGAGAACGATGTACCGCCATAAAATTGGCGTAAACTCACCATTGAAATGGCGTTATGACAGATGTTACGCTTATAGTAATAACATTTGATTTTCTCATTGTCCTGATAGATTGATGAACATGAATTTTTATGTACTGGGAGTGTTTTAAAAATGAAAAATGGATTTAACGAAACTGTTTTCATACTTACGGCTACTTTTTCATGTAATATCTCTGTCTCAGCTGAAGAGATTATAATTAAAAAGCCTACAGAGGAGCAACTACGAATTGAAAGGATTATTACTCAATCTGAATTAAAAGCTTATCAAGAAACTTTAACGGTCTATAAAAAGCTTTCAACCTTCTCAAACTTAATTAGTGATGTTCCTGGATTTGAAGATTCTTTTCAGCAAAAAAGAGATTACTATATTCAGCAATATGGCATTATAAAAGTACCGAATGACAATTTATTTAGTATGCCATCCGTCAATCCATTAACCTTTGGATTAAATATAGAATCACCTACCACTTACATGACAGCGAATTACACGATTATTAATGCTAGAGGGCTAGCAGCAGTGACAGACTCATCTATTACTCATAAATTAGATGAAAATATAAATATCTCGGGATTGTCCATTAATGAAAGCACTATTTCCTTTAATATGGATGCTACATTTTGTAGTTCCATAAAAACACCGATTACCCATTGATATAAATAAGCAGATAGCATTGGTGTCCCTTCTCTGATTCCATCGTTATCTGCTTTTATATACAACAAAAAGGTGCCTCAATCGCTTGAGACACCTCTAGGCTATTAACCTTTTACATAATAAACTTCTTGTCCGCTTTCAACGATATGCTCAGGCTTTGGCTTACCTGCACTTGCCTTATGACCGGCAATATGCTCAGGGCTCTTCTCCCAATTTTTCCATGCTTCTTCTGATTCCCAACGAACCATCACTAGCACTTCCTCATCACCACGGCGAACTTTCTTGACCAGCACCTGCTTATCAATGAAACCAGGTTGTTGTTCAAGTAATGATGGACTGTTTGGCTTTGCGCCAAAACGTTCCACCACTTTATCCGAATTCCCTTCCGTCACAACGATACGTTTAATTTGTACAAACATATTAGTTAAACGCCTTTAATACATCTTCAACTTTTAGTGTTTCAGATTGTAAACCGCCACCTGAAAGATACCAAACTTCTGGGTCTAAGTAGAACACTTTACCGTTCTTCACAGCATTCGTTGCACTTACGATTTCGTTTTCAATCGCGCCTTTAGTACCAGACTCGCCGTTTTCGTTTACAACTGCGTCACGGTCAACTACAAATAGAATATCAGGATTTGTATCACGTACATATTCAAAACTTACATTATCACCATGTGTTCCAACTTTAACATTCTCATCAGCAGCTTTCACACCAAATACATCGTGGATAACACCAAAACGTGAACCTGAACCATACGCTGATAATGCGCCTTCACTACCTAATACGATCAAAGCTTTCTCTTCTGATGCTGTTGCTTTGCCTTTTACTTCTTCAACTTTAGCTTCATATGCAGCGATTGCATCTGCCGCTTCTTTTTCTTTACCGAAAATTTTACCAGCTAATTCTGTATTAGCTTTGAATGACTCTAGGAAGTTTTTATTATCTACTCCAATGTAAACTGTTGGAGCAATTTTAGATAACTCAGCATAAGCTGCTGACGCACGACCAGAGATGAAAATAATATCTGGGTTGATTTCAGATAATTTTTCATAATCAGGCTCAAATAAAGTACCAGCATTTACATAAGTGCTATCTTTATATTTGCTTAAGTAAGATGGTAATGAATCTTGTACTACTGCAGTAGGATTAACCCCTAATGCATCTAAAGTATCTAGGAAACCATTATCAAAAACAACAACCTTTTCTGGGATCTTATCAAGCTTTACTTCTTCAAATGTAGTCTTACCATCGCGACCTTCAATTGTGCTACCTGGAATTGTTATTGGGTATGCTGCAGATGCCTCGTTTTTTTCTTCTGCTGGTTTGTCAGTTGACGTACCTTTATCTCCTTCTTTTGCTTCGTCTTTTGAACCGCAAGCAGCTAAAACTAATAGCATCATCGCCATTAATATTGTTAGTAATTTCCATTTTTTCATTTTGAAATTTCTCCTTTAAATTTATTTTATAGTTAATGGATGGTTAAACCATCTGCTACTATTTCTAAGAATTAAAATAAACACAAATTCTGCAGCCATCCTGCTCTTGAACAGGAATATCCATATCATAGATTTCCTTGAGTGCGTCTGAGTTAATGATATCGTTGGTAGAACCATTTTTCACAACACGACCATCTTTTAATGCAACAATATTATCTGAGTAAACGGAAGCAAAATTAATGTCATGTAGTACAATTACAACTGTTTTCCCTAACTCATCCACTAGCTTACGCAAAATCTTCATAATCTGAACAGAATGTTTCATATCTAGATTATTCAATGGCTCGTCCAATAGGATATATTCTGTATCCTGAGCAATAACCATTGCGATAAAAGCACGCTGACGTTGACCACCTGATAATTCATCTAAGTAATTATGTTGAATATCTTCTAAATTCATATATTGAATAGCTTCATCCACTTTTTCTTCATCTTCTGGTTTTAAATTTCCTTTTGAATAAGGGAAACGTCCAAAGGATACAAGCTCACGAATCGTTAAGCGGACATTCATAAAGTTAGACTGTTTTAATATGGATACTCGCTTGGCAAAATCATCCGATTTCCAGCGCCTTACATCTGCTTTATCGAGTAGAACTTCTCCAGTATCTGCATTCAGTAAACGGCTTACCATTGAAAGTAGCGTGGACTTCCCTGCACCATTTGGTCCAATAAAAGACGTAATTTTCCCTGAAACAATATCGACACTTACATCTTGAACGACAGGTTTTTTTCCGAAAAACTTCGTAATTTCTTTCACTTGTATCATCCTGCTGACCTACTTTCTCTTAATAATAAGTAGATGAAGTATACCCCACCCACAAAATTAATAATGACACTTAGTGTAGTACTGAAAGTGAATACTCGCTCAACCATCCACTGCCCACCGATTAAAGCAATAATACTCATTACACAAGAACCAGCAATTAAGATGGAATGCTTGTATGTTTTAAAATACTGATACGATAAATTCGCAACAATTAAACCAAAGAATGTAATAGGCCCAACTAATGCTGTTGAAATGGAAATCAAGATAGAAGCTAAAATTAACATACGTTGTACCAGCTTATCGTATGGTACACCTAAATTAATTGCTGTATCACGTCCTAACGACATGACGTCTAATTGATTCATATGACGCCAACCATATATGAATGTTATCAAAATGATTACACCAGCTAGCCAAACTAAATCTGAATTAACATTATTAAAACTTGCAAACATTTTACTTTGTAAACCTAAAAATTCATTAGGATCGATTAATACTTGGAAGAATGTTGTAATGCTCCCTAAAAACGTACCAACAATCATACCCACTAGTAGTAAAAAATAAATAGGTCGCTTTCCTTCTTTAAACAATACTCGATAAAAAACTAAAGCGAAAACAATCATTGATACGATAGCAAGAGTAAAATTATAGTAAATATTGATAACTAAAATAGATGTAGAGCCAAAGAAAAAGTAGATGAATGTTTGAATCAACATATACAAAGCATCTAACCCCATAACACTTGGCGTTAAAATCCGATTATGGGTAATGGTTTGGAAAACAACTGTTGAATAGGCAATAGCTATACCCGTTAATGCCATCGCTATAACTTTTATGACACGTCTCGGAAAAGCATAATGATAATTACCATTTAATCCCCAAAATAGATACAATAAGATAGCTAACACGGCAAGTCCTAGTAAAATGAACATTCTTGTACGATTACGCATATGCTCTCCCCCTAAACAACATAACTAGGAAGATAGCACTTCCAATTACACCAACAGTCATACTAATTGGTATCTCATAAGGGAATATCAGTACGCGTCCTAAAATATCGCAGAATAATAAGAAGGACATACCAAGTAATGCTGTATGTGGCAATGTTTTTGCCAAATTATCACCTTTAAACAGTGAAATAATATTCGGTATAATCAAACCAAGGAATGGAATGACACCTACTGTTAGCACCACTGTTGTGGAGATAAGAGCCACCAATACTAAGCCTAAATTCACCACAAACTTATAGGATAGGCCAAGATTTTTAGCAAAATCCTCACCCATACCGGCTACTGTAAAACGATTGGCATAAATATAAGCTAAGATAAGTACTGGTACACTTATGTATAACAGTTCATAACGGCCTTTCATGATTAACGAGAAATCTCCTTGTAACCATGCAGAAATGTTTTGGATAATATTTGCCTTATAGGCAAAGAACGTTGTCACGGAAGACAAGATATTACCATACATTAAGCCAATAAGCGGTATAAAAATCGCATCTTTAAACTTAATTCGATTTAATATTTGCATAAATAATAATGTGCCGGCTAGAGCAAATATGAAAGCGAAGGAAATTTTTTGGAAATACGTGACATTTGTGAAAAACATCATGGAAATCAATATACCCAGTCGAGTGGCATCTAAAGTACCTGCTGTCGTTGGTGATACGAACTTATTCCTACTTAAGCTTTGCATAATTAAACCAGCAATACTCATACCTGCGCCTGCTAGCAAAATGGCAACAAGTCTGGGTACACGACTAATTAAAAATAGTCTAGTTTCTTCTGATTGGAAGTCTAATAGATCACTTGGTTTAATATCTACTACTCCGATAAATAGCGATACTATAGACAACACAACAGTTGCTGTTAAAAGATATCTTATTTTCATAGTAATCCCCGGTAGATTTCAATTTTGTGTGTAATGTTACGTTTAGTGAAAATGATTATCATTACTCACGATTTCCATTATAGTCATGTTTTTATTCTCAGTCAACCTGTAAATGAGAATTATTCTCGTTTTATTTAAAAGGAACTAAAAAACGTGTCTAATTAACGAAATATTAGTATTTTCGCCAAACTTTCTACCTTACATAATTCACTATTTCTACAACTTTTTTATCCAAACAAAATGGTAATTGAGAACATCCCTTCGTCTCAATTACCATTCTTATTCATTATATTATTCGTCTTACTTTTCTTAACCATGCTGAAATAATAAATATGATTAAGACTAAACCTACATATCCCATTACTGCATAGAGCTTAGCTACAAGCGTCGTAAATCCAGCTAGACTGGCTAAAAAGCCTAAGCTTCCTATAAAAACAACCGCTACCTTAAAGCTAGGTCTATCAGGCTTAAAGAATCTTACCATAAAAGAATAAAGCATCCCTACTGCAGTATTATAAATCATCCCTAATAAAGAGAATGTCATTAATAGCCCGATCAATGGATGAATTTCATTTGCTAATGCTAGCATAGGAATATCTAGTCCTATTACAACGTTCATTTTTGCAAGAAGAGAAAAATTAATAAGCAAAATTAAAGCACCTAATAGAATTCCGCCAATAATGCCCCCCATTCCAGCTACTTTATCATTGCGCACCGAGCCGCACATCACCGTTAATAATGAGAAACTTACCCCAATATTGAATGACATATATAATAATGCAGTCAACCACCAGCTTTTTGAGCTTATTTGTGCCTGCTGCGCAATTACTGCTTGTTCAACAAAGGTAAGATCCATTGTTGCAATGGCATAGATAGCAATAATAGAAACAATTGCTAATAAGTAAGGAGTTGCTAATGCAATAATATTAATAATGCTTTTAACATCCATCATCACAGTGGCTATGGTTAGCAGAATCATACATATACTCCCTAGCCAAATAGGTAGCCCAAACATTTGCTGTAATGTTGCACCTGCACCCGCAAACATAATAACAGCCACGCCAAATAAAAACAGCGATAATAAATAATCCAATACAAGACCGACAGAATGACCAGAAATCTGATAAATCAAATCCTTGTGGGATGCAGTGCGTAATCTTGAGCTAACCTGGGCTACACACATACCAACAATAGAAAAACCAACCATAGCTAAGAGGGCACCATAAACCCCTTTAAAGCCATAGCTTGTAAAATAGAGGACAATTTCCTGTCCAGATGCAAATCCTGCACCAACGATAATTCCTACATAGGCACCGCCGATTTGCAAGCTCTTTTTCAATCAGTTCTCTCCTCGTTTTTTCCTTTAGAGCAAATGATTTTCATTCCATTTTTATTGATAGACCTCTTTGCTTATTGTCAGCTTATCGATAACTGCCATATTCGGTGTATAGCCAATACCGATTTCTTGTGGTACATCAATATATCCATCTTTGACGATGACTTCTGGATTAATAATATCCTCATACCAATAATGACTAGAGCCCGCGGTATCTCCAGGCAATACAAAATGACTAAGCGAGGTTAAGGCAATATTATGTGCTCGTCCGATTCCTGCCTCTAACATTCCTCCACACCAAACAGGAATTTGATTCTCCTTGCAGAGGTCATGAATTCGTTTAGCTTCGGTTAGACCGCCAACTCGTCCAATTTTAATATTGATTACACCACAGCTTCCTAGCTCAATTGCTTTTCGAGCATCTTCATACGATGTGATACTTTCATCTAAACATATTGGCGTTTTTATGTTTTTCTGCAAGGTTGCATGATCCACAATATCATCAGGAGCCAAAGGTTGTTCGATCATTAGTAAGTTGTAATCATCAAGCTGCTGTAATATGGCGATATCATTTAATGTATAAGCTGAGTTCGCATCGACCATTAAAGGTAAATTTGGTAGCTCTGCACGGATTGCACGTACCACTTCTACATCATAACCAGGCTTAATTTTCACTTTTACCCTTTTGTAACCCTTTTCCAAATGGCTTTTTATTACTTCTATTAATTGAGCTATTGTAGCTTGAATACCTACACTGACCCCAACTTCAATACATGTTTTTTGCCCACCTAAAGCCCGTGCGAGAGATTGTTTTGTTTGTTGGGAATAAATATCCCATATAGCACCTTCTATCGAAGCTTTCGCCATGCAATTTCTGCGAATAGAAGCAAACAATGTAGTCACCTCATCAGGATGCCCGATCTCTTTATTTAGCAAGATGGGTATTAGAAAATCTTTCAGCATATGCCATGTCGTCTTTAAAGTTTCCTCTGTATACCAAGGCGCTACAAAAGCAACCGTCTCTCCCCATCCAGTAATCCCAGATTCATCTTTTGCTTCTATTAATAACAGTTCTTTTTCGTCGACTGTACCAAAGCTCGTTGAAAACGGTGCTTTCATCGGCATTTTAATATGTCTTAAAGTAATCTTTTCTACTTTCACAAACTTCACTCCCTCTAATTATTATAAGGCTAATAAGGAGCGTCTGACTAACAGATAGCTATGGACATATTCTGGGTGCTTCTTGACACGTACAATTGCATAGCCTTGATTGAATAATGCTGTTAAGATCTTTCTAATTTTATAGCGCCAGTCCTCTGCAAGTTTAGGACTTTCAACTTTCACTTTCTGCAAATATTGAGGAATCGGTAATAGATAGGCCTCCTGATGAAAGGAATGTTCCATTTGAAATGTATTATCTACGTCTAGGACAGGCAAGCCATCGACAGTTAATGTCCATGGTACGATTTCCTGTGCGATTTCTTCTAGTTCATCAATGCTATCAGCCATTTGTTCACGTTCTATCCACCACTCAACAATCAGCCTGTCTGAAGGTAATCCTTCATTAAAGTCATCTTCAAGAGCGCCGTAATAATCATTTTCGTATCGATAACTAATAGCATTTAGCTTTAAAAATGCCAAATTAGCTAAGCTCACCTCCAGAGGTTCAAATAACCAACGAACCAGTTGAAACCCATTTTCTTTCGCATATTCTTGCTGAGCGTGCTTTAATAACTCACCTACACCTTGTTCACGATATGCTTTCTTTACGCCAATCATGTGTGAATGTAAGTATATTTCTCTATCATGATAGCCCACAAAGCAATAGTTAAAGCCAATTAGCCTTTCTTCTAAATAAGCACCTAAAACTAATCCGCCATTTTGTACAACTGCTAGTAATTGGTGAGTGGGAATTGCTTGGCTTCCCCATATTTCAGCATTCAACTTTTGGACCTCTGCCAGTTCTATAGGTGTCATGACTTTGTGAATTTGCACTTGCTCTAACATTATGCTGACGCCTCCTTTGTATCTGTTGACTCCAATGCTAATAAGACTGCTCTCGTAAGAATCTCCACGCCAGTAACAAGTCGTGCTTGTTTAAACTTCATTTTCGGATGGTGTAATCCTGGTGTTAATCCACATCCTAAGCCCAACATGGTTGTTTTTAAGTGTGGCCTTTTTACCGCATAATGATGAAAATCCTCTCCACCAGGTGTGTGTACCGGCTTTCTTAAATTTGATAATCCGGCAGCCTGTATAATTGCTTGTTCCATAATATATTGTGCACTTGTATCAACTTCCGCAGCTACAATATTGGCAACAGTACGTAATTCAATCTGCACCTTATGCAATAGCTTAGTGGAATCAATAACACGTTTGACCCCTTGCGCTAAATCATCCATAACATTATTTTGCTGAGCACGAATGTCTATCGTAAATGAGGCATTACCAGGTATGATATTGCCTGATTCTCCCCCTGCATGGAACTTTGTCATCTTAACTGATACAGGTACCATTGGATCGGTATGAATGGTTCGTAAATCTTCAATGATGGTAGCCCCTACTTCGATTGCATTAACGCCAAGATGTGGCCTTGCAGCATGGGCATCCTCTCCAATAATCTCCCCTTCTAGTAAACGAGAGGCTCCGTGATACAAGGCTGCACAGTATGTACCATCCTCTAGCTCATGAACGGGTCTTACATGCACACCAAATAAATAGTCAAGCTCATCAATTACACCTTCTTCTAAGACTGCTAATGCTCCCGTCCCTTTTTCTTCAGCAGGTTGGAAAATAACACGGATTGTACCATTAAATGATGGCTGTTGTTCTTTTAATAGTAAGAGAGTACCAATAGCCATTGTCATATGTCCATCATGCCCACAGGAGTGGTTTGCACGGAAATGGCCATCAACCTCCTGCCATAATGCGTCTATATCTGTTCGTAAACCCACTTTAGGACTACCATGACCCACATCAACATAAAGACCTGTAGAATTTTTAAAGCGAATTGGCGAAAACCCTTCTTCCGTTAATAAATCTACTATATAATTAGTTGTTTCTATCTCATGCCAGCTAATTTCTGGATTGGCGTGTAAATACGTAAAAATCTCCATTAATCTTGACCTCAAACGGTCCAATTCTTCTTTCATACCATCCAACCCCTTAAAATTTTCTTATAATTATGATTATTATAGCGAAAATAATGATCTTCCACATAGAAACTTATACTCTTGCTCCATAAAATTACTACTTAAGATAATATATTTCGCGCTAGACTTCATAAATAGACATTTATTTAGATAACAAAAAAAGATGTAAATACAGCCCATTAGCCGGACTGTACTTACATCTTCCAATTAGTTAATACCTTTCATTGCCTTTGAAATAATCGGCGATAAAATTAACAATAATATACCAATGACGATTGAAAGCGACCCCAAGAAGCCGAAGTATGTGAATTCGCTTACAACTTCATAAACCTTTACTAACTGTGCATTAATTGCTTGTGCTGCCGCACTTGTTAAAAACCATAAAGACATGGTTTGTGCCGCAAATGCTTGTGGTGCCAATTTCGTCGTAGCCGATAAACCAACAGGTGATAATAATAATTCACCTACAACTACTAAAAAGAATGACAGTACTAACCACCAAGGACTAACTAATGTTTCTCCGCCAGATAAGTGTGCTGGAATCATCATGACAAGGAATGATAAACCTGCAAAGAATAAGGCGTATGAAAATTTACGTGGTGTAGTAGGCTGCTTGTCTCCCCATTTAAGCCATAACATCGCAAATAATGGTGCCATTGTTATAACAAATAACGGGTTTAATGACTGGAACCAAGAAGATTGAAGCTGAATGCTACCAATACTTAATTGTGTACGCTCATCTGCATACGTAGCCAGAATTGTTGCCCCTTGTTCTTGAATTGCCCAGAACATAACGGCTGACAAAAATAATGGAATATATGCAAGAAGTCGAGATTTTTCATCTTTTGTTGTCTTTTTACTACGATACATATAAATAAAGAAGACTGTTGGAA
This sequence comes from Lysinibacillus sphaericus, assembly GCF_001629735.1. GTDB lineage: Bacteria > Bacillota > Bacilli > Bacillales_A > Planococcaceae > Lysinibacillus > Lysinibacillus pinottii. Next base: position 3,450,028 of record NZ_CP015224.1, read on the forward strand.
TTAATACACCAAGAGCTGTAATGATTAAACTGAATACATTCATCGTTAAAGTACCAGTTTTAATACCAATGGCACCTAGAATGATAATAAGTAAAGCAACAATACCAAATTGCGCAAAGACTTTTTTGCGTTCTTCAGGCTTTAATGGGTTATTAACTTGTAAACCCGCTAGGCCTAAGTATTTTTTCTCCGTCAATTTATAAACAATTAACCCAACAAGCATCCCTAAACCGGCTAAACCAAAGCCTAAGTGGAAGCTATACTTTTGTCCAATTGTTCCGACAATAAATGGTGCAATGAATGCCCCCATATTAATACCCATATAGAAAATAGAGAAGCCTGCATCACGGCGGCTATCTGTTTCAGCATAAATATCCCCAACAATACTTGAAACGTTTGGTTTTAATAACCCAGTTCCCATTACGATAAACGCCATTGAAGCAAATAGCATCGTTACACCGCCAGGCAGTGCTAGTAATAAATGGCCAATCATTATTAACACGCCACCGTAAAAAATAGTTCTACGTGTTCCTAATACTCGGTCAGCAATCCATCCACCTATAATACCTGACATATAAACGAGTGAACCATAAATGGCCATAATAGAGTTCGCTGTTCCGCGGTCTAGACCTAATCCACCCTGATTCAATTCGTAATACATAAAGAAAATGAGAATTGCTCGCATACCATAATATGAGAAACGTTCCCAAAATTCTGTGAAAAACAAAGTAAAGAGCCCTTTAGGGTGTCCAACAAAACCATTTTGAGGGACAGATTTTACAACTTCATCTTTACTAGACATACAATACCCTCTCCCAATTAAAAATATTCTCTTTAAAAAACATTATTACCCTAAAATAAGGATTAAAAAACTGTGTTTCATCATACTAAAGCGTTTTTTTAACTTTAGCAAGAGTTTTAAAAAATGTTGAAAATTTATCATTTTTCTTTAAATTCTGATTGTTTATTTTGATAATTATTAAATCCTTTGATATATCTAAGTTTTCTCACACTTCAATAGCCCACACTTGTTTTCTGAACATTAAATTATTCTAAAATATTTATAATTCAGATTTATAACTTTTTATACAATTTTAAACTATTTTTTCTAACAATTATTAAAATGCTACAGGCTGTTGATCTAGATTCTATATTCCCCTTAATCACAAAAAGCATGCCAAAATCTTTTGGCATGCTTCAGGTTATTTTTTCATTTTTTAATTTACGACGTATTGCTGATATTTTGCATAATCCGCTTCTTTAACTTCAAGGGATAATAATGTACCACCCTCTTCGTATGCTGTATTAGAAACAGAGGCATGTTCATTTAAATAAGAAACAATATTTCCTTGGTCATAAGGTATGAGCATTTCACATGTCACATAATTGGAGAAAATATGTTGACGAATTAATTGAATTAACTCTTCTAGCCCTACCGCTTCCTTTGCTGATACCCATATATTATCGCCACTTACAACAGGGTAAGGCACTTGAGCAAGATCAGCTTTATTGTAAACATAAATGGTTGGAATACCTTCAACACCAACCGCTTTTAACGTTTCATTTGTAACATCCATCATAAAACCATGCTCTGAATTGGAAACATCTACGACGTGTAATAAAAGATCTGCATCTCTTGCTTCTTCCAATGTGGAGCGGAACGCCTTTACTAAATGGTGGGGCAATTTGCTGACAAACCCAACTGTATCTGTTAATAAAAATGTCTTGTTATCAGGTAGCTCAATCTGTCGAACTGATGTTTCAAGTGTAGCAAAAAGCATATCCTTCTCAAAGACTTGTTTATGCTCCTCTTGGCCTATCTCAGCCAACAATTGATTCATAATCGTTGACTTGCCAGCATTAGTGTAGCCAACTATAGACACTACCGGAAGGGCATTTTTTCGACGCTGTTTACGCTGCGTTTCACGTTGATCCTTGACCTGCTCTAGATCCTTTTTGATTTTCGCTATTTGATCTTCTATTTTCCGACGATCCAATTCAAGCTTTGTTTCCCCAGCACCTCGGTTTTTGAAGCCACCGCCTGTCCCTCCACCCTGACGGCTTAAAGAAGCATGTAAGCCCACTAAGCGCGGGAGCATATATTGTAGCTGTGCTAATTCTACCTGCATTTGCGCCTCTCGTGTTTTTGCCCTTCTGCCAAAAATATCCAAAATAAGCATTGTTCGATCAATAACTTTCGTTGCTAGATCACGCTCTAAATTACGGATTTGCGAAGGAGACAGCTCATCATTAAAAATGATGAGATTTGCTTGTGCTTCTTCATAGAAATTTTTGATTTCTTCTATTTTACCTGTACCAACATAATGGGAAGGTGTCACACGCTCTAAATTTTGCGTAACTACCCCTACGACCTCCACATTTAGTGCCTCTGCTAAATTTCGAAGCTCTTCCATCGAGTAATTAAAGTGCGCATCATTACGTAAATTTACGCCAACGAGTATAGCCTTTTCAATTAATACATCAACTTCCTTAATTCTATCCATTAGAAACCTCCCACCAAAGCCTCGGTGTCCCTACGACAAATTTTCTTCATCTTACCATAAATTACAGCTTTACGTATGTTCAGAACTTTACGAAAAACATTTCAAAAAATGCGCCTCTCTGTAAAGGCGCATTTCCCTTATTTTCTTTCTTCTTTTAATAATTCTTCCGAACGGCTAAACTCTTCTTCAATTTCTTCATTAGGTCTATACGTCAATATACTAACGACAACCGCAACAATTAAACATACAAAGAAGCCTGGCACAATTTCATATAAGGCACTTGATAACGATTCAACTTTCCCCCAAATAAATGCTGTTGCAGCACCAGTTACCATTCCGCTTAAAGCACCGTAATTCGTTAACTTCCTCCAATATAAAGAAAGCAAAATGACTGGTCCAAATGCTGCACCAAATCCTGCCCATGCAAAACCAACTAGACTTAAGATGGAGCTATCTGGATTCCAAGCTAAAACCGCCGCAATAATCGCAACAACTAGAACAGCGATACGCCCTACAAAAACATAATGTTTATCAGTTGCTGTTTTGTTAAACAACGCTTTATAAATATCCTCTACAAGCGCCGAAGAGGTAACGATTAATTGCGATGAAATAGTACTCATTACAGCAGCTAAAATTGCTGCTAGCATAACTCCAGCTATAAATGGATGGAATAAAATTTGTCCCAGAACAATAAATACTGTTTCAGCGTCTTTTAGCTCACCTGCATTTTGTTCATAATAGGCTACCCCTACCAACGCCGTCCCAATTGCACCAAATAAACTTAACATCATCCACCCAATACCAATACGACGGGCCTGCTTTGTTTCTTTTACAGAGCTGATGGCCATAAAGCGCACAATAATATGTGGCTGCCCAAAATAGCCTAATCCCCAGGCAAGTGAGGAGATAATACCGGCTGCTGTTGCAGTGGCAGGTAACATGTTTAAAAGATCTGGGCTAACCGCTTTAATAGAAGTAATTGTTTCCCCTATTCCACCTGTTACAAAAAGACCGAATAGTGGTACAGCAATAAGTGCTAGAAACATGATAAGTCCTTGTAAAAAATCAGTATAACTTACTGCTAAAAATCCGCCGAACAATGTATAGGCTACCACTACTGCCGAAACGATTAACAAACCTGTATGATACTCATAACCAAACGAACTATCGAAAAATTTTCCTCCCGCTACCATTCCAGAAGATACATAAAATGTAAAAAATATTAAAATAATAATACCTGAAGCAATTCTGATTAACTTCGTATGATCACGTAATCGATTATCCAAATAACTCGGTATGGTAATGGAATCATTGGTAACCTGTGTATAAACACGTAACCGTGGAGCTACCAATAACCAGTTTAAATATGCGCCTACCGTTAACCCAATGGCAATCCAGGCTTCCACAAGACCTGATAAAAAAATAGCACCAGGTAAGCCCATTAAAAGCCAGCCAGACATATCCGCCGCACCCGCACTTAGTGCCGTTACAGCCGGACCTAAGGAACGACCACCAAGCATATAGTCCGTTAAATTGGAAGTTTTAACGAATGCATACCAGCCGATCACCAGCATGGCGACCATATAAATAATAATTGCTAATAATTGATACATATTATCTGACATACTTTTTCCTCCTATTCAGTCTTTAGTATCACCAATTCATAAAGAATTACTATACATAAAGATACCATGAATATACAACTCCACCTATAATTACTCAGAATTTTTGTGAAAATTTTTTCAAAAACATTGTTCGTTATAAAATGTGTTAAACTAGTGCCATCTATTACACAACAAAGTAGGCGAAAATGTATGATATTTGAAGAAATGAAAGCTCATCTCATTGAAAGAATTTTACAGCAACAGCTAGTTACTGCTACAATCAGTCAACCCCGCATGAAATCTAATGAAGTTAAACGCATTAAGTTAAAGCCATTAATGTTAAAGAATAGTTATCATATACAAATTGAATACCAATATGAACGAATTTTAAAACATGAAAATATTCAATTGACCGAATTTCCCGCTAAGCTGGAGGATATTTTCGAAGATTATCGTCAAGCCCATGTTGATTTTATTGATGAAAAAGTACAAGTGCAATTATCAAAAAAGAATAAAGTACTTTGGAAATCCGATCAATCGTCTACACCCAAGCAGGTAAATCTAGCACATAATCGTAAAAAAAATTATTTACTCTCGGACGATCAACCTTACCCATTTTTAATCCGACTTGGGGTGCAAACAGAGGATGGAAAAGTTAAAAAACAAAAATACGATAAATTTAAGCAAATTAACCGCTTTATTGAATTTATTGACGATGCTTTATCCTACTTACCAAAAAACCGGCAAGTTCGTATATTAGATTTTGGATCAGGCAAATCCTATTTAACTTTTGCTTTATACCACTATTTAAAAATTGAAAAAGGTTTAGATATACGTGTAACAGGCTTAGATTTGAAAAAGGAGATTATTGAAGAGTGTTCAAGAATAGCACAAGATTTAGGCTATGACCAGCTTGAATTTCTTGTAGGAGATATTAATGATTATAATGAGGAAACCTCTGTAGATATGGTCGTAACACTGCATGCTTGCGATGTTGCCACAGATATGGCTTTAGCGCGTGCCGTGAAATGGGGCGCAAGCGTCATATTAAGTGTTCCTTGTTGTCAACATGAATTAAATCGTCAACTAAATACGCCATCATTGGATATAATGTTACAACACGGTCTTGTACGAGAGCGTTTCGCCGCCCTTGCTACAGATTCCATTCGGGCTGAAATCTTGTCCCTTGTTGGCTATGAGGCACAGCTTCTTGAATTTATTGATATGGAAAATACGCCCAAAAATATTTTAATTCGAGCATACCGAACAGGCAAAAAAGCAAGTACAGAGCAACGTGCCAACTATGATGCTTTCTTAAATTTATTACATGCAACACCATTTTTACAAACAGAGTTAAACGAGTATTTATAACAGACTAAAAAGGCAATCCGAACCATCTCTTTACAATACAATAAACCATCGAGCGCGAAAACGTCTCGATGGTTTTGTCTACAGTCAAAGACGATTCAATCCTTATTGAATCTCTTTCATTATAGCTCTTGTCGTAAAGCATGGATGACATCAATTTTCGTCGCCTTACGAGCAGGACGATAACCGGAGATCATCGCTACTCCAATACTAATAGCTGCTGCAATAACGACTAACTGCCATGGAATAAGAGAAAATGTAATATCATTTGTTGCAAATGCATCTTCTCCCGTGGCTGCTTTTAGAATCAGAGGCAGCACTGCATTGGCAGCAAAACTAATGGCGTATGAAATGATTACCGCAATGAAGGTACCTAAAAGCCCAATAAACGTACTTTCCATTAAAAATAAGCGTTGGATTAATTTTGGACTTGCACCAATCGCTTTTAAGACACCTATTTCACGAGTTCGTTCTGTCACAGCCATTGTCATCGTATTGAAAATACCGATGGAAGCAATGAGCACAGCAATTGTACCAACAAAAATCAAGCCAATCTTTAAGACTAAGAAAAATACATTCATTTGATCTAATTGCTCCGTCACCGAATAGACACTGTAGCCACTATCTTTTAGTTTCTCTAAAATGGGCTTTACGTTTTCCAATGTATCAGCAAAAATATTAAATTCTGAGTAAAACATTTCCTCTGCGGTTGTATCTTCGAGAGCGGACAGATTCTCAACTAATGCTGGTTTTTGTGCTGTATCCATATGAATCGTATTATCAATCATCCAATCATACGATGGTTTCTCCATTACGCCAACAATTGTATAGGTCATTTTTGCCGATTCTTCATTGTTACCAGTGTTAGGCAATAGTGACATGTCAATGGTTTGTCCTATTAATGATTTTTTATAGCCTTCATCGCTTCCATTATAATAGGTGCCTTCTGCCTCAGCCTTTTTACTTTTTTCTTTAATTACATTGCGGTCGGCCTCATTCAATAGTGTTTGTGCAAAATGATAGCCTACCACTATTTCATTTGGCTTTGCTGGATAAGCACCTTCTGCAAGCTTGCCATTCACCTGTTCAAAATCCTTCATATCATTTAAAACTAAACTAGAAGTTGTATCTCGATCACCTAAAAAAGAATGTGCAGAGGCATTCACGCTTACCGTTTCAAGTACTGTTTCCACATGATCTATCTTTTTAATTTCTTGAATCTGATCCTCTGTAAATTGTTTATCCCCATATACTTGAATTTTCGTAACTGTTTCATTGGAAAGGATTTCATTACGTAATGATTCCTGTAATCCAAAACCTACGGATGCTAGTACGATGAGGAAAGCACAACCCATTGTAGCAGCTAGAACCGTCATAAAAACACGCAATTTATTTTTCTTTATGTGCTGTGTGACAAAGTCTAATTGATCCTTAAATAACATATTAAGCTTCCTCCTTTACCAGTTCGCCATCATACATACGGAAGCGCCTATGTGCGATTGTCGCCACTTCTTCATCATGAGTAATAATGACAAAGGTTAACCCAAACTCACGGTTTAAACTTTGAATAAGCATCAAAATATCTTGCTCTGTTTCTGAATCCAAACTTCCTGTAGGCTCATCTGCCAGCAAAATAGGAGGATTCGTGATGAGCGCTCGTGCAATACTGACACGCTGTTGCTGCCCACCTGATAATTCATTTGGATAGTGATCGGCCACTTCTGTTAGACCAACCTTGTCCATTATTTTTTTTACTTTTTCTTTTCTCATTGCTTTGCGCAACCCCTGTAGCTTTAAAGGTAATTCAATATTTTCGAATGCTGTCAAGCCAGGCATTAGTTGAAAGTTTTGAAAGATAAAACCGAATTGTCTCAAACGAAATGCTGCACTTTCTGTTTCATTTAGTTGTGCCGTTTCTTTACCATTCACCCTAATAGATCCATGCTCAACCTTCATAAATCCAGCTAAAACTTGTAATAAAGTTGACTTTCCAGAGCCACTTTTTCCGACAATGGCAACGATTTCTCCTTTATTGACCTCAAAGTTCACACCTTTTAAAACAGGAACCTTTTTTTCCTTCCCTTTTTTTCCGATTAAAAATGTATGTTGTAAGTTTTCAACTTGAATCATTTGATAATAAACACTCCTTTCTCACTCATTGCCCATTATAGAAAACAATTCTTAATAAAGAGGAAGGATAAAAATGAAGATATTCTTAAGAATAAGGAGAGACTCCTGCTCAAACAATTTGAATTTACATTCCCTTTACAATTCAAGTAGCTTTATTACTCATTTTCATTGTAAATCACACGTATATCTGTGCTAAACACTGTTAACGATATGACATAAATTGAGGAATAAAGGAATTTATCTGTACTATTAAAAACAAATACAGTTTGTTCTCCCTTTATTTTGTGAACGAATTGTATATTACAGCAATGTAAATTTTTATGTCGAATATAAAATTTTTATGTAGATAAATTAAAGATTTTGTTATGATAGTAAAGTTTAGAGGTCGATTAATTTATTTATATCCAGGAGGATTCGATTTACATGCTTAACTCAAAAAAACAAGACCCTTTCTTTATTGCATTACATAAAATTGCTGAAAATATGAGAGAGGCTGTGCATTACGCAAATGATTTTCGTATTAACAGTGTAGCTGACCTAAAAGAGATTAGCATTACAATGAAAAATTACGAAACTGCTGGCGATAAGCTCATTCACGAACTGATCGTAATGCTAAACAAATCATTTATGACACCTATAGAGCGTGAAGATATTTTAGAGTTTGCCATTCGTATGGATGATATTTTAGATGGTACTGAACATTGTATTGCCCATTTTGAAATGTTTTCACTCACAGAGATTGATGAATCCATGCGCACTTTTCTAGGCTATATTTCTAAAAGTGCTGATGAAATTGTTAAAGCAACCGAAGAGTTAAAGAAAAAGAATCTAATTGGTATGCGTCCACACGCCATTCTAATTAAAGACTATGAACGTGAATGTGATGAAGTACAACGTTCTTCCATTAAACAACTGTTTTTAAACGAAAAAGATCCGATTCGCCTCATTAAATTTAAAGATATATATGAACAACTTGAAGATATCGCTGATCATTGTCAAAACGTAGCTAATACTATGGAAACAATCATCATGCGTAACGCATAATTAGGAGATGGGCACTTTACAATGAATACAATCATTATACTAACCGTACTGGTCGTCATCTTTGCCCTAACATTTGACTTTATCAATGGCTTTCATGATACAGCAAATGCTATTGCAACTTCGGTTTCCACTCGAGCATTGCCACCTCGTGTAGCGATCATCATGGCCGCAACCATGAATTTTATCGGTGCTATCACTTTTGTAGGGGTTGCTAAAGCTTTAACAAAAGACATTGTAGATCCGTTTTCTTTAAATGCTTTTGAAGGAGACACAACTGGCTCAGTCGTTATTTTGGCCGCACTTATTTCAGCTATCATTTGGAATTTACTTACATGGTATTTCGGTATTCCATCAAGTTCTTCCCACACGTTGATTGGCTCTATCGCAGGTGCTGCTGTCGCATCTGCTGGCTTTAATGTGTTAAATTATGGTGGCTTTACTAAAATCATTATGGCGTTAGTGTTTTCACCAATATTGGCTATTTGTGCTGGTTTTATTATGATGACACTTTTTAAATTATGGTTTAAAAATCTTAATTTATATCGTACCAATAAAGGGTTCCGTACGATGCAAATTTTCACCGCAGCCATTCAATCGTTCACGCATGGTACAAACGATGCGCAAAAAGCAATGGGGATTATGACAATGGCATTAATTGCTGGAGGGTTGCATAGCGGTGATGACATACCTTTCTGGGTACGTGCTGCAGCAGCCGCAGCTATGGGTCTAGGTACATCTATTGGTGGTTATAAAATTATTAAAACCGTCGGCGGTAAGATCATGAAAATCCGTCCTGTTAATGGTGTAGCGGCGGATTTAGCGTCAGCAACAGTTATTTTTGGTGCAACGCTAATCCACCTGCCTGTATCTACCACACATGTTATTTCTTCATCTATTATGGGTGTTGGTTCTGCACAGCGTGTACGTGGCGTTAACTGGGGAATGGCCCGTAAGATTGTTACTACTTGGGTTATTACAATGCCTATTTCAGCTGTAATGGCATCCGTTATTTATTTTGTCCTATCATTATTCTTCTAATAACAAAGGCTCCTGTCTAATAAATGGACAGGAGTCTTTACTTTGTCACACGACAAAATGTGACGCATCCTTTAAACTAATTGAAAAAGGGGGATACATAAATAACTATGAAAACTTTTTCAACTTTTATTACCACACATGCAAAAGCAATCGTAGCCCTGTGGATTATTATTTTTCTAGCAATGGCTTATTTTGCTTTACAACTTCCCGATAAACTTCAGGGAGATGGATTTTTTGTTGAAGCGGATCATAACTATGTCACAAAAGAGCTAGCAAAAACATTCGATATTCCAACCAATACAATCTTGGTTGTTTTCGATCCTGCTCAGGATAAGAAAATTGAAGTAACTTTAAATAAGCTGAATGACATCAAAGACATACATTCTATCCAGTCACCATTAGATGACTCTTCTTTGCGTAAAGACGGGATTGCCTATGCGATGGTCCATCTAAGAAATGATGCTGATAACCTATCAGAAATCGTTGAGGATGTCCGTTTATTAATTGAAGAAGACGGCGTTCATATTACAGGTGGCCCAGTTATTTCTGCTGACATTAATACAGCCAGTCAAAAGGATTTGGCATCTGCTGAGGCCATTGGATTACCTATCGCCATTATCGTCCTATTATTGGCTTTTGGTACAGTCATTGCTTCTATTTTGCCAATTATCATCGGGGTTGTTACAGTCGTAACTGCCTTCGGTATTATGACATTACTCAGCGGTAGTGTAAATTTATCCATTTTCGTTTTAAATATTGTTCCAATGCTTGGTCTTGCTTTAAGTATTGATTTTGCACTATTGTTTATTAATCGTTACCGTGAAGAGCGTGCTCAAACATCTATTGCAGAAGCTATTCAGATTGCTATCCAGACAGCAGGACGTTCCATCGTTTTTTCTGCCGTATGTGTCATGATTGGTTTAGGTGCAATGATCGTTATTAATGTTGAAATATTCCATAATATCGCCCTAGGAGGCACAATAGTAGTCCTGTTGGCTGTTCTTTTCGGCTTAACCTTACTCCCTGCTACCATGATGCTTTTAGGCGATCGACTCAATAAATGGCGTCTACTACGCGTTAAACCAGGTGGAGCAAATCGCTGGCGTAGCTTTGCAGGTTTTGTCATGAAACATCCTGTAGCTATCGTCATTGCTGCATTATTATTACTTGGTATTGGCATGCTCCCATTAAAGGATATCCAATTAAAAATTCCTCAGGTAGATTCCCTACCAGCAAAATATGATGCACGTGTAGCGTACGATAAATTAGATGACACCTTTGGACTCGGTGAAACATCTACTTTATATTTATTGGCTGAGCGGAAAGAAGGCTGGGAGGATGCTGAGGCTAGAGAACTGATTTACACTATGCAAGAAAAACTATTAAAGGATCCACTCGTTACGAATGTTTCAACTATATACACAGCCGCAAACATTCCAACACCTAAGGAACTCTCTGCTTCTTTAGCAATCCCACAGGTGGCAGAACAATTAAAACCGGTTATTCAAACTTTTTCAAAAGATACAAAGCTATTCATCCCCATAACCATTGATGCAGCAGGCTCTTCCACTATTGCTCAAAAATTTGCAAGAACTTGGATGGATAAAGATTTAGGTGTTAACTTTGCACTCGGAGGACCAGCAAAATTTAACCAAGAGATATTTGATGAAATCGCTAATAAAATTGTTTTAGCGATAGCCATTATCATCGTGTCTACATTCTTTATTTTAATGCTGGCATTCCGTTCAGTTTTAATTCCGTTAAAAGCCATTATTATGAACATTATTGGACTTTCCTCTGCCTTCGGAATACTCGTCTATATTTTCCAATATGGACATTTTGGAATTGAAGCAGGATCCATTGTCTTGATTATCCCAGTTATTGTTTTCTGTCTTGTTTTTGGTTTGAGTATGGATTACGAAGTATTTTTAATTTCTCGTATCCAAGAGGAATATTTAAAAGGTGCCAACAATACTCACGCTACAATAGAAGGACTGACATCCACAAGTAGGATTATTACATCAGCAGCGCTCATTATGATTGTTATTACAGGAGCTTTTGCCTTCACAGATGTTATGCCTGTAAAACAAATTGGTGTAGGTATAGCCATTGCTGTTGCTATTGATGCCACTATCATTCGTCTTATGCTTGTACCAAGTCTCATGAAACTATTTGGTGATTGGAATTGGTGGCTTCCTTTCTCAAAGAAAGAAAAATAAATAATAAAAAAAATCCGCCTCCTTGTTTAAGGAAGCGGATTTTTCCACTATGCATAAATACTGTTATACCACTCTTTCGCTGCGTGTACTTCAGGAATCGTTAGCTGATGTCCAAAATCAAACCACTTCGTCGTCACCGTCGCACCGGCCGAACTTAAAAGGACCTCTAACTCCTCTGATTCTTGTGCTGTACACATCGGATCATTCGTACCTGCCCCTATAAAAACAGGGGTTGCAGAAAGCTTCGGTAGCTCAATCCCACGTCTTGGCACCATTGGATGGTGTAATATTGCCCCTGCTAAAACATCCTCGTAGTGGAATAATAGGCTAGCCGCAATATTAGCACCATTTGAATAACCGATAGCTACAATTCGTTGACGATCAAAGCCATATTGCTGTGATGCCTCGTGCAAAAAATCGTTCAATTCCGTTGTACGAATGATTAAATCCTCTATATCAAAGACACCTTCCGCTAATCGGCGGAAAAACCTTGGCATTCCATGCTCTAGTACATTGCCTCGTACACTTAATATATTGGCTGTATCATCAATTTCCTTGGCAAGTCCAATTAAGCTTTCTTCATTACCGCCCGTGCCGTGTAACAACAATAGAGTGGGTTTAGTTTCATCTGTACCTTTATAAAAAATATGCTTCATTAACAGTCCACCTCTCAATTATCTTGAATTCGAGATAATTGTAGCCTGTGGCAAAATTAAATTCAAGCTCTTCGACTTATTAATTTCGCGATTTTCACGATTTGGTTGTTCCTCATGGTTTTTATAAAAATTAGTTATAGTAAAAACTGATAGTAAACACGCCACAATCACAACAACAATAACAATTCCCACTAGTTTTTTCCCGTTCATTTTATGATAATCCCCCGTATTTATTATTTCTTTTTACGAAAGCCTTCTTCTAGCAAATATTCTTTTGCTGTATCATACGTACCAAACGCCTCTTCAAGATTTTCCCCATGGTAGACATTCCAAGAACGTTGTTCAAATACTAGCTGTAATTGATCACCCTCTCGACTATGCCAAATCTCGATAATCGGTTCTTCCGTCTCTATCTCTTCAGATAGATATTGGATAGCATCCGCAATAATCTCACGAAGTTGTTGCTCATCATAATCACGGATATTTACTAATCCTTTGTTAGCCTCTTGCTCATAGCGCAATAAATCTCCAACAAAGATAAAGCCATTGCCATTCGGATGGAGCTTTTCAACTACAATTGTCTTTTCATAAAGACTGTCCATAAAGTGATAATTTAAGCGTTTTAATGATATTTCCTTTTTCGTTAGTTCAGAAAATGATTCAATAATTGCTTGTTTTTGTTCAAATGTTAGCATATAAAAAATGCTCCTTTTCTTTACAATCTATCTAACAGTATAACTTATTTTTTCCTGTTATATTGTGTACATTCTCATCATTTTTACAAAGAAAATAGGATAAGCTATGTTCTAGCTTATCCTACCCAAATTAGGATGTTTGATTAAATATTTTTTCACGTGCAAATTTGATAACATGTGCGACATATAGTTCTCGATAAGGAACAAATTGTGCCGTTCCAACTGGTCTGACGATTTTGACACGTTGACCATCAGGGAAATATTCGTATCCTTCAATATTAAGTGTCGTCGTTTTACCCAAGAAGAAAGCTTCGGCCTCATTTAGTCTTGCTCTCACTACACCTGATACTTCCTCATATTGTAAAGTAAAGGAATTCCAATCGTGCTCGAAAGGATATATGTAGACATGGCAAAATTCATTATCAATCATATTTTCAGAAACAATACTGCAAGAGGTCATGCCCATTTTGACAACATCTTCAACATCTATTTGGAGCCCTAATTCTTCTTTTACTTCCCGTATACCTGACTCCACTGTTTCAACAGCTAAAAGATGGCCTGCTGCTGTAATATCGAGTAAACCTGGATAATCCTTTTTCTGAGAGCTTCGTACTTGAAAATAAATATAGTCCTCGTTAACTAGCCAGCAATGAAATGTCTCATGCCAAAGACCTTTTTCATGCACCTCCGACCTTGTAGCTGTCCCAATTTCCTCATGCCGTTCATTAAATACCTTTACAATTTCTTGTTCCATTGTTTCGACTCCTATACTGATTTCGTTGCTTTTTTCTTAATCGCATTACGTTGATCATAAATATTGGATACGATAACTTTCAATACTGCATAAAATGGTACAGCAATAATAATTCCTATAAAGCCTGCTATATTACCTGCTGCTAGAATAATTGTAATAACAGTTAGTGGATGGATATCGAGCGATTTCCCCATAACATTAGGTGTAATAAAATTACTATCAATTTGCTGCGCAACAAGCGTCACGACGGATACCCAAACAACTAAAATAGGATCCTGAATAACCGCTACGATTAGGGCTGGCGTAAATGCAATCCAAGGCCCAATAAATGGAATCATATTCATAAAGAACGCAAAGATTACTAATAGTAATGAATACTCTAATCCAATAATTAAATAACCAACATACATAATAAGTGCTAATAAAAAGCTAATTTGCAGTTGACCCTGAATATAACTACGTAATACATCATCAATTTCACTTAATGTTTTCTTTACCCATTGCTGACGTTCGCCACTGAAATATTTATAAATAGATGGTGCAAATTTCTCATGGTCCTTCAACATAAAAATAAAGAAGAATGGTATTAAAACAGCTAATAATGATACTGATACAATGGATTGTAAAAAGGATATAAACCCTTTACTCGCCACCATCGCAACATCTTGCACTGAATTCGCCATTTTTTCGATTACATCATTTACCTGCTGTGGGAAGTTATCTTTATTGAGCAGTACATAGTCGGTTAATTGCTGAATACTCGTACTAATACTAGAACTAATCATCGGGGCATTCTTCACTAATTTATTGACCTGTTCAGCAATCGGGTTGCCAATAATCCAGCCAAAAATCCCTGCAATTCCTATTAGGCCAAACACAATTGTCAATATACTTGCCCATCTAGGAAATTTACGTTTTTCTAAAAATCTCTGAATCGGTTCAGTCACATAATAAAAGACCCCTCCCAGTAATAAAGGGATAAAAATGGCTTTTAATATGATGACTAGTGGTGAAAAAATCCAATGAATCTCTATAAAATATTTAATGATTAATAGTGTAAGCAGTATCCCTACACCTACCTGAAACCAAACCTTTCTCGTCACTTTCATTCACTTCCTTTTATCGCCGTTACTCAAGATACTACTGATATATTAACCATTTCGCAAGTATCCTAGTATGTTTTGACTCAATCAATTTTCTCTGAGCGAATTTATCATCAGATTTTTTGCGTTTACTTAAAAAGCCGCCTTCAGACAAACTAAAAAATTCGCTCACTTCCACTATACTAATCGTGGAAGTGTAGCGAATTTCAGTATCTGTTATAACGACGAATCATCTACAGAATTGAGGTATGCCTCAATCTCCCCAATAACTGATTCAACACAGCCATCTTCAAATGGTGAAATTAAGCCTGCCTCTTTCACAAGCTTTGTAAATGACATGGAGCCACCTAAACCACATAGATGAATATAGTCTTTCCAAGCCGCTTCAAACTCTTCACGTGAACGCTTCCAGAACTGGAAGGCACAAATTTGTGCTAGCGTGTAATCAATATAGTAGAACGGACTAGCATAAATATGACCCTGACGTTGCCAAATGCCCCCTGCTTCGAGGTAGCTATTGTGATCATAGTCACGATGTGGCAGATATGTTTCCTCAATTTTCTTCCATGCTGCCTTACGCTCTGCTGGTGTCATTGTAGGATTTTCATAAATAACATGTTGGAATTCATCAACTGCAACACCATATGGTAAGAATAAAAGACCACTACTTAAATGTGTAAATTTATATTTTTCTGTATCTTCTTTAAAGAATAGCTCCATCCATGGCCATGTGAAAAATTCCATACTCATCGAGTGGATTTCACAAGATTCGTAAGTTGGCCATAAGTATTCAGGAATGCCGATGTTACGGCTTGAATACACTTGGAAGGCATGTCCAGCCTCATGTGTTAACACATCGATATCTCCTGAAGTACCGTTAAAGTTCGAGAAAATGTACGGTGAATGATAGTTTTCGATAAATGTACAATACCCGCCACTTTCTTTCCCTTTCTTCGCCACTAGGTCCATAAGGTCATGATCGATCATGAAATTGAAAAACTCTCCCGTTTCAGGCGATAGCTCCTCATACATCTTTTTACCATTCGCCACAATCCATTCTGGATCACCCTTTGGCGTTGCATTACCTGATAAAAAGTTCAGCGCTTCATCATAGAATTTTAAATCGTCAATCCCAATACGCTTCGCCTGACGCTCATAAAGCTTTGTCGCAACAGGAACAATTAAATCGCGAACTTGATCACGGAATTTCTTTACCATTTCTGCGTTGTAATCAATACGATTCATTCGAATATAACCAAGCTCAACATAGTTTTTATAGCCAAGTTTTACAGCAATTTCATGACGTACTTTTACAAGTTCATCATATAAGCGATCAAATTCACCTTCATGCTCGGCAAAGAAACCAAATCGTGCATTTGTTGCTTCTTTACGCGTAGCTCTATCAGTAGATTCCGCAAATGGTCCAAGCTGAGCAAGTGTTAAAGTCTCACCATTAAATTCAATTTGTGCAGATGCTACAAGCTTATTATACTCAGAAGCTAGCTTATTTTCCTTTTGCATCAAATCAATGACTTCTGGTGAGAACCCTTTAATTTGATAGTTAGCTAGATCGAATAATTGTTGACCCCATTTGTCTTCTAGTTGCTCACGGAAAGGTGAGGCAATCAATGCTTTATAATATTCTGTTGTTACTTCTTCTAGCTCAGGACTAACTTCATCAAAATAGTCGCGCTCTGCTTGATAAAATTCATCGTTTGTATCGATAGATGCCCTAATATACACTAGGTTAGCCATTGTAGCAAAGTCATTACTGATACCATTTAATTTTTCAATGATGCTACTTTGTTCGTCCATCGATTGCGCCTTCTGAAATTGGTCGACGAGTGCTAATTGTTGCTCTTTCATCCCTGCAACATTTGGACGGTTGTACTCATAGTCTTTAAATGTTTTCATTGAAGTCCCCTCTTTCTGTCATATACCCCGTGATATTTCTATTATATGTCAAATCTTAGCTATTAAGAAACAATTTTTTAATAACCTATAATATATGTTTTTAGCAATGCCGCTCGTTCTCTTATTTTTAGTTTAGCTTCTACTGACTTTGGTGTCTTAGCTGACACTACATCTACCTCAAAATCTAAAGATTCAGCTAGATATTTCGCACGTTTTAAATGGAAGTCATTAGAAACAATCGTAATCTTCTTTGTTTCCTTTGGTAAAAGTTCTTTAGAGAATACTAAATTTTCATAAGTGGAAGTAGATTGATCCTCCATGATGATTCTCGAAGCATCAATGCCATTTTGCTCGAGATAATCCCTCATAACAGATGCCTCCGTTCGATCTTCATCTGGTCCTTGTCCCCCTGACACAACGACCTTCACTTGCGGATACTTTGTTAAATATTGAACAGCTACCTCTAGTCTACTTTTTAATGAAAGTGATGGTATACCTCCTGGTTTTACTTTTGCTCCCAGTATAATCATATAATTCGCAGAGCCATCTGCATTTGCTTCCACTCCACGTTCGATTTCTTTCCCCAACCAAATATAGAGGACAATGGCTATCACGATTAGAACAACACTCACTCTAATTATCCATTTCTTCACAAATAAACCCTCCCTTACCTTTTATTAACGTGAATACAGAAAAAAGGATGCTCGCATATCAAGCACCCTCCATAATTTTATCTTAAAATAAAGCGTTTAATAGATTCCTGCAGCCCAGTAATCTCATCTGTTAAATCATTGGAAGATTCACTAACAAGCTGAATCGCGCGTTGCTGCTCATCTACCGACGCTGTCACCTCTTCAGAAGCAGCCGCATTTTTTTCACTGATCATAGCAATACTCTCAATGGATTTCATCATATCATTCTTAGCGCTGTTTACATATTCTACGCCATCAGTCATGTCTCCAATAATTGAAATGATTTTTTCGACAGCCAATTTGATTTCTTTGAAGGATGATTCTGTTACCATGACAGAATCATTTTGTTGACCTACAATGACGTGAGTTTTTTGCATTTCATCATTGACTAAGTTTGTTTCACTTTCAATCCCCTTCAGGGTAGTACGAACTAGCTCTGTTGCTACGGATGTTTGATCAGCTAGCTTTCGTACTTCCTCGGCAACCACAGCAAATCCTTTGCCATGTTCACCTGCTCGAGCGGCCTCAATAGATGCATTTAAAGCCAGTAGATTGGTTTGTTCAGAAATCTCCGTAATGGTCCCTACAATCCCTTCAATTTCTCGTACCTTCACTATTAAACTCCCAAAAACAGATCGAATATTCTGAATAAGCATTGAAGATTCCTGTGATTTATCTTTTAAGCTAGCAATATTAACGATACCCTCTTCATTTGACTTTTGCATATGTTGTGATGCATCTAATATTAATTCATTTTTATCATGTAATCCTTCAATTTGCTGAGCAAACTCAGTAGCTGTTCGATTTGTATCTTCCGCCTCTGATGCTTGTTTTACGGCGCCAATCGAAACTTCATTAATAGCTTTAACGATTTCATCGCCATAAGCATTTGTTTCTTCAGCAACTGCTGTTAAATTCGCAGATGTCGATTGAATTTCTACTATTGCTTCTTCTACATCTGAAATTAGTGTTTTTAGTTGATCAACCATTTCATTGAAGCCCTCATTTAACTGACCAATTTCATCCGAACGCTGTAAATGTTCAATATCTACAGTTAAATTCCCTTTGGCTACTTCGCGAACGCGCTGCGATAATTTTTTGACTGGTAATGCCAAATGCCTAGATACTAAGATGACAACAATGACACCTATGATAACGGCACCCGCTAACGTCAATCCAATGACTAATAGTAACGAGTTTGCCTCAGCATTAAAATCCTGCATATATGTACCTGATGCAATAATCCATCCCCAATGTGGATCTTTTGCTGAATAAATTATTTTATCCGCCAATACATTCTGACCTGGTAGCTCAAATTCGTATTCCGTAAAACCACCACCATCCAATGCTCTATCAGTTACTTCTCGAATAAAGTAATTTCCACTACTATCTTGATCGTTCCACAGATTATCACCTTCCCGAGTAGGGTGTGTTGTTAGTGTTCCCTTATTATCTAATACATAGATATAACCATATTCCCCCAAGTCACCTGGATAATTGATGGGCCGCTTCCCTTCACTATCCTTCGGGCCCAAGAAAGCCTCGCGTACCCGTTCTTGTGCTACATCTAAAGGTATATCTCCCTTTTCAACACTTTCATTGGCGAGTTCGATTATTTGCAAAGCAGATTGAACACTATTATAAATGACCTGCTCCCCAATATCCTCCATACCATTCTTCGCCTTACTATAACTAACAACGCCAATTATTAAACTTGGAATAATTAGTAGTGCCAATGAAATAGCGACTAGTTTCCCCTGTATTGAACGTAAAAACTTCATACTTTAGACCCCCAAATTCTTCTCCTCCAAAGAGTATATTAACTTATATTATGTTATGATTTGGAAGTTTCCGCAATGGATAAAACGCAAATTAATTCTTGTTATTTGGTTTATTTCGTCTTTATACTTTTTTATTCTTCTATTAAATACCATAAAAAAAACTATTTATCTACAAGACTTTTCCTCATAGAAAAATAGTTTATAATAATCATAATTTGAACGTATTAATTGTTTTAGTAACCTCTTTAAATGTTTGATCTAACATTGCTACAACCTCATTTAGTTCGGAAACCATTGTTACTTGTAAGTCGGAAGCCATTGCTACTTCTTTTGTTCCTTGCACACTATGCTGAGCGATATCATTCATCTGCTCTGTAGTAGCTAATATTTCTTCAGAGCCTGCCGACATTTCTTCAATAACAGCAGAATCATCTTGAATTTTATTGTTTACCTCAACAACTGATTTTAATATTTTTTCTAGGCTTTCACCGATACGTTGTACAGCCCTATTACCTGCTTGTACATCTATGGAACTTCCAGACATTTCATGTAATGCTCGTTCTGTAATGGTCTTAAAGCTGTTCAAATGTGTATGTATTTCATCCGCAGATGCTTTAGACAGTTCAGCTAGCTTACGCACTTCATCTGCAACAACTGCAAACCCCTTACCCGCTTCTCCAGCTCTTGCCGCTTCTATTGCCGCATTTAATGCCAATAAGTTGGTTTGGTCTGCAATGCTCGTAATAATCGTTACCATCTCTTCAATTGAACCGAATCTATCCCCCATTTCCTCAACATGTTTAGCCGTTCGTAAAACAGAGGATTCCACATTTTGAATTTGAGATACGACCTCTTGAGAATGATTCACGCTTGTTTCCACTAGACCTGTCATTGTTGAAGATGACTCAGCAATCTCAGAAGTTGTATCGGCCAGTCGTTGTATACCAATCGACATTTCATTCATCGTTAATACAACTTCTTGATTATTTTGCTGTTGTTGCTCACTGCCAGCAGCGATTTCAACAATACGATCAGCAATTTGAGCATTTGATGTTTCAACATGTTGTGTAGTTTCATCAATCTTTTTCACCACATTTTGTAAGGTGAATGTTTGTTGCTGAATGGTTTGGAATGTTTCTTTTAATTTTTGCAAGGCCTCCTGAAAGGCTTGGGCAAAAATAGAGATTTCATTTTTCCCTTTGAGTTGGATTTTTTCAACCTCCATTGATGCCTTCGCTATATCTCCTTGTGCAAAACTTGTCACTGCGTCTCCTAATTTCGCTAATGGCTTAAGCGCTCGATTTATGTAACGGTACATTATAAGCATGACAATTCCGGTTAAAATTAAAATTACTATAATTAATGCTGGCAAAATGGCTGTCAGTACAGCATTTGCTACACCACTTACCTCGTTAGCCTCTATATCTACCCCTATAAACGCCACAATGTTTCCTGATGCATCCTTTAATGGTACTGTACCAGACAAATAATCCCCAAAACCGCTATGTAAAATATCAGAATAATAACTCCCTGCATCCATTACTTTTTCAATATCTTTATATAATGTAGAAGCAGACTCCTCTCCTATAACCCCCGCATTTTCTTCGTCGTCCGCTGGCATACCATCGACTAAAAATCGAACTTTTTTATCTTCCTGTGGAACAGCGAAAGTATAGGCATACAGGACCCCATTTACTTCACGTAATTCATTTAGTTCTTCTCTTAGCTGCCAATATAATTTGGATTCCCTTGGGTCCTTAGATAATTGTTCGTACTCCTCTGGGTTTAAATGTTTCGCAATGTTTTCTGCTACTGCGACAGCCTGTGCCCCCATTGTTTTATTGACAGATGATTTCGCTGTATAGATTGTTGTGACAATAAAAAATGCTAACAAAGCTACTAACATCACAAATGACATTAACACAATTCTATTACTTAATTTACCTGTTGCTCGCATAGTTACCTCCTTTAACATACTACTAAGTTAATCTATTTACTATTGTACTATTATTTTCACTATTTCGACAATAAAACTATGCTAATAACGATAACCAAATGACTAAAGCAATTAAAGCAGCGAATAATGTTGGAATGGTAAGAATCATGCCGAATTTAAAATACTGCCCCCAGCTAATTTTAATCCCTTTTTGAGCTAAAATATGAAGCCATATTAATGTCGCAAGTGAGCCGATTGGCGTCATCTTTGGGCCTAAATTAGTGCCAATTATATTGGCATAAATGAGTCCCTCCTTCATCATGCCTGTTGCGCTAGTTTCAGAAATCGCTAGTGCATTAATCATGACAGTTGGAAGATTGTTCATGACTGCTGATAAAACGGCTGCTACAAAACCCATAGTAATGGTCGCTAGTACAAATCCTTGCTGTACAGCATGTTCTAGTAAACTAGCTAGCATACCTGTCATCCCCACATTTTTCAGGCCATAGACTACCACATACATGCCAATGGAAAAGAACACTATATTCCACGGCGCCCCTTTGATAACTCTCTTTGTATCTACAAAAGCACTACGGTTTGCCAACCATAAAAAAACAGCTGCTACACTACATAAAATAAATGACACTGGAACGTGGAACATTTCGCCGATTACAAATCCCACTAGTAAAATTACTATTACATACCAAGATATCGAAAATAATTTCGTGTCTCTAATCGCCTGTTTTGGTTGTTCAACTGCCTCAAGAGAATAGAACTGTGGTATAGAACGACGAAAAACTAAATAAAGTACAGCTATACTTGCTATTAAAGAAATGAAATTAGGTACCACCATATGAATTGCATAATCCTTAAAGCCTATCTCAAAAAAATCTGCTGATACAATATTTGTTAAATTACTAATAACAAAAGGTAAGGATGTTGTATCTGCTATAAAGCCACTAGCAATAATAAATGGAAAAATCATTTTTTCAGTCAAATTCAGTTTTCTAACCATCGCTAAAACAATGGGTGTTAATATTAATGCCGCCCCATCGTTCGCGAATAGCGCTGATACTATTGCACCTAAGCAAGCAATATAAACAAATAAACGTAAACCACTCCCTTTAGCAAGTTGTGCCATATGAAGTGCAGCCCATTCAAAAAAGCCAATTTCATCTAAAATAAGTGAAATTAAAATAATACCAATGAATGATAATGTTGCATTCCAAACAATTCCTGTTACTTCTAGAACATCCTGCCATGTAACTACCCCAATTATCAGTGCAATGGCAGCTCCTATACAGGCTGACCAACCAATTGATATTTTACGTGGCTGTACAATAACAAAAAATAAAGTCACTAAAAACAAAATAATCGCTAATGCAGTCTGCATGGTTTTACCCCCTAAATAAAAACCAGTAGCTTTATGTGCTACTGGTTTACTCGATAAATAAATATATTGGATTATTCGCCTAAATCAGCATTATGGAAGACATTTTGTACATCTTCTAAATCTTCTAATGCATCGATTAATTTTTCAAATTTTGCAACATCATCGCCAGTTAATGTTACTTCCGTTTGTGGTAGCATAGAAAGCTCAGCTACAGTGAATTCTTGTATGCCAGCAGCCTTTAATGCTTCTTGTGTGGCAAAAAATTGGTCCGGTTCTGCATAAATAATAACCGCTTCCTCTTCTTCCAGAATATCACGAGCATCTACATCTGCTTCCATTAAAATTTCTAGTACTTCATCAGCTGTTTTACCTTCTATACCGATAACTGCAGTAGAATCGAACATATAAGCGACAGATCCACTAACACCCATATTCCCGTTATTCTTACCAAATGCTGCGCGTACATCAGATGCTGTACGATTTACATTGTTTGTTAAAGCATCTACGATAATCATTGTGCCGGCTGGACCAAAACCTTCATAACGTAATTCATCAAAATTTTCGTCACCGCCACCTTTTGCTTTATCGATGGCTTTTTCTATAATATGTTTAGGAACACTATATGTTTTTGCACGTTCAAGCACCACTTTAAGTGCACGGTTTGACTCTGGATCTGGTTCGCCTGATTTAGCTGCCACATAAATTTCTCGCCCGAATTTAGCATTGATACGGCTAGTGCTTTGATCTTTAGACGCTTTCTTTTCTTTAATGTTATTCCACTTACGACCCATTGTTTCCACTCTCTTTCAAAGGATAGATTTATAAAAATGATAGATATGCAGTTGCACATCTTAAAATGGTAATTAAATACTTATCGTATCTTTACTCTGCAAATAATAACATAATGATGCTTACAAAGCTAGATATACCAATGTTTATGCTTATTTTTTCTGTAGCAATTGCTGTAAAAATTTACGCTATTTAGCATCCTTCTATAACAATTCCTCTTTAATTTTTTCTAGCAATGCCGTACAGCCTTCTAGCACTAAATCATAGGTTTCTTGAAAATCCCCTGTGTAATAAGGATCAGGAACATCTTTTCGATGTTCTGTTAAATCTAAAAAACGAAAAACCTTTGGTGAAGACGGATTCCCCAATATCGTCCAGATATTACGAATATTACTTTCATCCATACCAATAATGTATGTGAATTTTTCTAAATCAGACTTTTGTAGCTGTCTACCTAGCATTCCCGTTGTAGAAATACCGTATTCTCTAAGCTTATCCTGTGTGCCTTGGTGAGGAGGTTCATCAATATGCCATGAGCTTGTAGCCGCAGAGTCCACAATAATTTTATCGTCTAAACATTCTTTTCTCACTAGCTCTCGCATAACTGCCTCCGCCATTGGCGAACGACAAATATTGCCTAAGCAAACGAAAAGTACTTGTATCATTACGATTATCCTCCTACAACAAAGCACCCAAAATCAATGTGATTCTGAGTGCCATTTCATTTTATTTTACTGCAATACGATTTTGTAATTCTTCTGTTAAAGCGACCAGTTCACGTTCCAGGTGTTGAGTGAATTGCTCGCGCCCTTCTTTTCCTTTACCTGTCACATAAAACGGCTCGCCATAAATTAAATAGCCTTTATTACGCTTCATGACATCTCCTACATTACGTGCACCAACGTAAGCAGCTGGAACAATTTGCGCCTTTGCCAGTTGAGCAATTGTAATGGCTCCTTGCTTTAAGTCCGTTCCCTCCGCATTTCGTGTTCCAGATGGGAATATCCCAACTACTTTTCCCTCCTTCAATAACTGTGAAGGAATTTTAATAACACTTGGACCAGGATTATCACGGTCCACTGGGAAGGCATTTAAATGTTCAATAAGCCAACCAAGACCCTTCATTTCAAATAATTGCTTCTTTGCCATAAAGTGAATTTCCTGAGGGTACATGGCAACGCCGAGGTTTAAAATATCTACATAGCCTGTATGCGTACAAGCTATAATATATCCACCTTCTTTTGGCAAGTTTTCTTCTCCATATACACGAGCTTTCGAACCCATTAGTTTTAATATTACTTTAACAATATTTGCTACTAATTTATACACTGTTACATTCCTACCTTATTCAATAGTTATTCCCATTGTAATCGAAAAGATCCGTATACTGCAATTGTAGGTGACCATCTTACACCTTTCCAACCAATAGATCTACATCAATCGTAATTTCATTTAAAACAATATCTGTCTCATTTTTTTTATGCCAGCCCATCGGTGTCATCTCCAGTAGTGCAGGTACAAGCTCCTTAGCGAGTGGCAACGTATAGGTAACACGTTCTACATTCACTTCTCCAAAACTATCTTGGAAACGAGCAACAATTTGTTCATTAGAATATGTTTCCTTGCTCGAATCTGCATATAATTGAGCACGCAGCTCCTGTAAATAGCCGCTTTGTGGCACCACCTTTACAATACAGCCATTAGGCGCAAGAAGCCTTTTAAATTCTTGATAATTTGCTGGCGATAAAATATTTAAAATAGCGTCAAAGCTGCCTTGCGAAAAAGGACTCTTCGCTAAATCGCCAACAGACCAAATTTGCTGTGGATAATGACGTGCCGCAGCCAAAATTCCCTCTTTAGCTATATCAATACCAATGCCTACTCCATTCTTTTTCTCATTCATAATTCGGGCTAAATGCGATCCCTCTCCACAACCTGTATCGAGCACTGTATTCGCAGAATTAATAAGCTCCCCAATCTTTGCTTCTACAATATCATAAACCCCGCTATCAATAACAGCCTTACGAGATTCAAAAAGATCCTTACTATATTTAGAAGTAGAGCCCTGTGTCAGCATGTTGATATAGCCCTGCTTGGCAATATCAAACGAGTGATTGGCAGAACAAACGAGTCTCCCCTGCTCATAGACGTGCATGGATTGCTGACATAAAGGGCATGCAAAAAGTGTGATATATTGATCTATCAATGCTGCTCCTATTGCACGTTTAGATAGTGCTCCCATTGCTACTCCTCCTTCTGTTCATTCGGTGAAATGAGGGCGAAACGCTCCCATTTTCGGCTTTTCCATCTAAAGTATACAATAATTGCCCTTACCCATTCATCTGCAGAGATAGCTAACCAAATACCTACCAAACCCCAATCGAGGACGAATACAAAAAAGTAACCTAATGGGAGGCTCATGCAAACCATCGACAAAAAACCGATTTTAACAGGGAACCTTGCGTCTCCTGAGGCACGTAAGGAGTTAATGACGACTATGTTCATCGTTCGACCAGTCTCTAGCACTATACTTAACGCCAAAACAGATGCTCCGATAGCTATGACCTCAGGGTTATCTGTAAAAATATGCATAAGCTGCTTGCGGAAAATGGTCACTACACCAACCATAATAATGGTAAAAATAAATGCTGCTCGGACACTTTTCCATAGTTGATGATAAGCCTCGTCCTTTTCTCCAGCACCTACATGCCTGCCGATAATGATGGCCGTTCCTGTCCCAATGGCAATAGCGAATAAATAGGTGAACATAGATATGTTCATAGCATATTGTCTCGCCGCCAAAGTTTCTGCCCCTAAATATGTGGCATAATATAAAAATATGATCTGGCAAAACTGATAAAGAACCTGCTCAAAGGCAGACGGTAAACCAATGTTTAAAATTTTTCTTACATATTCCTTAGAATATTCGAAGTAGTAATGTAGCTTTACTCGTACTTCCATCACTTGATAAAGCAACCAGAAAAATACGAGCATCGCTAATCCTCTACTAATCACTGAGGATATGGCTGCACCTTTTACACCAAGCTCTGGTAATCCGAAATTTCCAAAGATTAAGCCGTAATTAAGTACAACATGCAGTACATTCATGCCAAGTGATACATACATCGTCTGCTTCGTCCAACCATGAACACGAATAATTGCTGCAAGTGCATTAATGATTGCTTGAAGGAAAATAAAACTCCCAATAATAACTAAATAACTTTGAGCATAATG
Source organism: Lysinibacillus sphaericus (assembly GCF_001629735.1). Taxonomy (GTDB): domain Bacteria; phylum Bacillota; class Bacilli; order Bacillales_A; family Planococcaceae; genus Lysinibacillus; species Lysinibacillus pinottii. Next base: position 3,476,882 of record NZ_CP015224.1, read on the forward strand.
GAGTACTTCACCTTGCAAGTTCATCATCGACATTAAATGACTAGCAAAGAAGAAAAATAGAACACTCATTATAAGTCCAACTGCCAAATTCATTGTGACTGCTAGAGCGGATATTTTCGCTGCCTCAAAAAAACGTTTTGAACCTAAATATTGTGATACAACGATGGACGCACCATTGCCGACTACCTCAAGAATTAAAATAGCGATATGAATATATTGATTTGCTGCACCAACCCCTGATACAGCATTATCTGATAGAGCACTAAGCATAAAAGTATCGGCTAGTCCCATTAACATAAATAAAAATACTTCTAAAAAGATAGGCCATGTTAAATGGAATAGACTTAACTTATTCGTTCCTTTCATTGTGTCTGCCAATACCTTCACTTCTCCTACACTTTTCTTAAAAATCTATTGTATCTTATCATAAAATTTCAGACTGTAAAGAGATTTATAGGAAGACAGCGCTTCCACATAAAAAATCCCTCTCACTAAATTTGTGAAAGGGTTTTTATTTAAATTAAGCAAAAGGACTGTAATTGCTCACGCTTATCGGCTGTTAGGCCAAACTCCTGCTCCAAAAAGGCTGTCTTTGAGCCATAACGATGATCCATAGCGTCAAGTGCTGCCTGTAAGTAGTCTTCACGAGCAGACATTAAAGCATAAAATTGCTGTAATTCTTGTTCGTTATATTGGTGCTCAATCGTTTGAGCCATTCTTTCTACCATGGGACGCAAATGGATATTCGTATCTAAATAATCTTCCATAATAGTTTCCTCAGGTACATCTAAAGCCAATAAAATAAGAGCTCCGCCAATTCCTGTTCGGTCTTTTCCAACTGCGCAATGATGGACTAGTCCTAAATTATCAGGGTTTTGTATCGTCAACATTAATTCCTTAAAAGAGGGATTATGGAAAGGCATTTGTGCATAAAAGTCCTTGAACATATCAGCGTTAACTACTTTATAAAACTCTCTACCACCTGTATTTGTTGGCATTTCAAAAGCATGCTTTCCCTTCGCCGGGATTTGAATATATCGAGTTTGTGGAAATACAGGATTAGGGTTATGTTGTACTTCATTCGTGTCACGATAATCAAAAATTGTTTTAATACCTAATGTTTCAAATAATTCTTTATCTGTCGATGTCATTTTACCAAGTGCGGCGGAGCGATAAAATAAGCCCTCCCTTATAACACGCCCATCTCTCGTTTGATACCCCCCCATATCTCGGAAATTATAAACGGCCTCAAACGAAATATTTTTTTGTACTTGCTTCACTGAACTACACCTCCCTATATTAATAAGTGTTCTTATCTTTATTCTATCGAACAAACTACATGAATACCAATTTTCACACTAGGTAATAAAATAAAAAATGCTAGCTGTAATAAACAACTAGCATTTTCTACGATCTTATTTATATAACTCTGGATACACAGCTTTAACAACTAGCTCAACTGCTTCACCGATACGCGGACCTGGGCGATTTGAGATATCTGTGTCAAGGGGTTGAACTGCCTTATTTTGAATAGCTGATACCGTATTCCACCCATCACGAGCAAGGATTTCTCCAATTGGATTTTCTGTATAGTTGACTGTTGTTAAAATGACGTCTGGATTTCTCGCAATAACATCTTCCTCAGATACTAGCTTCCAGCCATTTAAATCTGCAAACACATTCTTTACATTTGCCGTATTTAGTATTTCTTGTTGGAAAGTGCTAGAGCCTGCTGTATATATTTCTGGCTTTGGACTAATCTCTAAATAAACATTTTTGGGTGTTTTTACTTCTTTAACCTTTGTTTTCACATCAGCGATTTTTGCTTTAATTTCTTCGTTTAATGCCTTTCCTTTATCCTTCACATCCATAACGGCAGCAATTTGTTCGATATCTCCATATACATCATCGAATGTAGCCGCTGATTGAATAACAAACACTTTAATTCCTGCATCTTCGAGTGGCTTAAGTGCATCCTTCTTACCAATCGTATACGCAATCACAACATCTGGCTTTAACGCTATAATTCGCTCACTGTTATAATTCACAGTATCAGAAACACGTTCGATTTTTTGAGCTGCTTCTGGATAAGTATCATATTCAGTGGCACCTACAATTTTATCGCCAACCCCTAGTGCAAATAGAATTTCTGTGTTACTAGGTTGTAAAGACACAACTGTTTTTGGCACTTCCTTAAACTCTATTTCCACACCACGATCATCGGTTACTTTATAACTTGTTTGCTCAATCTTTTGTTCATCTTGAGACACATCCTTATTTTTTGTATCTCCCGCGGTACCACAACCTGCTAAAACGAGCGCTAGCAATAAGACCGATAGCCAGTGTAAATTAAATAGTTTCTTCATTATTATTCACCTTTTTCTTTTTCATTGGATAGGATTTACTCATAAACGGAATTTCAGCTATTCCGGCTTGTTGATTCATATAGACAGCCATTACAAAACATACATTGGCTAATAAGCCTAAATAATCAAAGAGAATAGACGGCACCTCTTGTTCTTCTGAAACCTTGTGTAAAGTTCGATACGATTTTTTCGCCTCACTACGGCAAAGATGTAGAGCAGCCGCCGCCTCTGTTCCTTGAGGTAAAACAAAATTTTGAATCTCATCCTTCACATGACGAACATAAAAATCATAGCGCGCACTTAACCAGGATAGATCTTCATCTGTAACTGCTAGCTTTCCACGAACAGAGCCATTAACATGATAAGCCATAGGTAAAATCTGCATTAAATCATCTGCAACAGCCTGGACATCCTCTTTCTTCACTACAGCTAGTGCAACCCCTATATGCGTTGTTAAACTATCTGTGCGAATCTCAAAATCGACAGTTGAAGCCCTCTCACGCATAAAAGGATAACAAGAATAACGTGCATCTTTTTTCAATCTACTATCCCCCCATTTTTCCAAATGAAAATTCTCGCTTGTTCAGTACATAAAAAAACGTCGCTCCTCACGCAAAGGAACGACGAAAATAACATAATGATTGTCATACAAACACGACACTGCCTATGTATTTGCCGTATATCCTCCTAGCTTCCGAAGAGTTGTTATACGTTCAAATAAAGGTCGGTCTCCTGGCTTGTACAATGCTATTATATGAAATATATAATAGCTATAAAGAACCTTCCCATTTCCTACGAAACAGTGGCTAATCTTTATAATGGCTGTACTTACAGTTGCGGAAACAGCTTCGGCTTTTACCGAATTCCCGATTATGCTAGCAAGCACCTTTATTCTGCAAGAATAATTCACTTGTAATGCAGTTTATCATAGATTGATAGGAAAAAATAGTTACGTACAAAAAGGATACTCGTTTTATAGGCGATATCATAGCATTAAAGTTACTCGACTATAATACTTTTTCAATTGCTTGCTCAATATCAAGCTGTGAGTCTGTAGGCTCAAAGCGAGCTACGGTTTTTCCGCTTGCATCTACTAAAAATTTAGTAAAATTCCAGCGAATATTTCGACCATCTAAGAAACTTGGAGCAAATTGAACGATCGCCTCAGCCAGCATTTTCTCCTGCATGCTTGCTTTCCCGAATTCACGGAAATCGACTTCATGTTTTAAATAATTAAATAAAGGATGTGTCGTCTCACCATTTACTTGGATAAGCTCAAAAATGGGGAACGTAACTCCGTAGTTTACTTTACAAAGATGCGCAGTTTCCTCTCCATCTTCTGGATTTTGGTGGCCAAATTGATCGCAAGGAAAACCTAGAACGACAAAATTATTTTTTCCATATTTATCGTACATTTTTTGTAAGTCTTCAAATTGATATGTAAATCGGCACTGATTAGCTGTATTAACTATTAGCAATGTTTTACCGCGAAATGTTTCCATTGATAAAATTTCACCATTCGGCTTTCGTACTAAATAATTATAAATGCTCATTCCCTAACCCCTTTTGTTTTTTTATATATTATAATTGACTATTCTCCAATAACCAAAGAGTTTGCACAAAAAACACCATCTCGTTACTAGGAACGGATGGCTGACTTATATTTCTTTTTATATTTAACATTTTGCTCTTCATTAATTAATCGATGTGCTATGTCTAATAATTTAGAATCACTCGTATGATCATATAATTTTTTTAAGGATACAATAATATCATAGCGAATGAGAGTAGGATGCTTCTCATCTAAACAAGTTTGAAATCTCTTGGCTAAAAAAGATACAACTAAATCGCTTTGTACTTGGCCTGCTAAACCAATTTTCCAAATAGCTTGTAATGTATGCCTTGCCGTGACAGGCTTATCATCATAGGTCACAGCCCAAATCTTTAAAAAATCTTCCAATACTCTTTCTTCGGGATCACTGTTTGCAGCTAAAGCACATAAAATTTGCGCGGCAAGTGCACGGGCATGGCCATTTTTATATGTAAGTGCTTGTACAAGCTGTTCCCACACTGCATATGTCCAATCTACGGGCTCCTGCAGAATTTTCATCAGTTCCTCGTAAGATTCATATTGTATATCTCGATTACGCTCTGTTAGATTATTAAAAAGTTGCAAAATCTCTTTTTCCATAATTTATCCCTACCTTTATTGTTTCAGAACGTCATTAAACTTTATTTATGGTACACTTAACTTAATTTTTTTCGCAAAGAAGGTGAGTTTATGAATAAATTTAATGCTAGGAAATTGATTTTTCGATTGCTAGTGATTCTGTCCCTAATTATAGCTGCTTATTTTATTATTCCTGTATCTATGCCGTTAATATTAGCAGCTATTAGCGCATTTTTCCTTGAACCGATCGTCATGTTCTTTAAAAGGCGCTGGAAAATGTCTCGAAAAATTGCAGTTGCCTTTATATACATAGTGAGTGTCATTATAATTTCTATTATTTGCTATATTTCAATTACACAGATCATGACGCAAATAATTTTATTGTCTAAGCAAGCTCCCTATTATATTTCCAAGCTATCAGATATGTGGCTTCATATGCAAGAAAATATTTCTAAATACACTGAAGACTTTCCACCTGAAGTTAGTACTTCGCTTCAAAAAACCACAATGGATTTCATAAAGAAAATTGAAGAAACTTTTTTAAGTTTCTTTAATTATAGCAAAGTTTCAGCCTTCTTTTCAGAGATTCCAAGGCTATTTATCAGTCTTCTCGTCTATATGATTGCCCTATTCCTATTTATGCTTGATCTGCCAAAATTGAAGCGCATTACTTATAAGTATTTAAAGCCTAATACAGCAAAGAAAATAAAAATTATTTTAAACCGTTTAAAGGATGCAACATTAGGCTATATGAAAGCACATTTATTTGTAAGCTTCATTATTGGAGGCGTTACACTTGTTGGACTTTTATTAATCCAGCCGAAATACGCCATAACGATGACTATTATTATTTGGCTGATAGATATAGTCCCTTTTTTAGGCTCCATCATTATTCTAGCACCGTGGGGGTTTTATCACCTTTTAATGGGAAACACAGCTATTGCTGTAAAATTATTCATCTTAGCTGCTATTTTACTCATTATTCGTCGTGTAGTCGAGCCTAAACTAATGGGAGACCATATCGGTTTATCAACTTTACCAACATTAATTGCTATGTTTATTGGTCTACAGTTATTTGGAATTATCGGTTTGCTTATTGGACCCTTTGTCATTATTTTCTTTATCGCCTTGAAGGAAACAGGCATCATTAAAGTGAACTTTAAAATTTAATCCCAATAAAAAAGGTCATCTTTGTATTTTTTCTTTACAAAGATGACCTTTTTATCAAGTTAATCGTCTATATAATATGGTGGCTTATTGAATTCGACCAAAGCCTACTAAATATTGATTCCACCAATCAAGTGATTCAATGACAACACCATTATTTTGAGCATCAATCATTGTGTTGTTACCTAAGTAGATACCTACATGCGCTACACCTGAGCCATAGCTAAAGAATACTAAGTCACCAACACGTGCTTCACCAGCAGAAATACGTTGTGTTGCTAAATATTGTTGTGATGCAGTACGTGGTAAAGAAACGCCTGCTTGTTTGTAAGACCATTGTACAAGACCAGAACAGTCAAACCCTGAAGTTGGATTATTACCACCCCATACATATGGACGACCAAGGAATTGTTTTGCTGTAGAAATTGCATCACCTGAAGAGGCAGTACCAGCGCCTGAACCAACGATAATTTTTTGTGGTTGTTCACCATCACCGTTATTTTGAGTAGCTTGTACTACTGGTGTTGCTGCTTGAAGAGCACGTAAACGAGCCGCTTCCTCTTCTGCTGCCTTACGTTCTGCTTCTAAACGCTCTTCTTCCTGTTTTGTAGCAATTTGAGCTTTTAAGGCTAATGATTTTGCTTCATTTTCAGCCTTTTTCACTTCCATTTCGCTTTCTTTTTGTTGAAGCTCTTGGAATTGTTTTTGAAGCTCTTTTTGTTTTTCATCTAATGTAGCTTTTTGTTGCTCTAAGCTCGCTTTGTCAGCTTCTTGTTGATCCACTAATTCTTGGTCCGCATCCATTAATGTTTTAACCGCTACGACACGGTCCATTAAATCGGCAAAGCTTTTTGCTTCAAGAACTACATTTAAATAAACACCGACTGTGTTGTCTTGTGCTTGGTATGCAGCCATACGTTCACTTAAGATTTTAGAACGTTGCTCAATACGTTTTTTTGTTTCAACAATACTAGCATCCACTTCTTTAATTTCCGCTTGTACTTGTTTAAATACTTTTACTTTTTCGTCGATCTCTTGTTGTAATTTCGTTAGTTCTTCTTGTAATTTTTTAACCTGTGCATCTATTTCAGCCTTTTTCTCAATCATTTGTTGAGAAGTTTCTTCAGCATGTACTTCTGTTGGTTGAATTGTATTAAATAATAAGCCGCCTGCTAGTGCTAAAGCTAGCACCATCGACTTACGCCATTTATTGCGCTTACCCACGTACCTTCATTTCCCTTCATTTATCAATTTCGCTCTGAATACTCTATGTAATCTGTTGAACGATTCTATATTTAATCATTTGTTCTTATATATTTGTTTTAGCCTTTTAAAGTTTAGCATTTCCAGCATAACTTTTATACTATTTCCTATCTATTTAATACATTAGTAAAACTCGAAACATTTCTGTAACATTCGCGTAAAATACCAATTATTCTACAACGCACTTATTTATTCTACATACATCTGTTTTTAGCTAATTCGACATTAGTCCCACGATCTACTTTGTAATGTTTTTGTAATATTACTCAGAAATGTTTCAAAAAAAAGAGGCAGGGAATTGATCCCTACCTACTGTTTCATGGAACGCAATGCCTGTATTGATAACCTTACTAACAAAATTGCACATAAAAATAACCCTAAATAAGCAGCAGTGTTTAGGTACACTGCATAAGAATCATGAATAAATTGTGAGATTGCCAAAAGGGCAACAGATATAATTCCAAATGTAATCCCTACTAAAAGCAGTACAAATCGTGAAAACAAATGGGTGATGAATCGGGCATTATGTTCATCAGAAAATATATCGTGATGTAAAATAATTTTCCCACTTTCTACACGCTGAATTAGTTGATCCACTCTTCTTGGCATTTTACGCAAAGTTGGTATCAGCATGGATAATTCCTCTTGCAACCGTTCTTTTGTAGCCATAGGTTCTTTAAATGGCTTTAGGAAAGAAGCACGCATATATGTAGCAGAAAAATCTTTAGCTTCCGTAAAAATATCAAAACGTGGATCAATTACCCTTAATGTTCCATCTAATGTCACCAATGAGCGGAGTGCTAAACCTACCGCAGGGTAAAAGGCAAGTCCAAAATCCCGCACCACGGTAAATAAAGCATGTATTAATTCTTCTGTTGGTATGCGATCTACATATGAGATTTTTAGTAAAATTTGATCAATTGCTTGTTCCATTCTTGCGCGTTCCGCATGATCCGCATTTTCCACTAATAGTGTTAAGCCATCGTACAAAACGCTGGAGTCGTTGAGCTGAATACCCATCAAGAATAGCTTTAAACCCTCTTGTTGTGTGGCCCCCAATCTTCCAACTGCTCCAAAATCGAGCAATACGGGTGTACCATCCTTCTCATCAATGTGAATATTTCCAGGATGAGGATCAGCATGAAAAATACCTGAAAAAAGCATCTGTTCGAAAAAAGAATATAATACCGTTCTAGCAAATCGTCTGCGATCAATGGACAGACGATTGAATTCAGCTCCCCCATCCGCCACACTATGTCCACGAATATATTCCATCACAATAATATTTTCATTACTGTAAGCTGTATAAATTTTCGGAATCCGGACCTTATAATCACTTTTAGCTAATGCGTTCTTTACCTGTAGCGTATTACGTACCTCAATATCTAAATGAATCTCCTCACGTAGCCCATCTGCAAATCCACCAGCAAGCTCACGAAAGCCTAGTGACTCTGCCCATGTAGATTTAGATGAAAGCCAATTTGCAAATTCCTCTAATATTTCAAGATCATCGCGCATAATCCCTTTTACTTCAGGACGCAGAAGCTTGACGACAACATCTTCATAATTTTTTAGTCGGGCCTTGTGCACCTGACCGATTGAGGCCGCTGCAATGGGCTCCATTTGAAATTGACTAAATACTTCATCCATAGGTTGAGGAAGTGAGCCCTCTAAAATATCTGTTACTTGCTCTACTGGTAAAGGCTTCACACGATGCTGTAGCCTTTCTAGCTCATCTATAAAGATGGGTGAAAATAATTCTTTACGCGTAGATAGTACTTGTCCAAATTTAATGAATATCCCACCACATTGCTCTAATGTTGCTCGCAATGCAATCGCCAGCTCTTTTTCGTTTTCACGTTGCCTTGCATATTTAATCGTTTGTACGACACCGTTTGTAACAGCAATTTTTAAAACTTGTCGCAATCGTTTCTGCTGTCGCCAATAGCTACGCAGTCGTAATAGCAAAGATTTTTGGCCATTTCTGCGATCTCCCGTTGTTATGCCACTTGGATCAAAGAGCTCAAAAACCAAATACAGCAACATAGAAATGAGTAGCATACTCCCTATCCAAATTAATGTGCTGACCTCTGTCACTGTTTGCATCATTGTTTCAGACAAAAAATCTGTATGACGCAAATAAGAGTACCAGTAAACAAAAGAGGTTAATGTCACACTAATAACGACTGAAAGCACTCTTCGCACAAAATTGATATTTGAGCCAATTAATCGTCCGCTCACAATATAAATCAAACCCGATACTATCATGATTTGGAACAAAAACTTCAAAAAAATCAACAGCGTCACCTCCCATATCAGTCCCATTTCCTACTACTGTAAGTATAGCAAATTTATACATCAACTTGCTGTCACAAGGTACACCTAAGGAAATTTGTTAAGTTATTAACTTGATAAAATACCTTTTGGGGTATATTATTTAATTGTAGTGTTTATACTGCATAATTTATCTATTCAGAGAACTTCAACCTTTATTTAAAAGCACTTATATACCCTATTATGTATTAATTTTAAAAGGAGTGTTTACAATTGAGTAAAAAATTTTTAATAGTTGGTGGCGTTGCAGGTGGGGCATCCACTGCTGCTCGTATCCGTCGTCTCGATGAAAGGGCAGAAATAATTATGTTTGAAAAAGGGCCAAATGTTTCATTCTCTAATTGTTCTCTCCCCTTCCATTTAAGCGGGATTGTTGAAAATAGTGACAAATTAATTTTAATGACGCCTCAAGGCTTTCAAGCAAAATACAATATCGAGGCTCGTGTTCAGCAAGAAGTTGTACGTATTAACAGAGAGCAAAAAACCATCACTATTAAGGATTTAACAATAAATAGAGAGTATGAGGAAAGTTACGATACGTTAATTTTATCTCCAGGAGCAAGTCCTATCGTCCCCGACTTAGAGGGTATTCATTCTGAGCACGTCTTTACCATTAGAAACGTGACTGATATTGAGCGTTTAAATCGATATCTACAAACAGATCATGTACAGGACATTGCAGTGGTCGGCGGGGGCTTTATTGGTGTAGAGGTAGCAGAAAATTTGAAGCTAGCAGGCTATAATGTCTCTTTAGTTGAATTCGGCCAACAAATTATGGCTCCTTTTGATGTTGATATGGCTCAAATATTGCACAAGGAAATGATTGATAAGGGGGTTCAAGTCATTGTCAATGACGGTCTTGCAAAGGTTACTCCAGATTATGTGACGTTAAATTCTGGAAAACAATTGACAGCACAAGCAGTAGTGTTAGCGATTGGCGTTCGTCCTGAAATCCACTTAGCTAAAGAGGCTGGGCTAACTATCGGTGAACTAGGGGGCATTCTGGTTGATGCTAATTATGTGACATCTGATCCTTCCATATACGCTGTGGGAGATGCGATTGAAGTATTCCATCAACTTACCCATAAACAGACGCGCCTCGCTTTGGCTGGTCCCGCTCAGCGACAGGCACGTGCTGCAGCTAATCATATGTTTAACATCACTCAACACAATAAAGGGGTTATTGGATCTTCAAGTGTACAAATTTTCGACCTCGTATGTGCATCAACTGGTTTGAACGAAAAAACAGCTCGAGCAAATGGCTTTCAGTCTAAAAGCGTTTATTTGATAGCTCCAGATAAAGTAGGCTTAATGCCAAATAGTCATGCTCTTCATTTTAAGCTCGTTTATGAAACACCCACAGGTAAAATCCTTGGAGCCCAAGCTATAGGTAAAGGCAATGCAGATAAAAGGATTGATGTGATAGCAACCCTCATCTCCATGGGTGGTACTTTAGAAGATTTGAAGGAGCTAGAGCTATCCTATTCTCCAATGTTTAGCACTGCCCGTGATATTGTCAATTTGGCAGCTCTTGTAGCTCAAAATCTATTACACGGATACTTCAAACAAATAAAAGTAGATGAAGTGAGACCACTTATTGAAAATCAAGCCTACTTCTTAGACGTACGTGAAAAGAATGAATTTGAATCTGGACATCTCCTTCATGCACACAATATTCCTCTAAGTGAACTTCGAGAAAGAATGCATGAGATACCGCAGGATCAACCTGTGTATGTACATTGCCGATCCGGTCAACGTAGCTATAATGCTGTTATGGCCCTTCAGAATAGCGGTTTCTCTAATGTCTTTAACGTAAGTGGGTCATTTCTCGGTATTAGCCTATATGAATATTTTACAGATATCACAACAAACAGAGATAAAATTGTTACTGCTTATAATTTTAAATAACTTAAAAGGGATGCCCATAAAACGGCATCCCTTTTAAGTTAGTTTGTAGATAGTACCTTTTCCCAATCAATAGTACCATTTTTAACTTGCTCACGTTTTTCTTTACTCATAATATCATTTGGTTTTCCGCCTTTTGGCCAGTCTTTATCGTGATTTGGCCATTCAGGGCGATCTTGAGATAAAATAAACGCTGCTAAATCAGCTGCTTCTTGATCTGTTAACGTCCCTGCTGCACCTACTGGCATATTATTTTGAATATAGCCAGCCATTTTTGACATACGTGCCATGCCCGCACCGTCGTTAAAGGAATTATCTCCCCATAATGCTGGACCAGTATTAGCACCCGTTCCAGAGCCATCAGCCGCATGACAAGCTATACAGGACTGACCATAAAGCTCCTCACCATTATCAACATTTGGAATTGGTACATTCTTCATATCACTAGTACCTGCCCATTCTCGTTTTGCTCCAATTGGAATACCTTCAGAAATATATGCAAAATAAGCGACCATAGCCTCTAGCTCATCACTATTCATTTCAAATTTTTTACCATTCATACTACGAACCATACAGCCGTTAATGCGCTCTTCAATTGTAACTACACCACCCGAGCGTCCAATATATTGTGGATAATTGGCCATTACTCCTACTAATGAAGATGCTTGCTCGTCATAGCCAGCACCAGCATGGCAGCTTGTGCATGATAATTGATTCCCAACATATTCGTCCGCCGCAACATGCGTATTATTAACAAGCTCATAGCCGTTTAATATTGCCTCTTTCATAGGTCCTTCTGGCACTTCATCAATACTTGGTGGAGCGTAGACAACTGACTGAGCAGCTGCTGTCGTTGGTAATTGCGCCTGCACTGTCGTATCGTTCTCCTCCACAATCGAATCAACTGTAATTTTGTCACTAATAATTGTTGCTACAAAAATTGTGCCTACTAACAATACTGTCCCTGCTACTCCTGCTACTATAGGTTTCATCTATAATACCCCCCTTTGTATACTCACTTATATTTTAGCAACATAGCATTTTATTGGATGTGATTTTTCTCACACTACTATAAAATAGAACCATTCAGATGATAAAAATGGATAAATTAACCATAATTTATTGTACTACTACACCAAAATCAAGACTTAATACCTCTTGCAGTATGTAGTTGAATCAAAAAAATGTCGAGTACTTTAAGTACTCGACACCCATTCATCAGTTTACAGGTTACACGCCCCATTTGTACACGTATCCTCACCTGTTCCCACTAATTTAATGCTTGGCTGAATTCCCACTATTTTAGCTGTCTGATGTAAAGTTCGCACAAAGACTTCATTTGGCTCTGCCCCTTTAATGCCATAACGATTTTCAAATACAAAGAATGGGACACTTTGTATACCAAGTTGCTGCGCATCATATCGATCCAGGTTTAAAGCCTCAAGAAAGGCATTAGTAGCTAGAACTTCCTGCGCCCCATTTATATCTAAGCCTAATTGCCCAATCACTTTTAATAAAAAAGAATCATCATTCACATCTTCCCCAGCCATAAAATGACCAGCCATCAGTGCTTCTGTATATGCCGATGCTTGACCAAATTGCTGCGTCCATTTTGCTAAACGATGTGCTTTTTCTGTGTGAGCTGTTTTCATCTTTTCAAAATTATAATACAACCCAACTTCTGCAGCTCTGGATGCCATATTCGCTGTCATATCATATACTTCTTCACGTGTTGCGTTATACTTTATAGCCAACGCGTCTAAAAAAGTCGGTGCACTTACTTTAGGCGTATCCGGAGCTATTTGATAAGCCTTGTATTCAATTTCTACTTGTCCCGAATAGCCACTTGTATCAATTGCACGTTCCAATTCTAACTTGGCAATATAACAAAATGGACAAGTAAAATCCGTGAAAACTTCAATTTTCAAAGTTATCCCCCCCCAATAATATCTACCCAAATTTTAATGGCAGTAGCCAATATGAGCATTGCCAAAATGCCTTGCAAGCTTTTGGTATTCAATTTTTTCCCAGCCTTTGCACCAAGTGGGGCCGCTATAAGACTGGTAATAATCATTATGAGCGCAGGGAAATATTCAACTTGTCCTGTCATTAATTTTCCAACCATTCCCCCTATAGAGGAGATAAATGTAATCGCTAAACTAGTCGCAATGGTCATACGCGTAGGGATTCCTAAAACCACTAGCATAATGGGGACTAATAAGAACCCACCACCTGCTCCGACAATACCTGAACCAATACCAACAACTACGGCTAATAAAATGGCCAATGTTTTATTAAAAGTAACATCCTGCATAGGTTGATCGTCAATTTGTTTTTTGGGAATAAACATCATGACTGCGGCTATTAAGGCTAGCACACCATAAACTATATTTATGCCTGCCTCTGATAAAAATTTGGAACCAAAACTACCAACAAAACTTCCTGTTAATATAGCACCACCCATATAGATAATGAGTGATTTATTTAAATATCCACCTTTGCGATATACCCATACACCAGCTATGGAAGCAAAAAATACTTGTATGGCAATAATTCCGGAAACCTCATGAGCTGAAAAGGCCATAAATCCTAATAATGGTGGAATATACAGTAGCATCGGGTAATTAATAATGGCACCACCAATACCTAACATCCCTGATACAAACGAACCAAGAAAACCAATCAAAAAGATCGTTAATATCCATGTAATATCCATACATTTTTCCTTCCTTCCGAAAAGTGAAAGAAGGGTTGTTCTATTTAATAGACAACCCTCCATTAGCCTTAAGCTTTCTGAATTAAAAACGTAATAACACCTGCTTCTTCAGATTGATCTAATATATTATGACCTCCAGCTTTTGCCCAAGCAGGAATATCCGCTAAAGCTCCTTTATCTGTCACCTGAACTTCTAAAATTTCTCCAGTATTTAATGTATCTATCGCCTTTTTTGTTTTCACAATGGGCATTGGACACGAAAGACCTTTTGCATCTAATTGTAAATTTGACTTCATATTGATCCCCTTCAGCACGGCAAAGGTTGTAAGCGATTTGCCGGTTCTTCTTGTTATTTTAGATTCCTGAAGGATGAGCACCTTCAATATCTGGAATATCCACATTTATAATACACAGACGTACCTATTGTACTTTTAGCAAATTTTATCGAACAGCACAGCGATTTGGACCGATTTCCATTTCAGTTTGTTCATCTGGTGTGGGAGTTATTTTCCCCATATTTACCTGACGGATTTCTTGATAGGCATTAGGTTGTGGTGGTAATTGATCTGTCACGACACGTTTAAATTCAACTTCATCATAAATATTCAAACCATGATTTTGTACAAATAAATCCCCTAGTCGTTTTGCTACTGTCCCATCTTCGTTAAGTTCATCAATTATCATAAAATGAGCTGGTAACACGATAAGCTCACCCGATAATTCTCGATAACGTTTGTAAAGTGTATCTCGTAAATCTCCAACCCAATCCTCAGCAAGGCCTGCTAAATCAGGACGTCCAATAGAATCGATAAATAAAATATCCCCTGTTAACAAATATTTGCTATCGACTACAAATGATGTAGAGCCAATTGTATGACCTGGTGAGTAAATAGCTCCTACATCTATTTTTGAATTACCAATTTGAACAGTCACTCCATCAACTAACGGTATATAGGAAAATACAACCTCTTCTGCATCTTTCGGCGGCAAGTAATAGACCGCACCAGTTGCCTCAGCTATATGACGTCCACCTGAAATATGATCGGCGTGTAAATGTGTATCAAAAACATGTGTGATTTTCACATTCTTCTGTTCAGCGAAACTTATAAATACATCTGTAAAGCGAACAGCATCAATGATAGCTGCCTCACCTTCAGATATCACCATATAAGAAAGACAGCCCTTCCCTAAACGGACAAATTGATACAGCTCTCCCCCACCCGTTAAATCACCCACTTTAATAGGCTCTAAATATTCACTCCAAGATTTCATACCACCTGCTAAATAGGCAACATCTCGACCAGCTTCCGATAGCATTTCAGCCACCATCAATGATGATCCTTCTTTAGCACAAACGACTAGAATTTTTTTATTGGAGGGGATTTTCGGCAAGATCTCCTCAACACCATCTAACAGTTCAAAATATGGTACATTTAAGTACTCAAATCGATGTCCTTCTATTTTCCAGTCTTCAAATGCATCTGCATTACGAACATCTAAAATAAACAATTCTTCATTGTTAATGACCTTTTTGGCAATTTGTGAAGCATTCCATTTCTGCATCGGCATGTATATAACCCCCATAGGTATAATTTCAAAGTTTTTTAGAGCGGAGAGGCATTCCCCTCCGCCTTACTGGTACAAAAGAATTCTTTAGAAAGTTAGTGATGGTGCTGCATCTTTTGCAAACTCAAGGAAAGTAACAGCTCCTCCTACTTCAATACCATCAATAAAATCATCTGTCGATAAGCCCATTACATCCATAGTCATTTGACAAGCAATAAATTTAACACCTAATTCTTGGGCTATGTCCACTAATTGAGGAATGGCAGGAACATTCGCTTTCGCAAAGCCTTCCTCAAATTGCTCTGCTCCAGCAGGTATTGGTAACGCATGCATCCCTTGCTTATGAATGAGATTCAATCCTTCAAACGTGAAGAAAATCGCTACCTCCTTCTCAGAAGCTGCTGCCGCTGTTGCAATATTGAACACCTTATACGCATCAAATAAACCACCGTTACTTGCAATAATTGCTACTTTGTTTGACATAATAAAATTCCTCCTATTAAATGTTTTTTGTTAATTTACCTTGCCAGGATGTCATTCCTGGTAGAACGTTAAAGACCTTTATAAAACCATGTAAGGCTAGCTTCTGTGCAGCCATATCGCTGCGCTTTCCAGTACGACAAATAACATAAATCTCTTGCTCTTTATCGAGCTCTGACAGTCGCGCTTCCAATTCACCCATTGGAATAGATTTAGCGCCCTCAATATGTCCAAAGGCAAACTCTGCTTCTTCACGCACATCAAGAATTAATCCGTCACGATTGATGATTTGCTCTAAATCAATCGTTTGATCAAACGAAATTTCTTCTATTTGATCGTTTGTACATTTGCGAATATAATGCTTGAGCACCCCTTCATTTTCTAAAGTGCCAATATATTGGTGACCTACAGTTTCTGCCCAAGCTGCAATATCAGCTTTAGAGCCTCTATCTGTCGCACATACTTCTAAAATTTGACCGTCTATAAGATCAGCCATTGCTTTTTTCGTTTTAACAATGGGTAACGGGCAAGAAAGGCCCTTGGCATCTAGCTGAAAATCTGCCTTCATTCTCATTACAACCTCCATATACCTACAAGGGTATTATTTTCAACAAAAAAATATAGCTATAAGCTAGTATTGTACTTCGCCCTCCCAGGACAACATTCCACCAACCATATTTGAAACATGAAAGCCTTTACCTTCTAAAATTTCGGTAGCACGAGCACTACGAGCACCTGATCGGCAAACCATAATATACGGTTCATCCTTATTCAAATCCTGTACACGGAACTCTAATAAACCGAGTGGAATATGGATTATACCCGGAATATGACCAGCCGCTACCTCTTCTACCTCTCGTACATCAATCAGGCTCAGTTTTTTCCCCTGAATGATTGCTTGCTCTACTTCCTTTGCTGTAATTTCCTTCATTTACTTTCCTCCTAATACGCGCTCATTCCACCGCGAACATTTGTAACACGCTCAAAGCCTTGCTTTTTCAATTGCTTACATGCCTGACTACTACGCATACCACTTTGACAAATCACAACCACTTCTTTATCCTTCGGTAGTTTGTTAAAGCCGGACCCAAGCGGCATATTTTTAAACTGAGAGATATGGCGTCCTTTAAACTCCGCTGGCGTGCGTACGTCGATAAATATCTTATCCTTATCATTCAGCATATTTTTTAATTGGACTGTAGAAATAGATTGAACACCCTTTGTTGGTTTCATTCGCCAAATGAAAAATGCTGCAATAATTGCAATAACGATCCATGTTTCCAAGTTATCACTCCTCCTTTTTTATACGTTAAAGGGTATATAAAACTATCTGCTTTTCACCACTAAATCCATTGCTTCTTGAATGGCTGAGTTCATCTTTTCCGCATTGCCCTCAGCAGTGGTGACACAATCTAATAAATTTTCACTAACAATAACTCCTATTGTCCGATCAACCGCTGAACGCACGGCCGACAGCTGTGTAATCACATCCTTACAGTTTTGACCTTCCTCCATCATGCGTAAGATTCCGCGTAATTGACCTTCCATCCGCTTTACTCGATTAGCTGTTTTAGAGTCATAAGCCATTCTGTTCCAGCCTCCTTTCAAAACGATAGATTGAACTTACTTACGAGATTCATATTATACCCCAATAGGTATATTGTCAACATGAAAGCTTCAACTCTTTTTCTTGAAGACCACTATCGGTATCGACTTATACAAAAAACCCTGCTATGAGTCATTACTCATCACAGGGATTCCACTATATTATTTAGCTAATTGCATAGCCGGTCCGAAGAATTCATAGTGAATTTTTTCATCTTTAACGCCAATTTCTTGTAAGTTTTTAATAACTGCTTCCATAAAGCCTACAGGTCCACATACATAGACATCAGCATTATCAGCCACTCTTTCTGCTAATAATTCTTTCGTAATTTGCTTGTTTTCATCAGAATATAGAGCCGTATACGATGCATTAGGTAGCGCATTTACCTTTCCTTGAATATCATCGCTAAACGCTACAACTTTCTCATTGCGTGCACATTGGATAAAGTTAACTTTATTCGTTGCATCATCTTTTAGGGATTGTAGCATACTGTTTAATGGTGTTACACCTATACCACCACTAACAAATGTAATAGGAGCAGTAGTTTCTTCCAAAACGAATAATCCTGCTGGCACACTTACATCTACTAAATCTCCAACTTGTAAGTCATCATGAATAAAGTTTGACACTTTTCCGTTTGGCGTCTGATCACTTTCACGTTTTACTGAAATACGGTAACCATCTTCTGCACTTGCTTGAGAAAGTGTGTATTGACGGTTCATTAAATACTCTACACCAGGAACTTTCACACGAATACTAATGTATTGTCCCGGTTCGTAAGCTGGCAATGCTGAGCCATCCTCATTGACAAAATAAACAGATGTAACTAAGTCACTTTCTACCACTTTTTTCGCCACTTTTAATGGTCTAAATAGACGCCACCCACCATTATTTTCCGCTTTTTGGTATAACTCTTCTTCTACTTGAATGAAAACATCTGCAATAACGCCATATGCCTCAGCCCATGCATTAATAATATCGTCTGTCGCCGCGTCGCCAAGTACTTCCTTAATCGCTTTTAGTAAGTTTTCACCAACAATTGGATAATGCTCAGGTAAGATACCTAAACTACGGTGTTTATGTGCAATAAGCATGACTGCTGGTAAAATAGCCTCTAAATTTTCAATATGAACGGCCGCAGCATAAACTGTATTTGCTAATGCTGTTTGCTGACGACCTTTTTCTTGGTTAGTGTGGTTAAAAATATTCAGTAATTCTGGATGAGCTTGAAACATATTTTTGTAAAACGTCTTTGTAATTTCTACACCATGAACTTCTAATACAGGAACTGTTGCCTTAATGATTTGAATAGTTTCTTGTTTTAACATATCGCTTACCATCCTTTCGTGATTACAATATAACGCTTTCATTTTCTTAAAGCAATATGTAAAATACATCTTTAACAAAATGGACATAATTAATGTATTTTAAATACATCTTTAAAAAAGGTTTGAAAATATTATACTTCATTATAAAAATGCTATAATTGTTTTGAATTATAGAAAGTAGGGTGTTCTTATGCGCTTAACTTTATACACAGACTATTCTCTTCGTACGCTTATTTACTTAGGTGCTAAAGAAGATGGCCAATTATCAACTATTCAAGAGATTTCAGAGGCTTATAATATATCGAAAAACCATTTAATGAAAGTGACGCACCAGCTTGGATTGTTAGGCTATATAGAAACAATTCGCGGAAGAGGTGGCGGTATTCGCTTAGCCATCGATCCAAAATCCATCACCATTGGTGAAATCGTTCGTCATACAGAAGAGGATTTTCATTTAGTAGAATGTTTCGATAAAGAGAATAATCTATGTAAAATAGCTCCTGAATGTCAGTTAAAAGGTGTACTATACGAAGCTTTACAGGCTTACTTGACTGTACTGGATCGCTACACATTAGATGACTTTTTACATTCGAAGGAAAAATTAATGGCTCTCCTGCTAGGTAAATAAAAATACCCGCTCAACCTATGTTGGACGGGTATTTCTTTATGAAAATATTCACAATTGCTTAGTAAAGAAAATCATATCTAATGCACGAATGCCGTTTTCATATATGGGCTCTGGATAGTCACGAAAGAAATCCTTTTCAATAGACTCCATGCGAAAGCCTGCCTTCTGATAAAAGGCTATATTATCAATACTTGAATTTGCTGTTCCAACTAAAAGCGTTTCATAGCCTTCCTTCTCGCAAAATGTCGTGAGTTGTCTCAATACCTCTTTGCCAAGCCCTTTCCCTTGGAATTTTGGCACAATGGCAATATTCTTCAGCTCGATGGTTGTATTAGATTGAGGGATTAATAATGCTACTCCCGCAAGATTTTCTCCACACTTTACTTCAAATAAGGTACCCTCATCTAGGTATTTTTGGATAGCCTCTTCACTCTCATCTGCAAGTAAAAGTTGTGGTAAAAA
The DNA here is from genome assembly GCF_001629735.1 of Lysinibacillus sphaericus. Taxonomy (GTDB): domain Bacteria; phylum Bacillota; class Bacilli; order Bacillales_A; family Planococcaceae; genus Lysinibacillus; species Lysinibacillus pinottii. The sequence goes on from NZ_CP015224.1 coordinate 3,496,873, forward strand.
GGCCTCTCGACTCCCATTTACTTTTTTTAGAGATGTTCGATATCGTACAAAATCCTCACGTTCAAAAACATTTAAAACACATGGTTGTTTCTCCTTAGCTTCTAACCATGAATGCTCTTCTGGATAATCTTCTTCCACCCCTAATCGAATAAAGCTCAGCTTTTCCTGTGCCTTTTGGGAACGAATATTCACCTTCCTAGCTCCCGCAAAAACGCGCTTTAATCCAAGCTCAAAAAAGGCGATATCTAAAATAGCTGTTTTAGCCTCAAGATTATAACCTTTCCCCCAAAATGGATGGCCGAGCCAAGAACCGATATGACAACTATTTTTTTGTTGGTCTATAAACATTAATGCCGTTACACCGATTAGCTGTCCCTCTTCATTTAAAACAACTCGAGGAACGGTCTTCCCTTCTTCTTCATCGATACATTCACGTTTGATAAAATGTATAGTATCTTCTACTTTACCAACAGGTAACCCAAGTGCATCTCGAACCTGTGGCATAGAAGACAACTCATGCATGGCCTCAGCATATTTGATATCATGTCTCACTAAAGTTACCGTCATCTTCTATTCCCCTTTTATTAACATTCTATTGTCGTACTCCATTCTCAACTATACGATAGCTGCCAGGAGACACCAAAGCGATCCTGAATCCACGCAAATCGCTTTGAAAATCCATAATGATCAAGTGGCATCAACGCTTGCCCACTCTCCACTATTTGGGCTACTAAATTCTTTATTTCTTCCTCAGATTCGCACTCTAGAAAGATAGAGGTCGATGGCGTAAACGAAAAATTATGTTGTATGACACTATCATTCACCATTAGTTTTAACCCCTTTAATTGTAGGGTGGCCATTGCTACCTGCTGAGAATTTTCCATATATTCTACATGCACAACTTCTAAATCTGTAAACCATCGCCGATATTGTTCAATAGCTTCATGTGCTTGCCCTTGAAACATTAAAAAAGTTGTCGCGCTTTTCATCTATTTTTTCGCTCCCTCATCATACATAATCCCTTACACATTGACTATTGGCTTATTTCTTCTTGCCTCTTCCTTTACCATCCATCTTAATACTTAAGACTGAAAAAGTTTCATCTAATGACATTAGGTTAGAAAACTTTAAATCACTACCATCAGCATACCTTTCCTCATCCACATGGATTGCTGAGGAAATTTCATCTCGATAAAAAAATTGTTCATATTTTTATTACCCTTTTTAGGATAAACAAAAAATAAATAGCCTTGCTCCATTAGACTATTATCTATTATCACTTTTTTGTAAATAAGTTACCATGGCATCTATGGAAAACGCAAAAGAAATAATACGGTCATACGGTGCCTCTCTAGAGTGAAAAACATCGTCTACTATCGAATGAGGTGGCTGGATATGAATGGAAATAGATAAATCATCCTTTAATTTAAATTTCTTTTGCATCATTTAAACACCTCTTCTCCCCCTCATTTTAAGCCGCTAAAGAAATGCTCATACATTTGCATCTTAGTTTTGATAGTATACTGAATAAATGACAGCTTGGAAACAAAAAATAAACGCTCGAAATATTCCAAGCGTTTACAGTTCAGCTTTATTTTATTTTGCGCGTACCTACTATGCCTTTAATAATCGGTATCATTATCCCAATTATGACAGTTGGCAAGAACCACCATCCTATGGAAGTAGTCTCTTCCAGAGCAATTCGTACCATTTGGAATGATAAGCATGCGAATAAAATAAGACAGAAATTTTTTACTTCGTTTAACATTTTTCTGCTGTTCAAATAAAATGCTGCTACATTCTGTTCATTCAAACGAGCCGGAAAGTTATGGATATGTGGAGCTTTCTCTAAAAGGCTCATTGTTATCCATAAAAACACACCTATAAACGGAAGAATAATGAGCTCTATTTTCGAACCCCATCGATCAACCTCACCTTTACCATCAAAATGAACAGGAATTTCTTCAGGCAATTTACCCCACATAACTGAAATATAAAGGATAGATAAGAGGAATATTATAACTCCAATATAATCACAAACCTTTTCAGACTTTGTTTTAGGTATTTTTAAAATAGGCCTATACATTACGTGCCACCTCAGTTCATCTTCATATGTAATTTACGTTTTGACTTCTCTATAAGTTTCAAAATTTATGAATATTGGCTTAATATTCAATATACACCATTAACTATCGCTTTATTTCTAGCATATTTTAGCAAAAAATCTTCTTTTTTTATTACTTCAATCACAAATTTCTGCCACCTTTAAACTATTTATTACAGTAGAAATACTCATAATACTTTGTAAAATTCATATTTTCTGATATAAATGATATATATACATATTTCATTAATTTGTAACATTTCTACTAAATACTGAGAAAGGAAATTTCATCTATGCGATTTACTATCTACAAGAAATTATTACTCGGTTTTTTTATAGTTATTTTAGTTCTAGTTGCTACTATCGGCTTAAATATAAAGCAGCTTGATTCTGTGAACAAAACTTATCGTACATTATTGGAGGAGCAAACAACTAAATCTATCGCTATTCAGGAATTACGCGTTATTGCCAAACAAGAGATTGTTAGTTTGCGTGGCTATTTACTGCTTGGAGATAAACAAAATCTCCAAAGCAATCAAGACTCTCGGACAGAATTTAAACAAAAATCTGAAGAGCTCATGGCATCTCTGACGACCGAAAAATCCATTAAATTTCTAGAAGCTATTAATAAAAGCGAGCAAAATGTTCAGCAGTTTGCCGATCGTATGTTTGAGTTAAAGGCTTCAGGTGAAACGGAAAAGTACGAAAAGCTCGATAGTACGCAAGGGCGGCTCATTATTAAACAATTTGACGAACGCGTTGAAAACCTTTCCAATTATCAACATGAATATATTGACGGAAAAATTGCTGCCACATCTCAACAAATTCAAGATATTAAGTTCCAAATGATACTTCTTGGGGTTCTTGCAGTTGTCATAAGTCTGATAATTGCAATGGTTGTTGGTAGTCTAATGTCTCGACCAATTAACGGTATGGCTAAGGCAGCTAAAAAAATAGCAGAAGGTGACTTAACGGCTGAACAGATTCGTATTAAAAATCGTGATGAAGTGGGTGACTTAGCCCAAGCATTTAATCAAATGGCCGTTAATTTGAAAGATTTAATTACAAATGTACGTCACAACACTGTACAAGTTAGTGGCTCTGCTGCAGAATTAACAGCAAGTGCTGACCAAACCATCCAAGCGACAGAGCAGATTACTTCTTCGATTCAAGAAGTGGCAAGTGGCTCTGAAGCTCAAGGTAAAAATGCTACAGAAAGCTCTGAAGCGATGAAAAATATGACAAAGGGCATACAGCAATTAGCATCTACTACGGCGGCGGTTTCGGAACTAGCAATGGAAACGAATTCAGAGGCTCAAAAGGGCAATAAATCATTACATCGAGTGATTTCACAAATGACTACTATTAATACTGCTGTATTAGAATCTGCAAGCGTAGTTAAGAATTTAGACGGTCATTCTATAGAAATCGGTAACATTATTGGCATTATTACAGATATTGCAGAGCAAACAAATTTATTAGCACTCAATGCCGCTATTGAGGCAGCTCGTGCGGGTGATCACGGGAGAGGCTTTGCCGTCGTGGCAGACGAGGTGAAAAAGTTAGCAGAGCAATCCAAAAAATCTGCAGAGCAAATTGCTACGTTAATAGCAGAAATCCAACAAGATACAAACCGTGCTGTAAAGGTGATGGATACAGGGACACAAGAGGTTCAAATCGGTATGCAGGTGGTACAGGTAGCTGAAGAAGGCTTCTCTAAAATTGTAGAGTTAATTGAACAAGTGTCCATGCAAATTCAAGATGCTACTACAGTTTCAGAAGAAATGTCATCCAGTGCGGAACAAATTTATGCATCCTTCGATGAAATAGCAACAATCGCTCAAATGTCTTCTAGTAATTTACAAAATGTCGCTTCTGCCTCTGAGGAGCAGTTAGCAACTATCGAGGAAGTCGCTGCTTCCGCAGCAACACTTTCAAATATGGCTGAGGAGCTTCAAACAGAAGTCTCTCGCTTTAAAATAGAATAAATGAAAACTGCTCGAATTCCTTCTAGGAAACGAGCAGTTTTTTTCTATATATGTATAGGCTTTCACTCACTTATATTTTTCATATAATGGCTGCTTCCTCACTAGCAACTTGTAAAGTAGCTCTCTTACCAACCTGACGCTTCCCTAAACAAACACAATAGATTTACGTATTGCTCTAAAGGAGGCAAAAAAATAACTGCATGCACACTTTGTCTACATGTCTATACGCATTGATAACCCCCCATTCAAGGACTTCCTTTAAAGCAAATTGTACCTTCTAAATCAAAGACAAATTTCTTCTTTTCTTCTACCTTTCTAACGTTCATTCACAACTTTTATTTTCTAACAGACATTGCTTTTTTAGTAGCCATTTATTTACTTCACAATTATCAAATTTTTATCAAAACGAGCACTACTTTAGACAGAATTAAAAAAATTTTTAGAAAATTATTGACAGGTTATTAATATCCAAGTAATATTGCTTTCAACAACACATTACAGGCCAAGATTGGAAATAGTAAAAATGGTGATGTACTTGTAGAGAGCCGATGGTTGGTGTAAATCGGTAGACACACATTTTGAACTCGTCCATGAGCTACTCCCTGAACAGTCTAGTAAGGGATGTCGGTTTCCCCCGTTAACAGGATAGACAGTGATAGCTGTCGATAAGGGGACTTTTTCTGTACAGAGAAGGTCAATTAGAGTGGTACCGCGAGCATAAACTCGTCTCTATTTTTAAATAGAGATGAGTTTTTTTATTTTTTAGTGAATCATTGGCCTACGTGTAGCTTTTAGATACTGATAACTACAAGAGGAGTGTTAAAGAATGGGAAGAAAAATTTGGGTATTTGATACAACATTACGTGATGGTGAACAGGTGCCAGGAGCTAAGCTAAATTTATATGAAAAAGTAGAAATAGCACAGCAACTGAAAAAATTAGGTGTCGATATTATCGAAGCTGGATTCCCCGCTTCATCACAGGGAGATTTTGATGCTGTCAAAGCTGTAGCTGAGAAGGTCGGTACTACTGGCGATATTATGATTACAGCATTAGCACGTGCAGTAAAGGCAGATATTGATGCCGTCTACCATGCTGTGAAATACGCTGAAAACCCTATGATTCACATGGTTCTTGGGACATCCGATATACATGTGGAGAAAAAATTTAGTAAATCAAAAGATCAAATTCTGCAAATTGGAGTAGATGCTGTAAAGTATGCCAAAACTCTTTTGCCTCAAGTTCAATATTCCACAGAGGATGCATCTCGTTCAGATTTTGAATATCTTTGGAAAACAATTGAAGCTGTTATGAGGGCTGGTGCCACTATGATTAACGTACCTGATACAGTCGGATTTGCAGAACCAGAAGAATTTGGTGAGATGATTTTTAAATTAAACAACCGTATGAAAAATTTAGACGACAGTGTCCTTCTTAGCGTTCATTGCCACAATGACCTTGGAATGGCAACTGCAAATACGCTTGCTGCCATAAAAAATGGTGCCGACAAAGTCGAATGTACAATTAATGGTATCGGTGAACGCGCAGGTAATGCGGCATTAGAAGAAGTCGTTATGGCACTAAAAACGCGTAGCACTATCTATAATGCTGATACTCGTATTAACACTAAAGAAATTATTAATACCTCTCGTCTTGTTTCTAGTTTTATGGGCTTAGATGTTCAAGTCAATAAAGCTATTACGGGAGATAATGCATTCGCCCATTCATCGGGTATCCATCAGGACGGATTACTAAAATCTCGTGATGCTTATGAAATTGTGCACCCTGAAGACGTTGGTCTTGATGATATGGAGCTAGTACTGACAGCACGTTCTGGCCGACATGCTGTGAAAAATGCTCTTGAAAAGTTAGGGTTTTCAAATCTTTCTACAGATGAATTTGAGGGAATCTTTGAAGGTTTCCTAAAGCTAGCGGATGCCAAAAAGGAAGTATACGATCACGATTTATACGTTATTGTTGAAAGCTATTATGAAAAACATGATGCTTCTCACAAGAATGCAACTCACTATAGTGACCAATTCTTTGATATTGAAGATTTACAAGTCGTCAGCAATACAAGTTTCCCTTCAGCGAGCGTTAAAGTACGGAAAGGTAACGAAGTATTGAAGGCTAGCGCAGTTGGCTCAGGTCCAATTGATGCTCTCTATTCTGCCATTGCAGAAATTACAAGCATGGATGTAAAACTAGTGGAATATAATATCAATAGTGTTTCGCGCGGCAAAGAGGCGCTAGGAAAAGTAAAAATCACGATCGAGCATGAGGGTGAAAAGTATATGGCAAAAGCTGCAGATACTGACATTTTAAAAGCTAGTGCCCTAGCCTATATGAATGCCATCAATAGCATTGTCGTGGCCAAATTAACACCTGTTATGAATTAAACAAGAAAAGCAGTATGGCCTCATTCAGCCATACTGCTTTTTCAAGTCTAGCGACTATCCCTTACTAACTTTTGATATTCTTCTTCTATTAGTTCAATGTCCAGCCGTTCAAACAAAGGTGTTATGTCTTCAATGGTTTTAGGTAACTCTACTTGCTCATGCCACATTATTTCATCTATTCCTAACATATCTCTTACCTTCGCTGCTGAAAACGGTAGAAATGGTTGTAGTAATTGTCCGAGATTGGCAATGATATAGACACAGGTAGCTAGTGTACAATTGCCCGCCTCCACATTTTCTTTTACTTGTAACCATGGCTGTTGTTCATCGAAGTAACGATTAGCTCCACGAATATACTCAAAAATGGTCTCTAACGCTTGCTTGAAACGGCCACCCTCAATAAGAATACCCACTTCATTAAATAGCTGAATAGTTTGTTTACGAATAGTACTATCCACTTCAGCCTGTGGCACTTGACTAGCAAAGGATTTCTCTATAAATTTCAATGTTCGGTTCACAAAATTACCATAGGCACCAAGTAATTCACCGTTATGACTGTAAATAAATTCTCGCCATGAAAAATCAGTATCGCGATTTTCTGGTGCATTAGTCGTTAAGAAATAGCGAATAGAGTCAGCATCATAACGACTTAAAATATAAGGAACCCATACTGCCCAGTTTTGACTCGTCGATAATTTGCGTTTTTCTAATGTTAAATATTCATTAGATACGATATGTGTCGGTAAAGCTTGCACACCTAGTCCCATCAAAATAGCTGGCCAAATAACTGTGTGGAATGGAATATTATCCTTACCATGGACATAATACGAAATCGTTTCTTCATTCCATAAGTCTTCAATCGCCATATGATGTTGCTTTGCCCATTCTAGGCTAGCAGTTAAATACCCCGCCACTGCTTCAATCCACACATATATTTTCTTACCATCAAAGCCAGGAACCGGAACATCTATTCCATTTGGTAAATCTCTCGTTACTGCTCGGTCAGGAACGCCCTCTGCTAAGTAGCGCTCTGTCAATCCTAATGCATTATCCCTCCAACGTTTCTCTGCCTTTGCCTCGGATAAGAAGGACTCTAATTTCCCTTGAAATTGACTAAAGGTAAAATAAAAATGTTCTGTCTCTCGAATTACTGGCTCATTCCCACATATTTTACAGCTCTTATCGATTAAATCTAGTGGGTCTAAAATTTCCGAGCAGTTATCACATTGATCTCCTCTCGCCTTTGCACCACAATTTGGGCATATACCCTCTACAAATCGATCTGGCAAAAATTGCTGATCTGTCTCACAGTAAGCCTGTTCAATTTTCTTTTTATATAAAAAGTGGTTGGCAAGTAGCTGTAAAAATAAGCCCTTAACGGATTCATGATGGTGCTCTGCATCCGTTCTTGTGTATAAATCATAAGTAAATCCTAGCTTATTAAAACATTTTTTAAATTCTTCATGATAATGATTAGCAATCGCCTCGGTTGTTGTGTTTTCCTGAGCTGCACGAATAGAAATTGGTGTACCATTACAGTCACTACCCGATACGTATAGTACTTGTTCACCTTTTTGACGGTAATATCTGGCCAAAATATCACCTGGTAATAATGCGGCTACATGTCCTAAATGCAAAGAGCCATTTGCATACGGCCAAGCGCCTCCAATAACGATAGTCATTCTAAATTGCTCCCCTCTCATTAAAAATGGTAAAAAAAAATCGCCCTAATCAAATCTGATTAGGACGAGTCTACCCGTGTTACCACCTATATTTACAAATAGCTCACACTATTTGCCTTATTCAGTACGTCTTTTTTTAAAGTAAAAGATACTGCCGCTGTTGTAACGAGTGCCCATCTCGTCGTAATCTACTTGCTATAAGCTTTCGGTACGAAGCTCAAAGGTCATTTTCAAAAGGATTCATTTACCTCATTTCCACCAACAGAGGCTCTCTACAAAATGCTATTCCTATCTACTTTTCCTTTTCAATGCTTTATCTATAGGATTGGCACTATTCTACGCTTTATTACGATGAAATGCAATAATTGTCGTTAAGTCGCTTCCATTTTTTCGAATAGGCTCACCTAATGTTAATGGGTTTATCATAATTAGCCTAACTCTATGTTTAGTAACTCCGTTAAATCATCTATCACAATATGTGCCTGTTGCAATTCATGGTCCTGAGCAAAGTCAAAGCGAGCACCTATTGAAAGTAGCGCGTTATCGCGGGCAGCTTGAATATCGGAAGAACGATCACCAACTACCGCCCCGTCCTGAATTCCATTGTCTTGCATTACTTTTTTCACTAAGTCTGATTTATGACCGCTAGCAATGGATTGAATGCTGTAAGTCCCCTTTATAAATCGCTCTAATTGATAGGTTTCTACAATTGCCTGTAAATAGTCAACCTGTCCATTACTCGCTATGTATAACGGATAGCTTTTTGACAATGTGGCAAGAGTTTGCTCAGCATGTGGATAAAGCGCACCTTTACGACTACGGATTTGCTCCGTCAACTTTACATGAAAGAGCACATTGCTCTCCTCACGTATGTCTACTGAATGCATTGGACATAAGGTCTCCCATACTACCGGTAGAGGAACACCCATAATTTCACGGTATTTTTCAATGGGTGTTTCTCCCTGCCATAAGCCCTTTGTACGCAACACATCAAATGTGGCATCTAGCGCAGGTTCTAAAATAAGATTTGTTTGAAATAAAGTGCCATCCATATCAAAAATAAAAGCTTTCGTCATAAAATCACTCCTTGCTTAATGATTAAAAAACTCCATATGTAACTTCTCCTTCTTATAATAATCCAAACGATCTTGTAAAGTCCCCGTATGAAATTCAAACTTATGTCCATCAGGATCGGTAAAATAAATTGATTTTTTATCTCTTTCATCTCTTTGTCGGCCATCTAAAATAAGAACCTTCAATTGTACTAATTTATCATACATTTTATCGAACTCATCCTCAGAGATCGTGAAAGCGATATGTGTATAGGAATATTGAATGTCATTGCGCGGTATATCTTTTTCAACATTGAGGGCAAGCCACAGCCCATTTACATCAAAATAGGCTGTGCTGTTTCCCTTTACAAGTAACTTAGCACCGAAAACATTTTCATAAAATGCAATGGATTTCTCTAGATCAGACACTGAAAAGAGTAGATGATTTATGCTTTGTACTGTCATATGTGTGCTCCTATTTGTTTTTTCCCTTTTTAACACCTTTAGAAATTTGCTTCCACTTACGTTGCTCCTCGAGCTTTGCCTGGACATTTGTTTTACGTTCCATGTAAGCTAATTCTCTTTGTAGCTTAAAATAGCTTTGCAAACGATTTTGATCAAGTTCACCATCAGCAATAGCTTTTCGCACTGCACAATGCGGCTCTTTTTGATGGGTACAATCACGATAACGGCAAGCTTTTGCTAATTCCTCAACATCTTGAAAGCTGGATGATAAACTATCACCTTGATTCCATAACTGTAGCTCACGCATTCCGGGCGTATCAATTAAACAGCCACCTGAGGGTAATATCACTAGCTCTCTATGGGTCGTTGTATGACGTCCTTTTGCATCGTCTTCACGAATGTCTGATACCTTCATCAGCATTTCGCCACACAGAGCATTCGTCAATGTAGATTTTCCTGCACCGGAGGAGCCCAGCAATGCTCCAGTGACCCCTTCAGTAAATAAGGCCTGAATTTCCGTTAAGCCTTCTCCAGAAATAGCACTCGTTACGAAAATATCTACACCCAATGCTACTGACTCAACTTCTTTTACTAAGCTTGATTCATCCTCGCATAAATCTGCCTTTGTAAGAACAATAATGGGCTTTGCACCTGAATCCCAGGCAGCTACTAAATATCGTTCCAAACGGCGAATATTAAAATCAGCATTCAAGCTCATGACTAATAACACAATATCCACATTCGATGCAACAATCTGTTCCTGTATCTCTAGACCAGCAACTTTTCGCGAAAAGACAGATTTTCGTTTGAATAACTGATGAATAATTGCTCGTTCCTCACCAGGCATTTTCTCTACCAGCACCCAATCGCCCACTGCCGGATAGTCTTCACGAGCTAAAGATGTATAGGCATAATGACCAGCGATTGTTGCAAGCCATTCCCCTTCTTGAGCTAACACTCGATAGGAATGCTTATGCTCTAAAGTGACCCTCGCAGGCACACAATTTTTAAACTTAGATTGTTTTTTCATTTCTAATATTTGCTCTTCAAAATATTTTGTAAAACCTAATGTTGTTAAATTCAAATTAATTTCCTCCTAAATATGCGTTTCTATGAGGCTTCTGTGCAGACTTCCACAAGAAGCAATTATCTTGATTCAGCAAATTTGAACCACGATAAAAAACCTTGTACCTGCATAATTCGGCAGTTACAAGGTTTCACACGCACGTTTAAAGGATATACAAGTACATCGAGCTATGCACGACGTCTCTTTGTATATATTAGGCGTGTGAAATGAAACAAACCGAATTGCAGTTCGCTAAAAATAGATTTATTCATCATGTCACATCACCTACTTTCCATTTAGTTGTTACCAATATATACAAAATTTTAGGAATTGTCAAATACAATATTATAAGCATGTATCTACTTCCTCAACGCATAGAATGTACAAGACCAATAAATGCGAGGAGATGTTGAATTGCCTAAAATCATTTCTATTAGCACACATCAACCACCTTACACATTACAGCAATCAAATGCAGAGGAACTAACAAAAGAGCTTTTCTATGAAAAAATCCCAAAATTAGAACGCTATCTAAAGGTTTTCGAAAATGGTGGAATTGAAACACGTCATTTTTGTGTACCACCTGAGTGGCATCGTACAAATCACTCATTTGAGGAGCGAAATAATTTATATATTGAACTAGCTACACAATACAGCGTAAGCGTCATTCAGGCATGCTTACAAAATGAAGCCTTCTTACATTCACCCATTTCTCCTGAAGAAATCGATGCCATCATATTTGTTAGTAGTACGGGAATTTCAACACCTAGCATTGATGCTCGTATTATGAACAAGCTTACTTTTTCCGATCGATTAAGACGTATTCCATTATGGGGCTTAGGCTGTGCGGGAGGAGCGGCGGGTGTTAGCAGAGCCTTTGATTTTTGTAAAGCACACCCAAATGCAAAGGTGCTTGTTGTTTGTGTTGAATTATGTAGCCTCACATTTCAGCCAAACGATTTTTCTAAAAGTAATTTAATTGGGGCTTCGCTTTTTGCTGACGGTGCTGCCTGTATGCTCGTGTGTGGCGATGAAATCATGATTGATACAAAAAAACCATCACCAGCTATTCTAGCGACAGGCTCTAAATGGATGCCTAATTCAGAAAATGTAATGGGATGGGACATTAAAAATAATGGGCTTCATGTCATTTTTCAAAAAAGCATTCCGGCTATTATTACTAGTTGGCTTGGACCATATATTGAACAGTTTTTACTGGAACAAGGATTTTACAGTGAACAGCTTACTCATTTCATTGCACATCCTGGAGGAAAAAAAGTATTAAAAGCCTATGAAGACACGCTTTATCTTTCTTCTCAAAAAACCGACATTTCTCGGGAAATATTACGACAACATGGTAATATGTCTTCGCCAACCGTGTTATACGTGTTAAAACAATTTATGTTACATGAAGGACAAGTGGGGGATACAGGTTTACTCGTCGCTCTTGGCCCTGGTTTTTGTGCAGAAGCTGTATTATTAAACTGGAGGGAGTAGCATGATCTTCTATTTAATTGTGACGCTTGTCATTCTACAAAGATTGACAGAGGTTTTCATTGCTAAACGAAACGAGAAATGGATGTTTTCTCAGGGAGCTTATGAGGTAGGTAACTCTCACTACTCTTATATGGTCACTATGCATATTAGTTTCTTCTTGTTTCTAATTGTTGAAGTAGTAACAAATAACAATGGTATTTCGCCCTTATTCCCATTACTTTTTATTTTGTTTGTAGCCGTTCAGGCATTGCGTATATGGTGTATCCGTTCTTTGGGAACATTTTGGAATACAAAGATTCTCATTCTACCTCACGCACAAGTTGTGCGTAAAGGTCCCTACGAATTTATGCGCCACCCTAATTATGCCGTCGTTTGCTTGGAAATTCTCCTTCTACCTCTTATGTTCCAGGCATATTTTACAGCGTTTTGCTTTACACTATTAAACATTACAATGCTATCTGTACGAATCCCAATAGAAGAAAAGGCTTTACGAGATGCCACTAATTATAATCGAGTGTTTGAAAAGAAGATTTCGGAGTCGTAGCCGAAATCTTCTTTTTTATTAATGCCATTCCCAGTTAAACGGATCCTGTAGTTGTTCCCACGGGTTACGAAACTCTTCATCTGTTAATAAACAGCTGTCCAACTGTTTGAAAATACGTTCTTTATCTAAGTCAATACCAATAATAACAAGTTGGGTCATGCGATCTCCAAACTCGCTATCCCAGTCTTCCAACACCTCTGGACTTTGTTGGAAAACATCTTCCTGCTGAGCTTTTGGTAGTGCAGCTACCCAATAAGAAACAGGTTCAATTTTTGCAGATGAACCTGCCTGTGATAGCAATAACGCAACATCTTGATGTTTAGCACTCCAAACAATCCCCTTTGCCCGCACAATTGATTGGGGCATGTGGTCACACCACTCGACAAAGCGCATCGGATGGAATGGCTTTCTACTTGTATAGGTAAATGAAGATATCCCGTACTCCTCCGTCTCCGGCATATGGTTTTCATGCCCCAACTCTAATTCTTTTAACCAGCCAGCTGATTCTGATACACGCTCGAAGTCAAAACGGCCTGTATTCAAAATGTCAGTAGAATCAATTTCACCATTAACCGTTCGGATTATTTTTGCCTCGGGCTGTAGTGCGCGCAATATACCCTCCAACCGTTCTAACTCTTCTATTGAAACTAAGTCACACTTATTTAATACAAGGACATCACAAAATTCTATTTGATCAATAAGAAGGTCTGCAACATCCCGTCCATCTAATTCACCAATTGCTTCCTTACGCTCTAATAAACTCTCTCCTGATTGAAAATCATGCCAAAAGCGATGCGCATCTACGACCGTTACCATCGTATCCAATTGACAAAATCTCGTTAAATCTATGCCGAGCTCTTCATCTAAATAGCTAAATGTTTGCGCAACTGGAATCGGCTCACTAATACCTGTCGATTCAATCAATATATAATCAATATTGCCAAGCTTCGCAAGACGTTCCACCTCCTGTAATAAATCTTCTCTCAATGTACAACAAATACAGCCGTTGGATAACTCCACAAATTTCTCTTCTGTTCGTGAGATACCGCTGCCATTTGCAATAAGCTCAGCATCAATATTAATTTCACTCATATCATTCACAATAACAGCAACACGTAAATCCTTTTCGTTTTGCAATACATGATTCATCATTGTGGTCTTACCAGAACCTAAGTATCCACTTAATACAGTCACAGGTATTTTCATTGTTATCTCTCCAACTCCTTAAATCGTAATCATTACTATTTACAATTTGTAATTAAAACATATAATTTTATAAAATGCAAAGCTTTTTATTATATACGAAATAAACTTGACAATTTACAACCTAAAATATATTGTTTAAATCGTAATAATTACTATTTAAAAGGAGGCATAATTATGCGCGTACAAATAACTCTAGCCTGCACAGAAACTGGTGATAAAAACTATATCACGACGAAAAATAAACGTAATAATCCAGAGAGATTGGAGCTTAAAAAGTATTCCCCTCGCTTAAAACGAACTACTTTACATCGTGAAACAAAGTAATTTAGCAGTAGTTAATTAATTGGGGACTGTTTCAAAAGGGGTATGCTTACCCCCTAGAAACAGTGTTTTATCCCATCTATTCTCTATTTATTTCGAATGCAAGCTCGTTCAATTTTTGATCGAGTTCATCAAGCATTCGTAATCTATAATCGATCTGCTCGTCTAGATTAATAGATCCATTCATTTTTACTCTACTGTCATCAGTTTGATTTTTATAGCCTTTTATCTCATTCGTTAGTTTTTCGATTTCTTGATTTTTCGTCTCTAATTCTTTGACTAATTGTTGATATAGGCTGTCCGTCTCTACTTTGTCTCTATAGGATTGTTCTATTGTCTCTACGATACGTTCCATTTGTCCACCTGTAACGATGGTAAAGTCATGTAATCTTTTATCAAACCCTTCAATCATTGACCTATAGTTTTTATCTTCATTAGATACGTTAACGCTGTCCTTTAATAACTTATTTTCTGCTCGCAACTCATTTAGCTCTTTTAATAAGGACTCTATCGAAGTAATTTGTTTTTTCCTTTGTAACTCTCGTTTTTGTATCTCTTCATCATATGCTTCCAATTCCTTATCAAAATCTCTCTTCAACTTTAATAGCTCCATCGAGAGATCTTTTCTGAGTCTTGTTAATTGTATATTTTCCCGTTCAAGCCGTAGCACTAATGCATAATAATCACTATCCCTTAGCCTTTTCACTTCATTTTTATATTTGGCTAATTCGGCCCTTAAAAAAATTATCATTTGTTGGAGCTGTAGAGGATCATTGTTTTTGACAATATCGTTGTCCATCCTTGCACCTCCTAGCCTGAAAAACTTTTTAGAATTTCAATGACTTCTTCAAACTGTGCTTTACTGTCATCTAACACCTCATCTAGTTGTTTTAACCACTTTGTTTGAAGCTTCGAATGTTCATGTTGTTCAAAGATATTATTTTTTTCCCCAGAGACAAGATAGCCAATTAATTGTTGCAATGTATCTTTTTCAAGAAAGGCAAAGCTATTATCTTGTACATTACGGCGGTTAAGCTGGTCCTTCAGCAATTGTTGGATTACGCTACTAAGCTCTTGTTTTTCATGATCCACCATTGTTTCCCTCCTGCGTTTGACTAATTCCATTGAGATTAATTGGGTTTAACACAACCACACCATCTGTTAGCTGATCACAATATGTAAAACCCATAATAGTGCCAGAATACGATAAATTATGGGACCATTTAATTTGAAAATTGGTAAATGAAATCGTTTCATTTGGTTCGATGGTGGACTTCCCTACTGGTCTAAGCCAATATTCCTCCTTACTAGACTTGTCATTAAAACGTTCCCAATTACTTTGCCCCTGTGTCTTTAAAGTAGGTGTGTAATTTTCGTGAACATACCTTCCCGAGAAATAAAACGGAGAATCTTTCGGTAATTTAATACATAGATATGGATTTGTGACGGGTGTTTGACCAATATTACGAATATGGTAGGAGCCTAAACAAAGACTTTCTTGCTCAGAGTCATAGGATATATTGAACGAGGATGTAAAATAACTGATTAGACTAATCTTATTTTGAACTGCTAGCTCTTCTACCAGCTTTTTTATTTCTTGAACATACATGTTTGTCTGTTCTTTCACCGCTTGTATCTTGTCTTCTATTCGTGTTATCACTTAATGCCCCCTTACTATGATTCATAAAAAAAAGAGAGGATAACCCTCTCTTCATGATATGACTTTCCTCTATTTGTTAGCACTACTAACCAACAGTTGGGAAAATAACTGGGCATTGTTGTGGACGAACCGCAGTTGGACATGTGAATGGTAAATCTGCTCTTGGTTCGCAGAAAGTTGCTAAAAATTCCACAGTAACTGGGAATGTTGATTGAATGCTTTGGCAAACAGCAACAGTAATTGTTAACGCAGAAAACGTAATTGCACCTGCTGCAGCTGTAAGTGTACCAGTTGTACAAACGAAGCAATCTAAATCTGTATATAGAATTTCTACATCTGTACCCTTAGGTGCACATAATGTCACTTGCTCACAGCGTGAAACAGGAATCTCTGCGCTTGTGAACATTGTTCCATTTGGTAATGTAACAACGATCGTAAGAATGAAATTCTTTTGAATATTTAAATGTTGTAGACAAACAGTTGATCCATCGATAGAGAATTGGCGATTCTCACGGTTTAGGATCACAATTGGATTTGTAGCTGCTGGAATTACTCGACATGTAACAATTGCACCTGTTAAGTCAGTAGCTGCTGTTACGCCTGGGAATGTAATTGCTCCAGTTGGTGAAATATCAAATGACATTTCCTTTACAATCCAGTCATATACCTTATCAACATTTATACAAATCAGTTCCTGCGCCTGGGATGGCATATGTTCTTGCATCCTTTTGACACCTCCATAAGTTTTTTATCTTTCGTTTGTAGCATATGTTTTTCAGCTATAAGTGCATGGGCTAATAAATAGTTACATTGGATATTTATAAAAATCAGCGACAATCATTTTGTCTTACAGTTCTTTCTTTATAATAAGAACTAAAATGTTGAAGGAACAGGTATATTTGTAACAGAAAGGCAATATTTTTAATAAACTAATAATGGAATGAAAGGGGTGAACTACAATGGAGGAGTCAAAATTGTATACCACTCAAGAAATTGAAAATTTAAAGCAAAAAATTGAAACCTATAGAGAATCGTTATCATCATTAAAAACGGGATCGTCAATTGAAGATTTCCTTTATATGAAGCAGGGGTTTGATGGACTGAAAACACAGATAGCCCATTTAGAGGGGATTACAGAGACATTGGATACTAAGCAAAATTCCTATATAAAAGGATATGATGATCAAATAAGGCTTCTTTCCATACAGATTGAGTCTCTGAATCAAACCATGGAAGAAATGAATCAAGAAATTTTAGCAGTTTTAAACAAATTATTAACTGTTGAAGGAAATGATACAACAACCATTTCTCCCGCCATTAAAATGCCTTCTCAAACTTCGGCTACTCATTTGCCTAGACAACAACCTAGAATGACACAGACAGCAGATAAAACTACGATAACATCAGCACAACCATCTTATAGACTATTACAAAGTTTGGCAGGTAAAGCCATAAACCACCAACAAAATGTCAATAATAATGGGGCTCCACCTCCTCACAATGACCAGCAGGTAGCTAAACCAGAAGAGCGGCATTTTAATCAGCAATATTTTCAATCCATTAATACGCATCCAAGCCATATATACAATGGTTTATTCAGAAACACGACAGTTGAATCCACCTTCCATTTTAAAAATGCCACGGATGCAAAGGAAGTTCCAGTAAGTGTTTATGATCCATCTGCTGTACAGCCCACTTTAAGTGAGGAAAACATCGAGAATGATCATTTACTATCAACTCTTGTTCATGAATCGAGTACTGGAACCGAAAAATCAGATGATCCTACAGAGGCTGTGCCAACGGAAAATGAACGTAACAACCATGAGATTTCCGAAGTAACTAAAGGATCGTTTGAACAGGTTAATTCAGAGAAACTTAGCAAGACAGTTAGTGAAGACACTACTGCAATAGCTAGTGAGCCTCTCAACGAAGTCATTTCAGAAACAGTAGCACAGCCAGCTGACACAGTTGAAACACATCATTCTCCTTCAATCGAAACAGAAGAGTATGTCGAAGTGTATAATTCTGAAGCAGTCTATGAGGTTCATCCATCCCTGGAAGAAGAAAATAAGCAACCTGATCCTGTAAATATGCCGATTGAGGAAGAAAATAAGAAGGGAAAAAATTCATTTTTTGATTTCTTTAAAAGATGGAGTTAAATTTATCACTTTATAAGACGTCCACTATGTATGAAAACACATAGTGGATGTCTTTTTGTTTCAATAGAAAATTGATTTTATGAAATCATTGAATTTATAGGAGAGGTAGATATTTGCCCTTCCCCCCTTTTCACATATGAATAGAATAATGAAGAAAGGGGGTGTAAAAATGTGTTTTAACAACTCAATGTGTGGTTGCTCTAAAGGCAATGGTGATTGTACTGCCCTTGGACCATTTATCGGTATTGATGCGGCATGTATTACTCCACCAGCAGCTACAGGTTCCATTATCCCATTTTCTTCAGGAACAATTCCTGTTGTATTAGTATCTCTTGCAACTGGTTTAGTTAGTACTGTAAGCCTTGTTGGTTTTGGTACATCTGTTCCAGGTGTAGCTCTTGCTGGCGTTAATATTGATTTAACAAGTTCTCTTGCCACAGAAGCTTTTACTGTTCCACGTCCAGGAACAATTACATCTATTGCTGCAACAATTTCAGCAACTGCCGCTTTAACACTAACAGGAACAGCTACAGTGAGAGCACAAATTTACCGTGCAGTTCAAGGAAGCAATGTTTTCAGCCCTACTGCAGCATTTGTTGATTTAACTCCAGCTTTACCATTAGCAGCATTATTAGCTGGTGCAATTGCAAGCGGTAGTGCCAACGTATCAGTGCCAGTAACTACTGGTGATCGTTTATTAATGGTGTTCTCCATGACTACTTCAGGAGCTACTGTTCTGGTTACTCTTACTGGTAACGCAAGTGCAGGAATTACTATTGTATAAGTAAATAACGCTAACTCTTAAAGTTATAAGTATCTTTTCAAACCTAATAATTAAATTGTAGTAGGCGATTTTAACTAAATCGTCTACTTTTTATGTAGCTAAAATGCTAATGCATGCTGGATATGTGCCAAATGATGTTTGCCATGCCATGCATATAAACCTACTGCTTGTTCCAATGTTGTTAACCCCGAATCAGGATGATTATAAGCTCGTTGTAATTGTTCATCCGTTAAATTTGTCAGTAAATAAACCCAACGCTCATGTAAACTTTCAATTAATGTCAGCGAAGTTGCTATTGGCATTTCTGAATCTGGGAGCATTGCCCATTCAGCCTCATTGTATGGCTTAATCGTTGGTACATCCTCTGTTAGTGCTAGCTTAAAACGGGTATAGCTGTTCATATGACTATCAGCAATATGATGGACTAGCTGTCTAACGGTCCAACCATTTTCACGATACGATTTTGCCAATGCCTGCTCACTTGCTTCACTTAATACTTCTTTAAGCTGCTTTGGTAATAGGTAAATATCTCCCATCCATTCTTTTACTTGCTGTGATGTCACTTCTTTTGGACATTGAAACTCCCCAATGGGATATCGTAAATCAATCAAATTGCTCTCCTCCATTTTTCCCTCTTACTTTTCCAAAATGTTTAGGTCATTATTATTCCTGGATATCAACAATCAACGTATCAGAGTGTTTTCCATTTGTATCAGTAAAACAGCCCTTTTCCAAGACTAGGAATTTTTACGCTTAAAGGGCTATGAGCATCTGCTTCGTTTGCTGGCCCGCTAAGACCTGTGCTCCATCCGCCAACTAAAATAGACTGGTTAGTTTTAGAATCTCTATAGTATCCTACAACTGTTAACTCTGTATTACCATTTCCTTCAATTCTTCAAAGATGCCACATCCATTTTGTGGGCTCATACTTTGCATACTAGCACCAATAACACCCGATTTATTGGCATTACCTATAATGGCTCTATCACCAAATTCACTGCTTTTTCATTCCAATTAATAGCTGCAAAATCACTTATTTGCAAAAAATCTGGGGCATTCTCTGTTATTACAATTTTACCTATATTTGTATAACTACTACCACTAACAGCATCATACATATAAGGACAAATCTTCTCACGACAACCCCCATCCCCTAAAAAAATTCTTTTTACCCTCAATTATTACAGACAATTCCGTTCATTAAAATACCAAATAGCAATAACACAAAAAGAAACTGTATTACTCATCAAAGAATAATACAGCTTATCACCTTATTTTTTTTCTTTGGCTTTTGCTTCTTTTTCAAGATGCTTCCTTGCTATCTTCAATCGTTGAATGTCTTTTTTCTTCAGAGGAACAATCTCTTCCTTCATCATTTTAATATAAGAAATCATTAACAACAGTAATAGGACTGTAAACGGTAACGCGGCAATTAATGAGGCTGTTTGTAGTGCATCCAGCCCACCTGTATACAATAAAACACCTGATATAGAGGCCATCAATATACCCCATACTAACTTGGATAGTACTGTCGGGTTTAAAGACCCCCTTGTCGTCATACTCGCCATAATGAAAGTAGCTGAATCGGCTGATGTAATTAAGAAAATGAAAATGAGCAAAATTCCAATAAAAGAAGCTATCATTGAAAGAGGTAAATACTCTAGCATTTGAAACAAGGCCACTGTTACGTCGTTATGAACGGTTTGCGCAATTTCAGCTTCTTTATGCAGGTCGAACCACATGGCAGTTCCTCCAAAAACAGCAATCCAAAAACAAGCAATAAGAGGAGGAATAATTAATACGCCAACAATGAATTCTCGAATCGTTCTTCCTTTAGATACACGGGCAATAAAAGAACCAACAAAGGGCGACCATGCTATCGCCCACGCCCAATAAAAGATCGTCCAATCCTTCACCCAAGTCCCCCCGATATACGGTTGCATCCTTAAGCTGTATTGAATGAAGTTTGAAATATAATCCCCTATTGCTAGTGTAAAGGTTTCCATAATAAAAACTGTTGGGCCAGTTATAAAGACAAATAGCAGTAAAACAATCGCTAGCATCATATTGACATTACTTAGGATTTTCATTCCCCTTTGAAGGCCCGTAGTGGCAGAGAACATATAGCCAATAAACATGATAAGAATAATGGCTACCTGTATGAGAAATGTATTAGGTAAACCAAAGACAAAGCTTAAACCTCCGTTTGTTTGGAGCACGCCCAAGCCAATAGAAGTAGCTACCCCCATAACTGTAGCAATAACCGCTAAAATATCAATTGTGCCCTTCACGACTCGATTTGTCCCCGTTACAGGCTCTAAAGCGGTAGAGATGAGCATATTTCTTTTTTTGTTAAATTGCACATAAGCCATGACAAGCCCCAATATAGCATAAACAGACCATTGGCTGATTCCCCAATGAAAGAAAGAATAACCCATTGCCAGTCGCGCTGCATCTGTCGTTAGAGGTGTTGTGTCACTAAAGGGCGGTGAAAAGTAATGACTCATTGGTTCAGCTACTCCCCAAAAGACTAATCCAACCCCTAGACCTGCAGAAAAGAGCATAGAAATCCATGTGAGAAAGCTAAATTCTGGTCGACCATCTTCTGCTCCTAACCGAATAGTGCCATATTTACTAATCGCCAAGCCAAATAGAAAAACCACGATTATAAAGACCGCCATTAAGTAAAACCAACCAAAAAAATCCGTCGTCATATGAAAGACGCTGTTCGCACCATTCTTAAACTGTTCCGGTATTATTGCCCCAATAATTACTAAAAATAAAATGGCTCCACTAGAAATAATAAATACTGGGTTGATTAAATTTTTAATTTTTTGCATACAGCGCCTCCATTAATCCCAGACGTTTTACCAAATTTCCTTTATTATGAGTTTCCTTCAAGTATTTTATAAATCAAAACTTCTTGAAAATAAAAAACCGCACTACCAATAGATAATGCGGCTATTGTTTATTCATTTGTAAAAGCAAAACGTATGGCTCTACTCATAACTGTAGGCACAACAGATGCATGATTTTCGTTTAAAGCTTCATAAAAATCAACCTTCATTACTTTTTCAAGTATTGTTGCCATTTGTCGTGCATCATCCACCATAAAGGTTTCCAGTTCACCAGCACTAATAAACAATGTTTCCTTCATAGCCTGATGCTCATTTAAAAATACTGAGGCACATGGGACTAATTCATGCTCATTCCACCAGATGGAAGGACTGATAGCCAGGTAATGTTGAAAGCTTGTTGGATGGTGAAATAATTGCCAAAGCGTAAAATAACCAGCTAATGAGTGACCAAATATCGATTGCTGTGCTTTATTTACTGGATAGTTGGCTTCAATCATTGGCTTTAGTTCTTCTTCTAGGAATCGACTAAAGTTTACTGCCCCACCAAGCTTTTCATGCCCTTTACCTTTAAATCTTGCGGGATAAATATACGTCTCTGCTGGTGCCGTAAAATCATAAAAACGTCGTTCACGCATATCTTCACCATGCCCGATACCAACAACAATGGATGGTAAAATACCCGTTTTTGGCGCATTACGACTTTGCAATCGAACTGCTTCCTTAATAAGAGAAAAATAAGAAGAACCATCCAATACATAGATGACCGGAAAGCCTTCCGTTGGCGCTTCCTCATTTGGTACATAAACGTTAATCCCATACGTATAGTCTGCCAATTTTGAAGTCATTTGCTGTGTTGAGTAATCTATTTCTGTTGGATTCATTTGTTTTCCTCCTTCAATATGTCATAGCCATAGCATACAGGTGTATTGGTTGCTGGATCTTCCATAATACGTGCATCAATGTTAAAGACTTGACGCATCACCTCTGCGCTTAAGATTTCCTGTGGTGTTCCTGTTTGCATGATAACACCATTTCGCATGGCGATCAGATGATCTGAATACCTAGCAGCATGGTTAATATCATGAAGAACCATGACGATTGTACATTGATGCTGTTCATTTAAATGTTTCACGATATCAAGTACTTCCAATTGGTGGGCCATATCTAAATACGTAGTCGGCTCATCGAGCAACAAAATATTTGTTTCCTGTGCCAATGCCATAGCGAGCCATACACGTTGACGCTGACCCCCAGAAAGCTGTGCTAGCTCCCGATTTCGATATTCCACCGTGTTTGTGACCGTTAACGCCCACTCAATCATTTCTTCATCCTTATTTGTTAATCGATTGACATTGTTGCGGTGCGGATATCTGCCATAAGCAATAAGTTCCTCGACTTTTAATTGTCCCGGTGCAACGGGTGTTTGTGATAATATTGCTAGCTTCTGTGCAATATCCTTTGTCGACAGATTTTGCATATTTTGCTCCTGCAAGTATACCGTGCCCTGTTGCTTTTTCAAAATTCTTCCTATTGTTTTGAGAAGCGTTGATTTACCACAGCCATTCGGTCCGATAATCGTTGTGACCTTGCCCTCTTCAATCGTTAAATTTAACCCTTCAAACACTCGAACCTGCTCATAGCCTGAAGCCAAATTTTCCATTCTAAACGCTGTTTGCACACCATTTCCTCCTATGCCTTAGATTTCACTAGTAAATACAAGAAATATGGAATTCCTATAATCGATACTACTATTCCAACAGCCAGCTCAGACGGTGCGAATACCGTTTTGCCGATAAAGTCAGCTAGAATTAGCAAGCCTGCACCAATTAATGCACTTACTGGCATGACATAGCGGTGCTGAATACCAACAAGCTGCTTGGCGATATGTGGTGCCATTAACCCAATAAAGCCAATACTTCCTGATACAGATACGCATGCGCTAACTAGTCCTACACTGGCTAATAACAGCTTCATTTTCTCTTTTTCAACAGCAATTCCTAAACTTGTGATGTTATCCTCTTCCAGCTGAAAATAATCAAGTAAATACGATTTTTTATGCACATAAATTCCTAAAATTACAAGCCAAGGTAACATAGTAAGAGCAAAAATCCAATTCGCATTGTAAATGGAACCTGCCATCCAAATAGCTGCAGATTCAAAATCCTGCGCACTCATTTTTAGAGATAGAAACAATGATAAAGCGCCAAATCCACTGTTAATGGCAATCCCAGTTAATATTAATCGCTGCATATCGAGATGACCATTTTTCAAAGCAAACGTAAAAATTAATATAGCCGCAATTGTTCCACCGATAAAACCGAACAATGGCATCATTAAAATGGATAGCCAGCTGTTCATATCTGCACTCACTAATTTTAATTGAAAGAAAAACATAAAAATTACGACCGCGGCACCAGCTCCAGCATTAATTCCTAATATCCCTGGATCTGCGAGCCCATTGCGCGTAATACCCTGTAATACAACCCCCGCCATTCCTAATCCAATACCAACGAGCCCAGCTATGACAATTCGTGGTAAGCGGAATTCAAAAATAACAAGATCAAATTTTGGATTAGGTTCAATACGCAATAATGTTTTTATGACATCCATCACAGACATATCAAAAACACCATTTGTAATATGTAGATAACTTGCAACTAAAATCAAAAGTAAAAGCGTCGACATAGTCATTAAGAATACACTTGAGGTATGTTTACGCACGTTTTTCACCTCCGTGCTTTCGAACTAAATATAAGAAGAATGGCACACCAACTAATGCTGTTAAGACTCCTATTGGCGTTTCAAATGGATAATTAACAAAGCGGCTAAGGACATCACAAAGCGCCAAGAAAAAGGCACCAATAACCGCCGCACAAGGGATAATATAGCGATAATCTACTCCAACAAGAAAACGAGTAATATGCGGAATAACTAACCCTACAAAGGCTATTTTCCCAACGAGAGCAACTGCTGTCCCTGTCAAGCATACGACAGCTAGCATACTAATAATCCGTACGGCCTTTGTTTTTTGACCTAGTCCCATTGCAATATCCTCACCTAGCGAGGTAATCGTAATGGCCCTCGCGGATAGTAAGGCCAATAATAAACCAACTAATCCAAATGGAATAGAGAGCATCAACATATCCATATCTACCATATGTACCTTAGTGTTATACCAAGCACTGACTGTTTGTGATACTTGAAAATACATCGCAATCGCTGTAGCTATACTACTTAAAAATGTCCCAATAACGGTTCCAATAATGGCTAGCCTTACTGGTGATAAACCATTCCGAATTAACGAGCCAAAGCCAAAAACAATGCCCGCACCCAGTGCAGAACCTAGCATTGACAATAAAATCATTTGATAATTAGGCAGTCCTGGGAAAAAGACAATGGCTAATGTTATAACAAATGCAGAGCCATCGTTGACACCCATCAATGAAGGAGATGCTAAATAATTTCGTGTAATTCCCTGCATAACTGCACCCGCAACTGCCAAAAAGGCTCCTACTAACAAGACTGCGCCTATTCTAGGAATACGTCCTGTCCGTATAATTTGATGATCAACATTAGAAGGATCGAATGCTGATATTGCTTGCCACACAGTGATTACACTAATATCCTTTGTTCCATACATAACAGAAACAAGCGCCACAAGGGCAATAAGGAGAGGAGATACTGCTAATATTGAAAATGACACTACGTTTGTTTTTTTCAACTTTCACACCTTTTTCTATACCATTTTAGTATCCAAACTTCTACTGAACAAAAGGCCGGTAATAGCCTGGTGATATCACCAAACCTACTACCAGCCTGTGTATACTATTTAAGTAATTTTTCAGCTGCTGCATCTAAGAATTTAACCTTAGACCAAGCCGTACCACCTTGTGCTAACGGGTCAATTGTATTGACATAAATTTCATTATTTTGTGATGCCTTTAAGCTAGTGAAAATTGGATTTTTTTGTAGCTCCTCTAACGCCTTAGGAGTATCCTTATTTTCGGATTCCTCAAATTGAAGGAAAATTGCATCTGGATTTACTTGAGCTAATGTTTCTAGCGATAATTCTGCCTGCGCTTTAGCTGTCGTCACTACCTCTGGAACTGGAGCACCTAAATCCTCATACAAAACAGGATTTAAATAAACACCAGCTGGATAAATGTACATTACACCACCGCGAACACGGATGATTAATACTTGTTTATCAGCTAATTGCTCCTTCGATTTAACCTGTGCATCAGCAACTTTTGCCTCATAGTCAGAAATGATTTTTTTAGCATCATCTTCTTTACCAGCTAGCTGTGCAAGCACTGTCAAATTTTCCTTCCAGTTTGTTGAAATATGTGAGTAAGGTATCATTGTTTGAATTTTGTTCAACTTTTCAGCCGTTTCTTTAGGGAATTTTGAAGTACCTACAATGACATCTGGATCCAAATTAAGAATGGCCTCTGCATTTGGCTCCATTTTATTTCCTACCAGTGTAGCACCTTCAAAATCAGATGCTAGATATGCTGGCACTTTGCCACCTACTTCAAGTACACCTACGGGCTTAATTCCAAGCATTGCAGCGTCTTCCATAGATTCAAGACTTGCAGCGACAATATTTTTCACTTCTACTGGAAGCTCATATTTCTCACCCAAGTACGTAATTGTCTGTGTCTTAGCTAGTTCTGTTTGTGATTCTGTTACACTTGTCTCCGTTGTATTATTTGTTGAAGTAGACTCCTCTGCCTTATCTGTTCCACATGCAGCTAATGATAGTGCTAAAAGTGCTGGTGCACACATTTTAAAATATTTATTCATAGATATTCTCTCCTAACAAGCTCATATTGATAATGATAATCATTTACATATGTATGTCAACATATAATTGATACTCATTATCATTTACGGATACTATCCTAACAAAGTGAAAATAGATTGTGAATGGACGATTTCGAAAATGACATGGACTTTTGCCGATTTATGCCATAAAAAAACTGCTCCTTTTTTATAAGAAACAGTCATTCATACATATTTGGCTTCCTCTATTTTTAACTTGCGATAGGCTGAGGGAGATAAACCCGTACACTTTTTAAATACTCTACTAAAATAAAAACAATCTACATATCCAACACATTCTGCAATTTCAGCTACAGGGATTCCACCATATTCTAGTAAGTCTTTCGCACGTCGTATACGGTATTCTGTTATATATTTGCTTGGATTCATACCTGTATGCTGCTCAAATAAATAGGCAAAACGACGCCGTTCAATGTCAAATTCACTAGAAATATTTGATACCGAAATCTGCTCCGCATAGTGCTCATGTATATACTGTAAAGCCTGCTCCATTAATTCATTGGCATTATCCAGAACCTTCACTTTTGCCGCTATAAGAATGTGTTCCAGCAAGTTCATGAATAATGTCTTGGACTTAAATACGGCCATATTACCTGGAAAGGAATAGCTTTCTACTAGCTGCTGTACCTGGGTAATAATTTGCGTATTATGTCCTGTTTTAATGAGAAAATGTTGTTCCACCAGTGGATATAATGCCGTCTCCTCCATAGGTAGATTATAGTGAACTACAGCATATTCCCAAACCTTCTGACTTGTTACGTTCACTTCAATTGGCATTTGAGGACCAGCATGCACTATTACTCCTGGCTCCATCACATATGGCGTTCCATTCAAGCTAAAGATAGCACTTCCTGCAAGCGGCACAATAATTCCACATTTTTCTGGTGCAGTAGTTCTCCCTAAATCAACCTCTCCTGGCTCCATTCTTTTGGTAAAGACATCGGTAAACTTTACAGATGCCTGTGCAAAGTAATCTATTAAATACTTGATATCCATGTGCTAGCTCCTATACATGTAAAACACTCTGAATTTGTGAAAAATGATGTAAATCATGGTCAATTAATCCGCCAAAATAATCAGCCACCGTTATGTTAGACTGCCCAATATTGAACGACTGCTGCCATTGCTCATCTGTAAATTGCTGAATGGTTTGAAGCAATTGACGTCTTGTCAAAACAAATTCAATAATCGTTTTTTCTAACTGCTGTTCACGACTTTTCTCAGCTGCCCTCGTGTTCATATTCGTGACATCTGGTCCTTTAGGTAACGATGTATTAGTAAATAAATATGGTATTCGTTGTTCTAACACAAATTTATCCCAGGGTGTAAGATGCCCTATCACCTCTGCAACTGACCATTTTCCAGATTCAATTGGCATACGCCATTGCTCCTCAGTTAAATTCCTCAAATTCTTTACCCAATGAAGAGAATGTTCATAGTGTTTAATAATCGACTTTTTGTCTCGCAGCATTGGATTTCGCCTCTTTCTTCCTTTGTATGCAGCAATCTCCCTTAGTCTTCCAAAAGATAAATAATATTTATATGTACTCAAAAATAATATATTAGATTTATAAATTAAATACCTTTACCCTAAAGCTATCCAAGTGAGGAGAGTAGCCTATCAAAAAAATTTTATGGATATTGTTCCTTGTACTCCTTAGTTTCATGGCACATTATACAAAAATCTCTTTAACCCTCGTATGCATTGGTATAATAGCTGCCTTTATCGGTACACTTGCGGGAGGTGGAGGTCTTATGACGCTACCCGCTATGATGCTGGTCGGTATTCCCATTCAAACTAGTATTGCTACAAATAAATTTTCGACCGGTATATCGGCTTTATCTAGCATTTTTTATTTACTGTATCATAAGGAGCTACATTTCAAAGTTATTTTAAAATACATAGCTATTGCTGTTATAGGAGGAGCTGGTGGTGCACTTCTAGCCGTGTCACAATCCGAACAAAATATGAATGTTACAGCCTGTATCCTACTGATTTTTGCATTAGTTGTCACTTTAAAAAACAAGGCTTGGACTGACACTGTGAATCCTACAGAGCATACAACGTCCTCCCTTTGGCAGCCATTTTTTATCGCTATGTATGATGGTGGGTTTGGTCCTGGTTCTTCAACTTTTAGTATTTTATATTATTGGCGTTGCCAACACACTTACATAAAGGCCGTACAGCTCACGCGTGCACTGCTTTTTGGAAGTTGTACTGGAGCTTTTATTGTTTTTTATCAAACAGGCTTT
Source organism: Lysinibacillus sphaericus (assembly GCF_001629735.1). Classification (GTDB taxonomy): domain Bacteria; phylum Bacillota; class Bacilli; order Bacillales_A; family Planococcaceae; genus Lysinibacillus; species Lysinibacillus pinottii. The sequence continues at coordinate 3,525,755 of NZ_CP015224.1, forward strand.
ATTCAATGGCATTATGCAATTGCCATGGCCTTAGGCTCCATTATAGGCTCTCAATTAGGCCTCCTTGTGCTACCACACATTCCAATAAAAGTAGCCAAACGACTACTAACTGTGATTATCTCGATGTTGATTATTCAGATGGTATGGGAAATTATTTAATATATCCACTCAAATGTTCATGAATTAACTTCCATTCACCATTCATCCATGTAAAAATATTTGTCGCCCTACCGCTACCTGATACAGATTTCCCATTATGATAGCCTTCATAGTGATATGTATAAATACAGGTGGCTGTTTTTTCATCAACGGTTAGCCAAGTTATATCAGTTGCTGAATAGACCTCTTCTTGAATTACATTCCATGCGTGATTGAAGTAAGCACCAATTTCTTCTGTAGTCGTACATGTTTTATCCGAAAACCAATAGACAGCCTGTGGATGCAAAATAACCTTTACCTTATTAAAATCATGAGTATTTGTTGCTTGGATATAACGTTCTAATGCTTGTTCATATGTCATGTTCACGCCCCCTTTTTAACAATAGTATCCCAAATCTCACTTCTTATAAATAATATATTTATGGGATGTTCTCCTTTGAACAGTTCATAAAGAACACCTATAATAAGGACAAAATCACATAAAAGACGGAGGATACTATGCTAGCTACTATTGAAGAACAATCCAATCATCATGTTGCAACATTCAAACGCCAGCTCCCTCATTCAATAGATGTTGTTTGGGCAGCAATCACTGAAAATGACAAGCTGCAAAAGTGGATGAGCAATTTAGAAATCATTGATCTTCGTAAGAATGGTAAGATGCATTTTAATATGAACGATGGAACAGATGCCTATGAAACAATAGCCATTACCGATTATGCAGAAAATGAAACTCTCGAATTTGATTGGGGTACGGATACGGTACGATTCGAACTTTCTTCTAATGACGAGGGCACATTCCTCCTATTAGTAGAGACACTTCAAGAATTGACAGAGCATACGCCAAAGGATTTAGCGGGGTGGCATATATGTCTAAACTTGTTGACTGATTTGCTAGATAGAAAGGAACAACTAAATTTCCCAATGGAGAGTTGGCAACAGCGATTCCACGACTACAGTGGCCTTATTGATTCTATAAAGTAAAACAACTAAAAAAATCCTAGAGCCACAAGACTCTAGGATTTTAATTATTGGTCAAACGCTGTAGCTATTTCTATGGCCTTTAGTGGGTCTTTTATGGAATCGAGTGTATACACAAGCTTTTCATCCTGCCAAACGATTAAATTGCCTGTTTGATAAACGTCCAATTGAGCCATGCCATATTGCTTTGGAATAGGGAGCATATGACTTTTTAAATATTCTACTACTTGCTTTGCAAGCTTGACACCAGCCTCAGGATTTTCTGTTCGGGTATGTGTGGCAATTGCCCAGCGTCCTTCATTCCATCCAGTCCATAAGGAGCCTGCCCCCGCGTCTTGATAACCTTTAATATTGTCACCAAGATCCACTTTTTGTCCACCATTTTGATTAAAATTATCAAACGCTATTTGGGTGCTTGCCCCTTCTGCATTATTGTATTGCTTAACGAGCAATCGTGCTATAACGTTTGCTGATTTCTTTAATCGAATATCATTAATCGGCATACTCTCTTTACTTTCATAAAAGACAATTTCCACCTGATTCCCTTCTGTCCTTGTAGTAGCTGATAAAAAAGAATCCTGTGTAATAGGTAAAGTTGTTGGCATTTTTATGGTGAAATCAGCTTGTATTTGATCCTTGATTTGTTGCAGGACCTCTGTTTGTTCCATAGCTGTTCCATTATCATGTTGATTAGCTTGTTCGACAGGTATTTGGGTCTCACTTTCATGTGCTTGTTGATTTTCTTCCCGATTAGCACAGGCACCTATAAAGCAAATACTCAAAAAAAGGAGAACTAGCTTTCTTTTCATTGCGTGTACCTCCATCTATTAATTTCCCTCTCTCGGTATTTTTCCCTAGTGAAAACCATCTTAAACGTTATCTATTTTAGGTCGTTAATTCGCTTCGTCAGTTCATTAAATTTTTCATCAAGCATTACATAGTCCTTATCTTTAGCTGTGAGAAAGCTAAGTTTACCTAATATTTCCTGCCGCTCGGTTTCTAGCTTTAAGCGAAGTGTCACTACACCCTCGTCTTGCTTAACCTCTTTTCTCCATTTTTTCTCTATCTGTTGAGCATGAATCTCCCATACACTATTCGTTACCTTTTCTAGAAAGTAGCGATCGTGTGAGACAACAAGTAATGTCCCATTATATTGGGCAAGCGTTTGCTCTAATTGCTCACGGGAAGGCAGGTCAAGATGATTCGTTGGCTCATCTAAAATAAGAACGTTCTTGTCTGCTAATATATAAGCCATCAGTTTACATTTTACCCGCTCACCCATGCTCATCTCCCCTATAGCAGATGTCCAGTGAGTAGAAGTAAACCCTAGATTTTTCATGAGATTACGGACTTTCCCTCGCTCTTCAAACGTTTCTTGATAAAAATACTGCTCCGGTGTCTGTTCAAGAGGTAGATCAAAGACTTCTTGTGATAAATAACCAATGTTAGCAGCCGGAGATAGCCATACTCTGCCCTCTGCCTTTAATTGACCTAAGATGACTTTTAAAAAACTTGTTTTTCCACTACCATTTATTCCTGTGATGGCAATTTTATCTCCAAACTGCGCAGTGACGTTCACATCCTTAAACAACACTCTGTCATTGAAGTGTAAGGATACATTTTTGGTCTCTAAAAAGCGTTTACCGACACGTTGATGGGTGCCTAAAGAAAAGCGTATTTCTGCCTCAGGCTTTACAGCTTCCACCCTTGCCTTCTCAAGCTCTGCTTCTAATCGCTTTTTCTTGGATTTCACCTGGGAATCAAGACGCTTTGCTTTCACACGATGGTATTCCTTAAAACCTTCTAGCTTTGTAGACTGAGCATGGCCCTTTTGAGACCATGCTGTCAATTCCTGCATCTGTGCCTCAATGCGCTCAATATTTTTTTGCTGCTTGTCGTATGCACGTTGTTGTGTTAATCTTCGATGCTCTCTTTCAGCCATATAGTTTGAATAATTGCCGTTATGTTCTATAAGTCTATTGTCCTCAATCGACCAAATTTTGGTCACTACGCTATCTAAAAAGTATCGATCATGCGAGGCAACAATAACCGTTCCCCTATAGTTTTGTACTTGTTTAATCAAAAAATTGGTGCTCTGTTCATCTAAATGATTGGTTGGTTCATCCAGCATTAGAAGTTGAACTCCCTGCGAGAAACCTTCCGCCAGGCGCATTTTGAGTTTTTCCCCACCACTTAATGCTGCAAATGGCACATTCGGCACTTTCCATTTAGATAGCAAATCTGCCTCTTTAGTTGTTATTTCCATCCTATTAAAATGAGCTAATTCCTGCTCTACAAATGCCGTTTTTACAGTTTGTAGCCCCTTGATTTCTCCTGTTGTGGGCACTAACATACCTCGAATCAATTGAAGCAATGTGGATTTTCCAGCACCATTTCTACCAATAATGCCGATTACCTCACCTTGCTTTACGGTAGCAGTCACATGTTCAAATAGGAATGTATCCTTTATTTCATAACTAATATCCTGTAATTTTAAAAGCTCCTTCATAACATTCATCCTCTCCAGTAGGAGGAATCAAAAAAATCCCTCCAAGTATTTTGGAAGGATTAGTCATCGCTACATATACACAAATAAACTGTTGCAACAGCTATATTTGTTACTCCATTACTTATTTTAGACATAGTAAAATAAGCTTGCGGAATCGCTTTATATTGGCAGATTAAGACCAATACAAGTGTTATTTATGGAAAATGGGCAGACTAATCCTATTTTTATTGCTGGTGAAATTTTAATTTCATCTTTAAAAAATAAGATTAGTTATTCATTAGCCACCCATCGTCCCTTCATCTTTTATTACCGTCATTGTAACACCATTTTTTTGAAAATGAAACTTTCTTTGTGTGAGCTTTATCTAAAACATTCAAATGAACGAATTTGATTTCTTGTTATGGTACGGAAATACCAGCCATACCGATTACTCCAACGAAAACCCGCAATGAAATCTCTTCCTATAACTGTGGGGAAAAACCAAAAGCTCCTACCTGTATTCAACCAAATAAAGGTGTTTCTAAATAAGCAGGAGTGAATACCACTTGATCCTTCTCGCCGTGCGGGCACTGGCGGTGAAAAGCCTGGTGGTGCACTCATTGGCATTTGTCCAGCTGGAGCCGGACCAAAATTAGGTGGACCAAATGGCGGTGTTTCAAAATTATCATTGCCACCCCAGCCAGGTCTTCTAAAATTATCTTCTCTAAATGGATTATTGTACACACAAGCCCTCCTTTTACATAATTCAATATATGTAATAGGGCATTTAACCGTTGAGCCATTGCCCACCTAAGCGAAGATAATAACAGGCCAATTTTCCTCATCCTATAACCTTTGGCATTTCTAATAAAGTATATTTATGATTTCCAACTTTATCGCATAGGAAAAGTATTTTTTGATATGTCTTTTTATTTTCAACAACAAACTAACGGATAAGTTGCGTCTTTAGGAACGATTTTAAATACACATTTAAAACCTGAAACACTTGCAGCTCTAAGGTTTATAGCCTGTCCAAAATATAAATAAAGTAATTAATCTTTTTAATAATAAATATATATTTATTATTTGCTCCGAAAAAAAACTCTGTTTTAAAAATATACATCTCTTTCTAACGCTCCATGCTCTTACTTTCTTCACGTTTATGCACTTCAATTACTGTATGAGTAATATTTTCTTCAACGTTGGAATTTTCCGAAAAATAAATTACACTTAATAAAAAGATGGTAACGAAAGAAGTTAAAAATTTTAAATTGTTACTAGTTTTAACAGTCGTATACTTTTCCTCCATCCCTTTTAACGATATATCCATAATTTACATTATAAATAAAAAAATGTTAATAGAAAGGAGTCTAGAATCTTATGAAATTATATTTGATGATTATGTTTTGGAGTTCAATTTTGGTGTTAGCTATTCTAATTATTAAAGATTATCAAAATAATGTTAATCCGTTTACCGAACCTCTCACTGCTCTTGTGTATTTAATAATTATTTTTTGGATTATATTTTTTTCTATAATGTATTTCACAAAGTATAAGAAAATTAAAATGGATTAGAAGTTGCTACTCTTACTCTTTTTTTTATTCCCTTTCTTCTAGCCAACTATAGAAGGCTGATAGACTATCGCTTTTTTAGTAAATATAATATAAATTTCAAACAAAAAAACGTTCCCAAATAAAAGTTTGAAAACACATCAAAAAGCCACGAATGTTGAGATATCAACGTTTTCGTGACTTTTCTTATGAACATTCTTCATACATCTTTTTATGCAGGAAGCGAAAACGAGTTCATTAACGATTTTTTATCATTCTTTCTCGCCATATCATCACCCTTAACTATGTAAATTTTTATGTACAAAGCAATGCTTGAATGACCCGCAAACTATTGTGATAAATATGACAATATAATTCGCCATTCCTCAACTTTTTCGTCAAAGGATTTAATATTTTTCCCGGGTATCGGACTCGTTGATGGCATTTTTTTATAGGCTCGTCCTGCTAAAAGCTCTAATCCAATATGCTTTTTAAAAACATCGAATGCCTTCGCCCCATTAAAGAGTACTAACTTGATGTTCGGGTAGGTTTCAAAAAGGGTTTGAAAATCATTTGGCTTTTCATTACGAATCGCTGCATCCAAGCTCCCTTCTCTCTCACAGGCTTCAATTGTGTCCCAAAGACCGATTTCACGCTTTTTTAATAAAGCTATTCTCTCACAATAATCTTCAGGAACCTCGACCTGTAATAGCTGGCCAATGATAGGCCAAAAGTGATTGCGTGGATTACCATAATACTGCTGTTTTACTAATGACTGTTTTCCTGGCATGGATCCAACAATTAGCACCTTTGTGGATGAATCTACAATTGGTAATAATACATTTTTTATTTCACTAGACACAGCAATCACTCCTTTACTCTATTGTAGCGGAAACTCTGAGCCAGCAAGTATATCTTGGCTTGTTATTAATAAAGGAAGCTGTGATGAAAGATTCTTCATATATGACCGAACAATTTGATAGCCTATACAATAGCCTATCCACAGCGGAAGCTCCCCACCGTATAAGAATGGTCGATGCTTTTCCAATCCCTGCAGTTGTAGGTTTGGCAAAAACTGAGATTTCCATAGTTTGATAAGCTTCTCAAATGTATAGTTAGTTAACCATGGTGCTAGCCATCTATCTCCGTAAAGATCTTTCACAGCACATTCTGCTAAACCCTCTAATATAAGAGAATCCAATAAAGTCATTTCATCTAAGGATTTTTTAAGATAATGTAAACGGCAAACATGGTTGTATTCATGGGCGAGTAATGCTTGAAGCTCCTGTTTTTCTACTTCTCCCACAAATAAAAAAAGCGAATGAGGATAAGCCACACCATTTTTATTAGTGATATTCTGCTGCCTTGTAATTGGAAAGATATAAATAGGTATAGCTGGACCATTCCACTTCTGCTGTAGATACATAAACTCCTGCTCCACGCAGCCCCACACATTCATCTGTTTTAGTCTCTTTAAATTAATCTCTTCCTCTGGTAGGAAAAGACCTTGCTGCTGTAATTCAAAGTGTATTTCCTCTGTATATCCCTCTTGAAATAGTTTGATCAAACGATCACATAGCACCGAGCATTGTAAGCTATATAGCTCATCACTGCTCTTAGATTTTCTGGAAAATTCATACTCCTCAAGCCACTTATCTGTAGGCATAACTGCCATGTCATCACCTCTTGATAGTATATGTGATGGATAGACAATCGGCTAAAGATAAATGCATTAATTAGCATATATTAACTTGTAATGAAGTAGAAAGGAGGGATTATTGTGAATCCAACTGATGCTTACAATCTTTGTTGTAAATATCACGGTAAACGAGTTAGAATTTCGGATACATCTGGTAGAGTACATGTTGGGGAAATCACGAGGGTCGACAGAAGACAGGTATGGATTCTACCTGATAGAAGATATGGTGGTTATGGTTTAGGCTTTTGGGGATTTAGTGGAGGCGGCTTTGGCGTTGGTATTGCACTAGGGACTGTTCTAGGTATTGCACTAGCTCCAATTATTTTCTTCTAGCCTAAGCGATTTTATATATGTGAAAAACGAGCCATTTCAAACATTGTTGAGATGGCTCATTTTTCATTATTGAACTTGTTCTTGCTGCTGTTTACTTTCAATCAACTCGGATATTGTAACAAATGTGTAGCCCTGCTTCTTTAATGCCGGTATTATCTCCTCTAATGCTTTAATGGTTTGTGTACGGTTACCGCCACCATCATGAAATAATATGACATCGCCAGGCTTTGTGCCTTTCATAACCTTTTGTACAATTTTCTTTACACCGGGCTCTTTCCAATCTTGAGTATCCTGATGCCAAGACCACATCACGACCTTGTAGCCATCCTTAACAGCGGCATTTATCATAGCATCTGTGTAATTTCCACCAACAGGACGGAATAAAACTGGGGAAAATCCAGTAATACCATATATCGTGTTATTCGTCTGTCGAAGCTCTTCTTGCAATTTATTGATGGAAACTTTAAACGGATGTGTATACGTATGATTCGCTAATTCATGCCCTTCTGTATAAGTACGTAAAACAAGCTCTGGATATTTGTCAGCATTTTTTCCAATAATAAAAAAGGTAGCTTTGGCATCATATTTGGCTAATAAATCAAGCACCGCCGCTGTGTATTTGGGATGTGGTCCATCATCAAAGGTAAGTGCCACTATTTTATCCTCTGTGTTAATATCCCACACAACTTTTCCTGTTTCCTCATAATACGGACGTCCTTTATTAGCCTGGGCTTTGTATCCTACAAAAAATCCCGAGATGATTAAAACGAAAACCGTTAAAACCCTTACATATTTACGTGTCATAGCATCACCTCCCAAGTCCATATTCACAGAACTCCGTCAACTTACTATTTGCGATTTACAGTGAATTATACTTGTGAAGGATTGTCTGTTTTCCTGTTTTAATTATTTTAAAAAAATTTTATAAATTTGAACGAAATGTGAAACATCATTAATATTCCTTTATTTTTTTCTTTATTCATGTAAAATAAAATCATCACTGATATATAACAATTAATTAAATTTAATAAATGTTATGTAACACAAAAGGGGATAATATAAATGTGGATCATTACCGTATTTGAAGAAAACACGTATCGTATGTTTGAATATACTTCTAAAAGTGAAGCAACCATTGCATTAAATACATTTAAACAAACAGCTTTATTGTCTTATACCAAGTAAATGCTAAAAGGAATCTATTCGCCAAGAGTAGATTCCTTTTATTTTGATATTGGACTTCTTTTCTTTACTATTAAAAGATTTTTTATTAGAAATGTCGAACACCTTGCTAGTTATCGCCATATGTATATAGAGAAAAGGAGTGATTTCAATGGTGACAATTGAACCTATCATGATTAAGGGGCATTTCTTTACTGCAGTAGTTGTTCAATTACCTAAAACAACACTATTAACCATTTCCAATAATACAGGCTACATTATGTGCGGCGCATTAGATGTAGGTCTTTTAAATAGTCGCTTAGTGGATCGAAAAATCATTGCTGGTCGGGCAGTTGGTGTAAAAACGATTGATGAGTTATTAACAGCCCCGTTAGAATCCGTGACTTATGAAGCCGAGCAACTTGGCATTACAGAAGGTATGAGTGGTGTCGAGGCACTTTTAAAAATGATTTAATGTGTACAAAAGCGTCAGTTTTAGAACGAATAACTAGACGCTTTTCCTTTTTTTAACGCAGCATCGGTTGAATAAGCAAACTCCTACTTCCCCATACTGTGGGACAAAGGAGCGTGTTGTCATGAATAGTAATAAGCATTTTAAAATACATGTAACTTTTCTTGCCATCACTTTAATTGTTTTGATCTGGTCTGTTATTAAACCATCTTCCTACTTAGATTGGCTGGCTGAAGTTAGCCCAGGAATAGTTGCGATTATTATTGTAGTTTGTATCTATCCTAAATTTCGATTCACAACCATTTCTTACTCAATCATTGCCTTATTATCGATTCTAACATTTATTGGTGGGCATTATACGTATTCGGAGGTGCCACTATTTAATTGGATAAAAGAAGAATTTAATTTGCACCGTAATAATTACGATCGCTTCGGACATTTTTTAAAAGGCTTGCTGGCGATTGTTATAAGGGAAATTTTAATTCGAAAAACGCCTCTTACAAAAGGCGCTTGGCTATCGTTCATTTCCATTAGTATTTTACTTGCGATTGCTGCATTTTATGAAATCATTGAATGGTTAAGCACCCGAATCTCCAAGGGCAGTAAAGGGGCCAAAGACTTTTTAGGGATGCAGGGAGATCGTTGGGACGCTCAATGGGACATGTCTTTAGCGTTGCTAGGTTCTATTATTACCTTGCTTTTATTGACAAAGCTCCATGATAAATATTTAAAGAGATTAAACAAATAAAATCATTTTTTGCATACTATGATGAATAAAAAATCTTATGAAAGGTGGTATTGTATGTACTATGCTCAGCTCCATCATCAGGCATCCATTCCCCCACGTGTTATAACTGTAAGGGGCGATGGGCAGGTAAAGGCTAAGCCAAGCTCCATTCAACTTCAAATAGAAGTTCAAACGCGAGGCCAAAATGTACAAGAGCCACAGCAGGAGAATGCGGCAACTATGAATCGAGTTATTCAATCCACTACAGCCCTTGGCATTCCAAGCGAACAAATTCAAACAGCTGCCTATACAATTACCCCACTTTATCATTTTGAAGACGGCCAACAAATCTTTAATGGTTATGAAGTAACTAATGCCATTACCGTCCATGTATCAAATCCTGAACGTATTGGCTTAATCATTGATACAGCAGTAGATAATGGGGCAAATCGTATCACAAACATTCAATTCAAAGTTGACCATGTAGATGCCTATTATCAGCAAGCATTGAGTTTAGCGCTGCATAATGCTCAGGCAAAGGCGAAAACCATTGCTGAAACGATGCATTTACCTTTGCAACTACTCCCCACTGAAATTGTGGAAGAACAAGTTAATACGCCTATTCTATATCGCTCAATGGCAATTTCCTCCGATATGACACCTATTGAACAAGGGCAAATCGACATAAATGCCTCTGTCCGTGTGAACTTTCAATATTGAACGATTTGAGCCTTCAGCGAAGCAACGGCAGAAGGCTTTCCTACTGTGGATTCCATACCCGTTCTATTACGATGTTATTGTGCTTTACCTGTAATACAAAAACATCTGGATTACTTAAATCTTTCCAACATTGAAAATCAATATCTTTATTATAATGTTTCAATAATAAGGTGATGATATTGCCATGACTCACTAGTAAGGTATTTTCAACATTTCGAGCAACAGCCTCCTCTACAACATTCACAATGCGGTCCATTGCTTCTTTGCTGGATTCTCCCCCATCAAATGATAAGTCCATATCCATAAATGTTGCCTGTAATTTTTCGTACCAATCTGGCAAATCTTTTGTACTTAAAAGTCGTTCAGACAATCGATGATCTATTTCAATTTGAATACCCTTTTCTTTACTGATAGCTTCAATGGATTGGACTGCGCGTAAAAAGGGGCTTGAGAGAATTCGATGAATGGTAGTATCTTTGAAAAAATCAGCTAAGCTATCTGCTTGCCTCATGCCTGTCTGTGTTAAAGGGGCGTCAGGTGATTGCCCTTGTGCAAGACAATGTCTAATGACATAGATATTACTCATAAATGCCTCTCGTCTTGAAAAAGTAGTTTTATTAGAATAGTACGTCATTAAATAATCCCAAATCATTAATTTTCATCATTTGTCTTTTTATAAACAACCCGCTCTTTAGATAATAGCAGGGCACAAAGGATAATACATATGCCTACGAATTGTCTGATTTCCAATGTCTCTTTTAGTATAAAATAACCCAATAGTACACCTACTACAGGAACTACATAATTACTAAGAGATGCAAATAAGGCACCCTCTTTTTTTATCAATAAATTATAAAGCATGTAAACAATCCCCGAATGGAAAATCCCCAAAATGGTTACGGCAACAATCTGTATGCCACTCATATTTAGTTGGAATGGCTGTTCAAAGATCATCGCCATTGGTAATAAAATGACCGTGGCTATTCCTAAAACATTTCGCATATGTACGATAGGTGAGCCAGCCCCCAGCTTTTCCATTAATATTAATGATCGTGCAAAGCTCATTGCGGCCAAGAGCAGTAATGCATTGCCAAATACTGTACTTGAACCGTCCATCTCTTGTGTTGGCCATGAAAGAATACTGATTCCCACGAGACCTAATAAAATGCTAATGAGTTGGAACTTACTAACCTTTTTCTTAAAGAAAAAAACGACAAAAATTAACGTGATTATGGGAACCATAGCTATTACCATAGATGCATTACTACTGCTAACATATTTTTGACCTTGTGCAATCAGGACAAATGGAATTACTACTTCAAAAATGGCGATTGCCCAATAGTATTTACTATTCACCTGATTGCTGTCCTTTTTCAAAAATATGCTAATGACACTTAAACAAATGGCACCTATTAGCGCTTTCAACAACGATAAGGTTATTGCACCAACATCATTTGTCACTAGCGCTACAAAGAAAAATTGAGACCCCCATATACAGCTTATTAATAATAAGAGGCTATATTTGCTCATTTTTCGCTACCCTCTTCATGCCGAAATAATTTGTTCCTATAACCCCCATAACAATCATGACTCCCCCGATTAAATGGTACTTCTGGAAGGTTTCATGTAAAAATAAAACACCCGCAAATATAGTAATAAGCGTAGCCAAATTACTAAAAACACTCATTTTAGAGGCCTCTAATATAGATAGAGCATAATTTGATAAATAAGACGTGCCTAGCGAGGATAATAGGCCTAAATATAAAATGGCAATGATAAAGTCAACATGTAGAAATGGCTTATAAAAATCATGGATGGTGCCCTTCATCACATGATCTCCTATAGCTATCCCATTAAAAATAACAAATCCACATAACGTCATGACATAGGTTAATGTCAGTAAAGAATATTGCTTTGTAAGCCTTCTTGCAAAGACGTTATAAATTGATGCTGCAAAAGCTGAAAGCAAAATAAATCCGCTGCCAAAAATATTTCCAGTAGTAGCATTTGCCCCATTCATCATTAGCATATAAATCACACCAAGTACAGAAATCGAGATAGCAACATACTGTCCCCATGTAGCTTTTTCCTTTAACAATAAACTTGCTAGTGCTAATGTAAAAATAGGGATTGTTGCTTGAATAATTCCAGCTTCTGAGGATGAAATTCTAGCAAGCCCAAGCACTTGAAACGTGAAAAAAACTATAGGGTACAATAGGGCTAAAGGTAAAATTTTTAATAAATCCTGTTTTTTTATTGTTAGCTTATTTTTCGTAAATACTAGTAAAATAACAATGCCGATGAAAGCAACTGTAAAGCGGTGAGCTAATGTATCAATAGGGCTCGCCACCGACAAAGTAAGTTTCACACATAGGAATGAAAGTCCAATAACAAATGCATACGAAATTGCTGCTATATAGGCTTTTCTTTTTTCTAACATACGATAACGCTCCTTCTCCATCATTTCCGGCCGGTAATGTTATCGTATAAAAAAGAACACACATTGACGATATGAAAAAAACGCATCTGTACCGATACAGGTGTGCTGGAGGTTAAATATGCTTAAATATGAATGGATTTATTCACAGCTTTTGACTCAAATACAAACAGGTACTCTTCAATCAGGGGCAAAGCTCCCTTCAATACGTCAGTTATCACTACAATATTCCTGCAGTAAAAGTACTATTTTAACTTCTTTAAAAAAACTTGAGGATCAGCATCTTATCTATGCATTACCGAAAAGCGGCCACTATGTTGTTGATCATCAATTACCCCTTCAGCCACAGGTTCAAGACCATATAGATTTTGCTACCTCCTCACCTAGCTGGCATGCTTTTCCGTACCAAGACTTTCAACATTGCCTCAACAAGGCAATCGATACATACCAAGCAGACCTATTTAGATATGGGACATCACAAGGCTTACCCTCCTTAATAAAAGAGGCAAAAAAACTATTAACAAACTATCAAGTGTTCACTAAAGAAGAAAACATTTTTATCACTTCGGGCGTACAACAATCCCTGTCTTTGCTGAGTATTATGCCATTTCCAAATGGTCGCTCAACAATTTTAGTGGAGCAACCTAGTTATCATTTGTATATGGATTATTTGAAAACCTATGGAATTCCTGCCATCGGCATAAAAAGAACAACAGATGGCATTAATTTATATGAGTTAGAGCGCATTTTTAATAGTTATGACATTAAGTTTTTTTACACTATGCCTCGCTTGCACAACCCTCTAGGGACTTCTTATAGCAAACAGGAGAAAGATATGATTCGTCAACTTGCTTATCAATATCATGTATACATTGTTGAGGATGATTATTTAGCGGATTTCGAGCAAAATTCGAAAATAGATCCTATTTATACAGATGATACACAGCAACATGTCATTTATTTAAAAAGTTTCTCTAAAATCATGTTTCCGGGTTTACGTATAGGGCTAGCCGTTTTACCAGAGGTCTTCATTCAAACATTTAGGCAATTTAAAAATACAACTGATATTGATAGCTCAATGATCTCCCAGGCAGCCTTAGAGCTTTACTTAAAAAGTGGTATGTTTGAACGTTATCAAAAGAAGGTCAGCGAGTCTTATGCCATACGTGCTAACAGACTTCAACAATCTATAACAGCCCATTTAGCAAAATTTAAAGCTTCTAAGGAAATCTGTATGCATAGCCATATTATTCTACCAAGACAGGTCAATATCGATAAGCTTATCCAGCACTTGAAACAAAGCAATATACTTTTAGATTCGATTAACCGTAATTATTTAGAGGGATTTTTTCATGAGCGAATGTTGAAATTAAATGTTTCCAATGTGGAAGAGTCAAAAATTGATGTTGGTATAAAGGAAATTTCATTGTCCCTTAATGATCCTAACAATTACTTTTAAAAAAAGTCATTCATGAAACCTACTTATTTTTCATATATTTAGACATCATAAATTGGTTCAATAAGGAGGATTCAATGCACTCTGAGAAATTGCGACTAAGGAAAATTCAGCGTCTTGCATATGAAATTATGGATGAGATGCACCAAGAAAAAGACCACACGGAAATGCATAAATTAATCTCGATCATTGATAACTTGTCGCGGGCAATTGGTGATTTAACAGATTCGGTGGGTAAGTACTCCTTGGATTACGTAGAGGAAAAAGTAAACAATGCACATGAACTTTTATTTAATAAAGAAAAGGTCGATGCTTATTAATAAAGACAGGGAAAAAGGGTAACCATATAAGTGGCTACCCTTTTTTGCATTAATGCGTTTCAGGTTCAAAAGTTTTACAGTCAGTTTCCTCACTGTTGGAAGCATGTTGTCCCTTCTGGCTGACAACATAAATTTTTTCTGCTGTGCATTTGTTTCCAGAATCCCAAAATGTGCAGTTATTGACTTCACAAAGAATTTCTTGTGCCATCGTTTCACACCTCCTCTTTGTTAGCTTTAACAAATTAGAGATAAACAATACGTTGTTCAACAAAGTCCATTCTCGGTTCACACGTGAGTGTAGCGTATCCAATTCACTCCATGCTAAAGTCTAAATTAGCTGGTTGTTTCGGTAAACGTTCCTGCGAAAGCATATTGGTTGTGGGTACCCAATTGTTGACTTCTTCAAAGCGGAAACCATCTGCCCACACTTTTCCTGAGCCGATTAACAACACACCAAAATAAATGGAATCACCTTCCTCGGGTACATCTAGAACAATAGAATAATGATTCCATTCAGTAGTTCCTGTCACAGAGCGCTGATCCATATTATCAAATTGAATCGTATCACCCGTACCATTATCTATACGCATCCACGCCCCACATTTTGTAGCTTCAGCCGTTTTTAAGTAACATGACATTTTCAGCCTCTTGCCTTTATAGTCAGCTGCCTGAAATCCTTGCATCATCGTAGCAAATTGCCCATTATTTGCTGATGCATTGGTGGAAAATAATACACCACTGCGCTTTCCTGAATGAAATACCTTATCATCCGTATGAAATTGATATAATTCTGGATTTGCGCCGCTCAGCATCCATCCCTTAACCTGTTCATTTAATTCCATCAACTTTTCCTCCTCCATCATAGCTAATGATTGCATCAATTTTCGGTACTTTCCTGGTGGTAAAGCATACACTTCTTTAAAAGCTCTTGTAAAAGCCTCTTGAGATTGAAACTGAAATTTAAAGGCAATCGTTATGATTGATGCATTGGAGTATATTAAACAACTGGCAGCCACAGCTAATCGCCGCATCCGAATATATTCACCAATCGTAAGCCCTGTTTCTTGTTTAAAGATTCGACTTAGATGGAACTTCGAATAGCCCGTAATACTCGGCATAAACTCAAGTTCTATTTCTTCCATCAATTGCTCCTCGATATAAGTAATAATCCTTTGTGTTGCCTGACTATACTCCATATTTCTCACCTCACTTTTATCATAATGGAGAAGAACAAAGATTTTTTGATGGAGATTGCTATATTTAACTAATCGGTTACTTTGGTTGGTGTCGCTTCCTGCACAATTATTAGACCATCATATGCGTCTGCTGGTGTCATTTTAATGGTATAGAGCATTTTTGTAAGCTTATACCAAGGACGAAAATCATCGCCTATATTGCCCATTCTTTGCTCCTTTGTAAGGATATTAGATAGCTGTTCTGATTGACTAGCATTTTCAAAATCCACATAAAAGATGTTGTCATGGATATCACTAAAGGCATCCACTAGAGCGTTATGATGTTCTATCGTATACTCCTTACGTTCACCAGACCCATTCGGTGCTTGGAATGTATTTGTCACAAAATCCGTACCAATGGCAAAGTACTGATCTTTATAGTACTCATTTAAATATTGTCCCATCGACTTATAACCTGCCATTGTAGCAGACGTTTTATCTATATGGCCATTATGACCAGACATCAATACTTTATCATGGCCCTTCGTCGTCTCGAAATCAACAATCCATTGTAAATTTTGAGCTAAGTATTCATCACGTAAATTCATGTAATTACCATCGTTTAAAAACAATTGCGTACGTTGCTTTAAAATTTGTGCATATTGCGCCGCAAAAGAGAAGGCATCCTTTGATGACTTTTTCTCATAGGCTTCCTTGTTTGATTGTAAATCTTTGATGATGGCATCAATTGTTTTATCTAGCTCTACTAACTGGCTATTCGATAAATCTCTCATTGTTTTGTTGGACACATGTTCAAGCTGAGCCGTATATTGCTTAGCTGTTTCAGCATCGACATCCCCATAATAATCAAGTAAGCCCTTTTTGCTATCATCATAGCGCTGCATATCATTACCATAAAAATAAATTTTATCTTCTTCCTTGACTGTTAGGTTATAGTCATGCATCCATTGCACAAAGTCCACCATTTGTTCAGTTTGATAAATGCCGTAATCCAGTGCTTTAATAGCATCTTGCGCCGTGCCAACACTATTGACAATAAATTGATTTATTTGTTGGGCTCCTCCAAAATCCCCCTCTAAAACAAAGACACGAACATTTTCATTCTTCATCATTGCTTCAAATAGATCCTTTTTTAAGGCTTGGAATTCCACATTTCCGTGTGTTGCCTCTCCAAAGCCAATAACTTTTACATCATCAGGTATAGTAATATCTTTTATTTCACTACTATATTGAGAGGCATCTTTGACAGCCGCCCCCTGTCCACAGCCAGCTAAAACTGCTAGTAGTATACATGTAGTTAATATTCTCAAACTTCGTTTCATTTTCATGTCAATTCTCCCCTTTAGGTTAAATGGCTTTTCGTTGGAAGTAGAAATACCCACCAAGAAAAAATAGGATGAAGCCACCACCGACAACTGTTAACAATTGCTCCCATGGCACAAAAAATACATCGTCTGTACTGCCACCAATATACATCATCGAAAAGGGCTGTGCCCATGGATAGTAAGGTCCAATACGTTCAGAATTAATAGCAAAAATAGAGGGTAAGGTAAATACCACATTGACTGCAAAAGGAGCAGCAAAACTTTTAAACATTATCGATATCCATAATTGAAGGGCTACTAAAGGCAATGTCGCTACCCATCCTCCCACAATGCTTTTCCATACAATCTCCATTGGAAAAGGATCCGTATACCCCTTTATCATCCCTACAGCAAAAACTGAACATAGATACAGTAGCTGCATCGCCATAACAAGCAGTACGATTAACACATATTTAGCTACAAATACTTTCCCCCTCGTTACAGGCAATGCTAATAGCTGCTTCCAGCCACCAGAATGATGTTCGTACCTACAAATGAGACTAGCCAAAACCCCCGTAATAAGTGGTAAGAATAATAAAGCATATGTTAAATTCATGGAGAACAACGCAATATACCATTCATTGATTGATACCCCTGACATATTATCCTCTAAATTGGCTGATAATCCGATAAATAGCCCAATAATGGGTCCTGCTAAGATAATTGGTACCATTTTTGATTTTCGTAATTTAAACCATTCAGCTCGCAGTATAGCCGTCATTATTTCACGTCCCTTCTTGCAAAATCAATCATGCCAGCAATATAGAGTAAGATACCAATCCCCACTCCTAACATGACATTGATGATCGGCTCATCCCATTGATTCATCAATGATGGCCACTTCCATATCATCCAATCCGGTAAAACATAGGAAGAATAGGAAAAAATCACTCCGAAAATTCCTACAGTAATCGAGATACCTTGGTTATGACAAACACTAGCAATCCACAGCTGAAGAGCTAGTATTGGTAATGCTGCAAGAGCTGGGAAGTAACTATACTTGGCAAGCTCTAAGTAAGGGACCGTTTCACCTAAGCTTAAAATTAGTCCGTAACCCAGTGTAAAAATCATTAATAGTGTTGAAGACAAAAATAACAGAATCGTTAATACTGTAAATTTAGATAAATACACGGATAGCTTTGAAACAGGTAAAGCGATGAGCTGTTTCCACGCATTTGTCTCGTTTTCTATACTCGCCATGAATGACGTTAGGATAGCAATACCTAATACAACTGCCAACGGTGTAAAGGAATGAATGTTCAGTAAAAAATAACCCCAATCATTCTCGCTCTGCTGTAAAAGATAGTCTTTCCTCACACCGTAATTGACCATTTGCAGAGCAACTACGCCAACGGGACCTAAAAGCGTTAAAAACCATATACCTTTCCGTTTGATCTTTAAAAATTCAGCAATTAATAGTTTACTCATCATAACTTTAGCTCTCCCGCCGTCATTTGCAGGAATATATCCTCCAATGAGCGTTTTTCTTCCTCTACTCGAAATACTGAAATCCCTTCCTGAACCAGGACCTGAACAATATGTGCTACTTTCTCGTCAGAACATTCCTCTAAGAAAATGACGTCATCCTGATAGTTTGCCTTAATGCCATTTGCTAAAAGGGAACGCCATCCTTTTTCACCATTGCTCACTTTAAAAGTAACCTTTGGTTGTGCAAA
Organism: Lysinibacillus sphaericus; assembly: GCF_001629735.1. GTDB lineage: Bacteria > Bacillota > Bacilli > Bacillales_A > Planococcaceae > Lysinibacillus > Lysinibacillus pinottii. Next base: position 3,544,495 of record NZ_CP015224.1, read on the forward strand.
TTTACGCATTCCCTCAATGGAATCTTGAAAAATCAATGTCCCCTTAGAAACAATACCTACCTGTGTAGCCATTTGATCGATTTCTGATAATAAATGACTGGAAATAATAATGGTCATCCCGTATTCCTTTGGTAGTCTTTTAATTAAATTGCGAATTTCAATAATACCTGAAGGGTCGAGACCATTCGTTGGTTCGTCTAAAATGAGTAGCTCCGGGTTGTGCAGTAAAGCAGCAGCAATACCAAGGCGTTGTTTCATTCCTAGTGAAAAGCCCTTTACTTTCTTATTTGCAGCTTCCTTCAAACGAACAGTTTGCAGAACTTCATCGATTCTGGTTTTTGGTACACCTAGTATTTTTCGTAGTGCCTCCAAGTTCTCATAGGCCGTCAAATGTGGGTAGTAAGATGGATTTTCAACTAATGAACCTACATTCGCTAATATTTGAATACGATCCTTCACTATGTCCTTTTGAAAAATTTTTATTGTTCCTGAGGATGGCTTCATTAGACCAAGAAGCATACGAATCGTTGTTGTTTTCCCCGCTCCATTAGGCCCTAAAAACCCATAAATTTCACCTTTGCGTATTTGCAAATTTATATTTGATACAGCTTGTTCTTTTCCAAAGTTTTTTGATAAGTTTTGTGTTTGTACGATATATTCCAATTTCCTCACCTCTTTAACTATCATAAGAATAGAAGTTTAAAAACAGGTAAGGGCTAAGTTTAAATTTTGTTTAAAAAAGCCTAAAAAAAATCTGCGAGCCTTTACAGACCAAGCTTCGCAGATGGATTTACATGTTTTATTATAATTTTTGTACCCGATGGATCCGAACAAATATCCCAATCTAAATGCATGCCCTTTACCATAACATCTACAATTGATAAACCTATTCCTGCACCCTTTGCATTTGATTCATTTTTCATACCATTTCCATGATCCTCAATAATAAATGCCGTATAACTCGCTGTCGACTCTGTTTTCACACCTATGTATTTCCCGCTATTGGCGTGTCGTAGTACATTTTGGAAGAGGTTATCCAGTATACGGCCTAACCAAATGGGGTCTATATACCATTCCTGATGCTCAAATGCTTGTAGCTCAATATCAATGGCAAAGCCTTCTCGTTCAAAAACGGGATACCAGGTCGTCAGGTGCTCTCGTACAAAACGAATAACATTGATTTCTTTCGGTTCAAATTTATATTTACTTGACATGAGCAATGTGTAGGACATTAAATTTTCAATTAAAGCATCAATATTCACTATAGATGTTTCCATCGCTCGTAATGCATGCGTACCTTCCTCTGACAATGCTTCTTTACTAATTGAGTAGGATTGAGCTCTTACCTTTGTTAAAGGTGTTCGCAAATCATGTGAGAGATTCGCAATCAGCTCCCGTCTTAGTTGCTCTTCTTTTTGCTGACGCTGTTTGCTTTCTCTCAGCTCACAAACCATCCTATTAAAACTATGCTCCAGTTGCCCAATTTCGTCTTTCTTTTTCACATGGATTTCAATAGGTAAACCATCTACATCCCGTATTTCCATGGCATCTTGAAGATATAAAAGTCTCTTTCGGATTCCTTTGAAAAATAACCAAGATACGACTATGAAAAATAGAATAATGGCTATAACGCCAAGAAATAAGAAGTTACCATAGTTTTCATAAATATTGATAAGTGGCGGATTAAATACGTTCCTTGGAACTTCTAAAACAATAAAGCCATTGGATACATCATCGCCCAAGAAGGAAATAACTGTAAATGGGTCTTCCCCATACCGCTGTTTTATGAATTTAGTAGTAAATGCGGGTGTCCACTTTGCTGGAAGCTCCTCCTGAACATTTACTGTAGTCAATAATGTCCCATCCTCACTTACCCAGAACATAGAAGCCGAAGGTAATTGCTCTTGCCACTTTTGAAAAAGCTGGGTAATGGCATCATTTGATACATTGCTTATATTTTTAGATTGTGCATGCCATTGTTTCTCGATTTCACTTTCCAAAAGTACCTCACTAGAAAACTCGCCCACCCCAGTCTTTGTAATTCCTAATACAAACATGGCTGTTACCATATAAGAAATTTGAACAATTGATAAGGCTAATATGATGATCAACATATATTTAGCTTGTAATGATTGGAAGAATTTCATAGTTTCACCCTATAACCAATCCCTCGAATCGTTTCAATAATCGTTGGCTTTGCGGGATTTATTTCTATCTTTTCTCTTAAATATCGAATATGTACCATCAATGTTTTATCACCTTCGATATAGCTCTCACCCCAAACCCCCTCATAAAGTTGCTCTTTCGTTAAAATTTGATTGAGATGGCGAATGAAATACTGTAAAAGATAAAACTGTTTACCCGTCAAGAGAATTTCTTCTTTAGTCAATGTATTCATTATCCTCATATCTTTTGTATACATTTTAAGATGCTGTAGTTCCAACACATCATCATTTTTTTGATATCTTCTTAGTAATACTTCTAGCCTTGCTACTAATTCATCTGGATGGAATGGCTTTGTTAAGTAATCATCTGCGAAGTTCAAACCTTCTATTTTATCTTCGACTGCCGTTCTAGCAGATAGCATTAAAATCGGCAGTTCTTTATTTTCCCTTTTAATTCTTTTACCGATAGAAAAGCCGTCTAAACCAGGTAACATCACATCCAGTATGGCAATATCCTTTGAGGAAATATGTTGTTCCATACCGTCCCCAGACTCTAACCATGTTACTTCATAGCCCCTTTCAGTTAACTCTTTACTAACCCAATATCCTATTTCCTTTTCATCCTCTATGTATAATATACGAATCATTGTTTCACCCTCCTTATATCTATTCGAAAGCTATCCCAAAATACCATATTTTGCATTATACATTTATCTTAAATTGAAGTACAAGATAAATTCCATACTTGGTTATTATATGGTAATCCCCTACTTATTTTCTTCCTATTTTTTAACGTGAAAGTGAAAAAAACGCAACTTTTTACTAATTTAAAAAAGTTGCATCAGACTGCAGACAAACTCAATGAAATAAAGTAAAGCCGTTGATTTCCACTACGGGCGGACGCTTTCCGCGGGCGGGGTCGAGCTGCTTCCCTCGCTTCGCTCAGTCCAGAATCTCGACTTTCCCGCTTTTCCCACTGGAGTCACCGCTCTTCGTTCCCATCAACTTCTACATAAAGTACCCCACCTACATAGGGTGAAAAGTAAATTTTTGAGGTGATAATACATCGAAACCTTTGATTTGTACTAAGTGTCAAGCCTTTCCCAATGTACGGAAAGTAAGGATCACAAAAAACTCATTCAACTTCATATTTGGGAACTGTATGTGGAGGAAGCTGAACATTTACGCCATTCCTATGACATCAAACAAATTTATGCAAGCGTAAAGTAACGATTGAGCGTGTCTTTGCCGATGCAAAGGAAAAGCATGGTATGCGATGGACAACCTAGAGGTCTGAAAAAATTGTCCATGTAGGCGATGCTTACTCTTGCTGCCATGAATTTAAAGAAACTAGCTACTTGGACGTGGCTGGCGGTTTAAAAGAGTTCTTATACTTGAAGAGTCTGTTTTATGGGATATAAAATTACCATTTTTAAACATAATGAAAGAAAAAAAGTGACAAAAGGAATCGAGTGTGAACTTCTCAATTCCTTTTGTCGACAGTCTGACGCAACTTTTTATTAATTAAAAAAGTTGCGTTTTATGTTATAAAATAAAAAATAGACGCTCTTCTTATCTAAATTATCTATATCAATTATTGAATAATCAGCATATCGTTCTCATCGAACTGCCACATATCGCCGTAAGCAATTTCCCAATAGAAGCCATTCGGATCTTGGAAGTAGCCACTATAACCACCCCAAAATACAGTTTCAGGCTCTTTAATAATTTTTGCACCAGCCTTTTTAGCTAATGCAAAAATACTGTCCACCTCTTCTTTTGATTTACCATTATAAGCAAGAGTGATTCCGCCAAAGCCATGGTCAATTTCAGGTGGGTTAGCTTCATTAATATCTTTTGCCAATCTTTCAATTGGAAATAGTGATATTTTTGTCCCACCATTATTAAAGAATATAACATCAGGATTTGTTTCCTCTCCGTAAACTACAACCTCAAAACCTAGACCTTCTCGGTAAAAAGCGAGAGACTTCACCATATCTTTAACACCTAATGTAATTAAATTTAAACGATTCATCTTCAAAACCCCTTTTACAGTATTACTACATATATTCTCCATCGAACAAACATTTCCTTTTACTACTTAAATAAAGCCAAGATTTCCGTCTGTTCATTTTGTAGACAATTATCTTGCCACAACGACTAGTAGATATAGCCAATAAAGGTGCTTACTATTTTATTGGACAACTTCATTTATCTGATATTGAATAAGAGGCTGATGAATATTTTTATCCCTCTAGCCATTGTTAGCTCACAAAAGTTACCTCTACGTTTCTATGACACAAAAAAGTGCGTACTTTTTTTGAAGGTATGTTAGCAGCATAATGAAAAAGCAATAAGCAATCCAAACAATTGGAGGAATCGCAATGATTAATCATTTACAAGATACAATTACATTAAATAACGGTCTTCAAATGCCTGGTATGGGATTAGGTGTTTTTCAAGTAGCAAATGATGCTACTGCTGAAATGGTTAAAAACGCTATAGAAGTTGGCTATCGCAGCCTCGATACTGCCGCTATTTATGGCAATGAAGTAGGTGTCGGGGAAGGCATTAAACAGGCGCTAGCATCGACTGGCTTAAATCGTGAAGATCTGTTTATAACATCAAAAGTGTGGAATGATGGATTAAGCTCTGATGAAACGAAGGCTGCCTATGAAGAGAGCCTACAAAAGTTAGGGTTAGATTATTTAGATCTTTACCTGATTCATTGGCCAGGTAAAGATAAGTTTGCTGAATCTTGGAAAGCTCTTGAAGACCTATATAAACAAGGTAAGATCAAAGCCATTGGCGTATGTAATTTCACTGTGGCACACTTGGAAAACTTATTATCATTTGCTCGTATTAAACCTGTTGTGAATCAGGTGGAATTCCACCCACGCTTACAGCAAGCGGAGCTTCGTTCATTCTGTAAAGAGCACCAAATTCAACTTGAAGCATGGGCACCTTTAATGCAAGGTGGGCTTCTTGAAGATGAAACGATTTCTAAAATAGCAGCAAAATACGGAAAATCAAACTCTCAAGTTATTTTGCGTTGGGATGTACAAAATGGCGTGATTACTATTCCTAAATCTGTGCGTAGAGAACGCATGATACAAAACGCCGATATCTTTGACTTTACTTTAACAGAAGCAGAGATGGCTATCATCAATGCGATGAACCTTGAACAACGTGTTGGACCTAATCCTGATGAATATGACTTCGCTCTATAAGCATTAAAAAGGAAAAGAGACTGTCGCGTGTTTGACAGTCTCTTTTTCCCTCATTACGATGTTTGCTGCATAGCTATATCTTCGTCACGTTGTTTTAATAGTACATCTTCGCCTTTATCCTGTAATACTTCAACATGCTTCTCGCCCCAAGTACAAAGCATGTTTAAAATAGGCTCCATTCCTTGTCCATAAGGCGTTAAGGAATATTCAACTTTCGGCGGAACTTGATTGAAGACCTTTCGAAGGATCAATCCAGCTTGCTCTAACTCTCTTAATTGACTAGTGAGCATTTTTTGCGAGATTCCTGGAATTAATCGTCGAAACTCATTTGTGCGAATTTTACCATGGTGGTTTAAATGACAAAGAATGACTGGTTTCCATTTACCACCAATGACTTCAAGTGTAGCTTCTACACCAATATTATAAATTTTTTGCATTGTAAACCCCCGTTATATTCAAAAGTAACCAAAAGTACTCTACATATCTTTTAGGTATGTATGAATATTACTATACATGATAAAAAAAATCAAAGGAGATATTAGTAGTATGTCACATTCAAAAAAGCCAAGTGTTAAATTAACTTTGCTAGCACTTGCAATCAGTGCTTTTGGAATAGGGTCCACTGAATTTATCAGTGTTGGGCTTTTACCGTTAATGACAGATGACTTCGGTATATCTTTAAGCACAGCTGGCTTAACTGTTTCAATATACGCATTAGGCGTTACTGTTGGAGCTCCATTATTAACAGCCCTAACATCTCGCCTTAGTCGAAAAACTGTTTTATTGTTAGTCATGACAATCTTTATAATTGGGAACTTAACTGCAGCTATGGCACCAAATTTCTCGATTTTATTAATAGGACGTATTATTTCAGCATTAGCACACGGTGTGTTTATGTCCATCGCTTCTGTCATAGCGGCAGATGTAGTTGAACCAAATAAACGCGCAAGTGCAATTGCCTTTATGTTTACTGGACTTACATTAGCTACTGTGACGGGTGTCCCATTAGGTACATTCATTGGACAGGTAACAGACTGGCGTATGTCATTCATTTTTATTGTTATTATAGGGATAATTGGTTTAATAAGTAATGCTTTGTTAGTACCAAGCCAATTATCAAAAGGTAACCCAATCTCTCTTCGTGATATCGGTAAAGTATTAGGCAATATTCGAATGTTATTAATTCTTTTCATTACAGCAATTGGCTATGGTGGTGCCTTTGTGGTCTACACGTATGTTTCACCTATTTTAGAGCAATATATGGGTTACTCACCACACGCGGTAGTTATTATATTAGTTGTCTATGGTATTTGCGTTGCTATTGGTAATACACTAGGAGGCCATTTTGCAAATCAAAATCCGCTTCGTTCCATCTTTATTATTTTTGTAGGACTTGCATTAGCTTTACTTGGTATTGGCTTTACTCTTGAATCGCCAATTATTGGGTTATTCATGGTCCTAATAATGGGCTTATTTATGTTCATGAATGTCCCAGGCTTGCAACTATATGCAGTTATACTGTCTGAAAAATATATACCATCAGCTATTTCAATGGCCTCTGCATTAAATATTTCTGCTTTCAATATTGGTATATTTTTAGGTTCGTATATGGGTGGTTTTATTATTCGTCATCAATCATTAGCACAAACGCCTGTATATGGATTCCTTATGGTTATGCTGGCAGCGGTCGTTACACTCCTATGGCTACTTTTTGATAAAAAGAATCAATAGGACTCTAAACTCTTCATTTTGTATAAAAAAGATGTTGAGAATATGTATTGTTTGTTTTTATATGGTATCCTATAATTTATTTGAATCAAACGAGAATGATTATCATTCTAAATTAAGATAAACATTTATCAGTTTTTAGTAAATTTATAGGAGTGAATAGCCATGCGTATCAGTCGATATTTTACATTTGTACTTATTCTTGTACTGCTGTTCGTTTTAAGTGCCTGTGGTTCAAATGAAACACAAACAAGTTCAGAGAGTGTGAATCCAACAAAAGAAGATACACGAGTTGTAGAGGATGAGTTTGGAGAAGTAACAATTCCAACAAATCCACAGCGAGTAGCAGCCATCTATATGGAAGATTATTTAACTGCCTTAGATGTCAAGCCTGTTGTGCAATGGTATCACCCTTCCTGGGGTAAACAAGATTATTTAGGCTTAGACGTACCTGAGTTTGACGTTACAGGTAGTCTAGAAACATTACTTCAAGCTAAGCCGGATTTAATCATTGTAGATGGTGCAGCAGATAAGGCAAAGTATGAAGAATATTCAAAGATTGCACCTACTTATCGCTTAAAAGAAGACATACTACAAGATCCACGTGAAATTGTGAAAACGATAGCTGATGTTTTAAATATCCCTGAGAAAGCGAATGAAATCGTTGATAAATATGAGGAACGTGTTACGAATTTAAAAGCTAAGTTAGAAGAATCCGTTGGTGACGAAACTGTTGCCGTTGTCCGCCTAAATGTGGCAGATAAAACGTTGGCATTATTCGGTATAAAGAATCGCTACACGGGCTACATTTATACGGAAGCTGGTTTAAATCCACATCCATTAGCTCGGGATATGACAGAGTTCCACGAGGTCTTGTCTGAAGAAGCTATTCCAGAATTAGATGCTGATCATATTATACTCTTCCCTTCAAATGGCACTTGGGAAACTGAAGAAAATCAAGAGGCGATTAAATGGTTAGATAGTACGCTTTGGAATACAGTTCCTGCTGTAAAAAATGGACAAGTTTATATTGCTGATCGAACTTATTGGCAGTCTGGTGCCATTACTGCAAACCTACTAAAATATGATGATCTTGAGAAATGGTTCGTGAAATAATTTACAATAGAAAGCTCTTTATGGGGCTTTCTTTGTGTTGTTTTCCAAATTTAAACTTTACTTAGGAGTGCGTGGACAATGGGTAATTTAATACAAATCTATCATTTACAAACTATTTCATATACTATTCTCTCAGCAGGTATGCAGTCATATAGCAATACATACTATTCTCTTTTCATCCTTATTAGTGGTAACGGAACACTTAAGACAAACCATGAAACTATCCACCTTATGAAAGGAAAATGTGTGATTATTCCACCTAATAGCCCTGTCGAAATTCACATTGCCGATGAGACACTCTGCTATTACCAATTGACATTTAATACGATTTATCTTAGTGAAGCTCATACTCCTACTAGTCTCTTTACAAGTGTTAGAGAACTACGTCTTCTTCCCTTCTCTCAATGCAATAGACTATTAGAAGCTATTTATCGGTGTCGTCAAACAAAAGATGAGCACACTGTTTTTGAGCAGCATGTTCGTTTCCAAGAATTGATATTATTTATTTTTGAGCAAAACCGAACGAAGCCTCTACAACAAAGTGATCGTCAATCTGTAGAGCAATCTATCCAATATTTGCACAACCACTTTGGAAAGGATTGGACTGTCGAACAGCTAGCAGAACTGGCAGGTGTACCAAAATGGAGTTACTCACGCATTTTTAAAGATATTACGGGACAAATACCTCTGTATTATTTAAATAGTATACGTATTGAAAAAGCCAAACAGTTATTAATGACAACGAATGATCGTGTATTTGAAATAAGTCAGTCTATTGGCTTTAATAATGAATACTATTTCAATCGTCGTTTTAAAGAGCATGTAGGTATTTCCCCAGGGCAATTCCGACGAAGTCAGAGCAATAATGTACGTGTATTCGCACCATTCTTAGAGGACTTCTTTGTAGCTTTAGGTATTACGCCCATTGCGCAATTCAGTCATTCCAAGTGGGGAAAACAAGACTATTTAGGTCTACAGGATGTGCCTGATATCGATGTACAGTATGGAAAAATGGAACACCTCTTTCACTATAAACCAACATTAATTATGTTAGATGCTGGTATAGAGCGTTGGGAAACCTGTCTTCATTTAAATAAGTTGGCCCCAATCTGTCACCTAAACAACCCTGGAGAGGACTGGCAATCGACTCTATTTAAAATTGCAGATTTAACAGGGAAAACCGCTATGATGCAAGATATTATTACGGAATATGAGGACAAGGTACAGAGGGCTCGAAAAATTCTAGGTAGATCCGTTTACGGACAAAGTGTGGCATTTCTTCGCATTTCAGCCATTGGCATTACACTGTATGCTGGCCCTGATTGCGGTTATACAGGGCCAATTCTATACCGTGACTTAGGCTTAACGCCTGATCCATTGGTGTGGAAAATACCGCTTAATCAGCGTAAAGCTCATCTGACTTCAAATCAGCTGCAACAACTAGAAGCTGATCATTTGTTTATCACCTTCGACAAGCAACACTCCATTTATGAGAATGAAGAGCGTACTATTTTAACATCCTCTATGTGGAAAAACCTAAGGGCTGTTAAAAGAAACTGTGTCTATGAGGTGGATTTTTTAACGTGGATGAATTATGGAATCCTGTCACATAGCAAAAAAATAGATGATGTATTAAACGTTCTTGGCTAAAGAACAAAAGGGAAGCGCGCCATCGCTTCCTTTTTTAGTTTGTGTGGCATACCATTCAGCATAGTATATTAACACTTCAGTACAGGAATGGCGTTATTCAAACACCTAAAAAGATCATGATACATAAGATAAGATATCAGCTTCTGGCTAGGAGGAATTGATTTGTATTATAATCCTTATCCTTATTTTATTCACCCCTACCATTACCCGATACCATCGACAGACCATCAACTTGCAGCTAGAACCTTTTCACAACATTTAGCAATGCCGACTAGTAATAGTCCCTTTCCCCCTGTTGATACACAAAAATTAATATCTTCAGCTACGCGGATAAAGACGATTATGCAGCAGGCACAATTACTTACAGATAAAATTGATAGTTCTCAACAATTTGCACATGACTTAAAGAATGCTGCACAGCTTTCAAATAAAACAGAGGTCGAAAAATTAATTACATCCACAGGCATTACTACAAAATTTGAAACCAACTATACACCAGATAATTTTAGAATACAGCTTATGGATAGTGCCTGCTGTCGAGTAACGTTAATTTTGAATTGGTAAGTAAATTAATTTTAACCCTGTAATCCTATCAAAGTTGTAAACTATAAAAATATATGTTAAAGTATTTATACTATTATTTCTGAAAATTCTTATATCCTATTTCTTATCTAGAGAGACGGAGGGATCGGCCCGATGAAGTCTCAGCAACCAGCTCAAGCAGTATGGTGCTAATTCCTATTGGCAAAATTTAAGCCTGAAAGATGAGAAGACGCACTACCTATGTTTGATTCCGGGAGTCCTCTTCGATTGAGGACTCTTTTTTATTGACTACTACTTTTAGAAAGCAGGGAATTTAATGTCTAACGAACTTTTACAAGCATTGCACTTACTAAAATCAAAACAGTGGGTCGATTTGACACATACCTTCGGCCCAGACTCACCTCATTTTTTCATGTTTGAAGATGCTAAATTTGAAACATTATTCTCGCATGATGATGGATTTTTTGCACAGCAGTTTTCTTTTCCTGGACAATATGGAACACATATTGACCCACCCATTCACTTTGTAAGAGATACTCGATTTCTAGATGAATTAGCACTAAAGGAGCTTGTTCTTCCGCTTATCGTCATTGATAAATCACAGGAGGCTGCTAGTAATCATGACTTTACGCTCAGTGTACAAGATATTCTAGAATTCGAGACACACTATGGACAGATTGAAGAAGGTACATTTGTGGCACTGCGAACAGATTGGAGTAAGCGTTGGCCAGATAAAGAGGCATTTAGTAATAAAGATGTCAATGGAGATAATCATCTCCCAGGTTGGGGCTTGGAGGCCTTACAATTTCTATTCAAGGAACGTAAAGTAAGTGCAATAGGTCATGAAACTTTTGATACTGATTCTGCCACTGATTTTCGTCAAAGTGGCCAATTGGTTGGTGAATATTTTGTCCTCAATCAAGACACTTATCAAATTGAGCTCATGACTAATTTAGACAAGCTACCTCCTAAAGGTGCTATTATTTTTAATATAGTACCCAAGCCTGAAAAAGCATCTGGATTCCCTGTACGTTCATTTGCCATCTTGCCATAACAAAAAGTCGGTAGGAATCCTACTGACTTTTACTTTTGTACGTTTCTTTTTTTAAATAAATAATAAACAATTAACATGACTAGGACAAACAGCAAGATGACGTACATACTGTAATGAGATAAATAGTAACCGACGAATCGCCATTTCTCTCCTAGCACTTTTCCTAAGGTTATAAATGTAAAAGTCCATATAAATGCCCCTGTATAAGCAAAGAAAGCGAATTTCCTATATGGATAATTATTAATAGCGGCGATATAGGCTGTTAGATGGCGTACACCAGGAATAAAATAGCCAGCAATTAATAAAAAAGGCCCCACTTTCATAAACATTTTTTTAGTAAATTCAATTTTTTGCTCAGTTATATGAATCTTTGGCCCATATTTCTGCAAGAGCGGTAAGCCAAATCGACGGCCGATATAGTAGCTTAAAGTAATCCCCCCCATTGCGCCAATCAGAGCACTTACTAAAGCTGGGATATGTCCAAGGCTTTCTCGATAAACACTATAGCCTACATAAGTTAAAAATACTTCATCGGGAAGTGGCAACCCAACAATGCCTCCAATTAGGATCACGATGATGCCAAAATACCCGTAATGTTCAATTAGAGATTGCACATGCTGCGCCATTTTTCATCCCACCTAATACATTGTTCTATATACTCATAACTGTATACCAAAAGAGTCTCTCAAGCCTCCACTTTACTTCCTTTCCATGTCGTTAAATAATATGCAGCTTTCGTAAAGCAAAATCTATGCCGCCTTCAATGGACTTCTTTGTAACAAAATCTGCAACATTTTTTAGAGCTTGGCTCCCATTCCCCATAGCTACCCCAAGGCCAACCAGCTCTAGCATATCTATATCATTCTCTCCATCTCCAAAAGCTATGGCATCCTTAGCATTAATCTCAAAATAATCCAGTACAGCCTTTACGGCTATCGACTTGGACACATCTTGCTGTAAAACATTCACAATATAAGGATGCCATCGTTGCCGTAATATATTCGAAAATTGACGAGCTAATCTTTTTTCAGCCTGTTCATCAGCATAAAGGCACATAAGAAAAACCTCTTCATCCATAATGCTTTCTTTTCTAACTGGAAAATCACATAAAGACAATGTCTCTTGCATCGCGCTTAAGGCTAATGGATTTTGTATATCATTCATCGTAAGTTGTTCTGTAAAAAATGTTAAGGAATGCTGATGTTGCTGTGCAAAAGCTTGAACATTTTGAACAATGCCCTTCTCAATCGGAATTTTATGTATCACAACATCCTTGTGTTTCACATATGCCCCATTCGCCGTAATAAAGGTTTCAATCCCTAAATTTTTCAGCTCTTCACACATGGACAACGGTCTTCCTGTCGCAGCCACAAGATAGATTCCCTTTTCCTGTAATAGTCGAATAGCCTGCCTCGTACTTTCCTCCACAGCACCATTCTCATAATTGATTAGTGTACCATCCACATCAAAAAATACTATTTTATACGTCATCTGCTCCACCCTCTCATAGTAAACTTTTGAACTATACAATTCGAACTGTCCATTAAATAAATTGTACATAATTCGACAAACTTTTCGGTAACTATATAACTTACTTTAACTACACCGATAAATACTATTACAAGCACATTTCTAATGATATTTAACTAAAAAAACGAGTATTATTTTTAATTTTATAATTCCAAAGGAGTATACCAAAGAACACAGAATTGTTAAAATGGAAGATAATGAATTAAATACATTGAACGATTATTGATTACGTATAAATAGAACAAAAGAAATAATATTATTGAGCATGCAAAGGAGTTGATTCTTATGGCATTTAACATCTACTACTATGAAAGTAGCGTAGATTGTAAATTTTGCAAAAAGCATTTTACAACGTATAAAGTACGCCCAAATCGATATAAAATTATCGAGGAACAAACAGATTTCATGCCCGTCTATGATGGTCTTAACCCTTTGCTGTATGAAGTTGCCGTGTGCCCACATTGTGGCTTTGCCTTCCATAAATCCATGACACGTACATACGGACCTTTCATGCAGCTTATAGATGAACTATACATTAAAGAGCTACAGAAACCTATGAGTATCTGTCAAGAGCGTACAATCGATGATGCCATTATAAGCTTTAAGCTTGCTTACTTAGTATCTCGCGCATCAATGGAAGAATCGCTTTTGATGGCTAATTTCGCCTTAAAAATTGCCTGGTTATATCGTATAAAAAACGATGAAGAATCAGAAAAACGCTACCTTTTTGCCGCTAGAGATTTTTACAGTAAATCATTTGCTTCTAATCAGGAAGGTGGAGAGCGAATTCAATTTTTACATGCCGAGCTAAGCCTCCGACTTGGTGATATGACAGAAGCTAAAAAAGGATTTTCAAGGTTAATTGCTGATAGGAACGTCTCGCCAAAATATCGAAAGCTAGCACGTAATCGTTGGGAAAATTATAAATATGATGAACAACCTATAACAGTTAATGAAAGCATTCATTGATGTATCGAGGAGATGACTAGTTATGTTGCTATTTCAAAAAAAGATAGATGTGAGAGAAGAGGATATCTTTTCAGAGCTACATCACTTTTTATTAAGAAAAAATAATCGTTATTTAACAAACGAAGAGGTCGTGACTTTGACAGGTGTATCATCTGAGCTACTGTACAAATGGGTCAAAGCCGGAAAATTAAAAAATTCCATTTTCCCAAATTTAGGAGCACCTTGTGAAAGATGTGGACAAATTACTCAAGCGAAAATTTGCGTGAGCTGCTCCTCCTCTATTATTGGCACCCTAAATCAAGAGGAAAAGGATCGGGCATGGTTTAACCAAATTCAACGTAACCATGTTAGAGCTAGTACGTATCATTATAAATAGCTATTGAGCATCCCCATTTGTATTTCTTGCCTTACAAATGGAGATGCTTTCTTTTTTATAATCAGTCCAAATTTAAACAAAATTTAAACAAACTTCTCCTATGCTTTAAACATAGCCCCTTATACTTAGGAGATTAACATAAAGAAAAGGGCTGATTCTTAATGAAAAGTTATAGAAAATGGAAAGCTTTATTAAACACAGCACTGACAGGCTTAATCGTATTTAGTGGTATAGCAAGTGCTTCAGCGGCTACCCCTGCGTTAAAGGAGCAGGAAAAATACGGAGTGGTTCAACAGGCTAGAACTACTACTGAAACATTAGAGGATTGGAAAAAATGGATGAATGATCATGCTTACAGCTTGACTTCCATTGAGCCAGAGCCAGCTAGTTCGCAAAAAATCCCTTCTAATAAATTCGAGGATTTAGAGATGCTCAAGCCGATATTACACGATAAACGCATTGTTTTTTTAGGAGAAAGCTCTCATGGAGTGGCACAGTTTAATCTCGTTAAAACACGTTTAATACAATTTTTACATCAAGAAATGGGTTACAATGTTTTAGCCTTTGAAAGTGGTCTTGGCGATGTCATGAATGCCCAAGGAAAAATTGACAAACAAGCTGCTCAACAAACAATGAAGGATGCTATTTTTGGAGTATGGTGGACAAAAGAAACTTTACCTCTTTTTGAATATGCAAAAACAACTCAAGCTACAGAGAAGCCTCTTGTTCTAGCAGGCTTTGATATTCAACAGCAAGGGGCATTTACAAATGGGGATTGGTTGCAAACCCCACAATTGGCTAAGCAGTTTAGGGATGCGGAGAAGCAACTCGCGGAGTGGAGCTCTAGCAAAGATCTAAAAGGCTACCAGAAAGAAAAAACAGCTATTATCAACGTATATAAACAAGTAAAATCTCAAGTTCAACAGAAAGAAAAAGAGCTTCAAAAGGTTTATCCGAATGAACTTCAAATAGTAAAATTGATGGAGCGCACTTTAGCAGACCGTATCCGTTTGGCAGACGAATATGTAGAGCTAACAATTCAGTCCAACATCGAGATGGAGCAAAATAAATATGAGTCATTTTTAAAAACAATGGAGTGGCGTGATCAGGCAATGATGGAGAACTTACTTTGGCTAGCTGAGGAAGTTTATCCAACCGAAAAGTTTATCGTTTGGGCGCATAATGACCATATTCGTAAGGCACAATCAGACGTAATGGGCTCCCCATATCCAGTTAAATTAATGGGTGAACGTTTACCGGATATCTACAAAAAATACAGCTATGTATTAGGTCTATATATGACAAGCGGAGAGACTGCCAATAATATGGGCGAGACGATGGCCGTTTTACCACCTATAAAAGGATCCATAGAAGATATTGTATCGTCAGTCAACGAACCTTACACATTCATTGATTTACGTAATCGTCAAAATGAACGTGGTAACTCATGGATGTTTGAACCTCGCTTATCCTATAGCTGGGGAGTTATCCAAGAAAGTCTTGTTCCACGAGATCAATACGATGGTATTCTTTTAATTGATAAGGTGAATAAACCCACATATGTAAAATAACCTTTATAATATAGCAAACTAGTATCCTAGTTTGCTATTACTTTCTAAGTATCCATTGATATCGTTTCCCACTCTTCATTTTGATGACCGATCAACCAGAATAAGGCTCTACGTCTTTCCATAACAATACTTTCATTCATTCCAACAGGAGCCGGTCGTTCTTGTATACGACTATTTACGCACGCCCAGTGTAATCTGAATATCTTGTCGGCTTCATCCATTATTTCTTTCTGACTACGCATCATAATTTGAAGATAAAATTGCTCAAACGTTTCGCAGTTAGAAATAACTTGAATAGCGTACTCACAATCACATACTTCATCAGGGAAATCAAGCTCTTTAACAAATCCCAGTACCCAAATCAGTATCCAATAAGCTTCATATTGCCATGAAATATTAATGGCGTCTTGTGCATTTGGTTGTTGATCATATAAAAAGGCCCTTTCATTGTCCGTTAGATTTGCCTCGACTTCATATTTATGCAACATATTGATGAAGAAATCTCTTGATTCTTCAACATTTTCTCCTTGTGCCACATCACAAGCAAATTGAATAACAATTAGTAAAGCTACAGCTCTTCTAGCAATATCCTCTTTGGCTTTAAGCTGACAAGCTCCAATTGGCGGAAGTTGCGGGAGTGAATCTGTGTATGGAATACCGTTTTCTTTTAAATACGCTATCGTTTTATTCTTTCTTTGATGACCTTCTTCCGATGTCACCTCTTGTCCCCTCACCTTCAGTGTACAAGCATAAGGCCTAAAGTTAGATGGCCCTGATTGCCCATCAGGATAAACAATGACTGCACCTTCTTTGTCTAACAAGGTACCATTTGGTAAAAATCCAATTCCTCCAATGGTTAATAGCAGGCTCAAACATAACTGCATTTGTTCATCCTTTATTTCTTTTTCACATTCGATCGCAATTACTGTATTTAACACAGAAATTTGCGTTAAAACTAATTCTTTTAAATGGTTATCCTCAAATGGAATACTGTTGTAATAGCTCATCATTCCAGGGATATTATTGACAAAGTATTCTGAGTTTGTATCTTCAGACATCACCCTAACCATCAATTTATATTTGTTAAAAAATGCTTTGGATTTTATAAGATAGTTATCTTCATTTTTTTCAATAGCAAAACCTTTACTAAAAACATCGAAAATCTTACATTCGATTTCTTTTGTATTATTCATAGAAGCGAATATAGTGAAATTGTTCAATTATTTCTCCCCCTTACAATTATTAGATTTCACCAAAGTTCAATGCCCTCTAGAGCTTGGCTAAAAAATTGTTTATGTTTTCGTAGTACTTCATTGTCCTTCCAAAACATAAGCAATGACAGCCATTTCTCCATATCCACTGGAGTTGTCGGTTTAATTCCCTGCTGCAACATTTGGCATACGGCTCGTATTGCTATTTGACGCTCTACTTCCCTACCATTCAACCACTCAAATAAAGTTTCTGCACTCGGCTGTGATTCTACTAAAAGCGTATCCCACCCCTCTATCGGAAAAGAAACATAACGTTTCATCCATGCTATTGTTCTAGGGTTATGAAAATGACGTAGTCGATGTAAAGCTGTATAAGATTCAATTCTCCTTTTTACAATATCTTGAAGAACAAGTGATAACCCCACTTCTTCTGGTAGACAGTAGGCGGTTAAATAATCTCTAATACTAGTAGGCAAATCATTTTGGTCTTCCCAAAGTGTCATCACCCAATGACTGGCCTCTGTTGCACAAACCTCTACTAGCACTTTGCACCATACTTCTTTATCCGATAAACGCCGTGATTGTTCAATTTGATTTTGAAGTGCGGCAAACACTTCCCCAGTATTTAACCGTGTAAATGCTTCACGAACCCTAGTATCCTTCATACCATGCATCGACACATATAGGAGTAAAGTATCCAGTTGATACATAACGTTCTCCCACGTTGAAGTTAAAAATTGTTCAAACCACTTCAGCCAGATTTGAGAAGTGGTCAGACTTAAATCTAGTCCACCTTCACTACAAAACTGTAGATACTGTCCACAATCTGCCCCTATGCATCCTAAAGTTGTAGCTCTCTCTACATAATCTTTAAAATTCAAGGCAAGAAGGTCATACTCACCCCCCTCATGACTCCAATACCAAACGGAACCATCCTCAATCTTAATCAGAAGCGCATCACCATTGCCAGCCGTATGAAATTGTAGGTATAGTTGTTCTTTTGCATTATCACTATCTCCGCCAAAATCAGGGAATTCGAGTTCTTCCAAGCTCCAGCCAAAATCACCTAAAGGTGTGTCTTCCAGCTCAATAGGAAGTAGTGCCTCGTCAGGTAAAGACCAATACACCCCCACTTGCCGAGAACAATGAAGTAATACATCACGGAACTCAGAAGGAATCGGGACGCCGAGCCGCATCTCTACCATTGATAGTTCATGCACAGTAGCCATAGGCTTTATCTCCAGTGGATGAATCCAAGCACCCTGCTGTTCAAGCTGTTTTAATAATTGCGTCCATCGATCAACCCATATTTGCATATCTATTCCTCCATGCTTAGAAAAATATTTCGGATAATGCTCTACTTTTTTCTCTACTAATGTATCGTCAGAAAGTCATTTATGTATTAGAGTTTGGTTTTACTTTGCCTAAAAACACTCGGATTTTACTTCTATTTAAATTCAAAATATATGCTAAATTACTTACCTTTACTAGTTCTTTCCAGTTTTCTTCAGCAATTCTCATAAATCGTATCATGTTGACAATTTGGAAGGATGCGCCTATTATTATAAATACATTCGAATGTATCTATAAGGAGATATTTTATGGCCAGAAATAAATATCCAGAAGTTACGAGAAAAAGAATCATTGAATCAGCTGTTAAATTATTTACTTTAAACGGTTGGGATAATGTAACGATTCAAGAAATTGTCGATGATGTAGGGGATATTACTAGAGGAGCATTTTATCATCATTTTAAAACGCGTGCTGATGTTATTGATGCCATCACAAAGGAAATGCTAACAGCAAATAATTATTTTAATGACATCTCAGATTTGGAAAACTTAAATGCTTTAGAGCGTTTAAGACAAGGCATTTCTTTCTCAATTTCTCAAAGCGGAAAGGAAGAAAACTTATCCTCGATTCATTTGAAAATGAATTCTGCCGAGTTTGTTTATAGCCGCATCACAGAAGGAATTCAGGTTGTTGCACCAGGAATTCAAAAAATTATTGATGAGGGCAATCAAGACGGCTCACTGCAAGTTGCTTTCCCGAAGCAAGCAGCTGAAACTTTTACAATGCTTTTTGACATTTGGATGAATCCTGAAATATTTCGTGTAAGCCGAGCTGAATTTATTCATAAAATTGAACATATAAGTTTGATGTTCAAAGGAATTGGCATACCACTTATGAATGATGAATTGAAAGATGTTTTTTTAGCATTATTTGATAAAGTGCAGGAATAATAAACTACTATATGTAGTTTATTATTTTAATCTTATACATACATTCGTATGTATATATACTTAAAAATATTTTTAATTAATTTCATACATTTGTATGTATGAAAAAGGAGATAAATGATGAAAACCTTAGAAGTACTATTTACACTTATTTTAATACTATCGAGTATCTCACTAACTTTTAGACAACGTGGAGTAACTACAATAAATCTTATTATGATAGCTACCAATTATGTTTTGTTAATTGGAACAGTTATGACAATTGGTGCTAACTGGCGCATGATCCCTGCTTATTTTGTTTTGATGTTATTAACATTACAAGTTTTTGTGAAGCCAAAAAGTACAATTGTTTCAAAAAAATTAAGGATGAAAATAATTAAAACTTCAGGTATTGTTGTGGCCACTATTACAATGTTCACATTACCAACGTTATTTCCAATCATGTCTTTTCCTGAGCCAACAGGAAAATACACAGTAGGAACACAGACATTTCACCTGACCGATAAGAATCGCAAAGAATTTGTCGTACCTAATCATCAGGTGAATCGCGAACTGATGATTCAAGTTTATTATCCTGCTGAAAAAGAGACAGGACAACCGTCACCCTACTTTAAAGATATAGATGCGTTAACACAACAGTTAGCAACGACACAGGGTTTTCCCAATATCGCGACAACGCATTTAGGACTGACGAAAACCCATTCTTATCAAGATGCCACAGCTATAAAGTCTAAAGAAAAATTTCCACTTTTATTATTTGCACATGGTATGAGTTTATATAGTCGCCAAAATACCTTCCAACTAGAAGAATTAGTGAGTCATGGCTATATTGTCGTTGCTCTTAACTTTACAGGTGATGCGGCAACAACAATATTCCCCGATGGTGATCGGGTTGATTTTACACCAATTGAAAACACCATTACATTCTTGAATAATCGAATCCATCTTTGGGAGCAGGATGCATCATTTGTTTTAGATGAAGTCATTAAAGGCGATTTTGATAAGAACTTTCGTGCAATAGCCTCACTAATTGACTACGATAGCATTGGTATGCTAGGTCATTCTTTTGGCGGTGCTACTTCAGCTCAAATGCTAGTAAAGGATAATCGTATTAAAGCAGCCATTGATATGGATGGTGGGTTATATGGCGATCCAATGCCAAAAAATGGTCCTAAAAAGCCTTTTATGCTGATGAATGCTGAGGCATCCATTAACTTTATGAAAGATGCGTATAACCAGCAGCCTGGTAATCGTGATGAATTGTTTGCAGAAGCTTATCTACGAAATAAAACAATTGAAAAGCCTGGTGTCTACACAGCTATTATTCCAAAAACAAATCACGGAAGTTTTACAGATTTAGCAGCCGTTTCGCCGATTATTAATGAATCTGGGGCAGACGTAAATGCAATTTATAAATTGATTAATGAATTATCACTTGGCTTTTTCGATAAAAATTTAAAAGGAATCCAAGACAATAAATTAAATAAAATACAAAAGGCACATCCGGAAATAAACTTAACATTGCATTAAGTACATTTGGGGTTGTTGATAGGCAGAGATGCATCAACAGCCTTCTTTTATTTCCACCATAATTTTTGTTACATATTCTTCTTCACGGTTTTTAATAACCGCATCATAAATATATTCCTCATAAACATATTGCCCCAGTTCATACCCCTGTTCTCTCATGACCTGAAATAATCGCTTGTAAGTTTCACCTAGTGTCGTAGATGTTCCAACATGGTATCCAACAATAAACTTTCCTTCAATCGCTTTAAAATAAGGATGACCTTCCTGTGGATGTGGCTGTTCAATATATAAATACCTATAATTATCATAGTTGCCCGCTAATACCTGCTCCCTTTTGGTAATTCCGCCAATGGGATAACCTGTGTCTAAGCGAGAGCGATCCAATTCATCAATAAAATCAGAGACCGCCTTCACAAATTGTTCTTCCGTTGAATCCTCAATATTTTGACTTAAATACAAGGTTGCCTCTGGAAAATGTTCAATTGTAATGCTATCAAAATCAAGTTGTAGGGACTCCTTCGTTAAATCAATTTTGACATCAATAATACCTTCAATCATCTCCAGTTCTTGCCGCTTTTTCGCAACAATTTCCTTTTGTAGATGCATCAATTCTAAAAAATTTTCAGGTGATTTCTCAGCCATATACTGCTGAATATCTTTCAAAGACATGCCAACAGCCTTTAATAACTCAATGACACCAAAAAAATCATACTGAGCGAGTGAATAATATCGATAATCTTTACTATCTTTCATAACAGGAGATAGCAAGCCAATTTGATCGTAATAAATTAAAGTTTGTTTATTAACTTTGCATATTTTAGCAAATTCACCAGTTGTAAAATATTTTACATTTTTATTAAGCATTTTTTGAGTATCCTCTCTTGACTATATAGTAACTATATACTTTAAATTGTACCTATTCACAATAAAAATAGAAAGGTTTTGACATTATGTTCACGGAGATTCGTGACATTACAGCTTTTAACAAACAAGAAATATTAGCATTACGCATTGCTGACAATCAGCAAAATTTTATCGAAAGTACAGACCAATGCTTAGCAGAGGCGGAAATGGATCGGCGCTTTACACCTTTAGGCTTGTATAAGGATAGCACCGTGATAGGCTTCGCTATGTATGGCGTATTTCCTCATGAGGATCATAGTCAACGAGTATGGCTTGATCGTTATTTAATTGATGAGCGCTATCAGCGACAAGGTTTAGGTAAACATTTTTTACAGCAGCTTATACATTACTTAACAGAAAAATTCAACTGTCACAAAATATATTTAAGTGTTTATGACAATAATGCAGTAGCTATTCAGCTATATAAACAGTTTGGCTTTATATTTAATGGTGAACTAGATGATAAAGGGGAAAAAGTAATGGTCTTAGAGGTGCATGGACATGACAACCATTAATCCAATAGAAACAAGGCCGCTCAAACCACTGTTTTTATCCTATTTATTTCCAGCGATGATTGGCATGCTCCTAATGTCCGTGAATATTTTAGTGGATGGCATTTTCGTCAGTCACGGCGTGGGTCCTACAGCGTTAGCAGGCGTTAATATTGCTGTTCCGATTTTCTCTATTCTGCTGTCTATTTCTCTTTGGATTGGGATGGGTGGAGCTACACTCTATTCCATTTCTCTTGGGGAGGGCAATAAGCAACGAGCCCATCAGCTCTTTACGTTGGCGTTTACTACAATGCTTGTGGTCGTGTTAACAATTATCGGGTTCCTTGCGTTTAATTTAAAAGATATTTCTTATATATTCGGTGCGAGTGATGATACGTATCCATATGTGCAAGAGTATTTACACGTTATTTTGTTATTTGGGGTGTTTTATACAATTGAAAATCTTTTAAGTATTTTTATTCGCAATGATGGTAATCCAAAGCTAGCTATGCTAGGTTTAATTACAACATCCGTATTGAATATTATCTTAAATTATATTTTTATCTTCGTTCTAGATTATGGTGTAACAGGCTGTGCATTAGCAACAGCAATAGCTACTATCATAGGTACAGCTGTACTATGTCTTCATTTTTTCCGTCCACAATCTGAATTAAAGTTTGTCTCTTCATTCTTCAATAAAACAGATTTAAGAAAAATTTTTGCTATAGGCTTACCTAGTTTTATTGTCGAGGCCTCTGTAGCAGTTATTATCATTTTATATAACGTTACCTTTTTACACTATCTAGGGGCAAGTGGCGTGACAGCCTATGCAATGGTCAATTATATTCATACAGTCCTGTTAACAATTTTTCTAGGTATTGGCATGGCCCTACAGCCATTAGTTAGCTATCATCATGGGGCAAGATTATTGGAGAGGTTAACAGCATTACTAAAAATCGGATTAGCTACGGCTTTTATTTTAGGATTAACAACAGCACTTATAGCCATGCTTTTTCCTTCACAGCTCATGGCGTTATTCGGAGATAGTTCATTCGAAATTCGTCATATGGCAACTCAAGGCTTTGTTCATTTTGCTATAGGCTATGTATTTTTAGGTATCAATATGGTGCTCGCCGAATTCTTTCAATCTATCGAAAAAATTCGTATTGCCACGACTATTATGTTACTTCGGAGTATTATTTTATTTATTCCAACGCTTATTCTTCTACCTAAAGTGTTTGGCTCTCAAGCTATTTGGTGGACTTTCCCAGTGGCAGAAGGGATTACAGCCTTGCTTATTTACGGGTATATCAAAAAAAATCCACGAATAATTGCCTCTCCTGGCGATGCTTAAATGAAAAGGGACCTTGTCATTAAACAGGTCCCTTTTCCTACTATTTACTCAGTTAAATATTGAATAACAGCCATTTCTTTACCGAAACGATCACCGTTATCGACAAACCCTAAACTTGCATACAGATGATGCGCGGCTTTATTTTCTGGATGATAGCCTACTATAACCTTTGTAGCATCCGGTAACTTAGCTATTTCATTTATTATTTGCTTTGTGGCTTCTTTGCCAATACCTTTGCCTTGAAAGTGCCGATCAATCATTATGCGATAGATCCAGTACCCGCCAAGCTCTTCCTTTACAGCATTGAACATTAAAAACCCAACAATTTGGTCTTTATAGTAAATGGCGTACGGCTTTAAAGTCGGTTCGAACTTTGATTGCGCAATAGAAATAGCATTGGATTCAACATAATCCCTTTGCTCTTCTGATATTTCTAATAGGCAGCAATCATACCAATTATTATTATTTACTTCTTCGATTCTTACAGTATTGCTAGACATATATGGTCCCCTTCCGAATTTAGGGAAACGCTAAACACTCTGTTAATAAGGCGTTGTCCCCCAGTATTGAACGATAAAAATAAATGTATTTGTCATAATGACCGCCCCCTTCAACAAAGATTCACACCTATAATAACATACTTTTTTATACACGATTAACATTTTTTTCTTTTAGCAAAATTAAAACCAGCACAAAGAATTTTTATGCTGGCTCCATGTCTATTTTGATCTGTTCATATACTCTTCCAGAAGAATACTCATAATGATTTCGTCTGAATAGGTATTGTTCATCAATAATGCCTGCCTCAACACTCCTTCTTTTTTGAAGCCGACCTTTTCATAGGATTTAATCCCTCTTATATTATGAGAGTACACTTGTAATTCCAAACGATTCAGACATAGCTCCTCAAATGTGAATTTTTGAGCAAGTTGAACTGCTTCTGATCCAAATCCTCTGCCACAATCCTCTAACTCATGCAGGGCTATACGAAACATTGCCTTTTTATTATCTCGATCAACTTCCATAATAGCTAAATCACCAATTACTTGATCATTATCTACTAAACAAATAGCAAAATCATAGCGTGTAGAATCTTCTTTAAAGCGGTAGATAGCCTCTTTAATCTGTTCTTTTGTTAGCAAGTTACGAGTCCCTGTCATATACATGATTTCCTCATTTTGAAAGCATCTTTCAACGCTTTCACTATCATTAACAGAGATTTCCCTTAAATATACCTTCTGTCCCTTTACCATCATTGTAAAAAACACCCCCTACTTATTTTAAATGAGCTAAGCCAGAAAGTAAAAAAGGATCATCTCTACGTACGAGATGAATCCTTTTGTAAAGCTATTCCATCAATTTTTTGTTCTCTACGGCGTCCATTTTCTGTTTAGTTTCTTCCGAGGAAGTAACACCTAGAATATCAAGCAAGAACATGAACAGTGGGATACCAATGATTAATCCCCAAACACCAAGGAAATGCTCTGAGAAAAGAATGACCATGAATGTGTAGAAAATCGGTAAATCTGTTTTAGCTGACATAAGCTTTGGATTTAAGAAATAAGCTTCAATTGCATGTAAGACCATAACAATTACTAAAATGTAGACAATGTACATTAAGCCACCAATACTATAGGCGATAATACTGAGTGGGATTAATGAAATAATAACACCTGCAACTGGCACTAAGCCAAGGATAAAGAGCATAATCCCAAGAGCAATTAGATGTGGGAAGCCCATAATCGAAAGGGCAATCACTGATAATACACAGTTAACAGCAGCAATAATAAACTGTGCCTCAATCACTTTACCGAATGAACGGATGAATATTCTTGAAAAATAATTCAGTTCATCGTAAAGAGGTCCAATTTTGCTATCCTTAAACTTTGCCGTAAATTCAATGATTCGCTTCTTTTCCAACAATATGAACAAACTCAATATTAGGGAAATCAAAATTTGCATAATGATTTTACCAATATTCGTAATATTTTTGAGAGTTATATCCACACCCTGTTCTAAATACTTGCCAAGCTCAATCTTCTCAAAAGTCGGAGCTAAATATCTCGCAATCTCATTGTCATCTGGATCAAGGTTAAAACTGGCAATAAGATCAAAAAGCTGTGTAACTTGCTGTGTGACAATTGGCAAGTATTTGTAGATCACAGCGACAATACCAGCGACCAGTAACAAATATAATGTTACAGTAACAGCTTTTTCATTCATAGGTGTGTATTTTCTTATGCTTTTTGTTGTCTTCGTAGTAAGCTGATTCATCAAATAGGTAATAATAAACGTAAGCAAAATTAAGTTGATCATACTTCGCATTAAATATAATGCAATAGCAATTCCAACTAGAATAATAAAACGTTTAAATCCATTACTCTGAAAGAATTTACTCATTTATTCACTCCTTCTACAAAACGGCCTCGCTGCCTCTGCTACCTAAGGTTGCACTAGTAACTAAACATCAGTAGTAAACATTAATTTACATCAATACGCATCATTCTTATGTAAAAATTTCCCTCTCATTTAATGAGTATAACCATCCACCTTCAAAATAAGACGAAATTCATGTTTCTTTAGAAGTATCTGTATCAAACCTAAGGGCGTGAAGTGAATTGTATGTCTAGTCAAATTAAAAAGTTAATACTTTTATCTATTTTGAATGCTTTATCAGCGTATAAGCCTTTATTTTATGAATCTATTATAACCCTTTGAAACCACATATCCAATTTGAAAGTTCATTTATAATGGTATTTGTATAACTTTTACCCATGAATACTTTATGCTATTTTTATGGAGAGATAATAATGAATAATAGCAAAGGACTGATTCCATGAAAATTAGTAGAAATCCTGAAAACATTCATCCACCTGTAGCCCCTTATGTACATCAAATTGAAATAACAGAACCAAGCAGATGGTTAACATTATCTGGACAAATTGGCATGAATATTGATGGGTCTATACCTGAAGATCCTGTCGCCCAATTGAAGATAGCGCTAGAGAATATTCGGAAAAATCTGGATCATGCTAATATGGGGATTCAAGACATTACAAAGCTCGTGTTTTATTTGGTAGGCGATATGGAGGCTCATCAACGAAAAGAAATAATTAATGATTTTTTGCAAGAGCATCTTCCATGTACAACCTTGCTGTATGTAGTGGCACTGGCTGCTCCGGCCATAAAAGTTGAAATCGATGCTTGGGCTTGTAAAGAATTATAGATTCATTTTATGTTGAGCTTTATAAATATGTGATTTGTCTTTAATCATAGAAAATGCCATGGCCCGTGCGCTCAACGGCAGATGAGGATTTGCCGGATCAAAAAAATGCGAAAATGTTGAGTTCTCAACATTTCGCATTCATTTAAGTAGATTCTATATCTTAGTCAAGCTCACGTACTTTAATCGGAATTAGTGTTCTTTCTAATTGCTCTCGATGTTGTTCATATTGAGATGGTAACATTAATTGACTTCCCATCGTCTCTATTGTTTCGTCATGAGCAAATCCTGGAGGATCTGTAGCAATTTCGAATAAAATTTCACCGGGTTCTCGGAAATAAATCGCATTAAAATAATTACGATCTTTGACTTCCGTTACATGTTGTCCATGATTCATAACATACTCTTGCCATTCTAAATGATCCGTATTATCTTGTGCTCTCCACGCAATATGGTGAACCGTCCCTACACCCATTTGCCCACGTTGGCCTACAACCATTTTTAAATCAACTGTATTGCCAATCTCTGCATTGGATTTAAAACGAGTATAGTCACCTTCTGTCGCTACTCGTTCAAGACCCATTACCTCTGTTAAAACTTTTGCAGTTTCTTCAGGGTGGCTAGAATATAATGTAGCTCCACCAAATCCTTTAATGGCAACCTCTGGCGTTACTTCTCCAAATGTCCTGTTATTTAATTCACCTGCAGCACGGGCAACGAGTTCAATATGCAGACCATGTGGATCATCGAACTGAATGACTTGCTCACCAAAGCGTTCAGCTTTTTGGAAAGGAATCGAGAATTTTGCTAAGCGATTAATCCAAAATGGTAGTGCCCCTTCTGGTACAACATACGTTGTGACACCAACCTGACCATCACCAATACGCCCTTGATATGCATTGGCCCAAGGGAAGAAGGTAATAATTGTTCCAGGTTTCCCACCTTCATCACCGAAATATAAATGATATGTGCCAGGATCATCGAAGTTTACAGTTTGTTTCACTAAACGCAAGCCTAACACACCTGCATAAAAATCAATATTCTCTTGTGGGTGGCCTACAATAGCTGTGATATGGTGAATACCTGCTGTATGTTTTTTCATGTTAACATGCCCTTTCCTGTCTAATTTTTCTCTCCCACACTTTATTCAATATCGTCCTATTTCAAACAGGCAAGCTTAACGAATTGTGTATAAAGCTTTTGACCATGGGATTACTTGATCTAACATTTGATTGACTGAGTCCGCTTGTACAGCTTTTGGTTTAAAGTCTGAACCATTTTCAAAATCTGTGAATAAGGATAAGGCAGGATGAACACGTACATCTGCAATTAAAAGCTCACCCATAATGCCACGTAAATGCTCTGCCGCACGAGCTCCACCTACAGAACCATAAGAAACGATTCCTGCTGCTTTGTTATTCCACTCAACACGTAAATAATCTAGCGCATTTTTTAGAGCACCTGTAATAGAGTGATTGTATTCTTGTACGATAAACACAAATCCGTCTTGTTTAGCGATAATTTCTGACCAAGCCTGTGCACCTGAAGCATCTTGCCCTGGCTCTCCTAATAATGGCAATTTATAATCCGCAATATCAATTACTGTATAGTTTGCATCGCCTCGCTGATCTGCGATTTCCTTTACCCATTGTGCCACCTGAGGACTTACACGTCCCTCACGTGTTGATCCAATAATAATACCGATATTTAATTCTGCCATTGTTTGTTCCTCCTCTTTTTTTGAAGAAAATAATTTATTCCAAAAACCCATTATTGTACCTCCTTACGAAAGCTAAAGGTTCGAATTCATTTATCTTGAATTTATTTATCTTGAATTCGAGATAATAATAACACGCCTCTTTCCTAAACGTCAACACCTTTGTTTTTAAAATTTAGAAAAGGCAGAGGAATCTATCCCTCTGCCCTTTCTAAATGTCTATTAACTTGTGATTTTAAATAGCTATATTGAGCACGATTCGTATCTAGATAAGCCTCCGCTCTATTTGAATCAATATCTTGATAATCAATTTTTGATGAAAACTGCTCCTCCGTAAAATCCATTCTCTCTCCATTGATTACATTATAAAAGTGCCAGCCTTCATCCAAACGTGTTTTCCTAATTTCCCCGCCGAGAATATCTTGTACCACTAGAGAAGTAACACCACATTGTCCTTTTGCAGGGTTCCCAATACGCCATTTAGAACTTGATTGAGCTGACCAAGCTTGCCTTAAAGCATTTAGTACATTTATCTTCATACTAGTCTCCTTAAAATGGAACGTCATCTATGCTTATAGGCGTTAGATTTCCTAAAATCCAATCTTCTTTAATTGCGCCATAGACAATACTATCAGTCACTGTACCATCTTCATTTTCCCAAGCATTTCGTAAATAGCCTTCCTTCACAAAACCGGCTTTGCTAAAACATCTCCGCATCCCTATATTATCAACCCTTGTATAGCCCTCAATACGAATTTTACCCTTTACCTCAAATAGATACTCTTGTAACCATCGAAGTGCCCTTACGCCATATCCTTTTCCCCTACAATTTTCATCTAGACGGATATCAAACAGTGGGATGGTATCACTGATATCATGAATAAAGATAATCCCTATCCTTTTTCCATTTTCCAGTATCCAATGGGTTTCACGATCATTCCCATAATAGCCCTCTACAAATGCTGCCCGAACTGTCTCTTCTTTTATGTGCTGATTTGTGTGGTACATCCAAATATTTTGAGTTAGTAAATGGACTCATGCATCTACTTCACCCGTAAATAATTTGATTTCCATAAAAATCTCCTTTTTTATTTGTCCTCACATATATCAGAAAAAATAAAATTGCTTTTTGTATGTGCATATCGCTGTAAATCATCAATAAACTGCTCTACATCAGGAAAAGATTGAAAATGAGCCTTTAATAAGAAACAAGTCTCTCCCGATATTCGATAGCAAAAATCTACGTTTGTAAATGTCTGGATATGCTCTTTAAAATCTATATAGCGATTATTTTTAATTGTTGCCTCAATTAAAGCTTCAATAGGAAAGCCTAGCGCCTTTGTATTAATGTCCAACGTATAGTTCCTTATAATTTGCTGCTCCTCTAAATGCCGTACTCTTTCACGAACTGCAGGTGCCGATAAGTGTACTCTTCTGCCTAATTCACTCATAGAAATTCGACTGTCTTTTTTCAATTCTTCTAGTATTCTTTCGTTAATGAAATCCATTATAGAAAATTCCCTTCATTTTAAAAGAGAAAGAAAACATTTCCCTTCTATTTCGCATGTTAACTACGTTATTCATATTTTACACTAATTAAAAGGAGGGAAGACTAATGACACTAATTCATTTATATAACAAGGGATTAACACCATTTCAACAACTATTAGGCTATAACGAGGACATACAGTCGCACTGGTTACAACTTGGGAAAGCAGTCGAAAAGGACGGTCATTTATCTGCACATTTGAAAGAAGAGGTCCGAAAAACATTGGCACAAAAAAATGGTTGTCAGTACTGTCAGGCAAAAGGTCTACCAGACCCTCAGCATTACGATGAGAAAACAACTGTTTGCACAGGTTTTGCTGAAGCATTCTTAGTCACTAAGGGGCATACTGCACCCTATATCACTGCTCTCTTAAAGGACTATTTAACAGAGGCAGAAATCAGTGAACTACTGGCATTTATTTGCTTCACCACCGCACAGCAATACTTCGGGGCCCTTATGCAATTGAAATAATAACAGAACTAGGGTCCCCCTAGTTCCTATCCGCCAGTCTCAACCTTCTATCCGCCTACCTCATTTTTTATCGATTTCATGGGCTATATCAATAATAAATTTCTTACTTAGCTCTTCTTTCATATTATTCTCAGCATCCACCATTACTTGTTCAATGAGACAACCTTCGTTATGAAAGGAATCCTCATGATCAGAGGAACAACTAAATAATGTGGTTTGTCCTTCGATAGCGTAAATCACATCTAAAAAGGAAATTTCTTGAGGTCGCTTAGAAATACGATACCCTCCATTAACACCTGGATTCGATTCAATTAAACCAGCCTTTACAAGCTTTGTTAAAATTTTCGAAAGATAGGTTGGGGATAGTTTCTGCATGTCTGCTAGCGTCTCGACATTCATTGATTTACCTTTAGGCATATTCGTCAAAAACACCATTGTATGTAACGCATAGTTTGTTGCTTTTGAATATTTCATCATTCATTACCTTCTTTCATTAAATAAGGACCTTTATTATCTGCAATTAAAAAACATTCTACCATATATCGAAAAAAAAGCATGTTTAATAAAACACGCTTTTTATCTTTTAGTTATTTTGACCATAGCCCGCTTCTTTAGCCACTGCATCTGCCTTCGTCACATGAATAGTCCCAAATGGATGGTTGGGTGGCGCATAAATCGTGTAAAGCTTTAATGGTTCATTTCCTATATTTACAATATTATGCCATGTCCCTGCGGGTACCATGATGGCTGTATCTTCAGAAACATTTCTTTGAAAGTTTAAATAATCCTTCGTCGGTCCCATTTGGGCAACTCCTTTACCCTCTTCAATACAAATGAACTGATCAACATGAGGATGCACCTCTAAGCCAATATCATCTCCTACATCGATGTTCATCACAGTTACTTGTAAGTTGGACCCTGTCCACAACGCAGTACGGAAATTTTTATTATGCTTCGCTACCTCCTCAATGTCTACAACGAATGGCTCTGGTCCATAATCTGTCCGCATATTACTTCTGTTCCCTTGTTGCTGTGCTGGATAAGCCCAATAAACAGGGTGATAGCCGTAATTATAAGCGGGGTAATTATGATAATAAGGGTAATGCATCCATCTCAATCCTCTCACATATTATTAATGTATAGTATGCAGACAGTTGAAGGAATGTACGAATTCTAGCTACCTCGGCTATACGGACGCTCTTTAGATATCATTATAAAAAAAGGGATGGGGAGCTTCCCATCCTGTGTTATGGCTTATTTGAATGACATGATCCTACATTCTCAGATTGTCTTGAAAGGTTGCTTGATGAACATAGATGATTTTAGAGGCAATGCATCACTCAGATAATTCACTTTGAAGACGCATCCTAAATTTTTCATCTGTAAGAAATTTCAATTGAAAACTATTCATACTAGTAGATAGTTTAATTTGTTCCATTGTATTTAAATCGTTAGCAAAAAAGGCTATCTCCGTCTGATTCCCTTCCTTATCCTTCGCATAGGCAGCTAGTGTCAATACGAAGGCTGTTGACCCTCCTTTTTGACCTGCGTGTGTAAGCCATTCTTGATTTTTCGGATTTTGCATCAACTGTTCCATTACAGGATCTAAATATTTATGTATATCTTCAGTAAAGTAATTTTTACTGTTCAATTTTTCTAAAATAGATATGTAATCACTTGTTGAAGCCCTTATTAAACGATCAGACCATACCCTTTAAACATCCATATTGAGCATTTTTATGGCCTGAGCTTTCTGCTCTGTTGTTAAAGGTTCTTCTAGCCAATTTTTGTGAATAGCCCATGCCCTTTCTCGATATTCAGCCATCCCCATATCTTTTAAGGCAGTTAGTGTTTCTTTTTCCGTTAGGCTCTTTTCATCTCGTAGTTGGATAGGGATATAGAGAGCACTTGTGATTGGATAGAGGGGTTCATGACCTTTTACACCCAGTTGAGTGAGAACCTCATTGATATTTTGAAGCCCTAGTACATGCATTAAATAATCTGTATTGGCATTAGAACTATAAGTAATCATTCCATTCGCAACCTCGCTCAGCGGTACACTTTCCTTGCCATTGAGGTTTAACTGCGCTAGCCACGCTTCATGGGCGCCTCCATCTGTTTTAGGGATATAAAATGTCTCTATTTCCCTTAAGCGAACTTGTTGCTGAGGATTAATATGTCCATCTGCGGCTTGTTGAGCATATGCGATAGCTACGATGATTTTAACTGTACTGGCTAATGGTAGCTGTTCCATGGTGTTTAGTTCCACCCAATACTGCTGATTGTGTTGAATGGCTACTGAAACATTTTTATCAGCTCTATGTTCCTTTATAAATTGAACAATATATTCTGGGTCATCCTTCTTCATCTCTTTTTGAAATTTCCAAAATACTATACCTATGACAAACCCTGCACAAATTAAAAGGCCACCCATCATCCAGTATATTTTTTTCACTTTAATCCCTCCATCACTCTGCTACTTCCACCAACCATTGCTGTAATGCTGTAGACAACTGGTTTAATTGCAACGCTATTTCTGTGTTTGCTTCATCTTTATGACATTACTGCTGGTTAAGCGTTTTTTCGACGGACCTAAACATATAACTGGCAGTAACATTGATCTAGCGCAACCAATGTTACTGTATCATTGTTCAGTAAATAAACACGACGGTTAGCACTTTTTTATTTTTCAAAAGCTGAAGAAGTCTTGCTTTAATACCAAAGCTTTATTTAATTTGATAGGAAGAAACAAAAACCCATCTATAATCTCCATTTACGTGAGATTTAGGTGGGTTTTGAATGTGTTAATTTAGTCATCGCCCCTCTTCTTGATAAATAAAACTAATGCTAATGAAGCCAAAAAGAATAAACTTAGATGGAAACTTAATAAATTAGCAATGTATTGAATGTAATAATGAGTATTAAGTATTGAACTTTGTTGTAGCATTAAAGTAGAAATAATTGTCGGACTAAATAACGAAATAACAGCAATAAAAATTATACAACTTGAAAAAATTTTTTTATCCAAAAAATCACCTATCAATTCTGTTTATACATATCTATAAGTTTTTGTATAGGATACTCCCACTGGTTTTCCTGCAACCCCACTCCCAGCACAAACATATTTAGTAGAAATAATTTGTCTTTCAGGAACCCAATAATCAAAATGATACTGATCAAGTACAGGATAAGCGCTTAATTCTACTCGTCTTACTTTTTTCCATTGTGGTTAGCTGAAGCTGTATATTTACCAGTTTAGCTTACCGCATGTGTACTTGAAACACTAAACCCAACTGCAATGGAAACAGCATTTTTATTAAAACCGCTTATTGTACCATCAAGAGTAGCTGAAGCTGAAAAAGTATTAGTTAAGCTCATCTCTATTCCTGGTTCTCCCCATAACGTATTAAGCAATTGTGTACCTTGAGTTCTACCGGCAAGAAATACATTGTCTGCATACGGTACGAATGCGCTCATTGGTTGGACACGTAAATTTTCTTCGACATTTTCTTCAATTGTTCTATTACGATCAATAACTGTTACAGTTAAAATATTTTCATCTTCATATAACTATTGACAGCATTTTCGAAATCTAATTCAGAATTGTAATTTGCTCTATCGACTACTATTTCCTCATTATTTAATTCTGCAGCAGAACTTGGTGTAATTGAAAACCCTAAAAATAACAATAATCCTAAAAATGTTAACAATAAGTATCTCATTACTTCAATCCTATTTAATTTTGGAAAATATTTTACAACTAATTAATATGGTAACATATATGGAAAATATTAAAACATTCATTTATGTTATCTTAGACCTTTTCAATTTTTAATAAAAAAAACATAATCATTTTTAATCTTTAATAAAATTAGATTTAAATGATTATGTCTATTTTAAATATTAAGCATAGTTTACCTGACACGTTTTAAATCCTGACTTTTAAAAAAAGACTTGTCCCTCATAGTGGCATCAATATTTAAGGTCATTACATTATAAGCTAAATACTCTAATGAATTAATGAAGCTCTTAAAGTATTTATGCCATTTTCTAAGTATCCTTTGAGACAGGTTAATGTATAAATCCAGCCTTCTTTTTGGCCCATCATTTTCGTCACAATTTCCGGATCATGTGCGTTCAGTCCTAATTCCACTACCTCAATGATTGTCTCACCTTGATATTCCTCAAGAGTCATAGTAACAATCGTCACTTCACCATGCTCCTCCCCCCAAGAAAATACAATTTTTTTGTTAGTCTCTATTTCAAGTACAGAGATAATTCCTTCTGCACTATACTCCTCGTATCTCAATGTAATCCTCTTCCCCTCTGCCCATCTTTCAGAGCTACTAGAAAACCAATAATGTCCTATTTCAGTAGGGGAAATAATGGCTTCAAAAACTTTATGAGCTGGCTGCTTGATTTTTAATTTAGTCGTCACATTCGTATTCATCATCGATCATCTTCCTTTTTATAGTGTCTATCTATCACATTCGCCAAATTATCCCTCTTCCCTCTCTTTTATTAAAAATTTAATAAAAAAATGCGATTCCCCTCATGGTAGAATCGCACCTTTACAATGGTAAAATGACCTCAAATCTTGTACCGACATTCAATGTACTGTTAACATTTATTTTACCTTGATGTTTTTCAACGATTGTTCTTACAATAGATAAACCTAACCCCGAACCACCTAACTCACGAGCTCGGGAATGATCGACACGGTAAAATGGCTCAAAAATATAATGTAGCTGATCTTTTGGTATCCCTATTCCTGAATCTTCAATTGAAATATGAGTAGCTCCATTTTTAACACGCCCTCGAACTTCAATCATTCCATTTTTATGATTGTACTTAATTGCATTTTCAATCATATTATAAAAAACTCTATAGAGTAATGTTTGATTTCCCTTTATTGTTTCAACATCAATATTGACAGAAATAGTAATGTTTTTTTCTAAACATAAAGACTGTAATTCCTGTGTTATCGTGTCAAGCATTGTTCTAAGCTCAATATCATCTGTAAAATGTTCCGTTTGTTCATAGGCTAATGCTAAAAGATCATTTACCACTTGGATGAGCCTTTGTGTACCTTCCTCTGTCACCTCTAGCGTTTCCTTATAATCTTCTACTGTCGGAGATTTTTCTAGTTTTAAAACCTGGATACCTGCCATCATTGTTGTTAGTGGCGTTCTCAATTCATGTGCTGCATTTGCGGCAAAGCCCTTTTGGTAAAGAAACGATTTTTCCAAGCGATCTAGCATGTGATTAAATGAAACTGTAAGATCCCCCATTTCATCTTTAGTAGAAATATGTTCAATACGTTGAGATAAATTATGTTCGCTTATATTTCCGATTTTTTGCCTAAGATCATGAACTGGCTTTAAAGCCCGACCAGCCACTACATAAATCGAAGCTATCCCTGCTACAATAATAATTAACATCCAAATGACACTCTGATTGATAAATTTCTTTTTCGCCTCTCTTACATCCGTAATCTTTATCTGAGCAACGATATCCTGATTCATCTTGGTTTCTACTGCCGACTCATCCATGATTTCCTTGTGAAGACTATTTTCTTGATTGAGTAGCGATGACGTAATAGGTTGAACGATTTTCTCTTCAGCACTATAAATCGATAATAGCGTTAGTAAAATGGTAACCACTATAAAAATACAGCCAGTTAAAAGTGTTAGTCTCATTCTTAATGATAAGTTATTCATGGGAACCTCTATCATTTTCTGTAATGATATAACCTTGTCCTCGGATTGTCTGAATCACTTCTATTTCCCCCAAAACATCTGCTATTTTTTTCCGTAATGAATGGATATGGAACTTGAGTGAATTTGAAAATAAATCCGTTTCACTGTCCCATACATGCTCTATCAACTCCTCTGAACTAATTACTTTATTTTGATGTAGCATGAGATATTCTAAAATAGCATATTCCTTTTTGGTAACATGTATCATCTCACCATCCACTAAAACTATTTTCTTTGAGCTATCAAGTGTTATATTTTCAAAAGATATAATGGCACTTTTTTGACTAAAAGACCGCCTTAATAAGTTGCGTATACGCGCATCCAACTCTTGAAAATCAAAGGGCTTTATTAAATAATCATTGGCTCCACAATCAAGACCCATTATTTTATCATGAATAGCTGAACGTGCTGAAAGGATAAGTATTTTCACATCCTCGTTCTGAACTCGAATCTGCTCTAACACCTCTATGCCATCCATTTTGGGTAGGTTTAAATCCAATATAATAAGGTCATATTCATTGATTTCGAATAATTCTAATGCTTCCTTACCATCAAAAGCTGTATCAACGGCATAGCCAGATTTCTTTAACCCTTTAGAGATGATCCTGGATAAGACAGCCTCATCTTCGACCAATAAAAGTTTCATTCGTTCTATCCACCTTTAAAAATCAGACTTTTTTAACGAACCGTTAGTTTCATAAATTTTCTAACAAACACGTTCTACTCCTTTGTCCTAGAATAGCCTACTTGAATTAGCTTTTAAAATAATTTAAATTAACTAACACTTGTCTCTTTTACCTTTACATAGTAAGAAGCTTGTTTTGAAAAATCAAAACAAGCTTCTTTTCATTACTTATCCTTTTCCCCGCCATCAACTATTGTAGTTGTCATCATCACAGCACCCTCAGGAATAGCTGGCATTTTACCAGGTTCAAATGTTTTTACGCTCACTTTTACTGATTCTTTTTCATCTACTTTTGTTTTTTTCATTAACAAGCCTTTATGAACCTCCTTTTTCTCTCCAGGCTTAAGTATCTTCATATCAGCCTTGATTGATTGTGCCCCTTTTTCATTCTCATCATTTGAAGAAGCTAATGCAGAAAATGAAAAACCACTTGTTAATAACCCTAATGCTAGTGTTCCTACCCCTAATGCTCTTAATTTCATAAATATCCCTCCAAGAAAATGATTTGTAACAATAGTTACAGACCAAGTATATCGATTGCTAGGTTAGAGGAAGGTTAGATTATATAATAATTGATGATTTTCTTATACATTCCTATAATGTTCAAAATTTCGCTGACATATCTGTTTTGAATATCGATCATCATTCCTTTTTATAGTATATTTACGCTTTTATATACTCTTCTTATGAACATAAATTCAATAAAAAAAGTACGATTCTTCTGCTGAAAGAATCGCACCTTTACATTTAAAATATCTTATTATTTTTTATTGTGAGGTGTATGTCTGCTACATTTTCGATAAAATTTTTATCATGGGTCACGAAGATTACGGTCCCCTCATAAGCCGTTATAAATTGCTCTAGCGCTTCTAATGCTTGAATATCTAAGAAGTTGGTTGGCTCATCCAATAACAGTATATTATAGTTTCCCAAAAACAGATAACATAGCTGGAGGCGTATTGCTTCCCCACCGCTTAATGAGTTCACACTCTTTTGTATATCAGTTCCTACAAATTGCATGGAACTTAAAATATTTCTTAAAAAGCCTTCATCGTAATCAGCGCGATTTTTTAAAAATTGGAGAACTGTTTCCTCACTTTTAAATTGATAGCTCATTTGATTAAAATAGCCGACTTTAGCCTTAGGAGAAATGGTCAATCCCTCCCCATTAGTTGCAATATATCGTAATAATGTACTCTTTCCGCAACCATTACTACCTGTAAGCACAATTTTTTTACCCAATGGTATTTGGAAGTTTACTTCTTCCAATAGTGCTTTTCCCGGAACGTGTAACGTGAATTGATCTGCCATAATCGGAAATTTATTGTGCAGTTCTAAAGCTTTCGATTGTCGAAAAACTATTTTTCTGTCTACCTGCACCGCATCTACTTTCTGAAGCTTCTCTATTCGCTGTTCTATTGCCTTGGCTGCCCGTTGTACGTTTTTTTGACTTGTACCTTTGGACTTTGTCATAAACGTAAGGTTCGGTTTTGCATGAGCTTCTCTTTTTGACATGTTACCTGCTTGGGTAATTTTTTCAGCCTTTTTCATTTTATCTTCAGCAGATTTTTCAAGACGACTTCTTTCTTTCAAGTACAAGTCATGCGCCTGACGTTGTTGATCTCGCTCCAGCTGCTTTTGCCAAGCATAATTACTATAATTGCCCGAATAAATGTTTACTGTGCCCCCATCAATCTCCCAAATTGTTGTGACCAATTCATCCAGAACCGCTCGATCATGGCTAATTAGTACGAGCGCACCATAGTAATAACGCAATTCATCCACTAGAAATGAAATACCCTCTTGATCTAAATGTGTCGTTGGCTCATCAATGAGCAGTGCCTCCTTATAATAGGAGAATAATTGAGCTAACTTTAATCTCGTTTGCTCTCCACCACTTAGTCCCTCAGAATTTGATGGAATAGCTAATTTCCCTAATAACTGTCCCTCCGCCTCTACGAGCATTGGTGCTTCCATTTGTTCAAAATAACCGAAATGTACATGACTTTTTACTATCCCACTTGTGGGCTGAATCTTGCTAGCCAGTATCTTCATTAATGTACTTTTCCCAGCGCCATTTTTCCCAACGATACCGATACGATCAAATTGGTGAATGGCCAATTTTTCAATGTTTAAAATCTCTTTATCTAAATAACTTACAATTAGGCGATCTAATTCAAAGCAAACTTTTTCCATACGACTACCTCCCGAAATTGAATCATTTCGTATCGATAGCTATGGTACCGATACGAGCTTTTAGTTCAAGCTCGTATCAAAAGAATAATAGCATATGCATGATCTATTCCTCCTTATTGGATAAAGCAACCAATCACAGACAATTTGCCTGTAATCCAAGTAACTAGAATATATTTAGAGATTATGTCTCTACATAAAGGCGTGAGCTATTCTATTTCTTGTATGATAGAAGATGATTAAAAAAGGACAGACTATCTCGTATACTCTGGCTTCACAAACCGTTTTGACCCTATTCAGTTATTGGCTTAAATCAGGGCAACGTCGCCTCATCGAATATGTCATTTTTTAATAACCCTCCCAAAAAGTGTTATGACTATTATAAATATTTTTTCTAATTAGTCAAGGTCTTCCAGACTAAAGACGTGTAAAAAAAGGACGATATATCCTAAATGAACATTACAAAAAAAGTATATCATTTGGTGAAAACCTGATATAGTATGGATTTAAGAAAAAATCTAATTTGATATGGTGGTGTTATGTGAATGAAAAAATACGTAATGGATATTTTAATGATTATGCTTGGATCACTGCTCTTTGCCCTGGCAGTTAACTTATTTGTTATTCCGAATGATTTGGGTGAAGGTGGCGTAACGGGTTTAACGATTATAGCCTATTATCTTTTCGGATGGTCTCCGAGTATTGTCAGCTTTATTATGAATGCAGCTTTACTAATAGTTGGCTATAAATTTCTAAATAGACAAACAACAATTTATACGATTATTGCCGTCTCATTCCATTCTTTATTCTTACATTTAACGGAATCTTGGTCGATTTCCTCAAATGAAATTATCGTTAATACGATTTTTGGTGGAGTATTTGCTGGGGTCGGTATTGGTTTAATTATTCGAGTTGGAGGTACAACTGCTGGTTCTACGATTTTAGCTAGAATCACCAACAAATACCTTGGTTGGAGTATTAGCTATGGACTTTTATTCTTTGATTTAATCGTTGCTTTTTCATCTTATTTTATCATCGGTGCAGAGGCATTAATGTTAACGATAATCATGCTTTATGTTGGTACAAAGGTGATGGAGTTCGTTATCGAAGGAGTTAATCCTAAAAAAGCAATTACAATCATCTCTAAAAAACCTGAAGACATTGCTGGACAGGTAACTGCTTACATGAACCGTGGCGTTACGGTACTTTCTGGTCATGGCTATTATACAAAGGAACAAAAAGAAATTTTATATATCGTCATTAGTAAGCAAGAAGTTGTAAAGCTCAAAAAAATAGTTAAAGAAGTCGACAAGGATGCCTTTATTGCCATTCATGATGTAAGGGATGTTTTTGGAGAAGGCTTTATTGAATTAGCAAAATCATAAGATAGTCAAAACACCTTTTGGATGTGACAACAAAAAGGTGTTTTT
Source organism: Lysinibacillus sphaericus (assembly GCF_001629735.1). Classification (GTDB taxonomy): domain Bacteria; phylum Bacillota; class Bacilli; order Bacillales_A; family Planococcaceae; genus Lysinibacillus; species Lysinibacillus pinottii. The sequence goes on from NZ_CP015224.1 coordinate 3,585,183, forward strand.
TCTATTTATCTATTATCAATTTGTAAGGAGCTATCAATTATGCTATCTAATAGGGCAGAATAGCTTATTCCAGCGGCAAGGGCGCTTTTGGGTAGCAGGCTATTTTGGGTCATGCCAGGTAATGTATTAACCTCCAACACATAGGGAACGCCCTCTTTAATTAACATATCTACTCTAGCATACACACTACATTTTAAAGACTTATAGCTGGTCATCGCAGCCTTTGCCACACGGTCATGAATAGCAAGTGGGAGTTCCACAGGCTCCTCTATTGTTGAAGCATCATCATATTTCGCCTGGTAATCAAAAAATACTGCCGTATGTTTGATTGAGAGGACTGGTAATAGCTTATCATTGAGGATTGGGCATGTAATTTCGTCACCAATCATGTACTGCTCAATAATGATTTCGTTATCCCACTTAAATACCTCTGAAACAGCTGCCAATAAGGCATTTCGATCATGGACAATTTGAACACCTACACTAGAGCCACCAGCATTTGGTTTAACAACAAGCGGATAACCTATCAGCTCTATGTCCTGTAATGGTAGCACCTCTCCCCTTATGAGATGCATCCAATCTGGTGTTGCGATCCCTTCATAGCGCAGTATTTTTTTGGCCATATTTTTATCCATGCACAAACTACTTGCTAGAAGACCGCTTCCTGTATAAGGGATACCCAATGTTTCTAACACACCTTGAATCGTGCCATCCTCCCCAAACTTACCGTGTAATGCTAATAAAGCTACATCGATACCTTGCACTTTTTCTATTACCTCTTGATGGTCTTCCAATAAGATTTCAACAACATCGTATTTTTGTTTATTTAAATGAGCAACCATTTCCTTCCCTGTCATCATCGAGACCTGCTTTTCAGAGGAGGTGCCACCCATGATTACGCCAACTCGCATTTTTTCAACCCCTTCTATCATTTCTTAATGTATCACCGATAATTTGAATACCCCGAACAATATCTTCTTCTGATAACCGTGAAAACCCTAGGCGAAATGTGTTTCTACCAAGTCCATTTGTGTAAAATACATCTCCTGGATAAAACACCACGCCTTTGTCATAACATTTTTCTAATAATTCGCGAGCATCAATGCCCTCTTCTAGTTCAATAAAGAGATGAAGTCCTCCATCCCCTCTGATTTTGCAAAAAGGGATATATTGCATAGAGGCTTGACGAGCAAGCTCATATTTTTTCTTGTAAACGGATCTTGCTTTCTTTAAATATTTTTCAAAATAACCATCCTGTAAATATTGATATAACACTGCCTGATCCAATGTCGATGTATGAATTGTTCGCGCTCTTTTCATGCTTTCTAGGCTAGCAATTAACGCCTTATCTGCTAAAATCCAGCCAACACGTAAACCTGGGAAAAGAATTTTAGAAAAGCTGCCAATGTAGACAATGTTATTACCTGACCCACTAAAAGCGATGAGTGGCGCCAAATGAGAGCTTGAATACCTTAATTCCTCATTAAAGCCATCTTCTACAATAGGTATTTCAAAGTTGGAAAATAGCTGAAAGATAGCATTCCTCTTCTCAGAAGAAGTGACAATGCCTGTTGGATTATGATAGGACGGAATAAGATAGGCAAAATCATAATCCATTTTGGCTAACGTTTTTTCCACCTGCCCCATGTCAATCCCATCATCTCTCATATCAATGCCATGTATATCTAGCCCATGTAAACGAAAAAGCTTCAATGCTGCGTGGTGTGTAGGATTTTCACATAGTACACGCCCAGATTTTTTGGCTATTGAGGATAATAAAATATCTAATCCCTCCGTAAAGCCGTTAGTAATTAAAATATCTTTATTAGAAATATCTACGCCCTTCATTTCCATATAATGAAGGAGATAATCGATTAAAGGCTTATACCCTTTTGCATAGCCATAATTCAGCACAATATCGCCTTCAAGAGACATCCGTGTAAGAAAAGCCCTTTTAAAATTTTCCACATCAAAAAGCTTTTCTTCTGGAGCAATGCTGGTAAAGGAGATCATTCCTTTTTGCCACTTTATATCTTGTCGTACTAAATCGATTTCATCAGCTAATAAAGTTGCAGTATTAAGCCTATTCTTCCAATCAAGTTCGATAGTGGACGTTTTCAAAGTAGTAACCTTACCTACAAAGTTGCCTTTTCCCTTCACTGCATAAATGATGCCATCCTGCTCTAGCTCGGCATATGCATTTAACACTGTATTTCTGCTAACTGCTAATAGCTTACTAAGTTCACGGGTAGATGGAAGCTTTTGATGTTCTAACAGATGCCCTTTGACAATCATGTCTTGAACATAATCCTTCAATTGCACATAAACAGGACGATCATCCACCATCTTAAAATCATTAAACAATCCCTGACCCCCTTGCTTCATTCTTGCACAACGAGAGCGAACTCAAAAGGTCCACTCATCATGTAATTTCCTATTATAGTGGTTGTTCTTCTTTCTATCTTATTTCAAAAATGTCAACCGTATCAAACGTGATAACGATCTTTTACACTGTTAACATGATAAGGGACATAGTGATTGATTTAAAAATGATTCGCCTAGACGAAAAGACATTAACCTTCCTTCATGGTCCATTAGGTCAACAATGGACCATTCCCAATAGGAATATATTTTCTTTTTATATGTTATAGTGTATTAATGGATATTTTTTCTATAATATGGAGGTGCACGAAATTGGAAGACATTTTAACGATTACAAATTTAACGAAAAGTTATGGAAATAAGGAAATATTAAAAGGTGTAAACCTTCATGCAACTAGAGGAGAAATTATCGGATATATTGGTCCTAATGGTGCTGGCAAAAGCACGACTGTTAAAATTATTTTGGGACTTGAAGGTGATTATGGCGGTGAAATTAAGCTCTTTGGCAAAAGTATTGGGCAAGATCAAATAGACTATAAGCGGAGAATTGGTTACGTTCCAGAAATTGCGGATGTGTATGACAATTTGACAGGCTATGAATATTTAACCTTTATCGGTCAGTTATATGGGCTAGAGCTAGAGGAAGCAGCTAACAAATCGAAATCGCTCATGGAATTGTTTGGAGTGGGTGAGGCATACCATTCTAGAATTTCCTCGTATTCGAAGGGCATGCGACAAAAACTATTAATCATTGCTAGTCTTATACATAATCCAGACTTACTATTTTTAGATGAACCGATCAATGGTTTAGATGCAAACAGTGTAATGATTTTTAAAGAGATTTTAACACAGCTTGCAGCCAATGGAAAAACAATATTTTACTCATCTCATATTATGGATGTCGTGGAAAAGATCAGTAGTCGCATCATCCTGCTATATGATGGCAACATAGCAGCGGACGGTACATTTGCGCAATTACAAGCCGGTAACACTGAGGGAACGCTAGAAAGGATCTTTAATCAATTAACAGGATTTCATGAGCATCAGGAGATTGGTGAGAAATTTGTATCCATCGTTCGAGGAGTACAATCATGACCGATTTTAAAACACTCCAATTGCTTGATTTATTCCGCTGGCTCTTTGTAAAAATGGGCATTGATTATGACCTAATGAGAAAAATTCTTCATATCAAATTAACGATGGATGAACGTAAAGTACCCACACTATTTAACCAGAACAAAAAGAAGGACAATCAAAAATATGGCTATATTAAATCGCTATGGATTTATGTTTTATTCGGCCTTATTCTTATTCCACTCATGGGGTTTGGTCAAAATTTTCTATTTCAAATGAGCATTGCGTTTGCCATGATCATTTTTTTAATTATGACTTCATTGATTTCTGACTTTTCCTCAGTACTATTAGATGTACGAGATAAAAGTATACTATCAACTAAGCCGATTTCTGCTAGAACCATTAACGCTGCAAAATTTATGCATATTTTCATTTACTTATTCTATTTAACGATTGCCTTAACAGGTATCCCTTTACTTGTCAGCCTTTTTACGCAAGGAATTGTATTTTTCCTTTTAACCGTTCTAGAGATTATATTAATTAATTTGTTTATTGTAGCGATCACTGCCATTTTATATATTGCCATTTTACGCTTCTTTGATGGTGAAAAGCTGAAGGATATGATTAACTATGTACAAATTGCCTTGTCGTTAATGCTCATGATCGGCTATCAGGTTCTCATTCGATCCTTTGAATTCGTTGATTTGGATATGACAGTGTCATTTCATTGGTGGAGTCTCTTCCTAATACCCATGTGGTTCGCAGCGCCCTTTGACTTATTACTAAATGGTGATACTTCTTTATTAACAATACTATACAGCATCTTTGCCGTAATCATACCGATACTTTCGATTGGCTTATATATTAAACTCATTCCAACCTTTGAACGTAACCTTCAAAAATTATTAAGTACAAGTAAATCAAAAAAAGAGAAGCACAATCGACTGAAGACGTATTTATTAGCAATGCTATGTAGAACACATGAAGAAAGAGCATTCTTTCGTTTCGCCTCTCTTATGATGAAACAAGAACGAGAGTTTAAGCTCAAAGTTTACCCTTCATTAGGTTTTTCATTTATTATCCCATTTATTTTTATATTTACCTTTAGCAGATCCGAAAAGATTGATTACGCTACTAGTATGAGCTACTTAAATATTTATTTTAGTATGATGATTATTCCAGCTGCAGTACTTTTACTTGGTCATTCGGCTAAATATAAAGCTGCGTGGATTTATAAGATACTTCCATTAAAAGATTATACGAATTTACAAAAAGGCAGTTTAAAGGCTTTTTTAATCAAATTGTATGTCCCACTATTTTTAGTACTAAGTTTGGTCTTTAGCTATATTTACGGTATTCGAATTATCCCAGATCTACTAGTAGTTTTAGTGACAAGCTGGTTATATACACTATTTTGTTTCTTGATGATGAGCAATAAAATACCTTTTACCAAACCATATGATGAGGTTGGAGATGCTCAAGGCTGGAAAACTGTTTTATTGTTTATCCCTTTAGCTATGCTGGCAGGTCTCCACTATTTAATTGTTAGTCAAGCGGCATTCGGACCGACTATTTATTTCATAGTGCTTTTTTTCATCAACATGCTAGTATGGAAGTTAGCTTTCAAATGACAAAAACGGCTCGAGTCCCACCTTATATGGGACCGGCCGTTTTCTTTTAAAATGCCTTGCGCTTATATATCCTTACCGAGAGCATCCATGAGCCTATATATATTAGAACGATTAGTAATGAGACAATAAGGTATAGTTGTATTTCCTGTACAGTCATGAAATTTTGCACAACAGTTGTTATTTGTTTATTTAAGTTAGGGACAAAATAATTGATGATCACCATATAAACACCCAATAACCCCATAATAGCAATAGTTAAATACTTTGTTTTAAATTTATAGGAAATCGGCAGGATAAAAGAAATGACAATCATAACGAGGCCCATAATCAGCAATATTTCTTTCCACAATACAGCTACCTGTTTCCCATTTAAAAGAAAGTCGAACAAATACGTATAACACATAAAAAGCCCTGTAAAAATTAAAGCTCCAATATATTTTGAACTAACAATTTCTCTCCTTGTATAAGGTAATGAATTGAGTAAAATATTAGCATTATCTTTTTCATCATTCGAAAAAGCACTTAAAACAAATACGATACTATATATAAATACTATATATACTGATGGAACATTGACCATTAAATAAAGAATAATCGTTGCTATGTAAATGATTAGAATGTTTTTTTGAATTAATATATCTTTTAGAATAAGATTCAACATATCCTTACCATCCTTTCTTTGTATAATACATAATGTCTTCAAGCGTAGGCTTTTCAATCACAACTGTATCGCCAAATATAGTAGCTACCCGATGTTTATTGGTTGTTAATGCTTCAAAACCCCTGTTTGTTTTACGAAGGGAGACGAATTCCTGCTCCGTTTCACGATCTAATAAATCCAAGGTTCCTTTAACAATAGCGTATTCCTCTTGAATTTTGTAAAACTCCTTTGTAAAAATATGCTCGCCATTATGAATAAACGTTATATAATCTGCGATACGATCTAAATCTGTAGTAATATGTGTGGAGAAAAATATAGTTTTGTCCTCATCTTGCATTAACTCATGTAAAATATTGAGTAATTCTCTGCGAAAAATAGGGTCAAGGCCAGATGTTGGTTCATCCATTATGATTAACTCAGCGTGATGTGCTAACGCGATGGCTAATGATGCTTTCATTTTCATCCCTTTCGAAAAGGTCTTCATATTTTTGTTCAAGGGCAACTCAAACTGTTCCACATAATGCTGAAATGCCTCATCATCCCATCTTTTATAGGCAGGTTTAATAATCCTTTTCATATCCTTGAGTGTGATATTTTCATAAAATATATTCTCATCATAAACAAAACCGATACGTTCCTTTATTTCCTTTTCGTGTTTATCATAATTTTTACCAAAAATAGAAATAGTCCCACTATCCTGCTGCAATAAATTCATAATCATTTTAATGGTCGTTGATTTTCCTGCACCATTTCCTCCAATAAACCCTGTAACAAACCCTTTTTTAACGTGGATTGAAAAATCCTTTATTTGAAAACCATTAAAGGACTTTTGTATATGCTGTAATTCAATAACATTTTCCATTTATTCATCCTCCGTATACAATAAAGTAAGCATAGCCTTTAACTCCGCCAAACTAATATCCATTTCCTTCGCATTTTGAATCGCCACCAACAGTTTTTCCTCAATGGCCTTCATTTTTCTTTCCTCCATCATTTCTGAATTTTGTTCAGAGATGAATGAGCCTTTCCCAACAATAGAGTAAATATAGCCATTTTTTTCAAGCTCCTCATATGCCCGCTTCGTCGTAATGACACTAATCTCTAAATCTTTTGCAAGTTGGCGCATAGAAGGTAATGGCTGACCTTCTTGTAATTGCCCTGTTAGAATAAGCTTTTTAATCTGTGCATAGATCTGCTCATAAATAGGCTCTTTAGAACTGTTCGAAATAATAATTTGCATGCAAATCCCTCTTCTTGAAATATTGTATATATACTTTATATACAATATATACACATCGATACAAATATGCAAGTAAAATTTTCCTTTTTGTGAAATAAAAATAAAAGCATATAGCCAAATGAATGACTACATGCTTTTACGTTTAAATTGAAAATCAAGTATAGGTGTCTCAATCTGCTTACAGCCATAAGCGTGTCTTTTAAAGTGCGCCTAGTAACCTCATGCTCAGGTAAATAATCTTGTGTACCACGTACATTTTGGTAATCCATTTTTTTCATCACTTTTGCCTCCTCATTTTTTGACAAATAAAAAAACCGTATTCGATAAAGCTCTCCATCAGCTTTATTTATACGATTACATGAGAAAAAGTCTTCCTATTCAATATTAATTAAATAATAAAGATAGCAAGACTACTGACTATGATGATGTTTGGTTGTGTACGATTGGACAAAGTAGATTGTCATATGTATTCCCCCTTTTATGTTTAGGGATACTATAGGCATTTAAATAAGTTAAACATCTAATTATTTACATAATTTCACAGTAGCGCTTTTTTTAACATTTCTAGTGCCTCTAGCACATTCGCCAAATCCTCATCCGATAGCTGCGCTTGATATTTCTCAGTGATTACTTGATTAAAAGCTTCACTTTCCTGTTTATACAGCAACCCTTTTTCACCTAATTCAATTGAAAAGCCACGTTTATCCTTGGCATGCTGCTTTTTTATAATATAGCCATCCTTTTCAAGCTTTGCTATCTGCTGGCTCACGGCACTTTTGGTAATCGTCATTTTCTCGGCTATTTCTGATGGTGAAATGGAAGGATGACGAATCACTAATGCCAAAAGGACCGCTTGCTGATTATTTAAATTGAACTTAGTATAGTCTCTTTCCATTTTCTCAAGAACAATCCAAATATCTTCAATCGTTTGATTAATTTGCTCTGCTACATGATTAGTCTTCATTTTTTTGAGTATCACCTTTTTCACGCCATTTTTTAGGATTAAGATAGCCTTTAAATTTGTTAGCTACTTCTTTCCCGACAAGTAAAGCGCCCAACCAAAATAAGATTTCAGCTACAATGATGCTGCCTGGAATAATACCTGCTTTTACTTTCGTAGGAATAGGTGTGAATGGTGTAATAATTGGAATTAACCACAACGAAAGTGAAAAAATAATAATCCCAATACCCAATTTATAGGCAATGGACTTTTGTTTTTCGATAGAGGGCATACAATGATTCTCCTATTTAATAATTTAGTTAAGTTAACTTAACTATATATTAAATATTATTGTAAGTAAAGCAATTATGGACATAATGAGTAAAAAACCCCATCTATTTGAGTTTTGATTGTCCAAATAGATGGGGTGATTTTCATCCTTATTCTCCTATTCTTAGAGGTATACGGAGTTCTTCATCAGGTTGGAGAGTTGCGTACTTCCAAATATAAATATCAATGTCTTTTTTATTGAAATTATCATACTCGTCTATTATTTTATTATGATCCAAGCGTATGCGCGGTATTCCACCGACTCTTTCATTATTATCCAAGTAATATGTTTGCCCAACTCCACCGAACGATGGATTTGTACTAGAAGACTCCACATAGAAGTAATTGTCTTTCTTATAATATGTCCATGTGATAGGATATCCACCAATACTAGACGTTTTAGTTTGAGGTTTGTCCGATATATTAGTCAGTCGAACTGGTTGACTATCCCCTTCGAACTCATTAACTCGTTCCTTCGCAACAAGCGTTACAGGTTGATTGGCTAAGGCAGTAGCATTCAGACCTACCATTTCAAAATGAAGTTCCGTTCTGTTTGCTTCTAAATTTAATCTTCCTTTTAATAGTGTTCCACCTACATCAAGGTAATAGTCATTGTAAGGCACACGGATGTATGTCTCTTTATCTTTGGATGTAAAAATCAATCGTACTTGAGTCGGGGTCACTTTTATTTCATGGATTTTAGCCCCAACAGCAATTTCATTGTCCAATGGAATATTTAGTACTTGTTTAAATGACCCATTTTCCAAGTGTTTTTTTGATAGGTCCATATTAATATTCCAGGTACTCTCTTTGGTCTCTGTGATGTAATCATAAGTAAGCTGGAATTTTGCGCCTTCAGCCTGTAACACATCCGATTTAAATATTTGCTGACTCAAGTATCTCTCTGTAACTTCCCCTGGAGGGTGGAAACTAAAAGTTTCAGATTTTTGGATGGAATTATCTTTTACATTCATAGCCTCTATAAAAATCCCTTTATCCTGCATATCAGGATCTGTAAATGTAACCGTTGATTGAAGTAGTACTTTCCCTTTTGAATGTTCAAAGGAATGTAAGGTTACACTATCAATGCCATCCTTGTGAATAGGTAAGACTTGAGTATTAAAGTTGTTAGGATCATAGTTGATAGACTGCTTTCCAACATCGATGATTTGAATTCCTTCTATCGTAAAATCAATATTAGTCGTCTGGTCTTTTGCCACCCATTCTGTCTCAAATATACCTTGGAACATACCAAGTTCTTCGTTCCAATCCTGTAAATACACTCCCTCAATAAAGTTCCCCTCTGAATCTTTTAATCCAATCTGATCAAATCTTACATCATTTCCATCCCAAGAGGTGTTAGGTTTCAGGCTATACAGTAAAGAAGTTCTATTATCATCTATAAACGCCGTGTGTACCGTTAACGTAAATCCGTCCTTCGTAATGGATTGCTCAATCGTCTGACCTAAGCCTTGTGCTAATGCCGATTGAATACCAGCTCTATATGAAAGAATGTTTGACCAATCATAATTCAGAGCTGCATAAACTGGCGTGGCCATGAGCGCGACAGCTAGTCCAGCCACCAAAGCGAATTTCTTTCTTCTGCGGGGGCGTTGTTCAATCGTTTCACCTTCAGCCATCTTTAACTCATCTTGTTCAATAGAGCTCCACATTTGTTCAAAGTCAGGGTAGACCATATTATGATCTGCCTTCATCAATTTTTTCAGCTTCTGTTCAGTGCGTTCCAAATTGATTCTCTCCCTTCAACCATAGATTTTGGTTTTGTTCCAGTTTTTTGCGCATTATTTTTAATGCTTTATGCAGCCTCGACTTCACTGTACCTACAGGAATTTTTAACGCTTCTGCGATTTCTACTAACGACAACTCACCGATAAAACGAAGGGTGACAACGGCCATGAGCTTTTCTGGCAGCTGCTTGAGCAATTCCTCCCATTCCTCCCCAGCTACCTTCTCCATGACAATAGTGTCTACGGACTTGACCAATGCCGTATTCTGCTCATGAAGAAGTTGAACCTGACCTTGTTTTTTCAATTGAGCCTGCTTTCTTTTTAACAAGTTTAAGCATTGGTTCATCGCAATGCGCATAATCCAAGCACGTGTATGCTCAATGCTTTTCCAATCCTGACGGAACACGGTGACAAATACATCATGGCAGAGATCCTCTGCATCTTGTGCATTTCTTAGCATGTAGTAACAGGTACGGTATACATCCTTATTGTATGAATCAAATAATTCTCGTTCTGTCAATCTGAGTCACTCCTTTCTGACTGTTCTACTTTATAAACAAATGACTATTAGAAATGGTTCATCTTTTTTAGAACTTTCTTGTTATGTAATTCAATTAACCTCACAATAAAAACAGGTAGCAATAGTGTTTATGATAGGATATCTAAAACCCTCTGTTTTTTAGCTTTAGATTATATCATTGGGTTAGGATATTATGGGTGCAACTAAAAAAAAGGCAACCCTAGCTAAATTCATAGCTTTGGGTAGCCTTTTCAAATTTTATTGATAAAACGGCTTTACCTTGTATCCGTTTTTCTCCAAATGATAACGAATATTTTTATCTACTAGGAAATGTCCTGATCCCACAACAACGAAGTACGTCCCTTTTTTCTCTTCCAGTACATTCATGATCTTCTTGGCCATTTGCTCATCACGTAAACCGAAAAGCATTTCATTGAACTCAGATGATGTACCCTCCATTGCTTGGAAGCTTTTTGCGAATTCTTCAACATTCCCTTGCTGCCAGCTTGTAAACCATTCTTGAAGCATTTCGGATTGATTTTCTTCAGATGGATTTATGATATTATCCAACACAGCAACTAGTGATTCCTCCTGTGCCTCTGGGGATAATGCTTCAAACATATCAACCTGTGCTCTTGTACCTTCTAATTCAATCACTGGCTTTTGCTGTAACTGTGCGTTCAATAAAAAGTATATATCAATCCCATGCATTGCCATTTCTTGTGGTGTCATTCCAAAGGAATCGTCCATTGCCAGCATTGATAATGCGTTAGAAAGCATCCATGGCTTTTGCACTGTCAGTTCCTCCATTGGAAGATTGTAAAGCTTAGCGACTTGTTCAAGCTTCGCGTATGTTTCTGGTGCAACCGTATCTTTTAGTGTTTTACCATCTGTATACATTGCTTTTTCTGCATAGTATTCGAGTGCTTTCGTATCCAAGATATTCGCCTCTACTAATAGCGCATCCGATTCATTGAATGCCTTTACTAGCTTTTTATTAAATGGATATAAGTCTGGTGTTCCTAGATGAATAGAACCTAGTAAATATACAAGTGTATCCTCATCCTCGACAACCCAAGCTACTCCGTTCGAACCTTGCTCTGCAAGCGCATATGTACTCTGAATGAAACGCACAGCTAATATAACAGCTTGTTGTGTCGTTGCCTTGTTCTCCAGTTGCAATCCGTTTGAAGAGCCTTGTAAAATATTATGCTCTTTCATAAATTGAATAGGATCTTTACCCACAGATAAATCATAGCGCGCTACAATATTATATAAACGTTTTACAATATCCCCACGTGTGTTATCGTTCTTCACACTCACTGGTTTATATTGTTTGTTTTCTTCTAAGCCTAGAGATGCAATTTTCTTTTCTGTTAAAGCTAGTAGTTCATTTACTTTATCTACCGGAATTTCTTGAAGGAAACCATCAAAATACCATTCCATTGGGTAGATTCCGTATTTTTCACCCTCATTTAATGTTGATATTGCCCACTCACTAATTGACGGTGTTAGAGGCAGTGACTGCTCCTCCGCATGAATCACAGGTACAACCGTTGTTAGCATCAATGAAGCACCAAGCAAAATAGCGCTTGTACGTTTCATGATCTTTTTTATCATAAGATTTTCTCTCCCTTTTCTTCTTCCTTAACTACAACGTTTGAAATTATACCATAAATATACCAACTATTTTATATGTAAATGTGAAAATATTTACAAAAATGTATGGACTCTTAATTATGTCGCTATAGTTATTCAAGATCAATGTTAAACAATATTCACCCCATTAAATAAGACGATGACACACATTCTTGTCATCGCCTTTAAATTAAAGCTTATTGCGTAAATTTAGGGTCTAATATACCAAGGCCACTGCCTTCCATTTCAAACTTCACTTTTGAAGCACCGTCTAAATTAACATTAACCTTTACCTTTTCTTTTATTGATCCACTATCATAGATCAATTTATTATCCGCGTAAATTTTCATATAGCCTATGCCGAATGAGCCCGCTGCTAGCTTTTTAACAGGCGTTAGAGATGTTTCAAATGTCTTATACTTTCCATTAACTAAGTATTCAACTGTATGATCTTGTACAGCCCCTCCACCGTGGAAACCTCCTAGTTGATAGGATTGTTCAAACTTTTCTCCAGTACTAATAACAATAGAGCTCGGGTTATGGAAGAAGTGATCTTCATCACTCCCAATAGGTTTTACATCTTTTAAAGAGATGAATTTAGGAACATCACCAATATAAACGGATTTTGATTTGCCATCCCATGTCACATTTTTTCCTAATGATTCAGCAATAAATCGCATCGGAACATAGGTAGTTCCTTCATAAATAAAGCCAGATTGACCCTCTTGTGGCTTTTTTTCCACCTTATCTACATAGTAATGAATCGTATCTTGATAAACATTTATTTTTTTCAAACTGCTTGCTGCGTCTGTTGTTGAAAGGTAGGTGAAGGTTAAACCTCCTAATATAAAAAAGCCTAAATAACTTGTTATGATAAGTAGTTTTTTCATATAGTACACTCCTTAATATATTTATATGTAATTATACCAAAAATTACATACTATATTCCAAGATATTGTTCAAAATAGAAAAAACCTGTTTATCACCTCTTTGGTCATAAGCAATTCTTATTCTACATCATTAAATTTGCCTTTTAAATGAAGCCTAAGGTTACTAGGCTATATTTGTTTAATCTCACAGACTTTTGTTTATGAAATTGAAGCTTTTCCCTTTTAATAGTATCAGTATCTGAACATTTCTTAAACCCGTATGCATTTTTTCATTTAGTTACGGACTTAAGCTAAAATGTGTCCTCCTTCTACATGAAGAATGGTTCCGGTCACGAAACTATTTTTTAGTAAGTATAATACGCTTTGTGCAACATCTTCAGCCCTCCCTATACGTTTCACTGGAAGTTTGTTTTCAACAGAAGCATAGAAATTATTACGTACTTCTTCTGGCATTTTATTACGAGAAGGTGTATCAATGATACCTGGTGAAATAATATTCACTCGAATCGGAGCAAGTTCTAATGCCAAAGTTTGACCCAGATTTGAAACAGCTGCATTGACTGCACCTAGATTTGCTGAACCAATCATAGACTTATAGGCTACAACCCCAGAAAACAAAGTAATGGAACCGTTTGGTAAAATGTTTAACGCGCCGTATTTAGCTGCATAATACTGCCCCCAAAATTTGTTTTCAAACAACTGTCGAGCTTGAGCTGTACTTGTTTGGAGAAATGAGCCACCGGATGTTTCTGCTGCGCTTACTACGAGATGATCGAACGGACCAACTTTTTCAAAGAAAGACACAACTTGCTGTTCTTGTGTTGTATCTAGTATGTAAGCTATAGCCTTCGCCCCCAATTGCTCTTTTGCATTCCGTAATTTATCTTCAGATCGGCTTGCAATGATTACTTCAGCACCTTCGGCTATTAGTTGTTTCGCAGATTCCAAGCCAATTCCTGAGCTCCCACCAATAATGACAATCTTTTTATCTTTTAACATGTTTTTACCCCCTATATTTACCAATGGTAAATTAAACATTTAATTTCTCTTGCATGTGTATATCAAGCATTAATTTTCAATGGGTATCAGAAGTCTCATTAAGATCACCTCTTCAATCCAGCCACAACGCTATTATATATACAGTAACTTCATTTATGGAAGTAGTGATATTTATTATATAAAGTTTCTAAAAGGATACTATTGTGGTAGTATAGGGTGAATTAGATAAAGAAATTTTAGGAGGCTGCTTCTGATGAATGTGATTGAGCCAGTCGTGTTGACCAAAGGAACTCCAGGTGAGACTTGTCCCATTGCTAAAACGCTGGATGTGATTGGGACTAAATGGACATTTTTGATTATTCGTGATCTGCTTATAGAAGGAACGATGCGCTTTAGTGACCTATTGAAATCAATGGATGGAATTAGCCCGAAAACACTTTCCCTCCGACTTAAGTTGCTAGAGGACCAAGGAATATTAGAAAGAAAGGTATACCCTGAGGTTCCCCCTCGCGTGGAATATACGCTAACAAAAAAGGGAAAAGGCTTGGAAGGGATTTTCATTGAACTAAAAAGATTTGGATTAAATTTATAAAAATAATATTTAAACTGTAAGTAAGGCATACTTTAAAGTTAAGCATTAATTGCTTCTATCATTGTGCAAAATGGACGAAATTCAATGAATAAAGAAGATCAAATACGTGATCTTATTATCCAAACTTCACTAAGTTTATTTAATAAACAAGGTTACAACCAAACTTCTATTCAAGATATTATGACTGCTACGGCATTAAGATATTAAAAAAATGCTTCAGGCATTTTCCGAGAAAGAGACTGATAGGTAATTCCAATAAAAAGAAAATGCTACACCAAGTTAAAACTCGTATAAAGGTAAATCATTTACCTTTATACGAGTTTAATCAAATTTTTATATACTAGTTGAAAGTAACCTACAATAACGTTAATAATTACATAAAATATCCATTTAATGCCTGTGTATACTTTTCACTTAGCATATAGTATTCGCATTTATAAATTTTAATTTCTGAATCAATTCGCTGAATATCTCTATCTATTCTTTCCACTTCTGCACTAGTAATTACTCCAGCATTAAATTGTATTTGTAAATCCTTTTTATCTGCAATTAAAGACGCTCTAGTTTCCTGCAAATTATTCATTTGTAAAAACATTTCTTCTTGTTCAAAGTAAAACTTTTTGATTTTTACTTTGAATGATTATATATTTCTATAATTAAGGAAAAGAACAAACGATTTAAATTGCATGATTACTCATGATTAAAATGCGTAAACACGCAATTGTTTAATATTAAAGGAATATATATATTTTTTAGGGGGACAAATATTTTACTGAACTTTTAGCCTTTGATGGTGGTGCTGGAATAGAAGTTGGATAAGGCACAGGAAGCGTTGATGGGATTGTTGGAGGCTTAATTTACGTAATTTAATCGATAGATAGATAATTAAAAAGAAGGTTAGTGTAACCGTGTTACTCTTTTTATTGTAAGGAGATTTTTATTATATGAATATAATTAAACAATCATTAACTGGCTTACTAATCTTATTAGTCTTTTTTATATTTGCAACCATTATTGCTATTATTGAACAACAACCATTTTTTATTATAATGCATTCTCTAGGAATTATCTCCAGTCTAACTTCGAGTATATTTTTATATAAAAAATATAAAAAGCTTCAGTAGTCTAATAAATATAAATTTTAAAGATCCTACTAGAAATTCAGTATCATATTTTCGCAGGATTTATACCCAAAAAAACTTCTATAGTAGATATGTTTTGATTATGGGCATTTCTGGTGTTTGATTTCTACCGTAATTGATTCACCACGAATTCCTCCCTTAAACTATAAGCCTTTGGGTGACTCCTTTTCTGGAGCAGCAGGGACATTATTTACTCTTTCAGGAAGAGAAGAAGGTAGATTTCACTGGTTATTATTACCTAAATAGAAAGAAGTTTTTATTCAAATAAAATGCAACTAAAGAAAAACTATACTTTAAACTTAAAACTACAGGTAAAACGATTACCATAGGCAAAGACTTCTAATGAGGATTTTTCGTATTTAAGTTCGAAAGGTTATGGTTAAAAAGAGCAGTATAAGCGTTATACTACTCTCCCTAATTTTCAAATCAACCCCATCTCCTTCGCTTTTATTACCGCTTCAGCACGTGTCCCCACATTTAACAGTGCATAGATTTGTGTTAAATTATTTTCAATTGTCCGTTGCTTTACACCCAGTTCAAGCGCAATAGCCTGATTCGTATATCCTTCCATTACGAGCTCGAGTATTCTTTTTTCTCTGTTATTGAAGCGCAAAATTTTTTTGAGAGAGTTCCCTGAATACCGATCATTAACATAATCAA
The DNA here is from genome assembly GCF_001629735.1 of Lysinibacillus sphaericus. Lineage (GTDB taxonomy): Bacteria > Bacillota > Bacilli > Bacillales_A > Planococcaceae > Lysinibacillus > Lysinibacillus pinottii. The sequence continues at coordinate 3,601,630 of NZ_CP015224.1, forward strand.
TAAAGTTTTCAGGAAGTAACAGATCATTGTTCATGGCTGCGTAAATGGTTTTTAATATCCGATCTTTTGTTGCTGTTTTCGAAATCACATTATTAATTTTCTTTTCAATAATTAAGGAATAGTAATCTTTAATATCATCACCCGTATATAAAATTACAATTGAGGATGGATATTTTTCCTTCACTAATTCAGCAAATGTTAGACCACTGCAAGCACCGAGATTAACATCAATTAAAAAAACATCATACACTTTTTTCTCAATAACATCTGCAAATGACTCTATATCATTTAATGTATCAATTGAAATGTCTGATACGGCGTTAAAAAGCTTTTTACTGCCATCCAAAATCATAGGATGGTCGTCTACTATAAGTAGTTTAATCATAAGTAACTCCTTCCTCTATTTTTATATGGACGCGCATCCCTTCGTCAGGAGCAGACTCAATTTGGATAAAACCGTTATAAGCATAAATACGCTCTATTATTCCTTGGAGTCCCATAGAATTTTTCCGTTCACTTTCGGACAAATCGCAGCCTATACCATTATCCAAATACACCAGCTCAAAGCCATATAGTGTAGAGATAAGTTGTATCTTCACATAGGTAGCTTGTGAATGCTTTATTGCGTTATTTAATAATTCTTGTACTGTTCGATAAATGAGTAAAGGATAATCAGCATTCGCTAACTCTACATCTTCAATTTCAAGAATGATAGCGAAATCCGCACGCTGATCTGTCTCTGCAAATAATTTATTTAATGCTGCCTTTAAACCTTGCTTTTCTAGTAGTGGTGGCTTCAATTTTCCACAATAATAGCGTAATTGGTGATTAAGCTCAACCAGATTTTCGCGATGCTGCTGAATGAGTTGTTGTATTTCTTTTTGTACTTGCTTGTCTTGAAATTTATCTATCTCTCTAATTAGATGGATTTGTTCTTGAAGAATCGTATCATGGAGCTCTTGAGCTAGCTGATATTTTTCGTTTTCGAGCTTTATCCAAACGAATTTCCTTAGCCATGGAGGATATGGCTTACCTGGTTTTTGAGAAGTATTCAATTGGTAGATTAAGTCTTCAACCAATTGCGTATTTTCAATAAAGTTACTTATGTACATAATCAACAGTTCAAGGCATAATAACTCTTCTCTTTTTAAATAAACTTTATCTTTATCCCCAATCGTAAGAATGTATTTTTGATCTAAGGTTTCATGTAAACAACCTATATAAAGGTCCCCTATTTTCTTTATCTCACCTAAGCTTAATTTTTCAATAGTATCAAAATTAAAGACGGGAACAGACGGTAAATCATTCTTAATAACTGTTCCATCAACTGTAGAGTAGATATAAATAGTAATATTACTAACAGCTAATTGTTGTGATAGTTCCTCTGTAAAGCGCTCTAATAATTCTTCAACTGTTGTCACTTTTATAATGCGTTCGATAGTTTTATGGACAACGTGAATATAATCTCCTTTAGGGGAATATAGTAGCTTCCGATTAGCATAATCTATCTTTTCTTTAATATAGAGTGCAACTACCAATAATATAAACACAAATAAAAAGATATACAGTAAATCCATTAAATAAATATGAATAGTAAGATAAATCCCTGTACATATTAAAGCAGCTAACGTTAATGAAAACAAACTATAATTACGGATCTTGGAAATTTGATAATCTAAATCAAACAACCGCTCAGGAAATTGCACCAATAGTAAAGAAATAGGGATAACTAATAAAAACAAAGCGCTAACCGAAGATGATATGATAAATTGTTTAAATAAAAGAATCGGTAGAACGTAGAGTAGCATAAACGGGAGGAATGGTACTATCAAACATAAAAATAATAGCAAAAATTGTTGCTTACGATATCTTATGTAAGACATACCCATTATAAAAATAGCATAAAGTATTAGAATACAAAATATAACTAAAATTAGGATTGTATTGAATGGTCTTATCAAAGGATCAACCATCTCACATAGCGTCAATAAACCAACAATACAAGTAAATCCATATAAGATCATTTTATTCACTATAAAAGTGAAATGAATACTTAAAGATTTAAGATAATTGCATAAAAAATGAATTAATAAAATTAAGCTTAATATTAAACCATTACTTATTATAAATATGCCTAAACTATCTAACCGAGTAGAAGCTCCCACACTGCTATAAGTTAATGAAACTGTCAGTATAAATAAAATAAAGATGCCCAAGGATTGAAAGGTTTTTCTTTTATATGTATATAAATAAATACACAACGTTAAATTGATAAAGAAATAAACTAATGGAATAATGAAAGCATGCAAAAATTGATATGGCAACTCTGAATACTTAATTTGTATAGTCTTTAAATTACCCTGTGAATCTTCTAACAAGATACTATTTGCACTTCTTACCAAATATTCTTTTGTGTCTTTTCCTGTTTCTATTTCTTTATTATCTACCTCTAAAATAATATTCCCTTTTTCTACATCATTAAGGTTTGCCCACTCAGGATAGGTAAAATTCTTTATGACCCAATCATTATGTACTCTTTCGACTTCAATGCCGATCAATGGAAATCTGAAACTGATAGATAACATATATACGATCGCTAATGTATAGCTAATAATCGTAAATAAAAACGCACTATATTTTATTTTCATCCACTGCTCCGCGCCATCCAAGCCCTCTAAAATAGATAGGCTCATTAAATGCTTCCAAAATAGCCTGTTGCTCTCGTGTTGTAACACCTACTAATGACAATTTGTTTTCTTTTAAGGAAACAATTAAACTAGGATTTTCTAATAAATACTGAATTAATTTTCTCAAATTACAACCCTCACTCCATTAATTTCTCTAAATATAGCCTACTTTTTTTGCTAAATGGCATTTTCTTTAATAAATCTAGTGCTTTAAATTTAAATATATTTTTTAAAGCAACAGTATAATGGATAGCTCCGTTATTCATCAAAGCATCTTCAAAAATTTGATTATCTAAGTATGCTGTAGTACCTGAATAATAATCTGTTAAAATTTTCGAATACTCCTCGCTTTGTTCAAATAAAAAAATAATAGGTATGGAAAATTTTTTATTTAGCAAATCATTTTTCTTATTCCATATGTTTAAATCCTCTATATCATTTTTTATTTGTTGAATAACACCTATATAACTTGAATACTCTTCTACACAGGGTTCATATTTACCTAACGCTAGAACTGTGCCTAATTGACTACTTAAGGCAGTCAATGATCCAGATTTTAAAGTAATCATTTCTATATAGCTTTCTTCAACTCTACAATTATTTAATAAATCTAAGTGTTGTCCGTTAATACTTCTTAAGACAAAATCGTTTAAAACACCTATAGCTATTTGTTTATGAGTAAAGGAACTTTCACTTATCAGCTTTATAGCTAAAAAAATCATGGCTAAAGTTGCATTCATAGCAAAAGCAGGTTCATTACACCAGATACACTCTGAATCATTGTCTTGTAAATCATCTATTATATCAAAGCTTAAAATTATTAGTTCAATAGCGGCAGCTATCTTTATAATTTCCAAGTTATCATCTTGGGCAAACTCTTGATAGTGAATCATACAGAGATGGCCAAAAATCATATGTGAATCTTTTTTTTCATCAATATAATTTAAAATGTTAGTTCTGAAAGACTCATGGAAATCTTCCGATACGACTAATTCTTTCATTTCCTTAAGTATATTGTTTTGATACAACAAATCCATCCATCGCCCACTTTTAATTTAAAATATTTACATTTCATTATAAACATCTAACAATAAAATGGAATAGTAAAATTTTGTTTTTTTTTAATATTTTGCTATATTTCTAAAATAGGTAATCAAAATTCAGGTAAAAATTACATAAAGAATGCTAATGAATTTGTGTTAATTTCCCCCTAAAAAGAGCTACTATCTGTAATCAACTGTGTGATTACGCAATTGGTACTTTGCGGAATTACACAGTTGTAAACCACATCAAAAAAGTACTATATATTTAAATATAACTGTTAGTTTTATTCCAATTACTAGAAAGGTTGAGGTAGTTAGGGATGAACGAATTATCTGAAGCAAAGTTAATGGAGATAGATGGCGATGGCTTGAAGATTGAAATCGATTAGTGGAGGGGGCGCTGCATCTTCTGTTCTTAATTTTTCTACAGGTGCAGGTCTTGGCGCGACAGGTGTTGCTTTAGTACAAGGAGCAAAAAAAGGGGCTCAAGTGGGTAGACTTGGTGGACCTTGGGGAATTGCTGCTGGTGGGGTAGTTGGAGTATGGTTAGGTAACGACTAACTAAAATAAACTTAGTTTTGACTTTTTGATTATAATTTAATTACATAGTTCTAAGTAATTGAATTTAAATTTTTATTTGTATCATCCCCTTTTAGTAATCGGTGTTCTAGACATTTGTTTAAAATGGCGAAACACTTTGCTTTTAGGGGATTCCATTTACTTTAGCTAAGATTTGAAAAAATGTTTCAAAGTTGGATAGGCATGCAGAAACATAAATTGAAAATTAGAGGTGGTGAACAATTTTGATTAATAGGAAAGCTATACTTATCCCGTTACTAATCTTATTTATTGCTCTTTTACGCCAAGTAAGTATTCACTGGGGAGAAAAAACAACCATATTTTGGTTTTATTTATTTGGAGTAATTTTTTTGGCCATTATTTTTCTATATCAATTACTTCTAACCAGAAGAAAAAAAGAACGATAATGTTGACAGGAATACAAGCTGTTTAGTTTATTTAAGTCCCTTTTTCGATAAATCTACATATTTCATACATAAGAATCACTTATTTTACATTTGATTGGTTAAACAGTATAGACACTTAGTATAAAAATAGCTCCACTCAGCTTATGTACATATATACTGTTTACTAGTTCGTGTTTAAAATAAAAACAAACTTCTGCATTTTTGTTCAGACTCAGAAATGAGTGCCAATTAACGAAAAAGTATTTAGACGTTAGAACAAAAATAAGTTTTTTTACACGCTTGATCTCTATCTCCTACATATGAAGAAATACCTTATACACAAACGGAAAATTATGCTAATGGTGTTTAAAATCACATGATGCATATTCTATTGAGGCTTTACAATGATGTACAAAAGGAAAAAATTGAAAAATATTATTATTATTTAAAAGTATTAACCACAACCATTAATACCCCTCTATACCTCTCATAAAAACACCTCCTTAATCAGAGAGGTGTTTTCATTTATTTCAAGGTTCAGTCATAATTTTTATGTGATTCATTTTGCTCTTTCCGTTTTATGCCGCTTGCTGTGATATTCGTAGTATACTTTTATCACAACCAACTAAGGGAGTAGATCAATGCCCGAATCAAAACCTATTGGCTGGCACATTGCACAGAAATAAAAGATTTACCCAAAATCATAATTTCAAAAATCGACGATACATCTTGATCGTGCGGCTCTCATATTGATTACCGATGGTCAAACCTCCACTACTTTTAAAAAAGCATCGCATCTTTTTTTCAAAGCTACAATTTTCAGTTTAAATTCATTTTAGGGTTGTATAGTATATTGAATATAATTTACAGGGGGAAAACAACTTTGAAAATATTACTTGCAGAAGATGATGCTCGTTTAAGAAAAAATATCGTATATATTCTTAGAAAGGAATTTCACCACGTAATCGAAGTGGATAACGGACTAGACGCGCTCGACCATACCTTTTCCGAAAGTTTTGATTTGTTAATTTTAGATTGGATGATGCCTCAGCTGAGTGGTCTTGAGGTTTGCAAACAACTTCGAGATACAGGTTTTAGTGGTGGTATTTTGATGCTGACTGCAAAAGATGATACCTCTGATATTATTCAAGGTTTAGATAGTGGAGCAGATGATTACTTAGTAAAACCTTTTAAGATGGAGGAACTTTTAGCAAGAATTCGAGCCGTACTGCGAAGAAAAGAAAAAGTAATCGAACAAGTCATCCAAGTAGAAAATTTACAACTTAATATAGATTCTCGCGTTTTCCTTCGCGATAATACTGAAATTGAATTAACTAAAAATGAGTTTGCACTCTTAGAATTCCTATTCATCAATAAGGGACATGTGCTTACAAGAGAACAAATATGTATTTACATATGGGGCTATGATTTTGACGTTTCAAATAACTCCTTGGATGCACTTGTGAAACTCGTCCGAAAAAAAATTGATACTAGCCATGAAAAATCGCATATTCAAAATGTAAGAGGGATTGGCTATAAACTGAGGGATTACTGTGTTTAATAAAACAAGAAAAAAATTATCATTATTATATGCCACCATTTTCTTTTCGTTTTTTTCTCTCTTCATCATCATTCTTTATTTTTCACTCGTAAATTTGATGGATACTCAACAGTTAGAAGAACTAGAATCCATCTATACAAAACAAAAACATGATTTTTATGAATACAAGGATCATGACAAGGAAAATTTGAGCTATGATCCAAACCGTAATTTTTTCTATTACATTTATACAAACAACCATATATTTGTTCACGGTGATGAGTCCTATAAAGGTCTGAAAACACAATTAGAGGAAGTCTTTACAAAAAGCAAGACAAATGAAAAAACAGTGCTTCATTTCGAATGGCAAAATGAGCATTTCCTTCTTCTGAAAAAACCTATTTACGAACGTAATGAGGTTGTTGGATATATCATTTTAGGGAAATCCATTACTTCACAACAACACTTTTTCAAAAAAACCATTCAGTTACTTATTCTGTTAACTTGTATTTCTACAGTCTTAATCGGACTCCTTAGTTACTATATGGCAGGTAAAGCAATGGTCCCTATTCAATGGTCATATGATAAACAGAAAAAGTTTGTTTCAGATGCCTCTCATGAATTGCGCACACCACTCAGTATTTTTTATAGCTCGCTCGATATATTAGATCTAGAAGAAGCTAAAAATATAAGCCCTTTTGGCAAAGAATTAATTCATGAAATGAAAGAAGAAGCTCAACTAATGAAAGAATTGTTGGAGAAATTGTTATTTTTAGCTCGCCATGATCAGCAACAATGGAATCAGCATATAGGTGTTATACCACTCTCCAAAATGCTAGAAAAAGTTAGTGCAAAATTCCACAAATTAATGCCTCCTGAAATACAATTTGAAACACAAATTGAAGAAAATATAGAGCTACTTGGAGATGCAGCAAAGATACAAGAACTACTCTATATATTATTGGAAAATGCTATTTCGTACTCTAAAAAAGGGAAAATAACACTCACCCTTTTAAAAGAAAGAGATTCTATTGAAATTGCTTTAACCGATCAAGGAATTGGTATACCAGAGCATGAATTATCCTTAATCTTTGAACGATTTTATCGTAGCGATGCTGCACGCCAAAGAAACGGAACTGGTTTAGGTCTGTCAATAGCAAAAGCGATTGTTGAACAGCACAATGGGAAAATTTTTGCTACAAGTAAAGTAGGAACAGGCACAACATTTCATATTGTATTTAAAATTTGAAATAATAGAAGCATCAATCCTTCCCTTTTTCTAGGAAGAGTTGATGCTTTTATCACTTAGATAGACGTATTATTTTTCGGGGAAATGTCCTTTTTCAAACTCTCTTGGCTCACTCTTCGCAAAACCAATATAACTAAAGTGAAACCGGCTGTTAACGCATAAAAAATTAGTACAAATAAATTTTCAGTATCAGTACCAATGATGATGCCATGGCAAAGTGAAAGTAACCACGCAGGTAACACAAGCATATGAATATTCTTCCATATAGATCGACTCATTGTTTTAATCCATAAATCTGAAGTCATTAACACGATCAAAAAACAATAAAAAGCAATTGTGCCAAGACTAGAGGCTACTGACTTATAGTCAGCGGCAAAAGGAATCAAAACTTCCACTACATTATAAGGCTTATAGCTGTCAATCATTAATACAAGCATATGGGCTATTAATGTGAACAACCCCATCCAACCTGCATTTTGATGTATTTGATAAATTAAGTTTTTATGTGATTTTACATATGGTGATTTTCTTAAAAGCCCAAAAATAATGGAGATTGTAAAATAAAAATAGGCTAAAAATCCAAATAGTCTAATCCATTCCCATGTACTAGTTAACAACTTCTCTCCCCCTTGCCATCATCCAATAACCTTCTTGTCCTTCTTTGACAATAAACCGAGCATTTCGTTGACAATTTGTTTCAAACCACTGTTGTTGCTCACTTTCATCTATTAGGAAACAAAGCTTTGCCCATACTTCGGCATCACACAATGAAGATGTTACGACCGTCGCTTGCAACACATCTGTTTTGGCAACCTCACCTGTTCGTCCATTCAATAGATGATTCTTCGTAATATTATTTTGTGTCCAACTTCTAAAAATTCGATTAGAAGTGGCAATCGCTCCCGTGCTAATATTGATATAGCTAATTTCTTTATCAATTATTTTAGGGTCAGCCACACCAATCTTCCATATCTTCTCCCCTGTAGACCATAGTTTCATATCACCACCACCATCTATAATGCCGTAATCAGGGGCAACCTCATTTTCAAGCCAATTAGCCAGCGTTTCTATGGCATACCCTTTAGCAAATCCACCTAAATCAATTTCCTGGTTCGCAAGTTTCATTACCTGCTGATTGCTTAAAAACTGAAATGGCTTTCCTGAGATGGACTTTACATTTGAGGATTGATGCTTAGCCACTTTAAATGGGAACGACTGATTGTAGCCCTGCTGCTCCAGCTGCAACTTCAAATAGGGTGAGAATAATCCATTGGATTGAAGATAATATTGATTTGCTCGTTGTAAACAATCATAAAGTGACGAGCTTAGTTGCAATGTCTCGCCAATCTTTAATTCATTTAATAGTGACAACTCATTATTAGGTAGAAACCTTGACCATTCTTTTGCTACGTACTGCAACCATTTTTCAGCCCGCTCTTTCCAATTTTTATTTTTACCTTTTGGAATAGCTATAAAAAAATCGGTATTCATTAATTGTAGGGAAAGTGTGTCCATCTTCATCATCTCCACTATGTTCTTTTGGTTTTTCGATCACTCTTTTTTGAAATTTGATTGGCAGCTTGAACTTCAAAATTTGTCCAATCTAGTTGGACAAGCTCTTTCTCTTTCTCCGTCATGTCTTTTTCTTGTTGCGCAGTAATTTGAAGATCATTTGAATGGTTTGTTTTTGCTTGTATTGAAGTGTTTATTTGCGTTAATAGTACGGCAGATAACATCACCCCTGATGCGCCTAATATCCATTTCGCTTTTTTCGGATCTTTCATTGTTCACCATTCCTTCCTATTTGATTAAAAGTTGACATAAAAACATTTGATTGTCTTCTTGCCATTCGACCACATAGCCTAAGCCATTTGTAATGACACTGATTGGTACATAGAGTTCCTCATTTAAATAGAATGAAGATGCAGGTAACGGTGTTTTAACATTGTTATCATAGACAACATTAGTACCTGAGCGAAAAACTAGTTCATTCTCTTGATATTGTATATCTAAAATTTTGCTTGTTTTGTAAAAGGTAGCTTTTGCTCCTAAAAGCTGTGCCACTGTTTTCCCTGGTACAAAAAACTCCCCGTCTTTTGGGATAACATAAAAATTTAATTCTTTATTCATACCTACTACTTTCAAATTGACTAATTTTGACATGCTGAAAGGCAAAACCTCTTTCTCCATAACTAATTCTCTTGTCCAAATATTCCAAGTACCTTTTTCGTATACTTCACCATTCGTATTATAGGATTCATCTTCATCATCATATTCGTAACGATCATCATCGTCATCATCATCATGGTCATGGTCATATTCGTAACGATCATCATCGTCGTACTTCTCATGTTTCTTATACTCGTGTTCATGGTCATCATCAGCTCGAACACTTAATCCAAAAGTGAATGTACAAGTTACTAAAAAAGCCAATATCAAACTGATTCTCTTTTTTTTCATAGATACTACCCCCTTCATTTGACTACATTGTAGCTAAGAAAAATGATAGGAATCTGAAATTTAATTTTTTTTACATAAAAAATCAAACTATCTCCAAGTTAGTTTCATCTAACTCTGGATATATCTTTTACTTTTACAATTGCTTTTTTATTTGTGGTTTATTATATAAATTAGATAATTTCTAGAGCTGCTTCTTAAAAGCCATTGCTAAGCAATAGTGATGCATTGAAAAAGACGCGCCCTTTAATGGAATAACCTACATTTAACTTCGTGCCACATTTTAATCATTTGCTTTTGATGACATGCAATTAAAGTACCTCAGAAACCCATATTTTACGGCAAATAAAAGAATCCATATTAATAGAAGGTATGATCATAATAGATTCTTTTCTTGCATATTTCGGTTTCGATTTTATTAAATAAATCGGATCATTTTCTAACTATGCTGTTCAACAATTGAGCCCGATTGCTAGGCATCGATAAATCCACTCTGTTTCTCGTAATCTGGAACTGAATTTCCCTCTGTAAATGGGGCCAATCGTTCAACATACTTCCATAATGAAGGACGATTAACATCTGAACTAAAAATTTGAAAGTATGGAACATTTCATTTCGAATTGGAAAGGTACATTTACTATTTACAATAACCAACGAATGAAAGAAAAATTAAAAGGAATGAGCCCTGTCCAATACAGAGTTCATTCCTCAGTAACTGCTTAAAAATATGTGTCTAACTTTTTCGGGTGTCTTCATTTGAAGTTCCGTATAAATTCGTTATCTTACAGGTTCTATAGATGAGATCCTCCACTTGCATCGAGTAATTGACCAGTTACCCAACGGCTGTCTGAGGAAGCAAGAAAGGCGGCAATATCTGCCACATCCTCGGGTTCTCCCCATCTATTGAAGATTGAAAGACCAGCCGCATATTTTTGCCCATCAAGGTTTTCCAAAGTCTCAGCATTCATCTCCGTATTAATAATTCCAGGTTGGATGGCGTTTACCGTAATATCACGGCTCCCTAGTTGCTTGGCTAGAAGACGCGTAAACGTGTCGATAGCACCTTTGGACATACTGTATGTGAAGACACTTGGCGAAGCTGCACGTGTCACAAAAGAAGAAATATTAATAATACGTCCTCCATCTTTTAAACGTGGCAAAGCTTGCTGAGTAACAAAAAGTGGTGCTTTAACATTAATCTTCATTACCTCCTCAAATGATTCTTCCGTCGTCTCTTCTAAACTCATAATTTGACCTATTCCAGCATTGTTGACAAGAATATCGAATCCGACACCGCCCATATATCCCCGAATAGTATCATCCAAAGTAGTAAATAAATCTTGAATACCATCTAGAGTACTAAGGTCAGCACCAATTGCGCAAGCATTTCCTCCGCTTTGTTCGATCTGGTGAACAACTGCTTCTGCCTCATTACGCCTTTTCCCGTAATGAACGATGACAAAGGCTCCCTCTTGAGCCAGACGCAATGCAATACTGCGGCCAATTCCTCGACTTGATCCTGTAACTAAAGCGATTTTGCCTCTTAACTTACTCATGCTTCCATCTCCTTGTTCAAACAAAGTTATATTACATAGAGAATTATATCAAGGAACATTATTTGAAATGTTGCTCTCCTATTCGGTTTCAAAGGGGTGTTTCATCGCAGTTTTATTTCATTTCTAGAGCGTGACTTTCATATAAAAATGTTATTCAACCATATTGCTACTTAGATGAAGGAAAGTCGCATTCTTTACTAAAGAAATGCATTTTGTGTGCCATAATAAAAACCATAAACAAAAACCCTGATACAGCAATACACTGTACCAAGGTTTGTATTTTATAGTTATCATCACTCATGTATTCTGTTTAAGTGTTCTGTATACAACTTTATTGTAACTCAATACTGTTGGTTTGGAATAAAGTTTGATTAAAAATGCCTCGCAAAACCCTTATTTTACGTTAAATAAGAAGAATCCCTTTTGAAAAAAGATTGACAAAAAGGGATTCTTCTTTAGCTGTTTTAAGTTAGGTTTTATAAAAAAGTTTGAATATTTTCTACCTGTGTTGCTCCACAATCGCGCCCTTTAATTGAATAAAAATATTTACAACTCATTTCTTTATGTAATTTACAACGTCATTAATATAACTATCGATAGGTTCGCCAGTATTTACAACCAAGCACTGATAATCAGCGGGTCTTTTACTATTGACTAATGTATATTTAAAATTCTCTTCGGAAGTTACCTCACTTATTTGACTTATCATTCTTTCTCGATTTTTCAATCTAAAATTAATCTCTTGAAAATCATCAAGGTAGCACTCAATATATTTGTACTTCACATTATATTTTTTAGACATAGCAATTCCTCGATCTACCATTTCTTGATAAAGGCAAGGGCTATCAAATACTACATTTTGTCCTTGTGATAAGTAAAATTCAATTAAAGACCAATCAATATTATATGAAATCTTACCAGTTAATTTTGAATCGATTTGAATTTCTTCTGTTGACTGTAATAAAGCAGATTTTACAATATCGTGGTCTATTATGACTGCTCCTGTACGCTCAGCAATTTGACGAGAAAGTGTAGACTTCCCAGACCCAGGAAAGCCAGACATTTGAACAAAAAACATGTTAATCCCTCACTTCTTCTACTATAAATAAAGTATCTATGGCAATAACGAAAAACTCTTATTAAATAACCAAGTTGTTCTCAAGAACTATCCCTAAATTTTAACATAAATATACAATTCTCTTTAGAGGCAGTTATTCAACTAAATGGCCCTTTAAAAGAAAAAGACGCGTTCCTAAATAAACGCGTACTTTAATGGAATAACTAAAATATGGGCTTATTCCTAAAATCGCTTATAGCTCTGAATACGCTATACAAGGTACTCATTGGTTAGTTTTGTATGGAAATAATGTTGTACGTCTTGTTGGTAATAAAACTATTATGATAAATACAGGAACTGCTCAAGTTAAAGCTTTTAAATCTAACGGAGCACTACTTGGTACTTATTATTTTGAGGTGAAAAGATAGTTTGAAGTTTTTTATTCTTTTGAGTTAATTGGTATTGTTATTTCTAGTTCTGGAATGTATTGAATCTTCGGATCACCGTTTTCATCCAGTTGGTATGATCCCTCAAAGTCATAAAGATGAATATACGGTTTAATTGTAATAGCTTTTGGTAAGGTTTCAAATGGATGAACACGTAAATCCATGATGAAATCGCTATTTCCTTTATTTGTCTCACGGCCACCATTGCCATTAATTAGTTTTAGTTCACGCCCTTGTTCATCATAAACTTCGATACGTATTCCTTCCCGGAAATCTACAGAAGTTGATTTATCAAGCAAGGCTATTCTTGTTGTAATACTAGTTGTTATGGGAGTTAGTATAATTTGTTCAATAGTAAACTGATTATTTTTGTATTTTCTACTTATATTAGGCTGTAGGTTTATATAGTTACCTATATCCCTCACTGGAATATCCATTTTAAAAGGTTCAGAAATCCCAGTTATTGTAGTGGATAATGTCAAATTAAACTTCTTTTGGAAAATGCCTCCATTTTTATTTTCCAAATCTGCAAATTCAAGAACTGCGGAATTATTATCCTTACTTGGTTGCATATAAACACCACTATAATTAGTGTGATTCAGTGGTTCACCATTTAGTGAAAATTCAATATTACTCATTTGATCTGATAAACTTTCTTTTGAATTTTCACCTTCTTTATGATGGCCTTCAATCCCAATTGCAACACGTGTACCATCATACACTACTTCTGTTACATTTAATGTAAAGCCTTCATGCGTAACGCTTGTATTCAATTTTGTTGAGAGCCCCTTTTCATCCGCGGCGTGTAGACCAAGATCCCTTGTAAATTTAAAAACAGATGATAATAAAGGCACTTCTTTCATCGCCGCCGCCATCGTTGGTGAAATTAAACCCGTGACAATAATCAAACTAAAAATCATTGCTACAGATGCTGTAACTCCTAAATATATCTTTACGTGAGATGGCTTTTCTTTACTTATTTTTTTTAATATACGCTTTTCCCATTTCTTTTTCTCGAAGTTTGTAAGGTCTTGTTCTTCATAATGTTCCAAATCCATATTCATATCATTTAAATCTTTATAAATAGACATATTCTCACTCCTCACACTTCATTTTTTGAACTAAAAAACTTTTAAGCTTTTTACGTCCTCTGGAAAGCTTGTTATAAACCCAAGACTCTTTCGCATCAAATTCTTTTGCTATTTCACTTGAAGGGGTTCCTTCTAAATAGTATTTTTCAAAGATTTTCCGTTCACTAGCTGACAATTGCTCAAGGAGTTCCTCAACGCAGTTTTCTTCTAATGGTTGTTTTGCCTTTACCATAGATTCATCAATTTCTGAAACTGAAAATTGCTGATTTTGTATGGTAATTTGTCTTCTTTGATAATCAATTGCTTTATACTTTGCAATCGCTGCAATCCATTGTTTGAATGAATTTTTCTTAGGATCAAAGGAATGAATATTATTCCATATCGATAATAAAACATCATCAAGGCATTCTTCATAATCTTGCTGCTGGTAATTTAAATGACGTTTAATGATCGCTGTAAGTAAACCACCATACTGATTAATAATAAAAGGAATTGATTTTTCATTTTTTTTCTGTATGTGTTGTACAACATTGTTCTCTGTAATTTTCAATTGTTCACCCCGCTCAATGAATATTGGTACCTACTATGTAATACGAAATGAATACGATAAATCTATCACAAAAGAAAAAAGAATAACAGAAATGTTAATCTTTAAAAAATTTCCTTTATATAATTTGAAAACCTACAATTCTTCACAATCTTATCTATACAAAAAACATCCTGCATATCAACACAGGATGTTTAATCAAACTTTAATATAAATTATCGAACTTTGTTTTAAATGATCAAATTTTTTTATAAAACTACAAACACACTTCTAGTATAAAACTCAATTATTCAACTGTCACCGATTTAGCTAAGTTACGTGGTTTATCCACATCACAACGACGGTGGAGTGCTGCATAGTAGCTGATTAACTGTAATGGCACTACCGATACAAGTGGCGTTAGGTATTCGTGAACATGCGGAATGACTAATCGGTCGCCATCCTCATCAATACCAGCCATCGCGATAATACATGGATATGCACCACGCGCAGCAACTTCTTTCACATTACCACGGATGTTTAGCCCAACTGATGCTTGTGTAACAAGTGCAAACACTGGTGTTCCTTCTTCAATTAAAGCAATTGTTCCGTGTTTAAGCTCACCGCCAGCAAAGCCTTCTGCTTGGATATAAGAGATTTCCTTTAGTTTTAAGGCCCCTTCAAGGCTCACGTAGAAGTCCATATTACGACCAATAAAGAATGCATTACGCGCGATTTTTAAGTAGTCTTCTGCGATGTCTTCTAATACATCTTTTGAGTCAATAATTGTTTGGATACCGTTTGCGGCAATCGCAAGCTCTTGTTTTAAATCAAATTCTAAGCCTGTGCCATTTGCTTTTGCTGTTACATAGGCTGCTAGAGCAAGGACTGCTACTTGCGCCACATATGCTTTTGTAGAAGCTACAGCTATTTCTGGACCCGCATGTAATAACAACGTGTGATCAGCTTCACGTGATAGTGTTGAGCCAGGTACATTTGTAATTGTTAATGTTGGGTAGCCAAGCTCTTTAATTTTTACTAGAACCTGACGGCTGTCTGCTGTTTCCCCTGATTGTGTAATAAAGATAAATAAAGGTCTTTTTGAAAGTAATGGCATATTATAGCCGAATTCACTAGAAATATGAACTTCTACTGGGATACCAGCCATTTTTTCAAAATATTGTTTACCAATGAGCCCTGCATGATAGCTTGTGCCCGCCGCAATAATATATAAACGATCTGCAGCTCGCAATGCTTCTAAAATTTCGGTATCAATTGTTAGATCGCCATTATCACCCTCATACGCTTGAATAATTTTGCGTATGACTGTAGGCTGCTCATCCATTTCTTTTAACATATAATGAGGATATGTTCCCTTTTCAATGTCGCTCATATCAAGCTCTGCTGTATATGGTGCACGTTCCACTACAGAACCATCTAGTTTTGTAATTTCAACGCTAGCCTTGTGTACAATTACAACCTCTTTGTCGTGTAGCTCTACATATTGGTCTGTCACTTGCAGCATAGCCATTGCATCCGAAGCAACAACATTGAAGTCTTCACCAATTCCAACTAAAAGTGGAGATTTATTTTTCGCTACAAAGATTGTATCAGCGGCTTCTGCATCTAATAGTGCAAGCGCATATGAACCATGTAGTAAAGATAACGTTTTACGGAAAGCATCTGCTGTGCTTAAACCTTCTTTTACAAACAACTCTACTAATTGCACGATAACCTCTGTATCTGTATCAGATTTCATTGGAATACCTTTTAAGTATGTTTTTTGTAATAGATGATAGTTTTCAATTACCCCATTATGCACAAGCGTAAAACGCCCTGATGCACTTTGATGCGGATGAGCATTTAAACGATTTGGTACTCCATGTGTAGCCCAACGTGTATGACCAATACCAATTTTCGCAGCAACATCTTCATCTACCGCTTCTCGTAAGTCTGCGATACGTCCTTTTTCTTTAAAAACCGTTACGCCTTCTTCATTACGGACTGCAATGCCCGCTGAATCATAACCACGATATTCTAGCTTTTCTAAACCTTTTAATAAAATTTCCTTTGCATCTGATTCACCAATATATCCTACAATTCCACACATAAATTCTCGTCCTCCGATATTGTCAATTTAACGCAATGACAAAGTAGACCTCATCTACCGAATTTTTTGAATGGACAAGCAAACTTTATTTTAAATAAAATAAAGCACTTTCGTACATGCAATGAACTCATTCAGCCATCTGAATGGAGCATTCGATATGTGAAGTTTTCTTCTATTCATCTATTGCTTTACGATACCTTCTCCATTTCCTGTACATTCAATCACTCAAATGCTTTCAAAATGAAAAATGACAATCGGGTATGTCGATCGGGAGGTATCCGCCGAATTTTCGATAAACCTCCACCTCGTCTGCTGAAGATTCTTTTCGTCCAATTTCTTCAGCTCAGGCGCTATAATTGTTTTCCGATTTTACGCTCTCTTTCCTCCTTTTGCGTTCGTTCAAGAACAAGGTCGGACCTCGTCTTCAACTTCTCCATCATACTCAATCATATGCTATCCGTCAAACTTTCGTTATAAAAAATACCTAGTACCCTTGCTTTTTCGTGACAAATATGTAGACATACAATTGCTAGTGCTAGAAAAACCTTGAAAAACACACTACTTAGCATTACTTAGTACGGATTGTTTTGTTAGTGGGGGTGATTTGGTGGAGAATCTGAAGAAAATGCTTAAAGGCAGGCAGGAATCGTATTAGAAATCATTAGTCGTGACGAAATTTATGGATATGAAGTTGTCACGCAACTTACGAGTACGGGCTTTAAGGGTATCGCCAGAATACACATTGATCTTGGTCAAACAACAAATGTGCCCAGCGCATTATACAAAAGAAACAAAAGGCACAAGCAAAAGCTGCTTGTGCCTTTTTGTTATTTACTAGCTAATAAATTTACTATTTCTCTATTAAAGGCAGGTAGGTCATCTGGTGTTCTACTTGTCACGAGTTGCTTTTGGCAGACGAATACTTCCTCATCGTGGAATTTTGCCCCTGCGTTTTCTAAATCTACTTGAATGGATTTATAACCTGTAGCGTCACGACCATTTAGTGTTTTTGCCGTAATTAGCAGCTGCGGTCCATGACAAATGGCAAAGGTTGGTTTCATATCATCCATAAAGGATTTTACAAACGCCACTACACGATCATCGGCGCGTAAGATATCTGGAGAAAAACCACCAGGTATAAACAGTGCATCAAAATCAGTCGCTTTTACATCATCAATGCCTTTATCAATTTTTACTGTTTCCCCATGTTTCCCTTTTACCTCTTTTCCTGCCTCTGTATCAATTGTTACTAGCTGATGTCCAGCCGCTTCTAAGGCTTCTTTAGGACTTGTAAATTCACTATCCTCGAACATATCGGTAATAACTGTAGCAATTTTAGCCATATCCATCAAACACTCCTTGTTATTGTGACTCCTTTTTACTGTTCCCCATCTTTGCTATTTAAAACATCCTTTTTCAAACAAGAAAAACTCGACCTCCTAAAAACGGAAATCGAGTTAAGTTTATATTTACTAGTCTGTTAAGCCCATTTCTGCACGCACAACATCTGCAATACGCTCAACAAAACGCTCACAAGCTGTTTCTGTAGCAGCTTCCACCATTACACGAACAAGCGGCTCAGTACCTGAAGGACGTACTAAAACACGACCATTCCCTGCCATTGCAGCTTCTACCTCTGCAATCACAGCGGCCACTTTCGTATTTTCAGTCACCGCATGCTTGTCTGTTACACGAACATTGACAAGACGCTGAGGATAGATTTTCATCTCGGCAGCAAGCTCTGACAGCTTCTTACCTGTCGCTTTCATAATGTTGACAAGCTGAATACCTGTTAGTAGACCATCGCCCGTTGTATTAAAATCTAAGAAAACAATATGCCCTGATTGCTCGCCACCTAAATTGTAATCATTAGCACGCATTTCCTCTACGACATAACGATCCCCTACTGCAGTTTGTATGCTTTGCATACCGTTATCTTCTACTGCCTTATAGAAGCCCATATTGCTCATAACGGTTGACACAATAGTTTGCTTCTTTAAACGACCAACTGCATTTAAATACTTGCCAATAATAAACATAATTTGATCGCCGTCAACAATTTTACCGTTTTCATCTACAGCAATTAAACGGTCACCGTCTCCATCAAACGCTAGACCCACATCTGCATCCTTTTCTAATACAAATTTAGCTAGTCCCTCTGGGTGAGTTGAACCTACACCATCATTAATATTTAAACCATTTGGAGAAGAACCCATTGTAGAAATGTCAGCCTCTAGGTCCGCAAAAAGATGCGTCGCTAATGATGAGGTAGCACCATGTGCACAGTCTAATGCTACATGGATACCATCAAATTCTTCATCCACTGTTTGTTTTAAGTATTGAATGTACTTTTGTCCGCCTTCGAAATAGTCACTTACAGATCCTAAATCTGCCCCAATTGGACGTGGTAATGTATCCTCTTGAGCATCAAGTAAAACTTCTATTTCCTCTTCTTGTGCATCTGTTAGCTTAAAGCCATCTGGACCGAAGAATTTAATGCCGTTGTCAGCTACTGGGTTATGCGAAGCTGAAATCATGACGCCTGCATCTGCGCTCATAATACGAGTAAGGTATGCAACACCTGGTGTTGAAATAATTCCAAGGCGCATTACCTCTACCCCAATTGATAAAAGACCAGCAACAAGTGCACCTTCCAGCATCTCGCCTGAAATACGTGTGTCACGACCAATTAAAACCTTAGGACGGTCAGTTGCATCTTTCGTTAAAACATAGCCACCTATACGGCCAAGTTTAAATGCAAATTCCGGTGTTAGTTCACTATTGGCGACGCCACGGACGCCATCTGTTCCAAAATATTTACCCATTCTACTTATTCTCTCCTTCAATGCAAGACTGTGTCACATTCATCATAGACACTTGTCCGCTTACTTTTGGAAAAGTCTGCTTTTGTTCATTCATTGGTAATTTTTCGTAATCCACTCAGTTAGTTTGTTTGGTGAATATATTGCGATCTACCCACCAAACCAAACTCCAGTTAAATTTTTGATTTAGAATCAAAATAAAATTATAGTCAGATATTGTTTAAGAATCAATATCTTCCGTTTCTTCAGTTGGCGTATTTTTATCAGTCGTAGTACTATCATCCTTCACATCAGTTTCCTCAGTAGGGGGTGGCGTTTCCTCTGTAGAAGCCGGTGTTTTCTGCTCTTCTTCTTTCTCTACTTTTGTAATATCTGCCTTCACTTTTATTTTCTTATCAGATATTTTTGTCACACCATCTGGTAATTTTACATCAAACTCATAAGTTTTTGATTCAGTAATTTTTGACAAATCTACTACAATTGGAATTTCTGTTAAACCATCAATAATCGATTTTCTGCCATATACTTTAATCATTTTTTGCGTAAATGTTAAAGAATTGATTGTAATATCATCCGAGGCTTGCCCTGTTTCTCTAATAACAACTGGGAGTTCTCGGCTATACTCCCCAATATCTACTTGAACATTAACGGTATCAGGTTCAATTGTTACATCAAGCTTATTTAAATCTCGATCTAATACTTTTACTGCCGCGTCCTGAGAGAATGATTGCTTCAAGCCTGGCTCTCCAGCAACAGTGGCTTTTACATAGCTGATGCTTTCAATAGCACTTTTTGCCCCTGTCACGTAAACAGTCGGTGGATCGGCTACCATATCCTTTAAAATATACCCTTCTTCGATTAGTCGAGTATTCATTTCTGGGTCTACTCGGAACTCCTTCGTGACCTTTTCCTCAATATTTACATGAATAGTTGCAGGGTCTAATGTAACCTTTAACTTATCAGAAATATTTTCGTATTGTAGCTTAACATCATGCTCGCCAATCAATAGATTACTTAAATCAACGAATACTGAGAAATCCTTTGTTGCCCTTGTTTTTATAACAACAGGCATTGGTCCTTTTATCTTCACATCTACTGTTTCAGGTAATCCTGTTACAATCAGATTCTCATTATCATAATAAACATCTACTGGTACATCACGAATAATATCAGTCTGTTCAGTGGTAGTTGTTGTATTGATTGGTGATAGCTCGGTACGAACTGAGAAAAAAAGCAAAAATGCTAAAAATAGCGCGATGATTCTTAGTACCCAAGGACTATCCATCATTTTATCCATTCTTTTTCCCCCTCCAAGTTAACTTAGAGGCTGCATTTGACTCTTGTGCTGATCCGAACCACATTTTTCGTAATAGTGTCTCGAACTCCTCTAGAGAAAGATTACGATGGAGATTGCCATTCAACGTAATACTAATGGCTCCTGTTTCTTCTGAGACAACGATAGTTATCGCATCCGTCACTTCACTTAAGCCAAGTGCAGCACGGTGGCGTGTCCCTAACTCTTTTGAAATAAATGGACTTTCAGATAGAGGTAAATAGCAAGCTGCTGCTGTAACTTTATCTCTTTGCATAATTACCGCCCCATCATGTAATGGCGTATTCGGTATAAAGATATTAATGAGCAATTCTGAAGAAATTTCAGCATTTAGACCTATGCCTGTTTCAATATATTCATTAAGACCTGTTTCTTTTTCAATTGAAATTAACGCACCTATTCGACGTTTAGCCATATAACTTACAGATTTTTTCATAGCCTCTATAAGCCTTGTTTGCTCCTCGTCTTCTTGACTAGATGAACGTTGGAAAAGCTTCCCTCTACCAATTTGTTCTAAGCCTCGTCTGATTTCAGGTTGGAAAATAATAATAATCGCCAAGAAACCAAATTCAATGACCTGCTGTAGCATCCAGCCTAACGTTTGTAACCCTAAAAGGTCTGTTGCAATTCGTGCAATAATAATGACGAAAATTCCCTTAAGTAATTGGACAGCCTTCGTACCTTTAATGAGGGTTAAGACCTTATAAACAACGTACCAAACGAGCAGTACATCGATGAAGTTAATAACAATATTCACAGGCGTTAAATCTGTGAAATGTTCAATAATTTGCACGTGGCATCCCCCACTTTTCATTACGAATCCATACACATTCAAGTATAGCACATTCTTATCAAATGTAACTTTTTTCAAATAAAAAGTCTACTCAGAAGAGTAGACCTTTCAGCCTCTCACGTGCACTATTTTTTAGGACGTATAGAGTGTTATTTAGTTTCTTCTTTTTCATCAAATGTCATGGCTGTTTTTACAGAGTTTTTAATCGTATACCATAACCATTCAAATACTTCGTCAATTTCTTCAATTCTCCCTGAAACTACCGCTGAAGATGCCATGTATTGCCCGTTTATGACTGTGACGTTACCATCAACTTCTCCTTCAACAACCAAATCGCCATTTTTCACCACAATATCGCCCTTTACAACTTCCCCTGCGGGTACGATAACCGTTTGACCATCTACAACTAAATTGGGCTGCTTGGTCACAGAGAAATGCTGGTCATCCATAAAGCTTCCTAGCAAGGTAGCACTCATAAATAAACAAAATACTGCTGCTGCCACAAAAAATGGATGTCGGCGTATCCATTTTTGTATACCTACTCGACTTTTCGGTTTTGGTAAACGAGCCATTACTGCTGCTTCAAAATCCGGAGGCGCTGTAATATGGGAAGCACTCTTCACAAAGGCGATTGTTTCACTCAATTCATGCATCAACTGTTTACAATCATTACATGTATGCAAGTGTTGCTTTAACTCTTGCTCATGCTCACGACTAATGTCACCGTCTAAATAATCATGCATATAATCAATAATATGCTCTGGACAAGTATTCATGACGCTCCCCCTCCTACAGATTGTTTAACTGCTTACGTAATGCCTCACGTCCGCGGTGAATTCTCGTTTTCACCGTTCCAAGTGGCATATCTAAAATCTCGCTAATCTCTTGCAACGATAACTCTTCTATATATTTCAATACTATAACCGAACGGTATTTATCCGGCAAACGTCCAATTTCGTATTGAATGCGATCTTGCAGCTCCATTTGCTCTAACTGCTCCTCTGGTAGCTGGTCATCTGCTGCGATTTGTGAATACATATCAAGCCCTTCTGTACCAGCTACTTCTGCATCTAAATAATAATCCGGTTTCTTTTTCCGAATACGATCTATACAGAGGTTTGTCGCAATGCGATAAAGCCACGTCGAAAACTTTCTTTTCTGATCAAAAGTATGCAAATTCATATATGCCCGAACAAAAGCTTCCTGAGCAATATCTTCAGATTCTTGTTTGTTACCTAACATTCGATAGCATACTTGGTACAGTTTGTGCTGATAGAGACTCACAATATCGGCAAATGCGTTTTGATCGCCTTTAAGCACTTGTTTTATTCTCTTATTTACTAACGCATCCATTGTGTTGACTTCTCCACCTTTACAACTGTCTTATACTATACGACCCATCGATAAGAAAAGTTTCGTTTTATTTCAATTATAGCAAAAGATTTTTATGCAATGTGGCGACAGGCAATTTTTTGAATATTTTTGTTTAAACTAACGTTTCTCCAAATAAAGAGCCCATTAAAGCAACAGCTACATTTGCCGTTGTATTTTTCTCATCTAATATCGGATTCACTTCTACAAACTCCGCAGAGGTTAACATTCCAGACTCTTGTAGCATTTCCATTGCTAAATGACTTTCACGATACGTAATTCCACCTGGCACTGGTGTTCCAACCCCTGGTGTATAAAGAGGGTCAAGTCCATCTAAATCAAGCGATAGGTGCAATCCATCAACATTACGCTCTTTTAAATAGGCAAGTGCATCTTCCATAACACGCGTCATGCCAAGTCGATCAATTTCATGCATTGTGTACACTTTAATTCCTTGTTCACGAATCAAGTCACGCTCACCAGGATCTACAGAACGAGCTCCGATGATAATAACGTTTTCTGGCTTAATTTTCGGCACACTATTACGAATTTGAACTAAACGTTCATGCCCAAGTCCAATACTAACTGCTAAAGGCATTCCATGTATATTGCCAGAAGGTGTAGTTTCAGGTGTATTTAAATCTGCATGTGCATCATACCAAATAACACCTAGATTTTTATAATGTTCTCCTAATCCTGCAAGTGTACCAATAGCAATACTATGGTCTCCACCAAATACAAGTGGGAATTTTTTTTGTTCGACTACTTCATGTACACTATTAGCCAAAGCTGTACTAACTTCGACAACTTCCTCTAAATTTAATAACTTTTCGTCTACTGCTGCATTTGCTTGCTTTTGACTTACACGAATATCCCCTTGATCTTGTACCTCGTGTCCAATACTTGTTAAACGTTCAACAACGCCTGCATAACGAATAGCACTTGGTCCCATATCTACGCCTCGACGTGTTTGTCCGTAATCTGTTGGTACTCCAATAATAGAAATATTAAGTTTATTCATGTTTTTATACCCCCTAAAAGTTATAAGACTATTGTAAAGCCTACTTACCAATTGGCTCAACCCAACAAAAAAACGCATATTTATTCATTATAAATCAACATAAAAAAATCTCCTACTGTTTTCAGCAAGAGATTAGTTATCTGTATTTATTATATCACTTTTGAATATATTTTATTCTATAAAAGTGAGCCATGAAGGACTCGAACCTTCGACCCTCTGATTAAAAGTCAGATGCTCTACCAACTGAGCTAATGGCTCATAAAAGAAAAATGGCTGGGGTACTAGGATTCGAACCTAGGCATGACGGAATCAAAATCCGTTGCCTTACCGCTTGGCTATACCCCAATCATTTATAAAACTGGTGGAGGGGGACGGATTCGAACCGCCGAACCCTAAGGAGCGGATTTACAGTCCGCCGCGTTTAGCCACTTCGCTACCCCTCCGAAATAACACAATAATAATGGTGGAGGATGACGGGCTCGAACCGCCGACCCTCTGCTTGTAAGGCAGATGCTCTCCCAGCTGAGCTAATCCTCCATAGAAACAGGTGTTATATCACAGTTTATTTTCTTTTTAAAGCCTGTACATCATGACGATGCATTTTAAATGGTGACCCCTACGGGATTCGAACCCGTGTTACCGCCGTGAAAGGGCGGTGTCTTAACCACTTGACCAAGGGGCCATATGTACGTCTCAAACAAGACAATAATTATAATAACATTATTTCTACATTCTTGCAACACTTTTCTACAATTTTTTTATGTATAAAACCATCTTAAAAATGAGCAAAAAAATGGCTCCGAAGGCAGGACTCGAACCTGCGACAACCTGATTAACAGTCAGGTGCTACTACCAACTGAGCTACTTCGGAACAATACTATTCGTATGTCTTAGACAACCTCTTAAGTACATTTATTATTATAGCAAGCATTCTAAATAATGCAACACATTTGTGAAAAATTTTATATTTTTTGTCGAGGCCTTCTTAAATATAACTTAGAAAGCAAAATAGTTCTCTATTAAATCTAATATTTCTATTTTGTGTATTAAATATTCTTGCTGTATATTATTGCAATTGTTAAAATAAAAATAGTTTTACGAATTTTCTATCATTTCAGGGGGAGGAATGTTCAAATGGTAATAAAGGATTTAATTGCACCGGATGTTTATAACATTACAGAGGAATTAGAAAAATTTTCGCAAGATAGTGAACGCCAAGCTATACGTTGGTTAAATACACAACAAGAGAGGCAAACAGTTACTTACGTAGAGCTTGTTCAAAAAATGAATCAATACGCTAATGCCTTTACGAAGAAGGGGCTTCAAAAAGGAGATCGTGTATTAGTTATTATTCCTCGCCTACCAGAGGCCTATTTTGTTTTCCTAGGCTGTTTAAAAGCGGGTATTGTTCCTATTTCATGCTCAGAAATGTTGCGCGCAAGTGATTTAGAGTATCGTATGGAGCATTCTTCTGCTAGTGCTGTGATCGCCTATGAAGCATTTACTAGTGAAGTAGATAAAATCTCTTCTTCTGTCAATACTTTAAAAAACAAAATGGTCATTGGCACAGCTACAGGAGATTGGTCTTCTTTAGATGAATTGGCTAGCTCGCAACCAAATACATTTACTGCTGTTGCTACTAAACGCGATGACATGGCGTTCCTTTCTTATACTTCTGGAACAACAGGTAAGCCTAAGGGTGTCGTTCATTCTCATGGTTGGGGCTACGCGCATATTCGAACAGCGGCTGCACAGTGGCTTTGTGTACGTGAAGGAGACTTAGTATGGGCTACTGCTGCTCCAGGTTGGCAAAAATGGATTTGGAGTCCTTTCCTATCCACCATTATGTTGGGGGCTACAGCCTTTGTTTATCATGGTGGGTTTGATGCAAAAACATATCTTCGCCTGTTGCAGGATGAAAAAATTAATGTTCTCTGCTGCACTCCAACTGAATATCGTATCATGGCGAAGCTTGAGAATTTAAAAGACTATAATCTATCCTCTCTGCGTAGTGCTGTCTCTGCTGGTGAACCATTAAATCGACCAGTCATTGAAACATTTAAGAATCACTTTGATCTAAAAGTCCGCGATGGTTATGGTCAAACAGAAAATACATTACTCATTGGTACTCTGGAAAACACAGAGTTACGTCCTGGTTCCATGGGTGTCCCAACTCCAGGTAATATTGTACGTATTATCGACAATGAAGGAAATGAGGCACCTGTTGGCGAGGTTGGAGATATTGCCATACACAAATCATCGCCAGCGTTGTTTAAAGAGTATTATCGGGAGCCTGAACGCACACAAGCGG
The DNA here is from genome assembly GCF_001629735.1 of Lysinibacillus sphaericus. GTDB lineage: Bacteria > Bacillota > Bacilli > Bacillales_A > Planococcaceae > Lysinibacillus > Lysinibacillus pinottii. The sequence goes on from NZ_CP015224.1 coordinate 3,628,008, forward strand.
CATTCCGTGGTGAATGGTACATTACTGGTGATCAAGCGAAATGTGATGAAGATGGTTATTTTTGGTTTGAAGGTCGAGGCGACGATATAATTATCTCATCTGGTTACACTATTGGTCCCTTTGAAGTAGAAGATGCCTTAAACAAGCATGATGCTGTACAAGAGTGCGCAGTTGTGGCTGCTCCAGATGAAATTAGAGGGCATATTGTCAAAGCCTATGTAATCTTACGAGATGGCTATAAGGAACACAATGAAGAAGAATTAATTAAGGAGCTACAGGAGCATGTAAAAGCACTGACTGCGCCTTATAAATATCCTCGTAGTATTGTCTTTATCGATGAGTTACCAAAAACAACATCTGGGAAAATTCGTCGTATCGAACTACGAGCAGCAACTGTCTAAATATAGTAAGGAGGCATTTTCTTTGAATGAAATGCCTCCTTTTACTTTTTAGAATTTTAAACAAAAAAAAAGCCACTACTGAGTGTATCAGTAGCGACTTTTTGCGCCTAGCGATGTCCTACTCTCACAGGGGGAAGCCCCCAACTACCATCGGCGCTAAAGAGCTTAACTTCCGTGTTCGGTATGGGAACGGGTGTGACCTCTTTGCCATCATCACTAGACTATGTTCGGCTTTCAATATACATCGCATTTCTTCGTCAGCTTCTGTCGTTCAGTCAGTCACGTACTTGAGTACGCTCCTTCCCTCTCTCCATTGCTTCCTCGAACTACTCGTATCTTGAAACCCTTTATAAAAGAAATTATTCTTTCAAAACTGGATAAACGGTTCATTGAATGTTTCAAACTTTTTGGTTAAGTCCTCGATCGATTAGTATTCGTCAGCTCCATGTGTCACCACACTTCCACCTCGAACCTATCTACCTCATCGTCTTTGAGGGATCTTACTTACTTGCGTAATGGGAAATCTCATCTTGAGGGGGGCTTCATGCTTAGATGCTTTCAGCACTTATCCCGTCCACACATAGCTACCCAGCGATGCCTTTGGCAAGACAACTGGTACACCAGCGGTGTGTCCATCCCGGTCCTCTCGTACTAAGGACAGCTCCTCTCAAATTTCCTACGCCCACGACGGATAGGGACCGAACTGTCTCACGACGTTCTGAACCCAGCTCGCGTACCGCTTTAATGGGCGAACAGCCCAACCCTTGGGACCGACTACAGCCCCAGGATGCGATGAGCCGACATCGAGGTGCCAAACCTCCCCGTCGATGTGGACTCTTGGGGGAGATAAGCCTGTTATCCCCGGGGTAGCTTTTATCCGTTGAGCGATGGCCCTTCCATGCGGAACCACCGGATCACTAAGCCCGTCTTTCGACCCTGCTCGACTTGTAGGTCTCGCAGTCAAGCTCCCTTGTGCCTTTACACTCTACGAATGATTTCCAACCATTCTGAGGGAACCTTTGGGCGCCTCCGTTACCTTTTAGGAGGCGACCGCCCCAGTCAAACTGTCCGCCTGACACTGTCTCCTGCCCCGCTAAGGGGCATGGGTTAGAATTTCAATACAACCAGGGTAGTATCCCACCGACGCCTCCTTCGAAGCTGGCGCTCCGAGATCTCTGGCTCCTACCTATCCTGTACAAGTTGTACCAAAATTCAATATCAGGCTACAGTAAAGCTCCACGGGGTCTTTCCGTCCTGTCGCGGGTAACCTGCATCTTCACAGGTACTATAATTTCACCGAGTCTCTCGTTGAGACAGTGCCCAGATCGTTACGCCTTTCGTGCGGGTCGGAACTTACCCGACAAGGAATTTCGCTACCTTAGGACCGTTATAGTTACGGCCGCCGTTTACTGGGGCTTCAATTCGCAGCTTCGCTTGCGCTAACCACTCCTCTTAACCTTCCAGCACCGGGCAGGCGTCAGCCCCTATACGTCACCTTACGGTTTTGCAGAGACCTGTGTTTTTGCTAAACAGTCGCCTGGGCCTATTCACTGCGGCTCTCATGCGCTTGCACGCTCAAGAGCACCCCTTCTCCCGAAGTTACGGGGTCATTTTGCCGAGTTCCTTAACGAGAGTTCTCTCGCACACCTTAGGATTCTCTCCTCGACTACCTGTGTCGGTTTGCGGTACGGGCACCTCTCACCTCGATAGAGGCTTTTCTTGGCAGTGTGAAATCAGGAACTTCGTCCATCCGGACTCGCCATCACAGCTCAACGTTACAGTGTGCGGATTTGCCTACACACACGCCTTACTGCTTGGACGCGCATAACCAACAGCGCGCTTACCCTATCCTACTGCGTCCCCCCATTTCTCAAACGGTGAGGAGGTGGTACAGGAATATCAACCTGTTGTCCATCGCCTACGCCTATCGGCCTCGGCTTAGGTCCCGACTAACCCTGAGCGGACGAGCCTTCCTCAGGAAACCTTAGTCATACGGTGGACGGGATTCTCACCCGTCTTTCGCTACTCATACCGGCATTCTCACTTCTAAGCGCTCCACCAGTCCTTCCGGTCTGACTTCAACGCACTTAGAACGCTCTCCTACCACTGACATCGTAGATGTCAATCCACAGCTTCGGTGAATCGTTTAGCCCCGATACATTTTCGGCGCAGCGTCACTCGACCAGTGAGCTATTACGCACTCTTTAAATGATGGCTGCTTCTAAGCCAACATCCTGGTTGTCTGTGCAACGCCACATCCTTTTCCACTTAACGATTACTTTGGGACCTTAGCTGGTGGTCTGGGCTGTTTCCCTTTTGACTACGGATCTTATCACTCGCAGTCTGACTCCCGTGTATAAATATCTGGCATTCGGAGTTTGTCTGAATTCGGTAAACCGGGATGGCCCCCTAGTCCAAACAGTGCTCTACCTCCAGTATTCTCATCACGAGGCTAGCCCTAAAGCTATTTCGGAGAGAACCAGCTATCTCCAAGTTCGATTGGAATTTCTCCGCTACCCACACCTCATCCCCGCACTTTTCAACGTGCGTGGGTTCGGGCCTCCAGTAAGTGTTACCTTACCTTCACCCTGGACATGGGTAGATCACCTGGTTTCGGGTCTACGACCACGTACTATTTCGCCCTATTCAGACTCGCTTTCGCTGCGGCTCCGCCTTCTAAAGCTTAACCTTGCACGTAATCGTAACTCGCCGGTTCATTCTACAAAAGGCACGCTATCACCCATTAACGGGCTCTAACTACTTGTAGGCACACGGTTTCAGGATCTCTTTCACTCCCCTTCCGGGGTGCTTTTCACCTTTCCCTCACGGTACTGGTTCACTATCGGTCACTAGGTAGTATTTAGCCTTGGGAGATGGTCCTCCCGGATTCCGACGGAATTTCACGTGTTCCGCCGTACTCAGGATCCACTCAGGAGAGAACGAACTTTCGACTACAGGGCTTTTACCTGCTCTGGCGGACCTTTCCAAGTCGCTTCATCTAACTCGCTCTTTTGTAACTCCGTATTGAGTGTCCTACAACCCCAAGAGGCAAGCCTCTTGGTTTGGGCTCTTCCCGTTTCGCTCGCCGCTACTCAGGGAATCGATTTTTCTTTCTCTTCCTCCAGGTACTTAGATGTTTCAGTTCCCTGGGTCTGCCTTCAAGACGCTATGTATTCACGTCAAGATACTACGCGATTAAACGTAGTGGGTTCCCCCATTCGGAAATCTCCGGATCAAAGCTCACTTACAGCTCCCCGAAGCATATCGGTGTTAGTGCCGTCCTTCTTCGGCTCCTAGTGCCAAGGCATTCGCCGTGCGCCCTTAATAACTTAACCTATCAGCTTTCCATACAGTTCACATTTCGTTGTCAGCCTCACTCGTTCAATCAGTCACGTACTGAAGTACGCTCCTTCATTTACTCGATTGCTTCCTAGAACTGCTCGTGTCTGAAAACCTTATCATGTTATTAAGCCTATAAAAAAACTTAAAAAAATAAATGTGTTTGTTACAATTTCAATGTCGTTTTATCCAGTTTTCAAAGAACAAGTTTTGAAGTATTCCATTCAGAAAGAATGAACCTTCAAAACTGAACGCAAAACGTAATCTTACAAACCCTAGGTTTGTATTCCGAAAATATCCTTAGAAAGGAGGTGATCCAGCCGCACCTTCCGATACGGCTACCTTGTTACGACTTCACCCCAATCATCTATCCCACCTTCGGCGGCTGGCTCCAAAAGGTTACCTCACCGACTTCGGGTGTTACAAACTCTCGTGGTGTGACGGGCGGTGTGTACAAGGCCCGGGAACGTATTCACCGCGGCATGCTGATCCGCGATTACTAGCGATTCCGGCTTCATGTAGGCGAGTTGCAGCCTACAATCCGAACTGAGAACGACTTTATCGGATTAGCTCCCTCTCGCGAGTTGGCAACCGTTTGTATCGTCCATTGTAGCACGTGTGTAGCCCAGGTCATAAGGGGCATGATGATTTGACGTCATCCCCACCTTCCTCCGGTTTGTCACCGGCAGTCACCTTAGAGTGCCCAACTAAATGATGGCAACTAAGATCAAGGGTTGCGCTCGTTGCGGGACTTAACCCAACATCTCACGACACGAGCTGACGACAACCATGCACCACCTGTCACCGTTGCCCCCGAAGGGGAAACCATATCTCTACAGTGGTCAACGGGATGTCAAGACCTGGTAAGGTTCTTCGCGTTGCTTCGAATTAAACCACATGCTCCACCGCTTGTGCGGGCCCCCGTCAATTCCTTTGAGTTTCAGTCTTGCGACCGTACTCCCCAGGCGGAGTGCTTAATGCGTTAGCTGCAGCACTAAGGGGCGGAAACCCCCTAACACTTAGCACTCATCGTTTACGGCGTGGACTACCAGGGTATCTAATCCTGTTTGCTCCCCACGCTTTCGCGCCTCAGTGTCAGTTACAGACCAGATAGTCGCCTTCGCCACTGGTGTTCCTCCAAATCTCTACGCATTTCACCGCTACACTTGGAATTCCACTATCCTCTTCTGCACTCAAGTCTCCCAGTTTCCAATGACCCTCCACGGTTGAGCCGTGGGCTTTCACATCAGACTTAAGAAACCACCTGCGCGCGCTTTACGCCCAATAATTCCGGACAACGCTTGCCACCTACGTATTACCGCGGCTGCTGGCACGTAGTTAGCCGTGGCTTTCTAATAAGGTACCGTCAAGGTACAGCCAGTTACTACTGTACTTGTTCTTCCCTTACAACAGAGTTTTACGAACCGAAATCCTTCTTCACTCACGCGGCGTTGCTCCATCAGGCTTTCGCCCATTGTGGAAGATTCCCTACTGCTGCCTCCCGTAGGAGTCTGGGCCGTGTCTCAGTCCCAGTGTGGCCGATCACCCTCTCAGGTCGGCTACGCATCGTCGCCTTGGTGAGCCGTTACCTCACCAACTAGCTAATGCGCCGCGGGCCCATCCTATAGCGACAGCCGAAACCGTCTTTCAATATTTCACCATGAGGTGAAACAGATTATTCGGTATTAGCCCCGGTTTCCCGGAGTTATCCCAAACTATAAGGTAGGTTGCCCACGTGTTACTCACCCGTCCGCCGCTAACGTCAAAGGAGCAAGCTCCTTCTCTGTTCGCTCGACTTGCATGTATTAGGCACGCCGCCAGCGTTCGTCCTGAGCCAGGATCAAACTCTCCATAAAAGAAATTTGATTAGCTCAAATTGTTTTGCTGGCATCATTTTGATGTCCAAAATTTTGTTTCGTTCACTAGTAAATCTAGCTACTTAAAACTTTATTGATTACGTTTTGCTTGTTCAGTTTTCAAGGTTCATGTTGTTTATTTCACTGTCACCTCTTGGCGACTTATACATAATAACATCGATTATTCATGAAAGTCAACACTAAATCATAAGTTTTTTTAAAGAGACTTATTTTGTTATTTAAAATTATAGAAACGAGGTTGTTATTATGATCCGAAAAACGTTGATTTCACTGCTCCTAATCGGCATTCTCTTTGTTTTTCTAAAGCCTATAAATTCCACGATGATTTCTGTATTTAATATTGCTAACGCACCAGTTGTCGTTACAAAAGGTCATTACGGCACATCTCTGGTTGTAGAGATTTCATTCTCTGATGAGTCTCTAATGGAATGGCTTAAAACAGTGAAAGAACCTTATCCGCTTCTTCTTCTAGATACCGAATGGATCAAGCGTTCACCTGACCATATAAAAATTATTCAAGAGCGAAAATTACCTACAGGACTACTTGGACCAAAGGATTCAGTAGAAGAGCCTGTTAACATTAAGCTTGTACAAAAGGATATTGATATTTATGAACAACATTTGAAGGAAAAGCCACTCTGGTTTGCTACTCAGAATCATCAGTATTCACAAGACTTGCAAAAATCTTTGTTTCAGCAACAAATGAATTTGCTATCTCCTTCTCTTATTTGGCAGGGTGAGAAAACACCTAAACTCCAAAAAGGGGACTTTGTATTTGTTCCACTACACCAAGATAGCTCTTTTACTTTGAAAGAACTTAATACTTTAATACGACAAAATAAGTTTATGTCAATTGAGGAAAATATATTTGGCTATAAAGTGCAAACTAAAAAATCTCCATAAAAAAATTGCCTCTATTTTGTAGGAGGCAATTTTTTTCATTTAAGCATTTTTTGCTTGTTCTTGGCGCGCTTTACGACGTGCTTCTAATTTTTGACGATCTTCATCGGATTTTGCATTATATTTAGGCAATACTAATAATTGATATGCATTAACCGCTAATAACGGGAATAATAACAATGCGACATATTCATTAATATTTTCATCACGACCCATTAACGCAATTGTCCATTCCAAAGTTGTAATGACAATCATGAAGAAAAGAGCAGAAATGAATACATGTTTTTTCCCTGTTAATTTTACTTTTTGAACAGCTGTAGCTATGGCTCCAAAAATGAGAACAATTAATAATCCAACATAGAATAACCAGCTTTGCCCATCCTTTACACCAGGTACAAAACGGAAGAAAATAATATCAAAAATTGTAATTGCAATGAGTAAAAGCTGTACCCAATTCCATAATGTAAGTGTTCTAAAGATATTTACACCTACTTGATGGAGTGTTAAATAAGCGAAAAAACCAGCTTGTGCAATAACACTCATTGTAAATCCTAAGAAGACCATCCATAATAGTCCAGCGAAAAATTCTCCCCAATGACCGTTTGCTATGTATGGTTGGAAGAAATCCCAGCGAATAAATAAACTAAAAGCTCCGTTGACTACCCCACCAACGAGCATTGCAAAGAAGAAAAACTTTGCCCAATTTCGTATCGTCACAACTAAAAGTCCCCCAATTTCTCAATATATCTGTCCTTATTTTATCAATGCATTGTTAAAAAAGCTATTTCTCATCTTTCCCAATACATAAAGTCATCAGAAATGTGAACAATAATTGAAAGAGTCTATCTATAGAAAGGACTGATTGTCGATGCGAAAATTCACCATATTACTGATTCTAATGCTATTTCTTTCTGCCTGTTCACAAGATAAAACCTCTACTATGTCCTATGATGAAATAAAAAAAATTATGATTGACTCTTTACAAACAGAGGACGGTAAAAAGGCATTGCGACAGCTTTTAGAAGAGCCCAGTTTCCGTGAGCTGTTGATTTTAGAGCATGATGAAGTGAAAAAAGCTACTGAGGAAACATTACTTTCCAAGGAAGCAGAAGACTTTTGGAAGAAAACCTTTGAAGATCCAAAGTTTAAGGAAACAGTTGCGAAAAGTATGCAAAAACAGCAACAGGATATTATGAAGGACTTAATAAAAGATCCAACTTTCCAAAAGGATATGGAAGCCTTTTTTGGACAGCCTGATATGCAGAAACAGCTAGAGACTATCCTTAAATCCTCCAATATGCGAAAGCAAATGGAGGAAGTAGTAAAGGAAACAATCGAAAGCCCTTTAATGCAATCTAAATGGCAAGAGCTAATTAAAAAGAGCGGTGAAACACCTTCATCTGGAAGTGGCGATAAGAAAGAAGCAAGTGGGCAAAGTGGTGGCAGTGGTGGCACTGATAAGGAGCAAAAAGGCACAGAATAATCGTGGATTATTAAAAAACGGATTTCCTCCAAAAAGGATGGAAATCCGTTTTTTATTATTTATTTAATTTATCAATAATTTTCGTCGCGACGTCTAAATAAATTTGTCCAGTAGTATGTTTTTCAGCATATACTGATGGTGCGAAATCCGCATCTGTCCAATCTGGTTGCCCAAGTGGGATTTGTCCAAGTAGCTCCGTACGAAGCTCCTCTGCTAGTTTAGGACCTCCGCCTTGCCCAAAGACAAACTCTTTCTCACCTGATTTCGATTCGAACCAAGCCATGTTTTCAATTACACCTAAAATTTCATGGTCTGTTTGCAGAGCCATGGCACCTGCACGAGCTGCAACGAATGCTGCTGTTGGGTGAGGTGTTGTGACTACAATCTCTTTTGATGATGGTAACATTTGATGAATATCTAATGCAACATCACCTGTGCCTGGTGGTAAATCTAATAGTAAGTAGTCAAGCTCTCCCCATTCTACATCACGGAAGAATTGATCTAATACTTTACCTAACATTGGGCCACGCCATACAATTGGTGCATTATTTTCTACAAAGAAGCCCATTGAAATCATTTTTACACCAAAACGATCAACTGGGAAAATACGATTATCGACTACTTTAGGCATATCCGTTACACCCATCATATCGGGCACACTAAAACCATAAATATCTGCATCGATTAAGCCCACTTTTTTGCCTAGACGAGCTAGGGCAACCGCTAAGTTAACCGAAACTGTTGATTTACCTACTCCACCTTTACCCGAAGCAATTGAAATAACTTGAACTGTACTAAGTGGCGATAAAATATCCTGTGCTTCAGATTCTGTTGCTGTGCCACGGAAGCTTTGAAGCTTTTCAGCTGATAGCTCTTCAAAACGAATACCAACTGTGTTTACACCCGCTTCTTTTAACATCTCAACAATTTTCATTTGTAGTTGTAATTGTTCAGGTGTATTCAATTTAGCAATCGCAACTTTTACACTGACATGATTTTTTTCTTCTTTTATTGCTACGTTTGTAATACCATCTGTTTCTGCAAGCGATTTATGTAAAAATGGATCTTGTAGTTGTCCTAGTATTTCTCGTACTTGTTGTTCAGTAATCACGACGAACACTCCCCTTATATTGTCTCAATGTTAGTATATCATAAATGATTTAATTTACGTTGTGATGTTGCTCTACTCAACTTTCGCTAATAGATACTCTTCTATACCTTCAACAATAGCATCTGCCATTTTTTCTTGGTAATTCTTATCGGTAAGTAAAGCCCGTTCTTCATCATTACTAATAAACCCAGTCTCTACTAATGCCGCAGGCACTTCTGCTTTTTTCAGTAAATAAATCTGCTTAATAGACAATGCTTCTCGGTCTGTATTTTTTAAATTAGTACGAATGGACTCTTGAATACTTTTTGCAAGTATCTCACCGTCAGCATGTCCCTCCTTATGATAAAACACCTGTGCACCACGCCATTTTGTTTCTGGAATAGCATTGGCGTGTATGGTAATAAACACATCTGGTTTTTCTTTTTCTACAATATCCTTTCGTAAAAAGATATCCTGTTTTTTACGCTCTCTTAACGTTCCGTACTTTTCTGATGGCGCGTGTTCATCAATAACATCACCATTTTTTGTTCTTGTCATGATGACTGTTGCGCCTTTCTTCTTCAATTTCTTCTCCACGTGCTGAGAAATTGCAAGTGTAATATCCTTTTCAATGACTTCGCCCTTTGAAGCCCCTCCATCCTCCCCACCATGCCCTGCATCAATGACAATTTTTATGCCACCAAGTGGGTCTGGTAAAAAGAAGTTACGGTCCGAAGCATTTGTTTCATATGCCACGACCACTATACTCATAAGCATAATTACTCCTAGTGCCAGCCAGCGCTTCACCCATATCCACCACCCTTTTACATTTAGTGTACGAAGTTAGTGGAGAAACTATGCCAGAAAGAAAAAAAAACTCACAAGTATTCAACTTGAGAGTTTTTAACTTCTTCTATAGTAAGGGAGGAAGAACAATTTTATTGCAGTGTAAATTCTGGTTTAAATTCCCCTTCATAGGGTTCATGCTCAACAAACACAGTTATCTCATTTCCATTTTTATCTTTACCTGTTCTTTTATACGTAAACTTCTTATCATTCATTTCAGTAATTTCAAGAGCCACACCATATTTATTATCACCAAGTGAAACGTGAGCTCTGATTTTATTGTCATGAATGACGTCAAAGTAGCCATAATCACCGCGGCTTTTGCCTGTTTCAGGGTTAAAGAATTCATATTTATTCGTTTCTGCATCGTATTTTGCAATACTAATGAAATTTGAATTAAATTCGGTTACATCATTACCATTTTCATCTAAAGCAACTGTGCCCTGCCATAATGTATTAGCTAAAATTTCATCGCCGTCTACATCTGTTACGATATCTCCTGTAGTCGCATTAAGAATTTTATCTGGATCTGTAAATGTAAGCTCTTTTTCTTGATAAGGGATATGCTCCACAAAGACTTCTACATCGTTACCAGTAGCATCTTTCCCCATTCGTTTATAAGTGAAGATATCGCTATTTAATTCTGTGATCTCTACTAGTGCTTGATAATTTTTGGATTCAGAAATTAGAATCCTTTGTTTCCCATCATTTGTAATGAAGAATGTTCCTTTATCATCACGACTTTCGCCAGTAGTAGCATCAAAGAATTCATAATGACCTGTCTTCATATCATATTTAGCCAAGCCAATAAAGTTTGAGTTTTCCGCAGTTAAATCGTTGTTATCTTTATCATATACTTTTGTACCCTGCCAGTTTGTAGCACTTAGAATAGTTGCCATGGCTTGACCCTTTGTGAGTTGCTCTTGTGCTTGATCTTTCGTTGTATTTTCTGTAGCAACGCTTTCTGTTTTTGTTCCCTCACTATTCGTCGTATTGCCTTTCACAGGCTCCTTATCTTGACATGCTGCAAGTAGTGCCATTGCTGCAACAGATACCATCAATAATTTCTTCATACCTACTTACCTCCATTTTTTGCTTTATATTTTTTAGTTACACCAAACCCACTCTTGAAAGGCATGTTGTAGCTTTCATAATTCATAATAAAATGCATTGTTAAACTCCCTCTAAATAATTTCTTAAAAAAGCATAAACTTATCCGAAAATATTTTTAATATTTTTAAATTTGTGCAGAAATAACAATAATTATGCTAAGAAAACTATTTAAAGTTTGATAAATATACTAAAAGACGCGTTCTACTGGACGGTGAAGGTGATAAAAATGAGCGATCATTTAATTATTGCTGCCGGGAATAGAGAAACGGTTCAAGTCCTAACACTTCTACAAGAAGGGGGCAGCTGATATCAATGCCACCAATCAAACAGTAAGGGCTCTTATTCAGTAGATTTAATATATTGAGAAAAATGTATTGAGCTTGTCAAAGATGCATTGAAAGCAGGTGATGAGTCCTTTTTGTAGCTGGAAAATGGTGAGGGGTTAGCCGAAGATTGAAATCATATGTCTAACTGTGACAATACACAGCACATCCTGAATTCGCATTAGCACGTTTAGCAGCTGAAAGTAGGGTCGTTGAGGAAAGAAGAATAGCAGCCGTTTATACTTTCGGTGAACATTGCCCTATGTGCAGCAGCCCACGATTGGGTTGGTTTAGGGAGAATCTTTATGCTAGCTCGTCCAAACTGCTTACACAATGAAATAGACATCACTACTAACTAAGTGTTCGTCATTGATTTATTCAACAACAGGTACACCAGCTTCATCGACAATTTCATCAGAAATCATATTAAGCCATATTCGGGCAACTATAACGATTGCTTTTTATAATTATTCTATTCATACAAAAAGACCCTTTCCACAAAAGTAGAAAGAGTCTTTGATAGAAAAATTTGAAATTAACGTTTTGAGAACTGAGGTGCACGACGAGCGCCGCGTAGACCTGGTTTTTTACGTTCTTTCATGCGTGAATCACGAGTAAGTAATCCAGCTGATTTTAATGCAGCACGGAAATCTGGGTCTACTTGAAGTAGAGCACGAGCGATACCGTGACGAACAGCACCAGCTTGACCAGTGTATCCACCACCGTTAACGTTTACGTGGATGTCATAGCTTCCTGTAGTTTCAGTAGCTACTAATGGTTGTTTAATTACTTCACGTAATGCAGCGAATGGTACGTATTCTTCGATTTCACGTTTGTTGATAACAATTTTACCTGTACCTGGTACTAAACGTACGCGAGCTACAGAGCTTTTACGGCGACCAGTGCCGATGTATTGAACTTGTGCCAAAGTAATATCCTCCTCTTAATTTATATTATCCGCGAAGCTCGTATGCTTCTGGTTTTTGTGCAGCATGTGGATGCTCTGTTCCAGTGTAAACATTAAGTTTAGTGAACATTTTACGACCTAAAGAGTTTTTAGGAAGCATTCCTTTAACTGCTAGTTCGATCATTCTTGTTGGGTACTTGTCTAGCATTTCACCAGCAGTACGAGTTTTTAAACCACCTGCGAATTGAGTGTGGTGACGGTAAAGTTTACCTTCTAATTTGTTACCAGTTAAATGGATTTTGTCAGCGTTGATGATGATTACGTGATCACCTGTGTCAACGTTTGGTGTGAATGTTGGTTTATGTTTACCACGTAAGATTGCAGCTACTTCAGAAGCTAAACGTCCAAGAGTTTGGCCTTCTGCATCAACTACTAACCATTTACGGTCTACTTCGTGACCTTTAGCCATGAATGTTGTACGCATGTATATATCCTCCTAATCGATTCGATTACCGTTATTTTTCATTAAACTACACTATAAGTTTTCGGGGCTTATTTGTGGTGGTAATGAAAATACCATCTGTTATCATATAATGAATGACTTTTAAAGTCAAGCAATTTCATTAAACACCTGGTAAAGTTGTTTCGAGGTTGAAAGTGACACTAATAGAATACTTTTTCTAAGTACAAACCTTGTGGTGGCGCGGTTTTCCCAGCTTTATCCCGATCTTCTGAAGCGACTACCAGTGCTATATTTTCAATCGTCCGGCGATCTATACCTACTTCCCAAAGTGTACCTGCAATAATTCGAACCATATTATATAAGAAGCCATTGCCTTCAATAACCATATGAAGCTCTTCCCCATGCCATTCAAATTGTAGTGAAGTTACTGTTCTTACTTTATCCTGCACGCTTGTATTGGCTGCGCAGAAGCATGAAAAGTCATGTGTCCCTATGATAGCTTGAGCAGCCTTCTGCATTGCAACCACATCCGGTTTGACCCCGTTTGTATCAACTGTATAATGTCTCCGAAATGGATTTTGAATAGGCTCACAGGACCAAATATAACGGTATCGCTTCCCAGTTACACTATAACGTGCATGAAAGTCATGTGCTACTTCTTCTACAGACAATACGCGAATATCTCTAGGTAGCTGTACATTCAAAGCTTTACGATACTTGTCAGTTGGAATGGCTAGTGGTGTATCAAAATGCAACGTTTGCCCTGTAGCATGAACCCTAGCATCTGTACGTCCACTTGCGGTCACCTTCACCTTTTCCTCTTTATGCATAATGGCTAATACACGTTCTATTTCTGCCTGTACGGTGCGTTCCCCAGGTTGTACTTGATAGCCTGAGAAATGTGTACCGTCATAGCTAATAATTATTTTTAATCGTCGCATAAAGCATACTCCTTTAACTTCTATAGAAGAATAGCAATACACCTATTGCTACTAATAATACAAGCGCAAATGTATCGCCCATATCCCATTTTAGCTTACGATATCTAGTACGCCCTTCCCCTCCGCGGTAGCCTCTTACTTCCATCGCTGTGGCTAAATCTTCGGCCCTCTTAAATGCGCTCACAAAAAGAGGTACTAGTAATGGGACTACAGCTTTAATACGGTCTTTTATTGGACCCGAGGATAGATCAGAGCCTCGTGCCATTTGTGCTTTCATAATCTTATCTGTTTCATCCATTAAAGTTGGAATGAAGCGTAAAGAAATCGACATCATTAAAGCTAATTCATGGACAGGTACTTTCAACGTCTTCAAAGGATTTAAAAGGACTTCAATACCGTCTGTAATGGAAATCGGTGACGTCGTTAAAGTTAAGATAGATGTTATAAATACTAATACTAGAAAACGTATTGAAATATAAACCCCACGTCTAATCCCCTCATCGTATATGGTAATATACTTCGAGTCAAAAACGGGAACACCTTCCTTCGTCATAAAAATATGAAGCAAGAAGGTGAAGGCCATCAAAAAGAGAACTGGTTTAAGACCGTTTATCAAAAAATACAAGCGAATTCGTGATATTAATACAACAAGCAGTGTGAAGGCCAAAAGCATGGCATATGTTACTGTATTATTAGCCAAAAATACTATAATAATAAAGGCAAATACGAAGATTAGCTTAGAGCGTGGATCCAGTTTATGAACGGGAGAGTCTCCTGGCAAGAAGCGTCCAAAAATCATTTTTTCCATCATGATTCCGCACGCTCCTCTCTTAGTACTTGAGCAATTTCAGCTGCAAGTTCTTCTTCGGTTAAACAAACTTTTGATAAGGATTTCCCTAGCATTTGCTCCATCTTTTGCTGAAAGCGTACAATACGTGGCGGTTCTAAGCGAAAGCTCTTTAATGTATCAACATCCTTAAATATATTTCGCGGTGTTCCACTTAAAACATTTTTTCCTTCATGCATAATTACAATATTATCAGCATATCGGGCAGCGTCTTCCATGCTATGCGTCACAAGAATGGTTGTCAGGTGACGTTCCTGATGAAGTTGATAAAACATATCCATAATTTCTTTCTGACCACGTGGATCTAAGCCCGCGGTAGGTTCATCCAGCACAATTACTTCAGGGTCCATCGCTAAAACACCTGCTATTGCTACTCGACGCATTTGACCTCCCGACAAATCAAACGGAGATTTTTCTAGGACATCTTCTGGTAACCCTACTAAGCTGACAAGTTCCCTTGCACGATTTTCGGCTTCCTTTTCTGCTACGCCAAAGTTCATGGGACCAAACATAATATCCTTTAACACTGTTTCTTCAAATAACTGATGCTCAGGGAATTGAAAGACAATACCAACCTTTTGTCGTACAGCTTTTAAATCCTTTGCTTTTTTACCAGCTACCACTACACGATCCCCGATATGTACTTCTCCTGAAGTAGGTCTTAGAAGTGCATTAAAATGTTGGAGAATAGTTGATTTACCAGAACCAGTATGACCAATAATGGCTTGATACGTGTGTGATGGGATATTGAATTCTACATCGAATAATGCCCGTTTTTCAAAAGGCGTACCTTTTGCATAAGCATAGCTTACTTGTTGAAGTTTGATGTCCATAAATCATTCACCAACTCTTCTTCTGTCATATGTTGTCCCATTAATGGAACACCTTCCTTTTGCAATAGCTTTGATAACTTTAGCGCAAATGGCAAGTCTAGTCCAAATTCCACTAGCTTGTCCCCAAGAGCAAATATTTCAGCAGGGGTACCTTCTGCAAACTTCTTCCCATCATTCATAAAAAGTATACGATCTGCTAGCATCGCCTCCTCTAAATCATGGGTTATGGATAGGACAGTAAGTCCTGTTTCAGCTCGTAAAGTTTGAACAGTTTGTAATACCTCTCCACGTCCCTGTGGATCTAGCATCGAAGTAGCCTCATCTAATATAAGAAGCTTCGGCTTTAATGCAAGCGCTCCTGCAATAGCGACACGCTGCTTTTGCCCTCCTGATAAATGGTGTGGCTCATGATCTAAAAAGTGGCTCATTTTTACTTGTTCTAGTGCCGCATGAACACGATGTACCATTTCTTCAAAAGGCACGCCATTGTTTTCTAATGCAAACGCAACATCATCCTGTACGGTTGCACCTACAAATTGATTGTCGGGGTTTTGAAAAACCATTCCCATGAGAGAACGAGACTCCCAAAGGTTTTCTTCATTTAATGGTTCCCGCAGTATGCGTACATCTCCCTCTTGAGGGAATAGCAAACCATTCATCAACTTTGCAATGGTTGACTTTCCAGAACCATTGTGTCCTACGATGGCAATCCATTCTCCCTCTTCAACGGCGAAGCTAACATTTTCGACAGCATTACGATTATTTGGTTCTTCTGGTGTATATGAAAAAGTCACATTATTTAAAGATAAAATTTCAGGCATTTCTAGAACTCCTCTCTCCATGCTCAGCTCTACTAACTAACTTACACTTTTTTATGTATGAATTCTACTACAATCCCTATGTCTATAAAAGTAAAACATTAAAATAATTAAATGTTCTAGTACGGGTGTGATTCACGAAAATATTAAACCCATATATTAAAAAAAGCACCACAAATTGGCGCTATCCTTAGTAATAAAAAAGCGCGCACCTCATTCAATAGAAATGCGCTAGTCGTTACATTTTCAAGAAATAAGGGTGCTCAAGCCCTTATTTCTCCTGAATGAGGTGCGGAGAGCTAAACGAGACGCCACACCTTAGTGTCCGCTCATCATAACGCTCAGCTTAATTATTTGTCGTATAAATCATTTATAAAGAAAGAGGGTGGTGATTCCCACCCTCTTCACCACAAGTTTTCTAGTATGATTAAACTAGTTCAATCACAACTACAGGTGCACCGTCACCACGACGAGGACCTACTTTAAGAATACGAGTGTAACCACCTTGACGCTCTGCATAACGTGGTGCAACATCATCAAATAACTTTTGAAGTGCAAATGATGTTGTTTCGTTACCTTCTGCATCAGTCGTTGTTACTAGTTCACGACGGATGAATGCAGCAGCTTGACGACGTGCATGTAAATCTCCGCGCTTACCTAAAGTAATCATTTTTTCAACAGCTTTACGTACTTCTTTAGCGCGAGCCTCAGTAGTTTCGATACGCTCGTTGATGATTAAATCAGTAGCTAAGTCACGTAACATCGCTTTACGTTGAGAACTTGTACGACCAAGTTTTCTGTAACCCATGGATGTTTCCCTCCTTTATAGAAAAAATCTGACCTTGTTAGTTTTGTTTAAATCGCTTAGTCTTCTTTGCGTAATCCTAAACCAAGCTCTTCTAACTTCGCTTTTACTTCTTCTAGTGACTTACGTCCAAGGTTACGAACTTTCATCATGTCGTCTTCTGACTTATTCGCAAGTTCTAGTACTGTGTTAATACCAGCGCGTTTTAAGCAGTTGTAAGAACGAACAGAAAGATCAAGTTCTTCGATAGTCATCTCTAAAACTTTTTCTTTTTGATCTTCTTCTTTTTCGACCATGATTTCAGCAGTTTGTGCCTCATCTGTCATGCCAACGAAGATGTTAAGATGCTCGGTTAAAATTTTTGCTCCGAGCGAAATCGCCTCTTTCGGACCGATGCTGCCATCTGTCCACACATCAAGAGAAAGTTTATCGTAGTCAGAAGACTGACCTACACGAGTATTTTCCACTTGGAAATTAACGCGTGATACTGGAGTGTAAATAGAGTCGATCGGGATCACGCCGATAGGAAGATCCTCACGTTTGTTTTGATCAGCAGGAGTGTAACCACGGCCGCGTTGTGCGTACATACGCATACGTAAATGACCGTTTTTAGCGATTGTTGCAATATATAGATCTGGGTTTAAAATTTCTACATCACTGTCATGTGTAATGTCAGCAGCCGTAACTGTACCATCGCCTTTTACATCAATCTCAATAACTTTTTCTTCGTCAGAGTAGATTTTAAGAGCTAGTTTTTTCACGTTCAAAATGATTGAAGCTACATCTTCTACTACGCCTTCTACAGTTGAGAATTCGTGAAGAACGCCATCAATTTGAATGGACGTGACAGCAGCTCCTGGTAATGAAGACAGAAGGATACGACGTAAAGAATTACCCAAAGTGTTTCCATATCCGCGTTCAAGCGGTTCTACAACAAACTTTCCATACTTGGAATCTTCGCTGATCTCCACCGTTTCAATCTTTGGTTTTTCAATTTCGATCATTTCATTTACCCTCCTTCAAAACATCGAATGTATAGGTTCTTTCCATCATAGATTCGATCGTCAATGACGTATCGTTTATTATCTGCACAAGACAGTCTGTACAAAAAATGATGTTCTCATACAATATGAGACGCACCCATTACACGCGACGACGTTTTGGCGGACGGCAACCATTATGAGGAACTGGAGTAACGTCTTTAATAGCAGTTACTTCTAAACCAGCAGCTTGAAGCGCACGAATTGCAGCTTCACGACCAGCACCAGGACCTTTAACAGTTACTTCCAACGTTTTCAGACCATGTTCAAGGGATGTTTTAGCAGCAGTTTCTGCAGCCATTTGAGCAGCGAATGGTGTAGATTTACGTGAACCACGGAAACCAAGAGCACCAGCACTTGACCAAGATACAGCGTTACCTTGCATATCTGTAATCGTTACGATTGTATTGTTAAATGTAGAACGAATGTGTGCGATACCAGATTCGATATTCTTTTTCACACGACGTTTACGAGTTTGTTGTTTACGAGCCATGTTAAGAAGGAACCTCCTTTACCAATTATTTTTTCTTGTTCGCTACAGTTTTACGAGGACCTTTACGCGTACGCGCATTGTTCTTCGTATTTTGGCCACGAACAGGTAAACCACGACGGTGACGGATACCACGGAATGAACCGATTTCCATCAGACGTTTAATATTTAATGAAGTTTCGCGACGTAAGTCACCTTCAAGTTTGTAAGAATCTAATTGTTCACGGATTTTGTTTAACTCATCTTCAGTTAAGTCGCGTACGCGTGTATCTTCTGAAATACCTGCGTCAGCTAGTACTTTCTGAGCTGTAGTTTTACCAATACCGAAAATGTACGTTAATGAAATTACCACGCGTTTGTCGCGAGGAATATCAACACCAGCAATACGTGCCATGTACGTTGTGCACCTCCTTTAGAATTAACCTTGTTTTTGTTTATGTTTAGGATTTTCACAGATTACCATTACTTTACCGCGTCGGCGAATTACTTTACATTTTTCGCAGATCGGTTTCACAGATGGTCTCACTTTCATCTAACCTAACCTCCTTAGTAGTCCGGAGCGCAAAAGATTATTTAAAACGGTATGTGATACGACCGCGAGTTAAATCATAAGGAGATAACTCGATAGTAACCTTATCTCCAGGTAGAATACGGATAAAGTGCATACGAATCTTACCAGATACGTGTGCTAGAATCACATGTCCATTTTCTAATTCTACCTTAAACATCGCGTTTGGCAAAGTCTCAACAACTGTCCCTTCGACTTCAATTACATCATCTTTCGCCATCTACTCTGTCTCCTCTCTATATGCAAATTAAAGTTCTCATCGTTACATCAAACGGATATCTGCTGCAACTATAGAAGCAACCTCGTTTCAACATATGTTTGGATTGTATGAGAGATGTTTGAAAGACGCTCGTCTGGTTTCGCTTCACACAATCCACGGAATATCCAGAACCAATAAGGGCACTGAAACTCCCATGTTTACACGAATACCGGAATGTCTTGGATGAGATATTCATACCCGTTACACAGATGCTTCCACGAAACCCATTATACTCCTCCAAAAGCTATGTTGCACTTTTTAGAAGAAATATATACCGGGCACAATATGCTTTTGCAACTCTCAAAAAAATTATGTTTCGTTGTTGCTCCCGCATGCCTCCCGCGGAAGCAGTACTCTGCGCCCGGAGCCGGGTATCAGCTGCGGCTGCTCTGTAATAGAGCATCAAGATCAGCAAACACTTTGTTTATATCTTGCTGTCCATCTATATTAGTTAACACACCTTTTGCTTGATAGAAATCAAGTAAAGGTTGCGCTTGTTTCATATTAACTTCCAGACGGTTCGCAACCGTATCAGGATTATCATCGGCACGTGTGTAAAGCTCGCCACCATCTTTATCACATTTTCCTTCCTCGGCTGGAGGATTGAAAATTAAATGATAGGATGCTCCACAAGTTTTACAAATGCGTCGACCTGAAAGACGAGCAATTAACTCATCCTTTTCAACTTGAATGTTTAGAGTATGTTCAATTGCTTTGCCAAGATCAGCAAGAATGCTATCTAAAGCTTCAGCTTGAGGAACAGTACGTGGGAAACCATCTAATAGGAAGCCCTTTTCACAATCAGGTTTAGCCAGTCGCTCACGAACAATACCAATCGTTACTTCATCTGGTACAAGAGCACCTTGATCCATAAACGACTTAGCTTGTAAGCCAAGTTCTGTACCTTCTTTAATAGCAGCACGGAACATATCGCCTGTAGAAATATGAGGAATCGCGTACTTCTCAACAATTTTATCTGCCTGAGTACCTTTACCAGCACCTGGCAGACCCATTAAAACGATATTCATTAGGAAATATTCCTCCCACCAAAGGTTTGCTGATTTAAGGAAACGATAGAACGTTCCCTAAAAACCAACATTATTTCATAAAGCCTTTGTAGTGACGTTTAACAAGTTGAGATTCTAGCTGTTTCATCGTTTCGAGCGCTACGCCGACTACGATAATAATACTAGTACCACCGATTTGCACTGAGGCAGGTAAATTCATAAAGTTAATGAATAAAATCGGCATTACAGCAATAACAGTTAAGAATATCGCACCAACAAATGTTAGACGATATAACACGCTTGTTAAATACGCTTGAGTGTTTTCACCAGGACGAATACCCGGAATATAAGCACCTTGTTTTTTCAAGTTGTCTGCCACATTTTCAGGATTCACTTGTACGAATGCATAGAAATATGTGAACGCGACGATCAATGCAACGTAAATAATCATTCCAACAGGTTTCGTATAATCAAACGTGTTTTCAATGAAAGTAGTTACGTCATTTTGACCAAAGAACGTAGCTAACGTACGTGGTGTAACAATAAACGCTACTGAAAAGATTACCGGAATAACCCCTGCAGCATTTACTTTTAAAGGTAAATGAGTTTGTTGACCACCAGCTTGTTGATTACGTCCAGTAACTCGTTTTGCATATTGAATTGGAATTTTACGAAGTGCTTGTTGCACATAAATAACTCCAACTACAACGGCGAGTAAAACCAATACAAGCAATGCAAGGATTATGATGTTGATAAATAATTTATCCCCAGCACCCTCGATTTGCTGTGCAAAGATTTGGTTGATTCCTGTAGGCAATGCTGCAACGATACCTGCGAAGATTACAACAGAAATACCATTCCCAACACCGTGTGAAGTAATTTGCTCTGCAAGCCATACAAGGAAAGCTGTCCCCGCTGTCAATACAATGGCGATTGTAACATATGTTAGAATCCCTTCTTCTTTAATCAATGATCCGCCATACATTCTATTAAAACCAAATGACATTGCGAATGATTGGATGAAAGCAAGAATAATAGTAAAGTAGCGAGTAAATTGTGCAAGTTTACGTCTTCCGACTTCACCTTGCTTTGCCCATTCAGCAAACTTCGGTACTACGTCCATTTGCAATAACTGAACAATAATTGAGGCTGTGATGTAAGGCATAATCCCCATCGCAAAGATAGAGAAGTTCTTTAAAGCACCACCGCCAAAAGTATTCAGGAAACCAACGAGGTTAAACTCATCAGTTGCCTTTAATACATTTGCGTCAACGTTAGGTACTGGAATGAATGTTCCAATACGGAAAACGATTAACATTAAAAGAGTGAAAATGATTTTATTTCTTATATCTCGAACACGCATAAAGTTAGAGATTGTCTGAAACATTAAATCACCTCAGTAGTTCCGCCGGCATTCTCGATTGCTTCTTTAGCTGAAGCTGAGAATTTATGAGCTTTAACTGTAAGCTTTTTGTTAAGAGTTCCGTTGCCAAGAACTTTAATTCCAGCTTTTTCATTACTCACAAGACCAGTTTCAAGTAATAATGCAGTTGTAACCTCTGCACCGTCTTCGAAACGGTTTAAAGCGTCAAGGTTAACGATCGCGTATTCTTTACGGTTAATGTTCGTAAAGCCACGTTTTGGTAAACGACGGAATAATGGGTTTTGACCGCCTTCAAAGCCTGGGCGTACACCGCCACCAGAACGAGCGTTTTGACCTTTATGACCTTTACCTGCTGTTTTACCGTTACCAGAACCGATACCACGACCAACGCGGTTGCGTTGCTTACGAGAACCTTCTGCTGGTTTTAACTCATGCAGTTTCATAGTGGGTGGCACCTCCTTGTTCATTAATTGGAAATTAAATTTCTTTTACAGTAACTAAGTGAGCTACTTTATCAAGCATACCGCGAGTAGCTGCGTTATCAGCTTTCTCTACAGTTTGGTGTAATTTACGTAAACCTAAAGCTTCAACAGTTTTGCGTTGTGCAGGTTTAGTACCAATCACAGATTTAGTAAGGGTGATTTCTAATTTGTTAGCCATATTATCTTTCCCCCCTTATCCTAATATTTCTTCCACTGATTTACCACGTAATTTTGCTACGTCCTCTACGCGTTTTAATTCAGTTAAACCTTGAACAGTTGCACGCACCATGTTGATTGGTGTGTTAGATCCAAGAGATTTTGAAAGAATATCAGTAATACCAGCAAGTTCTAGTACTGCACGTACTGGACCACCAGCGATAACCCCTGTACCAGGAGCAGCAGGTTTAATTAGGATTTCTCCTGCACCGAAGCGACCAAGCACTAAGTGTGGAGTTGTTCCACCAACACGTGGCACTTCTACTAAGTTTTTCTTCGCATCTTCAACAGCTTTACGGATAGCATCTGGAACCTCTTGAGCTTTACCAGTACCGAAACCTACATGACCGTTTCTATCGCCAACAACAACTAGTGCTGTGAAGCGGAAGCGACGTCCACCTTTAACAACTTTAGCAACACGGTTAATAGTAACTACGCGTTCTTCAAGTTCTCCAAGTTTGTTTGCGTCAATTCGACTCATGAAATGTGTCCCTCCTTCTTATTAAAATTCTAAACCATTCTCACGTGCAGCTTCAGCTAAAGCTTTCACGCGTCCATGATATAAGTAACCACCACGGTCAAAAACTACAGCAGTAATATTTTTTTCCGCAGCGCGTTTCGCGATTGTTTCACCGATTTTTGATGCAGCTTCAACATTGCTACCAGCACCTTCAAAACCATTTTCTTGAGAAGATGCGCTAACAATTGTTACGCCTGCTACGTCATCGATAAGTTGAGCGTAGATGTTCTTGTTAGAACGGAATACATTTAAGCGTGGACGCTCAGCAGTACCCGAAATTTTAGAACGTACTCGTGCATGACGTTTTTTACGAACTTGATTTTTATCCTGTTTCGTAATCACAAGGGTCACTCCTTTCTAATGCTTAAGCAGCATTATTTACCTGTTTTACCTTCTTTACGACGAACGTATTCGCCTTCGTAACGGATACCTTTACCTTTATATGGCTCTGGTGGACGAACGTCACGGATGTTAGATGCTAGAGCACCAACGCGCTCTTTGCTGATACCTTTAATGATGATTTTAGTGTTAGAAGGAACTTCAATTTCTAGACCATCTTCAGGTGTGAACTCTACTGGATGAGAGTAACCTACGTTAAGTACAAGTTTTTTGCCTTGTAACTGCGCACGGTAACCAACACCGATAAGTTCTAAAGCTTTTTCGAAACCTGCAGAAACACCAGTAACCATGTTCGCTAGAAGCGCACGAGTAGTACCGTGGTTTGTGCGGTGTTCTTTTGAATCAGAAGGACGTGATACTGAGATTACGTTACCTTCTTGCTCAATTTTCATATCTTGGTGGAAAGAACGAACAAGTTCGCCTTTAGGACCTTTAACAGTAACAGTGTTGTCAGCTGCAACAGTAACAGTTACGTTAGCTGGTACCTCGATAATTTTTTTACCTACACGAGACATTTAGTTGCACCTCCATTCATTTATTGCTAATTACCAAACGTATGCTAGAACTTCGCCGCCAACTTGTTTAGCGCGAGCTTCTTTATCTGTTAATAAACCTTGTGAAGTTGACACTAAAGCGATACCAAGACCGTTCAGTACTTTAGGAACTTCATTTGTTTTTGCGTATACACGTAGACCAGGTTTAGAAATACGTTTTAAGCCAGTGATAACACGCTCGTTATCTTTACCGTATTTTAAGAAGATACGGATAATACCTTGCTTGTTGTCTTCCACGTATTCTACGTCACGTACGAAACCTTCACGCTTTAAAATTTCAGCGATTTCTTTTTTCACGTTGGAAGCTGGTACTTCTAACTTCTCGTGACGAACCATGTTCGCATTACGAATGCGAGTAAGCATATCTGCAATCGGATCAGTCATTGTCATTACATTTACCTCCTTCCCAAATTAGGGGATTACCAGCTGGCTTTTTTCACGCCAGGAATTTGTCCCTTATATGCAAGTTCTCGGAAACAAATACGGCAAAGTTTGAATTTGCGATATACAGAGTGTGGACGACCACAGCGTTCACAACGTGTATATTCTTGCACTTTAAACTTTTGCTTACGTTGTTGTTTAACGATCATAGATTTTTTAGCCACGTTTTCGCCCTCCTTGTTTGATTACTTTTGGAACGGCATACCGAATTGTGTCAATAACTCGCGAGCTTCTTCGTCAGAGTTCGCTGTCGTTACGATCACGATGTCCATACCGCGTACTTTTGAAACTTTATCGTAATCGATTTCTGGGAAAATTAATTGCTCTTTAACACCTAGAGTGTAGTTACCGCGACCATCGAATGCTTTTTTAGAAACACCACGGAAGTCACGTACACGAGGAAGTGAAATTGAGATTAATTTGTCCAAGAATTCATACATACGCTCACCGCGTAATGTAACTTTAGCACCGATAGGCATACCTTCACGTAAACGGAAACCTGCGATCGATTTTTTCGCTTTAGTTACAACTGGTTTTTGACCAGTGATAATTGTTAATTCTTCTACAGCTGCATCTAATGCTTTAGAGTTTTGAACAGCATCACCAACACCCATGTTGATAACGATTTTTTCAACTTTCGGCAATTGCATAACTGATTTATATCCAAATTTGCTCATAAGAGCAGGAGAAACTTCATTTAAATATTTTTCTTTTAGGCGGCTCATGTGTGTACCTCCCTTCTTTTATTTACTAATTAGTCGATTACTGCACCTGATTTTTTTGCAACACGAACTTTTTTACCGTTTTCGATTTTATAACCTACACGAGTCGGCTCGCCAGATTTAGGATCGATTAGCATTACGTTCGAAACGTGAATTGCAGCCTCTTGGCTTACAATCCCACCTTGTGGATTCAATTGGTTAGGTTTAACGTGTTTTTTCACGATATTAACACCTTCAACAAGAACGCGATCTTGTTTAGGGAAAGCAGCTAGGATTACTCCTTCTTTGCCTTTGTCCTTACCAGTGATAACCTTAACCTTGTCACCTTTTTTTACATGCATGCTGTCGCACCTCCTTGATTGGCACTATCATGAAATTAAAGAACTTCTGGAGCTAGAGAAACGATTTTCATGAAGTTGCTGTCACGTAATTCACGTGCAACAGGTCCGAAAATACGAGTTCCGCGTGGTGATTTATCATCACGAATAATTACACAAGCATTTTCATCAAATTTGATGTACGTACCGTCTTTACGACGAACGCCTGATTTAGTACGAACGATAACAGCTTTAACAACGTCACCCTTCTTGACAACGCCACCTGGTGTTGCTTTCTTAACTGTACAAACAACGATATCACCGATGTTAGCAGTTTTACGGCCAGAGCCACCAAGCACTTTAATTGTAAGAACTTCACGTGCACCTGAGTTGTCAGCAACTTTCATACGACTTTCTTGTTGGATCACTTAGGTTACCTCCCTTCGGAAATGGTTGTTCCGAAATAGTTATTAAATAATAACCGCTTTTTCTACAACTTCAACTAGACGGAAACGTTTAGTAGCTGATAGCGGGCGAGTCTCCATGATACGTACGATATCACCGATTTTCGCTTGGTTTTGCTCATCATGAGCTTTAAACTTTTTAGAGTATTTTACACGCTTACCGTAAAGCTTGTGCTTTTTGTGAGTTTCAACTAAAACAGTAACAGTTTTGTCCATTTTATCTGAAACAACGCGGCCCGTGTAAACTTTGCGTTGGTTACGCTCAGTCATACTTGAAAACCTCCTTTATCAGTTATTTGCACTGATTTCTCTTTCACGAATAACAGTTTTCATACGCGCGATTGCTTTACGCACTTCACGAATACGAGCTGTGTTTTCTAATTGACCAGTCGCCAATTGGAAGCGAAGGTTGAAAAGCTCTTCTTTCAGTGATTTCACTTTTAATTCAATTTCAGAAGTGGCAAGGTCACGGATTTCATTAGCTTTCATTAGATTCACCACCAGTTTCTTGACGTTTTACGATCTTACATTTAACAGGAAGCTTATGTGATGCTAAACGAAGTGCTTCACGTGCAACCTCTTCAGATACACCAGCAATTTCGAACATAATTTTTCCTGGTTTTACTACTGCTACCCAACCTTCAGGAGAACCTTTACCAGAACCCATGCGGACTTCTAGAGGTTTTTTAGTGTAAGGTTTGTGTGGGAAGATTTTAATCCAAACTTTACCGCCACGTTTCATGTAACGAGTCATCGCGATACGAGCAGATTCGATTTGACGGTTAGTAATCCAGCTAGCTGTTTGAGCTTGTAGGCCCCATTCGCCGAAAGATACTTCTTTACCGCCTTTCGCTTCGCCACGCATGTTTCCGCGGTGTTCACGACGGTATTTTACGCGTTTAGGCAATAACATATTATTTGCCTCCTTCCACAGATTTCTTCGTAGGAAGAACTTCACCACGGTAGATCCATACTTTAACGCCTAATTTACCGTAAGTAGTGTCAGCTTCTGCGTGTGCATAATCAATGTCAGCACGTAGAGTATGAAGTGGAACAGTTCCTTCACTATAGTGTTCAGCACGCGCGATATCAGCGCCACCTAAACGACCAGATACTTGTGTTTTAATTCCTTTTGCACCAGCACGGATTGTGCGTTGGATCGCTTGCTTTTGCGCACGACGGAATGATACACGGTTTTCTAATTGACGAGCGATGTTTTCAGCTACAAGACGAGCGTCAAGATCTGCACGTTTAATTTCAATGATGTTGATGTGTACGCGTTTACCAGTTAACTCGCTAAGGTATTTACGAAGATTTTCAACTTCAGTACCACCTTTACCGATTACCATACCTGGTTTCGCAGTGTGAATTGTAATGTTTACACGGTTTGCAGCACGTTCGATTTCTACTTTAGAAACAGAAGCGTCTTTAAGAGCCGTTTCAATATATTTACGCACTTTGATGTCTTCGTGAAGTAGAGTTGCATAGTCTTTTTCAGCGTACCATTTTGACTCCCAGTCACGAATAATACCAACGCGTAGTCCTATTGGATGTACTTTTTGACCCACGGATTAACCCTCCTTCTTCTCAGATACCACTAGAGTAATGTGGCTTGTGCGTTTGTTAATTGCGCTTGCACGTCCTTGCGCACGTGGACGGAAACGTTTTAAAGTTGGACCTTCATCAACGAACACTTCAGAAACTACTAAAGAGTTGATGTCAAGATCGTAGTTGTGCTCAGCATTAGCAACTGCAGATTTTAATACTTTCTCAACGACTGGAGACGCCGCTTTTGGAGTATGACGTAAAATTGCAACTGCTTCACCAACTTGCTTACCTCGGATTAAGTCTACAACTAGACGTACTTTGCGAGGAGCAATGCGTACTGTACGAGCGATAGCTTTAGCTTGTGTCATTAGGATTTACCTCCTCTCAAAATTAGCGTCTTGTTTTCTTGTCGTCTGCACCGTGACCTTTGTAAGTACGTGTCGGTGCGAACTCACCAAGTTTATGGCCTACCATATCTTCTGTTACGTATACAGGAACATGTTTACGTCCATCATATACAGCAATCGTTAAACCGATAAAGTTCGGGAAGATTGTAGAACGGCGTGACCAAGTTTTGATAACTTGTTTTTTCTCAGAAGCCTCTTGTACTTCCACTTTTTTCATTAAGTGGTCATCGACAAAAGGTCCTTTTTTCAAGCTGCGACCCATGTAGGAACCTCCCTCCGTGATTCCACCACGGCTCTCACATAGAACCGTAGTTTAACCACTTTATTTTTTACGACCACGGATGATAAATTTATCCGATTTGTTTTTCTTCTTGCGAGTTTTGTAACCAAGTGCTGGTTTACCCCAAGGAGTCATTGGTGATTTACGTCCGATTGGAGAACGTCCTTCACCACCACCGTGTGGGTGATCGTTAGGGTTCATTACAGAACCACGAACTTCTGGGCGTTTACCTAACCAACGGCTACGACCCGCTTTACCGATGTGTACAAGTTCGTGTTGTTCATTACCAACTTGACCGATTGTAGCGCGACAAGTAGCTAACACTAAACGTACTTCACCAGACTGAAGACGAACGATTACGTACTTTCCTTCACGACCAAGTACTTGAGCAGAAGTACCAGCAGAACGTACTAATTGTCCACCTTTACCAGGTTTTAACTCGATGTTATGGATTGTAGTACCCATTGGAATGTTTGCTAATGGTAAAGCGTTACCCACTTTAATGTCAGCATCTGGACCAGAAACGATTGTTTGACCAACCTCTAGACCTTTAGGTGCTAGGATGTAAGCTTTTGCTCCATCAGCGTAATTGATTAATGCGATATTCGCAGAACGGTTTGGATCATATTCAATAGTAGCAACTTTTGCCGGAATGCTATCTTTAACACGTTTGAAATCGATAACACGGTATTGCTTCTTATGACCACCACCATGATGACGAACAGTGATTTTACCTTGGTTGTTACGACCAGCTTTGCGTTTAGTTGGTTCAAGCAATGATTTCTCAGGCTTGTTAGTTGTAATTTCCGCAAAATCTAATGACGTCATGTTACGACGACCATTAGAGGTAGGTTTATACTTTTTAATCGCCATTGTGTTTCCCTCCTTCTTGAGTGTTCAAATCATAAATCCACTAGGGATTACATTTCGAATAATTCAATTTCTTTGCTATCAGCAGTTAATTTAACAATCGCTTTACGACGTTTGTTAGTGTAACCACCGTAACGGCCAACACGCTTGAATTTACCTTTGTAGTTAAGAACGTTTACTTTCTCAACTTTTACACCAAAGATTTCTTCTACAGCGTCTTTTACTTGAGTTTTGTTAGCGCGAGTGTCTACTTCGAAAGTATACTTTTTCTCTGCCATAAGTTCTGAAGAACGCTCAGTAATGACCGGACGTTTTAAAATATCACGTGCTTCCATTATCCAAGCACCTCCTCAACTTTTTCTACTGCAGATTTAGTGAATACAACTTTTTCATGACCTAAAAGATCAAGAACGTTGATTCCATTTGCAGTTAAAACTGTTACACCAGGGATGTTACGAGCAGATAATGCTACGTTTTCATCTAGGTCAGCAGTTACGAATAAAGATTTTTTCTCTAAAGAAAGATCTTTAAGGATTTTTGTGAATTCTTTTGTTTTTGGTGCTGCTAGAGTTAGAGCATCAAGAACTAAGAAGTTTTGTTCTACTACTTTAGCTGATAAAGCAGATTTAAGAGCTAAACGACGAACTTTTTTAGGTAATTTATAAGAATAGCTACGTGGAGTAGGACCGAATACGATACCACCGCCGCGCCATTGTGGAGAACGGATAGAACCTTGACGAGCACGACCAGTTCCTTTTTGACGCCATGGCTTACGACCACCACCAGCAACTTCAGAACGGTTTTTAACCTTGTGATTACCTTGACGTAGAGAAGCACGTTGAGCTACTACTGCGTCGAATAATACTGCTTCATTTGGCTCGATTCCGAAGATCGCATCGTTTAATTCGATTTCACCAACTGAAGCACCTGTTTGACTAAGTACAGATACTTTTGTCATTCCTGTTTCCTCCTTTCCTTAAGTGATTACTTAGCTTTAATTGCAGTTTTTACTGTAACTAGAGCTTTTTTAGAACCAGGAACATTACCTTTAACAAGTAGTAAGTTACGATCTGTATCAACTTTCACGATTTCTAAGTTTTGGATTGTAACTACATTGCCACCCATTTGACCAGGTAATTTCTTTTGTTTGAATACGCGGTTCGGAGCAACTGGACCCATTGAACCAGGACGACGGTGGTAACGAGAACCGTGGGCCATAGGACCACGAGATTGTCCGTGGCGTTTAATTACACCTTGGAAACCTTTACCCTTAGTAACACCTGTTACATCGATTACATCGCCTTCTGCGAAAATTTCTACTTTGACTTCTTGACCAACTTCGTACTCTTCCACGTTCACGTTGCGGAATTCACGAATGAAGCGCTTAGGAGCAGTGTTCGCTTTTGCTACGTGACCTTGTTGTGGTTTGTTAGAAAGCTTAACGCGCTTATCTTCGAAACCAACTTGGATTGCTTCGTAGCCATCTGTTTCAACAGTTTTCTTTTGAAGTACTACGTTTGGAGTAGCTTCGATAACTGTTACCGGGATTAGATCGCCGTTTTCAGCGAAAACTTGTGTCATACCAATTTTTCTACCTAAGATTCCTTTAGCCATTTGTCACACCTCCTGTAAGTTTTAAAAAGTTATATTGTTTTTACCATTAAAGTTTGATTTCGATATCAACGCCAGATGGTAAATCAAGTTTCATTAACGCATCAACAGTTTGTGGTGTCGGGTTAACGATATCGATCAGACGTTTATGCGTACGCATTTCGAATTGTTCACGAGAATCTTTGTACTTGTGAACCGCACGAAGAATTGTGTACACAGACTTCTCAGTTGGAAGTGGAATCGGACCTGATACACTTGCACCTGAACGTTTTGCAGTTTCCACAATTTTCTCAGCAGATTGATCTAAAATACGGTGATCATACGCTTTTAAACGAATACGAATCTTTTGTTTTGCCATTATTTTCCCTCCTTCTCGCCTATTTTCTAGACATTCTCCACGAAAATTTTCCCACACACCGCCATGGCAAAGCGGCCGGGTGTGTCGGCAACCTCTCGCTTCATCGCAGTCAAAGACCAACATTCAACATTATATACAATAAAAAAAGAATAAGCAAGTCTTTTCGCTAAATTCTTTTAAATGTTGCAGATATTCTTAGTACTACTATTACTTCGCTTTATTAAGCCGTTTATTAGTATATAAAATTTTCATACATATTGCAACACCTAAGGTTTCCATGCAACAATATCGAACATTTCAAATAACTTTGAAGTCTTTTTAAATAGTAGCTTCCTTTCTTCTTTATAGAAAGAACACACATGCAATCCAACCAAATAGAATTAATGGAATGTTAATAAAAATAAAAGTGGGCACACAGGTGTCCCAAATATGGTGATGTTGTCCGTCTACATTCAAACCTGCTGTCGGTCCTAGCGTAGAATCTGAAGCTGGAGATCCTGCATCACCTAATGCACCTGCCGTTCCTATTAGACAAAGGATTGCTAAAGGACTCATTCCTAACCCCTGTGCGAGAGGAACAAATAACGTAGCGATTATCGGCACTGTTGCAAAGGAAGAACCGATTCCCATTGTCACAACTAACCCTATGACTAACATAATAAATACCGCTAAACTTCTGTTTCCTTTTAAAATAGATATAGAGCTTGTAATTAAGCTATCCACATGTCCAGTAGCATTAATGACCGCAGCAAAGCCATTAGCGGCAATCATGACAAAGCCTATAAAGGCCATCATCTTCATTCCTTCAGAAAGAATGTCATCAGCTTCTTTCCATTTCAATGCACCTGTAAAATACATGATCATAATACCTGCAAAAGAACCTACTATCATCGAATCTGTAAACACTTGAGCACATAACGATACGATTAGTGCAAGAGCTGTGGAAAACATCACAACTTTGCTGACATTAACATGGAGAGAATCAGCCTCTATTTCATTATTTTTATAATGTCTTGGCTTGCGATATACAATAAAGGCTGTAATTAATCCTATCAGCATACCTAGCACTGGAATCGCCATTGCTACAGGTACATCACGTGAAGATACTACCATCCCAGCCTCTGATACTTGTGTAGCAACGATATCTTGAAAGATTGCCCCAAAGCCAGCTGGTACAAAGCTATAAGTACCTATTAAGCCTACTGCTATTAAGGTTGCCACTTGACGTCGATCGACCTCTAATAAATTTAAAATTTTTAAAACAGGAGGAATCAATAGTGGAATAAAAGCGATATGAATAGGTATGACATTCTGTGATAAAATTGACATCAAAAAAATAAGGAAAAAAATTAAAACCTTCACTAAACCTTTGCGATTACTTTCACTATTTAATATGTTTAACATCCCTGTAATCATCAATTCAGGTATCCCGGTTTTGGCAATGGCGATGGCAAAGCCGCCAAGTAGGCCATAACTTAATGCAATCGTTGCACCTGCCCCTAACCCTTCTGTAAATGATTCTACTGTTGCTTCAATGCTCATACCGCTTGTAAGGCCACCTACAAACGCCCCTAACACTAAAGATAGGACGACATTGATGCGGAGTAAGCTTAATATTAACATAACGGCTACCGCCACTATTACTGCATTCATCGTTACACTCACTTTCATACGCTAAATTACTAACATGTTAAACATTATTATTCTGATAATTGAAAGTCAAGGGTTTTCATCAGTTAAGGCAATAAAAAAACAGTATGATCTATTACTCATCACACTGCTTTTGGGTTCCTACTTATTTAATTGTTACAATGATTCTCGAACGACTTTTTTATAGTAGCCTACCGATAGTAGAGCAAAAATTGTATACAATGCTATATAACAGCACATCGCAATCCACAAGGGTGCTGTTAACTCTGTTCCAAATAAAAACCATCCTGATTTAACAGCAAAGTAGCTATGCAATAATCCAATAATTAATGGAACTCCAAAATTAAAGGCTTGTTTCATATAAATGCCTCTCATAATATCTCTTTCTGCAAAGCCAATCTTTCTGAGGATTGTATAGGAGCCACGCTCTTCCTCTGCCTCAGACATTTGTTTGAAGTACAGAATGCTACCAGTTGTCATTAAGAAAGCTAATCCTAAAAATGCAGTTGTAAATATAGTAAGACCCAATGATTCAATATTATCTTTACGCTTCTCTTCATAAGAGGATTGATTATACTGCTCTGTTTTACCCTCATAATCTTTAGTTGTAATGACCCCAGCATTTGTCTGTAAATATAATTTCTCTGCCACCACTAAGTTTTCTTTTGAATTTATAGTAATAGAAGACTGTCGATGCCAAGGGTAATGCTCTGATTGTGTAGCTAGACTTTTAAACATATCATCTGTTACAACAAAGATGGGCCCACCACCTCCAGCTGTAACGATACCACTTATAATACTTTTATCGTGTACATCCACAACATGAAAAGTCTCTTCGAGTTCTCCTGCAGATACTACTACATCACGATCTTTCTCTAATGGGAACATCTCAGCCATATACCCACCATAGTTTGTTAAAATCACATCATTTCCTGATATCGAGGCTTCAGGCACACTCTGCTTATAATCAGAAAGTGGAATTGTATAGATGGTTCCTTCCATACTATATAGAGGATTATCCTGCTGTTTTTTAGACATGAGTTGTCCTACAGAGGCTGTTACTCCTTGCAAACGATAATCTACCCTTTCATACGCTATGTTATTTTTCTCTAATTCATTTAAGAAAGACATTCCCTGCTCTTCTAGCAAGATAAAATCACCCGGTACTTGGCTATATGCAGATGCTTCTGAAGAATAGTAGGAGATATAAGATAAAGTCGTCACACCTAGAGAGACACCCGTTAATACGGTTATGAGCGTTAATGACTTAGCGTTGCTCTTCATCCGATGCATGATAGGTGTTAATGCTAAAACATCATGGATGGAAAGATGTCCTTTTTTCTTTAAGCGAATCGTATTCATAATAAATGCTACAGAAAAACGAAAGACAAGAAATGTTCCACCAATTGTAGTAACTAGAATAATGATCATATTAATAAATAAGTTTCCGGCTGATTCAATATCAAATAGCTTTGTTGAAGCATAGTAACCATAAACAATTAAAACTAACCCCATAAAGCCAATCATCATTTGTAAGGCACTAAAACGTCTTACACGTTCATCTGCTTGTTTAGCAGCGGTAAATAGTGATAGTAAAGAAACACGATGGATCATCCAGGCCATTTGTACAAGGACAATCATCAAAAGTATAGTAAATACAATTATGGATTGCTGTAATGCCTGCGTACTAAATGTCATGGTTACAAGAGCTTCTTTCTCAAGTACACGCAATAGTATCATTGCAAATACACGTGAACTAAAGAAACCGGCCAGCATACCTAAAATAACAGCTCCAACAAATAATAGAATGCTTTCGATCGCTAATAAGCGTACAATTAATTCCTTGGTCATACCAATCAATTGGTACAAGCCTATCTCTTTACTACGACGCTTCATAAATAAATGATTGGCGTACAAGACGAAGAACAAAACGATAAAATATAAAATATAAGTGGCTGCTTTAAATCCAGCAGTAGCCGTTCCACTCATCTGAACAGCATCCCATACTGCAGAGTTATTTTGTAATGTTACAAAGGAAAAATATAAAGTAACGCTAAAAATAAGGGCGAAGAAGTATAAATAGTAGTGCTTCATATTTTTCTTCATGCTTCTTAATACTAACTTACTTAGACTCATAACCATCACCGCCTAGCACACTTTGCGTATGCATGATTTCCTGGAAAAAAGCCTGTCTTGTTTTATCCCCTTTATAAAGCTCACTATAAATAAGTCCATCCTTTAGAAATAAAACACGTGTGCAGAAACTTGCAGCTACTGCATCATGCGTCACCATCATTATTGTCGCTTCTTTTGTCTCATTAATATTTTGGAGATTTTGGAGCAAAGCTGTAGCTGATTTAGAATCTAATGCACCTGTAGGCTCATCTGCAAATACTAATGATGGATTTGTAATCAGTGCACGCGCAGCAGATGTACGTTGTTTTTGTCCCCCGGATATTTCATTGGGATATTTATTTAAAATTTCTGATATGCCTAGTAAGGATGTTAGCTCCTTTACACGACTTTCAGCAACTGTCTTGGGTAGATTACTGATCGCTAAGGGGAGAAGAATATTTTCCTTTACGGTTAATGTATCTAGTAAATTATAATCCTGGAATATGAAACCTAACTGCTCTCTACGGAAATTGGCCAAAGCCTTTTCCTTCATTCCCCGTAAATTATGACCATTTATTTCTATTACTCCTTCTGTTGCAAAATCGATTGAACATAAGACATTTAAAAGTGTTGTTTTACCTGATCCAGAAGGTCCCATAATACCTACGAATTCACCCTTACTCACTTCCAAATCAATGCCCTTTAATACTTCCTGAGCCGTAGATTTCTTTCCATAAACTTTTTTTATTTTACGACCAATTAACACTGTCACTTATAAACGCCCCTTTCTATATTCTCAGTGTACCCTGTCGCATCTATTCATTCGTGCGTTTTAGATGACAATATAAAAAGGTAGGTGACAATTTCGTCATCTACCTGTTAGTTTGACATATTCATTTTGTAATGGGAACCGTAGCGTAAATAATGAACCCTCTCCTACAGTCGATTGTACATTTATACGGATACCTATTTTTTTTGCTACATTATATGCTAGATAAAGACCCATACCTGTAGATTGACTTGACTCCCGCCCCACGTTTCCTGTATACGATTTTTGAAAAATCCTAGGTAAATCCTCCGAAGGTATCCCAATGCCCACATCTTTAATATGTAATAATGTAGCACCTGTTGGGTCAAGTTCAGTAAAAATCGCTACCTCTGAATTGGCTGAACTATATTTTATGGCGTTAGAGAGAATTTGTCGTACAATAAACGATAGCCATTTTCCATCTGTCATAACCTTTTCAGGCAGTTCATCTACTTCAAAACCGATTCCCTTTTCTATACACCAGGCTTGCATAGCTCGAATCTCTTTATTAACAACTGGTTTTAGCTCAATCTCAGTTAAATAATTGTCCTTTTCTATAGAAGTAAGTCGTGTTTGGTGTAGCTGTTGATCGACTAACAGATGGAGTCTCAACCATTCTTTTTCTAATTTTCGACGTGTTGATAAATCCTCCACATGGTCTAACATTAAATTAATGGTGGTTAAAGGCCCTTTTACTTCATGAACCCATGCCAGCAACTCATCTGAATACTCTTGCAGCTGTACTTTGGCCTGATTTAATTCCATATTCTTTTCATGAAAGACATCCTCCATTTTTCGAAAGCTAACTTCTTGAAAAGGTGACAAAGATAAGCTACTTCTATGGGCTTCATCAAGGTGGCTATCCATATTTCCCAGGAAATCATTTAATTTCCCAACTTCGAGGAAGAAACGCCATAAGAAGAAGAGTATGAAACTAACAAGCATACTTACATTTACATACCAAATAGAAACACTATTTAGACCAACATCTAAAGAAAATAGCACGTTTAACAGTATCATCATAAATGTAAAAAACCCTATCCATGCAAAGCGCTCTCTTATAAACAATAGTAACAATATAGTTCACGTCCCTTGAGTTACTGCTATATATCCAAGTCCCTTTTTTGTTAGAATCACTTCATGTAAGCCAATATCCTCTAGCTTTGCACGTAACCTGTTAACATTCACCGATAACGTATTATCGTTTACAAAACGTTCATCATCCCACAGTTTTCTCATTAGTTCATCTCTTGAAACGATATGATTAGCCTGTTCCACTAAAATGCGCAAAATAAAGAGTTCATTTTTTGTTAAAGAAGCTATAGCTCCATCACAAATAATTTCACTCCTTGCATAATCAATAACAGCATCATTAAATCGTGTAACATCCATTTTCGCTTCAACATAGTCATAGGTTCTTCGTAAAATAGCCTGTGCTTTAGCGAGCAATACTTCCATATGAAAGGGTTTCTGTATAAAATCATCTGCCCCCATTTGCATTGCCATCACCATATCCATTGGATGATCTCGAGAAGATAGAAAAAGGATTGGCACATTGGATAGATGACGAATTTCTCGACACCAATGAAAGCCATCATAGGCTGGCAATTGAATATCGATTAGTACAAGATGTGGCTTTACTTCTACAAAGTCATCCATCACCTTTTGAAAATTTTTGGGTCCTACAACTTGTAATGACCATTGTGCAAAACGTTCTTCAATCATACTATATATCGATGGATCATCTTCAATCAGTAAAATTTTCATCTCCATATTCAAATCCCTTTCCACTTAAATAGTTTACCTAGATGACATAAAAAACCAATCTGTAAGCGTCCCTACAGATTGGTTTGAACATTAGCAAAAGCTAAAATTATTTTTGGATAGAAGCAACTACGCCAGCGCCTACAGTACGGCCACCCTCACGGATAGAGAATTTAGTACCTTCTTCAAGAGCGATTGGAGCGATAAGTTCAACTGTCATTTCGATGTTATCACCAGGCATTACCATTTCAACGCCTTCTGGTAAGTTACAGATACCTGTTACGTCAGTTGTACGGAAGTAGAACTGAGGACGGTAGTTAGAGAAGAATGGAGTATGACGGCCACCCTCTTCTTTTGATAAAACATAAACTTCAGCTTTGAAGTTAGTGTGTGGAGTAATTGAACCTGGTTTAGCTAATACTTGACCACGTTGGATTTCTTCACGAGCTACACCACGAAGTAATGCACCGATGTTGTCACCAGCTTCAGCATAGTCTAATAATTTACGGAACATTTCTACACCAGTTACAGTAGTAGATTTAGCTTCTTCAGCGATACCGATGATTTCAACTACGTCACCAACTTTAACTTGACCACGTTCAACACGGCCAGTTGCAACTGTACCACGACCAGTGATAGAGAATACGTCCTCTACTGGCATCATGAATGGTTTGTCAGTTTGACGTTCTGGAGTTGGAATGTAAGAATCTACAGCGTCCATTAATTCAACGATTTTTTCTTCCCATTCTGGTTCACCTTCAAGAGCTTTAAGAGCAGAACCTTTGATTACAGGAATATCGTCACCTGGGAAGTCATATTCAGATAGTAGGTCACGGATTTC
Organism: Lysinibacillus sphaericus; assembly: GCF_001629735.1. Lineage (GTDB taxonomy): Bacteria > Bacillota > Bacilli > Bacillales_A > Planococcaceae > Lysinibacillus > Lysinibacillus pinottii. Next base: position 3,666,109 of record NZ_CP015224.1, read on the forward strand.
CATTTCTACTAATTCTAATAATTCTTCGTCATCAACCATATCACATTTGTTCATGAATACTACTAAGTATGGAACACCTACTTGACGAGATAAAAGGATGTGTTCACGAGTTTGTGGCATTGGGCCATCAGCAGCAGATACTACTAAGATACCGCCGTCCATTTGTGCAGCACCAGTGATCATGTTTTTAACATAGTCAGCGTGTCCTGGGCAGTCAACGTGTGCATAGTGACGAGTTTCTGTTTCATATTCTACGTGAGAAGTATTGATTGTGATACCACGCTCTTTTTCTTCAGGAGCGTTATCGATGTCAGCGTATGATTTAGCTGTACCACCCATTTTTTTAGAAAGAACTGTAGCGATAGCAGCAGTTAAAGTAGTTTTACCATGGTCAACGTGTCCGATTGTACCAATGTTAGCATGCGTTTTAGAACGGTCAAATTTTTCTTTAGCCATTAGAGATTGCCTCCTCAAAATTATATGTTTTATTTTTGAAATTTATAGAATGAATGCTGATAGAGAACGGGCCCATCCCCTATCCTGCAATCATAGCTTACAAATTAGTTATACTTTATGCAAGATGAAAATTCAATTATTCACCTTTATTTTTTTTGATGATTTCAGCAGCAATTGATTTTGGTACTTCTTCATAATGATCAAATGTCATTGAGAATACACCACGACCTTGCGTTGCAGAACGAAGAGTCGTTGCATAACCAAACATTTCTGCTAAAGGAACCATAGCACGAACAACTTGTGAGTTACCGCGAGCATCCATACCCTCAACGCGTCCGCGACGAGAAGTAATGTTACCCATGATATCACCAAGGTATTCTTCTGGAATTACAACTTCTACTTTCATCATTGGTTCTAAGATAACAGCATCACATTGTTTAGATGCTTCTTTAAGAGCCATAGATGCAGCGATTTTGAACGCCATCTCATTCGAGTCAACGTCATGGTAAGAACCGAATACTAATTTCGCTTTAATATCGATTAGAGGGTAACCAGCTACTACACCGCGGTCAAGAGAGTCACGAAGACCTGCTTCAACTGCAGGAATGTATTCACGAGGAATTACACCACCAACGATAGCGTTTTCGAATTCAAAGCCTTTACCTTCTTCATTTGGAGAGAACTCAATCGTTACGTCACCATATTGTCCACGACCACCAGATTGGCGAGTGAATTTACCTTGAACTTTTGCAGAGCTACGGAATGTTTCACGGTAAGATACCATTGGAGCACCTACGTTAGCTTCTACTTTAAATTCACGGCGCATACGGTCAACTAAGATATCAAGGTGAAGTTCACCCATACCTGAGATGATTGTTTGTCCAGTTTCTGTGTCAGTATGAGCACGGAAAGTTGGATCCTCTTCTTGAAGTTTTTGTAAAGCTTGACCCATTTTATCTTGGTCAGCTTTTGATTTTGGTTCTACAGAAAGAGAAATTACTGGCTCAGGGAATTCCATTGATTCAAGAATAACTAGGTTTTTCTCGTCACAAAGAGTATCACCAGTAGTAGTATCTTTAAGACCTACTGCTGCTGCGATGTCCCCAGCGAATACTTTAGAAATCTCTTCACGAGAGTTAGCGTGCATTTGTAGGATACGACCTACACGCTCACGTTTACCTTTAGAAGAGTTTTGTACGTATGAACCTGAATCTAATGTTCCAGAGTACACACGGAAGAACGTTAATTTACCTACGAACGGGTCAGTCATAACTTTGAATGCAAGAGCTGAGAATGGCTCATCATCAGAAGATTTACGTTCTAACTCTTCGTCACCATCAACAGAAGTACCTTTGATTGCTGGTACATCTACTGGAGATGGTAAGTAATCGATAACAGCATTTAACATTGGGCGTACACCTTTGTGTTTGAACGCTGTACCACAGATTACTGGGTAGAATTCTACTGCGATTGTAGCACGACGGATTGCCGCTTTAAGTTCCGCAACAGTAATTTCTTCGCCTTCTAAATATTTTTCCATGATATCTTCATCAACACTTGCAACAGCATCGATTAATTTTTCACGGTACTCTTCAGCTTGTGCGCGGTATTCTTCAGGAATTTCTCCCTCAGTTACTGCTGTACCTTTTTCGTCACCATAGAAAGTAGCTTTCATTTCAACCAAGTCAATGATTGCTGAGAACTGATCTTCAGCTCCGATTGGTAATTGAATAGGGTGAGCGTTTGCTTGTAAACGATCATGTAGAGTTCCTACAGAATATAAGAAGTCTGCTCCTGTTTTATCCATTTTATTAATGAATACAATACGTGGAACACCATAAGTTGTAGCTTGACGCCATACAGTTTCAGTTTGAGGCTCAACACCAGATTGAGCATCTAGTACTGTTACAGCACCGTCAAGTACGCGTAATGAACGTTCTACTTCTACAGTGAAGTCTACGTGTCCAGGAGTATCGATGATGTTTACACGATGGCCTGCCCATTGGGCTGTTGTTGCTGCAGAAGTGATTGTAATACCACGTTCTTGCTCTTGCTCCATCCAGTCCATTTGAGAAGCGCCTTCATGAGTTTCACCGATTTTGTGAATCTTACCAGTGTAATAAAGGATACGCTCAGTTGTTGTTGTTTTACCAGCATCAATGTGAGCCATGATCCCAATATTACGAGTATTCTCAAGTGAGAATTCGCGTTTCATAGGAAATTTCTCCTTCCATATTGGGGTAAAGACTGTATAAGAGACCTTGTGCTAGCCAATTTGCTAACACATAGGTTAAATTACCAGCGGTAGTGAGCGAATGCTTTGTTCGCTTCTGCCATTTTGTGCATATCTTCACGTTTCTTAACTGATGCACCAGTGTTGTTAGAAGCATCAAGAATTTCGTTAGCTAAACGTTCTTCCATAGTTTTTTCACCACGAAGACGAGCATAGTTAACTAGGTAACGAAGACCTAAAGTTGTACGACGTTCTGGACGTACTTCAACCGGTACTTGGTAGTTAGAACCACCAACACGGCGAGCGCGTACTTCAAGAACTGGCATTACGTTATTTAGAGCAGCTTCGAATACTTCAATTGGATTTTCACCAGAACGTTCTTTAACAATTTCGAACGCACCGTATAAAATCTTTTGAGAAGTACCTCTTTTACCATCAACCATCATTTTATTGATTAAACGAGTTACTAGTTTTGAACTATAAATTGGATCTGGTAACACGTCACGTTTGGAAACAGGACCTTTACGAGGCATGTGTTTTCCTCCTTTCGAATAAATATCGATTATTTTATAAGTTGGCCTTTTATATTCGTCCATCAAATATCAAATCTGCTAGCAAGATTCGATATTTGTGACATTTAGTATAAGGCTCAGTTTTAAATAACGTTATTGAACGTTAAATTATTTTTTTTCTTTAGGGCGTTTTGTTCCGTATTTAGAACGTGATTGTAAACGACCGTTTACACCAGCTGTATCAAGAGCACCACGTACGATATGGTAACGAACACCCGCTAAGTCTTTTACGCGTCCGCCACGGATAAGAACAACGCTGTGCTCTTGTAAGTTGTGGCCTTCACCTGGGATATAAGCTGTAACCTCAATTTGGTTAGTTAAACGTACACGAGCGTATTTACGTAACGCTGAGTTTGGTTTACGAGGTGTCATTGTACCAACACGAGTACAAACACCGCGTTTTTGAGGAGACTTAACATCAGTTAAAGATTTTTTAAATGAGTTATATCCTTTGTTTAACGCTGGTGATTTTGATTTCGTGATTTTAGATTGACGAGGCTTACGTACTAATTGGTTAATTGTAGGCATCGGTATTTCCTCCCTTCATTTATTCCTTGTTAATACCACACATCCAGGTGGTTCATTTTTTGGGTAAAAACAAAGTCTTTGTGCTTAACACACAAAAACTACTCTACAGTAATCGCAACTACCGCAGCTCCAACATGGATTCCACAGGCCTTGCCCAGTTCCTTTTTGGACTCAACAAGAATAACTGGTATACCGATTTCTCTCGCGAAAGATATGGCCAAATCGGTTACCCAATTGTCTGCATCAAGTGCCACAAGGAGTTCTTTCACTGAACCGGCTCGCATTGCTTTTACTGCTTGCTTTGTACCTATGATTGTTTGACTAGCCTTTACTTTATCATAAGACATTTTCATATCCTCCGAAGTACAGACAGTTAACTATCAACCTTCAATATATTATCATTACCATTTTATACTGTCAACTAATATCTTTAAAAAGTCCGAAGAGACGGTGGAATTCCATCTCTTCGGCGCTATTTTTACTATCTATTCAGCAGAAACGACTTCTGTGTCAAGCTCATCTTTTTCGATGCGGATTTGACGGTAACGTTGCATACCAGTACCTGCAGGAACAAGTTTACCGATAATTACGTTCTCTTTTAATCCAAGAAGCTCGTCACGTTTACCCTTAATTGCTGCATCTGTTAACACACGTGTTGTTTCTTGGAATGATGCTGCAGATAAGAATGATTCTGTTTCAAGAGAAGCTTTTGTAATACCTAGGATTACAGGACGACAAGTTGCAGGGTTTTTGCCATCCATAACAGCATCTGCGTTTGCCTCTGCGAACTGGTGGATATCTAGTAATGAACCTGGTAATAAATCTGTATCTCCAGCTTCAATTACACGTACTTTACGAAGCATTTGGCGAACCATTACCTCGATATGTTTATCTCCAATTTCTACCCCTTGCATACGGTATACTTTTTGAACTTCTTTTAATAAATATTCTTGAACAGTTGAAACGTCTTTGACTTTTAATAATTGTTTTGGATCGATAGAACCTTCTGTTAAAACTTGACCACGCTCCACATTATCACCTTCGATAACTTTAAGACGTGCATTATAAGGCGCTTGGTACTTACGAGTTTCTACGTCACCTTGAATCGTAATTTCTTTTAAGCCTTCACGGATTTCTGTGATATCTGAAACAGTACCTGCGATCTCTGAAATAACAGATTGACCTTTTGGATTACGTGCTTCAAAGATCTCCTGGATACGTGGAAGACCTTGTGTAATATCGTCCCCGGCAACCCCACCTGTATGGAATGTACGCATTGTTAACTGTGTACCTGGTTCACCGATTGATTGAGCGGCAATAATACCAACTGCCTCTCCAACCTCAACCTTTTCACCTGTTGCTAAGTTCATGCCGTAACATTTTTTACATACGCCATGTTTTGTATTACATGTAAATGCTGAACGGATAGTCACTTCTTCGATACCAGCTTCGATAATTGCACGAGCCACATCTTGATCGATTAAACCGTCTTTATTTAGAATCACTTCACCAGTTTCAGGATGTACGATTGTTTTCTTCGTATGACGACCAACAATACGCTCATCTAGAGCCTCGATTAGCTCTGTGCCTTCCATTAATGCACCAATTGTTAAACCACGGTCAGTACCACAGTCATCTTCGCGCACAATAACATCCTGTGCAACGTCAACAAGACGACGAGTTAAGTAACCTGAATCGGCAGTTTTTAGGGCTGTATCGGCAAGACCTTTACGAGCACCGTGAGTTGAGATGAAGTACTCTAATACTGTTAAACCTTCACGGAATGAAGATTTAATTGGTAGTTCGATGATACGACCAGCCGGGTTGGCCATCAGACCACGCATACCTGCTAACTGTGTAAAGTTAGATGCGTTACCACGGGCACCTGAGTCAGACATCATGAAGATTGGGTTTGTTTTCTCAAGAGACTTCATCAGCTTGGCTTGGATTTCATCTTTCGCAGCACTCCAGCTTGAGATAACACGGTCATAACGTTCATCCTCTGTGATGAAACCACGGCGGAATTGCGCTTGAACTTTATCAACCTTTTCTTGAGCTACTGCTAAAATTTCACCTTTGTCAGGTAATACCACGATATCAGATACACCAACAGTAATACCGGCACGAGTTGAATATTTGAATCCTAGGTTTTTCATGCGGTCAAGCATTTTAGATGTTTCAGTAATGTGGAAACGTTTAAATACTTCAGCAATGATATTTCCTAAGAACTTTTTACGGAATGGATTTACAACTGGTACAGATTCAAAATGCTTGCGCAATACAGCTGTACGTTGTGCATCAATTTTCCCTTTTTCATCAAGGCTATTATAAGCACTATCTGATTCAAGCTCTTTTAGTGTTTCTTCGTCAATTGTTAAATTCACAAAGTATTTTTCTGGTGTTACTTGCTCTAAGTTAAAATCAGTCGGCTCATTGATATAAGGGAATGATTCAGGCAAGATTTCGTTAAAGATCACTTTACCAACAGTCGTTAATAGGAACATGTTATTTTGTTCCTCTGTGAAGGTTGGATTATTTAACGAACCAGCTTTAATAGCAATACGTGTATGCAAATGCACATGACCTGTATCATATGCGATTAATACTTCGTTTGGACCGTAGAAAATAGTACCTTCTCCACGTGCACTTTCACGTTCAAGCGTTAAGTAGTAGTTTCCTAATACCATATCTTGTGAAGGTGTTACAACAGGTTTACCGTCTTTAGGGTTCAGAATGTTTTGCGCAGCAAGCATTAGAAGACGAGCCTCAGCTTGAGCTTCTGCAGACAATGGTACGTGAACGGCCATTTGGTCACCATCGAAGTCAGCGTTATATGCTGTACATACTAATGGGTGAAGACGAATAGCACGACCTTCTACTAGTGTTGGTTCAAATGCTTGAATACCAAGACGGTGTAGCGTTGGTGCACGGTTTAGTAATACTGGATGCTCACGAATAACATCTTCTAGTACGTCCCAAACGTCGTTGTTTAAACGTTCGATTTTACGCTTAGCAGATTTAATATTATGAGCTAGGCCACGTTCTACTAATTCCTTCATAACGAAAGGCTTGAATAACTCAATAGCCATTTCTTTAGGTAGACCACATTGGTACATTTTTAAGTTTGGACCTACTACGATAACGGAACGACCGGAATAGTCAACACGTTTACCAAGTAGATTTTGACGGAAACGACCTTGTTTACCTTTCAACATATGTGAAAGTGATTTTAGTGGACGGTTACCAGGACCTGTTACAGGGCGTCCGCGACGACCATTATCAATTAATGCGTCAACAGCTTCTTGTAACATACGTTTTTCGTTTTGTACGATGATGCTTGGAGCACCTAAATCTAATAAACGTTTTAATCGGTTATTACGGTTGATAACACGACGGTATAGATCGTTTAAATCTGAAGTTGCAAAACGTCCACCATCTAATTGCACCATTGGGCGAAGCTCGGGTGGAATTACAGGTAGTACATCTAAAATCATCCATTCAGGTGAGTTACCTGAGTTACGGAATGATTCAACAACTTCTAAACGTTTGATAGCACGCGTACGTCTTTGACCTTGTGCAGATTTTAACTCCTCTTTTAAAGAATGAGTTTCATCTTCTAGGTCAATTTTGCCTAATAATTTTTTAATTGCTTCTGCACCCATTGAAGCTTCGAATGTATTTCCGAACTTTTCACGGTATGCGCGGTACTCTTTTTCAGAAAGTAATTGTTTGCTTTCTAAATTTGTAGCACCAGCATCAATCACAACGTATGAAGCGAAATAAATCACTTCTTCAAGTGCACGCGGTGACATATCTAAAATTAGACCCATACGGCTAGGAATACCTTTGAAGTACCAGATATGAGAAACTGGTGCAGCTAATTCTATATGACCCATACGTTCACGACGAACTTTAGCACGCGTTACTTCAACACCACAGCGGTCACAAACTACGCCTTTATAGCGGACACGTTTATACTTACCACAATGACATTCCCAATCCTTAGTTGGCCCAAAAATACGTTCACAGAATAAACCATCTTTTTCTGGTTTTAACGTACGGTAGTTAATTGTTTCAGGTTTTTTAACCTCACCATATGACCAAGAGCGAATCTTGTCAGGGGATGCTAAACCGATTTTCATATATTCAAATTCATTAACGTCTATCAAGGAGCCTACCTCCCTCTAGTATAGGTCTTTATAAAGACTCTTTTACGCAGCTCGATAATCGTTTGCAAAGAATTTCCTCTTTGACAAAGGATTAGAAATAGAATGATTTATTAAAAGAAAAAGCCAGGCAGGGCGTTAAATCCTGCCCGGCTAATTTGAAAATAAGTTTGACCTTCTTCACCATTGTGAATTTTGGTTTCCATTATTCAAAAGACTCTACTGGCTCTTCTTCAGTATCTGGCTGTGGTGCGATGTTAAGTGCATCAGCTGGTTGAAGATCTTCTTCTTCGTCTAAATCACGAAGCTCTACTTCTTCATCATTAACTGTTAACATCTTAACGTCCATACCAAGAGATTGAAGTTCTTTAATCAATACTTTGAATGATTCAGGAACCCCTGGCTCTGGTACACTTTCACCCTTAACGATGGCTTCATACGTTTTCACACGACCAACAACGTCATCGGATTTAACTGTTAAGATTTCTTGAAGTGTATAAGCGGCACCATATGCTTCAAGTGCCCATACTTCCATCTCACCAAAACGTTGTCCACCAAATTGCGCTTTACCACCAAGTGGTTGCTGCGTAACAAGTGAGTAAGGACCCGTTGAACGCGCGTGAAGTTTATCGTCAACCATGTGAGCAAGTTTGATCATATACATGATACCAACAGATACACGGTTATCAAATGGTTCACCAGAACGGCCATCATACAGGATAGTTTTACCGTCACGGTTCATCCCTGCTTCTTCCATTGTTTCCCAAACATCTTCTTCATTCGCACCATCAAATACTGGTGTTGCCATGTGGACGCCTAGGTAGCGAGAAGCCATACCTAAGTGTAATTCTAAAACTTGTCCGATATTCATACGAGAAGGTACACCAAGTGGATTTAACATGATATCAACAGGCGTGCCATCTGGCATGAACGGCATATCTTCTTCTGGCAAGATACGAGAGATAACCCCTTTGTTACCATGACGTCCGGCCATTTTGTCCCCAACGCGAATTTTACGTTTTTGAACAATGTAAGCACGAACTAATTGGTTAACACCTGGTGGTAATTCATCGCCATCTTCACGGTTAAATACTTTAACATCCAGAATGATACCGCCAGCACCATGAGGGACACGTAATGATGTATCACGAACCTCACGAGCTTTTTCACCGAAAATAGCATGTAATAAACGCTCTTCAGCAGTTAATTCTGTAACTCCTTTAGGCGTTACTTTCCCTACAAGAATATCACCGTCACGTACTTCCGCACCAATACGGATAATACCACGTTCGTCTAGGTTACGAAGTGCATCTTCCCCGACATTCGGAATATCACGAGTGATTTCTTCAGGTCCAAGTTTTGTATCACGAGACTCTGATTCATATTCTTCAATATGAACAGATGTATAAACATCGTCTTTTACAAGGCGCTCACTCATAATAACAGCATCCTCATAGTTAAAGCCGTTCCAAGTCATGAATGCAACAAGTACGTTACGTCCAAGAGCTAATTCGCCTTTTTCCATTGATGGACCATCTGCTAAAATATCGCGAGGCTTCACACGTTCACCTACTTTTACAAGCGGACGTTGGTTATATGAAGTACCTTGGTTTGAACGAATGAATTTTTGTAATTTATATTTTGTTAAATCGCCTTTAACCTCTTTGCCGTCAACAACTTCAATGCGGCGAACATGGATAGAGCGAGCTTCAACATGCTCAACAATACCATCATACTTCGCTACTACAGCTGCACCTGAATCACGTGCATCCACGTGTTCCATACCCGTACCAACGAATGGTGCCTCTGGGTTAAGAAGTGGAACTGCTTGACGTTGCATGTTTGCACCCATAAGTGCACGGTTAGAGTCATCGTTTTCTAAGAATGGGATACACGCAGTCGCTGCAGAAACTACTTGTTTAGGAGATACGTCCATGTAGTCCATTTGAGCTTTATTAAATACTGTGTTATCTCCGCGGAAACGACCTACTACTTCGTCATTTGCAAAGCTACCATCTGGATTTAATGGTGAGTTTGCTTGTGCTACGTAGTAGTTATCTTCTTCATCAGCTGTTAGATAATCAATTTGATCCGTTACTTGACCTGTTTCATGGTCAATACGACGGTAAGGCGTTTCGATGAAACCAAATTTATTTACTTTAGCGAAAGAAGATAATGAGTTGATTAAACCAATGTTTGGCCCCTCTGGTGTCTCGATTGGACACATACGACCATAGTGAGAGTAGTGAACGTCACGTACTTCGAAACCAGCACGCTCACGTGTTAAACCACCAGGCCCTAATGCAGATAATCGGCGTTTATGCGTTAACTCTGCTAACGGGTTTGTTTGGTCCATGAATTGTGATAATTGAGAGCTTCCGAAGAACTCTTTAATTGACGCAATGACTGGACGAATATTAATTAATTGTTGTGGTACGATAGCCGCTGTGTCGTTAATAGACATACGTTCACGTACTACACGTTCCATACGAGATAATCCAATACGGAACTGGTTTTGTAGTAACTCACCTACAGAACGTAGACGACGGTTACCTAAATGGTCAATATCATCTGTTGCACCTACTTGATAAAGCAAGTTGAAGAAATAGCTTACTGAAGACAATACGTCAGCAGGAGTGATATTTTTTACTTCTTCATCAATATAGGCATTACTAATGATATTAATTTCTTTTTGTGCTTCATCTTTCGGTGCATAAATTTTAATAGATTGGATTGTTACATCGTCCTCAAGTACTCCACCAACTTGTGATAAAGTACGGAAACCAATACCCTTCGAAGAATCTTCTAGGTAAGGTAGGATTTTATCTAAAGTACGGCGATCAAGCACTGTACCTTTCTCTACTAAAATTTCGCCTGTTTCTGGGTCTACAAGCGTTTCAGCAATCGTTTGGTTGAATAAACGATTTTTAATATGAAGCTTTTTATTCATTTTGTAGCGTCCAACATTCGCTAAATCATAGCGTTTTGCGTCAAAGAAACGAGAGTATAATAAACTTTTCGCACTTTCAACTGTTGGTGGTTCACCTGGACGTAAACGCTCGTAGATTTCTAAAAGTGCTTTTTCAGTGCTTTCAGAGTTATCTTTTTCTAACGTATTACGTAAATACTCGTTATCACCGATAATATCGATAATTTCTTGGTCTGAGCCAAAACCTAATGCACGAAGTAATACGGTTACTGGTAGTTTACGAGTACGATCGATACGTACATATACCACATCTTTTGCATCCGTTTCATACTCTAACCAAGCACCACGGTTTGGAATCACTGTAGCTCCAAAACCTTTTTTACCGTTCTTATCCGTTTTATCATGGAAATACACACTTGGTGAACGAACTAATTGTGAAACGATAACACGTTCAGCACCATTGATAATGAATGTACCCGTTTCTGTCATTAATGGGAAATCACCCATGAAGACATCCTGTTCTTTCACTTCGTCTGTTTCTTTGTTGTAAAGACGTACTTTCACACGTAATGGAGCTGCGTAAGTAACATCTCGCTCTTTACACTCATCAACATCATATTTAGGATCACCTAATGAATAATCGATGAATTCTAATGAAAGATTGCCTGTAAAGTCCTCGATCGGCGAAATGTCACGGAACATTTCACGTAAACCTTCTTCAAGGAACCACTCGTAAGACGCCGTTTGAATCTCAATCAGATTTGGAAGCTCAAGCACCTCTTTAATACGCGCAAAGCTTCTACGCTGGCGGTGTTGTCCGTACTGAACTAGTTGACCTGTCAACTCATTCACCCCTCAATAAAGCGATATTAGGTCTTTGCAAAATCATACAAATAGTGTATGATTTCGAAAGACAAAAAGAAAACGAGTCTTCAAAAAGATCTCATTTTCGGTTAACTAAACTTATCTTGGCAAGTATACCCATATTAAAACAATTCTATACAAAAAGGGCATACGACCTCAAAATAATATTTTTGCATTGTATCATATTATCATAGCCGATTTGTCAAGTCAATAAATTATACATATTTCATTTATTTTTTTGCTCGTATTATCCAGTATCCTTTTTTCTTCTCGACAACATCGACTTCGGAAAATTTACCCTCTAGGTAACTTACTGTCGATGGCGCTCCTTGTTTCTTCTGAATTACTACCCAAAGCTCTCCAGATGACACTAGTCTATCATAAGCTCCATCGTAAAAGCGGAAAATCGTTTCCTTCCCTGCACGAATTGGCGGATTCGTTAAGATAGCTGCTGCTTCTATATCTTTATCAACCATCGATAGGCCGTCACTCACAAATATTCGTACATTTTGAACACCGTTCACTTGCGCATTTTTTTGCGAAAGCGCAACTGCACGTTCATTTATATCCATCATACAAACGGTACGGTCTGGATTCGCTTTGGCGATGGATAATCCTATCGGCCCATATCCACACCCTATATCAAAAATTGCACCATCAATATTAGGCATTTGAAAAGCGTCTATTAAAACACGGGATCCAAAATCTACTTCGCTTTTACTAAATACACCTGCATCCGTTTCAAATGAAAACGAATGCCCTAGTAATTGAAATGTCCAATGACGAGGTTTACTCTCAGTTTGAGGATTACTTGTATAATAGTGATCTGACATTTTCACGCCTCCTCAGAATGAAGAAAAAAGCTCGCCAATATGACGAGCTTTCCTTTTGTTTAAAAGTAACGCGAGATTACTTAACTTCTACAGATGCGCCAACTTCTTCAAGTTTAGTTTTGATTTCTTCAGCTTCATCTTTAGAAACGCCTTCTTTAAGAGCTTTAGGAGCGTTATCTACTACTTCTTTAGCTTCTTTAAGACCTAAACCAGTGATTTCGCGAACCACTTTGATTACTTTAATTTTTTCTGCACCAGCAGATGCTAATACTACGTCGAATTCTGTTTTCTCTTCAGCTGCAGCAGCACCACCAGCAACTACTGCTACAGGAGCAGCAGCTGTTACACCGAATTCTTCTTCGATAGCTTTTACTAAATCGTTTAATTCAAGAACTGTCATAGCTTTGATAGCTTCTAAGATTTGCTCTTTGTTCATTATAATTTCCTCCTAATTGGATAATGTTTTATTTTTTTGCGGTCAAGCCGCGGAAGTTTTTGGACGTATTAAATTACGCGCCTTGTTCTTCTTTTTGATCTGCAACAGCTTTTGTTGCAAGTGCGAAGTTACGCACTGGAGCTTGAAGTACAGATAAAAGCATAGAAAGTAGACCTTCGCGTGATGGAAGTTCTGCAAGTGCTTTAACATCTTCAACAGAAGAGATTGTACCTTCGATAATACCTGCTTTAATTTCTAAAGCTTCGTTTTTCTTAGCGAACTCGTTGATGATTTTAGCAGGCGCTACAACATCTTCATTTGAGAACGCAATTGCGTTAGGACCAACTAATACGTCGTTGATTCCTTCAAGACCAGCAGCTTCAGCAGCACGACGAGTTAAAGTGTTTTTGTATACTTTGAACTCAACGCCAGCTTCACGAAGTTGTTTACGAAGCTCTGTTACTTGTGCAACATTAAGACCACGGTAATCCACTACTACTACAGAAGAAGCGTTTTGGAATTTCTCAGTAATCTCTTGAACTTGTACTTGTTTGTTTTCGATTGCTTTGCTCATGATGACACCTCCTATTAGAATGGGTCATTTATACCGACAAAAGAAAAGCCCCTACGTCAAATAGACACAGAGGCTGAAAGTCATCATCTTTAAATAAGAATCTGAATTCCGATGTCCTCGGTAGGAACATTAAGTGACATGTCACTCCTACTGTCTACGGTACAAATGGATAATTCACAACAGCAATGATTATATCATGTAATCATTGCTGTTGTCAATATATATATTTAAATTATTTTACTACTACGTTAGCAGCGTCAATTTTAACAGCTGGACCCATTGTAGTTGTAATATTTACAGATTTCATGTAAGTACCTTTAGCTGCAGCAGGTTTCGCTTTTTGAACTACATCAAATACAGCTAAGAAGTTTTCTACTAATTTTTCTGCAGAGAAAGAAACTTTACCGATAGGAGCGTGGATGATACCAGCTTTATCAGCACGGTATTCTACTTTACCAGCTTTGATTTCTTCGATAGCTTTTGTTACATCGAAAGTAACTGTACCAGTTTTAGGGTTTGGCATTAAGCCTTTAGGTCCTAATACACGACCAAGTTTACCAACTTCACCCATCATGTCAGGAGTTGCTACGATTACATCGAAATCAAACCAACCTTGTTGGATTTTTTGGATGTACTCTGCATCACCTACATAATCAGCACCAGCTGCTTCTGCTTCTTTAAGTTTTTCACCTTTCGCGAATACTAATACGCGTTGAGTTTTACCAGTACCGTTTGGTAGTACTACTGCACCACGGATTTGTTGGTCGTTTTTACGAGTATCAATACCTAAGCGGAAAGCAACTTCTACAGTAGCGTCGAAGTTTACTGTGCTAGTTTTTTGAGCAAGTTCGATTGCTTCTTGTGCACTGTATAGTGAGTTACGATCAATTAATTTAGCTGCATCTTGCAGTTTTTTACCTTTTTTAGCCATTATATATTTCCTCCTTGATTGTGGTTATAACGGATTTTACCTCCCACGAATAAAGGTTGCGTGTTCACAAAGAAACTTCGCAACCTTCCAAAAAACAAAACATCAAGTAACTGGGATTAGTCTTCGATAACAATACCCATGCTTCGTGCAGTACCTTCTACCATTAACATAGCAGCTTCTACTGAAGCAGCGTTAAGGTCTGGCATTTTAGTTTCAGCGATTTCGCGAACTTTATCACGTTTAACCGTTGCCACTTTTTTACGATTTGGTTCACCAGATCCAGATTGGATACCAGCTGCTACTTTAAGTAGAACTGCTGCAGGTGGAGTTTTTGTAATGAAAGTGAAAGAACGATCCTCGAATACTGAAATTTCAACTGGAATAATAAGACCAGCTTGATCAGCAGTACGCGCGTTGAATTCTTTACAGAATCCCATGATGTTCACACCTGCTTGACCTAATGCAGGACCAACCGGTGGAGCTGGATTAGCTTTACCAGCAGGGATTTGAAGTTTTACAACTTTAATAACTTTTTTAGCCACGAGACACACCTCCTTAAGTCCGTGATGTGGTAATTGGGTTGCCCCTCCCACTCAATATCTGTCTGTCAGCTAAGTGCCGATAACATTAAAATTATCATTACAGACGTCAAACAAAAGTATGACAGTCTGACCTATGAAATGATACCACTTTTAATTTTTTTAAGCAAGTAGTAATTAACAAAATCTGCGAAACGTCTACCAATTGGCATGTCACAGTTCTAGAAATTGTACTATAATTTTTGAATTTGTTCGAAGTCTAGCTCCATAATTGTTTCGCGACCAAACATATCAACTGACACTTTTATTTTTCCTTTTTCTGTGTCAATTTCTTCAACACGTCCTTGGAAATGAGCGAACGGCCCTTCTAATACTTCAACTGCCTCACCAATAGAGATGTCCACTTCAACAATCTTATCAGTCATACCCATTTGTTGTAATAGACGATCCGCTTCTTCAGGTAGTAAAGGTGTTGGTTTTGCTCCTCCACCAGAGGACCCGATAAAGCCTGTTACACCCGGCGTATTACGCACTACATACCAAGAATCATCTGTCATAATAAGCTCTACTAATACATAACCTGGGAAAACTTTACGCATCATCGTACGCTTTTTCCCATCCTTCATTTCTGTTTCCTCATGCTCAGGAACAATCACTCGGAAGATTTTATCTTGCATTCCCATTGTTTCTACACGTTTTTCTAGGTTTGCTTTTACTCGGTTCTCATACCCTGAATACGTATGAACAACATACCAATTTTTCTCCATAACTACTAGGACTCCTCGTCCGTCCCTCCCTTACAAATAAAAGTGAAAATGAATCGCGATATGCTAGATGCAATCCTTACCCTTTTCACAAACATCTCATATAAACATAGCCTTTTCCTATAAAGAAAGCCTGAAGATATGTATCGAAACTAGCATAGTCATCTATCGCTACTATCATACTTATCATAATGAGATTAACTTACTGCCATTCACTTCATCCATATCACTTGCACATAAAGATAGAATTACCTGCTGAATGAAGATAAAACAAACGAAAAAACCCGTTATTGCAATGGACGGGCTATTTCATAAGTATTAACATGCTATTTACTAAATTATAAATCTAAGTACCAGCGGAATAATGATGAAATACCTAAGTCAACTAACACAAAAAATAAAGCCATAACGACAACAGTTGAAATTACAACGACTGTATATTTAGTCAGCTCTTTACTTTTCGGCCAGCTTGTTTTGCGCATTTCTGACATTACATCACTGAAAAAGCCTTTGATCTTGCCCATTCTAGCTTAACCTCCGAATCAATCAAAATCTGTCTATTTACATATCATTTTATAACGTTTGTTTATGCACTGTATGTTCATTGCAATGCGAGCAAAATTTCTTTAATTCGAGGCGTACAGTGGAGCCTTCTTTAGCCGGGAACGTGTAATTTCTCGATCCACATTTCTCGCAATTTAGCACGACTTTTTTTGCCATACACTCACCTTTTTCGGCACTTTATCTTTTTAAGACTAACACCTATATTTGTCAATGTCAATAAAGCCTATGACCTCTAAGACATTTCCTCAAGGACTAAATGTCGCTCTAATTTGCGCTTCACCCGCTGCAAAGCATTATCAATGGATTTCACATGACGATTTAATTTTGCAGAAATTTCATGATATGATCGGCCATCTAGATATAGAGCTAAAACCTGTAACTCTAGTTCACTTAAAATCTCACTCATCTTTTCTTCTAAATATCCAAATTCTTCTCTATGAATTATTAATTCTTCTGGATCATCCATGATAGCGCCTGTTAAAACATCCATTAGCGTTCGGTCTGATTCTTCATCAAAAATGGGCTTGTCCAAAGAAACATAGGAGTTGAGAGGTATATGCTTTTGCCTAGTAGCCGTTTTAATAGCGGTAATAATTTGCCTTGTAATACATAGCTCAGCAAATGCCCGGAAAGAAGCAAGCTTATCCCCTTTAAAATCACGAATCGCTTTATACAAACCAATCATGCCCTCTTGCACAATATCTTCCTTATCAGCACCAATTAAGAAATAGGATCTTGCCTTCGCCCTAACTAACAAACGGTATTTCGTAATTAAATAATCCAACGCATCTGTATTACCTTGATGCACCATTTCAATAAGCTCTTCATCATTGAATCGTTCAAAATCTTGTGTCACTTGTACAATGCTATTTTTAAACATGGTATCACCTCAGCCACAACAGATAATTAGGAACAGTATAACGGAAATGGAAAATATGCGTCAATCAATCATTTCAATCCACGTCTCCATTTTTCGAATGCTATCGCCACATCCGGCTTTAATTCTATACGTGAAGGTGGTCTACTTTCATGTTTCCTTTTTACAGCATGAGATATTTTATGCTGGATAATGCTTGTATCTATTTCTAGTTCTCTCGCTGATTTTCTCAAAGCTCCATTACCAAAGATCACACTTTGCTCTGCCATATCGGAAGTTGCTACGTGTATTTGTACATTTCTAGCCTTAAGTTCATGCGTCATTTTTTCAATACGTTCATCTGCTGTTTCATTTTTCCGAGTATAAATGACTTCAACATCACTTTCTAAATAAGATTGCTCTACGCCTGGTACTAGATGTGCGTCAAAAACAATAATTACGCGCCACCCCATAGCTGCTTTATATTCAGCCATAAGTTCTATCAACCTTTTGCGAGCATCCTCAAAATTTGTATCCCGCAATGGTCGAAGCTCTTTCCAGGACCCAATCATATTATAGCCATCAACTAGCAAAATGTTTTTCATTGTTACTCATTCGCTTCTTGACGCTTACGATACACTTCGTACATTAATAATGCTGCTGCCACTGAAGCATTCAGTGATGTCACATGCCCTACCATCGGTAAATGATACAAGAAGTCACATTTCTCTTTTAATAAGCGACCCATTCCCTTACCCTCACTACCGATAATGATAGCCAATGGTAATGTTGCATCCATTTTCCGATAGTCTACAGAGCCCTTCGCGTCTGTACCAGCAATCCATATACCTCGTTCTTTTAGTTCATCCACTGTTTGAGCCAGATTGTTTACACGTACTACAGGGACATGTTCAATAGCGCCTGTTGAAGACTTCGCCACGACAGCTGTTAAACTTACTGAACGGCGCTTTGGAATAATAATACCATGCGCTCCTATTGCATCAGCTGTTCTCATAATAGAACCTAGGTTATGTGGATCTTCAAGCTCGTCTAAGATTAAGAAAAAGGGATCTTCTTGTTTTTTTGCGGCTGCAGCAAATAAATCCTCCAGTTCAGCATACTTATATGCTGCAACAGAAGCAACAATACCTTGATGATTTGCACTTGATAATTGGTCGACCTTCTTTTTCGGAACAAACTGAACGATCACTCCACGTTCTCGAGCTAGATCTAGCAGTTCATTGACACCCGATTTTTTTACCCCCTCTGCAATCCATACTTTATTCATATCGCGTCCTGAACGAAGTGCTTCTAACACTGGGTTTTTACCGGCAATAATTTCTCCATTTTGTTCTGTCATTCTTTCTACACTCCTTTCGATTCCTCGATTATTTGAATAGCATATGCAATGATTTCATACACGCGTTCAAGTTCATTTAATAAATATAAACTACCAAGTACCGCCTCAAAGCCAGAGCTATTTCGATAAGTTTGGACATCTGTATTCTTTGGTACAGAGCCGGACTTGGCATTACGTCCACGACGGAACACTGCCAACTCCTCCTCTGTTAAATAATTCTCATCCATCATACGATGAACAATCATAGATTGTGCCTTTGCCGAAACGTAACGCGTTGCCTCTCGATGAAGTGTATTCGGTTTAACTCGACCTGAACGAAGCAAGTGTTCTCGTATCTTTTGCTCCAATACGGCGTCACCCATATAGGCTAACGCCAACGCATTTAATTGCTTAACATCTTCATTGCGAAGTTTATCCAACTTAATTACCCTCGTTTCCATCTAGTTCCTTGTCGCGTATCTTCTAAAATGATACCTTGGGCTTGCAAATGGTCACGAATCTCATCAGAACGAGCAAAATCACGATTCTTACGTGCCTCTACACGCTCTTGTAGTAGTGCTTCAATTTCTTCGTCTAATAATTCTTCTTCTTTTGCAAATTCGATACCTAAGACGTCACCTAGTACTTCAAAAGTTTCAATAAATGTTTCTAACACTTTTTTGCAAGTATTCGTTTCATTTAAATAAATATTAGCAATACGAGCTAACTCAAATAATACCGAAATCCCGTTAGCTGTATTAAAATCATCATCCATGGCCTCTTCAAACTGTGCCTTTTGCTCAGTAATTTTATTCAGCCACTCATCTGAGTGATCGCCTAAGCTTACAGTAGTCGTAAGACGATGCTTCACATTGTTGTAGGCTGTACGAATGCGCTCTAAGCCAGCTGAAGCTGCCTCTACTAAATCCTTCGCAAAATTAATTGGATGACGATAATGAACAGATAGCATAAAGAAGCGAAGCACCTGTGGATCAATTTGTTTACGAATATCATTCACCAAAATAAAATTCCCAAGAGATTTAGACATCTTTTCATTATCAATATTAATATAACCATTATGCATCCAATAACGTGCAAATGTTTTATCATTGTGAGCTTCTGACTGTGCAATTTCATTTTCGTGGTGTGGGAAAGTTAAATCCTGCCCACCAGCGTGAATATCAATAGTATCTCCTAAATGCTCACGAGCCATTACTGAACATTCAATATGCCAACCAGGACGACCATTGCCCCAAGGACTTTCCCAGAAAATTTCACCTGGCTTCGCTGCTTTCCATAAAGCAAAATCTAATGCATCATCTTTTTTCTCACCAGCTTCTATACGTGCACCAATTTTTAAATCATCTACGGATTGATGTGATAATTTACCATAGCCATTAAACTTGCGCGTGCGGTAATACACATCACCTGCTGACTCATAAGCATAGCCTTTTTCAATTAAAACTTGGATAAATTGAATAATATCAGCCATATGCTCTGTTACACGTGGATGAACATCGGCTTTTTTGCACCCTAATGCAGTAACATCTTCAAAGTACGCAGCTATAAAGCGCTCTGTTAACTCATGAACTTCTTCACCAAGCTCATTGGCAGCCTTAATAATTTTATCGTCTACATCCGTAAAATTGGAAACAAACTTTACATCATAGCCTTTATATTGGAAATAGCGACGGACTGTGTCGTAAACTATAACAGGACGTGAATTCCCGATATGGATATAGTTATAAACGGTAGGCCCGCAGACATACATTTTTACTTTGCCTTCTTCTAGCGGAACAAAGGTTTCTTTTTGTCTTGATAATGAGTTGAAAATTTGAATACTCATTGTGTCTCTCTCTCCTTTTGTAAGCGTTCAATTTCCTGTCTTAATATAACAATTTGCTTCTCAAAAGCTTGACAACGTTCTTCTACAGGATCAGGAATATTTTGATGATCTAGTTTTTTCTCTAGACGAACTCCATCTTTAATTACTATTTTACCAGGTATACCGACCACAGTGGCATTTGGAGGCACCTCTTTTAAAACAACTGACCCCGCACCAATTTTACTATTCTCGCCAATTGTAATAGAACCTAAAACTTTAGCGCCTGTTGCTACAAGGACATTATCCTCTAATGTAGGGTGTCGTTTTCCTTTTTCTTTCCCTGTACCACCTAGAGTTACCCCCTGGTACAAAGTCACATTATCACCGATTTCACATGTTTCACCAATCACAACACCCATACCATGGTCTATAAAAAAGCGGCGGCCGATTTTCGCACCAGGATGAATTTCAATACCAGTAAAAAAGCGGCTTATTTGTGAAATGGCACGAGCCATAAAATAAAAGCGTTTTTTAAAGAACCAATGAGCCACTCGATGAGCCCATGTGGCATGCAAACCGGAATATGTTAATACCACTTCCAATACACTTCGCGCAGCTGGATCATTCTCAAAAATTGTTTCCACATCTTCTTTCATCCTTTTAAACACAAAAAACTCCCCCTTTTTATGTTGTTCTTGCTCAAATTCCTAGAAACCCTTTACACAGAACCGACACTGTCGTCAACTTTCTTTAGAATTCTCTGCCTAAGATGATGTGGTATGTTTGTTTGAATGCCTCCCTCTTCATCAAAGAATGAAGATAAAATAAAAAACGCCCCTATCATCCCAAAAAGGAATGACAGAGACGCTTAAATTTGCGTGGTTCCACTCTGATTGAAGGCAAAAAGCCTCCCACTCTGGTCGTTCTTTAACGAGAACGAATCGATAAAGCCTACTATAGTTCAGCTTTATGCTCAAAGGTGCATTTCAGTTTTGCCTAGACTCAGACCACTTTCAGCCGGTGATGGTCCTCTCTTTAGAGCGTGCGCCACTTACTTCTCCTTATCAACGCTTTTTCAATGTAAATACATTTTACAACGCAAGAATCAATTGTCAATGGATTTCTATTTATTGCGCAAATTTTTCTACACGATCAATTGCTTTCTCTTTGCCAATTAAGCAGATAGCATTGGGAAGCTCCGGTCCATGTGTTTCACCCGTTGTGACAACACGGATTGGCATAAATAAATTTTTACCTTTATGACCTGTTGCCTTTTGCACAGCTTTAATAGCTGCTTTTACCGCATCTGGCGTAAATTCTTCTAATTCTTCGAGCTGTGCTTTGAATGCAGCCATTACCTCTGGTACTTGCTCTCCTGCTAAAACAGCTTTGGCTTCTTCATCATATTCAATATGGTCTTTAAAGAATAGGCTAGATAATTCAACAATCTCTGCACCAAAGCTCATTTGGTCATGGTAAAGCCCAATTAAATCTGTTGCCCATGCATGTTGCACTGCTGAAAGTTCATCTGGTAAAAGTCCAGCTTTTTGTAAATGTGGTAATGATAAAGCTACTACTTCTTCTAAAGATAGTTTTTTAATATATTGATTATTCATCCATGTCAACTTTTGTTTATCGAACATAGATGGTGATTTAGAAAGACGTTTTTCATCAAAGATCTTGATAAATTCTTCTTTAGAGAAAATTTCCTCTTCCCCTTCTGGAGACCAGCCAAGTAAAGCAAAGAAGTTGAACATTGCTTCAGGAAGATACCCTAAATCCTTATATTGAGTGACAAATTGAATAATGGACTCATCACGTTTTGATAGCTTTTTACGGTTCTCATTAATAATTAACGTCATATGACCGAAGCGCGGATACTCCCAACCAAATGCATCAAAGATCATCATTTGTTTTGGCGTATTAGATAAATGCTCTTCACCACGGAAAACGTGAGAAATCTCCATGAAGTGATCATCTAGAACTACAGCATAGTTATACGTTGGAATACCGTTTGCTTTTACAATTACCCAGTCGCCAATGTCTTTAGATTCAAATGTAACTTGTCCACGAACTAAATCTTCAAAATCATATGTTACATTTTCTGGTACACGCATACGAATTGTGTATGGCTCACCCGCTGCTTCTTTAGCTGCAACTTCCTCAGCTGAGAGATGACGGCATGTACCATCATAAGTAGGAGCTGCTACACCTCTTGCTTTTTGTTCCTCACGAGATGCTTCCAGTTTTTCTGAAGAACAGAAGCATTTGTAGGCTGCACCTTGCGCTAATAGTTTTTCAGCGTGCTCTTTATAAATATCAAGACGCTCCATTTGACGATAAGGCGCATAAGGTCCACCAATATCAATGGACTCATCATATTCAATACCTAACCATTTTAGGTTATCTAACTGAGATGCTTCTCCACCCTCTACATTACGTTCAATATCCGTATCTTCAATACGTACAATGAATTTACCGTTATGATGTTTTGCATATAAATAATTGAATAATGCTGTACGCGCCCCACCGATATGTAAAAAACCTGTTGGAGATGGCGCGTAACGAACGCGAACTTCTTTCGTCATATTAAAAGCCTCCTAAATTTTCGATCAAAAATTGACTTTGTTCATTTTACCACTCTGTAACTGGAAATAAAAGCAGAGTTCACTCACATTTATTTCTTCATCAAAAGAATTGTTGCCATCGCTGCTATACCTTCTTCACGTCCAGTAAAACCTAGACGTTCAGTTGTTGTCGCTTTGACATTTACCTGTGACGGCTCAGCATGTAACAATTCTGCAATACGATTTTGCATTTGCTCAATATATGGTGCCATTTTTGGTCGTTGAGCCATAATTGTACAATCGACATTACCTAGAATATATCCTTTATCCTCAACAATTTTCCAAATGTATTCTAATAATTTTGCTGAATCTGCGTCTTTAAAAGCTGGATCTGTGTCTGGAAAATGACGTCCAATATCTCCTTCTCCAATTGCTCCTAGCGCTGCATCTGTAACTGTGTGTAATAATACATCTGCATCTGAGTGTCCAACTAACCCTTTTTCATGTGGAATAGTAATACCACCGATAATTAACGGACGCCCTTCTTCAAATGCATGTACATCAAAACCTTGTCCAATTCGAAACATATGATAGAGAGACTACGTTAGCCATACATATGGATAATTCTCCTAGTTTGCCTAAAATGCAGTCTCATTCACCTTCCTTCACTTTTATCTATTTAGTCACTATTATACCCTCACATTTTAACATATTTCCTAGGAAATTGAGCTGATAGCAAATAGTCAGCATTTTCTTATACCAACAGATCCATTACTCCTTGGTGTGCTGGCTTATAGTTTTTCCAAGCTAACCAATCATTATTACAACAGGCGTTAGGACGACCACTGAAAAATAAACATGTCCCATTCTTAGGCATCAATATAAAATCCCATTAGCAACCTATCACTAATGAGATTTTTAAACTAGTCACTATTCATTTAATTGCAATGCTCGTTTTCGTAAAATAGCTTCTCCAAATAGCAAATCCTCTTGTGTCGTCATTTTTACATTCTCGTAGCTGCTTTCCACAATATGCACTGTGTGACCAAGACGCTCAACTAGCATTGCTTCATCGGTACCAAGAAAACCTACTTTTTCAGCAACATCCTCTGCCTCAACAATTAAGTCAAAACGGAAGGCTTGAGGCGTTTGAATCATCCATAAGCTGTCGCGATCTACTGTTTCCTCAATGACACCATTACGAACTTTTTTCATTGTGTCCTTTGCTCGGACACCTGCAATGGCTGCACCAAAGTCGTGGGCACTTTGCACAAGATTGGCGATAATAGCATGTGTAATAAAAGGTCTTGCCGCATCATGAACAAGCACGATGTCTACCTGTTCCATTTCCTTCATACATGAATGTACAGAATGCTGTCGTTCAGCACCACCATTAGGTAAACCTTTGACTTTCGTAATACGATATTCATCGAGCAATTCTTGTATATAAATACGCTCCTCTGGTTTTACTGCTAGCCAAATACCTGTGCAAAAAGGGTCCTGTTGAAAGACCTCTAACGTGTGTATCAGGATAGGCTTCTTTAAAAGTTTTAAAAACAATTTATTTTGTCCTGCCCCCATACGTTTTCCACTTCCTGCGGCAGGTAAAACTACTTCATACTGCATGTTTTCACTTCCTAATCGTCCTTCGGCTTTGCAAATATCATACGACCTGCTGACGTCTGCAGCACACTCGTTACTGTTACCGTTATTGCCTGTCCTATATAGCTACGACCGCCTTCCACAACAATCATTGTACCATCGTCTAAATAGGCTACTCCTTGATTATGCTCTTTGCCATCTTTAATGACTACCACCTGCATATCTTCACCTGGAATAACGACAGGCTTTACGGCATTCGCTAAATCATTTATATTTAATACTTTTACATGATGTAGCTCGCATACTTTATTAAGGTTAAAATCATTTGTGACAATTTGTGTATCAGTCCCCATTTTTTTTGCCAGTCGTACAAGTTTTAAATCTACCTCTTGCACATCCTCAAAATCCTCATCTGTAATCTCTACGTTCGTATTACGTTCATCCTGTAATTTCCTTAAAATATCTAAGCCTCGACGACCTCTTGTGCGCTTTAATGTATCTGAGGAATCAGCAATATGCTGAAGCTCTGTTAGGACAAATTGAGGCACAATTAAGATTCCTTCAATGAATCCTGTTTCAGAAATATCAGCGATGCGGCCATCAATAATGACACTTGTATCTAACAATTTGTAACTTCCTCGCACCTCTTGAATTTCATTACCCTCAGCAACTTTTTTCTTTGTCTGATTACTACGTAAGGTAAAAAGCTGGATTAATTCATCCCTTTTTCTAAAACCTAAACGGAAGCCTAGATATCCTAATACGAATGACAGGATAATAGGGACTACCTCTGTAATAACAGGGAACTTCACACTATTAATAGCAAAGCCTAAAAAATACGCTACAATTAGCCCTATTATTAGGCCAAGCGTACCAAATAACAAATCTCCGACCGGAACCTTAAACAGGACCTCTTCCATCCAGCTAATGAGCTTCACAAAATAATCGGAAAACGCGAATGACAATGTAAACAGTAAAAGCGCTCCTAATGCTACTGATACGTAAGGATTATCAAGCCAAGGATTAGATGATAAATGAAGCAATTCGTATAATGGCGGTAAGAAAACAAGGCCCAATGCTCCTCCAATCAGTAAAAAAGCTATCTGAACAAATTTTTTCACAAGCTGTCACCTCCTATTGTTAGTTAAGATTATACATAGTTTATTATAGAAAATCCTTCTTCAGCCCATCAGATTATCATTATTTAACTCTCTCTTTCCAACCACACATTCACCCTGCATTAACTAGGACGCCTATTCCTTTACTTGAGTTTCCCACTTTTTACGTCAAAATGAAGGAAATGCATGTCAGAATAGTATCTAACATGCATGGTTTTCCTATAACTCTCTAAAACAGGCATTTAATGCATCCTTTATTGTTTCTACACCGACAATTTCAATCCCTTGCGGAAAATCCCAACCACCTATATTTGATGCAGGAATGAAGACTTTTTTAAAACCAAGCTTCGCCGCTTCAATGACACGCTGCTCGATACGGGATACTCGACGTACCTCTCCTGTCAGACCCACTTCACCAATAAAGCAATCGGTTGCCCTTACAGCCTGATCCTTAAAGCTAGACACGATGCTTGTCAGAACAGCTAAATCTATAGCAGGTTCGTCCAATTTCACACCACCAGCAACTTTAATATATGCATCCTGTGCTTGTAGCATGAGACCCATACGCTTTTCAAGCACAGCCATCAGCAATTGCACTCTATTTTGATCTACCCCGGTTGCCATCCGTTTAGGGTAATTAAAGCTTGTAGGCGTCACTAGCGACTGAATTTCAACGAGTATTGGCCTTGTTCCCTCCATCGAGGCAACAATCGTGGAACCCGCAGCCCCTTGTGAACGCTCCTGCAAAAATAGCTCAGATGGGTTCAGCACCTCTTTTAAACCACCCTGTAGCATTTCAAATATAGCAATTTCATTGGTAGAGCCAAAGCGGTTTTTTTGACTTCGTAAAATACGATGATTATGATGTCTTTCGCCTTCAAAATATAGGACTGTATCCACCATATGTTCTAAAATTCGAGGCCCTGCGATTTGCCCCTCTTTCGTAACATGCCCAACTAAGAATATAGCAATCCCTTTTGTTTTAGCTATTCGCATAAGCTCAGCTGTACACTCACGTACCTGAGATACACTACCTGGCGCACTTGTTACCTCTGGATGAAAGACCGTTTGTATGGAATCAACAATGACAAATTTCGGCTGTACTTCCTCAATCGTTTGATTCAAAAACTCAAGATTCGTTTCGGAATAAATGTACAGCTCTTGAGAGATTACCCCTAAACGCTCTGCTCGTAGCTTCGTTTGACGAATAGACTCCTCACCTGAAATATACAGCACGCGATGGCCTTTATTTGAGAGCAAAGCTGAAACTTGTAGTAATAATGTTGATTTCCCAATCCCAGGATCGCCACCTATTAATACTAGAGAGCCAGGCACAATACCACCGCCTAATACACGATTCAGCTCGCCCATTTCTGTCGCCACTCGAGACTCTTCACTAGCTTCGACCTGAATAATGGGGATTGCCTTTTGAGTAACTGTAGCAGAATGCTGGAATGCCCCTCTTGGTCCTTTCGCTATAACTTCTACTTCCTCCACCATTTTATTCCATTCTCCACAGCCTGGACATCTTCCCATCCATTTTGCCGATTCATAGCCACAGCCTGAACATACAAATTTCGTTTTTTTCTTTGCCAACTTTCTTTCACCTCGAATATTTGTTCTTATATTAATTGTACAAAAAAAAAGACAGCTTGGCACTTAATGCCTTACTGTCTTTAGTTTGAAATTATTTAGAGATAGAAACTCCCTCTTTTTTCTTCACAATAAACTCGTCATTTACATAATCAATGATAACATGATTACCCTTCTCCACATTACCCTTTAATAATTCTTCTGATAATCGGTCTTCCACTTGTTTTTGTAATGCTCGACGTAGTGGACGTGCACCGTATTGAGGGTCGTAGCCCTCCTGAGCAATTTTTTCAAGCGCTGCATCTGTTAATTCTAATGAAATATCCTGTTCTTTCAACCGCTTTGTTAGAGCGTTCCCCATCATCGCAATGATTTCTTTTAAATGCTCTTTTTCTAATGAATGGAACACAATCATTTCATCAATACGGTTTAAGAATTCTGGACGGAATGCTTTTTTCAATTCTTCGAGCATCGTACTCTTCATATCTTTATGTTTAGAATCTGCACCACCTACGTTAAAACCAAGGCTTTTTTGATATTTAAGAGCATCCGCGCCGACGTTAGAAGTCATTATCACTACTGTGTTGCGGAAGTCTACTACACGCCCCTTAGAGTCCGTTAATCGACCATCTTCAAGAACTTGCAGGAGAATATTGAAAACATCAGGGTGTGCTTTTTCAATTTCATCTAGTAATACAACAGAATATGGTTTACGACGAACCTTTTCAGTCAATTGACCACCATCATCAAAGCCTACGTAGCCTGGAGGTGAACCTACTAAACGAGAAGTTGAATGTTTCTCCATGTACTCAGACATATCGACACGAATCATAGCATCTTCGTCACCAAACATCACTTCAGCAAGTGCTCTTGCAAGCTCCGTTTTACCAACACCAGTAGGACCTAAGAAAATAAATGAACCGATTGGTCGTTTTGGATCTTTGAGGCCCGCTCTTGCACGACGGATCGCACGGGAAATGGCTTCTACTGCTTCCCCTTGCCCAACCACACGTTTGTGTAGCTCTTCTTCAAGTTGTAATAATTTTGAAGATTCTTCAGAAGCAATTTTAGCTACAGGAATTCCTGTCCACATTGATACAACTGCTGCAACATCATCTACTGTTACTTTGGACTCGGCTTTACCTTGCTCTTCTTTCCAATTTTTTCTTGTAGCTTCAATCTCATCTTTAAGCTTTTGCTCCGTATCTCTTAACGCAGCAGCCTTTTCAAACTCTTGACCTGATACAGCAGCATTCTTTTCAGAGCGAACATTTTCAAGCTTATCTTCAAGTGCCTTTAAGTTTGGTGGCACTGCGAATGAACGTAAGCGAACCTTTGATCCTGCTTCATCAATCAGGTCAATTGCTTTATCTGGTAAGAAGCGGTCAGAAATATATCGATCACCCATTTTTGCCGCTGCTTCAATTGCTTCATCTGTAATTTTCACTCGGTGATGTGCTTCATAGCGATCTCGTAAGCCTTGAATAATGAGAATTGCTTCTTCCACCGTTGGTTCATCCACTTGGATCGGTTGGAAACGACGCTCTAATGCTGCATCTTTTTCAATATATTTACGATATTCATCAAGCGTTGTCGCACCGATACATTGCAGCTCACCACGCGCTAAGGATGGTTTTAAAATATTTGATGCGTCAATTGCACCTTCTGCACCACCTGCACCGATTAAAGTGTGTAATTCATCAATAAATAAAATGATATTTCCGGCTTGGCGGATTTCATCCATTACTTTTTTCAAACGGTCCTCAAATTCCCCACGATATTTTGTGCCTGCAACGACAGTTCCCATATCTAGTGTCATCACACGTTTGTCTCGAAGAATTTCTGGTACTTCATTATTAATAATTTGCTGTGCTAACCCTTCAGCAATTGCTGTTTTACCAACACCTGGCTCACCAATTAAAACAGGGTTATTTTTTGTACGACGCGATAACACTTCGATAACACGTGTAATTTCCTTGCTTCGACCAATCACAGGATCTAACGTGCCTTCACGGGCAATTTGAGTTAAATCACGGGCTAAACTATCTAATGTAGGGGTATTCGCAGCTTGTGCCGCTTGTTGACCTGATTGCGCATTATCATTATTCCCTAATAACAATAATACTTGCTGACGTGCTTTATTTAAGCCCACACCTGCATTGTTTAAGACGCGAGCTGCTACACCTTCACCTTCACGTATAAGGGCTAACAGCAAATGCTCTGTACCGATATACGAATGGCCTAATTTACGAGATTCATCAACCGATAGTTCAATTACTTTTTTCGCTCGTGGCGTATAGTGAACGATTGGACCAACATCTTCTTTACCTTTACCAACTAATTCTTCAATACCAGCTTCAATCATTTGAGGACTAATATCAATAGCTTCTAACGCTTTTGCAGCAATACCGCCGCCTTCACGTATAAGCCCTAATAAAATGTGCTCTGTGCCAATGGATTCGTGCTTCCAACGAATAGCCTCTTCCTGAGCAAGCTGTAATACTTTTTGCGCGCGTTGTGTAAAACGATTAAACATCATATAAATCCTCTCCTTTTTCCCCATTATTAGGCTTATTCGTGTGTGTTTGAATTAATGCCTCACGAAGCATTTCTGCTCGTACACGATCACGTTCAGCAGGCGGTAATGCCTCACCTGCATAATGCTGTAAAAAACCTGGTTGCATACTGACGACGCACTCATTTAAAGTTGTTGCGAGTATACCGTCAATCAACTGTAGGTCGACTCCTAAACGAACATTCGAAAGACAGGTAGCCGCTTCCTCACTTGTTAAAATTCTTGCATAAGTAAGGGTACCTAAAGCTCGATAAACTCGATCTTCTAAAGCAAGCTCAGCTTTTTCCATCAGCCTACCTCTCGCATGCCGTTCCTTTTGTATAATTTTTTCAGCAACACTTTGTATATCTGCTAAAATATCTTCTTCTGTCTTTCCAAGTGTAATTTGGTTAGACACTTGATAAACGTTCCCTAAATTTTCGCTTCCTTCACCATATATACCTCTTACCGTCATGCCTAAGCGTGTCATCGCATTTATAATTTGATTCATCTGTCCGGTTAACGTAAGAGCAGGTAGATGCATCATCACAGATGCCCGAAGCCCAGTACCAATATTCGTAGGACAGCTTGTTAAATAGCCAAAGGTATCTCGAAATGCATAAGGTAAGACCTTCTCTAGAATACGGTCAATCTTATTCGCTTGTTCATAGGCATTTTGAAGCTGAAAACTCGCGGTCATACATTGAATGCGCAAGTGATCCTCTTCATTCACCATAATACTCACCGATTCATCTTGTGACAGAAGCACAGAGCCCACCTGCTCTTTTTTTGCAAGCTGCGGACTAATCAAATGCTTTTCTACAAGAATTTGACGTTGTAAAGGTGTTAAATCATTGATAGAAAAATAAGCATAATCATTTTGAAGCGTTGGACTATCGCTTACTGCATGTGTAACTGCCTGTTCCACCTGTAAAGCCTCGTTCTCTGAAAACGATAATGGAAAACGATATCCATCTAAATTTCGAGCAAGGCGAATACGTGTACTAATGACAATGTCAGAATAATCGTCTTCAATACGCATCCAAGTAGGTGTAGCACGCTCTAAAAACGATTCAATCATCATGACACATCACCACCTTCAAATTGTAGCTGCTTCTCAAGCTCTTTGACTTCATCACGAAGCTTTGCTGCCTCTTCGAATTGTTCTTCATCTACAGCGAACTTCATACGTTTACGGATTTCCTCAATTTGCTTTTTAATGACATACACATTGCTATGGGCACCTGGCATTTTACCAATATGTTGGGGACCAGCCTGTATCCGATTAAAGAGCTTAGGTAAATGTTCGCTAAAAGTGTCATAACAGCTTGGGCAACCAAACTTACCTTCTTTCAAAAATTGCTTATACGTAAATTCACATTGTGGACACGTTTGCTGTTGTGGCTGTGTTTGTTGTTTTTCCCCCACCTTTTGCCATGTAGGTGAGCCAAACCAGTTAGATAATAACTGTTGTATAGAAACTGGCTCTTGTTTAAACTCTGCATGAAATGGATGGAACTGTGAGGCGCAGACGTCACAATAATGGTGCTCCACCTTTTGCCCATTTTGAACTTGTGTTACAGTAACTGTCGCATTACGTTGTTTACAATGTTCACATATCATTTCCATCACCTCACTATTTCTGCTGCTCGTATTTTATAGTTGTCAGCATCGCCCGCAATATTTTTGCTCGAATTATATCTCTTAAAGGAAGATGTAAGTCGATTGTTGAGCGATCAATTGCTGCTAACATTAACTTCGCTTCTCGCTTTGAAATTACCTGCTCGTCGATGAGTCGATACACTAAATCTTCTGCCATTGTTTGCGATGCTCCACCTTCAATATGCCGGAGAACATCGTCAATTAAATCAATCTGTGAATTCGCGCGGACACGTAAAATTCGAATGTATCCACCACCACCACGCTTGCTCTCTACAAGGTAACCTCGCTCGGCAGTAAATCTTGTATTAATGACATAATTTATTTGTGACGGAACACATTGAAATTTATCTGCAATTTCACTACGTTTTATTTCAATATGCCCTTCCCCACCTAATTCAAGTACTTGCTTTAAGTAACCTTCTATGATGTCTGATATATTACGCATTTTAGGAATACACCTCGCTTGCTTCACTGACTTTGACTATCTTTGACTTTCTTTGAGTATATTATACAAAACGCTTGAAAATAATTGCAATGATTTCGCCCAGAGAAAAATGAAATGCCTTAAAAAGTATATTCAAGCGTAAAAAATAGCACTTATTAATTAATGGCTATCGAGCACATTTATTTGCTTCCTACACCTAATGTACCCTTTTTATCCATAGAAAAAACGCAAGCATATGCAACTAGCATATACTTGCGTCTATAAAAATTATACCCAACGACCTACAATTGGATAACGCCAAGGCTCATCAGTTAATGCTTTGACGATACCGATAATTGGTACTACAAAAAGCATAATACCGAAAACGATTAAAAATGGAATGCCAATGATGAAAAAGCTTAAGACTCCAGAGACAGCAAGTAAAACCGCCATGACAAGTTGGAAAAGTATTGCTTGGATAGAAATTGCCTTCACTTCCTCATCCGTACTAATTAAAAAGAAGATTATGGGAACTAACCATGGCGCAAAAAACGAACTTGCGTGTATGATTACTTTAGACCATTTACTCTCCATATATATCAATCCTTTCTTTATGCGTTGTCTATCGTTTTATGTACTACTATTTACGGAACTATACCCGTAATAGTTTCAATTTAAAGTGAGTTTTTTAAAATTTTTTTGAAAGGTCGTGATGAGAAATGGAATTTAACCACACATTAGCAAATGAATATGAAAAGGGGATTCGCCGTACTCTACCAAGCTATGATGCAATGCTTCGTTTAATACAAACTTTTTATCGTTCTACATTACAGGAGCAAGCTGATATGTTGATTGTTGGTGCAGGCAGTGGCAATGAAATATTACAGCTAGCAGATGGAAGACCACATTGGTCATTTACGGGTATTGATCCGTCAGAATCTATGCTCGATATAGCAAGGGAGCGTCTCCAATCGTTACCCAATGATCTGTCATTCTACCGTGGGACATTGCTGGATACACAGCTACCAGCCACCACATTCGATGCAGCTAGTTGTGTACTCGTCCTTCATTTTATTCAAGGTTATGAAGAAAAGCTGTCAACTTTGAAAGAAATTTACAACCATTTAAAGCCAGGGGCACCTTTTACTCTTGTTTCAAAATACGGTCAACCTGGTACGATTGAAACGGAACTACAATTCGATTTATGGCGTTCCTACTGGCTTCAACATACAAAACTTTCTATATCCGATGTTGCAGAAATGGAAAATTCCATCCGTGCTCTGTCATTTATGCCCGAGAAAGAAATATTAACATTATTACAAGAAGCAGGTTTTATAAAACCTTCTAGATTTTTTGCCACTACTTTGTTTGGTGGATGGGTATGCTTTAAAGAGGAAGAACATTAAATATATATATTGTAGTAAATACTTTGAGGTGAAAGCTGTGATAAGCACCATTGGCATTACAAAAAAACAACAATTACTAAAGGATTTCCCTTTGGAATCGATACATCAACAAGAATTCGAGTGGTACTGGATTGATTTTAATTGTCCAACTGCTGAGGAAGAATCTTTGCTAGATTCATTTTTTCATTTCCACCCACTAGCTATTGAAGATTGCTTGATGCGATTACAACGTCCAAAACTCGATTTTTATGACGATTTTCATTTTTTCGTCATTCATCGATTAAACGAGCTGTCATTAGCTGCAGAGGAGGTAAATATTTTTACCTCTAATAAGTATATAGTGACATTTCATAAGAACCCAGTTCCTGAAATAGAAAAGGTACAAAAGTTGTTAGAAAGCCAGCCAAAAAACTGGGAGCGTGGCACGGTTTACTTAACCTACCAAACCATTGATAAAATTGTTGATAGCTATTTCCCACTTGTTTATAAAATTGAAGATCATTTAAATGCACTTGAAGGCGAACTTACATACCAAAGCAACGTAAATGCCATGAAGATTGTCTTCGAGTTTCGTAGTGATTTGCTCGATTTAAGGCGTGCCATTTTACCGATGAGAGACCTTTTATATCGAGTACTTAATTCTTACCGTTTTTCATTGAACAAATCTGAAAGAGCTTATTTTGGAGATATTTACGACCATCTTCTAAAACTAACTGAAATGGTTGAATCAAATCGAGAGCTGACGGCAGATATGCGAGATAGTTATATGGCTATGAGCTCAAGCCGAATGAATGGCATTATGATGACTTTAACAATCGTCTCAACCATCTTCATTCCACTGACCTTTATTGCTGGAGTTTATGGGATGAACTTTGACAATATGCCTGAGCTACATGGACAATACAGCTATTTTATTGTCCTCGGTATTATGATTATTGTTGTCATCGCTATGCTTACCATCTTTAAACATAAAGGCTGGTTTAAATTATTTAAGCCCTAATCCACAAAAAGCTGCTCGTTTAACAATCAAAACGAGCAGCCTCAGTTATTACTATTAATAAGGACCGCGGTCGTCAATTTTATTTTCACCCTGCTGTGGGAATAAAAAGTATGCTAAAACCCCTGATCCTAAAGCAGCGCAAATTGTAATTAACAGCTGTTCAACAGCTGGTACTTCCGCATGATAGTTTCGTAGCATATAAACGGAACCTATTGCAACAATGACCATGACTGGAATAACGAATTTAAAGCGTTTTTTCTCCATATAGTACCTCCTATTTATCTTTCACGTTCAGTTTTATTCTCCTTAAACAGTTCGTATTTTACAGGTTTCCCACTTTAAATTCAAATTTACTCTGCTGCACTAACAGAACTGCCAAGAAAGTAAAAAAATAAAGAAATAACCAAATTTTTAACCAAATATTCAGCAAATAATAGTAAAATAGATTTAATACCAATTGTTTATCAAATTTACAGACCTAACAAATTCAGAAGTTCATTTTACTCACAATTATTATGGATATTAAGAATGGAGCAAACAATAATGAGTTGGTTTTCAAAAAACAGCAGTTCTAGCTACTCAATTACATTAACACCTGAAAATTTTAAGGGCCATGTACAATTAGATGTTTTAAATCATCCAAATCTTCAAAAGCAATTACAGCTTTTAAATTTAACAATTGAGGATTTAGCCATAATTAAGCAACTACAACCGTTAGCTAATGATTTAATACCTGCAATGGTGGAGCAATTTTATGCAGCCATTAGTTTGAGCCAAGATTTAATAGATATTATTAATAGAACCTCGCATATAGATCGTTTAAAAATTACGTTACATAAGCATTTAAGCGATATTTTTGAAAGTCATATTAATGACGCCTATATCGCTGAAAGAAAAGCAATTGCTGAAGCCCATGTACGAATTGGCTTACAATCAAAATGGTATATAGCATCCTTTCAATCACTTACCTCAACGTTCACA
This sequence comes from Lysinibacillus sphaericus, assembly GCF_001629735.1. Classification (GTDB taxonomy): domain Bacteria; phylum Bacillota; class Bacilli; order Bacillales_A; family Planococcaceae; genus Lysinibacillus; species Lysinibacillus pinottii. The sequence continues at coordinate 3,701,425 of NZ_CP015224.1, forward strand.
AATTTTGTGAATGAAGTGGACATTTCAAAAAATGATGCCATTCGAGCCATTAATGCATTTTGCAAAATCATTAATTTTGAGCAACAGCTTGTTATCGAGGCTTACGAAAAAGAGGAAGACCGTATCCGAACAGCCGCTGACCAAACGAAAAACGCTCTTGTTACGACAATTCAAAGTACAGCAGAGGAACTTAACGCAATTAGTGAAGAGACAGCTGCATCGTTGTTAGTAATTTCCTCACAAACGGATGATATCGCAGAGGCAACAAAGCAGGGATTAAGCTTCGTTGCAGATACGCAGGAAAAATCAAGACGTGGGCAACATCAACTGCAAGAGCAAAATGATTTAATCCAAGTTATTTTACAAAGTGTCAACAGCCTTGAGGTGACTATGAATCAATTACGTACCTCCTCTCAAAAAATTTCCGAGATTGTAGGACTTGTCACGGGCATAGCTGACCAAACAAATTTATTAGCTTTAAATGCGTCTATTGAGGCAGCTCGAGCTGGGGAACACGGGAAAGGCTTCGCGGTAGTGGCAGAGGAAGTGCGAAAGCTTGCTGAAGAAACAAAAAATGCTGTCCAAAATGTGTCGCATCTCATTAAAGAAACTGAAAGTAATATTTCAACGATGGCAAATTCAGTTATTAATGTTGACCAAAAAATTCAACATAGCGTCAATACGCAAGAAAACTTATCTAAATCATTTAATGATATTGCTGATGCCGTATCTGGCATTCAACAGCAGTATGTTCATACATCTAGAGATATTTCAGCCATTTCTAATCTAATTACTGAATTATCACAAGGGGCTACACTTGTTTCCTCTTCTTCTGACTCACTCATTAATGTAGTCAATGAACTAAATAGGTAATATAACAAAGGGAGCCCCACCGCTTTAGGTGAAGCTCCCTTTTTCCTTAATGTGGCAATGCACGTTTTTGTTTACGATGCTCACGTCTTGCGGGCCCTGTTTCAAATAAACGTTTTTCCTCATCTGTTTCAGGATAAATTGCAGGTACGGGTACTGGTTTTCCTTCTTCATTTACCGCCACCATTGTTACAAATGATTCTGTCGTTAATTTTTCCTCACCAGTTTCAATATTGCGAGAAACAACACGAACATAAACCTCCATTGAAGAACGTCCTGTAGAGGAAACTATACTTTCAATTTCAAGAATATCTCCTACATGGGCAGCCGATAAAAAATCAACTGAGTCTATTGAAGCTGTGACTACAAGTCCCTTCGCATGTTTCATCGCTGTAATAGCAGCAATTTCATCAATATAAGCTAACACTCTTCCACCGAAAATAGAATTGTGATTGTTTGTGTCTGGAGGTAATACGAGACGCGATTGAACCGTACGTGATTGGCTCATGGGTACAGCATTGTTTGTCATATTCCTTGTAACTTCCCTTCATGTATGTTCTTTCGTCATCGTATCGTAGAAAAAGAGCTTATGCAAATCTAGAACGATTTTTTCATCGTAATAAATTTCATATCTGTCATTTCCTCAATGGCCCATTTAATTCCTTCTCTTCCATACCCACTCATCTTCACACCGCCATATGGCATATTATCTACTCGGAATGTCGGAACATCATTAATAATGACAGCACCCGCCTGTAATTCGTCGGCTGCATATAAGGCATCTGGCAATACATTCGTGTAAATACCTGCATTTAAGCCAAGGTCCGACTCATTTACAAGTCGAATTGCGTCATCTAATGTTTCATATGAAACAATTGAGACGATTGGCGCGAATGTTTCCTGACAAACGATTTTCATATCAGCTGTCACATTGGTCATAACAGTGGGCGTTAACGTTCGTTCTGTAAATACTCCTCCAGTTGCAATGACTGCTCCTTGTGCCTGTGCTTCTTCAATCCACTCTTTAATTCGTCCAACCTCATTCGGATTGATCATAGCACCTACATCTGTATTTTTATCTAAAGGATCTCCTACTACTAGCTTCTCAGTTTCCGCAACAAATGCCTCTGTGAATTCATCAATAATAGAAGAATGTACATAAATGCGTTGTAACGAAATACATACTTGTCCAGCAAAGTTAAAAGCACCGCTCACACAGCGACTTATAATTTTATTAAAAGGTGTCGATGGTTCGACGATAACTGCTGCATTAGAACCAAGCTCTAACGTTACTTTACGTAAGCCAATCTTTTCTTTAATACCTAATCCAACTTTTCCACTACCCGTAAACGTCACCTTTTTGACGTGAGGATGTGTAACCAAAGTATCGCTAAGCTCACCACCACTTCCTGTCACAATTTGCAACGCACCATCTGGCAAACCCGCTTCACGGAAAATCTCTGCCATAACAAGGGAACTTAATGGTGTTTGGGTTGCTGGTTTTAAAACAACTGTATTACCTACTGCAAATGCTGGGCCTAATTTATGGGCCACTAAATTAAACGGGAAATTAAACGGCGTAATAGCGGAAATTACCCCCAACGGTTCCCTTTTTGTCCAACCTATACGATCTCCTGCTCCAGGTGCCGCATCCATCGGTACCGTTTCACCTTTAGGCTGTTTGGCACCCTCTGCTGCAAATTGATAGGTGGCAATTGTACGATCAATCTCCGCTAACCCTGCTGTCAAAGGCTTTCCTGCCTCTAATGCTAAAATCTCTGCAAACTCTTCTTTTCGTTGTCGCATTAAATCGACGACTTTATATAAAATTTCGGCACGCTCGTAGGCTGTCGTCTTTTTAAACGAATGGAATGCTTGCTGTGCACCATCGATTGCTCTCTCCACATCTTGTATAGATGCTTTTGCCACTCGGGCAATCGCCTCACCACTATATGGTGATTTTAGCTCATAGCTTTCCTTTGCATCTTGCCATTGGCCGTTAATCCACAGTTTTGTTTCCTTCATCCTTCAAATGCACCTCCAAATAATTGTTCACCCCCATTCTATCACGAAGAGCTTGAACTAGATGCAATGGCGGCTGCACTAACTGCTGCTATCATTGCAGCTTGCTGAGCTTGAATTAATAATTCAATAGATGACATAATCGTCATAGACAGTGATTTTTGTACTTTCGCCATATGATAAATAATGATTTGCACAGCCATAAAGAGAACAAATTCACGATGCCATTTTAATAATTTTAAATCCTTTAATTCATGATATAAATGTATAACTTCTTGCAATTGATGATGAGTAAGATCTAGCAAGGCTAAAAACCCAAGTAAAGGATAATGCATGGCCTGTACTTTGACATCTTGTTTTTTTAGTGCATCTCGAATGGTCACGACATTGGGCACTAGTTGACGATCAAATTGTGGAGATAGGAAGGTTAATACTTGCGACAGCCATTGAAGCTCATTTCCTGCATGAAAATTATATGTTCGTAATTCTTTATAATAGCGATTCATTGTTTCTGCACGTATTTCCACATCATCAGATGGATTACTTAGTAACACAGCGTATGGAATATCTTCATAGGATGTTAAAAATGGGTGATGTTTACGAATGGCTTCAAATAAAGCTCTAGCTGCATGTGCATGCACGATTTTATCCTTTTCATTCTCTGTCAAAAACTGAGCCGCAATATAACTAAAGTTACCACTTCTAAATTTCGCTTCCTTTAGTGCATTCACATTCGTTAATAGATTTTTTACTGCGTTTTCAGGATCCTCCTGCTTCATTAAATTAGCAGCTATGCTATAGCCTACCGTAGTTCTTAAAGGAGACATCCAGGAAGATTGCTTCTTCATTTCCTGTAAAATATTCTTGTACTGGACAGCATCAAAAGTTTTTCCCGAGGCCACGAATGTACTAGCTATTGCTAAAACAATCTTACGATCCACTGTCCACCCCGCAGCCTTCGATACATCCTCTACCGTATTTGTAAATTTATTTTCTATCATCACATAATCCATATTTAGCACGCTCCTTTACCCATTTTACGGTACATGATGCGAGAAAGATTCATCCCGCTTGTAACAATTAACATAAAAAGTAAACTTAATTTAATATATGTTACTCTATTTTTTTGTTTTAATAGGAAATATTAAACATATAAGAAAGGAGGAAAAACTGTTGATAGCAAAAACCACTCGGAAATTAATATTTACAGTAACCTTAAAAGAACGTTTACAGCTATTTTTATTTTTACGAAATTCATCTAATAATATAGCTTTACATACCCTTTTTTCTAAAAATTAATACGAAAAAACAGCGGCAAAATTTTTTGCCGCTGTACAATGACTCGTCAAATTAATCCAAGCATCTGTAATTCCTCTGGTGTGAAGGCTCTCGATCTTGTTAAGAAACGCTTTCCTTCAACACCCTCTAATGAGAACATCCCACCTCTACCTTCAACTACATCCAGGATGATTTGAGTATGCTTCCAATAATCATATTGATTTTTATGCATATAGAATGGAGCTCCACCTATCTCGCCCAGACATATATCCTGATCACCTAATAGCAAGTCCCCCTCTGGATAACACATAGGTGAAGAACCATCACAGCATCCGCCTGATTGATGAAACATAACAGGCCCATGTTTCTCTTTTAATAGCTCGATGAGTGCCAGCGCTTCCGCCGTGGCTAATACACGTTCGATCACGCCCATGCACCTCCCTATGGTTTAGAAGAAACCAAGTTTATTTTCGCTATAGCTCACTAATAAATTTTTCGTTTGTTGGTAATGAGATAGCATCATTTTATGATTTTCACGACCAACGCCTGACATTTTGTAGCCACCGAAGGCTGCATGTGCAGGATAAGCATGGTAGCAGTTTGTCCAAACACGACCTGCTTCTATTTCACGACCAAAGCGATATGCTGTATTAATATCTCTTGTCCAAACACCTGAACCTAGACCATATAGTGTGTCATTCGCAATTTCTAATGCCTCTTCTTTCGTTTTGAACGTAGTAACAGCTACAACAGGACCAAAAATTTCTTCTTGGAAAATACGCATTTTATTATGTCCTTTAAAGACAGTTGGTTTAACATAGTAGCCATTTTCAAAGCCTTCTCCTACATTATTTTTCTCCCCACCGATTAGACACTCTGCACCTTCTTGTTTACCGATATCTAAATAAGAAAGGATTTTTTCCATTTGCTCGCTTGAAGCCTGAGCACCCATCATTGTGTTTGGATCCAGTGGATTACCCACTTTAATAGCTTCTACTCGTTGTAGTACACGTTCCATAAATTTATCATAAATAGATTCCTGTATAATTGCACGTGAAGGACATGTACATACTTCCCCTTGGTTCAGAGCAAATAATACGAAGCCTTCGACTGCTTTATCTAAAAATGCATCGTCTTTATCCATAATATCCTCAAAGAAGATATTAGGTGACTTACCACCTAGCTCTAATGTAACTGGGATTAGGTTTTGAGACGCGTATTGCATAATCAAACGGCCCGTTGTCGTCTCACCAGTGAAGGCAATCTTACCGATACGTGGGTTAGATGCTAGCGGTTTCCCCGCCTCTAAACCAAAACCATTCACAATATTAATGACACCTGGTGGTAATAAATCTTCTATTAATTCCACAAGCACCATAATGGATGCTGGTGTTTGTTCTGCAGGTTTTAATACGACACAGTTTCCAGCAGCTAGTGCTGGTGCAAGCTTCCATACAGCCATTAATAACGGGAAGTTCCAAGGTATGATTTGACCCACTACCCCAATTGGCTCATGAAAATGATAAGCAACGGTATCGTTATCGATTTGGCTTACAGAGCCTTCTTGAGCACGTAAAGCTCCAGCAAAATAACGGAAATGATCAATGGCAAGAGGGATATCTGCATTTAAAGTTTCACGTACCGCCTTACCGTTATCCCATGTTTCGGCAACGGCTAGCTTTTCTAAATTTTGCTCGATACGGTCCGCAATTTTAAGTAAAATGTTTGCACGTTCTGTTGGTGAAGTTTTCCCCCACGCATCTTTAGCAGCATGTGCTGCATCAAGTGCCAGTTCAATATCCTCAGCTGTGGAACGCGCTATTTGTGTAAAAACTTGTCCAGTAACAGGAGTGACATTATCAAAGTATTGACCCTTCACTGGGGGTGTCCATTCGCCACCAATATAATTATCATATTTCTGCTTGAATTGAACTACCGATCCTTCAGTGTTTGGAAATGCATAAACCATTTTACTTCTCCCCTTTACACAATTTAATGAGACTATCTACAAAAAACATCATTTTATAGCGAAATAACAATATTTTCATAGAAATCCTCTCACTTAATATATTGTCAGAAACGAATAATAATTTCAACTTTTCCAAAAAAATTCAAGGTAATTTATTTTTACTAGAAAAGTATATAGAATTCACGATTTGTATAACGTTAAGGTATACTTAAAAATAATATTAGATTTAGGAGAACAATATGCGTATTAATAAATATTTAAGTGAAACAGGCATTATATCTCGTCGCGGCGCTGATAAGTGGATAGCCGAAGGAAAAGTAACAATTAATGGAGAACCTGCGACAGTTGGAAGTCAGGTGCAGGATGGTGACATTGTTTGCATTGACGGAAAAGAGGTAAAAAAAGAACAACAGCTAGTCTATATAGCTCTAAATAAGCCGGTCGGCATTACAAGTACAACCGAACGTCATATAAAAGGGAATGTCGTTGATTTTGTAAATCATCCTTTACGTATTTTTCATATTGGACGTCTTGATAAGGAATCAGAGGGACTATTGTTATTAACCAATGATGGCGACATCGTCAATAAAATTCTACGCGCTGAAAACCACCATGAAAAAGAATATATTGTTCAAGTTGATAAACCTATAACTGAGCAATTTATTAACAAGATGAGCGCGGGCGTAGATATTCTAGATACAACCACATTACCTTGTTATGTTGAAAAGATATCAGACAAGGTTTTTAAAATCATTTTGGAGCAAGGCTTAAATCGTCAAATACGCCGAATGTGTTCAGCTCTTGGCTACTCTGTAAAGCGTCTACAGCGTATTCGTATTATGAATATTAAGCTTGGAAATTTAAAAGTAGGCCAATGGCGAGATTTAACGGATAAAGAACAGACGGAGCTCTTCAAGCTACTGAATTACACACCAAAATAAATATTAGAGGAGGGCGAGGACTATGATTTCCATTCAAAGCACAGAGCAGTTAACAGGAGTACAAATTTGTGGAGACTTCTGGGATTTAGATGAGCTTACTAAAGCTATTTACAAAGTAACTGGTGATGCCAATAAATACTATGATTATCAAGGTCCTCGACTCCGTATTTTAAGCGTTTGCTATAAACTGAGACATGCCATACTTGGGGAACACCAGATAGAGTTTGTAAGTAACGGCCTTAACAAGAACACCCTTATACAACATGAACTGATTTTCCCGACTAAAAACATCTATTTTGCCACAGACATTCTTTGGCCCGAAATTATTTTTAGTGCCATCGCTTTAAACGATTTCATTCATCTACACTTGAAATTAAACAAAGCATCTATTTGGAATCATGAGATAGCGACAATTCGTAAATTTCAAGCAGCTATTGCAGATTGTTTAGAACAGGAAGTTAAAGAAGAGGACTATGTAGTATTTTTAACTATGCTGCAGGCAAAAGGCCCATTAACCTTCCTTTTCGCCACACAGTATGTAGATGTTCTGAATCTAAAATACATCCAATTAAATAAAGAGGAACGTAAAGCTCAGCTTGCTGCATTTGCATTACGCCTACTTGTAGAGGATCATGAATATGTAGCACTCAAATCACATCTAATGCAAGCAGCCATTGCCACTAAACAACCTTTACACGCCATACAAATGCAGCTCAGCTATCCGGAAGAAATCTTATGGTAAATATACACAAAGCCGTCTCACAATGAATGAGACGGCTTATTTTCTATTTAATGGTTGGATAAGCCATTTTTCGAATTACTGCCTCGTGCTGAGGGTAATCTGCTAATAGCTCTTCCTGTGTAAACAATTCGAAATCCTCAAAGTCAAAGCCTGGGGCAACCATACATCCTACTAAACTAAACGTATCTACTTCCTCCACAGATGATCCAAAAATTGTATTTTTAGGCACCGCAATTTGTGGGATCTCTCCTGCTTCTAAGTTCAAGCCAAGCTTCTTCGCTTCATATGTTCCATCTGGAAAAATCATATGGACTGTGAGTGGACTACCGGCATGGTAATACCATAGCTCATCTGACTGCAAGCGATGTAGATGTGAAATGTCTTGTGAGCGAAGTAAGAAATAAATACTCGTATAAATAGGTCTCTGAACATCTCTTACTGCAATATTCTCCTCAGCCCGAAATGAAGAAATATAATAGCCCCCTTCAGGATGTTCGGCTAAATTTAATTGTTTAATAAAATATGGTGCTGAATATTTCAAAAAGCATCACTCCTTTTTTCCACCTTACCAAAAATGAATAGTAAAATGCTACCTTCGATTATTTAATAGGGAGAACATTGAAAAGGGCCCCTCATTGTTGAGACGCCCTCCCCATTATAAACCACCCAAATAAGCAGCCTTTACTTGTTCACTTTCTTGAAGCTCTTTGGCTGAACCAGATAAAACAATGCGTCCTGTTTCGAGCACATACGCACGGTTAGCGACAGACAGTGCCATATTGGCATTCTGCTCAACAAGCAATACTGTTGTCCCCTCTTTATTCACCTGTTCAATAATATTGAAAATATTCTTTACCATTAGCGGTGCGAGCCCCATTGAAGGCTCATCCATTAATAGCAATTTGGGCTTTGCCATTAAAGCACGACCCATTGCAAGCATCTGCTGCTCCCCACCAGATAATGTTCCTGATAGCTGTTTGCGACGCTCCATTAGTCTAGGGAATAATTCGAAAACATGGTCCATATCTTTTTTTATTCCTGCTTTGTCATTACGCAAATAGGCACCAAGCTCTAAGTTTTCTTCTACGGACATATTGGCAAAAACACGACGTCCTTCTGGAACGTGGGAAATCCCCGATTTAACAATGGTTTGGGCTGCTTTCCCTGCAATAGAGAAGCCTTCGTATTCAATGATGCCACCTTTTGGCTTTAATAAACCTGACAATGTTTTTAACAATGTACTTTTCCCAGCACCATTTGCACCGATTAGTGTTACAATTTCACCCTCGTTTACTTCTAAAGAGAGGCCCTTTAATGCTTGAATGTTGCCATAATAAACATCTATATTTTGTACTTTTAGCATTAGCCGATAACCTCCTCACCAAGGTATGCTTCTATTACCTTTGGATTGTTGCGAATTTCTTCTGGTGTCCCGTCAGCAATTAATTGTCCATGATCAAGTACATAAATGCGCTCACATATACCCATTACTAAGCTCATATCGTGCTCAATCAGTAATATGGTTAAGCCAAACTCCTTACGAATAAACGCAATTAATTCCATAAGATCATGCGTTTCCTGCGGATTCATCCCGGCAGCTGGTTCATCCAATAATAAGAGCTTTGGATTTGCCGCTAATGCTCGGGCAATCTCTAATCTCCTCTGCATTCCATATGGTAAATTTTTAGCCAACTCATTCATATAGACATCTAAACCAAAGATTTTTAAAAACTCTATGGATTGAAGCTCCATTTCTGCCTCGCCCTTAAAATGCGTTGGTAAGCGAAAAATTGATGACCACATCGAATGCTTAGCAAGCGAATGATTGGCTACTTTAACATTGTCTAGAACAGATAGTTCTTTAAAGAGACGAATATTTTGGAATGTACGGCTTATTCCCTTTTGCGTTACTTGGTAAGGTGCAAGCCCGTTTAATTTCTGTCCGCCAAATGTGATGGTCCCCTCTGTTGGTGTATATACCCCTGTCAACATATTAAAGCTAGTCGTTTTCCCTGCACCATTAGGTCCGATTAATCCCACTAATTCACCTTGATTGAGGTACATATTAACACCTTGTACGGCCTTTAAACCACCGAATTGAATCCCCATATTTTCCACATTAATAAGAAGGTTTTCAGCCATTATTTTGTACCTCCTTTTTTCCCAAACTTAAATAAATCCGTAATTTCTTTTGTCCCCATTAATCCGGTTGGACGGTAAAGCATCACGATAATTAATACTAAACTGTAAATAATCATACGAGTTTCAGGGAAGTTTGCTAGATACGTCGATACGATTGTTAAGAATACCGCAGCAATTACAGAACCTGAAAGACTTCCTAAGCCCCCAAGTACAACGTAAATTAATATATCAAATGATTTTAAGAAACCGAAAGTCGTCGGTTGAATAATGTAAAAGTTATGGGCAAAAATTGCACCTGCTAGCCCTGCAAAGAAAGATCCAATTGCGAACGCAACAACCTTATAGTAAGTTGTATTGATTCCCATAGCATCTGCTGCAATCTCATCTTCGCGAATAGAAATACATGCACGACCATGACGTGAATTTGTAAAGTTTGAGATTACAAGAATGGTTAATACTACGCCAAAGAATGCATACGTCCAGTTAGATAAATATTTAACTTGCATCCCTGCTGCACCGCCAACATAATCCGTATTTAAGAAAATAATACGAATAATCTCCGCAAATCCTAATGTTGCAATTGCTAGATAATCCCCTTTTAAACGAAGTGTTGGAATACCTACAATAAGACCTGCAACAGCTGCTGCAACCGCCCCTAATAAGATCGCCATTGGGAATGGCAACATGAGCTTTGTCGTAATAATGGCTGATACATACGCACCAACGGCTAGGAACCCAGCATGCCCAATCGAGAATTGACCAGTAACACCAATAACAATATGCAAACTGACAGCCAGCATAATATTAATACACATCGTAATCAGCATATTTTTATAGTACATATCAATGACTTCGGTCATAATCAATAATTGCACAACTGCATAGATGACTAGCGCTAATACGGCATAGCCCCAGAAAACTTTAGACTTTTTCATATAACCGCTCACCTACACTTTCTCACGGGCATTTTTACCAAAGATACCCGATGGTCTGAATATTAAGATCAAAATTAAAATAACGAATGCTGCTGCATCTCTCCATAAAGAGAAGCCAAGAGCACTTACCAAGGATTCCACAACGCCTAATAACATACCACCAACCATAGCGCCAGGAATGATACCAATCCCGCCAAGAACAGCCGCAATAAATGCTTTAACCCCTGGTATAACACCCATTAACGGGTCAATCTTCGTATAATAAACACCGAAGATAACACCGGCTGCGCCAGCTAAAGCGGAACCGATGGCAAATGTTGCCGAGATTGTATTATCAACGTTAATCCCCATTAAGCGTGCTGCATCCGCATCATGAGAAACGGCACGCATTGCTTTCCCGATTTTTGTTTTATGTACGATGAATTGTAAAAGAATCATCAGTACAACAGCAACTGATAAAATTAAAATGGATGTACTACTAATTTGCACGCCCAAAATGTCAAAAGATTTATTTTTGAAAACTTCAGGATATGCTGCTGGTTGAGCGCCTCTGAAGAAAATTGTTGTATATTCAATTAATAAAGATACGCCAATCGCTGTAATTAATGCCGCGATACGTGTTGCATTTCGTAAACGTTTATAGGCAATCCGTTCAATTAAAACACCAAAGATTGCACAAATGAGCATCGCCAATAATAATGCTGGGAAAAAGCCAAGCTCCCATTTAGCAATTGCGTAAAAGCCAATAAATGAACCAATCATGAAAACGTCACCATGAGCAAAGTTAATCAGCTTGATAATACCGTATACCATCGTATACCCTAGCGCTATTAACGCGTAGATACTTCCTAGTGAAATACCATTCACAAGTTGCTGTATCCATTCCATACGCTTTCACTCCTTTGAATTTTCTGAAAAATGAGAAATCTGTACATGCATCGATACTAAAAAGTTATGTTTTATACGGCTATTGTAGTTATATAAAAAAGAAAAAAGGAAGGCGTGTTTACCCGCCTCCCCCTTGCTGCTTACAAAACATTAAGGATTAACTTTAGAGTTGAACACTTGTTTACCGTCTTTAAATTCAAGAACTGTTGCTGTTTTAATTGGGTTATGGTTTTCGTCAACTGAGAAAGTACCTGTTACTAAAGAAAGATCCTTTGTTGCAGCTAATTCATTTTTAATAGCTTCCCCATCCGTAGAGCCTGCACGCTTAATTGCATCAGCAATATAGTAAATAGAGTCATACCCAAGTGCGTTGAACGCATCAGGTGCCTTATCACCATTTGCCGCTTTAAATGCCTTTACAAAGTCTTGAATTTTTTTATCTGGATCTTCCGCAGAATAGTGGTTAGTAATGTACGTATTATTTAATGCATCTTTCCCAGCTAGATCCACTAAAGTTGGTGAATCCCAACCATCAGCACCCATTAAAGGTACATCAATACCCATTTCACGGGCTTGTTTAACAATCAAACCAACCTCTTCATAGTATCCAGGGATAAAGATAAAGTCTGGATTCGCTGCTTTAATATTTGTTAATTGTGTACGGAAGTCTGTATCCTTCGCTACATAAGCTTCTTCCTTCACAATTTTTCCACCACTCTTAGTCATCGTTTCTTTAAAGGACTTTGCTAAACCCTTTGCATAATCAGATGCGTTGTCTGCAAAAATAGCTACATTTTTCGCACTTAGCTCACCTGAAGCAAAGTTAGCTGCCACAATCCCTTGGAAGGGGTCAATAAAGCATGTACGGAATGCATATTCGTTAACGCTGCCATCCTCGTTTACTGTAATATTTGGGGCAGTTCCAGAGCCCGTAACAATCGGGATTTTATTTTGATTAGCAATTTGAACCGTTGCTACTGTATTCCCAGAAGTTGCAGGTGCTAGCATTGCTACTACTTTATCTTGCGTTGCTAGTTTAATAGCTGCGGCTGTGGCCTCAGAGTTTTCTGATTTATTATCTACTTTAATCAGTTCTATCTTCTTACCATCAATACCACCCGCATCATTAATTTCTTTTACAGCCAATTCTGCGCCCAGACCGATTGAAGAACCGTAAGATGCTACATTTCCTGAAAGCTCTAAGTTTGCACCAATTTTAATTGTATCGCCATCAGATGAGCCACCGCCTGATGATGAGCCACCACCTGAACTTGAGTCGTCTCCGTTACCACAACCAGCAAGTACACCAGCAAGTAATGAAGATGCTACTAAAAGTGAACCGAACTTCTTAAGCTTTTTACTCTCTTTCATAATTAAATTCCCCCTGAAAATTTCTAAAATATTAGATATTTCTGATAATTATAAACAAATACATTCATTTCCTCAATAGCAAAAATAATTATTTATAACTAGCTAAAATGACAGAACAATATTATTCATTTATGACTTTTACATTGTAAAACATTCTTTATATTTAGTCTAGAGTGATTTTTCAGTATAATTAGTTATTTGCGAATTATCTTTTAATTCAAGCCATCGTGTAGTACAAAACTATCATATGCTATCATTTTTTTAAGATAAGAATTAATCCGAACATATTTGTTATTTTTAGTTCTTGATAAATTATTTCCCTGAAAATAAGTCTGTAAAAACAGGAAAAAGCATAGAGACGGTTGCCCATTACTCTATGCTTTCTTTAATTCGAACACACAAAGACGTTCATTAATATTTGTTTCATTTTCTAAATGCACTTCATGAAGCAATTCAAATGGTGTTCCCTGATGTAAAAACTGTAAATAATCATAGGGTGGATAGTATAAAATGATATGAATATCTCGCATTCGTTGCTCATAGGATTGCCAAATGTTCTGAATAACTGTGCGGAAAATGTGAATAGAAAAGGGATTAAAAAAGAAAAATACATTATCACGCGGCTTTATTTCATACGCCTCTGCTATCGTATGAAGAAATGTAACGGGTGCATGTGAACGATTTTTTTGAAGATAGCTTCGTTTATTATCTTCTGCCTCTGCATAAAATCCAGCATCCATCTCTATTCCGATCGTTGGAATATGGAATTGATGATGAACATAAATGGGTACCCTTCCTTTTCCACAGCCCATATCAATAAACACTGGGTTGTCAGGCATTTCGTATATAGCAAATAATTGTTCAAGCCCATTGTAAGGTGTTGGTTCATAACGATGATAGTGGGCAAGCTTTGGGAAACCATATTGTTCTCCCACGGTCTTAATATGCAAATATTTATCAAACTGTTGTTCATTCATATGAAAGGACTCCTAAGAACAGAATGCTTTATTTTAGCACGAGAAAAAGCAAAACCCATACCCAAAAGTTTGGATATGGTCATTTTTTTAACGGCCTCTCCATTTAAATCTATACCCATAGGCACTCAATCTTATCGGGGCGTTGCATAGGCCCGCCACTTAGACCTCCCATTGATCCATTGGCTTCTTTGTTAAACGGTCTTGTGTTACAACATAGCCGACCTTTTTTAAATAAACGTTTAACACCTGGCTAATTGCATATTCGTCTTCTATTACTAATATATGCACCATTTTTGTTCACCTCGATACTACTAGCTCTTATAATTAGTATAGCACCGGATTATGTCAGTTAAATGTCAGCATCTATGAAGAAGTTTACTTACGATGAAAATATAAAGAGGACTTCTATTGACAATGTCTTCCTAAGCCACTTATCATTGATTGCGAATGATAATCAGTGATAATTCATTCAAAAACCTAGTAAATGAAAATAAGGGGGGAAAAGCATGATTATTGTTACAAATCGCATTCAAGTGAAACCAGGTTTTGCAGCAAGAATGGCTCCAAACTTTACAAAACCAGGTCCTTTACAACAATTTGAAGGCTTCCATAAAGTAGAGGTATTAATTTCAACGGATGATCCTACTTATGACGAAATGAGTGTTAATATGTATTGGGAATCCAAGGAGCATTTCCAGGCATGGCGCAATAGCGATGCCTTTGCTGCAGCCCATCACCGTCCAAGTTCAGGCTCTGAAGGGGAAAAAACGGATAGCCCGATTATCGGCAGCAAAATAGTAGTTGCTGAATTAGCATCTTCCATTGAAGCTTTACGTTCATAATCACACTAAATATTTATACATGATCTTCTGATTCTATCTAAAAAGCCCTGCATGCTGACATACGATGCAGGGTCTTTTTCATGAAGATAGTTTGTACAACATCATAATAAGAAAATAACAAGTATATAGCCTAATATAGATAGACAAACTGAGCCAATTAAACCAGCAACAAATGCCTTTACTCCAAGCTCCTTAAAGGTTTTAATCTCAACATTTAATCCAAGACCAGCCATCGCCATAGCAATTAAGATATAGGCAATATTTACAAGGGCTTGCGCCACATTAGCTGGTATAATACCTAATGAATTAATTGCACTCATTGCTAAGAATCCTAATATAAACCAAGGTATGATTGACAATGAAAATGTTTTTTTCTCTTCTCCTTTAGCCGTTCTTCGATAGAAAATGCCGATTATAATGGCAACTGGAACTAGCAGTGCGACACGAGTTAACTTTACAATGACCGCTATATCAATAGCTTCATTTCCACCAGCAGATGCCGCAGCAATAACATGAGCTATTTCATGTAAGGTACCACCCGCGAAAATGCCATACTCTGTTGGCGTTAAGTTCATAACAGAATAAAGTACTGTATAAACAAGTGTAAATACGGTTCCCAATAGCGCAACAATGGCTGCCCCCACAGCAGTTTCTTTTTCATTTGCTTTAATTTGAGGTGCGATTGCCACGACAGCTGCAGCTCCACAAATGGCAGTGCCGCAAGCCGTTAGTATCCCTAGCTTTTGATCTACGTGAAATATTTTTGTTAGACCATACACTACGATTAATGCAAATAATAAATTAATGACTGCAATGAAAAAAACATTTGCTCCAGCGTGATAAATATCAGCTAAATTTAAACGCATCCCCAATAAAATAATGCCGAATCGTAATAGCTTCTTACTGGAAAATGCAATTCCCACTTGCCAGGAATCCTGTACTTTAAATGCTGCTCGCCAAGCCATCCCTAATATAATAGCAATGACCAATTGTCCTAATATTGAAAAGAAAGGAAAAGTAGCAATATATTTAGCAACTAAGGCAAGAAGGAGTGTTAGTAATATTCCCTTCAGAAAGTTTGATTGAAGTGCGTATTTCCCTTTGTTCTGTCCATTAACCATGATGTTCACTTCTTTCTCCTTTGTTGAGTACTACTTTATTAAAAAGTACACTATTAGTAAAATACATATATATAATTGTTACTATTAAAATTTCTAATTATAGAGGTGTAAATATGCAATATGAGGCTTTAAAAACGTTCATCACACTGGTAGAGGTCAATAATTTTACAAAAGCATCAGCAATACTTCATATTTCACAGCCAAGTGTCAGCTTACACATTAAAAACCTTGAGCAGGAATTACAAACTACTTTATTTATTCGATCGCCAAAATCTGTACAAATTACACCAACTGGTGAAATTCTCTATAAACGGGCTAAGCAGATTATGGCGATAACTGAGGCTGCTAAGGAAGACATTGCAGCCTATCATCAAGAAGTACAAGGGACACTCGTCATAGGTGCCAGTTTTACTATAGGAGAATACATACTGCCTCCTATTATCGCTAGCTTGCAACAACGCTTCCCACAACTTGAGCTTCAAATTATTATTGGTAATACGAAAGAAATCATTCAATATACAAAATTATTGCAAGTTGATATTGGCCTGATAGAAGGACAGGCTCATGACAATGAACTTTTAATAAAGCCATTTATGCAGGATGAGTTATTTATTGTCAGTGCTAGCAATCATCCTCTAACAAAGCAACAGCCCATTACTGCAGACAATCTTCAACAGCAAAGCTGGGTTGCGCGTGAGGAAGGCTCTGGCACGCGTTATTATTTAGATCATTTATTTAGAGCCAATGGTTTACAGATTCAATCATTGTTAACTATTAGTAGTAATCAGGGAGTTAAAGAAAGCGTTATGCAAGGACTTGGGCTTTCCTTACTGTCTGCGTGTGTCATTGAGCGTGAGTTAAAAAATGGCGATATGTCGATTCTGACCCTTGAAGAACAGCATTTTATGCGGACATTTTCTTATCTTTGTTCGCCAACTATGAAAAATAAGCGGAATGTTGATATATTAATTGAGGTATTATCAAAAAAAGCTTAGTGACGCTTCCCGTCGCTAAGCTTTTTTGATGCTTCTTCTAGTATTAAAACGTTTATGTTCAATGATTTCGACAAATTTGGTCGCCGCTCTAGAAAGGGGTACTGTCTTTAAAAAGCACATCCCTATACTCCTGGGTGGAATATTTCCATTTAAAGATAATTCGTATAGAAGTCCTCTGTGTAGATAATCCTTCGAAAACTCCTTTGTAACACATGCGATTCCTAAATTACTACGGGCAAATTCTAATACAAGATCATGTGAACCTAACTCAAACTCAGGTTCAATATGGACCCCTCGTGATAATAAAAAATCCTCTACATATTTTCGTGAATTCGATTTTTTCTCTAGGAAAATAAGCGGGAATTTTAACAGATCCTCATAGCTTAAACTTTTAGAAGCCAGTGTCTTATATTTCTCGCCACAGACAAAAATATCTTGAATATCCGTACATACCGTTAACTGTAATGTCGAGTCCTCTATGGGAAAATTACAAAAACCAATGTCCACCTCACCCGATTTAATAAAATTGCAAATTTCGGTGGTAGTACCATTTAACATTTCCAACTTAATATTCGGGTACATCGTATGGAATGCTTCTAAATAAGGCATAAGGAAAAAACGTGAAATCGTATCTCCTACGCCAATCTTTAGTTGCCCGGTTGTTAAATTTTTAAATTCTAATAACTTTTCTTCACCCGCATCTAAAAGTCCTAAAGCCGAATTCGTATATTCAAATAGCAGACTGCCCTCTGTTGTCAAAGTTACACCCTTAGGCGTTCGATTAAAAAGACGTGTACCCAGCTCTTTTTCCAGTTGCATCATAGCTTGGCTAACAGCAGGCTGAGTCATATATAAAACCTTGGCTGCTCTTGAAAAGCTATTATTTTTAGCTACAACACTAAAAACACGGTATAAATCTAATTTCCCTATCATATAAGCACCCCTTATAGCTAGTATATGAACTATTAATTTTACTTATATCATGAGTGAGGCGTATAGTAAAATCATATGGATTTTACATCAAAGTTAAATGAGGAGAGATTAAGTTGGAACGTGTAATCGGTACAGTTGTAAGAGGTCTTCGTGGTCCTATTATTAACGAAGGCGATCATATTGAACAAATTGTTGTAGATACGGTGTTAAATGCTGCGAAAATAGAGGGTTACACTATTGAAGATCGAGATATTGTGACCGTAACTGAGTCAGTAGTAGCACGTGCACAAGGGAACTACGCAACAATTGATGATATCGCTGTGGACGTAGCAGCGAAATTCGGCAATGATACTGTAGGAGTTATTTTCCCTATTTTAAGTCGAAATCGTTTTGCTAACTGCTTACGAGGTATTGCTAAAGGCGTTAAAAAGGTTGTCTTAATGCTTAGCTACCCATCTGATGAAGTTGGCAATCATCTTGTCGATATCGATGAGTTAGATGTAAAAGGCATTAATCCTTGGACAGATACATTAAATGAAGTGGAATTCCGTGAGCATTTCGGCTTTAAAAAGCACACATTTACTGGTGTAGATTATATTGAATACTATAAAGAGTTAATTGAAGCAGAAGGGGCTACATGTGAGGTCATCTTCTCCAATAATCCAAAAACCATTTTAGACTATACAAAGAGTGTCCTAACATGTGATATTCACTCACGTTTCCGCACAAAGCGCATTTTAACAGCAAACGGTGCTGAAAAAGTTTATAGCCTTGATAATATTTTAGCTGAATCCATCAATGGTTCTGGTTTCAATGCTGAATATGGTCTACTTGGCTCTAACAAGGCTACAGAAGATAGTATTAAGTTGTTCCCACATACTTGCCAGCCGATTGTTGACGGTATCCAAGCTAAAATCAAAGAAGCTACAGGAAAAACTGTAGAAGTTATGATTTACGGAGATGGTGCATTCAAAGATCCTGTGGGTAAGATTTGGGAGTTAGCAGATCCTGTTGTTTCTCCAGCCTTCACAGCCGGATTAAACGGAACTCCTAACGAGGTTAAATTAAAATATTTAGCAGACAATGACTTTGCTGATCTTCGAGGAGAAGAGTTAAAAGCTGCTATTTCTGAATATATTCAAAATAAAGATGAAGATTTAACAGGTCAAATGGCTGCACAAGGAACAACACCTCGCCGCTTAACTGACCTTATCGGCTCCCTATCTGATTTAACATCAGGTTCAGGAGACAAAGGAACGCCTATGATTTACATTCAAGGCTATTTCGATAATTACACTAAATAATACAAAAGAACTCTCGTACTAGTGACGAGAGTTCTTTTTTGGATGGAGGATGACAGGGATCGAACCTGTAATCCCTAGATGAAAGGGATATGCAGCCTAGCAACTTCCTCATAATATACTATGGTTGATTGATTCTATGAAGTATTACATTTTTCTCAGTCCTTTTCATAAATGAATGAAATTACTTTTATTTTAAACGGTTAGGTATTACTTTTTCTTGTAGCCAGTGTTCACTTGTTTGAACATGGTGAGGTCTCACAAATTTGCCCAAATTATACTGAAAATCATCATAATGAAAGGATTCGGCATTTCGAATGACATACCCCTCTTGTTCACCATCAAACATTGATTTCCCAGTAAACATTCGTTTTATTTTATTCTCGTCGAAAATCCCTCTGTATAAAACAGGCACCGTTTCAACACCTAATTTTTCCGCAAAGGCAACCGTCTCATCCCAACTTAAACAAATATTATCTTCATTCCAAATACTAAATAAATAAAAATAACTTGTTAGTGCCTGATAATATATAGAATGCTTAGCATACATATTTTCTCCACATAGTCGCCAACTATCTGGGATCTGATAAGAAAAACTAGCATGGAATGTTTTAACCCAATGTCTAGAAGGATGGTTAGCTGAATGGATGCTTCTAGCATGCATATAGTCCTTGTACAGCGTTGTTCCTTCTCCATCTAGCTTTTCAGTGACAACAACCTCTTTCCCAATAAAATGATTCACATTTTTAGCAACCTTGTCATCATGGGTATAGCCTCTGCTCCATGGTAAATGAAAGCTTCTTGGGTATTTCATTAATTTCGTCATATTTACACTCCTTTCTCTATTGTTTATTTCGCAAACTGGTCAGCCTCACGGAAAAAGTAAAGCCTTGTTAATAAATCCCCATCTAATAAATGATATATTTCACTTCCCCCTCTATCGCCACCATACTGGATTAGCATATGAAATTGAACTAAATAGACGACCTTTAATACAAAATCCACTTCAAAGCCCAATTCTAATAAAAAATGACAAACGATTTGTGCTGATACGTTTTCATGACCATAATAGCCATACCGTTGTTGCAGCGGCTTATATTTTTTACAAAATGGTTTACCAACATCATGGAATAATGCTGCTATTTGTAATGCCAGCTTATCACTTTCCGAATAGTATTCATTGATATAGGAAAAGACAAAATAAGTATGCTGACATAATAGAAATTGGTGATGTGGATTTTCTTGATTGAATTGATAAATCTCTTTAAAAAGTGGAATTACTCGAAGTGTTTGAAAAAGCTCCTCATAATTGGGCTCACGTTGAATAAGCGAAATAAATTGTTGTCGGGAAATTGCATAGGGGCTTGATTCATGTACGATATGCACTTCATCAAATCCTTCTCCCACCGTCGGAAATTCTAAATGCTTGCTCATTTTCTCCATCACCACTAACGGTACATTTCTCTTTCGTTGTTGGTTTCTAGCTACACATATGGAGTAGGGGGTGTCAAAATAATAGCATTCCTTCCTAACCGAGGTTGGCAATTTACCTAGTGCAAATATCCTCCGTTCCCGTTCAATATTGGTAGCATCTACAATGACCGTATAACCCTTTGCCACAAGGTCATTAAGACGCTCATATAGTGTACGAAAAACCTGACGTGATTTCTGTTTTGTTGCGTCACCAAATAGCTCCTGACGTATAGCATCACTCGAAAGGACAACGGCATTTTCTTTTTTTGCTAGCTGCTTCACAAATGTGCTTTTTCCACTTCCAGGTAATCCAACTGTGAAAATTACCTTCATCTCTTTTTCACCTCCCTTCAAGTTTCTATATCGTATAAGATAAACAATCCTTTAGTGCTTTTCAATACATCCTTATA
The DNA here is from genome assembly GCF_001629735.1 of Lysinibacillus sphaericus. Classification (GTDB taxonomy): domain Bacteria; phylum Bacillota; class Bacilli; order Bacillales_A; family Planococcaceae; genus Lysinibacillus; species Lysinibacillus pinottii. Next base: position 3,722,635 of record NZ_CP015224.1, read on the forward strand.
AGCATTTTAAAAGGCATGAGTCATGTACTATACCGCACTCATGCCTTTTAAACAAATTATTTTTAGCTTACTTTTCCCTTTATGGACATAGTGTTCGTGCAATATTTTCAAAGTAACGAACACCATACATAAGAGCTTCTTCATCAATTTTAAAACGAGGATGGTGTAATGGGTACGCATCTCCAAACTCTACGTTATGTACCCCTATAAATTGCATCGATGAAGGAACAACTTCTGAAAAATCGGCGAAATCCTCTGTTCCAAACATTGGTCCAGGTAATTCCTTCACACCTGTATCTCCAACTATTTCTCCAGCTATACGGCGGGATAATGCTGTTAATTCTGTATCATTTGTTACAGAGGGACACCCTAGCTCCCATGTAATTTCAACCTTTGCACCATGCATAGAAGCGATACTTGTAGCGATCTTTTCTAAATGTTTTCGCGCATCTACACGAATCGTAGGATCTAGTGAACGAATCGTTCCACCTAGCTCTGCTGTATCTGCAATAATATTTAATGCCGTTCCACAATGAAATTTTGCCACCGTTAAAACAGGCGCATGTGTACTCGGTACTTTACGTGACACAATGGTTTGCAGAGCTACAACTATTTCAGAACCAATAAGTAAAGGATCTATAGCAACCTCAGGTGTAGAAGCATGGCCACCCCTACCGTAGATTTTAATTTCAAAATCATCTGCTGCTGCAGTAAATTTACCGTCTTTCATAGCAAATTGTCCTACCTCATAATCAGGGCTCACATGTAGTGCAAAGGCATAATCGACATGTTCTACAATTCCTAGGGCTACTAGTTGAGCAGCTCCTCCAGGCGTCACCTCTTCAGCATGCTGAAAAACAAAACGAATTTCTCCACAAAAATCAGTCCCACGCTCAGCCAATGCTTTTGCTGCACCAAGGAGCATCGCTGGATGGGCATCATGGCCACACGCATGCATGACTCCCGGATTGGTTGATTTAAAAAATAAATCCGTTTCTTCTTCAATCGGCAATGCATCAATATCAGCTCGTAGTAAAATGGTATGCCCCTTATTATCCTTTTTCGTACCCTTTAAAAATGCACAGACACTCGTCTCTGTTAAACGCTTCACCTCTAAATGTGGAAACGTTACTAGTTGATTATAAATATATTGGGCTGTCCCATGCTCCTGATGTGATAATTCTGGATACATATGCAAATGACGACGCCATTTAATTACTTGTTGTTTTAAATCCACTGCTTCTATCAATCTAATCACTCCTACTATATAATTTATATGATTAAAATGGTCCATAGTTTATGAGATGTGCAATAACTAATAAGATAATTGCTAAGCTTGTCTGTATAAGGAAATAAGGAAATACCCATCTGACCCATTTTGAAAATGGGATACCCGCTATTGCTAATCCTGCTAATAAAACCCCACTCGTTGGAATAACCATATTGGAAATACCATCACCAAATTGGAAAGCCAGTACAGCTGTCTGCCTAGTTACACCAATTAAGTCTGCTAAAGGTGTCATGATTGGCATTGTTAACGCCGCTTGTCCACTTCCAGAAGGCACTAAGAAATTCAAGCAGAGCTGAAGTAAAAACATCCCTACTGCATTTATAGAAGCTGGTAGAACACTTACTGCATTAGAAACAAAATGCAGAATAGTATCAATTAACCCTCCATTCGTCGTAATCACTAAAATGGTTTGGGCAAATCCGATGATTAAAGCCCCTTCTACCATATCTCGGGCGCCAGTAATAAATCCTTCAGCCATTTTATTCGGTCCAATCTTACATATAATAGACATAATAATACTGCTTAGTAGAAAAATTCCGCCAATTTCACTTATATACCATTGGAATTTTATTACCCCTACAATTAGTGCAACAAAATTACCTAGTAGTACGAATAATGCTAGTAAATGTCGTGTACTTATCTTAAAGTCCAAATCTATTTTTATACTTTCCTCCGGATTAAACTTGCCATAAATCCCTTGGGATGGATCAACTTTTACTTTTTTTGCATGTTTATATATAAAAAGGACTGTCAACATATAAAATACAACAAACACGACTATTCGATAGGACATCCCTGAATACATCGGAAGCTCGGCAATCGTTTGAGCAACACCAATGTTAAAAGGGTTTGTAATGCCCGATGTAAAGCCTGTTGCTAGTGTACCGAGCATGACAATCGCAAAACCTGTCATCGCATCCATCCCTAGCGCCATCGTTAAAGGGATAATAATGGCTATATATACAAGCGTATCCTCCGCAGAGCCAATTAATGTTCCTAAACTTGCAAATATTAATACGAGAATAGGGATTAATACGTACTCTTTCTTCCCAAACTTAGAAGCCATTACTTTAATAAACGAATCAATAGCACCAGTTTTTTGCATGATCCCTAAAGCTCCACCAAATAAAAAGACGAACAAAATAATAGGAGCCCCTTCAAGCATCCCCAAATGCACACTATTAAATATTTCTAGAAAACCAACGGGATTTGAGCTTATATATTGAAAGGACTCAGGATCAACAACCATTCTCCCATTACTCTCAACTCTTTCATACTGTCCTGCCGGTAAAATATAGGTCAATAACGACATAACCAAAATAATAATAAACATTAATACAAATGCATTAATTCCCTTTATACGTGGTTCATCTTCTTTTTTTTCTTGATGCAGGTTTACCATAACTGTCTCCCCCTACTATTTATTATTCTTTGAACCGAGACATAGACAACGTAGCAATTAAGCAAGGGTTTATACACCCATCATTTTCCGTTTAACGGAAACATGTTCCGAATAACGGAAACTTTATACACAAGAATAAAAAATAGAATACAAAATGTCAATATATTTTGATAATTCAAATAAATATATTTTGATGAATAGGAAACATAATTAATAATCATTTCTTTAAAAGGAGGAATAATTGGGGACTTTTCTACATATAAAAAAGACTGCTCCACCTTTTCGTAGAGCAGTCTATGCATATCAATATTTTATCAACTTATACCATTATTGTATCACAAATTTACAAAAATTACTAGACTATACTTCTTACTGAAGTAGATGTATGATAAATTTCCTGATTCAATCACCATACCAAATCTCCTTGAGATAATTACATTGGAAGACTTTTCTATTTATTCAAAGAATCAGTGTTCAACCATTGAAAAGGAATCACAATTACCTACATCCCACCATCTATATAGGTAAGGGTTCATGCCGAACGAAAATAAAAACTATGGAAAGGAATGTGAGTAAACGTTGGAAAATCAAAATGAATGGATTGAAGAAAAGCAGCACCTTGAGCATTGTTTAACTATCATTGATGACAAAATGAAGGAATTACTGCTTAAAGAAAAAGGGTTTAAAGAAAATGCTGTCTCCATCAAAAAAACTTTCTGGAACGATGTCAGAGTCAATTTAGATACTGCTGAGGATGTTGATGAAACCTTTTTTGCCATTAAGCAACAAGTAGAGCTTCTTTCAGATTCAGAACTTGCACAGCAAAGGGCGATTCGAAATGCGAAGGTTTATGAACGTTTACAGCAGTCACCCTATTTTGCACGAATTGATTTTTTACAAAGCGAGCATTCTGAACCTCTAAAAATTTATATAGGTGTTGCCACACTTTTGGATGAGCTAGATGAAAACATCATCATTTATGACTGGCGTGCACCCATTTCTAGTATGTATTATGATTGCACACCTGGTGAGGCTTCCTACGAAACTACGACGGAAAACATTCACGGAGAGATGCTACTTAAACGGCAATTTATTATTAAAAACGGACAGCTACAATCGATGTTTAATACAGGTCTTACCATTGGTGATGACTTATTGCTTGATATCCTTGCACAAAATGCAAACGAGCATATTCGCAGTATCGTTGCAACTATTCAAGCCGAACAAAATAAAATTATTCGCCATATCCACTCACGTTACCTCATAGTAGAGGGTGTTGCAGGAAGTGGTAAAACGGCCGTTGCTCTCCAACGGGTTGCTTATTTATTATACCGATATCGTAATGAAATGACGGCAGATCAAATTCTACTGATTACACCTAATCAGCTTTTTAATCAATATGTTCACACTGTGTTACCTGATTTAGGTGAAGATAATATGCAACAACTAACATTTATTGAGTATGCTGAAAAGCGTTTAGGTCGTCAATTCCAATTAGAATATCCTTATGAGCAACTGGAAGATCTTTTAACAGAAAAAGATGAGGCACAATATTTAACAAAATTAAATAGTATATCTTTTAAAGCCAGCCTGACTTACAAACAATTGATCGACCAATATGTAAGCTATTTGTCAAACAAAGGCTTATTATTTAAAAATATTGTTTTTCGTGGGGAACGAATTATTACTGCACAGGAAATTACGGAATACTTTTATTCTTTCCCATCCTCCATGTCGATACCAAATCGCCTACAATTAGTGAAGGAATGGTTATTACAGCAATTAACCAAAATTGAAAGAACTGAACGTATGAAGGATTGGGTAGAAGAAGCTACTGAGCTATTAGACAAGGAAGACTACTCCAAGTCTTACAGTGAGCTCTTATATGAGGGACGCTATACAGAAAACTCATTTGATGATTTTGATCATGAACGCAAAAAATTAGCGAGACAAATTGTAAAAAAGCATTTTAAACCATTACGAAACTCTGTCAATCAATTAAGATTCGTCCATATATTAGGTACCTATCGTCAACTCTTTGATATGTCTAATACTCTCTATCAAGAATTTCAGCGGCTTGTGCCAGACAATTGGGAGGACATCTGCCAAAACACTCTTCCTAATTTAGCAAAACGATGGATTTCTTATGAAGATGCAGCTCCATTTTTATATTTACAGGATAAAATTGAAGGACAGCAGACAAATACGACCATTCGCCATGTATTAATTGATGAAGCACAAGATTATTCACCATTCCAACTAACTGTCTTACAGCAGTTATTCCCTAAAGCTCGTATGACCATTTTAGGCGACGGACATCAAACCATTCATCCGCATACCTTTGATAATCCTTCTCTGCTCGACCCTCAATTATATGGTGAGCATGCAGAAAAGATGATTTTAACAAAAAGCTATCGTTCGACAAAGCAAATCATTCAGCTCACGGCTAAAATTTTAAATGATGGTAGTGAAGTAGAGGCCTTTAACCGAAATGGGCTAGAACCTACGATTACAATTTTGCCAAATGAATTGGAGTTAAACCAACAGATTATCCAGAGCATTAACACGCTAGCTCATAAATTTGAAACAATTGCTGTTATTTGTAAAACCGCAGCGGAATGTTCTGCGGTTTTTGAACAATTAAGCAATCACGTTGATATTCAGCTCATTACTCACAATACTAAGCAATTTAAAAAAGGGATATTATTACTCCCTGCCTATATGGCAAAGGGGATTGAATTTGATGCAGTTCTTATCTATAATGCATCCGCCGCCAACTATTCACGTGAAACAGAGCGTAATTATTTCTATACAGCCTGCACAAGAGCTATGCATGAGCTGCACATTTATTCTATTAACAAATTAACGTACTTCCTTCAATCATAGAAAGGTGTTTCATTATTGCTGAATAAACGAAGGGATTTCCATTCAGGTCTATATCTCCCGCTCTCAACCATCTCTTTGAGCATACATTGGAGCTGAGTCTGAATGGAAATTATCCTCGTTATATATAGAACGTATAGTCTTCTGGAATGACACGTTTTAAAAATCTCTTCGTCCGTTCCTCTTTCGGGCTAACAAAAATATCATGAGGGCTACCTTCCTCTACGACAACGCCTCCGTCCATGAAAATCACACGATTTGCTACATCTTTTGCAAAACCCATTTCATGCGTCACCACAAGCATTGTTGTCCCCTCAGCTGCAATATTTTTCATGACCTGTAGGACCTCACCGACTAATTCAGGGTCAAGTGCAGACGTTGGTTCATCGAATAAAATAATATCCGGATTCAACGCTACCGCCCGCGCAATCCCTACCCGTTGTTGCTGACCTCCGGATAACTGACTTGGATATGCGTCATATTTTTCAGATAAGCCTACTTTATCAAGAGCCTTTTTGCCAATTTCTACTGCCTCTGCCTTAGGAACTTTCCGTCCAATAATTAGTCCCTCTGTGACATTTTCTAATGCTGTTTTATTCGTGAAAAGATTATAATTTTGGAAAACAAATGCTACACGCTGGCGAATTGCATGTACGTCTTTTTTCTTTACATGTTGAAAATCCACTTCAATGTCTCCAAATGTCGCATGTCCTTGATCTGCTTTCTCTAAAAAATTGATACAACGTAATAATGTTGTTTTTCCTGAGCCACTAGGACCTAGAATAACGACTACATCACCTTGATCAATAGCTAAATCTACACCCTTTAGAATTTCATTTTCACCAAATGATTTATGAATATTTTTAATTTCTAACATGCTCATTCACCCCTTAGGCATTTGCCGCTTTATATTTGCTTAAATATTTTTCATATCGCTTGAACAAGTATTCGACGGTGCTACATAAAATTAAATACACAATAAAGATATCAAGATAGGCTTCCACGTAATTGTAGCCGACATTTGCAGCAACCTTTGCCTTCAGTGTGATTTCAGGTAAAGACATTGCGTACCCTAAGGAAGTTGCTTTAATCAAATTGACTGTCGCTGTACATATATTCGGTAGCGCAACAACTAATGCTTGAGGAATAATGATTCGGGTATACGCTTGGAATGTTGTCAAACCTATTGAATATGCTGCCTCCAGTTGTCCCTTTTCAATGGTACTTAACGCAGAACGAAATACTTCTATTAATATGGCTGTTGAACTAAATGCGAACACGATAAATGCATACCAGATTGGATTGATTTTATATATATCATACGTAATATGATATTTTTCAAAAATAACTTTTAGCATAAGCGGAATACTACTATAAATAATAAAAATTTGTATAATAATAGGTGTTCCTCTCACAAAAGATACATAAATTTTTGCTATATGATGTATAACTGGAATTTTATTTATCCTTGTTAACGCCAGCAAAAATCCTAGTGGCAGAGCAATGAGCAAAGCTACAACTGTGACAAGGAGTGCGATGGGAACACCTGATAATGCAACAAAAAATGTTTCAAATAAAAATTGATAATTCATGGTTACGCCTCCTTACGTTGTTTCTAAGGTCTTTTTACCCCTACCAAATACCTTTTCTAATATAGAAAATATTTTTTCAATAATAATAGATAGTACCCAATAAATAATAGCCAAGGCAATATAAATCTCTAAGGCATGAGCATTAATATTACTAGCTATAATTAAATTGGCCTTCCCCACAATATCAATTAATCCGATTGTATAGGCCAAGGCACCTTCCTGTAATAAAGCAATCATGCCATTTCCAAAGTTCGGTAATGCAACGACAAGCGCCTGTGGGAAAATGATTCTTCGGTAAGCTTGTATAGGTGTTAACCCTACACTAACAGCTGCTTCAAACTGCCCTTTTGGAATGGCTAAATAAGCCGATCGCATCACCTCTGACATAATTGCTGCAAATTGTAATGTGAATGTTACTACCACGAAAATAGCCGTTTCAATGGAATGGAGATTGAGACCAAAGTTTTCAGCTAATGCTGGTACACCATAATAAACAAGGAATAATAAAACAATGGATGGTGTACATCGCATAATTGTTGTATACAGGTTCGCTAATTTTCGTAATAGCTTAACAGAAGAGAGCTTAGCGGCTGCTAGTAATAAGCCAAATATTGTGCCTAAGACAATAGAGGACCCTGCAACTAAAAACGTGATTTTTAAAAACGGTAATAAGACGGGGATCGCGCTCCAAATATAGGTCGCGTCAAAGTATTTATCCATTTCCTCACCAACTTTTTTTTTATGAATAAAGACTGCTGAGCGTGCCAGCCTCAACAGCCTTAATAATGGTCAATATGCATTAAATTAACGATTAACAGATTCCAACACTTCAAATAAATCACGGCCATAGAATTTCGTGCTCAATTCGTTTGTTTTCTTCTGTTCTTTAATTTGAGCGATGGCTTTATCGTAGGCATCAGCAAATTCTTGTTCTTTTTTATTGAAAAGAGGCCACGTTTTAATAACAGAAAACTCATTATAGACTACTTCATCTTTCAAGTTATTATATGGTCCATCTTCTGCAAGTACTTGCTGTTTAAAAGGCCCCTCAATCATCACGCCACCATCGACGCGCCCTTCATTTACCCACTGCACAACGTCAACCGTAAATGCGTCACCAGCTTGAAGTTTTACTTTATTGTCAGGGTTGGCAGTATTATACTCATCAATAATTGTGTATTGCGCGTTATTAGCTGCAATAGGTGCCAACGAATAGCCCTTTTTCGCAAAATCAGCTAACGTCTTTATCCCTTCATCTTCTTTACGTAATACTAGTCCTGCACTACTTAATCCCAAAAATTCCTTTGGGAAAATAAATTTCTCTGTGCGTTCCTGTGTAAAGAATGCGTTTTTCACCCCAACTTGATATTTTCCTTGCTCTACACCAATTAATAAATCATCACTTGTCGTTCCTACATATTCAAATTTATAGTCAGGTAATAATTCATCTACTAATTTCATTACCTCTACGTCATAACCTGTTGGATTTCCATTATCATCTATATAACTAATAGGCTTTGAGGCCTGATCGTAGGCAACTTTGACTGTACGAACTTTGCCACCATCATCTGCATTCTTATCAGCTGATTCTCCAGAATTACAGCCCGCTAAAAGTGCGATAGAAGCTAATCCAATCATGGCAAATTGTAATATCTTATTCTTCTTCATTTAACATTTCTCCTTATTATCCACATTATTATTAATGGTCATTTAATTTCTGCTGTTCAATAGCAGCCGTTGCTAATTTAATTATGGTCATATCATCCATTGGCGGATTATGAAGCCCTGCACGTACATTTCGATAATAGCGCTGTAGCGGGTTTGACAATTGTAAGCTTTTCGCCCCGACTACACGCATCGCCTTATCAACAATGTCAATTGCGATATTCGTTACGGTATGTTTAGCAACAGCCATTTCATTTGTTAAAATGACGCGTCTTGCTGGATCATCGTATGCCTCAGCTACCCCATATAAAACAAAGCGTGCTTGATGAAGCTTCAACTCTATGTCCCCTAAAAGCTGTTGTACATTCGGTAATGTACTAATTGGAGCATTCAAGCTATTAGGTTGATGATGATTGGCAAAATGTACAGCATAGTCACGGGCAGCTTGTGCAATGCCTAGGTATGTGGCTGGTATATGTAATATCCAGCCATTTATCTTACCGCCACTAGGATGACTTGGTAATTCGACTAAATGCTCTTTAGCCACAACGACATCTTTTAATACAAGATCATGGCTGCTAGTGCCTCGCATTGCAGACATTTCCCAATTCTCTTCAATCGTTAATCCTATTGAATCTTTATGGATGAGGAAGAAACCAATTTGTTGCTTTTCTTCAATCCAAGCAGAAGTGAGGAAATAATCTAACACTGGAGAAGCTGTTGTAAAAATTTTGCGTCCATTTATGCGCCATCCGTCTTTTATAGAAACAGCATTTGTTCCTGGTTTTCCCCCACGTGTTGGGCTCCCAGTTGCTGCTTCACTTACAGCCCTATTAATCATGGCGCCTTTCTTTATTTCCTCCGAGAATGCCGTTAATACATCCTTTTTCCATAATTTAGTATCATATATCTCGCCAACAACACCCAATGTCCATCCGAGGGAGAGCGAGGCATTCTCGTCATAGCTTGCTAATGTTTCTTGTACAAGTACCATGTCATAGACTGATAGGCCCTCTCCTCCATATTGTTTCGGTAAAGTAAGCTGCGGATAACCAATTTCCTTGAGTAGTCGATGCGCTTCGAACGGGAAACGAGATTGTTCATCTACCTCAGCTGCCTCAGCCTTAATAGGATTTGAGGTGGCTTCTAACTTATCTAACCAAAATCGTTGTTGCTCCGTTTTAACAAATAAATTCTTCAAAAAATCTCCTTCTTCCCAATATATATAAATCTTATATATTTACTAAGAATTAATAATAAAAAAAATCCCGCGCTACAAATTTGTAGTGAGATAGCATCTGGTACTGAATTTTCTGATACGTTGACATTTATATTACTTTTCACCTTTAAAAATGTCAATGGGTTAAATTTAAGTTTTTTTGTCTGTTTAATATGATTTAGACCTCTTCGAATTTTTATGCACCAAGCTTTTTTTACAACATATGCTAAGACTATGAAAGAGGTGTATATATGACTAATAACATAAATTCTTCGCAAGGGGCAGGCTACGCATCCCATTTAGCACCACAGGTTATTCAAACTAAATTTGGAGATATTAATGGGGATGGCTTCTTTGAAACGATTTTTTTAATGGGGACTCAAAAGACTGGTAGCCCTTTATGGGAAAACCTAACCTTAACCATTTTTTATGGGCAAACAGGGCGAATTGAACAAATCCCGCTAAAAGAAAATGTGGGTTATAACCCAACCATTTTTCTAGGAGATTTTACTGGTAATCATATAGAAGATATTTTGGTTATTTCTGATACAGGAGGTAGCGGAGGAATTATTAACGGGGAAATATTCTCCTCTACCAATAATCAAGTACACTCCATTTTTGACACAGAATCATTTAATAATAAGCTCCACTATACTGTCAATTATGCCAACAACTATAAGGCAATTGTTCAAAGTAAGACACCTGCAAAAAAATATATAATTGATCTACACTATAAAGGGCCTGAATATTTAGCAGAAATCTATCATCCGGATGGAACATTAAAGCAACCGATTGAGGGTTGGGTTGACCCCATTAGCGGATTATATCCTGTTGATTATGATCGGGATGGGACATATGAAATTTTAGCTTATCAAGAGATTGCAGGTAGGTACCATGCAGATGGCTTAGGGTATGTGGAAAATATTTTAAAATGGGATGGCCATGAATTTGTAGTAGATCGACAAACAGTTAGTATTTTCGGAGAAGATTTAGCATAGAGGACTAACTAACATTTATATAAGAAGAAACCAAACAAGAATCTGCTTATTTTTAATTAATTCACAACAAAAATAAGCAGATTTCCTCATTTATTATTATTTTTCAACTAATGCAAAGTAATTGTTTTCTGGATCCGCAAAATTAAAGACTCTACCCATCGGCATCATGACTAAATCGCCCACCTTAATGCCCTTTGCCTGAAAATCCTGGTACATCTCTTCAATTTGGTCAGCGTAAAACATAATAGAGGGTGTTCCCAAATTTAATTCTGGCTGCATTTTAGCAATGATTTCTTTATTGTGTAGCACAAAGGATGTTTGAGCTTCCCTCGCTGGTGCAATTTCAATCCAACGCATTCCAGCCTCCTCCTGCTCATTTATAATAATAAATCCTACTTTTTCTGTCCAAAATTTAACTGCAGCATCTTGGTCGTTAACATATAACATGACTTGTCCAATTTGATGAATCATGACTTTACTCCCTCCTCATTTATGCATTAGTATACAACAAAACAAGGCATTATATAGCTTCTAACGAATTTGTTTAGCGAAATTTCTAAAAATTGATAATAATATCTATTAGGGCTTACCTTTTACTTTATTTCTGTTAGAATGAGAATTATTTACCTTATAGGGAAAAGTATAGAATAAAAAATATTATGTGAGGATAATACAAGTGAAACAACTAAGTGTAAGAAAAAAGCTTATATTTTCGTTTTTAGCAATGCTTCTCATTCCAACACTCTTAATTGGAATAGTGTCGTACCAAAGCGCTGAAAAGCAAATTTCTGAAGAACAGCAGGCTAGTGCAGCTGAAAGCGTACGCATACTTAATACTAATATTACGAACACGATTGAACCAAAATTAAAAGATGTACAATATTTCTCAAAAAAGTTCAATGAATCTTATTTGCAGGAAAATAAAATTCCTGAGCTTAAATCACTGCTACAGGAATATGTTAATATGCATCCTGAAGTAGAGCTTATTTATTTGGGAACTGCAGATGGCAGACTACTGGATGAGCCTGCTCAAGTGTATGCTGAAGACTTTGACCCTCGTACAAGACCCTGGTATAAGCAGGCTTTAGAAAATAATGGCCAAGTCTCAATAACGGCACCTTATGTTACAAAATCTACAGATGACATTGTCATTACCATCACTCAAGCTTTACCGGATGGTTCAGGGGTAATAGGAATAGATTTAAATATTTCTACAATAAGTGACATTACCAATGAAATACGCATCGGCGAAACGGGCTACGCCTCTCTTTTAGATAACAATAAAATCTATATTGCTCAGCCTGAGAAGGAAAGTGGGACTGAGGCAACAGAAAACTATATCGCAAAAGTTTATGAGCAACCAAGCGGGACGATTATTGAAAGAGATCGTCATTTACAGTTTGTCACTAATGAACTTACAGGTTGGAAGGTTATTGGTACAATGTTTACCGCAGAAGCCGCAAAGGCGGCTGCCTCCACATTAAATATCAACTTAATGATCATTGTTGTCTCCATTTTAGTTGGTGTAATCTTCATGCTCTTGATGATTAAATCTGTTGTCAATCCAATAAATAAGCTGAAACATAGCGCGTTAAAAATTAGCGAAGGTGATTTAACTGAGTTTATAGACATTCATTCCAAGGATGAAATTGGACAACTTGGAGAAGCCTTTATCTCTATGAAGGTGAGCTTAAAAAAACTGATTCGCAACGTTGACCAAAGCTCGCAGCATGTCCAAACATCAGCTCAAGATTTATCTGCTAATGCTGAGCAAAATATTGCTGCCTCTGAGCAGGTTGCTGACGCTGTACAGCAGATGGCTATCAGTACAGAGAAGCAGACTACTGCTATTGACCAAAATGCTATGTCAGTGGAGGAAATTGCTAAAGGAGTTGTGGAAGTTGCAGATAGCTCTATGCAGGTATCTGATCTTTCTAGCCACGCTATCCAATTGGCAGAGGAAGGCGGTCAGGCGGTAGAACAAACTGTTAAGCAGATGAACTCGATTCATGAGTCTGTTACACAATCCGATACAATGATTAAAACTCTTTATGATCGCACAAAAGAAATTGGCTCCATTTTGGAAATGATTAGTGCGATTTCAGACCAAACAAATTTACTTGCCCTGAACGCCGCTATAGAGGCAGCAAGAGCAGGAGAACATGGAAAAGGTTTTGCCGTAGTGGCTGATGAAGTTCGAAAATTAGCAGAGCAATCACATCACTCAGCAGAACAAATTTCTGCACTCATTACAACTATTCAGCAAGATACAGCTAAATCTGTACAAACAATGGTAAAAGCTTCTGCAGATGTCCAAGATGGCTTACAACTAACGGAGGAAACGAATAAAAAGTTTGCGAGTATTATTGCAAGTCTTCGAAACATTGCACCCAAGATGGAGGATATCTCAGCCTCCTCTCAAGAAATGTCAGCAGTCGTGGAAGAAGTTTCTGCAACAGCCATTGAACTATCAGACCATGCTAAATTAAATGCAGCTTCTACAGAGGAAGTTGCGGCTTCAACTGAACAAACCCTATCCTCCATGCAGGACATAGCTTCCGCTGCTAAAACGTTACTTGATATGGCGGATGAACTACAGGGTCATGTAAATCGTTTTCACTATTAAGGTGCTTCATTTTAAAATCTGAGTTCAGAACTTCATGGAACTCAGATTTTTCTTTTGTAAAGAACTACAAAATAGGACATTTTTCTTTAAATATCACCAAAACATAACTTTATTTTCCAGATTTTTCAGAAAATTATGTTGATTATTCTCCCTTTTCCTCTTAGAATCATATTACAACAGGAAAGACTAATTAATGATTATTAGACTTCGTCCATTATCTACAAACTTATCATGATATTTAAGGGGGAATAACCTATGAAACAACTTAGTTTAAGAAAGAAACTCATCTTTGCCTTTTTAGTCATCCTTCTCATTCCTGCACTTTTAATCGGCTATACCTCCTTTAAAAGTACTAAAAGTCAAATTTTAAAGGAGCAAGAAGCAAGTGCTACGGAAAGTGTCAGAATGCTTAATACCAATATTACAAATTTGATTGCACCTAAAATACACGATATTGAATATTTTGCAAAAAAGTTAAATCTATCTTATTTACAGCCAGAGAATCGTGATGAATTGAATAATCTTTTTCAAGAATACATCCATACACATCCAGAGGTAGAATTGCTTTATATAGGTACTGCAGATGGAAGTATGTTTGATGCACCTGTCCATGAGTATGCTAGTGATTATGATCCGCGTGTTCGACCTTGGTATACGAAGGCTATGGAAAACAAGGGACATGCATCGATCACTTCTCCTTATCTATCAAAATCTACAAATAACATTGTAGTGACGGTTATGCAAGCTCTTCCCGATGATTCAGGTGTCATTGCCTTAGATTTAAATATCTCTGTTTTAAGTGCACTAACAGATGAAACACGTATTGGGGAAACTGGCTTTGCGGCCATACTGGATAGTAGTCAACTATATGTAGCACAAAGGGATAAGGAAAGCGGAACCGAAGCTACAGAAAAATATATATCAAAGGTTTATGAACAACAGGAAGGAATCATTATTGAAAAAAACCGTCATTTACGCTTTGAGACAAATGAACTGACAGGATGGAAGGTTATCGGAACAATGTTTACCGTAGAGGCTACAGATGCTGCCTCTGCAACATTTACTATCACCTTACTAATCATTGCAGCTTCCATTATTGTTGGCATTATCTTTATGCTTGCTATGATTAAATCCATTGTTAACCCTATTAAACGATTACAGCAGAGCGCATTAAAAATTAGTGAGGGAGATTTGACGGAATATATTGATATTCATACGAAAGATGAAATTGGACAGCTTGGTGAGGCATTTGTCTCCATGAAAGTAAACTTAAAAAAGCTAATTCGCAATGTTGATCAAAGCTCTCAGCATGTTCAAACTGCTGCACAAGGTCTTTCAGCAAATGCTGAGCAGAATATCGCTACCTCTGAACAAGTGACAGAGGCTATGCAGCAAGTAGCTATGAGTACGGAAAAACAAACAACGGGCATCGATCAAAATGCAATCTCCATTGAGGAAATTGCGAAAGGGGTTGTAGAGGTAGCAGATAGTGCACTACAAGTATCTGATTTATCCAGCCAGGCTATCCATTTAGCAGTGGAGGGTGGGCAATCTGTCGAGCAAGCGGTGAATCAAATGGTATCCATCCATGAATCTGTAGCACAGTCTGATAGCACGATTAAATCACTATTCGATCGTACAAAAGAAATAGGCTCCATCATCGAAATTATTAGTAACATTTCAGATCAGACAAATCTTCTTGCTTTGAATGCAGCTATTGAAGCAGCACGAGCTGGCGAAAATGGCAAAGGCTTTGCAGTTGTGGCAGATGAAGTACGTAAATTGGCAGAACAATCTCATCAATCAGCGGAGCAAATTGCCTCACTAATTACAGGCATTCAACAAGATACAGCTAAATCTGTTCAAACAATGATGCAGGCTTCTGCAGATGTCCAACAAGGCTTGCAGCTGTCTGAGGACACAAAAAAGAAGTTTATAAGTATTATTGAGAGTTTACGTAACATCGCTCCTAAAATGGAGGATATATCGGCTTCTGCTCAGGAAATGTCTGCTGTCGTAGAAGAAGTTTCGGCAACAGCCATTGAACTGTCAGATCATGCTAAACTCAATGCAGCAGCATCTGAAGAAGTAGCTGCTTCAACCGAACAAACATTATCATCCATGCAGGAAATCGCATCATCATCAAAAGCATTACTCGATATGGCGGATGAATTACAGGGCTATGTCAATCGTTTCCATTACTAAATATAAAGCACGGTGATCTATCACCGTGCTTTTAATTGTATTAATTATTCAATTACCTCATGGCTAAACTGCCACTCTACACCAAATTTATCTGTAAGGGAGCCGTACCATTTACTCCAAAAAGTTTCTTGAAGCTCCATAACAACTTTCCCACCATCTTTAAGCTTATCAAATGCTTTTCGCATCTGCTCTTCATCATCAGAAACAACAGCTAATGTAACATTGTTTCCAACCGTAAATGGTGAGCCTGGAAATGTATCTGAGAACATAATTCTACTACCGAATACGGAAAGTCGTGTATGCATAACAAGATCTTTTGCTTCCTCTGGTAATGGATAATCAGGGTTCTGTGGTGAATCCCCAAATGTCATAATTTCAGCCTTGTCCGTACTAAAAGCATCTTCGTAAAACGCTACTGCTTCTCGACAATTTCCGTTAAAAATTAAATATACCTCTACCGCCATTTCCAACACTCCCTTAACATTTTTTGAAACAATTATATTGTACATGGATTATAAATCATAACACAAACTAAATGATAAAGATTTCATCTATCACATAAGAATTGTAGCCTTGTTTTCCATTTTTTCATTTATTTTAGCAAAAGCTTTGACTTTTTCTTAAAAATCATGTAAATTACCAAATGGCGAACAATTTAAAATAAATCTTTAAAAATATTCGTATTTTAGGAGTGTATATAATGGATAACGTATTTGACTATGAAGATATTCAACTAATTCCCGCAAAATGTATCGTAGAAAGCCGTTCAGAATGTGATACTTCCGTTACTTTAGGAGGGCATACTTTTAAACTTCCTGTAGTACCTGCTAATATGCAAACAATTATTGATGAAACTCTTGCTAAGAAACTTGCTGAAAACGGTTACTTTTATATCATGCACCGCTTCCAACCAGAAGCACGCGTAAATTTCATCCAAGATATGCATGGCAGTGGTTTAATTGCTTCAATTAGCGTTGGTGTAAAAGAAGAAGAATACGCGTTTATTGAAGAATTAGCAGCGACAAATTTAGTACCTGAATTCATTACAATTGATATTGCACATGGCCATTCTAATGCTGTTATTCGTATGATTCAGCATATTAAAAAACACTTACCAAATAGCTTTGTTATTGCTGGTAATGTAGGAACACCAGAGGCTGTTCGTGAGCTTGAAAACGCTGGGGCTGATGCGACAAAGGTTGGAATTGGTCCAGGTAAAGTATGTATTACTAAAATTAAAACAGGATTTGGTACAGGTGGCTGGCAGTTAGCTGCACTTCGCTGGTGTGCAAAAGCTGCTACAAAGCCAATCATTGCTGATGGTGGTATTCGTACACACGGCGATATCGCTAAGTCTGTACGTTTTGGCGCTTCAATGGTGATGATCGGTTCTTTATTCGCGGGTCATGAAGAGTCACCTGGTCAAACAATCGAAGTCGAGGGTAAAAAGGTAAAAGAATACTTCGGCTCTGCTTCGGAATTCCAAAAAGGCGAACGTAAAAACGTCGAAGGAAAGAAAATGTTTGTTGAGCATAAAGGAAGTATAAAAGATACATTAATTGAAATGCAACAAGACTTACAATCATCTATTTCTTATGCTGGTGGCACAAAGCTGGATGCTATTCGAAATGTTGATTATGTTATCGTGAAAAACTCTATCTTCAATGGAGATAAAGTGTACTAATAAGTTACAACTCCCACTTCTGAACATTCTGGAGTGGGAGTTTTCTATTTTTCCATCACCCAATTCCTCTACAGACACCCAGCCTGCAATATAAAATACCTCCTTTATTATCAGAATTTTCTATTTTATTAGAAAATTTTGTATTATACTATCATTATACTGCATTACTTTGAGGGAACGGAGGTCTTTTCTATGATTAAATCAGTACGTAATAAGTTAGTCGCTCTAGCCATTATTGTTATTCTCATATCTACAGCGCTCGTTGGAACAGTTAATTATTTTGTAGCAAAAAGCGAGATGGATCAGGTAGGTAGACAAAGTCTTAAGAATGGTACACTTGGCATACTTGAATTAATTGCACAATTGGATGAACAAGTTCGAAATGGGAAATTAACGATAGAAGAAGCACAAGAAAGTGCTAGAACACAGATTGTTGGTAATAAAATTGAAGATCATAAGCGATCTATCGATAACCCTGTAAAATACGGTGATAATTTTTATTTCTATGCCTTTAAGGACAATGGGTTGGTTGAAACTCATCCCTCTCTCGAAGGTCAAGATATCTCCGACTTACAAACAAGTGATGGTCGTTATTTTGTGAGGGAAATGATTGAAACTGCACAAGCAGGTGGCGGATATGTGCGGTATGACTGGGCACTACCCTCCAATCCTGATATAGTTGCTCCTAAAATTACTTATGTGGAAATGGACAAGCATTGGGGGTGGATTATCGCGGCTGGTACATATGAAATGGATTTTAATGCTGGTACTAAAAATGTTTTATATTACACACTTGGTACAACCATCCTAGCTACTATCATCGGTGTCATGCTTTTTTGGTTCTTCACTGGACAGATGACTGCCTACATACGAAAAATTATGGTGATTACATCAGATATTGCTAAAGGTAAGCTAACAGGGGAGGACATCCCCGTTACGACAAAGGATGAGCTTGGCACACTAGCGAATAATGTCAATAATATGAAAAGAAGCTTACATGAGATGGTCAACAATACAAAGAATAGTGCATCCCAAATGAGAGTTTCTTCAGAAATGCTAAGTGCGATTACGGAGGAAACTACCGCCTCTGCTGATGAAATCCACCAAGCTATCAATGACATTTCTAAAGGAGCTGTTGTGCAGGCAGAGGAGGCTGAATTGTCCATTAGTAAAGTGGAAACATTATCAACACTGATTTCTAATGCTACAAGTCAATACAGTGAAATTACCGAAAATATGAATACTATTAATCAATCACAAGAAAATGGTAGACAAAAAGTTGAATTATTACTGCAAAATTCTCATGAATTCACGCAAGTAATCGAAGAGTTAAGAACTAATTTTTCAAGTTTAACAAGCCAGATGAAAGAAATTCATCAAGTAGTACAAACGATTACTTCCATTTCAGAGCAAACTAATTTATTAGCGCTAAATGCAAGTATTGAAGCAGCTCGTGCAGGTGATCAAGGTAAAGGGTTTGCTGTAGTTGCCGAAGAAGTACGAAATTTATCAGAGGATACAAATGAAGCGACTAATCGTGTCAGAAATCTATTACAGCGCATCGAGATCGATACGGTCAATTCAGATACAAAAATGATAAACACCCTTCAGCTTTCACAAAGTCAGGCACAGTCGATTACAGAAGTAAAAGGAGCTTTTACTTTCTTAGCCGACTCCATTCAGGACATAACAGAGCACCTTGTTTCTCTTAATGAGGGTATGAACGAAATGGCACAAAACCGGGTAGTCGTTATTCATGCTATCAACGAAATAGCAAGCGTAGCCACAGAATCTGCTGCAGCAACCGAACAAATTAATGCATCCATTGATGAGCAAAAGTCAGCCGTTACGTCTATCATGCACTCCTCACAGGAGCTCCATACAGAGGCAGAGCGCATGTATGAATTAGTAGAACGCTTTACGTGACATGTAACAGCCTATAAAAAAGAATGCTACGAATAGGTCATAGCATTCTTCTTTTCCTTATAGTTTGTTAATAACTGCGTGGATTGTTTCCTTTAGTTCTGCATCATAGCTAGAAAGATCAACAAGGTTTCCTACACGCTCACGTAATACTGGGCGCTCAATTACTAGCTTCTCATCAAGAACTTGTACAAGTAGTTCGATAATAAGACGATCACGAACAACTAACGCTTCTTCTAAACGCTCTGGTGTAATTTTAGCATCCGTTTTTGCAGATTTTGCCATCTTTAAAACCCCTTTTTAATTTTATATTCATGCACATCTATTTTAGCATACCACTAAATTATTTTGAAAACTTTCTTTCGCAAAAATATACCAAAACTTTACAAATACTAAAAGAAAGATTTACGACATATTGTTATATTCATATCATAACACTTTCGTATTTTGCCATATGATAAATGTGTTTATGCTTACCATTCAAAACTGATTGGAGGAGTTATATGAATCAAAAAAATTCACCCTACATACAGCTCATTAAAGCTGTACCTAAGTCATTGCAACTCTTTTTAAATGTTTGCCTTGTACTATTAGCACTCATTCTAGCGTTTTTACTCTTTAAGGAGCTAATAGAATTTCTTAAAATATTACTCTTCACTAAGGAAGGTGGCGATTATAAGCTATTCCTTGCTAACATCCTTATATTCTTTCTGTACTTTGAGTTCATCACGATGATTATTAAATATTTTAAAGAAGATTATCATTTTCCGCTACGATACTTTATATATATAGGTATCACAGCAATGATTCGATTAATTATCGTTGAACACGATCATCCACTGAATACATTAATTTATTCAGTCATTATTCTCATACTCATCATTAGTTACTTTATTATTAATATCACACCGCTTGAAAGACCGACACGATCATCTCTTTTTATGAATAAAGAGCATTAACCTAGCACCAACATTCTAAAATGCCGTCATACATTTTGGTTTTTCAAACACAAAGAAAAATTTCTGTAATGCCTGTAAATATTGCTCATGACTGATCTTTATTCGTTGAAGCATATACAGTTCTTGGACCGTTATGACTCCCATTACCAGTGAGGAAAGCTCAGCCACATCTACAATTATTTCTACATCATAGGGACCACTTTCATTCATGTTAATTGTACCTTCAACAGCCTGGATAATGAGTTGCTGATTATTTTCAGCAAGTAATGAGTCCGTAACTGTTAATTTAAATGTCAGTGTTACACCATTAAAATGGTGTGTCGTTAATTCTTCAAAAAAACCTTTCACATTAATAATGCGGTACATCAGTCCAACTCCTGACACAGCATTTTCATGGTAAACACTTGGAATTAAATGATTTGAACCATTTCTGACATCACCTAAAAAGAAATGTACATTGTCTTCTTGTGTATTCCACTCAATGCGGTTTACTTGATCTGCCTGACTGTTTAAAAACGTACTAAGCTCTAACAAAGCCTGTGGTGTCTCATATACCCATTCCTTAATAACTAAATTATTCAACATAAAATTACTCTCACTTTGCTTTTTAAATGAAAAAACGATATAGCCTTGCACGCTATCGTCCTTTTCCATCGCAATCACATAGTTTTCGTCGTTTTTAAAAATAGAAGAAAGCTCTGACTTTGTTTTGAGAAGCATCCCATGCTGTTGAGACGCTACCCTGTTATAACAATCTGTTAGCTGTTGCTGATTTTCCACTGACAAATATTTAAGGTGCTCCTTCGTTTGACCTTTAGGAAAGCTTAAGGGCTCTACTAAATATTGGTACATTTTCGGTCCATAGCCAAACCCCATTTTCTTATAAAAATCTGGCCTAAACGGATATAAAGCGACAAAGTGAATACCCTTTGCTAAAAAAAAGTTAAAGAATTGATGGATTAGCTCCTTCGCAACTTTTTCCTTTTTATGTAACAAGTCAACTGCCACAAGCCCTACTCCACCAATTGGTATCATTTTAGAGAAAAGGTTCATTTGAAAATCATGCAATCGCATGCCGCCAATTAGGTTGCCTTCTTCCCAAAGCCCAAAATAATTTAGGGATTCATCATGATTCTGATTTTCCATAAAAAGATTTTTCAACTGCTCTTTTGTTGTCTGAGCTCCGTTCACTATTCCAGGGTAGGCTCCTACAACGATACTCGCAAAAGTTAAAAAGTCTTGCTCTTTTACTAACCTCTCTACCACTCTCATTAATTCCCCTCCATTTTCAAAGTATGACATGTCGTTCATATTCATTTTCCACCCATAATAACATATATTACCACTGCACATGTGAACAATGTAAATGATTAAAGGAGGAATAAGGAAATGACTTTAATTGATGCGTATATTGAAGAAGTATCTAAAAGACTACATAAAAATAGACGTGAAAACATAAAGCTTGAGCTTAAAGCTACTATTGAAGATATGTTGCCAGAACCCTATTCAGAAGCAGATATCATGAAAGTGCTAAAAGAGCTTGGAAGCCCTGCAAAAGTTGCAGCTAGCTACCAGGAT
This sequence comes from Lysinibacillus sphaericus, assembly GCF_001629735.1. Classification (GTDB taxonomy): domain Bacteria; phylum Bacillota; class Bacilli; order Bacillales_A; family Planococcaceae; genus Lysinibacillus; species Lysinibacillus pinottii. Next base: position 3,744,660 of record NZ_CP015224.1, read on the forward strand.
ACGCCTCGTTTTTTAATTGGTCCAAACGTGTTTGATCCATACACTAGAACCATTAAACTCGTTTTCCCTTGGGCTATTTTTATAACGGTCATTGTTCAAGTGATTGAGAGAATTTTTCTCTATTCTGGAGAAGAGGCCATGCTCTCCACTATCATTTCAACATTTGCTATGACGATTGTTACCATTATTTCTGTATCATTTCATGTATTGTTCTGGATCACCGTTTTTTTCATCGTCCTAGAACGCTCTGATCCGAGCAAAATTCAATTGTTGCCTTTCTTGAATGACACCAAGGAATGGACACCCGAAAGTTTAAAAATTAAAACCGTTCCTAAGGAAAAAATCATCACTTTAAGTGATACAATTTTTAGCTTTGTAGGGGCTATTATTTTTACCTTTGTTTATTGGAACGCCAATCGTCTTTTAGGTATTTATACAACAAATGGAAATGGTAGTTTAAAATTTGTTATGCCTATTTTGAATCAAAATCTTTTACAATCCTATGCCCTCATCGTCATGCTCTGTATAATTCTTAGTCTTGCCTTAACCTTTTTAAAATGGCGTACTGGGCAATGGACCATGACGATTGCTATCATCAATGCATTACTTCAAAGTGTGGGAACTATTGTATTTATTCTCATTGCTGTTCATCAGGATTTTATCCATAGTGCCTCCATTCCGTACATTGCAGCAATCGTAGAAACTAACAAAGAAAATGTCTCATCTGTCATAGATAAGATCCTGCTTGCCAGTATGATTATTGCTGTTTTAGCCAATGCATTTGATATATATCAAGGATTTAGAAAAGCTAAAATACCAATCTCTAAAAGTGATAAATTGTAAATATATGATTGAAAGCTAATCTCAAATCGCTAAAATACCTTTCTCCTCTAATGTTTTGTATAATAATAAAGTTGGAAATAATTTATATACACGAATAATAATCTGCACAATTCAATTAGAGTAAGGGGAAATAACTATGACCATTCTTCTAGTAGATGACAATCAAGTCAATTTATTTGTCATTGAAAAAATACTGAAAAATGCAGGTTATGAACACTGTGTTTCTCTTTCATCTGCTAATGAGCTATTTGATTATTTACAATTAAATGAACCAAATCCAACCGGAAGCTCAGTTGATTTAATTTTATTGGACATTATGATGCCTGAAGTAGATGGTATAGAGGCCTGCAAACGTATTAAGCAAATTGAAAGATTAAGAGATATTCAAATTATCTTTGTTACAGCCCTTGAGGATAAAAACAAACTCGCAGAAGCATTAGATATCGGGGGCGTAGATTATATTACAAAACCGATTAATAAAACGGAATTGCTTGCTAGAATCCGAGTTGCCCTACGTTTAAAAGCTGAATTAGATTGGCACACACAACATGAGAAGAAAATCCAATATGAATTGGATTTAGCCACTCATGTACAAAGAAGCCTGCTTAGTCCACCTTTAAATGAAAAAGATATTCGTCTAGAAGTCTCTTACTTACCATCCTCTAACTTGGCTGGTGATATGTATTATTGGCATAAAATAGACGATCATCGTTATGCTATTATTTTATTGGACATGATGGGCCATGGTATATCTGCAGCGCTAGTTTGTATGTTTATCTCCTCGGTTTTGAGGGAGGCCGTTAAACAATTAAACGACCCTGAACTTGTTATTAAAGAACTGAATCGTTATATGGCCCTCTTACAGGATGGCAAGGATGAAAATCTTTATTATTTCACAGCGATTTATTTAGTAATTGATACGAAACAAAAAACAGTCGAATATATAAACGCTGGTCATCCTGCAGGATACGCCTTAGTTGATGAAAAAACATGTATCCCATTAAATCAAGGTAGTTGCGCAGTCGGCTTTTTCGATGAAATTAAAGTTAAAAAACAATATATTCAATATGAAAAAGATCTACAAATTGTTATGTTTACAGATGGAGTATTAGAGGCAATGGGACCTTGTGAAATAGAATCAGAAAAGCATTTGCAAACGCTAACATCTTCTAAATGGAAGTATACCCAACCTCTGATCGACAACCTATTGCCTAAAGACAAACAAGACAATCAACCTGATGATATGTGTGTATTAATGATTCAAGCAAGTGCTACAGTATAAATAAAAGAAAAGAGGCTACCGAGTGATGGCGGTAGCCTCTTTCTTTTAATCTATTTTCTGGTAAATTCTTTCGTTACCAATAAATTCCCTATAATTCGAAATAACCTCTTCAAAGCGCAATGTTTCCTTATCGCCTAAACATAAAAACCCTTTGTCACTTAGGCTTTCATAAAACAAACGATGGACCTGACTTTGCAGCTGCGGCGAAAAATAAATAAGGACATTTCTACATAAGATAACATGGAATTCGTTAAATGATTGATCTGTCACTAGGTTATGCTGAGCAAAAATAATATTTTTCAATAATGTTGAATGGAAATAAGCATATTGATAATCCGTCTTATAGTATTCCGAAAAAGCATGGGCTCCCCCTGCAAGCATATAATTCTTCGTATATGCCTGCATTTTATGAATAGGAAAAATCCCCTTTTTAGCCTTTTCTAATACCTGCTCATTCATATCTGTTGCATAAATGACAGCCTTGTCTATGAGCCCTTCCTCCTGAAGCAAAATGGCCATAGAGTATACTTCCTCACCAGTTGCACAGCCAGCATGCCAAATACGGATTTCCTGGTATTCACGTAAGGTTGGAATCACTTTTTCACGGAATGCCTTAAAAAAGCTTGGGTTGCGGAACATTTCTGTGACATTGATTGAAAAATCGTTTAATAGCTGCTCTAAAAACGCCTGATCATGAATGACCTTTTCCTGAACGCGAGAAATAGTTGGAATGCTATTTATTCTCATCCTATTAAAAATTCGACGTGAAATGGAAGAACGGTTATATTGCCGAAAATCATAGCCTGATAATCGATAAATAGCCTCTAATAACAAATCAATTTCTAAATTTGTTTGTTTATTCAATTGTATATTTTGCTCCAAAGGCTCAAAATGTTCCATCTTTATATACTCCCTTTAGAAACTAACCATACTCTTAAAACGGATATTAATTGATCTAAATTTAATGGTTTACTAATATAATCAGATGCACCAGCTTGCAATGATTTATCCCGGTCATTCTTCATAGCCTTCGCCGTCAGGGCGATAATCGGTAATTCAGTCCGCTTCATTTGTTGACGAATAATAGTCATTGCTTCATAACCATCCATATTCGGCATCATAATATCCATAAGCACTAAATCAATCTCATGATGAGCTTGCAAAACCTCTAAACATTCAAGTCCATCTTTAGCCACTAAAATGTTCATGCCTCTTGTTTCAAGTGCTGTTTTTAAGGCATAAATATTACGGTTATCATCGTCGACGATTAATATATTTTTCCCTTGAAAAACCTCTACCTCATCATGCTTTAAAACTTCCCTATTATCCTGCGATGGCTCTTCTCTCGGTACATCTTCCTCAATTGTCACAGCTACCTCATTCAAAGCAGCAAGCTTATCGCAATGATCCTCTTCGACTCCATTTGGTAAGCTTGGAATCGTTAACGTAAAGCTACTACCTTGTCCCTCTTCACTTTGCAATGTAATCCAACCACCAAGTAGTTTCGCAAACTCCTTACAAATTGAAAGACCAAGTCCTGTTCCACCATATTTTCGAACGGTAGCACCGTCTGCTTGCTGGAATGACTCAAAGATCAATTGATGCTTGTCTTTTGGAATTCCTATACCGGTATCTGAAACAGTAATTTCTAGCCAATCATCGCTAATATCTTGCATATTACTTGTAAGCTGGCTCTGTGCAAGCTGATTAATCGCTAAAGTTACAGATCCATGCTCCGTAAACTTAAAGGCATTTGATAATAAGTTCTTTATGATTTGCTGAAATCTCTTTTCATCTGTATAGAATACGTCGACAACATGATCTGCCTTTGAAATATGGAAATCTATATTTTTCTTCATCGCGACAGGTGCAAAAGTATGCTCAATTTGAACAGGTACTTCACTCATATTCACTTCATTAAAGATGATATCTAGCTTCCCTGCCTCCACTTTAGATAAATCTAAAATATCATTAATCAATGCAAGTAAATCCTCACCTGAGGAATGGATAACCTTCGCAAATTCCGTTTCCTCATCTGTTAAGTGGTCTTGGCTATTCTCTGCTAACATCTCTGACAAAATTAAAATGCTATTTAAAGGCGTTCTAAGCTCATGTGACATATTTGCTAAAAACTCAGATTTGTAATTAGAATTAAGTATAAGCTGTTCTGCACTTTCTTCTAATTCTTGCTTAGCCTTTTCTAGCTCACGTGATTTGGACTCTGCCTCTTTCGTTCGCTCTTCAAGCTGCTCGTTAATCATCGTCAGCTCTTCTGTCTGCATTTGTAATTCTTCAGATTGTGTTTGAAGTTCCTCTGATTGAACTTGTAACTCCTCCGTCATTGCTCTTGACTCATTTAATAATCGAACGATCTCCATACGCCCCAATACACCATTTACAGTTAAGCCAAAGGTTTCAGTAACCTGCTTCACTAACTCCTGTTGCAATGCATTAAATTTAGTCATTGTAGCTAACTCGACAACCGCTATAACTTCATTTTCGAAAATAACAGGAATCAATAAAATATGCTTGGGTCTTATTTCACCTAGCCCTGTTCTAATTAAACGATAGTCTTGCGGAATATTATCATAGAATAAAACTCTTTTTTCTAATGCACATTGACCGATTAAACCTTGTCCTACTTTAAAGCTCTCCATACCGACACGATCATCTCCGTCAGCAAAAGCCGCCTTTTTTATAAATAGTACTTGTTCCTCTGCCTCTTCCCGAACATAGAATGCTCCAAGAGACGCCTGTGTTTTCTGTGCCATTTCTGACAGGAAGGTTTCAGCCAATTTCGTAATAGCTGAAATACCTTGATATTTTGTTACAATATCAGCAATATTGGTTTGTAACCACTCTCTCTTCTCTACCGATTCCAATAATATATTGGTTGCATCAGCAAGCTCATTAATTTCATCATTTGTATTCACATGTATTCTTCTCTTGAAATCACCCTTCGTGGCAGCCATTTCCTGAATCGTTTGTGTTACTTCTGTTATAGTTTTGACAATGGAACGGGAAATGCCACTTGCTATAACAATAGCAATTACAGAAACCAAAATTAAAATCCCAAATAGACCACTTGTTAATTGACTATTTTGTTTGTCTAACTGAGCGGCCTTTGCTTGTGTATAAGTATTTTCAGTTGCACGGAATGCATCGAATAATTTGCGCATTTTTTCCATGTCTTGGCGTCCATTATCAACTTTGAAAAATTCCGTTAACGCTTTTGTATTACCGTCCTTTTTATATTGAATAGTTGGCCCACCCGTTGTTTCAACCCAATGATCGATCGTTTCCTCTATCTCTTTCAATTTTTCCTGCTGGGTTGGTTTATCTTTCATTTGCTGATAAAGATCATTAAAATCTATTTTCCAGTTTTCCGCTCCATTATCATAGGGCTCCAGATAACTAGGTTCACCCGTAATAATAAAAGCTCGCTGACTTGATTCCATATCCAATATATATTTTTCAATATCATTGGTTAATGTTTTCACATTAGAGTCGTACTTAATAATAAAATTTCTTTCCTTTTGCAAAGAAGTAATTTGATTATTTAGGATGATCACTGATGCAAGTAAGCAAAGAATGATGATAATATAACCCAATGTAATCTTGGAGCGTATACCCAATTTTAATTTATTTAACATTTGGTTTTCCTACCTTTACCTTTCCTAAACTCTATTTTTGTTATAAATGTGACTAGAATACCATCTTAAATATTCATTTAAAGAAATTTTACGGCTTTAGCATTAATAAGTATTAATTTCTCACATATACATTTTATATTGAACTATTTCTAACTAAGGAGAGAATGCATGTGGATATATTCGTAAGGCCAGGAGATTCACTTTGGCATTTCAGTGAAGTATTTAAAATACCTCTTCCACTCATTTTAGATTCCAATACCAATATAAATCCTCAATTTTTAAGAGTTGGGCAACGCATTCGTATTCCTGGATTTGTGACCATTAACTATCAGGTGAAACAAGGGGATTCCCTTTGGCAAATTGCACAGCGGTATAATCTACCACTTATTGCTATATTACTTGTAAACCCGGGTCTTCATCCAAATCAATTACAGATTGGCCAGATGATTCATATACCACAACGCTTAACATGGCGCTTAATTGACGGTAAACAAAATTATACGTACAACATCATGATGAATGATATTCAAAGGCTAGTTGACGCCTATCCATTTCTTCGCAGTACTACCATTGGTAGCTCCGTTTTAAGTAAAGAAATACCAGAGCTATTAATTGGCAATGGAACTAAACGTGTTCATTATAACGGCTCCTTCCATGCAAATGAATGGATTACTACTCCTATTATTCTAACATTTTTAAATGACTATTTGCTCGCTCTCACTAACCAAAATAATATGAGTGGACTTTCTTTATTTCCTCTTTATCAGCAAACGACCCTATCCGTAGTACCAATGGTAAATCCCGATGGGGTCAATTTAGTCATACAAGGTCCCCCAAATGATGAATCATTAAAAAATCAGCTCATTTCATGGAATAATGGTAGCTCTGATTTTTCTGGCTGGAAGGCAAACATCCATGGCGTTGATTTAAATGATCAGTTTCCTGCCAAATGGGAATTAGAAAGCGCCCGTAACCCGAAAACTCCTGGTCCTAGAGATTATGGCGGGGAAAGGCCTTTGTCTGAGCCTGAAGCCATAGCTATGGCTGATTTGACCAAGCAGCGTGATTTTGCAAGAGTACTAGCCTTTCATACACAAGGTCGCGTTATCTATTGGGGCTTTGAAAATCTTGAACCACCTGAATCAGAGGTGCTTGTTAATGAGTTTAGTCGAGTGAGTGGCTATGAACCGATTCAATCTGCTGGGAGCTATGCTGGCTATAAAGATTGGTTTATCCAAGATTGGCGTAGGCCAGGCTTTACCGTTGAATTAGGAAGTGGCACAAACCCTCTCCCGATAAGTCAATTTGATGATATTTATGAGGAAGCTAGGGGAATTTTTCTTGCAGGGTTATATATGTAGAGAGGTATGATCGTTAACTCCATTTGCTATGAAATTGTCCTTTTGGGCACTTTCTAGTGAATGGAGTTCTTTTATCGTGCTCTAAAAAAAAGAAAATAAATTACTTTGACAGGCAGAGTAATGTTTGCTAATATTACTCTGACAGATAGAGCAATAAAATGAAGTAGGTGACTTATGGTTCGCAGTGATATTATCCGAGGACACTTGGATTCGATTATTTTACGGCTCATTTCAGAAAAAGACCGCTATGGCTATGAAATTTCTCAGGAAATAAGTCTCCGTACAAATAATCGATTTCAGATTAAAGAAGCAACTTTGTATGCTGTTTTTCAACGTCTTGAGAAAAAAGAAATTATTGAAGCCTATTATGGAGATGTTTCACATGGTGGCAAAAGAAAGTATTACCGTATTACCTCATTGGGTAAGGCCTATTTAAATGAGTTAGCGAAAGAATGGTCGGAAGTAAAAGAAATTATTGATTTATTTATGGAGGGCGTCGAATGAAGAGAATAAAAAACCATATTGATGAGCTGTTTAAGGGTATTCCTCGCAACAACGAAACGGAAATGGTTAAACAAGAAATTATTGAAAATCTTGAAGAGAAAGTCTTTTATTTGATGGATCAGGGAAAAGAACAAGAGGATGCCATCAATAAAGCAATTGTAGAGTTTGGAGACATAGAAGATTTAAAAAAGGAACTAGGCGTTAAGGTACCTGCTAAGAAAAACATGGCTAAATTAAATTTAGAGTTCTCTCTTTGGGGTAGTGGCTTAATTATTGCATTTTTTATTTTTATTAATCTTTATTACACACCACAAACAATTTGGGCAATCTATCCAATATTCGCTATCCTTTGGTGGCCATTGTCCATGTACTTTGTATGGTCACGTAAGAGATGGGGTGAATAAATATGAAGAATTTTATTAACTTTTCATTAGCTGGGAGCATCATGACAATGATTTTTTTAGGTATCGTCAATTTCACGACATCGCCCCAAACAATGTGGTTTATCTATCCTTGCTTACTGCTGTTACTTTGGCCGATTACGATCATCTGTATGTATAAAAAAATGTATAAACAATATTCAATTATTTGTAGTACGATGATTATCGTGTTTCTTATTATAGAAAACTATATTTACACACCAGATCATCCATGGTTCATTTACGCCATTTACCCTATTGTCTGGTGGCCCATTCTGATGTACTTAGATGAAAAAGGAAAAACGCTAAAAATCGCACTAATAGGCTGTGCTTCTACTATTATTTATTATGCTTTAGTAAACATCATTTTATCACCACAATACCCTTGGGCAATTTATCCTGCATTTTTAGTTATATGGTGGCCCTTAGCCTTATACCATGCTCAACGAAAAACATTTGTGGCTTTCTCCGTCACTGCTACATTATTAATAAGTATCTTTTTTATCATCGTCAATATTGTTTCTTCACCAGGAGTTATATGGGCAATCTACCCTATTTTTGTTACGCTTTGGTGGCCTCTGAGTATGTATTTTTATGTATATAAAAGAAGAATGTATCAAGCGACATTCGCGAAACGCATGTAAAGAAGAAAATCGATGAAAACATCTATTAATTTTATTAAATATATGGTGATAGTTATTGTACTTTTACTACTATTGATGCTGCTCTTCCCAACATGGACCTCCTCCATAAAAGGCTCAACCAGCATTAGCGCTTTAGAGCAAGTTGAAATTAATGGCACTGGTCATGAAATAATGATCCGAGGTCAGGATAAAGCAAACCCTGTTATTATTTTTGTTCATGGCGGACCTGGCTGCTCTGAAATACCCTACGCAAAAAAATATCAGGATTTACTAGAAACGGAGTTTACGGTGGTCCATTATGATCAGCGTGCTAGTGGGAAATCCTATCATTTTTTCGAGGACTATTCTAATCTTTCTTCTGATTTGCTTGTGGAGGATTTATTAGGACTGACTGATTATATAGCTAAACGACTAGACAAAGAAAAAGTCATCTTAATTGGCCATTCCTATGGTACATATATTGCTACACAAGCAGCCGCTAACGCCCCTGAAAAATATGAAGCTTATATTGGGATAGGACAAATGAGCAATACAATCGAAAGTGAGAACGATAGTTTAAAATTCACAATCAATCAGGCTCAACTGCAAGGCAACAAAGAAGATGTTTTATATTTACAACAGATAGCTGATGCCATTAAAAATGGTACAATGTTTACGCCTAGAAATTACGTAAACAAATATGGTGGTGCTACCAGATTAATAGATAATCCTGATGGAAATATGCTAGGAATGCTGTTCAGTAAAGAGTATAATTTGTTAGATATTATCCGCTATAACTATGGCTTATCCTTGTCTCAAGAGGCTTTATTAAAAGAGGTCATGCAGCACCCCCTTCCAACAAAAGTCCAAAAGCTTGATTTACCCTTCTATTTTTTAATGGGCAACTATGATTATCAAACATCCTCACACGCAGCAAAAAATTACTTCGACCAAATCAGGGCAGAGAAAAAAGAATTTATAGCTTACGAGCAATCTGCACACTATCCACAATTCGAAGAAAAGAAAAGATTCTTTGAATGGATGCACGCAACTTTTAAACAATAAAAGCTTGTTTCTTTAGAGATATTGTATTCTTGGAAAGATATATTCACTTGCTATATAATTCAATTATTAAATATTTTAACGGACGTGATTATATGGCTGACAGTCTACATAATGTTGAAATCATTATGAAAGAAATGCTAGAAATACAGCAAAAATCGAAAATGTTTGTAGACCTTTTATCTGAAGGAGAAGCGCTATCACAAAACCAGCTAATCCTACTTCTACAACTTAAAATCAATAGCGGTATGAAAGCGACAGAAATTGCAGATTTCTTTAGTGTGACACCTGGAGCTGTAACCTCTATGTGCGATAAACTGGAAAAACTAGCGCTCATTCAACGAATTAGAGAAAATAATGATCGTCGCGTGGTCAAAATGGTTTTAACAAGTACTGGTGATGAAAAGGTCCAAGAAATCTTTTTAAAATTTTCCCAAGATAAACTCATGGACATGGCCACGATCTTAAGCGAAGTAAACAAGCTAATGAATAAAATCTTTTAGGATTTCAATAAACTTGAAATCCTTTTTTTATTGGTTGGTTCTTGACAAATGGAAGTTGCATATAATTTAATTAATATATATTTTAATAAATAAAATATATATTAATTAAATTATAATGAGGTGACTTTTATGTTTCAAAATCTCCGCACCCTTACACTAACAAACGGTCGTATTAAAAATTTGGATGCTGATTACGAGCAATTAAATATTCGAGGTGCTGTAGCAATTCAACAAGAGGTACGTCTAAAAAAAGTGTCTACTCATGGCCATAGCTCCTTTTATTTTCCTGTTATCGTCCAATCATTTACTAGTACAGGATCTTGTACTTTAAAGGATTATTGCGAAATGGAAGCGCTCATGAATGCCGGAAACATAAAATTATGTAGTGGTTATATTCAAAAGATTAGTAGCTCTGGAAAGCTGTCGGCTGAAGGGAAATTACAGTGCGAGAAGCTCGATGCTATTGGAATTGTAAAGGCTGCAGAAATAACGGCTGAGCATTTTCACTTAAAATTGTCAGGGGAGAGTGAAATCGACCTGTTAACGGCTAAAAATATTTTGGTAGAAAAGGATAGGGTAACACTACTTTCATTTTTGAAGAAAAAATTAAGTTGCCATACTATTAGCGGCAAACACTTGAAACTAGCTTATACAAAGGCAAAAATTGTGGAAGGTGAAGTTGTTATTGTAGGGGAACATTGCCATATTGAAACTCTATACTATTCAGATGACTACTCTGTTGCTTCTAACGCAAAGGTGCAACACATTATACGGAGGGAAAAAGAGTGATATTTCTAAAATGGCTACAAGCTTTTTTTTGTTCATTAGCACTGGTTGTATTATCGGTATTATACGCTGGCCTATTGTTAAGTGGCATTCTTTCCATACTAGCTGGCTTTTTAAGAACATTTGGATTTCATCAAATTAAGATGAGCATCTGGTATGGCGTAGAATTACCTGTTATAATCAGCATTCCTCTATCCTTGCTAGTAGCTATACTGCTGTTCTTTTGTGCAAAATATGTAAAACTTCCTATAACTTTTTGCTTCTCAAAGATTAAAAGTTAATACGAAAGAGCGTTAAAGGAACAGAACTTCAACGCTCTTCTACTAGCTTATTTTGCATGTCTTTACTACCTATCTGGAAGAGCGAACGCATGAAGTAAATTTTGCTATATTATGAGAATTCTCCTTCAAGAAATTGAATCAGGTACATTTCTGGCCTAGCAAGGAATTCTGTAAAGCTACTTAAATCTGCATATACCTCATGCTCCAAATCGTAACACCCTACCTTTCCCTTTGGGTTCCAAACCAATTGCAAATCAGAGTACTGATCGATAGCGGCTGAAAGACGTAGCATTTTTTGACGGCCAATCTTCATCTCAATTGTATCCGTTAGTTTGAAAAAATCGATGTACTGAATATCATAATTATTGACTGCAAGCTTAAGATGTAATTGATTGCCTGTCAGAAAATGAAGTAGCTCCTTCGGTAATTTATATTTTTTTAATGCATCTTTTTTATTTTCTACCTGATGAAACTCAGCAGGCTCTAGCTCTTTCAAATATTGAGCTAATTCTAAATTTTTTACACTTACTGCAATGGTGTACGCTCTTTCTCCATCTTTCTCCTTCAATGATATATCTGCCCCCCGCTCGACCAAATACTTCACCATTGCTAGATGACCCATACGTGTTGCAACCGTTAATGGTGTCGGCTCATACGGATAAACCATATCGGGCTTTTGATCATTAATATCGACTCCCTGATCAAGTAAATAGGTAACCATATTTTTGTCATAATTTGATACTGCCTGACGTAATACTGCCCCACCATGCTGCTTTATATCAAGCCCGAGTTCATGAATAAGTGGGATATTTTTCTTATTGCCATAGTAGGCTTGCGAGTAGGCACCAGAACCCACACGATTATGTCCATTCAATTTTGCCCCATGTGCAACAATATAGCGAATTATATTTTCTTTACAATATCGAACAGCTCTTAAGAAAGAAGGATTTTGATCAACATTCAAATTAACATGATAGTCGATTAATAGCTTTACAACATCCAACTTTTCAGCAATCAGTGCTAGATCTAAAGGACTTAACGATATGTGTTTACTTAAAATAATCTCTTCTTCAATATCCCAGCCATTGACTTTTGCAGCCTGTAATGCAGCTATATTACTAGAATAGATATGCATCGCAATTTCCGGCATTGCCGGAAATGTTCCGATATCTTTTAATTTAATCATCCCACTTAGCTCCCTTCCTACGTTTATAAAAAAGTATAGAAAATAACACCCTATTAAACAACGGGGCATAATGCTTACAGTTTAATGCCATTCAATGAGCGTGGAAAAAGATTTATATTAAAAAGGGAAACTATTTATCAAAAATTTCCCAGGAAAAGATGACCACAAAAAAGCTCCTAATCGCTAAGGATTAAGAGCTCTTTAAACATCTATATAATTGATCTTTACTTCAAACGAAGTGCTTCATCTGTTGTTGCATTAATTTCTTTTAGAAGCTCTGGGTTTTCTGCTAATGATAATCCGTAAGAAGGAATCATTTCTTTAATCTTTGCTTCCCACTCTTTAATATGTTGAGGGAAACATTTATTAATAACTTCTAGCATTACATGTACAGCTGTAGAAGCACCTGGTGAAGCTCCTAGTAAAGCAGCAATTGATCCATCGGCTGCACTTACAACCTCTGTACCAAATTGAAGCGTTCCTTTACCGCCTGCTTCTGTATCTTTAATAACTTGTACACGTTGACCAGCTACGATAATATCCCAATCATCACTCTTCGCATTTGGAATGAATTCACGTAATTCTTCCATACGTTGCTCTTTTGAAAGCATAAGCTGTTGGATTAGATATTTTGTTAATCCCATTTCTTTAACGCCTGCCGCTAATAAAGTTGTGATATTATGCGGTTTTACAGAGGCAAATAAATCCATATTTGAACCTGTTTTTAAGAATTTCGGTGAGAAACCTGCAAAAGGTCCAAATAGTAACGACTTCTTATTATCAATATAACGTGTATCAAGATGCGGAACTGACATTGGTGGGGCACCCACTTTTGCTTTTCCGTACACTTTTGCATGGTGCTGTTCAGCCACTTCTGGGTTATTACATGCTAAGAATAATCCACTAATCGGGAATCCACCAATATGTTTCCCTTCAGGAATACCTGATTTTTGTAGTAATTCTAGGCTACCTCCACCAGCTCCAAGGAAGACAAATTTTGCTGAATGATATTCCATTTTACAGCCGTCTAAATCATGCACTCGTACTTCCCATGAACCATCACTAGCTTGTTTTAAACTTTCAACACTATGATTGTAGTTAACATCCACGTCTTTTGCTTTTAAGTGGTCAATTAACATGCGTGTTAAAGCACCAAAGTTAACATCTGTACCAGTGTCAATTTTTGTTGCAGCAATGTCTTCACCAGCTGGACGATTTTCCATAATAAGTGGAATCCATTTTTTTAGTGTTTCAGGGTCATTTGAAAATTCCATTCCTTCAAATAAAGGATTTTGAATCATTGTCTCATGACGTTTTTTTAGAAACTCAACATTTTCTTTCCCTTGCACTAAGCTCATATGTGGTAAAGGCATAATGAAGTCTTGTGGATTATTGATCAGCTTATTGTTTACAAGATACGACCAAAATTGTCTTGAAACCTGGAACTGTTCATTAACATTAATCGCTTTTTTGATATCGATTGATCCGTCTTTTTTCTCTGAAGTGTAGTTCAGCTCACATAGTGCAGCATGTCCAGTTCCCGCATTGTTCAATTCGTGAGAACTTTCTTCGCCTGCTTTCTCAAGCTTCTCAAACACTGTAATTTTCCAATCTGGTGCTAATTCTTTGAGGATTGTTCCCAAAGTTGCACTCATGATTCCGGCACCAATTAAGATAACATCTGATTTTATTTGTCTGTTACTCATTTTTACCTTCCTTATATGTTAAGATTTGCAGAAAGGATGTAAGCACTCCTGCTTTAGAAGTACTGTAAGCCATGGAGCAACCCTCGGAGCACACCATTTCTGTATCAATTATTACCTTATTGCAGTTTATCACAATTAGTTCAAGAATAAAATATCAACTATTTATATGAGAGTTATCAGCTTTTTTCGAGCCTTTATCATCATAATTCAAGCAAAAAACTCACTTTTTATTAGACACAAAACTAGGATATTTTAAGTTTTATGGAATAACGGGCCTAAAAATGGTTGACATTTTCATAAAAAATATATTCTATTTTATTATTATATTTATATAGTAACATAAAAACTGACACGCGTCTCATATCAGAATGAGGCAGATTAACCTTCTATTGGGCTTTTTACATGCCAGCCATCTATACAAAAACCACCCATTTGTTGTAACACATAACTAACCAATGCCTCCAATGATTTCAACATCTGTTCAGCATTGTTCTCTTTCAGGGCATGCAGAAACATTTGTTTAAAGCGCTCATCAGGAAAGGCTGACTTCATATACTTTTGCAGATAGATAGGATCTACAAGATAGGAATGAATTTGATGAATAGGAATTGTATCGATTTGTAAAAACTGACTATACTCCATAAACAAAAAAGCTAATGCATTATGATAAACAAAGATAAAGTCTCCTTTCTCTTGCTCGTAACAATCTTTTACATTATCCAAAGCATCCCATAATCCATATTTTTGTATTTCTTGAACTGTTTTATCAATTGCTTCATAATTTTTCTCTAGCCATGCATCTGCCTCTAATTTCAATTCATTTATTATTCCAGTATAATCAAATAAAATTTGCCCTGTTTGAAATTGTACCATCGACATTGTCCTATGTTTTTTAAAATCATCTTGGAAATAGCGCCGAATTTGACCTGGTGGATTAGCAAAGTATTCGATCAGAAAGCCATCAATTATTTGATTACCCCTTTCTCGCCATGTCACATCATTCGATAAAATAATATGCACATCTATATCAGACCGTTCGGAAGGATTTCCTGTAACATAACTCCCACAAACTAACGCACCTACAACTTCATCTCTGCTCTGCCAATCGTTTAAAAAAAGTTCTAGTGCTTTTCTCCAATTTTTCAAGAACATCCACTTCCCATCTTTATTATGCATTTGTTTGTCGTATTCCATTAACAAAAACAGATAACCTAGGATTTTTAATAATTGCTTAGACCTCCTTCAAATAGTGGGTAGAATAAAGAAGGAAAACGAAAAATCCTTCGAGAGTGAACTTCTGGAAGGATTTTGATATGGTCTTTAGCTATTAAAATAAATCAGATAAAAAACTTTGCATAGATGGTGGCAATAGTTGATAGAATAATCCCTCATATTTGATATCGAATATACCCGCAATGATAATGACAACCACTACTACTAATAAAAAGGCCTTCTTATTTTTAGAAATCCACTTCAATAGATTCCACTCCTCTAACTTTATAGTAAACATGTTAAGTATAGATGAGGATCATGCAAAATAGTAATACCTATTTATGAGTCTGTCACCTCAACCTACAATGCTACATAAATTAAATAAAGGAACAAGAATGATTTTAGAAGAGAATGGCTATGGTAAATTTTAAATCGTTTCGTGGTATCATCACACAAATTAGTGATTTTCCAGTGGGGCAAAATGGGGACAGAGATGGTTGTTATAAAATGATGAGTGTCGAAGATGGTGTAGGCGGAGTCGTCAACTTTGTCATTTCTCCTTCTACTTATTTTGTGAATCAAGAAGTTGTTACAGCAGGTGAATGGATCACTGGATATTATGATGGGGATGCACCTGTACCTATGATTTATCCACCGCAATATCGTGCATTAATTGTAGTAAAAGAAAGTAACCTTCAACATGTAAAGGTAGATTTTTTTAATCAACAATTGGTGAGCAGCGATGGGCAATTACAATTAAACCTTACTCCTTCAAGCGTTATATCACTTAAAAATGGGCAACCGTTTACAAAAAGTCCTGCTAATCGAAACCTAATTGTTATTTATGGTCCTACTACTAGAAGTATACCTGCCCAAACTACTCCATACGAGATTGTCGTTTGGTGTTAAGAAAAAGTTTGACGGCCTAAGTCCATTCACTTGGACTTAAGCCGTTTTTGGTTGTTACTGACCCGACATATTTTCTTTCATTTCATGTAGCTGCTGCTTGATCTGCTCTAGATAATCTTTATTTTGCTGCACTATATCCAAATGTTCACCATATTGCTCTGCATTAAGACGCGCATTTTCTGCATGTTTGATTTGGTCAAATGCATGCTCGATAGCCATTTCCTCAGGATGTGATTTTGCATGCTTTAACATACGATCTGCCTTTTGCACCGAGTTACTAAATAATGTACTTGGATGATCTTGTTTCCAACTTGTGTCTGAGTGTTTTGCCAATCTATTCTCTTCCCTTCCTAAAAAAGTTTTCATTGCTCAACTGTAGTATTATGAAATGTTTAGAAAATATGTATGGAAAGTATATTAAAAAACACAATATTTCCCAGGCTATAAGTGAAGAACTAAGGAACCTACCCTAGTTCTTCTCATTGTGTTGAATAGTTGTCAAATATAAACTAGTGCCATGCAGTACGCTCACTGACTGGTTGTTTGATACCTGTTTTCCCTTTAGTTTCAGCAAAATTATTAACCTGAGCTGAAGATGTATCAAGTTCAAATTCCGAACCAAACTCTTCCTGGAGCATTTGTCGAGGTTGGTTTGTTATGCTTGCACTTCTCGTTTCTTTTACTTTTGCATTTTTACGATTTGTATTCATATTTGACATAACCATCCTCCACTAATTATTTGAAAAGCTTTAAAACATATATGTGTTTTAAGAACTTCTCACTGTAAAGTTTGTCCATGTTAAAAGAAAGCATGTGCCATAAATACAAAGTATTATTGTAGAAGCTCTTTCCTCGATGTCTCATTGTTATTCCTTTTATGTTGCTTGCAATCTTATTTTCTTTCTGATTATAATACTTGTATACAAGTATACTTATGATAAAAAAGGTGATAGTATGAGCGAATCTAAGGATTATTTATATCCTCAAAAATGGCTTTCTAAGGCATCAACTGGCGACCGTGTAGCTTATGAGCTTAGAATGCGTATTATTTCAGGATTAATTGAAAGCGGTACCATTCTTTCAGAAAACAAATTAGCAGCCGATTTTGAAGTAAGTCGTTCACCCATTCGTGAAGCCTTAAGGACATTGGCATCTGAAAACATCATCAGACTTGAGAAAATGGGCGCTGTTGTCATTGGTTTGTCGGAGAAGGAAATAGAAGAAATATATGATGTTCGTTTGCTGATTGAGACATTTGTGTTTGAACGTCTTATCAAGATGGATACAACTAACCTAACACTGGAACTTAGCAAAACATTAGAAATGATGAAGGTTGCCATCAAATATAATGATGCAGATGAATTTTCTTATCAAGATGTTATGTTCCATGAAGCTATTATTCGCTCCATTGGACATTCCTATATCGCGATGATCTGGAATAATTTGAAACCAGTAATGGAAGGGTTAATACTATTATCCATGCGCATGCGCTTTATTGAAAAATACGATGATTTCACTCGTATTGTGAAAAATCATGAGCTATATATAGATGCTATCCGAGCTAAAGATCGAAAGCTCATGATTAAGTCTTTACATGACAATTTTGACGATGTTCAAGGGACTGTGGAAGACCTATGGAGGTCACAGCAAATGCTATCAAAAGGGGTTGAGTCACACGATGACTAACTATATGTTAGGTGTGGATATAGGGACTACTAGCACAAAAGCTGTATTATTCAGCGAGCAAGGTGAAGTAATTCAACAAGAAAATATCGGGTATCCACTATATACACCTGATATTTCTACAGCGGAGCAAAATCCAGAAGAGATTTATCAGGCTGTACTACAAGCAATGTCAAATATTATGAAGGTCCATTCGGGCAAACCATTATTATTTGTATCCTTTAGTAGTGCCATGCATAGTGTAATCGCTATAGACGAAAATGACCAACCGTTAACTCCTGTCATTACTTGGGCGGATAATCGTAGTGAGGCGTGGGCACATAAAATTAAGAATGAATGGAATGGACATGAAATTTATAAAAGAACGGGGACCCCTATCCATCCAATGTCCCCACTAAGTAAAATTACATGGCTTGTAAAGGAACACCCTGAACTAGCTAGTAAAACAAAAAAATATATTGGCATTAAAGAATATATTTTTAAAAAGTTCTTCAACGAATATGTCGTAGATTATTCATTAGCCTCCTCTATGGGAATGATGAATCTTCACACTTTAGATTGGGATGAAGAAGCTTTATCAGTAGCTGGAATTACAAGTGCACAATTATCAACGCTCGTACCAACAACTAAATATTTCACTAACTGTAATCCAATTTTAGCTGAGCACATTGGCATTGAGCCACAAACACCTTTTGTAATTGGTGCAAGTGATGGTGTACTTTCAAATTTAGGAGTTAACGCCATTAGAGAAGGCGAAATTGCCGTTACAATTGGGACAAGTGGTGCCATTCGTACGATTATTAGTAAACCCAAAACGGATGTCAAAGGAAGAATTTTTTGTTATGCCTTAACAGAAAACCATTGGGTTATTGGGGGCCCCGTAAACAACGGTGGCATGGTTCTTCGTTGGATTCGTGATGAGTTTGCCTCTTCTGAGATTGAAACGGCTAAAAGATTAGGCATTGATCCGTACGACGTGTTAACGAAAATTGCTGAACGTGTAAGACCCGGTGCTGATGGACTACTGTTCCATCCCTACTTATCAGGTGAGCGCGCTCCTCTATGGAATCCAGATGTACGTGGTTCATTTTTTGGTTTAACCATGTCACATAAAAAGGAGCATATGATACGTGCTGCTCTTGAAGGGGTTATCTACAATTTATATACCGTGTACTTAGCATTACTTGAATGTATGGAAAGCCCCGTTACACGCATTCAAGCAACAGGTGGTTTTTCACGATCAGAGATTTGGCGACAAATGATGGCTGATATTTTTGAATCAGAGGTAGTAGTACCTGAAAGCTATGAAAGTTCCTGCCTTGGTGCATGTATTTTAGGCTTATATGCAATTGGCAAAATTGATTCCTTTGAAGTGGTAGCTGATATGATTGGTGACACTTATAAACATACACCTTTAGAAGAGGCAGCAAAAGAATATAGACAGCTACTTCCTATTTTCATACGTTTATCAAGGGTATTAGCAGACGATTATGCGTCTATTTCTCAATACCAAAGGAGCTTAATAAAGCCTGACTAAAAAGGAGGAAAATATATGCCTTTAGTTATTGTAGGTATTGGTATTATTGCGCTGTTAATTTTAATAATGATCTTTAAATTAAATACGTTTATCTCTTTAATCATTGTTTCATTTGGTGTCGCCTTAGTTCTTGGAATACCTGTAGATAGTATTGTGAAAACGATTGAAACCGGATTAGGCGGTACACTAGGTCACTTGGCATTAATATTTGGACTTGGCGCAATGCTAGGTAAGTTAATAGCTGATTCAGGGGGCGCACAGCGCATTGCTATGACCCTTGTGAACAAATTTGGAGAAAAAAATATTCAGTGGGCGGTTGTTGCGGCATCCTTTATTATCGGAGTTGCTCTTTTCTTTGAGGTAGGGCTAGTCCTATTAATACCTATTGTTTTCGCGATTTCGAGACAATTGAAGGTTTCTATCTTGTATCTAGGTATTCCGATGACAGCTGCTTTATCGGTCACACATGGATTTTTGCCCCCACATCCAGGTCCTACGGTGATTGCAGGTGAATATGGGGCAAACATCGGGGAAGTATTACTTTATGGTTTTATTATCGCCGTTCCAACTGTTATTTTAGCTGGGCCATTATTTACAAAGGTAGCTAAAAAATTAGTGCCTGAATCATTCAATAAAACTGGGAATATTGCCTCTTTAGGAGAGCAAAAGACTTTTGAGCTGGAGGATACTCCTAGCTTTGGTATAAGTGTCTTCACTGCATTGTTACCCGTTATTTTAATGTCCATCGCTACTATAATTACGCTGCTACAAAAAACAATAGGCTTCGAAGATAACAGCTTATTAGCAGGAATCCGCTTCATTGGAGAGGCTGGTACTGCCATGTTAATTTCCTTATTAGTAGCTGTTTATACGATGGGTATAGCAAGAAAAATTCCAATTAAGCAAGTAATGGAATCATGTACAACAGCAATCTCGCATATTGGCATGATGCTGCTGATTATTGGCGGTGGTGGTGCCTTCAAACAAGTATTAATCGATGGTGGCGTTGGTGATTATGTAGCTGAACTATTCCATGGAACTACCTTATCACCCATACTATTAGCATGGATTATTGCTGCTATTTTACGCATTTCATTGGGGTCAGCTACGGTTGCCGCTTTAACAACAGCTGGGCTAGTAATCCCTATGTTAGGCCAACATGATGTGAACCTTGCATTGGTGGTTCTTGCGACAGGTGCGGGAAGCTTAATTGCTTCCCATGTTAATGATGCTGGATTTTGGATGTTTAAGGAATACTTCGGGTTAAGTATGAAAGAAACGTTTGCCACATGGACGTTGCTAGAAACAATTGTATCTGTAGCTGGTCTAGGATTTATTTTATTACTAAGTTTATTTGTTTAAAAAATGGAAAAGAAGGAGCGAGCATAAATGTTAAATACAATAGGCGTTATTGGTTTAGGTGTTATGGGCAGTAATATCGCCTTAAACATGGCTAATAAGGGCGAGCAAGTAGCAGTTTATAACTATACACGTGATCTAACAGACAAACTTTTACAAAAGGTCGAAGGACAAGCGCTTACTCCTTACTATGAAATAGAAGATTTTGTGCTTTCTTTAGAAAAACCAAGAAAGATCTTTTTAATGGTGACTGCTGGTAAAGCCATTGATTCAGTCATTGCTTCCTTAGTGCCTTTCCTTGAAACAGGCGATATCATTATGGACGGTGGTAACTCTCACTATCAAGATACAGAGCGTAGACATGATGAACTGATGGCTCGAGGTATTGGCTATTTAGGCATTGGCATTTCAGGTGGTGAGGTTGGAGCATTGACAGGTCCTTCTATCATGCCTGGTGGCAATCGAGAGGTCTACGAAAAGGTGGCTCCTATTCTTACGAAGATTGCAGCGCAATTTAAAGGCAATTCATGCTGTACGTATATGGGGCCTAAAGGTGCAGGTCATTTTGTCAAAATGGTCCACAATGGAATCGAGTACGCTGATATGCAGCTTATTGCAGAGGCCTATACTTTTTTAAGAAAAAATGTAGGATTATCTGTTGAGGAAATTGCTGAAATCTTTGAAACATGGAATCAAGGGGAATTAAAAAGCTATTTAATTGAAATTACAGCTGAAATTTTACGAAAAAAAGATGATGTCACAGGCTTACCTCTAATCGATATGATTCTTGATAAAGCTGGTCAAAAAGGAACTGGCAAATGGACGAGTATGCAATCCATCGATAATGGTATTCCAACATCGATAATTACAGAGGCTTTATTCGCTCGCTATATTTCATCATTAAAAGAAGAACGAGTTCATGCAGAAGCAGTATTAGCAGGTCCAAGCAGTACACAGCCAAATCTAGATAAAGATGTGTGGGTAGAATATGTCAGACAAGCCCTCTATATGGGGAAAATCTGTGCCTATGCACAAGGGTTTACACAATATAAAATGACCTCCGAGCTCTATAATTGGAACTTACCATTAAAGGATATTGCGCTCATTTTCCGTAGTGGGTGCATTATACGTGCAGAGTTTTTAAATGTGATAAGCGATGCTTATCACAAACAACCTACACTCGCCAACCTATTAATAGCTCCTTACTTTGCAGAAAAAACAAAGGACTATCAAAGTGGATTGAGAAAAATTGTATGTGAGGGTATACAGGCAGGGAATGCATTCCCATGCTTAAGTGCCTCGCTCACATATTATGATAGTTATCGGACTCGTTCATCTAATGCTAACCTGTTACAGGCACAGCGCGATTATTTTGGTGCTCATACATATGAGCGAACTGATTTAGCAGGTGTGTTCCACACAGATTGGTAAATAAAAAGCTAAAATATACATCATCGTATCATGATTGTATATTTTAGCTTTTTCATTATCTCTATACACATGTACTCGATTACGTTCTGCTTGTTTTGCTGAGTACTGTGCTTTATTTGCTTTGTTTAAGAGTTGATATAATGTCTCTTCCCCATTTGTACCTTCAGCAACCCCAAAGCTAATCGTAGTCTTAAGCGGTTGTAGCTCCATACTTTGATGATTCATATCCACTAGCACCACTGTAAATGGGGATGACGTCCCTTTCGCCTCACCATACGCTTGATTACATTGTTGAAAAAACACACAGCGAGCCTGTTTTTCTAACATTTTTTAGTAAGAACCAGCACAAACTCCTACCTCTTCACCACGCTCTCCCATGTAACGGGAATCGCTGCCCTGTTACCTCAAGTTTTTACCTTCGCAAAGCGCATACCGAACATAAATCTTGTTAATGGTGGGATTATCTTATTACAGGCTGGATCAAATTGTATTAATCTATAGCTTTCATCTAATACGATAACGCCATCATTGATACTATGAAATATAGCATCCTTAGCAACCGGCATTCCTCTAAATAAGCATGAGGAATAAATAGACCAAAAGGGGGAAGTCCAGAAAATAAACAAATGCTGTTATAATGGGAATCAACTGCCCACACATTAACGCAATTAATGGTGGTCGATAGGACCTAGCTGTTTCCTTCCAATGGGTCAGTACTAATAAAAGTACTAACCAACATGCTGGAAAAAGTAAATATGCCATGAATGATATCCATTTCCGGGTGAATATAAGGAGATCCTAAAACAGGGTCAATTTCAAAAAACTCGATAATGAAGATGATGGATATCATTTGTAGCAACGATTACTAAACTAGTAGAAGGTATAACAAAAATTCCCATGAGCTCTTTTGTGGATGTATTTATCACAGCTACCACCCAAAAATTTAAGAAGTCAGGAGGGCAATATGACTAATAAGGATAGCCTAGATATCATCTTTTCAGATCCAATCGAAAGCCCTTCCCACCCCTTTTATCATAAGCAAATTGTGTTTACAGGTGCTCTTTCCAAGATGACTCGTTCAGAAGCAGCTAAACACGTAAAGGCTTGTGGTGGATTTTTACAAGGCACCGTTACACAGCAAACCGATTTTATTATCCTTGGAGACAAACGTCGTGGCATCAGTACTAAACAACGTAAAGCCGAGCAACTCATTAACCTTGGTCAGGATATTCAAATACTTATAGAAAGCGATTTTTTATGGATTATTTCAATGCCAAAGGTAGTTGAAAGATAAAAAAGAGTATGTGCGAGTTAATCGACATACTCTTTAATCCTAATTGATTTAGCCTTTTTAACTTTTATGAAAGGAATTACTTATTTACTTTAGGTGCTGGGTAATTAAAGCCCTTCGTATCTACTTCTACTTTTTTCATTTGCTGATCTTCTAATGGTTTATCTGTAGCATCTCGCTCAGCAGCAACAATGGCATCCACAGTTTCCATTCCTTCAATTACTTTCCCAAAAGCAGCATATTTACCATCTAGATCTGTTGTCTCTTTTACCATAATAAAAAATTGTGATCCTGCAGAGTTTGGATCTTGCGAGCGAGCCATTGAAATAACACCACGTTCGTGTTTCAGGCTATTGTCCCAACCATTTGAGGAAAACTCGCCATCAATTGAATAGTCAGGTCCACCTGTACCATTACCTGAAGGGTCTCCACCTTGAATCATAAAATCAGGAATAACGCGATGGAATATAAGACCATCATAAAATCCTTCTTCCACTAATGAAATAAAGTTAGCTACAGTATTTGGTGCTACTGTAGGCTCTAATTCAATAACAATTTTTTCATCATTGCTCATCGTAATAGTGACAATCGGATTTTCTTTCACCTTTGATGCGTAATCCACCGTTTCTGTTTTCTTACTGTCCTTTGCTGTACCACAGCCCGTCAATACAAACATAATTGCTAGTAATGATAACACTACATAAATACCTTTATTACGTGTATACATCTTTTCAACTCCTCTTATTTACCATCAATTCATTATAAAACTATCCCATGGTTAACCACAATCAATCACACATCATGTCAGGACGATCTCTTGTTACAAACTCACACCCGTTAATTAAAATACGTTTTGAATAATATAGCATTCTAATAATCAGAATATTAAATCAACAAAGAGATGAATGCTCATTTGTATAGAGGAATTTTTAATGGTCTGTAGAATAAAATTAGGAAGCACTCTAATGTTGTATTAATTCCCATGTTTGGAAAAATACTCTGAGGAGGATTCATTCTGATAGATGAAAACAAATAGTAATAATAATATGTTACTATTCTTCATTAAGTTATGACGACCGTTTTAGAAACTGGCCCTTTATTTTCCCCTGACAATTCACAATTTACATGTACAAGCTGTTTGCATTTTTTTGGATGGAACATTTACTTTTCATTCCTAGTAAAAACCTAATAGATCATTATCGTCACTGTAGAATGTGTTTAATTTTAATCAAAGGATTCTAGTCCTACATAAAAAGAGTAATGGCTAAAATCGCAACATACTCTTAAGGAATTTTAACTAATTTATACATTTTTTTACCTACCTGTTTATTACTACTGTAAAATACAATAATAAGACATTCGATACGAATAAAGCAAAAATTTAACATTTTTTCTACAGGACAATGACAAAAAATTGGGGGTTCATTTACATGTCTATAGAACAAACGAGATATTCTCGACTGGCCAATATAACGAAAATGATAAACATGAAGTTGGATTTACGTGAAGTATTGGAGCAGGTAACAATCGCAATATCTGAAGAAATCGTCAACTGTGATTCAGTGGGAATTTATTTGCCACAAGAAGATGGAACATTCAGAGGATATGTAGGAAAACCAGAGGTGATTAACGGCTGGACATTAAATATGCATGTCATTGAAACCGAAATAGATTTGCTGGCAAAGGAAGTGATTGAAACAAAGAAAACAATCTATATTCCTGATACTTCAAGAGATAATCGCCCTGACCCTAGAGCCGTTGAAGGATTTCATATTAAATCTTTATTAGCACTTCCTATTTCCTTTGAACAAGAGTTATTTGGCCTTGTTTTTTTATTTGATTATGGAATTCCAATGAATTTAACTGAGGAAGAAATTCAAACGGTTGAAGCCTATGTAAATATGGCTGCGGTTGCGATTCAAAACGCAAACAACTTAACTTATAAAGAGCATCTTATAAATGAAAAGCAGTTACTGCTCGATGTTACACGTGATTTATCCATGTGCTCTTCACTACAGGAGAGCCTTGATAAATGCTTTTTCTACTTAGAAAAGGTTTTAGATAATAAAAATATAGGTGTTCACTTATTAGATCCTTTAGCAGAAAAAAGTATTAAACCGGCTAAGTTGAGTAAGGATAGCGATTGGACCGAAGAGAATTGGCTTAAAACACATAACAAAATACAAATTGATGAGAGCAATGATTCTGTCATGCAGGAGGTTTTTGAAACGAAAAAAGCCATTCTTATTCCAAATGTATTTGAAGATGACAGGCCAAATCATGAGGTTTGTCGTAATTTCGGCATAAATGGTTTAGTGATGTTTCCTTTGATTTCAATGGGTGAAATTTTAGGACAAATTTCCATTGTTAATCTTGAAAATAAACCATTTTTCTATTCAGAGACTCAATTACAATTAGCTCAGTCCATTGTTGATACTACTGCGTCTGCATTATCTAATCAGTTATATATGGAAAAACAAGAGATTATAATCGAGGAGAGAACATCGGAAGTAAGAGACAAAAATAAAGAGCTTGAACGTGTTGTCGCTGAGTTACAGCAACTTAGCCGTGAAAAAGAGTTAATTCTCAACTCGGCAGGTGAGGGCATTTTCGGATTAGATCTTGACCGAAACATTACGTTTTGCAATCCAGCCGGTGCGCTCATGCTGGGGTATGAAACAGATAGAGATTTGATTGGAAAATCAGTTGAAATTATTATGAGTGGTTGTGAGGCAGAGGTCAACATTCCTGTTTCACCCTTTTTAAATACAAATTTTAACAGCTACGAAGTGTTTTTTAGAAAAGATCATACCTACTTCCCCGTCGAATACGTCACTTCTTTTATAAAAGAAGGCGATAAGGTCGTAGGCGAAGTGATTACATTTAAAGATATAACGCAAAGAAAGCAATTAGAAGAAAAAATTAAATACCATGCCTATTTCGATAGTTTAACGGATTTGCCCAATAGGGTTCTTTTATTAGACAGACTAACGCAGGGACTGAAGTATGCAAAAGTAAATGGTGAAAAATTAGCTGTGCTCTACTTGGATTTAGATCGTTTCAAGTTAGTAAATGATTCGTTAGGTCATAGTTATGGGGATTTATTGCTTCAAAGTGTTGCCAAACGTTTAAGTGCCTGCGTCCCAGAAGATGCAACTGTATCAAGGCAAGGTGGGGATGAGTTTACAATCTATTTACCTAATATTAAGTGTGAGAATGACATTTTAAAAGTTATAAATTGTATCAATGCTTCTTTCTCTCAACCATTTAATTTGATTGACAATGAAATATATATTAAAACAAGTATTGGTATAAGTTTATTTCCTGAAAACGGCGATACTACAGACACGTTAATCAAAAATGCAGACACAGCTATGTACAAATCAAAAGAAACGCCAGGTACTAGCTACCATTTCTTTAGTGAAGGAATGGATACAAGGACTTTTGAGAGTATCAAACTTGAGAATGATTTATATAAGGCTTTAGAGCGTGATGAATTGATGATCTTCTATCAGCCTCAAATAAATTATAAAACAAATAAAATTAAGGGTGTAGAAGCTTTATTAAGGTGGAATCATCGAGAACATGGCATGATTACCCCCGATAAGTTTATTCCACTTGCTGAAGAAACAGGATTAATCGTCCCGATAGGTGAATGGGTTCTTAAGGAAGCATGCAAGCAATTAAAAGAATGGCATAATCAAGGATTTCCTTTAATCAGTATGTCTGTGAATTTATCTGTCCATCAGTTCGAACAGAATAATTTATTTTCTATTATTGAAAATGTTTTACATGAAGCCGATCTGTCTCCTGAATATTTACAGCTAGAGCTCACAGAAAATCTAATTGTAAAAAATACAGAGGTAACCTTAAAAACGATGAAACAATTGAAGGGACTTGGGGTTAATTTAGCTATTGATGATTTCGGTACAGGTTATTCATCTTTAGGATATTTAAAAAATTTACCAATTTCCACATTAAAAATTGATAAATCCTTTGTACAAGAAATGTTAACGGATGATGCAGCAGCTATTACAAATACAATCATTACCCTAGCTCAAAATTTGAAACTGGAGGTTATTGCTGAAGGAGTCGAAACAAAAGAACAAGCGGACTATTTATTGGTACAAAATTGTCATTTAATGCAAGGATATTTTTTCAGTAAGCCTATGAAAGCTGGAGAAATTATGAAAAAATATTTCTGTTAGCCTATTACATTATTATGCAAAGGGGAAATGATGATGAAAGCAGCTCGCACAGTCTTAGAGTATTTAAAAAATAGTGGTGTGCAGTATATTTTTGGTATTCCAGCAGGCTCAGTCAATGCATTTTTTGATGAACTCAATGATATGAGTGAATTAACACCTATTGTCACAAAACATGAAGGAGCAGCATCCTATATGGCTGCAGCTTATGCAAAATACTCCAATCATTTGAGTGTTTGTATTGGTTGTAGTGGCCCTGGAGGAACAAATCTAGTAACAGGTGCCGCAAATGCTATGCGGGAGCATTTACCGGTTTTATTTTTAACCGGTGCTGTTCCTGTTAACACGAACGGTTTAAATGCCTCTCAAGAGTTAGATGCTGAACCAATCTTTCGTCCAGTTACTAAATATAGCGTAACGGTTAAAGAATCGAAGGATTTACTCAAAGAAATAGTAAGAGCCACAGAAATTGCCCTATCTGGCGTGCCAGGTCCTGTACATATTGCTATACCAATAGATATTCAACATGAAACAATTTCACATGTAGAAATACCAGCTCCACCAAAAAGAACAGCCATTGTTCCTGAAATAGATACCATTAAAAATGTAGCTGAAGAGCTATTAGCAAGAAGAAGTGGCTATATTTTGGTAGGGCAAGGCGTAAAAAACTCTGTTGAACAATTACTAGAGTTAGCCGAAATTCTAAATTGGCCAATTATAACAACACCACAGGCAAAAGGGTATATTCCAGAGGATCATCCTCTCCTAGTTGGTGTTTTCGGCTTTGCGGGTCACGAGGCTGCCTCAGAATTAATAGCTGATGGCGATGGGCAAGTATTATTAATTGTCGGTTCAAGTTTAGGTGAAACAGCCACGAATAACTACAACTTAAATCTTACTAAAAATCGTTTTTCGATACAGATGGACTTTGATCAATCCGTGTTCAACCGAAAATATGAGATTGACTTACCTGTGCTAGGTGATATCAATGTGAGTTTACTATTGCTTATTGAAGAACTACGAGCTAACGGTCTAGCAAAAACTCCATTTAAGGTTAAAGAAAATAAAGAGATTTATAAAGAAGTCACAGGGGAATATAACACGAAAAATGTATTGTTAACTATTCAAAAATATTTACCTTCCTCCACAAGGTACGCTATTGATATTGGTGAATTTATGTCCTATGTCATTCATCATATGAAAGTAGTAGATTATGATACGTTTAATATTAATGTCCATTTTGGAGCAATGGGAAGTGGGATTGGATCTGCCATTGGTTCAAAGTTAGCCGAACCTGAACGTCCTGTTGCATGTATTACAGGAGATGGTTGCTTTTTCATGCATGGGATGGAGATTTTAACAGCAAAAGAATATAATCTACCCATATTATTTATTGTCATGAATAATGCTCGTTTAGGGATGGTATACCATGGACATGCTTTACAGTTTAAGCGCACTCACCCATCCTTTGAGCAGCATCCCATTAATATTAGTGCTATGGCTTCAGCGATGGATATACCAAGCTTCCAAGTAACTGAGCTACAAGACCTTCATCATGATATGCTTCATCACCTAATGAATTTAAATGGTCCAGCTGTATTGGAAGTAGTTTTAACTGACAATAATACACCTCCCATGGGCGATCGAGTTAAATTTTTATCCTCTTTTGGAAAATAAACGTTATCACTAATGAAGAAAAGTCATATAGTTGGATGAATACATCCTCTATATGACCTTTTTGATTTATAAATGCGAGAATGACTGTTGAATGACTCCGAGTATTGCTCCCATTGTTTTTCCTTTAAAAGCATCTGAAACTGCTTCACCCGTGGGATTGGAGAAATAGTAGCTATCCATTGTATCATCGAAATAATATCCGATACTTGCTAGTTCATGTGTTAAATTAGTTGGTAACTCCTTAAGTCCAGTTTGTTCAAAAAAATAATTTGTAGAATAGACTTTCACATCTATATCTCCAGCTCCCGTATGTACGACAAATAAATCTTTTTCATGCTGAACAATCCATTGACCCTTTGAATATAAAGATATTCTTGCTCCTTCTAATGAGGATATGGCATCTAAATTAACACCAAACATTTCATTTAGAATACTCCGAACCCTTGCCCCTGTTATATCTCCCGCATATTGTTGTAGAAAGGAGTCTATTACCTCTCTTCCTGAGAATGCAGAGGTTCCTACCATCTCTTTATTTACAATAGGAGTTTCATCTAAATTAATCTTATAAATTAAATCTACAACATGCCAAATATCGGTACTACTAGCCTTTCCTTTATAAGTATCTAAATACTGATCCATCATTTCTGACTTCTTCATCTTCCGGTCCTCCCATAAAAACTATTCTATTGCTTCTCACATGTGTACCACTACGAGCTTTCATGAAATAAACTATAAAATATTTTAAATTGCACGCACATGTCTTTAATAAATCACAATTCCTTTATCTAGAGCGGATTGATTTTGTACCGGGTTTCCTAAAATATAAAGCTTTTTCAAATTGGGTAGATTCACTAAAGGCTCTATGTTTGAAATAGCGTTGTTTTCTAAATGAAGAACCTCAATTTGTTGCCAACTCTCCATAAAATTCAACGATTGTAATGAACTATCCTGTAAAGTAAATGAACGTAGAGCTGAAAAACCAGCAAAGAAAGGCATCACCTTATCATCCTCATGTACCCAATCACCATTACCTACTCGCATCGATACATCATTTAAAGTTAAATGCAACAGCACGTTGTTCGTTAATGGATGTTCACTATTAAATTGAAAATTACATTTTGAACAATTTAATGTTTTTACATGTTTTAGATTGAATAGTTCACTCGTTTCTTCATCAAAAAATGTCTCGTCTAAATGTAGTGTTTGCAAATTGGGTAAGCCATTTAAAGAGCTAATCTCTGTAAAAACCCCATACTCTTTCGCCGTCAGTTGTTCTAGCATTGGGTATTTAAGTAATTCTGCACCATTTAATGTCGAATCCTTTCCACTTATATAGACAGTCAAATCTTTTAAACTAGGTGCCTCTAGCTTTGGTATAAAAGAACCTGTAATTTCAGCCTTCTTTAAATGGGGGGCTACAATCGGTGATGTATCGCCATAATAATCAGTTACCGTTAACTCCGTTAGTGATGTTAGACTGTTCACAATATCAAGTAATTCCAATTGACCCGGAGAAGATAAACGTAGCTTTGTTAAAGATGATTTATTTCTTAATTTTTCTAAATTGGCGATGTTCATATATTCAAGATCAAGTGATTGTAGATTAGGCATGTTTTGTATAAAATCAAGTGTTTTTAAATTTCTTACCGATGTAAGCTTCAATTTCTGTAATTGATTCAGTGAATAAAAAGAGCTAAAATCTGTCGCCTCACTAATATCGATTGTTAATGATTCTAAATTCGTTAAACTAGACAGCCAATTTAAATCATTGGTGAATTTTAATGACAGAGATTTTAGCGGCAATTTATTTAGAAGCTGGAAATCTGTGACCTCCTCCGTCATATACGATATTTCTAGGGATTGAAGATTAGGAAACTCTAACAATAAGGCAAGTTCATTATTATTTCGAATTTGGATAGAGAGTTCTGAAACCATTGATTTATCGCTAAAGTATTCCGCAATTTTACTAAAAGATTCATTAAAGCTTCCTGTATAGCTTTTCAAGTTTTTCAAATGTCGAAAGCTTACTTTTTCACTTTGCGATATTTCATAATCATTCATCAGCTTCAATACAGTCAATCCAGTAAATGCTTCGAAATCCTTTTGTTCAATTTTTTGCGTATTTAATAACTTATCCTGAATAGTATAGGTCACAATTTCTGCTTCCTTATTTGTAAACGGATCGTCCAGACTGTAATCAAAATGCCATTGTTCCTCCGAAAAATAGGCAGCCAAATAACGAATACTTGCGATTTCCTCTTTACTTGGCATTACTTCCCCCTTTTCAAAAACATCCTTTAAAAAGTGTAGTAGAACCTCACTTTCAGGTATTGTTCGTACAGATGTTACTCCATAATTTCCTTCTTCTTTTTGATTATTGGTTAAAAGTAAATAAGCAAAAAATATACATAGAAAGACAATCGGTATAAGAAGAAGTGCTTTTAAATTCGTTTTTGGTCGTATCGTAGTATGAGGAGCAGTTGTCCCATAATAGTTATTAATCGTTTGATCTACATAGTAGACTTTATTTTCTTTTAACATTATTTCAGTATCACAATACGGACATTTGAATGATTGCCCCTCTTTAAATTCAATTTTCCCATTACAATTAGGACAATGTAATGTCACAAATTCCACCGGCAATCCTCCTCCCTGCTCTATTTCCAATTAAGCTTAGTGGTCTGAAAAATAAATGTCAATATTTCTTATAAATACTAATTACATCCCCTTTAGATTAACAATAAAAATGCTGTGAAGACCTACATTTAATCCTCACTAATTTAAAGAAGAGCATCTCTGAAGTTTCTCGTATTAGGCTAGGCCATTTAATTGTGAAGAAATAAAGGAAATATGTTATCTTTTTGCAAGGTAGTATTTTGGAAAGAGAGGATATTCATCAATGAACGAAAATAATTTCTGGCTTGATTTACCACGGCCATTTTTCATTTTAGCACCTATGGAGGATGTGACAGATGTTGTATTTCGTCATGTCATTAGTGAGGCAGGTCGTCCCGACGTATTTTTCACGGAATTCACCAATACGACAAGCTATTGTCATCCAGACGGTATGGATAGCGTTCGTAACCGCTTAGCTTTCACAGAAGATGAACAGCCGATGGTTGCCCATATTTGGGGAGACACCCCTGAACATTTCCGTCAAATGAGTATCGGCATGAAAGAGCTGGGCTTTAAAGGTATCGATATTAATATGGGTTGCCCCGTCGATAATGTGGCTGAGCGAGGTAAAGGAGCCGGCTTAATACTTCATCCTGCATTAGCATCAGAGATTATCCAAGCCGCTAAAGCTGGTGGTTTACCTGTTAGCGTAAAAACAAGACTTGGTTTTACAGATGTAGCAGAGTGGCGTGAGTGGCTCACTCATATTTTAAAACAAAACATCGCTAATCTTTCTATTCATCTACGTACCCGAGAAGAAATGAGCAAGGTCCCCGCACATTGGGAATTGATTGCGGATATTAAAAAACTACGGGATGACATTGCTCCTGAAACTTTGCTAACGATCAACGGAGATATTCCTGACCGAGTAACAGGTTTAAAATTAGCTGAGCAATATGGTATCGATGGGATAATGATTGGGAGAGGCGTGTTTTCAAATCCATATGCCTTTGAACAAGATCCAAAAGAGCATAGTGCTGAAGAATACCTGAACTTGCTATACCTTCACCTTGATCTTCATGATCAATATTCCAAGGAATTTGAAACTCGTTCATTTAAAGCATTACAACGTTTCTTTAAAATATATGTGCGTGGCTTCAAGGGAGCTAATCAATTACGCATTCAATTAATCAATGCCCATTCAACTGATGAAGTACGTGAACTACTTGCAGCCTTCACTAGAAACGAATTAACAAAGTAACCCTCATAATAAAGGAGACTGGCTATTGCAAGCCAATCTCCTTTTTGGTTGCTTTGTCATATACTTCATTACATTTTAGAAGACTTCAATTGCTCTTCTAAATTTTCTTTTTGGATCATCTCCTTATTGTCACTATGAATCCTTTTCATCCCCTCAAAAAATGAATACTCACTCCTTAAATATTGTTCTAACTCTCCTTTATCGTGCGGAAGCTTTGTTAAGTAATACTTTGAGCTATCGATCCTTTTTTGAATTTCTTGTAGATTTTGTGTTGTTAATCCGTGACCAGGTATATGGGTTGTGATGGCATGAGTGAGTAAAATCTTTTCAGCCTTATTAATTGTATTTACATAATCCTTATAGCTGCTGAAGATGAATGGAAATTCAACATCCGACAAGTAATCGCCGGAAACAAAAAACCCATATGGCTCTATCACTGTAAATAAACCATCATCCGTATGACCAGGGGCTTGATAAAAGGTCATCGTAATTGAATCCAACTCTAATGTATAACCATCCTCAGAAATGACAATATCAACTGAAGGGTATACTGGGGAATAACTCCTATGTAAATAATACTTTTGATCAAATTGATGAATTTTTTGAATGCTTTCTGCTTTATTCAAATTGTCAGCAAATCGTTTAGAGGCAATTACCTTGGCCTCTGGAAACGCTCCTGAACCAATTATATGGTCAAAGTCGCTATGTGTATAAATAATATATAGTTGCTTGTTACCTTGAATATTGTTTATATAATCTTGAATTTCTTGAATTTCGTTAGGCAACCAATTAGGATCTGTCATAATGATTGCTTCATTCGTTTGAATGATTGCTGAAGTAGTCATATATAACGCACTTTGAAAAACTGTCATAATATTGTTTTGGAATTGAATCATCTTGAACCTTCCTTTTCCCTTTTAAAGGTAGTATTTTTGAGTGAATATGGCAGATATTGAACAAGATTGCTTTATGTAAAGGTTCGTGCAAATTTAGTATATTCCTCCTTCATTGAAAATGGAGGTAGCAGGCATAATGTTTAACAATACTTGATGTAGCTTTTAAAATCAGTAGCTTTATCGAAAGTGTAAATCCAATAATCTCGTGATTTTTCTTGTAAAAATATTATGATATGATGTTTAGGTTGTTTATCTACTCTGTGACACATGTATATTCATCTAGGAAAGAGGTATCTATGCACCACACACAATTATCCAAGCGACATTGGTTACTTATTTTAACACTTACTTCATTAACATTTGTGCTGGGGACAAGCGAATTTGTAATTGTCGGAATCTTGACTGATATTTCTTCAAGTCTAGAAATGACGAATGCAAAAGCAGGCACACTCGTTTCTGCATTTGCCATTACATTTGCCGTTGCTACACCACTGGTGATGTCCGCAACAAGTCACTTTCCAAAGCGTAAATGGATGCTGTTTTTGATAGCATCTTTCATTGTCTTTAATGCTTTGTGCATTATTTCTACGAACTACATTATGCTACTGATACTTCGTATTATGACAGCAATTGTAACGGGCGTATTAATTTCTCTAGCCATGATTGTTGCAAGCGAAACCATGCCAATTAACAAACGGGGACTTGCTATATCATTCGTTTTCGGCGGTTTCACACTGGCAAATGTCGTGGGGGTACCGATTGGTATTGTCATTTCCAACTCGTATGGATGGAATGCCGCCTTCATGTTAACCACTCTACTGGGAGGGGTTGCGTTTATGGCATCCTTTTTTGCCTTACCAAATGGACTCAGTCAAGTACGGAGCTCCATACGGGATCAGTTTTCTCTGATACTCAAGCCGCGTATTTTAATGGCTTTTTTCATTCCTGCCCTAGGATTTGGTGCAACATATACAGTCTTTACGTACCTTGTTCCTATTTTGAAGGGGATGGGGGCCCCACATAATTCCATTAGTTTTATTCTTTTTGGCTATGGGTTTATTTCGATATTCAGCAATATACTCGCTGGTAAAATTGCCAATCACAATCCTATCGGTCGCCTTCGGTTTGTTTTTCTCCTGCAGGCAATTGTTCTAATATGCTTATTTTGGACCACCAATCAATTTATTTTAGGACTAGCTAACATAGGCTTAATGTCGCTAATGGCTATCCTGTTAACAACATCTACTCAGCTTTATTTAATTGATCTCGCTGAAATTTACCAGCCAAGTGCTAAAGGATTAGCCGCTTCACTAATGCCTGTAGCAAGTAACGTAGGAATTGCCTTTGGTTCTGCATTAGGCGGCATCGTCTATCATCAAGGGAATTTAATGAATGTAACATGGGTCGGTGGACTCGTTGCAGTCTGTGCAAGCCTGCTAACATTTTTTAGTCATCACTTAGATCAAAAACAATGATACACTTCATCCTGCACTAATAACTAGCGATTAAATAATCGCTAGTTTTTTTATTTCAAGATTACACTCTATAAAGATTCCCCTTCCAGCGCTCCTTCAAATGGTCTCCCTCCTTTTCTCTAAATTACGACACAATCGACAGTACTTTGGTAGGATTACCCAGGCAAAATGTATTAGCATTTCTCATTTGAAAGTTATAACCTTTTATTCCATTACTAGGAAAAAAGATTCAATCTATCATTCATAAAATGATACTAATTATCAATATTTCAGAATATTTAAATATTCCGATATTCGAATTAGTTAGATTGTGATAAATTGGAAATATCACACTAAACTGAAAAGTGTGACAATTAAGGGTAGGGGAGGAAATGCGATTTGAAAAATTTTAAGTTTATGAAGTTTTTAAGTAGTATTCTAGTTTTCGTTATGGTGCTCTCTTTATTGGTTCCATTGTCGAGTGCTAGTGCTGAAGATTCGAAACCATTCAAACCGGATAGTCAAAATGAAAGTATTATCCAACTAAAAGCGGCTATTGCGGAACAGCTAAGCCTGTCTAAAGATGGTCCAACTCTTCACGAAAGCTTAGAAAATGTATCAGGCAATCAACAGGTTCCAGTCATTGTCCATTTATCTGAAAAGCCTGTTGCATTAGAGCAGGGAATAAGCGAAATCAATGGGGAAAAATTCTCTAAGGCTCAAGCAAAAGAAGTTCGCTCCAATGTAAAAGTACAACAAGCACAAGTAAAAAAAGAGTTAGCTACTAAAAAGGTACAGCTGACTCAAGGATACACATTTGATACTGTTTTAAACGGTTTTGCGGCAACTGTAAAAGCAAACGATCTTCCGAAACTGCTTACAGTAGAAGGCATTACATTAATCGAACCTGATGTTATTGTTCACGCATCCGAAGAGGATACGGCGAAATCATCAGAACTTATTAAAGAAGACCTATTAGAAGCTCAAATGAATACAAGTAATTCTTTTCTTGGCATCGAAGAGCTTTGGAAGGAAGGACTTGAAGGACAAGGAATAAAAGTAGCCGTGTTAGATACTGGTATTGATGTAGATCACCCTGAGTTTGCTGGAATTTATAAAGGTGGAAAAAACTTTATTCCAAATTCATCCACTTATACGAAGCCTCGGGCAGATAATGATGCATCAGAAACATCGCCTTCAGAGCGTCCAGCTGGGACACCTGAATTTAATGAAAAAGGAAGCGCGTTCTATACTTCTCACGGTACACATGTTGCTGGAACAATTGCAGCAATCGGTGCTAACGAATACGGCATTAAAGGGATTGCTCCAAAAGTAGACCTTTATGCTTACCGTGTTCTTGGAGCATATGGAAGTGGTGCTACATCTGGTATTGTTAAAGCAATTGAAACGGCTGTCATTGAAAAAATGGACATTATCAACCTTTCACTTGGCGGTGGAGCTAACACTGAAACAGATGCTGGTTCATTTGCTATAAATAATGCAATGATAGCTGGAACAATCGGAGTAGTTGCAACAGGGAACTCTGGTCCAAATCGAGGAACAATGGGCACTCCTGCAACCGCTCGCCTAGGAATCGCTGTTGGTAACACAACAAATCCAGAAACAATGTACAACGGGGAAGTGAAAGTTACAGTTGGCAACTACAACTTAACTAAACAGCTTCCATTAATGGGGACTACTTTCGGGAAAAATGTAGCTACACAACTTCAAGGAGAATTTGATCTAGTTGCTGTTCCTGGAAATGGAGAAGTAAAAGACTTTGAAGGAATTGATGTAAACGGTAAAGTGGCATTAATTTCGCGTGGCAGTATCGCCTTCGTTGATAAAATTGCAAATGCAAAGGCAAATGGAGCTGTCGCAACTATTATTCATAACTTTGCAGGTGGATCAAATGCACCGGACATTTCGGGCACATTCCTTGGTGATGCATTCGAATATCTACCAACATTTGATATGTCCCAAACGGATGGCAATGCAATTCGCGCTGCATTAGCAGGCGGAAAAGGCAAAGTAAGCTTTAGTAAATTTGCTTCCACAAAGACACTAGGAGATGATGTAAACTCTTCTAGTTCACGTGGACCATCTACTCCAAACTTTGATATTAAACCAGATGTAAGTGCACCTGGTACAAATATTATGTCAACGATTCCAATGTATAAAAAGGATTTCCCAGATGCGGATTATGCGGAAGCTTATGGTCGCAAAACAGGAACTTCTATGGCAACTCCTCATATCGCAGGTATTGTGGCATTAGTTAAACAAGCCAATCCTAATTGGAATGCGTTTGATGTAAAAGTGGCATTGTCTAATACAGCACAGGTATTAGATAAAACAAAATACGATGTGTTTTCTCAAGGTGCTGGGCGTGTCAATGCGTATGCTGCAGCTCATCCAGAAATTCTTGCTTATGCACTTGATAGCGCAATTCTAGATGGAACGGGTGCAGTTACAGAAAACTTGAAAGGTACAGTTACTTTCGGTCCACAAACAATTAAGGATCAGGATATTTCTGTAACGAAACAAGTTTTAGTAAAAGACATTAAAGGAAACGGTGGCAATTATAATGTATCGGTTGATGTGACCAAAACATTTGGTGATGCAACTGTTACAGTAGATCAGCCAACATTTAACCTAAACGGTGAGCAAATTTTAAATATTACATTAACTGCTTCACAAGCTACGGCGCCAAACGGCTCTGAAATACTAGGATATATTTACATTAATGGAGGAGATACAGAAATCTCATTACCATTCGCTGCTGACCTTGGCGGTGAGGCAGTAACGGAAATTAAAGATTATAAGATTACAGAAACAGACCTATCCTTTAACGGAGATGGCGTGAAAGACTCAGCGGTCCTTTCATTCACATTAACTGGAGATGTAACAACTAACTATATCGAGCTTTGGGATATTATGAATCCTGAAGGTGGAGAATACGGAGACGGCTATATTGGTTATCTCCATGCAGGTACAGCGCTAGGAAAAGGCTCTTATACACTGAATGTTGGTGGGCAGTACAAACCATGGGGATCAGAACCTGCCACAAAGATTCCAGATGGTCTATATACAATTGACTTCACTGGTCTTGCAGCATCAGGTCAAGTTTCCGGTTATGTTGGACCTATTGTCGTGAAAACGACTAAACCAGAAATTACGGGTTCAGTGGCTGAAGGTGTCGCTACAGGACAAGTAACAGATAAATATATCGACTACAATGAAGAGTTAGCTTTATATGATTTAAATTACAATTTAAATGATAAATTAAAAGCTTCCTATATTGCGACGGTAAATGGCCAAGTAAAAGCGCCAGTTGCTTTTGAGTTAAATCAAGATGGTAGCTTTACATTCCCAGTAACAGCGGAAACTAATGCTGTCTCAGTAGTAATTACGGATGCTGCCGGGAATGTTGGTGAAGCAAAAATATATGAAAAAGAGATAGTAGAACCTGTAGTTACCCTGTCTGTAAATCCAACTGAGCTAGACCTAACAGTTGGGGAAACTGCACAGCTTAAGGTAACGGAAACCTCTACACCTGCAGAAGGTGATGCAACGGAGGAAGACGTAACGTCAAAAGCTACGTATGCTGTTGAGGATAAAAATGTTGCAACAGTAGCAAATGGATTAGTAACTGCCGTAGGTAAAGGCACAACTACAATTACTATTTCATACGGTGAAAATACTGTTACGTTAAATGTTACAGTTGAAGAACCTGTTGTAGTAGAACCAAACGTAACACTAGAAATTGACCAAGCACAGGTTGAAACTAGTATCGGTAAAGAAGTTACCGTTAAGATTACTGAAGTAACTACTGTCAATGGTCAAACAACAGTAAAAGATGTTACCAAGCTTGCAACCTACGAAGTAGCGAATGATCAAATAGCTACTGTCAGAGCAGGCATTGTAAAAGGAAAAGGTCAAGGGACTACGACAATTACGGTAACGTATGGTGACCACACACTAACATTTGATGTGTTAGTTGAAAAGCCAGGCAATGGTAATGGCAATGGCAATGGCAATGGTAACGGCAATGGCAATGGTAACGGCAACGGCAATGGCAATGGCAATGGCAATGGCAATGGCAATGGCAATGGCAATGGCAATGGCAATGGTAATGGTAATGGCAATGGCAATGGCAATGGCAATGGCAATGGCAATGGCAATGGCAATGGTAATGGTAATGGTAATGGTAATGGTAATGGCAATGGTAACGGCAATGGTAACGGCAATGGTAACGGCAATGGTAATGGTAATGGTAATGGTAATGGTAATGGTAATGGCAATGGCAATGGTAACGGCAATGGTAACGGTAATGGTAACGGTAATGGTAATGGTAACGGTAACGGTAACGGTAACGGCAATGGTAACGGTAACGGCAATGGTAACGGTAACGGCAATGGTAACGGTAACGGCAATGGTAACGGTAACGGCAATGGTAACGGTAACGGCAACGGCAACGGCAACGGCAACGGCAACGGCAACGGCAACGGCAACGGCAACGGCAACGGCAACGGCAACGGCAATGGTAATGGTAACGGCAATAAAAATAATCTTGAAGTTACAAAACTTGAGCCATAATTCACCTCCATTCAAACAAAAAGGGAAATTGCTCTATGCAATTTCTCTTTTTAATTTCTTATAAGGACATGCTTACTATGACTTATTCTTATAGATGCTCTCACTAAATACTTTAAATCAATCCAAAATAGCATCATTTATTGTAGATGCTTTTTCGTTTTCAACATAATGCATATATACATACCGTACTTACTTATGATATGGTTCATCGTATTTAGTGTAATGGTGGTTTTATTTAACTCTCTACCTCTCCCAAATTAATGTCATCTGTTGTAAATGTATAAACATTATCATATTTAGCCCTTAACGAATCAGGTATCTTCATTACAAAAATAGGATCATTTAATAGTAGCAATATTATTGCAATATAAATGCCATGAACGAAATCAAATTAACACCTCCTTGTTCTTTTTCTCAGAAAAATCTATGTTACGATGACTTTACATTAACAACTAAGAACGCACATGGAGGATTAATGAATGCTTAAAAAAATAATTTCAATTGTACCAGTTGCAATGCTTTCGGCAACTTTAGGTGCTAATGTTCAAGCCGCAACAATTACCGTACAAAAAGGAGATACTCTTTGGGATTTATCTCGTGCACATAATACTTCTGTAGAAAATATCAAAACATTGAATCATATTACTACTAACCTTATTCAACCTGGCGATGTCCTTACCATTGCACAACAATATACCGTTAAGCAAGGTGATACACTATGGGACATAGCTCTAAATCATCAAGTCACTGTTTCCCAAATTAAAGAATGGAACCAGTTACATACAGACCTCATTCATCCGGGTTTACATCTATCTATTATTGATGGGACAAAAACTAATACAGCTATAACTGACAAACCAATAAAGCCTGCAAAGGAAACTACAACTTCAGTAACAAATCATAAAACTGCAATGGAGAGTAAACCTGAAGAAACTGTTTCATCAACAAGTAAAACAGCTTCAAAGGATCGTGTCCCAGAAGTGACCGCTCCATCAACAAATAATACTGCTCCAAAAGAGAATACGCCTGAAGCAATTACGCCCCCATCAAATACTATTGCTTCAAAGGAACTTATAGTAGAAGCTTCGGCCTATACGGCCTCATGTGAAGGATGTTCCGGTATTACTGCTACTGGAATTAACCTTAAAACAAACCCCCATGCGAAGGTCATCTCAGTTGACCCAACTGTCATTCCACTGGGTAGTAAAGTTTATGTGGAAGGCTACGGTGAAGCAATCGCAGGAGATACTGGCGGTGCCATTAATGGAAATCGAATCGATGTCTTTTTTCCTTCTCAACAAGATGCCATTAATTTTGGAGTGAAGCAATTAAAGGTCACAATATTAGACTAGCTTAACCAGCCTAATAAACAGCGAATGTTAAATTGTTAGAAGATGAGAATGATGGGTATAAGTTATCCATTAACTTACAGATTAATCGTAAAAATATTGGAATTAACAAATTGAAACATTATGCCACTAGAGAAATGGACCCTGAAGTATTGTTCTACAGGGTCTATATTTCGTTCATTTGTACATATCATCAAATAAAAAATGTAAAAGTTTAATACATTTCCCGTAAAACATAAGCCGCTCTATAAAAACTTAATACATATGACTTTTAACTATTTAATAGGTTTATACCTGCATATTGATAGAAAAATGAATGGAGTTGATAGCTTGGGAAAGTTCGACCCAGAAAAACTATTCGTTCAATATAGGCATGGTATAACTACAATGAAACCTGTCATTCCAAGACGTTATACACTTACTCACTCAGATGATACTGGCGATCTATTTTTAACGATAGGAAATGAGTATGCTTGGGATAAAGTGAATACTAAGATGAGAGATGAGGTCTTAGGTGAGTGGATTACTAATGGGGAATGCTTTTATTTCTATTTATATTTATATATAGAACAAGGAGAATACAATCAAAATGCAGCTGCAAAACGCAATGAAATATTTAGGCGTGAGTTACCACTTGCACTAACAGCCATTCGATATGGAGATAGATCACTATTTAATCAATACCCTAAACTTGATAGCGCTCATATTATCGTGAACTTTATATCCACTTATCCTCAATTTGCTAGGCAAGAGAATTGGGGTACATTCAGTAGTTATAGCAATCATTGAAGAAAACTCGCTATATTGATTTCCACCAACACAAGAAAAAGGACATAAAGGCGAAAAACAATGATAAATAAAATTAAACCACCTAAAACGCTGACATCCCAACGCTCTAGGTGGTCTTTTCAAAACCGCACTTACTTATGATACGGTTCACCGTAATAAGGATAAGTGAGGTTTTTATTTAAGTTACATTAGTTTCTTATTTTATAGACAAGTTTTTCTTATTTTTGTCCTCATTCAGACATAAACAACTCCGATTATCAGTAATAGCAAAGAGTTTACGATTAAACTGTTAGTACAGATTCATCTATTCAATCTACTACACTACTTGCTCTAAGTGATTCATTAATAATATCAGTTACTGCTAAATATAAATTTTCTGGTTGTTCTGCAATTCGATGACAAAGGTACAAATACCACTCACTTCCATACGTTAAATAGACTCTACAACGATATTCCTTCGTTCTTAATTCATTGAGTAACTCTGGACGTACACCATACAGCATCTCTACTTCAACATTCGATTTATGAAGATATTGACGTCGCTCTATCTCTTGAATAAGCGTTTCATCATGCGTGGCGATTGATATCGGGTGGTTTGCATTCACTAACTGTTCAACATACTCAAGATAACGGCTATTCAGTTCTTCTGATCTGATCATGGCTATATCAACAGGCTCTTGAAAAGCCCCTTTTACAAGTCTTATTTTTCCTGGATATTGAATAAGTTCTTGTAAATCTACCTCTGTACGATAAAGATGAGCTTGTATAGTTATTCCAATATTTGTGTAGTTTTTTGCTATTTTTTTATAAAGAGTGAGAATATCACTTGTCTTAGAGGATTCTTCCATACTTATCATTAAAGTTATTCCATACCATTGAGCTTTTTGTGCGAGCTCTTCAAGGTACTGATAAGCAATCTCATCGTTAATAGAAAGGCCTATATGAGATAAATCAAATGATACAGTTTGTTTTAAAGACAATATCCCCATTTCCTCAATTACTTGTAGAATCTCATCCTTTGCCCTTTTACATTCCGATAAATCGGTTGTATTTTCCCCAATATATTCTATGGAGATATTATAATTATCCTCGAGATATTCACGTGCAACCGTGATGACATCCTCTCTCTTTTCTCCTGTTACATATCTTTTTGCTGCTTTCCATAATAACGGATAGAGCTCTGTTGATTGTTGCACAGCATATTTCAAGCGCTCATCTCGTGCTGCGCTTTTTAAGGCTTGAATCACTAATTCTTCTGCTTTTTTCATATTTATTCCTCCTCTTGGATATTGATAAATACTTTATCATGATATAATTGGTTACTGTAGAACCACTTTAAGGAGATTTTAAAGGTACCACTTTTATATCGGAGGGATGAAAAATGTTATGGATACCTATTGATCGAGCATTAGATATTCCTTTAAATCGTCAAATCTATCAACAAATACGCGAAAAAATTTTACGTGGACACCTCCATGCAGGAGAAAAGCTAGCATCAACACGCGAGCTTTCAGTAGAATTGAAAGTATCAAGGAATGTCATTTTAGAAGCTTATGATCAGTTACTGGCCGAAGGGTTTTTAATTGCACGAAGAGGAGCCGGTACATTTGTTGCAGAGGGGGCGTTATTAACACAACAGACAAAGCCTTTTATTACAGATAAAGTAGGAAATTTGATAGCAGGGAAAGAAGTTATAAATTTTCGCTCGGGTATCCCTGCACTCAACTTGTTTCCTCGTAAAACATGGGCTAAGATAAGTCATCAACTTTGGCACGATAGTGAACCTTCCACTTTGGGATATGGAGTACCAGAGGGGCGCATAGAATTAAGGCAAACCCTTGCCTATTACCTATTAAAAACAAGAGGCGTTGAATGTCATCCAGAGCAAATTATCATTACATCTGGTGCTACACAAGCAATGATGCTTGTATCGAGATTGCTGTTATCACCTAATGATATAGCTATTATGGAAGATCCTATTACGAATGATATTCAAACCATCTTTAAGAACTCTGGTGCCACAATCTATCCAATACCGGTAGATGAATTGGGAATGAAAACGCCTCTATTACCCGACAATATGGACCCTAAACTAGTGTTTTTAACACCCTCTCACCAATTTCCATTAGGAAGTACATTACCAATTCAACGTAGAATTCAATTAATTGAGTATGCTAGAAAGAATCATTGCTTTTTAATTGAGGATGATTATGACAGTGAGTTTCGCTACGAAGGCCCACCTGTTAGCTCTTTGCAGGGCCTTGATCCAGAGCTTGTTCTCTACATCGGCTCTTTTAGTAAAATTCTCTCTCCGGCACTACGAATAGGATACATTGTCCTTCCAACACAGCTTATCGAAAAATGTCGCCAATTGAAATGGTTTACAGACTTACACACACCTTCCTTGGATCAACTTACCCTTTCTCGTTTTATCCAGGAGGGCTACATG
Organism: Lysinibacillus sphaericus; assembly: GCF_001629735.1. Classification (GTDB taxonomy): domain Bacteria; phylum Bacillota; class Bacilli; order Bacillales_A; family Planococcaceae; genus Lysinibacillus; species Lysinibacillus pinottii. The sequence goes on from NZ_CP015224.1 coordinate 3,789,583, forward strand.
GAAAGACATATCACAAAAATGAAAAAGTTTTATAAAAGTCAACGTGATTTTCTTATACAATGCTTACAATTAACTTTTTCACATAAAGTAAAGATATTCGGCTACTCTACAGGTATGCATTTAATTGCAGAATTTGAGAAGATAGAATTTACGCAAAACTTATTACTGAAAATTGAACAATTTGGTGTAAAGGTTTACCCTGTAGAGGATCATACAATTAAAAAGGGAATTTATAATAACAGATTAATTATTGGCTATGGTCATTTACAAAAAAATGAAATTGAACTAGGCGTCACTAGACTATTTCAAGCCATCAATAATTAGGAGAATATCTATGTTAGCTTCTATTGAAAAACCATCCAATCGCCATATCATATCCACTGCCCCTTTCAGTAGATGCCTTAGATGATTCTCCCATGCCGCTGTAAATTATATTCATTTCAAAGTAAAAAAGCTTAAGCTGAAATATCAGCTTAAGCAAAAACCGCCTTAACTTATTATGATAAGGTTCTCCGTAACCTGTCTAAGTGCGGTTTTAACTAGTAACCTACTTTACACGGAAACGGTCAACACTCTGTTTCAATTCATCCGCCAGCCCATAAAGCATAGCTGCAAAACTGGCTACCTCTTGCATGGCTGCAAGTTGTTCTTCTGATGAAGCGGCGATGTGAGCGGAATCGGCTGAAGAAGAATCTGCGATACCCTCCAGCACTGTTAGTGAAGCCGCAACTAACTCACTTCCTGATGACAGTTGTTCCGAAGCAGCAGATACTTCGTCAATCTGATCGGACACTTTCTGAATCGACTCCACGATCGAACTAAATGTTTGCCCTGCCTTATTTGCAATGTGTGTACCTGCCTGGGCCTCTGTCATTGATTTATCCAAAGAAACCACTGTTTTACTCGTGTGATCGCTGATACCTTGGAGGATGTCAGTTATTTTCTCCGAAGAGGTTTTGGACCGTTCAGCGAGTATACGAATTTCTTGAGCCACAACGGCAAAACCTTTACCATGCTCGCCTGCTCGCGATGCCTCAATCGATGCGTTGAGTGCAAGCAAATTGGTCTGATTAGCAATGCTACCTATTAATGTAACCATTTCACTAACTTGATCGCTTAATTTCTTCAGTCCATGGATTGCTTCGACCGATGTTTTCAAGTTTTGTTCAATTGTGCTCATTTGAGCAACTGTTGTTTCTATATCCTTCATTCCTGCATTTGCGCTATCTGCTGTAACCGAGGCCAATTCTGAGACGACGGAGGATGCATCTACGATTCTATGAATACCCATTCCCATTTCCTTCATTGATTGTTGACACTCATTAGTGTGACGAAGTTGTTCATCGAGCCCAACAGCAATGTTTTGAATGGCATCTGTGATTTCTTGTGTAGCTGTTTCGGTCTGGGCAGCGCTTTCTTGTAATTGAGAAGAAGATACAGCAACTTCATTCGAAGATTTTTGTATGTTATGGGTCAATACCCGAAGTCCGTTAATCATCTGATTAAATGAACTTGCAGCCTTACCAATCTCATTATGGTTCAGTACAGGAATTTCAACGGTTAAATCACCTTTCGAAGCATGTTCAGACACTTCAGCTAAACGTGCAAGCGGGCGCAACATTTTACGAAGAATGAATACAACCAACCCAATTAACATAAGTACAAAAAAAATACCAACCGTGATATTCGTCCATAGAATCCGTTGAAGTTCCTTTTTAACAATCCCGTAATCGAAATCGACACCGAACAACGCAACTGGTTTCCCACTTTCGTCATTAATCGGCGCTAAATACGAGATGAAAGTCCCACCTTCATCAGTGTAAACATCAGTTAATGTGCTACCGTTTCTCATTGCATCTTCGTAATTTTTAAGAAATTCCGAATCTATTTCATATAACGTACCTAACTCTTCAGCATATTCACCTGGATCTCGACCATACTCTGAGTTATATAAGTATTCTTTGCCATCCTTCCTGATAATGTCCGGTGTTAATAAATAGACATCCACTACCATTTCATTAGATTTCATGGAATTCAAACTATTGGGGAGTTCCTCGAATGGTTTTCCCTCCAATGGTTGATGCTCAAGAATTGTCTTCGTTGCTTCGGCAACAAGAGGTTCATTTTGTTGAGTTATAGATTTGAATACTTTTCCATATTCATCAAATTGGCGAAAATACGCTCCACGTTGATCGCGTATGGACAGGGAAATCATTAATCCGATAACGATAATTATAAGGGCGGAGAGAAATAACGAGCTCGTCAATACTAAACTTCTAAATTTTGCTTTTTCAGAGAACTTAGTGTTCCTCCTGGTATTTAATAATTTTTTTCTTCCAATCAAGGGAAAACCCATTTTCATTACACCTTCTATTTTAGCTTTTATCTATAATAATACATATTGTTACGATTTAGATCCCTGCTTCACGCAAATATGTAATCCTTTTTATTGTGATGGAGGGCTTAATATTTATAGTAATACACTGTTTCAAATCAACCAGTTATACATAAGTTATACATAAATTATACAATTATAAAATATTTGGAGCAAAGTTTATTTTAGTTCCTCTTTATCCCCTGTTCATCAAAGTTAGCAGAAAAGGTATTGAGCTATATTATAAAATAATTTAAATTTTGTTTACTTGAATTTTAGCTGTCAGGGAAGAACCAGGGTTTTCTATTACAATCGGATAAAATTTAATAATAATGGAGAATGTACTTTCATAATCTCTATGTGTCATAGCATCATACTTAGCAAAAGAAAATAAAAACAGCCCAACTAATCTCTTAGTTAGACTGTCATCTCACAGCTATTTTCAACTTTATTAATAATTAATCTTCAGTACTGTAGAATACCTCACTTACTTATGATATGGTTCACCGTAACTGATGTAAGTGCGATTTTATACAAGTTTGATAGTTAATTCTATTAAATTTTCTTCATTACCATTCTTGTCCCTCTACAAATTATTGCAACAGTAATTTGTCATCATTGATATCCAAGTGTTAAAAAAGTATTACTATTGAATTAACTCTATTTTAGAATAGATTTCTATTACTCGAAAAATCAATTAAGTAATCTTTGTTGATGCCCTATTTAATCAGCTTCAACGAGAAAACATTCTGCAAATTCTATATGATTTAAATTTTATTTCGCTAATAGTGAATATATATTGAAAACTAGGCTAATTACCTTAAAATTTTTAGGCAACGTACATACAATAATTTGATTAGATTAAAAAGGAGCGAATAAATGTCTATGAACAAACTTAAGTCGAGTAAGGGGCAGTTATGGTAAGCGTCGTTTCCTGTTTTCTATCCGATAATCAGGGGCTGCCACTTGAACCAAATTTACCTGGAAGCATCATTTATAAAGAATTAACTTCAGAAAATTCACGTTCTGAAAAATGTGTAGTTCTCTCAGATGGATCCCATGTCAAACTTCAACAAGTAAAGATTCTAATCAGTGGCTTTGTGACTATTGTATTGGATAACGGAACACAACATACAGAACCTTTTTCTGAAACAAAACTAATCGTGCTATGTGCACCTAATGGCACACAAATTACCTTTTCATATACTGATTTTCATTGTTTCTCTCAAACCGTTTATTCTGATGACATCTTCCAAGGACTATTACTTTTTGTGGATTTTTGTTTATCGGTACAATCTTCATTTAACACTGTTATAAATATTACAACTCAATTTTGTAATCCAAGGGAAAATATATCAATTATCAAGACTATTCTTCCAGACCAATACCCTTTAATTTTACTTGATAAAGATCCAAAAACATCTACACCTCAACAAGATGAAAATCTATGTATAAAAGTCCCTAAAGTATATGATTGGGTTACCACACCAATTAAAATTCCACAGATTAATATCCCCTTTTCTTGTGTATACGAAGTAGCGCTCACTACTGGTCCTTGTAATGGGATTGCCGTAGGAGATTTTATTTGTAAACCTTGTACAGGTATGTGTGAAGAGACTTTAATTTGTAGTAATCAAAGTTGTACATTATTTTTAACTAGTATTTCTACCGACTGTATGTTTTGCCCTATAGGTGGAATTATTCTCTCATCAGACTTTGTTTGTACTACACCAAGTGGACGTGTACTTAATGTTAATTCAGGTAAGTACTATAACGACATTCAACCAGCGATTAATGACGCTGCAACTGATAATACTCTTATTGTTTTTCCAGGGACCTTTGTTGAAGCTACTCCTATTACTGTAAGTAAGCCGCTAACAATTACAGGTCTTTCCGCACTAAATACAGTTGTTGAGTTTCCAAATCCACCAGTAGAATCGAATCTGTATATAACTGCAGATAATGTAACTATTAAAAATCTTCATTTTATTAGCCCGACCATTACAGCTGCTGATGATGTATCGTTATTGAGAATAGAACATGCTCCTGGAAATGGTCTATATGATAATATTACGTTTGATAACGTAATTATTGAAGGAGGACCAAAGCGTCTCGCCATTATCAATGCTTCAAATATTTCCATTATTAATTCAACGTTTATTCATACAGGTACTCGTCACGCAATAGAATTAAGAAGCGGAACAGGCACGATGAATATCTCTGGCAACACTTTTTCAGGTGGACCCAATAGCCAAGACGCTATTATATTTCAGGTTGACACACCTACAGACACTTTTAGCGATGCCACTTATATTATCCAAAATAACAACATGACACGATTTTCTCATTTCGTATTATTTAACCTGGCAGCTAGCCAGAATATCTCTATAAATGTATCCCATAATACTGTTAACCAACTAGATCGACCTGGACCGACCATTACATTTATTCCTCCTACAGATCCCTATACTTTTTCAACAATTACACCTATTCTCATTGAAAATAATCAAATTACAAACCCAAATCCTCCTATCGATAATATAGACCCGTTTTCAGTATCAAGTAACCTATCCGTTTATGTAGACTACACCTACACACTTGGGTTGCCGACATCCATCCCAGCAAATGGCCAGATACAAGTCTATAACAACAGTTTTAATGTCGCCTTACCATGGGGATTGGTAGCACCTCTCCCATTTGTTTATGATGTCGTTTTTCCAAGTGATCCAGTTGGTTATAATACAACTTTTGCACCCGGAACCATGTCATTAAGTGCTTTTGATCTTATGGGTAATGTCTCAACAGCTATTGTATGATAGATTCATTAATATAGGCCTTTCAATGAAGGAAAGATTGGTCCTCTTGTTGATATACACTTTCTTTTAAATAGTTTTCTCCGTTGAAAAACCGCACTTACTTATGATACGGTTCTCCGCACTATATTAACTGGGGGTTTTAAGAAATATTAAAATATTGTTTTTCAATCTTATTTCTTTTTTCTCTAACTAAATGTATATATCCTGAAATCTTTGCTCCTATACTCATCATACCGTTTAACTTTCTTAGAATTAGCTCCGACTCTGATTTAAAAACCGATAAATGATTAGAATCTATCGTTGTTACACACTTTTGGGTATTAAACATTTCATATAACTCATTCGTGATAGAATTAATTTGTCCATAAATATCCCAATCTACTTCTGCAGATTTGACTTGTAAATTTTTATTATCAAAAAGTTCTTTTGTTTTAAGTAATTCAACTTGTATCTGAGTAAATTTTTCATATGTATATTCAGAGCCAATTTCACCCAAAATATTTTTTATTTGTTCATAATTTGGTTTTATCCCTTTCTTATAAAAATTATTATCTAATTTTTCATTTACCAATAGAGCATATTCATGAACATCTATGGTATTAATTTTTTCCTCAATATATTCTGCTAGAATATCTAACTCTTTATGTAAAGTTGTAAGATTTAATTCTATCTCCCATAAAATTTTAATTGTATTTAAATTTTTATTTTTCACTTCTTCTTCTTTTCGCGTTGTTTCTTGCTGATTAAACTGTACCTTATTAAATTGAAGAGTTAAAAATACACCAGCTAGTGTTAATAGACCTCCTATTATTGTTCCATAAAAACCTATCCAATTACCAATATCACCTTGAACATATCCAGGAAATATTTCTAATGACATTATGGTGTTTGTAAATATTGCCAACATAAAGATAGATATGATACCTAGAATAATTGCTAATATTACTTTCATTATCAAATACTTTATCTCCTTTGTACTAAATTAGACAATCTTCATTAGTATAGTATTTTATTAATAATTAAAAAGGATATATGAAAGATATACTCTCATACATCCTTTATAAATAATACTTTACACTACTGATTCAAAGATTGGATCCAATTTAATTAAATTTGTTTTTTCTATGCCCCTCTTATTCATTTGGTATTCTCTCAGGCGCCAATAATTCAATTTTTTCTAGTGTACTATCTACACCATATCCATAAAATCCCCAGCTACTTACATCACGCAATTAATCACCTCTCATAAAAATTTGCAAACCACAGTATATAAAAAAAACAATTTACCGGAAAGCACATTTCCAATAAATTGTTTAAAACCGCACTTACTTATGATACGGTTCACCGTAATATAGCTAAGTGAGGTTATCTTATATTCTAGATACGGATAACCAAATTCCGATTTTATCTGAAACCATCAAGCTATATGTTATATCGTTTTCAATAATTTCATTTTTTGTATTCATTTTAAAAGATATTACTTTAAGCTTTTCTATCCCATTCTTATTATCTTTTACTATCCTCTTTGGATATAAAAAAGAACCTTGTAAAATCCAAGGCTCTCTACATTTAAACATTATTTGATTTATATAAAGGCAATCTTGAAAATCTACTTAATTCATTTCTAAGATTCTCCCAATTCTTTTGAGTTGCTGTTACATAGTTAATATAATCTGAACTATTAATTGTTTCTTCTAAAGAATTATAGCTTGTATAAAAACGCTTATTATACTGTTTTTCAGCAAACATGAATCCCTTAGTTATATGTTCTAACAATTTTTCTTTATTGTCTCCAGTTCTATAATTTATCTTATATAAGTCTCCATCTATAATACTTATTATTGAGCCTAGTATTAATACCCAACGTGCTACACTAGGTAAATGCTTTTTATCTGGTTTATATTCTTCATCATTTAAAATCTTTTGTGTAATTAAAAAATTACTTCTAATAGCAAATGACCACCAATAAAATAATTCTATCGGTTTTATATTTAAATCCCCATCAACCTTGTCTTCAAATTTCTCATAAAGTAAAAGTAAATTTCTAAAGTTATCCGTCGCGGCAAATGCATCTGCATCCATTTCTAAAGTTCTAAAATCTAACGACGATACATTTTTTATATTTTTACTATTATCCTTTTCAAACATTGAAATGTAATGTATATCATTCTGTTCTTTTGAATTTAAATATTCACAATGTCCGTTAAGTAGATGACCTAGCTCATGGGTAATAATAAAACGAGAAACAAAAATTGTAAGTAATCCAGCTAATTTATAATCTATAACTTTACTATCAAAAAGATTATGATTCCCATTTCCATCAAATTTTATAAACTCATAAGATGCTTCTTCCACATCTTCAATATGTAATTTTTCTAAAAAATCATCTGTTTGCATTTTTGTAAAACCATAAAAATAATCAAAGTAATTATCTATAACCCCTTTATTTACTTGTATATTGTCTAAATTATCTTTAGACCAAGCTTTTCCACCTAGACTTGAATCATCTTTAAGATAGAATTCTAACCTGTGGTTTGTGATATCACTTTCAAGAGCCTCTTTTACAATGTATTGATATTGCTCATAAATATCCACTGCTCGGTTTTTAATATCAATATAAAAATCTTCTTTATTAACCATTTTATCTGACCCTTTCAACGTTTAATTAATTTCACATTGATTCAATAACCTCATTTTACCAAATTTAAAGAATAAAAACAGTCTTACTTTTATTTAGTAAGACTGCACATTCTTTAAATAATCCTTATTTAACTACTTATCTATCGTTATATATTATGATAATAATTTATAGCAGATTTACTCGTTTTCAATTTTATTACCACTCAAAAAGTCTAATAACAATTTAGCGTTTTCTAATAAGTCATCATATGTAATAATTTCGATTTTATCTCTAAAAACTAAGTTTCTTCTCCTTAGCTTTTCTCTAGTAGTTTCCGTTAAAGTATTTGACCTTCCAATTACGACATAACCTTTTGGTGAATACAGTTTTTTTATTTTTTCTCGTGCATAAGGGTTATTATGTTCAATCCATTGTAACCAATCCATTATTTGTTGCTCTGCATGCACAAGATGCCTAGAAGGATTTCCTTGTTTAGTATAGATATCAAGAGTACTTGCTTCAATTTCAACAATATCATAAAGCCCATTGTATCTTTTCAAAATATAGTCAGCTTCATACTCAGAACCAAAATTATGCTTATCCAATACTTCAATATACTCTGTTCCAAATAAAATTGGATAGTTTGTTAATATTGCTTGAATTTTGTTCTCTTCTCTTTCAGGGCTATTTAACTGTACTGACAATTCATTAATTCCATCTTTTAATTTATTTATTATATATTGTGCATTATCATATTCCTTTAATTTTTCCATTAACTTATTCTTATAGTAGTTTATTTCAGCCGATGAATATATCCTAGTTGTTTTTTCTTTTAATAACTCTTCATTTTCACTCTTAAATATAGGAATCAAATGCTCAGCAAGTTTATATTTTTTCACTTTTTCATCTTTATCTATCATTTCAAAACCATTTTCATATAATTCATTGTAATAAAAGCCTAATTCCTCTTCTAATTTCTCATGATTAGGAAATACAGGTATATTGTAAATCACCGACATTGCTAATTCATGAAGTATACCTCGGTCTATATCATTTTTTGAACCTTCTACTAAAGTATGCATTAAAACTGCTGTCTCAAGGTTGTTATAAGAACTATTAAATGTATAAAATACATAATAAATAAGCGGTCTACCTTCTTCATCTACTTCAAAAATCATTTCTTTAATAATATGATAAAAATCCTTGTCCTCATTAAATTTATTTTTATTTATTTCAGCCGTTTCTATTTTACGTGAATAAGTATCATATGCTTCATTACTTTGTTCGTCATCATTTGTAATAAAAGTTCTTAATAAAATTGGTTTCTTATATAAGTCTAATCTGCTCAAATACAATCCCCCTAAAAATTTTTTACGATTAATTCAATTCTATAAATATTGTATATTCATATTTTACAATATTTGACTCTACTTGAACTTAAATTATCCACTATATTTTTCTTTTGAATATTACTTAGATGCATCTCCTCATAAAATGCGGTTAAAACAAGAAAAAGGGTAGATGAATAACCATCTACCAAAAATTTTAGTTCATTTAATTATAAGCTTATTAAAAATCAATTTACCTTCCGCTTCTTTCACATTAAAACTTATTTAATCCGAAAAAACTTTTGAACACTACACTTAAAACAAATTGAATTGATAAGCTTTTTAACTTGTCTGTCGTTGAAGAGAATATTTTTCACTTCAATTTCTTTTGAGCAATGTCTACAATAAGCTACTTTTCTTTCAAAAGACTTTAATTTTGACATTAAACTTCACATCCTATATCTACTTTTAAACTTACCTATTTATAAGGTGTAGTAAAACATATGCCAATTTAGCGTACCCTGATAAATTCTCCTTAATAGATGATTTAGCCTTCATTTGCTCACCACCTTTTTAAATATCAATATCACGAACTTCACCGTTACTAACCCAAATAGTTTTTAAATGACGTTGATTCAATTCATCATATACATCCATCATTAAATATTCATCACCTGTATCATTAAAGTAATTAATAGCTGTTACCAGGCATACATCTGGTAACAACTCGTACTCTTCCGCTGTAAAATAACGCTCATCTACCTCTTCTTTATACAACTGAATCGTTTCATAGCCAATATCAGCCATTAATATAGATTCTCTTATAAAACTTTTTATTCCTTTTAAAAATCGTTCATACGAATACTCCATCTTCAATTCTCCTTTGATTTAAATTGCAATTAAAACAGAAAAAGAGGTAGAAAACTCATCTGTTGATAAGTCATCTACCTCTAATTTCAATTCATTTAATACTTCTTCATTAAGAACTAATTGAATACTATCAATTTCTCTATCTTCATTTATGGTGATTTTATTAATAATCAAATGTAACAATCGTTTCCGCTGCTCTCTCGTTAAAGCTTGTTCAAATGCTTTTGAAAAATCCTTTAAGATTTTTCTAATGGCCTCTGGAGCAATTGTTTCACCTGAGTTGCCTTGCATTTGTCGATTTAAAGGCTTCATTCGCTCGTTTAGTTCTGCGATTTGCTTGTCTAACGCATTAGCCTTTTCAATATACAACGACTTAGGAATCAATTCTTCTGTATAAGCATCAAATGTCTTTCCTCGTTTATGCTCTAATTCTTGCATCTGTTTTTGATAAAATGCATGTTCTTTTTGGATAGGAGCAAATAACTTTTCATTTCGCTGATTCACATTGTTCACTAGTTCTTGTATCAACTTATCGCTTTGCATGAGTGTTTGGAGCTTAGAAAACACGTATGCATCTGCTTTATCTGTTCGTACACCATTTGAACGACAAACCAATGTACCTTTATTCTTCCATGCTCCGCAAACGTAATACTCCAGTACTTTTTTAGTGCCGTCTTTTAATGTATTCGTTGTTCGACCAATTACCATACCAGCATCACAAATAGGACATCTCATGATTCCTGTCAGTGGAAATTCACCATCATGCACACGGTTCGGCAAACCTGAACGTCTTTCAAATATTCCTTTTGCAATTGACCACATTTCTTCCGTAATAATTGGGGAATGGTCAGCTTTCTGGATGACTGGGTCAGGATTAATATTGTTTCTTCTTTTTTCATTCCAATCTCTACGTACATTGTATCGAATATATCCAGTATAAACGGGGTTCGTTACAATCGTTTTGATTGCGTTTAATGAAAAGGTTTTCCCTTTTTTTGTTAGAAACCCCTTCTTGTTAATATGATTAGCAATTGCCTTGTAACCATGTCCAGAAGTATACATATTAAAGATGTACTGAACAATTTCTGCTTCCTTTTCATTAATCACTAATTGTGTATTTTTCCGTTTTTTGTTTGCATCAGGTATTTGTACAATATCATAGCCTAGCACTTGTCCACCGTTCCACTTCCCTTCTTTCGCTCTTGCAATCATCCCCATCTTTACATTTTCAGCGATATTATTACGTTCATACTCTGCAATAGCAGCCATCATTTGAAACTGTAGTTTACCTGTTGGTGTTTCCGTTTCGTACCGTTCTGTATGCGAGCGAAAAGCAATATTTTTACTGTTTAATAATTCAACAATATTCATTAAATCAACCATTTTTCGGGCTAGTCGGTTCATCTTCCAGACTAAAACTACATCAAGTTTCTTCTGTTCGGCATCTTGTAACATACGTTGAACGGCTGGTCTACCTGTAATATTTTTTCCACTGATACCTCTATCAATGTATTCTTCAAAAACAAAATAACCATTGTCCTCACAATATTCTTTTAAAACACGTATTTGTTCATCGATACTATACCCTTCTTCTGCTTGTTCCGTTGTTGATACACGAGCATAAATTGCTATTCTTCTTCTTGCTTCTTGCCAATATTCAAGTTTACTCAATCCTTTCATCCTCCTCTTGCTCTACCAACTCTAAATATTTTTCTACCATTGCAGTAAGTATTTCTAAAATTTCTGTTGATTCTTTCATTTATCCCTCACCTTTATAAAATATATTTATTTTTTATTTTGATACGGTTAATTATTAAGGGTCTAAGGGAGTAAAAAGACAAAAAAAAATAAATCTGCCCAATAAGAAGATTTAAAAAACTTTTTTATATTAATTTACTCCCTTTTTCACTTTAAATATTAAAACTCATACCAGCTATGTGGTCGTAGCCATCAATACGTTTTTCTATAATTAAAATGCCTTTACTATCTAAAACATTTTCAAATTCCTTTTTAAATTGACGGTTATTTCTCACTGAATTATATAATCCATTTTTTTCTATCCACTCTAAATAGAGCTTATAAATTTCAGAACGCTTTATTTTTAAATTTCCACTTAGAACCACCGTTGATTCAAAAAAATTTAATACGGGATTTTGCATTAATTGATATTTTGCCATTTCACTTTCTATAGCATCTGCCTTTGTAAAATTAAATTCTAGCTGGTTTAAACGTACTAAACCTTCAATCGCCCAATTAAAAATTCCATCCAATTCTTCCTGAAGTTCTTGTAAGATATCTCTATTACGTTCTTCTTCTTTAAAAGTCCTTTTAAATGGTATGATTATCAGTCTTCTAAAATAGCCTTGTGTCAAATCTGATGTATCTGGTAGTTCATTCCCTAAAAACAACAGCCTACATTTAGATTTATAGTTTACAATTGGAGACTTAAATTTAATATTAATTGTTATACCGTCACCACTCACAATTGCTTTAAAAGTTTCGGTATTTAATTTTAATCCATTCATCTCATTCTCTGCAGCAACGTTTAAAGTTTTATTCATAATTCCTTCTAGTCCAAAATTAGAATTGAACTGAGCTAAGGGAATTGTACTTACATTTTCATTTCCAACTAAAATTTTAACCAAGTTTGCTAATACACTTTTACCGTTAGCACCTCTACCATAGTAGTAAACTGCTTTTTCAGATTTAATTTCTGTAGTTATCCAATAGCCAATCAGCTCTTGATGAACTTTAATCAAATCGGAATCGTTATTTGTTATTTCATCCATGAAGTGTAGAAACTTAGGGCATTTAGCTGATCGATTGTAGATAATAGGGATTCGAACAGTAGATAAATACCTTGGATGATGCTTTTCCAACTTATGAGTTTTCAAATTGTACATTCCATTTTGTAAGTTAACTAAATCGCTATAAATATTTAGTTCAGCTACAAAAGTTGCCTCACGTAAAATAGCTCGAATAGCTTCTTTCTCATAAATACTTTTCCAACTATTAGCTAATCCATCATTCATCAATTCTCTAACTAATTTACTTAGTTCTAGAGGCTTACATTGTTGATATTAGCCATCTTGATTATAGACATAAAGTACACCATGTTTGTCACAGCAAGCTATGACTCTCTGTAAAAAATGCTCTGCAAACAAATTTGCATTAAAAATAAAATGCTTTTTTGGAGTATATTGAAATCCCATTTCAATCGCTTTTGAAATACGAATTACCTCTAAAATTTCAATTTTGATGCTCGTTCTGACAGTATAGATGGGTTGGTATCGGAAATTTCATATTCAAATTCGAAACCATTAAGTAATAAGGTTAAAATCTGTCTCTTATCATATTCTTCAATACAATTTAAAGCATCTATTAGATGTTTTTGCACATTCCTATACTGTATATCAGCTATTGTATCCTTTAAAATTTGATGATGTTCCTGAATATATAAAGCCGTAAATTTAAATGGTTTAATAATGTTATTCATAATCTTATTCCTCCAAAGATGTGATGATAATTTTATAATAAGTTTGGTAATTAGCATTAACTGGTTCAATAAAGCATGTTCCTTTTTCACCAACGAAATCCTCTAGACTGAATGTTTCATTCAATTCTATAAAGTACATAAACTGACTAAAAAACTCATCCAGTCTCTTACTTGGAGCATATTTGCCCTTAAAACTAAATACTTGTTCTACTTGATAATTACCCGTTCCATTTTCTAAAGCAAATATAAACTTCACATAATAAAAATCCTTATTTTTAGATGGGAAGGTATTACAATTCACAATTTCGAAATGATAAATTTAATTCTGCCACTCTAAGGGTAAACTTTTAATTCCCTTTACCTTAATACATTTACGTATTTCCTCCACCGAGTAATTCATATTATCTCCTCCTTAACAATTGAATAAGACAACTTTCATAACAGTTCAATTAATTTTTACTTATCTGCCGATCCGTATAGTAGTCTTATAATATATTGTTCGGAATTAACGTTTTTTGTTATGCGAAATAAATTACAAAACAAAAAAGCAAAATTGATGTCTACATATTTGTATCAACTACAAATAGATAAAACGTCAATTTTGCTTTTAATGTATATAAATTAGTAACTAAAATTAATCAAGGGAAACATCCTGACACCATAGATAACCGCTTTTAGCGTTTTTTGATAGGTCTTTGCTGAAAATATCAGATGCTCTATTCTTATCAATTGCACCTTCATGAAAAGCAACAGCTAAGTCTAACATTAATAATGGCCCTCTTAATCCATCTTTTTTATAGTATTTTTTGACCCTTGTTTTACCCTTATCGTGAATAGCTCCCTGCATAAATAAATTCCCCAACTTCATTGCTTCTGACCTAGAAACAGTGAAGTAAACATTTGCTGGTAGTTTATTCTTTTCAGTTTTAGTTTTGTTTTCAGTTTCATTTTTCTTATTTCTTTTATTCATTTTAGTAACAATGTTATCTAAAATACGGAAATCATTTTCAGTAAGTTTATTATATGCTAACACTTGATTTGGTACAATTGAGCTCAAAGCTTCTTCAATATCCTTAGTATTTATTTTTTCAACGTTCGTAGCTGATGGTTTATGACCTATTCTTTGAATTAAATTGTCATAAGCATGTTTTAAAATTTCTATATACCTTCTTACATTACCATTTGAAAAATAAGCTGCTAATACTAAGCATTTCTCATTTTCCATGATATCCAAGTAGTTTGAATATCCCTGTTCAGGTAACATTTCACGAATTCTATTATTTGTAAGTGTTTTATAGAAATCTAAATAATCATCTGACAGTTCATCCATTGAAACATATTCCATAATGGCATCGTGACCTACATCAAAGTTAAATGGGTCCCCATTAACATTAGATGGATAATAAGTTATTGGAGTTGGATAGACCGATGCACAGAAATATGCTGCATTTTCATTGGCTTCATCAGTTAATGCTCCTCGAATTAACTTTAGTAATCTAAATACTTCTATTTGAGCATTTTTACTTACTTCAGAGCATTCATCAATTAATAAGATTGTATAACGATGATTTAAAATGTTTTTTAACTCTAATATGAAATTCACTAAAAAGCTTGCTGCATTACTATGAGATAAGCTATTCCCGACATATAAAAACTCTTGTTGGTCCGTTTCGCTATAAGATGCATTTGAAGTAACCCCTAAAGAACCAACTGAAGGAATGTTTACGTTAGCTGTTCCTGTAGTCGCCATGGTAGATTGTGTTCCAAATACGGTTTTAATTGTCTCTGGATTATAGGTTAAATCTGATAAGAGCTGCTCACTTAACTCTTTAATACGTTCAATTAAAACATCAATATTTTCACTGTTATTTAAACCAAACATTTGAGCAATTTTTTTTACAGACTTTTGAAAGCCGGTATTACCAGCCAACTTTATTTTATCTTTATTTTGTTCTATAGTTTTAATTATTTGAGTTACAATATTAGCATATAAGTGTATTCTAAATAGTTTAACATCGCTTTCGACCCATTCATGGACACTTGCTAAAGAAACATACACAGGTAATATTTTTTTTTCTTGAAAATCATCAATACATTTTTGATTAATCATTTTCAATATATGCGTTTTTCCTGTCCCTCTTATCCCTTCAATTAAATAATTTTGTCCAGAATCCCCTAAAAACTTATCTATACTAAAACCTGGGTTAGCATGTGTGTTTGGAAAGAATCCCCCAGCCTGTGCATCATGTTTAAAAAAATCCATTTTTATTTCAACAATTGCCATGAATCTGCCACCTTTACATATTTTAGTTTTATAACTTTATAATACCAAAAATAACATTAACATTCGGTTTATTCTCAAAAAAAAGCAAATTCTAAATAAGAATTTGCTTTTAAAACCGCACTTACTTATGATACGGTTCTCCCTTCATAATTCTAAAGCTTCGATAAACCTGCTCTACGAGTACGAGCTTCATGAGCTGGTGGGGTAAGGTCATTTTGCCGAAGGATTGTTGCTCGTCGGCTCTTTTTAGGACGTCTTCGTGTAGGCCCAGAGAGCCGCCGATAACGAAGGCAATTTTGCTTTTGCCGTAGGTCATGAGAGATTCAAGATCAGCCGCCATTTGTTCAGAGGTTTTCATTTTGCCATTGATAGCGAGAGCAATTACATATGTGTCTGTACTTATTTTGGCTAGTATGCGTTCTCCCTCTTTTTTCTTCACGATTTCCATTTCTGCATCACTAAGCTGCTCGGGTGCTTTTTCGTCAGCTACCTCAATCAAATCTATTTTTGCATAGCCACCAAGTCGTTTTACGTACTCATCAATCCCCATTTTTAAGTACTTTTCTTTTAACTTACCGACTGATACAATCGTTATATTCACACGTTATCCACCTTTACAATTCATTTACAAACAAATTATCCACAAAAGTTATCAACATATCCACAAGTCGTTGCTATATATTGTGTAAAGTTATTTACTTGATACAATATATTCTGCTGGCTTTTCACAGTAGCTACACTTTGTGGATAACTTTTTATCCTCTTCGATTTTATCCATAATTGGGAACACTTTTTGCTCTGCTACAAACATGTCTAAAGCGTGTTCTATATGGCTTTCACAGCTGTAATTTTCCATTTTTTGATGTCTCCTTATTTTCCGAAATTTCCACAAACTTATTCACATTTCGGTCTATGTTATCCACAACCTATTGTATCAAAGGAATAGCATCTATGGAAGAAGCCCCTTTTTCTCACTGTTTATTGTATAAAATCAGTATTCGCAATTTTCTAGTTATCCACAATATTTTATTAAAATACTTCTTTATCTCCACAAAAAAGCAGTGGAGATTATTTTTCAATCCCCACTGCTATTCATCTTTTTTACAATGAATTACTGTTTGTTAATGTAAGTGATAGTTCTACTAATTTACCTTGTCGGTAAACTTTTAATGTTAATTGATCACCAATTTTTTTCTCATTATATAGGTGTTTACGCAAATCGATAGCTGTTTCAATTTTTTGACCATCCATTTCCACAATCACATCATATTGTTGGACACCTGCTTTTGAAGCTGCAGAGTTATTCATTACATCTGTGATTACAACACCTGTTGTTACCTCAGCAGGTAATTTTAATGTTTGTTGTTGATAGAAGGCTGGGACATCTGTTAAGTCAGCTAATGAAATTCCCATAGTTGGACGTTTCATTTCACCATTTTTCTCTAGCTCCTCAATAATTGGAATGGCTGAATTAATTGGAATAGAGAAACCTAGACCTTCTACAGAGGATTGTGCAATCTTCATGGAGTTAATTCCTATTAACTCCCCAGCTAAATTGACAAGTGCTCCTCCACTATTCCCTGGATTAATGGCTGCATCTGTTTGTAATACTTCTTGTTGCCAGTCTTCTGTGCCATCACCGTTTAAGTCTACTGGTACAGAACGATCCTTACCTGAAACAACGCCTGTTGTCACAGAGCCATAGAAGTCTAAGCCAAGTGGATTACCGATTGCTATAACAGTTTCCCCTTGCTTTAACACATCGGAGTTACCAAATGTCGCTACTGTTTTTACATTCTTTGAGCTAATTGAAATGACAGCAAGATCTGTCCAAACATCGTGGCCCACTAATTCTGCTTGCTCTTTTGTTCCATCAGGCATTGTGACCTCTAATTGTTTAGCTCCTTCAATTACGTGATTATTTGTTACAATAAAGGCTTTATTACCTTCAATTTTATAAACTACACCGGAACCGCTTCCCGCTTCTTTTGTTGTTGTCGATTGAGGGCTCCAAAATCCTCCACTTGTTACTTCTTGGATATTAGTAATACCCACAACGGCCGGAGAGGCTTTATCAACGGCTTTTGTAACATCTGTCGTCACCTCTGTGGCAACTTGGTTTATGGTTGTATCATTTTTCCCTGTATTACTCGATGTTGTACCAGGCATTTGGTTGACCAGACCCGGCATCATCAGCCATACAAGTAAGGCACCAATAATGACACCGACCAAGCCACTAAAGAAATAACCACCTTTTCCTCCGCCTCCACCTTTCTTTTTATGACGCTTGGCTTGCATTTCTTGCTCCTCGCGCTCTAATCTTTCTTGAAGAGGTGATTTCGGGATTTCTTCATTTTTTAGGAAATCACTGTTTTTATCATCATCTTGAAAGTAACTCATGTTCCTCATCCTTTCCTATACTGCTTTTGTTAATTGTTACCCTAATCTTACGATTCAAACATTAAAATCAGATGAAAAACAAATAAAATGGACATAAAAATAGCTGCTCGACACATTACTTCAAATGTGTCGAACAGCTTTAAGTCTTACCTAAATAAATAGTCGTTAAACCGTAACCAATTTTGTTGGCTCCTCTGCATCGGTATCAAAGAGATGAACATGCTCGCCAACCATAATGCCACAGGACTGTAAGGTTTGTGAGACACTCATGCGTGCTAGTTCTTTCATATTATTATCCTTACTTAAATGCGAAAGATAGATATTCGTAGTCTTATCAAATACAACCTCACTCATTGCAATCGCTGCATCTTCATTGGATACATGTCCTACATCGCTTAAAATACGACGTTTAATGGACCAAGGATAACGTCCCATTTGAAGCATATTAACATCATGATTACTTTCAAAAACAAACGAGTCAGCTCCGCGTATAATACCTTTCATACGATCACTAACATACCCTGTATCCGTGATAATAACAAGCTTGCGATTATCCTCATGGAACGTGTAGAACATTGGATCTGCTGCATCATGTGAAACAGCAAAGGATTCAACCGCTAAAGAGCCAAAATGCTTCACTGTATCCATATCAAATTCAAAGCGTTGCTCTACAGGAACTTCACCAATTAGTCCGTCAATTGCCTGCCATGTTTTGGCGTTTGCATAAATCGGTACACTATATTTTCGTGCCAGTACGCCTATCCCTTTAATATGATCACTATGCTCGTGTGTAACGAAAATACCACTAAGCTGCTTCACATTACGATCGATCTTTGTAAATAGCTGCTCCATCTTTTTGCCACTAAGGCCCGCATCGACGATAAAAGCGTAATCATCATTCTCTACATAAATCGAATTCCCTGTACTGCCACTTGCTAAAACACTAAATCGCATTATTCAACTCCCCAGTCTTCTTCTTCGCCCTCTTGCTTGTCCTCCTGGATTTCAATGACTTTGCCTTCGACTGCATTGACAAAATACTCTTCTGTTTCTCCATCCGATAATTTCACTCGTATCTCCCATGTTGGCACTAATACCTGTGTACGAGTTAATTTAACAAGTGTTGAGTAACCTAACTTCATTTGCGTAATACGTGAGTCTGGCTTGAGCGGTCCTTTTGCATATAAAGTTTGAATAATTTGAAGTGGAGGAATGACAGTTTCCTGTTGTTCCATTTCTTCAATATTATCAATCATTGTTTGTTCATACATTGTTACTTCATTGTTGGTATTCCATTTAATTTTCAATGAACCATTATAATAGAACATTCGATTATTCGTTTTTTGGAAAAAAACAGCGACTCGTTCTTCACGGTCTACTTTCCACAAAGCATAGGATGCTCCTTCATTTACGTTTGCAAGAGCAAAATCCGTAAAGCTTGCATCATCACTCACATTACGTAATTTAACAGGCTTGATGAAAATAGCACGTGCCTTTGTATTATTGTCCCTAAATTTTATTTGTTGATTGCTATTACTAAATTCATCTGTTGTGAATTTATGCACTTGAGCTGTCATATACGAAGCAGATTCAATATTATTTGGTAATGTGCCGTACGTAATATTATCATCCTTTAAACGAGCTTCTATTGTTTTTTCACCTGGAACCTCAATATCTTTCGCCTCATTATAGCGATTTACATAAAGTGAATATAAGAAGATGTTTAGAATTAAAAAAACGAATATAAAAATAGATTTTGTTCTATTCCAATCCATTTTTAACACCTCCTAAAACTTCAGGGGTTAGTTTAATCCAAGATCCATTACGAATGACAAACCAACATGGTTCAAATGTAAATATATTTAGTTCTTGATTTTGTGTTAAATAATAGCCCAAAACAATTTCATCAATATCTGCTAAGGCAATATTATTCGCATTTTTTAATCTTTCAGCAATATCTGCACCCGAAGGTAATTCCTTGATTTCCTTTTCAGCCTCAATATCCATATCTAATGAGAAATATGGACGTTTATAATGGAAAATCCGGCTATCTCCCCAAATTGTCGTCATTCGGGTAATGACATGATTACTATAGACCGGTAATCCCTGCAAATATAATTGATAATCCATTTGATTTTTATTGGTGCTAGTTGAAGCATAGCGGAAATCTGCAGTAAATCCTCCATGCTCGTTGATAAATTCAAAGCTATCTTTTAGAAGTTTTGAAGGCTCAATTCGAATACTGCTTTCTGCAGCTGGATAAACATAGTTTAATGACTTTAGATTTGTATCTAATGTCATTAATGACATACCATCTGTATATTTTTCAGAAGATGCACTTTCAACATTACGTCGCACTATATTTGGATCTGTAAATAACACATTTTTAAATAATTCTGGTGTGATTTCTTCAATATAGTACGTAAATTTTACAGATTCCATTTTATTGCTATCTACATAAAGGGCTGTTTGATTTTCTCGCTCAATTTCTTTAAAAGCGCCATATTTTTTTGCAGGCTCTATGACTTCCTGTATAAATTGGCTCATGTTTGGCACGCTGACATGTGAGCGGAATAATGATTGGTTATTCCCACTAATGTAATAAACCATTAACTCTTTGGTGTTCGAATTACTCCAGTCAATAATCATACGATTGAAGGTTGTTTCTGGTAACTCTTTTTCAGCAAACTGAAAAATTGTGTTAAATGCTGAAAATGGAACCTCACCAGTGAAAAAGATGGTCATTCGATGATCTGCTCCAATAATTTGATTCACATAGTTTGGTGAAAGATTGTTGTTAACAGGCTCTAAATCTAGGACGTTCCAGCCTTTAAATGTTTTCATCAAATTCTTCATCGCATTGTTAGATACTGTGCCTGTAAATTCTTCATCAAAACGGAAAATAGCCTTGTATGGACGAATAATATCCTCCATTTCCTTTTGCGGCTTAATTAAAATTTCCTTTCGCTCTGTATTTTCAATATATTTATAATCCGGTGTGTACGTCCAAATTAAAAAGGTTAGAATCACACTTAGCATGACAAGTAGAAATAAAACAGCAGATTTAACTGGCTCTATATATTTCATTCCCACTCACCCGCCTCACCAAATTCATCTGCATCGTATGGTAATGTGAAGAAAATTGTCGTGCCTTGCCCTTCCTCACTCTCAGCCCAAATCTTCCCGCCATGTGCTTCAATCATTTCCCGCGCAATAGCAAGTCCCAAGCCTGTTCCTCCCATGGAACGAGCACGGGCACGATCAACACGGTAGAAGCGATCAAAAATGCGGCCTACATTTTCTTTAGGAATTCCCATGCCATCATCTGAAATCATGACTTTCAACATATCGCCTTGTCCAGTGAACCCAAAGCGTATATTCCCACCGTCTGGTGAATATTTGATGGCATTTGAAATGATATTATCAATGACCTGTGTCACCTTATCCGTATCAATTTCTACATAAAAGGAGGTTTCAGGGAATAATCGTGCAAACTGTACTTTATCAGACTTGGACATTTCAAAACGATCGATAATTCGGTTAAAGAATGAATTGAATAAGACAATATCTTTATTTAACTCATAATCTGAACTATCCATTCGTGATAATTGCAATAAATCATTGACTAGTCGAATCATACGTTCTGTTTCAGTTTGCGTTACATTTAAAAAGGTAGGCGCAATATTTTCATCCTTCCATGCACCATCTGCTAGTGCCTCGAGATAGCTACGCATTGTTGTTAATGGTGTTCTTAATTCATGTGATACATTCGATACAAACTCTCGACGATCCATTTCTATCTTTTCCTGCTCTGTTATATCGTGTAGTACAGTTATAAGACCATTAATAAAGCCTGTCTCTTTTTGAATAACCGAGAAATTGGCACGTAATATATAAGGAGCATCTGACGTACTAAAATTTAAATTGATAGCATCGCTCATATGAATTAAATCTTCAAAGCTATATTCCTGATCAATCCCCAATACCGAGGCAATGGGACGACCTAATGTAATATCTCTTGAAATATGCAGTAACTGCAGCGCCGGGTCATTAATTAAAATAATACGTCCCTTGCGATCTGTCGCAATAACGCCATCTGTCATATTACTAAGGACTGAGTCTAACTTTCGCCGCTCTGCATCAGTAGTGGATTGTGCCTCTTGCAAACGATTCGTTAAATGATTAAAGGTAACGGCAAGCTGACCTATTTCATCCGTACCATATACTCTTACCTTGCGAGAATAGTTGCCCTTTGCCATCGCTTGAGCCTGCTTTCGCATATCAGCAATTGGTTGTGTAATTGTTCGCGCAACGAGAATACCTAAAAAGATGGTAAAGACTAACGACATAGCTGTACCGCCAAGGAAAATACGGTTAATTTCATTCATTTGTTCAAAAACGGACTCAATATTCGCTTCAATATATAGAACACCAATAATTTCATCATCTGGCCCTGCACCAGCTCGAATTGGGTTTGCTAATACCCATACTCGATTCCTCGTTTTGTTATCAAGTTTAATGATATCAAAGAGCGTTTCAGCAGATATAGCACGACGCACAAGGTCTGTGTTAGAGCGTTGTCCTATTAAATTTTGATTCTCAAGCTCAGATGTTGCCAGTATCCTTTGTCTATCATCAATGACACGAATTTCTAAAATATCACCATTAGAAACATCTCTTAAACCAGTTGAAAACTCCATAACGATTGATTTCAAGCTTTCCTCTAGTTTAGGCATGCTTTCATCGCGTTCCTTTAAAATTTCCTCACGAAGACTATATTGCATCAAGTCAACTCGCTGAAAAATAGAATCTTGGAAGTTGCTCTTCAAATTTTGTTCTAACTGACGGGCGAAATAAATACCGATAATTTGTAAAGCAAGCAATATTAATAAAATATAAATTAGCACGAGTTTGACATGAATGGATTTAAAGAAGCTCACTTTCTGCATTCCTATTACTCCTGTTCAGGATTTCGTAAGTAATAACCTACACCACGTCTTGTGACAATCCAAGCAGGGTGACTAGGATTATCCTCAATTTTTTCACGTAAACGACGAATTGTTACGTCAACAGTACGAACATCACCAAAATAGTCATAGCCCCATACCGTTTGTAATAAATGCTCACGGGTCATTACTTGGCCAATATGTTTGCCTAAATAATGTAGCAGCTCAAATTCCCGATGTGTAAGCTCAATGGCCTCATCACGCTTCATTACTAAATATGCATCTGGTTGAATAACAAGGGATCCTACAACAATTTCGTTTGATTCCTCTTCTGCCTCTTCTGCTACAGGTGCAGCAACCTGTAAACGTCGCATATTGGCCTTTACACGAGCAATAAGCTCTCGTGTACTAAATGGCTTAGTAACATAATCATCTGCACCCATTTCTAAGCCTAAAACTTTATCAATCTCAGAGCCTTTAGCCGTCAGCATAATAATAGGGAAGTCATATTTTTTTCGTACCTCTCTACACACTTCCATACCATCACGCTTTGGCAGCATTATATCTAGGAGCATTAAATCTGGTTGTTCCTCCTCAACCCTCTTTAGTGCCTCATCCCCATCATAAGCACAAATCACTTTATATCCTTCTTTTATTAAATTAAATTGCAGAATATCTGCGATTGGTTTTTCATCATCAACAACTAAAATTGTTTTGTTCATTCATTTTCTCCCTTTCGTTTTTTATCTATTCTTAAACATTTTGTAATTGTAAGTTCACTACTCTTAACTCTATCATGCTTTCAGTTTCCTTGCATTAATCGTTCATCAATCACTTTAAATACTTTGACATAATGGGCTATATTTCAACAAATATTTCTCGGGAAATAATAGAAAAGACAGCCCACTATTTGGACTGTCTACTATTCAAAATGTTTATCGACCTACATATGATAACGGGTTAACTAATGAACCGTTCTTTTCAACTTCAAAGTGTAAATGTGTGCCTGTCGAATTTCCAGTAGAACCCATAATACCAATAACAGAGCCCTTTTCCACTACTTGTCCCACTTCAACATTAATAGAAGATAGATGTCCATATAGTGTTGTATAGCCATTATTGTGATTAATAACAATGCGATTACCATAGGTACCAGACGTACCAGCTGCACTAACTACACCATTATCAGCAGCCAAAATATTATAGTTACTTGGACGAGCGATATCGATTCCACGGTGGAAGGCGCCCCAACGTTCACCCATACCACTTGAGATATAGCCTCCTACTGCTGGCCATGAAAATTCTCCTGTTCCACGTGAAGAGATTACCTTTGTCCCTACTACTTCAATTTGATCCACTGGCTCTTGGACAATAGTTTCTTCTAATGCTACTTTTGATGTTTGTTTACCATTTTCAGATGTTAAAGCGTATGTTGTTTCTTTTTTACCGTTAGCGCCTTCTTGCTTGACGACCTTTTCACCTTTATACATGGTAGGATCTTCTTCCACTACTTTTTTGAATGGAATTACATCTGCTACTTTCTTTTTCTTTTTAACCTCAAGATTTACAAATGGCTTAGCCACCGTTACATTTAATTCCTGCCCAACTTGTAAAACAGTTTCAACTGTTACATCTGGGTTTAAAGCTAGAAGCTCACTTGTCGTTAGATTATGCTTTTTGGCAACAGAACCTAATACATCGCCTGATTGAATTTTATAGCTATCTTGTTCAAGGAAGCCGGTCATTAAATAGTTTACAGCTTGCTCAGGTGTTAAGATTTGAGTCGGTGTAACTTTTTGTGATATCCCTGAAACTTCCTGTTTAAACGAAATATCTAAAAGTCGTGATTCACCTGCTTGTAATTCTGGCAAATTAATGGTAGATTGCTGGTTTTTCGTTAATTTATCTAACTCTTGCTGAGAAATATATTGTAGCTTCAACAATTGAACTGTTTTTTCATAGGCCTCTGTATTTTTTAATGATACGACTGGCTTATGATTTACTAGTAATGTAAAAGCATCGGATTTTGCTACTAATGATTGCTTAAGTTTTGATAATGTTTCTGCATCTTTTGTTTCATTCGTAAAAACTTGTTCCGGGATTATTTTGACAGATGAGCGAGCATCAATTGATAATTCTTTGAATTGCTGACTCGCTTCTTTTTCTTTTGATGTAATAATTTCTTGAATAGCATTCTCGTTAGATACTGCACCAATATAGTCTTCTCCCACATAGACGTGGTATATTTTATTTAAATTTTCTTTCGTATGTTCTTTAGCAAAACCCATATTTATCGTTAGGCTCGTCATTAAAACTGCTATAATCGAAACCTTTTTGAAAGAAGAAAAATTGTAGGTGAATCTATTGTTTTCTTCTTTTTTATTCCAAAACGAATTCATCAATAAAGCCCCTTCCAACTTTCCCCTGTGGTAGGATGATTTACCCACAAGGATTTTTTGCACCCTTATAATGTACCATAAAGAAAAAAGCGTTTGAATGATTTCACTCTTTTGTAATGTAAATGTATTATTTATCTACTAATTGTTACATAGAAAATATTTTATATAGTTGATAAATACTGTATTTTTATTCATTAAATGGGTGTTGAACAATGTTATTTGTTTTATGAATAACCATATACTTTGCCATTGGTATAGTATTCTTTTGTTATTTTCAAGTGAATTTAGGCATAATACTTTTTACTTTTTTAATATTCCGATAAAATATAAAAGAAGGCACATTATGGATTGGAGCGATTAAATTGAGTGATTCACAGACCTCTGATATGGCAACTAAAATGTTGCGGCATCAGAAAAGTAACATGTGTAAAACATTGCTAAGAATTATTATGGTATCGTTAGGTGCAATCATTATGGCTTTGGGCTTAGAGTTATTTTTAGTACCCAACCATATTATGGATGGAGGCATTGTAGGTGTTTCCATTATTACATCTCATTTATTACATTTACCCCTTGGTATTTTCATCTTCATTTTAAACTTACCTTTTATTTTTTTAGGCTATAAACAAATTGGTAAAACCTTTGCACTGTCTACAGGTCTAGGTATTACAGTACTCTCTACAGCAACACTTGCCTTACATAACCTACATCCATTTACGGAAGACACATTATTGGCTACAGTTTTTGGTGGAATGATTTTAGGAGTTGGTGTCGGTATTGTCATCCGTTATGGCGGTTCTTTAGATGGAACTGAAATATTGGCTATTTTATTTAATAGTAAGACTCCTTTTTCAGTTGGGGAAATAATAATGTTCTTCAACATCATTATTTTTGCAGTGGCTGGATTTGTATTTAACTGGGAACAAGCCATGTACTCCATCATTGCTTACTATATTGCTTATAAAATGATTGATATTGTCATTCAAGGTTTGGAAGAATCTAAATCAGTTTATATCATAAGTGATGCTATTGATGAAATTGGACAAACCATCATGGATCGACTTGGCCGTGGTGTGACGTTTCTTCACGGTGAAGGGGCTTATACAGGAAATGATAAAAAGGTCATCTTTACTGTCATTACTCGTTTAGAAGAATCCAAACTGAAAACAATTGTTGCGGATATTGATGACAATGCATTTTTAGCCATTGGTAATATTGCAGAGGTAAAAGGTGGTCGCTTTAAAAAGAAGGATATTCACTAAGAAAAGGGCGTACCATATACGGCACGCCCTTTTTATTGTTTTTATTTAATTATGCTTCCCAAACATCTACTAAAACGTTTGTTTGCTCACGAGCAGGTCCAACTGAGAAAGTAGCGATTTGAATACCTGTTAATTCGCTAACACGCTCTACATAGCGTCTTGCATTTTCAGGTAGCTCTTCTAAAGTACGGCATGCTGTTACATCCTCAGACCAGCCTGGAAGCTCTTCATAAATTGGTTCACATTGTTCAATAATATGAAGGTTTGCTGGGTACTCTGTAATCGTTTCACCTTTATAGTTATAGGCAGTACAGATTTTTACTGTCTCTAAACCAGATAAAACATCAATTGAGTTAAGTGCCAGATGTGTAATACCACTTACGCGGCGTGAGTGACGAACAACTACAGTATCGAACCAACCTACACGGCGTGGACGGCCTGTTGTTGTACCATATTCTCGACCAACTTCACGAATTTGCTGACCTACTTCATCAAATAATTCAGTAGGGAATGGACCATCACCTACACGAGATGTATAAGCTTTAGATACCCCAATAACACTTGTTACACGTGAAGGACCAACACCAGCACCAATCGCTACACCACCTGCTACAGGATTTGAAGATGTAACATAGGGATACGTACCTTGATCGACATCAAGTAAAATCCCTTGTGCGCCTTCGAATAATACTTTACCGCCCTCATCAAGTACATCATTCAAAATTTTAGATGTATCTGTCACATATTTTGCAATTTCTTGGCCATAGCCATAGTATTCCTCAAAAATTTCTTCAAAAGTAAGACCTTCAACTTCATAGAATTTCTCGAACAATTTATTTTTAATGGCTAAATTATGACGTAGTTTTTCTTCAAAAATATCCTTATCAAGTAAATCAGCCATACGGATACCAATACGAGCTACTTTATCTTGATAACATGGTCCGATTCCTTTACAAGTTGTTCCGATCTTATTATCACCGCGGCTTTCTTCATCCGCAATATCTTGCTTGATATGATAAGGCAAAATCACATGCGCACGATTAGAAATACGTAAATTATCTGTATTTATGCCACGCTCTTGTAAGCCTTTTAGTTCTGTTACTAATGATTTTGGATTGACAACTAATCCATTACCAATAACTGAAGTTTTTTCTTTATAGAAGATACCTGATGGAATTAAATGAAGTTTATATGTTTCACCATCAATTTTAATAGTATGTCCTGCATTATCTCCACCTGCAAAACGAGCGATTGCATCGGCTTTTTGCGAAAGGAAATCTGTAATTTTACCTTTTCCTTCGTCTCCCCACTGTGTTCCTACAACTACTACTGATGTCATAATCAGCACCTCCGTTAGATACCTGTGTATCTCAATTTTTAAGCCTCAACCATTGTAACAATGATAGAAACACCTCGTCAATAAAAAACAGTGAAAAAACACGAACATAAAATCAAAAAATCTGATTTAACGTTCGTGTTTAATAACAGAATGGTATGAATATTATCGAACATTCAGATTAATTCAGTCTAAGGTTAATTTGAAAAGGCAATTTATCTGAATGACGAGCAACATGACTAATCACGTGGCGGTGGCGGTGGCATTTGTGACCAATCCACATTAATGAATTTATTGAACTCTTTTTTAAAGGCAAGTGTAACTGTCCCCGTTGGACCGTTACGTTGCTTTGCAATAATAATTTCGATCATATTTTTACTTTCAGACTCTTTATCGTAATAGTCATCACGGTATAAAAAGGCTACAATATCTGCATCTTGCTCAATACTTCCCGATTCACGTAAGTCACTCATCATCGGACGTTTATCTTGTCGTTGCTCAACTCCACGAGATAGCTGTGATAGGGCAATAACAGGTACCTTTAATTCACGTGCTAGTCCTTTTAACGATCGTGAAATCTCCGATACCTCTTGCTGACGGTTTTCCCCTGGTTTCCCGCTACCTTGAATAAGCTGTAAATAATCAATAAGGATCATTCCAAGCCCATTTTCCTGTGCTAAACGTCGACATTTTGCACGAATTTCATTAATGCGAACACCTGGTGTATCATCAATAAAAATCCCCGAATTCGATAAACTACCCATTGCCATAGTTAGTTTACCCCAATCTTCCGTAGTTAAAGCACCTGTACGTAAAACTTGTGCATCAATATTTCCTTCTGCACAAAGCATACGCATGACAAGTTGCTCTGCACCCATCTCTAAAGAGAAGATGGCAACATTTTCTCTTGCCTGTACGGCAACGCTTTGCGCAACATTCAATGCAAAGGCAGTTTTCCCTACGGATGGGCGGGCAGCTACAATAATTAAATCGTTGCGTTGGAAGCCAGCAGTAATGTTATCTAAATCACGGAAGCCTGTCGGTATACCCGTTACATCTCCCTTTTGCGATTGAAGCTGCTCTATGTTATCGAAAGTTTCCACTAGCACGTCTTTCACATGCTTAAAGTCCCCAGCATTCTTCCGATTAGCAACCTCCATCATTTTTTTCTCTGCTTCGCCTAGTAATGCCTCTACTTCGTCTTCTCGTGTGTAGCCATCTTCAACAATTTTAGTAGCAACACGAATCAATCGACGTAACAGTGCCTTTTCCTCAACGATTTTGGCATAGTGAGCGACATTGGCAGCTGTAGGGACAGCATTGGCGAGCTCTAGTAAATAGGATAGCCCGCCAACGTCTTCAATCTCTTTTTTAGCTGATAATTCTTCCGTAACTGTTACAACATCTATTGCTTTCCCTTGATCACTTAACCGCAGCATTGTTTCAAAAATTTTCTTATGGGCATTTAAATAAAAATCATCTGCCAATAAAATTTCCGATGCCGTGATTAAAGATTGTGGCTCAAGGAAAATAGCACCGATAACCGATTGCTCCGCCTCCCGGTTATGCGGTGGAACGCGGTCCATCATCGGTTCGTTCATGGATCGTCGCTCCTTATTCTTCCGTTACATGTACTTTTAATGTAGCAGTTACTTCATGATGTAGTTTTACAGGAACATTTGTAAAGCCCAGTGCACGAATCCCGTCATTCAAAGTCATTTTACGTTTATCAATTTTAATGCCATGCACTTTTTGTAAGGCATCTGCAATTTGCTTTGTAGACACTGAACCAAATAGACGGCCACCTTCACCAGACTTTGCTTTTAGCTCAACTGTTAATGTTTCTAATTTTTCCTTTAACGCTTGTGCTTCTGCTAGTTCGGCAGCCGCATTTTTTGCCTCTAATTTTTTCTGACCATCTAATTGACTTAGAGCTTGAGCGTTTGCCTCTGCTGCATAACCATTTTTAATTAAGAAATTTTGTGCGTAACCATCTGCTACGTTTTTAATCTCACCTTTTTTTCCTTTTCCTTTAACGTCTTTTAAAAATACTACTTTCATTAGTCAGAACTCCCTTCAAAGACCTCTTCTATGGCCTCTTCTAATTGTGTTTTCACGTTATCAATGGTTTTGGCTTCTATTTGGCAGGCGGCGTTTGTTAAATGGCCACCACCGCCAAGTCTTTCCATAATAAGCTGTACATTGACTTCGCCTAGTGATCGGGCACTAATTCCTATTTTTCCATCTGCCCGATGTGCAATCACAAACGATGCACCAACATCCTTCATAGTTAGTAAAATATCTGCTGTTTGTGCAATTAAGACAGAATCATACACTTTCGATTCCTCACCTACAGCCACAGCAATTCCTGGTTTAACGAATTTAACTGTTTGCACTATTTTGGATCGTTCAATATAAGTGTCTACATCTTCTTTTAAAAGACGTTGCACTAATACTGTATCTGCTCCATTCGTTCGTAGATACGAAGCTGCTTCAAACGTACGTGCTCCCGTTCGAAGTGTAAAGCTTTTCGTGTCGACAATAATACCTGCTAGTAGGGCAGTAGCCTCTAGCATATTAATCTTTGCACGCTTGGGCTGATATTCTAATAACTCAGTGACAAGCTCAGCTGTAGATGAGGCATACGGTTCCATATAAACAAGTGTTGGATTTTCAATAAAATCCTCACTTCGACGATGATGGTCGATGACAACAACCTTTTCAGCTAGCTTTAATAAGTGTGCATCAATAACTAAATTAGGTTTATGTGTATCCACAATAACAAGCAAAGATTTTTCAGTCATTTTCCCAGCAGCTTCCTCTGGTGTTAGGAAGTTTTCATAGAAATCTGATTTACTCTCTATTTCATTCATTAAACGTGTAACACTACCATTTAATTCATCAAAATTTATAATGACATAGCCCTTTACATCATTCATTTGTGCCATTTTCCGAACACCGACAGACGCACCAATAGAGTCCATATCAGGACTTTTATGTCCCATAACAAACACTTGATCACTATCTTGAATTAAATCACGTAATGCATGTGAGATGACGCGCGCTCTAACACGTGTGCGCTTTTCAACCGGATTGGTTTTCCCACCATAGAATTTAAGCTTTCCAGTAGGTTGCTTAATTGCGACTTGGTCACCACCACGGCCTAATACAAGATCCAGACTTGATTGTGCCAATTCACCAAGCTCCACTAGGGAGGACGAACCCGCTCCTACACCAATACTTAATGTTAAAGATAAATTCTTTTGCGCTGTTTTTTCTCGGATAACATCTAAAATAGCAAATTTTTTCTTTTCAAGCTCTGTTAAAATTGATTCGTTTAATACGGCTAAAAAACGATCTGATGATATTCGTTTTACAAATACACCATGCTCAGCAGCCCACTCATTGACGATTGAAGTAACCATCGTATTCGTTAAACTACGCGGCTGGTCATCCATGGCTTGTGTGATTTCATCATAATTATCAACAAATAAAATAGCGATAACTGTACGATCTGCAAAGTATTGCTTCTCAATAGCAATCTGCTCAGTAATATCAAAGAAGTATAGTAATCGTTCCTCTTTTTTATAATAAACACGATATTTACGATCACGTAATGTAATTGTAGCCTCATTTGTTTCTTCAGTCTTCATTAGTACGTAGATATCATCAGAAATATTAACAATTCCCTCTCCTACTAATGATTCCATATTTAAGATACCTTGCATATATGGATTGGACCATTCTATTTCATATTGCTCGTTTACCAACAGTATTCCAATTGGCATTTCAAGCAATGCTTCTTCCCCTACTTTTTTCATGCGGAATGAAATGGATTCTATATGCTTTTCAGTTTCTTCAAAAGCAATCTTTTCCACCTTCCATGTGTAGACCATCAGTAAAGCAAAACCTATTCCATAACCTAGACCTATCCCGATATTCCAAATACATAGAAGTACGAACGTCACAATTCCAAAAATGGAAAGAACAAAAAGCGGATAGCGAATTGGTCGTTTTCTAAAAGTTCCCATTACAATCAGCCCCTTATTCTTTAGTCTTCCCCTTTACAAGTGAACGTACGTCAAAACCTAAATCAACGATACCTAGTAAGATCATGAAGGATGATAATGGAATAGCTAATATGGTAGCAACCCATTTAACACCATTTGGCATCCCTTTTCTAGAAATGAAATAATGGATAAATGATATCCCTTGTAGAATGAGCAGCACCCATAAAATATAAGAAACATTCAATACGATAATATCTAGTGTTGAACCAGCCTCTGGACGCATGAATAAATTAATGCATAAAACGATCATGTAATACCATAAAATAGAGCGTGGTAAGCGCATATTCTGAAATGGCGCAAATTTTGGAACATCGACACCAAGTCGTTTTAAAGCTGGTAAATTTAGCGCTATGATAATAAATGCAGCAAAAAATGCTAACATTGTTATTGTTGCAGGCATTGTCAGCTCGATCGTTTTAAACATAGCCTCGAGCTGTTCGGGCTTTATCGCTACTTGCCCTGTTACGTTTTTCGCAAATTCATTTGATTGCTCATAATTTTTGCGAGTCATCTCTAAACTTATGCTAATGAAATCAATCCCTGCAAATTTCACATAGGCAACATAAACAAGTGCCATCGAGATTAGATTAGCAATCCCCGTTGCCATAAATAAATACAGCTTACTCTTCTTCTGATAAATAGCGTTACCCATCACGACACCCAGTAACCCTAAAACAAAGGCAAATGGTAACATCGACATTCCAGTCGCTATACTTGTTAAAAAACAGCCTACTATTGCTAATAGTATTGATGAGGAACGTTTGTAATTTGCACTATACCAAGCAACCGGTAGTGGAGCGAATATTAAAGCTACTATAAAAACGAATGGTACATATGCGGAAATCAGCATTAATATTGTAAAAAGTGCAACCATCATCGAGCCTTGGACAAGCGCTTTTGTTTGATTATTCGGCATTGAAAACCTTCCTTTTTTTCAGTCAAACTTACTACCCTTTATTGTACCATTTTTTCATAGTATTGAACAAAAAACGCTTAGCTCACTATATGCTTTATTAAGAATTTTATCTAATAATCTTCTACTTCATTTTTCGATAAAAAAAACCAGCATATCCGATACGAATATCGTAATATGCTGGTTTTCAAAATTGATGTAAGGTCCATTACCTTAACGTCATCAATCTTATTTATCTTCTGCTACGAATGGAAGTAATCCCATGATACGAGATACTTTGATAGCTGAAGTTAATTTACGTTGGTACTTAGCGCTAGTGCCAGTTACGCGACGTGGTAAAATTTTACCGCGCTCAGAGATGAATTTTTTTAATAAATCTACATCTTTATAGTCGATATGCGTAATGTTATTAGCAGTGAAGTAGCAAACTTTACGGCGTTTGCGGCCTCCGCGACGTGGTGCCATAGTGTGTCTCCTCCTTATCTTTTTTTAATATTCTTGAAGCATTAGAATGGAAGATCATCCTCAGATACTTCTATCGGTCCCTTGCTATTAGCAAATGGGTCCTCATCTACACGTGTATAGTTTGGCTGATTCATAGGTGGTTGATTTTGCTGATAAGCATCGCCGCCATAGGAACCCTGTCCTGGCATAGCGCCACCAAACTGCTGCTGTGGTTGACCACCGCCATAGGACGGTTGGTTATTACCGTAAGTTTGTCCACCACCGTATTGAGGAGCAGGAGCACCGCTACCATTACGTGGTTCTAAAAACTGTACGCTATCCGCCACAACGTCTGTTGTATATACTCGCTTACCGTCTTGTCCTTCATAACTGCCTGTTTGGATACGACCTTCTACCCCAATTAAACTTCCTTTTCGCATGAAGTTCGCTAGGTTTTCAGCCTGTTTTCGCCATGCAACACAGTTAATGAAATCAGCTTCACGTTCACCTTGTTGATTTGAGAATGCACGATTCACAGCAACTGTAAATCTTGTAGACGCAATTCCATTTGGTGTATAACGTAGCTCAGGATCTTTTGTTAGTCTTCCAACTAATACGACACGGTTTATCATCAGAATGCAACCTCCTTTTCAGCGTTTTGTTAAAAAATCATTCAATATTAAGCTTCTTGGCGAACTGCAATGTGACGAATGATGTCTTCGCTGATGTTAGCTAGACGTGTATACTCGTTGATTGCATCTGAAGTAGCGTTTACTTTTACGATTTGGTAGTAACCTTCGCGGAAGTCTTGAATTTCATAAGCTAAGCGGCGTTTGCCCCACTCTTTAGATTCGATGACTTCTGCACCGTTAGAAGTTAAAACTTCGTTGAAACGTTCAACTAAAGCTTTCTTCGCTTCGTCTTCAATGTTCGGACGTACGATGTACATTAATTCGTATTTTCTCATCTGTTTACACCTCCTTATGGACTAGGCTCTCCTATATTAAGGGAGCAAGGAGCAAGTAATAAATTATTACTCACATCAATGAATTGTAACATAGAGGTACTTGTCTTTCAAGTCGCAAACTAACAATTCATTTTATATAATGAACCTAACATGATTCATTCGTGAAAGGAGAACTTTTGTGCTACCAAATAAAGAACCTATTGTTATTGAATTAGATATAAAAAAATTAATGATCGACAATATTGTGATTACAAGTGGTCTTGTCATATTATTTACAGCCATTCAATATATTTGCTTTAAAGATTTTCACTTTTCTTTTTGGCCTATCGTTGGTGGAACAGTACTGTTTGTTATTCTGTATATCATTTTCATAATGTTGCATGAGGCTTTTCATTTAATTGGTTTTATGCTTTTTGGTAAAGTACCTTTGGAGTCTTTAAAATATGGCATAAACTTAGAGCTAGGTGTTGCCTATGCAACTACTACAAAGCCGCTTTACAACCACGCAATGAAACGGGCATTGTTGCTGCCATTTTGGATGACTGGCGTTCTCCCTACTATTGCAGGATTTTATTTTAATAGTACCATTTTAATACTGGTAGGAGCTTTTTTAATGGCAGGTGCAGTAGGAGATTTTGCCATGTATAAGGAGTTACAGAAATATCCCAATAATGCCTTAGTACAAGATGACCCTGAATTACCAAAGCTTTATGTTTATACAGAGAAGGACCGTTCACCAAGGTAAAATACATACATACGAAAACTAGACTCTGTCGTTAGCCATAATGTCTGAGTCTAGTCATTCCTCTTAAGGAGTTAAAAATCCATGCTGTGCGGCTGTATACAAATTCCTCCAAATTCGATTTAATCGAGAGGTTTCTGTGATAGCATCCATGCCAAGGTTACGTATTAGTTTATTTGCAATCTCTATACAAGCAGCCGCAATTTCTTTACTCATTTGTGTAAATTGCATTAGTTCTTCCTCTGTCAATGATTGATCTTGTTGATGCTTTTGCCAATATCCTGACAAGGTTGTATAGAACTGCTGCTCACATTGTTTAAAATGCTTTTGCTGTTGCATGAATAAAAACTGTAAAGCTCCCATACGCTCAGTTCGATTAGCAGCATGATTTCGTTGCTTTATTAAAATAAATGCTTCTTCTAATAAATTTTCAGTTATTCCTAGACAAACGCTTAAAAAAGAAGCCTCGGCAAAGGTTGTAAATGGAAAGGTATGTACGGAATTCCCGTAGTTATTTCTAATCGTACCTATTTGGAAAGTAGCTTCCTGAGGTATCCATACATTGTTCACGCGAATTGTATGACTTGCCGTTGCCTTCAAGCCCATTGCGCGCCAATCATGTAAAACTTCTACATCTTGACGGTCTAAGGAGCAACTAATGATATTTTCTGTTTTCATGCCATTTTGCTCTATCAAACAATTCATGGTAAAGGTTGTAGCATAGTCTGAACCACTACAGTATTTCCATTGCCCTGTTACCACATAACCTCCTTCTACCTTTATAGCAATTCCCGTTGGATAGCCACTACCTGCGATAACAGCTTCTTTTGGGGAAAAGATTCTTTCGCACATTTCTTGGCTAAATGCAGGAATAAATGCATTGCCTCCAGTCCCGATTGTAACAAGCCAACCAACATTACCATCGAGGGCAGCTATTTGTTGAAATACTTTTATTCCTTCTACTAAATCTAGATTTTTACCTCCTAGTTCATTAGCAGTGAACAATTTGAACAA
The DNA here is from genome assembly GCF_001629735.1 of Lysinibacillus sphaericus. GTDB lineage: Bacteria > Bacillota > Bacilli > Bacillales_A > Planococcaceae > Lysinibacillus > Lysinibacillus pinottii. Next base: position 3,825,864 of record NZ_CP015224.1, read on the forward strand.
TTTTTGTTCATAAATAAATTCTAAGATGTCCTGGGGTAATCTTCCTAGCTGCTCAAACTCTAGGCCACGTTCTTTTATTTCGGTTATGTTCATTTGACGTCACTCCCATACTCTAAAAATTCAGATAAAATAATGATTGAAAAAAGGCAATCATTAAGATTGCCCTCTGTTCGTCTTATACATTAAAGCGGAATAACATAATATCGCCATCTTGAACTTCATACTCTTTACCTTCAAGACGTACCTTACCTGCTTCTTTTGCCGCTGCTTGAGAACCTGCCTCTAATAGATCATCATAAGCAACAGTTTCAGCACGAATAAAGCCACGTTCAAAGTCTGTATGGATAATCCCTGCACATTGCGGTGCCTTCATACCTTTACGGAACGTCCATGCACGAACCTCTTGTACACCCGCAGTGAAATACGTAGCTAAGCCTAATAAGTCATAAGAAGTACGGATTAGCTGATCTAAACCAGACTCTTTAATTCCTAATTCTTCTAAGAACATAGCCTTTTCCTCATCGTCTAGCTCTGAGATTTCTTCCTCAATTTTCGCACAAATTGTAATGACTTGCGCACCTTCAGCTGATGCATATTCACGTACCTTTTGGACATATTCATTATTGTCAGCATCGGCCACTTCATCTTCTGAAACGTTTGCAACATACAGCATTGGTTTAATTGTTAACAAATGAAGACCTTTTATTACTTTCAGTTCATCATCTGAAAGCTCAGCTGCACGCGCTGGCTTACCGTTCTCTAACTGCTCTTTAATTTTTAAGAGTACTGGCTCTTCAATCATGGCCTCTTTGTCTTTTTGTTTTGCCATTTTACTAACACGTTGGATTCGTTTATCTACCGATTCTAAATCAGCTAGTGCTAGCTCTAGGTTAATAACCTCGATATCATCGATTGGATCCACCGCACCCGATACGTGTGTAATATTTTCATCTACAAAACAACGTACAACTTGGCAAATTGCATCTACTTCACGGATATGAGCTAAGAATTTATTACCTAGACCTTCACCTTTGGAAGCACCTTTTACAATTCCTGCGATATCTGTGAATTCAAATGCTGTTGGTACTGTTTTTTTAGGTACAACTAATTCTGTTAATTTATCTAAACGTGCGTCTGGGACTTCAACGATACCGACGTTCGGATCAATCGTGGCGAATGGGTAGTTTGCAGCCAATGCGCCCGCTTTTGTAATTGCGTTAAATAATGTTGATTTTCCAACGTTAGGTAAACCAACGATTCCAGCTGTTAATGCCATGAATGGACACAACCTTTCTATAATCAGTTCAATTTTCTCTCTTATAACCTTTTCTATTATATTGATTCACTTACAAAAAGTCTAATATGCCTGAAGTTAGGCCTCATTAGCAGAAAGTAAAACCTTTTTCATTTTTTTCTCAAATTCTCTACGTGGGATCATTACGCTATGTTGACAACCTTCACACTTAATTCGAACATCAGCACCCATACGAATAATCTTCCATTTGTTCGTACCACAAGGATGTTGCTTTTTCATTTCAACAATATCATTTAAACCATATTTCTTTGCTTCCACCTTACTCACTTCTCCCCTCACCTTTGTCATAGAACATCATTTTTGGATAAGCCATTGGAATACGATGTTCTTCAAAAAGTTTTGTCACATCTCGGCGTATACTACGAGCAACTCCATATTGTTGCTGCGGTAATGTTTCAGCAGCAATACGGATCGTTACCTCTGTACCTTTAACATTTTGTACACCTAAAAACACTGGTGCTGCTATTAATTCTTTATGTTTTTCTGGTAAAGATTCTAAATAGTGATTAATAACTGTTTCAGCTTTTTCAAAGTCAGCATCAGCGGTCATTTGTAAATCTATAAAAATTTTGGAGTTGTTAACAGAGTAATTGACGACCTCACCAATTGCACCATTAGGAATGATAAATTGCTCTCCCGTCCCCCCATTAATTTTCGTAGTACGTAAGCCAATTTCTACAACCGTACCTTCTGCTCCATTAATTTTTATATAATCCCCTACACCAAATTGATCCTCAAAAATAATAAAGAAGCCCGTGATAACATCCTTCACTAAACTTTGGGCACCAAAACCGACGGCTAAACCGACAATCCCTGCACCTGCTAAAAGACCCGCTACCTTTATATTTAAAGAAGATAGAATGCCAATGATTGCAGAGAAATAAACAACATAAGAAATTACACTTTGTAATAATCTCGAAATCGTACGTTGACGTCGCTCTGAATGATTTAATGGAGAACGCATACGGATTAAAAACAATTTTTTAATCAATTTTTTACCCATTCTTACAGCTATCCATGATACTAGTAAAATCAGCACGATCTCAATAGAAGTATCAATCACATCTTCCCAAAGCTTGTCAGATGTAAGCTTTTCCCAGTATCTATCCATTAATTTCTTATTCCATTCCATCGTTCCCACCTCTTGAATAACTTGCTAAAAATTTGCGTATACTGCATAAAAATTGAGCACTTCTAAAAATAAAAAGAAAGTGAGTTTTTTTATGAATACTATACCAAATTTGTTACTACCTTATTCCCTTCATCACGAAAGTAAAAATGCTGTTTGGCAATTAAGTACATTATTTTTAGAACATATACCGTTTCATCATGAACGATTAATTTTTTGCTGCATTGGCAGCGACCGATGTACAGGTGATACACTTGGACCGTTAACGGGTAGTTTCTTAAATAAGTCTGTTAGCTTCCCCTACGAAATTGTAGGTTCTTTAGAAGATCCTCTACATGCTCTAAATCTAAATTCAACTATGCAACAGCTACACAATCATACTACAAAACCATTCATTATTGCGATTGACGCCTGTCTTGGTAGTGAGCACAATGTCGGTCATATTTCCGTTCAAAGCGGTCCTATTTTTCCTGGCAAGGCTGTAAAAAAAGAATTACCCCCAATCGGTGACATTTCCATTAAAGGAATCGTCAATATTGGAGGTTTTATGGAAATGCTTGTTTTACAAAATACAAGACTTCATATTTCTTATGCTATGGCTGAGAAGCTTTCAAGAGCGCTATTACTGGCTGCCCACCGTTATTCATTGAAAAATGTAGAAGAAAGCAACCATAATACCAACAACGACGATACCTGGCAGCAAGTTAGCAGCCTTGATCTTAGTTAAACCAGCTATATTTAACCCTATTGCCATTATCATAACGCCGCCAACGGCTGTCATTTCGGTAATATACATTTGCAGCGCAGCATCAGGTATAAAAGAACTAATGACCCCTGCAAAAATAGCAATTAATCCTTGATAAATAAAAACAGGTATTGCCGATAGCAATACACCTATGCCTAATGTGGATGCTAGAATAATGGATGTAAATCCATCTATTAATCCTTTTGTAATCAATACATTATGATCGTTACGAAGGCCGCTATCAAGTGCACCAATAACAGCCATTGAGCCAACAACAAATATTAATGAAGCTGTGACAAACCCTTCTGCTATGCTAATTTGATTTTGGTCATTTCGTTTTGTGCGAAATAAAGACTCTACCCATTTGCCAAGGCGATTCATTTGCTTATCTAAATCTAACCACTCACCTACTACAGTACCCACCACTAAACTTACGATTAAGATAATAAAATTATCACTTTCAAATCCCATTTTTATCCCTAATAATGCGACTGCTAAACCAATTATGGATAGGACAGTAGACTTCATAGATTCAGGAATATTTTTGAAAATCCGCCCCACTAATGCACCTGCTATAATGAGCACAGCATTAATTAATGCCCCTAGTATTACCACCCTTTTGCCTTCCTTCTCTCTAAAAAATAGAGAGCGCCTGTTTGCTTGGCGCTCTGATTAAATTATAGAAATATCATTTATTCTTCTTGTAAATTTAGGATTTCTAAAATGCGCTCCAAATCATCTTCAGAGTAAAATTCTATTTCAATTTTCCCTTTATTGTTGTTCTTTCTAATTTGAACATTTGTTCCAAAATAATCTCTTAATTGAGATTCTTTCGCCGCCACAAATATATCTTTTTTCTTAGGAGGAATTGTTTCACGTGAAACTTCCTCATTCAGGGTTTGTACTAACATTTCAACTTGACGAACATTTAAACCTTGATTCATTACCTTCATTGCTACTTCAGAGATTCGTCTTTTATTTTTTAAGCCGAGTAATGCCCGGCCTTGTCCCATTGATAGGGTGCCATCATTCATAAATTTCCGGACATCTTCTGGCAAAGCAAGGAGGCGAACATGGTTAGCTATATGTGGTCTACTTTTTCCTAAACGCTTTGATAGCTCTTCCTGTGTTAGTTTCAAGTTTTCCATTAAGCTTTGATAGGCCTCTGCTTCTTCAATGACTGTTAAATCCTCGCGCTGAAGGTTCTCTAGAATAGCTAGCTCCATCATTTGTGCATCTGATAGCTCTTTAATGATTACTGGAATAACATCTAAACCTGCTAATAAACAGGCCCGATAACGACGTTCTCCTGCTACTATTTCAAATTTACGACCCTTTTTACGGACAGCAATTGGTTGCAATATGCCATGCTCATTTATCGAATCTGCTAATTCTTGTAAAGCTTCTTCATCAAAAATTTTACGAGGCTGAAATGGGTTCGCAACAATTAAATCTAATTGAATTTCTTCCACTTGCCCACTTTGTTCTAAAGACTCTCCTGGAAATAGTGCACCAATGCCCTTTCCTAAACCTTTAGCCATTTTTAATCACTTCCCTCGCCATCTCCAAATAAACTTCTGCACCTCTAGACCTTGCGTCATAAGTGATGATTGGTTGCCCATGACTAGGTGCTTCACTTAAACGCACATTACGAGGAATTATTGTTTTATATACTTTATCTTGGAAATATTTTTTTACTTCATCTATAACTTGCAACCCAAGGTTTGTTCGTGCATCTAGCATTGTTAATAAAACACCATCAATATACAACTGTTGGTTTAAATGCTTTTGAACAAGACGAACAGTAGATAACAATTGGCTTAGACCCTCCAATGCATAATATTCGCATTGTACAGGAATAATTAATGCATCTGAAGCAGTCAAAGCATTGATTGTTAAAAGTCCTAAGGATGGTGGACAATCAATAATTATATAATCGAAATCTTCTTTTACATTTTGTAATGCATGCTTCAAACGCACTTCTCTTGAAATAGTCGACACCAATTCAATTTCAGCGCCTGCAAGCGAAATTGTGGCTGGAACAATTGATAAATTATCTACATTTGTTTTTTGAATGACATTTTCAACATCTTCATCATCAATGAGTACATCATAAATACAACTTTGTATGTCTCCTTTATTAATACCGAGACCACTTGTTGTATTTCCCTGCGGATCAGTATCAATAAGTAGCACTTTCTTCCCCAAATAGGCTAGACAAGCGCTCAAATTGACTGAAGTTGTTGTTTTTCCTACGCCACCCTTTTGATTGGCGATTGCTATAATTCTCCCCATTTAAAAGCACCTGCTTTCATTTATCAACGCTTACTCTTTGTAAAACCAATGTATTTAACCCGCTATCTAACTTTCATTCTATCAAAAAAACAGTTAGAAGTTGTATAAAATATTAAGAATATATACAAAAAAGGAGACATCTCATTCAACTTTCTGAGATATCTCCTTTTTACAGTGAAGGAAAATGTAATAAATTATTATTTTTAGATAATTTGTTACACCTTTTTCTTTTTAGGTATCTTCACAGTAATTTGATAATATTCTTCTGTATCTTCTTCTTCCGTTTTTACCGTAATACCACTTTTTGTGACCATTGTTAATGATTGCTTAATAGTATTTAAGGCTATACGGACATCTTTACTAATGGCCTTGCGCTTAGGCTTTGCCTTCTTTGGTACCGACTCTTGCTCATCTGTTACAGGATGCAAGATAGCTTGAATCTGTTCCTCTAATTGGCGAACATTCCAATCATTATCAACGGTTTGCTGTAAGACCTCTAATTGTAACGGTTGATCTTTAATAGCAATTAATGCACGCGCATGTCGTTCAGAGATCTTTCGCTGTAAAATGGCTTGTTGCACTTCGTCTGGAAGCCTTAATAAACGTAATTTATTGGCTACAGTGGATTGTCCTTTTCCAAGTCTTTGGGCAAGAGCTTCCTGTGTGAGCTCATGCAGCTCCAACAATTTTTGATAGGCTACCGCTTCTTCAATTGCCGTTAATTCTTCACGCTGTAAGTTCTCTATTAACGCAATAGAAGCTGTCTCCTTATCGGTTAAATTACGTACAATAGCAGGAACCTCTGTCCATTGTAGCTTTTTCATAGCTCGATAACGACGCTCACCGGCAATGATTTCATATTGATTTTCTGATGTTTTACGTACAACAATTGGCTGAATCACACCATGTGTATGAATGGTTCTTGATAATTCTTCAATTTTTTCATCATCAAAAATAGTACGTGGCTGAAAACGGTTAGGTACAATTTGATCAATAGGCAATTTTATGACTTCTTCTGCTGTATGAACCGCCTCTGCTTGTTCTACTTCATTTTTCACAATAGGCTCTGTTTTACTTCCGCCTCCAAAAAAACGTGAAAAAGGACTTTTCATCCAAGTGGCACCACCTTTAAGTAACTATCTTGCTCTGTCTCATTCTATTATTATTTATTATATTTCCTCAAATGTATATAGTTCATAGATGACTTTTGCGTGAACCATCCATAACTAGTATGTATGCTCAAAATAGAAAAAATATATTCTACTTTGAGAAAGTTTCACATGAAACACTAATTATTGAATTGGTGTTTTATTCGGTACACCTGGCTTACGCGGGTATTTTTTCGGTGTTCCTTTTATTTTATCAAATATATATAAAATGCGGTCACTTTCTTCAACAGGTAGCTTGAAAGAATATTCTTCTTTCAGTTTAACACCTAGTGTTGTTAATGCTTTTTTAGCATCTTTTAATTCTTCTGCACCTGCCGCTGCTTTTAAGGCAACAAAATAGCCACCTTGTTTTGCTAATGGTACACATAGCTCCGATAAAACAGATAAACGAGCTACTGCACGTGCTGTCACCACATCGTATTGCTCACGATATTTTATATTTTGACCAAACTCTTCTGCACGAGCATGCACAAAATTCATATTTTCTAATTGTAACTCATCACTTAAATGATTTAAAAATGTAATTCTTTTATTTAAGGAGTCGACAATTGTGACATGTAAATGTGGGAAACAGATTTTTATTGGAATACTAGGAAAACCAGCCCCTGCTCCTACATCACAAACAGTGATTACTTTTGAAAAATCAAAATAAAATGAGGCACTAATAGAGTCAAAGAAATGTTTTAAATAAACACCTTCTAAATCTGTAATAGCAGTCAGGTTCATCTTTTCATTCCACTCGACAAGTAATTCAAAGTATTTTTTAAATTGAGTAATTTGCTTTTCGGAAAGCTCGATGCCCTTTTTTTTCAGTGCCTCAATAAATTGTTGTTCGTTCATGTAAAGTCTCCTTTATTAATCTAGCTCTACTAGTTCATCTTAACAATAGTATTGCTTTAAAAATAGGAAGCGGGCACAATGGTATGCCCGCCCCTTATTCACTTTACTGTTCTTATTAGCCGCTTATTTTTGCAATTTTACCTTGTTCAATATAAACAAGAAGAATAGAAATATCTGCTGGGTTAACACCAGAAATACGAGAGGCTTGTGCAATGGAAAGCGGTGTAACTTGTTTTAATTTTTGACGTGCTTCTGTCGCTAATCCAGAAATAGCATCATAATCAATGTTTTCAGGGATTTTTTTGTTTTCCATTTTATGCAGCTTCTCTACTTGTAGCAATGCTTTTTCGATATAGCCTTCATATTTAAGCTGAATTTCAATTTGCTCTTTTACTTCTTCTGTAAATTCAATATCTGCCGGAATTAATGAAGAAATCATCTCATAATGCATCTCGGGGCGTTTTAGTAAATCAGCACCTCGAATGCCGTCTTTTAATTCACTACCACCAGCAGAACGAATAACCGCTTGTGTAGCTTCATTCGGTTTAATAATTATTTCACGAAGACGTGCAATTTCATTTTCTATTAATGCCTTTTTCGCATTGAACTTGTCATATCTTTCTTGTGGTACCATTCCGATTTTATAAGCTAGCTCTAATAATCGTAAATCAGCGTTATCATGACGTAGCAGTAAGCGATACTCTGCACGAGAAGTTAGTAAACGATACGGCTCATTTGTTCCTTTTGTCACAAGATCATCAATTAGTACCCCAATATAGGCATCCGAGCGACTAAGGATTAATTCCTCTTTGCCAAGTACATTAGCTGCAGCATTCATTCCTGCCATTAATCCTTGGGCCGCTGCTTCTTCATAACCCGATGTACCATTAATTTGGCCAGCTGTATATAAGCCTTTAATGCGCTTTGTTTCTAGTGTTGGCCACAATTGTGTGGGTACAATTGAATCATATTCAATGGCATAGCCAGCACGCATCATTTCTGCATTCTCTAAGCCTGGGATTGATTTTAATAAACGTGTTTGAACATGCTCTGGTAGGCTTGTTGATAAACCTTGAACATAAACCTCACGTGTATTACGTCCTTCTGGCTCTAAGAAGATTTGATGTCTCGGCTTATCGTTGAAGCGTACTACTTTATCTTCAATCGAAGGGCAGTAGCGTGGACCCGTCCCTTTAATCATCCCAGAATACATCGGTGATAGATGTAAATTAGCCTCAATTATTTCGTGTGTTTCAGGGCTTGTATACGTTAACCAGCAAGGTAGTTGGTCCATAATGAATTCCGTTGTTTCAAAACTAAATGCACGTGGAACTTCATCTCCTGGCTGAATTTCAGTTTTATCATAATCAATTGTACGATTATTAACACGTGGTGGTGTACCTGTTTTAAATCGAACAAGGTCAAAACCAAGCTCTTTTAAATTATCAGCTAAGCGAATGGACGGTTGTTGGTTATTAGGACCACTTGAATATTTTATATCCCCAATAATAATTTCACCGCGTAGGAAGGTACCTGTTGTGACCACTACTGTTTTGGCACGATAAATAGCACCAATTTGTGTAATAACCCCTGTTACTTCTCCATCCTCAATGATAAGTTCTTCTACCATTCCTTGATGGATTGTTAAGTTTTCGGTTTCCTCTAATATGCGTTTCATTTCTTGTTGATACAAAACTTTGTCAGCTTGCGCACGTAATGCACGTACAGCTGGGCCTTTTCCTGTATTTAACATTCGCATTTGGATATGCGTTTTATCTATAACTTTCCCCATGACGCCACCTAAAGCGTCTATTTCACGTACGACGATTCCTTTGGCAGGACCACCAATGGATGGATTACATGGCATAAATGCAATCATATCTAAGTTGATCGTTAACATTAGTGTTTTAGCACCCATTTTAGCCGCAGCATGTGCAGCTTCTGAACCTGCATGACCTGCGCCAATGACGATCACATCAAACGTGCCTGCCTCATATTTTGTTGGCATGCTCGTATCTTCCTTTCTTTCTTAAAGTTATTTTCCTAAGCAAAACTGAGAAAATAGCTGGTTGATTAGGCTTTCTTGCACTGTGTCACCTATAATCTCACCAAGTAATTCCCAAGTTCTTGTGACATCAATTTGTACCATATCAACTGGAACTCCAGCTTGAGCAGCTGCTATTGCATCCTCAACTGTCGCCTGTGCTTGATGCAATAGTGCAATATGTCTTGCATTTGAAACATATGTTAAATCGCCCGCTTCAATTTGCCCTTCAAAGAACAATGCAGCTATCGCTTCTTCAAGCTCTGTAACACCCTCCTCCTGTAAGAGAGAGGTGGTTACAATGCGATGTTTACCTGCTAGCTCTTTGACACGCGCTAAATTAATTTTTTGCGGTAGATCTGTTTTATTGATAATAACGATGTAGTCCATCGCCTCAATCGTTTCGAATAAACGCTCGTCCTCAGCAGTTAACTCATCTGCATAGTTTAATACAAATAATATTAAATCTGCTCCACGTAGCGCTTCTCTCGAACGTTCTACGCCAATTCGTTCAACAATGTCTTCTGTCTCACGAATACCCGCTGTATCCACTAAACGAAGCGGAACACCGCGTACATTGACGTACTCTTCTATAATATCACGAGTAGTACCAGCAATATCTGTCACTATGGCCTTATTTTCCTGTACTAAGCTATTTAAAAGAGAAGATTTCCCTACATTTGGACGGCCTAAAATAACAGTCGATAAACCCTCTCGTAATATTTTCCCTTGAGAAGATGTTTGGAGAAGTTTAATAATTTCATCTCGTACCCATGTACATTTTTCTACTAAAACAGGTACAGTCATCTCTTCTACATCATCATACTCTGGATAATCTATATTAACCTCTACTTGCGCTAATGTCTCTAGTAAAGCTTGGCGCAAGTCACCAATAAGTCTTGATAATTTTCCATCCATCTGACCCAAGGCAACATTCATTGCTCGATCTGTTTTAGCTCTTATCAAATCCATTACTGCTTCAGCCTGTGATAAATCAATACGCCCATTTAAAAACGCACGTTTAGTAAATTCACCTGGTTCTGCTAATCTTGCCCCATTCGTTAATGCTAGTTGTAAAACACGATTAACTGAAACCAAACCACCGTGACAATTTATTTCAACTACATCCTCACGTGTGAAAGTTTTTGGACCACGCATCAATGATAGCATTACTTCCTCTACTACCTCGTTTGTTTTAGGATCCACTAAATGTCCATAATGAATAGTGTGCGAATCCTTTGTCGTTAAACTTTTTCCACCTGGTGATTTAAATATTTTATCTGCAATCGCCACTGCTTCGTCCCCACTTAAACGAACGATGGCTATGGCACCTTCACCCATCGGTGTGGATATCGCAGCAATTGTATCAAACTCCATTTAATGACCTCCTCAACGTTATCCACATGTGGATAATCGAAACCGACCAATACTTACTAACACCTTAGACTAACATATTTTCAGCAAAATCTAAAGTAAGGATCATTTCCAAATGTGGATAACAACCTTTTTTATAAAACTGAATTTCAACAAAAAATACAATTCTTTGTCTCATAAAAAAAGGTCATTTTATCACAAAGGATAAAATGACCTTTAAAACTATAGTGTCTGCATGTTTTAAATCTATTTATTTTTGACGGGCTCAATGACTAAATAACGATTTGGTTCTGAACCTTCTGAATACGTCTCAAGATCAAGACGATTGGCTAATTGATTATGAATTATTTTTCTTTCGTATGACGGCATAGGTTCAAATGCCACACGTTGATTTGAACGTAATGCTTTGTCCGCCATTCGATCAGCCAGTAACTCTAATGCTTCTTGTCGACGTTCGCGATAGTTTTCCACATCTAATTTCACCATTAAGAACTGCTTAGCGCTTTTATTTAGCACTAACTGTGTTAATTGCTGTAAGGAATTTAATGTTTGACCACGTTTTCCGATAAGTAGAGCAGCTTTCTCACTTTTCAGCTGAAAATAAACGTATTTCCCTTCACGTGTTGTACTTATATCAAGATCATGAATATCCAATTGTTCAGCAATAGTTACTAAGTAAGTTTTTGCATCCTCAATTGGATTTGCTGAATCTTCTTCCTCATTTTGTTCGTTTACGACTTTTTGAACAGCTTCGATTTCATTTGGTTGATCAGAAACTTGTGAACTTATTGTTTCAACATCATCTACTGCTAATTGTTTGTCTAATTGAGTCGTTATTTGCGATTCGGCTTTTTCACTTTCAATGACCGGAATCTGAACTTCCTTTACAGTTACACGAACTTCTGCAGAGCGTGCACCAAAACCTAAAAATCCTTTTTTACCTTCTTGTAAAACTTCAACATCTACTTGTTCACGGGTTTTGCCAAGTTTCTGTAACGCTAATGAGATCGCTTCTTGTGTTGTTGCGCCTATTTGCGTAAGTTGTTTCACTTTTTAGCCCCTCCATTTTGAGCAGGTTGTGTTTTATCTTTATTCCAAGGTTTATAAATATACAGGTTTTGGAAAATCGAAATAATATTCCCGATTACCCAATATAATGATAATGCAGCTGGTAAGGCCATACCAAAGGCAATGATCATGAATGGCATAATATACATCATGATTTTCATTTGAGGATTATCCATTGCTGGTCCTGTACGTAATACGATAAATTGCATTAAACCTGCTGTAATTGCTAATGCAGGTGCAGGATCTGCTAGCGGGAAGATAAAGAAATTCCCTAAATCAAATGTAGATGTAGCATTCATACGGCTTATTGCATGATAAAAACCAATTAAAATTGGCATTTGAATGATTACTGGTAAACACCCTGCAAGTGGGTTTACGCCTGATTCACTCATCAGCTTCATCATTTCTTGCTGATATTGTTGTTGTGTCTGAGCATCCTTAGAAGCATACTTCTTTTGCAGTTCCTTCAATTTTGGCTGAATTTCTTGCATTTTTTTAGAACTCTTTGTTTGTTTAATCATTAATGGTAAAATTGCTAAACGAATAATGATCGTTACAGCAATGATCCCCCATGCATACGTGCCAAGTAGGTCAGCAAAGTATTTTATCGCTGATACCAACGGCCAAACAATGAATTCATTCCAGAAGCCAGTGCTTTCTTTGGAAATTGGTTCATTGAATTCTGTACAACCAGATAGTAGTAGAGCTACTGATACTAGTGACAAAATTACCCAATGTTGTTTTTTCAACCTTCTTCCCCCTACAATTACTATTCACTTTTTCAAATTCTATATGCATCTTCTTTATTCACTGACTGACAGTTTCCTGCCTTAAAATCTGTGACTTCTGACAGCAGCTTTATCAAAGCTTGAACAAAGATAAAGTTATCAGCTATTTTATCATGCCAATAACGTTTCACTCTACTAAATATTCTCACAATATACACTTATTCCTGAGTTTTGTGGCGAATTTAACATATTTTATAAGTGAAATCTAACGCTAGTAATACCCCTATGCGTATACTCCTACGTTATGGTATGCCATTTCACTCTTATTCTTAAAGCTAATCATACAGGCGCATTTTACCACTCGGTTGCATACATTACACTTTCCTCAATACCTTTGCGATTTTTAGTACATGTTGCAAACTTTGTTTCACTTCATGAAAATCCATAGTGGCCGCCGGTTGTCTGGCGATAATAACATAGTCCATATTCGGCTTTAAATCATCCTTTAAATCAAGAATACTATGGCGAATATAGCGTTTTATTTGGTTGCGTTTTACCGCATTCCCAAGTTTCTTACTAACCGATAAACCTACACGAAATTCTGTTTGTCCCTCTTTTTCTAAAAAGTAAACAACAAACTGACGATTAGCGAAAGATTTACCTTTTTTAAACACCTTTTGAAAATCATCATTCTTCTTCACTCTTTGGCGTTTTTTCATTTCTTTCACCTGCTAATAGATAATATCTTTGATCCTCACTTCTAGGTTTACCAAAAATAAAGAAAAAAAAGACCACTGATGTGGCTCAGTGGACTTATTTTATGCTGATAAAACTTTTCTTCCTTTACGACGACGAGCAGCAAGAACTTTGCGACCGTTTTTCGTGCTCATACGTGCGCGGAAACCGTGAACTTTACTGTGTTTACGTTTCTTTGGTTGGTAAGTACGTTTCATTTATATAGACACCTCCTGATATATGAGTTGAATTTTTCAACATACAGACTCGAATATTATATAAAGTAACTAGTTATTTTGTCAATGTATTTAACAAATTTCTTTTAGGTAACTATTCTATGTATCTAAATGCAACTACTTCATCTATCCTCAGAGCGCATTTAAATCCTCCGTAAAAGACACTCTATTATAACATTATTATAAAAATATTTATCCACAGAGGACTTGTTTTTTTTACACAAAGTTGTGTATAGTATTTTTTGCATATTTTTTTATCCACAACAATTATCTACAGCTTTTTCACATAAGCAGTGCTTGTGGACAACTCTAAAGTGCATAACTACAAGCTATGTGGATAAGTTTCATAAACTATTGAAATAGCTTTGTTTTTCTGATACGATTACTGTTCTTCACTTTGTTGAAAACTGAAATGAACATTTTAATTATCCACAACTGTTAATATGCTGTGGATAATTTTCATCACAACCTTTGGTTAACTTTTATCCACAACTTGTGATTATGTGGACGAGTTGTAAAATGAACGTATTTACCATTTCTATAAATGCAATTTTTTTTATGTATTGAACACTGTAAAGGAGATTAGTAGCTTGGAACATTTAGAAGAATTATGGAATAATGTCCTGGCTCAAGTTGAACAAAAAATTTCTAAACCAAGCTTCGAAACGTGGCTAAAATCTACCAAATTACTGTCCTACAATGGCAGTGGTTCAACTGTGACAATAGCTGCGCCAAATTCGTTTGCTCGAGATTGGCTTGAGAATCATTATATTCATTTGATTACAGGTATATTAACGGAGCTTACAGGCGAAGACTTGCTTATTAAATTTGTTGTTCAAAAAAACCAGGATTCGGACGATTTTGATTTGCCGGCGCCGATTATCCAAGCAAAGAATAACGATCACCATGATATTTCACCGGGGATGTTAAACCCGAAGTATACTTTTGATACGTTTGTTATTGGCTCTGGTAACCGCTTTGCACATGCTGCCTCTCTAGCAGTCGCTGAAGCACCTGCAAAGGCTTATAACCCTTTCTTCATCTATGGGGGAGTTGGGCTTGGTAAGACACACTTAATGCATGCCATCGGTCATTATGTTTTAGAGCATAATCCTAATGCAAAGGTGGTCTATTTATCATCTGAGAAATTTACAAATGAATTTATTAACTCTATTCGTGATAACAAAGCACTTGATTTTCGCAATAAATACCGCAATGTGGATGTACTGCTAATTGATGATATTCAATTCCTTGCTGGAAAAGAATCAACTCAAGAAGAATTTTTCCACACGTTTAATACTTTACACGAGGAATCCAAGCAAATTGTTATATCGAGTGACAGACCTCCTAAGGAAATTCCTACATTAGAGGATCGGCTACGTTCACGTTTTGAATGGGGATTAATAACGGATATTGCACCTCCTGATTTGGAAACACGAATTGCTATTTTGCGTAAAAAAGCAAAAGCAGATGGTTTAGAGGTACCCAATGAAGTAATGCTCTATATTGCGAACCAGATTGACTCCAATATTAGGGAGCTTGAAGGTGCGCTTATTCGCGTCGTTGCCTATTCATCGCTCGTAAACAAAGATATTAATGCCACACTTGCTGCTGAGGCACTTAAAGATATCATTCCTAATTCAAAGCCACGAACTGTGACAATATTAGACATTCAAAATGCTGTTGGTGAGCATTTTAGTATACGTTTAGAAGATTTTACGGCGAAAAAGCGTACAAAGTTAATTGCTTTTCCTCGCCAAATTGCCATGTATTTATCACGTGAATTAACAGATTTTTCACTGCCGAAAATTGGCGAAGAATTTGGTGGACGTGATCATACAACTGTGATTCATGCTCACGAAAAAATATCTTCTTTGTTGAAAAATGACGTCCAGCTTCAACAAGATGTTAAACAAATTCGTAGCATGCTAGGGAAGTAATTACTGTGGACAATCCTACTATTTAAACACAAACTTATACACAGTCTATCTACATGTGGATAGACTGATTTTATTCATAAAAAGGCACTTATCCACAAATCCACAGAGCCTATTACTATATCTTTTTTATTTTATATAAATAAATAATATAAATATGTGAGGGAAAACGAATGAAATTTGATATTTTACGTGACCGTTTATTAGAGGGTTTAAATGATGTCATGAAAGCGGTAAGTTCAAAAACAACTATTCCAATTTTAACAGGCATCAAAATTGATGTAACTGAAGAAGGTATTCGCTTAACAGGTAGTGATGCGGATATTACAATTCAAACATTTATCCCCGTTGAGGAAGATGGACAACAGATCATTCACATTGCAGAAACAGGATCAATTGTTGTACAAGCCCGTATGTTTAATGAAATTATACGTAAATTACCAACAAATGATGTTGAAATCCAAGTAACTCCTGGTTTCCAAACGCATATTCGCTCAGGTAAATCGGAGTTCCATTTAATTGGCTCTGATGCAGCTGAATATCCATTATTACCGGAATTAACAGAGGATCAAAAATTTACTATTCCTGCTGATCTTTTAAAAACAATTATTCGTGAAACTGTATTCGCCGTTGCCACTTCTGAAAGTAGACCCGTGTTGACAGGTGTAAACTGGCAGATTAAAAATGAAACATTAATCTGTGTTGCAACAGATAGTCATCGTTTAGCAAGACGTAAGGTTCAACTGGAAAATTTACCAGAGGTTGAACATAGTGTTGTAATCCCAGGAAAAAGTTTAAATGAATTAAATAAAGTATTAGAGGATTCTACAAACCTTGTTCAAATTGTTATTACAAGTCAGCAGGTATTGTTTAAAACAGGGGATGTATTATTCTTCTCACGTTTACTAGAAGGAAATTACCCAGACACTTCCCGTTTAATTCCAGAAGAATACCAAACTAATGTTACAATTAATGGTAAGTCTTTATTACAAGCTATAGACCGTGCTTCGCTTGTAGCAAGAGGGGATCGTAATAATGTTGTCCGTTTTGAAATATTGGGTCATCAAGCAGTTGAGGTTTCTTCTAATTCACCTGAAATCGGTAAAGTACAAGAAGAAATTCCTGTTGAGTCATTAGAAGGAGAAGGCTTGAAAATTTCCTTTAGTGCCAAATATATGATGGAAGCATTGAAAGCTATCGATGGCCAAGATGTAGTCATTCAATTTACAGGCGCAATGAGACCATTTATTTTACGCTCGGTTCATGACGATGCAATTTTACAATTAATTTTACCTGTACGTACTTACTAAAAATTTAAGATCTGTTAGGATAGTCGCAATTTGCGGCTATCTTTTTTACTTATGGCGAAATTTTAGGTATGATAGAGAGATAGACAGTCTGTATTTGGAGGGAAACACACTATGCAGGACATTAAAATCGATGAGGAGTTCATCACGTTAGGGCAGCTATTAAAAATATCTGATGCCATTAGTTCAGGTGGAATGGCTAAGTGGTTTTTACAGGAAAATGCTGTGTATGTCAATGGAGAAGTAGATGATCGTCGAGGTCGTAAATTACGAAACGGAGACGTTGTAAATATACCAGGATGTGGTCGTTTTCAAATCGTAGGACCAACTGGGCAGTAAACTATGCATATTGAACAAATAAAACTTACAAATTACCGTAATTATGATGCCTTAGCTTTAAACTTCTCTCCTAAAATTAATGTTTTCATTGGTGAAAATGCTCAAGGAAAAACAAATGTTATGGAGTCTATCTACGTACTAGCAATGGCTAAATCCCATCGAACAACGAACGATAAAGAATTGATACGTTGGGATTCAGACTATGGTAAAATAGAAGGGGCAGTTCAAAAAAGACATGGTATTTTACCGATAGAGCTTACGATTACAAAGAAAGGTAAAAAGGGCAAGATAAATCATATAGAGCAAAGTCGCCTTAGTCATTATATTGGCCAAATGAACGTCGTTATGTTTGCACCAGAAGATTTAAACGTTGTAAAAGGTAGTCCGCAAATACGCCGACGTTTTATTGATATGGAGATTGGGCAAATTTCGCCTGTCTATTTACACGATTTATTAACCTTTCAAAAAGTTTTAAAACAACGTAACCATTTCTTAAAGATGAACCAGGGCAAGTCCATGTCAAATGATGTGATGTATGAGGTTTATAATGAACAATATATTCATGCAGCTACCCAAATTATTCGTAAAAGATTTCAATTTATGGATTTATTGCAGGAGTGGGCTGAACCTATACATGCAGGTATATCACAAGGGAAGGAAACGCTCATTATAAAATATCGTACGGTAGCTGGAATAGAAAAAGAACATTCTTCTAGCGAAATTGAAAATACTTTACATCAAAAATTGATGGAAGCAAGAGAACGTGAATTTGACAGAGGTGTAACGTTAGTTGGTCCACATCGTGATGATTTGCAGTTTTTAGTAAATGGCTATGATGTGCAAACATATGGCTCTCAAGGACAGCAGCGTACAACTGCATTGTCTTTAAAACTTGCTGAAATTGAATTAATTAAACAAGAAACAAATGAAACACCCATACTACTTTTAGATGATGTCTTGTCGGAACTCGATGATTATCGTCAATCGCATTTATTAAATACCATTCAAGGTGAAGTGCAAACCTTTGTCACAACGACAAGTGTTGAAGGTATTCATCATGAAACGATGGAGCAGGCTCAACTGTTCCACGTGAAACAAGGTGCGATTGAAAAAAGTTAGCCAGGGTAGTTTTTTAGATTACAAAAGAATGGTAATAGTCAGCTCGGTTGACTGTTCATTCATTTACACACAATGATGTTATGAAGGAGTAGATGAAAGCCGTGGCTATAGAGAACGAAGGTTTACAAAACCAAGCTTATGAGGCCGATCAGATACAGGTATTAGAAGGTTTAGAGGCAGTACGTAAAAGACCAGGGATGTATATCGGTTCAACAAGCTCAAAAGGGTTACACCACTTAGTATGGGAAATCGTTGATAATAGTATCGATGAAGCTCTGGCAGGATTTTGTACTGATATACAGGTAACAATAGAAAAAGAAAATTGGATTCGTGTAGAAGATAACGGTCGTGGTATTCCAGTCAGCATTCAAGAAAAGATGGGTAAGCCTGCTGTTGAAGTTATCATGACGGTTTTACATGCTGGTGGTAAATTTGGTGGTGGAGGCTATAAAGTTTCAGGTGGTCTACATGGAGTAGGGGCATCCGTTGTAAATGCTCTTTCTGTTGAAACAATTGTGCAAGTTCACCGTGAAGGTCATATTCATGAAATCAAATTCCAACGTGGAAAAACGATACAAGAACTAAAGATTATTGGCGATACAGACCGTAATGGAACAACAACACGTTTTAAAGCGGACCCAGAAATTTTTAAAGAAACTACTGTTTATGAATATGATATTTTAGCTCACCGTATTCGAGAATTGGCATATTTAAATCGTGGAATCAAGATTACCATTGCTGATGAACGAGAAGGCGAGGAGCGTTCAACTACATATCACTATGAAGGTGGTATCCGTTCATATGTTGAGCACCTAAATCAATCTAAAGAGCCTATTCATGATCCGATTGATGTTCTTGGAGAAAAAGATGGTATCTCTGTTGAGATTGCTATGCAATACAATGCAGGTTTCTCTTCTAATATTTTTTCATTTGCTAATAATATTAATACGTATGAAGGTGGTACACATGAGTCTGGTTTTAAAACAGCTCTTACACGCGTCATTAATGATTACGCACGAAAAGGTGGATTGTTGAAAGAAGCGGATGCCAATTTGACAGGTGAGGATGTACGCGAAGGCTTAACAGCTATTGTCTCTGTTAAACATCCGGATCCTCAATTTGAGGGGCAAACAAAAACAAAGCTAGGGAACTCAGAAGTTAGTCAAATTACTAACTCTTTATTCTCGGATGGTTTTGAACGATTTATGTTGGAAAATCCAACTGTTGCACGCAAAGTTGTTGAAAAAGGTTTAATGGCAGCTCGTGCTCGTGTCGCAGCCAAAAAGGCCCGTGAGTTTACCCGTCGTAAAAATGCATTGGAAGTGTCAAGCTTGCCTGGTAAATTGGCGGACTGTTCTTCAACAAATCCAGCTGATTGTGAAATCTATATTGTTGAGGGTGATTCTGCGGGAGGATCAGCTAAATCAGGACGTGATCGTCACTTCCAAGCAATATTGCCTTTACGTGGGAAAATTCTCAATGTTGAAAAGGCACGCTTAGATAAGATTTTATCGAACGCAGAAATCCGTGCCATGATTACAGCATTCGGTACTGGTATTGGAGAAGAGTTCAATTTAGAAAAGGCCCGTTATCATAAAATCATTATTATGACAGATGCCGATGTTGATGGTGCACATATTCGTACATTGCTTTTAACATTCTTCTTCCGTTTCCTTCGTCCACTTATAGAGGCAGGCTATATTTACATTGCACAGCCACCACTTTATCAAGTGAAACAAGGTAAGCATGTTGAATATTGCTATGATGATGAAACATTAAAAGAAATTTTAGAACGTCTACCAAAAATGCCAAAACCGAATGTACAGCGTTATAAAGGTCTTGGTGAAATGAATGCTGAACAACTTTGGGATACTACAATGGATCCAGAGCACCGTACATTATTACAAGTAGAATTAGATGATGCAATTAAAGCTAACCAAGCATTTGAGCGTTTAATGGGCGATGAAGTTGAACCTCGTCGTCAATTTATCGAGGAAAATGCCGTTTACGCTAATTTAGATATCTAATTTTTCTTGAGAGGAGGTCTACACTTTGTCAGAACAAGAACGCTCCGGTGTTAAAGGAATTAATATTACAGAAGAAATTGAAACATCCTTTCTTGATTATGCAATGAGTGTAATTGTTTCACGTGCATTACCTGATGTACGTGATGGATTAAAACCAGTACATCGTCGTATTTTATATGGGATGCAGGAGTTAGGAAATACAGCAGATAAACCTTACAAAAAATCAGCACGTATTGTAGGGGATGTAATGGGTAAGTACCATCCACATGGTGACTCTTCCATTTATGACGCTATGGTACGTATGGCGCAAGATTTCAGCTATCGTTATATGCTTGTTGACGGTCATGGGAACTTTGGTTCTGTTGATGGTGATGGAGCTGCAGCTATGCGTTATACAGAATCACGTATGTCTAAAATTGCCATGGAAATGCTACGTGATATCAATAAAGATACAATTGACTATACAGATAACTATGATGGCTCTGAAAAAGAACCGATTGTTTTACCAAGTCGTTATCCAAACTTATTGGTAAACGGTGCTGCAGGGATTGCTGTTGGTATGGCCACAAATATTCCTCCTCACCATCTAGGTGAAACCATTGATGCGGTTATAGCACTTTCTGAAAACCCAGCTATTACCACAGAGGAATTGATGGAAATCATCCCTGGCCCGGATTTCCCTACTGGCGGATTAATTTTGGGCCGTAGTGGTATTCGTAGAGCTTATGAATCTGGCCGTGGTTCCATCATTATTCGTGCGAAGGTGGAAATTGAGCAAAAAGCTAATGGTAAGGAAACTATCCTTGTTCACGAGTTACCATACCAAGTAAATAAGGCTAAGCTGATTGAAAAAATTGCAGAGCTTGTCCGTGATAAAAAAATCGATGGTATTACGAATTTACGTGATGAGTCAGACCGTCGTGGTATGCGAGTAGTGATTGAGGTACGAAAAGATGCAAATGCTAATGTAGTTTTAAACAATCTTTACAAACAAACAGCTATGCAATCAAGCTTTGGTATCAATATGCTGTCATTAGTAAATGGTCAGCCAAAGGTATTAGGCTTAAAAGAAATGCTATACCATTATTTAGAGCACCAAAAAGTTATTATTCGTCGTCGTACTGAATTCGATCTTCGAAAAGCAGAGGACCGTGCACATATTTTAGAAGGCTTACGAATTGCATTAGACCATATTGATGAAATAATTGCGATTATTCGTGGTTCACGTAGTGGTGAAGAAGCGAAGCCTCAATTAATGGAGCGTTTTAATTTATCAGAACGACAAGCTCAAGCCATTTTAGATATGCGTTTAGTTCGTTTAAGTGGCTTAGAGCGTGAAAAAATTGAAGCGGAATATCAAGAGCTTCAGGTTCTAATCGCTGAATTAAAGGCAATTTTAGCGGACGAAGCTAAAATTGTTGATATCATTCGTACTGAAATTTTAGAGCTGAAAGACCGCTATAGTGATACACGCCGTACTGAAATTACTTCTGGCGGTATTGAAATGATTGAGGATGAGGATCTAATTCCTGTTGAAAATTCAGTCGTTACTTTAACGCATAACGGCTATATTAAACGTTTAGCTGCGAATACATATCGTAGTCAGAAACGCGGTGGTCGTGGTGTTCAGGGAATGGGTACAAACGAAGATGACTTTGTAGAGCATCTTATGAATACCTCTACACATGATACAATTCTATTCTTTACTTCCAAAGGTAAAGTATTTAGAGCGAAAGGTTACGAAATTCCAGAGTATGGTCGTACAGCTAAAGGGCTACCGATTGTTAACTTGCTCAATATCGATAAAGGTGAGAAAGTAACAGCGATGATTCGTGTTGGATCATTTGATGAAGATGCGTACTTTATCTTTACAACTAAAACAGGTATTACGAAACGTACACCTGTATCACAATTTGCCAACATTCGTACGAATGGTTTAATAGCTATCAGTTTACGAGAAGATGATGATCTTATTTCTGTTCGTTTAACAGATGGGGATAAGCAAATTATCATCGGTACACGTGATGGTATGCTTGTTCGTTTCCAGGAAGATGATATTCGTTCTATGGGACGTACAGCTGGTGGTGTACGAGGTATTAAACTTCGTGATGGTGACGAAGTAGTAGGTATGGAGATTGTTGAACCAGGACAAGAAATTTTAGTAGTTACTGAAAAAGGTTATGGTAAACGTACTTCTGAAGATGATTATCGTTTACAAAGCCGTGGTGGCGTTGGATTAAAAACAATGCAAATTACTGATAAAAATGGTCCGATGGTGGCTGTGAAAACAGTTGATGGTTCAGAGGATATTATGCTTATTACTATTAACGGCATGCTTATTCGTATGGATGTTAATGATATTTCATTAATTGGACGCAGCACACAAGGTGTTCGTTTAATTCGCTTAGGTGATGATGAATTAGTTGCAACTGTAGCTAAGGTTGAAAAAGAAGAAGAGTTGCCTGAAGATGAAGAGGAAATAGAGGAATAACTTAAACCGATGACGACAGCGTTCATGTCGTTCATCGGTTTTTTATTATAAATAATGAAAAATAAGTAATTATTTTGAATTACATGATAAAATAAAGGTACCCTTATTTGAAGCAAGTTAAAGTGGAGAGGTGTTCATTTCATGGAAACAATACATGTTCCAATTTCAGAGTTAGGCGTTGGTAGAGTAATTTCTGAAGATATTTTTGCTAATACACAGTATCCTATCATCTTTAAAGATACAACGATTTCCCATGTACATTTACAAGTTTTTCAGGCATTTAATATTTTTAACGTCCCTGTTTATAAAAATCAAAACGATATTCATTCAGAAAAGAGAGAAATAGATGTAGAAGTAGTAGTAGAGGACATTCCGACTTTTAGAAAATCTTATAATCATTCTATTGAACAATTTAAAAAGGAATTCAAAAATTGGGAAGCAGGTTCTAAGGTAGATATCGCCAAAGCGAGAACCATTATATTGCCTTTGGTGGAGATGGTATTGGAGGATCGAACAATTATTTTTGATTTAAATGAGTTTTCTAATCCTAAAGACTATTTATATCACCATTGTGTAGCTACTGCCCTGATTTCCTCTGTAGTTGCTCAAAAGTTGGGTTATGATAGGGGGACTACAATTCAAATTGCGATAGGTGGTCTATTGGCTGATTGTGGAATGGCTAAAGTACACCCCCGAATTCGAGATAAAAAGACACCTCTTACTGAGCAAGAGTTTGATGAAATTTATAAACATCCAATTTATAGCTATAACATGGTGAAGGATTTAACCATTTTAAAAGAAACTATGAAAGAGGCAATATTCCAACACCATGAACGTTTAAATGGTAGTGGATACCCGAAAGGTGAAAAGATTGCTAATATTTCTATCTTTGCACAAATCATTGCTGTGGCAGATGTATTCCATGCTATGACATGTGAACGAGTATACAGGTCCAAGCAATCTTCATTTAAAGTAATAGAAATGATTAATGAATCTGAGTTTGGTAAGTTTGATATTAAAGTGGTACGTGCATTAATCGATATTGTAGCGGATCTTCCTATTGGTACAATTGTTGAACTTTCTAACTTGGAGCGTGGAGAAGTCATGTTTGTAAATAAGTTTGCGCCAACACGTCCACTCATTAAATTAGTTCATACAGGTGAAATTTTTGATTTAGGAAAAAATCGCAGTTTTTATATTTCTCGAATTATTACTAATTTATAGAAAGGCACGCCATAACTATGGCTGCCTTTTCTCATTCATATTAAGGATAATAAAGAGAAGAGGTAGGCTATTACGTAAAGTAAAACACCTTCATTTACATTACTCTTTTCTACAGGCAATATAATATTTTCACGTACAAATTAAGTATTTGAGTGACTAAAATATAATCTATTGAAATATTTTTAGATAATATGTTGACATAGTTGTCGAATCTTGATATTATAAATAAGTCGCCAAGAGGTGACGCTGAAATAAACAACATGAACCTTGAAAACTGAACAAGCAAAACGTAATCAATAAAGTTTTAAGTAGCTAGCCTAGCTAGTGAACGAAACAAAATTTTGGACATCAAAATGATGCCAGCAAAACAATTTGAGCTAATCAAATTTCTTTTATGGAGAGTTTGATCCTGGCTCAGGACGAACGCTGGCGGCGTGCCTAATACATGCAAGTCGAGCGAACAGAGAAGGAGCTTGCTCCTTTGACGTTAGCGGCGGACGGGTGAGTAACACGTGGGCAACCTACCTTATAGTTTGGGATAACTCCGGGAAACCGGGGCTAATACCGAATAATCTATTTCACCTCATGGTGAATTATTGAAAGACGGTTTCGGCTGTCGCTATAGGATGGGCCCGCGGCGCATTAGCTAGTTGGTGAGGTAACGGCTCACCAAGGCGACGATGCGTAGCCGACCTGAGAGGGTGATCGGCCACACTGGGACTGAGACACGGCCCAGACTCCTACGGGAGGCAGCAGTAGGGAATCTTCCACAATGGGCGAAAGCCTGATGGAGCAACGCCGCGTGAGTGAAGAAGGATTTCGGTTCGTAAAACTCTGTTGTAAGGGAAGAACAAGTACAGTAGTAACTGGCTGTACCTTGACGGTACCTTATTAGAAAGCCACGGCTAACTACGTGCCAGCAGCCGCGGTAATACGTAGGTGGCAAGCGTTGTCCGGAATTATTGGGCGTAAAGCGCGCGCAGGTGGTTTCTTAAGTCTGATGTGAAAGCCCACGGCTCAACCGTGGAGGGTCATTGGAAACTGGGAGACTTGAGTGCAGAAGAGGATAGTGGAATTCCAAGTGTAGCGGTGAAATGCGTAGAGATTTGGAGGAACACCAGTGGCGAAGGCGACTATCTGGTCTGTAACTGACACTGAGGCGCGAAAGCGTGGGGAGCAAACAGGATTAGATACCCTGGTAGTCCACGCCGTAAACGATGAGTGCTAAGTGTTAGGGGGTTTCCGCCCCTTAGTGCTGCAGCTAACGCATTAAGCACTCCGCCTGGGGAGTACGGTCGCAAGACTGAAACTCAAAGGAATTGACGGGGGCCCGCACAAGCGGTGGAGCATGTGGTTTAATTCGAAGCAACGCGAAGAACCTTACCAGGTCTTGACATCCCGTTGACCACTGTAGAGATATGGTTTCCCCTTCGGGGGCAACGGTGACAGGTGGTGCATGGTTGTCGTCAGCTCGTGTCGTGAGATGTTGGGTTAAGTCCCGCAACGAGCGCAACCCTTGATCTTAGTTGCCATCATTTAGTTGGGCACTCTAAGGTGACTGCCGGTGACAAACCGGAGGAAGGTGGGGATGACGTCAAATCATCATGCCCCTTATGACCTGGGCTACACACGTGCTACAATGGACGATACAAACGGTTGCCAACTCGCGAGAGGGAGCTAATCCGATAAAGTCGTTCTCAGTTCGGATTGTAGGCTGCAACTCGCCTACATGAAGCCGGAATCGCTAGTAATCGCGGATCAGCATGCCGCGGTGAATACGTTCCCGGGCCTTGTACACACCGCCCGTCACACCACGAGAGTTTGTAACACCCGAAGTCGGTGAGGTAACCTTTTGGAGCCAGCCGCCGAAGGTGGGATAGATGATTGGGGTGAAGTCGTAACAAGGTAGCCGTATCGGAAGGTGCGGCTGGATCACCTCCTTTCTAAGGATATTTTCGGAATACAAACCTTGGGTTTGTAAGATTACGTTTTGCGTTCAGTTTTGAAGGTTTATTAATCATATAAAACTTCCAAGAGGGCCTATAGCTCAGCTGGTTAGAGCGCACGCCTGATAAGCGTGAGGTCGATGGTTCGAGTCCATTTAGGCCCACCATATATACCTCTTGGGGCCTTAGCTCAGCTGGGAGAGCGCCTGCCTTGCACGCAGGAGGTCAGCGGTTCGATCCCGCTAGGCTCCACCAAACTTGTTCTTTGAAAACTGGATAAAACGACATTGAAATTGTAACAAACACATTTATTTTTTAAGTTTTTTTATAGGCTTAATAACATGATAAGGTTTTCAGACACGAGCAGTTCTAGGAAGCAATCGAGTAAATGAAGGAGCGTACTTCAGTACGTGACTGATTGAACGAGTGAGGCTGACAACGAAATGTGAAGTGTATGGAAAGCTGATAGGTTAAGTTATTAAGGGCGCACGGCGAATGCCTTGGCACTAGGAGCCGAAGAAGGACGGCACTAACACCGATATGCTTCGGGGAGCTGTAAGTGAGCTTTGATCCGGAGATTTCCGAATGGGGGAACCCACTACGTTTAATCGCGTAGTATCTTGACGTGAATACATAGCGTCTTGAAGGCAGACCCAGGGAACTGAAACATCTAAGTACCTGGAGGAAGAGAAAGAAAAATCGATTCCCTGAGTAGCGGCGAGCGAAACGGGAAGAGCCCAAACCAAGAGGCTTGCCTCTTGGGGTTGTAGGACACTCAATACGGAGTTACAAAAGAGCGAGTTAGATGAAGCGACTTGGAAAGGTCCGCCAGAGCAGGTAAAAGCCCTGTAGTCGAAAGTTCGTTCTCTCCTGAGTGGATCCTGAGTACGGCGGAACACGTGAAATTCCGTCGGAATCCGGGAGGACCATCTCCCAAGGCTAAATACTACCTAGTGACCGATAGTGAACCAGTACCGTGAGGGAAAGGTGAAAAGCACCCCGGAAGGGGAGTGAAAGAGATCCTGAAACCGTGTGCCTACAAGTAGTTAGAGCCCGTTAATGGGTGATAGCGTGCCTTTTGTAGAATGAACCGGCGAGTTACGATTACGTGCGAGGTTAAGCTTTAGAAGGCGGAGCCGCAGCGAAAGCGAGTCTGAATAGGGCGAAATAGTACGTGGTCGTAGACCCGAAACCAGGTGATCTACCCATGTCCAGGGTGAAGGTAAGGTAACACTTACTGGAGGCCCGAACCCACGCACGTTGAAAAGTGCGGGGATGAGGTGTGGGTAGCGGAGAAATTCCAATCGAACTTGGAGATAGCTGGTTCTCTCCGAAATAGCTTTAGGGCTAGCCTCGTGATGAGAATACTGGAGGTAGAGCACTGTTTGGACTAGGGGGCCATCCCGGTTTACCGAATTCAGACAAACTCCGAATGCCAGATATTTATACACGGGAGTCAGACTGCGAGTGATAAGATCCGTAGTCAAAAGGGAAACAGCCCAGACCACCAGCTAAGGTCCCAAAGTAATCGTTAAGTGGAAAAGGATGTGGCGTTGCACAGACAACCAGGATGTTGGCTTAGAAGCAGCCATCATTTAAAGAGTGCGTAATAGCTCACTGGTCGAGTGACGCTGCGCCGAAAATGTATCGGGGCTAAACGATTCACCGAAGCTGTGGATTGACATCTACGATGTCAGTGGTAGGAGAGCGTTCTAAGTGCGTTGAAGTCAGACCGGAAGGACTGGTGGAGCGCTTAGAAGTGAGAATGCCGGTATGAGTAGCGAAAGACGGGTGAGAATCCCGTCCACCGTATGACTAAGGTTTCCTGAGGAAGGCTCGTCCGCTCAGGGTTAGTCGGGACCTAAGCCGAGGCCGATAGGCGTAGGCGATGGACAACAGGTTGATATTCCTGTACCACCTCCTCACCGTTTGAGAAATGGGGGGACGCAGTAGGATAGGGTAAGCGCGCTGTTGGTTATGCGCGTCCAAGCAGTAAGGCGTGTGTGTAGGCAAATCCGCACACTGTAACGTTGAGCTGTGATGGCGAGTCCGTATGGACGAAGTTCCTGATTTCACACTGCCAAGAAAAGCCTCTATCGAGGTGAGAGGTGCCCGTACCGCAAACCGACACAGGTAGTCGAGGAGAGAATCCTAAGGTGTGCGAGAGAACTCTCGTTAAGGAACTCGGCAAAATGACCCCGTAACTTCGGGAGAAGGGGTGCTCTTGAGCGTGCAAGCGCATGAGAGCCGCAGTGAATAGGCCCAGGCGACTGTTTAGCAAAAACACAGGTCTCTGCAAAACCGTAAGGTGACGTATAGGGGCTGACGCCTGCCCGGTGCTGGAAGGTTAAGAGGAGTGGTTAGCGCAAGCGAAGCTGCGAATTGAAGCCCCAGTAAACGGCGGCCGTAACTATAACGGTCCTAAGGTAGCGAAATTCCTTGTCGGGTAAGTTCCGACCCGCACGAAAGGCGTAACGATCTGGGCACTGTCTCAACGAGAGACTCGGTGAAATTATAGTACCTGTGAAGATGCAGGTTACCCGCGACAGGACGGAAAGACCCCGTGGAGCTTTACTGTAGCCTGATATTGAATTTTGGTACAACTTGTACAGGATAGGTAGGAGCCAGAGATCTCGGAGCGCCAGCTTCGAAGGAGGCGTCGGTGGGATACTACCCTGGTTGTATTGAAATTCTAACCCATGCCCCTTAGCGGGGCAGGAGACAGTGTCAGGCGGACAGTTTGACTGGGGCGGTCGCCTCCTAAAAGGTAACGGAGGCGCCCAAAGGTTCCCTCAGAATGGTTGGAAATCATTCGTAGAGTGTAAAGGCACAAGGGAGCTTGACTGCGAGACCTACAAGTCGAGCAGGGTCGAAAGACGGGCTTAGTGATCCGGTGGTTCCGCATGGAAGGGCCATCGCTCAACGGATAAAAGCTACCCCGGGGATAACAGGCTTATCTCCCCCAAGAGTCCACATCGACGGGGAGGTTTGGCACCTCGATGTCGGCTCATCGCATCCTGGGGCTGTAGTCGGTCCCAAGGGTTGGGCTGTTCGCCCATTAAAGCGGTACGCGAGCTGGGTTCAGAACGTCGTGAGACAGTTCGGTCCCTATCCGTCGTGGGCGTAGGAAATTTGAGAGGAGCTGTCCTTAGTACGAGAGGACCGGGATGGACACACCGCTGGTGTACCAGTTGTCTTGCCAAAGGCATCGCTGGGTAGCTATGTGTGGACGGGATAAGTGCTGAAAGCATCTAAGCATGAAGCCCCCCTCAAGATGAGATTTCCCATTACGCAAGTAAGTAAGATCCCTCAAAGACGATGAGGTAGATAGGTTCGAGGTGGAAGTGTGGTGACACATGGAGCTGACGAATACTAATCGATCGAGGACTTAACCAAAAAGTTTGAAGCATTCAATGAACCGTTTATCCAGTTTTGAAAGAATAATTTCTTTTATAAAGGGTTTCAAGATACGAGTAGTTCGAAGCAATGGAGAGAGGGAAGGAGCGTACTCAAGTACGTGACTGACTGAACGACAGAAGCTGACGAAGAAATGCGATGTATATTGAAAGCCGAACATAGTCTAGTGATGATGGCAAAGAGGTCACACCCGTTCCCATACCGAACACGGAAGTTAAGCTCTTTAGCGCCGATGGTAGTTGGGGGCTTCCCCCTGTGAGAGTAGGACGTCGCTAGGCAACAAAAACAGTCAGCTGTGTGCTGGCTGTTTTTTTATTTCATATGAAATACGTTTAAATTTAGTAAATGACAAAATTAAATTGATGCTATATAACTTCCAGATTTCTAAAAGAGGATACCTATCTATGAAATCGTATTATTTTCCTCAATATTATAAATAATTCCCTTTTCGGCAAAAGACTGTCTTCGACATTAAAATACAAATTTTAGTTCTAATCATCTATTTGGATTCTTATAATGTAAAGATTACGGGAAAAGGGAGAGGGAATTATGTGGATTGATGGTGTTTTTTCTGGAGGAGGTTTGAAGGGTTTTGCCCTTGTCGGAGCATATCAAGTACTAGAAGATGAAAATTTCCGTTTTAAACGTGTTGCTGGTACAAGTGCAGGAGCAATTTTAGCTGCGTTCATTGCTGCAGGATATAGCGGTAGAGAAATCGAAATGATGCTTGAAGAGTTAGACGTACCTTCATTACTGGATTCTAGAAGAACAATATTACCTTTCCCTTTTATGAAATGGATAAATGTTTATAATCATTTAGGTCTGTATAAAGGAAAGGCATTAGAAAAGTGGTTCTTCAAAAAGCTGGCCGAAAAAGGGGTGTATACTTTTGGAGATCTACCTAAAGATTCTTTAAAGTTAGTCGCGTCAGATCTAACCAATGGTAGAATGATTGTATTACCAGATGATTTACACAAGTATGAAATTGATGCTAAGAATTTTTCGGTTGCCTGCGCCTTACGTATGAGCTGTGGTATACCATTTTTCTTCGAACCAGTTACATTAAAGACTGGAAAAGGTGAATCAATAATTGTGGATGGTGGTGTATTAAGTAATTTTCCATTATGGATTTTTGACGATAGGGAGGGAAGAAAAGTACGACCAATTTTAGGACTTAAATTAAGCAGACGGAGAGAGGAACAATGTCCTCATGAAATAAAAAATGGTTTGAATTTGTTTGAAGCATTATTTTCAACTATGAAAGATGCACATGATGAAAGATATATATCAAGAAGACATGAAAGAGATATAATTTTTATTCCTGTAGAAGATTATAGTGCTACGCAGTTCGATTTAAATGAGGAAACAAAAGAAACGCTCTTAGAAATAGGAAGAAATCGTACCATACAATTTTTACGAAACTGGCCACGATTAAGATTATAAAAAACAATTATAATAACTATTGACCATTAATAATAAGCATGTTATTATATAAAAGTTGCTGTTGAGATATGCAGCTACTAAAATATAAAAATAAAATAACTGTTTGACAAACAATATAAAACATGTTATTATATAAAAGTTAACTCTTAACAAAGCAGTGAACTTAAAAATGAACCTTGAAAACTGAACAAGCAAAACGTAATCAATAAAGTTTTAAGTAGCTAGCCTAGCTAGTGAACGAAACAAAATTTTGGACATTAAAATGATGCCAGCAAAACAATTTGAGCTAATCAAATTTCTTTTATGGAGAGTTTGATCCTGGCTCAGGACGAACGCTGGCGGCGTGCCTAATACATGCAAGTCGAGCGAACAGAGAAGGAGCTTGCTCCTTTGACGTTAGCGGCGGACGGGTGAGTAACACGTGGGCAACCTACCTTATAGTTTGGGATAACTCCGGGAAACCGGGGCTAATACCGAATAATCTGTTTCACCTCATGGTGAAATGTTGAAAGACGGTTTCGGCTGTCGCTATAGGATGGGCCCGCGGCGCATTAGCTAGTTGGTGAGGTAACGGCTCACCAAGGCGACGATGCGTAGCCGACCTGAGAGGGTGATCGGCCACACTGGGACTGAGACACGGCCCAGACTCCTACGGGAGGCAGCAGTAGGGAATCTTCCACAATGGGCGAAAGCCTGATGGA
The DNA here is from genome assembly GCF_001629735.1 of Lysinibacillus sphaericus. Taxonomy (GTDB): domain Bacteria; phylum Bacillota; class Bacilli; order Bacillales_A; family Planococcaceae; genus Lysinibacillus; species Lysinibacillus pinottii. The sequence goes on from NZ_CP015224.1 coordinate 3,857,493, forward strand.
GCAACGCCGCGTGAGTGAAGAAGGATTTCGGTTCGTAAAACTCTGTTGTAAGGGAAGAACAAGTACAGTAGTAACTGGCTGTACCTTGACGGTACCTTATTAGAAAGCCACGGCTAACTACGTGCCAGCAGCCGCGGTAATACGTAGGTGGCAAGCGTTGTCCGGAATTATTGGGCGTAAAGCGCGCGCAGGTGGTTTCTTAAGTCTGATGTGAAAGCCCACGGCTCAACCGTGGAGGGTCATTGGAAACTGGGAGACTTGAGTGCAGAAGAGGATAGTGGAATTCCAAGTGTAGCGGTGAAATGCGTAGAGATTTGGAGGAACACCAGTGGCGAAGGCGACTATCTGGTCTGTAACTGACACTGAGGCGCGAAAGCGTGGGGAGCAAACAGGATTAGATACCCTGGTAGTCCACGCCGTAAACGATGAGTGCTAAGTGTTAGGGGGTTTCCGCCCCTTAGTGCTGCAGCTAACGCATTAAGCACTCCGCCTGGGGAGTACGGTCGCAAGACTGAAACTCAAAGGAATTGACGGGGGCCCGCACAAGCGGTGGAGCATGTGGTTTAATTCGAAGCAACGCGAAGAACCTTACCAGGTCTTGACATCCCGTTGACCACTGTAGAGATATGGTTTCCCCTTCGGGGGCAACGGTGACAGGTGGTGCATGGTTGTCGTCAGCTCGTGTCGTGAGATGTTGGGTTAAGTCCCGCAACGAGCGCAACCCTTGATCTTAGTTGCCATCATTTAGTTGGGCACTCTAAGGTGACTGCCGGTGACAAACCGGAGGAAGGTGGGGATGACGTCAAATCATCATGCCCCTTATGACCTGGGCTACACACGTGCTACAATGGACGATACAAACGGTTGCCAACTCGCGAGAGGGAGCTAATCCGATAAAGTCGTTCTCAGTTCGGATTGTAGGCTGCAACTCGCCTACATGAAGCCGGAATCGCTAGTAATCGCGGATCAGCATGCCGCGGTGAATACGTTCCCGGGCCTTGTACACACCGCCCGTCACACCACGAGAGTTTGTAACACCCGAAGTCGGTGAGGTAACCTTTTGGAGCCAGCCGCCGAAGGTGGGATAGATGATTGGGGTGAAGTCGTAACAAGGTAGCCGTATCGGAAGGTGCGGCTGGATCACCTCCTTTCTAAGGATATTTTCGGAATACAAACCTAGGGTTTGTAAGATTACGTTTTGCGTTCAGTTTTGAAGGTTCATTCTTTCTGAATGAAATACTTCAAAACTTGTTCTTTGAAAACTGGATAAAACGACATTGAAATTGTAACAAACACATTTATTTTTTTTAAGTTTTTTTATAGGCTTAATAACATGATAAGGTTTTCAGACACGAGCAGTTCTAGGCAGCAATCGAGTAAATGAAGGAGCGTACTTCAATACGTGACTGATTGAACGAGTGAGGCTGACAACGAAATGTGAAGTGTATGGAAAGCTGATAGGTTAAGTTATTAAGGGCGCACGGCGAATGCCTTGGCACTAGGAGCCGAAGAAGGACGGCACTAACACCGATATGCTTCGGGGAGCTGTAAGTGAGCTTTGATCCGGAGATTTCCGAATGGGGGAACCCACTACGTTTAATCGCGTAGTATCTTGACGTGAATACATAGCGTCTTGAAGGCAGACCCAGGGAACTGAAACATCTAAGTACCTGGAGGAAGAGAAAGAAAAATCGATTCCCTGAGTAGCGGCGAGCGAAACGGGAAGAGCCCAAACCAAGAGGCTTGCCTCTTGGGGTTGTAGGACACTCAATACGGAGTTACAAAAGAGCGAGTTAGATGAAGCGACTTGGAAAGGTCCGCCAGAGCAGGTAAAAGCCCTGTAGTCGAAAGTTCGTTCTCTCCTGAGTGGATCCTGAGTACGGCGGAACACGTGAAATTCCGTCGGAATCCGGGAGGACCATCTCCCAAGGCTAAATACTACCTAGTGACCGATAGTGAACCAGTACCGTGAGGGAAAGGTGAAAAGCACCCCGGAAGGGGAGTGAAAGAGATCCTGAAACCGTGTGCCTACAAGTAGTTAGAGCCCGTTAATGGGTGATAGCGTGCCTTTTGTAGAATGAACCGGCGAGTTACGATTACGTGCGAGGTTAAGCTTTAGAAGGCGGAGCCGCAGCGAAAGCGAGTCTGAATAGGGCGAAATAGTACGTGGTCGTAGACCCGAAACCAGGTGATCTACCCATGTCCAGGGTGAAGGTAAGGTAACACTTACTGGAGGCCCGAACCCACGCACGTTGAAAAGTGCGGGGATGAGGTGTGGGTAGCGGAGAAATTCCAATCGAACTTGGAGATAGCTGGTTCTCTCCGAAATAGCTTTAGGGCTAGCCTCGTGATGAGAATACTGGAGGTAGAGCACTGTTTGGACTAGGGGGCCATCCCGGTTTACCGAATTCAGACAAACTCCGAATGCCAGATATTTATACACGGGAGTCAGACTGCGAGTGATAAGATCCGTAGTCAAAAGGGAAACAGCCCAGACCACCAGCTAAGGTCCCAAAGTAATCGTTAAGTGGAAAAGGATGTGGCGTTGCACAGACAACCAGGATGTTGGCTTAGAAGCAGCCATCATTTAAAGAGTGCGTAATAGCTCACTGGTCGAGTGACGCTGCGCCGAAAATGTATCGGGGCTAAACGATTCACCGAAGCTGTGGATTGACATCTACGATGTCAGTGGTAGGAGAGCGTTCTAAGTGCGTTGAAGTCAGACCGGAAGGACTGGTGGAGCGCTTAGAAGTGAGAATGCCGGTATGAGTAGCGAAAGACGGGTGAGAATCCCGTCCACCGTATGACTAAGGTTTCCTGAGGAAGGCTCGTCCGCTCAGGGTTAGTCGGGACCTAAGCCGAGGCCGATAGGCGTAGGCGATGGACAACAGGTTGATATTCCTGTACCACCTCCTCACCGTTTGAGAAATGGGGGGACGCAGTAGGATAGGGTAAGCGCGCTGTTGGTTATGCGCGTCCAAGCAGTAAGGCGTGTGTGTAGGCAAATCCGCACACTGTAACGTTGAGCTGTGATGGCGAGTCCGTATGGACGAAGTTCCTGATTTCACACTGCCAAGAAAAGCCTCTATCGAGGTGAGAGGTGCCCGTACCGCAAACCGACACAGGTAGTCGAGGAGAGAATCCTAAGGTGTGCGAGAGAACTCTCGTTAAGGAACTCGGCAAAATGACCCCGTAACTTCGGGAGAAGGGGTGCTCTTGAGCGTGCAAGCGCATGAGAGCCGCAGTGAATAGGCCCAGGCGACTGTTTAGCAAAAACACAGGTCTCTGCAAAACCGTAAGGTGACGTATAGGGGCTGACGCCTGCCCGGTGCTGGAAGGTTAAGAGGAGTGGTTAGCGCAAGCGAAGCTGCGAATTGAAGCCCCAGTAAACGGCGGCCGTAACTATAACGGTCCTAAGGTAGCGAAATTCCTTGTCGGGTAAGTTCCGACCCGCACGAAAGGCGTAACGATCTGGGCACTGTCTCAACGAGAGACTCGGTGAAATTATAGTACCTGTGAAGATGCAGGTTACCCGCGACAGGACGGAAAGACCCCGTGGAGCTTTACTGTAGCCTGATATTGAATTTTGGTACAACTTGTACAGGATAGGTAGGAGCCAGAGATCTCGGAGCGCCAGCTTCGAAGGAGGCGTCGGTGGGATACTACCCTGGTTGTATTGAAATTCTAACCCATGCCCCTTAGCGGGGCAGGAGACAGTGTCAGGCGGACAGTTTGACTGGGGCGGTCGCCTCCTAAAAGGTAACGGAGGCGCCCAAAGGTTCCCTCAGAATGGTTGGAAATCATTCGTAGAGTGTAAAGGCACAAGGGAGCTTGACTGCGAGACCTACAAGTCGAGCAGGGTCGAAAGACGGGCTTAGTGATCCGGTGGTTCCGCATGGAAGGGCCATCGCTCAACGGATAAAAGCTACCCCGGGGATAACAGGCTTATCTCCCCCAAGAGTCCACATCGACGGGGAGGTTTGGCACCTCGATGTCGGCTCATCGCATCCTGGGGCTGTAGTCGGTCCCAAGGGTTGGGCTGTTCGCCCATTAAAGCGGTACGCGAGCTGGGTTCAGAACGTCGTGAGACAGTTCGGTCCCTATCCGTCGTGGGCGTAGGAAATTTGAGAGGAGCTGTCCTTAGTACGAGAGGACCGGGATGGACACACCGCTGGTGTACCAGTTGTCTTGCCAAAGGCATCGCTGGGTAGCTATGTGTGGACGGGATAAGTGCTGAAAGCATCTAAGCATGAAGCCCCCCTCAAGATGAGATTTCCCATTACGCAAGTAAGTAAGATCCCTCAAAGACGATGAGGTAGATAGGTTCGAGGTGGAAGTGTGGTGACACATGGAGCTGACGAATACTAATCGATCGAGGACTTAACCAAAAAGTTTGAAGCATTCAATGAACCGTTTATCCAGTTTTGAAAGAATAATTTCTTTTATAAAGGGTTTCAAGATACGAGTAGTTCGAGGAAGCAATGGAGAGAGGGAAGGAGCGTACTCAAGTACGTGACTGACTGAACGACAGAAGCTGACGAAGAAATGCGAAGTATATTGAAAGCCGAACATAGTCTAGTGATGATGGCAAAGAGGTCACACCCGTTCCCATACCGAACACGGAAGTTAAGCTCTTTAGCGCCGATGGTAGTTGGGGGCTTCCCCCTGTGAGAGTAGGACGTCGCTAGGCAATAAAGCAGTCAGCTGTGTGCTGGCTGTTTTTTTATTATTTTAAGAAAATCCTTCATAAATTACAGAATTTTATACGAAAATCCTTCATTTTAAATATCATTGTCACGTTTCATATAACTATATTAAGATTGTTAGGAGTTTTTATATAGCTATTTATTTGGGTTTTTAATTAAAATTTGCTATGATTAAAAGTCTGAATTGTCTTTCTTTTATAAGTTTCTTGACAGTAGCAGTCCACGTTGTTAATCTTACAATTAATATTCTTTTAACTATAGGAGGAAGTTACGAAAATGTGGGAGACTAAATTTGCCAAAGAAGGTTTAACTTTTGATGATGTATTATTAGTACCAGCTCATTCTGAAGTATTACCGAAAGATGTTGATTTATCTGTTCAATTAACACCAAAGATTAAATTAAACATTCCTATGATCAGCGCAGGTATGGATACAGTTACAGAGTCTAAAATGGCGATTGCTATGGCACGACAAGGCGGTATCGGCATTATCCACAAAAACATGGGTATCGACGAACAAGCTGAACAGGTAGAAAAAGTAAAACGTTCTGAAAATGGTGTTATTACAAACCCATTCTTCTTAACTCCGACTCATCAAGTTTTCGATGCTGAGCATTTAATGGGTAAATACCGAATCTCTGGTGTACCTATTGTTGATAGTATGGAAAACCAAAAACTTGTAGGGATCATTACAAACCGTGATTTACGTTTTATCTCAGATTACTCTTTAAAAATTGAAGATGTTATGACAAAAGAAGATTTAATTACGGCTCCTGTTGGAACGACTCTAGAGGATGCAGAAAAAATTCTTCAACAATATAAAATCGAAAAACTTCCGATTGTTGATGAAGAGGGTCGCTTAACTGGACTTATCACAATCAAAGATATTGAGAAAGTTATTGAATTCCCTAATGCTGCTAAAGATACACATGGTCGCTTACTTGTAGGTGCAGCAGTTGGTGTATCGAAGGATACAATGGTACGTATTGAGAAGCTTGTAGAAGCACAAGTTGACATTGTAGTAATCGATACAGCACACGGACATTCTGAAGGCGTATTGCAAACAATCCGCTCAATTCGAGAAACTTACCCAGAACTAGAAATCATTGCTGGAAACGTAGCTACTGCAGAAGGTGCACGTGCATTATTCGAAGCTGGAGCAGATGTTGTTAAAGTAGGAATTGGCCCAGGCTCAATTTGTACTACACGTGTTGTGGCTGGCGTAGGTGTGCCACAAATTACAGCAGTTTATGATTGTGCTACAGTAGCACGTGAGCTTGGTAAAACAATTATTGCGGATGGTGGTATTAAGTACTCTGGCGATATTGTGAAAGCTTTAGCAGCTGGCGGAAATGTTGTTATGCTAGGATCACTTCTTGCAGGTACTTCTGAATCACCAGGAGAGACAGAAATCTTCCAAGGTCGTCGTTTCAAAGTATACCGTGGTATGGGATCTATCGGAGCAATGGAAAAAGGCTCAAAAGATCGATACTTCCAAGAAGATGCGAAAAAGTTAGTGCCTGAGGGTATTGAAGGTCGCCTTCCTTATAAAGGGCCATTAGCCGATACAATTTATCAACTGATTGGTGGTATCCGAGCTGGTATGGGTTATTGTGGAGCACCACACCTTGAGTATTTACGAGAAAATGCTCAATTTGTTAAAATGACAGGTGCAGGTCTCCGTGAATCACATCCACATGATGTACAGATTACAAAAGAGTCACCAAACTATTCCATGTAATAAATTACTTGCAACTTTTATGCTTTCGCATCGTCTACAAAGATGGCGCGAGAGCATTTTTTTATGGTAGAGAGTCAACACGTATGTTGTTATCTATGATAAAATGTCGAGGACAAGATTATTTTTTGGAGGGCTTTAAAGGTGAAAAAGAAAATGAACACCGTACTACGCTTACTCCTAATTCCCGTTTTATTAATTGGTATTTTTGCAGGTATTCCTGCAAAGGCAAGTGCAGAGACGGATTTAGGATTAACAGTAGATGCTGCGATTTTAATTGACGCAGATTCAGGCAAAATTTTATATGAACAAAATGCGGATACTTCACTAGGTATTGCAAGTATGACAAAAATGATGACTGAATACCTGTTATTGGACGCTATTGATGCAGGGACAGTTAAATGGGATCAAGAATACCATGTAACCGATTATACGTATCGTATGTCTCAAAATCGTGCATTAAGTAATGTACCTTTACGTCGAGATGGTTCTTACACAATTCGAGAATTGTACGAGGCAATGGCTATTTATTCAGCGAATGCTGCAACTGTTGCTATAGCTGAAACAATTGCTGGAACAGAGACTGAATTTTTGAAATTAATGAACAAAAAAGCAGAAGAACTTGGCCTAGAAGGTTATAAGTTTGTTAATGCAACAGGTCTAAACAACGCGGATCTTTTTGGGATGCATCCAGCAGGGACAGGACCAGAAGATGAGAACGTGATGCCTGCTAAATATGTGGCAAAACTAGCCTATCATCTATTAAAGGATCACCCAAAGGTATTAGAAACTTCCCAAATTACTAAGAAGACATTCCGTGAAGGTACAGAGGACGCCATTGAGATGTCTAACTGGAACTTTATGTTACCGGGTTTAGTTTTTGAATATCAAGGTGTCGATGGATTAAAAACCGGTACTACAAACTTTGCAGGCCATTGCTTTACAGGTACTGCAGAGCGCAATGGTACTCGATTAATCGCAGTTGTCATGAAAGCTGTTGATGCAAGTGGACAAGGATCATATAAAGCTCGTTTTGATGCAACAGCAAAATTATTTAACTATGGTTTTTCACAATTCTCAAAACAAGAAATTTTACCAGCGAACTATACGTTTAAAGATCAAAAAACAGTAAAAGTGACAAAGGGTAAAGAAGACAAAGTAGAGATTGCTGTAAAAGAACCTATTTCATTTATGATTAAGTCTTCTGATAAAGATCTTTATAAACCTAAATTGGTTTTAGATAAAAAGAGTCTTGAGGCAGGAGTTAAGAAAGATACTGTTGTAGGAAAGGTCGTTATTGAGCGCACAGAGGGCACAGACTACGGCTTTATCGATGGAAAGGATATTTCATCCGATATTGTTACTACGGGCTCTGTAGAGCGTGCTAGCGGTATCTCATTGTTCTTCCAAGGTATTGGGAACTTCTTCGGCAATTTATGGAGTGGAATTTCTGACTTCGTTGGTGGACTATTCTAATCATTAATTAAAGGGCACATGAATGTTAAGAAACATTCATGTGCTTTTTCACATTTTTGACCCATACAGCATACGCTAATAGGCGAAAGGATGTGGCTAAATGTGTGGCATTACAGGGTGGGCTAGCTTTCAAAAGAATTTAAAAGCAAGTGAAAAAGTTTTACAAGCAATGACACGGACATTAAACAGGAGAGGGCCAGATGATGAAAATATTTGGTGTAGTGAGCATATTGCATTTGGCCATCGACGGTTAGCGGTTATCGATTTAATAGGTGGCAAGCAGCCTATGAAAAAACTACATGATGGGATAAACTATGTCATTACATATAATGGCGAACTTTATAATACTGAGGAGCTGCGTAAAGAGCTGGAGAAGAGAGGTCATACTTTCACAACACATTCAGATACAGAAGTGTTATTGACCGCCTATATTGAATGGAAAGAGCAATGCGTAGACTTTCTAAATGGTATTTTTGCATTTGGCATTTGGGATGAACAGGAGCAATCTCTTTTTTTATGCAGAGATAGATTGGGTGTGAAGCCCCTTTATTTTACAGAGCAACAGGGGGGGATTCTTTTTGCATCTGAAGTAAAGGCTTTGCTGGCACATCCAATGGTTCAAGCTGCCATCAATACGGAGGGATTGGCAAGTATGATGGCTGTAGGCCCCTCTAGAGCACCAGGTAAGACTCTTTTTCAAAATATTGAGGAGTTACGACCAGGATTTGCAATGCGCTTCTCTAGAGAGGGATTAAGAAAATGGCAGTATTGGCAGCTACAAAGCCGCAAGCATGAAGAAACATTGGAAGAGACGATTGAACAGGTTCGTTGGCTGTTAACAGATGCTATTGAACGACAGCTTATTTCGGATGTACCAATCTGTACATTTCTATCAGGAGGACTTGATTCTAGTATTATTACAGGAATTGCTGCTGATAGATTCCGCCAACAAAACAATCAGTTGCATACGTATTCAATTGATTATGAGGATAATGAACGTTTTTTTAATCCACATGCATTTCAAACGTCAACAGATACGTATTGGATTCAAAAGATGACCGAGGCTTTTAAGACGACACATCATGCAGAAGAAATAACTCAGCAACAGCTGATTGATTTACTAGTAGAATCGGTTATAGTTAGAGATTCACCAGGTATGGCGGATGTAGATTCTTCGTTACTCTGGTTTTGTCGAGAAATTAAAAGAGACTTTACTGTAGCACTATCTGGCGAATGTGCAGATGAAATTTTTGGTGGATATCCATGGTTTAAGGAAAAAACTACGGGCTTTCCTTGGATTCGGTCATTGGCTGAAAGAAATGCAATACTTCAGGAGAAGTGGGATAAAAAATTAAAAATTGAATCCTACGCACAGCAGCTATATACACAAACAATTACAGAAGTCCCGTTACTAGATGGTGAAAGTCCTGCAGAAGTAAAACACCGTGAAATGTTTTATTTAAATATGCAATGGTTTATGCAGACATTGCTAGAGCGGAAAGATCGTATGAGTATGGGAGCGAGTTTAGAGGTACGAGTTCCTTTTGCAGATCATCGCCTTGTGGAATATGCATGGAATATTCCTTGGGAAATGAAGAATTTAGATGGCATAGAAAAGGGCTTACTTCGAAAGTCGATGGCACATTTATTGCCTGATGAAGTATTATACCGTAAAAAAAATCCCTATCCTAAAACGTATCATCCAGTTTATACAGCAGGTGTGCAAACATGGCTAAGGGAAATTCTTAAAGATAAAAACTCAATCTTACATGAATTATTTGAGTACAAAAAACTTACAGAATTAATTGAATCGGGGGGGAGCTCTTTCAAAATTCCATGGTATGGACAATTAATGGCAGGACCTCAACTTTTAGCATATCTAGGGCAAATTCATAGTTGGTTTGAGCATTATCATATTCAACTAATTGAATCTTAATGGGAGTCACCCATCTACTACTTGGTTGTAGTAGATGGGTTATTTTTTTGTATCCCCCAACAATCCATTAATTGTTCTATCGACTGTTCAATTACATGGACAGGTATACCGCCAAAGCCAAGTAAAAATTGTGCTTGCGAAGATTCACCATGATCTAGTCGATAATCAGACAACGGATAAATCCCTATTCCTGCGTAGAAGGCAAGTTGTTGTAATTGTTTTTCTGGTAATTCGTGTTTAACATCTAATAATATATGCATCCCTGCTTGCTCACCTGTAATTTTAATGGATGATGAATATTTTTCTAAAATAGAAGTAAGCTGATCATGTTTTTTACGATAAACTTTACGCATTCGATTAAGATGTTTTGCAAAATGACCATCATGCATAAAATTTGCTACGATATGCTGATCGAAGCGAGGTACGGTTGATGAATAGTAATTAAAAACATCATTATACGTAGCAAGTAATTGAGGTGGAAGTACAAAATAGGCTACACGCAAAGATGGCATTAACGATTTTGTAAAAGTGCTCATATAAATGACTTTATCGTTTCTATCTAGAGCATGTAGAGCAGGAATTGGTTTTCCAGTATAACGAAACTCTGAATCATAATCATCTTCAATGATATAACGAGATGAGCTTTGTGCTGCCCAGTTTAAAGCCTGTGCACGCCTAGTAGCGGATAATACGGCGCCAGTAGGAAATTGATGTGATGGTGTAATATAGACAACATTAGCTTGTGTTCGCTCTAGCTCGTGAATGACGATACCTTCTTCATCGACGGCAATAGGATATACTTTCCGTTTATGCTGAGAGAACATACGATGCACAGCTGGATAGCCTGGGTTTTCCAGAGCAAAGCATGTATCATCCCTAAAAAGACGTAAAATCATAGGCAGAAGCTGCTCAGTACCAGAGCCAACGACAATTTGCTCTGGATTACAGATAACTCCACGTGATTGATATAAATAATTTGCAATTTCAGTTCGTAAAGAAAGCTCCCCTTGAGGTTCCCCTGTTAATAATAAATTTTTTGAGGCTTCATCAAACAGCTCCTTTGCATATTTTCTCCAGATCTGAAATGGGAAAGCATCGATATCAATAGAACCAGGATTAAAATCTATTTTGTATGACTTTTTCTTAACGTGCTCATTGAAAGGAATTACGATGTCCTGCTGGATGTAGGGTAGTTCATCGATTTCTTCTACAAAATAACCAACACGAGATTTGGACATAATATAGCCTTCTGCAAGAAGCTGTGCATAGGCAATTTCAATCGTTGTTTGAGAGATATTCAAAAAATCGGCTAATTTTCTTTTTGATGGTAATTTTTCTCCCACTGCTATTTTCTTGGAAATAATAGCTTCTTTAATACCATTATAAAGCTGATCATATAGCGGTTTATCGCCATTTCTTTCAAGCTGAAATAAAAGCATATCCATATGATAAAAACCTCCTGACCTTATAGTTATTTTGAAAACTGGATATTTTTATATGGTCAATTTCTATTATACTAAATTTCATCATAAAGATGGAGGTTAGACAATGAAACAGACAGGTACAAATTTGGTGAAGCGTGGTATGGCTGAGATGCAAAAGGGCGGCGTCATTATGGACGTGATCAATGCTGAGCAAGCAAAAATTGCAGAGGCGGCAGGAGCAGTAGCGGTAATGGCATTAGAAAGAGTACCTTCAGATATTCGCAAAGCAGGAGGTGTTGCTCGTATGGCAGATCCTCGTATTGTAGAGGAAGTACTAGGAGCAGTTTCCATTCCTGTTATGGCAAAAGCTCGTATTGGTCATATTGTAGAAGCCCGTGTTTTAGAAGCGATGGGGGTTGATTATATTGATGAAAGTGAAGTACTTACACCAGCAGATGAAGAATATCACTTATTAAAAAGTAATTATACCGTACCATTTGTGTGTGGCTGTCGTGATCTTGGGGAAGCAGCCCGTCGCATTGGGGAAGGAGCAGCTATGTTACGAACAAAAGGTGAACCAGGAACAGGGAATATTGTGGAGGCAGTTCGACATATTCGTAAAGTGAATGCCCAAGTCCGAAAAGTAGTAGGTATGACAGAGGATGAATTAATGACAGAGGCAAAATTACTAGGAGCACCTTTTGAATTATTAAGAGAGATCAAACGCCTTGGTCGTTTACCAGTGGTTAATTTTGCCGCAGGAGGTGTAGCTACGCCGGCTGATGCGGCATTAATGATGGAGCTTGGGGCTGATGGTGTGTTTGTCGGTTCAGGTATCTTTAAATCTGATAATCCTGAAAAATTTGCACATGCGATTGTAGAAGCGACGACACATTACAAAGATTATAAGCTTATTGCTGAAATATCAAAGGAACTAGGTGTACCAATGAAAGGTATTGATATTGCACAGCTCGGGCTAAATGAGCGCATGCAAGAGCGAGGCTGGTAAGATGAAACGAATTGGTGTTTTAGCGTTACAAGGGGCGGTACGAGAGCATGTTCAAATGCTAGAAAGCCTTGGCTGTGAAGCTGTTGAAGTAAAACATAAGCAGGATTTAGTAAAACTAGATGGACTTGTATTACCTGGTGGAGAGAGTACTACAATGAGAAAGCTGTTGGATCGTTTTGAACTACTAGAGCCTATACGAGAAATAGCACAACGTGGTTTACCCATGTTTGGGACATGTGCAGGATTAATTTTAATGGCTACTACTTTAGTAAATGATGAACCACATTTAGCAGTTATGGATGTGACAGTTGCAAGAAATTCATATGGACGCCAGGTTGACAGCTTTGAAGTAATGCTGGATATTCCTAAAATAGGAGAGGCGATTCCAGCAGTTTTTATTCGGGCACCTCATATAGTGAAAGTCGGAAAAGATGTTGAAATTCTCGCAGAGCATGAAGGTAAGATTATTTTAGCCCAGGATAGACATTTACTAGGTTGTTCCTTTCATCCCGAATTAACTTCAGACACACGTATTCTTGAATATTTTGTAGCATCTATGGTATGACTTGCAAAATTTGTTTTCATATAGTACAGTATGGTTAAAATTTAATTAACTGAACACGATGATGGGAAGTAGTAGCAAGCACGTTTTTTTTTAGAGAGTCAGCGGTTGGTGAAAGCTGATAAAAGCACTTGTGAATCCGTCCTGGAGTTGCACAGTCGAAGTCATTGAAGTAGGCTGCTGCCGGCTGGAATGCCGTTATAAAATAAGTGGATTAGATATAGTGTCTAATCAATTAGGGTGGCAACGCGGGTAGCTCTCGTCCCTTTATGGGATGGGGGCTTTTTTGTGTTTATCTTGATTTAGCCAAATATCGCCTTTCTATTCTGGTGTTTAAATGACCGCTGAATCAAGATATAGAAACAAGATGCAACAATTTCCCATCATTAAGAAACTACTGGAGGTATGTTCGATGTTAGATATTAAACGCGTGCGTGATAATTTCGCCGAAATTAAAGAAATGCTATTAACACGTAATGAAGATTTAGGGAATTTAGATGACTTTGAAAATTTAGATGCAAAGCGTCGTGAACTAATTGCTAAAACGGAAGAACTGAAGGCAGAACGAAATAAAGTATCTGAGCAAATTTCTGTTATGAAGCGCAACAAAGAAAACGCAGATGAAGTGATTGCGCGTATGCGTCAAGTGGGCGATGAAATTAAAGAGCTTGATATTCAATTAAATGATGTGGAAGATCGCTTTAAAGATATGATGATGCGCCTGCCGAATGTTCCTCATGAATCTGTACCAGTGGGTACGACAGAAGATGACAATGTTGAGGAATATACATGGGGTGAAATTCCAGCATTTGATTTTGAGATTAAAGCACACTGGGACCTAGCTACGGATCTAAAAATTGTGGACTTTGAACGTGGCGCAAAAGTAACTGGTAGCCGATTCTTATTCTACCGCGGCCTAGGGGCTCGCTTAGAACGTGCGTTAATGACCTTTATGATGGATTTACATGCTGAAGAGCATGGCTATGAGGAAATGCTACCACCTGTGATTGTAAATCGTGAAAGCTTAACGGGTACTGGACAGCTACCTAAATTTGAGGAAGACGTATTTAAATTAGCGGAAACAGATTATTTCATGATTCCAACAGCTGAAGTACCCGTGACCAATTTCTACCGTGATGAAATTTTAACTGCTGAAGCTTTACCACAAGGTTTTGCTGCATACAGTGCATGTTTCCGTTCAGAAGCGGGCTCTGCAGGTCGTGATACACGTGGTTTAATCCGCCAGCACCAATTTAACAAAGTGGAATTAGTTCGCTTTGTTAAACCTGAGGAGTCATATGAGCAGTTAGAGCTATTAACGGGTCATGCTGAAAAAGTGCTGCAATTACTTGGCTTACCATATCGTAAATTAAAAATGTGTACAGCCGATTTAGGCTTCACTGCTGCGAAGAAATATGATTTAGAAGTTTGGATTCCAGCACAAAACATGTACCGAGAAATTTCTTCTTGTTCAAACTTTGAGGACTTCCAAGCACGACGCGCAAATATTCGCTTCCGTCGTGAGCCAAATGCAAAACCAGAATATGTTCACACATTAAACGGTTCAGGTCTTGCGATTGGTCGTACAGTTGCCGCTATTCTTGAAAACTATCAACAAGCAGATGGAAGCGTAGTAATTCCTGAAGTTTTAAGACCATATATGGGTGGAAAAGAAGTAATTGCCCCAAAATAAACATCAAGGCTATTTTAGATTACCGTATAAAGGTTAAGCTAAAATAGCCTTTTTTCATTTCAAAAATGATATTTCTCGTAATTTTCGAAAATTCGTTATTAGGGGTAATATTTATAGGGACAGGGGGAGAAATTCATGGATTTACAGCAATTTGCTGAGGCTTTAAATGAATTTGACAATGTCTTAATTTCAGATGCTAAAGGATGTGCAATTTATGATTAAGCAGATTTAAATAACTATTGTAAATCGGCTTAACACCAGATGACCAGCTTATACATGTATAGCCATTCACTTGATATATTGAAGTTGAATACGTTTTTGAACAATCCACAATTCAAGCTTCATATTAAGTTCAATATATGTGCTGTGGTTGCTACGACACATTTCCTATATATCGCCATCGCCTTAAATATAAAAAAGAAGGTGCCTCAATAGGAGCACCTTCTTTTTTTAGCTAATTCTTTTCAGTCATTGCTGCTTGTCGTGTCTTTTTCTCTGCCTTCTTTCGTTCACGTAAAGCTCGGAAAAAATCGGTTAGGATTTGTCCACATTCATCTGCTAAAATTCCTTCAGAAACTTCGCACTCATGGTTAAAGCGTGCATCATTTAATATACGATAGAGTGAATCTACACAGCCTGCTTTTATATCCCTTGCTCCATAAACGACACGTGGTACACGGGATTGGAGGATTGCACCTGCACACATGGGGCAAGGCTCAAGCGTAACGTAAAGTGTTGTTTTTTCGAGACGCCAACTGCCGATTTTTTGACAAGCCTCTTGAATAACCATTAATTCAGCATGTGTTGTTGCATTTTGTGTTGTTTCTCGTAGGTTATGAGCTCTTGCAATAATTTCCCCATCATAAACAAGGACAGCCCCTATAGGTACTTCCCCAAGTATAGCTGCTTTTTTTGCTTCCTCTAATGCTTGTTTCATAAATAAACGATCTGTTTCAAAAATATCCACTAAATATCTCTCCTTAAAAGTAGTTTATCCTGCTTAATTGGTAATTGCTACTTTTAAATTCTTGCAGATTTCAGAAGCAATACGACAAGGCATAATTATTGATTGACATTCCTAAAATAACCATTTATATTTATATATGAACACATGCTCATATATAAATATAAATAAATGGGGGTAAACTAATATGGATGAAGAAATAAAAATAACGAAAATGGAAAATAGTCAGCATTTAGACGATGAGACATTATTTGTTGTGTCTCAAACTTTTAAGGCATTAAGTGACCCGACGAGAATTCGAATTTTAAATTTACTTTGTGCAGATGAGCATTCTGTCAATGACATTGCTGAAATTTTAGATTTAGGACAATCGACAGTTTCTCATCAATTACGGTTTCTAAAAAATTTACGATTAGTGAAATTTAGAAGAGAAGGTACAACTTTATTTTACTCAAAAGATGACGATCACATTATGAACTTATTGAAGCAAGCAATTGAGCATGCTGCACATAATTAAAGAACGGAGGGATTAATAATGGGACATAACCATGATCATGGCCATGATCATACACATGGCGCTAATAAAAAAGTGTTAATCGTATCATTTATTATTATTACTAGTTATATGGTTGTGGAAGCAATTGGTGGTTTTTTAACAAATAGTTTGGCTCTTTTATCGGATGCAGGTCATATGTTAAGTGACTCCATTTCATTAGCTATAGCTTTGCTCGCGTTTGTTTTTGGAGAAAAGGCAGCAAGCTATAGTAAAACATATGGTTATAAACGATTTGAAATTTTAGCGGCAGTATTAAATGGCGTTACATTGATTGGGATAGCATTATTTATTTTCTATGAAGCGATCGAACGATTTGCAAATCCCCCTGAAGTGGCTACTACAGGAATGCTTATTATAAGTACAATCGGTCTTTTGGTTAACATTTTAGTAGCATGGATTATGATGCGTGGAAGTGATACAAAGGACAATTTAAATATGCGTGGAGCTTTTTTACATGTACTGAGTGATATGCTAGGATCTGTAGGAGCTATTGTGGCAGCCTTACTAATTATGTTTTTTGGTTGGGGATGGGCTGATCCTCTAGCGAGTGTTATTGTTGCCTTATTAGTAATAAGAAGTGGCTACTATGTTACAAAATCCGCTATTCATGTATTAATGGAAGGAACACCCTCTAATGTGGATGTTCAGGAGATAATTCAATTAATTGAACAAACTGATGGAGTAGAAAGCATCCACGATCTACACATCTGGACAATTACTAGTGGAACCAATGCTTTGTCCTGTCATGCAGTTGTAAATAAGTACTTAAAAATTGTAGATGGTGAGCATATTCTACGAAAAATTGAACATAATCTTGAGCATAAGGGTATTAAACATGTAACCATTCAATTAGAAACGGCTTCCCATCCACATGAAAGCTCGATTTTATGTCAATTGAAAAATGTTCATGAGCATCATCATGAATAAAGAAAATTTTACGACTTGCATACCCTTCGTGGGTATAGTATGATGAAAATGAAATAGGAGGTGTAGTGAATGGAGGACATAGTAAAAGAGGATGCTTGTCATACAGAGGGAGCTACGTCTTGTCGAAAAAGCCATCACCCTGAGCGTGTGAAAAAGGATTTAACAACTCGTTTAAACCGTATAGAAGGTCAAATCCGGGGCATTAAGGGAATGATCGAAAAAGACGTTTATTGTGATGATGTTATTACGCAACTTTCTGCTACACAGTCTGCTTTGAATAGTGTAGCGAAAATTTTACTAGAAGGACATTTAAAGGGTTGTGTTGTGGATCGTCTATCGGAGGGCGATGATGCAGTTTTAGATGAATTAGTAGTAACGATTCAAAAGTTAATGAAAAAATAGATGTTTATAAAAAATAAAAAGGGAGAGATTTATTATGCAAAATGTAACATTAAATGTGCAAGGAATGTCATGTGGTCATTGTGTAAACGCAGTTGAAAAAAATGTTGGTGCTTTAACTGGTGTTGAACAAGTAAAAGTAAATTTAGCAGAAGGTTTAGTTGATGTTGCATTTGATGATGCACAAGTATCACTTGATCAAATTAAAGAGACAATTGATGATCAAGGCTATGAAGTAAAATAAAAATTGTAGAGTGCTGTGATGGCACTCTCTTATTTTCAAAAATGTATACCCCCTGTCGGTATAAGGAGAGGTGAAAGGTAAATGAGTTCTGATCATAAGGAAGCTAATTTGCAAATTACAGGGATGACATGTGCGGCCTGTGCCACTCGAATAGAAAAAGGATTAAATAAAATGGATGGAGTAGAACAAGCAACGGTTAATTTAGCGCTTGAAAAATCATCTATTAAGTACGATCCAGCAAAGCTAAGTGAAGCAGATTTTGAAAAAAAGATAGAGGCGCTTGGCTATGGAGTAGTTAAACAAAAAACTGAACTTGATATTACAGGGATGACATGTGCGGCCTGTGCCACTCGAATAGAAAAAAGATTAAATAAAATGAGCGGCGTATCATCTGCCAATGTCAACTTAGCTCTTGAAAAAGCAATGATTGAGTTTAACCCATCAGAGGTGAACATTGCAGATATTATTGCAAAGGTTGAGAAGTTAGGTTACGGCGCTCATCAAAAAGCAGATGAGCAGGAAACAGAGGATCATCGAGAAAAGGTTATTAAACAGCAGCAACAAAAATTTATTTTATCGGCCATTCTATCCTTACCACTGCTTTGGACGATGGTCGGCCATTTTTCCTTTACATCGTTTTTATATGTGCCAGAATTCCTTATGAATCCATGGGTTCAAATGGTATTGGCTACACCCGTACAGTTTATTATTGGTAAGCAGTTTTATGTAGGGGCATATAAAGCATTGCGAAATGGCAGTGCAAATATGGATGTACTGGTTGTGATGGGGACATCAGCAGCTTATTTCTATAGTGTTTATCAAGCAATTGTGACGATAGGAACACATCATGGCCCACACCTCTATTTTGAAACAAGTGCTGTTTTAATTACATTAATTTTATTAGGGAAATTATTTGAGGCAAAAGCGAAAGGACGTTCATCTGAAGCTATAAAAAAACTAATGGGTCTACAAGCCAAAACAGCCATTGTTGTACGAGACGGTATGGAGAGGGAAGTACCTTTAGAAGAAGTGATGATTGGTGATGTCATCCTAGTTAAACCAGGTGAGAAGATTCCCGTTGACGGAGAAGTTTTAGAAGGAACAACGGCTGTTGATGAATCCATGTTGACAGGAGAAAGTTTACCAGTTGATAAAAAGCAGGGCGATCAATTATTTGGATCAACCATTAATAAAAATGGTTTTATAAAAATGACAGCCACAAAGGTTGGCCGTGATACTGCCCTCGCACAAATTATTAAGGTAGTAGAAGATGCTCAAGGATCAAAAGCACCGATTCAACGTTTAGCAGACCAAATCTCAGGTGTTTTTGTACCAATTGTTGTTGGCATTGCGATTGTGACATTCATAGTTTGGATTATTTGGGTACGTCCTGGAGAATTTACCCCTGCTTTAGAGGTCTTAATTGCAGTACTGGTGATTGCTTGTCCATGTGCACTTGGTTTAGCCACACCGACCTCTATAATGGCCGGTTCGGGTCGCGCCGCTGAATTTGGCATTTTATTCAAAGGTGGCGAACATTTAGAACAAACACAAAGTATTGATACCGTAGTTGTAGATAAGACAGGGACAGTGACACATGGTAAGCCAGTGCTAACGGATGTTCTTTTAGCCCCAGACCAAGAGGAGACACACTTTTTATCATTAATCGGTGCAGCTGAGAAACAGTCGGAGCATCCACTTGCAGAGGCGATTGTTCATGGTATAGAAGAACGTGGTATTGCTTTAGGGGATGTTCAATTTTTTGAGGCAATTCCCGGTTACGGTGTGCAGGCAACGGTCTCAGGTCAAGGTGTTATCATTGGTACACGAAAATTAATGCAACAGTATGGCATCCAGCTAGATAATATTTTACCTAAAATGGAGGAATTAGAGCGCAATGGCAAAACAGCAATGTTGGCTGCAATAAATGGCCAATATGCGGGGGTAGTTGCTGTTGCTGATACAGTAAAAGATACATCTAAAGAGGCTATTCATCGTTTACAGGATATGGGTATTACAGTCATTATGATGACGGGAGATAATGAACGTACAGCCCAGGCAATAGGAACAGAGGTAGGTGTTAACCAAGTTATTGCTGAAGTCTTACCAGAAGGAAAAGCAGATGAGGTGAAAAAGCTTCAAGCTCAAGGTAAAAATGTAGCGATGGTGGGAGATGGAATTAATGATGCACCTGCGCTAGCGACAGCGAATATTGGTATGGCCATTGGTACAGGGACAGATGTGGCGATGGAAGCGGCAGATATTACGTTAATCCGTGGTGATTTAAATAGTATTGCGGACGCTATTCTTATGAGTAGAAAAACAATGCGTAATATTAAACAAAATCTGTTTTGGGCATTTGCTTACAATACTTTAGGTATTCCGATTGCTGCAATTGGTCTACTTGCTCCGTGGGTGGCAGGGGCAGCAATGGCTTTCAGTTCTGTATCAGTTGTATTAAATGCTCTACGTTTACAGCGAGTGAAATTGTGAAGATGAAAAGACATTGGGATACATATCCTCAATGTCTTTTTTCAAACTATACGGGGAAAAATCTCATACTTAATTTTCATAGGTTGATTCTGTTTTTCATTTTATCACTATGATAAAATGAAAGGTACTGATTCATTTATGTAGGACACAATGATCGAATCCATAGAACAAAAGGAGGAGCTTCTGGTGACGGTTCCATTTGTTACGGTAGAAGGTCCGATTGGTGTTGGTAAAACCTCTTTATCGAAAGAGATAGCAGCGACATTTAATTACCATCTATTAAAAGAAATTGTAGACGAAAACCCTTTTTTAAATAAGTTTTATGAAAATATTGAGGAGTGGAGTTTCCAAACGGAAATGTTCTTCCTATGTAATCGCTATAAGCAATTAACGGACATTAAAAAATTCCGATTAGCTCATGCCAAGCCAGTTGTAGCAGACTATCATATTTTTAAGAATTTAATATTTGCGAAGCGTACACTGGCATCTACCGAATACGAAAAGTATGAGGAAATTTATAAAATATTAACAAAAGATATGCCTGTACCTAATGTAGTTGTTTATTTACATGCAAGCGTTGAAACATTGATGAAACGAATTGCCATGCGTGGACGAGACTTTGAAAAAATGATATCACGCGATTACATGGAGCAGCTCGTTATCGATTATCATTCTTTTATCGAACATTTTGAGAAAATGCATCCTGAAATACCAGTTATTCGATTTAATGGAGATCAGCTCGATTTTGTGAAAAATCCAGACGATTTAAATTATGTTTTGAAAATAATTAAGGATACGTTACAAAAAAGGAGTTTGCAATAATGAATTTAAGAGAGAAATACGATATTCCTCCACAAACCGTCATCACGATTGCCGGTACTGTAGGCGTAGGAAAGTCCACGATGACAAAAGCTTTAGCAGAAGCACTGAATTTCCGTACATCCTTCGAAAAAGTAGATACCAATCCATATCTTGATAAATTTTATGAGGATTTTGAAAAGTGGAGCTTCCATTTACAAGTTTATTTTTTAGCAGAGCGTTTTAAGGAACAGAAACGTATTTTTGAGTATGGTGGAGGGTTTATACAAGACCGCTCTATTTATGAAGATACTGGGATTTTCGCAAAAATGCATTATGATAAGGGAACAATGAGCCCAACAGATTATGAAACGTACACGAATTTGTTTGATGCTATGGTAATGACACCGTATTTCCCACATCCCGATTTACTTGTTTATCTTGAAGGACCGATTGATGCTGTTATTGGGCGAATACAAGAACGTGGGCGCGCAATGGAGCAACAAACGCCAAATGATTATTGGATAGAAATGCATGAACGTTATGAAAACTGGATTAATAATTTTAATTCCTGTCCAGTTCTACGTTTAGATATTAATGATTATGATTTATTAAAAAATCCTGATGCAATTGAATCAATTGTGAGCCGTATCGGTCATATGCTAAAACAAACAAGCCATTTAAGAAAATAGAAGAGAAAGAAACGACCAAAGAACGTGAAACAATACATGACTGATTGTTTCACGTTTTTTGAATAGGAGGGATTACTATAAGAATTGCAGTGTATTGCGGATCTGGCATAGGGAGAAGTCCAGTATATGGGGAGAAAGCGGCAGAGCTAGGTGCTGTATTAGCTAAGCACGGACATGGTGTTGTTTACGGTGGTTCCAAAACAGGATTAATGGGAAAGGTTGCGGATGCTGTTTTAGCAGCGGGTGGAGAGGTGATTGGTGTTATGCCAACTCATTTACAGAAGCGAGAACTGGCTCATGCTTCATTAACAGAAATTCATTTTGTAGAGTCCATGCATATTCGAAAAGCTAAAATGGCGGAGCTGGCTGATGCATTTATTGCTCTTCCAGGAGGCGCAGGGACTTTGGACGAATATTTCGAAGTTTTTACTTGGGCACAAATTGGCCTTCATGAAAAACCTGTTATTTTATATAACGTAAATGGTTTCTATGACGCACTCTTACAGCATTTTAAAATAATGCTAGAGGAAGGATTTATACGATCTGAACAGAAATCCTTCTTCCGTATAGCAAATACAGCAGATGATATATTACGGTTACTAAAAAAACATGGGTGAATATTCCCCGTGTTTTTTATAATATTAAATAAACGGTAAAAAATAGAAATGGATGAGGTGAATTATGCAAGGTGCAGATACTCAAGTGACTGATGATTTAGTAGTGCAAGCTATTGAGCGCAATATAGCAATTATTCGTTTTGATATGGATCGAAGAGTTGCCTATGTAAATGAGCTGTTTGCTAAAACATTAGGCTATACCGTACAAGAATTGCTTGGAAAGAATCATAAAGATTTTTGTTTACCGAATTTCGTTCATAGTCCAGCATACGAACAGTTTTGGCGCAATTTAGTAGCAGGGAATAGTTATCAGGATAAAATTGAAAGAATTGATGCGAATGGACATAGGGTTTGGCTGGAGGCTACGTATATGCCCGTTTTCGCCAATCACTCAAATAAAGTAATTGGTGTTTCAAAAATTGCTACGAATATTACTGAACGTCAAAATGAAATAACTAATGTAGCCGATCAATTGAAGGAAATGTCTAATGGACTTCATCAACGCTCAGAAACCGGTATTCAAAATAGTCAAGAATTACTGAGCACCATTCAAGAGGTTTCACAGGAATCAAAAGAAAATGTCAGCAATCTTACACAGCTACAGAATCAAGCTGATTCCATTAAAGGTATTGTGAAAACCATTCAAGAGATTGCTGCCCAAACCAATTTACTAGCTTTGAATGCAGCGATCGAAGCCGCAAGAGCTGGAGAATATGGTCGAGGTTTTGACGTAGTGGCAAAAGAGGTGAGAAAGCTTTCCGTTAGAGTAGAGCAATCCATTTCAGAAGTGAAGGATAATATAGAGGGGATAGAGCGGGAAATTAGTCAAGTGACAGACAGTATTACAAAAATAGCTGAAAAAGTAGAAAAGACACACGAACAAATTACTATTACGACTAAAGATTTTAGTGAAATCGCAACTGCAGCAGAAGCATTAGACGAGCAGTCCAAGCAATTTATTGAAATTATTTAAGTTCAATATTTTAGTAGATATATTGAAATAGTATAAATGGTTTCATTACAATATTTGTGTAAGACTTTCATTAATCATAATAGGGGTGTTATGGATGACAAAAGTGGAAGTAAGTTTTCAGCATGTGCCAACAACAGCTATTTCAGATGCGACAGGTGGGCATACGAATTTGTGTAGTACTATTAAACCGCTAGCCGATCATTTTAAAATTGCTGGACGTGCGGTAACCGTACGTTTACCAGATGGAGAAAATGGTGCAGTGTTGGAGGCTATTAGAGCGGCCAATGAAGGAGATATTTTAGTTATAGATGCAAAGGGAAACACCAATCGAGCGGTAGCAGGAGATTTTGTGGTGTCCTTAGCAAAGGGTGTTGGAGTACAAGGTTTTGTAGTTGACGGCGTAATTCGTGATATTGCTGCTATACGTGAGTTAGATTTCCCTGTATTCTCTTTAGGTACAACAGTAGCTGCTGGTAATAAAAATGGGGGTGGCAAAGTAAATGTGCCCATTGCCATTGGAGGAGTGACGGTTCACCCAGGCGACTATATTATTGGAGATGTCGATGGTGTCATTGTTGTACCACAGCAAGATGCTGAAAAAGTAATCGAAGCTGCGGAAGAAAAGATGTTAAAAGATGAAAAGCGTGCACAAGAAGCACATGCAAACGGCAAAGAATCCATTCTTGCGTACTTAGATAAAGTGCTTGGAAATTAAATAAAACTCTCACGATGCCATCCAACATCGTGAGAGTTTTTTATTTTATGCTAAATTTTCATTTTCATTAAAGTAATTCTTCATTTTTTCGCGATCGAAACGGCCTTCCCATTTCGCCATCACTAATGACGCTAATGAGTTACCAATTACGTTAACAACTGTACGTCCCATGTCAAGGATACGGTCAATACCAGCAATAAATGCTAGTCCTTCTAATGGAATGCCAACAGTACCTAAAGTGGCTAGCAGTACGACGAAGGATACCCCTGGAACACCTGCAATCCCTTTCGAAGTAACCATCAATACAAGCATTAACGTAATTTGTTCACCAATGCTAAGGTGAATACCGTACATTTGCGCAATAAATAATGCTGCAATCGCTTGATATAGCGTTGATCCGTCTAAGTTAAAGGAGTAACCGGTAGGTATAACAAAGGATACAATATCCTTAGGAGCCCCTAATTTCTCCATTTTTAACATAATACGCGGTAATACAGCTTCAGAACTTGCGGTTGAGAATGCTAAGATCAACTCATCCTTTAACACTTTAATTAAATAGAAGATGCTGATTCCTGCAAATTTTGCCACAAGGCCAAGAACAACAAAGATGAAGAATAACATGGTTGCATAAACAAGGATGGCCAATTTGGCAAGTGGAACCAGTGAAGCAAACCCATATTTGGAAACGGTTACACCAATTAAACCAAATACCCCGATTGGCGCAAACTTCATTACGAGGTTAGTTACCCAGAACATAGCATCTGCAACCCCTTGGAAGAAGTCTAAGACTGGCTTTCCTCGTTCACCAACTGCTGCAACCCCTAAACCAAAAATAACTGAGAAGAAGATAATCGCAAGCATATTACCCTCAGCCATAGACTGAATAATATTTGTTGGGACAATACCTACAATAATATCGAATGGTCCCTCATGCTGTACTTCTTCAGTTGTTGTTACATATTTCGAAATATCCCCTTGAGATAATTCACTCATGTTTATTCCAGCACCTGGTTGGAAAATATTCGCCGAAAGTAATCCAACTAAGATTGCTACTGTCGTTATAATTTCAAAGTAAATAATGGATTTCCCGCCTAATCGTCCAAGCTGCTTCATGTCTCCAGTACCAGCAACACCAACGATTAATGTCGAAATAATAATGGGAACAACAATCATCTTAATAAGATGTAAAAAGATATCCCCTAATGGTTGTAAATATGTCTCAATCTTGGGGTTTCCATAAAAAATACCACCAACAATGATCCCTAAAATCAAGCCGATTAAAATTTGAGCGGCTAGACTGATTTTAAATTTCTTCTTCAAACCCTTTGTACCCCCTGATATTAAATTTTTAGGACACGCCTTACTTTAATAATACGGAGGACTTATGGAATCCGACAAAATCCGAGAAAATTAATTTACTTTTGTTAAAATGTCTGAATATAGCACTTGAATAAACTTCTTAATATTTACCTTTGCTTTACGATTATCATGGTCTTCAATTTGAGTCATGAGTTGACGAATTTCTTTAAAATCAAAATAGCGAGGGGCATAATATTCAAACTCAGAGTTGGTGTAATCGACAACGCCTAAATTTGCCAGATTAATCATGGCAGCTAATATTGTTCTGCGCACACGCTGCTCTATGGCTTTACTTTCCTTCAAAATTTCATCAGGTGTAGCCTTTGTTACAGCTGCGATTTCCTCGTAGAGCTCCTTTAATGGAGGAAGGGGTGCAATCTTATGCTGATGAGCAAGTAAAGTTTCGATAATAGCTATAATATCCTCGCTCCCAATTTCACCTACAATCCCCATATCATTTAATATGGACTGAATATGATCACGTGAAGTTGCTTTATTTGCTTTTTGTTCACTTAATTCAATATTTGTAAGCGATTGACGAATAACTAACAGTGAATTTTTTAGCCGAAATTGTTCGGTAGTTTTTTTTAAAACGTTTTCTACCTCAATGCGGTTAATTGGTTTATGAATGAAGAATTCTATTCCTTGTTCATAAGCCTCACCAACCATTTCTTTATTCACGACCTGAGAAATCATGATAAATTGGCCCTCAAAACGATTTTGAATAAGATGCTCGACTGTTGCTATACCATCAAGCTTTGGCATCAGCAAATCGATTAGCACAAACTCCGGCTGGGTCATTAAAATTTGGGGTATGGCATCCTCACCATTGCGAGCTTCGCCAATCACTGTACCTAACCCACTATCTTCAATAATTTGTTTTAACATGACACGACTTGCACGATCGTCGTCTACAATAAAATACCTCATTTAAGTCTCTCCCGTTTGAATAGTTTGCGTAGGAATTATGATTTTAAACGTTGTGTATTGATTGTTTGATTCAACGGTTATGGAGCCCTTTAATTTTTCTATTAGTTCAGCAACATGCGAAAGGCCAATGCCAGTTGCTGCGACACCATCTATATTATATTTGGTGGTAAATCCAGGTTCAAAAATAATAGAAAAATCCTTCTGTGAAATTCCCTTTCCAGTATCACATATTGTTATTACAGTATTATCCTCTTGTCGTTGAATAGCAATAGAAATGATACCTTGCTCTTCGATAGCCTCCACCGCATTAGCAGTTAAATTATTTAAAAGAGCGAGCAATGCAATATGTTCCCTTGTTTGAAAATCGAAGTCTATACTTGTTTGGAATTCGATATTTTTCCCAAGCAATTCAGCGTATTTACTATTGCCATCTTCTATATAATGCAATAATTCAGATAATACAAAAGGACCAAAGCTCCTTTCACCAACAATCTTTGAAATGCCTGCATATATTCGTTGTGAATCCTTTTTCACTTCATGGATTTCCTGGGCAATATGAAGAGCTTGTAAGCTTTCCGCTCGATATCCTTGAGCTTTTAATTGTCGATATAATTCAAATCCGCTAGCTGTTATGGTTTCAATATGATTCATGGATTTTTTTAAATACAGGGTCTCAACATAGAGATCAGATCCAATATTAAGCATCTCTTGAACACGTTTTTTTTGTTCGGCAATCAATATAGAGCTATAAATACCAACTACAAAAAAGCTTCGTAATAAGGCCACCGCTAACAAAATCAAAAGGTCATGAAGAAATAGAAATGTATAGGTTTGTACAAAAAAACGGAAAATTTGTTCTGCTAAGTTACTAATGACCTCACTAAAAGCAACGAGTAAACCAAGCTTTAGTGGTTTTTCCCTATATGTTTGGACATCTAAAATTCGTAGGCATATAGCAAACAATACATAAAATAATCCCGCTGGTAAATGGTTAAAAATGCTCTCTAATACGGATATATCATGTAAATATGAATTGAAAACACGAAAAAAGATGGTCACTATACTTGTCGCGAACCCAGCTAAAATAATAGGTGTAGGTTTAATTAATGTGCATAAGAAAAAGATTATGGTACCTAAACCAAAGCGAAAAGTCGTATTGGCAAACGGCATAATTTTAATCTCACTGCCTATTGCGGTCATGATAGCAATTAAAATCACCCAAGTGAGGGAAGTGCGAGCTATATTCTTTTTCGGTGGCAATTTGACAACCTCCCATAAGCGATATAATAAAAAAATACCACAACCGAGGCGGAAGTGGTATTTAACAAGTAATACATACAATTTTGGCAAAAAAAAACGGCTACATTCGTAGTCGGAAATTAAAAACTGGAGGAGGTAGAGGGATTCGAACCCCCGCGCGGTGTTACCCGCCTGTCGGTTTTCAAGACCGATCCCTTCAGCCAGACTTGGGTATACCTCCATGTTATATTGCTTTGCTGTCTTTCGACAAAAATAAATTTATCATAACTTAAAACTCAAGTCAACAATTTTTTAAAAAATTTAGTAATGCTAAAATACATGGGTAATAAATAATTTGTGCATTAAGTTGCAATTTATACAAACAGTCAGTATACTAGTTATTGCCGTGCTAGGTGGGAAGGTAGCGGTGTCCTGTAACTCGCAATCCGCTCTAGCGAGACTGAATTCCTTTTTCGAGGCTGTCCGTATTGTTTGGTCTGCCTTCTGCACGTAGTGTTGACGATTGGGTCCTGCGCAATGGATACCCATGAACCATGTCAGGTCCGGAAGGAAGCAGCATTAAGTGGTCATATCCATGTGCCGCGGGGTTGCCTAATCTGAGCTAACGACAGGAGTAACGCTTATGTGCGGCTGTCAAGGAAAGGTGCACGGCATTAAATTGCCAACTCAAAGCATCCGTCTACTATAAGGCGGATGCTTTTTTTATTTTTATTTTTATTTAGTAACTTCATTTTATATATAAGGCAGCAAATGCTATAATAAGACTATTCTATTTAATGGAGAAGGAGAGAAGGAAAACAGTGACGTATCAAGCATTTTACCGTGTGTATCGGCCGCAGTCTTTTCGAGAGATGTCTGGTCAAGCGCATGTCAAAAGAACGCTACAAAATGCTCTCCTAGCGAATAAAACAACGCATGCATACCTTTTTTCTGGACCACGTGGTACAGGGAAAACAAGTACAGCTAAAATTTTTGCAAAAGCTTTAAATTGTGAACATGCGCCTTCGGAAGAGCCTTGTAACGAATGTGCTACATGTTTAAGTATTACGGACGGCTCGCATCCTGATGTCATTGAATTTGACGCAGCTTCAAATTCACGTGTGGAAGAGATTAGAGATATTATAGAAAAAGTTCGTTTTGCTCCTGCAAGCAGTAGATACAAGGTGTACATTATTGATGAAGTGCATATGCTTTCTACAAGCGCTTTTAACGCTCTTTTGAAAACTTTAGAAGAGCCGCCTCCCCATGCAGTTTTTATTTTAGCAACAACTGAGCCTCATAAATTGCCTGCTACAATTATTTCCCGTTGTCAGCGCTTTGATTTTAAACGACTTTCTACCAATGATATTATTGAACGTATGAAAGTTGTATTAGAAGATATTGAGCTGCCATATGAAGAGCAAGGCTTAAAGGTAATTGCGCAATCTGCTGCAGGAGGAATGCGTGATGCTTTGAGTTTATTGGACCAAGTAGTATCTTTCAGTGGAGAGAAGCTAAAGCTTGAGGATACATTGTTAGTTACAGGTTCAATAAGCCAGGAAGTTTTTTATGATCTAGCCAATGCACTCAAAGCGAAAGATGTTGCACAAATGCTTGCCCTTTTAGAACAACTAATTACTGATGGTAAAGACCCACTTCGTCTTTCAGAAGACTTAATTACATTTTTCCGTGATTTATTATTACTTCAAACAAGTGAAGATTTAGCAGAATTATTAGAGCTCGTGTCTCCTGAGGAACGTGTATTATCCTTGGCCCATGAATTTGCACCGGATATGCTTTATGGCTATATTGATATACTTGCGAAAACTCAGCAAGAAATGCGCTTCTCTCACCATACAAAAATTTATTTAGAAACGGCATTACTTAAAATGGTACAGTTTTCGGGAGGGAGCACTAATCAAGCAATAAGTCCAACGAGTGATACGGTGATTAGCCCTGATCTCGCTCAAAAAATTGTAGCACTTGAGCAAATGGTTCAACAATTATCTCTACAATTACAATCAGGAGCTCCTGCGCAAGCATCGCAAGCGCCAAAAGAGCAAAGACCACGTGCTAAAAATCCAAACGGCTATAAGGCTCCAACAGGTCGTATCCAAGAGGTACTAAAAGACGCTACAAAGCAAGATGTCCAACGTATAAAATCAATTTGGGCACAAGCACTAAATCAACTGCAAAAATCGCAGTCTGCACTTTTAGCTGAAGCCGAACCAGTTGCGGCATCTTCAAGTGCTTTTGTGTTAAAATTCAAGTATGATATTCATTGTCAGATGGTTGCAGATAATCAGTCTTTAAAGGCTCACTTCACCCAATTAATTGCAGGACAAACTGGTATAATGTACGAAATGCTTTGCATACCAGAAGAATCTTGGTTAAAAATGCGTGAAGAGTTTATCCGTGATCATAGTATGCAGCATAAAAAAATATCAGCTGCATCAGAGAATGGTGAGGAATTATTAGAACCACCACCGGCAGAAATATCGGATGAGCCATTTATCGATGATGCTCAGCCACTTGCTTCACAGGATCCACTTGTGACAGAGGCAGAAAAGCTCTTTGGTAAAGACTTTGTTGAAATTATGGAAGATTAAATTTTTAGGAGGAAAACATTTATGCGTGGAATGGGAAATATGCAAGGTATGATGAAAAAAATGCAAAAAATGCAAAAAGAAATGATGGAGGCTCAAGAGGCACTAAATGCAGAGCAGTTTGAAGGTGTTGCGGGTGGCGGCATGGTAAAGGTAACTGTGTCTGGTCAACGTGAAGTGGTGTCAGTAAATCTTGATGAATCTGTAGTAGATCCAGAGGATATTGAAATGCTACAAGACTTAATCGTTATTGCTACTAATGAGGCATTAAAAAAAGTAGAAGAAAAAACGAACTCAACGATGGGTAAATTCACTCAAGGCTTAAACCTTCCATTCTAGGAGGTATCCATATGTACTACCCAGAACCAATATCAAAATTGATCGATAGTTTTATGAAATTGCCAGGTATCGGGCCGAAAACTGCGGCTCGTCTGGCGTTTTTTGTGTTATCAATGAAGGAAGAAGATGTCTTATCTTTTTCTAAAGCATTAATTGATGCTAAACGGAATTTAAGCTATTGTTCCGTGTGTGGCAATATTACAGATGTAGACCCGTGTCACATATGTACAGATAAACAACGAGATCATTCTATTATTTGTGTTGTTCAAGACACAAAAGATGTAATTGCGATGGAAAAAATGCGTGACTATAATGGTATGTACCATGTACTACAGGGTGCGATATCACCAATGGATGGCATTGGCCCAGAGGATATCAATGTAGCTTCCCTGTTAGTCCGGTTGCACGATGAAAGTGTCCAAGAGCTTATTCTAGCTACGAATTCAACTATTGAAGGCGAGGCAACAGCTATGTATATATCTCGCCTTGTCAAACCGTCAGGTATTCGTACGACCCGCATAGCGCATGGGTTACCAGTAGGCGGGGACTTAGAATATGCAGATGAGGTAACGTTATCGAAGGCAATGGAAGGTCGACGTGAGTTGTGAGTGGGGGATTAATATGTTCTTCCGTAGTAAAGGAAAGCTGAAAAAAGAGTTCGATGATAGGCTAGTAAATCTTATAAAAGAAACAAAAGAGGATTTACAACAAGCAAAGATAATAGAAGAACTAATGGACGACTATGATCTAGGGGCGATTGCTCAACGAAAAGCGGCGGAAAGCATTCATTTTTATTTATTTAAAGAAGCTAGAATTCGCAGGGTGTTAATAAAATAGTTCTATTGGCTATTCATAGAAGCAATACAGGAAACATAAACTTTCATAATTATTTTTTTGAGGAGGTAACCATATGTCTTGGTTAGTAATTATGAGTATTTGTGTTCCTGTAGGGCTTCTTTTTCTTTATGTCATAATAAGACATGCTAAGCTTGGCAAAATTTTAGAAGGTTTATCTGTCTTTTGGTTTCGATTTGCATTTGCTTTCCTACTATTATTTATGATTCATTTAGGTATTGGTTATATAGGATATAACGTGCCCATCAATCTTTTCTCAGTCTTAACGATTGCCGTTTTAGGTATTCCAGGGGTTCTAGGCATAACAGCTTTAATATTTATTTTATAAAATGCTTGCAATATAATAATATTATGGTATAGTTATAGAAGTCGCCAATATAACTGGTTGAAACGAAATATAAATTAAAAATTTATGTTGACACATTATATGCGACGTGATATTATATAAGAGTTGCTGTTGAGAGACACTGACTAACAACATGAACCTTGAAAACTGAACAAGCAAAACGTAATCAATAAAGTTTTAAGTAGCTAGCCTAGCTAGTGAACGAAACAAAATTTTGGACATCAAAATTGATGCCAGCAAAACAATTTGAGCTAATCAAATTTCTTTTATGGAGAGTTTGATCCTGGCTCAGGACGAACGCTGGCGGCGTGCCTAATACATGCAAGTCGAGCGAACAGAGAAGGAGCTTGCTCCTTTGACGTTAGCGGCGGACGGGTGAGTAACACGTGGGCAACCTACCTTATAGTTTGGGATAACTCCGGGAAACCGGGGCTAATACCGAATAATCTGTTTCACCTCATGGTGAAATATTGAAAGACGGTTTCGGCTGTCGCTATAGGATGGGCCCGCGGCGCATTAGCTAGTTGGTGAGGTAACGGCTCACCAAGGCGACGATGCGTAGCCGACCTGAGAGGGTGATCGGCCACACTGGGACTGAGACACGGCCCAGACTCCTACGGGAGGCAGCAGTAGGGAATCTTCCACAATGGGCGAAAGCCTGATGGAGCAACGCCGCGTGAGTGAAGAAGGATTTCGGTTCGTAAAACTCTGTTGTAAGGGAAGAACAAGTACAGTAGTAACTGGCTGTACCTTGACGGTACCTTATTAGAAAGCCACGGCTAACTACGTGCCAGCAGCCGCGGTAATACGTAGGTGGCAAGCGTTGTCCGGAATTATTGGGCGTAAAGCGCGCGCAGGTGGTTTCTTAAGTCTGATGTGAAAGCCCACGGCTCAACCGTGGAGGGTCATTGGAAACTGGGAGACTTGAGTGCAGAAGAGGATAGTGGAATTCCAAGTGTAGCGGTGAAATGCGTAGAGATTTGGAGGAACACCAGTGGCGAAGGCGACTATCTGGTCTGTAACTGACACTGAGGCGCGAAAGCGTGGGGAGCAAACAGGATTAGATACCCTGGTAGTCCACGCCGTAAACGATGAGTGCTAAGTGTTAGGGGGTTTCCGCCCCTTAGTGCTGCAGCTAACGCATTAAGCACTCCGCCTGGGGAGTACGGTCGCAAGACTGAAACTCAAAGGAATTGACGGGGGCCCGCACAAGCGGTGGAGCATGTGGTTTAATTCGAAGCAACGCGAAGAACCTTACCAGGTCTTGACATCCCGTTGACCACTGTAGAGATATGGTTTCCCCTTCGGGGGCAACGGTGACAGGTGGTGCATGGTTGTCGTCAGCTCGTGTCGTGAGATGTTGGGTTAAGTCCCGCAACGAGCGCAACCCTTGATCTTAGTTGCCATCATTTAGTTGGGCACTCTAAGGTGACTGCCGGTGACAAACCGGAGGAAGGTGGGGATGACGTCAAATCATCATGCCCCTTATGACCTGGGCTACACACGTGCTACAATGGACGATACAAACGGTTGCCAACTCGCGAGAGGGAGCTAATCCGATAAAGTCGTTCTCAGTTCGGATTGTAGGCTGCAACTCGCCTACATGAAGCCGGAATCGCTAGTAATCGCGGATCAGCATGCCGCGGTGAATACGTTCCCGGGCCTTGTACACACCGCCCGTCACACCACGAGAGTTTGTAACACCCGAAGTCGGTGAGGTAACCTTTTGGAGCCAGCCGCCGAAGGTGGGATAGATGATTGGGGTGAAGTCGTAACAAGGTAGCCGTATCGGAAGGTGCGGCTGGATCACCTCCTTTCTAAGGATATTTTCGGAATACAAACCTAGGGTTTGTAAGATTACGTTTTGCGTTCAGTTTTGAAGGTTCATTCTTTCTGAATGAAATACTTCAAAACTTGTTCTTTGAAAACTGGATAAAACGACATTGAAATTGTAACAAACACATTTATTTTTTTAAGTTTTTTTATAGGCTTAATAACATGATAAGGTTTTCAGACACGAGCAGTTCTAGGAAGCAATCGAGTAAATGAAGGAGCGTACTTCAGTACGTGACTGATTGAACGAGTGAGGCTGACAACGAAATGTGATGTGTATGGAAAGCTGATAGGTTAAGTTATTAAGGGCGCACGGCGAATGCCTTGGCACTAGGAGCCGAAGAAGGACGGCACTAACACCGATATGCTTCGGGGAGCTGTAAGTGAGCTTTGATCCGGAGATTTCCGAATGGGGGAACCCACTACGTTTAATCGCGTAGTATCTTGACGTGAATACATAGCGTCTTGAAGGCAGACCCAGGGAACTGAAACATCTAAGTACCTGGAGGAAGAGAAAGAAAAATCGATTCCCTGAGTAGCGGCGAGCGAAACGGGAAGAGCCCAAACCAAGAGGCTTGCCTCTTGGGGTTGTAGGACACTCAATACGGAGTTACAAAAGAGCGAGTTAGATGAAGCGACTTGGAAAGGTCCGCCAGAGCAGGTAAAAGCCCTGTAGTCGAAAGTTCGTTCTCTCCTGAGTGGATCCTGAGTACGGCGGAACACGTGAAATTCCGTCGGAATCCGGGAGGACCATCTCCCAAGGCTAAATACTACCTAGTGACCGATAGTGAACCAGTACCGTGAGGGAAAGGTGAAAAGCACCCCGGAAGGGGAGTGAAAGAGATCCTGAAACCGTGTGCCTACAAGTAGTTAGAGCCCGTTAATGGGTGATAGCGTGCCTTTTGTAGAATGAACCGGCGAGTTACGATTACGTGCGAGGTTAAGCTTTAGAAGGCGGAGCCGCAGCGAAAGCGAGTCTGAATAGGGCGAAATAGTACGTGGTCGTAGACCCGAAACCAGGTGATCTACCCATGTCCAGGGTGAAGGTAAGGTAACACTTACTGGAGGCCCGAACCCACGCACGTTGAAAAGTGCGGGGATGAGGTGTGGGTAGCGGAGAAATTCCAATCGAACTTGGAGATAGCTGGTTCTCTCCGAAATAGCTTTAGGGCTAGCCTCGTGATGAGAATACTGGAGGTAGAGCACTGTTTGGACTAGGGGGCCATCCCGGTTTACCGAATTCAGACAAACTCCGAATGCCAGATATTTATACACGGGAGTCAGACTGCGAGTGATAAGATCCGTAGTCAAAAGGGAAACAGCCCAGACCACCAGCTAAGGTCCCAAAGTAATCGTTAAGTGGAAAAGGATGTGGCGTTGCACAGACAACCAGGATGTTGGCTTAGAAGCAGCCATCATTTAAAGAGTGCGTAATAGCTCACTGGTCGAGTGACGCTGCGCCGAAAATGTATCGGGGCTAAACGATTCACCGAAGCTGTGGATTGACATCTACGATGTCAGTGGTAGGAGAGCGTTCTAAGTGCGTTGAAGTCAGATCGGAAGGACTGGTGGAGCGCTTAGAAGTGAGAATGCCGGTATGAGTAGCGAAAGACGGGTGAGAATCCCGTCCACCGTATGACTAAGGTTTCCTGAGGAAGGCTCGTCCGCTCAGGGTTAGTCGGGACCTAAGCCGAGGCCGATAGGCGTAGGCGATGGACAACAGGTTGATATTCCTGTACCACCTCCTCACCGTTTGAGAAATGGGGGGACGCAGTAGGATAGGGTAAGCGCGCTGTTGGTTATGCGCGTCCAAGCAGTAAGGCGTGTGTGTAGGCAAATCCGCACACTGTAACGTTGAGCTGTGATGGCGAGTCCGTATGGACGAAGTTCCTGATTTCACACTGCCAAGAAAAGCCTCTATCGAGGTGAGAGGTGCCCGTACCGCAAACCGACACAGGTAGTCGAGGAGAGAATCCTAAGGTGTGCGAGAGAACTCTCGTTAAGGAACTCGGCAAAATGACCCCGTAACTTCGGGAGAAGGGGTGCTCTTGAGCGTGCAAGCGCATGAGAGCCGCAGTGAATAGGCCCAGGCGACTGTTTAGCAAAAACACAGGTCTCTGCAAAACCGTAAGGTGACGTATAGGGGCTGACGCCTGCCCGGTGCTGGAAGGTTAAGAGGAGTGGTTAGCGCAAGCGAAGCTGCGAATTGAAGCCCCAGTAAACGGCGGCCGTAACTATAACGGTCCTAAGGTAGCGAAATTCCTTGTCGGGTAAGTTCCGACCCGCACGAAAGGCGTAACGATCTGGGCACTGTCTCAACGAGAGACTCGGTGAAATTATAGTACCTGTGAAGATGCAGGTTACCCGCGACAGGACGGAAAGACCCCGTGGAGCTTTACTGTAGCCTGATATTGAATTTTGGTACAACTTGTACAGGATAGGTAGGAGCCAGAGATCTCGGAGCGCCAGCTTCGAAGGAGGCGTCGGTGGGATACTACCCTGGTTGTATTGAAATTCTAACCCATGCCCCTTAGCGGGGCAGGAGACAGTGTCAGGCGGACAGTTTGACTGGGGCGGTCGCCTCCTAAAAGGTAACGGAGGCGCCCAAAGGTTCCCTCAGAATGGTTGGAAATCATTCGTAGAGTGTAAAGGCACAAGGGAGCTTGACTGCGAGACCTACAAGTCGAGCAGGGTCGAAAGACGGGCTTAGTGATCCGGTGGTTCCGCATGGAAGGGCCATCGCTCAACGGATAAAAGCTACCCCGGGGATAACAGGCTTATCTCCCCCAAGAGTCCACATCGACGGGGAGGTTTGGCACCTCGATGTCGGCTCATCGCATCCTGGGGCTGTAGTCGGTCCCAAGGGTTGGGCTGTTCGCCCATTAAAGCGGTACGCGAGCTGGGTTCAGAACGTCGTGAGACAGTTCGGTCCCTATCCGTCGTGGGCGTAGGAAATTTGAGAGGAGCTGTCCTTAGTACGAGAGGACCGGGATGGACACACCGCTGGTGTACCAGTTGTCTTGCCAAAGGCATCGCTGGGTAGCTATGTGTGGACGGGATAAGTGCTGAAAGCATCTAAGCATGAAGCCCCCCTCAAGATGAGATTTCCCATTACGCAAGTAAGTAAGATCCCTCAAAGACGATGAGGTAGATAGGTTCGAGGTGGAAGTGTGGTGACACATGGAGCTGACGAATACTAATCGATCGAGGACTTAACCAAAAAGTTTGAAGCATTCAATGAACCGTTTATCCAGTTTTGAAAGAATAATTTCTTTTATAAAGGGTTTCAAGATACGAGTAGTTCGAGGAAGCAATGGAGAGAGGGAAGGAGCGTACTCAAGTACGTGACTGACTGAACGACAGAAGCTGACGAAGAAATGCGATGTATATTGAAAGCCGAACATAGTCTAGTGATGATGGCAAAGAGGTCACACCCGTTCCCATACCGAACACGGAAGTTAAGCTCTTTAGCGCCGATGGTAGTTGGGGGCTTCCCCCTGTGAGAGTAGGACGTCGCTAGGCAATTGTAACCGCTGAGATATATCTCGGCGGTTTTTATTTTTGTCTGTCTTTGTAAGCATAAAAAATGGTAAGATTAAATGGTAAAGATTGGACAAGGGGGGATGAAATAAAGTGGCAACAGGACTATATACTAGTGAAGCAATTAATATACAGAGGGAAAAGTTAGAGAGCTTTATTCAAAATAGAGAAAAGTGGGCTGTTTTAATACCAGGTTATTTGCATCATGAATTGCTAAATGAAAATAATATGATTTGGGTCTTTCAAGGTGACTTCGGCATCATTCAAAAAGCTGTGAAAGTTGAACTTCAAATGAAATCTTTAGAGCCGCATCAAGTCTTATTTGATTTAGTTGGCTTATCAGATCCGATAAATGGTGATGGCTTATTTGAAATTAAACAGCATCAAGATGAATCTCTCCAACTTACAGGTAGCTTAACAATGAAGGCCAGTGGTTTTTTATCGGGAATGATGAATCCGGTATTAGAAAAATTTGTTCCACAATTGGTGGAGCAACTCGTTCGACAAATGGCCGTGACGGTAGCAAAAGAATAAAAGTTTCATTTATAAAGGGTGGAGAGCCGATTATTGCAGAAGGGGCGATGGTCGGTTTTTTTAATAGTAAGGCATTATATTGAAAAATTATAATTTTACCTGTAAATATAGAGCATCTTGCTGAGAGATGACTTTTTTATCGCGTTATAATCTCGTATAATTAGGTGAGAATATAACGAAAATGGGTGTTTGTTTTGCAAAAGAAAAAGCCGATTATAGAGGGATTAGAACGTTTTCGACAACAACAAAATATTTCTTTTCATGTCCCAGGCCATAAGCATGGCGAACTGTCTCACCTTCCACAAGCATTTAAGGATGTTATGCGTTATGATGTAACAGAATTATCGGGGCTGGATGATTTGCATTATCCTGAGGAAATGATCTTAGAAGCAGAACATTTATTAGCTGATACATACGGAGCGATGAAAAGTTTCTTTTTGGTTGGTGGTTCTACTGTTGGAAATTTAGCAATGATTTATGCTACTTGTCAAAAAGGTGATACTATTATTGTTCAAAGGAATGCGCATAAATCTATTTTTCATGCCATCGAACTTGTTGGAGCCAAGCCTATTTTCGTGTCACCAATATGGGATGAACGAACATTAACGGCAACACATGTTACTTTTCTAGATTTAAAGGAAGCTGTAGAAAATTATTCAGAGGCGAAAGCAGTTGTATTAACATATCCTACTTATTATGGGGTAACCTCTAATGAGATACAGCAACAAATTACTTATTGCCATGAAAAGGGGATCCCTGTATTGGTGGATGAAGCACACGGCGCTCACTTTCAGGCATGTTCCTTATTTCAACCGTCTGCTTTGTCCCTTGGGGCTGATGTTGTCGTACAATCAGCGCACAAAACACTACCTGCAATGACGATGGCTTCCTTTATGCACGTGAGATCGGAGTTAATTGGCGCTGACAAAATCCATCACTATTTACGTATGCTACAATCTAGTAGCCCATCTTATGTGCTATTAGCGTCTCTAGATGATGCTCGCTATTATGTACAGACATATATGGAGAGTGATGGTGCATATATAATAGAAAAAAGGAATCAATGGATTGAAGCTCTACGATCGATAAGCTCTTTGGATGTAATTGAGGTAGATGATCCTCTCAAATTACTTTTACGTGTCAAAGGTTATAGTGGCTTTCAATTACAAGAGGCACTAGAGGCAAAGCAAGTCTATGGGGAGCTTGCTGATAGGAATCAAGTTTTATTCATATTACCATTACTCAAGCAAGGACATACCTATCCATTTGCTGAAATAAGAGTGCGAATAAAGGAAGCCGTAACATTGCTATTAGAAGCAGCAAAGACAGATAACATCAAGGCTTCTCAAACAGCTTATAAGTTTGTACAACTGACAGAGCCTGTTTATACTTTCGATGAGATGGCATCTTTAAATAAAGAATGGTTACCATATATGCGAACTATAGGACGAATATCAGCAAGTATGATTATTCCTTATCCACCTGGCATTCCATTGCTAGTACCAGGTGAAAGAATAACAGTAGCAAAATTAAGTCAATTAGAAGAACTGCTAGCAGCAGGTGCAACATTTCAAGGTAATCACCGTTTAACAGAAAAAATGATTCAGGTCATTAAATAGTTGGAGGCAATTAACAGCATGAATAGCAATTTATTTATAACATTTGAAGGTCCAGAGGGAGCAGGGAAAACAACAGTCATTCAAAAGATAGCAGAGCGGTTAGCCGAAAAAAATATTGATGTTCTAGCTACAAGAGAGCCTGGTGGAATTGAAATTGCAGAAAAAATAAGAACCATTATTTTAAATCCTGCGCATACAGCAATGGATGAAAGAACAGAAGCGTTGTTATATGCTGCAGCAAGAAGCCAGCATTATTTTGAAAAGGTTCGACCTGCTTTAGATGCTGGGAAATTGGTGATATGTGATCGTTTTATCGATTCCTCTTTAGCTTATCAAGGTTATGCAAGAGGGATAGGTATTGATGAGGTGCTTTCTATTAATGAATTTGCTATCGGTAAGAAATTACCTGATATGACGATATTATTCGATATTGCACCAGAAGTAGGTTTAGCTCGTATTTATGCAACGGGTAATCGCGAAGTAAATCGTTTAGATGTTGAAAGTTTACCATTTCATCAAAAGGTGCATGAAGGATATTTACTACTCGTTGAGCGTTACCCAGAACGTATACGTATGGTGAATGCTGACCAAGATATTGATAGTGTTGTGGAAGAAGTATGGTCATTATTATTGAAAGCAATACAGTAAATGCATGAAGTTGTCTATAACAATGTGATATAATGATACTATCCATTATTTTATTTTCAGTTGGATTATTAATAGTGGAAGTATTAAAAGTTTATACATGCTAAAGTTTAGGAATAATATTGAAACCTATTTAGGTTAATTTTATAAAAGGGGTGAGTGCGAATGAAGTTAGTCGTAGCTGTAGTGCAAGATCAGGATAGCAGCCGCTTATCGAATGCTTTAACGAAAAATCAGTTTCGCGCAACTAAATTAGCGAGCACAGGAGGATTTTTACGTTCAGGAAATACGACGTTTCTTATAGGAACTGAAGACTCTCTCATACCCAAACTTTTAGATATTATTCGGGATAATTGTCGTGCTCGGGAGCAGATGGTTGCGCCAGTTTCTCCATTAGGAGGAAATGCTGATTCCTATATTCCTTACCCTGTGGAGGTTGAGGTAGGAGGAGCCACTGTCTTTGTTTTACCAATCGAGCAATTCCATCATTTTTAAAAAAAGGGCCTCCTTATAAATATTAGGGTTCACTGTTTAAAAGACAGAATCATGATTAGGATTTAACCAATTGTTATCCTAAGACAATCATGCAGAGGAGAATAGATAAAGATCGTGGGGGCGAAACAAGTTTGAAAATTAATCAAGATATACGCGTCGGGTTAAATACAAATCGCAAAGAGCCACTACAAAATAATAATCAAAATAACCGATTTGGAGATATGGTCGTCAAGCAAGGTACTAAGCTGCAAACTGAACAATTAACAAGATTGTTAGGAGATATATCTACTGCAGGTGACCGAGTTGCGAGATCCCGTAATTTACGAGAACTAGCTAGGTTTAAAATGCTAGTAAAACGATTTCTACAAGAGACAGTAGAACATGGTATGGAGTTAAAGCAATCGCATACTTGGAATCGTTTCGGTGAAGGAAGACGTTTAAAAATCATTGATACTATTGATACGCGTCTTGTCGAACTTGCACAGGATATTTTAGACGAAGAAAAAGAAGCGATTGACCTCCTTGATAAAATCGGTGAGATTAAAGGCTTACTAATTAACTTATATATGTAAAACCCGTGTCTCATTCTCCTATAGGCGCGGGCTTTTTTCGAATTTTACCTTCATTGAGTAGTAAACCCATGATCAATTAAATACCAAACAGGAGTTTAAATACCAATCATTCATTTTTGAGTCAAGAATATCTGCTAATTAAGAATGCGGTGTTTATCTGCCCAAATATGAGGAGACTTTGGCAATTTTACGCAAAAAGCAATCGCCAATAATGAACTACTGCAATGTTTCTATAGAAAGTTAGAAGTGGGAACAGTCCCACCCTTATAATAGAAACAGGAAGGAATTTTAAATATATGGCCAAGAATGTTGAAGAGCTATTCGTGCTACAACCAGTCGTAATGAAGCAACTTCAAACGATTTTTGACAAAAATAGATTAGCACATGCGTACATTTTCGATGGAGAAAAAGGGACAGGCAAAGCAGATATTATGCACTTTTTTGTCAAACTAATGCTGTGTGAGCACCCAAATGAAAATGTTCCATGTGAAACATGTCGAAATTGCAGACGTGTTGATTCGGGAAATCATCCTAATATTCATCAAATTTATCCAGAGGGTCAATTTATTAAGATTGACCAGATGCGAGAATTAATTGGTGAAATGAAAATGATGGGTGTAGAAGAGGGGCGCAAAATTTACGTTCTTCATCATGCAGATCGTCTCAATACTGCCTCTGCCAATATGATACTTAAATTTTTAGAGGAGCCGGATGGAGAGGTTACTGCTATTTTAATTACAGAGCAAATGCAATCCATACTACCAACAATTCGCTCTCGTTGCCAACACATAAAATTCCAAAAAATGCCCCGTCATGTTTTATTACAGCATTTACAGGGAAATAATATTTCGCACTCAATGGCTTCAACTGTAAGTATGATGACGAACGAGCTCGAAATGGCAATCTCTTTAGCAAGTGATGAGCAGTTTGCACTCGCTCGAAAAACAGTGTTAAAATTAGTAGAAGCTATTCGGCAAAATGTACATGAGGCTATGCTTATTGTACACGAGGAGTGGTTACCACACTTTAAAGAAAAAAGCGAAATGGAGCAAGCATTGGATTTACTACTATTTGCTTACCGTGATATAGTGTCAATAAAAGCTAATCCCGAGGCAGCTTGTACTTATCCAGACATGTTACCACTATTCAAAGAAATCGCGTTATATTCCACTTATGAGCAATTGTCTAAGCAAATGGAATCTATTTTACAGGCGCGTGCCTCTTTACAGCGTAACATGAATAGGACGTTATTGATGGAGCAGTTAATGCTAAATCTGCAGGAGGGATATACATTTGTATAATGTAGTAGGAGTCCGCTTTAAAAAAGCGGGTAAAATATATTATTTTGATCCAGCATCATTTCTATTAGAAGATAGTCAATATGTTATTGTTGAGACAGCACGAGGCGTTGAATATGGTAAAGTGGTTGTCCCTCAAAAAGTAGTAGGTGATAATGATGTTGTATTACCACTTAAACAAGTACTTCGACCAGCTGATGATCGTGATCGTATCCAAGTAGAAGAAAATGCGGCTGAGTCAAAACGAGCATTTGAACTTGCAAGTACTAAAATTATAGAACATAATCTAGAAATGAAGCTTGTAGATGTTGAGTATACATTTGATCGTAATAAAATCATTTTTTATTTTACAGCTGAAGGACGAGTTGACTTCAGGGATCTTGTAAAAGATTTAGCTTCGGTATTTAGAACACGTATAGAACTTCGCCAGATCGGTGTTCGTGATGAAGCAAAGTTATTAGGGGGCATTGGGCCTTGTGGTCGTATGCTATGTTGCTCCACATTTTTAGGAGATTTTGAGCCAGTTTCTATAAAAATGGCTAAAGATCAAAACTTATCTTTAAATCCTTCAAAAATATCAGGACTTTGCGGACGTTTAATGTGTTGTTTAAAGTATGAGAATGATGAGTATGAAGAGGCAAAAGAGGGTATGCCAGATTTAGGTGAAGTAGCTATGACACCAGATGGCCGCGGTAAAGTTGTAGGTTTAAATGTGCTGGAAAGACTTGTTCAAGTATATTTACAAGAGCAGGAGCGCACAGTTGAGTATACACTAGAAGAACTGCTAGCATGCGAAAAAAATCTTATATAAGATAGAGAATTTAACGAGGTGGCTTGGGTGAAGGACCGTAATTTCTTAGATACCGTTATGGAGTTCGAACAACAGCTCGAAGCAATGCAGGAGCAATTTGGTGCATTGAAACAATTTGTAGCGTTAATGATGGAAGAGCATAAGGCACTTGAAACAGAAAATCATCATCTTCGCACACGTCTAGAAGAACTACTTTCTAATACACACTCCGTACAAGCTGCTGAAGTAAAGAAAGAGAGTCCGCTAGATATAGGTGAAGGTTATGATAACCTAGCTCGTCTATACCAGGAAGGTTTCCATGTTTGTCATGTTCATTTTGGAAGCTCCCGTAAAGGTGAAGATTGTCTGTTTTGTCTATCATTTTTAAATAAACAAAATGTATAATAGAAGGCTGATTCCCACCGAGGTGGTATCAGTCTTTTCTTTTGTAGCATAGGAGGAATTAGCATGGAAAAATGGCTAAAAGATGATGAACGTCTAGACTATTTGTTGGCTGAGAATTTACGTATTATTCAAAGTCCATCTGTCTTTTCATTCTCATTGGATGCAGTATTACTTTCAAAGTTTGTCAATATTCCTTATCATAAAGGAAATATTGTGGATTTATGTTCGGGAAATGGCGTAATCCCTCTCTTTTTAAGTGTACGAACGAAAGGTCAAATAACAGGAGTTGAGCTTCAGCCACGTCTGTTGGATATGGCAGAGAGAAGTATTCGCTATAATCAATTAGAGAATCAAATTCAAATGATTCTTGGAGATGTGAAAGAAATTCCGAAACAACTGGGCATTGAAAAATACGATGTCGTTACGTGCAATCCCCCTTATTTTTTAGCACATGAAGCAAGTGATAAAAATCTTAGTGAACATCATGCCATTGCGCGACATGAACTCTATTTAACATTAGAAGAGGCGATTCAATCAGCAAGTAAATTATTAAAGCAAGGTGGTAAGGCAGCATTTGTGCATCGACCAGGTCGATTATTAGATATAGTCACTGCCATGCGTGCAAATCGTTTAGAGCCAAAAAGAATGCAGCTTATTTATCCGAAAGAAGGAAAAGAGGCGAATACATTATTAATAGAAGGAATAAAGGATGGAAAGCCTGATTTGAAAATATTACCACCATTGTATGTCTATAAAAACAATAATGAATACACAGCAGAAGTGAGAGAGATTCTTTATGGAAAAGAGCAATAATCACTATTTTTATGTGCTAGAATGTGCGGATCAATCGTTGTACGCAGGCTATACAAATAATGTAGAAAAGCGTGTAGCTGTACATAATGCTGGTAAAGGGGCAAAATATACAA
This sequence comes from Lysinibacillus sphaericus, assembly GCF_001629735.1. GTDB lineage: Bacteria > Bacillota > Bacilli > Bacillales_A > Planococcaceae > Lysinibacillus > Lysinibacillus pinottii. Next base: position 3,901,745 of record NZ_CP015224.1, read on the forward strand.
GAGCTAGAGGGCCAGTAAAGTGTATTTATAAGGAAGAGTATGAAACGAAAGAAGAGGCAATGCGCGCCGAATATGCTTTTAAGCAACTTACAAGAACACAAAAAATAATGTATATAAGGAGGGGTGAATCGTGAAATCACAAAAAAGTACAATACACGATCAGACAGGATGTTTATATCTTGTAGGGACACCTATTGGAAATTTAGAGGATATTAGTGTGCGAGCGCTCCGTATTCTAAAAGAAGTGGATATTATTGCAGCCGAAGATACTAGAAATACCAGAAAATTATGCAACTACTTTGAAATCGAAACACCTTTAATGAGCTATCATGAACATAATCTAGCAGTAGGTGGGGAAAAATTATTAACTTTCCTACAGGAAGGGAAGACCATTGCATTAGTGAGTGATGCAGGTTTGCCTTGTATTTCTGATCCTGGTGCAGATATAGTTGAAAAAGCAATTGCTCAAAACTTTCCGGTTGTGCCTATACCAGGTCCAAATGCAGCAATAACAGCATTAATTGCTTCTGGATTAACGCCACAGCCATTTTTCTTTTATGGATTTTTGAATCGTGGAAAAAAAGAACGTCGCCAGCAATTAGAACTGTTAAAAAAACGACAAGAAACGATTTTGTTATATGAAGCACCTCATCGAATAAAGGAAACATTAAAAGATATGGAAGCTATTCTCGGAAATCGTCGTATTGTTTTAGCGCGAGAGCTGACTAAGAAATTCGAGGAATTTTTGCGTGGTACTCTAGCAGAAGCTGTAGAATGGTCGCAAGCAGAAGAAATACGTGGGGAATTTTGTATTGTCATTGAGGGGAATCAGCAAGTAGAAGAGGAAGATTCTGAAGAGGCTTATTGGCATACACTGTCTATTATCGAACACGTGGATTATATCATTGAACAAACGGATGTAAGTTCTAAAGAAGCCATTAAAGAAGTAGCCAAACAACGGCAACTTGCGAAGCGAGATGTCTATAACGAATATCATAAACAATGACGATCAAGAGTTACCTTTGGGTAGCTCTTGATTTTTTAATTTGATAACAAATGTAAATAATAGTAATCTTAAAGATAAAGGTCAGATATGGACATTATAAGGGGGTCAGAATTTGGGTATAGTAAATAATATATACGTTTACATTAAAAACACCTAAATCACTGTATTGATTTAGGTGTGTAAACATTATTTTTTTAAGTTTGATTGAATTTCTTTTACTAACATTTCTGCGCCTTCTGGACTTAAAATTAATTTGCCTCCAACTAGACGGAAGTTATCATCAGAAACTTCACCAGTAACAGCACATGTCATATTAGGCATATATTTTTTTAAGATGATTTTATCATCATCCACATAGATTTCTAAAGCATCCTTTTCAGCAATACCTAGTGTACGACGTAATTCGATAGGTATAACTACACGTCCTAACTCATCGACTTTACGTACAATTCCTGTTGATTTCATAATAGTTTTCCTCCTAATTTATATAAGTTATATTGGCATTTCGTCAAATTTCGACATTATTTCTTTGTCTGATAGTTATCATACCAAGTAATGCCATAAACGTCAATTAATTAATGCACTAATATTATGGTTTTAAAAAAAATTTTTTGAGAAGAATGCTGTTATTTCTGTTTTTTTAAAAGGTTTTTAATAAATATTTTTGATTATAGTAAAAAAGGTTCTTATTTAAGTCAGTAAATGGATTAAATATATTATTCGACAATTTTCGCGAATGATAAACTTTCATTGAAACGAATTTCGTACTTCGTTAGAATAGAAAGTATATTGTAAAACAATGGAGGCAGTTCTTGTGAGTGAACAAAAGAAAACATTCTATATAACAACACCCATTTACTATCCAAGTGGGAAGTTTCATATTGGTACGGCATATACAACGGTTGCATCAGATGCGATAGCACGCTATAAACGTTTACGTGGCTATGATGTTCGTTTTTTGACAGGGATGGACGAGCATGGACAAAAAATTCAAGAAAAGGCAGCAGAAGCTGGCAAGCATCCTCAAGATTATGTCAATGAAATTGCAGAGTCTGCGAAAAAGCTTTGGGCGTTAATGGATATTACTTACGATGATTTTATACAAACAACGCAAGAACGACATACAAAAGCTGTCGAAAAGATATTCCAAAAGTTTTTAGATAATGGTGATATTTATAAAGGTGAATATGAAGGCTGGTATTGTACACCATGTGAGTCATTCTTTACAGAGACTCAATTAGTAGATGGGAATTGTCCAGACTGTGGTCGACCTGTTCACAAAGTAAAAGAGGAATCGTACTTCTTTAATATGAAGAAATACGCTGATCGTTTATTAGCTTATTATGAAGAAAACCTTGAATTTATTGAACCAGAGTCTCGAAAAAATGAAATGATCAATAACTTTATTAAACCAGGATTAGAAGATTTATCAGTATCGAGAACATCCTTTGACTGGGGCATCAAAGTACCTGGGGATGCTAAACATGTTATCTATGTATGGGTAGACGCATTAACGAATTATATTACATCTCTAGGGTATCTTTCAGATGATGAAACATTGTTCAATAAATATTGGCCAGCAGATGTGCATGTAGTAGGAAAAGATATCGTTCGCTTCCATACGATTTATTGGCCAATTTTCTTAATGGCTTTAGATTTACCATTACCGAAAAAGGTTTTTGCACATGGTTTTATTATGATGAAAGACGGGAAAATGTCTAAATCTAAAGGTAATGTCATTTATCCAGAAATGTTAATTGAGCGTTATGGTCTTGATGCGACACGATATTTCCTTTTACGTGAATTACCTTTCGGTTCTGATGGTGTATTCTCACCAGAATCATTTATTGAACGAACAAATTTTGATCTTGCAAATGATTTAGGAAATTTATTAAACCGTACTATTTCAATGATTAACAAATATTTTGATGGAATTATTCCTTCAGAGAATCTTCAATCGACAGAATTTGATGCTGCATTAAAAGAGCAGGCTGAGTCAGTACGTATTAAATATGAAGAAAGTATGGAAAAAATGCAATTTAGTGTGGTATTAGCAGACCTATGGACATTAGTATCACGTACGAATAAATATATAGATGAAACACAACCATGGGTATTAGCAAAAGAAGAGGCGGATAAACCAAAATTAGGTACAGTAATGCGAAATTTGGCAGAGAGTTTACACCAAATTGCTGTCATGTTACAACCATTTATGACAACAACGCCTAAACGTATGATGGAACAGCTTGGTTTAGATGACAAATTCTTAGCATGGGATACAATTGAAACATTCGGCAATACTATTCCAGCAAACATTAAAGTGGTAGAAAAAGGGATACCTATTTTCCCTCGCTTGGAAAGCGAAGTTGAAATTGCTTATATTCGTGAAGAAATGCGTGGTTCAGTAAAAACCTCACAAGAAGAAGAAGTTAATAGTGGGACAAAGAGTGATGAGAATCCAGAAATTCCTGAAATTACTATTGACGATTTCATGAAAATTGATTTGCGTGTTGCGACTGTAACTGCATGTGAAACGGTCCCAAAAGCTGATAAATTATTAAAGCTTCAGGTGGATCTAGGATATGAGCAACGTCAAGTAGTTTCAGGCATTGCGAAATTTTATTCCCCAGATGAATTAATTGGTCAAAAAGTGATTGTGGTAGCAAATTTAAAGCCAGTTAAATTACGTGGTGAATTATCACAAGGTATGATCCTAGCTGGTGAAAAAGATGGGATTTTGAAATTAGCATCTGTAGATTCAAAACTTGAAAATGGTGCAAAAGTAAAGTAACAAACGAAGAATGGCCTGCTGAATAGATATTATTCAGCAGGCTTTTCAAATCGGTCAGTTGAATTCGCCTTATTGTTATTTCAAAATAATTTATTAGCTGTAAAAATAATGGTTTTTTAGGCATATAGAACCAATGCGAGCTTTGTCGATTAAGTGGAATGTCACAATCCCGAATGGTTTGTAACAAATTTGTAATGCTTACGAAAAATATGAAATAATAAATTTTAATAAAATCATTGTTAGGAGAATGAAGATGTTTATTGATACACATGTACATTTAAACGCAGATCAATACGAGGAAGACCTTCAAGAGGTAATCAATAGAGCCCTAGAAGCTAAAGTAGAAAAAATGGTGGTTATAGGTTTTGATCGTAAAACCATTGAAAGAACTATGGAGCTGATAGAGCAATTTGATTTTATTTACGGTGTTATTGGTTGGCATCCAGTAGACGCCATTGATTGCACTCAGGAAGATTTAGAGTGGATTGAGGAATTAGCAGCACATCCAAAAATAGTCGGTATTGGTGAAACTGGTTTGGACTACTATTGGGATAAATCACCAAAGGATGTTCAACAGGTAATTTTCCGCAAACAAATACAGTTAGCGCAAAAGATAAATTTACCAATTATTATTCATAATAGGGATGCAACAGGGGATGTTGTAAAAATTTTACGTGAAGAAAATGCAGCATCTGTAGGAGGTGTGATGCACTGCTTTAGTGGGAGTGTAGAAACAGCACGGGAATGTATTGCTATGAATTTTATGATTAGTCTTGGGGGTCCCGTGACATTCAAAAATGCACGATTGCCAAAAGAAGTGGCTACGGAGATTCCTCTTGAGCACTTGATGATTGAAACAGATGCCCCTTATTTAGCGCCACATCCTTATCGTGGAAAGCGCAATGAACCCGCTTTTGTGCCTTTAGTGGCAGAAGAAATTGCACGTTTGAAAGGGTTGACTATCGAGGAAATTGCACAAGCAACTACCGACAATGCGAAAATTTTTTTTGGGATTGACAGTTAACTAGCTAAGATGCCTCCAATACAGGGTTTCTGGTTGGCAAAGACGAAGAAGTCAATTTTCAGAGAAATACTTTCGGGTTGACAGTGCCAAAACTAGTCCGTATAATCCAACCTTGTATTAAGGAGGCGTTTTTTCATGTCAAATAATTCCATGAAAAACTTGTTCTTAGGATCATTGAGGAGTAAGCAAACAGTGATAAGAATTATTTCACTTGTCCTGTTTGTATCTGTAATCTCTTTCGTGCTTTACCAAGGTACGAAAAAAGCCGTAAAGCTTGAAGCAAATGGAGAAACAATCGAAGTATCCACACATGCCAAAACTGTAGAACAATTATTACAAGATCAAAATATAGATGTAGCAGAGCATGACAAAATATCACCCTCTCTGAACACCAAAATTGTTAATGGCTTAGCAATTCAATGGGAACAGGCAAAAGAAGTAACAATTTCAGTTGATGGAAATCAGTCAAAAGTATGGACAACTGAAACACTAGTGAAAGACATTTTGAAGGAAGCGAATATTGAAGTATCTAAACATGACACTTTAGCACAAGGTCTAGATACTGAACTAGGCGCAGAAAACAAAATCGATATTCAAAGAGCGTTTCAATTAACGCTTGTCGATGGCGTAAACAAAAGACAAGTATGGTCCACTTCGACTACGGTCGCTAACTTTTTAAAACAACAAGGAATTCAGTTAAATGAATTCGATCGTGTCGAAAATAACCTGGAGGACGTTATTACTCCGGCGAGTAAAATCACAGTAGTTCGCGTAGAAAAGGTTATCGATGTAGTGGAAGACTCTTTAGATTTCGCAGTTGAAAAGAAGCGAGATGCTTCATTGCAAAAGGGGAAAGAAAAGGTAGTGGCAACAGGCGAGAAAGGTTCGGTTTCTCGTACGTATGAGGTTGTCAAAGAAAATGGGAAGGTTGTAGCGAAAAATCTACAATCTGAGGCAGTTTTAAAAGAGCCAAAAAAACAAGTAGTTGCAGTTGGAACTAAAACTGTAGTTGCAAGCGCGGCAACTGTATCACGTGGTTCTGCAGAGCCTGCAAGCGGTAAGGAGTTCTATGTAACGGCAACAGCCTATACACCATATTGCAACGGTTGCTCTGGTACATCAGCAACTGGTATAAACTTACGTTCAAATTCTAACTTGAAGGTGGTAGCAGTTGACCCTTCTGTTATTAAGCTAGGCTCAAAAGTTTGGGTTGAAGGGTATGGGACAGCTATTGCTGGAGATACTGGTGGTGCAATTAAGGGTAATAAGATCGATATACTTGTACAAACAGATGCCCAAGCACGTAACTGGGGACGTAAAAAAGTGCGTATTAAAGTATTAAATTAAAAAAATTGTAAAATAAATCAAAATGTTTTTCACTAAGGGCTTTCCTGTTTTGACTGGCGGGGAAGCTTCTTTTTTTATTTTTAGTGCCCAAGCAGTGGTATAAGTATAGGTACGTGTAAGTCTTGTATTCCTGTACAAACTGTATCATGCAGTTGTAAAATGGTCAGAAGATAAGGTAGAAAAGAGGAGCCTTTTTGCAAATAAAAGAAATTATTGTGGTTGAAGGAAAAGATGATACGACAGCTATTAAGCGAGCTGTACAAGCAGATACTATCGAAACAAACGGTTCTGCTATATCTGAAGAGACGCTGAAACGGATCCAGCATGCGCAGGAAAAGCGTGGAGTTATTGTATTTACTGATCCTGATTATCCAGGACGTCGAATACGTGCCATTATTGAGGAGCGTGTTAAAGGGGTCAAGCACGCATTTTTACCGAAAGCAAAAACGATTGCTAAGAATGGCAAAGGATTAGGAATTGAGCACGCTGCAGATGACGATATTCGTGAAGCGCTACGTCTTGTCTATACCCCTCATCTTGAGGAACCAAACGAAGATGATATAACACTAGAGGATTTAATGACAGCCCGTTTAATTGGACATCCCCAGTCAAAGCATAGGCGTGATCGTCTCGGTGAATTATTGAATATAGGTGCTACAAATGGTAAGCAGCTCCATAAAAGATTAAAAATGTTTCAAATTACAGAAAAGCAATTTGGTGCCGCAGTCGCACAGCTAGATCAGGAGGAAAATGATGCATAAGGATATTGCAACACCAATTCGAACGCAGGAAATTTTAAAAAAATACGGATTCTCGTTTAAAAAAAGCTTAGGACAGAACTTTTTAATTGATCCAAACATATTAAGAAATATAGTTAGTCATGCCAAACTAACAGAGAATAGTGGGGCAATTGAAGTTGGTCCAGGTATTGGGGCATTAACTGAGCATTTAGCGAGAAGTGCTAAAAAGGTCGTTTCCTTTGAAATTGATCAACGACTATTACCAGTATTAGAGGATACACTAAGTCCATACAATAATGTGTCTATTGTCCACTCTGACATATTAAAGGCTGATGTTGCTAAAGTGATTGCAGAGGAAATGCCAGGAATTGAAGATATTATGGTTGTGGCCAATTTACCGTATTACGTAACTACACCAATCCTAATGAAATTATTGAATGATCGATTACCAATCCGTGGTTTCGTTGTCATGATGCAAAAAGAAGTGGCAGATCGTATAACGGCTAAACCAGGAACGAAGGAATATGGATCATTATCAATTGCGATTCAATATTACGTGAAGGCAGACATTGCTATGACAGTCCCTAAAACGGTTTTCATGCCACAGCCTAACGTCGACTCTGCTGTAATCCGCCTTATCAAGCACGATGAACCGCCAGTAAAGGTAATTAATGAGGATTTTCTATTTGTCGTGACGCGTGCCTCTTTCGTACAGCGTAGAAAAACGATTTATAATAACCTACAAGCTGGTTTACCGAATGGTAAAACCCAAAAGGACTTCATTCTAGAAGCCTTAGCTGCTGCTAATATAGAACCAACACGTCGTGGTGAAACTTTAACAATTCAAGAGTTTGGAAAATTAGCAGATGCGCTTTATCCCGTATTTGCAAAGTGAAAAATTTTGTTAACATTTTTTCTAAGATGTAAAAAAATATATATTTTTTATAAAAAATAAGTTGACAAGATTTATTAGGTGCTGATAAAATATTATATTTTGTTGACATTTTTGGGCGATTCGCTTATACTAGTTATTAGTGAGGTGTAAGCGAAAATGCCAAAAACTTTAGCGGACATTAAAAAGTCGTTGGATTGTCATTTGGGTAAACGTTTGCAATTAAAAGCAAACGGTGGTCGCAAGAAAACGGTTGAGTGTGCAGGGATATTACGTGAGACATATCGCGCCATCTTTGTAGTTGAACTCGATCAAGAAGACAATACGTGCAAGCGCGTATCGTATAGTTACACAGATATTTTAACTGAAGCAGTAGAGATTACATTTTTAGACGAAGCAAAGGCTGCTGTCGCAAAATAGTTTCTAGTACTTATTTCTATATTTTTGAAACACTCATGTATGTTAAAAACTACATGAGTGTTTTGCGTTTTCATGGGGCATACTAATGTGGTCAGTTGTTAAAGGAGGAGTTTATATGCCTAGAAAGGGTATCATGTCACCTCGATTAAAAGAAGAGATCGCAAAAGAACTTGGATTTTATGATGTTGTGCAAAAGGAAGGCTGGGGCGGCATAAAAGCTCGAGATGCTGGTAATATGGTCAAGCGTGCCATTGAAATGGCTGAGCGAGCAAGTAATGAGCAAGAGCGTAAGTAGACTATTTCTAATAAAATAGACGACTTATTAAGTTTCATTCAGCAAGGATGAAAATCCTTACTGACACAACAAATACAGCTGACGAGAGAGAACCGTTACTCTGAACAGGGTAAACGGTTCTTTTTTTCCATTTTCGTAATCTCAGTATGGTAAAATAAAATGAATAAACTTGTGCGAAAAGGAATTGTTTATATGTGTAGCTATAAGGGAGGAAGAAAGATGCTTTATGTAAAGGCGCCTGCAAAAATTAATTTAACATTAGATGTACTTTATAAAAGACCAGATAATTTTCACGAAGTTGAGATGGTTATGACAACTGTCGATTTAGCTGATCGTATCAGTCTTGAATCTCGAGAAGATGGTGTAATCCAAATAATTTCAACGGATAATTTTGTACCGAATGATCATCGTAATTTTGCTTACCAGGCAGCGCGTCTCATTAAAGATACATATGGCATTAAACAAGGTGTATCCATTACTATTGAAAAAGAAATCCCAATCGCTGCTGGGCTTGCCGGTGGTAGTAGTGATGCAGCTGCTACACTAAAGGGTCTTAATGAACTTTGGAATTTAGGGTTATCGATAGATGAATTGGCTGAACTAGGTGCTAAAATCGGTTCAGATGTATCATTTTGTGTCTATGGTGGCACGGCACTTGCCACAGGACGTGGAGAAAAAATAAAGGAAATTCCTGCGCCTCCTAACTGCTGGGTAGTATTAGCAAAACCTAAAATCGGTGTATCCACTGCTGAAGTATATGGAGGTCTTAAGGTTGAAGGACTGGAACATCCTAATACGAAGCAAATGATACAGGCTATTGAAACGAAGGATTATGAGCTGTTATGTTCATCGTTAGGGAATGTTTTGGAAACTGTAACATTTAAGCTACATCCAGAAGTCATCATGTTAAAGGAACAAATGAAACGCTTTGGAGCAGATGCTACATTAATGAGCGGAAGCGGTCCTACTGTATTTGGGCTAGTGGATAGTGAGGCTCGTGTCAGTCGTATTTATAATGGTTTACGTGGTTTTTGTGAAGAAGTTTATGCAGTAAGAATATTGGGAGAGCGAAATACGCTTGCCTAGAAACGCAAATTTGTGTTAATTTTACCTATAAATATTCGTGTTTAGGAGAGGGTCGCATGAAATGGAAACGTAGTGAACGACTAGTTGATATGACGTACTATTTACTAGAACATCCACATCAGCTGATCCCGCTAACTTATTTTTCAGAACTATATCAATCTGCGAAGTCATCCATTAGTGAGGATTTAACGATTGTAAAAGAAACTTTCGAAGAAAAAGGAATCGGGTTATTGATGACAGTGCCGGGCGCTGCAGGAGGAGTGAAATATATTCCTAAAATGTCCGAGGCAGAGGTACGTTCAGTTATTCAGGATTTAAAGGCAGAGCTTGAGCATTCAGATCGCTTATTGCCTGGTGGTTACTTGTTTATGACAGACTTATTAGGGAACCCAGATTTAATTAACCGAGTAGGGAAGGTTTTTGCCTCTGCTTTTGCAGATCAACAGATTGACGTCATAATGACGGTAGCAACTAAGGGAATATCTATAGCACATGCCATTGCAAGACATTTAAATGTGCCAGTAGTTGTTGTGCGAAGAGATAGTAAAGTAACAGAAGGTTCGACAGTAAGTATTAATTATGTGTCTGGTTCTTCCAGAAGAATTCAGACAATGGTATTATCAAAAAGAAGCATGAAGAGTGGGCAACGTGTCTTGATTACCGATGATTTTATGAAAGTCGGCGGTACTATGAATGGCATGAAAAATTTATTAGAAGAGTTTGATTGTCAATTAGCTGGCATTGCAGTGCTGGTTGAGGCGGAGCATGCGGACGAAACGTTAGTAGACGATTACTATTCACTTGTAAAGCTTCATGAAGTGAACGAAAAAGATCGAACAATTGCATTAAGTGAAGGTAACTATTTTTCTAAAAGGGGACATGACAAATGAAAGTAGTAGCAACATCAAATGCACCAGCAGCAATTGGGCCATATTCACAAGGTATTAGTGTGAACGGTATATTTTATAGTTCTGGACAAATTCCATTAACAGCTACAGGTGAATTAGTCGAAGGGGATATTACTGTACAAACAAATCAGGTATTCGCTAATGTAAAAGCAGTATTAGAGGCAGCGGGAACATCTTTAGAAAATGTTGTAAAGACTACAGTGTTTATGAAGGATATGAACGACTTTGTCGCAATGAATGAAGTATATGCAAGTCACTTTGGTGAGCATAAGCCTGCTCGTTCGGCTGTAGAAGTAGCTCGACTTCCAAAGGATGTAAAAGTAGAAATCGAAGTTATTGCTATTGTTAAATAAAGAATAAATTCATGAAGCCCACTATTAAGAGCATTCGTTCTGTTTAGAGGGCTTTTTTTTATTGGTGACAAACAATTGTCAAAAATTCCGTAAATAAGAAAAAATATTATTCTCATAAGTATTCAAATTTTTTAGAAAATTTGATAGACTATAAAAAGGAAAATATTCGGTAATTAAGAATATGGTAATTTTATTTAGGCATCCAAGAGAGAGGTGGTGAGAAAATGGAAGTTACTGATGTGAGATTACGTCGGGTGCAGACGGATGGTCGCATGCGTGCGATTGCTTCCATTACACTTGACAATGAGTTTGTTGTTCACGATATTCGTGTAATTGATGGAAATACTGGGTTGTTTGTAGCCATGCCAAGTAAACGAACGCCAGATGGTGAATTTAGGGATATCGCTCATCCAATTAATTCTGACACTCGTAATAAAATTCAGGAGATTATTTTAAACGCCTATCATAACTCTAGTGAATTAGAAGAAACGGATAAAGAAGAAGAATTAGAGAGTATGGGTGTATAGTTAAAAGGTAATAACTTACTATTTAAGAAGTTATTATAATCTAAAGTTGGTTTTATGGGTAAGAATTTTAAGAACTCTTCAAATTTGAAGAGTTCTTTTTATTTTGATAAAAAGAGAAAACCAGCAGTTTTACGATATACTCCATGACATTCGAGCAGAAGGTGCAGTGGATTTTGGAATTCATCTTTTTGTCAACTCTACATGCCTTGAAAATAGATGAATTATGCTATATAGTCATAAGAGAAAATGAGCGTATTGGAGGACTTACAGATGAGCAATATTTTTGCTGTCATTTTGGCTGCAGGTCAAGGTACACGTATGAAGTCCAAATTATATAAAGTGCTCCATCCAGTTTGTGGGAAACCGATGGTACAACATGTGGTGGATCATATTCAAACGTTAGATGTCAATCGCATTGTAACGGTTGTTGGACATGGTGCAGAAAAAGTGCAACAACAGCTTGGAGATAAAAGTGAGTATGTTCTTCAAGCCGAACAGTTAGGGACAGCACACGCTGTTCAACAAGCTGAGGGAATACTGGGGAATGAAGAAGGAACAACTTTAGTTGTGTGTGGTGATACACCGCTAATTCGCCCCGAAACTATGCAGGCTCTATTTGAGCATCATCAGGCAAAGAAGGCTAAAGCAACAATTTTAACTGCAATTGCGGAAAATCCAACTGGCTATGGACGTATTTTACGTAGCGAGAACGGGCAAGTAGAGCAAATTGTTGAACAAAAGGATGCTTCAGCAGCACAGCAATTAGTAAAAGAAATAAACACGGGCACCTACTGCTTTGATAACAAGTTGCTATTTGAAACTTTGAAATTAGTGAAGAATGACAACGCTCAGGGTGAATACTATTTACCAGATGTTATTGAAATTCTACAAAAGCAAGGTGATATTGTAGAGGCATACGTGACAGATGATTTTGAAGAAACACTTGGTGTCAATGACCGTGTTGCCTTATCACAGGCCGAGACATTAATGCGAGCTAGAATTAATGAAAAGCATATGCGTAATGGTGTGACAATTATCCACCCTGAAACGACATATATTAGCGCGGAAGCTGTTATTGGAAGTGATACTGTCATTCAACCAGGTTGTATGATAGAAGGAGCCACTGTAATCGGAGAAGATTGCAACATTGGCCCAAATACTCAAATTGCAGATAGCCGTATTGGAGATCGTACGACGGTGCATTCTTCTGTTGTACGTGAAAGCGCTATTGCGGAAGATACAGCCATTGGACCATTTGCTCATATTCGACCACTATCAGACATCGGTAGCCATGTGAAAATTGGTAACTTTGTAGAAGTGAAGAAAAGCAAGCTAGGTAATGACACAAAAGTATCGCATTTAAGCTATATTGGTGATGCTGAAATTGGCAGTAACGTCAATGTTGGCTGCGGTTCCATTACAGTTAACTATGATGGGAAAAATAAGTTCAAAACAATTATTGAAGATGATGTATTTGTAGGATGTAATACTAACTTAGTAGCGCCAGTGAAAGTTGGAAAAGGTTCATTTATTGCAGCAGGTTCTACAATTACAAAAGAAGTACCTGAAGATGCACTTGCAATTGCTCGTGCAAGACAAGAAAACAAACCTAATTATGTAAGCAAATTAAATTCAAAATAATTATCAACTAAACAGGAGGCCATCATGCCGTATCATTATGCAAACTCACAATTAAAAATATTTTCTCTAAATTCAAATAACCCACTAGCTCAAGAAATTGCGCAAGAAATGGGTGTAGAATTAGGGAAATCTTCTGTTAAGCACTTCAGCGATGGAGAAGTTCAAATTAGCATTGAAGAAAGTATTCGTGGTTGTGATGTGTTTATCGTGCAGTCAACTTCTGCACCAGTAAACGAACATTTAATGGAGCTTTTAATTATGGTAGATGCAGTTAAACGTGCATCTGCTCGTACAGTAAACGTCGTAATGCCTTATTATGGTTATGCACGCCAAGATCGTAAAGCAAAAGCGCGTGAACCAATTACAGCTAAATTAGTGGCAAACCTACTCGAGACAGCTGGTGCAACACGAGTGATTGTATTAGATTTACATGCACCTCAAATTCAAGGTTTCTTCGATATCTTAATTGACCACTTAATGGCAGTACCATTATTATCTGATTACTTCAAATCTAAAGGTATTCCAGAAGATGAAATCGTTATTGTTTCACCAGACCATGGTGGGGTAACACGTGCTCGTAAAATGGCTGAACGATTAAAAGCACCAATTGCAATTATTGACAAGCGACGTCCAAAACCAAATGTTGCAGAAGTTATGAACATTGTGGGTAATGTTGATGGTAAAGTGGCAATCTTGATTGATGATATTATTGACACTGCAGGTACAATTACGATCGGTGCTGATGCATTACGTGCTGCGGGTGCAAAAGAAGTGTATGCTTGCTGTTCTCACCCTGTACTATCTGGCCCAGCTATCGAACGTATCGAAAACTCTTCTATTAAAGAATTAGTCGTGACAAATACAATTCAGCTTGCGGAAGATAAAAAATCTCCAAAAATTACAGAGCTTTCTGTAGCTAAATTAATGGCTGATGCAATTTCTCGCGTTTACGAAAACAAATCTGTAAGTACTCTATTCGATTAATCATAAAGATATTATATAAAGGGCAAACCTATCTTTTTAGATGGATTTGTCCTTTTTTCTTTATTTAAGCAAAGGAAAGGGTTTATTATGTGTGAATCTCCTAATAAAGGGGTATAATAGTAAATGTGTCTTCATAATATTTACACTACTTTAACTAATAGAGGTAAATATTATTATAGCCTTTAACAAAACAGTCACAAAATGAGGAGTGGCTAATTGTTGATAAGGCGTAAATAATTTTCTTGGAAGGGGAATAAAGAGGTATGAGTACAGTATTAAGTGTTACAAAGCGCGAAACTGGGCATCGTTCGACATTAACCCAACTTAGAAAAGGGGGAGCCATTCCTGCAGTTATTTACGGCTATAAGCTAGATTCAACCCCAATTTCTATTTCTGCAAAAGAATTTAAGAAATCCATTCAAAAAAATGGGCAAAACAGTGTGTTTTCACTAGATTTAGAGGGGAAAAAAGTGAATGTGGTTGTATCAGAAGTACAGCAATGTTCATTAAAAGATGAAGTTAATCATGTAGACTTTTTAGCAATTAATATGGCGGAGGAATTAGAGGTAGATGTGCCAATTAAATTAATTGGTCAGTCAGTTGGAGTGAGTGAAGGCGGTATTTTAATGCAGCCTAACTTAGAATTAAAAGTGAAGGTAAAACCAGCTGAATTACCTGATTCCATTGAAGTTGATATCTCATCATTAAAAGTAGGGGAATCTCTGACAGTGGCAGAGATTCGACATCAAACGCCTGTAGAAATTATTAGTGAAGATGATTATCTATTAGTAACGATTGTAGCTCCTGTTTCGGCAGAGCAAGAAGAAGTTTCAGCGAGTGTAGAAGAAGAGCAAGTGTAAAATAAATTATTTTTCAGGCTAGTAAGAAAGCTAAAACTTTCTTGCTAGCTTTTTTTGTAAGTTTAATGGGATTTAGTAATTGTTCAAAATGCTTTCTAGGCATGTGGTATGGTAAAATAATGACTATTAGATTTGAAAGAAGAGAGGTACTTATGAAAATTATCGTTGGTTTAGGAAATCCGGGTAAACCGTATGAGCATACTAGACATAATATTGGTTTTGATGTGATCGATGCGTTAGCAGAAAAATGGGGGACGCCTTTAACAAATTCAAAATTTAATGGTATGTATACAACTGTTCATCGACCTGAGGGAAAGGTTCTACTTGTTAAGCCTTTAACATATATGAATTTATCAGGGGAATGTGTAGGTCCCTTAATGGATTATTTTGATATTGATGTGGAAGATCTAATTGTTATATACGATGACTTAGATTTGGAAACTGGGAAATTGCGCTTGCGCCAAAAAGGAAGTGCGGGTGGCCACAATGGCATTAAGTCCTTAATTCAACATTTAGGGACACAGGAATTTAATCGAATCCGGGTAGGTATTAGTCGCCCACCTGCTGGCATGAAGGTTGCAGATTATGTATTAGGAAAGTTTTCAAAAGAAGATCAGGTTTCTATGAATGAAGCTATTGAAAAGTCTGTAAATGCTGTAGAAGTATCTCTTTCAAAGCCGTTTCTTGATGTGATGAATCATTTTAACAAGTAAAGTCGCGGAATTTAGTTAAAATATTTGGATATAAAAGTCTAAGTTAAGCTCATGCTTATATGGATAAGTCTTTCCTATAAGCAAAAATTAATTCTCTAATTTTTAAGTTCATACAATGCTGAAGACATCAAGAAAGTGCATAATCCGATTTATAAATGTCTATACTTTAAGTAGAAAGTTGCTTAAAGGAGGATGATTTGGAGATGTCAGTTCGCTATCGATGTCGACATTGTGAAGTAGAAATAGGGACACTACCATTTGATGCAGATGATACAATTCGAAAACTACATATTTTCGAATTGGGAGAAGCCGATGATTATGTTGAGAAAGATCAGCATGGACATACGACTGTGCACTGTATTTGTGAGCAATGTGAGGATTCGCTGAGACAATATCCAGATTATCATGCACTCAATAAATGGATTCAATAATTGGAAGGATGCTTTGACACACTTCATGTGTGTTCAAGGCTTTTTCCATTTCGTAAAATGGCAAATAAATAAAAATATATAAACTAGCACTAGAATACTAGTAATGACAAATGGAATTTTATGCTGAAAGGAGCTTTTGACTGTGGAAGTTTTACGACAGCTTGTGTCGCGGGATAAACATATTACATCATTTTTACAGGATATTCAGAGCGGTCAAACTGCATCGCAGCTGATTACAGGTTTAACTGGAAGCGCACGTCCCGTGATGGTCGATGCGTTATTTGAATATGTAAAGAAGCCGATTTACATTGTTTCTCCTAATCTACTGCAGGCGCAAAGAATGGTGGATGAGCTTGCTGGACTATTAGGTGAAGAAAATGTTCACTATTACCCGGCTGACGAATTTATTGCTGCAGATCTTTCCGTGGCCTCTCCAGAATTACGAGCGGAACGAATCGCAACGCTTGATTGCTTAGCTAGAGGTGAGAAGGCTGTTTA
This sequence comes from Lysinibacillus sphaericus, assembly GCF_001629735.1. GTDB lineage: Bacteria > Bacillota > Bacilli > Bacillales_A > Planococcaceae > Lysinibacillus > Lysinibacillus pinottii. Next base: position 3,918,261 of record NZ_CP015224.1, read on the forward strand.
TGTAATCCCTGTTGCCGGTTTAAGAAAGATCATGCAGCCGAAGGAACATTGGCTACACTATTTTTTACAAACAACTGTGGGCGATGAAATTGAAGTGGATGCATGGCTACAAACATTAGTTGAAATGGGCTATGTACGTAATTCCATGGTGACTACACCTGGCGAATTTGCCTTACGTGGAGGCATACTTGATATTTATCCACCGTATTTAGCATCACCTATTCGTATTGAATTATTTGACACAGAAGTAGATTCTATAAGAACATTTTCGGCAGATGATCAACGTTCTATTAATAAACTACAAAAAATTCGTATACTTCCTGCCTCTGAGGTTATTCTTACAAAATCAGAAAGACAGACATTGGCAGAACGTTTAGAAAAAGCGTTAGGGGCAAGCCTAAAGAAAGTTAAAAGGCAGGAGACCAAAGAACTCCTTTATCAGCATATTCAGTATGATATTGAATTGCTACAACAAGGGAATCTTCCAGACTATGTCAATAAATATGGATCATTATTATATGATAAATCGGCTTATTTAGGCGACTATTTTGCCCAAGATGGAATTGTTCTGTTTGATGAGCTTGGACGCATCCAAGAAGTTATGGACGCTTGGGAACGTGAAGAAGAGGAATGGTTCTTATCTTTAATTGAAGAAGGGAAAATGGTTCATGATGTTAAACCAGCCTTCACATTAAAGGAAATAGTGGCCATGCTGTCGCAACAAAAGCTTTCCTTTTCATTATTCTCACGTACATTTTCGGGAATAACGTTTAATAAGACCACTAACTTTTCTTGCAAGCCAATGCAACAATTTCACGGTCAAATGGCCTTGTTACAAAGTGAGATTGAACGTTGGTTACTTGGGAAGTTTACAGTACTCATCGTAGCTAGAGATAAAGAGCGTGTGAAGCGTGTTCAGCAAATGCTAGAAGAGTATGATATCCATGCGGCGATAGGTGAGCCTACAGAGCCTGGAATTTATATTGTCGATGGAGCATTGTCAAGTGGTTTCGAATTACCACTCCAACGTATGGCCATTGTAACAGAGGATGAGCTATTTAAGCAGCAGGCAAAGAAAAAAGCACGTACGCAAAAAATGACGAATGCTGAACGTATTAAAAGCTATACGGAAATTAAACCTGGTGATTATGTTGTTCACGTTCACCACGGAATAGGGAAATACATTGGTGTAGAAACGTTAGAGGTAAATGGAACACATAAGGATTACTTGCATATTCGATATCGTGCAGACGATAAATTATATGTACCTGTCGAGCAAATAGACTTAATACAAAAATATGTGGCATCAGAGGATCGTGAACCGAAGCTACATAAATTAGGTGGCGCAGAGTGGAAAAAAGCGAAGGCCAAGGTATCATCTGCTGTACAGGATATTGCAGATGATTTAATTAAGCTTTATGCGAAGCGGGAAGCTGAAAAAGGGCATGCTTTTACACCTGATAATGATGATCAACGTAACTTCGAGGCAATGTTCGCCTATGAAGAAACTGAGGACCAGCTACGTTCTATTGTTGAAGTAAAAAGGGATATGGAGCGTGAGCGTCCTATGGATCGCCTAGTTTGTGGTGACGTAGGCTATGGTAAAACAGAAGTGGCTATCCGTGCAGCATTTAAAGCTATTCAAGATGGCAAACAGGTTGCCTTCCTTGTCCCTACGACCATTTTAGCCCAGCAGCATTATGAAACAATTCGTGAACGCTTCCAGGATTTTGCTATTAATGTGGGATTGCTATCACGCTTCAGGTCTAAGAAAGAGCAAACAGCTACATTAAAAGGGCTAAAAGAAGGGCAAGTCGATATAGTTATTGGAACACACAGAATCTTATCGAAGGATTTAATATTCCAAGACCTTGGTTTGTTAATTGTTGATGAAGAACAACGTTTTGGTGTAACGCATAAAGAAAAAATTAAGCAGTTAAAAACAAATGTCGATGTGTTAACTTTAACAGCAACACCAATTCCGAGAACACTCCATATGTCAATGGTAGGCGTCCGAGATTTGTCTGTTATTGAAACACCACCAGCCAATCGATTCCCAGTTCAAACATACGTGATGGAACATAGCGGGGCACTAGTACGAGAGGCAATCGAAAGAGAGATGGCACGTGGCGGACAAGTGTTTTACTTATATAATCGCGTAGAAGATATGGCTAGAAAAGTTGAGGAAATTCAAGTGCTTGTTCCAGAGGCACGAATAGGTCATGCACATGGGAAAATGTCAGAGACTGAATTAGAGTCAGTCATATTATCCTTTTTAGAAGGCGATTATGATGTACTTGTAACAACGACTATTATTGAGACTGGTGTAGATATTCCTAATGTCAATACTCTAATTGTTCACGATGCTGATCGAATGGGCTTAGCTCAGCTCTATCAATTGCGTGGGCGCGTTGGGCGTTCTAACCGGGTAGCCTATGCCTATTTTATGTACCAGCGTGATAAAGTATTGACAGATGTTGCCGAGCAAAGATTGCAGGCCATTAAAGAATTTACGGAGTTGGGATCAGGCTTTAAAATTGCTATGCGAGACTTATCTATTCGAGGAGCTGGGAACTTACTTGGAGCCCAACAGCATGGCTTTATTGATTCAGTTGGTTTTGATTTATATTCACAGATGCTTCAAGAGGCAATTGCAGAGCGTCAAACAGGTGTGAAAAAAGAAGAAAAACCTGAGATTGAAATTTTATTAAGTGTCGATGCGTATATTCCTGATGTCTATATTCCTGATGGATACCAAAAAATTCAAATGTATAAACGTATTAAAGCAATGGATCAGGTGGAAGAGTATGGTGAAATCATGGAGGAATTAGAAGATCGATTTGGTGATCTTCCAATTGAAACAGAGCGTTTACTACGTGTAGCACGAATGAAAGTATGGGGATTAGGCGCGGGAGTCATCTCTGTAAAAGAGAAGCAGAAGCTTATAACTATATTGTTGTCTGAACAGGGGACGGCAAATGTTGATGGTAGTAAAATTATTGAAGAATCCATGAAATTTGAACGTGCTGTTGGTTTTGGTATGGATGGCATGCAATTAAAACTAACGATTGATGAGCGGAAATGCGGAAAATATCAACCCTTCGACATTTTGGAAGAACTGATGCAAATTATTGATAAAGCAAAGAAGCTATAGTAGATGGCAGTCCTATCTTTTCAAATAAAGATAAGACTGCCTTTATTCGTTACAATTTTAATAAATGTATTATAGAAACTTATTCCTTGGGTACTCTAATAAGGAGTTGATTGATGTAATGCAAATTTTTTTGAAAAAATTAATGGTTGTGAAATCCTTTTTCTTCAGTTTTTGCATAGATTGCTCAAATAAAAACCATACTATAGTTGAATAAAAAATTTTATTGTAGCGAAAGCGAGGCATTAGAATGAAGGCAACAGGAATTGTTCGTCGTATTGATGATTTAGGGCGTGTAGTTATTCCAAAAGAAATTCGTAGGACGCTACGTATTCGTGAAGGCGACCCGCTTGAAATTTATACGGACCGTGAAGGTGAAGTCATATTAAAAAAATATTCTCCGATTAACGATTTAGGAGAATTTGCAAGAGAATATGTTGAAACATTATATGAAACATTAGGAACACCAGCATTTGTCACAGACCGTGATGAAGTGATTGCCGTAGCAGGGATAGGTAAAAAAGAATATATCAATCGTCGTATTACGTCCTTTGCAGAAGGCTTCATGGAGGAGCGCTCTACAAAGATTGAAAAAATGGAGACATCTATTGAAATTGTTCCTGGACAATATGAGCAAGTAAAATCATATTGTGCAACACCTATTATGGTGAATGGTGACCCAATTGGCTGCATTATAGTATTGTCTAAAGTGCATTTTGTTGGTGAGGTAGAAGTAAAAGTAGTGGAAACGGCTGCAAACTTCTTAGCGAAACAAATGAATAGCTGATGCATGTAAAAGTTATTGCGATGACCTTTAAGGCCGAGTAATAACTTTTTTTGCGTACATAAATATAGGCCAATTTAGGAACAGTAGTAGTGCCTGGCGCGTCAAACTTTTAAGATATGCTATACTATTGGCATTGTTAAGAAGGAAAGAGGGCAATTTATGTCGCAACGTTTTGGTATGAAAAGCTACATGAAGGGAGCGGCCTTATTGACAATCGCTGCCCTTATCGTAAAAGTCCTTAGTGCAATTTACCGTGTACCTTTTCAAAATCTAGTTGGTGATGAAGGCTTTTATATTTATCAACAGGTATATCCAGTTATTTCAATTTTCGTTGTTTGGACATCCAGTGGCTTTGCTATAGCCATTTCAAAAATGCTTGCAGATAATGATTGCATAGTTGATACAATAGAACGTAATGAAAAAAGAAGCATGATAATGCGTGTCGTTTTCCGTTATTTGACGGTGCTCTCATTGTTGTTTTTTGCTGTCCTATTTGGGGGGGCTGATAAAATAGCCCAGTTGATGGGTGATACTCAACTAGCACCGTTGATACGTACAGGCTCTCTTGTAGTATTGGTAATGCCGGCACTTGCTATTTTGAAAGGTGGCTTCCAATCTAGAGGGATTATGGAGCCTATTGCTTATGCTCAAGTGGTTGAACAGGCGATTAGGGTAACCGTTATTTTAACAGGAACATTTGTCATTATGACTACTACAAAATCTCTATATGCTGCAGGGAAAATGGCCGTTATTGGTACAGTGGTTGGGGAAATTATCGCATTTGTATTACTTGCCTATATTTTTTCTAAACGCTTTGGTCTATTCCGTGTGCATCTTCGTCTACACAAGGCTAAAAGCTTGCCTATTATGAAAGAAGTTACATGGCTTAGCTTAAGTGTAAGTATGAGTGGCCTATTATTACTTGGCTATCAGTTAGTTGATTCCTTTACAATCTATTCGTTATTAATCGATCATGGTATGGACTCTACAGTTGCTAAAGAAACGAAGGGGATTTATGATCGTGGACAGCCGCTAGTACAATTAGGAGTTGTTATCGCATCCTCTTTATCTCTTGCAATTGTTCCACTTGTTGCTCATCTATCGAAAAAACAAGAAGGTCGAAGTGCCATTCCATTTATCCAATTAACGTACAAAGCTTCTATCTTGTTTGGATGGGCTGCTTCGTTAGGATTAATGCTTGTTATGCCGTATTTAAATGAAATGCTTTTTAAAACCAATGCATTGTCCGAAGTATTAATTGTGTATGTATTCCAAATAGTGCCTTTATCAATTATTCTTACATTTACAGCCATTTTACAAGGCTATGGAAAATTAAAGAAGCCAGCATTATTCTTAATGATAGGATTTGTGTTAAAAATTATATTAAATGTTCGTTTGATAGGCTGGCTTGGTGTATTAGGAGCAGCTATTGCAAATGATATTGGATTATTAGTAACAGCATTCTTGCTTATTGTTTATTTAAAAACAATAACTGGTATTCAATTAGCATCCAAAGAATTTTATAAAAAAGTGGGGCTCGCATCAATAAGTATGGCAGTGGTCGTATTAGTATGGCTACAGCTGGTATCGGCTTTTTTAGGCCATTTACTGTCACCACGTTCAGTGGCTGTGATCGCAGGATTTACAGCTGTAGGCTTGGGGGCGTTTGTTATGCTTACAATGATTGCGAAGAAACGAGTTTTAGTAGAAAAAGAGTGGTATTTACTGCCGTTTGGACGTAGGATGGCTGTTTACCAACTATGGTTAAATTCAAAGAAGTAGGTGGAAATATTGAATACTTTAACTATTATTGGTCTAGGTGCAGGTGATTTTAATCAGTTGCAGATGGGCGTATATAAAAAATTAAAAGCTGCAAAAAAATTATTTGTTCGTACAGTTGATCATCCGGTACTAGAGGAATTAGCGGCAGAAGGTATAACGTTTGAAAGCTTTGACAAAGTATATGAAAAACATGACGCATTCCAGCCAGTGTATGCCGAAATTGCAGAATCACTTATAGCAGCTACCGCAATAGAGGATATTATGTACGCCGTACCAGGTCATCCATTGGTTGCCGAACAAACAGTCCAATTGCTTATAGAAGCAGCGAATGAGGGAACTTTCAATCTTGTTATAGAAGGTGGACAGAGTTTCTTGGATCCTATATTTGGTGCATTGAAAATTGATCCGATTGAAGGTTTTCAATTGCTAGATGGCACTAGCTTTTCCATGCATGACATTAATATGCGTCAGCATATCTTAATTGCCCAAGTGTACGATACATTTAGTGCTTCAGAAGTAAAGCTAACTTTGATGGAGAAATATGATGACGAGTACCCAGTGACAGTAGTGACGGCTGCGGGATCTTCGGAAGAAAAAATTGTTACTGTACCACTCTATGAGCTCGATCAAAGTGTGGAGGTTAATAATTTAACAACAGTCTATGTGCCACCTGTAAATTCACAGGAAGAGGCTTTAAGAGATTGGACAACATTCCGTACGATTATTGCAACATTAAGAGGTCCGAATGGCTGTCCATGGGACCAAAAGCAAACTCATGAGTCCTTAAAAAAATATTTACTCGAAGAAGCACATGAATATTTAGCTGCAGTAGACGCTGAAGACGATTTTGCAATGATTGAGGAACTTGGTGATGTGCTCTTACAGGTGTTTTTACATGCACAAATAGGTGAAGATCAAGGTTACTTTAAGCTTGAAGATGTTTTAGCTTCTATTAGTGAGAAGATGATTCGTCGCCATCCACATGTCTTTGGAGATGTTGCAGTGGAAGATGCTGATGGTGTTGTAGCCAATTGGGAGGCTATAAAGGCTGAAGAAAAGGGTATGACTGATAAACCACTATTAGACGGGGAGTATAGGGCGTCCTCGGCGCTACAGACAGCCTTTAATTATCAAAATAGAGCTGCCAAAGTAGGCTTTGACTGGCCGGATGTAGAAGGTGCATGGGATAAGTTTGCGGAGGAGTGGCAGGAATTTCGCCATGAAGTGACGAATGGCTCTAGTATATCCAGACTTGATGAATTAGGAGACGTATTATTTACATTAGTGAACTTAGCACGTTTCTATAAATTATCTCCAGAAGAGGCAATTCTGCATGCCAATGAAAAGTTTGCTAGACGATTTGGCTATGTGGAAGCTCAAGTAAAGGCAAGTGGAAAATCATTTGCTGACTTTACTTTAGATCAATTAGATAGGTTCTGGAATGAAGCGAAGCAACTAGAAAGGGAGAAAGAACTATGAGATTAGATAAATTTTTAAAAGTTTCACGTTTAATCAAACGTCGTACTTTAGCTAAAGAGGTGGCAGATCAGGGGCGTATCACTATCAATGAGAAGGTAGCGAAAGCAAGCAGTTCAGTAAAAGCTGGAGATGAACTGGCCATCCGATTTGGTCAAAAAATAGTAACAGCACGTGTAGAAGAAATACGTGAGACAGTGAAAAAAGAAGATGCAGCCAAAATGTTTACCATTTTGAAAGAAGAGAGACTAGAAAAAATTGAACCTGAATTTATAGATGATGAAGAATAAATTTTTTTTTTAACCTCCTAATGTTGTTGCTGCTTCCATTTATGGATGAAAGTAATAGACAACTTAAATAAAGTTGTCATGCTTTGATGGTTGTCCGCATAAAGTGAACAGAAGCTAGGACGACTAAAGGAGGAAAAAAATGACGCTACATCAAGAAAGTAATCGTTACACAATTCCATCTGGAGAGCATATTTTAACGATTCGTAATCGTAAAAGAATGGACATGACTTCTGTAAAATCAATTGAACGCTTTGATCAGGAAGAGTTTTTCATTAAGACGTCCCAAGGGCATTTGTTAATCCGTGGAGAGGAACTGCATATCGTTCATTTAGATGTTGACAAAGGATTATTGACACTTGAAGGAACTGTAAAAACTTTACAGTACGACGAGGAGGAAAGTGGCTTCTCGAAGGGTTTCCTTCATAAATTATTTGGATGATTGTTAGTGAACAATTCTTTCAATTAATTGTCATGGTTGTGAGCGGTATAGCAGTTGGTTTCATTATTGATAGCGTAAGGCTTATTGTTTTCTCAACTCCAAAAAGGTCAAGCCTTCGAAAGTGGATGATGGTTTTTGAATTACTGACATGGATTCTACTTGGAGGGCTGACATATTATTTATTATTTTGGCTAAAAGACGGCGCATGGCGGGCATACGACCCGCTAGCGCAAATAGCCGGAATTTTTTTGTATCAATCATTTTTTCAAACTATTTTACGTTTCATAGCTAGAGTTTTGGTGAATATTACATGGAGACCCTTTTGGTTCATTGTGCGCTTCATCGTCTCTGTTATTCGACATATTTTGCAATTTTTATTAAATATAGTGATGATTGTTATAAGACCTTTTGTCAAAATTTATTCGTATTTGTCCTACACTTTTTTAAAAAAGTTACGATATTTGAAGTATAATAAAAAGCAACAATAATTTTCGGAGGTGCGGGCATGACAAGACGTCATTCATCAAATGATGAACAACAGAACTTTACAAAGCTTGATAATGACTATGTCCGTAACACGGATAAAGCTATAAATCGCAAGCAGCAGGCACGAAAACGTAAATTGCGTCGTATCGTCTTTTTTGCGATTGTACCAGTCATTATTATCGCCCTTCTCTTAAATGTGCTATCCAACCAACACGAAACATTAGCAATAAAAGAGAAATCAAAGGAAGAAGCGAAACAGCATCTCTCTGAATTGAAAGAGGAACAGGATTCTTTAAATCTAAAAATCAAACAATTACAGGATGATGAATATATCGCAAAACTATTAAGAAAAGAGTATTACTTGTCTGAAAAAGGTGAGATTATTTTTATAATTCCAGATAAGGAAGATAAAAAAGACGACTGAAAAGCTATGTATTGTTGACACACTTTTTTAGTTATATATAATGAAAAGAGAAGCTTATTGCAGTAAAAAGTTTAATTAAATTGATTACATGGCTCAAAAGAGTCGCTTAATTTTTAAGGAGGAGCATTTTTTTTATGTCAATTGAAGTAGGCAGCAAGGTACAAGGTAAAGTAACAGGAATCACAAATTTTGGAGCATTCGTTGAGCTGCCAGATGGCAAAACAGGCTTAGTTCACATTAGTGAAGTTGCTGACAATTATGTAAAAGATATCAATGAGCATCTAAAAGTTGGAGATGAAGTTGAAGTAAAAGTGATGAATGTTGAAGCGGACGGAAAGATTGGTCTTTCAATCCGTAAAGCAAAGCCTCAAGCTGAGAGACCAGAGCGTCCAGAGCGTCCAGCACGTCCACGTCGCGATAATCGCTCTAACGATCGTAACGACCGCCACCAGCCAAAAGAAAATTTTGAGCAAAAAATGGCACGCTTCTTAAAAGATAGTGATGAACGTCTAGCAACACTTAAACGTGCTACAGAGTCAAAACGCGGAGGTCGCGGAGCTAGAAGAGGGTAGTTTGCTGACTGTTTTAATCGTAGAAAAAGTGTATGATATAGAGTTGGGATTAGCTTTGATAAGAAGCTAATCCCTTTTTAGTGGATTGACCTATAAAGTTGAGGAAGGTCCTTTTTTCTTTTTGATAGGTGTAACTACTTTTTCATCGGCAGGAGCAATGGAAACTTTTTCTGCTGGATGAACAACCATTTTAACAAGCAAAAAGACTCCGTATACACTCACAGCGAGCCCGCAAAGTAGTAACATTATTTGAATAACAAATGGTAAATTAATAAGTATTGAAATAAGAATAATCATTGAGCCACTTCCACAAATTAAAGCAGCTTTAGTTAATGCGCTCAAGGAAAATAAACCTCCTAAAAATACAATCTTATATGTAGTATGCCATATTTTATACTTAGTCACATAGTTAAACCTTGGACACATCGACATTATAGAGTAAAAAATAGGCGTCTCAGAATATCATTCTGAGACGCCTATTTGAGATGACCCCTACGGGATTCGAACCCGTGTTACCGCCGTGAAAGGGCGGTGTCTTAACCACTTGACCAAGGGGCCTATTATGGTGGCGGCCGAGGGGATCGAACCCCCGACCTTACGGGTATGAACCGTACGCTCTAGCCAGCTGAGCTAGGCCGCCAATTTTTGATGGAGCGGAAGACGAGGTTCGAACTCGCGACCCCCACCTTGGCAAGGTGGTGTTCTACCACTGAACTACTTCCGCATGTCGTTTAAGCAACAAGTTAAATAATACAAGCCATTGGCGCTAGTGTCAAGAAAATTAATAAAAAAATATCAAAAAATATAATTTGCAATAAAATTGGTTAAACAATATAAGACAGAGTCAGCTATATATAGCTGTTTTAGCGGATTTTTTGTTCTTAAGTAGAATTGTATCGCCGTCATTGGGAGAAAGTAGATAGCACGCCTATTTAAGAAGGTTTTATTTAAAAGGTCGATGAAATCTGTTGTATTGTCAGGGACAGATAACTTCACGTAGGTTCAAATTGACCGACAATTATAAAGGTAATTGTTGCCAATTTACGTATTTATGTATACGTATTCGTCGAAATGTTTATATTTTTTTATGCCAACGTCAGACAATCTTTCCGTGCATAATTCTTTATAATAGCCAAAAGTGCGGGAAAGGGGATAATTAAATGACAAGTATTGATTGGTATAATACAGCAGATGTAGACGACCGAAAGTTAGGGATCAAAAAGAAGCAAATCTTCATAGGCTCCCTATTTTTTTTAACATCCTTTTTTTTGGCTCAATCCGTTGTATTTGAAGCGGCAGTACCATTCTCAGTTCCTTTTTGGGCAATTATTCGAACAAAGTACAGGGAGTATGCCAAATTTGTTTTATTTGGAAGTTTGGCGGGCTGTTTTTTCCTAGGCTTTGGACAGGTCGTTATTTTAGCATTACAAATTATCATGTATGAATGTATTATGCGTTTCCGTTACTGGCGACTACCTCAAAGTATTGCCGTCTCTTTAGCGGTTCTATTAGTGCAATTTATGTGGCAAGGGGCGATGTATCAAGGCTTACCACCAGTGCTTGTACAATTTTATGTAGGCTGTGAAGCGGCACTAGCTTTAATTATGACTCTATTTATGCAAGTGCTTTTCGTCAACTCGTATGAATGGTTTACAAGCCATTGGACCTACGAAAAGCTAGGGTCAGGGTTAGTAGTGTTTGCTGCCATGCTTACAGGGATGCAAGCAGTTGTGTTTAGCTATTTTTCGCTTCCTATATTTTTATTGCAGCTTTTTATTTGTTTTGGGGCATTAGTTGGAAGTGTGCCGCTGGCAACGGTAATCGGAGCGGTATTAGGAACCCTCATTGGTGTTGCTAAGCTTTCCTTTACCGGCATGCTATCTGTTGCCACCTTAACAGGACTATGTGCAGGTATGGGGGCTAAAGGTGGTAGATTCGGTGTTGCCATTGGGAGTATCTTACCTAGTGTGTTTTTTTTATTTTATGATGCGACATTGCCATTAGATAGTGTGTATTTCACTTCCATTGCCATTGGAAGCGTTCTTTTCCTAACCATTCCAAGAAAATATTCAGATAAGGTGCGGGACAAGCTCTTCCCACAACGGGAGGAGGTTTTAATCGCAAGACAAAATTGGTTAACTGAACATGTCACATATAAATTAGAACATTTTCAGCATTTCGTGCAATTTATGAAGGAGCTGGTATTTGAGCGTTTTATGACCGCACCCGTTGAGGAAGCGAAGGAAGTATCCCCGATGAATACATGTTTAAGCTGTTTCCGCTATGATCATTGCTGGGGAGCACAAAATAATGGGATGGACAAGCTGATGACAGACTGGTTTCATATGAAGGGAGTAGGCAAGGAATCAGCCATTCATCGTGTAGAAGAACAAATGCGCTATAAATGCGTGAAATCGACAAAGATTTTTGAGGAGTTAGATACTGAATTATACAGAGAACGCATTAACGGGCAGTACTTTCATGGGAAAAAAATGATTGCACTACAGCTTCGTGATATGAGTAATCATTTAAACCAGTTAATTGCTGAAATGAAGGAGGATACGGTCTCTTTTGTAAGTGTTGAAAAGGATATTATTGAACGCTTAAAGGATGCCCATATTGAATGCTTTCAGCTTGATGTACTTAACAATAAGCCAGGAGCTAGAAAGATAGTTTGTGCTTTGGCGCCAGCGCGGGTCGATTGGGAAAAAGATACGACATTAGCTGAACGGATGATTTTGCCGATTCTTTACGAAATTTTTAATGAACCATTTGAAATTGAAAAAGTGGTGGCTTGTGAAATACCTTTTCGACATATTCAAATATGCTTTAGATCAGCTATTAGCTTTGAAGTAGAGTATGATATATATAGCATGTCTAAAGATGCGACCTTGTATTCTGGGGATTCACACGCGCTTTTTCAGTTGCATCCAGGACTTTTTGCCATTTTGTTATCTGATGGTATGGGGCAAAGTAAAGAAGCGCAACATGAAAGTAGAAAATTAATACATTTAATGCGAGAGTGCCTTAATTACAATATGAATCCTGAAACCGCAATGCATACGTTGCATTATGTCATGTCGTTAAAGCAACAGGATGATATGTATGCAACCCTTGATTTTGCACTAGTTGATTTACAGCATGGTGATTTATGGTCGTGGAAGGCTGGGGGAATGTCGACCTATATTTTACGAGGGAAGGAAATCATAAAGGTTGAAAGCAATGCAGCACCTGTAGGTTTTTTATCTATTTCTGCAGTTGAGGCTGAAAAAAGAAAGCTAAAAGCTGGTGATGTCATTTTAATGCATTCAGATGGCCTGTTTTCTAGTGTTGCTGACTGGGATGAACAAGAAGAGACATTTTTAGCCTATGCACAGCAGGTAGCCAGTACAAATAATACTATTCAAGAAAAACTAACAACGATTATGCAGTCATTCCAAGATTATTTTGAAATAGAAGATGATTGTACAGTACTCATGTTAGAGGTGACACATGTTGTACCTACATGGGCTGTATTTAGACCAGCTCAATATTCTGTGAGTTAATCATCTTTTATGTTATCGAAAAGGGGAGGAGAAGCGTTTGTCATTTGAATTAAAGATTAAGACATTTATTGAAAAAGAGCAATTATTACAGCAAGGCGACCATCTTCTCATCGCCGTTTCGGGGGGAGTAGATTCTATGGCTTTACTCCATTATTTTGTTCAAACAAAAGAGCACTGGAACATTCGGGTGGAAGCAGTACATGTTGACCATATGCTGAGAGGAGAAGCTTCTGCGGAAGATAGAGCATTTGTACAAAAGTATTGTGATGATAATGGCGTTTATTTACATGCCACAGCGATCTCCATACCAACAATACTTGCAAAGGAGAATGGCAATATACAGCTAATATGCCGTAGAGAAAGGTATCGATATTTTAAAGAAGTCTTGTACGAAACGAATGCTAATAAGCTTGTAACTGCACATCATGCGGATGACCAACTGGAGTCAGTATTAATGGCCCTGACAAAAAATGCAACAATGAATAGCATGCAAGGCATACGCCCTCAACGAAATTTTGAAGGAAAAACATTAATTCGTCCGTTTTTAACGGTTACAAAGACTGAAATAGGGGAATATTTACTTAGAAAAGGTTTAAATTATCGAGAGGATGCCAGTAATTCAAAAGATACTTATGTACGAAATCGTTTTAGACATCATGTGGTGCCTTTACTTGAAGCAGAAAACCCGAGAGTGACCGAGCAGGTGACTCATTTTACATCGCAATTGCAAGAAGACAATGCCTTTTTAATGACATTAGCCCAAGATGTATTTTCCAAAACCATTACAAGAAGTAACGAAAATACATATAGCATGGAAATTGAGGCTTTTCAATTGGTACCACTTGCTTTACAAAGGAGGCTCATTTTAATACTATTAAACTATCTTTACAAAGATTCAAATACGATACAAAGTTATGCTTTATTGACTTCAATTTTAAAGCTTTGTGATACGACAGCAGGGTATGCTGAAATTCACTTGCCTGAAGATTTCCTTGCAGTTCGCCGTTACGGAAAATTAATAATTCGGAAGAATAGTTCAACAGAGGACCATGCTTCTTCTGAAAAAATAATTATTTCGGCTGCTAATGGGTGGACAACACTGATGAATGGTGAACGCTTATGCGTAGTCAAGTTGCACGATTTATCGTCCGAATTGATAACGGATACTGCACAACTTTTTTATTTTAACGCTAGCAAACTCCACCTTCCGCTCTATATTCGAGCACGCAAGGATGGAGACAGAATGCTGTTAAAAGGAATGGATCAGCCAAAACGCTTATCTCGCCTTTTTATAGATGAAAAGATTCCTTTAAATGAGCGGAATAGCTGGCCGTTACTGATTTCTCAGTCTGATGAGGTGGTAGCGGTAATTGGTGTGCGTATGGGAATGTTTTTTTCAACCACTCCGCAACCAAACGATGATACAGTGCTCATCGTAGACTAAGGTCTTTGTAAAATATTTCACCGTAATTGGTTGAAGATTTGTTGATACATCACGAGGAGGAATCGATATGTTACAAAATGACATCGAAAAAGTTATGATTACAGAAGAACAATTGCAAGAAAGAATTGCAGATCTAGGTGCACAATTAACAGAGGAATACAAAGATGCTTTCCCATTAGCTGTTGGTGTACTTAAAGGAGCAATGCCATTTATGACAGACCTCATGAAACGTTTCGATTCTTTCATTGAGCTAGATTTTATGGATGTTTCTAGCTACGGTAATGCTACCGTGTCATCTGGAGAAGTAAAAATTTTAAAGGATTTAAATACGAGTGTTGAAGGGCGTGACGTATTAATTATCGAAGACATCATCGATAGCGGTTTAACGTTAAGCTATCTAGTAGATTTATTTAAATATCGTAAAGCAAAATCAATTAAAATTGTTACTTTACTTGATAAACCATCAGGTCGAAAAGTGAACCTATCGGCAGATTATGTTGGTTTTGAAGTTCCGGACGGCTTTGTGGTTGGATATGGTTTAGATTACGCTGAAAAATATCGTAATTTACCTTATATTGGTATCTTGAAACCTGAAGTGTATTCATTTTAAGATAGAAAACCACCAGCTTTAAAAGTTATGGCCTCCAGCGCAGTCATATGTTTTTCGTTATGGTTAACATAATTCGAAATCTTGACACAATGTTCAGCTATTTCGAGCCTATGGAACAGGTACAATTACGCTGGGATGTATTAAGATGGCCTAAAAACTGTTTTGATAATAGCAAAAAATGAACGAAACATTTTTTAAGTAGGGCTTTTCGTTGTATGATGAAATCATGATATGTTAAGATTTTACTTATAATTTTTCTGTTTGTAATGAGGAGGCTGGAGATGAATCGAATATTTCGATATACCATATTCTATCTACTGATTTTCCTAGTGATTATCGGTATTTTTGGTACTTTCAATGGTGGTAAGTCACCAACGAAAGAGTTAACTTATCATGAGTTCCAACAAGCTCTAGATAAGAAAGAAATAACAAGTGCTACAATTCAACCTGATAAATCAGTTTACGTCGTTGAAGGTACATTGAAAGGTTATGAAAAGGGTCAAAGCTTTACAGTGAATATCCCTCGCGATAACCAATCATTAATGGATCGCATTGATGAGGCTGCTAAGGAAAAAAATAGTAATATTAAATATTTAGCGGCGCCAGAAACGAGCGGATGGATTCAATTCTTTACAGGGATTATTCCTTTCATTATCATCATTTTCTTGTTCTTCTTCCTAATGAGCCAATCTCAAGGTGGCGGTAATAAAGTGATGAGCTTTGGTAAAAGTAAAGCTAAACTTTATGATGACCAAAAGAAAAAGGTTCGTTTTACAGATGTAGCAGGTGCTGATGAAGAGAAAGCGGAGCTTGTAGAAGTTGTAGACTTCTTAAAAGACCATCGAAAATTCACAGAAATTGGTGCGCGTATTCCAAAAGGTATCTTACTTGTAGGTCCTCCAGGTACAGGTAAAACATTACTTGCACGTGCGGTGGCGGGCGAAGCAGGCGTTCCTTTCTTCTCTATTTCAGGTTCTGACTTCGTAGAAATGTTTGTCGGTGTCGGTGCATCACGTGTCCGAGACCTATTCGAAAATGCAAAGAAAAATGCACCATGTATCATCTTTATAGATGAAATTGATGCAGTAGGTCGTCAACGTGGCGCTGGTCTAGGCGGGGGTCATGACGAGCGTGAACAAACACTGAACCAGTTGTTAGTTGAAATGGATGGTTTCGGAGCAAACGAGGGTATTATTATCATCGCTGCGACAAACAGACCAGATATTTTAGATAAAGCGTTATTACGTCCAGGTCGTTTTGACCGTCAAATTACAGTAGGACATCCTGATGTAAAAGGACGTGAGGCGATTCTCAAGGTACATGCACGAAATAAGCCTTTAGCAGATACAGTTGATTTAGCAGCAGTTGCACAACGTACGCCAGGTTTCTCAGGTGCAGATTTAGAAAACTTACTTAACGAGGCCGCACTTGTAGCAGCTCGTAAAAGTAAACGTACCATTAATATGGCAGATATCGATGAAGCTTCTGACCGTGTAATCGCTGGTCCAGCTAAAGCGAGCCGAGTATATTCAGCCAAAGAGAAAAAACTTGTATCCTTCCATGAAGCTGGTCACGTAGTTGTGGGTCTAGAGCTTGATGAAGCAGATACAGTTCACAAAGTAACAATTGTTCCACGCGGTCAAGCGGGTGGATATGCCATTATGTTACCGAAGGAAGAACGTTTCTTTACAACAAGACAAGAGCTTTTAGACCGTATTGCAGGACTGCTTGGTGGTCGCGTAGCTGAAGAAATCGTTCTTGGTGAAGTCTCTACGGGGGCACATAACGATTTCCAAAAGGTTACAAGTATCGCTCGTGCAATGGTTACTGAATATGGAATGAGTGAAAATCTTGGTGCAATGCAATTCGGTTCAAGTCAGGGTGGAAATGTATTCCTTGGCCGCGACTTTAATTCTGACCAAAATTACTCTGATTCAATAGCTTATGAAATTGATAAAGAAATGCAAAAAATTATCGATACGCAATATGAGCGTACAAAACGTATTCTGACAGAGAAACGTGAGTTACTTGATTTAATCGCTAACACATTAATGGAGAAAGAAACATTAAATGCGCAGGAAATCGAGCATTTGCGTGATCATGGTGTTTTACCAGAACCAGAGGCTATCGTTGAGGGGAATAACACTCCGAAAGTGGAAGCGAAGCCAACGTTAGATACGATTGGTGAACCAGTTGTTGAAAAAGAGCTTTTAAGTAAAGACCCAAATCCAACAACTTTAGACCTTGCAAAAGAAGGCAAGGAATCTAATGATACACCTAAGGGTATCGACGAAAAACGTGAATAAATTGAAAAGGCTGTTTACTGTAAAATGAGTAAACAGCCTTTTTCTTTGCCTTTTATTATGAAGAAGCATTAGGATATTAGTGAAAGATAGCTACATGTGACTCTGCACTTATGATGTAGACAAGATGTATTTGTAAATAAAAATCGATAGGAGTGTTTTCGCATGGGAACTGTAACATTGAATAATGGACTTAAAATGCCTTTGGTTGGTTACGGTGTATTTCGTGTTCCGGAAGGTGAGGATTTAGCTGAAGCAGTAAAAACGGCTATTGCGAAAGGTTATCGAAGCATTGATACGGCACAAGTATATCGTAATGAAGAAAGTGTTGGACGGGGTATAAGAGCAGCCATTGAAGAAGGTTTGGTAACTCGTGAAGAATTATTTATAACATCTAAAGTTTGGAACGATGGACTTTCCTATGATGAAACACTTGCTGCTTATGATAGCAGTTTAGAGAAGATAGGGTTAGACTATTTGGATCTTTACTTAGTGCATTGGCCAGGCATTGACACAAATTATTTGGATGTCTATAAGGCACTCGAAAAAATATATCAAGATGGCCGTGTGCGTTCAATTGGTGTTAGTAATTTCCATGTACATCATTTAGAATATCTTTTGAAAGAAGCTACAGTTGTCCCTGTTATTAATCAAATTGAATTCCATCCTCATTTAACACAAGAGGAAGTGCGTGCTTATTGTACAGACAAGGGTATCCAAGTAGAGGCTTGGTCTCCTTTAATGAACGGCGCATTATTGGAGGAAGCATTGATTCAAGAGTTAGCATCTAAGTATGGTAAAACGCCTGCTCAAATCGTATTACGCTACGATGTACAGCATAACGTTGTAACCATCCCGAAAACGATGACAGAAACTCGTATGATTGAAAACCTTGATATTTTTGACTTTGCATTAACAGATGATGAAATGACTCAATTGGATGCTTTAAATGACGGATTACGCTGTGGTCCAGATCCGGAAAAATTTAATTTCAAATAATTTTTTAAGGAGCGTCCTAACTAAGGATGCTCTTTTTTAAAGAAGGCTGGAATACTATTTCCTCGGATAAAAAGTATGGTATCATTTTCTAAAGTGTTTTAACTTCAAGTTAGATGGATAATGTAAGTTGTAACAGTAGGTTGACGAAAGTTACAATGATGATATGGGGGTGTCAACCTTGATTTTAGTTCTAGATGCAGGGAATTCTAATATTGTGTTAGGTGTGTATGATGACAAAGAACAATTAGCCTTCCATTGGCGTATGGTGACAGACCTTTATAAAACAGAAGATGAATATGCTATGCAAGTTCTTTCGTTTTTTAATCATGCAGGTATTTCATTTGAACAAGTAACGGGCATTATTATATCTTCAGTTGTGCCACCGATTATGTATTCATTAGAGGCAATGTGTCAAAAGTATTTTCGAAAAAAACCTCTAGTAGTGGGTCCTGGTGTCAAAACAGGTTTGAATATTAAATACGAAAATCCTCGCGAGGTTGGTTCTGACCGTATTGTCAACGCGATAGCAGCTTTAGACTTATATAAAGCACCTTGTATTATAGTTGATTTTGGTACAGCAACAACCTACTGCTATTTAAACGAAAAAGGCGATTACATGGGTGGTGCTATTGCCCCAGGTATTACCATTTCTACAGAGGCACTTTATACGCAGGCTGCTAGATTGCCTCGTATTGAAATAGTAAGACCTGCACATATTGTAGGAAAAACAACCGTTTCCGCCATGCAGGCCGGAATTTTTTATGGCTTCGTAGGACAAGTTGAGGGCATTGTTAATCGGATGAAGGGACAAAGTAAAGAGGAACCATTAGTAATTGCTACAGGTGGATTAGCAAATCTAATTGCAGGGGAAACGCAAATTATTGATGTTGTGGATCCGTTTTTAACGCTAAAGGGTTTATATAAACTATATAAACGTAACCAATAAGAAATGAGGGACATTTCATTTATGAAGGACTATTTAGTTAGAGGTTTAGGATTTAATGGACAGGTTCGTGTGTTTGCTGCTCGTACAACAGCAACGGTTGCAGAAGCGCAACGTCGTCACGATACATGGCCAGTAGTATCAGCGGCTCTAGGACGCTCAATGACGGCGGCTGTCATGATGGGTGCTATGTTAAAAGGTGAAGAGAAGATCACTATTAAGATTGAGGGTAATGGTCCGATTGGTCCAATGGTAATCGATAGTAATGCACATGGAGAAGTACGTGGATTTGTCACGAATCCTCATGTTCATTTCGATTTAAACGAGCAGGGTAAGCTGGATGTTCGAGCAGGTGTTGGAACTGAAGGAGCTCTAACAATCGTTAAGGACCTTGGTTTACGAGATATGTTTTCGGGTCAAACGCCCATTGTTTCAGGTGAAATAGCTGAAGATTTTACTTATTATTTCGCTACTTCTGAGCAAGTACCTTCATCAGTTGGTTTGGGTGTATTGGTTAATCCGGACAACACTATTCTTGCAGCAGGGGGATTTATTCTACAATTAATGCCAGGTTGTGAAGAAGAAACAATTAATGAAATCGAACAGCATCTTGCTACAATAGAGCCGGTTTCGAAAATGATTGAAAAAGGCTTTACACCGGAGCAAATTTTAGAAGCTGTATTAGGCAATGGACATCTACAAATTTTAGATTCCATGCCAGTTGAATTTAAATGTCAATGTTCAAAAGAACGGTTTGGTGCAGCAATTTTAGGTCTAGGAATAGCAGAAATTAAAGAAATGATTGAAGAGGATGGCAGTGCTGATGCACAATGTCATTTCTGCTTAGAGACCTATCATTTTTCAAAAGAAGAGTTAGAAGGGTTTATTGATGAGCTCAAATCGTAATAGACGACCTTCTGCCACTGCAACAACAAACCAAACCCCTTTATTACAGCGCCGTTTAAAAACCAAACCAGCTTTGGCTGTCATTGCCGTATTGTTATTAGGTAATATTTTATGGTTCATTGGATGGGTCATCCCAAATAAAGGTCAGGAGATTGGTAGCGACGAACAAGTCGCTGCCATTGACGGGGATGTTATCACGCGACAAGAGTGGATGATTGCTATGGAAGAACGATATGGCAAAGAAACCCTACAAAGTTTAGTCAATGAAACTGTAATGGAAAAGGCTGCAAAGACATATAAAATAAAAGTTACTGATCAAGAAATTGATCTCGAGTTAGCCTTAATGCGCTCTGCTCAAGATAAATTTGATACAGCGATGCAAAACCTTACTGCGGAGCAACTTCGCCAAAAAATTCGTTCACAACTTATTTTAGATAAGGTACTCACGAAAGATGTAGTGATAAATGAAGAGAGTATTGAAAAGTACTATGAGGAAAATCAGGGACTTTACAATACAAAAACAAGCTATCGTACCAATTTTATCGAGGTTGACGCCAAGAAAGCTGCTGATGAGGCGTTGGGTGAGTTAAAAAATGGCTCTGATTTTTCAGTGCTAGCCCGCGAGATTTCCTTAGACAGTGCTTCCGCAAGCCTAGGGGGAGATGTTGGTTTCCTGACGGAAAATCAGGAAAACGTGGACCCTGCCATTATTAATGCTGTGAAGTCTACAAAGGTTAATGAGGTAAGTAAAGCCTTTAAGTTAGATAATGGTCATTATGGCATTGTTCAGGTGCAAGAGATTTTAGAGGGACAATCCTTTACATATGACGATGTGAAAGAACATATCGAGCGTGAATTGGCTTTAGAGCAGTTGCCACAATCTGTTACACCAGAAGCGTTTTGGTCTGAATTTAATGCTACGTGGTATTATGGAGAATCTAAAAAAGAAAAATAATAAATAGAGGAATCTGCAAGTTGTTTGCGGGTAGCATGAGTCTGAAACAACTTGCAGACATTTGAAGTCATCAGAATGGACTTACCCGACAAATGTTGTAGATTCTTTTTATCTTTGTGCGATGTTTGATTGACTGTAAAATATTCTATCCACTGACGGTAGATAAATATTCTGAAAATACAAGTTTTATTTATTGACAATCGAATGGAAAAATTGATAAAATACAAAATAAGTAAAACCTATAAAAATAGTAGGGATTGGGAGTGGATTATTAAATGAGTAGATTAGCAAACTCAATAGCTGAATTAGTTGGTAAAACACCAATCGTTAAATTAAATCATGCAACAAGTGAAAATGAAGGTACTGTTTATGTAAAATTAGAGTATTTTAATCCGGGAAGCTCAGTGAAAGACCGTTTAGCTTTAGCAATGATTGAAGCGGCAGAAAAAGATGGAACGTTACAGCCTGGTGGTACGATTATCGAGCCGACGTCTGGCAACACAGGTATTGGTCTTGCGATGATAGCTGCTGCTAAAGGCTATAAAGCAATTTTAGTAATGCCAGAAACAATGAGTCTAGAGCGTCGAAACCTACTTCGTGCTTATGGTGCGGAGCTTGTCTTAACTCCTGGACCAGCAGGGATGAAAGGCGCGATTGCTAAAGCGGAAGAATTATCTGCAGAGCATGGCTATTTCCTGCCACAACAATTCACAAATCCAGCGAATGCTGTTATTCACCGTCTAACTACAGGTCCTGAAATTGTTGAAGCATTTGATGGCTTAACGCTAGATGCATTTGTAGCTGGGGTTGGTACAGGTGGTACTATTACAGGTGCTGGTTCCGTATTAAAAGAAAAGTATCCAACTATTGAAATTATCGCTGTAGAACCAAAAGATTCACCTGTTCTTTCGGGTGGTCAACCAGGTCCACATAAAATTCAAGGGATTGGAGCAGGATTTGTGCCGACAGTTTTAGATACAGATATCTATTCTTCTGTATTCCCTGTTGAAAACGAGGTAGCTTTTGAGGTAGCTCGTAAAGTAGCGCGTGAAGAAGGTATCTTATGTGGTATTTCATCTGGCGCTGCAATCTATGCTGCCATTGAAGCTGCAAAACGTTTAGGTAAGGGTTCGAATGTGCTTGCTATTGTGCCTTCTAATGGTGAACGTTACCTATCAACACCTCTCTATCAATTTGAAGACTAATATAAGTTAATACAAAAAGACTCCTACATGATGAGGGGGTCTTTTTTAGTGCGCTTAGAATTTCATAGAGCCTTATAAAAATATTCGCTTCTAAGTAATATTCAAGTTAAGATGGAATCACATCATATGATTTAAAAGGGGAAAACTAACTTGAAGACAATTCTGACGAAAACAGTAGAGATGGATGCAGATTCATTTTTTTATAGTTATAAAAAGCAAACAGAGACACAACATTCGCATGTCTTTTTAGAAAGTGGACGGGGTGGTCATTTTACAATAGCAGCTTGGAATCCATTAGCAACTGCACAAGCAGTAGAGAACGGACTTTTAGTAAATTGGAGAAACGGTAGAAGTGAAGTTTTACCAGGTGAATCTCTTGCGTTACTAGAAGAGCTCGTGGCGGATTATCAAGTTTCTTATAATGTGGAGCTTCCAATCTTTCAGGGGGGGGCAATTGGATTTGTGACATATGATTATGCGCGCAATATAGAAGTGCTTCCCAATACAGCTATAGATGATTTGCATATACCCGATATTTTCTTTTATTTGTTTGATTGCTGGGCAGTACACGATGTGAAAAGCAATACGGTCACGTTAATGAAGCTAGAAGATTGTGTTGTTGACCTAGATGAGTGGGCTACTAATTGGCAAGTTGCAGCCCAAGATGGATTAGCTACGCGCAAATTTGAAAAAACAAATGCTATAGAAGTAGACAATGACGAGAGTGAATTGCTTGTGTCATTCGCAGGGACTGAATTTGAGGCGGCGGTGAAGAAAATACAAACCTATATCGCGGAAGGTGATGTTTTTCAGGTTAATTTATCAGTTCGTCAATCCAAAAATCTAAGTGCGACAGCGATGGATGTATATGAGGCATTACGAGCCTTTAATCCGTCACCTTATATGGCTTATATGGAAGCTCCAGATTTTGCAGTTGTTTCTGGATCACCCGAGCTTTTAGTCAAACGCCAGGGTAAAGAGTTATCGACGAGACCAATTGCAGGAACTCGACCAAGAGGGAAATCTGAAGCGGAAGATTTAGCATTAGCTCAAGAATTAATTGACAATGATAAAGAACGCGCAGAACACGTGATGTTAGTAGATTTAGAGCGTAATGATTTAGGACGAGTATCAACCTATGGAACAGTAGAAGTGGATGAATTTATGGTCATTGAACGCTATTCGCATGTCATGCACATTGTATCGAATGTTAGGGGAGAAATAGCAGAAGGTAAAACAAATGCTGATGTTATCCGTGCAATGTTCCCAGGAGGTACTATTACTGGTGCACCAAAGATACGTACAATGGAGATTATCGAAGAGTTAGAGCCTGTGCGACGTGGTCTATACACTGGTTCTATTGGTTGGCTCGGCTATACCGGAGATATGGAGTTTAATATTGTAATCCGTACAGCATTTATAAAAGATGGGGTTGCCCATATTCAGGCAGGGGCTGGTATTGTCATTGATTCTGTTCCAGCAAGAGAATATCAGGAATCTTTAAATAAGGCGAAGGCAATGTGGCAGGCTAAGGCAATGGCGGAGGAGCGAGCAAAATGATTTTAATGATTGATAACTATGATTCATTTATTTATAATATCGTACAATATTTGGGGGAATTTGGACATGAAATAATAGTAAAACGAAATGATGTATTAACAATAGAGGACATCGAACAACTTGCACCTGATATGATAGTTATTTCACCGGGGCCGTGTAGCCCAAATGAGGCTGGTGAAAGTCTGAACATTATCCGATATTTCGCGGGAAATATTCCGATTTTAGGAGTATGTCTTGGACATCAGGCTATTGCACAAGTGTTTGGCGGCCAGGTAATCCGAGCTGAGCGCCTTATGCATGGGAAGACATCCCCTGTATTACATGCTGAAGTTGGTTTACATAAAGCTATGCCAAACCCATTTCAAGCTACTCGCTATCATTCTCTTATTGTCGAAAAAGAGACGCTACCGACGTGCCTAGAAGTAACCGCTTGGACAGAAGAGGGAGAAATTATGGGACTTCGTCACAAGGATTATCCAATAGAGGGCGTACAATATCACCCAGAATCTATTATGACTGAGCAAGGAAAAAAACTCCTGCGTCAATTTATAGAAATGTACGTAGAAGGAGTGAAATAGATGCGGTGCTGGATAAACGGAAGCTATATGGCAGAAAAGGATCTGCGGATTTCCCCCTTTGACCACGGTTTTTTATATGGTTTGGGCTTCTTTGAAACATTCCGAACATATAAAGGACAAGTATTTGGATGGGACGCACATATGGAAAGGTTACAGCAGGCTCTATCGCAATATCGCATTCATCTTACCTATCCTGAAAGTGTATTACTGGAGGTTGTGCAACAATTAAATCAACAAGCCCGCGGTCAGGATGGCTATTTCCGCCTTAATGTTTCAGCAGGTGAACATAATATTGGTTTACAGCCAACAGAATACACAACACCCAACGTCATTCTCTTTCGTAAGGAATTACAGGATACACCTCGTGGAACTGAAAAGACTGCTCAATGGCTTACTACACCACGTAATTCACCTGAACAAGGGCTGCGAGTTAAATCACATCACTTTGGCAACAATGTGCTGGGGCGTTTTGAGCTACCATCATTGGCGGAACAAGAAGGCTTCTTTTTAACGGAAGCAGGCTACGTTGCTGAAGGTGTGACCTCAAATGTTTTTTGGGTAAAAAATGATATACTATATACGCCTTCCTTGGAAACAGGTATACTACCTGGCATTGTTCGAGCTTGGGTTATTAAGAAAGCCAATGCCCTGGGTATTGAGGTAAGCGAAGGCTTTTATAGGAAGGAAGATTTACAACAAAGTACGGAATGCTTTATTACCAATTCTGTGCAGGAGCTTGTACCAATCATTAACGTAGAGAACCAGCAATTATTAGGTAATAGAGGACCTGTTTATATGCGTTTGCATGATGCATTTGCTCAAGAAGTGGAGCAACGATAGAAGGAGCGTTTTTATGCTAGAAAAATATATGAAACCATTAACGATTAATGGTATTCCATTAGATTTTACGAAAGAAACCTTTGTAATGGGTATTCTAAATGTTACACCAGATTCCTTCTCTGATGGAGGAAAGTTCAACAGTGTCGAAGCTGCGGTAGCTCAAGCAAAAAAAATGGTGGCTGATGGGGCTAAAATAATTGATGTAGGCGGAGAGTCTACACGTCCAGGTTACGAGCGTATTTCAGATGAAAAAGAAATTGCACGTATTGTACCTGTTATACAAGCATTGCTGAAAGAAGTAGATGCCATTATTTCGGTGGATACGTATAAAGCAAATGTAGCGCGAGCGGCCATTGAGGCAGGAGCACATATGATAAATGATATTTGGGGAGCAAAAGCTGAACCGGAAATTGCACAGGTTGCTGCTGATTTACATGTGCCAATAATTTTAATGCACAATCGTGAAAATTTGGATTATGGTGTTGATTTTTGGGCATCGGCAAAGGCAGACATAGAAAAAAGTATTGTTATCGCACATCAAGCAGGGGTTCCTGATCATCATATTATCCTAGATCCTGGCATTGGCTTTGCCAAAAATACTGAGCATAATATAGCCATGATGCAACACTTAGAGGATTTAGTGGAGATGGGCTACCCTGTACTTTTAGCAACATCACGTAAATCTATGATTGGTAATGTGCTGAAGCTACCTGTGGATGAACGTCTTGAAGGCACGGGAGCAACGGTAGTTTATGGAATTGAAAAGGGCTGTCATATGATACGTGTTCATGATGTAAAGGAAATGGCACGTGCAGCACATATGGCGGATGTGTTAGTAGGAAAGCGACTGTATAAGGAGGAGGCATAATGGATTACATTCATTTAAAGGATATGCAGTTTTATGGTTACCATGGCGTATTAGCGGCAGAAACAACTCTTGGTCAACGTTTTCGAGCAAATGTTTCGCTGGCTGTAGATATGACCATGGCTGGAGAAACGGATGACCTAGCCTATACAGTAAATTATGCAGAGGTCTATGCAGTGTGCCGTGATATTGTTGAAGGAGAACCTTTTAAGCTTATTGAGGCACTTGTTGTAAAAATAGCAAACGTGATCTTAACAACCTACCCCGAAAAAGTAAAAGGTGTCCGTGTAGAACTGATCAAGCCAGACCCACCAATTCATGGCTATTACAAAGAAGTGTCTGTTGAAGTAACGAGAGGTGATTTTTAATGAAAGATGTCTATCTATCAATAGGTACAAATATGGGTGAGAGATATGAAAACCTTCAAAAGGCTATTGCTCTCTTAAGAGAGAAGGTGAACATTGAGGTTGTTCGTGTTTCGTCGGTTTATGAAACGGCAGCAGTAGGCTATACAGATCAGGCAGATTTTTTGAATATTGCTGTTCATCTCAAAACCGATGCATCATCTACTGAAATGCTGAAGATTTGCCAATCAATTGAACAGGAACTAGGACGTGTGCGAGAATTTCGTTGGGGTCCACGAATTATCGACCTTGACATTTTACTTTACAATCACGAAAATATTGAAACAGAGAACCTAATTGTTCCTCACCCAAGAATGTATGAGCGAGCTTTCGTCTTAGTGCCATTAGTAGAGATTACTCCAACGCCATTCGGAGGTCAGCTACAACAAGCACATCATTTATTGCAACAGATGGACTGTGAGAGTGAAGGTATCAGCTTGTGGAAGCCAACTAACGAACCTCTTACAGTGAATTAGGTAGGCGCTTTATATAAAATTTTTAATTAAGGATAAATAGGTACATGCCTATATAGGAGGAAGACAACGTTGAGTCAAACAACAGAGAAGCCCTTTCGAATTGGCGATATTGTCATGGACAACCGTGTTGTATTAGCTCCAATGGCTGGAATTTGTAATTCTGCTTTCCGCTTAACCGTAAAGGAATTTGGAGCAGGGCTCGTATATGCTGAAATGATTAGTGATAAGGGCATTGTTCAAAAAAACGAAAAAACATTAGGTATGCTTTATATCGATGAACGTGAAAATCCCCTGTCACTGCAAATTTTTGGTGGAGATAAAGAAACGTTAGTAGAGGCAGCTAAGTATGTAGATCAAAATACAACCGCTGATATTATTGATATCAATATGGGATGCCCTGTTAATAAAATTATTAAATGTGAAGCGGGAGCACGGTTACTATTAGATCCCAATAAAGTGTATGAAATGGTAGCGGCTGTGGTGGATGCAGTGAAAAAACCTATTAGCGTAAAAATGCGAATTGGTTGGGATGACGAGCATATCTTCGCTATTGAAAATGCCCAGGCTGTTGAGCGTGCTGGAGCATCAGCGGTAGCAGTTCATGGTCGTACCCGTGTACAAATGTACGAAGGGAAGGCGAATTGGGATATCATTCGTCAGGTAAAGGAAAACGTGAAAATTCCTGTTCTTGGTAACGGTGATGTAGAAACACCACAGGATGCTAAACGTATGCTTGAAACGACAGGTGTAGATGCAGTGATGATTGGTCGTGCTGCTTTGGGTAACCCATGGATGATTTATCGTACAGTTCAATACCTAGAAACGGGTGAATTAAAGGAAGAACCGAGCGTACGTGAAAAAATGGATGTATGTCTACTTCACTTTGAACGTCTTCTACAATTAAAAGGAGAAGGTATTGCAGTTCGTGAAATGCGTAAGCATGCTTCATGGTATTTGAAGGGGATTCGCGGTAATGGTAAAGCACGGAACGCTATTAACCAAACAGAAACGGCAGCAGAGCTTCGCGCGTTATTAAATGGTCTTGTACGAGAGTATGAAGAATCGGAGTCCAATTTCTTCATTCCTGAAGCTAAAGAATTCATTATTTAAGATAAAGGTATTGTTGGCGTCTCTAGTTTTGACAGAGACGCTTTTATTTTACGGCCTTTAATTTTTAGAATTATTAATTATCTAATCTTGTGTTGAAAATAAACTGAAACAGATGATTACAGCTTTAAAATTGTGTACAATAGAAATATTATGGACGTAAACGCTATTTATTTAAGGAGTGAAACAAGTGTCAAACATAGAAGAATTAAATGACCAGCTTTTGGTGAGACGCCAAAAAATGACGACTATATTAGAGAACGGACAAGATCCATTTGGGAGCCGTTTTGAGCGTACGCATTTGTCAACAGAAGTAAAGGAGCAATTTGCAGACCAAACAAAAGAACAGCTAGAAGAGAATCTGCAAGAGGTTATTATTGCGGGTCGTATAATGACAAAACGCGGTAAAGGAAAAGCTGGCTTTGCACATATTCAGGATTTAGGTGGCCAAATTCAAATCTACGTACGTCAAGACCATGTTGGTGAAGAAGCGTATGAATTATTTAAACAAGCTGATTTGGGAGATATCGTAGGTATCCGTGGAAATGTATTCCGTACACAGGTTGGGGAGCTTTCAGTAAAGGCAGAGGAATTCACATTCCTAACAAAGGCGCTACGTCCTATGCCAGAGAAATTCCATGGTTTACAGGATGTTGAACAACGTTATCGCCAACGCTATTTAGATCTTATGACGAATGAAGACAGCAAACTAACATTTATAGCACGTTCTAAAATTATCCGTGCTATCCGCAACTATCTAGATAACGCTGGATATTTAGAAGTAGAAACACCAATGCTTCATACAATTGCTGGTGGTGCGGCTGCTCGTCCATTTATTACTCATCATAATGCACTTGATATGGAATTATATATGCGAATTGCAATCGAATTGCACTTAAAACGCCTAATTGTAGGTGGTTTAGAAAAAGTTTATGAGATCGGTCGTGTATTCCGGAACGAAGGGATTTCTACACGCCATAACCCTGAATTTACAATGATTGAGCTCTATGAAGCATATGCTGACTATCAAGATATCATGTCTCTCACTGAAAACCTGATAGCTCACGTTGCTCAGGAAGTTCTTGGAACGACTACAGTTCAATATGGTGAAGATGAAATTAACCTAGCAGTGGGCTGGAAACGAGTTCACATGGTTGATGCCGTAAAAGAAGCAACTGGTGTAGACTTCTGGCAGCCGATGACAAAAGAGCAAGCTCAGGCTCTTGCTAAAGAACATGGAGTAGAAGTGAAAGATGTTCATGAAGTAGGTCATATTATCAATGAATTCTTTGAGCAAAAAATAGAAGAAACGTTAGTACAACCTACATTTGTATATGGACACCCTGTGGAAATCTCGCCTCTTGCAAAGAAAAATCCAGAGGACGAGCGTTTCACAGATCGCTTTGAGCTATTTATTGTTCGTCGTGAGCATGCAAATGCCTTCACAGAATTAAATGACCCAATCGATCAACGTCAGCGCTTTGAAGCACAATTAGCGGAGAAAGCCGCTGGTAATGATGAGGCGCATGAAATGGACAATGATTTCATTGAAGCTTTGGAATATGGTATGCCTCCAACTGGTGGACTAGGTATCGGTATTGACCGATTAATCATGCTATTAACAAACTCACCATCCATTCGTGATGTATTATTATTCCCGACAATGCGTCATATTACAAAATAGTCGAAGCATCTTTTCTAGTAAGAATAAAATGAATGAAGAGGGGAATTTGCTGGATAAGGCAATTCTCCTCTTTTTTGTATTAAAAAAATTAAGTTGTTTAAACGTGGATTATATTTAGGTTATACTTTTATAGTTCTATGTTTTATAAATGACAGTAGATAAAAAAGAAGTACTTTTATTGGGGGCATATAATGAATTACAAAATTATTAACAAACAAGTATTTGAACAGGCTCAATTACGTTCTGTATCGGATGTTCCATTTACAGAAGAAGAACTTGAGCATGGAATGAAATTAGTAGTTGCCAAAAAAGATGAGAATCTTACTTTATATTTAGTAGAGGTCGACGGACATAAGAAGTTTGATGTTCGTTGGGATGATTCTTCTGAAATTTTTAGTGGCTGGTATTCCGCATGGGATAATTTCCTGTGGTGCTTAAATATAGTTGATCCACAAGATGATGGCTTAAAGTAGTAGCGCGAAGCTTGAATAACAAACGATGAGGTTTTTTAGTTGAGTAAGCAGGAGAAAATGAAGCGGATGCTTTTAACTCCTGCTTATATTTATATGTTTTAGTTTTTAATTAGTTGAGTTTTAAAAGAAAGCAATGTATAGTAAAACAAATCATTTAAGTTAGAACAGAGAATGATATAAAATCTACATTCTCATAAGTGTATAAAATAGCTTACTAATGCATGTTTTTTCAATAATATTGGTTTCTATGAAAAAAACACTTGCGAAGTAATTGCGAACATGATAAATTATTACTTGTCGTTAAAACGACGTAAGAACAACACCATCATAAAGATTCGACAAACGAAAAAAGTTGTTGACATCGAAATGTGATTTTGATAAGATTTAAAAGTTGTCTCTTGTGAACGAAAAAACTTTTTGAAAAAAGTTGTTGACAATGATGACTGAGTACATTATAATTTAAGAGTTGCTATTAAAAAACTAGCAACCAAATGAACCTTGAAAACTGAACAAGCAAAACGTAATCAATAAAGTTTTAAGTAGCTAGCCTAGCTAGTGAACGAAACAAAATTTTGGACATCAAAATGATGCCAGCAAAACAATTTGAGCTAATCAAATTTCTTTTATGGAGAGTTTGATCCTGGCTCAGGACGAACGCTGGCGGCGTGCCTAATACATGCAAGTCGAGCGAACAGAGAAGGAGCTTGCTCCTTTGACGTTAGCGGCGGACGGGTGAGTAACACGTGGGCAACCTACCTTATAGTTTGGGATAACTCCGGGAAACCGGGGCTAATACCGAATAATCTGTTTCACCTCATGGTGAAATATTGAAAGACGGTTTCGGCTGTCGCTATAGGATGGGCCCGCGGCGCATTAGCTAGTTGGTGAGGTAACGGCTCACCAAGGCGACGATGCGTAGCCGACCTGAGAGGGTGATCGGCCACACTGGGACTGAGACACGGCCCAGACTCCTACGGGAGGCAGCAGTAGGGAATCTTCCACAATGGGCGAAAGCCTGATGGAGCAACGCCGCGTGAGTGAAGAAGGATTTCGGTTCGTAAAACTCTGTTGTAAGGGAAGAACAAGTACAGTAGTAACTGGCTGTACCTTGACGGTACCTTATTAGAAAGCCACGGCTAACTACGTGCCAGCAGCCGCGGTAATACGTAGGTGGCAAGCGTTGTCCGGAATTATTGGGCGTAAAGCGCGCGCAGGTGGTTTCTTAAGTCTGATGTGAAAGCCCACGGCTCAACCGTGGAGGGTCATTGGAAACTGGGAGACTTGAGTGCAGAAGAGGATAGTGGAATTCCAAGTGTAGCGGTGAAATGCGTAGAGATTTGGAGGAACACCAGTGGCGAAGGCGACTATCTGGTCTGTAACTGACACTGAGGCGCGAAAGCGTGGGGAGCAAACAGGATTAGATACCCTGGTAGTCCACGCCGTAAACGATGAGTGCTAAGTGTTAGGGGGTTTCCGCCCCTTAGTGCTGCAGCTAACGCATTAAGCACTCCGCCTGGGGAGTACGGTCGCAAGACTGAAACTCAAAGGAATTGACGGGGGCCCGCACAAGCGGTGGAGCATGTGGTTTAATTCGAAGCAACGCGAAGAACCTTACCAGGTCTTGACATCCCGTTGACCACTGTAGAGATATGGTTTCCCCTTCGGGGGCAACGGTGACAGGTGGTGCATGGTTGTCGTCAGCTCGTGTCGTGAGATGTTGGGTTAAGTCCCGCAACGAGCGCAACCCTTGATCTTAGTTGCCATCATTTAGTTGGGCACTCTAAGGTGACTGCCGGTGACAAACCGGAGGAAGGTGGGGATGACGTCAAATCATCATGCCCCTTATGACCTGGGCTACACACGTGCTACAATGGACGATACAAACGGTTGCCAACTCGCGAGAGGGAGCTAATCCGATAAAGTCGTTCTCAGTTCGGATTGTAGGCTGCAACTCGCCTACATGAAGCCGGAATCGCTAGTAATCGCGGATCAGCATGCCGCGGTGAATACGTTCCCGGGCCTTGTACACACCGCCCGTCACACCACGAGAGTTTGTAACACCCGAAGTCGGTGAGGTAACCTTTTGGAGCCAGCCGCCGAAGGTGGGATAGATGATTGGGGTGAAGTCGTAACAAGGTAGCCGTATCGGAAGGTGCGGCTGGATCACCTCCTTTCTAAGGATATTTTCGGAATACAAACCTTGGGTTTGTAAGATTACGTTTTGCGTTCAGTTTTGAAGGTTCATTCTTTCTGAATGAAATACTTCAAAACTTGTTCTTTGAAAACTGGATA
Source organism: Lysinibacillus sphaericus (assembly GCF_001629735.1). Classification (GTDB taxonomy): domain Bacteria; phylum Bacillota; class Bacilli; order Bacillales_A; family Planococcaceae; genus Lysinibacillus; species Lysinibacillus pinottii. Next base: position 3,950,857 of record NZ_CP015224.1, read on the forward strand.
AAACGACATTGAAATTGTAACAAACACATTTATTTTTTTAAGTTTTTTTTATAGGCTTAATAACATGATAAGGTTTTCAGACACGAGCAGTTCTAGGCAGCAATCGAGTAAATAAAGGAGCGTACTTCAGTACGTGACTGATTGAACGAGTGAGGCTGACAACGAAATGTGAAGTGTATGGAAAGCTGATAGGTTAAGTTATTAAGGGCGCACGGCGAATGCCTTGGCACTAGGAGCCGAAGAAGGACGGCACTAACACCGATATGCTTCGGGGAGCTGTAAGTGAGCTTTGATCCGGAGATTTCCGAATGGGGGAACCCACTACGTTTAATCGCGTAGTATCTTGACGTGAATACATAGCGTCTTGAAGGCAGACCCAGGGAACTGAAACATCTAAGTACCTGGAGGAAGAGAAAGAAAAATCGATTCCCTGAGTAGCGGCGAGCGAAACGGGAAGAGCCCAAACCAAGAGGCTTGCCTCTTGGGGTTGTAGGACACTCAATACGGAGTTACAAAAGAGCGAGTTAGATGAAGCGACTTGGAAAGGTCCGCCAGAGCAGGTAAAAGCCCTGTAGTCGAAAGTTCGTTCTCTCCTGAGTGGATCCTGAGTACGGCGGAACACGTGAAATTCCGTCGGAATCCGGGAGGACCATCTCCCAAGGCTAAATACTACCTAGTGACCGATAGTGAACCAGTACCGTGAGGGAAAGGTGAAAAGCACCCCGGAAGGGGAGTGAAAGAGATCCTGAAACCGTGTGCCTACAAGTAGTTAGAGCCCGTTAATGGGTGATAGCGTGCCTTTTGTAGAATGAACCGGCGAGTTACGATTACGTGCGAGGTTAAGCTTTAGAAGGCGGAGCCGCAGCGAAAGCGAGTCTGAATAGGGCGAAATAGTACGTGGTCGTAGACCCGAAACCAGGTGATCTACCCATGTCCAGGGTGAAGGTAAGGTAACACTTACTGGAGGCCCGAACCCACGCACGTTGAAAAGTGCGGGGATGAGGTGTGGGTAGCGGAGAAATTCCAATCGAACTTGGAGATAGCTGGTTCTCTCCGAAATAGCTTTAGGGCTAGCCTCGTGATGAGAATACTGGAGGTAGAGCACTGTTTGGACTAGGGGGCCATCCCGGTTTACCGAATTCAGACAAACTCCGAATGCCAGATATTTATACACGGGAGTCAGACTGCGAGTGATAAGATCCGTAGTCAAAAGGGAAACAGCCCAGACCACCAGCTAAGGTCCCAAAGTAATCGTTAAGTGGAAAAGGATGTGGCGTTGCACAGACAACCAGGATGTTGGCTTAGAAGCAGCCATCATTTAAAGAGTGCGTAATAGCTCACTGGTCGAGTGACGCTGCGCCGAAAATGTATCGGGGCTAAACGATTCACCGAAGCTGTGGATTGACATCTACGATGTCAGTGGTAGGAGAGCGTTCTAAGTGCGTTGAAGTCAGACCGGAAGGACTGGTGGAGCGCTTAGAAGTGAGAATGCCGGTATGAGTAGCGAAAGACGGGTGAGAATCCCGTCCACCGTATGACTAAGGTTTCCTGAGGAAGGCTCGTCCGCTCAGGGTTAGTCGGGACCTAAGCCGAGGCCGATAGGCGTAGGCGATGGACAACAGGTTGATATTCCTGTACCACCTCCTCACCGTTTGAGAAATGGGGGGACGCAGTAGGATAGGGTAAGCGCGCTGTTGGTTATGCGCGTCCAAGCAGTAAGGCGTGTGTGTAGGCAAATCCGCACACTGTAACGTTGAGCTGTGATGGCGAGTCCGTATGGACGAAGTTCCTGATTTCACACTGCCAAGAAAAGCCTCTATCGAGGTGAGAGGTGCCCGTACCGCAAACCGACACAGGTAGTCGAGGAGAGAATCCTAAGGTGTGCGAGAGAACTCTCGTTAAGGAACTCGGCAAAATGACCCCGTAACTTCGGGAGAAGGGGTGCTCTTGAGCGTGCAAGCGCATGAGAGCCGCAGTGAATAGGCCCAGGCGACTGTTTAGCAAAAACACAGGTCTCTGCAAAACCGTAAGGTGACGTATAGGGGCTGACGCCTGCCCGGTGCTGGAAGGTTAAGAGGAGTGGTTAGCGCAAGCGAAGCTGCGAATTGAAGCCCCAGTAAACGGCGGCCGTAACTATAACGGTCCTAAGGTAGCGAAATTCCTTGTCGGGTAAGTTCCGACCCGCACGAAAGGCGTAACGATCTGGGCACTGTCTCAACGAGAGACTCGGTGAAATTATAGTACCTGTGAAGATGCAGGTTACCCGCGACAGGACGGAAAGACCCCGTGGAGCTTTACTGTAGCCTGATATTGAATTTTGGTACAACTTGTACAGGATAGGTAGGAGCCAGAGATCTCGGAGCGCCAGCTTCGAAGGAGGCGTCGGTGGGATACTACCCTGGTTGTATTGAAATTCTAACCCATGCCCCTTAGCGGGGCAGGAGACAGTGTCAGGCGGACAGTTTGACTGGGGCGGTCGCCTCCTAAAAGGTAACGGAGGCGCCCAAAGGTTCCCTCAGAATGGTTGGAAATCATTCGTAGAGTGTAAAGGCACAAGGGAGCTTGACTGCGAGACCTACAAGTCGAGCAGGGTCGAAAGACGGGCTTAGTGATCCGGTGGTTCCGCATGGAAGGGCCATCGCTCAACGGATAAAAGCTACCCCGGGGATAACAGGCTTATCTCCCCCAAGAGTCCACATCGACGGGGAGGTTTGGCACCTCGATGTCGGCTCATCGCATCCTGGGGCTGTAGTCGGTCCCAAGGGTTGGGCTGTTCGCCCATTAAAGCGGTACGCGAGCTGGGTTCAGAACGTCGTGAGACAGTTCGGTCCCTATCCGTCGTGGGCGTAGGAAATTTGAGAGGAGCTGTCCTTAGTACGAGAGGACCGGGATGGACACACCGCTGGTGTACCAGTTGTCTTGCCAAAGGCATCGCTGGGTAGCTATGTGTGGACGGGATAAGTGCTGAAAGCATCTAAGCATGAAGCCCCCCTCAAGATGAGATTTCCCATTACGCAAGTAAGTAAGATCCCTCAAAGACGATGAGGTAGATAGGTTCGAGGTGGAAGTGTGGTGACACATGGAGCTGACGAATACTAATCGATCGAGGACTTAACCAAAAAAGTTTGAAGCATTCAATGAACCGTTTATCCAGTTTTGAAAGAATAAGAAAGTTTTTAAAAAAACTTGCATTTTATAACTACATATGTTATAATAAATCTTGTCTTTTGAATAAGTCTAGTGATGATGGCAAAGAGGTCACACCCGTTCCCATACCGAACACGGAAGTTAAGCTCTTTAGCGCCGATGGTAGTTGGGGGCTTCCCCCTGTGAGAGTAGGACGTCGCTAGGCATAATACCCAGGAGGATTAGCTCAGCTGGGAGAGCATCTGCCTTACAAGCAGAGGGTCGGCGGTTCGAGCCCGTCATCCTCCACCATTTGCCGGTTTAGCTCAGCAGGTAGAGCAACTGACTTGTAATCAGTAGGTCGTGGGTTCGATTCCTATAGCCGGCACCATTTTAGACGAGCCATTAGCTCAGTTGGTAGAGCATCTGACTTTTAATCAGAGGGTCGAAGGTTCGAGTCCTTCATGGCTCACCATTTATAAGTACCAACCATATTAAGCGGGTGTGGCGGAATTGGCAGACGCACTAGACTTAGGATCTAGCGCCGCAAGGCGTGGGGGTTCGACTCCCTTCACCCGCACCATTTTTAAAATATGCCAGATAAAAAAACTTATGCACATGCGGAAGTAGTTCAGTGGTAGAACACCACCTTGCCAAGGTGGGGGTCGCGAGTTCGAACCTCGTCTTCCGCTCCAAATGTGCCGGGGTGGCGGAACTGGCAGACGCACAGGACTTAAAATCCTGCGGTAGGTGACTACCGTACCGGTTCGATTCCGGTCCTCGGCACCATTTTATGCGCCCGTAGCTCAATTGGATAGAGCGTCTGACTACGGATCAGAAGGTTATGGGTTCGACTCCTGTCGGGCGCGCCATAAAACGAACGGGAAGTAGCTCAGCTTGGTAGAGCACTTGGTTTGGGACCAAGGGGTCGCAGGTTCGAATCCTGTCTTCCCGACCATTTCCAAAAATATGGGGCCTTAGCTCAGCTGGGAGAGCGCCTGCCTTGCACGCAGGAGGTCAGCGGTTCGATCCCGCTAGGCTCCACCATTCAACTTATTTAACTAAATGAACCTTGAAAACTGAACAAGCAAAACGTAATCAATAAAGTTTTAAGTAGCTAGCCTAGCTAGTGAACGAAACAAAATTTTGGACATCAAAATTGATGCCAGCAAAACAATTTGAGCTAATCAAATTTCTTTTATGGAGAGTTTGATCCTGGCTCAGGACGAACGCTGGCGGCGTGCCTAATACATGCAAGTCGAGCGAACAGAGAAGGAGCTTGCTCCTTTGACGTTAGCGGCGGACGGGTGAGTAACACGTGGGCAACCTACCTTATAGTTTGGGATAACTCCGGGAAACCGGGGCTAATACCGAATAATCTGTTTCACCTCATGGTGAAATATTGAAAGACGGTTTCGGCTGTCGCTATAGGATGGGCCCGCGGCGCATTAGCTAGTTGGTGAGGTAACGGCTCACCAAGGCGACGATGCGTAGCCGACCTGAGAGGGTGATCGGCCACACTGGGACTGAGACACGGCCCAGACTCCTACGGGAGGCAGCAGTAGGGAATCTTCCACAATGGGCGAAAGCCTGATGGAGCAACGCCGCGTGAGTGAAGAAGGATTTCGGTTCGTAAAACTCTGTTGTAAGGGAAGAACAAGTACAGTAGTAACTGGCTGTACCTTGACGGTACCTTATTAGAAAGCCACGGCTAACTACGTGCCAGCAGCCGCGGTAATACGTAGGTGGCAAGCGTTGTCCGGAATTATTGGGCGTAAAGCGCGCGCAGGTGGTTTCTTAAGTCTGATGTGAAAGCCCACGGCTCAACCGTGGAGGGTCATTGGAAACTGGGAGACTTGAGTGCAGAAGAGGATAGTGGAATTCCAAGTGTAGCGGTGAAATGCGTAGAGATTTGGAGGAACACCAGTGGCGAAGGCGACTATCTGGTCTGTAACTGACACTGAGGCGCGAAAGCGTGGGGAGCAAACAGGATTAGATACCCTGGTAGTCCACGCCGTAAACGATGAGTGCTAAGTGTTAGGGGGTTTCCGCCCCTTAGTGCTGCAGCTAACGCATTAAGCACTCCGCCTGGGGAGTACGGTCGCAAGACTGAAACTCAAAGGAATTGACGGGGGCCCGCACAAGCGGTGGAGCATGTGGTTTAATTCGAAGCAACGCGAAGAACCTTACCAGGTCTTGACATCCCGTTGACCACTGTAGAGATATGGTTTCCCCTTCGGGGGCAACGGTGACAGGTGGTGCATGGTTGTCGTCAGCTCGTGTCGTGAGATGTTGGGTTAAGTCCCGCAACGAGCGCAACCCTTGATCTTAGTTGCCATCATTTAGTTGGGCACTCTAAGGTGACTGCCGGTGACAAACCGGAGGAAGGTGGGGATGACGTCAAATCATCATGCCCCTTATGACCTGGGCTACACACGTGCTACAATGGACGATACAAACGGTTGCCAACTCGCGAGAGGGAGCTAATCCGATAAAGTCGTTCTCAGTTCGGATTGTAGGCTGCAACTCGCCTACATGAAGCCGGAATCGCTAGTAATCGCGGATCAGCATGCCGCGGTGAATACGTTCCCGGGCCTTGTACACACCGCCCGTCACACCACGAGAGTTTGTAACACCCGAAGTCGGTGAGGTAACCTTTTGGAGCCAGCCGCCGAAGGTGGGATAGATGATTGGGGTGAAGTCGTAACAAGGTAGCCGTATCGGAAGGTGCGGCTGGATCACCTCCTTTCTAAGGATATTTTCGGAATACAAACCTTGGGTTTGTAAGATTACGTTTTGCGTTCAGTTTTGAAGGTTTATTAATCATATAAAACTTCCAAGAGGGCCTATAGCTCAGCTGGTTAGAGCGCACGCCTGATAAGCGTGAGGTCGATGGTTCGAGTCCATTTAGGCCCACCATATATACCTCTTGGGGCCTTAGCTCAGCTGGGAGAGCGCCTGCCTTGCACGCAGGAGGTCAGCGGTTCGATCCCGCTAGGCTCCACCAAACTTGTTCTTTGAAAACTGGATAAAACGACATTGAAATTGTAACAAACACATTTATTTTTTAAGTTTTTTTTATAGGCTTAATAACATGATAAGGTTTTCAGACACGAGCAGTTCTAGGCAGCAATCGAGTAAATAAAGGAGCGTACTTCAGTACGTGACTGATTGAACGAGTGAGGCTGACAACGAAATGTGAAGTGTATGGAAAGCTGATAGGTTAAGTTATTAAGGGCGCACGGCGAATGCCTTGGCACTAGGAGCCGAAGAAGGACGGCACTAACACCGATATGCTTCGGGGAGCTGTAAGTGAGCTTTGATCCGGAGATTTCCGAATGGGGGAACCCACTACGTTTAATCGCGTAGTATCTTGACGTGAATACATAGCGTCTTGAAGGCAGACCCAGGGAACTGAAACATCTAAGTACCTGGAGGAAGAGAAAGAAAAATCGATTCCCTGAGTAGCGGCGAGCGAAACGGGAAGAGCCCAAACCAAGAGGCTTGCCTCTTGGGGTTGTAGGACACTCAATACGGAGTTACAAAAGAGCGAGTTAGATGAAGCGACTTGGAAAGGTCCGCCAGAGCAGGTAAAAGCCCTGTAGTCGAAAGTTCGTTCTCTCCTGAGTGGATCCTGAGTACGGCGGAACACGTGAAATTCCGTCGGAATCCGGGAGGACCATCTCCCAAGGCTAAATACTACCTAGTGACCGATAGTGAACCAGTACCGTGAGGGAAAGGTGAAAAGCACCCCGGAAGGGGAGTGAAAGAGATCCTGAAACCGTGTGCCTACAAGTAGTTAGAGCCCGTTAATGGGTGATAGCGTGCCTTTTGTAGAATGAACCGGCGAGTTACGATTACGTGCGAGGTTAAGCTTTAGAAGGCGGAGCCGCAGCGAAAGCGAGTCTGAATAGGGCGAAATAGTACGTGGTCGTAGACCCGAAACCAGGTGATCTACCCATGTCCAGGGTGAAGGTAAGGTAACACTTACTGGAGGCCCGAACCCACGCACGTTGAAAAGTGCGGGGATGAGGTGTGGGTAGCGGAGAAATTCCAATCGAACTTGGAGATAGCTGGTTCTCTCCGAAATAGCTTTAGGGCTAGCCTCGTGATGAGAATACTGGAGGTAGAGCACTGTTTGGACTAGGGGGCCATCCCGGTTTACCGAATTCAGACAAACTCCGAATGCCAGATATTTATACACGGGAGTCAGACTGCGAGTGATAAGATCCGTAGTCAAAAGGGAAACAGCCCAGACCACCAGCTAAGGTCCCAAAGTAATCGTTAAGTGGAAAAGGATGTGGCGTTGCACAGACAACCAGGATGTTGGCTTAGAAGCAGCCATCATTTAAAGAGTGCGTAATAGCTCACTGGTCGAGTGACGCTGCGCCGAAAATGTATCGGGGCTAAACGATTCACCGAAGCTGTGGATTGACATCTACGATGTCAGTGGTAGGAGAGCGTTCTAAGTGCGTTGAAGTCAGACCGGAAGGACTGGTGGAGCGCTTAGAAGTGAGAATGCCGGTATGAGTAGCGAAAGACGGGTGAGAATCCCGTCCACCGTATGACTAAGGTTTCCTGAGGAAGGCTCGTCCGCTCAGGGTTAGTCGGGACCTAAGCCGAGGCCGATAGGCGTAGGCGATGGACAACAGGTTGATATTCCTGTACCACCTCCTCACCGTTTGAGAAATGGGGGGACGCAGTAGGATAGGGTAAGCGCGCTGTTGGTTATGCGCGTCCAAGCAGTAAGGCGTGTGTGTAGGCAAATCCGCACACTGTAACGTTGAGCTGTGATGGCGAGTCCGTATGGACGAAGTTCCTGATTTCACACTGCCAAGAAAAGCCTCTATCGAGGTGAGAGGTGCCCGTACCGCAAACCGACACAGGTAGTCGAGGAGAGAATCCTAAGGTGTGCGAGAGAACTCTCGTTAAGGAACTCGGCAAAATGACCCCGTAACTTCGGGAGAAGGGGTGCTCTTGAGCGTGCAAGCGCATGAGAGCCGCAGTGAATAGGCCCAGGCGACTGTTTAGCAAAAACACAGGTCTCTGCAAAACCGTAAGGTGACGTATAGGGGCTGACGCCTGCCCGGTGCTGGAAGGTTAAGAGGAGTGGTTAGCGCAAGCGAAGCTGCGAATTGAAGCCCCAGTAAACGGCGGCCGTAACTATAACGGTCCTAAGGTAGCGAAATTCCTTGTCGGGTAAGTTCCGACCCGCACGAAAGGCGTAACGATCTGGGCACTGTCTCAACGAGAGACTCGGTGAAATTATAGTACCTGTGAAGATGCAGGTTACCCGCGACAGGACGGAAAGACCCCGTGGAGCTTTACTGTAGCCTGATATTGAATTTTGGTACAACTTGTACAGGATAGGTAGGAGCCAGAGATCTCGGAGCGCCAGCTTCGAAGGAGGCGTCGGTGGGATACTACCCTGGTTGTATTGAAATTCTAACCCATGCCCCTTAGCGGGGCAGGAGACAGTGTCAGGCGGACAGTTTGACTGGGGCGGTCGCCTCCTAAAAGGTAACGGAGGCGCCCAAAGGTTCCCTCAGAATGGTTGGAAATCATTCGTAGAGTGTAAAGGCACAAGGGAGCTTGACTGCGAGACCTACAAGTCGAGCAGGGTCGAAAGACGGGCTTAGTGATCCGGTGGTTCCGCATGGAAGGGCCATCGCTCAACGGATAAAAGCTACCCCGGGGATAACAGGCTTATCTCCCCCAAGAGTCCACATCGACGGGGAGGTTTGGCACCTCGATGTCGGCTCATCGCATCCTGGGGCTGTAGTCGGTCCCAAGGGTTGGGCTGTTCGCCCATTAAAGCGGTACGCGAGCTGGGTTCAGAACGTCGTGAGACAGTTCGGTCCCTATCCGTCGTGGGCGTAGGAAATTTGAGAGGAGCTGTCCTTAGTACGAGAGGACCGGGATGGACACACCGCTGGTGTACCAGTTGTCTTGCCAAAGGCATCGCTGGGTAGCTATGTGTGGACGGGATAAGTGCTGAAAGCATCTAAGCATGAAGCCCCCCTCAAGATGAGATTTCCCATTACGCAAGTAAGTAAGATCCCTCAAAGACGATGAGGTAGATAGGTTCGAGGTGGAAGTGTGGTGACACATGGAGCTGACGAATACTAATCGATCGAGGACTTAACCAAAAAGTTTGAAGCATTCAATGAACCGTTTATCCAGTTTTGAAAGAATAATTTCTTTTATAAAGGGTTTCAAGATACGAGTAGTTCGAGGAAGCAATGGAGAGAGGGAAGGAGCGTACTCAAGTACGTGACTGACTGAACGACAGAAGCTGACGAAGAAATGCGATGTATATTGAAAGCCGAACATAGTCTAGTGATGATGGCAAAGAGGTCACACCCGTTCCCATACCGAACACGGAAGTTAAGCTCTTTAGCGCCGATGGTAGTTGGGGGCTTCCCCCTGTGAGAGTAGGACGTCGCTAGGCACTAGAAAGACCAGAGAATCTTTTCTCTGGTCTTTTTTCGTTTTCAACAAAAAAATTAAAGCTGTCTCTTGAGTAAGACAGCTAATATATTTAAAACTCAAGCGCACTTCTCAGGTTATTAATATACGATTGACTCACTGGTAACTCACTACCATCCATTAATGTAATAATAAAGTTCGATGTCAAATCACGCGCCATTTTTTTTATAAAATAAATATTTACGATATAGGATCTATGAATACGAATAAAGTATGAGGGCAATCTTATTTGAAGTTCTTTAAGGGTGATGTTTGTTTTAAATTGTTCACGCTCTACATAAAACCATGTCTTTTTTTGAAGACTTTCAATATGAGATACTTTATTAATGGCTACAGGATTCCATTCTTCATCTTGTTTTCCTGTTATAAACTCAAATGCTTCTGTCTTTTTAGTAGTGAAAGTAGATGGCAGTATAACTACTAGAGCAGCTGGTTCATCCTGAATGAGTATCGGATAGCCGATACCGTAAAAGGGTGTATCGCATGACAAATTATCTAAAATTGTTTCTGTTTTTTTCTGTGTGCGCAAGACTTGATCAGCAATACTTCCAGGTAACACTTGTTGACCCACCTCTAAATGGACACTATGATGCCTAGGATGAATAAAGATATAAGAATTATCGACAGCAATTGCAACGGATGAATCAGTAGGAATCCAGTCTCTTAACATTGTAATATATTGTTCTAAAATATCTTTTGTGCAAGAATTTAACTCATTGCTCATTGTTAATTTCCCCCTTGTTTGTAAATAATCATCCAAATTTCGTCGCGGAAAAGAATAGCTTTATCATGGAAATTTGGCCTTTTATCAAAAAATAATGAAAATTCAAACACTCTGTTATATATTAATTTACAACAAATAAACCTGTTATGGAACAGTTATTTAAAAGTTTTTTAACAGAGTATATTGTACACAAAGGGGAAGGTGGAATTTCAATATGTCAACTCGTCAAGAAAGAATCCAAACTTTAGAAAAACAATGGGCTGAAAACCCTCGCTGGGCTGGTATTGAACGCACATATTCGGCTGAAGAGGTTGTTAAACTACAAGGTACTGTAGTAATTGAACAAACTTTGGCAAGAAAAGGTGCCACTCGACTATGGAATTCATTACATGAGGAACCGTTTATTAATGCACTGGGTGCATTAACAGGTAATCAGGCAGTACAGCAAGTTAAAGCTGGACTCAAAGCTATCTATCTATCGGGCTGGCAAGTAGCTGCGGATGCAAACCTTTCGGGTCAAATGTATCCAGATCAATCACTATACCCAGCCAATTCTGTACCAGCAGTAGTTAAACGAATAAATCAAGCACTTCAACGAGCAGATCAAATTGATCATGCTGAAGGACGTGTCGATCAATTTGACTGGTTTGCTCCAATTGTAGCAGATGCAGAGGCAGGTTTCGGAGGACCTCTTAATGTATTTGAGCTTGTTAAAGGCATGGTGGAAGCAGGGGCAGCTGGTGTTCACCTTGAAGATCAGTTAGCTTCAGAGAAGAAATGTGGTCATCTAGGCGGTAAAGTTTTACTTCCAACACAAAACGCTGTACGTAATTTAGTAGCTGCGAGATTAGCAGCTGACGTTATGGGTGTTGATACAATTCTAATCGCTCGTACAGATGCTGATGCTGCAGATATGGTTACTTCAGATATCGACCCACGTGATGCAGAGTTTATTACTGGTGAACGTACTCCTGAAGGTTTTTTCCGTACAAAGGCAGGCATCAAACAAGCAATTGCTCGTGGCTTAGCTTACGCACCATACGCTGATTTAATTTGGTGTGAAACTTCTAAACCATCACTTGAGGAAGCTCGTGAATTTGCAGAAGCTATTCATGCGGAATTCCCAGGTAAAATGCTTGCATACAACTGCTCACCTTCATTTAACTGGAAAGCAAATCTTTCAGAAGAGGAAATTGCAGAGTATCAGCGTGAGCTTGGTAAGCTAGGTTATAAATTCCAGTTTGTTACTTTAGCAGGATTCCATGCATTAAACCACTCTATGTTTGAGTTGGCACATGATTATAAAGATAATGGTATGGCTGCATATTCTAAGCTACAGCAAGCTGAGTTTGCTTCCGAATCTAAAGGCTATACAGCGACACGCCATCAACGCGAGGTAGGTACTGGATACTTTGATGAAATTTCTCAAGTTATTTCAGGTGGTACATCTTCAACAACGGCAATGGCTGGATCGACAGAAACTGAACAGTTCGTATAAAAAATGCGTGTCTTCCTAAATTCATAATCATAGAGTCGTCTCCTCCGCTCCTCCTAAAGCGGAGGAAGACAAAACTAAAATCGCAAAGGTGGGTAAACAACTAATGAAACAAGCAACGACAGGTAAGCTTAAAATTGTTGGAGAACAAAATGAGCAAACAAATGAAATTTTAACACCTGAAGCTCTTGAGTTTGTTCTTGCCCTGCACGAGAAATTTGATGCTCGCCGTAAAGAGTTATTGAATGCTCGGCAGAAACGCCAAAAGCGTCTAGATGCGGGAGAGAAACTAGATTTCTTACCTGAAACAAAGCATATTCGTGAAGGAGATTGGTCAATTGCACCTCTTCCACAAGATTTGCAGGATCGGCGTGTTGAAATTACAGGGCCGGTTGACCGTAAAATGGTTATTAATGCTTTAAACTCTGGAGCAAAGATGTTTATGGCTTGCTTTGAGGATGCTTCTTCTCCAACATGGGAAAATATGATTGGTGGTCAAATTAATATGCGTGATGCTATTAATAAGACGATTGAATTTACACAAGCATCCAATGGTAAAACGTATAAGCTAAATGCTGAAACAGCCGTGTTACTAGTTCGTCCTCGAGGCTTACATCTGCTTGAAAAGCACGTACTTGTTCAAGGTGAACCGATTTCCGGAAGTTTCTTCGACTTTGGTTTGTATCTATTCCATAATGCTAAAAATGCACTGGCAAAAGGTACAGGACCTTATTTCTATCTACCGAAGCTTGAAAGCCATTTAGAAGCTCGACTATGGAACGATGTCTTTGTATTTGCGCAAGATTATATTGGCATTCCACAAGGTACTATAAAAGCAACTGTATTAATCGAAACTATATTAGCGGCATTTGAAATGGATGAGATTTTATATGAGCTACGTGAACATTCGGCTGGCCTGAATTGTGGACGTTGGGACTATATTTTCAGTTACATTAAACGCCTTCGTAATCAAGCTGATGTCATTTTACCAGACCGAGGTCAAGTTACAATGACCGTTCCATTCATGAAGGCTTATACATCTTTATGTATTCAAACTTGTCATAAGCGTAATGCACCAGCAATGGGTGGAATGGCTGCACAAATTCCGGTTAAAAATGATGATGAGGCGAATGCAGTGGCATTTGCAAAGGTTGCTGAAGATAAGCGACGTGAAGCAACAGAAGGTCATGATGGTACTTGGGTAGCACATCCAGGTATGGTGGCAACAGCAATGGAGCAATTTGATGCCATTATGCCGACACCTAACCAAATTCATAAAAAGCGAGAGGATGTACACGTTACTGCGGAAGATTTAGTAGCTGTACCAGAGGGCACGATTACCCTTGAAGGGCTTCGTGTTAACTGTAGTGTTGGTGTACAATATATTGCTTCATGGCTTCGTGGTAATGGTGCTGCACCCATTAACAATTTAATGGAGGATGCTGCAACAGCAGAAATTTCTCGTACACAAGTGTGGCAATGGATTCGACATCCCAAAGGTATTTTAGATGATGGACGCGGTATTACTTTAGCGTTTGTCCTTGAAATTCTGGAAGAAGAGCTTACGAAAATTAAAGAGGCTGTTGGGGAACAAGCCTATAACTGCGGTCGCTTTGACGAAGCTGCTGAACTGTTTAAATCTTTAATTGCGCAAGATGAATTCGCGGAATTCTTGACACTTCCAGGCTATGAAAAATTAGCGTAAATGTAAATCTACTAAAGCACATTCAGCTTTCCTATTAATAAAATGTGACGGGGTCTGTTCCCCCGTTACTAAAGAGATGAGCACTATTGTATTAAAGGGGTCTACTTATAAAAGTAATTTATAGGAAAAAGATGTCTTACAAGCTTAGATGGGGAGCTTAAAAGACATCTTTTTTAATTAATCCGCGTAACTGTTTTTCAAGCTACGCGGATTTTGCTTATATCAGTCGACTATGGCTAGGACAAAGCCATCATAGCCCTTGACGCCAACCGTTTGTATAGCTGTTGCTTCAATACGGGGCTCCAATTTTAGCAGATCTATAAATTGCTGTACGCCTCTAACACGTTCATCCTCACTATTTATATCTGTGACAGCTCCATTCCGCACTACATTGTCTGCAATAATAATAGCACCTGAATTCGCTAGCTTTAATGCCCACTTCAAATACTCAGGATTATTGGGCTTATCTGCATCAATAAAAATAACATCAAAAAATTGCCCTCTTTTTTTCAAATCTGGCAACGTATCCAATGCATGACCAACGATAATTTCAACCTTTTCCTCTAAGCCTGCATGTCGAATATTTTGCCGAGCAACAGAGGCATAGTCTTCATTTATTTCTAAAGTCACCACTTTCCCTTCTTTTGAGAGAGCTTGTGCTAAGCAGATACTGCTATAGCCACCAAGTGTGCCAATCTCTAATACATTAACGGCTCCTTTCAATTTTGTGAGTAAATACAAAAATCTCCCTTGAGTGGGGGATACATCAATTTCAGGTATACCGGCAGCTTTATTAGCTAGTAGTGCAGCATTAAGACAGCTGTTTTCTGGTAGTAGCTTATTGGTAAAATAATTATCTACATTATGCCAACTATTCAACTCTGTCATCATTGAGCCCTCATTTCTATATCGTTTAAAAGTGCAAGCTTGCATATAGAGTGTATGATAAAGTGAATCATAAAAAAAATATATTATAATTATTTATATATAACTAAATGTTATGGAAAGGGGTTAAATGATGAATATTCATGGCTTAAAATTGTTTTATCATGTTGCTACTACTGGTAGTTTCACAAAAGCGGCTGAATTATTATGTATTAGCCAGCCTGCTGTTTCGAGCCAAATTAAACGATTTGAGCATGAAATAGGTGTACAACTTTTTAAGCAGCAGGGGCGAGGGGTCGTACTTACGGAGTTTGGCAAAGCTCTAGCAGAGAAAGCTCAACATTTTATGGCCCTCGAACAGCATATAAAATCATTTGTAGAAGATTACCGCCTAGCAAAAGCGGGGGATTTACATATAGTAGCTACTTACCTACCAGCTAATTTTTTAATTCCCAAATGGGCGGCTGCATTTAAGGCTATGAATGAACATGTAAATTTAATGATTACAACAACGAATACCAAGGATGCCTTCGAGCAGCTTATACACTATAAAGCTGACATTGCCATATATGGTGGAGGAATTTCTGAGAGGCCTAAAGAAATATGGTGGGAGGAGATATACGAAGATGAATTATGGTTTGTAGTGTCGCCCCATCATAGGTATGCTCATCAAACCATTACATTAATTGAAATGTTTCAGGAGCCATTTATTATGAGAGAGAAAGGGAGTTCGATGAGGGAGCATCTTTTTTCCTTATGTCAAACGTACCAAGTAGAGCCCCCTAAAATTGCATTACAATTTAATGGGATTAATGAAACAATACGTTCCGTTATAGCAGGATATGGTGCGAACTTTATTTCCTCTCTTGCAGTTAGGGAATATGTGGAGAGTGGTCAATTGGCAAGAGTTATTATTAAAGATATACATCCGGTTAAACATAAAATTTCCATTTGTACGAGGAAGAATGAAAAGCAAAATTTACTGGTGCAAAATTTTATCGAGACGATTAAGCGCTCACTATAAATAATTTGTACTTCATGTACATTTAATAAATATTTGTTATACTAAGCATATAACAAATATGGAGCTGATAAACATGTTTATTCAAATAGAGACGCAATCGGAAGTTCCCATCTATGAACAAGTGACACGTCAAATCATTGAAGGGATAGCAAGAGGTGATATGAAGCAAGGGGAGACCTTACCATCTGTTCGGAGTTTAGCTGCTGACTTAGGTGTTAATATGCATACTGTTAATAAAAGCTATCATGAATTAGAGGCTAAAGGAATAATAGTTATACGAGCGAAATCGGGGGCCATTATACGTTCAACGGAGGAGAGGGCTTTGACGCCTGAGCAGCTACGACAAATTGAAAAGAATTTAAAGCCTGTTGTGGCAGAAGGTATGGTGCTCGGCGCAACAGTAGAACAAATTGAGCACATGATGAAAAAGGTGTTCGCAGACTTGCATATTCCAGCAGAGGGAGTGTAGCAAATGCTACTTGGTGTTTTTATATCTATATACATCATGACATTAGTTTTACAAATGATCGTTCCTTTTATCGTACGTGATACCATTGTTTTCGGTGTCACTGTGCCCGATCAAAACATTAAGCACCCTGCTCTAGCTAATTTGAAAAAACGTTATGCTCAAATAGTCGGAGGCACAGGTATTGTGTTTTTAATCGTTATGATTATTAGCTACAACTTATTTACCTCTGAATCCGTTCGAGGTATATTTTTACTCGGGTGTTTATGGAGCATGCTTACAGTGAGTATGGGGCTATACTGGGTATATCATCAAAAGATATCAGTCCTAAAAAGGCAGGAGCAGTGGGGCGTTAATATTAAACAAGTGCGTGCAGTCGATCTCACAGCAAGAAGCCGTGATGAGATGCTTCCTTGGTCATTCTTTGCTGTGCCTTTAGTGATATCAGGATTTTTAATTATTTATACAATCCTTCATTACGATAAAATGCCAGCTAATATAGCCGTACATTGGGGACCAAGTGGAGAAGCAGATGCGTGGAGAAACAAGACGTATTTAACAGCCATTTCTTTGCCCCTTATTATGCTAATGATACAATTCATGATGTGGGGCATTATTGATTCAATAAAACGTTCTGCCATCAAAATTGCGGTAAATCGCAAGGAGGAATCGCTGGAGGATCAGCTAAAGACTCGAAAATATATAAGTTGGCAAATTTTATTGGTAAGCTATGCTATAACAGTGTTATTAACGGTGTTGCAACTTAGTAATATCTATCCTGCTATGACTGTAGGCTATAAGCTACTACCGCTATTTATTTTATTTTTAGCTGTTGTGCTTGGTTCACTCTTAATTTATGTGGTGAAAAAGCGCAAATATAGAGTTCGGTACGAAAAAAATAGTGATTCACAGGTCATGGATGTGGATGAAGATCGTTATTGGAAGGGCGGTTTAATTTATATGAATCGACAAGATCCTTCAGTTTTTGTAGAGAAACGATTTGGGGTAGGTTGGACGATGAACCTTGCCAATCCAAGAGGATATATTGTCATTGGATTACCCTTTCTCTTATTACTGTTGATTTGTATATTTTCGTTATAAAATAATAGGGATCTATGATAAAAAATTCGTTCCAAGTGAGCGGGTTTTTTTCATATTGACTGGAGGTAAGTAGATGAGAATTCTTGTTGTCGATGACGATGTACATATTTTACAGCTAGTAAATATTTATTTAACAAGAGAAGGCTATCAAGTATTACGTGCAGAAAATGCCCAGCAAGCACTAGCATTACTTAACGGGAATTTACCCGATTTAGCAGTTGTAGATGTGATGATGCCAGGAATGGATGGATTCACACTAACCGAAACGTTAACACAAGATTACGATATCCCTGTTTTATTATTAACAGCAAAGGGTGAGCTTGAAGATAAAGAGCGAGGTTTTTTAGCTGGCTCAGATGATTATGTTGTGAAGCCCTTTGAGCCAAAGGAATTATTGTTTCGTATAGCAGCTATATTACGTAGAATGGATAAGAAAAATCAAATCACCATCCAAGTTGGCCAATTAGTCATTGATCGTCGTAGCTTCGAGGTTATTATTGGAGAAGAGACTCTTATCCTACCTTTAAAGGAATTTGAATTACTGGCCTTATTGGCATCACGACCTAATCAAGTATTTACAAGGAGCTATATCATGGAGCAAGTATGGGGCTATGATTATGATGGAGACGAACAAACATTGAATACGCATGTGAAGCGGGTTCGAGAGAGATTAAATCGTTTTGATACGGCTGTGGAAATCATCACGGTACGAGGCGTTGGCTATAAGCTAGAGGCAACGTCATGAAAACTTTATACAGTAAATTTGTAATGACAACATTGCTAGTGATGATTGGGAGCTTGTGTATTGGTTTTTTAGCGACGAATACCTATTATCATCAAGTTGTAAAAGAAAAAAATGATACAAAAAACGTTATTATTGCACAGGGGATTGCGCAATATATTGAGACTGCGAAGCCAGAGGACTTAAATAGTTATTTCATGACACTTGGCGAAATTGGTTATCAAATATATGTAACAACTGGAGAACAAGGAAACTTCTTTGGTGGAGAATATCGTGATAAGACATTATCAGAATCGGTTGTAGAGCATGTTCTAAACGGTGAAGTCTACCATGGTATGCGAGATTTCCCAAAAGAAACTTTTATGACAGGCTTTTTTGCTAATGAGTTGGTTAATACAATCGGTGTGCCATTTACGTATGAAAATAAGTCCTATGCATTGTTCATAAGACCAGATATTCGCTTATTGTTTTCGGAGGTGCATACATTGCTTGGTGGATTAATGCTTGCGATGATAGTACTGAGTTTACTGGCTATGCTGCTATTTGCGAAGGCATTAATTCGTCCCATTACAAAGCTAACAGCGGCGACTCGACAGCTTGCACATGAAAAGTTTGATACCGTTTTAGACATTGATCGTAATGATGAATTAGGCCAATTGGCTACTAGTTTTAATATAATGACAGAAAAATTACAGGAAAATGATCGCGTGCGTAAGGAGTTTATAAGTAATGTATCGCATGATTTTCAATCCCCTTTATTAAATATTCAAGGATATGTTGACTTACTAAAAAATCCTTTACTGAAGGAGAGGGAACGACAGGAGTATGCAGCCATTATCGAATTAGAAACTAAACGCTTATCAACTTTAACGAAGCAATTATTGTTATTAACATCGCTTGACCAATCGACACGAATTGTCAAACGTGAGCGTTACCGATTAGATGAACAGTTAAAGGAAAGCGTACGAAAATATCGCTGGCAAATGGAAGAGGCTCAGCTCCAAATCACATACAAACTGGAGCAGGTTATTTTTAATGGGGATGCAGGACTTCTACAAAATGTCTGGGACAACTTGCTGACAAATGCGATTAAGTACAATATCCAGGGAGGACAAATACATCTATATTTACAGCAAAAACCTGCTTCGCTTGAAATCCTTGTTGAGGATAAGGGAATAGGTATGACTGCAGCTCAATTAGCAAAAGTCTATGACCGTTTTTATCGAGCAGACACTTCTAGAACGAAGCAAGGGACTGGATTGGGGTTAGCGATAGTTAAACAAATCGTAGAGCTACATGGAGGTACTGTGCATATAGAAAGTACAGTCAATGCGGGGACAAAGGTTTATATAAATCTCCCCATTTTGTCATAAGGAGTTCATGTAAAGTTCATGTTCTCCCGATAAACTGCTACTTAGTTGAAACAAACTAAGGGGGAGTTTTCTTATGGAACAGAAGTGGAGCATACGCCTTATTCGATTGGCAGCCATTTTTGCTTTAATCGGGACCTATTTAGGCTCACATATGTCTGGTTCAGGTAGCTACGAATATAGACCGATACATGCCCATATTTTACTTGTTGGTTGGCTGAGTATGTTTGCGTGGGGTATTTTTTATCGAGCTTTTAAAGTCAAATCACAAAAATTAGTGAATATACATGGTTGGACAGCTATTCTTGGCGTTTTTGGCTTAACATTAGGGATGTGGTTTTACAATATCAATCCATTTCATTTTGGCAGCACATTTACTTTAGTGTTCTTTATTGTAGGTGGAACTACATTATTGATTAGCTTTGCTTTGTTCATTGTAGTAACATTTATGATTAAACAACAAGAAGATTTAAAAAATTAAAAAAACCTACCGTGTTACATAAGCTAGTCGTGACGCGGTAGGTTTTTTATGTTTATTGGATATCTTGCAGCGATTTTTTCAGCCATTTTGTAGCTTCTTGATAATCTTGGGCAACACCTTGTCCTTTTTTATAGAGCAGACCGAGTTGGAATTGTGCCTTTTGGTGCCCCTGATTAGCAGCTAATCTATAGAGTTGGGCAGCTTTAGCAAAGTCCTTTGGGACGCCTTGCCCATGAATGTGCATTTGTGCTAATTGGTACTGTGCCTTTATATGCTCTTGTGCCGCAGCTTGCTCAATCCATTTGGCAGCTTCTGTGTAATCCTGTGTAACACCCTTGCCTTTATCAAATAAATTACCAAGCTGATATTGGGCACCAGCATGCCCCTGAATAGCAGCTAAGCGATAGCATCTGCGTGCCTCTTCAAGATCTATAGAAACCCCTAATCCTTGCTCGTATACTAGGCCTAATTGATATTCAGCCTGAATATGCGACTGGTCAGTTGCCGCTCTCCACCATTGTACTGCCTCTGGATAGTTAACCGGAACACCATCTCCTGCAGTTAATAAAAGTCCTAGCTCATATTGAGCATCCACATAGCCCTTTTCAGCCGCAGCCTTCAGATAGGGTAGAGCTTTATCTGGTTGATGAAGTTGATAAACATATAGACGCCCAAGCTCGAAGCCAGCGCTAATATGTCCTTTTTCAGCAGCTAAGAGTAGCCATTTCTCAGCTAACACCATATCCTGTTCTTTTTCATAGAGAAGACCAAGGTAAAATTGTGCATGTAAGTGTCCTTTATGTGCTGCTAGCTTAAACCATTTTAAAGCCTCAAGGTGATCCATAGGTATTCCTTGGCCAGTGTTGTAGAGCATGGCAATTTGAAATTCTGCATTCATATGGTCTTGTAAAGCGGCCATATGAAACCATTTGGCTGCCTCTGTAAAGTTTTGAGGAATGCCACGACCTTTCAGATGCATATAGCCCAGATTATATTGAGCACTTGCATCTCCAGCTAAGGCAGCCATTTCAAAATAAGTGCTGGCCTCCACATAACTTTGTTCTACACCTGTACCATTATGATAAAGAAATCCTAAATTGTTTTGTGCACTGGTATTTCCTTGATCTGCGGCTAAGGTGTACCATTTGGCTGCCTCGAGGAAATTTTGCGACATGCCTAGCCCTTGATTATAAAGAACACCAAGATTGTACTGAGCATCTGCATTCCCTAAATCTGCAGCTATTTGGTAGTGATGGGCGGCTTCTGTATAATTTTGTTCTATACCTTGTCCTAGATGAAAGAGTACGCCGAGACTATAGTGTGCATTGGGATCGTTTTGATCTGCGGCTCGTTCATACCACATTTTCGCAAGCGCATAATCTTTTTTAACCCCTCGACCTTGGTTGTAAAGAGCCCCTAAATTATATTGGGCACTTGCATCTCCATTTTGTGCCGCAATTTCAAACCATTCAGCCGCATGCTTATAAGCATCTGGTGAGTGGTCTCGCTGATATAGGGTGTTATCCAACATCAAATCTTTCTCTTCTGCGACATTCGAATTAAAGCTACGATCATAGCGCTTTATAAACCATTCAACAATATCACTTGTATAATCGAGAACAATTTTAGCCGCCTTTGCCTCCACAAGTTCATTACTAGTATGGCTCGTCATTTTATATACGAGATTCATTAATAGGGAAATCCGTCGAGGATGAATATGAGCTGTAAAACTCCGATTATTTAACAGCATGCGAACATTTTTTAGTTTGGGCGTAGTATGCATTTCCAATTGATAAACCTCATATAAAATTTCCTCTACTACTAGAAGAGATTTCTGTAAAGAAACTTGAGGGTTTGAAATGGCGAAAAAACTAGCTTCCTGTAAATTTTTAGCTAATGCCGCGTACGACAACTGTCTTAACTTGTGACATTGTTCTTCAAGAATTCCGTAGTGTATGACGATAGTGCTCACCCTCTTTCTTGGTACTCTCTTTTTTCATATATCGGAGAAATATCGATATTATTGATATGTTTTCATGGGATTCATCAGTTGAATTGTTGCTGTTACATGATACTATTTGATATAAGGGAAATTCATAAATATGAAGAGCCTGACAGCCTATAGGTGGAGGATAGAAATGAAAAATATTGCAGCTATTATTCCAGCATATAATCCGCAACAATCACTCATTACCTATGTACATCAATTACTAGCAACGACCATTACACAAATTATTATTGTCAATGATGGAAGTGATCAGAAATATAAAGAGATTTTTGAAGATCTAAACAATATAGAAGGATGCCAAGTCCTTCAGCATCGAGACAATATTGGAAAAGGTGGTGCACTAAAAACAGCCTTTACATATATTCGAGAGCAAAAGAGAATATTTCATGGGGTACTCACAGTAGGGGCACATGGTCAGCATACATTACAAGATGTGAAGCTTGTTTTAACGATGACGAAGGTCTTTTCAGAGGGTATTGTGCTAGGCGTACGAAACTTCCATTCAGTAGATAGTACCTTTCTTTCATATTGGGGAAATCGTGCAACAAGCCTCTTTTTTGAACTGCTATATCACAGGAAATTAATGGATACTCAAACCGGTTTACGTTATATTTCGATGAATGAATTGCCGTGGCTAATGAAGGTGGAAGGTGAACGCTATGATTATGATACAAATATGCTAATTGCTGCACTTAAAAGAAAATGCCCTATTTTCGAGGTAGAGATTGGGCAGTTACGAATAAAAAAGAATTCCATTATTCAGTATGATGAAGTAATTAATGCAAGGTCCATTATAACGAGGATGCTTATGAATTATTTACGACCAAGAAACAATAATAATTAGCGTTTAAAATTAAAATAAAGAGCTAGGATAAAGTATAACAATTACTCAATAGAACGTAGCGAGTATAGAAAGAAGGAGCATATTTATGGAATATTCAGATCAAGTTAAAAATCGTGTAAAACGGATGGAAGGTCAGCTACGTGGTATTTTAAAGATGATGGAGGAGGAAAAAGACTGTAAGGCAGTAATTACGCAACTATCAGCCGTTCGCTCAGCTGTAGACCGAACAGTTGGTGTGATTGTTAGTACAAATTTATTGGAATGTGTGCAAAATGCTGAAGGAGATGGCGAAAAGATGAACGAGGCCATTCAGGAAGCGGTTAACTTAGTAGTGAAAAGTCGTTAATCATCGTAAAACTCACTGGAATGTAGTGAGTTTTATTTTTTTACAATTTAATAGTTATAATCGACGCCTATATTCTATTTTTAGGTAATTATTATTATAAGGTTAATCTTATTTTTATAGTTGAAGGTCTTAGTTGGGGAACTTGTCTCATAGCCTAGTAGTCACTTTCTTTGTTATGCTAATAATAACGATAGCGATAGCGTAAAGGGAAGGTGATAGTGTTATGAAGAAATGGTTATTATGTGGCGCTACTTTACTCATGTTAAGCCCTAATGCTGCTTATGCACAGCAAAGGGAAACTACTTCCGTAATAAATCCTGTTATAGCAAATTCAACAGTAACAACCTGGGAGCAGTTTACAAAAGAACTAATAAAGAAAATTAATAGTTTTGAGACAGATATAAATATTACATATACTGGGCCGATGAGCGATTTCAAAAAAGAGATTATGGAAGCCTTAGATCAAGCTAAAAAGCAGACTGTATATGCAAGTGGACATATGGAAAGCATTAAAATTTCGGCAGATTCTGTAGGGAACGTATCCTATAAAATAAAGTATCTGACAAATCAAACACAAGAAGCAGCTGTACAAAAAAAGATTGGTCAAGTACTGAAAAATATTATAAAACCGTCTATGACTGAATTTGATAAAGTAAAAGCCATTAATGATTATATTGTATCGAATACTAGTTATGGGACTAAAACAAAAGCAAGCCCCCATAGTGCCTATGCATTGCTATTTGAAGGACAAGCTGTTTGCCAAGGTTATGCCTTAGCTGCACAGGCAATGTTATCACAGAGTGGAATTGAAACAAAATATGTGGTGGGATTTGTAAATGGAAATGAAGCCCATGCTTGGAACTTGGTAAAAGTAGATGGTAAATGGTATCATTTGGATACAACATGGAATGATCCACTACCAAATCGCATTGGTGCTGCATCATATGATTACTTTTTAGTGACTGATGAAGTGCTTAAGAAGGATCATTCTTGGATTCAGACAGATTATCCTGCTGCCTCAAGCACTAAATATAACTTTATGCAAAATGTTCATTTTGCGTATCCATTAAATAATGTCGTCTATTTTAGTAATACGGCTGATCACGATAAATTATATAAGCTAGAAATGGCAACTGGTAAAAAAACAAAAGTGTTGGATAAACGAGCGTTGTATATTACTGGAATGGGCCAAAATCTATATTACAGTGATTATAGTAACAGCGGTTATTTAACAAAGCTAAATCTGAAAACATTAAAGGCTGAAGTATTGGTTAAACAGCCAGTAACGAATCTAAAGATTAGTGACAATTATTTAATCTATAACATGAATGCTAAAGAGCATAAACTTAAATTAAATCAATAACAATTATTAACAGGCATAAAAGGACTTTGAACGGGTTCTTTGTGCTTGTTTTTGTATATAATGAAAGAAGAAGGTTGGAGGTGAGGAGTTTGTGGAAGAAATTAGCTATTATTGTGATAATCATTATTTTCATTGACCCCATTTATACGGCTGGTAAAGCAGTTGTCCGGCAGGTGGCGGACTGGACAAATAATGATGAAATAGAAACAATGCTTCTTTCAACAAAGGACAAAATCGTTGATGTTACTGCTAGACTTTCAGACAATGCCTCAATAGAAACGGCCATACCTATAGAAGACATGCATGATATGGAGGTAGCACCTACTGCTCAAGCAATTCAGAAGCCAGAGACGAAGTTAGTTGTGACAAACGTTAAGGAAATGACTGATGCAATGTATGCGTATTATAGTAGTTTCTCACCGAAATTTGAAATTCAATATAAAGGGAATACACAACGAATTGAACAAATTGTAGAAGAGGCCTATAACAATGCAATCGAACGAGATGATTATGTGTATGGCCATATTAGTAAACATTCAATTCGTTTTGAATATGGAAGAAACCAGGCAACAATATTTGGGGAGCAAAGCTATTTAATGACGCCAGAACAAGCTGCCTACGTCGAGATGAATGTCCAAGAGATCATCGCCAAAATCAGTAATAAATCTATGTCAGACGTAGAAAAGGTACGAGCTGTTAATGACTACATTGTGGCGAATACGGCCTATACCGATCAAACGAATTCTAGTCCCCATAGTGCCTATACTGTTCTTGCAGAGCAGGGAGGGGTTTGTCAGGGCTATGCATTACTTGCTCACTCCATGTTACAAAAGCTTGGGATTGAGACTAAATATATTGTAGGATATGTAGGTCAAGAAGGACATGCGTGGAATTTAGTGAAGTTAGGTGGTCAATGGTATCACCTCGATACGACCTGGAATGATCCAGTCCCAGATCGTAAGGGTGCGATTCGTTACCAATACTTTTTAGTGGATGACCGCACAATGGCAAAAGATCACTCATGGATTGCTGAAGATTATCCAAAAGCAACGAGCACACTTTATAGCTACTATCATGATATAGACTTCCCAGCACAGGTTGACGATCAATTATATTTTAGCAACATCTCTGATGACAATAAGCTATATGTGCTTGATATGAAGACAGGTAAGACGAAACGAGTAACAAATTCACGTGTACAATACGTCGTTTATGCAGATGGATGGCTCTATTATAGTAATTATTCCCGAGGCGCTTATTTAACAAAGATTCGTCCAGATGGTAGCGGGGAACAGCCCCTAAACCGCGAAGAGACAAAGGATTTATTTGTGAAAGATGGCTATCTTTATTTCACAACGAATGAGTTAAAGAAAATGGCCCTATAAATGGGGACATAAAAAAGGGCAGGACTTATAAACAGTCAGAGGCCCTTTTTGTTCGTTCAATTAAATAAGCAATTGGTGGCTGCTCACAAAGAGAAATGGAAACCTGCGGATAGGTTAATGCTAAAATATCTGTAAATGTTTTTAAAATAAGTGGATTATGCTTGATGGCACCTCCATTACAATATAGAGGAAACAGTCCATTCTGATAGCCTACTTTTTTTAAGACGGCTTTTGCTAAAAAAGCTAATTCTTGAGCTGCCTGTCGGGATATATGAATGGCACAAGCATCCTGTTGTTCAACGGCTTGAGCAACAAATGATCCCATTTTGGCTAACTGTGCATTTGTATAGGATGGATGAAATAACCATTCAGCCAGCTCGGTTACATTTTGTATACCTAAAGAATGAAAGACAGCCTCCTTTAAAATGGTTGTCTCACCTCGACCATCCTCCATTTTAAAGATGGCTCTTACCACCTCTTGCCCTAGCCAAAAACCGCTACCTTCATCCCCAGCTCGGTGTCCCCATCCACCAGCACGAACCATTTGCTGTCCATCATAGGCGTAAGCAATAGCTCCTGTTCCAGCAATAAGTAATGCACCTGCCTGTCCAGCGGTCACCCCAAGTAGTGTGGCTTCAGCGTCATTTTCAATAATAAGATTAGCAATAGAAAGCTGTGTGGCTGATAGGGCATTTTGAATAATGGCTGTAACCATTTCCTTGTCTTTTGGTGAATCAATACCAGCTAAGGCAAAGGTAGCTACAGCAATTTGAGAGCCGGCATGTTTTTGTAAAAAAGTATCTACCTTTGCTAAAAGCTCTTGTAATATTGCTGTAGCTGCTTCCATACCAATGGCTTGATAATTGGAGCCCTTTGTTGAAGCTGAATATTCCATAATACCAGTTTCTGCGTGAACGACTGCACATGCCGTTTTTGTCGCACCGCCATCAATAACTAGAAGCCATTTCATCATTGGCTCCATTCCTCAAGAAAGACTGTTAATTCTTTCTCCGCTTCAATAATGGAGTTTTCCTTTAATTGAATCCATTCATAAAGATTTTTCGTATTCATTTTTGCCTGTTCAAGTGCCGCTTTCATTGTGGCTGGAGCTGGACCACCTGGTAGTGTACGAACACCAACAAAAGATTCTGGTTGTAAGGTTTTATAAAAGTCCTCTTCTGAAATATTTAATTCTTTTCCTGTAATTAATTTAGATTGCGTATTAACGAGTCCCCATGTAAGGCTTGCTAGTGATTCCTCACTATGTGCAAGTAATACTTTAATACACTTACTAACAATGCTATGTGCTTGGCGGAAGGAAATATCCTCTGAACGTACTAATGTATCAGCCAGCTCGGTAACATTAGCAAAGCTATTCTCTGCACGATTTCTTAATTTTTTTTTGTTCACATCCATTGTGACAACAAGTGAGCCAAATAATTTATAAATCCCAACTAAGCGGTCGATGGCACGCCATAAATAGGGTTGCATATCATCCTCAGTATCTACAATATCTCCAAACGGTGTATTATGTACCATCTGTAACACAGTGCTTGCATCTCCAACAACAGCCGATAGTAATGAACGGGTATGCTCAATTGAAACAGGGTTACGCTTTTGGGGCATAATAGAGCTTATTTGAACATATGGACTTGCGAGTGTGAAGGCATTGAACTCCTGGGTAGCCCATAATAAAAAATCTTGTGAGGTACGACCAAGGTTGAGTGCCGCAAGCTGTACAATACTTGCTGCTTCAGCAATATAGTCAGCCCCTGCCACTGCATCCCACGCATTTTCGATAATATCGTCGAATGCCAACAAATCGCGCATTCGTTCTCGGTTTATATTAAACCCTGTTGTAGTTAAGGCTGCAGCCCCCATACTGCTACGGTTAACAGTTTTATAGACGTGCTGCATGCGCTCAAA
This sequence comes from Lysinibacillus sphaericus, assembly GCF_001629735.1. Lineage (GTDB taxonomy): Bacteria > Bacillota > Bacilli > Bacillales_A > Planococcaceae > Lysinibacillus > Lysinibacillus pinottii. The sequence continues at coordinate 3,978,337 of NZ_CP015224.1, forward strand.
ATCTCGTTCAAGCTGGTCGATGACAGCCTTTAAATAATGGGCAAAGGTTGTAGGCTGAGCCTGCTGCGTATGTGTGTAGCCAATCATAATAGTATCTACATGCTCTTCAGCTGCAGCGATTAAATCATCTCGCAATGTTAGTAACTCTCGCATTAATAGCAGCAATTTTTGTCTGAGTGTCATACGATAAATGGCGATGCCCATATCATTACGACTTCGTCCAATATGAAGATTTCCAGCAACATCACCAGCAAGCTCTATTAATTTATTTTCAATGCGGAAAAATAAATCTTCGTATTGGGGGCTATAATCTTCTAAACGATAATAATTTAAATCTATTTTCTTTAGTGCTGCCCCAATCTGTTTCGCTTCCTCTTTTTTAACAAGTCCTTGTTCCTCTAACATTTTTAAATGAGCTATATTGATTTGCAGCATAATAGTTAGAAAATTTTTCTTTGCCTCTTCATAAGCTGGCTGTAACACAATTTTCCGATAGATGTTAGAAGGGAAAATCATCCCATCTTCCTGCTGCGTTTTGTTGCGAAAATCTTCAAACATTATCATGGCCTCCTAATAGATTAGCAGTTAAATAGCTGTACCAGCACTGCCTTTTGATAGTTTTTCAGAAATAATAAGGACAACTAAAATTAAGCAAATTTGTAAAACACCATAGGCACAGGCGGTCCCAAATTTAAATGCATACAATTTTTGAAATATAGCAACAGACAATGGAATAGTAGATGTACTGTATATAAGGATGGATGCAACAAATTCACCAAAGCTTTGTACTAGGGCTAATAGTGTCCCCGCTAATATTCCGGTGAATGTTAATGGTACGACGATACGTCTAAATGTATACCACCAATTGGCTCCTAATCCCCGTGATGCCTCTTCAATTGACGGATCCAGTTGTACAAGAGAGGCAGATGTTGACCGAAAAACAAGTGGCAAATGTCGGATGAAATAGGCTAATGGCAAAATCCAAAATGTACCGATTAATACTTGATTAAAGGCAAAGATGTTTTCCGTGCTAAAGGCGGCGATTAAATTGACTGCCACAACTGTCCCTGGTAAAGCCCAAGGTACCATTATTAACATATCGAGCAATGTCTTTCCTTTAAAATTTAAACGGACCATCGCATAAGCGGCGGCAACACCAAAGATAATATTGCCAAATGTTGCGACGATACCCATCTGTATAGAATTCCAAATAGGTCGCCATGTACGCTCATCGGTAAAAAGGGCCATGTAATGATCCATTGTATAGTCTGTAGGGAGTATTTGAGTCTTCCATGCCCCATCAACAGAAAAGGATATTAATATCAGCACTAATATTGGTAAAATCAAAATCAAAGTGCCGATAAAGGAGGCAATAGTTGCCGCTATTTTTATTTTCTTGGAGGATACCTCCGAGCGGTGGACACTGATCCCTTTACTGAGATTTTGATAATTTCTGCGATTTTGATACCAACGCATTATAATTAAAAATGTAATAGAGACAAATGACAGTATCATCGACTGAGTTGCGGCCATCTCAAGATTGCCATTAGTGCGCGATAAGTAGATTTGCATGGTCATAGTTCGTTCCACACCAAACATTAAGGGTGCTGTGTAAGAGGCCATGGATATCATAAACACTAATAAGGAGGAGGCAACAATGGAAGGGGTCAGCATGGGTAAAATAACCTTTGTCCACACGCGAATACGCCCTGCACCTAAACTAGTTGCAGCTTCCTCAAGAGCAGGGTCTAGCCCCTTGATGGCAGCTGATGCGGTTAAATAAAAATAAGTATACATGGTGAAAGTATGAACAACGATGACTCCCCAAATGCCTTTCAATGAAAAAGGTACATGATCTAAGCCGAATAAATGCTGAAAGATTCGAGGGAAAATACCACTATCTCCGTATAAAAAGGAAAAGGATAGCACACCGACTAGGGGGGGGAGTGCCATAGGGACCAATACTAAAATGGCAAGTATTCGTCTCCCAGGGAAGTTATAGCGTTCAAGTAAAAAAGCCATAGTTACCCCAACGATAGCGCAGCATAGGACGCTAATAATAGAAATATAAATACTGGTCCACAAAGCCTCTAAATTTGCTGGGCTTGCTAAATTGAAAAATTTTTTATAGTGAAGGAACCGTTCATCCCCAGCAAAGCTTTGAGTAAATGTTTGATAGAAGGGATAGACGACATAGGCGAACAACACTAAAAATAATGGCGATATTAATACATAGATAAACCAATTGGAATGAAAAATTCGTGTCCGTATACTTTCTTGAGAAGCATTGGCAGTTTGCTTTTTCATATTGGCTTCCTCCTATTCCCCTAAAAAATACAGCGAGTCATGTGAAATAGTAATGGTAATATCCTCGCCAATCTTTTTTATTTGGTCATAAGAATTAATAAGCATTACTTTAAGGGAAAAGGCGTTACAATCTACAATATAATTGACGCTAATGCCTGTGAATTCAACAAAGGTTATTTTTCCTGTTAATGTATTATCCCCAGTCCCTAAATGAATAGATTCTGGACGAATTGAAATAAATACTTTGTCTCCAATCATATGCGTTAATGCTGGAGAGCTCTGTTGCTTTCGCCCAGTAAAAATATGTCCATTTGCTGTTTTCACCTGTAGTTCTTCGTCTTCCATTGCTTCTATTGTGCCTTCAATTAAATTGGTTTCGCCAATAAAGTTAGCTACAAAGCGATCTACAGGTCGGTGATATATTTCCTGAGGAGTCCCAATTTGCTTGATATAGCCGTTTTCCATGACCATGATTCGGTCAGACATCGCCATGGCCTCCATTTGATCATGGGTAACATAAATCGTCGTGACACCAAGCTCAGATTGAATGCGTTTGATTTCAATACGTGTTTCCTCACGTAATTTTGCATCTAGATTGGATAATGGTTCATCAAGTAATAAAATATCTGGCTCAATGACTAGTGCTCGAGCCAAAGCTACCCGCTGCTGTTGCCCACCAGAAAGCTCATTTATTTTTCTGTTTCCGTAATTTGACAGTTTTACTTGTCCTCTAATTCGATCAACCTTGTGCTGGATCTCTGCTTTAGAAAATTTACGAACCTGTAAACCAAATGCGATGTTTTCATCAACAGTCATATGGGGGAAAAGGGCATAGTTTTGAAATACCATACCGATATTGCGTTTATTGGGCTGAAGCCGAGTGACATCTTGTTCATCAAATAGAATCTTACCTTTAGTAGGATAATAAAAACCAGCAATCATTCTTAATGTAGTGGTCTTGCCACAGCCGCTAGGGCCGAGAAAAGTGAAGAATTCACCAGCTTTTATTTCGAGATCTACATCTTTCACACCATACAACTGACCAAATTGCTTCGAGACATTTTCGATTGTGACTCTTTTCAATAAAAAGCTCCTCTCTAACAAAGGATTCATAGCTATATAGGGGATGAGATTGTAGATGAAAATCCACTAAAAAAGCTGGATTTTCACCCGAATACTTATTTACCACGGCCTTTAATATTGTTATCCCAGTATTCCATCCATTCAGTCTCTTTGTCAGACATTTGCTGCCAGTCTATATCGAATGTTTTTAAATCTAATTCTTGATACCACTCAGGCATGGAGGCCTTATCGATATCAGATCGTGTAGGAATTTGATAATAATCATTTGCTAATTGTGTCACCATCTCTTTTTCAAATAAAAATTCGACAAATAGTTTGGCATTCTCTAGATTTTTCGCATGGTTGACAACTGCAACACCATCTACCAAAATAGGTGCTCCGCTTTTTGGATAAATATAATCAAAGGGATAATCAGTTGTGTATTTTTTTAATAAAATATCTTGTAGATTCCACAAGGAGACACTGCCTTCTTGTCGTGTTAGCTTTAAGTACAGAGCATTAGGATCTTGCGTATATTCCTTCGTATTAGCATCTAATTTTAATAGCCATTCATAGCCTTTATCAGGTGAGTGGGCATCTTGTCGTACAATCATTGAAGAATATATGGTGCGCATTGTACCTGAAGCTAGCACGCCCCGAATTAAAATTTGATCCTTCCATTTAGAATCCAGGAGGTCATCCCAATCCTGTGGTCCATCTTCCTTTGTCAATAAATCACTATTGATCATAATGACCTCTGGTAGCAGCATCTCTCCAAACCAGCGGCCTTCTACATCTTTATGTGTAGCATCAAGAGAGTCGATAAAGCTAGGCTGCCAGGCATGTAATAAGTCTTCATTTGCCCCAACGATAAGGGCTGATTGTGTGCCACCCCACCAAAAGTCAGCTTGAGGATTAGCCTTTTCGCCACGTAAACGCTCTAAAATTTGCTGGGCTCCCATTGTTAGAAACTCTACTTCAATGTCTGGATATTTTTTATTAAACTGGTCGATTACATTTTGCACCATTTCTTCGTCACGCCCTGTGTAAATAACAAGCTTACCGGATGGCGTTGTTGCCGCTACTTCTGTTTTGTCGCCATCTGTCGTTTTATCGTTATTGGCAGCATCATTTGTAGTTTTTTGGTCATCATTCCCGCTACATGCGGCTAAAGCAAACAATATAAACACAAGGAAAAAACTAAGAATATGTGTTTTTTTCATCCACTTCCCCTTTCTTAAAGTAAGGTACTTACATAGTGCAGTATAATACGAAGGGGTAACTTTAATGTTAGAATTTTTAAAAAATTACTTTTTCCTTTATCATAACGAAGTGCCAATCCATTAGCAACGGGATTTCAGTAACATTCAAAAAAACTCCTTAAAAAGGAATACTTCCATTTTTAAGGAGTTGTCTAGCTGTTTAAGTTTGTACATCCAATAAGCTATCATTTTGTCGCCTTTGTGCAATAATTGTCGGCAATAACATACCAACTATTACTAGAACAATCCCCATAATTTGCAATGCAGTTAAAGGTTCATGTAGGACAATAACGGAAACGGTAACCGCAACAGGTAATTCGATCGCGCTTAAGATGGACGCGAGTGCACCACCAATTTTCGGAATGGCAATGGAGAATAAGTATATAGGTAAAATGATACCGAATAAACCGAGGGCTAATCCGAACTTCCATAAGCCTTCCATAAACAATTTGCCGTTCCAAATCACTTCTGGACTTAAGAAAATACTAATCATCATAAGGGCTACAAAGGAAACAATTAATACCCTTGATGTGGTTGTAACACCTTCTACTGGTCGAGAGTTGAATTGAATGAAGCAGGCAAAGGTAACGGCAGCAGCAAAGCCGAATAACCACCCTTGGAGAGGGATTCCACTTAAATCAACATTTAAAACCCCGGCAGCTAAAATCGTTCCTACAAATAAGATGATGATAGAAATTACTTCAGGTCGACTTGGTAATCTTTTATGTAGAGCACAATCAATTAACAAACCAATCCATGTAAATTGGAACAGCATTACTACCGCAAGAGAAGCGGGTAAATATTTGAGAGATTCTCCGTACACTATACCTGTGGTCCCGGTAAAAATACCAGCGAATAATAATATAAATATGCCTTTTTTAGATGGCTTAGGTAGTTTTCTATCTGTCAACATAAACATAACTAAAACGAGTATAAAGCCAATAATATATTGGCTCGATACAGCCTCAGCAGATGTAAAGCCATGCTGCATCGCTACTTTGACAATAGTCGACAAAATTCCGTAGCTACTAGAGGCAATGACAATCAAAAGAGGATAAATTAAATTTGTTTTCTTCAATACAATCTTCACTTCCTAAAACTGTTTCACCATATGATGAAATGGTTCATCGATAATGGACCATGGTTCAGTTATAACAAAGCCTAAACGTTCATAAAGACGACGAGCATCTTCTTTTTGAATTTCTACATTTAAGGATAACTTTGTATAGCCACGCTGCTTTGTCAGCTCTTCAGCATATTGTAAAAGTAATGTGCCAATGCCTTTACCTCGTGCTTCTGGTGTTACACAAACCGTATCGATATAAGCTTCATCTTCGTGGGCTTCTTGATCGACGATGATGGATGGAGCATTTTTAGCCTCTAACCATTTCACTAGGTTAGCGTCCATAACAATGGCATGTGAGCCGTAATAATAAACGAGAATTCCTAATATTTGCCCATCTTCCGTAGCGACATAGGTATTTAAATAAGAATGTCGATTGTCATCTCGCTGAAAAAGAGTTGTCAGTTCTTGATGAACAGCTTCTGTCGATTGCTCGCCAGTTAAACGATTAGCAATATCACCAATCGCATCAATAATTAAAGGCACAACGGCATGGGCATCTTGTGGTTGCGCTTGTCGAATTGTAATACTCATCTTGAAAATCCCTACCTTTCTATAGGCAAGTATAACAAAGTTAATGGATGACACAAATTTTCGGACATACTCTCAAAAGTTAAACCTTTATAGAATGACAATTTTCGTGTTAATCTATAATGACTAGACTTTCAGGAGGACAATCATGACGAAGCAAGATAAGGATTTTATTTTAGTCTATGGAGATGCATTTATTGACTATATTGCTGATGATGTAACAAATACATCATTTACAAAATATATGGGTGGTGCAACAGTGAATGTTGCAGCAGGTATTAGCCGAATTGGGGCGCCTTCTGCCTTAATTACAATTACAGGGGATGATGAGGGTTCTCAGTTTGTGCGTGATGGGCTTGTAGAGGAAGGTGTTAAGCTGGACTATGCCATATTTGACCCAGCTAAGCGAGTAAGCGGTGTTTATGTGCATTTGACAGAAGCCTGTGAACGAATTTTTAAAGATTATGTGGATGAAACACCTGATTTACAAGTGGAGCCACTACAGTTAAATGAAGCCGCATTTAAACATGCTTCTGCTTTAACGGTATGTTCAGGGACCATGTTCCACCCGACGGCTCTAGCAACAACTCGAGCTGCTGTAGAAATGGCGAAGGACAAAGGTGCAATCATTGCGATGGATGCGAATATTCGTCCATTACGCTGGAGTAGTGAAGAAATTTGTCGAGAAACAATTACGTCGTTTTTTGAGGATGTAGATATTTTAAAAGTAACAGATGATGAGTTATTCTTCCTGACGGAAACGACTAGTTTAGAAGAAGGAATTGAACAATTAAGTAGCTATTTAGTGCCTATTATTTTAGTAACAGTAGGAGAAAATGGCACTTATGCCGTGCTGAATGGAGAGGTCATCCATGTACCAACTGAAAAAGTGATACCTGTGGATACTACTGGTGCAGGGGATGCATTTATGGCAGGGGTATTACGTGATGTTCATTACAATGGCTTACCTACAACAAAAGAAGAGCTTGTTCGCTGTACAAGCTTCGGCAATAAATTAGGAGCATTTGCAGCAACAAAGGCAGGAGCTTTAACGGCTTTACCATATTACGAGGATATTAAGCATTTACTGAAATAATCCTATGGAGTGTGACCAATATGGAAAAAAACTATGATGTTTTAGTAAAGGATCAAATCTTCTTTGGTGGTGCAAAAGATGCAGAGACGGCTTTTGAGCAAGAAGCTGTAGATGTTGTAATAGATGTTCGTGTGCAGGGACTTACTTCAGAAGAGCAAGGGGCCATTTCTTATTCATACAAGCATATGCCAATTGCAGATGAAGAAATTGCGGTAGCATCATCTATTCAGCATGTAGCTAAGGAAATTGCTTCGTCCTATGAGGCAGGACAGAAGGTGTATGTTCACTGTGGAAGTGGCGGTGGTCGTGCTGGTGTAGCAGCTACTGCTGCGCTAATAGAGCTAGGGCTGGCTAATTCCCTAGAGGAAGCGGAGGCAGCGGTCAAAAAGGCTCGTCCACAAGTAACAATTCGTCCTAAAATGGAAGAGGCTCTACAAAAACTTTATAAATAAAGGTAAAGATGTACTGATTAAGGTACATCTTTTTTGTTTTTAAGAGAAACAGCGCGTATAGAAGATAAATAAGAGACTACATTATCCTTTGAAAAATAGCGAGAATATTTAGGAGAGCTGTTTTAGAGTTTGAAAAAAACAACAATTTTGTTCTATACATGTTAGAACAAAATTGTTATAGTTAATGTATAACAACTAATGGGGTGATCTGTATGATGGAGGAATTAGCAAAAGTTCCATGGGCAGTGATAGCACCGCTCATCGTCGTTCAATTAATATTAATGATCGTAGCACTTATTGATTTGCGAAAAACACATGCAACAAATGGACCTAAAATTTTATGGGTATTTATTATTTTATTTACAAATATAATAGGGTCAATTGCGTACTTTATAGTTGGGAGAAAGCAGGCATGACAACATTACTTCAAGTAACTGGTTTGACCAAACGATTTGCAGAGCACAATGTTGTAGATGATGTTCAATTTATGTTAGAGGAAAAGACTTCAACGGCGTTAATAGGGCCAAATGGTGCAGGTAAGACAACCACATTATCCATGTTAACAGGGCTCTTAACACCAACTGCTGGAAGTGTGAAAATGCTAAATGGGGACTTACGTGAAAATATAGGTTTTTTACCCCAATATCCACAGTTTCATCCTTGGCTAAGCGCATTAGAATTTACTGAGATGGCTGCTCGGTTAAATGGTGTATCAGCAAAAAATGCTAAATTAGAAGCGCAAAAAACATTAGAGTTTGTCGGGCTAGGAAATGCCCAACATAAAAAAATAGATACTTTTTCTGGTGGGATGAGGCAACGCCTTGGTATTTCCCAGGCAATTGTGCATAAGCCAAAATTACTGTTATTAGACGAACCTGTTTCAGCATTAGACCCTGTTGGTCGTAGGGAGGTTCTTGATTTATTAAAAGGCTTACAACAAGAGACAACCATTTTATATTCAACGCATATTTTAAACGATGCGGAAGAAATGACGGATCAGTTGTTATTCTTACAAAATGGAAAACTAGTAGAGCAAGGAACATTACGAGAGGTACGACAACGTTTTGATGAGCAAAATTATATAGTTGAGTTCTCTAGTGAGGAAGAGGCAAAGCTTTTTGCAAGCTCGACTGATCATGTAGTAGGCTGTTATGTATATATTGAGATATTGAATGAGGAGCCAACGATGAGGGAGCTGCTCCATCGTTTAAGTAATTGTCCTTATACAATAAGAAAGGTAGAACGACAAACAGCATCGTTGGAAGAAATTTTCATGAAGGTGGCGAAAAAAGCATGAGAGGATTCAATGTACTTCTACAAAAGGAATTTAGAGAGGCATGGCGAAGCTGGAAATTTTTGTGGATACCTCTTGTGTTTGCACTGCTGGGAATGAATGACCCCCTAATAAATTATTATATAATGGATATTTTAAATGCTGTTGGAAATGTGCCAGAAGGCTTTGAAATGTTGATGCCCGAATTAATGCCCGTTGACCTATTACAGGCATCTATAGGACAGTTTCAAACGATAGGGTTATTGGTGATAATGGCTTCTTTTGTGGGGATCATAAGTAAAGAACGTGCAAGTGGTATGGCTACCTTATTATATGTAAGGCCGATTTCCTTTGGAGCCTATTTTATGAGTAAATTTATTGTGATGAGTGCAGTTTGTTTTGTGAGTATTTTAGCAGGCTTTGCAGCAAGTGTGTATTACACTAGTATTCTATATGGAACATTAGAAATTGGACCTTTGCTTGCGAGCTTTTGTACGTATTATGTTTGGTTAATATTTGTAATTGCTGTCACATTAATGATGAGCGCTAGTTTTAAAACGATTATAGCTACTACATGTGCCTTTACGGTTATCTTTGGCGGACAAATAGTCGATATGGTAGTAGGCCTATTCTGGACTATATCCCCTTGGAAGCTAGCAAACTATGGACCTTTACTAGTTCGTGGAACAATGGAGATGTCTGATTACTGGTGGAGTTTAATCATGACATTAGCACTGATAATTCTTTGTATTTGCTTGGGAATCATCATGATGAAAAAAAATGCAGCTATGACTAAAATTTAGAAAATATAGGACGGAAAATCTGGTACGTACTGATTTTTCCGTCCTTTTGTGTTAGAGTATTCCACCATTAATAAGCAGGATAAGCCCAACAAAGAGCATGATCCTAATAACGTTGATAAAGATCATAGAAAAGAGCGTATTTTGAAAAATGATTGATCAAATTTACTTTAAAAAGACTATTAGTCATTATGGTAAATTCATGTGCTTACAAGGAATACTTAGCTAATTGTTCTCCCCAAGATGATAATTCAGTCTCAATAAATCCTGCTCTTTTATAGGCAAATTTTGCTGTAAGATTTTTAGGATCATATCCAATCATAATAAAAGGAATGTTTGCATGATTATTTTTCCTTATCTCTTCTATAACCAGATATATAGCTTGTTTGCCTATACCTTTACCTTGAAATTCTTCGTCAATCATTAGTCTATAAATCCAATAATTATTGTCATCAGGGTCTATTCCAAACATAGTAAATCCTATCATTTTATTATTAAGATAAATACCTTTTGCAAAGAAATTATCTAGAAACTGAACTTCTGCGATAGAATAAAGGTTGGATGCAATAAATGCTTGTTGTTCCTCTTTAACAGATAATCTAATTGCTTCTTCCCAATTACTTTTGTCAATAGGCTTTAAACAAATTTCCTTCAATTTGGTACTCTCCCTTTGAAGGGGAAACACGTAGTTTATGGGCTATTGAAACGCTATCCCCTTGTTTTTATGCCCAATCAAGTATAAATAATTTCTCATCGACAACGCCTCCTTAAAAGTACAGTTAATTACAAATTTATTATATTATATACAATTAAAATATGCCCTCAAGCTCTCTTTCAATGGCTGAAGTGTTCTTTAATACCGAATAGCCCTCTAGAATCCTTTGCTCCACTATAAGAAAAGCAAGTTGTTGATCTATGCTTGCCTCCCACTCCCATGTAGTATTAAGAAGCGCTTGAATTTCCTTATCTCCTTTAATTTGAATCCTAATGTTTAAATTTAATTCATGCTCACTGTAAACCCTATGTCCATCATTTGTCTTACTTGCTGGGAAAAATAGTCCATTTTCTTCGTAATAACGTAACTTTCAAGGGAGAATGTAAAAATAAATGACAGCAAAAACTGCGTTCTTGGAATATTCATAAATTAGGAATATAATGGTTGTGTAACTAAAAATTTGTCAAATAACTCGGAAAATACATAAAGTTACTAAGAAAGAAGGTACTTAAAAGTGGAGACTGAAAATTCCGATCGTTTCCTGACAGCATTTAATCGAATAGACCATAGATTACGAGATATTGTAGGTATAAAGGATTTTACGCCCTTTTATCGACTCATTGATCAAGCGAAGAAAAAAGAGGTATTAGTGAAGAAATACGAAGATGATTTACGGTCATACGCTGATTTGCGAAATGCAATTGTCCATCATCGTACTTCTATTAACTATGTAATTGCAGAACCACATACGGATGTAGTTGAAAGAATTGAATACATAGATGCTACGCTCGCTAAGCCTACTCTTGTCGGGCAAATGTTCAGAAAGAGAGTATTAGTTTTTCAAGAGAATGATTCCCTTAAACATGTGTTAAAGGTTATTCACCAACGAAAATATACGCAGTTTCCCGTTTATTTTAATAAACAATTTAGAGGCCTTATTACAACTGTAGGAATCACGAATTGGCTTGCCTCTAAGATGGGTGGCGACTATTTACCTAAAGGGATTCCTACGTTGCATGATATTTTAATGCATGAGAAAAATAGGGTGAATTACAAATTTGTTAGCAGGTACATAACGATATATCAAGCAGAAGAGATTTTTAAACAAGGTGTGGAAAGGGGTAGGCGTTTTGAGGCATTACTAATCACTGAGCATGGCAAACCACATCAAAAATTAATAGGAATCATTACACCGTTAGATATTGTAAAAATTGATTAAAAAAACGAGACAAGCATTTACGGGCTTGAATGTCTCGCTTTATCTTTTAAGCTAATGTATAATGACCCATTTGTTTGAACTTGTGCAAAAAAGACATCTTCAACGGAATGTACATTTTGTTTTTTCAACTTCTTCATTACCCAGTCCTCTGTTAATTCAAGCTCAACAATGTTTTCCTTGATAAGTTGACCATCTGATATAACCTCTGTAGGCAGATAAGTAGGTGGGGTAACATCTGCCTTAACATCCTGCTTTGTGGCAACTTGTTCGGAAGTTTTTTGCAGGACACTTAGTTTTCCATTTGTTTCAAGTAACGCATAGTGTATATCTTGTACAGAAAAGATGGCTTGCTCACGTAGCATCATTGTCAGCTCGTCCATATGCAAACGGTTTTTCCTTAAGGCAGATTCTAAAATAAGTCCATTTTGTACGACAATGGTAGGTTTGTCATCAATAAGTACACGAGCTTTTTTGGATTTAATCGTAATAATCGTCATTAAGTAGGTTAAGGCGCTCCACCAGACAAGCGATATTATTCCATCTAAAAAGGGTGTTTCCTCCTGTGAGGCAATTTCTGCAGCAATTGATCCAAATGTAATACCAGTAATATAATGGAAAAATGTTAATTGGCCCAATTGCTTCTTTCCAAGAATACGCGCCAAAATAAGTAATATAAAGAATGAAAGTGTTGTTCGAAGAATCATTTCCCAAAAGTTAGCATGAATAAAGCTTTCCATGCATACATCAACTCCTTTTACAGCTGTCGAAACATAGCTTGTGCAAAATAGTTAATAGTATGCGACAATCGTCAATAACAAAAACTAAATAGAGCGAGGTGGCAGCATGAATAATCAAATAAATGTCGCAAATCCAATCTACCCAATTATGATTTTGATAGGTGTTGCTCATCTTATCAATGATACGATGCAAGCTGTTATTCCAGCTATGTTTCCAATTTTTAAAAGTGAGCTAGGACTTACCTTCACACAAATTGGTCTCATATCATTTGTCTTAAATATATTTGCGTCTGCATTACAGCCTATTGTAGGGTTTGTCAGTGATAAAAAGCCAATGCCCTATGCTTTACCAATAGGTATGGTAAGTTCTTTTATTGCTATTACAATAATTGCTTTTACTACTCAATATTGGATTATTCTTATTGCGGTATTATTTTTAGGCTTCGGTTCAGCAATATTTCACCCTGAGGGTTCTAGAGTATCCTTTATGGCAGCAGGTTCTAAAAGAGGACTTGCTCAATCGATTTATCAAGTTGGGGGAAACTCAGGACAAGCGCTTGCCCCACTAATTAGCGCCTATATATTTGATATTTTCGGTCAGCGAGGTGCAGCGATTGTATTAGTAGCGGCAACATTCGGTATTATTCTATTAACTAAGATTGCAAGATGGTATAAAAAGCAATTAGAGCAAGAGCGTGCAGCGAAGAAAAAACGGGTGTTGGTTTCGACATTGCCACCACTAACAAAGAAGCAGGTAGGGGTAGCTTTAACCTTACTATTTACGATTATTTTTGCACGATCATTTTATACAACAAATATAACTAGTTTCTATGTGTTTTATTTAATGGATCATTATGATGTGAATCTTCGTCTAGGACAAATCCTTATTTTCCTCTTCATGGCATTTGGGGTAGTAGGGACATTTTTCGGAGGCTCTTTGTCGGATCGTATTGGAAGAAAAAATGTCATTATTCTTTCCGTTGTAGTACCAATGCCATTTTGCCTAGCATTGCCTTATGTACCGTTATGGGCTGCTATGATATTTTTAGTGATCATTGGTACATTGATCATGATTAGCTTCTCTGTAACGGTGGTATACGCACAAGAGCTAGTTCCATCTAAAATTGGCACAATGGCTGGTTTAACAACTGGCTTTGCCTTTGGTATGGGGGCCATTGGAGCCATGGTTATTGGTGTTTTAATGGACCACAAAGGTATTGATTTTACAATGATGGTCGTCTCATTATTGCCGTTATTATTGTTAATTGCCTTTTTCCTACCGAAGGATAAGCCAGCATCTTCAGCAGCTTAGTAAAAACATATCCTGACGGTAGCGAACGCAAAAAATTGAGTTTGCCTACAGTTTTTTTACAATGAAATAAAGTTTTCCACTACAGTCAAATTGTGATTAATCTCAGTCCAAAGAGTTAAATTGAAATGACAAAATGCCATCGAGAGTAAACTTCCCGATGGCATTTGTCAACAGTGTGAACGCATCCTTTAAAAAGAGGAGCGCGTTTTTTTTATTGTCTTAATGGGGATAAAAATTCCGCAGGAAGCTTCTCTTGATCAATCACATAGCCCTCTGAAATATGAACCTCATGCATTTTATCGTTGTAAGTGAATTTAAAGACACCATTATCAAAATCTGTGCCGATTTCCTTGAAGAAGATACCTTCGATGGATACGTATTTCGGACATGTAAATGCTACTTTAAAGTTTTCCTGTTCTTTGATTAAATAAGCACGAACACCTTTTTCGTATGTCTCGTTTGCATCATCATCAGTAGGACGTTGAACAGCAACAATATGAAAATCTACAAATGGAACTTCTTTTAACAGTACATTAAGGAACGATCCTTTAGTGATCTCTTCCCAACGGCTTTGTGCGCTTTGACCTACAATAATTTGTGAAATGCCATAGTTTTTCGCGACTTCTGCAATGACTTTCTGAATGGGGCGTTTTTCATTATCTTGCAATATAAATTTTTCGACCTCAAGTTCGTCTGATAACTTTTCCCATTGCTCAATGTAACTAGATTTCTCAGCGTCAAATGCATCAAGGGGTTGCGAATCAACTGAAAGAATATAGAGTGGGCAATCTAGCATTGTCGCCATTTTGTGTCCTCTACGTATCAAACGCTCACCATTTAAGCCATAGTAAACACAAACTAATATACTTTCGTCTAAACGCCCTTTTACATGCCTCATAAAAAATGTACACCTCTTATCTGTTGGTATTTTGTTAATTTCACTGTTAATTATAAAAAAATATCCTAAAACAGCTAAAATTGATGCTGTTACAGTGCATTATGCTCATTTATATTGTATACTTAAAAATGTATAAAAGTTAACGAAAATATATTGGAAAACCCTTGAAGTAATAAGCTTATATCAATAATTTAAAGTTATTTAATTTATGCATTACGTGCATCTATGCTAAATTGATTTCATATGCCACACTATTATGCAGTGTGTTAAATAGATAGTCAAGTGTCTTTATAATGCTGATATAATTGAGTTGTAACTGTATAAATTATCTGAATTTCCACAAGTTATTTAGGCTTGCATCGGGTTAGAGGTGACTAAATAACTAAACATACCAATGACAAGACACTTTAACACCCCAACACTTTCCATTTGCAAAATTTCAAGAATAAATCTGATATGTTAGCTTAAACAAATTGCTATAATCTTAGCATTTACCATTCCAATACCACAAAAATTTGCTTGATGATTTTGATAGTAGGAGGTTTTCATTTGGTTACAGTACTTATCGCGATACTTTTGCCATTTGTCTGTGCTGCACTTATCCCATTGCTGTATAGGCGACTAAGGCATATAACACATCTTGGCTGGTTTGTTTTTTCTGTTCCATTCATCTTGTTTCTTTTACTTACGCGCTATATTCCTCAAATTGCCGGAGGTAAAACATTTATCCATACATATGAGTGGATTCCCTCTTTTAATATAAATATTACAACATACCTAGATGGGCTCAGTATGATTTTTGGCTTACTGATTACAGGTGTAGGTAGTTTAGTCATTTTATATTCTATTTTTTATTTGTCAACGAAAGAATCTCTTCACCATTTTTACTGCTATTTATTACTATTCATGGGCGCTATGCTTGGCGTTGTTTTTTCAGATAACCTAATGGTATTATACACATTTTGGGAATTGACAAGTGTGTCATCATTCCTATTAATTGCATTTTGGCATCATAGAAAGGCATCACGTGCAGGTGCTAAAAAAGCAATGATGATCACAGTATTTGGCGGTCTCTCTATGCTTGCGGGTTTCCTGATGCTCTATGTAGCTGCTGATACATTTAGTATTCGGGACATTGTAGCTCATGTAGGGGTTATCCGTGATCATGCCCTATTTACTCCAGCATTAATCTTAATTTTACTAGGTGCTTTTACAAAATCTGCACAATTTCCATTTCATATTTGGCTACCTGATGCCATGGAAGCGCCAACACCAGTTAGTGCTTACTTACACTCAGCCACAATGGTAAAGGCAGGTATTTATTTAGTTGCCCGTTTTTCTCCAGTTTTTGGAGGAGAAGCGATTTGGTTTTGGCTAGTAAGTGTCATTGGTCTTGTTACACTTTTCTGGGGGTCATTTAATGCGGTTCGCCAAACGGATTTAAAGGCGCTATTAGCCTTTTCAACGGTAAGTCAGCTAGGCTTAATTATGAGTCTTTTCGGTCTAGGGTCTGTTGGTCATTACTATGGCTACACGAAAGACTCTATTGTATATACACAAGCAAGTTTTGCGGCATTGTTTCATCTCATCAACCACTCCACTTTTAAAGGAGCCTTATTCATGATGGTCGGGATTGTCGACCATGAAGTGGGGACGCGGGATATTCGCCGTTTAGGTGGCTTAATGTCCTTAATGCCTATCACATTTACAATCGCAGTCATTGGCAGCTTTTCAATGGCAGGATTACCACCATTTAATGGTTTCTTGAGTAAAGAAATGTTCTTTGCAGCGGTCTTGGCTATTCGGGATGTAGAGGCCTTTTCCATTGCTGATTTAGGGTTATTTTTCCCATTAGTAGCGTGGGTAGCCAGTATCTTTACCTTTGTCTACAGTTTGATTTTAATTAGTCGAACATTTTTGGGTAAACTACAGCCTGAGAAGATGGATAGAAAACCACATGAAGCTCCATTGGGTATGCTCCTATCACCAATTGTTTTGTGCCTGTTAGTAGTCGGTATCTTTTTCTTCCCAAACGTGTTAGGCCATTATATTTTAGAGCCTGCTATGGCAAGTATTTATCCTACATTCCCAACAACCTATGAATTAACACCACATATTTCTGCTTGGCATGGAATTAATGCGGAATTGTTAATGACATTAGGAGTCATTGTGCTTGGATTCATTTTATTCAAGACATTGAAAAGCTGGAAGCCGGTGTATCGAATTTTTTCACAAAAGTATACGTTTAATACGTACTACAATCGAATGATAGAAATAAGTGAGAGTGGTTCAGAGAAGCTTACTCGCAAATATATGACAGGTAATTTAACACATTATTTTGTCTATATATATGTATTTTTTGTTGCACTTATTGCTGGTTATTTTATTTGGTCAGACGCAATGACTTTTAATTTTGATATGGACTCTACCATTGAATCATACGAATTAATTCTTGTATTTGTTATGGTATTCGCTGCGGTTTGGATGATTTTTGCAAAGGGTCGTGTTACAGCTATGCTATTAAATGGCGTATTAGGCTATTCAATTGCCTTCTTCTTCGTCATTTTCCGCGCACCAGATTTAGCGCTAACACAATTAGTTGTAGAATCCGTAACAACTGCATTATTCCTTTTATGCTTTAAGTATTTACCTGATTTAATGCCTGAGGCACCTCGCAAAAGGGTGCAATGGTCTAAAGCCATGATTTCTATATTTGTCGGCGCAACAGTCACAATGGTTGGTCTAGCTGTTGTGCACTACGAGCAATTTGAGCCTGTTTCCAGTTATTTTAATGATGCCTACGAGTTGGCAGGTGGTTCAAATATTGTTAATACAATTTTAGGGGATTTTCGTGCCTTTGATACAATGCTTGAGGTTGTTGTGCTTCTTATTGCTGGCTTAGGGGTTTATACACTAACAAAGCTTAAGCCTCGAAAGGAGGAAGCAGATTATGAAAATTAATGATGTGATACTACGGACAGTCACTAAGGCAGTCGTCTTCATTATTTTAACACTTGGCGTGTATTTGTTCTTTGCAGGACATCATGCTCCAGGTGGTGGCTTTATTGGCGGCCTCGTGTTAGCTTCTGGCATTGTTTTATTGTATCTTGCTTACGATATAGAGACTGTGCATAAGGGAATGCCGTTTGACTTTAAAAAGGTTGCAGCTCTTGGTGTTTTGCTTGCGACAAGTACGGCAATAGGTTCTTTGTTTTTTGATGTACCATTTCTAACACAGGCCTATACGTATATAAATGTCCCGATTTTCGGGAAAATGGGTTTTTCAACCGTAACCATTTTTGAAGCAGGTGTAGCTTTAACGGTAGTTGGTGTTGTCGTGACAATAATTTTAAGCATAAGTGAGGATGAGTAGCTGATGGAATCTTTGATACTTGTTTTAGTAGGTATATTAGTAGCTGTTGCAACGTACTTAATCCTCTCTAAACAGTTATTACGTGTTATTTTAGGTACTGCTGTTTTATCACATGCTGCCCACTTGCTGATTCTAACAATGGGAGGTCTTAAAAAAGGGGATGTCCCATTATTAGGTGAATCAGAGGGGCCTTATACAGATGCATTACCGCAAGCCCTAATTCTAACAGCTATTGTTATTAGTTTTGCTGTGACTGCGTTTGTTCTCGTTTTAGGCTATCGAGCGTACAAAACAAATGGTTCAGGGAATCTTGATGAATTGAGGGGTACGCCGGATGAGTAATATGATTGTTTTACCATTAATAGTCCCAGTAATTACGGCTATTTTACTGGTGTTTTTAAAAGAGCATGTCTTTTTACAACGTATTATTAGTTTATTGACATTAAGCTTTATCGTTATTATTAGTGTTATTTTATTAGTAGAAATTCAAGAACAGGGGATCATGCGCATTGACTTTAGTGGCTGGGCACCGCCTTTTGGTATCTCATTTGTGGCAGATTCCTTCGCTACACTACTCGTGTTAGTGGCAAATCTTGTAGCGGTTATTTGTATGCTTTATGCAATTTTTACAATGGAATTAAGATATGAAAAAATGTATTTTTATCCGTTTACCTTACTTATGGTAGCTGGTGTTAACGGTTCATTTTTGACAGGAGATATCTTTAACTTATTTGTATGCTTTGAAGTGATGCTGCTGGCGTCATATGCCCTAATTAGCTTAGGTGGGGAAAAAATTCAGCTTCGAGAAGCATTAAAATATGTGCTTATTAATATTGTTGCATCTTGGATTTTCTTAGTGGCATTGGCTTTTCTTTATGGAACAGTCGGTACATTAAATATGGCCCATATTTCTGTGCGTGTGATGGAGGCAGGTGCTAATCCCCTTATTACAACAGTGGCACTCATTTTCTTAATCGTCTTTAGCTTAAAGGCCGGACTGTTATTATTCTTCTGGTTACCAGGCTCTTATAGTGTACCTCCCACAGCCATCGCTGCTTTATTTGCAGCCTTATTAACAAAGGTTGGGATTTATGCACTTGTAAGGACATTTACATTGCTTTTCCCAAATAATACGGAAGTCACACATATGGCACTTGGCATAATGGCCGGTATTACAATTGTAGCTGGTTGTATTGGTGCTCTTTCAGGGCGTGATGTTAGAACAATCGCTTCATATAATGTATTAATTGGTGTTGGGTTTATAGTAGCTGGCCTAGCAATGGGTACAGAGTCCGCCTTACAGGGTATTGTCTATTATTTAATGCATGATATGGTGGCAAAGGCTATGCTATTTATAGCTGTCGGTATGATGATTTATGTAACTGGGGAAACGGTCATAGATAAAATGAGTGGGCTTATTCGGAACTATCCGTTCTTTGGCTGGCTATTCTTTTTAGCTATGTGTTCACTAGCGGGTATCCCGCCATTGAGTGGCTTTTTAGGAAAGGTTTTAATTGGACAGGGTGCTATAGAGGGCGGCAATTTTGTTCTATTAGGTCTAGGATTTTTCTCTAGTTTAATTGTTTTGTATTCATTACTGCGGATCTTTCTTTCCTCCTTTTTTGGCGAGACCATTATTAGCTTGGAGGATGAAAAGCCTTTACCCAAACGTGTGATACTGCCGTTAACTTTACTAGCTGCATGTACTATAAGTTTAGGAATCGGGGCTGAGAAATTGGCTCCCTTTGTCACCGATGCAGCAGAAACGTTATATACACCATCTATCTATATAGATGCTGTTCTTGATGGTGAACAATGGCAAGGTGAGGTGAATAAATAATGGCGATGCAGTTTATTTTAAATTTATTTATCGCAGCACTTTGGTTACTCTTGCAAGATGAAGTGACACCACAATTTTCAACGTTTTTAATGGGGTTTATCGTAGGAATGGGCATATTATATGCGATGCACCGCTTTTATGGCACTCAATTTTACTTGCGGCGAGTCTTTTCGATTATCAAGTTATTATGGCTATTTAATTGGGAGCTGTTTTTATCAAGCTATAGTGTATTAAAACAAATTACTACACCAAAGCTAAACATTACGCCTGGTATTTTCACTTATAAAACCGCACTCAAGGGAGATTGGGAGATTACGGCACTAGCATTACTGCTAACATTAACACCCGGTTCTGTCGTCATGGAAGTTTCTGAAGAGGGCGATGTCTTTTATATTCATGCCATGGACATCGAGCAGTCTAAGGATGCTGTCATTCGCTCTATTGGGAAATTTGAACAAGCAATAATGGAGGTGACACGTTAATGATAGAGAATATTTTACTTCTGGCTCTCGCCTTCTTTAGTATTTCCATCGCGCTGTCGT
This sequence comes from Lysinibacillus sphaericus, assembly GCF_001629735.1. Classification (GTDB taxonomy): domain Bacteria; phylum Bacillota; class Bacilli; order Bacillales_A; family Planococcaceae; genus Lysinibacillus; species Lysinibacillus pinottii. The sequence continues at coordinate 3,998,879 of NZ_CP015224.1, forward strand.
TATATCGGGTTATCCGTGGCCCATCTATGCCTGACCGAGCCATTGCTCTTGATACAATTGGTGTAAATCTTCTATCCGCTATTGCGATTGTTTCGATTATATTAAAAACAAAGGCTTATCTAGAAGCTATTCTTATATTAGGTATTTTAGCGTTTATTGGGACTATTGCCTTTACAAAATATATTGAAAGAGGTGTGATTGTTGAACGTAAATCAAATGATTGAATGGGCGGCAGTCATCCTAATTCTGATCGGTTCTGTTGTGAGTGTTATTAGCGCATTTGGCATGATTCGTTTACCAGATGTTTATACGCGATCACATGCTGCTACCAAAAGCTCCACGTTATCCGTGTTAACTTGCTTATTAGGTACATTTATTTACTTTTGGGTGCACGATGGTTATGTTAGCGTCCGCTTAATTTTAGGTATTCTATTCGTCTTCGTTACAGCTCCAGTTGCCGGACATTTAATCTGTCGTGCGGCTTATCGTTCTCATGTTCCATTAGCAGAAGGCTCTGGCGAGGACGAATTAAAAGATAAATTATTTACGGAAAAAAATAAGCACTAGACCTCCAAATGGGGGTCTTTTTTGTTTCCTTAGAAATTTTGAAGGGATAATTATTAAGTTTTCGGAAAATAGTAAAGGAAAGTGGAATTGAAAATAGTAAATTGACTAATCTGAAAATTTTGTATATAATATTTCATTTAAAATTTTCTTGTTTATCTTGATTATTATTTCAAAAGAGTATATCTTAATTAGCAGATAGTTTTTTTATTCTCTTATATGAATAAATATCCAATTTACTATTTTTGAGAAATGTATTCTCATACACAATAACTTATAAATAAAAGGAGATGCTTAATAATGAAGAATAAATTATTCATGATGATTCTTGTACTAGCTATTGGCGTACTAGCAGCTTGTGGCGCTAAAGAGGATGACGCAAATAATTCTAATGCTGATAGTAGTACAGACAAACAAGTATTAAAAGTTGGTACTTCAGCAGACTATGCGCCATTTGAATATGTTGACGCAGCAAAAGGTGAGGAGATTATAGGATTTGATATTGATTTAATTAAATTGGTTGGGGAAAAAATAGGTGTAGACATGCAAGTGCAAGATATGGACTTCAACAGTCTTGTGCCAGCGTTACAAGCAGGGAAAATTGATGTAGTAATTTCTGGTATGACACCCAATCCTGAACGTGAAAAGGTAGTAGATTTTTCTGATCAATATAATGAAACAGAGCAGGTAATTATTGTTAAAAAAGATAGCGGTATTAAAAAGGAAGCTGATTTAGCTGGTAAAAAAGTCGGTGTGCAAACAGCCTCTATTCAAGAAAATTTAGGTAATGAAATTGCAAAAAAAGTGGATGTTTCAGTTGAAGGACGTACACGAATTCCTGAAATTATTCAAGATATGATGTCTAAGCGCTTAGACGCAGGTATTTTAGAGGGTGGTGTTGCGAAGGGTTATTTAAAAACAAATGATCAATTAGCAGCCTTCCCTGTAGAAGAACAGCCTGAGGATTTCAAAGCGATTGCTGTGCCAAAGGGTAGTAATCTAAAGGAAAAAATTAACAAAGCATTAAAAGAACTAGCTGAAGAAGGCAAAATCCAAGAGTTAGAAGAAAAATGGTTAGAAAAAGTTGAATAATACATGTATGCGATAGCTCCTATTTGAGCTATCGCTTATGCTTTTCAGTTCAATATAATACGCTTCGGCATGATTTCAAACAAATGCTGAATCAAGATGAAAAAGAAAGGAGGGAGCGCTGTGAACTTGGATTTTACAGCAATCGTTCCCTCTATTCCTTATATTTTAAAAGGGATAGGTGTTACACTCCAAATTGCAATTGGTGCATCCATTATTGGGTTTATCGTCGGTATATTACTAGCCTTATGTAAAATTGGAAAGGTAAAAGTTTTACGTTGGTTTGCTGATTTTTATACGTCGATTTTCCGTGGTACACCACTAGTATTACAATTATTAATTATTTATTATGCAGTACCACAATTATTAGATATTCAAATCGAGCCTATTCCAACGGCCATTATTGCATTTGGATTAAATTCAGGTGCTTATATTTCGGAAATTATTCGTGCAGGTATTAATGCAGTGGATAAAGGGCAAATGGAGGCAGCACAAGCCCTTGGCATTCCTTATGCAAAGATGATGAAGGATATTATTATTCCGCAGGCAGTAAAAAATATTTTGCCCTCTCTAGTTAATGAATTTATTACACTAAATAAAGAAACAGCAGTTGTCACAGTAATTAGTGCCCTTGATATAATGCGTCGTGCTTATATAGTAGGTGGTTCGACATATCGATATCTTGAGCCTTTACTATTTGCTGGTATTATCTATTACCTCATGACACTTGTTTTAACGTTCCTTGGTAAACGAATCGAGAAAGGAATGAGAAAAAGTGATTAAAATTGAAGATTTACACAAATCATATGGACAGAATGAAGTACTAAAAGGTATTTCAACCGAAGTTAAAGAAAAAGAAGTTATTGCTATTATCGGACCTTCGGGATCTGGTAAATCAACGTTCCTTCGTTGTCTAAACTTATTAGAAATCCCTACGAGTGGAAAGGTAACAATAGCTGGGGATGTTCTCACAGATAAAGGGACAAATATTATGAAGATACGGGAAGAAGTAGGGATGGTATTTCAGCATTTTCATCTTTTCCCACATAAAACAGTACTAGAAAATTTAACGTACGCTCCAATTAATGTAAAGGGAATGGATAAAGTAGTTGCGATACAAAATGCAGAAGAGTTACTTAAGAAAGTAGGTCTCTTCGAAAAGCGCCAAGAGTATCCCAACCGTTTATCTGGTGGACAAAAACAACGTGTTGCCATTGCCCGAGCGCTTGCCATGGATCCAAAGGTCATATTATTTGATGAACCAACCTCAGCACTTGATCCAGAAATGGTTAAAGAAGTATTGGCCGTTATGAAAAACCTAGCAGATAGTGGCATGACAATGTTAATTGTTACACATGAGATGGGCTTTGCACGTGAAGTTGCTGATCGCATACTTTTCTTAGATGGTGGCAAGCTCATTGAGGATGCCCCACCAGAGCAGTTTTTCACAGCTCCTTCAACACAGCGAGCAAAGGATTTCTTAGAAAAGGTTTTATAAATAAACAAACAAACGCATTAAGCTCTCTTCGAGAAGGGAACTTACTGCGTTTTTTATTCAGAACGCAAAAGTATAAGGTTATCCCCCTATTATGATGTAATTACATAATTATGAAATTATCCCCATACTATATCATGTGTAAGTTAGCTACGAATAGAAAAAACGCGCATGATTTCCTTTAAAGGGTGGCGGGGTATGGTTGGATTTTGTGCATTCTATGTAATTAAAGTGCATATACTTACAATCAATTTGTTTTTTGCTTATAATAGGGAAGTCAGAATTTTTTTCTGAAAAAAAGTAGCCGCAAAGTGAGCGATTGCGATTGAAAAAATTATTATATGGTGTTTTTTTCGTTGTTTTTATAGTCATTTTTTTGTACGTAAACAATCACTGGCTAGTCGTTAGTAAGCATGTGTTCGAATCAGAAAAGGTGCCTGCCAGCTTTGATGGGCTACGCATTGTACAAGTATCGGATTTACATGATGCCCTCTTTGGTAATAATCAGGAAAAACTGATTGCTAAAGTTAAGGAGACAAATCCTGACTATATTTTTATCACAGGTGATGTGATTGATAGCAATCGCTATGATTTAAACCAAAGTCTACAGGCAGTTAAGGGACTAGTAGACATTACGGACGTTTATTATGTACTAGGAAACCATGAAGTAGCGACGAATAAGGTAAGTGAAATTTATGAGGCGCTATCATCGTTAGGGGTACATATACTGGCCAACGAATCGACCGTCTTAGAGCGCGACGGGGAGCGCTTGGCGATTGTTGGGATAGAAGATCCGTTAATGGGTAGATCAACCGAAGACATGTTGGAGTTGGCTACAGCCTATTTACCAGATGATATGTTTAAGATGTTACTGGCGCATCGACCTGAAGTGTTTAATACGTATGTAAATGATGGCATAGACTTAGTATTTTCTGGGCATGCACATGGAGGGCAAGTTCGTATTCCAGGACTTGGAGGACTTGTTGCCCCAGGACAAGGGCTGTTTCCGAAATATACGGCTGGTGTCTACGATGAAGGAATCACTAAAATGGTGGTTAGTCGTGGCTTAGGCAATAGCTCGGTACCATACCGCATTTTTAATCTTCCAGAGATTGTTGTGATGGATTTAAAGAAAAAATAAGCACTGTGTAAAAATTAAAATTTACGCAGTGCTTTCAATTTGTTTTCGTTCTAGACGTTTGACAAGGTAAATGCTTATTTCATACAGAATAATCATTGGGATTAATACGAGGAGTTGGCTAATAAAGTCGGGCGGTGTAATGACAGCGGAGCATATACCCATTACGATATAGGACCATCCCCGTATTTTTCTCATGGATTCAGCACTCAGTACCCCAATAGCTGATAAAAATAGGGCAACGATCGGTAATTCAAATAATAGCCCAAGCGGTACTGTAGTCATAATTAAAAAATGCATATATTCACTAGCGGATACCATGACATCAAAATTGGTAGCACCTATGCCGACTAAAAACGAATAGCTTAGCGGGTTTACTACAAAATAGCCAAAAGCGATTCCTAATAAGAACAGTGCCAGCATAACGGGTGCATAGAGTCCTAAAAATCGACTTTCCGTTTCCTTTAGCCCTGGTTTTACAAAACTCCACAGAAAATGAACAAGAAAAGGCATGGCAAGACCAAATGATAAGGTAGTTGAAATGGTCATATAAAATTTAACGACCTCAAGTGGTCCTAAAATAATAAGAGAATGACCACGAGTTACAAAGGGAAACCAAATATTAATAGTAGAAAAAACAACAATAAAAAAAAGAATAAAAACAGTTAGCCCTTTTATTATTTGTTTACGTAAATCCGAAAGATGTTCCAATAATGAGGTAACAGGTATAATAGGCTCTTCTGCTACTTGTTGATCTTCCATTTTTACTGCTTGTATTTCAACTAAAGCCTCCATAGGTAACGGAGGCTCAGCTTGTGGTTTATCAAGAGGGCTTAAAAACTTTCTTTTTCCATCCTCATAAGGATCCATAGGAAACCCTCCTACGAAACATCAGATTTTTTTTCGACCTTTTTCACAGAATCATCATCATCTTCCATCAGCCCTTTGGTAGATTTTTTGAATTCTGCAAAGGTTTTACCTACCGCACCGCCGATTTCCGGTAATTTTCTCGGCCCAAAAACAATTAATACAATAACTAAAATAATGACTAATCCAGGTACTCCAATTGCTCCAAGACCACCCATATGCCTTGCCTCCTTAAAATAAAATTATTAGATTGTAAAAAATTAAACTAAGGAACCACCTGATTGACTATATTTTATGACACCTTCTGCACAACGATAGGCTAGTGCTCCCAATGTTCCAGTCGGATTGTAGCCGCTATTATGTGCAAAGTTTCCAGCGCTTACAGCGAAGAGATTATCAACATCCCAGTGCTGTAAGTAATTATTCACGACACCTTGCTCTGGCGTTAAACTCATAACAGTCCCGCCAGTGTTATGCGTTGTTTGGTAAGGAACGATATTATAATCGGTAATTTCAGCATTTGGCACGATTGTTTTTGCGCCCATTTGCTTCATAATGTCTGCTGCACGCGCAGAAATAAATTTATGAAGTGCACGATCCTGATCCGTAAAGTTGTACGTTAGTTGCATTAATGGAAGACCGTATGCATCCTTGTAGGTTGGATCTAATGTTAAATAATTTTGCTTATGTGGCATGGATGCGCCTTGCGCACCAATCCCGAATGAACGTGTATAGTAATGAATAGATTGCTTTTTAAATTCTGGTCCCCATGTAGGTGTATCGGGAGGAGTTGGATTTGACCCAATTGGTCGTGTCCCTGTTTGTGTAAGAGCAATGTTCCCACCATGAATAAAATCTAAATCACTATGGTCGAAATTGTCGCCATTATAATCGTCTACACACATACCTAAAGAGCCTGCTCCCATAAATGTATTGTATTGTTCGTCAAAGAAACCAACAGCCCCAGGTAAGATTTGATAACAATAATTTCGCCCAAGTGTCCCTTTGCCAGTAGTTGGATCATATCTTTCACCTATGTCAGAGACCATTAGAAGCTTGGCATTATTAAAGACGTAACTAGTTAAAACGACAGCGTTGGTAGGCTGAATAAATTCTTCTCCTGATACAGTATCGATATATCTTACACCAGTAACTTTATTGCCCTGTTTTAAAATTTCAACAACGTTTGAATTGTAACGTAAATCAAAATTACCTGTTTTTAATGCAGTAGGAACAACTGTAATTTCTGCTGAGGATTTTGCGCCATATTCACAACCGAAACGTTCGCAGAAACCACAATATTGGCAAGCGTTAATCGTTTCACCATCAGGGTTTTTATAAACCTCAGAGACGTTTGCTGATGGTACCATGTAAGGTGTTAGCTTTAAGTCCTGTGCCGCCTTTTCAAATTGCATAAGCATAGGAGTTTTCTTCATAGGTCCGGTTGGATAAGGGTTTGAACGTTTTCCACTAAATGTATTTTTATCATCTCCCGAAATGCCAGCTGTTTTTTCAAACTTGTCCATATAAGGCTCAAGTTGATCATAAGTTAATCCCCAATCCTGAATGAGATATTCTGGCCCAAGCTTGTTTGGACCATAATGTTTATCTGTTAGCGTTTTTATTTGGAAATCATAGGGTAAAAAACGGAACGTCATTCCATTCCAATGTGTTCCTGACCCTCCCAGCCCCTCTCCAAGTAGAAAGGAACCTAACTGGCGCATTGGTAATGCCTTCATATTACGATCATTTCGAAAAGTAACTGTTTCTTTGGACAGATTTTGCATTAAATCATAACGAATGGCATAACGGTATTCATCATGAACGTTTAAATAATCTTCAGTACCACGCTTTTGTCCTCGCTCTAAACCTACTACCTTTAAACCGGCTTTCGCACATTCAGCAGCAACGATACCACCTGTCCAGCCTACACCAACTGTTACAACGTCTACACTTGGTAATGTTTTGGCCATGTTTTACCCCCCTTAGTGGTTGCCCAAAGATTTAGGCTCAATTTTTTGGAATTTCGAATCTTCAATTTGTGATATATAAGCCATTTGGTGGCCAGGGAAGTTCTTCATGCGCCAGCCCTCCATATTACGATTCCCTCCGTACATTGGGTCCGAATAGGCGCCCTCTAATGTAGCAGCTCGTAACAGTGTAAAGAAGAATGCTGATTGCACACCGACCATTTCAACTTCCCCCTTTTGAAAGGCTGTTAAAATTTCGTCAATCTGTTCACCATCCAAATCGTTGAAGCTTTTTTTATAACGCTTTTGAGCTTCATCTTCCATTTTTTGAATACCTTGTCTGAAAATTTCAGCTCGTGTTAGGCGGCTTTGATAGCCTTGAGTAGGGGTACCTACATCAAAGGGGCCTTGCATATATTCTTTAGAATTACTACCATAATTTCCTGCTAATTGGTGATCGATAAAATAAGGGACATCTAATCCTATAGCACCTGGACCTAAGTCATCTTCTGGAAAAATACGTTCTGTTGCCTTTGATAAAATACTAAAATCTCTTTCATTTCTAAAAAACATTTTTGCTTTCGGCGAACCAAGAGCCTCATTCGTAGTACCGTGTCCACCATGCTCCAGAGTAGAAGTACCTTTACCATTGATGTTGTAGCCTACTAGTCCTCCAATTAATCCACCACCGACTAATGTACCAGCAGCAATACCAGTTGTCTTTAAAAAGTCTCGACGTGAAACATTGTTCTTGTCTGAACTCATAGTAATCCTCCCCTCAAATTTTTGAATCTATCCTAATTCTAATAATCAGCAAAAAATATAAATTATAATCAATTTCTGTTGGAAAAAGTTTTAATTTCATCCATTAAAGCCAATGAATTTTGTCAATCAATAGCGAAAGATACCGATAACTTAGAAAAATGTAGAAAATTGTTAACACTATAACAATAGGTAAAATGGTATTATTATACATTAATTAATCTTATTGGAAAAGTTTTGTTGACTTCTTCTTTTGCTGACTTTACTCTGAAAGTAATGCATAAATAACTGAATTTTATAGCTAAAAATGGAAGAAGTGAGAATAAGGAAATGTGGATAAAAGGAATTGGCGGTAAATTAGTCGTTGCAATTATTGCTCTTGTATTTGTGACGTGTGGAACGCTGGGACTGTCTACTTGGATAAATAGTACTAAGGCAATGAATGAACAAGTGGAAACAAACTTGGTTTCTAGAGCTGGGGATGTTTCACAATACATAGAAGAACATTTTCAATTAACATTAGTAGAGGTTGAGGCAATAGCAGAGCAAGAGGCTGTACGTAGTATGGATTTTGAAAAGCAAAAACAATATTTATCGAAACGTCTTGCGGATAATAAAAACTACCTTGGCTTTGGTATTATTAAAGCTGATGGAGTAGCCCATTATTTGGATGATACAACTGCTGATTTAGGTGATCGTGATTATGTAAAGGAAGGCTTTACGGGTAATTCAGTTATGTCTGAAATTACGATTAGCCGCGTAACTGGTGAACCTGTTATTTTAATTGTGTCTCCAATCGACACTGTGTCAGGTGAGAAAGCATTATTACTAGCCCGTATAGATGGTTATTATTTATCCAATATTGTCGAGGATATTAAAGTTGGAAACAGTGGGTACGCATTTATGTTAGACGCTAACGGAACCATCATTGGACATAATAATCACTCCTATGTGAAAGAGCAAAATAACCCCATTAAGGAAGCGGAAGAAACAGGTGTAATGACTGGTAGAGCATTGGCTGCTAAAGAGATGATTGCAAATAAAAGTGGTTATTTTTCTTTTGAAACAGAGGATGCAGGTACTAACTTGATGGGCTACCATACGCTTGATAATGGTTGGAAAATGGGAGTTGTAGCTTTAGAAAATGAGATGTTTTCAGGGCTTTCTAAGCTCAAGACGAACTTTATTGTCACAACTATTATTGTCTCATTATTAGGGCTAATCATTTCGTTTGCTATTTCACGATCTGTTAGTAGACCGCTTCGTCATGTTCTTCGCATTAGTGAAGGCTTATCAGAGGGTGACTTTACACAAGAGATTCCTGAAAAATATTTAAAACGCATTGATGAGATGGGGACAATGTCGCGTGCATTGGATCGCATGACTGATAATATGCGGGAAATGATAGCAAAGGTGAGCCATGAAGCTACTACTGTGAATGAAGCTTCTTGTGACTTAATGGGAGATGTCATGGCTGTAACAAAACATTCTGAACAAATAGCAGGTGCCATAAATGAAGTAGATAGAGGAGCACAAAGCCAAACCGTGATGGCAGAGGAAAGTGCATCTGCTATGGAGCAAATGGCTTTAGGGATACAAAATGTAGCTGAAGTAGCCTCAACCATTGCTTCAAATACAGATTTTATTTCCCAGAAAATTAGTGAAAGTAATCATGCTGTCCAACAATCAATTTGTCGGATGAATGAAATTCAGGAAGGGACTACTGCTGAGCTGATGATTATTCATAAATTAGAAAAGGAGTCTGAGGAAATAAACTTAATTTCTAATATGATTACAGCTATTTCTGAACAAACAAATTTATTAGCACTTAATGCATCTATTGAAGCTGCACGAGCTGGAGATGCAGGTAAGGGCTTTGCAGTTGTGGCAGAAGAGGTTCGCAAGCTATCAGAGCAAACAGCCGAGTCTGCTACTAAAATTAATGTGTTAATTGAACGAGTTCAATCGTACACCTTAGAGGTCGTGAAGGCAGCAGAATCAGGTGAAGATAACGTGGAACGCGGATTAGCATCCATTGAGGCAGTGGGCGAACGCTTTGAGGAAATAGTTCGAGCTGTTGGGGAAATAGCTGGCCAAGTTGAAGAAATGAATGCTTCAGCTGAACAAATGTCTGCCAATACTGAGGAAGTTTCAGCTTCTATGGAAGAAATGGCTGCCACTGCACATGCTGCAAGTGATTATGTACATGAGGTAACAGATGCCACAACAGAACAGTTAAAAACAGTTACAACGATGAATAATCAAACTGAAAAACTGTCAGAAATGGCGAAACGTTTATATGAGGCCATTCAAAAATTTAAATATTAAAGAAGAGGAGCTGTCCAATTTTGGCAGCTCCTCTTTGGTTAGCGGGCTTAAATGTTTTGTATAGCTTCTAAAAGTTCTTCTTTAGAAATAATACATTCACCGCCTCCTTGTACCATTTGATCGCTTCCACCACCCTTACCATTAATGAGCGGTAATGCCTTTTCAGCAATAGCCTTCATGCTTTTAGATACATTTTTCCCTCTAGCTGCAACGAACTGTAGCTTGCCTTCACTTTCAGAAACAAGCAAAGTGATCATGTCGTCATGTTCAGAAACAATGGTACGAGCTAATTTTTGTAGTTCTTGCATAGTTCGTTGTTGAAAAGCAGCCGTCATAAGATTTCCGCTATTTGAAACGAGTGCTTTTGCTTCATAGGTTAATAGCTCCTCTTTGGCTGCAACAAGTGCTCTTTCTGTATGTTTCTGAGCGCTTAGTATTTTAGTGAGGGCTGTAGCAGCTTCTACTTCAGGAACGCTTAGCTGGCGAGCTACATCACCTAATACTTTTTTACGCATAGCAAGTTCATGCAAAACACGTTGTCCACAAACAAATGATACGCGAACATTGCCCTTCATTTTTTCAGTACCTAGAATTTTTATGGCATTGACCTGCCCAGTAGATGTTGGATGAGTGCCACCACAGCCGTTGTAATCATAGTTAGGAATGATAACAAGTCGAATATCTCCGGCCACTGCAACCTCTTTACGCAGATGATAATGGACCAGTTCATTTTCTGTAATCCATGTAGTTTCAATTGGAAGATTTTCCAAAATGACTTCATTAGCTCGTGCTTCGGCTGCAGCAAGCTGTTGTTCCGTCAAAGTATCGACAGCAATATCAATTGTGACGTGCTGGCTTCCTAGATGAAAACTAACCGTCTGAGCATCAAAAAGTTCTACAAATGCGGCTGTTAAAATATGCTGACCAGCATGTTGCTGCATATGGTCGAATCGTCTAGACCAATTTAATGTGCCGTGCACAATGCCTTTCAACTCCGATATATCACCCTGCATGTAATGACGAATCTCTTCTCCGTTTTTCTCTACATCTATGACGTCAATTCCATTCAATGTTCCAGTATCATGGGGTTGTCCTCCGCCAGTTGGATAAAATGCAGTATTAGATAATACAACATAATGACGACCTAATTCGTCGATTTCTTTACTAACAATATGAGCATCAAACTCACGTAACATAACGTCCTGATAATATAATAAATTTTTCAAGAAAAAGCCTCCTTTTATGTAGATACGGTTTATGCAGGGTTGATTCCAGTTTATTTTGGCATAATTACTTACAGGTGTATATGGCTTTTCTAGTTGACCCATGCTGAAATTGATTTAATATAGAAAGGAACAGCTAAAGATAAAGGAGCTAGTATGATGGAAATTACACAATTCTCAATGGAAGAAATTTTAGACCCAACCAATATTATGGAAGGGAAGCGGTACGAATTTATTTTAGATATTGAAATTGATGAAGAAGATGAGCTATATCACGAAGCAGGTATTGAAATTCGTGTTCTCATTGGTGAAAAGGCAGAGGAGCCCTATATTTTAAACTACTTCATAATGGAAAAGGCAGAGGGTGAATACTTAGATTTTGCTCTAGAGGATGATGAGCTAGAAGAAATTTTAGTATTTTGTAAAGAGGAAATAGCAAAGGCATAGAACGAAACAGGTAGAGAGTATATTCTTTACCTGTTTTTTTATTTTGATGAAGTAGAGGCCTTTATCTTCCAGAATTGCTTTAAAGACAATGGATTTATGTTGGTGTGATTAACATCGCACTAATCAAAAATCTGGGGTGAAGGGACGGACTTAAGGATAATGTAAGCTTATTGATATATTCTCGTAGAGTGAGGGAATTAAACTGAGTTTTAGGTTTCATCAATTCGGGCAATTTAAATAGAGAGGTGCTTATCTATGTCAACTTACACGCAATCCATTCTTATTGCATTTTTTATAACGATTATTTTATCATTTATTCTTTTTATTCCATGGCTTATTTATACGTATCGAAAATATAGTTATTTGTCTATGTCTAAAACCATTATTATGTTCTCCTTTATTTTTTACTTTTTATCTGCACTTTGTTTAGTATTACTTCCGTTCCCATCTACAAGGGATACTTGCTCACTTCAATCGCCAGATACAGTCCATACAAATTTACGACTATTTCAATTTATTGAGGATATTTTAAAGGGTAGTGGTGTTGTCTTAACCAGTCCATCGACATGGCTTGTTATCACGAAACAGCAAGCATTTTATCAAGCGTTTTTTAATTTCTTATTATTGATGCCATTTGGTGTGTACTTACGATATTTTCTTCAAGAAAGAAGGTACTGGAAACGTGCATTTTTATTAAGCTTTTTGCTAACATTGTTTTATGAGATCACACAAAGAACAGGTATTTATGGCATTTTTAATTGTGCCTATCGCATATTTGATGTGGATGATTTATTGCTAAACAGCGTAGGTGCATTACTAGGTTTCTTTTTAGCTCCTATCGTGTGGGCACTATTTCCTTCTCATGAAGAAGTCGAGGCTAAAGCTGCTGAAATGGAAAAAAGTGATATTGTAAAACCAATATCTGTTTTACTGGCATTAGTCATTGATTTATTTATAGTTCAGGTGATTTGGTTCATTATTGGCACTCTAACTGGGTATAGTGGCACTTTCGAATTCTTAGTCATTATTGCACTATATATGGCCATCTTTGGCTTCATACCAAGTTTAATGAATGGCGCAACGTTGGGTATGAAAATTATGCGCTTTACAATGGTCAATAAGAAAGGCAAAAGTATTGTAAGACAATCCTGGAAACGCTGTATAGCTATTGTTGCTACAGTATTGCTATCTGAGGCCATTACAACGGTCGGTAACATTCAATTAGATATGGATTCACCATTCTATGTTCTGCAAATTCTCATTTCTTTACTAGCCTCATTAGGAGGTTTTGCACTTACAATGATAATAGCTATTCATGTTATACGCGTCATTGTAAGCGGAGGAAAGCGTCGTTTGTATATCGATCAATATGCTGATTTGATGGCAACAAAGAAAAAATAAGGGGGCAAGTGGAATGAAATACGTCATCATTGGGGGAGATGCTGCAGGTATGTCTGCAGCTATGGAGATCTATCGTAATGTACCAGGAGCGGAAATAACGACTTTAGAACGTGGTTTTATTTATTCATATGGACAATGTGGATTGCCGTATGTTGTAGATGGTCGTATTTCATCAACCAAACGCTTGATTGCAAGAGATGTTGAAACTTTTCGGGGTAAATATGGCATCGATGCACGAGTAGGCTATGAGGTGGAAAAGGTAGATATAGAGAATAAGGTTGTTTCAGGTATACAGGCAAGTGGCGAAGTATTCGAGATTTCCTATGATAAGCTGCTTATAGCAACAGGGGCCGACCCAGTTGTACCTGTCAGAAGTGGAGTCAATCTAGAAGGAATCCACACCGTCAAAACAATCCCTCAGTTAGAAGATTTAATGGCTGATTTAACACCTGATATTGAACAGGTAACTATTATCGGCGGGGGCTATATCGGATTAGAAATGGCTGAAACATTACAAACCTGTGGGAAAAAGGTAAGACTTGTTCAACGAGGAAGCCATGTGGCAAAGATTTTAGATGAAGAACTTGCTCAACATGTTCATGAAGAAGCAAAAAAGAACAATGTAGAGCTTTTATTAAATACAGATGTAGAAGCATTTGAAGGAAATAAACGAGTTGAACGGGTCATCACAAATAATGGCATCTTAGAAACAGATTTAGTCATTGTTGCTTCAGGTATTAGACCAAATACAAAGTTTTTAGAAGGCACTGGTATAGCTTTTGCAAAAAATGGGGCAATTATCGTCAATCGTCATTTAGAAACTTCCGTAGAGAATGTTTATGCGGCAGGAGATTGTGCCACTCATTTTAACATTGTGAAGGAGCGTATAGATTATATTCCTTTGGGAACAACTGCCAATAAACAGGGCAGGCTAGCAGGACTTAATATGTCTGGAAAGTTTGCACCGTTTAGAGGGATTGTCGGGACATCTATTTTAAAATTTTTCAACTTAACAATTGCTACAACTGGCATAAATGAACGCCATGCAAAAGAGCTTGGCTTTGATTACGAGGCCTTTAAATTATCAGCTCGCCATATTGCGGGCTATTATCCAGGTGCACAACGTATGTATATTAAGGTAGTTGTACGTAAACGAGATCAGTTGCTATTGGGCGCACAAATTGTTGGGCCAGCTGGTGTTGATAAGCGTATTGATGTGTTTGCAACGGCATTGTATAGTAAAATGACATTACCTGATTTGCTAGACTTAGATTTAGCTTATGCACCACCATTTAACGGTGTGTGGGATCCTTTACAGCAGGTAGCGAGAATGAATGGACGTTTATAAATAGGAGGTATAGAGCAATGAGTATTTATGATATTAACGTGACTTTAGAAGATGGTACTGACTATAGCCTAGAGCGATATAAAGGGAAGCCAATGTTAATTGTCAATACTGCTTCAAAATGTGGCTTTACACCACAATTCGAAGAATTAGAAGGTCTCTTTGAAAAATATCAGGATGAAGGTCTTGTTGTACTAGGTTTCCCGTCCAATCAATTCAAGCAAGAGCTGGCCACTGCTGAAGAAGCTGCTTCACAATGTCGGCTGGAATATGGGGTAACCTTCCCGATGCATAAAATCGTTAAGGTGAATGGTAAGGAAGCGCATCCGATTTTTGATTATCTCACTTCTCATTCTAAAGGGTTTTTAGGCAACAGCATTAAATGGAATTTCACCAAATTCTTAGTGAATCGAGATGGCGAGGTTGTTGGACGCTACGCATCGGCAGATAAACCAAGTAGTTTTGAAGATGATATTAAAAAAGTTTTAGCATAATAGTTAGAAGGATTCATGCACAGACTGTGTATGAATCTTTTTTTATTAATTAAAGCAGTAAAAACACGTTCATTGATTGAGAATAGATGATTTAAGGTTGCTGTAAGCTTACGACAATTTTGCTGTAAGTTTGAGGGCGTATACTAAAGTCAGAAAGAAGAGGAGGAGCGTATATGACGCCATTATTAAAGGTACAAAACGTTGAGAAAACATACGGCAAGGGCGCTAATACTTTTACAGCGTTATCTAATATATCATTTGAAGTAAAAAAAGGTGAATTTGTGGGCGTAATGGGTCCTTCAGGGGCTGGGAAATCTACGCTTCTCAATGTGTTAGCTACAATCGATACACCAACGACTGGTGAAATAATTATCGGTGATACGAACTTAGCACGTATGAAAGATGCTGAATTAGCGGATTTTCGTCGTGATAACTTAGGATTTATATTCCAAGACTATAACTTACTTGATTCTTTGACAGTACGAGAAAATATAGTTTTGCCACTGGCTATTGCAAAGATGCCAACAAAGGCTATTAGCGCTAGAGTCGACCGTATTGCTTCATTGTTCGGCATTAGTGATTTACTAGATAAATATCCTTATCAAATATCGGGTGGACAAAAACAACGTACAGCTTCGTCACGCGCGTTAGTAACAGAGCCAAAATTAATCTTTGCTGATGAGCCTACGGGTGCACTTGATTCAAAATCAGCAACTGATTTGCTGGAAAGCTTAAGTGACTTAAATCAATCTCAGGCAGCTACCATTATGATGGTTACCCATGATGCTTTTGCAGCGAGTTTCTGTCAGCGAATACTATTTATTCAGGATGGGCAGTTATCCAAGGAAATTCATCGTGGGACTCTAACAAGGAAACAATTTTTCCAAGAGATCTTACAGGTGCTGTCAAGCATCGGGGGTGGAGTAAATGACGTTATTTAGTTTAGCGCGTAAAAATATTCAGCGTAATTTGTCCAACTATTTTTTATATATTGCCTCGATGGTATTTAGTATCGTCATTTATTTTACATTTGTGACATTGAAATATAATGATGATCTTTCAGCCTTAAAACAATCCTCTCAGCAAATTAAAGGGTTGATGAGTGCATCGTCTGTAGTCTTATTGTTCTTCATTGTCATCTTTATGGCATATTCGAATTCATTTTTTATGAAGAAACGAAAAAAGGAAGTAGCACTCTATTCACTATTAGGCGTGCGAAAGCAAAAGATCGGCCTCTTGCTCTTCTTTGAGAATCTAGTCATTGGGTTAGTCTCTCTAGTATTGGGGATCGTTTTAGGATTCTTTATGTCACAAGGTTTGTTAATGATATTAGTCCGACTCATGGGGTATGAAATTGTTGGAAACCTGACATTTTCGATAGAGGCACTGGTGAATACAACAGTCATTTTTACAGTATTGTTTTTATTCACGTCGTTACAAGGCTATCGTGTTATTTATCAATTCAAATTGATTGACTTATTTCATGCAGAAAAACAGGGTGAACAAATTCCCCGTGCCTCTTTAGTAGCTGCGGTTTTAGGAACTGCACTCATCGCATTTGGATATTATACAGCTGCGTCTGATATGTTTACGAGTGAAATTTGGCGATTCTTCACGGTTTTAGGTACGCCACTAATGGTCATTGGCGTAACGATCGTGGGGACATATCTTTTATTCCATAGTGTAAGTGTTTTTGTGTTAACAGCTTTAAAAAGAGCCACATCTTGGTCTTGGAAAGGTTTAAATTTAATTGGGGTTTCTCAGTTATTGTATCGTATTCGCGCAAATGCTAAATCATTGTCCATTATTGCCATTTTAAGTGCCACGACAATTACAGCAGGCGGTGGCGTTTTCGGTATGTATTATAATGCAGAAGCAACTGTACGTCAGATGCTGCCAAATACATTTATGTGGAAAGGCGATCCCGTTGATTTTTCACAGAAAGACGTTATCTATAATGAATCACTGTCTGTGAAAAACTTACGTGTCGATAATGAATTTTCATTTTTCGAATATACATTACTTAAGGAATCTGATTATAATCGTTTAGCAAAATTACAAGGTAAGGATCAAAACTTGCATATTGCTGATGGATCGACGGTGTTGCTGGATGCCGCATATGATGAAAGATTTTCGCATGATTTTACTGGGGAAAACTTTAAGTTAAAGAATGGTGATTCTTTCCATGTAGAAAAAATGTACACAGAGAGCGTTCTAAACTTTATTCCTGCGGGAACGGTGCTTGTCGTGAATGATCAAGAGTTTGCTGCGACTAATGCAGAAGAGATAAAGATGCAGGCTATTGGATTAGACAATGATTTGAAACAACAGGTCGTTTCACAAGACATTATCAAGCAATTGTCGACAGAACAACAAGAATCCTTCTCTAGTGTTCCTCAAAGCTATGAGGATAGTATAGCAACTGTAGGAGCATTACTGTTTGTGGGTAGCTTCCTTGGACTAGTTTTTCTAGCGGCAACCGGTAGTATAATTTATTTCAAAATTTTAACGGAAGCTGAGGAAGATCAGGCGAAATATGCGATTTTAAATAAAATTGGTGTCAACAGTAAGCAAATTTTAAAGACTGTAGCAGGACAAGTAGCTGTTATCTTTAGTGCACCACTTATCGTAGGTATTGTGCATAGTGCATTTGCGTTACTAGCATTTTCACAGTTATTTGGTATGAATATTACGAAGCCAGTAATATTATGGATGATTGCATATTCAGCTATTTATTTCATCTATTATATTTTTACTGTACGTTCGTTCTACAAAATTGTAAGACAGGGGAATTAATATGAAAAAAGTATTTTTTGGAATAGGTGCATTGCTTATCTTATTCGTAGCAGGGTTAGTTGTATTGATGACTGTAGACTTTAACCGTTTAAATAAAGACACTTACTATGTCCATATCACGGCTGATGGTGAGGTAGAGGAGTATAAGGCAAGTAACGGTGAAATTTTTAAAATGTATTGGTATGAGCTTCCTGCCTACAATAAAAATGGCAAAGAAAAGACATTAAAGTTCTCAGCTCATAAAAATTTACGCCATGATGCTTATTTAAAGCTTTATGTTAAAAAAGAGACGGAAGTCACTTCCTATGATGAGGTGAAATTCCACGAGGTACCTAATAAAGCGCAAGATCAAATGAAATAGCTAAAAGGAGCATCCACTAGTCAAACTAGTGCTGCTCCTTTTTTAAATTAATGGAAACGATTGTACCCTTTCCTTTTTCAGAGGTTATAGTAACAAAACCTCCATGGGCCTCAATAATATCTCTAGCAATGGCGGTCCCTAAGCCAGTACCAGCCGTATTGTCGGTATTGGTGCCGCGGTAATAGCGCTCAAAAATATGCTCTAAATCCTCTGAGGAGATACCCTTTCCATTATCTGCTATCGTAATGGAATCTTTATCGACAGACACATGGACAGATACATCAGGAGTATTATGAAGCAGGGCGTTGTGTAAAAAGTTTATGATCGCTCTGCGCATAAAATGTTCGTCAATGAGCTGGTGATGGTTCTCTGAGATTGCTTCAAAGTCTATATTGGCAAGTTCAAACTGTGGTGTATTTAATGTATCAATTACAATTTCCCGAATAAATGGCACCATGTTCACTTCTTTTAAAGTGAGTGGGAGCTGCTGATGTCTTAAGCGCATCGTTAAATTTAAGTCATCAAGCAGATTTTGCATATGCAATGACTGTTTCTCGATAATTTGTGCATACTCGGCCTTTTCTTGAGAGGTGAGTGTCTCGTCATCTAAAAGCTCTGCATATCCCCGAATAGAGGCAAGCGGTGTTTTCATATCATGAGAGACATTGCTAATCCATTCCTCGCGCATCAGTTCAAGACGCTTGCGTTCCTGCTCATGTGCAGCGAGTTCCCTGGATACTTCATTTAAATTTTCAAAAACAGTTTTATATACACCACCAGGCGTTTTAACTGGCTGATGCTCATGATTTTTTAAATGACGAATGCGTTCGATCAAGGCATAGAGAGGCGTCGTTAGCGTACGACCAAATAGCCAGCCGACCAATGCAGCGACTATTAAATCAGCAATAACAATGAATAACCCGAATTTACCAACAAACTGTAAAAAAGAGGTGCCAGAAATATGCATGACTAATCTCTCAACTTCACTCCCTTTTACACCAACTAGATAACTAATCTCATCCTTGACTCCTACATAAACCGTCGTATCAGCATCAAATTCTTTATATTTGTACACTTGTATCAAATCAACGGGTGCGTAATGGGAAGGTGCTTCCTCTGGGGCAAAATGAGAATCAATGACTTGACCATTCACATCAAGTAATTGAATCCAAGCATTTCGCATATGCAACTGTTCTAGTCCTTCTGCACTTATGGAGGTTTCGCCATTTTCTATTTCAATGTACTGCTGAAAATTCCGTACGAAGTCCTCTTCTTTCGATTCAGTCGCTCTATCAGAATCATTATTAAGTTTATACGACAGGAGACCAATGAGAATGGCCGTATTGACGAAAATAACGATGATCACAATGGATAGAACAGAAAAGAGAAAGCGAGCAGTCAATTTCCACTTCATTCTTGCGCCTCTTTTGGTATGACAAACTTATACCCAAGACCTTTTACAGTGGTGATAAAAATAGGTTTAGAGGCATCCTGCTCAATTTTTTCTCGCAAACGTCGAATATGCACCATGACAGTATTATCAGAACCGAAAAAATCTTCTCCCCAAACACGCTCAAAAAGGGTTTCTTTACTTAAAATGCGATGAGGATTGTGCATAAAACATGCCATTAAACCAATTTCCTTAGCTGTTAACTCCAATAAAATCCCATCCTTGTGGACTTCTGTTTCGTCAGCGTTTAGCTGGAAGGGTCCAACTTGTATTGTTTTTTCTGCCATGCCTGAAGTTGTTTCGTGTGTTTGATAACCAACTCTACGTAACTGTGCCTTCACACGATAGGCAACTTCCTTAGGACTAAATGGTTTTGTAATATAATCGTCGCCTCCGATGGCAAGCCCTAAAATTTTATCAATTTCTTCATTTTTAGCAGACATAAAAAGCACAGGTACATGCGATATTTCGCGAATGCGTCTACATAAATCATAGCCTTCTCCATCAGGAAGCATGACATCTAGAAGCACAATATCTGGACTTGTTTGCTGAAAGCTTGTCCAAGCATCGTGAATGGAGCCGGCTGTATAAATTTGTTTATAGCCTTCTTTTTGTAGGCTTACCTTTAGAAGATTAGCTAAATCTGCCTCATCATCCACTACTAATATGGTTGGCTCTTGCATTATTCACACACCCTTTCTTATGATGAATACTTTCTTATCGAAAGAATCCTTATATGTTATGAAAATCATTATAAATGAAATGTACTGGAAAGAGGAAATGAAGTATTACTAATAAAAGCCCTTGTATACTTACATTTAAAAATTGAAGATGGAGAAGTGAAACCTTTACAGCTACTAAACGTAAAAAGAGTATAGACAAATGAGGAGGAATGGCAATGTTTAAAAAAATAGCTGCCGATGCATTAGGATTATCTGATATTGGAGTAGTCGTTCAAAGAGAAGACTATGATAAAACTGATGCTGATGATTTTATACTACATGAAATAGATGAAAAAATTTACTTTTTAATTAAAACAAAGGCAGATGAATACTGCTTTACAAATCGTGCTATTCTCCATGTAGATGGCGAAAGCGCTATGAGTAAGAAACGATTACTACGTCGCTATGATTATTCTATGTTCGCCATTACAGATGTTTTTCTCGAAACAGCAGGAACAATTGACCTTGATGTCGAAATTAAGTTTACAATCGGTAATTCTCCACTTTCCATCGACATTCATAAACGCTTTATTGATGACATTAAAGATTTATATAAAGCGCTACATGCGATTAGCTACGAACAAAAGAACAATGCCTATAAGTTAGAAGTAGCAGAAAAAAGCTTACATATTGCTTCTTCATCACTTGGACGAATTGGCAATGATAATATTTCTCCGTCCGCATCATTTGAGGCAATTACCCGCTTTGCAAATACTTGGATGATTGATCATAAAGATCAGTACAAAAAAGAAGATTTCTCACATATTTTTGATTTATATATGAATAATTAACGGTTCAAAGTAGTTTTTCCTGCTACTGAAAGAAGAAAAAAATAGCTCTCTGCAAATGTGGAGAGCGTTTTTTTACATATAACTTCATACATAAAAAGACAAACTAGGAGCGTGACGAAAAATGACAAACGAATTGCATGTGCTTGACAAAGAGGGACTAGAAAGTGACTTTATACAGCAACCGCAAGCCGCTGAGACATTGTTCGTAAATGAGTTCATAGATGGTATTTTAGATCCTTCACAAGAAATGCTTGGACCAGTTAAAGATGGTGGAACAATCATTGCCAATACTACACCTGGATGCTGGGGACCCATGCTAACACCAACTATACGTGGTGGACATGAAGTAACGAAGCCCGTTTTTGTGGAGGGGGCTGAGGTGGGTGACGCGATTGTCATAAAAATTAAGTCTATTCAGGTTACTTCAATGGCCACTTCCTCTGGTCACGATGAGCCCATCACAGATCGCTTTATTGGTGATCCGTTTGTTTCCGTAAAATGTCCAGGTTGTGGCAAGCTCCATCCAAGCACTGTTGTTAAAGGTATAGGACCTCAAGCAATTCGCTGTTCGACATGTGATACAGATACGGCACCATTCAACATGACTAATGGCTACACAATGGCATTTGATCATAAAGGACATATAGGTGTAACGGTTGGACGAGAGGGTGCCCGTCGTATTGCTCTTGATGCCAAAAATTACATGAGAACGCCCGAAAACTCTATTCAAAATCCTGTTGTAGCATTGGCACCAAGTGACATAGTAGGTGTCATGGCTAGAATGCGTCCATTTTTAGGTCAGCTTGGTACAACCCCTTCAAAGGCAATGCCCGATTCTCATAATGCAGGTGATTTCGGTTCATTCTTAATTGGGGCACCACATGAGTATGCCTTCACACAGGATGAATTGGATTTACATCGTACCGATGGACATATGGATATTAGCAGAGTTCGTGAAGGTGCAACGATTATTTGCCCTGTAAAAGTTCCTGGTGGCGGCATATACATTGGAGATATGCATGCTATGCAGGGAGATGGTGAAATTGCAGGACATACAACTGATGTAGCAGGGATTGTACAGCTTCAAGTTCATGTCTTGAAGAAAGTAGCATTGGAAGGCCCTGTGTTACTACCAAATGAGGAAGATTTACCATATACAGCAAAGCCATTTACAAAGGAAGAAAAACGTCGTGCACGCGAGCTAGCAGAGGAATTCGGTGTAAAACAGATAGAAGAGGCTTTACCCGTATCAATAGTTGGTACTGGCAAAACGTTAAATGAGGCAACTGATAATGCTATTCGCCGTGCATCCAAGCTATTTGAATTACCTGAATCAGAAGTATTGAATAGAGCAACCATCACAGGCTCTATAGAAATTGGTCGTCATCCAGGAGTAGTCACAGCAACTTTCCAAGTACCTAAAACGATACTGAAAAAGGTTCGAATTTTTAAAACGGTGAAAAAACAATACGATTAAAGAATCAATTTGTATGAAGGCAAACTTTCAAGGGTTTGCTTTTTTTGTATGAGTTGTGAGTAGAAAAAGTGAGTATTTGTCGGAAATTTGAAGTTAGAATTGAAATCTTATGATGGGTTGATATAATGATAAAAGTTTAATGTCCACCAAGGTGTAAGTATTAAAATAGAGAAATAGTAAAGTCGGTGCTGAATGTCAGAATTAGTGCGAATAGGAAATAAAATTGAAAAAAAGAATATCGTAAAGCCCTTTCTTTTAAAGATGAAGGGAGGCGGACATGCACCTTCTCGAACAAATTTTGCTGATGCCTTTACAGGAGCGGTAGGAGGCCTAATCTGTATTTTTGTATTGCTTTTGTTAACAAATTATACAGATGCCCCTTGGTTAATGGCATCTCTTGGGGGGAGCTGCGTTCTAGTATTTGTCGTTTGGAATGCGCCATTGTCTCAGCCTCGAAATATTATCGGTGGACATTTGGTTTCTGCATGTATTGGGCTAACGCTGTATTCAACATTAGGTTCGAATATATTGTCCATCAGCCTTGGCGTTGGTTTAACCATATTTTTCATGGCCCTCTTAGGCATTATCCATCCTCCTGCAGGTGCCAATCCTATCATTATTATTCTAGGAGGCTATAGCTGGAGTTACTTAATCCTGCCTGTATTAATTGGAGCAGTCATTATTGTTTTCTTTGGTTTGTTAATTAATAATTTAAGAGAAACACGAAAATATCCACAATTCTGGTGATTAAGATTCCATCTATGAAGTACTCACTTCATAGATGGATTTATTTATTTGCATGTGGCATACCACTATTTTTTTAGCATATGTTAGTTAAGATT
Source organism: Lysinibacillus sphaericus (assembly GCF_001629735.1). GTDB lineage: Bacteria > Bacillota > Bacilli > Bacillales_A > Planococcaceae > Lysinibacillus > Lysinibacillus pinottii. The sequence continues at coordinate 4,022,441 of NZ_CP015224.1, forward strand.
TGTTATATTGAAGAAAGAGTGTTAAAAACATGTATTTTAAAGATAGGGGAAGATCTTTGTTGGTCGAACTTGATGGGAGGCTCCAATTGTATGCTGTTGGACTGTGATGAGCAATTATTCATGACATATAAACAAAGTAATGTAGAGGGTGCTGAAAATTTACTTGCAACATGGCTAGAGGCAGAGGTAGATCTGCAAGAAGATCCAAAAATACTTGGTACTTCGCTCTCACCTAAACTATTTTTAGTAAACGAAGAAATGGCTATGAATATTGCCTTTTCCACAGCACGTAAATACTGGGGCCGTGCATCAACAGATATGCAAATGTATTTTGACAAGTACGGGTTAGATGCAAAATTTGTGAATGATCGGCTCAATGCCTTTTTTTACACACAAAAAGGAAAAGAAACTTTTTTTGAACAGCTTTTTGCTCAACATACAATAGATTTGGAACGGTTAATTTGGTTGGTTTTTGGGAAAAGAATGCAGATGGAAATGCCAGTGAATGAGCTACAGACAATTATGTTATATAAATTTCAAGATGAGTATTTAGTGCATATGATGTATAAGGAACATACACCATTTTGGCATTGGCTGTTCACAAAAAAAGTTTATTCACTTTTTATCCACAGACCTTTAGAACAATTCACATTTCTTTATGAAATAATGGGACATTTCGAGCATTCTATGAAAATGAGCTGTGAACATGTGGATAACTTTGTGAATAACTATAAATTGATACTGGATAAGTGTATAACTCATGTGGATAAAAATAAATCTAGCTGTTTGGCTAAGAAACAGCTACGACTTTACCAAATTGTTACACATTATTGCTTATCGGAGGGTGATTATAAACGCGTCAAAGACTTTATTACTTCATTTGAAGCGGAATGGCGCTACTCCATGTATGCTTTAACCGAGAAGGAAAAAGTGTTAATTGCCTATATTTTATTTCATATAGCAAATAGAGAACAGCAAAGTGAAAAAGTTATATATTATGGTGAATATTTATTAGAGGATGAGCGCTTAAATAATTACGCTATTGAAATTCTATTGGAATATAAAGACCTTTTGCCAAATCGTAAACCTACACCACCAGCAATTATAAAAAATTATCAATTAAATTATTTAGAAAACTTATATGCGATTTTACTTGATCATTATGTAAAAGCGACACGCTATGAGGATGGCTTACTACTTTTAAAGGAGCATGTACTAGCGTCTAACAAAAAGATAAATACCTCTTTAGTACAAAAGAATTATAGCAGTGAACAACTAATTGCAATTGAGGCATACGTTCAACAGGATATTGCGCTACAGGTTAACAACTCATTACAGCATATTGGTTTGTCGGTAGAAGAGTGGCGACAGAATTATCGTCAACCGGAAGTACCTTACTATATCGTGGCACAGAGTGCATCCTGGCATATGTTAAATATTTTAAGGGTTTTATTTGTAACGGAGCAGTTTGAGCTTTTTGAGAAATTAATGGAAATCTATAAAAAATATTTATTAATTGATGATCATTTTGAAAATCTACGCGTATTTATTAGTGCCTATGTATAAAAAAAGTGTCTAATACGTCCTTTATCGACGGTATTAGACACTTTTTTTATTCCAAAACGCCTTTATCTTTCAAAGCCTTGATTTGTTCAGTACCATAGCCTAATGAACTTAGAATTTCCTCATTATGCTCACCTAGCTTAGCACCAACATGCTTATATTCTGGTTCAGAGCCATCAAATTTAAGAGGAGAAGCAATTTGTTGTTGTAATGTGCCATCCCCTTTAGGAATGGAAACAATCATTTCTCTTGCCTTTAGTTGCGGATGCTCGCAGGCTTCCGGGAATGTGAGAACAGGCTCCACACAACCTTCAAAATCTTCATTAAATACTTCTAGCCACTCCTCATACGTTTTCGATAAAAATGCATCATGAACAGCCTCTTTAAAGCGAATTTGTGTGTAGTAGGAATCATTGAAAGTATTATCAATCAATTCAGGAATATCGAGTGCTTCACAAAGCAATTTCCGAAATTGAGGCTCTAGACTACCGACTGAGAAGAAGCGACCATCCTTGGTTTTATAAAAATCATAGTAACTGCCACCGTTTAAAATTTCCTGTTCTGGCTGTGGTACACGTCCACCTCCAATAAAGGCAGAACCATACATAGCATTTAGTGAAAATACAGCATCTGTCATGCTAATATCAATGAATTGACCCACACCTGTTTTCTCACGATGAAGGGCAGCGGCCAATACCCCAATTGCAGCATGCATCGTTCCACCTGCAATATCAGCTAGCTGTATTCCCATAGAGACAGGCTTTTTATCTTTATGGCGTGAATAATCAAGGACACCTGCTAATGAAAGGTAATTATTATCATGTCCAGGTCGATTGCTATATGGTCCTGTTTGTCCATAGCCTGTAATCGCACAATAAATTACCCGTGGATTTATTTCTTTAAGCGCTTCGTAGCCGATCCCAAGTCGTTGCATCACCCCTGGTCGGAAACCTTCAATAATTACGTCATATTCTTGTACAAGAGATTTCACAATTTCAATAGCTTCCGATGATTTCAAATTGAGTGTGAGCGATTTTTTAGAGCGATTTAAATGCTGATGGATGTATGCTTCATGATCATCATCGTAAGGAGGCATGATTCTTGTTAAATCAACCCTTTTTGAAGATTCAACATGTATGACATCGGCTCCTAAATCAGCAAAAATCATTGTCGCCATTGGTCCTGGTAGTAATGCAGAAAAATCGAGAATTTTTAACCCCTTTAAAATACCCAAATCTTCCAACCCCTTTTTGTGTAGGCTACACGACCATGCAAGATGGTTGAGTAGCGCTTTTCTCATAATCCCAGTTATGCACAAACTGTAATAATACAGAATATTTAATTTTAATCAGTATTATAACAGAATGGAACTTCCCTTGCCTATGTTATTTTTATTATAGAATAAACAGTTCTACTTTTATATGTCAGAATAACAATAAAAGTAAAAAAATTCCGAATTTAGATGACTAATCAACTGTCAGATAATCGTTGTCAAATATCAGAAAATTTAGCAAAGGGGGATGGACTTGTTAGAGAGAGAAAGTTTACTGTATATCCATATTATTCACCTCTCATTATTGATACAATCCTAGAGATATGTTCTAGTGTTTAAGGGAAGGTGTTTCTTCAGGAATTTCCTTTTCTCAAGATGAGCTGTTGCTTATTATAGGCACTAATTGTTAAAAATTATAAACATACTAACACATTTAGGTGGGAAGTAATGAAATCACATCAATTAAAATTAAAGAATTTAATTATGGGAGTAGCTATGGCTGCATTCTTCTTTACAATCATAGGTAGTGTTTGGGGCGGGTACAGAATGAATGTTGACTCCATAAAGGAAAATACACTTGAAACAAATCATGTGTATGCGCAAAAATTGGCTTCAACCGCAGATGCCTATCTTCATGAAGCCTTTCAAATTTTAAGCTATAGTGCCAATCAAGTGAGCGAAAATTTAGGTGATGAGCAAATTTTAAATAGGGAAACAGACCGTCTCAGATTACAAAATGAAATGTTTAATTCAGTCGTCATAACAAATGCTGAAGGACTTGTCTTATCCGTATCACCTCCCTCCATTGAAATTAAAGGTGAGGTTTTAACATCTCTTGGCGCTCAAGAGGCATTAGCTAAAAAAATACCACTTGTTTCTAAGCCGTACGAAGCGATGACAGGGCGTCTTATTATTTTTATTTCCCATCCTATATTTTCAGCATCTAACGAGTATTTAGGGATGGTAGCAGGAACGATTTATCTAAAAGAACCAAATGCCTTTAAAACGTTATTAGGAGAACATTATAGTAAGGATGGCTCCTATGTATATGTTGTAGATTCAGATGGACGCGTTATCTATCATCAGGACCCAAGCCGTATCAATGATGTTGTCACAAAAAATAAAGTCGTTCAGGCTGTGATGTCTGGTAAGAGTGGGGTTCAAATCGTTGACAACACAAAAGGAGTGAAAATGCTTGCTGGTTTTAGTTCAGTGTCCTCCACAGGTTGGGGAGTTGTCGCGCAGAAGCCTTTAGAAGTAGCACTGGCTCCTTCCTTCGATAGAGTGCAGGAAGTTATTATTAAATCTGTACCGCTTATGATCGTTTCAGTTGTCATTGTACTTTGGGCAGCGGCTCGTATTGCTAATCCTTTACAACAATTAGCGATGTTAACAGAAGAAAGTCTCGATAAGAAAAATGTAGAAGGTTTAAAATCTGTCAGTGGTTGGTACTTTGAAGCCCATTCGTTAAAGTATGTCTTAATTCGTAGTCTATCGTTTTTACATGGACAGGTTACATTTTTCAAGGATCAATCAACGGTAGATCCATTAACGGGTGTTACCAATCGACGAACGATGGATGCTATGCTGGCGGAGTGGTTTGAGAATAGGGTACCACATGCCATCATTTTGCTAGATTTAGATCACTTTAAAAGCGTGAACGACACATACGGTCATGCTGTTGGCGATAAGGTCCTGCAGTTTTTAGCAAAACATATGCAATCTGTAGCGCGAGAAGGGGATGTATGCTGTCGTTATGGTGGTGAGGAATTTGTGATGCTTCTGCCAAACACAACAGTAATAGAGGCTGAGCAAGTAGCGGAACAATTACGGGGAAATTTAGCTGAGACGGATAGCCCTTGTGGTAGACCAGTAACATTATCCGCAGGTATAGCTTTATATCCTGAAATGGCAGCTACGCCCGAGACATTGATTGAAGCGGCGGATGGAGCCTTGTATGAAGCGAAACAAGCTGGACGTAATCAAGTTAAGGTTGCTGTAAAAAAATAAAGTAAAAATTAATTAAAATAAGCTTATATTTTTGATTTTGGGGTAATTGTTTAATGCAAACAACATTTGGGCAAGCTATTTGTAAGTCATTCGTCAAATGACTATAAATCCTGTTCAGATGATATGTAATTCGGGTCACATCTCTCGATCGACTTGACCAGACGTAAGGTTATCCCCCTTTCCCTTATGACACCACAAGTACGACTAGATGTATGCCTATATATCGTGAAAGTCAAGTGAGCACCGATGCTCCTTGGCTTTTTTGTTGTTGGAAAATGCCATAGGAAATTTTTTCAGTAAGACTTGTATGGAACTACTATGTGTATCAATAAATTTACTTGACTATTTTAGATTTATCTATGAAGATTCAACTGTTCTTGGTCGATATAAAGGGTATGATGAAAATGATATTTGTACGTATCAAAATACATAAGTGAAAGGAAGAGTGGAATGGATAAATCTAAAATCCAAAAAGTAAATAAAGCATTGATTGCAACAGTATTTGCTTCAAGTGGGATTGCGGTTGTAGTGCCTTCACCACAAAAAGCGGCAGCGGCTACTTCTCCCTTTACAGACATCGACCAATACTCGGTTCATTATAACGATATATTAAAGCTCTATTCTCAGGGCGTAATTAATGGGTTTGCCGATAATACCTTCCGACCAGATGTCAATGTAACTCGTGGACAAGCAGCAAAAATGCTGGCTACAGCCTTAAAATTGGATACTAGAAATGTCCAAGATCCTTATTATAAAGACGTGCCGAAAGGGAGCGAATTTTATAAGTCAGTGGCTGCACTACAAAATGCAGGCATTATGTCTGGTTATTCAAACGGCACATTTATGCCTAATGAGGTAATGACTCGCGGCGAATTAGCAAAAATATTAGTGTTAGCATTCCATCTGGAGGTTTCTCCTAGTTACAACAATATTTTTAAAGATGTAGATAGCAAATCAAGCAATGCAATCTATATTCAAACACTAATTGATTTGAATATTACGGAAGGCACAACGCCTGTAACATTTTCACCGTTTGATCCTGTAAATCGCGGACAGTTTGCTTCTTTTGTTGTCCGTTCACAAGAGAAAAAAAATAATGAAACATCTTATAAAATCACAAGTGTTGATGATGATGCCGTTTATATAAATGGGAAAGCTTATACAGTTTCAGAAAATTTGTCACATATTTTTAACGACTATAATGCACCAGTCTTAAAGGGTGCTTATATTGAAGGGAATCTTTCTAGTAAGAAGATTCTATCCATTTCTAAATTAACTATAAATGCTAGTGGTACAAGCAAGGATTTCCTTGATTTTGATGGGGACCATGGCTCATTAGGAGCTACCATTGAGGTGAATGGTAATTATATTGAATTTAATAATCTAAAGATGACTGGGACTATGTTTGTCAATGAAACAGTTCGTCCACCATTACATTTAGGTGCTATAAACAATCAGCCTTTATCAATTGGACGTGTGGCAAGTAACAATATCTCATTTATCAACTGGTCAGATCCCGATAATTCTAAGGGCGACGATTCATCCATTAATAATTCGACAAACGATCTTCAGAATTGGACGAATCAAAATCCTGATAAAGACAAGCCTTTTGTCAACTGGTCTAACGAAAAACAGGAAATGAAAAATGTTGAAAAACATCTTGAGTTTTATAACAGTACCGTTTCAAGACTAGTCGTCTCACAAACAGGTACAAAAATCGAATCCAATATGAAACTACCACGTGTAGATATTATCGGAAGTGTTCGCGAATTTGAAATTCAAGGTTATATTGGCACGTTAAATCTCAATACTGAAACACCGCTAACAATTTACGGTTCAGGAAATATTGATTGGATTAACTACAATAGCCGCACAGACCTAGAATTATATATTTATGGTCGAATTGGCACATTATTTGTTGATAATGTATACGGCAAGATTGATATTGGAGATTATACGTATATCGATAAAGTCATCTTACCTAAGGATGGGTCGCCAAATAATATCTTCGACGATTTCCTTGATGATAAAGATAATATAGGCAATATTACTGATCCAGATGGCAAACCAATCGATAAAGATGAAAACGAGAATCAAAATCCTGATGATAAAACAAAACCTATCGTTAGCATTACAAATGTCAAAGTGCTAAATGGCAGTGAGATTCAAGCAGACTTCACATCAGATGAAGTTGGTACGTACTATTATATTGTCCGTGAAAAAGGAGCAGAAGCTCCAAATAAACGTGAAATGGTCAATCATCTGTCAAATGAGAATATAGCTTACGGAAGTGGTGCCGCAGTAAAAGGCACAAACTCTGTTAAGGTATCTAATCTAGGTGAGAAAAAAGAATATGTCATCTACATCATGGTTGTAGATGGCTCGAAAAATGCATCCGATATCGTGTCACAATCATTCCAAATGAAAGATGCAACACCACCAGTAGTAAAATCTTTACAAGTTACACCATTACACGGAGGCACAAGGGCTGAATTCAAGTTTGCAGCAAGTGAACCTGGAGATTATTACTACTATGTACGTAAGAAAACAACAGCTGCTGATCCGACAACGGCAGACATCGTCGCTAATCCAACAGGTAAAGGAAAGGCAAAAGCTGGTGAGCTAGGTATAACAGAAATCTTAACGGGCTTAGATGCTGAAACAGATTACCAGTTGTATGTCGTAATGAAGGATGATTCAGGAAACTACTCTGTAGATCCTGCTGTTGTAAAGGATTTTAAAACTAGTGAGCTTGATAATGTTCCTCCATATGTTGTTGGTGGCCAACTTGTTTTACTAGATGAGATTAAAAATGAATTTTATATAACTGTGAGTGAGGAATTAGATCCTATTTCTGCTGAAAAAGTAGAGAACTATGACCTTTCTGGTACAGGGATAGTCAATCAGGGTGCTCAGCTACCGATACATCCTACAAAGGTTGTCTATAATAAAGCTCAGAAAAGACTTATTTTCACCATCCCATCGCTAACAGGCTTTGTAAATGGGGATAACCTAGTTGTTACTATTTCACCGAATGTTAAAGATTTAGCTGATATTGAATTTGAAAATATTAATAATATCCCTATAAATACTGTTCCGCGGAACACAGCTGAATATATTCATAATGATATTGAATTACCAGTGCTTACAATTATAGGGGAGCCTGCTATTAATAATGCAAAGGATCAAACACTTTTAGAGTTTAATGCTTCAAAAGCTGGGACATATCATTATTTAATTATGGAGTCAGATTTAACACTTACGCGTGATGATCGCTTACGCTTAATTGAAGCTGTCCAATTAAATGAGACGACATTTAAAGTAGGAACACAGGATGTTGCGATTGTTGGTAGTGGAGGAAATAAACCTGCACAATTAGGAAAGCAGAAGGTTACAATTCCTTTACCAAATACATTCCCACCATTAGATCCATTTAAGAGCTATTCCATTTATATGGTCTTACGTGATCGTTCAGGAAATGTTTCAGATATACAAACTAAACATGTGATTGATGATAGAACTGCACCAAAGATTGAAAATACTTCGATTAAAATAGCTGAAGGTGATAAAAAAGCTACCTTTAAATTTATGTCAGATGAAGCTGGTACGTATTACTATATTCTTCGCAAAGCTGGTGATACCACAGTTCCAGTACCAGCAAGCGCTGAAGAGGTTATCGAAAGAGGAAGAGCAAGTGCTATGCGAAAGGATACAAATGAAATTAACCTTTCCCCTCTTGAACCACATGAGAATTACGAGCTGTATGTTGCTGTTAAAGATAGATATAACAATTCAACAATGGTACAAGTTGGTACAGAGTCAACAATCTATACTCATGATGAAAAGCAAAATAAACCAATTAGTTTGACACCAAGCCTAAATAATACGGGGATTATGGCATATAAATTCTTTTCTGATGGTACACCACCGAAGGTCGAAGATCCAATCGTTAAACAGCTCGATGGAAAAACATTAGAAGTAACTTTTTCTGAGGCTGTTGAATTAAAAGCTTCAGACTTCCAATTAGTGAATCCTGAAACAGGCACTGCAATTACCCCTACTTATGCTTCATGGAAGTGGCAGGACAAGGTAGACGAGATTGATGAATGGAAGCCACGCAAAATGATACTAACATTTGCAAACGAAGTTACACAAAGCTTTGATATGACAATCAATGCCACAGCTAAGGATAAAGGCGAATGGACATTCAGTAAATTAAAAGCAGAATACAAGTATCCTGCAAAAGTGAATACAATTACTTCAGCAACATTAGTACCTGATATACAGTACCCAGGTGACTTAAATATTTCTAAACAGGTTCGAGTGATTGCAAACTTAGATGCAGATATAACATGGAATCAGCATTACTATTATGCAGTTCTTTCTAAGAACCAAGGTGATCTAACAATCGCTAATATTAAAGATATTATAGAAAGAGCTGATAGCAATAATTACACAGACATCCCTGGTGGGGGAATAATATCTTATGGTAAGGGGCAAATAACAAAACCATCAGATGCAAGTTCTGAAAAAACATTTACTGCTATCCAAACAAGCACTGATCCAAATTCTACAAACATATTCCAGAAGGATCAAAAAATATATTTATTTACGAAGGATAAATACGGAAATATAGTTTATGCGAAAGAATCTACATCTCCAACAGCTCCAAACTATGTATTAATTCAACCTAGAACACAGTAGAATATAAGAACACTAGCTATAAATTATAATAGCTAGTGTTTTTTTATTTGCCTAAATACTAAATTCATCGATATTCCGGCCAGCCTTGAGTCAATAGGAAGCACTTGAATACAAAGAATGGAGAATATAAAAGTAGCTTGATGTTGTAGGAAAAGATAGAAAAATAACATAAAATCGAGGAATTAAAAACAAGAGCCATTGTGGAACTCTTTATCTGCTATAAAAAACAATAAAATACACTTCGTTGGGGATAAATGGAATTGTGATAATATGAAAAAGACCATGCTGTTAAAGGGATTTCCAAATATATAGATAAAATAAGAAAGAAGAGGTGTGTTACAAAAAGCCAAAGTGAAATAAATCCACTTTGGCTTTTCAACTAACCATCTAAAAAGCGGGGCAGACGACTAAGCATGCAAGGTAGTACGCTCACATGGTCCTCATCATCGAACTTCACATAATTAGTATAAATGTTTTTAACTCTTAATGGTTTCATTCGTTCAGCCGCTAGGTCAGCACCTTCGAGCATATCGGGCAGCTCATTAGCGCCGATTGTGAGTAAAAGATTTATAGCATGCTGACCGTTCCAATCTCCAAAAAATCTGTCCATTTCTTTTAATATCGCATTGTCTGCCCACCAAATAGAGGGACTGCTAGCTACAATATGACTAAATAAATGGGGTCTCTCACATAAAGCATATAGAGTGAAAAGACCGCCTAAGGAATGTCCAACAACGGCTTGTTTCTTTTTGTTAATGGACCATTCCTTTTCGACAGCAGGCATTAGTTCATATTCAATAAAGTCTAGAAAATCATTGGCTTTGCCGTTTGGAGGCCAAGGTGTACCATCTGGACGTGGTGGCAGCTTTCCTTCACTAACAGGAAGGGTAAAATCATTACAGCGACGTTCCATATCAAAAGGCTCCTTAGAGGGATAGCCAATACCAATAACAAGAATGGGCTCATAGCCTTTTGGTTTGCGTGTTTGTAATTTTACCGCCTCTGCAAGCGTTGGAAAAAGAGCATCTCCATCTAATGCATAAATAACGGCATAGCCATCTACCGGTGGTGCGTCTGTTGGGTTAGCAATTAATATTCGATAGTCTTGCTTGTAGGACGTCATGGCATACTCAAAATTGGTTTCTGTTATATAGGGTTTCTTTATCTTTGCTGTCATGGCGCTAAAAACTCCAATACATCATCTATCACTTTTTCTTGTGCATGAATACCACCATTTAGCCAATAATCCTCAGATGTTTCAAATACCTGATTGTTTTTAAAGGCATTTGTACTTTGCCAGATAGGACTGTTCTTCAGTTCATTTATAAATGAATCTCCAAGATTACCATCATTGATCAGGAAAATATAATCAGCATCTAATTCGGGTAGAATTTCCAAAGATACTTCGAACGCACCATTCTTCACGTAGCTGCTTTGCTCAAACCCTAATTCATGTGTTAATACATACCCACTGAAATATTCATCCGTCATGAAAAACATCCCTTTTGCGTTAAAGCGAATTAACGCTACTTTTTTCCCTTTTGTTGTGGAAGCCAGCTTTGATTTTGCTGCATCCACCTTTTCCTGATAATTCTGTATGGCGTGTTGTGCTTTATGGGGCTCGTCTAGTAATTGCCCTAACATTTTAATAGAACCTTCTATATCAGTTGCTGCATTTTTAAACACATAGGTTGGTGCAACTTTTGCGTATTTTTCATAGGTGCCATTTTCAACATAAAAGGAATTATGTAAAACAATTAAGTCTGGTTTGTCTGCCATAATTGCTTCAGGAGATGGGGGACCACTGGCAAAGCTAATTTCCGGTACGCCTTGTAGCTGTTTCTGTAAATAGAGCTGTGGTTTAACTCCATTCGACCATTGCATAGTAGGCTTAATACCAAGAGCTAGTAAGGAATCCTCCAAAACAGGTGCGAATATTTTAGAGGGTTTTGCAGGTAATGTTACATCATTGCCAACCTCATCTTTTATGGTTAATGGATAAGCACTTTGCTCCTTAATATTGTCTGGGTTTGCCTGAGTATCTACCTTTTTTTCGTTACTGCTTGATTGGGCATTGCAGGCAGAAAGTAATCCAATAGCTAGCATGAAAGTGGCCAGAATATAGACAGATTTTATAATCGTTTGATTACGACCATTGTGTGTCATTGTAGTTCAATGTCTCCTTTCATTGATAATCATTCTCAAATGGAATTATAATTCACTATCGGATACGATACCATGGACGGGAACAGGAAAAGAGCTTGGATTTTTTCCGGTTAACATAAGCAACATTTCATCCAGCATCCGGTTTACCGCAATAGCAGAGTATTCAAACCAAGGATTTGATGGCAAAACATAGACATATCCATTTTTTATAGCTTGGAGCTCTTTCCAACGATCAAGGTATTGTAAAGTGAGCCAATAATTTCGAGTCGGAGAATCTGGACAAACGATAAATAGTAAACGATCTGGGTTTATGTCTCCTAGCTGATCAAGCGTAATTGGCTCGTTACATGTTTGCTGTTGTGCATCAATAGGGAAGAGCTGCAAATCGGTAAATAGGACATCCTGAATTCCTTTATTGCAATATAAAAATAATTGGTCGCCACATAAACGTAGAACGGCAAAGCTATCTTCCTTGGTTACTCGTTTAATTTCTTGCTTTGCCTCTAATGCCTTTTGTTCGTACGATTGAATGAAATGCTCGCACACGCTTTGCCTTTTGACAGCAACAGCTATTTCTCTTAGTTGTGTTCGCCAATCCTTTGCCTCAATATATACACTTTTAATACCAACTGTTTGAAGCCAATCAAGCATGGAAAGAGAGGGCTCCTCTTGAAAAATATGAATATCAGGCTTTGCTGAGGCTAATTTTCTAAAGTTATCCTCTGATTCTGCATCAAATATATTCACATGCACTTGGATTTGGTCTTGATAATGATTGTAATAATAAGGACTCCATTTAGCATTTAATGGGGCCGCAACGGGAATAATGTCAAGAGCTAATAAGTTTCCAATAGTGGACACAGAAAAGGTAGAAATACGCTGGCGGGCTATTTTACTAAAAGCAGAAGGCGAAACCCCAACCTCCTTTTTAAATTTACGACTAAAATAAAATTCGTCACTGTAGCCAACTTCTCTAGCAATCTCACGTAGTAATAGGTCGGTATCACGTAATAATTGTTTGGCATGTCCAATACGTAGCTCTGTTAAATAATCTGTGGCACTTTGTCCAAATGCCTTTTTAAAGGCCTCTCCAAAGTAGCTAGAGCTTAGACCAGAAATAATTGCGAGATGCTTAATTGTGAGAGGTTGATGATGATTTTTAGCAATATAATCTCGTATATCCTTTAATGATATTTGAGTGGTCTTTTTATCTGTCATATTTTCTGTCTTCATATAAAGTGTCACCCCTTGAATTTATGTTACTTTGCAGTAATTAATAATCTAGGTAAAGCGCCAAGTAATTTTTCTCTCGTAAAGGCATCGTTATAATTCCATTTTGTTGCGTCCACTAAATAAAAGTGGTTGTTCTGTACAGCCTTGAGATTCTTCCAAATATCACTATTCATCAATTCCATCGTGGCCATTTGCGATTCGGGCTTATCAGATAAGAGCAGGAAGATTCGATCACCAACATACTTTGGTAAGTGATCTATTAGTATTTCTTTATAGCCCTTGCCTGCTTGAAGCAATTTTTTAACTTGCTGGTGTGGCGTAAATCCATCGGGATGAAAAAGAGCAGGGGATAGACCTGTACAGCCCATGACATAAAGGCGTTGTCCATGATCAAAGGTCAAAACAGTTGCAGTTTCACCCGGGGCTACAACTGTTTGTAGCTGTTGCCACATTGTTTTTTCTTGGACTTTATAGCGCGTTAGCCAATCTTCTGCACGTTGTTGCTGGCTAAGCCATTGTCCTAATAAAAGGATGCGTTCCTCTAAAGAATCCCAAGAATTTAAGGTAATAGTGGGAGCAATTGATGATAGTGCTTGATATTGCTGCTCATCATTATTTGTAAAGATAATTAAATCTGGGTTTAGCTTCGAAGATTTTTCAAGATTGATGGGAAAGGCCACATCTTGAATATAAGGAACATGGTTTTTATAAAAGGATTTACTAATAGACCTCTTGTCACCGCCTATTGGTTGAACATCAAAGATTAGCATATCCCCAAAGGTTTCTCCGTGATAAATAATCCGGTGGGGGGCGGATGGGATGGTGACTTCATGTCCAGTCCAATCTTTTACCACTGTTCGTTGCCTATATTGTCGTGCAAACTGTTTTGGCGGAATACCGATCACCTGTCGGAAGCGGCGATTAAAATAATACTCATTATCAAATCCGACTCGTTGAGCAATTTCCTTTAATGGCACATTAGTTTGTAGTAATAATTCTTTTGCGTTTGTAAGACGTAAGTCTGTAATATAATCTAATGGCTTTTTCCCTGTTAAAGTTTGAAAGATTGAACTATATTGCCATTGGGCGATATGAGCAAGTTCAGCTAACATTTTAACTGTTAAAGGCCGTTGAAAATATTTATGTATATAGTTGATTGTTTCTTCGACTGCCTTCGTCATAGTTAATGGGGCGTTGTTATGAAGCTGATGTTCAAATAATAAATTTAATAGTTCATATAAAGCTCCTTGCTGTTTAAAATAATCTGATTTGGTCTTTAATTGATACATGTCTTCTGTAAGACGGATAAATCGTGTATTCGGATAAACGGTATGCTCCACTTCATCAGAAAAAATTGGTCCAAGATAAGGAGAAGGGAGCTCCTGTTGTAGCTGGAAAGCTGAAAAGGTTATTTTATAGAAACAGAATTCATTAGTTAGATTCGATAAATCGATCATAGAATGAGGTTGTATAAGGAAAATTTTTCCTTTTGTCACCAAATAGGGAATGTCATCTATCGTTAATGTCCCACAGCCATCCGTAAAAAGTATCATTGTATGGTGTGATGGGCAAATAAAAGGATAGCTCTGTGAAATACAGTCAATATCTTCTAAATGAAATAATAAATTATGTCTAAAAGAATGATTGTCTTCCATTTATTCACACCCTTTCTAAATGAAAATGATTATCAATTAACTTTATTGTATAAAAAGTAAAGAGACATTTCAACAAAGATGAAATGTCTCTTTAAATCTATTTTTTTAACATAGTAGGTAATTCTGTTAATAGCCATTCTCTAGTTGAGGCATCGCTATCACTTTTCTGAATATCAATCATATATACATGCCCATTTTTAACAGCAGGTAGGCTCTTCCAAATTGGGCTATCCATCATCTCTTTTGTCGACTGTTTCGCTTCATCATCTACTGGCGTTAGGATGAAAATACGATCGCCAGCATATTCAGGAAGAAGCTCTGTGGAAATTTCAGCAAAGCCTGTGCCATCATCAAGGATTTTTTGAATTTTATTACCAGGCTTAAGTACATTTGAATCGTATAAAACTTGAGAAAGCCCAGCGCGTGCCATTACAAATAATCGATCCCCTGGATAGTATGTTAGTACAGATGCAGTTTCATCGGCTTTAACAGTCCCATCAGCAACAAGTGACTCCCACATGTTATCAGCTTTTTCTGTATAATCAGCTATCCATTGAGTTGCTTCTTCTTTTTTATTAAGTATATCGCCCAGTTCCGCTAAACGTTCATTCAACGGTGCAAACGTATCAAACACTATAGTTGGAGCGATTTTAGATAGCTGTGAATATGTTTTATCATCAGAAGTACCAATAATAATAAGGTCTGGCTTTAATGACAATGTTTGCTCTACATTAATCGGAAAACCAACGTCCTCCACATCTTTTACACGATCTTCCCAAGCATAATCAGTAATCCAGGAGAAACCCGCACCAACTGTTTTGATATTTAATGCGAGCACATCCCCATATCCTTCGCCATGATAAACCACTCTCTCAGGATTTACAGGGATTTCTACCTAATGACCTAAATAATCCTTATAAATACGTGTTGTTGGTTCTGCTGTTGCTGTCTCTTTTTGACTAGTCTCTTGAATGTTAGAACCACAAGCAGTTAATAGGATTCCAACCAGTAGTAAAAGGCTACAAATGAGCATATGCCGATTTAATTTTCTCATATCTTTTCCTCCGTAATTGATAATCATTATCATACGTTAGCATAAATTAAACCTTATCTTAGAACAATGGACAAACTAAAAATAGTACATTGAGGTTTATCCAAAAATTGCATTGACGTAGGCTGATGCATCGAGACATTTTACAATATTGGACCATTGTCTGGAAGGAAGTTTTACACTTCGTAGACCAAAATTTTAATGGGGGCAAAATAGTAACATGATGAATATTTCTTCAAAAATCTATGCGCATAGTTACATAGACAATTTGTTTGAAGTACTGATGTAGATATTGAAAAGATTTATAAAAAACGCATAGAACATGGAACACTTCATTTAAACATAATTTTTCAAAGTTCAATAGCTAACCGACAATGTAAAAAAATTTGTAAATACAATAACTTGCTTTAGTGAAAAGGCAGTCATGACAAGAGGTGAACCTTAATCGTTACTGCTTTTTTCATGTGTTATAACGTAAATTTGTATACGGCATAGGCTTCTTGGATAAGAAACAAAATTGCACTTCTTTATTTGGGAAAAATATGGTAACATAAAAAAGTACCAATAATTTACAAAGGGGATGATTTTATGTTTAAAAGGATAATATTACCATTTTTAATTTTATTATCTGTAGTTACTGCTGTTTTTACAATGGATTCGAAAACAGCAACAGCAGAAGAAGTAGTTGATTTAGAAGAGGTAGTTAACTCAGAAGAAGTAGTAGTTGATTCAGAAGAGGTAATTAATTCAGAAGAGAATGTAGAAGTTGATTCAGAAGAGGTTACACCTTATTTTGTTAATGATTTTCGATATCGAAAGGTAAATGTTAAAACATACAATGAATGGTCGGACTACAAAAGAGCTTCTGATAATATAACGACAGGCAAAGGAGGCGGTTCTATTACAGCAACCAAAAGTGTCACTTTCGGAACAGATGTATCTGGAGCAATAGATGGACTAGGGATATCAACATCAAAATCTATTACTAGCTCAATAGGGTATACATTGAATGCTGACCCTAATAAAACCGTTTATATGGGATATAGAGTATATTATAAAGTGGAAACTGGTACTAGAGAGTATTATGATTTAGTAACTGGTAAAGTGCTAAAAAGTAATAGCTATACTGTTAAGGTTCCACAACATGGAGAGTTTAAATTAATAACTGCTAAGTAACAATTAATTAAAAAACAAGACTAGCTAATATAGTTAGTCTTGTTTTAATTTTGTGGAGAGAAAGTACCCTAATTTTGAAAGTAAATATAGTAAAAAAATAACCATTAAATTTCTGGATATTACATATCCATCAATTGCAAGATTATAACCTTTTGGTATTAAAATATTGCTATTTAACAGAATGTATATGGCAGATAATATAGGAATTATAATACATAAAAGTCCTAATAATTTATATTTATTGTCCATCATTTTACTCATCCCCTAACTGTTATTCATATTATTTTAACATTTTTCTTTGTTAATTAAAATTGTAATTTTAGTTATTATTTAACATTTTTTATTAGCGTTCCGATTCACCTACCACGACGAAATATTAGTGTGACTTAAAATTTTACGGGATTTTTAAATGCATAAAAGTCAATGGTCTTCAGAAGGCGAGTGTTTAAAGCTATCTCCAACATTTCTAATACAAGAGAATAGGTTGGAGGAGAAGCATATTGAATATGTAATTTCTATTAAATAAACTTTTGATAAACAAAATTTCTCACCAAATAATTAAACTCTTTAATATCTGTCACCCATTTTTGATTGGCGTATCTGCTCTTAAAAAACATTTTTCCCTATAGAAATACTACACCCTCAATTGTTAAAGTGTGCCTAACGATTGAAGTGCAGTTCAATGCCACTGAAGGTTTTTACTTAGCGATACTATCTAAGACATTTTCAATGATTTGGCGATTGGCAATGGCCCCGGAATATAACCAGCTTGAGCTTTGGTCAAATTCATAAACGTGGCCATTTTTTATGGCAGGTATATTTGCTAGGAGAGGATCGTTTAGTAATGTAGAACTGCCTGCACGATTATTGTTAATAACAAAGAGATAGTCTGCATCTATTTGTACGAATTTTTCTAAAGATACTTGTGACCAATCACCAGCAGCAGAGGCGGATATTTCTTTCACTAGGCTAGGAGTTTTTAGCCCAAGATCCTCATATAGAACAATACCACTCGAGGCTGTATCGCTTACCATATAAATTGTATTGTTAGTATTCCAGATGACAGTGGCGGAAGGGTTCCCCACTTTATTGTGAATATCCTCCTTTGCCTCTTTAGCAAATTGATCATAATCTGTAAGGACTTCCTTTGCTTTATCTACTTGATTAAAAATTTCTCCCACTTTCAGAAGCTTGTTACGCCAATTATTATCTTCTGCTCCCATTACATATGTAGGCGCAATTTTTCTATATTGCTCGTATTTTCTCCCTTCTGCGATTTTTGATGAACCGATGACAATTAAATCTGGATTAAAGCTTGTAACTGCTTCGAAGGGAAGGTCAAACCCAATTGTTGGAACGTCCTTTAATGATTCCTGAAGGTAGTCTTGAATAGAAGCCCCACCTTTTACTGACCATTGTGCTACTGGCTTAATGCCTAAAGCAACGAGGTGATCTTCTAGGTAGGGTGCAATGATACGCTGGGGACTTTCGGAGACTGTTACTTCATTACCTAATGAATCTGTTAATACACGATTTGAGTAATCAACGTTAGCCTTATCTGCTGATGGAACTGATTGATATCCACATGCAGTTAAGAGAATCGAAAAAATGAGAATACCTGTAAATATGGAATTCTTTTTTGAAAAATCTATCAAAGCTATAATCCTCCAATGTAATTGATTTCTAATATTCTATTCCATTATAATGAAAATGATAATCAATATCAATTTGGAGTTTAGGAGATAGAACTAGAATGTACAAAGATAATGAGGTACTGTGCCAATTTTTTTATCAACCTATTCAAATTGTGAAATTAGAAGAACTATTATGCGATAAAAGAGGGCGTTTGGCATACCCATTAATCATCGTAGTTTACGAGGGTCATGCCATCTATACGCTACAAGGTCGACAGCTTCAGCTTAGCTCAAATTCTATTATGTTTGTGGATGATGTAGACGATTTTCAACTACTTAAAGCAAATGAATGTACAGGGGTTGTCATTATATACCGTGCATATGGCCCGAATATAATTAATTTATTACAAGACACCACCTTAATGGAACATTGCTCATATCGTCTCATGAATTTAGTCAAAGAGATAGAAAGAGAAGCGAAGATTACAGTCGAAAGTAATCCGTTTCGTTTACAAAAACTATTTAGTGAAATGTTAGAAGAACTATACAACCATTTATGTATTCACAAACAACAAGAAGGTTTGTGGATTGATAGGGTACTTGATTATATGAATTTAAATTTCAATGAAGACTTAACAAGAGAGCAAATGGCTGAAAAAGCGCAGGTAAGTCCCGAACATTTTTCTCGTACGTTTCATAGGTACACTGGATATACGTATAGCGAATATTTAACATTATTAAGAATAAGGGAATCTCAGAAAAAACTATTACTAGGGATGCCAAAATTAGATGATCTAGCCCAAGTAGTAGGCTACAGAGAGGGGACCTATTTAAGCCGGAAATTTAAAGAAATTGTCGGTGTATCGCCTACAGTTTATTATCAAAAATCAAAACGTCTTATTGTACTGAATGCCAATCATACTGCCTGCTTACTGGCCTTAGGTATTACGCCAGTGTTGGGAGTGTATTCCCCATTTTTAGAGGATATCAAGTCTGTTCCTTCCTCACAGAAATTGAAGGGCTATGAGTATGATATTACTTCAAATTATCAAGAGATAGCAGTAGCACGTCCAGATGTCATTATTAACTACAGCAGCGGCAAAGAAAAACAAACTTTACTGTCTTTAGCCCCCGTATTCGAGCTGCCATGTAGACAGTTAAGTTGGCGAGAGCAATTTGAGCTTATTGCCAATTTAGTAGATAGACGAGAGGTGTATAATAATTGGCTTCAGCAGTATGATGCCCAGGTAGCTCAGTGCAATCAACTTCTTGATCAACA
Source organism: Lysinibacillus sphaericus (assembly GCF_001629735.1). Taxonomy (GTDB): domain Bacteria; phylum Bacillota; class Bacilli; order Bacillales_A; family Planococcaceae; genus Lysinibacillus; species Lysinibacillus pinottii. The sequence goes on from NZ_CP015224.1 coordinate 4,042,185, forward strand.
GCTTGGGGCAAGGGGGACTGCTATTGTTTGGGAAATAGGTAGTCAAGCAGCTTATTGTATAAATAGTAGTCATGGAAGGGGGAGTCATATCTTATACGAAGATTTAGGGTTTAGTCGACCAGATGAGATTGTCACACACAATATAGAAAAAACAGGATATTTAACAGTTAATATTGAAGAAATCGTTCATTTTCCAGCTGATTATATATTTGTAACGGCTCTTCCTACAAAAGATTTCGGAAAAGAGTGGCTTTTAACAGCATTACACTCAGAAAAATGGCAGTCACTTGTGGCTGTGCAAAAGAAGCAGGTCTATTTTATTAATCAGTATGAATTATTTTATGGATATGATCCTTTATCTACCACAGCTCAATTGCAAAAACTTATGGAAGTACTGACATCATAAAATTACAAGGCAATACATCACTTTCATGCATAGACAGATAATTTGCATTCTTCTACAATTATTGAGAATGATTATCAATTGATGTATATGGAGGGAAAAAATGCTTAAACAAAATAGAAAATTCATAACGCCACTGTTTCTTCTATTACTTCTTCTGTTAACGGCTTGTGGAGAAAAGGAAAAGACCGATAGTCCAGCTACGGAGCAAGATGAAGCGGAGACAAAAACGGTTCAGACGACAAATGGTGAGATTGTTATTCCGACTAATCCTCAGCGTATTGTAGCAGAAGAATATATTGCAAGTTTACTTGTATTGGACGTCAAACCAGTGGGAGCTCCTGGCCTAGCTCTTGAAAACTATTATTTAAAGGAAGCATTGAAAAGTGTAGAGGATATCGGTGTATATGGGAAACCATCGAGTGAGAGGATTTTAGGACTTAAGCCTGATTTGATTATCACTGGTAATGGAGAAAATTATGATGCTTTAAGTAAAATTGCTCCAACTGTAGTTATCCCATACGGGGAATTAAAAAATGCACATGAGGAGCTTACATTTTTCGGTGAGTTACTTGGAAAAGAGCGAGAAGCAAAGGATTGGCTCTCCCAATATGATCAGAAGATTGCTGATGCTAAATCACAGGTAGATGCTATTATCCCAGAAGATGCAAGCTTTTCTATTATGGAAGATGCAGGTAAATCTATTTATGTTTATGGTGATAACTTTGGTCGTGGAGGACAACCAGTTTATCAGTCATTTGGTCGAAAGCCACCTGCCAATGTAGCTGAAGAAATTATTCAAAAGCAGTGGGCTGAGATTTCCGAAGAGGTACTGGCAGATTATGCAGGAGACTACATTATTTTGACTTCAAATGATAGAACTGTTGAAGATTTTAAGAAAGATCCAATATGGGGCAGCCTGCCAGCTGTAAAAAATAATCATCTTTATGTTTGGCCTGAGGAACGTTCATGGTACTATGACCCAACAGCAGTCTTGGCTCAGGTTGAGGAATTGACAAACTGGCTAACGAATAAAAGATAGTAGAAAAAGGTGAGCGATAATTTAATTTAATAGTCTCAATAACGTACTATAGAAGCATCTTTCCTAGTGAAGGTGCTTCTTTATGTTACATTTTAAGATTTTATTGAGAATATATTATTTATAGTATTTACAAGGGGACCATTCTACAGCATCTAAATCACAAACAAAGGTTGTATCCACTATTAAAGGGGACGTTGAAATACCCATTAATCCTAAATGAGTAGTTGTGATGTATTATACTGGCGACGTCCTAGCATTTGGTGTAACACCTGTGGGTCGCTTCTAAGAAGCAATGTATGAATATTTAGGAATGCGTGCGCCAGAAATTATTCAACAGAAAATAGATGATAAGAATAATACTTAGGAGGCGATAGATGTATCCTTAGAAGTATTAACGGAGTATACAGCAAATTAAATAAATGGTGCCTCGTAAATGGACAACAGGTTAATGGGGTGCTTTAAGAAAGCACTAAAGAAACCTTTGGAATGGGTATCTTTAGTGCTTTTAAATGTTTAATTTCTAATAATTTGGAATGTCCCAGGTGCCATTGTTTGGATAATATGACGGTTTCCACTAACGATATAGTTAGCTGGTACTTGCTTGCCAAAGTCATTTAAGTGGTTGATTGACGAGTTTGCTGATAAACCTTCAATAATAATCTCCATGTTCGCATCGAATGTAACTTGCTTTTTATTTAGTGTAGCCTGAAGCGTAATGCGATCTCCCCTTTTTGTTACTTGAATGTCGATGACACCTTCATCTTCATTAACTAATGTATAAAGTGGAGGAATGATAATTGTTATTTTATCCTTTGTTGTTAAAATAAAGCGCTCCGTATCAATCTCTGAGTCAGAAACATTTATTTTGGTTTTATAAATATTCTTGCTTTTCGTCATAGCTGTTGTCTTACCTGGTATAGCTACCGTATCGGATAGTACAGGTATTTTAGGGACGTTACCTTTTGAAGGGAGTGTATATTTCCCTTGGACAAAATCAACTAAGGTCCAAACATTTGGCACGAGTTGCTGCTGTACAGGTGTTAGAGCTTCAAAAGCTGTTTTTACTTCTTGTACATCTTGAGGAGTAGATGTTTTTGGTGATAGAGCTGTAATTGCACTTTCTACAGCCTTAGCAGCAGCCTTATCCTTCAATACAAGCTGTTCAGCGTCAAGCAGAAGCTGCTCAACGCCAGTAGGTAAAGAAACATATGAAAACCTACGTAAGGCATATAGCTCTGCTCGAGCATCGGCGACATCTTTATGGAAAGTTGGACGAGATGAATTAATTAGTTGAATTTTATTTACTACTTTATCAACGGATGTATTAGGCGCAATATACGATGTTAATATCTTTTGCGCGGCTGCACTTACAAAAGTTTTTTGGGCTGCATTTAAGGTATTATACCAATCTCTTGTTTCCATGACATTTTGATAGTAATTAACAGCTGTAGATTCTACTGAATATAACTTTTCCTCAATTTGTGCCGCCAGCTTACGGTAAGAAATTCTTGTCTGTTGATGTGCTGATAATGTTGAGTAGTTTGTTACATACTGTTTTTCCAGTTCTGTTAGAGCATTGTAGGCTTTAAGTGCTGCCTCCAAATTTGCTTGGAAGGTAGAGGTTGTGTAGTTAATATTGTTAATCAATTGCACAACATTTGACACGTTAGAATTATAGTAAGAAGTACTGTATATGTATGCCATGCTCGGTTGTCCGCTCACATTAGCAGCAGATGCTGGTGCTGGTGAACTATAAAGGAGCGAAGGGACCGCCACTAACGATAGCAGGGCTAACTTTTTTTTATTTTTCATACATGAGATGCCTCCTAATTATATTTTTGTAAACGGAAATCTATCCAATAAATGGTGTTATATCAATTTTATCATAGCCTAGGATCTTTTTATGCATTTTTTGGTCGAATAGGTAGATTGGTTATGTTTTTTTAGTGAGGGTTTAGAACTTCAGTACCTATTTAAAGCGGTATTAACAAAGAATTGACTTTTTGGTGAGCAAATTCCTGCTGGATAATCTGATGGAGATAGTTCCAAAATGAACGATTAGAGCAGTCTGTTTCAATTTTTTGGAACAAAAAATAGAAGCACTATAGTTAAAGTACAGTAATTTTTTAGGAGATACGTTCTTTTTCATTCTATAACAGTAGATGTCTATAAATTGGTTTATTTATCCTTCAAAAGTAATGCAATCTCTCAATTTTTAAAAAAAATAAACGATAATAAGTAAAGGGGTAGTTTTTAAGGAGGAGTAATAATGAGAATTGTGCTAGTAGATGATGAATATTTATCATTAAAAAGATTGAAAACCTTGCTTGAAGAAAGTCATGTTCCTGGAATAGAGATAGTTGGAGAATACACCGATTCTCTAAAAGTGATTGAAGAGATACAGAACCTACAACCAAGTGTTGTATTTTTAGATATAGTCATGCCGGATATGGACGGCTTAGCATTGGGAGAAAAAATTCAGGAATTATTGCCAGATGTAGAAATTGTTTTTACAACTGGGTTCGATCAATATGCGCTAGATGCCTTTAATTTACATGCTGTCGATTATTTATTAAAGCCCATACAAATTACACGTCTAGAAAAGACATTAGACCGTCTTGAACAGATCAATAATAAACATAAAAAAAGGGTGGTGAACTCTACAATTATTAGTCTATTTGGTGGTCTCCAGGTTATTTCACCAGACGGCCATACACAAATTCTAAAATGGCGAACATCTAAAGCGAAAGAGTTATTTGCCTACTTACTCAATCACCGTGATGAAATCATTTATCGTGATACTATTTTAGAATTATTTTGGCCAGAGTCTGATAGAGATAAAGCATCGAAACAACTTTATACTGCCGTTTATACAATACGCCAAACATTAAAAAACTACGGGCTGGATGGGGTGCAGATTTCAAGTCCATTGCTCAATTCAGGTTATAAACTCCTGTTGGAGCAAACCATTGTTGATGTAGAACAATGGTTGTCTAGCTTGAAGTCTTTACCTACACTAGAACAGGAAAACGTAGAAGAGCATGAACAAGTATTCCAAATGTATACAGGCGACTACTTAGAAGATTGTGATTATCTATGGGCAGAAAGTGAAAGAGAGCGTTTAAGGCGACTATGGTTACACCATGCCCATCAGCTAAGTGAATTTTATATAAAAATTGAAAACTACTCGGCTGCTATTAAGGTACAGGAAACAGTTCAAGCTCTGTTTGCGGGTGAAGAGGAAAACTATTTCACCTTGATGAAGCTTTACGATTTACTGAATAACGTAGCGGCTGTCGAGGAACAATACTTGCTGTTAAAAAAAGCACTTCAGGAGCATTTTGCTGTGGAACCAAGTGAGGAAATTGAGAATTGGTATAAAAGATGGAAGAAGACCAAAACACTAACGCACATGAATGTTTAAAGATATAGCATTAGCATTATGAAAAAGGACTCTTGCAGTTTGCGGAGTAGATAGAAGACCAAAGCCATTGAAGTCAACACTCAATGGCTTTTATCATTCTGGAACATTTCCTGTTTAGATGGGCTTTACTTGAATAGGGATTTTCAACTAATAGATAATAAACGATAAAATTTATAGCTATTAGTCAAATGTTATGCATTGATTTAATGCATCGCCATCAACGTTTATCCCTCTATGTAGAAATTGATTAGAACGGAGGACAAGCCCCCGCCTATAGTGAAAATCCCCGTTCATGATGAATTAATCTTTCCCTTTTTTATACTGGCCTTTATAGGTTGAAATAGCATTGTTTAAATAATTAATGACATATGTGACTTCGTAGTCAGAGAAATAATTATTAGATAAAAACGTTTCAGCGTATGATACTGCCGAATCGAAAATGTACCATTCCATATATGTTGTCCAATTGGTATTTGAAGATAAATCAGCCCCATCCTCTGAAACAGTCACATATATACTTTTTGCTTGATTAACGAGCGTTTGTAAGTTGTATTTATTACCATAATAATAATTATTATTATACTTATAAGCATTCTTATAGGTCCAAATGGCATTGTTTAAGTTATTGATAGCACTGGCAATATCTGTTTGAGTGGCGTAATAATTATTAACAACTGCTTGAGCAGCTGAAACAGCGGAATCTATAGCGTTCCTCTCAGCTTGCGTTGTCCAGGGATTATTATGGTAAACATCAGAGCCCCAAGAAACCGTTACATATTGAATTGAATTAATTAAAGATTGAAGAGTAGCTTTATCGCCATAGTTGTACCCATAGCCATATTTTGTGCCACTCTTTTGGGCATTTTGGTAGACTGCTAACGCATTTCTGTATTGTGAAATAGCATTCTTTACTTGTTCTTGTGAGGCGCTATTATTGTTTGCTATCGCTCTGGCACTTGTCACGGCAGAGTCAAAAATATTCCGATCAACCTGTGTTGTCCATTTGTCAGTTGTTAAAATATCGTATCCATTTATAGAAACCTGCACGTAAGGGGGGGATGCTAGTAGCGTAGTTAGTTCTTTTTTATCAATAGCTGGTAGGGTAACAGAGACCTTTTTATTGTCTACTTGTACTTTACCCACCTGATGTCCTGAATTTAATGCTACTTTTGTGCCGTCTTTAACAATGATTTGTTCAATTTTCCCTTCGCCGAAAAGGTTGAAATTTTCCTCCACATTGATCGTCAGTTTTTCCACATTTGCCTTCAACTCAAAAGTGGGAACTTTACCAATTATATCGATTTTAGAAAGTGCTTGGTCAGAAGATATATTTACCTTCGTGCGTGCCAAATTGATAGTAGATGATTTCATATCCCTTAGCGTAACATACAGCCAGTCATTCTTCTTTATGATAAGTGGTTTTAATGTAATCGTATCGCTAACGGAAACGTCATCAAGTGTTATAGCTTTTTTTACTCTGTTTGTAATAATTAACTGACCATCAACCGTAACGTCTTGTATATTTACATAATCTGCGTTCACAGTGAAGTCACCAGAAATATGAGTGTGACCACCATCAAAGTATACTGATTTTTTGCTCGTACCAGCTTTGTTTAATGTTAAGGATGTCACGTCTATAATTTGCTTGTTTTTTACGACAATGGTGGCTAATGCATTCGTTAATGCTGTTTTATTTGAATGATCAAAAAGGGGCTTTAAATCTTTGTGGATTCTAAATGTACCATTTGATGTAATAACCGTATCGTTTGTGATGTTTTTAATCGTTACGGCATTGCCTACCATTTTTTTTGTTGCTGCAACCTGAACCTGTGTTTCATATAAATTCGATTGATTTAGGGAAAAAGAGGCTTGTGCAGTTGACACAGGTAATACTAGTGTCGCTGTAATCGCCGTGGCTATTAATGTTGATAGCGCTTTATTTGTCATGCAAGTCACTCCAATCATTTTATCTACTAGATAATATACCATAATTTACTATAATTTAATATTTTAAGTGTATGTTTTACTAATCATTTCAACTCAAATGAGCCATAAGTACTTTTAATTATAATAAACAAATCTCTTAATATGCCTGTATTTTTATCTATAATTATGTAAATTTCTACTTTATTCGCTAAATATTTTATTGAGATACGACCTTTCATCTATTATGATTATTTATAAAAGTGGGGGTGTTTGTGATGAAGAAATCAAGAGGAATTGCATTGAAACTATCTTCCCTAATCATAGGATTGTTTCTAGTTTTATTTTTATCCTATACAGTGACAACAGGGATTATTATAAAAAAGCAAAGTGTCGAAGATGCAGAGTATGGAACATTGCAAACGGCTGAATCATCAGCGGCTATTATGAGCGAGCGCTTTAAAAAAGCCAATACAACTTTACAAACAACGAAACGAATCGTTGAAAGTATGGAGAAAAATAAGACGCTATCTACCAAAGGCATTTTAGACATAATGGAAAATAATTTAGCTAGTAATGATGATTTATTAGGGGTAGGGGCTATCTTTGAGGAGAATTCCCTTATTGTAAACCCAAATGAGGCTATATTGGTAGATTCCCAAAAACGTTTTGGACCATACTTGAGCAAAAATGATAATGAAATAACGACCACTCTTATTGAGGGTTTAGATGATAAAAATGTTTCTCAATGGTACTGGGTGCCAAAAGAAGAGGGACGGACAGTTTTAACGGAGCCCTATGATTATAGTGTAAACGGACAAACGGTACTAATGACAACAATTTCTGTACCATTAGTTAATGCTTCCGGGAAGTTTTTCGGTGTATTAACAGCAGATGTGTCCATAGATTATTTAAATGAGTTGACAAAGTCAGTTGCACCAGAAGGCGGCTATGCAGCCATTATTACAAATAACGGTGTATTGACAGCTAACAGTTTTGGTAAAGAGCTAGATGGGCAAAATATGCAGGATGACCCCGCTTGGACAAGCATACGTAAGACAATGGAAAACGGCGAACTAACAAGTATGTACATAGATTCTAATGAACTGAAGGATAAAGCCTATAATGTATTTGCTCCCATGATTTTAGAGGACATTGACGAAACTTGGACCGTTCAAATTGTATTAGCTGAATCAAAAATTTTAGAGACGTATAACCATGTATTCGTCTATACAATTATTGCTTCCATTATAATGGTAGCTTTGATGACTGCTGCAAGTGTACTATTCATTTACAAACAACTAAAGCCGCTCAAGTTTTTACGCTCATCCATTGAAACAGCAGCGGGAGGCGATTTAACACAAAAAGTAGAGGAGAAATATATTAAACAGGATGAAATTGGTGCGGTTGCATTGGCCTATAATAATATGTTGGATAAAACCAATAGTGCTATTAAAGCCGTGTTAAACTCTACAACTCTATTGAATCAGTCTTCTAACCAGGTACATGAGGCATTTAATGAAATCGTGTCTTCAAGTCAAGAGGTATCAGTAGCCATAAATGAAATTGCACAGGGAGCATCGAAGCAATCAGAGGATACTGAAGAAACGAATTACCGCATGATGGATTTATCGGATCAAATAGATGCCATTACTGCGCTTTCGAATGAAATGGACGAGTTATCGCTCAAAACAAATGTAACAACAGAAAAAGGCATGCAAGAGGTTCAAAGTTTACATGAACATAATATAGGGACAAATGAGATGAATGGCCGTATTCAACAGCAAATGGAATTACTAGCTTCTAATATTGCTAATATTAATCAAATTATTGGCTCTATTCAAAGCATTACGGAGCAAACTAATCTATTAGCTTTAAATGCAAGTATTGAGGCTGCGCGTGCTGGTGAGCATGGAAAAGGTTTTGCGATCGTGGCGGAAGAAGTAAGAAAGTTGGCGGAGCAATCAAAAAATGAAACAGAAGTTATTAAAAGCACGGTAGAAAGCATTTTAGAAAATTCTCAGCAAACAGTTGCTGTCATTGCCTCGAATGCAGAATTAATGCAATCGCAAAATGAGTCCGTACAAAGCACGCAATTGGCTTTTAAAGATAATAGTGATTTGTCACGTGCAATTGCAACTTCTATTAGTGAGCTAATGACTCAGTTATCTACTATGTTAGAGCATAAAAATCAAGCAATTATGTCTATCCAAAGTATTTCGGCTATATCAGAGGAAACAGCTGCCTCTGCTGAGCAAGTAAGTGCCTCTGCAATGGATCAACAAGCAGAATTGCAAAAAGTGGCAGAGTCTATGCAAAACATGAATGATATCTCTAATGAACTGCAAGAGGTTGTTAATCGATTTAAGCTTGCGTAAAGAAAAAGACTGCTTAGAACCTTTAAGTAGTCTCAGACTGTTGATAAAAGGAATCGAGAAGTTGATGCTCGATTCCTTTTTTCATTTTTTACTTATTTCAAATGGACCTTTGTTGCTCGATCATGTACAGCTCAAGCATAAAAAGCTTACCACGTCCAAGCTGACAGTATCTTCAAGTCTCCTTTAAGACAAGTTCAATTGTTCTGCATTTTGGCATACCAATCCTAAATGACGTTAAATAAGTTTTGATGATTCTTATATTCTGGACATTGCTTGAGTTCATTGATTTGAACTTTTGAATTTTTGCAACCATTAGAACGAAGCGCGACCCCGCACATAGTGTAAATCAACGGTTTTAATTATGAAAGTAAGTGGCATTGACCTAGTGCAATATCGACACTACTATTAAAAGGGAGGGGGGACATCAATATGGTGTATCTTGGAATGATTTTTTTTCAAATTGTTGCACCTATTTTAGTATTACTTGTACTAGGGGCCATTCTACAAAAGAAATTTCGCTTTAACTTAAAAGCATTATCACAGCTAATTACATATTGCTTTATGCCAGCGGCTGTGTTTATAAATTTATATGAAACGAGTATAAAGCTGTCTGTGCTAGGGGAAGTCGGGTTGTTTATTGTACTTTTTATTGGTAGTCAAATGCTACTCAGTCACTTTTTAGCGAAAGGGCTTGGACTAGCTAAAACGGAGGCGGCTGTTTTTAAAAATAGTGTAGTACTCATTAACTCTGGAAACTATGGTATTCCGGTAGCTCAAATGATTTTTGCCTCTCAACCTATTGGTGTAGCCATCCAGGTTATACTCGTTATCTTTCAAAACATGACTACGTATACGTATGGTTTATATAATTTAATTTCGTCTACTAAATCAGGCTTGACGATTCTAAAGGATTTTATAAAAATGCCTATTATTCACGCTTTAATAATTGGTGTGGCAATGAATTATTTTGATATTGGCATTCCTCCGTTTATTAAAATACCAATAGACCATGTTGCGGATGGTTTTATTGCCGTTGCATTAATCACGCTGGGCGCGCAATTGTCTCAGATGGAAATTAAAACTATGTTTAATAAAACAGTCTTCGTCAGCTGCTTGACTCGATTAATTATCGGACCAGCTGTTGCTTTAGTCATTATCTTTGCACTGGGATTAAATGGGGTCGTAGCACAATCATTATTTATAGCGAGTGCTTTTCCCACATCCCGCAACAGTTCAAGTCTAGCATTAGAATATGATATAGAGTCGGCAACAGCTGCACAAACCGTTTTATTTTCTACCATTGTGAGTTGTATAACGGTCACAATTGTGATTTATATCGCTGATGTATTGTTTACTTAATAGAATGGCAAAAATATTTAAATGATAGCTTCCATCTCTTAGCAATATCTGCTACACTAGCATCAAACTGAATAGTATTAACTAGGGGAGTCTGATGAGTCAGGCTGAGAGGGAAACGCATAGAGGTTTCTTGACCCTTTGGACCTGATCTGGCTCATACCAGCGTGGGAAAGTTAAGAAGCTATTGCCTATTACGTGCAATCAATAGACCCTTTACATTCATGGCCGGATCCAATCATTATGTTGGATTCGGCCTTTATTTATTTTCCTTTTGGGGTGAGCTAGATTCGGTCCTTACTTAAAATACATTTAAGGGAGAGAAGTAGCTCATGTCAGCGATTAGTGAAAAGAACATTATGATTATGTCTAACTTTGAAGGAAGTAAAAAGGTTTATGTGGAAGGATCACGTCCAGATATTTTAGTACCAATGCGTGAAATTACATTAAGTCCGACGACGGGTAGCTTTGGAGATGAAGAAAATGCCCCTATTCGGGTGTATGATACGAGTGGCCCGTATACTGATCCTGCATTTCATGTGGATATTACAAAGGGCTTACCGGCTTTACGAAGTACTTGGATACAAGAGCGAGGAGATGTAGAGGAATATGAAGGGCGTACCATTAAACCTGAGGATAATGGCTTCCGTCGCGCAGATGATCCACGTATCCAAGAAAATGTCTTTCCTGAATTGATGAGAATGCCTTTACGTGCAAAAAGGGGGAAAAATGTAACACAGTTGCATTATGCTAGAAAGGGAATTATTACACCTGAGATGGAGTTTGTAGCGATACGAGAAAATATGGACCCTGATTTCGTGCGTTCAGAGATTGCAGCAGGTCGAGCTATTATGCCCTCCAATATTAATCATCCGGAGGCAGAGCCGATGATTATCGGTCGTAACTTCCATGTGAAAATTAATGCGAACATTGGAAATTCAGCCGTATCATCTTCGATTGCAGAGGAAGTCGAAAAGATGACATGGGCTACACGCTGGGGTGCAGATAATATTATGGATCTATCAACTGGCAAGCATATTCATACAACGAGAGAATGGATTATTCGAAATGCCGCAGTACCTGTTGGAACAGTACCAATCTATCAGGCATTAGAAAAGGTAAATGGTGTAGCTGAAGATTTAACGTGGGAGGTATACCGTGATACGCTTATTGAACAAGCAGAGCAAGGGGTAGATTATTTCACTATTCATGCGGGTGTTCTTTTACGTTATGTTCCTCTTACAGCAAACCGGGTAACGGGCATTGTGTCTCGGGGAGGCTCCATTATGGCGCAATGGTGTTTATACCATCATCAAGAAAACTTCCTCTATACTCATTTTGAGGAAATATGTGAAATTATGAAAACTTATGATGTAGCCTTCTCATTAGGAGATGGCTTACGTCCAGGGTCAATCGCGGATGCAAACGATGAAGCGCAATTTGCGGAGCTTGAAACATTAGGTGAGTTAACCCAAATAGCATGGAAGCATGATGTTCAAGTAATGGTGGAGGGGCCAGGTCACGTTCCAATGCATTTGATTAAAGAAAATATGGACAAGCAATTAGAGGTTTGTAAGGAAGCTCCCTTCTACACATTAGGCCCATTGACAACAGATATTGCTCCAGGTTATGACCATATTACATCTGCTATTGGAGCGGCAATGATTGGTTGGTTTGGTACAGCTATGCTCTGTTATGTGACACCGAAGGAACATCTAGGATTACCTAATCGGGAGGATGTTCGAGTAGGGGTTATTACTTATAAGATTGCTGCACATGCTGCAGATTTGGCAAAAGGGCACCCAGGTGCACAACAACGCGATGATGCACTGTCAAAAGCGCGCTTTGAGTTCCGCTGGCGCGACCAATTTAACCTTTCTCTTGATCCAGAACGTGCAGTAGAATATCACGATGAAACATTGCCAGCAGAGGGGGCCAAAACTGCACATTTTTGCTCAATGTGCGGTCCTAAATTTTGTAGCATGAGAATTTCACAGGATATTCGTAATTATGCTAAAGAAAAGGATTTAAATACAACTGAGGCCATCCATGAAGGTATGAGGGAGAAGTCAGTGGAGTTTAAAAAGGCAGGTAGTCAAATCTATCTATAATAATAAAAGGCTTGTGTTAATTTACTAGACACAAGCCTTTTTTATGTTGCTTCCATGTTGCAAATTGAGGTAAGCAGTTGGAGGCTAGACGAAGACAAAAAAGCTCCATGTGATGATTAAATTCACATGGAGTAAAAATTGGATTTGGATATCAATAATTAAATGGAATATTAAACGTTTGTTGGTTGTTTTACGTATGGGTTTGTAAGATCCATACCTTCTAATGAAAGACCCATTGCTTTTGCAACACCGTCACCATATGCTGGATCAGCTAAATAGCAGTGTAGGATGTGACGTCGTTTGATGAACTCCTCGACAGAAGCCATATCATTAGCCGTATTTTCAAATAGACGTTGTTGTTCTTCCGCAGTCATTAGGCGGAAAAGTTTACCTGGCTGCTCGAAGTAATTATTATCGTCTTCACGGAAATCATGAATTCCTGCATGACCATCAATGCGTAACTCTGGCTCTTTATGGTCTAAATTATGCTCCCATTCACCATAGCTATTTGGTTCATAGCCTAGTGTTGAACCAAGGTTGCCATCAAAACGCATAGCACCATCACGGTGGAAAGTGCGGAATGGACATTTTGGTGCGTTAACAGGAAGCATATAGTGGTTTACTCCTAAACGGTAGCGTGCTGCATCCGCATAGGCAAAGATACGACCTTGTAACATTTTATCTGGTGAGAAGCTAATACCAGGAACGATGTTAGATGGTGCAAATGCAGCTTGTTCCACTTCTGCAAAGTAGTTGTCCGGGTTTTTATTTAACTCAAACTCACCTACAGGAATTAATGGGAAGTCTTTTTTATACCATACTTTTGTTAAGTCGAATGGGTTGTATGGTAGCTCACGTGCTTGCTCCTCTGTCATAACCTGAATATACATTTTCCATTTAGGGAAATCGCCTTTTTCAATGGCTTCATATAAATCACGTTGTGAAGATTCACGATCTTGACCGATTACCTCAGTTGCTTCAGCACCTGTTAAATTTTTAATGCCTTGTTCTGTACGGAAGTGGAATTTAACCCAAACTCGCTCATTATCAGCATTGATAAAGCTATAAGTGTGGGAACCAAATCCGTGCATATTACGGTAACCAGTTGGAATACCACGGTCAGACATTACAATCGTTACTTGGTGAAGTGCCTCTGGTAATAGAGTCCAGAAATCCCAGTTAGAATTAGCGTTTTTCATATTTGTACGTGGATCACGTTTTACCACGTGGTTTAAATCTGTAAAGTGTAGTGGATCACGGAAGAAAAATACTGGTGTATTGTTTCCTACTAGATCCCAGTTGCCTTCTTCTGTATAGAACTTAAGGGCAAAGCCGCGGATATCGCGCTCAGCATCTGCTGCACCACGCTCACCAGCAACTGTGGAGAATCGTGCGAACATTTCAGTCTTTTTGCCCACCTCTGAGAAGATTTTAGCTTTTGTATATTGAGTTATATCGTGCGTTACAGTAAAAGTACCAAATGCACCTGAACCTTTGGCGTGCATACGACGTTCAGGGATTACTTCACGATTGAAGTTTGCTAATTTTTCAACTAGCCATACATCTTGAAGTAAAAGAGGGCCACGTGGACCTGCTGACATAGAGTCATGGTTACTTACTACTGGAGCACCACCTGCTGTTGTAAAACGACGGCTACGATCATTTGCGTTTGTCATATTAGTTACCTCCTGAAAATAATGTAAGTCGAACTCTTCGTCTATAACTATAACAAATATAAAATAGAATTGCTAGTACATTATAATAATTCTTGTTAAAGAATTTTTATAGTGAGATACAAAGTATAAATATATGCATCGGAGAGGCTGTATATGCTTAATTTTTGTGTAAAATTTGTTGTTTAATAAACTAGATTTAAACAGTATTTGTACGGTAAATGAAAAGAAGTATAAAGTTAAACACCCATAATAAAATCCTTGATTGAAAATGAAAACAACTAATTGAAAATATTCTTGATTAGTTTTTTCGATATCGATGAGGGGTCATACCGATTTGTTGTTTAAATATTTTAATGAAATAATTCGGGTCATCAAAACCGTTTAAATGAGCAATCTCACTAATTGCAAAATCAGTTTCTAGTAGCATCTTAAGGGCGTTTTGAATTCTAACTTGCTGTATATAGCGCTTAAATGGCAAGCCTTGTTTTTTTGAAAAAATCGTACTTAAATAATTGGGGCTGATGCCAAGCTTACGCGCGACAAAGGGGAGAGACAAGGAACTCTCTTTAAATTGCTGATCAATAATTTCTAAAGCTAACTCAACATAATCGGCTCTTTTCTCCATGCGAGCTTCACGTGCAAGTTCAATTAATCTCTGAGTGAATGAAATAATGCCATTGAGAATCGTATAAAAAATAGGATGCTCAATAATTAAATGAAATAGCTGACGGTAGTTTTGTTCAATGACTGCTTTTTCGTGTAGTTTATATTTCAACATAAAGCGCCGAATTTGTGCTAAGACACTTGTTAGATGGATACGTAGATCATCTTGCTCATAATAGATGCCTTCATTAGAAAGTCGATATAAAAATGTTTTTACGGCTTCGAGATTACCTTCCTCCAGGCTACTTATTAATAATTGCTGTTCCTCTGGTGTTAGTAATGGATCGAAGGGGTGTATTTCAAATTGTTTACTTGCGTAAAAAAGGTGACCGAATCCTTCGTAAAAACTTTGGTGAAGTACACGCTTTGTTAAAGTATACATATTTTTAATGCTTGTAGCAGGTCCATCATATATCCCGATATTTAATGAACTATTGCTAAACAAACGCCATTCCTTCATAAGAGTACGTACATCCTTCTCCACCACTTTTATGTCTTGCGTTTGAAAAAGGCAGACAATTCTATTCGATAAAGGATAGGTTTTCATATGAAAGTATATAGGTGTTTGTTGAAGCCAATTGTAAAGCTTGTTATAGGTCTCGGCGTGCTCAGGCTCAATTATTGTAAAATGAATGCCAGTTTCAATAGAGTTTGATTTAGTATCTAAAAATAAATGATTATAAAATGATTCATTTGCTGTCTCCTGCGCATCATCTATGATTTGTGGTGAGCGCACGGAAATGACCGTCAGTTTTTGCTTTAATACTTCTAAATCAATGGGCTTTATGAATAGATGAGCTACCTGTAAATCAATGGCTTTCAATGCGTTTTTAAATAAGGGCTCTGTTGTTACGGCTAAAATAGCACCTGAAAATTTTTGTAGATCTCCATAAAGAGAAGTTAGGCCATTATTAGGGATCAGGTCGATATTTAATAGTATGGCATCCGGTTTAAATTGTCGGATGTATTGAGATGCATCGGAAATAGTAGTGCACATGTCAATAAGAACGTCGCCTGGAAAATAGGTATGTAAAAACCACTTAATGCCTGCTAGTTCAGTGGGGTCTCGGTCGATTAATAACAGCTTCATAACATTTAACCTCGCTTAAAATATTCTAGTTTCATAAAAAAATACGATTATATTAATAAAAATAACATAGGAATCTGAAAAAAATCATGTTTTCTCTTTTAAAATTCTCTATATTCTGAAAAAAGTAGTTAGTACAATGGAAATAGAGTAATTGATCTTCATTCAGCGGAAAATTTATTTACTATGAAAACGCTTAAATGCAGTTGAATGCGGATGCTTTAGTGATTACGTTAAAATGAATTTTACATAAGCCATAAAGGGAATAGGGGGATGTCATGTGAAGTCGATCATCGAGCTTGATGGCAATACATTAACAAGACAACAAATTGAGAAAATCGTTAAAGGGCATGCAACGGTTGAACTTGCTAAAGATAGTATAGAACGTATTCGTTTAAGTAGGGAACGTATTGAAAAGCGTTTAGCGGAGGGGCAAACTATTTATGGTGTGAATACAGGTTTTGGCAAACTAAGTAATATAAAAATTGAGGAAGAAGATATAGAGCTTTTACAACTGAATTTATTACGATCAGATGCAACAGGTGTGGGTCAGCCGTTTCCAACTGATGTTGTACGTGCCATGATGGTTTTACGTGCAAATGCCTTAGCTCGTGGATTTTCAGGTATTCGTGAGGAAACTGTACAGCTATTATTAGATTTTATTAATAAAGGCGTACACCCAATTGTTCCGTCACAGGGTTCAGTTGGAGCAAGCGGAGATTTGGCGCCATTATCACATTTAGCTTTAGTCCTAGTGGGAGAAGGTAAGGCTGAGTTTAATGGAGAAGTGATGAGTGGTAGTGAGGCGTTACAGCAAGCGGGATTATCACCTGTTCGACTCCAAGCTAAAGAGGGGCTGGCACTTGTAAACGGTACACAGGCTATGACAGGTATCGGTGTCTTAACGGTTAATGAGGCTGAACGAATTGGGCTTGCGGCAGATATGGCTGCTAGTTTAACACTAGAAGCATTGAAGGGTATCACATCTGCGTTTGACCCAGCCCTTTTAGCGGTAAGACCACATCCAGAGTTAGAGCTTGTTGGTGGTCGTATTCGTAAGTGGCTTGAGGGAAGTAAGCGAGTGACAAAGCAAGGAGAAATTCGTATGCAGGATGCATATTCATTGCGCTGTATTCCACAAGTGCATGGTGCTTCCTGGCAGTCTTTCTTTTACGCGGAGAACCGAGTACAAACGGAAATGAACGCCACGACCGATAATCCGATTGTTTTAGAAAACGGTGAAGTACTATCAGGTGGCCATTTTCATGGTCAGCCCATTGCTTTAGCAATGGACTTTTTAAAAATTGGGGTAAGTGAATGGGCTAATATTTCAGAGCGCCGTACAGAGCGAATGGTGAATCCACAATTAAATGAAGGCTTACCACCATTTTTAGCGACAAACCCTGGGATTGAGTGCGGTCTGATGATTGCTCAATATACAGCAGCATCTATTGTCTCAGAAAACAAAGTGTTGGCGCATCCTTCCAGTGTAGATTCAATTCCTACATCAGGGAATCAGGAAGACCATGTAAGTATGGGGACAACTTCGGCTCGTCAAGTACGTCAAATGGTCCGAAATGCTGCCCTAGTTATAGCAATAGAAATGATTTGTGCATCACAGGCTATATATTTAGATAAAGCAGAAGAACAATTATCACCAACCACACGAAAGTACTTAGAGAAAGTTCGTGAGTTTTGTCCACCACTATTAGCAGATCAGCCAATTGGTGATGAAATAGAGGCGTTGGCGGAATATTTATTAACGAGTGATGCTCTAGTAAAGGAATATGTGTAAAGTTGATTAAACGATTTTAAGTGGGAAGAGCTGAGGCAAGACTTAGTTTTTTAAGTCGCCTCTGCTTTATAAGTGATTATTCATTTATATATCTGAATATTCAGTTTAATAGAATGCTACTAACGTTTTTATCATTTTAAAGGAGGGTTTTTTTATGGTATTTAAAACAAGTATTCGTGCACCACGTGGAAACCAACTAACTTGTAAAGGGTGGACACAGGAAGCAGCAATGCGTATGCTAATGAACAATCTTGATCCTGAGGTAGCGGAGAATCCAGATGAGCTGATTGTTTACGGAGGTATTGGAAAGGCAGCTCGTAATTGGGAAAGTTATGAGCAAATAATTGCTTCATTAAAGAAATTAGAGAATGATGAGACTTTATTGATCCAATCAGGGAAGCCGGTAGCTGTATTTCGTACACATGAACATTCTCCCCGTGTTTTAATTGCCAATTCCAATCTTGTACCAGCGTGGGCTAATTGGGACCATTTCTATGAATTAGAAGATCGAGATTTAATGATGTATGGTCAAATGACTGCCGGTAGTTGGATTTATATCGGTGCACAAGGTATTTTACAAGGCACTTATTTATCCTTCGTAGAAGCAGGGAAAAAAGTATTTGGCTCTGCAGATTTACGCGGTAAATTTATCCTTACAGGTGGTATGGGGGGAATGAGCGGTGCACAACCTCTAGCGGGGAAAATGGCTGGCGCAGTCATCCTAGTTGTAGAAGTAGAGCGTGCCCGCATTGAACGTAAAATAAAAGAAGGCTATTGTGATTATCTTGTAGAAACTGTGGATGAAGCGGTTGCATTAGTAAACAAATTACGTGACCAAAAAGAGCCAGCATCGATTGGCCTTGTTGGAAATTGTGCAGACGTTAATCGTGAACTGTTGAATAGAGGGATCATTCCAGACTTTGTCACAGACCAAACTTCTGCACATGACCCGATTAATGGCTATATACCAAATAACATGACATTTGAGGAAGCTTTAGCACTTCGTAAATCAGATGTAAAAACATATGAACGAAGAGCTAAGGAAACTATGGCAGAGCATGTTCGTACAATGCTAGAATTCCAAGAGGCGGGTGCAGAAGTATTTGATTATGGCAATAATATTCGCGCCTATGCTAAAGAAATGGGTGTAACCAATGCCTTTGATTTCCCAGGCTTCGTACCAGCCTATATTCGCCCGCTGTTCTGTGAAGGAAAAGGGCCATTCCGCTGGGCTGCGCTTTCGGGGGACCCTGAGGATATTTATAAAACGGATGCACTTGCAAAAGAGATGTTCGCAGAAGATGAAGGTCTTGTTAATTGGATCAATATGGCTCAAAAAATGGTTAAATGGCAAGGTTTACCAGCTCGTATTTGTTGGTTAGGCTATGGTGACCGTCATCGCTTTGCATTAAAAGTAAATGAAATGGTAGCGAATGGTGAGTTATCAGCTCCAATTGTTTTTGGTCGTGATCATCTGGATTCAGGTTCAGTGGCATCCCCAAATCGTGAAACAGAAGGCATGTTGGATGGTTCAGATGCAGTATCGGATTGGCCGATTTTAAATGCGCTAGTTAATACAGCAAGCGGCGCCAGCTGGGTAAGTGTTCACCATGGAGGTGGCGTAGGTATGGGCTATTCACAGCATGCCGGGCAAGTGCTAGTAGCGGACGGATCGGAGCTAGCAGCGGATAAAATTGCTCGCGTGTTAATTTCGGACCCTGGTATGGGTGTAGCTCGTCATGCAGATGCCGGCTATGACATTGCTATTCAGACAGCTAAAAACAAAGGTGTGCATATACCAATGCTAAAGGATGATGTAAAGTGACCATCTTAATCAAAAATGCCAATGAAGTGATTACATTAATGAGTAATGTACGAGGACCTCGCACAAAGGAGAAAATGCGAGAAATAGCTATAGTGGAAAATGGTAGTATTCTTATTGAAGAAGATCGAATTGTTGCTGTAGGTGCTTTTGAGCAGCTAGAGGTAGATTTTCCTGAACTAGTAAAGAAAGCAAAAATAATTGATGCTTCAGGTAAGGTCGTTATGCCAGGATTAGTGGACTGTCATACGCATCTCGTACATGGAGGAACCCGTGAAGAAGAGTTTAATATGCGACTCAATGGTTCTACCTATATGGAAATTATGAATGCGGGTGGCGGCATCCACGCCACAACAAAGCTTACACGAGATACTAGCTTTGATGATCTGTATGAAAAAACAAGGCAGCACTTAGATACATTTTTAAAGCATGGAGTCACAACCGTTGAAGCCAAATCAGGCTATGGATTGGATTGGGAGACTGAGAAGAAGCAACTTGAAGTAGCGAAAAAGTTACAAGCAACACATGATGTGGATGTTATTAGTACTTTTATGGGTGCACATGCAGTGCCTCGCGACTATAAAGGGCGTGAGGATGAGTTTGTGGAATTGGTTATTCTTGATATGCTACCCAAAGTTGCAGAGCAAGAACTGGCTGAATTTAATGATGTATTTTGTGAAAAAGGTGTCTTTACACCAGAACAATCTAAGCGTATTTTAGAGGCTGGCAAAGCCCTTGGACTAACACCGAAAATACATGCCGATGAAATTGAGCCTTATAAAGGTGCTGAACTTGCTGCGGAAGTCGGAGCCATTTCGGCAGAGCATTTGTTAGTTGCTTCTGATGAAGGTATTCAAAAAATGGCTGAAGCAGGTACAATTGCTGTCTTGCTGCCAGGAACTGCTTTCTTTTTACGTGCACCGTTTGCAAGAGGGCGTCTAATGATTGATGAAGGGGTACCTGTAGCCATTTCAACGGACTTTAACCCAGGATCGTCTCCGACTATGAGTCTACCATTTATTATGAATTTAGCTTGCATGCATATGGGAATGACACTAGAGGAGGTACTAACGGCAACAACAATTAATGCGGCATATGCATTGAATCGAGGCGAACAAATAGGTTCCCTTGAAGTTGATAAAAAAGCTGATGTTATTATTTTAGATGTTGCTAATTATAAGCAGTTACAATACTTCTATGGCATGAACCATACAAATACAGTGATTAAAAATGGGCAAGTTGTTGTACAAAATGGCATTTTGCTGAAAGAACAATAAAGTAAATGGGCATAAATAAGGCATCAAAGCTTTATTTATGCTTTTTTATCTAAATTGAAAAAATCTGACCATAATAGGCTTTATGGCGGACTGAATAAAAGCTTGCATTTTTTAAAGTGAAGGAGTATAATTCAGTTAAATAGTAATTCGTTAATTACAAATTACTCAAACCTTGTAGTGAATAAAGGGGTTATCAGATGTCAAAATTTCGTACGGAAGAAGAAATGCTAGCGCATTACGATTCTTCAAAATATAAAACGCCTGATGGATACACAGCAGATATCGCAATTTTTACGATTACTTCGGAGAAAACGGAAGAAAAGGCGCCGCCAAACATGACACTTAAAATTATGCTAATTAAGCGTGCTACTAAAGATGCTGATGGCAATGCCAATATTGAAGGTGGAAAATGGGCGCTTCCAGGTGGGTTTGTTGATGCTCATCAAAAAGAATCAGCGTATATTGCAGCAAAAAGAGAATTAAAAGAAGAGACGAATGTAGAAGGGTTACATGTTCAGCACTTTGGTGTTTACGATGATATTGATCGAGATCCTCGTGGTTGGATGATTTCAAATGCTTTTTATGCGATTGTTCCTGAGGTGTATATGGAGCAGCGACAAGCAAATGATGATGCTGATGATGTAGAGTTATTTGATATTGAAAATGTATTTACACTTCAGCTAGCCTTTGATCATCGTAACATCATTGCAGATGCCCTCGAATTTATTAAAAGAGATATGGTGCAAACAACAGTTGCTAAAAATTTTTTACCGCAAGAGTTTACCTTATCAGAGTTACAACGGGTACTACTGACAGTTGAAGAAGATCCACGAATCGCTAATGATTCTGTATTTTTTACAAAAGCACCTAAATTACCTTTTATCGAAAAAGTTGTGGATGCGGAAGGAAAGCCGAAGAAAACAAAGCGTAATTCGTTTAGGCCTTCGCAGCTGTATACCTTTAATGATTTTGAAGTGGTAGAATCGATTTACCATTAGGAAAGATACGTCTTTCCTGATTATTTTAAAAATAGTAATTTGTAATTTAGGTATTACTAATTAAAAAATGGAGTGATAAAACGATGAAAAAGAGAGCATTAATTAATATTGATTACACAGTTGATTTTGTTGCGACTGATGGAGCTCTAACCTGTGGAGAGCCAGGACAACAGCTTGAACAAGCGATTGTAAATTTAACAAATGAATTTATATCAAATAAAGAGTTTACGGTTTTCGCTATAGATGTTCATGAAAAAGAAGATCTTTATCATCCTGAAACAAAGTTATTTCCTCCACATAATCTTCGTTATACAAAAGGGCGGGATTTATATGGTGCTTTAAAACCATTGTATGAAGCTAATAAAGAGCTAGAATATGTTTATTTTCTAGATAAAACTCGCTACTCGGCATTCGCAGGGACAGATTTGGAGTTGAAATTACGTGAAAGGGGAATTACAGAGCTTCATTTAATTGGAGTTTGCACAGATATCTGTGTTCTTCATACAGCTATGGATGCTTATAATAAAGGATTTGATCTTGTCATTCATAAAAACGCTGTCGCATCCTTTAATCAAGCAGGACATGAGTGGGCTTTAAGTCATTTCGAGCAGACACTAGGTGCCTCTGTTATTTGATATTAAGAAATGGAGGGAAATGAAGTGAAATACGCAGATGATAGTTTCATGTTACACACCGATTTATATCAAATTAATATGGTTCAGACTTACTGGAAGGACGCTGTTCATCAACGAAAGGCTGTTTTTGAGCTATATTTTAGAAAACTTCCATTTGGTAATGGTTATGCGATATTCGCTGGCTTAAAAAAAGTAATGGAGTTTATTAACAAGTTTGGGTTTTCTCAAAGTGATATAGATTATTTGCGAGAAGAAGGGAAATATCCAGAGGAATTTCTCCACTATCTCCAGAAGCTAAAGTTTACAGGAACTATAAGGGGTATGAGAGAAGGGGAGCTGGTTTTTGCCAATGAACCTATTCTGCGAATCGAGGCACCGTTGGCTGAAGCACAATTAATTGAAACGCCTTTGCTGAATATTATTAATTACCAAACGCTAATCGCGACAAAAGCTTCGCGTATTAAAGAAGTGACGGGTGAAGATGTTGTGATGGAGTTTGGTACCCGTCGTGCTCACGAATTTGATGCGGCTATTTGGGGAACTCGTGCTGCTTATATCGGTGGCTTTTCTGCAACAAGTAATGTACGCGCAGGCAAGTTATTTGGTATTCCAGTTTCGGGAACGCACGCGCATGCAATGATTCAAACCTACAGAGATGAGTATATGGCGTTTAAAAAATATGCAGCTGCACATAAAGACTGTGTATTCTTAGTGGATACTTATGATACGTTACGTTCAGGTGTTCCAAATGCCATTAAAGTAGCGAAGGAATTGGGCGATCAAATTAATTTTATTGGTATCCGTTTAGACAGTGGTGATTTAGCCTATTTATCAAAAGTGGCAAGGAAAATGCTAGATGATGCAGGCTTTAAGAAAACAAAAATTATGGCATCCAATGATTTAGACGAATATACTATTATGCATTTAAAATCTCAAGGGGCGAAAATTGATGCTTGGGGAATCGGCACAAAGCTAATTACGGCCTATGATCAAGCGGCACTAGGTGGGGTTTACAAGTTAGTCTCTATTGAAAATGAAAATGGGGAAATGGTCGATACGATAAAAATCTCTGCGAATCCAGAAAAGGTGACGACTCCAGGGCGTAAACGAGTCTATCGTATTGTTAATAATGAGAATGGTCATGCTGAAGGTGACTATATTGCCCTTGATGAGGAGAATGTCCTGCAAACAGACCGGTTAAAGATGTTCCACCCTGTTCATACGTATATAAGCAAATTTGTGACGAATTTTACAGCGATTGAGTTGCACAAAAGCATTGTAGAAAATGGGAAAGTAGTATATGAGGAACCCACTATTCAAGAGACACAAGCATATGCAAAGGAAAATTTAAAATTGTTATGGTGTGAGTACAAACGAACGATGAACCCAGAAGAGTATCCAGTTGATTTAAGTAAGGCTTGCTGGGATCACAAGAGGGCCATCATTCACGATATAAAAGAAAAAATTTCGAAAAAAGATGGATACTAGATAGAAAATGACGGGAGGAAGATATGATGGCGAGAATAGGTGTTTATGGTTCATCCTTTGATCCTATTACCAATGTTCATCTTTGGACTGCTAGCACGGTTGCACACCGTTGTAAATTAGATAAGGTCATATTTTTACCCTGTTCAAATAAGCGTAAAGATAAAACCATAAAAACAGAAGATATACATCGGTGGAATATGCTACATTTAGCAATTGCTAAGGATGATCGTTTTGTGGCGGATTCCTATGAGATGGATCAAGAGGGCTGGAATATTTACACGTATGACACAATGAAATACTTTAGAGAAAAAAATCCAGAAGATGAAATCCACTTTATTATGGGTGCAGATTTGTTAGTAGACATTGGTGCAGGATTATGGAAAAAGGGTGACGCATTAGTTGCTGAAAATAAATTCATTGTTATGGCAAGGCATGGGATTGATATGTTGTCTACCATTAGCCGATCCCCGATTTTAAGAAATAATGATGATGGGAGATTTCATCTTATTGATAAGGGCTTAGCCATGGAAATTAGCTCTACCTATATTCGTGAAGAATTTGCAATGGGTGGAGAGCCGAGATATCTTTTGCCTAATGCTTGTTATGACTATATTAAAGAACATCATTTATATCAAAAATAAAAGTGTGGTTACATGCCACACTTATTTTAATTTTGAAAAGATGGTGACTTTTACTATTTTTAGCCTTCGTAAGCTATAATAGAAATAGCAAAGGTGACGACTTTTTTGTCAATAAATTTAATAATTAATGTTAGAAAGGAATTCATGAATGTGCAGCTTACGTTAACATTTCTTATTTTAGGTGCAACAATTTTTGCATTTGTGACCAATAAAATACGAGCAGATCTTGTAGCGATTGTGTCACTTTTAGCATTTATTATTGCAGATATTCTAACGCCCACAGAGGCATTAGCTGGATTTTCGAACTCTGTAGTTTTAATGATTGCAGGGCTTTTTGTCGTGGGTGCAGGAATTTTACGTACGGGTCTTGCGGGAATGGCGGGGCAGTTATTACTTAAATGGTCGGGCAATAGTGAGTTGAAATTATTTATATTACTGCTCATCATTGTAGGGTCTGTTGGTGCCTTTATGAGTAATACTGGTACAGTAGCATTAATGATGCCAATAGTAGTGAGTATGGCAATTAGTATGAAAATTAGCCCTTCTAAATTTTTATTGCCACTCTCATACGTAGCTAGTCTATCCGGTCTTATGACATTGATTGCCTCCCCAACTAATTTAATTGTCAGTCAGCTATTGGTGGATAGAGGCTATAACAAGCTTGGATTTTTTGAGATAACACCAATTGGTATAGTGGGTATGATTGCAGGAATTACCTATCTAGTGCTTGTGCGCAATATTTTATTACCAAAAGATCAACATCGTACACAAACAAATGAGGGCTATAAGCTTTCACCGAAGAAAATCATTAAGCAATATGATTTAAATAATCGACTATTTAAAATCTCTGTTCCTGAAGATTCTCCTATTATAGAAACGTCGTTAGCAGAGTTAAAGCTACCAGCTAAGTACACGCTCTGTATGATGAAAATTCACCGAAAGTCACAAGAAGGCATCAACTTACTACCTATGACGTATCAAGAAATGGCTGGTCCAACAAGTGTAATTCACGCAAAGGACGAGCTGTATGTTCAAGGAGAAGAAGAGGATATTCGTCACTTTGTTGAGGATTATCACCTCGAAATGCAAGGATTAGTGGAAGGGGAAGCTGATGAATTGATTTCCAAGCATCTCGGTATTGCAGAGGTACTGCTCACGCCAAATTCCAGCTTTATCAATGAAACGGTTAGCTCGTTAGGGTTTAGAGAAAAATACAACCTAAATATAATTGGTATTAATCGTAAAGGTGGTTATAAACTCCAAGACATGGTTTCGCATAAGTTGAAATTTGGAGATGCTATTTTAGTGCAGGGAGCTTGGGATGAAATTCTTTTATTAGCAAGAGAGACCCAAGATGTTGTGGTTGTCGGTCAGCCAAAAGAACACGCAAGTGTAGCAGCAGCTACAGGAAAAGCTGGTATTGCGGGTATTATTATGCTGTTTATGATTATATTAATGGCATTCGAAATTTTCCCTGCTGTTATTTCTGTTATGATTGGTGCCGTTTTAATGATATTAACGGGTTGCTTACGTAACATGGAAGATGCGTATAGCAATATGAATTTTGAAAGTATAGTGCTAGTGGCAGCCATGCTACCTATGGCGACAGCTTTAGAAAAGACAGGAGGCATGGCTATATTATCGGACGGGATTATTAAAGTTCTTGGTGACTATGGTCCCTATGGTGTGCTTATAGGTGTTTATATTTTAACAGCTGTCTTTGGACAATTTATTAGTAATACGGCGACGGCTGTATTGTTTGCACCGATTGCTATGAGTGCTGCAATAGCAATGGAGGTTAATCCTACAACATTTATGATTGCAGTAGCAGTAGCTGCAAGTATGGCGTTTGCAACACCAATTGCATCCCCAACTAATGCCCTAGTAATGACTGCCGGTGGCTATAAATTTATGGACTTTGTAAGAATAGGGATACCATTACAAATTGTTATGTTTATTGTCATGATGATAGCTATTCCATTCTTTTTCCCATTGTAAAACTTATTTTACAACGATGGACCAATTCAAAATTTTGAGTTTGTCCATCGTCATTTTTTACAATGAAATCAAGTACAGCCGTTGTTTCTATTAAGCGTTAAGCTTTGAATGTGGTCGCTGCTTCCTTTGGTTTGTTGCTACTGTCTTGCTTTCGCACTGAAAGCATCCGCTCATTATACAATGAAGGATTGGTTATATATTTTTCCTTCTTACAAAAAATCTATTAAATTTTTCTAGAAAGATATGATAAAATTATATTTTAATTAGTGGTATAACATAGACGTTAAGGGTGAAAATATTATTTGTAGTCAAAGTTTTATTTTGATTATTAATATAGGAAGTAATGCAATGTCGAGAAAAAACTTAAAGTTTTTTTTGAAAAAGTGTTGACCTTTTAAAAATATGGGTGTAGTATTATACAAGTCGCCACGGTGACACGCTAAAACAAAGCAAAACATGAACCTTGAAAACTGAACAAGCAAAACGTAATCAATAAAGTTTTAAGTAGCTAGATTTACTAGTGAACGAAACAAAATTTTGGACATCAAAATGATGCCAGCAAAACAATTTGAGCTAATCAAATTTCTTTTATGGAGAGTTTGATCCTGGCTCAGGACGAACGCTGGCGGCGTGCCTAATACATGCAAGTCGAGCGAACAGAGAAGGAGCTTGCTCCTTTGACGTTAGCGGCGGACGGGTGAGTAACACGTGGGCAACCTACCTTATAGTTTGGGATAACTCCGGGAAACCGGGGCTAATACCGAATAATCTGTTTCACCTCATGGTGAAATATTGAAAGACGGTTTCGGCTGTCGCTATAGGATGGGCCCGCGGCGCATTAGCTAGTTGGTGAGGTAACGGCTCACCAAGGCGACGATGCGTAGCCGACCTGAGAGGGTGATCGGCCACACTGGGACTGAGACACGGCCCAGACTCCTACGGGAGGCAGCAGTAGGGAATCTTCCACAATGGGCGAAAGCCTGATGGAGCAACGCCGCGTGAGTGAAGAAGGATTTCGGTTCGTAAAACTCTGTTGTAAGGGAAGAACAAGTACAGTAGTAACTGGCTGTACCTTGACGGTACCTTATTAGAAAGCCACGGCTAACTACGTGCCAGCAGCCGCGGTAATACGTAGGTGGCAAGCGTTGTCCGGAATTATTGGGCGTAAAGCGCGCGCAGGTGGTTTCTTAAGTCTGATGTGAAAGCCCACGGCTCAACCGTGGAGGGTCATTGGAAACTGGGAGACTTGAGTGCAGAAGAGGATAGTGGAATTCCAAGTGTAGCGGTGAAATGCGTAGAGATTTGGAGGAACACCAGTGGCGAAGGCGACTATCTGGTCTGTAACTGACACTGAGGCGCGAAAGCGTGGGGAGCAAACAGGATTAGATACCCTGGTAGTCCACGCCGTAAACGATGAGTGCTAAGTGTTAGGGGGTTTCCGCCCCTTAGTGCTGCAGCTAACGCATTAAGCACTCCGCCTGGGGAGTACGGTCGCAAGACTGAAACTCAAAGGAATTGACGGGGGCCCGCACAAGCGGTGGAGCATGTGGTTTAATTCGAAGCAACGCGAAGAACCTTACCAGGTCTTGACATCCCGTTGACCACTGTAGAGATATGGTTTCCCCTTCGGGGGCAACGGTGACAGGTGGTGCATGGTTGTCGTCAGCTCGTGTCGTGAGATGTTGGGTTAAGTCCCGCAACGAGCGCAACCCTTGATCTTAGTTGCCATCATTTAGTTGGGCACTCTAAGGTGACTGCCGGTGACAAACCGGAGGAAGGTGGGGATGACGTCAAATCATCATGCCCCTTATGACCTGGGCTACACACGTGCTACAATGGACGATACAAACGGTTGCCAACTCGCGAGAGGGAGCTAATCCGATAAAGTCGTTCTCAGTTCGGATTGTAGGCTGCAACTCGCCTACATGAAGCCGGAATCGCTAGTAATCGCGGATCAGCATGCCGCGGTGAATACGTTCCCGGGCCTTGTACACACCGCCCGTCACACCACGAGAGTTTGTAACACCCGAAGTCGGTGAGGTAACCTTTTGGAGCCAGCCGCCGAAGGTGGGATAGATGATTGGGGTGAAGTCGTAACAAGGTAGCCGTATCGGAAGGTGCGGCTGGATCACCTCCTTTCTAAGGATATTTTCGGAATACAAACCTTGGGTTTGTAAGATTACGTTTTGCGTTCAGTTTTGAAGGTTCATTCTTTCTGAATGAAATACTTCAAAACTTGTTCTTTGAAAACTGGATAAAACGACATTGAAATTGTAACAAACACATTTATTTTTTAAGTTTTTTATAGGCTTAATAACATGATAAGGTTTTCAGACACGAGCAGTTCTAGGAAGCAATCGAGTAAATGAAGGAGCGTACTTCAGTACGTGACTGATTGAACGAGTGAGGCTGACAACGAAATGTGAAGTGTATGGAAAGCTGATAGGTTAAGTTATTAAGGGCGCACGGCGAATGCCTTGGCACTAGGAGCCGAAGAAGGACGGCACTAACACCGATATGCTTCGGGGAGCTGTAAGTGAGCTTTGATCCGGAGATTTCCGAATGGGGGAACCCACTACGTTTAATCGCGTAGTATCTTGACGTGAATACATAGCGTCTTGAAGGCAGACCCAGGGAACTGAAACATCTAAGTACCTGGAGGAAGAGAAAGAAAAATCGATTCCCTGAGTAGCGGCGAGCGAAACGGGAAGAGCCCAAACCAAGAGGCTTGCCTCTTGGGGTTGTAGGACACTCAATACGGAGTTACAAAAGAGCGAGTTAGATGAAGCGACTTGGAAAGGTCCGCCAGAGCAGGTAAAAGCCCTGTAGTCGAAAGTTCGTTCTCTCCTGAGTGGATCCTGAGTACGGCGGAACACGTGAAATTCCGTCGGAATCCGGGAGGACCATCTCCCAAGGCTAAATACTACCTAGTGACCGATAGTGAACCAGTACCGTGAGGGAAAGGTGAAAAGCACCCCGGAAGGGGAGTGAAAGAGATCCTGAAACCGTGTGCCTACAAGTAGTTAGAGCCCGTTAATGGGTGATAGCGTGCCTTTTGTAGAATGAACCGGCGAGTTACGATTACGTGCGAGGTTAAGCTTTAGAAGGCGGAGCCGCAGCGAAAGCGAGTCTGAATAGGGCGAAATAGTACGTGGTCGTAGACCCGAAACCAGGTGATCTACCCATGTCCAGGGTGAAGGTAAGGTAACACTTACTGGAGGCCCGAACCCACGCACGTTGAAAAGTGCGGGGATGAGGTGTGGGTAGCGGAGAAATTCCAATCGAACTTGGAGATAGCTGGTTCTCTCCGAAATAGCTTTAGGGCTAGCCTCGTGATGAGAATACTGGAGGTAGAGCACTGTTTGGACTAGGGGGCCATCCCGGTTTACCGAATTCAGACAAACTCCGAATGCCAGATATTTATACACGGGAGTCAGACTGCGAGTGATAAGATCCGTAGTCAAAAGGGAAACAGCCCAGACCACCAGCTAAGGTCCCAAAGTAATCGTTAAGTGGAAAAGGATGTGGCGTTGCACAGACAACCAGGATGTTGGCTTAGAAGCAGCCATCATTTAAAGAGTGCGTAATAGCTCACTGGTCGAGTGACGCTGCGCCGAAAATGTATCGGGGCTAAACGATTCACCGAAGCTGTGGATTGACATCTACGATGTCAGTGGTAGGAGAGCGTTCTAAGTGCGTTGAAGTCAGACCGGAAGGACTGGTGGAGCGCTTAGAAGTGAGAATGCCGGTATGAGTAGCGAAAGACGGGTGAGAATCCCGTCCACCGTATGACTAAGGTTTCCTGAGGAAGGCTCGTCCGCTCAGGGTTAGTCGGGACCTAAGCCGAGGCCGATAGGCGTAGGCGATGGACAACAGGTTGATATTCCTGTACCACCTCCTCACCGTTTGAGAAATGGGGGGACGCAGTAGGATAGGGTAAGCGCGCTGTTGGTTATGCGCGTCCAAGCAGTAAGGCGTGTGTGTAGGCAAATCCGCACACTGTAACGTTGAGCTGTGATGGCGAGTCCGTATGGACGAAGTTCCTGATTTCACACTGCCAAGAAAAGCCTCTATCGAGGTGAGAGGTGCCCGTACCGCAAACCGACACAGGTAGTCGAGGAGAGAATCCTAAGGTGTGCGAGAGAACTCTCGTTAAGGAACTCGGCAAAATGACCCCGTAACTTCGGGAGAAGGGGTGCTCTTGAGCGTGCAAGCGCATGAGAGCCGCAGTGAATAGGCCCAGGCGACTGTTTAGCAAAAACACAGGTCTCTGCAAAACCGTAAGGTGACGTATAGGGGCTGACGCCTGCCCGGTGCTGGAAGGTTAAGAGGAGTGGTTAGCGCAAGCGAAGCTGCGAATTGAAGCCCCAGTAAACGGCGGCCGTAACTATAACGGTCCTAAGGTAGCGAAATTCCTTGTCGGGTAAGTTCCGACCCGCACGAAAGGCGTAACGATCTGGGCACTGTCTCAACGAGAGACTCGGTGAAATTATAGTACCTGTGAAGATGCAGGTTACCCGCGACAGGACGGAAAGACCCCGTGGAGCTTTACTGTAGCCTGATATTGAATTTTGGTACAACTTGTACAGGATAGGTAGGAGCCAGAGATCTCGGAGCGCCAGCTTCGAAGGAGGCGTCGGTGGGATACTACCCTGGTTGTATTGAAATTCTAACCCATGCCCCTTAGCGGGGCAGGAGACAGTGTCAGGCGGACAGTTTGACTGGGGCGGTCGCCTCCTAAAAGGTAACGGAGGCGCCCAAAGGTTCCCTCAGAATGGTTGGAAATCATTCGTAGAGTGTAAAGGCACAAGGGAGCTTGACTGCGAGACCTACAAGTCGAGCAGGGTCGAAAGACGGGCTTAGTGATCCGGTGGTTCCGCATGGAAGGGCCATCGCTCAACGGATAAAAGCTACCCCGGGGATAACAGGCTTATCTCCCCCAAGAGTCCACATCGACGGGGAGGTTTGGCACCTCGATGTCGGCTCATCGCATCCTGGGGCTGTAGTCGGTCCCAAGGGTTGGGCTGTTCGCCCATTAAAGCGGTACGCGAGCTGGGTTCAGAACGTCGTGAGACAGTTCGGTCCCTATCCGTCGTGGGCGTAGGAAATTTGAGAGGAGCTGTCCTTAGTACGAGAGGACCGGGATGGACACACCGCTGGTGTACCAGTTGTCTTGCCAAAGGCATCGCTGGGTAGCTATGTGTGGACGGGATAAGTGCTGAAAGCATCTAAGCATGAAGCCCCCCTCAAGATGAGATTTCCCATTACGCAAGTAAGTAAGATCCCTCAAAGACGATGAGGTAGATAGGTTCGAGGTGGAAGTGTGGTGACACATGGAGCTGACGAATACTAATCGATCGAGGACTTAACCAAAAAGTTTGAAGCATTCAATGAACCGTTTATCCAGTTTTGAAAGAACAAGCTTTCAATTGAATAAGTGAAGTGATGATGGCAAAGAGGTCACACCCGTTCCCATACCGAACACGGAAGTTAAGCTCTTTAGCGCCGATGGTAGTTGGGGGCTTCCCCCTGTGAGAGTAGGACGTCGCTTCGCTTATTTTTTATGGAGGATTAGCTCAGTTGGGAGAGCACCTGCCTTACAAGCAGGGGGTCGGCGGTTCGAGCCCGTCATCCTCCACCATTTTGGTCCCGTGGTGTAGCGGTTAACATGCCTGCCTGTCACGCAGGAGATCGCCGGTTCGATCCCGGTCGGGACCGCCATTTTTTTATTGCCGGTGTAGCTCAGTTGGTAGAGCAACTGACTTGTAATCAGTAGGTCGTGGGTTCGACTCCTATCGCCGGCACCATTCCCTTGGAGGGGTAGCGAAGTGGCTAAACGCGGCGGACTGTAAATCCGCTCCTTAGGGTTCGGCGGTTCGAATCCGTCCCCCTCCACCATTTTAGGGGCATAGTTCAACGGTAGAATAGAGGTCTCCAAAACCTTTGGTGTGGGTTCGATTCCTACTGCCCCTGCCAGGTATTGAGGTACTCGTTCATATATGGCTGTTATTATATAGTGGCGGTTGTGGCGAAGTGGTTAACGCATCGGATTGTGGTTCCGACATTCGTGGGTTCGATTCCCATCAGTCGCCCCATTTTAAAATTGGGGTATAGCCAAGCGGTAAGGCAACGGATTTTGATTCCGTCATGCCTAGGTTCGAATCCTAGTACCCCAGCCATTTTTTCTTTTACGAGCCATTAGCTCAGTTGGTAGAGCATCTGACTTTTAATCAGAGGGTCGAAGGTTCGAGTCCTTCATGGCTCATCAGTATTTATTATTTTTGCGCCCGTAGCTCAATTGGATAGAGCGTCTGACTACGGATCAGAAGGTTATGGGTTCGACTCCTGTCGGGCGCGCCAATTTATTCATGTTATCGGAATGTAGCTCAGCTTGGTAGAGCACTTGGTTTGGGACCAAGGGGTCGTAGGTTCGAATCCTGTCATTCCGACCATTTATAAATGGGGCCTTAGCTCAGCTGGGAGAGCGCCTGCCTTGCACGCAGGAGGTCAGCGGTTCGATCCCGCTAGGCTCCACCATTTTAATATTTTTGGAGGTATACCCAAGTCTGGCTGAAGGGATCGGTCTTGAAAACCGACAGGCGGGTAACACCGCGCGGGGGTTCGAATCCCTCTACCTCCTCCATTTCGGGTCAGTAGCTCAGTTGGTAGAGCATTAGATTGAAGCTCTAAGTGTCGGCGGTTCGATTCCGTCCTGACCCACCATTATTTGCGGGTGTAGTTTAATGGTAAAACCTCAGCCTTCCAAGCTGATGTCGTGAGTTCGATTCTCATCACCCGCTCCAAAATGGGCCTATAGCTCAGCTGGTTAGAGCGCACGCCTGATAAGCGTGAGGTCGATGGTTCGAGTCCATTTAGGCCCATCATTATTCCGAAGTAGCTCAGTTGGTAGTAGCACCTGACTGTTAATCAGGTTGTCGCAGGTTCGAGTCCTGCCTTCGGAGCCACGGCCCGTTGGTCAAGTGGTTAAGACACCGCCCTTTCACGGCGGTAACACGGGTTCGAATCCCGTACGGGTCATCAAGCATGTAGCACAGTTGTGTGTTACATGCTTTTTTTATATTCTTCATAACAGACATCAAAGCTACGTTTAGTTGCTTTTTAATGTTAGGTCTAAATCCTTTCCTTCTAATAATCCCTCTCTTTCTATAGGCTTGCTATAGGAAGCGTTACAATTCCATTTCAATCACTACGGGAACATTGTTTCATGTTAAATTTGAACAAACTATTTCATATATGAAATATGTATGTTTTTTCACTAGCTATTTTCATGGTGCTTATTGCCTTGTTCCTCTAATATGGGGATAAGTGGAGGAATCAATATGAATATACAGGAGATACAATGTTTTTTAAATCAATACCAGCAAGAACAAAATGAATCCGAACTTTGGTTAGAACATAGATTACAACAGATTAAAAGAGCAGGGGAATATAAGCCTACAACAGAAGAGCTAGTTTTTGGTGCACGGGCTGCCTGGCGTAATAGCAATAAATGTATTGGACGGTTGTTTTGGCAATCGTTGCATGTAGTAGATGCAAGAGAAGTTTTAGATGAACAGAGCATTTTTCAAAAGTTACTAGAGCATATAGAGTATGCCACAAATCAGGGGAAAATCCGTCCAACTATAACAGTGTTTGCAAATGATAGAGTACGGATTTGGAATCATCAGCTAATTCGTTACGCAGGCTATGAAACAGAAGAAGGCATCATTGGGGATGCACATTCTATCACTTTTACAAAAGTATGTGAATCGATGGGCTGGAAAGGCGAGCGTACACCCTTTGATGTGTTACCACTAGTCATACAGGTAGATGGACATGCTCCACAGCTATTTACAATTCCTACAGAGTATATTTTAGAGGTTCCAATACGTCATCCAGAATCGGAAGCTGTGGAGGAATTAGAGTTAAAATGGTATGCTGTTCCTATTATTTCGAGTATGCGTTTTCAAATGGCTGGCATTGATTTTCAAGCGGCTCCATTTAATGGCTGGTATATGGGAACTGAAATTGGTGCACGCAATTTAGCCGATCATGACCGCTATAATATGCTGCCAGCTATTGCGGACATATTTAATTTGGATACTACTAAACAAGCCTCTCTATGGCGTGATCGTGCATTAGTGGAGCTCAATATTGCTGTTCTTCATTCTTTTAAAGAGGACGGTGTGAGCATTGTAGATCATCATACTGCTGCTCAGCAGTTTAAATTATTTGAGGAAGCTGAGAAATCGGCAGGGCGAGAAATTACGGGTAACTGGACATGGTTAATCCCACCACTTTCCCCTGCGACCACTCATATATTCCATAAACCTTATATAAATACTTATCATACGCCCAATTATTTTTATCAAAAACCATGTTATTAACTTGAAAGGAGTTGTTTTAAAACCAACAGCTTCTAAGTACCGTTTTGGGGGAGGGGCAATTCAAGATGTTGAACCAAAATATTTCGAATATCCCTTGGCAACAATTGACGACACCTTATGGCAGAGGAACAGACATTCCTCGTTTAATTGAACAAGAACAATATCAAGAGCTGACAGAATTAATCGAACATCAAGGAACACTTTGGCAGGTGACGCCATGGATTTTACTTATTCTTTTAAAAAAGCTCTCAAGTAAAAATGTAGAGGAAGTCTCCTTAGCAGAAATAAAGCTTTATTTAGCTGTGGCTCATGCAATAACTGAGGATTATCAAGATTCAACACATAACGTTTCAACGATGCAGGAGCTATTGGATACGAAATATTTATGGATAGAAAATGAAGATGATGATGAGCTGGAGTGGGAGGGAGATCCGCCTAGAGGTTATGAGCCAGAAGCTTTTTTAGGCTATTATTATTTTAGTTTTTTACTCCTTCAAGAGGCGATCCCTGTTTTTACTACTATTAAGGCATATATCAAGAGCGCAACAGAGGAACTTTCGGAACTACTAGCCTTACTAAAACATTAGAAAAAAGGAATTGATATAGACAAAAAGCAGATGGTTCAGCTTCCCCATCTGCTTAAATCTAATGGACATATTCATCTTTAGATGCTCGCATGGAGCATAAGAAGAGTGTCATAGCTACAACAACAAAGAGCCAACCTGCAATATTCCAACCACCAAACAGATCATGGAGGTATCCGAAAAGAATTGGACCAATGGCAGCGAATAAATAGCCTAATGATTGTGCAAATCCTGATAGATCAGCGGCTTCAAATGCTGTACGCGTACGGAGTGTGAAGAACATCATTGCTAATGCGAATGAAGCCCCACCTGCTAAACCTAGAAGAATCATCCATAATATCCCCATAGTTGTCCACTCCATCACAACGCCGACAAATCCTACTAAATAGAACGATGTAAACATGAGGACAAGTGGTCTCTGTGAAGTCATTTTACCGGCAATAATAGGGACAACCAATGCCATGGGAACTTGTGAAAATTGCATAATAGAAAACATCCAACCAGCTTTATCAGGAGCCAATCCCTGCGCAATATAAATTTCAGGAATCCAAGCTGCTGTTGTATAAAATAATAAAGATTGTAACCCCATTGCACCTGTTACTGCCCATGTAACAGGTGATTTCCAAAGAGGTTTACCTGTTTTTTTGGAGGTAGTAGCTGGTTTTGGCTTATTTAATTTCAATTGAGGTATCCAGATTAAAATGGTTAATACGACTAATATAAGCGCCACAGCCAATGCCCCTTGCCAACCTAGTGAAGAATTAGCTATTGGATAACTAATACCAGCTCCAAGCCCCGCTGTTAAGTTCATCGACATAGTGAAAAATGCCATCAATAATCCTACATGATAAGGAAATTTTAATTTTAATAATCCTGGAATCAACACATTTCCAAATGATATTGCTACGCCAATGAGCACTGTACCAAATACAAGTAACCCTGTTGTACCGAGGGAGCGTAGTACAATACCTAAGGCCAATAAAATAGTGGATAAAAATAAGGTTAGCTCAAGACCAAGTTTTCGTGCTACAACTGGTGCGAACGGTGATATGATGGCAAAAGCAAGCAATGGTATAGTTGTAAGAAACCCGGCTAGAACATTGGAAATACCAAGGTCGTCGCGTATAAAGGATACAATTGGACCCACAACAGTTAGTGGCATGCGTAATGTAGATGCTATAAATATTACGCCAAAAACTAATAATAAAGTTGTTCCCTTCCAGCTAATTTTTCTACTTGGGAAGCTGGAGGAATGATCATTTAAATTCAAAATAATTCCCCCTGTTATAACCATTCTAATTGAACTACTATAACACTTTATCACACTATTAAAAATAGTGGAAAATTCACAAAATACAGAACTTTTATAGTTATATTGAAATGTCTTAGGTCTTATGTTAATATAGTAAACATCATAAATTTAATAATTATATGCCTCATGTTTGTATTGAGGTAGAGGTCGCGATATTTATAAGTAAGCTAATTGAAATGACAAGCATTGAAGAGATTAGCTGAAAGGAAATATTGCCGAAGTGTGAGGGGACTTGAAAACCTCATGCTGGGGCTGTCTCCGAAAGGAACAGAACTGTCACGTTTGTACAACGTGTTGAGCTATCATTTAGGAAAAACTGAGGATTAACTTAGCCATCACATTGTTCATGTGATGGCATTTTTTTGCCTCATAAATAGGAAGGAAGCTATATCGTGAGTGAAATAAAAATCAATCAGCTCGGCCATAAAGCACCGAAGCTGAAAAAAGAATTAAAAAGCCGTCATATCACAATGATTTCTTTAGGCGGTACAATTGGTACGGGGCTATTTTTGGCCAGTGGTGGTGCTATTGCACAAGCCGGTCCGGGAGGCGCATTGCTTGCCTATGCCTTAATCGGTATTATGGTATATTTTTTAATGACAAGTTTAGGTGAAATGGCTGCCTATATGCCGTCCTCAGGATCTTTTAGTACGTATGCGACAAAATTTGTAGATCCCGCTTTAGGTTTTGCACTGGGCTGGAACTACTGGTATAACTGGGCAATTACGATTGCGGCAGAGATTGCGGCAGTATCATTAATTATGAAATATTGGTTCCCAAATAGCTCATCAGCACTTTGGACAGTATTATTTATTGTGATTGTACTGACATTTAATTTATTGTCTGTAAAGAGCTATGGGGAAAGTGAATATTGGTTTGCGATGATTAAAGTGGCTACGGTCATTGTATTTATTATTATTAGCTTATTAATGATTTTTGGTATTTTGGGTGGACAAGCACCAGTAGGTTTTACAAATTTCTTTATTAGTGATGGGCCATTCCATGGAGGCTTCCTTGCAACATTTGGTATTTTCCTTGCGGCAGGATTTTCATTCCAAGGAACAGAGCTACTTGGGATTACTGCAGGTGAAACAGATGATCCAGGAAAAAATATACCGAAGGCAGTAAAATCTGTGTTTTGG
This sequence comes from Lysinibacillus sphaericus, assembly GCF_001629735.1. GTDB lineage: Bacteria > Bacillota > Bacilli > Bacillales_A > Planococcaceae > Lysinibacillus > Lysinibacillus pinottii. The sequence continues at coordinate 4,080,327 of NZ_CP015224.1, forward strand.
CGAATTATTTTATTTTATATTTTAGCCATTGCTGCTATCGGGATGTTGATTCCATTTACAGATGAGCGCTTATTATCGGAAGATATCGCTGTATCCCCATTTACACTCGTTTTTGATCGCTTAGGTATTGCTTTTGCTGCTTCCTTAATGAATGCCATTATTTTAACGGCTATGCTATCAGCAGGTAATTCTGGATTGTATGCATCTTCACGTATGCTATGGCAATTAGCAGTGGATGGTCATGCTCCTAAATTCTTTGCAAAGTTAAGTCGTCGAGGCATTCCAATTTATGCACTAATCGCAACATTAGCTGTAGGCTGTGTAGCGTTTTTAGCGTCATTCTTTGGTGATGGGGTCGTTTATATTTGGCTTTTAAATGCCTCTGGGATGTCAGGTTTTATTGCTTGGCTAGGTATTGCATTTAGTCATTATCGTTTCCGTCGTGCCTTCGAAGCTCAGGGCTTAGATCCAAAGCTATTACCGTATAAAGCAAAGCTATACCCATTCGGTCCACTATTCGCCTTTACGATTTGTATGATTGTTGTAATTGGACAGAATTACACAGCGTTTATCGGTGATACAATCGATTGGTATGGTATCCTTGTTTCTTATATCGGTATTCCCCTGTTCCTATTGCTATGGCTGGGGTACAAAATTAAACATAAAACAAAAATGCTTCCTCTTAAAGATTGTGAATTAAAAGTAGAAAATTAAACGAAAAGCTGTTCTATAAACCGTTGTATGATGGTTGATGGGACAGCTTTTTTATATATAGACCTTTAAAATTATTACTAAACCAATATCATATATATGGTAATATACCTATAGATATGGAAGTGTGATTTTTGACTTTCTGGTAGGGAGAGGTGCATGGAAATGCAAAAACATATTTTACTAGTGGAAGATGATGAGGCTATTCGCGATATGGTAGCGAATTTTTTATTATTGGAAGGCTTCGATGTCACCACTGCAAATAATGGAGAAGAGGCATTACAATATTGTTTAAATCAAACTTTTGATTTAGTTATACTAGATATTATGATTCCTAAGCTTAATGGATTAGAGGTTTTAAAAGTAATTCGAGAACAGGCAGCACTTCCAATCATCATTATGTCTGCAAAGGATAGTGATGTAGATAAAGCGCTTGGGTTGGGATTAGGGGCAGATGATTATATTGCTAAGCCATTTTCTATGCTGGAATTCTCTGCTCGCGTAAAGGCCGTTATTAGACGAGCAACAAAATACGCTGGCCAAACAGATCACAAACAAGATGTAGTAGTCATAGGCCCTTTAAAGATAGATATTGTTAATTTTTCTATAAATAAAAATGGACTGGAAGTAAAGCTAACATCAAAGGAATTTGCCATCTTAAAGCTATTTGTAACAAACCGAAACCGAGTTTTTACGAAGGAGCAAATTTATCAGCTAATATGGAAAGATGCATATTATGGTGATGAAAATATTATTAATGTACATATTCGAAGGCTACGCGAAAAAATTGAAGATGATCCATCCAACCCCCAGTACATTAAAACACTGTGGGGAATTGGCTACAAATTTGAAGGATAGCAGATATGATCATCATTCTATTCATTATCATTTTGGTGCTTATAGGAATTGTTATTTTTCAATGGAAAACAAAAAAAGAACAAAATCAGACGGTCCAATATATGTATGAAAAACTTCAAATCATCGTTCAAGAACAAAGTAACGAAAAAATTTTGGTAACTACGAGCAATACACAAGTTCAACAGCTACTTATTTCAATAAATGCTTGGCTGGATTATCACCAAAAAGTTCAGGCGACCCATCGGAAAATGGAAGATTCCATGAAAAAAATGTTGGCCAACATTTCACATGATTTAAAAACGCCCTTAACGGTTGTGCTAGGCTATATTGAAATGCTTCAGCTCCAAGGCTCAGCTAGTGAGGAAGAACGCCAAAGACTATTAGCAGGCGTGCATGCTAAAACATTAGAAGTATTAAAAATCATTCATACATTTTTTGATCTTGCCAAATTAGAGGCTGGAGATACAGATTATCCAATCACTAAAATCAATGTTTGTGAAATTAGCCGAAAAAATATATTATCATTTTACGATATGGTGACGTCGATGGGATTAGATATCAATATTACAATTCCTGAAACGCCTATGTATGCCCTTGGCAATGAAGAAGCATTAAATAGGGTTCTCAACAATCTTTTATCCAATGCTCTTGCCTATGGAGCGGATGGCAATGTAATGGGCTTAACTATAAGAAATGATGACACGAGTATTTATATAGATGTATGGGATTGTGGTAAAGGAATTGATGAATACCATATTGATAATGTATTTGAGAGAATGTACACGCTAGAGGACTCTCGCAATAAATCCTTTCAGGGGAGTGGCCTCGGTTTAACGATTACAAAGCGATTAGTGGAAATGATGGATGGTTCCATCCAGTTATCAAGTATTCCCTATAAAAAGACCATTTTTACCATTGCTTTAAAACGAATGACGTATTGAAATCACATGCTTGTAGAGCTTTTATGGTGCTTTACAGGCTTTTATTATGCGCTTAAGAAATTTGTAAGAATCAAGTAATAAATTAGAGAGCTTCATTTTTTATAATGACAATAGCCACATTTGAGGGAGAGATTGACATGACATACATTGTGAAAACAAACCAGCTTACGAAAGTGTACGAAGGAAAAGAAGTGGTTTCTGCTGTCAATATGAACGTGAAGAAGGGGGAGATTTATGGTTTTTTAGGCCCTAATGGAGCGGGTAAAACGACAGTGATGAAGATGCTAACAAATTTGACGAAGCCAACAAGCGGAGATGTTGAAATATTTGGTGAGAGGTTGACCGATCAATCGTATGAGATATTAAAAAGAATGGGAACGATTATTGAATATCCTATTTTCTATGAAAAATTAACGGCTAGAGAAACTTTAGAACTGCATTGCGAATATATGGGGTATTACAATAAGCAGGAAATAGCTCATGTACTTAACCTTGTAAAATTAACAAATACAGAGGAAAAAAGGGTAAAAGATTTTTCACTAGGGATGAAACAAAGACTAGGTATTGCCCGTGCTATTATTACAAAGCCAGAGCTCCTAATTTTAGATGAGCCAATTAATGGACTAGACCCTATTGGGATTAAAGAGTTGAGAGAGCTTTTCAAAATGCTCTGTATGGAGTATGGCATTACAATTATTATCTCTAGTCATATATTAGGGGAAATTGAACAGTTGGCCGATACAATTGGTGTCATCAAGGAAGGTAGACTCATTACTGAAGTAACGATGGATACGATAAATCGTAATCAAGCCGACTATATTGAAGTGATTGTAAACGATGGCAAGAAGGCTGCCTTTATTTTAGAAAGTAAATTAAAAATGGCTAATTTCAAGCTGATGGATGACAATTCTATACGAATTTATGATTTGACAGTATCCCAAAAAGTTCTAACAAAAACATTGATTGAGCATGACATTGAGATAGAGGAGATTAGCAAGAAAACAAGCACATTAGAGGATTACTTCCTTAAGCTAATAAATGGAGGGATTGTTCATGCTTAATTTAATGCGTTTAGAAATGAAAAAATATCATTTAAGCTCCTATTTTAAAAGTGCTATGTTTGCTAACATTATTATTTTAGGTTTTATGTTTATGATTTTATTTATTTCTAAAATAGAAGAGGAAGTTGGTATTGAAAATTATGAAATGGCTTTAAGTGTCATTGATTCATTTGTCAGAGCGGTATTTATTATTTTTGCAGCTACTTTAATAGCTAAGCTGATCATTGGAGAATATAAGTTTAAAACAATCACATTGGCCTTCATGTATCCTGTAAGCCGAAAGAAATTAATCGCTGCTAAGCTTGCAATTGTCATGATTTTTACCTTTAGTGTAATCATCATTTCCAATGTCTTGATTACAACCATCTTTTGCATCGTAAGCGATAAATTTGATTTAATTCCTGATGTATTATCTAATACTTTAATCATGCAACATATACCATCTGTATTCATGAATGCAATTGCTGCCTCAGGGATAGCATTAATTCCGTTGTATTTCGGTATGAGAAAATACTCTATTCCAGCAACAATTATTTCAGCTATTCTAATTGTATCAGTGACTTCATCCAATACAGGTAACTTCACATTAAATGACATCATTATTATTCCAATCTCACTAGCAATCTTAGGTGTTAGTATTGCCTACCTAGCTATCCGTAATATTGAGAAGGTCGATGTTTAATGAAAGAGCCAGTATAAGTTTTGTTGATATAGAACGATGATGATAGCAATTTGATCGTTTGTAACACTCACATAGTTGGTCTTGTAAAATAGGTAACTAAACTTATTAAATATAAAAAGAAATTAACGTATAGCAATAAAAATAAGTAATTAGAATCCCATAATAGAAATTTAATTAAAATAGAAAAGGAAGTGGCCAATAAAATAGTTAATAACAGATTTCCTTTTTTGGCATAGTGGCATTGTATAACTATTAATACAATAATAAGTATAGGAATATAAAATTTCATGAAAAAAACCTCCTATTTATAATTAAAAAATTACTAAAATGTAAATGTGTGTCATAAAAATCTTATATTTATTTGTAGGTGATTACAATGAAATTAAGAATTCTACACTTGTTGCTGTATTATCAACTGTAGTTTCTGCAACTGCTTCAGCTGCCCCACAAGATGTGTCTACTTAAGGTTTCCCTTTTGCATGCACTGGTCCTTGTAGGGATAGATAATATCCGAGAGTATTAAAATCAGCTATAATTGTCTCCTATAGATGGTTATAGATTATCAACAAAAAGGCATCGAGATTTTTCTTCTCGATGCCTTTTGTTAGTCTATTAATTCACTATTTTATCCAAATATTGTTTCGCTTAGTAAGTAAATATTTAATGCCACTACGATCACAACTACAAACCAGCCTAAAATAGTAGTAATACGGTGGTTCACTAAACCGCCCATAATGTCCCGTTTGCTTGTAAACATAACGAGAGGGACGAGGGCAAATGCAATACCAAAAGATAACACAACCTGACTAAGAACAAGCGCATAGGTTGCGTTTACACCAGATGCAATAATCGCTAGCGGCGGGACCATTGTAATGGCTCTCCGTAAATAAAGTGGTATTTTTCGTTGAATAAAGCCTTGCATCACTACGTCACCTGCTAATGTCCCTACAGAGGAGCTAGCTAGCCCAGCAATAAGTAAACCAAGACCAAAGGAAACGGCAGCCATTGGACCGAGAGCATCCTTTAATCCGTTATAGGCAACGTCTAAATCCTCTACTACGATTCCTTGTGTGTGAAATACTGCTGCCGCGATAATGAGCATACTCATATTGATGGCTCCAGCAATAATCATAGCGATGATAATATCAATAAATTCAAAACGGAAGATTCTTCTTTTTTCTTCTTCATTACGACCGATAATACGACTTTGTGTTAAAGAAGAATGTAAGTAAATAGCATGGGGCATGACGGTCGCACCTAAAATACCAGTTGCTAATAGTAATGAGTCCACCCCCTCAAACTGAGGTGTGAACATACCAATTGCTACTTCGCCCCATTCTGGCTGAGCTAAAAACGTTTGGAAGGCAAATGCTAAAACCACAATTAAAACCATACCAGAAATGCCTGCCTCAAATGCTCTGAATCCTCTTCTTTGAAGCTCTAGAATAGCAAATGATCCAATCGCTGTAATGATAGCTGCTGGAAGCATAGGGATATTAAATAACAAGTAAAGCCCTAATGCTGCTCCGATAAACTCAGCAAGGTCGGTAGCAATAATGACTAATTCAGCCTGAATCCAAAGAAATATAGATGTTTTTTTAGAAAAATGTTCACGTGCCACCTCAGGTAAATTTTTCCCTGTCGCAATCCCAAGCTTTGCAGATAAGGATTGGATGAGCACCGCCATTAAATTAGAAAAGGCTATTACCCAAAGGAGTAAGTAACCATACTGAGAGCCAGCTGTAATATTTGTGGCAAAATTGCCAGGATCAATATAGGCGACCGCTGCAATGAATGCAGGCCCAAGAAAAGGCAAAAAACGTCGCCAACCTTTTATATCTCCATCTAAAACTGCCTCGGCAGACGATTTTGTGACTTGTTTATATACCATATTGTTCCCTCATTTCAAAAAGTATCGTTCGAGAAATAAAGTTTCCTAGAGGAAAATGAGATAATAGTATTCTAACGCTAGGATTAGAAAAAGGGAAGCGCTTTGCTTAAAACTTTAAAAAAATAAGTATGCACACTTCTCATCAATTTCTAATTAGACTTTCCTTACCTCTATCGTTTACGATGAAAGAAAAGGTGAAGGACTGATTCGACGTGAGCAATCGAATTTTAATTATAGAAGATGAAGAAAATATTGCGAGAGTGCTGCAGTTAGAGCTTCAATTTGAAGGCTATGAAGCGGTGATAGCCCATACAGGAGCAGATGGTTTATTGCAATATCGTGAGGAGCAATGGGATTTAATCTTACTGGATATTATGTTACCCGAAATGAGTGGTATAGATGTGCTAAAGCGGATTCGCGCAACAGAATCAAAGACCCCAGTTATCATGCTAACTGCTAAAAGTGAGGTAGAGGATAAGGTAAAGGGCTTGGATTTAGGAGCTAATGATTATGTGACAAAGCCCTTTGAAATTGAAGAATTACTGGCCCGTATCCGTAATGCACTACGGTTTTCTCAAAATGCTAGTCCAACAAAGGTCGGTGTATCGTTTGGACAGTTATCGATCAATGAGCAGACAAGAGAAGTGATTTATTATGGTAAGGAAATCCAGCTGACTCCTAGAGAATACGATTTATTGCTGTATCTTATGAAGCATCCTAAGCAAGTGCTCACAAGGGAACAAATATTAGAGACTGTATGGGGCTTTGATTACTACGGAGATACAAATGTTGTGGATGTTTATATTCGTTATGTACGCCAAAAGCTTGAAATTGCAAATGCAACGCCCATTATTCAAACAGTTCGTGGTGTAGGTTATGTGCTAAAGGAAAATAAATCATGAAGCTTAAAACAAAAATTCATCTACTGACCACTTTGTTAATGCTAGTAATTTTAGTGGCAACTAATAGTGGAATTTATTTTTTGTACGAGAAATTTGCCTATAATACGGAATATAGTCAACTTCATACACGAGCGAATGATTTAAGCTCAACATTAAGTCAGTTAAATGCACAAACCAACCTACAGCAAGTATTAAGAGCGTACATGCCAGCTGGTGGTGCAATCTATGTTTATGATGGAGAAAATTTGAAGACGAAGGTTCAGGCTACTCTAGATATGCCCGATGTTACTTCCATTACCTATACAATGCCTACTATTTGGATAGATGGGACAATTGTGGACATCACCTTACAACAATCCATGGAGGAAGTAGAAAGTACATTGGATTTATTAAAGGCTATTTTGATAGTCGTGTCCATTATTGCCACCATTCCAATCTTTTTAGCGAGCCTGGCACTTGGTCGCCTAATTTTGTTACCACTAGAACGCTTAAATGCGACAATGCGCAAAAGTGCATCGACGGGGAAATATGAAAAAATGGACATCCCGGCTAAAGGTGGGGATGAATTAGCAAAAATTAATCGAACTTTCAATATGATGATGGAGAAGCTTGAACAGCACTATCAAAAGCAACAGGAATTCGTTTCAAATGCTTCTCACGAATTAAAGACGCCTATTACTGTCATCGAAAGCTATGCAAAGTTACTCTTACGAAGAGGCTTTGACAATCGTGAAGTAGCGCAAGAATCGCTTCAGGCTATTGCAAATGAGTCTTCTCGTATGCATGAAATGGTATTGCAATTGTTAGAGCTAGCAAAAAATAATGAGCATATAGAAATTCATATTGAACAGCTAGAGCTAGCTCCCTTTTTAAATAAAGTAGCTGCACAAATGCAGCAGGCGTATCATAGAGCTTTTATAGTCGATGCAAAAGCACCACAATTTATCTATAGTGATGAAAAAATTTTGAAGCAATTACTCTTTATTTTGCTTGATAATGCTAGGAAGTATAGTGAGGGGGATGTTTATATTTCCACAGCAGAAACTACTACACACGTACGAATGACTATTCAGGACTTTGGCGTCGGTATTCCTAAGGAGCATATTCCGCATTTGTTTGAGCGTTTTTACCGTGTCACAGAGGATCGCAATCGTAAAACAGGTGGTTCTGGTTTAGGGCTTGCGATTGCACATAATCTTGCAGGACAATTGGGCATCACCATAGATGTGGAAAGTACAGTTGGGGAAGGATCAAGTTTTACCTTATGTATACCGAAGGAGGGGCAGCAATGAAAAAGTGGGTTGTACTAATTATTGTAATTGTCCTTCTTTGTAGCGGAGTGCTTTGGTTTATTCAAAATCGCTATTTTCAAAAGGAGTCTCTCAGTGAAGAAGAGGCGACTCGCCATATCGAAGCTATTTATAAAGGTCAAGTTTCAGAAGTAAAGAAACATGGAAATACATTTGAAATACAATTTACACGTGAGAATTTGAAATATACAGCCATGCTTGATGCTACAACACAGCAGGTTTCTGATCTAACGTTGCAAAAAGGGCAAAGTAAATTATTGTTAACAGAAAATCAAATAAGAAAAATGGTGAAAGAAAAATATGGTGAGGTAGAAAGCGTCATGCTCACGGAAACCATTTATACCGCACGTGTTGAAAAGGAACATAAGCAAAAAGATATCACAGTAGATGGCTATTCGGGTGAAGTGTTATCTGAAAAAGATGTAGAACCATTAAATCAGCCTGAAAACCCCCACATTATTACCGAACAGCAAGCCATTGATATAGCGCTGCAACAATTAACCGGGAAGGTGGATTCTGTAGATTTTGAAGATACGGCGGAGGGCGGTTATTATTTAGTTGAAATTGAAACAGAGCATGAAGAAGCCACGTTCCAAATTCATGCTGTATCTGGAAAGGTCCTTTCTGTTTCATGGGACGATTAAAGAGTTTTCTCATGAAATTCTAATGTTCCTCTTATAGTTCTATCATCTTTGCTTGGTAAGCTAAAAGCAGATAAAACAAAGGAGAGATGAACATGAAAAAAATAATTATGATTCCTGCATTAGTGGTGACTCTTGGTGTTGGAGCGGCGATTGGCTCTACAACTTTATTATCAGGAAGTGCACAAGAAAAAAAGGTCCTATCCATGCAAAAAATCGAAAAGAAGGCATTGGCAGTAGTAGAGGGCACAGTAGTAGATATTGAACTTGATCAAAATAACTACCGCTCTGTTTATGAGGTAGAGGTGCATACTGATACAGATGAGTATGATTTAAAATTCGATGCCTATACCGGAAAATTACTTAAGCAGAAGAAAGAGCGTCAAGATGACGACGATAATGAATGGGTTAACACTAATACTGCTACCAACCTTATAAGTAAAGAAAAGGCTATTGAAGCGGCTCTAACAAAAGCAAAGGGTACAGTAACAAAAATTAAATTAGATGATGGGATTTATGAAATCGAGTTAAAAGATGGCCAATATGAATATGAGGTTGATGTTGATCCGATTACAGGAGAAATTGTTAATTTTGAAAAAGATATGGAAGACTAATATTGGTTGTTGCCTTAAAAGTAGAGCATACTTTTAAGGTTTTTTTTGTTGTAAAATCCCTTTAAATTAGGTGTTTGCGAGGAAATTAATTTCTACCACGGATATTTACCATGAGTTCAAAATGTCTATGTATTTCACTTGTGAAAAAGAAAAATTTTCTTCTTTACTTTTTTAATTGACAGGCGTAATATGGCATCATTATTAAAGTTTCAAATTTCTAAATCGCTGAAGCAAACTAGACGCGGGGGACCCATTTTTGACGGAGTGCATAAGCAATTCTAGGGGTGAATCTCTTCTTTTGAAGGGTAGGGCTACTCAGGCCCGAATCCGACAGCTAACCTCGTAAGCGTTAAGAGCAGAAAAGTTGGAGCTTGGCAGACAGATGAGCGTCTACAAGTCTTATTTGGTGATGACTTGTAGGCGTTTTTTGATCTCATTTAGGAAGGCGAAACACAATCTAAGAAACTAGAAGGTGTTTATTGATGAAATCCTCATTTAAACGTTATGTAATCGGCAAACCATTAAGATCCGATGCGTTAGGGGAACAAAAGCTTAGTAAAACAAAGGCATTGGCCATATTATCGTCCGATGCTTTGTCTTCCGTAGCCTATGGACCAGAACAAATTTTAATTGTCCTGATGACTGTGGGAACATTAGCATTTTGGTATTCTTTACCGATTGCTGCAGGGGTTGTTGTCCTTTTGGTGGCACTGACTTTATCATATCGTCAGGTTATTTTCGCCTATCCACATGGAGGTGGCGCTTATATAGTATCTAGGGAAAATTTAGGTGTGAATGCGGGTCTTGTAGCAGGAGGCTCATTGCTCGTTGATTATATTTTAACGGTAGCGGTAAGTGTATCTGCAGGTACAGACGCAATTACATCGGCATTTCCAAGTCTGCATCCATACAATGTGCTAATCGCTATTATATTTGTGATTTTTTTAACGATCTTGAATTTACGTGGTGTAACAGAGTCCGCCTCTGTTTTGGCATATCCAGTCTATCTGTTTGTAGTCGTTATGTTAGTGTTAATTGGGTTGGGGCTCTATAATGTTGCAACAGGTCAGGTGCCAGCAGAGCTGCATCCAAAGATTGGTACTCCAGTAGCAGGGATTAGTTTATTTATTTTATTAAAGGCATTTGCGTCAGGAAGCTCAGCCTTAACAGGTGTAGAGGCTATCTCGAATGCCATTCCTAATTTTAGAAATCCTGCCCCTAATAACGCTGCTAAAACATTGTTAGCGATGGGGGGAATCTTATCGGTTTTATTTATCGGTATTGTTAGTTTAGCGTATTTTTACGGAATTGCGCCAACTTCGGAAGCGACAGTCGTTTCCCAACTGGCAGAAGCAAGTGTTGGTCGAAATATCTTTTATTATATAGTACAGGGTGCAACAGCGATGATTTTGGTACTTGCAGCAAATACGGGCTATTCTGCATTTCCTCTACTTGCTGTCAATTTATCAAAAGACGGTTTTATCCCGAGAATATTTCAAATGCGTGGGGATCGCCTTGGTTATTCGAACGGCATTATGATGCTAGGGCTAGCAGCCATTATCTTAATCATCTTATTTGATGGGACAACGGAACATTTGATTCCACTCTATGCTGTTGGGGTATTTATTCCGTTTACATTAGCGCAAACCGGTATGATGAGAAAATGGTGGCGTGAAAAACCTACTGGCTGGATGGCAAAATTTACGATCAATACAATGGGTGCAGCCATTTCATTCATCGTAGCGATGATGTTTTTTGTGACAAAAATGCCTCAAGTATGGCCAGTGTTTGTCTTTTTACCAATTATCATTTTCGTATTTCATCGAATCAAGCTTCATTATCAAGCCGTTGGAGAGCAGCTGAGATTGAGTAAAGAGGAACTGGCAACCATTGAGGGCAATGTTTTCATTGTACCAGTAGCTGGTATAACGAAGGTGGTTGAAAATTCTCTTCATTATGTGAAATCACTAAGGGTTGATAAAGTTATTGCCTTTTATGTGGCTTTCGATCCAGCAGATGCAAAAGCCTTCGAAGAAAAATGGCAGGCTTGGCAACCAGATATTCGATTAGTAACCTATTATTCAGCATATCGTAGCATCACACAGCCATTGATAAAATTTATTGATAAAGTGGACCATCAATGTGCGAAAACAGGTCATAAAGTAACGGTTGTTATCCCTCAATTTTTACCGAAAAAAGGCTGGCATCATATGCTTCACAACCAATCAAGCTTATTAATACGTACGACATTGTTATTTCACAGAAATGTCGTGATTATGACAGTACCTTTTCATTTATCAAAATAATGCTAGCATGCTAGAAAATTGTCTGTTATAATCAGTACGTTGATTGAAAACACGAACGTTTACAATTAAAAAGTCGCAGAATACCATTAAATTCCGAAAAATCAAACTTTTTTTAGTAGAAGTTATAGGCTTCTACCGAATATAGTGATGAATTGGATATTCTGATAGATTCATACAATTTTACTCATATAATAGCGAGGATATGGCTTGCAAGTTTCTACCGATTTACCGTAAATAAATCGACTATGGGTAGCAATGCTTTTAGAGAACTTCTTACATGATGTTTTCTATTCCTTTCGACGTTTTAACGCTGAATGCTTTGCTCCACTCGTAGCTGAATGGGACCAAGGTGTTCAGCTTTTTTTATTAATATTTAAGAAAGAAGGATATGACAGAAATGAAGTTATTACACGACAAAATTATGCAAGAGGGTAAAGTTCTATCTTCTTCAGTATTAAAAGTAGATTCATTTTTAAACCATCAAATTGATCCATTGTTAATGAAAGAAATTGGCCACGAATTCGCAAACCGCTTTGCTGACCAAGTAATTACAAAGATTTTAACAATAGAATCTTCAGGTATTGCTCCTTCTGTCATGTTAGGACTAGAAATCGGTGCACCAGTAGTGTTCGCTCGTAAACGTAAATCATTAACACTTTCAGATAACCTTTATACGTCAAAAGTACATTCATTCACAAAAAATGAAACAAATGATATCTCAGTATCACGTAATTTTTTAAGTGAGGACGACAATATTTTAATTGTTGACGATTTCTTAGCAAATGGTGAAGCAGTAAAGGGCTTACTTGATATTGCGGCTCAAGCGGGTGCCCATGTTGTAGGAGTGGGCATTGTTATTGAAAAAGGCTTCCAAGATGGGGGCAAATTATTACGTGAGCAAGGTGTCCGCGTAGAATCATTAGCGATTGTAGATTCTCTTGAAGATGGCAAAGTGACATTTGCTACGGAGGCTCGCGCGTAATGAATACCTTTAAATCAACGACGCTAGCAATTCAACATTTACTTGCGATGTATGCTGGAGCCATCCTAGTGCCACTTATAATTGGAGGGGCAATTGGCTTTAATTCAACACAAATGACGTATTTAGTGGCGATTGATATTATGATGTGCGGGGTTGCAACACTTTTACAAGTTTACTCGGGTAAATTTATTGGTATTGGTTTGCCTGTAGTACTTGGTTGTACATTTACAGCGGTAAGTCCAATTATTGCTATAGGTACAAACCCAGAGCAAGGTATCACAGATATTTATGGTTCCATTATTGCATCTGGTTTGATTGTCGTGATTATTGCCGGCTTCTTCGGGAAGCTAGTGAAATTTTTCCCACCAGTAGTAACAGGATCTGTCGTTTCTATTATCGGTATTTCTTTATTGCCAGTAGCTTTAAATAATATGGCAGGTGGACAAGGAGCAGAGGATTTTGCATCCGGCTCAAATATTGCATTAGCATTTATTACGCTAGTAATCATATTAATCGTCTATCGTTTTTCTACAGGCTTTATCCGTGCTATTTCCATTCTAGTTGGGCTAGTAGCGGGTACCATCTTAGGGGCATTCATGGGCAAGGTTAATTTTCACCCAGTAGCAGAAGCGGATGTATTCCATATGGTACAACCATTCTACTTTGGAATGCCAACATTTGATGTAACAGCTATTATTACAATGACTCTTGTAGCTATGGTATCTCTAGTTGAATCATCTGGTGTTTATTTTGCACTAAGTGATATTTGTAATAAAAAACTAGATTCAAAAGATTTGGCTCGTGGCTATCGCTCAGAAGGTCTTGCATCTGTAATCGGTGGTTTATTTAATGCCTTTCCGTACACAACATTCTCACAAAATGTAGGACTTACACGTATGTCAGGCGTAAAAGACCGCAAAGTCATTTACATCACGGGTGGTCTACTGGTAGCACTTGGCTTCCTACCCAAAATCGCAGCATTAACAACGATTATTCCAACGTCTGTATTAGGTGCGGCCATGCTTGCGATGTTCGGTATGGTCATTACACAAGGTATGGGTATGCTAGTACCTGTGATGAACGAATCTGCTGAAAATGCGATGATTGCTGCGATTGCAGTAAGTTTAGGTGTCGGTGTATCAGTCGTTCCTGGTATTTTTGATGCTCTACCAGATAAAGTGTCTATTTTAACTTCTAACGGTATCGTCTGTGGTTCAGTCACAGCGATTATCTTGAATATTTTATTCAATATGATTGGACCAAAGCATAAAAAAGACCCGATGCATGGGGAAGCATAAAGAGATAATGCAATGATATTTATCAGAATATCCCACATATTTTGATGAAAAAAATGTTGTAAAGTCGCCTGTTTTTTAACTATTAATTTAGTTGAAGGTAGGGGGCTTTTTTCTATGCGTAAAAGTGTGCATGTTAGAAAAGATGTTGAAGATATTATGCTACTAAAAAAGTGAAGAGAGTAGAATAATATAATGAACATTACCGATTTTTTATTCAATGGTTAGAGCACCCTGGATACTAAATAGGGTTCTTCCTTTTCAAAGAAATTTGTCATCTTTTTCTATTTTAAATAGAAGAGGTAACAGGGCTTTTACTAAACTATATTTTGAACTTGAAAGTGACCAAAGCTAATGTCGTTTGAGTAATACAACAGCTTTTTTACTATATATTTATTTTAGCCGTTGATGTTTAGAATTGAATGGCGAGGGAATTTATAAATAAGGTATTTTTAATAGAATGTAACACTCTATTTCAACATACACTTATATATAACTACTCTTAGAAAGGTCTAGTATAAATGCAAAGTATCGTTTTGATTTTAATACTTCAATTAGTATATGTACCCTTTTTAACGTTACGTACAATATTTTTGGTGAAAAACATTACTTTCCTTGCTGCCATATTCGGTATGCTAGAGATGCTCGTGTATGTATTTGGCCTTTCGCTTGTTTTTAGTGGGAAACAAAGTATGTTAGCTATGGTCGTTTATGCAGTTGGTTTTGGTTTAGGTATTTTTTTAGGAGCCAAAATTGAACGAAAGCTGGCTATTGGTTATGTTTATACAACAATCAATACTCAAAATAAGAATGAAGAGCTTGTAAGGTTTCTCCGTAATGAGGGATTTGCTGTGACGATTTATGTTGGAGAGGGGCGAGATAGTAATCGCTATAAATATGAAATTTTAACAAAGAGAAATCGAGAGACGGAACTCTTTCAAATAGTAGAGCAATTTGAACCTAATGCATTTATAATTTCGTATGAGCCGAAGTCATTTAAAGGTGGTTTTTTACTAGCTCGTATGAAGGCTAAGCAAAAATAATTTTTAAAAGTAAAGACCTTAGCTATTGGCTAAGGTCCTTTTGATATTGCTGTTTAAATTGAGTATCAACCCAGTTTTTAAATAGGTCAAAATCGGAGGAGACTGTGTCTTTGTAGTTCATAGCCTGTAAAATTACTTGATCAACAAATACATGACGATCTTTCCCAATCGTTTTTAAAATCTCATCCTCACTATGATAGGTAAAAACATGGGAATAATCGATATCCGCTCGTGCATGTATTTTAGCGGCTATTTGTCCCATGATTGAAGTTGTTGCATAGTAATCCGCAACATTTTTATAGTTTTTAGGCTTTACTTTCTTTTTATAGGGAGAACGTTCTCGAATGTAAAATTCCTGCTCATTCATAGTGATATAGTCTAAATGAGGGTCCTCTAAATGGTGCATGGCTTTTTGTGTCCCCACTACTCGAGCTCCTTGATGCTCATAATGCTTCCAAAATTCTTGGTTGTAAGGAAGGAAATAGGCAGGGATCGCTGTACGTACCTCTTTCATTTCTAATACTAATTCGCCTACTCCCGATGCACCTTTTTTATTTTCTACTAAAATATAGTATCGTTTTAAGCCGATGGAAGCAGTACCTGAGCCATACTTGCAAGCAATATCTTTAATCTTGTAAGCAGGTAGTGCGCTCGTAATGGCATTATATTCATCGGCAGTAACGGGCTGAATTTCATCATTGCTAATAAATAGTCGTTGCCCGTCTTCATTGACATAGGATATATCCTGTAAAAATTGGGAGCTTTGACGTTTCTCTAGCTTTTTCAACAATTTCTTGGCGGGTCCCTTTGTGTTTTCTTTCGTAAATACGAGCGTTAGAGGATCATCCTGTTTACGCTGAAAACGTTTTAACTGATCCATATAGCTGTTGAGCAGGTGTTGAATAGCCGTTTCCTGAGCAGTCCTATGTACGCCTTGTTCCTCTAAATAGAGTGCGATACTAACACTCATCCGAATAATGTCATACAAATAAGAGCCAACATAACCTTCATCAAAATCATTGACATCAAAGACAATCGTACCATCTTCATTTTGAAAGGCACCGAAGTTATCCATGTGCATGTCTCCTTGAATCCAAGTTGGTTTGAGAGTAGGTGTATGGAAAATGGAAGAAATTTTTGTCATGTCAAAATAAAAGAGATAAGCACTTCCTCGGAAAAAGCGAAATGGACTTTCAAGCATTTTCTGATACTTCTCCAAACGCTGTGCTTCAGTTAACTTCATTCGTTGAGCATCAAACTCCTCAAAGATAGTATTTAATAGCTCCTTTCTTAAAAAAACTCTTGTATGTTTCACCTGTTCCAATAATGCATGCTCCATCTAAAAACCCCCTTTAGGTTACATGTATATACGAAAAATAAATGAATAGGTTTCGAAGAAATTTATCAAAAGTACTCGATAAAAATGGCTAAGGATCTAGGGTTATTTCGTAACATGTTCAATCACCTATTTTCATACTATAAGACATGCTCAGTTACGGAGGGGGGTCATATGTATTTTTTGATAAAAAGCCTTGTCATTATAGTAGGGAGTATTTCTTTGTCGTTAGGAATTAACTTATTCTTAACACCCTATGAAATATTAGATGGGGGAGTAGTAGGTTTAGCGCTGATTTTACATTATTTATATAAGCTAAAGATTGGTTTAATGATTATTATTATTAGTATCCCTATTTTTATTATTGCATGGTTTAAATATAGAGCTTATTTTTACAATAGTATTCATGGCTTAATTACCTCTTCATTGACTATAGACTTGTTAAAGCCAGTCAGAAATCTCATTCATATAGATGCTCTTTACAGTGCTATACTTGGGGGGATTCTGGTAGGCTTCGGAATCGGCTTAATGCTTCGTTTTCAGACAAGCACTGGAGGGACAGACCTCATTGCACAATTTATTAGTGATAAAACAAGTATTAATGTAGGGATATTAATATTTTTTATTGATTCTATCGTTATTGTTGTGGGCGGCTTCCTGTTATCCTCCACTACTTTTTTATTGTCTATTATTACGGTTCTAGTAGTAGGCATAACGACGAGCATCATTACGAGTCGTGCTTCATAACATTCGTTTACTCCTGAGCGTGTTGCATAAAAAAATAGCTCCAGTAAGAGACTGAAACTATTTGGGTGTCTGATTATCGAGTGTTTTCATCAGCTTCTTTTTAGGGTGTGCTGGTTTGATTTCTGCAATGAGTATGGCGAGTAAAATAAGAACAGCTCCTACAACCATACGGCTCGTTAAAATTTCGTGCAGGAAGATAACCGATAAGATCATGCCGAAAAAAGATTCCGTTGATAGTATAATAGCAGCCTTTGTAGCAGTAGTATATTGATTGGCCACATTTTGAAAGAGGTAAGCTATCGTTGTTGAAAAAATACCTAAGTAAATAATCGAATAGATGGCTTCTTTTTCTAGTGATGTAGGGATTTCTCCTTGGCTAATGACCACAAGAATACCTATAAAGGAAGCGGTAAGAAATTGAATGATAGTGAGTGCAATGGCATCTTCCTTTTGAACAAAAAGATTTGTACAAAATATATCAAAGGCAAAAGCAACGGCACAAGCTAACGAAAGGGCATCCCCCATATTCATCGTCAATGAACCTTGTAACGATAAAAAGCCAATTCCAACAATGGCCATTAAGGACCCAATGATTTCATACCCATCAATTCGACGCTTATAAACCGCATAGGCGATTAATGGGACAATAACGACATTAACAGCGGTTAAAAAGGCATTTTTTGATGGTGTGGTATATTGAAGTCCAACCGTTTGAAGAGCAAATGCTATATACAATATCGTACCTAATAAAGCACCTTTCCATATGACAGATCTAGACGCTTTTTTTAATCGGGAACCGAATAAAACAGTTAATATAATTGAAGCTAATAAAAATCTACCAGCCATAACTTGATAAGCGGTTAAATATTCTAAGGCAATGGCTGTTATAACAAACCCACTGCCCCAAACAATGGCTGTAACGAGTAGCATACCATCAGCTATGTAAGTTTTCATGAAATTCTTCCTCCTAACTTCCATTAGGATAGCATAAGAGAGAAGATATTAATTTGATTTTATTTCTAAATATTCAGGCGTTTTTTTGTACTTATTCCAAAGCGATTATTCATCACTCAATTTGCTATGTAATAAGTACAATTTAACGGCTGCAGCTAAACGCTCATAAAATACATAGTCATTCTCTACAGGTACTACTAGCTGACGGATTTTAGCCATACGATAGCGGATAGTATTGGGATGACAATAATGGGCAACAGCTACCTCTTTAATGTTTCCTTTTTTTGTAATGTAGGTTTTGGCTGTTTCTAATAAATCAGGATCTGCCTTATCATCGAGTAAAGGCGCTAAAAAGGAAGATACATAGTCCATCGCAAATGTAGGATCTTTACGATACAGCTCTATTAATAAACGATCTGATGCAAGGGACTTATAGTGGCAGCTTGATATCTTTTCAATTTCGGCAAAAACACTAGCAAAATAGGCTTCTTGTAAAGCAATTGAGATTCCTGTTTGTGTGTCGTACCAATTGCTATAACCAAAGGTGAATGCTTCAGCAGGGATAGTATTTAATGTTAGCCATTCATGTATAAACCTCTCAACGTGAAACTGCTGAGATGGGTGGGTAATAATCATAAAAAGACTTTGCTTATAGGAGCAAATTAAACCCGTTTTTAGTAAAGGCTCCATTGATAAAAAGTTTTGCCTCCAATCACTTCGAGATAAACCCTCTCCTCGAAGATTAGCTACAAATACATACTTGTCAAAGGGTCTCTCGATTTGCTGAAAAATCGACTTCAACTCCTCCGGTGCAAGATCCTCCTCCATTAATCTTCGTACAATTGTTTCTAAAAAAAACGAGTAATCCTGTGTTTTAGCATAAGCCATCGTTTCTAAAATGATTTTTTCAAAAAACTCATCTCCACCAAATCTAAGGATTGGGAAATTTTGTTCTTCCGCATAAGTTATAACCTCTTCAGGCAAATCTTTATAAATAACAGGCTTATAGGCTAAGGCACTTGCTCCTAGCTCAATTAAGCTTTTGACGGCATTTAATAAATACTCCGGCTTTTGCTTGGCAAATAATAGACTGCTTAACACAACACTGTTAGGGGTGAATATGGTATCTCGCACATGATGTATATCTGGGGAGAATTCAAAGTCTAGTATTTCTACGTTGTGAACTGCTTTATGCAAACCGCTGTGACCAGCTACAACGATAAAATCTTTAGTAATGGGTAATTGTAAAAAATTCTCTACATTCATGAATAGATCATTGCCTTTCTTGTAGTAAGCTACTATTTTCTATTATAAAAGTACGCCACAATAAAAAACCATTAGTTTGATAAGATTATACATACAATAAAAAAATCTGCTCATCGTGAGCAGATTTTAAACATTATTGATAGATTAAATAGTAGCGAAAATATTAGGCTTTCTATTTTTTAATGGG
Source organism: Lysinibacillus sphaericus (assembly GCF_001629735.1). Lineage (GTDB taxonomy): Bacteria > Bacillota > Bacilli > Bacillales_A > Planococcaceae > Lysinibacillus > Lysinibacillus pinottii. The sequence goes on from NZ_CP015224.1 coordinate 4,100,054, forward strand.
TTCGTCTGTTCAATAGCATACCCAACATTTAAAATTCGTCCTTCTTTAAAGGCAGGACCAATAATTTGTAGACCTATTGGTAAATTTCCTTTAAAGCCGCAAGGAACTGAAAGGGCAGGTAAGCCTGTTAAGTTACTTGGTCCTGTAAAACGAATGATATTATCAATCAAATCTACTTTTTTGCCATTTAGCTCAGCGAAATCATCACCAATGGTATTTGCCACTACAGGTAGAGTAGGGGTAATAAGCACATCTACTTGATTAAAAATTTCGTTAAACTCCTGCTTAATTTGACGACGTACCTGCTGTGCCTGTAAGTAATCAACGGCAGAAGGTAGTTCCCCTAGCTCAAATAATAACCGGATATCGTCTCCGAAATCTTGAGGTCTCTTTTGTAAATCAGAATGGTGTATAGCTGCTGCCTCAGAAAGGGATGTTACAAGTTCTGCCCATTCTGCATATTGTAAGGATGGAATTCGCACTCCTTCCACTTTAGCACCTTGATCTACTAAACTTTGAATGCTCGCTCGAACAGCCTTTTCTATGTCAGCATCTACGTCTTTAAAGAAGTATTCTTCATTAATGCCGATGACTAAATCCTTACTATTACCTGAAAGTTGCTGCACGTAATTGTCAGTAGGTACATCTATGCAAGTAGGGTCTCGATGATCAAAACCAGAGATGACTTCCAGCAAGCCGGCTGCATCCTTTACCGTCTTTGTCATGGGGCCGATATGGTCTAAGCTCCAAGCGAGTGGGTAACAGCCATATTTACTTACACGACCATGCGTAGGCTTTAAGCCAACGATACCACAGGCAGAAGAAGGGATTCGAATCGAGCCTGCTGTATCTGTTCCTAGTGAGGCGACACTTGCACCTGCTGCAACAGCGGCACCGGAGCCACCACTAGAGCCACCAGGAATTTTATCCAAATCCCAGGGGTTGCGAACGGGCCCGTAATGAGGGTTATTATTAGTAATTCCCCATGCATATTCATGCATACTTAATTTTCCAGTGAAAATAACACCAGCATCACGAAGTTTCTCTACTACTGTTGCATCATAATTAGAAACGAAGTCCTTATGAATTTTGGAGGACATCGTTGTAATTTTATCTTTAAAATATAAGTTATCCTTTAAGGCCATCGGAATTCCGTGATACATTCCTTTATATTGCCCTTGGAGAATCTCTTGTTCTATTTTATTTGCTTGAGACAATGCTTCCTCTCGATAAAAGGCCATATAGGCATTAATCTTAGGCTGACTTTCCTCAGCAAAATCTAGAATAGCTTTCGTAAGTTCCACAGGAGATAAGGCCTTCGATTGTAGTAAAGGTGCCAGTTCTTCAACAGATTTTAAATGTAAATCAGTTGTCAATGTGATCACCTCCAGGAATATTGCGTACAGCGATATCCGCGTCATCAATCGCAATACCTTCTAGGTGGCTACGAAGGGACTGCATACCTTCCCAGCGTGTTTTTAATAGTTCAAGGTGTTCAGGTTTCGGTGTAATTCCTTTGTTCTCCAATAATTGTTGAATAGACAAGCTCATTAACAAGATCCTCCCTTGAATAGTTTTATTATCTAAATAGGTTTCCCCATAAAGACCAATATCGTCAATCACAAATAATTATAATAGGTAATATAATCCTATTATTACAATCATACACTAACGATAGTTTATATCAAATAAACAATTTGTAATAGAGTGAATATTGTGAAATAAGAACCATTTAATAGATGTGAACAAAATCTTACTACTCGGAAAAAGGTATCCTGAATTCTAGTGCTAGAGCCTGCTCTTTTTACATGCGATTAACAGTCTATTTACAATGGAAGCGTACAATGAACCATAATAACCAATTGAAGAGGTGCAAGCATGGAGTCAGCTGTGGAACAAACTAGAAAAACGAATAATGTTTTTTCTTTATTAAAATATTTATATGGGCAACATCAACAAAATACGTTATATATCAAACGTTTAAAAGCATTGAAGCAAATTATTCAACAAGGTTCTTTACATACATACTTTCAGCCTATTGTAGATTTACAGACAGCGCAAACAATTGGATTTGAAGCTTTAAATCGTCCAATACCCTCTGAATTGTTTACGAGTGTAGACCAGTTTTATGAATTTGTAGGACAAACAGATTGTGTATTTTTATTTGAGTGTTTTTGTAGAAATCTTTCTTTACAACGTTTCAAGGAACGTATGCACAATGATTTGGTAGATAAAAACCTTTTAGTATTTCTGAATATACACCCGAATGTATTATTAGATAAAAAATATCATAGTGGGGAAACGCTACAATTATTAAAGGAACTCGGCATTAAGCCACAACAAGTAGTTTTTGAGTTAACGGAGCGTAGTGCTGTTATAGATTTTGTTGAGTTTGAACGTGTATTATCACATTATAGATCGCAGGGCTATCGTATTGCGGTAGATGATGTTGGCTCGGGTTACAATAGCTTAAAAACACTTATTTATTTAAAGCCAGAATTTATTAAACTAGATCGTTCATTAATTCAATGTATTGATCAGATTAGTGAGCAGCAGCAGCTTGTTACATTGCTAATGAAGTATGCCGAGCAGGCTAAAACTAAAATTATTGCTGAGGGAATAGAAAGACAGGAAGAGCTTGAGTATCTACATCGTATCGGTATTCACTATGCGCAAGGGTATGCGATAGGAAAGCCCGCAAAGGAAATGCATTTGGGGAAAATAAGGGTGGGTGACCATGAAGATTGGGGAAGTCATTGAAAAGGTTCCATGTATTGATGAATTTGTGAAAAATAAAGAAGTAGATGTGCTTTTTACGAGTAACCCATCATTACGGAGTGTGGTTGTAGTTCGTGATAAAAAACCTATTGGGCAGATTACACGTACGCATTTCTATCAAAAAATAGGCACTCAATATGGCTATCATTTATTTATGGGACGGCAAAATCAATTAATTATTAAAAAGAATCCTTTAATTGTAGATCGGAATATACCGATTACTGAGGTTAGTACTCAAGCGATGTCTAGACCCCCAGAGGATTTATATGATGATGTAATTGTCACTAAAAATGACCTATATGATGGAATGGTTAGTATAAGGGAGCTTCTGTTAAAGCTCGTTGACACTCAGGTGGCCATTGCTAGCTTTTTGAATCCACTAAGTAGTTTACCGGGTAATAAATTAATCAATGAAAAGCTTGAGGAAGCCTTAAAACTTTCACAATATAGTTTAATATATTTCGATTTAGATCATTTTAAATCCTATAATGACACATATGGCTTTAATAGAGGCGATAAAATCCTACTATATTTAACAGATATTCTTAAGAGACATATATGTGAGGTAGACGATTTTTTAGGGCATATTGGTGGCGATGACTTTGTAGCGATTTTGCCCCATTATGAGGCAGCCTCGATTTGCCAGAAAATTATTGATGAGTTTGATGCAAATATTTCGAGTTTTTATGAATTAGAGGATCTCGAATATGTGCAGGTAGCCAATAGAATTGGGAAACTGGAGCCATTAACATGTACTACCTTATCCGTTGCAGTTATTACGAATGAATTTCAATATTTTGACTCCGTAGAACAATTATCTAATACAGTGACGCGCGTGAAAAAACAGTGTAAAAAAATTACTGGAAGCTGTTATTTGATTAATAAACAAGAAACCTACTTCGTTCATTAAACGATGTAGGTTTTTGTTAATGTTTAGAGGGGTATTTAGTATTAATTTTGTAATCACAGGGATTGAACCCATTAAAGTGATAATGTTGTCACCAATTGAAGCATGGGAGACTAAAATATTTTAAAGAAGTTTCACTAAAATAATCGTTTTACGTTTCGAGGGCATAATAAATCATGACAAATCGTTTTTATTGTATGAAATTATTAATCTTAATAAAACATACTTGAATTATAGGGATTATAGGTATATAATTCGATTACATTATTATAAAACACCTTAGGAGGCATTCCATTGTCGAATTTACAAATCATTCTTAACGTCGCAGTTTTGCTTGTGTTCGTTGGAATTTTATATGTCATGAATAAAAAACACGTGAAGTTTTCGAATCGTGTTTTTGCAGGTCTAGGTTTAGGGATTTTACTTGGTCTTGGACTTCATTTTATTTACGGTATTGATTCTGAAGTTTTAGCCAAAACAACATCTTGGTACAATATTATAGGTACTGGGTATGTTAAATTGTTACAAATGGTAGCCATGCCATTAGTATTTATATCAATTCTCATTGCCTTTACAAAAATGAAAATTGGCAAAAATTTTGGGAAAATGGCTGCTCTTATTTTAGCTATTTTAATTGGTACGACAGCTGTCTCGGCAGCAGTAGGTATTCTTTCTGCAACAGTATTTGATTTAGATGCAACACACATTTTACAAGGTGAAGCGGAGACAGCACGTGGCCAATACCTAGAGGAAAAAACGACTGGTTTAGCAGCACCAGATTTACCAACACAAATTGTTGAGTTATTCCCAGCCAATCCATTCCTTGATTTAACAGGAGCTCGTTCAACTTCAACAATTGCTGTCGTAATTTTCTCAGCATTCCTTGGCTTTGCTTATTTACGTGTAGCACGTAAAGATGAAGGGACAGCAGCAACAATTAAAAAAGGGCTAGATGCTATTTATGCCCTTGTTATGGGTGTTGTAACAATTATTTTACGTTTAACACCGTACGGAATTTTAGCTATTATGGCTCGTACTGTAGCAACATCTGATTTCGGTGCCATCTATAATTTAGGTAAGTTTGTAATTGCCTCTTATGCAGCTTTAATAATTGTATTCTTAGTACACTTATTAATCTTGACATTAAGCGGATTAAATCCAATTACGTATATGAAAAAGTCTGCGGAAACATTATTATTCGCCTTTACCTCACGTTCAAGTGCTGGTACTTTACCGATGAATATTAAAACGCAAACAGGTCGTCTAGGGGTATCTGAGGGTATCGCCAACTTCTCAGGTTCATTTGGTTTATCAATTGGTCAAAATGGCTGTGCTGGTGTATATCCTGCCATGCTAGCGATTATGATCGCACCTACAGTAGGCATTAATCCTCTTGATCCTGTGTTCATTATTACAGTTATTGCAATAGTAGCAGTTAGCTCATTTGGTGTAGCAGGTGTTGGTGGTGGTGCAACCTTTGCAGCAATCCTTGTATTATCAGCCCTTGATTTACCGGTTGCCCTTGCAGGTGTATTAATCTCAGTTGAGCCTTTAATTGATATGGGACGTACAGCTTTAAATGTAAGTGGTTCAATGACAGCTGGTGTTACAACAGCACGTATTACGAAAGAATTGGATACAGAAATGTATAATAATAAAGAGTTAGGCGCGCAAGTATCCGACCTATAACATCGAATAACCCCCTTTAAAGGTGAAACTTTAAAGGGGGTTATTTTATATGATTTTTACATAAAAATCTTTACCATTAATTATATCAATAATCTCAATATTAAAGTGTTTTTTATAATACTCAAAAATATTGTAGGCTAAACCGGAGTGTCCATTTAAATATGTTCCTTTTTTAATCTCTTTACGTGGGTTATGAAAATCAAAATATAAGCGGGAATCCCTACTCATGGTACTTAAAATGGCTAGAAATTCTTGTTCTTCAATATGAATGCCACGTGTATAGCTACACTCTCTGCGATACGTATCATGAGCAATATTTATAGGAGAAGCTTCAAAAATTACTTCGATTTGTTTCTTCAAATGATGACAGCTCCTTTCGAATGGTGGTAAAAAAGCTGGCTACAGACAACCTATTTCATAATACTAGTATATAATTGTCGGAAAATTATATCAATTATTTTCTACCAATCTTGTTGCTGTATTTCCTCCGCTATCATCTGTAAATCATAGGCATTGATTGTTAAAAGTGAATAGTCATGTGACTCCATAAATTTTTCTGCCAGACGTTTGATATATTTTGGAGAGCCTTCATTCTCTTCATCATAAATTAATAATAGTCCATCTGTATTTTGAATTATAAATTTATCCTTCTCAATAAATTGCCAAGGAGCTTCGTACGGTTTTTTTGTAATGCTTGTAACGAAATCTGCTCGGGCAATTATGGTTTGGTATTTTTCCTTTTTAGGGTCCTGCCAATTTTTCTCTTGTTCTAAAAAGGGTGTGATAACTGCATATTTTAAATGAGGAAATTCTTTTTTTAGCGTCCATACAACTTCAGCACTCCAAGATTCTACACCTTGTTGGCCGCTTATAATAACCCATTCGAGCCCTTCATCAAGTAGAAGACGTAGACGGTTTTCCAATGCCTTTTTAATGATGCCAATCCGAGGATGTTTATCATTAAAAATACCAAGTTCATGTGGTTTATAGCCTGTAATCATGATACGCGTTAACAAGAAAATGCCCCCTAGCTGTATAGTTGTAGTAATAGTATACAGTAGGGGGCAAGGAAAACGAATGTGATATTATCGATTAAAATGCAATAGTGTTAAAATTACTGCTACAGCCGCACAAATACCTAAAAACCACCACGAGTCTGTAAAGTCTTCTTTAGAGTCACTATTCATATGAAATAATTCCTTTCTTCTATAGTAGTTTGTAGGTGTCTTACTTCACCTGACCAGTCCACGACCAATTCGTCCATACACGTAAGACTGTTTCAAATGGGCCGCGTTTAAATTTCTTTAAATAGGCAAGGCTGAAGACACATTGTAGACTGTAAACAACGATACCGAATAAGATACCACCAAAGATACCTAGCTTGCCGTATAATCCGAGACCATAACCGTAAAAAACAGTTGTACAAATAATAGTTTGTAGTAAATAATTGGTTAAAGATAATTTGCCTACGCTCTCAAATGCAGGGGCGAGAAGCTGCACAGGGCGTGTTTTATAGAGTAAAGCTGCAAGGCTGACATAGCCGAGTGCTAATAGCTGAGATCCACCCATTAGTAAGATAGAAGAAAAATTACTTTCTATAAAACTTATACTTTTACATGCGAGACCTATAGGAACTAGGAGTGCACCTAGCTTATACCACTTTACTTCCTCGTCCATTTTCACAAAGGCTTGCTTTTTAGCGAGTGCCATACCGAAGAGGAATAGGGGAGCATAAAACATGGGTGCAAAAATTAATATAATAAAGATGAAGGAAGGGTCCTCCATTCCAGGTACTTCTGCATTTGCTCGGAAATCAAAAATTTCTAAGTAGCTTCCATTAGCATAGACATCATTTGCTTGTTCAATGTAAGTATCTAATTCCTTTTGTTCCTTCTTAGTTGCCTCCATAGAACCGTATGTTAAAGCCGTCGTCAGGACAAACAGAATACCTGCCCATATAAATAAAGTTTTAGGTTTACGATTAATAAAGGGAATTAAAAATAAAGTCATACAGCCATAGGAAAAAAGAATATCGCCTTCCCATAATAAAATGGAATGTAGTAAACCGAGGGCAATTAAACCAGTAGCCCGACGTAAAACTGACCAGCGGCTTTTATTTTTTTTTCTTCGAATGGATTCAATTAATTTAATGAGCGAGAAGCCGAATAAAATAGTGAAGATGGGCATAAAGGAGCCTTCAATTACAATCTTTACAAAATATAAAGCTCCGTTATCTAAGGTAGAAAGATTTTTTAATTCATCTTTGCCATACATTCCAAACTGGAATATCAGCAAATTCGCCATTAAGATGCCAAATAAACTAAACCCACGCATTGTATCAATGAAAGTAACACGATTAGTTGTCATTGCGTTTTATCTCCTTAATTGGTTATCTTATACATAGAATAGTTGAGGAAGCTTATGGTGAAATAATGACTACCTTAAAGTAATCTTAAAAGTAGGTGAGGATATGCAGAAAGCATCCATATTAGTATTAGAGGATGAACGAGCGATTGCTGAAATGATTGATATCATTTTAAGAAAAGAAGGCATGACAAGTATTACATTATGTAACACGATAGAAGCAGCAAAATCCGAGATTTATGCTAAAACATTTGATTTTTACCTTTTAGATATTATGTTGCCGGATGGTAGTGGGTTAGAAGTGGCGAATCTTATTCGGGAAAAAAGCGATGCTCCTATTTTTTATTTAACAGCTAAAAGCAGTGACGCCGATAAACTTCGTGGTTTTATGAATGGTGCAGATGATTATATTACAAAACCATTTAATCCACTCGAGCTTGTTGCAAGGGTAAAGGTACAGTTAGCACGTTATATGAAGAAAAAGCAAGTCACAGAAAATCATCTTTTTACATGTAGCCGTTTTACATTCGATATTGATGCAGCAGAAATCACTGTAGATGGGGTAAGGGAAATCATTAGTGGCCGTTTGTTTCATTTATTGAAATACTTATGTGATAATGCGGGGCAAGTATTATCTAAGGAACAAATTTACGAGCGTGTATGGGGAGATTGTTTGTTTGATGATAATACAGTAATGGTACACATACGAAAACTGCGAGAAAAAATTGAAAAGAATCCTGGTAAACCTACCTGCATTATAACAGTCAGAGGTATTGGCTATAAGCTAGTTGGGGATGTTTCCTCATGAAGCCAGCAGGGAAACTAACGCTTCGTTTTGTATCGTATTTCATTATATTTTATTTATTAATTATTTCGGGCTTTATTATGAGCTTGGTGTTTTTTGCGATCTTTATTAATGATCGTGTAGGAGACAATATTCATGTCATGAGCTCCTTTGAAATTGAGGACGATGCCGTTATAGAAAAGGGAGATTCTGTTAAAATTGCCGATTATTTAGTAGAGCGTGCTGAGGAAAATGCAGGTCAACTTTACTTATTTGATCAGTCGATGACCATTGTAGATTATACAGGGGAAAGCTGTGAACTATGTGGAAGGCCTGATAGTGAAATTTTTGCATTAAAGCAGCCAGGTATGCACACATGGGAACTTCCAAAATATTATTTGTTATTTCTACCTATTTCTCCTGTTCAGCCATTATTTGATGAGGCTCTTGATAATTGGTTAGCTACAGGGACGATTTCAGATGTCACAATTCAGCGTTTAAAAGAACATAAAGCTAGTGTTGAAATTTATGATACGGAATGGAACCGGACGGACATTGTAGGAAAACGTTATGAAGAGCTAAAGAAGCCCCAACTGGTTGAGGAGAAATATGACATATTCGAGCATGAGGAACTTAAGCAAAGTACAACCTTAGCGGATAAGTCCACATTTGTTGTCCGTATGCCTAACCCATCCTATAAACCATTTGAAGAGCCCTTCAATAAGGCGATGATATTGTTTGTTTCCGTTTTCTTTGGTGGGCATATTATTTTATTGCTGGGCGTTATTTTTTTATCTATTAGTATTTCACGACAATTTGTACGTCCACTTGTTTATGTCATATCGCGAATTGAGCGACTTACCCAATTCGATTACAGTGATATTAGTGATAAGAACATCCATCATAAGAAAAGTGGGAAATTGAAACGGAAATTTAAATTATTTCAGCCTGTAGAGGAGTCCTTAAACCATTTATCTGAGCGACTTGATTCAAATGAAAGGCAAATTAAGCAATCAGAGCAGTTACGTGAGGAGTGGATTACAGGTTTATCGCATGATTTAAAGACGCCTTTAAGCTCTATTTATGGCTATTCCACAATGCTTGCCTCGGAGGATTATGAGTGGACAAAGGATGAGATGCGTATTTTTGCACAAACTATGCAGGAAAAGGCAACATATATGGATGCCCTCATACAAGATTTAACGTATACGTATCAGTTAAAAAATAAGGCCATACAGCTTGATAAGGTATTACTGCCATTGACAACATGGTTAACACAATTTGCTGATGAACAGGTAAGCGTAAGGGTTTATGGTGATGTGATGCTGCAGGCAGATGAACTTTTGCTCAAGCGGATTATGGATAATTTAATAACCAATGCGAAAAAATATACACCTGTAGGCACGAAGGTAATGGTGGAGGCGCAACATACTGGTAAAGAAGTGATGCTAACAATTGCTGATCATGGTCCTGGCATTCCTCAGGAAGAGCTCGATAACCTATTCGAACGTTATTACCGTGGAACTAACACGACAGATGATACAACAGGAACAGGTTTAGGACTAGCCATTACAAAACAGCTTATTGACCTCCACAATGGCACCATAAGTGTACGTTCAGATCGTGACGGTACAGTATTTATTTTAAGATTTCAATGTCATTAAAAAAGAGGTATCAAATTTTGATACCTCTTTTATTATTGTCTATTTTTGTTGCAGCGCTCAGCCGGACGCTCAATTTTTACATAGCGCCATAGACTATTGGCGATATCGCGGGCTTCTGCGACATGTTCTGTTCCAACGAATGCTTTACGGAAAGGTGTAAGAAGTGACTCGATGATAAAAAGCTTTGGATTTTCGCGTTGAAGCTCCTCTAATAAAAATTCTGCATACTCCAAGCCTTCCACTGTTTCATTATTCGTTAATCCTTTGGCAAAGCCACGTAATTGTTCGATGACCATATCTTTTGTAACGGTTTTATAATTGACTACATTTTGAATAGTATTGATCATTTCAACGCTAACGATAATTTCCTTCGATTCAAGCATAGTAGGTATAATAACGCTAATATTGCGCAATGCTACACGTACAATGGCTTCTCGATTGATATATTTATCATAATCAGCTATAAAAACTGCGCGCAATGTGAGGTTAATCATTCCAAGCGTTTGCACAGCACATTCATAGCTTATTGGGCTAATTTCTTCACCGAAGACTTGAACAAGTCGATTAGCTAACCATTCTAATTCCTGTAGATGGTAGTTAATAATAATTTTTTTTAGTTCTTTATCTCTCGAATGAAAGATTGATTCAAAAATTTGAATTAAGTTATGTTCGCGATTGACGTACATGAGAACAGCAACTTGCTGTGTTAACACTTCTAAATCTGTAGGATCCTTTCCGTAAATAAGTTCATGTCTACGATTACTTGCTTCCTCACGTCCTTCATCTAAAATGGCGATTAAGCATTCGTTCTTCGAAGAGAAATGATTGTAAAATGTCCCTTTTGAAATTTTAGCATCATGGATGATGTCGTTAATCGATGTATCTAGAAATCCTTTTTCAATAAAAAGTGCACGCGCAGCTGTGATAATTTGTCTTTTTCTTTTGTTCATGACCTCACCTTTTTAAAAATATTATACTCTTATTCTACACCAAAAATACTGATATATCAACGTTTATAAAAAATATAAACTTATTTGTTGAAAAAAGTAGACTACGAGTATAAAATAAGTTTTATCGAAAAACACACGAAAGAATTGAGGGATATAAATGAATAGTGAGCAGACAATGAAGAAGCCCCCTTATGGCATGATTGCTATATTATTTGTGGGTGCTTTTGTTGCTTTTCTTAATAACACATTGTTGAATGTGGCATTACCAACAATTATGAAAGATTTTGGGATCACATATTCAAAAGTACAATGGCTCGCAACAGGCTATATGCTAGTAAGTGGTATTTTAGTTCCTGCTTCAGCATTTTTTGTGACACGCTTTAAAAATAGACATTTATTTATTACAGCGATGTCTATCTTTACTATTGGTACAATTATGGCAGGCTTCGCTCCCAGCTTTGGCATGCTGTTAGCAGGTCGTATGGTGCAAGCAGCTGGAGCATCCAGTATGTCACCACTGTTAATGAATGTTATGCTAACTAGCTTCCCGAAAGAGAAGCGTGGGGCAGCAATGGGGATCTTCGGTTTAGTCATGATTATGGCACCAGCAATTGGACCGACATTATCAGGTTATATTGTGGAGCATCATGATTGGCGTATGCTTTTCCAAATGATTATTCCATTTGCGATTATTAGTTTATTATTTGGTGTTTGGAAATTAAGAAACGTGATGGAGACACGTGAAGTTCACTTAGATTTCCTATCAGTACTTTTATCAACAGTTGCATTCGGGGGTATTTTATACGGCTTCAGTACAGCAGGGGATAAAGGCTGGTCAAGCCCTTGGGTATATGGCACAATTTCAATTGGCTTTATCGCCTTAATTATTTTCATCATTAAACAATTAAAAATGGATCAACCATTATTGGAATTACGTATTTATAAATATCCAATGTTTGCATTAGGGTCTGTTATCTCTGTTATTGTTTCCATGGCAATGTTCTCAGGGATGATTTTAACACCGGCTTACGTACAATCTATTCGCGGTATTGAACCTTTTGAAGCTGGCTTAATGATGCTTCCAGGAGCGCTTGTAATGGGGATTATGTCACCAATTACTGGTAAGCTTTTCGATAAGTTTGGTCCACGTATATTGGCCATTATCGGATTAACGATTACTACAATCGCAACATTCGGTTTAACAAAATTAGAAATTGATTCAAGCTATACATTTATTGTATCGATGTATACAATTCGTATGTTCGGTATGTCGATGGTAATGATGCCTATTATGACAAACGGCTTAAACCAATTACCACAAATTATGAATCCACATGGTACAGCTATTAACAACACATTACAGCAAGTATCAGGAGCCATTGGTAGTGCGATTTTAGTTACATTCATGAATAATCGTACAAAAGCTAAAGCCGAAGAATTAATTGTCGAGGCGAAAGCAAATGCAGCACAAGCAGGTGCAGCACCTACACCAGAGCAAATGCAACAAATGCAAGATCAAATTATGCAAACTGCTTTATTAGATGGTATTACACACTCATTCTTAATTGCGGCTGGTATAACAGTGATTGCAGTCGTGCTTGCATTCTTCTTAAAACGCGTAAAGGTTGAAAGTGCAGCAGCTTCGATGGATTTGAAAAAAACAACTAAATAATGAAGAAACTCTCTATCAAGTATGCAATGACTTGGCGGGGAGTTTTTTTATATGAAAAAAAATTTTAAGATTGGTGTAATTTTTTATCATTTTATTTTATATGATAATACTAATTTACAGAAAATTTAGATAGTTAAAGCTGCGGGGTGTTCTATTTGGTAGATGCCTATATAAATGATTTAGTGCGAAAAAAGGAAATTCCAGGTGCAGTATTGATTGTTCAACAGCATCATAAAAGAATTTTGTCACGTAGTTATGGGGCTTTTACAGCTGAAGATGGCAGTAAACAATCCATTTCGAGCCATACAATTTTCGACTTAGCGTCATTAACAAAAGTAGTGGCAACGCTACCAGCTACTTTATTGCTCTTGAGTCGACAACAAATGACTGTGGACGATAAGGTTCAAACATATTTACCCAATTTTAAGTATGCCAATATGACAATTCAACATTTATTACAGCATAATTCAGGGCTACCAGCAGACTTAATGCCAGTGGTGCAAAGGCATCATCAACGCGACATCATGACAGAGATATTTTCCAGTAAAGTGGTGTTTCAGCCAGGTGAGCAAGTACTCTACAGTGATCTAGGTATGATTTTATTAGGGAAAGTGATTGAAAAAATATCGGGGGGGTCACTTAGTCAATTCGTTGAACAGGAGATATTGAAGCCTTGGGGGATGAATCGTACTCACTTTCAATTACAGAAGCATCAACGGGGACTAACGGCATCCACAGAGATGGTGGATGGAAAATTTGTTCAAGGAATTGTTCATGATGAAAAATCTCTGCTGTTGGAAGGTGTAGCTGGTAGTGCCGGTTTATTTTCATGTGCGGAAGATTTAGCGAAGTATGCAGAGATTTGGTTAGGACTTACACAACAACAAGTTCTTCCTTATGAGTGGCTAGAACTTGCCTATACGAAGACATTCAGAAATAGGGGACTTGGTTTTGAAGTATGGGATGGAGATTGCTTATCATCTTGTTTTGCTAGGAGGTGGAATAAGGGTTCGTTTGGTCATACAGGCTTTACAGGCACAAGTATTTGGATGGACCCTGTTGAAAAGGCCTTTGTTATTTTCCTGACGAATGCAGTTCATTATGGAAGGAATACAAATATGAGAAATATTCGGGAAAAGCTTCATACGTTGATTTATGAAAAATTACTTATATGAAGGGTGGATTAGTTGATATGAAACAAAAGAGTAAATGGTTATGGCTGTTTCTATTATTATTCGTTGTAGCTTTAGTGGGGTGTACCTCAAAAGAGAAAACAACGGTTTCAACAACACCTGATAAGGAAGAAGGGGAGGAAATAGAAGAGATTTCTCTCACGATAGGAAGTTGGCGTACTGAAGATGTGGCGAAATATGAAAAAGTTATCGAATTATTTAATGAACAACATCCCGAAATACAGATTTCCTTTAATCCGACTAAAAATACAGAGTATAACACTGTTCTCAATACAGCACTACAGGCTGGAGAAGGCCCAGACATTTTCCACTTACGACCTTATGCAGCTGGATTAAAGCTTGCTGAAGCAGGATATGTCGAGAAAATAAATGGCTTAAATGGTTTACCTTCTTTTCCTGAAGAGGCACTACTAGCATCCCGTGATGAAGATGGAAATCAATATGGGGTACCAATTAATTTGAGCTCAACGCAATTTTTCTATAATAAAAAAATCTTCAAGGATCATAACCTCGAAATACCTACTACTTGGGAGGGGTTCATAGCATTAAATGATCAATTACTTGAAAAGGGTATTACACCAATAGCAATGGGCACGAAGGAAGGCTGGTTATTGTCATTACTGCATGGGATTGTAGGGCCGGCGATTTACGAAGGCAATGATTTCTACCAAGCAGTGCTTGCGGGAGAAAAAGATTTTACTGATGCTCAGTTTATAGAATCCATACAAGTAATGAATGACTTAAAGAAGTATTTTCCTGCTAATTCAGAGGGGTTAGGAATGGATGATATTCGTACTTTGTTTGCATTAGAGGAGGCGGCTATGTTCCCGTTAGGTAGCTGGGAAATTCCTGTTGTATTAGAAATGAATCCTGATTTAGATTTAGGATATTTTCCTATTCCCTCTAAAGGGGGTCAGAAAACAGTGACGACTTGGGTAGATGGCTCATTTGCTATTAATGCAAATTCGAAAAATAAAGAGGCTGCAAAGGTATTTTTAGAGTTTTTAACTACAAAGGAATTCGGTGAATTGTTTGTGAAGGAATTTTCCATGATCAGTGCCATACCTGGTATTACCTCTGACAATGCCCTATTAAATGAGATTAGTAAATCCACTGCAAATGAATCGACACCATACATGTGGGTGACTAATTTTACAGGAGGGGACCCAACAACAAAAAGTTTACTTGAAAGTGAACTACAAGGTATGTATTTAGGTCAAGTAACACCTAAAGAGGTCGCTGCCAAAGTACAAGAAAACGCTAAAACTTGGTACACGCCATTTCAAAAATAAATAATGTTCCTACAAGGAATCTTCCTTTCTCAGAATTTTAAAGGGGGCTGCTCATCATGAGGGAGTCTACAGCTTCACCGTTATCAAAAAGAAAATCATGGGCAAGGTGGTCTATCCACCTTTTCCCTATTCCTGCAATTATAATTTATGGAATGTTTGTGCTTTATCCAATTCTAGCAGCTTTATCCTATAGTTTTTTTGAATGGAAAGGAATGTCACGTGGGGATTTTGTTGGATTACGAAACTTCGTGAAGCTTTTCACGACAGAACCTTATGGCTCCATGTTTTGGAATGCATTCAAACATAATGGTATCTATTTTGTTGTGCAAATGGTTGTTATGAATGGGTTAGCTTTCTTTTTAGCGTTTATTATCTACCAAAAAATTAAAGGAGCTGAGTTTTTCAAGGCAGCCTTTTTTCTCCCGCGAGTGTTATCGGTAATTGTTGTAGGTTTTTTATGGAAGCTTATTTTAAACCCTAATTTTGGAACTTTAAATGTCCTTTTAGATAAATTAGGTTTAGAGACGTTGCAAAAGGCTTGGCTCGGTGATCCTGGAACAGCTTTAATTGCCATTATTTTAGTCAATTGTTGGTTTGGGCTAGGCTTTGGCGTTTTAATTTTTTTAGCTGGATTCCAAGGCATTCCCAATGAGTTGATTGAGGCTGCGAGACTAGACGGTGCAAAGGGCTTTACTTTATTACGTATGATTTATTTGCCCTTAATGGTGCCATCGATAATGATCATGGGCATTTTAACATTTATTCAATCCTTTGAGGCATTTGAACTTGTTTATGCCATGCAAGGCTCTATGGGGGAGCCCTATTATTCTACGGATACATTGGCCGTGTTTTTCTATCGCTTAGCCTTTGGTAGTTCATCTGCTTCCGGTGCTACAGCAATTGGTATAGGGTCTGCCCTAGCGACAGTGCTTTTTCTATTTATATTAATTTGTACAACGCTATTTTTACGCTTGGCCAATAAAAAAGACGTCCAAATGTAAGGGGGAGGTATATGAAGCAAGGAGCCATTTGGGTTCGACCATTCTATTATCTTGTTTTGTTTACAGTAGCGACAATTAGCTTATATCCTATTTTGTTAATGATTTTGTCCTCCTTTAAGAAAAGTGTGGACATTTACAAGGATCCATTGGGATTTCCATCTAGCTTTAGCCTTAATACTTACCGCACATTATTGTCTAAAATTCCCTTTACCACATATTTTATGAATAGCCTATTTGTCAGTATTGTATCTGTTGTACTGATTGTTGTTGTGTGTTCATTGGCATCCTTTTATATAGCTCGCTTTAAATTTTCGTGGAACCATGCCTTATTCTTTATATTCTTATTAGGCATGATGATCCCAATAAAATTGGGAATCGTCCCTCTTTTTATTTTAATGCGTGATTTAGGACTAATTAATTCTTTATGGTCTTTGATTTTAATGAATACAGCGACAGGTATACCTTTATCCATGCTCATACTAACAGGCTTTTTTAAAACGATACCTTCTGAATTGGAGGAGGCTGCCCGTATGGATGGTGCTGGGAACCTAAGGGTCCTTTGGTATGTTGTATTGCCATTAATGCGACCTGCACTAGGAACAGTCGTTATTATCAATTTTATTGCAGCATGGAATGACTTTTTCTTTCCGCTTATTTTTATTACAGAAAAGATGAAACGGACAATCCCTGTCGGAATGATGTCGTTATTTGGAGAGCATTCAGCTGACTGGGGCTCACTTTTTGCTGGACTGACATTAGCATCATTACCAATGATTCTATTATTCTTTATTGCTTCAAAGCAATTTATGGAGGGGCTGACGGCAGGTGCCATTAAATAAGTCATATATTATTGGTGTCGATGGCGGTGGAACGAAAACTCGTGCTGTAATTGGGACAAAAGATGGAAGTGTTCTCGCCGTTATGGATGGAGACGGCACGAATATAAAGTCTACTCCATCCTATGAGGTAAGACAACATATTCAACAGTTACTAGAATGTTTAGTGCAAAGGGTAGGTGCTACAAAAAGTGATATTTCAACGGTTTTCTTATGCGTAGCAGGAGGGGATCGTCAAGAGGATTTAATACGCTGGAAGGAGTGGATAGCTCATATTTTCCCCTTCCCGTTCTGTAAGGTTACTGTTACAAATGATGCAGTAGCGGCACTTACTAGTGGGACGTTTACGCAGGAGGGATTAGTAGTTATAGCCGGAACAGGCTCAATTGTTTATGTGGTTCAAGAAAATTTCATTAGTCGCATTGGAGGATGGGGGTATCTATTGGGAGATGAGGGAAGTGGCTACTATATTGGCCAAGAGGCATTGCGTGCCATTACTCGTCAATATGATGCTTATGGTTTAAATGAAGATGCCTTTTCTAAAGCCATTTTAGAGCGTCTAGCACTAACAGATCCTACGGAAATTATTACACTAATTTATGAGCATACGCAGCCACGCATATGTATTTCCTCTATTACTAGGACGGTATTACTTTTAGCTACCCAAAATAATGAGATAGCGAAGAGGATTGTTGACCGTGCAGTTACCCATTTAGTTCAACTTCTCCAAAAGATGTTTAGAAAAGAACCACAGGTGAAAAAATTCCCTATTGTTACTTGTGGAGGATTATTCGAAAATCAATACTTTGTTCAATGCTTTCAAGCAAAATTGCAACAATCTACTATTGATAATCAAATCATTCAGCCTGAAGTACCACCCGCTATTGGTGCTTTTATAAATGGGCTCTTTAGTGAAGGAATTCCAATGACAAAGGCTTTACAACAAACAGTAAAGGAAACTTGGATGAATGTAAAAAAATCGAATGGAGGGATTTGATTTCGATGGAGCGAATGACAAAACTGACGACTGAGGATTATCATCCAGACACAACCGATTTAGATTTAATGTCCATTGCTGAAATTGTAAGGCTAATGCATGAAGAGGATCAAAAAATTCCACAGGCTATTGCCAAAGTATTACCTGAAATAGAACAGGCTATTATGGCTGTTGTACATGCGCTAAAAAATGGCGGTAGATTGTTTTATGTAGGGGCAGGGACAAGTGGGAGAATCGGGCTGCTAGATGCTGTTGAATGTCCACCAACATTTAGTACTTCGCCTAAGCTAGTGCAAGCCATATTAGCGGGTGGGTCAGAGGCAGTAATGATCGCTATAGAAGGGGCAGAAGATGATTTATCTTTAGGTCGGCAAGAATTGGAAAAACAACGCTTAACAAATCTAGATATAGTCATTGGTATTGCGGCAAGTGGTAGAACGCCTTTTGTCAAAGGAGCTTTAAATTATGCTCAGCAAATAGGGGCAAAAACGATTAGCTTGGTCAGCAACGCTCGTTCTACCATTAGCGAAAATGTAGATATAGCTATTGAGGTTATTACTGGTCCAGAAATTCTAACCGGTTCCACTAGACTAAAGGCTGCAACAGCCCATAAACAAATTCTCAATATGATTACGACCTCAACTATGGTCAAGCTTGGTAAAGTCTATAAAAATTTAATGGTGGATGTTCATGCTAGTAATTTTAAATTGCGTGAACGTGCCAAACAAATTGTTTGTGAAGTGACAGGAGTATCCTATATTCAAGCTGAGCAAGTTTTAGAGCAAACCAACTATCAAGTAAAACTGGCTATT
Organism: Lysinibacillus sphaericus; assembly: GCF_001629735.1. Taxonomy (GTDB): domain Bacteria; phylum Bacillota; class Bacilli; order Bacillales_A; family Planococcaceae; genus Lysinibacillus; species Lysinibacillus pinottii. Next base: position 4,118,993 of record NZ_CP015224.1, read on the forward strand.
GTCATGTTACTAACAAATACAGGGTTAGAAGAAGCAACCGCATTACTCGCCCAATCCGAAGGGCATGTGCGTAGAGCAGTAGAATTACGGAAGTTTTGAAGTAAGAGGTGAATGGAACTGCTCCATTCACTTTTTCATGAAGGCTACATACTAGAGGTGGGGATGGATGTATGGAAAAAATTAATGCCGGTTTAATTATGCTTTCAGAAATGCGAGAGAAGCTACCTCCTTCTGAAAAAAAGGTGGCAAGCTTTATTTTAGAACATCCCACACAGGCGATTAAAATGACCGCTGTAGAGTTGGGAGAGGCAAGCCAGACAAGCAGTGCTGCCGTTGTAAGATTATGTAAATCTTTGCATGTCAGCGATGTTCAAGAATTAAAATTACGTATTGCTGGTGATTTACAGCGTAAGAACACCGTCGACAGAGATATTGAAGCAAATGAGCCGTTACAATCAATTGTAGAGAAGGTGACCTTGCAGAGTAGTGATATTCTGACACAAACGGCTAATTTAATAGATGAAGCTGAATTAGAGCGAGCTGTATCAGCTTTAGCAAAAGCAAGAAGAATTATTTTTTTTGGCGTAGGTGCTTCTGGAATTACGGCAATGGATGCAGATCAAAAATTTTTAAGAATTAATAGGCATAGTAAAGCATTCATGGATTTACATCTAGGAGCTACATCGGTTGTTAATGCACAGGAGGGGGATGTGGTAGTCGGGATATCCTTCTCTGGAGAAACACATGAAGTGGCCAAAATTCTTGAAATAGCAGGCGAAACTCCTGCTACTACAATAAGCCTAACACGTTACGGTAATTCATTAGTATCTAGTTTAGCTGACATTTGTTTATATGTATCACCGAATGTAGAAGCGACCTTTAGAAGCGGTGCCACTTCCTCTCGTCTTGCCCAGCTTCTCGTCATTGATATTTTATTTATGGGAGTAGTGACCAGTGCGTATAATCAGACAATTGATTATTTAGATGAGACACGAACAGTTATTCAAGGTTTGCATAAAAAGGTAACTAAAAGAAAAATAAAGTAAAACGAAGACGACTCCTTATCATCGTCTTCGTTTTTGTCGCTTTGTCACTTTGTCACAAATAGAGTGTTGGTACAGATACAATCTACCTTTTATAGACGTTCTTGTGTTTCAGGGTCGTAGAAATAAAGTGAACTAGCAAAATCAAAGGCATATTTTTCGAGGGTATTGCCTGAAAAGGAGTTAAGCAATGGAAACGTTACTGTAATTTAGAATAGTTTAATAAAGTCAATCCTTTAATAGAGATCCTATAAGGCTCAGTTTAGAATAAATATATGACTAATGTTTCTAGTATTAATAAAAAAATAACACGGATATTAGCAAGTGGATTTGCTAATGACCGTGTTATTTATAAAGGTTAGACTTCTTTTTTGAATAGTTTTCCTGGCCAGAAGGCGTATTTGCCTAGAACCGTTGTGATTGCTGGAACAAGCAATGGTCGAACAATGAATGTATCCAGAAGTACACCGATTGCTGTGACAACACCAAATTGAACAAGTACTTGAATTGGTAATGTTGCTAGTACGGCGAAAGTACCTGCTAAAATAAGTCCAGCAGATGTTATGACACTTCCCGTTCGGACAACTCCTTCTTCTACAGCTGTTAAATGATCAGTTGTTTTACGTTTTTTCCAAATCTCTGAAATCATAAAGATATTATAATCTTCGCCGAGCGCTACTAAGAACACGAATGCATACAATGGGATAGCTCCCGAAATGGCTTCTGCCCCCATAATATGATGTAAAATCAACCAACCTGCGCCTAATGCTCCAAAGTAAGAGATAATCACGGTTGCCAATAAATAAACAGTGGCCGTAATGGAACGCAAATAAACAAATAATAATAATGCGATTAAAGCAATCATGGTTGGCATAATAACCGTTTCGTCACGCTTAGTTATTTGTTGGGTATCATACTGACTAGCAGTTTCTCCACCAATCCAAACATGCTTATCAGCATTTTTAAGCCCACTTTGCTCGAGTATTTCGATAACCTCTGCCTTTAACTCAGGAATATGAGCCAACGATTCCTTTGCATAGGGGTTAGCATTTAAAGATAGTTCATATAACTGAATCTCATTATTTTTTTTCCCTATTTGAACATCTGCCACACTATCAATATAAGGAATTGTTGAAAGCTGTTGCTGTAAATTAATTTCATTTCCCCCTGTATCAATCACTAATTGTACAGGTGCTAATTCTCCAGGAGAAAAATTCTCTTCTATTAAAGTGAAGCCTTCTCGTGACGGCATGTCTTTTGGGAAGGATGAGAGTAAATCAAACGTATATTGAATACGTGGAACGAATGCTGCTAATCCGCCAAGTAATATAACGGTTACCGTAATAACAATCCATGGCTTCTGCGTAACAAAATGTCCGATTTTATGACTAATCTTATGTGATGGCTTATGTTGTTTTTTTCCTTTGTTCAGTGCCATTTCTTCTGTACGTGGAACAAATGGGAAGAAAGCTACACGACCAATGATGACAAGAATTGCAGGAAGGACGACGAGAGCTGCAATTCCCATTACAAGTACACCAAAGCTGAATGGCACGGCAAAGCGTTGAAATGCGCCGTAATGAGCCAAACTAAGGGTAGCTAGACCAATGACAACTGTTAGGGCACTCATTAAAATAGCGCCACCTGATTCTTTCACAGCAAGTTTCATTGCGACAGTTTTATCTTCAACATGGAAGAGAATTTCTCGGTATTTAGATATTAGGAATAAACAATAATCAGTACCTGCACCAAAAAGTAATACCGTCATAATAGAGACTGCCTGTGAATCTTTATCAATCCATCCTTGATCCGCAAAGAAGCCTAATGTTGGGCTGATTACTCCATAGGCAAGACCTACAACAAGTAAAGGAATAATAGCCAGTAATGGCGAACGATATATAATTATAAGTAGTACTAAAACGAGTAATACTGTTGCAATCAATAGCTTTACATCTGCTTGGGAGAATAAACTAACAGCATCAGTAGCGATTCCAACTGGTCCTGAATAACGAACATGTAGCATATCATTCGAAAGTTTTTTATCTAATTGGACTTGGTTGCTCTCCATTATTTTGGTTAGTTTATCTAAACTATCCTGTAGGACATCTGTAGCAACCCCCTTTTCAAAAAATACAGGTGTAACGATGGTTGTGCCATTTTCTGAAGTAGCGGCTGATAGAGCCTGGGTTGGCATTTTATCAAATGGTGGAACCATCGTTTGATGAGCTAAGGGTTTAGCTTGAAGCTCACTGTATACACCTTGTATGGCTGAATAGTCTTGATTGGTTAGTCCACTGTCACGATACCAAACCAATAATAATGGTGTACCGGCATCATTAGGGAATTGATCGGCAATTATTGCCGCAGCCTGTTCAGACATTTCCGTGTCAGGTAGGTTTTTGCCTGACTCACTTTCAATACTATTGATTTGTGGCCAAGCAAACGACAATACAATTACTAATAACACCCAAAAGGCTAGTGCTAATAAGCGCCCCTTTTTACTTGCAACCATTGAGCCCCATTGCTCAAGTGGATGTTTTTTCATAAGAAAACCTCCATTCCTGTAAGTGATTTAATTATATATACTAGAAGGTTAATTAATCAATCTAGAAATACCGATATGTTATAATATGAGTAAAAAGATTGTTTTTTATAAAGGAGGTGAACTTGTTGAAACAGTCACCGCGTATGCTTGGAAGACCTCGCCATGATGAAAATGCGAAACCGACAAAAGATCTAGTCCTTGAGACGGCTACAAAACTTTTTATTAAAGAAGGCTACAAAAACATTTCGATGGATGATGTAGCGAAAGCTTGTAACGTAACAAAGGCGACTATCTATTACTACTACCCAACTAAAGGCGAATTGTATACATCGGCACTAATTGCTATGATGGATCGTATCAAGCTATCTATTCTACAAATTTTAGAGCAACAAAAACCATTTAAAGAACGTCTTGAACAGCTCGTTAAGGTTCATTTATCGGCAACTATTGATATTGATATGAATAATTTTATGTGGGAGGCCTCCATCAATTTATCGGAATCTCAGTTGAGACAAGTACAAGCATCCGAAAATGAAATGTACCACACCATTGAGCGGGCTATACAAATAGAAATGGACAAGGGCACGATTCGAAAAGGAAATGCCAAGTTTTTTGCTCATAACTTTATGGCACTGATGACGGTAGGGTATTTTAAAGATGGCGACGGGAAAACTTTGCTAGGTTCAATAGATGTAACGGCAAAAGAAGTAACAAATTTCTTTTGGCTATCTGTTCAAAATAAATAAAGCTTCCTAATTTTTATGAAAGGAGTTATCTCATTAGAATAGAGATAGCTCCTTTCATTGTTATAAAGGTCATTTGAATTTTAAAAAGAGTCTCTAAAAATGACAAAAAAGTGAATGACAGCTACAAAATTTGATGCATTAGAAAATTTATGATAGTAAGGCAGTTAATAGTTGATAAAATCAATGAATTTTGAAAAGATTGTCGAAATTGTGATTTAGCGCATTGAAATAATGTACAAACAGTCTTATAATGAAGGTTGTAATGTCACCAAGACAAGATAAGGATGGTATTATGATGCGCTTTTTGCGACTTAAAGTTAACATTGTAATAACAAGTCATACGAATCGCTATCCAGGCCTTGTGACTGGTGATTGTGTAGGATATACGCTGTAACGACTGTTAAGTTTTACCTTAATGGTCTTTTTTACATGTAAGCAATAAAAAATAGTACTAGTGATGGCAAAGGAGAGTTCAAAATGTCAGAAACGAATAACCAAGCACAGGCTGAACAAGTAACTGTGAGTAAAGAGCAATTAGATGTACTAGATCAATTACTAAAACCTGAAGTTCAAGAATCGCTTACAACTTTAGTTGAGCAATTACCAAAGTTAACTGAAATGATGACTTTATTAACGAAATCATACGAGTTTGCTCAAGCTGTAGCAACAGATGAAGTGCTTAAAAATGATACTGTGGGTGCAGTAACAGAAATCGCTGGACCTGTAGTAGGCTCTGCGAAAAACCTAGCAGCAACTGCAATTGAAGCGAAAGACCGAGCATCTGAAAGCCACGAAGTAATAGGTTTATTCGGTCTTGTGAAAATGCTAAAAGACCCTCAAGTTCAAAATGTATTCCGTTTTGTTAATGCTTTCTTACAAGTAAGCTCAGAACGCAAAGCTAAATAAGACTTAAGGTAAATTCAATTCGTAAGGACGGAGGATTAATTAATCATGTCAAAAGAAATCGTCATCTTAGGTGCAGGTTACGCTGGCGTTTTAACTGCATTAACAGCACGTAAGTATCTATCAGCTGATGAAGCTAAAATTACTGTAGTAAACCAATTCCCAACACACCAAATTATCACTGAACTTCACCGTTTAGCCGGTGGTACCATTGCAGAAGGTGCTGTTGCATTACCACTTAAAAAAATCTTTAAAGGTTTAGATATCGATCTACACATTGCAAAAGTAACGAAATTCAATGTAGATAATAAAAAAGTGGATTTAGATAATGGCTATACATTAACGTACGATACGCTTGTAGTATCTTTAGGAAGCCAAACTGGTTTCTTCGGTATCCCTGGATTAGAAGAAAACTCAATGGTTCTTAAATCAGTAAATGATGCCAATAAAATTAACAAACATATCGAAGATCGCATTAAAGCATATGCACAATCTAAAGATGAAGCAGATGCAACAATCGTTATCGGTGGTGGCGGTTTAACAGGTGTTGAGCTTGTTGGTGAAATCGTGGACAACTTCCCGAAAATCGCTGCAAAACACGGTGTTAACTTTGCTGATCTTAAAATTAAACTTGTTGAAGCTGGTCCAAAAATCTTACCAGTACTTCCGGATACACTTATTCAACGCGCGACTGAAAGCTTAACAAAACGCGGTGTGGAATTTATTACTGGTACACCTGTAACTGGTGTTGACGGTAATGTTATTTCTCTAAAAGACCGTGAACCAATTGTTGCAAACACACTTGTATGGACAGGTGGGGTAGCACCACTTCCAATAGTAGGTGAATCAGGACTTGCAGCTGACCGTGGTAAAGCAACAATTAATGAATTCCTACAATCTACATCACACGAAGATGTATTTGTTATTGGTGACGCATCTGTAGCATTACCAGCTGATGGTGGTCGTCCACTTTACGCGCCAACTGCGCAAGTTGCTTGGCAAATGGGTGAGCTTGCTGGTTATAATGTTTTTGCACAATATAAAAACCAAGAGATGAAATCATTCTCAGCAGTGAACTCTGGTACACTTGCAAGCCTAGGCCGTAAAGATGCGGTTGCTACAATTGGTGCAAGCAACACAGAACTTAAAGGTCTTCCTGCAACATTAATGAAAGAAGCTTCGAATATTCGTTATTTAACACATATTAAAGCTCTATTCGGTTTAGCTTACTAAAAATTTTGGTCCCACTTCTATTAGGAGGTGGGATTTTTTTATGGAAAGTCTACCTTTACGATATTTGTTTATTAATTACTTCAAAGAGAGTAAAATTAATACAAATCTAGTTATGGAGTGATGACATGTGTTAACGATATTTCAATCAAAAAGAGAAGATATAGAGCAATTTAAGGGGAAAATTGACGAGTTGAATGCAAAGCTAGATAAGAAGGATCATGAATTTCAAATTTTTCTCAATGAATTACATAAGGAATTAATTTCAACGATTGGACAGCACGATATAGTTAATCATCAACATGTCATTTTGGGTGAAATGGTTACAAATATTTTAAGCGAATTTAATCGTGTAGAAAACAGCACCATTGAATCCAATACCATATCTGGACATGCTCTAGAAAAAGGAAACTCTTTAATTCATTCATCAGATGAAATGGTTTCTTTATCGATTGAAAGTAAACAAGCTGTAAAGGAAGTTCAGCATGTCATTGATGAGCTTGGTGAGCAATCAAAAAAAACGACGAATAGTATGAACCATTTAAGTGAACGTTCAAAGCAAATAACTGATATCGTCAAAGTAATCAGTGAGATTTCTAATCAAACCAATTTACTTGCCTTAAATGCATCTATTGAAGCAGCGAGAGCTGGGGAGCATGGTAAGGGGTTTTCAGTCGTTGCAGAAGAAGTACGAAAGCTTGCTGAAAATACAAAGTCAAGCACAGAGGATATTGTGAATCTTACGAAAAAAATTGAGGATCAAATATCTGAGGCATATGAGGATAATAAAAATAATATGCAGCTGGTGACAGAAGGACTTCAAAAAAGTACAGATACGTCTGAGCAAATTAACGCATTACTCCAAATCATAATGAATGTCCAAGGTGAAGTGAAGGAATTACTTGATTATATAGATAGCCAAAAAATTTCGACTGAAGATGTCATGAGTAAATTTAAAACAACAACAGCTCTTTTTGATGAAACAAATAAAGTTTTAACTGACCATATTGATGAATCAGATATCGTCACAAAAAAATTACTAGAAGCTGTTGAAAAGGTGAAGGGTTTTCCTCATTCAATTTAACTATAGTTTTACTGGATACATAAAAAAGCACCGTTCTAAAAATAATTAGAGCGGTGCTTTTTCGATATTAAAGATTGGATTTGAATATTTCTTTTGTAGCCTTCTGAATGAGCTTTGGTAGCACGCCGAAGGAATAAGGCTTATAAACTCTCTCAGTCCATTTGTGGCCATCTTTTCCGTATACACCCATTGTAACAGAAGGGATATTCAGCGCCTTTATTTTTTCAAATGGTAGGGGATAGAGTGTATCCCATTTTGGGAAGTTATTGAGCAACTCTTGGAGTTCCTCTTGTGTAGCATGAATAGATAAGAAGCTTCCATCCGCTAAATAAGGGAAAAAGCGTTTAACCTGAAATACTTCGCCTGTTTCTTTCGCTACCTCATGAACGACCTGTGAAATGGCTTGCTTTAATAGCTGGTCTCTTGCCACACTTTCCTTTAAATAATTATGGGGAAGGAATGGTGGTGCAAAGTATAAGACAACTCGAGGCTTATGCTCAGGATCTGCCTTTTGCAGCGCATCAACGATTGCAAACGACTGTTGGCGTAATTCCTTACCTGCATTTTTTTTCAAGACATCAGCAATAATAAGCTCGGTTTCAATACCCTTTCCGTTTAAATAAACAATAAACTCATCATAAGTAACAACGTCTATATGCCAGGATAATGAACGCTTAGGTATGTTGGAACGCTCTATATATTTCTCATACTGAAGCTGTAAATATTGCTTTGCTTCGATACATGCCTGTTGTGCGACAGACTTAAGTTTCTTAACAACATGATCTGGAGACTCTTCATATAAAAAATAGTTAAAATAAATTCGGCTAGTAGACGCGGTTTGAACTGTATAGGATTCTTTGGTGTCTCGTTGATATAAGCATGTAGGTGGAAGGATGGTTTCACCTATAATTGCCTCCATTAATGCTAAATTATTATGAATACGCTCCGTAATTTTTGCTGCCACATAATTGGGGTCGATGCCACTTAATGTATCTCCCACATGTACTTCTCGCCCATAAATGTAGAAGGATGGCAGTAACTTTCCAGCAACACCCGTATAAATATAACGATGAGGGTCATCACCATATAAAGGAGTTGTAAAGTCAGTATTAATGGCCATTAGAAAATCTAGTTCCTGCTCCATTTTTAAACGATTAAGCTCATCTAATGCGTCAATGATGCCATTATGCTCGGCCTCTTCGCCACCATTTAAAATAAGTAATATATTTCCTTCTAGTTCATGAAGATGATTGGTGAAATATTGTACATTGGCAATATGGACAGCAGCTCCGCTTTTCATATCTACAGCTCCACGCCCAAACATCCAGTCGCCACTTTGAGCATCCTTCTGTACATCCGTATTTCCTTCATAGGTTTTAAAGAAATCCTCAAGCTTGGTAGGAGAAAAAGCAAACTCTTTTAAATGACCATAATCCTCTATGTCCACTGTATCCAAATGAGCGTGATAGATAATGGTCCTTTTTGTTTCATTAGGACTTTTTACGAAAGCAAAAAGATTTTTTCGGCCAATAGGGTCCTGTTTTACGTTTAAAGTCCAAAGAAATGCAGGGTTTTCTTGATAGTAAGGGAATTCCTTCATTTTCGCATAGATATACTCAATAATTTTCCCTTCTCCTTGAGTACCATTAATACTATTAATATTTACTAATTCATTTGTAAGCTTTTCAATTTGCTTTGCGATGGGTAACTGTCTTAGTTGTGAATACATGTATATGGCTCCTTTTTTGTTCGATTAGATATCATTCAAAATAGCAACTATACTTACTTCATTGTTTCGTTATGTGAAAATTAATCCGTATTGTGGAATATGATTCATCATATAAGAAAAAACCGTAAACGTCAATTTTCATTTTTATAAAATTCTGTTTCTTTTTATTAATTTATTCGGTTGCAACTCTATATAAATGAGTAAAAATTCGTTAAAATGAATAAAAGGAGGATGAGCAATGATTCAATCTATTGAAAGAGCAATGATGATTATTCATGTACTAGCGAAGAATCCTAAACGATTCTTTTCTGTTCAAGATATATATAATGAAACAGACTTACCTAGCAGTACAATTTATCGATTATTGTATACATTAGAAAACTTTGATTTAGTAGAAAGAAATGAGGAAAAAAAGGAATTTCGTTTAGGGTATACATGGTTACAGCTCGGCATGAAAATGTACCACCATACAAACATCCGAGAAAAAGCCCATCCGTTATTAGAAGAGCTTGCCGTTAATGTGCGGGAAACAGCGTATTTAAATATTCCAAAACTAAATAATTCTATTATTATTGATCGTGTGGATAGCCCCAAAAATGTCCGTATTATTGATATGATAGGTGAAAAAATCCCCTATCCAATTGGAGCAGCGAATAAAGTATTACTTGCATTCTCAGAGAAGGAAATGCAAGCTGGCTTTCTAAAAAATATAAGTGATCTTGAAAAAATAGAGTTAATGGAACAATTAAATGTCATCAAAGATAAGGGATACTCTATTAGCTATGGAGAAAAAACAAAGGGAACAGTATCAGTGGCAGCACCTGTTTTTGATTTGAATAAAGAACCAATTGCAGCAATTAGCGCAGAGTGCTTTGAGTATGATACAGATACTGAAAAATTAGAAAGTATTGCAAAGGAAGTCACACGAGCTGCTCACCTTCTTTCACAAGAGCTAGGTCATGTGTAAATAGGTCTTCTCCACGTAAGGAAAAGACCTATTTTTATTTACCTAGTTATGAGACTCAGAAGTACTTTGATAAAAAGTGGCTTTAGAAGGGCATATCGTTAAAATAAATAAAATGATAGCTACCGTTACCATGACAAATGAGGCACTTACTATAACAAATCGTATAGAAATAATTTCAGCAGTAACTCCAAATGAAGCTGTCAAAATTATGATGAAAAGGGCTTCAAAAAAACCATAAATACTCCCTATACGTCCCATGCTTTCAGCAGGGATATTATTTTGATAAAAAGTATAGAAACCTGTATTCGCAAAAGCTGTTGCGAATGATAAGAGGAAGCAACCTAAAGCTGCCATAAAAAAGGTATAGGAAGAAGTAAACAGTAAATAACCGAAGGCTGTCATTATAGACCCCATGCCGATTAACCAAGCAGTAGAGGTTTTTTCAACAATGGCTGAATTGGTTAGAGAACCAATTAGTACACCGACACCTGCAATACTGACCAAAACCCCATATTCTCCCTCCGATAAAGCAAGTACTTGAGTGGCAAACGCAGCCTCTAAAGAATCAGTCGCTGTCATCAATACAATGGTAGCACTAAATAAAAAATAGACTGCCATCACATAGGCATTTTTAAAGCTAAAATGGACGACCATTTTCCAATCATAGAGCAATATTTTATAAAATGTTGTTGCTTTTTCTGTACGAAGAGCAAAGCCTAATTGTTCATGTCCTTCAACGTCCGGCATTTTTATAGTTATGCAGGCAGATAAAAATAAAGCAATAGCATTTAAGTATATAGCCATATTCGGTGTACCTAGTGTAAATAGAAAGCCTGCAATAGCTGGACCTGTTAGGAAGGCACCAGAATCAAGCAGACTACGTAATGAGTTAAAGCGTTTTCTTTGCTCTATCGGTATCAATTTAGTGATATAAGTCATAGAGGTAGGATGATACATAGAACTAGTAGCTGTAATGATAAAGACTAAAATATAAATCCATCCTAAGCTCAAAAAGCTAGGAAGTGCGACAATCAGTATGGACCGGCAAAGATTCAATAGGATCATCAGGTGTTTTTTATTAAAGCGGTCTATTAAACTACCAGACCAAAAATTAGTAAACAATGTGGAGAGAGCTCTGATAATATACAAGCCAGAAACAGCAAGTGCTGATTCTGTCAGATTGAGTACAGTAAGGTTCAAAGCAATAAAATAAATCCATTCACCGATACTAGAAATACCAATACTACTTAAAAGGATAATTGGATAACGCCACGATTTTAAAGATTTTTTCATATAAATTCCTCCTCTTGCAAAAGTGACCTTGCAAAATAAAAAAATCCCACCCCCAAGACAGTAGTCTTAGGGACGAGACGGAAGAATTTATGCTCACGTGGTGCCACCCTAGTTCACTATTATGTTGCCATAATAGCCTTTTCAGTACGACATGAATGAATGTTTATACTGTAACTCTATAACGGGAGTTCCCGTCGCACCATCATTCTAATAGAAATCCAATGCGCTACTCTGAGGCTTGTTTCAATAATTCGTTCTTGCTCGTTTTCAGCAACCGGAGCTCTCTGGGAAGAACAGCCTTATTTACTCTTCTCTTCACTGTATTTTGGTTAGTGTAGCATATATAGATAATTTTGGTAAGTGCTACGGTGAAATAGATGGTCCATTTTTTTGAATGTAAGCTTTTAATTGGATGAAAAGCGACTCGCAAAACGGGATAGTATGAGTTAATTGGAAGTATCCTCAAGGGAATGATATAAGTTCATCAAAACAGCAAGATTGAGAGCTATTTTTCCTGTGAAAAATGCGGGTCTGCTGTGCCAATTGCCAAAAATGGTGTTTATCTAATAGATTAGCCGTTGTATGGTCCAGTGACAATAGAGGTGATAACAGTAGGTATCCAGGTTTTTCGTAACTATAGCCCTGTACCAGATAACATAAAGCATATACGATTGCTGCCTTAATTAAAGAAATCATACGGTATTCCATTACAGTTCTCTTGCTTAGGTTTAATTTTCACAAAGGTATCTCCATTCTTTGGGAATTTAGTTTATAATTCGACTATAACAAGGAGGGAGAAAAAAATGAAGGCTATCGTAATAAATGAATTTGGTACGTCTGATGTATTAACATATGCCGAATATCCAAAGCCTACAATCTCAACAGGAGAAATCCTAATACGTACAATCTATACGAGTGTGAACTATGCAGATATTAAAAATCGGACAGGTAATAAGGCTAAAGGAAACTTTCCAATGATTCTTGGGTTAGATGTTGCTGGTATTGTAGAAGAGGTTTTTAATGAGAACAGCAATTTTCAGAAGGGGGACCAGGTCATTGCATTTCCGATAAATGGTGCTTATGCAGAGTATGTCGTAGCAAAGGAACAGTTGGTCTTTAAAGTTCCGTATGATGTACCGCTAGAGAAGGTAGCAGCTGTGCCAACTGTATCGTTTTTATCGTATATCTTAACACATCAGATAGCACCAATTAGTCAGAATGATTCGGTGTTAATTCATGCTGCATCTGGTGGGGTAGGAACAATGCTTATTCAAATGGCCAAAAAGCTAGGCGCTAAACAAATTATTGGAACTGTAAGTACATTAGAGAAGGCACCGATAGCCTATCAGCTTGGGGCAGATCATGTTCTTACATATGACCAATTTAGTGAGCATGTACGAGACTTTACTGGAGGTATTGGCGTCGATATTATCTTTGATTCGATTGCGGGAGCTATTACGGAGGAAAGCTTAACTTGCTTAGCACCATATGGCACTCTTGTACAATTTGGCAATAGTGGAGGCAAGGCAGGAACTATTATGACATCAGATTTACATAGTAGCTGTCGTAATGTAAAAGGATTTAGTCTGGGTACGACTAGGGACTTAAGACCAGAAATGTTACAACAGGTCGCTCAACATATTTTTACTTTATTAAAAGGGGATAGTTTCCAAGTGCCCATTGCTAAAATATTTCCATTAGAGGATATGCAAAAAGCTCATGAACTGATGGAAAGTCGTCAGCATCAGGGAAAAATAGTAATTAAAATGTAGAAACAAGGGAGGGTGACGCTCTTATAAGGAAGAGCGCCATCTCTCATCATCAACTTTCTAATTCATTCAATTTTTCATAAATTCGTCTTTTTCGATATAACATAATACCCGTTTCAGCAACATCTTGAATCATTCCTTTATTTGCGTATGCACCGAAGATCATACCAGCAATAGGTATCATTTGAAACAGTTTTTTCCAGCCCAGCTGGTCCCGATACGTATAAAATACCTCCTGCCAGCCTTGTAGCTGAGAAATCATATTGTCAGTAGCTTTATGAGTACTATTCATAGTGGAAAGCTCCTGTAAGATGGCTTCTTTCCCAACAATATCTGCACTTGTGAATTGCAGGCATTTCACAATAAAAATACGCTCCATTTTATCATTAGGGTCATAGCCATGAATAATAGCAATTTCTTGCAATGTCTTCAGCGCGGTTCCTAAAATAACGGGTATATCAATAGCCAAGGTAAATATTCCGCCAAACCCCGTAGAAGCACCTTGAACAGTCGCAAACTTTACACGCTCATTTTGCAATTTATCACTGAGAGTAATCATATCCTCTAATGGAATTTGACCAATATCTGAAATGCTCAAAATATGCTCTGTGGAAGAATGGTTACGGACTTTTTGAATCATGGCTTGTTCATTGATTAAATATTTTCCACCGGATTGTATGTAGTTCCCTAATTCATCGACTAATAATGCAATTTTATTTTGAATAAAAGTAGGCGTCATTTTATCTAACAACTTAAACGGTATTCTACCTAGTTTCTCCCAAAACCATAAATCCCTTTGATCCTTTTCCCAATCCTGAATTTCCTGCAAGTGCTGCTCTAATAGCTGACGGTTCTCCATTATTGTCTATCCCCTTATGTGTTCATTTACCTTTACATACGAAAAAAACATTATAAGGTTTCGCCTTGTCTCGAATCATCTGTATATTTTTTATGTCTAAAACAAAGTTTCGTGTATAGACTGACTCCGACCATCTAATAAAATGACAGGTTATTGCCAGACGGAAGCAAGGAGTGCAATACCTTCATCAATTTGCTGAAGTGTCAGTCCACCGTAGCCTAAAATGATTAAAGTATCCTCTGTACCATGCTGATAGGAAGTAGAACATGGATAGACAAGAATTCCAATCTTTTGAGCAAGTTGAATCGCATTTTTCTCAGAGAGTCTATTAGGTAACTTCATCACGATATGTAGCCCAGATTTTTCACCGATGATTTGAAATTCCTCCGAAAAATGAGTGGAGATAGCAGTTAGTAGAGCTTGTTGTTTTTTACGATAAACTGTCCGCATTTTCGCTAAATGTTTATCAAATTGACCTTGTGCAATGAAATCAGCTAAAACAAGTTGCTCTACTCTGGAGACAACTGATTTTTGATCATGGTTAAAGGCATTAAACGATGCAATTAATGACTTTGGTAAAATCATATAACTGATTCGCAAAGAAGGCAGCAACGTTTTAGAAAATGTTCCAAAATAAATAACTTGTTGAAGCTGATCCATTTTTGCTAAAGAGGGGATTGGCAGCCCTTTATAACGAAATTCAGAGTCATAGTCATCTTCAATAATGTATGCCTCATTCAAATTTGCCCATTGCAACAAGGCGGCTCTTCTCTCTACGGTCATAATCATGCCCAAAGGAAATTGATGAGCTGGTGTTGTGTATAACATGTGAATTGTTTTTGAAGGAAGAGTTATACCGGCTTTATCCACAGGGATGGCCTCTGTAGACAAACCGCATTGTCGTAAAGTAGTATGTGCCCGTTTAAAACCCGGTTCTTCTACTCCGACCTTACTCTGGGGACCTAAAAAGAGACTAAGGGCTTGAAGTTGACTTTGTGTTCCACCATAAACAAACACTTGTGAGGCATCACAAACAACGCCACGTGAACGTTGTACATAGCGCGCAATCTCGGAGCGTAATAGGTCTTCACCTGCCCAGGGACTTATGGATAAATTATTCTTGTTTACATGTTTTTTTAGGAGCTTATGCCAAAGTGAATAGGGAAAAGCCTCGTTATCCACATGCCCGTTATGAAAATCATACTGAATGTCATTGGATATGATTGTCCTTAGAGGAACCTCATGCTGCTGTTCATCTTGTACCCAATCAAATTCAAAGGGAGCAATAAAATAACCCGACCGTTCTTTACTATAAACATAACCTTCTGCCAGTAATTGTTCATAAGCCTCCTTCACAGTATGTACACTTACATCGAGAGTTCGGGCAAGGGCTCGCTTAGAGGGCAATTGCTCATGACCTAATAGCCTTTTAGATAAAATAGACTGTCTAATTTCTTCGTATATCTGAATGTATTTGGCTGAATCTCCTGTCAATGAAATGGATAGCTCCACAAGATAACCTCCTTTGGTATGGTCTGGTTTTTAATAATTGGTACTTTCTATCATATCAAATTTACCGTTAAATAATTAAAAAAGGAGTGATACATCATGGAGTTTATGGCATTAGAAAATGAAATAGTTAAACTGAAGCCTTTAGAGTTAAATGATTTATCGGGGATATTAGAGGCGGCGAGTTATCCAGAAATTTGGTCACATATGTCCACAACGATCGAAAAAATGGTGGATGTGCATAACTTTGTGGAAAATGCTTTATTAATGAGGCGTAATAAAACAGAATTTCCTTTTGTTATTGTGGATAAAAAGACTGGAGAGATCATAGGGTCTACACGTTTTATGGATATAGATGATACACATCAGCGGGTTGAAATAGGAACAACATGGCTGACACCAGTCTACTGGCGTACTGCTATTAATACCAATTGTAAATACCTATTATTACAATACTGTTTTGAAACCCTTCATTTACAGCGAGTTCAAATCAAAACTGATCATGAAAATATTCAATCTCAGAAAGCTATAGAGCGTATTGGGGCGACAAAGGAAGGAATATTACGGAATCATATGATTCGGAAAGATGGGACCGCTCGCCATACAGTGATGTATAGTATTACGTTAGACGAGTGGCCGCAGGTGAAAATTCACTTAAATCAATTATTAGGCGAATCTATTTAATATTTGGGTTTTAATGGATTTTTATTGGCCGCTAAGACTGTTTTTTCTATTAAAAAGTGTCAAAAAATAAGGGGAAGGGTAGAGTACTTAAAAATTGAAAGAGGGTAATCTACTTGAAACCAAAATACACGCTAAGACAAATCTATGGTGAGAATGCAGTTTATACACCAAGAACGCCGTTTAGTGATAATCCATGGATGATGGACGATCCTCATAAACTGGATGCCCTAACCTCTAGAGAAGTAGCTATTGCTGATATTCCTGTATTAGTGCACCGAGCTACCCAAACTGAAAAAGCTCGGGAACTACATCGATTAACAGGTTTACCATGGGTCGAACAGCCTTTTAGTTATGACACACAGGAGGAGTATTTAGCCCATATTCGTTCTTGGTGTGAAGACGACAAAACGATTGTTTGTCAATATATACATGACTTGGAACATATGGACCGTCAATGCTATTGGATGGATGCCGAGAAATTTAATGAATTGAATTCAAAAGCATATATTGATCATTTAATCGATAGCAAATTTGTTCCGAGTCGTTTAAATGTTGAAACCTATAGGCTCTCAGATGCCATCAAAAATTGGCAACCGCCTGTGGTCCTTAAGCCGGGCGATGATTCCCCAACCTCTGGAGGATATGGAGTCATCATTTGCCATAATAAAGAGGAACTGACGGAAGGTCTGCGGCAATTCCGAATGACGGGAACGGAGAGCATAATTATTGAGGAGTTATTACAGACAAAGGACAATTATAGCTGTCAATTTGTCCACTCCGAGGAACTAGGTATTCAATATTTAGGAGCCTCACAACAAATTACCGATGAAAACGGTATTTATCACGGTAATATAATAGTAGATGAAGTTCCTGAAAAGGTAATTGAGGTAGGAAGACATATTATGGAACAAGGTGTTGCAGAAGGTTTTGTTGGTGTAGCAGGATTTGATTTAATTGTCACAGAGGCTGGTGATGTTCAGGCTATTGATTTGAATTTCCGCCAAAATGGCTCCACCTCTATGCTAATGTTTCATGATACTTTAGGTAAGCCTATCAATAAATTTGCCTCCTATGCAGCAAAAAGTCCAAAGGAAAATGACGTTTTCTTTCAAACCATTAAGAGGTTTGTTGAACATAAAATATTATTTCCGTTATCATTTTATGACGGGAATTATTTCGATGAACCTGTTCCCTCTAGATTTGTTGGAATATGGTATGCCGATGAACTTAGCGAGATTGAAAAACTTGAGCAAGAACTATCATAGTAAAAAGAATGGTCATTAATCGACCATTCTTTTTTTATAAATAATTGCAGCGAGAAACCAAGAAAGTAGGGACCAAACAATTATCGTCATCATAGGAATGATTACATCTGTCACTGAATATTTACCTTCTAATGCTTCGGCTAACAGTAATAATTGTGAGCTTGGTAACCATTCTGCAATCTTTAAGATTGGATAAGTAGAAGCAAAATTTAGGGCAATTGGGCCAAAAGAGAAAATAATGATAACCGGTAATACAATGATGGAACCTTCCATTATAGACTTAGAAAATAATCCACAAATCGTTCCAAGTGCAATATAAAATACAGTTGAAAGTATTAATGAAATAGCTAAAATGAGTAGGTTAGATGGGTTATATCCCACAATAAAAATAGACATAGCTACCACGATCATCGTTACGATAAAAACAAATAGGCTTTTACCAATTAAAATATCTGCTAGTGAAGCAGGGGAGAGCATCAGGCTTCGTAATGTGTTTTTCTCCTTCTCCTCTGCAATTAAACAGCATTGTATATAAACTGTTACCATAGAAAACGTTATATTAATAGGTAAGAGATAAGCGTTGATAGAGGATGCACCAGATTGATTATACAAAAATGCCAAAATTATTGGTAAGAGTACCATCGAAGATACGGCATAGTTACGTGAAAATTCCTTATAATCTTTCATTAATATAGCTTGAATTCTTGTCATTGAAATATTCATACTAAATCACTCCCTGTTATTTGCATAAAAATATCGCCTAATGTTGGTTCATTTGTATGGATTCGAGTAACGTCATTGGCTTGCATCCATTGATACAGTTTCTCGGCATCTTGAGCCCCGTTTTGGATCACTTCTTGTGTACCATTTTTAAGCTCAACAGTCATGGAATCAGTGCCAAATTCCTGCTTCAAGTCGCTTGGAGTGCCAATTGCTCGAATTTTCCCTTTATGCAGGAAAGCAACTCGGTCACAGAGTATTTCGGCCTCGCTCATATCATGGGTTGTTAAAAATATCGTTGTCCCCATGTTATTCAGCTTTCGTAAACCATTATAGATATGTTCTGTATTTACAGGATCAAGTGCAGAAGTAGGCTCATCTAAAAATAATAATTCAGGCTTATGCATTATAGCTCTAGCCAGTGTAACACGCTGTATCATGCCCTTTGAAAGCTGACTTATCTTCTTTTTGCGATCAGCATATAAATTTACAAAATCAAGAGCTTCTTTGACGGCAGTGACTGACAGCTCATATAGCTTACTATAGAGTAATAAATTCTCTTCTATAGATAACCTCGTATACAAACCGCTGTTATCTGTTAATATGCCAAAACGTTTACGATTTTGACTTTGCTTCATGTCAGCTGCTGGCTGTCCAAATAATAGAACATTTCCAGCAGTGTTTTCAGTTTGCGCAGTTAATATTTTAATAGTAGTTGTTTTTCCAGAGCCACTCGGACCAAGGAAACCAAATATTTCTCCTTTTTGTATAGTAAAGGAAACATCTTGTAGTGCGATTTCTTTATTAAAAGTTTTTTTCAAATGCTGTACATCAATTACTGCTTTCATGTGTAAGCCTCCTGTTTGTTGTTGATGTCTAAACTATAAACAACAAGTGAAAGGTACACAGCAATAATTAGATGAGAGGAGGAAAAATGACTACCAACAACACGATATGGAAGGTGACAGGAGTCGTTTATTTCCTGGGAAATCTACTATATTCCGAGTATTTTCTTTAAATCTGCTAGTTTATTTTTCGACAAAGGCACAACAGTTTTATCAGTGCTGTTGAGTGCAAGGCTATAGCTATTGCGCGTCCATGTAATGATTTCGCGAACCTTTTGTAGGTTAACAATGTATGAACGGTGGCTTCTGAAAAAGCCGAATGGTGTCAATTTTTGCTCTAGCTCATTCAGTGATAGTGTACATGGGTAGGATTCACCTGCAACATTAACAGAAACGACGCCTTCAACACTTTCAATATAATCAATTTCGGGCGGGTTAAATAAAATAATCTTGTCATTTTTCTTTGTTGGAATTTTATCAATGCGAATCGGCGAATTTTCAAATGGGGGAGGTGTTTTCTCTAATTCTTCCTCTTTAACGTCTAGTGTATGTAAGCCAGCCCCATCTAATCTATGTATAGCAGTACTTGCAATCATTAAGTCTTCTAGATTATTAGAAAGTAAAATGATGCTTTTTTGTCTTTCTGTGAGTTTTTTTAGTATTTGTTGGACATTTTGCTTAGAAAAATCATCGATATTTTGAAAGGGTTCTTCTAATACAAGAAGCGATACTTCCTGAAGATAGGTACCCAATAACTTTAATCGTTGTTTTTCACTAGTAGAAAGCTTACTAATTCTCATGTTTTTTTGTTCAGTTAAGCTAAATAGCTTTAATAACTCCTCAGCCTCATTAGGTGTACGTTTGAATAGTTTCAAATTAAACCGTATATGCTCACGAACAGTAAGGCGTTCATAGAGAGCACTTTCGCGAAAATATGTAAATGTATGATCTCGTTTCATAAACCATTGCATTAAAGTATGTATTTTAGAAACATCTGTGTAGATGCCTATAATCATGCCGGGTTGTAAGGCTATAGGAAAGCTTGGATAAATCACATTACCTCTTTCAATATATGGTTCAACCAAAATATCTATATTTTCTTCCATTGTTTGTTCCTCCTAATGTTGTTCTACTCCTAAAAAGTTTAAGATATTTGTGTGTGCTTGAAAGTAGCTAGATGGACAAAAATGGGAATTATAAGTATCCATAAAACCATGCTGTCCGTGATATTGCTTTGTTTGAACATTTGATTTATGTTCGAGTACATTTTTTATTGCATTCACATCAAAGCTACTTTCACAGCTTGGTAGAATGACCAAGGTTGGACAAGATGGTTGGACGTCTAGGAATTGGCGTATACGTGAGCCATAAACACAAATAACTCGATGTAGGGGGAGCGTTGATAATCGCCAGGCTAATGTAGCACCTACACTATATCCAATTAGCACTACCTCTTCATATTTTTCACATGCCTCTAGTAGGTTTTTTGATAGCATCTCAAGAGGTGCGTCAAAGCCGACTGTATGGAAGAAAAAATCATAAGCTTGTTGTTCCTGTTTATATGAGAAGGATTTTCCTTCTGGATAAAGCAAAACACAGCAAACGGAGGTATGTTCATCACGGTAGGCTTCGGCTTGTTCTTTTATAAATTGATTGATGCCATATATTTCATGTAAAATAAATATTTTTCTTTTCATGACGACCTCTTTTGGTTTTTTCCAATAGTGTATCAAAAACTAGCGTTTACGTATATTTTAGTAATTTATGGATTGAGGTTTATTTTAGCTAGAATAAAAAAAGCTGTTCGAACACTCGAACAGCATGAAGGATTATTTAAGGGTAAATAATTTGTAGAGTACCGATGTAGCATCAGCGCGTGATAAAGTGCTTTGTGGTTGAAACAATTGTTGTTTGTTACCTGTAAAAATTCCAGCTTGCTGCAAAATATAAATCGCTTCCTTTGCAGGAGGAGAAATAGCAGCATCATCCTTAAATAATTGTTGAGTATGATGGTTAGGCAAGTCCATTTCAGTTAATTTTATAAAATGATATAGAATTACAGCAGCATCCTCTCTTGTAATAGGCTTATGAGGATTAAACATTTCATTGGATGAATTGATTAGCTTCTTTTCATATGCCCAACCAATAGCATCCTCAAAATAATCGCCTGTTTTTACATCGGAAAAGGGAGCTTTGGATGTTGAATTTATTTTTTGTGCACGACTGAGGACAGTTATAAATTGTGCTCTAGTCATGGGAGCATTTGGATTAAATTGATCCTTAGCTACACCATTCAATAAATGCTTATTTGCTAGTTCCTCAATGGCTGTTTGTGCCCAATGACCTTGTATATCTAAAAATAAACTTTTATATGGACTACCAAATGTAAAAGCAGTAACGGTACCGCTGACCTCATGTGCGGCAAGTAAAGTTGGAAGCCCTGTAGTACTAGCTGAAGCAGGAATGAAAGCTAAACCTTCTGGTGATACATCTCCCTTAATATCTTCACCAAAATCTCTTTTATTTATATATTGAACAAATGATGGTGAATTAGGGTTTGTAATATCATACATCATGATGCCACCAACCCGTTCTATACCAATAAAGGCATACATGCGATCACCGATTTGTCCAATTTTCACATCCTCAGGCTCAGGGCCCTTTTTACCGCTGCGATTATCAAGCTTTGTATTATTATTGGAAGCATTGAAGTAGTCAGGTAATGAATGGGCAATAATCTTTTCAAAATCACTACCACTATCAAATACTTGAGTCATTGATTCTGCTTCATAGATAGAGAAAGATCGACCTCCAAAGCTATACATTTTTTCAGGTTGTAAGCCATCATAGTCTGAGGTATCAAAAAGCACAACTTCATTGCCTCTTAGTTCCATTTCAAGTTCGTTTACATAGCCTTTCCAATCACGTGAGTCACCCTCGTTTGCTGTCACTAAATAGGTTTTACCGTTCACTTCATACGAAGAAATCCCATCAGGCATATAGATGCCGTAAAGATTATCAGGAATGATTTCAATTTTTTTATCTTTCATGAAATCAA
The DNA here is from genome assembly GCF_001629735.1 of Lysinibacillus sphaericus. GTDB lineage: Bacteria > Bacillota > Bacilli > Bacillales_A > Planococcaceae > Lysinibacillus > Lysinibacillus pinottii. Next base: position 4,141,242 of record NZ_CP015224.1, read on the forward strand.
GCGCATTTTCTTTCTTACGATGATCCTTAAAACCTAGTGATTGCACATTTTTCCATTCACCTGATGTAAGATCTAGCGTAGCGATTGCATTTGCCTCCTGTAAGGTAACATAGGCTGTATTACCTTTTTTATTGACAGCAATATACTCAGGTTCGAAATCTACAGAAGGATTCGTCTTTTTCTTTAAAACGATACCTTTAGCAACAAGCTCCTCACGTTGAGAATCTAAAGCCTCGAAATTAATATCCTTTACCGTTGCTTTAGTAATGTCAGTTGGTAGCTCGATAATACTAACACTGCCTTCTGGATCAACGGCTTTCTCATAACCCTCACGAGGCTCTCCTTCATTTGCTACAAGTACCTTTTTCCCGTCAGGTGTAAAGGTGATCATATCGGGCTGTTTACCAGCTTCTACAATATGAAGAATATTACCGTTGTAATCTAAAAATACTGCTAATCCATTGTCATTATAGTCTCCAGCTTGAACAGCGGCAGCTATCAAATCGGAATCGGTGTTAATACTAATACTTGTCACATCTCCATAAGAGAAGTTTGGTTTGATTTCTTTTAAACCTTTTTCAAGATTGACCGTTTTCTCGACCTTTACGGCAGAGTAGGAAGAGCTTTTTGGTAAAGGGACGATTTCAATTTGCTTTGTTGTCCCATTGATTACATAGTATTTGTAATTGTCCGCATTGTAGGCAACAATTTCTGTGGCCCCTCCATCTTCATTTTTCACGCCAGAATCATAGCGAGAGGAGACATTTAAGTTAAGTTCAGGTGGTAACTCTTCTACCGCATAGGATTGATTTTCTCCTATTAAAAGAGTAGCCATAGCTAAGGAACAGCCTGCTGCTAGGGCAGCTAATTTTTTATACTTCATACATATTAAACCTCCATTAAATGTTAGTTTAAGAGTACATGCTCAATGTAAATACCGTATAAAGATTATTTAAAGAATAGTAAGAATTGACAACATAGCTTCCAAAATGGGAAGTTTTACTTGATAATGATTATCATTATCGTATAATAAGGGAGTAAGAAGTAGTAAGTATTTCTATAAGATGAAAATACAGTAGGGTTTTGTAGTTATGTTGTTACCACGGCCCAATTGTTGAGATAGGAAATAACATAAATGAAAGGTGTGCTACGATTTGTTTGAACAAGAAATGTATGATGTAACGATCATTGGTGGAGGACCGGCAGGATTATATTCTAGCTTTTATTGTGGCTTACGTGAAATGAAGACGAAGCTAATTGAATCACAGCCACAGCTCGGGGGTAAAATCCATGTTTACCCGGAGAAAATGATTTGGGACATTGGGGGCGTTACGCCAATTTCAGGTGGCCAACTAATTAAGCAGTTAGTGGAGCAGGCCTTAACATTTAATCCCTCTATTTACACAGATGAAAAGGTATTATCAATTGCCAAAAACGACGAGGGGATTTTCGTTATTACAGCTGAGTCTGGGAATATTCATTATTCAAAAACGGTCATAGTTGCTATTGGTGGGGGTATCCTTAATCCTCAAAAAATAGAGATTGAGGGAGCAGAACGGTTTGAGGTATCTAATTTAAACTACACCATCAAATCCTATGAAAAATTTAAAAACAAAGCGGTTATCATTTCAGGTGGCGGTAATACCGCTGTAGATTGGGCATTAGAGTTAATGGAAGTAGCGTCAAAGGTATATTTAACCTATCGAAAAGATCAATTGTCTGCACATGAGGCTCAAATTACGGAGCTAACGAATAGTGCCATTGAATGTCATTATAATTCAGAAATTACGAAATTAATTGCGGATGATCAAGAAGGAATGATTAAAGCGATTGCTTTAACGAATCATGAAACAGGTACTATAACGGAAATTCCTATCGATGAAGTTGTTATCAGTCATGGCTATGTACGCGATAAGGAACTATTAGATAATAGTCCATTAGCAATTGAACGTAAAAACGATTATTTCATTGCTGGTACTATAAATAGTGAATCCTCTATTCCGGGACTTTATGCGGCAGGAGATATTTTGCACCATGATGGCAAAATCCATTTAATTGCAGCAGCTTTTCATGATGCATTGCACGCAGTGAATAGTGCGAAAAAATATATTCAGCCCGATGCTTCTGATGGCGGTATTGTCTCTTCCCATAATGATATTTTTAAACAACGTAATCGCAAGCTATTACAGGAAAGCTTAAAATAATTAATCTTAGGAGCACTCGATGTATTTTAGGTGTTCCTTTCGTATTGTTTTAAGAGCATGATAAGGGAATGGAGATAGTAGGCATAGAAGAAATGTTAGAATTTTATTCAATGGCACCTTTAACATGTCTGTCTGTCACTACTGACCATATTTCTTCTGAGACGGTTACTAACAGGACAGTGGAAAATGTCGCTAGACTAATCTTCCCAGTCAAAGGTATAGGTGACATAAAAATAGAAGGTACTAATTATCGCTTAAAAAAAGGAAGGATCCTCCATGTTGGTCCCGATTTTCCCATTCAAAACATGGCCGTAAGGGATACCAAATTAGAATATGTAGTGATTTACTTCCAACTATTTGATGGACATGTAAAATTTCCGCTTTATAATAGTCATTTTGTTATACAGGTAGGAGAGCACATGAAATGGATGAACATGGTGCAGCAATTAGTTGAAATGAGTCATAAGGGCAGTCATTTATCACTTATTCAATCCAAAGCTCTCTTTTTAAATATATGAGAGGAAATGATTGTATTGATGAAGTTGAAAGACTATCACATAGCATCCATCTTGACGTATATACAAGAAAACTTTACAAAGAATATTACTGTGAGCGATATAGCGAATGAATGTAATTGGGACCGTAGAAAATTGAGCTATGTGTTTGAAAAAAGAATGGGTGTCAGTCCACATGTTTATTTAACCGATTTACGTATTCAAAAATCGAAAATGCTATTAAGGTCGCCTGATTTATCTATAAAGGAAATAGCTAAGCGAGTAGGTTACACAGATTATTTTTATTTTAGTCGTGTATTTAAAAAAGTGACAGGTTTATCACCGAGCATTTTCCGTAAACATATGAATTAACAAACACTCGATGAAATAATTACATTCATTGGGTGTTTTTTGTATAAAACGAACATAGCTTTCTCCTTTTTGGACAACATAAGAAGAAATACTGACATGGTGGGGTGATGATCATGAAAATAGAGAGGTCGTCAGAATGGGTAGAAGGTTTTATCAATCGCGTCAATGATCTTGAACAATGGCAGAGCTGGTCATTATATAAGATGAACTATGATATTGTAAAAATGAGATTAATCCCTGATTTCACAGGATTACAAGCTACAAAGTATTTACCTAATTTAAAACCTCTTGCACATCAGCTAGAAGCAGCTGAAACAGTCATTCAGCGCATGAATGGAAAAGCCATTTTAGCAGATGAAGTAGGTTTAGGTAAAACCATTGAAGCTGGTTTGATTTTAAAGGAGTATCTTTTAAGGGGTCTTGTAAAAAAAGCGTTAATATTAGCGCCGGCTTCTCTGATTAATCAATGGATTGAAGAGTTAAACTTAAAATTTCATATACCTGCTATCGCTTATAAAAAAAATTGTCCAATAGAGCGCTATGACGTCATAATCATGAGTATGGATACAGCGAAAAAAAGCCCTCATAGGGAACGTATTTATGAGCAGGATTACGATATGATTATTATTGATGAGGCCCATAAATTAAAAAATAATAAAACACAAATTTATGAGTTCGTCCAAGGATTAAAGAAAAAGTTTTGCTTATTATTAACTGCTACTCCTATACAAAATGATGTTTTCGAATTATATTATTTAATTTCCTTATTAAAACCAGGACATTTAGGAAGCTACGATACCTTCCAATCAGCCTTTTCAGCCAGTAAGCATCATCTAGAGCATGATGATTATTTGAAAGAATTGGTCAACCAGGTGATGGTGAGAAATCGAAGAGAAGATACAGGTATTGAATGGACCAATCGTTGCGTTCAAATTGTACCGATTACATTTACGGAAGAAGAAAGAGCCGTTTATGATCTCCTTGGCTCACTTGAAAACAAAGGATCTTTTGCGTTAATTACGTTGCAGAAGGAAATGTGCAGTAGCAAGGAAGCTACAGCATTAACAATAACAAATATGCTGAAGGAGCATGGACAATCACAAGAAATGGAAGACATTTTAGCCAAATTAATGGCCTTAGAAGTGAATTCTAAAGCAGAAAAAACAATTGAGATTATTGAACAGGCGAAGGATAAGGTTATTATTTTTACAGAGTATCGTGCAACTCAAATCTACTTACAATGGTATTTACATTCTAAAGGAATTTCGAGTGTGCTGTTTAACGGTAAATTTAATAAAAGTAAACGAGATTATATGAAGCATTTATTTAAAGAAAGAGCACAAGTACTCATTGCCACAGAGGCTGGTGGGGAGGGGATAAATCTCCAATTTTGTCATCATGTCATCAATTATGATTTACCATGGAATCCTATGAAGCTAGAGCAACGAATTGGTCGTGTCCATCGTTTGGGACAGGAGCATGATGTTCACATATATAATCTTGCTATTGAAGATACCATTGAAGAAAAAATCTTGGAATTACTTCATACCAAAATCGATGTGTTTGAAAAAGTGGTTGGTGATTTAGATGCCATTTTAACAAACTTAAAAAAATCAGTGTGAGGTAAGGAGGGAAACTATGTATCCGCAGCAAGTTCATGAGTATTTAAAGGGATTTTTCTCCGAAAATGACTGCCCTATTTTAGGGGAAGAGGAACATTCTTTGACCGTGCAGTTGACGGTAGATATTGATAAAAGAATTATGAATAGACCATTTTATTGGCAATATATAGAGGCCACTAATAGTGAGCCAAACCCTGCTCAGGTGACCTTTATTACAGATCAGACAGCTATGGCTGGTAACTTATTTGGTGAGGTTATTCATTATGGCTCACCACGGTTAAATCAGCTTTTTCATGCGACAGGAGAACTAGGTGCCTATGTTCAATTATTTGAAAAAGTTGATCATGGAATGGGGCAGGTTATCCTAACACCATGGCTAGGTGTTAACTTTAAAGTCTCCTATTGCTGTGATCGGACAAAAGAAATGATGTACTCATTTGGTATTAACTTGTTAACGGGTGTTATCAAGGAGGATTTTCATGAAACGATTTATGCCTCAGATTTTGACACCGAACCAGCAGAGAACGTTTTTCATGTGCAATATATTATTAAACCAGCACGTGCACTTGAAAGATTAAATGCAGCGGTGGATTCCATTATTGAAAAGGATGATCACTCGTGGGCCATTGAAGCGCAAAAAAGATGGCAACGTGATCAACGAGTATTGGATTATTTTTATGAGGATGTAGAGGATAAACCCGAATGTTATGAAATTGAAAGAAAAGCATTAGAGGAGCAATACGAATCTAAAATTAAAATTGACATTATTAATGGAGGATTATTCTACCTCTTTTAAAGGTGGAGCTGTCCCAATTAGACAGCTCCATTTTTTAATTGTCTTCCACCAGACTTTGTAGCTGAGCCAATTTATTGTCCCAAAACAAATGAAAGTATTGGAGCCAATCCTCAATTTCTTTTAAACGCTCACTATGCAACGTGTATATCTTTTCGCGGCCCTTTTTTTGAGCAGAAACAAGCTCTGCCTGTTCTAATATTTTTAAGTGCTTTACGACAGCTGTTCGACTAATTGCAAAATGCTCTGAAATATTAGAGATAGGTCTATCATTAGATGCAAGTAGCTTTAAAACATTTCTTCTTGTAGGATCTGCAATTGCTTGAAAAACATCATATTTCACTGCTTCTTGAATCATTAGGCTTCTGCAACTTCTTTTAATTTATGATGGATAATCATTGTCCAACCGCCATCCATTTTTGTGCGAATGGCCTCAGTAGCAGCGTTAGCTTTTGGAATAATATGTGAAGCTTCCTTCCAGCCACCATGTGTTAAAGTAAATTCTGTTTGTTCTCCGACTTCTTTTAGCTCAAAAGTAACGAACCAACCATCCTCATCCCAAGCAAATCTTAGAAAATGTGGCGCATCTACACGTTCAACTTTACAAGGTGAAGGACCAAACGGTGATTGAATCGTAAATTCATGTCCCTCAATAGGTTGAAAATTATTGGGCATAAACCAAGAAGCAATTTTTTCTGCAGTTGCTACAGTGTCCCACACCTTTTCTATAGGTGCATTAAGTGTAATTGTTTTAACAATATCGGGTAATTTTCCGCTCATGTGTAAATCTCCTTTATAGATAAAATGAAACCAATAGGTGTTACGAATATATAACACCTATTGGTTATATGTCAAGTCAAAATAAAAATTAGTATCTTTCTGTAAGGAAGTACATATGCTACAATTATTTTTATAATTTTCTGACAAAAAGTGAGGGAGAGAAATGGTGAACATCTCTGTTTTCTTAGTTATGTGCATTTTACTTATAATTTTACCTGGTCCAGATACAGCCATAGCGACAAAGAATACCTTGACTGTAAGTAGGAAAGGAGGCTTGCAGACTATTTTAGGGTCCTGTGGTGGTTTATTGATTCATACATGCGCAGCTGTCATTGGGCTATCCGCTATCATTGTGAAATCAGCTTATGTATTTGCCGCATTAAAGTATATTGGTGCAGTTTACTTATGTTATTTAGGTATTAAAACATTATGGACCTTACGGACAATTCGCGCACAATCAACCGAAGTGCAGAATGAAGCTAATATGGATCATAAATACTCGCATCAATCATGCTTTAAGCAGGGGTTCCTCACGAATGTCACGAATCCGAAGGTTGCTGTATTTTTCCTAACATTTCTTCCTCAATTTGTGGATGGAACGGGTGGAACATTTCTACCATTTTTAATCATGGGATTAATCTATACAGCTTTAACGATGCTTTGGTTTGTATTTTATGTCTATCTGTTAGATCGCATTAGTGCATTTATGAAAAGGCCAACTACTAAGGCAGTAATCGAAGGATTGACGGGTGCTGTATTAATTGGTTTCGGCATTAAATTAGCATTGGAAAAGGCCCACTAATAGTAAATACACCACTATATTTAGATGTGAAATCTAATGATACGTGGTGTATTTTTTGTTGAAGAGGTCTTTGGGGAATAAAGGAATATCCTCTCGACTACAGTTGTAGGTTCAGTGCACTTAATTTTTGTAGAAGGATTACCATAGATGAAGAAGAATTAATTACTATAAGAGAATTTTGCTAAGTCTTTCATCAAAAAGAATAAATGGGGAAGATGTTTATGGAATTACGAGATTTAAAAGCATTTATGTCAGTTGTCGAGCATGGTAGCTTTACGAAGGCTGCGAATGAATCCTTTGTATCTCAGCCATCATTAAGTAAAAGCATAAAAAAATTAGAAGATACATTACATGTAGAATTATTAAATAGATCTACTCGCAATGTCGAGCTAACAGATGCAGGGAGTATTGTCTTTAAACAGGGGCAAAAGATCATGCTTTCCGTTCAAGACTTGCACATTTTACTAGATGATTTATTAAATATAAAGACAGGTTCAATTAAGCTAGGGATTCCACCTTTAATTGGGACATTATTTTTTCCGAAAATAGCTAGAGAATTTCATCAGCAATATCCTGATGTGCATTTGGAGCTTGTTGAACGAGGCGCAAAAACAGTGGGTACGTTAGTAGAAAACGGTAATGTGGATATGGGTATTGTCGTATTACCGACGGATGAAAGAAAGTTTTCGGTGCAGCCATTTGTAGAAGATCAATTTTATGTATTTATAAATGAATTACACCCATTAGCTCAATTTAAAGAAATACAATTGCAAGACTTAAAAAATGAAACCTTTATTATCTTTGCTGAGGAGTTCGCTTTACATGATTATGTTATTAAGTCATGTGAAAGTGTTGGATTTTCACCACATGTAGGCTATAAAAGTTCACAGTGGGATTTGATAGTTGAATTGGTATCATCAAATTTAGGGATAACATTACTGCCATATTCTATCGCTGCTAAGCAAACAAATAAAAATGTCAAAATGATTCCTTTAGCTAATTTTGATATGCCCTGGCGTTTGGGTATTATCACCAAAAAAAATACATATCAATCGTATGCCTTAAAACAGTTACTGAACACGATGCGTAAGTAAGAGGTGGGGAGATTTATTCTATTTTGGAATAAGTGGTATTCTAATTAATTCCTTTACTTGTAAAATGTTAATGAGGTAGAATTTTCCTTAATAAACGAGCAATTTTAGGAGGTTTCGAGATGAAGGATGGGAAAGTATGGCGTTCATTTGAAGAAGCGGTTGCTGATATTAAGGATGGGGATATGTTAGCAGTAGGAGGCTTTGGTCTATGTGGTATACCAGAAAAGTCTATTGCGGCTTTAGTACAAAAGGGTACAAAGGATTTAACGGTAGTTAGTAATAACTGTGGTGTAGATGATTGGGGTTTAGGCTTACTATTAGCGAATAAGCAAATAAAAAAAATGGTTGCCTCTTATGTAGGCGAAAATAAAATTTTTGAACAACAATTTTTAAGTGGGGAGCTAGAGGTAGAGTTAACACCTCAAGGAACGCTTGCTGAGCGCCTACGTGCAGGAGGAGCGGGGATTCCAGGATTTTATACAGCTACTGGAGTTGGTACGCCAATTGCTGAAGGCAAAGAAGTAAAGGTTTTTGATGGGAAAGACTATATTTTAGAAGAAGGAATTGCTGCTGATTTTGCTCTAGTTAAAGCATGGAAGGCAGATAAGCTAGGAAATTTAGTGTACAGAAAAACATCACGTAACTTCAATCCGCTAGCTGCGATGGCAGGTAAAATTACCATTGCTGAGGTGGAAGAAATTGTAGAAGTTGGCGAGTTAGACCCTGATCATATTCATACACCAGGAGTTTTCGTTCAGCGTGTTTTATTGGGTGAAAATTATGAGAAGCGTATTGAGCGTCTGACAGTGAAAAAGGGGGAAGAGTGATGGCTGATACAAGACAAAGAATCGTAAATAGAGCAGTGAAAGAAATCCAAAATGGCATGAATGTAAATTTAGGTATTGGTATTCCAACTTTAGTTGCCAATGCTATTCCAGCCGATTATGAAGTGCTTTTACAATCAGAGAACGGATTACTTGGTATCGGTCCCTATCCAGTTAAAGATGACGTTGATCCCGATTTAATTAATGCTGGGAAAGAAACAGTAACAGCTATGCCGGGGGCTTCCTTTTTTGATAGTGCAGAATCATTTGCTATGATTCGTGGTGGCCATATTGACCTTGCTATTTTAGGTGGTATGGAAGTATCAGAGACTGGAGATCTGGCAAATTGGATGATTCCAGGGAAAATGGTCAAAGGAATGGGGGGCGCCATGGACCTGGTGGTAGGAGCAAAGAGAGTCATCGTCGTTATGGAGCATGTTAATAAAAATGGTGAATCCAAAATTAAAAAACAATGTGATCTCCCATTAACAGGTAAAGGTGTTGTCCACCGGTTAATTACAGACTTAGCTGTATTTGATTTTACTAAAGAAGGGATGCAGCTTATCGAATTAGCAGAGGGCGTTACTTTAGAGGAAGTAAAAGCAAAGACTGCGGCTTCGTTTCATATAGCGTTAGCACAATAATTCAGACTTAGGACTGTTTTCAACGTGATTGTACCATTCTATACTCGTTTAAAAAGGGAGAGTTTCTGATGGAACAACAATGGACGAATGAACTAGCAGTTGCACAGGTCAGAGTAGCAAGGCCAACTGATCAATTAAAAGAAATTGAACGGTTTTATTGTGAGGGCATTGGACTAAAAAAAATTGGTTCTTTTTCAGGTCATCGTGGCTATGATGGAATAATGATTGGTCTTCCAAATGTACACTATCACTTGGAATTTACAGAACATGTTGAAGGGAGCCCTTGTCCTGCTCCAAGTAAGGACAATCTTTTAGTACTCTATATTCCAAATCAAGAAACAATCCGTAGTATTGCTAAACGCTTATCACAAATGGGGTACCCTGAAGTAGAGCCTGAAAATCCATATTGGATGCAGAAGGGTATTACCATTGAGGATCCTGATGGCTGGCGCCTTGTATTAATGAATACAGAAGGCATTTAAGTAGAGGAAGAAATGCACGAGCTATAAAGGTAGCCTCGTGTGTTTTTTTGTTACAACAAATACCCTGTGTAGTATATAATTGCAAGGGAGGTATTCATATATGCAACGAATTAAAACTTTGGTTAGTTGGGGAGAAGTGTTAGAACAGTCTCACAAAAAGCCCTGTCTTGTCTTAAAATTTAGTCTGACATGTATAAGCAGTATTTCAGCTTTAAAAGAGTTCAAAGCCTTAGCGACAGAACTCCCTAAATATCTGGTCATTATCCAAAAGGAACGTGATGTTTCCAACGCTATAGAACGTGATTTACAGGTAAAACACGAATCACCTCAGTTATTAATTTTGCAGGATGGCAAAGGAATTTGGCAAGCAACCCACTATAAAATAAAACGACCTCTTTTAACAGAGGGGCTGAGAATGTATGTAAAATGAGCAAAAAGATACCCCTCCATACATGGAGGGGTATCTGTCCTTTTAATAAAATTAATCCTCTAAAGCTTCACTTTCATGATAATTTGTAGCAGTTGACTCGATATCAACTTGTAAATAATTGGCCCAATCTACTTTATGATAATCCTCTTCACTAAAATAAATATTCAATACTTCTGTCATGGTTTTATCTCCATCTGGTTGGGTAAGTGGAGCATACCAAGTAACAGCAGGTGTTTTTACATCTTTCAGCTTCGACAAATCAGCAAAAATTTTAGTGGAGTCCTTCAGCATTTGACTTTTCGATCCCTCTGTCACATCTGTATCCTGTATGGATATGGTGACAACACCTTTGGACTCTTCAACCGTAAACTTATTTTTAACAATTGCTCCGACAATATCTTCAACAGAAGTGTTTTGATCTACTGCTACCTCCTTTGGATTGTCACTCTTTCCGCAAGCTGTTATTAGAATTGAAGCAAATACCATTACATACATTAACTTTTTCAATATCATTACCTCCCTTGTTACTCCATATATGCGCAAAATGAAAGGGAATTATACAAAATATGAGAAGGTTGTATGTACTTTTTATAACTAGGATTTCAAAACATTACATGAGCACGTGCGTTTGAGGAATTTATTAGAAATAGGATATATCAAATTGGAGATATAGAAGGTGCTGTAAGGTATTTTTTATAAATAAAAAAGTACCTTAACCATATTGGCTAAGGTACTGTAAAGGTTGATATTCAACAATCAGTTGATAAAGGATTGATAAGATTTGGCTAGATAAGTTTGACGCTGGCACGCTGACAAATGGAGATTTAAAAGGATTAGAAATTATCATTTACAACGTAGTGCTTAACAGCACATGCCCGTTACCATAATTGGTATTGTTTTTTTTTGTATATCTGAAAGTCAATTTACTGTCAACAGATACTTAAGTACAAATTGTTAATTTATGATTACAAAGTGAATAAATACTACAATGTAATTAAGGTCAAACAATAGGTTTTATAAATGTTGATAATGTAACTTTAGTATCACTTTATTTTATAAGAACCGCCAAAATATGGCGTTCTTGATGGCGTTATGTGGCGCTTAATGTAAATTTAATGTAAATTCCACGCCGGAAAATGGCGTGAATCAACAATTGAAATGAAAAAGTTTCCAATGATAGGATGATAATAACTCGAGGGAAAGTGAAAATGTTATAACGTTTTTTTCAAAATGTAATAAATGGAGGACAAAAAAATGTCGAAATTAAATTTTTTTAAAGGTTTTGTAGCATTAATTTGTTTTGCACTAGCATTCAGTATAATTTCTCCAAGTTTGGCTTTTGCAAGTGAATCACAAGCAGTAGAATTAGAAGATTCTTTAAATCAAGAACCCAATATTATCGAAGTAGAAAATGAGTCACAAATTGATAATCAAGAAATAAATACAGATGTAAATACTTCTATAGATGACTTAAATGGTCCTAGGGCTGATTTCGAATCCGAAGTACAACCACATGCATTACCTGTCATTCCATTATTAGCCGGCCTTGTAATTAGGCAAGGAGTTTCATATATTGTAAAGACTTCTTCGAAACGAGTACTTAAATTAAGAAGCCATGCTTCTGATCAAGCGGTAGATCGCGGTATTACTGGAAAAATGATAGATGATGCTTTGACTAATGGTACTAAATATGTCGATGTATTAAGCGGAGAACGTGTTGCTTGGATTGACACAGGAGGCAACCAAGTTGCTGTATTACTTAAGAAAGATACTGATGTTATTGATACTGTTTATTTTGAAGATCATAAAAAGTTAAAGTGGTTCAAGAGTAATTGGAAATATGTAGGAGATTATGAGTGATAATACTTTTGTAAAATTTAACTCCTGACAATTTTCAGTTCAAAAGTTATGCTAACATTCCGTAGTATAGTAGAATATGGACCGATGGAATTAATATTAATTTAAAAGGTTAATAAAAAAGGAGAATTAATTATGGTTATATTAAAAGATTACTCAAATGATCCCAATTGTGAAGTTGAAATAATCTTAAAATTAGTAAATGATTCAAGTGTGAAATTCTCCATAAATTTCAGATCAGGTGATAATTTTCCTAGGTTGCATAAAGAAATTACATGTTTAAAGGATGACTTCATAAAATTATTAGATGATATAAAACATCTTGATAGTTCACACCTAAGTATGTTGGAGCCACACGATCCTGGATTATGTATCTATCATATTCCTCACTACGGTAAATATTATTATCCTCAATATGGTTTTTTACAAATACCTGACAATGAGAGGATAGAATCTGAGACTCGTTACAAATTAATTTTTGTATTAGACGCCAATGATAAGAATAATCTTGGTCCAAGAGAATGTGGTCCTGCATTTTGTATAATAGTAAAAAGGGAACAAATTAACGAGTTCGTTCAAAGTTTAAAATCAGAATTAAGTAGCTTTTAAGCTTTTAAGTTTATAAGAAATCACATGTTTTATTAAAGTAGAATTAAGCAAGCTGTATTCGGAAATAAAAATAAAGCCAGGCGCTCAATGTGAACTGCACCCCGTCAAGTAGACAGTGGTAATAATAAAAAATGTATTAAACGGCTTGTGTCCTGAATTCTAAAGGACTCAAGCCGTTTAATCGTCCTTGACACCGATAGTAATTATAAGAATGAATATAATCATCAATCGCTAGTTATAACCCTTCAATGAATCGTACTTATGTAAATGAGAAATAACAAAAGAGATAAGTTTTACTTGAAACTATATAAAATTTAAAACGTAATAAATATATGGTTAATATAACCAATTATTGGTATTACCACTTTTTTTGGAGGATAAGAAAAATGACAGTTAGTTATTGGACAGGGAAAAATCTTACATTACGAGCGATACAACCAGAAGATATCATTATATTTGATTTTTTAGATGATGAAATTCTTAGAAATATGGATTCGATTCATTTTCCTCGCTCAACTGATAAAATGACAGAATGGGTAGAAGAACAATTATCTGAAGATGATGATGAATTCCGTTTTGTTGCAGTAGATAGAAACAATAATATTGTTGGTATGATTGAAACTTTTGATTGTGATTTGAAAAATGGTATCTTTGATTATTATTTAGCTGTATTCGAGCCTTACAGAGGTAAAGGGTATGCAAAAGAGATGATTCTCATGGTTCTTCGATTCTTCTTTTCGGAGCGCGCTTATCAAAAAGTAAATACAACGGTTTACTCTTTCAATGAACCATCAATGTGTCTACATGAAAAATTAGGTTTCATGAAAGAGGGGCAACTTAGAAAAATCATTTTCACGAAAGGCGATTATTTCGATGGTATTTGTTATGGAATGACAAGAGAAGAATTTGAACAAAATCATGGATCTCTTATTAATCAATAAATATGCGATATAAATGGAATTAGCTGATTTTCCTAATAGAGAAGGTTAGCTTTTTTGTATAAAATAAATCTTCCACAAATGTTAGTAAGCCTGTTGATAAAAAGGGGAAGTTGAAAGGTCCATGAAAGATTGGGTATATTTTGCGGAGGTAAATAGTTGATTATGTTTATTTATTATTAATTGCAAATAAGTTTAACCCCTTGGCTATTTTGGAATGAAAAAAGTACCTTAACCATATTGGCTAAGGTACTGTAAAGGTAAATGTAATATAAAAAGCCGCGTATGCCGTAGTTATTATAGAAAGTTTTAAACCACCACTCCTCAAAGTGGGTGTTCGCAGAAGTTTTCCTGCTTATCCTCATGCACCGTAGTGTGAGGCCCGTCATTCCAACTCCAATAATAAAACTCCCTTTTACAGCTTAAAGGTTAAAACTTAATATTATACGAACAATGCAGCCTTTATGGATATAATAAAGCATGATCGACAAACATGCAAGTAAGATGATTGCTTGAAATAAGTCAATGGGCGGGTGTCCCAAATCATGCAATACGTAACGGCAAATGTATTTAGAAAGGTACTGGGCTTCATATTATTTTCACAAATACGAACAAAAAATACGAACAACCTTTGCTTATTATGGACGACTGTGTAAAGATAGGAGCATATAGAGGATTTATCTAGCAAAAAAGTAAAGGGAGGAAGCAGGAATGGCAGCTTATCCAAATTGTCCGAAATGTAATTCTGAATACACATATGAGGATGGAACAAATTATGTATGTCCAGAATGTGCGAATGAGTGGAGCATGGACGCAACGGAACCCGAATCAGATACACTTATTGTCAAAGATGCAAATGGTAATTTGTTAGCTGATGGTGATTCAGTTACGGTTATTAAGGACCTAAAGGTAAAGGGAAGTTCATCTACTTTAAAAATAGGGACAAAGGTAAAAAGTATTCGCCTTGTAGAAGGGGATCATAATATTGACTGTAAAATTGATGGCTTTGGCGCTATGAAGCTGAAGTCTGAATTTGTAAAAAAGGCATAGGGAAGTGTAAAGCGTCTAAACGTTAGTTTGAGTTTAGGCGCTTTTTTATTCTAAAAATTTTGCGTAATAAAATGGCAAAGGCCGCACCCACTAAGGCAAAAATCGTATGGAGGAGAGCGATATAACTTGCTCCCATCACAAGTGCCCCAAATTCTGTCAAAGAGTAGGCGGTAATATAGAGCTCATTCGTAAGGTTGTCGATAATCGCCCATACCAATACAGGTACAGAGCTAATGATAAAAACAATCCAAATGTTTTTATAAAAAAGGTAAGACAGACAACCGAAAATGGCATATGAAATGACAAAGCCCATTTGGTTTCCAAGTAACGATGAGTTAATAGCAAACATGAATGAAAGTACAATAAATATAATATGGAAAAAAGATAATGTTTTTTTCATGGGTATGTACTCTTTTTGAATTTGTACTGAGCTAAAGAGCTGCTGACAGTGCGGACATTTTGCCAAATGCTGCTCTACATATATTAATGTGGATGCTTGGAGCATTTGTTTCTTATATAACGGTAATAAATCTTCTATAATTGGGCATTCTTCTGACAAAACTCTCCCTCCATTCAATCACCTTTCATTATACGATTTTTTTAGAGGAAATAAAAAAAGCCTTCCTGAACTTTTCATTCGGAAAACTTGTACATGCACCTGACTATTTGGCTGTTAGTACTTCATTTGTTAATGCTTGTATATCAATATGAGTTTTTTCCTGTACGGCGTCTTTTAATATTTCAGTGCGGAAATATTGGACAGTTGCCTCAAGTGGAATGGCTAAAAGCTTCGATAAAGCATTTTGATACATATAGACGAATTCTTTGTCAGTATTGCCACGCTTTAATTCTGCAAAAGCTTCGTAAAATTGGTCCAGTTTATCTGCAAATTCAAGTAGACGCCCTTCTATCGTACTATCCTTGCCTTCTCTCATGCGCTCAAAGAAAATGCCTTGAAATTCTTCTGGAATCTCATTGCTAATAAACTTTTCCATCATTTTCTCTTCCACATGTGCTAGCATTTGTTTTAGCTCGGGACTAGCGTGTTTTACTGGAGTTTTAATGTCGCCAATAAAAACTTCAGCAAAGTCATGATTAATTGTTTTTTCATATAAAGATTTCCAATCAATCTTTGCTCCATTCATTTCTTCTAATGTCGCAAAAAACATTGCATATTGTGATACTTTCCAAGAATGTGCTGCCACGTTATGTTCTTCAAATTTGAATCGCCCAGGGCACCGAATAATTCGTTCTAAATCATTGAGGCTTGTAAAAAATTGATGAATTCCTATAAAAATCACTCCTTTTGTTCTTTAAGTGCATGTTACTATAAACGATACCCTCTTTGTGAGGTTTTCAAACAATTTAACAATGATTCAATTTGTGTTTACAAAGGATTCACAATTACTGAATAAGCAGACAGAGGTTGAATGCTATAATGTAGGGGACTGATGAAAGGGGGAGTATACATCATGTTTTCCATTTATACGCTTCTTCTTTATATACATATTTTAAGTGCCGTTCTTTCGATTGGGCCATTGTTCGTTGTACTAACGATTGTAAAAAAAATGCGTACAGCTTCAAGTGGTGAAATGCCACCATATATAGAATCTTTTAAAGGGGCTATTGCCATTGTCAAACATTCAGGACATGTACTTGTAGGATCAGGTATTTTATTAATGTGGCATGCGGGTTATCATTGGAGTACTTCGTGGATTGTTCTCACTTTCCTTGTGATGTTTGCATCTATTATCTTTTTAGCCAGAGCGTTTAAGCCAACATTACGTACTTTTAATACACAAGCTTATAATCAGCAACAATTTGTTGCACTATTACAGCGCAAGGCGTGGATGTACATTTTGCTACTGCTTATTATGTTATGGTTAATGGTGGCAAAGCCAATTATTTGGTAAAAAGTCTTTTATTATTGAAAAATCGCACCCCCAAGGAGTGCGATTTTTTTAGTTCACTAGACGTTTGAAATAGCTTTGTCGTATCCATAAATAACTGATGAGGAATAGCACAAAGAAACAACAAGAACTGGCAATGGAAACCTGTAAAAATGCTGTAGAGACCATTGTACGCATAGCTAATAAAGTAGTGAGTAATAGAGAAATTGCTATAGTGAACGGAACAAATATAAGAATGCCCAGTTCCTTTGCAATAACGGAGGCTAATTCTTTCTTAGACAGCCCCAGCTTACGAATGCCCATATATTTTTCTTTTTCCTGTAATAATGTTGTCTGTAAATAGAAGTAAAGTATACTCATGGCTGCACTTAAGAAAATTAAACTTAACATAGAGCCAATGAAGAACATAACGCTTTTTACAAACATTTCTGTATCATATAATTCGATTTTGGATGTAACGTAACGTTCACCAGGTAAGGATGGTATGTCCTCGGTAATGGTATTTGCCAATTCTGTATGTGCTGTCCAATTATCTAATTCATAGATATAGGTTTTATAAACAGGGTAGTCAATCGACTGATAAATAGAATCTGGCACAATGAAGTATGTTTCCTGAAACCCTGTAGATAGTAGGTTCTTTTCGTTCATTTCAGCTAGTTTGAATGTTTTTATATAACGGTCACTAGCATTGTTGGTTATCGGAGCTATACCATGATTCCCAGCGACAGCAATAAATTCATTTTTATTCAGGCTAATTTCCTTTTGCTGTAGCAGGTTGTAATCAGATAATGACATATAGCCAAGGCGTCGATTCTCATCTGATTTAAATTCAATAAAATACTTGTTAGCTTTTACTGTTGCTAGCTTCTTTTCAAGATAGTCTAAATCTTCCTTTATTATGTTGTCATTAGCTTTTGGATCCGTAATATATTGAAAGCTATACGGATAATTTCCTTCACTATCTTTTTGAACATTATAATATGAGCTAAACAAAATGCTTGTACATAAAAATACGCCACTTAACAAAATGGTAATTAGAAATAGCATATTTGCATGAGATTTCATTTTTGCATTTAAATTTGACGCTAAAAGCATATTTGTTTTGCGAAGATAAACAGGGGATTTCTCAAATATTTTCAAAAATAGACGTAAGCCTTGAGCAATGATTAAATAAATCGTACAAAGTATGCTAGCAAAAAATAATAAATAATAGAGAGCACCTAAAGACGCTACAATAGCATGCTCAATCTTTAGTAAATAAGCTAAAAGTGAGGTCATCATAATGCTAGCAGCTAATAAAATATAATGTGGTCGAATCGATTTTTCAATCACAGTATCACTTTTTAATAGCTGTATGGAGGCTTCTTTATTAATAAATTTAGTGACGACTTTAGAAATTATCATAAATAAGATTAAAAACAAACCTATCGTTAAACCAATTGCTTGTAGAGGAATATACATACTAAATGTTTCTGCTTTTAACACTACTTTAGCCGCCATTAAGAACAGGGGGGTCATGACAAGACCAAGAACGATTGCTGCTATAATCGCCATTATTCCAATGAATAGGTTTTCACGGAATATTAGCTTTCGTACTTGTTTCATGGAAGCCCCTGTAATCATGAAAATGCCAAGAGTCTTTGTCTTTTTGCGTAAAAATGCCATGATTGAATAAGTAATATAAATAAATGAAAATAAATAAACAAGCATACTGGCAAGCATTAATGAAATGCCAAGTGTTGAGTCGGGATCTAGGTCTTTTAAGCTGGGATGAAAGACAATTACAGAAAATAAAAAGAATATAATGATGGAAAACATACTGCTCAGAAAATAAGATACATATGTCCATTTATCTCGTATAATGTTTTGGATAACAATATGGTTAAAGGTCATGTTGACCCCCACCTAAGAAAGCAAGAGTGTCCATAATTTCTTGATAAAACTGCTTACGATTGTTGCCTCGATGTATTTCATTATATAATTTGCCATCCTTGATAAATATAATACGATTAGCAAAGCTTGCTACGTAAGGATCATGTGTGACCATAAGAATGGCAGTTTGTAGTTCTTGATTGATGGAGGTGAATAAATCCATCACATCGTTGACAGCCTTTGAATCCAAATTACCTGTAGGCTCATCTGCTAACAATAAGCTCGGTTTATGGATAACAGCACGAGCAATAGCTACTCGTTGCTTTTGCCCACCTGAAATTTCATAAATGCGTTTCGATAATAGCTCCTCAATTCCAAGAAATTGCGCTACATGCTTTAAACGGTGACGCATTTTGGCGCTAGGTAAGCTATCTAATGTCAGCGGTAATAAAATATTTTCCTTTACCGTTAAAGTATGAACAAGATTAAAATCCTGAAAAACAAAGCCTAATTCAGAACGTCTAAATTTTGCAAGTTCCTCATCATTTAAAACATAAGGATTTCTATTATTAATAACAATATCTCCAGCAGTGGGGCGATCAATGGTAGATACACTATTTAAAAATGTCGTTTTGCCACTTCCGGAGGGCCCCATGACGGCTACGAACTCCTGCTGTTGTAACTGGAAATCAATACCGTTTAATGCCTTGTAGGTAATCTCTCCGATATATTCTTTTTGCAAATTGGTCACTTGAAGAATGATGTTTCCCAACTTGGAACAACTCCTTTAAATTGATTTGATAGCTTTAGTATAAAAAAGGAGCGATCAATAACCCATTTCGCTTGATGACGGGAATATGACAAAGTTGTCATATTCATTTTATAAGACTGCTTGAGAAATTGATGGAAAACGTAGTGTGATCATGTGAGGATTGTAAGGTGAACGGATGGTTTAGTATAGTTAAAACCTTTTTCACTAAAAATAATCCTATGCCTGTTGCTTCTCCATTTGTTCGTCCCTTTTTACCTGTATAAAACAAATCAAAGACACGTGCAATTTCGCTAGTAGGGATTGTCTCACCACGGTTATCTATGTGCAAAGTGTCGTTGTCATAATCAATATGAATAGTGCTTTCTACTTCACTGTATTTGACAGCATTATTTAATACTTGATAAAGGACAACCTTTAACCATTTACGATCGGAGTAAATCATTTGATTTTCTGTAAGCGTTAATTTTGGGAAAACTTCTTTTGTAATAAAATAATCCTTCAAATCATTAATAACTTCTTTTACAAGCTCTTTTAAAACAATAGGCTCAATTTTTAAATCAGCTACTAAATTTGAACTTCGCTCATACGTTAATAGCTGATTGAGTGTAAATGCCAGCTTATCACACTCCTTGCTGATTGTTTGCCATTGCTGTAATTCGTTCGAAGTTTTGAAGGACGCTGATTGTGTAATTAATTGAATGACAGATAACGGTGTTTTCATTTGATGAGCAAAATGTGATAATACAAGGTGCTTTTCCTCTGCTTGCTCTATTAATTGTTGCTGTTGCGTTAAATATAGATATTGCATTTGTCTTAGTTTTTCACTATAGGCTTGTTCCATCGATGCTTGGGGCTCATATAGATGAAGGTCTTCCTTTGACAGATCAACTTTTTCTAAGTGTGTATATAGTCGTCTTCTTCGGTAATAACGGCCTACAAACCAAAGGATAAACAGAAAGCTAACGAGAAAAATAAAATAAAAATAATGCGATGTTAAATCATCTAATGCTTGAATCATCCAAGGTAAGAGAAGGAAGCTAATACAATAAAGAATAATAATACTCACATGATCTTTAAAAAACAGCTTCATTTTCTCTCCTCCACAAGTTGATAGCCTAGACCACGAATGGTTTTAATTTCAAGCTGTGAGTGGATAGCTTCCAATTTTCTTCGTAGTCGACCAATGTTTACAGATAAGGTGTTTTCTTCCACAAAGGTTTCATCATCCCAAATAGCACTTAATAGTTTTTGACGAGCTACAACATTTGGGTAGGCTTCGAATAATAGCTTACTAAGCTGCATTTCTTTTAATGTTAACAGGCTTTCATGGCTATTTGTTTGGAGACGGACAGTGTCTGGGTTTAATGTAGTATTGGCTATTATAATGGTAGACGTATCGAAGGAAGCATACTCACCATATGTACGCCGAAGTAAACCATTAACCTTTGCCATAAAGACATCTAGCGAAAATGGCTTAGTAATAAAGTCATCAGCACCATTTTCGATACCGTATACTTGATCGATATCGTTGACTCTAGCAGAGACAATGATGATAGGACAAATGGAAAGCTGACGAATTTTACGTGACCAATAATATCCATCAAAGATGGGGAGATTTATATCCATAATGACTAAATGTGGTTGGATGTCATTAAATTCTTCTATGATGTGCTGAAATTGTTGCACTGCATGGCATTCAAACTGATATTTCGATAAATGTTCGACAATCAGTGAAGCTATATTGCTATCGTCCTCTACTATGTATATCTTGTACATTTTTATCGACCCTTCCCTCATTCTTTACTTTATAATGTACCCTGATTCCATAAATCTTATAGAAGAATTGTACCCTGGAACATAAAAAAAGAGCTACCACAAACTTACTTGAAGCTATTTAAGGTTAAACTCCTTGTTAGACCTTTAGAATTATAAAGAATACTTTAAGAATGAACAGAAAGAACTAATTAAGATGTATGTTTTCTTTGAATTCAAGCGCTTTTCTCATTAAAGTAAAAAATGCCCAGCTGTTAAGTTTTCTTTAAGAAGTATGGCGTATGATGATTAAATAGATATATTAAATAAAGTTTAAGTTAAAACATAGATAAGATTTAACGAAAAAATCATCTCAATGGGAGAAATGATCTATTGTGGGTAAATTCAAGTTAAAGTTATCATTTCTTATTGTTAGTATGACAATAATGGTTGTACTCGCGACGTCTAGTGTTAGTATTTGGAGTAGCTATCAAAGTTTTAATGAAATTTTGATGGAAAATCAACGTGTAATGCAAGATACATACGTAAAGGAATCTTCGGCAATGAAGGACGGCTATCTAGAGGGCTTGCTGAAGGAAGAGGCTACAAATGAAAAGGTTATTCCTTTTAGCCTGTTTTTAAAAAAGGTTATTGTCCCGATTATTTTAGTCATTGCTGTAGTATTAGTGCTCGCTATATGGCTAGTTTTAAAAATAGTACGTCCCCTAAATGAACTTTCAACGATGATAGAAGCTGGGGAAAACGGGCAGGAGAAGGAACAAATTGCTGATTGGTATTATGAAGCAAAGATACTGAAAAGAAGCGTACAAAATATGATGATTTGCGCAGAAAGTAAAATTACTGATTTAACGGAGCAATTAAATGTTGACTCATTAACAGGTATTCCGAATCGCAGAATAATGGATCAAACTCTCCATGAATTAATTATTAATAAAGTTCCGCATGCGGTAATACTAATTGATTTAGATGATTTTAAAAGTATAAACGATACGTATGGTCATACCGTAGGGGATGAAGTATTAAAAGCCTTTGCTCATCATATGCAGCTTAATATGGGGGAGCAAGGTATGTGCTTCAGATATGGTGGAGAAGAGTTTATGATTATTTTGCCTTCAAGGAGTATAGATGAAGCGGTAGAACTAGCAGAAAGCTTGCGGGTTAAACAAGCCTTACAGGAAACTGCGTGTGGTAGACCCGTTACGATGTCTGCCGGAATTACTGCCTTTACACCGAATGTACAGAGCCCAAATCAATTGATAGAAATTGCAGATCATGCTCTGTATAAAGCTAAACAATCAGGAAGAAACTGTTTATGCGTAGTAAGGAATATGAGACAAATGATTATTAAATCATGAGTAAAAGCATGCTAGCTTTCTACACTAGCATGCTCTTTTTCGTCACTCTTGTTCTGAAATGATTTGAAAAAGATTGGTTGTTTCCTGCATAGGCAAAGCATTCAAGACAATTGAGTATGTTGAAAAGAGTTATAAATCTTTATAGCCTCTGCACGGTTCCCAATATTAGAATAGTGCTTGATTAATCCCTGGACAGCTTGATCAGAATACGGATTTAACTCTAGAGCTATAAGTAACGTTCGTTCTAGATTTTTGACAACCTATATTTGTTCACAATAATGGGCGAGTTCTTTCAGGAATTGAGTAAATAATTTATTCATCAAATTAACTTTGCTAGCTATCCATGGATAGGCCATCGTTGCCATAAATTCCCCACGATAATTTTGAAGAAGTGCTTCAGCCCTTTTAATATCTAATTTTTCAATTTGTTCTTTTTTATTCAAAATAATC
The DNA here is from genome assembly GCF_001629735.1 of Lysinibacillus sphaericus. Classification (GTDB taxonomy): domain Bacteria; phylum Bacillota; class Bacilli; order Bacillales_A; family Planococcaceae; genus Lysinibacillus; species Lysinibacillus pinottii. The sequence continues at coordinate 4,164,369 of NZ_CP015224.1, forward strand.
TCTAAATCAATAGCATCACATTCAATATTGTCTAGTGTTAAAATATAACTCCCGTTCGTATACGATTACCTCTAAAAAGCCATATGCTGAAAGAGAGGAGCGAAGATATGAAAGAGTGATATGCTATTGAACCCTTGCTTTATTAAATTCAGTATAACCCCAAAATTATCAATAATAGTATCACGAGAAACAGGGGGATTAAGATGTGAAAACAGCAATGCAAACAATTCTTTCGTTTTAAATACGATGAAGAGGTTTTCCCTCATAGGAAACAACAAATTCTCCGAAGCATTTTATTTTTAACAACGGTGCTGAATGACATAATGTTGGTAAGGACGTTATTTTTGGGTGAAGTAGTTCCTCAATTCTATAAATAGTCGTTGCTAAGCGAGATGTTGAAGCAGGCTTTAACAGGTAATCAATTGATGGTAGCTCGAAGGCTTGCACAGCATAGTCTCGATAAGCAGTAACAAAAACAATATAGATGCTATGATTCCACGATGTTAATAATTCCGCAATCTCTAATCCATTCATACTTGGCATTTCAATATCTAGAAATGCTACTTGAAAGTCTAAGTTCGGTCCCTCGATAAGGAGTTCTTTTACAGATGTAAAAGTTTCAATAACCTCAATCCTATCAAATTCTTGCAAGTGTTTATTCATACTGACAAGTGCTAAAGGCTCATCGTCCACCAATATCGCCCGAATCACAATAAAACAAGACCTTTCCATTCCAGTCTAGAGGTTATTAGATTGAGATAACTAACCTTGTACAGATGTGTAGAGACTGGCTGCTGAGATAAATTGTCCAGATTGAAGGGCAGCAGACTATTTAGATTCCTTGTATGTTACTTACGATTATCTTCTGGATTAATTTCCAATATTTATCTCTTCTATTGCCCTTAAATAGTAAATATCTAATATAAAAAATACTAGTCTAAACAATGATTATTTTCCATCTAATTGGACAATTTGCTAAAAAAATAATCGAAATTGTATAATTTTCCGTTTTTATAGTAATAATTCCTAATATCAGGCAGATAGCCCTGAGTTATTAATTTGCGAGCTTACTGTTGATTGCATACTAGATTATTTAACTCTAGCGTGCTAACGGCAGACTTGCAAAAAATAATAAAATATTGGAGGTATTACTAAACATGAAGAAGAAAGCTTTAGCTTTAGCAGTAACTTTGACCGTTGGTTTGAGCCTATATGCCAGTCCTTCCTCTGCGAAAGACAATTCCGGCAATATATTGTGGGCACTCCCTCAAATTTATAATTTAACTGTTGGAGAATTTCAACAATTTACAGAAATGGACTCGTTATGGTTTTATCCAGAGCAAGATTTAGTGAAGGATACATCAAATACAGAAAAAACATTGGAAGATGAATATGTCATAAAAGGTGGTGACACATTATTTTCAATCGCACGTAAAAACGATATAACAGTAGATGAACTAAAAGCATGGAATAACCTTGCTACAGATTTAATCTTTGCTGGTGAATCAATAGCTATAAAAGCTTCGGCTGCTAAACCGAAACCTAAAACATCCGAAGCAGTTACACCTAAGGCTGCTACAACAGCAAAAACAAAACCTGTGAGTGCTCCATCAAATGGTTCTGGAAGAACGTTAACAATGCGTGCTACTGCCTATACAGCATATTGTGAAGGTTGCTCAGGAATTACAGCGAATGGAACGGATATTCGATCCAATCCAAACTTAAAGGTAATTGCAGTTGATCCTCGTGTCATTCCACTTGGTTCAAAGGTATGGGTTGAAGGCTATGGTGAAGCGATTGCGGCTGACACGGGTGGAGCTATTAAGGGAAATAAAATTGATGTATTTATTCCTACCGAGGGACAGGCTCTTCAGTGGGGTGTCAAAACTGTAACCGTAAAAATTTTAGACTAAATAATGAAGGGATTTCTCATTAGAGAAGTCCCTTTTGTGCATGTAACAACCTCGGTAAAATTTATAAGAAGTGCATAACTATTGATTAACTTGGAAACCATCAGAAATAAGAGGAGGTATTTTTATGAAAAAAACAAGCTTAATTAGCCTTTCTTTATTAGTTTTAGTGGGTGGTTGTGGTTTCTTTGATAAGAAAGAAGAAAAAGTACAAGTAAATGCGTCATCCCCCTTAACAGCTACTGCAAAAGTAATTGGTGCAAATAACGAAAGCTATGGGAATGCGTATTTTCAGGAAGAAGATAATGGTGTTATGATGACACTGGCATTAACAGGACTACCCCCAGGTACACATGGAATTCATATTCATGAAGTAGGGAAGTGTGAGCCCCCTAAATTTGAATCGGCTGGTTCGCACTTTAATCCGACCAAGAAAGAGCATGGTAAGTTAAATCCCAATGGTTATCATTTAGGGGATTTACCAAATCTAGAGGTTGGTGACGATGGCAATGTCGATTTAAACTTCTTAGCAGAAGGGCTAACACTACAAAAAGATCAGCCAAATTCTTTGTTAGACAGTGATGGTAGTTCCATCGTTATTCATGAGTCAGCAGATGATTATAAAACAGATCCAGCAGGTAATTCAGGGGCAAGAATTGCTTGTGGTGTCATTCAATAGAAGAAATATGTAAAAAACTGTATCCACTATTGGATGCAGTTTTTTGATTTCATCATTCATATACAGTTTTAATACATAAGGGGAGAGTCTTGAACTTAGAAATTAAAGGTTTTTTATAGATAAAAATAGGTTAATTAAATAATAAACTGCTGATGAATATCAATGAAGTTTATAAAGGGGTGCATAAACATAAAATTCAGAATTTACTATAAACTAATTGACATAATAATACTAAATTTGATAATTTTAAGTAGATTGCCTTTACTATTATACAGAGGGGGAAAATACTATGAAAAAGACACAATTTAAATGGTTGCTATTATTAAGTGCGTTTGCACTAATGATTTTAGCTGCATGTGGGTCAGATGGGGGAAGTGGCTCTAAGGATACGAACGAGAACGCTTCGGAGTCATCTGAAAAGCCCAAATTTTTAAGCTTATTAACTGGTGGAACACAAGGTACTTACTATGCACTTGGCGGTACATTTGCTGATTTAATTACGACAGAAACGGATATCAAAACAACTGCTGAGGTGTCTCAGGCATCTGCTGCTAATATGACTGCTTTGCAAGAAGGTAAAGGCGAAATTGCATTTGTTCAAACGGATATTGCTTACTATGCTACGGAAGGAAAGTTAATGTTCGATGGAAAGAAAATTGATACAATTTCAGCTTTAGGTGCTCTTTATCCTGAAACAGTACAATTAGTTACTACAGAAGCAACAGGCATTAAGACTTATGCGGATTTAAAAGGGAAAAAAGTGTCTGTAGGGGCACCTGGTTCAGGTACTTATGCGAATGCCGAGCAATTACTGGAGATTCACGGCTTAACGATGGATGATATCAAAGCTCAAAATTTAGATTTTGGGGAGTCAACAGATGGTCTTCAATCAGGCCAAATTGATGCGGCATTTATTACTGCAGGTACGCCAACAGGTGCAGTTGAAGCGTTAAATGCTACAACGAAAGTAAATATTGTTGGTGTAGATGCAGGTAAAGCAGATGAATTAATTGCTAAATATCCTTATTATGCAAAGGATACAGTAAAAGCAGGGACTTATGGAATTGCAGAAGATACAGAAACAGTTTCAGTTCTTGCTATGTTAGCCGTGAAAAAGGAACTACCAGAGGATGTTGTCTATGCTATGACAAAAGCTATCTATGATAATACTGATAAAATCTCTCATGATAAAGGTAGATTTATCAAAGCTGAAACAGGTTTAGATGGAATTAGTATTGACATTCATCCAGGCGCTCAAAAGTACTTTGATGAGAAAAAATAGACAAAACGATTACTAAAATATGAAGGGGGCTCGGATTGCGTAAAGCTTCGAGTCTTTTTCCTACTATACGGTGAAGTATAGGCGAGTAGCTTTTAAAGTGGGGAGAAGGATGAAATGCAACAGGGGAAAGTTAGTATTACAGTAGTTTTAGTAATCTTCTGCTTAATTATTGTAGTTATTCTTCCATTTCAAAAGGTATTCAGCTTTACAGAAACGCGCATGGCAAATCCGAGAGTGCACTACATACCAATTACTGAAAGTGAAAAATTTCAAATTAGATATACCCACTCCATACATAATTCAGATGTATACGAATCCTATCAATATGTTAAGGGAAATCGTATTCAGATGTTAGAGATGGAATATGAAGATTTAGCAATAGGTATGCCAGGCTATGCCGAGGAGGGCCAAACGTTTATAGAAAGGGACGGCAAATACGTTCTTCAATTTGATGACCATCGTGAAATTGACAATTTTACCATTTTAATTGGCGATTTGGGTTTAGACCTGGTATTCAACTACGAAGACGTGGAATATGATTTAAAAAAAGATTTACAAAGGGGAAAATCCTATTTATTTGAAATCAGGCACCTATCACTATACGAACAGTGGAAAGGAGTAAGAATGAAATGACAACACAGGAAAAAGCAAAGAAAGAAAGAGTAGAAGAATTCGAGCAAATTTCTGCTGAAGAGCAACAAGCTATATTAGAAAAATATGATATTGAATCCAACGTAAGAGCTGTAACAGGTATTATGAGGCATGTCATTTTCTATGGTCTTTTAGCATTCTCTTTGTTTCAACTTTATACAGCCATTTTCGGGCAATTCCCAGCACAAATTCAACGTACCATCCATTTAGGCTTTGGTTTGACACTTATTTTTCTACTATTTCCTGCTCGTAAAAAAGCACCAAAGTACAAAATTGCATGGTTTGATTATTTATTGGCTTTGCTTTCAGTGGGAGTAGGGTCGTACTGGTCTTTAAACTATACTGAGCTTGTGAATCGCAATGGCTCCATCACACAAATGGATTTTATTGTAGGTCTTATCGCTGTTGTATTAGTGCTTGAAGCCGCTCGTCGTGCCGTTGGGATACCAATTACGATTATTGCAGCTTGTTTCTTAATTTATGCTTACTATGGTCCATATTTTCCGGCATTTATGGCACATAGAGGACAGGATTTAGAGAGTATTGTAAACCTTATGTATTTTACAACAGATGGAATTTTTGGCACACCGATTAGTGTGTCAGCCACTTTTATATTTGTATTTTTACTCTTTGGAGCTTTTCTAGTAAAAACGGGGGTCGGTCAGTACTTTAATGATCTAGCCGTTTCATTGGCAGGTAAATTAATAGGAGGCCCAGCAAAAGTAGCAGTCTTTTCAAGTGCACTACAAGGTACTATTTCGGGAAGCTCTGTAGCCAATGTCGTAACATCAGGCTCCTATACGATTCCAATGATGAAAAAACTAGGCTATCGTAAAGAATTTGCAGGTGCAGTTGAAGCGGCAGCGTCAACGGGTGGTCAGCTAATGCCACCAATTATGGGGGCAGCGGCTTTCCTAATGGTAGAGTTTATTGGTCGTGGCATTACCTATTGGGATATAGCGAAAGCGGCAGCTATTCCAGCACTTCTATATTTTACAGGTATTTGGATTATGACGCACTTTGAAGCAAAACGAGTTGGTTTAAAAGGTCTTAGAGATGATCAAATGCCAAACCGAAAAGAAGTTTTTAAGAAAATTTATCTTTTATTACCGATTATTGCGATTATCGTGCTAATGTTGACGGGGACACCTGTTATGCATGCAGCGTTGTACGGAATCATTATTTCGATTGGGGTTGCAATGTTTAATAAGGAGACACGGCTTAAACCGATGGATGTGATAGATGCATTGGTGGAAGGCGCTCGTACTGCGTTAGGTGTAGTGGCAGCAACAGCTTGTGCAGGAATTATTGTAGGGGTTGTTGTCAAAACAGGGCTTGGTTTAAGTCTAGCCAATAGTTTAGTAGCTTTGGCTGGTGGTAGTATTATTTTGACATTAATTTTCGTGATGATTGCCTCCCTTATACTTGGTATGGGTGCACCAACTACCGCAAATTATGTGATTACATCCACAATTGCAGCTCCAGCCATTGTAGCATTATTATCACCTAACACACCGCAAGAGTTAGTGCCAGTAGTTGTATTACTATCGGCTCACTTCTTTGTGTTCTACTTTGGAATTATTGCAGATATTACACCACCTGTAGCTTTAGCCGCCTTTGCAGCCTCAGGGATTTCAGGTGGGGATCCTATTAAAACAGGAGTTAATTCAGCCAAGCTTGCTATTGCGGCATTTATTATACCGTATATGATTGTCTTTTCACCGTCTTTACTAATGATTGATACGACAGTACCACAGATAATATGGGTTGTATTTACTGCTATTACAGGAATGGTTGCCATCGGTTCGGGTGTTATTGGGTATTGGTACCGTAAACTGTATTGGTTTGAAAGAATAGTAGGGATAGCCACTGGTCTATTACTTATTTATCCAGAGAAATTCTCGGACTGGGTAGGTTTAGGCATCTTTGTTATCATGTTTGTAATTCAAGTATTATCAAATAAAAAAGGCAGTGATAATGATCATACGAATGGAAAAACAGGTGTGACAATATCGTAAATTTTTGATTTTATACAATATACATCTGCTCTATTAATAGCTGGCTAACAAATTTCTGTCAGCTATTAATGAGCAAATTTTTGATTTTATTGTAATTTGTTGGAAATTATAATGTGTTGATTGTTCTAAAATAGAGATTGGTTTTATATTTTTAATGCATAATGAGTATAATTTATTGCATTTTATCGAAATCCTATTGTATAATTCTTTTATCAGAAAATTCAATTAAATAAAAGAGGGGTGCTACAATGGGTAAATTGTTAAATTCAAAATTTGAGACATACCTAATGGATCAAGAATATGATCTAAAGGAAGAGGAAGAAAAAAATGAGGAGCCATTAGCGATGGTGCAATATGAGGAATATCCTGAAGGGTTTTTTACAAGTTTATAATGAATACATGATGGGCTATGTTGAAAGAGATAACAACTTTTAACATAGCCTATTTATTTATGTCTTAGGCAGTTTTAAATAGCATATAAATTTATTAAGCTTTTTCATATTAATGGGTCTTACTGCGTATATACTTTTATAAAAAGGATTCATGTATAATGTAAAGCAAAAATGCGTATAGAGGTGTCGTTATGTCAAAAGCTATAACATTAGAAGAAACAATGTATCAATGGTTCGAGCATTTTCACAATTATCCAGAAGTGAGCTGGAAGGAGTTCGAGACAACAAAAAAATTAGCGTCAATATTAGAAGAATTAAATGTTTCTTATCGTCTGCTGGGGGATGTCCCGGGATTAATTGCAGAAATTGGAGCAGGTGAAGAAGTTGTTGCGGTGCGTGCTGATATTGATGCTTTGTGGCAAGAAGTGGATGGGGAATGGCAGGCGAATCATTCTTGTGGTCATGATGCTAATATGACCATGGTGCTTGGGGCATTATTACTACTTAAAGATCAATCATTGCAACATCGTGTCCGTTTTATTTTCCAGCCTGCCGAGGAATTAGGGAATGGTGCATGTGCTGCTTTTGATCGAGGAGCGGTTGATGGGGTATCACATTTATTTGGTGTACATTTAAGACCTATTGAAGAACTACCTCTCGGTAAAGTTTCACCAGCTATTCATCATGGTGCTGCCTATTTTCTAGAAGGGGCTATTCAGGGGATTGATGCACATGGGGCGAGACCACATCAAGGTAAAAATGCCATTGATGTCATTATGGCTGTCCAACAAATGTTAAACAGTATTCATCTATCGCCTTTTGAGCCACATTCTGCAAAGTTAACAAAAATTATTGCTGATGGAGGTAGTACAAATATCATTCCAGGAAATGCTAGTTTCTCGATGGACATTCGAGCACAGCATAATCACCAACTTGAATTACTTCGTAGCAAAATTGAGTCTGGTTTAAAAGCAATTCAGCAGCAGTTTGAAATAGATATGGATTGGAAGTGGGTTGATTTCACACCAGGTGCGGAAGTTTCAGCAATTGCTGCAAAAATGGCGAAAGAGGCAATTGTTGAAACATTGGGCGAACAATATTTAGCAGATGAAATAACGACCCCAGGTAGTGACGATTTCCATTTTTATACGGTAAAGAAGCCAGAATTAAAAGCGGCAATGATTGGCATTGGGGCAAACTTAACACCAGGATTACATCACCCTAAAATGACATTTGATCGTAGTGCCTTAATTGATGCTGCTAAAGTACTTGCTTGCGTATTAGAAAAAAAACCTGAATAAAAAAATATTTTTTTAGCTATGTGAAAAATGCAATGATTTTTTCATATAGCTTTTTTTGCATGGGAATTCCCTGAAATGCATGGATATTCAAGGGTTTTTCGAGGCTTCTTATTGCTACTTGAAAGCGTTTTATTGCCCTAAAACAAAGAGATTTGCTAGAGAGGCATAATTTTTTTGCGTTGACTTTTAATTTTTTGAATATTAAGCTAAAAAACGTAAAAAATTATTTGCGTCTTTGAAAAACCGAAAAGGGATTTGGTGCAAAAAAAGGGGATGGAAGAATGAAAAAGGATATTAATGCGGGCTGGGCACTACTAACTTTTGCAGTTATGATCATTACTATGTTGATTACAGTAGTTGTTTTAGAGCAAAGTCCTCACGTACCTCTTCTTGTTGGCACAACTGTAGCAGCAATTGTTGCCAAAATGCATGGATACAAATGGTCTGAAATTGAAGAAATGATGTATAAGGGGATACGTTTGGCATTACCTGCCATTGTCATTATTATTTTAGTAGGTTTGACAATTGGAGCATGGATTGGCGGCGGAGTCGTAGCAACGATGATTTTCTATGGCTTAAAATTAATATCTCCAGCGTGGTTTTTAGTAACGATTATGCTGTTATGTTCAATCGTGTCACTAGCTATTGGTAGTTCGTGGTCGACAATGGCGACAATCGGTGTCGCAGGCATGGGTATTGGTTTAAGTATGGGTATTCCAGCGGCTATGATCGCCGGGGCAGTTATTTCAGGTTCTTACTTTGGTGATAAAATGTCACCATTATCAGATACAACGAATCTGGCAGCTGGTTTAACAGGTACTAATTTATTTGAACATATTAAGCATATGCTTTATACAACGATTCCAGCGTTAATTATTTCACTGGTTGTTTTCGGATTTTTGGGTAGAAAATTTGCAGATGTTTCGATGAAATCGGAAGAAATCTTAACAACGTTAAAAGTAATGGATGAAAGCTTTGTTATCTCTCCTTTACTCTTACTTGTACCAGTGGGTGTTATTGTTTTAGTAGCTAAAAAAGTTCCAGCAATTCCAGCTTTAATTATTGGGATTGTTTCCGGCTTCTTACTACAGATTTTTGTACAGGGTGGTTCAGCTGCAAGTGCTGTACAAGCATTACAAGCTGGATTTGAAATCTCGACAGGTAATCACATGGTAGATGAATTATTTAACCGTGGTGGTTTAGATTCTATGATGAATACGGTTTCAATGACCATTGTAGCGATGACATTCGGTGGGATTCTAGAGTATTCAGGCATGTTGAAAGCTCTGATGAATGTAATTGTGAAGTTTGCTAAATCTACAGGTAGTCTTATTGCTTCGACAATTGCAGCGTGTGTCACAACGAATGCAACGTGCTCAGAGCAATACATTTCAATTGTAGTCCCTTCACGTATGTTTGCAGGTGTCTATCAGCAACGAGGCCTACATTCTAAAAATCTATCTCGTGCTTTAGAAGATGGGGGAACATTAACATCTGTTTTCTTCCCATGGAATACTTGTGGTGTGTTTATTTTAGCGACATTGGGTGTAGGCGCTATGGAGTATGCACCATATGCTATTCTTAATTTCATGGTACCTATTATTTCCATTATTTATGGATACATTGGATTTGCTATTGTTAAATTAACACCAGAAGAAATAGCAGAAGCAGAGAAACGTAAAAAGGAACAAGAGATGGAAAACACTGATAATATGGTAATGGTTGATTAATCATAAGAATTCTCGTAGATGCTCAGCATTTACGAGAATTCCTTTTATATAGTTGGTTAATAGGTGGCGAAATTTAATTCATAAATGGTGCGAGGTCTACCTTGTTGATGTGTCATTTCTTCGCCAACGACCTTTGCATAACCTTGATCTACTAATTTTTTAATAATACGCTCAGTTGTACGTCTAGTAACCTGTAGATATTCTGAAAGATTCTGCGATGTAAATTGTGCAGATTGCCTTTCATGACTAAAATTGATGATTTTAGAGATATTTAATGGACTTAAGTTTGTCAGTTTGGCCATTTGTAATACATAAGGATCATCTGTTTTTAAAGATAATTTACCTTCTGATTTTGGAAAGGGACCCAATAGATTTTTATGTTCATCTAGTATATAAATTTCAAACGGTTTTGAAAATGTTAAGGCATGCTGGGCATTTTGGGTGGCTTCTAAAATAGAGTGTCCATACCCGAAGGCTAGTTTAAATGGTATTTCTATTTGTTTAATTAGCTCTTCTAAAGCTTCCTTTTCGAGTGCATTTTGTAAATGTCCAGCAGTTGTATAGAGCTCAAAGGTATGCGATGAAATTTGTTTATACGTTGAAAAGGTAGCCTTCGCAATTTGATTTAAAATAGCTGAATCGATGAAAGAATCAGTAGGAGTCTCAAAAAATCCAACTACGGCCTTAAATGATTCGGATTTTGTTAACAGCGATTTGGTTTTGGTTTCTTTGAGACATTGAATAATCGAATTCGTGGCATCTATCATGCGCATGGCAGGTATTTTCTGTGCTTGTAATGTATCAAAAACACTGTGGATACTTGTAATTACGAAATCTATAGTTTTGGTATTCCACAACGCAATGTGACGCTTTAATATATGTTCTGTTGGTTCTGTAATAGAAATATGTTGAATATGTGGCTTCGGACCCATATATTCAATTCCTGCTAGAACATTATCTACAAATGCTGGATTCATTACATCAATCGAAATTCTATTGATTGGTACAGCATGTTTAGCTACTAGTGATAATAGAGTTGTAGAGATAGTTGTTTCATCTTGTTTAATGTAATTCCAAGGTATTGGTAGTTCCGAGAGGAGAGATTGAGCATGTAAAAAGGGTAATGTTCCTCCGAATAAAAGAGCATCACAGGGTTTAATTTGCTTCATTAAAGCTGGCGCCTCAGAGGGGTGACTGTAAAGATAAAATTCTAATTGAATATTGTCTATATTTTGTGCGATACTAATAATACGCTTCATAAATGCTTGAGAACAAATAATCGCTATTTTCGTAGACATGGGCATCGTTCCTTTTCTATTTTTTTAAATATTTAGCGACGTATTAGCGACATATATAACAACGAAGGAGACTGATTATTATGAAAATCCAACAAGTAGAAATTTATGCTATACATTTACCGCTAATTGATCCGTTTATCATTAGTTATGCTACATATGATACAATGCCTTCTATTATTTTAAAAGTAACAACTGATACTGGTATTGTGGGGTATGGAGAAGCGGTTCCTGATGAACATGTTACAGGTGAAACTTGGGAAAGCACATATGCTGTGCTTCAACATCATCTTGCACCTGCTGTTATTGGTGAAGATCCGTTGGCCTTTGAAAAATTGCACGATAAAATGAATAAGGTTGTGAAAGATGTTCCGGCAGCAAAAGCAGCTATTGATATTGCTTGCTTTGATATAGCTGGAAAAGCATTGGGGGTTCCTGTGTATCAGCTTTTAGGTGGGCGTTATCATGAAAAATTCCCTATCACACATGTGTTAAGTATTGGAACGCCCGAGGCAATGGCTGAAGAGGCTGCTAAGCGTGTAGAAATGGGGTACCGTTCATTTAAAATGAAGGTAGGTACAGAGGTAACCCGTGATGTTGCTCGTATTAAAGCAGTAAGAAAGCAAGTGGGTGAAGATATCGCCATCCGAGTAGATGTCAACCAAGGGTGGGGAAATGCTGCAACTACTTTACAGGGCTTACGTGCGATGAAGGAATTAAATATTGATTGGTTAGAGCAACCTGTTGATAGTGAAGATATCGATGGAATGGTAGAGATTAAGTCGAAATCTGATGTGCCTCTAATGATCGATGAGGGAATTCGTGGAGTACGTGAGATGCGTGAAATCATCGCCAAGCGTGCTGCAGATAAAGTAAATATAAAATTAATGAAATGTGGCGGCATCTATCCAGCCATGAAACTAGCAGTTATGGCAGAAATGGCAGGTATAGAATGTCAAGTTGGTTCCATGGTTGAATCCTCAGTTGGCTCTGCAGCAGGTTTCCATGTAGCATTTTCTAAGAAAATTATGACAAGTGTTGAATTGACAGGACCATTGAAGTTCTCGAAAGACGTGGGTAATCTTCGTTATGATGTTCCTTTTATCTGTTTAAATGAACAACCGGGGCTGGGTATTGACGTAGATGAAGCTGTTATGAAGGAATTATGCAAGTTTTCAACTGTTGTCACAGCCTAAGGAGGCGAAATATGGAAAAAATATATGAAGGTATGCTAGGGGAGACTCCATTCTTTGTCACAGAGTTAACAACTCAACATTTACAACAAATCGAGGACTTGCAGGTGGAGGTTTATGAAGCTTTAGCTGACAAGAGCATCTTGCAGCCTTTGAGCACCGAGGAATTCGAATATATTTTAAATGGTCAAGGTATGATGATAGGTGCTTACACAGGAGAGAAATTGATTGCCTTCCGTGCCCTATTAAATCCTCCTATTGATGAGGAGCATCTTGGGTATGATTGTGGAATTCCTGAAAACGAATTTAATCGAGTTTTATATCAGGAGATTTCCAATGTGTCACCAAAATACCGTGGCTATGGTCTACAAAAAACATTAGCAACAGTAGTGATGAGTAACATCGATGTGGAAAAATACGATTACGTTTGTTCAACGGTTAAGCCATTTAATATTCCGAGCTTAAAGGATAAGTTCTCTCAAGACCTCGTTATTAAAGGATTAAAAATTAAATATGTAGATAAACTACGCTATATATTCTATAAGGATTTACGTCAAGAGCTCCCTTTATTGACAGAACAACAAGTAATTAACATGGGAGATACAACGGCTCAACAGCAGCTTTTAAAGCAGGGCTTTATTGGTACGTCTATGTATGAGGAAAATAATGATTGGTTTGTAGTATACGAAAAATAACATAAAAAGCCTTATCTTTCACATGTATTGGTGGAAGGTAAGGCTTTTTCGTCGTGCTATTATTTCTTCATTGGACAAAATCCGCATGCCATTAATCCCGGTATATCTTTCGAAAAACAACAAGATTTACGGACAGGAACATTTACTAAATTTGTTGGACTTAGACCACCTGTATATTGTGCCCACCAAGATTTATTGGAGAAGTGCGCCCATGTTTTAGGGTCCTCCAATATCTCTATATCCTCCATAGCTTGATCAGCTAAGCCGGGATTTGAAAGTAAAATATGATAATGCCATAGTAAATAGCCAAAGAAATTTTCCCATATAGTAAGAGGGGAGATTGAAGTCACTTTTCGAAGTTGTTGTACAATCACATGACCGTCGTATAGGATTTTCTCAATGACCGTCTGACGTTCATCCTCTTCAACATAGCGCCAATCATTTGGATTAACAAACATAGCGACTGTAAAGCTGTTGAATTCCTTGGCAGCATCGAAGCGTAATTCAATTGGCTTGCCATCCCACACCTCGTCATAAGCGGCGAGCATATAAAGCTGCATAGCAAAAAACATCCCATAGCGACGTGCGAAGTGAGAAATTGCGGCAGTCTCCGTAGCGGCGTCTGTGATACCCATCATGAGATTTAAAAAATCGGGATGGTAAAAGTCTTTATGTATATCAGCTAAAGTAAATAACGTTCGTTTTGGTTCTGTTGTATAAATACTATAGGAATTAAATTGTTGAACTTGATCCATCGTTAAAGCTGGCATGATGATCCCCTTTTCTTAAGAGCTTTCTTAATACAATTATAAAGTAATCATTTTTGCTTCACAAATGGAATGCCATATAGTAAAATACATTAAACATATAAGAAAGGTGGGTTTTAGAATGTCATTGCCTAATGCGATTCCAAGACCACTGGTACGACTTAATCAATGGACGATTCTATTAAGTGTGTTTGTCACATGGATAACAGGAGCCATATGGGTTTTAGTCATTCCATTGGTTGCAAATTTAATGGGAGTATTCTGTAACTATAATCCTATTATTCGTTTTGGGAGGTTGTTTCTTAAAAAAGCTCCATCTACCTATATACCAGAGGATGCGCAGCAACAAAAATTTAATGCCAGTATAGCTAGCTTTTGTTTATCTGGTGGCTTGTTAGGCTATCTATTAAATTGGCAGGTAGTAGGTCATATCTTTACGGCAATGGTAGCGGTAGCTTCTTCCGTTGCTATAGCTGGTTTCTGTATAGGCTGTTTTTTATATTTTCAACTGAAGCAATGGCAGTATCGCCGCTCGTTAAAAAAATCTTTTTAAAAAAATTATTAGATTATTGTTGACAATTTAATTGATAATGATTATCATTATCGTATAAAGATTATTCCTCCACTACAATACAGTGTAGAGAGGATGAACTTTAGCTACTTTTCTCCAGAAGTTTGCTAGTTCATGATTACGCTCCTAAAACCCCCCTCATTTTTTGGGAACGTGAAAATCTCAGACGACTCTTTCTATTATAGAATGGAGTCGTCTTTTTTTATCTTTTATTTTAATACAGCTACGGAGCTGTTAGGCAGAAGGCGTTTGTTGGACCGACCTTTTTTTTCCTAGAATCATTGTGTAATAACTGTGCAGTAGCATTCCGACAATAATGACGCCTAGACCTGCGAGAGCAATTGAGTTAGGGAATGGTATACCTAATAGTATTACTTCACCAATAATGACAAAAAGAATTTCTGTTGACTGTGTCGCTTCAACAGCAGCTAGTTTGCCCTGATGATCTCTCACATGATCTGTTGCAATGAAAAATAAAATAGTTGCAATGACGCCTGAACTAATACCAACAAGTAATGATTGGAATAACTGGCTTGTGGAGGGAAGGCCGACTGTGAACAGGGCATAAATAGCCATGATAATCCATGCTGGCATCGATGCGATTGTCATACCAAGAACGCGTTGGAAGGTATCAATACGCCCTCCACAGACGTGCATCATTTTACGATTGCCGAGTGGATAAGCAAATGCAGCGACGATGACAGGTAAAATTCCAAGCATTAAACTTTTAAACGAAACTGATTGTGCTTGAGGTATTTGGATTAGTAAAATACCTACTAATATGACGCAAGAGATTAGAAGTGAAATGAAGGGTATTTTTTGACGTACTTTTCTCTCTGCAATAACGGTCATAAAGAGTGGAGCTAATAATACACCAGCAACAATGGTAAATTGCCAAGTGCCAGAAACCAGCCAGCCTGGACCAAATGCTGCTGCATAAGTTAACGGTGCATAGAATAAAACAAATCCTACAAAGCTCCAAAGAAGCCAAGCTGTAGGTTGTGCTTTTATTTCGCTAGATAATTGTGAAAAGCCTTTGCGATAAAACACAATGATAAGTAAAAAGGGTAGCATAAAAAAATACCGTAATGATGCACTCCATAGCCAGCTACCTCCTTGCATTTCCATGGCATGATTTAAAATAAATGTTACAGCAAAGAAAAGGGAAGCTACTATGCCTATAGCAATTTCTTTCATAATGATCACCTCGATTTGACTCATAATTCAAATTATTTATGTAATTAGAATATTCAGTAATTAATAGTGAGAAAATGACGAAGAAAGGATAGTACCTTCCTCCGTTATCTTTCAATTCTGTTTAAAAACTTCTTGGGCACAAGGTAAACTATTTTGCCCGTTGTTCAAATAGCTGAACGATTTCAATGATGACTTGTGTTGCCTTTTCCATTGTTTCAGCGGATACATATTCAAATTTACCATGCATATTTTCGCCACCGGCAAAAATATTTGGTGTTGGTAAGCCCATATAAGATAATTGTGATCCGTCAGTACCACCACGTATAGGTAAGGTAATTGGTGTAATATCTAATTTTTCCATTGCCTCACGAGCGATGTCCACGATTTCTTTTACAGGTTCTATTTTTTCACCCATATTATAGTATTGATCTTCAATAGTAATGCTTAAAGCATCCTCACCAAATTGAGCTTGAATTTTGGCTGCAGCAGCTTGCATTAACTGTTTCTTCTCTTCGAACTTTTGACGATCATGGTCACGAACGATATATGATAGCTCTGCATGCTCGATAGCCCCTTTAAAGCCCATTAAATGAATGAAACCTTCATAACCTTCAGTCTTTTCAGGAACCGCCTCTGTAGGCATTTCATTTTGGAAGGCAATAGCCATTGTAATCGCGTTGACCATTTTATTTTTTGCAGATCCAGGATGGACGCTTGTTCCTTTTGTTATCACTTTTACCCCAGCAGCATTGAAGCTTTCGTATTGTAGTTCACCTAATGGTCCGCCATCCATTGTATAGGCATAGTCTGCTCCAAATGCAGCCACATCAAATTTATGTGGGCCACGGCCGATTTCCTCATCAGGTGTAAACGCCACACGTAATTTACCATGCTTAATACTTGGGTTTTGGATAAGGTACTCCATAGCTGTTATAATTTCTGCAATACCAGCCTTATCATCTGCTCCTAACAATGTTGTACCATCTGTCGTAATAAGTGTTTGACCAATGTAATTTTGAAGCTCAGGGAAATCAGCTGGTGACATTACTAAGTTTTCGTTTAGCTGAATATCTCCACCATCATAATTATCTAAGCGCTGCGGATTTACATTTGTTCCTGTAAAATCCGTAGTTGTGTCCACGTGTGCTAAAAAACCGATAGTTGGAACGTCTTTATCTGTATTTGCTTCTAGCGTCGCAAATAAATAGCCATTTTCATCTAATGTAATGTCTGTTAAGCCTATAGTAGCAAGTTCATCTTTCAAAACATGTAACAGATCAAATTGTTTTGGTGTAGAAGGTGTAGTTTCACTTGTGAAGTCTGATTGTGTATCAATTTTTGCATAACGTATTAACCGCTCAATTACTTGTTCTTTCATAAGTATGGCCCCCTAATGTGTATGTGTAATTATTGTAACACTTTACTTCGGATTTCGGAATATTGAAGAATACTTAAAGCTATTAGTAATTGGGCACTATAGTAAGTCAGCATAATTACTTCATGAGAAAGAGGTAGTGGCATTACAAATTTATTAATAGATAAATAGGAATCTGAGGCAATAAATAACAAAGCACCTATTGTTGCGAATTTAGAGCCAGTTTTAATTGCTGTCCATCCCATCGTTAAAATGACTGCGATATAGGCGATTACTGCGATAGCTAGAATCGTTTCACCAGTTTTGAAAACTGATCCTGCAATCCAAATGGCCATCCCTGCTCCGTAAAGTAATAAGATTATTTTGGCCCATCTGGGTATCGGTTGCTCGTTTGCAGATGAGAAGGCAAAAATATAAAAGATATGACCGATTAGAAAACTAGTTAGGCCAACTAAAAACCATTGCAGTGTATAGTCACCAACCATACAAAATACTAGACCTATGATAATCAGCAGTTGATATTTTTTTATATGTGCTCGTTTTTGAATAGCCGCTAAAATAATCATCAACAACATAGGGATGACTTTAAAGATTAGTTGTAAACTTTCTGGAATATGGGAAAAAAGAAAAATATAATACAACCCAAATAAAATAATGAATGCCATGAATAATTTCTTAACCAATATATTCAGCTCCTTTTCTATTGAAATTCTTTCTTTCTGATAGAATTCCTTTATTTAACTATGCAGCAAATGTTTTGTGAGGCGAAGGGACTCCTTCTGCGAGGTTGAAATAATCTGAACATAATGACGCCGACATGTATTTTAATATACCCTATGTATGAAACTTTTTTAGTATGTAACCGTAAATAAGAAGACAGAAAGCTTTAGGAGAGGATGAACCAAATGACTAAGCTACTACTAGCTTCTGCAGTCATTGCAATAATCGCGAGTGTGTTAGTAACACCGCTTATTACTAAGAAGCGAGAAGATGGAAAATCTAGAAAGGTGATTGGATACTTTTTTATTGGTGTCTTTGTGCTAGGGTTTTTAGCAACAGGACTCACTTTGTATGTAACAAAAATTGACGTCAATTGGCTTGTTTTCTGGCCAGTTATTATTTTATTAACGTTAATTGGTGCAATGCTAGCAAGTGGCATTGAACGAAAAATAAAAGGTGTTTTATTTTTAGCAAGCTTAGGTGTTGCAGTCTATGTTCTATCAGCACCATTATGGAACGCGAATGAGAAATTTAAGTCTTCAGAGATGAAGGAAGAAGTGGAGCTAAAGCCGTTTGATGAGACACAGACACCTGCAAGTGTTCCACCAAAATTTGCTCGTAATAAAATGAAAAAGGCATTCGGGCAAGTACCGAATACAAGCTATTATGAATTAGGTCGTTTACAAATTCAAAAAGTAAAAGGTGAATATGTTTATATCGCTCCAGTTGAATTTTCTGGATTCTTTAAATGGATGAATGGTGGTACAACACCTGGTTACTTTATTATGAGTGCTACAGATTCAGCAGATAATCCTAAATTTGTAAAAGAGGAAATGAAATATGTTCCTTCAGCCTATTTAAATGCCAATTTAGAACGTCATATTCGTTTACAACATCCATTCCTTATATTCTACGGAGATGTACAACTTGAAGTAGATGATGAAGGGAAGCCTTATTACATTCGCTCATATGGTGAATTTATTTCGGGGCGTAATGGCTTTGATGTAAAAGGTATTGTCTTGGTCGATGCACTTACAGGGAAGTCGGAAGTGGTTAAGCTTGATGCTATACCTGAGTTTATTGATGGTGCAGTTTCACCAGAGACTGTAAGCTTACAGAACAGTTATTTCGGTAATTATGTTCATGGTTTTTGGAACAGTATGTTTGGTAAAAAAGATGTAAAAATTCCTTCGGACGAAGGGACAGAATCGAATGTCAGTCCTATTTTTGATGAAAAAGGCGATATGTATTACTTCACAGATTTTACAAGTCCTAAAGAGGGCGTAGATTCTATGTTAGGTTATTCCTTAACGAATGCAAGAACAGGGGAAGCAACCTATTACACAGGTAATCTAGATTCAAGCTATATGGACTCACAGGGGAATTTGCAAATTATCGAAAAGAAATTTATTGAGAAAAAATGGGCTGGTGAAATGCCAGTACTCTACAATTTTTATGGAGAAGCTAGCTGGCTGACGGCGGTGCTTGATTCAAATGGATTTTTACAAAATTATTTCATCGTGTCAGCAGCCAATCCGGAAATTTCTGTTTACGCTACTACTCCAAGAGAAGCGCTGAAGCTATATAAAACTGCTTTAAGTCGTGGAGGAAATACGGTAGATGGTAGTTCAAATGCAGAAGAGAAACAGGCTAGCGGAAAAGTTGTCCGAGTTTACAAGGAACGACTTGGTGATTTTACGACGATTTCTTTCTTATTAAGCAATGGTGAAAATTACTTAGTAAGTGCCGAAACAGAACCTTTAGCTATTTATTTACAAGAAGGTGACGAGGTTATTATCAAATATGGTGAAACAGGGGAGCAATTCCTGCCAGTCCGTTCTTTAATTATTAAAGGCTTACAATAAAAAAGTAAAAGACGATCTTGTTCGTATTTCAAGGTCGTCTTTTTTATGTTTCTTCGTTTTGAATATAGCTAAGCATTTTTTCTCGATGGTTTATAAAGAGTGTTTTTGCATGATCGTTTAATGTGAAAGTATCTTGTATGTATCCTTTTAGCAATTTTTCCTCGTATGCAAAAGACTGGTTGCCCTCAGTTTCTAAAATATAGGATAGTAGAAGAGCGTGTAATACTAACACCTCTAAATTTTGCGTATTAGTAATAAATTTTAAATTGAGGATAGAGGTATGGGCAACAAATTGATTGACATAATCTATCGCATATTTATAAACGGTTATATCTGTTTCACGTTCAAGTCGTTTTCGTAGTTGGGTGCAAGCAGCATTAAGCTCTTCAATTTTTAAAAATAAACCTCTTACACTTCTCTTATGTTGTTGTTCTAAGGTACGAGCAAGATGTTTATTGATATAGGACATTGCTTGTATAACTCCTTTCGTAAATACATAATCATTTATTAATATGAATGGAATTGTTGGAAAATGGAAGAGTCTTTTCGTTTAATTTAATATTGTACTTAATAGATATATCGAGACATAATGACTAGAGTTAATACAAAGAGGTAACGAAATTATGAAAAAAATGGGGTTATTATCATCCGATAGTAACCCCATTTCAGTGGAAGTGATTTATTTCCAGTTAAATCCTTTAGTAGCTAAAAACTCTTTTATATGTGGACGACGTTGTTCGATTAAAAAATCAGCCATTTGCTTTGTCCAATTATCGATTTTTCTGTTAGATGATCGACTATTATAATACGCTTCCATTGTCTCATTATACGCTGGTAAAAGTTCATCATACTTTTCTGAATTGTATTCATTTTCATGTAGTACAGCAGACACAGGCAACCGTGGCTTTACCTCATTACGGCGAACAGGTATGCCGATTGTTAGACCGAACAACGGGAAAACGTGGTCTGGTAGATTAAATAATTCACTTATTTCTGAAGGGTTATTACGGACTCCTCCAATATAGCAAATACCATATCCCATTGATTCTGCAGCAATAACAAAATTTTGCGCAAACAATGATACATCAGCAACTCCAACAAGGACATTTTCTGCTGAATCAGCCACGATGTCTACTCCCTCTAATTTACCAGCCATTTGTAGGCGCTTGAAATCAACGCAAAAAACAAATGCTCCACCAGAAGTATCATACTGACGGGGATTTCCAGAGAGTAATCCCAATTTTTCTTTTTTATCTGCATCTGTTACCCATATAACACTATATGCTTGTACAAAATGTGACGTTGCAGCCATTTGGGCTGTTGCGATTAATTCTTCAATAATTTCTTTTGAGATTGGATTTCCATCATAGATTCTTACTGAAGAATGGTTTCGTAATAATTCTTTAACCATTTGTCTACTCTCCTTTGTCACTTATATATTAAGAGCATAGCACGCTTTCTAATCAAAATCGATGAAGAGGGGCATATAACTATATTTAAATAGTTTGAAATGTAGAATTTATCTCGGAAAGTTAAATATTTCTTTTAATATAGATTAAATATTCTAAATAGTATAAAATTATATAATCGGCTGTTTATTTGGTTGTGCTACCAAAAATTAGAATATCCTTATGCTGAAGAGGAGTGGGGGTAGCTCTTTTGATTAAGGATAAAGCCTCCTGCAGATTTGTTTGAAGCAGAGGTAATTTTGATGACAGAGATAATGAAACCAAATACTAGTTGAACAAAAATAAAGTGGGATGGAGGAATAAGGAATGGAAGAAAAGTTAGCGAAAAAGCTTCGCCATGAGCAATTACAGGGCAAGGTTGTAACAGCAGAAGAAGCAGCATCTTGGATTAAGGATGGTATGGTATTAGGGATGAGCGGTTTCACTCGTGCTGGGGATGTAAAAGTCGTACCTCTTGCGCTTGTAGAGAAAGCAAAAAAAGAGAGCTTCCAGGTAGATATATATACAGGCGCATCTCTTGGCCCTGAGGTAGACCAATACCTAGCGGAAGCTGGCGTTATTCGCAAACGAGGACCTTTCCAGGCAGATGCTGGTATTCGTAATAAAATTAATAGTGGTGATATCACATTTGTGGATGCGCATTTATCTCATAATGCGGAGTTAGTTCGTCAAGGCATTATAGGACCTATTGATTTTGCAATTATTGAAGCGGCTGCTATTACAGAAGATGGCTTATTAATTCCTACAACTTCAGTTGGTAACTCTCCGATTTTTGTGCAAGAGGCAGATCAAATCATCATAGAATTAAACGTAGCACAGCTAGATGCATTAGAGGGCGTACATGATATTTTCGTTCCTGCACAACAAGGGAAACGTGACCCAATTCCTTTACAAAATGTGTCTGATCGTCTTGGTACAATTGGTATTCCATTAGACTTGAATAAAGTAAAAGGTATTGTAGTTTCTGACATTTTAGATGCCCCATCAACAATTGTTCCTGCTGACGAGGAAACAGATATTATGGCTAATCACCTGTTAAACTTCCTGCGTGAAGAGATTAAAGTGGGCCGTTTAACAACAAGCTTGCGTCCAATTCAATCTGGGGTTGGATCAGTGGCGAATGCGGTATTACTTGGATTTAAAGATTCTGAGTTTGAGAACTTAGAAGTATTCTCAGAAGTACTTCAGGATGCAGTATTTGAATTAATCGATGCAGGAAAAGTGAATTTTGCTTCTGCTACTTCCATTACCCTCTCTGAACAAGTAGGAAACCGTGTTTATGGGAACTTTGAAAAGTATGCGGATAAATTAGTATTGCGTCCGCAAGAAATTTCAAACCAGCCAGAAATCATTCGTCGACTCGGTTTGATTTCAGTGAATACAGCATTAGAAGTTGATATCTACGGAAATGTTAATTCTACGCATGTTTCTGGTACTAAAATGATGAATGGTATAGGGGGGTCTGGTGACTTTGCTCGCAATGCGCGTTTGGGAATTTTTGTCACTAAATCCTATGCAAAGGGTGGCAATATTTCGAGCATTGTCCCAATGGTATCGCATGTGGATCATACAGAGCATGATGTTGATGTTATCGTAACAGAGCAGGGAGTAGCTGATTTACGAGGGCTTGCTCCAAAGGAACGTGTGGGACTAATTATTGATCATTGTGCACACCCTGATTATCGTGAGCAGCTATGGCAATACTTTAATGACGCTAATGAGACAACTGGTGGACATCATACACCGCATGATCTTGAAAAAGCGCTGTCATGGCATGTCAATTACGCAAAAAGTGGAACAATGAAAGACCCAGCTTTATCAAAATAGAGTTCTAATACAAAAGGCCTTGAAGGACAGATGCTCCCTCAAGGCCTTTTAGTTAATAAATCTATCTAAGACGATTAAAGCTTTACAATAGGCCAATCCATTTCCAATAAGTTGCAGAGAACAGCAGAATTAGGAGGAAGCCGAGAATCGTTAATGGAATACCTGATTTCAGGAAATCCTTTGTTGTAAATGCTCCTGTACCGTAGGCAAGCATATTTTGTGGTGCGCTAATTGGCAATAGGAAACCAAAGCTAATAACAAATTGTTGGACGATAACAAAACCAACCTGATCTACATTAGCAGTTAATGTGGAAGCTAACACGATAAACACAGGTATAAGTGCAGAGGCTAGGCTTGTTGCACTGGCAAAACCTAAATGAATAAGAATATTAAATAATGTTACGATAGCAATGGTAGCAAGAATTGGCATTGTATCTAGACCGAGTGAACCAAAAACTTTATCTGATAACCATGATGCACCTTTTGTATTCAGTAAAATAGTTCCGAGCATAATACCAACTGCAAAGACAATGATTGTTCCCCAAGGAATATGAGGTTCAACTTCCTTCCACGAATAAACGCCGATTTTAGGCATTAGTAGAACAGCAATGGCGATAATTGTAACCGTTGTTGTATCAAATGGATGGAGCTTGCCTTCCGTAGCCCAGAAAAATAGTAAAATTAATGATGTAATGATCAATCGAATTTCAGGTGCTTTTAATGGTCCAAGCTCAGCAAGCTGTTTCTTGATGACTTCTTTACCACCATCAATATTGCTCGTCTCAGGCTTAATAAGCGTAATCATAATGAAAAATAAGGCTACTGACATAATAATCGAGAATGGGGCAGCGTAAAGTAACCAAGCACCCCATGAAATATTTACATTAAATTGCTCTTGGATGAAATTTAAAGCAACCATATTTTGCGCTGCCGCAGTTTTAATCCCGATATTCCAAATGGAAACGGCTTGTACAGAAGTAATAACAAGCAAAGCAGCAAGTCGACTATCACGCGGTAAACCAAATGCTGCGACCATTCCAAGAAGTATAGGGACTACTGCGCCAGCACGTGCAGTAGCTGAAGGAACAAAAAATGCAAGGGCAATGGAAACTAATATAGCACCGAAAACAATAGCTTTTGTTTTTGTTCCTACAAGTGAAAGAATCCAGAGAGCAAGTCGTTTATGCAAATTGGTAATTTGCATAGCTGCTGCTAGAAAAAGAGCAGCTGCTACTAGGGCGACAGCAGAATTACTAAAACCACTTAATGATAGTTTTAAGGCGCTAGCGGTACCTAGTTGTGCTGTGGGATCATCCATGGAGGGTGCAAGACCTAGTAAAACGGTGACGAGTGCAATAATCATTGCAGAGCTAACAGGATATGAAACGGCCTCAGTTACCCAAAGGATGACCGCGAAAGCTAAGATGGCTAAAGCGCGCTGCCCAGCTACAGGTAACTCACCGTTATTAGGTAAAAAAATAATAATAATTAATAAAGCAAAAGCCAACCCAATCCATAAAGGCTTTAGATTACGCTTCGTTGCTGCTTGTTTAGGTGAAGACATATTTTCTCATCCCTTCTACGTCTACGTAAAAATGACGGTTATTATCCTTAACATCGGTCAACAAAATGTTTTTTTAAGATAAGAATTCATCCATTTATTATATAGAATGAAAGGAAGAAAAATATGTCAGTTTACAGCTTTAATAGTAATTAAAGAGAAAATTTGTGGTCATAAAAAATACAAATCTCTCTCGGGAAATACTATTTCTTTTTCTTGAAGGCAGAAGTAACTTTAGGCTCTGTTCCATTGGTTAAACGTTTAATATTTTCAAAGTGCAAAATAATAGCAATACCAAAAAGTAGAATGGCAATAATGGTTGGGCCTAATCCAGGAATCCATAAATAAGTAGCGGTACAAAAAACGAGGTAAAACTCTAATACACCAACAATTAAATAGTTCGTTGCGAAAGATAAAATAACAAATAGAATAAGTGCAAATAAACCAATCTTCCAATCAACCGCAAGTAAAATTCCAATGATGGAGGCAGTTCCTTTTCCACCGTTGAAGCCCATATAAAAAGGGAAATTATGCCCCAAAATAACCCCTGCAGCTATCAAGTAGGTGAGGAGCCATATTTGTTCTGCTGTTAAATGTGTTGCATCTGCTAAATAAAAATGTGCACCGACGATGGCTACGACGCCTTTTCCAATATCGATAAGAGCTACTAAAACGCCATATTTCCAGCCGAGTGAAAGCGTAGCATTAGAGGCACCAGCATTGCCATGGCCAGCTTTTTTTAAATCAACCCCGGATAAAAATTGTGCCACTTTAGAGCCGTGAATACAGCCAATCAAATAGCCAACAACTAGAAAAAAGATCACGGCTTTTACCATAAAAATACTCCTTTCAAATTTTTTTCTAAAATAGTGTATGCGTTCATATTACGTAAAAGAGCAGACAGAAGTTTCGGAAAAAATAAAATTTAGATGTTGACAGAAAAAAACTCTATGCTTATACTTTGTAACAACGATGGAAATTGAATCTCATACTCTTATCAAGAGCGGCGGAGGGATAGGCCCTATGATGCCCGGCAACCAGTAGGTGATGAACTTACTAAGGTGCTAATTCCTACAGATTCTTACTTGGATCTGGCAGATAAGGGGAGGAAAACTTGCAACCGCAACCCTCTTCTTAGCTGAAGAGGGTTTTTGTTTTCTACAGAAAAATCCTCCTCATCTCCGGTACCATCGTAAAAAAAATAACCAAATGGAGGTACACAATGACAAATTTTAAACCAGAAACACTGCTGTTACATGGTGGTCAAGAGCCAGACCCTGTGACAGGTTCTAGAACAGTTCCTGTCTACCGTTCAACTGCTTTCGTTTTTAAAGACACTGCTCATGCGCAACGTCTTTTTGCCTTAGAGGAAGCTGGAAACATTTACACACGAATTACGAATCCGACAGTGGATGTTTTTGAAAAGCGTGTGGCTTTACTAGAAGGTGGAACAGCAGCAGTAGCACTTTCATCTGGTGCAGCAGCTATTGCATTTTCTATTTTAAATTTAGCTAGAGCAGGTGATGAAATTGTAGCTGCTAGTTCTTTATATGGTGGTACGTATAATTTATTCGCTAATACATTACCAAACTATGGTATTAAAACGATTTTTGTAGATGAAACAAACCCAGAAAATTTTAAGGCTGCCATTACCGATAAAACAAAAGCTGTCTTCGCTGAAATTTACGGTAACCCAAGCTTAAAGGTTTTAGATATTGAAGCAGTAGCTAAGATAGCACATGACCACAGCTTGCCATTAATTATTGATAGTACATTTGCTTCTCCTTATGGTTCCACACCTATTGATTATGGTGCAGATGTGGTAGTTCACTCAGCAACTAAATGGATAGGTGGTCATGGTACAACTTTAGGTGGTGTTGTTGTAGACGCTGGTAAGTTTGATTGGACTAGTGGTCGATTCCCAGGCTTTACAGAGCCGGACGCTTCTTACCATGGTTTACGCTATGGAATCGATACAGCCTCTGCAGCTTTTGCTACAAAGCTACGTGTACAGTTGTTACGTGATTTTGGCCCAACATTAAGTGCAGATGCAGCTTTCAATCTATTACAAGGTTTAGAGACGCTTCATTTGCGTATCCCTAAACATAATGAAAATGCTTTAGCTGTAGCTGAATATTTACGCAACCACCCATCTGTGGAGTATGTAAATTATAATGGCCTTGAAGATTTTCCAACACATGAGTTGGCGAAAAAATATTTAAAAAATGGCTTCGGTTCAGTGCTTACCTTTGGCATTAAAGGTGGACGTGAAGCAGGACGAAAGCTTATTGATCATGTAAAGCTGTTTTCACATGTGGCAAATGTAGGTGATGCTAAGTCGCTAATTATCCATCCAGCATCTACTACGCACCAACAATTATCAGCAGATGAACTAATTCAAGCTGGTGTAACCGAATCGCTCATTCGCCTATCAATCGGTTTAGAGGCAGTGGAGGACATCATTGCAGATTTAGAGCAGGCTATTACTCAGGCAACAGCAGTAGCTGAACAAACAATAGAAGCTTAATTTAGAATAGAGCGGTGAATGTTGTAGCGTTTACGTATTTTCTCATTCGAATAGCCTCATTTGGTATATGTTAAACGTTGCTACATCCACCAATTATTGCACCCGTTCATTGTCAGAACCTTTCAAAAAATAATACCAAGTATTTTTATATGCATTATTGACTTTGTTAAAACCTTGTTATATACTTGGAAATAAGTTAAGTGTACGGAAAAACCTCTTGGAAAAGGTAACTGTTTTCATAAGTGCTCCCCCACTTTTGAATAGATAGGAGAGTAGTTACATAGCCAGTGGCTACTCTTCAAAAAACTAATGATAAAGGAGTGTTTAAAATGGGTAATGTCTATAGTGCGCAAAACATTGCATCTTATTTAATTTATGAACTAAATGAAGGCCATGTATTTGTCAACAACCAATCCATTCAACACATCCTTACATTAGTAGAACGTAAATGGCAACAAATTTTTGGTCATTCAGCGTATCAGGAACAGGTATGCACAGATGATAATGGCTTTATGGTTAAGGAAGTTTATGAGATATATGAGAAGTATGGTGTGAGCCACATCCAGCTTCCAGCAACAGAATTTTATTTGAAATATGGTACATTTCAATTAGTGGAACGTACGTATGCAATACCAAATTTTACAGAAGAAGAAATTTGTATTGTTCAACAAGCTTTAAAACAATATCGTTATCAATTGCTTTCAAAAGCGAGCTAAAAAATCCCTCATATATTTAAGCTCATTCTCTGCTGCTACAGGGAATGAGCTTTTTTTATAGGGTTTGATTATTTAGCTGGTTTATGGGTGTCTGAACATACATATATAATAGAAGAAAGACATCATAATTTGAATGCAAAGAGTCAATATTTGTTCAAATCTTATCGAAAAACTTAAAAAACGTATAGTAAAGGGAATGAAAACGATTTCCTTTGCACGTCTAGGGAAAACAAATGTCCTTCCTAGAAAGATTTTTCTTGTGTAAAGTATATATATACGTTACAATTTTCTTTAAGTTAAATTTCGAATTATTTGAATTTGTATTTGTTCTAACATGTACTGAATAACAAAATTTACCCCGAAAATAAGGGGTGGCTAAGGCCTGCGGTTGGTGTCAATCAATTTGACACAACCCCATGGAGAGATTGGCTTGATGAAACTGCGGAATGTAAGTTGGAGGGAATAATAAGAATGGCAACTATAAAGGCAGCGATTTTAGGATTTGGAACGGTAGGTCAAGGGATCTATCATATATTAAAGGAAAAGCGAGAAGACCTTAAAAATAAATTAGGTATTGAGTTGGAAGTAGCGAAGATTTTAGTAACAGATGCTAGTCGCGAACGTGTCCCAGGCACAGCACATTTAATGACTACAAGCATGGATGATGTTTTGGCTGAACCAGGTATGCAAGTAATATTCGAAGCAATTGTGAACGAAGAGCCTGCGTATAGCTATTTAAAGCGAGCAGTAGAGCATAAATGCCATGTTATTACTGCCAACAAAGTCATGTTTGCAAAGCGTGGATTAGAGTTACAAGAGCTTGCAAAAGCAAATGGTGTTTTTGTAGGTTTTGAGGCTACAACTGCTGGAGGAGTACCTGTTATTAAAACGATGAAAAATATATTACTTGTTAATGACGTAAGTCGTATACAAGGTGTTTTAAATGGTACGTGTAATTATATTTTAACCAAAATGCGAGCGGAGGGCTGGTCATTTGAAACAGCTTTAAAAGAAGCACAAAGTTTAGGTTATGCAGAGGCAGATCCGTATAATGATATTTCTGGTCAAGATGCCTTTAAAAAGTTAATGATTTTAAGTGCCTTGGCATTTGGAGAACAACCTGATTGGGCGGATGTAGAAGTGATTGGCATAGATAGTATATCAGCTTCGCAAGTTCATGAAGCATGTGAAAAGGGTCTACGTTACCGTCATGTAGCTGAGGTAGAAAAACTAGCTAGTGGGAAAATTGTAGCAAAGGTTGGTCCACAACTGGTTGATAAAGAACATCCACTTTATCCAGTCGATGATGTGTTCAATGCAGTTGCACTAGAAACTAATTATATTGGCACTTTAACCCTAGTAGGTCCTGGTGCTGGAATGTACCCAACAGCAAGTGTGATGGTAGAAGATTATGCTGAAATCATCGGGAAAAGGGCAGGGTTTGTTGTAACGATTTAATAATTACTGTTTTATAAAGTTAACCCGCCATTCAACAATATTCTATTGTTTGAATGGTGGGCTTTTTAATCCTCGTCTTTTACGTCAATATCCTCTGGTATGGGAGTAGATCTCCATATTTCGATTTCCTCTTTAATACGCTCCAATTGATTAAAATACGTACTAAATTGCCCACTATTTATGAGAATCATATTTCCATCGAAAACGGAACGGATGCGTCCCTCATAGACTAGGCGTAATATCTGTTCTTTAGACATACCTAGTTCAATAGCTGTTTCTTCAATTGTTTTGTACATACAATCGCTCCTTTAACTGTATTTATTATAACGTTCATTTAACCGAATGCATACTTGGTGAATGAAAATAGTAAAAATGTTAATTGTTTGATTTTGGATAAATATGTATGATAAGTATGGAAGAAGGAATAAGGCGGAGGGGTCTACATGTTAAATCCATTGTTTGTATTGTTAGCAGCTATTTTATGGGGAATGACAGGAACTGCCCAAACATTTTTAGATAATAATGTATCTCCGATTGCAGTCGCCACTATTCGTTCTGCCATTGGTGGTGGGCTCCTCTTAGCTATTACAATTATTTTCCGTAAAATTAATTTCCTAAATTGGTCATGGAAATGGACGATTTTAGCTGCGGCAAGTATTGCTCTTTTCCAAGGTCTTTTCTTTTCATCTATTCGTCTAACAGGTGTAGCGGTTGGAACTGTTGCGACCATTGGAAGTGCACCAGTATTTTCAGGCATTATTGAATGGTTGATATGGAAAAATCGACCGTCTGGTATTTGGGGCCTAGCTACATTGATGGCAATCATCGGCTGTTTTTTATTATTTATTAATAATGGAGAAGAAACTGTACAAGCGAGTGGCTTTGGTTTAGCGCTTTGTGCAGGGTTATCTTTTGCGTTTTATACAAATATTAGCAAGAAATTAATGGCGCAGGAAGATGCGTTACCAGCAGTTGCTATGACATTTTCCCTTTGTACTTTATTTTTATTCCCTTTTTCACTCTCTAATGGGTTTACCTGGTTAGAAAATATGCAAAATCTATGGACGATATTATTTATGGGAATTATGTGTACAAGTGTAGCTTATTTATTGTTCTTGAACGGTTTGCAAAAAATAAATTCATCAACAGCTGTCACTCTATCGTTAGCTGAGCCATTGACAGCCGCAATTCTTGGCGTTTTTCTAGTTGGGGAACAATTCAGTGGATTGTCCTGGTTAGGTGTAGCAATGCTATTAGGCGGCATTGTTGTATTGACAATAGGTGGGAGGCAAAGCAGGCTTCATAATAAGCTGAAACCTTAAGAAATTCTTCATTTTTTTACTAGCTGGTTTTTAAGATTTGAAAGGTACACTTATATTTGAGAGCGAGGTGTCTATCATGACGAAACTAACAGTTCTTGTTACAGACGACGATCAAGATATTCGTGATGGTATAGAAATTTATTTGAAAAATGAAGGCTACAATGTTATTAAAGCTGCAGACGGCTTAGAAGCATTAGACAAGCTAGAAAACAATGAAGTACATTTAATCATTTTAGATATAATGATGCCCAATATGGATGGGATTACTGCGACATTTAAAATTAGAGCAGAGCGCAATATTCCTATTATTATGCTTAGTGCAAAGGCAGAGGATGGCGATAAAATTCATGGACTATCGGTAGGCGCGGATGATTATGTAACAAAGCCATTCCATCCATTAGAATTATTAGCGCGGGTGAAATCACAGCTTAGACGCTATGTACAACTAGGAACGTATAGTGAAGGTGCAACAAAAGTAGAAATTGACGGACTTATTCTTGATGAAGATGCTAAAGAGATCATTTTAGAAGGAGAACCAGTTCGACTAACACCAATAGAATATAAAATTACGGAATTATTAATGAAAAATGCAGGGCGTGTTTTTTCGATTCGTGAAATTTATGAACGAGTTTGGAATGAGGAAGCCTACAATGCTGAAAACATTGTAGCCGTACATATTCGAAAAATTCGTGAAAAAATTGAAGCGGACCCAAAAAACCCACGCTATCTAAAGGTGGTATGGGGCGTTGGCTATAAAATGGAAAAATAAAATAGAGAAGTATATGACTATTGCAGGGTTCATTGCAGGTGTTGTTGGACTTATTTATTTTGGCGTTTATGCTTATCAAATCGTCGATTCTCGCTCCTCAGAGGTTTTACAATTATTAGAAAGAATTTTTTAGAGGAGTGTTAGAGTCATGATGAAAAAATGGAAATCTCTACTAGTGTTAATGAGTCTCATTTGGACTATTTTCGGCATCTTTACTTTTTGGCATGTAGGTTATCAGTATATTGGTAAGTCCTATTTTGAATCAGAAAATTTCCAACATGAAATCGATAATTTTACTTCAGAACTTGGGCCGTTAGTAATAAATTTACCGAGGGCAGAAGACTTGAAAGGGAAAATAGAGATTACGCAGGCGGAAATTGAAGAGCATCGTAATTATTATGGTACATTAGGACAGCAAATCGATAATATTAAACAACAATACGAACAGCGAATTCAGGAAGCAATAGATGCCAATGCGGGAGAATTACAAATAAAGTTAGAAACTGAACGCGATAATAAAATTAAGGACATTACAGCCAATTTCGAAAACGATGAACATGTGCGAAAAAAGATTCTTGCTGGAGAAGAAGCACTTATCGATAAATATATAAAGGCAGCACAGGATGAAGCGAAAACCTTTAAAAAGTCTTATGATTACTGGTCTTATGAGTTGACGAATTCTGAAACAGGAAAAACATACCGTGCAGGGGATGTTTCAGAAAGTAGCGCCTACAAAATAAAGTATTCTGAGCGAAATCCTTTATATGTAGGGAACATTAGTAATAATGTAAGAGATATTTTTTACCGTACAGAAACTTATGTGAACGTCGATAATCTTTATGAAACAGCAGAGTATACAGGAGTCTTAACCATCTCTAAAAAAGCAGTTCAATCATTAGGGGTTATGCAGGATTATAATCGTTTTCATCGTAATCAATATACCTATTTCTTTATATGGCTCACTAGTATAATAACGGCAATTTTCGCTTGGAGAGGTCGTAAGGGTGTACTGCAAACTGTCAGAGGTATGAAGGAAAAAGATATTTTAAATAAGATGAAATTTGATTTTCAAGTTGCCTTATTGTTAATCACTGGGTTTATGTATCTTATTTCTTCTCAAATTGTTTTCGAATCGATTGAATACACTTACGATTACAATTTTCAATATAATTATGTACGCTCTATCCTAGATTTCGCCTTTAAATTAGGTGTGTTAATTGTTATAGGAATTGCTTTCTTTATTCAATTAATTTGGCTTTATACAAGAATAGATACGATAAAAAAGTTAGAGCAAAATGTGAAATCCAGTTATTTATGGTCACTCGGGGATTCACTTACGGATTTATTTATTAATCGCTCTATAGCGTTGCACGCACTGTTCATGTTAGCGGCGGCCTTCTTTGGAGGAGGAAGCCTTGTCGCTTCTATGTTAAGGGGAGGAGCTTTCCCAGTCCTTGTTCTAGGCATATGTATGTTCGTAGGGTTTCCAACCTTGATTGTATTCTTATCAAGAATGGGTTATTTAAACCGTATTATGAAGGATACGAAAGATATGGCCAATGGGCGACTGAATCGTGACGTGAAGGTGAAAGGTAAGTCCCCGCTCGCTAGTCATGCGGAAAATCTTAATCATTTACGAGAAGGCGTTCGGACATCCATGCATGAGCAGGCTAAAAGTGAACGTTTAAAAACAGAGCTTATTACAAATGTGAGTCATGATTTACGAACACCGTTAACTTCCATTATTACTTATACAGATCTTTTGAAAAAATCTAATCTTTCAGAGGAAGAACGTCAACAATACATTCATATTCTTGATAAAAAATCTGAACGTTTAAAAGTATTGATTGAAGATCTTTTTGAAGTATCGAAAATGGCAAGTGGTAATATTGAGCTGCAACGAAGTCGTGTAGATTTGACACAACTCATTCAGCAGGCAGTAGGGGAGCATAAGGAAGATTTAATTCAGTCGCGTTTAGATTTACGAATGGCGATGCCGCATGAGCCTATTTATGCCTATGTAGATGGTCAAAAATGGTGGAGACTCATTGATAATTTAATTGTTAATGTATTGAAATATGCATTAGAGGGCACACGCGTCTATGTGACGTTAAAACGAACAGCAGATGGCGATGCTGAATTAACAGTGAAAAATGTAGCGAAGTATGAAATTAATGAAGATGCTGAGGAATTATTTGAGCGTTTTAAACGTGCAGATGCTTCACGTCATACAGAGGGGTCTGGACTTGGATTAGCCATTGCACAATCTATTGTTGATTTGCATGGAGCTCGAATGACAATTGATGTGGATGGCGATTTATTTAAAGTGACAGTTCGAATTTCAGCGGTATAGGGAGGAGATGGTGGCAGAGGATGGCCACCATCTTTTTTCCATTACACCATTACAGGCCTAAATTCTTGGCGATAATTACTTTCATGACTTCATTGGTGCCTGCATAGATGGACATAACAGGGATGTCTCTATACCTTCGTGCAATCTTATATTCCTCCATATAACCATAGCCCCCATGAAGCTGCATACATTGTGTGGCTATCTCACGGGCATTTTCAGTTATCCAGTATTTCGCCATGGAAACTTTTGTTACTACATCTTTTCCTGCGAGATGCTCTTCAATCAACGTTTCCAAAAATGATTTACCGAGCTCCATTTTAGTTGCCATTTCAGCTATTTTAAATTGTGTATTTTGAAAATCTCCAATTGACTTACCAAATGCTTGGCGTGATTTTACATAGTCGAGTGTTAAGGCAAGCATATCCTCAATTGCTGTTTGTGCAGCAATCGCTACAGCTAAGCGCTCTTGTTGAAGTTTTTCCATCATATAAACAAAGCCCTTGCCTTCTTCACCAAGTAAGTTGTGTGCTGGCACTCGGCAA
Source organism: Lysinibacillus sphaericus (assembly GCF_001629735.1). Lineage (GTDB taxonomy): Bacteria > Bacillota > Bacilli > Bacillales_A > Planococcaceae > Lysinibacillus > Lysinibacillus pinottii. The sequence goes on from NZ_CP015224.1 coordinate 4,198,554, forward strand.
TCTTCAAAGAATAGCTCAGCTGTATCTTGAGCATGCATGCCGACCTTTTCCAGCTTCCGCCCTTTTGTAAAGCCTGGTGTACCATCTTCAATGACAAGCAGACTTATACCTTGGTGTTTTTTTTCAGCGGACGGATTTGTTTTAACGGCGACAACCACTAAGTTGGTATGAATTCCGTTTGTAATAAAAGTCTTTTGGCCATTAACAATATAATGGTCACCATCGCGAATAGCAGTTGTTTGAATATTTGCTAGGTCTGAACCTGTACCTGGCTCAGTCATGGCGATTGCTGTAATATAGTGGCCTGAAATACATTTTGGCAGCCACCGAGATTTTTGCTCGTGTGTACCGTAGGACTCAATATAAGGTACAACAATATCATTATGCAGACCAATCCCAATAAGACTTGAACCTATACGCTCAAGCTCTTCTTGAATAATAACACCGAAACTAAAATCAAGTCCTAGTCCACCATATTGCTCTTCGACTTGGGGGCACAGATAGCCCATATCACCAAGCCTCCGCCAAAATGTAAGCGGAATGAGATGATCTTTTTCCCATTGTGCATAATGTGGTTCAGCTTCTTCTGCTAAAAACTTACGAAAGGTTTTACGAAATAACTCATGCTCTGTTGTTTCAAATTTATAACGTGTCATTTGAATTAGCACCCCTTTTTGCTCGTAAATACGTAAATTTCTTCTATCAACTATTATGTTACTGGAAGATTTGTGAAAATAATAGTAGCACTTTATACTAAAATGACGAAATTGTCATTTATGTCCAGTGAAATGTCACGTTAAACAAGAGAATGATAGGAAATAATAAGCTATGCTTACCATGTGGCGGTTAAAGCAGTTAGTCCCTCTTTTTTTAGAAGATTATTCAAGTACTTCATGCAATATGACTGTTACTTATAAATGATATAATCAACTAAATATATAGGAAGGTAGAGGACGAAGATATGCCAAAAGTAATCGGTGGTATACTTTTAATTAGTATTTATAGTGCGTTGACTTTCTATTTGGGGTGGGGAGTAAAGCAGTGGCTAGTGGCTATGGGGTGGTTCCGTTACCCAATCATATTTTGGTTAGTATTGTACCTTATCGCTCTCAGTATAATTATCGGAAGATTGCATGAGTCCTTACGGTTCTTTTCAGTTGTTGGTAATTACTGGATGTTTGTTTTTGAATATGGCTTATTGCTATGCTTAGTAGCACAATTGATTTTTTGGCTAACACCCTTTAAAAATGTACAAATAATTGGTAGTATAGCAGTTGCTGTATTATTTATGCTAAGTATTATCGGCTCTTATTTAGCCTATTCTCCAGTCGTTCGTCATTTAGAAATAACAGTTGAAAAGAAGGGTAGTGAACTGAAGTCATTGAGAGCTGTTGTGGCATCTGATTTCCATTTAGGTGTTTTATCACATAAAAAGCATTTACAAAGCTTTGTCAACTTATCGAATGAGGCGCAACCAGATATTGTGTTGCTAGCTGGAGATATTGTGGATGATGATCCAAAATGGTTTGTTCAAGGGGAAATGGCAGATGTCATGAAACAATTAACATCTACATATGGAACCTATGGTATATTGGGTAATCATGAATACTATGGTAAAAAAATTCCTGAGTTTATAAAAGAAATGGAAAATGCAAATGTAAAAATACTACTTGATGAAACAATTCGTATAGAGGATGCGTTTATATTAACAGGGCAAGAGGACAAGACGAATAAAAATAGAAAGTCACTAGAAGAATTAAAGTCTTCCGATAGCTTACCGTGGCTCGTAATGAATCATACGCCTGACGATTTGTTAACACCTTCTAAACTGGGGGTGGATTTACATATATCAGGTCATACGCATAAAGGTCAATTATGGCCAAATCAGTATATTACCGCTCGAGTATTTGAACTGGATTATGGTTATAAGTTGAAAGACCAAATGCATACACTTGTTTCATCAGGCTATGGCTTCTGGGGTCCGCCTATGCGAATTGGTAGTAGGTCAGAGCTTTGGATAGTGGATATGAAATTTCGTTAATGGCTAGGGCTGTGGATGACTTATAGGTGAAATAGCAGTAGTATATGAAAATAGAGTAATTTATAATAAGTGAGTATTTGATTAATAAAGGTAAGGTGACAAGGTGGAAATTATAGAGTTATTAAAAGCGTTGATTTTAGGCTTTGTTGAAGGTATGACGGAGTTTGCCCCGGTATCCTCAACTGGCCATATGATTATTGTTGACGATATGTGGTTAAAAACAGAGGAGTTTTTAGGGAAATATCCTGCCAACACATTTAAAATTGTCGTACAATTAGGCTCCATTCTAGCTGTTATCGTGGTGATGTGGAAGCGTATGTTAAGCTTAGTTGGATTATACAAAATTGATGGTCAGTCTCAGTCCATAAATAGACGTTTTAACCTATTGCATGTTATTGTCGGTATGCTACCAGCAGTTGTTTTAGGGTTTGCCTTTAAGGATTTTATTGACGATCATCTTTTTAAAGTAGAGCACGTTGTTTATGCACTAGTAGCAGGGGCAATTCTGATGATTGCAGCGGATAAATTGGCACCAAGAAAACCAAAAGTAGATTCTTTAGATAAGATTTCATATGGTTTAGCCTTTAAAGTTGGGCTAGTTCAATGTCTATCTTTGTGGCCAGGATTTTCTCGTTCAGGTGCGACCATTTCTGGTGGCGTATTATTCGGTATGAGTCACCGTGTTGCAGCCGATTTTACATTCATTATGGCGGTACCTATCATGGCGGGAGCTAGTTTAGTATCTGTTTTGAAAAACTGGGATACATTATCGATGGATTATTTTGGATTCTATGCTGTCGGTTTTATTAGTTCATTTATCTTTGCGTTATTATCAATCAAGTTTTTCTTAGCGCTTATTTCAAAAGTGAAATTAATGCCTTTCGCAATATATCGTTTAGTTTTAGCGGCAGTTCTTTGCGTAATTATTTTTATGTAAACAAAAAGTCACTCTTCTTTCACAAGAAGCAGTGGCTTTTTTGCCTTAATTTTATTGGTTTTTCAATCCATCTTTCACTTAAATTGAATGAAAGTGGGTAAAAAGTATCTTTTTTGATGTAAATTGAGTATTGAATTTAATAAATACAGACAACATTTACCTGTATATTGTTCATTTAGTAGTTTTGAGATTATAATTGATACATAAACTATCTATCGATTTGTTATTTTTTAATAGCATGTAGGATAATAGACTTAGTTCGGTATATGATTATAATATGAGGTGGAGAAAATGTTTCAAATTGTAAGTAGATCTAAGAAAAATACAATTGAAATAAGTAATGAAGCTAATATAGGTATTTTTATTAAAGATGCTGATCGTTTATTGCAATTGAATCTTGTGGAATTAAGTGTATATGATCTTCAATTAATTAATAGTTTGAAGCCATATGTTGAAAGAAACGTTGTGGAAGTTGTAGCAGCATTTTATCATGCTATTGAAAGTGTGCCAGCATTACGTGAAGTCATTCAAAGTCATAGCTCCAGTGAACGTCTACGTCAAACATTACGCCATCATATTATTGAAATGTTTGAGGGGAGAATCGATGAAGCCTTCCTTGAAAAACGTAGACGTGTGGCAAAAATGCATGTGAAGATCAACTTATATCCGAAGTGGTATTTAGCAGCCTTTCAAATTCTAGAAAAATCTCTACGTAAGATCATTTTTGAACTTCACTTATCTAAAGGTGAGGAAGAAAAACTATGTGATGCAATCAGTAAAATATGTAATTTTGAACAGCAAATTGTTTTAGAGGAATACGATAACTATGCAAATACATTGATTGAGGAACAACGCAATAATGTTCGCGAACATGTAAAGGATGTAATAGGGGGAATCTCTACTCACTTAGAGGTTCAATCACAAAATACATCTGATACAGTAACAGAGCTCGTTAATAGTGCCCAAAAGGTGAACGATTCATTGAAAGATAGCATTCATGAGGCAGAATCGATGCAAAAGGTTTCAAGTGAAGGCTATGCAAAGATTGTTTCAATCAATGAACAAACAGGGAAAATTCATCATAAGACGTATGAAATGGCAAGTATGGTTGAACAGCTAGACGAATCTTCTTCAAAGATTAATGCAGTAGTTGAAATGGTTAAAAGTATATCTGGTCAAACAAACTTATTGGCATTAAACTCGGCAATTGAAGCGGCACGTGCTGGAGAGCATGGCAATGGTTTTGCCGTTGTTGCCAATGAAGTACGTAAGCTTGCGGATCAAACGAAAAGTTCAGTTGAGCAAATTGCTGAATTAATTCAGATGTCTAATGGAATTACAGCACAGGTAGTTCAAGCTATACAGGACATACAGGAGCTCGTGAATAATAGTATTGAACGGAATGCCGAGTCCCTAAAAGCATTCGACGCAATATCAACCTCCGTGGAAGATTCCATAACCAATTTCCAAAACGTAGGAAAGCAAATATCAGATTTAGCAAATATTATAGAGACAATTGGTGCATCCTCTGAGGAATTAGAGAGAGTTGCCAATCGTTTGAATACGACCATCAGAGAATTTTAAATGAGATGTAGCTAAGCTATGCATACAGGTTATGCATAGTTTCTTTATGCATTCAAAGTGGATAAAATAATCGATTTCACGGATAAATAAAGTCTTCAGGTTGATGAAAAGGAAATTTATCGATTCTAATGGAAGGCTGCAAACTAGAAACCTCTAGAAAATGCTTCCCATAAGTGTTACGCTATAGGCGAATTAGGGAAATGAGTAGTGAGGTGTTTGGAACATGAAAAAGAAATTATTTATTACACGTAAGTTTCCTACACATATTGTTGAGCCATTAAAAGAGTTTTATGAAGTTTCTCAGTGGGAAGAGGAGGAGATTGTCATCCCGCGTGATAAACTACTTGCTTCTGTCGCAGATTGTGAAGTACTGTGGGTAACAATTGCAGATCAAGTGGATGAGGAGTTACTTTCACATGCACCAAACCTAAAGCTAGTAACAAATTTAGCAGTTGGTTTTAACAATATTAATGTGAAGGCTTTACGACAAAGAGGTATTATGGCGACAAATACGCCTGGTGTCTTAACGAATACAACGGCAGATTTAGTATTTGGCTTACTGCTTGCAACTGCTCGTAGAATTCCAGAAAGTGAAAGATATTTACGCGAGGGAAAATGGAAAAGTTGGTACCCGATGCAACTCGTTGGTAAAGATGTATCAGGAGCGACAGTTGGAATAATTGGGATGGGTCGAATTGGTCAGGCTGTTGCTAGACGAGCAAAAGGTTTTGATATGAAAATTTTATATAATAATCGAAGACGTCGACATGAGGCGGAAGAAATGTACGGCTTTCGGTATGTATCATTGGAAGACCTCTTAAAACAATCTGATTTTGTTGTAATTATGACACCCTATAATAGTGATACAGAGGGTCTCATTGGAGCAAAAGAATTAGCTTTAATGAAAGAGGATGCTGTCTTAATAAATGCTTCACGCGGTGGAATTATTGATGAGGCGGCTCTATACGATGTCTTGAAAAGTGGCAAGTTATGGGCAGCAGGGCTAGATGTCTTTGAACAAGAGCCGGTTGCTATGGATCATCCTTTATTAACGCTCCCAAATGTTGTGGCACTTCCACATATCGGAAGTGCGTCCTTGGAAACAAGGACTGCTATGCTCATGTTAAATGTCAAAGCATTAGCTGCTTATGGACAGGGCAAGGCTATTTCGAATCGAATTGATTAAAAAATGGAGCATATCACTGATAGATATGCTCCTTCTTTTTATCTATTGAATAAATCGAATAAACCACCAATACCGCCTTCACCTTTTGACTGGCCACCACCGCCTTGGGAAATGGGTGCCGCTGCAAAGACGCGACTTGCTAAACGGCTGAATGGTAATGATTGTACCCAGACAGTTCCTGGCCCACGTAATGTAGCGAAGAAAATTCCTTCACCACCAAATAGTGCCGTTTTTACGCCGCCTACAAGTTCAATATCATAATCTACATTTGAAGTCATTGCAACTAAACATCCTGTATCTACACGTAAAACTTCCCCAGGTTGCAATGTTTTTTCATGAATGGCTCCTCCTGCATGTACAAAAGCCATACCATCGCCTTCAAGTTTTTGCATTATGAAACCTTCTCCACCGAAGAAGCCTACACCGATTTTTTTCTGGAATTCTACGCCCACAGAAACACCTTTAGCTGCTGCTAAGAAAGCATCTTTTTGACAAATAATTTTCCCGTTTAATTGACTTAAATCCATAGGAATAATCTTACCTGGGTACGGGGAAGCGAAATAAACATGCTTCTTACCTGAGCCGACATTTGTGAATGTCGTCATGAATAAGCTTTCTCCTGTTACTAAACGTTTACCAGCCCCTAATAATTTCCCCATAAGACCACTTTGTGAGCCGCCTTTTGAACCATCGCCAAAAATAGTTTCCATATGAATGGAATCATCCATCATCATTAAAGCGCCTGCTTCCGCCACAACTGTTTCTTGTGGATCAAGCTCAACTTGCACATATTGCATGTCGTCACCAAATAACTTGTAGTCAATTTCATGATTATTCATAAAGGGATTCCTCCAAAAGTAAATTTAATGATATTCTATACGATTATAAAACACTTTGGTTTCAATGAAAAATTAAATAATTTAGAAAAAAAGGGAATTAAATAGAAAATGTCGAATATAAGAAACTAGAATGTGTATTATTTATTTTCATTTAACTAAGGGTGTTATGAATATACTTAGCTTTAACCGTATCCTCTTTTTATTAGAGGGGAAGGCAGTTAAGTGAAAATAAAGCCTCTGGCAGTTGTCGCTGATAATCATAGTATGACAGGGTATATCACATCTTGAAAATTCGGAATATTGAAGTATTTTATTCTACTAATATTCATAGATTCTGTACCTGAGGAATGCAACTGGTTACAATAGCCGAGGCATCATAGAGTATTTCAGGGGGTGTATGTAGTGGAGATTAAAAACTATATTGGTGGTAAATGGAGCACACATTCACATTTACAAAGTATAGCAGTGACGAACCCTGCAAATGGTGAGCAACTTGCTACCATACCACTATCTACTTCTAATGAGGTAGATGAGGCTGTAGTAGCTGCAAAGCAAGCACAAAAGAGCTGGGCACTTGTGCCTGCGCCAAAACGTGCAGAATTTTTATATGCCATCGGTCAAAAAATGAAAGAAAAAAAGGAATATTTGGCGACCGTTTTAACAAAAGAGATGGGGAAGGTAATTGAAGAAGCAAGAGGAGAAGTGCAAGAAGGAATTGACATGGCCTACTATATGGCAGGTGAAGGTCGTAGGTTGTTTGGTGAAACGACACCTTCTGAACTGACTAATAAATTTGCGATGAGTGTAAGGGCGCCAATTGGGGTTGTAGCGCTTATCACACCATGGAACTTCCCTGTTGCAATCGCGACATGGAAATCATTCCCTGCTATTGTGGCTGGAAATACATTTATTTGGAAACCATCAAATGAGACGCCTATGATGGCTTATGAAATGGGTAAAATTTTTGAAGAAGTAGGTTTACCTGATGGTGTAGCAAATATTGTTTTTGGTACAGGGCCGACAGTAGGGACTGCACTTATTGAACACCCTGACGTAAAGGTCATTTCCTTTACTGGGTCAACGACAACAGGTAGTAAAGTAGCGGAGCTTGGCGGTAAGCATTTGAAAAAGATTTCTTTAGAGATGGGTGGAAAAAATGCTGTCATTGTTATGGATGACGCAGATCTTCAACTGGCTACAGAGGGCATACTCTGGAGTGCCTTTGGTACTGCTGGACAAAGATGTACAGCATGTAGTCGGGTGATTGTGCATAAAGATGTAAAAGAGCAGTTAGAAAAGCGTCTCTTAGATGAAATGCAAAAGCTCACAATTGGGGATGGGCTAGACGAGGGAGTTAAAATTGGGCCGGTGATTAATAAAGCAGCATTGGAAAAGATTAATCACTATGTACAAATAGGCAAGCAGGAAGGTGCCACGTTACTAGCTGGAGGCAGAATTTTAAATGAGCCACCATATGACAATGGGTTTTATTACGAGCCTACACTGTTTACGAACGTAAAGCCTGACATGATTATTGCTCAAGAAGAGATTTTTGGTCCTGTCGTTTCTCTAATTGAGGTAGCAAGCTTAGAGGAAGCAATTGAGGTAAATAATGGCGTGAAATTTGGCTTATCAAGCTCAATTTTCTCACAAAATGTTAATACTATTTTCCGCGCACAGCGTGATTTAGACACGGGTATTGTCTATATAAATGCAGGCACGACAGGTGCTGAAATCCATTTACCATTTGGCGGTACAAAGGGGACTGGAAATGGACACCGAGATTCAGGTGTTGCGGCCTTAGATGTATATACGGAGTGGAAGAGCATTTACGTAGACTACAGCGGTAAATTACAAAGAGCACAAATCGATACAGAGTAACAGATCAACGAAAGGGGATGTTCTTGATGAAAGTTGTTGTATTAGGTGCAGGTTTAATGGGTAAAGAGGTAGCTCGTGATTTAATAAAGAATGATAAAGTCGAACATGTATTTTTAGGTGATATCGATGTAAAAGTGGCACAGGATTTTGTGGATACTTTAAATACTGATAGAGTCGAAGTTGTAGAGCTTCATGCAGAGCAAGATGATTCGTTAATGAAGGTCATCTCTAAAGGTGATGTTGTGATTAATGCATTATTTTATTCCTTCAATGAGCGTGTTGCAAGAGCAGCCATTGAAGCGGGTGTACACTCTGTAGATTTAGGTGGCCATATAGGTGGTGTTACCGAAAATATATTAGATCTTCATGAGCAAGCAAAAGCAAAAGGGGTCACAATTATCCCTGACTTAGGTGTTGCTCCAGGTATGATCAATATTCTAGCGGGCTATGGTGCCTCTAAATTAGATGATGTTGAGTCTATCAAACTATTTGTGGGGGGCATTCCAACTGAACCAAAGCCTCCGCTCTATTATACACGTGTATTTTCTTTAGATGGTGTTTTTGATCATTATACTGAGCCTTCAAAAACGATTCAAAAGGGCAAATTACAAGAAGTCCCTTCCCTTTCAGGTGTTGAACCTATTTATTTTGATGATTTTGGTGTGCTTGAGGCATTTTATACATCTGGAGGCATCTCCACATTATATAAAACATTCCCAAATGTCCGCACATTGGAGTATAAAACAATTCGTTATAAGGGGCATGCTGAGAAGTTTAAGCTATTAGCAGATTTAGGCTTCCTTGATTCAGCGAATAAGGTAGAGGTTGATAACCAAGAGGTGCCTGTTCGTTCTGTAGTGCGTGAGGCTCTTAAAAAGAAACTGGAGCTGGGAACCAAACCAGATGCGGTTCTATTACGTGTCATTGTGGCAGGTGAAAAAGCGCAACAGCAAGTGACATATGAATATGAAATGGTTGTACGTAAGGATATGACCATCAATGAAACAGCGATGGCTCGTGCTACAGCTAATACTATTTCGGTTGTAGCTCAGATGATAGGTGCGGGTGTTATTAAAGAGCACGGTGTATTCCCACCTGAATCTGTAGTGCCTGGTGATACGTATATTGAAGAAATGGCCAAACGTGGTGTAGTAATAAAAGAGACGTCTCATAAGTCTGCTATGATTGTGAAATGGTAGGTGCTGAACATGAATTTTGACATGTCCACTGAGCATGAAATGCTACGAAAAACGGTAAGGCAGTTTGTTGATGAAGAAATTATACCCTGTATAGCAAAGTGGGATGCCGAAGGTGGCTTTGATGCTAAAATTTGGTCGAGGCTTGCGGAGCTTGGGCTAATGGGGGTTTGTGTGCCAGAGCAGTATGGCGGAAGTGGAATGGATTATAACTCCCTTGCTATTGTGTGCGAGGAGCTGGAGCGGGGAGATACAGCATTCCGAACGGCGGTATCCGTTCACATTGGCCTAAATAGCATGACATTAATGCAATGGGGTACTGAAGACCAAAAGCAGCGCTATCTTGTTCCACAGGCAAAAGGAGTAAGAATCGGTGCATTTGGTCTTACTGAACCGGGTGCTGGATCTGATGTAGCAGCTATGTCGACTACAGCTGTCCGTGATGGAGACCATTATGTCATTAATGGACAAAAAACATGGATTTCTTTATGTGATATAGCGGATCACTTTATCGTTTTTGCTTATACAGATAAGTCGAAGAAACATCATGGTATTAGCGCATTCATTGTAGAACGTTCAATGGCAGGCTTTACATCAAAGGCCATTAAAGGGAAGTATGGGATTCGTGCTGGCAATACAGGTGAGCTTTTCTTTGAAGATTTACGTGTACCAGCAGAAAATCGACTCGGTGAAGAGGGAGAAGGCTTTAAAATAGCCATGTCTGCCCTAGACAATGGACGTTTCACCGTAGCTGCAGGAGCTGTAGGCTTAATCCAAGCGTGTTTAGAGGCAAGTGTTAAATATTGTCATGAACGAGAGACCTTCGGTAAGCCTATAGGAGAGCATCAGCTTGTTGGACAAATGCTAGCTAATATGGATGCCGGTTACCAGATGAGCCGTTTATTGGTCTATCGTGTGGGTGAATTGAAGAATAAAGGTGTTCGTAATACTAGAGAAACATCCTTAGCGAAATGGCAGGCGTGTGATTTTGCCAATAAGGCTGCTGATGATGCGGTACAAATTCATGGTGCATATGGCTATTCAGATGAATATCCAGTTGCGCGCTATTTGCGGAATTCGAAAGCACCTGTTATTTATGAAGGTACGCGAGAAATTCATACCATTATGCAAGCAGATTATGTATTAGGCAGACGCCAAGATAAGCAATTAGCCAAAATGCTACCAAAATGGCCGTTTGAAGAATAAACGAGGGGGAAATTATTCCCTTTCGTTTTTTTAGTGTAGGGTGTAATCCATCTTTAAAAAAATTTCAGAACAATGTAACTTTCCGTCTTTTTCCTAGTCTAATGGATAAACAAGTATATGAAGGAGAGGTAAAATAATGAAAAATAAATGGCTGGCATTCATTTTGATAGCTGTTATAGCGATTGTGCCTGGTATTTTCACATGGGCAGTAAATACAGAGGTAACTGCTAAGGCTGCTAGTGTGGGGATGGCTACCCAAAGTTGGCAAGCATCATTTTCTGTAAGCTTAAAGAAGAATAAACTTACTGACAATGTGTATGTAACGACAGAAAAAGGGAAAAAAGTCCCTGCAACGATTGCATTGTTAGAGGATCAAAAAACATTAGTTGTAAAGGGACTTGTACCAGGCAGTTATCAATTACATGTAAAAAAAGAAGCCTTTGCACAGGGAGGACTGAATGTAACTGCACAGGTTATTCCATTTACAATTATTGAGACGTTAACTGCCGTTCAATCAGAAAAAGAATTAGAACAATATTTCAATAACTTGCTAAAGGCCCCAAGAGGTGGAATTGCAGAAGAGGAGATGTCAAGTGCTAAAAGCGAAGACAAAGCAACAACCAGTAACGAGTCTACTACTAATAATCAAGTGGAAGGTGTAGAAGAGGGCGATATTGTTGTTGTAAAAGATGGCTTTATTTTTACTGCAAAAGACCAAAGCATTACAGTTGTTAACGCTAAAGACCCCCAGCATTTGAAACAGGCTGCAAATATTAAGCTGAAGGAGTCGCAATATATTTCAAAGCTTGCGCTATATGATAATTTATTAATAGCGATAGGGGACCAATATATTGAAAAAGCAGGCACAGGAATGGTCACAGCTTCATTTTATGATATTTCCAATCCAAACAACCCAAGACATATACGCGATGTGGGGCAAGAAGGATATTTACGGGATATCCGCATTACCAAGGACACACTCTATTTAATTGGTAATATGTATCCAAACTATTGGGTATTACAACAAGAGCAAAAAGCAGATCTAAAACCAAAAACATATGATAGTTTGACGGGAGAAGTGTTCAAAAGCTTACCTTTAGAAAAAATATCAATTTTGCCTAATACAATGGATGGTACCTATAGTTTAATAACAGCTGTTGATTTAAAAAATGGTGCTACAACAACGGCTAATACAAAAGGATACTTGGGCGGCAGTAGTGGACTTTATATGTCAGAGAATGCGCTATATTTAACGACGCCCATTTATGACGGGAATAACGCTATTCCATTAGAAAAACGCGCGATGGATATGATATGGATGCCAAGAGCAGCTGACACGCAAATTTTTAAATGGAATGTAGATGGAACAACATTGAATTTCACTGGTAGTACTGAAGTAAAGGGGACTGTATTAAATCAATATTCAATGGATGAGTATAAGGGCAATTTACGAATCTTTACGACAGAAGGAAATATATGGGATGAGAAAAGCACCTCCTATAACCACCTCTTTATTTTGGATGAACAGTTAAAAACACTAGGTACAGTGAAAGATATGGCACCTGGGGAGAAAATTTATTCTGCTCGATTTATGGGTAATAAGGCATATGTGGTGACATTTAAGGAAGTCGATCCATTGTTTGTCATTGATGTAGCAAATCCGAAAAAACCAGCAATCCTTGGAGAGTTAAAGATTCCAGGCTTTAGTAATTACTTGCATCCATTAGATGACACACATTTAATTGGTATTGGCTATGATACAGAGCAACGCTATGATTCGTTTACGAAGCGTAATTTTACGGTGACAACTAATATGAAAATGTCATTGTTTGACGTATCAGACTTCAAAAACCCGAAAGAACAATCTACCGTGAAAATTGGCGGAAAGGGTTCCTATTCTGAAGTTCAATATAATCCAAAAGCGCTATTCCGAAATAAGGAATACAACTACTTTGGCTTCCCAGTTGTCCAATACGAAGCGGGTAAAGGGGATAATATTCTTTATAAGGGTCAGGGTGCTCAAATTTATGAAATTACAGCAAATAAAGGAATTGTTCTAAAAGGAAATATTATGAGTGCTACAAACGGTGAGCCATATGAAAATTGGGAGCAGGTTGTACAAAGAGTTGTTTATATAGAGGACGCTCTTTATACAGTAGCGCGCAATGAAGTGAAAAGCTATCAGTTAAAAGACTTTAAACCTCTGGATACATTAATCCTTAAATAACAGAAAAAGTCCAATGAATTCAACTTGAATTCATTGGACTTTCTTTAAAATGCATATAGTTTTTTACTTTTGACGATAGGGCAAAATCTCAGAAACCGTTACAAATTCATAGCCTTGACCTTGTAAATAGGCAAGGACAGCATCAAGCCCATCTGCAGTAGATTGATGGATATCATGCATTAGTACTATTGCATTGTTGTGTAAATTATTTTTTACATTTGGCAATAATTGTTGTGCATTACGATGCTTCCAGTCTAATGTATCAATTGTCCAAAGCACGACGGGAACAGGAATCTCAGCGTCAATTGTGTCATTAGTCGCTCCATACGGCGGTCTGAAAACCGTGGCACCGTGATTAATGGCCTTCTCTATTTCAGCGGTAGTCGTATTATATTCTTTCATCACTTGTTCTTGCGTAAGCTTCGTTAGTACTGGGTGGTTCCATGAATGATTTCCTATTTCATGGCCACGTGCAAGTACATCTCTTGCAATATCAGGATAATATTGTACACGACTACCAAGCATAAAGAAGGTTGCTTTTGCGTGATATTTATCGAGAATGTTTAATATTTGCTCCGTCACCTTTGGGTGTGGACCATCATCAAAAGTCAGCGCAATTCTTTTTTTATTTGGATCACCAGTCGGTGGTGGATTAGTTGGTTTTACATTTTCCATAGCAATTTGAAACTCAGAGGCTAACAATGGGTTAATGAGCGAGAGGGGTAGTTTCACTATTGGGGCACCTGCCGATCCGCTAGCAATCTCGTATTCATCGAAATAGAATTGTAACGCATCGTCTGCAATTGCAAAGCGAGTGAAATTAGACCATTTTGGCTCAGTTGCTTTTAATAGTTCATCTTTTAAAAGCTCATCCTTTATTTGAAGGTTCTTCTGTAAATCTTTTCGCACACTTGCGGCTAACGTAGATAAATTATTCTCGTCATTTTGTAATAATGTTTGAATAGTAATTTGCTCGCCAGTTTCATTATTAATGAAGAATGTTTTCGTTGTGACCTCATGGTTAGCTCCACCTACGTAAAGCATTTTTGTTAGCACAAATGAATAGTAATGCTCTCGATATGGAAATGTTTCAAGACTAATATTTAATTCACCCATAACTTCTTTATCTTTTTTCATAGAGGCTAGATAGTTTTCTTTTGAATCCGTTATGTATTGTAATACGGCATCATTAAAAACTTCGTTATCTGTTTGTGGGTAATGAATGGCAAAAGGTGTACGTTTATCATTAGAAACGTCTGTTACAATTCGTATCCCTGGAAACGCAGAACTTTCCGTTGATATATTACTATTAACCGATTCTGTGTTGCTTTCTTTTGAAGCACTAATTTTTTGAAACTTAAATTCATCCTTTGATAGGATAATAACAAGTATAATAGTTGTTAAAGCTACAATGAGGCCAAGTAATAAAAAATCTATTATTGGGCCGCGTTTTTTTCTGCGTTCCTGCATGGTGTTGGATACGCTCCCCTCATTTTTATTTTCTATACAATCAGACGTGCCAATCATGAAAAAAGTTATACAAATCTATAAACTTTTATTGTGAATTTATAGAAATTAACGCTAGCCATTTTTCCTTCTTGAAGTAGTATGATGAACGTGGTTATACTACTGTATTAGTGGATATAGAACCCTTACCAAAATAGAACAACCGAAGATCAATAAGTAAAATTAAATTTTAAAAAAAGCCAAATTTTTTGCTGAAATTTTCAGTTGTGTTTTTAATGGCAGTTCGATACTATTGGCAAGGAACCTTTTGAAGGAGGCAGATAGCTGTAATGGTCTTACAAGAAGCGGATAATGAACTTACGATTGACTGTTTGTTGCTTGCAGGGCGTATTATGATTGAAAGTGGTGCAGAAACATACCGTGTGGAGGATACGATGCTGAGGATGGCACATTCTCAAAATATGCCAAATGCTCAATGTTATGCCACACCGACTGGAATCATTTTTTCGTTAGGCAAGACACAGCCAACGAGAATTTCATCAATTTCCAGTAGGGTTACAGATTTACAAAAAATAGCCTTGGTAAATTCAGTATCTCGGAGACTCACATCTCACATGATAACATTAGAAGAAGCTTATGACGAGCTAAAGTCGATACAAAAAACAAATTATTTTTTACCAACCTATTTACAAGTTATTGCCGCCGCTTTTGCAAGTGGTTGTTTCCTTATTATGTTTAAGGGAGGGTGGTCCGATTTTCCTATCGCTGTTGTAGCAGGAGGGTTAGGCTTCCTAGTGCTTGTAATAATGAATCATTTAACTAAAGTTAAATTTTTCTCTGAATTTACAGCATCACTCGTTCTCGGCTTTGTTGCCTTCTTTGCGGTAAAGTATGGTTACGGGACCGAGCTAGATAAAATTATAATTAGTTCTGTTATGCCGCTCGTACCAGGAATTTTGATTACGAATGCAGTTCGTGATTTAATGGCAGGTCATTTTATGTCAGGGATGGCAAAAGGAGCAGAAGCCTTTTTAACTGCCTTTGCCATAGGGGCAGCTATTGCCGTCACCCTAGGATTTTAGGAGGCCACTAGCATGCACATAATGGACATTATCATACAATTAGTTGTTAGTTTTTTTGCTACGGCTGGAATTGCCATCATTTTTAATGTACCTAGGAAGACGCTACTTCATTGCGGTCTCGTTGGGGTAATTGGCTGGATTATTTATTATATTTTAACGGAGCAAGGAATGGATGTTGTTAAAGCCTCTTTCTTTGGTTCATTCGTCATTGCCATCGTGGCTCATCTATATGCGCGGCGCTTTAAAATACCGATGATTATTTTTATTGTTGGTGGAATTATTCCGTTAGTGCCAGGAGGCATGGCTTATAATGCCATGAGAAATGTTGTAGAGGATGATTATTTACAAGGCTTACAGTATGGTTTAAAGGCATTTTTAATAACAGGGGCTATTGTGATTGGGCTGGTCTTTGCAGAAGTAATTATTCAACTCATTTTCCGTTCGGTCCGTTCAAGTAAAGTGAAATTCCAAAAGGTCTATAAAAGGTAAAAATAATAGGAGGCTGCGTATATGCTATGATACGCAACCTCCTTTTTATAATATCATTTTTTTATAAGCAATGCTTCGATTTCATCCGGTGTTACAGGCTTACTAATATAGTAGCCTTGAATAGCATCACAACCATAAGTAATTAATAAATCAGCCTGTTCAGCTGTTTCTACACCTTCAGCTACAACTTTAAGTTCCATAGATTTACCAAGCTGTACCATACCGTTCATAAGCTTTTGGCTCTTTTCGGATTTTAGCAGAGAATTCGTAAATGTTTGATCGATTTTCACTGTATCTATTGGTAAAATTTGCATATACCTAAATGATCCATAGCCCGTACCGAAATCATCTAAAATGAAAGATATGCCTTCGTTTTCTAGTTTGCGCATTTGCTGAGCAATAGATGTTGCAGCTTCTGCCTCTAAAGCAAATTTTTCAGTGATTTCAATTTGCAGAAGGTTGGCTGGACATCCTGTTTTAGCTATCATTTCAAGAATGGACTTAGCCATATTTTTATCACGGAACTCACGTACAGAAGAGTTGATGGATACTTTTAATTCATGGCCAGCTTTTTTCCAAATTAACGCCTGCTCACAAGCTCTCTCTAGCATAAAGGAACCGATATTATTAATTAGTCCTGTCTCTTCTGCGATAGGAATTAATTCATCTGGTGAAACCACGCCAATCACTTCATCTTCCCAACGTACAAGTGCCTCAACAGCTGTAATTTTCCCAGAATAAACATCGATTTGTGGCTGGTAAAGAACCTTTAGATTTTTTTGATCGAGTGCTTGTAATAATCGTTTTTCAATTAATGCTTTACGATTTAAAGCTTTATGTGTCGCTGTTGATAGTGACACAATTTTATCTCCACCAGCTTCACGCACAGTAGAAATAGTAGCAATAGACGCTTTCATAAGCTGCGAAAATGTTGTTTGATCCTCTGGATATCTTGTGATACCACCACTAATAGAGATGGGTACTGCGATATTACCACTATAAATAGGGTGCTGTTGTAAGTATGATAAAAAGCCTTGAATAAACCATTCACTTAAAGGAGTGATAACCACAAAATCATTTTCATTGATACGAGCCATCGTGCTATCCTGGAAATACATCTTTATACGATTTGTAAATTCAATAATTAAGCTTTGATCGATTTGTTGGTCGTGCAGTTCTTTTAAAGTATAAAATTTATCAATACTTAAATAGACAAATGAAAAGTGTCTGTCATCCTCAATCATATTGCTAATGACCTTTTCAAGTCGGTGGGCATTCATGAGCCCAGTTTCTGTATCGATATAAGCTATTTTCTCAAGCTGGTGTTGGATAGTTTTTGATTTAGTAATATCCTTTTCAATTAAGAAAAATTGCTGTTCACCTGTTTCTAGATTAAAAGTTGGGATAGCCGTTAGTAATACCCAATAGGATTGCCCCGCTTTTGTGATTTTTTCAACTTCACCTTGCCATGTGTGACCATTGTTTAAATTACGCCAGATAGTATTTGTCACTTTTTCACTAGTATCATTATCTGGGAACAGCTGCCAAAAAGTTTTGCCGATAACACGCTTGGGTGTCCATTGACTTGTTTTTAGAAACTCATTATTACATTCTAAGATAAAACCATCATGATCGAGTGTTACAGTCATAAATGTAGCATCCAATCCTTGTTTAAGGTCTACAAATGTACTGCAATGAGAGACAGCATTAGTCATTAATTCTGGCGGCATAAAAACCATGAGAATCAAACGTTCTCCTTGTTCTGTATAAGGTTTAGCAAGTAGTGCTGTCGACATTTCTGTTTTTGAAGCGGTGTGAATTTGAATTTTCTCTATAAACGTGCTGTCCTCGTTTTGTAGGATAGCTTGAAAAGTTTCTACTGGAAGCTGACGTAGTAGATTTTCGTGTATAGATGGAGTAGTATTTCCTGTAATATCGTTAGTTGATAAACCAATCAGATGTTCAGCGCTCTTTCCCCAGATAGTGGCTTGTCCATCTTGATTTAGAATTATTGCAGGAAAAGGAAGTGAATTTAAATAATGTTCATCAATCGTAAATGATTTATGCATATGACTCATGAGTTTTCGATCTCCTTGGGTAATCAATATATACTAATATTATAGATAATTATATGGAATTAGTCATTATGAATATATTTGTAAATATTTGATAATGAAAAGAATTAGGACTTTTCTAGTGATATTCAAGAAAAGATTTGAAGAAAAATAACATTTTTTAGTACGTATATAGGAAGCAGGATTTGTATGCAACGTTTAAAAGGAATACTATTTATCGTCTCAGGTGCTATGTTATGGGGTGCGACTGGTCCCTTGATGGAGTGGTTACTAAACCATACATCATTGACAGTTTCCTTTATGTTAACAATCCGTTTATCGGTTGCAGGTATGATACTACTTACATATTTATTGTTAACTGGAAAAAACATTTTTGGTATTTGGCAGCACAAACTATGGGGTAGACAGCTCATTGTTTTTGGTATTGTAGGTATGCTAGGTGTTCAATTTGCATTTGTAGCAGCAATTCATGAAAGTAATGCTGTGCTAGCGACCTTGCTACAGTTTCTAGCGCCAATATTTGTTGTGGCATATGTCTCTCTTAGTTTAAAGAAATGGCCACCAAAATATCAAGTAATAGGAATTATTGGTACCCTTATGGGGTTATTTCTACTACTAACGAACGCTTCATTTAATAGTTTGCTTATTAGTCCAAAAGCATTGCTATGGGGTGTAGCAGTAGGCTTAACCTTTGCCTTTTACACATTATATCCTGCACGTTTAATGAGAGAGTGGAATGTCCTGTTAGTTGTTGGTTGGGGGATGCTAATAGGTGGTCTTACATTAGGCATTGTGAGCCGAGTATGGCTGTCCGACCAATGGACCGTTTTTACTAATTTTAAGACGCTTCTGTTGATGTTTGCTTTAATATTTTTTGGAACAGTCGCTTTCATATTGTTTTTAAGTAGTATGAAATATATAACAGCTGTGGAAACGAGTATCCTCTCTAGCATTGAACCATTGACGGCTATGATTATATCAGTTATTGTCTTCGGTACTTCTCTAGGATTTTGGCAATTAATAGGGGTATTCGTTATGCTTGTATGTGTAACATGGCTTTCAATCGCAGGTGAGAAAGCATAAATATACTATTGTGTAGGAATTTTTAACTAGCTATGAAATTTTATCTTAGGACAAGGGGGAAAGAATGTGAAAGAAGTTTTTTCCTATGTAAGACCTTATAAATGGACTGCTATCTTTGCTTTATGTTTAATGTTGTTAGAGTTATTTGTGGAGCTTGTACAGCCGCTTATTATGGCTAAAATCATTGATGATGGAATAAGGGCTCAAAATCACGAAATGATTGTGCAATGGGGTGCTGTTTTACTTGGACTTTCATTTGTTGCCTTTATGGCGGGTATCATTAATTCATACTTTTCATCTCATACTGCTCAAAGCTTTTCTTATGATCTACGAAATGCCATGTTTGATAAAATCCAATCCTTTACACTAGCAACCTATCAAAAATTTTCTACGGCATCCTTGATTACGAGATTAACCAATGATGTTACACAGGTACAAACGGTGCTGTTTATGAGCTTACGTATTATGCTTCGGGCACCCCTTGCTGTGCTAGGAAGTATAGTAATGGCTTTTATTGTGAATGCAAAATTAGCCTTGTTTTTAGTCATAGGTGCACCTATCATTTTAATTTTCCTTATTTTTATGGTCGCAAAGGGCGTGTCTTATTTTGGCAGAGTGCAGAAAAGAGTTGACCGTTTAAATAGGGTTTTACAGGAGAATTTACAAGCTATACGTTTAGTAAAGGCATACTTACGAGGGACATATGAGGCTTCACGCTTTGATGAGGTTGCATCTCGTTTGAAATTGGATACTGTAAAGGCTTTACGCATAATGGAATACATTATGCCAGTTCTTTTATTCATTATGAATATGAGTCTACTCGCCGTCTTATGGTTTGGTACAAAACAGGTTGCAGCTGGGACAACACCACTTGGAGATATTGTTGCGATTGTCAACTATGCGATGCGTATGACAGGCTCGTTTTCAATGTTCGCTTTTATTATAATCTTTTATGCGCGTGCAAAGGCGTCAGCTGAGCGTATGGCAGAAGTTCTTTCCACAGAAAATGAGGTGGAGGAAGTTTCATTTTCAGAAGAAATCAGTCAAGGTATACGCTACGGTGAGTTAACATTTGAACATGTTAGTTTTACTTATCCAGGAGGAGAGGTGCCAGTCCTATCAGATGTTAATTTCCAAGTTAATTCGGGTGAAAAATTAGCGATAATGGGGGCGACTGGTGCTGGTAAATCCACTTTGTTACAACTTATTCCTCGTTTGTATGAAGTAACTGAGGGAAGAATATTAGTAGAGGGACAGGATGTTCAACAGTGGGATTTACAAGAGTTACGTGAAGTTATAGGTTATGTCCCTCAGCAGTCTTTGTTATTTACAGGCAGTATTGCGGATAATGTGCGTTGGGGAGATACGCATGCTGAAATGGATGCTGTACTACAGGCTACAATGCAAGCTCAAATACATGCATCTGTTGAGGATTTTCCAAATGGTTATGACACTAAGGTTGGGCAAAAGGGGGTCAACTTATCTGGAGGGCAAAAACAAAGGCTATCCATTGCGAGAGCACTCTTGAGAAAAGGGCATATATTAATGCTCGATGATAGTACAAGTGCATTGGATGTCAAAACAGAACAGGCGCTTTGGGAGGCACTGAGCGAAGAACAGGCTACGATGCTGGTGGTCACGCAAAAAATTCGTACAGCTAAAGGTGCAGACCGTATTTTACTTATTGATGCTGGAAAAGTAGTTGCATATGGAACCCATGAAGAGCTTTTACAATCCTCAACGCTTTATAAAAAAATTGCAGTCTCTCAACAGGAGGTGGAGGAATAATGGGATTTTTCCAAAAACCTTTTGGCTATGAGCCGATCTTGACTAAAGATGATCTTCAGCAGGCTGTGAAGAAAAAGAAAGGGCCACGAGCAAGTGATTGGAAAAGTACATTGCTACGGTTATGGAAAATTGTTGATGAGCAACGAGCACTTCTAGTCGTAGTTCTTTTACTAGTCATGACGAGTTCAATTTTGGCTTTAGTTGGCCCATATGTGATTGGCCGAATGATTGATCACTATGTTATGCATGGAGAGCTAGCTGGCTTAGGCAAGGGTATTGTTTTATTAATGGGCATTTATATGCTGCTAGCCGTCTCCCTGTTCCTGCAAAATTATTGGATGATTGGTATTGCTCAGCAAACGATTTACAGGCTAAGAACAAGTGTATTTGGTCATTTTCAACGACTGCCGATTGCGTTCTTTGATCGACGTCAACATGGCGAATTAATGAGCCGAATGACGAATGATATCGAAGCGGTCAGTTCAACGCTAAATAGTTCTTTTATTCAGGTGTTTTCAAGTGTATTAACGCTTGGAGGAACCATTATTATTATGCTGAGCTTAAGTCCGTTGCTAACCATTTTAACCATGACCATTATTCCCTTTATGTTTTGGGCAATGCGGTGGATTACACGTAGAACGGCTCCCTTATTTAAGGAGCAGCAAGCAGCTATTGGGGCCTTGAACGGCATGATAGAAGAAACCATATCTGGACAGCGCATTGTGAAAGCTTTTTCCCAAGAGGAAAGAATGAAGATAGAGTTTCAGGAAAAAAGCTTGAGATTAAGAAGAACGGGATTTTGGGCACAGACATATTCTGGTTATATTCCAAAGGTCATGAATTTCTTAAATAATATGAGCTTTACTATTGTTGCGGGAATAGGGGGTGTACTTGCTTTATATGGGCATGTGTCAATAGGGGTTATCGTTATATTTACTGAATATGCTCGCCAATTTACACGTCCATTAAATGATTTAGCAAATCAATTTAACACAGTGTTATCAGCTATTGCTGGTGCTGAAAGAGTATTTGCGTTACTGGACGAACAACCAGAAGTAGAATCTACCTCAGCGAAAGATCACCAGTTATTGGGTCATGTAGCATTTAAGCAAGTGTATTTTAAATATGCACATGACCAGGAATCTTACACATTAAAAAATGTTGATTTTCAAGTGGAGCCTGGACAGACGGTAGCTCTTGTAGGAGCTACAGGAGCAGGGAAAACGACAATCCTTCAACTTATTGCCAGGTTCTACGAAGTGTCAAAGGGCGAAGTGTTATTTGATGGCATTAACGTTCAGGAAATTGATCGTCCATCCTTGCGTTCCCAAATGGCTTTTGTATTGCAGGACCCATTTTTATTTGAAGCAACTGTTCGTGAAAATATCCGATATGGCCAATTAAATGCAAGTGATGCTGATATTGAGGAAGCCGCTAAGCGTGCTAATGCACATGACTTTATTATGAAGCTCAAAGATGGATACGATACGATTCTTGCTGCAGATGGACGAGAAATTTCCCAAGGCCAAAAACAATTGCTATCAATTGCACGTGCACTTATTGCGGACCCTAAAATTTTATTGTTAGATGAAGCGACAAGCAGTATCGACACAGTAACAGAAATGGCGATTCAAGAGGCACTTGATACATTAATGCAAGGACGCACAAGCTTTGTTATTGCACACCGATTAAATACAGTGCATAATGCCGACATGGTTTTAGTCATGCATAAAGGTGAGCTAGTGGAAGCTGGGCCACAGCAAAAGCTGATTGAATCGGGTGGTTTATATGCGCAAATGCTGCATTCATCCTCTTATCATTTAGAAGAATAGCTAATAGCAACTATTAAAAGAGTAATTTCATTTGAAATTACTCTTTTTTAGTAGGATTAATAAATGTAATTAATTTGAATAAATAGTATAATTAATATAGAGAAGTAGGGAATAGTATATAGTTTGAAAGTAACTAGATGAAAAGAGTAATAATGATAGTAAGAGTTTGTTAGGTTATTATAAATCTAGTATTCATAGTAAATTTTAGTTGTTTTTGTGAACTTTTATAGTAAAAATCCTTTTATTATTAGATTGATTAAAGTAAAATTCTCATTAATAGAGGGTGATCATATATTTAGTTGCCAGCTTATTTTCATTCTTGCTACAATAGGGCAATAGTCTGATACAGGAACGGAGTAAACAATGAATATTTCAGTGATGACAGTGTCTTTCCCATTGGATGGAGAAACATTAAAGGAAGTAAAATTATTATGTGAAGAAGCGACAATTCATGATTATCGAGTATACGAAACTATTATGAATGTGCCAATGGCTAGCTCTTTTGAATCGAAGGGCTTTATGGTATTGGCGTATGAGGATGATCATGATTTGTTAGTTGGAGCTGCAAGTGCCATAGATTTAATTGGGGTCCATACGTATGAGTGGTCACTAGTGGTGACACCTGCATATCGCCAAAAGGGGATTGGGACTGCATTAGTTGAAGGGATACAAGTTGGGCTAAAAGAACGAGGGGCAGAGGGGCAGTTAGCTGTTGTTATTGACGGTTCCCCACATGGACACACATTTATTGAAAATAAAAATTATGTTTACAGCTTCTCAGAAGCGACCTTAGAAACAAAAGCGGAACCTGTAGCATTACAAAACGATATTAGTATTCTTCCCTATAATGGCGAACAGGCTGAGCTAATTGCTATTTATAGTAAAGCATTTGGAGATTTACCAGAAGAATCAACAGAGCTCATTGCCTTCAATACGTCCACTAATGGAAGAAAGCTATGGGTAGCTTACCGAGATGGTGAAGTTGTTGGAACGGTGACGACAGCTCAGGAAAATGAAATACAATGGGTGACAGCCCTTGCCGTCCACCCAAATTGTGAAGGACAAGGTATTGGGACGGCTTTACTATCCTTTACGAAGGATTATGCGAGTAAAACGGGCGCAACTTTTGTGATGTTAGATGTTGAAGTAGACAATAAAAAAGCAATATCTGTTTATGAAAAGGCTGGTTTTATGAAAGCCCAGCAAATTGATTATTATGTAAAGCAATAATAAAAAGGGCGAGGAGTGATAGGAACTCATCGCCCTTTTTAGCATAATTGCGTACTATCTTCATATAGTATTAATAAGCCTTATGAAAGGAGTCGTGATTATGCGCATGCCGGCATTGCCTAAAAAGAAGTCTCCTCCGAAGGAAGCACCAAGTTCGTGGTGGAAAGTGGTTAAGGCCTATCTATCGAAAGGAAAGTTCTATCGATTACCACCGAGAAATTAATGAGGTATGAAAAAAGTCGCCTTATAGCGACTTTTTAATTTTCTAATAAGAATGTATTTTTGGAGGGACCTATTAGGTAAAGCTCATGCATGGCCCGTGTGAGTGCTACATAGAGTAGCTTTCGGTCAATGGGCGTGTCGTAAAAGGGCGTATGAAACGCAGCTACAATAACGGCATCAAATTCAAGTCCTTTCGCTAAATGGCTTGGAACAACGAGTAACATTTCCTGATTAATGGAATCATTTTCAGTTAGGAGCTGTGCAGGTAATTGGTGAGCTGTTAAATCGTTTTGCATCATTATTGCTTCAACAGTCGTTTTGCATATTAAAGCAATGGACCGATGTCCATGTTGACGAATCGTGTCAAAAATTTCTTTAATTTTTAAGGCGTCGAACTGTTCCGCTTGAATAAAACTAGGCACATTGCCATGACGAACAACTGGCTCCACCAACGGAAGTTGTTCATCCATTTGCGCTAAAATTTCATTAGCGACTTCCATAATTTCAATGGTTGTACGATAGCTTTTTTGCAAAGTTCGAAAGCTTGCTCGTGGGAATAAACCTTGGACAGGCTCCCAAGCAGTTAATGAGCGATAGCTATGAATTCCTTGAGCTAAATCACCAACCATTGTAAACATATCAGTATCCAAACCTGTTTTTAAAGCAGCGAGCTGAAAAAGACTATAGTCTTGTACTTCATCGATAAAGACAACGCGCATCTTCCATTCATCTGGGATGCCTTTTAAGCGTGCCTGTAAATAATAAAGTGCAGCTAAATCTTCAAGTGCCCATTGTTCCTTGCGATGTGATTGTAAAAATTGCTGTTGTTCGAGATAATGCCATTCAGGTGCCAACTCCGCTAAAAGTTCAGCGTTGGTGAGCAGTGAACGATAGAGAGTTTTAATGTTGTGTTTCGAAAAGCGACGCATATATGCAGCTGCCGTTGATTTGGCTTCTTTTTCAATGGCAGGAATTCGCTCATCTCGTTCATCGATAAACTTTGTTACAACACGTCGCCGTTTTTCATCATCTCGAATTCCATTTAAGGCCTTGCCTAGTGCTTCATCATATTTTTTATGGAGTGTAGCTAAGACAGACTGCTTTTTCTGACGAACATGGCTAGCTAACACCTTTTTAATATGTGCTAGTCGTTTTTCGATTGGCATATAAGAAAATTCATATAAAAATAGCTTCTTAAGGTGAGAAGCCCGCATGATACAGTATCTTTCAATGTAAACATCTTCAAATTGCTCTGCAATATCTTGCTCTAGTTTTTGGATATAGCGTTCGATAACATCGCGATAATAAAGAGAGCCTTTCATTTCAGCTATCCAAGCAGTTGGCTGAGAATTTCCTCCTGCCACAAGCGATTCTAATTGTTCATTTGGATTTTGAAGTTTTAATTTTAGTTTAGTGGCGGATAGAACGTAATCGGTAAAAGTAGTTTGGCATATTTTATCGACGCCTAGTTCTGGTAAGACATCTCCAATATAATCAATAAATAACTTATTCGGTGCTAAAATCATGAGCTGCTCAGGATTAAAATGCTCACCCATTGTGTAGAGGAAATAGGATATTCGGTGTAGGGCAATGGTAGTTTTTCCACTGCCTGCTGCTCCCTGCACAATTATTGGTTGACGAAGATGTGCGCGAATAATTTCATTCTGCTCTTTTTGGATTGTCGAGACAATTTCGGTTAGACGAACATCAGCTTTACCAGCCAATGCTTCTTGTAACAGTTCATCGTTCGTAGTTAAATCAATATCACGTATATCGAGCAAATCGCCATTTTCAATTTTATATTGTCGCTTAGCAAATAGATGCCCTTTATGAATTTCTCCACGGACATCGTACTCCATATCACCAAGGCGGCCATCATAATAGACATTCGCTACTGGTGAGCGCCAATCGACAATAATCGGCTCATGTGTTTCACGATGAAATAACGAGGTTTTTCCAATGTAAAGAAGTTCTTCAGGGTCACCTGTCTTTTGAAAATGGATTCTGGCAAAATAAGGCTTCTTTTGAACGGCTTCTAGCCCTTCCTTTTGATTACGGGCCATTTCAAAGAATCGGGCATTGGTTAAGATGTTTAAATAACTCAAACTAGAATCTAAGTAATCAAGATCTGCCATCGACTTCCGAATATTTTCTTGAGCGGATTTTAAATCTCTTTGTGACTCATTTAAAATTTGTTGCATATAACTTTGGGTATACGCTAATCGCTCTACTTCTGTCTGAAAATCTGGATGTTTTACAGTCATTTTTTAGCACCTCCTAGGTACTTACAATTTCAAAGTAGATTATCATACTACTATATATAATATTTACCATCAAGTGAAAGCTTAAAAGCTGAATATGTTACTATTACGTTGGGGTTTTAAAGGAATATTACTAAAAGAGGAGGTTTAATATTTTGGATATTTTTGCACACAGAGGTGTTTCTGCAAGCTACCCGGAAAATACAATTGCTGCATTTCAAGCAGCATCTAAGCTTCCTATAGCAGGGATTGAGCTAGATGTTCATTTAACAGCAGATAAAGAGGTCGTTGTTATTCATGATGAAACCATTAACCGTACCTCCAATGGTTCAGGCTATGTAAAAGATTTTACGTTACAGCAATTACGTACATTTGATTTTGGCTCATGGTACTCATTGGATTATAGTGGAGAAGTGATTCCGACCTTAGGGGAGGTACTAGAACAATTTGTAGGTACCAATCATCGTATTAACATTGAGCTAAAAACAGATGTGTTTGCCTATGAAGGAATCGAGACATTAGTACTAAAGGAAGTAGCAGCCCAACAAATGACTGAGAGGGTTATTATCTCTTCTTTTAATCATGAATCGTTGCAAACAGTCGCTCAAATTGCACCATATATTGAAATTGCTGCATTGTTTGCAGAAGTTTTAGTGGATTTTTCGACTTACGTTGCGC
Source organism: Lysinibacillus sphaericus (assembly GCF_001629735.1). Classification (GTDB taxonomy): domain Bacteria; phylum Bacillota; class Bacilli; order Bacillales_A; family Planococcaceae; genus Lysinibacillus; species Lysinibacillus pinottii. The sequence continues at coordinate 4,225,858 of NZ_CP015224.1, forward strand.
TCATTCCTGCTAAAGGCATCCATGTTAGTTTGCCTACAGCGTATCGTAAATCAGTAAAACTAGCGCTCGCTGAAGGGGCATCTGTACGTGTTTATACAGTCAACGAGGAGCAGGATGCTCGATACTTACAGCAACTAGGAATACAAGCGATATTTACTGATGATCCAGAGAAAATATTAAAAGCCCTTACTTAAAACAATGTGAGGAGAGGCGCTCGAATTCCGTGGAATGTTTATGTAAGTATAGCCCACGGAACGCGGCGTCTTCTATAAGGTTCGTATTACCATTTTGCTTGGTGTTCCTCAATGCATCCAAGCATTTGTCGAATAACTAATGTTTCACCATTGTCGAGCAAAATGGAACCGTCATAATAACCAAATAATTGATGTACTTCTGATTTTACTAGCTTTGCATTTGTATAGGCTACACGTTCAAAAAACGGAGAGAAGGTTAGTGACACTTGATGAGAGAATTTGGTTTTAACTTTCCAGCGCTGCATGTAATCTTCTGAATCATAATCAAACAATAAATCCTCATGTATTTTTGTCATTTTACCATCAACAAAAACAGCATTTTCAGTCATACCTGTTCCATCTGTCCATTTGCCTCCTAAATTAAGTCCAATCCTTCTTCCACGGACCCGTTGAGAGGCCATTCCCCAATTCCATACCGCTTCACGCGGCCATACACCTCGACCGTAATCTAAGACAGCAAAATTTTCTTCTGCCGAAAAATTATAACGACGAGTACCAATTGTGACAACACCTGAAGTAGGGAGTGTATGATGCTTTCCTGTAAATTGAAATGTTTTACGATTCCAAGGGATGACAACATTTAAGGTTTCGTCTGTAGCGGGATGTTGAATGATAAGCTTTGCACGTAAAATATCTCCATCAAAATTTGGAATAGAAACGGATAGGTGCGTTTCATTTTGTACATATAGTATATCAATCATCATTTCGCTATTTTTAAACGATACAGATTCTAAAACCTGTGTAGGCATTTTTAATTTACCACCGAAGGGAATGGTAATCGTTTTTTCGAAATAGCGCTGCGTTTCATATTCAAGGAAATAGACGAAGCAGACTGCTGCATAATCTAGATGACTAATCGTAGCGGAAAATAAGATTTCATCACCGTAGACACACCAATAGTTCCATTTCTTTTTGCGCATGAGATGGCCGCTTAAATTGCTATTGATAAATGGTTTACGTGCAAATCCGATGGCTGCTGGATTTAAATTACCCTTTTTATCGCATAAAAGAGTAGGCTGTAAAATTTCTTTCTCAGCATGCTGCTTCACATTTAACATCCCTTCTGGTCCTAAAATAAAATCATACATTTCTTTTAATCTTATTGTAGCAAAAATGATCTTAAAAATGGAAAGGAACATACTGATTATACCTATTTTCGACAATAATATGAGTAAGGACCTAACTAATAGAAATACTTGAAGAGACATATGATGGCATAAGGAGGGGGTGTATGGCAAAGATGTATAATAGGCAAGCTGCTGTACAGTATGCCAATTTGTGGTGGAATAGACGTAATCCAGCTTTTCCTAACTTTGATGTAGACTGTACCAACTATATATCACAATGTTTATTAGCAGGTGGGGCACCAATGCGAGGGGCACCAAGTAGAGAGAAGGGCTGGTGGATTCAACAAGGAAATTGGAGCTTTAGCTGGTCTGTTGCACACTCTTTAAGGTGGTATTTAGAAGGCTCAACGATAGGGTTGAAGGGTACACGTGTTCAAACCGCTGAAGAGCTGGAGTTGGGTGATGTTATTTTTTATGATTTTCAAGGAAATGGGAGAATCGATCACTCTGTTATTGTTACTAGTATTCAAAACGGGATTCCTTATGTAAATGCCCATACTTCAGATAGTATTAATCGACCGTATTTTTATGAGGACTCCACAGCCTATACACCAAGCATGACTTACTTTTTCTATCATATAGAGGATAGCTTTGCTTAGGATGAGGTAGTTTTAAAGCATATCATTTTATGATAATGTGAGGGTAGAAGAGATAAACTTAAAAGGTTGTCTTGTGGTAGAAGGAGAATGGATATATGAGCGAACAATTTTTATCGGTTAGAGATGCAATTATTCAACGTCGTTCCATTAAAAAATTTAATGGTCAACCTGTAGATCGGGACGATTTATTGGCCATTATCGACGATGCAGTTTGGGCACCCAACCACGGTAACCGTGAGCCTTGGCGCTTAGTGGTAGCCTGTGGGAAGGAATTAGAAGACCTACAACATTTATTACGCGACCTGACGATTCCGAAATGGCAAGAGCTTCTAAGTGAAGACTTGGCAAAGCAGATGTTGAAATTTACGTTACCTGGTGGCTATGCCTTTGTTATCGTACCTGAGGATGCTCGTCAAAAAGAGCGTTTAGAGGATTATGGTGCAGCGAGTATCTTTATTCAAAATATGCAACTGTTAGCATGGGATAGAGGGATAGGCTCTTGCTGGAAAACACCAGGCTTTTTAGATAATCCAAAGTTCCGCGAAGCCTTAAAGGTACAGCCGGGTGAACGTGTTATTGCGATGCTACAAGTGGGTTATTTTGATGAAGTGCCAAAAGGAAAAGAACGGAAAAAATCAGCTGAAATTGTTACAGTTTTTGGCCAGTAATTGCATAAAGCACCAAAGAAAATCCCCTCACTGAAGTAGTTGAGGGGATTTGTTATGGAATCAAAAAAAATTATTTTTTTAATTCCGAAACTTCATATAAATAATCACTTAAAACGCGTAAACCTTTATCAAAGTTTTCTAAATGGAAATGCTCATTAGGAGCATGGAAGTTTTCACTAGATAAACCGAAGCCCATTAATACTACAGGGATTTCTAAAATTTCATCAAATGCAGCAACGATAGGGATAGATCCACCACCACGAGTGTAAGCAGTAGGCACATTATAAACTTTTTCATAAGAACGTCCAGCTGCTTGAATGAAAGGATGATCAAATGGTGTTAAGAATGCAGGGCCTTTATCAAATTCCGAAATGTTAATTTCTACTCCAGCGGGCTTATGCTTTTCAACGTGGGCTTTTAATAGGGCCACGATTTCATCAGGCTCTTGATTTGGGACGAGACGACATGTGATTTTAGCGCCTGCTTCAGCAGGTAATACCGTTTTGATGCCTTCTCCAGAGAAACCACCAAAGACCCCATTAACCTCTAATGTTGGACGAGCCCAAGTACGTTCTAGGTAGGTAAACCCTTGTTCACCAAATAGTTCTTTAACACCGACCTCTTGTTTAACTGACTCTTCATCAAAACCAAGCGCGCGATAAGCTTCACGTTCTTCTTCTGTTAAAGGTAATACATTGTCGTAGAAACCCTCCACCTGGATTGTGCCATGCTCATCACGGAAGGATGCTAATATTTCAGCTAATGCATGGATGGCATTTTGCACGCCTCCACCATAGAGACCTGAGTGTAAATCTCCTTTAGCTCCACGCACATCAATTTGAATACCTGCTAAACCACGTAAGCCATAGCATACTGCAGGTTTACCAGGACCATAAAGGCCAGTATCAGAAATTAAAATTAGATCCGACGCTAATTTTTCCTTATATTCTTCAACAAAGGAAGGTAAATGTGGACTACCAATTTCTTCTTCACCTTCATAAATAAATTTAACGTTCACGGGTAAAGTTCCTGTTGTTGCAAATAAAGCTTCAATCATTTTTAAGTGCATAAATACTTGCCCTTTATCATCACTGGCACCACGAGCGAATAATTTATTGTCGCGAATGGTAGGATTGAAAGGTTCGCTCTCCCATAAATTTAAAGGATCAACAGGTTGTACATCATAATGACCATAAAACAATATAGTGGGTTTGCCTTCCGCATGTAACCAATCAGCATAGACAACTGGATGACCTGCAGTTTGAGTAATAGAGATATTCTCAAGATTTAATTTTTCAAATGCATTAGCGAGCCATTGTGCTGCATGTTGGATATCTTCCTTATGCTCAGATAAAGAACTAATACTTGGAATTTGTAAAAACTCTTTCAATTCGTTTAAATGAGCCTCACGATGTTCAGCAAAATAAGCATCAATTTGCTGTAAATTTGTCATCTAGCATCCCTCTTTCTAATATATTTCGATAATAGAAATAGTATAGCATATCAAAACTAGAAAGTATTAGCATGGGTTCATAAATAAATAAGCTCTAATGGGGAAAACTGCAACATTTTTATAGCAAGGCTATTGGTTGTATTTCATTGTATTAAGCTATGAAATGGAAGGGTACGTGTAGGAAAAAATGAAAGACACTGTAGAAAATCCTTTGCAGTGTCTTTCAGTAGGTGTGTCTATAATGGAAGGTCAATTTTGCCGTCTAATTAAAGCGTGTCAGTATTAAACATTTTTCGATTTACTACTACTGATATTAGGTGTTGGTGGTGAGTTGTACACACGGGAATAGGGTGGTATTGAATTCATAAGCCAAATGTTACTGCCTAGCACTGAATCGTGACCAATGGTCGTTTCGCCACCTAAAATGGTTGCACCCGCATAAATAACGACATTATCTTCAATATTCGGATGACGTTTAATCCCTTTAATTGGATTGCCATTTTCATCAAGAGGGAAGCTTAATGCCCCTAACGTGACACTTTGATATATTTTGACATTATTGCCGATGATACATGTCTCACCGATTACGACACCTGTGCCGTGATCGATAAAGAAGGATTCACCAATTGTCGCGCCTGGGTGAATATCGATTCCTGTTAAACTATGTGCATACTCAGACATAATACGTGGGACAATTGGTACGCCCACTTCATATAACTCATGTGCAATACGGTGAATATATACCGCAACAATCGAAGGATAACTTAATAAAATTTCTTCTGTGGAAAGGGCAGCAGGATCTCCGTTGTACGCTGCCTGAATATCCGTTTGCAAGGTTTTACGGATTTTTGGAAATTGCGAAATTAAATCCATCACAATGCGATCTGCATCCTCTTGACAAGTACAGTTTTCAAGATTGCTGTTGTATTCCAAATTGTAAATTAATACTTTTTCGATAATATCCCGTAAATCCAATGCCGTTTCACGTAGTTTATTACTACTTACTATATTAACGCGTCTAGTATCGATCGGTGGAGCAGTATGGATACCCGGAAACAGCACTTCATGAAAATTATCTAAGATTTTATAAATTTTATTGCGCCCAACAAAGCCAATTGAATTTTCAATATCCACATACTGTCGATTAATATCACATAATGAACTTGTGATTTCTGGAACTTTTTCATTTAACCAATCATTTAAACTCATTATAAAACACCCCTCAACCTCATAATAACTGATGTAATAAAAGTACAAAGCATTTCATCCAATAGCAACTCTTTTAGCTTTAAAATATATTAATATTTATATTATCGAAAAAATACCTGCATGTGGAGTGCCATTAAATAATCTTATATTGTTTTACCATAAAATACGACTGCTTTTAAAGCTTACTGCTTCAGGTTATGATCTAGACGGATTGGCTCTGGGAGAATTTTAATCAAATAAAAAGGGTCTGATTTCGGAACGATGCCGAATTCAGACCCTTAGTTTTTTATTAGTGAGCAGTATAGCCGCCATCAACAAGGAGTGTTGTACCATTAACAAAGCTTGCATCATCGCTTGCTAAGAATAAAACAGCTTTGGCAATCTCTTCTGGTTTACCAAGACGACCTTGTGGATGAAGGGAAGCTAAATATTCTTTCTTTTGAGCGTCTACTTCAGCCAATAGAGGTGTATCGATATAGCCAGGACATACAGCATTTACGCGAATACCTTGTTTTGCATAAGCTGTGCATAGGTTTTGTGTTAATAGTTTTACACCACCTTTTGCAGATGAATAGGCTGTTGGATTTGGTAAGGAAACAAAACTATGGATAGAGCCAGCATTAACTATGACCCCACCAGTTCCTTGCGCAAGGAACTGCTCAATGGCATATTTATCAGAAAGAAATACACCTGATAAATTTATATCAATTGTTCTTTTCCATTTTTCAAATGATAACTCGTGAGCGAATGCATCGTCAGCTACACCTGCATTGGCATACATAATATCAAGTTTTCCATATTTAAGAACGGTTTCATTAATCATGTTTTTAATATCATCTTCGCTTGTTACATCCGTTTTTACGAAGAGCGTATCATAACCATCGTTATTCAATTGTTCGGAGATGTTTTGTCCGCGTTCTGAAAAATCGGCAATGACTACTTGAGCACCTTCTTGGGCAAAGAGGCGAACTGTTGCTTCACCGATACCACTAGCGCCACCTGTGACGATTGCTACTTTATCTTTTAGTTTCATTTTAATGACCACCTTTATAATTATTTTGCAGTTGCTCCACCATCAATAACAAATTCGGCACCGGTTGAGAAAGAGGATTCATCAGAAGCTAAGAACAGTACTGTTTGAGCCACTTCTTTTACAGAACCTAAACGACCTAATGGGAATAAGTTTTTTCCTAATTCATCCTTAGAGCTTCCAGTTGTTGCAGATGCATAATCGGCCATTCCTGTATCGATATAGCCAGGGTGAATAGAGTTTACGCGGACACCAAATGGGGCATATTCCATTGCGGCATCTTTTGTCATAATGCGTACGGCACCTTTACTAGCGCCATATAAAACATGTCCAGCAGCACCTGTTAAGCCTGCAATGGAAGAAGCATTAATGACAGAGCCATTATTTTGTTTGGCCATAAGCGGCATGATATGCTTCATGCCAAGGAAAACACCAGTTACATTGATGGCCATTAAGCGATTCCAGTCTGAAAGTTCAATTTCTGCAAGTGGTTTAATTATATAAATGCCTGCATTGTTGAAAAGAATATCAATTTTTTTAAATGTATGAATCGTTATATCTGCAACTTTTTTCCAATCGTCTTCATTGCTAACATCATGACGTACAAATAAGGCTTCGCCTCCAATTGCTTGGATGCAGCTAACTGTTTCGTTCCCAGATTGTTCATTTATATCAGTAATGACTATTTTTGCTCCTTCTTTCGCAAATAATAGTGCAGTTTCTTTCCCGATGCCTGTACCTCCGCCTGTAATAACGGCTACTTTATTTTCAAGTCTCATTTCAAGCACGCACCTTCCATTATTTCTGGTTATATGGTTACCTTAGGATTCAAATGTATTCGCTTTATTTTAGCGATAGCTTCATCTTACTCCTTTCAATTTGAAATACTATCCTATAAGATGCTGTATAATATAGTGATGGAGTACCCTTCATTTATAGGGGTATTTTTAGTAAGGAGGAGAGGAATTTCCTATGACGCACTCATTTCAATCCTTTGAACAAATGACACTTCAAGAATTTGTGTTATTTATCAAAATTCATAGTAAACAAATTGAAGAGAATACGAATATTTACCTCAATCTAGACCCTTCTATTGCTGAAGCAGATAGAGAAAGAGTGGCAATGCTACTGGATTCCTTTCTACATTTAATGACGCATTCAACTATCGAAGAACTAAATGATGATTTTAGAAGTTTTTTTAAGACATGGCTTCAATCACAGCTATCTATTATTGATACGAGAAGCTTTCATCTATTCCAATTGATTTTAGAGAAATCATTGATTACTTTCATGATTCAGCAAAAAATTAGTCGAATGCATGCCATTCTAATGTATGTACTAACGATATTTACATTTTTAGTACAGCTTTACTTTAATGACGAAGAAGATCACAAAAATAGTCGTAGAACTACTCCTGAAAATGAGGAGTTGAGGCGACTACAATTATTGGATAAACTCGATAAATTGCTCATCAGTTCCTCTGGTTATCAGGATTTAGCCTATATTTTAAAGAAATGTGAAGAGTATTTTACTTATAAAAGATGTGTATTTTATGCCTATGTGCCTTGGTCCAATCAATTTTACGGGGTTATTGGTGCAGAGCTTCCAAAGGTTCAAAGCATGAAAGGGGAGCTAACCAGTGAAAATACCGTACTCGGCTCAAGAAAACCTATATATTTGAAAACCCCTAAAAATTATGTGAAGGAAGAACATATACAATTATTTAATTTATCGTCGATTATATTTATCCCGATTATTCAACAGGATCAATTATTTGGATGGCTAACATTTGACCAGCTAGGTGAAGAATTTGATTGTACGAAGAGTGAATTATTGTTACTTGAAGAAGTAGGGAAGCGGTTGGGGTTATTTTTATCACGTAAGGGTGAAAAGGTTGAAAAGTGTACAGAACTTCACTTAACAGAAAGGGAGTCCATGATTTTGGGTCTGCTTGCAGAGGGATATGACAATAAAAAAATTGGGGGATTACTATTTCTAAGTGAGCATACAGTCAGAGATTATGTAAGTAGTTTAATGACAAAGCTCAAAGCGAAGAATCGGACACAGGTCGTTGCTTCGGCTTTTCGATTAGGACTATTAAGTTAGCCAAAGCGAAAAATAGGGGGTTCCCCACTAGATGAAATACATCTGCTTACTTTACAAGTCATTGTTAAAGTGGCAGATTTTTAATTTTCCAATAATTATTATTATGAATATAGTAATGAAAATAGAAGTTTAATGTTATAGAGCAGTGTTATACAGGCTGAGTAATATAGTAGTAAAACAATTTTTACGAATATTACAAGCAAAAGTGTTTAAGCTTACACGATTGTAATGAAATTGAAAGCCAATACGATAGAGTGTAATACATTATTTTGCGAGAATGTGTATAGAAGCAAGAACAAGAAGCGGAGGCATACACAATGAATGAAAAATTAGAAGGCGTATACGAGGAATACAATCGTTATATATATCACTTATGTTTAAAACTAACTCGCAATAATGTAGAGGCTGAAGATTTAATGCAAGAAGTTTGGGTAAAGGTTGTACGCTATGAAGACAGCGTAGCTGAAGTAGAGCATATTAAGGCTTGGCTTACAACCATTACAATGAATACATTCAGAGATCGCTATCGTAAAAAGGTTCGTCGTAGTAAATATATGATGAACCAACCTGAAACATTAGACGTACCGATATTAGATTTGGTTCCCAATAATGAAATTTCAACAGAAGAAAAGGTTGAAAAGGATATTGTCACAAAACTAGTACAAGATAAAATGGAGCAATTAGATGGCATCTATAGAAAGACTTTATGGTATTTCTACATAGATCAATATTCACTTGCAGAAATTTCTACAATTATGAAAGTTTCCATTGGTACTGTGAAATCACGTTTATTCCGTGCAAAGGCTCGATTAAAAGAAATGCTGATGTCAGATACAGCCATTGTGGAATCTGTGCTACCAGCGTAATGAAAGCTGATTGGTCGCACAACATACGTACTTAGACGGAAGTATTCAGTCGACTAATCTAAAAAAAGATGCATTCGCAAATAATTGCGATGCATCTTTTTATTTCTTTATTCTGGCCGATTGGCATCAACATCCAATAGACATTTTGAAAAAATAGTGCGTAATGTTTGCAGTTCTTCAGCCGTGAGCATTCCAAACATATTGTTGATGATTTCACTAACCTGTTGACGAGATTCTTTTAAGATGCTCTCGCCTTCAGAAGTTATGACGAGCTGTGACGCTCGTCGATCTGTAGCGTGCTGTGTTTTTTCAATAAAGCCAGCATTTATAAGCTTCGTTGTTAAAACGGTGACGCCACCTGTCGTTACCTTTAACCGCTCAGCAATAGCAGAAGGGCGTTTAGGGCCCTCCTGCGATAAGTAGTCTAAAATTAAAATATGGGATTTTGAAAAGCCGAGCGCATTATGATTATTCCACTCGTTCGCCCACTTACGCTCAATGGATGAAACAACTTCAAACAACGAGGTAATGGCTTTTTGTTTTTCTTGATCCATAGAAGGTCATCTCCAAAACTGTTTTAACTTTCTTGTGCCAATCTTGTCATCGCATTTAATTCGTAAGCACGTACTTTACGCGGGATAAAACGGCGGATGTCCATCTCATTGTAACCAACTTGAATACGTTTTTCATCTATTAAAATAGGGCTACGTAACATTCTTGGGTGTGCTTGAATAATAGCAAAAAGCTCCTGAATAGAAAGTTGGTCGATATCGATATTTAAATTTTTAAAATCATTCGAATTTGTTGCGATAATTTCATCTGTTCCATCTTCAGTCATGCTTAAAATTTCTTTAAATTCTGCAAGTGTAAGTGGATGAGAAGTGATACGTTTTTCTTTATATTCAATATTGTGATCTTTTAACCATTTAAGTGCTTTTCTGGATGAAGAACAGCTCGCTTGTGAGTAAATTGTAACTGTCATTCTTCATTCCTCGCTTTCTTTTTTAGATTATATTTTATAAATATCTTATCAGTAAGGTAAATTGTTTATATATATATCTTACTAGTAAGCTATATATAAATCAATAGCTATTTAAAAAAATATCTATAACACCATGATTTTTTTCAGGTATATTAACATATACGAAGATCATCCTAAAAAAGTTTCATTTTCACAGCTTACAATGATGTAAGTTTAGGGAAGTGAATAGGGACTACATGAAGCATAGGCTTGTCCAAGAGGAGAGAAATGACGAGCTAAAAAATATCAGTCCACTGATTATAGTATGTTTAAATGAGGAGAATTATACATGGAAACTTAAAATTATTTGTGGAATTTGGCAAATAGGAAAAGGGTAGTCTCAAATCATCTTTGAGACTACCCTTTTAGATTTAGCCTTGTTGTCCTGAAGTGAACCAATCTTGGACATTCCAGACCTTCGTAGCGAGACCATCATAGAAATCAGGTTCGTGACTTACGAGTACAATAGTGCCTTTAAATTCTTTCATCGCACGTTTTAATTCATTTTTTGCATCGACATCTAAATGGTTCGTCGGTTCGTCAAATAGAAGCCAGTTCGCCTCTTCCATCATTAATTTGCATAAACGAACTTTCGCTTGCTCTCCACCCGATAATGAATTCAGTGGACGTGTAATGTGATCAGTCTTTAAGCCCGCTTTCGCTAAGGCAGCACGAACTTGCGCTTGCTCCATTGAAGGGAAGGCGTTCCACACATCATCAATGGGTGTAATTTTTTCCGCTTTTACCTCTTGTTCGAAATAAGATGGATAAAGATAATCTCCTCGAATCACTTTGCCATTTAAAGGATTAATTTTACCAAGCATTGTTTTTAATAATGTTGATTTACCTACACCATTCATGCCGACTAAAGCAATCTTCTCTCCTCGTTCAATAGCAAAAGTGAGTGGGGGAAGTAATGGTTTGTCCTTATCATAACCAATCACCAAATTTTCAGCCTCTACCACATAGCGACTTGACGAACGTGCTTCTTTAAAACCAAACTCAGGCTTTACAGCAGTTTCTGGGCGATCAATTCGCTCTAATCGGTCAAGCTGCTTGGCACGAGACTTAGCACGGCCAGTAGTAGAGTATCGCGCTTTATTTTTGGCAATAAAATCCTCTTGCTTCTTGATGAATTCTTGTTGTTTTTCATACGCGTCAATATGCTGACGCTTATTGATTTCAGCAAGCTCTAAGAATTTTTCGTAGGTTGCTGTATAACGAGTTAGCTTTGAAAATTCAAGTTGGAAGATGACATCCACCGTCTCGTTCATAAATTCTGTATCATGCGAAATTAATAGGAAGGCATATGGATAGTTCTTTAAATAGTTTTTTAGCCATGTAATATGTTCTTCATCAAGATAGTTTGTAGGCTCGTCTAATAATAGAACTTTTGGTTTTTCTAATAACAGCTTAGCTAGTAAAACCTTTGTACGTTGACCACCAGAAAGGGCAGCCACATCTCGCTCCAAGCCAATAGCATCGAGCCCAAGCCCGCGCGCAACTTCTTCAATTTTCATATCGAGTGAATAGAAGTCACCTGCATCTAACGCATCTTGAACTTCAGCCATTTGCTCTAATAGAACTTCTAATTCTTCAGGTGTAGCTTCAGCCATCTTACCTGTAATTTCATTGAGTTCCTCTTCTTTTTTATACAAGGGTAGAAAAGCGTCACGCAATACATCGCGCATCGTTCTACCAGCTGTGAGTACTGTATGTTGATCTAAATAACCATAATGTGTACCAGGGAGCCATTCCACTTTTCCCTCATCATGAATTGTTTGACCAGTGATAATGCCCATTAAAGTTGATTTACCTACACCATTTGCCCCAACGAGTCCAATATGGTCACCCTCTACTAAACGAAACGATACATCTTTAAAAAGTGTACGATCTCCGAATGAATGACCTAAATTTTCTACTGTTAAAATTGCCATATATGTTCCTCCAACTATCTTTCAAGTTTCCATTTTATAGTTCTGCTAGTTGCTTATTCAGCTCTGCAAGCTTCGACTCCATATTTGCAAGACGTTGCTCTGCCTGTGCTACTTGATCGTTGTGTCCTGTTGACTCAAGTTTTTCGATATCGCCTTGTAAATTGATATAGTCCATTTTTAATTCTTTAATTTGATATTCTAAATCATTTTTGGTTGGCATGATGGTTGCTCCTTTTTTAAGCGTATTTGTATAGCGAATGCGTGTAAAAAGCGATGGGGGTTTATTGATCCCCCACCGCATATCATTAAAATCAATCGGGAACTGAAAAAAAATGAACTTACCTAAGTCCCAACTTTTATAAGATGAGATGCTAAAGTGAAAATTTCTTATATATTGTATCATAATCATCTTTGAAGTAGCACTAAGTAGAAGCGATATTATGACGATCATAAGCAAAGTCTAAAAGTAGCTCTAAGAGTGTTTCATTATTACTAACGAGATTGAGCTGGCGTTGTTTTTTTACGGCACGTTCACTGCGTGCTTCATGTAAAAGAAACTCCATAACAGCATTTTGTATTTGTGATTGTTTCATTTTACGACCTAGCCCTAGATGAATAAAACCATTCTGTTCTCTTGGGAAAGCATGTAATAGCTCTGCCTCCGATTGTGCAAGCGTAATGCATGGCACACCATAAGAGGCAATTTTATAAGGCGTATAATTGGCATTGCAAATAATAACATCTGCTTTTGGTAAAAGTTTGAGAAGCGCGTTTTTATCACGAAGGATGGCTGTGTTGCGACGACTTAGTACCATCATTTGTAAGTCGTCTGTCGCATGGCGGTAGCTGTCGTCAATCATAACTGTAATTTGTAGTGGAATTTGGAGCTGTGTTAAGTGTCGCAGGGTACGATAGGTTAAATTATGCTCGTCCCCATCTTCAAAAGCTACAACGATATGGGGAGGATTTTCAGGTGTTTTGCTTTCAGGTCTATCGCTAAAGTTTTGATAGTCTTCGGGTAATGCAAAAACAAAGCTCCCCCCAATATAATGAGACGGTAAATAATCTTTTACCTCGTGATAGAGTGCTAGAAGTACACAGTCACAGGCTTGACCACCTTCACCAAAATCATCAAAGTGAAGAATCGTTTTGCAGAAAGGTCGTAAATCCTGTACTTGCCAAGCCTCAGAATTGCGGCCATCTCTGACGATTAAATCTGGCTGAATGCCTTTCATTTGCTTAGGAAGCTCATTAAAATGATCAAATAAAACAGGGGTTAGACCTTCATTAATTAAAATTTGAACCCCTTCATTTGAAGGCGTTTTTACAAATATAAAAACTTTCTCATTCGTCAGTAGTTTAGCTAATGTTGAAACCCGCTCAAAAGGATACAGCCCTTTATCAATACAGCTTTCAATAATGAAAACAATCGTTTTTTTCGGTACTATTGCTTGCGTTTCGTTTTGCAAATGTATCCCACCCTTTCCTCTGTCTCTTTAAATTATGGTGAAGAAAGAGCAAGTATGTGTAAAATTTAGGATTTGATAAATGATCTTTTTAAGTGAATCTTTCAAATAGCTATCTTTTAGATACGATAAATAGCTTTTAATCATCAAAAAATGTGGTCGATATATATAGTGAGTTTATTTCGATACATAACAAAGATGGTGGTTATGGAAGGAGGGAAGAGGCATGGGTATGCGTGCTGCAATTGTAATTGGAGCAACGGGATTAACTGGCTCCTCTCTTGTAGAGCAATTATGTGAAAATGATGAATATGTATCCGTGACAGTAATTACAAGAAGAAAACCAACTTTTACGCATCCTAAGCTAGAAGTGAAAATTCGTGATTTTGATAGGTTAGAGGAACAAGATATAGCATTTGCGCATGAACTATATTGCTGTTTAGGTACAACTATAAAAAAGGCAGGGTCTCGAAAGGTGTTCGAAAGGGTAGACTTTGAATATCCTTTAGCGATTGCTTCATTGGCAAAAAAGCGTGGAATTCCCCATTTTCTTGTTATCACTGCAATGGGTGCTAAGGAGAGTTCTCCTTTTTACTATAGCCGAGTTAAAGGAAAGCTAGAGCATGATTTAATGGAGTTGGGCTTACAGCAGCTTTCTATAATCCGTCCTTCACTCTTAGTAGGAGAACGGAATGAATTTCGTTTAGGGGAAAAGGCTGGAGAAAAGGTATTAAAAATAGCCAAGCCTTTTTTAATAGGACCACTAAAGAGATTTAGAGCCATTGAAGCCTCTCAAGTAGCAAAGGCAATGATGATTATTGCGCTACACGGCAAACAACAACCAGTGACCATTTATCCTTCCCATGTATTAGCAGCATTGGAATTTCCAGAAACGTCAGAAAAAGATGTTTCTAGGGAGACGCTATTTAATTGGGATAAAATTAAAAAAGCAGATTCGCTTCATGAAGAGGACAAGGTCAATCGCGATGTAGTGATTGATCGCGAGAAATATAATATCCCAGATGAGGTGGTTGATAAGGAAGTTCATTTCAGACCATATGATAAAGAGTAATTTTTCTTGCTTTCCGCCTAAAGACTGAATTTCTAGCTTTCCTCACTCCTGTTCTTTCCGAGCCACTTTTCATTTGATACAATATTATTGTAGAAGATGAATGTGGAGGCAAAGTGAAGATGAAAATTTTACTCGTTGATGGCACAATGTTTGGTCGAAAAACTGGTGCTATTTTAGAGCAAGTGGAACAATATATTAAAGAATTAGATGCTAGTTTCGTTTTAGAAATGATGCATTTTAGTGAATATAAACATCAAATTGTAGATGGCTCACCGTTAAATGAAGATATGAAAAAAATGATTCAACAATTTGAGGAAGCGGATGCTTATATTATTGCGACACCAATTTTCCAAGCATCTATCCCTGGCGTTTTGAAGAATGCATTTGACTTCTTACATCCTAAAACAATGCGCTATAAACCTGTATCTATAGTTGCAAATGGGGGCACATATCAACATCACCTTGTAGTAGAAAATCAATTAAAGCCTATTTTAGACTACTTCCGTGCTCTTGTGACACCAAACTATGTGTATACACATACATCCCATTTTGATGCAGATAATCATATTGTAGATGAAGATGTTCGTAGCCGTTTACGTGAATTAGCGCGTGTATTTGTTCAATACTGTGAGATGAGCAAGAACTTGCCGAAGGAAACAATCGATCAACATTAATAGCACCCTTGCATGGTGGTAAGAAATCACTGTGCAGGGGATTTTTCTTTGTAAGTATTCTTTTAGTATGTGATAAAATAAAACTTTAGTGACACTGGAAGGAGGGCTGCTCATGCAGGACATCGCTTTACTAGAAAAACAACGCTGTTGTCTTATTTTGACTAATAAGGCAAAGGAAGCGGTAGAGGAATGCTCAGCAAACGAGCATGCCTTTTTTGCGTTACAAAAATCTTTTACTGTCTACATAGAAAAACGCAAAGCAAAAACAGTGGGTGAAATATTTTTATCTATCTATTTTAATGCTGAAGACAATGAAAAGTTAAGTGATATTGTTCCTGAGAAAACAGTGATTATGGACTGTGTGCTAAAGCTAGAAGGATTACTGGCGACAAATATTCGTTTTGTGCATATGCGAGGTCCGATTAACACAAATCGACGCATAGCAGCAGCACTGCAATTTGTTACAAAGCCTAACAACGGAGCAGGTGTTCCACTTGAGCTTCATACGAAGATCAGACAGCTACCGATAGCAGAAGAACGGACTGAATATGTAAAAAAACGTATTGCTAGCTGGGAAGGTTATTTAAAAATACAAGAGCGCGATGCAACTATTGACGATATTCATAGTGAATTTAAGCAGAGCTATTTCAATGAAGATTTCACACGCTTAACGCTCGTATGTCCTTACATAAAGAATAAGGAATGGAAGCAATTGGAGGGCTTGAGTGTAAGTATACAAGGAGTCCGCGGTGAAATAGGACAAGTATTAAAGGCTCATGCTGGAAAACAAATAGTTGAAATTGATTTAAAGCCCTTTACACAAGATTTGGCTCGTAAGGATCAGCTTAATCTTCGTTCGAAACAAGCGAGCTTCAGCAATTTTGCAACATTAAGTCAAATTAGAAGATTACGGAATGGCTTTACCAAGCTAGAAAAGGGTGAGGCTGTTAATCCTAATTTAGAGACGATCCTATTTGAAAAAAGACCATCTGTACGAGCATCGAAGCTTCGTGAAGATATTGAATTTCACAATCATTTAAATGAATATCAAAGACGAGCGGTTTTAGGTGCTCTATCTGTTGAAGATTTATATGTGATTCAAGGTCCACCTGGTACAGGGAAAACAACTGTCATTTCAGAGATTTGTCAGCAAAATGTGAAAGCTGGTTTAAAAACGCTTGTTGCATCTCAGTCAAATCTAGCAGTAGATAATGCTTTAGGACGGCTTCTTTCCAATCAAGAAATTAGGATTTTACGCTATGGTAGAACGGAAAGTATTGAGGAAGAGGGAAAAAAATTTATTGAAGAAAATGTGGCTCTACAGTGGCGTGAGCAAACATTGGCAGCAATTGAAGAGGCAATTTTGGTCTTTCCTGAACGTGAGCAGATGTTCAAGGACAATCTGACTAAAGCAAAAGCTGAGCTTGAAAAATTAGAGTTATGGCTTGAGGAACTGGCGCAAGAGATGACCGCTAAAGAGCAAGCTGCTATTGAAGAACCAATTCTTCAGCAGGAAATTCAAGCGTTAAAAAAAGACTTAAAAACTGCGAAAACAGAGCAACAGACATATGAAGCTCAAAAAGAGCATTATGAGAAGCAGCTCGCCCAAATAGAGCCGATTATACAGCAACTTGAACAGACACTTGCTGACCATCCTTCAATTGAAGATCTACAGCTTACCATTCAAGAGACTTCACAAAAAGTGGAGCAATTAGAAGCAGCTACTCAATATAAAGAATTGCTGGAGCAAAAACAGCAATTAGCTGTACAATTCCAGGATATTCAAGAAAAATATGAAATAGAAAATAATCGTCTCATCATCATGAAGGAAGCGCAAAAGTATGTGCATACATTGACTTCCTATGAACGTATCCAACGATATTTACAGCATTATCAAATTCGTCCTTCTCATGTTCTTTCGCAGCAAATAAATCGAATACAGCATCTAGAGGATGCAAAAGATTTAGAGGCATGGTCTACCATCAATAGCCGTCTTCAAAAGGCCATAGCCAAGCTAGAGGCGTTAGTGTCTGATGATGTGAAGGAGCAGGCGCAGGCAAAAAGTAGATTACAGCCTGTCCAATCATTTTCTTTACAAAATCTTACGGGTGTATTTGCTCAGTTAAACAAGGCATTTCAAGACGATCAAACACCTGACATTCATGAAATTGAAAGCTATTTGCTGGGACTCTATATGCGTCGTGATTTTGTATGGCAAAAAGGGATGGCACTTAAGCAGCAACAAGCGCATAAAGACGAAGAATACGAATCCTTTCGAAAAAATCTTGTTAGTTTAATACATCAAGAGTGTGCAATTACAAGTTTTGATGTACAAAGCATACAACGGCAATTGCAGCCATTTATACAGCATACAGAGCGATTACAACAGCTAGAGGGTAACTTCCTAATAGAAGCAGTACCAGAGGAGTCCGTTGAATATTTAAAAATTCTTACGGGACAATTACGAGAATCTCTTCAGGAAGCCAATCAGCAACTAGAACAAGTTGAAAAGGCTAGAGTTCAATTAGTACCCAAACAAGCTTCCCTTCAAACTGTACAAACTAGCTTGCAGGAAGTAGATCTACTGCTATCACAAATGGAAGAGCGGTTAAAGGAGATCAATGTGGCTGGATTGAAAAAAGAAAAGCAACTAGCCATCTACACGAAGCTATTGCAGTCGACACCAGAACGCACAGCAGAAGAGGTTAGGGAGGCTATTCAAACTTCAAAGCAAGCTATTGAAGAATTACAGCGTCAGGAAAAACAACTACCACTTCGAAAAAAATTGCAAGAGCAATGGCGAGAAAAGCTACAAAATGCTACCGAATATGATTTAGATGAGATTAGAAAATTATATGTACGACATGCAAATGTTATTGGTACCACATGTGTAGCTTCGGCGAGTAAAGAGTTTATGGAAAATTACCCAACCTTTGATGTTGTCATTATTGATGAAGTTTCAAAGGCAACACCACCAGAATTATTATTACCAATGCTGAAGGGGAAAAAGGTTATTTTGGTAGGGGATCATCACCAGCTACCGCCCCTACTTGGTGACGATACATTGGAGGAAACATTGAAGGCGATGTTAGAAGAAAATCCAAATTTTGAAGGCGCACAGGAGTTAAAAAATTTACTTCGTGAATCATTATTTGAGCGCTTATTCAATAATCTGCCTCAAACTCATAAGCAAATGCTAGCTCTTCAATACCGCATGCATGAAAAAATTATGCAAAGTATTACGCCATTTTATGCGAAAGAAGAAAATGGCTTGCAATGTGGCTTGCCAGACTCGGATTCTGCGAGAGACCATGGTTTAGAGGGGCAATTTGTAAAACGTGATGACCATTTATTGTGGATTGATATTCCAACCGAGAAACCTTATTTAGAGGAGCAGGTAAAGGGTGGTACAAGTCGTTTTAATGAAGGTGAATTACAAACAATTCGTCGTATATTGCTAGACTTAAATGATGCCGTGCAGGCAGCAAAAGAAGCTGGGCGTATGCCACAGGATGCCTTGAAAAGCGTCGGGGTCATTAGCTTCTACGGTGAGCAGGTGAAGAAAATAATTCGTCTCCTCCAGCAGGAACTACAGTTACCACATTTACAATTCAGAACAGGGACAGTGGATAAGTTCCAAGGAATGGAGATGGACGTGATACTTGTCAGTATGGTACGTAATACGCCAAAGGGTGGAGATATTGGCTTTGCAAAAGATTACCGTCGCTTAAATGTTGCTCTATCCCGCGCTCGGGAGTTACTACTGCTTGTAGGAAGTTCAGAAATGTTTGCGAAACGTGCAAAACATCAAGATACAAGAGATATGTATACCAAGTTATTAAATACAGTAAAATCCTACGAGGGCTTGCGTAATCATGAAGGATTGGTGATTTAAAGTGTCAAAATTACAGCAACGATTAATGCGTGAGCTGCAACAAAATCGCAATATAAAAATTATCAATACTGCTGAGTGGTGTATTCCAATTCGTACAGTGGATGTAACTTACGAGCCGGTTCGCCGTTCCACGATGGATGTCTTAATGACAATGCTGCTACTAAGCATTCAAGAGGCTGATTTTGGAAGTGTGGAGGAATTGAGCGAATTATTGCTTGTAGATCCGTTATTTATCGAAGACCTGATTTCTTTAATGATTCGCGTTGGTCTTATGAAAAATGAGGAAGGCTTTTTTAAGCTAACAGAAAAAGGGCAGCAACAGCTTGAACAAGGTATCTTTGAAGAGGAGCTAGAAGTAGAAGCTTCTACTCTTTACTTTAGTCCTTGCCATCAATCATTTCTGACTAGTGATGTAAATAACGATGAATACGATGAGTTACCAGAGCTTTATCGTTATGTGGATAAGGAAGCTGAACAACAGGAGCAATTTGATGAAACACTGATTATAGCTGCCTTACAAGAAGCGGATGAAGAAGAAACGGGCAACTCACAAAGAATTATTGCAAGAGTTGTTGAAGTAGAAGCCCAACAAATTAATGATAGTCCATGCTTAGAATTTATACTTTACGATAAGGAGCAGGATATCCTATTTGTTCGTGTGTGGAATATGTTATTAAATCAATGGGACCGCCATCTAGAACAACAACTTACCGATAAAGAACAATTGATGTGGCGTGAGCAATATTTATAGAATGAAAAACGAGCGTGTTCAGCGTTCGTTTTTTTATTTTACAATGTCAGCCAGAAAGTAGGGGGATAACGAAAAATTGTTTCGAAAATGGGATGAACTAGCATAGTATATTACTACATGATAAGGAGGGGAAAGATGGTATCGATTAGTTTATGTATGATTGTTAAAAATGCACAATGTACGATTGAAAGATGCTTAGATTCGGTTCGGCATATAGTGGATGAGATGAATATTATTGATACAGGCTCAACTGATCGTACAAAAGATATTGTCCAAAATTACACCTCTCGCATTTTTGATTTTCCATGGTGCGATCATTTTGCAAAAGCACGCAATTTTTCCTTTCAACAGGCAACAAAAGACTATATTCTATGGCTTGACGCAGACGATATTATGACAAAGGAAAACCAACATAAACTATTGCTACTAAAGCAATCATTGTACCCAACTGTTGATGCTGTCACTATGGATCATTACCTAGTATTAGATGATGATGGAATAGTGGAATGCAGTGAGCGAAAGTATCGTCTAGTAAAAAGAGCCAATCATTTTCAATGGCAGGGTGCTGTCCATGAATTTTTAAAGGTATCTGGCCAGCTCTTTCACAGTGATATCGCTGTTACACATTTACCGTTAACAAAGGATCTTCATCGCAATTTATGTATCTATGAAGGATTAATTCAAAAGGGACATACTTTTTCTGCAAGGGATTCATTTCATTATGCAAATGAATTAAAGCTGCATAAACGTTATCTAGAGGCCATTAATCAATACAATACATTTCTGGATAGCGAATTAGGCACTACAGATGATCGCATTGAAGCATGTTTGCATATAGGGGAATGCTTTCGATTGTTACAGGATGATAATCACGCTCAACAAGCTATTTTACAATCTTTCTTGTATGACCGACCAAAGCCAGAAGCATGTTGCCGAATGGGCCAATTTTTTATGGAGCAATCAAAACATAAAGAGGCTATCTACTGGTACTCACAAGCTTTGCAACAAGCTTCGGTCGATTCAATGACTATTCAAAAACGAGCTTACTCAACATGGTTACCTCATTTACAACTAAGTCTGTTATATAGGGAGTTACGGCTATTCGAAAATGCCTATCAACATAACTTAGAGGCACGAAAATGGAAACCGAATCATTTGGAAATCAAAGAAAATGAAAAGTATTTACTCAGACGGCTAAAGATATAAGGCTACTAAGGGAATGGCACATCAATAAACAACACATAAATTAATTGACCAATTAACACAGATACACCAACAACAATGGTCATAAAAATCACATTACGAGGCCTAAAATTTTTTGCTTCCATTAAAAACCTCCTTTTATATATATGGAATATTCAGTTAATTCAAGATATGTTGAGAGGATTTGAGTATGCATAATAAAAGAGCAAATTCACATTCAGTGTGAATTTGCTCTTTATAGTTATCAAACTTTAACCTTTTAGGATTTCAGCGAGTGCGTTGTTTACAGATTCCTCATTATTTTGTTGCTTTAAGTACTTTTGTACGGAACGTTTATCGACCTTGCCCCCACCTTCTTTTTTACGGCGAGCTTCAAAAGCAGATAACTTCTCACGATAGCCACATTTACATACAAGGATTTGACCATCTCCTTCGCCGCGAAGCCCTAATAAGCGTTGTATAGCATCTAAGAGAGAATTCCTGTTAATTTACAGTTAATTTTCTGATTTGCTTAAAAGAAGTTTAAGTATAAAGCATGTGCTATATTAAACATTAGGAAGTACGAAAGGATGTTATATATGGCTAAAAGTTTAGTGTTAGCAGAAAAACCTTCAGTTGCACGTGATATAGCAAACGTGCTGA
Organism: Lysinibacillus sphaericus; assembly: GCF_001629735.1. GTDB lineage: Bacteria > Bacillota > Bacilli > Bacillales_A > Planococcaceae > Lysinibacillus > Lysinibacillus pinottii. The sequence continues at coordinate 4,247,831 of NZ_CP015224.1, forward strand.
AGTGTCACAAAAAAGGGAATGGTTATATTGAAGGAGATAAATATATTGTTACATGGGCTTTAGGCCACTTAGTCACTTTAGCCGACCCAGAGAGCTATGATGAAAAATATAAAAAGTGGAACTTAGAAGATTTACCAATGCTACCAGAGCGTCTGAAATTAACAACAATTAAACAAACAAGTAAGCAATATAATGCAGTTAAATCTCAACTTACACGTAATGATGTGAATGAAATTATCATCGCAACAGATGCCGGACGTGAAGGGGAATTAGTGGCTCGTTGGATTATTGATCGTGCGAAAGTGAATAAACCAATCAAGCGTCTATGGATTTCATCTGTTACTGATAAGGCAATTAAAGATGGTTTTGCAAACTTAAAACCTGGAAAGAATTACGACAATCTATATCAAGCTGCTGTAGCTCGTAGTGAAGCAGACTGGTATTTGGGATTGAATTCAAGTAGAGCGCTATCTACTAAATTTAATGCTCAGCTAAATACAGGGCGAGTGCAGACTCCTGTAGTAGCAATGGTTGCTGCTCGTGAAGATGAAATCAAGAACTTCAAGGCACAAACGTTTTATGGAATTGAGGCACAAACAAAAGAATTAAAATTAACATGGCAAGATGCGAGTGGTAATTCACGTAGCTTTAGTAAAGAAAAAGTGGATGCTATTGTTAATTCATTAGATAAACAAGATGCAAAAGTAATCGAGATTGAACGTAAGCCGAAAAAGTCTTTCTCTCCAGGGTTATATGATTTAACGGAGCTACAGCGTGATGCAAATAAAATATTTGGATACTCAGCCAAAGAAACATTAAATATCATGCAAAAACTATATGAGTCTCATAAAGTGCTTACTTATCCTCGTACTGATTCGCGATATTTATCTTCAGACATCGTTAGCACCCTTCCAGAACGATTAAAAGCATGCGGTATAGGAGAATATCGAACGTTAGCAAACAAAGTGCTTTCAAAACCAATTAAAGCGAATAAATCGTTTGTGGATGACAGCAAGGTATCTGATCACCATGCAATTATTCCTACAGAAGAATACGTGAACTTTGCAAACTTTACCGATAAAGAACGTAAAATTTATGATTTAGTTGTAAAACGTTTCTTAGCGGTGCTTTTCCCAGCTTATGAATATGAACAGTTAACCGTGCAAGGTCAAATTGGCAACGAAAAATTCATTGCTCGTGGGAAAACAGTAATTTCTGCCGGATGGAAAGAAGTTTACTCAAATCGCTTTGATGATGAGGAATCAAGCGAAGATGTGAAGGAGCAATTATTGCCTCGTCTCGAAAAAGGCCAAGTATTAAAAGTAAATTTAATTACTCAAACATCAGGGCAAACGAAGCCTCCAGCACGTTTTACTGAGGCTACACTTTTATCGGCAATGGAAAATCCTACAAAGTATATGAACACGCAAAATAAGCAGCTTGCTGATACGTTAAAATCGACAGGTGGATTAGGAACGGTGGCAACACGAGCCGATATTATTGATAAGTTATTCAATTCATTCCTAATTGAAAAGCGTGGTAAAGATATTCATATCACTTCTAAAGGTCGTCAGTTACTTGATTTAGTTCCTAATGAGTTAAAATCTCCTGAAACAACAGCCGAATGGGAGCAAAAGCTAGAATTAATCGCTAAAGGCAAACTGAAAAAAGAAACCTTCATTAATGAAATGAAGCAACATACAAAAGAAATTGTAGCTGATATTAAAAATAGCGATAAGAGATTTAAGCATGATAATATTTCAACAAAAACTTGCCCTGATTGCGGTAAGCCAATGCTTGAAGTGAACGGGAAAAAAGGTAAAATCCTTGTTTGCCAAGATCGTGAATGTGGTCACCGTAAGAATGTGTCGCGTGTGACGAATGCACGTTGTCCTCAGTGTAAGAAAAAGCTTGAATTACGTGGCGAAGGTGATGGTCAAATCTTCGTATGTAAGTGTGGCTATCGTGAGAAGTTATCTGCTTTTGAAGCTCGCCGTAAAAAAGAAGGTGGAGGTAAAGTGGATAAACGTAGTGTACAAAAGTACATGAAGCAGCAAGAGAAAGAAGCAGAGCCTTTGAATAATGCTTTTGCAGATTTATTAAAAGGTTTTAATGTAGATAAATAAATATTAATTTAAAAGAAACCAGAACGTTCAAAAAACGTGTCTGGTTTCGTTATATATTATTTAAGTCTGAGTTTGAAATTTCGATTCAATGATTTTAACGATTTTAAATAAGCTAAACGTACTTCTGATATTTTCCTAGTAGTTACACATTTATCATGCTCCCATCAAAATTTGAATTACTTCCATGGTTGCGCCAATGTTTCATAGATGTGTAGCGTAACTGTGTTTTTATTGATGGGGCTGCAAAAAAGGATGTCTTTCAGTAACAAAAGTTGCCGGTTCTCTATCTTGACGACTTTCAATGTATCTTTATAACCAAATATCACAGCGGACATTAAAGTACACCGCTCTTCCTTTTCATCTTTACCGCCTAACGAAATCGGAGCAGCGATTCGTAGTGTTAAACAATTGAAGGAAAGTGTTAGCAGATAAAATGTTATTATGTGATATTATAGAACCTGTCACTTCGACTACGAAAAAATATTAAAATAGTTATTGACTATTGTATTTTATTCTGATAGTATTAATTCTTGTCGCAGGACAATCAATAAAAATGAACCTTGAAAACTGAACAAGCAAAACGTAATCAATAAAGTTGAGTTGCTAGCCTTGCTAGTGAACGAAACAAAATTTTGGACATCAAAATGATGCCAGCAAAACAATTTGAGCTAATCAAATTTCTTTTATGGAGAGTTTGATCCTGGCTCAGGACGAACGCTGGCGGCGTGCCTAATACATGCAAGTCGAGCGAACAGAGAAGGAGCTTGCTCCTTTGACGTTAGCGGCGGACGGGTGAGTAACACGTGGGCAACCTACCTTATAGTTTGGGATAACTCCGGGAAACCGGGGCTAATACCGAATAATCTGTTTCACCTCATGGTGAAATATTGAAAGACGGTTTCGGCTGTCGCTATAGGATGGGCCCGCGGCGCATTAGCTAGTTGGTGAGGTAACGGCTCACCAAGGCGACGATGCGTAGCCGACCTGAGAGGGTGATCGGCCACACTGGGACTGAGACACGGCCCAGACTCCTACGGGAGGCAGCAGTAGGGAATCTTCCACAATGGGCGAAAGCCTGATGGAGCAACGCCGCGTGAGTGAAGAAGGATTTCGGTTCGTAAAACTCTGTTGTAAGGGAAGAACAAGTACAGTAGTAACTGGCTGTACCTTGACGGTACCTTATTAGAAAGCCACGGCTAACTACGTGCCAGCAGCCGCGGTAATACGTAGGTGGCAAGCGTTGTCCGGAATTATTGGGCGTAAAGCGCGCGCAGGTGGTTTCTTAAGTCTGATGTGAAAGCCCACGGCTCAACCGTGGAGGGTCATTGGAAACTGGGAGACTTGAGTGCAGAAGAGGATAGTGGAATTCCAAGTGTAGCGGTGAAATGCGTAGAGATTTGGAGGAACACCAGTGGCGAAGGCGACTATCTGGTCTGTAACTGACACTGAGGCGCGAAAGCGTGGGGAGCAAACAGGATTAGATACCCTGGTAGTCCACGCCGTAAACGATGAGTGCTAAGTGTTAGGGGGTTTCCGCCCCTTAGTGCTGCAGCTAACGCATTAAGCACTCCGCCTGGGGAGTACGGTCGCAAGACTGAAACTCAAAGGAATTGACGGGGGCCCGCACAAGCGGTGGAGCATGTGGTTTAATTCGAAGCAACGCGAAGAACCTTACCAGGTCTTGACATCCCGTTGACCACTGTAGAGATATGGTTTCCCCTTCGGGGGCAACGGTGACAGGTGGTGCATGGTTGTCGTCAGCTCGTGTCGTGAGATGTTGGGTTAAGTCCCGCAACGAGCGCAACCCTTGATCTTAGTTGCCATCATTTAGTTGGGCACTCTAAGGTGACTGCCGGTGACAAACCGGAGGAAGGTGGGGATGACGTCAAATCATCATGCCCCTTATGACCTGGGCTACACACGTGCTACAATGGACGATACAAACGGTTGCCAACTCGCGAGAGGGAGCTAATCCGATAAAGTCGTTCTCAGTTCGGATTGTAGGCTGCAACTCGCCTACATGAAGCCGGAATCGCTAGTAATCGCGGATCAGCATGCCGCGGTGAATACGTTCCCGGGCCTTGTACACACCGCCCGTCACACCACGAGAGTTTGTAACACCCGAAGTCGGTGAGGTAACCTTTTGGAGCCAGCCGCCGAAGGTGGGATAGATGATTGGGGTGAAGTCGTAACAAGGTAGCCGTATCGGAAGGTGCGGCTGGATCACCTCCTTTCTAAGGATATTTTCGGAATACAAACCTTGGGTTTGTAAGATTACGTTTTGCGTTCAGTTTTGAAGGTTCATTCTTTCTGAATGAAATACTTCAAAACTTGTTCTTTGAAAACTGGATAAAACGACATTGAAATTGTAACAAACACATTTATTTTTTTAAGTTTTTTATAGGCTTAATAACATGATAAGGTTTTCAGACACGAGCAGTTCTAGGAAGCAATCGAGTAAATGAAGGAGCGTACTTCAGTACGTGACTGATTGAACGAGTGAGGCTGACAACGAAATGTGAAGTGTATGGAAAGCTGATAGGTTAAGTTATTAAGGGCGCACGGCGAATGCCTTGGCACTAGGAGCCGAAGAAGGACGGCACTAACACCGATATGCTTCGGGGAGCTGTAAGTGAGCTTTGATCCGGAGATTTCCGAATGGGGGAACCCACTACGTTTAATCGCGTAGTATCTTGACGTGAATACATAGCGTCTTGAAGGCAGACCCAGGGAACTGAAACATCTAAGTACCTGGAGGAAGAGAAAGAAAAATCGATTCCCTGAGTAGCGGCGAGCGAAACGGGAAGAGCCCAAACCAAGAGGCTTGCCTCTTGGGGTTGTAGGACACTCAATACGGAGTTACAAAAGAGCGAGTTAGATGAAGCGACTTGGAAAGGTCCGCCAGAGCAGGTAAAAGCCCTGTAGTCGAAAGTTCGTTCTCTCCTGAGTGGATCCTGAGTACGGCGGAACACGTGAAATTCCGTCGGAATCCGGGAGGACCATCTCCCAAGGCTAAATACTACCTAGTGACCGATAGTGAACCAGTACCGTGAGGGAAAGGTGAAAAGCACCCCGGAAGGGGAGTGAAAGAGATCCTGAAACCGTGTGCCTACAAGTAGTTAGAGCCCGTTAATGGGTGATAGCGTGCCTTTTGTAGAATGAACCGGCGAGTTACGATTACGTGCGAGGTTAAGCTTTAGAAGGCGGAGCCGCAGCGAAAGCGAGTCTGAATAGGGCGAAATAGTACGTGGTCGTAGACCCGAAACCAGGTGATCTACCCATGTCCAGGGTGAAGGTAAGGTAACACTTACTGGAGGCCCGAACCCACGCACGTTGAAAAGTGCGGGGATGAGGTGTGGGTAGCGGAGAAATTCCAATCGAACTTGGAGATAGCTGGTTCTCTCCGAAATAGCTTTAGGGCTAGCCTCGTGATGAGAATACTGGAGGTAGAGCACTGTTTGGACTAGGGGGCCATCCCGGTTTACCGAATTCAGACAAACTCCGAATGCCAGATATTTATACACGGGAGTCAGACTGCGAGTGATAAGATCCGTAGTCAAAAGGGAAACAGCCCAGACCACCAGCTAAGGTCCCAAAGTAATCGTTAAGTGGAAAAGGATGTGGCGTTGCACAGACAACCAGGATGTTGGCTTAGAAGCAGCCATCATTTAAAGAGTGCGTAATAGCTCACTGGTCGAGTGACGCTGCGCCGAAAATGTATCGGGGCTAAACGATTCACCGAAGCTGTGGATTGACATCTACGATGTCAGTGGTAGGAGAGCGTTCTAAGTGCGTTGAAGTCAGACCGGAAGGACTGGTGGAGCGCTTAGAAGTGAGAATGCCGGTATGAGTAGCGAAAGACGGGTGAGAATCCCGTCCACCGTATGACTAAGGTTTCCTGAGGAAGGCTCGTCCGCTCAGGGTTAGTCGGGACCTAAGCCGAGGCCGATAGGCGTAGGCGATGGACAACAGGTTGATATTCCTGTACCACCTCCTCACCGTTTGAGAAATGGGGGGACGCAGTAGGATAGGGTAAGCGCGCTGTTGGTTATGCGCGTCCAAGCAGTAAGGCGTGTGTGTAGGCAAATCCGCACACTGTAACGTTGAGCTGTGATGGCGAGTCCGTATGGACGAAGTTCCTGATTTCACACTGCCAAGAAAAGCCTCTATCGAGGTGAGAGGTGCCCGTACCGCAAACCGACACAGGTAGTCGAGGAGAGAATCCTAAGGTGTGCGAGAGAACTCTCGTTAAGGAACTCGGCAAAATGACCCCGTAACTTCGGGAGAAGGGGTGCTCTTGAGCGTGCAAGCGCATGAGAGCCGCAGTGAATAGGCCCAGGCGACTGTTTAGCAAAAACACAGGTCTCTGCAAAACCGTAAGGTGACGTATAGGGGCTGACGCCTGCCCGGTGCTGGAAGGTTAAGAGGAGTGGTTAGCGCAAGCGAAGCTGCGAATTGAAGCCCCAGTAAACGGCGGCCGTAACTATAACGGTCCTAAGGTAGCGAAATTCCTTGTCGGGTAAGTTCCGACCCGCACGAAAGGCGTAACGATCTGGGCACTGTCTCAACGAGAGACTCGGTGAAATTATAGTACCTGTGAAGATGCAGGTTACCCGCGACAGGACGGAAAGACCCCGTGGAGCTTTACTGTAGCCTGATATTGAATTTTGGTACAACTTGTACAGGATAGGTAGGAGCCAGAGATCTCGGAGCGCCAGCTTCGAAGGAGGCGTCGGTGGGATACTACCCTGGTTGTATTGAAATTCTAACCCATGCCCCTTAGCGGGGCAGGAGACAGTGTCAGGCGGACAGTTTGACTGGGGCGGTCGCCTCCTAAAAGGTAACGGAGGCGCCCAAAGGTTCCCTCAGAATGGTTGGAAATCATTCGTAGAGTGTAAAGGCACAAGGGAGCTTGACTGCGAGACCTACAAGTCGAGCAGGGTCGAAAGACGGGCTTAGTGATCCGGTGGTTCCGCATGGAAGGGCCATCGCTCAACGGATAAAAGCTACCCCGGGGATAACAGGCTTATCTCCCCCAAGAGTCCACATCGACGGGGAGGTTTGGCACCTCGATGTCGGCTCATCGCATCCTGGGGCTGTAGTCGGTCCCAAGGGTTGGGCTGTTCGCCCATTAAAGCGGTACGCGAGCTGGGTTCAGAACGTCGTGAGACAGTTCGGTCCCTATCCGTCGTGGGCGTAGGAAATTTGAGAGGAGCTGTCCTTAGTACGAGAGGACCGGGATGGACACACCGCTGGTGTACCAGTTGTCTTGCCAAAGGCATCGCTGGGTAGCTATGTGTGGACGGGATAAGTGCTGAAAGCATCTAAGCATGAAGCCCCCCTCAAGATGAGATTTCCCATTACGCAAGTAAGTAAGATCCCTCAAAGACGATGAGGTAGATAGGTTCGAGGTGGAAGTGTGGTGACACATGGAGCTGACGAATACTAATCGATCGAGGACTTAACCAAAAAAGTTTGAAGCATTCAATGAACCGTTTATCCAGTTTTGAAAGAATAATTTCTTTTATAAAGGGTTTCAAGATACGAGTAGTTCGAGGAAGCAATGGAGAGAGGGAAGGAGCGTACTCAAGTACGTGACTGACTGAACGACAGAAGCTGACGAAGAAATGCGATGTATATTGAAAGCCGAACATAGTCTAGTGATGATGGCAAAGAGGTCACACCCGTTCCCATACCGAACACGGAAGTTAAGCTCTTTAGCGCCGATGGTAGTTGGGGGCTTCCCCCTGTGAGAGTAGGACGTCGCTAGGCAACAAAGCAGTCAGCTGTGTGCTGGCTGTTTTTTTATTTGCAACTATTAGTAAGAAACCATCCAAGCATGAAAACTCTTTCTATGTATAGGTCCAATCATTCAAATTCTTTTTAAACTAAAGTTGCAGGCTAGTCCAATAATCAATCTTTATAACGAATTTAATAATAATTAAGGTGAATCGTACATAAAGACAGTATTCACGACTTGTGAATAGACTTTCACCACCTAACTATACATGTCAGATGCACAATAGAAAGTACCATAACCATAAAAGTTCGGTAATCCAAAATGTTCGCCTATCTAGCCAGGATTCTTTACAGGTATGTACCGAATCAGTAGTTTGCCTAGTGAATAATTGAAAGGTATTGTGCAAAGAAAAAAATCAGGTATTTCACCAGATTTATAATGCTAGACATATAGTGTTGACAAACATTAAGTAGGAGTCCATCCCAAATTCCCCATTATCTATTTTACAGTAAGTCCAATTGTTTAAGTGCTTTATCCCTATTAATAGTTCAACTTGATTAATTGTTAGTTCATGGGCTGAACAATCTTGATGCAATATCAGGGTTATTTCGGGTAGTTAAAATTTTCCTCTGAATCCATCCTTCTTTATTTGTAACCATGAATTTATAAAAAATCAATTTGAGTAATTGAGTGTATTCTTTTCCTTACAATACGTCTTGTCTTTTTTTAAAAGATAGGGTTAGAGTAATTAGAAATGTGTGCGTTAATTACAGTGTATCTTTGCAAATTTAAATTTCACCTTTCTTATAATTTAAGGATAAACAGTAAGTTAAGGTTATTGCCATTTAATTTGAGATTATAAATGGTTTCTTGAACAGCAGTGAAAAATGGTTTGATGGTGTAAAGAGAAAAGAAAAGTTTAAAAATGTCATGAAGACGAGTGTTATAACATAAGGTATGTATGTGTTCCTGGTTCTTTAAATTCTGTTTAATGTTATTTTTATGCTCGTATTAATAGGAAAAATCTATTTGTTGCTAGACACCAAATTTTGAGAATGCTATATTTATATGGTCATAGTATTTTTATAATTAGGAAAAAAAAGAATTCTTTTATGAAAGAGAGTTGTTTTCCTGATTATAAGGAGTGATGGAGTATAGAGCTAGACGAAGGATGATAGGGCCTATGGTAAAGAAAACATTAAAGCAAAGAATTGTAGACGCTTCAGTTGAGCTGTTTCAGCAGGATGGTTATCACAATGTAACTGTTGATCGTATCGTTGAATATATAGGGGCATCAAAAGGTGGATTTTATCATAATTTTAAATCAAAAGATGAATTGTTGTATGAAATTCATGATGTTTTTATTTCATATGTTATTCAACAATCACAAGATGCATATGACAAATACGATACGCCCATTACCAGGTTATGTGCGATGCTACAAACGCTGACGCAAGTATTTGATATGTATCAAGCACATATTACAATTTTTTATGAGGAAAGTCGTTCACTCTCAGAGGAGTATAGTGAGATTATTCATAAAAAACGAGATCATTATCTGGACATCTTGCAAAAAGTGATAGCAGAAGGCCAAGAAAAGAAGGTTTTTCGTACAGAATTGCCTTGTACCATTGTTACGATGGCGATTGTGGGGATGATTAACTGGACATATAAATGGTTTAAGCAATCCGGGCCATTAACAATGGTGCAAATTACAGATGTTTTTACGGACATGGTACTACGTGCGATTGTAACAGAACAAGCAATGGAGGAAGCAAAGCAATTTATGATAAAGGGGTAGCCAGTAGAAAACACTGGTTTTATTATTTGCTTTTACAAACCGACTAGTCGGTATTTACTTGAAGGAAATTATCTTTGAGCTAAATCTACTATGGCAAATTTGACATTAGGGGGATTAGGGATGAATTTTGAATTAACAAAAGAGCAAGTGATGATTCGAGACATGGTACGTGATTTTGCTGAAAAAGAGATTAAACCGTATGCTCGTGAGGTTGATGAGACATCGACAATGAGAATAGAAAGCTTTAAAAAGATGGCGGAACTAGGCTTATTGGGTATCCCGTTCCCTGAAGAATATGGTGGTTCAGGTGGTGATACGGTGTCCTACGCTTTAGCTGTAGAGGAAATTGGTCGTGCATGTGGGGGCACTGGCTTAAGTTATGCAGCTGCTGTTAGCTTAGGCGCTTCGCCAATTTACAACTTTGGTACGGAGGAGCAAAAGCAAGAATGGCTTGTTCCATTGGCAAAGGGTGAGACATTAGGATCATTCGGTTTAACAGAGCCTAATGCAGGTTCAGATGCAGGCGGTACACGCACTACGGCTGTCATTGATGGAGATGATTATGTTATTAATGGAGAAAAATGCTGGATTACCAATGCAGGATACGCTCGACAAATAATTGTAACTGCAGTAACGGGAAAACGGGAGGATGGCAAAAAGATTATTTCTTCTATTATTGTGCCAACGAATACTCCAGGTGTAACGATTAATTGTAATTATGACAAAATGGGTGTCCGTGGTTCTAATACATGTGAAATTGTTTTACAAAATGTTCGCGTTCCTCGATCCAATCTATTAGGCGATGAAAAGCGAGGCTTTAGCCAGTTTTTAAACACTTTAGATGGTGGTCGTATTTCAATTGCAGCTCTTTCTGTAGGAATTGCACAGGCCGCTTATGAGAAGGCACTGAAGTTCGCAAAAGAACGCGAGCAATTTGGTGCACCTATTTCGAAGCTACAGGCGATCCAATTTAAATTAGCAGATATGGCGATGGAAATAGAGCTTGCTCGTACGCTTGTACATAAAGCGGCATGGCTAAAAGATCAAAAGAAACCATTTGGTAAAGAAGCGGCAATGGCTAAATTATTTGCTTCTGAAATGGGCTTCCGTACATGTAATCAAGCCATTCAAATTCATGGAGGTTCTGGATATATGAAAGAATACGATGTAGAACGTCATTTACGTGATATTAAATTAATGGAAATTGGTGAAGGAACATCTGAAATTCAGCGTCTTGTTATTTCTCGCTTAATTGGCTGTTAATGATTTTCAACACATTGTGTCCGGGAGCAGCTTTGTGCTGCATAGAGCACTTCTTTCCGATACCGAGACACCTACTAAAAAATAGCTTAAATCCGCATTTATCTCATTGCTGAAAGACGTTTAATAGCATTAACAAGGGGGATCTTCATGGCAGAACTTGTGTATCAAACAATTGGTCAATTGCTAGATGAACAATCTAAAAAGTACCCGCAAAATGAGGCTTTGGTCTATGCAGATAGGAATTTACGAATGACTTATGAGCAGCTAAATCGTCAAGCACGATTGGTAGCAAGGGGCTTAATGGCTTTAGGGATTGAAAAAGGAGACCATATTGCTGTATGGACGACCAATGTTCCTGAGTGGGTACAGCTTCAATTTGGTACAGGCAAGATGGGGGCTCCAATCGTTACAGTAAATACTAATTATCGTGCTAGTGAATTGGAGTATCTATTAAAGCAGTCTGATGCCAAAACGATATTTTTAATTGAAAATTATCGAGACCATTCTTTTATCCATACACTTCAAGAGTTATGTCCGGAGCTTGAACATTGTGAACCAGGTAATTTGCAATCAAAGCGACTACCTTTATTAAAAAATGTTATTTTAATCGGCGAGACTAAGTATCCCGGTGTATTGAATTGGTCAGATGTAGTAGCAGCGGCCAATCAAGTAACAGAGGAACAATTAGAACAAAGAGAGCAATCTCTTCATTATAATGATGTGATTAATATTCAATATACATCTGGTACGACAGGTTTTCCTAAAGGTGTGATGTTAACACATTTTAACTTAGTTAACAATGCGGTCAACATTGCAGAGTGTATGCGTTTAACAGCAGAGGACCGCTTATGCATTCCTGTTCCATTTTTCCACTGCTTTGGCTGTGTTATCGGAACATTAGCTATTACAACTAGTGGTGGAACGATGGTGCCAGTACAAGAATTTTCACCTCAAGAGGTGCTAAGGACGGTTCAACAAGAAAAGTGCACAGCCTTACATGGCGTTCCAACGATGTTTATTAGTGAGCTTAATTTACCGAATTTTGAGTCTTTCAACCTTTCAACTTTACGGACAGGAGTCATGGCAGGCTCTAATTGTCCGATAGAGGTAATGAAAGCGGTCATTGAGAAAATGGGCATGACAGATATTACGATTTGCTATGGTCAAACAGAATCATCTCCAGTGATTACACAAACGAGAACGGATGATCCGTTAACGTTAAAAGTGGAGACGGTTGGCCGTGCCTTACCAAACTTAGAGGCGAAAATTGTTGTTCCTGGGACGAACGAGGAAGCACCCACAAATGAACAAGGGGAGCTATGTACAAGAGGGTACCATGTAATGAAAGGCTATTATAAAAACCAAGAAGAAACCGATCTTGCCATTGATCAAGATGGCTGGCTGCATACTGGTGATTTGGCAACGATGGATGAAGCGGGCTATGTCCGTGTAACCGGTCGTTTAAAGGATATGATTATTCGCGGTGGTGAAAATTTATATCCCCGTGAAATTGAAGAGTTTCTTTATACACACCCAAAAATATCAGATGTTCAGGTTGCAGGGGTTCCTGATCCTGTGTATGGGGAGGAAGCGGCAGCTTGGATTATTTTAAGAGAAGGTGAGCAGGCAACAGAAGAGGAGATTCGAGAATATTGTCGGGATAAAATCTCTAGACATAAAATCCCAAAACACATTTTCTTTATCGATCATTATCCAATGACTGCTTCAGGAAAGGTTCAAAAATATAAATTACGAGAAAATTTTGTCATGACCGTCAGATAAGGAGGGGCAGTGAATATGTTTAATAAAGTATTAATTGCAAATCGTGGGGAGATTGCTAGACGTGTTATCAGAACATGCAAGCGCCTAAATATTAATACGGTTGCTATTTATTCTGAGGCTGATGCTGAAAGCTTACATGTGAAGGATGCGGATGAGGCATATTGTGTAGGGAAACCGCCTGTTGCACAAAGCTATTTAAATATAGAACGTATTCTAGAGATTGCACTAGAAAATGGCGTCGAGGCTGTTCATCCTGGCTATGGTCTACTATCAGAAAATGCAGAGTTTGCAAAGCGCTGTGAAGAGGAAGGTTTAATTTTTATAGGACCAAGTGCTGATGTAATTGCTTCAATGGGAAGTAAATTAGAAGCACGAAAAACAATGAAAGCCGCTGGGGTTCCCATTGTAGAGGGTGTAGAGGCACCTATAAAGGATGCAGAAGAAGCTACTGAAATCGCTAAACGTTTAGGCTATCCAATTATGTTAAAGGCATCGGCAGGCGGTGGCGGTATCGGTATGCAACTTGTTGAAAATGCAGAGGAACTAGCAAAAGCATTTGAGGGAAATCAAAAACGTGCCCAGTCATTTTTCGGTGATGGCACGATGTACATGGAGCGATTTATTGCTAACCCTCACCATGTTGAAGTACAAATTATTGCTGATCATCAAGGCAATGTAGTTCCGTTATTTGAACGTGAATGTTCGATCCAACGAAGAAATCAAAAAGTAGTAGAAGAAGCACCATCACCATTCATTTCACAGGAAACAAGAGATAGGATGCTTGAAGCCTCAGTGAAGGCAGCGAAGCATATTGGCTATGTCAACGCTGGAACGATTGAGTATTTGGTGGATGAGAATCAAAACTTTTATTTCTTAGAAATGAATACAAGATTACAAGTAGAGCATCCTGTGACAGAGGAAATTACAAAGCTTGATTTAGTAGAAGAGCAATTAAAAATTGCTGCACAGCAACCTCTCTCATTTACAAAAGAAAGTATTACGAAACAGGGTCATGCGATTGAAGTGCGTATATACGCTGAGAATCCTTCTACATTTTTCCCGTCTCCAGGTACGATCACAGCTCTAGAATTACCAACAGGGGAAGGGGTTCGACATGAATGTGGTGTAGAGACAGGTTCTGCAGTTACACCATTCTATGACCCCATGATTAGTAAATTGGTAGTGTGGGGAGAAACAAGGGACATTGCCTGTGAGAAATTAATCCAAGCACTGAAAACATATAAAGTGGAGGGTATTCAAACGAATATTCCGATGCTGCTGAAAACTGTTACGCATGAACAGTTTTTAAAAGGCTATACGACAACAAAATTTGTAGAACAATTTTATTTACCTCAATTAGCAGAGTCAAAGTAAGTATGTAATAGCATTCGCGCTTCACAGAGAGTGCGAATGCAAAATTAATGAATAGTAGGAGTGAGTGTTAATGGCAACAGTAAAAGCAAGCATGGCCGGTACAGTATGGAAAATCGTCGTAGTAGAAGGTGAAAAAGTAACAGCAGGTCAAGATGTAGCTATTTTAGAATCAATGAAAATGGAAATTCCGATTGCAGCCGAAGAAGATGGCGTGGTAACAAAAATCATCGCCAATGAGGGAGATTTTATTAACGTTGATGATGATATTTTAGAAATTGAATAAGAGGAGGCCTCTTAATGCAACTACCTAAGCAGGTCGTGATTAAAGAAGTTGGTCCCCGTGATGGCTTACAAAACGAAAAAAAACATATTACAACAGCAGATAAAATACAATTAGTGAATTTGTTAAGCCAAACGGGATTAAATTACATCGAAGTGACTTCATTTGTTCATCCGAAATGGATTCCACAGTTGGCGGATGCTGTCGAGGTTCTTCAAGCCATTAAAAGGAACAATGATATTACTTACGCGGCACTTGTACCTAATATGCGAGGGCTAGAAAGGGCGTTGCAGGCGGAAGTAGATGAAGTAAGTATATTTATGTCTGCTAGTGAAAGTCATAATCAAAGTAATATTAACAAAACCATTGACGAAACATTTCCTATTTTAGAGGAAGTAGTATTAGGAGCTAAAGCGTCAAAAAAGAAAGTTCGAGGCTATATTTCTACAGTTCTTGGCTGTCCCTATGAGGGATATATATATCCTGATAAGGTGCTACGTGTTACAGATAAATTATTGGAGATGGGTGTAACGGAGATATCCCTAGGCGACACGATTGGCGTTGGTGTACCAACTCAAGTTGAGTTTCTTTTAGAGGAACTATTAAAAAGGTATTCCGCTGAAAATTTTGCTATGCATTTTCATGATACACGTGGCACGGCGCTTGCCAACATTATGAAATCTTTAGAGATGGGTGTAACCAAATTTGATAGTGCGCTTGGTGGTCTAGGGGGCTGTCCATATGCAAAGGGAGCTTCGGGTAATGTAGCCACGGAAGACTTACTTTACTTATTTGATGAAATGGGTGTTCAAACTGGTGTGGATCAACAAAAAATACTAGAGGCTGCACTCTTTATTGAACAGAAATTAGGCAAAGCTGTAGCTTCAAAGCAAATGGCGATTGTCCGTAATGAAAGGAGTGCGAATCCATTATGACTCAACTCGTTCGTTTTGAATTACTGGAGGGAAGTATTGGACTGATTACTCTCTTAAGACCAGAGGCTGCGAACGCGATGTCAGTACAGTTACTGCAAGAGCTATCTGGGACGTTGGATCAAATCAACGGTGATCCA
Organism: Lysinibacillus sphaericus; assembly: GCF_001629735.1. Classification (GTDB taxonomy): domain Bacteria; phylum Bacillota; class Bacilli; order Bacillales_A; family Planococcaceae; genus Lysinibacillus; species Lysinibacillus pinottii. The sequence continues at coordinate 4,263,269 of NZ_CP015224.1, forward strand.
GCAGTGCGAGTAGTCTTACTAACAGGTGCTGGAGAAAAAGCATTCTGTGCAGGGGCTGATTTAAAAGAACGTAAAGGTATGTCTGATCGACAAGTGAAGCAAATCGTCCAGTTGATTGGTGCCACAGTCGCAAAAGTGGAGACACTCGCTCAGCCTGTCATTGCAGTACTAAATGGAGTAGCTTTTGGTGGTGGTCTAGAATTAGCCTTAGCTTGCGACTTACGTGTGGCAGCAGCACATGTCAAGCTAGGTCTCACTGAAACCTCTCTCGGTATTATTCCAGGGGCAGGAGGAACGCAACGACTTCCACGTCTCATTGGCCTTGGGAAGGCAAAGGAATTAATATATACAGCACGTCGCTTAAATGCTGAGGAAGCCAAAAATTATGGCATCGTTGAGTATGTTCATGAGGCACATGAGGTAATGGAAAGGGCACAGCAGCTTGCACTAGAAATGGCAAAAAATGCACCATTATCGTTAGTACAGGCTAAAGTAGCTATGAATCAGGGGGTTGAGGTAGATTTAGCTACCGGTTTGAAAATCGAATCACTTGCATATAGTGCACTGATCCCAACTGAAGACCGATTAGAGGGCTTACTTGCCTTCCAAGAAAAGCGAGCACCACAATATTCAGGAAAATAAGTAAGAGAATCCGATCAGATTAATCACTCTGACTGAAATCTAAGTTGATTTTTTTGCGCATTGACAAAGGGAATAGGGGCGCTAAAAAAATAATTTGGCGTAATTGAATGGGCAAAGGGAGGAAATAAAATGAGCAATATTTCAACAGAAAACACGCCACCTACAATGAAAGATAAGATTCTTTCTGGCGGTTTACCAAAATATCATGATAAAAATGCACAGCAAGGGAAGCTATTTGTACGTGAACGACTTGAATTATTATTAGATGATGGTCTTCAATCAGAGGATGGCCTCTATGCAAACTGTTTGGCAGGCGACTTACCTGCTGATGGTGTCGTCACAGGGATTGGTAAAATTCATGGTCGTACCGTTTGTATATTAGCTAATGACTCAACGATTAAAGCAGGATCATGGGGAAAACGTACCGTTGAAAAGATGATTCGTATTCAAGAAACTGCAGAAAAACTTAACTGTCCGTTACTATATTTAGTCGATTCAGCAGGGGCACGTATTACAGATCAGTTAGAAATGTTCCCAGGTAGAAGGGGTGCTGGTCGCATTTTCTACAACCAAGTCAAGTTATCAGGTAAAGTACCACAAATTTGTTTACTATTTGGTCCGTCCGCGGCAGGTGGCGCCTACATTCCTGCATTTTGTGATATCGTTGTCATGGTTGAAGGGAACGCATCCATGTATTTAGGATCTCCTCGAATGGCTGAAATGGTTATTGGAGAGAAAGTAGATTTAGAAACGATGGGTGGCGCAAAAATGCACTGTTCAGTTTCCGGCTGTGGAGATGTGCTAGCCAAAACAGAACAAGAGGCCATTGCCTATGCTCGTAAATATTTAGGCTATTTCCCTAATAACTACGCTGAACGTAGCAAGGTGGAGGTACCTAAGCCACCTGCTACATTTGATAAATCGATTGAGGAATTGATACCACAAAACCAAAACGTTCCTTTTGATATGTATAAGCTAATTGAACGTATTATTGATGAAGATTCGTTTTGTGAGGTGAAGAAATTATTTGCACCGGAATTAATTACTGGTCTAGCACGTATTAATGGGCAATCAGTAGGAATTATAGCGAATCAGCCTCGCGTTAAGGGAGGCGTACTATTCCACGATTCTGCGGATAAAGCGGCTAAGTTCATTTCTCTTTGTGATGCTTTCAATATACCGCTTCTATTTTTAGCGGACGTCCCAGGCTTTATGATCGGCACACAGGTCGAAAAAGCTGGGATTATCCGTCATGGCGCAAAAATGATTTTTGCGATGAGTGAAGCAACTGTTCCAAAGCTAACAGTCATTGTTCGTAAAGCATATGGAGCTGGTTTATATGCCATGGCTGGTCCTGCCTTTGAGCCAGACTGCTGTATCGCATTATCAAATGCTCAAATTGCAGTAATGGGTCCAGAAGCTGCAGTCAATGCAGTTTATGCCAATAAAATTGCTGAGCTTCCAAAAGAAGAGCAAGCAAGCTTTATTGCTGAAAAACGAAAAGAGTACCAAGAGGAGATAGATGTGTATCGATTAGCATCAGAACTAATTATTGATGATGTAATTGAGCCAAATGATTTACGTAAGGTGCTTGAAAATCGTTTAGAGCTTTACATGTCAAAATACTTACTTTTCTCACAGCGTAAGCATGGGGTAAACCCAGTATAAATACTTACTGGGAAGGCTGTCTCTCTATCAGGAGGCAGTCTTTTTTAGTTGATAAAAATTTAACAGCTACTTGCATGGTGTAAAGGAGCATATTAAAATATGGGAAGGAAATAAAGGGAAGAGGGTGTTTAGCATGTCTAAAAACAACATAACGGATGTTCAAGGTAATGCCAAGCTCCCATTACCATATCGAGATGTTATTGATACATATTATTTGCCAATAAAAATAGTGGGTTGGATGTTATTTAGCATCTATTCTTGTTTGGCTTTTTATAAATTGGTGATTGATCGCTTAGTTAATGTAGTCGTTATATTATGGAAAGGTGATTATTCAGTCGGTGATTTAGGGCTGTTTGATTACAGCAGTTGGCGATTAACTACTAATTTTATTCCCTTTGAAACGATATTCCGCTATATTAACTACTCTCAGTATTTTAATTGGGATACAATAATTATTAACTTACTTGGTAACTTATTAATTTTCACCCCTATGGGCTTTTTACTGCCATTACTATCGAAGAAATTCCGCAAAGCAGGCGTTATACTTTGCTTAGGCTTTTTTGCCAGCCTTAGCGTGGAAACTATTCAATTTATTTTTACAGTAGGCTCTGCCGATATTGATGATTTAATTTTAAATTCAATTGGTGCATGGCTCGGGTATTTAGCTTATAAGGGGCTATTGCTTACACCGAAAAAATGAGAAAACAGCCAGTTACCCCGTAAAAGGTTTAGACATCAATCTAACTTTTATGGGGGTTTTTTTTATTTATTAACACTATTTATTTTGTGTAAATGGTAGTAATTTTTATTGAAATCGAAATGAAAGTAATAAACGACTGAGGAGTATATTCTAAGATAGTGGGTATTTTAACCTAAAAATGATATTAATTTTTGCTTCTTTAGGTGGTTAGTAGTCATTTATGCTTGAATTTAATAATGAAAATTCCGATAATAAGTGTATAGAAGCTGTTTCGGAGGAATAGATTTTGTCATAAAAGATGTTCATATCTAGTAACAAGTTAGCATATGAAGATAGAAGGATGAGGTGAAAACTATGAAAATATATAATTCAATGGAGCAAGAGAGATTATCGTCCCCATTTAATCGTAAAAAGTTTCTGCAACGTAAAGAAGCGGGAGATGCATATCGAAAGAATGCCATGTATTTTCAGCCAAAGAAAAATCCATTATTGCTGGAACTTGAAAACCTACTATTGGGGCGCACAGATCAAGATTTATACGAGCAGCAACAAGAAGATACAGAAGTAGTAACACCCCAACAGCAGGCCATTATGGATGATTTGCAGCAGACTTCAAAGAATGTCCATGCACATGAGCAGGCTTATAAATGGGCAAGTGGTAATCATGACGGAGCACCTGTTGTAAATAATCCGGATTTGAATGATACGTTACAGGTTTTAGAGCAAATGCGAAATGCAGCATTATCATCGTCAAAGCCATCTGCTCAAGATGTAAGGTTAGCAGAAAACGTGAATGCTCAAATTCAGCATATTCTACATGAAGTTAACTCAACAGATGAACAGGACCAACCTTTTGTCAATGAAGTGACTACAGTTAAGGTTCCTGAACGTTTCTCGAAGGAATTGAAATTGGACCCATTTGCAGATACAATTTTCGGTAAGAGCCATGATGCTACTTTAAAATTGAGAGCCTTCAAACAGGCATCTGAAAAGTATGCAGCACATGTTCAAATGACGAAGAATGGCTATCGTCCAGGAAATGATTCGATGTTCTCTTTGATAGCCTAATGTTGTAGATAGGAGATTACGGTTATGGCGAAGGCAAAGCATGCCAAAACAAATGCGATAAGATTATTAGAGCAGCAAAAAATCCAATTTGATGTGATGGAATATGAAATTGGAGACGGTCAAGTAGACGGTGTATCTGTTGCCGAAAAAATTGGTCAGCCGGTTACCCGTGTTTTTAAAACATTAGTAGCAAAGGCAAGTGCACAAAGGCTATTTGTATTTGTTATTCCAGTGGCTGAGGAACTGGATTTAAAGGCTGCCGCAAAGGTAGTTGGAGAAAAGAAAATTGATATGCTACCTGTAAAAGATTTACTTAACTATACAGGATATGTCCGTGGTGGATGCTCGCCTGTAGGCATGAAAAAATTGTATCCTACGGTAATCGATAAAACTGCTCAACAACAAGGCAGTATTATTGTAAGTGCAGGGAAAATAGGTATGCAAATCCATGTTCAACTTAATGATTTGAAGAATATTACAAAGGCCCAGCTTGCGCCAATTACAACTATCCATTAGTGAAAAATGGGTAGTTTTTTATTTTAATAGAATAGGGTTATCCATCCTTCCATTTACAAGCACGATTTCACGATATTTGCAGAAAACATGATACAGTTAGAGCGTTATCAAATATAAAGAGAGGGATAGGGAATGCGCAAAATAATGGGGTGGCGCTGGACATTTTTTATTGGCGGCTTGATTGTGATGTCATTGGGGATTACGATGTCTATTAAAGGGAAGATAATTGGAACGAGCCCTTGGGATGTCTTGCATGTAGGGTTATTTCAAAACTTTGGATTAACGATTGGTACATGGTCTATATTAACAGGTCTTTTTATTGTCGCATCTACATCAATTGTATTGCGTGAGTGGCCTAAAATTGGTACATGGCTGAATATGCTACTAATCGGTTCATTCATCGATGTATTTAACTGGCTATTGCCTTCAACAGATGTGTATGGTCTGCAAATGACATATTTTACCATTGGTTTATTTGTCTTAAGCTTTGGCTGTGGTATGTATATTGCTCCAAATATGGGTGCAGGCCCTCGCGATACTTTAATGATGATACTTGTCGAAAAATTTGGCGGAACTATTAAAACTGCGAGAATGGGGATCGAAGTTCTAGTAACTATTGTAGGATGGCTACTAGGTGGCCCGGTTGGAGTGGGAACAGTATTAATTGCTTTAACTTCGGGATATATTGTGCAATATTCATTACCTTATTGCCGCAAAGTATTAATGAAATGTATTGGTCATATTGAAGACATGAAGCCTTTTTATTAAACTGTAAAGCTACTTTTATCTGTTAAGGATAGGAGTAGCTTTTCATCTTTTTTAGTGTTCCTTCATATAATGCAAGGCAGAAACAAAAGGAGGAACGACATTTGAACGGAAATGTGACGTATTATTTTGGACATGCATTGACTGGGCAAGGTGTGAAACATTTATATAAAGAAATGATGGAGGAAGCGGAGCTAGTTTATTTTTTACAAGGTGCCTCCACATCTAAAGGATCAGAACTATTGAAAGAGCTAGGTTATTTTTATGTTAAACAAGGCTTTGCTGTCGAATGGTTTAAGCATGCGTTATTAGAGGAAGTAGTCGAGGCTGTTTATGTAAAGGGTTGTAATAGACTGTATGTCTGGGCATCGGAATGGGGTATTGGGCCAACATTACTTGGTACGAAGCATCGTGTTATGTCTTTTTATGATTGCTTGGAAGATATCCAGCTTGAGAAAATAGGAGAGCAACTTGCTGAAGCAGTACAGGAACGTACGGCTTGGCGTGATAAATGTATTGCCAAGCTAAATCAAGCTATCAAGCTCCACGATGATTGGGAGGTTGTGACGCAAAGCTGCATGAATTGGCAGGCATTAAATGAACAGGTGGAAAATTTAAAATCGGAAGTCTTCCAATCTATTGTTTTAAATAAAACGGGTGAGCGAACACACCGTTTACTTGGAACATTGACTCCTAGAGGGGCAGAAAATACAGTGGAAAGCATAACGAAAAATATATCGACAAGATTAATGATTAAAGGTAAACCGGGTACAGGCAAATCCTCCTTGATGAAAGGTCTAGCAGACGAGGCGAATGCAAGGGGACTCGATGCACAAATTATATGGTGTGGCTTAGATGCAGGATCTGTTGATATGGTCATTATCCCTGAACTAAATTTCTGTATCTTTGATAGTACAGAACCTCATATTTTTAACCCACAGGATGGTCGATTAGGCGATAAGATATTTGATATAGGACAACATTGTGCGCTTACGGAAGAGGCAGAATTAGCAATTGAGGAAGTACGAGCGTGCTATAAAGAAGCCATGCAAGATGCGATGGGCTACTCAAAGCGTTATGCAGAGGCAGAATATACAGTGCGGCGTTTATTGGATAATTGCCTATCTGCCTCTTTGTGGCGAGAAAAAACAGCGTCATTATTCGAAAGATTAACAAAATAATTTAGCTATAGGCTTGCTTATGCTAAACTAGGAACTAGAACTGTTTTCCTAGGAAAGGATGATACGCTTGTCAAAAGTATTGAATGCATTTTTAGACGAAAACCTACAAGCCCTACATGAACAAGGCTTATACAATGAAATTGATCCAGTAGAGGGTGCAAATGGCCCGATAATACAGGTACGTGGCAAAAATCTTGTTAACTTATCTTCTAACAATTATCTAGGCTTAGCAACGAATGAAGAATTAAAGCGTATTGCCAAAGAAACGATTGAAAAATATGGTGTTGGGGCAGGTGCTGTTCGTACCATTAACGGGACACTGGACTTACACGTTAAATTAGAAGAAAAGCTTGCTGAATTTAAAGGAACTGAAGCAGCTATTTCTTATCAATCTGGCTTTAATTGTAACATGGCAGCTATTTCAGCTGTTATGGATAAAAATGATGCAATACTTTCTGATCAATTAAACCATGCCTCTATTATTGATGGTTGTCGTTTATCTAAGGCGAAAATCATTGCGTTTAATCACTCAGATATGGATGATTTACGTGCCAAGGCAAAAGCGGCAAAAGAATCTGGTTTATACAATAAAGTGATGGTTATTACGGATGGTGTATTCTCAATGGATGGCGACATTGCTAAATTGCCGGAGATTGTGGAAATTGCCAAAGAATTTGATTTAATTACTTATGTTGATGATGCACATGGTTCAGGTGTAACTGGTAAAGGCAAAGGAACTGTGAAGCACTTTGGACTTGAAAAAGAGATTGACTTCCAAATTGGTACACTATCAAAAGCAATTGGTGTTGTAGGGGGCTATGTAGCTGGTAAGAAGAATTTAATTGATTGGTTAAAAGTTCGCTCTCGTCCATTCTTGTTCTCAACTGCTTTACCACCAGGTGATGTGGCAGCCATTACAGCTGCTGTACAAATGCTAATTGATTCTACAGAGCTTCACGATAAGCTGTGGGATAATGGTAACTATTTAAAAGCGGGACTAGAGAAGCTTGGCTTTAATATTGGTGAATCTGAAACACCAATTACTCCTTGTATTATTGGAGATGAAAAGCTGACACAAGAGTTTTCAAAACGCTTATTTGAAGAAGGCGTTTATGCGAAATCAATCGTATTCCCAACCGTTCCTAAAGGTACAGGTCGTGTTCGTAATATGCCAACTGCAGCTCATACAAAAGAAATGCTTGATAATGCGTTAGCAATTTACGAAAAAGTTGGTCGTGAACTAGGTGTAATTCAATAATACGAAAAGGCTACCTCCACAGCTGAGGTAGCCTTTTTTAAAACGAGCGCTTCGTTCCAATTAAATTCTATAAAGTGATCTTTAAAATAAAGGGGTACTTATTTTGAGCTAATTACATGCGCTTTTTTTAGCTGTTGAACTTCATGATCAGTGATGTTTAATGCCTGCAAAATTTCTTCATTATGCTGTCCTAAAGTGGGCGCTGCACTAGTTAATTGTCCCGGTGTGCGTGAGAATTTTGCTGGGAAACCTAATGTCCTCATTGGCCCAGCAGTCGGATGGTCATAAGACAAGACCATGCCACGCTCTAAAATATGGGGATCATTCAATGTTTGGTCATAGGAATAGATTGGGCTGGATGGTACGCCGTGCTCATCTAAAAGCTCCAGCCAGTAGGTCGCTGGATGTTTCGCTAATTCGCTCTCTATTTCTACCTCTAAAGCTTTCACATGTTGGGCACGTGAATAGTTAGTAATAAAGAGGGGATTGTCTAACCAATCAGGACGTTTGACAACCTTTGTCGCAAAGATTTCCCACAGCTTTTGATTGCCAGCACCTAATAAAATATAGTCATCCTGTGTTTTAAAGCCTTGATAGGGTGCGGATACTCGATGGGCAGTTCCTGTTCGTTCTGGTAATTCGCCTTGACCAAAGTAGGCAGCAGCCTCCCAAACAGTCCAAGCAAGCCCTGACTCTACTAAAGAGACATCTATATATTGTCCCTCGCCACTGCGTAGCTTATAAATATAGGCCATTAAAATAGATTGTAAGGCCGTTTGGGCAGCAGCAATATCATTGACAGCAAAGCCAACTTTTACAGGCCGACCCTGCGCTTCGCCAGTCATATGCATTAAGCCACTTAAACCCTGTGCCATAATATCATAGCCACCTTTTTGGCTATAAGGACCCGTTTGTCCGTATCCAGAAATAGAGCAGTAAATGAGTCCGGGATTAAGAGCCTTTAAAGTATCATAATCAATACCTAGTTTTTCCGTAACACCTGGCCGGTAGTTTTCCACCAGCACATCTACAGACTGGATAAGCTCTTTGAATAAAGCCAAACCATCTGGCGTTTTTAAATTTATACAAACACCTTTTTTATTGCGATTAACCATCATATACATATGACTTTCTTCATTAATAAACGGACCCATTGCTCGGGTGTCGTCTCCGTTTGGATATTTCTCGATTTTTATGACTTCTGCGCCCATATCTGCTAAGACCATCGTACAATAAGGGCCAGCTAAAACTTGAGATAAATCTACAACTTTTAAACCGTCTAATGCTTGTTTCATTTGACCTCCATCCCATCATTTTTGACTAATGTAATCGTACGTAACCCTTCGATGGAGGTTGTGCCTGCTAATGCAATGGAAACCTTTAATTCATCATAGATATTTGTCATGACTCTTTCGACACCCTGTTGTCCTTCAAGGGCTAGACCATAGATGAAGGGCCGCCCAATTGCCACAGCATCAGCTCCTAAAGCAAGCGCCTTTAAGGCATCCATCCCGCGATATACACCGCTATCTAAAATAATAGGGATTTGTCCTTTGACAGCACTCACGATGGAGGGAAGGGCATCAAGTGACCCAATAACACCGTCTAATTGTCGGCCGCCATGGTTCGATACGATAATACCGTCAACCCCATTTACAATTGCTAGCTTTGCGTCTTCAGGATGTAGAATTCCCTTTAATAATATAGGGAGATTTGTACGCCGTTTTAATTCACGAACATGCTCCCAATTGAGTGTAGGGTGGAAGACATTTTGCAAGACGCCTTGTACATACGATTCAAATGAATCATTAGGCAAAGAAGCCATAAAGACAGGATCATTTATGTAATTTCCTTTTGCGTAGCCTAGCTTTAATGGTGAAAATTGATTGCGTACATCTTCTTCTCGCCACCCAAGCATTACTGTATCGACTGTTAAAACAATGGCTTCAAAGCCTGCTGACTCTGCTCGTGCGGCCATACTAAATGCAATTTCCTCATTTGTAGACCAATACAATTGAAACCATTTTGTTGCTGAAGGGGCAGCTTCGGCAACATCTTCGAGTGCATAGGTGGAGACTGTGCTTTGAATATAGGGCATATTTAATTGCTGGGCAGCGCGTACAGCGGCAAGTTCACCTTCCTCGTGAACCATTCCGTTCATGCCTACAGGTGCAAAGAGCAATGGTGTTGGATATGTTTTTCCGAATAAATTAATGGATGTATGAACGTTTGAAACATCATTTAAAAAGCGGGGAACAATGGAGTACTTTTCAAAAGCTGAACGATTATTGCGTAATGTTTGTTCACCGCCAGCTCCTGAGCGAATGTAGCCGAATGGTCCGGCGGGAATTTTTTCCGCTACTGCTTTTTCTAAATCTGCAAAGCAAATGGGGAAGGGCGCTTGGGCAGTGATATTTTTTAAGAGTAGGTCACCATCAGTTGTATTTGTCATCGTTACTACCTCACTTATTTATTGAAAATAGGCTTTCTTTTATTTAAAAAAGCTTGAATACCTTCGTTATAATCATCAGAACTAAATGAATCGAGAATCAATTGAGCCAGTTCATCACTCTCTTCATTTTCACCATCCACAATAGCTTGAATTATTTTTTTACTACCTGCATTGGCAATAGGTGATTTCTTTAAAAGATGCTCTGCAAAATGCAAAGTGGCATTTTCAATTTCCTGCGGCTCATGAAGGGCAGTAATCAAACCAATGCTTTTTCCTTCCTCCGCTGTAAAAATGTTTGCTGTGTATAAAATCTCTTTAGCCTTCGCGACACCCACAATATTTATAAGTCGTTTAGTGCTTTCAGGATTATAGACAATCCCAATGTTCGCAGCGGTAATGCCAAGCTTACTCTTTGGTGTTGCCAATCTAAAGTCACATGCATTGGCTAACTCTAAGCCGCCGCCAATCGCTAAGCCCTGAATCATGGCAATCGTAGGATGTGGAAATTTATAGAGGACATCAATGGTCTTTAAAGCTAGATTATTATAGGCTTTAGCATTATCTGACGCATAGCGGATATCTAAAAATTCACTAATATCTGCGCCTGAGGAAAAGGCGACTTCATTGACACCCCGTACAATTAATAGCTTGATAGACATATCTGTACGTAACTCTTCTAGCTCGTCTATGATCGCTTGGAACATTGCTCTCGATAAAGAATTCCGTTTGTCGGGACGGTTTAACACTAGCGTTGCGATATAGCCGTTTTTCTCTACATAAATCTCAGTTGCCATGGATATCTTCCTCCTAGTCTTTCTTCAATTTGGCTGAAATGCGGTTGCCTATGGATTGTATGCTTTGTACAAGGATGATTAAAATAAACACCGTTGCATACATGACATCTACCTCGTAGCGTAAATGACCATAACGGTAAGCGAGGTCGCCTAAACCACCAGCACCAACCATTCCCGCCATTGCTGTTGCGCCAATCAATCCAATTGTAGCAATCGTTAAGCCTAAAATAATGGATGGGCGTGCTTCACGTAATAATACATGCCAAATGATATGGCGACGTTTAATACCCATGGCTGTGTAGGCTTCGATAACGCCAGAATCAACCTCTAAAAGCGCTGACTCCATCAGTCTTGCAATATAAGGAGCTGTATAAACTACAAGCGGAACAATAACGCCTTTAACACCAATCGTTGTACCGACGATAACCTTTGTAAAAGGTAAAATGAAGAATAGTAAGATGATGAATGGCACTGAACGGATAATATTGATGATTAAATTAAATAATTGATAGAAAAATTTATTTTCAAAGGATTGACCAGGTCGTGTTAAAACAATTAAAAGACCTAAAGGTATACCGATTAGAATGGAAAAGAATAATGAAATTCCGACCATTTGAAATGTTTCGATAATTGCTTTGCCAACAACCTCAGACCAATCATGAAAGAAATTATTCATGGAATTCTCCTCCTAACTCTTCAACAGTAACGCCATTCTCTGCAAAATAGGTTAGCGCTTTTTGAACAATGCTTGGCTCTCCGTTTAAATGCACCACAATATTACCGACAATGCCGTTTTTTAATTCAATAATATTGGCTGTTAGGATGTTTGGTTGTACATCATATACTTTGCTGACTTCAGCTAATAATGGCTTCCCAGTACTTTCCCCAAGAAATGTTAAACGAATGACACTACCTGAAACATTTAGCTGCTCAATAAGAGAAGGAGTTAAGTTACGCTGTGAAATGGTACTTAAAAACTTTCTTGTAGTAGGGTGTTGGGGCTTTGCAAAGAGCTCAATAGCCGTACCAAATTCAACTACTTTCCCGGCCTCTAGAACAGATACCTCATCACATATTTTCTGAATAACATTCATTTCATGTGTAATCAGTAGGATTGTAATTCCTAATTCACGATTAATTTTTAACAATAGTTCAAGAATGGCCTCTGTCGTTTCAGGATCAAGGGCACTTGTTGCTTCATCACTAAGTAAAATCTCTGGCTCTTGCGCTAGAGCGCGTGCAATTGCGACACGTTGCTTTTGTCCACCTGAAAGCTGATTGGGGTAGCTATCTAGCTTTTCTGTTAAACCTACAATTTCGGCATATTTAGCCACACGATTTTGGACTTCTGTTTCGTTATAACCAAGTAGCTTTAAGGGAACCGCAATATTGTTATAAACTGTTGCTGTCTTTAAGAGATTAAAATGTTGAAAAATCATGCCAATCTTTTGCCGTGTTTGACGTAAGTCATGAAGTGAAAGGGTAGTAATATCCACATTATCAATCAAAACCTTGCCTGCTGAGGGACGCTCTAGTAAATTAACACAACGAATAAGCGTACTTTTACCGGCACCACTATACCCAATTACACCATGAATTTGTCCTTTTTTTACATGAAGATTAATTCCGTCCACTGCCTTAATACTGCCTTTTTTCGTCTTATATTCTTTTGATATATTTTGTAATTGAATCATCAGATTACTTGCTCCTTTCTTAGCTTCTAAAAAGCAAGAATCTGCGCGATTTCCATAGTGGACAATTGGCAGATTCTCAGCCTTATATCAGCTTTTGGCATGTATTACCAGCTAGGGATTACAGAACCTTTGAATTCCTCTTCAATGAATTGGCGCACTTCATCAGACTGGTAAGCCTCAACGAATTTTTTAATTGTTGGGTCATTTTCATTTTCAGCACGAACGACAATGTAGTTCACATATGGAGAGTCAGTAGATTCTAAAAGAATAGAGTCCTCTTGTGGATTAATGCCAGCTTCCAGCGCAAAGTTCGTATTAATAGCAGCTACATCTACTTCACTAAGCTGCTTAGGAATTTGTGCGGCTTCTAATTCTATGAATTTTAAATTCTTTTTGTTTTCTTCCACGTCACGAACAGATGCTGTTAAGTCCGCTCCATCTTTTAATTTAATATAGCCTGCCTCTTGTAAAACAAAGAGAGCTCGCGCTCCATTTGTTGGGTCATTCGGTAAGCCAAATGTTGCGCCTTCAGGAACGTCATCCAATGATTTATATTTTTCAGAGTAAATCCCCATAGGATTTAAAATTGTTTTGCCAACTGGTACTAAATCTGTATCGTGATCTTTATTAAAAGTATCGAGGAAAGGTTTATGCTGATAGCTGTTTGCATCAAGATCTCCTTCAGCTAAGGATGTATTGGGTAAAACATAATCAGAAAAAGATTTTAGTTCTACTTCTAGCCCCTTTTCCTTTGCGACTTTAGCAGCTACCTCTGCAATTTGCTCATGAGGTCCTGAAGTGACACCCACGACAATTTTATTTTCATCGATAGCGTCGCTTTTTCCTGTACTATCTTCTTTAGAGCCACAGCCCGCTAGTGCTGCTACTAATGTAAGACTTGCTAAACCTACTAAAAATTTATTTTTCTTCTTCATGAAAACTACCTCCAAAAATTGTTTTATCGGTTTTTTGAAAATAAAAAAACTCTCTTATAAATTAAGAGAGGCTCATGAAAAAAAGTCCTCTCTTATCTATCAAACGAATTTCGTTTGCAGGATTTAGCACCTTCCTTCATAAAAGGAGGTTGCCGAGCTTCATAGGGCCAGTCCCTCAGCTACTCTTGATAAGAGATTCATATTATATTTTTGTATTTCCGATAGAACTAATATAATTTATAGGGTATAGTAAGTCAATAAATATTTTTGAAATTTTTTATATTGTTATAATATTTTGTCGCGAAGGAGGGGGAAGAATGCCAGTAAGAGTTAATTATGGCATAGGTTCATTTGGTAAGGTGATTAGTGCACGTCTTCTCATGGGGACAGACATCATTGAAGGAATAGAGGCACTTTGTGAAGAGAATAATATTGATTCAGCAACCATTATTAGTTGTATTGGTAGTTTTCAAAAAAGTAGCTTTGTTTATTTAGTACCCGATGAAACCTCCCACATTAAAGTTCGATTTAGTGATGTGGTAGAGAAAGAGGGGCCACTCGAGTTTATCCAAGGTTCAGGAGTGGTTTGTAAGCGTGATGCAGGATATGAAACGCATTTCCATGGTTCCATGAGTGATCAATGGGGAGTGGTTTCAGGCGGTCATTTTATAAAGGGCGGAAATATCGTCATAACAGCAGATGTAGTACTGGCAGAAGTGCAAGGCATTCAGCATATCCGTCAGATGGATGATGAAACAGGTCACGTACAATTTTATCCATTAGAACATGTGTTAGATTTTCCAAGGGAAATTGAAAAATAGTAAGTCCTGTAGCTAGTGAAAGCTACAGGACTCTATATGGTTACATGTTAAAATAATTTCAATTGCTCAATTCTTTGGATGGCCTCTCGTAAACGTTCCTCGCTTACAAGCAAGCCAATACGCACATAGCCTTCCCCATATTGACCAAAGCCATTACCTGCGGCTACTGCAATATCAGCTTTGTCGAGCAATATATCGGCGAATTGTTCGCTTGTAAAACCTAATGGGACAGGGAGCCAGGCAAAGAAGGAGCCTTTTGGTGCTGTTACTTGCCAGCCAATTCTATGCGCTTCTTCGATTAGAACATTTCGACGACGCTCATAGGTAGCTCTTAGCTCATCTGCACATTCCTGTGAAGCTGTAAGGGCAATAGCTGCTGCTTGTTGAATAGCTGGAAATTGACTACAAAACAAATGATCCTGAATAAGATTAATCGCAGCAATTAAATCAGCATTACCAACAGCAAAGCCTATACGCCAACCTGCCATATTATAAGTTTTTGATAATGTGTACATTTCGATTCCAACTTCTTTTGCGCCATTGGCCTGTAAAAAGCTAATAGGCTTATTGCCATCAAATCCAATTGCACCATATGCAAAATCATGTGATACGATGATATTATGCTCCTTAGCAAAGCGAACAGTTTCTTCAAAAAATTCAAGTGTTGCTGTACCACCCGTAGGATTATTTGGGTAATTTAAGTACAGTAACTTGGCCTTTTCCTTAACTTCTTTAGGTAGGGCATCATAATCAGGTAAGAAATGATTCTCAGCAAAAAGTGGCAACACTTCAAAATTTACATCACCTAATACAACACCTGATAAGTAGTCTGGATAGCCAGGGTCTGGTAATAGCATTGTATCCCCTGGATTTAACACAGCCAAAGGTAGCTCAACAAGACCAATTTTTGTGCCACCAAGAATCGCTACTTCAGTATCGGGATTAATCTCCACATCATATTCCCGTTTATAAAAGTCGGCAGCCGCTTGACGTAGTTCGGCGATACCACGAAATGGCGAATATTTGTGGTTTTGAGGATTTTCAGCTGCTCCCTGTAATGCTTGAATAATATGAGTAGGCGTAGGCTGGTCGGGATTTCCTTGACCAAGATTAATCACATCGCGTCCTTCTTCCAAGGCATTGTTTACTTTTTGGACAAGCGCCGCAAAAAATTGAGTGGGTAATTGCTGTAGTTTTTTCGAGAATTCCATGCATGATCACCTTTTTCAGAATATAATAATTATTATTAAAGAATATGAAGCAAATAGTATTACTTTTTTTGTTAATTGTCTATAGGAGGAATTATTATGAAAATCGGTTGTATTCAGTTAAACATTGGCTTCGGCAAAGTAGAAGAAAATTTTACACGGGCGGAGGACAAGATTCGTGAAGCAGCAAAACTAGGGGCAGAAATTATTGTGCTACCGGAAATGTGGAATACAGGCTACGCATTGGAGAAACTACCAGAATTGGCGGATGTCAATGGTGAGCGTTCAAAAGTATTTTTAGCTAACTTAGCGAAGGAGCTTAGTGTACATATTGTCGGTGGCTCCGTTTCCATAAAAAAGGACGACAAGTTTTACAATACGATGTATACATTTGATAACAATGGAGTACTTGTTGGGGAATATAGCAAGGCACATCTTTTTCGTTTAATGGACGAGCATCTTTATTTAGAGGCTGGAGATGATATGAATCGATTTGCGCTAGGACCAATTGAAGCGGCTGGTGTCATTTGCTATGATATTCGTTTCCCTGAGTGGTTACGTGCACATGCCCTCCAAGGAGCGAAGGTGCTGTTTGTACCAGCTCAATGGCCGACACCTAGAATCGATCATTGGAAAACATTGCTGCAAGCGCGAGCGATTGAAAACCAATGCTTTGTTATAGCAGTTAACCGTATTTCGAGAAAAGTAGAAAACTTTAATGGGCAATCGATGATTATTCAGCCATGGGGTGAAGTGCTTTGGGTTGGTGCTGAAGACGAGGAAGTTGCAGTAATTGATGTGGATTTCTCCATAGTTGATGAAGTACGTGGAAGAATTCCTGTATACGATGATCGTCGACCAGGACTTTATCAAGATGTTGTGGTGAAAGGATAATGAGATGGCACGTTGAAGGGGAGAGGCCTCTTGAACGTGCCTATTTTTTAACTCTTGTCATCAATTAAGGAGTTTGCAAGGAGCATAAATTCTAGAGTGATGCGATTATGACCCTTCATGAAATTTTCTCCGAGTAAACTTTCAAGCTTTTTTAAGCGGTGATACAGTGTTTGACGAACAATAAACAATTGGTTAGCCGTTTGCTGCTTGGAGCCGTTTGATTGTAAATAGACTTGTAATGTTTCAAGGAGCTTGCTGTTATATTTTTCATCATACTCAATAACTGGCTGTAAATAGTCATTTATAACTTCCTTTAAATTCACCTGCATTTGTAATTTATAGATTAAATGATACAAATGCAAATCGTCGTAAAAGAATGATGAAGCTTGCACCTTGCGGCAAATATATAATGTTTCTAAAGCAGTTTGATAGCTTTTGAAGATATCTTGTACATCTGCAACAACTTTACCAACTGCTATTTGAAACTCTTGAGTTTGCTGTTTTTTATAAAATTCAGTTTTAGGAAGCGAGGTGAAGATGCTATTTAGTATTTCACGAATCGCTCGACAATCTTTGGCATGAAGTAAAATAAAAATGACATAGCTTTTTCTTTCGAATAAAAACGGGATAAAGCCATGCTGTTCAAAGAGATTACGGTAATAAAGTTTACTATAGACAATATCCTCCTGCGCTTTCATGACTGTACTAGGAGTGGCCAAAATAAAGACAACGCCACTAGATTGTGAAAAGTTGGTATAGTGGGAAACGATAAATTTATAGATTTCTTCCTTGGATAGCTTTTGGTCGATCCAATCAGCTAAAATTGAGGCGTCCTCAATATTCTTTTTCTCCTCAATATAGAACTCTCGCATTAATAATTGTGCTAATGCTGTTGCTGTACGGTCTAAAATTAATAATTCAAACTCTGAAAATAGACCATCTTCACGGAATAAGGTTAAATCTGCATAATGCTGATCAAAAATATAGATGGGCTCATGTTTAAATTGCTGAGCATATTTATTCAATGCTAATAATTGCTGACGTTTACTTTTAGTCATATTAGGATATAAGACGGGTTCCCGTCCCTTAATAGAAAACATAATTTGTGTTTTTAATTCGATATACATATTTTGTAAGATGTCTTCCGTATTTTGTCCTAACACCGTATTTTTATTTAAAGTTTGTGAGTAGGATTCTAGTGTCGAAACCATTAAATACTGCTGATTTATAATTTGACTATGTAAATCCTGTGTAATGCGAACAAAAGGAACCGCTTCATGAAAAACAATAATCGGGAACTGATGACGATTTGCAATAGCAAGTATTGCTTCTGGAACTGCTTGAATAGAAGAGCCATACTCAATACAAAGGGCAGCACAATTTTTTTCAATTAAGGATTCAATAAACGTCATAAAATCTTCAATGCCATGTTGAAGACTGATCCCCGTCGTTAACACCAACTCTTCTCCAACTAAAAAATTATCTACATGGACTATTTCAAGAACATGTGCCCACTTTACGATTCTTAATAACCCCTCATGACCTGCAACTACCTCTGCATTCTGAAAGTATTTATTGTCTAAAACATGAAGTACTTTAAGTTGGAATTGGCTCAATATAGCTCCTCCTTTGGAAACATCTTTTATGACTTTTTTATCTATTATTGCTGTTTACTGTTATTAAATAGCTAGAAAACTAAATAAAGTAACATTTTAAGAATATTTAGTCTATTTTACATTATGTTTAAAACAATTGTATAGAAATTTACAGTTTGTCTATTACTTCAACGATATGAAACATGTAAGATTTTTGTAAGCGATAATCCAATCTAATAAAAGAGGTGTCAGATATGGAGCAACAAACGCATTTACAAAGAGGATTAAAGAAACGGCATATGACGATGATCGCGATAGCGGGTGTAATTGGGGCTGGCTTATTTATGGGCAGTGGCTCAGTCATTAACTTGGCGGGTCCAGGAGCAATTTTGTCGTATATATTTGCAGGAATTATTGTCATCTTAGTGATGCGTATGCTAGGTGAGATGGCGGCTGTCAATCCAACAAGTGGGTCGTTTGCACACTATGCACATGAAGCAATTGGTCCATGGGCAGGCTTTATGATTGGTTGGCTGTATTGGTTTTTCTGGGTCATTGCTATCGCATTAGAGGCAACGGCAGCAGCGGCGATTATTCAATATTGGTATGACGGAATTCCTTTATGGCTCTTAAGTTTACTTTTAACAGTAGCACTTACTTTAACAAATGTTCTTTCTGTAAAAGCCTTTGGCGAATTTGAATATTGGTTCTCTCTTATTAAGGTTGCAAGTATAGTAGTTTTTTTAGGTCTAGGCGCATTTATTATTTTTGGTATAGCACCAAACTTTAACGCTGTTGGTCTGACGAATCTAGTTGAGCAGGGTGGATTTTTACCAAACGGCTTTGGCGCTGTATTAATGGGTGTTGTCATTGTTATTTTTTCTTTTATGGGGACAGAGATTGTGGCTATCGCTGCTGGTGAGTCAGATGAACCGTTAGCAGCTGTCACAAAAGCTACGAATTCGATTACTTGGCGCATTTTAATTTTCTATGTAGGCTCAATAACAGTTGTTGTGACGTTATTGCCTTGGCACTCCTCTGATATTTTAACAAGCCCTTATGTAGCAGTGCTAGATTATATTGGTATTCCTGCCGCTGCACAAATTATGAATTTTGTTGTTTTAACAGCTGTGCTATCGTGTTTAAATTCTGCACTTTATGCAACATCACGAATGGTATTTTCTTTAGCAGAGAAGGGGGAGGCACCGAAAGCTTTTTTAAAATTAAATAAAAATGGTGCACCAGTGAATGCAATTTTAGCTGCAACATTTTTCTCTTATATTGCCGTTATTATGAATTATGTTTCACCTGATAAAGTATTTATGTTTTTGCTAAGCTCTTGTAGTGCTATTACTTTGATTCTTTATTTAATCATCGCCTTTTCACAATTGAAAATGCGTAGAAAGATTGAACGCGAAAATCCTGAGCTACTGAAGGTGAAGATGTGGCTATTTCCTTATCTAACGTATTTCACCATAGTAGCTACAACTGCCTTATTAATGGCCATGTTCTTTATTGAGTCTATGCGCTCACAAATTCTATTTACATGTGTTGTCGTTGCCGTGGTCATGATTTTTTATTTACTTACGCAAAGAAATAAGGTGATAAAACAGGTCGATGAATCAAGCTCTATTTTTAACAAAGACGAATTTGATTTTGAACAATAATCCCATGTAAGGAGAGGTTAAATGATGACAGTACAACAAAAAATGAAAACGCTAACACATTTTATCAAAGGGGAAGAGGTAGCTGGTACTAGTGGGAGATTTTCAGATGTGTATAATCCAACAACAGGTGAAACGATAGCGAGAGTACCGCTTGCTTCAAAAGACGAAGTACAGCAGGCCATTCAACAGGCTAAGGAAGCCTTTCCTGCATGGAAAAAGATGTCCATTGGGAAGAGGGTTGAGGTTGTACATCGATTCCGACAATTGTTAGTAACAAAACAGGAAGAGCTTATTGAAGTGATTTGTCAGGAAAGCGGGAAAACTAAAGAGGATGCGAAGGGCGAAATTATTCGAGGGATTGAATCGGTAGATATGGCGATTAGTGCCCCACAATTACTAAAAGGGGAGTATTCCGTCAATGTAGGTGGCAATATTAATGCTTTTTCTGCCAAATCACCACTCGGTGTAGTGGCAACGATTGCGCCTTTTAATTTCCCTGTTATGGTCCCTTTAGCTATTACAAGTATGGCTGTGGCAGTAGGGAATGCTGTTATTTTAAAGCCATCTGAACGTGTTCCTCATTCTGCATTATTTTTAAGTCAATTATGGAAAGAGGCGGGACTCCCTGATGGTATTTGGACAGTAGTGAATGGCGATAAAGAAGCGGTCAATGAGCTTCTAGAAAACAAAGAGATTCAAGCCATTTCCTTTGTAGGCTCTACGCCAGTAGCCGAATATATTTATCAAACGGGAACAAAGCATAATAAACGTGTGGCTGCTTTTGGTGGTGGTAAGAATTTTATGATTGTTATGCCAGATGCCAACTTGGAGCAAACTGCGAACGCCTTTTTAGGTGCTGCATACGGGGCAGCATCACAGCGCTGTATGGCGATTTCTGGAGCGCTTGTTGTTGGTCAAGATACCGAGCAGCGTTTTACAGACATATTGAAGCAGAAGATTTCACAGCTAAAGATAGGTCCTTATACAGAAGATGATGTCGATTTTGGTCCAGTTATTAGCCAACAATCGAAGGAAACGATTATCAGCTATATTGATGGGGCTGTTACTGAGGGGGCAAACCTTGTCATTGACGGACGAAATCCTAAAGTATGCGAAACATCTAATGGTTTTTATGTTGGACCAACACTACTCAATAATATTACGCCTGATATGACTATCTTCAAAGAGGAGGTATTTGGTCCAGCCCGCATAGTAGTGGGTGTAGAGACATTACAAGAAGCTATTGAATTAATTAATGACCATGAACTTGGTAATGGTGTAACGATGTTTACCAGCAGTGGTGCAGCAGCTCGTAAATTCCAAGAAGAGATTGAAGTGGGCATGGTAGGGGTTAATGTACCGATTCCAATTCCTGTCGGCTACCATAATTTCGGGGGATGGAAGCGCTCTAAGTTTGGTGAAGGGCATATGTTTGGTCCGGATCAAGCGAGATTTTTTACAAAGGCTAAAACAATCTCGGAGCGTTGGCCAGATGAAATGGAAGATGCAACAAGCTCCTTTGCCTTCCCAAGTAATAACGATGCAAAAAGCTAATCTACTGAAAAAATAAATGAGAGGGTGTTCGGCAATGACACAGATCAATCTTAAAAGTGATGTTTTAACAAAGGATGAGCAATATGTATGGCATTCAATGAAACCCTACAATCCACAAGCAACCTATGTAGTGGAAAAATCAGATGGTGCAAGAATAATAGATACAGATGGCATCGAATATATTGATGCCATGGCTGGGCTATGGTGTGTAAATGTGGGCTATGGACGTAAGGAACTGGCAGATGCCGCACATGAGCAAATGATGAAGAATGCCTATGCACCATTATCGCAGGGACATTTACCAGCCGTACAGCTAGCTGAAAAACTAAATGACTTGCTTGGTGGGGAGTACGTTATTTTCTTCTCTAATAGTGGATCAGAAGCGAATGAAACAGCTTTTAAAATAGCACGACAATATCACCAGCAAAAAGGGCAAAGCTCCCGCTATAAGATTGTCTCTCGCTACCGCGCCTACCATGGAAATTCCTTTGGGGCATTAGCAGCAACAGGGCAAGCGGAACGGAAATATAAATACGAGCCTCTGTCTCCTGGCTTTATCCATGTTGCACCGCCTGATCAATACCGTGAACATGAAGATGATGCTATTGCGCCATTAGATTTAGCCAGCGTAAGGGCTGTCGATAAAACGATGACATGGGAACTGAGTGATACGATTGCAGCCATGATTTTAGAGCCAATTATTACAGGTGGCGGCGTCATTATGCCTCCTGAAAACTATTTAAAAGGCATAGAGGAAGTATGTAAAAAGCATGGTGCTTTAATGATAGTGGATGAAGTTATTTGTGGCTTTGGTCGAACAGGTAAGCCATTTGGATTTATGAATTATGGTGTGAAACCAGATATTATTACAATGGCTAAAGGGATTACGAGTGCATACTTACCATTATCAGCAACTGCCGTAAAGCGTGAGATTTATGAGGCTTTCACTGGCACAGATGCCTATGGCTATTTCCGCCATGTCAATACATTTGGGGGCTCTCCAGTGGCATGTGCAGTTGCATTAAAAAATATTGAAATTCTAGAGCAAGAAGCATTGTTCGACCGCTCCAAGGAGATGGGGAAGGCCACATTACAAACATTGCAAGAAAATTTACAGGATCATCCGAATGTAGGAGATGTGCGGGGCAGAGGTTTATTAATTGGGATTGAGTTAGTAGTAGATAAAGTCTCGAAAGAACCTTTACCAGTGGAGAAGGTAAATGCTGTTATTGCTGCATGCAAAGAACAAGGGGTGATTATTGGGAAAAATGGGGCAACAGTAGCCGGCTTTAATAATGTTCTGACACTATCACCACCACTAAATATTGTGCAAGCAGATCTTCAGCGCATACTTGATGTGGTCGTTGAGAGTTTAAAGAAGCTTTAATAAATACTATTGGTTCTAAAGGACTCTAAATAAGAGCTTTTAGAACCTTTTTATGAAATCAGAAAAAGGTTCAATCAATAAAATAACAATCAATTTATGTAAAATAATACTGGAAAAAGGTGAACTGTAGTTTATAAAAATTTTTTTGATAATTATCTATCAAAAGTGTCCTGGCGAGGGATATTCTTTTAATTACTTCTTTTTAAACGAACAATCAATCAGAATAATCCCTTTTTATCTAGCAAGTAGAGAAAATCCTTCTCTACTTGCATCTCTTAGTCTTCTCTTTTAAACATATACCCCTTATAGGATTTATGAATAATCATGACAATTCCCATTAGCATGAAATTTGACAAAAGTGAGCTGCCCCCGTAGCTTAAAAAAGGCAAAGTAACTCCCGTGACTGGTAAAAGTCCAAGGGTCATGCCAATATTTTGAGTAATTTGGAAGGCTAATAAGCTTGATATTCCTGCGCCCATTAATGTCATAAAAGGATCTTTTGCTTCAACTGTAATAAGCACAATCCTGTAGATGACAAAAAACAGTAAAGCAATGACGAATGCACCGCCAGCAAACCCTAATTCCTCAGCAATAGTAGAAAAAATAAAATCAGTATGTTTTTCTGGTACATAAACATTGTTATTCAGATAGCCTTTCCCGATAAATTCACCCGATCCAATGGCTAAAAAGCCCTGGCGTACTTGAAACGAAGAATCTATGTAATCATAAGGCTGCAGCCAACCATAAATACGAGATACTTGATGTCCTGATAGGGCACCTAAAATTTTTTCCGTGAAAAAATCATTAAATCTGACATAAAGTACTACAACTATACTGATAAGAACTAGAGGAATGGCCGTAAACACAATCAGTAACTTTCTATGAATACCCGAAAAAAGTATCATGGGTAGAATCATTGCCATGTATAACATAACCATGCCTGTGTCGGGTTGTTTATAAACAAGGAGCGAAGGAGGAAGGACGATGAGTCCGATTTTTACTAATAGCCATAAATCAGCTAGATAAGAGGGGCGTCCATTTTTCTCTTGATGAGAGATAATGACTTTACTCACAACAATTAAAAAGGCGAATTTTAAGAACTCAGATGGCTGAAGGGAGCCTAGAAATGGTATTTGATACCAAGATTTAGCCTCGTTTATCGTCCGTGCAATACTTTCTGGTGCTACTATGAGTCCAGCAGTTAATGCTACGGCTAATCCATAAAACGGCCATCCAATCTTTTTTAATTGTTCAATATCAAGTAAGGAAATCCCAAACATGATCATAAACCCAATGAGATAAAAGATAAATTGCTTCATAATGAAGGAACTGGTATATTGTCCGAAATTGACACTGCTAGAATGGACAAAAAGACAGCTAAAACCTCCAATGAAAAAGAGGCTCACAACTAAACTTCCATCCAATTTCTTAAGCTGCGACAAATGTAACACCTTCTTTCTATAGTTAATATTATAAACGCTGGTAATGTGTGGAAGGTTGCAACTATTTACATGATGCAAATAAAGGATATTTGTACATGTTGATTTGTACGGTAAATTACCTATATGGGATGAGTGAGTGGGCATAATTTCTTAATTCTTCGTCTAATCTTTACAAAAATATAACACTGGCTTTATATCTTCATACTATCATTATTGGTAAGAGTTGGAGGAGGAGCCAGAGATCATGCATTTTTTTCGTTTCATTAAGGTGAAGGACAAGTTACTTGTACTTATGATTGTTTGTGTATTATCGAATGTATTGCTAGGTGTATTTAGTGTGGATTATTTGAGAAAAATGTCGTGGCATGCAAGTGAGAGTTACAAACAGGGGCTTGTTCCAATTGGATGGCTAAATGAGCTGGAGGAATCGCAACGTCAATTAGATTTTATCGTTGATTCTGATGGTGATTATAAAAGAATGTCAGCCATTTTAAAAGACGTGGATAAGCCGTTAGACCATTTAAAAGGGCAAGAAATTGATAAAAAAATGAGTCATCAAATTAATAAGTATAAATCCTTGCTAGGAAAGCAGAGAGAAAAGATTGAGGGCTACCAGCAATTGAAACAAAGTGAACAAGAGAAATTTTATTCACAGACGTTTCTACCAATAAGTCAGGAAATTCATACATTATTAGAAGAAACTCAAAACTATCTTGTTCAACGAGCAAAAGACCAACAACAGTCCTATCAAGAAGATGTACAATTTGGTTATTGGCTGCTTGGTGGGGTGTGTTTAACAGTTGTGATGCTAGTTATTATTATAGGATTTATAGCAACAAAGGCAGTCAATGTACCTACACGACAATTGAAATCATTATTAAAGCAAGCTGAACAGGGTAATTTCACTGCCAATGCAAGTTATGTGGCTCATGATGAGCTAGGTGAGGTAGTGCTTTCTTACAATCAAATGGTCACAGAAGTGAAACGTTTACTCCATACAGTTACGGACAGTGCCTACGAAGTGGAGAAAATGACCGGGAAATTGCAGGAGTCCTCAGAGGAATCCTCTACAACAACATTAAAAATAGCTAAAGATGTACAGTCTATTTCAGATTCAACAGCCGCGTCTACTAATAAATTGGCCTCCAATACATCATCACTAGAAGAAGTTTTAAATGATGTACAGGTCATATTAGAGAAAATTCAAATTGTGGAAAATTTCGCCCACAAAACTGCTAGAGATGCGGAGAGCGGTACTGAAATTGTGCAGGCCAACTTGGCGCAAATGCAGACGATTAAGCAAGCTGTCGAGAAATCCAATACAGCCATTTTTAATTTAGTTCAACGAGCATCATCTATCGATCAAATGATAGAGGTCATCGAAAGAATAACAGCTCAAACAAATCTATTGGCGTTAAATGCATCTATTGAAGCGGCAAGAGCGGGCGAGCATGGCAAGGGATTTGCAGTAGTAGCGAATGAGGTACGTAAGCTTGCGGAGCAAACCGTCCATTCTACACAAACTATTACATCCATTGTACAAAACATTCATTTGGATTCAAGCTATGCAGTGCAAATGATGGAGGGCGTTCTAGTGGCAACCGAGAAAGGCGTTACTGTAACAGGACAAACGGCTTCCAGTTTTGATCAAATTTTAGAAAAAGTACATACAATCAAGCCTTATATTATGGAAGTATCTTCTACAGTTCAAGAGATTGCCAATCATACAAAAAAAGTTAGTGATGATGCGGTTATGTTGACATCGTTATCTGATACGAATACAGTATCGACAAAGCATGTTGCTGCTTTAACAGCCAATCAATTAACAGCACAGCAACATTTCCATAATTATATTAAAGAATTACGAAAGGTATCAAAAGTGCTACAAATAGCCGTTAAACGTTTTTCAATATAATTTAGTCATTCATATCTTAATGGGCGATTGAATCTCCTTTGTAAAGTTAGCAAAGGGGATTCTTTTTATTTGCTCTAATAACTTGTTGGATGGTAGTTTCAAAATATGTCCTCTGTGAATATACAAATGTATTTGATATATTTTTGTAGCACAATAATTTAAAATGTTCATATACTGAGAAGTAAGGGGTAGTATGTTTCTTTTATGAATATTTTTAATATAATTGTTGTATTTTCAAAACGAACACATTATAATGAATTTCATTGAAAGTGTTATTAAATCAATGTTTGTTAATATATTTTTGTACTTTCCATAAGTACAATTGTTCACATGTGGAGGTTTTGAGAAATGAAAAAAATTATGGTTACCGGAGCACTTGGTCAAATTGGTTCTGAGCTTGTAGAAAAACTTCGTAGTATTTATGGAGAGGACAATATACTTGCTACTGACATTAGAAAGCTTGACCATACTGAGGGCCCGTTTGAGATATTGGACGTTACAGATGGACAAAGAATGCATGATTTAGCAAAGGACTTTGGTGCTGATACAATGATGCATTTAGCAGCACTATTATCAGCTACAGCTGAAAGAAATCCTTTGTTGGCTTGGAATTTAAATATGGGTGGATTAATGAATGCTTTGGAAGTTTCACGAGAGTTAAATATGCAATTCTTCACACCAAGCTCAATAGGGGCATTCGGACCATCTACACCGAAGGAAGACACACCTCAGGATACATTGCAACGCCCGACAACTATGTATGGTGTTAATAAAGTGGCTGGCGAATTATTATGTGATTATTACTTCAGCCGTTTTGGAGTAGATACACGTGGTGTCCGTTTCCCAGGTTTAATTTCTTATGTAACACCCCCTGGCGGTGGTACAACTGATTATGCGGTAGAGATTTTCTACGAAGCGATTGAACAAGGTAAGTATACATCTTATATTCAAGAAGGTACGTATATGGATATGATGTACATGCCAGATGCTTTACAAGCAATTGTCGATTTAATGGAAGCCGATGGTAGTAAGCTTGTTCACCGTAATGCTTTTAATATAACAGCAATGAGTTTTGAACCATCGCAAATCGCAGCTGAAATAAAAAAACATTTACCGAACTTTACAATGAACTATCAGGTTGACCCAGTTCGTCAGGCAATAGCAGATAGCTGGCCAAACTCAATAAATATTGAAGCGGCACAAAAAGAGTGGGGCTTTAAAGCAGAGTACGATTTGTCAAAAATGACGGTAGATATGTTAGAAAAGCTAAAAATTAAACTGCATAAAAGAGCGATTTCATAATAGCGATTGAACGGATGATGTGATAGACTTCATCCGTTTTTTTTATGAAATAAATGGGGGATATATATTCTTATTGGAATAGATTCGTTTATACTTGTGTTTCAAGATCAGCAGACATTACATCATTAGTGAAAGTTGAAGAGCGATTTCCGGTTTAGGAAATCGCTCTTTCAGGTTTAAATTATTTATTTAACATATGAAAAACTTGCTCAACGTCCTTATCGCCACGACCTGAGATATTAATAATAATAATGTCATCAGTTGTAAGAGTAGGCGCTAGTTTTAGTGCGTGGGCAACTGCATGAGAGCTTTCGAGTGCAGGAATAATACCTTCTACCTTCGATAGCACCTGAAATGCCTCTAGGACTTCTTCATTAGTCACGGTAACATACTCTGCACGACCAATTGTTTTTAAATGACTGTGCTCAGGTCCCGCACCTGGGTAATCTAACCCTGCGGCAATCGAGTATGTTGGTAGAGGGTTTCCCTCTGCGTCCTGTAGCACTAAGCATTTGAAGCCGTGTAGTTCTCCAGGCGTTCCTTCGTTAAGTGTAGCAGCTTGATCTGGCTCTATTCCGATAAGACGAACATTTTTATCAGCAATAAACTCTGCGAATGCCCCTATAGCATTACTTCCACCGCCAACACAGGCTAGGACAGCGGTTGGTAGTTTTCCTTCTTTCTCCAAAATTTGCTCGCGGCTTTCGCGGCTAATAACTGATTGGAAATGTTTAACCATTGAGGGGAATGGGTGCGGCCCAACAGCAGAGCCCAATAAATAAAATGTCGTTTCGTAGTTTGCCACCAAATCAGCGAATGCTTCATCAACGGCATCCTTTAAACGTCCTTGCCCCTTATCAACAGCTACTACCTTTGCTCCAAGAAGCTCCATTCGAAATACATTTAATGCCTGACGTTTAGTATCCTCTAACCCCATATAAATAGTACAATCCATCCCGAACATGGCACAGGCAGTAGCGGTTGCCACACCGTGTTGTCCTGCACCGGTTTCAGCAATAACGCGATTTGCTCCCATACGTTTTGCTAATAAAATTTGACCCAATACATTATTGATTTTATGTGAGCCCGTATGGTTAAGATCCTCACGCTTTAAATATATTTTTGCGCCAGCCAATTGCTTTGTTAAATTTTCTGCAAAATAAAGAGGGGATTTGCGACCGACATATTCATTGAAATAATAATTCAATTCTGTATTAAAGTCTGCATCATCTTTGAATTTTTGGAAATTTTCATCCAAAATAGTTAATACATGCTGAAGCTCCTCTGGAACGAAGCTTCCACCAAATTCTCCGAAATATCCTTTATTCTCTGCTACTGTACTCATCTTTTCTCGACTCCTCTGCACTCATTTTTTCATAAAAAAAAGCCACTCCAATCCTCTGTAAAAAGGACGAGTAACCGTGGTGCCACCTTTATTCGCAATTGATGCGCGCTTTCTAACTCCGATAACGGGGAGCCAATCGGCCTTACATTGGAGTAAGGCTGCTCTGAAGTCCATTCACAAGTACGTACTACTGGTTTACACCGACCACCAGCTCTCTTTAAGTAACGATGCTTGCTACTACTCTTCTTCTTCGCATTTATTAGAAAGAATTGTAGAATGTTTTCAGAATATTGTCAAGAAAAAAAGACGAATCTTGTAAGACTCGTCTATTCAATCATCTCTTTAAAGTGAAGGCGTTTATTGAGTATATACATAATAGGTGCACCCACCGCTAAAACAACGAATTCACCTGCTGCCACCGTTAGCCAAGTCCAAAAGAATGGTAGCTCTAAGGCTAAATTCAATTCAAAGGCAATTATAAACATTGTACAAGTAAATAAGAATGTATTGATGATTAAGCGTGCCCAAATATTTTTAACAAATTTACAAATCAAAATGAACAAACCCAATGTAATCATAGAATGTCCAACACCAAATACTAAGTCGTAGATACCAAGTGGTGAAAAGATATTAGCAATAAATACTCCAATTATGATACCAACGGCAAAGCGTGGATTAAAGGCCACTAAATGGTTAAAAATTTCAGATACACGGAACTGTACCTCTGTAAAACCAAATGGTGCAACAAGCATCGTCACAGCAATGTATAGAGCTGCAATAATACCACTTGCTGCTAAAAACTTTATTTTCATATTCATTTCTCCTTAGTTTTTTTTCGTGGGATGGTTACGAACCACGGTGCTTTCACACAAGTCAATATTTTATTATACATATCTAGCAGAAGTCAAATGTCAGACTTTTTATCTATATGACTAAATTCGCAAAATTGTCATAAATATTTTTTACTATTTTTTAAAAAGGAATCGAATAACAAAAATAGCGTAGTTTAGCGGTTTAAAGCGTCAAATTAAATGGAATACTAAAATTTTTTGTGAAATACAAAAGTCAGAACATTCATAATGTTGTTGACGGAGCTCAATAATAACGATAATATAGCGATACATTCACACTTTGTTTGGATAAAGTGTGATAGATATTCCAGAACTTAATCGGGGGGATTAATGGTGAAGAGCAATGTCAAAAAGCTTTCATTCCTACTCTTTGGATTAGTATTACTACTGGCTGCTTGTGGTAGTGGTGGGTCTAGTTCAACAGAATCAAAGGGGAACGAAACGAATAATGCAAGTGACAGCGGGAACGCAGATGATAAAACATATAAAATCGGAATTACGCAAATTGTAGAGCATCCATCGCTAAATGCAGCGACGGAAGGCTTTAAAAAGGCGATTGAAGATGCAGGTTTAAAAGTTGAGTATGATTCACAAATCGCACAAGGCGATAATAGTCTTAACACAACGATTGCTAACAATCTAGTAAGTGCAAACGTAGATTTAATATTTGCTAACTCTACACCTTCTGCACAGGCCGCGGCAACAGCAACAAGTGATATTCCCATTATCTTCACATCTGTAACAGATGCTGTAGGTGCTCAGCTCATAGAGTCAATGGAGAAGCCAGGGAAAAATGTTACAGGTACTATCGATTTACATCCTGAAACGATTTCTAAAACAGTGGCCTTTTTAAAAGAGCTAGGTGCTAAAAACGTTGGTATGGTCTACAACGCTGGTGAGCAAAACTCCGTAGCACAGGTGAAAGAAGTAAAAAAAGTGATGGCTGAGGAAGGTCTTGAGGTTAAAGAGGCATCTGCAGCAACTTCTGCGGAAGTAAAGCAAGCCACTGAATCCTTAATTGGTAAGGTCGATGCATTCTATATTATTACGGATAATACAGTAGTTTCTGCATTAGAGTCTGTTATTGATGTAGCAAATGCCAATAAATTACCTTTAATTGTTGGAGAGCTTGACTCTGTAGCGCGTGGTGGTTTGGCGGCTTATGGTTTTGAATATTTCGATATCGGATATGAGGCTGGGCAAATGGCAGTGAAAATTTTAAAAGGTGAGGCAACACCTGCTGAAACGCCAGCGCAATTTCCACAAAATCTAAAGCTATTAATTAATAAAAAAGTAGCAGATGATTTAGGAATTGAAATTAAAGATTCTTGGGGTGCAGAACTTCTAGAAAAATAGATTGAAGCGGGGGAACCATCCCCGCTTTATCTTCATTTACAAGCAGTAGAATAATAAAGAGATTTAGGAGATGATTCAACGATGTTTTTAGCATTATTTGGCGCAGTGGAGCAAGGAATCATCTATGCAATTATGGCACTTGGTGTATATGTAACATTTCGGGTGTTAGATTTTCCGGATTTAACGGTTGATGGAAGCTTTGTAACAGGGGCGGCAACAGCAGCAACAATGGTTTTGCTTGGCTACCACCCAATCTTAGCGACTTTAGTGGCAATTGTTGCTGGATTTATTGCTGGATGTATGACAGGAATTCTTCACACAAAAGGGAAGATTAACCCACTTTTATCAGGGATTTTAATGATGATTGCTTTATATTCCATTAACCTACGGATCATGGGGTTAACTGCAGAAAATACGATAGGTCGCCCAAATATTCCATTACTAAACTCTGAAACAATATTTTCAAAGTTTCAAGCGTTTTGGAGTAATTTAGGGATTGATGATGCTCTCAACAGCCTATTAAAAGTCATGGGGATTCAGCAAGTACCAGGTACTTGGAGTGTACTAATTGTTATCGTAATTATTACGATTTTAATTAAAATAGGAGCAGATTGGTTCTTAAAAACAGAGGTTGGGCTGGCTATTCGGGCTACTGGTGATAATAAACGAATGATTCGCAGCTTCTCAGCTAATACAGATACACTTATTATTCTAGGGCTAGGACTTTCCAATGCACTTGTCGCATTTTCTGGAGCTTTAATCGCACAATATTCAAAGTTCGCTGATGTAAGTATGGGAATCGGTATGATTGTGATCGGGCTTGCATCTGTTATTATCGGGGAAGCAATTTTTGGTACAAAGACCATTATTCGTACCACTTTTGCAGTCATCGCTGGAGCTATTATTTATCGTATTATTTTAGCGCTAGCATTACGTGTAGACTTCCTGGATTCTGGCGATATGAAATTAATTACAGCTATCATTGTCATTTTGGCGTTGATTTTGCCTCAATTTATTAACAAGCGTAAGGAACGAAAGCGTAAGGCAAAACGAGCTGCCGAACTTACACAAGTCAAACCAGTAGAGCAAGGAGGAAAAGGCCTTGCTTAAATTACACGGTATAAATAAGGTGTTCAATGAAGGGACACCGGATGAAAAGATCGCTCTAGCAGAAATTAACTTACATTTAAAGCCTGGTGATTTTGTTACTATTATTGGGAGTAATGGGGCAGGTAAATCAACGATGATGAATATGATTTCTGGCGCCTTAACACCAGATTTTGGCACGGTCTCGATTGATGGTAACAATGTTACTCATTTGCCAGAGTATAAGCGCTCGCAATTAATCGGTCGTGTTTTCCAGGATCCAATGGCAGGGACAGCACCTGCTATGACGATTGAGGAGAATTTGGCACTAGCTTACTCCCGCAATAAGAGTAGAGGATTGAGAAGAGGTGTAGACAAGAAACGTCGTGAGTTTTTTATTGAATCGTTAGAGATGCTTGGATTAAATTTAGAAAACCGTCTTTCTGCAAAGGTTGGGTTACTTTCAGGTGGGGAACGACAAGCTTTGTCTCTCTTAATGGCCACTTTTACAAAGCCATCCATATTATTGTTAGATGAGCATACAGCTGCACTGGATCCTTCACGTGCAGAACTAATCACCCGCATTACAAAGTATTTAGTAGAAAAAGATCATTTGACGACATTGATGGTTACGCATAATATGCAACAAGCTTTAGATTTAGGGAATCGTCTAATTATGATGGATAAAGGTCAGATTATTTTAGAAGTTGGAGAAAATCGTAAACATGAATTAACGATACCTGATTTAATGGCTGAATTTGAACGCATTCGTGGAGAGAAAATGAATTCGGACCGTGCTTTATTAGGATAAAGGTATATCGTTCATACATTCGTATGAGTATAAGACTATAGGCAAACTCAATGACATTTGGGTTTGCCTATAGTTTTTTCATTTACAATGATGTGAGGGTCGTGCTTCTTCCCTCGCTCCATTCATCTATATAAATGGTTGAGAAAGATGCTGTTGAGGTGACTCTCAAATATTTAAACATAGAAAAAGCCTCACTTGCTAAAAGTGAGACTCCTTCTTTTAGACGAGTAGGCCAAATAGCTGAATATCATTGTTAACTTCTTTATATTTGAAGCCAAACTCATTCATTCTCGCTAGTAATCCCTCGTAATCCGATCGATCGCCGAGCTCAATACCCACTAGAGCAGGGCCGCTTTCTTTATTGTTTTTCTTAGTATATTCAAAGGTAGTAATATCATCATTAGGACCGAGTACGCTAGTTAGGAATTGACGAAGTGCGCCTGCCCGTTGAGGGAAGCTAACGATGAAGTAGTAAAGTAAACCTTCATGAATAAGAGACTTTTCTTTAATTTCCTGCATACGGCCAATATCGTTATTCCCACCACTGATGATAACTACGACAGACTTTCCTTTGATTTCTTCTTTATAAAAATCAAGAGCTGCGACTGACAATGCACCGGCAGGCTCAGCAATAATCGCATGCTTATTATACAAATCTAAAATGGTTGTACATACTTTTCCTTCAGGTACAAGAATAATGTCATCTAAATAACGGCGACAAACATCATAAGTATGATGACCGACACACTTTACAGCAGCTCCATCGACAAATTTGTCAATCCAATCAAGAGCAACTGTGCCACCTTCAGCAAAGGCAGCCTTCATACTGCCAGCACCGGCAGGCTCTACACCAATAATTTTGCTAGATGGAGAAAGGTTTTTAATATAGGCAGAAACACCAGACATTAAGCCACCACCACCGATACTGCCAAAAACGTAGTCGATTGGCTCTTCCATATCATTCATGATTTCTACCGCCACAGTTCCTTGCCCAGCAATAACATCGAAATCGTCAAATGGATGAATGAAGATTTTACCTTGTTCTTCACAGAAGCTTAGTGCGCTTTCAGCAGAGTCATCGAACGTATCACCCGCTAAAATAATTTCCACATACTCACGTCCAAACATACGCACTTGGTCTATTTTTTGCTTAGGTGTAGTTTGAGGCATAAAAATGCTAGCTTGAATTTTTAATTGGGCACAGGCATAAGCTACACCCTGTGCGTGGTTGCCTGCGCTGGCACAAACAACGCCAACATTGCGCGCTTCTTCCTCGATTTTTTTAATTTTATAATAGGCGCCACGAAGCTTGAATGAGCGTACATGTTGTAAATCCTCGCGTTTAAAATAAATATTTGCACCATATTTCTCTGATAAATAGTCGTTTCTTTGTAGAGGTGTATGCACAACTACGTCTTTTAAAAAATGGTGTGCAATGAGAACATTCTCCACTTGCACGGTTCTAGTATCAGCAACTTCCATAGTATTCATCCTCCATTTTACGTTTAAAACATTTATCTATGATAGCACACTTTATTTGCTTTTTGGACTTAATTTTTAGTAAATTCTAAATTTTCCGTGTCCATTTTGTTATGTAAGCGTTTTATCTTAATTCAACATACTTTTTATATCAAAAAAGGTATCAAACACGGTCATATATCACTTCTATGATAGTGCTCCTACTAGCAAATCACGTTTAAAAAAGAGCTCTTTTTAGAGGGGTGTCCACAATATCTTTGATCAAAAAAATACAATTTTCATATCAAAATTGGTCAAGCATATACTAGATTAGCTTGGGACAAGTGGGAGGGTAAGCAGTGGAAATCATTCAAGGAATTCTATCTACATATAGTCAGTTTTTTGATTGGGCAATGTGGAAGGAAGTATTAGTGGACCCTGTATCCTGGGGACTAATATTTTCCTTAATTATTATTGAAGGATTGCTATCAGCAGATAATGCACTTGTATTAGCAGTACTTGTCAAACATTTGCCGGATAAGCAACGAAAACGAGCTTTAATGTATGGGATGCTAGGAGCCTACTTTTTTAGATTTTTATTTATTGGAATAGGGGTTTATCTTGTAGAGTTTTGGTTTATTAAAGTGTTAGGAGCGTTGTATTTAGGATGGCTTTGTATCGCTCATTTTCTTCAAATTGGAAATGAGGATAGTGTGAAGGTGGTAAAAAAATCAGGCTTGATGGTTCGTTTCTTTGGGACCTTTTGGGCAACAGTTATTTCCGTAGAGCTGATGGATATTGCTTTTTCTATTGATTCAATATTTGCTGCCTTTGCTGTTTCAGATCAAGTATGGGTGCTTTTAATTGGAGGTATGTTAGGAATCTTAATGATGAGAACAATAGCGGGTGTATTTTTAATTATGATCGAAAAAGTACCTGAGCTAGAAGCAACTGCTTTCATCATTATTGGGGTAATAGGGTTAAAAATGTTAGTAAGTGTTGTTAATCTTCATATACCTCATTATTTTTTCTTCCTGTTTTTATTGATTGCCTTTTCCATCACGTTTATCGTGCATAAAGTAAATAAAGTAAAATCTACCTAATAAAATGAGGCTCTGTTCTCCAATCATAAGAGGACAGAACCTTTTATTTATTTTACATATTTATCAGGATCAATAATGTAGAATCTTTCAACATTTAGCCAGCTCTCGCTCATCGGTTCACCATCATCAATGCGTTTTTCTGTTTCTTGCATCATCCAACCAGTTTGTGATGCGTGTGCCTGTAAAGCTTGTAATTTATCCATTCGCATTTCGCGAATATCATAGACCACATGAGGTTCGCCATTTTTTTCAATAGTATCGTTTGCGAAGGCACAGCCAAATACTTGCGGACGTGCAGCCTTAGGCATGCGACGTACAGCTTCAACGACAGCACGTGCGGTTGCTTCATGATCTGGATGTACTGCAAAACCAGGTAGGAACGTAATAATTAATGAAGGCATTAGCTCTTCAATTAAACCTTCTACCAGCTTCACCATCTTCTCATCGTCTTCAAATTCGATTGTTTTATCACGAAGACCCATCATACGTAAATCTTGAATACCCATTGCTTCAACGGCTGCAATTAATTCTTTACGACGTATTTCTGGTAATGATTCGCGCGTTGCAAAGGGAGGATTACCTAAATTACGGCCCATTTCACCTAATGTTAAGCAGGCATATGTAACAGGTGTATTCATTTTTTTTGTATAGTAGGCAATCGTGCCAGCAACTGAAAAAGCCTCATCATCTGGGTGAGGGTACACAATTAAAATATGACGTTGTGGTTGTAAATTCAAAGAGTCGTCCCCCTTAGTAAGTAAATGGCGTTTCACTTATTTCAAGCGCAATCGCCAATTTTCCAGAGTAATCTAATCCAGCCATTAATAAACGGCCTAAATCATCTAATTCATAATGAGTAATACCTTGTGCATAAACCCAGCCATGAGGTAATTTTAATCCAACACGATGAGGTGTCTTGTCTACAACTTTAGCAAGTTCATAATTAATTTTTGCGTTCCGTATAAAGGCACCTGCATTAAAGAACTTTTCATCATAATGTGCTGCATAAGATCCGTTTGTCGTCTCAAGATGAATATAAACGTCTTTGTTGGCAAAAGAATTTAGTAATTCTTGCAACGTCTCTACTTGTACTTCTTGCATCTTAACACTCCTCTCGATCATTTCTCCTTTAAGTATAGTAAAAAAAATTAGCAAAGGGAAATTGATTGCTTCATACGTACAAATTAATGATTTGTGTAACTTACATCCCTCCCACATAATTTCATCTAGATTAATCTAATTCTAAATCAGGGCAAGATGAATCATTAACTATTAATCTATGACAAGTTTCCAAGCAATATTCTTGAAAAAATTATTGTAATGTATCAATATAAGGGGTGTGAAAAAATATGTACAAAATGTGTCGTTTTGTATACGGTTTCACACCTGAAAGATATTGCAACCATAGCTTCTTCCTAAATCGTGTGTAGACAGCACAAAATGCTAAAGGATGGCAAAACTAGGTAAAAACGAATTCTATCTTGGTACAATAGATGACGTTCCTTCAGCATCTCAGATTGTGCTGTAGAATAGGGAGAAGAATGAAGCTCATTATCATAGTATAATAAAAAACCGCGTTTCTCTTTATGACGGAGATTCGCGGTTTTTTATTAAAATTACGGATAGGCTATGTATTGGTTAGAACCGATTAAGCTTTCTTTCGATCGTTTCTAAACGATTATTGACATTTTGCAACTGTTTAAACATTTGTCTCATATATAGATTTTGATCTTGATTTTCGGTCTTTTTTTCTTGTGCTAGTTCTTCTTCCTCCTGAAGTGCCATTATTGTGGCGAGGGTGGACAATGAGTAGCCGAGTGTTAAGACAATGGAAGCTAGTACTTCTACTTTTGAAGAGGTTATTTCTCCAGCTAATAAACCTGATTCTTCAGTTAAGTTCTCTGCCTTATGTTTTTTCATTTTTTTCCCTCCCATCTAAAGCTAATATATGGGGGATGAAGTCCTAACGTATCTTGTCCGATTTTTTATCTTTAGTCATCAAAAACTCTAGAAAATAACGCATTATTTGTTTTGTAGTAGTAGTATTTAAATAATTACGTTTTTTTCTCATAGTGTTAGGTAATATTTTCAGCGAGATACTGGATGTGAGTTTGGCTGAGGTGACTTAGAAACCTCCCTTGTGTAAAAAGGGATGTCTCTATCTTTGAGACATCCCGTTCACATGGTTATATTTCAGTCACTGTTACTTGTGGAGCACCAAAGCGGGATTTTGCACCATGCATGACAGGACCAACGTAATCGTTAAGAGCCCAACCATGTGCAATGGCTGCGGATACAAACTCTTTTGCTTCAATAACAGAATCCATAACAGACCGTCCATTTGCCAGATTTGCAGTAACAGAAGCAGCAAAAGTACAGCCTGCCCCATGGTTATTTGTAGAAGCGACTTTTTCAGATTCTAATAAATAGAATGTTTGTCCATCGAAGAATAGATCTGTTGCTTTTTCAGTGGCTAATGCTTTCCCACCTTTAATGACTACAGCTTTAGCTCCTAGTTCATGGATTTTTCGTGCGGCTGTTTTCATTTCATCAATCGTTTTTGGAGTACCTGTACCAGCCAATTGACCAGCTTCAAAAAGATTTGGAGTTGTGACTGCTGCTAATGGTAAAAGATGTTGTATCATTGCATCTGTATTGCCAGGATTTAGAACTTCATCGTCACCTTTACAAATCATAACGGGATCAATGACAACATTTGTAGTACCTGATGTTGCAATAGCTTCTCCAGCTAGACGAATAATTTCTTCCGTAGATAGCATGCCAGTTTTGATAGCATCAATTCCTGTTGAAAGAGCAGTATCGATTTGTTTTTGTAAAAGTTCAGTTGGTAATGGTGTAACATTGTGTGTCCAACCATTCGGGTCCATTGTTACAACAACTGTTAATGCCACCATACCGTACGTACCGTGCTCTTGAAATGTTTTAAGATCGGCTTGCATACCTGCGCCACCGGATGTATCTGAACCAGCAATTGTTAATGTTTTTTTTAGAGTCATGAAAAGATCTCCTTTATTGTTGAGAGTGTTAAAATTACCATTTAGTATAGTCTTATTCTGATTCTATAAAAATAGTCAGAATTAGATAATTTTAAATGGTCAGTTTGAACTGAGGCTTGAATTCAAGGTTGGTTTTTTGTACCGTTGTAAGAAAAGAAAGGGGCTTAAAGGACAATGAAACAAGTATTCCCGAATGATTGGCAAGAAATACTTGCAGACGAGTTAGAAAAAACATACTATCATACGCTACGTCAATTTATTGCTAATGAATATTCAACGCAAACTATTTATCCGCCCATGCAGGATGTGATGAATGCATTTTATACAACAGCTTATCAAGATGTGAAGGTCATTATTTTAGGACAAGACCCATACCATGGTCCTAATCAAGCACATGGCTTAAGCTTTTCAGTCAAGCCAGGTATCCCGCATCCACCTAGCTTACGAAATATGTTACAAGAACTACAAGATGATCTAGGCTGTCCTATTCCTCAAGATGGGACCTTGACGAAGTGGGCAGAACAAGGTGTCATGCTTTTGAATACAGTGCTTACTGTACGAGCAGGACAGGCGAATTCCCATAAAGATCAAGGCTGGGAGCAGTTCACTGATGCGGTTATCGATAAACTAGCCGCAAGAGAGGAGCCACTTATTTTTGTACTATGGGGTAAACCAGCGCAGCGAAAAAAACAATTAATTTGTAAACATGCAACGCCCCATGTCATATTAGAAGCACCACATCCTAGCCCGTTAAGTGCTTATCGAGGATTTTTTGGTAGTAAACCTTATTCAAAGATTAACCAACAATTAGTGGAATGGGATAAACGACCAATAGATTGGTGTTTAGCATAGATTGGCACAAATCGTTTACTTTATACACTACATAAATCGTGATACAGTTAGAATAGAAGAAAGAGAGGGACAACGATGAAGGCGAATTGTTTTCAATGTCAATTTTTTAAAGTAACCTGGGACCCTCAAACTCCACGTGCCTGTGTCGCATATGGCTTTAAAACAAAGCAAATTCCATCCGTTGTCGTGAAACAATCCTCAGGTATGGAATGTTTAAAATTTGTACCAAAAGTAGAAAGTGGGAGAATGTAATGATTCCTTATCAAGCCGTTATACAACAACTTGAAAAACAATTATCTGGTGCAAAAAATGCAGGGAATGATCAGCAGATCCGCGAAGCTCTTACAGCCATTCGTGCATTATGTGATGTGGTGTTAGATTCTCCTGGTAATACGCCATCTATCACGCCACCTTCTAAGCATTTACCACAAATGCTTGGATCAGAGATGAAGCTACCAAGTTTATCTACATCCAAAGTTGAAGAAGATGGAGCAAATGGTGATTCAATTTTTGATTTTTAAACAATATTAAAGGTAGGGTAACGAGCAATGAAAAAATTTATCGTGACAGGGGCTCTTCACGGCCTATTAGCAGTAGCCTTTGGTGCCTTTGGTGCACATGCTTTAAAAGAAATTTTAGATGATTATAGTCGAGGTATTTGGGAGACGGCTGTTCAATATCAAATGTTCCATGCTACTGGTTTGTTGGTAATCGGATTATTAATGAGTTCCAAATTATTTGGTGAAGTGAAGCAATTAAATTTGGCAGGAATTTTCTTTAACCTTGGGATTGTCTTCTTTTCAGGTAGCTTATATGTACTAGCGATTAGTGGTATAAAAGTATTGGGCGCAATTACACCAATCGGTGGTGTTCTATTTTTAATTGGGTGGATACTTATTATTTTATCGGCTTTAAAACATGCTCGTTAATTTTAAATTATGACTCTCTTACATGATTTGTAGGAGAGTTTTTTCTTTATTTTGTAAGAATACGATTTAAATCCTATTCTTTTTGTAAGAATTTATAGTACACTACTACTATTACTTGAAATATTTCGAAAATACAAAAAGAGAGGTTGTGTAGGATGGAAAAGCTATTTACATTATTAGATGAAAATTATGAAGAAATGGTAGGGATTCGTCGTCATTTGCACGAGTATCCTGAACTATCCTTTGAAGAAGTGGAGACACCAGCCTATATAGCTGCCTATCATAAAAAATTGGGTCATGAGGTACGAGAAGGGGTAGGTGGAAGAGGTGTAGTAGCGCTGCTACGCGGTGCAAGGCCAGGAAAAACTGTGGCGTTACGCGCTGATTTTGATGCATTAGCGATCCAAGAAGAAAATGATATACCCTTTAAATCAAAGGTTGCTGGTAAAATGCATGCTTGTGGACATGATGGTCATACAGCAACATTACTAGGATTAGCTAAAGCACTCAATCATATGAAATCTGGAATTACAGGCAATATTATATTTATTCATCAGCACGCTGAAGAGGTGGCGCCAGGTGGGGCGAAGCCGATGATAGAGGATGGGTGCTTAGATGGTGTAGATGTTATTTTTGGTACTCATCTATGGGCTCCCACTCCAATAGGGGAAATTTTAGTGAAAGATGGCGCTATTATGGCAGCTGCAGACAAAGTAGAAATTGCCATTCAAGGGAAGGGTGGACATGGTGCCGAACCACATCACTCCATTGATGCGGTTACTCTTGCTTCACAGTTTGTAATCAGCGCACAACAACTTATCTCGCGACGTATTGATCCATTAAAGTCAGCTGTTTTAACAATTGGTCATTTCGAGGCGATTAATCCGTTTAATGTTATTGCTGATCGTGTTAAATTGGCAGGAACAATTCGCACCTTTGAGGAAGATGTGCGTACACAGATGGAGCAGGAACTAGAAGCAGTTCTAAACGCTACTTGTCTAGCCTTTGGTGCAAGTTATGAATATCGTTATACTAGGGGTTATCCACCTGTTTATAATCATCAGAAGGAAACTGAGTTTGTGGCACAGCTAGCGTCAACTGTCCCAGGCGTAGAGCAAGTGAAAACTTGTCCACCATTTATGGTTGGAGAGGATTTTGCTTATTATTTAGAAAAAGTACCTGGTACATTCTTCTTCACAGGTGCGAAAAGTCCAGAATGGGAAACGGCTTATCCACATCATCACGCACGCTTTGATTTTGACGAACGCGCAATGCTTATAGCTGCTAAAACTTTAGGTAAAGCTACATTGGAATATTTAAAAGATTAAAAAATAAAAATCCGCATACTCTCATCGACGGTTGTCAGTGAGAGTATTGCGGATTTTTAAGACACATGATTGCTCTTATGGATTTTGGTTAAAATAGGCCATTTCTTCATCATATTCAGCGAAATCAAAGTAAATCATTGGGAATAAGAAGCGGTGATTGGATTTAAGTTCACGAATGATAACATGATCTCGTCCAGCAGCTTCTACCACACCACGTACAGTTTTTGTGTTTTTTCCTTGTTCCACTGCATGCTCAAAAGAAAAATGGAAGGTAGCTGGTTTTCCGCGATTCAACCGTAAAATATTTTCTATATAGGACTCTTCACGGCCAGGCGGTCGTCCGGTCGGGATTGTGACTGGAGGAGGAGTCATTTGTTGTTGCGTTGTTGGTGTCCAATAATAAGGCATCATCAATAATCAACCTACTTTCTTTTTAAATTTGAGGACAATCTTCTTCAGTTGGCGAGAAGAAGCAATGAGATTTGTATCTGCCTGTATTCCATTGGCCATACCATTGTGCAGGACAATCACCCGCAGGCATGAAAAACCACAAGGAACGGTTAGCTGGATGGAATCTCTCACCTTGAATTACTCTTTTGGCTAACCGGATATCTTGATCACGTGCTCGTTGATAAAAATAACTTTTTTGAGTTGCTTCAAAGCCACCTGGACGTTGATAAACCATCTGTTCAATTGTTCGAATATTACCAAAATCTAAACAATCCCCCCTTACACGATTAACGCCAACATTCCCAACCATCAGCATGCCTAACTCACCTTCGCCTTCTGCCTCGGCACGCATAAGCCTTGCTAGCAGGGCTGTCTGGGCATCATTCGTCTTAATAACAGCGATTTTCATACCTCCTCGCTGTCAGTATATGCATGATGGTATTGTAGACATGTTCAATTTTCTGAAGAAAGAAATTCACACAACAAAGGTACTATGCATACAGTAGTAATAACGACAAGTCCGTAAAAAATAATCTGAAAGCCATTCATGTTAGATACTTTTTATGAAAAATTGGGTAAATAGAAAAAGATATAAATAGGGGAATAGGAAATCAGTAAATTGCATGTGTAGTCCATACATGTGAGGTGATTCTATTTATGGAAATTGGGGTATGGTTTGGTATATTACTAAGCGCGGTCCTAGCCTTTTTACTAGGAGCGTTTTATGGACAGCCGCTCCATTGGTATCTATTTATTTTAATTATTGTGACAGGTTTTTTTATACAAATGGTCATCTTAATTTTAAAAGTAAAGGATGAAAGCTCTTAAGAAAAAATAAATTCATGGATTAAGGAAGTGTCATCGCAGAGGGGTGACATTTTCTTATTTTTATAGCTAATTTAGCTTGGCCCGTATAGTAACGTTGTTCCGAGACATACTAATGTTGAATTTATTTTTGCATTCATGAAGGAGCGTTACAATGCGTATTTTTAGTATGTTTGTAGCAATAATTATTAGTGCCTTTATGGCAGTCGGGATAGCAGAATACTACCATCAACCCTATAATTGGTATTTGGTTTTTCTGATGATACTTACCGGATTTTTTATTCATACTATCATATTAATATTTGAATCCGAAAATGCGGAGGAAAATGAAATTTAAAATGCGAGTCCTCACTGGGGACTCGCATTTTAACATTTTTAATTGTAATTATTAAACCGTTAAGAATGTAACTAATTTATCGTTATCAAGTAGGTTTCCGACGAAGAATGCGCCAAACTCACCGTAGCGAGC
The DNA here is from genome assembly GCF_001629735.1 of Lysinibacillus sphaericus. Taxonomy (GTDB): domain Bacteria; phylum Bacillota; class Bacilli; order Bacillales_A; family Planococcaceae; genus Lysinibacillus; species Lysinibacillus pinottii. The sequence goes on from NZ_CP015224.1 coordinate 4,306,607, forward strand.
AGAAACTTCATCAAAGCGCATTTCATACACTAATTTTTTAAATTGTAAAACGTCATCAGCAAATAATGTTACGCCCCATTCGTGATCATCAAAGCCAACAGAGCCTGTAATAATTTGCTTTACTTTACCTGCATAACCGCGACCAATCATGCCGTGAGAACGCATTAATGATTTGCGCTCATCCATTGATAGCATGTACCAGTTATCATTTCCTTGACGGCGTTTATCCATAGGATAGAAGCATACATATTTAGAGCGAGGAAGCTCAGGGTATAGACGTGCACGTACATGTGGATTTTGGTATGGGTCTTCATTTGATTCGCCAGCTAAATAGTTTGAAAGCTCAACAACAGATACATAAGAATATGTAGGAATTGTAAAATCAGCAATGGCTAATTTATTAAATTCTGCTTCAAGCTCTTGTAGCTCATCCATCGTTTCACGCAATGTCATAATCATAAAGTCAGCCTTTTGACCAACGATTGCATAGAAGGCATGAGCACCTGTTTTAGCAATATCTGCTTCATTTAATTTCTCTAAATAAGCAAGAAATTCTTCTACTGCTGCTTGACGTTCTTCAGCAGAAACGAGCTTCCATGAAGCCCAATCAATTGAGCGAAAATCATGTAAAGCGTACCATCCATCTAACGTAATTGCTGCTTCATTCATTATTGAAAACACTCCTTTATAAGTGAATACCATTCAAAATTAGTTTATCATAGTTTGTGCAAATTCCCTAAGTTCATGAATGTTTTTCACGAATTTGACACCAACTATAGATGATGTATGCTAAAGAGTAGAGATGGAATTAGAGGAGCACCAATATGAAAAGTATTTTACAGCAGCCAATTTGGCGTTATTATGATCAATCAATTAGTGCAAAGCAGCGATCTCCGTTAGAATCCTTTGCCACTGATGATACGCTGTGTCAACTAGTTGGACAATTAGTATCACCCCCAACTATTCGGACGTGGGTCCATGAGGCATCCGTTGTGCTTGGTATCCAAGATCATCGTTTACCATATGTACAGCAGGGAATGGATTTACTAGAATCAAGAGGTTATCAACCTATCGTTCGGAACTCTGGTGGATTAGCCGTTGTCCTTGATGAAGGAATTTTAAACATTTCTATTGTATTATCTGAACAAATGGATTCATTAAGTATAAATGATGGCTATGATGTGATGGTTGACCTCGTTAAAGGTTTGTTTCCAGAGGTGGCAGAGAAGATTGAAGCCTATGAAATTGTAGGCTCATATTGCCCAGGTTCGTATGATCTAAGTATTGAAGGGAAAAAGTTTGCGGGAATTTCACAAAGACGTTTACGCCAAGGTGTAGCTGTGCAAATCTATTTATGTATAGAAGGTAGCGGCTCACAGCGTGCTGCACTCATTCGTGATTTTTATGAGGAAAGCTTACAACAGGAAGAGACGAAATTTAATTATCCACAAATAGTTCCCGAAGTCATGGCATCATTATCGGAGCTTGTCGATCTACACTTAACTGTAGAGGGAGTCGTTATTCGTCTACAGCAATTACTTCATCGCTTAGCTGGTGAAGTACATCCAGAATCTTTTCATGACGAAGAATTAACGTTATATGGTTTCTATTTAAAGCGTGTTTTTGAGCGAAATGCTAAAATGCTAGAACGACATGAATAGACTGATATTAACAAACATAAAAAAAGGCGATGCTGCTAATTAAGCGCATCGCCATTTTCAGGCTGGAAATTAGAACTACTTACTACTAGATTTCCGTTTTTCTCCATTTTAAAAACAGGTGCAACACGTTCTTCCTCTTCATCTAACGTAACAAGTCGTCTAGCACGATTCATAATTTGAACGAATTGTTCATAATCTTTGCGAATTGCTCGATTTTCTTCTTCTAGCTTTGTAATAGTTTTCTCTAGTTTTTTATTTTTCTCAGATGTTACATGGACAAGCTGTCTCCATTTTGAAGATTCATTGCCTACTTCACCAGAATGCTGTAAACGCAGTAAATAAGCTATAACAATATCAAGAGAAAGAGCAGATAGCGGAATTGATTTTCCTTCTGCAGCACTACTATTCACTGTAAACATACTAGAAGTGCGACGTCTTGCAGGAGCTCCTAACACTCGCATTCTTTCTTTTCTTTCTTTTTTAGCTTCAGCTAATTGTTCTTCATATTCTTTACGAACAACAGCATTCCAACGGAAACCACAGGCTGCAGCAGTACGATTTAACGCATCACCAGCTTCTTCAAAGGCATTTAGCTGTGTACTCCCCTCCGTTACGTGACGAATTACCGCCTCTGCTAACAATTCATCATTTTCTTCTAGCCAAGCATCTTGTCTGATTTTACTCATATTAAAAACCTCCACTTTTTTGGTACTTGTTATTTAAGACTAGCATGACCAATCTTTTAACCTTTTATTCATCTATGTAAAAGGAATTATGCTTGAATAGAAGGGGAAAAGTACGATACAATACCCGTTGTAGGTTTGTACGTATGCTGCATACTTAAATATGTGAAGGTCATGCGTTCCATAGAGCGAGCGGTTTTTTGTTTGAAAAATACTATATAGAAAGGGTTGTTGACAAAATGGCAAACGAATTTAAAGTTTGCGATGAATGTCAGGCCGTTAACTTAAAAACGTTAATTCCAAAATTAAAGGAAATCGATCCTGATGCAACCATCGAAATTGGCTGTCATTCTTATTGTGGTCCAGGACGCAAAAAAACATTTACCTTTGTAAATAGCCGCCCTGTTGCTGCATTAACCGAAGAAGAACTAATGGAAAAGGTTTTAACAAAATTAAAGAATAAGTAAACAAAAAGCTGTCTCTACTTGTTGGAGAAAGCTTTTTGTTCATTTATAGCAATAGAAATAAAAAGGTTGTAAGTATCTATAGAAAAATGTGAATAAGTATGCTAGTCCTAGATTTATCGCATATAATAGAACTATAACAAAATGGGGGTGCTATACAAATGACATATGCAAACGCTAAATTACAAGAAGAAAAGGTATTTAAAGACCCTGTTCACCGTTATGTGCATGTAAGGGATCAGGTGATATGGGATTTAGTAGGTACAAGAGAATTTCAGCGTTTACGTAGAATTCGTCAGCTTGGTACCACATTTTTAGTCTTTCATGGGGCAGAACACAGCCGCTTTAGTCATTCACTTGGTGTATATGAAATTGTACGTCGTATAGTGGATGATATCTTTGTTGGCCGTGCTGATTGGGATGAAGGTGAACGACTTTTAGTGCTATGTGCGGCGCTCTTACACGATTTAGGACATGGGCCATTCTCACATGCCTTTGAAAATGTCTTTGAACTGGATCATGAATATTATACAAGACAAATTTTATTGGGTGATACAGAAGTAAATGCTGTGCTGAAAAAAGTGGCAGCTGATTTTCCTGAAAAGGTATCTCAAGTAATAGGAAAGACATATCCAAACAAACAAGTAATTAGCTTAATTTCAAGCCAAATTGATGCGGATCGTATGGATTACCTACAACGTGATGCTTATTTTACTGGAGTTAGTTATGGTCACTTTGATATGGAACGGATTTTAAGAGTGATGCGTCCTCGCAAAAACCAAGTGGTCATAAAAGCAACAGGTATGCATGCAGTAGAGGATTATATTATGAGCCGCTATCAAATGTACTTGCAAATTTACTTCCATCCTGTGTCACGTAGTGCAGAGGTTATTTTAAATAAAATTTTAAAACGAGTAAAACAATTAAGTTTGGAAGGTTATACATTTAAGCATGAACCTACTCACTTCCTAGCATTTTTCCGTAATGCAATTACGCTCGAAGATTACCTTGCCTTAGATGAGAGTATTCTTTTTACATATTTTCAACTATGGATGCAAGAGGAAGATACGATTCTAAGTGATTTAAGTCGCCGCTTTGTTAATCGCAAGCTATTCCAATACATTGATTTAGATCCTGGTGTCGAGCTTGATAAATATCAAAAACTACAGGAACTTTTCAAAGAGGCAAACTTGAACCCAGACTACTATCTTGTTCATGATACAACGGCTGATTTGCCCTATGATTTTTACAGACCTGGTGAAGAGGAAGTACGCGTGCCGATTTTCTTAGAAATGAAAAATGGTGAGCTACGTGAGCTTTCACGTGAATCAATTATTGTTGATTCTATTTCAGGACGGATGAAGAGGGACCATAAAATATATTTTCCTTTAGATTTTTTAGAAGATGATTCTACGCACGCGACCGTTAAACGGAGAATATTAACCTTGTTAGGAAAAGACGGAAAATAAAATATGAAATAGAAAGCAGTAAACACGTTCAAAGGAGCGATGTTTACTGCTTTTTTTGTATGTTTAGATGATTGTTTAGAATTTGTTCAGCGCTTTTAGTTATAATGTATCAAAAATGATAAAAGGTGGTGATGTTTATTTTTATATGCGTCACAAAAGTAATGCTTCTAAAATAAAATAAAGGAAAGTTTATAATTTGTTAATTCTTATGTCCTATGTTAGGATACAATTTGGCTTTTATTCACAAGAATGACAAGTTAATTTCAGGGAGGAGAGAAACCGTTGTTTGTGGCAGGCTTTATCTGAAAATGAAAGGAAGCTATCGTCGCAGCAAACAATCAAGCTCTCTATCTATTAAGAAAAGAGGAGTGTCATGAGAAAAAAAATGAACATTGCTATGCTGACCATGTTGTTAGTGTTCCAAACACTACTCAGCCCACTGTCAGTATTTGCTTCTGAAGACATTTCGACACCACCAGTCGTGAATGACAATGGTTCGGTTGATGAAATGGAAAAAAATCCATCTACACCTGTGAGCAATGACACAGAGTTGTCAGAAGATAACATAGGTGAGGAAGAGCTTTCTACAACACCGCAAGAAAATGAAAATACGGAGCAAGCTCCTGAGGGCCAAGCTCCTGAAGAAGAAAAAGTGGATGATGAACCCGCTAAAACATTGCCAGTGAATCATACACCATTGGCTGCTCAAGAAATTCCAGCTTCACTAGTATCATTTGTAATGAAAATTGGTGAAAAAACAGTTGGAGCAGGTGAATTTGGTGCAGAATTAGATCCTAATACAACTGCTAACTTCACGGTTAAATTTTCCGTGCCAATGCAAGATAGTCAAGCAGAAGCTTGGGGAGACGGGAGTTGGTTTGAATTCCAATTGCCGCAGTCGTTAATTGATTTTGATGGGGCATTCACCGGTAGCAAGACAGTAAACGGTATCACATATAATTATGTAACTACGGATAATAAAGTTCGTGTAGAGTTAAGTGGAATGGAGCCCGGCTCAGGAAGCTCTCAACCAGAGGAATTAACCATCATATTTAATGCTGGTTTTAATAACCTTTCAGACGACATTGAGCAAGATCTGGAAATTCCGGCAGCCACAGGTGGTAGTGAGATCATTAAAGTTAAATTTACTTTCTTACCTTCAACGAGCAACAAAAAGGTAAGTAAGGAGAAAATAGGGACTCCTACACCAACAATAAGTGGTAATCATGAGATGGAATGGCAGGTATGGATTAATGAAGCTGGTAAATTATTAAGTAATCCAACTTTAACAGACGAGCCAACATCACATGAAATTATGGCTAATTCCGTGAATGTTTATCAATATGAGGTTGGTCTTAATGGAGTGAGAACAAGTACAGAAAAAAATGTTCTGACAAATGGTAGTTGGAGCGATATTGAAAGTACGCTGACTGGTAAGTATGCATATAAAATTACGTATAAAACGTCTGTAACATTAGAGGCGGATAAACGTGATGGTGCAGTTAATTTTAATAACAGGGTACAATTTACTAACAATGGACAAATAGAATCTTCTAATATGGCAACACACACCATTACGTATGGTAAAGCGCTAGATAAAAAGTTAGATAAAAATACAAACTATGAAACAAAGTGGCATATTGATTACAATCATAATTTGTTAAGTATCGATCAATCTGATGCATATGTTATAGATACAATTAAAGGTCCTCACGAAATCGATGCATCAAGCATTAAGGTTTATAAAATGAACGATGCAGCTGGCCATGTGGCGACAACAGTTTCGGAAGCTAATAGAGTAACAAATGGATTTACTATTACTCCTGCAGCTGGAAATGTTAAAAGCTTCACATTAACCTTTGATAACGATATTTCAGATGCCTATACAATTGTGTATGATGCGAACTATACTAAACAGGATTTTTATGAAAATGAAGCAGGGCTGTTTAATAATAGTGTGACAAGCGGTTCAGGTAAAGAGAAGAATATAAACTATGTACTTACTGAAAACCTATTAAAAAAATCATATACCGTTGATTTTGATAAAAAAGTAATTACATGGACGGTCAACATTGTATCTGATAATCCAACTAAATCAATTAACAACCTAACACTAACAGATACATTTACAGCTGGTGCTGCAGATGGGGTGCATGAGTTAATAGACAACACTGTAAAGCTTAATGGTATAGCAACTACTTATACTCTAATTGGTGGAGATAAGAAAAAAGGCTTTACAATTTCAGGTATTAACGTACCAGCAGGTAGTACATCAACTATCACTTATCAAACGAGCTTCGCAATTGGTGATGAGGGTACTGTACAAAAGCAAGGGTACGGAAATACAGCCGCTACAGAGTGGACAAGTGGCGGTAAAGTATATGAAAAATCAGCTTCTGCGAGCTATATTCCACAATCAACTACTGTTAATAATGGCAGTAAATCGGGATCGTTTGACTACTCCACACAGCAATTTACATGGGATGTAAAAGTGAATATCAATAAAAAGGATATTAATGGAGCTATTTTAATTGATACAGTTGGTGAGGGACATAAGTATTTACCGGGAACAATTGAAGTATTACCTTTAACTAATTTAGGTGGTAGTGATACAGGCGGAACTATTGGTACTACACCGATTGACCCGAACAATTACACAATTTCAGCTGAAACAGATAAAGGCTTTACATTAACATTCAGTGATTCCTTATCAGGAGACATAAACTACCAAGCATATGTGGTTCGTTATAACACAATGGATGACGATCACATTTTAGGTATTGGTTCTGATACGGCTACTGAAAGAGGGAATGTATATACGAATGATGCCACATTCAAAACAAAGGGTACGCAAGAATTTACGCTGGAATCAACGCCAGTAAAAATTGATGAGAATGTAGCGAACAATTTAGTGACAAAAAATAAACCACAACAAAACGCAAGTAAAGAAACAATCACTTGGACATTAGATGTGAATAAATCTCATTCTGATTTAGGTCAAAATGTCATCTTAACAGATTTACCAGGTAATAATTTAATGTTATTGGAAAGTAGTATTCTATTAGCACCATATACAGTATCTAAAACTGGTATTCAAAATGCATCTACCTGGCAAACACCTTTACAATTAGGGGTAACTGTCAAGTTTGATACTCAAGGAGGCTTTAGCCTCGAATTCCCTGATTTAAATCGAAAAGGGTATCAAGTACAGTATAAAACAATAGGCTTTGGTCAAATGGGTGATGCATTAGAAAATACAGCAACATTGCATTATACGGGGCAAACAAAGGCTAATCAAAAAACTGAGAGTGACTTTAAGGGTAAATTTAGCTTTAGTAGCTCTGAATCAGATTTTTCGTCAACACGAGGCAGTGCGAAATTCAAAAAGATTGGTATCGACTCAGCTACAGGTCAATTTAAAGAAAATTTAGCGGATGTTGAATTCCAACTAATTAAAAAAACCGCAAAACCAAATGAATATATCATACAAACAGCTACTACAGATGCAAATGGGGAATTCACATTTGAAAATGTGCCGTACAATGACTATCTCATCCGTGAAGTAGCAGCACCAACTGGTTATACTAAAATGTCTGATTTTAAATTTAAGTTAGATGAAAACACGACACTAAATAAGCAGCCAGACTTAATAACACAACTTGTCAATACGACACCAATATTGGGTGGTAGTTGTACACAATTCGAAATAGCAATTAAGGATATGGATGGTCATTCAATTACTACAGGGACAGTTACATTAAAGGATCCCAATGGTACAGAAACAGCACCATACAACGTAACAAATGGCAAAGTGACATTACCTAATCATTTTACTGCTGGTGAGTATACTATATCTCATTCAGTTGAAGGTGAATTAGGAAAGGTAACAGTGAAATATGATGGTGGATGTAAAGCTGTAGTTCAACCAGTGCCGAAATGTGAAAACTACACAATTGTTGTGAGAGATGGTCAAGGTAATATTCGTACAAATATTTTAGAATTAACATTAAAGCAAGGTACTACAGTAGTGACAAAGGTATCTCCTGACGCAGGAGGTAGGTTTATTGTTCATTCAAATGATCCTACTAATAGTGTAAAACCAGGTGAATACACAATATATGAGGGTAACCAATTTTTAGGTACAGTTACACTGACATACAAGAAAAGCTGTGGTTATGAATTTACAATTATACAAGCACCAAAATGTGAAACATTCGATTTAACGGTCAAAGATGTTGATGGAGAATTAATAGAAGATAAAACGAAAGTAACTATTAAAGATATAGATGGCAAAACGGTAGCTACTGAAGAAACAAAAGATGGGAAAGTTGAGATAAAAGATTTAGAGCCAGGTGTTTATAGTGTATTTGATAAGGATGGAAATAAAATTGGGGAATTCTCCAGCAATATTGATTGCCATGCTGAAGTTCAGCAAAAACCAGCCTGCGAGCGCTTTACAGTAGAGTTAAAGGATAAAAATAATGTCCTAATTAAGGCTGGAAAAGACGTTGTTATTAAAGATAAACAAGGTAACGTTATTTCAACAGTGATTGAAGCTGATGGTAGCATGACATTTGTTTCTAAAGATGTACCGGCAGGTAAGTATAATGTTTATGACAACAAAGTGTATTTAGGTGAAATTGTAGTTTCTTATAAACAAATTTGTAAAGTAGAACTGCCTATTGCTCCAGCTTGTCCAATTTTCACATTAACCATTAACAATATGTATGGTCAGCCTCGTGAAGGTGTTAAAGTAACATTTACAGATGAAAATGGTGAAGTGGTAGAAGAAAGTGGTACTAAAGAATTTATAACAAATAATATAGGTCAAATTACAATAAGTAATTCATTCATAAAGCCTGGTAAATATATTGTGAAAGAGAATGGAAGTACAATCATTGGGACAGTCGAGGTAGGTAATACTTGTGAGGCTAAAATTCAGCCTACACCACCTGTAACAAATCCTACAACTGATCCGGATCATCCAACATCAGAGCCAGGGCAACCAGTTGACCCAAACAAGCCAAATCCAGAGAAGCCGGTTGAGCCAAATAAGCCAAATCCAGATCCAGAGAAGCCGGTTAATCCAAACAAACCAAACCCGGATCCGGGGAAACCAATCGGTCCAAATAAACCAAATCCAGATTTAGAGAAGCCGGTTGAGCCAAGCAATCCCAAACCAGATACAAACAAACCTACAACTCCTGGTAATGGTGGCACTTCAGCACAAAATGTTATTGATCAAGGGAAACAATTACCACCGTATAATCCATCAAACGTAACTAAAAATACGTTAGATGCTTATAAAGATTTCCTGAATAAATATAGTAAGCTATCAAAAGATGAGCAAACTGAGGTAGCTCAAGCTATTGATATCAATAAAATTAAAGCGGATGCAGAGCGCTTAGAAGCACAGTTGAGAGCACAAGGTAAATTACCGCAAACAGATGGAGCCAATCAAACAGCTCTTGTATTTGTTGGTTTACTGCTTGTAGCTGGGTCAATATGGTTCTTGCGTCGCCGTACAACAGAGATATAATCAAAAAAGCGCCATCTTATAGTGATGGCGCTTTTTGTATGATTTAAAAGGTTCCTTTGGCATTTTCTAAAGAATAGCTTTGCACAAAATCTGCCTGTAAGGCCAGTCGTTTGGAGCCTTTTTCTGCACAAGTAATCAAGGTTAACGTCGTCTGGTTGGGGATATCGTCCAAGATGAAAACATCGGTTGCTGCAATAATTTTTTTAGTCGTTAATTTATACTCGTAGACATTACTCATGTCTGTAACATAAATGATATCGCCAATTTGCGCTTGATAGAGGGGACTGAATAAAATATCTTTCTCTTCAAAATAATGACCTGCCAAAGCATAGTTCCCTTGACCGAGTTGTTGATTAGGCTTCATTGTACCTGCTCCAATAGCAAGAACAGCATTGCCTACCCCCTTCAAAATGGGAAGTTGCATATGGACACTAGGTACGGCGATACTGCCAATAACGGGCATTTTACTAGCCTTTATTTGGGCTTGGAGAACCTCGGCGATGGACAGTGATTGCACAGCTTCGAACTCAAAATCTGCATCAAGCTGGTTGTTCTTTTTGATATCGTCTGTGCTGTATTCAACTGCATTTAATTTGTCACTCATCCGTGCGATCATCTTATTTTGAATAGGTGTGATAAATATTAGTAACAGGCCGATGATAAGCACGCATAGGAGTAAGGTCAGTTTAAGTTTATTCATTTTCATTAATCACATCACATCCTAGCCATAATTATGTAATACCGAAAAGTTTAAAAATGGGTAGAGCATTAGGTGGCTCTACCCAAGTTCAATTTATTTATCACTTAAACGAACGCCTGCAACGCCGTAATGGTTTTTAGACATTTCTTCAATAAAAACTGTTACATTTTCTGCAGGTGCATTCACTGTGCGAGAAACGGCTTCTGTAACTTCTTTTACAAGGGCACGTTTTTGTTCCTCTGTACGACCTTCAAGCATTTTAACTGTTACGTATGGCATAATATTGCCTCCTTTATAGAATAATGTTGTATAGTTAGTTTATAAGAAAGTAGTATAAACTTCTTACTTGCATTGAGGCATACGTGCCAGGTTAATTGTGGCTATATGCTTCCTTATATAATAGCAGAATGGAGGGTATTTAAGTATGGCAAACGAAGAAAAACCAAAACAAAAAATGGGCTTTACTATTATAAAAAATGATCCAACCGATGGACATAAGGGGTTTGGGATTGGCTCGCTTTCATTAGAAAATGTATCGCCAGTCATTATAGATATCGAAGAGGGTACAGCATCTGTTGAGATTGGTGCTATGCATGCGCGTAGCGATGTGGAACGCGGAATTAAATTTACAACGGATCGTGCTGATTCAGAGGGTGGAAAGCCATATTGGCTAGTATGGGTGACAATCGATCATAAAGAGGATGGACCTTACTATGCTGGTATAACAGCTTGTGAAATGGTAGTGAACCGTGAAAAACGCCGTGGCTATAAAATTTTGGCTGATCATGTGAATAAAATGGATAAATCCATGAAGCGTCATATTATCGTAGAGCATATGGATATACCGTCTAAAAAAGTGTTAGCTACTTTCCTAGAACAACTTAATCCAGACCTGTGGGAGCGAAGTAGCGAGCAATTGCGTCAAGACTTATTTGTCGAATAGACCTTTAATGATTGAACAAACTGTGACATTTTGCAATCGTTTTCGATATTAGGTTGAAAGTGAGTTTGAAACAAAGTAAACTTGAGGCAGAGCTTACATTTTAGTAAGCTAGGACACTTGGTTTCGCGAAAGTGATGAGCGCTATGCGGCATTTGAACAACCCAAACCCAAGCCAAATGCCCCATGATGCTCATACTTCGCAAACCATAAAAAGAAAAGCTTTCTGTTCCCACGGACACGTCTCCGGGGAAGAGAAAGCTTTTCTTATTTTTCGTATATCTGTTACTTTGTCGAGAGCCTTCATAGCTTAAAACGTATTAGGTTTAAAAAGGTTTCCTGATTAATGCTGGTTTTTCTTAGTCCTTAAAGATCGAGAATGGAAGCATATTCCAAAATTCTCCCCATGTATTACTGTCAAGAATGTCGAAGTTTGTACATTTTTCAGTTGGTACATCCTTAGATTCCATATATACAAGGCGTTGTTTAGGACAAGCATCGGTCGCTAATTTACCTGTTTCGATATCAATGACAACACCTTCAACACCTTTTGGCTTTTTGAAGTCTTCATTTTTTGTTCCTTTATTTACAGCCTCCATAAAGTCTATCCATATTTGCTTTGTCGCTGCAGTATCTTCTTTTGTCGTTAGATTTTTCCCTTGGTCATAGCCATTCCAGACTCCAGCAGTTAGACTTGGTGTAAAACCAATGAGCCACTGGTCGCTATTGGTAGACCCTGATTTTGCTGCATAAGTATGGGTCATACGTGAGCGAATGCTTATACCTGTTGCAGGTGAGTAATCGCTGAATACAGGGTCAAAAATACCTGTCATCATTTCCGTTAAGATAAATGCATTCTCTTTGGAAATAGCGGTCTCCGACTTTTTCGTAACACCCTTGTTTTCATAAATCACATCTCCATTAGCGTTTTTTATGGATACAATTGCCGTCGGAGTTGTTTGCTGCCCTTGTGATGCTAAAACATTGTAGGCATTTGTCATTTCATATAACGTTGTTTCGATTGTGCCAAGTGCTATTGATAAATTATCCTTTGCACCAATTCCTACATTAAAACGGTTCGCCATATCGTGAAATTCCTTGAAGCCAATGTCCTCTAATGTCTTCACAGCATAAATATTATCTGAAATTGCAATAGCTTGTGCCATAGTCATTTCATGATCAGCAAACTGCCCATTCACATTTTTAGGGGCATATGTTCCTCGTCCGTTATCATAAGTAAATGTTGTTTCACCCACATCTAAAAAAGTAAGTGGAGTGTATCCGTTTTCTAAAGCAGCCGCATATAAAATAGGCTTAATAGTAGAACCTGGTTGACGTTTAGCCTGTGTCACACGGTTAAAAGAACTTACTGCATAGTCACGTCCACCTACTAATGCCGTGACAGCACCTGTTTTAGATTCCATGCTAACAAAGGCTGTTTGAAGGTCATTAGCAGGCATGTTTTTTGCCACTGCTTCTTCGGCTGCTTTTTGATGTTCAAGATTCAAGGTCGTTTGAATCGTCCAGCCACCCTCACTAATATCCAGGTTTTTTGATTTTAAAATTTCACTCGCTTCTTGCCAAGCAACATCTAGGAAATAGGGGGCAACAGATTTGGTTGCTACCCAACTATCATTTTTCAAAACAAGTTGTTCATTTTCTGCACGAGTTTTTTCTTCTTGTGAAATGGCTCCTTGATCTGCCATAAGCTTTAAAATAACATGTTGGCGATTTGTAGCCTTGTCCAAATTAGCGATTGGCGAATAGATACTTGGACCCTTTGGTACACCTGTTAACATGGCTGCCTCTGCAAGCGTTAAATCACGAGCAGACTTTCCAAAGTAAAATCGACTGGCTGCTTCAACACCATACATCCCATGACCGTAATAGACTGTATTTAAATAACCCTCTAAAATTTCGTCTTTATCATAAAAAACTTCTAATCTATAAGCATACAGAGCTTCATTTAATTTACGTGTCCAAGATTTCTCATGAGAAAGATAGAGGTTACGTGCATATTGCTGGGTAATTGTACTCGCTCCTTGTACCTTTCCTCCAGCTTTAATATCCACTAAAATCGCACCAGCAATACGTGAATAGTCAAAGCCACCATGTTTATAAAAATCTTTATCTTCAACAGCTACTACTGCTTCTTTTAAATAAGGTGACATCTCTTCGAGGCCAACCCAATAACGTCGTTGATTTGTAAAGTGGTCTCCAATTTGGTTCTCATTTTCATCTAAGAAAATGGAGGCTTTAGGTACGGTTAAAGGCGGTGCACCAGCCACTTGAACATAGATGCGTAGTGCTACAAATGCTACGACAATTGCAGTTGCAAAGGCGACAAAATAAGTAAGTGATTTCCGTGTGCGCTTTACACGCTTTTGCTTTCGATGATAGCTTTTTCGTTTCATCCGACTCTCACCTCGTTTTCTCACAACTTCGAACTTAATGTTAGTATGTGTTCGAACATTCATCTTTAATCGAAATTCTACCTAAAAACTATTGCACTTTATTCAAAAACATCTATACTTTTTTTGTACTACTTGAAACGCTGGCATTCGACAAGAAAATCACGCTTTGTAGATTTTAATCGAATTTTGCTAGACGTTCCAATAATGTATACGAGGATAAAAGGATACAGGTTTCATTACAATCCTGTAAGCCATAATAATGGACTTTAAGATAAGTTGTTTTTCAAAATAATATTTTATTTATAACGGAGGTCTAGCAATGAGATTTGATGAAGCGTATTCAGGAAATGTATTTATAAAAAGTCATCCTACATATAAGGATGCTCAGGCAGTCATTTATGGTATGCCAATGGATTGGACAGTAAGTTATCGTCCAGGTTCACGATTCGGCCCACAACGTATCCGTGAGGTATCAATCGGACTTGAAGAGTACAGCCCATATTTAGATCGTGAGCTTGAAGAAGTAAAGTATTTCGATGCAGGCGATATTCCATTGCCATTTGGAAATGCACAACGTTCATTAGATGAAATTGAAAAATTTATTGAAAAGTTATTAGCTGATGGGAAAATCCCTGTTGGTATGGGGGGCGAACACTTAGTGTCTTGGCCTGTCATGAAAGCAGTATCTGCAAAATACGATGACCTAGCTATCATTCACTTTGATGCTCACACAGATTTACGGGTGGAGTATGAGGGAGAACCACTTTCTCACTCTACACCGATTCGCAAAATTGCCGAACATATCGGGCCAAAAAATGTTTATTCATTTGGTATTCGTTCAGGGATGAAAGAGGAATTTGATTGGGCGAAGGAAAACGGTATGCATATTTCTAAGTTTGAAGTATTGGAGCCGTTAAAGGAAGTTCTACCAACGTTGGCAGGTCGTAATGTTTACGTAACGATCGATATCGACGTGTTAGATCCAGCCCATGCACCGGGCACTGGTACAGTTGATTGCGGTGGTATTACGGCGAAAGAATTACTAGCTTCCATTCATGCCATTGCAGCAAGCGGTGTAAATGTTGTAGGCTTTGATCTAGTGGAAGTAGCACCAATTTATGATACATCTGAAATGACAGCTAACACAGCTTCTAAGTTATTGCGTGAAATGATTTTAGGCTGGGTAAAATAATTTAAATAAACACAATTAGATGGGGGTAGCTATGGCTAGCCCCACTTTTTAATTAGTCGATTTAATAAGAAAAAGGTATTATTTGACTCAATATTCACAATACGAATATAATTTTTATATATAAAAAGGGAAGGAGGAGTATTGTGATTTGGTCTCTTCTCATGAATGATTTATTTATCTTTATGAGCACAATGGAATAT
Source organism: Lysinibacillus sphaericus (assembly GCF_001629735.1). Classification (GTDB taxonomy): domain Bacteria; phylum Bacillota; class Bacilli; order Bacillales_A; family Planococcaceae; genus Lysinibacillus; species Lysinibacillus pinottii. Next base: position 4,321,869 of record NZ_CP015224.1, read on the forward strand.
TTTTGGCTATTAGCTTCGTTCGTTTTAACCGTTTTCTGTGTTAATTTACAGCTATATTTCGCCAATAAATTAATGGTTCAAGAAATACAAGATGAAGAGATTGAAGTAGATTATGACATCACTAATACTTGGACTCCACCTTTGCTAACGTGGTTCGTTCTATGTATAAGAACGTCAGAAAACAATGAAGAAGAAAGTATGTCTCCTAGTTTTATTTAAACTTTAAAACTAGGAGGAGAATCATTGTTTACTTTTTTAACGCAACCAATCATTTATTTCATTCATTTCATTCATTCTTTTACAGGAAGCTATGCAATTGGTGTCATTAGCATCACGATTGCGGTGAGAGTCATACTTATGCCGCTTTTTATTAAATCGGCCAAGCACCAAAAGCATTCAAAGGAATTAATGACAGTTATTAAACCTGAATTAGATGTACTTACTGCTAAATTGAAGAATAGTAATGATGAGTCAGAAAAAATAACGGTTCAACAAAAAATACAAGAATTAACTTCAGATTCATTGAAAAGCTCATTATTAGGTTGTTTACCAATCATCATTCAATTGCCTGTGTTATTTTCACTGTACTATGCGATTAAGCTAGATACAGTGATTGCCAGTGAAAATTTTCTTTGGATGAATTTGGGCACAGTGGATATCGGGATTTCAATAATTGCTTGTGTCATCTATTTCATGCAAAGTTGGCTCTCGTTAGATAAAAACCAACCAATGAATGTGAAGGTGCTGGTGTTCATCAATCCTATCATGATTCTAATTTTTAGTTTGTTTAATCCAGCGATTATTCCTATATATTGGACTGTGAGTGCTTTATTATTAATGATTCAGCAATTGATTATAAAAAAATGGTATAGATAAATTGCGAAAATCCTCTCTCTTTAGAAGGGAGGATTTTTTATTGCATGAATATCCTTAGTAGTTTCGCCCTGATTGACTTCTATCTTGAAAAAACATTGGTATTCATCCTATAATAAAAAGGTTATAGTAAAAGATTAAAAAGGGAGCGTCCGTTATGGCGAACGAAGTAAGATCGCAAGTAAACATTAAGCTCATTTCTACGATTCGTCCAAGTGATGGAGAATCAGAAAGTTATGAAATGTGGCTCAAAGGGCAGCTACTTGAAAAAGCAGGAAGCTTGTATTTGAAATATGATGAAGTGCAGGAGGATAAAACCATCCGCACGACTATGAAGTTAGGCCATGAGAAGGCACTTATTATGCGTGCTGGAGCGGTCAGTATGCGGTTACCATTGAACATAATTGAACAACAAAAAGGGCATTATGAAGGTGAGTTTGGCTCCATGCCACTCGTTATCGATACGAAGAAAATGTCGTTTACGAACAGGGCAGAAAGCGGAGATTTCCATGTACAGTACGATTTACTAATGGGTGGGCAATCCGTTGGCAATTATACATTAGATATTACATTTACGGAGGTACAATGATGAACGCAGTAGAACAAGTACAACAGGCTATAAAAGCAGCGTTGGCTCAAGCCGTTAAAAAGGCTGGCTTAGTGGAGGCCGACACAGAATTAATGATTCACCTGGAAACACCAAAGGATAAAGCAAATGGTGATTATGCAACAAACATTGCTATGCAGTTAACAAAGCTAGCGAAGAAGCCACCTCGTGCTATTGCAGAAGCTATTTTAGAAAACCTAGATACTGCAGGAACAGATATTGAAAAAATTGATATTGCCGGTCCTGGTTTTATGAATATTACAGTCCGTAAAGATTTCCTGACAGGGGTAGTTACACAGGTGCTTGAGCAAGGTAATGACTATGGTCGTTCAAATGCCGGCGCAGGGGAGAAGATTCAAATAGAGTTTGTTTCGGCTAACCCTACAGGAGATCTTCATTTAGGACATGCACGGGGTGCCTCTGTTGGAGATTCATTATGTAATGTATTAGATATGGCTGGCTACAGTGTCTCTCGCGAGTACTATATTAATGATGCAGGGAACCAAATTAATAATCTGGCTTACTCATTAGAAGCTCGTTATAAGCAGGCACTAGGATTGGATGCTGAAATGCCAGAAGACGGTTATCATGGCCCAGACATTATAGAAATTGCTGGCAAGCTAGCAAAGGAGCATGGTGATGCAATCCTAGCAAAATCAGATGAAGAACGTTTTGCATTCTTCCGTCAGCATGGTTTAGCGTTAGAATTAGACAAATTAAAAACAGACCTAGCAAACTTCCGTGTGAACTTTGATGTCTGGTATTCTGAAACGTCTCTTTATGAAAACGGGAAAATTGAAGTGGCATTAGATAAATTAAAAGCAAATGGTCATGTGTTTGAAGAGGATGGTGCCACTTGGTTCCGCTCAACAACTTTTGGTGATGATAAAGACCGTGTATTAATTAAAAACGATGGTTCATTCACATATTTAACGCCAGATATTGCTTATCATGAAGATAAAATTGTCCGTGGCTTTGATAAATTAATCAATATTTGGGGAGCTGATCATCACGGCTATATTCCACGTATGAAAGCTGCCATTCAAGCACTGGGCTATGATCGCGATACATTGGAAGTAGAAGTAATTCAGATGGTTCAGCTTTATAAAAATGGTGAGAAATTCAAAATGTCTAAACGTACAGGAAATGCAGTAACAATGCGTGAGCTTGTGGAAGAGGTTGGTTTAGATGCTGTTCGTTACTTCTTCGTAAAAACAGCAGGCGATTCTCATATGGACTTTGACCTTGACCTTGCTGTATCGCAATCCAATGAAAATCCAGTGTATTATGCACAATATGCACATGCACGTATTTCATCAATCTTACGTTCAGCCAATGAACAAGGTTTTGCTGCTACAAGTGAAAACCTTACCCTGTTAACAGCTGAGAAAGAAATTGATTTACTGAAAAAGATAGGCGATTTCCCACAAGTGGTTGCTGACGCGGCGAAACACCGTACACCACATCGTATCGCAAACTATATTCAAGAAACGGCTGCTGCTTTCCATAGCTTCTATAATGCAGAAAAAGTATTAGATGCTTCAAACAAAGAGCTAACAGAAGCTCGCTTAGCATTAATTACGGCTGTTCGTACAACAATTGCCAATGCACTTCGTTTAATCGGCGTATCAGCACCAGAAAAAATGTAATAATCAATTTTGGCCCCTAACAGGTAAAATGTTAGGGGCTTTTTTAATGGATAAAAGTGGTTAACACCATTAAAAAATGGCAGATAGATATACAAAAGTTTCGGCTAACCCTGAAATTTCTGCTTCGAACTATATTTTTCTGTTAATTGCGAAAATTTTGTTGAAGTTAACGTTAACGTCAATGGTATACTGATGCCATATAGGAGGGGGGAGACGATTATGAAGACGATTCAGGAGGTGGCTCAGGAGTTCGATGTGTCCACACGCACAATTCGTTATTATGAGGAGCTTGGTCTTCTTTGTCCTCAACGTTCATCTACGAATCAACGAACCTTTTCGAAAAAAGAATTAGCGAAGCTCAAGCTTATTTTAAGAGGAAAGCGTTACGGCTTTTCATTGGAGGAAATCAAGGAGATGGTGTTACTTTTTGACTTTGATCGCTCTGGGATTCAGCAATTGGAGCGAACCGTTGAATACGGAGAGCAAAAAATTCAAGAGATTGATAGTAAAATAGCTGAGCTTACGCAAATGAGAAATGAATTACAACAAATGCATGGCATGTTTAATGAAAAATTAACGACTTTAAGGGGAGAGATGCACGATGAATAGTTCCGATTTATTAGCACGTAATGCCCGTAAGTATCCAAAAAGGGAAGCTGTTATTTGTCATGGTAGAAGAGTGACCTATCATGATTTAGATGAGCAAGTGACCCGTTTTAGTCATGCTTTATTAGAACAGGGTGTAAGGCAGGGAGATAAAGTTCTGATTTTTATGCCTAACGTTGTAGAGTTTGTCGTGAGCTATTTTGCTATTCAGCGAATGGGTGCTATTGTCGTTCCGGTCAATGCTAAGTTTACATTACAAGAAGTAGAGTATGTGGCACAGCATGCTGAGGCAAAAGCAATTATTGCTCATGAAGCCATTTTTGCGGCAGTCCAGCATATTGCCGTAATCCCGTTGAAAATTAAAACAGGGCAGCAAGTAGCGGGCTGGCTTCAGTATGAAACAATGATTCAAAGTGCCAGTGCTCGTACGATTGAATGTCAGTTAAACGAGGATGATGCTTCGACTATTTTGTACACATCAGGTACAACTGGGAAACCGAAGGGCGTATTGTTTAGCTATCGAAATATTTTAACGGTTGCGCAAATGATTGCAGTTGAAATGGAGGTCAAGCCTGAAAGCCGTATATTGCTGATGATGCCATTAACCCATTCCGCACCATTACATTTATTCTTAATGGCAGGTGTACTTGTAGGTTCTACAAATGTATTAACACCAACTTTCACGCCAGACTTATTGATGGATTCCATTGAACAGGAAAAAACGACCCATTTTTTTGGAGCACCTGTTGCTTATTTATTAACAGCACAGATGCCAAGATTGCAATCAGCTGATTTGTCCTCTATGAAATGGTGGGTATATGGAGGAGCACCGTTATCCGAAAACGAAGTTCGTTTTATTCAACAGTCATTCCGCACAACTAATTTAACATGTGTTTATGGATTAACAGAGGCGGGGCCAAGTGGATCATTGCTTTTTGGTAAGGAGCATGAAGAAAAGGCTGGGAGTATTGGTCAACGTGCACCTTTAGGTACAGAGATACGTATTGTTAACGACCATGGCGAAGATGTACCAGCAGGAGAAGTAGGGGAAATCGTTTTATTTGGTGAGGGTAATATGCTCGGTTACTACAGAGATGAAGTGGCAACCAATGCGGCATTTATAGGCGGCTGGTTAAAAACAGGGGATCTCGCTCGTATGGATGAAGACGGTTTTATTTGGATTGTTGATCGAAAGAAAGATGTGATTATTTCTGGTGGAGTCAATATTTACCCGAAAGAAATAGAAGATTGCCTTTTAAGCTTTGAGGGGATATTTGAAGCGGCAGTAATTGGTGTTCCACATCCACAATGGGGTGAGACAGTGAAGGCTGTTTATTCGGCTAAACAGGATATTGATGAAGATGCTCTAAAAGATTTTTTAGAGGGGCGGCTTGCTAAGTATAAATTACCACGTATTTTTGAAAAAGTGGAAGCGCTACCACGGAATGCCTCAGGCAAAATTTTAAAGCAATCTTTGAAAGGACAAGAGGTGAGATAGCATGAAAGTTTTACAACAGGAAATAGCACGTACAAGCAATTTCTTTACAGGTGATGAAACGCTTCAGAAAGTGTTGGAAATGATGTTGGATAAAGAATTTTCATCTTATGCGCATCGAGAATTGACGGACTTTGGTGAGCTATGTGCTGATGCTATAGACGTGAGGGCGAAACATACCGATCGACAAGGGGAGCCTCGCCTTCAAAGGTATAATGCCTATGGTGAAGAGGTCTCAGAGGTGTGGGTCAATGACGGCTACAAAAAAACAATTGAAGAGACATATAATACGGGTATTGTTGGTTATGTGCATAAGGATATTCCCCAACTAGGTCACAAGGGGAATTATGTCTATAGCTTTGCGCAAGGTTATTTACTGTCACATGCAGAGCCCGGTTTTTATTGCCCTGTGACATTAACGATGGCCACTGCCTATTTATTAGACCATTATGCAGAGGAAGAAGTTAAGCAGCGTTTCTTACCACATGTTTGTGCAACAGGCGATTTAGAGCTATATGAGGGGGCGACATTTTTAACAGAACGTCAAGGAGGCTCAGATGTTGGTGCAAATGTAGTAGAAGCAAAACTTGTAGGGAATGAGTACCGCCTCTATGGTGAAAAGTATTTCGCGTCTAATGCTGGAATGTGTGGGGTTGCAATGGTGTTGGCACGAATAGATGGTGCACAAGCAGGCTCTAAAGGATTAACTCTATTTGCAGTTCCATGGCGAAATGAAGATGGATCGGTTAACCATCTTCGTATTCGACGACTAAAAGATAAATTAGGTGTGAAAGCCGTTCCATCTGGTGAGGTAGAGTTTGATGGAGCACTCGCCTATGTAGTTGGTGATCCAAATAAAGGGATTTATTATATGTTGGAGGCGCTTAATTTATCAAGAATTTGTAATGCAGTGGCATCCATTGGTATTATGCGCCGTGGCTTCTTGGAGGCGAAGCATTATGTGTCAAATCGATATGCCTTTGGTAAACCTTTAACACAGTACCCTATGATTCAGGATACATTGGGTAAATATGCTGCTAAGCTGCATGTTGAAGTAGCCACGATTTTTGATCTTATTCAATTATACGACAAAGTGACAAGTGGTCAGGGGACAGAACAAGACATCATAATGAATCGTTTATATATTGCCATTATGAAAAAGGAAACGGCAGAGCAGGCAGTTCATTATGCAAGTGAAGCAATTGAGCTACATGGCGGGAATGGCTATATTGAAGACTTTGTAACACCACGCTTACTAAGGGATGCGCAAGTGTTGACTGTATGGGAGGGTACGGCTAATATACTAGCGTTGGAGCTTATTCGCTTAGTGGATAAATACAGAGCACATGAATTGTTTGTTCAAGAGATGAGCGAGCGATTAGAAGTATTAACAGACCATTCATTAGTGAAAATCGTTCAAGAGCAATTAACTAAACTATCGGCAACATTACAAATTTTTAGTGCTCTCGATGAAGCTACAAAAACGTTTGAAGCAAAGGATGTTGCCCAAAAAATGGCTCATTTATATGAAAGTGTCATCGCAGTTGAATGGGCACAAAAATTTGGTGGGAAATATGAAAAACTTGCGGATGTTTATTTAGAGCAAACTTGGTCATTACGACCGATTGGTGCTTCGATGAAAACCGTACAGTATTTTGATGAAATTGTCTAACAGCCTTTGGAGTCGCCTTGATATAGAGGCGACTTCTTTTAATTTCATGTATAATATAATTCAACTGAATATTATAAAGGTTCTTTACTTATGTAAAGTGAAAAGGGAAATCGGTGTAATTCCGATGCGGTCCCGCCACTGTAAGTGTGAGTTTTTTCAAATAATGCCACTGAAAATTTCGGGAAGGCTTGAAAAAACGTAATGAGCACAAGCCAGGAGACCTGCCTTTATAGCATAGACATGACAGCCTACGAGGATAGGATGGTGGATTTTGTATCAGTTTTTTGGTGCGATTTTGACCCCTCATCATTCGAAGATGAGGGGTCTTATTTTGATGGAAGAACACTTCTAACACATGAACGCACAAATCTACGAAGGAGGATTCACATGAAGAAATTTTGGAAAATAGGAGTATCGGCATTTTTAACGATAGGGTTGCTAGCAGCTTGTGGACAAGAGGCGAAAAATGATAAGTCCGCAGCTACAGAGGAGCAAACACAACAAGAAACATCTAAGGTGGAAGAAGCAACATTTCCAATAACTATAACGGATGCTATTGGAAAGGAGATGACTCTAGAGGCCCCTCCTGAGAAAATAGTGTCACTTATTCCAAGTAATACAGAGATATTATTTGGCCTAGGTTTAAAGGATGAAATAGTCGGGGTTACAGACAATGACGATTATCCACCAGAGGTAGCTGAAAAGGATAAGGTTGGTGGCATGGAGTACAATATTGAACAAATTATTGCCTTAAAGCCAGACATCGTTTTTGCACATGAATCTAGCATGTCTCTTTCAGAATCAGCCATTGCACAACTTGAATCGGCGGGCGTGAAAGTATTTGTTGTAAAAAATGCCCAGAATTTTAATGAAACGTATACAACGATTGAACAGCTTGGTCGTGCCACAGGGAAATTACCAGAGGCTGAAAACATCATTGCTGACATGAAGGCGAAAGTAGAAGCAGTACAGGAGAAAGTGAAAGACGTTGAACCTAAGAATGTTTTTGTAGAGGCCTCTGACGAACCTAATATTTATACAGCTGGTCAAGGCACATTTATGAACGCAATGCTGGAGATGATTCATGCAAAAAATGTAGCAGCAGATGGTGATAATTGGTATGAAATTAGTGCAGAACAAATTATCACAAAAAATCCAGATGTCATCGTGGTGACATATAGCTATGTACCTGATATTTTAACAAAAATACCAAAGCGTGCTGGTTTCGATACAATAAATGCAGTGAAAAATAATGCCATTGTGCAAGTAGATGAAAGCACAACAAGCCGTCAAGGACCGCGTTTAGCGGATGGTCTTGAGGAGTTAGCAAAAGCCATCTACCCTGAGGTATTTAAGTGAAAAAAGTAGTAACAGCCTATGTATTAACATGTACGCTTTTTATCATTAGCATTTGGTGTGGCGTAGCTATAGGCTCTGTTCATATTCCGATAGAAGTGCTGTGGAATCAGTCAGTTGATGAAACGGCTGCCAATATCTTTTGGAAAATTCGCTTGCCTCGTGTGCTTTTAGCAGGGCTAGTAGGGGCTGCTCTCGCTATTGCGGGAGCAGCTTTCCAGGGCTTGCTAAAAAATCCGCTAGCAGATCCATATACATTAGGTATTTCATCCGGTGCTTCTGTCGGTGCAGTCATGACAATTTTTTTTAATATTTCGATACCTGTTGTAGGCTTGTATGCCTTACCTACCTTTAGCATGATAGGCGCAATCATTACAATGGTTGTAGTTATGAGCTTTGCTAGAATAGTAGACCGTTCGCTAAAGATGGAAACCCTTATTTTAACGGGCGTTATCTTTAGTTCATTTTTAGGGTCGTTAATCTCGTTAATGATTGCCTTATCGGGAGAGGAGCTACGCCAAGTAATCGGCTGGCTACTGGGTTCTGTATCTATGCGTGGTTGGCCGTATGTTCAAATGATTATCCCATTCGTTATTGTGGGTTCCCTTATGCTGTGGACGCAGAGACGTGAGCTTAATGTTTTATTATATGGGGAAGAAAGAGCGAAGCATTTAGGTGTCAATGTAAAACGTAGTAAGTATTTGATTTTAGTAGGTGGTTCTATGCTGACTGGAGCAGCGGTAGCTGTTTCAGGCACAATTGGCTTTGTAGGGTTGGTTGTACCACATATGACAAGAATGATTTGGGGTTCTGATCACCGTCATTTACTGCCATTATCATTTTTAAATGGTGCAACATTACTTATAATTTGTGATTTAGTCGCAAGAACAATCATCCTGCCAAGGGAACTGCCCATTGGTGTCATTACTGCATTTATTGGAGCGCCTGTTTTTTCCTATATTTTTTATAAACAACGGAGAAGCAAGGGGGTGCGGGCGTGATTTTTGTTGAACATCTATCAGGTGGTTATGAAGACGTACCAATCGTCAAGGATATAAGCTTTACGGTTGAGAAGGGAAAAATTCTTGGCATATTAGGGCCAAATGGTAGTGGGAAATCCACATTATTAAAGGTAATGAGTGGTATTCTACCAGCTGTTGAGGGCACAATTTCTATTGATGGACAAAACATTCTGTCCTACAATGCCCGTGCTTTAGCAAAAAAAATGGCTGTTTTACCACAGCTTCATGCGAATGCTTTCTCAAACAGTGTAAGAGAGACTATTTCGCTTGGACGTTATCCACATCAAACGGGCTTTTTTTCAAGTTGGTCTGAGCAAGATGAACAAGCGGTTCAACATGCAATGCTGCAAACAGGTATAAAACGTTATGAGCATACACCTATGGAATTTTTATCGGGAGGCGAACAGCAAAGAGTTTTTGTTGCACAGGCCCTTGCTCAAACTGCGGAAATTTTACTGCTAGATGAGCCGACAAATCATTTAGACATTGCCCATCAACGTCAAATTTTAGATATGGTTCGGAAGGAAGCAGTCGAGTGTGGATTAACAGTAGTGATGGTATTACACGATATGAATTTAGCTTCTCTCTATTGTGATGAATTATTGCTCATGGAGAGTGGACAAATGAGAGCTTTTGGGGCACCACATGAAGTATTAATTGCTTCACAGATAGAAGAAATTTACCAAGCACGAGTAGCTACTTATGCTCATCCAGAAATTCCTAAACCACAAATTACAATGATGCCTGCTGCAAGCGACCATCAACAGCGAGCTGTAATAAAAAAAGAACATTTTAAAATAACAGAACAATTTATACAACTTCAATCAGAGATTCCTTTAAAAACGGTATCATCTGCTGTCCATAACCCCGGTATAGGATGGCATAATTGCTTGTTAAACCGCTCTGTACCTGGTGACTATGTGATCAGTGATGTAAAAAGAGAAGTTAATGAATTTTTGCAAAAAGGTCATTTTTCACCCACGAATACAGTTGTCATGCTGACGGCAGTGCCAACAGCCCTTGTGGCGATCAATGAATGGGCTGCACCATTTGGCAGTGTAATAGTAGCTGTTACTGCGGGAGTAGGCAATGCAGTAGATGTATCCCGTGTGCATGAAAGGCAAGATCAGCCATATATTGGTACTATTAACACATGGGTAATTATAAATGGCTGTTTATCAGAGGAAGCATTTTTTCAAGCTATGATGACAGCCACGGAGGCGAAAACGAAGGCTCTGCAATCAGAAAATATTCGTGATGAGCGTAGTGGAACTATTGCTACTGGTACTGCTACAGATAGTCTTTTAATTGCTGCAACTCAAAAAGGGAAAGAAATGTTATATGGTGGCCCCATTACGGAGGTTGGTAAAATGATTGCAAAGGGTGTTTTTGAAACTACAGTTCAGGCTATCAGAAATTATAAAAATGAATTTTAGGAGATGAGCGAAATGAAGCTTTACACAAAAACAGGGGATACGGGTAAAACAAGTCTTATCGGAGGACGCGTTGATAAAGACAGTTTGCGTGTTGAAACGTATGGGGCGATTGATGAATTAAATTCTTTTATTGGTAAAGCAGTAAGTGAATTAGACCAAGCACTTTTCAAAGATATTTTAACAGACCTAGAAACCATTCAACATGAGCTGTTCGATGCTGGTGGTGATCTGGCAAACGTGATGAAAGAACGACATTATAAGCTTACAGAGCAACCAATTGAAGTGCTAGAGGCTCGTATTGATGCACTATCAGATGAAGCGCCACCATTACAACGTTTTATTTTACCAGGAGGGGCCCCAGCAGCTGCGACTTTACACATTGCACGTACGGTTGCTCGTCGAGCAGAGCGTGAAATGGTAACACTTATGAAAGAAGTTGAAGATGTGCCCAAAGTTGTACAAAAATATTTAAATCGATTATCAGATTATTTATTTGCGGCTGCACGTGTTGTAAATGCTCGATTACAGGTTGCGGATGTTGAATATATTCGCAGTGGTAACGTCTTTAAAAACTAAAATATAGTTTTCTACAGAAAGTAAAAAAATGCTACTTTGAAAAAATTCAGGGTGGCTTTTTTTCTTGTAAAATGTAAGAATATAAAATTATCAGAAATATTTCCGTTTTATGTTGACTGAATGCTCACTCATTTATTAGAATAGGAATATAATATCGAAATGATGAACATTTTCGTATGAGCTAGCAAATTTATCACAAAGAGAGAAAAATTACGACAAACAAGGGGGGATCAACCATGAGTCCATTATTAATTGCTAACATTGTCTTAACAGTCGTGGTTGTACTTTATGCAGTAGGATTGTTCTTCTATCTTTTGAAAACACGCTATAAGTATGTGCAGTTGGGGAAAAAGGTTGAGTTTGATGAAAGTGTAAAAGAGCGTCTTCGCTATATTATGGTCAACGTATTTGGCCAAAATAAGCTATTAAAAGATCCAAAGAGTGGTTTAATCCATGTTATGTTCTTCTATGGATTTTTAATGGTACAGCTAGGGGCAATTGATTTAATTTGGAAAGGATTAGCACCAGGCTCACATTTACCACTAGGTATTTTCTATGGAGTCTTTACATTCTTCCAAGAACTTGTGGTTTTAATGATTTTGGTAGCGGTTGTCTGGGCATTTTACCGCCGCTATGTTGAAAAGCTAGTACGTTTAAAACGTGGCTGGAAAAACGGTCTTGTATTAATTTTCATTGGTGGCTTAATGGTATCGACGTTAATTGCGAATGGTATGGGACTAATTTGGCATGGAGAGGGATTAACTTATACGGAGCCAGTCGCTTCTAGTATTGCTGCTATTTTTGGTTTCCTACCTGCGTCAGTAGCCGCTGGTGTATTTTATGTCATGTGGTGGGCACATTTATTAATTCTTTTAACATTCCTTGTGTATGTACCACAGTCTAAGCATTTCCATTTAATTGTAAGTCCGCTAAATGTTTATATGAATCGTTTAGATCGAACAGGAACTTTAGCACCCATTGATTTCGAAGCATTAGAAAATGCTGAAAGTGAAGAGGATATGCCTTCTATTGGGGTGGGACGCATACAGGACTTCACACAAAAACAAATGCTAGATTTGTATTCTTGTGTAGAATGTGGACGTTGTACAAACATGTGTCCAGCAACAGGGACAGGAAAAATGCTGTCTCCTATGGATTTAATCGTGAAATTACGAGATCATTTAACATTTACAGGTGCTGTTGTAACTAAGCAAAAGCCTTGGGTGCCTTATCAATTCTTTGCCAATACAAAGGGAAATCAGCTTGCGATGGCAGCTGGTGCTGAAGGTGCAGTGATTGAAGATATCTACAGCCCAGCTTTAATTGGTGATGTGATTACAGAGGAAGAGATTTGGGCTTGTACGACTTGTCGTAACTGTGAAGATCAGTGTCCAGTAATGAACGAGCATGTCGATAAAATTATTGATTTACGTCGTTATTTAACAATGACAGAGGGAAAAGTAAATCCTGATGCGCAACGTGCGATGACGAATATCGAGAGACAGGGAAATCCTTGGGGACTAAACCGTAAAGAAAAAGAAAATTGGCGTGATCTAGATCCAACTATCCATATCCCTACAGTAAAAGAATTGAAAAAGTCTGGCGAGGAAATGGAATACCTATTATGGGTTGGGTCAATGGGAGCATTTGATAACCGCTCTCAAAAAATTGCATTAGCATTCTGTCGTCTATTAAACGAAGCTGGTGTGAAGTTCGCAATTTTAGGAAATAAAGAGAAGAACTCTGGTGATACGCCTCGTCGTTTAGGAAATGAATTCCTATTCCAAGAGTTAGCTACCGCCAATATCGATGAGTTTGTTAAAAATGACGTGAAAAAAATTGTTACAATCGACCCTCATGCATACAATATCTTTAAAAATGAATACCAAGATTTTGGTTGGAAAGGCGAAGTATATCATCATACTGAATTATTAAATCAGCTGATTGAAGAGAATCGTCTAGCATTAAATCACGAGGTGCATGAAACAATTGTTTTCCATGATTCATGTTATTTAGGTCGTTACAATGATGTCTATGATGCACCACGAGAAATTTTGCGTGGCATTCCTGGAGTGAAGTTAGTCGAAATGGAACGTAATCGAGAAACAGCGATGTGCTGTGGTGCAGGTGGAGGTCTTATGTGGATGGAGGAGCATGTCGGCAATCGTATTAACGTAGCCCGTACAGAACAGGCTTTAGCAACCAATGCATCAGTTATTTCATCTGGCTGTCCTTACTGCTTAACAATGCTGGAGGATGGTACAAAGGCTAAAGAAGTGGAAGACTCGATTGGCACATTCGACGTAGCAGAGTTATTGGAGCGTTCAGTGTTTGGGGAAAAAGTAAAGACTGCCGACAACACTACTGAGGAAGTAGAAGACACAATGGAAGAAGTTGTGATGACAGTTGAAAATACAAATCAAAATGAAAATACTGAAATAAGCGCAGAAAAATGATTGCTATTGTAGAAATATTTTAGTTATCTGAAAAATATAAATTGCACAATAAAAAATTGTTTTGTAGAATAAGATTAAATGGAAATGGGAGTTGAAATAAAAACTCCCATTTTTCATCGATAGAAGTCGAGCGAGCGTTCAGTCAATAAAATGCTTCACTACTTCATCGAGAACGTAAAACAAAAGGGGTGTTTTACTTGAATAGAGCAGTAATATTAGCAGGAGCAAGAACGGCATTTGGTAAATTTGGTGGTTCTTTATCAGCAGTACATGCAAGTGATTTAGGAGCCACTGCAATTAAGGGTGCATTAGAGAAATCCAATGTGAGACTTGATGAAGTCGATGAGGTAATTTTAGGCTCGGTTTTACAAGGGGGACAGGGGCAAATTCCTTCTCGACAAGCGGCAATAAAAGCAAATTTACCAATAGGGGTAAAAACAGAAACTATTAATAAAGTCTGTGCGTCTGGGATGCGTGCAGTGACATTAGCAGATCAACTGATTCGCTTAGGGGACGAAGAAGTGATTGTAGCTGGTGGAATGGAGTCCATGTCTAATGCACCGTATTATCTGTTAAATGGTCGAACGGGCTTACGAATGGGTGATTCAACGATGGTCGATGGGATGCTTTATGATGGGCTAACATGTGCTTTCGACCCAGCAAGACCACATATGGGCAGCTATGGTAACTCGACAGCAAAAGAATTCTCTCTAAGTCGTGAGGAACAGGACGCTTGGTCAGTTCGAAGCCATGAACGTGCACTAGCAGCGATGGACAAAGGATATTTTGCAGAAGAGATCGTTCCTGTTGAAATTCCTCAACGAAAAGGTGAGCCACTTGTTGTGATTAAAGATGAGGCACCAAGACCAGGTACTTCTTTAGAAATACTGGCAAAGCTTAAACCAGCCTTTGATAAGGATGGTACCATTACTGCAGGTAATGCACCTGGTGTAAATGACGGAGCATGTGCACTCGTCATGATGAACGAGGAACGTGCCATACGCGAAGGTAGAGAACCATTGGCAATAATTATAGGTCATGAAGAGCTAGCGATTGAGCCAGAAAATTTCCCTCAAACACCAGGTCTGGTCATTAATAAGCTATTGAAAAAGACGAATAAGTCATTAGCGGATATTGATTTGTTTGAAATCAATGAAGCCTTTGCAGCAGTAGCTTTAGTGAGTAAGCAGTTAGCGGATCTAGATGCAGAAAAGGTGAATGTTAATGGTGGCGCCGTTGCTTTAGGACATCCAATCGGGGCTTCTGGAGCACGTATCATTTTAACGCTTGCACAGGAATTGAAGCGTCGGGGCGGTGGTATCGGCATTGCGGCTATTTGTTCAGGTGGTGGACAAGGCGATGCAATCATGATTGAAGTACCGAAAACAGGGGGACTGAACTGATGGGAATTCAAAAAGTAATGGTCATTGGTGCAGGGCAAATGGGCTCTGGCATTGCACAGGTTTGTGCACAAGCAGGCTTTGACGTGAAATTGAACGATATTAAACAAGAGTTTTACGAGCGTGGACTAGGCGTTATTGTTAAAAACCTATCACGTGATGTTGAAAAGGGTCGTAAAACAGAGGATGAAAAGACGGCAATTCTGGGTCGCATTACGATGTCACTAGATTTACAGGATGCTAGTGATGTAGATATTGTCATTGAGGCAGCTGTAGAAAATATGGAAGTGAAGCAATCTATTTTTAAACAACTCGATCGTATTGCGCAGGCACATGCTATATTAGCTACCAATACTTCTTCACTACCTATTACAGAAATTGCCGCTGTAACAAATCGACCAGAGCAAGTTATTGGCATGCACTTTATGAATCCTGTACCTGTCATGAAGCTTGTAGAAATTATCCGTGGTTTAGCCACAACCGATGAAGTATACAAAGCGGTGGAAGAGATGACAGTCAAGTTATCGAAGACGCCAGTTGAAGTGAATGACTTTCCAGGATTCATTTCAAACCGAATTTTACTTCCGATGATTAATGAAGCTATTTATGCTTTATACGAAGGGGTAGCATCGAAAGAAGCTATTGACGATGTCATGAAGCTTGGAATGAACCATCCAATGGGACCGCTAACATTGGCGGATTTCATTGGTTTAGATACTTGTCTCTCCATTATGGAGATTTTACATGAGGGCCTAGGAGATAGTAAATATCGACCTTGTCCACTGCTTCGTAAATATGTAGCAGCTGGTTGGCTAGGAAAGAAATCTGGAAGAGGCTTTTATATTTACGAATAATCCTATGGGGATGGGGTTATCGAATTGCTACAGGACAACTTAGAGGGGTGACATAATAGATGCATTTGCAATTTACAGATGAGCAAATTATGATGCGCGATATGGTTCGTAATTTTGCTCAAGAAAAAATTCAACCATGGGTAGAGCGAATGGAAGCTGGGGAGTTTCCACGTGAGTTACTTCAGCAAATGGGTGAGCTTGGTTTAATGGGTATCACAACGCCAGAAGAGCTTGGAGGCTCTGGCATGGATTTTACGTCGTATATTATTGCGATTCATGAATTATCAAAGGTAAGCGCTGTAATGGGCGTTATTTTATCGGTGCATACCTCAGTTGGAACAAATCCAATCATTTACTTTGGGAATGAGGAGCAAAAGAAACGCTATGTACCTAAACTTGCAGCAGGGGAATATTTAGGTGCTTTTTGTTTAACAGAACCAGGTGCTGGTTCGGATGCAGGCTCTCTTCAATCAAAAGCAGTACGTGATGGTGATGAATATGTCATTAATGGCTCCAAAGTATTTATTACTAATGGTGGGGAGGCTGATGTGTATATTGTATTCGCATCAACGAATCCTACAGAAAAAACAAGAGGCATTTCTGCTTTTATTGTGGAAAAGGGAACACCAGGCTTAATTATTGGAAAAGACGAACATAAAATGGGCTTGCATGGCTCTCGTACAGTTCAACTAACCTTTGATAATTGCCGAATCCCTGCCGACAACCTCTTAGGGGAAGAGGGAGAAGGCTTCAAAATAGCGATGGCTAATTTAGATGTGGGCCGCATTGGTATTGCGGCACAGGCTTTAGGGATAGCTGAAGCGGCACTTGAGGCAGCTTCTGCTTATGCTAAAGAACGTGTTCAATTTGGTAAACCAATTGTTGCTCAACAAGGCGTTAGCTTTAAACTTGCCGAC
Source organism: Lysinibacillus sphaericus (assembly GCF_001629735.1). Taxonomy (GTDB): domain Bacteria; phylum Bacillota; class Bacilli; order Bacillales_A; family Planococcaceae; genus Lysinibacillus; species Lysinibacillus pinottii. The sequence continues at coordinate 4,338,788 of NZ_CP015224.1, forward strand.
ATGGCAACAGCTGTTGAATCATCCAAACTACTAGTCTACCGTGCTGCAGATTTACGTGCAAAAGGTTTACCGTGTGGTGCAGAAGCTTCAATGGCGAAACTATTTGCATCACGAACAGCTGTCCAAACGGCGATAGAGGCTGTTCAAGTATTCGGTGGCTATGGTTATACAGAAGATTACCCAGTAGAGCGATATTTCCGCGATGCCAAGGTAACTGAAATATATGAAGGAACAAGTGAAATTCAAAGACTAGTCATTAGTAAACATTTACTGAAATAGAGCCTGGTATAAGGTAATTGTAGCTAATACAAATGAATCAAATGTGCCAAAGAGGATGGGAATCGTTCGATATAGAAAGAGAACCGCTTAATAAAATGCTAAATCTAATTTAACATTATTCAGAGCAGAGTCTAATAAAAAGGGGAAATGGACAATGAACTTTCAGTTAACAGAAGAGCATGAGCAATTACGTGAAATGATTCGAGATTTCGCTATTAATGAAGTGGCTCCAACAGCAGCAGAACGTGATGAAAATGAACAATTTGACCGCGCCATTTTCGATAAAATGGCGGAGCTTGGATTAACAGGTATTCCATGGCCAGAGGAATATGGCGGAGCTGGATTTGATTACCTTGCGTATGTCATTGCTGTTGAAGAATTATCGCGCGTGTGTGCATCAACAGGCGTAACATTATCTGCCCATACATCACTGGCAGGCTGGCCGCTTTATAAGTTCGGTACAGAAGAACAGAAACAAAAGTATCTTCGTCCAATGGCTGAAGGAAAGCATATTGGTGCCTACGGTTTAACAGAACCAGGATCAGGTTCTGATGCGGGTGGTATGAAAACTTACGCAAAGCGTGATGGCGATGATTATATTTTAAACGGCTCAAAAATCTTCATTACCAATGGTGGAGTAGCAGATACATATATTGTATTTGCAGTAACAGATCCTGAAGCCAAAAACGGTACATCAGCATTTATTGTTGAAGCTGGTTTTGAAGGCTTTTCGGTAGGTAAGAAGGAGAAGAAATTAGGGATTCGTTCATCTCCTACGACAGAAATTATTTTCGACAACTGTCGTGTGCCGAAAGAAAATTTACTAGGAGCTGAAGGGGAAGGCTTTAAGATTGCGATGACGACACTGGATGGTGGACGTAATGGAATTGCGGCTCAAGCTGTAGGAATTGCACAAGGAGCACTTGATGCAGCAGTTGACTATGCAAAAGAACGTGTCCAATTTGGTAAACCAATCACGGCAAATCAAGGTGTGTCCTTTAAGCTAGCGGATATGGCAACTCAAATTGAGGCATCTCGACTTCTTACATACCAAGCGGCTTGGTTAGAATCTAATAACCTACCATATGGTAAGGCATCTGCAATGGCGAAATTAATGGCTGGCGATACGGCGATGAGTGTAACAACGGAGGCGGTTCAAGTATTTGGTGGTTATGGTTATACAAAAGATTATCCAGTAGAACGCTTTATGCGTGATGCAAAAATCACACAAATTTATGAAGGTACGCAAGAGATTCAACGACTAGTTATCTCGCGTATGTTAACTAAATAATTGATGACCGAAAAAGATAAAAGGCCCCAAGTACAGTCAACTGTAAAAGATGAAAATTTAATCGCCATTCGTCGTGAGCAAATGATTCAGGGAGCTATTAAGTTATTCAAAGAAAAAGGCTTCCATCGGGCCACAACGAGAGAAATCGCAAAAGCTGCAGGCTTTAGTATCGGTACCTTATATGAGTACATTCGAACAAAAGAGGATGTTCTTTACCTTGTATGTGATAGTATCTATCATCATGCAATGGAACGACTTTCAAGTTACGAGATTAAAGCAGGAACAATCGAAGAGCTGAAGGAAATGATCCGAGAATACTTCCTTCAAATCGATAGCATGGTTGATGAGCTCACAATCATGTATCAAGAAACAAAATCATTATCAAAAGAAGCGCAACGTTATGTCTTTAGTAAAGAGTTTGAAATGGTTGCTACTTTTGAAAGATTGCTAAAGCGCTGTGTACAGTCTGGTGACATATCAATGACAGACAAGCAGATTCATTTAGCAGCCAATAATTTAGTGGTGTCTGGACAAAGTTGGGCATTCCGCAAATGGGCATTACATCGCCAACATTCAATTGATGAGTTTATCGACATGCAAATCACATTGTTCATTTCAGGCATAAAGGGGTTTTAATATTTCGTTAGGGGGTTGTCGGTAATTGCATAAAGCGACATTGCAATTGCCGGCTTTTTTTATTCATTAAGGGGAGAGAGTGGGGATTTCATATGACAAAGGTAGAAGTATATCGTCCAAAAAATCACGTACGTTTTGTGACAGCATCGAGTCTTTTTGATGGACATGATGCTTCGGTCAATATTATGCGACGCATTTTGCAATCGAGCGGTGTAGAAGTAATCCATTTAGGTCATAACCGATCAGTTGAAGAAGTCGTAAATGCTGCGATACAAGAGGATGCGCAAGGTATTGCTATTTCTTCTTATCAAGGCGGGCATATGGAATACTTTAAATATATGTATGATTTACTGCGTGAAAAAGGGGCACCACATATAAAAATATATGGCGGTGGGGGTGGAGTAATTCTACCGCGTGAAATAAAAGAGCTTCATTCTTACGGCATTGCAGGAATTTTCTCGCCAGAGGATGGCCGTGTTTTAGGGCTTCAAGGAATGATTAATGAGCAAATTAAAGGAACAGATTTTCCTACTGCAACTGGTAGCTATTTAGAAAAATTAGAGTCTTTAACAACAGAGACTCCAGAAATTTTAGCTAATTTAATTACAGCTGCCGAGTCAAATGACGATGAAGACACGAAAAAAATGCTGGAGGAAGCACGGAAGCGTTCAAAAGGAACACCTGTTATGGGAATCACCGGAACAGGGGGAGCAGGTAAATCTTCATTAACGGATGAACTAATCCGCCGCTTCTTAAAAGAATTCCCGGAAAAACGTGTGGCAATTTTGTCCGTCGATCCAACAAAGCAAAAAACGGGTGGGGCATTACTTGGAGATCGTATTCGTATGAATGCCATCTTTAATAACCGTGTCTATATGCGTAGCTTAGCCACACGAGGCTCTCGTACGGAATTAACCGCATCCATTGGGGACGTAATAGATGTAGTACGTGTAGCAGGTTATGATTTAATTATCGTTGAAACAAGTGGTATTGGTCAGGGTGATGCCGAGATTACAAAATATACCGATTTATCGATGTATGTGATGACTAGTGAGTTCGGTGCACCAACACAGCTTGAGAAGATTGATATGATTGATTTTGCAGATGTTATTGCTATTAATAAATTCGAGCGTAAAGGTTCAGAGGACGCACTACGCCAAGTACAAAAACAATATCAGCGTTCGCGAGAACTTTGGGATGAATCACTTGATAATATGCCAGTTTACGGTACAATTGCTAGCCAATTTAATGATAAAGGAACAAATGCATTATTTGCCGCGCTAGTGCAAATCATTAACCAAAAAGTGGGTAGCGATTGGGAAACGAGCTATGAGCAATTTGCTAAAACACAAAAGCAAGATGTAATTATTCCAAATGATCGTCGTTATTATTTACGAGAGCTTACTGATACAGTGCGTGGCTATCATAAAAAAACAGAGCAGCAGGTAGCATTTGCTCGTCGTCTATTCCAATTAGAGGGGGCTATCGCTGCTGTTAAGGAAAAAGCACCGGATGATGCACTTATCACATCGCTTAATTCTTTAGCAGAAGGTGTCCGAGACGAATTAACGGCTGAATCCAAGCGTATATTAGACAATTGGCAAGCTTTAAAGGATGCGTATGCTGGGGATGAATTTGTGACGAAAGTTCGTGATAAAGAGATTCGCACAATATTGAAGACAACAAGTCTTTCAGGTACGAAAATTCCAAAGGTTGTATTACCAAAATTTGAAGACTACGGTGAAATTTTGCGCTGGGTTTATAAAGAAAATGTGCCTGGTGAATTTCCCTATACGGCCGGTGTTTTCCAATTCAAACGCGAGGGAGAAGATCCGAAGCGCCAATTTGCTGGTGAAGGGACACCAGAGCGTACAAATAAACGCTTCCACTATTTATCGAAGGACGATGACGCGAAACGTTTATCTACAGCATTTGATTCCGTAACATTGTACGGGGAGGACCCGGATTATCGACCAGATATTTATGGTAAAGTTGGAGAATCGGGTGTATCAATCTGTACGTTAGAGGATATGAAAAAACTGTATGCAGGCTTTGATTTATGTGCACCATCTACATCTGTATCTATGACAATCAATGGTCCAGCACCTATCATTTTGGCTATGTTCATGAATACAGCGATTGATCAGCAAATAAAATTACGTGAGCAAGAGTTAGGGCGTACTTTGACAGTTGAAGAATTTACAGAGACACGTGAAAAAACACTACAGGTCGTTCGTGGAACAGTGCAAGCAGACATCCTGAAAGAAGATCAAGGTCAAAATACATGTATTTTTTCTACAGAATTTGCCTTACGTATGATGGGGGATATTCAGCAATACTTTATTGACCATAAGGTTCGCAACTACTACTCCGTTTCGATTTCTGGTTATCATATTGCGGAGGCGGGAGCAAATCCTATTTCTCAATTAGCCTTTACTTTAGCGAATGGTTTCACGTATGTAGAATATTATTTAAGCCGAGGCATGAATATTAATGACTTCGCGCCTAACTTATCGTTCTTCTTCTCCAATGGACTTGATCCGGAATATACAGTTATCGGACGTGTAGCTCGTCGAATTTGGGCGATTGTGATGCGTGATAAATATGGTGCAAATGAGCGTGCCCAAAAGCTAAAATATCACATTCAAACTTCAGGTCGTAGTCTACATGCGCAGGAGATTGATTTTAATGATATTCGTACAACATTACAGGCTTTGATGGCCTTACAGGATAACTGTAACTCCCTGCATACAAATGCCTATGATGAGGCGATTACAACACCTACTGAGGAATCTGTACGTCGTGCAATGGCTATTCAAATGATTATTACGAAAGAGCATGGTTTAGCGAAAAACGAAAATCCACTTCAAGGTGCATTTATTGTGGAAGAGCTGACAGATCTTGTAGAGGAGGCTGTCCTCGAAGAATTTGATCGCATCAATGATCGTGGTGGCGTGTTAGGAGCCATGGAGACGCAATATCAGCGAGGGAAAATCCAAGAGGAGTCCATGCATTATGAAATGTTAAAACATTCAGGGGAGTTACCGATTATCGGGGTTAATACTTACTTGAACCCAAACCCAGCTTCTGATGCTGATATTGATAATATGGAAATTGCTCGTGCATCGACGGAAGAGAAGGAAACACAAATTCACAATTTACAAGCTTTCTGGAAGGCCAATGAAGCTAAAAGCGAGGCGGCCATTAAACGATTACAAGACGTAGCTGTTCATAATGGAAATATCTTTGCGGAATTAATGGAAACTGTCAAAGTAGCTAGCTTGGGACAAATTACGAAAGCTTTATATGAAGTTGGTGGACAATATCGTCGTAATATGTAGACAGAGATAAACAATTTTACACGTTTACAAATACTTTTTTAATGTATAAGCTTCTCTAGTTTTTTAGTGTCTAGTCTTAGGATTAGGCACTTCTTTTTTTTTTCGCTATAATAGAAATGTAAAAAAAAGGGGAGGCGCGGTAGAGGATGAAATCAGCTATTCACTACATAATTGTATTAGCTTTAGTATTGGGAGCCATTTTCCTGTATAATAAGCAAATTGGCGCTATTCCTTTACTACTATTATCTGTCTATTTGTTTTATCTTGGCATTAAAAAAATGCGTAATATAAAAAACAGTAATTGAAGCTAGCAAAGGGGCTAAAACTTTGTATATAATGGGTATTATGCTTATTGTATGGAAAGTACCTTTTGCGTGGCCATTTTGCTGCGCTTGGAAAATAAAGCACCATGTAATTTTAAAACGTCCATTGTGATGAGGGAAAGGAAGTGCACGAATTGAATTTTCGTGAAATGACAAAGGAACAATTAACAGAAGAGTCGTTAATTAACTTAGCGTATGTAATTTTAAATGAAAAACGTGCCTCAGTAACTTTTAATGATTTGTTAAAAATAATTCAAGAGCTTGTAGGCTACAGTGATGAAGAAATTAAATCCCGCCTACTACAATTTTACACAGATCTTAATGTAGATGGCCGCTTCTTATATAACCAAGAAACAGGCTGGGGCTTACGTGAATGGTTTAAAGTAGAGCAGATTGAGGAAGAAACAGCACCGTCTGTTAAAACTCAAAAGAAAAAATCTAAAGCTTCTGCGGATGAAGATGATGATCTAGAAGAAGATATCGATTTGGATGAAGAAGATATCGACTTCGACGAGGACTATGAAGAATTCGTGGATGAAGAAGAGATAGACGAAGAAGATGAAGATAAAGAAGATATTGATTTTGATGAAGACGAAGATTTAGAAGATATTGAAGAAATCGATGAAGAGTTTATTGATGAAGAAGAAGAGGAGTTCGAAGAAGAAGAGGAAGAAATCTAAAACCTCACTCTTAGAATTTTCTTACTTTTATGCTTGATGTAAAAATTCTTGACTTCTATCACGGTTACGTTTAATCTTTTACTTGGGCTCCTTAAAAAAAAGGAGAAAGACCGTGTATATAATACGCTCCCCCTGCAGACCTTGCAGGAGGAGCGTTTTTTTGTTTTTAACTTTATTCAGACTAGCTCTCCCATACTTTTTGCGCGGATATGAATATAAATGTTTTAAAGTATTCATGATGTATAGTAAACGGTGACTGAATAAATGTTAAAGTTTTAAGGTTTAAAGGAAAGTGGAAAAGAGATAGAAACGATGACAGCTTCGAATCGACTACAAATTTGTAGACATTCTCGGCTTTTCTTTTTTTAGGGTGTTTGACTGTCAGATGTTCTAATCCCTAACAAAACAACTTATCTAGCAATTCTAAAGGAGGAATTTTTTCATGACGAAGTATATTTTTGTAACAGGTGGGGTTGTATCATCACTTGGAAAAGGGATTGTTGCAGCATCTCTAGGCCGTTTATTAAAAAACCGCGGTTTAGAAGTTACGATTCAAAAATTTGACCCATATATTAATATCGATCCAGGTACAATGAGTCCTTATCAACATGGTGAGGTTTTTGTAACAGATGATGGTGCTGAGGCTGACTTAGATTTAGGACATTATGAACGTTTTATTGATATTAACCTAGGAAAGCATTCTACAGTAACTTCAGGTCGTGTGTATCAATCTGTATTACAGAAGGAACGTCGTGGTGATTACAACGGTGGTACTGTACAAGTTATTCCTCACATTACAAATGAAATTAAAGATCGTATCCAACGTGCTGGTCGCGAGACAAATGCAGACGTTGTTATTACAGAAGTAGGTGGAACAGTAGGCGATATTGAATCCTTACCTTTCCTTGAAGCTATCCGTCAAATGAAAACTAATTTAGGTCATAACAATGTAATGTATATCCACTGTACATTGATTCCTTATATTAAAGCAGCTGGTGAACTAAAAACAAAGCCAACTCAGCATTCCGTAAAAGAGTTACGTTCTTTAGGTATTCAACCAAATATTATCGTTGTGCGTACTGAACAAGAGGTTCCACAAGATATGAAAGAGAAATTAGCTTTATTCTGTGATGTTCAACCACATGAAATTATTGAATCACGTGATGCGGAGCATTTATATGAAGTACCATTAAACCTACATGCCCAAGATATTGATGATATCGTTCTTGACCATTTTGGTATTACAGCTCCAGAAGCTGATATGGAAGAATGGCGTGAGCTGGTAGACAAAGTGAAAAACTTACCAAACAAAAGAAAAGTAGCGTTAGTCGGGAAATATGTAGAACTACAGGATGCTTATATTTCAGTGGTAGAAGCATTGAAGCATGCAGGCTATGTTTATAATTCTGATATTGAAATTGACTGGATTAATGCAGAACATGTCAATGCTGATAATGTAGCTGCACTATTAAAAGATGCTGATGCGATTTTAGTACCAGGTGGCTTCGGTGATCGTGGTGTAGAAGGGAAAATTTTAGCAACGCAATTTGCGCGTGAAAATAATGTACCATTCTTAGGTATCTGCTTAGGTATGCAGCTTGCAACAATTGAATATGCACGTAATGTACTAGGCCTAAAAGGTGCTCATTCTACAGAGCTTGATGCAAACACAGAGTACCCAATTATCGACTTCTTACCAGATCAAAATGATAGTGTAGACATTGGCGGAACATTACGTTTAGGATTATACCCATGTAAATTAAAAGACGGATCTAAGGCAAGTGAAGCATATGGCAAAGAGCTTGTTTATGAGCGTCATCGTCATCGTTATGAATTTAACAATGAATATCGTGAAGCAATGGAAGCAGCTGGTCTTGTCTTCTCAGGTACAAGCCCTGATGGTAAGCTAGTTGAAATTATTGAGCTACCAGAGAATAATTTCTTTGTAGCATGTCAATTCCACCCAGAGTTAGTGTCACGACCAAATCGTCCACAACCTCTGTTCCGTGACTTTATCGGCGCAACATTTAAATAAACAAAAAAGAGTTGTCTCGGAATATGAGACAACTCTTTTTAATTGAATTATTACAATTCTTCCTCATCAAAACCAAGCATATCATCATAGGCCATTTTGACAGCCTCATAAACAAAAAGCCCTGCAAGTGCATGTGGTACAACTATCCGTTGACCTAAATCATTTGGCAATAAACCACCCTTTATACGAGTAGAAACATACGTATAGGCTAAGTCCATAAGAGGGTTTTCTGCACTGGCTGGTTCACTTGCAACAGCAGCGAAGGGAATAAATTGTGTATTTAATTTCTGAGCTAAAGCTAGTGCTTCTTCATCGTGTGCACTACGAGTAAAAATGCAAACTCGATCAGCTTCTGTTAAGTTTGTATCAGAAGTCCAAGGCGCTAACTTACTAAATGGTTCCACTGCTTGCAGAGCATTTAATTCCACTGTCTGCATTTCTCCAAAGCAAGCGAAATAGACATTACCTTCGCCAATTGCAGCTTGTGCCAATAGCCTTGCAGTCTCCTCGATAGCATCCTCTTCATTTTGTGTAATTCTTTGTAATAATCCACTTACTTGTGTTGTTAGAATTTTTGACATGATCCCACCTCTACCCATATTATAGGGGTGAAAAAGGTAGAAAGCAAAAGCAGATAATTTATAATACTAGAAGGTATTAAGCTGAAAAAGTAGAATTATACATAATAAAGAATATTTTTGTGTAAGAATAAAATATAAAAAGGGCGGAATGAAATGTGAAACGATTACTAATTGTCGATGATCAGCAGGGAATTCGTTTGCTTTTAAATGAAGTGCTGAAAAAGGAAGGATATGTTACATATTTAGCAGCCAATGGCTTAGAGGCATTAAAGTATGCAGATGAACAAGACATGGATTGCGTATTACTAGATATGAAGATACCCGGAATGGATGGTATCGAAATTTTAAGACGTTTAAAAGAAAAGTTCCCAAAGCTTCCTGTATTTATGATGACAGCGTATGGCGAGCTAGATGTTGTACAAGAAGCTTTAAATCTAGGAGCGATTCGTTACTTTACGAAGCCTTTTGATATTTTTGAAGTACGTGATGAAGTCAACAAAGCGTTACAAGCATAAAGAACAGGCAGTGAGTACACGGCCTGTTTTCTTTATGCTTAAAAAAAGAGGGAGATTTTTTCAGGTTCAAGCGCTGTGGTTTAGTTGCCTACACATTGGTGTACACTGCCGCTTTGTTGGACTGCGCTTTCATGTAGAAAATAATAGCCCTGCTTTTCAGGTTCAAGCGCTGTGGTTTAGTTACCTACACATTGGTGTACACTTCCGCTTTGTTGGACTGCGCTTTCATGTAGAAAATAATAGCCCCTGCTTTTCAGGTTCAAGCGCCGTCGTTACGTTGCACTGCACTTTGTCGACACTGCCGCTACGTTGCACTGCGCTTTCGTGTAGAAAATAATAGCCCCTGCTTTTCAGGTTCAAGCGCCGTCGTTACGTTGCACTGCACTTTGTCGACACTGCCGCTACGTTGCACTACGCTTTCGTGTAGAAAATAATAGCCCCTGCTTTTCAGGGGCTATTATTTTTGCTATGATTGAGGAGCATATTTATGTAGAAAGAATAGTCCTAAGAGGAGGATTTTTAGTATGGCATTAGTATCTATGAAAGAGATGTTAATTAAAGCAAAAGCAGAGGGTTATGCTGTTGGTCAATTCAACATTAACAACCTTGAGTGGACACAAGCAATTTTACAAGCAGCTGAAGAAGAAAAATCTCCAGTGATTCTTGGTGTATCTGAAGGTGCAGGGAAATACATGGGCGGATTTATTTCTGTTGTTCACATGGTAAAGGGTTTAATGGAATCCTACGGTACTACAGTTCCAGTAGCCATTCATCTTGACCATGGTTCTAGCTTTGCAAAATGTAAAGAGGCAATTGATGCAGGCTTTACTTCTGTGATGATTGATGCTTCACACCATCCATTTGAGGAAAATGTGAAAATTACTTCAGAAGTAGTAGAATATGCACATGCTAAAGGCGTTTCTGTAGAAGCGGAATTAGGAACAGTTGGTGGAGATGAAGATGGCGTAATCGGCGGTATTATTTATGCTAACCCTGAAGAATGCCGTAAAATGGTTGAGCTTACAGACATCGACTGCTTAGCGCCAGCACTCGGCTCAGTACATGGTCCTTACAAAGGAGAACCAAATCTAGGCTTCAAGGAAATGGAAGAAATCTCTAAATTGGCAGATCTTCCGTTAGTATTACATGGTGGTACAGGTATTCCAACAAAAGATATCCAACGTTCTATTTCATTAGGTACAGCAAAAATTAACGTTAATACTGAAAATCAAATTGAAGCAACAAAAGCAATCCGTGAGATTCTTGACAATGACAAAGTTGTTTACGATCCTCGTAAATTCCTTGGTCCTGCAAGAGAAGCAATTAAAGCAACGGTTATTGGTAAAATTCGCGAATTTGGTAGTGCACAAAAAGCATAATTTTTGCATTTAATATGTTACAAAAGCATAGATAAATACACATAATAAGAGAAGTGTTGATGCTTTCAATCGACCTTCTCTTGTTTTTGAAATAAAGAAATTTTGGAAAAATATTTAATAATATAAGAAAAATGATCAGGAGGAAATAATATGAAATTTTTTATTGATACAGCAAATTTTGAAGAGATTAAAGAGGCACATGCATGGGGGATTTTATCAGGAGTTACAACAAACCCATCATTAGTGGCTAAAGAAGAAAATGTTTCTTTCCATGATCGTCTTCGTGAAATTGCTGAGCTTGTCGATGGCTCGGTAAGCGGAGAAGTTATTGCATTGGATGCAGAAGGAATGATTAAAGAGGGCTTGGAATTAGCTGCTATTGCTCCTAACATTACAGTGAAACTACCAATGACTCCAGCGGGATTAGAAGCTTGTCGTTTCTTTGCAAACAAAGGAATTAAAACAAACGTAACATTAATTTTTAGTGCAAACCAAGCATTAATGGCTGCGCGTGCAGGTGCTACATATGTATCACCATTTATCGGCCGTTTAGATGACATTGGTCAAAATGGTGTAGAGCTAATTGAAACAATTGCTGACATGTTTACAATTCATAATATTGATACACAAATTATTGCTGCCTCTGTTCGTCACCCTCAGCACGTTACGGCTGCAGCTTTAGCTGGCGCGCATATTTCAACAACTCCATTTAAAGTTTTAAAACAACTTTTCCACCATCCATTAACGGAAAAAGGAATTGAAGGATTTTTAGCGGATTGGAATAAGAGAAAAGGCGAATAATAAGAATATACAGTGAGCCAATTGCAAAAAATACTACTTTCCAATCATGAGGGAGAACGCAAAATGGATGTTTATAAAATTACTGGCGAAAATCGTCTACAAGGTACAATTAAAGTTAGTGGTGCAAAAAATAGTGCAGTCGCCTTAATTCCTGCATCAATTTTGGCGAACTCTCCAGTGACTATTGGAGGGATACCAGAAATTTCAGATGCATGGACGTTAAAGGCTTTATTAGAGGAAATTGGTGGGGAAGTATCGTTTGAGGATGGGAAGATGACAATCGATCCTACAGACATGATTGCATTACCATTACCAAACGGCAATGTTAAAAAGTTACGTGCCTCTTATTATTTAATGGGGGCCATGCTAGGGCGTTTCAAGAAAGCTGTCATTGGTTTACCTGGTGGCTGTTTCTTGGGTCCTCGACCAATTGATCAACATATAAAGGGCTTTGAAGCATTAGGCGCTAAAATTACGAATGAACATGGCGCAATTTATTTACGTGCAGATGAGTTGATTGGGGCTAAAATTTATTTAGATGTCGCAAGTGTCGGTGCAACGATTAACATCATGTTAGCTGCTGTCCTTGCGAAGGGTCGTACCGTTATAGAAAATGCAGCGAAGGAACCTGAAATTATTGATGTAGCAACACTACTAACAAATATGGGGGCCAATATTAAAGGGGCAGGTACAAGTGTCATCCGTATTGAAGGGGTAGAAGAACTACATGGTACAGAGCATACGATTATACCAGATCGCATTGAAGCGGCGACATTTATGATAATGGCCACAGCCGTAGGTGATGGTATTACAATTGATAATGTAATTCCACTGCATTTAGAAGCAATTATCGCGAAGCTTCGTGAAATGGGTGTGAAGATTGAAATTGGTGAAGAAAGTATTTATGTACCAAAAACAGACCTTTCCACTTTGCAAGCTGTTGATGTAAAAACATTGGTGTATCCTGGTTTCCCAACCGATATTCAGCAACCACTTGCTGTGTTAATGTCACAGGCATTCGGTTCCTCAAAAGTAACAGATACTATTTATACAGCTCGATTTAAACATATTGATGAGCTTCGTCGTATGAATGCTGATGCTCGTGTAGAAGGCAATACGGCCATTATTAAAGGGCCAAGTAGACTACACGGCTCAACAGTAACAGCTACAGATCTACGCGCAGGTGCAGCTTTAGTTTTAGCTGGTCTATTAGCTGAAGGCGAAACGGAAGTGCAAGATATCTATCATATCGAACGTGGCTATAGCTCACTTATTGAGAAATTACGTGATTTAGGCGCTGATATTCGACGTGAAACAATCCTGGCACGCGTAGCTGAGACAAAGGAATAATGAGAGCTAAAAGTTTTCACTCAATTATGTTACAATAGAGGTAATTTGAATGTTTCGGTATGAAAAACGGCCGATAACGGGAGGCAAAGCAACAATGGAACGTAGTTTATCGATGGAAGTAGTACGAGTAACAGAAGCAGCAGCAATTGCATCCGGGAAATGGATGGGACGCGGTTTAAAAATTGAGGCAGATGATGCAGCAACAACAGCGATGCGCAAAATGTTCGATACAATTCCAATGCATGCTACAGTAGTAATTGGTGAAGGTGAAATGGATGAAGCACCAATGCTTTATATTGGTGAAGAACTTGGCTTACGAAGTGGTGGTCCAAAAGTAGATATTGCTGTGGATCCATTAGAAGGTACAAATATTGTAGCAAAAGGTACGAATGGTGCCATGACAGTCCTTGCAATTGCAGATAAAGGTAATCTGTTAAATGCACCAGATATGTACATGGAGAAAATTGCTGTAGGGCCAGAAGCGGCTGGTAAAGTAGATATCAATGCTTCTGTCACTTATAACTTATTACAAGTAGCAAAAGCAAAAAATAAAGATATTTCAGATGTCGTTGCTACTCTATTAGATCGACCACGTCACCAAGCAATTGTTGATGAAATTCGCGAGGCTGGTGCACGTATTAAGTTTATTCAAGATGGCGATGTTGGTGCAGCAATTAATACTGCCTTTGATGAAACAGGTATTGATATTATGTTTGGAACAGGCGGCGCACCAGAGGGTGTTATTTCGGCTGTAGCCTTAAAATGCCTGGGTGGAGACTTCCAAGCAAAATTAGTACCCGAAGATGAGGAGCAATTAGAACGCTGCAATAAAATGGGTGTAGATGTGGATAAAGTTCTTTATTTAGACGATCTAGTAAAAGGTGACGACGCTATTTTTGCTGCAACAGCTGTGACAGATTGTGAGCTTTTAAAGGGTGTTCAATATAAAGGTGCTTACGCATTAACGCACTCGGTAGTTATGCGTGCTAAGTCTGGTACGGTTCGCTTTGTAGAAGGCCGTCACGCACTTGAGAAAAAACCTAGATATTAATGATATTATCTTCTAAAATATACCTAGTACATTTATTGTGCTAGGTACCTTCTTCTTAAAATAAACCATCCCGTAGTTTGTAAGGCAATGTTATATTATATGGTGGATTTGTTATTGACCTATAGAGGTAACCGTATACTATGAACAGAGCTATTCGTTCGTAAAAAATCTTCGATGATAACCCCAATAATTGTATTATATTTTGAAAAAGACTGGAGTTGTGCATATGTCTGCATTGACAATCGCTCAATTAGAAAACATGACGTTAAAAGAGCTTTACGCTCTTGCACGCCAATATAAAATTTCATATTATAGCAAGCTAACGAAAAAAGAATTAATATTTGCTATTTTGAAAACGCGTTCAGAGCAAGAAGGCTATTTCTTTATGGAAGGCGTACTTGAAATTGTTTCGCAAGAGGGCTTTGGCTTCCTTCGACCAATAAACTACTCTCCAAGTAAAGAAGATATTTATATTTCTGCATCTCAAATACGTCGCTTTGATCTTCGTAATGGGGACAAGGTATCTGGGAAGGTGCGACCACCTAAAGAAAATGAACGTTATTACGGCTTATTACAAGTAGATGCCGTCAATGGCGAGGATCCTGAAGTTGCAAAGGAACGTGTGCATTTCCCTGCTCTAACACCGTTATATCCAAACAGACAAATTAAACTGGAAACAACTCAGCGTAATTTATCAACACGTATTATGGATTTAGTGGCGCCTGTAGGTTTTGGTCAGCGTGGATTAATCGTAGCTCCGCCGAAAGCGGGGAAAACATCTTTATTAAAAGAAATTGCAAACGCTATTACGACAAATCATCCAGAAGCAGAGTTAATTGTCTTACTGATAGATGAACGTCCTGAAGAAGTAACGGATATTGAGCGATCTGTAAATGCAGATGTTGTTAGCTCAACGTTTGATGAAGTTCCAGAGAATCATGTCAAAGTAGCAGAAATCGTTTTAGAACGTGCACGCCGTTTAGTGGAACATAAACGTGATGTCATTATTTTAATGGATTCTATCACACGTTTGGCACGTGCATTTAACCTAGTTATTCCTCCAAGTGGACGCACGCTTTCAGGGGGGATTGACCCTGCTGCCTTCCATAGACCTAAGCGTTTCTTCGGATCGGCTCGAAATATTGAAGAAGGCGGTAGCTTAACGATATTAGCGACTGCTTTAGTAGATACTGGTTCACGTATGGATGAGGTTATTTACGAGGAATTTAAGGGGACAGGTAATTTAGAGCTTCATCTAGATCGCCAGTTGGCAGAGCGCCGAATTTTCCCTGCGCTTGATATTCGCCGTTCAGGTACACGTAAGGAAGAGTTATTGCTTGAGCCTGAACAACTTGAAAAACTATGGGCAATTCGTAAAACATTTTCAGACGCGCCTGATTTTGCGGAACGCTTCTTGAAAAAACTTCGTACAACAAAATCTAATGAAGAATTTTTTGAAAAACTGAACGAAGATATGAAAAAAGCAACAAAAGGTAAAGGTTTATTATAGAACTGCCATCACCATTGACAAATAATTGTCAATGGTGATTTTTTTTTGTATATGTTTGAATGAAAAAATGTTTATTGAAATTGATAATCATTATCAATATAATGAAATTAATAAATATCTTTTTGAAGGAGATTCGGATGAATTATGATGCCTATATGCTGCTTTGGCAAAATGCCTATGTTCAAATGAAGCATATTAACTACATAAATAAATCAAAAGTTCAAGTTTCAAAGGTATTAACTAATAGTTCGTTTCTTATCATTACAGCAGGCGAGGCGCAAATTGTCATTGATGAGCAGCCTTATTATGTACAGCGTTTCAGTATTTTTCACATTGGTAAATCTCAGTGTTTGCAGATTAATGCACAGCATAGTGTTAGCTACTTCCTCATACGTTATGAAGGAGATGTCATCTATAAAGATGCCTTTATGCAGCATTTACAGATGCAATATCAACCTTTTCAAATAAATTTCTCTTGTGTGCCTGCTAATCCAATAGCCATTCATAACATTCTTCAAGATATGTATAGCAAATGGATATCTGGCTCTATTCAAGATCATTTTTCAGTCAAAGCTTCTTTGTATGAATTTGTTTATCGTATGTTTCAGGAATTAGCAGATGGGCAGGGCAACCCACATGAAATGGATAAGGCAGAAGTAGCACGGCTGTATATTCATCAGCATCTTCACCAACCATTATCTATACAATCACTGGCAGATACGCTCCATATTAGTACACGACATTTATTACGAATTTTTAAAGCACGCTATGGGGTAGGACCACAAATTTATTTACAGCAATTGAGAATTGAGCAGGCAAAACAATATTTGTTAGAAAATCAATTTGGTATAAAGGAAATTGCTATTTCACTTGGCTATGAAGATGAATACTATTTTAGTCGTGCCTTTAAAAAGGCTACAAATATGGCACCAAGTAATTTTAGGCTGAAATATGCATCATTTATGTCTGAAATGGCCATTACAAATGAGAATCATTTTCAATACAATGAAAATCAGCTCGCGCAAGCACACCGATTTGAGATTGGAGAAAATGAGATGATGATGCAAAAGATGATTCAACATATAAAACTGCCTTTTTTTCTGAGCCTGTTTGTTTTATTAGCTGCATGTAATGAAAATTCGGTCTCAACAAAAGTAGACCACACTATTTCAGATACTATAGAGACGAGAATGGTGACAGATGACAGTGGTCGTGAAGTAGAAATTCCAGTAAGAGCAAAAAGAGTCATCACAGACTGGTATCTAGGACAAATTTTAGCGTTAGATATTGTACCAGTAGGAGGCGTAACAGCTAACCTCGATTATGCAGCATTTCTAAAACAACACTACAAGGATGGGGAAATTACCAATATTGGTACTGATGGTAAGGTATCATTGGAAAAAATTCTAGAGCTAAAGCCGGATTTAATTATTACATGGAATCCAGAAGATGTAGGCAAGTATGAGAAAATTGCACCTACAATTGTTTTTGCTGAGGATGCTCATTCATCAGCTAGAGAGGAAATTGAGGCAATGGGGAATTATTTAGGAAGACAAAAAGAAGCAGAAATCTTTATGGATGAGTTTGAAGAACGTTTAGCCCAAGCTAAGGTAAAAATTAATGATGTAATTCCAGACGGAGCAACATTTACTATTTACGAAATGTTTGAAAAAAATGCAACTATTGTTGGAAATTCAAGTGTATCGGGTGGTAGAGCACTCTATCAAATTTTGGGCATGAAACCACAAGAAAAAGTGCAGGAGTTATTTGATGCAAAAGAGGCGAGTGGTGGACGTTATGAGATCTCCTATGAGGTAGTAGGTGATTATGTAGGTGACTATAACTTCATGATTAACTTCTTTAACAAAGATGGGAAGTTGCCAGGCACTTGGACAAACTTAGATGTCGTAAAAAATAATCAAATCATAGAGCTTCCATCGGAATATTATTTTGCCTCAGATCCACTTTCGGGTCTCCATCAAGCTGAAGAGCTAGCTGACAAAATAGTAGAATTCACGAAGGCTCAACAAAAATAAATAGATAGTAGATATGAAGATTGATATTGCAATAGGAGGCTACCAACCATGTTATTACAGCGATTTTTCTCATATTACAAACCGTATAAACGCTTATTTATTTTAGATTTTAGCTGCGCCATTTTAGTAGCATTAATTGAATTAGCGTTTCCAATTGTTTTAAATAAAGTAATTGATGATATTTTGCCAGATGGCGAGCTAAAGTGGATTATTATGGCGAGTTCATTGCTTTTTGCTTTATATATCTTTAACTCCATTCTCCATTTCATCGTTTCCTACTGGGGGCATATGCTAGGGATTAATATTGAAACGGATATGAGAAAGGAATCCTTTAGCCATGTACAAAAACTTTCCTTCAGATACTTTGATAATAATAAAACGGGGCATCTTGTTTCCCGATTAACAAACGATTTAATGGATATCGGTGAGCTTGCTCACCATGGTCCAGAAGATATTTTTATTGCTGCTATGACCATTATAGGGACATTTGGTGTCATGTTTTACATAGATCCAACCTTTACAATACTTATTTTCCTACTTGTGCCGATCATCCTAGTTTTGACAATTATTTTCGGAAAGTTAATGTCCAAAGCATTCCGTCAAATGTTTGGTGATATTGCTGACTTTAATGCACGTGTTGAAAACAATGTCAGCGGTATTCGCGTTGTACAGGCTTTTACAAATGAGGATCATGAAATTAAACGCTTTAAAGTGAATAATGAAAGATTCCGAATGACCAAGTTGTTCTCTTATAAGGTTATGGCTTGGAATGAAGCAATTTCAGGTATTCTGACAAAGATATTATCATTATTTACATTATTTGTTGGTGCTTATTTTGTGTTAAATGGTGATCTATCAAATGGGGACTTTATCGCATTTATTTTACTTTCCGGGATTCTGCTAGGCCCTATTAATAAAATCAATATGTTTATAGAAAGCTATCCAAAAGGGATGGCAGGATTTAGACGTTATATTGAATTCCTTGAAACAGAGCCTGAGATAGCGGATCGACCAGGAGCGAAGGACATCGATGAAATTGACGGAGAAATTACGTTCACAGATGTATCGTTTGGCTACTCGGATACAAATCGTGCTTTACATCAAATTAATTTAACGGTTCGTTCCGGTGAGACTGTTGCCCTTGTAGGTCCATCTGGGGCAGGGAAATCTACTATTTGCAGTTTGCTTCCCCGTTTTTATGATGTCAATGAAGGCTCCATTAAAATTGATGGTGTGGATATACGCGATTTCAAATTGCAATCATTGCGTGGCCATATTGGGATTGTTCAACAAGATGTCTTTTTATTTGATGGCACTATTCGTGATAATATCGCATACGGTAATTTGAATGCCAGTGAAGAAGATATTTGGTATGCCGCACAGCGCGCACAGCTGACTGATGTCATTAAGGCGCTCCCAGAGGGTATGGATACATTAATTGGTGAGCGGGGTGTGAAGTTATCTGGTGGTCAAAAGCAAAGATTATCCATTGCGCGAATTTTCCTGAAAAACCCAAAGATACTCATACTTGATGAAGCAACATCGGCATTGGACACTGAAACCGAACAAGCTATTCAACAAGCATTAAACGAGCTTTCCATTGGTCGTACGACGTTGGTAATTGCCCATCGATTAGCAACGATCAAAGATGCAGATAGAATTGTTGTTGTATCGAAAAAGGGCATTATTGAAGAAGGAACACATGAGCAATTAATGGAACGAAAACATGCTTATTATGGCTTGTATACAGCTCAATTTGGTCTACAAATATAAGGTTAGTTATAAGCTACTCTCAACAATGAAAGGAAGTTAATTATGTCAGTACTAGAAATAGATCGTGTGGCGATTGGTTATTCCTCGACGCTCATTGTCAATGATTTAAGTGTGGAAATTCCAAAAGGGCAAATCTCCACAATTATTGGACCGAATGGTTGTGGGAAATCTACTTTATTAAAGGCCGTGGCTCGTGTACTTCATACCCAAAATGGAGCTGTCTATTTAGATGGTAAAGCCATCCATCAATTAAAGACCAAGGAAGTTGCCAAAAGAATGGCTATTTTGCCTCAAACGGCAACAGCTCCAGGAGGCTTAACTGTATTTGAGTTGGTATCATATGGTCGCTTCCCTCATCAAGTCGGATTTGGCACATTACGCAAGGAAGACTATGAGTATATCCATTGGGCTATTGATGTGACAGGATTAAGGGATTTTAGTGATCGACCAATTGAAGCATTGTCGGGTGGCCAACGCCAAAGGGTGTGGATTGCCATGGCTTTAGCACAAGGCACCGATATTCTAGTACTGGATGAACCAACCACATATTTAGATTTAGCCCATCAGCTAGATATTTTATTGCTGCTACAGAAGTTAAATAAAGAAGAAGGTCGAACAATAATCATGGTATTACATGATTTGAATCATGCGTCACGATTCTCCCACTTTATCATGGCCATGAGAGACGGGAATTTAATGGTAGATGGAAGTCCAGAAAAAGTAATGACAAAGGAAAATTTACAAAGCGTTTTTAATATTGATGCTGAAATGGCTGTTTGTCCATATAGTAATAATCCAATCTGCCTATCCTATCAGCTATACGATATGAAGAAATAAAATCTAGTCCGTATGTGTATTGGGAAGTTTATAAGGAGGAAATAGAATGACTACGTCGACAGGAGTAGGAGAGCTCAACGATTTAGAGGAGCTACAGAAACGATCTCATCCGATCCGTGGAGTAGTGGCTTTAATTGTAGGAGTAATTGGATTAATTTTAGCTATTGGCTTATCGATTTCTTTTGGTGCAGCAGATATTTCACTAAGTACTGTTTGGACAGCAGTTACCCATTTTTCACCGGAATTAACGACACATCAAATTATTCATGATATTCGCTTACCACGAGTACTTGGGGCTGCTCTAGTAGGAGCAAGCTTTGCAGTAGCCGGGGCGATTATGCAAGGTATGACACGTAACCCATTAGCAGATTCAGGATTGTTAGGCTTGAACTCAGGAGCCGCATTTATGTTGGCCGTGTGCTTTGCCTTTTTCCCTGGTATGCCATATATATTTTTAATTTTATGGTCCTTTATAGGAGCAGGTCTTGGGGTGGCCATTGTTTATGGTATTGGGTCACTGTCTAAAGGTGGCTTAACACCAATGCGACTTGTTTTAGCAGGTGCGGCTGTTAGTGCATTGCTTGGAGCGCTAGGAGAAGGAATTGCCCTTTATTACCGTATTGGTCAAGACCTGGCCTTTTGGTATGCAGGTGGTGTCTCGGGAACAAAATGGAGCCATCTACAAATACTATCACCTTGGATTCTTATTGCGATGATAGGAGCTCTTATCTTATCACGGTCAATCACTGTACTGAGCTTAGGGGAAGAAATTGCTGTTGGACTTGGTCAAAGAACGGCTGTTGTGAAAATATGGGGCATGATTATTGTGTTAATTTTAGCAGGTGCAGCAGTTTCTGTTGTTGGAGCAGTTGGTTTTGTAGGCTTAATAGTTCCTCATTTAACGAGATACATAGTGGGTCATGATTATCGCTGGATTATCACATGTTCTTTAGTATATGGAGCATTGCTTGTTGTGTTAGCTGATTTAGTAGCACGCATTATCAATCCACCTTATGAAACGCCGATTGGTGCTTTAATTGCCTTTATTGGTGTACCCTTCTTCCTTTATTTAGCGCGTAAAGGAGGGAAAGAGTTATGAGTAACAGCTACTTAACACCAAGTCAGCAGAAAACAAGAAAGAAAAATTTTATCATCATTGCTACATTGCTTGTTTTAATCTTCGTTACCTTTGTGATTAGTATGAATACTGGGGTGATTAAGCTAACGCCGTTGGAGGTTTTTAAGACTCTTTTTGGACAAGGAGATGCACAACAACAATTAATCTTATTTGAATTTAGGCTTCCACGAATTGTGATTGCTGTATTAGTGGGAATGGGCTTAGCTATTTCAGGGGCAATTTTACAAGGCGTTTCCAAAAATGCTTTAGCAGACCCAGGTATTTTAGGGATTAATGCTGGTGCTGGTCTTGCAGTTATGCTGTATATTTCATTTTTTCCAACAACGAAGGCAGCACCTGTTTATTTACTCCCTGTACTTGCCTTTGTCGGAGCAGGCTTAACAGCAGTCCTAATTTATTCACTTTCTTATAAACGACACGAAGGTATTACACCGATGCGCTTAATTTTAACAGGGGTGGCTATAGCAGCCGGAATTAGCTCGGCAATGATTGTGCTAACACTACGGCTATCACCTGAAAATTATCAATTTGTGGCTACATGGCTGGCGGGGAGCATTTGGGGTTCAAATTGGAGATTTGTTCTCTCGCTGCTCCCATGGCTAGTGATCTTATTACCATTTGTTTATGCGAAATCGCGGGTATTAAACATTTTAAATTTAGGCGAATTAACAGCTGTTGGATTAGGTGCCTCGATTGAAAGAGAGCGCCGTTGGCTATTAGCGGCAGCTGTTGGTTTAGCAGGAGCTAGTGTTTCTGTAAGTGGTGGTATTGGCTTTGTAGGGCTTATTGCCCCACATTTGGCTCGCCAGCTGGTTGGAGCAAAGCATCAATTTCTACTTCCTGCGGCGGCATTATTGGGTGGTTTCCTCGTATTAATGGCTGATACGATAGGTCGTTCTATTCTCGAGCCTTCAGAAATTCCTGCAGGGATTGTAGTAGCCGTTATAGGCGCTCCTTATTTCTTGTATTTATTAGCACGATTAAAGGAATAAATAGTGAAGGTACCTTGGTGAACAATAAAAGTGTATGAGCCGAGTGCAAGTAATTATTGACGGAATTAAGATGAAGGGGATGGAATGTAAAAATGGAGAACGAACTCTATGATGTAACGATTGTTGGCGGTGGCCCAGCAGGTCTCTATACAGCCTTTTATAGTGGGATGCGAGATTTAAAAACGAAAATTATCGAGTATAGCTCTCAGCTTGGTGGTCGTATGTTAATTTATCCCGAAAAAATGATTTGGGACGTTGGTGGAGTTACCCCTATTTTAGGTGGACAGCTCATCAAACAGCTTGTTGAACAAGCCCAAACCTTCGATCCAACAATTATATTAAATCAAAAGGTGGAAGGATTAGAAAAGCAACCAGATGGAACATTTATTTTAACGTCCTCAACGGGTGAAAAGCATTTTTCCAAAACAGTGATTTTGGCGGTTGGTTATGGCGTTCTGACGATGCAAAAGCTTGAAATAGAAGGAGCAGATCGCTATGAAGTAACTAATTTACACTACACTGTACAGGAATTAGAGATTTTTCGGAATAAACATGTCTTAATTTCAGGTGGTGGTAATTCAGCTGTCGATTGGGCGAATGAGTTAGAGCCGATTGCAGCAAGTGTGACGATCGTTCATCGTCGTGAGGACTTTGGTGGTCATGAAAAGAACGTTTTACGGATGAAGGAATCCTCCGTATGTGTAAAAACACCATTTGAAGTAGTGCAATTACATAGTGATGGGGATTTAATACAGTCTGTATCGATTATGAATAAAGAGACGAATGAGATAGAGCGAGTTGAAGTAGATGCCGTTATTGTGAACCATGGCTTAAAATGTGATTATGGTGCACTAGAAGAATGGGGATTACATATTAAAGATGGTGTGGCACTCGTCAATGAAAAGAGGGAAACTAATATAGAAGGAATCTATGGTGCAGGTGATTTTATTGATCATCCAAGTAAAGTTAGGTTAATAGCAGGTGCCTTTACAGATGGAATATTAGCGTTAAATAGTGCAAAGCTATTAATAGAACCTGATGCACCAAAGGTTGCTTATGTGTCTTCTCATAATATCCGATTCAAAGAGCGAAATGAAAAAATAGGGTTACAAGACAATGATTATCGAGAAGTTCGAGGATAAAAACGATGGATATCTTTCTTTTGATATTTTTTTCTTGAAAATAATAAAACGACTATGCTATACTTCTTAGGTATGCAACGTGTACATATATAGCTGATGGTTTCACTCATATTCGGGCTATGTAAGGTACAGTTCGATAATACTCTGTTCCAGATGGTTCAGGGCGAGAGGAGAAAACGAATATGAAACAAGGAATTCATCCAGACTACAAAGAAGCAACAGTAACTTGCTCTTGTGGGAACACTTTCAAAACTGGTTCAGTAAAAGAAAACATCGTTGTCGAGTTCTGCAACGAATGTCACCCATTCTATACTGGCCGTCAAAAATTCGCGTCTACTGATGGTCGCGTGGATCGTTTCAACAAAAAATACGGTCTTAAAAACTAATGTTAGTTTAATACCTGCCAAGCATGTGCTTGGCAGGTATTTTTTTCAGTAAATATGACACGTTGATGCAAGTCTTTTCAAAATACAGATCGACCAAAAGAAAGGGAGAAGACAGTATGGCGCAGCTATATTTTAAACATGGTGCAATGAATAGTGGAAAATCAATAGAGATTTTAAAAGTTGCCCATAATTACGAAGAACAGCAGAAACCTGTAATGATGTTTACATCAGGTTTAGATACACGTGATGAGGTTGGCTTTGTTTCTAGTCGAGTAGGTTTAAGACAGCAAGCCATTCCTGTTTATGAAGATACAAATATTTTTGAGCTTGTGCAAAACAATGCGGTTAAACCATACTGTGTACTTGTGGATGAAGTTCAATTTTTAAAAAAAGCTCATGTTTTACAACTAGCTAACATTGTGGATGAATTAGATATTCCAGTTATGGGCTTTGGCTTAAAAAATGATTTTCAAAATGAGCTGTTCGAAGGCAGCCAATACATGCTTACATATGCAGATAAAATTGAAGAAATGAAAACCATTTGTTGGTTCTGTCATAAAAAAGCAACGATGAATTTACGAGTAGATGGAAATGGACAGCCTGTATATACGGGAGATCAAATTCAAATTGGTGGAAACGATTCCTATTATCCTGTATGTCGAAAATGTCATGCTCATCCTTCGCTATAATGGAGGACTAAGAAAAAGTGGCGTAGATGCGAAAAGTTTTTTATACTAAGTAGTGGACATAAACATTGTAAATAACCATTATGCATTAGCGTAATTTTAATGGAGAGCTCTTGAAAAATAGGAGCAATTTAAGAAACTAAATTGAGGTGAAATCCATGTTTGATCGATTACAAGCAGTGGAGGATCGCTATGAAAGGCTGACAGAGCTTTTAAGCGACCCAGATATTGTTAATGACAGTAAGAAATTACGTGAATATTCGAAGGAACAATCAGATATCCAAGAAACTGTGGATACGTATCGTGAATATAAAAATGTCAAAGAGCAATTAGTAGATACACGTGAAATGTTAGATAGCGAAAAAGATCCTGATATGCATGAAATGGTAAAGGAAGAATTTAACCTATTAAAAGCTCAGCAGGAAGAACTTGAAGAACGTTTACGTATTTTATTAATTCCCAAAGATCCTAATGATAATAAGAACGTTATTATGGAAATTCGTGGAGCAGCTGGCGGAGATGAGGCAAATATTTTTGCGGGTGATTTATTCCGCATGTATTCTCGTTATGCAGAAACACAAGGCTGGAAAATTGATATTATGGAAGCCACTCCAAACCCGATGGGCGGCTATAAAGAAGTAATCTTTATGATTAACGGACAAGGTGCTTATTCAAAGTTCAAATTTGAAAATGGTGCCCACCGTGTACAACGTGTACCAGCTACCGAATCACAAGGACGTATCCATACATCTACAGCAACAGTAGCCTGTTTACCTGAGGTAGAGGAAGTAGACGTTGAAATTCATGAAAAAGACATTCGTGTAGACACATTCGCATCTTCAGGTGCAGGTGGTCAATCCGTAAATACAACGATGTCTGCGGTCCGTATGACCCATTTACCAACAGGTGTTGTAGTTTCCATGCAGGATGAGCGTTCGCAAATTAAAAACCGTGAAAAGGCAATGAAAATTTTACGCGCTCGTGTAGCAGATATGTATATGCAAGAGGCACAAAAAGAGATCGATGCCACACGTAAGTCTGCTGTGGGTTCTGGTGATCGCTCTGAGCGAATTCGCACATACAATTATCCACAAAACCGTGTAACAGACCACCGTATTGGGTTAACAATTCAAAAGCTAGATCAAATCGTCGAGGGTAGATTGGACGAAATTATCGATACGCTTATTTTAGAAGAACAAGCATCGAAGCTAGAGCGTTTAAATGATGACTTATAAAAATGTGATGGAGGCCCTTGAGTGGGCTTCTTCTTTTTTAGTGGATAATGGTCGGGAGCAAACTGCGGCACGTATTGTTATGCAGCATATACTTGGTACAAGCTATTCAGAGGTTATGCTACATTTACAGGATAAATTAACAGAAGCACAGCAAGTAAAATTTAAAGCCCTTATAGAGGAACATGTCAATGGTCGCCCAGTTCAGTATTGTGTGGGAAGTGAGGAGTTTTATGGTCGTTCATTTATCGTCGATGAATCAGTATTAATTCCTCGACCGGAAACGGAAGAACTGATTCTTGGCACTATCAATCGTATGACTAAACTATTTCAACACCAAGCATTGAAGGTAGCTGATATAGGTACAGGCAGTGGTGCTATTGCCATTTCAATGAAGCTGGAGTGTCCTACGTTAACGGTCGTAGCTACTGATTTATCTGAAGCTGCATTAGCGACAGCACAAAAAAATGCACAGAGATTAGAGGCTAATATTGATTTTAGGCTGGGAGATTTAACTGCTCCGCTCGCAGGTGAGAAGTTTGATATTGTTTTATCGAACCCTCCCTATATCGCTTTTGAAGAGGCGCAGGCTATGTCGGATGTTGTATTAAAGCATGAGCCTCATAGCGCGTTATTTGCTGAGGAAGATGGTCTTATTTTATATCGACAATTAGCAGAGCAATTGCCAGCGTATATGAATAGACCAGCATTAATTGGGTTAGAAATCGGTTATACACAAGGTGAAAAAGTAGCAAAGTTCTTTCAAGATAGTTTTCCACAGGCTACGATTTCGATAGAAAAAGATATTAATGGTAAACCGCGAATGATTTTTTGTGAGATTCATGTATAAAGTGTCTTCATCTTGCCAACAATGTTGAGCAAGGAGGGATTTACATGTTAAATGAATACAAGATTATTAGATTACCTAAACAAAATATCTTTCTAGCGTTTGCTAGATTAGTAGTAGTGGCCATTGCTTTACAGCTATGTGTTTTATATATTCCATCATTAGTAGGTTTTGCAAAAGAGGCTACTAATCAAGAACAAGAAAAAGATTTTAGAATTCGTGTAATTGCTAATAGCAATACAGCACAAGATCAGCATGTGAAAGAGCAGCTTGTTGAAGAATTAAAACCCTATTTTATGCAAGTAGTATCTGCAGGTGTTGCAGGGAATGAGCAAATTCAAACGTTAAAGCAACAAATTGAAACAGAATTAAGCAAAAATTATCCACAGATAGATACACAGGTAGTGGTTGGGGATAACTTATTTCCGCCTAAAAGACAGGGAGCGGTATTATATCCACAAAATGTGTATCACTCCATTGTAGTTAAAATTGGTGATGCGCGTGGTGATAACTGGTGGTGCAGTATATTCCCATCCATTTGCGAGCCCGAAAAAGAAGAAGTAAAAGCAGAAGAACCAGAAGAGGAAGAGCAAGTAACATTCTTTATTTGGGAATGGATTAAAGGACTTTTTGCATGAATTGTTCACAAATTCAGATAACTTATGCACATTTTTTAAGCAGTTATAAACAATTTGTGGATAATTCAGTAAGAATCAATAAATGAAGGTAGGTTTTAAACATGGAAACCGTTTGCAAGGTTGTGGACAGTAATGTGAATAGTCAAATAAATTATACACAAGCTGTGGATATCTTAAATGCGGGAGAGGTAGTAGCATTTCCGACAGAAACGGTTTATGGGCTGGGTGCTGTTGCAACAAATGATACGGCAGTGAAGAAGATATTTGAAGCGAAGGGCCGCCCTTCAGATAACCCTTTAATTGTTCATGTTGGTACAAAAGAGGAAGTAACGAACTATATAGAACATATTTCTGAAATAGCCAAACAATGCATCGATTTATTTTGGCCAGGACCGTTAACGCTTGTAATGCCTGCTAAACCAAATGTGCTGGCTCAAAGTGTAACGGCTGGATTATCGACTGTCGGCATCCGTATGCCAGACCACCCAGTAGCACTTGCCTTATTACAGCAGCTTCAAAAACCACTTGCTGCGCCAAGTGCTAATCGTAGTGGTAAGCCGAGTCCAACAGAAGCTATCCATGTTTTAGATGATTTGGGAGGGTACATACCTTATATTTTGGATGGAGGTTCCACAGGCATTGGGTTAGAATCCACTGTATTAGATGTGACACACGAGCCTCCAGTAATTTTACGTCCGGGTGGCATTACGAAGGAGATACTTGAAGCAACAATTGGTCCGGTTATTCAACCAACCAAAATAGAGCAGAAACTAGAAGAGACACCAAAGGCTCCAGGCATGAAATATACACATTATGCACCAAATGCGCCGGTATACTTAATCAATTGCCATGATGGGGAAGTAAGCGAAGCTGTTCAACAATTACAGCAGCAAGGACATGAAGTAGCACTTCTTGCACCTCAAAATTTCCAACATATTAAAGCTGATTTTTACTTCTCAGTAGGTGAAGAGGGAAGTAAAGAAGACATGGGTGCTTCGTTATACCATGCACTTAGAGCATGTGATAAAACAACAGCTACCGTTATTTTAGCTACGACAACTTCGACGGAAGGCGTAGGGGCAGCTATTATGAATAGGCTTGAAAAGGCTTCAGGAGGCAAATGGTATTCATTGTAAATAAAAATGAGTGACAAAAGACATTAATAAATTTACATGTCTTTTGTCCTTTTTTTATAGGCAGGGATCCTCTTTATAAAAAGGAAAATCTTATGTGGACAAATATGATAATAATGTATTTTCGAGCATAAAATGATAATATATTAGGGAGAGAAGGAGTGTATTCTTGCAGGGAATTCTTGCAGGTATATTAACGTCTGTTGATGTTATTGGTCTATATGTATTGCTGCCAAATGTTAGATATCGCTTATTTTTATCACTATGGACGGCTGCACTGCATATGCTTTTTCCTTTGTTGGGATTTGAATTAGGAAACTATTTAGTTCGTTTTCTATTAGAATGGGGACAATGGATATCGAGTATTTTGTTATTTTGCATGGGCATGCATTTACTATTATTCTCTCATCGGGATGAAAAAGTAACAATTTCCCCCGTACTTTTAGCTGTGACTGCAAGCCTAGATACCTTTTCAGTTAGTGTTTCTTTTGGTATGCTAAACTTAGAAAAAACCATTTTTATAATGAGTGCAGGCTTGAGTGCCTTGATTTGTGCCTATGGGTCATTAGTCATTGCACGTAGGAGCCAAGTCTTTTTTGGAAATAAAATTCAAATCATTGCTGGCATTATATTTATAATTATGAGTATCCTAGCTATTCAGCAATAATTCAATATAAATCGGAGAGTGATAAGTGTGAAAATATTATTTGTTTGTACAGGCAATACTTGTCGCAGTCCAATGGCAGAAGTCATATTAAAACATAAACAAATAGACAATTTAGAAGTACGTTCTGCAGGTATTTATGCTATGCCTAATGCCCAAATGTCAGCACATGCGCAACAAGTGTTAAATGAAGCTCAAATGTCTCATCAGCATTCTGCAACACAATTATCCATGGTAGAAATGGAATGGGCAGATTTAGTCCTAACAATGACTACCGCTCACAAAGACACTGTCATCTCAAGCTTCCCAGGCACTGATCATAAAGTATTCACATTAAAAGAGTATACAAATGAAGGTAGCCTGGAGAATGTAGTAGATCCTTACGGCGGTAACAGAGCAATATACGAAGCAACATTTGCGGAACTACATGAATTGGTTGATCAATTAATAAAAAAACTACAATAGAATTGAGGAGCCCTATGAAAAAACAATTTGGTTTACGACTTAAATTGGTGTTATTTGTGAGCGTGCTAGCATTAATTACTTACAGTATCAGTTTTATATTTATTGAATTCTTACAACCGACCTTCTTCCCAAGTATTAATGGAAAAGTATTTCAAGTGGTGACGTATGCATTAGGAATCACATGGTCAGGTATATTGGCTGCCATCTTTAGCGTGATCTTAATTAAACCTTTACAACAACTTGAGCATTCCGCAACTCTAGTAGCAGAGGGGAAAATTGGGCAGGATGTTCAGATGCCTAAAACAAACGATGAGATTCGTTCGGTTGCAGAGGCATTTCAACAAATGGTATTAAATTTACGTCAAATGGTGGAAAGTATTGACCAAAATTTTCAACAGACCAATCAATCGATTATTCAGCTCTCAGATGAAGCGGGAGTCGCTACTCGAAAAGCAGAAGGTATTGCTTCAACCGTTAAGCATATTTCGGCAGGAGCTGAAGCATCTGCGACAGCTGTACAAGATACCGCTGAGGCAATTGAGGATGTACGAGCTCTTGCGACAGAAGTAAATAGTAGAGCAGAAGCATCGGCATCACAATCTAAAGAGATTTTACATAATTTATCGACAACAACAAATGCAATCGAAACATTAGTTAATAGTATTCAACAAATAGCTACTGGTAACAATGAGGCATTAAAAAGCATTCATGCTTTAGAAGAAAATGCTGGCCAAGTAGAGCGCATTATTGGCTTAGTTGGTGATATTGCGGCACAAACAAATTTACTAGCTTTAAATGCATCTATTGAAGCGGCTCGTGCTGGAGAACATGGAAAAGGCTTCGCTGTGGTTGCGGAGGAAGTGCGTGGTTTAGCAGATGAAAGTGCAAAAGCTGTGCAAGGGATTACAGCTCTAATCCAATCTATGCAGCAAAATGTTGAAGTCGTAGTCAAACAAATGAATGAACAGGTAGCATTTGCAACGAAAGAAGCAGATCGCGTATCTGAAACAACAACAGCTGTAGAAGGTATGTCGTCTAACGTACATGAAATGGCAACAGCGATTGTAGAGATATCTTCACTAATTGAACAGCAGATGCATAATATTGAAACTACTGCTCGTCAATCACAAGAAGTGGCTGCAATTGCAGAGGAAACATCAGCAGGTGCACAAGAAGTTCGTAGTGCGGCTGAAGAACAAGCCTACGCCATTGAACAAGTAGAGCACCTAGCGCAAAGTTTAAAAAAGCAATCAGAAGCTTTGCATAAAGTGATTCAACAATTTGATCGACAGGCTTAGTCACAAAAAGCTGTTTATAAATGCGGTGAAAAATCGGATTTATAGACAGTTTTTTTATTTTTGGAAAAAATAGTGATACAGTTTGTCCACTGTAAATAAAAAATGAGAAAAACTTTAGTAGATAGAATATTACAACAAAAGACCATTATCCGAATTTATTAACATGATATTCACAATATCCACAGAAAAAGAGATATAAAAGTGAATGATTTTTAGCTAAGTAACAATAAATGTTCGTCTTTTAGGAGAAATCAGCATAAAAATACAAGAAAAATCGTGTTATTCTTCAGAAAGAAGTGGTACACTAAGGTTGACTATAATTCGAAAAGAGGGAACCCAGTGAGAATAGCAATTTCTTCTGATCACGGAGGTAACAACCTACGTCGTGAGATCATGCAGCTACTAGATGAGCTTCATATTAGCTACGAAGATTTTGGTCCACAATCTGCGGATTCAGTAGACTATCCGGATTACGCAAAGCCAGTTTCTGATGGTGTAGCCAACGGAGAATTTGATAAAGGTATTTTAATTTGTGGCACGGGAATTGGTATGTCTATTGCTGCAAATAAGGTGAAAGGTATTCGTTGTGCATTAGTGCATGATGTATTTAGTGCAAAGGCAACGCGATGCCATAATGACTCTAATATTTTAGCTATGGGTGAACGTGTTATTGGCCCAGGTCTTGCACGTGAAATTGTCCAAACTTGGCTAGAAACTGAGTTTGAAGGTGGTCGTCATACACGACGCATAGAAAAAATTACGGAACTTGAGCAATAAAGGATTGTTATTCCATATATGACATTCATCAAGGATGTCATGTATGGCATGATTTTAATGGCTATAAATGAAGGAGCTGAGCTTAATGGTTGTAAAACAAATACGAACGCATTTGACTCAGTTACTCAGTGAATTTGAAGAGCAGGTAACATTACGACCTCATACAATTTTTGTCGTAGGATGCTCTACATCTGAAGTGATTGGTCAGAAAATTGGCACAGCAGGTGCATTGGAGATAGGAGAAGCCATTTTCGAGCCGTTACAAGAATTCGCAATGAAACACCAGCTACATTTAGCGTTTCAAGGCTGTGAGCATATTAATCGTGCTATTACGATGGAGGCATCAACTGCTGAACAATTTGGCTACGATCCAGTGGCGGTAGTCCCAGTACGTACAGCTGGTGGCTCTATGTCCGCTTATGCCTATACGCGATTTACTAATCCTGTGGTTGTTGAAACCATTCAGGCACATGCAGGTATAGATATTGGACAAACATTAATTGGTATGCACTTGAAAGCAGTAGCTGTCCCAGTTCGCACATCAGTGAAAATGGTGGGAGAAGCAGTGGTGACGATTGCAACAACACGCCCAAAGCTAATTGGCGGGGAACGTGCTGTATATAAATAATAAAGGATACTAGGAGGCTTTTTCTAACATGGCATATGAAAAATTAGCAGTACAAGACAAAGCAGTATTAGAAGGAATTCTTGCAGAAAAAAAACGTCAACAAGCAAATATCGAATTGATTGCATCTGAAAATTTTGTATCCGAAGCAGTTATGGAAGCGCAAGGTTCTGTACTGACAAATAAATACGCAGAAGGTTATCCAGGTAAACGCTACTATGGTGGCTGTGAACATGTAGACGTAGTTGAAGATATTGCACGTGATCGTGTGAAAGAAATCTTTGGTGCAGAATACGCAAACGTGCAACCACACTCTGGTGCGCAAGCAAATATGGCTGTATACCACACAATTTTAGAACCAGGCGATACGGTTCTTGGTATGAACCTTTCTCATGGTGGTCACTTAACACATGGATCTCCTGTAAACTTCTCTGGTATTCTTTATAATTTTGTGGAATATGGTGTAACAAAGGACACACAAGTTATCGATTATGAGGATGTACGTCAAAAAGCATTAGAACATAAGCCGAAACTTATAGTTGCGGGAGCTTCTGCGTACCCACGTGAAATTGACTTCTCTAAATTCCGTGAAATCGCAGATGAAGTAGGTGCATACTTCATGGTGGATATGGCACACATAGCTGGTCTTGTAGCTGTCGGTGAGCATCAATCGCCAGTTCCATATGCAGACTTTGTTACATCGACTACACATAAAACATTACGTGGACCACGTGGCGGATTAATTCTTGCATCGAAAGAATGGGAGCAAAAATTAAACAAGTCTGTATTCCCAGGAATTCAAGGTGGGCCATTAATGCATGTCATTGCTGCTAAAGCTGTAGCATTTGGCGAAGTACTGCAACCAGAATTTAAAGACTATGCAAAACAAATAAAATTGAATGCAAAAGCTTTAGCCGAAGTCCTTATTGCTGAGGGTGTTGAAATTGTATCTGGCGGTACAGATAACCACTTATTACTATTAAACGTTAAATCTCTTGGTCTGACAGGTAAAGTAGCAGAACATGCATTAGATGAAGTGGGTATTACAACTAACAAAAACACAATCCCTTACGATACGGAGTCTCCATTTGTTACTTCAGGTATTCGTATCGGTACACCAGCTGTTACATCTCGTGGCTTTAAAGAGGAAGATATGAAAGAAGTGGGTGCAATTATTGCAGCAGTTCTTAAAAACCCTGAAGATGAAGCAGTTAAAGCGGACGCAAAAGATCGCGTAAAAGCATTAACAGATAAACATCCATTATACGCTTAATATCATTCTAAAACTGTGTTTAAAGTGGGAAATTCACTTTAAACACAGTTTTTTATTTTGAAAAGTAGGTCGAACAATGAAATACATATTTTTTCTAATTAAGAATAATAACACTCTTATTTTTGAATAAATTTACATATAATCGATAGAAAGGGATTATTATAGTTGGCTGAGGTCAGATTGTGTACTAAAAAAGAAGTTTTTTTTAATAAAAGTGAAAATTTAATTAAATTTTATGTACAATGGAAATGGGATGAAGTGATAGAGAAGGAGGGGTTGGATGGTCACTAAATCGTTAGATATAGATAATGATGCCTTATTAAATAGTATTCTCAATTTAGGGGATAATTCTAAGGAAAGCTTCGTAATTTTTGATGCAACAAATCATCATAGTATAGTAGAGTGTAATGAATCTTTTTGTAGTCTTACAAATGCTTCAAGGTCACAAATCCTAAAAACAAATTATTTTACATGGCTATTAGATGAAAAAAAGACAACCATAAAAAAGATTAAAGAAAAAATACATAATGGTATCATGGTACAAGCGAAGCTACATCATAAAGGTATCGATAAACCCCCATTTTGGGCTGAAATTCAAGCTCTACCATTTCGAAACGATGCAAATGTAACGCAATATGTGCTAGTCCTTATGAAGGACGTTACGTATTATCATACGGAAGATTTCTTAATGCGTTTAGAAAATGATATGTATAAGGCGATAGAGAGAGATAGCTCTTTTGAGCAAAAGATGCATATTATTTGTCGCGGACTGGATGAGTTTTTTATGCCGAATACTTCCAGTATGGTACTCATCAAAACGGAGAGCAATTTATTACAGACTTTTATGGATAATGGTAGATCAAAAGATGTACCGAGATGCTGTGAAAATACCGACTTTTTTACGAAGGTTATGCAATCAGAAACCTCTATTTTTATTGAAAATTTGGATGAGGTGCATATTCCAGATGAGCATAGACAATTTGCTGCTTTTTCACACAAAGCGTATGGATTATTTATACCTATACGCAATCAACAGCGACAAGTAATAGGGCTTTTTTCAATATATTATCAGCAAGCACATAGTGACCTTGCATATTTCACAAATATGTTTCGAAAAGTTAGTGCACTGGTTGCCTTAGCATATACGTATGCAAGAACACAGAGAAAAATATGGGATTTAGCCTATACCGACATTACAACAGGTTTACCTAATCGTCATAGCTTTGTGAATTGCCTCGAAAAAGAGGCTGAACGTGGACAAAATGGTTATATTAAAATTGTGAAACCAAGCGAATTTCATCAAGTGGTTGAACTGTATGGACGTGAATTTGGTGATGAATTATTAAGGCAGCTCGCCAAACGTCTAGAGCAAGACAAGCCAGGGGATCGCGAATATATTGCGAGATTTACAAGCTCTAGTCTTATTCTATCCACGATGACCTTTAATGAAAATTTAAATAATTATGAAAGGCGCATCAAGGAGACGATTCGGCAGCCCTTTATAATAGGAGGAAAGCAAATTTACATCACGTTAAAAACAGGGATTGCTTCCTTTAATGATGCTATAAAAATTAATGATGCAATTCGGTTTGCAGATAATGCGCTTTCGTCTGCTACTGATAAACCGGGTACACATACAGAAATTTTTACGACAGAAAAAAATGACGTTCTAGTACAGCAAATGACAGTATTAAATCATTTGTCCCAAGCAATCAAAAATAAAGAAATTACAGTCCATTTACAGCCAAAAGTAGATTTACGTAATGGAGAGATTCAAAGTATAGAGGCACTTGCACGATGGGTATCCCCGAAGCTGGGCTTTGTGTCTCCAGCCATCTTTATTCCAGTAGCGGAAAGTGCGGGAAAGGTTAGAGAAATTGACGTTCAAGTTTTAGAAATTGTGCTATCGTGGCTGGCAGAACGTCAAAAGGTAGGGAAGAAATTAGTGAAAATAGCGGTCAATATTTCACCAGATCATTTCTACTATACGCATTTCGTTCAAGATACGCTAAAGCTCGTTAGGAAATATGAAATAGATCCAAGTAATATTATATTAGAGGTAACAGAAAATATAGGGTTAGTAGACTTCCAATCTGCCTTTACAATTATTCAGGAATTAAAAAGCTATGGTTTCAAAACATCCGTGGATGATTTCGGAACAGGATTTTCTTCATTGAGCTATCTGCAACAATTACCATTCACAGAATTAAAAATTGACAGAAGCTTTATTAATGCCTTAGAGGACCCTGCAACGCTTGCTATTGTACGCTCAATTATTCAATTGGCATTAAACTTAGGAATGATCTCTGTTGCAGAGGGAATAGAAACAGAAGAACAGGTTGAAATACTCCGTGCTTTAGGTTGTACAGTCGGACAGGGGTATTTCTATTTTAAGCCAATGGCAATAGAACAATTAGATACAATTCTGGATCAATAACTTACTTTGGTCAAAGAAAATTTAATAAAAGGAGTCACCTTAAATTTATTTTTGAGGCGATTCCTTTTTTCTGTTATACTAGTTGAGATAAAAATGAAATCCGAACGGTTAGGAGAGAATCCCTTTGAGCAAAGTCTATGTATTTGATCATCCACTAATCCAACACAAATTAACTTATATTCGCGACAAGAATACAGGTACAAAAGAATTTCGTGAGCTAGTAGACGAAGTAGCAACACTTATGGCATTTGAAATTACACGTGATATGCCGGTGGAAGAAATTGAAATTGAAACACCTGTAACGATTGCTAAAACAAAAGTACTTTCTGGTAAAAAGCTTGCAATTGTACCGATTCTACGTGCAGGAATTGGTATGGTAGATGGTGTACTAAAGCTTATCCCAGCCGCAAAAGTTGGACATATTGGTCTTTATCGTGACCCTGAAACATTAAAACCAGTTGAATATTACGCAAAGCTTCCAGCAGATGTGGAAGAACGTGATTTTATTATCGTAGATCCAATGTTAGCAACTGGTGGTTCAGCAGTGGAAGCTATTCACTCATTGAAAAAACGTGGAGCTAAAAACATTAAATTCATGTGCTTAATCGCTGCACCAGAGGGTGTCAAAGCTATTCAAGAAGAGCATTCAGACGTAGATATTTATATTGCTGCTTTGGATGAAAAACTAAACGATCATGGTTATATTGTACCAGGTCTAGGTGATGCCGGAGACCGCCTATTCGGCACGAAGTAAAAATGGTGTTATGAAATTTCCTCATTTAGGAAACTAATAATTTGTGAAAGCGTCCTTCAAATTTGAAGGGCGTTTCATAGTATGTTTAGGTAAGTACTCCTCATGTTGGACTTCAACTGGTGTGGTGTCCTTTTCATACAATAACAAAAAGGACGGTGCAGATCGTTTTGATGAAAAAATGGAAAGTAATGACGATTTTTGGTACAAGACCAGAAGCAATTAAAATGGCTCCTCTTGTTTTAGAGTTACAAAAGTATCCTGAGCAAATAGAATCTATTGTCACAGTAACGGCACAACATCGCCAAATGCTAGATCAAGTACTAGAGACATTTGAAATAACACCAAACTATGATTTAAATATAATGAAAGATCGTCAAACATTAATTGATGTGACGACAAACGCATTACAAGGTTTGGATCAAGTAATGAAAGAAGCTCAGCCAGATATCGTATTGGTACACGGTGATACAGCGACGACTTTTATTGCAAGCTTGGCGGCGTTTTATAACCAAATCGCAATTGGACATGTGGAAGCAGGACTGCGAACTTGGAACAAGTATTCACCATACCCAGAAGAAATGAATCGTCAGTTAACAGGTGTAATGGCTGATTTACATTTTGCGCCAACCGAAGTATCTAAAAAGAATCTTATCGATGAAAATAAGAATGCTGATACCATTTTTGTTACAGGTAATACAGCGATTGATGCATTGGCAACAACTGTTAGTGAACATTACACGCATCCCGTATTAGATAAAATTGGCAAAGATCGCATGATTTTATTAACAGCACATCGACGCGAAAATCTGGGTGAGCCAATGCGTCATATGTTCAAAGCAATTACAAGAATTTTAGCTGAGCATGATGATGTTCAAGTAGTATATCCGGTGCATATGAATCCTGCAGTAAGAGAAATCGCGAATGAAATTTTAGGTGACAATGAACGAGTACATTTAATAGAGCCACTTGAAGTATTTGATTTCCATAACTTTGCAGCGAATTCTTACATGATTTTAACAGACTCAGGTGGCGTCCAAGAAGAGGCACCATCATTAGGGAAGCCAGTACTTGTCCTTAGAGACACAACAGAGCGCCCAGAAGGAATTGCAGCTGGAACGCTAAAGCTAGCAGGAACTGAAGAAGATACTATTTACACTTTAGCTAAAGAATTGTTAACGGATAAAAAGGCTTATGAGGCGATGGCACATGCATCAAATCCATATGGTGATGGACATGCATCTAAACGAATTGTAGAGGCATTGCTAGTTTTTTTACAAAAAACTAAATAATGTACTATATTTAATTCGAAAAAATAAGTCTAATGTACCTATTGAGTTGGGTAAGCTAATTTATGAGCATAATTATGTCGTAAATTAGCTTTTTCTATGAGTCAAGAAAAAGAGAACATTTGAAACTATGAAATTTCATACACAAATTTGTCAACAATTTGACAAGAGTATATAGGTTGTGAAGTTTTTCTCTATTACCAATTGACTTCAAATATCTCCTATTGTATGCTTACAAAGGGTAAGAATGATAAGGGTTTCAGTTCATAATTAGGACGTTGAAACACTTGTTATATCAACTTTCTACTAAATTGACAGTTCAAAATAAAACTGTCGATTTGCAACGTTTTGTGCGTTTCGGTTTTTACCGAGTTGGTAAGGGGTGTAAGTTATTTTTTGGGTATTTACACCTGTAATTGAAATGACTCTCCCATTACTATTCCGCTGTGAGTAGTGCCTTTCACTGCTCTTTTCTGATTTCACATGGTGGTCAGCAAACGCTTTCAATACTCGAAAATTTGATTCAGGAGATTACAACCAATGCTAGATTTGCATCACATTTTTGCTGTGCAGAAGAGGGCGTTATTTTTTTTGCTTGCACTCTGCGCATTAGGCTGGGGATTCACTTCCTTTCAAACTGTATTTGCGGGCATCGCAGTCGGTGCATTCTTTGGTACGTATAATTTTTGGATTCTAGTTCGCCGTATGGAGAAGTTTGACAGGTCCATTAGTGAAGGGAAGAAAATAGGCTCACTTGGTACAGCACTTCGCTTTGGATCAGGTGTTGCGGCAGTCGCAATAGCCATTTCGTTGCCAAACTATTTTCACTTAATTAGCACGGTCATAGGGCTAATGATTCCGTACGTTTTTCTCTTTGTCGAGAGAATTGTGTCACATGTAAGGAACCGCTAATGTGCTTTAAATTAGAAAGAGAGGTGAAAAATAACAATGAATCATGAAGCTCCGTTACTAGAAGTCGGTTTTTTAACATTTAATAAATCGACAGTTATGATGTTACTAGTTGCTGCAATTATCGTATTTTTAATTGCCTTTATTTCAACTAG
This sequence comes from Lysinibacillus sphaericus, assembly GCF_001629735.1. Taxonomy (GTDB): domain Bacteria; phylum Bacillota; class Bacilli; order Bacillales_A; family Planococcaceae; genus Lysinibacillus; species Lysinibacillus pinottii. The sequence continues at coordinate 4,378,043 of NZ_CP015224.1, forward strand.
AAGCCTAAAACTAAAACCAACTGGTATGCAAAACTTCATGGAATGGATTATGGACTTCGTTAAGAATATCATCAAAAGCAACATGGACTGGAAAACTGGTGGTCGATTCCACATTCTCGGTATTACGTTAATTATGTTTATCGCAGTATCTAACTTATTAGGTCTTCCATTCTCGATCGTTTATGGTCATGAACTTTGGTGGAAATCACCAACGGCTGACCCAACTGTAACGATGACGTTAGCAACGATGATTTTAGTTTTATCGCATTTCTATGGTGTTAAAATGAAGGGTACAGGGCATTATGCTGGTACATTCTTTAAACCAATGTCTTTCATGTTCCCACTTAAATTAGTAGAGGAATTTGCAAATACATTAACGTTAGGTTTACGTCTTTACGGTAACATTTACGCGGGTGAGATTTTACTTGGCTTATTAGCAGGTTTAGCATCATCAGGTGCTGTGGGATTCATCGGGGCAATCGTTCCAATGATGGCATGGCAAGGTTTCTCAATTTTCATCGGCTTTATCCAAGCCTTTATCTTCACAATGTTAACAATGGTTTACATGGCTCATAAAGTGAGCGATGACCATTAATATAAAGCATATATCATATGCTTGAACCACAAAAACAAACAATTCCAAGGAGGAAATTTTCAAATGACAGGTTCATTAGGTTTATTAGCAGCAGCAATCGCAATCGGTTTAGGTGCACTTGGTGCAGGTATCGGTAACGGTCTTATCGTATCAAAAACAGTAGAAGGTATCGCTCGTCAGCCAGAAGCTCGTGGCGTTCTTCAAACTACAATGTTCATCGGGGTTGCATTAGTTGAAGCCCTACCGATCATCGCAGTAGTAGTAGCATTCATCGTAATGAATAAATAATTCAGTTGAACACTGGATTTTACTAGTGGCGAAGCAGGATTCTCCAGATGAAACTTCGCCCTTCATTTTGGAACGGATAAAAGCTATGTGTAAATATAGCTTTTTAAAATAGGTAGTTTTTTAATTCATTAAATTAAGTTGAAGTTAAAGCTCTTGAAGGGAGTGAAACAATCGTGTATTTAGATTATCTTGTACTAGGTGCTGGCGCTAGTAAGTTCAATAACGGAGACATCATCGCAACATTAGCTATCTTTTTAGTATTAATGTTCTTACTTAAGAAAGTCGCTTGGGGTCCACTGATGGGCATCATGCAACAACGTGAAGAGTTAGTAGCGAGTGAAATCGAAGCAGCTGAAAAAGCGCGCAAAGAGTCGCACCAATTTTTAGAAGAACAAAAGAGCCTTCTTAAAGAAGCTCGTACGGAAGCACAATCGATTGTTGAAGGCGCTAAGAAGCAAGGCGAACTACAAAAAGATGAAATTCTTACTGCAGCTCGTAATGAAGCAAACCGCTTGAAAGAATCGGCTTTACGTGAAATTGAGTCTGAAAAAGAAAAAGCTATTGCAGCTGTACGTGATGAAGTCGTTTCATTATCTGTACTTGCAGCATCGAAAGTCCTTAGCAAAGAGATTTCTGAGGCAGACAACCGTGCTCTAATTGAAGAGACGATTGCGAAGGCAGGGGAAGCTCGATGAGTAATTCAGCTGTAGCAAAACGTTACGCTCAAGCGCTTTTTGAATTAGCGCAACAAAAAAATATTCTTGCTGAGGTTGGAGCAGACTTAAACGAGCTAACAAAGATTGTTCAAGAATCTCCTGATTTTTTAACGCTTTTAAATGCTCCCAAGTTCTCTATCGAACGTAAGAAACAAATGGTAGCTGAAATCTTTGCAGGTGCAACTCCAGAGGTTTTACACACAGTTCAACTACTAGTTGAGAAAAAACGTGTAAACGAAGTGAAGCTTATTGCGAACGCATATGCTGAGCTTGCTGCAAAGGCACAAGGTACTGCAGATGCAACAGTATTCTCTACTCGTGCACTTTCTGCTGAAGAAAGCGCTAATATTTCTACAACATTTGCGAAGCTTGTAGGGAAACAATCATTAAACATTACAAACGAAATTGATCCATCACTTCTTGGTGGTATTCGTGTTCAAATCGGTAATCATATTTACGATAGCTCAGTAGCGAACAAACTTGAGCGCCTAAAACGTGAATTAATCGGTTAATAATTAAGAAATGTGAGAGGTGACATACATGGGCATCAAGGCTGAAGAAATCAGCAGTCTGATTAAACAACAGATTGAGAATTATGAATCTGAACTTAAAGTAAGCGAAGTTGGTACAGTTATCCGTATTGGTGACGGTATCGCTCTTGCTCATGGCCTCGACAACGCCATGGCTGGAGAACTTCTTGAGTTCTCTAACGGTGTTATGGGTATGGCTCAAAACCTAGAAGAAGGTAACGTTGGTATCGTAATCTTAGGTCCATACACAGACATCAAAGAAGGCGATGAAGTTCGTCGTACAGGTCGTATCATGGAAGTACCAGTTGGTGAAGAACTAATTGGCCGTGTTGTAAACCCACTTGGTCAACCAGTGGATGGACAAGGTCCAATCAACACAACTAAATCTCGTCCAATCGAAAGTCCTGCTTTCGGTGTAATGGCTCGTAAATCAGTACACGAACCATTACAAACAGGTATCAAAGCAATTGACGCTCTAGTACCAATTGGTCGTGGTCAACGTGAGTTAATCATCGGTGACCGTCAAGTAGGTAAAACATCAGTAGCAATCGATACAATCTTAAACCAAGATGGCGAAAATATGATTTGTATCTATGTTGCAATCGGTCAAAAAGAATCAACTGTACGTGGTGTAGTTGAAACTTTACGTAAGCACGGTGCATTAGATTACACAATCGTAGTAACTGCTGCGGCTTCTCAACCAGCTCCATTACTATTCTTAGCACCATTTGCTGGTGTTTCTATGGCAGAAGAATTCATGTTACAAGGTAAGCACGTATTAATCGTGTATGATGATCTTTCTAAACAAGCATCAGCTTACCGTGAACTTTCACTTCTTCTACGCCGTCCTCCAGGTCGTGAAGCATACCCTGGTGACGTTTTCTACTTACACAGCCGCTTACTTGAACGTGCTGCGAAGTTAAATGAAACATATCAAAACGGTTCTATTACAGCTCTTCCATTCGTTGAGACACAAGCTGGGGATATCTCTGCATACATCCCAACTAACGTTATCTCAATTACGGATGGTCAAATATTCTTACAATCTGACTTATTCAACTCAGGTGTACGTCCAGCGATTAACGCCGGTCTTTCTGTATCACGTGTAGGTGGATCAGCTCAAATTAAAGCGATGAAAAAAGTTGCGGGTACACTACGTCTTGACTTAGCTGCATTCCGTGAGCTTGAATCATTTGCTCAATTTGGTTCAGATTTAGATAAAATTACACTAGCTAAACTTGAGCGTGGTAAACGTACGGTTGAAGTTCTTAAACAAGACCTAAACAAACCACTTAAAGTTGAAAAGCAAGTAGCAATCCTTTATGCATTAACTAAAGGTCACTTAGATGATATTCCAGTACAAGATATCGTTCGCTTTGAAAGTGAATTCTTAAGCTGGTTAGATTCAAACCACACAAACGTTTTAGATCATGTTCGTACTACAAAAGAGCTTGCTCCTGATGCAGATTACGTAGCAGCTTTAACGGAGTTCAAAAAAACTTTCGCTAAATCAGAATAAGTTCGAGCTAGTCACTTGATTAAAAAACAAAAGGTGGTGAAATACCAGTGGTAAACTTACGCGAAATAAAAGGTCGTATTAATTCTACAAAGAGTACGAAACAAATTACGAAAGCGATGCAGATGGTTTCTTCTTCTAAGTTACGTCGTGCAGAGCAAAATGCTAAAGCGTACGTTCCTTACATGGAAAAAATTCAGGACGTAGTAGGCGCGATCGCTTCAGGAACAAAAGACAGTGGACATCCAATGTTAACTGCTCGTCCTGTTAAGAAAACAGCTTACTTAGTCATTGGTTCTGACCGTGGTCTTGCAGGTGCTTATAACTCAAGTATCCTACGTCAAGTACAACGTACAATTGACGAGCGTCATAAATCTAAAGACGAATACGTGATTTTAGCAATAGGTCGTGTTGTGCGTGACTACTTTGTGAAACGTGATCATAATGTCATCAGTGATGTTGTAGGTCTTCCAGACCAACCTACATTTGCTGATATTAAAGAAATCGCTCGTAATGCTGTTGGTATGTTCATTGACGGTACGTATGATCAACTTTATATGTACTATAATCACTTTGTCAGCGCAATTGCTAACGAAGTGACAGAGAAAAAACTTCTTCCATTAACAGATCTTGCACCTCCTAGCAGCAATGCTTCTTACGAATTCGAGCCATCTGGTGAAGCAATTCTTGAAGTGTTACTTCCACAATACGCGGAAAGCTTAGTTTATGGCGCATTATTAGATGGAAAAGCAAGTGAACATGCTTCTCGTATGACGGCTATGAAAAATGCAACTGATAACGCATCTGATCTTATTTCAGACCTTTCATTGCAATATAACCGTGCGCGTCAAGCGGCGATTACACAAGAAATTACAGAAATCGTTGGTGGAGCTGCAGCCTTAGAATAGGCCAGCTTCCCAATGTCGTATAAGAATACGATAGGAGGGTACACAGTAATGAATAAAGGACATGTTATTCAAGTAATGGGTCCAGTTGTTGACGTAAAATTCGACAATGGCCAATTACCAGCAATCTATAACTCACTAACAGTTAAGATTGAACGTCCTAATGAAGAACCAACAATTCTTGCATTAGAAGTTGCGCTTCATTTAGGTGATGATTCTGTTCGTACAATTGCAATGTCATCTACTGATGGCTTACAACGTGGAGCAGAAGTAACAGACTCAGGAAAAGCTATCTCAGTACCAGTTGGTGAAGTTACTTTAGGTCGTGTATTCAACGTACTAGGTGAAGTAATCGACTTAGGTGAAGAGATTCCAGCTGACGCTCGTCGTGATTCAATTCACCGCGAAGCACCAACATTCGAAGAACTTTCAACTACAGTTGAAATTCTTGAAACAGGTATCAAAGTAGTAGACTTATTAGCACCATATATTAAAGGTGGTAAAATCGGTCTCTTCGGTGGTGCCGGCGTAGGTAAAACAGTATTAATCCAAGAATTAATCAATAACATCGCACAAGAGCACTCTGGTATCTCTGTATTCGCTGGTGTAGGTGAGCGTACTCGTGAAGGGAACGACTTATTCTTCGAGATGAGCGATTCAGGCGTTATCAAGCAAACAGCGATGGTATTCGGTCAAATGAATGAACCACCAGGTGCACGTATGCGTGTAGCTTTAACTGGTCTTACAATGGCAGAATACTTCCGTGATGAGCAAGGTGCTGACGTACTTTTATTCATCGATAATATCTTCCGTTTCACGCAAGCAGGTTCTGAGGTTTCTGCCCTATTAGGTCGTATGCCTTCTGCGGTAGGTTACCAACCAACACTTGCTACAGAAATGGGTAAACTACAAGAGCGTATCACATCTACGAACAAAGGATCTGTAACTTCTATCCAAGCGATCTATGTACCAGCCGATGACTATACTGACCCGGCTCCAGCTACAACTTTCGCCCATTTAGATGCTACTACTAACCTTGAGCGTAAATTATCAGAAATGGGTATCTACCCTGCGGTTGACCCATTAGCTTCGACTTCACGTGCATTATCACCTGAAATCGTAGGCGCTGAGCACTATGCAGTTGCTACTGGTGTACAACGTACAATCCAACGTTACCGTGAATTACAAGATATCATTGCCATTCTAGGTATGGATGAATTATCTGATGAAGATAAACAAACAGTAGAACGTGCTCGTCGTATTCAATTCTTCTTATCACAAAACTTCCACGTAGCGGAACAATTCACTGGTCAAAAAGGTTCTTATGTACCTGTAAAAGAAACTGTTCGTTCATTCAAGGAAATTCTTGATGGCAAATGGGATCACCTACCAGAAGATGCTTTCCGTCTAGTTGGTTCAATTGATGAAGTAGTTGAAAAAGCGAAAAGCATGGGCGTAGAGGTTTAATACTAGGGACGAGGAGGAAAAAATATGAAGACAGTTCTAGTCAATATTGTCACTCCCGACGGCCCGGTATACGATTCTGAAGTATCAATGGTAATCGCTAAAACAACTTCAGGAGAAATCGGTGTTCTTGCAGGCCATATTCCGATGGTTGCTCCACTTGCAATTGGTGCAGTGAAGCTGAAAAAAGCAGACGGTTCTACTGACATTGTTGCTGTTAGCGGTGGTTTCATTGAAGTTCGTCCAGAAAAGATTTCAATTTTAGCGCCTTCTGCTGAAGTTGCTGAAAGTATTGATGTTCAACGTGCAAAAGAAGCCGTTAAACGTGCTGAAGGACGTCTTCAAGGTAAACAAGACAACATTGATTTCAAACGTGCTGACCTAGCATTAAAACGTGCGTTGAATCGTATCAACGTTCATGAGGGTAATATCTAATTCATTTTTAACGGGCAGATATAGCATCTGCCCGTTTTTTAAAATGCTTAAATTATAGGACAGTTGGAGGGGGAAATATGGAGCTTTATGAAGCAATAGGACAAGAAGCCTTATTAGGCATTTTATCGCATTTGTTTTTTATAGCTATTACATTTTACGCATTACAGGCTTTTATGGCAGAAAAACTATTCAAGAAGAATAGAGTTTTTCAAATTCAACTTATTTATATTTTATTAAGTATTGCAATTGGTTCTGCTGTATCCAATTTCTTTTTACAAATATCTAACTGGTCTGGCAAACTTCCATACTTGTTTTAAAGATTCGACTTTATCAATTCGAATCTTACACTCCATCACTACATACTTCAAAGGACTTTATAATAACATTTATGTGGCCCTTTGAACTATGTATAAAAAAACTTCTAAAAGTTGTTTTTTGTTCATACATCTTTGGGTATGTATTAGAAGTGAACTGGTTATTGGTCATTCACAAAAAAAAAGTGGTAGCGTACAATAAATAAATAGCAAAATATCTAATAATGCCTTAAAATAGTGATTTGGACGCTTGAATGGGCGTTAAAAAAGTTGTACTATAGAGTTGTTTGTTTACTGATTATGACATTATACTTCTTTATTAAAATAAAAATTCGGTAGGTTAATAGATTGAATTCGGAGGGACATAGGGTGGATAAAATAATAGTGACTGGCGGCCAAAAACTACAGGGAAAAGTACGTGTAGAGGGCGCAAAAAATGCAGTGTTACCAATCCTTGCAGCAGCTTTACTTGCTTCAAAGGGAGAAAATGTAATTAAAGAAGTCCCTAACTTAGCAGACGTCTTTACAATAAACGAAGTACTTAAAAGTTTAAACGCAGCAGTTACATATATACCTGAAGATAATGCCGTATATATAGATGCAACAAAAGAACTTTCTAGTGAAGCACAATTTGAGTATGTTAGTAAAATGCGTGCATCAATTTTAGTAATGGGCTCGTTACTTGCGCGTAATGGGTATGCTCGTGTTGCGCTACCAGGAGGATGTGCAATCGGTTCTCGCCCAATTGAATTACATTTAAAAGGTTTCGAAGCAATGGGAGCGAAGATTTCATTTGGCCATGGATATGTAGAGGCAAAGACAGAGGGTCGTTTAAAAGGAGCAAATGTATATTTAGACTTCCCAAGTGTTGGGGCAACTGAAAATATTATGACAGCAGCATCTTTAGCAGAGGGGACAACTGTAATTGAAAATGCTGCCAAAGAGCCTGAAATCGTAGATCTTGCTAACTTTATTAATAGTATGGGCGGACGTGTAATTGGTGCTGGTACAAATACGATTCGTATAGAAGGAGTCGATACATTATATGGAGTAGAGCATCATATTATTCCGGACCGCATTGAGGCTGGTACATTTATGGTGGCAGCAGCTATTACTAAGGGTGATGTGGTCATTGAAAATGCAGTTCCTGAGCATATGACGGCTTTGATTGCAAAGATGCGCGAAATGGGCGTAGAGATTATAGAATTGGATGAAGGCATTCGTGTATGTGCTCCTCAGACATTAAAGGCTGTGGATATTAAAACAATGCCACATCCAGGGTTCCCGACAGATATGCAATCTCAAATGATGGCGTTAATGTTGACTGCGGAAGGTACGAGTATCATTACGGAAACAGTATTTGAAAATCGTTTTATGCATGTTGAGGAGTTCCGTCGTATGAATGCGGGTGCTAAAATAGAAGGACGCTCTGTGTTTATTGAGGGGCCAGTAGAGCTTCAGGGGGCTGAAGTAATGGCAACGGATTTACGAGCTGCGGCTGCACTGATTTTAGCAGGTCTAGTATCAGAAGGAATTACACGTGTTACAAAACTACACCATTTAGATCGTGGATATGTTGATTTCCATGGTAAATTAGCTTCTCTTGGTGCCAATATTGAACGTATTACTGATGAAGAAGTTGTGACAACTGAAGACATTTCTGTTGAATTACCTGCAAACTAAAATGTGTCAAAACCCTTTGCTTACATAAGCAGAGGGTTTTTTATTTTTCATAACTAAATGATATACAGCATATTATTCCTTATGAAAAAATGGATGATTAGTATAGGTGTCCTTTGTTTAATGGGAGCATTATATGTGCTTCCTGTTTTAGGATTTAGCGAAAGACGGGAGGAAGTGCAACCTCCAACAGCGGAAGAAAAAGCTTGCGAAATATTTATAGAAGTGGAGGGACAAAAGGAAAAAATCCCTTTAGAGACATATATAACAGGGGTCGTTGCGGCAGAAATGCCTGTTTCTTTTAAAAAGGAGGCATTGAAGGCTCAAGCGATTGCAGCACGAACTTATGCGTTAAAAACGACAAATTACGGTAAAAAAGCAATTGCACCGACTGTAGCAAAGCAGGTTTTCTATGATGAGAGTCAAAGAAAAGCGAATTGGGCTAGCAATTTCCTGGGAAATGAAAAGAAAATTGTCGAAGCAATTAATGAAACGAAAGGACAAGTTCTTCTTTATAATAATAATTTAATTACAGCTATGTTCCATTCAACAAGCAATGGACAAACAGAAAGTGCATACGGTTATAGTGGAAATAACATACCATATTTGCAAAGTGTTTCAAGTATATCAGATCAAGCCTCTCCTAAATTTGAGGCAGAGCAAGAGTGGTCACTAGCACAATGGAATAAACTATGGCCAGTACAATGGCAAGCTAGTGATTTTAATCGTATACAGCTATTTTACAATGACTCAGGGCGTGTAGAGCGGCTACAATTAGGGAATAATGTCTGGACAGGGAGAGAGGTACGAACATTTCTTGGGATACCATCAACAGATTTTTCAATTGTCTATAATGCTAATACAAAAAGAGTGCACGTGAAAACTCAAGGATATGGTCATGGAGTAGGAATGAGTCAATATGGAGCAGAGGCCATGGCAAATGAAGGGAAAACCGCTGCTGAAATTTTACACTATTATTATCAAGATATTGAAATAAAAAAAATAGATGCATGTTTAAAATAACTTCTAGTTGTTCACACTGCAACTAGAGGTGATGAAAATGAGAGAGGATAAAAATAATAAAGCTTCTCAAAACCAGAATCCAAATCAAAAGGAAAATGGTCAGTTACAAAAGAAACCATGGTTTTGGCCAGTAGTTTACACAGGTGGTGCACTCGTTCTAGCAGGGTTGTTATTTGGTTACAATAGTCTTGTATCAAAAGTAGAAGATGCTCCTTTACCAGATTTAGCGGAAGTTGACTCGGGTCCAGTAGTAGAAACAAATGCACGTACTGAAAACATGATGTATCCATTCAAAGAAGAGAGTCTTGGTAAAGTACAAATTTTACAAGAGTTTTATGAGCTAGAAGCAAATGAAGAATCTCGTGAAAATGCACTAATGGTATTTAATCAAACATTTACTACGTCTTCTGGTATCTCTATTGCTATGAATGGTGAAGAGTTTGAAGTACTAGCTGCTATGAGTGGTAAAGTACTAGAAGTAAAACTAGACGCATTTACAGGGAATAAAATTGTCATCGAGCATCCAAATGGCATGCAAACTCACTATAGCTCTGTAAAAGATATCGCTGTAAAAGAAGGCGATGAGGTTACACAAGGTCAAGCTTTAGGAAAAGCGACTGATAACGAGTGGAATCAAGCGGCTGGCGTCCACATGCATTTCGAAGTAGTTGAAGACGGAAAATATGTTAATCCGAAAAAATTACTAGCTTTTTAATTCTGAAAGCTAGTAACGCATAAAAATCAGCATTTTATTAGGAAAATGCAAAACGTGTTCTGAATAGCTTTGTCCTTACATAAGGTGAAGAAATGCGCAAATGTGCATCTGATTGCCAAAGCATTTTGTGAAATTGTGTGGAAAGGACGAAGAACGTGCATGAGCACATTCGGAAGCGCTGCATACGCCTCGGTGAATTACTGATTGAGACGCGTGAGACTGTGCGTGTCCTCGCGAAAATGACTGGTTATTCAAAAAGTACGGTGCACAAAGATTTAACAGAGCGATTACCAACAATTCATGAAGGATTAGCTGACCAAGTGAAGGAAATACTCGCCTACCATAAGGCCGTACGTCATATTCGCGGAGGAGAAGCAACGAAAAACAAGTGGAAAGAAAGAGCGAGTCAAGATTGATTCGTTCTTTTTTGTTGTGTGGACAGGCATAAAATAAGATTGTTAAAGGTAAAGTAATACTATACTATTGCCATGCGGATCGTGAAAAGAAAACAGTCTTAATCATTAAATTCAGGGTGAAATTACCAATAGAATATGATAAAATATTCTAGATAAAGAGATAAAATGAACGTTATGTAGTTGGAACTGGCGGGAAGGAGAAATTATAAAATGTTTTCGAAAGATATCGGCATTGACTTAGGTACTGCGAACGTATTAATTCACGTTAAAGGTAAAGGAATCGTCTTAAATGAACCATCTGTAGTGGCTATTGACAAAAAGACAAATAAAGTATTAGCGGTAGGGGAAGAAGCTCGCCAAATGGTAGGGAGAACGCCAGGTAATATTACAGCAATTCGCCCACTTAGAGATGGGGTCATTGCAGATTTTGATGTGACCGAAGCGATGTTAAGACACTTTATTAACAAATTAAATGTCAAAGGATTTTTAGCAAAGCCACGTATTTTAATTTGTTGTCCAACGAATATTACAAGTGTTGAACAAAAGGCTATCCGTGAAGCGGCAGAGAAATCAGGCGGTAAAAAAGTATATTTAGAGGAAGAACCAAAAGTAGCAGCAATTGGTGCAGGCATGGATATCTTCCAACCAAGCGGAAATATGGTAGTTGATATCGGCGGTGGAACAACAGATATTGCCGTTCTTTCAATGGGTGATATTGTTACAAGTGAATCCATTAAAGTGGCAGGAGATGTGTTTGATAACGATATTTTGCAATATATTAAAAAAGAATATAAATTGCTAATTGGTGAACGTACAGCAGAGGCTATTAAAATGACAATCGGAACAGTATTCAAAGGTAGTCGTAATGACACAATGGATATCCGTGGTCGTGACATGGTGACTGGTTTACCACGAACAATTTCCATTCACTCTGAAGAAATCGAACGTGCATTACACGAGTCTGTAGCAATGATCGTTCAATCTGCCAAAAATGTTTTAGAAAAAACACCACCTGAGCTATCGGCTGATATCATTGACCGCGGCGTTATTATTACAGGTGGTGGAGCACTTTTACATGGTATGGATCAACTATTAATTGAAGAATTAAAAGTACCTGTCTTTATTGCTGAAAGACCTATGGATTGTGTAGCTATTGGTACAGGCATAATGCTCGAAAATATAGATCGCGTGCCAGCGTCCTTATAAAAATAAAATGAGGTGATTTCTTTGTTTAAAGGTTTTTATACAGTTGCAACGGGTATGATCACGCAACAAAGAAGAACAGAATTACTATCTAACAATTTAGCGAATGCAAATACACCAGGATTTAAGGCTGACCAATCCACGATTCGTTCGTTTCCAGATATGTTGATGTCTAGCATCGGAAAAACAAATGCACCTGCCAATCAACAAGCTGGTGCCGAATATATGAGTCAAGTAGGCGCTTTAAATACTGGGACATACTTACAAGAAACATTACCAAATTACATACAGGGCCAAATCTATAGCACTGATTTTACAACAGATATGGCATTGATTGATGGAAACTTACCCCAAAATGAAGATGGTGTGACTGGCTCAATATTCTTTAGACTAGCACATCCAGATGGTGGGGAAGCCTATACACGTAATGGTAATTTTACTTTGGATGGCCAAGGTTATTTAGTGAATGGGCAAGGCCTTTATGTGTTAAATGATGCTGGACAAAGAATCCAGTTACCTAATGATGATTTCCGCCTCGACGAAAGTGGCGCCATTTACGTTAATAATCAACAAGTAGCGCGGGTAGGCGTATCATATGCTGCCAATCCGAACATGCTACAGAAACAAGATAACGGTCTTATTCGGACAGAAAATGGCGCAAATCTGCCATCAGCCTATGGAACGAATGGAGTTTCCTTTACATTACGTCAGAACTTCTTAGAGGGCTCAAACGTAGATTCTGGTCGTGCAATGACAGATTTAATGACAGCCTACCGAGCATTTGAAGCCAATCAAAAAGTATTACAAGCTTATGATCGCAGCATGGAAAAGGCTGTTAATGAAATCGGTAAAATTTAACGGACGAACAGAACAGGAGGCTTTTTATAAATGCTACGTACAATGATGACAGCAACCAATACAATGGGCCAATTACAAAATAAACTAGATACAATTAGTAATAACATTGCCAATAGTAGTACAACAGGCTTTAAAGCGAAGGAAGCAACCTTCAATGAGTTACTCTATCAACAGTTTAATAATGACAAACTGGATCGTGCCGAGCGTCAAACACCTGTTGGTATTCGCTTTGGATCAGGCGCAATGCTTGGCCAAATTAAATCCAATCAAAAGCAAGGTTCATTGCAAACAACTAATCGAGATTTGGACTTAGCTTTTACAAAAGCAAAACAATATTTCAATATTTTAATGCCAAATGGTGAAAATGGAACTGAAACAGTGTATACTCGACAAGGTGACTTTTATTTATCGCCGCTAAATAATGGAACAGTTATGCTAGTAACGGCTGAAGGATACCCAGTGGCAAATGCTGCTGGACAAGCTATTACATTACCAGATAATGTGCAAGGATTTTCAGTACGAAATGGTGGTATACTAGAAGCATCTTATCCAAATGGCGATATAATTCGTACGGATTTAGCGGTTACAGAATTTCAAAAACCGCAACTAATGGAACATGTTTCAGGTTCTTATGTTGGATTACCAGACAACCTTGCTGAACTTGGCTTTACACAAGCTGAAGTTCTAACAGAGCTAGTAGGTGCTAACCGTCAGCAAATCGGCATGCAGGGTGGTACTTTAGAAATGTCCAATGTTAACCTCTCGAAGGAAATGACAGAACTAATTCAAACACAACGTTCCTATCAATTCAATGCAAGAACGGTTACATTAGCAGACCAAATGCTTGGTCTCATTAATGGTATTCGATAGGGAGTCATCCTAAAAAGCAAGGAATGAAGAGGAGTACAATTTATGACAAACGATTCACGTCGACGTTCTGTGCCGACACAAGAAACCGATACGCAACCAGAAAAGAAAGAACGCCGCTCAAATGGAGAGCAACGCGAGGTTCGATGGGTGCAAATCCGACTGATTCCGATTTGGTTACGCATTGTAATTGTTCTCATCTTAGTTGTTGCTGCCGCAACATTAGGCGCAATGGTTGGCTTTAGTGTTATTGGAGAAGGAAATGCTATGGATATTTTCAAAAAAGAAACATGGCAACATATATTCGATATTATGCATGGTAAAGAATAATTTTATTCTTTACCTTACTTTGTGTATACATACTTTATTTTGAGGGGGAAATGACATGTTAACAGCAGAGCAAATTCAAGCAATTTTACCACACCGTTATCCATTTTTATTTGTAGATCGTATTATTGAATTAGAAGAGGGAAAACGTGCAGTAGGCTTAAAGAATGTTTCTATGAATGAGGACTTCTTTAATGGACACTTCCCAGGATATCCAGTAATGCCAGGTGTGCTAATTGTAGAGGCATTAGCACAAGTAGGTGGAGTAGCTCTTTTAAATGCCGAAGAATTTAAGGGACGCTTGGCATTTTTAACGGGTGTTGATAACTGTCGTTTCAAACGTCAAGTAGTACCTGGAGACCAACTTAAATTGGAAGTGGAGTTTGTAAAACTTCGTGGTTCTATGGGTAAAGGACATGGCGTAGCAACTGTAGATGGAGAACTTGTATGTGAAGCCGATATTCTATTTGCAATTGGACCGGAGCAGCCAAAGCAAGCATAATTTGCATTTATAGACCAAAAGATATAAAATAGATAAAGTCAAGTCAAAAAATTGAGACTAGTAGGTTCTTAAACTGCGATGGCGAATTAAGCGATTGTGAATTGAAATAGATGTAATTTTTAGGTTTTACAAACGTAGGAGGATTATTAAGATGTATAAGGAATTGTCTTCAGGTATTAAAATTAGCATTACTCGTTCGATTTCAACATCTTTTGAAACATACTTAGCAAGTATTGGTTGGGATGAAGAGCGCTTTTCCATGGAAGACTTCATTGCAAGCTGGCAGACTTATTTCCAAGAGAATGCAGCATGGATCGAAAAAATTCCAGCCGAAATATTGATGAGCGCAGAGTTTCATGAAGAGATGGCACAAAAAATTGATGAGGTCATTGCCAAAATTTTAAATGAAGAACCAACAGCACAACAAGTTGAAACAATCGAGGCATTGCAAAAAGAGCTAGGCACAGACTATAGATATGACTGTAAAGCAGAAGCAGCATATATTGAACAGTTATTAAAAGAAAAACAAAAATAGTTTGTAGAAAAATCGGATAGTTCCCTCCTTTCTCGGGCAATCTATGTTAGATCACAAATACACATGATGTATTTGCTGACATAGTACCAAGAAAGGAGGTTTTTTACTATGTGGAAAATGTCATTTTTAACCATTATTCTGGCTACTGTATTCCTTGGAGGATGTAACTGGGGAAATCGTGCAGTTGAAGATCATCCTGTGAGAAACGCAGAGACTGACGTTCGTAATGGTGTGGATCGTGTCGAGGATGCGTTAGATCCAAATCATCGAAATGATGCATACGATCGGAATGTAAATGGTGTTGAACGAGGTACTGTAAATGAAAATACAACTTTACCTGAAGCGACAACGCCTGGGTCAAATGCTGATATTAACAGCACAAATGGCTATGACAACGTACCAAACGCGAATGGCGTAAACGGTGTTAAGCGTAATGACAACATGGTTGATGAAAAAGCCAACGACACTGAAAAGTATCGTGACGGTATGAACAACCGATAATATCAAAAGAGTGTTTCCTACAAGGAAAACACTCTTTTTTTGATTTGAGGAAGCGGAATGGCTATTGGAATATAATATTTCAAGTCATTTATGACCCCGTTATCCCAAATAACTTGTACTGACAAGACCTCATTTCACAGAAAAACCTTCAAACGTTTTTTTAAAAAAAACGATGCAAAAAATTTGCATCGTCAGTCACTCTTCAGTTTTGGTCGCTGCTTCATATCTTTTGTAAAGCGTTCCAGCAAATGTTCTAAAGAGACACCTTCAGCTAGTAGTTCAGAAAGTAATTGTTCGGCATATTTAGAGCGTTTTATTTTGAGGGTACCTTTTAAAAGTACTGATACATGGTCACCGATTTCTTGAACCGTATGTACGATTACCTGAAAAGGAGCGGGTTCATTATCGGGAAATGAAATAACGGCACGTACATTAAAAATAGTAGCATTCGCTAAGAGCTCATCAAAGGTTGAACGATATTGTTTTTCCATAAACAATTCGAGTACCCAAGACTGATGGCTATTTTCCTGATTAATAATGATACCATCGACTAAAGGGAATGGTTGCACGCCATCTTTTGTGACAAGGTCAAAGGAAAGCATTTTAAATGTTTTCATTATGTATATTCCTCCTAAGTCTGTCATTCTTTTAGTATAACACATACGGTTCCAGTTGTTGGTCATACGCACTTACTAGTTAATTTCTATTACTGCGAAATTGTTGATTTCATGAAATAGCATTTGCCATTACTGCCTAAAGCATTCTGGTGAAAAAATAAGAAAAAAAAGAAAAATACAACAGGTAATTTACCTATTTTATGCAGAAGTATCATGGCAAATTATCATTTTTCGATTTTGTTAATATTGGAATCATTTTGTAAGATGAAGGCAATCCACAGCAAAGGAGGTGAAGGGATGAATCAAGTCGGACTGGTCGGAAGGTTTACGAAAGATCCAGTATTACGATACTTATCTGGAAATCGTGTGCAGACTCATTTTTCACTCGCCATTAATCGCAATTTCAAAAATAACCATGGGGAAATAGATACAGATTTTATATTCTGTACAGTTTGGGGAAGACTTGCAGAACATATCGTCAAGTATTGCGGCAAAGGCTCATTAATAGGTGCAAACGGCCGAATTCAAACAAGGTCATTTGTAAATGAAGAAAACACTAAGATTTTTATGACAGAGGTAGTGGTCGAGGATGTTCGATTTTATCAACTTAAACAAAGGGATAGTGACGAAGCTTCTATGGTGACGCCACCTCCACCCAATGAACAGGAAGACTTAAAAGACTTTGTATTACCATAGCATGCTACATACGGCGCAGGAAAAGTATTGTCTAATCCGCCATTCTCCTTAAACTCCTTGCACCGTAGTAACAGAAAGGAATGATGTGGACCAATTTTTTTCGGAAAAGTTGCTGAAGACCGCACAGCAATGAAATTTTTAACACAACTGAATATGGATATGAAGTAAGTAGGGAAGAGAAGAGAAGTAAACATGGTTCCACTGAAAAAGCGCCAAGAACCCTTGGCGCTTGTTATTAATATATATCTAATGTAATGAGATCACGAAGTTCTTGATCCTCTAATTCAGTTAACCACTGGCTTGACTGAATTAGTTCTTCTGATAGCGCTGATTTTTGCGCTAGCATTTTATCTATCTTTTCTTCAATTGTGCCAAGTGTTACAAATTTATGGACTTGCACAAATTGTGTTTGACCGATGCGGTAAGCACGATCGGTTGCCTGATTTTCGACAGCGGGATTCCACCAGCGATCTGCATGTAAGACATGATTAGCAGCTGTTAAATTAAGTCCTGTTCCACCTGCTTTTAAGGAAAGAATAAATATAGGAAAATCTCCTGCCTGAAACGCCTCTACTAAGCGGTCTCTTTGCTGCTTAGGCATAGCACCTGTTAAAAACGGTGCATCTACATTATATAATTCACTTAAACAATGCTGGAGCAATTGTCCCATTCCAATATACTGTGTAAAAATGAGGCATTGCTCGCCATTGTCCACAATTTCAGCCGCCATTTGCACAATGCGCTCTAACTTTGCCGAACGTGCAAGCATTGTTTGGGCATCCTCGAAAGGCTCTTTTAAATATAGGGCAGGATGATTACATAGTTGCTTTAATTTACTGAGCATTTTTAAGACGCGTCCTTTTTTTTGAAACCCTGTTAACTCTTCCAGCTGATCAAGCGTCTCCAAAATATAGCCCTCATAGAGAGAAGCTTGCTCGGCTGTTAATGGGCAATACTCATTTGACTCTAGCTTATCTGGTAAGTTCAGCTGCAAATGAGGATCACGTTTTGTCCTACGTAATAAGAATGGTTGAATTTTTGTTCGTAGCTTTTGTTTATGGGATTCAGATTCATCTCGTTCAATTGGTAATATAAAATCTTCATTAAAGCGACCAAAGCTACCTAAATAGCCTTTATGAATAAAATCAAAGATTGCCCATAGCTCAGACAGACGGTTTTCTACAGGCGTTCCAGTCAGGGCAATGTGATGGTCACCCAGTAATTTACGAATGGCTTTTGATTGTAAAGTTTGCATGTTTTTAATATTTTGAGCTTCATCTAAAACAACCGTTGCCCAGTCAATATCCTGTAAAAATTCTGTATCCTGTGACACCGTTCCATAGGTTGATAAAATAACATGTGGCCTATCAATCAATACCATTTTTTTGAAATCATCATCTTTTGCACGGTTAGTTTGATAATGCGTATGGACAATTAGTGAAGGAGCGAATCGAGCAAGCTCCTTCTGCCAGTTACCCAGCACTGATGTTGGGCAAATAATAATAGATGGTTTTGTGTAATCAGCTACTGCTTCATATATATGAAGTAAATAGGCTATCATCTGAACGGTTTTGCCAAGACCCATATCATCGGCTAGGCAAGCACCGAAACCTTGCTGACGCATAAAGACTAGCCATTCAAAGCCTTCAATTTGATAAGGACGTAACTCTGTTTGTAATGTCGCTGGAATGGGTACAGCAGGTAAACCCTTTTTGTCTAAGAGCTGTTCCATATAAGCCTTTAACGATTGCTGTATCTCTAATGCAAAGATAGGATCATCCCGAAGCGCATCGTCAGCATCCTCTTCTTCAATAGGTGCAGATAAATCTTCGGGTAATTCCCTGAATAACAATTCTCTGACAGTCCAGCTTTCGTCTTCTGCCTGCTGCATTAACGCACGCATCTCTTGCATCCAGTTAGCGTCAACACGGAACCATTCTGTCCCTATACGAATAAATTCACGCTTTTCTTCCACTAACTTTTTAAATTGCTCAGGTGAGATTGTCTGTCCATTCATCGAAAATTGCCACTTGAATGTTAGAATATCATCTAATCCAGCGACTTTTTTTGTAGATGCATTGCTAGTTGTCACACGGACACGGAATTTGGATTGCTTTAAATCCTTTAGCCATGCTGGGAGCACAACATCGAAGCCAAGTGCCTGTAATCTGGCAAGATCCTCACGTAAAAAAGATCGTACCTCCATATCTTCAAGTGTTACACGAATGAAGGTTTCACTACTAATAGCATCTTTAGATAGTAGTTGAACTATTTGTTGTTGTTGCTGCTCAATTTCAGTTGCAAACATACGCCATTTTGTAGGGAGTGCATCTTCTATAAGTAATGACTGCTTACGAATAGCAGGTGTCCAGTAATTTTTTGTAGTAGCGGTGCTAAGGACCGTTTCTAAGAGCCAGACATCGGAATCTTCTTCTGGTTCACTTAATCGTAAGGAAACGGTAATGGCACCAACTTGGCGTGTTTGATCCAATGGCCAGCCACCTCGTAAGAAAAAGGGCAATAGCTTTGGTAAATCAGAAAGTATTAGCCCTACTTGAGAAAGTTTTTGCTGCACCGCAGTTTCTAATAATGCAGAATCTATATCGTCGAGAGGGAAGGTTAGTGAAGAAAAATCCTCTGCAATGACAGCATGTGACCAAAGAGAGGGCTCCTGCCAATAATCCTGTAACGCCAATACTTTACCTAGCCATTTTTTACTATCTTCATTTGCACCAACCCAGCTGATAAAGGGATGTTGATAGCTTGATGAAAAAATATCAAGAAGCTCAGCAGCGGAAACCTCAATGGATAAATCCGCCTGATTTGTTAGTAAGCCATAGATATTTGCCTCATAGGTAAAGAACAATGAAGATACGAATGTATCTACGTCGATTGTTGTACCATTTGCAGTAAATCCCTGCAACGTAAAATATCCTTCTCGAGCTACATCGATACGAAGCTGCTGTGTTTTAGAAAAAGGGGAAGGAGAGTTGGCGTTTATTGTCATCATACTAAGTTTCCTTTCTCGATTTCTTCCTGTAACGCACGGAGTCGTTTGTATTCTGAGCGGATTGTTTGTATATATGCTTCAAAATAAGCTGTTTTACCTGCCCGTTTTGCAGCAGTACGCATACTTTTCCAAATGCGTACTGCCTGCTTATAATTCAAGCGAGATTTTTGAGCAATTTCCGCCATTGCATAAACATGATATAGCGGTAAAACCGTAGCTGGTTCAATTTGTAATACATCCTTTAATCCACACATCTCTAAATAAGATAGAGACGAAGGATTTAATTGATGAAGCGCTGCCCAGTCTCGATAACGTCCTTTTTTAATTAAGAAAGAAGAGAATGGTTGAAGGCCGTAGACTCCGAAGGCGCTGTATAGAATGGCTTCCTCTTCTTCGGTAAGCTGTATTTCATCAAATAAAACCTGGAATTGACGAACATACTGAGCACGTTGTACAACTGGTACGACTTCCTGCAAAAAGGCTGCTGTCATTGGCAGAATTGCTCGTAAAATAATAGCCAGAGCATGTGATTCGCCAGCACGCTGAGCAAAAGTAGCGAGTTCAAAAAGATCCTGCATTTGCTGCAAATCAATATGTTTCAAACTTTCAAGCAGTAAGTCCTCCTTTTGTAAGAGTACATAAAATAATAATCTTAATGATTCTAAGGATATTTCTGCCGAAGGGTTTTCAAGATTATTTAAATAATCTAATTCCTGCTCACGACGAGGCTTTTCATAAAAAAGTACCGCCCAAAGTAGCATGTACAGGTGAAGTCGATTTGGAAATAGTCCATGTCGTTCTAATAAAAACTTCCGTACTTCCACTTGGAGAGCGTCATAAAACGAATCAGTCGCAAAAAGGCGAGATCGATTAGTCAGCTCTGTAAGTATGCTCTCAAAAGATTGACTGCTTTGATCAATAAAGTATTTCATATAAGGTGAATCCAGTGAATGGCCTGGTGTTTCATTCAAATGTCGCCAAATAGTATTGAAAATGGCTAACTCCATATACAGTTTATAAAGAGGCTGCCATTCACGTTCAAAGGGCATATGTCGACGAAGACGCTCCAATGCATCAGTCCTTATAGCAGAAAGGCCATAGCCCTCTAAAATACGACCTGGTGGCAATAATCGTTTCATTACTTCCTCAACCATCAATGACCAACTTTGAGGGCTACGTTCATCAGCTAATGATTTTAACTGAACAGATTTTTGAGCACGCCAAGCACTCGACCAATTTTGAACGGAATCAAAGTACTGGTAAAGAGCAAGTAATGTACCTACCTGATGTCGACACCATTTTGGTTGTGGACAGCTACAGCGTAGCTCTTCTTTGACGAAATCAATTTCAACAGAAGCGGGTCTGACATCCTGGACAGTTGCATATAATATAGAACTGGCTCCATTAAAACGGTCAAAAATAATGGACTTATTTCTAACCGAAAAGACCGCACGACGGACTAGTTCTTCATCTTCCGTAGAGGAAGGATGTAAATCATGTTCAGCTTCTTTTAATTTAGTTAACACAAATGCTTGATGCTCTTTAGCCAATTGCGATATTGACAATGCCATAACCTCACTCCTTTCTTTATAGATGGCTATGTTAAATATGGATTAATGGTAGTAAAGGAAAAAAGACTGTCCTTCCATTATACGATTAAAATGCGGCAATGATAAGCTGAATGATCAGAAAGAAGGAAATTGAATTAAAGATAGTTAACAAGACTTTTGATTTGTGTTAAAATCTGAATAATCAGATAATCGGGAGGGATGAAGGATGATGCAAGTTCAATACATGAAGCCGTTTTATACAAAAATCACTGGGGACAAATTACGTCTCGTGTTTGCTTATCAATATTTCTCTATATTAAAAGAGAATGAGATTTTCCATTTCATTCCCATAGAAGGTAAAGAGATGATTATCAACATGAAGACACAACAAATTGAAAATTTATCTGAGGTGTTTGTTTTCCAAAAGGGCAATCGATTTATTCGATTACCACTTTATCAGCTACTTCTTATTACCAACGTCCATGATCATCTGGCACCTATACTTGAAAGCGCTACACCGAAGCAACTTCCTCTTGTTTCTACAGTGACTGTAGGTGAAATTGATCAGCTTATTGCAGAAATTGAGAACAGAAATCTGGATTACTTAATCGATCAAGCATTATTAGAGAACAATAAATCACTCTTTTTTAATCTATTGCAGCAAAAGAACCATCAACTTGGAGGTTTCAAAATTGAATAGATGGTATACCCATTAAGCACCTACTTTTCTTACTAGGAGAAGGGGTGCTTTTATTATCACAGGTAGGTCAAAAGTTTAAAGGGATGAATAACTTTCCTACAAATAATTAATAAATCCTACTATATTGGAAACTATTACCGATGGAACGTTAAAAAAGCGGAGGATAGACCGATATAAGTGGCAAAAGGGTGGTGAGTAAATGCTAGGTAATTGGTCAGCTACAGGGATGTCGATCCTGAATAATATGAATCGACATTATGGTGCTATGAGTAAAGCAATGTTACGAATTTCTACAGGTTACCGAATCAATAGTGCAGCAGATGATCCAGCTGGTCTGGCCATTTCTGAAAAAATGCGTGCTCAAATTCGTGGATTGAATATGGCGGCAAAGAATATACAGGATGGTATCTCATTAGTGCAAACAGCAGAGGGCGCATTGAATGAGACACATGCGATGATTCAGCGTATGCGAGAACTAGCAGTGCAGGCAGCCAATGATACATTAACAGATGAGGATCGGAAACAACTTGATTTAGAGTTCCAAGAGTTAAAGAAGGAAATTCAACGTATTTCAACCGATACCGAATTTAATACAAAGACATTACTGAATGGCGATTATGAAACAAATGGGATTAAAATTCAGGCAGGTGCCAACGCAGGACAGAGCATTGAACTGTTGATTAATGGTGTCGGTTCAGAAGCACTTGGTTTGAAAGATGTCTCGATTGCTACTAGAGATGAGGCAGATAAGGCTATTTCTTCTATGGAGGACGCTTTAAAACGCGTATCCAGTGAACGTTCCCGCCTTGGCGCCTATCAAAACCGTTTGGAACATGCCTATAATGCCAATGTGAACACCGCAGAAAATTTACAGGCAGCAGAGTCACGAATTCGAGATGCTGATATTGCCAAAGAGATGATGAATATGGTGAAGGCTCAGATTTTAATGCAGGCCAGTCAATATGTGCTGGCGATGCATATGCAGCAGGCACAATCCATTTTAAAATTATTAGAAATCGGAAAAAAATGATGAATTTCAATTACTATTGAAATTCATCATTTTTAATGTTTATTTAGAGAAAGTCTCAATCGCTAATTTAGCCGTTGCCGTAGCTTCATGCTGTAAGGGTAGCACAGCATGACGCATATTTTCTCGAACCGTCGTATACGATTCTAACATGGCAATCGCACGTTCGAACAATGTGACACCGTTCCAATCATCCTTCTCGACATGCCCAATAACCGGCTGATCAACAATATCAGCAAATGCATCAATTTTTGGATCATACGAAATGGCGATAAAAGGTGTAGCATAGATGGCTGAGAAGATGAGGGAATGGAGTCGCATCCCAATCAATAATTGAGATTGTCCAATTACCGCAATTTTTTCCTCAATGGATAAATCAGAAGGAGCAATTAAGCTTTTTTCCTGCATGAGTGCTGCCACTTCCTGAGAAGTTTTTAAATCGTGTTCACCATGCATTGGTAAGAAAACGATTTGCTCACCCTGACGTACTAATTGGTCTAAGCTATGAGCAATTTTTTCTTTATATGCTATTGTAGATGGCCAGTCACGAACACTAACAGAAATATAGCTTTCTGCCGTTAGGGATTCTTGATCTAACCATTCACAATGAAAGTCGCCACCATTGAGTCCCATAACAGGATCGGGCACAATTTTAGTCTCTTTACGTACACCAATCTCTGTTAAAAGAGTTTGGGAGGCTTTATCTCTAACCGTAATTTGCTCAACCTTGTTAAAGGTTTTACGCACGATTAATTTACTAAGCGAGTGGTTGATTGGGCCCATACCTTGGGCGTAAACAAATACTGGCTTCTTCAGCCATTTTGCAATTTGAATCACGCCCGCATAGTATGGAATAGTTTTCATGCCTGTTTGATCCTGCATTAAACTACCACCGCCACTAATGAGTCCATCAGCTGTTTTAAGCAATTGATGGATTTCTTTCATTTTCCAACGATTGACGGCTTTTACACCATAGGTTTGCTCAGTAGCGGTTGGGTTATTAGATAATACAGTGATCTCTATATCATTTTCCCATTTTTTCAAAGCTTGAATGATGGAAAGCAGAATAGCATCATCTCCGACATTATCGAATCCATAATAGCCCGATAAAACAATGTGCATTATGACCACCTCGCGATTGCCTTAGAAACCCAACGATAACCGAATTTAAAAATAAGGATAAATACTAGTCCTATAACAAAACCAAGAGATACGCTGTATAGAGTACGTAATACTGAAACAGCTACTGGGATGTGTAAATGTGTAAATGTATTAACGATCGATAAGAATCCGATAACACCTGGTACAAGTAAGATACTACCCCATTTGCGGTTGATGCCCATTACATATAAAGCTAAAACAAAGAATGGGAAACCAATTAAGAATTCCTTCGTTCTTGGTCGTACATATAAGGTATTTTCTAGCCATTGTCTAAACGTTAATTCTAAATCACTAACTGAGCCAGAGTTACCAGTTCTGCTAATGTAAAATAAACCGATACCCGCCACGACAATTAGTAGGAGTACATGCCAATATTTTAATTCTTTGTTTAACAATGTTACGGTATTAGATAAAGATTTATTAATATTTTGATCAGCTAGTCGGTTAATCTCAATTAATGTAAATAGTAGAACGCCCATAATTGGAATCAGATAAACTAACTTCACGCCTTTGAACGTAGCAAAACCTGTCATAAAGGCGTTGCCATTTAATAAGCCAATGACAATAACAATCCCGATAAGGCTAATCGCTACTGCCTTCAAGTATTGCACAAGTATTTTAGACATTTTCGTAGACCCTTGTGCTGATTTAATTACGGCATAGGTAGGTGCAAGGACTGCAATAATTAGTGCAAATGCCTGTAAAAATAGAGTACTTTTCAGGATAAAGTACGCAATGGCTAGTACTGTCATAAATCCAGCTGCCGCAATTCGTAGAGGCATCCATTTGATTAAGTCTGAAACGATAAAGGTAAATAAAATACCTGCTACTAATACAGCTGCTGTGACCCAAGCTGGTACAGCTACCTGATCAAACAGCTTTGGCTCGCCAGGTTGGAAATGATCTGGCATTGCGTCATGTACTCCATTTAAGTAGTCAATAGTTTGCTCCACATTTTCCTTGGCATTACCAGTTGTTTTAATATGGTAGAAGATAGAACGGATATTACGCTCTTTTACAGCTCTTGTTGTACGGTCAATACTTTCATTTAACTTTAATTTCGTTTGTCTGTTGATGTTAATACTATGCAAACGAATCATATTGTAATCGGTCATTTGGGCGATTTTATTTTCGCCCTTCAATGGATTACTTTCGATTGTATAGAAGTAATAGCCCGCATCACTTAGTTTTTCAACTAATTGATTGCCTTTTTCTTGTCCAAAGCCAATTGCTTCGTCACCTTGACCAAGCAAGCGACCAGAAGAACCATCTTTTAATGCGAGTAACTGATTCACCAATTTAGCGTTAGCCACTTCATTATCTGCATTTTCAACTTTAAAGACATAGCCTAGGCCATGCTTACTAATCATATCGATAGCAGGCTGATCGTAGCCAATTGGTGTTTTTAAATCAAAGTTATGGTTAGAAGTAGGGAGAAAATAAAAAGCCTCTTCTCCTATTTGAACTTCCTCCGGCTCAACACTATCCATGATAAGCTTTCGGTAGCTTTCATTTTCAGGTACTCGAATATAAGAGCCACTCTTTGTAACATCAACAGCATCTTTATAAGGTGTAAATAATAATTGTGCTGCTAAGTCGTTTTCTTTATAGACAGTAATCAAATTTTGTTTTTCCATTTCCTTTAATGTTAAAGGCTCAAGACTAACAGTTGTCAGTCCAGCTTCTTTTAAGGAGGAAAGGATTTCATCAATTGTTAAATCACTGTTTTTATTTGCAGTTTGTATTTCATCATAGGGAATCACGATTTCATAAGAATCATTCGATTGCTCCGCATTCCACCTCATCATGATACCTGTGGAGGAAACGACGAGTAAAAGAACAATAATCCCCCAAAGCCATTTCTGTTTCGACATAAGTGTCCTACCTCTCTTATTTATGAAAATCTTTTTCCGATAACAGGAATTTTCTTTAAATCTTGTTTATCAATAGCTTTCATTAGCCATAGTAAAAGGAAGTAAATAGCTCCTCCAATGATGATGGCAATAGTCAGATAGCCCATTGCCCACATACGAGACCAATGTGTAAAATCAAGCCAAAGCGTTGGTAAACCAACGGCTGCTCCCATTACGATGGAAGACACAATCATTTTCACCGTATCTTTTCCAAGAACAGTAAAGCGAATCATACGATATATAAAGACAGTATTCACAATAAATAACACAAAGTACACCAATAATGTTGCATAGGCAGCACCATCTAGACCGAATGCTTGAATGAAGAAGATGTTCGCAAACACCTTCAAAACAACACCACTTAAAATAATAAGAGCGCCTGTTTTAGCAGCATTCATTCCCTGTAAAACGCCTGTCCCAAGGAGTGTTAGTGATGTAAAGACCGAGCTAAGGTTAATCATGGCTAACATTAAGCTTCCCTCTAAGTCTGTAAAAAGAGCTAGATTTAAAGGCAAGGTTAAGGCTAGCAGTCCAATCGCAGCTGGCCACGATATAAGATGAGTCATACGATGTGTTTGTTCAATAATACTGCGTGTTTCATCCATTTTACGTTCAGCAAGCTTAGTAGTAATTAGTGGCACTAGCGGTAAAATAATTGATGACGCAAATACCGTCGTAATTTGAACTAATGTTAGCCCTCGACCATATATCCCATAAAGGAAGCTAATTTCACTTGCGTCTGCCCCTGCACTTCTTAACCCATATGTAACGGTAAAGGAATCCACAAAGTTAAAAAGTGCCATTGTAACAGAACCAATTGCAATCGGAATGGATATTTTTAATATAGTTTTACTATATGTGGAGAAATCCTTACTAGAATATTTCTCCTTGCTCGTTACTTTTACCGACGAACGGAAATATTTATAGAGTAAATAAACAAGTGAACCGAGTGCTCCAAGGACAGAACCAGCCATAATTCCACCAGCTACGATATCATTTGAATAATCCATCGCAACTAGGAAGTACGCAACAATTAGAATTAATGCAACTCGAACTAATTGTTCAATTACTTGAGAGATGGCAGTCGGTCGCATATCTCCAAAGCCTTGAAAAAAGCCACGATAGACGGCCATATAAGGAGCCACAAGTAATGTCAGTGCCACAATAATTAAGGCAATTTCTGTTGATGGTCCACCAAGTGCATTCGCTATCTGCCCTGAAAAACCGTAAATGATTGTAAAACTAATGACGCCAAACGATAGGGCAAGGATTCTTGCGGTTACATAAATTTTCTTTATTTTGGCAGTATCCTTACTTGAGTTAGCCTCCGCAATCAGTTTAGAAATAGCAATAGGGATACCTGCAACAGATAAATACAAAGCCACCATATAGACAGGATAGACAAGACTGAAAATACCAAGTACTTCGTCACCAGCAATATTTTGAAGTGGAATACGAAAAATACTGCCAATCACCTTAGAAAGTAATGTCGCAATGGTTAAAACGAGTGTACTTTTGACAAATGTTGATTGACTCATTTTGTTGTGCCCTGCCCTCTAAGCTTTAATGAGAAAACCTTTAAAGCAAAACGTGGAAGAACAAGCATTCTTATAAAACGACTTGGCTGGCGTAGTAGTCGATAAAGCCACTCAAGATTTAACTTTTGCCAAATGACTGGTGCACGCTTCACAGTGCCCGCGATGACATCGAAGGAGCCACCCACACCAATAAATACGCCCTTTGAAAACTTGTCTAGGTTTTCAGTAATCCATTTTTCCTGTCTCGGTACTCCTAAAGCGACAAACACCAGATCAGGTTGTAATGCTGCGATATCGTCCGCAATATGATTATTATTCCAATCAAAGAATCCATCCTGATAGCCTACCACTTCAACATTTGGATAATTCTTATGAATATTGGCAATGGTCTTTTCAATTGTTTCTTTTTGTGCACCCAATAAATAAACTTTAAAGCGCTTTTGCTGACCTACCTCTAACAATTTCACCATGGTATCATAGCCTGTTACACGCTCGGGAAGTGAATCTCCAAGGATTTGAGCAGCCTTTACCACACCGATACCATCCGCACAAATGTAGGTTGCCTGATTTAAATAGCCCTTCACAGTAGGATTTTCATTTGCCTGCATGACAACTTCAGGATTGGCTGTCACAACGAAAGTCTTTTCTTGCTGTTCAATACGATTAACAAGTAGATCTACAAACCCTTGCTGACTAATATGTAAAAAGGGTACGCCCATAATCGTTACATGCCTCATATAGTGTTCAAACCTTTCTGTAATTCCTTTTTCACTGCAATCTATCATACCATAAAAGCAATATTGACAGGAAATTTTCGATAATAGTTCAGCTATGGCTATAGGCTGCATAAAAGGGGATTCAGCGTTATAAAAAGGAGGATTCTATTGCACATACAAGAAACAAACTAAAAAATGCACTGATTTTTTTAGGAGGAAATAGTGGTGCTCATAACAGAGGGGGGGTGAGTTTCTTCTATTATATAGTGTTTTATATTCATGCAATGAAGACAAAAAAAGAGTGCGAAACAATGTCGCACTCTCAGACTGTAGACAAACTCAAAAAATTTGAGAGTTTGCCTACAGTCCTTTTTATTTTACAATGAAATAAAGTAAAGCCGTTGATTTCCACTACGGGCGGACGCTTTCCGCGGGCGGGGTCGAGCTGCTTCCCTCGCTTCGCTCAGTCCAGGATCTCGACTTTCCCGCTTTTCCCGCAGGAGTCGCCGCTCTTCGTTCCAATCAATTTCTACATAAAGTACTCCATCTACATAGGGTGTTGAAAAGTAAATTCTCCATGCAGACCATTTATTTATAGATTCCACGCATGTGAAAGCGAGTGCGAATAAAGGAAAGTATGATAAAAAGGTTGTGCGAAAAGAAACACGGGCTTATGAAGAGAAGCTTCAATTAGAGTTAAATATGGAAATGACAAAAGCCATCGAGAATGAACTTCTCGACGGCTTTTGTCTACAGTCTGAGAGTGCGAGACAATGTCGCACTCTTTTTTTAGAAAATCGTAGGAAATCATTTTTTTACAATATAATCGCCATGTACCCAGCCGGTTTTGCCGTTATAGATAACCTGATACCAGGCACCATTTTTTTTGAATTCGCCTTTATCATCTACTGCACCAATAATAAAGCCGTTTGGTTTAACTGTACCTAATATAGGGGCTGTCGTAGATGGTTCACTTCGGACATTGAGCATGATGTTCATGTTGACAATCTGTAAACCATTTTCAAGTTGAACATAATCATCAAACACCCAGCCCTCTTGACCATTGACGCTTACTTTAAACCAGCCACCATTTTCTCCAAGTACTTTGAAGGATGTATCTTTAGGTAAATTCGTCATAATGGATGCAGCATCTGTAGTATTAGGATATGTTCTCATATTGAGATTAGTAGTAGCCTTTCCGATTGCCCCAGCTATATATGAATCTAAAGCATATTGCTTCGTAGGACTTGGTAAAGATGGAGCGGAAGGCTGACCCTGATAAGCAGGAACATCAAACACTAAATTAGTTGACGTATGTGCCCCAACTAATTCATAAATATCATAAATCTTTTTCGCCTGAATAACTGCCCACATTACATGTGTAGCATATTGATGGACGGTTGGATTATCTGGATTCCAGCGCATTTTATATAATGTGTCTTGTCCTTTACTAATATACTGATCCTTGACAAATTGAGCGCCGCCGATAATCGCATCCTGTACGGTAAACCAACCATTTGTATAAGCACGCTCAGCACCAAATTTATTGGCATCAGCATCAATAGCTCCAATACCATAAGCATTATAAGTTTTCTTAATAGCGGTTAAACTGTCTCGATTTTCAGGAGTAACCATCACTGGTTTTCCACCCGTATCTAAGCCAACCTCAATTCCGTTCATAAGCGCAGAGGCCCCATTAGCGGTTTCATGTAAAGCATGTGATAACAGATAGATAGCATTTACATTGTTATCGACACCCGCCTGAATAAAGGCATCAGCCATACCTGCTAAGCTTCCTTTATTAGCAAGTACCTTATCATTGAGTTCCTTGGCATTCAAATTATTAACCACAGTTGATAATTTTAAAAATTGATAAAAAGATGGGCTATCCTGCATAACGCTCTTTGGGTGTACATAGTATGACACTAGTGCGTCGCTAGCCGTAAAAATACCAGCACCGTCTACCTTTGGATTATTGGCAGTTTGTTTATTCACCACCGAAGAATAGTCAAATGAGTAATTGGTTGTTATATATTCCTTTCCACCAGTTTCTGGTGCTTCTAAATGAAGTAAACGATAGAGAACGGTCGCTGCTTCAGCACGAGTTGTTTGGGCAAGTGGTGCAAATTGATTATTCGGCTTCCCTACAAGTAGACCTGATGTTACGACAGCCTGTACATCAGCATAGGCCCATTTGGCGATACGAGCATTGTCACTAAAGTTAATAGGGGAGGAAGATGTATTGATATTTTGATAGTGGAGAGCTCTTTTTAACATAGCCGCCATTTCCTGACGATTAATATGTGCGTTCGGGTTGAATTTGCCCTGGTCGTCACCTTTAATCAATCCATGATAGCTAGCTTGCTCGATCACTCCATAATACCAGTCGCCTTTCTTTACATCTGAGAAGGTTGCTTGACTAGAAGTAGCTGGCAAGTTAAGTGTTCTGACTAGAAATGCTGCGAATTCAGCGCGAGTAACAGCATCGTTTGGACGATAATTGCCAAATTCATCACCCTTCATTAAATCGTTTGTAATAAGATAGTTCATTTCATGATAGGCCCAGTGCTTCGAAATATCTTCTGCTGAAGCGCTAGTAGGTGCAAGATATAGCATACCTGCAAGCACTGCCCCGTAAAGAGGAAATTTTCGTTTCATTTTTCAAGCTCCCTTCAATAGCTGATAATTGTTCTATCAAACTATCAAAAGTGTATCACAAAAAAAGGTAATCTATTATTACAACATAAGGACAGATAGAATTAGCTATTATTTAATAATGAAGAAACTCTTAAAAGTGATAGGAAAGAGGCGGAATTCGCTAAAAAACTCTAGCTATGTTTCTGTTTCTTTACAAATATAACTAAAATGTTACGGGAGTCTTTAATTTTTGACAATTTAGTAACCATTCCAGAAAATGCTTGGTTATTATGGAGAGTCAGGTATAATAGGAAATGGAACTATATGTTACCAATACAAATGAGGGTAAAATTAGTTGGAAGAAAGTAGCCATCTAGTAAGGTCCATGGTAAAAAAATCTTCTATATCTAAATTTATGTCCCAATGCTTGAATTTCGGAAAAGATAATGTTATATTATTGTAGAAAGTGAATAAGCTTACTAGAATGGTATTCTACTACTCATTTTCTAGTAACTTTACTAAGAAAATTTGCTTTAGTTTTGAATTATTCGAGAAAGCTATAATACATAAATTTAGGCAACTAATTATGGTGGTACTATAGTTTTCGTTGGAATAATATCAATTTTTAGGAATATTAGGGAGGAATAAATTAATGGCAAAGCAAAACAAAGGCCGTAAGTTCTTCGCGGCATCAGCAACAGCTGCATTAGTTGCATCTGCAATCGTACCTGTAGCATCTGCTGCACAATTAAACGACTTCAACAAAATCTCTGGCTACGCTAAAGAAGCAGTTCAATCTTTAGTAGACGCTGGTGTAATCCAAGGGGATGCTAACGGCAACTTCAACCCACTTAAAACTATCTCACGTGCGGAAGCTGCTACAATCTTCACTAACGCTCTAGAATTAGAAGCAGAAGGTGATGTAAACTTCAAAGACGTTAAAGCTGATGCTTGGTACTACGATGCTATCGCAGCAACTGTAGAAAACGGAATTTTTGAAGGTGTAAGTGCTACTGAATTCGCACCAAACAAACAATTAACTCGTTCTGAAGCTGCTAAAATTTTAGTAGATGCTTTCGAATTAGAGGGTGAAGGCGATCTAAGCGAATTCGCTGACGCTTCTACTGTTAAACCATGGGCTAAATCTTACCTAGAAATCGCAGTTGCAAACGGCGTTATCAAAGGTTCTGAAGCAAATGGTAAAACAAACTTAAACCCAAATGCTCCAATTACTCGCCAAGACTTCGCAGTTGTATTCTCACGTACTATTGAAAACGTAGATGCTACTCCAAAAGTTGACAAAATCGAAGTAGTTGACGCTAAAACTTTAAACGTTACTTTATCTGACGGTACTAAAGAAACTGTTACTTTAGAAAAAGCTTTAGAGCCTAACAAAGAAACAGAAGTTACTTTCAAAATTAAGGATGTTGAATACAAAGCTAAAGTTACTTATGTTGTAACTACAGCTACTGCAGTTAAATCTGTATCTGCAACTAACCTTAAAGAAGTAGTAGTTGAATTCGACGGTACTGTTGATAAAGAAACAGCTGAAGATGCAGCTAACTACGCTTTAAAATCAGGTAAAACAATTAAATCTGTATCTTTAGCTGCTGATAATAAAACAGCTACTGTTACACTAACTGATAAACTTAACAACAACAAAGCTGATGCTATTAGCATTTCTAATGTAAAAGCTGGCGATAAAGAAATCAATGTGAAAAATGTTGAATTTACAGCAGTAGATAATAAAATTCCAGAAGTTACTGAAGTTAAATCTTTAGGAACAAAAGCTGTAAAAGTTACATTATCTGAACCTGTTGAGAACTTAAGTTCTACAAACTTCACTTTAGACGGAAAAGCGTACTTCGGGAATGTTGTTATGGGTGCTGGTAATAAAACAGTTATCTTAACACCTTACAGCTCTTCTGCACTTTCTGTTGGCGATCATAAGCTTACTGTTTCTGGTGCAAAAGACTTCGCTGGTTTTGTTTCATTAAATTCAACGCATGAATTTAAAGTTGTTGAAGATAAAGAAGCACCAACAGTAACTGAAGCTACTGCAACACTTGAAACTGTTACATTAACATTCTCAGAAGATATTGACATGGATACTGTAAAAGCTTCAAACGTTTATTGGAAATCTGGAGATTCTAAGAAAGAAGCATCTGAATTCGAGCGTATTGCTGATAATAAATACAAATTCGTATTCAAAGGCTCTGAAAAAACTCTTCCAACTGGAAAAGTAGATGTGTACGTAGAAGACATTAAAGATTACTCTGATAACAAAATTGCTAAAGATACAAAAGTTACTGTAACTCCTGAAATCGACCAAACTCGTCCAGAAGTAAGAAAAGTAACTGCTCTTGATGAAAAAACTATCAAAGTTACATTCTCTAAAACTGTTGATGGAGAGTCTGCTATAAAAACAGGCAACTACACAGTTAAAGACAAAGACGACAAAGTAGTTTCTGTTGATAAAGTAACTGTTGATTCAAAAGATTCTAAATCTGTAATTATTGACCTATACTCAAAAGTAAGTGTTGGTGAAAATACAATTACAATTAAGAATGTTAAAGATGCAACAAAACTTAACAATACAATGCTAGATTACACTGGTAAATTTACAAGATCAGATAAAGAAGGTCCAGATTATGAACATGTAATCAATGCTGATGCAAAAGCTAAAAAAGTTGTTTTAAAATTCGACAAAAAAATGGATGCAGCATCTTTAGCTGACTATTCAAACTACCTAGTAAAAATCAATGATACTTTACAAACATTATCAGAAGATGTTGCTACACTTTCAGTTTCAAATGATGCTACAGTAGTAACTATTACTTTTGCAGAGACAATTAAAGGTGACGATGTTGTATTTGCTTCTGGTAAAGCAATTTCTGGATCTGGTAAAGTAAATGTAAATGAATTACAAGTTATGGGAGTAAAAGATACTTCTGGTAACGTGCATAAGAAATTTAATGGTTCAGAAAATAAAATTACTTTATCATCAACATCAACGCCATTAAAACTTGCTAAAATCGACAAAGATTATGATGCAAAATACACAGCAGAATTAGTTGATAGAAAAACTGTAAAAGTTAAATTCTCTACAGTTATTAACTCAGCAGCTGCAAATGCATTTACTTCTGAATCACATAAAATTGATTCTATTCAAGTGAATGGTACTTCAACTGTTACAGTTAAATTCAAAGATGAAATTAACACAAACGCTTCTGATTTAGATTTAAAAGTTAATTTATCTAAATTAGTTGATATTGCAGGAAACGAAAGTACAAATAATACTCCAATCGCAATTAAAGCTGGTATTAACTTATTAGATTCTGTTGCACCAGTTGTTGTAGGAGAGCCTGTTGTTGATAAAGAAACAATTACTTTCACTTTCTCAGAAAACTTAACTAGTGTTTCTATTGGAGAAGTTTTAAGCACAGACTTTACTGTAACTCGTGTATCTGATAATAAAGATTTAGCAATTAAAGATTACAGTGTTGCTATAGCTAATAATAACCAAGTTGTTATTACACTTAGTGACAACCGTGAAGTTGCAACTGCTTATAAAGTTACAGCAAAAAATGCTAAATTAATCACTGATGATAATGGTGATAAGAAAAATGCAATTGCTGATTTCACTAAAACAACAGCTACTAAAGTTGAAGCATCTGGAACTTTATCACTTGATGCAGCAAAAACAAATTTAAACAATGAAATCACTAAAGCAAAAGATGCAAAAGCTACTGGAACAGAAGGCACAGCAGCAACTAACCAAATTGTTGGATCGAAAGATGCTCTACAAGTTGCTATTGATGTAGCAGAATTAGTTAAAAATGACACAGCTGCTACATTACAACAATTAACTGATGCAAAAACTGATTTAACTGCTGCTATTACAGCCTACAATGCTGCTAAAGTTGAAGATATTTCATCGTTATTAGTTGCTCCAGATTTAGTATTAGGTACTACAGATAATGGTACTATTACAGGTTTTGTAGCTGGTACTGGTGAAACATTAAAAGTTACTTCAGACTCTGCAGCAAATGTTGAAGTTACTGATCCAACAGGTTTAGCTGTAACTGCTAAAGCTAAAGGTGAAGCTAACATCTTAGTGCAAGTGTTAAAAGGCGATAAAGTAATTAAAACTGGTACTGTAAAAGTTACTGTTTCTGAATAAAACTAAATGAAACGTTACTCTATAAACTGAATTATTCAGTGAATGGAGTGGAAATGAAAACCCCATGTCTTGCATTTAGCAGGAAACATGGGGTTTTCTTTATAACTAAAACCTCCAATTTGTGGATTAATTCTTATTATTAGAAGATATTAATCTACAACAGCCTAATCCTTCTGTGTTTAATGCTTTGCTGAATCACACAAAAGGGATGAAGTCAGGTGAAGTCGTACCCAGTGGTACCGGGGCGCGGTTCTTTAAAAGGTTTCTATGGTTAGGCAGACGAATCCATGTAGGCAGGGTAAGCGAGTGTACGGTGTGAAATAAAGCATAGGAGCTCACTGTATATCCAGATGCAATGCTATAGTGGCGATCGATAAATTGACTGTTAAACCGGTCGTTCTTATTCCTGGATAGTGGAAACCTAAGGAAATCAAAATAAGGGATGGAAGTAGTGGAACGTTTGAAGTCTTATTAGAAGAGGTGTGTCAGCACCAGTGAGGCTAATAAGATGGCAGCGGGTTTGTAGTAGTGTGGATCGCTAGCCGTTTGGACTTGTATGGTAACATATGAGGAGAGTAAAACTAGCAGGAGCGAAGAAACCCAGTCAGTGGTAGATCAATAAGAAACTTATTTCCCTAAAATTTGTTTCTTTAAAAGTTAATTCAGAGACAATCATATTATATGATTGTCTCTATTTCATTTTGTATCTACTAAATGAAAGAAATAAGTATCATTAGGTAGGTTTAATATGGAATTTTATAAAGAAAAAGAAATCTTTTGCTACAGTTGCCGTAAAAAAACTATATTTACTTATAGAGATAATGCATAGAAAGAACGTGGTAGATAGTTATTATAGTGAATGTTCTGGTATTTGGTTTGAATGGCAAAATAGAGCTGTTGAGAGAGAGATGGAAAAGTGGATTGACTATAATAAACATCTTATCAAATGACTAAATGGTATTTTTGGTCGCTGAAAATTTACCTGATTCGTAAACAACTTGGGTCAACTCCAGCGAAAGCCACAAGCTATTTAGGGTTGTTAAATCGATCTATTCATCAATTTCATAAGTAATATTGCAGGGATTTTTTCATCGATACCTGGGATAAATTTGATAATACTATATTCATCAATTTCTTTAGCGAGGACCTATTTCTTACTCTAACTTTGATAGATGCTCTTTGTATTGAAGAAGGATATTTATATACATATCAAGACCTAAAATATGACTCTGGTAAACAGTTTTTTCAAAAGGATTACGAGCTGCAGTGGCTTTTAACTGTAAAGTTTTTTTATTTGGTCTGTAATAGATTACTCACTCACTTGCTTTAAAATATCTTCTGATGAAGGGAACTCTGAAGAGTTAATAGTGAAAATTAGAATATAAATCTCCAAAGACCTCGATTATTCAGGAAATTCCTGTTCAAGGACTGCCTGAAATTGCAACTTAGTTTGAATCATTACGCCAGTTATATTTTCATGTTGTCTTGTAATCTTACGAAGATTTAATAACTGCACACCACGTTTTTTATATGGCTCTAATTCCTCTTTATAGAACAATTCACAAAGAAGATAGGCATAATGAAGTGACCCCTAAAAGTTAGACACGGTTATTTTGATTTAGGAAGCTTGGATAAAATGAGTTCGGTATTGCACCGGACTCATTTTTAATTTTGCCTTCATACGTTTCGTGTTGTAATAATTTATATAGTTTTTAAGTTCAAATTTAAACTGTTCGACACTTTCAAATTCTTTTAGGTAGAGGAATTCTGATTTCATGATACCGAAAAAATTCTCCATTACTGAGTTGTCGTAACAGTTTCCTTTACGGGACATACTTTGCACAACACCTCTTGATTCAAGGGCATGCCGAAACTGCTGCAATTGATAATGCCAGCCTTGATCAGAATGCATCAGTAGCTTATGTTTTTCTGGCAACCTCTCTAAAGCTTTTTCTAACATCTCAGAAACTAATGAATACGTTGGTCTAGGGCCGATTGTGTACGTAATAATTTCTCCGTTAAACAAGTCTAAAACAGGCGATAAATAAAGCTTCTCTCCGAATAACTTAAACTCTGTGATATCCGTTACCCACTTCTCATATGGAGCTTCTGCAGTAAAATTGCGATCTAAAATATTCGGCGCGATTTTACCAACTGTACCTTTATAAGATTTATATTTTTTCATTCGAACTAAGCACTTTAAGCCTAGGGCTTTCATGATGCGTTGCACTTTCTTATGATTAACTTTTTTCCCACGATTCGCTAGCTCATCTCGAATACGACGGTATCCATAGCGGCCTTCGTGTTCATTATAAATGGCTTGAACTTCAGCCTTTAACTCGGCATCTGGATCTGGTCGACTCATCTTCTTTACTAAATCGTAGTATGTGCTAAGTGGAATTTCTGCGAATGCCACAAGCGCCTTCACCGAGTATTTATGCCTTAATTCAAAAATGACCTTTACTTTGTCTTTCGTGGTGATTTTTCCTTGGCTTGAACTAAGGCATTCAACTTTTTTAAATACTCGTTTTCCATTTCAAGCTGCTTAATACGTGCTTGAAGTGCTTCCGTCGAGCCTTCTAGTACATTTTTAGGTTGTTTAGTCGATTCTTTTTTCATGGATGGACGCCCCTTTTTCTTAGAAAAGAGCGCATCCAATCCGCTTGTTCTCAGTTGAATACGCCACCTTCGAATCATTCCAGGTGAAGAAATTTTAAAGATAACCGCGGCTTCGTTAGAGGAAACGCCATTTTCGTTCATATAGTTTAGTACGTCCATTTTAAACTGAGCTGTATAAGATGTATAGGATTTTTCAAAAGCAGATAAACCATGGTATTCAAATTGCTTAATCCAGTTATGCACAACAGATTCGTAAGTACTGATAGATTCTGCGATTTCTTTTATACTCTCTGATGAATTTTGATAGCGCATAACGGCATCGAGTTTTTGTTCATTTGTAAATTTCGTCATAAAAAAACTACACCTCCAATTGTTAGATGAGTCTAACAATTGGGGTGCAGTTCATAATGGCAACCGTTTTTACTTTTCTCAAACTCGATCCTCTTGCCTTTTATGAAATTAACCGATAAATGATAATCAATAAATATCCTCGTTCTTCTAAATGATGTATGACAGTAGCACCATAGTGTCCTAAAGCTAAATAGAAAAAGAATATCTTTTATACTTAAACAATTATCTGTGCTATATTTTTTATTTATTAAGCAAACAAAAGTGTTGAATTGAAATAAAGGATTTAAGGATATAGGTGATTAAATGGAATACTACAATTTAAAAGACGCTTCCGATAAATATATTGAAGTGGTAGCACAAGCTATGTCATTATATGGTTTGTTTTCGAGGAAGAAAAAATTAAGAACGCTAGAGTTTAAGAATTAGCTAGGGGATATATAATCATAGGCTCTTTATATGAAGAAATTAAAGAGTATGAATCTGCAGCATTTTACTTTAATAAAAGCTTCAGTTTAGCTAAAAACATTGCATTTCCTTATGAATCTAATTTTAAAAAATATTAAAAGCTTTTCTAAAAGCAGGTCGGAAAGATCTATATGATTATTGGCGTTCAGATTTTATAAAGCGAAGTCTTTACGATAAAAAATTTAATTTAAATTTAAATAACGTAAAGACAGAGTTATTGCCACCTAACAAGGCCAATAATAGTATAGGTGACAGAAAATATACAATTGATTATACCTGAATCATTTATTTGCGATATTTACTTTGGAATTTTGGAATATTATCAACTTTGAAATAAAAGACAATCAACTATTGTAAAAAACGAAGTATAAATTTTCCTATATAGGGATATATAGGAAATATGCAAAAATAAAATGTATCAAACAAAATCAATTTAAACTATTTGAAAAATGTATTGTAAAACTAAACTGGGTGCTTCAGTCAAGTGTGAGCAATGTTTTTTAAGACACTGCTCCTTTTACATTTAAAAGTTCTGATAAGACTCTTTCCTTATCCTCTCGTAAGATGTTGTATACGCTGAACCATATTTAGAATATGAAAGTCCCCATAAAACACAGCTATATGCACGATTGTACGATCATTATAGAATATTAATGTATGATAAATGGATGTAAGTCATATAATCAAGCGGGAAAATTTCTGAATAGATTATTTTTGAAGATTCAACAAAGTTGGTAATCCTTTTTCTTATCAAGGTGCCAAATCCATAAGAGAGAAACGCTTTCAAAGGAGTAGTGAGAATATAAGACCACTAAGGAAATAATTTCCTTGATGGTCTTATATTACTGTGTTGTTCTTTTTTAGTAGGTATTTATTACTTGTATTACTTAATGCGGTTCAAGTGAAAGAGACCATATTATTTGCAGAACATATCTTAGGTCTTTTCGATTTTTTATAACCAAAATGTGCTAGTGAAAATGAACAGTTTAGCACCATCCTACTAGTGCTTGTCTGGCTATAATAGATATTGTTTGAAAATTCACGAGAATTAGGAGGAAACAAATTGGTAAGGAAAATATTTATTCAAATGATTGTTTTGGCAATGTTCATTGCATTTATTCCTTTTGGGAATTTTGCAAGTAATGCAAGTGCTGCTGAAATACAGTCAGACAAAAATGAACAAAAAGGAAAAGGAAAAGGTAAAGAAAAAATTGAAGTGGTAGGGGAGCGTACGGAAACCTCTAAAACGTATAACAATTTAGACGGCACTTCAACAACAGAAATTTATGAGGCACCTATTCATTTTAAAGATGATAAAGGCAACTGGACAGATATTGATAACGAGCTTCAAAAACAAAAGAACAATGGCAAAGGTCAATATAAAAATAAAGCCAATAGCTTTACTGTAACTTTTGATGAAAAAATTAAAGATGAAGCGAATAACGTACAAGTGTCGGAAGATCATTATAATCTAGATATTGGTCTAAAGGAAATTGAACAAAAAGGTGAAGTAATCCCTGCAAAAGAGGTAGTTGGGGTTGCTACAGATAATCAAATTCAGTATGAAAATGTATTTGAGAATATTTCAACTATATATTCTGTTGGAGAAAACTTCGTAAAAGAAGATATTATGATTAGCCAAAAACCTGAAAAGGGGTTACCGCAAACCTTTTCATATCAGCTATCTCTTGAAAATTTATCCTATGAACAGATTAATAATCAAATTTTTTTGAAGGACGCTTCTACTGGTGAAATGAAGTATGTTATAGAAGCCCCATTTATGTACGATGCCTATAAACCTGCAGGCTATCAATCTATTGATAGTGTTAATTCCATTCCAGAGGAAGCGAAGTCCTATGATATAACCCTCAAAACCCGTAAGGAAAACAATACATTATGGATTGATTTAATACCTGATGCAGCGTGGTTACAGGATAAAGAACGCCAATATCCAATTGTTATTGATCCTACAATTGTCCGTATCCAAGGAAATTCTAAAATGGAAGATACAACAATTCGCAAAAAGTTCCCAACGCAAACTGGAGGAAATGATACAGAGTTAGGTACAGGTACAGCCACAGACGGGAATATTGTTAGAAGTTTATTGAAGTTTGATGTAACACCTATTCCAGAAAAAAGCATTATTATGTCTGCGGATGTAAGTCTTTATCTATCTTCAACTAATGATCCAACTCCTATTAATTTAAGTATGCATGCTATGAAACGTTCATGGGATGAAAATACTGCAACATGGAATAACTATTCAACAGCAGGAGGCTGGACAACCGTTGGGGGAGATTATAATACCACGCCTCTTTCAACTGTTACAGGAGTCTCTTCAGTACCGAGTAATGTAGAAGAAGGTATTAAACGATGGTCTATTCCAACGAATATGGTGAGTGGATGGCTATATAATCCCGAATCGAATCTTGGTTTATTATTAAAAAGCACTTCAGAAAGTACCATGATTTACAAAAAGTTCATCAGTAGTGAAAGCACAACCAACCCACTCGCATATAAACCAAAACTTGTCGTTACTTATAAAACACCTAACCGTTTAGGTTTAGAAAATTATTGGGATTATTCCACACATGATATTTCAAATGGAACGAACTATGTAAATTTAGGCACAAATAATAATGTTGTTCAATACACAGATTTTAGTTTATTCAACTATGGAGGATTTGGTTTAGATTTTACTCGAACATATAATAGTAAGGATTTTGAAAAATCTCCATTTGGCTATGGTTGGAGTTTTACAGGTTCAGAGAAATTATTTTATAATGATAAATATTTTAATGTCGAATATAAAGATGCAGATGGTACGGTCCATGCTTACTCATGGGATGGAGATAAGTATATTGCACCAGTAGGTAATTATGATAGTTTAGTTATGGTGGATAAGTACACTTTTAAACTGACTAGCA
The DNA here is from genome assembly GCF_001629735.1 of Lysinibacillus sphaericus. Taxonomy (GTDB): domain Bacteria; phylum Bacillota; class Bacilli; order Bacillales_A; family Planococcaceae; genus Lysinibacillus; species Lysinibacillus pinottii. The sequence continues at coordinate 4,419,543 of NZ_CP015224.1, forward strand.
AAACTGGTATCACAACAACATTTAAAGTTAGAGAAAGCACTAGTGATACAGATATTGAAGTAGCCTATATTACAGAGCAAAAAGATTTAAATAACAATACGATAACTTATACGTATAATACATCAAATGAGCTTACTTCTATCACTACTAATTTAGGTACAAAATTGCTGTTTACGTATACAAATGGGCTTATTACGAATGCAAAATACAATGATCAAGAAATAATCTATACGTATACAGATGGTAATTTAACACGAGCTTTGGTTAAGAAAGATGACACAACATCAACACCTACTTCGTTCTACTACACGACTAATGGACAGTTAACGAAAGTCATAGATAGTAGACAAAAAATCATGCTTTATGGGTATGATAGCGAGCTGGATTTAGTTTCTGTAACAGAGCCATCTTTAGATGGACAAGTAGCTTCTACCACCGAATACTCTTTAGACCGAACAAACAATATTGTATCGGTTACTAGCCCAGAAGGTACAGTTACACGCTATGGTTTAAATAACAACTTTAGCGTAACGAAAATATTTGATCCTTCAGGTGATACAACAACCTATACACTAGATGAGAATAGCTATAATGTTTTTTTACAAAAAATTGTCTATTTAGATGGTTCTACTTACACGAAAAATTTCAAGTATGATACGAAAGGGAATATAATAAGCACTACTGATTCAAAAGGTGTGACAGAATCTTATACGTATGATCAATATAGTAATCTTTTAACGCAATCAGATGCTAATCAGCAAACAACTACAAACACTTATGAGAACGGTAATCTGAAGACCTCCACAACACCTAAAGGGGACACAACAACCTATACGTATAATGACCATGGGGATATGACACAAGTAAAGTATCCTGATGGGAAAATAGAAACGTATAATACTAACTATGTTAATAATCAAAAAACAACTACTTATCGAGATAATCAATTAGATATAACTACTATAACTACAACAGATTTTCACGGTAATATCCTTTCATATCAAGATGGTAATGGGGAAATCACGAGATATAGTTATAATTTGAAAAATGAATTAGTAGAAGTACTAGATACATCAAATAAAACAACGTCGTATAGCTATGATGCCAACAGTAATTTAACATCAGTGATAAATGCTGATGGTAAACAACAAATGTCTCTCAGCTATAATGCACAAAATTTCATCGAAAAAGAAACAAATGCCGAGGGATTAATAACGACCTATAATTATAATGCTGATGGAGCATTAAAAGAGGTTATCAAAGCAACAGGTGCAAAAATCGACTATACTACCTCAACTGATACCAATACACAGATTGTGAAAGTAGATGGGGTTAATCAGTTTTCCACCCAAGTAGATGGTTTATCCACTACTGTAACAAATCATACTCTAAACAATCAAAAAGTTACGTATACACAATCAGAAAATGAACTATTACAAAGAGTAGACATTAACGCACCTGTAAATCGTTCGATTATGTTTACTTATAAAAATGAGAAAGATTTAGCAAGCATTCAATATGGTACAAATACAATTGAGTATGCATCGAATGAAAACGGCCAAACAACCGAAGTTACACTCGATGGACAATCTTCAGCGAACTTCATATGGAACAAAAACAACTTATTGGAGAGCACGACTTACCAAAATGGTGCAGTTATTTTAAATAAGTATAATGCTGATCAATTACAAGCAGAAATTTTGAAAACCAATAGTACAACAACTTGGCTTCAAAATACGTATGAGTATAATAAAAATCAGCAAATTACCAAAGTAACGAACGATGGTGGTACAGTCACTTACATGTACGATGCTTTAAATCAGCTAATTAAAGAACAATACAGTAATGGTTTATCCATTTCTTACACCTATGATTCAGTTGGAAACCGTACTTCTAAAGCGACTTTGCAAAACGGTAGTTCAAATACAATTAACTATAGTTATAATAATGCGAATCAAATGAAGGCTGCTGGTGAACAGACTTATACTGTAAGTCCTAATGGAAATGTGACAAATGATGGTGTTTTCCAGTATGTTTGGAATGCCTTTGATCAATTAACAGAAATTAAGTCCCTAACAGGTGCAACAGTTGCATCTTATCGTTATGATGAAAATGGACGTCGTGTATATAGTAAAGATAGTAATGGTGAAACGTATTATCGTTATAATGGTCTGACAAACCAAGTCTTGTTTGAAGAGGATGCAAGTGGAGTTATTACAAAAAACTTTACCTATGATGATAAAGGTTCTCCATTAACAATGACATATTTGGGCTCAACATACTACTACTTAACAAATTATCGAGGAGATGTATTAGCATTAACAGATAATAACGGTGACATTGTGGCGGAATACGCATATGATGCGTGGGGAAATATTATGAGCCAAAAAGGTAATATGGCAACTATTAATCCTTATCGTTATGCAGGTTATCGATATGATGAAAATACTAAACAATACTATTTAATGTCTCGTTACTATAATCCAGATACAGGTGTGTTCTTATCGTTAGATCCAGTACGTGGTGATACAATGAATCCCTTATCGTTGAATGGTTATAATTATGCGAATAATAATCCAGTGATGAATGTGGACCCTGATGGTGAGATAGCTTGGTGGATAGGTGCAGCAATTACAGGAGGTCTTTTAAACGCTATGCCTATGCTTTTAAATTATCTAGTTAAACATAAAAACCTAAAAGGTTTTAATTGGGGGAGATTCGGTACAGCTTTTGCTGTAGGTGCCATTACCTCCATTGGAGGAATGGGATTATATAGAGCGATTGCTAGCACTGGTGCAGGTTTAATAACTAGAATAATTGCAATGGCTTCATATGGTCCGAAAGCGTATATTTTAAATACAATTGCTAGAGGGCAGAAACCAACTTTGAGAGGAGTATATTCATCATACGTTATTTCTGGCATAAGTTCAGGTTTACAAATATTTAAACGTTTAAAAGCAATTTATCGATATGGTGGAAAACGGGCTTTACAAAATTATTTAAGATGAAATAGTGAGGTGAAAGTATAATGAAAATTATCATCCTTTTATTAGGAATTGCCATTACAGTTATAGGAATAATTTATTCGAAAAGTTATCATGAAAAGAACTTTACAAAATCATATGCATCAAGTTCTTCAACTTCGAGTATTAATGATAGTATAATTTTGGGCGCTCTCTATTTCTTAATAGGATTCTTACTGTCTATTTCACCTTGGTATATAGTTAAATCTTTATTGATAGGGGTAGGGGTTTTCTTTATTAGTTTATCTCTATTTTATATGTGATAAGTTCTACTAATACTTCTAGAGCCTGAAGAAACAAAATGGTTAGACTCAGTAAATGATGGTTGGTGTGATTTTCTGTAAAGAATCCTTGAAGTTTCTTTTAACTTTATTTATTCAGCAATTGGGCGCTTTCCTGGAAACAAGGGAAGTGCCTTTTTAATTAATTAGAGTGGAACTATCAATATTTTTTAGGTTGTTGAATATCCTTATATGGAAAAAATTCACATTGAACATAATAGAATCAATAATAGATTTATAGGTGGGAGAGTGAAAGACACATGTTAATTGGAGAGTCCCTGTAAACCTCGGTGAAAAAATAGCAAGTTCAGCATTATCCTTTATCGCAGGTTCATTAGCATTTAAAAAAATTGCGAATAAAAAAATTAGCTCTTTTACGGCTTATAAGGCTCAAGTGCGAAGCTTTGCGAATACATTTAGTAAGTCATTAATAAGGTACGCAAAGAAAAGCTTAGTAACTGCACTAGGCAAAAGAGCGGCTTCTATGATGATTGGGGGCTTAGGAGGAGTTTTCATTCAAGAGATGGTTGTATTCACTTACTGGACTGTAGTATACGCAGTAAACTACAAACCAAAGAAATGAGGCGAGCTTTGTGATATTTTTTAGTACAGGATTATTAATAGTAGGGACCATACTTGCAATAATAAAAAAAGTCTATATCCGTTCATTGTAGTACTTATCTATGGAAGTGTTGCATTACTATTTGATTTATTCCAATTTATGCTCGGTTTTTTAGGAGATAATTGGGTATTTCATCTAGTTATTCCTTTTATAATTACAGCAATAGCACTTTATATTGCAAACAGATTAATCGAAAAAATGGACTGGCAGTATTAATAATCCATGTAACATTATCTATCCAGTTGGCCTCAATTCTCTCTAAAATTGTTTTATCAAGAGGGGGCCTTATAAAAAGTAGAGCATAAAATATCCAATTGGGTTTTTATGCTCTGCTTTTTTTAATTATGAAGAACAGGGGGTTGGTCCAAAAAGCTCTTTTATATAAAAAGCTCTTTTAATTTTATTGGTACCAAACAGCTTGAATTATTCCTATTGTTGTAGATTGATAATTGTAATAAAGTTTGATTAAAAACATCTCACCACTATAGATTTTTAGAGATGAGATGTTTTTATTAGAAAATTTATGATAGTATCGCTTTGAGATTGTAAAGAAATGTACTTAAACTAACGGGGCAGGTTAGCTGAGCAAGAGTAATATAGATTAAGGGGGAAACAAACAAACAGGGTAAAGAACCCTGTTTGTTTTGATTCACTTCGAGAGTTAGAGATATATTGTATGTAAAATGCTTATGTTAAAATTTGTAAATCATAATTTGTATCAAAGGGCATTCTATAACGGACGATATAGATATAAAAGAGGATAAAAAGGCAACCATATTAACCATTGGTTCTAGTAAGCTGGGACTTTGGAAAATGACATTCTAACAGGATTGTTTAGTCTTTTTTTGATTTAACTAAATATTAAGCCAATTGAATATTTTCTTTATCTATTATTAGACTCTATTTTTGCTTTTCATTAAAATTTTGAAGTATTAGGCTATACTAGGAAATTAATTTGAAATAAATAATTTGTTTATGATTTTAAAAATTCAAAAATGACGTATTTGTTGTATATATTTCTTTATTGCGTGCATGCTATAAAAAGTTATTTGCAGATGTATGGAAATCACAAACGATTAATTAAGAAAGTGGATTTCCTTTGAATGCAATTATTAAAAGCCCTATTATTTTTATCAATTATCACAAAACTTAAAGACAGGCAACAATAACAATATACTACGATGGAACTGCAGGAATCCCTCAATAGGATAAGCGCAACAAACTTCACATTAGATGGAAAAGCGTACTTCGGAAATGTTGTTATGGGTGCTGGTAATAAATCAGTTATCTTAACACCTTACACTACTTCAACTCTTTCTGTTGGAGATCACAAACTTACTGTTTCTGGTGTAAAAGACTACGCTGAGTTTGTTTCATTAAATTCAACACATGAATTCACAGTTGTTGAAGATAAAGAAGCACCAACAATAAAAGAAGCTACTGCAACACTTGAAACTGTTACATTAACATTCTCAGAAGATGTTGATATGGACACTGTAAAAGCTTCTAATGTTTATTGGAAATCTGGAGATTCTAAGAAAGAAGCATCTGAATTCGAGCGTATTGCCGATAATAAATACAAATTCGTATTCAAAGGCGCTGAAAAAACTCTTCCAACTGGAAAAGTAGATGTGTATGTAGAAGACGTTAAAGATTACTCTGATAACAAAATTGCTAAAGATACAAAAGTTACTGTAACTCCTGAAATCGATCAAACTCGTCCAGAAGTAAGAAAAGTAACTTCTGTTGATGAAAAAACTATCAAAGTTACATTCTCTAAAACTGTTGATAAAGAAACTGCAGAAAAAGCAGGCAACTACACAATTACAGACAAAGACGGTAAAGTAGTTTCTGTTGATAAAGTAACTGTTGATTCAAAAGATTCTAAATCTGTAATTATTGACCTATACTCAAAAGTAAGTGTTGGTGAAAATACAATTACAATTAAGAATGTTAAAGATGCAACAAAACTTAACAATACAATGCTAGATTACACTGGTAAATTTACAAGATCAGATAAAGAAGGTCCAAAATTCGAAACTGTAATCAATGCTGATGCAAAAGCTAAAAAAGTTGTATTAAAATTCAACAAAAAAATGGATGCAGCATCTTTAGCTGACTCTTCGAACTACCTAGTTCGTATCGATGGTACTTTACAAACATTAACAGATGATGTTGCTACACTTTCAGTTTCAAACGATGCTACAGTAGTAACTATTACTTTTGCAGAGACAATTAAAGGAAATGATGTTGTATTTGCTACAGGTAAAACATCTGGTAAAGCTAATGTACATGAATTACAAGTTCTTGGAGTAAAAGATACTTCTGGTAACGTGCATGATAAATTTAATGGTAAAGATAATATCATTGATTTAACAGTAGGAACTACGAAACTAGCACTTGCTCAAATCGACAAAGATTATGATGCAAAATACACAGCAGAATTAGTTGATAGAAAAACTGTAAAAGTTAAATTCTCAACAGTTATTAAATCAGCATCTTCTAATGCATTTACTTCTAATACACATAAAATTGATTCAATTCAAGTGGATGGAACTTCAACTGTTACAGTTAAATTCAAAGATGAAATTAAAACAGATGGTTCTGATTTAAATTTAGTAGCGAATTTATCTAAATTTGTTGATGTTGCTGATAACGAAGGACCAGTTAGAGAAGAAACAATTTCTCCTACTACAAACTTATTAGATTCTGTTGCACCAGTTCTTGATGGAGAGCCTGTTGTTAAAGATGCAACAATTACTTTCACTTTCTCAGAAAGTTTAAAAGCTGGTGGTAGTGATGATGTTTTAGCTACAGATCTTACTGTAACTCGTGTATCTGATAATAAAGATTTAGCAATTTCAGATTACACTGTTGCTGTAAATGATAAAAAACAAGTTGTTATTACACTTAGTGACAAACGTGAAGCTGCAACTGCTTATAAAGTTACAGTGAAAAATGCTAAATATATCATTGATACAAGTGATAAAAAGAATGCAATTGCTGATTTCAGCAAAACAACAGCTGATAAAGTTCAAACTGATTCAACTATCGGTGAGAACACTGCAGCTGAAGCACTTAAAGTATTAAACAAAGCTATTGATGATAAAAAAGCAACTTTAGCACAATATACTGCAGTAGGAATTACAAAACTTGATTCAACTAATTTTGCAGCTGTGAATGCAGCAGCAGCAGCAGTACTTGCTGATTTAAATACTGCTAAAACAGCGGTTGAAGGTGCTACTTATACACTAGAAGCTACTGATACAAGTGTTACAGCAGCAGCAAAAGTAAAAGCAGCAGTAGAAGCTTTATCAGCAGTTAGCTCTAAATCATTTGCAGTTGCTGTAACAGAGGTTAGCTTCTCTGCAGCAAACCTGGAACAACTGATGGTGAATATAAATTTACTGTTAAATTAACAGCAGTTGATTCTCAAAATGTAACTACATCAACTGTGGATGTAGTAATTCCAAAATAATTAGTCTGTGATATCAGATTCTAACACAATTCATCTGACAATTAATTGAAATTTCAGAATGTGAGAGTGCCCTACATAGCTTCGGCTGTGTAGGGCTTTTCTTTTTCACCGCAACAAAGCATATTACATACTTTCCTTGAATGGGCTTTAACATCTAAATTAGATGTTGGTAATTTGAGTATTTACTAAACCATACCAGGAGTGAATTATATGGGAGAAAATCAAAGGAAAGTACCTGCAACACGTATTCAGTGAGTTGCTATTGTATTTGAATGAAAAGGTCCTCAACAAAGGAAGATGTGTTCGCCAGAAGACAAAGCAACTATCATTTGGGCTTGAATAGTGACAGAGAGCGATTTGTTGTTTTGTAATCGATGTACTCGGTCAGTCATTCTTATTCCTGGTGGAGACCTAAGGAAACCGAAATAAGGGATGGAAGTAGCGGATCGTTTGAAGTCTTGTTAGAAGATGTGTGTCAGTATCCGTGAGGCTAATAAGATGGCAGCGGATTAGTAGTAGTGTGGATTACTAGCCGTTTAGACTTGTATGGTAACATATGAGAAGAAGAAAAATAGCAGGGGCGAAGAAACCCAGTCAGTGGTAGATCTATAAGAAACTTATTTCCCTAAAATTTGTTTCTTTTAAAAGTTAAATTCAGAGACAATCATATTATAGGATTGTCTCTTTTTTTATTTTGTATTTACTCAATGAAAGAATGTAAATTTTGGATAGAAGAATGCTCATTCTAGTTAATATAGAGAGATTCCATGTATGTTTATTATATTTCTTAACCAATGTAATCTGATTTTTAATACAAACCTTCTCTGAATAAAGCAATAAATAAGCAATAGAAAACTCTTGAAAATTTAATTCTTAAGTATTTAATGCTTGAATAACTTTAATGAAAAAAGGAGATGAATAAGTAAAAATTATTAGGTAGGTTAAATATGGAATTTTATAAAGAAAAAGAAATCTTTTGCTACAGTTGCCGTAAAAAAACTATATTTACTTATAAAAATATGCATAAAAAGAACGGGGTAGATAGCCATTGTAGTGAGTGTTCTGGTATTTGGTTTGAATGGCAAAATAGAGCTGTTGAGAGGGAAATGGAAAAGTGGATTGACTATAATAAACATCTTATCAAATGACTAAATGGTATTTTTGGTCGCTGAAAATTTACCTGATTCGTAAACAACTTGGGTCAACTCCAGCGAAAGCCACTAGCTATTTAGGGTTGCTAAATCGATCTATTCACCAATTTCATATAATAGATGCTCTTTGTATTGAAGAAGGATATTTATATACATATCAAGACCTAAAATATGACTCTGGTAAACAGTTTTTTCAAAAGGATTACGAGCTGCAGTGGCTTTAAACTGTAAAGCTTTTTTATTTGCCCATTTAATGCATCTACCCTTACATGGCTCATTAATTTTGTCTGTAATCGATTACTCACTCACTTGCTTTAAAATAACTTCTGATGAAGAGAACTCTGAAGAGTTAATAGTGAAATGGATGTAAGTCATATAATCAAGCGGGAAAATTTCTGAATAGATTATTTTTGAAGATTCAACAAAGTTGGTAATCCTTTTTCTTATCAAGGTGCCAAATCCATAAAAGATAAACGCTTTCAAAGGAATAGTTAGAATATAAGACCATTAAGGAAGTAATTTCCTAGATGGTCTTATATTGCTATGTTGTTCTTTTTTAGTAGGTCGTTATTACTTGGATTACTTGATGCGGTTCAAGTGAAAGAGACCATATTATTTGCAGAACAAATCTTAGGTCTTTTCGATTTTTTATAACCAAAATGTGCTAGTGAAAATGAACAGTTTAGCACCATCCTATCAGTGATTGTCTGGCTATAATAGATATTGTTTGAAAATTCACAAGAATTAGGAGGGAACAAATTGGTAAGGAAAATTTTTATTCAAATGATTGTTTTGGCAATTTTTATTGCATTTATTCCTTTTGGGAATTTTGCAAGTAATGCAAGTGCTGCTGAAATACAGTCAGACAAAAATGAACAAAAAGGAAAAAGAAAAGGTAAAGAAAAAATTGAAGTGGTTGGGGAGCGTACGGAAACCTCTAAAACGTATAACAATTTAGATGGAACCTTTACAACAGAAATTTATGAGGCACCTATTCATTTTAAAGATGATAAAGGTAGCTGGAAAGATATTGATAACAATCTTCAAAAGCATAAGAACAATGGCAAAGGTCAATATAAAAATATAGCCAATAACTTTGCTGTAACTTTTGATGAAAAAAATTGATGATGAAACGAATAATGTACAAGTGACAGAAGATCATTATAATCTGGATATTGGTCTAAAGGAAATTGATCAAACAGGTGAAGTAACCCCTGCAAAAGAGGTGGTTGGGGTTGCAACAGATAATCAAATTCAGTATGAGAATGTATTTGATAATATCTCAACTATATATTCTGTTGGAGAAAACTTCGTAAAAGAAGATATTACGATTAACCAAAAACCTGAAAAGGGGTTACCGCAAACCTTTTCATATCAGCTATCTCTTGAAAATTTATCCTATGAACAGATTAATAATCAAATTTATTTGAAGGACGCTTCTACTGGTGAAATGAAATATGTTATAGAAGCCCCATTTATGTACGATGCCTATAAACCTGCAGGCTATCAATCTATTGATAGTGTTAATTCCATTCCAGAGGAAGCGAAGTCCTATGATATAACCCTCAAAACACGTAAGGAAAACAATACATTATGGATTGATTTAATACCTGATGCAGCGTGGTTACAGGATAAAGAACGCCAATATCCAATTGTTATTGATCCTACAATTGTCCGTATCCAAGGAAATTCTAAAATGGAAGATACAACAATTCGCAAAAAGTTCCCAACGCAAACTGGAGGAAATGACACAGAGTTAGGTGCAGGTACAGCGACAGACGGGAATATTGTACGCAGTTTATTGAAGTTTGATGTGACACCTATTCCCGAAAAAAGCGTTATTATGTCTGCAGATGTAAGTCTTTATCTATCTTCAACAAATGATTCAAGCCCTATTAATCTAAGTATGCACGCCATGAAACGATCATGGGATGAAAATACGGCAACATGGAATAACTACGGAACAGCAGGTGGCTGGACAACAGCTGGAGGGGATTTTAATACGACGGCTCTTTCGACTGTCACAGGTGTTTCTTCTGTACCAAGTAATGTAGAAGATGGAATTCAACGATGGTCTATTCCAACGACTATGGTGAGTGGTTGGCTTACTAATCCAAATACAAATCTAGGTTTATTATTAAAAAGTACAACAGAAGGAACATTGATTTATAAAAAATTCATTAGTAGTGAAAATACGACAAACCCACTTGCTTATAAACCGAAACTCGTTGTGACTTATAAAACTCCAAACCGTTTAGGATTGGAAGACTATTGGGATTATGCATCATATGATATTTCAAACGGAGTTAACTATGTAAATTTAGGGACAAATAATAATGTTCTCCAATATACTGATTTCAGCTTGTTCAACTATGCAGGCTTTGGTCTAGATTTCACTAGAACGTATAATAGTAAGGATTTTGAAAAATCTCCATTTGGCTATGGTTGGAGTTTTACAGGTTCAGAGAAATTATTTTATAATGATAAATATTTTAATGTCGAATATAAAGATGCAGATGGTACGGTTATGTTTACTCATGGGATGGAGATAAGTATATTGCACCAGCAGGTAATTATGATAGTTTAGTTATGGCGGATAAGTACACTTTTAAACTGACTAGCAAAACTGGTATCACAACAACATTTAAAGTTAGAGAAAGCACTAGTGATACAGATATTGAAGTAGCATATATTACAGAGCAAAAAGATTTAAATAGCAATACAATAACATATGCATACAATACATTAAATCAGCTTACTTCCATCACTACTAATTTAGGTACGAAATTGCTATTTAAGTATGAGGGTGGAGTTATTACGAATGCGAAATACAATGATCGGGATATAACGTATAAGTATACTGATGGTTACTTAACAAGGGTATTGGTTAAGAAAGATGACGAAACATCAACACCTACTTCGTTCTACTACACGACTAATGGACAGCTAATAAAAATCATAGATAGTAATGGGAAAACGATGCTTTATGGATATAATAGTGATATGGATTTAGTTTCTGTAACAGAACCATCTTTAGATGGACAAGTAGCTTCTATAACCAATTACTCTTTAGACCGAACAAACAATATTGTATCGGTCACTAGCCCAGAAGGTACAGTTACACGCTATGGTTTAAATGACAATTTTAGTGTGACTAAATTATTTGATCCTTCTGGTGATACAATAACCTATACACTAGATGGGAACTATAATGTTCTTTCTCAAAAGGTAGTCTATACAGATGGAGCTACGTACACCAAAGACTATATCTATGATACAAAAGGGAATATGTTAAGCACTACCGATTCAAAAGGTGTGACAGAATCCTACACGTATAATGCATATAGCAATTTCTTAACACTAACAGATGCCAATGGGCAAACGAACACAAACACGTATTATGATAAAGGTAATCTGAAGACATCGACAACACCTAAAGGGGAAACAACAACCTATACGTATAACGACTATGGGGATATGACACAGGTAGAGTATCCAGATGGGAAAATCGAAACATTTAACACAAATTATGAAAATAATCAAAAAACAACGACTTACCGGGATGATCAACTAAAAGTAACGACTATTACTACAACAGATTTTCACGGTAATATCCTCTCATATCAAGATGGTAAAGGGGAAATCACGAAGTATCGTTATAATTTAAAAAATGAATTAGTAGAAGTACAGGATGCAGCAAATAAAACAACAACTTATACGTATGATGCCAACAGTAATTTAACATCTGTGACAAATGATGCTGGTAAAAAAACATCTTTCAAATATAATGCGCAAAATGCCATAGAAAAAGAAACAAATGCCGAAGAAAAAGTAACAACCTATAAGTATAATGCTGATGGTAAATTAAATGAGGTTGTCAATGCAACTGGTGATAAAATCGCCTATTCAACGTCAACTGATACAAATACACAGATAGTGAAAATTAACGGTGTTAATCAGTATTTAACACAGGCAGATGGTTTATCTACAACTGCGACAAATCATACACTAAACAATCAGAAAGTTACGTATACAAAATCTGAAAACGAACTATTACAAACAGTTGACATTAGTTCACCTGTGAATCGTTCAATTATCTATACTTATAAAAATGAAGAAGACTTAGCAAGTATTCAATATGGTACGGATACTATTTCTTTCACATATGATGCTAATGGTCAAACAACGGCTTTAAAATTAAATGGAGAATCCATAGCAGGCCTTACATGGAATAAAAATGGATCATTAGAGAGTAAGACTTTTCAAAATGATGCATCAATTTTGAATAAGTATTATGCCGGACAGTTACAAACCGAAACTTTGAAAACAAATAGTTCAACAACTTGGCGTACAAATGAGTATGAGTATGATAATAATCAGCAAATTTCCAAAGTAACGAATGATGATGGTTCAGTCACTTACACTTACGATGTTTTAAACCAGCTAGTCGAAGAACAATACAGTAATGGTTTAACCATTTCATACACATACGATACAGTAGGAAATCGTAATTCTAAAACGACTTTGCAAAATGGTAGTACAACTACAACCAACTATGGTTATAATGATGCGAATCAAATGAAGGCTGTTGGTGGGAAAGCTTACACTGTAAGTCCAAATGGAAATGTGACAAATGATGGTGTTTTCCAATATGTTTGGAATGCATTTGATCAATTAACAGAAGTCAAGTCCCTAACAGATGCAACAGTTGCATCTTATCGTTATGATGAAAATGGACGTCGTGTATATAGTAAAGACAATAATGGTGAAACATATTATCGATATAATGGTCTGTCGAACCAAGTGTTGTTTGAGGAAGATGCGAGTGGTGCGATTACTAAAGCTTACACATATGACGCAAGTGGTCATCCATTAACAATGACAAATCAAGGTTCAACGTATTACTATTTAACTAACTATCGTGGGGATGTACTAGCCCTAACGAATACAAATGGTGACATTGTAGCGCAATACACTTATGACGCATGGGGCAATATTTTGAGTCAAAGTGGTACAATGGCAGCTATAAACCCTTATAGATATGCTGGTTATCGTTATGATGAAAAAACAAAATTATACTATTTAATGGCACGTTACTATAACCCAGATACAGGTGTGTTCTTATCTCGTGATCCAGTTCGCGGGGATACAATGACCCCAATATCATTTAATGGCTATAGCTATACTAATAATAATCCTGTTATGAATGTTGACCCTAGTGGTAAATTTATACAATTTGTGTATATTGCTGAATATATATATATTGGCTATAGAACATATAAAACATATAAGAAAATAAAAGTACTTGTAAAAAGTGGTTTGAAATTTGCAGAAACGCCAGCTAAACATATGGCGAATCCAGCTAGACAAGTACCTGCATCATTGTTAAAACAAGCCCTCAAAGGAAAACCATATCCGGATCCACGAGGCTCTTCCGCTAATATGTACTATACTACTATATATATAAATGGGAAAAAGTATAATTTAGAAGTGTTATATGATAAAAAAACACAGACAATATTTCATTTTGAATATGCACGTAAAGCAATGGGACCATTGAAAAAAATTCCTAAATAGAGGTGGTAGTACATGAGGATTTTCCCTGATGAAATAGAATTATTATCATTATTTGAGACTAATCCAGATTTTTTAGATACTATGGAAATACCCTTTTATTACAACGAAATGGTATATAGATTTAGTAATAAAGAAGAAGAATTTGAAATTAATTTAGCTCCTTCAGTTGGAGAACTTAGCATAAAAGTTTTTCAAAAGGAAACATGTAATCTATTATTTAAGCTATTGCTAATAAGTGTAAGTAAATTTGAAATTAAAGAAGATACTAAAGAAAAAAACTGTATACAATTAGTGCTTGATCATGAAGAAATATTGCAAATCTACGAGATCAGTTTTAAACCTAAGTTTTCTTTAATACTTACCGAAGAGTTTGATCGTTAAATCTAAAAGTGGTTCCTATTTTGTTACATGTTAATATTTCAATTAACATGAATAAGACTGATAGAAAAGAGGGGAATATCCTAATAATGGACATTAAAATAAGAAATAAACATTATATATGAAAATTTTAAACTATCTAGTAAAAAGATTCTGTTTATTTATTTTTAGAGCGATTCTATTTATAATAGGCTTAGGGGTAATTGGAATAGCATTCGGACCTCCCAAACATTATCTAATTCCTACTATTTCGTTGCTTATTATTTATTTGTTCAATGAAGTATATTCTTACAAAAACAAAGAATAAACATAGTACTATAAAGTATTAAAATTTGATCAAAATAATCCACTTGTGAAGTGACCCCTAAAAGTTAGACACGGTTATTTTATTAGGCAGCGGTTTGGGCTTGAGTTCGATATTGTATGAAGGCACTGAAAAACTTGATCTGGTTCCACTTAGCGAGGTATTCTACGATTCATTCGTCGAATACCTCGCCTTTTTAATTTATAATTGAGAGACTAAATGCAGGTGGTGTTCCCAATGATTTCGAACCAAGAGACTTTCAACTTAAGTCCATATATGGTCATTTACGATATTGTCGTTGTAGCTTTGAAATAAAGTTGCGATGTTTGTAAAAATGTTGCGAAGCTTTACCCCTTTGGTTATTATTTAGCCAAAGGAGTGTTTTTTATGTCTAAAAGAACTAGAACATCTAAAGTTGAAAAGTGGATTAAAGAAGGTCGTGGCTCGGGAATTGGTGACGATTATAAACCGTGGTTAAATATTCAAGATGTTTCCTCACTGGGAAGATCCACTTGTTTAAAAGGTATTAAAACGAAAAGGCAGCATGAATTTCTATCAGGTTTGGAACGAAACTACTTTAATTTAACTGAATATTCTGATTCAATAGTCGATATTCGTGAACAATTTCCTTATTGCCATTAGAAGAAACAATTGTAATTGCAGATGAATTAGGCCTTAAACATCCTACAGACCCTAAAACGAATGAGCCAGTTGTAATGACAACGGATAGATGAAAGTGGGACAATTGTCGCTGAGTACACATATGATGCATGGGGCAATATTTTACCGCAAAAAGGTTTAGATAATATAGCTGAAGTAAATCTATCAGAGGAAAATCCCTACCGTTACGCAGGTTATCGCTATGACGATGAAACGAAGCTATATTATTTAATGGCTCGTTATTATAACCCTGATATGGGTGTATGGGTGTGGGGTGTGTTTATGTCAATAGATCCTGTACGTGGTGATACCATGAATCCTATTACGATGAATGGGTATAATTATGCCAATGATAATCCGGTGATAAATGTGGATTCGGATGGGGAGTTTGCACGATTCATTCCTGTAGCCATAGGGGTTTATAGAGTAGTTAAAATTTTATTTGATTTATATAAATACCTGAAAAATATGAGATATTTATCTAAATATGTGAACGTAACCAAAAGCGGAAGTAGATTTGTAAGTATAACTACCAATTTAACAAGGAAACAATTTAAAAAAGAAACTTAGTAAATGATGGTTGGAAAAAACTATATCAAAAGATGGGCGAACTACTATATTTACTAAATATGGGAATAAGTACGCTGTAAGAGATAATGCAAAGAGTACAGGAGGACCAACGGCTGACTTCACACCTAAAGGTGGAAAAATGACCTTGAAAATAAGATTAAAAAAGTAGGTTAAAATATGTTAATAAGTGACTTATTTATTCATAACAAAAATGACTTTAATGAAATTTTAAATTTTATGAAAAAAATATTCAAACTAAACAAAAGTTTACCTGAAAATATTTTCTCTTCACAGTTTACGAATTTTAAATTTAATGAATTTGACTGGCTAATGTACGATGAATTTTGGGACTTTATAAAAACATTAAATAATATAACGGGTGACGATTCTATTATCATTTCTGTAATTGACCCAGATCCAATTAAATATCATTTCAAACATTTTAATTTTTTTAATACTGTTAAAATACCGAAAGAATTTTCTGCTGAGGATTATCACAATGTACTTGAATTCCATTTACCAGATAGTGAAGCAGATGCTATAATATATATTTCTAATGTCATTGTTATTTTCCCTATTTCAAAAAAATGGGCTATATGGGCTGATAGAAGCTATGGTATTATGGTACTTGGTTTTAACTTCAATGAAATAGACAAGTATTCTAAAAATCTTTTTGAAGAATGGGTTTCTACTGTAGATATTGATACTATTACAGATTGGGTAAGTTATAATTTCGAAAATGAGAATGAAATGAAAAACTTTATCAATACTTTATACTTCAATTATAAATAATAACATTCAATCTAATAAAGAAGTGTATAATACTTTATTGATGAAACGAGTAACACAGAGGATATCTTTCGTGTTACTCTTTTTTAACTTTCCATTTATCTTTTAAACTTCAAATGTAAAATGTGTTCAAAAGTTCGTGTCCATATACAACAACTTTTATTTATGTACATGGACAAGAAGCTACGGACACTCGAAAAGTCATTAAATAAACAATCTTTTAGAATACGTCTGTACATTCATATCCAAAGTGTCTGCAATTACTTGACCATACACAATTAAAAAGGGGGGTACATACATAAAAGACTTAGCAAGTATTCAATACGGTACAGATACTATTGAGTATGAAACAGATGAGAACGGTCAAACAACTGAACTCTCACTTAATGGACAACCAGCAGCGAACTTCACATGGAATGAAAATAGCTTTTTGGAGAGCACGACTTTTAAAAATGGTGCAAGTATCCAAATACGTATAATGCTAATCAATTACAAACAGAAACATTGAAAACAAATAGTGCAACAACATGACGTACAAATGAATATGAGTTTGATAAAAATCAGCAAATTATCAAAGTAACGACTGATGATGGTACAGTCACTTACACGTACGATACTTTAGACCAGCTAGTCAAAGAACAATACAATGGTTTAACCATTTCTTACACATATGATGAAGTAGGAAATCGCACATCTAAAACGACTGTTCAAAACGGTAGTATCATAACTACAGATTATAGTTATAATGATGCGAATCATATGAAATCTGCTGGTGGGAAAACTTACACTGTTAGTGCAAATGGAAATGTGACAAATGATGGTGTTTTCCAATATGTTTGGAATGCATTTGATCAATTAACAGAAGTCAAGTCTCTATCAGGTGTAACAGTTGCATCTTATCGTTATGATGGTTACCCTAATGAAAGCATTTTCGATTTTTATTACAATCGGTGCCATTGTTGTGGTTATTTTAGCTGTAGTTTACGGATGTGATGATTTATGTGATTGAAAGTCTTATCTCAGTAAGCATAAATCCCAATTAATTGTAGAAAATCGAGCTGGTGAAGAGAAACCAATAAGTACCATTTTAAGGAAAAAGTAAATATTTTCAAAAAAAGTTATGTTTTATATACTTAGGTGTACTGTTGCTGCTGCTCCTGTACTTGTAACTGGTACTGTAACAGGTGCTGCTGGTGCAACTACAATTACAACTCCTGGTGGCACTTTACAAATGGCTGCTGCTGTATTACCAGCGAACGTAGCAAATGGTGCTGTAACTTGGTCTGTGAATATACAACTAAAGCTTCTATTGACGCAAAATGGGATACTTTACGGTTTTGGTAAATGGTTTAGCTTATATATTCCTACAAGCCTTGCTAAATATTTGAGTAAAGATGGTATTGCTACTGTTAGCTTGTTTGCGCAGAAAATAAAAAACGCTGTCCCCGCTCTTTCAGGTATCCATGGTTTATTTAAGCTTAAGAATAAAGTAGGTTCAGTCTATAAGATGATGAACGGAAAGATAATTAGACCGACTATCGATGAAAAAAGATTGATCAAAACATGCTCTTTAGATTTGTTCTCATATAAAGGTTAATATAATCAGCTTTAGTACAAATCTAAACTCATCTTCTCATTTGAAGGTAGCTGATTCTATAAATTACTGGCCAAATACCCCGAAATTGATTTTGGAATTGGCCTTATGACGGGGAAATTCTTTATACAAAGATTGGTGTAAGAGGGGATTCATACAATAAAGGTTTATTTTGGGCTGGTAACGCTGTTAATAAAACTGTTCAGTTAAGTGATAAGCTAAATCACCTAATCACATGTAAATTAAACAACTTTATTATCTCTTAGCAAGACCATCTATCAATGGTCATTCACTGACCTTTAAGAATGGAACAATAAATTTCTATATAGTGAGTTTTGTATTTTAAAAAGGGGTTTATTTACTGTTGAGTAACAGTTAATAAACCTCTTTTTCTATTTTCCAAATGTTTTTAGATCACGACTAAGTTGTGCGTCACGTTTAAGATGTATATGGGCAAGAACTTTTAGACTTTATATAACAGAGACAAGAACATTTATACATTTAAATTTCTAAATAATTGGCAAAGTAAATGTAGATGTTTTACATACTTTTAAGAACTGTTTCTAATAATACAATACTAGCTATAATAGCTAGTAGTATAATAAAAAGAGTTGTCTATTTATAATTAGTAGGTAACAAGAGTTAAATAAATATTATTGAAGGTAGTTGAGTCAATGGTAAATAATATTCGAATTTATTTATACGGAGTGCTAATTTCATGGATTTTATCCTTACTAATGTATCAATCAAAAAGTAATTCATCTTTTTATTTGGAAGAAATAATTAGCTTGTTAATTATTGTACCTGTTGTCATTTTAATTTCTAGAGATATAAAAATGACAATAGACAACGCTAAATTCAAAAAGGAAGCGATAATATTATTTATTATTGGAATATTGCTTGGCACCTATTCAAGTATTGTAATGTTTGAACCTAACTATACTGGATTTGTCAGTTGGTTTAATTAGTATTGAACTATGATTAGAATACACTCAATAGATAATAATTGCTTAAGTATTAGTACATTATAACAAACTTACATTCATGCGAAGTGTTTGGAAGTCTCCTTTTTCTTTTTAGTAGTGATGAGCCTGAACCTAAATATAAGGGGAATTGTAATCAATATTAAGGGGAAATAAAAAGTAAGTTAGAATACTATATGCATTAAAACGAAAACAGCCTCCTTGAAATGTATGATTTGTTTGAAAAATGGGAAACGTTTTTACTAACCTTCTCCACTAAAAATGGAGAAAGAAAGTATAAAGCTCAATGGTGCTACCCATTAAACAAGGGAAATTACAACTTGTTTATATATAACTTTTTTCTGTCTTTAAAGAAAACCGCGCTCAAGAGACTTACCTGGAATAAACTGCTCTCCAATTGTTAGGCACATCTAGAATTGGAGGTCAGTTTTTTTATGATTAAATATACTGCAGAAAATAGATTACAACCTGTTGAGCGTTTACTTAAGTTGTAAGGAAAGGGCCTATTATTTAACTAAATCTAAGGGGGCTGATAATAAAGCCATTTCTGGGTTAAGCAATATGAATACAATGGTATTGAAGCTTTTATTAAGCCATATACAAATTACACAATAGAGTTTAAACTGGATGTACTAAAATTTATGATTGAAAATGGTATATCCTTTGGTTCTGGAGCAACGTATTCACTCGTTTTTTGAGATATTAGAAAAGGCTTTAGAATGCCTGCCAGAAGAGCACCAGCTACTGACCCATTCAGATCAAGGTGGGCACTATCAAATGAAAAAATACCGCCATACCCTTCAATCGAGAGGAAGTAAATAAAGTATGTCTCGTAAAGGGAACTGTTACGACAATTCCGTCATGGAGAATTTCTTTAGATTTCTTTAGGCATTATGAAATCTGATTTTTATACTTTAAAGGGTTTGAAGGTGTAGAGAATTTAAAACGGAATTAGACCTTAAAGAAAATTGGGTTAATGAAGAACAGCAACCAAAATTAATTTATTAATAGAATATTATGATACTACGGAAAAACAATTTTGGATTTTAAATTAACGACATTTTCATTAATTTTAGCGAAGCGTACACTTAGATTGTGAATAATCGCTATAAATTCAAAAAACTTTTGAGATGAGAAATTATTTTTTCTTCACCAAGGAGTGGTGGAAACTGTTGATACATGAGGGAGTTTAGTTGAATAAGGAAAAAATTACATGTATGAAATAAGGCAATACATTGTTAAGATTTGATAGGTTAAATATTCTAAGGGAAAAATTTTTAGAACGAAGGGAAGTATATCTTAATGTGGGGATGGGGAGAGATTCTTTCAGGCTTTATAGCAATATTTATGTTGATAGTTGGAATTCTTTACTCGACGGAAGACCAAGAAAAGACTAGAAAAGGGCCAGTTTTTTATAAAAGCCTTTTTATCTTACGTAGATATTGGTTTTATAGATATAAAAAAATGGTACTATAATTATGGGTAGAATAATGCATGGGGGAAATAAAAGAGATAAAACACTAATTCATTTATTATTTAGTAGTTATACAATTGGTTTTGTTTTAGGTGGACTAGGATTTTTCCTTACGGAAATAAAAAATATAGATTTTCAGTTTAATTTTTCCAAAGAAAGTGTTTTTTGTTTCTTAATTTTATCCCCTATTATTTACTGGGTTTATCGTTATTCTGGCAGGATCTTTGATGTACAAAGTATGAAAGTGAAATTACTTTACTTTGTATTATGGATAATTGGTATGGCATTTGGTATTATCTTTTTTGATTTGGCTATTAATTGAATCCATTTCAAAAATAGTAGACCAAGAACTGATCGATCATATTACGAAAGAAAGCGAACATCAACCTGTTCAAATGATGTGTCTTATTTTAAAGCTGCCTAAATAAATCCTTTCATAAAAAGCCAAACAGCTATAACGTTGCCAATGAAAAGCTACGCTCACACATTCGTGTCATTCATAATGAGAGTGGTGGGCGTTATAGCGCGCTGAAAATCTTTGCCATTCTCAAATAAGAAAGATACACAGGCATCATTGAACGTGTACAACGTATTATGAAAAAGGTAGGCATCCGTTCGAACATCACAAAAAAGTACGAACCGACGTCATCACAAAAAACGATGGAAGAGCTTGAAAACCTGGTATTACAAGACTTTACAACCGAAACAATTAATGAAATGGATGGCAGATATTACGTACATTCACACACAACACGATAGTTGTTGCTATTTGGCGTCGGTATTAGATTTACATACAAAGAAAATAGTTGGCTATAAATTTGGCAGAAAAATGACAGTGGATCTGGTTTTAGAAGTATTAGATTAAGTAATAGCAGCGCAAAATCCAGCGCCAGGACACATTTACACACGGATTTAGGATCACAATATACAAGCGCAGAAGCCTTAAAACAACTGAAAAAATATGAGATGATTCCATCGTTCAGCCGCAAAGGATGCCCGTATTATAATGCGTGTATTGAATCATTTCACGCTACACTGAAAAAGGAGGAAGTTTACAAACGCGTTATAAATAGCTAGTAATGATATAGAAATTATAAATAAAATAAGAGAGGTGAATAATGAATGACCTTTTAATTACGGTAATATTCTCCGTTTTAGGTTCGATTATATCGTTAGGTATTTTAATTGTTTTTTTTAAAAAGAAAAGTAATAACAAAGATTTCATATCAGTAATTATTACTTTTACCTTTCTTTTTTTGATTTGTTTATATCTTAGCGTAACAGGCTTAATTGATATTGTGGATGCTAAAAATGGGAACTCTCAATCCTCAAGTGGTATGTGTAAAATAGTGAAAATTGAAGATTTTGGTAGATTTGGAGGTGATTCATTTTTTCAAATTATAATAGATGATATAACAGTAGAGGCAGATGCCGAGGAATTTTCTTTTTTAAAAGACGGAACTTATGAATGTACAATTCAGTATGGTGAAATTTCTCATCGTTTGATAGATATTAAATTTAATTAATAGTTAGGTATTACCAAATTTGACACTCTTAATGTATATTTAGTGGTTAATTTTAATAAAAAAAGTAGGAGACGGGATATCCGTTATCCCTGCTTGTTTTTTGTTGAAATGAATACACGCTTAACCTTTCAAATTGGAATATAACACTACTTAAAGTTAATTTCCAAAGAAGAACAATCTAAATATATGAAACTACATTCGATTATAGATGTAAGAAAATTTTAATGAAAAAATACTGAATTGGTTTAATGATCGTTAATGTTGAGGGCTAAAAGTTTCTTATTCAACTAACGGGTAGCTTTAGTTGAATAAAAAGAAAAGAGTGCTACATATTAGCATATGAACTGAACCCCGAATAGTGGACACTTTAAAAAAGTGGACCTATTCGGGGTTTTTCTATTTTCAACGTTTGAAAACCCCGTTATACTAACCATACCATTTATGAACGGGAGAACATCATGAGTAAAATAATTTTTAACGAACACCAATGCAGACAAATTGAAGCGAATCCAAATGTCGCCTCAGTATCCGACCGCTCAATTCAATATACAGCCGACTTTAAATTAAAAGCTGTTCAGGCAAATTTACAAGGAAAAGGTCCAGTCCAAATCTTCAGAGAAGCGGGATTTGACTTAGAGCTGATAGGAATTAAGAAAGCTAAAAGTGCAATTAGCCGTTGGAAGAAAACATATCAAACACATGGTAAGGAAGGCTTTTTAGAGGAACGTCGTGGAAAAGAGAGTACTGGTCGTCCACGCCTTGAAAACTTATCCGCAGAAAAGAAACTTGAGAAAGCGGAAGCGCGTATTCAATTGTTAGAGGCAGAGCTTCATCTGCTAAAAAAGCTCGACGAAAAGGAAAGGCAGGCGAAAAAGAATCGTTTTTAACACCGAAAGAGAAATACCAAGCCATCAATCAAACAATTCGTTTATATCAATTAAAAAAGATGACTCGTCATCTTTGTCAGGTAGCGAATGTTAGTCCAAGCGGCTAGTATAAGTGGCTTCAAAATAAGGAGAAACACGCTTTACGTGAAGAAGCTGATTATCAAGATTACATCTTATTAAAATCAATTTATGATCAAGCGAAAGGGAAAATTGGTTATCGTGGATTTTATATGGCACTGGTAGATGTGCTGGACACACCGATGAACCATAAAAAGATTCTTCGACTGATGCGTAAGTTCAATTTATATGCGAAAGTACGTCGTGCGAATCCGTATCGTCTGTTAGAAAAAGCAACAGAGGCGCATCGCCGTACACCGAACCATTTAAACAGAGCATTTAAGCAAGAAGAGCCAGGAAAAGTATTCTTAACAGATATTACGTATCTGCAATATAAGGTGGTCAAAGGGCGCATTTATCATGCGTGAAAGATGTCGCAACACGAGAAATTGTAGCATACGAATTATCTACTACGTTAAAGATGTCCCTTGTCTATAAGACGCTTGAAAAGTTAAAAATACATCTAGAGGGCAATCTTCATCCAGAAGCGCTGATTCACTCGGATCAAGGTATTCATTATACACACCCAGAATATCAGCAGCGTGTAAAAGAAATGGGACTTCTTCAGTCAATGTCCCGCAGAGGAAATGGTCTTGATAATGCGCCAATAGAATCGTTTTTCGGTCATTTCAAAGATGAAGTAGACTATAAACAAGCAGAAAGTTTGGCAGAATTACACACAATAGTGATGGACTATATGAACCATTATAATTACACACGAAAGCAATGGACATTAAAAAAGATGGCTCCGGCAACTTACCGAAGCCATCTCATTGCGGCTTAACTTAAAACTACATCCCTTTTTATTAAACTGTCTACCAAATAGGGTTCAGTTCAATATAAAATATATAGCGCCCTTTTATTTATTTGTCTTTTTTTAATTTAGGTCTTGATAAGTATTTTAAACTTTGTGTCCTGTTTTTCCAAATACGAAAAAATTAAAACTGTGTGTGTCCTTATGGACGAGAATGTTCAGATGCTGCTGCGACCCTCAAGTGAATGGGCACAAGCAAAGAGAGCTGCACTTGACCGTGCATAGACAAGTCCTAAAATAAACTGTTTGAGTGTTCAATAATACATAAAATAAAATTAAGTAAAAAAAGGTTTAATGATAATTAAAGAAAATATCGTGAATTCAATTATCCTTAAGGTTAATAGTTTTAAGCGATGCTGGGCTATGTTCGTTGTTATTGAACATCTATAAGTTCATGTCCATATTATATACACAGTGCAAAAATACATTTAGTTGTTGAACAAAGTTTAATTATATCATATTATTTAAAAGAAATTTCTTTAACATCTATTATTCTGGCAGATGCTTCCCCAGATGTTATGTCATATGTTATGGCAGTAAAATCTGCCCCATGAATTAAGTTAAATTTCCCACTCCCTATTGCTCGTACTCTATCCGGGTCTTGAGGGGATCTAATTAGCCCATAAGTGTTACTAGCTAAATTAAGACCATCACCAATTGAAATTACTGTCCCAGAAGATTCAGCTTTAATACCTGTAATAGCATCTGCATAAATTTCAACATTTCCAGAGATAGACACCTGATTTAAGTATACATCTGTTCTAGTTTTTGTATGTGGTGGTACTGGAATAGGTTGTGGAGGAACCGTGTAAGTTGTAGTGACACTTTTAGTGTTAGAATTAGTATGAGAAAAATTATACTCAAGTGTCGTTTTTATTTGCCCTTCAGCTACTAAGGGAATTCCCACTTTTCCTGATGCTTCAAAGGCTGTCTTAAAACCATTAAGGGTTTGAGTAGTTGTTGAATCTGTAATTGATTTACTAAAAGAGACAGTATTAAACGTCATTGTTCGATCAGTTGTGTTTTCAAATGTATTTGAACCAATAAACAGTGGAACGACACTAGTAACATTAGTGTTCTCTATATTTATCCCTGAAACATCTACACTTTCTCCAAATATATAAGGAAATCGGCTATATGGTAAAAAGCCAAAAAGTGGTGGGATACTAGCTATCATATTATCAATTTTTTTATCAATATCTTCAATTGATACACCTTGTTTTTTGATGATATCATGATTATTTTCATGAATTGTAGTGGCCTTTGCCGTATATATACTTCCGTTTACAAACAAAAAACTTGCAATCATAACATAAAAAAGTAATTTGGTACTTTTCATTATTTTTCACTCTCCAATATCTTATTTTTAAATGCTTTGATAATGATAAATGGCGCGCCTAATTAAACGATAACTGGGAAACCGAAAATTCAATTAGTCTCCTTTAGAATAATTAAACTGAATTCCCAAATCTTATTTAAATATACTAGTATACAAGAATTATACAGTGTAAAAATCACTTCAAAAATTTCTAAGCTTATAAGATTAAATAAAGTGATTAGTAAACTAAAATCCTGAAAGCCTAAGAAAATTTACACAGATAAAAAATATCTAAGCTAATATAGAAAACCGCTCTTAACAAATTTAGACGCAAGGGGAAAATATCCTAATAATGGATATTGGAACGGGTATTAACATTATATTAGAGCACCTAATAAAGCAGCAATTAAAGGTTTTATCACAGGTGGATTTGGTGCATATATTTCTGGTGGATTTCTTAAAGGAGCTGAAAGTTCAGTAGCGAATTTAGGTGATAAACTTTTTAAATATGAAGCATGGTTTGATAGAACGTGGCTTTAAAAACTATTGATAGAGCTCTATGAACAATATCTATAAAGAAAAATTAAATAAGTTGGAGGTTGTTAGAATTAGTATTTCTCAAAATAAATCATCTAAAATATATAATAGTATTGTAAAAAGAGCGAACCTATTTGATATTTTTTTTATGAAAAACAAAGCTATTGACACAATGATTTCTGGCTTAAAGGAATCCTTAACAGATTTAGAAAAATCAAGTGCGTTTATTTATATCGGACTATTATATGTAGATTTAAAAGAATATAATAAGGCTTCTGAGTATCTTCATAAAGGCTTGAAAATTGTGGAACATCAAGAATTTTATTTTAGCCCTAATTTTAGTAAAATTATTAAAATTTTTATAAAGAACGAGGAATTGGAAAAAGCTACCTACTGGTTAGAAAACTTTAATAGAAGAATACCCTTTGATAAAAAATTTAGTAAACTGGGTAATATTAATACTTATATAAAAGTGGGGAAATAAAAAGAAAGTTAGAATACTATATGCATTAAAACGAAAACAGCCTCCTTGAAATGTATGATTTGTTTGAAAAAGGGGAAACGTTTTTACTAACCTTCTCCACTAAAAATGGAGAAAGAAAGTATAAAGCTCATTGTGCTACCCATTAAACAAGGGAATTACAACTTGTTTATATATAACTTTTTTCCGTCTTTAAAGAAAACCGCGCTCAAGAGACTTACATGGAATGAACTGCTCTCCAATTGTTAGGCACATCTAGAATTGGAGGTCAGTTTTTTTATGATTAAATATACTGCAGAATATAGATTACAACCTGTTGAGCGTTTACTTAAGTTGTAAGGAAAGTGCCTATTATTTAACTAAATCTAAGGGGGCTGATAATAAAGCCATTTCTGGGTTAAGCAATATGAATACAATGGTGTTGAAGCTTTTATTAAGCCGTATACAAATTACACACTAGAGTTTAAAAACTTTTATGATTGAAAATGGTACGTCCTTAAACGAAACGGCAGCGATTTTTAAGATCCCTGCCCCTTCAACAATTAGTGCTTGGAGAAAGCAATATGAAACGCAAGGATTAGATGCCCTTCAATCAAAGAAAAAGGGGCGTCCATCCATGAAAAAAGAATTCAATAAACAATCCAAACAAGCACCAGTTAAAGGCTCTACCGAAGCACTTGAAGCACGTAATAAACAACTAGAAATGGAAAACGAGTATTTAAAAAAGTTGAATGCCTTAGTTCAAAACAAGGAAAAATCACCAAACAGGACAAAGCACAAGTAGTCTTTGAGTTAAGGCATAAATATTCGGTGAAGGCACTTGTAAAACTCGCTGGCATTCCACGAAGTACGTACTATGATTTAGTAAAACGTATGAATCGACCAGATCCAGGTGCCGATTTAAAGGCAGAATTAAAGGGGATTTATGAAGAACATGAAGGGCGTTATGGTTATCGCCGTATTCGTGATGAGCTAGCGAATCGTGGGCAAAAAGTGAATCATAAAAAAGTGCAACGTATCATGAAAGAACTGGGTTTAAAGTGTGTTGTACGTATGAAAAAATATAAATCCTATAAAGGAAACGTTGGCAAAATTGCGCCAAATATTTTAGACCGCAATTTTAAAGCAGATGCCCCAAATGAAAAATGGGTAACAGACATTACGGAATTTAAATTATTTGGTGAGAAACTTTATTTATCGCCAGTTTGAAGTGACCCTTAAAAGTTAGACACTGTTATTTTATTAGACAGTGGTTTGGTCATGAGTTTGATATGGTAAGTATCAGGCTCATGCCTTTCATTTTGCCTTAATTCTTTTGTATTGTAATAAACTATATATTTTCCTATTTCCGTTTTAATTTGGTCAATACGATTTCAAAATTAAAAGAATTTAGCATATAGTACTTAGCTGCTTTACTATTCTCTATAATTTCCATATAGCTTGTAACAAGGTTCACCTTCTCTAATTTTTGAAGATGTTAATAAAGTAAAGGTCTACTAATGCCAAGTTCCCTTGCTAATTGACTAACGTACTTTTTTTCTTTTGAAAGCACACTAATAATTTTTAACCGTGAGGGTTAGATAAAGCCCCTAAGACTGGAAGCAATTCATCTCCGCTAGTAAAATGTAGCATATGTAACTATTTCATTACATATGAGACTAAAAATGCATTAGCTATTCCACAAATTCCGTATAATAGTTTTAAAAAGACCTGATTCTAGGAACCCTAAATGATAATTTGTATACTACATAAGTGTGGAAATTATTTAAACAAACAAGAAGAACGTTTTAAGACTATATAAAAACTAAAGTAATTAATTGTATTTTATTCTTCATAGTATATAAAAGGATTTACATTTTACTAATAAAAAAATATATGTGGGTATGGTAAAAATAAAGGAGTTAATTATGGGTTTTTACTTTAAGTATGTAAATATTGATTGTGAGAATGTCCAAGATTATTTAGAAAGGATGCCTTTTGCTATCAAAGAATTACCTCAATTTCTTATTGATATTTCTGGGCTTTCTTTACCTGAATGTAATCAGAACTGGTTTCCTTCTTGGATAAAAAAGATAAATGGTTTTCCTCTGTACTTTTTCATTGAAGTTGAAGATTACATGAAAAAAGAATTCAACTCATTTTGTGGTC
The DNA here is from genome assembly GCF_001629735.1 of Lysinibacillus sphaericus. GTDB lineage: Bacteria > Bacillota > Bacilli > Bacillales_A > Planococcaceae > Lysinibacillus > Lysinibacillus pinottii. The sequence goes on from NZ_CP015224.1 coordinate 4,448,255, forward strand.
AATATGGATTTGATCCTAAAAACTATGATTTAGAAGGAAAGTATAAAATTATTGAAGTTGTAAATGAAGACAAATTGAAACAGTTGTTTTCTTTAGTCATACCAATATCATGTGCAGGGGATCTAGTATTGTGGGTCACACAAAAAACTATATTCTTTGAGAAGAATAACTCAAATAGTAAACAAATTCGGATGCTAGATGGTCAAAATATTTTTTGCATAGGACACGATTGCGAAAATTTGCTTATCTTGTCAAATGACTCTAACTTCAAAAATGCTAAAGAAATGTCCAATACTTTTCCAGAAGATACAAAGTATGAAGATAATAAAGGTTAAATAGTATAGTTAAAGAAATGATGAACATCAAATTCTTCTCGATGTTCATCATTTTTTTACACATTATAAAAATAGCAAAAAATTTTAACACCAATCTAGGTAAAATAACTTGGAAAAAGTAATTTTCATGAGGTAGCAAATTGTTTAATAACAGGAAATGGACTTTAATGTTTTATGGTGAGTACGATAGGGTATATCATCAAGCTATTCCCTTGATATTAACATTGATAATAGGCTATTTTACAAAAAGACTAATTGAAAAAATGAACTGCAGTATTAATAAATTTTAACGGTGAATCAATTTCATAATTCATCTTTTTTAAAGATTTTAGAAGGCTAGTAAATCGATACCTGCATTTTAAGAGAGAAAAAGGGAAAGGTTTTTATTGGAGATTAGATCACAGAAAAAGATATAACTTTATTTTAACCTACAATCGGTAGTGATTGTTGTACAAAAGTAAAAAGGGTGATACATATTACGAATATGTATCACCCTTTATTCACAATTTAGATGTTATTATAATTTCATATTATATCTCTGTTAACCTCTTTTTTTGCTTGTCTTCTATGCATAAAACAGTCATTACTATCTGGGTTCTACACCTGGTGAAGGTATAAAATACCATAACTGGTTGTCGTTTAAATAGTTTTGATAAGTGATGATGGGTGTATTGTTAGCAAAATTCCCTTGGAATACATCAAGTACGTAGCTTGTATCAAATGCGTTTCTTATTATAAACCCATCTTTAGTAAAGTTATATTCTACATACCAATAACTTCTTAAATCATCATTAGTAACATTTTGCATGGTAGCAACAATATTATGGCCGCCTTGAAAGTATAAAAAGTTATCTAAAATGTGAATCTGATATGCATTTTTATTGTCATTATATTTCAGTTTCCACGACTGATTGTTAATTCCAATATTGTCAAAAATAACAGCTTGAGTTTTATTTGAGTTCATAGTGATAATTTTATTAAAATTCTTTTTACTGGATATGTTAAAGTATCCAGTAAAATTATTGGAAGAATTTAAATGTCTTAAATACCACTTTTGATTATTTTGTCCAGTTACATCTTGAGCCTTTAACGGAATATCATTAATGGGTTGACCATTTGTTCCAAATATCTTATTTGGATTTTTATAATTCCTAAAAATAAATGATCCATCTGTTTGCAAAATAGGAATCCAATATTGATCATCATAATCTCCGGTAGCGCCAAAAATTTTATCCGAGTGATTACTATCCCATGCTAAACTGAGATGAGCATGTTGTAAATTCCTAATTTTATAGGCACGTTTTTTATCATTATAAGTTACTGTCCATTTTTGATTACTAGAATAGTTATTTTTTTTCGTAGCAATTGTATAATTATTAGTCGTCAAGTCAGCAATTAAATCCTGATTAATTACGGTCATAAATTGATAAATCCCATCTTGAATAGAATTAAATGAAAAAGGCTTAATGATCCATCTTTGATTTATTCCCCCATGAAATTCAAATCCTAATAATCCATTGCCATCAGTAGTACTACCATTTGATAAATCTAAAACAATTTTTCTATTTTCATAATTTCTAATTATATAAGTATTATCCTCATTTCTTTCTATTAACCAATATTGATCATTATAATCCCCTGTAGCTGCTACAATTGTTCTAGTATTATTACTATCCCAAGCCAATGAATAGTTAGGATACTTTAAGCTTTTAATTTTATAAGCTTTTAGGATAGGGTTGTAAATAAGATTCCAAACTTGATTTTCTTTATCCGAGTTTGAGAAAATATGAATTTTGTTAGTAGAAAATTGTTCAATAACTTTATTTTCATTTAATTTTGAAGATAATTGATAAGTACCATCTTTAACAGTTTGATAATTAGTTTTTTCAATTAACCACTCTTGTGATGAGTTATTGTTCTCACTTGAAACGACTAAAGGAGTTTTATTTAGAGTGTTACCATCTTTTAAGTCCAATACTTTGCTAGGGTCAGAAAGATTTCTAAATTTATAAAAACCATTTACATTTTTTTCTATTGTCCAATATTGATTATTTGAACCACTTTCAGTATAACCTCTAATCACTTGTTCACCATTAGACGAGTTACTATTCCAACTTAATAGTAAAGTAGGGGTTTCTCTATTGTAAATTTTATAAGCATTTTTTATGCTATCGTATTTGATGTTCCATTTTTGATTTTCAAAACCAAAATTCTTATACGACTCTACTGGACTTCCTCCATAATCAGAATCTAACGTTACAACAATATTCCTATCTTTCTTATTTTTGATTTGATATTCTGAGTTTTGTATAACATTTAAACTATTATTATTTAATAAATTATTATTAGGTATTTCTCCATTGGGGGCAAACATGTCAAAATCTTGATTATAATCTAAATCTAGTATAAAACCTTTAGAATCCATATTATTTCCTTCAGAATGATTTTCATGCCAAAATACTTTGCTTATATTAGAGGGTCCTGATACATCATTTAGAGTTGATGGATCAATAAAATTAGGGTTAATCCATATTCTAACAATTTCACCATTGTGATATTCATATGTTGAACGTATAAACTCAGGACGAATTCCCCCTGGAAAAGTTATTTCATCCTCGTTAGGAAAGGGATTATGGTTTCTTGAAAAACTTGCATTAATATCAATACCACCTGGAGCAAAAATTTCATATCTGTAAATTATATTGTTATTAGCACTATGAGGTGTCCAAGGTGTTATTTCTAAACCTAAATTATTGTATCTAGCTCTAGTTGTGGAAACAAAAATGGATGGAGAATTTGTTCTTAAATAATTTAGAAGATGTGTGTCTTCTACTGGAGATAGATTTTGGTTTGTTACTCTAGGTATAAATCCATTTAAAAAAATATCATTAGGAGGTCGCCTATCCCATCTTAATAGCCTATGCTCATTATCTATTTGTATTTGTCCAGTATTGCTATCAATAGTTTGTTCTCTCATATGTAATCCATTTGGAGAAGCAAAAGAGGGAATTCTTGTTGAAATCAGTTGATACAATAAACTCGACATATCCATTAACCATGTAAGTGAAGCAGCTTGGATCCAAGTGTTATCTTTTGGAGAATTAGGTGAAGCATAAACAGTTTTTTGATTCAGTGGTAGTTGGCAACTAATTATAATAATTATTGCTAAAATTATTTTTAATACTTTTTTTATAGCCATATCAATTGCACCTCTTTTTGGTATTTATTTATTTTTTATTATTAAATTATGTGATTAATAACATTAAATAAAAATAATAGTTATATATTTATTTTGGAAAGGGATGATAGTGTGAATTTCTAACAATAATTTATAATCCAAATTGGCATGGTTGTTTGTTTTTTTCATTAAAGAACTTTATTTTTCACTGATTTGTGGAGTTCTTTTCCCCTGTCAGATATTCGACAAGCATGTCTTCCGAAACAGGCCTACTGAAATAGTATCCTTGGACAAAGTCGCAGTTCCATTCTTTGAGCAAGATATACTGTTCTTTTGTCTCCACTCCTTCTGCAACTACATCATGGCCTAATTTATGGGCAAGCTGGATAATAGATTCAATAATCGTTTTTTCTGCTGTTGCCGATGTCATATTTTGAATAAGTGACCTATCAATTTTAAGGGTATGAATCGGCAATAATGATAAATAGTTAAGAGAAGAATAACCTGTGCCAAAATCATCCTGGGCAATTTTCACCCCTAGGTTCTCTAATTTTCGCAGTATGCATATAGAGCTTTCAAATGACTCAACTAAGATACTCTCAGTAATCTCAATCTCTAAATATTCCGGCTTCAACTTAGTTTCATTCAAAATGAGCTGGACTTTATCCACAAAATCTGTTCTTTCTAATTGTAAAGCCGAAATATTAACCGACATTAGGAAGGGATAACCGAATTGATGTTGTAATTCGACATTTTTCAAGCAGGCTTGATACATGACCCATTCGTCAATTTGTGTAATAAAGCCTGTTTTTTCTGCGATCGGAATAAAATCTTCTGGAGAAACAAAACCAAGCTCGGGGCTTTTCCAGCGCACTAACGCCTCAAACCCTCTGAGCTTTCCAGTAGCTGGTTCTATCTGTGGTTGATAATGGACGTTAATTTCATTTCTTGCTAGCGCTAGACGTATCATTTGCTCTATTTGGTTCTTTTTGATCACGAGTTCATTCATCTTGTTGTCAAAAAAACGGTGGTTATTTCCACCTGATTCTTTCGCTTTATACATGGCAATATCAGCATGTTTGAGAAGCTCTTCTTGAGTCACTCCATCAATTGGATAACTTGCGATTCCCAAACTCATTTGAACAAAAGTGATTTGGCCATGAATAGTGAAAGGTTGAACAAAACTATCACGCAACGAACTCAGCATTTTTTCCAAGTAAGCATGATCTGCCCTATGTTCTAGTAAAATGACGAATTCATCGCCTCCCAAGCGTGCAACCACTCCTTCCGAACCTATAGAAGATTGCAATTGTTCTGCCACTTTCTGAAGTAACTCATCGCCAGCCGAATGCCCAAGTGTATCATTAACTTGCTTGAAGTTATCGACATCAATAAAAATAATGGAAAACTTAGATTGCTCTGAACTAGCCTGTGTGATGGCTTGTTCCAGGGTAAATACAAACTGCCTCCGATTAGGCAAATTAGTTAGTGGATCGTAGAATGCGAATTTACTTAAAGAGTCAATCATGTGATTATAAGCATCGCCAAGCTTCTGAAACTCATCTTGACTTTTGATAATGACATGTCCCGACAGATCACCTTCGCTCACTTTCACAGAAGCGTCAACTAAAACCTGCAAAGGCTTAGTTATCGAGCGAACAATAACGGAAATCAGAATAGATGTTAAACAAATTGCAAAGAGCAACACAAAGAGGGTAACATTAAAAATCGGTTTGACACTTTGAGCAATCTTAAGTTGATCAATTTCAGCTATAATACGCCAACCCGTTTTTGCATTTGTAAGAAAAATTGCCTTTTTTAAGTTCCCGTTATCTTTGAAGCTTATCTCACCTGATGAATTTTTCAGTATCTCGTCATAGTGATTTCCTTTAGGCTTTTCGGCAAGTTTTTCCGAAGGGTGGGCGACTACTTTACCTGTAGGATCCAATATATATAAAATATCTCCCTCAGCAAATGTGAGTTGGCTCACGCTCCGTGTTAAATCCTCCAGAGAGATACTAACAGCTACAACCCCTTTCTTATCACTAGTCTGCCTAGACAGTGTGACAACTGGTTCTGATTTTGATAAACGCGGAGCAGTTATGGAAACTATTCCTGGATTCTCAACTGCAAGTTTATACCATCCTTGCTCTAGTGGTTTGTAGTCAGAAGAAAGGGTTAGACGGGGTGAAAACATGAAGGTGCCATTGTGTGAAGTGACTATGGTCTTAATAATATTTGTACTCTGGGATTGAAATCTGTCAAGGATCTCTCGTATCTCCGAATCTTCAACCCCTTGATTTATTTCTATGTTATCTGCATTAATACTCTGAGCCAGTAAAGAAACTTCTTCTTTTGGCAAACTCAACATTTTATCAATATACGTATCTAATATAAATAGATTCCTCTCAAGCCCTTCCATCGTTTTGTTAGTAATCTGCTCATATGTTGTTTTATACGATACCCAGCCAATCAATGCGCAAGGGATACAGAGAATAAAGGATACGGATATGATTAATTTATTTCTTACACTAAATGGATTCACTAACACCATCCTCTCATTTGAGCATCTACCTTGATCCTAAGGTCATGATAAGCTTTCTTCACACCACGGCCAAAATCGACTGAAATTATCTGAATATACTATATCTCCTGAATGAGATTTTCTCCAGACTCTCTATTTTTATTGCCACGGAACTGTTTTAATAACCCTTGTATCCATTATAAATTAATATTATTATATTTAAATTTTCAATTTTACCCTTGTAATAAGTAGTAAGGGTAAAAATAGGAATGAAAACATTAAGCTGGATAAAGATTATTAGGTCTATTGCTTGAATTCCAATAATGTTAAATAGCCTAAGTTACTCGAATTCGAATGTTTTTGAACCAACGAAAAGTATCGTTAAGTTCAAGAGCGAGCTGTTTGATACTAGACCAAGATATTTCATTAAACAGCCAATTCTAAGTCAATATATTATCGTATTCATAGGATTCACTACTGTCTTTACACCTTGTTCATTGGGAAGAGTAATTAGGTAGATGTATTTTAAACAGTGTAATATAGTACGTCCTTTATTCTGTTCTCAGACTAAAACTAAATGGCTAAGGTGCATTTAGTTTGGATAAAAGAATAAGCTTGCTTAACGAGAGAGCGAAAAAACACACTAACAATAGTAGCACTGTGCTACTATTGTTAGTGTGTTTTATAATGTTTTTATAGATGCCTATAGTTTTAGATTATTTTTAATCATTTTAACCTCACTGTCGCTTAACAAAGGACTCACTTGAAGGACAGGTATATCGTTCGTTACTAATCCATAAATATGATGATTTGTTGTTATAATTGCATCCAAATCTCCATGAAGAGCAAGACTAACCATTTCATGTACTTGATTAGTCGTCATTAATCTAATGTGTCCGTTGATATTGTCTAAGAGTTTCAACTTCATATATCTCATAACACCAAGGTCATTCATGTACAATAAAATTGTTTTTTCTTTTTGTTGCATTTCTTGGCCTTTTTTGCTGGCCATAAAGTACATTGTAATATCTGCAAAGTCATCATCCCTAAACGATTCTGCATAATTACAGTTACGTACAATTGCTTCTTGAATACAATTGTAAAGAAAAGCTTGTTTATTTTTAATAATTGATTTATGAGGATTTGCATAGCTATACACTTTAGTTATCAATCTTATTTTCGCATGTTCGAAATATTCGTGACATTGTTGCACTAATATAGGGTCTTTAGAAAAAGGTAATTGAGTTTGCTCTTCTACATAATTTATCACTTTCATTATAGAATCCAAATGAGGTTTTCCAATTATCTGATTCATACTCAAGCAATCATCATCTTTTTCCTTTTCAACTCTTGCTGCACCAAGTATCAGTGCTGCCCCATAATGAAGCTCACTAGGGATAAACATTACATGAATGGATTCAAGATAGTTTTTAATAAGAGTTAGAAGCCAATCAATTGAATTGCCTGATTCAACAAGAACTGTAGGGTATATGAACTCTGTTATATATTCTTTTTTAATCATGCGGCTCTGCCAAATGGATAAAAGAATCGGCAGTTGTGCGTAACCATGATCTGAAAAAGTAAAACCGCCTTCCTTTTCAATTTCACTTATAAATGAATATATTGATTCTGAAAATTGTTCTGATACCAGATGAAAGCAATGTTTTCTTAAATAGAAGTCAAAATAGAACTGGCGTAAATGAAACTCCTCGCCATTGATTCTTATCGGCCTCATGTCTATTTTTAAATAATACTTCTTCAAATCTTTCCTCAATAATTCCAACACTTTACTAATTGTACTTGCACTATAGTATAGCGCTTGACTAACTTCAGAGAGCGAGCAGCCTGATTCATTTCGAATAAGAAATGTTATCAAATTATGCAGTTTGTCCGTTTCATTAATTAGATGTTCGAAAGCTAAACTTGTTTGATTAGGAGGGCGATGTAAAAAAACGCCTTTTCCTCGTTGAGTCTCAATTAGCCAATTCTCTGGAAGGAAAGAAGTAAGCTCTACAATATCTTTTCGGACTGTTTTGACTGAGCAATTCAACAACACAGCTAATTCTTGAGCTGTAATCCAATCTTCGTGTTCTACTAAGTGCTGATATATCTTAATTAGTCTATTTGAAGTTGTCACGTTAAGTCACTCCTATAATTATCTCTGTACTAGTACTTATAAAGCAAAAATTAGCTCCCGGCTTAGACTTTTACTGCAGTTATCAATCTCCCAAACAGATTCAATTGCTAAATCCAAAAGACGTGACTGTGCAAAATTATTTTGTGAAAAAACAAAATAGCATAAAAATACCGAACATTGTTTTAATATAATAACTCCTCAATAATTTTATAGTCAACAAAAAATCTGCAATTTTACCTATGTGTATTCTATAACTACGAAATTTTTTCACGTTATTATCAAACACAATATAGCTATTAGGGTTATGCTTAGAGTAATTATTATTTCATTAAGCATATTATGATGGCCACTTAATAATGTGTCTAAGCAGTATTATTCTGCCAAAGAGAACTATGGATAATATGGAAGAGAAAGTGCTAAAAACAAAGTGGAAATGGCACTCTAATTAATGATTTTAATGCCGTTCAAACCGGAGTATCACTATGATAAACCTAAATAAGTAAATAACATTTAATCAGAGATTTACAAAGTGATGGATTCGTTGCAATAACTACTACGCGATTTAGGTGAGGAATATTCTGAATTAACGGAATAGATGTCCCAAGAATAGTCCAGCCATTCTCAGAGGGAAAAAATGCTAGGGTTGGTTCAGTTTCTTTGCAATCCCATAATAGAACACCCAAGATTATCTAAATTGTAATTAATGTCATAGCAGCAATACAGAAGAAAACGGACAGGAACATCACAAGACTTGAAGTATAAATAAACTCCTCAAAATATAGAACAATTGGTGTGTTATAATGGTCTGTTAATTATTGCATGGATGTCATCAATACACATGGTGTTTGAAATACCTCTGAAATAGCAATAAGTTCAAATAAATTGCGCTAAAGAATTAAACAATAGAAAACTTACTCCATCAAGGACGTGTGTGCTTCTTAGCTTCTAATGGAGCTAAGCGCCATCAAAAAAAAAGTGAAATTTCAAGGAATACGGAAGTTATCGGTGTTGCTCAAATAGCAAGTTTTTTTATCTGTCCAAAATAATGGCATTTGCTATTAAAACTTCAACAGAGGAATGTTAGATTAATAAGCATACATCGTATTAATTACATGCATGGGTTATATTGAAATTTAAGGTTCCCGCATTTGAAGTTTAAGTTGTACCAAAAAATGTGATAATGTAAATATATATAGATTAAGTTTTAGCGTTTACTTGTGTAAGTAGAAATTCTATTCACCTTAGAGATGCAACAATTGAGTCAAATAACCTTTTTCAATTTCTAGTTGATTTTTCAAGCTATTATCGTTAAAGAGTGTAACTATGCTTTCGGCTTTTTGTATATAATCAATATTATTCTTCATCAATAGTTTTTCTTGAATTATTCCTTTTCTTAGGTAGCAAAGTGCAATTTGAACATAAGTTTTTTGTTCTAAAAATTCTTCAATTAATTCCTCATTATACTTAAAAGCATCTTCATAATAACCTTCCCTTAAAAATAAATGCACTAGGTTATATTTAAAGGGCAAAATGTATTTTTTATAATCAGTGTATTTTTTGTATTTGTCTAGCTGACTATCAGCAAATTGTACTATATGTCTTGCAGTGTCTAGAGGAAATAAGAAGAGAATACTATTAATTAAACGTAAGTCAGATAAGTACCATATATTGGATTTTTGTAGCCTTTTCCAAACTTTATTTGCATAAAAACCAGCTTTTTTAAAATCTCTTTCTGTTTTAAGAATATATAATCCTTGGCATGAATATAAAATGTCTCTTACCAAATTATCTTCTTTATCATGTAAATAACTCTGGGCATCTGAAATTAATTCTACTAATAAATCACCGTCCAAAAATTTTAAATTATTAAATTTGTTTATTATCTCATCTCTTAAAGAATAATTATAGTTATTATGTACATAAAGGAACTCTTCAAATTTCATTTCAATACTATTTAATAATTCAACAAATTTACTTACTGTTATATCTATTTTTCCTAATTCAAACTTTGAAAAGCTAGTTTGATGAAGGATTTTACCTGAAACCTTTGTTTGGTCATAGAGTTTTGCTAACCTTATTTTCTTAAATGTTTTACCAAAATGTATTTGCTCCAATTTTCACACCTCTAATCTTAAATCTGCAATTATATTAATGAATAATTAATACCTAATCTTATACGCTTATTTTAAAATTTCTAATGTTTTTTAATGATATTCTTTTTCCATACTAGTAAATACGTAACAAAGGAGGTTTTACTATGGAATTAATTAAAATTATACTTGATTGGATGCTTGGGTGTTAGTAGTAATCAAAATCACTTAGGACATAGAGGAAATATTTATGTTTTCAGAATTAATTTAACATTTAGTGCTTTTAATAATAAATGTAATGAAAAAAACTAATTCATTTGAGGTGGGATACTTATAAGATTTTCAAAAATGATGGCTACATCAGCATTAACTTTAGTAATAGTCGGAACTAGTTTAGTGACCGTTAATGCAACAGAACTAGACAATATCGATGAAAATACAGAAAATTCAATTATAGCTCCATTTAACTTAGTGGCACAATATTTAAATGGAAGTACTAATGGCGGAGAATTTAAAACTGATTTCTACATTGGAAAAAGTGGAGATGAAGCAGGGTATCGGTTTAATGTTAAAAATAATGGAACTAATTCTTTTGACTGGCAGATTACCCGCCCAAACGGTACAAAATTTGCGGGTGGTACTTTAGTACCTGGAAAAAGCATTACGGAAGAAGTGACTAATTATTGTCCTAATATGCCTATAGGAACTTATAAAGTAGCTATAATTACAAAGGACGGTAAAAAGGGGTACTTTGATTTTGCATTTAGAGTTTTAGCTTTTAATTGAACAAATAAAATTGTCTTTGCAGCATTATTTAACAGGATAATTTTTTTTGGTATACAAAAATCCCCTCTTAAGTAAATGTAACATACTGATGTTTTTTTACATTATTTATTGAAAGGGGATACGTATAGGAATAGAAACTTCAGACACTTGAACAAGAATATAATAGACATAACTGAGTTCGGTACTGTGCCGGACTCAGTTTTAATTTTACCTTAATTTGTTTCGTGTTGTAATACATTATATAGTTTTCAAGTTACAATTTAAAATGTTCAACACTTTTGAACTCATTTAATTATAGGAATTTCCATTTTAAAAAATCTCGAAAAAATTCATCATCACTGAGTTGTCATAACAGTTTAGATTGCCTCATTTTATAATACCAGCTATGATTCGATGTTACTGGGTAACTTATCTAAAGCTTTTTCCAACATCTCTGAAACAAGTGAATACGTTTGTCTAACCAATTGCATGTGAAATAATTTAACCATAATTGATCCAACTGGTTCAGTTCATAATTTTTAATCATAACTTGTACAGTACTGGTTGAGATGAATGAATTAAAGATTAATTGTTCATTTGGATCATAAGGAAAGGTTAGTATAGGTAGTTTATAAAAGAGTCCATATACATTCATTTTGGATAGACTTTCTTGATTGAGCAATCCCCAGAAGCTATTACTTTACTAGATAGTCACTTCAATTTGAAACGTAAGACAATAAAAAAACATTTTCTCAAAAAAATAAAAATTATTTTAATTTTTTAATATAATAAATTCTCCGAAAAAATATTCTGTTTACCTGATTGTATTTTCTCAACTACGAAATAAATTTCCCATATCATTAACAGTATAGCTATTTGCTAAATCCATATTGAAAAAAGCAAGCCTATTACTTAGGAATTGTAGCAGTTTGTAATGTTATAGAAGTTAGGTAGGTGCTCAACTTAGCTGTTTGAGATGAATCAGAAAATTATAGTATTATATTTGTTTTAGTTAAAAAATATAAAACTTATTACTTTGGAACTATTTAACATTAAATTTTGTTAAGAATTAGTCGATATTAAATGAGTAATATTGATTTTTACATAAAATGGAAGGTGAGTGTGAATGAAGATACGTACGAAGTTAATTATTATTTCATTGAGCTTATTATTAATACCGAGCTTGATTATAGGTGTTAGCAGTTATTATTCTGCTAAAGAGCACTTGAATGATTTGGGAGAAAAAATGCTGAAAAATAATGTGGAAATGGCACTCCAATTAATTGATTCAATGAATTATGCCGTTCAAACCGGTGAAATATCATTAGAAGAAGCCCAAGAAAAAGTAAAACAAGATTTAATTGGTGATTTACAAAGTGATGGTTCCCGTGTAATAACTACTAACGTTGATTTAGGAGAGGACGGCTACTTTGCAGTCTACGGATTAGATGGACTAAGAATAGCACACCCTTTTTCAGAAGGAGAAAATGCCTGGGAAAGCGTTGATAGTAATGGTATTTATATGATTCAAGATATGATTAAATCAGCAGAAAAAGGGGGGGATTTTACTTACTATTCTAGAGTATTACCAAATCAACCTGACACAGAAGAGGAAAAAATAGCCTACAGTGCTTTAGATCCGAACTGGGGATGGGTGGTAAGTGCTAGTAGTTATATGAAATCATATAATCATGGAATTAACTTAATCAAACAAACAATCATGATAACGCTTTGCATGAGTATAGTGATCGGATTTATAGTTATATTTTTATTTTCTAGACATTTAGCAATTCCTGTTCAACTAATCACTGAAATTGTACAGAAGATTGCTAAACAAGATTTGTCATTTAAATTTATTAAAGTTAACAATAAAGATGAGTTAGGGGATTTGGCTACAGGTATAAATACAATGACTGCAAGTTTAAGAGATATTATTCAGTCGGTTTCAAGCTCTGCGGAACAAGTTGCTGCTACATCCCAACAACTTACTGCAAGTAGCGAACAAATGAGTACAGCCTCAGAAGAAATCACAGAGTCTATACAGCAAATTTCTACTGGACAAGATAAACAAATGTTTGGAATGAAAGAAGCAAATAACTCAGTAGCACAAATATCATCTAGCATCACTGAAATAACTAGAAATATTAAAGGATTAAATGACCTATCCATTGAAACGTCTAAAGTTTCACTTAATGGGAATGAAGTTATTACACAGACAGTTGAACAAATGAACCAAATCAAAGAACAGAGCATGATGACGACAGAGGCAATGAGATTACTTGAAAGTAAATCTCAAGAAATCGGTGAAATAATAAACGTCATTACTAGCATAGCAGCGCAAACAAATTTGCTAGCTTTAAATGCTGCGATTGAAGCAGCACGTGCTGGTGAGCAGGGAAAGGGCTTTGCTGTAGTAGCTGACGAAGTAAGAAAATTAGCAGAGGAATCTGGAAATGCTGCCAATAATATTGCAACTTTAATTAGTGAAATTCAAATTAATACACAAAATACTGTACAAACTGTGGTTGAGGGAAAAATAGTAGTAGAAACCGGTATGAACTATGTTGAAAATGCAGGGAAAACATTTGAAACAATTGCGGCTGATGTGAACTTGATTAATGATAAATTGTCATCTGTTTCTTTTGAAATTCAAGAGATTAGTGCAAATACAGAAGTTCTAGTAAACGAAATACACAAAACTAAAGAGGTTACCAACCAGTCTACAAGCTATACGCAGCATGTTGTAGCTGCTGCTGAAGAACAGTATGCTTCAATGGTAGAGATGACAGTTGCTTCCCGTTCTTTAGCAGAGATGTCACAACAACTTCAAGATTTAGTTTCTGATTTTAAATCAATTTAAGAATAGGACAAAAATATCTCTGTTTTGATATATGTTTCACCAAACCCTGAGTAGTAGACACTTAAAAAGTAATACTATTTAGGGTTCTTTTTTCTCATAATATCCAGAAATATCTTTCAAAGTCTAAGAATCAAGTCTTATTTACTAATAAATAACCTTGTGTATTTTCTAAATGTTATGAATTTTACAGCTGTATTGTCATGTGTAATAAAATATAAGCTTATATGCTTATTATAATTAAACTAAAAAGTTTTTGTTTATAATTTTATACGTGTTATAAATTGTATATGAATGGGGGATACACTGATGGAAATTATTTTAAAAATACTCGATTGGATGCTAGGATTTTAAATTAAAGGCTAAGTAGAAAATCATCTTTGAGAAGAAGCAAGTCTGTCCGGTTGATATTTGGAGATTCCTTAATTTAATCTAAGACAAGATAAAAATGAAAAGAAGGTGTTACCAATTAAATGGATCAAAGTAATCATAATAATTATGATTATAGTAATAGCAATAAACTTGTTTTTGTGGTTAGGTCTAGAATCAAAACCCCAAAATCCTGAAAGTAGTAAAGATAATGTTGTGACGGAAGAAAAACTAGATTGATTTTATGGGGAATTTAAACAAACTATACATTTGAATTTTTTAGTAAATAGTTATATAAATATGCAACTTAAGAGGAGTATTATTTAAATGAAAAAAATTATAAGTTTTATTTTTGTTTTATCTACTTTAATGTTCTTAACACCTGATAGAAATGCCCATGCACAAGAACATGGTGGTATGGAAGAAATTTCATCAGTACATAATTATATTGAGTATCTAAGTAAAAAAAGTGAAAATGATGAAAGTGCTAAAGAAGTTCTCGACCAATTTTTAGAATTAAGCAAAGAAGATCAAAAACTTTTCGTTCAAGCTTTAGAACCACAAAATTATTTGAGACTAATAAACGCTGGACAGAATAATCCTGATAAAAATATTGCAGTGGAACTTGATAACGGACAAAAAATTAATATGCAATTAAATTTAATTACTGAACAAGATACGTTTACTCCATTTATCCCATATGCTACAACCTGGAAGGTTACAACGCCATGGGCAAAAGTTGATATGGTGATTTTAGGAATAACAACATCAACTTTTCAAACTAGAATGATTTTACAAACTGATGGTGTTCATGCTTTACAAGTTTATGATATTGAAAAAAAATATGTAAATCATAATCCTGGTGTATGGACAACAGATGTAGGATATACAAATTTCTATGTTTCCAGTGGATACGGTCATGGCGGATACCAATGGAAATTAAGCTCAACTGGAACACTTGGGGGGCTATCTTCAAATCTTGATATGATTATAAAAGCTAATCATACTAAACAATATTTTAAAGTTGATTCAGGTCGTGATAGTTGGGCTATAGGTTGGACACAATTTTAAACAGTAAAAAAACTGAAAGAGCATATTATCCTCGTTTCTATCTTTTTGAGGAAATGAATTACAATTACGCAGAGGCTATAAAAGTTTAATGTATATATCCATGAAAAACAATGTGAAGCATTTCACTTAAAATTTTTATAATCTATCACGTTAAGTAAGAGTATGTTTTGATCAATCTTTTTTCAAAACATGCTCTTTAGTTTTGTTATTAAATCAAGGTTGATGTTGATATCGTTAATTTATACAAGCTTCCCTGCTCGTGTTTTTTTATGGGGTAGTTTATTCATATTTATTGTTTATTCCTGATAGGTATAATGGCTATAATAAAAACAAGTATATATCCATTTAAATTGAATCACTTGATAATAATATTGGTAGCAGGCTTTTATTTAACCTGAATTAATTTCATGAGATAGACTACTAATTTGCAGGTGTTAAATGACCTGCATTCATTAGCATTTCAATCAGTAAAAAATATAATTCAAAATTAAAGTATTGTATAGAATAAATAGGATGATAGACAAAAAAACTCTCTAGGTTGAGAGCTTTTTTGTTTTTAACCAATATTTCCAATAATAAAGAAGCATAAAATTTTAAAACTTATGATTTCATAATTAAATATTAATCATTAAGTTTGTGTAACCAATTCTACAGCTTCTACAACCAATGGTGTTCCTGCCGTAATTGTGCCAGTAACACCGTTAAAAGTTAACTCTGTTGCAGAAACAGTATACGAATTGCCTTGCTGTAGTACACCATTTATATAAAAATTATAGTAACCATTTGATACCACTGGGAAAGCAGTAGCTGCATTTCCGCTATCATCTAGAAAGGCAGTTGCAGGGACAGTAGTACCGTCAGCAACTGTTAAATTTGCTGCTAACACATCAAAAAATCTTGTAGAAGTACCATCAACGTTTACATGGATATTAATAATGGAAAGTGCCATATTTTCACCTCCTTTCAAGATTATATAAAAGTTTAGAAGATTTTATATTACATTTGTTGGAATCCTAATGATTCTATAATGATGGGAGTTCCAGCAAAAATTGTTCCATTAAAGGGGTTAATGATTAATGAATTTGGGATTACTTTATACGCAACGCCCTCTTGCATTACAGCATTGATATAAAGATTGACATATCCATTAGGGCTAAAAAGTTTGAATTCTGTTACTGGACTGCCGTTATCGTCAGTAAATAAATTTGCTGGAATGTTTGCCCCATTTGTTAAGTCAATATCTTCTGTAACAATATAGAAATATCTATTTATTGTAGGAATAATAGTTCCTTCTGGTATAACAACTGGAGGAAGTTGAATAGAACCTATATCAATAGCTTTAATACGGTGCCAAAGAGCTCGATTATTTTCACAACAACTGTCACAAATCAATTTTTGTGAGTCCATATTTTAGTCACCTCCATTCCGAAATGTTAGTAATCCCTTATGTTATATGCATTTGTTACTTATTAATTTAGAAAACGGTTCATTCACAAATATTCTATGAATCAATGTTGGAAGGTGATTGGTAATATGTCTATTAAATAAGAAATAAATAATATTTTAATGAAAAGATATGATTTTATTAACCATCCTTTAGCTTTATTCAGAAGGGAGTTGAAAGGGAAAGTACACTTCCAGAGAAGTCATGTAAGGGAAAAGCAGAATTTCCATTAGAAGATATCGTTATTGAATTAAAGAAAATAGCGTAAAATACAAAGGATTACCATTTTTAAAGAGGTCAGTTCTTTAGTTTTATTCAATAAAATGGAGTCAAAGGTTCAATTTAGAGAGTGCTTAACAAGAGTGGCTGAAACGCCTAGAGAATGAACTCGAAGAGGAACTTGATGAAAAAAACACTCCTTATTCAACTTAAGGGTGCTTAATTGAACACAGTAACATTTATTATGTTGTTATTCTTTTTTTAATACTAAAAGTACTTCTGTTAAAATGCCTTTCTTCTTCTTAGATGTACATAAATCTGGGTAGTTTCACTTTTTAAACGATATGGATTTCTTTCAGTAATAGCTCTCTCTAGACATTCGAAGCCGTTAAAAATGCAATCCTTTTTAATAAGTCTGACATTCTTGCCCAATTTCAGAAGACAAGAATGTACAGATTTTGTGAATAAAAGACAAGAAAGTCCAGACTACCATGTTAAATTTTTTTTATGAACTTAAAAGAAATAATGAGAATCTTAGCTGTCTGGACATTCATGTCCAAAGTGTCCGTAAGTTCTTGTCCACGTAAAGCTGTACAGCATAATTCTTAAAAAGTAGATGGGGATACTTTTGTTCCTGTATTAAGATATTTGCATATGACAATAATGATTGTTGTTGCACACGTTTATTGAGAGAAGGTGTTATTAAAGGCAACAATGGTGCAGCTGTTGCAAGCCTTTCCATTACCCAATAAAATGGCCAGGAGACTTTTTTTAGCTGCTCGATATCAAGCGTCGCTACACCATACATCACTAAAAAACCTATTAGGTAATAGAATAACTGCTTAACAATAAATGAGCTTGTATACTGCTCAAATACCGTACTACTGGAATGGACAAAAAGACAACTAATAAAACCGAGTAATGACAAGCTAATTACTAAACTTTTATCTAATTTATTGATTTATAACATTTAAATACCTCCTTTTTAGGGATCAAACTATTAGAAGAAAACGCTAGAGGTAGTTTAAGGAATATTGCAAATCCAATCTTCCGATTTACAATCATTCGTGAAGTGCATTTTTTAGGCAAGTGTGCTGTTCTCCTTGAAAGTTGCTTCCCAATGAATGACGGTAAGGCACTTTTTATAGATGCAAAAGGTAAGCGAATAGGGATTCGGTGGATACAAATTAAAGTCAATCAAATGGGAAAAGATGCTGGACTGTCTATGAGATTACATCCTCGATTACGCCGTACCTTTGCTACAGAATTATTATGCAAGGGAACCGGACTATCTTGTATAACCATGCGCGAAAATTAAAGTAAGAGGATTGGATATAAATAATCAGGTATGCATGATACAAATGGGGGCACCAATCGGTGGGCTATTTTTTAGCTCCCTCATCCCTTATCAGTACCTTAATATTAAAATTTTGAATTGAATTTTCTGTAATGACATTTAAGTTATCTACATTCCATGATTGGGGCTTAAAACGATATGCTTTTTCCGAAAAATTGAAGATATCAGATTTTATTTCCAATCCTTTGGTAAAGGTACTTTGAAACTGTGTTAATATTATATTTTTTATCTCTTTTTCAATTGTTTCATTGCCAATATTTTTTGGATTTTCTCTGATTGAGGCTTTTATTTGCAAATTTATAATATATTTAGGAATTGTATCATCCACAATTTCTATATGATAATCTATATTATCTATAAACATCGAAACAGCCTTATCCTTTATAAATAATTTCATGTTATTAAAATCCTTATTAAACCAATCTAGCCCTGAAAGCTCTTCTTCCTTTATCCAACCATTGAATTTTTGACGTGAAAGAAAATAAGCACCACTTATTTTTAAAATATTTTTAGATTTATTATCCTCCATCCAATAATCTTCACTAATTTTTATTGTAGGAACCATAATGGATCCAACTGGTTCATAATATCTTTTAATCATGTCTTGTACAGTACTGGTTGAAATAAATGAATTAAAGAATAATTGTTCATTTGGATCATAAGGAAATGTTAATATTGGCGGTTTGTAAAAGAGACCATGTACATTCATTATCTCTTTAATATCATCTTCTTCATAGCCATAAGCTAAAGTATTATAACGTAGATAATAATCCCTACTAAAAAAATCAAAAAATTCATCCAAATGACCATCCATTATATTTTTGGAAATAAAGAAAGTTTGTATATGTCCATAATACAAAGGGTTAACAGAATTTTTTTCTATATCATCGATTGCTCCCTGAATGGTTTCACCTTTTCCGTGTCCAACAACAATAGGGGCAGGCTCAGATGCAATACCAGGATCTGAGCCCGCAACATTGGTAAATCCGAAAGCTTGAAAATATAAATGATACATATCATTAGAATAATCTATACCAAGAGCGGTAATATAAACTTCACTTTGTATTTCCTTCGTACCTAAACAGCCGCCTAGAAAAAATAATAAAGGCAAAATGAATGTTATTTTGAATATGGAAGTATAGTAATAGGTCATTTATATTCTCCCTTCTTTTGAAAAAACAGTCAGTCTTTTGTTTTAATTCTAAATGGCATTTTAAGAAAACTTTTTATAAGTTCGGGAATACTTACTTTATAAAATGTAGAAAGGTAAGGATGCCCGAAACTTTCTAATGACGAGATATAAGTTAAGAAAAATAAGACACTTAAAACAAAGCCATACATTCCAAAAAAGGAGGCAATTATTAATACAGCAACTCTTATTAAAAATACATTGCCTAATATATTTTGATTAATTAATGTATAGCTAGATATAACGGTAAGTGCCCCAATTACTAATGTTGATGGTGATGTAAATCCTGCTCTTATAGCAGCATCCCCAACTATTAATCCTCCTAAAACTGCAATAGTTTGACCAACAGCTTTAGGCAAGCGTATACCCGCTTCTCGAAAGAGGTCAAAAAAAATGAGCATAATAAGAATTTCGAACGAAGAGGAAACAGGTAGTCCAATTTTAGATGCAGATATTGATACTAGTAAGGGAAAGGGTAGCTGGTTAAGTTGATGGACAGTTAATGCAATCCAAAGTCCAGGTAAAAATATACTTGTTAATAAAGAGGTAATCCTTAAAATGCGTGAAAAACTCACAAATAAAAAATTCGTTTGATCATCTTCAGGTGCTTTCAATATAAGTAATAAATTTACGGGTCCAATTAAACAGCTTGGACTTCCATCTACTAATATGACAAAACGGCCTTTATTGAGGGAACTTACTACAAAATCGGGCCTTCCTGAATAATTAAGGAGGGGAAAGAGTGTCAACTTATCATAAAGTAATTCTTCTATATGATAACTACTTGCAATATTATCTACTTTTATTTTATTTAGTTTGCTTTGTACATTCTTTAACGTATTTTGATCAATATAGTTTTCAATGTAGAGCAATAAAACTTTGGTTTTACTGGTGTCGCCAATTGTAAAATCGTTACTTGATAAATTTTTACTTTTTAATCTCATTCTTATTAAAGAAAAATTGGTATCTATATTTTCAACAAACCCATCTCTCGGTCCTCTTAATGAGACTTCCATATTTGATTCTTCAATGGATCGTTCAGGAAGTTTAGCTAAATTGGTTGAATATAAGCTATTTGATGGAACATGGAAAAAATATAAAAAACCTGAGAAAATTTTGCTATTCATTTCATCTGTCTTCGTTCGGTACTCTTTGATCTCATCTACTTCTAAATAACGGTTTATAATTTCAACATCATGTAAATGTCCGTGTTCAGCAAGGAATCTGATATTTGGTAATAATGAATTCAAAAAAAGTACACTATCAACTAAACTATGGCAATAGACAAATATAACTTCATGCTTTTCATTATTAAACATATAGAATTTACTACTTATCGTTATATCTGATTGGTGGCCTAATTCTTTATAGAGAAAATCCTTATTTTCAGTCAAGATGATGAACTCCCTTTTGCTTTTTTTTCTACTACATAGAAAACAATCATAAAAAAGAATAAAAATAAAAAAATAGAAAGGAGATAAGTGCTTTTTATAAATGTCAAAAAATCAGAAACAGACCAAGGAATTAATAATCCTATTGTTAAGCTTAGATAACCAACAATTAATATAAATTTTCGATTTTGAAAGAAGGAAGACACAATATACATAAATAAACATATACGAATAAAAGACATTGATAATAATTGGACAACAGATAAAGAATCTAATCTTGTAAAGTACTTACCAAATGATAAAACTCTCCATTGCTCGTTTATGGGAAAGAGCATTTTTTGAGTTAGATAAATGCCGAATTCAGATACAGCCGTCACAATAGCGATTAAAACGAATAAGACAAACAGAATAGAGAATACGAGGATACCTTTCCTTTTCAGTTGCTCTTTTACATAACCATTTAAAACGATTAAAATAAAGCCCATTTCTAAAATACCAATACATATGTATAATATTCCCCAATAAATGGACGGAGTATTACTTGTATTTACTGGTAATAATAGTTCGTATTCATTGTTCATTGAGTTTCCTAAATTGAGAAGAACAAACAAAAAAATGTATAGTGAACAAATAATTAGGGACTGGATAGCTATGGTCTTAAGCCCTTTTAGGGAACCATAAAAGCATAATAATATAAATAAAATAACTGTAATAAAATAGGGATAATCCGAGTTAAAACTTTCTTCTGCCCAAATAATTGTAAATTTGAGTGAGATGAACGTTGATGACATTAAATAAACTAAATATATCAAAATGATGAATACGTACAGTGTTTTATTATTTTGGACCGTTTTTAATTCAAGGAGTGAACTATTATTTAATGAAGAAGTCATTCTAGAAATAAATAATGCTAAAAGGAATATGGGGACTAAACTGAGCAAGGCACTTATCCAAGCTTCACGTTCCACCATTGTAAAAATTGAGGGAATTAAAACAAAGTGTGCTAAAAAACTAACTGATAAGAATAACAAACAATATACATGGATTGGCTGTAAAACTTTGTTCATTTTATCTTTAACCTCCTCCTTAACAATACATTTCCCATGTTTGATGTCATTTAGTCTAAGTACCCTTGTTTTATTTTATTAATACTGACTCAAACAAACGTCGTTCATTTGTATGTTAGCTAATTTTAAATTAGGTAATGATGGTAAGTTTATGTAAACTTTTAAATGTGTTGAAAACTAAATATCAACGATAGATCTTGGGCGATATTGACTTTTGATTACCCAAGTTCACATTCTACAACATGCTAAAGCACACCCTATTTTTGGCATGGTTGTTAGAAGAATTAAGTGAAAACGGATTACATTAAAGTCCTAGTCTTTGTATCTTATACTTCGTACGATGGAAAGTAACAGCCCTCTAAATAAAACAATTTCTGAAAAAGGTAAAGATACTCATGGAAGTACTGAAAAAAATATAAGAACTTTTTAAAGAAGTTAAAGTTTAGTTAAGAAGGAGTGTACGGAATGAATTAAACAACTCCGAAAACAAATTAAAAACTTTAATAGAGATATTCTTAATTCCTACTCGATTTGGACTTACGTTTTTCAGAGGGCATATAGAGCATCTAGGTAAGAAAAGTTTTGCTGATTTAGTTGTTATGTTTCATGTCTCACATGTTCAGCCAGTAGCCCGGTTCAATAAGTTCTATGGTATTACAAGCAAAGAGTTGCAAGAATCCACTGCATAGGGTCACGTATCACAGAGTCTACCTATGAAAGAAAGTAAGTGAGGCAAGGGAAATCCTCATTCTAGTTAGTATAGAGAGATTCCTTGTAATGTTTATTAAATATTTTACTCTATGTTATATGATTTTTTAATTCAATCCCTCTCTTAATAAACAATTAAATATAAATAGAAAACTCTTGAAAATTTAATTCTTAAGTATTTAATGCTTGAATAAGTTTAATGTAAAAAGGAGATGAATAAGTAGAAAATCAATAGGTAGGTTAAATATGGAATTTTATAAAGAAAAAAAAATCTTTTGCTACAGTTGTCGTAAAAAAACTATATTTACTTATAGAGATACGTATAGAAAGAACGGGGTAGACAGTCATTGTAGTGAGTGTTCTGGTATTTGGTTTGAATGGCAAAATAGAGCTGTTGAGAGGGAGATGGAAAAGTGGATTGATTATAACAAACATCTTATTAAATGACTAATAGGTTTAATTTAAATAGAGAATATATACCTTAAAGCTCTGTGAAGAAAGTGTTAGCAGGGCTTTTTTATTATGAATATAATAAGCTTTTTGATAAAAATATTTTAATATTTAGTCTAGTTAAATGTATTAAGTCTAATAGTAATGTATAGACATTTTAAATATGGAAATACTATTCCTAATAAGTTAAATCATATTCTATTAGTTTGGAGATGAGAAAATAAGAACTATTGATGAATACTGGAAGAGTACTGATATTAATATCTCCTCAATAACTATAAAAGTATTGAATGAGTATTTATTATGTTTAAAATTAGAAAATAAAGCAGTGGCAACTATAACCAAATATAAATGGATACTGGAACGCTTCCTACGTGAATGTAAGGTTCCGCTGAAGGATATGACCTCAGAGAATGTTAGAGAATGGATTAATGATTTTTCGATAGATAAAAAACCAAATACAATAGCGCTTGTACATGCAACACTATCAACGTTTTTTCAATTTTGTTTTGATGAAGAATATATAGAAAGGGTGATAATAAAAAAACGGTGGAGACCTCAATTACCTAAATCACTTCCTAATTATCTAGATGAGTATGAGTTTTCTCGTATTAAACTTATCTCTGAACAATTATCAATTCGAGATAGGGCTATTATTTTGTTTCTTCTTACATCGGGTTGCCGTGTTTCAGAAATGTCAGCATTAAATATCAAAGATATTAATATGGACAAACACACAGCAGAAGTAGTAGGGAAAGGTAATAAAATTAGAACTATCCATTTTTCTTTAGAATGTGCAATAGCATTACAAAATTATTTACAGGCTCGGACTTGTGATCCAAAAGAGCCGCTATTCATGAATAAATTTGGTGACCG
Organism: Lysinibacillus sphaericus; assembly: GCF_001629735.1. Taxonomy (GTDB): domain Bacteria; phylum Bacillota; class Bacilli; order Bacillales_A; family Planococcaceae; genus Lysinibacillus; species Lysinibacillus pinottii. The sequence goes on from NZ_CP015224.1 coordinate 4,472,282, forward strand.
TCTTTTAAATGGTGGAATAAGAGGTGTTCTAAAAAAAGTGGGGAAACAAGCAGGACTTGAAAAAATTTTTCATCCACATTGCTGTAGACATACATTTGCCACCAATTTATTAGCAAGAGGCGCAGATCTTCAGTTTATAGCGGATGAGATGGGGCATGCCGATTTGAATACAACACGTATCTATGCGCAAATACCATCGGAAGATAAGAGATTAAAATATCAGAATATAATGGGGTGATTTCTATGAATCAGGAAGTTTTACAAGCCTTCTATGATGATAATTGTAATCAGTTCAGCTCAGAAACAATTCGTTCTTATAAAATTTCACTCTCTCAATTTTTTTCGGAGAGTGAAAAAAACTATGATGAAGTAAGGGCAAAGGATATACGTAATTGGCTGGCAACCCTAAGTGAAAAAGGGTTAAAAATACGTAGTATTCAACTGAAATTAACAGCATTAAAATCATTTTATCAATATTGTATCGAAGAAAACAAGATTAATCATAACCCCACTAAGAAAGTAAAAACCCCAAAAAGTGAAGACTTACTTCCGTACTATCTAAACAAACGTCAATTAGCATTACTTCAGGAGTTAACCAAGGACAATTTAAGAGAACGTGCAATTGTGGAGGTCTTATATGCAACTGGGGTAAGAATTAATGAATTATTGAATATTAAACTAGAAGATATAAAATGGGATACACGCCAAATATGGATTCGTAAAGGTAAAGGAAATAAGGATCGTTTTGTACTCTTCAGTCATGAATGTGCTTTACGTTTGAAAAATTATTTACATGTACGGTACGAGAATAGTGATTTTTTGTTTTCCAGCCCTAGAGGTAAACATATTAGTTGTGACTTAGTACAACTGTTCTTTAGAAAGTATTCTAAAGAACTAGGATTCAAAGTCACCCCCCACACTCTAAGACATACCTTTGCAGCTCATTTAGCAGAAAAGGGAATGGAATTTATCTATATACAAGATTTGCTAGGTCATGCCAATATCAATAGTACGAGAATATATACTAGATTAATGAATCATGCGAGAAAAAAACAATATGATCAATATCAAACATAGAATGGGAGAGTGAGTTTATGGAGTACTGGAAATTAAAGAAAGGATTATTAAATTCTGAAAATACTGAAATAATAAACTTGTTTTTACTAAGTTTAGTAAGAAAAAAAAGAAGTCAGCAAACTATCATAAGACAACGTAGTATTTTGCAGCGATTTTTTGGAAAAAGTAATAAAGTGTATAATTGTATAACATTGGAGGATATAACAAATTGGCTTTTAGATCAACAAATGGGCTGTAATAAGAGAACCATTAGCTGTTATTTAGCAACCTTACGAATATTTTATTTCTTTTGTGAAAATGAAAGGTTTATCGAAGAATCCCCACTTCAAGATGAAGAAACATCAGTATCTCATCCAAGTAGATATTGGGAGTTAAAGATGATTTTACCCAATATAGAAAATCAAAATATTATAAATGAATTTTTGGTTAATTTAAAAAACTCTGGGAAAAGAAAAAGTACTATTATATGCAAAAGGGTATTTTTACAACAATTTTTCAAGGATTTCAAAAAGGAATTTATTTATATTACTATAACAGAAATTGAAGATTGGTTTTTAAAGAATGGACATTTATGGAGTGATAAAACGGGAAGTGGAATTCTTAGCGCACTTAGAACTTTCTATGACTTTTGTTGGGAAACAAGAATTATAGAAAATCCTCCACTGAGAAATAAAAGGAAAGATAGAAACTTTCAAGATGATGGGGGTTTTTTAATCCAAATTAGATTACCCAACATAGAAAATCGAAAAACAATTAATGAGTACTTGCTTAACCTAAAACACAAAAATAAGAGCCATCGTACCATTGAGGAATATAGATTTATTTTACAAGCTTACTTTAAGGATACAGATACCCATTTTACACTACTTAAAAATTATGATTTTCAAAATTGGATTCAGAGTTATAAAGGTGTGAAGAATGAAAAAACGTTAGATAATTATATGAGTATCTTTCGTTCGTTCTATATATTTTGCGTAAGAAAAAAATATTTAGAGAGGTCACCTATCCCTTATAAATATGATAAGTTGGAAAATAATAGATACTGGGAAATAAGTAACTTGTTTGTTAACAATGATAGTAGAAAGATAATCAATGAATATTTACTAAGCATGAAATTAGAAAACTTAAGTGCAGGAACAATTTATCAATATCGTTTTTTCCTCAACAAATTCTTTAAAGATAAGCGCGAAAATTGTTTATCTTTAACACCAGAGGAGATTCGAAAATATTTTATACCACTTCAAAAAGGATTAAAAGCAGCAACAATTAAAAAGCAATTAACAATTCTTTCTTCTTTTTATAATTTTTGTGTGGATGAGGGATATATCCATATGTCGCCTATCAAGAAAAGATGGTTTCCACGAAAATCAAAATCTATTCCTAAGTTTTTAGAAAAAGAAGAAATTGCTAAAGTTCGTCAGTTATGTGAGAAAAGAAATCAGCTTAGAAATAGGGTTATGGTAGAGCTGCTCCTTACGTCAGGTTGTCGAATCAGTGAAGTAAACATGTTGAATAAAAGTGATATAGATTTAGAAAACAGAACGGCTCAAGTATTGGGGAAAGGAAAGAAAATTAGGGAGGTTCATTTTTCTGAAACATGTGCTATTTTATTAGAACGGTTGCTGGAATCTTATATAGATGAGCATCCTGCACTTTTTATTTCCGAAAGGGGAACTAGACTAGGTATTAGGCAAATGCAAAAAATAGTGGAGCAAGTAGGAATAGATGCGAAAATTAAGAGTTCCCTACATCCTCATCGGTTTAGACATACCTTTGCAACCGAGCTCTTGACGAAAGGTGCTGATCTTTCTTTTATCGCAGATGAATTAGGACACAAACAACTCCAGACAACGAAAATATATGCTTGTCTACCTAATTGGAAACTGATTAGTCTATATCGAAAATTTAAGGGGTGATGGCTATGGATATAAATGAATTTATCGAAAAATTCAAAGAAGAATACATGTATCGTTTAGCTCCTCGAACAATCAGAGGGTATCAACTATCTGTTAAACAATTACAAGATTATACGGAAAAACCATTTAATAAGATCACCAAAAAGGATATTAGGCACTGGATGATGGTGTTAAATGAAAAAGGATATAAACAGAATTCTATAAAAAACAAATTAATTGGGTTAAAAACTTTTTATCAATATTGTTTTGATGAAGGATTGATGATTATAAATCCTGCTAAGGATATCCCATTCCCTAAAGTGGCGGAAACTTTGCCTCGTTATTTAAGTAAAAAACAACTTACTTGTCTCTTAGAGCATGTGTGTGAAAGACTTTATGAGAGAACAATAATCGAAGTACTTTATGCAACTGGGGTAAGAATTAGTGAACTTGTAAAGATAAAGAAAGAGGATATCAACTGGTCTGAACGAAGCATTCAAATTTTGGAGGGCAAAGGAAATAGAAGTAGGATTGTATTATTTAACCTGGATTGTGCTCAACACTTGGAGACCTATCTAAATAGTCGAACAGATAAATTACCTTATGTCTTTGTCGATAAAAAGGAAACAAGGATGATTCGTAGTAGAGAAATTAATACTCTCTTCCAATTTTATTCAAAACAATTGGGGTTTAGAGTAACACCTCATATGTTACGTCATACCTTTGCAGCTCACCTTGCCGAAAGGGGAATGCCACTTGAATGTATTCAACAATTGCTAGGACATGAAACTACTCATTCAACACAGCTATATGCTAGATTATATAATCATGCTAGAAAACAAATGTATGATAATTGGATATAACAATCCAAGTTTAAAGAATTATTATCCCTAATTTATAACGTATACTACTTTAAAGAGATAAAGGTACAAACTTATTATTAGTTAAGTTAATTTAATAGGGAAATACGGTTAAAATCCTGTGCTGTCCCGCAACTGTAATTAGGAGCACATTTTAAAAATCATTGTTATGTGACGAAATAGGAAGGGGAAATGTGTGATGACCATAAGCCAGGAGACCTGCCTTTGTCTAGTACAACCAAAAACCTATGAGGATAGGGGGTGTTGAGTGTGACGGGTTACAGCATCATACTCATAGTGTGACAACCGGAAAAAGGGTCTCTATTCAAATTAGAATCCTTATTTTATTTTGGTTGAAGAACTCTGAATTATGTCAGTTATAACTAGCATCTTACCAAAAAACGATAGCCACTTGAATGTCCCCCTAATCTTGATAGCTACTGGACCTGCTCTTTTAATCCAAGATAATCATTGATGGCAAACAATAAATAATCCAATTCTCTCTTAGAGTGACGATTAGATAATTCACCTAGCAAGTTAACAGTTAATTGGCCTTCCTTTATTGTATCTGAATGAACCAATTCTTTTGTCGTGATCCCCATTATCTTGGCAAAGTGTTCAATGCGATCTGATTTTAAAGTACGTTCTCCTTTTAACATAAGTCCTACAAGTGATTTACTTACTCCTAATTGTTCAGCTAGCCATTGATATGATTTATCCTCAGCTTTCAACCATTTAATTACTTTGCTTATTACGATGTCGTTAGTTTTCATATCCTACTCTCCACCTATCTACAAATATCATATCATTCAATATTAAACATCCATAACATTTTTATTCAATCTATGCAATTAAATATTAAATATAAAAGCAAAGATTTATTAAACAATTGGGCGTTTTCCTTAAATAGGAGAGTGTCCTTTTTCATGATATAGAGACCAAGAGGCTTTATATAGAGTCTTCGCTTTTATTTGTTTAGAGATGCAAAAATTTGTTGTTATAAAAGGAGTAAATTCCTGTAATTAAGAAATTCCTCCTTATAAGGTGAATATTATAGTTTTTTTTTGAAAAGCTATAACATGATAATTAGTTAATAATCCAGGTAATTACAGGAGGTAATAGTATTGAATCACGAAGAAGAACTGAAAAGACTTTTAGCCGATTTTTCTAAAGACAGTGGATTTAAAGATCAATATGGTTACATTGTACATCAAACAAAAGAAAAAAAAGATGATGTAATGAAACCAGATGAATTAGGAGAGGCAACATTATATACTGCAATCGCAGCAATAGCTATTGCCACCGGTAATTATAAGCAAGATGACTGGGATAAAAATTCTGCAAATAAAAGTCTAATGGAATTATTAACAACTTTACTTGAAAAAGGTTGGGGCAATAAAGATAATCTCGGACGTTATCACCCAATTCGTCATCCAGAAGACATTGAATATTATAAGTATGGAAATGATGTAAAAAGTCGAATAAGTCCAATAACAAAAGATAGTTTTGGAGCAATTGTAGCTGCTTCATACTATTCTTATTCCTGTCCTAATTCAAGCCAGGAAGTTCGTAAATTAGCTCGTGATTTAATGACCAAATGGTCTGAGTACTTAATCCTTTTCCAATGGCGTACTCATTCAATATATATTGATAATGAATTCGAAAAAGATGAAAATGATAAAAAAAGATATAAAAATATTTTTAGTGACAAAAATTTGGAACACCTAAAAACCTTTAAAGGACCAGGTTCTTTTATGTTATTGCCACACGAAATCTATGCTTTACAGAATGTAGCAGCACATTTAGGTATTGCAACAAGTCAATGGGATGCTAGGGATAACATGACACCAGAACTTAAACAAACCTTTATAGATTTAGCTGTTCCATATATAGCTCAATACGCTGGACAAGCTATAGATAATTTATTGCAAAGTTTCAAAGGTGCAGTCCCTTACAGTATTCCATTAGGGCCACCAGATTGGTCTTTAGGAAAAATAAATGGTGTATTTACATTAGAAATTCCTTCAAGTATTCGTGAACAAATAGTTACTTCTTTTAAAGAAGCGATTAAAGATTTATTACGTGAAAAAGTGAGATTGGATAATTATCAAGATTATCAGGGTGATGAATTATTAGGTATTTTAATTAATCGTGTTCTTGATCTTTTTCCAGATGTTTTAGGACCAGATAGCTGGCGTTCTATTTTAACAAAGTCTATACAACAGGTACTACCATGGATTACTAAATCAGGATGGATAGAAGCACTCACTTTTATTGGTAGTTTACAACTACTAAAGCCACAGAGTATTTCTTCTATTAGTTATACTTTATGGATATACGCTGTTGAGTGTGAAACGAGACCTGAAATGAAGGACTTATTAAAAGCTGCGTTAGAAGAATTCTATAGCTATTTAAGAGGTAATGATAATCCAAATAGTCTATGGGCATGGATTGCTGAAGATTCAGGTAGAGTTAGTGAACATTTGCAATTATTCGAATCAAAAGACTGGAATTATTGGTGGAGATTCGCTTATCAAGAAGATAAATTTAATGATTGGCTTAAGAAACCAGAAGATCAATCTAATGAAATAATTAATCAAAATGAATGTAATAATAGTCCCCGCCTTGACTACTTAGTTTTAAGTGGTTTAGCAGAGAAAGGGCCACCTGTGGGTTTAACAGATATCCTTTCTGATTGGTGGGAGGATTTTATGAAGTTGATAGGGGATGTAGCAAATCAGTTTATAAATAATCTGACTGCAGAGATTCAGAAGCAGTTTACACAGACCGGTTACTATATTCAAGAAAAATTAAATGAAGCTGGTGAACTAATTAAAGAAACTTGGTCCAATACCTTAGAATACACACATGAAACATTTTTTCAGGGTAATTTAATTCGAAAGAGTACTTGGAATCCAGCAGGTGTTCTAATTCACAAATGGGATAAAGTTGATGGAAAAGTTATAGAAGAGTTTTGGCATCGCACAGGTGAGAGTTACTGGAAAGGGGTATGGTCTGAAACTGGGGACATGCTTGAGCGCATAACTCATCCTGCTGACGGGATTGTTATTGAAGAATTCTGGAAACGAACTGGAGAGAATTACTGGAAAGGGGTATGGTCTAAAGTTGATGGAACTGCTGACGATATGATTGAACGTGTTATTCACCCTATTGACGGGACACTTATTCATGAATACTGGAAACGAACTGGAGAGAATTATTGGAAAGGGATTTGGTCTAACGTTGACGGAGCTATGGAAAACATGATTGAACGCATTATTCATCCTATTGACGGGACGTTGATTCATGAATACTGGAAACGAGATGGAGAGAATTATTGGAAGGGGGTATGGTCTAAAGTTGACGGAGCTGCTGAAAATATGATTGAACGCGTTATTCATCCTATTGACGGGACGTTGATTCATGAATATTGGAAAAGAGATGGAGAGAAATACTGGAAAGGGGTATGGTCTAAAGTTGACGGAGCTGCTGAAAATATGATCGAGCGCATAATTGAAGGATCTGATGGAACAATTGAAAAAGTAATTTGGGATGGGGCAGGTAAATCAGGAAGAACAGTCTGGAATGCAGCAGGAGAAGTGATTGAAAGGGTTGGTGATCTTTTTCCTGATTTACGCTGGCCGCCGAATTGGTCTCCATTTTGAGTGTAAATTAAAGTACTGTCACTCACTGTGTTTTGTATTTGAAGTACTATTATTGACTAAACATTCTACTTAAAATTAAAGATCCTGTGTAGATATGCGGGATCTTTTCTTATTCCACAATCGGGCCATATAATTGAATAACAATTTTTTAAGATATGTTACCAAACGACGGTTTTGGGACGTTTTTTTCTACTAACTCAATAAATTATGTATTTAATAAGGATTTATAATTTGAATACGTCTTTTTTATTTTAGAAAAGTGCATCTTTTTTTGATGGTAGGCTCTCTAATAGATAGGGTGGTGAAAAGGATGGCAGTTAACGAAAAGAAAATAAAACAATCAATCAGAGGGGACCGAGAAGCACTGGTGTTTTTGCTGAATCAAGAAAAAGACAAGCTTTACAGGACTGCTTATTGCTATGTTCGAAATGAGGCGGATGCTTTGGATGTTTTCCAGCAAACGGTGTTGCTGGCAATTGAGTCGGTTCATCAGCTACGAGAACCAAAGTATTTCACGACATGGCTGATGAAAATTTGTATCAATGCATCACTAAGTGTACTCCAAAAACAAAAGAACGTAATTTTAATTGATGAATTTAAATTTAACACTCTCTCCACTGAAATCGCAACATCTGATGAAAAGCTGGATTTATTGGATGCCATTTATGGATTAGATGAAAAATATAAAACAGTCCTACTCTTAAAATATTATGAGGATTTAACCTTCGAACAAATAGCAGAGGTACTTGGCGAACCGATTGGTACAGTCAAATCTAACGGCAAGAGAGCGTTAGCGAAAATCAAAAAGACACTGAAGGGAGCTTACATAGATGAACGAACAAGACCGATTTAAGGAGGCAATGAATGAAATTTCTGTTCCTTCTAAAGAATTAGATACTATTTTGGCTGACTCTTTTAAGCAGGAGAAGAAGCAATGGAAATTCCCCTTTATACGAATAGTTAAATATACGGCTGTTGTGGGAATTTTATCGATGGGTCTCATTTCATCTGCTTACGTATCACCTGCATTTGCTAACTTTGTAACGAAAATCCCGATTATTGGTCAAGCATTCGACTATTTTATCGAACTGGAAGACTACTATCAAGCATATGAAGAGATTAGTACAGATATTGGTTTAGTCCAAGAAAGCAACGGAATTGAAATAATTATTGAAAAAGCATTTTACGACGGCAATACAGTAACCCTTTCATATGTTATACGAGATGAAGGAGATTTAGGCTCATCCCCGACTTTTGAGAATTTGCCAAAGAATATAGTGAATGGAGGCTATGAAGGAGGGTATGTGAATGGTGTTGGCTATGTAGGCATGATGACGTTGTCTATGCGTGATAAAACACAAGATAAAGTGAATATAGAATGGAGTCCTCTGGCAATTTATTCGGGGGAAAAAGTAATGAAAGGCGACTGGTATTTTAAATTTTCTTTAAGCAAGCTAAAAGGAAAACAGATCGTAATTAATGAGCAAGTAAACAAAGAGGGTGTAACGGTCGAGCTAATCGATGCAATCAAAACAGATGTTAATTTAACGATTAACTACTTACAAGATATCGATCCTGCTGTTCATGAAAGATGGAATTATGTTGAGGCTGAGTTGAGTGCGATTGATAATTTAGGCAATAAGTATGAAGTTCCATATAATGGTGGATCCGGCACAGTGGATGGCGATTCGAGTGAAGATATTACATGGAATGCAACAATTCATGGACTAGATCCCGAAGCAACATCTATTACATTTTATCCATTCGCTCATGTAAGTAATAGTCAAAGTGATAATGAACGAATTGATTTCGAACCTATTACGATTGAATTAAATTAACTATTTATCCTTATTACATTAAACAGGTCCTTTATTGTAACAAGAACTAATATAGTATACAAAATCATATAAAAAACGTTCTCAAATGAAAGCTTATGGTAGTCACAGAAACCCAAAATATGTTGTTTTAATAGCAAATTTTGGGTTTTACCTTGAATACTATCGTCAACAACGGGCCATATTATTGAAAAACATTCTTTAACGAAATGTCCAAAACGGCGCTTTTTTTCTATAGGGATATGCACTGAAGCTAATAAAGGATTAAAAGAATTTTAAAAGAATGGTTTATGGTTTATTGAAAAAGGTAAGGGTAAGCAGTTTATACTATATTTTTAGCTCAAGTTTTTTCGTAATAAAAAAACTGCTCCTCCAATTGTTAGATGTGTCTAACAATTGGGGAGCAGTTCAGTCTAACTACTGGGGAGCAGTTCATTTTACTGGATAAATAACTCCATCTGCTGCACACCCAGTTTGTAATTCATCTGGGTTTCCACAGTATAATCTCAATGAATATTGCGATAAATCACCAGTATTTACGGTAGTAACGAATCTGTTTGTATTATAAAATGTATAGCCTTGGTAATAAACACCATTCCGATATATTATACCAGTAATTGTACCTAGCTTTCCAAATTTATAGGGTTCTACGTTCATGCCTAATTGGTCGCCACTATAAAGTTGTAGTCTAGTTGTAGACTGCGACTTGTCAGATGTTTGAAGATAAACATTTCTTGGAAGTTGTTCAAGTGCAAATGGATTAACTGTCAGATTTTCAGAATACCCATAATTTTCATCCACTAATAGTTCAGGGTTTTTTGGGTAATATAACTCTACCCCTTCTGGAAGAGATTTGATAGTGTCATCATTAATTGTGTCAGTACCGTTATTAGCGCTAGCATTTTGCGTAGTCCCTAAGATGATTGCACCAAACATAAAAGATGTTAATAAATTTTTTTAATTCCCATAAATTCCATAAGCCTCCGTTTATGTATTTTTATTACATTTATTATTGTAAATGTTTTTTTGTAATAATCAATAGGTAAAAAAATTCGATTATTATTATTTTGATTTGCTTTATAATGTGAAAATTAGTAAAATGATTAGCGAAATGGTTACTATAAAATGGTAAAAATGACGGGAGATGTTAATTATGTATTCAACATATGTTCTTTACAATATTGTTCCCTTAGCATTCTTAATTTTGCTAGTATATATTTTTATTGATGTATTACTTGGTTATTTTGGAAAAGTAGAAAAAAGTGCTAAGAAACGAGTTATGTTATATAGCTCTATTTTTTACGTAATAAGCTTAGTTCAAATTAAATTGGGTGGATTTACGCTCCCTCAAAATCCAGCAGACAATATTAGAAGATTTATTTCAACAAGTGACTGGTTTGGAATATTTGATACGATGCACTTTAATATTTCTATTTGGAGTTATTCAGCTTTATTTTATAATGTTATTTTATTTGTACCTTTTGGGATTTTCTTAATACTCCTTTTCAATTTAAACAGTAACAAAAAAGCAATTTCTATTGTTATTTTAAGTTGTTTAGTGATAGATGGCGCCCGTTTTTTACTTGGGTGGTCTGGTTTTACTATAAGAAACTTTGGTAATACGGATATTATCTATTTTTTATTTAATGTTTTGGGTGGAGTCTTAGGAATATTTTTAGTAAAGTACGCAGTAAATTATATTCACTCAATTAAATTAAACAACCAAACAAAAATTGCGGAATAAAATATACACATATATACCTAAAAATGTTCCCAAACGCAATTTTGGAAACACATGGAAAAGCCACGAGCCCTGTTAAACCAGTGTTTTGTGGCTTTATGTATGAACATAATATATACAAATTTTATGCAAACAAGAGTTACAAAATGATTTTTTAGGATTTTAACAGAAAACGCTGCAGGTGTGCTAATAAAAACATGTATAATAAGACAATTTAGTAACGCTGTAATCGCATTTTTCAACCTGCTCCTCAACTTCAACTAGTGCGGGATGGGGGGCTACATTGTGAGTTGGTATTTAATAAAAAAGGAAATAAAACAAAAAATATATACTGGAACAATCGTAAAGGAACTGCAAAAAAGTATTTGGATGGTCAATACTGTGATAATAACGGTCATACGTTAGGTGTGCCAAATGATAAATTTGATTTTAGAAATCAATGATACTGATCCTGTTGTTCAACAATCGGGCGCTTTCCTGGAAACATGGAAAGTGCCTTTTAGATTAATTAGAGTTCAAAACTATCACTATTTTTTAGGTTGTTGAATATCCTTGTATGAAAAAACCTTTCATTGAACATAATAGAATTTAGAATTAATAGATTTATAGGTGGGAGAGTGAAAGACACATGTTATTATCCGAAGCATGGAAAAGGTATCAACAGGATAAAAAATCGAGGGATATTCATCGCTTACATTAAAAACATATTGTTTTCAATACAAACTATTATTACGATTTTTTGGTGATATTGATATGAACGAATTTAATACAGATAGATTAAAAGAATATTTAATACGATCAGGAGACCACTTAAAGCCTTCCAGTTTAGGACATAGGATTCGTTGTGTTAAATCATTATTTAGGTGGTCACATGAAGAAGGTTATACTCTAAAAAATCCTGCAGCTAAATTAAAAGAGCCGAAATTAGGTAAAAGGATTCCTAAATTTCTCTCAGAAGTAGAGATAGAACATCTAAGGGAAGCATGTCAAACAACGATGGAGAAAGCCCTATTTGAGTTTATGTATTCAACCGGCTGCCGTATTGGTGAAGTTGTAAAATTAAATCGAGAAGATATCGACTTTCAATCGAATTCAGTAATTGTACAAGGGAAAGGTGATAAAGAAAGGGAAGTGTACTTTAATACTCGTTGTTCTATTTGGTTAAAAAGGTATTTAGATGAACGAGAGGATAGGGAACCTTGTTTGTTTATTACGGACAGAAGGCCGAAAAGACGAATGAGCATTGATAATTTAAGGTATATTATCAAGCGCATATCAAATCGTGCTAGTATAAAAAAGAGTATACATCCGCATCAGTTACGACACAGCTATGCAACGCATATGATTAATAACGGTGCGCCAATTGATGTCATTCAAAGTTTACTGGGTCATGAAAAGAGTGAGACAACAAAGATATACGCTCAGCTAAGCGGAAAGCTAAGACAGGATTTATACAGTAAATACTTTTAAAGAACTTTCATTCAATTAAGACACTCATGTAGAAATGGGTGTTTTTTTATTATAGGGCCATTTAATTGAATAACACTTCTAAATTAAAAATAGGATTTTATATTAATCTTGATGTGAGTTTGTGAAACAGTGTACTTAAGGTAACGAGGCAGATTAGTTCAATAAGAAATTCAAAGTAATACGAGAATTATATTGAAATATGGTAAAATAATTAGGTGAATAGTCTGTTTTTTACATAGGAGGATTTTATTTGAAAAATTATCAAAAAACAGTTGTCATATTTCTTCTAATAATTACGTTGCTAACACTTACTTCCTGCACACAAGCTGAAGAATCGAAAGCAAAGCAAGATATTGAAAGTATCGTTTTATCATTCGAACACCCACAAACAGGTCAAAAATTTAAAATAGTCAATGCCTATAAACTTTATCAAAACTATGCAGATAAAGATGAAATTAATCCAAAACAATCACAATTGGAAATTTATAATGAAGAGGTAATTAAACCAGTATATAGTGCTTGTTTTGAGAATGGTGAATATCCTAATATGGCAGATGAAATTCTAAATGTAGCTCCCGACCTTTTAACAGAAAATCAACAATTAAGTGAAAAAATTGATAGGGAAGAAACTGAAAAAATTATTAAGGAAGCCCTTTTAAAATCTTCTGTTCTTCTTCCATCTGGAAATGAAACAACTGTATGTGTTTTTCCTGCCACAAATACAAATACACTAATGACTACTGTGGGGGCAGGAAAAATAATAGTACTTTACAACAAATATTATAACGAAGATATTTTAAGATCTAGCATGGCTCACGAATATCATCATAGTGTTTGGACAGAGAAGTACTTACGTAATGCTCCATCTTTTACCGTTTTGGATAGCCTAATATTTGAAGGAAAGGCGTTTATGTTTGAAAAGTTAGTTTATCCTGATATTTATTATGTTCCAATTTATTTAACATACAACAAATATTATTGGTCAAAAATTGTAGTAGATCTCGAAAAGCATGATCTAAATCGGTCATACGAAATTATACTGGGAGGTAATGGCCTTCCTAATCGTTATGGTTACAGTGAGGGCTATAAAATGGTAAAATCCTATCTTGATTTGCACCCAAATGTAACCCCAGAGGAATGGACTGCCCTAAGTGCAAGAGAAATTTTTGAAAAAGGAAACTATCTTGAAAACTATAAATAACAAATCTATTATGTCTGCGGATGTAAGTCTTTATCTATCTTCAACTAATGATCCAACTCCTATTATTGGTACCAAACAGCTTGAATTATTCCTATTGTTGTAGATTGATAATTTGTAATAAAGTTTGATTAAAAACATCTCACCACTATAGATTTTTAGAGATGAGATGTTTTTATTGGAAATTTATGATAGTATCACTTTGAGATTGTGAAGAAATGTACTTAAACTAACGGGGCAGGTTAGCTGAACAAGAGTAATATAGATTAAGGGGGAAACAAACAAACAGGGTTAAGAACCCTGTTTGTTTTGATTCACTTCGAGAGTTAGAGATATATTGTATGTAAAATCTGATGTTAAAATTTGTAAATTGTGATTTGTATCAAAGGGCATTTTATAACGGACGATATAGATATAAAAGAAGATAAAAAGAGCAACCATATCTAACCATTGGTTCTAGTACGCTGGGACTTTGGGAAATGACATTCTAACAGGATTGTTTAGTCCTTTTTTGATTTAACTAAATATTAAGCCAATTGAATATTTTTCTTTATCTATTATTAGACTCTATTTTTGCTTTTCATTAAAATTTTGAAGTATTAGGCTATACTAGGAAATTAATTTGAAATAAATAATTTGTTTATGATTTTAAAAATTCAAAAATGACGTATTTGTTGTATATATTTCTTTATTGCGTGCATGCTATAAAAAGTTATTTGCAGGTGTATGGAAATCACAAACGATTAATTAAGAAAGTGGATTTCCTTTGAATGCAATAATTAAAAGCCCTTATTTTTATCAATCATCACAAAACTTAAGACAGGCAACAATAACAATATACTACGATGGAACTGCAGGAAACCCTCCATAGGATGTAGAATTAGGACCAACTATTATTTTTCCCCTAATTATTGAAAAATTAGTTAATCAAACAAACAACAACCAAATCTAAAATTTTTAGATATAACCACTAAAATTCTCCGCTTCCCATTCATGAATCGCATGCTGATCTGTCTCTAAAACTTTCTCCATATAAATAATAGTCGTTTCTATTTTTTCATGTCCGAGTGATTTCATAATTGCATAATTAACCTGAATTGTTAACACTGATAAAATAAGCTCAAACCCTTGATATGATTGAAATTGGGTTTGTTTTTTTATTTTATTATTGGCACTCAAACTGCAACTAACCTTAAACAAGTAGTAGTAGAGTTCGACGGTAAAGTTGATCCATCTACAGCTGCTGAAGCAGGTAACTATGCTCTTACTGGTGCTAACGATCCTGTAGTTGATACTGCAGTAGTTTCTGAAGATGGAAGCACTGTTACTCTAACTGTTGTTGACAAACTTGAGAACCAATCTGAGTACAAATTAGCTGTAAACAATATTAAAGCTGGCGATAAAGTTATCAATGCTAAAGATTTGAAATTCAAGCCTCTTGATAATACAGTACCAACAGTAACTAAAGTAGATGCTTTAGGTAACAAGACTGTTCGCGTTCAATTCAGCGAGCCAGTAAAAGCTGCTCAAACATCACAATTCCAAATTGATGGTAAAGTAGTTGTTGGTTCAATCCAAACAAACTTAAACACTGTAATCATTAAATTATCTTCTGCTTTAACAGATGGAGAACACACTCTTACTGCTGAAGGTACTGAAGATTACAACAGCTTCAAAACAGTGAAAGCTGACACTAAATTCAACGTTGTTGAAGATAAAACTGCTCCAACTGTATCAGTTGTAAGTGCTTCATTTGAGAAAGTAGTTCTTAAATTCTCTGAGCCAGTTGAACAAGTATTTGCTTCTAACATCTACTGGATGCAAGGTGGATCTAAAAAGCAAGCTTCTTCTGTAAAACAACTTGCAGATGATAAATATGAATTAACATTTAATAATGACAATAAACTTGTTTATACAACAGATTTATTTGTTACTAATGTAAAAGACTACTCTGGTAACGTAATTGATAAAGATACTAAAGTTCAAGTAACTCCTGTAATCGATCAAACTCGTCCAGAAGTAATTAGCTCTACATTTGTTAAAGATTCTAACAACAAACAAATCACTATCAAATTTACAAAATCATTAGATACAGATACAGCTAAGAAAGCTGCTAACTATGTGATTAAAGATAAAGATGGTAAAGTACAACCAATTTCTAGTACTGTAAATGTATCAAAAGATAAAGAAGTTACAATTACATTACTAGGTTCTTTAAAAGATAATACTGATTACACATTAAGTGTAACTGGTGTAGCTGATAACACTACATTGAAAAATGTTATGCTTCCATACACTACAACTTTATCAGTAAAAGATGTAACACCTCCTGAATTAACATCTGTTACTCGTCTAGGTAGTAAACAACTTTATGTTGCATTTAATGAAGCAATGGCAACAAGTGGAGACGGTTCAATCGTCGATACAGATAAATATACTGTTACTGGTCCAGACGGCAAGAAATTAACAATTGCATCATTCAATGTAACTCAAGATGCAAAAGGAGTTATTCTTAACTTCAATAATGAGCTTCCACTTTCAGGTCCTAACTTTAAAGTAAAAGTTCAACTAGTTAAAGATTTAGCTGGTAACCATTTAAAAGATTTAACTAAAGAAGTAGCAGTTACAGATCAAACTGCAACTATTATTAATTCTGTTGAAGCTACTGCTAAAAATAAAGTTGTAGTAAAGTTCTCTAACCCAATTCAATCACTAGTACAAGGTGATTTCACAATCAATGGTTCTGAAATTGCTCATAATGAAATTTCTACTGATGGCAAAACAGTAACTTTCACTTTAAAAACAGATTTAACAGAAGATGTTAAAGGTGTTAATTTAACTGTTAAACCATCTCCATCAACTGTTGACGTTTTAGGTAAAAATATCACAGGTGGAGTTTCACCAGTTGTCGCTGACAAAATCGCACCTACTGTTGATACTGAAAAAATAACAGCTGTTGCAAACAGAGACGATCAAATTAAAATTACTTTCAATGAAGCTGTTCAACTTACAGCTGGTGGTAAACCAGAGTCAGATTTCATTGTAAAAGATGGTCTAAAATCATCAGATAATAATGTTAAAGTAACTAAAGTAGAATTAGATGCAGCAGATGCTACTAATAAAACACTTATCTTAACTCTAGAGAAAAGTTTAGTTGCTGCTACAGTTGAAGTTACTAACCCACGTTTTGTTGAAGATTTAGCAGGTAATATCATTGCTAAAATTGAAGCAACTTCTGTGGAACTAGATTCAAAAGGTGCTGCAACAACACTTGAAGCTGCAAAAACAGCTTTAAATGCTTCAATTGCTACTGCAGATACAACTGTAGCTGTTCCTGTTACTGAAGGTAAAGCAGTAGGTAACAAAGTTGAAGGTTCTAAAGCGGCTTTAACAACTGCTATTACTACTGCAAAAGCAGTTGATACAACGACAGCTACATTAAAACAATTAACTGATGCAAAAGCAGCTTTAGATGCAGCTGTTACAAAGTATAACAATGCTGTAGTTGTAGCTATTACACCTGCACTAGGCAATGTAACATTAGCAGCAGTTAATGACACAGATTCAAGTACTACAGTTGCACTTACTACAGATGAAACTCTTGAAGTTATTTCTGCTGATTTAACTAAAGTGGCAGCTGTAGTTGATTCAGGAAATAAAGTTAAAGTAACACACGTAGCTGCTGGTACTTCAGTAATCACAGTTAATGTATTAAATGCTGAAGGTAAAGTAGTTAAAACTGGTACTTTCACAGTTACAGCTTCTTAATAAAACTAAACGAAACGTTACTCTATAAGCTGATTCATTCAGTGAAATGAGTGGAAGTGAAAACCCCATGTTTTGCATTAAGCAATAACTATGGGGTTTTCTTTCTAACTATTACTCCCAGTTAATAGGTGAAAGTCCTGTTCTTGTAAAACAGTCAGTCTACAAGTACCTAATCCTCCTGCATCCAGTGCTGTGCTGAATGACACAAAAGGGATGAAGTCAGGTGAAGTCGTATCCGGTGGTACCGAGGCGGGGTTCATTAAAAGATTTCTATGGTTAGGAAAACGAATCCATGGAGGCAGGGTAAACTAATGTATGGTGCGAAATGAAGCTAGGAACTCACTGTATATCCCTATAGTTGCAATACTATAGTGGCAATCGATGAATTGACTGTTAAACCGGTCGTTCTTATTCCTGGAAAATAAGGGATGGAAGTAGTGGAACGTTTGAAGTCTTGTTAGAAGAGGTGTGTCAGCACCAGTGAGGCTAATAAGATGTCAGCGGGTTTGTAGTAGTGTAGATTGCTAGCCGTTTGGACTTGTATGGTAACATAAGAGAAGGGTAAAACTAGCAGGAGCGAAGAAACCCGTCAGTGGTAGATCTATAAGAAACTTATTTCCCTAAAATTTCTTTCTTTTAAAAGTTAAATTCAGAGGCAATCATCTTATATGATTGTCTCTTTTTTTATTTTATATTTACTCAATTAAAGAAAGTAAACTTTGGATAGAAGAATGCTCATTCTAGTTAATATAGAGCGATTCCTTGTAATGTTTATTTATTTTCTTATCTTACCCAATGTTATTTGCTTTTTTAGTACAATCCTTCTGTCAATAGACTAATAACTATGCCATAGAAAACTCTTAAAAGTTTAACTCCTAAAAATGTTTGAATAACTTTAATAAAAAAAGGAGATGAATAAGTTAAAATCATTAGGTAGGTTAAGTATGGAATTTTATAAAGAAAAAGAAATCTTTTGCTACAGTTGTCGAAAAAAAACTATATTTACTTATAGAGATACGTATAGAAAGAACGGGGTAGACAGTCATTGTAGTGAGTGTTCTGGTATTTGGTTTGAATGGCAAAATAGAGCTGTTGAGAGGGAAATGGAAAAGTGGATTGACTATAATAAACATCTTATCAAATGACTAATAGGTTGTTTATCAATATTCAATCGAGAAGTTTATAGTAGAAGCTCTGTAAAGAAAGTGTCAGCAGAGCTTTTTTATTATGGATATAATAAGCCTCTTGATAAAAATATTTTATTATTTTGTCTAGTTAAATGTATTAAGTCTAATAGTAATATATAGACATTCTAAAAATGGAAATACTAGTCCTAATAAGTTTAATCATATTCTATTAGTTTGGACACGAGAAAATAAAAACTATTGATGAATACTGGAAGAGTACGGATATTTATATCTCTTCAATAACTATAAAAGTATTGAATGAGTATTTATTATGTTTAAAATTAGAAAATAAAGCAGTTGCGACTATAACTAAGTATAAATGGATACTGGAATGCTTCCTACGTGAATATAAGGTTCCACTGAAGGATATGACCTCAGAGAATGTTAGAAAATGGATTAATGATTTTTCGATACATAAAAAAACAAATACAATAGCGCTTGTACATGCAACACTATCAACCTTTTTTCAATTTTGTTTTGATGAAGAATATATAGAAAGGGTGAAAAAAAAACGTTGGAGACCTCAATTATCTAAATCACTTCCTAATTATTTAGATGAGTATGAGTTTTCTCGTATTAAACTTATCTCTGAACAATTATCAACTCGTGATAAGGCTATTATTTTATTTTTTCTTACATCGGGTTGCCGTGTCTCAGAAATGTCAGCATTAAATATTATCGATATTAATATGGACAAACATACAAAAGTAAGGGCAAAGGATATACGTAATTGGCTGGCAACTCTAAGTGTAAAAGGGTTAAAAATACGTAGTATTCAACTGAAACTAACTGCATTAAAATCATTTTATCAATATTGTATCGAAGAAAACAAGATTACTCATAACCCCACTAAGAAAGCAGAAAGCTAGAACGATTAATTCTTAAGACAAAACTTAAAAGGATTGAATCTATTATTGCACTTAGCTCAAGCCTTTTATTTATTCGCAGCAGGGTATTCATTTTCATCTTTAACTAGAACAATGCTATGATCAATTTCGTTAGAAAAACTAGTGTTGCGATTCCCATTAAAAAAACTAAGTTTTTCAGTGCTATTCAGTCCACTAGAGGACTTTTGAAATTGGTCTTACATTACAAATCATTGTCTATGTAGTTCATGTGGGAAACAAAAAAGTCTTCGAATTCAAGCATTTAGACCGATAAAAACAAAGAGTATAATTTATGAACCAAAGGAACTGTAAAAAAACATGTATGGAAGGAGGGCGCTGAAAAAGTCGATTTGCCATAGCAATTGTTATACAAATGGACTTTTCAAGTTGGTAAATCTGAAGTGAGCAAGATATATACTAACGAAAACCGAATTTCTTTAGTACCCTCGAATGGAAGCTTTCTTCTTTTTTAAAGCCTAATCAGTAAATTGATAGTAGGTTTGCGAAAAAAGAATACGGACAATAGTTGTAAGCAAGCATCTTAAAAAAAGCTTGTAAACCTTATGTAGAAAAAGGAGAACCGTTACATGAAAACTGTATTTAAAAGCCTTAAAAGTAAGTTGTATATTTCATTTGGACTTGTATTAATAATCCCCGTTGTTTTAGTTGGGGTATTGTCATACTTATCAGCTAAAGATTCTATAGAAAAGGAAATTCTGCAAAGTGCCAACCAAAGTGTTGGGGTATTAAACAAACTTATAGACAAAACCATCAGTGAAAAAATTAACGAAATTGAAGTCTTTAGTGAGGAAATTAATTCTTCGATGTATGGACAGGGTGAGGTTGCATTAAGATCATCACTTCATCAATACTTTAAACTAAATCCAGATGTCTTCAGCATATATGTTGCAACGAATAGTGGAGCGTTTATTCAAGGAGAGGACGTGTCTACTGCAGAAAACTATAATCCTCTGGATAGAGTTTGGTATAAAGAAGCAGTAAAGCTTCAAGGGAAACCTTTTATAACAGAACCCTACAAAGATGTGAGGACTGAAGAAATGATTGTGACAATTGCTAAGCAGTTAAAAGACCGCTCAGGAGTTGTGGCATTAGATCTTAAACTGGCAGACTTACAAATAACATCAGAATCTATTAGTATAGGAAAAAATGGATATTCTTCTATTTTTGATGAAAACAAAAAAGTTATTTCACATCCTACTTTAGAGGGTGGAGGGGAAGTGAAAGAGAGCTTCTTTAATCAGATATACGAGAAAGAATCTGGGACGTATGATTATGTATATGAAGGTGATAAACGTATAGTATTTTTTACAACGAATAAATTGACGGGCTGGAAAATTACAGGAACCATCTTTTCGAAAGAAATAGATGAATCTGCAGCTTCCATATTGTATACCACTATACTTGTACTAGTCATTGCCATTGTGGTAAGTTCCATAGCCGTTTATTTTGTAGTAAAAGGAATTATTAGACCAATTGGCAAGTTAAAAGAAAGTGCAGTGACAATCAGTAAAGGTGATTTAACTGAAAAAGTGAGCATCACATCGAATGATGAAATTGGACAATTAGGCCAGGCGTTCAATGATATGCGTGAAAGTCTTCGAACACTTATAAAGAAAGTAGAAGTCAATGCAGAAGAAGTCGCATCTTCAGCGGAAGAATTAACAGCTAATGCTGATCAAACGAGTTTAGCAACCGAGCAAGTGGCAATTGCTATACAAGAAGTTGCATCTAGTGCAGATACGCAAACTACGAATGCAAACAAAAATGCTGAATCATTAAATGAACTGTCAAAAGCAATTCTTCATGTTGCAGAAATTTCTTCTACTGTTACGGATCTTTCACAGCACGCTACGATACAGGCAGATGAGGGTGGCAAAGCAGTCCAAGATACGAAAGAACAAATGAATTCCATACATCAATCCGTTTCAGAATCAAACACAAAAATTCAAACGTTACATAATCGCTCGCTACAAATTACGTCTATTTTAGATGTGATTACAGGCATTGCTGACCAAACGAATCTGCTCGCTCTCAACGCTGCTATTGAAGCTGCAAGAGCAGGAGAACACGGGAAAGGATTCGCTGTTGTTGCAGATGAAGTGCGTAAACTGGCAGAGCAATCCCAACAATCAGCAAAACAGATTTTCGAATTAGTACATGGTATTCAAGCAGATACGGAGCAATCGGTACACATTATGGCCCAAGTTACTAACGACGTACAAAGTGGTTTACGCGTATCGGATGAAGCGATTGCAAAGTTCCAAGTCATCATGACCAGCATGCGAGAAATTACGCCGCAAATGCAAGAAGTATCTTCCGCATCAGAACAGATGTCAGCTAGTGTTCAAGAGGTTGCAGCTATTACGGAGGATTTGGCTTTTTCAGCTAAAGGAAATGCTGCTACATCAGAAGAAGTTGCCGCGTCCACAGAGGAGCAATTAGCTTCTATGGAAGAAATTAATGCCTCTGCTCAATCACTCTCTCATATGGCGGATGAGTTAAAATCGCTAATCAACCAGTTTAAATATTAAAGCCTATCTTAGCTAGCCAATTTGAATCGAGTAGAAAGCAGGTGACTCCCCCTCCGACCTCTCAGTCGAGTAAGCCAATGAGGGTTTAACCAAAGGCTCTAACAGAACCGTTCGTGAATTCTCAATTCATACGGCTAACTATTAAGAAAACATTTCAAGAGCCCAGTGAGCAACACTCTGGGCTCTCTTTTTGGTGCGCCCGGCAATGCACATGAACTATAGGGTGTAAGGCAAGAATCTCGAAGAAAGAAGTAGAGATTAGCCAAGAGCAAGGGTATCCGTGGTGACGCGGAACCTGAAGGCAAAACACCGGTCCGAGGAACACGAATCTCATAGAAGGCTAGGTATGACTAGATGAGTGTGCCAAACAGCACAAGCATTGCAACAATGGTGCAGCTGTTGCAAGCTTTCATAACGTAAATAACATTATCTACAAATCTTAATATTATTCAAGAGAATCTTTATTAGTGGGGTTCCATTAATGTTTAGTTCTAAAAGAAAAGCTGTCTTATAGCATTTAAAAGGTAGGCGCAGTATGAGTATGAACAACACTTCTCATGTACACACCTTCCCTAATCTTTTGTTGTTTTAAACATGTAGCTACTATAAGATTTATTGATAATCATCACAATGCCAATTAACATGAAGTTTGATATAAGTGAACTTCCTCCATAGCTTAAAAATGGCAATGTCATACCAGTTACGGGCAAAAGGCCAATTGTCATACCTATATTTTGTGTGATTTGGAAGGCTAATAAACTAGAAATCCCTGCTCCCATCAACGTCATAAATGGATCTTTTGCTTCTATTGTTATAAGAACAATTCGGTAAATCACAAAAAATAACAAAGTAATGACGAAAGCCCCTCCAATGAAACCGAGTTCTTCAGCGATGTTTGCAAAAATGAAATCGGTATGCTTTTCCACGACATAGACATTATTCTTCATGTATCCTTTTCCGGTAAACTGTCCCGAACCAATTGCCAAAAACCCTTGTCTTGTTTGAAAAGATGAGTCCGGATATTCATTAGGTTGCAACCATCCTTGAATTCGAGAAATTTGATGCCCTGATAGTTTATTTAAAATGTTGTTTGTAAAAAATTCATTATACTTTACATATAAAATAGTCACAATGCTGAGAATTGATACCGGAATGGCTGTAAAGATAATAAGCAATTTTTTTTGTATACCTGAAAAGAAAAGCATAGGAATAAGCATCGACATATAGATCATTGTCATGCCTGTATCTGGCTGTTTGTAAACAGCGAGCATAGGGGGAAAGGTGATAGCCGCAATTATTATGAGGAGTCGCATATCCGTTAAAAAGGTAGGGTGCACATATTTTTCTCGATGTGAAACGATGACCTTACTGACAACGATTAAAAGCGCGAATTTTAAAAACTCTGACGGCTGAAATGATCCTAAAGCTGGAATTTGGTACCAGCGCTTCGCCTCATTTACCGTTCGGGCTATACTTTCGGGTGCAATAAATAAGCAAAATGTTAACAAGACCATTGCCCAATAAAATGGCCAGGAGACTTTTTTTAGCTGCTCGATATCAAGCGTCGCTACACCATACATCACTAAAAAACCTATTAGGTAATAGAATAACTGCTTAACAATAAATGAGCTTGTATACTGCTCAAATACCGTACTACTGGAATGGACAAACAGACAACTAATGAAACCGAGTAATGACAAGCTAATTACTAAACTTTTATCTAATTTATTGATTTGTAACATTTAAATACCTCCTTTTTAGCGATCAAACTATTAGAAGAACGCTAGAGGTATAGATAAGGTTGCGAGTTTAAGAAATATTCTAAATATTTTTAAAAAATAACCAATTTCACCATTTTTTGGTTTTGCATTTTATTCTATTCGAGTTCGTCAAATGGGGCTGCTTGGGGCAGAAAATCTTCGTACAATCTTTACAAAAACAGATCACTGGCTTTATATTTTCATCTATTATGGTGGGTACCAGTTGGAGTTATTATCTTTCCAATGGTTATCCAAAAATCACGGCAATCTTAAGACAAGGTCGGGTCGTGAATCATAAGGCTGTGCAACGTATCATGCAAAAGTATGGTTGGCCATGTCGTGTGAAAGTTTAAAAACGTAAACAAACAGGACAACCACATTACGTGGCTAATAATTTGATGAATCGTGAAATTACATCACAAAAACGCTTGGAGAAACTTCTTATAAATATTACCTACTTACCTTTTGGCGGGAAAACGTTATATCTATCTAGTATACTCGATTAATTTAATGGTGAAATTATTGCTTATACGATGTCTAATACTCAAAATGTAAACCTTGTGTTAGATAAACTTCAGCAATTACCTGTTTTACCGCAAGGTTGTCTTTTACACAGTGATCAGGGGTCGGTTTATACAAAGGGCATTATCATGAGCATGTCCCGTAAAGGAACGCCCGCTGATAATGCCCATTTGAATCGTTTCATGCGACACTCAAAGCAGAAACGTTTTATCTAGACGGATTAACTCGAGCTACAACGGTCATTGTAGATCAAACGTAAGAGATTATATAAATTATTATTACAATACTCGAATTCAATTGCAATTAAACAACCAGTCTCCAATTAATGATCGGAAACTGGTAGGGTGATGCTTTTTTGAGACTGCCTCACTTATGGGGTTCAGTCCCATATTGTCGTTAAGCTTTTTTCTATAGTTCAAAGCAGAGCAATTGAAATGGTAAATGAATTTATTACATTTGAAGCTATTATAAAGGTTTGAAAAGAAAAAATGGAGATGTAGCTGCAAATCGAAAATCTCCAAAATAAAGAGCTACGAGCTACCGGCAACTATTGATGATTCTCAACACTTTGAATAAAAGAAAGTTATGATCTAGGAAAATATAAGTTTATTCAAACTTATTAGATTGTCAAAGCAATAAAGTCTTGTTCTTTTGGCGACTTTATTTAAAGATAGTTGTAATGAGTGTAGGGCTCCAGTATTTCTTATTGACCATTATAATTCTTTTTTTCATTTTAATTTATCCCATTCAACTGAATAATACTATCTATTAAACCGGGGCCTGGAAAATCAGCAGCGATAATCCCAACATGATGCAGCCCACTTTTTTGAATGAATTCAGTTCCCATTGTATTCATTCCACCGTAAAATACTTGGTCATTCATATCACGAGGGAAATCCGTCCATTCATTTGTAGCATTTTTTTGAATCAGCTTTTGATTGCTATTTGTATTGCGACTTTCTTTCCCACTTGCAACAAACCAAGGATAGAAATTAGTTAATAATGCTAATCCGCCTCCTGTCCCACTAAAGTGGTTCAAATAGATTTTTCCATTTTGCGAGTTATTATTTGCCTGTAGAAGATGAGCTTTCACTGAATTCCATTTATCATATATTCCGTTTGGTCCGATACCGACTTCAAACTTATCTTGAATATATAAAGAATCATAGTTAATACCATATGTTTGAGAGGCTGTGAAATTTTGTAGTATTACAATTTTACCTCGGACATCTTCTAGTTTCGGATTATTTCTTTCTGAAGATGCTACAGAATCTGGGTCCCAAAAATAAGGAGCATTACGCTCTTTATAATTGTTAAATATTTGTTCGAATGATTGTGAGCCGGTTTCGGGATCAGTGTCTTCTTTTAAACGCATTAAAATTGTTTCATTCGGATGATCTTTTAAAAATTGAATTATCTCTTGTAATACATCCTCAAACATTGCTTTTTGATAAACAATTCCATGATGCATTGCGAAGGAATCCTTAACACATTTCACTCGCATGTCTACATAACGAATACCCGAATTTAATTGCTGTGAAAGGTTCATGGTTTGATTCCTAGTCAGATCTTCATCAAAAACACTTATTCCATGTAAAGCCATAGAACCATGAGTTCCTGGAATAGATAGCTCGCTTATTTTTTTTGAACCCTCTATTTCTGACATCCAGGTTGAATTATGATAGCCTATATTTGATTCATATGAATAACCAGGGTGACTATCAGCAAATACAGTAGAAGTTGTACATAAATTTGCCAATATTACACAAGTAAGAATGCTAAATTTTAAGACGCTCCTCATGCTATCTCTCCTTTTTTAAACTAAATAATCGCATATAATAAAATGTGTAATTATACATATTTATCTCAACAAAATGATGAGAAAATCTATTTAATATATTTTTTTACAAACAAAACAGGAGTCTTAAACAAGACTCCTATTTGTAACATACAATGGTAAAGTAGCACGGATCTTTTACGGATTCGTCAACAGTTATAAATGAGATACATTCGTTTAATAATTGATGTCAGTTACATTCCTAGAAAGGTCTATTCCTCGTTAAAGGTTAAACTAACGATAGTAGCAATAGATTGTGCTGCATGTTCCCAACTACCATCGATCACTCTCCCAATTTGTTGACCAAGTGTGTTTAAATCATTTGGATTAACAGGAATCCCATTATATGCAGCAATAATAGATAAAAGTGGTGCTGCAAATGGTGTAAAGCCACCTCTATCAATATAAAATTTAGGCGTATCAGTTACTTTTCCATCTTTTACTGTAAATTCATAGTAAAATTGATCATCTGGACGAAGAGTTAAATGATGAGAGATTTGGCCCTTAACATATTGTTTTCCGCCGCCTAAATTTACTACTTCAACTGGTTTTACATTGAATTCATGTTCAAATACTTTAATTTTTTTTACTTCTGGACCATATAAAGCAGCATTTACAGCTATTTCTAAATTACTCTGTGAGAATGGTTGAATACTCTTTTGTGATTCTTGTTGTTGAATAGGAGCATTTGTTTCTGCAGCAGACGCTAATGTAGTAGGTAATGCACTTGTAGCTAATGTGGCTACCATTGCTGCTGTGACTAACATTTTTTGTTTTTTCTTCATTATTTTTATCCCCTTTTTCGATAATATTGTATACCATTTAAAATGCGCGCCATTTAAACAAATGATATATAGATATGATAACCTTCTTCACAAATTCCCTCAATTTTCATATTAAGTAACTCATAACCACTTTTATATATAAATTTATCACTTAAAAATCCCCTCTTATTTACTTTAAATGGCATATAATCCAAATAAAACACTATGATAACGGTTGAAAAAATAGTATAAGGGAAGATAAATGACACAAATTTGAAATATGTTTAAAGTATAAAGATGACAAATTATAATTTAAAGTGACATACTTGGCTGAAATTTTGAAAGAAGCTAGAATTAATAAGCGAGAAAATAAGGTAATCAGTCGGAATAAACGTTTCTGCTCTAAGTGTCTCATGAAGCGTTTCGATTGGGGCATTATCAGAGGGCATCCTTTACGGGACATGCTTATGATAATGCCTTTTGCTTTGATGGCTTGTTGGTACGCTGCAGAAGTATAAATCGATCCATGGTAGCTGTGTAAAACCACCTTGCAGTAAAACGGATAATGCTGTAGATTATCTAACACAAGGTTTACATTTTGAGTATCAGACATCGTATAAGCAATAATTTCACCCTTAAATATACTTGATAGATATGTATTGAATTAGGTGGACTGAATTAGGTTTAAATCTTCTTATTATGCAAAGAATTCATATTTTCTGTTTAGAAAAGGAAAATATTTTGGGGATTTATGGTGGAAAACATTGGCTAAATGAATTAAAATCATGAGTTAAACAGAATTAATGAAAAAAATATACAAGGAGGTATTCAATAAGCTCTTAGTCTTAAAGTATGTTTTTTAAAAAAATTATAATATTTTATTAACTATTTTTGTGACAATTAGAAAGTCTGATGAATGCTTAAAAGTAAAAAATTAGTAAAGTGTCGTTGGAATTACGTACATACTATGACTAGAATCAAAAATACGCGTTACAAAATACGCTTTAAGGTATAAATTTTGCTATTATTACAGAATATTTGCTAGATTTAGCGAAAAACACTATTGTTTTTAGTGAGACAGAGTTTTTTTTGCATAAA
The DNA here is from genome assembly GCF_001629735.1 of Lysinibacillus sphaericus. GTDB lineage: Bacteria > Bacillota > Bacilli > Bacillales_A > Planococcaceae > Lysinibacillus > Lysinibacillus pinottii. The sequence goes on from NZ_CP015224.1 coordinate 4,500,398, forward strand.
TTGACCTTAATAGGCGTAGTTTGAAAAAGGACGCTTATACCAATTAATTGATATTCGAGACAAATACATGGACATTCATAAAGTTCATTTCTTGATTTTTTTAGTTGGTATGGTAATACAAAATACCACGGTCTTAACAACATGAATACAAAAGCATATGAAGCAGGATATCAAATTGTATTTGATCAAACATATTATTCGGAAGGTAATGATTCTTATAGTGAATACAGTAACGGAAGAATATGAGCCTCTATGTTAATAGACAATCATCCCGATGTTAGCAATAACGTAGCGGATATTTCCTTTTTATTGCCACCAACTGCTAATAAATAGGGATTATTTGATTAAACCCTCTTTTCCAAGCTATTAATTCTATATCGTTTTTTATTATGCAAAGTCAAAAGAATTTACCCATTAATTATTCTGTAATTATCTTATAGTGGGCTACAATTATATAGTGAATTAACTAATATAGAATAATAAAAATTTTTATTTCTGTGAAGATTTTCATTTTACAATAATAATATGTATGTTTGTAACAAAGGAAAGTAGGAGGGAAAATGAGAAATTTTTTCGAAGATCAGTATAAGTATAATGGGGAGAATCAAATAATAAACTTAGTTAGTGAAATTAGTGAATACAAAGGAAAGTTAACTGCTTATCAAGAACAAAGATCTGATATATTTACTAGACTGGAAAATGCTATGCCAATACAATACATAAAAAACTATGTTTCAATTTATGAGGATATAAAAGTTTCCAATAAACGATTAAAAGAACTTATTTTAGGAGATATAATACCCCAGTCGATCTCAGAAGATGCGATATTTTGTTACTATGAAACTCTGACGCTTGTGCGTGAAAAATCTAATGTTTTTACTATTAGTCCAGATACTATACAAGAATTGCATTTTCAATTAATTCATTTTATTACCTCGGATGGTGCAAAATGGCGACAAAAACCATTTTCTATCCCCGGAATACTGGAGAATGGGATGTACACGAAGGTTTATCGTCCTCTTCCACCTGAAAAAATTCAAGTGGCTGTAAAACAATTATGCGACCAGTATAATTTATTAAACTGTAAAAAAGAATGTCCTACTATTCTACTGATAGCTTATTTTATATTCAATCTTTATTGTATAATTCCATTTAGTCAAGGCAATGGGAGAGTGACTATAATGTTAATGCAATTATTACTAATAAAAAGCGGCCATACATTTGTAAAATATGTTTGTTTAGATGAACATATAAAGAAAAGAGAATCAGAATACTATGAAGCAATCTATAAATCATCAGCAAATTGGTATTGTAATGAGCATAATAGTAGCTTTTGGTTAAAAATATTCTTAACAATTATTTTAGATGCTTATAAAAATCTACATAATAGAGTTAAGGATTCTATAAGTAGACAGACTAAGATAGAGAGAATTCAGAATTTTGTTCTTAATCACGAACAACCTTTCACAAAAGAATGCATTCGGAGTATGTATCCTGATATAGCCGAAAGAACAATTAGTAAAGCTTTAAATGATTTACAATTATTAGGCGAAATTAAGCTTGTTTCAAAAGGGAGAAATGCGTGCTGGATGAAAGTGTAACCTTAAAAGTATGGGATTAGAACCAACAACCCAGAATTACTTAAAGCAGCCTTTGAGGATTGTATATCACAGTTGTCTGTTTTTTATAAACAACAAAAAAGCGGCTAACTAAATTCAGTAAGCCACTACAATGATCATTCAACATTTGAAATACTCAAAATTTCAATAAATGAAATTTATGAATGTCCGTGTCCGTTTCGGATATCAATTAATTAGGTACAGCGTCCATTTTCAGACTACGCCTAGTAAGGGCCAATTTATGCAGAAGACTTTGTTCTCCGATTTCGTCATACAACTGTTCTCCATGTCTTTAGCCATGTACATTATATTCACCAATTAAATTTTATAAACATAAGTTTTCTTAATAGGAGTAGCCTAGGCTCTTGAATACTATGAACTATGAAACTGATTCAGATACTAAAAAAATAAATTATTAAAAAGGTCTTGATTCCACTAAAATGGGGTTTGCTGGATTTGTAACATCTAAAATATCGACCTCTAGTGTACTACCCATTACACCTTCGAATTTACCAGTCCCTTGTGCTTTTACTATAACTCCACCAGTACTTGGAAAGTAATTGAATTCTATTCCATTTAAATCATTTTTCTGAGCATTAGTCAGTTCATACCAAAATTGAGCCGTATATTTGCTCCATGTATGATTTTCCCAATAATGACCATTTGGTGCACGATATACAGCAGTCCCTTTTATTGTAGTCATAGGATTGACTCCTTCACCAGTAAACGAAACATCACCCCAAAAATTTAATTGTTTTAAAACAGCGACTGCTTTATATTTTTTACCCGATGGCACTCTTATATTTTGTGAAGGTGCTGTTAATGTTCTTGTCACGCTCTTTGTAGTTGTGTTTGTAGTAGAAGAATTAAATTCTGCATTTAATTTTAAACCTTCTACTAATAGAGGAACTTTAAAAAATAGGTCACCAGACCCTCCAACTTTAAAACCGTTTTGTGTCGCTGTCGATGTTGTTTCTTGTACACTCTCACTGTAACTAATTGTTGTAAGTATCTGTTCTAGAGGAGTTTTTGTATTATCAAGTTGGCCTACTGTTACGTAATTAATCGTTGTTGAATCATAGTTAAGATTATTTAATGTATTACTCGTAATACTAAAGTTTAGCTCTGTCTCAACACTATCTGGGGCTGGATTAAAAATTAGTGGAAGTCCTTTTGAATAGTATTTTGTTCCAGCTATTTCATTAGTATAATAGTATTTTCCGATTTTGTTCAATTCAGATTGAACATCTTTAATACCTACTGCGTTTGCTTGTTCATTAATGCTTATACTAGTTGGAGTATTTTCTGCTAGAACACCTTGTTCTTGAGAAGTACTAATATGATTTGCACTAGCTAAACTTGGGGATGCTAAAGCAAATGTGGTTCCTATAGATGCAATTGCAGCTATAGTTAAAGTTTTTTGCACTAAATAGTTCCTCTTTTTCATAGATATCTTCTCCTTTTCGATTTTTTTCTGCCACACTAAAAATAATAGTTTTCTTCACATAATTGAGCAAATATTCTGTAATTTTAACGAAATCCTTATCTAAAAGCGCAATTTGTTAACGCGTATTTTGGATTCTAATGATATTAAGTACGTAATTCCAACGACATTATACTAATTTATTCATTTTTAAGAGGTCATAAGGTTTTTTAATTGTCACAAAAAAGGAGGCACGTACTCATTTACTTGAAGCTGAATTTACAATATCCATTTTTAGAAGCTATACGAGATGAAAAAGAAGGCGAAGAAACAGACCCAGCATTTCTAAAGGGTTAAAGATATGTGATTACTTCAGTCAATGTTTAACCGAGGAAACTGCCTAGATAGTTTACCAATGGAGTAATGTCCCATTCCTATTAGTGATAGTATTACCATGTACATTACTATTAGGCTTCATTGGTTGAGATAACAATACTAAGATATAGCAAGCTATCTATCATTACAATAAACAGGTGATGAAGTAAATGTTAGTGTTAAAATTTATTTAAACAAAGATAGCTATACGTAAATAATAAGACTGCCTCTAAAGGAAGTTTTGTGTTTATCAAAAGTAGACAATAATTTTCTTAATGAAAGTTAGTTATGTACAAAATTTGATCATCAATTGAAGATCCTTTTGTTTGTAACTAAAACGGTATTCTTTAACCTCAGCTGATGGTGCTTTACTGGTGTCGCTCATCCTTTTTAAGCTATATTCCGTATTCCTGGAATATAGCTTTTTTAATACAGTTCACGTGAATAATCCACCATTTTCTCCAGGCTGTGTAACTTTTTTTAAAAAAACCAGTCTACTTAATACAATAGTTTGCTAGATGACATGCTGATATCAGCCCATAATGTTACTGATCAACTACTAGCTATGTCTCGATATCAATTTGATAGAAAGCAGCTACACCATTGCTTTAAAATTTGCTTCTAGGGAGGGTATATATAAGGATCTAGTCAGGAAGAAAACAGTTTGCAAGAAAATATACTGGCCATTTGGAATATCATTTACTTCATATGAAGCTTTTGAAGGAGAGAGGTTAGAACTCTAGTACCGAATTCTACTTTTTTCGATAAGAATCCCACATTTTGGGGTTTTTTCATGTTAAGATGATAAAGACAATTGAATGTGAAAAAAAGGAGATTAGCATGTTTAAGAAACTAAGGAATACATGTATTGTATCAGCGGTTGCTTTGGCTACAATTTTACCTGGACAAGCATCTGCATCAGCAACTAGTAACAATGGAATTCAGATAAAAAACAATGTTTCAATTACAATTAATGGAGAGACGATTAGTGTCTATGACCCTATTTTAAATAAATCGGATTTCTTATTATTGCCAATGCGTGCTTTATATGAAGCGATTGGTGCGAATGTGGATTGGAATAAAGAAACACAGACAGCGTCAGCTACTCGTAACGGGAAGATTGTGGATTTAAAGATTGATTCGATGATGGCTTTAGTAGATGGACAAGAAGTGGTGATGGATGTTGCACCGTTCATGTATAAGGATCGTACTTATATGCCACTGCGTTTCGTTAGTGAAAATTTTGATGGGAATGTTCAATGGGACCCAGAAACACAATCGGTAGATATTACGATGTCAGATGATCTGCCTGAAACGCCTCAGGAAGACCCTTATATTTTACATATCAATAACAAACGTATCGTGATGAAAGATCCTATTATTATGAAAGATTCAAGATCTTATTTACCAGCTAGCTATATCTATGATTATTTAGATGATTCTGCTGGTGCATGGCTCCCAGACAATTCCTTTGAATTACAAATTGCCGGGATGAGCTTTGTTTTCAAAGATAATAGTAATGAGGTTCTTGTGAATAACGAAACGGTAACTTTAACAGAAAAACCGTTTATTCAAAAAGGAAAAATGTATGTGCCTATTACGTTTCTTGTGAATGCTTTAGGCGGAAATTTACGCTATATCAGTGAAAAAAAAGAAATGTATATTTACGTTTACCGTTATATGTACACAAGTTCATTCCTTGAAAAATCTTATGGTTCTACATCATCGCCAACAGCTGTTCCTTCTGCTCGTTTAGAGGGAGATCGTGATTTATTTATTAGTGATAATCCTGAAACGTTAACGCGTAAGCTTGTGCCAAAGAATAATGCAACGCTTTCACAATATGACGTGAACTCAACGGCAGTGACGAATAAGCATCGTGTCTTTGGGTGGCATTACAATACATTAGGTACAGATGTCAATATTGGGATTACGGTTCAAAATAAGTCTACGACAGAGAGTATTAAAGTTGTAGATTCTAGAGGTATTAACCAAAAGACAGGAAATAGCTGGGTAGGTCATGATATTGGTTTGACCATTGCTGATGCTACATTAAATAACAAGCTGAAAAAATCAGAAAGTAGCGGTATTGTCATTGCACCAGGAGAAACAAAGGTCATTGAAACATACGATCTACACCATGAATATATTATTGGCTTTTTACATGATTTAGATATTCAAGCGGTCAATGGTGGAAAACCAGAGTATACCATTCGCACAGTGCTTACAAAAGATAATAGTGATTTAACAACGATTCAATCGGAGCAGGTTGCCATCGATGAGTATGCAAAGCATCCAAGAGGTGCTTGGCCAAGCGCTACAATTCTAGCAGAACTACCAGCCTATACAGTAGATTCACCAGAAGTAGGCTATAACATTTCGAATGGCCGTACTGACCATTTACAAACAGCTGAAAATTCATTTTCACAAATTAATGGAGCAGTCGGAAATCCAGGTCATTTCGGTATGAACTACAAGGTTTCCATTCCTGTTGTAAATCCAACAGGGACGACCAAAACGATTAAGCTGAAACTTGCTGGTCGTGGAGGCTTATACAGTGGAGCAATTAAGGTGAATGGCAAAGTGCATTTAGTGCCTTCTTTAAGAGTAGGAGAAGAGTATGTTGAATTACCTGATTACGAAATGAAGGGTGCAACAGATACGATTCAATTAGAGCTAATGCATGCTGGTGGTGTCAATCTTCCAGTAGCTATCTATGTGGAAACAAAATAAAGAAGTCCCTGGCACGGTTCATATGACATGATATCGTGCCATACTTTGATTAATTCGGAGTGAAGAAATTGGCAAGAAAATTAGTAACAATTGTTGTAGTCATGTTCGTGCTTATGTTAACAGTTAGCCCCATCAATGGACAAGCAGCTGGTTTTGGAAATAAAGTAAGTGAAGTGAAAACAGAGGTATCACCACAAGTAAATCACGTACAACAAACCTATACGTCAGGTTCTATACGTCAGTTTGTAAATGTTTTAGATGTAAATTTAAATAATACATATACAAAACTAGAAATTGGGATGCCGAATCCTATTAATTCCCTAAAAACAACTTCAGCTATGGCGAAGCAAAACACGTATGATGGCCATCGAGTTGTTGGAGCTGTTAATGCTTCATACTTTTTAGGAAATGGGATGCCTGCGAACCTGTTAGCGGAAAAGAATGAAATTGTCAACTATGGTATTTTGGGAGATACGTATGATAGCCCGACGCAAAAGCCAGTTGCATTTGGCTTATCTAAATCAGGGAAAGCGATTGCAGATTATTATACAACGAATCTATCTTTCCAAGTAAATGGAAAAACATATCCTATTGATCTAATTAATAGTGAACGAGGAACAAATAAAAACGTTTTATATACGCCAGAAAAAAAGACAACTGGTACAAATGCATGGGGCTTAGAACTAGTGGTGTCAGGAGCTAGTCAGGATACAAATACCCTACATTTTGGTGATCAATTCTCAGGGACAGTTTCTCATGTAACAACGTATGGTGCAGAAGGAAACTCAGCAGTACCAGCGGATGGTTTTGTTATTTCTGTACAAAATAAAGAATTAGCCGCTGAATTAAGCAATATTTCAGCAGGTACAAATATCGATGTCAGCTTGTCAATCGATCAAAAATGGATGGATGCTCAATTCATTTTAGCTGCAGGACCAATGCTTGTACGCAATGGTCAAGTGGATATTTCCATGCCAACAAATTCTGGTTTTGCTTCGACACGCAGTCCTCGTACAGCAGTAGCGGTGGATGCTACAGGTACAAAGGTATCACTTATTACAATTGATGGTCGCTTAAGTGGTCATAGTAATGGTGTTAACTTATCAGATTTAGCTTCACATTTAATTTCAATAGGAGCTACTTCAGCTATTAACTTAGATGGTGGCGGTTCTACAGCGATGGTCGCGCGCAATCCAGGAGGGTATTTCGCCAACCTTGTGAACAAACCGTCTGAGGGTAGTGAGCGTCGTGTATCGGCCATTTTACAGGTCGTTAATACAGCACCACCAGGGAACGCAAAATCTATTACGCTAAATAGTGTTGGTCAAGTCATGAAAGGTTCATCTGTAGATATGCAAGTAGCAACTGCCTATGATCAATATTTAAATCCAATGACTATCAACCCAGCGAGCATGAAGTGGTCAGTTGAAGGAAATATCGGTAAGATGGATGGTGCAACCTTTACGGCTACCCAAAAAGGTGAAGGGAAAATTATTGGGGAATATGGAGGTATTCGTACGTCCACAGCTGTATCTGTAATAGACTTAGCAGAAAAACCTATTGTACTAGATAGCTTTGATAATGTGTCTTCTTGGACAACAGAAGTAGCAAAAGCGAATGCTTCGTTAGCAAATTCTAAAGAGTATGCGAGACAGGGAACAGCTAGCATGCAATTAAACTACGATTTTACAGTAGCGGGCTCAGGGACTAAGGCTGCCTATATGGTTGCTAAAAAACCCATTACTATAACAGGTCAGCCGAAAAATATCGGTGTTTGGGTATTTGGCGATGCAGGTAAGCATTGGCTAAGAGGTGTGGTTGTAGATGGATCAGGGACTAAGCACACGATTGATTTCACAAGCCAGGGCGGTTTAGACTGGAATGGCTGGAAATACGTAAAGGCGGATATTCCAAGTAATCTAGCAACACCATTGAAATTCGAACGTTTATATGTTGCTCAACCGACAGCTTCTCTTCAAAAGAAAGGACAGCTGTATTTTGATCAATTACAGGCTGTCTACAAAGATAATCATGAGGAATTAGTTTATACGGATGTGAACAAAGGGCATTGGGCGTTTTCAGAAATCCAAAGCCTATACAATAAATCACTGATCAAAGGTTACTCTAATGGTACGTTTAAGCCAGAAGCGTCCATTACACGTGCAGAGGCAGCTACAATCATTGCCAGAGCACTGAATCTATCAACAACGAAGGATTCTAGCTTTAAAGATGTAAGTAAAAGTCATTATGCATATAGTGCCATTGCAGCAGTCGAGCAGGCTGGCATTATTAAAGGGCAAGAACCAGGGAAGTTCAACCCAAACGGACAGCTTTCACGTGCAGAGATGGCAGCGATTTTAACAAGAGCCTACAAATTAACAGGTACAAGTAAAGTTACCTTCACAGATGTTAAATCAACGCACTGGGCATACAGTAATATCCAGGCACTTGTGGCGAATGATTTAACAGGAGGTTTCCCAGATAATACATTTAGACCCGATGCACAAATTACTCGTGCTCAATTTGCAAGCTTCTTAAATAGATGCCTATCATTAAAATAATCTTGAAATCCCCCTGTAATAGCTACAGGGGGTATTTTTACAGAAAAAATCCGCCACTCTCTGAAGAGAATGAAGCGGATTTTTCATTTAGAAAACAATGTATTTCACATATTGCTTCCAAGTTAACTCTTTAAACTGCTTCCAGTGTAACTTCTCAATAGGTAAAGTACGGAAGGTATAGGCTTCCATATTGCGCTTCTCATTAGAGAGCATTGGTGTTCCCTCATCGAGATAGTCCGAGAAAATAGCAGATTGAGCCGTATTAAATTGGACATTAATATCTATCAGTTGGATTTTCCCATCCTGATTAATGATATGAAGCTTTTTATTTCCTTTTTTTGTTGTCGCTAACCACGATTTATCGACCTTATAAGAATCGAACGCTTCATTGACAATAATGGAGGCTTTGCCAGTTGATGAAAACGGTACATCCTCTATTGGCGCATCTTGTTGCAGTACTACTTCATAATTTGTTGGCTGCGGTAGGTCTGTTGTTTTGGCTAATTCATTTGCCCAAAAGGTTTCATCATTTGTAGCAATCATTTGCTTATCTAATACGATGCCAGATAATGCGTCTTTGACATGTTTCACTTTAAAATCAACCGTTTGGCCTTCCTGTACCTGTTGCCATTCTTTTTCAGATAAATAAGCATACATGGCTTTTTCATTAGAATAGATTTCGAAGGTTAAAGCACCAGCTTCTTCTTTCACCGCTGCTACTACACCGTCGATAGGACTGATGATGCCTTGACGTGATTCTATTTGTGTGATCTGTGCGTCAATGAGCGCAATTTGACGATTCGTTTCAGCGATATGTCGATTTAACAGGGCAACTGCTGTCGATAGCGAATTTTGTTGAGCAAGCTCTAATTTTAATGTCACAGACAATTTATCATTGATTTGATCGGTATTAATAGAGCTTTTTGGATTCGAATCGTCGTATTCATCTTCAATTTGATCAAGTGCATCTTGTAAATCATTTAATTCTGTTTCATAGGCAGTACGTTCCGATTCAAGCTTTGTAAGCTCCTCGTCTACTTCATCTGTTTTAAAGGTAGCGAGTAAATCATTCATCATCACTTCCTGACCGCGCTTTACATTGACAGCGGATAACTTTGTTGCATCAGCTGTAATGGTATACGTCTCAGCGGGTGCCACAATGGTTTCCTTATTGACACGCTCTGTATTCGTACCGATATATGCTTTCTGAAATTCGTCAATAAAGTAGGATCGTGTCACGGTGCTATCTTCTTTGAAAACAAAATAAGCATTTATACCGATTATGAGCATCGCCAACACAATACCTATACTTGTCCATGGTCTTGTCTTGATAAATGCCATCATCCTAACCCCCTAGCAATCCATTCTTTAATGGGTAGCACACTAATCATGCCCACAAATAAGGCCATAAATAGTTGTAAGCCAATCAATTTGACTACTAACATTTTTCTACTAGCTTCTTCCTCCCATTTCGACAGGAATAAATACTGCACAATAATGATTAAAACGGACGTTACTGTCAGCTGATTGATTGTAAATAACACGAAGTCAGTTTTAATGACCTGTAAGGCAGCGGGTGCCAAAGAAAAGAATGAAAACATCGTTGTATAGCCAACTCCATAAAAAACAGCAAAGAGGATTGCTTTTTCAATGAGTAGAAAGGCAACAACATAAAGCTGGACTCTTTTTATCCAAGTATAAGGAATGTCCGTTAATAGATGTAATAAGTAGGTAACACCGTAATAATGGAAGCAAAAATAAATAATTGCCCATAAAATGGCACCGAGCATGGAAAGTACGCGTGCTACATAGTATTCATTTTGTAAATCCATTGCAAATAAGGACGTTAAATTCTCTGTCCCCATTCCCCAATATTCGCGAGCAGCAAATAATAGGATGAAAAGAATGAACACCGTTAATGCACGTTTTTTATATCCGATGATCTCGCCCTTTTCTACGATGTTTGTAAAGTAGGTAGGATTTTTTAAGCTATGCCAGAACTTATAATGGTAAAACATAAACAGCGTCCTTTCTTCCAAAATAGGATATCAAAGATGTAGTATACACCTTGCAAAGACATTATGACATATGAAAATAGCTGTTTTTTTCCAATAATTTCGTTGAAAAAACGTATTTCGTCATTACATGTCGATGGATGAAAAACATCCTACTATCAATTACATCTGGGCAGATTCGTGTCACATTATTTCGGACTTACTCGAAAGCCCATTTTCAAAAATCTGTGATTTCTGCCAAAGGATTTAATATGATTCGGTAGGCGTTTGAAATCCGAAGAATCCATATAAATCTATTGTATAGTATAATTGAAATAACTTCCTGTTTTTCTAGCTAGTAATTTTGAAAAACTACTTTTGACGCTCGTTATTTTGTAAATATAATAGAATGGCTTGAAAACATGTAATTTACACCGATACTAAAGTAATGATTCATTAATTATGTCTTTGCGTAATTATGTCCAGATTTTTTCGATTTTGCTCGAAAAACCTCGGAGGCTTTTTAATCACATGAAGATTTAGGATAAATGAAAATGAACAGAATCATTTTCTTATACATAAAAAATGAAAGGGTGGTTCGATTGAATCGAAAATTGACAGCAGGTGTTATAACAAGTCTATTATTAGCACCTACAGCTATCGCAAATGCACAGGAAAATGATGCACAATCTCGTGCTACAGTTCAAACGGAGCAAGTTTCCTATGTCAATGCTGTAGCAGCTGCTACAACAAAGGAACAGCTCATTGCCCAATTCGGTAAATTATCAGAGAATTCGACTGCCAATGAGATGGTTATAGCAGATGGTGATATCAAAGTTGTACAAAATTCAAATGATCTTGGATTTGACAACAATGAAAAGGCGCTTATTCAAGCAAAATACGATTATGTAGTGGAGCAACGTCGTCTATTAAATGAGCTACAAGCAATTTGGAAGAAAATTAGTACTATCTCTTATACTAGTAAGACATTTATAGATGATGTGAAAGCTGTAGAAACAGAATATGACAATTTTTTAGGGAATGAAACGACAGACCATTCATATTTATTCGTACAAAAACAATTTGAGGAAGCTGTCGATGCAGCATTTGCTAATAGCGCTAGCAGTATTACTAATACCATTCGAGGAACAGTCTTACAATATGGTTATAAAGAGGCTGATCGCAATAACTATTTTAAGGGCAAAGGAGTAGATATTGCGAAATTAGGAAAATTGGTTGATGATGCAGCAGCAGTAAAAACTACTGCTACAGAACTAGATGCTTTAGTAGTTGTATTAAAGCAAAATCCAACAGATTATCCAGCTATTTCGTCAGCATTAGATAAAGTTACAGCAGCTTATAACTTACTAACGGCCGATCAAAAGAAAGTGGCTGAAGCTTATAATCCAAATAATGATGTGGTAACACCCTTTAAAAAATATAAGGATGCTTTAACTGGTCTATCAGCCATAGATAAAGTTTCATTAAGTATTACGCAATTAATGGCTAAAAAACCAACAGAATTTACTTCAGCGACAAGCTTTATTAGTGCAGTAACTGCTATTGAAAAATCCTACAATGCCTTAGATGAAGCATCACAAAAGTTAGTGGCAAACTATTCTACATTTGAACAATATAAAAAGGCTGCTGATATTTCCAAACGAATTTCAGCACTGCGTGTATCAAATGATCCTGCTTATCGCACAGAAGTAGATTCGATTAAAGGTAGTTATGATCAATTAACAATCGATAAAGAACTTGTAAAAAATACAGCTGATCTACAGGTAGCAATAGCAAATATTGCTTCTGCTGAAAAAATCGAAGGACTTATTGTGGCAATTGCAAATGCCTCAAATAAAGTGGAAGCTATCAAAGATGCTCGTACTGCCTATGATGTGCCGCAAGCAACAAATGGCACAGCTATTAACGCGGCGAATGTCAAAAAAATTGTCAATAACCTTGCAGAGCTGACAAAGTGGGAGAAGGTTTATAATGCGTCTTTAAGTGTGGACAAATTAATTGATGCTATTGATCCTAAAGCTTCTACATTCGAGAGTAAAACATTTGCTGCTCAATCGGCTTTTGATAAATTAGCTGTGGAAGAACAGGCATTTGTGCAAAAGAGTGATCGCTTAAAGCTTTTAATCCAATATGCGACTTTATCGAAACAAGTGAATGCGCTTAAACCGACCATGCAAGATTACAAGAACCAAATTACGGAACTGCAATCTAAAGTGACGTCTTTAAATGCTGGTAATGGTGATGATGCGGCTCCATTGGCAGAAATGAAAAGTAAACTTGAAGAAAAACTATCCAATCTATTAAATGAAGATTTAGTAATAGCAGGTGTGATTGAGCAAATATCAAAACTAAGTCAATCAAATGATATGATTACAGATATTTTAGCAGCCCGAGCTGCCTATGATGGTCTCCCGTCTTCAGCAAAAAGCCGTGTAACAAATATTAAGGTATTAACTGATTTAGAGAAATCCTATAAAACGGTTGTGAATGTCATTTCACAATTTGAAAAACTTGATCCATCCTCTAAGAGCTATATCTCAAAAGCTAAATCAGCTTATACAGCATATGCTAAGCTAGATGACAAGAATAAAACCTATGTCAAAAATTATAAGAATTTAAAAGAGCTTGTACCTGTAATAGAGGTAATTGTGCAAATTAATGCATTAAATCCTTCCAGAAAAACGTATAAAGATGATGTGAAGGCAGCAACAGATGCTTACACAGCATTAGCAGATAAAGACCAAGTTATTAATTATCCAGACCTTACAAAAGCACAGAACTATATCAATATGGCAAAGGCATTTGATGAACGTGTTCTTGCATTAGCCAATGAGAATCCAGATACATTTGTCCAAAAGGTAGCAGAGCTAACGACAGCCTATAAAGCATTAGATAAAAATGCGCAGAAGCTTGTGGAGCAGGCAAAAACTTTAAGTAATTATGAAAAGAGCAATAAAGCTGTTATCAAGGTTATTCAACTAATCAATGCGTTGGACCCATCGAGTAAGGATTATACGAAAAAGGTACTTGGCGCTCGAAAGGCTTATAATGCACTTGATGAAGTTTCAAAAAAACATGTGACGAACTATGCGAACCTCACGTCTGTCGAAGATGTGGCTTCATTAATTGGCCTAATCGCTACGTTAAAGCCAACAAGTAAAACATTCTACCAAGATATGAAAACGGCACGTGAGCTTTACGATGCGCTATCTGAGGAGAAGAAGCAAGCCATTATCAACTATGATGCACTGGTAGCCGCTGAAAATGAACAGGGGCTAGCTGAAGGTGTAATTGAGCTAATTAAATTAACAGAAGTGCAAGATGCAGACTATTTAACAAAGCTGATGAATGCACGTGTAGCCTATGATAAGCTGTCATCTAATCAAAAGAAATTAGTGTCGAATATTAAAGATTTAACAACACGTGAAAAAGAGGTTAAACCTATTTTAAGTGTGATGGTACAAATTAATGAACTAGATCCACAATCGAAAAGCTTTGTTAGTAATGTCAACTCTATACGTAAGGCATATGACAAACTAACAAAAGATCAAAAAAAATACATCAACAATATTGATGTACTATTAAAATATGAGCCTGTATCCGATGTAGTGGAATTGATTAGTAAACTAAAATCTTCAAGTAATACATTCCTTCAAGATACAGCAAGAGCCCGTTCACTTTATGATGCACTTCCTGCCGATTTGCAGCAATATGTGACAAATTACTACTTATTGCAAGCGGCTGAATCAAGTATCCTTGGGGCTGGCAATGTAATGCAGATGATTGATGCTTTACCATCTATTGATCCAAAGCAGTATGTCAAACGTATTCAAGAAATACGTGCTGCTTATAATGCTTTACCAAAGGATCAGCAACGAGCTGTGCAAAACTACAGAGTATTACAAGACCAAGAAAAGCTGATTAAGCCCGTTATGAGTATTGTGGAGGATATTGATCGACTTTTAACAGCAAAAGATATGAATAGTCAATATCAAAAGATTTTAAAAGCTTATGATAAGCTGAATGCTGACCAAAGACGATATGTGTATAACGACCAATTATTACTATCCTTAGACAACGTTATAAAAGTCTATAATAACATTGCAAAATTAAATCCTAAGGATAAATTCTACTTTGGTATGGTTGAAGCCGTACGAAAAGAATACGATAGTTTGAATACGACAGATAAACAGCGTATCTCCAATTATTCGATTCTCTTAGAAGCGGAGAAAAGTATGGCCGATGTCAAGAAGGTCGTTGAAATAATTGCGGGACTTTCTCCAAGCTCACCAACGTATATTGAAGATGTGGCTAATGCCGTGGCTGCTTATCAGGCATTGGATTCTAAAGTACGCGGACAAGTCATCAATGAAGACTTACTTAAACAGGCTGAAAAAGATGTGGCTGCAGTTCTTAAGGTTGTTCAAGCGATTGGAAATATCGATCCAGATAGCTCATCCTTTGAGAAAAAAGTGCTATCAGCTCAAAAAGACTACAGCTCATTGTCGATAGAGCAACAGGGATTAGTATATAATTATCGTATTTTAGAAGAATATCTTAAAATGATTCAATAGTATGAGAAAAAAGGAGTTTTCCCAATGAATATTAAGGGAAAACTCCTTTTATAATGATCAATGATGAATCTATTGATGATTTTCCAAAAAAGTGAAACTATCTTATTTGAATTTCGTATCATATAGTAGGTATGGTGAATTTTCGTTTCCTGACCTCAGTGATGAAAAAGCGCCGTTTGCTACATATTTGACATATGGAGGAGGTAGCCCTGTTGAAGAAAATGCTGAGTATTGTTGTACTTTCAATAGCTGCAACCGTAGGAAGTTTAACTAGTTTAAATCAGGTAGAAGCGGCATCTGCCAAAGTTGTAGATGTTTCAAATTCATATTGGGCAAATGCTTCGATACAACATATGCTTTCAAAAAAATATATGACTACATATAGCGATTATACATTTAAGCCAGAGCAGGCTATTACAAGAGCGGAGGCGGCTGCAGCCATTGCTCGTTCTATTCAGACCAATGTAGACATAGCGAATATGACAAATTTTAAGGATGTCCCTGCTAGTCATCCCTATTACAAAGAAATTTGCCAGCTTGTTAAATTGGGGATTATCCAAAAAGGAGAAGCCTTTTATCCTGAGGAGCCTTTAAAGCGAATGCAAGTGGCAAAAATGCTAGCATTAGCATATCAGTTTAAGGTTGATAACAAAAATAGTATCCAATTTGCGGATATTCCTGGCTCTCATTGGGCAAAAAATTATATTGAGTCGCTTGCTGATATAGGCATTGTCAGTGGGGTTGAAGCTAAACGTTTTGCACCTGATCAATTAGTGACACGCGCCCAATTTGCTGTGTTCGTTGAACGAAGTATTTATTTTCAGCAGAAAATAAACAAATTGGAAGTGGCCTATGATTATTTGGCAAAGGATTATATCCCAACTGTCAACCTTTCTACAGAGTGGTCTAAAAAGGTGATTGAATTAATTAATGTTGAAAGACAAAAGAAAAAACTAGAACCTGTTGTGTATGATCCAAAATTGACACAAATCGCAATTATTAAAGCACAGGATATGGTGAACCGCCATTATTTTGAACACGTTTCTCCATATTATGGTGCCCCATGGGATTTAGCGACTTTATTTGATTATGATTACACGAGCTTTGGAGAAAATATCGCGAGAAATATCCAAACGCCAGAGGTTGCGGTAAAGGCATGGATGGCTTCACCGAGTCATCGTGATAACATTTTGAAAGAAAATTATACGAATACAGGTGTTGCAATAGCGCAGGATAGCAAAGAAAATTACTATTGGGTCCAATTGTTTTCTAGTCAATAAGTTGTTATGTAACAAAGGAGCACTAATGTTACAGTAATGTTACGAAGGCTTCGAAATTTAATAAAAAAATTCCTCTTTTAACGCTGGAAATACGACCAAACGTTGGTATTACAGCGTTTTTTTGCTGTCTAAAACCGTTACACAAATGAAAAATAACAAGACCTTCTTTTGTGATAGTCTATTTATAGGCAAAAAAGTATTGAGAGGGGTATAACAAAAGTATGAATAAGAAATGGTTATTACCGATTTTTGCATCTTTCATGTTATTTTCAACAACTCATATAAATACTGCTGAAGCAGCGACAAAAGAAAATGTCACTGAAACAGCTTCTAAATATTTAGGTACTCCATATAAATACGGCGGTACAACAACAAGTGGTTTTGATTGCTCGGGCTTTACATCTAAAGTATTTTCAGACTTAGGTATTCAATTAAACCGTACATCGGGCTCTCAATACCAACAAGGTGATGCAGTAGCAAAGAGCGATTTACAAGTTGGTGACTTAGTATTTTTCAATACAAGTGGTAGTGGTATTTCACATGTGGGTATATACATAGGTGATGGAAAAATGATCCACTCTCAAACTGGTCAAGGTGTTAGCTACTCAAGTGTTAACGACCCATATTATTGGGGTTCTCGTTATGTAGGGGCTAAACGTGTGGCAACATTTGATTCGCAACAGCAAGCTGAAGTAAAAAAAGCTGCAATTGACTTTTCAGTATATGCTTCTCGTGGAGAAGTTGCTGTACAAATTGCAAAAGCTTTAAACTTAGATACTTCTAATACAACTACTAATTTCGTAGATGTAAAACCAACAAATGCAAATGCAGGTGCTATTGCGGCTGTTGAAAGATTAGGTATCTTTGAAGGGGATGAAAATGGTAAGTTCAACCCATCTTCACCAATTACACGTGCACAAATCGCAAAAGTTTTAGTACTAGCTTTCGGTCTTGAAAACCAAGGGGAAACAGTAGCATTTAGTGATGTCTCACAAAATAGCTGGGCTAGTGATTATGTTTCTATCCTGGCGTCTAATGGTGTTACAAATGGCGATGGAGATGGAAGCTTCGGCTCTGATGATTTACTAAAAATCAATCAACTTAAAGTTTTTATTGAAAGAATTCAACAATAAATAAATTCATGAATTTTACATGTTAATTTTGTCATAGATTGCAAGAATTGATCTTTTGAATAGCTTATAATGGAAGAAGGGTTTGCATTTGCAGACTCTTCTATTTTTATGATAACTACGTAGGAGAGGAAGTGATATGGAAAATATATTTTAACAGTTCTATTGTATGATGCATTATTTAGCTAATTTTGTTAAAATGGACACGTTAAGAGAACAAGAAGGGAGGAAATAAGACATTGAACATCAAAAAAATTAGTCTTATCTTGTGCGTCTTATTCATTTCGGCTTCTATGTTTACGATACATAGTGCAAGTGTCAGTGCAGCTACCAACTCAAATATAACATTTGAAGATGTCACTAAAAATCACCCAGCCTATGAAGAAATCAATTATTTAGTAAGTTTGGGTGTAATCCAAGGCTATTTTGTGAATGGTAAAAGAGTTTTTGGCCCAAATAACAATGTAACAAGAGGACAAGCAGCCAAAATGGTTGTCGTTGCCTCTGGAAACAAACCATTAATCGTAAATAAATCAAGCTTTTCAGATGTTACAGTAGGCACTGAAATGTCAGGTTATATAGAACGTGCTGTACAATTAGGTTTCTTCGACAAAAATATAAAAGGTGAATTTCTACCAAACAAAGCCCTAACTCGTGGAGAAATGAGCTATGTCTTAACAAAAGCATTTAATTTAGATACAAGTGAGTATGAGGGAATTGACTCTCCATTTACGGATGTAGGGATTACACACGAATATGTAAAGTACATCAATACGATCTATTATAATGGGATTACAAACGGAACAGGTAAAACATATTTACCAAACAGCACGGTGACACGGTCTCAATTTTCATTATTTGTGGCACGTGCAAAAAGTGAGAAATATCGTTTAGAATTGCCTGTAAAAGGTGTAACTGTACCAGATACATCTCAAGTTATTGGCTTAGTAAAGGTTACTACAGATGGTTTAAACATTCGTAAATCAACGGATAGTAGTTCAACTACGAACATTGTAGGTAAAGTCAATACAGGTGGTAAATTATCAGTATATGCAGTTGAAGGCAATTGGTTAAAAGTATCTTATAAAGGTGCTTATGCTTATATTTTCAAACAGTACGCTGAGTTTTTAGATGCAGATGGTAATGTGCTAGGAGCAGTCGAAAAAGAAGTAACGACAAAAAATGCGGTTAACTTATATGTGAAGCCAACTTCTTCTGCAAAAGTAATTTCAACGATTAAAACAAATGTAAAATTACCAGTGTATAAAACAGTAGGTGGCTACTATTTAACACAAGTGGATGGTTTACCTGGTTATGTTGTAGCCAATAGTACAACAGATGCGGTTGAAGAAGAAAAACCTAATCCAGATCCAGGTACACCACCAGTTATTTCTGGAGATGTACTGGGAAGAGTAACGGTTGCTAACCTAAATGTACGTAGTCAAAGTAATTCAACGTCAGCAGTACTTTTCAAGCTGAATAAAGGAGAGTATGTCCAAGTTAATAGCATTAGTGGTTACTGGGCAGAAATTACTTACAATGGACAAACAGGTTATGTTCATAAATCTTACTTAAAGCTATTAAATCAGTCAGCTAAACCTCTACAAAATCGCGTTATCATCCTAGACCCAGGTCACGGTGGTAAAGATCCAGGGACAGTAAAAGGCTCTGTTTCTGAAAAGAGCATTACATTAAAGGTCAGCACGCAAGTAAAGCAATTACTAGAGAGTGCTGGTGCCAAAGTGTATATGACACGTACTGGTGATACGTATCCATCATTACAAGATCGAGTAGATTTCACGCAAGCAAACTATGGTGAGATTTTTGTTAGTGTCCATGTCAATTCTGCTGCCAATTCGTCAGCACAAGGTACTGAAACATATTATGCTATATCTACAGGAGATATGTATCAGGAAGACATAGATTTAGCTACATTTGTAAATAACCAAATTGTTAACAATTTAAATATGAAAAACCGCGGTGTTAAACAAGAACAGTACTACGTAATTCGTAATATGGTCATTCCGTCTATTCTAGTGGAGCTTGGTTTCTTAACAAACACTGAGGACCATAATAAAATGACCAATGATCAATACGTGAATCTATTTGCAGAATCTATTTATAATGGTATTTTGCAATACTATAAAAAACAATAAGAGTTGAAGATACGATTCCAAAGTTTTACGAGCTTTGGGATCGTTTTTTCTCTTTACTAATAACTACCCAGTTTCCCAAACAATAAACAATTAAAGCTACCTTCCATTGTTGGAGAGGTAGCTTTTTGGGTTTTATTTTACTGTATTAATGAATTTAATATAATCCTTACTAATATAAGCTGGTTCTGAGTGTAATTTATCTGAAATCACTTGATACCAACCATTTGTTCCAGTATCTGTGACAATGACAGGCATATTACTTTTATTAAAGGTGAATAGTGGACTTTGCTGTGTTGATGCATCAGCACGAACATTTAGACCAGCGGTTGTTGTTAGTGCAATTTTATACGGGCTATTAGCATCTTTATAGCCCAATACTTTTTCTGCACGATAATAGTGTCCAGCAATTTTGGCTCCCCAGAAAGGGTCAGAGGCGTATTTGACGTTAAATCCAATCGCTTTAGAGCCAACGACTGAACCATTTGTATAACGTCCGCCAGGCGTAATGTAATTGGGCTGTAGAAACTTTTCGACAAGCTCATTAATGTTTGCGCCAACACTATCAAATTTTTTGTTTAGAGGATTTGTATCATATACATATAAACCAAATAGGTTATTAAAATTTTGAGCATGATCGCTCATTCCGTAGGCACTCTCATGCTGTGCAAGTGCTAAAATAAGCATGGCGTTAATATGAGCATTCGCTTCTATATCTTTTAACACGGAACCTAAACCAATCAGTTTACTTTTCGTTGTAGCATTTTTATAAATAGAAGCACCTGAGCTTTCAACCTCAGCTAGCTTTTGCATAATATATTGATCAATTTCTTCAGCTGTATATTGTGTCGTAGCTCGAGCAGGTAAGAATTGATAGTAATTATAGCCTTCACCTTTTGAAGAGCCGTTCACATTCGTAAAATTAATACCATCCCAGCTAAAGTATTTCTCACCTTGCTTCATAAAGCTAGGGGCCTTGCCGTAGACGTAACTAGATGAGTACTTATTGGATTTATAATCGTATAAGGTATGTTTAATTTCACCATTTTCATTTGTATAATAAGCGCGTCCCTTTACTAAAGCAGAAGGGATTAAGGTAACGTCTGCTTGTTTTAAAGAGCCAACATGTCCAGCTAGACGTACTCTAACGTGAGTCGCATCACTACCTAGATACTCCATTTCTGTATTAGCAGCAATTGCAATTTGATCCTTAATCGTCTCGGAATTTAATGCGACATAATTATTTGTGACAATCATACCCGAAGACATTTTTATAATCTTATTATTTTGAGTAACCACTAAAGAACCGTTTGTCACTGCTTTTTCAGCAGCTTCAAAGCTAGTATAGGATTGCTTGTCTACTAAATTACCATTTGTGATTTCTTTGACAATAAATGCAGCATTCTCATTATTATTGTTACCTGAATTATTGTCGTTACCAGAGTTGCCGTTATTATTAGAATTACCAGTATTACCGTTGCTATCAGTATTCCCATCATTATTTTCAACAGTATCAGCAAGGAGAATTAAGCGAAGTATAAAAGTTGAAGCTTCAGCAATGGTAGCATTGTCTCTAGGTAAGAACATGCCGTTAGAGCTTCCTTTAATAAGTCCCAATTGAGCTCCTATGGCAATGTCCTGACGGAAATCTTTGAAAATAGTAGCATTGTCTTTAAATGTAATAGAGGAAGTCCCTTTTGGGATTTTTAAATAATCAACCGCTCTAATTAACATAACGGCCATATGCTCTCTTGAGATACGTTCTTCAGGCTTAAATGTGCCGTCTGTGTAGCCGGTAATTATTCCAGCAGTAGCAGCAAGCTTGATTTCATTGGCCAATAAATATGTGTCAGAGACATCTGTAAACGTTATAGTATCTTTTGTCTTTAAGTTTAAAGCTTTTGCTATGTATGTGGCGAATTCACCGCGTGTAACAGTATCATTCGGACGATAGCTGCCATTTGCATCTTTCAGCAAGGCTCCTTTGGAAATCAAATAACGCAGACCACTTTCATGCATATGTCCTGATAGCTCATCAGCATAGGCCTTTTGGGGTTGCGAAATGAGTACGCTAACAAGCATCATGAGTAACATTAAAATTGATAGTTTTTTCATAGTTTTACCCTCCTAAACTGTTATCATTTTAACAAAGTTACAGAATCAAGTTAAGGGTCAAATGTTAGAAATATCATAAAATATACCAGATTGTTATAGGAGAAAAGTATCCTTTTGGCTTATATAGAGAACGTAATAGTGGAATCTGAGAGGGAAGTGAATCAAAATTCACATGAGTTTCTTCTATTATATATAGGTTTGAGTGAAACAATAAAAAAAGCCG
This sequence comes from Lysinibacillus sphaericus, assembly GCF_001629735.1. Classification (GTDB taxonomy): domain Bacteria; phylum Bacillota; class Bacilli; order Bacillales_A; family Planococcaceae; genus Lysinibacillus; species Lysinibacillus pinottii. The sequence goes on from NZ_CP015224.1 coordinate 4,522,599, forward strand.
TACATATTAAACTATGTACGGCTTTTATGCTGGAAAATATTATAGCATTTCAGAAGTTGTTTTTGCTTGCATGTGAAGTTGTAGGTAGTCTGGGCCACCAGCTTTTGAGTCTGTACCTGACATGTTGAAGCCACCAAATGGTTGGTAGCCAACAATCGCACCTGTACAACCACGGTTGAAGTAAAGGTTTCCAACATGGAATTCTTCACGTGCTTTTTCTAAGTTCATGCGGTTTGTCGTAATGACAGCACCTGTTAAACCGTATTCTGTATCGTTCGCAATTTCAATCGCATGATCGAAATCCTTTGCTTTTGCAATCGCTACTACTGGTCCGAAGATTTCTTCTTTCATAATACGTGCAGAAGGCTCTACGTCCGCAAATACAGTTGGTTGTACGAAGTAACCTACTGTATCATCTGCTGTACCACCAGCTACTAGACGACCTTCGCCTTTACCGATTTCGATGTATTCCGTAATTTTATTGAATGCTGCTTGGTCAATAACCGTTGCCATGAAGTTGCTGAAATCTGTTGGATCTCCAACTGTTAATGCGTTTGTTAACTCTTCTACACGGTTCACTACTTGGTCATACACATCTTCTACGATAACAGCACGAGAACATGCTGAACATTTTTGACCTGAGAAACCAAATGCTGATTTCACGATCGATTGTGCAGCTAATTCAAGATCTGCTTCTTTATCGACAACGATTGTATCTTTACCGCCCATTTCAGCGATAACGCGTTTGATCCAAATTTGACCATCATTTAGGACAGATGCTCGTTGGTTAATACGTAAACCAACATCACGTGAACCTGTGAAGCTGATGAAACGAGTTTTTGGGTGATCCACTAAGTAGTCGCCCACTTCAGCACCAGAACCTGGTACAAAGTTAACAGCTCCTGCTGGAAGACCTGCTTCTTCTAATACTTCGATAAATTTATATGCCACTACTGGTGTTGTAGAAGCTGGTTTTAGTAATACTGTGTTACCTGTTACTAAAGCAGCCACTGTTGTACCAGCCATAATCGCAAATGGGAAGTTCCAAGGAGAGATGACGATACCGATTCCTAGTGGAATATAGTCATAGCGGTTGTATTCACCTGGACGGCTTTCTACTGGTTGACCGTTTTTAATACGTAGCATTTGGCGACCATAGTATTCTAAGAAGTCGATTGCTTCTGCTGTATCTGCATCTGCCTCAGCCCATGGTTTCCCAGCTTCTTTTGTTAATAATGCTGAGAATTCATGTTTACGACGACGAATAATAGCTGCTGCTTTGAAAAGAACGTCTGCACGAATAGCTGGATCTACCTTTTTCCAAGTTTTGAATGTTTCATCTGCTGCTTGCATCGCTTTTTCAGCTAAATCTTTGCTTGCTTTTGACACACGGCCGATAACTTCTGTTTTCTTTGCAGGATTGTACGAAACAATTTTATCTTCCGTTGTAATACGCTCACCACCGATAATAAGTGGGTAGTCTTGCCCTAAGTAACCTTCAACTTTATTTAAAGCCTCTACATAAGCATTGTAGTTTGCCTCTTGTGAAAAATCTGTGAATGGTTCGTGTTTGTATGGAATCATATCTGTTTCCTCCCCTGGATAAAGGGTGCAAAATGATTATGCACCTTTAAAGATTTTGTTAATTATATAATGCAATATAATTTGGCATTAATCAACTAATTTTAAAACTTTTTTAATTATTGCATCTGTTTTTCGTATTGGTGTTAGAATAAGCATAATGGAATACAGGAGGACAAGATGGATAATAATGTATTACTAAGCATTTATAAATACGTCATTGAAAAAGGTGATATGGGAATCTGCGTTGTGGATACAGAAGGCAAATTGCTCATTTACAATAAAAAAATGCGAGAACTAGAAGGCGTGAATGAAGACGAGTATGAGGAGAGGCGAGCAATAGAAATCATTGATTTCGAAATCGAAAAAAGCGATATCTTTAAAGTTCTAAGTTCTGAAACGCCAGTTCTACATGTGAAAAAAACGTATTGGAATAAAAAAAATCAAGAAGTGACCTACATAAGCAATATTTATCCGTTGCACTATGAGGGTGTTTTAGTAGGGGCTGTAGAGTTTGCTCGGGATATTACGCAGCTTGAATATATGATGTATCAGCCATTAAGAAGATACGGTGCACCGCTAACATTTGATATTATTACGGCTGTCTCCGAAGTTATGAAGGGTGTCATTGAAAAGGCAAAAATTGTCGCCTTGAGCAGAATGCCTGTTGTGCTAATAGGGGAGTCAGGTACTGGAATTGATATGATTGCTGAGGGGATTCATCATGATCTAAACGTGCAAAATGATATGTTTATCGCATTAATTTGCCGGCGAGATGAGCAAACAGTGTTGAATCAATTTGAAAAATACATTGTTGAAAAAGAGAGAATTACTTTTTTTGCTGAACGCATCGAATATTTATCACTCGAGGCACAAGAAAAGATTGTCGAGCTATTCAACGATCATCCAAATCATCAGCATGTTTTAATTGCTAGTGTTGGCAAAGACCCAATAGATTTGATTCAAAAACAGGAGCTTTCTAAAAAACTGTACCGCTTATTTTCTGGAATCACAATTTATGTACCACCTTTGCGTGAAAGAAAAGAAGATATGATGCCATTTATTGATGATTACTTCAAAAGGCATCGTGATAGCTTTGGCTCAACGATTCAAGGACTTTCGGAAGAAGTTCAAGAGATATTTTTGAAATATGATTGGCCAGGTAATTTAAAGGAATTAGAAGTATTGCTGGATGAAATTACCTCTCTGATTACCAATGAAACGGTCGTAGAATCCCATATGCTACCTGTTCATTTTAAATGGAAAATCCAAAGTACATGTGAGGAAACAGAAAATGAAGTATCAACAAGTGATTTGTTTGTCATTAAAAATCAGCAAGACATTCGACCATTAGATGTCTACATGAAAGAGGTGGAGGAATATTATATTTCCAAGGCTTTAGACTTTCATCAAGGTAATATCTCCAAAACCGCGGCTGCATTGGGAATTCGACGACAAAGTTTACAATATCGCGTAAAAAACTATAAGCTCAATAAAAAAAGCGAAAACATGGATTAACAATGTTTTCGCTTTTTTTGATAGCTTGTTTAGAATGACGGATAAAGCAGTCGAACTGACGGATAGAATTCCGAAAGTGACGGCTAGAATTATCGAACTGTTGGATAGTCACTAGCCTTAAGTCTTATTTTCCTTTTTTTGAAAGACGACCAAGGGCGAAGGCTGCTGCTCCTAAGCCAATTGCTAGGTTTGTTTTTTTATTAAACACTTGTTTTGTTACAAGTGCTACGTTTTGTGGGCGCTCAGCTAGACGGCGCATAAAGTAACCGTACCAGTCGTTACCAAATGGTAGGTATGTGCAGAAATTATAGCCTTCACGTGCAAGGTCTAACTGCATTTCTTTACGGAAACCATATAGCATTTGGAATTCAAACTTATCATTTGGAACGTTATGCTGTTTAACGAATTGCTTCACATGATTAATAACATTGTGGTCATGAGTAGCGATAGAAGTAAATTTACCATGTAACAAGTGATGTTCGATTAGCTTCAAATAGTTCCGGTCGATATCACCCTTTGATTGATATGCTACACTTTCTGGCTCTTTGTAAGCACCTTTTACAATACGTAAACGGAAGTTTTTGTACTTCTCAATATTTTCCTCTGACTCGAAGAAGTAAGCTTGAATAACAGTTCCCACATTATCAAATTCTTTGTGTAACTCCTCTAATAATTCAAAAGAGCTGTGTAAACGTTCATAATTTTCCATATCGAAATTCACGAAAATATTATATTGATGTGCAAGCTCTACGATTTCTTTTAGGTTTTCGTAGCAAAATGCGTAATCAATATCTAACCCTAATTGGGAAGGTTTAAGTGAAATATGAGCATCTAGTTGCTCATCGTGAATCGCTTGGACAACAGCTAAAATATTATTTTTTGCAGCAGTTGCTTCTGATTTCTCATAAACGAACTCTCCAAGATTGTCGACTGTACAAGAAATATTCGCTTTATTTAATTCTTTAATAGATTGGACAACTTCAGGTAAGCTAGTGCCTGCAACAACACTTTGTGCCCCCATTTTTAGACCATATTTTTGTGCAGCGCTATTTAATACTTTGTTTTCTGATAAGTAAATGAAAAAATCACGTAGTACCATTTTTATGCCTCCAAAATTGAAAATTTTAAATTCTTGGCGATTATAACACTTTTTTCGAAAAGTAAAATGGGATGATTTTTAGAAAAAAATTTTTTGAACAGATGACTGAGGAGGTAAACTCTTGGCGTAATTGATTTTTCGAATTTAAAAACGGCCATAAAAAATATTTTTTCAAAAAAAAGGACTTTTCAAAATAATAGTTTTGTTTTATGTTAAAATTTTTGTCTTAAAACGGAAGTGCTGCTTTATTGAAGGAGTTTATTGCTATAATTTTGCTAATTTATTGGGTGAAAGAGTGTTTATTTAAACCCAATCTATAAGAAAAAAAGAAATAAGTGAAATCCTTCTATTGATAATATGTTGATATAATTTTATGGTATGGATAATTGAGGTATTTTGGAAATTAAATAAAAAATATACACTTTTTAGTGTAATCATAAATCTATCATTTATAGTAAAAATTTAAAAGGTGTATTATAATACAATGGTGTATAATCATGAATAAAAAATGCACATGTTATGAAAATTTAGTTACTTTTGATTAAGAATAGTGTGTCTATTAGTGATGCTAAGGGATTAGGGCGACTATAAACTGAGATAAGGTGGAAAGTATGGCAAGGGGTAGAAAATTTAATTCAAATGGTGAACGAAGCAAACAACTATTACTTGAAAAAGCGATAGAGCTATTTTCTGATAAAGGATATCATCATACAAAAATTAGTGATATTGTGAAGGCTGCTAATGTAACACAGCCTACTTTTTATTTATACTTTAAAAGTAAAGATGCACTTTATAATGATTTGAACTTGCAATTTCAGAGTGGCTTTTTTGAAGCGATGAATAGTAAATCCTCTGATAGTATGGCTAATGGATTAGAAGCATTTATTTCGATTTTAGAACAAAAACTGTCAAAATTGTTTCTCTACATAATCGAAAATCCGAAGCTATCAAAAATCGGTTTTATAGAATCTAAGCAGGCAATTTTAGTAAAATCTCAACTAACGCAAGAATTAATCCATCTTATTTATCTTCATGATTGTGACAAGGATTTACAACGTTATCGTGTAGATATTAAAATTTTAATAGATTCTTTAGTTGGATCGATGGAGAGACTGATTTTAACCAATTTACTAGAGCAAAAAAGATTGCCAGCAGAACTAGCAAACGATATTGTACAATTATATTTTTGGAAAACTGAAGAAATCATACAAAAATCCTCCCATCAGTCGTAATGTAGATTGATGGGAGGATTTTTCTTAATTTTCAAATTTTATGTGCTGATAATAACCTTTTTGTCCCTTGCTTTGTTTATTCGGATGAATGAGTAGCATATATTCCTGATTGAGTGATAAAGGACTCGTTGGAGTAACAATTAATGTTTGCCCTTCGACTTTAGTAGTGGCTAATACTTCATCGCCCCCTAAAGCAATAAGTTGAATAGACCCCTTATCCATTTGTGAAACAAGTGCTGTAGGTAGTTTCACCGTTATTTTTCCTGTTTGAATGCTAGTCTTCCCAATTGAAAGCTTTTTATATTTAGGGTATTGCTCCTTTATGGCATCAAAATGTGCCTGGAAAATAGGCGCTGTTGTTGTTTGAATATTGGGTTTGACTCCTACTTCATGAATGGTTTGCTGGGCAGGACCTGTAAATTTGCCTACAGTTAATTTTAAGTAGCTTCCGTCATGGAGCATATAAAAGCCCTGCATGGCGCCCTTCCCGTAAGTAGTTTCACCGTATAAAATAGCTGCTTTTTGGTCTTTTAATGATGCAGAAAGCATTTCAGAAGCACTAGCGCTGTATCGATTGACTAAAATACGCGTATTTACTGGAAACTTCGTATTTTGCTTAACGGCTGGTATTGTATAAGAGGCATGTGCTTCCTCTAATAGATACGCAACTTTTGCTGATGGAAATAGACCTGTAAGCTCTTCAGCTGTTGTAACATACCCGCCACCGTTATTTTGTAAATCGAAGATAAACGATTTAGCACCGCGCTTTTTTAAATCAGCTAACGCTTTTTTGACAAGCTGTGCACCATCTTCTGAAAATGAAGCTAGTGAAATGTAGCCAACATGCCCAAACAATAATTTAGATTGTACATTTGGTAATGTGAATTTTTTTCGTGTAATGGTTTTTGTCGTCGTCGTTTCATTACTATGTTTAAGTGTAACTTTCACCTGACTACCTTCATGACCAGTTAAGAGAGAAGAGGTCTCCTGTGTAGAACGACCAATAATTGACTCACCATTTACTGCAATAATGATATCTCCTGCTTGTAAGCCTGCATCAAATGCACCACTGCCCTCAATTACTTGTAAAATATGAATACCATCTTCGTGCTCTTCAATCACAACACCGATGCCGATGGATGATAAATTGATGCTATTCATATAATCTTCAAATTCTTGTTTTGTAAAATAAGTGGAGTAAGGATCCAGCATATCAATAATTTCTGCGATGGATGTAGCCTTTTCTAAGTTTCCGTTAATCGTCCCCACATACGTATTCTGTATAATATCCTTTACTTCTCTTACTAACGATTGTTCATGGCTAGCTGCTTGCGTAGATGTTAGTGGTAGGAGAAAGAAGCCTAGAATAAATACGAACGGCCATATTAATTTTTTCATTGAACACCTCTTTTCTAGAACTCACAATAGGAATGTATGTCCTCCTAGTTAATGGATGGATACATTTTACAATTGAGTATCTAGTTTTTATTATACATGAACGATAGAAATAGTGGATGAATTTAATGTCATAGAAAAAGAATCTACTTGCCTTGTATAGCAAGTAGATTCTCATGAAAAATGTCAGGTCCATTAAGCCGAGACTTGATTGTTAAATAGTTTATAAATAATAAAACCGATAAATGCACCAACAATGGCTGGTACAAGCCATCCTAAGTTTTGCTCATACAATGGCAAGGCTTGAAGAATATTTTCATATGAAGTGATTTCGATTTTCATTTGCTTTAATCCATCATATAGGCTGACAAGGAAGGTAGGGATTAACGCTAAAATATAAACAATTTGTCCACCTTTAAAGAAGTGATCCATTAATGATAGCACCATCAATACCATGGCTATTGGATAAATGATTAACAGCACAGGTAGAGATGCTTTAATAATTGTTGAAAGCCCTACATTTGTAATGGCTGTACTAAAAATAGTAAAGACGATTAAGAATGTTTTGTAGGATACTTTTGGGAATAGTTTATGGAAAAATTGTGCGTTGGCAGTTAGTAAACCTACAGCTGTTGAAATACAAGCTAGTAAAATAGTCGCAGACAAAATAATACTTCCTAGACTTCCAAAAAGTACTTCTGCTGATTTTGCAATAATATCTCCACCATTCGCAGAAGTACCAATGGCAGCAATGCTTGTATTACCGATATGACCGAGTGAGATGTAAACAAAAGATAAACCAATTGCTGCAACAACACCAGCAAATATAGTTGTATTGACTTGCTTTTTCTTATCTGTCATGCCCATATCGCGTAATGCTTGTAAAATAACGATACCGAATACAAGAGCGCTCAGAACATCCATTGTTAAGTATCCCTGTACAAATCCTTCAGCAAATGGGGAGCTAATATAGTTTCCAACCGCTTCCCCAGGCTCGCCCATTGGAGAAAGAAAGCTTTTGACAGCCAGCAATAAAATGACAAGAAGTAGGACAGGGGTTAAGATTTTTCCTACTCGATCGACAAGCTTCGAAGGGTTAATGGATAAATAAAGGATTAAGGTAAAAAACAAAATAGATGTAATGAAAAGAGGTGCCCAATGATCCTTCATACCTTCTGAAAGAAAAGGGGCAATTCCAATTTCATAGGACACCGATCCAGTTCGTGGTACAGCAAAAAACGGGCCAATTGCTAAATATACAATAGATGTAAAGAGTATACCAAAAGCGGGGCTAACACGATTGGCGAGCAGTTGTAAATCGCCTCCTGCTTTAGCGACAGCAACGATAGCTAATAATGGTAAACCGACACCTGTAATTAGGAAGCCAATCATGGCTACTGAGATATTTTCACCTGCTTGTTGACCTAATAACGGTGGAAAAATAATATTCCCAGCACCCAAGAATAAGGCAAATAGTAGTAATCCTACTGCTAAATTTCCTTTGAGGAAATGCATGATGTTTTTCATAAGTTAAAAACTCCTTTAAGATTGAAAAGATGAAACTTTCTAAAAATTTTAAATACAGAAGTGTATGTTATCATAGGAACTAAATTCTTGCAATGAATATACTATTGTAATATAGTCGGATTTCGTCGTTTTCTATAAGTTTGATAAAAAGTTTGAAAAATAGTCAGTATTTCCGATTTTTCATAATATAATTATCTAGTATGATAGACACACAAGGAAATATTCTAGCACGAACGGAGGCACTTTGGTATGCAAAAAACAAAAAAATGGAGAATTCTCGTTTTAAGCACTTTAGCCACTTCATTTTTAACACTACAAACTGCAGAGGCTGCAACATATACTGTACAAAAAGGCGATACTTTATCTAAAATCGCCCAAAATCATCAAGTAACGATTACAGATATTATGAAATGGAATAATCTATCGAAAGATACGATTTATGTGGCTCAAAAGCTTGAAATTCAAAAGCTAGCGACGAATGATAGTAAAAATACTTCAGTTCCATCAACAACCGTAAAGCAGCCAACAACTACTTCTCACACAGTAGCGAAGGGTGATACATTATCCAAAATTGCTAAGCAATATAATGTGACCATTAAGGATATTATGAGTTGGAATAAGCTGGAGAAAGACACAATTTACATTGGACAAGTGTTAAAAATGTCTCCAGGCGCAGTTATTCCCGAGAGCGATTCAATACATAATAATGTGACTTCAGATGCGGGTACACCACCAAAAGTAACATCAAATGATCCTACCACTAATGGACAAGCTATTTATAAGAAGACAATAGAAGTGGCCAATACATTGGTTGGGACACCGTATCTATATGGTGGAAATACACCTGTAGGCCTTGACTGCAGTGGCTTTATTTTCTATACCTTTAATCAAGGTGGCTTAAAAATAGGAAGAGCGAGTAGTGAAGGGTATTTTAATGGCAATACAACGGCTGTACAAAATCCAGTACCTGGTGATTTAGTCTTCTTCGAGAACACATATAAAGAAGGGATTTCTCATATGGGTATTTATCTTGGTGAGAATAAATTTGTCCATGCAGGTACAGATGGTGTAGAAATTTCAGATGTTACGTATCCATACTGGTCATCTAAACTAGTTGCCTATAAACGTTTTGATAATGTGAAATAAAAAACTAGGGATTTTTGCTAGGGCAGAGATCACTAGTGTAGTGGGAACTTATAAAGCCCCTTCTCTTTATTGAGAAGGGGCTTTATGTATTATTGCGTTACACGTGCTGTCCAACGAGAAAGATCAGCGTCTTCTGCATCAACAAGCTCTGCTGGGAAGATAAATGTCCATGGCTTTGTTGAGTTCGGTTGAACAGTTAGAATTGGGTCCATTTTAAAAGAACCTTTTGCAATTTGCTTACCTGTCGAATCAATAATTTCTAAAGGTAATTGCTCTAAATTGATCGCTTTGTTGTGACCATTTCGGATAAAGATGGATACGTTTAGATTACCATTGTCTGCTAGTTTTGCCTGTAGGCCTGTAAAGTTTACCTCAGTTTCACCAAGTTCTGGTAATGTTTTGACGATTTTCTCAAGCTCTTCTTTTTGAGCTGCTGGTAATTGCTTTTCCCATGATGGATCTAGCTCTAATTGGTGACCACGAAGGGAGACAAGGTTAAAGGCAATTTTCCAGCCATCTTCAGGAACTTCGTCTACTTTAATAGTAGATTTTTCAAATTCAAATACCCATGGACGAGCACTTTCTGCCGGAATTGTGCCTAAAGCTTTAAAATCGAATTTTTTAGAAGCGATAAGCTCTTCATTTTTATCTAGAATGAAAAGTTCAATTTCACCTAGCTCAATTGCTTGTGGTAAAGAAGAACGGAAAAATGCACGAACTAGCCATTTTCCAGCGCGAGCCTCTTCAATACTAATAGAAGATAGCGATAATTGATTCGGTTTCAATGGTTCTAGCTCATTCGCAAGGAAGTTAAAGATGTACTTTTGCTCCTGCGGCACATCCCATTCTGGATGAAAGGACAGTTTTGTTACAACATCACGGTGATCACCTTTATTTGCTGTAGCATTTCCTAGCAGGTCTTTAGAGTCAATCGTATTTTCTTGACCGACTTTGTCCGATTTTTTAAAAAATGAAAATAAACCCATTATTGTTCCTCCTGTTGTGCCTCGACTGTTTTCATGAAGCCTGTAATCTCTATTATAATTGAACGACGTAGCTCTTGGAAATTTTTACCGAACAATTCAAGTCCTTCTCGTTGGTAAATTCGCATTGGGTCTTCTTGTTGATAATGGCGTAAGCCGATTCCTTCTTTTAAATGCGTCATTGCCTCTAAATGTCTTACCCAACCACTATCGATATAGCTAAGCATAATTTGTGGAAGAACTTCAATTACTCTTTCATTTTCCGCAAATTTCTCCATATGATTGAGGAGCTCTTGTTCAGAAGGCTGAATATCAGCTAAAATTTGTTTTACTTTACCAACCTCGCGATCGATTGTAACCGGTGTGATGAAAAGGGAGTTAAGTGCATGCTCCATCCGATCATAATCCCAATCTATTGAGGATACATCCTCCGGTGCAGCATCTAGTACAGCGAAGTCAACCGTTTCATGTAGCATTTTTTTCAGCTCGCCCATTAAGTCTTCACCAGCTAAAATTTTGTCTCGTAGTCCGTATAGTACAGTACGTTGATCATTAATAACATCGTCTAACTTTAAGTTATACTCACGCATGCCATACTGAGAACCTTCGACAATACGCTGTGTACGGTCTATTAGCTCCTGAACCTCTTTATTTTGAATAATGCCCTGTTCGTCAACGACCATCTTGGCAGAGAATTTTTCAACTTCTTCTTTTGCATAGCGTCGGAACATATCATCTTCAATAGAGAGAATGAAGCGGCTTTCGCCTATGTCACCCTGTCGACCAGAACGACCACGAAGCTGATTGTCTACACGGCGACTTTCATGCTTTTCGGTACCAATAACATATAAACCACCAAGTTCGTGAACATCATCGCCTAACACGATATCCGTACCACGACCAGCCATATTTGTCGCTACCGTAATACGCCCTTTTTGACCTGCCTGCGAAATAAGCTCAACCTCTTGTTCAACGGTTTTTGCATTTAGTAATTGGAATGTTAATTTTTCCTTTTTTAGATAATCGGCCACTGTCTCAGACTGTAAGATCGATGTTGTACCAATTAAGATAGGCTGTCCTTTTTCGTGGCGCTTTTTAGTTTCGGCTGCCACATACTTATATTTTGCCTCTTGAGTGCTAAAAATAATATCAGGCTGATCGACACGTTGACGTGGACGATTCGTTGGAATTTGTACAACTTCCATGCCATATACTTCACGAATTTCTTTTTCCTGTGTTTTCGCTGTACCCGTCATCCCAGAAAGCTTCGGATACATACGGAAATAGTTCTGAATTGTAATTTGTGCTTGTGATTTATTTTCATCTGTAATAGTGACGCCTTCTTTGGCTTCAATTGCTTGATGTAAACCGTCAGAAAGCGAACGTCCTTCTAAAATACGGCCTGTAAACATGTCCACAAGCTCGATTTTGTCATCTTTCACAATGTAATCCACATCACGTTTAAACATGACATGAGCTCGTACTGCTTGGATGACATAATGGAAAAGTGTTTGATGTTCTAAATCATACAGATTTTCAACATTGAAAGCAGCCTCAATTTTTTCAATACCTTTATCTGTTAGAGATGTAGCCTTTGTTTCATCATCGAAATCATAGTCTTCATCCTTTTTGAAACGTTTAGCTAACATAGCCGCAATGCGATGTAATTCATCATTTGAAGGCATTTTACCTGCGATAATTAAAGGTGTTTTAGCTTCGTCGATTAATACACTATCCACTTCATCAATAATTGCGAAGTGATAAGGACGCTGTACTTTATCTGCTAAGCTATAGGACATATTGTCACGTAAATAGTCGAAACCAAATTCAGTACCCACACCGTATGTAATATCTGCATTGTAGGCTTCTTTTTTCTCATCAGCCTCCATCATTGGAATATTTAAACCAACAGTTAGGCCAAGAAAACGATGAATTTGACCAACTAGCTCATAGTCACGTTTTGCTAGGTAATCATTCACGGTGATGACATGAACGCCTTTACCTTCTAATGCACGTACGTAAGAGGGAAGAGATGCCACTAGTGTTTTACCTTCACCTGTAGGCATTTCAGCAATATTACCTTCTGTTAACACTAGACCACCGATAAGCTGCACATCAAAATGACGCATTCCTAATACACGCTTTGAGGCTTCGCGTACAACAGCAAATGCGTCTGGGATGATTGATGTAATAGGCTCACCTTGTTCTAATTGATTTTTGAAAATAAAAGTCATTTCACGTAATTCGGCATCTGACTTGTCAACATACTTTTGTTCAAGATTATTAATTTGATCTACTATTTTGTAGTAGCGTTTTAATTGACGAGCACTCGTTTGCTCTTTGTTACTTTTGAAAATTGAGAACATGAAATATACGCTCCTTTAATGTTGTCTAAATGCTAGACACTCCATTATTCTATCAAATTTTACGTATGGTGACTACAATTGACTATATAGGAATCTATTAATGCTAAAATGTACAAAATATTTGTGAAATCGTGGAAAATGTTTAGAAAAAGTATATTTCAATGCTTGTTCGTGCTATAATCAATTTGGATTTCAATGTAGATTATTTTTTGAGGAGGAGAGACATGATTTACGTGTCTTTAATAGCAGCATTCGTTGCATCCATTTTGTTAACTCCATTAGTGAAACGTTTAGCATTTAGAATAGGTGCAGTGGACGCACCAAACTATCGAAAAGTACATGCTCGAATTATGCCAAGACTTGGTGGTTTGGCTATTTTCCTTGCATTTATAATTGGTGTAACGATTTTATATTCTTATTTAATTCATACTAAAAATGGCAATAGCGATTATTTAATAGCGATTATTATTGGTGCTTGTATTATAGTAGCGACAGGCGTTGTGGACGATATGCGTGAGATTTCTGCGAAAGCAAAAATGCTTGGTCAGCTGGGTGCTGCTCTCATTATTGTTTTTGTAGGTGGCATTCAAATTGATGTGGTAAACCTACCATTTTTAGGTACATTAGATTTTGGTTTACTAAGTATTCCTTTAACAATCATTTGGATTGTTGGGATTACAAATGCTGTTAATTTAATTGATGGCTTAGATGGTCTAGCTGCTGGTGTATCCACAATAGCGCTGATTACATTAGCGGTCATGGCATTTATTATGAGTAATATGTTTGTATTAGCAATAGCAGCCATTTTAGCTGTAGCTTCACTTGGCTTCTTATTTTATAACTTCCACCCAGCCAAAATCTTTATGGGTGATACAGGAGCACTATTCCTTGGATTTATGATCTCTGTACTAGCGCTACTTGGGTTTAAAAATGTTACGTTCGTTTCTTTAATCATCCCAATTATTATTCTTGGTGTTCCGATTTCTGATACGTTCTTTGCGATTGTTCGACGTGTACGTATGAAGAAGAAATGGTCTGATCCAGATAAATCCCACTTACACCATCGTTTACTGGATATGGGTTTCACACATCGTCAAACTGTACTTATTATTTACGGAATTGCAGTGATGTTTGGATTAGCAGCAATTATTTTCTCAATGGCAAAAGTATGGGGTGCGATTTTACTTGTCGCTGTCATTCTAACAGCTATCGAAATATTTGTAGAAATTATCGGGCTAGCTGGTAAAAACTACAAACCATTATTGAATTTTGTACGAAGCTTTAGTAAATAAAGCTTTGTGACATACTAAAGACTAAAGACGCACTCAAAAAATTGAGTTTGTCTTTAGTCTTTTTTGATTTCCATAACTCCAGATTAGGTCGAAATGCTTCCTGCATGATCTCTACTTTGAGTTGGAATTTTAAGAGAGGACATCTATCCATAAGGGAAGTATACGAAAGAGACGCGAGAACTTCTTGAAGGCTTTTGATTGGGTCAATCGTTGTTTCACAATGCATAGGGCGTTATGCTTTTTCCTCCTTCGCGTCTAACATTTTATTATGAGGTTAGTTGGTTATTGTCACTAACGGAGAGCTGTTTAAAGTAGCAGATTAAAGGGAAAAGAAGGAACAACAAAAAATCTGCTCGTATGGTCGTTATGGCGAATGGAAAAGAGAAGGAGAGATAAACTAAAATGGCGTTGGCTAGAATAAAAAGACCATAGACAAAATTTTCGTCTATGGTCTGAAGGGTCTTATTGTTATACGAACTGATTATTCAACCACTGAATTTTCATCGCTAGCAGCACTATCAGTTCCTGTATTGTTGCTACCACTTGAAGTTAGGCTTGAAGATTCTTCATTTCGGCCAAGATGGTTTTTGAATATTTCCTTTGTTTCTTCCACAGAATCCTGATTTAGCTGGTAATAATAAATACCAGTAGACATATCATCTGTACCTTCTAAAGTTAAAGTGTCGATACGCGGAGCGCCTTTTGATAAGTATGATAAGAACGATTTCATTTCAGTAAATGTCATATCTGTTTTCATATTATCACCAAGTGCCTTGATTACATCATCATACTTTGTGATGGAACCTACAGAAGCTACTTTTTTAATAATAGCTGAAAGAATTTCCTGTTGACGTTTACCACGTTCGATATCGCTATCCTGTTTACGTGTTCTTGCAAGAGCGAGTGCCTCACTACCATTTAAATGCTGTAGTCCTGGCTGTAAATTGATTGTAAACTTATCAAATTCGTCAAGTTCGTGTAAGGCATACGGTACTTCAGCCTCTACACCGCCTAATGCATCGACAACATCAATGAAGGCATTGAAGTTCATTCGTACATAGTAGTCGATTGGGATATCGAATAATTGTTCTACTGTCTCAATCGTAGTAAGGGTCCCACCCATTGCGTGAGCATGAGTGATTTTATCTTTATAGCCGACCTTAGGAATATAAACGTAAGAATCACGAGGGATACTTAACATTTTAACGGTATGTGTTTTATTATTTAATGTTGCTAAAATAAGCGCATCAGAACGTGAATGATCAGAACCTTGTCCACGATTATCACTATCATCAACTCCGACAAATAAAATAGAAACATTATCATGTACGGGTTCTACTTTTTCCTCACGGAGCTTAGATACTTCCCGACCTTCTAATACTTCATGGGCTGAGTTTGCCGCATGCTCTACCTGTTTTGTAAGGTAAACACCATAAGCAGTAACACAAATTACTAAGCTAGCCACTAGGAGTAGTGTAACTTTTATAATTAAGGAAGCTTTAGAAGATCTCTTTTTGAACTTATTAACAGATCTTTTTTTCATATTGGATATATTCTCCTCTTATTATTGGGAATAATAATGCGATAAAGCTAAATTTTATTCAATTACTAAAGAAGTAAACGTGTGGTCCATAAAAATAGCCTAACAAAAAAATTATACTATGCATATTTAGTTTCGACAATTAAAACTATTTATTTGACAATAAATTCTATAAATTGAGCATCTTCGAATGTAATGGATGCTTGTCCATTTGTGATTTCTGTCATCCAACCTCGAAACTGTTCTTCTTCCTCTTTAGGCACAGAGACGATGATTTCGACACCCTCCAAATAACGTATTTCCTCTAACGTATAAGACGAACCTCTTACTTCATTTTCGACTTTCCCGAGCCATGTGTAGTCAATGGCAACTTTCATGAAATGATGAAGCTTGCGTTCCACTACTTGCGCAGCAATAAGACCTTCTGTTGTTGCTTTTCCGTATGCACGTATAAGACCGCCACCGCCGAGTTTAATACCTCCAAAATAGCGTGTCACGACGACGACCGTATCTTTTAGGCCTTGCTTTTTTAAGACCTCTAACATAGGGACGCCAGCCGTACCACTAGGTTCCCCGTCATCATTCGCTTTTTGGATGTGATCATGTTCGCCGATTATATAGGCTGAACAATTATGAGTTGCGTTGTGATGCATTTTTTTTATACGTTCTATAAAAGAAATTGCATCCTCTTCCGTTTCTGCACGTTCTATATAAGTGAGAAAGCGTGATTTAGAAATAACAATTTCGCTTTCACCATATCCTTTTACTGTTAAATAGTTTTCTCTCATCCGTATCAATCTCCTTTTAACTAGAGTTCTATTCTATAATTTTCGTAAAGAAAAAGCATTAAATTTTAGCATGGTAATGCTATAATAGGTGTAGACTATGGAATATAAGAATTTGGTCTATTAAAATAGTAAGTAATCATAAGACATTAGACTGGGGAGTATAGTATGTTTTCAAATGATACCTTCGATTTAAAGTCGCTTGATGACATTTTTAATCGAATGTTAGATACAATCATGAGCTCGAAAGATGATATCTTTATTATAAGCGAACAAAGCCGTATAAGCTTTGAAGATATGCAAAAAGAGCTAGAAATTGTTCGAAAACAAATATCAATTGTAATTGATGAAGGCGACGCATTGGAAAAAAGTACGCAGCTTGCTAAACAAAGACTTGTCTTAGTAAGTAAAGCTTTTGATAATTATACCGAAGAACAAGTTAGAGAAGCATATGAAACTGCACATGATTTTCAAGTAAAGCTCTCCGTTATTAGAACGCAAGAAAAACAGCTACGGGATAAAAGAGATGATCTAGAGAGAAGATTAAGAGGATTACTCGATACGATTGAACGTGCTGATCATATTGTCAATCAGGTAAATGTCGTTTTGAATTACTTAACTTCAGATTTAAAAAATGTTGGTTTAGCGCTTGAACAAGCAAAAATGAAGCAAGATTTTGGGATACGTATTATTGCAGCTCAAGAAGAGGAGCGTAAGCGTTTGTCTAGGGAAATTCATGATGGACCTGCTCAAATGCTTGCAAATGTACTAATGCGCACTGATTTAATAGATAGAACGTATCGTGAAAAAGGCATAGAAAATGCATTGGCAGAAATTGCTGATTTAAAGAAAACGGTGCGAAACGCATTATCTGAGGTGCGACGTATTATTTATGATCTACGACCAATGGCACTTGATGATTTGGGAATTATTCCGACATTAAAGAAGTATTTATCAACAGTCACTGAATATAATCCAGGTGTCGACATTCATTTCCAATCGAGAAGTACTGAAAAACGTATACCTTCCAATTATGAAGTATCCATTTTCCGACTTGTGCAAGAGTGCGTAACAAATGCCATGAAGCATGGAAAATGTAAAGACATTTGGGTAAAGCTTGAGTGGTTAAAAGATGCTGTTAATATCGTTGTTAAAGATGATGGTATAGGCTTTGACCAACAAGTAGTGAAAGACCATTCCTTTGGTATTTTAGGAATGAAAGAACGTATTGAAATTTTAAATGGTACAATTACTATTACTAGTGAAATCAACCGAGGTACAACGGTGTTATTTAAAATTCCGTTAGAAGTAAAGTAACTGTTGCAGAAATTTAGGGGGTAAAGACAAATGACAAAGATTATTATTGTAGACGATCACCAGCTATTCCGTGAAGGAGTAAAACGTATTTTAGATTTTGAAGATACGTTTGACGTAGTAGCAGAAGGTGACGATGGTACGGATGTGGTGACGTTATACGCTGAAAACGAACCAGATGTAGTACTGATGGATATTAACATGCCAGGTAAAAACGGAGTAGAAGCAACATCGGAGTTAATTAATGAATTTCCAGATGCGAAGGTAATTATGCTGTCCATCCATGATGATGAAACATATGTGACACATGCATTAAAATCAGGCGCTCTTGGCTATATGTTAAAAGAAATGGATGCAGATGAAATCGTGGAGGCAATTAAAGTCGTTGCAAACGGTGGATCTTACTTACATCCAAAAGTAACGAAAAATTTAGTGGCAGAGTTCAAAAGACTTTCAGAACACGAAAATAAAGGGAACTTCCACCAAACGGAAATTCGCCGTCCATTCCATTTACTAACAAAACGTGAATGTGAAGTATTACAACTATTAACAGATGGTCAATCTAACCGTACAATTGGTGAGACACTGTTTATCTCTGAAAAAACAGTTAAAAACCATGTATCAAGCATCTTACAAAAAATGAATGTGAATGACCGTACACAAGCCGTTGTAACAGCCATTAAAAATGGTTGGGTTGAAGTACGATAATTGTTAAAACTGTTTTTAAAAGCTACTTTTTATGGGAGTAGTTTTTAAAACAGTTTTTTATTGTTTTTTGGTAAATTTTTGTATGGTCATCTGAAGATAATGGACCGCCTTTCACAAATTTGTAACAATGCTTTTTTGTCCTGTTAGTAGACATTAAATATGGAAACTGTCAGATCATGCAACATTTTACTGTCAAATGCGTCATAAGGAAGATGTAGCACCTAAATGTTGAAAAAGCACAACAAAATTCCTACGACAGCATTTATATGCTACAATATGCGCGGGAGGTTTTGTGATGTTAAAGAAAAGTTTTCTAGCAGTTTTAATTTTATTTGTATTCACTTTAACTGCATGTGGTAATAAAGAAGAGAAGATTAGTGACGACGATCGAGAAAAGGTAATAGAGGATGGTACCGTTGGCTTTGAGATGATGGGCGGTAATGTTGAAAAGGCAGAAAACGTACCAGCAGCAGATGAAAAAGCTATTTTAGCTTCTTTCGATGAGTATATTGCAGCCCTAAATGCGGAAGAAATCGACCGCTATATGAAAACGATTTCCAAAAATCCAAAGGGTTTTAAATACGATGAAGAAAAAACATATGCAACAGAAGTGTTCGATCAATTTGATATAAAGCGTGATGTCGAAAATGTAACGATTGCCAAATACGCGCCTGAAGAAGCACAAGTATTTGCCAACATGAAAATGCATTCACTTCAGCTTGAAACAAATGTCGAGCATGAAAGTGCAGGACGACAGGTAACGGTCTTTGTCAAAGAAGATGATGCTTGGAAAGTAACAAGCGTCTTTTATATTGGTGATGACTCACAGTCAAGTACAGGCAATTAAGAGGAGCGATCTTCATTCAACGTAGAATTGGGTGAAGATACGCCTACTATACATAGGAAATGAATGTGAAATGAAAGCTAGCCACTAGCTCGATGCTCGAATGACTAAAACGTGAAATATACGTTCGTCCTTCAACACATTCATTTCTTTTTTGTTTTCATTCAAAAATCTGTGGGAAGCCCAACAACAATTGCACCAAGATGAAATAGATTGTAAACTATGAATCATAGGAGAGTGGACATAGATGAGGACGGCAATCGTAACAGATAGTACTGCATATAATACAGCTGAGGAACGTGCACACTTAAATATTCATATGATACCTTTAAGTGTTAATATTTCAGGTCAATTATTTGCAGAAGAAGTAGATATCACAGCATCTGAATTTTATGATAAGGTGCGTGGTGCCAAAGAATTCCCCAAAACAACACAGCCTCCAATCGGAGAATTTGTCGCTCTTTTCGATGAGCTAGCAAAGGATTACGATGAGGTTATTTCCATCCATCTATCGAGTGGAATTAGTGGAACATACCAAGGTGCCGTGCAGGCAGGTGAAATGGTGGAAGGTATTGATGTTTATGCCTTTGACAGTGAAATATCCTGTGCTGTTCAAGGCTTTTACGTTTTAAGAGCAGCTGAAATGGCGAAAGAGGGCTATTCAGCAAAAGAAATACTTGCAGCATTGGCGGACATGCAGCAGTCTATTCGTGCTTACTTCATTGTAGACGACTTAGCACATTTGCAACGTGGTGGGCGTTTGTCTTCTGCGGCAGCTTTGATAGGGGGCCTTTTACAGGTGAAGCCTGTTCTTCATTTTGTGGATAAGGTGATTGTACCTTTCGAAAAGATCCGAACACGTAAAAAAGCTTTAAAGCGTGTAGAGGAATTATTAGCTGAGGATGCTAAAAAATATGATGCCATGGATGCTGTGGTCATACACGGCAATTGCCCTGTAGAAGCACAAGAATGGCTAGAACAATTAGCTGCAACTTACCCAAACGTCAACTTTAAATTAAGCTATTTTGGTCCTGTCATAGGTACCCATTTAGGAGAAGGATCAATGGGATTAGGTTGGACAAAAAAATAAATGTAATTGATGAAAGTCTCTACGCAAAAGTAGAGGCTTTTTTCGATGAAGGGAGACATCATCTTGAGATACAAAGGTTGGCTGTTACCACCAGCTTTACGGGATTTCCATGAAGGACGTATTTGGTTAAAACATCATTCTCCATTTTCAACTACAGATACTGATCGAGCAATTAAGCAAAATTACTTCCATATAATAGATGGAATTGAAATGATGCCTGTTATCAAATGCAATCGTTGCCACAATATAGACCCACATTTATTCACATTATTCGATTGTTCAAAATGTCAGCAGCAATGTTTATATTGTCGGCATTGTATTAGAATGGGTAGGGTGAGTAGCTGTACAGAGTTAATGATTTGGACAGGCCCTAAAGTTATCAAAATGAGAAAGCATACACTGAAATGGGCAGGGCAGTTGACTAAGCTCCAACAGCAGGCAGCAAATGAAATGCGAGAAAGTGTACAGGCAAAACGATCCCATCTTATTCATGCTGTATGTGGAGCAGGCAAAACTGAGTTGCTCTTTCCTGCTGTTCACGAAGCATTAAAGAAAGGGTTACGTGTTTGTATTGCTACACCGCGCACGGATGTAGTATTAGAGCTATATCCACGCTTTCAACAAGTTTTCCCTAAGACAGTTATTCATGCATTATACGGTGGTGTAACGAAGCAAAATGCTTATGCCCAGCTTATTATTGCCACAACTCATCAGCTCTACCGATTTGAGAACGCATTTGATGTCATGATCGTAGATGAGGCAGATGCTTTTCCTTATACTTTTGATCAAGCTCTACAAAGAGCAGTAACAAAGGCCAAAAAGGGAGAGGCACCTATCGTATTTGTTACCGCAACGCCATCACAGAAATTACTCAATGCTTTCCAACATGAAAGCTATTCCTTCATCTCCAAACGCTTTCACAATCATCCATTACCAGTTCCTCAGATTCGTGCTTTATGGGGTTATAATAAAAGCTTTCATCAAGGAAGAATCCCTAAGAAATTAATAAAATGGACAGTAGAACGCCTTGAACGAAAGGAACCATTTTTACTATTTTTCCCTACCATCGCCCTCATGCATAAAGCAGCGCCTCTTTTTCAGCTAGTAAATGAAAATATACTTGCTGTGCACGCAGAAGATCCGGATCGGAAAGAGAAAGTAAAGAGGCTCCGAAATAATGAAGTACCCGGACTTTTAACGACCACCATATTAGAGAGAGGTATCACCATTAGTAATGTACAGGTGGCAGTTATTGGAGCAGAATCCGCGATATTTACCGCAAATGCACTGATACAAATTGCTGGACGAGTTGGACGAAATAGTCAATATCCTAATGGGGACGTCGTATACTTTCACCATGGCATCACGACAGAGATGGATGAGGCATGTGCGAAAATCCTTTTTTATAATAAAAAAGGATTTACCGTATGAATAAAACGGAATCGCATTGCTTATTATGCTCACAGCTATTAAAAACCTCAATTTCTTGGACAACGCTATTAACAAAGCAATTTACTCCAACTATATGTACATCATGCTCTGCTCGCTTTGAACAATCACAGTCAGTTACAGCAATCTATCAATATAATGAGGCCATGAAAGTCTATTTACACCAATTCAAATTCCTACAAGATATAGCTCTGGCAAAAGTATTTCGGCAGGAGCTGTATGCTCGTTTCAATAAAGAAAAGGCCATTATTCTACCGATTCCCATGCATCCCATCAAACAACAGGAGCGCACTTTCTCGCATACCGATGAATTATTAAAGGCAGCAAATATACCCTTTATTCAGCTGCTCGAAAAGACAACAACAGAGACACAAGGCTCCAAAAATAGAGAACAACGCTTACGTGCAACTCCGCTATTTCGCTTAAAAGTGCGTGCAAATGTAGAGCATAAAGATTACCTTCTTTTTGACGATATAAAAGCTACGGGAACCACCTTACAGCATGCTGCAGAAGTTTTAATGCAAGCAGGTGCGAAAAATGTCCAATACTTCACATTAATTGAAGGATGAATTTTCCAATGTATTATGTATAATAGATGATGAGTTTAGTATGCGTAGATAAGATATTTTGTTAGAGGAGGAAAAGTAGATGGCAGAGGTTCGAAATTGTCCAAAATGTAATGAGTTTTTTAATTATACAGGGGTACGGGAAGTTTGTCATAAATGTGCACAATCAGAAGAAGAACTGTATCAGATCGTATATCGCTTCCTTCGTAAACGTGAAAACCGTGCTGCAACAGTGGAGCGTATTGTAGAGGCAACGGGTGCTGAGGAAGAGCTACTATATAGATGGGTTCGTAAAGGTCGCTTGCAGCCAGCGATGTTCCCTAACTTAGGCTACCCATGTGATAACTGTGGTCATTTAACGACAACGGGCAAGCTTTGCACTAAATGTCAGGATGAATTAAAGGCTGATTTACGTACTTTTGAAGCGGCTAAGGAATTCCGAGATAGTGTTGAGCAACGCGACCGTGTCACATATCACGCAGATCGAAAACGTTAATAATTGAAGGTGTGTTAATTTTAAACAAAATTAGCACACTTTTTTATATGTGAAAACTTAACATTATGTGAGACAATCCGAAATAATAGTAAGATAAGATTTTAGACGGGGGGTTTCAAGATGAAAATTACATCTTATGGAATTAATGCAGTGAACGCCTATAAAAACCAAGTGCGCAATGTTAAATCCGATACAAACAAAGCATCTTTTGCAGATAAAATCGAAATTTCAAAAGCTGCTCAAGACATGAAAAGCGTTTCAACCTACAATACGGAACGAGCTGACCGTGTTCAACAGCTGAAAAAAGACATTGATTCTGGAGAATACAAAGTAAATGCTCGTAAAGTAGCTGAGGATATGCTGAAATATTATCGTTTCTAGGGTATAGCAGAAAGGGTGTATAGCAATATGTCTGTAGAAGCGATTAATTCTACATTAACGATGCTAGAGAGAATGCATAAAAGCTTACTTGAACTAGCCTGTAAAAAAACAGAAATTATTAAAGCTGGCGATATCGAAGCGCTAGACCAATTGCTCAAGGATGAGCAGGCACACGTAGCGGCCATCGATAAGCTCGAACAACAGCGTCAGAAACAGGTAACGGACTACCTTGAAGCAAAGGGACTTGCTTCAACTGACAAAACAACTGTTGCGGACGTCATCGAGGCTGCTGAAAAACAAACTGACAAAGCAACATTATCAGTAGTTCGCGATCGCTTATTGCAAATTATCAATGACCTACGAAAACAAAATGACTTAAATCAAAAGCTCGTTTTCCAATCACTTCAAATTGTCAACCTAACATTAGATGCCGTAAGACCTCGTACAGAGCAAATGAACTACTCTAGCAACGAGGTTCTCGGCACAAATAACATAGCAAAAAAATCATATTTCGATTCACAAGCCTAATAAGGGAGGAAGAAACATGCGCTCAACATTTATGGGTCTAGAAGCAAGTAAACGCGGCCTCTTCGTACAACAAACAGCTTTATACACAACAGGACATAATATTTCCAACGCCAACACATTAGGTTACTCACGCCAACGAGTAAATATGCAGGCAACACCTGGTTTTCCAACCGCTGGATTAAACCAACCAACCTATCCAGGACATCTTGGTACTGGGGTGGAAGCGGGGTCTATCCAACGTATTCGCAGTGAATTTATTGACCGCCAATATCGTCAGGAGACGAATAAATTAGGGTACTGGGAATCTAGAACAAATGCCATTGCTCAAATGGAAGATGTTATGAATGAACCTTCAGAATTCGGTTTAGATAAAGCTTTCGAACAGTTCTGGAAGGGACTTGAAGATGTGGGGACTAAGCCTGCAGATGGAGCTTCACGTCAAGTAGCTATTAGTCGTGCAGAGCACTTAGCTGAATCCTTTAATTATCTTGATAAACAATTGAAAATGATTCAGGGTAATATTGGAAATGAGCTTAATGTTTCGACAACTCAAATTAATACCATCCTAAAACAGATTGCTGCTGTTAATAAACAAATTCAAGAGGTTGAACCTAGTGGACATGTACCAAATGATTTATATGATGTTCGTGATACTCTAGTTGATAAATTAAATGAGTATATCCCCGTATCAATTGAACGTATTCCTTCTGGTGGTTTAGCATCAGAGGTTGCAGAGGGCAGCTTAAAAATTACATTTAAAGGTGCAGACGGTGTTGTCAGAGATTTAGTAAACGGTAAAGATTTTGCTCAATTTACAGCAATGGGTACGAATGGCACGAAGGTGACAGGCGACGATATTACAAACTCTTTCTCTGAATTACAATTAACAGGATTGGAATCTCTAGATGCGCACGAAGCAGGTGTTGTCACTAGTACACAAACGGCCATTAAACAGCAAGACTTTGAAGCATCAAAAGGGAAATTACTTTCACTCATTAATTCGTTTGGGTATCAAAGTGCAGGCGGCGATATTAAAGGATACTACTCGGAAACTTTACAAAAATTAGATCAGCTGGCTAATGCATTTATTAAAGAATTCAATGCGCAGCATGCAAAAGGTTATACCCTTGAAGAAAAAGATGCGAATGGAAACATCATCAATGCTTCGAAACCAGGTGGCGTTTTCTTTGAAGGAACAGGTGCAGGTGGAATTAAGGTTAATGAGGATATCTTAAAAAATCCTAATCTTTTAGCAGCATCGGCTAACCCGACAGAAGAAGGAAATGGTAAAAATGCTTATGAACTTGCCAATATGCAGCATAAATTATATGCAGATATAGATAACGCAAGCTTACAGTCATTCTATCAAGCGATTGTCGGTAAAGTTGGTGTAGATGGTGAAGAAGCATTACGTTTAGCGGCATCTTCTGAATCCCAGCTTCTTATGGTTTCCAAAAGCCGTGATTCTGTAAGTGCTGTTTCGCTAGATGAAGAAATGACAAATATGATTACTTTCCAACAGGCGTACAATGCAAATGCACGTATGATTACGGTTGTCGATGAAACATTGGATAAAATTATTAACGGCATGGGCCGAGTTGGATTATAACGATAGAAAGAAATCAAGAGTAATTAATGGAGACAACTTTCTCCAACTGACAAGAAGGAGGTTTTTTACAAGATGCGTGTAACACAATCTATGCTATCAAGTAACATGCTACGCAATTTAAATATCAGCTATGGTAAAATGTCTAAGCTTCAAGATCAAATCAATTCGGGTTCAAAAATCACTCGTCCATCTGATGATCCTGTTATTGCAGTAAAGGGTATGGGCTATCGTCGTGATTTGGCTAAAGTAGAGCAATACACTCGAAACACGATTACGGCAAGTAGCTGGTTAGATTCGACAGATGAATCTCTTAACCAGGTTGGCGAGCAAATGAAGCGAGTTCGCGAATTAGTTATTCAAGCAGCCACTGATTCAAATACATCAGAGGATCGCGACAAAATAAAAAAAGAAATTGACCAAATTCGCCAACAATTACAGGATGTAGGGAATACGAATATAGGTGGTAGTTACATATTTAGCGGAACTAGAACTAACGAGCCTTTGTTTATAGGAGGTGCCATAAACCCAAATACTAATCAAGAGAGTGTAAAAGTAGAAATATATGATGGTATCCAGCTTTCTGTGAATACCCCAGGGAAAGATCTATTTAATAATATAGATGATATGATGGGGAAAATTTCGGATTTATTAGGCGATCCAACCAAAACAGGTGAAGAAATTGCTAGCATGCTAGGTGGAGTATCCTCATCAACTACAAATGATGATATTACAGCCATGCATAATAAAGTTTTAGAAGCACAGGCAGACATCGGGGCACGACAAAATCGTGTAGAAATGATGGAAAATCGTTTGGGTGTACGTGAGGTTAACGTAACAAAGCAATTGAGAGATAATGAGTCTGTTGACTATGCAAAGGCCATTACTGAAATGGTAACACATGAATCTATTCATCAGGCTGCACTTTCAGTAGGTTCTAAAATAATTCAGCAAACATTAGTGGATTTTATCCGTTAATATCATTTAGGCGTTTGGACACCTTGTTCAAACGCTTTTCTTGAAAGGAGAGCTAGTATTGTGAGGCTACCACAAATACAAATTCGTACAATCGATGCCAAAATTGATCTTCATATTGGTAAACCTCAGCAGTATATTGAACAACCAAAAGCGACACAGCATATTGAACAGCCAGCCGCTATTTTAGATATAAATACAACGAGAAGTGTTTTAAAGATTGACTCCTCACAGGCAAGAAGAGACATAGGAATGATCGGTCCCTTAGAATCAAGTGCAAATTATGCTGAAAAAGGGAAACAAGAGGCGCTAAAAGGAATGGCACGAAGAGCAAGAGAAGGACGACAAATTATGGAGAATTCAGGGAAAGATCAAGGGCGTGCAGTAATTCAAAATATCGCTCAGCAAAACCACGGTCCACATCGTGTACAATTCAATGTCAAATTTGTACCATCCGTAGGATCCGTCAAAATTAATTTCACTCCAGGTACAACGGATATCAATATTCAACGAAGAGAACCAGTAATTGACGCCAAAGTGAACAAACCTATACATGAATACACACCAGGAAAAGTAACTGGTACAATGATACAAAGACCAGATGTTGACATAGATGTCATCATTTAAAGGAGAGTTTATAAATGAAAATTGCTACTAAATTTTTAGGAGAAGTTGAAATTGCCAATCAAGATATTTTGACGTTTGAACATGGCTTATTAGGTTTAGAGGAAGAAAGAAAGTTCGTTTTGCTTCCAATCGATGCAGACTTACCTCTCGCGTTACTTCAATCTGTTCAACATGTTGAAATTGGCTTTGTTGTTGCCTATCCATTTGCATTCAAAAAAGATTATAGCTTTGATATTAGCGAAGAAGATCGTGAGCAATTACAAATTGAAAAACAAGAAGATGTTCTTGCATACGCCATTGTAACAATGAAAGAGACATTTCAAGACTCTACAATTAACTTGTTAGCACCCGTTATTTTAAATATTGCTAAAAAACGAGGCAAGCAAATCGTTCTCCAAGACAATAAAGCCTTTCCTCTACGTTATCCAATGCAACCATTGGAAGGAAGTGCGAAATAATGCTAGTCCTTTCGCGAAAAAAAGATGAGTCGATCATGATTGGTGAGCAAATTGAAATAAAGATTTTAGCCGTAGAAGGCGAGCAAATTAAGCTAGGTATTGTTGCCCCAAAAACGGTAAAAGTACATCGTTCGGAAGTTTTTGAAGCAATACAAGCTCAAAATAAAGAAGCTCTTTCTTCAACAACAAACTTTTTAGAGCAATTGAAGAAAAATAATTGATATAAGTTGTTTAAAATTATTACATAAAAAAATTAAAAAAATTTCTAAAAAACTATTAAACATTTCCAGCTAAATACGATATATAGTTTGTAGGGGGCAGGAAGTATATACATACTACCTATTCCTAAATTCCACACGGATGTGGAATAACAAAACAAACATTCAAGGAGGAATTCCAAATGAGAATTCAACACAACATTTCAGCTTTAAACACACACCGTAACCTAGCTTTCAACAACACACAAGCATCTAAAAACCTTGAGAAGTTATCTTCTGGTTACAAAATCAACCGTGCTGGCGATGACGCTGCTGGTTTAGCAATCTCTGAAAAAATGCGCGGACAAATCCGTGGTCTTGATATGGCTACTAAAAACGCTCAAGATTCAGTATCTTTAATCCAAACTGCTGAGGGTGCTCTTAACGAAACACACTCAATCCTACAACGTATGCGTGAATTAGCAGTACAATCTGCGAATGATACAAACGTATCTACAGACCGTGATGCACTTCAAAAAGAAGTAGATGCATTAACTTCTGAGATTACTCGTATTTCAACAGATACAGAGTTCAATACTCAAAAATTATTAAACAGCAGCTTTAAAGGTAAAGTATTCCATATTGGTGCTAACAAAGACCAAAGCATTACTTTAACTATCAAAGATATGGGTGCTAAAGGTATTGGTGTAAGTGGAGTTAAGATTGACAAACAATCTGTAGCTAACAAAGCAATCTCTACGATCAATAAAGCTCTAGAAACAGTATCTACACAACGTTCTGCACTTGGTGCGGTACAAAACCGTTTAGAGCACACAATCAACAACTTAGGTGCTACTTCTGAAAACTTAACAGCTGCTGAATCACGTATCCGTGATACAGATATGGCTAAAGAAATGATGGGCTTCACTAAGAATAACATCTTAATGCAAGCTGCTCAATCTATGTTAGCTCAAGCTAACCAACAACCACAAGGTGTTCTACAATTATTACAATAATCTTTAAATGATTAAGAAGAAGGCTCTCTCTATTTATTGAGAGGGCCTTCTTTATTTTTTTAAAAGAATGCCGATATACAAAGTGAGGTGATTGATAGATTTATGGAATTACTAAATATAAAAAGTATAACTGCAAAAGACGGCAATGAAACGTTTGAAGTTAATGGATATTTATTGCATAGTAAATATAATCCTCTACGAGAAGCAGAAAGTTTGATTAAGAAAGAAATTAATAAACAATATATTAATGTTATTTTTGGATATGGAAAAGGCTATCTTGCAAATGCGTTAGTAAAAGAAAAAATAAGTAATGAAAAAATATTATTTATTGAACCAATTACTACTTTTGATAAATATAATACTAAACAATATGATATTGTATTTGGAAATAATTTAGATGAAATTCAAGAAGCAATTGACGGAAAGCTACGCTTTTTTAGTAGAAAAATTAATGTAATTTGTGCTCCAAACTATGATAAGATCTTCTCCTCTTTATATGTGAATGTTCTAAAAAAGGTGAAAGATATTCAAAGTTTAAATGTGGTTTACAATAATACCGTTAGGGATTTAAGTGTTACCTGGCAGGAAAATAGTATTCGCAATATGCTACCAACATATATTAATGGTTCTTTAAAAGTATTGGAAAAGTTTTACGATTGCCCAGTGGTAGTAGCATCTGGAGGGCCGTCATTAACTAAACAACTTAATACGCTGAAGGGTATTAGAAAAAATGTTATATTAATTGCTGCAGGTTCAACTGTAAATACTTTAATGACACATAATATTGAACCTGATTATATTATTACAATTGACGGCTCTGAAATAAATTTTGAGTCTCACTTTAAAGATTTAAAAGTAAAGTCAGCTGAGCTAATGTATGCTTCGACTAGTCATTATAAAATACAACAAAATTTTAAAAATAGACAATATGCTTTTCTAGATACTAGGGAAAATAAGTATAAGGAGCATGTGAATAAGACACTTGGAATCGAATTACCTAATATTTTAGGAGGTGGATCGGTAGCAAACTTCGCATTAAGTATTGCTCGTTATCTATCTACAGGTCCAATAGCCTTAATAGGGCAGGATTTAGCTTATACTGAGGGTAAGACTCATGCCGAGGGAAATAAGCATTTAAAAGCAGCTGATAGTGCATTTCTAGCTTTTCAAGGTGCCTTTGAAATAGAAGGTTACTATGGTGATAAAGTGATGACAGATTACTCATTATTTTCCATGAAGGAAAGCTTTGAGGAAATAATGAAACAAATTGAAGACCCTAATACCATTTTCAATTGTACAGAGGGAGGGGTGAAGATAGTAAATATACAGCAAAAATCCTTTGGACAATTTTGTCGTCAATTTGTAGATCGAAGTTGTGAAGTGAAATTATATAATGCAAAAGAGAACAAAAAGGATTTAGCCAAGTATATAAGTAGTGCAAGAGAGGAGATTAGAATATATAAAAATATTATTTTAGAGTTAAAGTTGGCTCAACAGGCGTTAGAAAAAAATACTTTAACGACAGAATTTGCTCCTAGTATTTTAAAAACGTTAGACGAAGTAGATATTAAGGTAGCAAAATTAATGAAAAAAGTAGTTATGGAGCGTATTAATGATCCAATAACATTAGATGTTATGACGAATTATGAGGCAAAAGGAGAAGAAACTCCAGAACAAACATATCAACGTGTGTTTGAACAGAATAGAGAGTTATATGACAGACTATGTAAGGCTACTGAACAATCTATTCAGTATACACAAGATACAATTAGAGAAGCTGAAAAGCTTATGGGGGAATAACAATGGAGATTAAAGAACTAATAGAAAGTTATAATGACTATGTGAAGAAGATACCTGATGGGGCTATATATATTGCTAACTATTTACGGGAGGACAAACTAAATAATGCTTTAATAGCAATTAAAGATTTTTCAGAAGGTGTACTTTGGCTTTCTGAAGCAAGTGATCTTTTGATGAAAAATGGAGCACACGCAGCATTAAATATTGGACAAATACAGGAGTTTTTAATAGAAGTAAACGAAGGATTAGAAAAACAAGATTATGTATTAGTTGCTGATATGTTTGAATACGAAATCGCACCTTTTTTTGAAGAAGTAGTTAGTGCAAAAGGTACGGTACAATAAGTTGCAATGGCTAGTAGAAAAAGCTAAAAATGGAGAACCTACATTACAGTTAAATGGAGTCTTTATCTATAGTAAATACCGACCAAAGGAAGACGCTTTCCGTTGGTTAAATGCTGAGATTAATTCAGAAGCAAAAAGTTACGTATTAATTGGTTTAGGGTTAGGCTATCATTTAAATGCTCTTGTTAGCCAATGTAAAAATAAAACCGTGACGGTATATTATTTTGATAAACATGAATACGAATTATTTTTAGCTCATAATACTGATCACTGGTGGAATCAAGGAAATGTACATATAGTTCATGACTTGAATCAAACAGAACTACAAGATAATGTTCAAATTTTACTTCCAAATGCTTGGATTAAGGGGATTGGCCAAAGGCATCCATTATTTTCAATTTTAGAAACGATAAAAATAAATCAACTTTCTCTTAAAAGAGATTCAAGTAAAATGGAAGAAAATTTCACTTGTAATATGAATTTAGCTGACGAAATTATTCAAGTAAAAAAGCAGCGTAGTATTGGTTGTCTAGTTGCCGCAGGGCCATCCCTGAACGATACAATACATTGGCTAAAAAAGTACCAATATCAAGTGGATATATTTGTTGTAGGAGCAGTATTAAAAAAGATGTTGGGAAATGGAATTACACCAAAAGCTGCAGTCTTGTCAGATGCTAATGATGAAACTATACCTCAGTTTCAAGATTCAAATTTTGAGGGAGAGTTGTATTATTTATGTACTGCAAACTCTAAAACCGTAGCTCAACATGGTAGCAAGAGATATATACTTTTTCAACAAGGGTATCAATTAGCGGAGGAAGAGGCTAAGAAGCGGAATATACCTCTAATTGAAACAGGTGGATCTGTAGGAACAACAGCGTTTAGTTTACTTGAATATTTAGGTTATGAAACTATAGTGTTATTTGGTCAAGATTTGGGGTTCGCAGGTAATCAAACACATGCAGTAGATTCTACCTCGGGAAGAGATGCTTCTAATGATATTTTTTTAAGAAATATAGAGGCCAATGATGGAAGTACTATCCATACAACATCTATGTTTCAAGTGTTTTGGTATTGGTATAATCAAAAAATGGATAAAACAAAAGTAAATGTATTTAACACGGCTATTAAAGGAGCTAAAATAAAAAATGTTCCTTTGATAAATGAAGAGGAATTTGTACAATTAATAGCGAAAAATCAATAATTTTTTAGAAGAAGAGGGATAAGTGTGAAGCAAAAAAAGATTTTAGTAACCGGAGCAGATGGCTTCATAGGCTCACATTTAACAGAAACATTAGTACGACAAGGCTATGATGTTCGTGCATTTGTTTATTACAATTCATTTAATTCATGGGGCTGGTTAGATCAGTCTTCATCAGAAATTAAATCATCGTTGGATGTGTTTTCAGGAGATATTCGTGATCCTTATGGTGTGAAAGAAGCTATGAAGGGTTGTACGCATGTTCTTAATTTAGCAGCGTTAATTGCAATCCCGTATTCTTACCATTCTCCTGCAACTTACGTAGATACTAATGTGACAGGG
Source organism: Lysinibacillus sphaericus (assembly GCF_001629735.1). GTDB lineage: Bacteria > Bacillota > Bacilli > Bacillales_A > Planococcaceae > Lysinibacillus > Lysinibacillus pinottii. The sequence goes on from NZ_CP015224.1 coordinate 4,555,005, forward strand.
ACTTTAAATGTAGTACAAGCAGCGAAAGAGTTAGGTATAGAAAAGGTAGTTCATACTTCTACAAGTGAAGTATACGGAACAGCGTTATATGTTCCAATAGATGAAGAGCATCCGTTACAAGGGCAATCACCTTATTCTGCATCAAAAATAGGCGCTGATCAAATGGCATTATCATTTTACCGCTCATTTGATACACCAGTATCGGTTGTTCGTCCGTTTAATACATATGGGCCTCGCCAATCAGCTCGTGCTGTAATCCCGACAATTATTAGCCAACTGGCAAGTGGCATAAAGAACATTAAGCTTGGTGCTGTAAGCCCTACACGCGATTTTAACTATGTAAAAGATACAGTTAACGGATTTATTTCTGTTATGGAATCTACTAATTCAATTGGGGAAGTTATTAATATTGGATCAAATTACGAAATTTCTATTGGTGAAACTGCACAAATGATTGCAGATATTATGGGTGTAGATTTAACAATCGAAACGGATGAGCACCGCCTACGTCCTGAAAAAAGTGAAGTCGAGCGTCTTTGGGCTGAAAACAAAAAGGCGAAGGAACTACTTGGATGGGAACCACAATATGGTGGTAAAGAGGGCTTCCATAGAGGTCTTGAAGAAACAATAGAATGGTTTACAAATCCTAAAAACTTATCTCAATATAAGGCAGATGTTTACAATATATGAATACTCAATGGTCGGAATTTGCGAATAATGTAAAACAGTTTTACGGTAAAGAGTTTGTGCCTTTACATGAGCCAACATTTAATGAAAAAGAAGTTGAATATGTGACGGATTGTATCAAAACAGGTTGGGTTTCCTCAGTTGGAGCTTATGTGAATCGTTTAGAGAAAGACCTTGCAAATTTTGTGGGCGTTAAACGTGCTGTTGCTGTTGTAAATGGTACAGCTGCATTACATATTGCATTAAAAATTGCAGGCGTAAAGGCGGAAGACGAAGTATTAATGCCTTCTCTTACTTTTATTGCAACAGCCAATGCCGTGTCTTATTTGGGTGCAGTACCTCACTTTATAGATGTTTCCTTTCATACTTTAGGTGTTGATGCAGATAAATTAAAAATCTACCTAGAGCAAATTGGAACAACAGAAAACAACCAGCTTTATAATAGAGACACAGGAAGACGTATTTCTGCGCTTGTACCAATGCACACATTCGGTCATGCGGTTGATATAGAAGGTTTACTAAAAGTATGTGATATGTATAATGTGACGCTTGTTGAAGATGCAGCAGAATCATTGGGTACTTATTATAAAGGAAAACATACAGGTAGCTTTGGAAAAGTAAGTGCCATCAGCTTTAACGGCAATAAAATAATGACAACTGGCGGTGGCGGTGCGATTGTGACAGATGACGATGCGATAGCTGACTATGCAAAACATTTAACAACGACTGCTAAAATCCCACATCGGTGGGCGTATGAGCACGATGAAATCGGATTTAATTACCGCATGCCGAATTTAAATGCAGCGCTAGGTTGCGCGCAATTAGAAAAAATGCCAACGTTTATTCAACAAAAACGCAATTTAACCAAACACTATGTGCAATGGTTAAGTAATTTAGAGGGCGTGCATTTATTTAAAGAGCCTGAAAATACTAGAAGCAATTATTGGTTACAGACTATTCTCCTTGATGAGCAGATTAATCGTGATGAGGTATTAAGCTTTTTAAATGAGCAAGGTGTAATGAGCCGTCCGATTTGGACACCGATGCACCATTTAGCAATTTATCAAAACTGTCCGAAATCAGATTTAAATGTGACAGAACAGTTGAATAGAAGAGTTGTCAATATTCCTAGCACACCAATCAGTGAGGGATCACGATGAAACGTAAAATTTGTATTGTGACTGGTACGAGAGCCGAATACGGTTTACTGTCAAATATTGCTAATAAGATACGACGAGATGAAGCAATTGATTTACAGATGGTTGTAACGGGTATGCACTTATCGCCAGAGTTTGGAAGTACATATAAAGAGATTGAGAATGATGGTTTTTTCATTGATGAAAAGATAGAAATTCTGTTATCTGCGGACTCTTCCACTGGCATTGTGAAATCAATTGGACTTGCCGCAATTAGTTTCGCAGACGCTTTTAACCGTTTACAACCAGATTTACTTATCATTTTAGGTGATCGATTTGAAATGCTAGCTGCTGCTCAAACAGCACTTATTATGCAAATACCGATTGCCCATATACATGGAGGAGAATGTACTTTTGGTGCGTATGATGATGCAATTCGTCATTCCATTACAAAAATGGCTACCTGGCACTTTACAAGTACAGAATCTCACCGCAAACGTGTTATTCAATTAGGTGAATCTCCAGAACGTGTCTTTAATGTCGGTGCTCTTGGTATAGAAAATATTGTAAATTTAAATCTGCTGACGCGTCAGGAACTATTTCAAAAACTTCAACTGGATGAGCAACAACCTATGTTTTTAATAACTTATCATCCTGAAACGAATGGTCATATTAATGGGATCTACGAATTGTTAAAATCTTTGGAAAATTATTCCGATATTAATTTGGTGTTTACAAAATCGAATGCTGATAATGGAGGAAGGTTAATTAATGAGGCTATTCAACAATTCATATTAAAACATAGTAATGCTAAAATATTTGATTCACTTGGTCAATTAAAGTATTTAAGTGCAGTAAAGAATGCTGAGGTTGTCATTGGGAATTCTTCGAGTGGATTAATTGAAGTCCCTTATTTAGAGACACCTACTGTAAATTGTGGAAACCGTCAAGAAGGACGAGAGCATCCCAATTCAGTATTTAATACAAAGATGGATGCTGGAAATATTTATCATACTATTGAAAAGGCTAGAAAGTTTAGCGATAAATATGAACATTTATTTGGCGATGGCAAAGTATCGGAAAAAATAATGACAGTATTACGCAGCTTACCTTCATTTTCTATTCAAAAGGGGTTTTATGATTTATGAACAATAAAACATATATCATCGCTGAAGCAGGTGTCAATCATAATGGGTCATTAAAAATGGCAAAAGAGCTAGTGATGGTCGCAAAAGAAGCAGGAGCTGACGCGGTAAAATTTCAAACGTTTAAAGCTGAAAACTTAGTAACAAAGCAAGCGCAGCAAGCTGCATATCAAGTCGCAAATTTAGGTGAGGCTTCATCTCAATTTGCGATGTTGAAAAAGCTAGAATTAACTTATGATGAATTTATTGAATTGCAATCGTTTTGTCAATCAGAGCAAATAGAATTTCTATCGACACCTTTTGACTTTGAAAGTGTCGATTTTTTACTAGATGAAATTGCAATTGCCACAGCTAAAATTCCTTCAGGCGAATTAACGAACGCACCATTTATTCATTATATAGCGACAAAACAAAAACCAATAATTTTATCTACTGGAATGGCAACTGTCGAAGAGATTCATGAGGCATTAGCATTTATAGCTTATGGTTTAGTGAAATCTATGGAACCTGTTACGATTAAGCAGGTATACAGCTTTTATGCTACGACGGAAGCAAAAGAAGCGCTAAATAAATATGTCACATTATTACACTGTACTACACAATATCCAGCCCCAATGGACTCTATTAATTTAAATGCAATGACTGAAATGCAGAAGAGTTTCAACTTATCAATTGGGTTATCAGACCACTCAGAAGGTATTAATATACCCATTGCAGCTGTTAGCTTGGGCGCAAAAGTGATAGAAAAGCACTTTACTTTAGATAAAACACTAGAAGGGCCTGATCATATTGCATCCTTAAATCCAGGAGAGTTAAAGTCCATGATAAAAGGAATTAGAGATGTAGAGCTGGCACTGGGAGATGGAATTAAAAGACCTAACTCTGTAGAGATTAAAAATAGGATTCCTGTCAGAAAAAGCCTTATTGCTAAAACTCCTATAAATGTAGGTGAGGTATTTACTACTGATAATTTAACTGTAAAAAGACCTGGAGATGGTATGCAACCTTCTAAATACTGGTCTCTTATCGGTGAAATTGCTTCAAAATCATATGAAGAGGATGAGCTAATTGATGAATAAGCTGATTATTATGATTGGAAATGGTGGACATGCCTCCGTATTAACTGAAATGTTATTATCACAGAAGGAAACAATTATTGGATTTACTGCACCGACTACAGAAGAGAATGCTTTTGGTTTAACTTATTTAGGATCTGATGAGGTAATAGAACAATATAATCCAGCAGACATTGAACTAGTACTCGCCATAGGAACAATTAAACCGTCCCCATTGCGAGAAAAAATCTTTAATAAATTTACGCAAAAAACGTATCAATTTAAATCTGTCATCCATCCTTCAGCCATTATTGCTCCTTCCGTCCAATTAGGACAAGGTGTTCAAATAATGGCTGGTACTATTATTCAAACGAATACAATAGTTGCCGATAATAGTATTATAAACACCGGTGCGCTGATTGATCATGATTGTCAAATAGGTTCCCATATACATATTGCGCCAGGCACAAAAATATCAGGCAGTGTCCATATAGAAAAAGGAACACATGTCGGAACAGGGGCAACAATTATTCAAGGCATTCATATAGGATCAAATTGTTTAATTGGTGCAGGGGCTGTTGTGGTTAGTAATTTTGTAAATGGCGTAAAAGCAGTTGGCGTACCTGCAAAGGAAGTGTAACTATATGAAAAAATGGCAAAAAACGCTAGTTGATCAAAATCATACTTTACTAGAAACTATGAAAATTATTGATAATTCTTCTTTGCAATTTGCAGTAGTTGTAGATGAAGAACAACATTTGCTTGGAACTGTCACAGATGGAGATATTCGCCGTGGCATTTTGCGAGGTGAAGGTCTTGATGTGAAAATTACATCTATTATGAACCCAAATCCAATAACTGCAAAAAGTGGTCAAAGGTATCATAAATATAAGCAATTAATGAAATCAAAAATGCTTAAGCAGTTACCTATAGTAGATGAGAATAATAGAATTATCAATATACTTTTTGCGGACAATATTGAAACTACATTAAATAAAAACACGGTTGTATTAATGCTTGGCGGATTAGGTACAAGGTTGCGACCATTAACAAACGATACACCAAAACCAATGCTTAGAGTGGGAAATAAGCCGATTTTAGAAACAATAATAGAAGGTTTCAAGCAATATGGCTATACTAATTTTATTTTTTCTGTTAATTACAAAAAAGAGGTAATCCAGGACTATTTTCAAAATGGGGAAGCATTTGATGTAACGATTGAGTATATCGAGGAAGACAAGAAAATGGGGACTGCTGGAGCACTTTCATTATTAAAAAAAAGGCCTACGAAACCATTTTTTGTGATGAATGGAGATTTGCTCACACAAATTAATTTCGATCAACTAATGCAATTCCATATGGAGCATGAATCAGTAGCAACAATGTGTGTAAGGGAATTTGAATATCAAATCCCTTTTGGAGTTATTGAAACAAACGGTACCGATTTGGTGACAATTAAAGAAAAACCGATTCATCGTAGCTTTGTTAATGCCGGAATTTACTTATTAAATCCTGATGTACTTGACTATATTCCACAGGATGAGTTTTATGATATGCCTTCCCTGTTTGAAAAATTAATAGAAAAAAATAGTAAAACATCTGTTTTCCCAATTAGAGAATATTGGTTAGATATTGGGCAAATTGATGATTTTAATAAAGCAAATAATGAGGTTAAGGAGCTTTTAAATGAAGCCTAAAGTTTTAGCAATTATCCCTGCACGCGGAGGTTCAAAAAGTGTGCCACGGAAAAATATTAAAGAGTTAGCAGGGAAACCGTTAATTGCATGGACAATTGAAGAAGCAAATAAGTCCAAATATATTGATAGAGTCATAGTTTCTTCAGAAGATAAAGAAATCTTACAGATTGCTCAAAAATTTGGTCCATATGTTCCTTTTGTAAGACCTGCTAATCTAGCAGAAGATAATACTGCTGGAATTGAGCCAGTTCTACATGCATTAGAACATTTTGCTGACTATGATTATGTTGTTGTATTACAACCAACATCTCCCCTGCGTTTAGTTGAAGATATAGATGGATGTATAGAGTATTTTTTACAAGAAAAAGCCAAATTTTGCGTTAGTGTATGTGAGGTAGAGCAATCCCCATATTGGATGTATACATTAGATAATTGTGCTAAAATGCAACCATTATTGAAACAACAATCTTTAATAACAAGACGTCAAGATTTGCCAAAAGTATATACTTTAAATGGAGCAATCTATTTAGCAAATATTAATCTTTTAAAACAAACGAGAAACTTTATTACAGATGAAACTATAGCTTATGTTATGCCAATTGAGAGATCATTCGACATAGATACAGAAGAAGATTTTAAGATTTGTGAATATCTTTATACGGAAACTCTAATGTAAAGTATTTATTAAAATGAGAAAAAATTAGGATGTGCAAATATGAGACCAATTTTAATACCAGAGTATTTTGAAGAGTTTAGTTGTATTGGTGGTGCTTGTGAGGATACTTGTTGTGCAGGGTGGAATATTACAGTAGATAAAAAGACTTATCAAAATTATCGTAAAGTAAAACATCCAGAAATAAGTGAGAAGTTACAACGCTATGTAAAACGTAATCGAAATCAACAGGATGATTCGAGTTACGCAAAATTACTTTTAGACGAAAATAAGAACTGTCATATGATGTTGGAGGATGGCCTATGTAGTATTCATAAAGAATTGGGAGAACAGTTTTTATGTAATACTTGTGCTACTTATCCAAGACAATTTACACAAGTAGGTTCCATTGTAGAAAAAAGTTTAACATTATCTTGCCCTGAGGCAGCAAGAGTTGTTCTATTACGTGAAGAAGGTTTAGGTTTTATTGAGACAGAGGAGCCTAAAGATACTCGAGGATTAATAAGTGGTGAAATTAATTTAAATAAGCATCCTTTATTTTGGGATTTAAGAGTTTTTACTATTCAACTAATGCAGAGTCGTAAACAACCTATAGAAATCCGATTAATTATTTTGGGTCTGTTTATACAAAAAATTGAGCAATTAAATCAAACTGAATTAGAAAAAAAATTACCTGAAATAATGGAAGATTATTTAAATCGCTTAGATAATGAAGAATTCATTGAATCCTTAAAAAATATTGAAGGGAACTTGATTTTTCAACTAAATTTAGCTCGAGATTTAATACGTTATCGTATGTCTGCTGGAGGTGTGTCATCGGAAAAATATTTATCTATTCTATCTCAACTATTAGAAGGATTATTATTAGATGAAGATGACAATCAAGAAGTACAGGACATGGATAAATCGATTGCTAAATATAATCAAAGCTATCTAGATTATTATGAACCATTCATGGAAAAGCAGGGTTATATACTTGAAAATTATATTGTCAACTATATATTTAAAAACCTATTTCCGTTTAATTACAATTCAATGTTTGAGAGCTATATGATGCTTGTTATTCACTTTACACTTATTAAATTACATATGATTGGAATGGCTTCAAACGAACAAAATTTAACGCAAGAAATGGCTATTGAATGTATACAACAACTTGCAAAAGCAATTGAACATAATTCTTCTTATCTTCAAGGCGTTCGTAAAGGTATGGAGGATTCTGGCTATACTACAATGGGACATATGTTTGTGATGATTAGTAATTAAGTATCGTTTTTTTATACATAAACGGCTTAATTCAAATTAATGAAAATAAACAAATTTTCAAAAAATATAAATATTTGGATAGTTTGAAATAAGAGAAGAAGAGGTGAAAATACGAAAAAAAAAAAGAATGGAGAATTTTTTATGAATTATATAAATAAACAGTATTGGGAAAAATTTTATAAAAAACGAGTGAATTTAACAGAATCATCAACTTTTAGTGAGTTTATTTTTAGAAAAAAAGAACGAATGATAAAAAACACAATTCTAATTGATTTAGGATGTGGTACTGGGAATGATACTTTTTATTTTGCAAAAAATGGTTTTGAAGTAATCGGTATTGATGGATCAGAAGAAGTAATAAAAAATAATAACATCACGTTGAAAAAATATTTGAATACAAATAATAAAGTGCATTTCGACTGTGTTGATTTAAGTAATGAGAATGAAGTTCAAAAATTAATGGTTAAATTAAATGAAATTTCAATGTCGCAAGAAAAGGATATTTTATTTTATACTAGGTTTTTCTTACATGCAATTACAGATGAAACAGAAAATTTGATTTTTGAAAGCATTCTCGAGAATATTCAAATTCCATGTGAAATAGTTTCGGAGTTTCGAACAAAAGAAGATGAAGAATTAGACAAAGTTTTTGATAATCATTATAGAAGATATATAGATACAGATTTGCTAATTACCAAATTAATAAATCTAGGGTTTTCAATTCAAGAATTTTCAAAAGGTAGAGGACTTTCAATTTATAAAAATGAAAACCCATTTTTAGCAAGAATGGCTATTAAAAAGAACTAGATGAGTGATTTTAACTGCATTCTTTAAATAATACTAATAATATTTTAATATTGAAAGAGTGATATTTTTGAAAGATGTTAAAATAACTGCTATTAAAAAGCTTGAGGAAGAAATTACGTATCTCTTAAATGAAGGTCAATTTACAGAAGCTAAAGAAAAATTAGATAAAATAATTATAAGAAATGAAGCTTATTATTCCTTATTTTCCAATTACTACTATTTAATACATGAGTATCAACAAGGAATAACCTTATTAGAGGAGGCAATAAAGGAGTTCCCATTTTCATTTGAAATCTTTTATAATTTGGCAACTTTAAAGAGTGCAATTGGAGAACAAATCCATAGCTTATGGTTATTTGCACGATGTTTAAAGTTAGCGAGTTGTGACGAAGATAGTGAAGAAGTAGCAAATCAACTTAATAAAATAATAAAAATAATAAAAAATGATTCTACATTAATACCTGAACAGCTACATTCAATTTTAAATTATACACAAATGATTCTTCATGAAGGAGACGAGAGAACGTATCCAGTTAATCGCTTTAATCAAAGTCTTATTAAAAAAATTGTAAAAGATTCTTCTGACAATGAATACTTTACGGAAATGTATAAATCAATGGACGTCAAGGATATAGATATAAATTCACGTTACTATTTTAAAACTGAATTGTTACAAGGGAAAGCTACTGATTCATTTTCATTTGAAATTAATAATGAAACAACATTACCAGTAGCATTGTTTGAAGAATATGATGATATTTTAGTGGAAGGCCCGAAAATTAATTTTTGTTTTCCTAAAAATGTGTTAAGGACTAACCAATTTAATTATTTTACATTTGCGGATGTTGGTAAATATAAAGTAACGTCTAGTAAACTCTTTTTTGTTGCTAAACCAGTTAATTTGAAGCCTAAATTAAAATCTGCGCAAGTTATAATAACTATTTTTGTAGATGGATTAGCAAATAGTGTAATAGAAGAAAAGTTAAATGATTTAATGCCACATACATATAATTTTTTCTCAAATGGTTATATAAATAATAATTGCTATACAACAGGAGATTGGACATTACCAAGTGTTGCAAGCATATATACCGGCAAGACTACCTTACAGCACGGCCTTTACCATCCTTCAAATCATTTTGAGTTAAATAAACATAATCATTTATTTACTAAGGATTTTCAAAAGAATGGATATATGACTACCCAAATAAATAATGACTGGCGGGTTACACCTACTTATGGTTATTTAGAGGGGATGGATAGAATCTTATATCAAAACTATACAGGCGGCTTTACAGCTGGAGAAGTTGTTGCGGAAGCAATCGAACACTTAGAGACATTCAAAAATAACAATCATTTTTTATGGATAAGCTTAATGGATTTACATGATGTAGCTGATGAAATTAATAATGATTTAATGAGTCAGGTAAATGTGTCAGCAAAATATAGACAAAATAAAAATCTTGGTGCTACATCTGTATTATCTCCTTATGACCCAAATAAAATTAAAAAGTACGAATCAGAATTAAAGCGAGTAGATTTACATTTATCCTCATTATATAGTTACCTTGAATCAAGTTTTGGCAAAGAAAATATTATTGTCGCTTTAGTAGCTGATCATGGACAAACTTATTTAAAAGAAGACGACTTTCTCTTACATGAACCAAGACGTAAGGTCCCATTTATGTTGGCAGGTGGAAAAGTTGAAGGGAAAATTAGTAATGAATTATGTTCAATTCTTGATATTTACCCTACAATTGCTAAACTTGCTGACATTAAGTTAGATAGTAATGAAGGTGTTGTATTAAAAGATTTTGGAGGTAACGGGCGTGGTACAGCCACAACGGAAACAATACACCCTAATCAACCTTATCTAGTTGCTATTACAGATGCTGAACATATTTTTAGATTTAAGACTAAATCTAATGTAACTGACAATGGATTAGTTGATTTAGAACATTATGAAGCGCAATTATTAGACTTAAATACATTAGAAGATGTATCAGTACAATTTATTGATAAATTAGAGAAATATGTAGATATAACTATTCAAAGAGCAATAAAATTACAGTCGTAAAATAAAAATACAGTGAGATAATTTAAAATTAAATAGGATAGAATAGATGGCCTCTTGTTCAAGAAAGAATTATTTGAACGAGAGGCCATTCTTTGAAGTATACAAACAAATCAAAGTACTTCAGTAGAAAGAGTCAAACATTCCTAAAAACTTCCGATATTAAATATAAGAATAAGAAAAGTTTAGGAGGTTACATATTATGCGTATTGCAGCTCAAGGACAATCTACAGATGTAGGAACTGCAGCGTCGTCTACTGTTGCGAAGAAAACAGTAAAAGAGGAAACTACGATGACGACTACTAGTAAAGCTCAATTAGTAACGCAATCACAAGTAGAAAATCTACCTACTGCTGACGTACAAGAAATATCTAAAGAGAAGCTGCAACATGCAGTAGACACTGTAAATGAATTTTTACAAATCAATCATAATGCTTCTAAATTTGTGTTACATGACGGTTTAGATCGATATTTTGTACAAGTTGTTGATACCCAAACAGAAGAAGTCGTAAAAGAGATCCCTCCCAAAAAACTTTTAGATGCATATTATGAGATGCAAAAGTTATTAGGAATGATCGTGGACGAAAAAATATAAGAATATTTAGGAGGAAATATAATGGTAAATAGAATCGGCGGTTTAGCTTCAGGAATGGATATAGATGCACTGGTAAAAAAATTAATGAATGCGGAAAAAGCACCATTAAACAAATTATATCAAAAGAAACAAACATACGAATGGCAACGTGACGCTTATCGCAGTGTTAATACAAAATTAAAAACATTCGATACTTACATTGCAGATAATCTAGTGTTAAAAAGCTTTCTTTCTAAAACAGCAGCTAGTTCCAATTCTAACTTAGTAACTGCAACTGCAACAGGAAGTGCTGCGGGAACACTGTCAATTGAGGGTGTTTCTCAATTAGCTACAGCAGCTCGTAAAGTTGGTGACCAGGTTAATGCTGTAGGAACTACGAAAATATCCGATTTTGCATCAACAGGAACTATAGAATTTAAAGCCATCCAAACCAACGGCAAATTAGCAAGTGAAGCAACAAAGATTGAAATTACTTCTGATATGACAGTTGATCAATTTATTAGTAAAGTGAATTCTAGTAATGCAGGAATAAGTGCTGTATTTGAAAATGGTCGATTCTCCTTTACTGCCAAAAACACTGGTGATGTTAAAGGTGATGATGAAATCAAAGTTGTAGGTGGTTTAGATATTTTCAACAAGTTAGGGTTTGCTGATCCTAATAAAGTTCAAAATACAGAAGGAAAAAATGCTATTTTCACTGTAAATGGCATAGCTACAGAAAGAACAACAAATACATTTACTATTTCAGGCTATAATGTAACGCTAAAAGATACATTTAATGGCCTCCAAACGATTGCAGATAAATATAAGGCTGCTGTGGAAGAATTAAAAAATGCTACTACCAATTTAGCAAATAAGCAAGCAAATCTTATTACAAAACAAAATGCTTATGGTGCTAGTGATATTAATAGTTATACCGCTAACCATGAAACTGCGTATAAAAACGCTTTTGGTAATACTTTATCTTTGTCACAACAAGTGCAATATAACAAACTAGGAAATGATGCATGGAGAAATTTATCAACAGATGAAATAGATTTCATTAAAAACCAGACATCCGTACAAGGAATCAAAGACAATATTGATGGAAGTACTTTAAGTGATGAAAGTAAAGCAAAATTAAAAGGTTTATCAAATAGCGCCCTAGATGTTTTATTTACAAACAAAGATCAGCTTACAGATTTTAAAGCTCAAGCGGAATACGAAAAATATGGTGTAAAATTAAAAGATTTTGATCAAAATGCCATTGATGCATTAAAACGTTTCTCATATAACAGCAGTGATTCAATTGAAAAAATTCATAAAGATATAGATGATAATCCGGAGTTTACAAAGGAAGTCAAAGATGCGCTAAAATCTTTAAGTAAAGATGATTTAACTAATTTAATAGCAACAGATTCAGCAACTTTAAAAACTTATCAAGAAAAAGCTCAGGCTGACGATTTCAAACAAAAGTATAGTCAGTTAGGCGATGCGTTAATTAAAGAGTTGCAAGAAGGTACTAAAAAGGTTGAGGATTTAACAGAAAAACAAAAAGAGATTTGGAATAGCTTATCACCAGAAAAAAAAGGTCAATTTTATGATTTAGCCGATCAAAATATTAAGCGCTCCGAGTATTTAACTGCAGTTGCTGAAGAAAAAGCAGCTCAAACTCGTTTAACAGAGGCCACTAATACCGAAAAAGCAGCAACAGCAGATGCAACTGCAGCAGGTATTTTAAAGGATGATGGTAGTGGCGGTAAAGTAGTTGACGAGGATAAAGTAAATGCTGCTCCACAAGCACAAGCGGTCACTATGACTTCCACAACAGATGTGGATGACATCATGGCTAAAATTAAGGAATTTGTCACTACTTATAACGGTTTTATCAAAGATTTAAATGATCAAACGAAAGAAACAAAATATCGTGATTATACACCGTTGACTAGTGAACAAAGAGAAGAGATGTCAGAAAGTGAGATTAAGCTTTGGGAAGAAAAAGCGAAAAGTGGGTTATTAAGAGGTGACACTCTTATTCGTGAAGGGCTTGCAGGTATGCGTTCTTTAGTATACCAATCAAATCCTGGTATTGACTCAAAATATAATTCCCTCTTTAGTATTGGGATTACAACATCAAAAAATTATAATGATGGCGGTACTTTAGAAATTGATGAAGCAAAATTACGAAAAGTATTGGAAGAAGATCCTGATGCAGTTGAAAAACTCTTTAAAAATAGTGAAGGTAAAAAGGATGATGTCGTAGACGGAAAAACAGTCGATACACGCGGTTATTTAGATAAACTTCGTGGATCGATGAAAACTTTTGAAATTACTATTGAAAAAAAAGCAGGCCGCTCTACGATGACCGACGCTCAATATGCAATTGGAAAAAATTTAGTGGATACAGAAAGTCGAATCAGTACTTGGAAAAGAAAACTAGAGGATATAGAAGCACGATACTGGAAACAATTCACAGCAATGGAGCAAGCTATTAATAAAGCAAATCAACAATCAAGCATGTTCATGCAGGGCTAAGGATTTCTTTATTAGATAGGAGAGTATAATGTATCAAACAGATCAACTATTACAGGTGTCCGCTAATCTATTTAAGCATTTAGGTGACATTCCAAATGGTGAAGAACGTGACGAATATATTGAAACAATTAATACCATGTTGGACAAGCGTGAAACAATTATTAAAGGCTTGAAACAAGAAGGTTTTCAATTCGATGAACAAAATCGTATTCATCGTACTCTGTTAGAGTTAGATAAGGGCATAAAACAACGATTAGCAGCTGTTATGGATGCAGTTAAACAAGACATGGCAAACCTACAAAAAACAAAAAAAAGTGAACAGCAATATTTCAACCCTTACTCCAATGTTCGTGTGATGGACGGAATGTATTACGACAAAAAGAATTGAACTTTTATCTTCATTCAGTGTGGTGGAAGCCGCAAGCTGAATGAAGATAAGGCCCAGGCGTATGTCAAGGATTTTTAAAAGAAGTGAATTGTGCTATCACAATTCAAAATCCCGACACAATTACGCTTGGGCGTAATTGATCAAATAGCTTTTCTTCGGAAAATGGTTTAAACTAGTAAATAAGTAACCTTTCAAAGGAGTTGTCCTTTATTGGCAGCAAATTTAACAGCACAAAATGCGTACAAACAAAATAGTGTAACCACTGCTTCTCCAGGAGAGCTGACGTTAATGCTTTATAATGGATGTTTAAAATTCTTGAATAAGGCGAAACAAGCTATTCAAGAAAAAAATATCCAAGAAAAAAATACAAATCTTATTAAGGCACAGGCAATTATAAGTGAATTAATGGCAACGCTTAATATGGATATTGAGATTTCGAAACAAATGCTACCTCTTTACGAATATATGAATCATCGTCTAGTCGAGGCAAACATTCAAAATGATGTAGCCATTATTGAAGAAGTAGAAGGATTAGTGACGGAATTCCGCGATACGTGGAAGGAAGTTATTCGCATTAATCGACAACAGCAATTTGGTCAGGGAAACAGCGGACAAATTTAGACACTATTAGAGACCATCCACCAAGATGGTCTCTTTTCTTTAAGACAGAATCATCTGTTAGAAATTATCACTAAATAGTCATAAAATAGGCTGTTCAACGGTAAAATATGTTACTTATTCCCCTAGCTGTAAGATGGGCATCGTGTCATAATCAAAGCAATATAAATGTTTAACAATATACTGGGGTGGGAATATGATTTTTAAGCGTCAAGAAGGTTTCCGATTTAAATTTGAGGAGCCTGTTCAAATAACTTTTGCTGTTTATGAAAATGGGCGAGTTAATCATGGGCAGACGGCAATGGCTGAATTGCTGGATATTAGTCCGCGTGGGTTAAAGATGTATACGGAAGTGGATTTAGGTGTGAATCCCCCACCATTAGATATCCATTTTGTGCTTGATACGCAAGAGGTACGGGCTTATGGTGAAGTGATTTGGAGTCGTCCATTTGGTAGTGGTAAGCAATATGGTGTTTATTTTAATGATCAAGGTCGTGTTGAAGAGTTGATTGTAGATGAATTAAAGCTACGACGCAAAAAAGAAGCGGCAGAAGCAAAAAAGCAAAGCCAATATTAATTTTATAAAAGTTTTTTGTAAAATAAAGAATTATTTTAGAGGAATTTCACACACTTGTGTAGAAATAGATAGTATAGCAGTTATAAAGGAGGAGTTTACATGTTAAACTTTAACATTCGTGGTGAAAATATTGAGGTAACTCCAGCTATTCGAGAGTATGTTGAGAATAAAATCGAAAAAGTTGAACGTTATTTTAACGAAGATGTTAACGCCAATGCTAACGTAAATTTAAAGGTTTATAATGACAAGCAAACAAAAGTGGAAGTTACAATCCCAATGAAGAACTTAACTCTTCGTGCTGAAGAGCGTCATAATGATATGTATGCTGCGGTTGATCTCATTGTTGATAAATTAGAGCGTCAGATTCGTAAGCATAAAACGAAAGTAAACCGTAAATTCCGTGAGCGTGAAGGGGCAGGCCTTTATTTTGCTACTACTCAAGCAGTCGCTGATACGACTTTGGATGAAGAAGAATACTCCATTGTACGTACTAAGCAATTTGATTTAAAACCGATGGATCAGGAAGAGGCTGTATTACAAATGAATATGTTAGGGCATGATTTCTATGTCTTTACAGATGCTGAATCAAACGGCACAAATATTGTGTATAAACGTAAAGACGGAAAATATGGCTTAATTGAAACAACTTAAACTTCATGATGACAAAGGCTCTCGCGATGGCGAGAGTCTTTTTTGTATGACTTTCTCATGCAAGTAGGGTGACTGTTTGCATGAAACTGTTACACAATGGTAAAATGAAAGTTGAATCTATATAGGAAGTGAAAAACATTCATGGCAAACCTATTAAATAAATTATTTGATTTCAATAAACGTGAGTTAAAAAAATTAGAAAAAATCGCTGACCAGGTTGAGGGATTCGCTTCTCAAATGGAACAGCTTTCAGATGAACAATTACAAGCGAAAACAGAAGAGTTTAAAAAGCGTTATGCGGATGGGGAGCAGTTAGAGTCTATTCGTGCGGAGGCTTTTGCTGTTTGTCGCGAAGCGTCGAAACGTGTGTTAGAGATGTATCCGTTCCGTGTCCAAATCATGGGGGCTGCTTCCCTTGATGAAGGTAACATTTCAGAGATGAAGACCGGTGAAGGTAAAACGTTAACAGCTACGATGGCGGTTTATTTAAATGCGATTACTGGTAAAGGTGTGCATGTTGTCACAGTCAATGAATATTTGGCTAGTCGTGACGCTGCTGAGATGGGACAACTGTATAATTTCTTAGGTCTTACAGTAGGTTTAAATTTAAATAGCTTGTCAAAAGAAGAGAAGCGTGCGGCCTATGAAGCGGATATCACTTATAGCACAAACAATGAATTAGGATTTGACTATTTGCGTGATAATATGGTGCTTTATAAAGAGGAGCGTGTTCAACGCCCACTTCACTATGCTGTCATCGATGAGGTTGACTCGATTTTAATTGATGAGGCACGTACGCCATTAATCATTTCCGGTCAGGCTGGGAAATCAGCACAGTTGTATAAACAGTCTAATGCGTTTGTACGTATGTTAAGTGCAGAAACAGATTACACATACGAAGAGTCAACAAAAGGTGTTACATTAACAGATGCTGGTGTGGAAAAGGCGGAGAAAGCATTCGGCATTGACAATTTATTTGATTTAACACATGTCCGCTTAAATCATGCGATTAACCAATCGTTAAAGGCACATGTGAGTATGCATAATGATGTCGATTATGTTGTCCAAGATGGCGAAATTGTGATTGTTGACGGCTTTACTGGTCGTTTAATGAAGGGGCGCCGATATTCGGATGGCCTCCACCAAGCTATTGAAGCAAAAGAAGGCGTTGAGATTCAAAATGAATCAATGACAATGGCTACCATTACATTCCAAAACTATTTCCGTATGTACCAAAAGCTTGCGGGAATGACAGGTACAGCGAAAACTGAGGAAGAAGAGTTCCGCAATATTTACAATATGAGCGTTATTGCGATTCCTACGAATAAGCCAATTGCTCGTGATGACCGTCCAGATTTAATTTTTGCTTCTATGGAAGGGAAATATAAAGCGGTGGCGGCTGATATTGCAGAGCGCCATAAGGCAGGACAGCCTGTTCTTGTTGGTACGGTTGCGATTGAAACATCTGAAATTATTTCGCAATTGCTTGATAAACATAAAATCCCTCATAATGTACTGAATGCGAAAAACCATGAACGTGAGGCAGAAATTATTGCAAATGCTGGTACAAAGGGTGCTGTAACGATTGCCACAAATATGGCGGGGCGTGGTACCGATATTAAACCTGGTGAAGGTGTTTTAGAAATTGGCGGGTTAGCGGTAATTGGTACAGAGAGACATGAATCCCGTCGTATTGATAACCAGCTACGTGGACGTTCTGGTCGTCAAGGGAATCCAGGGGTGACACAATTTTATTTATCACTAGAAGATGATTTAATGCGTCGTTTCGGTTCAGATAATATGAAGTCTATGATGATGCGTTTAGGAATGGACGATACACAGCCATTGCAATCAAAAGTTGTGTCGAGAGCTGTAGAATCAGCGCAGAAACGTGTCGAAGGTAATAACTTTGATGCTCGTAAGCGTCTATTACAATATGATGATGTTCTCCGTCAGCAACGTGAGATTATTTATAAAGAGCGTTATGATGTGCTAGAAACAGAAAATATGCGTGTGCTTGTGGAATCGATGATTCAAGAGACGATCGATAATGTTGTCGGACTCTATACACAAGGGGAGCAAAAAGATTGGAATCTGAAGGCTATTGATGATTTTGTGGCTGCTAACTTGCTAGAGGAAGGTCAACTAAAAGTAGCTGATTTCCAAGGCAAATCTGCTGAAGACATTAATCAATTGATTTCAGAAGCTGTTCATGCTCGATATGATGAAAAAGAAGCAGAGCTTACTCCAGAGCGTATGCGTGAGTTTGAAAAAGTTATTTTATTACGTTCTATTGATACAAAATGGATCGATCATATTGATGCAATGGATCAACTTCGTCAAGGTATCCATCTGCGTGCATACGGTCAAAATGATCCACTTCGTGAATATCAACAAGAAGGTTTTGCGATGTTCGAAGATATGGTTGCTTCCATTCGCGAGGATGTTGCGAAGTATGCAATGAAGGCAGAAATTCGCAGTAATCTTGAGCGTGAAGAGGTGGCGAAAGGTCAGGCTGTTAATCCGAAGGAAGAAGGCGGTCCTGCTCCGAAAAAGCAACCAGTTCGTAAAGCTGAAAATGTTGGACGTAATGATTTATGTCCGTGTGGAAGCGGTAAGAAGTTTAAAAACTGTCATGGCGCAGCTCAATAATATAAAGGGAAAAGGTCATTTTAACTGTGTGTTGAAATGATCTTTTTTTATAAATAAATAAATTTTTGTTATAAAAGTCAGAATTTATAGACAATAGTAAAATGTGGGTATACAATAGCTGTAATATTAGGGATTTAGTTTTAGAGAATACTTCTATTATTACCTAATAATTAGGTGGGTTGAAAACAAAGAATTAAGAGTGACAAAAGATTAAAGATGGGGTGGGAGAAATGTGGGTGGAAATAGAGTTTTCCAAGCAATTTCGACTTGTAGAAAAAAGCGGGAATGTACGGACATGGGTATATTCTTTTTTTATTTAGGCTGAAAACATAAGTGCATAAAGGGGGAATAATGATGCATAAGAAGGATATTATGAGTAGTGAAACTATGCTGTATATGCCTGTGTATGATTCCTTTGGAAATTTATGTACTCGGGTAATGGAAAAAAGTAAAGATTATATTTCTAAAATACCGCCGACAAAGTTAATGGACTATAATCTGCGTTATTATGGTTCTAGCTTAAGAGGGGCTTTTGATGGATCAAAAATGATTTTAGGTAAGCTTAATAAAAACCCAATCGTTGTGGATGAGCGAGGTAATATTTTATGGTTTCCGAGCAAGTCGCCTCTACATCCGGAATGTATATGGTTTGCTGTCCATCATATTGATGAGTATATCTCTGTGGATAAAAAGAGTACAAAGATAATCTTTACGAATGGGCAGGAAATTATTGTAGATGTTAGTGTCAAAACGATAGAGTATCGTATTCAACGGGCATTTTTATTAAAATATAGATTAGAGAGAAGGACGAAGCATTTACTTGTTCAATATGATCGTGTGAAAGTATTTCAACGTTTTACGCTTGATATGCTTGAGGACGAGACTTAGGATTGTGTATTTATGTATGTTTTCCTCTGTAAAAACGTTATAATAAAAAGATACGGAGCTTTCACACTAGGCTCCATTACAAACGTTCGGAGGATTTTACAATGATAGAATTAGCAGATGTACGCAATGTGTTAGATACTACAGCCAAAAAATTGGTGGACTTCAGGGGGTCTCTTTGACTTAGAAAACAAAGAGGCACGTATACAGGAGTTAGATGAAATGATGCTAGAGCCAGGATTCTGGGATGATCAGCAAGGTGCACAGGTGATCATTAATGAGGGTAATGGCTTAAAAGCAATCGTTAATGAATATAAAGAATTAGAAGAAACACATGAGAATTTAGATATGACATTGGAGCTTTTACGTGAAGAGCCAGATGAAGAATTGCAGGAAGAATTGGGAAAAGAGCTGGTGGAATTCCAACAAAAAATGGCTGATTTTGAGCTGCAATTATTATTGAGCGGTCCATACGATCAAAACAATGCCATTTTAGAATTGCACCCAGGAGCAGGGGGAACAGAGTCACAAGACTGGGGTTCTATGCTTTTACGTATGTATACACGATGGGCTGAGAAGCGTGGCTTTAAAGTGGAGACAATGGATTATCTTCCTGGTGATGAAGCAGGGATTAAATCTGTAACCATTTCGATTAAGGGGCATAATGCTTTCGGTTATTTACAGGCCGAAAAAGGTGTCCATCGCCTAGTACGTATCTCACCATTTGATTCTTCAGGACGTCGTCATACTTCTTTCGTTTCTTGTGATGTTATGCCAGAGTTTGACGAGAATATTGAAATTGATATTCGCACAGAAGATTTGAAGATTGATACGTATCGTGCGACAGGTGCGGGTGGTCAGCACATCAATACAACAGATTCAGCTGTTCGTATTACACACATCCCGACTGGCACGGTTGTACAATGCCAAGCAGAACGTTCACAAATTAAAAACCGTGAAAAAGCGATGGCTATGTTAAAAGGGAAATTATATCAATTAGAGCTAGAGAAGCAACAGGCGCAGCTTGATGAGATCCGTGGTGAACAAAAGGACATTGGCTGGGGCTCGCAAATTCGCTCTTATGTATTCCATCCATACTCTATGGTAAAAGATCATCGTACCAATGAAGAAACAGGGAATGTCGGAGCGGTAATGGACGGCGATTTAGATCCGTTTATTAATGCGTACTTACGTTCAAAAATTAATTAATATCCATCCCCCAAGAGTTAATCTTGGGGGATTCTTGCAGTTAAAAGGGTGGATGATAGGGGGAGTCTTGACTAAGCTGTTTTCGTTCGTTCATATAATGTTTATAGAGCATTGATGCATTTACAAACTGCTTACTAATAGAAGCATATTGAATAGGTAGCTCAATCTTTTTATCATTTTTTAATGTGACAACACATCCTGTTTTACTAGGTGTAATGTTAGTAATAGCATGGAGTCCTATCCATATATTATGAATTGAATTCGGTGAATAGGTTGGTAGAAAAATGCAAGGAAACCCATAATCAAAAGCCACAACTATTGGTAGCTTATGTTGATTACCAAAAAAACGTTTAGCAGATTGCTTGGCAGCTTCATAGGTGGAGCCTAATGATATACAAGATTTTCTTAGTACATGCATCGGTTTCCGAGTAACAATTAGCTCATTATGTTTGTCAATAACATGAGTAAAAACTTTAGCGTCATGCTGAATAGGTTGTAGCAAGTAAGTGTTAAAGGAAATTAAATAGCCATTAACAAATTTGGTAGTCATAGTGAAAGTGCCTCCCTTTTCTATTGATAATCGTAGTGTAGTACATAATATGAATTTCAAAAAATATACAAAATAATGGAACAAGGCTTATAAATGAATGAAATGCTTAGAGAGTTTGCTTTAAACTTCACGAGTTTAGTAGCTAATTCAAGTTATTTTCAAATCGTAAGCATTGCTTTTTAATTTCAATTTTCATATAATTTAGAAAAGGATCGGGGTGAGATCGTTGGATAAATATTATTCGTACACAGATTTTCTAAAAGCCGTTGGTCATTCAAAAAAAGTTGATGAGGCAGAGAGATTATTAAACGAGATTTATTTAGATTTATTTTTAAATCGTATCCAGCGTATGCATCGACAAGAGCAGCTCATAGTTCTGATAGATAGAGCGCTCGATGATAAAGATGAAAACGCATTTTATCAATACGCAACCGAACTAAACTCCTTGCATCAAACAGAAGATGAATCATACTAATTATTCCGCTCTCCGCGTCTATGGAGAGCGGGATTTTTGTTTTTGGAAATGATAGAGTGGGTGGGGTCCAATGCACTCAATTTATGAAATTGCACTAAAAATGAGAAACGAGAAATTGCGACTACCATTCTATAATTGACTAATGAATAGATAAAGCTTGAAAACCTGTTGAAACGGCTATGATGAAAGTAGAAGGTTGATGGGCCATCTTCCATTTTAGGGATAGAAAAAAAATTTACAAACATTCGTTCGTTAAATGTTCGATATTTTAATATTGCTATGCTAAAATATATGTACAAATTGGAAAGAAAGGACGGGGACAGGTGTGCAAACTTTTGATTTACAAGCGCCATATCAGCCTAATGGGGACCAGCCACAGGCAATTGCGGAATTAGTGGAGGGTGTGAAGGCAGGCAAGCGTCATCAAACGTTACTAGGTGCTACAGGAACTGGAAAAACGTTTACGATTTCTAATGTCATCCAGCAGGTTAAAAAACCGACACTCATTATGGCACACAATAAAACATTGGCGGGCCAATTATATAGTGAGTTCAAAGAGTTCTTTCCAAATAACGCTGTAGAATATTTTGTTAGTTACTATGATTACTACCAACCAGAAGCCTATGTACCGCAGACAGATACTTATATAGAAAAGGATTCTAGCATTAACGATGAAATTGATAAGCTGCGCCACTCTGCAACTTCGGCATTATTTGAGCGTGATGATGTCATTATTATTGCATCTGTATCCTGTATTTACGGTCTTGGTTCTCCAGAAGAATATCGTGAAATGGTTGTATCGATTCGCACAGGTATGGAAATTGAACGTAATCAGTTACTGCGCAAACTTGTAGATGTTCAATATGAGCGCAATGATGTTAGTTTTACACGTGGAACGTTTCGGGTACGAGGAGATGTAGTTGAAATTTTCCCAGCCTCACGTGATGAACATTGTATTCGTGTCGAATTTTTTGGGGATGAAATTGATCGTATCCGTGAAGTAGATGCTTTAACTGGAGAAATATTATCAGATCGAGAGCATGTTGCTATTTTTCCAGCATCCCACTTCGTTACACGAGAAGAAAAAATGCGAAAAGCAATTGAAAATATCGAAAAAGAATTAGAAGATCGTTTGGCATTATTGCGTGCCGAGGATAAATTGTTGGAGGCTCAACGTCTAGAGCAACGAACGCGTTATGATTTAGAAATGATGCGTGAAATGGGCTTTTGTTCGGGGATTGAGAACTATTCCCGTCACTTAACTTTACGTGAAGCAGGTGCTACTCCTTATACTTTGCTTGATTATTTCCCTGAGGACTTTTTACTTGTAGTAGATGAAAGTCACGTAACTCTCCCACAGGTACGAGGGATGTATAACGGTGACCAAGCACGTAAAGGGGTACTGGTAGAACATGGTTTCCGCTTACCATCTGCTCTAGATAACCGTCCATTGCGTTTTGAAGAATACGAAGCTCGAGTACATCAAGCTATTTATGTATCTGCCACACCAGGGCCTTATGAGTTGGAGCATACACCAGAAATGATCCAGCAAATTATTCGACCTACTGGTTTATTGGATCCATTAATTGATGTCCGCCCAATTGAAGGTCAAATAGATAACTTGATTGATGAAATTCAGGATCGAATTGCACGTGATGAGCGAGTGTTAGTAACAACGCTAACGAAGAAAATGTCAGAGGATTTAACCGCCTATTTGAAGGAGATGGGCTTAAAGGTTGAATATTTGCATTCTGAGATTAAAACATTAGAGCGCATTGAGATTATCCGTGAGCTACGGAAGGGCACATACGATGTACTAATTGGCATTAACTTATTGCGAGAAGGCCTTGATATTCCTGAAGTATCACTTGTAGCCATTTTAGATGCAGATAAAGAAGGGTTCTTACGTTCTGAACGTTCACTCATTCAAACGATTGGCCGAGCTGCGCGTAATGCGAATGGTCATGTCATCATGTATGCGGATCATGTAACAGACTCGATGAAAAAGGCACTGGATGAAACAAAACGTCGTCGTGCATTGCAAATGGCATATAACGAAGAGCATGGTATTACACCTCAAACTATTAGCAAAAAAATACCAGAAGTAATTCGTGCTACACAAGTGGCAGAAGAAGAAGAATCCTATGTAACGAAGGCGACGAAGGGCAAAAAGCTGACAAAGGCAGAAAGAGAACAGCTCTTAGCTTCTCTAGAAATAGAAATGAAGGAAGCAGCAAAAGCGCTTGATTTCGAACGTGCAGCGGAGCTTAGAGATACAATATTTGAATTGAAGGTAGAAGGGTGAATGACTTGTGAAAAATACTGAAATTGTCGTGCAAGGTGCACGTGCTCATAATTTAAAAAATATTAATGTCACAATTCCACGTGATCAATTAGTCGTTTTAACAGGATTATCAGGTTCAGGTAAATCTTCACTAGCGTTTGATACGATTTATGCGGAGGGACAACGACGTTATGTCGAGTCTCTGTCCGCCTATGCTCGCCAGTTTCTTGGACAAATGGACAAACCAGATGTTGATGCAATTGAAGGATTATCGCCTGCTATTTCAATTGACCAAAAAACGACGAGTCGTAACCCACGCTCTACGGTCGGGACAGTTACAGAAATCTATGATTACTTACGTTTACTTTATGCACGTATTGGTAAGCCGATTTGTCCGAATCATGGGATAGAAATTACTTCCCAAACGATTGAGCAAATGGTGGACCGTTTATTATCTTATCCAGAAAGAACCAAGATGCAACTTCTTGCGCCAATGGTTTCTGGTCGTAAAGGAACACATGTAAAACTACTGGAAGATTTAAAAAAGCAAGGCTTCGTTCGTGTGCGTATTGATGGGGATTTACGAGATTTAGATGATGCGATTGATCTTGATAAAAATAAAAAGCATTCCATTGAGGTTGTGATCGACCGTGTTGTAATGAAGGAAGGTATTGCTGCACGTTTAAGTGATTCTTTAGAGACAGCTCTTCGTTTAGCAGATGGTCGTGTTCTTGTAGATGTCATGGAGCACGAGGAATTACTGTTTAGTGAACATCATGCCTGTCCAATTTGTGGTTTTTCCATTGGAGAGCTAGAGCCACGCATGTTTTCATTTAATAGTCCATTTGGTGCTTGTCCTAGCTGTGATGGCTTAGGCTCCACACAAGAGGTGGATTTAGATTTAGTGGTGCCAGATTGGGATCGTTCCTTGTTAGAGCATGCTATTGCACCTTGGGAGCCTACAAGTTCACAGTACTATCCTCAATTATTAAAAGCAGTATGTGACCACTATGAGATTCCAATGGATGTACCAGTAAAAGATTTACCAAAGGACAAGATGGATAAAGTTTTATATGGTTCAGGCAAAGAGAAAATTCACTTCCATTATGAAAATGAGTTTGGCAATGTGCGAGACCAAATGATTGAATTTGAAGGTGTTGTGCGAAATGTAGAACGTCGTTTTAAAGAGACAACTTCAGATTATGTTCGTGAGCAAATGGAAAAATATATGGCACAACAGGCTTGTCCTTCCTGTAAGGGTTATCGTTTAAAGCCAGAAACATTGGCAGTGAAAGTTGCTGATAAGCATATTGGTGAAGTGACACAATATTCGATTCAGGAAGCCGATACATTTTTCAAAGAGCTAGATCTCACTGAAAAGGATATGCAAATTGCTCGTCTAGTTTTACGAGAAATAGAAGAAAGACTAGGCTTCCTTGTCAATGTAGGTTTAGACTATTTAACTTTAAGTCGTGCAGCAGGCACATTATCAGGTGGGGAAGCACAACGTATTCGTCTTGCTACGCAAATAGGGTCACGATTAACGGGCGTTCTCTATATTTTAGATGAACCATCGATTGGTTTGCACCAACGGGATAATGATCGTTTGATTAGCACCTTACAAAACATGCGAGATATTGGTAATACACTAATTGTGGTGGAGCATGATGAAGATACGATGCTAGCAGCTGATTATCTGATTGACGTTGGACCAGGGGCTGGTGTACATGGTGGTCAAATTGTTGCAGCTGGTACACCACAGGAAGTCATGGAAAATGATAATTCTTTAACAGGACAATATTTAAGTGGTAAAAAATTTATTCCATTGCCAGTGGAAAGACGTCAACCAAATGGTCGTAAGCTTTCGATTAAGGGTGCCAAGGAGAATAATTTACGCAATGTCAAAGTCGACGTCCCACTTGGTTTATTTGTCGCAGTAACGGGTGTGTCTGGTTCAGGGAAATCTACGCTGATTAATGAAATATTATATAAATCATTGGCACAGAAGCTGAATCGTTCCAAGGTTAAACCAGGAGAACATAAAGAGGTAACGGGGATGGATGAACTTGAAAAAGTCATCGATATTGACCAATCCCCAATTGGCCGTACCCCACGCTCGAATCCAGCCACTTACACGGGAGTCTTTGATGATATACGTGATGTTTTCGCTACCACAAATGAAGCAAAGGTAAGAGGCTATAAAAAAGGTCGTTTTAGCTTTAATGTCAAGGGTGGCCGCTGTGAAGCATGCCGTGGAGATGGAATAATAAAAATAGAAATGCATTTCCTCCCGGATGTGTATGTTCCTTGTGAAGTTTGTCACGGGAAACGCTATAACCGTGAAACACTTGAAGTGAAATATAAAGATAAGAGTATCGCAGATATTCTGGATATGACAATTGAAAATGCAGTAGTGTTCTTTGAAAATATTCCTAAAATCCAACGTAAGCTACAAACTATTGTAGATGTCGGCTTAGGTTATATGAAATTAGGACAACCTGCCACAACATTGTCAGGAGGAGAAGCGCAGCGTGTAAAATTAGCATCTGAATTACATCGACGTTCAACAGGTAAATCATTCTATATTCTAGATGAACCAACGACAGGCTTACATGCAGACGATATAGCGCGTTTACTTGTCGTGCTACAACGTCTTGTTGAAAATGGCGACTCCGTTTTAGTCATTGAACACAATCTAGATGTTATCAAAACAGCTGATTATCTAATCGATTTAGGTCCTGAGGGTGGAGACAAAGGTGGGACGATCATTGCAACAGGTACACCTGAAGAAGTGGCAGAAGTGCCTGGTTCTTACACAGGAAAGTATTTAAAACCAATTTTAGAACGCGACTGTATGAGAATGGATGCAGTACTAGCAGAAGCTTCTAAATCTTAATCCTAATCATCAACGGAATGCGAAAAGCGCTACTTAATCTATAAAATTAAAGAAGATTGGAGCACATCTTTCAAGCTGACGAGAAGGAAAGCCTTGGTTGTGATAGAAAATCCATATTATTTCAATTTTGCAGTGAAACTTTTCAATTAAAGAATCGTATAAATAGTATAACGAACTGAGGGAGGCTATTTAGTTATGCAAAATGAACGTCAACGAATTTTAGAACTTGTAGAAAAAGGTACGATTTCGGCACAAGAGGCGATTACATTATTAGAGGCATTAGAGCAATCTGGCAAATCTACTCAAAATGTTATGGATGATGTGTCTAAAGAGTCACAGTCATTTTCAACTGACAAAGAGTCACTATTTGAAGAAAAGTCTAAAGATGGCGACAAGAAAAAAGAAGATTTTATGAAACATTTCCAAGATGAGATGCAAGATTTCCGTAAAGATTTAACGCAGATTGGTTCTCTTTTTATGGATATGATGAATACAGCTGTCAAAAAGGTGAAGGAATTTGATGTTGCTTCTCCATTTGGCGACAAAATTGAGTTTACACATACAGAAGAAGTGGCTGCTGCCAATGTAGAAAGCATTATCGCTGAATTACCAAATGGTAACTTTTCATTGGAATCCAGTGAGGGAGATACAATTCAAGTTATTTGCAAGGTGAAGGCACCGCTTATGAATGAAAGTGAAGAAGAAACACGCAATCACTTTTTAGAGCAATTTGTTGTGAAAGAAGATGAGCATTCACTTCGAATTTTAAGTCAATTAAAGCTTGTTCAAGTCAATGCGAAGGTACTTGTTCCAAAGGATAAACTTGAAAAGCTATCCGTCCGACTTATGAATGGTAGTGTTTCATTACAGGATACAGATGTTGAAGAATTAAAGGTGAAAACATTAAATGGTGCTATTAAAGGGACTAAGTTCAGTTTTGGGAAAGCGGAAGTAGATTCCTCTAATGGCTCCATTGAATTAACGAAGGTTCGCGGGAAAGATTTAGAAGCTGAAACTTTAAATGGTCGCGTTTATTTAGATGGCGCGTTGGATGAAGTAGAAGCTAAATCTGTGAATGGACATGTTGTGGTGACAACATGTTCAACAAATTCATCCAAAATAAAAGCTCAAACTGTTGCAGGAGCGGTTGAATTATATGTGCCTCGTACTATTTCATTAAGTGGTAAAGTGGTAACTAACTTTGGGAAAGTAGACGTCGGAATACAGGATGTTTCCAAAATGGAGTCCCAGGATCAATTCCTCTCTAAAGTTGTCCGTTTTGATAAAGAAGTGGAACATGCAAATCGCTTATTTATTGAGGGAGAATCAAAAACAGGTGCTGTTTTAATTCGCTACACAACAACAGATGAGCAGCAAGTTTAATACAAAGCATTCAGGCTGATTGCCTGGATGCTTTTTTCTTGTGAAACAGCAATCGACACCGTATGTCGTCGATTGCTGTTTTTATTGTATGTCATATTTTTAAGGATTATGGCAAGGAAAGAACGAAATAGAAGGAACTACCACGGATTGAAATGAAACTGTAATAAAAAAACAGAAATAGAGTGCTATAATAGTAAATGAAATACCTCTTACATAGTGAGAGTTTTAGGTGGTTTAATCATGATAGAAATGAAAAATGTGACAAAGAAGTACCCCAATGGCGTTGTTGCGACAAATGGTATTTCTGTAAATATAAAGCAGGGAGAATTTGTGTATGTAGTTGGCCCAAGTGGTGCAGGTAAATCTACATTTATCAAATTGATGTACCGTGAAGAAAAAGCAACGTCAGGGCAGATTATTGTTAATGGTATCGATTTAGCAACGTTAAAGAATAAGAAAGTCCCTTTTTTGCGTCGTCAACTTGGTGTTGTTTTCCAAGATTTTAAATTATTACCTCGTTTGAACGTGTATGAGAACGTAGCGTTTGCACTAGAAGTAATCGAGGAACAGCCTGATGAGATCAGACGTCGCGTTATGGAAGTTTTAGAGCTTGTTGGATTAAAGCATAAAGCCAGAATGTTTCCGAATGAGCTTTCAGGGGGAGAGCAACAACGTGTGTCCATTGCACGCTCTATCGTCAATGTACCAAAAGTTGTGATTGCGGATGAACCTACAGGAAACCTTGATCCAGAAACTTCATGGGAGATTATGAATTTATTTGAGGAAATTAATGCGCGGGGGACAACCATTGTAATGGCGACCCATAACCGTGAAATTGTCAATACGATTCGACGTCGAGTGATCGCTATTGAGGGCGGTTTAATTGTCCGTGATGAACACGGAGGTGAATACGGCTATGAAATTTAGTACAGTAAAGCGCCACTTCCGTGAAAGTATAAAGTCGCTTGGACGAAATAGCTGGATGACTATTGCGTCTGTCAGTGCAGTCACAGTTACACTTATTCTAGTTGGCGTTTTTGCGCTTATTATGATGAATTTAAATAAGGTGGCAACTGATTTAGAAAACGACGTTGAGATAAAAGTCTTAATTGATGAGACAGCAGATGAGGCCGCTGAAAAAGCACTCATTGAGAAAATTAAAAAATTACCTGGTGTCTTAGAAATGAACTACTCAACTAAGGAAGATGAGTTAACCAAATTAGTCAAAGATTTTGGTGACGATTTTAAACTATTTGAGCAAAGTAACCCATTACGTAATGTAATTTATGTAAAAGCTACTGAACCTCAGCAAACGGCAAAAGTGGCCAAGACGATTGATAAATATGAGTATACATATGACGTTATGTATGGCGAAGGAAAAGTAGAAAAACTATTTAACTTCTTAAATATGAGTCGTAATGTAGGAATCGTGCTTATTTTAGGGTTATTATTCACAGCAATTTTCTTAATTTCAAATACTATTCGAATTACGATTATTGCTCGACGAGATGAAATCGAAATTATGAAACTAGTAGGTGCCACGAATTCATTTGTGCGTATCCCTTTCCTATTGGAAGGAATGTGGCTCGGTATTTTAGGTTCTATTATTCCGATTGCGGTTGTCACAACCCTTTACCACAATATATATAAAATTATTGCACCTCGTTTACAAGGTGAGCTCATTCAAGTATTAGATTTTTCTCCACTTGTGTATCAAGTGAGCGGTCTTTTGTTACTCATTGGTGTATTGATCGGTATTTGGGGAAGCTTCATGTCAGTACGTAAATTTTTAAAAATTTAGTTTAGCACTCACAGCGGATATTTGTGAGTGGGAAAATGAATAGTCGAAGGGGAGTTCAATCGGTGAAAAGTAAGGCGAAAAACACATTGAAAACACTTGCAGTAGCATCTGCTCTCATTCTTTTTATCCAAACTCCATCAGCGTTTGCAACAAGTTTATCGGATTTAAAAGAAGAAAAAAAGCAAATTGAAACAAAGAAAAATGAATTAAATTCATCCATTTCAAACAAATCAAATGCAATTACAGCCAATCAAGAAAAACAACAAAAAATCATAGATCAAATTCAAGCATTAAACGCTGAAATCGACAAAACAAATAGTGATATAAAAAATGTACAAACCGAAATTCAAGCAACAAATGAAGAAATAAAAAAACTAGAAGAGTCTATTAAAGAACTTTTGCATAAAATTGAAGAGCGCGATGTTTTGTTACAAGAGCGAGCTCGAGCAATTCAAGCAGGAGGCTCTGTTAGCTATTTAGACGTATTATTAGGTTCTAATAGTTTTGTTGACTTTATTGATCGATTCTCTGCGGTCAATGCCTTAATGGAAGCGGATCGTCAAATTATTCAAGATCAAAAAGATGATAAGCAAAAATTAGAAGAACAAAAGCAAAGTGTAGAAGAAAAACGAAAAAAATTAGAAGGCCAACGAGCGGAGCTTGAACGACTAAAAGCTTCATTAAATAGCCAAAAAACTGAGAAAAATAAATTAGTTGACCAATTAGAAAAAGAGCAAGAAAAGCTAAAATCAGAAAAAGTATTACTTGAAAAAGAGTATTCAGAGGCTTTGGAAGTAAGCCAAGAATTACAGGATCAAATTATTTCTGAGCAAAAGCGTTTAGCAGAAATTGCTCGTCAACAAGAAGCAAAGCGTAAAGCAGCCGCGGCTGCAGCTGCTGCAGCTGCTGCCAACAATGGCGGTGGTGGCTCATCTGGTGGTACAGTCAATGCCCCTCAATCAAACGGCACATGGATAAAACCAACGAATGGTCGTTTAACATCACCTTATGGATGGCGTAACCTTGGAGCAGGCCCAGAATTCCATTATGGTGT
This sequence comes from Lysinibacillus sphaericus, assembly GCF_001629735.1. Lineage (GTDB taxonomy): Bacteria > Bacillota > Bacilli > Bacillales_A > Planococcaceae > Lysinibacillus > Lysinibacillus pinottii. The sequence goes on from NZ_CP015224.1 coordinate 4,586,077, forward strand.
AGATCTTGCCAATTCAACAGGGACACCAATTTGGGCAGCAGCAGATGGTGTAGTTGCTTACGCTGCACCATTAAGCTCATATGGAAATGTGGTCATTCTTACACATTCGGTAGATGGGCAAATCTATACAACTGTATATGCACATTTAAATTCATTTAATGTGAGTGTAGGACAAGAAGTAACACAGGGACAGCAAATTGCTGCAATGGGTAGTACTGGTCGTTCTACTGGTCCACACTTACACTTCGAAGTGCACATTGGTCCTTGGAGAGGACAGGCAGTTGGTAGTGTAAACCCGTTAAAATATATTCCGTTGTAAAAACTATAAGCTATACATTAGAGCCAATCTAGTGTGTAGCTTTTTTTTGTCCTTCATCATTATGAAGTTCTTAATTATGTTTAGTGCTCCAGCAAAAAATAATAGAATTACTAGCTAAACATAACTATTTGATAGACAGTAATTATTGAAGGTAGTGTTGAAAAAGGGAGGCACCTTCCTTTTCCTATTATCAAATTCTATTTAATGTTATGATGAATATATACATAGTGGGGTATATTTCTTAAGATTTTCTGAACACAATGTGAAACAGGCTTATTTTGAAAACGTTCTATGCTATGCTGTATGTATCTTTCGGAGGTGGATTATAGAGTGATCAATACAGATTGGTACTCCATCCGAGCACTAACTTTACCAGCAACTGCAATTGCTCTGCTTATTACATTTTTCATAGTTTGGCTTATTCTACGTTTACAATTTTCAAAAAAGTGGTCTGAGGCATATAGTGATGCAGCCTTTACGTTTATACTTGTTTGGAAATTTAGCTTGCTTGTCACTGACTTTAAAACAGTTGTGGCGCAACCCATCTCCTTACTATATTTCAACGGAGGTACGGTTGGCGTCTTTCTTGGCGCCATTGTTGCATCTTTGCAAATATGGCGGAAGCGACAAAAGCTCCCATTACAAGGCCATCATGTGATGGCGTATAGCTGGGCAATCATCTTAACCCAATCCATCTATCAATGGCTTGTTGTACTGCTCAACGACAACTCTACAACGAGTGAGATTACTACATTACTGGTACTAAGTGTTTTGACCATCTTCATACTATGGAAAATGCAGGGGATTAAGCGTGGCTTAATACTTTATACTACTGGCCTAAGCATTGTTGCTTTCTTCCAGCCACTTGGTATATGGCAAACGGCTGTAGGTATTAGTCTAGTATTGCTTTGTCTTGGTATTATTTTAGAACAAGAAGGAATCAAAGAGGGAGGTAAAGGATGAAAAAAAATATTGGACTGCTGATTGTCGTGCTTTTAGTAGTTGCGATGATTGGTACATATGTAAAACAGCAAATTGATGAAGACCGAGCAATTGAGAAATCTGCTCTTGGCAAGGATATTGAGGAGCGAAAAATTGGTTTAGGCAATGGAGATACGCCGCCTGATTTTTCGTTAACAAGCTTAGACGGGAAAAATGTCAAATTAAGTGATCTTCGTGGAAAGAAGGTTGTGTTAAATTTCTGGGCGACATGGTGTCCACCATGTAAGGCAGAAATGCCTCATATGCAAAGTTTCTATGATGAATATGGGAAAGAAAAAAATGTTGAAATCATAGCTGTCAATTTAACATCCGCTGAGCGTGATGTGACAGCTGATGCGAAAGTGGATACGGTGATGACTTTTAGAGATAGCTTTGAGCTAACATTCCCAATTTTGTTGGACCCTGAAAATTCAGCCGGCTCGGACTATCAAATTATTACCATACCGACCACTTATTTTATTGATTCTAACGGTTATATTCAGCGTGCCATCAAAGGACCAATGGACGTGGATATGTTAAAAGAATATGTAGATGCATTAGATTAGTTCATAAAAAATCTGTTCGATTTCTATAGTTGAAACGAGCAGTTTTTTTTATTTTTCACTGACTCAGTGATGAAAAATCTTTAAGTGAATAGAAGCTCGCGCATGGTGAGGCCAAATTCCAGTAGGATAATGCCAATTATTCACAAATTGAGAGAAAGTATCTCTTCATTTCATAATTTTGAAAAGCAATCTTGTATGTTTGAAAAAATAGTGTCATACAGTAAAAGAGACGGAGGAGGGAAGATTTGCGCAAATTAACGGCCGGTGTCGGTGTCCTACTTAGTAGTTTAGTGGTAGGCAGTGGTATTTACTTTGATTGGTTTAATATGGGTGATAAAAAGGAGCCTGTTACGGAGGTTGACACAATTGGTGAGGCCATAACCCTCATTGAAGAAAAATCAGTGTACAATACAAAAAAGGATGCATTGGTGGAAGGAGCCCTTCGAGGTATGGCAGATGCCATTAAGGACCCTTACAGCACTTATTATTCCAAGGAAGAGGCTGAGCAACATCGACAAATGCTAGCTGAGGAAAGAGTAGGTATTGGTATTGAACTCTCAGAAAATAAAGGGAAATTTATCGTAGTTTCCCCTGTTCGTTCATCACCAGCAGAGAAGGCTGGTATGCGTTCACTTGATGAAATTGTACAAGTTGATGGTGTTCGTGTAGATGGTAAAACGATGAGTGAATTAATGCATTTAATTCAAGGGGAGAAGGGGACGAAGGTAACTATTGTTGTGTACCGTCCAAGTGAGGATAAGCATATTAAGATGACGATGGAACGGGCAGCTATCTCTAACAAGACGGTCTCAAGTGAAGTTGTAAAAGTAGAGGACACGACAATTGGCTATGTTTCTATCTCTCTGTTTGGTGAGAAGACGGCAAATGAGTGGGTTGCTGAAACAAGTAAGTTACTTCGGAAAGACGTTGAAGGAATTGTTATTGATGTTCGTGATAATCCAGGGGGTTATTTACATAGCGTCGCAGCGCTACTAAGCACAGTATTAGATAGTGGCAAGGTATTTGCATATATGCAAAATGCTGAAGGTGCTATGGAACCATTAAAAACACAAACAAAAGGTATCGATGAAAAATATTTAGAAAAGATGAACAAGATTCCGATTGTTGTTTTACAAAACCAAGGTAGTGCTTCTGCAAGTGAAGTATTAAGCGGAGCCTTAAAAAGCTGGGGACGTGCTTCTCTTGTTGGAGTGAAGAGCTTTGGGAAAGGAACGGTGCAGGAATCATGGGAGCTTTCTAATGGAGGAGAGCTTAAATTATCTACAAATAAATGGCTAACACCGAAGCGAGAATGGATTCATGGGCAAGGCATCGAGGCTAGTTTAGTAATTGAGCAAAATGAATTGTTCGCTTTTCAACTACATCCACTGACAGGGAAGTTTAAAGTGGGCGATATGAGCGAGGAAATTTCTTATTCACAAAATGCCTTGCAGAAACTTGGCTATCAAATAGATCGGTTAGATGGCTATATGGATGATACAACGGCTGAAGCGGTTAACCTTTATCGAAAACAGAAAAAATTAAAGCTAGCAGAAGATGAATTTTATATGGATACGACCTTCTTTAATAGCTTGAATGAAACATTGAAAAATTATAAAACAGATCGTCAGAATGATCAACAATTCCAAATGGCAACTAGTTTTTTACTACACACAATCGAACAATAAACTAATTAGTAGAACAAAAATACCATAATACAAAGCTTTCTATGAGTTTGTACTACGCAAGAGTGTAGTCGTTTGATACAATAAATTCATAGTATTCAAGATAGAAACGGCGGGTGTTCGTATGGTTAGTGAGATTTTATTAGAAATTGTAACAGCGATTGGCCGCTTTTTACTCAACCCATTACTGTATATAGCCATAATATTTGCTATTTTATTAGGTTATCGTCGCGTAAAGCAGGAGCGTAAATATTTTAATAGACGGATTATTTGGGGCTGGACAGAGTTAATCGGACAATGGAAAGATGGATGGCTTTATGCTTTGCTTATTTCCCTGATTAGTGTGGCGGCAGGCCTTACCGTTCCAAAAGTTTTTTTAATCCTTGTAATAGCAGTCTCTATCGTAGGGCTCGTATTGTATTTCCTGAATGCTTTGTCACCTATTTTAACCATGGGTGTAGCAACGCTAGCAATATGGGCTATGTTTTACTACAATTGGTCATTTACTTGGGGGGGCATTTCCCTGGCAGGTGTCGATTTAGAGAATGGGGCTATCGTTACCATTTCTATTATTGTAGGTCTTTGCGTCATTGCTGAAGGGCTTTTAATTCGACGTGCGGCAATAAAGGTCACAACACCTGGTATGGAAAAAACAAAACGAGGTATGCAGGCGATTGTCTATCGTTCAAGAAATGTTTGGGTATTGCCCATTTTCTTTGTTATGCCTGGTGATGCGATTTCTGCTGTATTCCCGTACTGGCCACAGTTTACGATTGGGGATACTAGCTTTGCACTCGTCCTTTTCCCACTCGTAATTGGCTTTTCCAAGCTGATAAGAAGGGAATTACCGGCCCTAGTATTACCTAAAATTGGACGTTCTGTAGTGATACTTGGACAGCTTATTTTAATAGGGGGACTGGCTGCATATCTTGAACCAATGATCGGTTATATGACGCTTGGGTTGGGAGCGATTATCCGTATCATCATCTCCATTTATTATGCTCAGCAGGATAAAACAGATCATTATGCGGTAGCACCTAGCACAAAGGGTGCTATTATTGCAGCAGTGCTTACTGATTCGCCAGCTGAGAAAATGGGCTTACTTGCAGGGGAATGTATTCGGAAAGTAAATGGTGTTTCTATTTTTACAGAAAATGAATTATACGAGGCATTACAATTAAATGCAGCTCATTGTCGTCTTGAAGTGTTAGACCGAAACAATGAAATTCGTTTAACGCAGCATGTAATTTATAGTAATGATCATTACCGAATTGGATTACTATTAGCTGAGCCGAGGGATATATAATGGACGTTTTTGGCAAAATGATGTTAGCGCTCTTCATACCTGCTTTATTGGTGCTATTGTTCACAAGAATTACGTTTAATCGCTATGTTGCCCTATTATTGGCCATTGCGCTTATCGCTGCCTCAGTATATGCTGGATATACATCTCCACCAATTATTTTCGTTATAGATGCATTTTCATTGACAGTGGGCTTTTGGCTAGCAAGTAAAATGAAGAAATAAACAAGGTCAGTCCTCATGGGGGACTGTCCTCAGACTGTCGACAAAAGGAATTGAGAAGTTCACACTCGATTCCTTTTGTCATTTTTTTCTCTTTCATTATGTTTAAAAATGGTAATTCGATATCCAATAAAACAGACTCTTCAAGTATAAGAACTCTTTGAAGCCGCCTGCCACGTCCAAGTAGCTAGTTTCTTTAAATTCATGGCAGCAAGTAGTAGGTATCGCCTGCATGGACAATTTTTCAGACCTCTAGGGAAATTTGTTTGATGTCATAGGAATGGCGTAAATGTTCAGCTTCCTCCACATACAGTTCCCCAATATGGCGTTGAATGAGTTTTTTGTGATTCTTACTTTCTGTATATTGGGAAAGGCTTGACACTTAGCACCATTCAAAGGTTTCGATGTTTCTCAAAAATTTACCTATGTAGATGGGGTACTTTATGTAGAAGTTGATGGGAACGAAGGGCGACCCCCCCGCGGAAAGCGTCCGCCCGTAGTGGAAATCAACGGCTTTACTTTATTTCATTGAGTTTGTCTACAGTCTAAGGTCAGTCCTCATGGGGGACTGACCTTTTTACATGAAAAATCGCACAGCTGCCATGATGATCACTCCTGCAACGACAGTAATAGATAAACTTTTCGTAATCAGTGCAATAAGTAGCGTTGGAATAAATGTAATAAAGACAGGCCAATCAAGCGTCACAATTTTGCCGCTTTCGGTATCGATTAAATTTTCAATGACAAGAGCACTTAAAATACAAACAGGAATAAAACTAAGCCACTTCAGGACAACATCTGGAAGTGTAACACTGCGTACAAAAATAAAAGGAATGACACGTGGTAGCCATGTGACAAGCGCACAGCCAATAATTAGCCATACCATATAAGCGGTTGTTGTCATTTATCTGTCACCACCCCAATGGTTGCTACGATTACTGTTGCTAGTAAAACAGCCACATGTGAAGGTACTATATAAGATAGACCATACATAATAACAGCCATATAGCCGATTAACTTAATATAATGCACGATTTTACTTTTGCCGACACTACTCAATTGTAAAACTAAAAGAGCGACAAACATAGCGATTAAGGCGAAATCTAATCCCCATTGTTCAGGATTTGCCACCCATTGCCCTAAGAAGGCACCCGTGACACAAGATAAAATCCAAAAAAGATACGCAGTTAAGTTAAGCCCATCCATCCATTTACCGTATAATTTACCGGTTTGCATTTGCTTAGTCACAGCCACTCCAAAGGTTTCATCTGTTAATAAAGTACCGAAGCCTACATTTCTAAGCATGGAATAACGCGTAAAATGAGGTGCTAATGTTAAACTCATTAATAAATGGCGTAAATTGACGACAAAAATGGTTACAATGATAGCAGAAGCAGGACTACTTGTTAAAAGTAGTGCACAAAAGATAAATTGTGCAGAGCCTGCATAAATCAATATAGTTAAAAGGGCGATTTCTAGCACTGATAGTCCTGAAGCGGAACCTACAACACCGAATGCAAGTCCTATACTAATATAACCGAGTAAAGTGGGTACACAATCCTTCACGCCTTGTATAAAGCTATCGTTAGGAGAGCTTGTTGCCGGATCATGATGAAGCTCTGTTGTACTTGTCATAAATAGGTCATCCTTTCTTAAAAATTTCCATGTATACTGTTGATGGAATAGTTTGATAGTTCTTGATGTTTATTAAAGTATACATATGTCTGATAAAATAAACAATAGAAAATTGGTGATTATAAATGGAACAAATGAGTCGAAATTTAGCCTTTCAATTAAAGAAAATTAGACAACAACGTCATTTAAGCTTAGATGATGTTGCCAAAGCGACAGGCGTTAGTAAAGCGCAACTCGCTCAAATAGAAAAAGGAGAGGCCAATCCTACGGTATCAACCATCTGGAAAATAGCTGCTGGTATGCGTATTTCATTTTCTTCATTATTACAGCCGCCAACAGCTCATTTCATGCGTTATAGCAGTAAGGATGTGCCACATGTTGATGAGGATGAGGGACGCTATCGTGTCTATTCAATTATTCCGTATAATCCAGAACGAGGCTGGGAATTCTACAAGGTTGAAATGGAGCCGGGAGCTGTTAGTAGGAGTGAAGCCCATACAGAAGGGGTAGAGGAAACTGTCATGATCATCAAAGGACAAGCTGCTATTTCTGCCGGAGATATGCATGAATTACTGGATGAAGGGGATACACTAGTATTCTCGGGGCATCAACCCCATGAATATCGAAATACATCTGAAGGGTTAACAATTTTTCATTTAATTTTACAGTATAAATAGAGGTGTCGATATTGAAAGAATGGTTTACAGTAGAAAATATTGAACTTGTGGCGGCGCAGTATCGAACACTCGGCCCCATCATTGGTTTACTGCTACCTTTTCTAGAAGCGTTTTTACCATTCCTACCATTAGTGGTGTTCGTTGTAGCTAATGCAAGTGCATTTGGCTTATGGCTTGGGTTTTTATTATCTTGGTTGGGTTCTGCAGCTGGCTCCTATGTAGTGTTTTTGCTTGTCCGACATTTTGGAAAACATCCAAGGTTGCGATTTATAACTGGCAGTAAGAAAGTACAGAAGCTTATTAAGTGGGTGGATATGAATGGTATAAGCCCTCTTTTTGTCCTCCTATGTTTCCCTTTTACACCTTCTGTCATCGTGAATATTGTAGCGGGTTTATCTCATATTCATAAAAAGTTTTACTTAGTCGTATTACTAGCCGGCAAGTTCGTCATGATTTTAGGTATGAGTGTATTGGGATATGATTTAAAATCGTTACTAACAAGCCCCGTGAAATTAATAATTGCAGCTGTTGCGATTGTTGTTTTATGGTTTATCGGTAAGCTGATTGAGAAGCGATTGAATGCCCGTGTAGAGAGAGATTTAAAACAAGCGCGAAATTTGACGAAAAATCAGGATCACCATGTAAGATAAATAGTTGAAGCCTCTTTGAATAGCTGAAGAGGCTGTTTTTTTGTGAAATGAATTCATTGGTTTTTATTGTCTATCGAAGGTTGATAGATAGTATTTGCTAGTTTTTTTCGATAGAATTTAAGATAGCTAACCATCGTTGTTAATGGCGTAATCATTTTTAACGGAATATGATTTAGTGATAGAAACGATAAAAAATAATTTATATATAAATGTTAGTGAATCGCTACTAACGCTCAATCAAGATAGGTAGAAGGCAATCTATAGAGGAGGGAAACGGATATGACATTGCGAATTGTTTCAGGACGCTCAGGAACAGGGAAATCGGTATTTATTCATCAAGAAATTGTTGAACAGCTAAAGAGTGATCCACTAGGTCATCCTATTTTTATAATTGTTCCTGACCAGATGTCTTATTCTACGGAATATGAGCTAACGAATAGGCATGGTTTGCAAGGCTTAATTCGTGCACAAGTGATGACGTTTAAGCGTTTAGCATGGCTCGTTTTACAGGAGACAGGTGGGATTGCTCGTAAAGAAGTAAATGGCTATGGTTATCGAATGCTAATCCGTAAACTACTGGAGGAACAAAAAAGTGAGTTCTCCTTATTCCGACAAGCTGCTGGAAAACGTGGTTTTACGGAGGAAATTGAAACACTTTTAAAAGAATTTAGTCGATATAGTGTAAATAGCTCTGTTTTAGCTGAGGTAAAGGAATCCTTAAAGGCAATTGACGCGCCAAATACCTTACAAGCCAAAACGAATGATTTATATGTCGTTTTGCAGGCATTAGAGGAACGCCTTGGTACGACATATGTCGATAGTGAGGGGTATTATCCGATTTTAACGGAGCAATTGAAGTATGCTGAAACGATGAAGCAAGCAACCATTTACATTGATGGTTTCACGGCCTTTACGGTGCGAGAGTTAGAGCTGGTCCGTGAATTGCTTAAGGTCACTAAACATGTAACTGTGGTTCTTCCGTTTGATCATATAGACGAAGCTTTTGATGAACAGGCTCTTTTTCATGAAGCGGCGTTAACGAATCAGCGATTACATGATATTGCAAATGAAGAAGGCATAGACGTTGAGCCACCTTTACATTTTTATTATACTCAAAGATTTCAATCTGAAGATTTACAACATGTAGAGGCAAATTTTGCTAATATGGTGCCCCACACCAAAAAAACTTCTGGAGATGTAATGGTATTTGAAGCATCCAATCGTAGAGCGGAGGTTCACGCGATTGCCCGGGAAATAACAAAGCTTACAAGAGAATATGGCTATCGTTATCAAGATATAGTCCTTTTATATCGACAAGCAGAGCTTTACGATCCATTGATTACAAGTATTTTCCAACAATATGAAATTCCTATATTTACAAATACTAAAAAAACAATGCTCCATCATCCATTGATAGAGCTTAGTCGTTCGGCATTAGAAATCATGACGTCTAATTGGAAGTATGAGCCTGTATTTCGAAGTGTAAAAACAGATTTGTTTTTCCCCTTACAAGCGGAGCTAACTATCTGGCGTGAACGAGCTGATCGATTGGAAAATTATTGCTTAGCGCAAGGAATCTATGGTGAACGTTGGTTTGAAGAGCCTCGTTGGTTTTATAAAAAGTATCGTGGGCTTGAGTTCCATTCGCGTGTACAAACAGATGAAGAACGTGCGATGCAAGCAGAAATTGAGGCAATTCGTGACGAAATTCGTCAACCGTTAAAGAGTTTACAAGACAAACTGAGTATAGCGTCAACAGGTAAGGATATTGCCACCGCTTTATTTGAGCTAGTAGAGTCATTACAGGTATATGAGAAGCTTCAAGCTATGAAGGATCGTGAGCTTGAGCGAGGAGATGCACTCGCAGCGAGTGAGCATGAGCAAGCTTGGAATGAATGGATCAATGTACTGGATCAATTTGTCTATATGTTTGGCGAGCAGGAGATGTCAGTGGAGGAAGCAGCTAAAATTCTTGATGAGGGCTTTGATACATTAGAATTTTCTCGCATTCCGCCAACCTTAGATGAGGTTATGGTAGCGACGGTTGATTTAGCTCGTTTATCCAATATTAAAGTGGCCTTTGTTTTAGGGATGAATGATGGTGTGTATCCAACTCGGATGGAATATGAAGGTTTATTGTCAGATACAGAGCGTGAATGGTTTAGTCAAATTGGTTATGAGCTGGCACCAACCTCTTCTAACCGTTTATTACAGGAAAATTTCTTATTTTATCGAGCGGCCTCCACACCGTCAAACAAGCTTTATTTGACGTATCCAACAGCAGATGAAGAAGGAAAGGCACTGTTATCGTCTCTTTATATAAAAAAATTCATCGGAAATGACAAAATAGCTGGGTTGTTGAGTGGTGTTCAAGCGGAGCGTGTTGTAATGGATCCAATTGAATTATTAGATGAAAGTGCTTTACCGTATTTACGCCATCCGCGAACAGCGTTAGCACATTTAATGGTGCAACTACGTCAGGCAGAGCATAGCCGTGAGCTAGCACCAGAATGGTTAGCGTTACAAAAATTTTATCAACAGGACCCATATTGGGCACTTATTTTTGATCGGGTACATTATCCAATTACTCATAAAAATGAAGCAGAGCCATTGGAAACCTATATAACACAAGAGTTATATGGGCAAAAGCTCACATCTAGTGTGTCTCGAATAGAGAAATATTTTAGATGTCCATTTTCTCATTTCACAACGTATGGTCTACGTTTAGAAGAACGTGCGGAGTACCGTTTGGAAACCTTTGCAATGGGTGATTTATTCCATGAGGCGTTAAAGTGGATAACAGAGGAAACTCACCGACTGCAACTATCCTGGATTCGTTTAACAAAACAACAAATTAAACAGTTGGCACGTCAAGCAGTAGAGCAAATTGTTCCTGTCTTCTCCCATCAAATTTTATTGTCTAGTGCACGTTATCGCTATATTCAGCGTAAGCTTATTCGAATTGTGGAACGCACGATGATGGCATTGACGCAGCATGCAAATGTGTCTCACTTTAAACCAATTGCGATCGAGGCATCGTTTGGCCCAGGACAACATGAACAGCTTCCCCCTCTTGAGATTGATTTGACTAGTGGTAAGAAAATGTTTATGCGAGGGCGTATTGATCGAATAGATAGTGCCACGATAGATGACCGCTCTTATTTACGGATTGTTGATTATAAATCATCAGCTCGAGATCTAGATTTAAATGAGGTTTATTATGGTTTGTCTTTACAGGTTCTTACCTATTTAGACGTGGCAATGGAAAATAGCACCTATTGGCTTCCAGGGGAAACAGAACCTGCTGGGGTACTGTATGTCCATGTCCATAACCCCATGTTAAAACTAGATAAGGATATGACGGATAGTGAAATAGAAGAGGACCGATTAAAGCAGTATAAAATGAAGGGTCTACTGTCTGAGAATGCTGAATCCATTTTATCAATGGACGAGCAGTTAGAGGAAAGTAGTGGTCACTCAAAAATTATCCCAGTCTATATGAAAAAAGATGGAACACCTTCTGAATCGCAATCTCGCATTGTGCCTGTGAATGATATGAAAAGACTTCAGCATTTCGTACGTCGTAAGCATCAGGAGGCTGGGAATGGGATTTTGTCTGGTGACACGGCCATCAGCCCGTATAAATTAAAATCCAAAACGGCCTGTGATTATTGTCAGTTTGCAGCAGTTTGTCAATTTGATCCATCTGATGGTAAACAAAACTATCGTCAGTTAATGCAAGCGAAACCAAATGAAATTGTTGATAAAATTCGGAAGGAGATAGAGTAGCATGGTCCAAACAATTCCTATAAAGCCGGCGGATGTCTCATGGACAGACGATCAGTGGAAAGCCATTTACGCTAGTGGTCAGGATACACTTGTGTCGGCTGCAGCGGGGTCTGGGAAAACAGCGGTACTGATTAATCGTATGATTGAAAAAGTTATTGCTACTGACAATCCCATCAATGTAGATGAGCTACTGGTGGTGACCTTTACGAATGCTTCAGCAGCTGAAATGCGCCATCGAATGTCAGAAGCTCTAGAAAAGGCTATAGTAGAAAATCCAACTTCCAGTCATTTAAGACGACAACTGAGTCTTATTAATAAGGCGCAAATATCAACATTGCATTCTTTTTGTTTAGCAATTGTTAAACAGTACGCTTATTTGCTCGACATCGATCCTGGATTTCGTATTGCTAATGAGGCAGAGGTAGCCTTATTAAGAGATGATATAGTAGCGGATGTTCTAGAAGGAGCCTATGATTCTGAAGAAGAGACACAGGTACAAGCTATTTATCGACTTGTGGATAGCTTTACGTCAGATCGAGATGATCAGGCTATAGAAACGCTGATTAGTAAGCTTTATGATACTTCTCGGGTACACGCAGAGCCTCAAAGATGGCTGTGGAGCTTACCGAAAGCTTATGAATTAGCGGAGGAAGTGACAATTGATGATTTAGAGCTATCCCACTATGTTAAATTGACTGTTCGACATAGTTTGGAGGAAGCCTTCGTACTAATTTCAGAAATGCGAGCAATTACCCTCCAACCCGATGGACCAGCCCCATATGCTGAAACGGCAGAAATTGATTTTGCTATGATTCAGGAAGGGATTCGAATAAGTCAGGAAGGTACATGGCAGGAACTCTTTGATTATTTTGCGACTGTCAAGTGGTCTACATTAAAGCGAGTATCAAAGGATGCTTTAGTAGACGTGGAGTTACAGGAGCTTGCAAAGAAAAAGCGGGAAGCAGCGAAAAAAATTATGAATAAAATGAAAGAAACCTATTTTATTCGCACCCCCGCACGTTTGCTAGAAGAAATACGCTTGATGGCGCCAATAATTGGCACATTAGTGGAATTGACGACTATTTTTAGTGAGCAATTCAGACTTGCCAAGTTAGAGCGAGGTATTATTGATTTTTCAGATTTAGAGCATTATGCACTGCAAATTTTAACAGTTGAGGTAGATGGAGAGCTACAGCCATCCCCCGTAGCGCTTGATCTGAAAAAACGTTTTAAGGAAGTACTTGTGGATGAATATCAGGATACAAATATGCTACAGGAAACGATCTTACAACTTGTCAAATCAGGAGAAGAACAGGATGGAAATCTGTTTATGGTGGGAGACGTCAAGCAAAGTATTTATCGTTTCCGCTTAGCCGAACCTAAGCTCTTTATGAGGAAATATAGTGAGTTTTTGGAAACGCCTGATGCAACGGGCATGCGTATCGATTTAAATGCCAACTTTCGTAGTCGTAAAGAGGTATTGAACGTGACAAACTATATTTTTGCTCAAATTATGGGTGAGCGTGTCGGCGAAATTCTCTATGATGACAATGCGTCATTAAAGCCAGCAGCGCCCTATGATGAAAAAGAAGTACCTGTTGAGCTTGTCGTGATGCATCCTCCACAGGATGAGGAAACAGTAGACGAGCAAGAGGATAAAACTGATGAAGCATCTGAGTTAGAGGAATTAAAAAAGTCACAATATGAAGCACGCTTTATTATTGATCGTATACGACAGATGATGGAAGATGGCACCACTGTCTATGATACGAAATCAATGACAGAAAGGCCATTGAAGTATAGTGATATTGTTATTTTAATGCGCTCTATGACATGGTCGACGGATTTAGTGGAGGAATTTAAACTAGCGGGTATTCCACTTTATGCAGAGTCGTCCAAGGGCTATTTTGATGCACTGGAAGTCATGATTATATTAAATGTCCTAAAGGTAGTGGATAACCCTTATCAGGACATCCCCTTGGCTTCTGTACTGCGTGCACCTTTTGTTGGCTTGACGGAAAATGAATTAGCTAAAATCCGCTTAGCTGATTCAAAGGTACCTTTCTATGATGCATTACGACAATTTATTCGAAGTGAAGGACAGGGAGTACAGACGACTACATTTGAAAAACTTCAACGCTTTATGCTAGCTTTTGAAAATTGGCGAGATTTAGCACGGCGTGGATCACTATCAGATTTAATTTGGAAGATTTATTTAGATACACATTATTATGAAATGGTTGGTGCAATGCCCAATGGTAAGCAGCGGCAGGCCAATTTACGTATCTTACATGATCGTGCATTAATGTATGAGCAAACGGCCTTTCGAGGACTCTTCCGCTTTTTACGCTTTATAGATCGGATGCGTACACGCGGAGATGATTTAGGGACTGCTAAATCAATTGGTGAAAAGGACGACGTAGTACGCCTTGTGACCATTCACTCCTCCAAGGGATTAGAATACCCTGTAGTCTTTGTGGCAGGAATGGGACGCCCATTTAATAAGATGGATTTTCATCATCCTTATTTATTCGACCAAGATTTTGGCCTAGCTGTAAAGGCCATTGACCCAGAAAATCGAATAACTTATACTTCATTACCGTTTTTGGCGCTGAAAGAGAAAAAAGAGCTGGAAATGCGTGCAGAGGAAATGCGTGTCTTATATGTTGCCATGACACGTGCAAAGGAACGTTTGATTTTAGTGGGCTCCGTGAAAAATTGGGAGAAAACACGAGACAACTGGCAGGATGCACAAAATATACCGAGTGATGCTCCGCTTCAAGAATATTTGCGGGCTAGAGCTAATAGTTATCTAGACTGGATTGGACCAGCTGTGGCAAGACATGGTGACTTTGCCTCCCAAGCTACCACTTCATATAAAGAATTGGACAGTCCATCCCATTGGTGGATACAGCCCATTGATACGAGACATTATTCGTATGATATACAGGCATTTAATGATGAAATACAACAACACCTTACAACACAAGAGGATGAGGCACTTTTATCTGAAATAAAGGCACGCTTTCACGCGCAGTATACGTATCAAAAATCAACAAGAAAACGCTCTAAAACGTCGGTCAGTGAAATTAAACGTTTAGAAAACTTACAGCGTCAGGAGGAGCCAGAATATTATTTTGCTACTCCAGCTAAGCGGACTTCAACTTCTATTGCACCACGACCAACCTTTTTACAGGATCAACAGCTAACAGGCACGGAAATAGGAACGGCTGTACATACAGTGATGCAGCATATTCCACAGTTTGGCTTTGATACTATTGAAGCTGTAAAAGGCTTTGTAGCAAATTTAGTAGCAAAACAGCTACTAACAGAGGCAGAGGGAAAAGTGGTTCCGATAAAGAAAGTTTATCATTTCTTTCATACCGAAATTGGACAACGCTTTAAGCAGGCAAGACAGATACGTAGAGAAATGCCATTTACTATTAGTAGAGTAGATGAAGATGGGGATGCTCAAATCGTCCAAGGGATTATCGATTGTTTGTTTGAGGATGAATATGGTAACTGGGTCTTGCTAGATTACAAGACAGACCGCATCCTCCCACATTTTGCAAAGGAGCCCGCCCTGACAAAGGAAATAATGGGGCGTTATGCTGTTCAGCTTCGTGTTTATAGTGAAGCTATTGAATCGATTTTACAAATTAAAGTAAGTGAAAAAGTGCTGTATTTATTCGATAATGAACAAACTGTACAGGCATAAGCATTTGTTATGGAAAGCGGAGTCATGCAATTTTTGCTTGCTCTGCTTACACCATAGCTGCTATTTAAGAGGGGGCTATTTTGTGGAGTTTAAACCGACAATGTTGCAGGATCGACTGGCAACATTAGATATTTTACGAGGTATTAGTTTATTAGGTATTTTACTCGTAAATATGTATGCATTTTATTTGCCAATGCCGCATATTGATTTGGCATCTTGGTTTACAACACCATCCGATATCGTTTGGCAGAAAAATTTAGATATTTATGTACAAGGTAGCTTTTATCCACTATTTGCGATGCTATTCGGTTATGGGCTTGCCATGCAGTGGCAAAAAGCACAAAGTCGTGAGCAAAATTTCTATACGCTAGGATTACGAAGACTTTCTGTATTATTTGCCTTTGGTTTAATACATGCCGTACTCATATGGTGGGGCGATATTTTAATGGTGTACGCCTTTTGTGGGGTATTTTTAGTGCTTTTACTACGTTTAAGCCCTATTTGGTTATTGATTAGTGCAATTATCATGAATGGTTTGATGCAAGTTTTTATGTTATTTGTTTTAGGGATTATGGAGTTTAATACGAAGGTGGATGACTATTTAGATATTGTATCTGTTGAGAAGGCGATTACGGCTTATGGGACTGGAAACTGGCTAGATGCCTTTATGCAACGCTTAACAGACTTATCGATGCAAGCAAGTATAGGGATGTGGTTTGCCGCATTGTTTACTATTTTACCATATATGTTAATAGGCGCAGCTGCATCAAAATGGCGTCTAGTAGAGCGAGCAAAAGAATTAAAATGGCTGTGGCTAGCACTTGCCCTTGCCGGATTGATTATCGGCATAACAATCAAAAGTTTGCCTATTATGCTTACACGGACATATTTATTAGATTATTTAAAGGTATACATAGGTGGCCCTATCCTTTCTGTGGGATATATCGCGGTCATAGTGCTACTTTGCCTGCTGCCAATTGTACCTAAGCTACTTAGTCCTTTTGGCAAAATTGGAAGAATGTCGTTAACGATGTATATATTGCAATCCATAATCGGCACGTGTTTATTCTATCAATTTGGCTTTGGTTGGTATGGGAAAGTAAGTGTAGAAACAGGTGTATTCATTGCCTTTGGAATAATTGTTGTACAAATGATCATAGCCGAAATTTGGTTATCAAAATGGAAGCAAGGTCCGTTAGAGGCTTTATGGCGCAAATTAACGTATAAGGAAAAAGGAAAAATATGATAATATATTCCGCTTCACATGCATAATTTATGAAGATATAACAACTTATAAAATTATTGTCGCAAAAGTGAGGCAATTTCTATCATATTGTTGTATCATGTAGAAAAAAGAAGGAGCTCTTTCAATCATGAAAATTTTATCATTCAAATTAGGTGGACATGTAAGCTTTGGACCAAAAGTAAAAAAAGAAGAAGCGGTATGGGATGTACTCGCTATTCAAAATGAACTTCAAGTTCTCCCTTCTTTTTCAAGTTCAATTGTAGATGGCATTGCTTTAGGCTTTGATTTTGTTGAACAGATTCGTAAATTAGTAGAAGCAGCTGAAAAATCAGATCGTGCTAATAGTTTTAAACGTGAATTTACAGAAATCGAGTGGCTTTCACCAATCCCACGAACACCTAAAAATATTATGTGTATAGGTAAAAATTATAATGAACATGCCAAAGAAATGGGTGCAGAGGCAGCACCAACGGAATTAATGGTATTTACAAAATCACCAACGGCTATTGCAGCAGATGGACAAACGCTTTCCATCCATGCGGACCTTTCATCTAAAATGGATTATGAAGGGGAGCTTGCTATCGTTATTGGAAAACGTGGTAAAAACATTCCGAAAAACTTAGCATATGATTATGTTTTTGGTTATACAATTGCCAATGATATAACAGCTCGTGATTTACAAGAGAAGCATAAACAGTTCTTCTTAGGTAAAAGCTTGGAGGGCACTTGTCCGCTTGGACCATACCTTGTAACAAAGGATGAAATTCCGAATCCTCAGGACTTAACAGTAGTCACAAAAGTAAACGATGAAGTACGCCAAAACGGCTCGACGAAGGACATGATGTTCTCAGTTGAAACTTTAGTATCTATCCTATCTGAGCATGTAACACTAGAGCCAGGCGATGTTATTTTAACAGGTACACCAGCAGGAGTTGGTAAAGGCATGAACCCGCCACAATTCTTAAAAGCTGGAGATACAGTAAAAGTATCTATTCAAGGCATCGGTACTTTAGTCAACCATTTTGAATAATAAAAGGGAATCCGTGTGAGTCTTTACTCCGCGGATTTTTTTATTACTCCCTGTGTAAGTTGCTTTCTAGGGAGTTTCTAAGTCGCAAATAGTGTAAATTATGTGAACACTATTGTAATGTTTGAAACCCTTTCCATCGCATGGTAGGATAGAGTTTGATAGAAAAATGAATGAGGTGGGACAAACATGGGTTTTTTAACTAGCCAAACGCATTTGCATATTACTACGTGGGTAGTAGCTATTGTTATCTTTTTAATCGCTGCGCTAATGGGCAAGCAATCAAAAGGCTTACATATGACATTGCGTCTATTCTATGTACTAATTATCATTACAGGTGGGGCATTATTCATTGAAGGCATGAATTACAACATGGGCATGCTTTACGGCTTTAAATTCATAGGTGGTATTCTAGTAATTGGTATGATGGAAATGGTATTAGTACGCCAAAAGAAAAATAAACCAACTGGCATGTTCTGGATTTTATTTGCAGTATTCTTATTGATTACATTGTTCCTAGGCTTCAAGCTACCAATGGGTCAAAATTTCTTAGCATAATATTTGGTGAAAGTCGTGAAGTATGTGCTTCGCGGCTTTTATTTTTTTTAAGCAGATAGCATACTGAAATGGAAGTGAACGGACACCTTTTTGCCGTAATTCGTTCCGCATTTTCGTAAAATCTTTTGAAATGATAGCGACGTGACAGTGTTATTTGGTAAAATGACGATGGATTGGTTTGAAAGAGAGGGAATAACAGTGAAATTCAAGAAGTGGATAAGTGCGACAGCTGCATCACTTTTACTAGCTACTACATTTGTAAGTACTACACCTGTTGCGCATGCGGATGCAAAAGCGACAACATCGATTGCAGAAGAGAGCATCTATGATTTACTCGTTGACCGTTTCTTTAATGGCTCGGGCACAAACGATTTTGATACAAATACGCAAGACCCTTCGAAATTTGCAGGGGGGGATTTTACAGGTCTACAAGATAAATTAAAATTTATCGGTGAAATGGGTTATACAATTGTTTCCATTGGACCTATTTACTCTACAGAAAAATATGATGGATCTATGCCAACAAGCTATTCTACGATTGAACGCCATTTTGGGACTACAGAAGAATTCCAAAGTGTTGTAGAGGCCTATAAAGCTAAAAACATGTCTATCATGGTGGATTTCCCACTCAGTGATGTAAGTCCTAATCATGAATGGGGAAAGGATGCTGCCAAAGCAGACTGGATTGCTTCTACGAATAATGGGCAAATTCAGTGGGATTTATCGAATAAAGACGTGCAAGAAGCGCTTATTCAATCAGCCATAGATTTTGTTTCTACATATGATATTGGTGGGATTCGATTAACCCATATTTCAGATGCTGATACGGATTTTATAAATAACATGATAGCTGCATTAAAAGATACTAAAGCCTCTCTTTATGTCATAACAAATGAAGCGAGCGATGCTGATTTTGATGCAACCTTCTCAACGGAGACAGCAGAAATTTATCGTAATATCTTTAAGAATGTTGATATGGACTCGTCTAAATTAACAGAGCCATTTTCAGGAGAAAAACCGACGCAAATTATGGTAGATTCTCTAGAAACCCACCGTTTTACATTCGATTCTGCGAATGAAAATATGTTCCCGCCTACACGTTTAAAAATGGCTATGGGTGCTTTATTTATGATGCCAGGAACTCCAGTTGTCCAATATGGTACAGAAATTGCGATGAACGGGGAAGCTAAACCTGATACACATCAACTTTATAACTTTAAAACAGATGAAGAATTAATTGATTATATAAAAAATGTTCAAACCTTACGAAATCAGTCTGCCACTCTACGTAATGGTGATTTTAAAGTCATTACAAATGAAAATGGTCTACTTGTCTTTACACGTACTTCGGATGAAGAACAATGGGTAATTATGGTTAATAATACGAGCAAAACACAACGCGTGGACTTAACACCTGAACAACTGGGTGAAGGGAAAATGCTAAACGGGATTTTACATGAGGAAAAAGTTCGTATAAATGAAAAGCAAGTTTATCCAGTTATTTTAGACAGAGAAATGGTAGAGATTTATCAGGTTCGAAATGATGAGGGATTAAACGTGCCGTATATGGTTGCTCTTGGCTTAGTTTGGGTCATCTTTATTGGCTTTGTTGTCATCATCATTAGACGAGGAAAAGTTCGTCGTCAAGAACAAGACGCTTCTTAATAATTTCACAAAGAAAATAGCATGCTAGGAGTCGTCCTAACATGCTATTTTTGTTTTCATTCAGTGAAGTTCAAACAGCTCGGCAATGCCAATCATTCATGGCTTAGCCTTGATAGCTCTTATTCGTGAAGAAGATTGCGATAGTGCCCGGCCCCACATGTGAACCGATCGCTGAGCCAATCATTGTAATTTGAACCGACTGTGGAGAAAAACGCTCCTGAATGGATGCCTTTGCTTCATTGGCAAAGGCCACATCATCACTATGACTAATACCAACAATTTTATTCGTAAAGCTACCTCCACGCTCCTGCATTAAATCCAGCATACGATTAAGTGCTTTTTTACGACCACGTGATTTTTCTATCGGTACAAGCTTGCCATCTTCTACATTTAAAATAGGTTTAATACTTAGAAGACCACCTAAAAAGGCACTAGCCTTTGAGACACGCCCACCCTTAGCGAGGTAGTCCAAATCTTCAACTGTAAATAAATGCTCCATCTGAGGAGCGAAAGCGCTAATTCTAGTCGCTACATCTTCAAAGGAGGTTCCTAAATTTCTAAGTCGAACAGCTTCTTCTACAACAAGTCCATGTCCTAGTGATGCACATTTAGAGTCAATAATGACTAACTTCAATGAAGGATATTGTTCTAATACTTGATTCCGAATCATTTGAGCAGTACTATATGTGCCGGATAATTCTGAAGAAAAGGCAATATAGATACCTTCCTCCTCTTTTTTGGCTAAATCTTCAAAGTGCTTCAAGAAAAGCTCTGGCGATACTTGAGATGTTTTTGGTTGGGCACCTTGACGGATTCCATCATAAACCTCTTTGGAATCAATGGAAATGACATCTTCATATTCTTTGTTGTTCAATTGCACTCGTAAAGGGAGTAGCACGACATCATTTTCTTCATAGTAAGACTTTGGTAAATCACATCCACTATCCGTAAAAATCTTCATTCTCTTGTCCCCCTAATTTCAACTTACTTTTTAAAGCCTGTTTAGCTTTATTCAGTCGGTACTCACTTAAGTCAACCGGAAGGGGTACCACTGAATAAAGTTAAACTGGTAAAAATGGTATAGTAACTTGAAGTTACTACTTAACTATGATAATTTCAAGCGTTCGATGAGTATTTTTGCAATCCCATCCTCATTATTTGTCGTAGTTATTTCATTGGCAATATTTTTAAGGCTTGATATACCATTCCCCATCGCTACGCCAATTCCAGCATATTCAATCATCTCTAAATCATTGTCTTCATCACCAAATGCAATAATGCGTTCACGCGGAATACCTAAATCCTTTGCTACGTGTGCAATGCCTACTGCTTTATTTAAGCCACGGCGAACAATTTCTATAATATGAAGCGGTGCTCCCCAACGACGGTGTTCAATAACTTCAGCGTGTACAGCCTGTAAATGGTCACGAATAATGACAGAATTGGCTTCATTTGCCTGTATCAGTAAACTTGTAGGATTATCTAAGAGATGTGTGTATAAATCCCCAAGTGTAATTTTGGGATTACCCATATTAAAAATATTTAAGATGCGATCATCCTCTGTGTGTACATAAATATCATCTTTTACCTCAGCAATAATATTTTCATACTCATAACTATTAATGGAATGAACGACATCATGGACAACACTTAAATCAATGGGAGTGTGCATATGCTGCCAAGAGGCATTTTTAGGGTGATGCACATAAGCTCCATTAAAATTGACTATTGGTGTTGTAAGCCCAAGCTCATGATAATAAATATCACTAGCACGATATGGACGGCCAGTTGCAATCATCACTTGATGCCCCTGTTCCTTAGCCTGCAATAATGATTTTTTTGTTTTTGAGGAAATTTGTTGTTGGTCTGTTAATAAAGTACCATCTAAATCTAACACGATTAAATGCGGTTTCATAGCTCGTTGCCCCTTTCCTATAGTTTGAATAGTATCTCTTTGTCTTTCATTCGTCAAAATTTTGTCACAGTGAAAAAAGTTTGCTAACATAAAGATGAGACAAGAGTTGGGAGTGACAAGAATGTTTGTAGAAAAAGAAATGTGGGGAAATATTCCTTTATTACATATACATTCAGACAATATGAATGAAGAAACACCGGTAGTGATCTTTTTACACGGCTTTATGAGTGCAAAAGAACATAACTTACACTATGCATATCAATTGGTGCATAAAGGGGTGCGTGTCCTATTACCAGATGCAAAATTTCATGGTGATCGTAACGAAGGCCTAACAGAGATGCAAATGAACTTGAAATTTTGGGACATTGTTATAAATTCTATTCATGAAGTGGAACAATTATATAATGAATTAAAGAATAAAAATTTATTAGCTAATCATAAAGTTGGCCTAGCAGGTACGTCCATGGGTGGTATTGTGACATCAGGCTGCCTTAAGCTTTATGATTGGATTCAAACGGCTGCAATATGTATGGGTGCGCCTGGTTTTATAAAGTTGGGTGAATACCAATTACAGCAATTCATAAAAAGTGGTGTCAATTGGCCCATGACAGAGAATGATGTTCAAAAAATTAATGAGGTCCTAGCTAACTATGATGTTAGTCTAACTCCTGAAAAATTTGCGGGACGCCCGATATTCTTTTGGCACGGTGAATTAGATAAAACCGTCCCTTTCCATGAAACATATAAATTTTATGAAACATTACGGGAATACTATCAAGCAAACCCTGAAAATTTAACATTCATGGTGAATAAAAAGGCTGGACATGTTGTACCACGTGATGGAATGTTGGCAGCAACAGAGTGGCTTGCAGAGCATTTGGCATAATATGATGCATCTGCTATGATAAGGTTAACACTATGATGGAAGGAGAAATGGGAATGGATCAGGATATGAAAGATAGCATGTTAGGTGCATTAGAAAATGTAATTGACCCTGAGCTTGGAATTGATATCGTCAACTTAGGTTTAGTATATGATGTAGATTTAGATGATGAAGGTGTAGCAACGGTTACAATGACGTTAACATCGATGGGCTGTCCACTTGGCCCAGTGATTGTGGATCAAGTGAATACAGCATTAAACGAGCTTCCAGAAGTGAAAAGTACAAATGTAAATATTGTATGGAATCCACCTTGGTCAAAAGACAAAATGTCACGCTATGCCAAAATGGCATTGGGTGTACGCTAATAGTGTCTATT
Organism: Lysinibacillus sphaericus; assembly: GCF_001629735.1. Classification (GTDB taxonomy): domain Bacteria; phylum Bacillota; class Bacilli; order Bacillales_A; family Planococcaceae; genus Lysinibacillus; species Lysinibacillus pinottii. The sequence continues at coordinate 4,609,291 of NZ_CP015224.1, forward strand.
AAAAATCCCTGCTTATTTTTAATAAGCAGGGATTTAGCATGTAACGAATTAATCGATACGGCATACTTGTAATGGACAATTTTCGCAGGCAATCTCATTTTTTAAAAATTGTAAATCATGAATAGTAATAAAGCCTTTGTCAAAAGTCAAAATGTCATGTTTTTTTAAATCATTCAACATGCGATTAATCATTTCACGACTAGTCGCACACAAATTTGCAATTTCCGTATTTGTTAGTTGAAACTCAATAAAAATGGAACCATCCTCTAAAAGCTTACCATACGTATTAGATAGACGAATGAGCGTTGAAAACAAGGCACCCTTTTTTCCGTTTAACACTAAATCACGCAAACGACTCTGATGCTTTAAATTTTCTGTTTGTAGCCACTTCATATATTCCACCATAATCGTAGGCTGTTCTTCCAGTAAATGTTCTAATGACTGCCGACTTAAAACATATAGCGTAGCAGATTCTAAAACTTTTGCAGTCATGGAATTATAGACAAGGTTACAAAATAATGAACCCTCTCCAATGATACTATCAGGACCACATATTCGAATCGTCAATTCCTTCCCAGTTTCGGTTTCTTGACTAATTGATACAACACCCGACTTAATATAGTAAATTTCCTTTGACCGTTCACCTTCTAGAAAAATTTTATTCCCTTTATTTACTTTGATAAAAACACCATGCTTTTGAAAAAGGTCCATAATTTTTTCTAACATATTATCCTTTGAAACCATATCTCCAACACATCGCTTTCTTTTTGTAATAAATGGCGATTATTACAAAAGGACAGTGGATTTTTCGATACTTAAACATAGAAACATACCATTATTATAACGTAAATGTTTATTTATAAGTGTAAAAATTTAGTGCTATTTCTTTGCATAAGAATTGTCGAGTGATGTAAAATAAAGTTAGTCAAATAAGGTCAAACTTTTAAAAAGAACAAGAATGGGTATAAAGATTATGCGAAATAGTAAAGTAAAGGAGTGCTAATTATGCAATTTCAACAAACTGATAATCAAAAGCCATTAGAGCAATTTGGACGTAACTTAATAGAAGAAGTTAAAAATGGCAAAATGGACCCCGTTATTGGGCGCGATGAGGAAATTCGAAATGTCATTCGTATATTAACGCGTAAAACAAAAAATAATCCTGTATTAATTGGTGAGCCAGGAGTTGGTAAAACAGCGATTGCAGAAGGTTTGGCTCAACGTATTGTGAAGGGTGATGTACCAGAGGGCTTGAAAGAGTGCGTGCTATACGAGCTGGATATGAGTGCTTTAATAGCAGGAGCAAGCTACCGTGGCCAATTCGAAGAGCGTTTAAAAGGCGTATTAAAAGAAGTTAAAGATTCAGAAGGGCAAATCATTTTATTTATTGATGAAATTCATACAATTGTAGGCGCAGGCAAAACGGATGGTGCTATGGATGCAGGAAATATGTTAAAGCCCATGCTTGCTCGAGGCGAATTACACTGTATCGGTGCGACTACATTAGATGAATATCGTCTGTATATTGAAAAAGACCCTGCCTTAGAACGCCGGTTCCAACAAGTTCTTGTACGTGAGCCTTCTATTGAGGATACTGTGTCTATTTTACGAGGCTTAAAAGAACGCTTTGAATTACATCATGCAGTACGTATTCATGACCGCGCGATTGTGGCTGCAGCAGAGCTCTCCAATCGTTATATTACAGAGCGATTTTTACCAGATAAAGCGATTGATTTAATTGATGAGGCATGTGCAATGATTCGTACTGAAATTGATTCAATGCCACAGGAACTAGATGCAGTGACTCGTCGTATTATGCAACTAGAGATTGAAGAACAAGCGTTACGGAAGGAAAAGGACGAAGCAAGTAAAAAACGTCTTGAGCAATTACGAGAAGAATTGACAAAGTTGAAAGAGTCTTCTGAGGGGATGAGGCAGCAATGGGAAGCAGAAAAGGAAAAACTACATGAAATTCAGAAAAAACGGGAGACATTAGATAAATACCGTCGTGATTTAGAGGAGGCAGAAAGTAAATATGATTTAAATAAAGCTGCTGAATTACGTCATGGTAAAATACCAACACTTGAAAAAGACATTCAGGAACTCGAAAAAGAATTAGAAAGCGGTGCAGAGTCTCGTATTTTACGTGAAGAAGTGACAGCTGACGAAATCGCCGCAATTGTTTCTCGCTGGACGGGTATTCCTGTGACAAAACTAGTGGAGGGCGAGCGAGAAAAACTATTGCGTTTAAAGGAAACCTTACATGAACGTGTAGTTGGTCAAGATACAGCTGTTCAATTAGTAACAGAGGCTGTATGGCGTGCTCGTGCAGGCATTAAAGATCCGCATCGTCCAATTGGTAGCTTTTTATTCTTAGGCCCAACAGGTGTTGGTAAAACAGAGCTTGCTAAGGCCCTAGCTGCTCAATTATTTGATTCAGAAGATCATTTCATTCGAATTGATATGAGCGAATATATGGAGAAGCATAGCGTGTCTCGATTAGTTGGAGCTCCTCCGGGTTATATTGGTTATGAAGAAGGAGGTCAACTCACAGAGGCTGTGCGTCGTAACCCTTATTCTGTTGTTTTACTAGATGAAATTGAAAAAGCACATCCCGATGTGGCTAATATTTTATTGCAAATTTTAGATGACGGCCGAATTACAGATAGTCAAGGACGTATGGTCAATTTTACAAATACAGTAGTGATTCTAACATCGAATATCGGCTCTAGTTATTTAATGGAGGCAAAAGATGACGATCCAACTGTTGAAGACTTGGTTATGGCTGCTCTCAGACAGCATTTTAAACCAGAGTTATTAAACCGTATGGATGACATTATCTTGTTCCATGCGTTATCAAATAAACATTTTACAGCTATTGCTTGGAAGTATGTGGAGCAGTTAAGGAAACGAGTGGCAGAACAAGAAATTACATTAGCTATTGACCAAGAAGTTATCGATTGGGTTGTCCAACAAGGAGCAGATGCCCAATTTGGTGCAAGACCACTAAAGCGCTTCGTACAAAGACATATCGAAACAGCTGTGGCTAAGGAACTACTACGGGGTGAGGTATTGCCTGGAGAAACATTGCATGTAAAAATGCATGATGGCCATTGTATAGTGGAAAAATAACAGAAAAAACCTGTTTCGCATAATGCGGAACAGGTTTTTTCTAGCTGAATTAATGATGGTCTGCAGCTTCTGGTGTAGGATCGTTTGGAATAATTGCTCCAATAATAAAAATTAAGATGGAGAATACAACTGAAACGATTGCCCCTGTCTTAAAATCAAATGGTGCACCAAGTACAGAGCTGACTACATAGTTTAACATAGAAACTAGTAGGAATGACCATACGAACGTTACGATATATTGCATTAATTTCACCTCAACCGAACTTTTTTCATCATAAGTTTTTACTCATATTCATTATCATATCATAACATAAATCGAAAAAAAATGAATCTTTTATGTGAAACATGGCGAATTTGTCACAACAAATACAAGGTTTTGCATTTAATAATTATCTTGGTTTTGTGAGGGTATTTATTTTGTTAAAGGTTGTTTACAAAAAAAATAGAACCGCTATAGACTTCATACCAAATGAGAGAAGTAATAAGAATACCTTCAAAAGCTGAAAGCTCCCTTTCGATAATAAAGAAATGCCGTGCTCTCAACACATTAATTTTAAATGAACTTGCGTCTGTCCTTTACTATGCGTTATAATTATGACCAGTTACTAATAATTGATAGTAAGAAAGCTGAGGGGTTGCTATATGAACGCTGGTATTTTAGGAATAGGCAAATACGTTCCTGAGAAAGTCGTGACAAATTTTGATTTAGAAAAAATAATGGATACTTCGGATGAGTGGATTCGTACGCGAACAGGCATTGAAGAACGTCATTTTGCGGCAGATGATCAGGAAACTTCAGATTTAGCAGTAGCCGCTGCTAAAGAAGCTATTAAAAAAGCGGGTATTACGCCTGAAGAAATTGGATTAATACTTGTAGCAACTGTCACACAAGATCAAACTTTTCCAAGTGTAGCATGTATGGTTCAGGAACAACTCGGAGCAGTAAATGCTGCGGCGATGGATCAAGCAGCAGCATGTGCAGGATTTATATATAGTTTAGTGACAGCTAAACATTTTGTAGAGGCAAACACTTATAAATATGTCTTAGTAGTAGGTGTTGAAAAGCTGTCAAAGGTTATTGATTGGAACGATCGAAATACAGCTGTATTATTCGGTGATGGCGCGAGCGCAGCCGTTGTAGGTCCAGTTTCTAATGGCAGAGGTATTTTATCATTCGAGCTTGGTGCAGATGGCACGGGCGGTAAAAATCTTTATTTAACAAAACAAGACACAATTGCCATGAATGGTCGTGAAGTGTTTAAATTTGCTGTGCGTCAAATGGGTGAATCAGCTGTCAATGTAATAGATAAAGCAGGATTAACAAAAGAAGACGTAGATTTTTTAGTGCCACACCAAGCAAATATACGGATTATGGAATCAGCTCGTGAGCGATTAGAGCTACCACCAGAAAAAATGTCAAAAACGATTCATAAATACGGAAATACTTCTGCAGCTTCGATTGGTATTTCCTTGGTAGATGAGCTTGAAGCAGGTAAAATTAAAGAGGATGATTTATTAGTCCTTGTTGGTTTTGGAGGCGGCTTAACATGGGGTGCCGTTGCCATGAGATGGGGAAAATAAGTAGGAAAAATGCTTGAGGGGAGTAAGACAATGAGTAAAAGACGAGTAGTAATTACAGGAATTGGCGCAGTTACACCACTAGGAAATAGCATCGAAGAAACATGGGCGAACATTAAAGCTGGTAAATCTGGCATTGGTGAGCTAACACGTTTAAATAAAGATCTTTTTGCAGCGAAAATTGCAGCAGAAGTGAAAGAATTTGATATTGAAAAATATATTGATCGTAAAGAAGCTCGAAAGATGGACCGCTTTACACATTATGCATTAGCTGCTTCAATCATGGCTATGGAAGATGCACAGCTAACAATTGATGAGGAGCTAGCTCCACGTGCTGGTGTTTGGATTGGTTCAGGCATTGGTGGAATGGAAACTTATGAGCAACAGTTTTTAACATTCCAAGAGCGCGGGGCAAGACGAGTTAGCCCATTCTTCATTCCAATGATGATTCCAGATATGGCTTCAGGTCAAGTGTCGATTCATTTTGGCGCAAAAGGTATTAACTCTTGTTCTGTAACAGCATGTGCTTCTGGAACAAATTCAATTGGAGATGCTTTTAAAGTCATTGAACGTGGAGATGCAGATGTCATGATTTCAGGTGGTGCGGAATCACCAATCGTAACGATGGCTGTGGCAGGTTTCTGTGCCAATACTGCACTATCTTTAAATCAAAATCCGCAAGAAGCATGCCGTCCATTTGATAAAAACCGTGATGGATTTATTATTGGAGAAGGCGCTGGTATTGTCATTTTAGAAGAATACGAACATGCAAAAGCTCGTGGCGCTAAAATTTATGCCGAAATTCTAGGCTATGGTGCAACGGGAGATGCTCATCATATTACTGCTCCAGCTCCAGAGGGTGAAGGTGCGGCACGTGCAATGATGCAAGCATTGACAGATGCTGGTGTAGAGCCATCACAAGTTGATTATATTAATGCACACGGCACGAGTACACCATATAATGACTTATTCGAAACGCAAGCGGTTAAAACTGCTTTCGGTGACCATGCTTATAACCTAGCTATGAGTTCTACAAAGTCTATGACAGGACACTTATTAGGGGCAGCAGGGGGCGTAGAAGCTATTTTTACTGCTCTTGCACTTAAAGAAGGTATATTACCACCAACAATTAATTTAACAGATCCAGATCCAGATTGTGATTTAGATTATGTTCCAAATGAAGCGAGAGAAGCAAATATTCAATATGCAATGAGTAATTCTCTTGGTTTTGGTGGTCACAATGCAAGTCTTCTATTTAAAAAATATGAAGCATAAATAGTACAACTAAACTCAAAAAACGTCAGCCAAATTTAATTGGCTGACGTCTTTTTTTATAGTTTTGTGAATAAATGATAAGTAAGAAGAAATAGAAAGGATGCCGTTACTTTGTTCCGTCTCTTTTTATTTTTAGTAAGCTATGGTCTCATGATCCTCTCTGTAGGGAATCTCATATTGTATTTAAATTACCGTACGCTAGGCTATTCTTGGAAAGTTGTATTTAAATTTATTTTTCAAACAACAGAATTTTATATGGCGGTTGGAGCATGTATCATCATATGCGCTGTCGTTCTTGATATAGGCTTTGATCGAACGTCAGATAGACTATAAATGATTAGCGACGTGCACGACCGAGACCCATTGCCTCTTCCATACGTTTTAATGTGGCACTGGCAATTGCATTTGCTTTTTCAGCACCTTCATCAAGGATGACGTCTAATTCAGAGGATTCTACTAAATGATAGAACTTTTCTTGAATTGGCGTCAGGTGGTCGATTACTGCAGTAGCTACGCCTTGCTTGAAGCCGCCATAACCAATGCCTTCATATTTTTTTACTAAGTCAGCAATAGATATACCTGAAATAGCCGATTCAATTGTTAATAAGTTTGAAACGCCTGGTTTATTTTCAACATCAAATGCTACGATACCGTCAGAATCAGTAACAGCTGATTTTATTTTTTTCTCAATATCCTTAGCCGTATCTAGCAACCTAATTGTCGCCTTTGTATTTGGATCAGATTTGCTCATTTTCTTTGTTGGTTCTTGTAGGGATTTTATACGAGCACCAGCTTTTGGTAATTGAATCTCTGGAATTGTTAAAACGTTGCCATAACGTTTATTAAAGCGTTCTGCCAGATCACGTGTTAACTCGATATGTTGTTTCTGATCATCACCAACTGGGACAATATTTGTGTTGTAAAGTAGAATGTCTGCAGCCATCAATGGTGGATATGTTAAAAGGGCAGCAGAGACGCTTTCTTTACCATGAGATTTATCTTTAAATTGTGTCATACGTTCAAGCTCTCCGATAGATGCAACACATTGTAACATCCATCCTGCCTGAGCATGTGCAGGCACCTCTGATTGAATAAATAATGTAGATTTTTTAGGATCGATGCCAGTCGCAATATAAGTAGCAGCTAGTTTACGAATGCTTTCTCGTAATTCTTTTGGATCTTGAGCGACTGTAATAGCATGTTGATCGACGATGCAATAAATAGCATCCCCTTCATCTTGAAGGGCAGGGAATTGCTTGAAGGCTCCTAAATAGTTACCTAAAGTTACAATTCCTGTAGGCTGAACACCTGAAAAGATTGTTGTCATGAAAATTTCCTCCTCGAATTCAAATAAAAAACATCACGCGTCCTCATTAGACTTTTTCTAATGAAGGGACGAATGATGTTTGAATCCGCGGTACCACCCAGCTTGCCTTAACGGCCACTCAGCTTCGTAACGTGAAGGGACGAGCTTTGCTAGTAGTTTACATACCTAAAACGTTCACAAAGCTAACTCGGAAGTCCATTCCATATGCCCCACGGTCTGTTTTCACCAGCCACAGACTCTCTAAACGTGTACGTAGCATATGTACTACTCTTCGTCAGCGTTTTTCTCAATTTAAGTTCAAATTGATTTTATTGCATTGAATTATAGTATAAAGATTTCATTGTGTAAAGTCAGACTTTTGGCGGTGTTTTTTTTTGAGAAAAAATTATATGCTTTTTTTGTTGTGTAATTTTGTTATAAAATTAAACTTTTTTATTAAAATTAACTTGTGGTGTACACGTCAAATTGACAATTTTCTCGTTTACTTTAGTTAAATGAGAACAGCTGAGAGTCATAAAAAGATGTTTAAAATGCATGTAAAGTGGGAATAGTAGTAGTAGTTCGGAATGTTGTGAAAAAAGTATATACATTTAAAAGGTATATAAAAAGACAGAAAATTTAGCGAGACACCCATTCTTTTTTTTATTGGAACTATATTCAAAAACAGCAGAGTACTGTATAATGGTACTGTGTATTTTACATTACATTAATTCTAATTTAACACACTGGTTTATAGATATGATTACAAAATGAAAGGATGTGTCAGAAGGAATGATCGTAACTCTATTTACATCACCAAGTTGTACCTCTTGCCGTAAAGCGAAAGCATGGCTTGAGGAGCACGAAATTCCCTATACAGAACGTAATATATTTTCTGAACCACTAAGTATTAGTGAAATTAAAAAAATCTTACGTATGACGGAAGACGGCACAGATGAAATTATTTCTACGCGTTCGAAAATATTCCAAAAATTAAATGTAGATGTGGAAAGTTTACCTTTACAACGTTTATATGAATTAATTCAGGAATATCCTGGTTTATTGCGCCGACCAATTATTCTAGATGAAAAACGTCTACAAGTTGGCTATAACGAAGATGAAATTCGCCGTTTTTTACCTCGAAAAGTTCGAGCATATCAGTTGCAAGAAGCACAAAGAATGGTGAATTAATTTTATCTATTCTGAATAAAATAAGTAGTAGATGTTACAGCTGTGAGATGCATATTGTGACATCTATTTTTTTATGTTTTACTTATGTAATACCTTCTATATAAAGTATAATAATTAATAGTGGAAAGTCATATATTTCCGTTAAAGTATGTTAAACTTGATTTAAGTTAAATAGTTTACTACAATTTCAATAATTCAAATATCTTCTGTGAAACGGTGTATATCCTTTTCATTTTATGACAGAACAGCATACAATAGTGTTAGAGACAACTGTGAATAAAAAATTTTAACGTTTGCAGTTCCTCGTGTGGTTTTACTGGTGTGGTCAAAGGTTGAAAAACAAATGCAGTATGAAGGTTAAAAAAAAAGAATAAAAGCATACTAATGAAACAAAACTGTTTTTCGACATATGACAGTGAAGGGAGATGAGGTCTAGTGGACATCGAACGTGTAAATGAAAATACACTTAAGCTCTTTATTACGTACAATGATATAGAGGATCGCGGCTATAGTCGTGAAGAAATCTGGTACAATCGAGCAAAGGGTGAACAGCTTTTTTGGGATATGATTGATGAAGTAAATACGGAGGATTATTTTGATGTAGAAGGTCCGATTTGGATTCATATCAATGCATCTGAAGTAGGCTTAGAAATCATTGTCACACGTGCACATATCTTAAAAGACGGTGAAACATTAGATGGTCATTCGAATTTTGATGAACACAAAGAGATGTTTGCACCATTCGATGAAGTTGGGGATGATCTTCTTAGCCAACTAACTCAATTTGGTGACATGGATGAATCAGAATTATTTATGGATACAGACATTTATGTATATAAATTTAAAGATATTGATGAGTTAATCCCTGTTGCAAAGCGAATGACAGACGAATTAGTGGATTCCTCATTATTTAAATATGAAAATTGGTACTATTTAGTGGTTGATTTTGGTAATGCAGATGAAGAGTTAAACCGTCACGATCGAAATGCAGTCATCAAAGAATTTTTAACGCCATCTAATTTTACGATTCATCGTTTAGAGGAGTACGGCGAAAAAATTATGGAATTTAATTGCTTTGAGACAGTTCGAAAATACTTTGCTTAAGCATTTGTTTACTTGATTTTTTAGACTGTAGTGAGACTCGGTAAATTTATCGAGATTCACTACAGTTTTTTTATACGAAATGTTCAATAGTAGCATTTTATAAATTTCAAGAAAAAGCAGCTTTTATTTTGTGATAGCTAATAATGTTTACTATAGTTGGGCTAAAAGGAGCTGATTATATGTTGATTGCCTATAACCATCTTCAGCAGCTTTTTCACCCATATCAATATACGAGAGAAGCATTGCAGAAATATAGGCGCCAGATGACATTTTTTTGTCCTCAATGTCTAGAACCAGTTCATTTAAAAATTGGTTCCTATACTATCCCACATTTTGCACATCATACGCAAAATCAATGTTCAAAGTACTTTGCAGAAGGTGAATCAAAACTTCATTTACAAGGTAAAATTCAATTGTTTGAATGGCTACAAAAGCTTAGGCTTAAAGTGGAGCTGGAGCCCTATTTAACAGAGCTTTCTCAGCGTCCAGATTTACTTGTTGCTTTTGACAATAACAACTTCGCACTGGAATTTCAATGTAGCCCCATTACTCATGATAAATGGCAAAAACGGACAATAGGCTATGAAACAAATAACATACAACCAATTTGGCTCTTTCTAACTCCTCAAAGGAACGAAGCAATCACTGGTATTAGAAAAATAAGCATTTCCCCATTACTACAAAAGTCATTTATGACCACTTCAACAGGCCTTCCTTATTTAATGACCTTTAATGCCAAAACTGCACAATTTGTATATTGGACGAATCTCCTCCATGTCCATGGGCATACTTTTATAGGTAAAGTACAAAAAATCTCAATAAAACAACAACGCTTTCCATTTTATATACCAACTTGTATTTCCTTAGAAGAATTTCAACAGTATTGGCAGCTATATAAACGTGCTTGCCAGCAATTTACAAATAGGCGCCTCCTACATAGTAAGCAGGGCGTACATGATTCATTTTTACGAAGTTGTTATGAGATGAATTTTTCTATTTCGGCAATGCCCTCTTATATCGGTATTCCCGTAAAAGAAGGGACAGCCATCTCGTTATTTGCGAGTGAATGGCAAACTATGCTGTGGTTTTTTAGTCAACAGTTAGGTTTAGAGCCTTATGATCTAAAAAAACACCATATACAAGATTTTCTAATTCAATATCACTTAAAGTATACAGGACAGGCAGTAAAGGCTGTTCAACAATATAGCCGAATATTGAAAGGAATAAAACAAGATCACAAACTACAGGATATTTGTGAGCAAGTGTACGCACAATTATTTGCAATTGCCGCAATATACTGAGAAAATATGAGAGTATAGGGAAAAAAGCACATATAAAGGGGGCTGGCATGCACATGGCTAGTAACAGTAATCAAATTTTGGTAAGAAATGAAGTACCGAAAGAATTAACATGGCGATTAGAGGACATTTTTGCATCTGACGCACTTTGGGAAGAGGAGTTTAAGGAAGTTGCAGAACTTGCTAAAAAAGCATCTAGTTTTGCAGGAACTTTAAATAATGGGGCACAGGCATTATTAGCGGCTTTACAGTATCACGACCATATTTATGAACGTGCAATGAAGCTCTACACATATGCTCATATGCGTTACGATCAGGATACGACAAATAGTTTTTATCAAGATATGAATAGCCGTATACAAACATTAGCAACTAGTATTTCTGCGGGGCTATCATTTTTAACGCCAGAAATTTTGGCATTAAATGAGGAAACAATTGAAAGCTATTTAGCTGAAAGTCAAGACCTACAATTATATAAGCAATCTTTAAAAGAGATTACAATGGCACGTCCACATGTCTTACCAGCGGAACAGGAAGCATTACTGGCTCAAATGTCTGAGGTCACTGGCACTGCATCTAATACATTTAGCATGTTAAATAATGCGGATTTGGAGTTCCCTTTTGTAAAAAATGAAGAAGGGGAAGAAGTACAACTTACACATGGTAACTATATTAAGTTTTTAGAGAGCAAAGATCGCTCAGTTCGTGAAGGGGCGTTTAAAGCCATGTACGAAACATATGGCAAGTTTAAAAACACGTTTTCTTCAACACTAACAGGGAATGTGAAGAAACATAATGTGAGCGCTCGTATTCGCCATTATGACTCAGCACGTGAGGCAGCGATGTCTAATAATTTCATTCCTGAAAATGTTTACGATCAATTAGTAGAAACCATCCATAAGCATTTACCTGCAATGCAGCGTTATATTTCGTTACGTAAGAAGCTTTTAGGTGTGGATGAATTGCATATGTGGGATTTATTTGCACCACTTGTAAAAGAAGTAGAAATGAAGGTTACTTACGACGAAGCTAAGGATATTTTAGTGAAGGCTTTAGCACCATTAGGAGAGGAATATCAAAATATCGTACAAAACGGACTAGATAACCGTTGGGTAGATGTTTTAGAGAATAAAGGGAAACGAAGTGGTGCATACTCGTCCGGTGCCTATGGAACAAATCCTTATATCCTAATGAATTGGCAAGATAATGTGAATAATCTATTTACGTTGGCACATGAATTTGGTCATAGTGTTCATAGTTATTATTCAAGAAATAATCAGCCATTTGTTTACGGGGATTATTCTATTTTTGTGGCTGAGGTTGCTTCGACATGTAATGAAGAATTATTAAATGACTATTTACTCAAAACCATTGATGACCCTCAACAAAAAATCTATTTATTAAATCATTGGTTAGACGGTTTCAGAAGTACAGTTTTCAGACAAACAATGTTTGCTGAGTTCGAACATCTAATTCATCAAATGGATAAAAACGGTGAATCTTTGACAGCTGATCGATTGACTGAAGTGTATTATGAACTTAATAAAAAGTACTTCGGTGATGATATGGCTGTGGATGAGGAAATTGGTTTAGAGTGGGCTCGCATTCCGCACTTCTACTATAATTACTATGTTTATCAATATGCGACAGGTAAATCAGCAGCTACAGCATTGAGTAAACAGATTTTAGAGGAGGGTAAACCGGCTGTAGAACGTTATATTAATAACTTCTTAAAAGCAGGTTGCTCGGATTTCCCAATTGAAGTATTAAAGGCAGCAGGTGTTGATATGAACGTTGCGAAGCCAATAGAGGATGCTTGTAAAGTATTTGAAGATCGTTTAAATGAATTAGAAAAATTATTGTTGAATAACTAATTAATGAGGCTATAGGAATATTCCTATAGCCTCATTTTTTTTATAGGTAGCTTTATTTGAAAGGAAAGAATAATGATTTTTTTTGATTTCTAAATACTTTAAAAGAGTGCATCTAGGAAAAATACTGTTTGAAATCGCTTTCTATTTGACAAATTTGTGAATCTAGTATTGGATTCATTGCTAAATATATTATTCCGTGATAGAGTAATTCTTGTGAAATAAATCACAAAACAAACATACACCCCTTTGTTTGAACGTGAACATTTCTCCCATCCCCTTTGTGAAAAAGAAGCGTCTCTATCGGTCGAGGATAGAGGCGTTTCTTTGTTTTTTTATAGTATAAAATAAGGACTCAACTAATGATTAGTTAAGTCCTTAACGTTTATTATTTAAGACGCCATAAAGTAGCGTGAGTTGTCTGGATTCGTTCAATCTTTTGTTGCAGCATACGTTTCTTTAGTTCACGTTCAGCTGCTTGTTCTGTTAATGAATAGATAAATGCTATTTCATTTGTAGAAAGTGTATGGAATTTTGAAAATAAGTCCTCTATTGATGGTAAAGGCTGACGTACCAGCTGTTCATTGAGCATTTCTTGTAAAATATGTTCATAAACTTCATAGGCATAGCTACCACTAACTTTTAGTCCCTCATCTTCAATACATTCATTGAAAAATACAATACTAGGGACTTCGTCAACTTCCATTTCACGTTTAATGTATAAATCACATTGGAAAGCGCGTGCTGCTTCCTTTGAACCGAAGTCAACGGTGAATTCAGTCATATCTAATTGAATATCCTCTGCGATTTTTAAAAGAGTAGCATAGGAGTTTACATCTTGATGGCTTAGTAATACATATTCTTGTAATTTCGATAAATATCGTGCTCCGGCGCGTTTTCCCTGTAATTCGGCCGCTTTAATAGCGATAGAAGGTAATACAGGATGATTAATATCTAGCTCTATGCCTGAGATACAGCCCTTTACACGCTTACTTAAGCAGTTTAAAGAAGTAAGCTCAGTGCTTAAAACAAAACGCCAAGTGAAGTAATGGTTGTATTCAAGCTGTAATTTACGGAGCACAGCTTGCATGCTAAAAGCTTCAGGACAAAGTGGATCTACGAAAATATACAATTCAATAGGCTTATTGGCAGTAGAAATCGTTGGCGTTGGTTCTTGTAGCATTTGAATATTATTCACGTAACAATTCCCCCTCATCGTCATTAGGCGTATTAACCATGTGATGAGCTGTTAATACTAAACGTTGATAATAAGTTTCACGGAACTTTCCTTCCAAACCTACTTCATCCATAGCTTCTGACATACATTCCAGCCAAGCCTGTGCGCGGTCTGGTGTAATTGGAAAATTCATATGACGTGCACGCATCATTGGATGTCCATGTTCTTCAGTAAAGAGATTAGGTCCACCTAAATACTGTGTTTGAAATTGAATTTGCTTACGGGCTGTCTCTGTCAAATCCTTTGGAAAGATTGGAATAAGATCAGGATGCTGAGCAACTCTTTTATAGAACGCATGAATAAGCTCTTCCAGTTTTTCAGCCCCCAGCTCCTCATAAGGAACAGTGTATTTTCGACTCATAGGTTATATGCTCCTTTAATTCTTTATATCGTAAAGTACCATTTATATACTCCGTCATCAGTAAAATGTGAATTTCTTGTGACTACCTTCATTCTATCAACGTCTTTTCGTTTTCACAAATAAAGAGCTCTTTCGAATTGTTGTTCGCTATAAAAGCACAAATTTCACCACAGCGGGTGAAATTTGTTGGAAAAAAGATAGATAGTAGGAATAATGCGATTACACTGTGAAGTAATTCATCACTTTTTTGACATAATTCTGTGTTTCTTTGAAAGGAGGAATGCCTCCATATTTTGTGACACGAGAAGCGCCTGCATTATAGGCAGCTAATGCTAGTGTAGGATCATTATCAAACTTATCTAGCATTTGACGCAAATACTTTGCCCCAGCCATAATATTTTGTTCTGGATCAAAAGCATTCGTAACCCCTAGATACTGTGCTGTGCGAGGCATTAATTGCATCAAGCCTTGCGCGCCTGCATGACTAACAACGGATGGATTAAAATTGGATTCCTGCTTAATGACGGCTGCAATAAGTTTTTCAGGCACACCATATGTAGCTGATGCTTTTTCGATAATAGCAGCATATTGATCTGCTCCTGCCAAAGAGTTTGCATAGGCAGTTGAGCCAATTACATGATCAGAAACATAGGAGTCGAGTTTTGTATTCCCATAAGAGGTTGCTAATGCCTGCTTAACAGAATCAGGAATGTACACAGCATTAGAACCTTTGTATAACAATGATTCAAGTGTAGCTTCTGATGTATTAGCCAACTGATTGAAGATATCAGCGTTTGCTGTGCCTCCACCTAGTAGGCTCGATAATGTGGCATTGCTAGCAGTTGAAGCATCTCCCAATAATTCATTCATCATGTCAGAAAAAATAGATTGATTGTCTGTTAAAGCGTTTGTAGATGAACCATCTGTCGAACCAAGTGTTTGTAATGCTTGAATCTCCATTAAAGATCTTAGTGATTGAATATCCAAGAGGTTAGTCACCTTTCTTTTTAAACTATTATGAATTTTGCTGCTGTAAAGCCTTCATGAAGCGGGCGATTTTCTTATCAGTTTCTTGCTTTTGAATACCATGTTGTTGTAAAAATTCGTCGAAGATTGCTTTCCCTTTTATGGCATCTTTTGCTTCATATTCTACCTCATAATCGTCGCACTGCAAATAGTAAGAATGGTCAAAAACAAGAAGCCCCTCTTTATACGGAATTTCGACACGATCTGTAGTAAGCGAACCAAACACACGTAATTGGTCTAAAGGAATGCTATGAATGGCAAGTTTTTTGGCGACCTCTTGAGCGAAAAAGCCTTCGCCCTTCAGCATTTTCTGAGCTTGAGCCGCTGTTAATTGATCTGTAGTTTCAAGGTGGGCATGCTCAGTATTTTTTTCTTTAAGTGTACATTCATAATATTCACCAATTTGTCTAATACGCAATCCACTTTGTAGCTTGCGAATAGCCTGAGTAGCTGTGTCGAAATAATGATTTGTTTGACGATGAATAGCATTTTTATGAATGTGGAAATCTTGTAACAGTTGCTCGTATTGATGTTTAGTTAGGAGATTTTTAAACTCGATTTCAATTTCTTGTGTCATATTTATTCACCTATTTATTTTTTTATTTTTCATTCGCTGTTTCGCTTGATTTAACATTTACACACTGCAACTATTTACCCTCTGTGCTAAAATAAGAGGAAGAGTACAACGAAAAGGGGAACCGCACGTGCGTAAAATTTACACAATAGAAACATCGAATTTTGAACAAGATCAACTTCATTTTAGTTTAAACGACAATGAAGTAAATTTACAGTTAAAACCTGCTGGACAACTTATTGCAGATTCAGATGATTTTGCATTTATTTATTTACTGGATGCAGGTGAAGACTATCATTACTTGCGTTTTCCACCGAGTAGTTGGGAGAATCTTGTACATATTTTACAAAAAAAGAAAGATCCAATACTACGAATAAATGATGAAGCAATCGAGCTTATTAATTTCTACGATGAATTGGAAATGCTCGTGTATAATATTGAAGGAAATTACAATTACGGGGCAGAATTTGTCCAAACAGTGGAACAACACTTCAAGGCAATTCTCGCTGAATAGAAAGACAAAACGAACAGACGGTGTTCGATACCGAATGTCGGGAGGTTTTTGTGATGGGACAATGGGAAATATTTTTAAGTCCTTATAAACAAGCAGTAGATGAACTAAAAGTAAAATTAAAGGGCATGCGTTCACAATTTGGTATTGTTAATGCCAATTCACCTATCGAATTTGTAACAGGACGTGTGAAGCCCTTAGCAAGTATATATGATAAAACATTGGAAAAAGGGTTAGCCTTTGAGCCATCTAAACAACTTGGTGATGAACTCGGTGATATTGCCGGTCTTCGAATTATGTGTCAATTTGTGGATGATATTGCTACAGTAACTGAGCTTATCCGTCAACGAAAAGATATGCGTGTAGTGGAAGAACGCGATTATATTACACATAATAAACCAAGTGGTTATCGCTCTTACCATATGATTGTTGAATACCCTGTTGAAACGATTCAGGGCAAAAAGGTAGTGTTAGCCGAAATCCAAATACGAACACTCGCTATGAATTTTTGGGCATCTATTGAGCACTCTTTAAATTATAAATATAAGGGCATGTTCCCAGAGGAAATAAAAAATCGCTTGCAAAGTGCTGCTGAGGCAGCATTTCGCTTGGATGAGGAAATGTCATCTATTCGTAGTGAAATTCAAGAAGCGCAGGCGTATTTCAGCGAATATAAGGAAGCATCGAATCCTAATTTATTATCGGAGAAGGAGCGTGACTAACAATGAAATTTGCGATTCAATCACGTCGAGATGCACAATCCAATGAACTAATGGAGCTAGCTAAAACCTACTTACAGGATTTTGGCTTAACTTATGATGAGGAAGCACCAGAAATCGTTGTCTCTATTGGTGGAGATGGGACACTTTTACATGCCTTTCATCGATATTCTCATTTATTAGATCAAGTGGCATTTGTGGGCATCCATACAGGACATCTAGGTTTTTATGCAGACTGGAAGCCATCTGAATTAGAAAAGTTAGTTTTGTCCATTGCTAAAAAGGATTTTAATGTGGTGGAATATCCACTGTTAGAAGTGAAGGTGGAGCATCATAATGCAGCATCGAATACGTATCTAGCTTTAAACGAGGCAACAGTTAAATCGCCAGATGTAACACTTGTCATGGACGTTGAGCTAAATGGCAATCAATTTGAACGTTTCAGAGGAGATGGTCTTTGTGTGTCAACTCCTTCTGGAAGTACAGCCTACAATAAAGCGCTTGGTGGGGCAATCATTCATCCAACTTTAGCAGCACTTCAAATTACAGAAATCGCATCCATTAATAATCGTGTATTCAGGACAGTTGGTTCTCCATTAATTTTACCCGCTCACCATCATTGTGTATTACGTCCAGTAAATGAACAAAACTTTAATATGACAGTGGACCATTTACAAATTACACAGGGTGATGTAAAGGCAATTGTATTTAACGTGGCTAATGAAAGGGTACGTTTCGCACGTTTCCGTCCATTCCCATTTTGGGAACGTGTGCATGAATCATTCGTTGCAAATGAGTAAGACGGATACTAGATTTACATTGCGCTTTGTGGCTAAGAAAGAGGGTCAATTATTACGAGAAGCCCTACAAGAATGGCGTATATCTAAGCGAGCACTAACTGCTATAAAGTTCAATGGAGGGTTATTGACGGTCAATGGGATTGAACGAAATGTAAGATATGCCCTTCAAGTTGATGATTGTGTAGAAGTGACATTTCCTCCTGAGGAAAAGAGTGAGGGGCTCACGAGCGAACATGGAGATTTGGCTATAGTATATGAAGATGATACAATCTTGGTGTTAAATAAACCGGCTAACCAAAGCACCATCCCCTCACGTGAACACCCAACCAATAGTATTGCCAATCTTGTTTGTGGCTACTTTGAGCAGCAAGGATTAGCATCCACTGCTCATATTATAACGAGACTTGACCGAGATACATCAGGTTTACTCTGTATTGCCAAGCATGCACACATTCATCATTTAACAGGCTTGGCTCAGCGTAATGGTGAGATTTCAAGGAAATATGAGGCAATTGTCCACGGACATGTTCATCAGGATAGCCAATCAATCGTAGCACCAATTGGGCGTAAAGAAACGAGCATTATTGAGCGAGAGGTTCGTGAAGATGGGCAATATGCTCATACAGATGTAACTGTAATACAACGTTTTTACTTAGGGGCTGAACCGATGACACATATAGGGCTTACATTGCATACAGGACGTACACATCAAATTCGTGTACATATGTCGTCGTTAGGTCATCCACTTGTTGGCGATGAGCTTTATGGAGGAAGTCGACTTCATATGGACCGTCAGGCACTACATTGTGTGTCCTTAAATATGACACATCCCTTAACAAGTGAACATTTGCAGTTCACAAGTATGCTTAATGAAGATATGCAAAATTTGCTTAAAGAATCTTCCACTTAAAATCATGATAAGGAGATGTTCGCACAACGGGCATCTCCTTATCATTTTTGATAGTAAATAAAGGGTTCTTTACGCGTTTTTCATCTTCTAAGTACAAATATAAGGTATAGTCAAATAGAAAACATCACGATTTTTAAGAATGGAATTCCATTATATTGAAGCCATACAAATCCTATTGAAAATAAACAAAAAAGGGTTTGCAGAAGGGAATAATACGCTCTATTATATAGAAGGTAGATTTACGGTATTGTCCGTAACAAAGATGGATAGTTCGGAAGGAGGGGACAAGCATGATAGAGGATAGAAATGAAAAGGATGATGTGCAATTTGACGAAGCACATTTACGAGAAATGCTCGAAGCACATAATATTGACGCATTCCGTGATGAGTTTTTAGAACTTCATCCATATGATCAGGCAACGTTTTACGAAAAGGTGGAACCTGACATAAGGAAAATCATCTATTCGTTCTTGTCTCCGACAGAAATGGCTGATATTTTTGAGGCAATCGATATTGAAGATGATGAGTATAAAGCGTATCTAGCTGAAATGGATCCATCTTATGGGGCGGAAATGCTTTCTCATATGTATGCAGATGATGCAGCAGATGTTTTAAATGAACTGGATATGGAGCAACGTGAAAGTTATCTGGAAATGATGGATGAGGAAACGGCTGAAGAAATTAATGAGCTATTAAGCTATGATGAATACACGGCTGGTTCCATTATGACAACTGAATATGTCGCTATTCCAGAAAACTCTACAGTGCGTTCAGCCATGGCAATTTTACGTAAAGAGGCACCAGATGCAGAGACCATTTATTATATATTCGTAGTAGATGAAGAGCACCGCTTGACAGGTGTTATTTCATTAAGAGATTTAATTATTGCTGAAGAGGATACACTTATTCGTTCTATTATGAATGAACGTGTCGTTATGGTACATGTAGGAGATGATCAAGAGGAAGTCGCACATATTATGAAGGATTATAATTTCTTAGCGACACCTGTTATTGATGACAAAGGTGAATTACTTGGGATTATCACAGTCGATGATATTATTGATGTTATGGATGAAGAAGCGTCTGAGGATTACTCTAAGTTAGCCGGTATTTCCGATATGGATAAATTTGATGTCACACCATTCCAAGCTGCTAGAAAACGTTTGCCATGGTTAGTGGTACTACTGTTTTTAGGAATGCTAACAGCAAATTTAATGGGCCAATTTGAAGATACTTTAGATAAGGTTGCCTTATTGGCTGTCTTTATTCCGTTGATTTCAGGAACATCCGGAAATAGTGGAACACAAGCTTTGGCCGTAGCCATTCGTGGTATTGCTACAGGAGATGTAGAAGAACATAGTAAATTCAAATTACTACTACGAGAAGCGGGCACAGGCTTAATGTCAGGAATTGTTTGCGGCTTAATTGTCATTGGTATCGTTTATTTTTGGAAGCAAGAACTAGTACTTGGGATGTTAGTAGGTGCCGCACTTTGTGGCTCGATTTTAGTTGCGACATTAGCAGGCTCTTTTATTCCATTGTTAATGCATCGATTGAAAATAGACCCAGCTGTTGCTTCTGGCCCGTTTATTACAACTTTAAATGATATTACCAGTATTTTAATTTATTTAGGTTTAGCAACGGTTTTCTTAAGTCAAATAGGCTAAGAACCAAATTACTTTCCTTCGCATATTGTATGGAAAAAGGGGAAGTGAGTATTGTGGATCAAGAACCACGCTTGTTTATAAAATCACCATCATATTTTTTAAATATTTCTAAGGTGTTGCATGAACTTGATTTGGATGAAAGTACATCTGTATACGTAAAGGACCATACTTATGTAGAGGAAACAGTTGAAGAGGAAGACGTTGTAAAGGATGTGCAGGTAGATCCGTATTTACTAAAACAACTTCAATTTTTAGAGAAACCATTTCGTCAGCGCGCCTATCAGCCACTTTTAGTTTGTTTAAAAGATGGTAGAAAATTAACGGGCTCTGCTTCAGATGTACAAAATGATTCTTTAATGCTTACCTCACTCGAATTAAAAACACAGGAAATCATTTATTTTGAAGATATAAAACAAGTACTATGGCGTGGCAGACAATTACCAACATTATAAAAAAAGTGTACAGCAGAGGATGCTGTACACTTTTTTTATGTGTGTGTGTCAAAGGTGAAAGAAATTAGTCACAAATCCCTAAGTCAACATCAGCGATACATTGTACAGCACAGAAGCAAGATAAGTCTACAGTAATACAGCTATCTGTTGAGTTCCAATCATCCACTTTACAGATTTTTTTCATATTTACGCAACAGCCGTCACGACTTAATAAATCTACTGTACTTTCGCTAGAATCGAATGTACATAGAGGCTCTAAAACACGTAAAGTCGCACAACACTCATCAAACATATCTTCAACGCGGAAGAATACGGATGTACAAATACAAGGATCTGCAGTTGGGGAATTAAAGAATGCTTTGAAAGGAGTACCGTCTTTTGTAATTAACATAAATACACGTGTATCTGCTTGAGAGCGTGCAGGACTAACAATCCCGCCTAGTGGTTCTAAGAAACAGTTAGCTGTACATGGAGAACACTCATCTCGCACCGCTTGATTTTGAATATCTAAAATAGCGCGAACTACGTCACAAACGCAGCCTGCTGAATGGATTGGTCCAATAGGATTTGTTGGCTTACCACAACCCATATTGTCACCTCCTTTCCTCGTTACTACTTCTACAATATGTACTTTTCAAATTTGGACTCGGGCTATTGTATATATGAATAGTTTTTTTATGTGTGGAGAAACTTTAAAGAAAAGGAGGGTAAAACTTGAGGCTACTTGGAATGACGTTACCTCTCTTAGTCGTTTTATTGCTGTTAAATGGTTGTGCTGAAAAAGAAAAATTTATCGTCTACGGTCCATCTCAGAATGGAAGTGAAGTCGAAGCCCTTATAAAAGAAGAGGACTATGTGGAACGTTCAACCGTTATCCATTATGACGATAGTATGCTTGTTGCAGTACAAATTAAACCATGGGAAAAGTGGAAAAAGACTAAGTTAGAGAAAAAGTTGCAAAAAAAATTTGATGAGAAATATCCAAATAAAGATGTGTTTGTCTCAGCTGATTATAAAATTTTTTATGAAGCCAATAAAATAAAAAAGGATAAGATTGAAGATAATAAATTGAGCGATAAAATTAAAGAACTTAAAGAGCTTGCAAAGGAGAAGACATAAATGGAAAAAGAGCAATATCAGCAATTGGAGCAAAATGTAACACCAAAGCCTCCATATATAAAGAATGTAGCAAAGGCGTTTTTTGTCGGTGGTCTTATTTGTACAATTGGCCAAGCTGTGTCCCTTTTTTATATTATTTTCTTCAATTTTACAGAAGCCACAGCTGGTAATCCAACCGTAGCAACAATGGTATTCTTTGCCATGTTGCTCACAGGGCTTGGTCTATATAAAAGAATTGGCCAATTTGCTGGGGCAGGCTCATCAGTACCAGTAACCGGATTTGGTAATGCTGTAATTTCCGCAGCTATTGAGCATAGATCAGAAGGCTTAGTATTAGGAGTTGGCGGTAATTTATTTAAACTAGCAGGATCAGTGGTTTTATTTGGGGTAGTCGCAGCATTTTTCGTAGCACTTATTAAATATATCTTCGTGGTGATAGGAGTGGTTTCATGGTAATCATTTTTCAATCGAAACCATCCCTATTAGCAGGGGGTGTTGTAGCAGGACCTTTAGAGAACCGGAGTATTTTTAGTCAGTATTTTGATGCTGTTTATGATGATGAGCGTTGGCAAATGAAAACCAATGAACAGGGGCATCGTAAAATGATTGAAGAAGCCTGTGATGCGGCTATGAAGAAAATGAAGGTACAAAGTGGAGATATTGATTATTTAATGGGTGGGGATTTGGTCAATCAAATGACACCGACCAATTTTGCTGCAAGAGATTTGGAAATCCCGTTTATTGGATTGTTTTCTGCATGTGCCACCTCCATTTCTTCTGTCATTATTGCCTGTCTGTTAACAGAGTTAGGTGCTGCTAATTTTTCATTAGCGGGTGCATCAAGTCAGCATAATGCGATAGAACGTCAATTTCGTTATCCTATCAATTACGGTGCACAAAAGCCACAAACTGCTCAATGGACTGTAACAGCAGCTGGCTATGCGCTAATCGGTAAACACCGTGAAGATTATCCCTCTATCGAAGCCGCCACAATTGGAAAGTCTGTTGATTACGGTATGGATGATCCTTTCCATATGGGTGCTGCAATGGCACCAGCTGCCTTTCAAACGATTCAATCTCATTTACAACAACGCAATCAAAAAATTTATCATTACGATTTAATTTTAACGGGCGATTTAGGTCAGCTGGGCTTAAAGCTTTTGAAGGGTATGCTAGTTGAAAATGGTGTGAAAAATGAGGAGCTAACCCTGCTGCGTGATGCAGGCGCTGAGTTTTATGGACAAGATGAATCCTTTCAATCAGGGGCAAGTGGTGCAGGCTGTTCAGCAGCTGTTTTTTTTAGTTACGTTCTCCAACAGATGCGAGCGGGTAGCTATAAGCGTGTATTACTAGTAGCAACTGGGGCATTATTGTCTCCACTATCGTTTCAACAGGGTGAGACGATTCCATGTACGGCGCATGCGATCGAAATTACAATGAAATGAGGCCTAAATTATGGTAATGACATTTGTATTTGCATTTATTGTTGGAGGCATTATTTGCGTCATCGGCCAATTATTAATGGATGTCGGTAATTTAACACCGGCTCATACATTAAGTACACTCGTTGTCCTCGGTGCTATATTGGATGGCATGGGGTTATATGAGCCATTAATTAATTTTGCTGGCGCAGGAGCTACCGTACCCATTACCTCTTTTGGTAATTCACTAACACACGGAGCAATGGCTGA
Source organism: Lysinibacillus sphaericus (assembly GCF_001629735.1). Taxonomy (GTDB): domain Bacteria; phylum Bacillota; class Bacilli; order Bacillales_A; family Planococcaceae; genus Lysinibacillus; species Lysinibacillus pinottii. The sequence continues at coordinate 4,633,113 of NZ_CP015224.1, forward strand.
GGCAGAAAAGCATGGACTGGTTGGCGTCTTAACAGGAATGTTTAAAGTAACAAGCTCAGGTATCAGTGCTGCTATTGTTTTTGCCTTTATCGGTGCATTAATTTTTAAGCCTAAAGGAAATATCGACTAGACGAATACCCCTCCCATTTCTACAACCAAAACATATTATAGGTTGTAGAAGGGAGGGGTGCTTTTATGGGATATCAAGGCTGGTCCTCACAACCGTATGGAAATAATGTTGGTGGGTGGAACAATAGCTATTGCGGAGGCAATAACTATAGTTATTGTGGAGGCAACAACTCTGGCTATGGTTCAACATTTGTTCTAATCGTTGTTCTATTTATTCTTTTAATTATTGTTGGCGCTACTTACATCTAATTTGATGAACATATTGTAAAGGCTTTAACTCTTATTTAGAGGGTTCACACCTAAATAAAGTTAAGGCCTCCACCATTTGTGAATGCTTCGGGCAAGTCGCAAGGTCAATTTGAGTTTTAATGATAGGAGGGAAAACATGCATCGCTCGTTATTTAATTCAATTGAGCAAAAAACAGGTGTTTCGATGGATGAAATCTTCGCATTAGCCAATGCCATTCAACATGCGGATTTTACAAGTGAAAAACAAGTAAGAAAAATCGTACGACGTGTTGCTAAAATATCTAACAGAACGATTACACAAGAGTTAGAGGATAAATTAGTACAATCTATTATTCAAGATGGAGCATCACTAGATTTCGATAAAATCACTAGAATGATGAAGTAGCGCATGGCATATCTACTTGGCAAAGCAGCTTGTTACGATAGAGTAGATAAATGGTGGCAAGCGAATTTTAGTTTAAAAAAGGGTGTTACGACATTGAACAATATCGTAACACCCTTTCATTAAATTTTTTTCTCCATTGCTCGATGTGGGATACCAGCATCCAAAAATTCTGGAGAAGTTACCGCATAGCCAAGCTTTTCATAAAAGGGAATCGCATGGCTTTGCGCGTGAAGCTTCAATGTTTCTTTAGAGATGGAAATGGCATATTTCTCCATTTCTCTCATTATTAAAGCCCCTAGTTTTTTACCGCGTTGAGATTGTAAAATACAAACCCGTTCAATTTTTGCTGTATTCTTTTCAATACTACGTAAACGAGCTGCTCCTACAGGCTCATCATCATCATACATAATAAAATGCGTTGCAGCTGCATCTTCAGCATCACATTCCAAGTGGAGTGGAACGCCTTGCTCTTCAACAAATACTTTTTTTCGTACAGCAAACGCATCATCATGTTCTTCCTTTGTTTCAACAATCTTAACGTTATACAATCATCACTCAGCTCCAGACAAACGGAATGTTTCGTATGTTGTCCATGAACCATCTTCTAATTGATATAAAAGATGAATGCGATCAATTGTATCCTTTTCATCTACACCAGTCATACGTAATTGACCAAAAATGTCGTCATGCTCGGAATCTGACATTTTTTGAGCGATTGTAATATGAGGTACAAATACATGTTTCGTTTCCCCATAAGAAATATTTTCTTGGATTTCATGTTGGAAAGCAGCTAATTGTTCAGTTGGCTCAATGCGGAAATAAATAGCATTGGTTGTAGGGAAAAACGAACTGATGCGTGATGCATGAATGTTTAAAGGCGCATATTTAGCAGCAATTTCATCTAATTGCTTAACGATGGTTTGAATTTCTTCTTCAGACGCATCAAAGCTGTCTTTTAACGTCATATGCGGTGTAATCTTCGCGAAATGGGGATCATATCGTTTGCGATACGTGTTCGCTAAATCTTGCAATTTTTTTGATGGAAATGCCACAATACCGTACTTCATAGTCCATTACCTCCCGTAAATAAACAATTTTTCTATTTAAGTATATCAGAAAATCCACTTTTCGTAATTTAATCACTCACATTAATTAAAATTTTCAATTAATGCACGTCGAAGGTCGGGTTTCCAATATTTCCATGTATGATTGCCATCAAACTCGTCATAAAATATAGAAAACCCTTTATGAATCATAAGATCATGGAGCTGACGATTAGGTGTTAAAAAATCCTTCACAGATTTATCCATAGTGACTACTTGATCTTCACCCTTGCCAACTATATGGTAAATAGAAATGGCTGCTGGATCTTTGAAGTTTTCGACAGCCTTCAAAACTTCCTCATCCACGTATGGTGATTGTAGAATAACCTTACCGAAAATACTTGGATACTTTAATGCGGCCATTAAGGAAGCTGTAGCAGCCATCGAATCTCCAATCACTCCGCGACTCATACCCATTTGATACGTGGAAAATTCGTTATCTAAATAAGGTACTAGCTCATGTGCTAAAAAGCGAAGGTAAGCTTCATGCTGCTCACCGCTAGGAATATATTTATGACGTCGATCGTTAATATCTTTGTATGGAACAAATGCAATAATTAAATTTTCGATTTCATAGTCATCAATCAGTTCATCAGCTAGTTTTGTAATACCGCCAAGCTGGAAATAATCTTTACCATCCGATGCGATTAGAATGTTGTATTTATATAGTGGAGAATAATTTGCAGGAACATAAATATAGAGCTGTAATTCTTCCTGTAATGCTTCACTATAGAATGTTAAATCCTGTACTGTTCCCTTATCCAATGATGACACTCCTTCTTGTGTTTGTAACAAAATTGTACCATATTACAAAAGTAAAGGTATAATAGGTTGGGCTAGCACTATACTAGCAATAAAATCGAAATGAGGGGTAGCTATGCATAATAAAAGTATCCGTGTGCACTCTGATGAAGTAGCCAAGGCAGCACATGCTGCGTTAATTCGTAGAGGTGTAGCGATTGAGGATATCGCAAAAATTGTTTACGAAATGCAAAAAACCTATAATGAAGGTTTAACACTGGATCATTGTGTTCATTCGGTTGAGCGTGTACTGCGTAAACGAGAAGTGCAACATGCACTTTTAGTAGGAATTGAATTAGATGAGCTAGCTGAGAAAAAATTATTATCATCACCATTACAGCAAATTATTGAATCTGATGAAGGCTTATTTGGTGTGGATGAAACGATCGCACTAGGATCTGTATTTACATATGGCAGCATTGCAGTAACTACTTTTGGTCATTTAGACAAGCAAAAAATTGGGATTATTAAAAAATTAGATACAGAGCCTGGGCATCACGTTAATACGTTTTTAGATGATTTAGTTGGCAGTATCGCGGCTTCTGCAGCATCTCGCATTGCTCATCGTATGCGTGATTTAGAGGAAGAGGGCGAAACATTTGCAGATATCGAGCCAGAAGAGCTAGGACCAAAACCAAAATCACATAATGAAATATAAAATGAGTTTCTACTATAAAAAAAGAGCCTTTTACAATATGGAGAAGGGTAGACAAAAGCCATTGAGTTTTATTCTCAATGGCTTTTCTCATTTTTATCCTAACTATAAAGAAGACTCATATAACATCACTTGATATTACTTTTTATCGTTATAAGCTTTTAAAAATTCTTTTACTTTTTCGCTATTTGCTTCGAGTTTTAACCCAGTGTCAATTAAAGGAGATACAGTTGATACGGCAGGTTTTTTATTGCCTTGGTAATAGCTAATGAACTCGTCTTGGTTGATGGAGTACAAAATCGCTTTACGTAAATCAGCTGAATCGGAAACTGCACGACCAGATGTATTCATTTGTAAATAAGAAACAGCATTGCTATCGGCTGTATTTAAAGTTAATTTATCGTCTGAATTCACAATATCTAGCTTTGTTTCTGGAACTGTTTGAAGAACATGAATTTCTCCATTCCGTAATGCTGATAAAGCACTATCAACATCAGAGATGAAACGAACATTGATTTTTGAAATTTTTGGTTCATACTCACTACCAGCACGGTATGCAGGGTTTTTCACAAATTGTGCTTCATAATCATTTTTCTTTACTAAAATATAAGGACCACTTGCATAAAGCTGGTTGTTAAAAGTTGCAGAACCTTCAGTTACCGTAGCTTGATCACCATAGGCAATATCTTTGTCAGGGTTATAGTTAGCTACATCATACGTATTTATACTTGTTACTTGCTTTTCAGATACAATACCACCAGATTGGTGTGCTAAATAATTTAACACTTGTGGAAATGGTGTTGGTGTTGTAATTTTAACGACTTGATATGAACCAGAAGCATTGTTAACAGCCCCTTTGTCCTTTGCTAATTGCGCTACAGAGGCAGGGAGATTTTGTGATAATGCTTCGAGAACTGTTTGATCAGAGCCAGATACTTTTTTATTTTGTAATTCAGCTAAATCTGAAACAATCTCTACAGTTTCAATATTTTCATGGATACTATAAGTACGGTGATCTGGTACTGAATTAGCGTCTTTAGCACGGTTTAATGAGAATACCACATCTTCAGCAGACACTAAATCACCTGTATCAACAGCTGCGCCATCTTTCACTGCTGCGAAATGAATATCGTCGCGTAAAATAAAGTAATAGTCTTGATTGCCTTCTGCCATAACATGGTTATAAGATAATGAACCATCTGAAACAACGTCATCAGTGTCTGTTAAATTAACAAGACGAACATACATATTTGTATTTAATGTATTGATGGAACCATCATTCCCTTTAATCGGATCTAGAGAAGTTAGAGAGTTAATTGTTTGGTGTAAAATTAATGGTTCAGTAGCATTTTTAGCTGAATCATTAAATTCGATTTGTTCCCATACTTGCGCACGAGATTTTGGTAAATGAACTGTTTTAGGGTTTACTAGCTCTGAGTAGATTCCCTGATACTTATTGGAAATATATAAAGGTGCAATATAAGCTTGATCAAATACTAATAATTGCTCTAAATCTTTATATTTAGCCGCTGCTTCTTCTCCAGTTAATGTACTAGCCTCATCGATTAGGGCATCTAATTTTGAATCTGCAACAACACTGTAATCTCCACCAGTTTTAAATAATCCACGAACAGCATAGTCCGGGTTACCGGTTACTGTCGTCCAGCTTGAAAGAGCAAGATCATAGTTGCCTGCTTCTTTTTGGGCAGAGAATGAACCGTAATCTGGTTGAATATTAAGCTTTACATCAAAACCGTTTTTTACTAATTGGTCTCGAACAATATTCATATCTTCTTCAGAAGCTGCCATGCCTAATACTTCAATGGCTACTTTGCCCTTGCTCTTGTCACTATCTTTTGAATCTTTATTTCCTTCTACGTCAGTTTTCGTCTGTACACAGCCAGCTAAAGCTAATACTGCGACGAATAAAAATACAAGTAATTTCTTCATAGGTACCTCCAGTTAATTTGTTTTTGGATCTAAAGCATCTCGTAAGCCATCTCCTAAGAAGTTAAAGGAGAGGACAAGAAGCATAATACCAAGACCTGGGAAAATCGCAACATAAGAATGAGTTTCCAGGTACGTACTACCAACTTTTAAAATATTGCCCCATTCCGGGATGTGAGGTTCAATACCAAGCCCTAAAAAACTTAAACTACTTGTTGAAATAACTGCTCCACCAATTGTTAGTGTTGCTTTGACAATCATAGGTGCTAATGAATTAGGAACAATGTGCTTGAAAATAATAGCCGCATCAGATGCTCCCAAAGCTCTGGCAGATTCAACAAATTCATAATTTGCTAATTGCATGACATTTGCTCGCATGGTACGTGCATAGGTTGGGATTGCCCCCACACTAAGTGCAATAATGAGATTGATCGTGTTAGCACCAAATGCAGCAATAATAGCAATGGCCAACAAAATGCCCGGAATAGCATATAAAATATCTAGGCTTCGCATGATGACATTGTCAGTTGTTTTTCCGTAATAGCCGGAAAATGCCCCTAACGCACCTCCGACTAACGCAGGAATAATCGTTGAGAAAAATCCGACGATTAATGAAATACGTGCCCCAAATACAATACGGGAGAATAAATCTCGCCCATAATTATCTGTGCCTAGAGGATATTCTAATGAAGGTGTTTGCAGCAGAGCACCGTAGTTATTTTCTGTAGCAAAGTCATAGTCAAAGGTCCAAGTGCTTGTGACAGACAATGAAAACATAAAGATAATGAAAAATAACCCGAATACAGCCATCGTATTACGTAAAATCTTTTCCCATATTTTTTGCCACTTTTCAATAGAAGAAGGGTTTGCCCTTCTAGCCTTTTGAATAAGACTATAACCTAGTAATGTAGCAAATAGATTACCAGTGAAAGTAGCCAATAGTAATAAAACACCTGGAATAAGCATCCATCTTGGGGCCGCTGTAGGTGTGACAAACTTAACGCATAAAATGGTCATCACGATATAAATAAGCGCAAGTATGAAGAAAACACCCATCGCCAGTAAAAAGGTATCAGTTACATATGGTTTAAATAAGTTCAATGCTGCAATACCAATGATGAATAATTGTGTAATAAAGGCATAAGCAGCAAACGTATATTCGGCAGTCTTTCTTGTGGACACAAGCATAAACGCAAATGATGTAGAAAAAATATTGCCAGAAAGAACTGTTAATAATAGCGGATAGCCGAAAATACGAGTGCTTCTTTGGATCTCACCAAACTTTGCTAAATCCCTTTTTATTCGTAAATTTACAAAAGCCACATAGATCGTAGTAATGGCATAAATAACAAAGAATAGTAGTACAATGGGTCGCCAGCTATGGGTAGAAAAATTATAGCTATAGGCTAGAAACAATAAAGAAAACAGTAAGGAAAAGACAAAGGTAAAATGAGAATTGACATATTCCTGTGTAATCTTCAAGAGTAGTTTGACATGTAAGATGTTTTTCACAGGTGATCCTCCTTTAAGACTTCTTCATTTTCGAGCGAATGCGTGGATCAAAAAAGGCATACATGATATCAATCAATAAATTGACAATGGAAATCGTTATAGCGATATAAACAACGCCTCCAAGGATTGCGGGAATATCAGGAATAAATTGTTTATCAACAATATAGCTACCAATCCCACTAATATTGAACACCTTTTCTGTAACAGATGCGCCTCCCAACATACCTCCAAAAAGAAGTCCAATCACCGTAATAATAGGAATCATGGCATTACGAATGGCATGTTTTGAAATTACTTTAAATTCATTCAAGCCTTTTGCTTTAGCTGTAATAATGTAATCCTCGTGAATCACCTCAAGCATACTAGACCTTGTCATCCTGGCTATGGATGCCGTAATGGATGTCCCCAAGACAATAACTGGCATAATAAGGGATAACCAATTTTGGGGGTTATAGGTCGCTGGAAACCATTGTAGCTTTAACGCGAACGTTAAAATAAAGATTAAACCTTGCCAAAAGCTTGGAATGGATAAACCAATTAAAGCAATAAACATAAAGGTATAATCCAAATACGAATTTGGACGAACCGCTGAAATAATACCTACTGGAATGGCGATAGCAATCGCCATTAACAGTGATAATACGGCTATTTCAAGTGTGACAGGAAATTTATTTGTAATGCTGTGCGTAATATCTTCTTTACCTGCAAAGGATGTGCCTAAGTCAAAAGTAAATAGGCCAGATAGTGAATGCCATAATTGAGATAAATAAGGTTGATCCAAACCATGAATGCGATTAAAGTTGGCGATTTGCTCTGCTGTCGCTTCAACACCGAGCAAGTTTCTGGCTGGATCGAAAGGTGATAGATACAAAATTGTAAACACTAACGTTGCCACTCCAACAATGACAATGAAGCTTTGTAAAATTCTTTCAATGATAAATTGCAAAAACGGGTTCGCACATAAGATTAGCACGACATAAAATAAAACAGCTGGTAGAAAGGTAAGAGCTACAAAATATTTGTTTTTCAGTTGCTGATTAAAAAATTGATCATAAGTTAATGGTTGTATACCTTCATTTTGTAAATCTTGGTCCACTAGCTGTTGAAGCCTTTGTTTGGCTAATTCATTAGCAGTTTGCTGTATTTGCGATGATGACGCAGCCTCTTGAAAAAATGAAGCTTTTGCTATTTCTTGCTGTTCAAATGATTGCTGCCAATGTGCAAATAAACCATTTTCTAAGTAATATTGACTACGCAATTCAAAAGCCTGATCATAAGTATTTGAATGTTTCTTATTCCGATAGATAAAGTATGTAAATGGATGAACCAAAATACTTAAAAGGAAAAGTAGTATATTGTAAGGCTTTTGGTGCATTAGTTTTTGATAAACCATAGAAAAGAACATAAATTCCTTAGGTTTTAAATGATTTTTTGAAGTAACCATGCATTTCCTCCAAGCGTTAATAAAATATTCAACACTATATTGTATAATTCCTATCAGTATTGTAAAGTATGGATTATAGTTGAAAGTAAGTCAATCACAAATTTCAAAAAGGATGGGTCGAATGAGCGAAAAGCTTTTAGAAATCAATAATCTTCGCGTTTCCTTTATCACTGGGGAGACAGAGTTTGAAGCTGTAAAAGATGTAAACTTCCATCTAAATAAAGGTGAAACACTCGGAATTGTAGGTGAATCTGGGAGCGGAAAAAGTGTAACAGCACGTTCCATTATGCGCTTATTACCATCTCCACCTTCATTTTTAAAATCGGGTAATATTATATTTAAAGGTCAGGAGTTAACGGAATTAGCGGAAAAACAAATGGAAACAATTCGTGGAAAAGATATTAGCATGATTTTTCAGGATCCTATGACATCTACAAACCCTACTATAAGAATAGGAGATCAAGTGGCTGAAAGTTTAATCAAGCATCAATCTATGTCAAAGACCGAAGCCTACACAAAAACCATTGAATTATTAAAACTTGTTGGCATTCGTGATGCAGAAGAGCGTTATCGACAATATCCACATGAATTTTCAGGTGGTATGCGACAACGTGTAATGATAGCTATGGCACTTGCATGTAATCCATCACTGCTGATTGCGGATGAGCCAACGACTGCATTGGATGTAACCATTCAAGCCCAAATTTTGAAATTGATGCGAGATATGCAAAAGAAAATGGGCACATCTATTATTTTAATTACACATGATTTAGGCGTCGTTGCTGGTATGTGTGATCGTCTCATTGTCATGAAAGAAGGAGAAATTGTTGAACAAGGGACGACGGAAGAGATTTTTGCGAATGCGCAACATCCATATACCCAAAAATTATTGAATGCGCTACCAAAACTACATGAAAAAAAGCAGCCAAAAGAAATTTCCAATATCCAACCAGGTATTGACCCAAATAAACCTTTGATAGAAGTCACACATCTGTCAAAGGAATTTTCATTAGGCAAAGGCCAAACATTAAGAGCTGTCAATGATTTATCGTTTCATATACTTCCAGGGGAAACTTTAGGCTTAGTAGGCGAATCAGGATCAGGTAAATCTACCACAGGCCGAACTATTCTACAGCTTCATCAACCTACTAATGGAGAAGTTTTATACCAGGGGATTCCTGTCACGAGACTAACGAAAAAGCAATTGAAGGCGATGCGTCGCCATATGCAAATTATTTTTCAAGACCCCTATTCATCGTTAAATCCTCGAAAAAAAATCTTAGATATTATTGGGGAAGCTCTTGATATTCATGGCCTAGTGAAGTCACATGATGAAAGACTAGGACGAGTGGAGGAACTGCTTGAGCTTGTTGGTTTGAAGAAAGAACATGCTATGCGCTATCCACATGAATTTTCTGGAGGTCAACGACAACGGATTGGGATTGCGAGAGCATTAGCGGTCGAGCCCAATTTTATAGTTTGTGATGAACCATTATCGGCCCTAGACGTATCCATTCAAAAACAAATTGTGGATTTACTAAAGGAATTACAACAAAAGCTTGGGTTGACGTATTTATTTATTGCACATGATTTATCGATGGTGAAGCATATTAGTGATCGGGTAGCAGTTATGTATGCGGGGAAAATTGTAGAATTGGCTGAAAGTGAAGAGCTATATGCAAACCCACAGCATCCCTATACACGTGCACTATTACAATCCATTCCAATTCCCGATCCAGCGATTGAAAAGCAGAAATATAGTGATGCTGAAAATACAGACGACGTGAAAGTTCACTACGAGGTAGAAAATAGCCAGCTGGTAGAGGTTTCTCCAAATCATTGGGTAGCCGTTTCAACATGATGGCTGTCATATTATAGGACAATAGAGACAGGTAGCAGGTTTCTACTGAAATGAACAACCTTTAATTAAACTATATTAAAGCATAGGATGGAATATCTACATTACATGTACATATTTATTTGCATAAATAAAATGTAGTTGCATATAATGGAAATTCTTTAATACATTCAAAGAATTATAGAAAAATATATATTTGTTACAAGGGGATTATGTAGTGACTGTACATAATCTTTTTGATTTAGAATAATTTTGAATCTATATAAAAAGGGCTAGGACATGTTATTATTAGTGTAAATAAATAGCTGAGGGAGATAAAAGTGAAACAATCAGATATTAAAACGCTAATAACTAGTGGAACAATTATTTTGGCTGTTGTTTTATATTTAATATTTAAATAAATATATGTATAAAAGTCTTCAGTTGTTACAATGACTGAAGGCTTTTAATTTCAATACAGGAGTATTATAAAAGGTAGGAAGGAAGCTATTTATAGGAAAATTAGTTAACGGAGGAGATTTTTTAATTTTAATAGGGGATATTAATTAGAAAGTAGCGTGTAAATTTGAAGAAAATTATTTTTGCTTTATTCATTTCTACATTGGTTTTGAATGCATGCACAGAAGAAACTAGTACGAATATCATTAAGACTGACGATATAGAAGATCTAATATCTTCAACGATAGAAAATGCAGAGAAACACGATGTAAGTCAGTTTGAAGAATATGAACTAGAAAGTGTCATTGACGGCGACACAATACGAATAAAATATAATGGAAGCTCTGAAAAAGTTCGTTTTTTACTTGTTGATACCCCGGAAACTAATCATGAGACACTAGGAGAGCAACCATACGGACCAGAAGCTAAAGAATTTACTAAACAACTATTAGCTGGTCAAGATACAGTCTATTTAGAGTTTGACGTTTCTTATCGTGATAAATATAAAAGACTACTTGCCTATATTTATACCAAAGAAGGTATAAGTGTTCAGGAGCAGTTGTTAAAAAATGGATTAGCACGTGTAGCATATATATATAATCCAAATACTAAGCATGTAGATTGGTTTAAATCGATTCAAAAAATTGCACAACAATCAGCTATTGGGATATGGTCAGTTGAAGACTATGTAACAAATCGTGGATACGATAAAGATGTATACGATGCTGCCATAAAAGAAGGAAACCAGTCTAACATAGCTGAGGATAAATCGAATACCAATAACAAGAAGGACAGGTGCGAAATCAAAGGAAATATTAATTCCAAAGGTAACAAAATTTATCATATGCCAGGGCAACGGGACTATGATAATACAGTAGCTGAGGAGATGTTCTGCACTGAAGAAGAAGCAGAAGCCGCTGGGTTTATTCCAGCTAAGCAATAAAATCAAGTATTTCTGCTCCTATAAAATATCTGAGTCAGGTAACCCCTGTGCTCAGATATTTTTTTTGATCAACATGGGTGATTGAGTCTAAAATAGCTAGCGTACTGTTGAAGAACTTGGTATATCCGAAAAAAATTTAAATGAAAAGAGTAGTAGATTGAGCTTTTAAGGAAGCGTTATATTTTCTAAATTTTAGGATGAGTCAACTCATGTGAATAGCATTTGATGCATACAAGCAACCATCATTTAAGTATTGACATACTAAGTATAGGAATTATATATTTATCCCAGTTAAATTTTTTGAATATTCATTATATATTAACTTGTACCTACAACGTGTTGACGTGTAGTTGTGTTGTTATGGATAATTGAGGTTATTTACGTTTATGAATACAGGGCCATAAGGATGAAACGAGGGGGAAAAAAATGAAAAAAATAAGAATAGGTGTTATTGGAGCTGGTTTAAGAGGGGGCTTGGCACAATACTGGCATAAGCCTACCGGGGAATCAGAAATAGTAGCGTTAGCCGATATTTCTCAAGAACGTTTAGAAAAATTTCAGGAGAAATTTGATACACCTTTATTTTTAACAAAGGACTATAAAGAGTTATTAACAAGAGATGACATCGATGCAATTGCGGTTTTATCGCCAGATTATTTACATGAGGAACATATTATTACTTGTTTAAAAGCGGGTAAGCATGTGTATGCGGAAAAACCATTAGCCATAACGGTAGAAGGTTGCGATCGAATATTAGATGCATGGGAAAAATCAGGAAAGCATCTCATGGTGGGCTTTAATATGCGCTATATGAGTATGTATCAAACGATGAAAGGCCTAATTGATTCAGGTGCCATTGGAGAACTAAAGGCAATATGGGTGCGACATTTTGTTGGATTCGGTGGTTATTTCTACTACCACGATTGGCATGGTAATTCAAAAAATACAACCTCTTTACTACTTCAAAAAGGCTCACATGATTTAGATGTCATTCATTGGATTTCAGGGAAATATACGCAGAAAGTATCTGCGTTTGGTAGCTTAGATTATTATGGTGGAAATCAGCCAAATACATTAACATGTCCTACCTGCGATCAGAAAAAAACTTGTCCAGAATATGTTGCCCATACATTTACAGAATGTGCGTTCCGTGAAGAAATTGATGTGGAGGATAATAATATGGTCATGATGGAATTAGAAGGTGGCATAAAGGCTTCTTATTTACAATGTCACTTCACACCAGATTATTCGCGGAATTATACATTTATTGGTACGAAGGGGCGTATTGAAAATGATGATATCAATAATAAAATTTATTTAAAAACACGAAAATCAAATTCTTGGGAGGAACTAAGTAATGTTGTTTACGAAATGAAGCCTGAGGAAGGAAGCCATGGTGGTGCTGATCCAAAAATTGCCCAAGATTTTGTAGAACTCATCCTCTACGATAAGAAACCTTTAACAACGCCATTTGCCGGACGAATGAGTGTAGCAGTGGGTTGCGCGGCTACAGAATCCATTCGTAGCGGAGGTAAGGTTATTGAGATTCAGAAGGAATCTACCATTCTGCAACATTGATAAATAGGGGGTGTAGTCATGACGCTTTTAGATAAAACAACTGTTGAGGAAAAGCCATTTAAAACAAAACGTTTTTTCAAAAAGCAATCAAAGGTAAAGAAAAATCACCTGGTTGAGTGGAAAAAATCTATCAAAAAAAATTGGGAGCTCTATTTATTACTAGCCCCTGTTATCCTTTACTTTCTAGTTTTCCATTATTACCCACTATATGGTTTGCAAATTGCCTTTAAAGATTTTATTGCTACTAAGGGAATTATGGGGAGTCCGTGGGTAGGATTAAAGCATTTTGAACGCTTTTTTGATAGCTACTATTTTTGGCGTTTAATCAGAAACACAATTGGGATTGGCGTATTTACGCTACTTATTTCTTTTCCAATACCCATCATTATCGCCTTGCTACTAAATGAAGTGAAGAGTCTTCGTTTTAAAAAATTTGTACAGACAGTCATTTATGCCCCACATTTTTTATCCACAGTAGTAGTTGTTGGGATGCTATTACTATTCTTAAAATCGGATGGGATGATTAACCAAATGATTATGTTGTTTGGGGGTACACCCGTAGATTTTATTTCAGAACCTACATGGTTTAAATCCATATATGTACTGTCTGATGTTTGGCAAACGATGGGATGGAGTTCCATCATCTATATTGCAGCTTTGGCTGCCGTAGATCCAGCACAGCATGAGGCAGCAATGATAGACGGAGCATCAAAATTTCAAAGGATTATTCATATCAATATTCCTGCGATTTTGCCGACGATTATCATTTTATTTATCTTAAATGTAGGATCTGTCATGGCCATTGGATTTGAAAAAGTATTTTTAATGCAAAATGATTTAAATATGTCGGCATCAGATGTTATATCCACTTTTGTTTATCGTAGCGGAATTTTAGAGGCACAATATAGCTTTTCGGCAGCAGTTGGTTTATTCAACTCTATCATTAATTTTATCCTCCTTATTATGGTTAATAGAATAGCTAAAAAAGTGAGTGATACAAGTTTATGGTAAAGGAGAGATTGACATGAAAGAATCAAAGGGCGATCGTGCGTTTACTATCTTTAATTATATTTTTTTAGCCATTGTAGCAGTTGTTGTTTTGTATCCACTTATTTTTGTTTTGAGTGCTTCTCTTAGTAATCCTGAGTATGTCATTTCAGGGGATCTATGGCTATGGCCAAAGGAATTTACAGTGGAGGCTTACGAAAAAGTATTCCAAAATCCAGATATTATTAATGGATTTATTAACACGTTGAAATACACATTCTTTGGAACGTTACTTAATATCGTGATGACCATTTGTGCAGCCTACCCTCTCTCTCGTAGACATTTGAAAGGAAAGGGCTTTATTATGGCATTTATGGTATTCACCATGTTTTTCAGTGGGGGATTAATTCCTACCTATCTATTAATCCGTGATTTGGGCATGATAAATACATTTTGGGTCATGATTATTCCGAATGCAGTAGCTGTATGGAACATCATTATTATGCGGACATTTTTTCAATCCATTCCATATGAATTAGAGGAATCGGCCATGATTGATGGTGCAGGGAACTTCCGTATTTTATGGAGTATCGTACTTCCATTATCATTACCTGTTATGGCAGTCATGGTTTTATTTTACGCTGTAGGACATTGGAACTCTTATTTCCAGGCATTGATTTACTTGCAAGACCAAGATAAGTTTCCATTACAACTTATTCTGAGGCAAATATTAATTCAAGGACAAGCTGACGATATGATTAAAGCGACGTCAGAAAGCTTTTTAGCTCAAAAACTTAGCGTTGAAGGGTTAAAATACGCAGTTTTAATCGTTGCTAACCTACCAATGTTAATGCTTTATCCATTCTTACAAAGATATTTTGTAAAAGGTGTCATGATTGGTTCATTAAAAGGTTAAAGAACAGGGGCGATTTTAAGTGAAAATGAAAAAAAAGCATGTTTATGGTTTTGTAACAAGCCTGATGTTAGCTGCAAGTTTATTAGGAGCATGTTCGGATAATAAAGAAGCTGGTGGAGTAAAAAGTGATAATATCGATAATTTGAATGTGACGGGTATGCCGATTGCAAAGGAGAAAATTGAAGTCGATGGTTTTGCAGCAAAGTTTTTTGCATCACAGGATTGGAATCATCTAATGTTATGGGAAGAATACGAGAAAATGTCTAACATCCATATGAATTGGACAACGGTTCAGACAGAAGTATTAGCAGACAAAAAGAACTTACTTTTAGCTTCAGGAAACTATCAGGAAATATTTTTTGCATCAGCATTTTCCAAAACAGATTTAATCAAGTACGGTCAACAAGGTGTATTCTTACCGTTGAATGAATACATCGATCAATATGCACCAAATTTTAAAAAGCTATTAGAAGAATACCCATCTGTCAAGCAAGGTGTGACAATGGCAGATGGAAATATCTATGGCTTTCCAACAATTTACGATCCAAAATTTTCATCACTTCGTGTTGGAGCGCCATGGATTAACCAAACATGGCTTGATAACCTAGGCTTACAATCACCAGAAACAACAAAAGATTTATACAAAGTATTAAAAGCTTTTAAAGAGAATGATCCAAATGGTAATGGTTTACAAGATGAACAAGGCTGGGGAACTGGTTATGGTATTGAACAAATTATTTCTTACTTAAGAGGATCGTTTGGCTTGAATAAGCAAGGAACGATGAATCTGAATTTAGATTTTAAAGAAGGAACTGAGGAATTCCGATTCGTGCCAACGACTGACGAATATAAACAATTACTTGAATATTTAAATAAGCTTTATAAAGAAGGTTTAATTAATAAGGATGTGTTTACGACTGAGCCACAGAAATTTGCGGCAGAAGCAGCAAAAGGAACGTTTGGTATGCTTAGTGAAGTAGACCCTAAAGAGTTATTTAAACTAGATGGTTATACGGGTGCCCAAGTTTTAGAAGGACCTAATGGGGATCGACAATATACTGCAATGACTAATGGTCTTGGGAATCTAGGAATGTTTGTCGTAACAGATAAAGCGAAAAATCCTGAAGCAATGGTTCGTTGGATTGATCATTTATATGGTGATGAAGGGGCTAAAATGTTCTTTATGGGCTTTGAAGGTGTCACTTACGAAGAAAATGAGGATGGAACTATTCAATATATCGACAGTATTACGAATAATCCAGATGGCAAAAACTTAGACCAAGCAATAAGTGATTATCTAACATGGCCAGGTGGTTATTACCCTGGGATTGTTACGCAAAAGTATTTCCAAGGTGCAGAGGCTAAGGAAAATTCTCTTAACAATGCTAAGCAAGTTATGCCATATGCTTTGAAAGATGATGAAATTATTCCAGGGTTAAATTACACTGTGGAAGAAAATGATCGAGTGTCCGCTGTTTTAACAGACATACAAACCTATGTAAATGAAATGACAGCAAGCTTTATTACAGGAAAAGAAAGCTTCGATAAATGGAATGACTATAAGAAAACAATAGAGAAGATGGGCTTGCAGGACTATATGGAAGTGGCACAAGGGGCATATGACCGTTCTAAATAAGGAGGTTCAGATTCTCCCTCAAACTTAACAAGAAAAGGTCACATAGGCTATAAGTTTATCTTGCATAACTGGGCTTATGTGACACTCTCTTGTTCGACCTTCAATGATGGATGTAGGGAGTGTATAAAAAGAAAATATTTAGGAATGCGTTATCGTAGGGAGGTAATGGACATGGAATTGGAAGGGTGGAAAGGTAAACTATACTGGTTTGTAGAGTGGATCACATTGTTAGCGGTGTTACAGTTACTATGGACAGGCTTAGCTTTATTAGGATTGTTGTTATTTGGAGTAGCCCCAGCGACTGTTGCCATGTTTACTACTTTACGTAAAAGGCTACAAGGAGAAGATGATTTAAAACGATTAGTCAAAATCTATTGGAATACATATAAAGCTGAATTTATTCCATCCAATAAAATAGGTATGATTCTACTGTGTGTTGGCTACTTTTTAACGATTAATTTTCAAATCATTTTAACGTTTCATGGCTTACAAGGTCTACTGTTACTAACAGCGTTTATTTCTATTTGTATACTTTTCGGTATGATTGTCGTAAATATATTTCAACTATTCTCCCATTATAATTTGCCAACACTACGCTACTTTGCTGCTTCAATCATATTTAGTATTGCGTATCCATTACAAATGATTAGCAATATTGTAGGGCTTGTAATTCTTTATAAAGTGTATAGCTGGTTGCCTGGCTTAATACCGTTTTTCGGTGTTAGTTTAGCTGCATTATTTTTAACGTGGATGTCATCCCATATATTTAAGAATGAGAGCGAAGTAGAGAAACATACTAATCTACCACATTACTCTGTTGAGAGAGGGATAACCTCATGAATAAAATATGGATTATTAATGCGAATATCGTGATGGAAAATCAAATTATCAATAACGGATTCCTAGTAATGTCGGAAGGGAAAATTACAGTAATTGATCATATGGCTAATTGCCCTACCCTCGCTTTAATAGAGAATGTAATTGACTGTCAGCAAAGAGGCTATATTATCCCTGGAATGATCGATATCCATATACATGGTGCTGTAGGCCATGATTTTATGGATGCGGACTATATTTGTTATTCGAGAATTGCAAAGTATTTAGCCAGTGAGGGAATAACTGCTTTTTTAGCCACAACGATGACAGGCTCTATGACGGAGATTGAAGCTGCTGTTGAGGCACTTGCCTATTATTATAAAAACCAACCGACAGCAGTACCTGAGATGTTAGGAATTCATTTAGAAGGTCCATTTATTAGTCAATTAAAAAAAGGGGCACAATCCGAAGCATATATTTTAAAACCAAATGTGCAACAATTTAATGACCTGTATAATAAGTCTCATCATTCGATTCGTATTGTCACATTTGCGCCAGAGGAAGACAGCAGTTTTGAATTACTACACGAATTAACTAGTAAAGGGGTTATTGCATCTATTGGTCACTCTAATGCTGACTATGATACAGCACAACATGCATTAAAAGCTGGTATTAATCATGCAACACACCTATTTAATGGCATGAGTGGACTGCATCATCGTGATCCAGGTGTTGTTGGAGCAGTACTTTTATCAGAAGATGTGTATGTGGAAATAATTCCAGATAATATACATGTTCATAAAGATTTACTACCAATGGTTTATAAACTGACAGGCTTGAATCGTTTGCTCGTCATTACAGATGGTATGCGTGCAAAGGGGATGCCAGATGGTATGTATCATTTAGGTGGTAATGAAGTAGAAGTAATGAATAATCAATGTATTCAACGTAAAACAGGTTCCTTAGCAGGAAGTGTATTGAATATGAATGCGGCAAGAAAGAACATAGAAGAATGGCTTACACTTTCACTTGCTGAGCAATTACGTGTTGTTTCCTTAAATCAAGCAGAGCATTTAGGCATGGACAATCGTAAAGGGTCTATTGCACTAGGAAAAGACGCAGATATTGTTTGGTTGAATGAGGAAGGGGAAGTAGAGAAAACTTTTTGCTTAGGGATTCTTGCCTTTGAAAAGGATTGATATATCAATAGGCATCCTATTATATAGATGGTATATTGATTACAAAACCTAGAGAAGGAAGGAAAAAAGATGCATTTATTAGATCAATCTAGTGTAATCCCATTATATCATCAACTGAAACAAATTTTATTTGGGAAAATTCAATCAGGTGAATGGAAACCAGGAGATAAAATTGACTCGGAAAATCAATTGATGGAGATGTTCCGTGTTAGTCGAAATACAGTAAAAAAGGCAATAGAGGAATTAGTAAAGGAAGAGAAATTATATCGGATTCAAGGGAAAGGGACCTTTGTTTGCAAGCCTAGACTTGAACAATCTCTTGGAGGGTTTTATAGCTTTAGTCGCATGATTCAAGAAAAGGGATTTAATCAAAAAGATGAAGTATTAGAAATACAGAAGGTATATCCATCAATGAAGGTTAGAACTAATTTAGCATTAGAGGAAAACGAACAAGTTGTAGAAATGAAGCGTTTACGATTTGCAGATAATGAGCCGATTATTTTGGAATCATCTTTTTTACCATTAAGCCTAATTAAGGATATTGAAATATTACGAGAAGTAACGTCTTCGTCCTTATACAGTTTATTAGCCGAACGTTTTAACATTATTGTTGTAAGGGCGAGAGAAGCCTTTGAACCTGTCCTTATTAAGAAAGATGAAGCACCTTTATTGAAAACAGAGGCTGGAAAACCAGCTTTATTACTGGAGCGGACTGCGTTTGACACTTCAGGGAAACCAGTGGAGTTCTGTATTTCGATTGTTAGAGGAGATCGTTGCCGTTTTTATACGGAATTAAATTAAAATTTAATAGTTTGCTTCATTTATTTTTGTTATAGATTATACCAACAACCCATTGAGGGAGGAATTCTATTATGCCATTAGTGACAACTAAAGATATGTTGGAAGATGCTTATAAAAATAATTATGCAATCGGTGCTTTTGGAGCACATAATTTAGAAGTGATTAAAGCTGTAATAGCTGGGGCAGAAAAAGTGGGTGCACCTGTAATTTTGCAAACAACTTCAAGTACTTATAAATATGTAGAGATGCCTTATCTAATTGCGCTAGCAAAAACAGCAGCGGAACAGGCAAAAGTACCGGTGGCATTACATTTGGATCATGGCGAATCTTATCATATTGTGATGGAATGTTTACGGGCAGGCTACACCTCTGTGATGATTGATGGATCTTCCTTACCTTATGAGGAAAATATTTTATTAGTAAAAAAAGTAGTTGAAGCTGCAAGTGCGGTAAATGTGCCAGTTGAGGCAGAGCTTGGAACAATTGGTGGTGTCGAGGATAGTGTAAGCGTAAAGGAAGAGAATGCATTCTTTACTGACCCTAAGCAAGCTGAGCATTTTGTGAAGGTTACGGGAATCCATTCGTTTGCCCCCGCTTTCGGTACGGCACATGGTAAGTACCGGGAAAAGCCAAAATTGTTATTTGAGCTTTTACAGGAAATCCATTGTTCTACTAATATTCCATTAGTTATGCATGGAGCCTCGGGGGTGCCAGAAGAGGATGTGCGTAAATCTTTGAAATATGGAATTGCGAAAGTAAATTTTTCTACGGAGCTTAAAGACTTATTTGCTGAAGAATTAAGAGCTTATTTTAAGGATTATCCAACAGAAAATGATCCAAGAAAGTATTTCCTTCCAGCACGGGAATCTTTAATTAAATTAGTAGAGCAAAAGATTGTGATGTTACAAAAATGATTACTACTTTAACCTTAAACGCAGCCATTGACCAAGTATATGAGCTGGACTCTTTAATGATTGGTCAGACAAATCGTGTGTTACAGAAGTCACAACAAGGTGGTGGAAAAGGGGTTAACGTAGCTCGTGTTATTGCATCACTTGGTGGTGAAGTGAGTATTGGCGGTTTCGTTGGTGGATTAAATGGTAGTAAAATAGCCGAGCTTTTACAGGAGGAAAATCTCCAAACTGATTTCGTACAAATAGTGGAGGAAAGCCGGATTTGTTTAACGATTATTAATCAGCAAACGAAGGAAATGAGCGAGTTGTTAGAGGTAGGACCTACAATTCATGAACAAGAGTGGATAAAAATGTTAAGCTGGATTGAAACACAAGCGGAACATGCTACCTATTTTGTATTGTCAGGAAGCCTACCCCAAGGTATACAGAAAACGGCATATGCAACGATTATCAAATTATTAAAGGAAAAAGGTATTAGAGTCGCACTTGATACAAGTGGCGATGCTTTGAAAAAGGGTATTACGGCAATACCTTTCATCATTAAGCCTAATAAGGATGAAATTGCTCAATTAATCGGTAGGTCTGCTTTGACTCAGGAAGACTTAGTTCATACTGGTGTAAAATTACAAAAAATGGGCATTGAGCATGTATGTTTTTCATTGGGCGAGCAAGGCGCTCTATTTGTTCATCCGTCAGGGGTTTACAAAGTGAATGCACCATCGATAAATGTGGTCAATACAGTAGGAAGTGGTGATGCCTTTTTAGGAGGACTTATTTATAAGCTCTCACATGGTGCAGACCATACAGAGGCATACAAATGGGCTGTTGCCTGTGGCTCAGCGAATGCAGCACATAATGAAATTGCAAAAGTCCAAAGAAAAAATGTGGAAAAGCTTATCGATGAGATACAAATAACTAAAATATAAGAGAAGTAGGGATTTGGTTATGTACACATACAATGAGATTATGGCACAAGGACAAAAGTTAGAAAGAACAAAGGACACTGTTCAATTAATTACTTTCAATGAAAAAGCTGTAGATGTAGTGCTTTTCACTGGATGTGGAACATCCTATTATTTAGCCATTGCAGCAGCGCGATATTATCAAGCCGTTACGGGAGAATTTGCCATTGCGGTACCAGCATCTGAGTTATTTTTACACACAGACACTTTTATATTAAAGAATAAAAAGTATCTTATTATTGGAATTTCACGATCGGGGACAACTTCGGAAATCATTATGTCCTTAGAGCATTTGAAGGATGCGAAAAATATACGTACTATGGCAGTAACATGTAATGGTGACACACCTATGGCAAAATTAACAGATGAATTGATTGCTTTAAATCATATATCAGAAAAAAGCGTGGTCATGACACAATCATTTTCTAATATGCTATATGCCTTGCAATTATATGCTACGAAAATTAGTGGAAGAGCGGATATGCTGGAACAATTAGAGAAAATCCCCGCTCTTGTGCATTCAGCATTAGGCAATGGACAGCAGTTAACGCAGGTGACTGAAGATGCTTCCATAAAGCGCTTTATTTTTTTAGGGTCAGGTGTTTTTAATGGGTTGGCTAAAGAAGCAACATTAAAGCTGAAGGAAATGACCCAAACGGAATGTGAAAGTTACTCAAATTTAGAATTCCGACATGGTCCAATTTCTATTGTCGATCAGGAAACGGTTGTTATTATATTTACACAAAATGAAACGAAGGAATATGATCAGGCATTAGTGAAGGATATTCAAAAGCTTGGAGGCTTCGTTGTTATTATCGGTATAGCTTCTGAAGAATTAGAAGCAGATTTAATTTTTAAGCTATCTGCAGAAGTAGATGATGTAAATCGCCTTGTTGAAGCGGTTCCTTACTTCCAACTTTTAGCTTATCAGCATGCCATATTTAAAGGGCGTAATCCCGATAAACCACGTAATTTAACACAAGTCGTCAAACTTTCATAATAGTAGACTCTTCCATAGGTAATAGATATATTTCTATCTTTTACTTTCTGATAATTTTGAATTTAAGTGAATCCTGTGTGGAAAACTGGTGATGAAAAGATGAGTCATATTTTAGTAGCCGATGTTGGTGGGACAAAGTTAGCCACAGCTTTATTCAACCAACACCAGCAGCTCTTAATTAAAAGAGAGGTACCAAGTGATATTTCAACTAGAGACGCTTTATTCCATTGTTTAATCAACAGCTTTGAGTTGCTCTGTATGGAGAAGAAGCTCTCTTTTAAAGATATCTCTAAGGTAAGCATTGGTTTACCTGGTATTGTTGATGTTCAAAAAGGTCTAGCCATCTATCAAAATAATATACCGTGGCGTAACTTTCCGATTTGTGAACGCTTAGTTGAATTTTTTCCCCATGCACAGATTATGATGGATAACGATGTGCATATGGCAGCCTGGGGAGAGTATAATGCTAGAGGATTTCAGAAGGAAACGATGGTATATGTAACATTAAGTACAGGGATATCTTGTTGTACCATCGTTAATGGTGAATTTTTACGAGGAACAGGATTAGCTGGTGAAATAGGGTTTAATATTGTCGGTCATGCTGGTGAAACGTTAGAGGAAAGTGTCGCTGGGCCAGCTATAGAAAAGCTGGGAAGAGTATTACTAGGAAATTCAGCTATTCGATTAAAAGATATGATGGAGCTCTATTACAAGGGTGACCCTATCATGGAGAAGGTGTTGCAGCAAATTATTGATTGCATGGAAAAACAGTTACACCAAATGATTTTAATGCTTGATCCACACTGCATCGTATTAGGCGGAGGTTTTTTTAATCATCAGCCGAAAATCATCGAGCAGATTAAAGAGGTCATTCAGCAACGTTTGTTACGTACGCCTTTTGAAGGGAAAGAGCAAATTATAGAGAGTAGTATTCGGAAAGCTGAGGCAGGTCTGTATGGTGCAGCAATGAAGTAATAAAAAACAGTGGTGCGATTAGGAAAATGGGAAATTACATCGATAAAAATTTCATAAAAAGACCCAACTTCTTTCTATCCCCTATATAGAGAAATTGGGTCTTTTACATTTGTATGTTTTTAGTACGTAAATGTCATGAATGGTAGAGGAGAATAACTAACTGTCAAATAGAACGGTTAATCTGAAATTAGTGAGGTTGATTGCACATTAAACTGTAAAAAGAGAAACAGACTTGTTGTAGTCTGTTTCCTTTTCAATGAGGCTTATACTTGTCTATTATTCTAACGAATGCGTTGCTCTGTTTCTAAGTCAAAGAAATGAGCTCGTGACATATCAAAAAGTAGGTGTGCTAATTGGCCCTGAGTAATTTTGGTATCAGAGTTTACACGTGCAATATAAGGCTGTCCATTTAACTGTGCATGTAGCATAAGCTCAGCACCTGTTAATTCGGATACATCAACATTTGCTTCAATAGCTGAGAAGAATGGCTCAGAAATGACAGAAGATTTTTCATATATATGTTCAGGACGAATGCCAAGAATCAATTCTTTTTGTAAGTATCCTTGCTCTAATAATAATTTGGATTTTTCTGCTGGAATGGTTAATGTAATAGGTCCTAATTGAATCCCTTCCTCATAGAAAACCCCTTTAAAAAAGTTCATTGATGGTGAGCCTATAAAACCACCAACAAATTTATTTTCAGGTAATCTGTATACTTCTTCAGGCGTACCAATTTGTTGAACAATACCATCCTTCATGACAACAAGGCGTGTTGCCATTGTCATTGCTTCAGTTTGGTCATGTGTTACGTAAATTGTCGTTGTTTTTAATCGTCGATGAAGCTTAGTAATTTCTGCACGCATTTGCACGCGTAGCTTTGCATCTAAATTGGACAATGGCTCGTCCATTAAGAAAATATTTGCATCTCGGACGATTGCTCGACCAAGGGCAACTCGTTGTCTCTGACCACCCGATAGAGCTTTAGGCTTACGATCTAAATACTTTTCTAAATCGAGTATGGCTGCTGCGTTGTGAACACGTTCTTTAATTTCTTGTTTTGAAAATTTTCGAAGCTTTAAGCCAAATGCCATGTTGTCATATACTGTCATATGTGGATAGAGTGCATAGTTTTGAAACACCATCGCTATATCACGTTCCTTAGATGGCACATCATTCATTTTCCTGTTATCAATTAAAAAATCGCCTTCCGAAATTTCCTCTAACCCTGCTATCATACGTAATGTTGTTGACTTTCCACAACCTGAAGGACCAACAAGTACAATAAACTCTCGATCCTGAACTGTTAAATTAAAATCAGATACAGCCGTTACACCACCATCGTATATTTTATAAATATGATTAAGTACAATTTTCTCCATATTTAATCCCCTTTGTTCTTTTATTCAGTGTAAATAAAGTAAGGAAGAAAACCAATGTTTAATGTGCATAATTTTCAGTTAATTAATTTTGTGCATTTTGTAAAAAGGACCAAAGATAACTAGCAAAGTAAACAAGAATAACACCATCTAAATTTTTGATAGTAATATTGGTGATTTCTTGAAACTTTAATAATCGATAGGTAAGCGTATTACGATGTATATGTAATTTTTTGGATGTCGACGAAATATTGAAACCACATTCACAAAAAGTTTTAATTGTTTCCAATAATTCCTTGTCTGACTTTAAAGGTAGAATAATCTGCTCTTCAATAAATTTAAGAATAGAAGTGGGCAATTGTTCTGTTAATAAAATAGGGAATATTGTTTGAAATGAATAATAAGGTTCAGCAGTTCTTAAATGTAAGCATTCTTTGAACCATTGTGCTTCTCTTTGGAATTTAACTGGAAAATTTTGATCAATTACATAAAATTCTCCTACATATAAATGGATGCGGACATAAAAATCTACTTCAATCGTACGAATAAGGGCAAGTAAATCTTCCCTCTCATTTATGGAACAGTTTTCAGGTTCAATAAGTAAAAAGTGATTAGTAGCAACTTGAATGAATATCGTATCTTCCTGAAAAAAATTGTATAGCGCTTCTTTTAATGCTTCTAAAGGAGGGTTTTCGTTTATAAAAGTTATTTGAATAACACGTGCTTTCTTAAAGGTTAATTTGGATGGCATGTCACCATTTGAGTAAATAAATTCATACCATATATCCGAGGCTTGAAATAGTGACGAAGTAACTTCAGTATAAAAAACCGTCAGCCATTCGTAGTCCCGGTGTGAAACCTCATGCTTTGAGATAGAGAACCATTCCTTAGTTTCGTGATGGTAAAAAATATGACAGTCATTTGATAGTTGAGTTGGCTTGGAACGATAATAACGATAGGAAGGAAACAATGCTTTGAGATTTAAGTTCATGAAAGACTCCTTTTCTTTCGATATATAGTAAAACATTTAACTGAAAAGTCATACGGGAAAAATTCGTAAAAATATATAATCAAACGTGCTTTAAAATTTTCTACCATTACTAGTAATAATAAATGTTAGGGTGAAAAAAGTTAAGAAGTGTAAATAAATTCATAGCCATGAAGATGGTGAATAAGAATGGTTAATTCTTATTCATTAGGGCCCCCTGTTCAAAAAAGAGTAAAGATAGTAGAATAGCCTAATGTTTCAATACCGTAGACAAACTTTAAAAAGTTTTAGTTGTGTTTTCCGCAGAAGTTCCCCTTCGTTCCCATCAACTTTTCCCCATTTAGTATTGATTGTAAAGGAGTGTTAGTTATTGGTGGAATGAACTTGCACTTGATCGACAGCACAGGGGTCACAATTTAAAACTAGTTTCAAGGTGATCACTTCTAAAAGGAGGATTACAGTTGTAAGTAGTCCATTATAATTAGAAAATCCATTTACTAGTGATTAGTAAATGGATTTTTTCATTTATGATGACTTCCCGTCTTTTGTCCAGTCAGCTACTTTATCTTGATTGTCGTTAATCCATTTCTTGGCTGCTTCCGTAGCACTCATACCTTCCATAATATCAAACATCACACTTTCAATATCTTCGGCAGTCCAATAGAAACGATCTAGGACATCATACGCCTCAGATGCATCTTCTTTTAATCCTTTACGAGCGAATGTACCAATATATTCTTCTGTACCATATAAACCTTTAGGGTCTTCTAAATATTTTAAATCGTAGGCATTAAAGATCCAGTGGGGTGACCAACCTGTAATAATGATTTCATCATGGTTTGAAATGGCTTGACTAAGGGCTGCGGTCATGGCACCGGCTGAAGAGGTTAAAACATTCCAACCTTCTAAATTGGGATATTCCTTATAGGCATTTTCGGTTGTAGCCATCATATTAGCCCCTGGTTCAATGCCTGTAATTGTTTTATTGGCTTGAGTTGTTAAGTCTTCAATTGAATTAACATCCATATAACTTGGAACGACTAAGCCAATTTTAGCACCAGTAAGGTTTTCGCCTAAATTCTCAATTTTATCTTTGTATTTCTCTACTTGAGGAGCATGTGTTTGCGGTAACCAGGCAGATACCATACCGTCAACCTCACCGTTCGCAAGTGCCTCCCACATGATGCCATTGTCTAATGGTGTTAGTGTTACATCATATCCTAAATTTTCTAATACTTGTCCTACCACATGAGTAGAAGCAACCTCTGTATCCCATTCAACATACGCCAAGTTAATTTCTTTTTTATCTTTCGTACCAGCATCTGCAGAACCACATGCAGCTAATAGTAGTAGGCATGAAAAAACAAATCCTATCTTCCATACTTTTGAATATCTCATCATATTCCCCTTTCAATAATTCCTTACCTCTTAGTGAAAATTAATAAATATCAATAAGTAACAACTTAATTTTATATACAAGTTGTTACTTTTGTCAAATAGAGGTTTCCTGTAACTCATGCAATAAAATGAAGAATGAATCATGGAAAAGGTGCTGAATAAGGGACTAAGAAGCCCATAGATTTTTAACTCGATTACATATGATAGGTGAAAATGGAGACTGGGTTTTGAGGAGGCTTAGTATGCACTGGATTACTATTATTCTAATAGGGATTGCTGCAAATCTAGACAATTTGGGGATTGGGCTTGCTTATGGTGTCAAGCAAGTTAAAATCCCTATTTTATCGAATGCAGTGATCGCTGGCATGTCAATGATTGTCACATATGTCGCTGTAACAGCTGGCAGCACTGTTGTTGAATACATTTCACCGCATACTGCCAATTTATTAGGAAGTTTACTATTATGCGTTATAGGCATATGGACCTTGATGTCCAATAACTTTTCTAAACAGCGGATAGCAGGGAACCCTGAGCTTTTTGATGAAGATAAAAATTTAGTGATCTCAACTCGAGAGGCAATGGCACTCGGTTTTGTATTGTCAGCTAATTGCTTGGCAGGGGGCATTGCCATTGGAGCAAATGGCATCTCTGCAATATGGACAGTAATTTCCATCGGTGTCTTTTCTTTTGTTACGGTGGGGGTAGGCAGTCAATGTGGGGCGTTGCTCGCCAAAACGTTTATTGGCAGGCATTCAACAGCTATTTCAGGATGGTTATTATTATTGATTGGTATTTTAGAGATGTTTGCTAAATAAAATGATGAGCGAGAGTATCACCAAATTTTGGTGATATTCTTTTTATTAGGAGGAAAATTTGACATATTGAGGACGAATTTGGATTAATAGTTGACATTGACTGGCAGTAACGATTATTCTTGGGAGTAGAATCGTAATTGAGAATTATTTTCGTTTACATGGAAGTGAATCTATCAATTAGGATGTTTTATTATGACTAAGGGAGGCGTGCAACACATGAAGAAAATGCTCATGTTGATCATGCTTGTTAGTATTTTTTTCGTTAACTTCGGGTTAACGCAAGCATCTGCTCAGCTGGCTGATGGCACTCATTCGATAAAATATCAGGTCAATAAACCTGAAAGTAATTCCGCATCCATTGCTAATGATTATTTTGTAAAACCGGCTAAAGTGACGGTGAAGAATGGCACTGCTGTAGTACAAATTACATTAAAAAACAGTGCATGGATTACGAAATTTCAACCACCAGGTGGAGCAACTGTAGTGAGTGAAGATCAAGCAACAGATACACGAACGGTACAATTCACTGTTAAAGACCTAACAAAACCTGTAGTAACAGCGATGAAAATTGATATTGATGATATCAATTATCATCATGAATACAGTGTATCACTTGTATTTGATGCCACATCAATTGCAAATACAGCGACTGCTTCTACTCAACAGACAGAATCCAGTAAATCTCAACCTACTTCTTCAGCAACTACAACTGGAAGTCAAGTGCCCAATCCACAAACAGATGATGCAACACCTTATCTATTAATCGTTGCGTTAGTGGGGTCAGCATTTTTACTTTATAGAAAAAAACTACAAACAAAAACGGAGGGTCAATAAAATGGCTAAAAAACGTCAATCACGTGCAACTAAAATAGTACTAGCTTCATTGTTAGCAGCATCTCTTACAGTTCCTTCCTTTGCATCTGCGGCAGAATTAGTAACAACAAATACAGAAGTGAAGGCAGAAACAACGAAAGCTGCTAAAACGGATTCAGTTATTAATTTCCAAATTTTTAAAACAGGTACAACAGAAGCACAGCCTGCAATTAGTTCTCATTTAGTACCACAAGGAACAATCGTTGAAAAAGACGGTAAATTTGAAGCTCAATTAACAATCACTGCTAAATCTGCACCAATGATTGCAGGTCTACAAACAAAACAAGGCGATACATTTTTAGATGCTAAAGAAGTAAAAAATAACGACGGTACTATTACATACAGTTTCCCTGTGGTTGTTGATGAAGTTAAATCAGCAAAAATCCATGTAGTTGTTCCTTCCGCAAATATGGATAAATGGTATGATTTTGATCTAAAAGCAGTGAAAGAAGTAAAAGAAGAAGTGAAAGTGAATGAAGTTGCTGTCACTGTTTACAAAGATGGTACAACAGAAGAGTCGATGATGAAACAATATATCGCACCAAAAGTAGGAGTTACTGTAAAAGACGGTAAAAATGTTGTGACAATGACATTCCCTCAAGGTCAATATGTAAAAGGTTTCACTGTAGAGGGGAAAGAAGCAACTTTAGTGAAACAAGACGATGCAACAAATTCACGCACATATTCATTTGAAGTTAAAGATTTGAAGAAACTGGTAAGTGCTCAATTACACATCGTTGTAAATGAACCAGCCCAAGGTGTGAAGTATGATTCGAATCATACAGTACAATTTAGCTTTGCTGTGGAAGGTGCAGTGAAACCAGTTATCAATCCATTTAAGGACATTAGTAAAGATGCGAATAAAGATGCCATCCTATCACTTTACAGCTTAGGAATTGTGAAGGCACAAGACAATTTTAGACCAAATGACAACATTACACGTTCTCAATTTGCTTTAATGGTGGCACGTTCATTGAACGTATCTTCTACAAAAGATGCTGGATTTAAAGATACAGGTAAGCTTAGTGCGGAAGCTGTTCAAGCTATTAATGCATTAGCTGAAGCAGGCATTGTTAAAAAAGCGACAAACTTCAATCCAAATGATACACTTACTCGTCAACAAGCAGCTGTCATGATCTATCGCACAATAACACATGTAGCAGGAAAAGAAATGAGCTTTGGTGACACAGGTCTTTCTTACTATGCTGATGGAGCAAAAGTGAAAGACGAAGAAGCAAAAAAAGCCTTTGCACTTCTATATGCAGGTAAAGTAATGACTGGTTCTCCAACTGCTGATGGCAAAACAGTTATTGATGCCAACAGTCCATTAAAACGTTCACATATGGCGAAAATTTTAAATGGCTCATTGCAATACATGAATAAATAATAAGGATTTTTACAGCAACTTCCTTTCTCATATTTTATGGGGAAGGAAGTTCCTATGTGTTTAAAATGGGAGGAGACCATGCAATGACAATCATAAAAAAGCACATTTGTATTTCGGCTGTTTTGGCAGTTTTATTGCTTGTTTTCCCTCCATCCATTCTTATGCAAGCAAAAGCTGAGAACCTTGGCATAATAGATGGTAGTTATCAAGTTGAACTAAGTTTTTCTCCTATTGAAGGGTTTGAAGGAAATCTTTTTAAACATAAAGCAACTCTCACCGTAAAGGATGGTCAGTATCAATTAACTTTGGCACTTGAACAATCATATTCTGTACGCGACATACATATCGAACAGCTTGGCAATGAAATTTCTTTGACTCAAGATATAGAAAATTTAGTTCAGTTTGATGTTTTGGCATTACAAGACCCGATTGTTATAAAGGGCAATGTGGAGCTTGCAGCTGAAGAATCTTATTTTTCGTTCACTCAAGAGCTGCGAATAGAGATAGCGGGACTTACTCCGAATGTTCCTCAGGAAAAAAACAAAACGGATGAAGCTGAAAACTTAGTTGTAGAAGAAACAAAAGGCCAAGAATGGGCAGTGGACTATGTATTATTAGCGGATGGTAAAAATGAACCTTCTATTTTGAATAACTATGTGAAGCCAATCGCAAAGGTTATTGAAAAGGGTGGTAGATACTATGCGCAAATGACTATTTTACAATCAGCTTGGGTGACAGGTCTACAGATAGATGATAAGGGAAATCAGATTGAACCAAAGCAAGTTTCTCTTTTAGATAATGTACGCATGGTGGAATTTGAGGTTGAGGACTTAACACAGCCGTTAAGAATGTGGGTAAAGATTGATATTCCTGACATTTCTTATCATCATCAATATTATGTTCAGCTAGTATTCAATCAAAAGCAGGTTTCATTGCTTTTACAAAAACCCACGAACGAAAAACCTACTACGCAAGTCGTACGTGACAAGTCGGTGGAAACGGAGCAACAGGAGCAGGTACAAAAGCCACCAATACAAATAAGTAAAGAGAATGTTTCTAGCAATGCCACACAGACATTACCAGCTATTCAAACACCCTTGCTTAGACCAAAGGAAGAAAAATTAACATTTGATCGTACACTTGATGAACCAACTGATGAAGCTTTAGAAGAAGCATTAGAGGACAGCAAAACAAATGAGGAAACTACGGAAACAAAAGTAGTAAAAAAATCGACTGCAGATCAGCAAATGGAGCCGTTAAACTTCGTAAAAATTATTGGGCTAATCGTTATTTGTCTGGTATCAGGATGGTTACTGATTAAGCGTATTAGGAAAACCAAAAATTTAGCTGACTGAGCAGAAATAAGTGGGGGATGACACAATGAAAAAAGATTGGAAAATGAAGGTACTGTTGCTGACATTACTATCACTAATTCTTGCTGCATGTAGTAGCAGCGATCAAACAGAAAAAAAAGAGACAGTTACTGATAAAGAACAGGTAACAGAAGATAGTGAGCAACGTATTATTGCTGGGACTGTAGTGGTAGCGGATATCCTTGATAAGCTGGAGCTTGATGCAATCGCTGTACCTGAAACAGAAAAGCAATTAGCAAAGCGTTTTGATGGTCTGCCAACAATCGGTAATGCGATGGAGCCAGATATGGAAATTGTTAAGTCATTAAATCCAACAGAAGTATTATCCGTTTCCACTTTAGAATACGATTTACAGGATAAATTTAAACAACTTAATATTCCTGTTGATTTTCTTAATTTCCAAAGCGTTGATGCCATGCTAAAGGAGATAACATCTCTAGGAAAACGCTATGATCGTGAAGCTCAAGCCGATGCATTAGTAAAAGATCTACAGAAGAATATCGAGGCAGTCCAAAGCGTAGCTGCGAATAAAGAAGGTCCTCGCGTATTAATTTTACTAGGTATACCAGGGAGTTATCTAGTAGCAACAGAAAATTCCTATGCCGGGGATCTTGTCAAACGAGCAGGGGGTATCAATGTAATGGAAGGGCAAGATGCAGAATATCTATCTTCTAATACGGAATATCTTCATAATAGCAATCCGGATATTATTTTGCGCTTATCACATGGCATGCCCGATGAGGTTGTGGAAATGTTTGATGAAGAATTTAAAACTAATGATATTTGGAAACATTTCGATGCAGTGAAAAACGGTAAAGTCTATGATTTAGAGGAAGAATTATTCGGGACGACATCCTCCTTGCAGGTACCACAGGCTTTAGGACAGCTGATGGAAATTTTCTATCGTAAATAGTAACTCGAATGTCGCTCGTATGATCAGTATTTTTACTCGTCATAGAGCGTTTTTCTTATCCTATATGGAATAAAAAAAGAAAAAGGAAGTCCGATATGACAAAAAGAATCGTCAGTTTTTTACTTGTAATTTTTTTATTACTGGTGACAGTGATTTATTCAGCATCAACAGGTAGCATTAAAATGGGCTTTTTTGAGTTTATAGGGGCATTATTTAATGAGGGGAATAGTCAAATGGAGGCTATTCGTGATTTACGCTTCCCACGTATCATTGTGGCATTATTTGCAGGTGCCGCCCTTTCAGTTTCTGGGGTGCTTTTACAATCGGTGATGCGTAACCCATTGGCAGATGCAGGGATTATCGGAATATCTTCGGGTGCAGCATTTGTCCAATTGTTTATTGTTGCCTTTTTCCCCACATTATTTTTTATGACACCCGTGTTAGCATTTATGGGTGGAGCCTTAGCCTGTACGCTTGTCTTTGCATTATCTTGGAAATCTGGCTTAAGCCCGCTCAAATTGATTTTAGTAGGGATAGCGATTAACGCTATGTTTACAGGCTTAACCGAGGCTATGATTAGCTTAGGCGGCTCCTTAAATATGTCCGCATCCAGTGTTATTGGTTCTAATCTAACCATGCGAACATGGAAAGATGTTTCAACAATTGTGACATATGGTTCAATCGGATTAATAGGTTCTCTTGCTTTATATAGTTGGTGTAATTTACTCGTATTACAAGACAAAACTGTTAAAAGCTTAGGATTTCAAGTTGTGCGAGCACGGTTATTAATTGCAGCAGTGGCTGTCTTACTAGCAGCTGTTTCAGTTGTTGTTGCAGGAGTTATTTCATTTGTGGGTCTTTTAGTACCTCATATTGCTCGCAGATTAGTTGGCCATGATCATGCTGTGCTTATTCCGTTTACAGCATTGGCAGGAGCATTACTAATTTTATTAGCAGATACAATTGGACGTACAATTGTTGCACCACTTGAAATCCCGGCGTCCACCATTATGGCCATTATCGGTGGACCCTTCCTAATATTCTTATTACGAAAAGAGTGACAAGCATGAATATACAAGACATTATTGTATCGCATGATAATACACGTAATCATTTAAAGGGTGTTTCCACATCAATTACAAAAGGCAAAATTACAACAATAATTGGTCCGAACGGCTGTGGGAAATCAACTTTATTAAGTGTCATCTCTCGTCTGCATTCACCTAAATCAGGAAATGTCCTGTTAGAAAATAAAGACTTACTAGATTATAAGCCTAAGGAATTTGCTAAAAAACTAGCCATAGTATATCAGCAAAACGATATACCGAAAGATTTAACAATTGAAAAATTAGTCGGTTTTGGTCGTCTTCCCCACCAAACATTGCTGAAAAAGGACAATGAGGGAGATGAAAAAGCCATTGAATGGGCACTGGCTTGTACAAATTTACAACAAAAGAGTTCAACAAATTTAGAGGCGTTATCAGGTGGGGAGCGGCAACGTGTCTGGATTGCTATGGCTTTGGCACAACAATCAGAAATACTATGCTTGGACGAGCCGACAACATATTTGGATATTTATTATCAGCTAGAATTATTAGAGCTTGTCAAAACATTAAACGAGCAGCACGGCTTAACGATTATCATGGTGCTACACGATATTAATCAAGCTATTCGCTATAGTAACCATATTATTTTAATGAAGGATGGTAAAATATTTGCAGAAGGTACCCCACGTGATGTAATTACGAAAGATGTTATTAAAGAGGTATATGGGGTTAACGCGGTATTTAATGAAGATCAACAACTTGGCTATTATATGATGCCAATGGGGATATGAATGGTGATGGGATGAAAAAGAAGGCGTCAAAGTTTGTCACATTTCTATATGTAGCAATATTTTTATTTTCTGCATTTTCCCTTGCAAAGTATCTATATACGTACTATGAGACATCAAAATCGCTGAAGGAAGTGCAGGATATATATCAAGCTACATTAAGCACTATTGAAGATCAGCCTGTAAATCAAGAGGAAGAAACTCAAGCTCCTTCAACGATAAGACCTCAATTCCAAGATTTATTAGCAATGAACCGTCAAATTGTAGGATGGATTTCAGTGGATGGAACAAAGTTAAATAATCCAGTACTACAAGCTGACAATAATGATTTTTATTTAAATCATAATTTTAGAGACGAGGAAAGTCGTGCAGGCAGTGTCTTTATGGATTATCGAAATAATATTGTTTCTATGAGTCAAAATACAGTTTTATATGGTCATGCTATGAAAAACAATACGATGTTTGGCAGTCTAAAAAATTACTTAAAGCAAGACTACGCGAATGACCATCCCATTATTTATTTAGATACCTTATATGAAGGGTATGATATCGAGGTATTTGCAGCATATGAGACAACTATTGATTTCTACTATATTGAAACGGATTTTACAAGTGACGGAGCTTATAAGCAATTTCTAGAGGAAATTCAAAAGCGATCATCCATACAAATGGATGTCGCTATAAGTCCCGGTGATAAAATCCTGACATTGTCTACCTGTAAGGATTCAGTGATGAGTGACGAGCACCGCTTTGTTGTTCAGGGTAAATTAGTAAAACGTGGTGAATAAATAGAGCTTGACTTTCTTTTTATTGAGGAGAACCTTCACTGTCAAGGTTCTCCATCTTTTTAGCCTTTTTTATTGGATTTTCTCCGCCAACTCTAAAATAATGCCCTCAGGACCACGCACGTAACATAATTTATAACTTTCTTCATATTGCTGTATCTCACTAAAAATTTTTGTACCCCTTTTTTTCAATTTAGCAATAATACCTTCAATATTTTCAACATTAAAGCAAATATGTCGGATTCCAAGCGTATTTGCAAAAGTTGGCTGTATACCTTTTTCATCAGAAGGCGAGTAAAATTTCACTAGCTCTATCCATGTCTGACCATCAGGCATCCCCAATCCTACACATGCCGTTTTTGTATAATTAAGCCCTACAATTCGGCTCAGCAGTTCTCCTTGTAATTCCCATTCTGCTTTCACTTCAAGCCCTAGCTCAAGAAAAAATGCTTTAGCCTCTGAAAGATCATTCACGTTTATGCTCACATGATCCATTCTATTGATTTTCATACCTCATACCTCCAAGTCCTCTTCGCAGAATTATATAACAAATGGATGAAAAAAAATCCTGATACGATCATGAATTTTGATAGACAAAGGATGATACATAAAAACTCTTTAACGTTATGCTTTATTTATGGCTAATGTGGACAAACCTATGCTTGTTCGAAATCGTAAATTGAATATTTCAAATTTCAAAAAGAACTTTTAACAAAAAATAATTAAATTACTTGACGTAATTTAATTATTAATATATAGTAAGTTACATAAAGTAATCAATTACTTTTCATAACCAAAGTAGTACAAAAAGATAAGTAACTACAAATGTTTAGCCTAATCAATGTTGGGTAACATAATTCATGTAGTTGCTTCATATTTTAAAATATATCTCGAAATCGAGATAAAATCAACTTATTGGAGGAATTTTAAAATGGCAAAATGGAATATTGATTTAGGGCACTCAGCAATTAACTTTCAAGTAAAACACATGATGGTATCAAAAGTGAAAGGTGTATTTGATAAATACACAGCGGACATTGAGGCGGCAGATCTTGCAGACTTAACAACTGCTAACATTAGCTTTACTATTGATCCAGCAAGTATTAATACACGTAGTGAAGATCGTGATAACCATTTAAAAGCAGCGGATTTTTTTGATGCTGAACAATATCCAACAATTACGTTTAAATCAACAGACATTACTAAAAAATCTAGCGATGAATATTCAGTAACAGGAGACTTAACTATTAGAGGTGTAACAAAATCAGTAACATTTGATACAGAATTTAATGGCAAGGGTACTAATCCTTGGGGGCAAGAAGTATATGGTTTTGAAGCTGAAACAACTATCAATCGCGAAGACTTTGGTTTAACTTGGAATGCAGCCTTAGAAACTGGTGGAGTACTAGTAGGTAAAGATATTAAAGTATCAGTTGAGTTAGAAATTAACCCAGCTTAATAAAGAGATTTTCCTGCATGCTTGAAGGTATATTCAAGCATGCTTTTTATATGTCCAAAAAAAGGTATGTACTTAAGAAATATTCTAGTAATGATATTTTGTAAATTAATTCCATCGAGTATGTTTTTTGCATATTTTTAGCAAATTCTGCATATAAATCATCATATTGTTTTTGGGGGCGATAGGATGAATGTATTAGTGACAGGTGGCTATGGTTTTATTGGCAGTGCAGTAGGTAGGCGTTTTTTTGAAGAAGGTGCATCTGTTTATATTATTGATAATTTAAGTACAGGTCACTTACGGAATGTTGATTTTGAGCATAAATCTTATCTTTTAAATGTGGAGGATGAGGTTTGTGAGCACCTTTTTAAAGAGACACATTTCGATGTGGTCATTCATTGTGCAGCACAAACGAGTGTTCAACAATCCTTACAGGAGCCAGTAAAGGATATTTTGACGAATATTGTTGGGCTAAGTCAAATGCTCTTTTTATCATCTAAATATAAGGTAAAGCATTTTGTTTTTGCCTCCTCAGCGGCTGTGTATGGAAATAGTCACTATCCGCCACTAGAAGAAACAGATGTGTGCGAACCTATATCAATGTATGGGCTAAACAAGAGCATAGGGGAAACCTATTGTGAAAAATGGCAAAAGGATTATCGGTTACCTATCCTTATTTACAGATTCGCCAATGTTTTCGGTCCAAGACAACAAATGCAAGGTGAAGCTGCTGTCATCCCAAGTATGTTAAAGAGTAGCATGGAGGGAAGACCCTTTACAATTTATGGTGATGGTGAACAGACACGTGACTTTATTTACGTCGATGATATTGCAGATGCCATTTATGCCGGTGTCCATTCAAGATTACAAGGTATCTATAATGTGTCCACAAATGAAGCGTGGTCTCTTCATCAAGTGATTTTGTTGCTTCAGCATTTAAATCATCCACTTGAAATTCAATATGCACCCGCAAGAGAAGGAGATATTGAACATTCATTTTTAAATAATGACAAATTAGCCAATGCAATTGGTTGGAGACCCAAAATTTCTTTTGCAGAGGGAATTGAACGTACGTTGAATGCTTTACAAGTTGATAAATTGGCGGAAATTTAACTATATAGAGGATTCGGCATATTACACAGTGTAATATGTCTTTTTCTATGTCTATAGTATAATAATTCATTAAAGAAATGGATGTGGACGGAGGCTTACATATGCTTGTAGATTTTAGAGTGAACAATTGTCTAAGCTATAAAGAGGATACATTATTTTCAATGGTAGCAGGAAGTCGTCTACGAAAATGGAAGGATACCCATACCATACCGTTGGATGATTCACTTCGTGTCGTGAAAAGTGCATTTATTTTTGGGCCGAATGGAAGTGGTAAATCCAATCTATTTACCGCGCTTAAAGTTTTGAGAACCTTACTCTTTAACTTTGAGAATCTGAACAATGTTAAACAATTACGCCTGCCTTATCAACCTTTCAAGCTAGGAAGTCAGCAGGGCCAACCAACAGAATTTATGATTTCACTATTTTTGGACGGTGCTTTGTATGAGTATGAAATTCAGTACAATGCTTCCATCATTCTATATGAGCGTCTTCACAAGACAACTCATAATTTGAAGGAAGAGCTTTTTGTCCGACGATGGGATGGTGTGGATTATTCGTATGAAACAGCTCATTCGACTGCACAGGAATTAACAAAATATACGCGGAATAATACAGCCTTTATATCAGTGCTACATGTTTTTAATGATTCAGACGCGTTAAAGGTATTCGATTGGTTTTACATAAAATGCTGTTTCTAGATGAAGCGAATCGGTTATCAAGTCATCCTCTAATTCGTAAACTTGAAGAGGAGCCCTTTAAAAAGAGGTCATCAAACTTCTTAAAATTGCCGATTTTCAATTCAAGATGTCACGGCAAGACGTGTGGAGCGCAGAGAAAAAATACCATTGGCTACGAATTTGACAGCCCTGAGGTCATTCAAGAAGTTGATATTGACCTACATTATTTATCATTTGATGAATCGGGTGTGCCCATCGGAAACGAGACGATCAATTGGACGATGGATTCTAAAGGTACAGTGCGCATGTTGCATTTAGCTTGTGTGATGGTAGATGCTTATAATAAAGGAAAAACTATTTTTATTGATGAATTCGATACAGCTTTTCATGTATCAATTTGCGAATTTCTAATGGCAATCATGAATAGTAAACGTAATACGAGTAATCAATTTGTCGTGACGAGTCATGAAATAGAGTTATTGGATCAGCCATTGCGTTCTGATCAAATTTGGTTTGTTAATAAAACCTTTAAAAATGAATCTGAGCTCTATTCTTTATTTGATTTTGCAGACTTGCAAAAAAGCGTGGCGACCTTTCTTATGCAAAACGTTATTTAAAAGGAGAATTTGGCGCAACGCCCGTTATTAATGAATATTTATCTGAACAATATTTAGAAGAAGCGGAGGTATCTGAGCAGTGAGAGTACGTCAACAAGGGAACCGAACACTGCGGAAAACTATTTTAATTTATTGTGAAGGTGAAACGGAGCGTATTTATTTTGAACAGCTACGTATTTTGAAGCGCTCTAAAATGGTGAGTGTCAAAATAAAAAATGTTAAACGATCTGCCATCAAGCTTGCTCAACATGCTTATCGGGATTCTAGTTATCAATATTTTGATGAGGTCTGGATTGTTTTTGATAAGGATGATTTAACAGAAAAGCAATTGGAGGAAGTAAATCAATTTTGTGAGGAAAAAGAGATTCAAATTGCCTATTCTAATGAGGCTTTTGAATTGTGGTTACTTTTGCATTTTGAGGAAGTGGATAGCTCGGAAAAATATCCACGTGCCGTCTTAAATGACAAATGGAACAACACCTCGGTGTGAGCCGATATTTCCGTCATAAGGCTGATGAGACGATTATTGCCCCCATTGCATTACGTCATGAAGTAGCGATTAAAATTGTACAGACATGATGGCTCTTCGTAGTTCGGAGAGCCGTGACAACCTTACTGTAACATACATGAAATGATACGATACATATTTTAAAAACGGTAGGTTCTTTTTGTGACGTAGGGGTCCTACTCTTTACTTAGTGGAAATAGATTGTCAAATAAATGCATGTTTAATCCAAACAAACATATAGTGTCTATTGAGCGAAATCAGTAATAGTATGAAAGGGGATTGCGTGGATAAGCCAAATTCGAATCAACGCAAAAATATAGAGGAAAATGCCAAGGATCAGCAACTAGAGCCATTTCGTGTAGAGAACGAAGGCACAAAATGACTACGAATCAGGGTCTTAGAGTGTCAAACGATGAGGATTCCTTAAAAGCAGGAGTCCGTGGTCCGACAATTATGGAGGATTTTCATCTTCGAGAAAAAATTACACATTTGACCACGAACGAATTCCGGAACGTGTCGTGCATGCTAGAGGTTTTGCTGCACATGGTGAATTCGAATTGTATGAGTCGATGAGAGAGTATACGAAGGCGAAATTTTTGCAAGACCCGAAAAAGAAAACGCCAGTGTTTGTCAGGTTTTCGACAGTGGTAGGTAGTTTAGGTTCAATGGATACGGCTCGTGATGTACGGGGATTTGCAACTAAATTTTACACGGATGAAGGAAATTATGATTTAGTAGGCAATAATATTCCAGTCTTTTTTATTCAGGATGCCATTAAGTTCCCAGATTTAATTCATGCAGTAAAGCCTGAGCCGCATAATGAGATGCCACAAGCTGCCTCTGCCCATGATACGTTTGGGATTTTGTGGCGAACAATCAGGAGATTGCACATATGATTATGTGGCATATGTCAGATCGAACAATACCTAGATATGTTTGTTCACGTAGATAAAGCAATGGCTACAACTGTTGCTGAAAATGTGGGTGTTAACCCTCCTAGTGGCGAACAGTCCAAGGTAACAGCCTCTTCACCCGCACTTAGTCAAGCCAATACCATTAAATTACCTTATACACTTAGGGTAGGTGTTTTAATTGGTGATGGATTCGATGCGAATGAGGTAGGGGAGGTATTAAAATATTTAACAAGGCAGGGGGTGCGCTACAGCATTATTTCTGATCGACTAGGAGTTGTGACTGGAAATAATGGTGTTCAATTAACAGCAAGCGACACCTTTATTACAACCGATGCCGTATTATTTGACTCGTTATATGTGGTGGGTGTAAAGGCAAGTAATCAAGCTAAATTTAATACACATATCGTAAATTACATTAATGAGGCATATCGTCATTACAAACCGATTGGATTTGCCGTTACAGGTACAACGTTTTTCAATATGTCGAATGCCAATGTAGGGCCAGGTATTGTTTTAGCAACTGGGAATAAGGATTTTTCTAAAAAATTTGTAGACGCCATTGCACAACAAAGATTTTGGCAACGGAATATTTATTAAGCCTATTAGTTGGGAAAAATATACGCGTAATGAAAGTAAAGTCGAGGCCAGACTGGAGACAAAAGCAATTGAGAGAAAACCTCTCAATTGCTTTTATTATTTTTCATCTTTAAGCTTTAAATTTCTGAAGGATCCCTTTCAATGACCTTACTGGTAATATTGCATTCAATTTTTGCAAATGATAAGGTGATACATGAGGTGAAAAATATGGAAAAATTTGATATAGCAATTATTGGTGCAGGGCCAGGAGGGTATGTAGCGGCCATTCATGCTGCCAAAAATGGCAAAAAGGTTGCGTTGATTGAACGAGATAAATTAGGAGGAGCTTGCTATAATGTTGGATGCATTCCATCTAAAATTTTATTGGAGCATAGTAAACTAGTGCAGGCAATAAATCGAGGAAATAGTTGGGGAATAGAAACAGACAATGTTAAAATAAATTTTCCTCGATTAATGCAACGTAAAGATACAATTATTCAAGAGCTTCTAACAAATATTGAGCACTATATTATCAACAACCATATAACTTTATATCGTGGTGAGGCCACATTAACTAAAGACTTACTGATAACAGTAGGAAATGAAACTTTGACGGCGTCAGATATTATATTGGCAACAGGCAGTAAACCATATGTTCCACCATTTGAAGGGTTAGAGTCCGCTACCTACTTTACAACAGATACATTTTTCAATCTTAAAGAGCTACCAGCACAGTTAACGATTATCGGTGGTGGTGTGATTGCAGTAGAAATGGCCTTTAGTTTAGCCCCCCTAGGAACGAAAATTACAATGCTTAATCATAGTGAGGATATTTTACAAACGGAAGAACCAGAGGCAAGACCCCTTATTCGAGAAAAGATGAAGAAACTTGGTATTGAGCTTATAACAGATTTCCAATTCGAAAAATTTGAAGGCCATACTATTCATACGACAAAAGGTATATATAC
This sequence comes from Lysinibacillus sphaericus, assembly GCF_001629735.1. Lineage (GTDB taxonomy): Bacteria > Bacillota > Bacilli > Bacillales_A > Planococcaceae > Lysinibacillus > Lysinibacillus pinottii. The sequence goes on from NZ_CP015224.1 coordinate 4,674,935, forward strand.
ATATGAAAATCTTCTGTTTGCGACAGGGCGTCGTCCTAATACAGAAATCGCTCAGCATTTGGAGTTAACTTTTGAAGGCCGTTTAATTGCCGTGAATGAGCATTTACAGACGAGTCAGCCTCATATTTATGCAATTGGTGATTTAGTCGGTGGTTATCAGCTTGCACATTCTGCGAGTGCGGAAGGAATCTATGCTGTGGATTATATTATGGGTAATCAACCAGCATTAATTGACCAAGCATCAATCCCGCGTTGTGTATATACACACCCTGAGATTGCCACATTTGGTTTACTAGAAGAACAGGTAAAAGTACCTTACACGATGACAAAAATGCCATTACAAACAAATCCAAAGGCTTTAATGGAGGGAAATACTGAAGGCTTTGTGAAGCTAATAACAAAAGAGGGCAGCGGTCAAATTCTAGGTGCTTGTGTTGTAGGGGATGGTGCAACAGAAATGCTGAATGCTATATTGGCGGCAAAAAACTCAGGTGGTACAGCTCTTTCTTTAGCACAAATGATTTTCCCACATCCGACTGTATCTGAGCATATTGGAGATACTGCCAAAGCTGTTTTTGGAAAAGCCATTCACCAATAATTGAAAAGCTATTGACATTAAAGAAATATATGTTAGATTAATTTTATAAGAATACTTGGTTTTGGAGTTGACTAGGCAGCTAGAGGCTTCTATTTTACAAGGCGGTTTTCGTTTGATTGTAAAATAGGGGCTTTTTTTAATGGCTTTTAAAAAATTAAGAGGAGCTGGTAAATTGACAAAAGCAGTAATCATTAATGGCAGTAACTCAAAAAGCTCTAGAGTTATGGCAATCCATGAAAAGGTTAAAAATCATTTAATGGCACAGGGTGTAGAAGTCCATTCCAATTATATTCATGAACTACCGGCTGTAGATCTAATAACAGCCAATTTTGCAAGTGAAAGTATACAGCTAGAGAATAAATGGATTGAGGAAGTACAAATAGTCGTCATTTTAACCCCTATATACAAAGCATCGTTTACGGGAATATTGAAAACTTATTTAGATTTACTACCCCAAAAAGCACTGCATGGGAAGGTCATTCTACCTATCGCTGTTGGGGGTTCTATTGGTCATTATTAGCATTAGAGTATGCTTTGAAGCCTGTTTTAGCTGTACTAGGGGCGACCTCAATATCGCACTCTGTTTATATTGTAGATAAACAAATTATTCGGTTAGATGAAGGAGGTTTGCCATAGAGGAAGAAGCAATCAGTAGACTAGAAGCAGAGTTAGAGCAGTTACGGCAATTATTAATCGCTAATTAAACATGATAAAAGCGCATTAAAGGGGTACCTATAATGCGCTTTCATTTAATTTACTTCAAGATTTTCTTCGTTTCTACCGGTGCTGTAGAAAGATATAAGAAAGCCTCATCTTGCAAAGCAATAATTTTTCTTCACAAATCCCATGTGATAATGGTCCAGAAAAAATAGACTCCCACCATGTCGTTGTTGTTGTCATTCATCTACGCCCCCGTTTCGTTTAGTATGTAGTTGTGTAGTTGTATATTTCCCAAGATGAAAAATTAAAACATTTCACATACTCAAATTTCTTCCCCCTGATGTAGAAAGAGGAATTTTTCCTCCTGATGTTGTATCGTATAGACAATGATAGTTTGTTCGAAATGAAAAAACTATGTATGCCATTTTGAAAAGGGGTGCTTTATTGATGAATTTTACGTCTAAAGATGTGGAAATATGATAACAGAGCAGCGTCAATTTTATTTTTCTCGTGCCACTAAAAGTGTCAAATTTCGAAAAGAGCAATTAAAAAAACTAAAGAAATCCATTTTGAAATATGAGAAGGAAATACTGAACGCACTATACTTAGACCTCCGGAAAAGTGAGTTCGAAGCGTATGCAACTGAAATTGGCATTGTCTTAGATAGTATTTCTTACATGGTGAAGCATGTGGAAGAATGGATGGAGCCAGAAGCAGTCAAAACACCTATTCAATATCAGATGGGTAAGAGCTTTATTGTTCGTGAACCGTATGGTGTAACATTAATTATTGGTCCGTTTAATTACCCATTTCAATTGGTCATGGAACCATTGGTAGGTGCTATGTTGGCGGTAATACAGCTATCGTTAAACCGTCAGAAACATCTGTACACACTGCAGCCATTATAAAAAAGGTAATTGAAGAAACTTTTCACCCATCCTATATACGTGTAGTGGAAGGGGAAAAAGATGAGGTTACTGCCTTAATCCATGCTTCCTTTGACTATATCTTTTTTACAGGAAGTGTAGCAGTTGGCAAAGTGGTTGCTAAGGCAGCAGCAGAACGATTAACTCCAATTGCTTTAGAACTTGGAGGGAAAAGTCCAGCTATTGTTGATCAAACAGCGAACCTAGAAGTAGCAGCGAAGCGGATTGTATGGGGTAAATTCACAAATACTGGGCAAACATGTGTGGCACCAGATTATTTACTTGTTCACAAAGATGTTTATGATCGCTTTATGAAAATTTTAAAAGAGACGATACGTTCTTTTTATGGGAAGAACCCATTAAAAAGCCCTGATTACGGACGCATCGTGAATCTTAGACAGTTTGATCGTTTACAGCAAATTATTAAGGAAGAACGTGACGCTATAACATTCGTGGACGGATAGATCGAGATGATTTATATATTGAGCCAACAATCATCGAATATGTAAAGTGGACAAGTCCTTCGATGCAGGAAGAGCTTTTTGGCCCTATCCTACCTGTTATGATGTATAACGATTTACCACTGGCAATTCATGAATACGCCAATTACCGAAACCATTAGCGGCATATTTCTTCTCAGAGCATGAAAAAGCGACTCAATACTTTTTAGAGGAATTGCCATTCGGCGGAGGATGTATTAATGATACGATTACACATGTTGGTAACTTACACTTACCATTTGGAGGTGTTGGTCCATCGGGTGTGAAAGCATATCATGGTAAAGCAAGCTTTGAAAACTTTACACATGCAAAATCCATTTTAAAGAAATCTTCTAAGCTTGAGACGAATGTACTGTTTCCACCGTATAATCAAAAGGTGAAAATTGTACGCTCTATTATGAAATAGTTAAAATGGGGGTATCTTTTTTCAAATGAAGATATCCCCTTTCAAAAAAACCCTCCTTTGTATAGAAAAATATCCCCAAAAATCCCAACCTAGGCGTGTCGAAAAATGCCGATTAGTCATTAATTATGAAAAAATTGAAGAAAACGTATTTTTTGTTCAAATGAAAGCGTTTTCGTTAAAAAAACAGCACGGAGACATTTTATTTATCGCGAAATAAGTAGTAAAATAAGTTCAATAGAGCGTGGGGGATTCATTTTGTCGTTTTTTGTCGAATAATCAAAAATGATGACATGAGTGTAGAGATTGATTGGAGGACTATGAAATGTATGCAGAGGAATTGTTAAGTGCATTACCTTTGAAAAAAATAATTGGCATGTTGCCAGACCAAGTGACTGATATCGTAGTAGATTCAAGAAGTGTACAGCCAAATAGCATGTTTGTTTGTATTAAAGGTTATACAGTGGATGGACATGACTATGCTCAAAAGGCTGTAGATGAGTGCTACGATTGTTGTAACAGAGCGGGAATTGCCGCTAGGTGAGATGATTGCTCAAGTAATTGTAAAAGACACAGACCGTGCAGTAGGCTTGTTAGCCGCAAAGTTTTTGATTATCCTTCCAAAGATATAACGATGATCGGGGTAACGGGAACGAATGGTAAACATCTGTAACAGGTATTATTCAAAATATTATGCATGGTATGGGGTGAAAAATCTGCCTTATCTGGCACAATTGGCTTTAATTTAAATGGAATTTTATATGAATCTGCCAATACAACAAGTGATGCGTTATCAACACAACAAATGATTTTTAGAGCAAAATGGAAGGCTGTCGTTTAATGACGATGGAGGTTTCATCCCATGGATTAGCACTTGGACGTTTAGCAGGTGTTGACTATGATGTAGCTATTTTACAAATCTAACGCACGATCATCTTGATTTCCATGGTACGATGGAGGAATATGGGCATGCCAAAGGTTTATTATTCTCCCAGCTTGGACAGATTTAGAAAAAAATAAATTTGTTGTGCTAAATGCCGATGATGCTTGGTCAGAGCGGTACGCAGCTATGACACCATTTCCAGTGTGGACATATGGTTTAAAAAATGAAACAGCAGATTTCCGTGCCATTAACTGTGAATATCACGATTATATGACATCTTTTGATGTGGAGATGTCAGAAGGAATTTATCGTGTGAAATGAATTTACTAGGTGAATTTAACATTTATAATGTGTTAGCAGCAATGGTGGCATTTTATGGTCGTGGCTATTCTATGGAGGCCATTATTGAGCAAATCGAGCAACTTCCACCAGTTAAAGGACGTATGGAAAAAGTATGCTCTGAGCTACCTGTACAAATGTTTGTTGATTATGCACATACACCTGATGCTATTGAAAAAGCGATTGAGGCAGCACAACCATATAAAAAGGGCAAACTTATTTCTTAGTTGGGACAGGTGGTAACCGTGATAAATCAAAACGTCCTGCCATGGCTGAGAAGGCGTCGGCAGCAGAGTATGTTATTTGACAACAGATGACCCACCGCTATGAGGACTATAATAGTATACGGGTGATTTGGCAAAAGGGATGTTACATGACAATTTGCCTGTATCGGAGATCGTGCAGAGGCAGTTCGTCATGCGATTGAGGTTGCTGAACCAGCGATATGATTATTTTGCTGGTAAAGGCATGAGGATTATCAAATTATTGAAAATACAAAATTTCCGCATAGTGATGCAGAAATAGCAATAGAAGCTGGCCGTTTGAAATTTGTTTGATGGAATATAAGATTTAGGAAACCCTTTTAGATAGTACTAAAGGGTTTTCTTTTTGGCGATTCATGTAAAAAGGTTGTACGAAAGGCAAGACTTCTTTATTATTATTAAGTATGAAAAAGGAGAATGACGAGATGAATTCAAATTTAGAAAAAGATATACAATCCCGTCGTACTTTTGCCATTATCATCACCCTGATGCTGGGGAAAACGACGATTACAGAAAAGCTTTTACTTTGGAGGCGCCATTCGTGACGCAGGGACAGTAAAAGGAAAAAAACAGGTAAGTTTTGCAACATCTGACTGGATGGAATCGAAAAGCAACGTGGTATCTCTGTTACTTCTTCCGTGATGCAATTTGACTATAATGGCTCACGTGTGAATATCTTGGATACCCTGGGCACCAAGACTTCTCAGAAGATACTTATCGCACATTAATGGCAGTAGATAGTGCTGTCATGGTAGTGGACGCCGCTAAAGGGATAGAGGCGCAAACTTTAAAGCTATTTAAGGTTTGTAAAATGCGCGGTATTCCGATTTTCACTTTTATTAATAAATTGGACCGTCAAGGGAAAGAGCCGCTTGAGCTAATAGAAGAGCTTGAGGAAGTACTGGGGATACATGCATATCCTATGAACTGGCCGATTGGTATGGGGAAAGAGTTTCTTGGTATTTATGATCGTTACAATAAGCGTATTGAGCAGTTCCGTACGGATGAAGCTGAACGCTTTCTGCCAATAGATGAAAATGGTGAACTTGCTGTAGAGCATCCGATGAAAGTTACTTCTTATTATTCTCAAGCAATGGATGATATATTACTACTGGACGAGGCTGGTAATGAATATTCGGAAGAAAAAATTCGTCGTGGGCGAATTAACACCAGTGTTCTTTGGTTCAGCTTTAACAAATTTTGGGGTACAAACATTCCTAGAGACTTACTTACAATTTGCACCAATACCACAGCCTAGAATTACGGAAGATGAGCAGTTTATTGATCCGCTTGAACAAGAGGAATTTTCAGGATTCATATTCAAAATTCAAGCTAATATGAATCCTGCGCACCGTGACCGTATTGCCTTTGTCCGTATTGTGTCTGGTAAATTTGAGCGTGGCATGAATATGACTTTGTCTCGTACTGGCAAATCCTTTAAAGTCACACAATCTACACAATTCCTAGCTGATGATCGTGAGACTGTAGATGAAGCTGTTGCAGGGGATATTATCGGTTTATATGACACAGGGACTTATCAAATTGGAGATACCGTAGTGGTGGTAAAAAAACATTCCAATTTGAAAAATTACCACAGTTTACTCCAGAGTTATTTGTCCGTGTAACGGCTAAAAACGTAATGAAATCGAAGCAATTCCATAAAGGTATTTTACAATTAGTACAAGAAGGTGCCATTCAATATTATAAAACACTGCACACAGAGGAAGTTATTCTTGGAGCAGTGGGTCAACTTCAATTTGAAGTATTTGAACATCGTATGAAAAATGAATACAATGTGGAAGTAAGGATGGAGCCAATTGGTTCGAAAATTGCCCGTTGGATTGAAAATGAAGAGGATGTTAAAGAATCTATGTCCTCTGGACGTTCAATGCTGGTGAAAGATCGTTTTGATAATCTTGTGTTCTTATTCGAAAATGAGTTTGCCATGCGTTGGTTTGCCGATAAAAATGAAAACATTAAACTTTATAGCCTTCTTTAATAGTCAACACGAATCGACAATTTTGCGATTCGTGTTTTTTTACAAGGAAATTTGACACGGATTGTAGAATATATACAGTATTAGGAAATTTGAATTCGCAAATGCGCTTAAGATAGGAAATTAGCTCATTTATAAAATAATGCCTTTTCGGCTATGATAGAAAGGAAGAGGTAGAAGAAGGAGTTTTTAATATGAACATCAGTAATTTTTCGATTAAAAACCAGTATTTTACTATTGTATTTGTAATTTTATTAGGTGGTGTATCGTTATTAAAAATACCGATTACTTAATACCTGAGCTAAAGCTAAATCCGCCAATAGGTAGTAGTCACCTCTTATCCGGGAGCCAGTCCAACAGAGGTGAATGAAAGGGTGACGAAGCCTTTAGAGGCAACACTAGCCACCCTACCAGGCATTAAGAAACTCTTCACAAGAAGGAAGCAATTAATCGTCCTTGAATTCAATTGGTCCACCAACCTAGAAGATGTCCAGCTTGATATTTTACAGAGAATTGATATGACACCACTTCCAATGATGCGGGCAAACCAAGCTTTTTAAAGTTTGATCCATCCCAATTTCCCCATTCATTCATTGCGGGCAGAAAATGAAAATGAAATTATTAAGAAGGAGAAAAGGAGCTTCGACGGACAGAGGGTGTCGCAAGTGTAAATGTTTCTGGGAAGCTTATAGAGGAAATACAAATAACGTTAGATGAGGTAAAGTTAGTCGAAAAAGGCTTAACACAGGCAGATATTATTCAAATAGTCCAAGCGAACAATGTATCACTTCCTGGTGACCCTGTTTTAACTGATGATGGAAAAATGTTAACAACACGTATTGTTAGTACTTTAACATCACCTCAGGATATAGCCGATTTAATTGTTTCCGTGAATCCTTTAACAGGTGAAGCGTTAACAGTTGGCAACCTCGCCTCTGTTAAAAGGGCAGAACAGCCATCTGTAACGACAACCCGTGCCAATGAGCATGCAGCAGTTCTTATGTCCGTTTTACAGGAGTCGGGTGCGAATACTGCTGAAGTGTCAAAGGAGTTTCAACAAACCTTAAATGAATTGCTAGAGAAAGAGCAATACAGGGGAATTACAGCAGACATATTAGTAGATCAAGGCAACTACGTGGATATTGCCATTAGCAACATAGGCTCTTCCTTAATTTTAGGAGGTCTGTTTGCGATGGTCGTTCTTTTTGTTTTTTACGCAGTGTGAAGAGCCCTATCATTATTGGTATTGCCATCCCCTATTCGGTTATTGTGACATTTGTATTAATGTTTTTGGCTGATTTTTCACTCAATATTATGACATTAGGTGCTCTAGCATTGGGTATTGGCATGCTAGTGGATAATGCAATCGTGTTATTGAAAATATTGAAAGACACTTAGGGTTAGGAAAAGATCCTATTACAGCAGCGCAGGAAGGGACAAGGGAAGTTGCTCTTGCGATTACTGCTTCAACACTAACAACAATCGCTGTCTTTATTCCTGTTATGTTCATCGAAGGACTGATTGGACAAATTTTTACAGAATTTGCTCTCACTATTTCATTTAGTTTAATTGCCTCTTTAGTAGTTGCCCTTACAGTAGTACCGATGCTAGCGAGTCGGCTATTAAAAATGAAAAGTATTAACTTTTATGAGCAGCGTAGTAAATCTCTATTTTATAGGCAGTACAAATCGTCTATTGTGTGGGTTCTGCAGCATCGCATGCTCCTACTAATTTTCACGGTAGTTTGCTTTGGCCTATCATTATTTGGATTGACTAGAATAGGTACTGAATTTTTACCACCTACCGATGAAGGTTTTACAACTATTAGCGTCAATCTTGAAAAGGGTGTAGCTGTATCGAAAACTGAACAGGTAGTCAGAAAGATTGAGGAACGTTTAAAGCAGGAAAAAGATGTGGATGTTTATGTTAGTTTAATCGGCGGTACACAACAATCACAATCACGTGGACAAACTAGCCCGAACCAAGCAGAGATGTATGTAAAGCTTGTGCCTTTAGCAGAAAGAGAACGTTCAATTTTTGAATTTGTTGAAGAGCTAGAGCAAGACTTACTGGGAGAGCTAGAGGAGAAGACTGAACTGACATTTAACGTATCGACAGCAACTGGCTCATCACCGCATACTTTAACGTTTCGATTAACCGACTCTGATGAACAAAGGCTCCAAGAGGCAGTCAATAAAGTACAACAAGACCTGCAAGCAATTGAGAGGTGACGAAAGTTTCCACAGATTTAGATAATACTGTTCAAGAAATTCAAATTGAAGTAAACCGAGAAAAGGCAAAAGACTATGGTTTCATACCCGCGCAAATTGCACAGTCTGTCAATCAAATGACAAGAGGACAATTAACCTCCCAATTAATTGCAGAGGATGGTGCTGTATTACCTGTCTACACAGGTTTCGGTCAGCTCTTCAATGATAGTATAGATTCACTAAAAGCAATGCAACTGCGTTCACCAGCAGGGGTATTTGTGAAATTAGAGGATGTTGCGACAGTTTCTATAAAAGAGGGACCCGTCTCTATTCGCCGTTCAGATCAGGCGGCAGCAGTGGCATTTTTTGTTGAATATGAAACGAAGGAATCTTTAGGGGGAATATCGGCAAAAGTAGATAAAGCAATAAAGAGTGCTCAATTAGCTCCTACTACACAAATCGTATTTAGCGGTGATCGTGAGCTTTATGATAGTGCAATCGATGATATGCTATTAGCAGTGATTCTTGCCATTATATTAGTGTATATTGTGATGGCTGCTCAATTTGAATCATTCAAATATCCGTTTGTCATTATGTTTACGGTTCCATTAATGATCATAGGGGTAGCGGCTGCCATGTTTGCTACAAATACTTTAATTGGTGTGACATCTGTAATAGGAATTTTAGTACTTGTAGGGATTGTTGTAAATAATGGTATTGTGCTAGTTGATTATATTAATCAGCAAAAAGCAAATGGTATGTCTGCTTATGAAGCAATTTTACTAGCTACTCAGGATCGTCTCCGTCCAATCTTAATGACAGCGTTAACAACTATATTAGGGTTGTTGCCACTTGCACTTGGCATAGGTGAAGGAACAGAGATGAATCAACCGATGGGAATAGCTGTTATTGGAGGACTTGTGACTTCCACGTTACTAACCCTATATATTGTACCGATTGTTTATAGTTTAGTGGATAAAGAAACAAGAAAGATGCGTTAGAATCAAGGGGGGAATGGTAGATGAAAGTTCATTTTTTTACTGGTTTTCCTGGTTTCATTTCAAGTCAATTAATTAGGTCATTGTTCCGAAACAAACAAACGCAACAGGTTATAGCAATCGTATTGACTGGCGAAACCATTAAGGCCCATCATGAGAAAAATAAAATAGTAAATGAATTTCCTAACTGTTCGATTCGAATTGTAGAGGGTGATATTACCCTACCGAATCTTGGTGTAGATAATCAAGTAATAGAAGAAATCATACCTCAAATTGAAGTACTTTGGCATTTAGCAGCTATATATGATTTAGCTGTACCACGTGATATTGCTTGGAAAGTGAATGTTCATGGGACAACAATGGTGAATGAATTTGTGCGTTCTTTACCTAATTTAAAACGCTATATGTACTTTAGTACGGCATATGTGGCTGGTACACGTGAGGGGTTACTGCGTGAAAGTGAACTGATCCGACCATTCGCATTTAAAAATTATTATGAAGAGACAAAATATGAGGCTGAGCTCCGAGTAGAAGATTTAAAATCAGAAATCCCATTAACAATCATTAGACCTGGCATTGTGAGGGGACATTCTGAAACCGGTGAAACTATTAAGTTTGATGGACCCTATTTCTTTTTAAATTTAGTAGAACGCTTAAAATGTTTACCTATTATTCCGTATATTGGACAATCTACGTCTACAATTAATGTAGTACCAGTAGATTATATATTAAATGCCTCGACTTTTTTGGCATCAGAACAAGAGGCTGAAGGCAAGACACTTCATTTAACAGATCCGAACCCTCATCCTGTACAGGAAGTATATCGTACTATGGTGAAACTAGTGACGAATGCTTATCCGAAGGGGCGTTTACCGTTTGCGTGGGCAAAACTATCTCTGCAAATCCCTTTTATTCGGAGAAAGTTAGGGGTGGAACAGGAGACATTAGATTATTTAACATGGAATGCCACATTCGACACGACTGAAGCCCAGAAAATTTACAAAAAGGTGGAATTACATGTCCTGATTTTATTCAAACGATGCCGAAAATGATTGATTTTTATTTAGCACATAAAGAAGATACGAGCTACCAGATACAAATTAAGTAATGAAAAAAACCATTTAGATATTTTTGTCAGCTGTAAATGATAGTGCTATAATATTTGAAAGAAGATACCTTCGACACTTTGTCAAAGGGGAGTAGCTAACAGGTTTTGCAATTGTACCTGGTTTCACATTCGTCAAGACATGGTTTTACCATCGGATGTGATAGTGAATGGCTCTATACGTAAAATGATGACTGATGACGTGTAGATTGATGTACCGATAAGGTACTAATTTACTTAGCGAGACCTTTGCCACTTAAGGCAGGGGTTTTTTCTTTTGTAACTTTAGTGGAACAAGTCATTTTGGGGTATTTCGAGCTTAGAGGAGGCACTAGCATAAATGGAAGCAATAAATATTACAATACGGCTGGGTTTTAATTGTCCTAGTTGTTTTAGAGGGTTTACTAGCGGCTGATAATGCAGTAGTAATGGCTGTAATGGTCAAACATTTACCGCAAGAACAACAAAAAAAAGCGTTATTTTACGGATTATTTGGTGCTCTGATTTTTCGATTCGCTGCTCTTTTTGTCATTACTGTTTTAGTAAACTATTGGCAAATACAAGCAGTAGGTGCGGCTTATCTGCTATTTATGTCGGCGAAAAATATTTATGATTTGCGCAAACATAAAAATGATGAGGAAGAAGATACGAGTGAAAAGGCTGGGAAAAAGGGGTCTGGATTCTGGTTAACTGTACTCAAAGTAGAAGCAGCAGATATTGCATTTGCTATTGATTCAATGCTGGCAGCAGTGGCTATCGCTGTCACGTTGCCTCATTTAGGGAATTTTGATATCGGTGGCATCAATGGTGGACAATTTATCGTTATGCTCCTAGGCGGTTTTATCGGGGTTATTATGATGCGTTTTGCTGCCCAATGGTTTGTTAAAGTATTAAATGATTATCCTTCACTTGAAACAGCAGCATTTTTAATCGTTGGCTGGGTAGGGGTAAAGCTCGTTGTTTTAACATTAGCCCACGAAAAAGTAGGGATATTACCTGCAGAATTCCCGCATTCCACTGCATGGGAGTTAACATTCTGGATTGTCTTACTAGGCATAGCATTTTTCGGCTATATAGTAGGTGTTCGAAATAAAAAATAGCTTAGTCAGTAGACAAAAGCCATCGAAAAATTGGATATGCTCCCTATTAGATAGACAGATTAAAAATAAATTTGTTTATCTAAGGGGAGCATTTTTTGGATGAATAAACATCCAATCGAGTTAAAATGACATATCCTTCAATTGTTCGAGGAAGGTCACTTTACTATCTGGCCATTGTACGAAAGGTTTTCATTACAACCTCAAACTTTATATAGCTGGAAAATGAAATATGAGGCAAATGGACGTGATGAATTACAGGCAGCTACTTCATGTGAAATTTAATCAAAAGAGTTAAAATGAGCGGCTTTGGAAGACTATATTCAATGGAGAGTTAGATTCAGCGATAAATGACGCTATTTATTTTAAAATCAATATCGCTACCAGAAACAATTAAACGGCTTGAGTCCTTAGAATTCAGAGCGCAAGCCGCTTTATACATTTTTTATTATTTCCACTATCTATATCAAACCAATTAGTAGTACTACTAATAAGCCTCCAATTGTAAAAATAAAAATACTCCAAGCCTTTAACCACTTATTCAAAACTTCACCTCCAAAATGAAAAAAGTATTTCGAATCATCCAATTATATTTATTCTTTATCGAGTCGAAAAGTATAGTAATCACTATTCCTCTTTCTTTTTCTTGTATTTTCTATACTATAATCTATCTAGTGGCATCATATGTAGAGGTGTTAAAGGCCTTGGAAAAAAACTCCAATAACTTTCACACCATTCATACTTGATCTTTATTTCATACATACGATTCCTTCCTTTATACGCTCCAGGTCATCAAGAAGAGAAAGTTCCTTTTAGATAGTCTATTACCGAAGTGCAGTAAGTTAACTTTAACAACCATAATATTCCGAAACGTATACGAAATGACTGTGATGATCTTATTTACATTAGCGCAATGTATAGCACTGTACCTTGTGCTTAGTGGAAAAAATAGGAGCGCCGAGGTCAGTTAATATATGACCATAATCAGTACAATTGTCTTTGTGAAATAATACGTAAATTTAAAAAACTAATGTATCGAGTACATACGTATCTAACGCTCCATTTACCAATTATTTATACTTAGAAGAAGCATTTTACATGGAATCTTGCTCAATTCTCTACGACCAATGGAGATTGAATTACGGAATAGCTTATTCCATTCCATGAGATATTTGTTCAGTTGGTACAATACTATGTGTAGGCAATCGTTTCCAGTATAATGAACTAAGACTTTCTACTCAAGCGACATGCGAATTTCGATTAGTTGTTACAAAATCACTACGTCTACTATGCCATTCTATGTTGTAGTGCTCTGTCATTTACTCTCGAATCCTTCCATCTTCAAGAATGCCTGCATGAGCGCTTTTCAGCAATGTCCATCTATCTACAAATCGCTGGGCTTACAACTTATATTACACATTAGTAGCGACAGATATTTTATGAGCTTTCTCATTCAAGTCTTCTCCAAGTCAGTGGGGGAGAATTCAACAACTACTTGCCATACCATATATTTTAATACATTTGCAAGAGGAGAGATATCAAGTTTGGCGAAATTCATTTAATTGATGTTTCCGCTCCTTCGTTGTCATCTTATTAGCCTTTTTCATGGTTTTAATTGCAACGATTATTTTGCTTATTACAGAGCCACATGCCTCCCTTATTCAAATTATTTTTGAAATCACCTCTGCGTTCGGTACTTGTGGTATGTCATTAGGAATAACTTCTGATTTATCAGTCATTGGTAAAATTATTATTATTATTTTAATGTTCATTGGTCGAGTCGGCTTAATATCCTTCCTTTATACACTTGGCGGTGGGGACGAGGTAAGAAATCGAAATTCCATTATCCAAAGGAACGCGTAATAATCGGATAACACTTTCAGAACATTGATATATAAGGATTTGTTGAGGGGTAATCGTGGGATTGCCCCCTTTTTGCCCCCATAAGGTCATTATCAAAAATCAATTAGAATATGCAAAATACCTAGAAGGGGCGAAGGCGCTGGTATGTGGAAGTAGAAGCAAAGTCATCAACTGATGTTTTTGAGCCATTGAAGTTTAAAGTAAAGAGTACTCATCAGTGCTTTTAAATCATTAAAATAGTCAACCAGGCGATCATAAAATGTTCGTATCTGGTCTTTTCTGTTTATTCACTTTGTAAGTCCTTTTCTTTTGTATTAATTAGTTGCTTTAAACCTTCAAGTCCTATAATCAATTAATATACGTATTAAGGCCAGAGCAGCTTTAAACCTAGATACCTAAAAGTTGTTTCTTCTTCGTATCAAATCTTCTTTTATTAAAATACTGGCAACCATAAGTTCATTTAATTTTTATTAATTCGTCAATTGGAATTGATGATGTTGCAGGCGGGGGCGGGAAGACTGCAGATCCTTCTATGATTTCATCATCAGTAAATTGCTCAGCAACTAGTAGGAATTCCTTTTTTTAATATCATCCTACAGGTATTTGATGTTCTTTTATTTGTTCAAATATACATTTTAATTTCCCACCTTTCCAATACATGAAGGCCATACAATAAAATTGTATTAATACTAGTAGGTGTTGTCAGTGAAATTAATGACTTCCTGTCGAAATACGTCAAGACAAATGTAATGACACTATAATACGCCAACTACACTAAATCTGTTAAATGAATTAGAGGTTTTAAAGGATAACACCTTCAGAACGTTGATATATAAGAAACTGTTGAGGGGGAATGTTGATATTGCCCTTTTTTTGTCAAAGCCATTAAGTATTAGTGTTCATGTTAGGGAGCTTCATAGCTGCATGATTGTGCATTCATATTTAAAGCTGTCATTCGAATCCATCCTCTTATCGGTAGCTGGTAATAGCATAGAAGGGTAAAGGACTTTCTTCTATTATATATAGAAGAAAGATATAAAATTGTCGAATATTGTCATTACAGATGTCTATACACTAAAAAACCATCTATTAATAAATCATATACTTTTTTTTAAAATCGAAAATTAACTATTGAAAAGGACTAGGTAGTTCCAATAAAATAAAAAATACATAAAAACACCATACTAATAAATGTGAAATTATTGGCTGATATTCTAAGACGACCAGATTTTTGGCGTAGAATATAAGGGCTCCATTCGTTACCAAAATGTCTAAATGAGTAAACTGTCACAAAATTTTTGGAAAATTTAAAAATTAATTTCCCGAGTATGGAAATTTTAATTGGGTATATTTTCAACCTATAAATCGTCTACCTTTAAGAAATTTGCCCTAATCATTTTTAGATTCGCTGTGAATACTTGACTACTAGATTAAGGATGCAGAAAAGCGATAGGAGCTCTACATTTCCTTTTGAGTGTATCTTTAAGAATTGTTTAAGACAAATAAAAAAAGCTAGTCCTGATCGTTAAATCAGTCTAGCGTTTCTTATTAAAGAGTGTGGATTGTTGCAAAGTAAGGAGCTTGACCATGACGGAAATAGGTTAAGAGATAGCCATCTTTTTGTACAATTTTGCCATTCAGGAAATCATCATAATTGAGAGAATGCGGGATGACCAAAGTATGCTTAAATAGCTCTTTCTCAGTGAGTTTAAAGTCTGCAAATTCCTCACCTGCGATAGCTGGATTTTCACGTAATGTCTGATAGATTAATTTTTGTTGCTCTTCTGTTGGACGTTCCTTCCACCATAATTTACGTGGTTGGAATTGCTGAGCCGTTAGATAATCTAGTTGCATTAAGCTCTGAATAATGTTTAAATTTGCACCATCCACAGTTTCTAAGAACATTAGTAAACGACGGAATAAATCTTCTAATTGATGGCCAATACGGGACCATCCTTTAGTTTCCCAATACGTACCAAAGCTTTGGAAAAAGTCAAAAGGTGTATCGAAGACCTCTGTCACTAAATATTCGATTGTATGGTCCATACGATGATCATTCCAATATTTCTCTAGAACATCCTCTGCATGTTTAATGCGAACAATATCATCAAATGTGAGGACATTATTAGAAAAGATTTCATAAGGAGCTAGGTCAACGTACGTATAACCAAACTTTTCAGCCTCCACTCGAAGGCCTGTACCACGTAAAAGTTTTAAAAAACCAAGTTGAAGTTCTTCTGGTCGCATGGCAAAAACATCATTGAATGTTTGACGGAAGCTTGCGTAATCCTCTTCTGGTAAACCTGCTATTAAATCTAAATGTTGATCGATTTTTCCGCCTTCTTTAACCATTGTCACGGTTCGTTTTAGTTTTTCAAAGTTTTGACGACGTTGTACAAGTGTATTTGTTAAATCGTTTGTGGATTGAACACCGATTTCGAAACGGAATAGACCTCTCGTGCATTGTCATTTAAAAATTGGATAACTTCAGGACGCATAATATCGGCAGTAATCTCAAACTGGAATACAACACCGGGTTTATGTTCATCAATTAAAAACTGGAACATTTCCATAGCGTAACTTCGGCTTATATTAAACGTTCGATCCACAAATTTTATAGTTCTAGCGCCATTATCCATTAAGAAACGAATATCTTCTTTTATTTTTTCACGGTTAAAGTAACGAACACCAACTTCTATTGAAGATAAACAGAATTGGCAGCTAAACGGACAGCCTCTACTTGTTTCAATGTACTGTATGCGTTTCCCAAGATGAGGAAGGTCCTCTTCAAAGCGAAACGGACTTGCTAATTCACGCAAATCTATCTTAGGTGGCTGAGCGTGAATTTTGACTTTCCCGTCCTCCAAATAGCAAATCCCAGGAACTTCCTCCAATAATATTTCTCCGTGTAAATAACGTAACAATTGTTTAAATGAAATTTCTCCTTCACCCATCACGATGAAATCTACTTCAGGTATACGACGTAGCCAATGGTGAGAATCGTAAGAAACTTCAGGGCCTCCAAGCAAAATTTTAACATTTGGACAGACTGTTTTTAACATTTTAATGACATGAATTGTTTCTTCAATATTCCAAATATAACAACTAAATCCAATAATATCAGGTTTTTTTTGGAACAAATCTGATACAATATTAAAAGCAGGGTCTTTAATTGTATATTCTGCTATAATTGGATTGAATTCGGGCGCAGCGGCACCTTTTAAATAGCGTAATGCTAAGTTTGTGTGTATATACTTTGCATTTAAAGTAGTTAAAATAGTATTCATACAATAATCTTCCTTTCAATTTCTAATTGTATCAGTCAAGTATTTGACGTACAATATAATTCTTTTTACCTATTTATTTTGTGAACAGTTCGTGAGATAATTTAAAATACTTAAATTTACTAAATTTTGTAATAATAGAATCGTACTGTCATAATGTATAGTAAAGGCTCAAAATTCGATTTAGAGGTTTCTTACTCTTTTGAAAGGTTCGGTGAGAAAGTTGAAGCAAAATGATATTAATCAATGTTTTGGAAATCTTATGAAAAGTACTTCGTCACCAACACTTATACTCAATAAAGCAGGGAAAATTTTGAACGTCAATGAGGCTGCTATCCAACTTTTTAATCTTAATTTAACGTTTATTGGTAATTTGGCTATGGACGAGCCGTCTAAATTTAAATGGGCGAAATTCGTCCAACAATTACAAAAGGATTTACGATCAGAAGAAATTTTCAACATTCGCACAGTTGGGAATGAGTACGAAATGTTATCTTTTAAATGTTTCTATGACCCAAATGCCGAAGAAATTGTTGCGCAAATTTCAACATTAAATGATGATGTTGCCCATAAATTATACGTTAGTCAAGAGCATGAAAGATCTCAATCCTTTAATGCATATGATTACTTACCTTATGCTGTTATTGTGAGTGATGCTAGCGGTATTATTCTTGGGCTTAATAAGTATGCAGAAATGTTTCTAAAAGTAGAAAGCTCGCAGTTACTCCATAAAGCTCATCAG